>OW818684.1:0-4800000 GCA_942493135.1 uncultured Planctomycetaceae bacterium | reverse complement strand
TCGAGCTTTCTCACGGGCCAGGCGATCGAGGCCGAGGGGGGATCGAGCCTGGACTACTGAGGCGCGATACGAGCGAAAATCCCGGTCGCGGCTTGCAGTTCGACCGATCCTTCGCGTATTTCTGGACGCTCGACGATACGTATCGACCGCTGGCGGATCGGTCCCGTTCGACATTCCGCCCTCGACACACTCCGCCGGAAAGAATTCCCGATGAGCGCTGAAGCCCGCGTCGCCGAACTCGACCTGCCCCTGCCTCCGGCCCCGAAACCGGGCGGCGTCTACATGCCGGTGGTGATCGTCGATCGCATGGCGTGGGTCTCCGGACACGGTCCGCTGCGGCCCGATGGATCGATGATCACCGGCAAGGTTGGTGTCACACTGACCGAGGCCGAAGCCTACGAAGCCGCCCGCGCCGTCGGTCTGACAATGCTGGCCACGCTCCGCAAGGAACTGGGAAGTCTCGACCGGATCGAGCGGGTGGTGAAGGTCCTGGGCATGGTCAACGCCGCCCCCGACTTCACCAATCATCCGCAGGTGATCAACGGTTTCAGCAACCTGATGGTCGAAGTTTTCGGCGACGACACCGGTCGCGGCGCCCGCAGCGCCGTCGGCATGGGCTCGCTGCCGAGCAATATCGCGGTCGAAGTCGAAGCGGCATTTCTGCTGAAAGAGTAGCAGTGGCGGAAGGCTGAGTGCGGAACGCCTGAGTGAGTGGTTCAACGACCCCACTCATCTCTGCGTTCCGTTCTGCGTCTCTGCGTGAGATCTTCCATCTTCGAGATCAGGAAACGGGCGCCTCCAGTGAATTCCGGGCGAACGAGTCCTTGAGCAGGGCGTCAATCACGCTCTCGACGCCCTGGAAGCAGGCGACGAGTGAGCCGTCCGCGGCGAGGAATTCCACGTCGGCCCGCACCAGGTGATCGCTCCGCTGCGTGACCTGGCACACGACTCGGTATTCGCCCGGCGCGAAGCCGCGGCGGAACTGCCGGTACTCGGAACAGCCGCTGGGGAGACAGGGATTCCCGGTCGTCTGCCAGCTCCAGACGATCAGCGCCTGCAGTGCCGCATCCAGCACCAGCGGATCGGCGAGCCATGCGCCGCGCTGCGGCTGTCGGATCCACTGGTCGGGTTGCGGAGCCGTCCGGCTGCGCACGGCAATTCCTTCCGGGCCGCAGCCATCGACACTCGTCAGTCCCTGAAATGCCAGGCCGTGAAAGAGCTGCGAACCATACAGGCCGGCGACATCCGTCAACGGCCCCGTCGTCGCTGGCAGCCTCGGCGCGTCGCTGGCCGGCAGCTTGACCGCCAGCAGGACAGTTGCCGCAGCATGCAGGACCGATCTGCCGTCGACCAGGCTCACCAGTTGCACCGGCACACGGAACAATTCGCCATCGCGGACACTGCGGCCAGTCTGCACGCGAATCTGGACCTTCTCGCCGGTCGCCAGCTTGAGCCCCTTGAAGATTCGCAGCTCGTGAACGCCGACGAATTCGAGCCCGGGATTGCGGTGCAGCGCACCGTGCCCCAGCCACTCCAGGACCAGCACCATTGGTACGACTGCTTTCCCCCCCAGAACGTGCGACGACAGGCAGGGGAGCCGATGGAGATCGATCTCACGTTCGAACGCTGTCTGATATCCCGCCGTCGGCGGTGCGCCAATTATTGGAACTACGGTCTTCGCGGCCGGCTTCGACTCTATTCTGGCGGACGGAATTACCTGTGGCAGAGGCATCGTCGACGGCAGTGCGGCCTGCCAGCCGGCCACTCCCAGCAGGACCGGCCCGCGGGAACCCGTTTCGCCAGTCCGGCCGAGGACGACCACTTCCGCCGGACCGTCAGCGGGCGTCGCCAGTTCGGCTGCGACCAGTTCGGCTCCGGTACTCTGGGGGATCAGCCCGACGCCTTCGCTCGCGAAGAGCTGCTTCAGGCCGGGCGTGACCATGCCGCCGTCCCACGGTCCCCAGTTGAAGGCCGCCACACGGCAGTGCGGATGTTCCCGGCGGAACTGCTGGCCGAACTTGTTGAGGACCTCGTTGGCCATCGCGTAATCGACCTGGCCGGTCCGACCGTAACGTCCCGTGAAGGACGAGAACAGCACGAGCGCTTTCAGCTCGCGGGCGTCGACAGCTCCCAGCACGCTGAAGAGTCCCTGGACCTTCGTCTGGAAGACGTCGGCGAACTGCTCGCGGGTCTTCTGCTCGATTCGCTGGTCGGCCAGAACGCCCGCACCGTGAATGACCCCGCGAATCGGTCCGCGGGCCTGTTGAATCTGCTGCAGGAGTCCGCGGACGGCGACGGAATCGCGCACGTCGACGGCGTGGTATTCCACGCCCGTCGCCTGCTGGCGGAGAGCGGCGAGATTCTGCCGGACTTCCCGCTCGGCCATCAGTCGCTGATACTGCTGCTGAATGTCGCGAGGAGAAGTTCCGGCGGCAGCCTGTCGGAACAGGTGCTGCTTGATTTCGGCTTCGGTCTCCAGGGGTGCGAGCCATTCCGGCTCGGCTTGCGGCTCGGCACTGCGGCCCAGCACAACCAGAAAAGGTCGAGCGGTCTCCGAGACTGCTATCGCCGCCGCTGCCGTGACGCCGCGGGCGCCGCCAGTGACGACAACCAGATCGCCCGGCTGCAAGAGATTGGGTCCCGCTTCGACCAGCGGGGCTTCTTCGACGGCAAGCGTCCAGACGTCGGTCGGCGTGACGCCGACTTCGCAGGGACCGCGCCAGCTCAGTTCTTCGACGACCAGTCGGGCGGCGTCACGGAGTTGCACGAAGCCGCCGGAGACGTCGATGGTCTTCGTCGTCAGTTCGGGCCATTCATGCCGGAGAGTCTTGATCAGCCCGGCCAGCCCGCCGCTGGGCGGGTTGAGGAGCCGGGGCGCGTCGCCGAATCCCAGGACGCCGTCGAGCCGGGTCACGGCGGCGATGAATGCTGGGCGGGACGCAGCAGACGCCCGCAACTTCGGGCCGACCGCCTGAGCCAATCGAATCGCGTGCCACAATTTGTCTTCGGTGGTCCCTTGCGGCGGAGCCACCAGCAGCAGACCGGCCGGCGATGCGGCCCCCTCCACAACAACGGCCTCCCAGCCGATCAGCCGGGGTTTCAGTCCACGGGCGGCCAGTTCTTCGGTCAAGCGAAGCGACAGCTCGGTTCCGTCGTCAGTCACCAGGACTTCGCCGCCAGCGGGAAACTCGAACTTCGCCCGGCTGCCGAGTTCAGCGACGCGAACCGGACGGACGACGCAGCGTTGAATCGACTGCAGCCGGGTCAGATCAGGCTGGCGGCCCCGGGTTGGACCGGGAGGAGTCGCCGGCGCAGACTGTCCCTGATCGAGCAGGGCGATCACGTCCTGCAGCGTATGCAGCGAACCCAGCTGTTCCGGCTGGACGGCCGGCAACGAGGGTACGCGTTCCTGCAAGGCGGAAAGGATTTCGACCCGCTTGATGGAGTCGATCCCAAGATCGTGGTCGAGGCTCATCTCCAGCGACAGCATCTCGGCCGGATAGCCGGTCTTGGCCGCCACGACTTCCAGCAGCAACGGGCCGAGGCTCGATGGAGCCCTGACCGCGGCGGGCGACGACGCATTAACGGCGGCAGGCATTTGAACGGGAACGGCCTGATCGAGCAGCGAGATCACATCCTGCAACGTATGCAGCGAACCGAGCTGCTCCGGCTGTACGGCCGGCAATGACGGGACGCGTTCCTGCAACGCGGAGAGAATTTCCACACGTTTGATCGAATCGATGCCGAGATCGTGATCGAGGCTCATCTCCAGCGACAGCATCTCCGCCGGGTAACCGGTCTTCGCGGCCACGACTTCCAGCAGCAGCGGGCCAAGCCCGGACGGCTGAGCGGTCGCCGGTGCAACCGCGGCTGGTTCGTTCTGAACCGGGGTGGCGACAGCGGCTGGTAAGGCCTGATCGAGCAGCGAGATCACGTCCTGCAGCGTATGCAGCGAACCCAGCTGTTCGGGTTGCACGGCCGGCAGCGACGGCACCCGTTCCTGAAGTGCAGACAGAATCTCGACGCGCTTGATCGAGTCGATCCCCAGATCGTGATCGAGGCTCATTTCCAGCGACAGCATCTCCGCCGGGTAGCCGGTCTTCGTCGCCACCACGTCCAGCAGCAGGGCACCGAGCGGTGAAGGTTCAGCCGCGATTGCTGTCGGAATGACGGTCGCTGCCGCCGGAGCTGTGACGACTTCAGCAGCCGTTGACTGCTCGTCCAGCAGCGTCACGACGTCAGCGAGGGTGTGCAGTGAACCGAGCTGTTCGGGATTCACGGCCGGCAGACTGGGGACGCGTTCCTGCAGTGCGGAGAGAATCTCGACACGTTTGATCGAGTCGATCCCCAGATCGTGATCGAGACTCATTTCCAGCGACAGCATCTCCGCCGGGTAGCCCGTCTTGGCCGCAACGACTTCCAGCAGAATCGCACCGATGGGGGACGGCGCCTGTTCGATAAACGGCGGAGAGACCGGCGGAGGCGCGACAACCTGAGACTCCGGCTCGCGAACAACGACGGCCGCAGCCACCGGCGCCGCGACGACCGGGTCAACGATGACCGGACGCGATACTTCCACTGACGGAGACCCGGCCGTCACCGACGGAGCGGGCACAGGAACTGGAGCCGCGAGCGGTGCGGGGGCCGTTGCTCCGGTCAGCAGTCGTTCGAGTGTCCGCAGCGCGGCCGACTGGCCTTCCAGAAACTGTTGATGCAGCCGAGCGGTTTCGGCCTGCATCTTCTGCAGCAGATCCAGCACGGGCGAACCGGCAGGCTGTGACGCTGCGGCGGGAACCGGAATTGTCGCGACGGGGAGTTTCGGCACGTCGCTGTGAGTGGCCAACGCGGTCTTCTTCGCGGGTTCAGGGGCTGGCATGGCGGCGGGCAATGGTTCCGATTTCTGTGACACCTGCGGAATCTTGATCGCGGGCAGAACGGCCTTCAGGACCGTGGCCGGCCTCGGCTCAATCGACGTCGCCAGGACTGCCCGAGGCGGCCGGGGAGTCCGGGGCTTCACGTAGTTCGCTCCGGTCAACGGCACGCGCATCCGCGGCCGACCGGTTTCCTCAAACGGAGCCCGGTAAGACTCCCCCTGCGGATCCCACGCGACTAGGGACAGGCCATAGCCCGCCGCCCCGAGTTGGGCCAGTGTATGGGCCAGATCAACCATGCCGCCGCGGCGGTTTTGCGTCGCATCGACGGCGACTGCCCGAAAATCGCGTCCCGACAGGATCGACCCGACCAGGCCGGTCAGCACCGCGCCGGGGCCGACTTCGACGAAGATCCGCACGCCGGCGGCGTACATGTTCTCGATCTGCCGCACGAACTGCACCGGTTCCGCCAGCTGACCGGCGAGCAGATCGCGGGCCGCGGCGGGATCCCGCGGATACTCGGCCGCCGTGCTGTTGGCGTAGACCGGCACTTCTGGCTGCGCAAAATCGACCTCGTCCAGGACCGGCCGAAAACGGTTCTTGGCCTTGACCATCAGCGGGCTGTGGAATGCAGCCGCGACCTGCAGCCTGCGACCGCGGATATTCCGCCGCTGGAACAGCTCCGATGCCCGTTCGATTTCCGGCAAGCGTCCGGAGAGGACCACCTGATTCGGGCTGTTACGGTTGGCGATGACCAGATCGACGGCTGCTTCCTGAATGGCGGCTTCCACCAGGCTTAGCGATGCTCCGACCGCCAGCATACCGCCATCGACTTCCTGAGCCTCGGCCATCAGCCGCCCGCGGAGCATTGATAACCGGTACAGCGCCTGCGGTACGAATCGACGCGAGGCGCAGAGCGCCGTCAGTTCGCCGTAGCTATGTCCGGCGACAACCTCGGGTTTGATGCCGAACTGCTGCAACACAGCCAGCACGCCGAGGCTCACCGCCCCGATCGCCGGCTGAGCCACCTGCGTCGCCCGCAGCGCGGCTTCCTGCCCAGCAAGCTCCTCGTCGCCGAAGGCGGGCGGCGGATAGACGTGATCGCTCAACCGTTGCCGGGCGTTCTTCGGCTCGGCCCAGGTGGCATACGCTTCGTCGGCCTCGGCCAGCACGTCCTGCATCGCGGGGAAGGCGCACGCCAGATCGCGGAGCATCCCCACCGTCTGCGAGCCCTGCCCCGGAAACAGATAGCCCAGTTTCCCGGCGCGCGGTCCCGATCCAAAATATGCTCCATCCGGCGTCGCCCAGCTTGCCGGACCATTCACCTTTTCAAGCTGACTCAGAGCAGTCCGCACGACCTGGCCAGCCGGAGTCTTACCCCGTTCCAGCACGAGCAGCAACCGCTGGGGCTGATCCGGCCGAAATGCCGCGCGGCTCGCCCCGCAACACCGACGGATTTCCGCCCAATCGGACAGGTCCGTCCATTGCTGCAACTGCGCCCGCAACCCGATCACGTCCGCCGCCGAGAATGCGGCGATCTGAACGTCGCCGTCGAAATCGGCATCTGCCGCATTCCGCGGAACCTCTTCCAGCACGCAGTGAAAATTGCTGCCGCCGAAGCCAAACGCACTGATTCCCGCCCGCCTCGGATGCTCTTTCCGGGCGATCCAGGGACGGGGCAGCGTGTTGACGTAGAACGGCGTCTGTCCGGACTCCAATCCCGCCGCCGGACGGTCGACCTTGATCGTTGGAGGCAGCACGCGATGCCGCAGCGCCAGCATCGCCTTCAGAACTCCGGCGACACCCGCCGCGGCTTTCGTGTGACCGATCTGTGACTTGATCGAACCAACTGCGCACCAGGTCCCATCGCGACCGCTCGACCGATAGACCTCGGTCAACCCGGAGACTTCCGTGGCATCGCCGACCTTGGTCCCGGTGCCGTGAGCTTCGACCAGCTCAATCGTATCGGGCGAGACGCCAGCCACCCGATAGGCATCCTGCAGGCAGCGAATCTGCCCTTCGGCCTTCGGCGCATAAACCGCGTTGCCGGCGCCGTCGCTGGAGGTGCCGATGCCGCGAATCACAGCGTAAACCCGGTCCCCGTCCCGCTCGGCGTCCGCCAGCCGCTTCAGCACGAGCAGGCCGACCCCTTCTCCCAGAATCGTCCCGTCCGCGCGATCCGAAAACGGCTTCGCATCGCCGGTCGGCGAGAGGGCCGGCGTTTTGCTGAAGCACATATACATAAAAATGTCGTTGAACGTGTCGACGCCGCCCGTCAGGACCATGTCCGACCGGCCCGAGGCGAGTTCCAGCGCCGCCAGGTGCATCGCACTGAGGGAACTGGCACACGCCGCATCGACGACGCAGTTGGTCCCGTGCAGATCCAGGCGGTTGGCGATCCGCCCGGCCACGACGTTGCCGAGCAGCCCCGGAAACGAGTTCTCCTGCCACGGCACGTACGACTCGCCGATCCGCTCGATGACGTCGGCGGCGACGTCGTCCGGAACGCCGGCGTCGCGCAGCGCCTGACGCCACTTCGGGTGCCCGAGACGGGCGCCCAGCGGAATGACCATTTCCAGCGTGCCGGTCACCCCCAGTATGCAGCCGACCCGCGAGCGGTCGAACTTGCGATCGGCTCCGTAGCCCGCATCCTCCAGCGCCCGCTTCGCCGCCACCAGGCTCAACAGTTGCGCCGTATCGATCGCCTCCAGGTTGTTGGGCGAGATCCCGTACTCCAACGGATCGAACGGCACCGCCGCCAGAAAGCCTCCGCGCCGGGCGTAGGTCATATCCGGCCGTTTCGGGTCCTGATCGAAGTAGTCCTCCGGTCGCCAATGGGAGGCGGGCACTTCGCTGATGCAGTCGACGCCGCGGCGGATGTTCGCCCAGAACTCGTCCAGCCCCTGCGCCTGCGGGAACAGACAGCTCGCCCCGACGATCGCCAGCGGCGGCATGCCTGCATTATTGCCCGACGGTGTCTCGTGGTCGCTCATGCAGAGACTTCTTCCTCTTGCCCGCAAGGGCATGTCGCAACGGGACGGACCCGCGAAAAGATCAGTGATGCAGCATCGACGACAGTTCGGACAATGGACGGGGAGCGATCCGCTCCAGTTCGGGCGTGACCGGGAAACCGGCGCAGCGAAGGCTCTGCAGGCGAAGCGTCACCGCCGCGCCATACAGCAGGTTATACCCCACCGTCAGGACCTGGCGATTCTTCGGCTCTTCCAGGAACGTCCCGCGGGTCCATTCGTTGAAAGCCCCCATCGCCGGCCCGCACCAGATCTGGTAGTCCAGCCGCCGGCTTTCATCCCCCAGATTCGCCCACCGGGACGACTGTCCGAGATACCAGCGAAAGACCAGCGCCATCTTGTGCTTCGAGTCCCTCTCGGCCCGGGTGATCTGCCCCGGATCGCGAACTGTGAAGTACTCCCGCGTCTGTCGCCAGACTTCCTCCAGGGGAATCCGGAACAGCGTCTTCTCCAGATTGGCCCGGTCCGCAGCCGGCAGAGCATCCAGTCCGGAATACTGCCGATACAGCTCGTAAAGTTTTGCAGCCCGCATGGCGAACATGGTGCCACGCTTGAGCACCTGCAGCTTGACCCCCATCTCGAACATGTCGGCCGCGGGAGCCATGATGCAGTCGGCCTGCTCGGCCTCGGCAAGCATCTGCCGCACCAGGTCGCTCGTCCCCGACTCGACGCAGGCCTGCTGGACCGACCCCGTCACGATGTAAGCGGCCCCCATAGCAAAGGCCGCGGCGGCCGACGCCGGGGTCGAGATCCCGCCCGCAGCCCCGACCCGCAACGGATCCGCATAACGGTAGCGCTCCATCATCCGGTCGCGCAGGGCCAGCAGCGTCGGTAGCAGGGCCACCAGCGGCCGGTTGTCGGTATGCCCGCCCGAATCCGCCTCGCCAGTAATGTCCTGCGCAACGGGAACCTGCTCCGCAAGCTGGGCCTGCCCGGCCGTCAGTTCACCCGCCGCCACCAGCTCCGATAGGATCTTCGCCGGCGCAGGAGCCAGAAATTTACTGGCGACCTCGACCCGCGACACCTTCGCGATCACCCGGTTCGGCGTCACGATCCGCCCGTCGGGTCCGCGATGAACTCCGTGCAGCCGAAATCGCACGACGTTGGGGGTCAGGTCCAGAAACGCCGACGCCTCGATCAGCCGGACGCCCTTCTGCAGATACAAATCGGTGATCGCTCGTTCGAGTCCGGGCTCGCTGGGACTGTGAATCAGATTCAGTCCATAGGTCGCCCCGGCGACGTTCTGCTGGATTCGGTGGATCGCCTGTTCCACACGCGACAGCCCCAGCCCGGCGGAACCGAAGATGCCGAGCATCCCGCCGCGGGCCATCGCTTCCACAACCGCCTCCGAGGCAATCCCGCCCGCCATCGCTCCCGACATATAAGCCCACTGCAGCCGATGATCGCGGCAGAAGCTGGCGTCCCCCAGTTGTCGCGGCGACGTGGGCGGAATCAGGCCCAGCAGCGGCAACGAATCGGCGTCGGCCCGAAAACCTCCGAGGGTCGCCATACCGCCACGAGCCACCGATTGAGCGCCGTTCGACTGAACCACGTAAACCGGTTCGTCGACATGCCCCAGCAGTTGGCGAATTTCCGCGGCGCCGAGCACCGGAGGGCTGTCGCCGGCGCACCACGATCCCAGCGGCAGACCCGTGCGGGGAGCGGCGGAGGACAAGGCGGTGGAAGGGCTCAGCACGGACAAGGGACGGATCCAATCCGCCGCGCAGTCGAACCGGAGATTCGTCCCCCAGATCTGCCGCGAGGCTCGTTTCCTCCGACAAGGCCGGCACAGCGGCAGTCCCTGCCGCGCGGCTCAGGCCTCTCTCCCCTGCGGCCCGCTCGTCGAGCCCACAGTATAGGCCGGCTGCGGAGACACTGCATCTCCTAACGCCAAAAAGCAACACGTAGACTCTGCGGATCGTGCGGCGGAGGCAATTCGACCGTCATACTCGCCCCGTCCGACGGAACACGAACGTCCCGCCAACGAAAACGGCCAGGGCAATCGCCCTGGCCGTTGGAAATCGATGTCACCGAGACCGTCTTAGGCTCCGGCTTCCGCCGCCACCGCTTCTTCCTTCACGATCGGGGCCGCCCGACGACGCGTCTTCACGCGATCGTGCTCGCCCACGAACTCGATCAGCGCCTGCTGACCAGCGTCGCCCAGACGAACCGTCGAGAGACGGACGATGCGGACATAGCCGCCGTTCCGATCACGCATCCGCGGAGCGACAACGCTAAACAGCAGATTCAGCGCCTCCTTGTCGCGAAGATCCGAAAACGCCCGGCGACGGAGCCACACCGCGGGGGCAATCGCCTTGTTCCACTGCTGATACCGATCGCTCTTGCGCCACTCTTTCCAGGCATCGGTATTCCGCTGAGCGGCAGTCGCAAACTGCTCCGCAGCTTCCAGATGAGGCTGGGCCTTTTTCGCGAGCGTGATCAGCTTCTCGATGACCGGGCGAAGCTCCTTCGCCTTCTCGAGCGTCGTCACGATCCGACCGCTGACCTTCGCCTTCCCCTCGACCACTTCGGTCCGCAGAGTATGCAGCAGGCTCACAGCCATATTCCGGAACATCGCCTTACGGTGCGACGCATTCCGGTTCAGAGTTCGACCACGCACGCGGTGACGCATAGCACTAAACTTCGCTCAGAAGACTTAAAAGTCGCCGGGGGTTTTCGAAAACAAGCCGCCCGACGAAACCCATTTCAATCAGCGGACTACCGGTCCCGCTGCATCGACTGCTGCAGTTTCATCCCCAGCCGAAGACCGATCAACGTCAGCCGTTCGCGGACTTCCTGCAGCGTAGTTTCCCCGAAATTCCGCACCTGAAGCAACTGGTCTTCCGTCCGGCCGACCAGATCCCGTACCGAGTTGATTCCCTCGGATTCGAGACAGTTCGTCGCCCGCACCGACAGATTCAGCTCCGCCAGGCTCTGCCCGAGCTTCTCTTCCAGTTCGAGATCGATCGGCGAATAGCCGGTCGCGTCGAGCATGTTCCGCAGGCCGCCTTCCGGAGCGGTCTCGGGACCCGGCTCACGATAGGTGATAAACGGATTGAGGTGCTTCCGCAGAATTTTCGCCGCTTCCACGAGCGCCATTTCCGGCGACGTCGTGCCGTTGGTCCAGATTTCCAGCGTCAGGCGATCGTAGTTCGTCCGCTGGCCGACACGAGTGTCTTCGATCTTGTAACGGACGCGGACGACCGGCGTGTAAATCGCATCCAGCGGAATGACGCCGACTTCGGCGTCCTGCTGATAGTGCTCCAGAGCCGGGATATACCCGCGACCGTTTTCGACGAACAGCTCGATATTGAGCGGAACATCGTCGGTCATGGTGGCGATCACCAGATCCTTGTTGATGACTTCGACCTGGTCGTCAGTGATGATGTCTGCACCGGTGACGACGCCGCGCTCGTGACGCTCAATCCGCAGCGTCTTCGGTCCGGGACTGTGATTCTTGACGACGATCGACTTCACGTTCAGGCAGATGTCCGTGACGTCCTCAACGACGCCGGGAATCGTCGTGAACTCGTGTTGCACTCCCTGCAGCTTCACGCGGGTAATCGAGCTGCCCTCCAGACTGGAGAGCAGAATCCGACGCAGGCTGTTGCCGATGGTCGCCCCGAAACCGCGCTCGAATGGCTCAACCACAAACCTGCCGTAGGTGCTCGTGAGCGAATCGCGCTCCGGCGCCACCCTGCTTGGAAGTTCCAGACCCCGCCAACGAATTCGCATATCTCTTCCCCCGTAATGACCGATTCAACTCACTGATCGCCAGATGCCGGACCGTCGCCTCAAACGCGACGCTTCTTCGGCGGACGGCAACCGTTGTGCGGCAGCGGAGTCACGTCTTCAATGGACCGGATCGACAGGCCTGAAGTCTGCAGGCCGGTGATCGCGCTCTCACGCCCCGAACCAGGCCCCTTCACCCGAACTTCGATCTCCTTCAGACCGAACTTCGAGGCACGTTCGGCGCACGTCTCCGCAGCCCGCTGGGCCGCGAACGGAGTGCTCTTGCGGCTCCCCTTGAAACCGACCGTGCCGGCGGTGGCCCAGCACAGGACATCCCCATTGGTGTCCGTGATCGTCACCGTGGTGTTGTTGAACGTCGCCTTGACGTGCGCGACGCCCCGGCTCACATTGCGGCGAATCTTGCGCTTTTTTGGCTTGGCCACTTCTCAAACCTCTTGACTTTAAACCCGCCCGACCCGGCAAAACCCGCCCGGCCAAAGCCGTATTCCACTGCCAGCCACTCCCCAACCCGGGGCGGCTAGTGCTTCATGTCCTTGACGCCCTTCTTGCCCGCCACCGTCTTTTTCACGCCCTTACGGGTCCGCGAATTCGTCCGGGTCCGCTGTCCGCGAACCGGCAGATTCCGACGATGACGATAGCCCCGATAGGACTGAATGTCCTTCAGGCGGGAGATATTCTGCTGCACCAGACGACGGAGCTGGCCTTCGACCATGAACTCCTTGTCGAGCAGAGTCGAGATCCGGGCCAGATCGTCGTCAGACAGCTCACGCGCCTTGCGGTGCGGATCCAACGTCAACGTAAAGCAAATCTCCATCGCCCGAGCATCACCCACCCCGTACAGATACTGCAGAGCAATATACGTGGGTTTGTCGTTCGGGATGTCAACACCCTGAATACGAGGCATGGTAGACCGCCGCTCCTGAACGCTGCGCCGAACTGGCCAGCAAAATTACCCGGGAAAAACTTGACTTGACGCCGCGATCAGCCTTGACGCTGCTTGTGACGAGCGTTCGACGAACAGATCACGTAGATCCGCCCCTTCCGACGCACCACTTTGCAGGCTTCGCAGATCCGCTTGACGCTTGCACGCACCTTCATCGCCCGTCACCTTACTTCACAAAGACCCGACAGCAGCCAGCCACCGACCTGCCAATCGTCGGAAGTCGTTAAATTCCAACTACTTCGAACTCGAACCCCATTCCGACAGACACTGACCTTGACGGGGAACGCGCAGCAGAATCGCGAATTATAGGCATCCAACGCCCAAAGGGGCAAGGGACTGCACTCCATTTCCACGATCCCAGCCGACTTCGCAAGTCGCGTCGCCGGTGAGGAGTTCCCCGCCGGCAGGTTCCAGCCAGATTGTCTCTTCAAATTGTATGCACTCGGTCCGCCGACTCTCTTCGCCTGTCCGGCCAGTCTCTCGCCAGACCGACAACTCAACCGCGAGACCGCGTCCGGACCTCGCCACTCGGTCTGCAGAAACCCCGGTCAACACCGGATCTTCGTGCAATTCCCGTCCGACTCCGTGGCCGGTGAGCTCCACCCGATATTCTTGCCCAAGGCCTCTGATCCAGCCCCGAGAGACTTCCACCGCTTCCAACCAGTTGCCGTCCTGGCCGAGTTTCTCGATACCCCGCTGCAGCGCCTGTCTTGCTCTGACGAGCAGAAGATCATTGCCGATTCCGTTGTCCGTAACCCGCCAGGTCCGCCCCGCGTCCGCACACCAGCCGCTAAAGCGGCAGCCGGCATCGATCGTAACCAGATCCTGGAGTCCCAGCCGCTGCTGCGAGCTCGCGTCGCCCCGGACCCCGTTGATCAGGACCACCACGTCTTCGAACCCGCCCGCTTCTCGGAACGCCGGCCCGCCACCGAGCTCCGCGATCGCCCGACTGACTGTCGCCGTCAACAGACTCACCGCGGCGCCGGATCGAATTTCATTCGCTGCAAGCCGCAGTGCAACCGCGAGACTCGCCCCGGCCCGCCGTTGAGCATCGCAGGGACCAGTCGCAGCTCCGCGTTCGATCACGTCGGCTGATCGGCTTCGAGCAGCCCCGGGTAGTTCCGCATGATCAGGTGACTGTCGATCTTCTGGACGAGGTCCAGAGCTACAGACACGCAGATCAGCAGGCCCGTACCGCCGTAGAAGCTGGCCACCAGAAAGTCGATGCCGAGCATCGCGGTAATAATCGAAGGAATGATCGCCACCAGCGACAGAAACGCTGCCCCGACGTAGGTAATCCGCACCATCACCGCTTCGAGGTAGTTCGCCGTCCGGGTTCCCGGCCGATAACCGGGAATGAAGCTGCCGTAATCCTTCAGGTTGTTCGCCATATCCTTCGGGTTAAAGGTGATGGCCGTCCAGAAGTAGCAGAAGAAGTAGATCATCGCGATGTACGAAATCTCGTACAGGAAACCGTGCCCCGTGAAGGAGTCCTTCAGTTCCCGAAGCGGCCACCAGCCGGTCACAGCTTCGAGCTGCGTAAACAGGAAGAGGGGGAACATCAGCAGGCTGGAGGCGAAGATGATCGGCATGACGCCCGACTGGTTCAGCCGCAGCGGCAGGCTCGTCCGCTGCCCACCCATCACTCGGTGACCGCGGACATGCTTGGCGCTCTGCACCGGAATCCGCCGCTGGGCCTGTGTGATCAACACGACACCCAGGACGACGCCGACAAATAACAGTCCGAGCATCAGGAAACGCTCGATGCCGGTATTGCTTCCCAGCCGAACGCCACTTTCCAGCGCGGGGGCGATCAATGTCCGTCCGGCTTCGGGCATACGCGCCAGGATGCCCGCCATAATCAGCAAGCTGACGCCGTTGCCGATCCCGTACTCGTCAATCTGCTCGCCAATCCACATCAGCAGGATCGTTCCTGCCGTCATGATCAGGGTGCAGACCATGTGGAAGTAAAGCGTGTTATATTCTGAGAGAATCAGGCTTCCGCCGGAACCGAAGAAGTTGTTCGACGACGAGATGCTGCGAATCCAGAAGAAGCTCTGCCCGAGGCAGATCACGACTGTGGCATATCGCGTGTATTCGTTAATCTTTCGCCGGCCGGCCTCGCCTTCTTTCTGCAGCTTCTCCAGGGGCGGATAAACCGTCCCGAGCAGCTGGAAGATGATCGACGCCGAAATATACGGCATGATCCCCAGACCGAAGATGGTGCTCATCCCGATGCTGGAGGCCGAGAGGAGCGACAGCATGGCGATGACGCGGTCGACGCCCTCGCCGCCTCCCATCCCCTCGAGCGTCGCGTTCAGCCGCTCCTGATCGATGAACGGCAGCGGAATCTGGAATCCCAGGCGATAAACCGCCAGCAGGATAAACGTGAGAACGACCTTCTGCCGCAATTCGGGAATGCGGAAGATCATCATCAGTTTCGAGAGCATTTCAGGGGGTTCCTGCCGAGATGCCGTGCCCGTTCCGTGAGCGAGTCCGGCGACCGGCAGCTCCTACCCGGGTTACTTCAGGTAACCGATAACGGGAACAACCGTCAAGCCCGACCACCGCTCAGCAGCCCTACTCTGCGCCGAGCAGAGTCGCGGTACCGCCTGCCTTGACGATCTTATCCACGGCGCTCTTGGAGAACCGATGGGCCGTTACGGTCAGCGCCTTCGTCAGCTCGCCCTGGCCGAGAATCTTGCATTCCTCGAAGCGGCCCTTGGCAAGCCCCTTCTCGACCATGCTCTCCACGGTCACAACCGCGCCGTTGTCGTACGACGCTTCCAAGGCGAACAGGTTCACCTCGGCGACGACCGTCGCGAACTGACGGTTGTTGAAACCGCGCTTGGCGATCCGGCGGACCAGCGGAGTCTGGCCACCTTCGTGCCCCAGCGACCGCTTGTAACCCGACCGGCTGGCGCAGCCCTTGTGACCGCGACCGCTCGTCTTGCCGTGGCCGGATCCGATGCCGCGACCGACGCGCTTCCGCGCCCGGCTGCCGACGATCCCCACGTTGACGTCATGAATCATCATTAGAGTTCAACTCCCCGCAGCCGAGCCACATCTTCACGGGTTCGCAACTGCTTCAGCGCCACGAACGCGGCCTTGACCACGTTCATCGGATTATTCGATCCGCGTCCCTTGGTCAGGACGTCCTTGATTCCCAGCGATTCCGCGATCGCCCGCAGCCCCGCTCCGGCGATGATGCCCGTACCGGCGTTGGCCGGCATGAACATTACCTGCGACGTGCCGAACTTGCCGTAAACCTGGTGCGGAATCGTCGTGCCGCGCATCGGCACCCGGATCATGCGACGGTTGGCCTGCTTGACGGCCTTCTCGACCGCCTGCGGCACCTCGACGCCCTTGCCGTAGCCGTAGCCGACCCGGCCCTGGCCATCGCCGACGACGACGAGCGCCGTGAAGCTGAACCGGCGGCCGCCCTTGACCACGCACGCGCAGCGGCGGATCTGAACCACCTTCTCTGGGGAGTCGCCGGATGATGAATCGCTTGCCACGTCTGCTCGCTCCTGTCACCTCGATACGCTTCGTATCGAATCACTTTTGCCGAATGTCTGCTAGAAGTCCAGTCCGGCCTCGCGCGCCGCGTCCGCCAGAGCCGCCACGCGGCCATGATAGCGATACGAGCCGCGATCGAACGCGACCTGCGTAATACCCTTCTCGATGGCTCGCGTCGCCAGCAGCTTGCCGATGGCGCCAGCCGCTTCCGTATCGCTGGTCGAGCCCTCGCCACCGCGGATCGCCGGCTCCGCCGTCGACGCCGCCACCAGCGTCTGGCCGGCTTCGTCGTCGATGATCTGGGCGTAGATATGCTTGTTGCTGCGGAAAACCGTCAGGCGCAGACGGCCGGTCGCCCGGACGACGTTCCGCACGCGATACTGCCGGCGCGTCTTCTGCTGCGTAATACGTTTTTGAAGTTTCATAATTCTGCCACTTATCCACCCAGCCGAACCACACCGCCTCAGTCGCCTCAGCCTTAGCTGCCGGCCGCCTTGCCTTCCTTACGACGGACGCGTTCGTTGGCGTACCGGATTCCCTTGCCCTTATACGGTTCCGGCGGTCGCACCGCCCGGATCTCTGCTGCAAACTGACCGCACGACTGCCGGTCCAGACTCTTGACGACGATGTGCGTGTTATCCGGGACTTCGCACACCACGTTCGCCGGCACCGGCAGCTTGATCGCGTTGGCAAAACCGACCTGCAGCGTCAGCACTTTATTCGCGAGCGAGGCCTGGTAGCCGACGCCCTGAATTTCGAGTTTCTTTTCCCACTGCTTCTCGACGCCCAGCACCATGTTATTCAGCAGGGCGCGGGTCAAGCCATGCAGAGCCCGCGCGTCGCGTGTATCGTTCGGGCGCTCCACGAGAATCTCTCGCTTCGCCTCGTCGAACCGCACCGTCACGAGATCGTGCGCGCCGAGCGTCAGTTCGCCGTTCTTCCCCTTGACCGACACTTTCGATCCGTCAATCTTGACGGTCACCGAAGCGGGCACCGGGACAGGTTTTTTGCCAATTCGAGACATACCAGCACCATTCCGCCGACTGTGAAATACCGATCCGCACAGACCCAGAAGTCTCGACGACTAGGAGATCGTACAGAGAACTTCGCCGCCCAGCCCCTTCTGCCTCGCTTCTCGGTTGCTCAGCACCCCCGCGTTGGTCGAAACCAGTGCGATGCCAAGCCCCTGCAAAACGTTCGGCAGGTCGCGGACACCCGAGTAAACCCGCCGGCCAGGCGTGCTGACCCGCTTGATCTGCTGAATGACGCGCTCGCCATTCGGCCCATACTTCAGGTTGATCCGCAGCGTCCCCTGAGGATTGCCTTCGATCACCTCGAAGTCCCAGATGTAGCCTTCGCGCTGCAGAGCCTGGGCGATACTCACCTTCAGCTTCGACAGCGGAGCGTCCACAAACGGTCGTTCAATCGCGATCGCATTACGCAATCGGTTCAGCAGGTCTGCGACCGGGTCAGTCATCATCGCGGACAATTCCTTCGTTGCTGCGCCGCACGGCTGAAAGCCACACGCTCACGCACACACTACCAGCTGGCTTTCTTCACGCCCGGGATCAAACCGTCGAGGGCCATATTCCGGAAGCAGATCCGGCACAGTTTAAACTTGCGATACACGGCCCGCGGACGACCGCAGAGTGCACAACGATGTTCCAGCCGCGTCGAAAACTTCGGCTTCCGCTTTGCCTTGGCAATGTGTGCCTTAGTGGCCATGTCCGTCGCCCGAAAAAAGTCTTGTAAGTTGCGGGTGTTCCAGGTCGTTCGTCGACCGATCAATCCTTGCGGAAGGGCAGTCCCATTTCACGCAGCAGGAGCCGGCCTTCGTCATTCGTCAGAGCCGAAGTCACCATCGTAATGTTCATGCCCTGCACAAACGTCACTTTGTCCGGATTCACCTCCGGAAAAACCACCTGCTCGTTGAGTCCCATGCTGTAGTTGCCGCGACCGTCGAACCCGTCCGGGTTCAGACCGCGAAAGTCGCGCACTCTCGGCAACGCCAGCGTGATCAGCCGATCCAGAAACTCGTACATCCGCTGGCCCCGAAGTGTCACCCGGCACCCAATTTCCATCCCCTCGCGGAGACGGAACGCCGAGACGGCTTTACGAGACTTCGTGATCTGAGCCTTCTGGCCGGTAATCGTCGCCAGATGCTCTGTGGCTTCGTCGAGCCGCTTGCGTTCCTGGATCGACTTGCCGAGGCCCATGTTCACGACGATCTTCTCCAGTTTCGGCAGAGCGTGGACGTTGTCGCGTCCGAGCGCCTCGCGCAACCGGGGAACGATCTCTTCACGGTATTTCGTCAACAGGCGAGCCATCTGGCCGTCTTCCCTATCCCGCGTTTGCTGTTCTCAACCCGCCGACCACGACGCCACCACGCGTGATCCGGCACGTCCGCTATTCTGATTTCTTCGCGTAAGTCGCCCGGACCGCGCCCACTGTGCTGAGCGTCGCCTGGCACTTCTTGCAGAACCGCTCTTTGCGGCCCTCGTCGCTGTATCGCAGCCCCACCCGCGTCCCCTGACCGCACGCCGGGCAGTGGAGCAGAACGTTCGATGCATCGATCGGCATCTCCAACTGCAACCGACCGCCCTGGGGGCTCTTCGGATGGCCGCGACGCACGTGCTTGTAGACTCGGTTCACCCCTTCGACGACCAGCTTGCGCCCGCCGTCCAGGAGCTGCAGAACTTTGCGCGGCGTCGCCGCCGAATCATCACCGGTGACCACAATCACCGAATCACCCTTGCGAATCCGCATTTTTTCGACACCCTTCTCCGGCGGAGCCGAACCCCGTGCTTAGACCACTTCCGCCGCAAGGCTGACAATCTTCATGAACCGTCGCTCGCGCAACTCACGAGCGACCGCACCAAAGATTCGCGTTCCCTTCGGGTTGTTATCGTTATCGACAATCACGATCGCATTGCTGTCGAACCGCACATAGCTCCCATCGACCCGGCGGGTCGGCTGCTTGCACCGAACGATCACGCCCTTCACGACCTGACCGTGCTTGATCGTACCGTTCGGCAGCGACTTCTGCACGGCAACGACCACGACGTCGCCCACGCCAGCGTATCGGCGACGGGAACTTCCCAGCACCTTGATGCACCGGGCTGTTTTGGCCCCCGTGTTGTCGGCGACGTCCAGCATCGTCTGCATCTGGATCATGTTCTGTCCGTTCCCGCTAACTCAGCAAACTGTATTAAAACTGAACAACCTACCGGCCGCAATCAGCTGACGACGTCCGCGGAAGACCCGGCCGCCTTCGCGGCCGTCTGCACGACCCTTACTAGCGCCCATCGCTTCAGCTTCGACATCGGTCGGCTCTCGATAATCTCGACGAGATCGCCGACGTGCGTCTCGTTCTTCTCGTCGTGCATGTGGCACACGATCCGCCGACGGATGGTCTTCCCATACTTCGGATGCCGGTAAACGCGAGCCACTTCCACGCGACGCGACTTGCTCATCTTGTCGCTGGTGACTACGCCAGTCAGTTGCTTCCGCATGATTTCGTCCGTCGTCCAAACTGCGCGGGCCAGCCGCGATTCACTTCCCAACACTACCAGCCGGACTATGCCCCCGCGGGGACCTCTTCCCGCTCACGCAACACCGTCTTGATCCGCGCGATCTCACGACGCAGCTTTCGCAAGCTGCTCGGAGCATCGAGCTTCTCCGTCGCGGCCTGGAACCGCAGCTTGAACAGACCCTGTTGAGTTTCACGCATCTGAAACTCAAGCTGTTCCGAGCTCATTTCCCGCAGCTGATTCGCTTTATTCATCGTTCCGTCCACCCTGGCGGCCCCTGCCGCAACGCCGGGCTAAGCCCCCGGCAACCGTCCGACCAGCCGCACCTTCACGGGCAGCTTGTACGCAACTCGCGCAAAACACTCGCGTGCCGCTTCCAGGCTCACACCGGCCAGCTCAAACAGAACCTTCCCCGGCTTCACGACCGCCACCCAGTGGTCCGGCTCGCCTTTGCCGGTACCCATTCGGGTTTCCAGCGGACGAGCCGTCATCGGCTTGTTCGGGAAGATGCGGATATAGAGCTTGCCTTCTCCGCGGACATACTGGGTCGCCGCCACGCGGCACGCCTCGATGGTCTGGCCCTTGATGAACCCCGCCTCGACGGTCTGGAGACCCCAGTCGCCAAAGGCGACCGTATTGCCACGCGTGGCGTTACCTTTTACGCGGCCTCTTTGCTCTTTGCGGTGCTTTACCCGCTTGGGCATGAGCGCCATCTGTCGTCTCCTCGTCCGTATACTCGCCCAGGTTGATCCAAACCTTCACGCCGATCACGCCCATCGTGGTCCGCGCTACCGCCAGGCCGTAGTCGATGTGCTTCCGCAGCGTCGACAACGGGATCGAACCCCGGCTGGCCTTCTCCGTCCGCGACATCTCGGCGCCGCCGAGACGACCGGACAACTCCATCTTCACGCCTTCGACGCCGGCTTCCATCACCTGGTCCAGCGTCCGCTTCATCACGCGACGAAAGCTGCCTCGCTTCACCAGCTGCTGTGCGACATCTTCCGCAGCGAGAATCGCACTCCGCTGCGGTTGATTGATCTCAACGATCTTCAGTTCCATCCGACGACCAGTCTGGTCTTCCAGCTCGGCCTTCAGACGATCGACCTCCTGCCCCTTCCGGCCGATGATAATCCCCGGCCGGGCGGTGTGCAGATGCACGATGACCTGATCTCGCGTACGCTCGATAATGATCCGGGAGATGCCCGCGAACTCATACTTTCGCTTGACGAAACTCCGGATCTTATGATCTTCGATCAGCAGGTCGCCGAACTCCCGCTTCGTCGCATACCAGCGACTCCGCCAGTCTTCCACGATCCCGACTCGAAAACCTGTCGGCCGAACCTTCTGACCCATCTTTGTCAGTCCCTCTCGACTGCCGCAGCCTGGCTGCGACCTGCAGTCCGGTTATGCTTCGCTCTCTGCTCCGGCCACCAGCGACTCCGGTGACTCCACAGCCACCGTGATGTGCGAAAACTTCTTCTTGATCAAGAAACCCATCCCACGGGCGTGGGGCTGAATCCGCTTGAACATCGGGCCGCCATCGACTTTTGCTTCGACGATGATCAGCGACTCGGCGTTCCGAGCCCCGCGATCCTCGGCGTTCCCGATCGCGCTCTTCAGCGTCTTCTCGACCATCCGGGCCCCGCGATGCGGCAGATACCGCAGCGTGTTCAGCCCTTCCTGAGCCGTCTTTCCACGGATCAGGTTGACCACCTGATGCACCTTCGTCGGTGCAATTCGTGCATAGCGATAAACCGCTCGGAATTCCATCACCGTACTCCCGCAGTCGCCCAGGACGGGTTCCGACTACTTGCCGCCCTTGTTGCCGTGGCCGCGGAACAGTCGAGTCTGTGAAAACTCGCCCAGCTTGTGCCCGACCATTTCTTCCGTGACGTACACGTTAATGTGCGTCCGGCCGTTGTGAACCAGAAAGGTATGACCGATGAATTCCGGTGCAATCGTCGACCGACGCGCCCAGGTCTTGATCGGATCCTTGCGACGCGCGACCTCAAGCTTCTCAATCTTCTTGAGCAGCTTGGCGTCGACGTAAGGCCCCTTTTTCAGCGAACGGCCCATGCCCTGCTCCCAACTACATCTATTGATCGAAACAGCATCTGAATGAATGAAGTCGACCGTCTGAAACGTCCGACGCCCACAACCGCGTCTCGGCACTAGGCCTTCAACTGACCATAGCGAACCGACTTGCGTCGACGAACGATGGCGTTCTTCGACGGCTTCCGCGGATTCCGCGTCCGACCGCCCTTCGAAAGCTTGCCCGTCGGGCTCACCGGGTGACGACCGCCCGACCGACGACCCTCACCACCACCCATCGGGTGAGCGACCGGGTTCATCGCCGAACCACGAACGCGGGGACGACGCCCCTTCCAACGCACGCGACCGGCCTTGCCGATCACAATATTCATGTGCTCGCTGTTACCGATGGTCCCGATCGTCGCCCGGCACTTGACCGGCAGACGCCGAACTTCCCCCGACGGCAGCGTGATCTGAGCCCAATTCCCTTCGCGGGCGTTGAGGACCGCAGACACACCCGCACTTCGGACCAACTGGCCGCCGCGGCCAGGCTGCATTTCAATGTTATGAATCGTCGTACCGAGCGGAATATTCTCCATCGGCATGCAGTTGCCAGGCTTCGGCTCCGAGTTCGGACCGTTAAACACCTGATCGCCGGCTTTCATCCCCTCGGCAGCCAGGATGTAAGCCTTCTCACCGTCCGCATATTGAATCAGAGCGATCCGGCACGTCCGATTCGGATCGTACTCGATATGGGTTACCGTCCCGGCGACGTCATCCTTCGTCCGCTTGAAATCGATCAGGCGGTACATCCGCTTGTGTCCGCCGCCGCGATGCCGAATCGTGATCTTCCCCTGGAAGTTCCGACCGCCACGCTTCTTCGCCGGAACCAGAAGACCCTTCTCGGGCTTCTTATTCTTGTCGGTGATCTCAGCGAAGTCGCTGACCATCCCGCTGCGCCGCCCGGGGCTCGTCGGCTTGTATTTTCGAAGACCCATAACTTCACTTCCAGCGATGATTTCGTAAGAACGTCAGACCGGCACTCAAACCGTCTTAGAAGAACGCGATCCGATCGTCTTCATGCAACTCGACGATGGCCTTCTTCCACGACTTCATCTGACCCTGCATCATCTTGTGACGACGCGGCTTGCCGACCCGATTCTGCGTCCGCACGCCAACCACCCGGACATTCCACAGCTCCTGCACGGAACGGCGGATATCCTCCTTGGTCGCCAGCGGATTCACTTCGAACGTATAGGCGTTATTTCGCTGGGACAGGTACGTCCCCTTCTCCGTCACCAGCGGACGCAGCACCACCTGGTACGGCTCCAACTGCAGTCCCGGCACGTATTGCTCAGCCATCTTCACTCACTCCCGCCCGGCGGTCGCCGAATTCCGATCAACCACCCTGAACTTTGCCGCGGATCTGATCCAAAGCCTTCGTCGTCACCACCAGCCGCCGCTTCTCGAGCAGCTTCAGGGCATTCAGATCCGCCGCCGGCGAAACGGATAGCGTCGGAATGTTCCGGGCCGACCGCCAGACCACAGCGTCGTGATCGTCAATCGCCAGCAGGCAGCTGTCCTTCTCGACGCCCAGCGCCTTCAGCACCGCGGCCATCACTTTCGTCTTCGGCTGATCCATCGTCAGGCTGTCGACGACGGTCACCTCATTATCTTGAAACTTTCCGAGCACCGCCATTCGCGTGGCAATCTGCAGCGCCTTGCGAGGCAACCGGTAGCTCCAGTCCTTCGGCCGCTTCGCAAAGGCGTGACCGCCACCGCGACGAACCGGAGTCCGCTTGTTACCGGCACGGGCGTTACCCGTCCCCTTCTGGCGATACAGCTTGTGCGAGCTGCCGGCGACTTCCGACCGGGTCTTCGTCTTCGAAGTCCCCTGCCGCAGGTTCGCCTGGTACATCACGACGGCGTCGTGAAGCAACTGCTTATTAATCTCACCTGCCAGCTCCGCCGGGTCGAATTCATACTTCGCCCCAGTGTCTTGACCGGCCTGATTGTATACTGCTACGGAAATCATGTCTCAGCCTGCTGCTAGCCTGGGAGTCAACCCACTCAAAGAGAACGACGCTCTTAGTAGCAGTTCGTCTCACGCACCATCACGTACGCGCCGTTGTAACCCGGCACCGCACCGCGAATCAGCACCGTGTTGTTCGCTTCATCGATCCGCACGACCTTGAGACGACGGACGGTCACCCGGCTGTCACCCCAGTGCCCGGGCATCTTCTGCCCCTTAAACACGCGGCCCGGATCCTGCCGCTGACCGGTCGAACCGAGCGACCGGTGAGCCTTCTTCACGCCGTGACTGGCACACAGACCGTGAAAGTTGTGGCGCTTCATACCACCGGCAAAACCACGCCCTTTGATCGTCCCGATCACGTCGACGAACGCCACATCCGCCAGAGCCGCCGCGGTCAGCACCTGACCAACTGCATACTCCGCCTTCTCGCCGTCCGTCCGAAATTCGCGCACATACTGTTTCGGCTCAGTCTCAGCCTTCACCAGCGTCTCGACGCCAGCCGCCTGGCGCGACTTCTGACGCTTGCTGCCGATCGCCGCCACGTGACCGCGCTCCGCCCGGCTCGCCAGCCGCCGTGGCTTATCGCCAAACCCGAGCTGAACGGCTTCATAGCCATCCTTCTCCGCAGTCCGCACCTGGAGAACCACGCACGGCCCCAACTCCAGAACAGTCACCGGAATCACCGCGCCGGTCTCGTCAAAGACCTGCGTCATCCCGACTTTGCGTCCCAACAAGCCCCTGGGCATCGGACCGTACCTCAATTACTGCAGAATCACGCGACGAAAACCACGAACCAGAACGGCGGCAGCCGCGTCCTGCTGACAGAACTGCAACCGCACCCACCGCTAGCCGGCCGAGGCCCGAATCTTGACGTCCACGCCAGCCGGCAGCGACAGCTTATTGAGAGCGTCGATGGTCTTGCCGGTCGGCTGGAGAATATCGATCAGACGCTTGTGCGTCCGAATTTCAAACTGCTCACGGGACTTGCGGTCAATATGCGGACTTCGCAAAACCGTATACCGCTCGATACGCGTCGGCAGCGGGATCGGACCATGCACAATCGCCCCGGTCCGCTTCGCCGTATCGACGATCTCAGACACCGACTGATCAAGCACAGAGTGATCGTAGGCTTCCATCCGAATCCGGATGCATTCCTGTTTTGCGCCAGCCACGCCAAGTCCCTTTTCACAAACAACTTACAGCCGGCCAATCAAGACGAGAAGGGCACCGGCGGCAAGGGAATCGACAAGTTTAATAACGGACCCCGCGACTGTCAATCAACCGCGGGAGAGAATCGCGAAACAACACCGGCCGCCCGGATGATAACGCCCTTCGACTCGGCTCGGACGCCAAATCGGGTACGCCAGCCATACCGCGCGGCAACTTCTACTGACCCAACATGCCCGCCAGCACATCGCCCGGAGCCGCATCAAAGCGAAGCGGCTCCATGGAATACGACGCCCGCCCCTGAGACAGACTTCGCACCTGAGTCGAGTAACCAAACATCTGCGAAAGTGGTGATTCCGCCTGCAGAGCCACCAGATTGCCCCGGATCTCCGTATTCACAATCATCGCCCGCCGCGAACTCAGGTCGGCCGTGATATTCCCCAGGAAATCCTCGGGCGTCACAACCTCCAGCTTCATGATTGGCTCAAGGAGCACAACCCCGGCAGACTGAAGTGCATTTCGGAGAGCCCTGGCAGCCGCCGTTTTCACGGCGACTTCCGTGGTCTCATTTTCGCGGTATTCGGCATCCATGAGCGTGATCTTCACGTTCATCAGCGGATAACCGACTAAACCACCCCCGCTGGATTCGTCACGCAGTGCTTGCAGCGCCGAATTCAGCAGGTCGGGCGGTAGTGTACCCGGTTTGAGTTTGTTTTCAATTGTGACCGGCTCAGTTCCTGAAAATGGTTCGATCCGGATCGTCAATTCCGCAAACTGCGTGCTGTTTGCCGCCTGATGCTCGAACCGCTCCCGATGCTCCAGCAGCTTCGCAACCGTCTCCCGGTACGTCACACGAGGCTTGTAAACACGAATCTTCAGGCCGAAATCTCGCTGCATCCGCTTGGCGATGATCTCCAGATGGAGCTCTCCCATGCCGCTGATAATCGTCTGGCCGGTTTCTTCGCTGATCTCGGCCCGGAACGTCGGATCCTGCTTCGCCATCAGCCGGAGCACTTCCTCCAGCTTCTTCCGCTCCGCGCTCGTCTCCGGCTCGATCGCCATCGAGATCACCGTATCCGGGAACCGGATCGATTCCAGCAGGATCGGCTGGCTCTGATCGCACAGCGTATCCCCCGTGGCCGAGTCCTTCGGACCGACGACGCCGACAATATCGCCCGCAAACGCCTCCTCCAGCTTCTCCCGGTCGCTGGCCCGGATCCGCCAGAGCTGGCTGATCAGCTCCTTGGCCCCGGTTCGCGGATTCAGCAGCCGGGAACGGCTCTTCAACGTCCCTGAATAGATCCGCACAAAGCACAGCTCGTTATGCTGGTCCGCGACAATTTTGAAGACCAGGCCCGCGAACGGCTCGCCGTCCTCCGCCTTGCGAATTTCGACAACTTCGAGCTTTTTGGGATTGGGATTTCTCCCCTCAACCGGCGGCACATCCGCCGGACTCGGCAGATACCACACAACGCCATCCAGCAGCGGCTGCACACCGATGTGATTCAGCGACGAACCGCACAGCAGCGGCTGAAGCTGATAGGCCAGGGTCGCCTTCCGCACCACGCGCCGGATCTGGTCCGGTGGCAGGTCGCCCGTCGCGTCGTAGACGGCAAACACTTCGTCGTCGAGCATCGCCACGGCGTCGAGCAGCTTCACCCGCCACTCGTCAGCCCGCTCCTGTTCGGACTCCGGAATCGGCTCGACGCGGATCGTCGCCCCCTGGCTCTCGGCGTCGAAAAACAACGCCTGCATCGTCACCAGGTCAATGACCCCCCGAAACCCGTCCGCATTCGTCATCGGCCCCTCGCCGATCGGAATCTGCAACGCCAGCGGATTCCCGTGCAGCCGGCTCACCACCTGATCGAAAGTCCGCTCGAACGAGGCTCCCATCCGGTCCAGCTTGTTGATGAAGCACATCCGCGGCACGCGATAACGATCGGCCTGCCGCCACACCGTCTCGCTCTGCGCCTCGACCCCCTCGACCGCACTGAAGACCACCACGCCGCCATCCAGCACACGCAGACTGCGCTCCACCTCTGCCGTGAAATCCACGTGCCCCGGCGTATCGATGATATTGATCGTGTGTTCCAGCCAGTGACACGTCACCGCCGCCGAGTAAATCGTAATCCCGCGCGCCGCCTCTTCGGGATCGAAGTCCGTGATCGTGTTGCCGGAGTCGACGTCCCCCATCCGGTGCGTCGACTTGGCGTAAAACAGAATCCGCTCGGTCGTCGTCGTCTTGCCGGCATCAATGTGGGCAATGATGCCGATGTTGCGGACTTTGTGAATGTCGTACGACATGACAGCACCGTTCCGAACCAATGACAGAAGACGAAAACCGAATCCGGAAAATGCAAAACGGCGGGACTGCGCGAAGGTGATTTCCCTCCAGCGCTGTCCCGCCGAATTCATGAACTGCGTGCCGCCCGGCTGGCGGCGTCAGCTTACCAGGCGAAGTGAGCGAAGGCCTTGTTCGCGTCGGCCATACGATGCACGTTCTCGCGCGTCGTCATCGCCGTGCCTTCACGACGATAAGCGGCCAGGAACTCTTCGGCGAGCTTGCGGTCCATCGGACGGCCCTTCTTCCCGCGGCAGGCCTGCAGGATCCAGCGGATCGCCAGCGTCTGCTGCCGCTTCGGACCGACCGGCGTCGGCACCTGATAGTTCGCACCGCCCACGCGCTTCGAGCGAACCTCAATGCCCGGACGACAGTTGTCGACCGCAGCCGTGAAGACTTCGATCGGGTTCCGGTCGGGCAGCTTCTCGGCAATCATGTCGAGCGCCGAATAGAACACCGACTGCGCCACGGACTTCTTGCCGTCGTGCATCAGACAGTTGATGAACTTCGAAGCCAGCTTCGAACCATACCGGGTATCCGGCCGCAGATTCGTACGACTGACAGTAAAGCGATCGGCCATTCCAGAACCTCAGAGCTTGCAAACGCCCGACGCGGGCAAATTGATCGATGAATTCCAACAACAGCAGCTTACTTGGGACGCTTGGCGCCGTAGCGGCTGCGAGCCTGCTTACGATTGGTCACGCCCAGCGTATCCAGCACGCCACGAATCACCTTATATCGCACACCGGGCAAGTCGCGAACGCGGCCGCCGCGCACGAGCACAATCGAGTGCTCCTGCAGGTTGTGGCCTTCACCCGGAATGTAAGCGGTCACTTCCTTGCCGTTCGACAACCGCACACGGGCAACCTTTCGCAGAGCCGAGTTCGGCTTCTTCGGGGTCACCGTCTTGACCAGCATGCACACGCCGCGCTTCTGCGGACACGATTCCAGCACCGGAGACTTCGTCCGGACCGGCTGCACCTTGCGTGGCTTGCGAATCAACTGGTTGATCGTCGGCATTCTGCTTCACCCGTTCGGTCGCAATCGGCACCGCCGACGCGAGCAACAACTCGTTGTTATCCAATAACTTCCGACAAATGACACCAACGCACGGATTCTCTCCGGGCATGGGGGAAACGAAGAGTGTAGAGACCGCACTCCAGAAGATCAAGCGCCGGGAGTCAAACTTGCCGCCCGATCACCCTCCGAAATCCTCTTCACTCTCCGGAAAATCGACAACTCTAACTCGGGTGTCCAGAAGTCCCCGAAAACGAAGCGTCAGGCAACGCCCGCGGCTCTCACGCGGACGCACCCGGAAGCGGTCATTCCAAACGGTGTTACCCATTTCCCAATATCAGCTTACGCGAAAAGCTCTTTCACCACTTCGCCGCCGTCGACGATCTTCATCGGGCGCCCCAGCGGACTCATGTTCTCGTGGGCCGGATTGACCTGCAGCGAATGACAGATCGACGAAAACAGATCGTTGACCGCCACCGGTCGATCGGAGATTTCTCCCCCGTCTTTCCCGGTCGACCCGATCACCTGGCCCCCCTTCACGCCCCCCCCGGCGACGGCCACCGAGAACGCCCGCGGGTAGTGATCGCGGCCATTCCGCGGGTTGATTTTCGGAGTTCGCCCGAACTCGCCCATCCACACAACCATCGTCCGCTCGAGCATCCCGCGCTGGTGCAGATCCCCGATCAGCGCCCCCATCCCGGGATCCACTTCCCCTGCCAACCGGCCTGTCGCCTCGAAGTTCTCCTGGTGCGTATCCCAGTTCCCCGCACGAACTTCCACGTAGGTCACGCCCGACTCCACCAGCCGCCGGGCCAGCAGGCAGCCCTTCCCGAACACCGTGTCGCCGTATTCTTTCCGCAATGCGTCCGACTCGGCCGCCAGATTGAACGCCTCCGTCTGCGGACTCAGCACCAGCCGCGACGCCTTGTCGTAGATCCGCCGATGGTTCTCAACCACCACTTGCCCGCCGCGGGACGCAAAGTCGTCCTCCAGCTGTCCCAGCAACCCCAGCCGCCGCTGATACCGCTCCGCCGGCGTCCCCGCCGCCACGTTGTCCGGCAACCCGCCCGGCTGCGTGACATGGAACGGCTCATAATCCACGCCCAGGAAACCGGCCCCCGTTCCCGAACCGACCCGTTGATTGCCGATCGTCACCACAGACGGTAATTCCAGCCCGTCCGGTCGAATTTCGCGGGCGATATTCGCCGCCAGCGACGGATGTCGCACCGAACCCGACGGAATGTATCCCGTATGGAGCTGGTACGTTGCCCGGTCATGGTTCCCCTCTTTGTTGGTCATCGAGCGGATCAGCGCGATGTGCTCCATCTGCTTCGCCGTCTGCTCCCATCCCTTCGCAATTCGAATCCCGCTGACCGACGTCTCGATTGCCTCGGTCGGACCGCCATTCTCGTGACCCGGCTTCGGGTCGAACGTCTCAAACTGGCTGGGTCCGCCCTGCATCCACAGGACGATCAGCGACCTCCCCTCTTTCCGCAACTCGCTGGCCTGCAGCGACATCGCATCGCGAAAATTCAGCGTTCCCGCCGCGGCAGCCGCCGCCGACACTCCGTGCAGAAACCCGCGCCGCGACCAGCCCCGCCGCGTCAGCGAAACATTTTCGTGCCATGCTATTGTCATGATTCAGCCCCGTCTGGAATCTTGGACTTGGTGTTTGTTTCGGATTTCGCATTTCGTGCTTCGAATTTCGGCCAACGCTGACCGCCCGCCGGACCGTGCCCGACCGCCTTCATCTCTTCGAAAGAAACTCGCTCGAATTGAGCAAACTCCACATCAGATCCTCGAACGCCTCGCCCCGGTTCCCGACATCCTTGATGTAGCCCTGGCTGATCGCCAGCTCCCGGTCCGACGCTTCCCGGCACAGCACCAGCAGGTACAGTTCGCTCACCGCATCCTGATCGTCCCGGTTTTTCTGCAGCAGTTGAGCCAGCCGTCCGCCGCCGTCGGCCTGCACGGCCCCGCGCAATTGCGGGCTGTTCATCAAAAACAGGGCCTGCGGGACATCCCCGGTCAAATCCGCTTGCGGCGTCGACGGGTCGAAACCGAACAGAGCGTTAAACTGGTTTCGCGGCGACCGCTGGGCCGCCATCATGCCCATCATGCCCCGGCCTGCCGGCGCTGCTTGTTCCCGATACCCCAGCACCTGCGTAATCGCTCCGTACAACTGGTCGGATCGCAATCGCATCGCCGTCTGAGCGGCGAACGGCAACGTTTCCTCCGAAACCGGTTTCGGTCGGATCTGCCGCTGATAGGCGTCGGTCCGGGCGATGGTCTTCATCACCCAGGCAACGTCGTAGCCGCTGGCCACAAACCCCTGCGAAAGCAGATCGAGCGCCTCCGGGAACCGGGCCGATCGGGTCGGCCCCATATCATCGACCGGCATATAAAAACCTTCGCCCAGCATCTCCGACCACATTCGGTTCACAAACGCCCGGGCGAACCACGGATTGCTCGGATCGGTGAAGGCTTTCGCCGCGGCCTGCCGCCGCTCCTGATCCGACATTCCCTGCTCAACCTTGTCGCCGTCGACAAAGAACTTCGGCTGGACGAGCTTCCCGCGTGACGACGGATCGCTCAGATCCGGCATATAGTGCTCGGTGCTCCCCCGCCGCTGCATGTCGGGCATCGGCAGCGTTTTGATCTCCTCCAGGTCGAGTCCGCCGTCTTTGTTCTTATCCCCGAATTCCAGCAGCCGCGGAAAAATCTGCCCGAGCTGCTGACCGCGCGGCGAGGCTTCGACTTCCGCCTTCGTGACCTTCCCATCCCGATTCCGGTCAATGAACCGCAGGAATTGCTCGGGATTGTTGCCCAAGGGTCCGCCCCGCCCGCCGCGCTCCGCGTTCACAGAGACCACTTCAAAACTCCGCTGCCGACCGTCTTCCAGCACGGGACGCAGCGCCGTCCGCGGAAAGAACGCCGCCAGTTCGTGGAACTGCTCCCGCTTCCACACGTCGGAAGGATGGTCGTGGCAGTTCGCGCACTGGATTTGGATTCCCAGAAAAATCCGGCTGGCCTCCGCCGCCACCTCGGGCGCCTCAGATCCATGTGCAAAGAACAGCGCCGTCGCCCCGTTCTCCTGCACATCTCCCGTGGCGGTCAGCAGCTCGGTGGTGATCTCGTCCCACTTCCCCCCCGACTGCAGCCGATCCGTCATCCACTCTTCGAACGTCCCCATCCCCCGACGGGAGCGCATGTCGGTCGCGTTCATGAAGATCACGTCGCGCCAGTACCTGGCCCAGTTTCGGGCGAAATCCTCGGACGACACCAGTTCGTCCACCAGTTTCGCACGCTTTTCGCCGTCCGGATTCAGTCCGAACAGCGTTACCTGCTGCGGCGACGGCAGTCGCGACGCCAGGTCCAGCGACGCCCGTCGCAGAAAATCCGCGTCATTGCACCGCGGAGCTGTCCCGGCGCCGACTCTGCTGAACTCCGCATTCAACAACTGATCCACCTGAGCTGCCGTACGCGCCGGATCGGGCGTTCCGGACTTCTCAGCACCCGCGGCGCCCCCGAGGAGCGCCAGCGCAAAACCGGCACAACCGGCAAATCTGACGACGTGCAATCGCATGACGGATCGCCTTCTGCAGGAAGCCTCCGCGCTGAACGCCACGGCAGGCAGATTGGAGTTTGCTATAGGGAATTGAACCCCCGGGGAACCCCGAAAGTTTCGGACCTACGGGAAAATCCATAGTCCACCTCCAAGTTCGGATCCCCACCATCCCCGTCGAAGCGTGCAATGACTCTCAAACTTGGTACAGTACCCGCACCCTGTTTCTGCTGTCTGAAACGACATCCCGGATTGCCATGGAACGGTTCGCGGCGGGAGTATTCCCACTCGCGAAACGGGCCGTTTGCGGAGTGCGTCTCGCCATGTCGGTTAAGGTCAAGTGCAGTACCTGCCAGAAAGTGCTGTCGGTCCCGGACTCCGCCCGCGGCAAAGCGGTCAAGTGCCCCGATTGCGATACCCGGATTCCGATTCCCGCCGGCGACTCCGAAGCGCCCGTGAAAAAGCCGGTCAAGAAGAAAGCGTCAACCGACGACGACTTCGCGTCGCTTGATCTCCGGAATATCGAGGATCGCAAGGCCCGCATCTGCCCCAAGTGCGGCTGCGACCTGAAGAACCTCGAAGAAGACGAAACCGAATGCCCCGAATGCGGCTACGACACGTCGACCGGCGGCATGGGTGCAGCCGCCAAGAAACGGGCCCTTAAAGGCCCCGATCCCGACAAGTTCTTCAAGGGACTCTGGAACGACGGCTGGAAATTCGTCGGCCGCAATAAAGGGCTGGCCTTCCGCTCCATCATGTATTCGATCGTCGCGTCGCTGCTCGCGGCCTTCTCGATCTTCATGTTCCTCTACAACTCGACCTGGCCCCCCCGCGTCTTCTTCGGCTTCGTCACCGCCGTCTGCCTGATGGTGATCCCCGGCTGGTACTGGCTCGCCGACGTCTACATCATCCAGAATGCGATGGAGAAAAAGGACAAGATCAAGCGGCTGAACTTCGACTTCTTCACCGCCAGCGCCCTCGGCATCAAGTTCTTCGCCTGGAACTTCGCCTTTGCCGGCCCCATCCTGGCCATCCCCGTCGGCATCGGCGCCATCCTGGTTCGTAATGGCTCGCCGACCTACGTGATGGGAATCCTGGCCGCCCTGGCGTACATCCCAGTCCTGCTGGCATTCCCCGGCGTCATGGGCCATATGGCAATGCCCATCTCCCATCCCGGCTGGATGTTCTGGAAGATCCTTCCCTCGCTCGGTCAGACCTTCAAAGGCTCCATGGTCTGGGTCCTCCTGGCGCTCTCGACCAACATTGCGACCATCGGCACCATCGGCGCGACGGTCGCCATCTACGGCAACGACGTCCTCGGCGTTGTGAACGCGATGGAGAGCAACGCCGATATCCACCGCCGCAAGTGGGCCGCCGAGAACAAACCCAAGGTCCAGAAAAAGGGCGAAGCCCCCCCTCCCGCCGAGGCTCCAATCCCCGACCCGGTCCCGGTCAATTACCAGCCCCTGATCATTCCCGGCATCCTGTGGTGCGTCGCGTTCATTCCGTTCGGCTTCACGGCACTGTTCAACATGCGGACGAATGGGCAATTCGTCTACTACTTCCGCCCCGCTCTGGGGCTGATCGGGCAGGCCAAGCAGTACAAGTACAAGGCCATTCTCTCCCGCGACGAGGACGACGAGTACAAGCCCAAGAGCACCAAAGTGGCGGCTCCTGGAAGCGATCGCTGTCACGGGAATCCTGGCACTCGTCGGCGGCGTCGGCGGACTGGTCGTTTCGACGCTTTTCAATTCCGATCTGGCGCCCTCGATCCTGGTTGGAATCATCTGCGGAGGCGCGCTCGCCGAAACCGGCGGCGTCCTGATGGTCAGCAAAGAGGCCATGGACCACGGCAACCCTTTCTACTCCGCCGCGGGTTTCTTCCTCTCGTCGTTCTGGCTCGTCCGGATCGGCGCAGGAATTCTGATCGCGATGTATGGCTTTGACTTTATCCGGATTCTCGTTGACATCCTGACCCTCGCGGCATTCATCATTCTGTTGATTTACACGGTCAATCACTGGGGCGAAGCGAAACCGGGCTGCCTCACGGCAATCCTTGGTTTCTTGACTTCGTTTATCGGCTTGATCCTGGTCATCGTCGGCCTGATCGCGTCTCCGCTGATCCAGGAGGCCATCTGGGGAGAGAAGGACGAACCGGAGGCGGTCCAGCAGCAATTCGAACCCGCGCCTGGTGGAGCCGTGCCCGGGATGCCCGCTGGTGGAATGCCGGGCGCCCCCGGAGCCATGCCGGGCATGCCTGATCCTGCCGCAGTCCCCTGACACACGTTCGCTCGATGACGTTGTCGCAGATCCACGTCGGCGATACATTCGCCGGCGTGGATGCGTTTTGCGTCCAAGCTCGGTTTCTGCGGGGTTCCTGCATGTCGCTCCAACTGCGTTTCGCCCTGTTCGCCTGCGTACTCGGTCTGCCGACGACGATCGCCTCCGCCGAAAACTGGACCGGCTGGCGCGGCCCCCGCGGCGACGGCACCAGCCTCGAAGAGCACATTCCACAGCACTGGAACGGCGAGACCGGCGAAAACGTCGCCTGGAAAACCCGCATTCCGGGCGTCGGCCACTCGTCCCCCATCGTCTGGGGCGATCGCGTTTTCGTCGCCTCCTGCCTCGAAGATACACAGGACCGCGTCCTGATCTGCCTCGACCGCCGCGACGGCGCCGTTCTCTGGCAGCAGACCGTCCTGGAAGCCCTGCTCGAAAAGCACCACAAGCTCAACAGTCGGGCCTCGGGCACCCCCGTCACCGATGGCCAACAGATCTACGTCTCTTTCCTCGAAGCCGATTTCGGCAGCGACAAGGAACGGACGCCCGGCGATATGGTCGTCACCGCTCTCGACTTCGACGGCAAACCGCAATGGACCGTCCGTCCCGGCCGCTTCGCCAGCGTCCACGGCTTCTGCTCCTCGCCGATCCTGTTCGAGGACCTGGTGATCGTCAACGGCGATCACGATGGCGATTCGTACATCGTCGCACTCGACCGCCAGTCCGGCGAAACCCGCTGGAAGGTCCCCCGCAAACACAAGACCCGCAGTTACGTCACCCCCATCATCCGCGAGATCGACGGCCGGACACAGATGGTTTTCTCCGGCAGCAAGTCGGTCGTCAGCCTCGATCCGCACGACGGCCATCAGCACTGGGAAATGGACGGCCCCACCGAGCAATTCGTGGCCTCGATGGTCTATAACGGCAAACATTTGTTCCTGACCGCCGGTTTCCCCGACCGTTACATCCAGGCGATCCGACCGGATGGACACGGCAACGTGACGTCCTCCCACATCGCCTGGGAATCCCGCAAAAACTGCTCCTACGTCCCGTCGCCCGTCGTCCTCGACAAATACCTGCTCGTCGCCGCGGACGACGGCATCGCCAGTTGCTACGACGCCGACTCCGGCGAGCGACTCTGGGCCGAGCGGATGGCCCCGCACTACAGCGCCTCGCTCGTTGCCGTCGGCGGCCTGGTCTATTTCACCGCCGACGACGGCACGACGAAAATCGTCCGCCCCGGCCCGAAATACGACCTCGTCGCCGAGAACCCGCTCGGCGAATTCAGCTACGCCTCGCCCGCCATCTCGCAGGGTCAGCTCTTCCTGCGCGGCGAGCAGCACCTGTTTTGCGTGGGGAAGCAGCGAGCAGGGAAGAGCGAGTAGCGAATAGCCAGAGTGGGAGGGCTGATCGCTTGTCGCTGATCGCAAGAGAGTACGGAGGAGATCTCGCTTCTTGGTCTATCTCTGGTCTCTCAACTCTCAACTCTCAACTACTCCTTTGGCAACCGCCCCAGATCGGTGTTCGCGCCGATCACGATCAGCACATCCTCCGTGGCGATCACGTCGTCGGGCTGCGGAACCGCAATGCTCTCCTTGACGATCTCCTCGCCGGTTGAAGAGATGCTCCGCAACGTTCTGCGCAGCGCCACCAGGTTCACCGCATACTTTGCCCGGAGATTCAGGTCACGCAGCGTCTTCCCGATAAACGGCGACGGCGCATGCATCTCGATCAGCGAAAATCCCTCACCCAGGTCGAAAAAGTCTTCGAGAAACGGATTGGCCAGTCGACGGGCGAGCTGGATGCCCGTTTCGGTCTCGGGCTGGATCACTTCGTCCGCGCCGATCTGCCGGAAGATCTCCGCATAAATCGGCATGCTCGCCCGGCAGATGACCTGCGGAATCTTGAGATTCCGCTTGGCGATCACCGCCGTCAGCAGGGCCGCTTCGAAATTCTCACCGATCGCCACGACCAGCGCGTCGACTTTGTGAATCTCCTGACTTCGCAGCGCCCGCTCGTCGGTGGAATCAAGCACCAGCGCCAGATCGACCAGATCCTTCGCCTCGTCGATCAGGTCCGGATCGGAGTCGATCGCGATCACCTGCACGTGAGTCGAAACGAGCTGCCGCGCCACGGCCAGTCCAAACCGGCCCAGTCCAACAATGGCAATCTTGCGCATGCAGGCATCCCGCGGGTGCAGACGACCTCAATCCGTCGTCCTGCTATGAAAACAGGGGCGTGCAGCGATTCGCTCCACACCCCCCGCAGCATAATCAATTGCAGTCAGCCTGTCCCGTCACGGGTTCCCGGCCAGCCGGGTCATTGCCCCGAGACTCCACTCCCCCTGCGGACGAACGTGCGCCCGGGCAACGGTCGGAACCGAGAAGCGCGGCCGCAACGGCAACCGTTCCTTCACCGCGATCGCCTGCGAAGTGATCACGGCTTCCAGACGGGGACCAACGTTCTCCATCGGCATCTGAAAGTCGTCTTTGATCGCGTCGGCCTCAATCGGAGCCGCCCGACGCGGAATCACGTGCTCAGCCCCTTCAATCGGGGGCTTCTCCACGTCGCGTCCAAACGGTGCCGGCGTTCCGCCGCCGGAGGGAGTTCCGGACTTGTCGTCGTCGAGATTGAACAGGTCCCGCGTGGATGGAGGAGTTCCATTATCTGCGGGCCGACCGATTGGCTCTTCAAAACCGGGATTGGTGTCCGGTTCAACGGTCGTCGGTAAACCACCCGTCGGTCGCCGCGGCGGCGGCGATCCAGCTCCCGGCAATGTCCCCAGACCATCGTTGTTGCGGGCCGGCGGCGCGTCGGTTCCGCGCGACGGAGCCTCATGGAATGTTCGATCCCGCGGTACAAATCCATCCGTCGGCGTCTCCCGCCGATAAGGCGGAGCTGGATTCGGCGCTTCTTCCCGGGGGGGCGCCGATCGCGCGGGCTCTGGCGTCGGCGTCAGCTTGCCGCTGGAAGTCGTCCCAGCGGCAGGAGCAACGCCGCAGGGGGAACTGCCGCAGGCCGTTCCGCACGGCGCACCCCCACAAGCGGTGCCGCACGGCGATCCACACGGATTCCCGCACGGCGAACAGCAGGCACTGGACACCGGGGCGTACATCGCCGTCCCGCAACAGGAACCGCCGTAGGACGCCGAGTATCCACTCCCGTACGACACCGGAGTGCCATAGTAGGCGGGCGCATATCCGGTGTAACGATAATGCACATTGCTGACCGGCGCGTACGCCACCTCGTAGGAGCCAGGAATCACCCCGGCCTCAACCGGCGCGGATGGCAGGGCCACTCCGCCCAGCACCGCCGCCACGAAAACGCCTCGCATCAGACGCAGCATTTTCCCGTTCCTTCCTCTTGCGTAGTAACCACTCAGGTCGCCACTCTCAACGCGTCCTCGGCCTCCCTGACGCCTGACAGTCGCCCCAGCCCCATCCTTCGCTGGATTCGCTGTATTCGCGAGATCCCCAGTTTTCTACCCCGTTTGCAAGCAATCTGTCAACGAGCGGCAGTTTCTGCCGGTTGTTTCACGGAAACCATGCGATGAGGCAATGCACATAAAGCCATATCCAGCGAATGCGGACCTGCCCAAGAATGACTGTTTCGCCGTCCCGTGAAGTCCTGTCGCACTACCCCGCCTTGGCGTCAATTCAGGACTGCCGGCCGGTCGCGAACGCCGGCTTCAGTGGGGCTGCGGTCTGGCGCGTCGAGACGCTGGCCGGCCCCCTGGCCCTCCGCCGCTGGCCGGACGACGGCCCGCCCGCCGACCGCCTGCGGGGACTGCACGCCCTCCTGCACCACCTGCACAACCGCGGACTGACGTTCGTCGCGGCTCCACTGCTAAATCTGTCCGGCTCAACCATCACCCGCCATCGGAACGCCTGGTGGCAACTCGAGCCGTGGCTGCCGGGAGTCGCAGACTTCGCCCTCAACCACTCCCGACCACGCCTGGCCGCCGCTATGCAGGCCCTCGCCCGCTGGCACAACGCCGCCCGGATGTTCGCTCCGGAGGCACCGGCGAAATCATGGTTCGGCGGTCCCGAATGCGGCCCGGCCCCTGCAATTGTCGAACGGACCGCAATGCTCCGGGACATGCTCGGCCGAATCGGCCACATGACGCCTCCGGCTCACCTGCCGACCGGCGACTGGCGCGACGCGTTCCGGCGGCTGCTGGCCGGCTGCCAATCCCGCGGCCCACTGCTCCTGCCCCTTTTGGAACCGGTCCGGACAACGTCGGTCCCCCTGCAGATCTGCCTGCGGGATGTCTGGCTCGACCACGTTCTCTTCACGGGCGACACCGTGACCGGGCTGATCGATCCCTCCGCCAGTCGATGCGACACCGTCGCCACAGACCTCGCCCGCCTGCTGGGAAGCCTCATCGGCGACGACGCCCCCGCCTGGGACTTCGCCCTCGCCGCCTACGAAAATGAGCATCCGCTCACGGCGACCGAACGACTGTTGATTCCGCTGCTGGATCGGTCCGGCGTCGTTCTCAGCGCCTGGACCTGGATCGAGCGTCTTGCAACGAATGGAGCCGCAGACCTCGGCGCGCTCCGTCTGCTGCAGCGGTTGCGGAACATCGCCGACCGGTTGGAGCAGACTCCGAAAACACTGATCATCCCCGGCGATGGCTAGGGTGGCCGTTGTGATCGACCGATCATTCGCCAGAGAATCATCAGTTTCGTAGAGTGGCGGTCGGCACTGCGGGAGAGCTGGAAAACTCAGACGCCAGATCTGAAACAAATCCGGCTTCCGAAATTCGATCACGTAATTGTTCAGGGCCGGGTTTGCGAACTCCCGGTTAAAGTGGTGGGCTCCGAAGATTCAGCCACCCTGCAACTTCTGAATGACGCGACTTCGATCGTCGCACACTTGTGAGAGTTGAAGTCATGTCGGCTCGCTGGTGTCTCTTGCTCGGCGCATGGTTCGGAGGCCTGGGGGTCGGAACAGGGGCATTCGCAGCTCACGGGCTTTCCGGCTACTTTCAGACCAAATACGCCGACCAGACGCGCGTCGTCGCCGGCGAGACGGTCCCCCTCGCACGAAAATATCTGGCCGACTTCAAAACCGGCGCCGAATACCAGCTCACCCACGCGCTGGCCCTGCTCGCAGTCGGTCTGCTGGCTGAACGCCGCCCTTCTCGCTGGTGCCGCGTCGCCGGAATCTCGTTTACGCTGGGAATCCTGCTATTTTCCGGCAGCCTCTACGCACTGACGCTGCTCGGCATTCCGGTCCTTGGCGCCGTCACGCCCCTGGGAGGCGTCGCCTTCCTCATCGGCTGGGGCTCCCTGGCAATGGCCGCCCTGGAAGTTCGCACAACGCTGTCCGATCCCGCCGTGTAGTCCACCCTCCTCACCGTCCTGATTCGAAGGATGCCCGCCTCATGCTCGTTTTCGACGCCCACCTCGACATGGCCTGGAATGCGGTCGAATGGAACCGCAATCTCGAACTGACCGTCGCCGAACTCCGACAGTTCGAAAAACACTTCACCGGCATCAACCCCGGCGACTGCACCGTCACCTGGCCCGAACTCAAGCGGGGCGGCGTCGGCGTCATCATCGCCACCCTCCTCCCCCGCCTGCACCGTAAAGACAAAGAGCTGACCTTCCCGCAGTCCCGCGAAGCCGCTTACGCCATCGCCTACGGACAGCTCGCGTACTACCGTGCGATGGTCCGCAAAGGCGTCATCCGCGACCTTCCCGATGCAGCCGCTCTCGACGCCCATGTCGCCGAGTGGCAGGCCAACGGAACCGGTCCGATCGGCTACATCCTGAGCATGGAAGGGAGTCCCCCCATCCAGAACCCCGAGCAGATCGCCGAGTGGTACGAGGCCGGACTGCGGATTCTTGGCCCCGCGCACTACGGCCCCAGCCCCTATTGCTTCGGCACCGGCAGCACGGGCGGCTTCAACGCCGACGGCAAACGCCTGCTCCAGGAAATGGACAAGGTCGGCATGCTCCTCGACGTCACCCACCTGGCCGACGAATCGTTCTGGGACGCCATGGAAATCTTCCAGGGACCGGTCCTGGCCAGCCATCACAACTGCCGATCGCTGGTCAACGCGGATCGCCAGCTCACCGACGACCAGATCAAAACCCTCATCCAGCGCGGCGCGGTCATCGGAGCCGCCTTCGACAACTGGATGATCCGACCCGGCTGGAAGATCGGCGTCAGCGATCCGTCGACCGTCCAGATGGAACACATCGTCGACCACATCGACCACATCTGCCAGCTCGCCGGCAACGCGAAGCACTGCGGCATGGGAACCGACCTCGACGGCGGCTTCGGCAAGGAACAGTCCCCCAGCGACCTCGACACCATCGCCGACCTGCCCAAAATGGCCGACCTCCTGGCGAAGCGCGGCTACTCGGCCGACGACATCGAAGGGATCATGTCACGCAACTGGCTGGAGTTCTTCCGCCGCGCGTGGGCGTGAAGCATGGTCGATCGTTGATGGTTGATCGTCGATGGTCAGAAACGGGACCGTCAGGTTTTCCGTTCTTTCCATCAACGATCAACGATCGACCATCAACGAACCCACTTCCGGACAACGACTTACGACAATCCCGAAATTCCCGCCAGAATTCCCCCAAGATTCCCGCCCCTGCAGCGAATGACTCTGTAACAACGCGTGCGGCCGGTTGAGCCGACGACGGAAGTCAGCGTCACATTCGACTGAGGGGATCGCCATGTTTCTCAAAAAGATCGCACTGGGAGCGGCGGCCGCCGCGGTTCTGGGTGGGCTGCTGCTGGGTCGCGAGACCCTGAGCTACGTCCGGACGGGCGCCACCAGCATTCACAAAGCCGTGAAGGCCGAGGTGCCGGTCGAGTTCGAAATCGCCCGGGCCCACCAGATGGTCGAGCAGCTCGTCCCCGACGTGCGGCAGTGCATGCACGTCATCGCCGAGCAGCAGGTCGACATCGAACACCTCCAGGCCGGCATCGACCGCCGCGAGACCGAGCTGGCCAAGCAGAAGGGGACAATTCTGGCCCTGCGCAAGGACATCGGCGCCAACAAGTCGACCTACTCCTACGCCGGCCACACCTACGCCAGCGAAGAAGTCCGCCGGGACCTGGCGACGCGGTTCGAACGCTTCAAGGCCGCCGAGGAAACCCTCGCCGCTGACCGCAAGATCCTCTCCGCCCGCCAGCAGATGCTGAAGGCCAACCAGGACAAGCTGAACGGCATGATGCAGGCCCAGAAGGACCTGGAAGTCCGCCTGGAGCAGCTCGAAGCCCGCCTGCAGACGGTTCGCGCCGCCGAAACGGTCTCGCAGCTCGCCATCAACGACTCGAACCTCGGCCAGGTCAAGAAGCTGATGGACGACCTCAACAAGCAGCTCGACGTGCAGCAGCGCCGGCTGGATATCGAAGGCAAGTTCACCGGCCTGATCCCCGTCGAAGCTCAGACGCCGTCCGTTCCGAGCGATCTCGATTCGCAGATCGACACCTACTTCGGCGACGAACCGGCGGACGCCGCCCCGGTCGCCTCGCCGGGAATCTGATCGAAGTAGGGTGAGTCGAGTCTTCGAGGCTCACCACATCTGAGATCCTGAAAAAGTGATCCTCGAAGACTCGACTCGCCCTGCGTTCTCGACAGCAACGGAAACGCCCCATGCGTCACTATGCCTGGCTGCTGATTGGACTCGTGGCATCGGTCGTGTGCGGCTGCAACGTCGACGTGGGGAACTCTCCGGTGGCGGCGGCTGCCACCGGGCTCCCCAAAGCCTTGAAGCAGCAGATCGGCAGACGCTGCACCGTGCAGTTCCGGAGAGACGCCCTCGGGGCGGCGGCCGACTTGCCGGTCAGTCCCACCACCGGGAACATCAACGGGGCCGATGTGTCGATCTCAGGCACGCTGGAAACCGTCGAAGGCGAGTGGCTGGCGATCAAGTCGGGCTCCCGAGCCCAGTTCATTCCGCAGGCGGCCGTCCTGATGATTCAAGTCGAACTGGAGAGTCCTGCGACGTCCGACCACTCTGACAACGGCCATCACTGATGGAAAACGCGACCGGATCGAAAACAAGATTCCGGGTGGCACGCCCTGAGTCTTCGAAGGGCGTGTTTGTCGCGAAAGTTCACGCCCATCGCAAAGCCTCTGGGCGTGCCACCCACAATCGAACAGTTCTTATGCACGTGTTGTTACGAAAAACCCCTCCGCCCGGTCGACGGCAATCGATCGGCGCGGTTCTGCTGCCGGAGCAAGGCTTGCTCCGGCAGTTTTGCTGATCCGAAGGAACGGCGGATGCGTTGTAAACGTGGGGATTTCCCGCGGGGTGGCACGTCCCAGAGGCTTTGCGATGGGCGTGTCTTGTCACGATTGAAGACCACGCCCTTCGAAGACTCAGGGCGTGCCACCCGGAACACCTGATACACTGATATCTGTCGTCCGTTCGCCAATCTGTCGAACGATCTGCACCAACGGGGACCGCTGACATGAGCGTTCACGCTGCACCCCGCCGGACGGGATCCATGAAGTTCACCTGCGAGCCCGATTCACGACCGTTGCCTGGATACACGATCCGCCGGGCCATCTGCCGCGGCGGTTTCGGCGAGGTCTATTTCGCCATCACGGACGCGGGCAAAGAGGTGGCGCTCAAGCTGATTTTCGCCGACCAGTCTGAGAAAGAACTGCGAGGGATTACGCAGTGCCTCAACCTGAAGCATGCGAACCTGGTCAATCTGTTTGACGTGAAAGTCGACGGGGCCGGCCGCTCCTGGGTGGTCATGGAGTACGTCAGCGGCAGCAGCCTCGAAGACGTCCTGACCGCGTTTCCGAACGGGCTGCCGATCGGCGAAGTCGAATCCTGGCTCGCGGGAATCGTCGCCGGCGTCGCCTTCCTCCACGAACACGGCATCGTCCACCGCGATCTCAAGCCCGCCAATATCTATCGCGAGCACGGCGTCGTGAAGGTCGGCGACGTCGGCCTCTCACGCCGGCTCGAAGGCCCCCGCGGCGGTCAGTACACGGAGAGCATCGGCACCGTTTACTACATGGCCCCGGAAGTCGCCCACGGCCAGTACGGGACGCAGGTCGACGTCTACAGCCTGGGGATCATCCTCTACGAAATGCTAACCGGGCGCGTCCCGTTCGAGGGTGAAACGACCGGCGAAGTTCTGATGAAGCATCTGTCGGCCGCTCCGGACCTCGAACGCCTGCCGCTGGCGCTGCGGCCGGTCCTGGGACGGGCGTTGCAGAAGGATCCGGCGAAGCGGACGCGAACCCCCGCCGTCCTCCTGGACGAACTCAAAGCCGCGCTGCACGGCTCGCACGTGTTGCCGGAAAGTGCGTTTCTGCCGGAGACGCCCCGGCCCCGACCCGAGCGATTCACGCGCCCTCCCGATCCATCGCAGCCAGATGCGGCAACAGCGCGCTTCGCGGCCGAATTTGTTCGCGCAACCGCCAGCGACCACGCCGCTCCCTGGAAATCGTGGGCGCCGTGGGTTGCGTTCGCATTCGTCATGGTCACCCTCTGGGCTCCGCACGCCCTGCCAGGATTCTTCAAAGCCGGCCTGACCGTGGGAGCGATCTTGCTGGTGCTGCGACTGACGCGACCGGCATCGGCGATCCCGATCCATCGGCCCGTGTCAAAGTCGACTCCGCCCCCCATGGCGGCAGCGGCCCGGCGTCGCAATTCCAAAACGGCCCCGATTCCAATGGCTCCCGGCCAGTCGGCTTATACCTGGCTGATCGCCGCCGTCGGCGGCCTTGCCGTCTGCAGCGCCGCGAACTGGGGCATTCACCTACTGCATGGCACGCCGCTGACGCCGACGCCCGAAGGCCTCGGCCTGTTCGTCGGCGTGACGATCCTGGGCGCGTGGCTGTTGACGACAACGGCTCAGTTCGCCCGTTCACGGGGCTGGAAGATCGCCGAACGCCGGTGGTTATTCCTGGCGGTCGGCGCCCTGCTGGGCGGAATCGCCTGGCAGCTCGACCAGACTTTGCTGTTTGACTTCACCGACAATCAGGTCAACCGACACGGGATCTCATACATCGGTTCGATTCCACTTCGTCAGATGCTCGGCGGCCAGCCGACGGCGGCTTCTTACACAGCCTGTTTCATGCTCCTGGCATGGTGGGGAGGCTGGCTGACGCTGACCGATCCCAGCCGCACCTCCGGCTTCCGCGTCGGGCCGCTGATCTGGACCGGCATTCTGGCGTTCGTGATCGGGCAGGTCCTCTCCTTCCCGCCGGAGTTTCTGGCCGCCTGGGGTGTGACGCTGTCGGCGACCGTGCAACTGGCTTCGCTGCGGTTCTGGGGTCCATCGCAGCTCCGGTCCACGCAGACGCTGGAGGGTTAACTGATGATCGCCGTTTGGGGTCTGCTGTTCCTGGGTCTGCTGCTGGTCGGTCTCCTGCTGGCTGGCGGCCTGATTCTCACCGCACTGTTGCGGCCGTCTTCGCAACCCGGCGGCCGTAACTTCGGCGGCTGGCTGGTGGGTCTGGGGCTCGGCGCAGGCACGGCCGTCGGGTTAGTGCTGCTGTTTTTTCTGCTGTTTGCCGCTCGATGGGAGGGGCTTCCCAGGGCCGAAGTCGCGACGCCCGCAACCGAAGTTCGTCGCATGCCACAAATGGCTGTCCCGGCGCCTAAAGCTCCCGTCCTCCCGATCGCCTGGCAGCCGGCGCCGCCTCTGCCAGTGCAGATCACCGTGGATTCGGGCGTGGTGTTGATGCCCGTCGTTCTGATCGCAGGAATGGGTCTGGTCCTGATCCTCGGCTTTGTTGCCGCCCTGTCAGCACGAGCGAGATCCGTCGGTCCGGTCCGAAGCCATTGGGGGCCAATGCTCGGCGTAGGATTCTTGCTGCTGTTCGCCGCCGCGGCCGCGATGTGGTTCGTCGCGATCCCCGTCCGGTCCGCGAACGGTTCGCCCACGGGCAGCCCGACCTGGGCCAGACTCGTGTTGTTCGCAGGCATCGTGATTGTACCGCTGGTCGTGGCCGGTGCGGGAGCAATCCTGTTCCGCGCACTTCGCCCCGCGAACAGACGCAGCGAGACCGCCAGTTCGTTCGCCCCATCGACGAGCACCGTCTCCGCCTGGCAGCTCGGCCTCAACGGACTGGCGCTGGCCATCGTGCCGGCGGCCGCGGTCTGGGGCGGCAGTCTCGTCGCCCTGCAGGCCACCCCGCAGGAAGCCGTCGACGCCATCGGGACCACGGTCCTGGGCATCCCCTCCGCCGCCGAGCAGGTGCGGCAGGCCTCAATGATCGGCAAGGAACGTCTCCCCGCGCCGACCGTGGATCGCTCGAAGACCGACGACAGCCTGCCCGCATGGATCCAGGCCCCCGAAGTCCACTCCGGCTCCCGCCAGCGACGGATCCTCGCCAGCCGGCTCTATACGTCGGTGGCCGAGGCCGAACGGGAACTGCTCGCGGAAACGTCGAACCTCGTCCGCGACGACCTGCGGCAGCACGTGCCGCTGGCGCGTCGGGCGACGTTGGCAGACGTCTCCGGCGACACGCTGCGAACGCTGGTAGTCACCAACCAGCACACTCAGACCGAGGAAAAGGACTTCGGGACCTTCGCGGCCCCCATGCAGCGCGTCTGGTGGGAAGTCCAGTTCGACGACCAGACCCGCGATAACTTCCTGCCGTCCATCCGGCACGAAATCTCCCGCGGCCGTCTGCTCGTCGGCGTCTGGGGATTGGCGCTCGCCACACTGGTCGTCGGCTGCTATCTGGCGCTCATCCAGTCGCGTCAATTGACTTCTCCGGACCTCCCTGCGAGCCTGATGACCGCCTGAGAATTGATGTTTGCGCGGTCGAGGTCGCATGGCTCCCGTCGATGACGAAACGCTGCTGCAGGAGGTCCGCGCCCGTCGGCCCGACGCCTGGGAACGGCTGATCGCCGCCTACCAGGGCCGACTGCTCGCCTTCGCCGAGCAGCGACTGGGAGACCGGGCCGCCGCGGAAGACGTCGTCCAGGAGACGTTCCTCGGCTTTCTGCTGGCCCTGCCGAACTACCGAGATGCGACGCCCCTCGAATCGTTTCTGTTCTCGATCGCCGCCCACAAGCTGACCGATCAGCTCCGGCGGCGCGGGCGACGCCCCTGGCTGACGCTCGCCTCCTCCGATTCCAGCAGCGGCATCGACCCCGCCGGTCCGCATCGGCGGGCTTCGAGTCTGGTCCGCAGCGCCGAACGCAAGACCGTCGAGGAACGCGTTCTCGGAGAATGCCTGAAGCAGCTCGTCCAGAGCTGGATCAGCCGGGGAGAGTTCGAACGCCTGATGTGCGCCGAACTGCTGTTCGTCCGCGGCCAGTCGAACCAGGAAGTCGCCCGATCCCTGTCGATCAGCGAACAGGCCGTCGCCAATCACAAGTCGTTCGTCGTGCAGAAGCTCAAAGCCGCCGCCACGGCCGCCCGCTTGCGCGACGTCGACTGGCAGCAGCTCAACGCCGAGTAGGGCAGGCTCCCGCCTGCCGGTTTCCGATCTGACGGCACAGTGCGGCAGGCAGGAGCCTGCCCTACGTGGAACCCCTTCAAAACGGCAACGCCTGCCCAACCTTCTCGTCCCGCGCCCGCTGCAGCAGCCGGACCGCCAGCGCCACATCTTCCAGCGCAATCCCGACCGACTTGAACAGCGTGATATCCGGCGGATGCGCCCGTCCGGTCTCGCGGCCAGCGAGAACGTCGTGCAACTCATGCACCCGGCTCCATTCCAGCACCCCCGCCTCCAGCGCCGGCACGAAATCGCCCGCTTCGAGCTGGCACGCTTCCACGCTGTCGCAGGCGATATGGTCCGCCCGGCGAATCACCGTCGTATCGATCTCCGCCTTCCCCAGCCAGTTGCTCCCGACGGCGTTGATATGCGTCCCTTCATCGATGGCCCGACCGTCGAACACCGGCGTCTTGCTCGTCGTCGCACAGACGATGATGTCCTTCTCCGCCGCACATTCTTCGGGGCTGTGAACGGCGACGGTGGGAACGCCGCAGAACTCGGTCATCTCTTCCGCAAAGGCCTTCCGGCGGTCGCCGTCGCGACCGTAGACTTCGATCCGCTCGATCCGGCGCACGCAGCACATCGCTTTGAGCTGCGTCTTCGCCTGGAAACCGGTTCCGAAGCACCCGACCACCCGAGCGTCGGGCCGGGCCATGCAGCGCGTGGCTACGCCGCTCGCCGCCCCGGTCCGGATCTGCCCGAGCTGACTGGCTTCGAACAGGGCCGCCGGCTCGCCGCTCTCAGCATCGTACAGCATCACGTGAAAGCGGGCGGACGTGCGGGTCGTCGTATAGGCCTTGAAGCCGACGTAACCGAGATACTCGGCCGCGGCGGACATGGAATGCAGCATGGTCCCCGCCGCGGAGACGCGCCGACGCGGCTGATGCGTCGCCCGACCGTCGCCGAGGGCCAGAAACGCCTGGCCGACGCACTCGATCGCCGACTCCATATCGGCCAGCCAGGCGACATCGTCTTCCGTCAGGTAAATTGCAGTCATCGCGGTCTCCGGAGGGGATGGCCCCACAGCTTAGCCCGCCAGCCAGCACGGCGGAAGACCGACGATCGAGCGGAATTCGTCGTCTGGACTGCAGCCGTGGACCTCGCCGTGTCGACTCAGTCTGCGCTCTGCGGCGAATAACCGTCGGATCGCCAGCGGGCCAGAGCCCTCCGCCGCGCAAACGCAGCCGGCCCGGCAAATCGTCCCCGACCGCCGAGCATCCGCTCTAGTCGCAGTAGCTGGTTGTACTTGGCCAGCCGCTCGCTGCGGGCCACCGAGCCGATCTTGATCTGGCCGGCCCCGGTTGCCGTGGCCAAGTCGGCGATGAACGGGTCTTCCGTCTCGCCGCTCCGGGCCGAAATCACCGGCGTATAACCGTTCTGCCACGCCAGAATCAGCGCGTCAAACGTCTCCGACAGCGTGCCGATCTGGTTCACCTTGATCAGAATGCTGTTGGCGGCGGAGCGATCGATCCCTTCCCGCAGCCGCGCGCAGTTGGTCGTAAAGAGGTCGTCCCCAAGGATCTGGACCTGCGAGCCCAGCGCCGCCGTCAGCGCCGACCAGCCTTCCCAGTCGTCTTCGGCCAGGCCGTCTTCAATGCTGAGAATCGGATACTGCCGAACCCAGCTCGACAGCAGTTCGATCATGGCCTCGGACGTCCGGGGCGATTGCGGATCGTCCCGCAGATGGTACTTCCCGTCGCGATAGAACTGGGTCGACGCCACATCGAGCCCCAGCATGAAATCCCGCCCCGGTCGCAGCCCGGCGCGTTCGGCCGCCATCGTCACCAGCTCGATCGCTTCTTCGTTGGAGCGGAGCCGGGGGCCATAGCCTCCCTCATCTCCAACCAGCACTCCTTCGTAGTCCCGCATCTGCAGCAGGCTTCCCAGTTCGAAATAGGTCTCCACAATCTGGTCGAGAGCCTGCGAATAACTCGTCGCCCCCACGGGAATCAGCAGAAAATCCTGCAGGTCCAGGTTGCCGCCGGCATGAGCGCCGCCGGAAATCATGTTGACCATCGGCAGCGGCAGCACGTCGGGTTCGAACAGGCCGCCGGCCGCGCGCGGGACCGTCGTCGGAGCCGACTTCAACCAGAGATCGGCCAGTCGCTGAACCACCGACTGCTTGAGGGCCGCAGCGGCGGCGCGGACCGTCGCCAGCGAGACCGCCAGGATCGCGTTCGCTCCCAGTCGGGACTTATCCGGCGTCCCATCCAGCTCGCGGAGCCGCCAGTCGAGCCCCTGCTGGTCGAGCGCATCGAGCCCGTTGAGAGCAGCATTGACCTCCGTCCGAATCTGCCCCACTGCCGCACGGACGCCAAGTCCCCGCAACCGACGACCGCCGTCGCGCAGCTCGTGGGCTTCGCTCCGCCCAGTACTGGCGCCACTGGGCACACTCGCCCGGCCTTCGAACTCGCCGTCGCAGACGACACAGGCTTCAACCGTCGGACGCCCGCGACTGTCGAGCACTTCGAGAGCATCAATCCGAGTAATCTTCAGCATCGTCCGCCGTCATCCGTCCTGCGTGCCGCGAACACGCTCCGCGCCTCTTGAGCCGTACGACGGACATCCGTCTTACAGAAGTTCTTGCCTGACCACTCGACCCTTGATCTCCCCGTCATTCGTGGTCGTCTCCTCTCAGGTTCCGACTCCGCGTCCTCCGCGCCTCCGCGGTGAAATCTTCTCTTCTGATCTTCTGACGACCGGCAGGCTGCCAAGCATCGCCTGTTTCGGATTTCGTGCTTACCCGTCAAGCCATCGTCCTCCCGCTCAGCGGGCTGTGATCGTCGTCGTTGCGCGGCCAGGTCAGCGTGAAAGTCGTCCCTTCCCCGAGCCGGCTCTCGACCGTGATCTCTCCTCCGTGTTCCCGCAGTATCTTCTGACTCACCGGCAGCCCCAGTCCCGTCCCCCGAGCCCCCTTCGTCGATTCGAAGATGTTGAAGATCCGCAGCCGCTGTTCCTCGGGAATCCCCGGCCCGTTGTCGGTCACTCGCACCCACAGAAAATCCGAGTTCGGGTCATAGCCCGTCGCGATCCGGACCGTGGCGTGATCGGCCCCCTCCACCGCATCGATCGCATTGATCACAATGTTGAGAACCGCCCGGTGAATCCCCTCGGGATCGAACGTGCTGTCGGGGAGGTCGCCCGCGGGCTCCCAGTGAAGTTCCACTTGCGATTCGCCGGCCCGGACCTGCAGCAGCTCGACGATCTCCCGCACCGTATCGTTCAATTGCGCCCGCTGGAGCGCCGGCTTCCGGTCCTTGCTGAACGTCAGCATGTCCATCACCAGGTGATAGATCTTGTTCTGATTCTTTTCGACGATCGTCCAGCCCTTGCGGACCAGATCCTCGTTGTGATCCTTTAAGCCCAGGTCGATCAGGTAGCTCCCGCCCCGAACCCCCTGCAGGATGTTCTTGATATGGTGGCTTAGCGTGGCGATCGTCTGCCCCATCGCCGCCAGCCGCTCGGCTTTCACAATCGCGTTCTGGTAGCGGTTGTTCTCCACCGCCAGAGCCGCCTGCCGCCCGATCGCCACCAGCAGCCGGAGCTGGTCCTCGCTGAACCGCTCCTGCCGGCCTTCGATCAGCACCCGATCGGCGGGAGTGGTGATATCCACATAAATCACCCCCATCAGTTCCGACCGCCCCTGCAGCGGCACGCACATCGCCTCGCGGATCCCCGATTGCACGATGCTGTTGCCGGCGTCGAACCGCGTATCGTGCTGCGCATCGGTGCTGCGGACGCCCTGCCGGCTCCGCACGACGTAATCGACGATCGTCCGCGAGACCGGCATGCGGGTACCGTGCTCCCCCGCCTGACGATAGCTCACCGCCTGCGGGCGGATTTCGCCGTTGAACGCGTCCGTCAGCAGCACGCAGCCCCGGTCGGCCCCCACCGCTTCAATCGTCAGGTCCAGCACCCGCTGCAGAAGCTGCTCCAGCGAAACCGACGGCCGGACCGACTCCTCGGCAATCTGATACAGCGCCCGCAGATTGAGCACCGACTGCGCCGCCGCCGTCACCGACCCGAGCCCCCCCGGACGGCTGGAATCGTCCGACACCTTGCTGACGATGTTCGAGCGGTCGGCCGGATCGTGCTGATTCAGCAGTCTCACCCGGTCCAGATTCGGCGGCGCCGCCGCGGCCCCTTCCTGGCTGAACAGCAGCACGGTCCGGCCGATCTGAATCTGATCGCCGTTGGCGAGCGGTCGCGAGCGGATCGCCGACCCGTTCACAAAACTCCCGTTGGAGCTGTTCCGGTCGGTCAGAACGTACCCGTCGCCGACGCGGTGAATCGAGGCGTGAATCCGGGAAACTTCGGTATCGAGCACCCGGATTTCGTTCTGCAGCCCCCGCCCCAGCGCGTACGGCCGGTCCCCCAGCTCATAGCGGGCCCCCTGTTCGACGCCTTGAATGACAAGCAGCGTGGCCTTGGGCACAGCAACCCCCGGCGATAACGCCCGGTCCCCGACATCGACGAAGCCGCGCAACCCGCGCAGACCGCTCCCGACGACTCGCGAGAAATCATACCAAGTGCGCGAGGGGGAGGAGAGCGAGTCGCATTTCGCCAGACCCCCAGGCCAACCGGGTCACACATCGTAGGGTCCGCTCCGCGGACCGTTTTCGCCAGTCTTCAGCCCCGGAACGGGGCGGCAGTGTCATAGCCCCGCGGCGCAAGCCCGGGGTGATCAAACGCAGCAGAACTCGGAAGCCCCGGATGGGGCGAAAGAAATGTCGGAGCTGCAATTTGCTGCCAATCACCCCCGTCGCCACTCCCCCCGCTCTGGAAACCCCTCCCAGCGATGGGCGGCATCCGGCTGCGGCCAAGTACCGTTTTCGACGCAGCCAATGACGTCCGCGGACTCGGCCGAGAGGGGCCACCAGAAGCCGGGGGCCAGCATGTGGTCGGTCGCGGCGATTTCCCGCAGCCGCGGCAGGGCGCAATGAAAATCCGTGTGCACTCTCGGCGGACTCCGGTCCCCGCGGTTCGTCAACGAACCGATCACAAACATGCTCCCGAAGCGGACATCGAGATCTTCCTCGCCCAGACCACGCAGGGCCGCCAACCGGCACCGCCGATACAGCGTCGTCCGCCGGTCCCCGATGACAGTCTGGCTCATCAGCCGGTCAGCCGCATTGCCGCGCAGCCAGCCGGGCAGATCGGTCCGTTCGTAAGTCATCAGCAGAATCTCGGCTATGCGACGATCGTCGCACGCCAGGCAGGCGATGGTGATGGCGTCAAGCCACGTGACATCCGGTGCAGACGCCGCCAGCTCTCGCTGCCCCGCTTCAACCAGTGCTTCGGTGATCGGACGTGACTCATGGAAATATGACAGAACCTGGGCCACGACCAGTCGGAGTCGAGGCCGGTCCATCAGATCGAGCAGCACCGGAATCGCCCGCCAGATCTTCAAAAGTCCTGCAATTCCAATCGCAGAGTTCTGCAGTCCACGCGGCAAACGGGGCAACTCCGCGACGAGATCGGCGACCGTGACGACCCCGCGTTTCTCCAGCCGGCGAAGAGTTTGTTGCCGCTCGCGGCGGACAGAAGCGGAGGGATTCCAGTTCCTGGCGGCCTCTCGTTTGAGGTGGCGCGCGTAGAGGACGGCGAGCGACGGGGAAGGTCTCATTCAGCAACGCCCATGCTTTTCGATTCTTGAAACCCCATCTCGGTGTGACGCGATTGCCGAAGAAAGGTTCGAAGATCGTCCTCGATCTGGAGAAAGTGTCCGAGATTCGTTCCGGACTCAGGCGCTTTACGGATTCAAACCGGCGAGGCGTCGGCCCATTTGCTCCGCGTCTCCGTCGAATCCCTGCGATGTCAGGATCGGGGAAATCTGCCGGGCGAATCGATTCAGTTCTGCTTCGGCGGCGACAACCGCACAAAGGAGTTCGTCCGGATCGACCGACCAGAGCGATGCACTCGGAGCCGACTCGTGAAGGTCGCTGAAAATCAGCCTTGGCTCCTCGTATCGTATCGACACCCACGGATGGCCGATCCAGAGCATCTGCCACTCGTCCCCGCGATACCTCGCGGCTTCTCGCCAGTTGCTGGCATCGCCGAGGTCGGCACAGCAACCGGGTTCAATGAGCAATTCGCTGCCAGCGCGCCACAGAGCCAACCCACCGTTCAACACTGGTTGGCAGTCCGGGTCGGACAGGACTGAAATTCCGCCCCAATTTTCAATGGTCACCTCCAGGAACTTCAGAAGGTTGGCAGGGGCCTCAAAGTTTGCCGTCGGAACGTGCCACGAGCCGGGGCAAAGTGGTCGCAATTCCGTGATGCCGGAATCTGCCAGAGAGTCCGACCAGTACCGAAACCATTCGTCGGGCACGTCCGAAATCGCGCCGGCAGGTGATTTCCGAAGCTGTGTCGCAAAGTCGTACGGCTGGAGTTCAACGACCGAGACGAGTTCAATACCCGTGATCTCAACCGCGTCCGACATCGCCCCCCCCCTCAATCTCGGGCCATCCTCACCAGCACGCGGTTGGCCGCCGCCTGTTGAACATCCTGCAAGTCAATCGCTGACGGCTGGCCCTCAACTCGGAACTTCGGTTCACCCGGATTCATCGTTCCACGCGGACGATTTCTCCGGTAGCCAGATCGAGCACAACCGCGAATACGGAGTTCGGCAAGCGAAGTTCGAACGGAACGAGGTCGATCGGAATGTCGGTGGCGATGCCGCCGTCCGCTAACCCCAGTCCGTGCCCCAGAGCGATCGTCACGAAGCCGGGACGCAGACTGCCAATCACCTTCGCCCGATGCCTGCAACGTGATTCCGGTTCACCGCCCATCCCCTCACTCCCCGATCACCTTCACCAGCACCCGCTTCGACCGCCGCCCGTCGAACTCCCCGTAGAAAATCTGCTCCCACGGCCCGAAGTCGAGCTTCCCCTGCGTGATCGCCACCACCACTTCCCGCCCCATGATCTGCCGCTTCATGTGGGCATCGGCGTTGTCCTCCCCCGTCCGGTTATGCTGATACCGGGCCGGCGAAGCATCGAACGGGGCCAGTTCTTCCAGCCAGAGTTTGTAGTCCGCATGCAGCCCCGGCTCGTCGTCGTTGATGAACACCGACGCCGTGATGTGCATGGCGTTCACCAGCACCAGCCCCTCCTGCACCCCGCTCTCCTGCACAAGCCGGCGGACTTCCTCCGTAATGTTGAGAAAGCCCATCCGCTCGGGGAGCTGGAACGTCAGGTGGCGGGTCAGGCTTTTCATGAGGGCGGAGCCGTTGAGGGTCGAGCGCCGAGCGTCAAAAAAGACACCCAGAGCCTGACACGGGGCCGCCTCAAGCTCAACCTTCCAGCGTCGGTTTCAGCAACGCCTTCCAGGCCGCCAGAGTCACTCAGCAGCAGTCGCCCGGCCTCGCCTCCCTCCGACCTCGAGGCTCAACCACCATTGCGAAGCCCGCGCCTGGCGATTCGACGGCGGAAACCAGTCACGCGAAATTAAGACACTCCGAACGGCCATTGATTCCGTCGTGCGCGAATACTCGCGACTTCGTCCTCCGGGATCTCAAAGGCAGCCGCGGCCTGACGAGCCTCATCGGACCAGCTGAGATCCGATGCCAGCAGCACCAGCACGTTCGCCCGCGTCGTCTGCGCTCGGTATGTGGACACGTCATCCGCATACTCCATGAATTCTACCATTTCCGCTCCGACCAGCTCAAACGCGGCTTCGGGAACCCCTGCCAGCGCACATTTCAGTCGCGCTTCGCTGTAGTCGTAAGGATAGCCGCTCACGCAGGCGCAAATTGGAGAGGGAAATGTCACCACGACGCAGAATGCGTCATTCTGAGTAGCGTCCAGACTGACACAGTAGGAACGCGGGAGAGGAGGATCCGCAGTTTCCGCGGGGGTCTCGTCGGAAGTTCGACCGATCAGTCGCTTCAAGAATCCAAACACGGCGACTCCTTCGGTGCTTTGCCGAATAATCAGCGGCAACAACACGACTCGCAGCGAGAGCACATTAACTCATTCAGTCACCCGCGACTCCAGCGACGCAGCAGTCGCCGGGAGATTTCACAATCGCACCAGCCTGTCCACGTCCCCGCTGTAGCCAGGCCGCGGAATGATGGAAACTGCATCGCCCGCACGCGGCGCGGCCTCCGCGATCCAGGAACGTATGTGTCAGACGGCGCCCCGAGTCTCCGAGCAACCACTCCTCAGGCCTCACCCGATCAGGGCTTCTGACGGGCGACCCGCGCGAGCGCTGCTGGACTGAAAACGGCCCAGCAGTGGCGCCCGGCGAGAAGAATGACTGCGGTCAAGGGCGCATTCGATCGGGCCAGGGCCTTCGAACCGCCGGTGTGTCCTGGGAGTTGCTGCGGCCGCTTGACGAGCTGAATCCAAAGGAAAAACGCAGGGCGAGCCCCGAAAAACGAACGACGTCCGCAGGGAGCTCATCAAGGGGCTGCCGCGGTTTGCGCAACGGTGACCGGTCGTCGCGGCCCTGTGTCGTCGCGCAGGCTTCCGGATGAAAACAACAGGCCGTTTGCCAGTCAAAGGTCCTGGTCTTCGCGGGACGTCATTTGCCGCCACAGATTCCGAGATCTGCCGCAAATATCGCTGCCGCAATGGCCGTAACTGAGTTCGGGCGAGAATCGATCAGCGACCTCGACTCCGATTGTCCACCCGCTTGCGGTACAAACCCTAACATTCAAACCTCGAAATCGGTCACATCAAGAAAGAACGTCTTCGGTCCGATTTTGACTTGCACACCACTTCCGGGACGGAACATTCTTCAGCAGGTGCGGTGGCAGCGATCCAGATCCGACATGACGAATCTCGGACCGAGGCGTGCACCCTCCGCACGACGAGTCCCATGGCGCACAACGCTGAGAACGCACTCTTCGGGCTCAACTTCGATCGTTTTTTCTCCTTGAATCTGAAAGCGTCTCTGAATGCCAAATCGCCTGAAGCCTCAAGATTTCATTCCGCGGAGCGCCGCGGCGGCGAGATCGTCCGTCGACCACGTCAAGTACCACGCCCTGTTGAACGCGGCAGCGGACGCCATTATCAGCATCACTCCCCGGGGAGCGATCGTCGACTTCAATCCGGCCGCCGAACGGACGTTTCAGTACCGTGCCGACGAACTGATCGGGAAGAACATTTCGCAGCTCATGCCCGATCTGGTGCGAGACCAGCACGACGAATACCTTCAGCGTTTCGCGTCGCACGGGAATTCGCAGGTGATCGGATCACGCAGGGAAATCGAGGCCAGGCGGCGAGACGGCTCAACGTTTCCCGCCGAGCTTTCTGTCGCCGAAGTTCGCGTCGGCGACGAGCACTTTTTTACAGGGATTCTGCACGACATCTCTGATCGAAAATCGTATGAACGTCTGCTCGCCGAGGCAGCTACGAACCTTTCACGCCTTGCCGAAGAGGCGAAAGTCCTGCAATTTCGGGCCGAAGCGGCCAGTCGCGCAAAATCGGAGATCCTGACAAACACCAGTCATGAACTTCGGACGCCGCTCGCCGCGATCCTGGGATTCGCGGAGATCATCGGCGAGGAATCGCCGGCCGACGAGATCCGGGGATTCGCGCGACTCATCCAGAAAAGCGGGCGGCACCTCCTCCAGATCGTGAATGACATCCTCGACTTTGCCAGCATCGAAGCCGGCGCATGCGCGGTGACCTCCGAAGCCTTCGCTCCGCGCGAGCTGGTGCAGGACGTCCTCGATGCGTTTGCAACGCAGGCCCGGGCGCACAATTGCCTCCTGAGTCAACGGACCGGGTCCGAGGTTCCCTCTTCGATCGTGAGCGACCCGCTCCGTTTCCGCCAGATTCTGACGAACCTCGTTTCCAACGCCGTCAAATATACGTCGGATGGCGAAGTCGTCGTCCGGATGACGGTCGATCCCGTGCCCGATCCGGCCGAGCTTCTGATTGAAGTCATCGATACCGGAACCGGCATCCCCGGCGACAAAATCACGGAACTGTTTCTGCCCTTTTCCGTCGTCGACCGTTCGTTAACGCGGAGCCGCGGCGGCACCGGGCTTGGCCTCGCCATCTGCAAGCAATTGTGTCGACTGCTTGGCGGAAACATCGCCGTCCAGAGCACCGTCGGGAAGGGTTCCACGTTTTTCGTCCGGCTTCCGTTAATCAGTCCCGACGACTGTGGCAGCCCGGCCGTTTCGAACGCCGATGCCAGGAAGACGCGTGACATCCAGGGGCTGCTGCCGGGCCGGCGACTGCTGGTTGTCGACGATTCTCCGGCCAATGTGCAATTCCTCGTCCGAGGCCTGGCGAAGACGGGAGCGAACCTGGACACCGCCGAAAACGGGCAGCTTGCCGTCAACTGCGTAAAGTCGTCGATGACCGCTGATCGTCCCTTCGACGCCATCCTGCTCGATCTCCAGATGCCCGTGATGGACGGTTTCACCGCCGCGGCCGAGATTCGAGATCTCGGTTTTCGCGGCCCGATCATTGCAGTCACCGCCGAGGCGCGGCAAGAAGTCCGCGTCCGCGCCATGGCGGCTGGATGCAATGACCTGTTGACCAAGCCGGTTAGTCGACAGGACGTCGTTCAATGTGTGCTGGACCATCTCAGAACTCAGCCGGGCGAATACGAAGAGTTGCTCTAAAAGTCCGGTCGGCCGATCAGCGGCAATTCGGGGAACGAAGCCATCTCGCATCCGGCAGCAGACAGATCCCCTGCTTCGGAAATCGAGGCCGCCGACGCCCTGCCGGGCAACCTGAGGGTGCGAGGCCCGGACGATGAACCGGCGGCGCTGCGGTCGTCGTGGGCGCAACGGGTTCGATTTGTTCTGAGACGGCAGTCGCTCATAACGGCCTGTCCGTGGTCCGAATCGTGCATCGGGGCAGCTCGTCCACATGGCCCCGAGCGACTTACGCGGACCTTTTCTCACCCCCGCCTGATGTAAACTCTGCGAGTCTCAGCGAGTGTCTGGATTCGTCCAGGAAACTTTCCATTCAGTAGCGACTCTGGCAGAACTCCTGATCCGCTTTGCGCCGGTGAACTCCGATACTGTGCTAGGCTGACTGAAGCCTTTCATTCGGTCCTGCAGGCGGCAGCGCACGACGGTCGTCACGAGATCTTTGCCCCGGCGAAGTTCATCAACTAAGTCCGCCGCGGAACTGTGCATCAAAGAAGTCTCTGACTGTGTGGACGCCGCCGGGGAGGACGGTCGCTTCCATGCAGGACTCTGCAGCAACTGAGACATGGTCTCCGCACCATCCCGCGGTCCCTGTTCGTTGCGAATGTGACGCCTCATGCAAGCCGCGTCGGCTCGTGGGGCTGCGTTCGACTCTTGAGCTGAAGCGTCGCCGCAGGCTGACGCTGAGCCAGGTACGCCAATTGACGGGAGGCAACCGATGGTGATCGATTGTGTTACGAATCCGGTTCAACATCTGGAGGCCGACGGCGGTTGCGTGGCGTTGGACAGCATACTGATCGCCGAAGACAATCCGCTTGGTCAGATCACGCTCGAAGTCGTCTTGAAACGCCACTGCAGTCTCGTCGTCATCGTCGCCAACGGTCGAGAGGCGATTACGGCGGCGAACAGCGCATATCTCGACGGGCGACCGTTCAGCCTGATCGTGATGGACTTGCGACTGCCGGTGATGGATGGCGTCTCTGCCATTCGTCAGTTGCGTCAGCTTGGCAACCGTTCGCCCATTCTGGCAATCAGTGCGGCGGCGACTTCGGATTTTCGCACGTCCTCTCTAGAGGCCGGCGCAGATGAATACCTGTCAAAACCGTTTAGTTACACTTGCCTCTGGCGTGCGTTCCAGGGAGCGATGGATGGCGCCGCACGACGCCTGAGCAACAGCGAGTCGCGGGTTCCCCGAACACGCTAAGGAGCGTGTTCGCCCGGTCGACGACCGGGTCGCCACTCACCAGACCGTACTGCCGGGCTGCGTCGAGCAGCGGCAGCAAGTGCGTTAGATTCGCCGCATCCTGCTTCTCCGCAGGCGTCTGGGAATCGGCTGACCGCCCCAGCGTCCCATGCGACTCCTCGGGCCACATGCGAAGACATTCACCGACCGCCACTGCCGGACCGTCGTCGGGTCAGCAGCGCACCTCAAAATCTCCGGACCGACCCCAGAGTCGCTGAAGTCGACCGGCCAAAGAAGCCTGATCCACGGCGGGACGGAATCCCAGCCTCCCAGCTCCGTGACCTCAGTGTCCTCCGCGGTTCCAATCCCACGTCCGCATTCGTGCAACTCGCGATCGACTCCGTTCTCGTCCGGACTCCGCGTCCTCCGCGTCTCCGCGGTGAATCCTCTTCGTCATCTTCGAGCCAGCCACCTCAGAACACGCTGTCGCTGCTCAGCGGCACAATGTCGCTCGAATCGCGCTCCGCGTACGGCACGATCGGACCGGAATCCGCCACCGGCACGGCGTCGTCCGACTCGGGAATCGCCACTGGAATTTCCAGGCTGGGAGGGGCCGCCGCCGAAGGCCTGGGCCGCTTGCTCCCCTTCGGCGGCTTGGCCGCTCCGCCGGTCGGGGCTTTCGCCTCCTTGGAAACCGGCTGGGACTCGATCCGGAACCGGACGTCGCCGATCGTGACGTCGTCGCCCAGTCGCAGCCGCGTCTCGGTACTGATCCGGCTGCCGTTCACGAAGACGCCGTTCGTACTCCCCAGATCGCGAATCAGAAAGTGCGAATTCACCTGGGCGATGCAACAATGGCGGCGCGAGACCTTCTTACTGCGCGTCAGCGTGACGTCGCAGTCCGACTGTCGTCCGATCAGAAGAATGGTCTTTTCCAGCGGAACCGCGGAGTGACCCGGGTCGAGTGGAACCAGAAACGCGGCCATCGGGAGTTTCCCTCAGCAGATCGCTGCCCGCATACTGTAAGTCACCGAAGCGTTTCAGCCAATGACCCTTTTCAGACTCCCCCCATCTTCCACAGAATCGAGGGCGAGCGTAAGTCGATTACGCCGACGAATCCGCGAGAATCACCTCCCCGCAGCAATCCGCAGACCGCTCCCCGAGGTGCTTCCGCCACCGTCTTCATCGACGAAACCCCTGACCCGCCTTGATGTTTCGCAGAATCCACGACCCGCAGGACGAAAAATGCCCGATCAACCCCCGGAAATCCCCTTCCCCGACGCCGGAGTCGACTGGCAGGCGATCTGCGACACCCCCGTCATCGATTCTACGGCCTGGATCGCCCCCGGGGCAGTCCTGTACGGCCGGGTCCGCGTCGGTTCCCGCAGCTCCATCTGGTTCGGGTGCATCGTTCGCGGCGATCACGAGCGGATCGAAATCGGCGCCGACACCAATCTCCAGGACGGAGCCATCCTGCACGTCGATCCCGGCTATCCCTGCATCCTGGGAGACCGGGTCACGGTCGGGCACCGGGCCATTGTGCATGGCTCCGTCGTGGAAGACGGCGCCCTGATCGGCATCGCGGCGACGGTCCTCAGCCGCTGCGTCGTCGGTGCGGGGGCTCTAGTCGCGGCCGGAGCGGTGGTCCTCGAAGGCACGTTCATTCCCCCCGGCACGCTCTGGGCCGGCTGCCCCGCCCGGCAGATGCGGGAGCTGTCCCCCGAACAGCAGCTCCGGCTCGAACGCAACTGGCAGCACTACGTCAACAACGCCATCGCCCACCGCGCCGCCCAGGCCGCCCACCAAATCCACCAATAACCAATAACCAATTACCAATTACCAATTACCAATTACCAATTACCAATTACCAATAACCAATAACCAAACAAAAACCCGCCGCCCGGAAAAATTCCGGACGGCGGGTCGATTGTTTTCAGGCGATACCGATCGCGTCGCTTACGGAGTGAACGGGTTGCCCGGGTCTTCCGAAGCATTTTCGGGGAAGTCCGAGTTCGGGAACAGCGGGTCGGCGACCGGGCTCATGTAGAAGTTGCCGCTCCCGCTGAACTCGTTGAACAGATTGACATTCGAGAAGCTGTTGCTGGTGTTGACGTTAAACGCGTTGTCGAGCTGGAACAACTGCGTCGCACGAAAAGCTCCTCCCTTGAAGATGTCGAAGTTCTCGTAGACAGCCGCCCGCCTTCCGGCGTCGCCGACGACAGTGATAAAGTTCGCGTTCAATTCCCGGCCAGTGTTGTTGTTGAATCGCAGGTCGAGCTGAGCAGTATCGTCCAGCCAGATCCGATCGGCCGTCGGTGCGGCGGCCGCAGTCGACTGGGGCGGCAACAGGACGGCGGCCAGCGACGTCTGTTCCGGTGTCGTAATGTCGGTCGCCACGAACGATTCGATCCGGACGTCGGCATATTCGTTGCCGCTGAACAGGTTGCCGGCGGCGGCGTTCCCGGCCGCACCACCGATGTCTGCGGAGAGGAACGAGTTGGTGCTGATGCGGAGGAACATGCCGTCGCCGCCTTCGCCGAACTGTTGATTCGGCGTGCCGTTGTTCAGGACCTGGTTCCCCAGGAACGTCATCCGGGAATTGGAGTCGGTCGCGATGCTGTAGTAGTCGCTCAGGGCGATGCCGGCCGATCCGTCGTTGAAGTTATAGATTCCTCCGGCAACCGAGGTGATCAGCGGCGGAATGTTGAACGGACCGGGAGGCGTCGTCGGCTGCACGCCATCCTGGAAGTCCAGGCCCCAGAAGTTCTGGCGTCCCGCGAAGTTGAGGTTGTCTCGCAGCATGTTGCCGGCGTTGCTTTCGAACCGCACGCCGTAATCGTGATTGCGGAGGATCAGGTTGTTCTCGAAATCGAAGTTGTTGGCGCTGATCACGTCGTAGGTCGGATTGAAGAAGAACCCGAACGTGTATTCGCCGTGCTTGCCTTCCAGCGTGATGTCGATGCCGCTGCCGCCGTTGTCGGAAATCTGCGAGTTTGTCACGGTGGCGTCGAAGATGTTGCCGGCTCCGAACGAGTCGTTCGTCCCGTCGCCGGTCATGTTGATGCCGTCTTCGTTGTTGCCGGCGATCAGCGAGTTATCCACGTTCAGCGTCATGCTGCCGGCGAGGTGGAAGATGTAGAACACAGAGTTTCCGGCCGCCGTGGCCCGGTTCTGGAAGGTATCGGAGTTGGAGTTGTAAAGTTCGATGCCGTTGCCGCCGTTGCCGGCGTCGAGTGCATCGTTCAGGTTGTCGTCCCCGACCGCCACGTTCTGGACGGTGAGGTTCCCGATCCCGTTGAAGTTCGAGAAGTCGTTGAATTCGATTCCGTTGGCGAAGAAGCGGTTGATCAGGTTCGTGTCGTCGCCGTCCAGCGCGACGTCGGCGACGTTGAACTCGATGCCGTTGTCGACGTTCTGCTGAATCAGCGTCGTGAATCCGCTGACGGGCGCCTGGCCGCGGACGATCACGTCGACGTTGCCGTACGGCATGCTGGCCTGGATGCCGTCGTCGCCGTTCTCGGAGATGATCGTCGGGGCCAGATCGCTGCTGATTTCGACGAACTGCTCGGGGCGGCTTTCAAACATGCCCATCGCGAACAGCTTGATGCCGTCGTTGCCGTTATCGGTGATTGTCACGCCGTCGAAGGTCGAACGGTCCGAGGCCATGCCGAAGTTGCTGTGGTCGAGCGAGACCGCCAGCACGCCGTTGGCGGCGTTGTTCGTGAAGAACGTTTCCGAAGCGTTCACGACCAGTGCGGCGTCATCGTACGTCTGAACTTCCAGACCGTTGCCTCCCTGCAGGTCAGGTCGGATCAGACCGTTGCTGTCGACCAGAACCGTATTGAGAGTCAACCGAGAGGGTCCGAGCGGCAGCTGAGCATCGGGAGGGACGAACGGATCGGATCCGTGGACCTGAAACTCGATGCCGTCGTCGCCGTTGCCGGTGACTTCCGAGTTGGCGACGGTCGCGATGATCCGGGCCTGCTCCATGCGGTTGAAGTTCAGGCCGTCCAGGACGTTGTCGGTGAAGAGCGTGTCCGAGAAGGTCGCATTGACGACGCCCTGCCGGTCCGCAGCGATCCCGACGCCATTCCCGACGCCGGCGGTGGGATCTCCATTATTCGAAAAGAGCGAGCCGGTTCCGGCGAACAGGGGGTCAAGCGGACTCGTCACGGTCAGATTGAGCAGGCTGACATCGGAAATGAGCGTGTTGAGACCGTTGTTCCCGTTGCCGGTGACCGTCGCGTTCTGCAGATTGAGGTCAACCTGCGAAGTCGTCAGCGTTTCGACGTTGATGCCGTTCACGGTGTTGTCCGTGAACAGATCCCGCGACGAGGTGAAGCTGACGGTCGCGTCTCCACTGGTGTGGAAGCTCAGGCCGTTCTCCGAATTTGTGGAGTAGAGGTTATCGTACGAGAGAATCGTCGCAACCGGAGCCGCGGTACCGGAACCGTCGATCCGGGCGCCGTCGGCGGTGTTGCCTGTCAGCGTATTGAGCGTCATTTCGACGTTCAGGTCGCCGGTGCCCGTCTTGCCGAGGCGGAAGCCGTTCTCGTTGCCTGTCGCGGTGTTGTTGGTGATGAAGAAGTTGCCGGTTCCGCCCTGACCGATGTCCACCGACAGGCCGTCGCCGACATTGTTGTTCAACAGGTTGTCGGAGATCTGCTGATCCGGAGCCGACGCGAAGTTCAGGGTTCCGCCCGTGGCCGTCAGGGCGATGCCGTCATTTCCGTTGGATTCCGCCGTGTTGCCGCTGATCAGTCCGTTGATCACACTGCCGGCGTCGGAGTCGAGCTGGATGCCGTTGTTGCCGTTGTTCGTCGCCACGTTGTCCAGGATCTGGATGTCGAGGGCCGGAGTCGCATTATTCGTCAGGCGGAAACCGTTCTCAACATTTCCGGAGAAGTTGTTGTCATTGATCAACGATCCGCCGGCGGCCAGACCGCTGAGGTTGTCGAGCAGCACACCATTCAGGCCGTTCTGGAAGGTATTGTTGTTGATCAGCACCATCTGATTGTTGCTGCCGTACAACCCGTTCCCGGTGTCGCTCCCCGCGATTGTGAAGCCGGAGACTTCCATCATCACAGCGCCGTCGCGGAGCGTCACGACATTGCCGCCGCTCGAATTGGCCAGTGTCGGGGCTGTCCCCGCCGAATAGCCGCCGAGGGGCACGAGGCCGAACTGCGTGGGGACCGTATGCGGCGTCGTCGAGGACAACAGTCGCTGATTAGTGTAGAGTTCGAGACCGTTGGCGCCGCCTGCGGCGGAGTCCAGGTTGACCGAACTGCCGTCGTTCCTCGGCCGGACGTAAATGATGTCGACGCCTGGCTTGCCGGTTTCCAGGTTGATGTAGTTCGCAACTGAACTGTAGGGATTCTCGATCGTCCCGTCGCCAGGTCCGCCCACGTTCGGATTGATGTGGTCGACGAAGTACGGCTCATCATCCTTGGGGTTGATCGCCAGAATCTGCTGGGTGCTGTAGACCGTGTTCACGATCGCCCGGTAGTTTCGATTGACCGGCTGGAACATGCGGTCGTACACGCGGAGCGGTCGGAGCCAACGATTCGGAGTGCCGTCCGGCAGCGTCGCCACAACTTGAATCTGAGTGTTGGTGCCGAAAGTATGATCGTCGGTCACGGTGACGCCGAGCGTCAGATCTTCGTTCAACTGCGCCTGAATACGACCGCTCACGCCGGTGAAGTCAGAGGTATTGGGGCCGGTGAAGTAGTAGAAGCCCACGTAGCCGTTCAGGCCGTATCGCCCGAGCACGGGAAAGGGTCCGCCGATTTCCGTGTCGAACCCGTGATACGCCTGCTCCCACGTCGTCAACTGGCTGATCAGCAGATTGTGTCCTGAGAAGAAGCTCGTCGGGTAGACGACGCTCAAAGCGTTCTTATCATTGCCGATCGGGATATAGCCATTGACCCGCCAGTCGGCGAACCGTCCGAGCGATTCCAGGCTGATGCCGATCTGCTGGTACGAATCGACGTGGCCGTTGTCGTAGTCATACCAGACCGACGCGCCGAAGACGCGGTCGAGGCTTTCGTCATAATGACGAAGGCCTACACCGGCGTTGGCACCGCCCTTGCCCCGGTTGGTGACCATAGCCCGCACGTCGGCAAAAATCAGCGAATTTTCGTCCGCAAGGGCCAAGGGGGCGAAGAGACCCACGTTGGTGTAACCCTCGCCATAGCCGTAGAGCTGGCCGCCGCGGGCATCCACTCTCCCTCGCACCCGGAAGACGCGGTCGACTTCGGTCTGTCCGAAGTACTGGCTGCTGCCGCCCCCGCCGCCATATTGTGCGGCCGAGGCCCCGTAGGGCGAGGAATAAGGCGTCACGTAGCCTTCCATGGTCGGATCGGCCTGTACGGCCGGAGCCGCCGCCGAGGACGCATTATTGCCGAGTCGGACTACCCCTTCCGCCGACTCGCTTTGCGCCCTGACTGTGCCTGCCAGCGCCGTGCTCATGACGAAGCTGAACAAACACCGCTTGATCGAGAGTTTCATCGGATGCTCCAGCGATCTGCCGAATGACCCCGTGTCGTTTGCTTGGAAGTCGCGCCGGTTCCTACGAACCGAGACTGCCGACTTTTCTGCTTATGCCGGTTGTCCTGTTTGTTCGGAAGATTCGGACTCCGAAGTTGAACGTTTCCTTCGCTATAACCCGCAGTTCTGGGAAAATCGCTACAGCTTCACAGCTTCGGCAAGACCTGCGATCTGCGGCGCCGTGCCGACTGACCGAAAAATACGCAGAGTGGGTCAACTGCAGCGCCTGGCGAGCATGTGGCGATGACTTCTGGCGAGGAAGCCAGCTTCCCAACGTCATCAATTGAACGCAAAAATCCCAATGGGGACGACGCTGCCGCGGGAACCAGGACGCCTGATTCGTCCGGATGCGCGAAAACGAGAAAGGGGCCGGAACTCTTCAAGGAAGAATCCCGACCCCTCAGACAAACTGAAATACTCGTTTCACGGTCGTGAAACGGGGAGCGTCACTTTCCGGTCACGAATTGCGTCTGGGCAGCCGATCCGGCGACGTCCTGCAGTTCCACGCGCAGCGGAGTGGATCGCTGGCCGCGTTCCACGCAGAAGGTCAGTACCGACTCACCACCGGGCAGATGGACGGTCAGAGTGGATTCCGGCGTGACCGGTTTGCCGTTCAGCCAGATCTGCAGTCCCTCGGCGCCGTTCAAAGCCAGCTGAACCTTCCCGGCGGCCGAGGTCTCGAGCCGGCAGCGGACGAACGAAACTGACCGCGCGCCCTCAGCCAGCCGCTGCTTCATGTCGAAGGCCGGCTGCTCCCCGATCGGCAAACCGCCCGAAACGGTGGAGTAGGCTGCGTTCCACGTCAGTCCCGCATCGTCAGAGACCAATTGCGTATCGCTGGTGCGGTAGAGCCTGGTGAAGGCTTCGGGAGTCGGCTGCAGGACTTCCCAGCGCCGGGCGGCGCGGGCGTTCCCCACAGCGTACGATCCTACCTTGCCGAGCTCCGAAAGGAATCGGACCAGATCGACCAGTTCCGCGCGCGTCAGACGGTCGGTCAGACCGGCCGGCATCAGGGATGTCCCGTTGGCCTGTTCATCGATCGACTTGAGCGGCACCGCCACTTCTTTATCTTCTGCGTCGCGCAGGATCAGGTCAGCGTCTGACTGCCGCACTTTCACGCCCGAGAAGACCTTACCCTCGTCGGTCGTGACGACGATCGTGTTGTATCCTTCTTTGACCTGCTTGTTCGGCTGCAGCATCGAATCGACGAGGTAGTCCGCTTGGGCGCTCGCGCCGATGCTGACCAGGTCCGGACCGACCTTGCCCCCCGCGCCGCCGATGGCGTGGCACTTGAGGCAGGCGAGTTCGGCCCGACGGAACAAGGCCTCACCCCGCGCCGGATCGCCCTTTTCCTTCATCTCGGCCACCAGGGCGGCCATTTCTTCAGGAGTGAGAACTTTTGGGCTGCCCGTCAGGCCGGCGGACTTGTTCAAGGCCTCGACCAGTTCCGGCTGCGGTTTGCCGCTCCCGGTGACCGTTCGCAAGGCAATCTTGGCGGCGTCTTCCGGCAATTTCTGCCCATTGAGCTTGGCCACGAGCTGATCGACGGCTCCCTTCTGCTGCAGGAACGCGTTCATAACGCGAGCCTGTTCGTCAGCGTTTCGGGAGCGACCGAGCCACTGAATCGCCAGTTCGGCCGCCCGGTCCGGAGCTCGCCCGGCCAGACTCATGACCGCTTCGGCCTGAACACCATCGGGCTGGGCCGGCTTGGCCAGGTCGACCAGTGCGGGCACGACGGCCGGGTCATTCAGGCCGGCCAGTCCGCGAATTGCCGCCCGGCGGACCGGCTCACCCGCTCCGGAGTCCTGCGCCAGTCCGTTAAGGGGGTCCCGGAGTTCCACCAGCCCCCAAACACCGATCGTCGTTGCTGCAGCGGACTGCAGGTCTGCGTTTCCCGTCTTAAGGAGTGCGACAAGACTCGACAGATCGCCGGCGGGCTGGACGTTGCGTCTGCGGCGGGCTTCGGCGAGCGTACGCAGGAGCGAGGCCGCTCGGCCGGGGGCGGTTTCCGGTTTTACGGCGAGATCGAATACCGTTCGCAGTTCTGCGGGCCCGCCCAGCGCAGCGGCGATGTCCAGAACCTCCGGTTCCTGGACCGGAGCCGTCTTGCCGGATTGCCACCTCTGTAACAGGACCGGCACCGCTTCCGACGCTTCGGCGGCACGGATGGCATACAGCACCCGAGTCGAATTGCCGCCATCCTGGAATTCGCCGGACAGCAAACGGGGCAACCAGACCGATTTCAACTCGCGGACCGTCTGCCACAGGGCATATTCCAGAAACTGGTCCATCGGCTGATCGACGACGCGCAGAGCGATTTCGGCCGTATCCGGTTCCGATCGCGTCGCCAGCGCCCGGACGGATTCCATCCGGACCCGCTGATTGGCGTCGGCCACTCCGCGTTCCAGCCACGGTCGGACGTTCGGCAGACGGTTCTGCCAGTGGGGCACGACTCGCATGGCGGCTGCTCGCGCCCGGTGATCGGACGAATCAAGCACTGCCGCCAGCAGTTCCTGCTGCACGACGTCGATCGCCTGGAACATCCACAGGGCTTCGAGCCGCAGGTGTTCGAACTCGGGATCGTTCGGGTCGAGTGCTGCAGTCCACGTCGTCAGGGCGGGCAGAACTTCGTCGCGGCCGCGTTCCTTCAGAACTCGCTTGGCGTGCTGTCGCGTGTAAGTTTCCGGCGATTTGAGCGATTCCAGCAACTGCCCGGTCGTCGCCTTGACTAAATCCGGTCGCTTGACGAGCGGACGTCCCTTGGCCGTCACGCGCCAGATCCGGCCGTGGACGTGATCGCGGCGCGGATCGCGAAAGTCGACTTCGCCGTGCTGGATGATCGGGTTGTACCAGTCGGCGATGTAGATGGCTCCGTCCGGCCCCTGCTTGACGTCGATCGGCCGGAACGCAACGTGCTTGGTCTGGATGAGATCGGGTTGCTGTCGCGCGGCGAACCCGGCGCCGTCTTCCTGCAGGACAAACCGGCAGACGCGGTGTCCGCGGAAGTCGTGCGTGATCAGATTTCCCTGCCAGTCGTCGGGGAGATGACGTCCGTCGACCATTTCCAGGCCGCAGTACTTGGGGCTGCCAGGGTTGAGTCCGTGCAGGACTCGGGCGACGCCGAACGCGGTCGGGTAAGCGGCTCCCGGCACCAGGTAGTTGATGCCTTCGCCGCCCGCGCCGTCGGTGACGAAGGACTGGCCCCAGCGATCGAAGGCGTGGCCCCAGGTATTGACCCAGCCGCGGGCGAGGACGTCGAGCTGCAGCGTCTCTGGGCGGAACTGCCAGATGCCGCCGGCGTTCAGGCGGCGGACTCCAAAGGGCGTCTCGACGTGGCTGTGGATATAGATCGACTGGTTGAAGTAGAAGAGTCCTTCCGGGCCCCAGCGGAACGTGTGGATGATGTGGTGCGTATCTTCGGTGCCAAACCCGGAGAGGACGATCCGCGATTTGTCGGCTTTGCCGTCGCCGTCGGTATCGGTCAGATGCAGCAGTTCGGTGCTGTTGGCGACGTAGGCGCCGCCGTCGCCGGGCTCGACTCCGGTGGGGATCAGCAGTCCATCGGCGAATACCGTCGTCTTGTCAGCCACGCCGTCGCCGTCGGCGTCTTCCAGGACCACGATCTTATCGTTGGCTTTTTGCCCCGGGGCGATCTGGGGATAGACCTCCGAGGCGGCGATCCAGAGTCGTCCCTGGGGATCGAAATTGATCTGGATCGGCTTGTGGAGCAGCGGGTCGGCGGCAAACAGGTTGACTTCAAACCCCTCGGCCACCTCGAACGTGCGCAATTCCTCGACCGGATCGGGGACAGGAATGTCTTTCAGTTCCCGCTGGGCGAAGGCGGCTGACGGCAGTACCAGGAAAAGCGACGAAGCAATCAGGCGGGCGAACTGCCGTTGCGCGAAACGGCCGGGGAGCTGCATCATTGAGGAACTTTCACTGTCGGACTCGGAGCTGTGATCGTCGGGGCGCAACGGCCCGGAAATGACGATCATGTTCCGCGAACACAAGCGGATCAAGTTCGCCGGGGCGAATCCAGATTCGAAAGACCTCTCGCAGAGATGCAGAGGGAGCAGAGAAGCCGGAAGGCCGAAGATTTCACACAAAGGCGCAAAACGGAACGCCAAGACGCCAGGAAGAGAAGTGTTGAAGAAAGTCGAGAGACGAGAGTCCAGAGTCGAGAGCCAGAATAGGCCGGGAGTGGTGGATGCTCCAGTCTGGCGATGCGCGATCAGCCCTCTTCTTCTGGCTGCTCGCGATTCCCTATTCGCTGCTCGCTAATCCCCGCTCGAGGGCGAAGACGCGCTGGAGTTGCGGGGATCTGCTCGATCAGCCGGTTCGGTCCATGGGACTGCTTCTCCAGAACGAAACCGTCGTAGAGGAGTCCCGTGGCGGTGCGGGCCTCGTAGATCAGCCGGCCGCCATCAATGCTGATGATCTGAAAGAGCTGAGTGTTCTCGGCGACACGTTCGAACTCCGTGCTGGCGGAATCCGGCAACTGATACATCTTCGGCCCGCTCACGGAGACGACGTAGACCGTTCCGGACGTCGGACTCCGGGCAGTGACTCCTTCGGGGATGTTTTTCTCCGTCGCCGATTGTTCTCCTCCGGACACCAGGCCGGAGCGGGCATACGTATGATCGTGTCCCTGGAGGACGAGATCGACTCGATTTCGATCAAAAACCGGTTGCCACAAGTTCCGCAGCAGAGTGTTGCGTTCCAGCTCCGAATCGGTCCGCAGGCCGGAGGCCGAGTAGATGGGGTGATGAAACGTAATGATGGTCCACCGCTGCGGATTCGTGGCGAGGACGTGTTCCAGCCAGGGGACCTGCTCCTGCTGCCTTTCGTTCGAGTTCAGCGAAATGAATCGGACGCCCTGATAGTCGAACGTATAGACGGTCTCGGCCAGTTCCGGCGGACCGTTTTCCGGCAACATGAACTGCGGACGCCAGTGGGGGGTCAGTTCGAGCGTCTTGAACAGTCCGACTTTGTGGTACTCGTGGTTGCCGGGGGTCATGACGTTGGGGGTCATGGCATTCAGCCAGCCGCCGGCCTGGAACCATTCTCCCCATTGCGCGTCGCTGTTGGGATCGTTGACGAGGTCGCCGGCGTGGAGCAGAAACCGGGCTTTGGGTGCGTTCGTGAAGGCTTCGCGGACGACTCGCGACCAGAGAGGTTTCAATTCGGTCTGCGCATCCCCGAAATACAGAAACGTGAAGGGCTCGTCGTTCGTAGAAGCGGTGCTGAAGTGAAACCATTCAGTCCAGTTCTGTCCGTCCCCTACGCGATAGGCGTAGCGGGTTCCGGGGGTCAGTTCGTCGAACAGGACGGAGTGGAAGTGGGCCTCGTTGATCCGGCTGGCGAATGATTCGGTGCGCGCCACGATCTGCCGGGCGGCGTCCTGAAAGTCCCGGTTGTCGCCTGCGACGGCAATCTGCGCCACGCCCCGGGCGACGGAGAGATCGGTCCGCCAGTTGACGGCTGCGGATCGGGCGGGATCGCCGGCAAATGTCAGAATCACCCGGTCGGGAAGGCGCTTCGGTCGATGCAGATCTTCGTCGGCGACTCTGGCGGGCCCCGACGCAGCACCTGCCTGGCGGTCGGACGGTCCGGGGAGAATCGCGGAACGATACAGACTGACGCACGCCACCAGTGACAGAAGGGCACCCGCGAGCAGTCCGGCGGTCAACCGCGTGCGAAAGGGTGAAACCCGGGGCGAGTCATCGGGGGGCCGTGGCATGGGGACATCCTGTCTGCCGTCGCGTTTATCCGTCCGGCTGTGCATTGGGCCGTGCGACGGGCTGCGCGCGCTTCTCCGTCGGCATTTTCGCGGGCCCGATCGATTCCCGCAATGTCAGTGCGGTTGCGTCGAGATGCCGCAGCGTATCGCAGTATGCGGTGAAACGGAGACGGCTGCGAATTTCTTCGGAGAGGGCCTGACCGCCGACCACCAGCGGGATCTTGAGTTTCGCAGCCGCGGCCGAGAGTCGCGTGAAGCCTTCGGCGAACTGGTCCGCCGATCCCAAATGCGTCACGCTCAGCCAGAATAACTGCGGTCTCACGTGTTCGAGGGCCTGCACGAGCGTGTCGAACGGCAGGCCGCTTCCGAGAGAGCTGGCCCGCCAGCCGCCGGCCCGGAGAAGCAGCTCCACCATCGTTGTCGGGACGGAATAGAAGTCGTCCGGGCCGGTTCCGCCGATGGCGATCGGAGCACTTTCGGGAGGCTCCGGCGTGAGGCGTCGCAACTCGTGGAGAATGCGAATGACGAATTCGCAGGCCCGCCGTTCCTGGTAGACCTCGAGGGAGCCGCAGTCCCAGCGGTCGCCGATTTCGTGGAGGACCGGCGTCAGGAGGGAGTCGCAGAGTTCGAGAATGCTGCGTCCTGCGAGATAGAGGTCGAACAGGACCTGGCGGGATCGTTCGTCGTCGCCGTCGATGAGCGCTTCCAGCAGGCGTTGGCGAGCCCGTTCGGCGGTTCGTTCTCCCTGCCCGCAGGCGGCGGGGAGGCCCAGGAGGGTGGGATCGACGACGGTGAACTGTCGCGCCCGGAGGAACTCCAGTGTCTGGGGAAGTGACAGGCGACGGTGACCGCCGGCCGTCCGGCCGGTTTCGAGGAGTCCCTGGTCGCACCAGCGTTTCACCGACGATTCGCTGACCCCAATGGCGCGGGCCAACTGCTTCGGGGAAACGAATTCCGGGAGGGACACAGGGGGCCTCTTCGGGGGGACGCGGATGAACAGGACTCGCAACTCTCTGTAGACAAAGACGTTAAGAAGTTTTCGAGAGTCATTCAATCCCGCGATTCTGGGCTGGTCAACCCGGCTGATGTCGACAAACGCACGATTTGCACGAATTTTACTTGCCATTCTGAAGCACAAAGCCGTATAAAGCAATTGAACGTTTTGAACGAATCTTGACGCCAGGCCACCAAATCTCTGGAGCTGTTCTCATGGTCGCAACCGCCAGCCGCAACCGGCGTCGGACCGAATTCTCGAACTCTGCTTCAAAGGTTTCCCTCGCAGCTTCAACGCTGGCAACGTCTGCAGAATCAGGTTCCGCACTGCGTGAGCGTGCGGGACGACTGCTGGGCCTGGAGATTCGATTCATTCCGAGCGACGAGTTTGAGAATCTCGACGCGGCGGCTGTCGAAAAGGACGCTTTGAATGAAATCAGCGAACCGAATCGGCGGAGGACGGCGGCACCGGCCGGGATCCCCGCCTATCTGGCGGCTCTCTACCGGACACCGCTGCTGACCCCGCACCAGGAGCAGCATCTCTTCCGGAAGTACAATTTTTTGAAGTGGCAGGCTCGGCGGGAGCAAAGCGGGCTGAATCCTCGCCGACCGTCGCGACCGCGGATTGAACGGATCGAGCAGTTGCTCGCTGAGGCCGCGATCGTCCGGAATCAGATCGTGCAGGCAAACCTGCGGCTGGTCGTCGCCAACGCGCGAAAGTACGCCGATACGGACCACGGCTTCGACGATCTGGTGAGCGATGGGAATCTGACGCTGGTGCAGGCGGTGGAGAAGTTCGACTACAGCCGGGGATTCCGGTTCAGTACGTACGCGACGCACGCGATCCGCCGGACGTTTTTTCGGCGGATGGACCGGCGGCAGAAGGAGAAGGCCCGGCTGACGTTTGCCGCTCCGGAGCTGATTCAGACGGCGCCGCAGCCCGATTCGGTGGTCGGCCAGGCGGGGCCGGCCGAACTGGAGCTGTTCCAGGCGCTGGTCGAGCGGATGCACGAGCATCTGAGCGAGCGGGAGATCACGATTCTGAAGGCGCGTTACAGCCTGGAGACGGGAGAAGAGGCTCCGACGCTGCTGGTTCTGTCCCGGGAACTGGGGATCTGCAAGGAGCGAGTCCGGCAACTGCAGATCCGGGCGATCGACAAGCTGCGAGAGCTGGCGGGCGAGCTGCAATCCTCAATGAATCTCGAACTGAGTATGCTGGAGGATTGAAGTACGTCGAGCGACTTGCTGCTGCGGTCGCCGAAACTGACGGCATTCCTGCGGGAGCTTGAACATGGAATCGTCATCGTCCCTGGACTCGCTGCATCACATTGCAATCTCCGTGCAGAGCATTTCTGAGGCGGTCGACTGGTATCGCGAGACGTTTCGGTGCGAAGTTGCTTACCAGGACGACACGTGGGCGATGCTGAAGTTTGGCAACGTGAGCCTGGCGCTGGTGCTGCCGGAGCAGCATCCTCCGCACATCGGGTTTGTGACTCCGTCCGCACACAAGTACGGCACGCTGAAGCGGCACCGGGACGGGACCGAGTCGATTTACATCAGCGATCCGTCGGGCAACGTGGTCGAAATGATGTCGCCCGAGTCGTGCGGACAGGGCTGAACGATCGAAGTTGAGAGAAAGGTCTGTCGTTGAAATCGTCCGTTCCGGAGCTGCGTCTCCGCCAGGCCAATGTTCAACCGGAGCGTTCCGACGGCGAGTTCGTGCTGTACTGGATGACGGCGGCCCGGCGGACGCACGCGAGTTTCGCCCTGCAGCGGGCGCTCGACTGGTGCGAGTTTTTGCGGAAGCCGCTGCTGGTGTTCGAGCCGATCGGCTGCCGGGGCCGGTGGGATTGCGACCGGTTTCATGCGTTTGTGCTGCAGGGAATGCGGGATCAGCAGGGGCGACTGAAGGACGTCGGCGCGGGGTACCTGCCGTATGTCGAGCGGACGCCCGGAGCCGCCAGCGACGTTTTCGACGCACTGGTGCGTCGGGCCTGCGTGGTGATTGCCGACGACTTTCCCTGCCACTTCCTGCCGCAGATGCTGGAGGCCGGGGCCGCGCGCTGTCCGGTTCGCATGGAGGCGGTCGACGGGAACGGTCTGTGGCCGATGCGAGGGACGGATGTGGTGTTTCCGACGGCGCATGCGTTTCGGCGGTTCCTGCAGAAGAACCTGCGGCCGCACCTCGGTGAGCTTCCGGAGCCCGATCCGTTCCGTGGCCGGGACGTGCCGCGATTCGCAGAATCGCTCTGGCCGGCGGCAATTCGTGAGCTGCCCGCCATCGACGACCGCCTGCTGAGCGGCGATGCCGCTGCGCTGGCGGAGATTCCGATCGATCACTCGGTTGGAGCGGCCGTGTTTCGAGGCGGCGAGACGGCGGGGCGGAAGGTTCTGCGGACATTTCTGGAGTCGCGTCTGGACCGGTACGCCGAGCATCGCAACGATCCCGAGCGGGAAGCTGCGAGCGGTTTGTCGCCGTATCTGCACTTCGGGCAGATCGGCGCTCACGAGGTCTTTGCGGCGATCATCAAGCGAGAGAGCTGGTTCCCGGAACGGCTGGCGGAGAAGGCTTCGGGCAGCCGCGAAGGGTGGTGGATGATGAGTCCCGAGGCGGAGTCGTTTCTGGATGAGCTGATCACCTGGCGCGAACTGGGTTTTAATTTGTGTTCGCACCGCAGCGACTACGACCAGTATGGTTCACTGCCTGAGTGGGCGCGGCGGACGCTGGAGGATCATGCCCGCGATCCGCGGCCGTGGTGTTATTCGGTGGACGAGTTGGAAGCCGCGGAGACGCACGACGAGTTGTGGAATGCGGCCCAGCGGCAGCTTGTGCGCGAAGGGCGGATGCACAATTACCTGCGGATGTTGTGGGGCAAGAAGGTGCTCGAATGGTCGGCGTCGCCGGAAGAGGCGGTCGAGACGCTGATTCACCTCAACAACAAGTACGCGGTGGACGGGCGGAATCCGAATTCGTACTCGGGGATCTTCTGGGTCTTCGGACGCTATGATCGGGCCTGGGGTCCGGAACGCCCGATCTTCGGCAAGATCCGGTACATGAGCTCCGTCAATACGGCCCGCAAACTCCCCGTGGCAGGTTATCTGCGGCAATACGGCCCGTGAGCCACGACCCGCTCGACAGGCGTTTGCGGCAGCGTCGCCGCCACAATAACGGGGGTTTCAGAAAGAGACGATTCCCCGGCGGTCTCCGCAGGTTAGACTTGGGGTGTAGGGAGCACGCTACGAACGACGTACTCGCCCGAGGTTTGTCCCTCCGGTGCCAGCCAGTCGTTCGCAACGGTCACCGTCGGGGACTGCACCGGCAAGGTGTCGGTGCGGGTGGTCTGTCCCGTCGGTCGACTCTGCTTCGGGAGTTGACATCATGAGCAAGTTGACATTTCTGGCCGTCGCGTTGGCATGTGGGGCCTTTCTGTTGCCGTCCGACGCATCGGCCGGCCGGTATCGCCACAATCATCATCGGCGGGCGTGCTGCTGCTCCGTCCAGCCGGCGGTCGTCTCCTGCTGCACGGCGAACGTCGCGACACCGCAGCCGCAAACGGCTCAGATGCCTCCAGCCCCGGGTGACAGCTACCAGAGTTTCTCCTATGAACCGGGCGGCGTTGTTCCTGCCCCGACCTACTATGCCACCCCGGTGGCCCAGAGCCGTCAGCCGCACTACCTGAGCGGCAGCTACAAGGCTCAGGGGAACTACGGCCGCTAAGCCAACCGACGGAAGCACCCACTGAGACGAGACTTCTGCTGACAGACCGCGGCGAGGCTGCGTTTTCCGGTTCGTCCGTTCCGGAGAATGCGGCCTCGCTGTGTTTTCGGGGGAAACGCTACTACGGCTTCCGATGCGATCAATCGATCGCCAGAACCTGCGGAGGAGAATCCTGCACTCCCGCGGCCTTGCTCAGGCCGATGCTGGCCGTCGTTTCAGGCTGACGGCGGCTGAGCCGCAGTTCGATTTCGCCGACAAACTGGCTGCCCATTAAGGACTCGGGCAGGCGCGCCGCCTGTTGCCACTCCGCCTGGAGCGCCGCGAGATGGGCCAGGTCGTAGTGCTTCCGCAATGCGGCTTCCAGTCCTAATCTCAGGCTGTCTTCGATGCAGGCCGCGAAGACCTGGGAGGACTTGCGTTCGACCAGCAGGGTCACGAGTGCTGCGCTTTGGCCGTAGAACGCGTCCCGCCATTCCGCCGGGGGGAGACGATCGACGCGAACCAGATCGGACATCGGGTAGCCGGGATGCCGGCTGAGCATTGCGGCCAGATGCGTTCGGCGGAATTCCCGCTTGACGGACGATTCGGCGAGCATCGCCATCCCTTCGTCAGCCCATTTGGGCAGGGGCCGGCCGGCGAAGCGGTCGCCGAGTACGACGTGCGTGAGCTCGTGAGGCAGGGCGGCGTTCGACCAGTCGACGGCGTCCGCGCGCAGATCAATTCGCCGGTGGGTGACCCGGTCGCCATCGAACTTCAGCGACGTCGATCCGACCGAAGTGTCCTGTGGACGTCCGAGTGCTGCGCCGTAGGCGTGTTGCGTCGGGTAAACGACGACATCGCAACGGGGCGTCCAAGACGGTTTTGTGAGGCCGTCGGTCAGCCAGGCGTCGGAGAGCGCCGTCCGCCAGATTTCGCAGGCTTCCGCAAGTTCGCGGGCCTCGGGGGAACCGAGCTGGCTCCAGCAGCAGAAGTTGGGAGTCTCGACAACGCGCCATCCCTGACTGTGGCGTTCGGTCAGAATGGGGGAGGGAGACTCGGCGGCAAAGATGGGGGGAAGCCACGCGGCCAGCACAACCCAGCAACAGACTTCGCCGAATCTCATCAATGTCGCCTCCCCAGAGTGTGAAGCTCCAGAGAGGAAATCTCGTGCCAGCGGGGTTAGAGCGGCTCCGTGAGTTCCGCAATCGATTTCCAGAAAATGACTTACAACGAAACTGAAGCCTGGACTGACCGAGTGAATGCCGGCTCGGCGGGCGGGCTTGCCCCGAATCCGGGCACTGAAGCTCGGCCCCGAAGTTTCTGGCGTTGTGCGGTTAGTTGTGAGAGATCGTTCTGGAAAAAGGTGGGTGGATGGGGCTGAGTTTTCGAGTTCCCGGATGTTCGGCAATCCGCTTGGTGACGCCCCAAAGTGGCCGACCCCAGATGGGGACGAGAATTCGTTGTCCGGAGTTACAGCAGAGGGGTTATCTCAAACCGTCAACTCAGAAGCAATGAGTTACGAACAGTGCAGGCGTTTTCGTGGATCTCGACTTCTGTTAGCGGCAGGTTCCGGTGTGCTTCGTGAATGCAACGGGAGCGGTTTTGCACAATCGAAGCGTATCGAACTCGTGCGGTGTCTCTGCGAACTGGCGGAGCTACATATTTCCGAACAGTAATCATAGCCTTGACTGGTTGAGAAGAGTCTTTTGAGACGCCCGCTAAATCCCCCGCGAGCGACGGGGATCATTCAGCCAGCGGTTGGCCGGCACCCCGGCCCACGGAATGAGGGCCACGAGGATGGCCACTTGCTCCAGCGCGGAAACCCGCCCCCGCGCGCGTCCGATACGCCGGCACTGCGCGAAGACGAATGCGGCATGGCCGAGCAGCAGTCCGATGTGAATCGCCACAAAGGTGACCACCAGAACCAGGAAGTTCCCTGGAGGTTCGGAGACCTGGGGAGGAGTCGCTCCCGGGGCCAGCACCAGTGGGGCGATCACCGCCCACTCCAGGGTGACCAGCACGCTGTAGACCAGCGGATACCAGGCCAGGAATCGTAACCAGCCGGCGGACATGATGACGAAACTCACCAATTTGGGGATGTATTTTCGCTCCGGGATCGTAGCGGATCGGGAGCTGCGGCGGGAAACGACTCTGCCATCATTTCGCGTACGATGGACGTCCTCGTCCGTCGGCATTTTCCGAATGGTGGCACCGCATCTGAAAACGACGGACGTGGACGTCGTATGGAAGTTCAGCGTCCTCCGCATGCCCACATGAATTCATCCTGACTTGACCTGCTCACCCGCGCCCGCGACAGTCTTTCCTGACACCGACGATCTTCAGGGAGCGAACCGTCATGCAAGACGAACAACTGCAGCGAGTCCAGGCGGCCTATGGCGTTGAGAACTGGTCCGCGGGCTATTTTGAAGTCGGCCCCGAAGGGACGATTCTCGTGCGGCCGGCTCGCGGCGACAGTCGCTCGGTCGACCTGAAGAAGATCGTCGACGAGCTGATCCGCGACCGCAAAGTGCAGACTCCGCTGCTGCTGCGATTTCCGCAGATTCTCACCAACCAGCTCCGGATCCTCTCGCACTCCTACCAGCGGGCGATGACGGAGTACGGCTACCAGGGGACGCACTACCCGGTCTTCCCGATGAAGGTGAATCCCCGCCGGGAGGTGGTCGAAGAGTTCCTGCGCGACAGCGCCCGCTGTCGGGTCGGCCTGGAATGCGGATCGAAAGCGGAACTGTATGCCGCGGTCGCGCAGACGCAGACCGAAGAATCGCTGCTGATCTGCAACGGCTTCAAGGACGCCGAGTTTATCGAGCTGGCCCTGCTGGCCGTCCAGTCGGGCAAGCGGGTGGTGGTGGTCGTTGAAAAGCTGAGCGAACTGCGTTTGATCATTCAGTACGCGGAGCAGACGGGGGTCGTCCCCTGGATCGGCCTGCGGGCCAAGTTGTATTCCCGCGGCAGCGGCAAATGGGCTGCGTCGGGCGGGGATGCGGCCAAATTCGGGCTGACGACGTCGGAGATTCTCGACTGCGTCCGGTTGCTGAAGGTCCACCGGCTCGAAGGGCAGCTCAAACTGCTCCACTCGCATATCGGATCGCAGATCACCGATATCAAACGGGTGAAGAACGCCATCAAGGAGGCGGCCCGCGTTTATGCGAAACTGCGGCTGATGGGTTCCGCGATCGAGTACATGGACATCGGCGGCGGCCTGGGCGTCGACTACGACGGCTCCAAAACCCGTTCTGAGTCGTCGATGAACTATGGCGTGCAGGAGTTCGCCAACGACGTGATCTACACGATCAAGGCCGTCTGCGACGAAGAGGGAGTGCCGCACCCGAATGTCGTGACGGAAAGCGGCCGGATGATGACGGCCTATCACGCGGTCTGCATCACGTCGATCCGGGACGAGATCGAAACCTTTGCCGAAGACGTGCCGGAGGTGCAGATCGACGCCGACGACCCGCAGGTCATCAGCGAGCTGAAGGAGCTGTGCGACCACATCACGGGCAAGAACTACGTCGAATACTACCACGACGCTCTGGAGCACAAGGACAGCCTGCATACCCAGTTCAACCTGGGACTGATCAGCCTCGAAGACCGAGCCAAGGGGGAAGTGCTGTTCTGGGAAATCTGCGCAAGGGCGCTGCACCATTCCGAGGACGAACGGTTTCCGGCCGAGGAGTTCGCAGACCTCAAGAAGATTCTCGCGGCGAAGTACCTCTGCAATTTTTCACTGTTCCGCTCGGCCCCGGACAGTTGGGCGATTCGTCAACTCTTCCCGATTGTCCCGATCCATCGACTCGACGAACCGATGACCGACTACGCGACGCTGGTCGATGTGACGTGCGACTCGGACGGCAAGATTGATCACTTCATCGATCTGCGGGACGACAAGGAAACGCTGGAAATCCACAAGTGGGAGCCGGGTCAGGCCTACTTCCTGGGAATTTTTCTGGTGGGGGCTTACCAGGAGGTGATGGGGAGTTTTCACAACCTGTTCGGTTTGCCGGACGAGGCCCACATCGCGATCGACGACGCCGGCCGCTACCACGTCACGAAGATCATCGCGGGTAGCCGGATTGCGGACATGGTGAGCTTCGCCCGGTACGACAAGGGGCAGCTTCAGGATCTCTATCGCCAGCATCTCGACGCCCGGGTGGAAGCGGGCCGTCTGACACGTGAGGTCGCCGATGCGCTGACCGAGGAGTATGTGAAAGCAGCCCAGGGAGTGACGTATCTGAGCCGGACGGGTTTATAGGCGAGGGAGAGAACGTCAGAACGGCAATGGCGTCGCCGACTTCGCCCGCCGGAGCACCAGCCGGTAGAGTGCGGGCAGCACAAACAGCGTAAACAGGGTGCTGGAGATCACGCCGCCGATGACGACTGTGGCCAGCGGTCGCTGGACCTCGGCGCCGGTCCCTTCGCTGACGGCCATCGGCACAAAGCCAAGACTCGCGACCAGCGCCGTCATGATGATTGTCCTCAGACAGGAGTGAGCCGTGTGGGCGAGGGCGGCCGCGGGGTCGGGATCGACGGCGAGTCGCTCCCGCAGCGCGGACGCCAGGACCATCCCGTTGAGGACCGAGACTCCCGAGAGGGTAATGAAGCCGACCGCCGAGGAAATCGACAGGGGCATCTCCCGCGCCAGCAGAAACCAGACGCCGCCGACACAGGCGAACGGCACGCTGACGAACAGCAGCAGCGCATCGGTCACATTGCGGTACGTCAGATAGAGCAGCACGAGGATCAGTCCGAGGGCCAGCGGCACGACGATCGTCAGCCGAGCCTGGGCCCGCTGCATGTTCTCGAACTGTCCGCCCCATTCCAGGCGGAACTGATCCGGCGGCAGGTCGACTTTCTCGGCAATCTGTTGCTGGGCTTCGGCCACAAAGCTGCCGACGTCGCGACCGCGGACGTTGCTCTGGACGACGATCCGGCGGCGGCTCCATTCCCGGGTCACCAGCTTCGGCCCGGAGATCAGCTCAATGTCCGCCAGTCGGGAGAGCGGGAGCCGTTCGCCGCCCGGGGCCTGGAGCTGCACCTGCTTGAGGGCGTCCGGGCCGTCCCGGAGATTGTCGGGGAGGCGGACGACGATCGGGAACCGCAACTGTCCCTCGACGATCTGCCCGACGGCTTTGCCGCCGACAGATTCGACAACATCGAGCACATCGGCGGCGGCGATGCCGTAGCGGGCGATTTCGTCCTGGCGGATGGCGATTCGCAGAATCGGCTGGCCGTTGATCTGTTCCGCCGAGACGTCGGCCGCTCCCGGGATTCCCTTCAGGACCGTCTGCAGTTCGTTGGCTTTCTGGACGAGGGCGTCGAGATCCTGGCCAAAGACTTTGAGGGCGATGTCGGCCCGCACGCCCGACACCATTTCGTTGATGCGCTGTTCGATCGGCTGCGTGAACCAGACGATCTGCCCCGGATATTCGTCGACAAACTGGGCCATCACTTCGACCAGCCCGGCCTGGGTCCGGGCGCGGGTCCATCCGCTGCGCGGTTTGAGGGCGATAAACATATCGGTCGCCTCGACGGCTCCCGCGTCGGTAGCCACTTCGGGCGTACCGACCCGGCTCCAGACGTGGGAGACTTCGTCGGGAAACTGCTGGAGGATCAGCTTTTCCATCTGCGTGTTGACCGCGGCCGAGGCTTCGAGGCTCGTTCCCGGCGCCCGCAGAATCCCCAGCACCAGGTCTCCCTCGGACAGCCGGGGGACGAACTCCGACCCCATCCGGGAGGCGCTGTAGCCGGTTGCGATCAGGATCGCGAGGGCGATGCCGATCACCAGCCAGCGAGCCTGCAGGGCCATCGCCAGAAACGGCCGGTAGATCCACTGCGCGAGCCGGACCAGCCAGACGTCCTTTTCTTCGACCTTTTTCGGCAGCAGCCAGCTCGCCAGGACCGGCGTGACGGTCAGCGAGACGATCAGCGAACCGATCAGAATGAAGATCACCGTCCACGCCATCGGACGGAACATCTTGCCTTCCACCCCTTCCAGCGACAGGATCGGGATGTAGACGATCATGATGATGAGCTGGCCGAAACAGGCCGGCTTGCGGACTTCGGCCGTGGCTTCGCGGATCAGCCGCAGGCGTTCCGGCCCCGACACTTCGCCGTGATGTCCCAGCTTGCGGATGATGCTTTCGATGACGACGACGGAGCTGTCGACGACGATGCCGAAGTCGATGGCGCCGAGGCTCAGCAGCGAGGCCGCGATCATCGCCTGATTCATGCCGCAGAAGCCGAACATCATCGACAGCGGAATCGCCGTCGCCGCGATCAGTCCGGCCCGCAGGCTTCCCAGGAGCAGGTACAGGATCACGACGACCAGGAAGGCGCCTTCCAGCAGGTTGGTGCGGACGGTGGCGATGACCTGGTCGACCAGCCGGGTGCGGTCGTAGACCACCTCGGCCTTAATGCCTTCGGGCAGCTCGGACTGCAGCGCCGCGAACTTCTCGCGCATTCGCGTCGTGACCGAGTAGCTGTTCTCGCCCATCAGCATGAAGCCGAGTCCCAGGACGACTTCGCCTTTGCCGTTGGCGGTGACGACGCCGCGTCGCTGTTCGTGTCCGATGGTCACTTCCGCCACGTCTTTGACGCGCACCGGGACACCGTCCTGGGCTTTCAGGACGATGTCGCCGATCTGTTCGGTGTTGACGGTCCGGCCGACGCCGTGGACCAGGATCGCGTCGCCTCCCGCGAGGATGCTGCCGCCTCCCACGTTGAGGTTGTTCCGCGGAATCGCCTGGACCACCTGGTCGAGCGTGAGATCGTACTTCTGCAGGCGACCGGGATCGATTCGCACCTGGAACTGCTTGTTCATCCCGCCCCAGGCGTTGACCTCGGCGATGCCTGCCACCGTTCGCAGTTCCGGCTTGAGGGTCCAGTCCTGATAGGTCTTGATATCCGTCAGGCTCTGGCCGTCGGGGATCAGCAGGTAGTGGAAGACCTCGCCCAGCCCGGTCGAAACGGGTCCCATCTCCGGTTTGGGGAGTCCCGGCGGGAGATCCACCGTCTGCAGGCGCTCGTTGATGAGCTGGCGGGCGAAGAAGATGTCGGTTCCATCCTTGAACGTCACGATGACGACCGACAGGCCGAACTGGGAAACCGATCGCAAGGATTCCAGGCCCGGCAAGCCTCCCATCGACAGTTCGATGGGAAAGGTGATCTGACGTTCGATCTCGTCGGCCACGAGGCCCGGCGCCAGGGAGTTGATCTGCACCTGGATCGGCGTGGTGTCGGGGAAGGCGTCCACCCTCAATTGGCCGGCGGACCAGTAGCCAGCCGCGCAGACCGCCACGGCGCAGGCCGCAACGACGCCGCGGCGCTGCAGAGCCCATTCAATTAACGCGACCAGCATTCGCCGGCGTCCTCTTGTCACGGCGCGGGGCGAGAACGGCCGCCGGCTCGGGGAATTCGTTCCGGAACGCGTCGACAGACCGAGTCCGGCAGCGTTCCGACTTGAGATCTATCGACCGGGTGGGAAGTGGCAATCAGTTGGCGGCCGTTTCCATCCGGGAGAACACGAGTGCCGACTTTAACGCGTGGCTGCCGCCGTTCACGATTCGGGCAGCGGCCGGCAGATCCCCGTGAACTTCTGTAAAATCGTTACTGGTGATTCCGAGCGTTACCGGGACGCAGTCGAACGAATGATCATTGACCTGCACAAAGAGGACGTGCTGATCCCCGTCCCATTGGACACAGTTCCGGGGCACGACGCGCGCCGCCATATTTTCCACCAGCGAGATTCGTCCTGTGCCGAACGTCTGCGCCCGGAGCAGTCGGCCGCGGGGTTCTCCGGTGATCGGATCGGTGACGAGGGGGTTTTCGACATCGGCGCGGACCTTGAGCGTGCGGGTTTCCTTGTCGACTTCGGTGCTGATCCAGGTGATCCGGCTTTCGATCGGCTGCGGGAGGCCCAGGACTTCGAAGCGAAGCGCCTGCCCGACCGCGACGCGCCCGGCGCTCTCTTTGCCCAGGTCGAGCGTGAGCCACATGCGGCGGGTGTCTGCAATTTCAAACGTGGCCTGCATCGGGTCGACCACTTCGCCAACGACCACGGAATGACCGATGATGACTCCGTCGAAGGGGGCGAACAGTGGAAGCAGATTGGAGGTAATCCGTTCCAGATTGAGTTCTGCGATCTGATCGGGCGGAACTCCCAGCGTGCGAATCCTCAGCATCCGCTGCGTGTCGTTGAGGGAGATAAAATCGTCCACGGTCAGCTCGAAACCCAGATTGACGAGGGCTTGCTCGCAGTTCAGCAGGCGAATTCTTGCTTCGCGAAGAGCGGCCTGAGCCTCGCGAATCTGTCGGCCTGTCACCGCGTCTTTGACGCGTTCCAGATTGGCCGCCAGTTCGGCTCGGACCTCCATCGTCACGAGGCCATTCAGGAACTCGGCCTTGAGCCGGCCGACCTCTTCCGATTCGACGAGCGCCAGAATTTCGCGTTTGCGGACCTCCTGGCCGTGATGCTTCAGCACTCTCCAGACCGTTCCCTGGACTCGCGTCGACAACTGGGCCACGTAGCGTTCGTCGTAGGCGACTTCGCCGTTGGCGGTGACGCGCTCGGTGAGGGCGCGGTCTTCGATGCTGGACAGGGTGACGCCGGCGCGGGCGATGGCGTCGGACGTCGGGAAGGAGATGCGGAACTTGCCGTCGGGGGTCCGGTGAGAAATGGGGCGTTCGCCGTATTCCTCGGTCAATGACTTCGACTTCTTGCGAACCGCCCCTTCCTCCGGATGGGACGGGCTGGAATGGGCGTGCGCTCCGTCGTTCCAGTGAAACGTCCAGTGGCTGGAGTGGCCGGCATAGCCGACGGAGGACAAACCCAGCACCGTCAGCAATGCCGCCAGACGCTGTCGCAACGTCGCAATCGTATTCGCAGTCAGTTTCATGGCCCGAAAGTCCTGTCAATCCGGGATCGCAGGCATCTTGAACAGTTGATGTCGTACGCGATCACTGGAACTCTAGCTCACAAATTGCCTGAGGATCGCAATCGGACCGGGGGTCAAACGACGCCCACCGACGGACCTCGGCGGGGCGGGCGCGCCATAAGTCTCGGGTGCGTAGGATGTTGTGAATGATCGACGGCGTAGCGGCTGTGATTCCATCGCGGAGGCCGTCGGCATAGCGCGCCGGCAAATGGAACCGACGAACTCTGTCGTCGAGTTGTGTGTCTGACGGCGGTTCAGCAACCCGCCTGGAGCAACCGCATGTCCACCATCGACTGGCATCAATTCGAGCAAGTCGAGCTGCGCGTCGGGACGATTATCGAGGTGGCCGACTTTCCGGAAGCCCGCAAGCCGGCGTATCGGATCAAGGTCGACTTCGGTCCGGGGATCGGCGTCCGGCAGACCAGTGCGCAGGTGACTGCGCTGTATCTGAAGGAAGAGCTGGTCGGCCGCCAGGTCCTGGGAGTGGTCAACTTTCCGCCGAAGCAGATCGGCCCCGTCCGGTCGGAGTTTTTGCTGACGGGATTCTATCGCGAAGACGGCGCCGTCGTGCTCGCGGTTCCGGAACGGCCGGTGCAAAACGGAGCCAGACTCGGCTGAATCGCCCCGTCTGTTTGACAGCAAACTCCATGTCTCAAACGGGGAAGATTTCCCCGCGCCGGGGGGATTCTAATCGCCGCGGCGGTTCACGACATCGGTTATTTGCTGACCGTTCCGCAGACTGCGGATTCTCGGGACTACCGTTTTCGCCTTCCGATTGCCGCGGTTTTCCGGTCGCGGGCATGCGGTGAGTTCGGTCTCAGTGGAATTGGCACGCAGGTTGCCTGAGGAGTCCAGCAGACCGAAACCTCTGGGATAGGAGAACGTCCATCATGCGGTGCGTCCGGACCGCTGCCTTGGCCTGCATCTGTCTTTGCGCGTCGAGTTGCAGCCGTCAGGAATCGACTCGGATGGCTGTGGAAACCGTCAGCCAGCAGGCGGTCTGCACCAATTGCGGCAGGACGCTTCTTGATGTGCAGGACAACAATCGGTTTACCGTTGGCGGAAACGAATTCGTCGTCTGTGACCACCTGTGTGCCGCCGGCGTCATCCGGCGCGTTGTCGGGCTCGAACAGGAAACCAGGGTTCCCACACTGACCCGCTGATGGCCCCGCCGTCGTTCAGGAATGGAGAAGTCATGCTGGCTGTGAGTCGTCGTGGATTTACGTTGATTGAACTGCTGGTGGTGATTGCCATTATCGCCATTCTGATCGCCCTGCTCCTGCCGGCGGTGCAGCAGGCGCGGGAGGCGGCGCGACGGACGCAGTGTCGCAATAACCTCAAACAGCTCGGTCTCGCGCTGCACAATTATCACGACGTCCACAGGTGCTTCCCGATGGCGCGACCGTCGAAGTCGCCACAGTACGGGCACCTGGTCTCGTTGATGCCATTTCTTGATCAAGGGAATCTCGCCGGGATCTTCGATGAAACGGCTCCGGGTGGATTTGCAGACCCGGTCAACCAAAAAGCCGCCAATACTTCGGTCTCAATCATCCGCTGCCCGTCGAACCCTGTTCCCGGCCTGATCAAGATGCGCAAGTCGAGTCGTACCGGTTCGAGTTACGGCGATTTCATCACAGCCACAGGGACGACGACCGATCCGTCCGATCCGACGATCATGACGGGGTGGGCTTCGGACTATTGGGTGAATCATGCCATCAGTTCGGCGAGCTACGCGCTCGTCCACAGTTCCGGCAGTTCGCCGACGCCGATTATGAAAGGTTCGCCTCCCCGGATGCGCGACGTGACCGACGGGCTGACCAACACGATGCTGACGGTCGAACACGCCGGCTATGACGTGCACTACGTCAGAGGAGTTGGCATGCCGATGCCGGCGACGGATCTCACGCTGGATCAGCCGGGGGCATGGGGAACGTGGCTGGGATGGTGCGCTTTTCAACTGCAGACGTACCCGAGCTACTCGCCCGCGACATATCCGACCAATTTGTCCAACATTCCGTCGGGAACGGAATGCAGTATCAACTGCAACAATTCGCAAGGCATCTTCGGCTTTCACGCAGGCGGCGCTCATGTCGCGATGGGCGACGGCAGCGTCCGGCTCCTCTCGGAAAGCTTCTCGTGTCTGCTTCTGATGAACATTGCGACTCGCAACGGAGGTGAGGTGCCCACCGAATGAGCCGCAGCCACTCTGTCGACAACAGTGTCCGGAAGAATCTGCTCTTTGCGCTGGTGCTGCTGTTCGCTGCACAGAATGGCGGCTGCGGTCGTGAGCGGACGGAGTGCTTCGTCACCGGCCAGGTCTACGTGAACGGTCAGCCGGCCGCCGGCGTCTACGTGATGTTCCATCCGATCGGGACCGACACCGCCAACCGACCCCCAGCGACGGCCAGGACCGGGGAGGACGGGATTTACTCGTGGAAGGTTCCGGAACGTGGCGACTACGCGATGACCCTGTACTGGCCTCGACAGACAATCGCTGACGGAGACGTTCTGGAAGGAGAAGACCGCTTCGGCGGCCAATATCGCAACCCGCAACAACCCGTCCTCGAATTTACTGTCGAGAACGAGGACAACCTTCTGCCCCCTCTGGAATTGAAACCCGTGCGATTGCGATAGATCGGCGTTTCGGCAAAGTCAGGCTTCCGGATCGCCGTCGTACCGACTTGGAACCCGCTCAAGGATCATTTAGTGACACGTTCTCCATCAATTCCCTCGCTCGTACTCGCGTTGATCGGTTTCGGGCTGGCCGTCGGCAGCGCGACTGCCGAGGAGTCCCCCGTTGTCTACTCCCGGCAGTCGGGGCCGTGGTCCGCGAAAGAGACGTGGGACGCCGAGCGGGTGCCTCAGTCCGGCGACCGCGTGGTGGTCCGCCGCGGTCACCACGTCGCGTACGACGTCGACTCGCGCGAAGTCATCCGACTCGTGCAGATTGCCGGAACGCTGGAATTCGCTGCGGATCGTTCGACCCGTCTCGATGCAGGGTTGATCAGCATTATCGCCAGTGAAGAGCCCTCCGAAGAGGGGTTCGACTGCCATCATCCGCACGAGATTCCGCACGCGGAGGGGCCCCGTCCGGCGCTGCTGATCGGCAAGCCGGGCTCGCCGATTCCAATCGAACACACCGCCACCGTCCGCCTGCACTACATTGAGGGGATGAATAAGGAGTCATGCCCCGCGCTGATCAACTGCGGGGGGCTGATGGAGATTCACGGCGCCCCGTTGCGAAATACCTGGGTCAAAATGAAACGCCGCAGCGAAGTGGGAGCCACGACAGTGACCCTTGTCGACGCCGTCGAAGACTGGCGCGAAGGGGATCAGGTCATCGTAACCAGCACGGAGCGACAGCTCGACCGGCGCGGCCCCAGCGGCGGATTCTTCGACCGGGCTCAGACCGAAGTCCGTCGCATCACTCGCATCGGGAAACGCGATTTCACCGGCGGCTATTCCCTTTCGCTCGACAAGCCGCTGACGTACGCGCACTACGCGGACGATGTCTTCCGGGCCGAAGTGGCGAACCTGACCCGCAATGTCGTCGTCGAATCGGCCAATCCGGACGGAGTTCGGGGTCATACGATGATCCACGTCAATTCCGCGGGCTCGATCGGCTATGCCGAGTTTCGCCACCTTGGAAAACGGGATGTGCTGGGGCGCTACAGTCTGCACTTCCATCTGTGTCGGGACACGATGCGCGGCAGTTCGGTGATCGGCGCCTCGATCTGGGACAGCCATAACCGCTTCCTGACGATTCACGGTACCGACGCCATCGTCGTCCGGGATTGCGTGGGCTATAAGAGCGTCGGTCACGGGTTTTTCCTCGAAGACGGAACCGAGACCAGCAACATTCTCGATCATAACCTCGCAGTCACCGTTGGACCCGGCAATCCACTGCCGAAGCAGGTGATTCCGTTCGATCCCAATCGAGGCGCGGGTTTCTGGTTCGCCAATTGCCAGAACGTTTTTACGCGAAACGTCGCCGCCGAGTGTGCGGAATACGGCTATCGCTTCGACTGTAAGAAGACCGACGATTTCAATCCGGTTCTGCCGATCCGCCAGGCCGATGGCACCGTCAGGGACCAGGACACCCGGATCATGCCGTTCATCCGCTTCGAGGACAACGAAGCGCACACCATGAAGTTCTTCTGCCTGAATCTGCGCGGCATTACGCGCCCTGCCGGAGGGGGACTCGATTCGTACGGGCAGAACGTCACTCTGGCGCGGGAGGCGGCCGAGGCGATGCCCACCCCCGAATACCCGTTCTGGATTCGAAACTTTCGCTGCTGGGAAGCGAACTGGGCGATCCATCTCGGCACAACGGGAGTGTTTGTCGATGGGCTCGACGTTTTCAAGTCGGACGTCGCCATCTGGCGGTCGATCATGGACCGGTCCGGCTACCGCCGCATGACGACGCGTGAGATGCGGGTCAATGACATTCACAATCCACTCAGCATGGGACTTCCTCCCGAAGAAGACGAGCGCGCGGCGCGCCGCGGGTTCGGCGGAGTCTCGAGTTTCCGGGACGATCTCCCTCCGACGACGGTGATCACCCGAGGAGTCCTCGACGGGAGCATCGTGCGGATCGAGGGGGCAGTGGCCGATGCCAGCGATATCAAGCGTGTCATGGTCAATGGTACCCCTGCCCGCTCGACGCGGGGCAGCTTCGCCGAGTGGGAAATCACGCTCGAAATGCCCGCCAGCGGGAAACTGGAAGTGAGTGCGGCGGCGGAGGATGTCAACGGACACGCGGAACAGTTCCCACATGTTGTCCTCATCGAACGGTCCGGCCAGTCGAGTCACTCCGGACCGGGCCTTCATGCAGAGCGGGCGGCCGTTGCTCCCACGGCGGCGGAAAGCCCCAAGTCGCAGAATTGATGCTGAAGGGTTCTTCGCACGGGGTCATTGGGGGTGGCCGCATCGGGCCGCCCCCGCCGCCCGACACGAATCTCCCGCGACTCAGCGGCTCAACACGATTGCGGTGAATCGGCCGTGGCAGTTGTGGTCCGGGCCGCCTCCACCCGCCGGGCCCCGGCCAGACAGGCCTGCGCCACGATCCAGCCCAGGGCCGCTCCGTAGCAGACGTCGCTCGGAAAGTGTGCCTGGCTCCGCACCCGTTGTAGCGCCACCAGCACCGCCAGCAATCCGAAGTACCCGCGCCCTTGCGGATACATCGCCGCCAGAAAACACGACAGGCCGAACGCCGTCGTCGTATGGGCCGATGGGAAACTCTGCCCGCCCCGGTGTCCGTTGAGGATGGGCAGCCAGCTGGTAAACGTATCCCACACGGACATGTCGCTCAGGGCGACATCCAGCGAGAAGTCGCGCGGGCGCGTCCGGCTGACGATCAGCTTGCCGAGATTCGCCAGCAGCCCCGCTCCCAGCGACGCGGCGGCCAGCCAGGGGATCAGTCGGCGTCGCCGGTGGTCGAGGGACCAGACGCCCAGCAGAGCCAGCGCGGCGCCGACGCCGTGGCCCCAGGGCTCGGTGTTTTCGATCGCCTCTTCCAGAAAGCGGGGAAAGCTGGGGCCGCGGAAGTACGCGGCGACCGGCAAATCGAACGGCAGGCAGGCCAGCCCCAGGACCATGAACAATACAGGGACGGCCCACGGCGAGCCGGGCGAGACCAGCTCAATGCGATCCGACTGCGAAGTCGTCAGTTCCCTGTGTTTGGTCGTCGTCGACACGCCGCGGGACTCCGATTCAATTCGCCTGCGGCAGGCTGGGGGAGGGCTCCTCAGCCGAGGGAGCACTCTTCAATTCGGCGTCGCGCTCCTCGCCGGCCTTGCGCAGCAGTTCCTGTGTTTTCATCCGGTTGATCCCGTGTTCTTCCGCCAGTCGTGTCCGATAGGCGCGCAGCGGTCGGACGACGATCTGATCGAGCGCCGTTCGCCGGGCATCCCAGTCCGCGGTCGTTAACCCCGCCGCGGGCGCCAGTTCCCGCAGAACTTCCAGGGATCGTTCGGCGAGCACGACGTCCGTATCGAGTTCGACTACCTGCATCCGGTAGGAGCGGGCCGGCATCGACGCCCGGATGTCCCAGCGTCCTCGCAGGAGCTGGACCAGATAGTTGAGCTGATCGAACCGGCCGGCCGGGTCGGCGAAGGCGTCCGGCTGCTCGACCAGCAGCTTCAGACACTCGGCTACGTCGCGCACCGATCCATCCGGCGACGGACTGTGATTGACGACGTGCATTCTGAGCGCCAGTTCGCGACCGGGCTGGTCGCCGCGTCGGGCGTAGAACTCGGCGGCTTCGTAGTGCGCACAAAGGCTGATCAGCGGGTCATACGGTTTGAAGAAGTCTTCCACGGCGGCAATGCTCTGCAATTCGGGTTTCGCCTGCTGAGCGGCCTCACCGAGGCTGACCAGGTACTCCTTCCGCCGGAGATCTTCCTCGTGCAGTGTCTTACCGTCGCTGATTCCCGCCGCGACGTCAATGGCCGCCCGAGGCCGGTTCTTGAGCTGGTCGCGCAACGTCTTGCGATACTCCCACCAGAACATGTCCGGGTTCTCCGCGACGACTTTCGCGAGCTTCTGCACTTCGCCGATCCGACGGAGAACGTCCGCGCATTCGCCGAACTGTCCCATCCAGTCGAGCAGGCGGGCGGCACGGGTTCGCCGGGCGGGGGATGGCGGATCGACCTGTCCCGGATCCTGCCACGCCAGGTACTGCGGCTCCGATTCGCGCGGCTTGAGGAGCAACGCGTGGACTTCCTGAGACTTGTTGCCCCAGCGCATGACCTCGCCGGCGGCGGTCCAGGCCAGCCAGCCGTTCGCGGCGGTATTGTTTCCCGGACCGCGGTCGGCGACAGCTTCGCGCAACGCGGGGCCGTCGACGGCCGGCAGACTGGCGAGCATCGACCAGTCCCAGCCGCACCAGCCGAGGACGCGAACCACCTGCGGAGCTTCCATCCGGTCACGCAACGATTCCCGAACCAGTCCCCCGGCGCTGTTCGTTGCCAAGAGCAAGTATTCCCCCGGTGCCGGCTCGAACAGAACCACTTCGCGAAATGCTTGCTGCATGGCCCCGGCGATCGCCTGCAGCGGTCGCGGTCCGTAGTCGACCCCTTCCAGTCGCTGGCAGAAGACGCCGTCCGTGTGCAGGCACTTCGCCACGTGCTGGTAGTGTTCGCGGGTAAAACTGGCAGTCCCGCCGTTGGCCATCGATGCCGGGGGACAGGACAAGATGACGTCGTAGTCGCCGTTCCGCTGCGTGACGAACAGCTCGGGCGCTGCGGACTTCCAGCGGAACCGGTCGTCGGCCTCCGGATGGAACCCGGTCAGCTCAGCCCATTTTCCGCGAGACAGGTCCACCAGAGCGGAGTCACCTTCGACGCAGGTCAGTTCGGTCAACGGGAATTCAAGGCAGGTTCGCAGCACCGTTCGAGACGTCCCGCCGAGGACCAGCACGCGCTGCGGCTGCCCGGCCAGGACCAGCGGGTAGGCGGCCTGCAAGACTTCCGGTGCGTAGTGGGGGTGCAGTTCGGGAGCGGCGGACATCACGCCGCGCGGCATGCCCGATTCCCGCAAATGGACCTGCACGCCGCGCGTTCTCCAGAGCGTCCACGGGCCGTTCTGACCTTCGACCGCCGACAGGAGTCGCTGGTCGTCGAGCCACGGGAGCCAGCGACTGTCTAAACCGGACTGCCGGGCGAACATGACGGTTGTCGAATAGAGCAGCCGGGCCGTCCGTCCCGGCACATGCCAGCCGCTGATCAGCGGGGTTCCGAGCATCAGACCGAGGGCGACCGGCGCGAGCCATCGCTTCCAGGCAGATGTCTGCGTGGCTTGTTCCCGCCAGAGTTCGCCAGCTCCGAGCAGCAGCAGGATTGCGACACTCACCGCGGCCAGATTTGCCAGGCCGATCTGCGCCCACAGCAGGGCGGGAACGGCCCAGCCGCAGAGGACGACGGTTAGCAACAGGCCCGCCAACAGGATCGATGGATGCAGATCCGCGGCCGATGTCATGCGCCAGAGAGCTCCGAGCGAAATTCCCAGCGGGAGCAGCATGCCAGCCAGAAACAGGGCTCGCGTCGGCAGCAGGAGTTCAGGAGTCGTGAAGGTCGCACTGCACCACAGGCAGAAACCGATCTGCGTCGATTCGGTCGCCAGCACGAGCGCAACCCACGCGGCTGCGAGAACCGCCGCTCCGCCGGCGCCCAATCGATTCGCCAGTTGCCGGCCGATGACCAGTCCGAGTGCCAGTCCGCTGGCGACGCCTGCCGTCCAGTAGAGGCCGGTCGGCATCAGTTCGCCGACCCAGCGCATCACGACCGCTGCGGCGAGGGCGACGGCGCCGAGCTCCAAGATGCGAATGCCGGACAGCCAGACAGTGGTCCGCTGATGTGTTGGTTTGGCTTCACTTTCGGACAAGACCAGCCGCCCGGAGGCCTGCCAGAGTCCGCACGCCAGCGACAGCGCGCCCCACAGCCAGCCGGTCCATTCGCCGCCCAATGCAGGGGCCAGGCCGAAGGTGGTCAACCACAAACCGGTCACCATGCTCACGGTGATCAGGGATTCCGTTGAGATTCGCCGGCCGACGGCGTTCGAGGTCTGGCAGAGACGAATGGCCGCCGCCGTCCAGAAGACGACCGGCAGGAGTCCCTGGAGCAGGGCGGCGGCGAGGGCGAGGCCCCAGCCGATGTCCCAGCGGGCGACGCCGATCAGGAGTGTTTCCGCGGTAGTTCCGATCCAGAGGGGGTGAATCGCGCCCCACAGACCGCATGCGACCAGCCAGCCGCCGAGCGAAGTTCCGAACTGCCGGGCCAGTCCGCCGCCGATCAGGAGTCCCAGCGCCGCGACGACCGCCAGCGTGACGACGACGGGGAGGCTGACGCCCCACAGGGCGACGTACTGCTGCCAGCCGACGAGGATCAACCCGCCGAGGCTCAGCCCGGCTGCCAGTTGAAATCCGGTCCCGGCCTGTTGTTTTACGAGCGGCGCCACACGTTCGATGGCCCGCAATCCCCAGGTCTGCATGGCGTCCCTGCCTGACTCGCTGGCGTCGTTGTCCGGTTGACAGGAGGTCGGAAGTGCAGACTCTGTCTGGCTTTACGCCCGACGCCGCCTTGCAGATCGCCCCCACCCCGCGGACGCCCGACGACTCCGTCGCCGTCCGTCCGCTGCCATGTCTTACCGGAAAGCGTGAAACCGGGGAAGAGGGGTTTCACATTGTGTGAGACGAGTGATGCAGGTTCAATTGCGACAGGCGACAAGTTGGCAACCGTTCTTCGTCACTCAATTGGTACGATCCGCACGGACCACACATGCAGTTTGCCGGCGACTATGAGACACACATCACGATAGATCTCAGCTCTCCCGGCCGTCTGACTGATCTTCAGGCATGGAGTCAGCGACACGGCTTGAAGTGTCTCCACATTCTGCTCGACCGCGGCCGGACTCCGTCTCAGCCGATGTTGAGCTGCCGGAGTCGTGGAACGCTCACGTCTGAGTTGTCCCACGGACGGGATCTTTGTGAGCGACTTCAAACGAACGGATTTGTCGTCACCAGACTCAAGCTGGAGGTCTCACCTTTACAATGTCGACGTCCCGTCGGGGACTCGTGGATTGGGGCCGGCGTACTACTTCGAACATCACATCAAGCTGCTCCTGCCGGTCGACGCCGATGCTGGGTCTCTGATCGAGATTGCGGAGCGACACTCCGCCCATCTGTCCCGCAATGCGCTAAAACGACGCGACGACGGTTGGGAAGAACGATTCGTGACCCAGCGCGTAGCGGATGCCGGACGGATCGTCGCTTCTCAGCATCTGCAGAACTTGCTGCAGGACCTGGAAAAACTGTCGATCCAGCGCCTCGATGTAGTAGAGGAGTTCGTGGTTTTCGACAATCAGATCGAACTCGACGCCGGCTGGATTCAGCCCGAGGAGTAGCTTCATGTGGTCAATCTGGAAAGCCTGGTGGAAGCAGACAGACGGGCAGCGTTCGCCGGATACTCACTATCTCCAATCCGTACCCTTCCAACCGGCAACCTGGCCCGCCGAAACCCCGAGGCCTCCGCTGGCCGACGGTGAGACGCCGGAAGTCTTCGAGCCCGCATTGCGCCACTGCGACCGCGCGTTTCGAGCCGGCGACCCCGTTTTCTCCGACGACTCCACGCAGCGTGCCTGGCAATTGGCGCGTCGCTCCGCAATCGACCACATCCTGCAGATCGTCGAACGATCGCAATGGAACGACCATCTGGTTCTTCGCGGAAGCATCCTGTTGAAAGCCTGGTTTGGCGACGAAGCACGCGAACCTGGTGATATTGACTGGATTTACCGACCGCAGTCCGAGGCAATGGACAGTCCACGGGCCACGCAGATGATTCAGGAGCTGCGAGCCGAAATCCGACGGACTCCGTCCGCGGGACTCGCGACATTCATGTCGGATCAGCTCGTCGAGAGCGAGATCTGGACCTACGAACGGGCTCCGGGAAAGCGGCTGATCATTCCGTGGCGGACCGCGAATGACCTTCAGGGAACGGTTCAGATCGATCTCGTATTCGGTGAAGAGCTGTGGACCGAGCCCGTCAGGACTCCGATCCCGCAAGAGAATGGTGAGACAATCGTTCTCTGGACGGTCGATCGGGAACTCTCGCTGGCCTCAAAGATCCTCTGGTTGGAGACCGATGACTATCCGCAGGGCAAAGACCTGTTCGACGCCGCGCTGCTGGCCGGGAAGACGTCTGTCCGAAAGGATCTGCTCGTTCGGATTCTCCAGAAAGGGGGCATGCGTTGCAGTCATTCGCTCGATGCCGCTTTCCCCTTGAGCTGGCCCGTGGACTGGGACAATTTTATTGCCGAAGCTCCCTGGGTTTCCGGAACTGCAGCAGAGCGACAGAAAAAGATCTCCCTTGCACTGCAGCGAGCCTGGGAAACGGAGAACTGAAGTCCTGGCGGGCAGTGGCCAGCGTTGCATTGAACAGGGCCAGACACGTTTCCTGATGCGACTCGCGTCTCTCGACGCTAAGATTTAAAACTCTCGAAATCGGTCTCTCCGCCCGCCCCGCCCCCCGAGACTCGCCCATGCCTGCCGATCCCGCTCAGACGCATGTCGCCGTGACGTACGACCACACCGCGCCGCTGGTGGCCTGCCGGTTCGATCCGGCCGGGCGCTATGTTTTCGCCGGAGCCCAGGACAACAAGGTGTTGCGGTGGGATCTCGCGTCGGGGGCCAAGGTCGAACTGGCCGCCCACGACAGTTGGGTTTTCAGCTTCGCCTTTTCGAAAGACGCCGCCACGCTGATCACCGCGGGCTACGACGGTCGCCTGATCTGGTGGTCCACCGCCGCCGATCAACCGGTCCCCGTCCGGACGATTGACGCCCATCGGGGCTGGATTCGGGCCGTTGTCGTCAGTCCTGACGGTCAGTTTCTGGCAACCTGCGGCGACGACTTGCTCGTCAAGCTCTGGCGGATGGACGACGGCTCGCTGCTCCGGGAGTTTCCCGGCCATGTGCGCTACGTGTTCAACGTGGCCTTTCATCCCGATGGGAAGCACCTGGTGTCGAGCGACCTCGTTGCCCGCTTCATTCAATGGGAACTGGAGACGGGAAAGATTGTTCGCGAATTCCCGATCGCCGCCCTCACGAAGTACGACGAAGGTTTCCGGGCCGACTACGGCGGCGCTCACGACATGAGTTTCTCCGTCGATGGCAAACGCCTGCTGGCGTCGGGAATCACGAACGTGACCAATGCCTTCGCCGGGGTCGGCAATCCGATCGTCGTCGAGATCGACTGGGAGACTGGCAAGGAGGCGATCACGCACCTCACCAAAGCCAAGATCAACGGGGTGGCCTGGGGCTCGCTGTACCATCCCGACGGCTTCATCGCCGCGGCGATCGGCGGCCAGGCGGGGGGGCATCTGTTCTTCTGGAAGCCCGATGCAGCGGACGAGTTCCACTCCCTGAGCCTCGGCAGTCCGGCCCGCGACCTGTCGCTCCACCCGGACGGCTTGCGCCTGGCGACGGCGCACCACGACTCGAAGCTCCGCATCAGCCTGATGGGGCCGAAGGCTGGCTGAGCGGCGGCGGAAAGCTGAAAGCTGAAAGCGGAAAGCCAGACATGAGGGCTGATCGCGAATCGCTTCTGGCTCTCGACTCTAGACTCTCGACTTCCCGGGACTCTCGTCTCCCGACAGTCCCCCGGCTATACTGCTACTGCTGGCGGGAAACGGTTCGTTTCCCGCACCAACCACTCCGCAGACTCTCTTTTTCAAGGACTTCGATCCATGGCAGCCCGCGTCGGTCAGTTGGCCCCCGATTTCTCTGTGCAGGCATACGATCGCACCAAGGACGATACCGCACAGCAGTTCAAGCAGGTGAATCTGTCGGACTACGCCGGCCAGTGGGTCTGTCTCTACTTCTATCCGCTCGACTTCACGTTCGTCTGCCCGACGGAGATCGTGTCGTTCAACGACGCCCTGGGCGAATTCGGCGGCCGCAATTGCGCGCTCCTGACCGCCAGCACCGACAGCGTCTTCTGCCACAAGGGCTGGTGCGACAGCCACCCCGGACTGGCGCAGATGAAGCACCTGATGCTCGCCGACACGACGCACGCCCTTTCGAAGGCATACGGCGTGCTGAAGGAAGACATGGGCGTCGCCTACCGCGGCACGTTCCTCATCGATCCCAAGGGGATTCTCCGCTGGGCTTCGATCAACGATCTGCCGGTCGGCCGGAGCATCGAAGAAGTCCTCCGCGTCCTCGACGCCTTGCAGACGGACAAACTGGTCCCCTGCGGCTGGAAAAAAGGCGAGAAGACGCTGAATTAGTTGATGGTCTATCGTTGATCGTTGATGGTCTGAACGGAAGGACGGGAGTCCGTCTCGAATGCCGCCCGCCGGAGATGAGAGCCCTTCTCCACGCCTCAACGATCGACGCTCAACCCGCAACGGTTTCCCCAGCGACCCGCGTTCCGGTGAATGCGGGTCGCTGGCTTTGTGTCGGGTGATCCGGGGAGCGCGTTCATGCGTTCTTCTCCGAGTCGGCGACGTGCAGTTTGACGGAGTTTTCCGTGACCTCCTATAATTTGATAGCCTGAACACACGCGACCGGTCGCGTCGCCGAGCTGTCGTTCCTGCCATGGGAATCGAACTGATGCGTCCTGTCCGTTTCACGAGCACCGGAATTCTCTCGGAACTCTGCCTGGCGTGGCTGGCCGTCGTGGTGCTGTTCGTCGCGAGGATTTCCGCCCAGGAAGCGGCACTGGCGGAACCGCCCGCGCCCCTTGCCGGTCCGATCGGCCAGTTCGTTACGGTTTCCAGCCCGATCGACGACACGGTTTACGCCCGCGTCTCCGCCGCCGCACTGGATCTCAAGTCGCAGGCGGTCCGGGAAAACCGCAAGGGGATTCTCGTCCTGCAGATCGAGCCCGGCACCAGCCCGTTTCACCAGGTGCAGGGACTGACGAAGTTTTTGACTTCCGCCGCGGTCTCCGGACTGACGACCGTCGCCTGGGTGCCGCAGACCGTGACCGGACCGAACGTTCTGGTCGCGCTGGCCTGCCGCGAAATCGTGATGCACCCGGATGCCGAACTGGGGGACATTTCCCGCGGCAAGCCGCTCGATCCCGATGATATTCAGATTGCGCTGGCGCTCGGAGCGAAGCGGCACAATCCCAAGGTCAGCACCGCGTTGATCAAGGGGATGCTGGATCCCCAGGAGCAACTCTGGCGAGTCCAGGTCGAACGAGCCGACGGACAGTCGGAGACTCGGATCGCGACGGTCGACGAACTGGAAACGCTCCGCAAGACCAACGTGACGCTCAGCAATCCCGAGATCATTAAGGAACGGGGAGTCACGGGAGTCTTCAAGGGCTCGACCTGCCGGGTACTGAACATGCTGGTGGCCCAGACTGCCGAGAACCGGGGGGCCGTTTCGGAACTGTATCAGCTGCCCCGCGAGGCCATGCGGGAGAACCTGGCGCAGGGGGACGGACGCAAAGTCCGGTTGATTCGGATCGAGGGGACGATTGATCCCCTGATGGAGTCGTTTCTCGAACGCCAGGTTCACCGGGCGATCGGTCAGGGCGCGAAGATCCTGATTCTGGAAATCGATTCGCCCGGCGGTCAGCTTCTGGCGAGTCTGAATCTGGCCAACCTGCTGGCGGACCTGAATCCTCAGGAAATTCGCACCGTTGCCTACGTTCCCAAGATGGCCCTCAGCGGGGCGGCGATCATTGCCCTGGGCTGCGACGAAATCGTCATGCACCCGGACGCCCGGTTCGGCGACGCCGGTCCGATTGAAATGAAGGAAGGGGGGCAGTTTGAGCGTGTCCCGGAAAAATTGCTGAGCCCGCTTCGCGTCAGCCTGCGGCACCTGGCCGAGAAAAAAGGGCGCGCCCCGGCTCTCGCGGAAGCGATGGCGTTCCGAACGCTGAAGGTCTTTGAAGTCACCAACCGGGAAACGGGGCGGATCTGGTACATGAGCGAAGAGGATCTGCACAAGTCGAACGGCGAGTGGATCCAGGGGCCGCAACTGCGGGAAACGAACGGAGAACTGCTGCTGACGGTCGACGGCACGCGGGCGCACGAATTGAAGCTCGCCGAGCGGCCTGTTACAGACTTTCAGGAGCTGCGCGGCCGGTTGGGGATTTCCCCCGAGACCCGGATTGCTCCGCTGCAGCAGACGTGGGTTGATAATACGGTCTTTCTCCTCAACACGACCGGGATGAAAGTCCTGCTGCTGGTGCTGGGGGTGGCGCTGCTGTATGTCGAATTGCACTTCATGACCGGCATTCTGGGGCTGTCGTCGGTGCTGTGCTTCGTCCTCTTCTTCTGGTCGTCGGTCCTGGGAGGGACCGCGGGCTGGCTGGAGATCACGCTGTTCGTCTTTGGAATCTCCTGTCTGGCTCTGGAGGTTTTCGTCATTCCGGGATTCGGGGTGTTCGGCGTGACCGGCATCCTGGCGATGCTGGTCTCGCTGGTGATGGCCCTGCAGACATTCGGCAATTTCGAGCCGGGCGCCGACCTGAGTGCATTGCTGAGGAGTATTGGAACGGTCCTTGGAGCGTTCATGGGAGTGGGGGTTCTCGGCGTCGCGCTGGCTCGGGTGTTGCCGCATACACCGCTCTACGATCAGATGACGCTGGGGCCTCCAGGTGTCGACGACGCGGCCCCGCGGTTGCGGCGGGAGCACGATCCGTCCGAAATGGCGGCCGGTCTGGTCGGCCGCCGGGGCCGGAGCCTGACGATGCTGCGTCCGTCGGGGAAGGCGGAAATTGAAGGGCAGGTTGTCGATGTCCAGAGCGACGGCCAGTTCATCGCGGCGGAAGCAGCGATTGAAGTCGTCTCGGCCCAAGGCGTTCGGGTGATCGTCCGGGAAGTCGTGTAGGGCCGGCTGTGCCGGCCGAATTCGACGCCATGCATCCAGCGGTGCTGCCTCACGCGCCGAGGACAATCGAGAGACCAAGGTCGTCGAAGACTCCGACGCCAGCCACCCCGGCGATCTTCGCGATTTGTGAAACACCCTGATTCGATGAAAGCAACTGTTTCACGGCCAGGGCGACATGCCTGCAGCTCTGGGCAAGCAGGTTTTCGCCGCCATAGTCGCGCGGATCGCGATGCCATGACCGCGGGGGCGCCGGCGTCTTGCCGGGGCCATTCGCGGGCCGGCTGGCCTGGAAGGGAGTGCAGGCTGCTCCCGTCGCGACAATCGTCACGCCGCGTTTTTCCGAAATCCTCGGAATAGTCTGCGTAATCGGACCGGCGCTGGCCGATGAATTAGGACAGCGAGGTGTCAGCGCGCCTCGCGGACGGTGGGTTTATTCACCGTCGACCGCAGGGACGCAACGGAGAATCCCCACACAGATGTCGGGGAGAGTTTCCTGAGCCTTCCCGGTAGTTCCCGATGCCATTCTCGGGGGTGCCGGGCGCCGGCACTTTGCCGGGCCTTAGCGGATTGGGTCAGCGAGGGAAACGGAAGGAGTGCATTCCATGCGCAAGTACGGAAAGTGGGCATTGACGCTGGGCCTGCTGGCGGCGATGCCCGGTCTGACCTTCGCCGCGGGCGAGGCCACGAGCCCACGGTCCGCCGGCCAGTCGGGCTCCGCCAGCCCGAACCAGGCGAAGGCCGAGGAGATCGCCAAGGCCCTCAAAGCCGCCGGCGTCAAAGGCAAAGGCATTGAACTCGAATACCAGAACGGCGTCGTCGTCATCGGCGGCCAGGTGAGTGACGCCGCCATGCGGACAACCGCAGAACGCACGATCAAGCGCGTTCCGGGCGTCAGCAGCGTCAACAATCAGCTGTCGGTCGCAACGTCGACTGCAGCGGCAGCAACCCGTTCGGCCGAAAGGCTTGGCGGAGTCGTCCAGGCGGGCGGTTCTGAGCGCGCCGGCGATCGTCGCGGCCAGATCCAGAAGGTCAATTACGGCGTGGACAACCAGGCTGTCGCCGAGCAGATCGGCGGGGCTCTGGGTGCGGCCGGACTGGAAGGCTACGACATCGAAGTCCGCTTTTCGAACGGCGTCTGCACGCTGGCGGGCGAAGTCGATTCGCCGGCTCAGGCGGCTCAGGCTCAGCAGCTGGTGAGCCAGGTTCCGGGTGTTGAGCAGGTTTCCAACCGGCTCCGCGTCCCCGGAATGCGTCCCGGCATGCAACCTGGCATGCCCGGACAGCAGCCAGGCGCTCCTTATGGCTACCCTGCCATGCCGACCGGATATCAGGGGCCGGGCGGAACTCCGATGCCGATGGGACCGGGCGTGCCCGCTCCTCCCGGCTACGGTCATCCGGGCGCCGGAGCTTCACAGGCGATGTACAACCAGCCGAATCTGCCGGAACATGCCTGGCCGGCTTACGCCCAGTATCCCAACTACGCGGCGGTCAACTATCCGTCGCAGTACAGTGCGAGCGCGTTCCCGTACATGGGGCCGTTCTATCCGTACCCGCAGGTTCCGATGGGCTGGCGTGACGCCTCCCTTCGCTGGGACGACGGTCAGTGGAATCTGCAGTTCAATCAGCGGACCGAACGGTGGTGGTGGTTTATGAGTCCCAAGAACTGGTAGCCCGCCCTCCACCGTCAGGCAGATCCGTCGGAGACGAAGGATCTGTCCCGGTCTGCTCGCCCTGGACCCGATCCGAAGTGAGCTGGCCGTGATTGGCGGAGGCCATAGGGCGCCGCCGGTTCGGCCGGTCGCAAGCTGAATGGCACAATGCCCCGGAGAACATTCTCCGGGGCGTTTTCATTCCCGGAGAAATGACCTCCATTCGGACCGAGCGACGGAACTGTCGGCCGGATCCTGACTTGGGGAAATCCGGGCGTCAGCCGGCGAATCTGGAAGAATCGTTAAAAGCGTCAGAATCCCGCAAGTTTCCCGCGGCTGCGGAACGATAAAGAGACTGTCGGTCGAAAGTTCCAGCGAGTGATGTTCATCCACGGGCCGGACTCGACCATCCCTTCCCAAGCAGACGGTGTGATGCAGGCGGGGGTATTTTCCCCGCTGATTCCGGAGAGGCAAGATGAAGAAGCCTGGATCGTTGCTGAAGCGAGTCTCGCTGCTGATGGGCATCGGCCTGCTGACCGCCAGCAACAGCGGCTGCGTCCTGCTCGGAGACTTCCTCAAGATGGCGTTCATCGGTTCTGCCTTCTTCGGAACGACTCCGCCCATCCCGGTCAGCCCGTACTACAGCGAGCTGATCGAAGACACGTACAAGAAAGAGGAACGGTACGATAAGGTACCGGTTCTCGATCCGGTGGAAGGCGAACACGCCCCGCTGTTCTGTCAGGATCCTCCATCTCCGGACGAGGTCATGATGGCCATGCCGAACGAAACGTCCGGCGGCTGGTCCTTCCTCGCGGAGACCAATCGCAATAACGTGCGGATCGTGGTCGAACCCATCGTCGATCGCATGGACGACTGCCGGTTCTACCCGATGGTCGGCCCCGCCCGTCTGCACCACTGCCACTACAAGTGCACGGTGTACTACGACAAGGTGATCCGCTCCGACTGGCCGGTGCCGTTCCATCACAAGGACGAAACGGTTCAGGTCGTCTACATCGATCACGATCACCTGATCCGCTGTGCCGGCCCCCAGTCGACTGGCTTCCAATAACGAGACGGCTCTCTCCGAGAATTCACGCCAAGCCCGATCGGCACCTGCCGGTCGGGCTTGGTGCATTTACCGCCGGTCCAGTCTCTGGAATCATTGGTTCGCTGATTGAGCAGCGATTCGACCGAGGGTCGCCGAATCCTTTGGCAGACTTCTCCGGATCTCCGCCCCGCCGTAGAATCTCCCGTTGGACCCTTTTTGGGCGGGACCGACAGAATTCCGCGCCAACGCGGTGGGGCCGCCGCGGTCAATCGGATCGATCGGCCAGAAGGCAGGAGCGGAGAAGTGACTGAAACGCCACAGCCGACTGTCGCCGTGGTCGGGGCGAGCGAGGATCGGACCAAGTACGGCAACAAGTCGGTGCGGGCGCACCTGCGGCAGGGTTATCGGGTCTTTCCCATCAATCCGCACGCCAGTTTCATTGAGGGGCAGCAGGTCTGGGCCAGCGTGACAGACGTGCCCGCTCAACGGCTGGATCGGATTACGGTCTACGTTCCGCCGGAGATTGGGATCACGCTGCTGGAGCAGTTCGCGGCGATGCAGCCGGGGGAGGTCTGGTTCAATCCCGGCAGCGAAAACAACGCACTGTTGCAGCGGGCGGAAGAACTGGGATTGCCGGTCATCAACGCCTGCAGCATCGTGGACCTGGGGGTGAGCCCGTCGGAGTTCGGGGATCGCTAGTGGTGGCCGTGACGAGAGAGCGTTTCATCGATTGCGAGTGTCGAGCGTGAGTGCTGTGAATTCCGTGGAAGTCCGTCCGATCGTCCGCCCGGTGACGGGTGAAATCCGCCCGCCGGGATCCAAGAGTCTGACGAACCGGGCGCTGGTGGTCGCCGCACTGGCGGACGGGCCGTCGCACCTGACGGGGGTTCTCGACAGTCGCGACACGCAGGTCATGCTCGACAGCCTGAAACGGCTGGGCTTGCACGTGCTCGCCGATCCCGCAAGCTGCACCGTGGAAATCGTGGGGTGCAAGGGCTCGATCCCGGTCGACGAAGCCAATCTGTGGCTGGAGAACAGCGGGACCAGCATCCGCTTCTTGACCGCAATGTGCGCCCTCGGTCACGGGATCTACCGGCTGGACGGCAACGACCGGATGCGGCAGCGGCCGATTGACGATCTGCTGGAAACGCTGGTCCAGCTCGGCGTCAAAGTTCGTTCGGAGCTGGACACGAATTCGCCGCCGGTCGTGGTCACCTCCCGGGGTCTGGAAGGGGGCGTCGCCACCGTTTCCGCGGAGAAGTCGAGCCAGTTTCTGAGCGCTGCTCTGATGGCCGCCCCCTGTGCCCGCAGCCCTCTGGAACTGCGACTAACTGGCGCGATGGTTTCGGAACCCTATATCGACATGACGCTTGGCGTCATGCGGCAATTCGGCGTGACGGTCGATACTCAGCCCGGCAGCTACCGGATTCGCCCGCAGACCTATCGCGGCGGGCATTACGACATCGAGCCGGACGCCTCAGCCGCCAGCTACTTTTTTGGCCTGGCGGCGGTCACCGGCGGACGGATCACGGTCCTCGGGCTCTCAAAGGAGGCCCTGCAGGGGGACGTCCATTTTGTGGACGCTCTCGAACAGATGGGTTGCGAAGTCGAGTGGGGAGCCGACCGGATCACCGTCCAGGGCCGGCCGCTGCGGGGCATCGACATCGACATGAACGCCATTAGCGACACGGCTCAGACGCTGGCCGCGGTCGCCCCCTTCGCCGAGGGTCCGACCACCATTCGGAATATCGCACATGTCCGGCATAAGGAAACCGACCGGATCACCGCGGTCGTCACCGAACTGCAGCGGCTGGGCATCCGAGCCGAAGAACACGCCGACGGCATGACGATTCATCCCGGCCCCGTCTCGCCCGGCGAGGTCCACACCTACGAAGATCACCGGATGGCGATGAGTTTTTCGCTCATCGGCCTGCGGGCTCCCGGCATCCGGATTCTCGATCCAGGCTGCACGGCCAAGACTTACCCCGAGTACTTCCGGGATCTGGACCGGCTGTGCGACCCGTTCCGGTGAATCGATCCAACGCACTTTGCACGACTCTTGCGCCAACTCCAACACGACGCGCCGCGTGGCAGCAGCAGACTGCAGCGAATGGTCTGTCACCTGAGGATGCCACGAAATGTCTGAAGAATTCTCCTCTCCGCGCCGGTTCGGCCTCGCCGCCGGCAAGCGCACGCGAACTGGCTTACCAGGTCCTTCGCGACAGCCGCGAGTCAGGCCAGTGGCCCAGCGAGCTCCTCGACGAACGGCTGGACGCCGCGGGGTTGACGGCCCCGGACCGCGGAATGACGCGGGAGTTGGTCTTCGGCGTCGTCCGCCGCGAGGATACGCTCGATGCGCTGCTGCGAAAACTGGTCAAGCGGCCGCGCGAGGCGATGGAGGACGAACTGTGGCTCCTGCTGCAGCTCGGCGTCTACCAGATTGCCCTCATGCCCGGCATGGCTGCCCATGCTGCGGTCCACGAAACCGTCGAACTGGCCCGCCGTGCCGGCCGCGTCCGCTGGACGGGATTCGTCAACGGCGTCCTCCGCGGAGCGACGCGGCTCGTTACGAACGAGCCCGTTGCCGAGCCGGGACCGGCCTCGCTGCCGGTCGGCGCGGGTTTTCTCCGGCTGAATGAGCCCGCCTTCGCGGACCCGGCGACTGAACCGGCCGCATATCTGGCTGCCGCCGCCAGTTTCCCCGAATGGCTCATCGCCCGCTGGCTGAAGATCGCCGACTGGCGGCAGGTGCTCGGCTGGACGCAGTGGTTCAATCAGCCTCCCACCCTCACCGCCCGCGTAAACGGACTGCGCACCACCCGCGATGAGCTCCTGGCGGCATGGCAGGCTGTCGGCATGCAGGTCCGTCCAGGTCCGCACCCGGCGTCAATCATGGTCGACAGCGGCCCGCGCGTCGAAGAATGGCCGGGCTTTGCCGAGGGCTGGTTCACCGTGCAGGATCTGGCGGCAATGGCCGCCGCCACGCGGCTGGCGCCCGAACCGGGGCAGGATGTCTGGGACGTCTGCGCCGCACCAGGCGCCAAGAGCTGTCACCTGGCGGAACTGATGCAGAATCAGGGGAGCCTGATCGCCTCCGACCTGCAGGCTCGCCGGCTGAACCGGATCGACGAAAACTCCCGCCGGCTGGGGTTGTCGATCATCCGCTCCATGCTGGTTTCCGCGGGCGGCCACGACCTGCCGCGGGGACCGTTTCACCGAGTCCTGGTCGACGTTCCCTGCAGCAACACCGGCGTGCTGGGGAAGCGGCCGGAAGCCCGCTGGCGGATCACGCCCGAAGGGATCGCCGACCTGACCATGATCCAGCGCCGCCTGCTCGCCGACGCCCTCGCTCGCGTCAAAGTGGGCGGACGAGTCCTGTACTCGACGTGCAGCATTGATCCCGAGGAAAACACCGAGGTCGTGCACTCCACCATCGACCATAACCCGAGATACCGGCTGATCGAGGAAGTGACGCTCTGGCCCGGCCAGCCCGCCGACGGCGCCTACCAGGCCCTCATCGAGCGGGTCTGAGCGACCGCGAACCTACTTCGTTTCACTCTTGGTTCCGGCCGCCGCCTGCTGAAGAGCGGCAGGACCATCGGTCAATTCCAGCCGATAATCGCCAACGGCGCTGACTTCGGAGCCTGGTCCCAGCGGATTAACGACGTTGCGATCGACAGTATTGTACTGCGAAATGATCAGCCCCTTCGAGATGTCGAAGACGATTTCCGAAGTGATCAATCGCTGCATGAGCTGCATTTCCATCTGCGGATCATTCAGGACACCCTTCGGGCCGACACGCATCTTGATGTGGGCCAGGTTGCCCTCGACCGACGTCAGCGTGTATTCGCGCAGCATTGCAAAGTTCTGCATCAGTTTCTTGGTAACAGCGACCGGCGTCTCAAATGACTCTTTCCACTTCTCACCGATCTTCACCGGCTGCTCGGGGAAGACGACGAGGAAGTTGCTTGCCTCGGCAGCGCCGGGAATGTCCGCCACCAGCGGCGTCAACTTGATGAGTTCGCCCCGTGCCGAAACCTCCGTTCGCACGAGCGGCTTGCCGGTGCTGGCCAGGACCGCCTGGAACTTGGGATCGGGACTGGCGCCGGAATTGGCGGTATCGAAGGATTCCGCCGGGTTCTCGCCGAACTTCCATTCCATCGTCACCCGGTCGTTGAGCGCCTCCAGAATCGACCGGCCCTCGGGATCCGCCGAAATGACCCGGTAGTGCTTCCATGTCACGGACGTGTTGGCATGGACTTCGACCTGGTTGTTGAAGCGTGCCTCGAACCGGTTTTTGTCCGTGACTTTCAGGTGGATAAACATCCCCGGACGGAACTTGTAGCGGAGTAGATAGCCGTCGTCCGCGGCAGCCGGCGCCGCGCACAGCAGAAGGGCGATGACGGCCAGAGTCGAGTGTCCGAGAATCCGCAGCATTCGGGCGTTCCTTCGCCTGTCTCAAACTTGAGCAGACCGCCGTCCCGGGCGGTCGGGCGGGAAAACTAGCACAACCCCCATTCTGTGGGGAGCCCAGTTTTGTGAAACAGGGGCTATTCGTCCGACCGGCCCGTCTGCAGCCGGGCCGCCGTCAGCGTGTTCTGCATCAGCATCGCAATTGTCATCGGGCCGACGCCCCCCGGAACGGGCGTGATTGCCGACGCGACTTCGCTGACGTCGTCGAAATCGACGTCCCCCACCAGCCGGTCGCCGACGCGGTTGATCCCCACGTCGATGACCACTGCCCCCAGCTTGACCATGTCCGCCGTCACGAAATTTGGCCGGCCGATAGCCGCTACGATGATGTCCGCCGTCCGCACGATCGACGGCAGGTGCCGCGTCCGGCTGTGGCAGATGGTGACCGTGGCATTGGCGGTTTCCCCCTTCTGCACCAGAATCATCCCCATCGGCTTGCCGACGATCTCGCTCCGGCCGATCACGACGACATGGGCGCCGTCGACCTCCACTCCCGACTCGCGCAGCAGCACCTGGACGCCCGCCGGCGTGCAGGGGAGAAAACGCGGCCGGCCCTGCACGATCAGTCCAACGTTCTCCGGATGGAACGCGTCGACATCTTTCAAGGGATGGACGGAATCGAGAATGACCTGTTCGTTGATCTGCTTCGGCAATGGAAGTTGCACCAGGATGCCGTGCACCGCGGGGTCCGCATTCAACCGGCCGACCAGCTCCAGCAGTTCTGCCTGGCTCGTCGTCGCGGGCAACGTGTGCTGCTGGTTGCGAAAGCCGACCTTCTCGCAGGCCACATGCTTGTTCCGCACATAGACCGCGCTCGCCGGGTCTTCGCCGACAAGCACGGTCGCCAACTGCGGCACAACGCCCGTCGCCGCGATGAATTCGGCCGTCTCGGCCGCCACCCGCAGTCGCGTCTTCGCGGCAATCGCCTTCCCATCAATCAGTTGCGCAGTCATGTCGAGCCTTTGCGGGGAACATCATTCGTGAGGAATGTAGGAAGCGATCGTGGCCGCCCGAGTTCGGTCGGTGGCACTGGCGGACTTCAGCCGCCAGTGCTCTTTGAAGCCGGTTCTGGTGAGGAGAGCGGTCGAATTCCCCCGGCCTTTCGGGTGAGAACCCGAACCCTGGGTCGTCGAAGACTCCGACTCCAGCCACCCGATCCACGCACTCTTATATCTGTCTTCGTGAATTCCGTGTTCTTCGTGGTTCAAACTCTTCGCAGAGATTCGCGTGCATTCGTGCGATTCGTGGTTGTCCCCTCCTGACTCCTTGCCGCTCCGTCGAATTTACTCGCGGGCGCTCCACCACTGGTCGATGTCCGCCGTCAGTTTTCGAACCCGCTCCGGCTGCGCCATCGCCAGATCGTGATCTTCTATCGGATCGGCCGACAGATCGTACAGTTCCGGACTGGCTCCGGCCGCGGCTGGCAGAATCAGCTTCCACTGATCCTGAATCGTCCAGCGATATTGCAGACTCGCGGCAGGCCGGTCGATGTCGGCGACATCGTGGTCGAAAATCTCGCCGAAGAGCTGGTTTCGCGGCGACTTTCCCCCTGCCTGAATGATGGGCAGGAGATTTAGGCCGGGCAGTTCCGCGGGAACCTCGGCCCCCGCCGCCGCCAGAATCGTCGGTGCCAGATCAATCGATGACGCCAGGGCGTCATACTTCCCCGGCGCGATGTGCCCCGGCCAGCGGAGGATGATCGGCGTACTGATTCCTCCTTCGTTGGGAGAACGCTTGCTGCGCGGAGCGTAGACTTGTTTCTGTGTGTCCTGAATCCAGCCGTTGTCGGTCACGAATACGACCAGAGTGTTGTCCGACAGTTGCTTCCGGTCCAGGTAGCCCAGCAGCTCGCCGATGGTCTCGTCGAACCATTCGCACATGGCGTGGTATCGGGCGACGGTGATCGGCCTATCGGGGCTGCGATACTTCGCCAGCAGACGTTCTGGCGGATTGTGAGGGGTGTGGGGCATCATCGGGGCGTACCAGATGAAGAACGGCTGGTTCTTGCGGCCTTCGATGAAGTCGTAGACCGGCTGAAGCGTCTCGCGACCGATCTTGAGTCCTAGGTCGCCGTGTCGCCCGCCGCGAGCGGGGTCGCCGTGCGTCATCCCTGCCGTGAATCCGGCGAGGGCCGGCGCCCCTTCCCACCATTTGCCGGTCTGCAGGCTCACGTAGCCCCGTTTCGCCAGCAGCTTCGGAATTGTCGGCTCGCGCTGAATGTGCTGCAGCATCGCTTCACGGGGAGTCCCCTTTGGAGGATCGTTCCCGCTGATCTTGTGCTCGTGGGGATAGCGCCCGGTCATCAAAGTCGCAAGGCTCGGCCGACACAAACTGGACGGCACATAACCTCGGGAAAACACCGCTCCTTGAGCGGCCAGCGCATCCAGATGGGGCGTTCTGATGTCCGGATGCCCCATGAACCCGAAGTCATTCCACCCCTGGTCATCCCCGAGCAGCAGCAGGACGTTGGGTGGGGCTTCGGCGGCCGTGCCGACGCTCGTTATGACTGCCACACCGACGCCGAGCAGGAAAATTCGGAAGAGTGGGGGCATCGGAGCCTTTCCAAGCAGCGGGGCCGTTCGATGGTGCAGGGGATCTGACTTTAGCCCCGTGGCAGGCAGTTCGCAAAGCCGGACATGATCGGTGAGCCACGAGAGTCTTCCGAGGAGGGCGGGGGATTTTGTTGTCAATTTCACCACAGGCAGCAACAGGAAGACCGCAAACTCCCCCGCTACAAAATGCGTGAACACCCTGGATTAACGCGGCGGCTGGCAATCTCGGCTCGTCGATCGCGGTCCGCAGATTCCTCTGGCAGCGGACCGCGATTTGCTGTTTGTGGATTCCCCGGAAGCACACGTGCGTCTGCTCACGGCTTGCGGCCCGACGGCCAGACGTGCTTCCAGAATGTCCAGTCTGATGGCGGGTCTCTCCCAAAGTTGAATCTTCACAGGAACTTTCGACTTGCATTGGCCGTCGTTGATCGGAGTTGACACTGCACCGCGAGCCCCAGTCTAATGGGCAACTCGGTAGACGGTGTCGTACGGCGTCGGGGGAATTCGCTTCGCCGGTGAGACTGGATGATTGACGACTGAAACTCGGGCCGCACCGTCGTCTGGCAGCAGATGGTCTTGGAGGAAATTCGGAATGCAGAAGAATCTGACTTGGGTGGCTTGCGGACTGTCGCTGGCCGGAGTGTTGATGGTTGTCGCCTCGGGTGACGCCCAGGCCCGCCCGGCTTACTTGAAAGAGTTCAAGGCGGTCTACGAGAAGCTCGAAGGCGAAGCCGACAAGGTCAAGTGCGGCATCTGCCACTACGGCGAGAAGAAGACGAACAAGAACGACTACGGCACCGCGATGGGCAAGGCCCTGGACGCCAAGAACGTCAAGGACGCCGAAGTCATCAAGAAGGCGCTGAAGAAGATCGAAGAAGAGAAGAGCAAGACCGAAGGCAAGACCTTCGGCGATCTCCTCAAGGAAGGCAAGCTCCCGGGCAAGAGCCCGGAATAACGCCGACTTGTTCAGAACGAGATTGAGCCGCGGGGCCGTCGATTGTTTTCGGCGGCCCCGCTTCGTTGACTGCTGTCGCCCCGAGGATCGCCAATGCCGCCCCGCGCTGCTTCATCCCGGCGTTACTGGCTGTTCAAGTCCGAGCCCTCGGCGTTTTCGATCGAACACCTGGAGGCCGCGGCGGAGCAGACCGCCCCCTGGGACGGCGTACGGAACTACCAGGCGCGGAACTTCCTGCGGGACGACGTCCAGGTCGGCGACCGTGTCTTGTTCTACTACAGCCGCGAAGAACCGCTGGGAATCGTCGGCACGATGACCGTGGTCAGGGCGGGCTATCCGGATTTCACGCAGTTCGATCCGAAGAGCAAATACTTCGATCCAGGCTCAAAAACCGACGCTCCCCGGTGGATCATGGTCGACGTGAAACTCCTCAAGCGGTTTCCGGAGCCAGTGACTCGCGAGCAACTGGCCGCCGACTCGGTCGCGACTGGAATGCTCGTCATGAAACGGGGGATGCGACTGTCGATTCAGCCGGTCACCCCCGAAGAGTGGTCTGCCGTGCACAGGATCGCCGGCGTGAAGCCGTAACCCGGCCTCCCGACGAATCCTGGAATGCGATAGTCTTCGTCGCCGCGCCGCTGCGGATCGTCAGGAACGAGAACGTTGTCGATGAGGACTGAGACTGTGTCGGGATCGCGCACTCCGCTGCATCGCCACAAAGGCGTCCACCTGGCCCTGGGGGTTCTCGTCTCCGCCGCCTGCCTCTGGTGGGCCGCTCGGGACATCCTCAAGGAGAAGGACGCCCTGTCGAAGCTAGGGGGAGCCTTCGCCGACGCCAACTACATTACGGCGATTCCCATTCTCCTGGCCTGGGTCGCGTTCTACTGGCTGAAAGCCTGGCGTTGGCGGCTGCTCCTCCGGCCGGTCGGCGACTATCACGTCCGCCGCGACCTGCTCCCCCCGACGATGATCGGCTTCGCCTTTAACAACCTGCTGCCGGCACATCTCGGAGACCTGGTGCGGGTCTTCATCTTCTCGCGGCAGTCGAAGGCGCCGCAGACCGCCGTCCTTTCGACCGTCGTACTGGAACGAGTCTTCGACGTCGTCGCCATCCTGTTGATCCTGGGCGTCGGACTGATCTTCGTGCACGGGTTGGACCCCTCGATCCGTCAGTCGGCGGTGGTTTTTGGAGTTGCAGCCGGCGGCTGCGTTCTCGGCGGACTGGCGTTCGTCCTCTGGACTCGGCCGTTCGTGCGACTTTTCGAAGCCGCCATGGAGTGGATTCCCTTTCTGCCCGCCGGGCTGAAGAAGAAGATCGCCGGGATGCTCGAAAGCGGAGCGGAGGGGCTTGCGTCGCTGAAAGACGTCCGGCTGCTGGCGGGAATTCTGGGGACGTCCCAGGCGCAATGGCTCCTTAACGGTCTGACGGTCCATCTCTGCCTGTGGAGTTTCGGGATCCACGTCGATCCGCTCGTCTCCTGCATCGTGCTCGGCGTCACTGCGTTCGGCGTCACGGTGCCCTCCTCGCCCGGCTACTTCGGCGTGATCCAGCTCTGCTTCATGGCCGTTCTGAAGTTCTTCACGAAAGACGAAACCGCCGTCTTTGCCGCGTCGATCTACTACCACATGATCCAGTACATCCCGGTCACCCTGATCGGCCTGTGGTACTTCAATACGACGGGCCTGAAGATTGCCGACGTCGAAGCGACCGTCGAAAATCAGTCCGCAGATGTCGTCGCCGAGGTTCCTCCGGCGTAGCCGCCAGCCTGGCGGCTCAGCACTCTGGCCGCGGCCCGACTGATGCCGTCGGCGGCGCGAATCAGCCTCGGCTGACCGCCGTCGTCGAGCGATTCCTCGACCAGTTCGACCGCCTGTTCCAGCGACAGCCCGTGGCCGACGGAGACATACAGCGGAGCCTTGCGCCCGGGCGGCTGCAGCCGTACCCCGAGCCGTTCGCCGTCCTGTTCAAACCAGGCGACGACATCATCCCGGGCCGACTCAAACTTTCCACACAAGTGGTGCTTGGTGACGCCGATCGTCGGCCGTCCCGTGAGAACTCCCAGAGCCGTCGCGATCCCCGCCCGTCGCGGGTGCAGGACGCCGCTGCCGTCGACCAGCAGCACATCCGCCGTCAGCCCTTCGCGCTCGGCGGCACGGACCAGTTCCAGCAGCACGGGCAGCTCCCGAAACGTCAGGTAGCCGGTGATGTAAGGAAATGTCACCGGAGCAGAAATCGTCAGCTCGATCTGTTGCCGGGGAACGCTGCGGGGAGACTGCACCCAGGCGGCGACTGCCAGCTCGGGAGTGGCGTATGAAAGGTCCAGCCCCGCAAGCGTCCCAGGCCGCCGGAGCAGCGGCGACCGGTCGACGCGGAGTGCCGATTTCCGCTGCCACTCGCTCAGCAGAGCCAGCGGACGTGGCCCGGAAAACGCGGTAAATCGGGGGACGCCAAGCGAAACGCCTGTTTCGTCTCCGAGGACTCCCTCGGCAGCCAGGAGCGTCCGCTGCAATTCGTGCCGAGATGGGTCACGCCCGGGCCAGCGACCGGTCCGTAGAATCACACGCTGCCAGGGAAGTTCCGCAGGAGACTCTGCCAGCACCGTGGCCACCCAGCGAGCGGCAGCTATGTCCCCGACCCCTTCCGCCAGGTCGCCAAACGTCGTTACAGCGCCACGAGGAACCTGCCGGATCAGCTCCGCCAGACACCGACGCAGATCGGGAATCTCAGGAAGCACGGTTCGCTTGAGGTTCGGTGTTTGTGATTTGGAGCTTTTTCGGATTTCGAGTTTCGGATTTCGTGCTTCAATCGCTATCCCACCAGAATGTGGTCCAGCACCAGCGAAGCGATCGTGTAGTAGATCACCACTCCCAGCATATCGCTCAGGGCCGCGATCAGGGGATTCGACATGATCGCGGGATCCATCCCGATGTGCTTGAAGACCAGCGGCAGCATCGATCCGGTCAGCGTCCCCATCGTCACCACCATACCGATCGTCGCCGCCACCACGGCGGATTCCATGACGGTCTGGCCGAAGATCCAGTGGATCGACACGAACGAAAACAGCGCCAGGCAGCTCCCCAGCATCAGACCCGTCAGAAACTCGCGGCGGGCGAGCTGAAATCGGGCGTGACGGTCCATCACGGCGACGGCGATGGCGCGAATGACCAGCGTGGCCGACTGAGATCCCGTGTTGCCGCCGCTGGCCAGGACGAGCGGCAGGAACAGCGCCAGAAACTTGTGCCCTTCCGTCACGCCGTCGAACAGGTCCTGGATGCCGGCCGTCAACAGCGCAAAGAACGCCAGCAGCATCAGCCAGATGCCGCGCTTCCAGGCGATTTCGAGCAGCGGCGTGTCGAAGTAGCTGTGCTCGAGGGGCTGGATCGCCGACTGGCGATACGCATCTTCGTCGGCCTCTTCCTGCACGACGTCGAGCACGTCGTCGTGCGTGATCATGCCGACGAGCCGGTTCTGGTCATCGACCACCGGCAGAGCCAGCAGGTCGAACCGCGCGAGCTGCCGGGCCGCCTCGACCTTGTCGTCCTCGACGTGCACCACGACGGGATTGCGACGCATCAGGTCGACCAGGACCACCGTCGGCCGGGCCAGAATTAACTGCCGCAACGTAATCACGCCATCGAGCCGGCGTTTCTCGTCGAGCACGTAGACGTAGTAGATCGTTTCGCGATTGGGCGCCTGCTGACGCAGCCGGTCGAGGGCTTCCCGAACCGTGATTTCTTCCGGTAGCGACGCGTACTCGGTCGTCATGATCGAGCCGGCGGAATCCTCCGGGTACGACAGCAGCCGCCGGATGTCGTCCCGTTCCGCCTGGGCGACCAGCGGCAGCAGCGCTTCCACCTGCTCCTCGGGCATATTTTCCAGCAGGTCGACGCGATCGTCCGGGGCCATCGCCTCAATCAGCCGGGAGAGATCCTTCTTGTCGACCGACTCGACCAGATCCATCTGCTGATGAGGAGCGATGAACTCGAAGATTTCCGCCCGACGGTGGACGTCGCAGGCGTTCAAGACCCGCCAGACGTCGTCCGGCTCCATCCCATCCAGCACCTCGGCCACCACGACCGGGTACAGCACGTTGCAGAACTCGCGCAGGCCCAGGTCGTCGTCCTCCTGAAGCATCAGCTTCAGGTCCGGTTGCAGCAACGGGTTGTACATCCGACGCCTCTCCCGGGGGGACGGGTGGCCGCTATCGCCGTCAGAAAGCTCGCACACGCGGTCGCGGACCGCTGCCGAGCCCTCTCGAAACCAAGGAAAAAGCCCCGTGCGGAAAATTCCGACGGGGCTTGGATACTCGTATCCTCTCGACAGCCGGCGGAACCGGCTGCGATCGGCTCGGGGAATTAGCGCTTCGAGAACTGGAAGCTGCGGCGGGCCTTCTTGAAGCCGTACTTCTTACGCTCAACCATACGGCTGTCGCGGGTCAGGAACGACCCTTCGCTCAGCGTCGGGTGCAGGCTCGGGTGCAGGGCTTCGAGAGCACGAGCGATGCCCAGAACAATCGCACCGGCCTGGCCGGTCGTGCCGCCGCCATGCACGCGGACCCAGACATCGACCTGACCGAGCTTGTCGGTCGCCCGCAGCGGCGCTTCCACCGTCAGCCGGTCGCGTTCGATGCAGAAAAACTCACCTAGCTCGCGACCGTTGACTTCGAACTTGCCGTTGCCCGGACGCAGGCGGACACGGGCGACCGCGGTCTTGCGGCGGCCAGTTCCCATCGCCACGCCGAAGCGGTCCAGCTTGCCGCGATGAATCACGGGCGCCGGGGCGGGAGCGTCCGCAGCCAGGGGCTGGTCGGCGCCGGAAAACGTAAGCTCCGAAGCGGCGCTTGCCGTGACTTCCGGAGAGGCCGGAGTCGCTTCCGGAGAAGTTGTGATCTCGTCGCTCATGACATCGCTCATCGGAGATTTCGGTGACTGGAAACCAATATCAGTCTGGCGGACCGCGGCAGGTGCTACTCGCGGACGGCCGGCATCAGATGCGCAGGCATCGGCTGCGGCTGCTGGGCCTGATGCGGATGCACCGTCCCAGAGTACAGCTTCAGCTTGTCCAGCATGTGCCGAGCCAGCGCATTCTTGGGCATCATCCGCTTGACGGCCTTGAGCAGAATGTCCTCAGGACGCTTCTCCCACAGCTTGATTGCGGTGATCTCGCGACCACCGCCCGCCCAGCCGGTATACCACTTGTATTTCTTCTTCGCCATCTTGTCCGTGAAGGCCGGGTGATCCTTGTGGACCATCGGACTGCCGGAAAACCGCACCTTGTCGGCGTTGATCACGACGATGTAATCGCCGGTGTCGACATACGGCGTGTACTCGGGCTTGTGTTTGCCCATCAGAACGGTCGCGAGCTTAGTCGCCAGACGACCGACGATCTGATCTTCGGCGTCCACCACGAACCACTGCGGCTTGATATCGGCCGGCTTCACGAAGCTGGTCTGCTGGGATGTCACTGCAACGACCTTCTGTCTGACTCTCAACACCCCAACTTGCTGTCACGAAAGCACTTCGTGCGAACGCCGGGGCGGTTTTACCCGAAAGCGGCATCACGGCATAGACACGTGCACGGAGCGCAACGTGGGCCGAATGCGAATCGGAGAGGATATCGACTCCGCCCGGACCGTTCAACTGCGCGGCGGAAATTCTTCGCCGAGCATGGACCCAGGCCAAAATCATCAGTCCTTCAACCAACCGCGAATGCTGTCCTGGGCGGCAATCGCCTGCACAAAGGAGACGTCGGCACTCCGTCGACCGCGGTCATCGGCCGTCTGATCCGCCAGTCTGGCGACTGATCGTAAGTCGCCTGACAGTTCCCGCTGCAACGATTCGGCCGGCCGAATGCCGGGTTCGCTGAGCAAATCGGACCGCATCCGAAGAGTTCGCGCCAGATCGTAGATCGTCGCGGTCCCGCGTGTCTGGTAGTCTGCCTGCAGCGAAAAGGCTTCGCGCGACGCATCGAGTGCCGACTGCATCGCGGACCGTGCCGCCGAGGCGTCTTCGCGAGCGACCGCCAGTCGGCAGTCCAGCGAAGCGAGAGAGAATCGGGCCAGCGCCACCTGATCCGCTCGCCCCAGCCCCCCGCCGTTCAGTGTTTCCGCTGCAGTGCCGAGCCGCTCAACTCCTTGAACGGCTTCCGCCAGCTGCGGCCGGAAGGCTTCCCAGCCAGCGACTGTTTCAGCGGAAGGCTTGCCAGAGGAGCTCGACTGTGGAGCCGTCGCCAGCTCAGCCGCCTGGGCGAGTTGGAAAAAGTCGGACATTCCGGCTTCCAGATACTCTTTGCGCAATTCCCAGTTCTCGCGGGCCAATTGGCTGCGCTGTCCGAGAGCCGCCTCGACTCCCCGGCGATCACCGCGAAACTCAGCCAAGCTCCGGCGAGCATCCAGCGAGAGGAGGTCGGTGAGCGTCCGGTCGGCGTCATAATTCCAGGCTCCCGGCTGCCGAATATCGCGCAGGTCCTCAGCGGCCGAGGCCGTCTGTCGAGCGTGCCGTTCGAGGGTGGCCCCAAGGTCTCGATCTCGCCCCGTCAGCCGGCTGACAGAACGAGCCAGAGACACTGTGGCGCTCTGCATCTCCGCGAAATCTTCCAGGGGCAGAAGCCCCCGACGATATGAGTCGAGTGACTGCTCGGACAGTTCCCGCACCACGCGGCCGGCGAATTCCACCGTCCGCTGTTGCTCGGCTGTGAGTCGCGTCGGAGTGACCGAGACCCGCTCACCCCGGCCAGTGGCCAGGCTGACAGTGCGCGGCGACTGCACCACCGGTTCCCGCACGGGAACTGACGGAGCTGGAACGCGGGAGCTTTCCGGTAGCGCCGGAGCCGGCGGCCGAGGCGGGCTGAACGGGTCGACCTGCTCGACGGAGTTCCCCGTTGCCAGGTCCCCCTGCTGCGCCAGGGCCGACGGCAAGCCCGTCACGCCAGCAAGGACTAGGCTGCATGCCAGTGCGGCCAACCGCTGTTGGAATCGGTCGTCAGTCATCATTCCAGACCCTCTGGAGAGAACCACTGCGGAAATATCACAGGCCCCTGACGCCTGAGTGAATCGTATTCACCGGGTACGGACTGCGAGCGCTGTCCCTCAAATTATCGGGCTTAATGATTCCATCGGCGCGACTGCAAGGTGACAAAAAGCGGAAACTCCGGATAATTGCAGGACATCCCGTTTTCCGGACGACCCGCGAGATCCGCTCATGATCCGTTCCCCCACCTGCCCCATTTGCCGAAAGGTGGTGCCACCCGCCACCGCACCGGGGCCGCACTTCAGCCCGTTTTGCAGCAAACGCTGTCAGCAGATCGACTTTTTTCGCTGGACCGAAGGTCGCTACGCCATTGTGGAGTCGCTTGATCCGGAGACTCTCGAAGAGCTGCAGCTCGGCGAAGGCCTGCAGACTCGCCAGTCTGACTCTGGATTCGACGACGACGAAGACGTGATCGAATAGTCCGCGGGCGAAGACTGGGTAAGGTGGGCGTGCGGCCTCAGTCCGGCAGGTCCGCCAGAATCCGCCCGACCACCAGCGCGGTTTTCGGAGCCACCACGTTCCCTCCCGCCGCCTGACTCAGCCGCAGGTGCCCGTCCAGCATCTGCAGGTCCTGCAGCGTGTCGATATCGTACCACGGCGGCAATTCCGCGAGACGCACTGAGTGCTCTGCCGCCCGCTGCACGGTCTGGCTCAGCACGGTCGGCTGACTCCAGTCCACCTCGCGAAATATCGCCGCCGGAGCACCACGGCACCCGATCAGATAGTAGCCGCCATCCGTCGCCGGGCCGAGGACGCAATCCGCATCCTGGAGCGTCGTAAATGCTTCTGCAACAACCGCTTCCGGCAAACTCGGACTGTCTGAACCAATCAGCACGGCGACATCGTTCGGCCCCGGATTCGCCGCGGCAAAGAACGCGTGCATCCGGCCGCCAAGATCCCGTTCGGGCTGGGGCCACAGCTCCCAGGCCCTCCCGGCCGCCTGCCGAAAGTACTGCTCGGCCTCCAGCGTTGCAGGCGCATACCCCAGCCGCCGCCGATCGGCCGCCCCCTGGAACCTCTGCAACAGGTCAGCGGTCATCGCCACCGCCAGATCGGCCGCCGCGCGGGGACCGACTCTCTCTGCCAACCGGGTTTTCACCCGGCCCGGTTCCGGAAACTTGGCAAACAGCCCCAGTGTCTGCATGAACCGACTCCACCCGAGTCTTTAATCGGTCTCAACCTCTTGCTGCGCAGAATGTTACAGAACAGTTCTCGTCGCGGCTCCGGCGTCTGCAAAGGCTCGCTCTGCCTGTCATTGTTCTCGAAGTCCTGGGTCGTCGAAGACTCCGACGCCAGCCACCCACGTCCACATTCTCACTGGATTTCTTTCCGTGACTTCCGTGCCCTCCGTGGTTCAATCTCTTCAACATTCATTCGTGCAATTCGTGGTTCTCACTCTTCCGAAGCTCTCCGCGGCCTCTGCTCCCTCTGCGGCTCTCTGAGAAATCTTCTGTCTTCGGTATGTCTGACACCGCGCGTTCAGGCCCCTGCGTTGACGGGCGCGCCTGGGGATCGATAATCCTCCGGGAGAACCTGCCATCCGGGGACATTGTCCACGGCAGGTGACCGATTGACAGACGGAATCCGCCATCTCGCTGCGCGTCATCCCTTCACGGACGGCGGTTCATGGCTCGCGAGGCGGATTCCTGGGAACGGGTGACATGACCAAGCGGATCTGGAATTTCTCGGCGGGCCCGGCAGTATTGCCGGAAAGCGTACTCGAAGAAGCGAAGGAAAACCTCCTCTCGCTGGGCTCCTCCGGCATCGGCATCCTCGAACACTCCCACCGCGGCAAGGCCTTCCTCGCCGTCTACGAAGAAACCGTGGCGCTCTGCCGCGAAGTCGGTGGCATTCCCTCCGACTACCAGGTGCTCTTCCTCCAGGGAGGCGCCTCCACCCAATTCTTCTCCATCCCGATGAACTTCCTCACGACAGAGCAGACCGCCGACTACCTGGTGACGGGAAGCTGGTCCGAGAAGGCGATCGAAGAAGCCAGACGTTTCGGCAAAACGCACGTCGCCGGCTCCAGCAAGGACAAGAACTACTCGTACATCCCCAAGGCGATCAGCTACAGCGAGAAGCCGGCCTACGTCCACTTCACCTCGAATAACACGATTTTCGGGACGCAGTGGGCCGCCGAGCCGGAAATCCCCGCGGGCACCGACCTCATCTGCGACGCCAGCAGCGACATCTTCTCCCGGCCGATCGATGTCACGAAGTACGGCATGATTTACGCCGGGGCGCAGAAGAATCTGGGCCCCTCGGGCGTCACGCTCGTACTGATGCGGAACGACCTCGTGGAACGCGGGGCGAAAGACCTGCCGGCGATGCTGCAGTACCGCACGCATGCCAAAAACGACTCGATGTACAACACCCCGCCCACCTTCGCCATCTACCTCATGGGCCTCGTGCTCAAGTGGATCAAGGCCAACGGCGGACTGGCCGGCGTCGGCGAGCGGAATACCGCCAAGGCCGGCAAGCTCTATGCCTACCTCGATCAGAGCAAGCTCTTCAAGCCGACCGCCGCCACCGACAGCCGTTCGCAAATGAACGTGACATTCGTCACCGGCGACGATGAACTCGACGCCAAATTCTGCGCGGCGGCGACCAAGGCCGGCTTCGACGGCCTGAAGGGCCACCGCAGCGTCGGCGGCATGCGAGCCAGCATCTACAACGCATTCCCCCCTGCGGGAATCGATGCCCTGATCGACTTCCTCAAGAAGTTCGAAGCCGAGAACGCCTGAGTTTGCTTCAGGCCCCGGAACGACACCGTTCCGGGGCTTGTTCTCTTTCCGGATCATTCCCCATGAGCGCTCCCGACGAGGACCTGGCTCACGCCGACATCGGCCTCGTCTGTGCGCTGCCGCTGGAGGTCGACGAGTTCCTCAAACGCTGCGACCGGGTGCGGAGTTACACCGGCGGCGACTTTACGTTCAAGGGGGGACGCTACGACAAGGCCCGCATTGCGGTCGTCGAATCGGGAGCCGGCCAGGTCCGGGCCGCCCGCGCCACCCGAGCCCTGATCGAAGCGCACTCGCCGAAGTGGGTCCTCTCGATCGGCTTCGCCGGGGGACTGCTCCCCGAGATGCGCGTCGGCCACATCGCCGTCGCCGACAGCGTCGTCGAAGCCGACCATCCGCCGCTGAAGATCGACTTGAACATGCACAACGATCCCATGCACGGGCTGTTCGTCGGCACGTTCGTCACCGTGAACCAGATCGTGCGGACCGTTGTCGAAAAGAAAGAACTGGCAACGCATTCCCACGCCATTGCCGTCGACATGGAAAGCCACGCCGTCGGCCGTGCCTGTCAGGAGCTTGGAACACGATTCATGGCCGTCCGCGTCCTGACGGATGACCTGACGGAAGACCTCCCCCCCGAAGTCCTGTCAATCCTCGGCAAGACCGGCTCCGTCCGCATGGGGGCCGTGCTGGGTTCGTTGTGGAAGCGCCCCGGCAGCCTGCAGGACATGTGGAAACTCCGCGAACGAGCCATGAACGCCAGCACGAAACTTGCCTCCTTCCTCGACGGCGTCGTCACCCAGCTCTATGCCGCCGAGCATTGATTCGAAGAGTTTGAACCGCGAATCACACGAATCCGCACGAATGAATGCCAAGAGATTGAACCACGGAAGGCACTGAGATCACGGAACAGAGGCATGCAAACTGAGGATCTGGCGGTTTGATAACGACCCGCAACCGCCGCAAACCACTCTTCCATTTTGCCATTTGCATTTTGCGTTTTTCATTTTGCAATGAATTCTTCTTCGCCTGCCCTGATCCACCCGCCTTTCCCCCTTCCTCATTCGTGCCCATTCGTGTGATTCGTGGTTAACTCTCCTCTCGTGACTCCGCCGCCATCCACCCCCGCGGTCTTCGCCCCCTCGCACACCACGCCCCACCCGCTGACGCTGTCCGCCCTGCTGCTGACGCTCCTCACCGTCGCGTTCTGGGGCGGCAACCCCGTCGCCACCCGCTACGCCACCGACGCCCTCCCGCCGATCACCGTCTCCGGGCTGCGGTTCGTCCTCGCCACACTGGTGATGGTCGTCTGGTGCCGCTGGGAACGGGTCTCGTTCAAACTGGAAGCCGGCCAGTTCTGGCCCGTCTTCATTGCCGGCTTCCTGCTGTTTGCCCAGATTGGCACCTTCACCCTCGGCGCCGCCTGGACCAGCTCCTCGCACGCCTCGCTCTACGTCAACACGTTCCCGTTCTGGGTCGTCGGCCTCGACCATTTCGTCACCCGCGGCGACCGTCTGACCGCACGCAAGCTGGTCGGGCTCGCCGTGGCGGGGGGTGGCGTCTTCTGGCTGCTGATGATGACCGCCGAAGGCCACGCCGGTCCGGCCCAACGCGATGCCCCGTCCGTCGCCGGCGACGTGATGTTGCTCTTCAGCGCCTTCCTGCTCGGCGTGAAATTCGTCTACACCAAGGTCGCCCTGCGGGTGATCGGCGCGACCGAGCTGATCTTCTGGCACGACGTCGTCGCGGTCGCCCTGTTCGCCGTGACGGCCGCGTTCTTCGAACGCCCGGACTTCACCCACGTCCCGGCCTCCGCCTGGTGGGGCCTGATCTACCAGGGGATCTTCGTCGGCGGGCTTTGCTTCGCCATCCAGGCCCACATCCTCAAGCGGCACTCCGCCTCCCAGATCGCCGTCTTCAGCTTCGCGACGCCCCTGTTCGGCATGCTGCTGGGAATGCTGCTGCGCGGCGACCGGATGACTCTCTGGTTGGCCGTTGCGGGAATCGCAGTCGCGGCGGGGATCTATCTGGTGAATCGCAAGAGCTGAAGACGCTCAGCAGGCGCGGAGTCACACCAACCGGCCACATCAGCCGAGCGTTTCGCCAGACCGACGCTGCGTGGTCATGACTCCGGACGGTTCGATCGCCAGGATTCCCGGAACATGCCGCAACTCGTCCAGACTGGCCTGTTTCCAGTCGATGACACCTACGATATTTCCGGTGAATTCGAGCACGTCGTCGTTCCGCACGGCCACACCGTGAGACCGGAGGTCGTTCGCCACGGCGTCAATCCGTGGAAGCGCATCCCTGGTGACCGTAAAAATCCATCGAGCCTGGCTCTGATCATCCATCGCTGACGCATCCTCCATCCGTCGATCCGCCAAAGGTTCTTCGTTCATTATAGCGCCCGAATCCCGGTAAGAAACCCCGATCCGGCCGTCGTTCCGGTCCTCGGCAAGTTGCTCGTCGAAGCGCAGGCTGCCGTTGTCCGGGCCGCAGCCCCGGATTTGACTCCGCCGGCCCGCAAGACTCGATCCCGTGTCCCCACAGCGATTCCCGGCGGACTGATCCCGGGTTTCTGTATTAGTGGCATTGTTTTTGATTGTCTTCACGCACTCACCACTGTAAATTCCGTTCTATGTTCACATTCGAGATGATCGGCTGCGGATGTGATTCTATCTTCCAGGAGCACTCTCATGGCGAAACGACGTAGTCGAGGACCTCAGGAATCGCAGGCGGTCGGCATGGGGCTCGAAAGCCTGGACCGCGGGCTTGAAGCCGACGCAGACATGGGCGGAGGGACCGCCGAACTCACCGGCCGGATGATCGTGACGCTGATCGACGGCGACCGGTCATCTCATATTCGCGCGGCGCTCGGCGCGCTCCGCTCGGACGTGGGCCTCGCCAATGTCTGCCGCGCCAGCGACTTCTCCGCGGAATTCTTCGATACCGCGCAGGCGGCGGATTCGGAAGTCCTCGTCCTGGACGAAATCGGCGTGATGGTGATTCAGGGCGATCTCGAGCAGTCCTTGCGGCTGCAGGGACTGGCGGCGGCGAGCTCCGGTGGAATGATCGTCGAGCCCGAAGTGCGCAACTACGCATTAGGCCAGCCGATCACGATGGCTGATGCGGACACAGGACTCGGCGACGACTTCGGCAGTCTTCCCCCGGTTTCGGCAACCGGCTTCAGCGAAGAGTTCATCCGCGGGTATCTTGCCGGAGCCGAGGGGGCGCTGCGCCGTGGATTGTCGCCGGCGACTTCAGGAACTGCCGCCGCCGCCGCGATTGCCGAGCTCCGCGACACGCCCCAGGCGACCTGGGGACTCCAGGCGGTGCACGCCACCGGCAGCCGATCGACCGGTCGCGGCATCCGGGTCGCCGTCCTCGACACCGGCCTGGACCTTGGACACCCCGACTTTGCCGGTCGCCCGGTCACCGTTCAGAGTTTCGTCCCCCCCGATCAACCCGACAACCAGGTCCAGGACGTGAATGGCCACGGTACGCACTGTATCGGCACGGCGTGCGGTCCTCGCCTCGCCACACCAGGCCGACGGGGCTTTGGCATCGCATCCGAAGCGGAGATTTTCGTCGGCAAAGTCCTGTCGCACAATGCGCAGTCCGGACGAGCGTTCGGAGACGATGGCTGGATTCTCAGCGGACTGAACTGGGCGCTGCGGAACAGTTGCCACGTGATCTCGATGTCGCTGGGCGCGCCGACAAACTCCGAGCTGTTCCCGACAAGCTACGAAATGGCCGCCCAGCAGGGACTCCAGCGCGGTTCGCTCATCGTGGCGGCGGCTGGTAATGACAGCATTCGCAGCCGCGGCATTCTTCGCCCGGTCTCGCGACCGGCCAATTGTCCGTCCATCGTGGCTGTCGCCGCGGTCGACTCCCGGATGCGAGTTGCCGATTTCTCCAATCGGGCCATGTTCGGCAACCACGGCGGAGAGATCAATCTGGCTGGTCCGGGAGTCTCCGTCTTTTCGAGCGTCCCGCGGCCGCAGTTGTACGCGCACTTCAACGGGACAAGTATGGCGACGCCCCATGTCGCGGGGCTGTGCGCCCTGATCAGCCAGGAGTCCGGCTTTACGGGGTTGTCGCTCTACCAGGAACTGCGTCGTCGCGCCCGCACTCGACCACTGGGAGACGCGCGTGACTTCGGACACGGACTGGCGATCGTTTAAGAAGCCGCAACCGGACCGACGAATGGCGGACATCGCACTTCAGGATGAGCCACGAGCTCATCCTGGACCTCAATAATCGCTCTGCGACACTTTCTCCCCACCCGTCGGCGTCGCCAGCGCCCGCAGCACCGCGGGATCGATAGATTTGTTCAACGAACGGACCGAACCGTCGGCCATCGCGAAATTCACCGAACCCTGGAACGGACTTCCAAACCCATCCGGCGACGTATCGAGTCCCAGCGCCGGATCGCGCCAGTTGGCCGCATCCCCCCACGCACGGAAGTTTGCGTTGATTTCTCCTATCAGGAGGGTCTGCGTTGTTCCATCGGACGTGGCAATCTCGTCGAGCGAGTACCCTTCGGGTCGCGCAAACAACCACGAATTGCCGGAGTAGTGGGCCAGCGCGTAACCCTCGGCCGTCCGTTGACGCCCTGCGCCCGCCAGGTGCGGACTCTGAAACGAACGGATGGTGGTCGTATAAAACTCCCGATTGTCAGGTGCGCGCCACGGCTGATCTCGATGGATCGCCCGATACAAGGGTGCGTGATCGACCGCCGGCAGGAGTGCAGTCATCCAGCCATACAACTGCCGACCGTCTGCATCAAACCGGCCTCCCTGCGGCAGGGTTCCTGTCCCCAGGCCCGCAGCGATATTGTGCGCCGCCAGAACGAGCCGCTTGAGATTGCTCTGAGACTGCAGTTTGCCAACCTCCGATCGCATGCCCCCTTCAAACCGGAACAACTGATGCTCGGATCTCGCACACCACACCGCCTCATGCACCGCGCCGACCAGCGCCGTCCCGGCGGCGAACAGCAAGCCTAGCCCCAGCACGATTGACGCCGTCTGACGCCAGCTCCAGCGGATCGCGGCTGATGCTTCTGCAGATTCCGTCGACCGTTTCACCCACCGTTTGAGAACCACGTGCAGCAGATTGCTGAAGACCAGCACGCCCACCAGTCCCAGCACCAGCCCCGACCCATCCGACTCCACCTCCGGCAGCGTCCGCTCCAGAAACCAGGACCAGCCCAGCAGGCCGTACACGACCGTATAGAAGACAAACTGAATCGCAAACGGCGCCCCGATGAGCGCCATCAGCACGACGATGATCGCAATCACCACGCACAGCTCGATCCAGGTAAACCCGCGCCGGGAAGTCATTCCTGCACCCCTCCCCCGTGCCGCTCCTCCTCGATCCGCCCGTCCGACCACAGCACGAACCGCCCGTCCGCCGCCAGCTCTGGCTCAAACACGATCGGCACGGCGTGCTTCTCGTCCGCCGCAGGCGGCCGATAGATGTACGAGAACGCCGGGGCCAGCGGGTGCTGCGCCAGCGGTCCCGACGCCGACAGATCGTCCGGCCACGTCCCGTCGTGCGTCGCCACGTACAACCGCAGGTCCTGCCACAGCCGTTCCAGGTGTTCCATCCGCCGACGCCGATCGGGCGACTCCGCAGCGTCGTCTCCCGCCGACTTGAGCTGGTGCGTGATCCCGTTTGGCTCCCAGGCCGCCGTCGTCATCAGCTCCCGCGCGCCGGAGATCATCGTCAGTACGACCACCAACGCCAGGCCCCAGAGCAGCACTGCCGCCACCGCTCCGCGATACGACAGCCGGGGCAACCGGGGAAAATCCTGCCGGAGAAAGTTCCACAGCCCCTGCACTCCCCACGCGCTCAGCAGGAACACGACCAGGAAGAATGACAGCTCCTCCGCCCGCCGCTTCCCCAGTTCCGTGAGGATCAGGCTCACCGAGGGCATGCCAGCTTCAGCCGGCGACGCACCACCGACAACTGCTCCGGCCGCGAGAAGCAACATCACCGCCCCGCGGCGAATGTGTCGGTGGATGCGCAGCATGAGGGAAATCCATTCGAGGTGACGCTGCTTGAGGCCCCTACGAATAACAACGCTTTCAGCAATGTCCCGTCAACAGAGGTTGCTCAAATCGCGCAAACGCAGTATCTGCTATGCACCAGCTTCTGATCGCACCTCCGAGATCGACCCCATGCGGTTTCAAAGCCTCTTCTCGCTGATCGTCATCGCCACCGCGATGCTCGTCGCCGCGTTCCTGCTGCATCGCCAGCGACCCGCCGGCGAACTCGGCCAGCCGTCCGCCAGCTTCGTCCGGGCCTCGGGGAAGTGCGCCGAGTGCCATCGCCGCGAAACCTCTGCGGTCGTGCACGAATTTGAGATGAGCGCCCACGCGGAAAAGAACGTCAACTGCCTCGACTGCCACCGGCCCGTCGACGGCCAGACGCCCCTCGAACACCGTGGATTTGTCATCGCGAAGCATCTCACCGCCGCGAACTGCAAAGGCTGTCACGCCACCGAGTACCGCCAGTTCGAACGGAGCCGCCACGCAGCCCCCGCTTGGGCCGCAGTCTCCGGCCCGGACGACTTCACCGTCGAACAGGTCGCCTTCTCCGAATCGTTCCACCCCGGTGCCGTCAAACGCCCCGCCAACGCCCTCGCGCAGCTCGAAGGCCCCGCCGCCACTCACAAAGGCTGCCAGCAGTGCCATTCGATCGGCAGGCCGAACGCCGACGGCTCCATCGGCAATTGCACCGCCTGCCACGCCCGGCACGCCTCCTCCGTCGAACTGGCCCGCACCCCGGAAACCTGCGGCCAGTGCCACATGGGCCCGGATCATTCCCAGCTCGAAATCTACCACGAGTCCAAACACGGCGTCCTCTTCAACGCCCAGCGTCCGCGGTTCCACCTCGACGCCGACCCGAAACACCTCACCACGAAAGACATGCCGGTCCCCACCTGCGCCACCTGCCACATGAGCGGCCTGGAAGGGATGAACGTCACGCACGACACCACCGAGCGGCTATCGATGTTCCTGTTCGCCCCGGTGAGCGAAAAGCGGCCCGGCTACCAGCACGGCAAGACGCAGATGCAGGAAACCTGCCTGAAGTGCCACACCACGCCCAACATCGAGAAGTTCTACGCCGAAGCCGAGGAAGTCGTCGCCTCCACCAACGACCTGGTGAAACAGGCGGACGACCTGATGAAAGAACTGCGGACGGAAAAGCTGCTCACGCCCGCCCCCTTCGACGAACCGATCGAGTACGTGCATTTCGACATGTGGCACTACGGCGGCCGGACCGCCAAGCACGGGGCCTATATGGGGGGCGCGGATTTCGTCCAGTGGCACGGCTTCTACGAGCTCGTCAGCAAACTGACCGAAATGAAACGCCTCGCCGAAGAGCTCCGCGCGAAGGCAGCCAAGTAGTCTTCGCTGACTGGGAATCCGGGAAGACGAAGATCTCTCGCAGAGACGCAGAGTGAGCAGAGGCCGCAGAGAAGAGAGAATTTAAGAGAGAAGGTTTCACGCAACAACGCAATGGGGAACGCGACGACGCAAAGAATTCAATTGTTGAATACACGGGAAAATAGAGCGAACACCCGACGTCGACGACACGTCTTCCGCCACTGATCACTGATCACTGATCACTGACCACTGACCCAATGCCATATTCCCTCCTTCAATGGTTCCGCTCATTCGCCTCCCCGCTGGCGGCTGTGGAGCTGTTCGCCTGGAGCAACCTCGCGTTTCTGGCGGTCGATGTCTACATCGCGCACTCGATGAATGCCTTCGCAGATTCCGCCGAGTGGATTCCCGTCGGGTTTTCGCTGATCGCGCCCGTGGCGCTGCTGGTCGCCATGGTTCTTCAGCGCGGCGTCTGTCCGTCGACGTCCGGCGCTGAGCGAGCACGCATTGGGCGCTGGATCGGCCTCGTGACCGGCGGTGGTGCAGTTTTTGTCGGCATCGCCGGGCTGCTGTGGCACCTCGAAAGCCGGTTTTTCGACGAGGTCACTATCGAAAGCCTGGTCTACACCGCCCCGTTCATCGCCCCGCTGTCGTATACCGGCGTCGGCCTGCTGCTCCTGCTGAACCGCATGCTCGACGCCCGGACGCAGGACTGGGCTCGCTGGGTGCTGCTGCTGGCGCTGGGAGGCTTCCTCGGCAACTTCATCCTCAGCCTCGCCGACCACGCCCAGAACGGTTTCTTTGAGTGGCGAGAGTGGATCCCCGTCGTCGCCGCGGCCATCGCCGTCGCCAATCTGGCCACAGTCATCTTCGTCGACCAGTCCCGCGGATGGCTCCGGCTGAGTGCCGAGATCATGCTGGCGCAGATCGCCGTCGGCGTGCTGGGCTGCTGGTACCACTCCCGCGCGCTCGCCGCCAGCCCGATGGACTCCCTCTGGGAAAAGCTCATCTACGGCGCGCCGTTCTTCGCGCCGCTCCTCTTCGCAGACCTCGCCCTGCTGGCGCTGGTCGGCCTCTGGTCGCTCCGCCCGAGCCGTGTGCCGGTCCCGGCCGTCGGCGACTGAAGCGGCTCCTCACCTTCCTCAGGTGACAATTGTCCCGACGCGAGAGACCGTCACGCTGCGCGTACTCACCTCGGCCCCGGAATTCACATCACGTCCGTCAGTCCTTCGCTTTCTGGAATCAGATTTGCAATGGAGTTGATTTGAAGTCGACGCGCTGAAGCGTCAGAAACGATCGCCGCCCCGCCTGAGAACTCTCCCGCCTGCTGATCCAACTGGCTTACCTACCTTGATTCCGCTTCCAAATCACCTGCCGCGCTGAAGTTGCGCGCAATGTTGCCCCGCAAACCAGCGTCGACAGCCCTCAAGAGCAGTCGCCCTTGGAGTCCGTGTCCACGTTCCAGCGGCCCGCCGCCGCAACGCTGCTGAGCAGAACTGCCAAGACCTCGCGCAGGAATCACGAAGCAAACTCTCCGATCCCGGTTGGGATGCTGGCAGCCTGAGAAATCCCATGTTGTTTCTGTCCCTTGTTTTACGGAGCTGGTACCGAATGCCGAAAAGAATTGCTCGTCAACAGTCCAGGAGCGGCTTTACGCTCATCGAACTCCTGGTGGTCATCGCGATCATCGCCATCCTCATCGCGCTACTGCTCCCCGCCGTGCAGCAGGCCCGCGAGGCCGCGCGAAGGACGCAGTGCAAAAACAACTTCAAGCAACTGGGCCTCGCGCTGCACAACTATCACGACACCCACGGCGTATTCCCGTACGCCGTCGCCAATGTCGGCGAAGGCGTCCCTTCCGGCCAGAACATCACGAATCACAAGGGGTTCGTGTACCTGCTGCCGTACTTCGATCAGGCTCCTCTCTACAACCAGTTCAATTTCAGCTGGGCGACGGGGACACGAAGCGGCGGCGGCGGAACCGTCGTCGGGGGCACTGACCCCAACGTCAACACGAATCTGAATCTCAGCAAGACAATCCTGCCGATGCTGCTCTGCCCGTCCGACAACGGCAGTCGTATAGAGCCGATTGCCGACGGCACCTACGGCTGCGGAGTCGCCAATTCGGCCCGCTCCTCCTACCAGTTCAGCGTCCAGGTTGTCGGCTGGGCATCATTCCCCGGCAGCAACTGGGACAACGAATCGATCCCGACTAGAAGCCTGTTCGGCTGCAACTCGCGCTCCCAGATCCGGGACGTCACCGACGGCATGAGCAACACGGTCGCCATTTCAGAAACGACGCTCGAAGTCGACGACGGCCGCACCGGGTGCTGGGCCTGCTCGGCTCACGTCGGCTACGGAGTGAATTTCGCGGCCGCGCGCGGCATCAATAACTGGATCTGCTGCGCCTGGCGCAGCCCACCCAATCAGCAGTCGCAGGTCGGCCGCAACGGCGAGCACAGCGAACCGGGCAGCCGGCACGATGGCGGCTGCCACGTGCTGCTCGGCGACGGCGCCGTTCGTTTCATCAGCCAGAACATCGATTCGACGATCCGTCAGCGTCTGGCGGCAATCTCCGATGGTCAACCGCTCGGCGAGTTCTAGCGGACCACCAGGTTCGGCGGCCGGTTTCCTGCCGGCCTGGAATTCCTGCGACGCAAGGCAAGTCCTGTTCTGCCTGCAATTCTCGATGGAAGGGTGACTCTGTGATGAGTTATGGAGTGAGTTTGCGTGCGTTCTATGCACGCCTGCTCGGAACTGTGGGGACGCTGGCCGTTGCCATCGCAGTCGGCGGCTGCGGTCGATCGGGGGAGCCCGTCCCCAAACTGGTGCCCGTCAGAGGCAAAGTGCTGCTCAACGGCGAACCGCTCGCCGGAGCCTCGGTGAGCTTCGTGCCGCGCGATCAGACGACGGGAACGGGCGGCTTCGGTGCAACTCTCGCCGATGGCACGTTCGAGTTGATGCATCGGTCGAATACGAGCGGCGTCGAACCGGGAGCATACACCGTTTTGTTCTCGAAATTCGCAATGCCCGATGGTGCGCCGATTCCTGAGGGAAAGAATGCCACGGATGTCGGCGCAACCGAAACTCTGCCGCTCGAACTGACAAACCCGCCGCTTGACCGGGCAAGGAACGTCGTCACCGTCCGAGACAACGAATCGAATTCCTTCGACTTCGACCTGAAGGCGAAGAAAGGTCGCTGAACGACACAGTCGACGTCTGGAAAACGTCAACGCCCCCCGCAGTCGAGAAGGACTGCGGGGGGGTATTTTTTGACTAGTCGACGCAGTCTCCGGACGATCCTACATCTTCCCCTCGCCACGATTCGACCACCAGGGCAGGCTCACTCCGCCGTCGATCAGCAGCGTGCTGCCGGTCATATAATCCGCGTCGTCGCTCAGGACGTACGTCACCGCCTTGCCGATCTCCTCCGGCGTCCCCAGCCGCCCCCACGGCAGGGCCGCGCCGCCCTGCTGGATCTGATCTTCGCTGAAGAACTTCCGCTCGCCCGGCGTGTCGATCCAGCCGGGGTGCACGACATTCACGCGAATGCGGTGCGGCGCCAGCTCGATCGCCGCGGTGCGCGCCATGTGGTCGATCGCCGCCTTCGACATGTTGTAGGCCATCGCGGTGGGGATGGGGATGGTTGCGTGCGGGGAGCTGACCACCACGATGCTGCCGCCGTGACCCTGCTTGACCATCTGGATCGACGACGCCCGCACGCCGTAGAACGCCCCCCACATCGTTACGTCGATCGTCCGGCGAAAGCCCTTCATATCCGCTTTGATCATCAGTTCGCGATCGCTGTAGACTGCGTTCGAGACGAACATGTCGAGCTTGCCGAAGGCGGCGACCGTTTCGTCGACCATCGCGTCGACCCGCTCCTGGCTCGAAACGTCCCCCTGCAGCAGGAGCGCCTTCCGTCCCAGGCTCTCGACTTCCGCAGCGACCGCTTCGGCTTCGCCCTTCTGCGAGTGATAGTTGATTGCGACATCGGCCCCGCCACGGGCGAGTTCCAGGGCGACGGCCTTGCCGATCCCGCGGGAGGAACCGGTCACCAGAGCGCTACGGCCAGCAAACTTCATGCTTTGCACCTGTCAGAAATTCTTGTGAATGACGCCAGTCTGTTACGACCACCGTACTCTACCGCAATTCGTCCCGATTCGGCCAACGCAGAGAGTTGTCAGTGGTCAGTGGTCCGTCGTCAGTGGCAAGACCGAAGATGGCGGTTGCGTCTCGTTTTCTGGCTCTTGTCTCTCGACCCTCGACTGCCTAGCAACGAAACGAGCCCGCACGGACTACGTCCGTCGGGCTCGGGAATTCGTCTGCTGCCGTGCGGCGCAGAATCAGGCGGAGAAACTGCTGCCGCAACCGCAGGACTTCACCGCATTCGGGTTATTAAAAGTAAATCCACGACGCTCGAGACCGTCGTAGAAATCGACGGTCGTCCCGTCGAGGTACAGAGCGCTCTTCTTGTCGACCGCAACCTTGATCCCGTGCTGCTCCGCGACGTGATCCTTGGCGGCGTCGATCCCGGTGCTGCTGTCAAAGCCCAGCGAGTACGAAAACCCGCTGCATCCGCCGCTGGCAACTCCGATCCGCAGCACCATGTCGTCGGTGAGATTCTGCTCGGCGATGACGCGCTTGATCTCGCCGGCGGCTTTTTCAGTCAGTGTGACAGACATTGCTTCCTATCTCCTCAACAGGCCGTGCGGACCCGACACGGATCGCAATTCACAGATTCGGCTGTCGAAATTATACGCAACTCCCGGATTCTGCAACAGGGGGAGGAACCTGCGAAGCGTCTGAATCCCGCGGATCGATCGGCTGTCTTCGTAACCTCTTTTGATCCAATAGTTTATAGTCGACTCTCTGGAGCCGACCCGCCGGCAAACGACGTCGACGGTTCTGGTCCAGAAGTTCCGGCACCCTCATCGACTCTTCACGGTGACAGGCGCTTGCAGGGCCGCCGGGACTGGCGTACGCTGCCGGTGAACGGGAGGGACGTTACGCCGAACTGGCTGCACGGGCCCGGGGGATTTCGAGCACTTCCGGAAGGAATTGTCGATGATGCGTTTCCGAGAGGGACTGGTCGCCGTTCTGGTGCTGGCCTGCGCTGCGACGGGAGTCCGGGCCGACGTCGCAGGAGCGATCGCCACCATCAAGGCCGTCGATCACGCCGGCAAGGGCCACAAAGCCGCAGTCGCTGCAGTCCAGGAATTGTCCAAGGCCCCTCCCGCCGAACTGCCGGCCATTCTCACGGCGATGACCGGCGCCAATCCGCTGGCTGCGAACTGGCTGGCCGGCGCCTTTGAAACCATCGCCGATCGCGAGCTGAAACAGGGCGGAAAACTCCCCGCTGCCGCCCTCGAAAAGTTCGTCCGCGACACGAAACAGGACGCCGCGGCCCGCCGTCTGTCCTACGAGTGGCTGCGGAAAGTCGATCCAGCGGTGGAAGACCGCCTGATCCCCGGCATGCTCAAGGATCCCGGCTCGGCGTTCCGCCGCGACGCTGTGCAGCGACTGATTGCCGCTGCCGAGGCCAAGCTCGCCGCCGACGAAAAAGAGGCTGCGAAGGCTGGTTTTCAGGAGGCTCTGCAGGGTGCGACGGACGACGATCAGGTGAAGGCCATCGTCAAACCTCTGAAAGAGCTGGGGGTCGATGTCGATCTGCAGCAGCACTTTGGCTTTCTGACCCGCTGGAAGCTGATCGCTCCGTTCAACAACGTCGGGCTTGTCGGATTTGATACGGTCTATCCCCCCGAGAAAGAACTGAAGTTCGACGCGAAATACGCCGGCAAGGAAGACAAAGACGTCGCCTGGACCGATCACGCCACGACCGACGAGTACGGCGTGGTCGACCTCGCGAAAGCCCTCTCTCCATTCAAGGGAGCCGTTTCCTACGCCGCCACCGAGTTCAATGCGCCACAGGCGGAAACGGTCGAGCTGCGGCTTGGCACGCCAAACGCCTGGAAGCTCTGGGTCAACGGCGAACTCGCGTTCGCCCGTGACGAATATCACCGCGGTACGCGGCTCGACCAGTACAAGGTCCAGGTCCACCTCAAGCCGGGGCGGAACGTCATCCTGCTGAAAGTCTGCCAGAACGAGCAGACGGAAGACTGGGCTCAGGACTGGAAGTTCCAGCTCCGCGTCAGCGACAGCTCGGGAGCCGCCGTCCTGCCGGCAGCAGACAAGGTTTCTGCCGTGACGAAGTGAGGCACTGGCGGACCAGCCACCAGCGGCACACGCTTGCAGCCTGTCTTGTCTTGCGTTTTTGAGTTTGGTGCTCGTTTCGGATTTCGTGCTTCGAATTTCGGATTTCTGCCCGCTCTCCCAGGAGCCCCGGATATGCGATTTCTCGCCTTCGGTTTGAGTCTCACTCTGGCCGTCTCGGCCGCCTGTGCCGCCGACTGGCGTCAGTTCCGCGGCAGCGATACGACGGGCATCGCGGAGGGGAAAGCCCCGCCGACGTCGTGGGAGAACGGCGAAAACATTGCCTGGAAGCGGGAGCTGCCGGGGCGGGGGCTGTCGACGCCGATCGTCGTTGGCGACAAGGTCTTCGTCACCGCCTGCACCGGCTACCTGCAGGATCGGCTGCATGTGTTGTGCTTCGACGACAAGTCGGGCGATCTGCTGTGGGAGCGGCAGTTCTGGGCGCTTGGCCGGTCGAGCAGCCATCCGAAGATGAGCAACGCCACGCCCACGCCTGCCAGCGACGGGAAGCGGATCTTCGCGTTCTACTCCAGCAACGACGTGATCTGCCTTGATCTCGACGGGAACCTGCAATGGTTTCGGGCGTTGACCTGGGATCATCCGAACGCCAGCAACAGCCTCGGCATGTCGTCATCGCCGATCGTCGTCGGCGACACGCTGGTCGTGCAGTTCGAAAATGACAGCGATTCGCTGGCGACCGGGCTGAATGTCGAAACGGGCGAATCGCGCTGGACGACCCCCCGTCCCAAAAAAGCCAACTGGACGTCGCCAGTGGTGCTGCCGGGCAAGACGCGAGCTGATGACCTGGCGTTGCTCCAGTCCTCCGCCGGGCTGGCTGCCGTCAAACCGCTGACCGGCGAAGTCGTCTGGCAGTACACCGACGGCGCCAGCACGATTCCGTCTTCGGTGGTCCATCACGGTCTAGTCTACATTCCGTCCAACGGCATTACTGCGGTCCGCCCGCCCGTCGACAGCGCCAGCGTCGAACAGCTCTGGCGCGGCGAAAAACTGCGGCCCGGCACCGGCAGCCCGACGGTCTATCGCGATAAAATCTTCGTGATCAATTCTGCCGGCGTGCTGATCTGCGCCAACCTCGACAAGGGCGAGATTGAGTGGCAGACCCGCGTCGAAGGTCCCTTCAGTGCGACGCCCGTGGCCGCCGGGGATAACCTGTACCTCTTCAACGAACGAGGACTCGGCCAGGTGGTCAACATCGCTGGCGAAAAGGGCGAAGTCGTCGGCAAGGGGGATCTGGGCGAAACGATCCTGTGTACGCCTGCGGTCGCCAACGGCGCGATCTACACGCGCAGCGACAGTCACCTCTGGAAGATCGCCGCTCCCTGATTTCGCCCCCGATCCCTGCCAAGTGAGACGGCGACTGTGCAGCCCCCGCTCGGATTTCTGCTGAATGTTGGAGCGGTGGCTGCTGGCGGAGCCATTGGCGCCAGCCTGCGGTTCTTGACCGGAGCGGCGCTGCACCGGGTGCTGCTGGTCTACCCCGGCGCGGCGACGCTGCTGGTCAACGTCGTCGGCAGCCTGCTGATCGGCCTGGTGCTCGGCGGGCTGCCGCCGGCCTGGCTCAGCGAGCGCGTGCGGATGTTTCTGGTGACCGGGATTCTCGGCGGCCTGACGACCTTTTCATCGCTGGCCTATGAAACCGTCTCGATGTCGCAGACCCACTCAGAACGCTGGCTGGGCGCGGCCCATTTGGCCGCGAATCTGGTGCTGGGATTGGCGGCCGTCGTCGCGGGTGAACTGATCGCCCGCTCGATCCGTGGCGCCGCGGCATAGTGCGCTTTCGCTTCAATCCTGAAATGACGGGTCGAGGCGTTTGAGCAGAATGCGGGCCTGGCTGGTGGTGAATCGCCAGCGGATTCTGGCCTGGGCCGCGTTGCGGCTGGTCTCACGGGCGGCGACTTCGCGGGCCATGGTTTCCGCGTCGGGGCGGCGGCGTCGAGGCGCTGTTCGGTAAGGACGCTCGGTTCAGTTTCGGCCATTTCGAGCCAACTGCCGTGCACGGGAGTGTCGTGAATCTCCAGCTGCTTGATCGACCGTCGCGCCTCGGCCGACGGGAACGACTCGTACAGCGAGGCCGGCTTGTGGGTGTTGAGGCTGTCCATCACGGGCGCAACGGAGTCGGCGTGCGGAAAACACTCATCGTTTGTCTCGACGGAGCAGTTCCCATCGTCGCAGTGCCATCCGTTCTATAAGGAACTCAACACGCTGCCGGTCGAAGCCGGCCTCGACTGCTGGATCAAAGGCCGCCGGCAGTCGCATTACGAGCAGGTCGATTCTCGATGCCAGCGTTCACACCCGCGGGGGAACGATTCTCGCATGCTGCTGATGGGCGATTTCCAAGGGGGGTGACTCGCAGCCGGCGATCACCTTGAGATATTCCGACATCTCCACGCAGCCGTTTCTATCTCGCGGATCTCGTTGCAGGCCGCGGAGACTTTATTTTTGTGCGGCGACTTCCTGTTCAAATCGGCAGAGATTGCGAAGCTCAGTCGCTGCTGCGTAGTCACTGCGTACGAGTTTCCACCGACTCAGCCCATCGAGCAACAGGGGTTGTCCCGGAGAACGTGTCCAGATTAACACGGTCATTCCAAAGTCAGACCTCACCTTTGTGTGGAAAAGAATGACTTAAGGGCTTGTCTCGTCACAAAACTCATGGCATATTCGCATTTCTATTTTCAGCGTTCTGCTGATTGCCGTTCGGCACTTCGTCTCATTCTCAGTTCGAGGAGTCCTCATGATGAAGAGATCGCGTCGTGGTTTTACGCTGATCGAGCTGCTGGTGGTGATCGCGATCATCGCTATTCTCATCGCCCTTCTGCTTCCCGCAGTCCAGCAGGCGCGAGAAGCCGCCCGCCGGACACAATGCCGCAACAATTTGAAGCAGATCGGCCTGGCGCTGCACAATTACCATGACATCTACAATTGCCTTCCACCCGGCCGAGTAAGACGGGCTGGCGTGACCCCCGACGCCTGGTACAGCGGCAACATCGCCTGGTTGCCGCGTCTGCTGCCTCAGATCGATCAAGCTCCGCTCTATAACAATATCAACTGGAACATGGGGCAGGGCACCTCTGGGACTGACGGGCATGGCGGCGTCAACGGTGCTTCGCCGAACGGAGCCCGGCGGCAGATTATTCCCGCATTCCGTTGCCCTTCCGATCCAGGTAACGGGCAGGTCCCTTGGAGAGATCCAGCTGGGAACTCCGTCTCAGGAGCGACCCCTAATGCGGGTTACGCCTCTACAAATTACGTGGGCAATGTCGGGGCCACCACTCGCCTCAACACCAACCCGCCCGGCATTTTCGGACAGAATACCCGTCTCGCGATCCGGGACATCCTTGATGGCACGTCCAATACGCTGGCCGTCTCGGAGACAGTCATCGGGTTTTATCGGGTCTCAACCAACGATTCCGGCAATAACACCGTCTGTACGGCCGGTTCCAAGGATACCAGCAGCACGCGACAATCCGGGTATTCCTGGTTCTACTCATATTTCCCGCAGGCCTGTTTCTTCAACACATATGTCGGACCGAACAACAGGTTGTCGAACGATTGCGGCGTCAACTCCGATCGAGTGAATGCCGCCGCCCGAAGCCTGCATGTCGGCGGCGTGCATGCCGTGATGTGCGACGGCCGCGTCCGTTTCATCAGCGAAAACATCAATCTCGCCACCTGGTCGAATCTGGGCAACAGGTCGGACGGCAACACAATCGGGGACTTCTAATCACCGGTCGCGAGATCAAGAGATTCGTCGACTCCGCTTCCCGCGAGTCGATGGATCTCGTTCTGGCGGAAGCCTGGTCATTCCCCCTGGAATTCACCCCCCAAATCTGGAGTCACTCTCCGATGTATAAGCACCTTCTCCTGCTGACGGCGATTTCCGCCTTCCCCCTGTTCGGCGCAGGCTGTGGCGCCAGCGTTTCGCCCGGTGTTGCAGACGGCCCGGACGAACCGGCCCCGGAGCTCACGGCTGAAGAAGAACAGGCGGAAGCGAAGGCCGCGCGCGCCGCCGCCGGCATGGAATAGTCACGACCGGCAGCCCGGCTGATGTCTGTTCGACGCCTGCGTGGGCGGGGCGTGATTGACTTACGCCCCGCCCCGCCTGCATTCTGGAACCGCAGCGCCTCCGTCCGCATGCTCACCGATCTGCCGGTGATAGACTCACTGCATTCCCGCTGCGACGTTCCGCAGCCGGCAGGTCGTGTTACCGCGGGCCTTCGATGCAGCTCCCGAATCAACCCCTCTCTCCCCCTGATTCCATGATACTTCGCTGGCTGCTCGCCTGGACCGTCGCAGTCACCCTCCTCGTCATCCCGCGTCCCCTCTCCTCGCCCGACCTCTGGTGGCATCTGGCTCGCGGAAGAGAGGTGACTTCCGGCACGCTCTTCCCCGCGCACGCTCTGTTGACTCTCGATCTGTCCAACGAGGCCGACTGGTGCAGCGGCGTCCCGTTCTACCTCGCCTGGACCCTCGGCGGGATCGACACGCTGGCCGCATTTCCGTTGCTGGCCGCTGCTCTGCTAGTCGGATATGCCGCTCGCCCGATGCTCTCCGCTCACCGGCTCTGGCTGGCGATCATTGGCCTGCCACTCCTACTGTGGACCATTCGCGACGGCCTGGAGCCCGGGCCGCAATTGTTCGACCTGATCGGGATGCTCGCGTTATGGCGCCTGGTCAAGTCCGACCTCTCCGCGCGCAATCGTTCGGCGGCCGTCTTCCTGACCTTCACCCTCTGGGCGAATCTCGGCCCTCGACCGATCTGGGGACTCCTCCTCCTGCTGCTCGCCAATTGGAGCCCGGCTACGCAAAGCCCTCCCGCCACACGATCCGCTGCAAAGCGAGATCGGAGCGATCCGCCGAGTACCGCTGCGCCGGGCCGGTTCATCGTCCCGCTGTTCCTCGCGGCGCTGCTGGGCGGCATGGTCACCCCACGCGGATTGCTGACGTGGCGCGACTCCATCATCCTGTTCGCCCCATCTTCCTTCGCGAACCTGGCAACTTATGGCGAACAGGCCTGGTACGGCTGCTTCCAGCGAGTCCCCTGGACATCCGCCGAATCGGCCTTCCTGCTGCTCTGGTTGACCTGGACCGGCCACCATCTTGTGCGGTGGTCAATGGCGCTCCAGTCCGCCGGCGACACCCCGCCGCTCGTAGCCTCGCGCCCGCCGTTGCTTCAGACAGCCTGCTGCGCCGTGCCGCTCCTCGCAGCCTTCTTGTCTAAGGCCAATCTCCCGGCCTGCGGCCTGTGGATCCTGTTGGACCTGCTGCGAGCAGACGTCTCGCCCCTGCCGAGGCTCGCACATGCTCATCGGCATCCTTGGCGACGGATGATCGCCCCGCTCGCTGCCAGCGCCGTCGCGTTGCTGGTATTCGTCGATGCTGCAGGCTATGGCCTGCCACCGTATCGCCGGCTGGGCTGGGGGATCTCTCAGGAGCTGAATCCCCAACTGTTCGACGCCCAATTATTATCGGTTCGCGAGGCCCCGACGGTCGGCTGGTCGCCGGATGCTCGTTCGGTCGGAATCGTCGCCTGGCTCGATGGAGACGTGACGCCCGCGGACCATCCGCAACGGGCTCTGCTCGGCGGTCGTACTGCGATCCACGCCGCCCTCATCGAAGACCTCCTCGGATCCCATCGCGCCCGCTATCGACGCGACGACGGAACCTGGGGCGGCTGGGTGCGGCAACTTTCCGACTGGAACGTCGAACAACTCTTCGTCCCCGCCGAACAGCTCCCCCTGAATCGCGCTCTGCTGAGAACGCCCTGGAAACCCGCCGATCTCGACTCCCCCACGATTCCCTACGTCTCGGGGCACAATCTTGATTTCTCGCAGTTCATTCTCGAAGCCCTGCAGCAGCAGGGCTTCGTCGAAGTCGGCCCCTGGCAACCAACCCTGGAGATCTACGCCGCAGCCGGCTGGCGAACCGACCTCATCGCACAGCTCGGCGGCGGACCCGATCCCGCGCCGGCAATCCTTCAGTCGCAGCTCTTTCGATCTCTCGAGCTCCCGTTGGCTGCGCTCCGCGCTCTCGGTCCAGTTCGACAGGAAACGCAACACCCGCAGCTCAACGACGAATTCCGGGCCTGTCAGAACGATCTGGTCTACCAGGAATGGAGCCTCTTCGGCGATGCCAGCGACTTTCGGCGATGCATTGCGTCCGCGCTAAACCGCAGTCGGCCGCCTGCCGACAGTCCCCCCTGGCGGACGCCGAACGCTGCTGGCGAATCCGCCGACGCATGGACCCGTTGCATCCATCTCTATCGGCAGGGCCGCCTCGCCGAAGCCGTCCAGGAGCTGCCGCAGGAAACGCCCCAGCAGCAGTACGCGTCCGCCATGCTCTGGCTCGAACTCGGCGATTCCAACCGGGCCATCGAAATCTTGGATCATTTGCTCGCAACCAGTCAGAAAAAGTCGTTGCTGATCGCCGCAAAATACCGGCGTCAGGAACTGGAGCCGTTTGCCGGTCGATAAGCTGGCATTTCGTGTCACCCCCTTCAAGGTTCGATGATTTCCGCATGTCAGCCTTCTGCCAGCGATGGATACCGGTGCTGATCGTCGGGCTGCTGGCTGCGGCGCTCGGAGCGGCGTTGGGGCCGTTCCATCCGGCGCCACCCCAGCCGGCGTTTGAGAGTTCGCAGACTCCTCGGGCGGCCGAGCATCGCTGTGCGGAATGCCATGCCGACATCACCGACGCATACCGCTCCGCTCCGCATTCGCGCACTCTCGTCCGGGCAACCGACGAAGCCGCCGCCGGCCAGTTCGCCGGCCGCACATTCCATCGCGACGCCAGCGGCGTCGACTTTCACTACAGAATCCGCGACAGCCGGCTCTTCGTCAGCTCCTCAGCCTACGCCCGAGAGCTTCCCATCGACTGGATGTTCGGGTCCGGCACACACGCCCGAACCCCGCTGATCGCCTGGACCGACGACACCGGCGGCACCTCGGCCGTCGAACACGGTGTGAGCTGGTATCCCGGCGGAAAGCTCGGCGTCACTCCAGGCATGGAAGAGTCCAATGACTCGGTGGGCATTCAGGCCCTCGGTCACCTCCGCCCCTCCGCGGAAGCGATCAACTGCTTCGGCTGCCATTGCACCTTCGTCCCCACCGAGGGCGGGCGGATCCTGTTCGACCAGATCGAACCCGGTGTCGGCTGCGCGCGGTGCCACTGGAACACGCAGCAGCACGTCCGCGAGATGGATCGCGGGCTTCCTTCAACCATCGAGCGATTCTCCCGGCTGTCGCCTCAAGAGGCCGTCGACCGCTGCGGCGAATGTCATCGTCGCGCCGATGAAATGGGCGCGCCGATTGAGCCGGAGGACCAGACCATCGTCCGCTTCGCGTCGGTGGGACTGGTGCAGAGCGCCTGTTTTCTCCGGCAGAACGAAGTCACTCGGGATGACGGTCAGCCGGCCCGGTTCGACTGCGCAAGCTGCCACGACCCGCACCGACCGGCGTCCCGCGACTGGCGCACGCATGCCGCCGTCTGCCTGAACTGCCACGACGCCGCCCACAACCGCGCCGTCGACTGCCCGAAGGCGAACCGCGAAGACAACTGCCTGAACTGTCACATGCCGCGGATCCCGACGAACGAGCATCTGCACTTTACGGATCATTGGATCCGCGTTCGCAAAAGCACGGTAGAAACTCCTGTCGACGGGATGTGACGGAAATCATCTGGTCCTCTCGACTGAAACTGTGAGTCGATTCCGGCTCGGAGAGGCGGAGAACGCTGTGAAGTAAAGTCCGATCACTGTTCGAAAGCCGTCGCTCTTTCTCGCTACCAATTTCCTCCTGTTATTCAAACCCTCAGCCGCCCCCGACGGAATCTTTCCACTTGCCCGGTATCAATTGAGAATCATCGACCGACGATTCCGCAGAGTCCGCGACAGCGTCGTCCGCTCGTCCAGGAACTTCCCCGCGCAGCCCGGGCTCGTAGAGGTCCGGAACCGCCGCAAGTCCTCACGCAACAGGCCGGCCCGTACGCTGCGCAAGTTGCACTTCAGCAACTCCGAAAGCTTGGCCGTCTGCCTGGCGCCGCAACTCGGCGCCGAGCTGCGAGAGGCATCTCCGCAATGAATTTTGTGGAGAGGCTCGCCGAATTGGTGCGTACCAGGATCGGCAGTCGTGCGGAGCAGAACGCATTCGATGTTCTCAATCGAGCCGCGACGGTGGGACACCCTGCCTCTCATTCGACGGCGGGGTTGAGTCGTCGGCCTCACTCCGGACACGCTCACCGCGATGAAGGAGTACGCCGGTCGATGCTGAAACGGGGACAGGCAGCGGCAGCTGCAGTCATCCCAGCCTCGGATCAGTTTCAGTCGCTGATACTGGCGGCCGCTGCTCAAGCGAGTTGGGCTGGACGACCGGGGGATAATCAACCTGCGCTCAGATTGACTTGGACGCAAGGATACCGGTCAATGTGGTATCGCAGCTGACGGGCCATTTGAGGCCGTCAATCTCGCTCGAACTCGACTCTCACGTGCTCCCGGCCGACCAGCAGCACACAGCCCAACGTTTCGATTAGGTTGTCTGGAGCCTCTTCAAATCGTCGTAAGTCGAGTCGGGATGGCGGGATTTGAACCCACGACCTCTTGCACCCCAAGTACCGCTTTCGATGTTGCTGGGATCGTTGAGAACGCCAGTTTTCAAGGATTCTATCGGTTTTCGACGGTCTCGCAAGCCATCTCATTTCCTCGCGTAAAGCCATAGGAATTCGGGGTAGGGGGGCCTAATTGTGGTAATCGTGGTAGTCGCTCGACGCAATTCCTGACACCTCTTGGTTTGCCCACAAAGAAGCCACGCCGTTACCACGTTATGCCCGAGTCGTCGTTGCTATCGGTGGTCCACCTCGCAGCAAGCAGGCGATTCTTTACATCAAGGATCGCCATCAATCGTCGTGGGACGCCTACCACGTTTCCGCGGGGCCTTCAGCGTTCGTGTCTGCACGAGGGACTGACTGGCGACACTTTCTTCTGATGGGCGTTCCGCCAGGCCCGGATCGCGTCCAGATCGTAGCCGGCGTCGATGTCGGGGAAATCGGGTTCGCGGATCCAGTCGCGCAGGGCCCGGGCCGTGACGCCCAGGCGTCGGGCCGCTTCCTGCTGTTCGATCACGCGGGCCATCGTCGAGGATCCTGAACACCTGCGAGGAGTCGGCGCTGCCCCGCAGAAGTTCCCGAAAAAAAACCCAAAAGCCGCGGGCGCAAGCTCGGTACGGAGTTAACCAAAACCGGCCGTTTTCCCCGCAGAAAACGGCATTTCCCAACCTTGAGGCCGTTCGGGACGGGGGTAGATTTGGACTCGTTGACGACAGCCAACGCGACCCGCAGACGAGACCGCACGATGCCTCCTGAGATTCGCCAGCAGATCCGCGACAAGGGCCTCCGCCAGGCCGACGTCCGGGAGATCTACAGCGGACTCCGGAAGCAGCAGCGCGAAGACCTCGAATGGGAATGGTCGATCCGCCGGCGGGTCTGGGAGATGCACGCCTACTCCGTCGACAGCCGTTCGTTCTGGCGGCATGGGATGTGGGTCAAGTATCGCGCCGCGTTCTCGGAAGGCGACATGACGAACATCCCCGGCTGGGACCTGACCGCTCAATCGATCTACTACGAATTCCCCGGCCTCGCGGAGGAAGAAGAAGTCTCGCAGAAGCTGTTCGAACTGATCCGCGCGCATCACACGCCGATGCCGTCGATCGCAGCGACCTGGCAGCAGGCGATCGCCGCCTGCGAAACCGAAACCGCCGCCGTCCCTTTCTAAGGAACCTTGACCATGACTCGCGAATTCAAATTGATCCAGGGCCGTCTCACCCGCCAGCAGCGTCTCGACTTCGCCGCCCAGTCGGACGCCGTCCCCCCGACCCCGCCCGCCCCGCCGGCCGCGATCGACGCCGACGATGGCGGGGACAACTTCTGGGGCGAACCGATCAGCGTCTACACGCGCCGCCAGGCGATCGAAGACGGCGTCCTGGTTCAGCTCAGCGGGCCCGGCTATGAGGGAAACGCCGAGATCCCGAAGCTGGTCGCCGAGGCTGGCATCAAGTTCCCCGTCGCCATGACGGTCAGCGCCTTCACGACGCTCTGCGTCCCGAGCAAGAAAGCCGAAGAGAAAGGCGAATCGCTGATCGGCCGGTTGTGGGACGTCCTGTTCGTCTTCCGCGAATACGCCAAACGGATCAGCGGCGGCCGGCTGACTTACAAGATCGTCTGCACGGACAGCGACGGCAAGGCCCGGACGCACGAGATCCTCGCCGTCTGCAGCCCCGGCGACGACGCCGAACCGGTCATTACCTTGATGTTCCCCTGGGAGGATTGATCGACGACAACCGCCCCCGGCCGGATCGTCCGGCCGGGGTTCTTCCCTCGCGAAAGACGCCCCGCCATGACCGACGAATTCCGCCTGACGAACCGCAAGCCTCCCGCCCGCTTCGAGAACAATGGACGCGGGACGCAGGGCCAGCTCTTCTCCCGCGGCGTCGGTGACAAGCCGGGCCAGCGGTTGTTGTTCGATCCCTTGGACGCCTTGCCAGGAACTGCACCATGCCAGCGCGACGAGAACCGACAGTCCGCGGACTGACCGTGAAACAGCCCTGGGCCTGGCTGATCGCCCACGGCTGGAAACCGTTCGAGAATCGCAGCTGGTGGACCGACTACCGCGGTCCGCTGGTGATCGTCGCCGGGAAAGGAACCGATCCCGAAGGCTACGAAGTCGCCCGCCAGCTGGGCATTGAACTGCCGGACGAACTGCCGACGGGGATTGTGTGCGTCGTCGATCTGGTGTCGATCGAGCCGGTGGCAGACGTCGGGGTCGATCCGTTCGCGACCGGTCCGTATTGCTGGCGACTGGCCCGGCCGCGGCGACTGGCATCTGCGGTTCCTTATCGGGGGAACCAGCGGCTCATGCGGGTGCCATCGGCGGCCTTCGCCGGCGCCCTCTCACCGGAAGTCTGCGCCGAACTCCACTTCCGCTGCGGGCGCGAGAGTCAGGGCTCGCTGGACTTCGCGTGAAACGTCACGGCGACCACCAGGCCGCGACGTAACCAGTATTCCGACCGTGCATTCCGGCGAAGGCCGACTCCTTGCTTCCCGTGAAACCCACCCGTCATGCCCTGCCATCGGATTGCAGACCGGAAGGAAGGAAGTGAGTTTTTGAGGTCGTTTGGTGCAGAAAAAATGCGATGGCGAAGCCCCCTCGGGGGAGGCCCCCCTGGAGGGTAGGACCCCAGCCCCGAGGGGGCGGATCGCGACGACTTCACGCGACTTCCGACAAGTTCGCCTCCGTTCTCACAACCTGCTTCGCGGGCTTGAACGTGAACTTGTCCGCCCCCTTGTCCCAAGTCAGACCGACCAGCTCCAACTGTGCCAGCGTCAGTCGCCCGGCCTTGTACTCCAGCTTGGCCCGCGTCAGCGACAGCTCCAGCGCGATGTCAAAGAAGTCCGCCGCCGTGCGATGGTCCTTCGCACCCGGCTGACCGTCGACCGTGATCGACTCCAGCAGCTCATGCAGCCGCGGCCGCAGTGCGTGCTGGTCGATGAACTCCTCGGTCAGGTCATCCTTCGTGCGACCTTCCACCACCTTCACCCCTTCGGGCGTCTTCTTCCACGAGACCGTCCCGTGCGTGAACTCTCGCGAGCGTCCCTTCCCCTTCACCAGCTCGCTCTGGTGTTCGTTGCAGTAGGCTTCGATCGCCTGCGTCAGCACCGCCTGACGATCGGCGAAGCTGACGTCCCATTTCCCTTCGACCGCCAGCCGCATCAGTCCCTGATAGCGGGACTTGATCGCCTCCACCTGGCGATCGCACTCCGCCTGCAGCTCGGCCTGGCGGGTGTCGATCCAGGCCAGCTCGGCCATGGCGCTGCACAGATCGGCCTCGCTGGCGATCTTCGGTTCGAAGGCGAGCGTCTCGCCCGGCGGTCGCGTCTTGCTGCTCACGTTTGCGTTCCCTCGCAGATTGATTTCGCCCGAAATCAGTGCCGCCGTCCCGCCGGTCAGCGCTGCTGCCGCTGCCACTGCCGCCACGCCTTGGGCGTCATCTGCTGCGGGGACTGATAGCACTGCCCGCCGACGCAATAACTGGCGAACGGACCGGCCGGCGGCTTCGGAATCGTCAGCGGCGAGACGTCGTGCGATGCCGGTCGCCAGCTCGACAGACTGACCGGCGGACCGGTCACCGCGGCCGCCGGTCGCCAGGTCTGCAGACTGACGGGAGCCCGCAAGTCATCTGGACCCGGACTGACGTCGATCACACCCGATGGCCGCCAGCTCGCCACGCTCACCGGTTCCGCGGCCGTGGCCCACGTCGCCAGCGCCGCAGCGAACGCCACACACATCACCAGCCACACCACCAGCGACAGACCCACCCACAACGACTTCAACATGCTCGGCTCCTCTCTTTCACTGGGCTCTTGGCACTCGACACTCGCCTCATCGCGACGGTCGCAGCGGGCTGACGTCGAGCTTCGCCGGGAATCCGTCGAAGTCCGAATACGCCCAGGTGTCTCCTTGGGCGACGATGAAATCGATCTCTTTCTCTTCCACCCAGAAACCGCCCGGCGGCGAATCGTCGACCGGATCCGGATGGGCCTTCGGGCCCCAACTGTTCGTGATGTGGTAGTACCGCCGGCCGGGGACGCTGCCGTCGTAGCCGTCGACGCACATCTGATGCATCCAGCTGCCGCGACGCACCGCGACGATCCGCCCATCCCGGACTCGCATCGCGCTGTTCGACGTCCCCCAGTTGCTGGCGATCGTCACGCCGTGATCGTTGCAGACCGCGTTGCGGACGTCGTCCGACGACTGCAGCCGGGAGACTGTCTTGACCTTGTACTGGGCGGCGATCGCCTTGAACTGCTCGGGGGGACCGCGGCGGCCCCATTCGCGAGCGAGGTCGCCGCGGTAGTCGGGCAGGCCGGGCGTATCGAGCGGCAGGACGCCGTATTCCCGCGCCGCCTGAGCGATCGCCGCTCCGCTGCAGCCGTCTCCCCGGCCGAACTGTCCCTGAGCCACCCAGACGCGACCGGCCCCATACAGCCACATCGACGAAACTTCGCGGAACTCGGCGGGAGGTCCGCGAATGCCGCCGCCCGACTGCATCCGTTCGATCGCGTGTTTCGCGCCCCAGCTCGTACAGTCGCCGATCTCCTGGGGGACGTTCGGCGGGAGCTCACCGCCGATCAATGCCGCCTGCGTCTCCCACTGACAGACGCGGGCGTTGGCGTTGTCCTGCCAGACCGGTTCGCCGCTGTCGGGGTGAATGAGCTGAAACGCCGGTTGCGCGGCCGCCCAGGCCGCGGTGACCTGCAGCGACTCCACCCCTGACCAGCCTTCCGGCCCATTGACGTCGGGCGGTGCGTCCTCGATCGGCAATCCCTCGATCACCGGCGGAGCAGCTTCGGGAGCCGGCTGGCCCCCGATCCGAATCGTGATCGTCACCCCGCCCGCAATCAGCAGGGCGGCCAGGATCAGCAGAAACCGTTTCATCCGGCGGGCTCCGTCCACGCTCTGAACAACCACGATCGACGCTCAACGCTCAACGAGCGGCTTCGAGGCCGCTCTGCAGCTCATCCACCAGGCCGCGGCAGTCGTCCACCGTCTTCAGCTGGCCCGCCTTGAACAGTTCCTCGACCTTGTCCGCCAGGGCGTTTCTGGCCGCGTCCCAGGCGGGCGAGACGCAACTGGCCAGCACGCCCCCCACGCCGACGACAATCGCCTGCGGGGACTTCAGCGTCCCGGCAGCAATCTGAGCCTTCACCGTCACGCAACCGTCGATCAGGCACTGCAGCTCTTTCGCCTTCGCCGCCGACTGCACCGCCCGGGCCGCGTCGCGCGTGGCCTTCAGGACGCCGAACTTCCCATCCGGCAGGACCGGCTCCGGGACCGGCGTCGGCGCTGGACCAGGAGTCGGCTGCGGAGCAGGGGTCGGGGCAGGCTGCGGGGCGGGATCGGGAGGCGTCGGTCCGGGGACCGGATCCGGGTCGGGATCGGCGATCGCCACAATCCACTCGGCGACGTCGCTGTCGTCCTGTTCGTCCCAGACCGTCAGCGTCAGCTTGTAGACTCCCTTGAACGAGGCGACTTCCGCCGCCTGCTCGGCCTTCAGCAGCCGGACCTGCTCGTACCGGTCGTTCTTGGGATCGATCTCCAGCCGGAAACCTTTCATCCCCGTCGAGCTGCCGAAGTCATACCGCAAGAATTCTCCGGGCACTGCGGTCCGAGGTCCCTTGATGACGGCCTTCGGACTGGCGCAGTGCCCGGAAATCGGCAGACACAGAAACGCGAACAGCAGCAGCGAACGGAGCAGAGTGCCCCCGCCAGGCCGCAGGGCGTTCGGATCGAAGGGGATGGTGTCGGGCGCCGCCGGCTGCGGAAGGTCTTTCGCGGCCGCCAGGAGCTGTTCGAGGAACTTTTCCGCCGCGGGCCCGCGGGCTTCCAGCTCTTTCAGCAGCGGCTGCAGTTTGGGGAGCAGGGCCAGGACGCCGGCCGCGACCGGGCTCGAACTGGCGATGCCGGCCCGCAGGGCGGCGATCGCCAGGGCGATCAGCACCGACTGCAGATCAAACGTGCCGGACTGACCCAGGAGCGGAGCGAGCAGCGGCCAGAGAGCGGCCAGGGCGGAGAGCAGATAGGTCTTTTTGCCCTGGAGCACTCCACAGGGCGGCGAGCTGTTGCATCGGTCGGACTCCTCGGGGATCGGACGTCGCGAAAGGGTTTTCGAGACGTTCCCCGAAGTGGGTCCGAGTTCGAGGCAGTTCCGGGAACTTCTGGGGTTCCCGTGCGGCTGGCCGGTCTCGATAATTCGTGGTCGCCGGTACCGCTCGCACCTCTCACGGGAACCACCAGAAGAGCCCCGAGGATCATCCTTGATCCGATGGGCCATCCCTGACCTCCGGGGCCGTCTTCAGCACGCGGCCAATTCGGTCAGGAACAATTCCCACGGGCAAGAGCAACATGGCAAAATCAGGACGACCACGGATCGGATCGCAATCCGAAGGCATTCGCCAGAAGCGGCTCGGCGTGAACATCGACGCCGCCGACTGGCAATTGCTGGATCGACACGCGGCGCAGACCCGCAGGACGCTGGCCGACGTCTGTCGTCAGCACCTGGAGCCGCTGCTGAAGCGGCTGAGACAGTCCGCCGGCTAACCCGGCGCCCATGAAACGCGAACGCCCGCCGGTCTGTGAAACCCGGCGGGCGTTCGTTTCTGCGCTCAACGGTAACAGAGAGTTACCGTTCGTCGCTGTCGTCCGGGGACGACGGCAGAGCGTCGAGGCGCCGCTGACGTTCAATCTCGGCCGCGGTCGCAACCTTCCAGCCGATCCCCAGCCTGTCCGCCGGGCCGATGGTCCCGACGTGTTCAAAGTGACCGTTTCGCAGGACAACGTAGAACGTGCCCCAGCGATTCGTCTCGACGTCGGCAATCTGACCGAGACTGGTGGAAAACCCGTCGTTGGCAATCACGACGGTTCCGATCGCCAGCAGCTTCTCATTGGAAGATGACATTGTGGGCTCCTCTGGCCGGGCGAGATGATCGGGGGGCCGTTTCCGGCCCCCCGTCGATCGCTGCCGGCTATTCGGCGTCTTCGGTGACCAGTTCGATGATCTCCCCTTCGACGTCGTCCCAGTCGTCGTCCCCCTTCCATTCGCTCTTCGCGTCGTCGAGCCACTTCCGGATCTGGGCGGCGAGTTCGAACTTCACGGCGGCCTGCTGCTGGCGGATCTGAATCTGCTCGACGGTCATTTCAAGGCTCCTGGCGGGGGTGAGTTGTTGTCGTCAACGCGGACAACTCTATCCCCGTCCCGGACCGCCTCAAGGGCGGGAAATGCCGTTTTCCAGCTGGAAACGCGCCGATTCCGGCTAACCTCAAGCCGAGCAATCGCCCGCGACTTTCCGTTTTTTTCCTGGGAACGATCGGCCGTCGTTCACGTTCGCGTCGCAGCCTCTTCCCTCAACGGTAACGAGAAGTTACCGTTGGGAAACGCGTCCACCCACCCGCGCGCGCTGATGAACCATCAGCGCGCGACTACACTTTCGGACGGGAGACATTCTCATGACTGACCCGCAGCCACCGCCCGGTCAGGCACATCAACCATTGCGACTCCCAGTGGTCTTCGACTTGATGTTCACGTTGTGCATCGGCGTAATTGCGTTCGAGACAATCACCGATGGCCCCGGCTCGAAGCCAACCTGGTACTGGCTGTTCAAGGCCGGCGCGTTGATTCTCTGTTTCGTGCTCTGCGTTCGATGGGTCTTGGTGCACCGGCGAGATCCGCGCTGATCGTCCATCACCGCGCGGCATCACCGCGATGGATTCGCCAGTGTACGCTCAGGACTGCCCCGAATAAACACGCGGTCGCCATCCATAAAGCAAAGAATCCGCTCAAGTTGAGCGACTCAAACGTTCCTCTTTCCTGTGGACTGCCGGTTGGAAGGAGTAGCCACAATGCAAGAATGCAGCCGAACGCCAGTGCTAGCCCGACAATTTGACTGACAATGAAGTCAAAGACAACCTGGCGAAAACTCAACCGTGCCAGCTTGCGAAGGCCGACCCAAGCCGCCAGCCCCATCAGCCAAAGAAGAGCTTCGACAAAGGCGGCGGGGCTCATTGTTATTCCAGGTCGTGTGTCTCGGGCACCTCTGCATGGTAGCCATGTAGCCAAGCCCTGGCCAGATCCTCTGTCTGGCGACCACACGTCGACAACACCGCAAGAAGCCTCTCCCGCGCGCTGATGGCCAATCAGCGCGCGGGACGGGTCACGCTCGGCAGAATCCGCAGACTCAGGCGGTCGTTGCGCGCTGATAGGTAGTTACCGCGTAGCCGGCACTTGCGAGTTGAGTTCACGGTCCAGATTCGTGCCTTCCACGGGGCACCGTCCGTATCGACACGTAATCTCGCTTGCGATAGCATCCGCAACGGTTTCTGCAGAGGAGCTGTTTGGGCCGTGATTCTTCAGCTCACGGTTCCAACTCGGCAGTCAGTTCCAATTGAACTGAGCGATTTGTAACGAAGGAAGAGGAGACCCGCGAGGTGAACGCACGCGTGAGTTTGGCGGCTCTCGGGTTCACGATAGCTGGCGCTGCAGCGTTCAGCGTAATGTCAGATCCGATGCTCGAAACTCAAGCGGTCCGGAAGCTGGAACTGCAAGCGTCGGATTATAACGTCGACTTCCGCTTTCAGCGTGAGAAGACGCTGCTTGGAATAGCACTCTCAAATTGCGCAACGATGATCGGCGTCTCCTTGGCACCAGACCGAGTCGTCGAAGTAGATCTCTACAACGAACGTGACGCGCAGCTCCTTCAATTCTGCCGAAGTCTTCGACAATTGCCGCATCTGAGGACGGTCCGATTCCAGTTCCCCTTGTTCCAGGACGATCCGTCTCTCGAAGAACTTCAAGCAGAACTACCTGCAATAACGATTGTCGCCGAACGTCGAGCGACTTTCAGACCGATTCCCAGAGTCTTTCGGTGTGGCACCCAGCGCAGAATGCTGGCCGAGTGAATTCGCATCAGGTCACGCTGGCTGACTGTCTGCGATTGGACTGTGCGTCCAGAAGCACGGGACCGACCTCTCCCGACGAACCGTGTGAACGGTAACTATTCGTTACCGTTGAATCCGGCTTTCCGCAGGCCATTCAGTTCCTTCGACAGGGGAGCCAGGATCGTCTGGTCCGTCCGAAACGTGAACTCCAATCTCTGAAGACATTCCGAGTTTTCGACGATTTCTCCGCTGACGACAACATGTCCCAGGTCGTTCGATTCGATTTGGATGTAGCTGTCTTCCCACAGGCCTTTGACGACGCACTTTCCTGCCGCGCCAGCCGCCATTTTCCTGAGACACGGAACAGCCGCCGAAAGTGCCGCGTCATCGAAGTAGAACGGGCGAGCACACGAGAAGCCACCCGAGACGACCGTCAAATGACAACGGTAGCCGCCGTCGTGGAACCTCTCGATCTCGACGAGACGCACGATCTTCGAAGGATCGTTTGTCCTCAGCTCGATTCTCTCGGCAACGACGAGCGACATCCGGTTCTCCAACACTCTCTGCAGAAACAGGGTCGGCGCAGGCGATTGCTGGACCTTCAGTGGCCCGGCAGTGCTCTCAGGACAAGCCAGCGACACATTCCATTGGGTTCGGCCCCAACGGTAACGACTGGTTAGCGGCCACGCCGGATCCCGATTTTTCTGACAACCTCGCTCGGTGTTGAAGTCCGCGATGTTCGCCCGTAGCGATCCAGAATGTCCTACTTGTTTCGGAGCGTCGAAGTGCGGTGCGCCCACACAAAGATCCCGGCGCCGATCGCGATCATCAGAAGTCCGACTGCGATTGAGGTAAGAACTGAAAAGTAGGCGACGACCATTGCTCCCTGATCGGGGGGACCGCCCCTCGCGGACAAAGTCGACAATCCGATCCTCGCGACCAGATAGGCGACCACTGGTAATGCGCAGCCGATCACGATCAGGACCAGGCTGCTCGTTCTTGCTGCAGTCATGGGACTCTCCACAAGGCGGCGGCTGCCGCTGCAGAACTGCTGCAGGGCCAGCAATGACCGGGACCGCGCAGTCGCTCACGACCGCCCGACTTTCATGCTACGCTATCGAATCCACGTCAGCCATCCCCTGCCGGCCAACGACCGCAAAGTCTGGCCTTGTAGCCAATCGACGCCAGGTTGAATTTCGTCCCCGACCTTGTACCACTTCTGGCCGCAACGGTGATTATCAATCACCGTAGCGGCGGACGCCAGGACTTCCCGCCAATCTGGGCAGACCGGGCAGTTTCGCAACGGTAACAAGCAATCACCGTTCGGTCGATCAGGCTCGCAGCCCCCCTGACGCCTTCTTCGTTGCCGCTTCTGGACACGAGAAACTCCATATTGACATGGTGTACGCATTTGTGCTACCCGATCGGCAGTGCAGTTTCTACCCCGAAATTGATCGCGGGCAGCTCATCTTCTTAACGGCGGAGCTTCACAGCGGCACGCTCGGCAAACAGGGAAGCTCGAATATGATGGCAAAGATCGTCGCTTTGGTTTCCTTCGCGGTGGTGATTTCCTTCTCGAACGTGTCGCACTGCGCCGATCGGCCTGCACAAGTCTCTCAGCTCAGACATGCAGTCCCATTGTTCGTGGACGACCCACCAGTCCCAGTCAGCCTCAAGCATGCGATGTTTGGAGCTGCGACAGCGGAAGACCCGAAGTCACGGCAACTCAAACTGGTCGGGGCTGTCGTCTTCGTCGATGGCGAACGAATCGAACTCGATTGGAGCCAGAGTAAGGAAGCAGAACGCGAACTCATCAAACATTCGGTACCCAGTCATGGCGACGGACGAGTGGCAGTCGCCAATCTTCAGGGGAGATTTGTCCAACGCATTCGGAAGTCGAAAGGAAAAGATGGATCCACGGTGAGGGCGCAATACCTGGTCCTCGTCGTCGAAAAACTGGCCGTGGAACTTGTCTCGCCGGCCGCTCAACGCCCCAACAGGCCGAGTTTCTTGGACGAATGACTTGCGGCGTACGCGGCGAGCATCTTCTCAGAAATGATGCGGCTCGTGCATGGCGGCTGCCGCACGCGGAAGGTGACAGCCTTTGTCAACGGTAACTGCTGATCACCGTTCGGCGGCACTCCAGGACCGAGAAGTCGAAATTGAAATGCATGGAGATTCGACTCAACCAGCTGATCCGTCGATCGCCCAGCGTGGCCCAGAACGCCGTGGATCGACTGCCGTCACAGTTGAGACTCACGGAGAATTGGCCAAGAATGAGGAATCTCGATTCGGCTGCACCGCGACTTCTCAGTATCGCCCCGCATGCAGCCACCCCGTGCGTCAGTCATTGGATCTCAGGCGATGTTTCAAGGCCGTTATGTTCGTTGGAACCCCCTCCCTCAGTTCGAGGGACAGCGGATGTACTGCGAAGCAGTCCACGACGACTGGGAAGGGTTCCGAATCTGGCTAGCCCTGGAGAATCCGTCGGGAATGCTCGTCGTGCGTTTCGACAATGTCCTTTTCTACGCAAACTCGGATGAAGCGAATCGCCTGTCGCTCGTTGAGAACAGCGCAGAGATGAAGTTCCCGCATGTCTTTTGGAAGGTTGAGAACTCGGCTTTGATTGCCGAGTTTCACCGACAGTCTTGCGAAACGCGGCAAGCCTGGAACATCATGCATTTCGCATTTCTGAGTGCTAACGACTGCATCGACGTACTCGCGGTTGTAGAACCCGAGTTTTCAGGGGACGAGGTGACGCCGGCGTACCCAAGGACTCGCAGAGACTAAAGGCTAAGCGAGCCCGCGGAGTCAGCCGTCGCAAAACTTCACGAAGCAGCGGCCGTTCCACGCCTCGCTGCAAGTCGTTATTCCACGCCCGCCGCGAACGGTAAATGATCATCACCGTTGACGGCCGGCCCAGGCTGAGGATCTCCCGTCTGTGCTTCGCGCCTGCTGTCCCGGCGGATAGTATCCGGCGGTCGTCCCCGACGTCTGAGGCACCCCGATGGCGATCCAACTTCGCGAACCGTTCTTCCTTCGCGGCCGCCGAAGCGTCCTGCTGCGTGCCATCTGGATGTCGCTGGCGCTCGGGGTGATCGGCGGCGGCGCAGGTCTTGCGACTGTACTGTTCTACCTGCTGCTGGGGCTGATGCTGCAGGGATCGGACGAAATCGACATGAGGCTCATTGTCGGCTCGGCCGCCATCTCGCTCGCGACAGTCATCGGCATTCCCTATTTCCGCTGGCGGGGAGAATCGGTTTTCGGAATCGCGACGCGGGCAGGCTGCATTCTACTCATCGCCGCCGGTCCGATGCTCTTCGAAAACGCGGCGCTCTGGGGACTGCTGGACCTGGCGAATCAGCAACTGGACGCGTGGAAGAGCGACGTGGAATGGGGCGACATGTTGATTTTGCCCGTCGAAGTCATGTTCGCGCTGACTCTGCTGTGGCTCGCCTGGAGCGCGGCGTACTTCCGCAGGTCATGGACATGGCTGCTGACAGTTCTCGTGTCCGGACTGAGTATCCCCTGCTGGATTCTGTCGGTGACCGTCGCATTGTTTTCTGTGGGGCTTGCTCAGAACGGGCTGCCTGGCGAAGTCTTCATGGTTCTGGTGATCGTTTATCAACTGTCGATTCCCGGTCAATTCTTTGTACTGCTCGTAACTCCCTGGGGTGTTCCGTTCTGGTGGCCGCCGGAAACCGAAGTTCCACCGCAAGTCGAGCCGGCGTGACGACGCCGCTGCGGGACGTGCCGTTCCACGTCACCGCAAGTCGTTGTTCCACGACCTCCGCAACGGTAACTGGTCATCACCGTTGGGCGATTCCGACGGAGTCGGTAAAGCTGACGGCCTGGCCGAATTAAACTAACGGAACTCGCGGGTGGTGTACGTCCGCAGTTCGCACCACTGTTTGCAGGAGTGCGAGTTCTCGGGAATTTGCCGGCCGTCACAAGACAAGGCAGCGTGGCAATGTGTCGCTCATCGCGGATCGTCATGCAGAATCTGACTTCGGAAGTGTGCCGCGACCAGAGTCGGGGCAAGCGGCCGCCGGCAGTCGGCTTCGAAATGCCTCCGAAAGGGAGGTACGACGACGGCCGAACGCAAGTCACAATGTGATCGACGGAACAGCGAGGAAAACTCAATAATCACTGCCGACAATCTCGTTTCCCGCTCGCGATGCCAGGATCTCCAGCAGGCTCGCTCCACCGGCGGATCTGTTGCCAGTGTCGTACGAAATCGTGCGGACGCTGCCGTCCGCCATGCAAAAGTTCCCGCCGCCGCGGTGAGGGGACCACAGGGCGTGAAAGAGGCAGTCGTCGCTGAAGTCTCCCCGTCGATAAACCGCAGGCTTCGGGCACCTTCCGTAGATCCCGTGGCTGAAGATCTTGTTGTCTCCCCGGGCCGGCGAGATCGTGTCCTCGATACAACATCGGGAATCCCACCAGCCCCACTTGGTTTCAGAGACCGGGTGTCGCTCGCCAATCATCAGGGTGTTCGTCGTGCCGTCCGTAACATCCAGAATTGCTACGGTCTTTTTGCTCTTAAGGTCAGAGTCGTCGACGATCACGCCATTATTGATCGTCGAGGGATTCGAGTAGATTCCGACGTACCAGGTGAAGCCGTATGTTGGGATCCGGTAAGTCTCGCCGCGTGGATCCGACGGACAGGCCAGCAGTGGAATCGCGTCATGCTCCGTCGCGTTTTTATGGTGCAGCAGCCCCATGATCTGGCGGTTCCAGGACTCAAACGTTCCTTTATTCCAGTTCCAGAGATTCCCCGGCGGCTCGTCTTCCGACTTCGTAACGCCACGGGGGCGGACGGTATTGCGGGGAAAGCACTGATACGCCTCATGAAAGGTCAGGCAGACGAGCCCCAGATTCTTGAGCTTGTTGCGGCATTCGACGACTCGGGCCGATTCGCGCGCCTGCTGGACTGCAGGGGCCAGGAGCGCCATCAGAAGGGCAAAGATGACGATCACGACCAGCAGTTCGATGATCGTGAATCCGGTTCGAAAACGAACGTACGTTCGAAAAGCCGGCGGGCGGCAGAGCCGACGGGCGCCAAATCTACTACGCATCGCTGCCGCTCTCTGTTATGGGGCCGGACGGTCCGTGGAAGCCTCGACAGGGGCAGACGCCTCCGCCATACATCGAACCTTCCGCCAGAGGTCCCAAGATTCGGGAACTCGCTTCCCGAGGGCCGCGGCGTCCTGCCTCGCGGCCCGCAAGTCACCGACGGTCAGTTGCACCGCCACCCGCCCCAGCAGCGCACCGGGGAGGTGAGGGGACAGTTTTAACGCATCGCCGAAATCCTGACGGGCCAGCACCGGAGTTCCCGCCAGCTCGTAAGCCCAGCCCCGCTGACACAGCAGCGCGGCGCTCCGCACTCGCGAAAGCGCCCGGGAAAAGTCCTCGACAGCGCCCGGCAGGTTCTGGCACTGCAGCGAAGCCTGGCCGCGGCTTTCGTACAGCTCGGCGGAGTCGACTCCCAATGCCGCGCAGCGGTCCCAGGCCGCGATGGCAGGCTGCCATTGTCCGTCTGCACTGAGTAACCTGGCACGCAGCTCCCAGGCAGCAGCGAAATCTTCCCGCAGTTTTATCGCTTCGTCCGTAGCCGCCATCGCCGCAGCAGACTGCTCCTGCATCCACAAGACTCGACCGCGTTCTACTTGGTCAGTCGCTCGACGGCTGATGTCCCCGGCATTCAGAGCAATTGCCTGGTCAAGGTCTTCGAGAGCCTCGCTCCAGCGTCCGCGCTCGCGGTAGACCCGAGATCGGATTCGAAAGATCTCCGGCTCCGCCGGACCGACTTTGAAAGCGAGTGCGAAGTGTTCGTCCGATTCTTGAAGAAGCTGGCAGCGCGACTCCGCGGCCGCCCGCAATGCCCATCCGAGCGGCTCGTCGGGCAGCAATCCCGTGAGCTGAGTCCACGCTGCGACGGCATCGACTTCACGATGACTGTCGAGCGCATGCCGCCCCTGGATGACGAGCGTTGCAAATCGAATCGACTCCGAAGGTTCATTATCGAGCGCCCGCTGTAGATCTCGTTGCGCGAGGGTCATTTCGTTCAGAGCAGCGTGTGCCTGTGCTCGATACAGAAATCCTGGGGCGAAACGCGGTCGCTGGGCGATGCATGCCGTCAGCCCGACGATGGCCTCTTGCGGCCGATCGAGACGCAACGCACAGAGGGCCTGAAACAGCCGGGCTCCGTAGTGCCCGGGCTCGATCGCCAAGACGACCTCAAACTCCGACTGAGCGGCCGCAGAGTCCTCGTTCCTGAGTAGCTTGACTCCCCGCTGAAACGCATCGGCCGCCGGATCAGGAGGAAATTGTTCCGCTGTGCCGCGAGCCTGCGCGGCGGTCTCCATGCGACCAAGTTGCTCCAGCAGCATGCCCCGGTGGGCATGGAACAGCCGCGACGGGAACGATTCATGTTCGTCAAGCACCGCCAGCGCCGCCGCAGGTCCCGACTCAAGAAGCACCAGATCGGCCTCCAGCAGAGCCAGGAACTCCCGGTCTGACAAACTGCCTGGATCATCGTTTGCTATCAGCTCGCGTGCCCCACAGATGGCTTCGCGGGCGACCAGAATCGGCGACTTCTGCCGAGGTTCCAGCATCAGGCTCGCCAGCACCGCTTCGTCGCGTCGCTCGGGATAGCTCTTCGGCGGAACCCGCTGACGCCAGTGATACTCGCCTGCGGCGCGATGGCTGTGATCGAGCCAGCCCGCGACTCCAGGGCCATGATCGAACAACGCCGGTTCACCCTGCACGATCTGCCAGGCCACCCGGAATCGCTCCTGTGCAAGTGCGACTTCTTCCCGCTCCAGCGATTCACGGCCTTCCGACATCAACGTTGCGACATCGTTGCGCAGCCCGGAGATCCTCAGCCGGTTGAGTTGCCGCTCGACCACCACCGCAGACACGCTGCCAAACGCCAGCAGCAGGCTCATTGCGATCAGGGCGGCATGGGCCGGACGCCGGCGACACCACTTGAGCACCCGTTCCCAAGCGGGCGTCGGGCGGGCCCGAATCGGTCGTCCGTTCAGGAATCGCCGCAAGTCGTCGGCCAGTCCCGCGGCCTCGACATACCTCCGCTCGGGATCCTTTTCGAGACATTTCTGGCAGATCGTGGCCAGATCACGGGGGATCGCGGGCTGCAGCCGGCGCGGATCGGTCGGATCGTCGTTACAGATCTGCCGTAACGTTTCGACGACACCGGCTGCGATGAACGGTGCGCGGCCTGTCAAACACTCAAACAGCAACGTTCCGAGACCATACACGTCCGTCGCCGGGCCAATCTGGTCCGGCTGACCGGCGGCCTGCTCCGGCGACATGTACCGCGGTGTCCCGATCGGTTCGCCCGTCCGCGTCCCATCTCCCCCGGACGCTTCTTCTTCCAGGACGCGTGCCAGCCCGAAGTCGGTGATCTTTGGAATGCCGTCTCTGGTAAACAGAATGTTGGCGGGCTTCAGATCTCGATGCACAATCTGATGGTCGTGAGCATGCTGCACGGCCAGCGTCAGCGTTTCGATCAGCTCTGCGGCCGCCGTCGGAACGAACGTAAAATCCCGCAGTTTGTCGGCCAGCGTCCCTTGTTCCGCAAGTTCAAGCGACAGATACGGCAGTCCGTCGCTCTGACCGATCTCGAAAATCTGCACGATGTTGGGATGTGTCAGCCGGGCCATCGCCTCGGCCTCAATCTGAAATCTCCGGATTTCGCGCGACGTGGGAATCCGCCCCGGCTGGAACATTTTGATCGCGACATCCCGCCGGAGCTGACGGTGACGAGCGCGGCGGACGACTCCCATTCCGCCCTGTCCCAGCGGGCCGAGGATTTCGTAGTCGCGTAATGAGGAGTGATGCTCGTTCATCTCCGGTGAAGGCGCCGGCCACGACGCATCCTCCCGATTGTCCGACGTATCGGTCAGTTCCCGGTTGTTGACCGCATTGTGAATTTCGAAATGCAACTTCAGATCGTCGGCGAGTTCCGGATAACGCTGCAGGTACTCGTCGAGATCGGGCCGCTCTCCCAGCTCTTCCCGGACGACCACTTCACCGTAGACCAGGTCGAGCTGTGCTTCGTGATCCCGGTCCAACCCTGAGCCCTGAAGCAGTTCCTCGACGGTCGGACGTTGTCCGTTCTGCCAGAGATCCCTCTGCCGGTCGAGTAATCGGTCCAGGCTCTCGCGCACGCCGTCACGCACGGGCTTCCTCATCGATTCCCAGATCTGCCATCACTCGGTCGAGCGCACGCGTCAATTTCTTTCTCAGGGCGACGTCGGTTCCCCCCAGTTCATCGGCGAGTTCCTGCCAGGTTCTACCCAGCGAGCGTTGTTCGGCCAGGTACTGCTCCTTCGCGTCGAGCCGTCCGCAGACCTTTTCCAGGATTTCGCGGGCCGATGCCTGTTCGACGGGGTCGGATGCCCGGTCGATGACGTTGGCTTCTGCGTTCTCCATCACTGCGTCCCGTCGAATGTCCCGGCGCTGCGCATGCAGGTGATTGACCTGGTTTGCCAGCTTGTTGCGCGTGATGGTCGTCAGCAGCCCAACGAGCTGTTCGGGGGAGTCGAGTTCGTACTGTCCCAGAGCCGTCCGAACAAAAAAGGTCGCAAGCACGGATTGGCAGATGTCCATCGAATCGAGGACTCGTCGCATCCGTGCGTCGCGCAAATGGATTCGTACGACCCGGCGAATTGCGCTTTCGTAGCGCTCGGCCAGTTCCCGGGCGGCGTCCTGATCGCGGTTCCGCACACGGCGGATAAGTTCACCGAATTGTGCCTTTTCCGGCACCGCAACGCTCCAAGTGCGACATGTCGGGGAATCGCGAACTCTAACATTGTCGCCCCTCAGATTCCACGTCTCTTCCGACGTTTCCGTCGGCCATGCGAGTTCCCGTTGCTTAGAACGCCCCGTTTTCCGCGGAGACTTCACGCCAACGCTGGTGTCCTCTGGTCCAGCCCTCGTCTGAGAAATCAGCGTTGCGATGGATACCGGACAACATCTGCAAAGGATTTCTGCAAATCCTTGAGATTTTTCTGTCCTCTGCGGTACCGATTCCTGATTGAGCAGGCAGAGGCGATGGTGCAGCAGCGACATCCTGCGGGCGCGGATGCGGTACTTGCGGTGGCGTCCACCCTCAACGTCGGAGACGCGGTCTCCGGGTATCAGACTCTCTTGTGTGGGAACTGTCATGCTGAAGATTGTTGCATCCTGGATGCTGGTGGCCCTACTGGCTGTAGCGGCCCCTGCCGCCGTCGACGCCTCCGGAGGAAACGGTGGCGGCGGTGGCGGTGGCGGCAGTACCAAGCCGCTCGAAATCCGCGTCACTGGTTACGTCACCGCAATCGACTACGACCTCGGAATCATCACTGTCGGCGCGTCGTACTACAACACCGGAACCGCATTCGTCACCGACGCGACGAAGATCTCGATCAATGGTTCATCCACCGGAACGCTGGATGAGATCGAAGTCGGCGACTGGTGCGAAATGCGGTACGACTACTATTCGAAGGTTGCGACCAAGCTGTCGGTGACGCTGCCGTCGATCTAAAGCACTCGGCGACGAACTGAGTCCGGCACGGCACGCTGTTCGAGACCCCCGGCATCTCGGGCAGCGTGCTTTTCTCTATTGCTCGTCCATGAACTCCGAGGCGCCGTATCGTTTCAGAACGGCTTCGATCTCCGCCTTACTCCGGTCGACCGGGACCGACGTCGTCTCTGCGTACCTGGCCATTTCACGCTTTCCGTAAGTCATTGTTTCACGTCGTCCCCAACGGTAACCATCGATTACCGTTGGGGATGCTCGCCTCCGCTCGTTCAACGTTCAGGCGGCCGCTGGCAGATCTTCCGCCAGCGGATCCTGGCTGGCTGGCTGGCGATTCCTCGCCCGTCGTCATCGCTTCCGCCGGACCGTCCGCGGCGGCGATCACCGGCGTCGATCCGTGGGGGGGGGGCCGGGAGGTCGAGCGGCGGTTCGATCGGAATGCGGCGGCGCCGGGGAAATCCGATCAGCTTGTGAACCGGAAGGGGCCGTCGTGGTTCGAGCTGCGGGACATGCCGCCGGGGCGGTTTGCGTTCGTCTACATCGACGGCTGCCACGAGGGGGCGAATGTGCTGGACGATGCAGTGCTGAGCTTCTGGCTGTTGCGTCCGGGTGGTCTGCTCTGCTTCGATGACTACCTCTGGCAGAACGACCGGCGTGGCCATCTGCCGCGGGAAGCGATTGATGCCTTTCTGGGGTTGTATGACCTGCAGATCGAGGTGCTGGAACGCGGGTATCAGGTGTGGGGGCAGTCGAAAGCTCCCCAATGCCCCCCGTCCAAAACCTCATAGGATCTTCTGTCTAGACCGCATTCCTCGCAGCGTGCATCGCAGGGACGGTTCTCGGGGGCGTGGTTGCTCAGCGAGGTGGCTCCACGGAATTCGAGGGAAATGGTCGCCGGTTGCCTCCCGGGCAGCGTGGCGATTCGAGGTGCAGTTCTGAGACGCACGTTCTCGCGTCCCTAGAATACAGCTTTCGTGAGTAGATCGAGGATTGTGTCAATCGGGACGACGAGAAGCAGCAGCGGCAAACAAGGGAGAGCAGTAATCAGCGCCAACTGAAGGACCGCGCGCAGACTGAATGGGACGACCTTCATTCCCCGGAGGAAGTCAAAGCTGCTGCCAAGATCCGCCAACGATTGAATATCGGCACTTCCCAGGAGCGATTCATCGGCCGCACTCGCTTCCAATGTCCACTTCTCGTGGAAAGCCCGGTTATACCGGGTCACGAGCAGACTGTACTCGCGCAACCATGCCAGGCGCGTACGAATCAGAATCGGAGCAAACACCAGCAAAGGGCCGAGGAATACGAGTTCGACAAACGCCACAAGGATGGCAAAGGGAACCACGAAAGTGTCGATGTTCGCGTTGTGAAAGACGACGAGGAAAGCGGCCTCTGCACTGAGCACGGAGCTCAGGGCGAGGGCGAATATTCCCAATGAGGTGTGTGCGGTGCCGAGAAATCCCAAACCACCCGCCTGGTCAGCGTGCGTGCCCACCAGATTCAAATCGAGCCGCGAGACGCTCCAGAGAAAGCCGGCCCAGATCAACAATCGCCACAGCCAGCGGTACCAGAAGAATTGCAAGATGGGGACCGCGATCATGCGATACCAGAGCGCGGTCAACGAAACGCCCCCGAGTGCATTCGGGGAACGCCAGGATGCAATCACCTCCCCAGTCAGGGTCTCTGGAGTAAACAGCCATGCGCCGGTCACCGCCACAGACAGGATGACGACTTCGGCCCACAGCGACTCACGCCATCTGGCTGAGCGAGCGATAGCCTGGTCGAAGGCTGGGTAGTCTTCCTGACGGACAAAGCCGCCCTGCACGAATTGCAGTCCCGCCCCCCTGAGGCGGGGCCCGACAACCTGCTCTGCGGCCAGTAGGAGCGGCACGCCCACAAAGAATCTGGCATAAGTGCCAAAATCCAGCAGCAGCGATTCCTGCGGCGACGCCCCCACGGCGCGGCCTTCCAAAGCAGCCAGAGCGATCAGCGGAATCCACGTAATCGCAAGAAAACCGAGAATGCGAGTCCCGAGTGAATGGCTGGCCCCCCAACGCGCGAACAGCCGCTGGGCAAGCCGTTGTAGCGGCCCACCGCGATCAAAGTAGAGTTCATCAAAAGTGTGAGGAACAACTTCCACGCTATCTCGTCCACGTCAGGGGATTGACTATCGCTCTTCAATCTCGACATCCAGTTTGCCGGCACGAACCGCCTCTCTGAGCACCTCGTAATCTCGCTCGGTCTGGTCAGCATACGCGATCGAGAAGTCGGCGATGGCTTTGTCGAAGCTATCGTTCTTTCCCAGGTAACCGCTGATCTGGACTGGCTCGCCCGACCTTGCATGAGCTCGCGCCAAGGCCCAGCCGCAGATCTCCGCGTATTCTCGCATGACGGCAGCCGTGAAGACCTCCACCATCGGTTTGATCTTCATGTCCCTGAGCTGGCGGATGTAAAAGTGGCGGCCAGCTTCCCCTTCCACCCAACCCAGGAAGATGTCGCTGGCCGATTGCATCATCCGGCAACCGTGTACGATTCGCTCGCCATGATTTGCTTGTCGGCACTTTCCTGCATAGGCTTCGAGCACTTAGGGACGAGCCTGCTTGACTTGCAGAAACAGGGGATCGTCCTCGCTGGCCATCAGCAACAGGATCGCGCAGTAAGTTCCAACGCTGCCCACTCCGACGACCTTCAAAGCCGCGTCCATGAGTTGAAAGCGGTCGAGCAAGAGTCGCCGGTCTTCCTGCAAGGTCTCCCGGTATCGCTCAAAGTGAGTATGAACGCGAGCCATGAGTTCCTCACGTTCCCGATCCGGCGGGTGAAAAATCAATGGAGGATTATCCCTGATGGTCGGAGCGAGCCCGGCGTTGGTCGCGAGTTGCGGAAAGTCATGTTCGAGCACGCTGTGCTCTCTGGCTTTCAACAATCGCTTCTGCATTCGCCTGACGGTGTCCGGGTCCTTGATCGTCGTCATCAGTGTGTCGACGTTGATGCTGGCGTACCAGACCTCCAGCACGGACATCGTGCTGAAGTCTGCCATACGCTCACGGTACGATCGCACGCAACTCAGCACTGCATCGCGAGCATCGTCTTCGTCAAGGCCTTTATCGCGGCTTGCGAGGACAAAACTGGCGGCCAGCCGCTTCAGGTCCCATTCCCACGGGGCAGGCAAAGTCTCGTCCAGATCGTTGATGTCGAAGATGACTTGCCGTTCGGGAGTGGCGAATGCCCCGAAATTCAAGAGGTGACAGTCGCCACAGGCCTGGACGCGAACCCCAGAGGCGGGAGTGCGGGCCAGATCCGCTGCCATGTTGAGCGCCGCCCCCCGATAGAATGCAAACGGCGACTGCAGCATCCGCCCGTGGCGGATGGGTACGAGCCGAGGCATCCGCCCCTGGTTCGACTCCTCAAGCAACGTCACAGGATTCGGCCGCTCGTGCGGACTTTGCCAGACGGCATGGGCCTCGCGAGGGCACTTGTCACGCAGGCTCTTTCCGATCGCCTTCAGCTCCTCGCGTGTCGGATGCGAGTGCAGGGAAGGGCTCGTTTCAATCGGCTTCTGTTCCTTGGATGGCCTTTTATCGTTCACCATGAATCGGCCTCCTTCAGATTAGAGTGGTGGTCGGCGGCAGCAGGCGGCAACAGTGAACCAACAGAAGCTCAGGACCGCTCTTAACCGAAATGGGAACTCGTGCACAACGAGCAATTCTCAGCTTCACGCAGACCGAATGGCGGGAAGCGGTGTCAGGACTATCCCGGGACAGTCCGGTCCGAGCTTGTCAGCGACGACTCCACCAGGCGTTTCTGCAGGTCGATGAGCCGCTGTTTCAGCTCAGAAACTCGTGACTGTGCTTCAGCCTCTCCGATCGCTGCAATCTCGGTCGTATGATGGAAATCAGCCAATCCAAAGGCGGAAGTGTTGGGCTTGATCCAGAAATCGACAGCGCGATTTCGAAGTTTGCTGATGCCGTGGTGCTGCGACTCGAAAATGCGCAGCACGGTCTCGATCAATCCGGGGTCTCTCATTCGGTCGGTGGGCACATCGGGACGGTTTCCCCCAAACTCGGGACGAACCTGACTGGAAACATCGACTCCGACAACGAAGTCGACGCCCTGTTCGACGAGTACGTCTGCTGGCAGGTTATTCAAAACGCCGCCGTCAACGAGCGCCATGCCGTCTCGCAGAATCGGCTTCGAGATGACCGGCAAGTTGATGCTTTCTAGAATGGCGCGGACCGCGTCGCCTTGATTGCGCACCACCGTGCGCGCCTGAATGAGATCGACGGCAACTGCGCTAAAGGGTATCGAAAGCTGTTCCAGCCGCCAGTCGTGCAGGTATCTGCGGAGCATCTTGTCCCAGGCCCGGCGGCGAAATTGAGAGACGAGATACAAGTTGGGCCATTTTGGCAGGAGCTGAAACAAGGGTGAGGGAGTCAGATCTCGTTGAAAGTTGTGAATTGCCAGTTCGGGTTCCATGCCTGACGCATAGGGAATGCCGACCAGAGCCCCTGCGCTGGTGCCGGACATGGCGTCGAACGAAATCCCCGCTGCTTCCAGAACTCGCAGCACGCCCCAATGCGCCATTCCTTTGGCACCGCCGCCCGCCAAGGCAATGCCTAGCGAAATGCCGCGCAGCGCCCGGACGAGACGATCCAGTCCTTGACGCTCTAATCGGGCAAGACTATTGCCCGTCGACTCCACTGGCACCTTGATATCCGCCTTCGTAAATGCTCTGTCGGATCTGCACGGGGCGACCGGCGTACTTGCATCGAGCAACCAAACGAGTCGCAGCGATTGAGCGAACCGAGCTTCAGTCGCGGGATTTCGAAGGATCTCCAGTTTCGTGCAGGCCAGATCCTGCGGTTCGAGCAGCAACAGGATCTCGTCGCAATGCAGCAGTCGCTCGACATCCAATACTCCGTCCGAACCTGCGGTCCAGATCACGATCCGCCGATCCACTTCTGGTAAGGTCGGCTGCAACAATGGCTGGTCCGTTGGCGTGAGGTCTCGGATTGGCTCGGCGTCCGGCCAACTTCCCGTAGACATTAACGCTGCCGGTCGGTCGGCCCACACCAGCATTCGCTCGCCGGCTGCGAGCAGGCGGTTCGCCAGACGCCCGGCGAGCACAGCTCCGCGAGGCGATGTGACGACGATTCCCAGTCGGGGAGATGGAAGTCTGCGCGCAGCCAGTCCCGCCGCCTGCCGGAAACGTGAGCTGAGAGTCTGAAACAGCGTCCGCATCAACTGCGGATACGTTTCGACCCACTCCAGCAGTGCCGTCGCAGGTGCCACCAGCAGCGTGCCGTGGGTTCTTGCTGTGAAACGAGCCGGACGCGTCGGGGATTTCTCCAGAATCACGACTTCGCCGATCGTTTCACCTGGCCGCACCGTCGGCAGAATGCTTTCCCGACCGCGAGGGTCCGTCAGGAAGCAGTTGAGTTCGCCTTCGGCCACGATCCAAAACTCCGTGACATCGTCCCCGGCCGATGCCAGCGTTTCACCCGCGACGAACGGCCGCAGATGCATTTGACCCGCAATGGCAGTCCGTTGGTCTGCATTCAGCCCGGCGCAAAACGGAGTATCTCGCAACCAAGCCTCGACTCGGTGGAGTTCCGCCATCGCCGTTGGCATTTCATTTCTCCAGACAGCGTGTCAAGCACACAAAGACGGAATTCAGCCACGATGCCAGTTTCAGGAAAAACCCGTATGTTCGTAGGCGTTCGGCATTCTGCTCGCTGCCTGTCGGACTTTGCTGATCCGGTATATGCCATTTCCTGCTGGCAAGGTCCCCCATTGACTGGGCTCGGGGACGTCAATCACTGCGATGACGTTGCGTGGAACCGTGAGAGCATGCCTCCGGAGATATTCCTTGCGTTGAACCCGTTCTGCAGCAGGATGCGCGTCGCAAAGTAAGCGCGGCCTCCAGAGCGGCAGATGACTTGAATTTCTCTGTCGCGGGGGAGCTCTGCGAGTCGGCTCCGAAGTTGCGGCAACGGAATGTTGACCGCACCCGGGACCGCCTCGAATTCCAGTTCCGGCGGATTGCGCACGTCGAGCAGCAATGCGCCATTGGTGGAGCTCCAGTGGCAGAGCGGCATGTCGCCGCGCAGCACATTTCCGGCGACCATCCCGGCAAAGTTGACGGGATCTTTCGCACTGCCGAACGGCGGCGCGTAGCACAGTTCGGCTTCCTCCAGGTCGTAAATCGTCGCTTTCATCTGGATCGCCATTGCGAAGGCGTCAATCCGCTTGGCAACGCCGTCTTCCGCAAGCACCTGCGCGCCGAGAAGTCGGCCATCAGATTTCCGGAACAGGACCTTGATCGCCATCATTTTGGCGTTGGGATAGTAGCCGGCGTGCGAGTTGGGATAGAGATAGATCTTCTCGAAATCCGTGCCTCCGATCTGCGTCAAGGTCTTTTCGCTGACGCCTGTCTGGCCGATGGCGGCTTCAAAGATCTGACAGATCGAAGTCCCCTGCGTACCCCGAAATCGCGAATCGCGTCCAGCGATGACGTCGGCCGCGATCCGTCCCTGCCGGTTGGCGGGGCCGGCCAGCGGGATGAGCGTCCACTGTCCGGTGACGAAGTCCCGCACCTCGACCGCGTCGCCAACGGCGAAAATGTCGGGATGGCTCGTCCGCATGAATTCGTCGACGCGGATGCCTCCGCGTTGGCCAATTGCGAGCCCGGCAGACTTCGCGAGCGCCGTCTCCGGGCGGACGCCGATTGCCAGAATGACCACGTCCGCCGGATGCGCCTTGCCGGAACTCGTGAGCACTTCCAGCGATCCGTCCGCTACTTGTCGAAACCCGGCCACGCCGTCGTTGAGTTCGAGCCGGACGCCATGCTTGATCAGATAGCGCTCGACGAGCCGCGCCATTTCCGGATCGAGCGGCGGCATCACCTGGTCCAGCTTCTCGACGAGCGTCACCTCAAGGCCGAGGTGGGACAGATTCTCCACCATCTCCAGGCCGATGAATCCGCCTCCGACGACTACCGCGCGCTTCGGCTTCGTCACAACCTGAAATCCCGTGTACGAGTCGAGCCCGGTTTGGGGATCGTCTCCGCGCTGCAGCCACTCGCGGATGGTTCGAGCATCGGGAACGGTCCTCACGGAAAAGATCCCCGGGAGGTCGATGCCCGGAAGCGGCGGTCGGATCGGGGCCGCGCCGGGCGACAGGACCAGCTTATCGTAAGACTCTGTCGTGACCTCGCCAGTCGCGACGTTGCGCAGGTCCACAGTCTTCTTCTCCGGCGAGATGGTGATAGCTTCGCAGCCGGTTCGCACGGTTACGCCGAACATGTCGCGAAACGTCTGCTCGGTGGCGACGAGGAGACTGGACTCCTTTTCGATGACGCCACCAACGTGGTAGGGGAGCCCGCAATTCGCGTACGACACATACGGTCCCCGCTCCACCATCAAGATCTCAGCCTTTTCGTCGAGCCTGCGGAGGCGTGCCGCACACGACGCACCTCCTGCAACTCCGCCTACGATGATCACTTTCATGGAAACGCTCCTTCTGCAAGTCGGTCGTTTTCAAGGCATTGCCCCGGCTGGAGCAGAGTCGTCAGGCCTCCGAGAACTGAATGACGACCTTGATGTCGTCGGGGGTTCTCTGCAGGGCGCTCTGGAACTCCTCGGGCGGAACACGGCGGCTGATGAGTCTGGCCAGCCACGAGCGATCGGCACGCGCCAGGAATTCTCCCGCCTTGTACCAGTGCCGCTTATTGGCGTTCACGCTGCCGAAAATCACGTTGTTCTTGAGCACTGTCGCTGCCGCGATGTCGGCGCAGGCTGCCGCGGTGACAATGCCACCGTGTCCGACGCCGGTCAGACACACGATTCCACCGGCCCCGACCGACTGGATTGAGTCGGCGATCAACTGCCCGACACCGGTGCATTCAATAATCGCATCCGGCTCGAACCCGATCGATCTCACGGAACCGCTATGGTAAGTCGCTCCCAGGTCTCGCACCAAATCCGGCTTGGAGCCGGACTCCATGCGGTCCAGCACGTGGACCTCTTTGCCGTGCTGTCTGGCAATCATCGCTGCCAGCAGTCCGATTGGTCCCGCACCGGTCACCAGCACGGTGCGTGGTTCCCACAGGGATCGCCGACCGATCTCAGCGACATGCTCCAGAGCCTTGGTCACCACGGTAGCCGGCTCAAGGAGGACGCCGAGAATTCCCAGGGACGGGTCGACCTTGATCGCAAATTCCGGCTCCGTCCGCCACCTCTCGGACATGAATCCATCGATCTCTTTGATACCGCGCTCGGTATACTGTCCATTACGACACATATCCCACTCGCCAACCGCACAATTGGGGCACGGAACCGGGTCGGGACGTCGGACGATTCCGACCACGAGGTCCCCCTTTTTGAACTGGGCGCTCGGGCCGGGGTTGAGGACGCGCCCGAGGGATTCGTGGCCGAGGACGAGACGTGGTTTCCCGGGCGGCGCCCAGCCGTATTTCCCCTCCACGATTTCGACGTCCGTGCCACAGACGCCGACGGCGATCGCTTCGACCAGAATCGAACCTTCACGCAGATCGGGTTCGGGAATCTCTTCGAGGCGGGCACTACCCGGCTTCCGCGGTTCAACCGTGATGGCTTTCATGGCGATCTCCTTGACAGTCGACGGTCCGCCGGACGACCTGGCAAGGTCTGGCTCCCCTCGCCCGTCACTCTTTCACCTGCGGTCCCTGTACGGATCGGACTGACTGCTTGCCATCTCCGAGAGTCTGAGAGCCTTTCTCCGCACTCGCCAAGGCCGCCACCACCAGTGTCCATGCCGGAAACAACTGCAGGCCCGGCACGATTTCGATGGCCAGGGCCGGCAGAAGTGGCCAGCGGAAGCCCAGCACTGCAAACAGCGCCGCGGCGGTGACGGCATCCACGAACCACTGTGCGGGCGGATAAGCGACGACGACAAAACCCAGGGCGTCCGACACCACCGCAGTGAGCATGGCCCAGCGCCAGCGGGGATACTTCCACGCAAACAGGAAGTTGTGAACCAGGGATCTCAACATGGTGTTGCTCGATGCGCCGCTGTCCGGCGTGATCGCGAAGAGGGTATTCGGCTGTCGGCAGACGTACCGTCGACGTCATGCTGGCCGGGTCTCTGAGTTCGGTGGGGCAGCCGCGCGAGGTTCGGACCGCAACTCCTCCATCCCGACCCGAGAATCGAATTTGGCCAGTTGGGTCAGCAGCAGCGCCAGTGGCGAGGCCGCTGCTGCAATTGCAGTTTCGAGGCAGGTACTGTTGCGTTGGCCGTGGGCTCCCGTCAGAAAGGCGTCCACTGTGTTGCCAGTCAGGTTGGTCAGTGTGATGAATCGCACGTAGCCCAGGATCTCGGCCACTTCCGCTTCGCTGTAGTACTGCCGCAGGTTCTCGATGGCAGCCGGATCAAACTGGTCGAGCTGCTCCGCGTAGTGTTGAGCGAACAGGATTGCCGCGGCCTCGCCCGGGTTCGTGGCCACCAGGGAATCGGCCTGATGGCCGAGAATCTGATTGACCTCCTCCAGCGGCACGCCCTGGGCCATCGCCCAGTGGGTATGCCCCCATTTGCAGTAGCGACAATCGTTGATTGCGCTCACAGCGAGGAACAGCTTCTCTCGCAGAGCCGCGGCGACTTTCGGCTGGATCGCTGCCTCCAGCAACACCGGGCCGGAGGCGACGACGTCCGCGACAGTTCTGAAGAAGTTCTCGTTCGTAAGCGTTCGCTTCGCTTTGCCAGGCGACTGGGGCGGTGCCGGCGCTTCACTCTTGGGATGAGGTTTGTCGGCAGACGTCGTTGATTCCCGCTTCCGGGACGGGGATGTCCCGGCGGGATGTTGCTCGCTGGACTGGACTGGGGATTTCGTCGTCATTGTCGCGCCTCTGATCGTGTCTCGATTGGTCATTGGGCCTTCTCGGAGGTCGCTTCCTCAAGAATGATTTTCTCGGGATCGATGCTGTAGACCCAGGGGGCCGAATTCTTCCAGCCGTTTTTCATCCGCTTTCCGTGAAAGACACTCTCGGGATCCTGCACGAGGTCTCCTTCCACTCCGTCAACGATGTTGTAGGCCCTCGTGAATCCGGCCGCCGCCAGTTGGTTCACGGCCATCGCACCGCGGCCGCCCGACCGGCATGTGACGAGGAGAACGTCTGTCGGCTCGGCGATCTCCTTGACCAGGGCGACAAAGGCCTTGTTGGGTTCCGCCTTGTACTCGAACTTGCCAGCCTTTCGCTGATAGTTCAGGAACGCGACCGGGATGTTCCAGGCCATCTCCGGGTGGCCTACGAAGGCGAACTCCTCGGGGGTTCGCACGTCGATGACCTTGACCTTGTCAGGTGACGCCTTCCACAGGTCGTAGGCCTCCGCCGCAGTGACATACAGGCCGAGGGTTGTCTGCTTCGCCTTGGGAAGCTTGTCTGCCGCGACCGGGACAGCCGACTGATCGGTTTGGGCTCCATCGGTGTTTAAGGCGGCTGCGACCAGGAACCCCGTCGCGACGAGCAAGGCAACACTCGTTGTGCCTCGGATGTTTCGAATCAAAACCGTGTGCATGAGTCACCCCGCTCTCTGTTGCCTCAAAAGGCGACGGGCAGACGTCCGACCGGTCGCCGATGCCGACCGCCTCGTCGACAACCTCCCCAGGACCGACATCCTGTATTGAGGCTATGGCACGAAGTTGGCGCTGGTATCTGCGCCGTAACCGCAGCCCTGGTAGGTGCAGTGCAGTTCGTCACGAATGATGGCGGCCCAGCCGCCCGCACGACCCGTATCCAACACCAGATTCTCGGTCAGCACCTTGGTTTCAAACTTCCAGCCTTGCGGTACGTTCTTCAGCTTGCTGCCCAACTCGCGCAGGTTGTCGGGAGTCAGGCCAGGATCGACCGCCTTGGTGTATTCCTGCAAGACCCAGACCGGGCCGCCCGGCTCGCGCAGCAGATGCACCGGCTTGCCAGCGTGCCAGGTCCAGATGGTGTTGCGCTGGATCAGCGAGGGCACGTAAGCGCTCTGGAACTGGGTCATCATTTCGGCCGCGGTCATGTCGCCGGCCCAGTTCATTGTGACGCCATGAAAATCGACGCTATCGCCTCCGGCGTAATCCACTTCGTCCATCATCCAGAAACGGCCGCTATTGACAGCGCATTGATCCACTTCCAGTTCACGGGCCAGCCGCTCCGGGTCGATCTTCTTGTAATCGTCCGGGCCGACCGGGAGCGCTGCCGCCGTATAGACGTGGGCCCGCTGGGTCTTGCCGACGCCGACAAACGCGCCAAGTCCACAGAATGCGGCACCGCGGGTGTTGTTGGCGTGGACTCGACGAGTGGGACCAGTTTTGAGTTTCATTGGTATCTCTCGTTCTTGTGAATGGTTTGTCGGCTCAGTGAGCAATGGAATCGGCGCTGTGGAACTTCAACTCCCGATGTGCTTCAGGGCTACTTCTTCGTCGACTTCGCGATCATCTCCTCAACGATCTTGGCTTGCGCAGCCAACGCGCCACCGTGGCTGAACTGGAGGATCTCGGCCCCTTCCTCCGAGATGAAGTTGTGCGGAGCTGGCCAGTAGCAGCACTCCCCAGCGGTGCAAACGTCAACAGTCCCGTCGAGGTAGATGACTCGCAGCGTGCCCTTCAAGATGTAAGCCCAGTGTTCGACCCCGCACAGATCGTGTGGCAGACCTTTCAGAAGCTGTGTGAAGTCAGTCCCCGGGGCAAAGACGTGATAGGCGCACTGCATGCCGCCCCAGTTTTCCTCCCAGATCTTGAGGCCCGGGGTGTTCTGCGTGACGTAGTCGTCTACCGGGTGCATATCCGTCAGTTTCTTATGCATTCGATCACTCCAATGTGTGCCTCACCGGACTGACGGCGATGGCGATGTGTTCCAGGGCTGAGCCGGTCGCCTGGACAGGCTGGGCACCGTGACAGCGAGACCACGTTCCCGACAGCCGCCATTGTGGAGCTTTGCGGGAAGTGATCACCATTCGCAAAACTACGACGTTGGCATTGCGCTTTGCGCAATGCGCCGTTTTGCGCATGAGCGATTCAGCGTCGCCCTACTCGATCGCGATGATCCCGCTGCGAATGGCGAATTGGACCAGATCGGCCGTGCTCTGAAGGTGCAGCGACTTCAGGATGTGGGCCTTGTGAGCTTCCGCCGTCCGGACGGAGATCTGCAGCGCCGCCGCAATTTCCTTCGCGGAACGCCCTTCCGCGATGAGCTGCAGCACTTCGCGCTGACGCGCCGTAAGGCGCGTCGTCGAATCACCCGATTGCGCTTCGCCGCCGCGATAGGACTGCAGAAGTTCCCCGGCAATCAAGGAGGTGATGTAGGTCTTCCCCTGGAGCGCCTCGCGAATGGCGGTCACCAGCTCCGAAGCGGCGGAGTGCTTGAGCACGTAACCGACGGCCCCGGCCTCCAGGGCCCGACGGGCATAAGCCACATCGCGATGCATCGTCAGAAAAACGACCTTGGCAGACAGGCCCGCCGATCGCACCAGCGCTGCCGCCTCGATGCCATTGAGCGATGGCATGCTGATGTCGGCCACGATTACTTCGGGCAGAAGCTCTTTCGCTGCGGCGACCAATTTGCGGCCGTCCGAGACGACCGCGACGACCTCGAACTCAGGTTCGAGCAGGCTGCGGATTCCCTCGGCAAGAATCTGATGGTCATCGGCGATCAAGACGCGCGCTCGTGTCATCAAGCGCAACCCTTCAATGGTGTGCGCACTTCGACCGTTGTCCCCCGACCAACAGCCGACGTCACCGAAATGCGTCCCTGAATGAGCGTCACTCGTTCCGTCATGCTGGAGAGGCCCAAACCCGGTTGATTGCGCTCATTGTCCGGGTCAAAGCCGACGCCGCGATCCTCGATCCGCAACACAACCTCCGGGCCGACGGCGCTCAGCGTTACCAGAACTTCGGCGGCAGCCGCGTGCTTGGCAACGTTCCTGAGGGCTTCCTGCGCCACACGGTAGAGACACAGCGCTACATCGGACGGCACAGCCGCTGGCAACTCGTGCGGGCGGTAGTCAACCTCGATCTCTTCACGGCGCGCAAAGGCAGCACACTCGGAACGCAGGGCCTCAATCAGGCCCAGATCATCCAGGATGGAAGGGTGCAGCTGGCGTGACAGTGCATGCACGTCTTCGGACAGGGACACCAACTGCTGCTGAATCGAGTGGAGTAACGGCAGGCCGACTTCCCGAGCACCGAAGTGCCGCTCAAGTTTGGCGGCTTCGATTCCCAGACTTGCCAGTCGCTGCGTCCAGTCATCGTGCATCTCTCGTGCGATCCGACGGCGTTCCTCCTCCTGGGCATGGAGGAGTCTGGCGGTCAGTTGCCGTAGCCCGTCCTGACTCTGCCGGAGGGAAAGCTCCTTCGCACAAATCGCTTCATCGGCCCGCTTGCGTGCCAGGGCATTGGTGAAGATGTCCCCCACGAGTCTGAGGCGCTTCACCAGTTCCTCGGGCCAGGACAGTTGCGTACAGAAGCTCGCGAGGCCGAGCGCGCCGACGACAGACCCCATCACAGTCAGGGGAATGGTCAGACTCGATTTCAGCCCGGACTGCCGCAAATACGAGCGTTCCAGGTCTGCTCCCGGCGGTAGATCGTCCGGCAGGCGGATGACCGTTCCCTGGCGAATCATCTTGGTGTAGGTGGGAAACTGCGTCTGCAAAACGAACCCTAAGCAGCTCGGGACCGTCGGCAACTGATACGAGTGCGTCACCGCGAAGTGCTTCCCGTCTGCCGACACTTCGCCGAAGCCGCATCGGTCGATTCCCAGTAGCTCCACGATTCGCCGCAAGCCCCAATCGATCTGCAAATCGACCTCGCCAGGGGGAACGTTGACGAACCGAGACGAAAGCTCGGTCAAGAGGGTTTCAAACCTGAGCCGCTTGTGCGATTCCAGAGCCAGGGGACAACCGATCTCCCCCAGCGTCTGGCAGGAGTGCGCGTCAAGAACATCCGTTCCTGGCACTTGCGCCGACACCGGGCACACGATCGGGTCGGCCGGACTGGTTGCCGGACCTTCGGCGTCGGATGCTTCACCGTCACACGCCGCAGAACTGTTCATTGCTTCCCGCCCCAGGACGGCCATACGAGTCGGTTAGGGCTCGATTCTACTGGCGTCGAACCACGAGCAACAGCGCCGATGCGATATCAGACGCGAGCGAGCAAACACGCATGCACACTGCTACTGAGGACGCCTCAACACAACGTCGGCTCTCCTCAGCCGAGTGATGGACCGTCATCGTGCAACTTGAAGCCCAAAAGGTAACCGGTCGCAACCCTGCCAAAATAGACCGATTGAGCGCTCGCAACACCCGATAACCCGGACGGCGCGAGACGCTGAGACAAGCGAGAGTTTCGGGCGAGATCGGACCCGAAGGCCGACGCGAGTGGGCGACGGGAACATCGCGCGGCGGGCCGAGAGAGAGACAACGAGACTGGCGGTGATGCCCGAAGTTGTTGCCAGGACTGGCGATAGAACGCGAAAAGGCCGGCATCCGAAGATGCCGGCCTTTCGTAGAACCCGACGGTCTCTCGACTTCGATACCGTCAAAACAGGTAGCGGGCAACGGATTCGGATCGGCGACTGCTGGGTTATGGCTTCTGTCACACCGCCCACCGCGAATACGGGTTCACTCGCCAGGCCAGCGAGTGCCGCGCGTTCCTCGCGGTGACACTCTGACGATCGTGTCGCGGGTCTTTCGCGGACTCATGGAACGATTACCCGTCGAGCTGCGTGAGGGACCGGATCGTCAATTCCGGTCTGCGGTTCGTCCTGGTTCTCTCGATGGCGGACTTGCGGTCCGCCCGATCCGCTCACAAAAACCTTGCCGGCTGCAGATGCGTCAGGCGACGATCCAGCCACGCGAACGGTAATCGGCGGTTACCGTTGAGCCTTGCCCCGTTCTGACCGTGATGACCAGTTACCGTTGCGGCGGGCGTGGAACAAGGACTTGCGGCGAAGCGTGGAACGTGCAATGAGACTCGGTGAGCGTTGCTTCGCGCAGAATCAGCGGGCGCGCGTGAAGACGACCGCTTCATTCCGGACAGCGAACGTGATCCCGTGTGGTGCCAGAAGTCGCGGCAAGGCCGACGAAAGGGGCTCATCGGCCGCCGCCCCGTCAACCGCGATCTCAGGATCGATCGACCCCGCTTTCAGACATCCGGGATCGATCAGAAATGTTTCTCCAGTCTTCGATTCCAGTGTCGCGATGACTTCCTTGAGTGAGCCCCCTTCGAATTCAAACGTCACGTTCCTTCGGAGCGACTCGGCGACAAGGGCGTTTTCCGCGGTTTGACGAGGAGACGGCTGGGCCAATTGGCTGTTACTTGGGCCGCGGGGCAAGACTCGCAGACCGTTTTCGTCCGCCACGTACGTCAGATCGAGCGGTTCGAGCGTCAGGTTTAGCCAGGCGCGGAGCGTCAGCGTGCCATCGGCCTTCAGGAAGATGCGAGTATTCGGGGCGAGACCAGCGGCGGTCAGTTCTTTCAGGTCCGGTCGGATCGTGATACCGCGGACTTCACTGTAGAACTTCAGCAGCTCTGCGAGCGACTGGTCGTCATCGACCGTCAGGGAGAGTGGGGTGTCGAGGGCACGGGCAATTTGCTTTTCTGCGGACAGCGGCGTCAACTTTGATGCCAGGAAATCTTCACACGCCCAGCTCCCGAGCATGAATGCTTTGGAAGGGAATTCGACCACGCGGCCTTCCGGGTCAATCAGAACGGCAGTCGGCCAGGACTCGATGCCGTAGTTCTTCACCGTCCGCCCCGACGTATCGAGGAGAATCGGGAACGGCAGTGGCTTTCCGTGCCAGGTACGATGGATGATCGGCTTCAGCTTGTCATCGAGCATCGGGAAATCGGTTGCTTTGGGGTCGTGAACAGCCATGACCACGAATTTGTCGCTGTCGACCGCATGATCGTCCGCAAAAGCCATCCAGCCCGGAAGGCCGCGTTGAACACAGGCGCCGCACCAATAGCCCCAGAATTCCAGCACCACCCATTTCCCTCTGAAATCCGCAGGCTGAACGTCCGCAGACGTGCCTCGGGCGTCAGTGACATGCCATGCGGGGGCCGGCTTGCCGTACAACCGGGTGAGCGGCGAGGGCTGCAGCGTGATCGCTTTCAATTCGACAGGCATTCCCGGCGTCAAAGTGACATCTCGCTCGTCACTGTCGTGACGCGATTCCTCCCCGCGTAACGTGTAGCGGCCCGCCGGCAACTTGAATGTGAACTCTGGAGCAGTCGACAAGCCGACCGCGACCGGCAAGTCTTCTCCAGCAAGCAACCAAGTCACATACATGCGACCGAGCTTTCGATTCTCAGACTCGGAGGTGTAGTGAAGGCGTGCATCGACCAGCGGACTGAGCAGGATCTTGATGGGTACTTCGGGGGATTTGGCGCACCGTGGCCACGCCCCCAAGCGTTCCGGTGGCGTCGACCGCCATGACGGCCATGTCCCGCCCGTAGAGTTCCAATTCGAGCAAAAAGGTCCCATCGTTTTCCGACTCTGCGGGCCTGACCGGCTTCAAGACCTCTCCATCTTCAGCGTACCAGTGCTCGGCGACGCGAGCTCCCGCAACCGGTTTCCCGTCGGCATCGACGACTCGCCCGGTCACGCGTGTGAATGACTCTGCCTGGGCGGTTGCCGCCGTCACCAAGATGAGTGTCAGAACGCCCAAACGCGCGATCATGCTATTGCACCCTCTAAGTCCGCCGGCCGGGTTGCGCAGAGACATCAGGGATTGGGAACCGCACGAATGGTCTCGAATCCGATCACAGCATCCCCTCTGTCGCTGGCCGGATCATAGCACAACCTGGAGAAAGCGGGCCTTGGGACATTGGGTCGGAGCTTCGGTGTGTCCGATGAAATCCCGAGGAGACTACCAGAAGTCTTGTCGGGCACCGCTACGGACGGGCAGCGTGAAATCGCAACCGAGCAGCGCTCGACGGTGATGATCATTTACCGTCAAGTTGAGGTCCAGACGACGACCGTCATCCAGTCGCCACATGCGGCGTCTGCAAGTGGTCTCGAAACTTTCGGGAGGGCGCTTCCCAGAAGGGGATTCCCCAGGGAACAGCGACTGCGACCGCCCAGAAAATTACGTCCGACAGAATAGAAGAGACGGGAACCAGGCCGAATGATACGAGCGGATAAGAGGGGAGTTTGGCAAGCTTTTCCTGTAGGAACCCAAGTTCACCAAACGACCCGACAAAACACGACAGCAGAAACGCCAATCGATGCTTTTGCTCCCATCGTACCAGCAGCAGACCGCAACCGGAGAAGAACATGAGCCGTACAGCGTCGTCTTTCAGAATCATCAGCTGCTGTGTCATCCCGCAGACGAAGATGAGCACAGGAAGACCGATCACGGCCAGGAGTGTCCATGACCACGGCCGATGATTCCAGTAGTTCAGCGGGCCGACGACGAGAATCGCAGGGGGCAGTCCTGCCGCGGACAGAAGTGCGTAACATTGCCAGGGTTCTGTCAGTGCGACACCAGCAATTCGAACCGCCGCAAATCCGAGTAAGTCGATCCAGGCCGCGGCTGATGCGAGAGCGCCGATGACCACGGACATCATCGTCGCTCGAAACAGCATGCCTCGATGGCCAGAAAGGAAGAACGGCTCACGGAGGCTGATCGTCGTCATGCGGTTGCCTCTAAATCCATTCGCTCGACCGCGATCGTACCGCTTCCAGGCCGCCAATGGTAATCAGCAGTTACCGTTCATTCGATCGCAGAGTTCTGCGCCGGCATTTCGGAGAAGCAATCGCAACAACTGTTGGTACGCCGGACGTTAGGTCGGCTAGGATGGATTGAACAGCCCGCACGATCCGAACCGAACATCCCTGAGCAGCGCTAACGATCGACTTTGCATTCGAGGTGGCTCGATGAGCAGGTTCAAACGGCTCGAAGACGTGATTGAACGCCTGCCCGATTTGTCGGCGGAAGAACTGCGGACCGAACTCGAATTCTGGAAGACGAGATCTCACCACATGTATGGCCGAGCGGTAAAACCGTACTTAAAGTGGATCCACAAGCTCGAAAGTGCCCTTGAGATTGCGGAGGGGAACGAGTTCAGCGAGTAGGACTCTTCCCGGCGACCGTGCGACGACAGCTCCGACCGGGGAAGTCCAAGAACCGTTAGAACGAACCGTTAGAACGAACTGGTCGATTTGAACGGTGATTGCTTGTTACCGTTGCGAAACTGCCCGGTCTTCCCAGATTGGCGGGAAATCCTGGCGTCCGCCGCTACGGTGATTGATAATCACCGTTGCGGCCAGAAGTGGTACAAGGTCGGGGACGAAATTCAACCTGGCGTCGATTGGCTACAAGGCCAGACTTTGCGGTCGTTGGCCGGCAGGGGATGGCTGACGTGGATTCGATAGCGTAGCATGAAAGTCGGGCGGTCGTGAGCGACTGCGCGGTCCCGGTCATTGCTGGCCCTGCAGCAGTTCTGCAGCGGCAGCCGCCGCCTTGTGGAGAGTCCCATGACTGCAGCAAGAACGAGCAGCCTGGTCCTGATCGTGATCGGCTGCGCATTACCAGTGGTCGCCTATCTGGTCGCGAGGATCGGATTGTCGACTTTGTCCGCGAGGGGCGGTCCCCCCGATCAGGGAGCAATGGTCGTCGCCTACTTTTCAGTTCTTACCTCAATCGCAGTCGGACTTCTGATGATCGCGATCGGCGCCGGGATCTTTGTTTGGGCGCACCGCACTTCGACGCTCCGAAACAAGTAGGACATTCTGGATCGCTACGGGCGAACATCGCGGACTTCAACACCGAGCGAGGTTGTCAGAAAAATCGGGATCCGGCGTGGCCGCTAACCAGTCGTTACCGTTAAGGCAGACTAAACGGAGCCGCCGAAGCAGGCGCAGGATCGGGCGGCCTACTCTGCTCCGAATGCTCCTCTGCCGTCTGATCGAACTCGAATCCGGTCGCCCCGTGAGTCTCATGGACAACGCTCCTCAGATTAGGGAGGATATGTCCCGATTCGAGGTCCTTCGGGCAACCCCTGAGATTCGGCGCTATGAATGCATCACGCCTGGAGTTTACGCGGGCCGTCAGCGCGATGATCGGTGCGCAGTTGGTTCCCGCCGGTCTGACGACCCATTTCGCGTCACTGACCTCGCGTCCTTTCGTCATGTTCGCTGTGACCGCAATCTCGATGATGGTCCTTGCAACATTGCTCGGCGCTTCGAGAGCATCGAAAGTCACCGCGATCATTCTTTCGACGGCGATTTCTGTGGTGTGCATCTACTGGTGGCGGCGGTTGGTTGACCCGTTGGGATTCTGTGGATCGGTTCCGGCGTCGCTCGAGGTTCCGGCGCTGGGAGTCAGTGCTGCCCTGACGATCCTATTCGCCACGGTCGTCGCGTCTGTATCGGATCGCAAGAGCCGGGCGTACCGTTTTCGCCGGGCGTTTGTCGTCGTGTTTTCGGGGCTCGTGATCGCGGGCCTGTTGTCTCTGTCGTCAGGCGGCAGGCGAGTTTCGACGGCCGTGCAATTGCGGCATGTTCTGCAACTGGAGGCGGATCTCGATGCCTCGGCGCCTTTTGACAGACAATTGCTGAGTTTCTGGCTGGGTGCATTTGGTCGTGGCACTGAAGCGCAGGCGTTCTCGACTCGGTCCGCAATGCCGCGCGATCGTGACCAACAACCCACGAAGGTCCCGACGAAGGCAGAGACGGGCCAGTTTTCGAGCGTTGTGGGGTGGCGTGAGGCAATCCGCGAGATTGCCGCCAGCGAGCGCATCGTCATCATCATGGAGGCTCACAACGCCACGCAGCATCGCGAGTGGATCGAGCAAACACTGCCGATCTTTCGCGATGCCGGATTTTCGCACTATGCGGCTGAAGCGCTCGGCGAAGCGGGCGAGGCAGTTCGGAAGCGGGGGTTTCCCGTCGTCGCGACCGGGGTCTATGTTGCCGACCCCCGGTTCGGAAACCTTTTGCGCCGCGCGATCGAGCTGAAGTTTGCGATCCACGATTACGAAGCCCAGCTTGCGTCTGAAATCGCGCAGCGCGAAGAGCAGCAGGCACAGACGCTGGCGAACATCTTCGCGGCGAATCCCGGTTGCAAGATGCTGATCCATGTGGGATACGCGCATGCGTTCAAGCAGCCGGTTCCTGGAAGTGGTCAGTGGATGGCTGCCAGATTGTGGGGAAAAACCGGAATTGAGCCGTACTGCATCTATCAGGGCCACGAGGAATACGATTCGCCCGATTATCCACGATTGGTGAAATTGGCTGGTGCGACCGAGGAACCGAAGATGCTGATTCCGCCGCCGTCCCGCCTGACCGATCCTCAGTTTGCAGACATTCCCGCCGGTGCGATTGATGCTCTTGTCATTCATCCCGTTTCCAAGGGAAAATCGCCGGCTGCACGAAGGCCCGTATTTTCATCCGACATGACTCAGATCTCTGGACGCTGGGCGGAGAGGGAATGGCCGATCGTCGTTGGAGCGTATCGCACGGAAGAACCAGCCGACGCGATCGCATTGGATCAAGTGCTGCTGCGCCAAGGAGAATCCGAGTTTGAGCTCTGGATTCCCGACGGGCCGCACGAACTTCGCGTCACGTCGGTCGCCGGCGCCGTCAAGATCGACGTCGAGCACGACCAGACTGCGTTTCGGCTGCGCAGGAGCCGCGCGTTACGCTAAACCGCGATCCGATCGAGAGTGGAGTTCCCAGACGCAGCGTCAGCGGAAGTAGAATCCGCCCGCCGCGGCCGCTCCCGCGCGCTAACTACCTATCAGCGCGCGGCGGCCGAAGTCGCGGTTGGTTGATGCTGGTTCCCAATCTTGGGCAATCAGTTCACCGATTCTTGGCAGCACTACTTTCAGCCCGCTCGCAATCCAGCGGCAGAATCCGGCGACCTGCCAGATGCAGCCCGTCCGCTACTCCAATGGTAGCCACGCATCGTTGCGAGCATAAAACATGACCGCTGCGAACTTGTCCTGAGCAGTGGGACGCTGTCCGTTTCGCCATTGTGACCAGACCTCAATGCACTCCTTTGCTTGGGAAACCATAAGGATTTCCGTCAGCGTGGGATCGAGCGGGCAAGCGAACGAGTCGTTCTCGTCCCTAGGGCAAACGATCGCCCTCGCCTCGGAAGTCGCATCTGGCCCTCCTTCGGCGAAGATGCACGGCGGTTCGAATTGATCCGAGTCGTCAACCTCGTCCAGGAGATCGATCACGTCAATCAGAGTACCGTGCACGGCAGCTCTCCGTTGGCCAGTCCTTGTCGTCTCTCATCGACATCGAGCATAAATGCCCTGTCGCGGTTGGACCGTCAATCTCAACGACTGCAAGCGAGCGCGAATTCCATCCACAGATGGGGCAAGTCGTTTGCGGTCCGCGCGCTGATGGACGATCGGCGCGCGGCAGGCTTGGTCGAAGTGGTAATGACTGCGTCTATTTGCCAAGCCGACTGCAAGGAACGGGATGCTTCGAAAAGCGGTGATAGCGGCCCGGTCGAGGGCAACGTCATGGTTCGGCGACACTACCTTTCAGCATAATAACAGGACCGAAGAACCCCCTTCTCGTCGGCGGCACATGCGAACGCGAGCGGATATTCACGTTTTCCATCGTGGAGCGTGATCTCAATCCAGATTGTGGGGTGCGGCTGAAAACGCAGATCCTTCATGATTTCCCAATCCGGTTCGGAATACGGGCAAGCCGACCATGAGCGGACCTTATCCCCGCCGTCCATCAAAGACTTGTTGAAATCGAACGTGTTCTCTGCCCCGCGAGGGTCGCCGCCAGAGTGTTCCGTTTCTTGAAGGGCGACTGGATCGGCGGTATCAAAGGCGCGAACGATCTTGTTCATGAGGCCGTTCACTCGCTCAACGTCGGTGGGCGAAAGCCCCTTGACTGTGCCCGCGATTCTTGGAATCGGCATAGACTGCCCTTTGTCGCATCCGGCGACCAACAAGATCAGGCCAAACAGCGATGATGCGAATCGAACCAAGTTATTTCCGTCACCAACGTCGGACTTCTCTGGACGACCCGAGTCGAGAATACCCGGCCCGGGAGAGCCGTCAATCAAAAGGCTGGCATTCAGATGAGACTCCGGCACGACAGTACGACGCGCGCGGATAGTTAATCATCGCGCAGCATCGTGGCCGCGGCTCTCAACGGTAACTTCTCGTTACCACCACGCCCAGCAGACTCCGCCCGGCGGTGCAACAGGGCGGGCGGATTGGACTCGCAAGGCTCAGGCCTCGTCCGTCGTCGAACTGTCCGATTGCAATTCATCGATCCGCGAATATTCAATGACATCGCTGATGGTCCAGCGCGGCCGGTCTTCTGGGGCTCGGGTGGGACGCGGGGACCAATGAGCTGACCTACGAACCACCCAGGCAGCATGTGCGGATTGAGGCCAACGAAACGGAAGCCGGAGGGAACTATTCCGGCCAGTCCCGACCGAGGGCCAGCCTCATGTTGGAGAGTTCCGAGGGGTCGCGGGGCCATCCTGGAGTTTTGATGGTCGCCCCCTACGCGAACAGTTTCGCGATGTGAGACACTATCCTTCACGCGGCAAACCGGCATGAATCCCCGGCTGCACCGGTCGGCGATGGCTCGGCCAGGCACATCCGACGACCAGTCCGGCATCCAGCAGTCGCTCCGCAAGAGCAACGCCCATCCGCTGATCCAGTTCATTCCGCCCCGCCGCGTTGATGGTGATCCAGACGGGCTGCAGGGCTCGATAGCGGGCGTCGAGAATCCGGAACAGCATGCTTTGCTGGAATGGCGTCAGTTCGCCCGTCGGAGGTAACGGATCGGAGATCGCAAGCACCTGCGGCGCGGCATACTCTCGGATCGCCGCAGCTTCAGACCGGCCGGTCTCGATGGCATCGCGAAACGAGCCAAACAGCTCAGCGCCATTGACCCAGCGTACAGTCAGGTCGGCCCGGATGGCCGCCTTGAGGCAGCAGACCAGCAGGTGATCCTTTCCGGTTCCGCAGGGTCCGTGCAAAGTGAGGCAGATCCCTTGCGAGACGTTATCGGCAATCCGTTCGCAGAATGACCGAATGACTCCGACCGCCTTTTGCTGGGAATCAAGACTTGCTTGAAACGAGTCGAACGTGCAGGAGCTGTAGCGACGGCCAAATGTTCGAGACAGTTCGCTCCAGCGGGTGGCGATTCGCGTTGATCGCTCTGCTCGTTCGCGCTGTTCGCGTCGCAGTGCGGATTCCGTTGACTGCCGGACAAACTGCGCCCGCACGAGTTCCAGCTTCTGCTGCAGAACACTACCAATTTCCGAAGGATCCGGCAGGGTGGCCGACGCTGGCCGGGTCGAATCGCTGGCCGGGTCCCGGTGATGTGCGTGATCGAACATGCTTCGACTCCTCGAAAATGATTCCCGTCCATCCGTTCAAGATCGATCTGCCGATTGCTGCAACCGCCTGGTGGGGACCAATCCGCGCCAGTTCCTGCAGCTGACGACCGCAGCTGCCCGACGTCAGCGGCTTTCGGATGTCCCGCCGATGGGCAATCCAGTCTCGCCAGGCCTTGGAGAACTCAGGAGTCTGTAGATTCGGTGGGACTACAACCTCGGCGGGATCGAATCGTCCCTTCGGCGAGGCGGCTGCACCGGTCTCTCCAGTGGCGGGGGGCAGGGGGGATCTCTCTTTCTGTTCTTGGATTCTTGAATTCTTAGATTCTTTAGTAGTGCTCGCCGGCTGCTCGCGGCTTGATCGGAGATTGTTCGCCGACTGTTCGCGAGCTGCTCGGTCGCCTGCCGGGGAATCCTGGTAACTTCTCCAGTTGCAGATCGTTATGATGGTCCAGTGGCTGTTCGCCGTGACGGTAATGCAGCCCAGTTCTTCCAGCCGCTGGAACGCCCGGTAGACGGACGACGGGTGCTTGTCCAGTTGGGCCGCAGCCGTGTTTCGACCGGTCGCGAATTGCCCGGCCTCCAGGTGCGTGCCGTTCCAGGCCTTCGTCTCGATATTGGCATTGACGAGGCACCAGAGAAAGACTTTGAGGAGCGACTCGTCGGCAAAAACCGGGTGGTCGACCAGGTCGCGATGCAGCTTGATCCAGCCAGTCATGATCTCCTTCCGTAGACGACTGAGAATGCGAGTTAGCAATGCTGCGACGCTGAAATCCCATCGCGGCGCAGATCCGTGACGACGCCGTGTCTTGCAGAACTGCCGGGGCCCGGCGCGAAGCGACGACCGTGTGTGCCGCAGTCGGATTACAACGGGCCGCCGAACGTCGCCAGGGATGCGAGATTGCGGCATCATTGAGACCGGCTGCTCGCGCCGCCTGCTGAGCATCGTGAGATGGCAGCCAAGTTCAAAACGATTTCCGAACAGCACGCGATTGCCGATCGTCACGACCTATCGTGAATGCGAAGACAGCTCAGGAGCGATCCGCCGGGAGGCGCAAAGTTCTCTGCGATTCTGTCAGGGTGCTGCCGAGGAGCGGCTGATTCCCATGTCCGACAGGACTGCCATAGCAGCCGTCGCCTGGCGGGACCGGTCCTGCGGGGAAACCTGGCCGTTTCGTCGGGTAGCAGGGGCTTCGGAACAGAAGCGACGAATCGCCTCGCGGCTCGTATACCGGCTTCCCCCAATCAGAATTGTTTCGAGAACCCGCCCTCGAACACCGATCGTGCGCCAGCGATGGAGCGTCTGGAGGCATGGTTTGCGGCCGGGAAAGGCGGCGGGAGCCTCCGGAAACGGGATCAGATCTTCGGATTCAATGTCGATCGCCATGAAAACGGCCTCCTTGCGAGTGAGTGAGATCACTTACGACGGAGGCAGTTGTAGAAATGGAACGTGACATCACAAAACACAAACTTGTGACTTCTCGTGTCACGTTCTGGCGTCGGCCAAGACCCATTCTTTGGAGCCTCGACCGACGATGCGAATTCCCAGCGGCAGCAACGAATCCTTCAGTCGACACTTCGCCTTTCGCAGCGCGTCCACTCCTTCCGTCGTTACGACGAGGTAAGCGTCTGGATGTCTCGGCTTTCCACCCGCCTCGTACAGGAGCGAGAAGAGGCTCCACAACACGGGACTTTGCGACAGGTTCAACGGCGGGTATCCCCGGCGCGTCACGGACTTCGCATCACGAGAAACGATCAATCCCAGGAAACCAGGGCTGCCAGAAGGGTTTGGCGTGGAAGATCGCGCGAGCGCCCGGTCAATGAACTCGATCGACCGGAGCGGGACGTCTGTCAGAATCTGGAACGAGGACGTCGGCAATTTATCCGGCCATTCCGGAGGAGATATTAGCCAGGTGGGAACGGGCTCCCCTGATTCTTCCAATTCCTTGCGAAAGGTCGGTCCGTGAACGCGCAGGACTTCTCGGTAGGCGAGCCAGTCCTCCAGTTCCGCACGACAGGTACGATATCCTGTCGGCTGCACAACACTCACCGGAGAAGTCCGAATCGAAGGGATGTGCAGTCCGGCTGCCGCTAAGAACAGAACCCGCATCCAAGCCTCAGCACTGCCGGTATCATACCGTTCTTCGCGCGTCAGGAACTCGTTCAGCTGTCCCGACTCCTCGAGTCCGCGACCGGCGTCAGCGGCAATCAACTTCAGGGTTTCCCAGCGGGCTCGATTGGCCGACCGGAGGACAGAACGATCCGAGGTCTCGCGCAGACGTGCCGGCGACACGTAGAAATTAGATCTCCAGCGAACGGAGTCCTGTTCCCCCGAGGTTGAAAATGCCGGAGATTCAAACATCAACTCCCGCAGGTCGCTATCAGTCTCCAGATCCTCGTAGGCCTCTCCCCGCCAGGGGTCAAAACGCCGCTTGAGATAGTCCAGCGTACGCTCGTAGTCCGGGTCGCCTCCCTCTTGCCTAAGAACCCCGACTATTCCCACCGGAGGCAGGAACTGCTGAGCCGTGTGCTCCGCGAATTGGCCGAATCGGATCTGGGCCGATTTCAGGCACGCTTTCCAACCGAAATCCGTTTCCTGCAGCAATGTGGTCCTCCTTACTCACTTTGGCTGCCCATCCGTCATGTGACTGGCGGGACCATAAAGTAAAGAGGACCGGGAATCGAATCAAATCTTCGGCTGCGATTTGGTTTAACCGGCTTTCGCGGCCGCGTCGATCGCCCGGGCGTGGGCCAGTCCCGCGTAATGCTCCGTCATGTCGGCTTTCGCATGCCCCAGAACGGCTTGGGCAGCTTCCAGCCCGAATTCTTCGCGCAGCCGCTTTCCGGCCGTATGCCGCAGCCAGTGAGGCGACCAGACGTGATTGAGACGCCACTCAGACGCCTGTCGACGCACCTTTTCGAGCTGTTCTGGCGTCAGCGTACTGGCGGGGCTCCGGAGATGATCGGGCATTTTGAATGCCACCTCGCACCCGCGGGTCACAGCACGCGTGTACGAGGTCCTCAGGATCGGGAACAGCGTCAGGGAGGGTCCTTTCCCGAAGTATCGCATCAGAATCAGCCGAGCTTTTGGACCAAAATAGATCCGCCGACCATGTCCATGGTGGGCGGTTTTATGTTCGTCCAGGACCGCGACCCAGACCGTCCGGCTGCGATCGATCATTTCACCGGTGAGCTGGAGCAGCTCTCCCGGCCGACAACCGCACAGGAGCTGGAGATCGATGAGATCCCGCACAAGTTCGGGAACAACGGCTCGGACAGCATCAATCTGTTCCTGCGATACCGCGGATCGCCTGGGGCGATCCGGTGCGGTGGTGCGTCCCTGCAGCAACGGGGCCACTGCCTGCAGCCGCTGTAGAACCTCGACAGGGATGAGCTCGCACTCGACTCCGTGCTTGAAGACGCGGCGGACTCGTGACACGGCCGAGTTGATTGATGTGCGGACCCAGCCGGCAGAAATCATGGCCTCGCGGACTGTCTTGAGCGCCATTGGGCCGAAGTTGACCGCGGGCGTCAGTCCGAACAGATCGACCAGCGAACGAACCGCAGACTTGATGAGGAAGACCTCGGAAGTCGACTTGCCGTTCTTGACGTAGTGCGATTCCGCGTGTCGCAGGAACGCGAGAACCAGCTCCGCGACGCTGATGGAATCTGCGGGCTGCTGTGGCTTGAACTGATCGTCCGCAACCGGACCGGACGCCTGCTGCTGAATCAGCTCGGCATACTTCTGCCGGGACTCATCACTGCCGTACGGGCCAAGATAGAAATCGCGTCCATTGATTCGAACGCGAGCTTGGCCAGAGGGACGGTGCAGCAAATAGGACGGAATCGCGCGCTTACGGCGGGACATCTGACGCCTCCTTGAATCGTGGTAAATCTACCACGTTTCAACTGGCATTTCTCGACAATCCCGCTACGCCAGAGCAACTCACAACATCTTGCAAATCAAAGACTTACTGCTAAGTCGGGATGGCGGGATTTGAACCCACGACCTCTTGCACCCCAAGCAAGTGCGCTAGCCAGGCTGCGCTACATCCCGTTGTTGCAAATTGCTGCCGCGGAACCGGTTGAAACACGGATTTCCGCTGCAGGTTCAATGCAGACTGCCAGTTATCGCGTTGATGGGCCGGAAATGCAAGTCCGGCCCGTCGACGTTTTGCTCGGAAGCCCCGCGGCTGCCGCAATGTCTCTGGGAAAAATGAGTTGCGTCAGCGGCAGGCTACCGGGCCGAGGGACGGATCAGGAGCGGAGTCTGAGCGTGGCCCGTCCTCTCCTCGGCGTCCTTCATGGCCAGGGTCAGTGAGTTCATCAGTTCGGTGGACGTCAGGTGGAGGTCACGGTCGGCGTCGGCAGCACCATCAAAGGCCTCCGCAAGGCTGGCGGCGAACAGTCCTCGTCTGCGCTCGTTCCAGACCCGGTTCTGCTGACCTGCATCGCAGCTCATGACGATCGTTGTGGACTTGAGGGGCGACTGCAACTCATCAAGAATCCCTTTCCCGGCCGGCTGACGCTGCAGATCGCGTCCGCTCCCTTCCGGGGTGCAGTCCCAGAGGAGGAGCTTGTCGTTCGAGGGGCAGGCTTCGAGGCGTTCGAGGAGCCAGGTCAGCGGCAGACCGGTTTCGGTCGTTCGGGCGGAATCGTAGTCGCGCGGAGCCAGGTAGACCTTGCCGTCGCCGGTTCGGTAAGCATGGCCGGTGACATAGATGATGACCTGCGTAGCCGGCTTGGCGGCCGACAGTACGTCTTCGAGCGTTCGCTTCCATTCGTCGAGCGTCGCGTCCAGCAGGAGCGGTCCGCGCTGGTCGGAGAGTGCATAGCGTTTCAGAAGTGCGGAATGCACGAGCCGGGCATCGTCGAGGGCGGTTTTTACCGGACTGAGCGAGGTATCCGCATATGACTGCGTCCCGATGACGACAGCCCAGCGGTCCGCCTGCATCGGCCGGCGGGCATCGATGGCGGAAGCCTGCAGTGCTCCGCCCTGAGTAAAACCGGTCACTCGCACCGTGTCGAACCGGCGTAGCGACAGCTGGGGGACTTTTTCGAGCCCCAGCGTGACTTCGGTCTGCGGGTCGAGGCGGACGGTCTGGCGCTGGCCGTCGGGAGCGATCACCAGCAGTTCGCGGCCGGCCGGGTCAAGTTTTTCGATGACGCCGTCGACGGTTTCACTGCGCGTCGCCTGCAGTTCACGGATGTGGGTGTCGTGCTTGAGGGACAGCCGATCTCCTGGAGCAAGGTCCGCTGCCGTTAATGACACTCCGCCACGGGTGACTTCTCCGTTGACGCTGATCCGGCAGTCGGCCGCCAGCGGCAGATCGAGCGTCGCGCCTCCTGATGGTCCGATCTGGATCCGGAGCATTCGACCGTCATCCCGAACTTCGCGCAGGCTTCCGACGGATGAGACCAGCCGGGCGGCGTCGAGGGATTGCAGCAATCTGCTGGCCCGGCCGCCGGGCTCGGTGACGTGCGCGAAGGAGACGTGATCGCCGACCTGGAGATCGGCCAGCTTGACTCTGGCGCCGTTGAGTTCGAGCACGGCTGGCGCGGGGACGTGAACTGGCAGATCATCGCGCAGTGAGCCCTCGGAGAGCGCGATCACCAGTCGTTGTTCGGGTAGATTCAGCTGCTTGATGACGCCGCGGCTCTGCACGGGGCGATCGACGACAATACCGAGCGCCAGGTCGGTCCGCCTGGCATCGGGTTCGATCGTGAGCAGATCGCCGGGCTGCAGTTCGCGGAGCAGAATGTTCCGCTTGTCATTGAGCAGGAAGATCTTCTGCCGGCGCGGAAGTTCAAATTCTTCAAGGGCGCCGCTGTGAGCATCCTGCACGACAATCCGGCCTTCGTCCGGGAGAATTCTGTGCAGAATGCCTGCCACTGTATGCTCTGAGCGAACGACCTGGGGCTTGCCCGACGGCCAGAAAAGCATGGCCATGCTCATGACCAGCGACAGGCCGAGCGCCCCCGCAGCCACCCAGACCCTGCGACGTGCGCCCGGGTCATCAGGAGCCGCAGGCTCGTCTGCGCCGCCGACGACCTTGAGATCAACCTGCAGATCCGAGAGGGCTTCGTCTGCGGACTTGTAACGCAGGGACTGGTCTTTCTCGGTCAGTTTCTGAACGACGCGTGCAATGTCTTCGGGAACGCCTTCGAGCACGCGGCGGATTTCGGGGAGTCGGCGGTCGGGGGCGGCGTGCCACATCATCCAGGCGACCTGACGATCGCGGCCGAAGGCGTTGAGGCCCGGAAAGAGCTGTTCGAAATTCTCGCCGCAGAGCAGGCTGTAGGCGGAAAAGCCGAGGGAATAGAGGTCGCTGGCGGGGCCGACATCGCCGAAGTCATCGGAGACCATTTCGGGGGCCATGTACTTAGTCGACCCTTTGAGCAGGCTCCCTTCGTCGTTACTGGCCCGTCGGGCGAGACCGAAATCGCCGATTTTGACCCGTTTGCGCGCGTCGATCATCATGTTGCCGGGCTTGATGTCGCCGTGGATCACCCCCTGTTCGTGCAGATACTTGAGGGCCCGCAGACTGTGAGCGAGCGTGGCCCGCAGCGCCCGGAGATCCATCGGTTTGCCGTTCAGCCGTTCGGCGAGATTCCCCTGCATCAGTTCCATGATCAGCCAGCCGCGATCGCGGTCGACGTCGAAGATCGTGACGATGTTCGGATGGTGGAGCGAGGCCAGAAGCTGGGCTTCGAGCCAGTACCGGGCAAGCTGACGCGGATCTTCCAGGAACTGCTGATGGAGTTGCTTGATGGCGACTTCGCGGCCCAGTTCGACATCGCGGGCGCGATAGACCGTGGCGAAGCTGCCGGCGCCGATCTTTTCGAGGATCTGATATCGCTGCTGTTCGCTCGCCACCGCACGACCTTTCGAGAGCCGTTCCGCTCTGAAACGTGAAACGAATTGTCGGCCGGGAATTCTACGGGCGCAGCCCGTCCGGCGAGAATCGAGAGGCTCAGGGCGCAAGGAGCACTGCGATGAGTTGTCGCAGCCGTTCATCGTCTTCGAGGCGGCCCGTCAGTCCGACAAACGGGTTCCGGTCTTCGGAGTTGAGCATCTGCAGGACATTGCGGAGGGCTTCGCGTTCGGACCTGGAGTCGCCGCGAGAATGGGCGAGGGTCGCCTCGCGGAGGAGCTGTTGATGGGGTTTGAGAGGTTCCCCTGGCTGACCGATGAACTCACGAACGATTTCCGTCCGTGCTCCGGCGCGGGAACTGGCCGGACCGCCGATCTCCGGTTCCAGAATGAGCAGCACGACTGAGGCGAGAACGCTGAACGCCAGGGCGGCATAGACCAGCACCGGGTTTCCCTGAGCATTCTTGCGCGGATCGGCTCGACGGGCGCTGCCGACATCCGCCAGATTCAGCTCCGGGAGTTGCCCGTCTTCGCCGAGACGGACGAGCGTCTCTCCCGAGCGATCGGTGATGAAACGGGCGGTCTGCCGGCGAGAATCGGACTTTTCGCCCTTCTTCGCCTTCTTCCGGGCGCCGCTCCGGACCGGAGCGGGTTCGGCGGATGGACTCGTCGGCGTCAGTTCCGGCGTTGGTGCAGCGAGGTCGCGGCCGGTGGCGGAGAAGTAGACGACCGTTTGCGGCGAAAGCTGCAGGACGGCCTCCGGGGGAAGCCAGACCCACTGGTCGACCGGCAGCGGTCGGCCGTCGATCAGAATTCCAGTCTCCGGCTGCGCGTAGATGGCGAATCGGCCGCCTCGCCGCACCACGCTGCAGTGCTGTTCTGCGATGTGGGAATCGTGGAGCACGAGTTGATTGTCGGGACCGGTTCCGATCTGGACAATTTCGTCGCCCAGTACGTAGACGGATCCCTGTTCCGCTCCCGCAAGAACGGTCAGTCGCCCGGGAGCACTGGTGGAGACCTGTGTCATGGAAGCGTTTTCAATTCGCAATGGCGACGCTGAAGACTGCAAAAATCCATTCTAACGGCCGCGAACGCGTGCTGGAACGAATTCGACCCCGGTTCGCCGAAACGGTTCAGGTGCCGAAATCCATATAGATGAAGTTGATCAGAAACGGGCCGAGAATGATCAACACGGTGGAGGCCATGATCAAAATTCCCGGCAGGAGCATCTTGACGGCCGCTTCGCCCGCGACCATTTCCGCCCGCTGGCTCCGTTTCAGTCGAAGCACGTCGGCCTGCGTACGGAAGATTCGGACGATCGGCGTGCCGAGCTGCTCGCCTTGAATGATGGACCCGATGATTCCGGTGATATCGTCGTCGTGGAGCCGGTCGCGCATCGCTTCGAGAGCGGCGATGCGTCCCTTGCCCATGTTCATTTCGCTGAGAACGCGGCCGAATTCGGCTCCAACGGGATGCGTTCGGAACTCTTCGACGGCCCGTTCGAGCGCCTGGTAAAACGTGGAACCGGCTTCCATCAGCAACGTCACGAGATCCAGCATGAACGGGAGCCGGCGTTTGATCAGCACAATGCGGCGGAGCGCCAGCCCCCGCAATCGACGTCGCAGCAGCCAGCCTGTAAGCATCGTCAGGACGATGGCCAGAACGACGCCGGCGGGGCCCATGAACAGAACGGCCAGGTAGACGTAGGCCGGCATCAGGAACAGCGACCAGACTTCGAGCAGTCCCAGGTACTCCTCGGGTGTCCAGAAACGGGGAAACCCCGCCGCCTGCAGTTCGCGGCCGATTTCGGGGAGCTGTTCGCGGAACGCGTTGCGGTTGAAGCGGGCGAGGGCCTGCAGGACGGGGTGGAAGGCTCGATAAACGGGGCTGATCCGACTCAGCTCCTGAATCCGATTGGCGTCGTACCGCCACTCGCGATCCTTTTCGAGATCATCGGCGGCGAGCGTGTTGGCGATCGAGCGAATGAATACGAAGACCGCGACGCCCACCAGTCCGCACCCCAGCAGAGGCAGGACGAGATTCAGCAGCGGAGATTGAGCCAGCAGCAGCATGGGACCGGCGGACCTGTGAGACTCGATTTCGGGGAACGCGAGGAACGTTTGAGTCCGACTCAGATATCGGGATTGAGAATCTGTCTGGCCCAGAGATAAGCGACCAGATTCAACACGAGCGAAGTGCAGAGAAAAATCTGTCCGAGAACCGAAGTGAACAGCCGCGAGGTGCTCTCCGGATCGACGACGAAGTAGTAGATGGCCAGGATCGCAATCGGCACCAGAGCCATGTAGAAAGCGCTCGTCCGGGCCTGGGAGGTGTCGGCCTGAATCTTTCGTTCCAGCCGCTGCATTTCCCGTACGGAGACTGCGATCCGTTCCACCGTTTCATTCAGCCTGCCGCCGCTCGACCGACTGGCCTGCATGGCGGCGGCGAAGAGCGCGAAGTTTTCGCTGCGCAGCCGCTCGCGGGCTTCGTCGAGACATTTTTCCATCGTCTTGCCCATCTGGTATTCACCAACGATCTGCTGGAACTCCTGGCTGATGGGTCGCGGACTCTGATTCGCAAGTATCTCCAGCGACTGGGGCAGCGACAGCCCGGCCCGGATGGCACTGGCGAGCGAAACCATCGCGTCGGCCATCTGATCGTCGATGAGCTGACGACGCAGATGCGCCCAGCGACGGACGAAATACCACGGGGCGAGAAACAGGACGCCGGAGACTGCCAGGCCCAGAATCGGGATGTTGAACACGAACGACAGCACCAGGAACAGCGCCAGCACGAAGATCCACCACGACAGCAACCCCGAGCGGACGTACCGCGGACTTGCCCGCAGCCGCCGGAGTTGTGAACGAAAGTCGGCCTCGACAAAGTCGAGAAAACGACCGAACGCATCGTCCCCGGCCCAGACAAGCAGGACGATCGCAGCGCCGAAGATGAGGGACAGGATCAGGGACATCGGGCCTCGGTGATGCAGCGGACGGAAGTCACGCGGTTCAGGGGGAACGGGCGGCTAGTCGCCGTACAGGAATTCGAGCTGCAGCAGATCTTTTGCGATCAGCGAATCGATGAACGTGGGAAGGTACCCGGTGGGATGCAGGATCTGTCCGTCGCGGAATGCGTAGATGTCGCGGATGATGAGCGAGCTGCGGTCGACATCGTAGCCGGCGACTTCGGAAATCTGGGAGACCCGGCGCTGGCCGCCCGGCATCCGGGTGATCTGCACGACGATGTCGAGCGCCGAGGAAATCTGCCGGTGAATCGAGACCACCGGCAACTCCACGGCCATCAGTACCAGCACTTCCAGACGCTTGATCACGTCGTCGGTGTTGTTCGCGTGGACGGTCGTCATCGAACCGTCGTGGCCGGTGTTCATGGCCTGGAGCATGTCGAGAGCTTCCGGCCCCCGGCATTCGCCGACGATGATCCGATCGGGCCGCATTCGCAACGAGTTTCGCACGAGGTCGCGAATGGTGTACTCTCCCGCCCCTTCCACGTTGGCGTGCTTGGACTCCAGCGTGACGACGTGGTCCTGGTGGAGTTGCAGTTCGGTGGTGTCCTCCACCGTGACGATCCGCTCCTTGTGCGGAATGAAGCTCGACAGAACGTTGAGCATTGTCGTTTTGCCGGTGCCGGTTCCTCCGCTGACGAGGATGTTCCGGTGGTCGACCACGCAGGCCCGCAGGAACATGGCGGCGGAAGACGTCAGCGAACCGAGTTCGATCAGGTCGTCGACCGTGAACCGGTGGACCGGAAACTTGCGAATGGTCAGACAGGGGCCGCGGGTGGCCAGTGGCGGAATGATTGCATTGACGCGGCTGCCGTCGGGCAGGCGGGCGTCGACGAGGGGCTGGCTCTTGTCGATTCGGCGGCCGACCTGGGCCACGATCCGTTCGATGATCGACTCGGTGACCTTGTCGGAAATGAACCGGCGGCCGGAAAGTTCCACGAGGCCGTCGCGTTCGACATAGACCTGGTCGCTTTTGACGACCATGATTTCGCTGATGGTGGGCGCCCGGAGCAGGTCCTGCAGGGGGCCGTAGCCGAACACGGTGTCTTTCAGCTCTTTCTTGAGCGTCCGCAGGATGAGATACTTCCGCAGCTCTCGATGCAGATGCGGACGGACCAGCGGGAAGACTTCGGCGAACTGCGATTCGACCCGGCGGATCCTGGAGCTGAGGTCCGTCTGATGCTGCAGATCGAGCCGTTCGCGGGAGAAGACGAGCAGGTTGTGCAGTTCCGCTTCTCGTTCGGGAACCAGCGTGGCGGGAATGTCGAACTCGTTGTAAGTCAGTCGGGCCAGGGAATCGAGATTCTCCTTGCCGCTCTCCAGAATCAACTGATTGATCAGCAGATCGCGCAGCGTCAGTCCGACAATTTCCTCCAGGAGCTGCTCGTTGTCGGTTCCGAACAGTTGGAGTTCGCGGCAGACGTCTTCAATGTTCCGCTCGAGGAGCACGATGGTGTCGGGGTTTCCGACCCGGCTGTTTTCGATCTCATACAGGTCCAGCCGTTCCAGCAGCTTGCGGTGCACCCGCTGGTTGACGTCGGCCATCAACGACCGCAGGTGAGCTTCGAGCTCCGCCCGGCTGATCGGAGAGACCTCCTCCGATTCGAACGTCAGCGTGAATGGCCAGATCCGGACGGAATCGCCGGCCTTGAACAGCGCGGAGTGACCGCCGAGAACTTCGACTTCCCCGACCATGCAGCCGTTAATGCCGATGTTTTCGAGCTTGAGCTGGCCGCTTTCCCGCGAGACGACCGCCTGCCGCTTGGAGACCAGCGGACTCTGCAGCACGATCGTGTTGGACGGATCGCGGCCAATACGGATCGTCGACTCCTCGGTCTCAATGAGGGTCCGCCGGCTGTCGTGAATCTTGTTGAACCAGATTTTCATCGATGTTGCGATCGAGCTGATGAGTTGGCGAGAGTCCGAGGGACAGAATTCAGCGTTTCTTCGGATGGAGCAGCACCTGCAGCCCCTGCGAACGGGTATTCCGCAGATACTCGGTGATACGCTCGGCCTTGGCTTCGAGATGGCCTCCCACCATTTTGGCGACGACGGTGATCGAGGTCTCATTGCCGCCGCGCCCCCCGGCCGCCCGGAAGACGTCAGTCCGGCCGGTCCGATTGCCAATTTCGAGGATCCGGAACGGACCGATGATGTCGGAACCGATCCCGGTGGGAGGCTGTACCGGTTCCGTCTCAGGAATCGGGGCCAGCGCCCCCGCGCTGCCGCCCGGCAGCCGGGGAATCAGAAACGAAACGTCGTCCTCGGGATTGACGCGAGAAGCGTTGAACGTGCGTGGATCGACGGGAAGCCAGAGCGCCACTTCATCCGGGCCGAGCTTCTCATTGAGATCGCGCTGGCCTGGGGTGCGGATGTCCTGGTAAAGGACCAGCTCGCCGCCGCGGTAGCTGCGGTTCGAGGTCTGGCCGACGACCGTGCTCTGGTAATCCCACAGCGGAGCAACCTGTTCGAGGTTGCCGACGCCGCTGCGGGGGATATCGACACGAACGAGATGTTCGGCGCTGATGGCCTCGCCCGCGTTGAGCTGGACGTTGGCCCGGATGCCGATGAAGCCGACACGCGCATCGCGGCCGGCGAGACCTTCCAGGTAGAACCAGCTCAGCAGGGCGCCGGCAAGGCCCAGTCCCAGCGCCAGCACGATTCCCGGCACACCCTTCATATCGCAGCTTTCGTTGGAGTCGCTCTGAGGCAGAATTGACAATTCACGGACGAGACACGGACTCTGACGCCGGCGCTTCGGCGGCTTGAGACGCCTGCTGACGGTCGCAAGGCGGCGTGCACCAGCAGATTCCGGTCACGCGATCACCGTTCGACTGCAGCTGGACGTCAAGCTGAGAGTTGGCATGACGCCCCCGCAGGATTGCGGAACCGCCGGTCAGGTTCTGAGTTTCGAGTTGAGCCAGCTTGCGATAATAGCCGGTCCAGTCCTGCAGCGAACCGCCCCCCTCGAAAGCCACCACCGCAGCGCCGTTCTCATCGCGCCAGCCCAGGATCCGCCGGGCGCCGGGAGGGAGTTCGAGTTCGCCGATGACGGGCCCGGCCGATTGTCCGGCAAACGGCGTGGCATAGAGCAGCCAGCGCCCTTCGCCGTAGGGAAGCGCCCACGCGGTCGCCGTGATGCGGTGGTCCGCGTCGTCAGCCGACCGGGCGCGGACCTGCCGGACGGCGACGGCTTGCGGGAGCGGGGCAGGCGGCAGGTAGACGGCATCGACGCTGTCGCCCGACTCGACCGCCGGCGGCAACGTTTCAATCCGTTTCAACCACCCGGCCTCGTCGGCGGTGACGGGCACTGTTGCCGACGTCACGCGGGCAGACACGTCGCCGCAGAACCCCGCGAGCGCCTGCTCCGCCGCCGAACGATCGCCGGAGATGATTCGCCGCGAAAGGGTCGCGCCCGAGTCTCCAATCGTGACATCCACGGCCCGCGCATCCCAGTCGGCCAGCTCGTCCGCGCCGACGGGATGAGACATTGAGGATGGTTCGACCCGCCACCAGGCGACGATCTGGTTGCCGGCCGACAGGCCCACCATCAGCACCAGACCGACGGCGAAGAGGTCCGTCGCGCGGCCGGCGATGATCCGCGCCAGCGAGCGAGGCGGTCGTCGCGGCACGGTCGAAGGAGAGCCTTCAGGTTCAGCAGACGACGTATCCACGGTTCAGTACCCGACTCCAACCGGGGAAGGCGGACAAGGCGTCGGGCAGCCAGGGCCCATACAGAAACACCGCTGAAGGTCGTTCCCGGCCGGACAGTTTAAGGTCCGGGGGAGTCTTCCGATAAAGCTCTTGAGATCGTCGAATCGATGCCGCAACGGCTGAATCTGCCCGTCAGGAAACGAGCAAGTCTCCAGACCGCAGATCCACGGCCTGTACAGCCCCATGAATGCCTGGGACATGGTACATGGCAAACGCTGGATGTTCTGAATCAGCGGTTCGACGGCATTGATCCGCACCGTGACCAGGTCGCCGGCGCACTCGTACGGCAGCCGGGGATAGAAGTCCGGCGCCGTGCCGCGATAGCGGATGAACTCTTCGTCCTGATCGAGCGTCTTGAGATGTCGCCGGTCGGAGCTGTTGACCAGTTGCTGCCAGAGCTGCTCGAGCTGGTTGTATTTGCCGGAGGCCTGCCCGCTGAGGTTGGCGAAATCGAGATGCTCCATGTCGTACCAGACTCGCGCCCGGGGATACATATTGTCGGGAATTCCCAGCGAGAAGAACTGCCAGCGATGGTCGAGCAGATCCTGCGCCAGATTGAACGACAGCCGTCCCAGACCGCCCGGCATGGAGCCACGAAAGAGCGGCACGGGCTTGCTGACCTGAGCGCGACCGCGATGAACGCTGCCGTCCATCTCCAGCCGCCCCTCGACGATCATGATTTCCTGGGTGCTGGGAGCGGTCAGGAGCGGCCCGCGAATACATTGAACTGTCAGATCGGGAGGCTGATTCCAGATCGGGGCGACCTGGGGAAGGTCGGGACCGGATTCGGAAGTCAGCGGCGCACCCGCCGGCCAGTTGTCGGGCGGAGGATTCCACTGGCCGGTCCGGACCGCCAGCGAGCGCCAGGTCGCATAGCGGGTCGAGCCCTGGGCGCGCACTTTCCAGGCGCCGACAAAACCGATGTTGATCATCAGCGCAGTCATCAACATCAGAAACGGGATGCTGAGCGTCAGTTCCAGCGACGCCAGACCGGCCCGGATCGCCACGGGGCGGCATACATGGACGCGGCGATAATTGCGGGCAATCACTGCGGACTTTCCTCGGGTCGTCGTGCCGGCTCAAATGGCTAGTGCGGGCTGATAGTCTGCAACTGCGTCTGGCTCAAGTTGCCTACGCGTGGCGGAACATAGCTGATCAGGGCGCCGGTCAAATAGCGGCTCGGGTGTGTCTGCAGGACGGATATCAGGCTCGGCGCCGACGCCGGCGTCAGCCGGGCGGTCCAGTTCTGGTTGAACAGATCCCACTCGTGCGGCCAGTTGTCGTACTGATTGATCCAGCAGGTCGTCTGTTGACCGTTCTCGTCCCTGCAGGCCACCGGATAGGCCCACGGACAACAGAAGTACCTTCGAAACGGAATATAGATCTCCGCTTGAGCAAACGTGACGGCATAGTTCCGGGAATCACGCTCCAGCGGATTGCGAAACAGTCCCGGAAACATGGTCGACAGCGGCGGCCAGTATGCCGTACCGACAAACTGGTAGTCGCGTTCGAGGGTCGCCTGCTGCTGCGAATTGAAATCGGCGCATCCTCCACCCATCGAGGCATCGAGCTCGCGAAGCATGTGCGGCAGATTGGTGCTGGGATACTCGTCGAGCAGCTTATTGAGCTGATAGCATGTAAACACCCTCCACAGGTTGATGTACTGGGACATCTTGGCGGTCGTATCCCCTTCGCGGGATGAATACGACGGCGTCGGGTACTCGAAATACTTCGTCTGCCAGTGGCTGATCCAGTTCTCCAGGTAGAAGAACGCCAGCGCCCGTCGACGATCCAGCGCCCGCTGAAAGTAGGCGTTCAGGTTCGGCATCATCGTGTCGGGGCCCAGCGGCGACGGGTCCAGGGCCGGCACGGTGCGAGCCGTGGGATCGTCCTCATCGGTGTATCCGACGGCGAGCACATTGCTGCGCCAGAGGAGTGCCCGCAGCGGCTGATTCTCGTGGATCCCCTGCGAAGTCGACCCGTAACGCTGAACGATGTCGTCGACGGCAGTCTCGGCGATGACCGGAGTGGCCCGGACAACGGCCCGCTGGAAACGGGGAATGAAGCCGCCCAGCGGATCACCCGGACCGTTCGGCCCCGCCAGAATGTATTCGAACAGCGGCAGCGAGATGCGGGACTGCTCACGAGCCAACGCGCTGAACGCGTCGACCATCTTCTGTTCCACGTCGGCCTTGTTGACGATCGCCTGCCCCATGAGTTTGAACTTCTGGGAGTCACCGTACTTGCCGGTTCCGGTCGAGAACTGGCTGCCGACGACGCGCCAGGCCTGCAGAATCTCCGGAACCAGCTTGTCCGCATTCTGGTCCCGCCCTTCTCGCATATAGGCCGTCAGCGCGAAGACTTCGCAGAGCAGATGATTGCTGAAGGCCAGGGCGTTCATCCCGCGGGCAATCGCCACGCTGCCGGAATACGCCGAAGCGTCGGCGGCGTTCTGCATGCGGATTTTGTCGTCGATCTGCCGGCCGACATTGATCAGCATCACCAGCAGGATCGTAAACAGAAACGTTGCAAAGACCGTCAAAACGCTGATGACGCCCCGTTCGTCGCGATGCAGACGCAGCACGAGCCCCCGCCCCCGGCCGAAGGCAGCGGTCAACAGATTCGCCGATGGCAGGTTACCGATCATAGAGATACGGCCTGACGGACTTGATGCCTTCGTTGCTCAGCGTTCCCTCGGCAAAAATCTGCACGGTATTGACCCGCTGACGGTAGCCTGAGGCGGTCTGAATGAGCGGGGCGACGGCATCCGGCTGGCCATCGGCCCGGACGATGTACCTCGCCAGCAGACGCCCGGGGCCGGGAATCAGTGCAAACTGATGCTCGACGCGCACCGTGAGCGGATCCTGCCAGCCAACTTCATAGGGATCGAAGACGATCGACGGATTGTCGTGGTTGCGGGGATTGTACGTACGGTGCGACAGCGAATCCCGCCCCTGCTGGCTCATCGCATCCATCCAGCGCAACGTCACCACGGTGTTCTGATCGGCATACATCAGCTTGTTGCGCAACCGGGCGGGAATGCGAGTGTTCGACTGCGACGCCGGAACCAGGGCCGCATACGCCTGCTGTTGTGCGGAAATCCGTTCGAGATTGGCCATCGACGGAAACGCGGTCGAACCGAAGTCTGCTGACGGACAGATCGGGGCGATGGCCTGAACGGCCGCCGATCGGATCTGCTGGAGCTTCGGACTGACGAGACCCGGGTCGATCGTGACGAGGCTCAGGCCGTCGATAGTGCCGGTCTGCGGGAAAACCGACTGCACGTTCGCGCGTTCGTTGACCGATCCGCAGACTTCGGCGGGAATCCAGACGCAGGCGGCCCGCACCGCGGCAAACGCAGCATAATGCACCACCATCTGCGCCACCATGAGCTGGCTGATCTGCACGATCAGCATCAGGATCACCAGGAACAGCGGAAACGTGAGGACAAAAGCCAGGCTCTGGACGCCCCCCTGCTCGCAACGGTGGACCTGCCCCAGCCGGGACCAGTCCCAGCAGGCGCCGCTGGCCCGGGCCAGAATCCGCAGCAGCACGAAACACGCTGCCAGGGCGAGCAGCCCCGGCCAGCACGATTCGAGGAGGCTGCGGTTCATCGTCTTCCCTCCGATCACGACCGTCAGCGATTCCCGCCAACACTGTTTGCAGACAGCCATAGCTGCCAGTCCGGCCAGGTCACAATCACGGCCGCCAGCAGACCGGCCGGCGCCAGAAACAACTGCTGTTGCAGCGGACGCCGTTCCTCCACGGTGAGCGGAACCCAGCCGCGGGCATTCCAGATGCGGGATAACTGGCGCGCGGTTGCGCCCAGCAAACGGAAGACGCCGATCTGCCAGATGAGCCAGGCCACGCCCAGAACTCCTCCCAGAACGAAAGTCCAGAGCAGGGCCTCAATGCCTCGCTCCCAACCGAGAAACGCGCCCATCATGGCCACCAGCTTCAGGTCGCCGCCCCCGAGTTGAAACATGACGAAACAGAGCAGCATGATGCCGCCGCAGATGACCAGACCGCGAATGCCGTCTTCCGCGGCCAGCCACCCCCCCAGGACTCCTCGCAGGCCGAGGCCGATCAAAATGCCGGGATACGTGATCCAGTTCGGAATCTTCTGCCACTTCAGGTCAGTGCCGGCGGCGACGGCCAGCAGCGCCAGCAGAACGGCCCAAAGCAGCATGCCCGCTCACTCCGTATCTGTCGGATGCCTAACCGCCGTTGGTGACGTTATTGGACTCGTTCTGCAGATTCTGAAGACCCGTGTTGAAGTAGTTCTTGATCGTTGGCCAGCCGTATTTCAACAGGAAAATCAGGATTGGAATCACGATCGCCGCGACAATCAGAATCGTTTCGAGACTGACTGCGCCCCGTTCGTCCCGGTGCACGCGTCCCCAGAACTGCCGAACCGAATGACTGTTCACTTCCCGGACTCCTGCATCGCCTGTGTTTCCTGGAATTCCATTCTTAGAGAAACGGCCACGAGACCTGCACGCAGAGCATTTCCCACACCAGCGCCATTGTCCGTTTTCCGTAGACAGTCACAATCAGGACGACCGGGAACGTCGCCGCCAGCACCAGCACGTAATCCAGTGCCGCGCCGCTTCGGCGCCCCTCGTTAACAAGCTCTCGCTGATTCACCGCACGCATGGGAGAAAAATTCGATGCTCGACGGGCTCTCAATTCAGTCCACTCGAGTCAGATCGCAGCATTGACACAAGAACACGGTCTGGAGTCAGCATCGCTGCCTGCACAAAAGTGGCGACTTTTCGCATCCTACCCCGCGCCAGCCCGGCGGGCTAGACCCGATCTCGGTCTGTTTACCCGAACCTCGCGGAGTTACCAGTTCCGAGGATTCTCAGACAGTAGAAACGCGGATGGATCTCCGCCGTCAACGGCCCAACCCGTATTCCGCTCGAAGTTTCGGGAATCCCGCAAGACGGCGAAGCGGGGCTTCGCCGGTCAAAACCCGCTGACGTAGCGGAGGTTGTGGTGAACTTGACACCTGTTACAATGCGAATTCCCGCAACTTTTCCGTCTGCGTTCTCTGTGCGGCGCTTTCGACCACGAGCCTGATCGCATCCAGAAGACCGTTCCCCCATGCGTTTTCAGCTCTCCAACAAGAATCCGAGGTTCCTGAATCGACAGTTTCAGGCCCGGATGATCGTTGCAGTGGTGATGTTCGGCCTGTTTCTGTGGCTCGTGGAAACCTGGCGATTCTCCAGTCTGAAAGTCACCTCTTCCCCCGCAGATCCCGCCCGTAATCTGGAAGCGGACTACTCCATCAAAGAGGATCCACCGCTGCGGGACGACGAGTTCCGGGTGAGTTCGACTTCTGTTCTGCCCGAAGACGAACAGCGCGTCTCGGCAGCCGACGTGGGAGTGGCCCTGCCGACCGGATGGCTGGACGGCGTCCGCGACAACACGCTCGGAATTCGCCGTGACGAAGGCGACAGTTTTTTTCGCGTGCTGGCCCATGCTCGCGATGTTCCAGCCAGCGATCTGCAGCGGGCTGCCCGCAAAGACGTCCTCTACATCAATCTGATGGCGGAATCCGAGCGGTTCCGCGGAGACGTCGTCACGGTCACCGGAGAGATGTGGCGGCTGCGGGAATTCGCCGCCGCGGAAAATTCGTACGGCCTCCGCAAGCTCTATGAAGCCTGGATCTTCACCGACGACTCCAGCACGCACCCTTATCGGGTCGTCTGCACCAGCCTGCCGAAGGGGATGGAGCCGGGCCAGAATCTGCGGACGCCGGTTCGCGTGGTCGGCTACTTCTTCAAACGCGAGGGCTACGAATCCCCCGGCGGACTGCACGTGGCGCCCACCATCCTGGCCAAGCGTTTGCAGCGGTACAGCTCGCCCAACGCACCACCGCCTATGGAATCGCTGTCAACATATCTGCTCGGCATCGTCGGCGCGGTCAGCCTGGCCCTCGTAGCGACGCTGGTGGCGTTTACGCTCAGCGACCAGAAAGCCGAGCGGGAAGATCTCCGCCGGATGCAGGCCGCCCGGCTGGAACAGATGCCCGATCTCCGGCAGGCCGATTATGTGGATGTCGGCTCGATGCTGGAGAATCTGTCGGTACAGCTGGAACGCGAGGAGCCCCGGACTCCGCCCCAGCGGGCGGACGAACTGGCCCCGCCGTCGCTGCACGTCCTGTCTCGCCCGTTGGTGAAAGATGAGGACGAGTAGGCAGCGAGGCAGCTGAGGCGGCAGGTACGATGTTGTTGAACGGCTCGCAGCACTCTCCAGACTGGCTGAAACCGTCCCGTGGCCCGCCCGCACCAGCAGAACCTGTTCGCCGACGACGAACTGCCCGATAACCTGGCGGTTTGGGAAGTCGCAGCCCGGAACGATCGGCTCCTGGCGGAAGTCGTCTTCAACCGGCCGCTCACCACGGTCTATCACTACGTCGTTCCTGACGCACTGCGCGAGCTGATCGGCCCAGGCCGGCGAATCGAGGCTCCTTTTGGCCGCGGCAACAAGCTGACGACCGGTTTTTGCGTCGGCCTGTCGACGGAAGCCCCCAAAGGACGGGCCCTCAAGTCGCTGACCGCCGTTCTGGATCGCGAGCCTCTCGCCGATGCAAAACTGCTCGAACTGACCCGCTGGATCGCCGACCGATATCTCTGCGGCTGGGGACAAGTCCTCGAAAGCGTGATTCCCGCCGGCGTAAAGTCCCGGGCCGGCACGCGGGATCTGACGTTCTTCGAACTGGCGGCCGACTTCGAGCAACGGTTGGGAAAGACCCGACTGCCGACAAAACAGCAGGCCGTCGTCGCAGCGCTGCAGTCGGCCGGCAGACCTCTCATGGCCGATGAGCTGTCCGAGGCCGCCGAGTGCGGGATCTCGCCGATTCACACGCTCCGCGATAAAGGCCTTGTCGTCTCACGACGAGACCGGATGCTGGTCGCCTCGGCAGAGCTCCCTCCGCCCGAACCGCACCGGGAAATCGTTCTCAACAGCGACCAGCACCGGGCGGTCCGGGATATCCTGGCACTTCTGCAATCGGGACAGCACAAAACGCTGCTGCTTCACGGTGTCACCGGCAGCGGCAAAACGGAGGTCTACATCCGCGCGATCGAAGAGATCGTCGGCTACGGCCGCCAGGCGATCGTGCTCGTGCCGGAAATCAGCCTGACGCCCCAGACGATCCGCAGGTTCCGGTCGCGGTTCTCGTCGGTCGCGGTGCTGCACAGCCATTTAACCGATTCCGAACGCCACGCCCACTGGCAGGAGATCGTCTCCGGAAATGTGCAGGTCGTCGTCGGCGCCCGCAGCGCGATCTTTGCACCGACGCCGCATCTCGGCCTGATCGTCATCGACGAGGAGCACGAGACTTCGTTCAAGCAGGATACAACTCCCCGGTATCACGCCCGCGAGGTCGCCCGCCGGCGCGCCGCACAGGAGCGGATCCCGCTGCTGCTGGGATCGGCGACCCCCACGCTGGAGTCGTGGCTGCGGGTGCTGCGCAAAGAGGACTCGCTGATCTCGATGCCCAAACGCGTCGAGCGCCTGCCGCTGCCGCCGGTGATCGTGGTCGACACCCGCAACGATCCGCAGGTCCGCCAGGGGACGGCGATTGGCCGGGCGCTGTTCACCGCGATGAACTCCGCCCTCAAAGACAAAGGTCAGGTGATTCTGTTTCTCAACGTGCGCGGCTTTGCCCCCGTTCTGTGGTGCCGGGCGTGCGGCGAGGGCGTCCGCTGTCCCCACTGCGACATTTCGCTGACGTGGCACAAACAGCGCGGCGTGGCCCTGTGTCACAGTTGTGATTTTGAGGTCTCGCCGCCGCCGACGCACTGTCCGAAGTGCGGCCACGCCGGGCTGACGCATCTGGGTTTGGGGACCGAGCGGCTGGAGCACGAGGTTCGTCAGAGATTCCCGGACGCCACCTGCCTGCGGATGGACAGCGACACGATGAAGCAACGCGGATCGCACCAGACCGCGCTCGACGCTTTCCGAGCCGGCGACGTGCAGATCCTGCTCGGGACCCAGATGATCGCCAAGGGGCTCGACTTCCCGAACGTCACGCTCGTCGGCGTGATTGACGCCGACACCCAGTTACATCAGCCCGACCTGCGGGCCGCCGAGCGAACCTTTCAGCTCATCGCCCAGGTGGCGGGACGGACAGGCCGCAGCGCCCGCGGCGGTCGAGTCTTTGTGCAGTCGGCCAGCCCCGAGCAGCCTGCCATTCAATTCGCCTCCCGGCACGACTATCTCGGTTTTGCAAATGCCGAACTGGAGCACCGCAAGGTGCTCCAGGTTCCGCCGTTCTCCCACCTGGTGCGAGTCATCTTTCGCGGTCCTGTCGAGCTGGATGTCGAAGCCGACGCGCAGCTCACGGCCGACAAAATCCGGGCCGCGGTCAAGGAGCAGAGCCTGGCGGTGCGCGTGCTGGGGCCGGCTCCCTGTCTGGTCACCCGATTGAAGGCGCTGTTCCGGTATCACCTGCAGATGACGTCCGTCGGCCTCGAAGCACTGCGCGCCGCCTGGCTGGCCATCGCAGCAGATGTTCCAACGCGGAAGGATGTCGAAATCGTGGTGGACGTCGACCCGATGAATCTGCGGTGACCGTTCAGACGGCACGGGTGGCTGGCGTCGGAGTCTGCGACGACCAGGTCCCGATCAGCAAGCGGGAAGACCGGGGCGTCGCTGACTCCGCCCCGGCCACCCGATCTCGATCCTCCGAAAGCCCGACCTCCGGGTACGGCTACTCTTCCTGCTCCCGCAGCTTGGCCATCACCGACAGGTCTTCCAGCGTCGTCGTATCGCCGACCGATTCCCGGCCCGCGGCGATGTCCCGCAGCAGCCGCCGCATGATCTTGCCGCTGCGGGTCTTGGGGAGCGCGGGCGTGAAGCGGATCTTGTCAGGCGTCGCCAGGGCGCCGATCTGCTTGCGGACGTGCTGAATCAGATCTCGTTCGAGGGCTTCACTTCCGTCGCCGCTCTTGAGCGTGACGAAACAGCAGATCCCCTCTCCCTTGATGTCGTGCGGAAACCCGACGACCGCCGCCTCGGCGACCGCTTCGTGAGCGACCAGGGACGACTCGACTTCCATCGTGCTCAGGCGGTGGCCGGCGACGTTGAGCACGTCGTCCACCCGGCCCATGATCCAGACGTAGCCGTCTTTATCTTTGCGGGCGCCGTCGCCCGCGAAGTAGAAGCCGGCGCACCGTCGCTGAAATACGTCTGCACGTAGCGTTCGTGGTCGCCCCAGAGCGTGCGGAGCATGCTGAGGGCCAGGGCTGACGCATGCACGAGCAGGCCGCCCTTCGTTCGGCCCCAGGCTGTTGCCTTCCTTGTCGACGATATCGCAGACGACTCCTGGCAGCGGCTGCGTACAACTCCCCGGTTTTGTCGGGGTCACCCCCGGCAGCGGGCTGAGCATGATGGCGCCGGTTTCCGTCTGCCACCAGGTGTCGACGATCGGGCAGCGCTCGGCGCCGATCATACGGTGATACCACATCCAGGCTTCCGGATTGATGGGCTCGCCGACCGAACCCAGCAGCCGCAGACTGGAGAGGTCGTACTTGGCGGGCCAGTGGTCGCCCCACTTGATAAACGCGCGAATGGCGGTCGGAGCCGTATAAAAGATCGACACGCGGTACTTTTCGATGATGTCCCAGAACCGGCCTTCATCGGGCCAGTTCGGGGCGCCCTCGTACATGACGACTGTCGAGCCGTTGCACAGGGGGCCGTAGGCGACATAGCTGTGCCCGGTGATCCAGCCGATATCGGCAGTGCACCAGTACGTGTCGTCCTCTTTGAGGTCGAAGACCCACTTGCTGGTCATCATGGCGCCGAGCAGGTAGCCGCCCGTCGTATGGACCACTCCCTTGGGTTTGCCGGTGCTGCCGGAGGTGTAGAGGATAAACAGCGGGTGCTCGCTGTCGAGTTCGACGGCGTCGCAGTCCGCCGAGACGTCCGACATCAGGTCGTTCCACCAGTAGTCCCGGTCGGGCATCATGTGCACCTGCATGCCGGTCCGGCGGACGACCACCACCTTCTGCACGGTGGGAGACTTCTTCAGCGATTCGTCGACCGCCTGCTTCAGCAGGACTTCCTTGCCGCGCCGCCAGCCGCCGTCGGCGGTGACGATGACTTTGGCCTCGGCGTCGTTATTGCGGTCGGCGACGGCGTCGGCGCTGAAGCCGCCGAAGATGATCGAATGCGTGGCCCCGATGCGGGCGCAGGCCAGCATGGCGATGGTCAGTTCGGGGATCAGCGGCAGATAGAGCGTGACGCGGTCGCCGGTTCGAACGCCGAGCCGTTTGAGGACGTTGGCGAACTTGCAGACCTCGCGGTGCAGGTCCTGGTAGGTGAGGACGCGGGTGTCGCCCGGCTCCCCTTCCCAGATGATGGCCGCTTTGTTCTTCCGCCAGGTGGTCAGATGCCGGTCGAGGCAGTTGCTGGAGGCGTTGATCTTGCCGCCGGTGAACCATTTCGTGTTCGGCATCTCGCCTTCCAGCACCGAGTCCCACTTGCGGAACCAGTGCAGTTCGGCGGCCAGATCACCCCAGAAGCCGGCAGGATCGTCCTTGCCGCGTTGCCACATCTGCTGATATTGCTCGACGCTGCTGATGTTGGCCTGGCTGACGAAACTCGCCGGCGGAGCGAACGAGCGGGTTTCCTGCAGGGTGGACTGGATCGATTCGGAGCTCATCGGCTGAAAATCTCCCGGTAGTCACAGCAGCATTCCGGGCACCCGCGATCCGTGGGCCGGCCGGAGCCAACGCAGCAAATTCCGCCGGCCACATCGCCGGTCGGGCAACAGTCTCGGTTGAACGCACCGATCACGGAGTGACTCTGGAACGATCAACGGGAGCTGATCTTACGGACGGGAAACCCAAGGGTCAACGAGCCCGGCCGTCGGGAGTTCTTCCGGGTTCCGCAAAGATTGCCCAGTCCGCAGACTCTGGCGATTCGGGCTCAATTCCCGGCAAACAAAGCATCGACGAACCGGTCCGGATTGAACAGTTCGAGGTCGTCGATCTGCTCACCGACCCCGACATACTTGACGGGGATCCCCATCGCCTGCCGGATGGCGACTGTGACGCCCCCCTTGGCGGTGCCGTCCAGCTTGGACAGGACAATGCCTGTACACCGAACCGCCGCGGAGAACGCCTTCGCCTGGTTCAACCCGTTCTGCCCGGTCGTCGCGTCGATCACCAGCAGGCTTTCATGGGGCGCACCGGGGATTCGCTTTTCGACGACGCGAGTAATCTTCTCCAGCTCTTTCATCAGGTTGGCCTGATTGTGAAGCCGTCCCGCCGTGTCGATCAGGACCACGTCGACGCCCGCCTTGACGGCTTCGTCGCAGCCGGCGAACGCCACGCTGGCGGGGTCAGTACCGCTCGGGCGGGTGACGATCTGGCATCCCAGCCGCTCCGCCCACATCGCGAGCTGCTCGACCGCGGCGGCACGAAACGTGTCTCCCGCCGCCAGCATGACCGACTTCCCCTGGCTTGTCAGCAGCTTCGCCAGCTTGGCGATCGAGGTCGTTTTGCCGGTCCCGTTCACGCCCGAAACCAGAATCACCGTCGGCTTCTGATCGGAGAACATCAGCGGCGACAACGGTTTGTCCGGATCCCAGGCGATCTCTTCGGAACCGCGGAGCAACTCTTTCAACTTTCCGCGGACCGTCTCCCAGACTTCGTCGACATTGACGGTCCGGCCCAGATACCGCTTCCGCAGCTCTTCGACAATTTCGCCGGCCGCCAGCACGCCCATGTCGGTCCGGATCAGCCGGGCCTCAAACTGCTCCAGCCGGTCTTCGTCGAGGATCTCGCCCGCGCGGAACAGATCCCGCACATCGGTCTGCAGCAACTGCCGCGTTTTCTGCAGCCCCTGCTTCAGCTTGTCAAACCAGCCCATCGCCTCAGCGCCTCTGCGTGTCTCTCAATCCTGCCGGCGGATCTCCGCTCAACCAATACTCTACCACGGACTGCAACCAGACGGCAGGTCACCGCCAGACCAACGCAGGCGGAAGAAATCGAAACTCGAAATTCGAAATCCGAAGCAGGATCTGCGAAGTCCGGACAACTGATGACGGAGAGGCGATCCGGAAAGTTCCGCTGACGAGACTTAAGGGGGGGAAGGCGGAGTGGCGGAGTGGCTGGTGACTGGTGGCTGGTGGCTGGTGACTTGTGGCTGGTGGCTGGTGGCTGGTGATGAGAAGGCGGGGTGGGGGATTTAGTTTGTCGGGGATGCCGCAATGCGGCAGGCGGGAGCCTGCCCTACGCGAATGACGTCCGTTGTACGTACCGCGATCGGCTCCGGCGGGTCGGCTTTCTTACGGCCGTCCCGCCGGAGTCCGTCTGGCGGCGATGTTGCGCCGGTGGATGTGCCGGCGGTTCAAGCACGTTGATCAGGTTCGCCGGTCTTGCGGCCGGGTGAACGGGGAAAGCTCGACGTCGAGGCTGTGCGCACACGGGGTGCGCCCCTCGGACTGCCCTTGCGAGCAGTCCGTCGCTGGGCCCTGATCAGGCCCGGTTTGACGGGAATCGTCCGGAACGCCGGCAGCGGACTGCCGACGCGCATGCTCCTATGTCCCCGTCATAAATAGCGGGTTTGTTGCGCGGATTGTTGTAAAGGCCGGATTGGCTAGTGGTTAGTGGCTGGTGGCGGGTGAGGAGAAGGCGAAGAGGTGGTGAGTGAGGAGTGGTGCGTGGCGAGTGAGAAGAAGACGGAAGACGAAGACGACGCGGGAGCGTCGGAAGAGAGGGTTCCCAGGCGAAGCCTGGGAACGCGGGGAATCCTGACAACTGACAAAATACAAAAAACCAAGAACAAAGATCCAAGTCCAAAAGAAAAACCGCCGCGATCCAGCCCAGGGATCGCGGCGGCCGAGGTCTTGCGACAGGGGCCTCGGACGAAAGCGTTACGGCGAAGTCGCACTGACACCCAGGAGTTCTTCTTCTTCCTCCTGGATGACGATTCGCGGAGTCACCATCAACATCAGACTTTCGGTCTCGCGACCGACGCCGGTGTTCTTGAACAGACGGCTGAGGTACGGGATCTTATTCAGGATCGGCACACCGGACATGTTCCGGCCCTCCCGCAACCGCTTCACACCACCGAGCAGCACCGTTCCACCGTCAGGCACGCTGACGGTCGTCGAGGTGTTGACCGTTTCGACCACAGGCTGCTGCAAGGTGATCGTCGTGTTTCCGCCGCGGCTCTGGTTATTCTGGCCACCCTGGCCCTGCTGGCCACCGCCACCCTGGCCACCGCCGCCGAGTCCTCCCTGTCCTTGCGCCATGATGGCGTTCACCATCTGCGACGCGGAGCCGATGCTGCCGCCGATACCGAACTGGCCTCCGCCGAATCCGCCGCCACCACCCTGCTGGCCCTGCTGGCCGCCCTGCTGGCCCTGTTGGCCACCCTGCTGGCCACCCTGCTGGCCACCCGTGCCGCCACCGGCGAAGGAGAAGGTGAAGACGTCTGTCACGCTGAAGAACTGCGGCTGAACGGTCAACCGGACATACCGGCGATCCGCCGACACTACCGGCGTCACCGTCAGGAACACACCGTCGGGCACGAACTGGATGATCGGCTGGAAGCCTGTGGAGAAGAAGCCCACGGTCGGCACCACGCTGATCACGAACGGACGGGACACGTTGTCGGTGATGAAGCCCGGGACACCGTTGAACGTCGTCACCTTCGGAGCAAACATCAGGTTGGTCCGGGCATCGCCCTGAGCCGCCTGGATGAAGAAGAAGGCTTCGATGTCGCTCAGAATCGCCAGACCCATCTGGACGCCAGCCTGCGGGTTGTAGCCGCCGAACGTCGGCACGCCGACTTCGAACGACCCCTGCTGGAACGGAATATCGAGATTCGGATTGAAGGTGCTGGGATTGTTCAAGCCGACGATTGTCCCGGCCTTATAACTATCGCGGTCGGTGAGCTGCCGGGTCGGACCGGGTGTGAACAGTCCGCCGCTCGTCTGCTGGCCCTGCTGGCCCTGCTGGCCGCCCTGTTGGCCGCCCTGTTGGCCGCCGCCTTGTTGACCACCCTGCTGACCCGACTGGGTGGTACCACTCAGTCCGAAGCCGGGCAGAATCGGCGTCCCGAAGGCATTCAGCGGCCGTCCGGTGTTGTCGTAGGTCGGACCACCGACCGAGTCCTGGATATTGAAGTCGAAATCGATACCGATCCGTTCGAAGAAGCGGTCGGTCACAGTCACGAACCGGACTTCAATCGTCACCTGCAGATCCTGCAGACGGCGGAGCTGATCCAGCAGATCCGCGATCTCTTCGTGAACCTTCTGCGTCTGGCGGATCACCAGGCTCAGCGTCGTTTCGTAGTGCTGCACGGCGCCCTTGCCGCCTCCTTCAATCCACGAATCCGGAGAAATCGTCGACTGCAGCAGTTCGGTCAGAGTGTTGAAGTCCGTGTTACTGGGTCCGCCGGTCCGTCCGGCGACCGGTTGCGGCCCCAGCCCCATTGCACCGGGCCCCATCTGAGCAAAGCCCTGGCCGCCAGCCATGGCGGCGCCCATCATTCCCTGCGGGCTGGCGCCCATTGCCATCGGCGACATGCCGCCGGCTCCCGGCATCATCTGATTGTTGCCGCCGAAGTTCCAGGGCATGCCGTCGCGGACGTCCGGCACCGGAATCGGCACGACCAGGTCGGCGACCGAGTAGGTCCGGACTTCGAGTTCGCCCTGCTGGCGGATCCGGCTGGTGATCTTCAGCACTTCGTCCTTGATCATGTAGCCCAGACCCTGCGGCTCCAGAATCAGGTTCAGAGCACTGCGGACCGTGATTCCGTCGACGTCGATCGAGACCGGGTAGTTCGAATTGACGCCTTCTTCTTCGAGTCCGGCGCTGTCGACCACGATGTTGATGTCGGCGAGCGTGCGGATCTTGGCGATGATGTCGCCAAGCGGCACATTGTCCTCGTGCAGCGAAATCCGCCGTCCCAGACTCTCCTCGATCTTTCGCTCTTCGGAAGACCGGGGGCGGTTATCGACCCCGTATCGCCCCTTGCGGCGGTCGGTGATGTCCTTGAAGTCGCTGCCGAACTTCAGCGGGTTTGCATCGCCCACTTCGACAACGACCGCTTTTTCCACGTCCCAGAGCTGATCGTAGAACGACCGTTCCTTGGCATCCTTCAGATTCTCGATTTCGTGAACACGCCGTCCATACTTGGCCTTGAGTACCAGACTCTCTGCGACGGGGTCGCGAGGATTCAGCAGAGACGCCTTCTTGGCGATGACTTCGGCGTCGGCGAACCGCCGCTGCTTCATCAGTTCGTTGAATTCGTCGACGAGCTTGGCGAACTCCTGTTCGATGCGGATCTTGTTCGCATTGTCGATTTCGACAATGTTCAACGTTTCCGAATTCTTGCGGCTCTGCTCCAGGTTCGGCTGCTGACGGGTAATTTCCGACTGCAGCGACGACCGCGTCTTGTTGAGCGACCGCAGCAGGGCCGCCGACTGCTCTTCCGGCAGACCGGCCCCTTCCACGCTCGCCATCGCCTGGTCGACGAGGTCCAGAGCCTTTTCCGGATCCTTGTCGCGCAGACGTTCCGCCTTGAAGACGGCGTTCAAAGTCTCCGTCCGCAGACGGTCGAACTGCACCGAGTGCTGCTGTTCGGCAGACTGAATCGCATCGGGGCTGCCCCCGAAGACTGGTTCTTCACCGCGAACGAGCTGGATGCCCTTGGCGCCGCGGGGAGCCAGTTCCCGCAGGTAGTCCTGCATCCGCTGGGACTGAGCGCGATTGAGTTGCTCGCCCGACTGATGGGCTGCCAGAAACGCCTGGTAGGCCCCTTCGCGGTTGCCGCGGTTCAGTTCCGCCAGGCCCTGGCTGTAAAGTTCGGCGGCAGACAGACCGGCCGTCGTCACCGTTGCCACGGCGGGCTCAGCCGCCCACTGATCGTCGGCGGCCTGATGGCCGGCTGCGGCGACTGAGCCGGGGGCGGAGTCGGGAATCGACTGGGCGGTCGGTTCAGCAACTCCGGAAGCAGCCGCAAACGACTCGTCCTTCATGGATCCGGCGGTACTCGACGGACGCGACATCTGCGCAATGTCCGCCAGCACGACTTCCGGGCGATCGTCGAACAGCTCGTACGGAGCCTTCAGCTTCTCGGCGTCGCCTGCCAGACGGCGGGCTTCGTCGAGCTGACCGGCCGCCAGGGCCTGCCGAGCCTGGGCGAGCAGCGCCTTGGCCTGTTGTTTGGAGTCGGCCGCAGGCCGGCCACCGTTCTTCTGTGCGATGTTCTGAAACGCCATCCGGGCGTCAATGTCCTGCAGGACAAGTTCCGGCTGATCTTCGAACAGCTTATAGGCGACCTGGAACTCGGAGGCCTGGATGGCCTTGTCGCGAGCGGATTCCAGATTGCCGGCCTCAATATCCTTCCGCGCCAGTTCGAGCAGCGCGGCAACCTTCTGCTTGTCCGAATCGGTCGCGGCTGCCACCGGCGCGGAGGAAGCGCCGTTCGACTTGGCCGCGTACGTCACTCCGCCGGTCCGGCGGTCGACGTCGTTCAGCACCAGCTCCGGCCGATCTTCGAACAGGTCGAACGGCACATCGAGCGCCTTCGCCTGCAGCGCCTTCTGCCGGGCTTCTTCAAACCGACCGGACTTGATGTCGGCTCGCGCCAGAGCGACGAGCTGAGCCGCCTGTTCCTTGGGAGATCCGGTCGGCAGAATCGCCGACGTGGACTCTTCCACCGCAGCGACCTGCTGAATCGGGCCTGCGTCGCGAGCCCACTCCGGCCAGTCGGCTTCGCCGCCGGCGCCGGCCTGCAGCTTCGCCAGGAGAGCGGTTGGGGTGGCGGCACCCTTGGCAAACTTCAGCTTCGCCTCGCGAGAGATCTGCTCCGCCTGTTTCGCCAGCCCCATCGCTTCAGAGGTCTTTCCCTTCTGGTGTGCGTTCATCGCCTCCACCATCAGACGTTCGACCCGCACGCGAGCGGCGTCGGTGACGTTCTTAGGAAGATCCCCGCCGATGCCGGCCGGTGAAACGACGACGTCGTTCGCTTCACCCTTCGCCGGAGCCGCGGGAGTGATCGCAAACGGGTCGGCGTCGGAGGACTGCCCGCGAGTCGTCACCCCGTTCTGCCGGTTCAGCCGGCCGAGGCAACGCGTCAGGTAATCCTGAGCCTGCTGGCGCTCGGTCGTAGTCAGACCGCTTCCGGCGGCAGCCGCGGACTGCAGGTCCGTGAGGGCTTCGGTGTAGCGACCGCGCAGATACAGTTCCTTGCCGTGCTTCAGCAATTCGCGCGGCAAGCGCTGGACCTGTCGGGTCTCATTCGGATCGACGCCCCCCAGGAGCGTCTGGTCCTCGTGGTGAAGATTGGTCAATCGCAGAACCGCGATGACCAGACATGTACCGCCGATCAAACTAATGATTCTACCCAAGGTCGATTCCTCCTTCCGGTCTTGGGATACTTCACCGCTCGAAATCGCATTCGTGATCCGGCGGGATGTCAGCGGCGGTGACCGCTGTCGCGGGGACCAGCGAAGGTCCCAAACCCGGACTACACGTCATTTCACGACGAGCCGCACGGGACGGACGGTCCCGGGCGGCCCGGCGTGAGAAATTCAGCCTGAGCCAGCAAACTCTGACAGGAGACGAGATTGGCGGGCGGGTCATAGTCCATACCGTCAAAGACGGTCAATATGTTTCGCCGCCGCGATCGACGGTCGCCCCGCAAATTTCCGGGAGCCGCATCGAAATCGGCAGGAGCTGCCGGCGGGACTCTTCCGGCCCGCTCGGAATTGCTCAAGTCGGGCTCGACGAGCCCCTGAGTTCCCACAAAAGCTGGCAATTCGCGAGGTTGGCGGTCGCGGCGGTCAGGCCACGAAGAAATTCCCGCGACCGTGAGCTGAACGGCGGCAAAATTCCTCTACGACGGACGTCCGTCGGTGTCGCAGATTGTGCCGCTCTGGCAAAGAGTACGACCGACAAGGATGTCCCGTCGTACTTTGAATATGGCGACCGCGCTGCGGCGATTCCTGTTCCGGCGTTGCTTCTCAGCTCGTTCGCGAGTCAACGTCACATGTTGGTCTTGGCGTCGGTCGCCTCGCCCAGGACCCCGTTGAGGGCCGCGTTCAGCTCGCCGTCGTGCTGGTGGTCCTTCGAGTAGATCCGGAACACGCAAAAACTGATCGGCAAGGCCCGGAACAGGTCGTCGTCGGACAGCTCCTGCGGCGTGCCGACGGCCGGGTCGAGGAGGAAATTCTGGCCCCCCGTCGGCAATCTCCCGCTGGGCCGGTGATAGTGCCGGGCGACATCGATTTTTAACGGGAGTTCCCGCATGCCGGCCGGGAGTCGCTCCCGGACCCTTCGCAGGACCAGATCGGGTTCGGAGAAGATCGTCGTCCGCTCCGCCATACCGGAATGGAAGTTGAGCGTCCGCTCGCAGGCCATTTTCCAGGTCACTTCGCGGCAAAGCACCTGCCGCCAGCGATCGCCGAGATCGCGCAAGGCGGGATCGGCGGCGTCGGCCCAGCGCTGAACGTCGACGAGGAACGACGATTCCGTCAGCCGCCGGTACTTTCCGAGCTGGTCGAGCGGATTCCCCTGAAACAGATGGGGCATCGTCTCGGGAAACAGCTCCTCCAGCGACAGATCGACCGCGCGCACCGTGCGATGGAAATAAACCGTGCGGAACAGGTTGGCCCGCGTCTCGATGAAGTTGATCAGCGTCGGCAGACCACGGACGTGAATCGTCAGCCCGGCGGGAGTAAAGAACGTGTAGTGCAGGATCCGCGAGAGGTCAAACGCCTTCGTGTTGTAGCCCGACATGTAGGCATCACGGAGTACGAAATCCATGTTGTCGACGGTGTAGATCCCGCTGAAGAGCGATCGCAGTTTCCGGAGCCAGTCGGGGTGCCCCACCTCGTCGGCGCTTTCGGTGGAGCGTTTCGGTCGGCGGATCAGCCAGCCGATCTGTTGCGGATCGATCTGCTCCAGAGGCTGCAGGTGCCCGCGCGGATTCCGGCGGACTTTCCGCAGCAGATCCCCCAGTTCCTGTTCGATGATTGCGGCCCCGACATCCTCGTGCGTCACTCCAAACTGGCTGAGATAGTGATCGTCGAAGAAGTGGCCGAACGGGCCGTGTCCGACGTCGTGCAGCAGCGCGGCCAGCCGCACCAGGCTTTCGACGTACGGCAACGACGGAACGTTGCGGCTCGATTCGCATAGCGTGTCGTACCACTGGTGGATCGCCTGCGATGCGATATGCATGACCCCCAGGACATGCTGGAACCGGGTATGCTCGGCCGAAGGAAACACCCACCAGGCGGTCTGCAACTGGTGAATCTGCCGCATCCGCTGGACCCACGGATGATCGATAATGTCCTGTTCGGCAACTTCTCCAACCGGGAGCCCGGACCGCGCTATGAACGGGATGTACCCGTGCACGGGATCGTGGGACAGGCTCTCGTTGAGATAGTCGCGTGGCATTCCGCCGGCTCCGAGCGTCAGAAGTCTTTCCGTTCCGGCCCGCCTATACGGACCGGCCGCGGGCATCCTAGCACAGAACCACCCGCCTGCGGAGATCTCCCGGACCGACGGCCCGGACACGCGTTATCTCATTCCGGAAACACGAGATACGGCACCCGCTGCGACGCCTTTGATGAACCGCCGAACCGGTCGTCGAATCCGGCGGCGATCCCAATTCCGGGAAGCTTGCGACATTGCAAACGAGACGGCTGCACCAGCCATCGAAAGGAACGTTTAATAGTGATCCACACCCGAGCGGGGTCGCCGGCTCGTTTGTCCGAGCCGCCCCCGCTCCCCGAGGAGCTTGCCATGCGATACGTGATTGCAATTCTCGTTCTGAGCTTGTTCGTCGCGCCAGCGCTGGCTCAGTCGCGGGGCTACAGCCGCAGTTCGATGATGCGGATGATGCAGCAGCGGCAACAGCAGTTGCAGGCGATGCAGAAGATTGCCGCGGAACAGCAGGCGAAATTTCTCGCCGCACAACAGTCCGCCGAGCAGAAACATCGCGATCTGCACAAGCAGGCCGGCGATGCCCGCCGGGAGAAAGAGAAGGCTTTGCGGGAAAAGGCCATCGCCCGGCGGAAACTTGCCACAACGGCGTCCACAACGCGCGAAAACCCCATGGCGACTCCCGCAAAAGCCACGGCGGGAAGTGTGATTCCGTCCCGGAAACCGATTGCGGCCGAGGGCGTGAAGTCGCCGTAATGCAATTCTACAAAAGGAGTTAACCGTTCATTTGGCCGCAACGTGAGTGCGTTGTCGAAGGACTTTAGGGGATCGTTCAGTTCGATTGGGGGCGGGAACGGCCGCTGGCCGACACATCAAGATGCGTCAATTTGTTCCACGGGAACCCGTTGACGAACCGCTCTCCCGCGAACTAGACTGGATAGATCAACATCTGTTGAAATCTTGTCCGATTGGCTGAATGCATCGGAGAGAGACTCAACAGGCTGTTGCCCCGCCGAACAGTTGGTTTGTATCGCTCCGGACGGAGTCCCGCCCATGATGAACTTCTTTGGTCGCCCTCATCGCTATTGCGATGGCCTCTGTCGCCGTTCGTTTCTCCAGGTCGGCGGCTTCACATTCGGTTCCGCCGCCTGCCTGTCGATGACCGACATCCTACGTGCCGAGGCTGCCGCCGGGACGCGATCCTCGCATAAGGCCGTGATCAATATTTTCCTTGGCGGCGGTCCGCCCCACCAGGATATGTGGGACATCAAGACGGATGCCCCGCGGGAAATCCGCGGCGAATTCGACCCGATTGCGACCAGCGTCCCGGGCATTGAAATCTGCGAAGTCTTCAAGCGTCTGGCCGGCATGGCCGACAAGCTTGCCTTCATCCGTTCCGTCGTCGGGAACGATGGCGCTCACGACGCCTTCCAGTGCCTGTCGGGCTGGCGCCGTCAGGACAGCGCGTCCATCGGCGGCCGACCTTGCATCGGTTCGGCGATTTCGAAGCTCGAAGGTCCGGTCGATCCCGGCGTGCCGCCCTTCGTCGCCCTCGCCGACAAAACTCAGCACGGCCCCTGGTCCGAGCCGGGCGCCCCCGGCTATCTGGGCGCCGCCTTCCAGGCCTTCAAGCCGCAGGGGGAAGGGATGGCGGATCTCCGTCTCAATCCCACGATCAATCTCGAACGACTCGAATACCGCAAGCAGCTCCTGGGCGATCTCGACAATCTTCGCCGGGATGTCGACGCCACCGGCATGCTCAGCGGGATGGACGCCTTCTCGCAGGCCGCCTTCGGCGTGCTCACATCCAGCCGGCTGGTCGACGCCCTCGACCTCAGCAAGGAAGATCCCCGCATCCGCGAACGCTACGGCGACGGCAAGCCCTACAAATACCAGTACGACGGCGCCCCCACCTGCAACGATCAGTTGCTGATGGCCCGTCGGCTGGTCGAAGTCGGCGTCCGCTGCGTGACCCTTTCCTTCGGCCGCTGGGACAGCCACGGAGCGAATTTCGATCTCGTCCGCGATCACGGATCCAAGCTGGATCAAGCGGTCAGCGCGCTGATCGAAGATCTCGACAGCCGCGGCATGCTCGACGACGTCACCGTCGTGGTCTGGGGCGAGTTCGGTCGGACGCCGCGGATCAATCCGCAGGCCGGTCGCGACCACTGGCCGCAGGTCAGTTGCGCTCTGATGGCGGGGGGCGGCATGCGGACCGGCCAGGTGATCGGCTCGACCAACCGCCTGGGCGAATACGCCAAGGACCGCCCGGTCGACGTGCAGGAAGTCGTCGCGACGATCTACAAGAACCTCGGCATCGACCCCGGTTCGACCACGTTCCGCGACCCGACGGGACGGCCGCAGTACCTCGTCGAACACCGGACGCCGATTGCCGAGCTGGTCTGAGACCGACTGCAGAAATCAGCATTGAGCAGGCCCGCCGATAAAAGTCGGCGGGCCTGTTGCGTTGGGTGGGTGCCGCTTGAACCTTCTGCGGGCCGGCAGTGAGACGCAATTCAAGGGCTTCAAAGGGCACCCACGTTCCGGCAGGCGGGGGCCTGCCCTACACGCGCAGATCTTCCCCGGCCCGGCTCAGTTCGCTGGCGTATCGCTGGCGGATCGGCTCGACGATCTCTGCCACGAACTGATCGACCTGCTGCGGCGCCCGGCCGATGAACTTCGCCGGGTCGAGCGCCCCGGTCAGGTCGACTTTCGCAAATGCCGAATCCCCCGCGAGCCGCTCGATCAGGTCGTTGGGCTGACCGTGTTCCTTCACTTGCCGTCCCGCTTCCTGGCTGTGGACGCGGATTCGTTCGTGGAGATCCTGGCGGTCGCCGCCGGCCCGTACGCCGGCCATCAAAATCTCTTCCGTGGCCATGAACGGCAATTCTTCCCGCAGGTGGTGCTCGATCACCCGCGGATAGACCACCAGCCCGTCGACGATGTTGCGGAACAGGATCAGAATTGCGTCGGTCGCCAGGAAGGCCTGCGGGATCGTCAGCCGGCGGTTGGCGCTGTCGTCCAGCGTCCGCTCCATCCACTGCGTCGAGGCAGTTTGAGCGGCCGATGACGTCAGGCTGGTCACAAACCGGGCCAGGCCGCACATCCGTTCCGAACGCATCGGATTCCGCTTGTAGGCCATCGCCGAGGAGCCGATCTGGTGCTTCTCGAACGGCTCTTCCAGCTCCTTCCGGCTCTGCAGCAGCCGCATATCCGAGCCCGTCTTGTGAGCCGACTGCGCGATGCCCCCCAGCGTATCGAGGACGTGGGAGTCGACCTTTCGCGTATAAGTCTGCCCCGTCACCGCGTACTTGTCGGCGAAGCCCAGCTTGCGGACGACCAGCCGGTCCAATTCTTCGACCTTGGCGTGATCTCCATTGAACAGTGCCAGGAACGTCGCCTGGGTCCCGGTCGTCCCTTTCACGCCGCGTAGTTTGAGCGACGCGATCCGGTGCTCCAGTTCCTCCAGGTCAATCACCAGGTCGTAGCACCAGAGCGTCGCCCGCTTGCCGACGGTCACCGGCTGCGCCGGCTGCAGGTGTGTGAAGCCCAGGCAGGGGAGATCGCGGTACTGCGAAGCGAAAGCGGCCAGCCGGTCGATGACTCCCACCAGGCGCGAACGGAGCAGTTCCAGGCCCTGCCGCAGCAGGATCAGGTCGGTGTTGTCCGTGACGTAGCAGCTCGTCGCCCCGAGGTGAATGATGGGCCGGGCGGTCGGGCAGACGTCGCCGTAGGCGTGGACGTGAGCCATCACGTCGTGCCGCAACTGCTTCTCGTAGCGGGCGGCGGCGGCGAAGTCGACGTCGTCGACGTGGCTGCGCAGCTCGGCGACCTGCGCCTCGCTGATGTCGAGTCCCAGTTCTCGCTCGGCCTCGGCGAGAGCGACCCACAGCCGGCGCCAGGTGGAGTGCTTGGTCTGCGGGGACCAGAGGCGGCTCATTTCGTCCGACGCATATCGGCCGATCAATGGGTTGTCGTAAACGTGGTGCTCCACGCGCAAAGTCCTGCTGTCGAAAGGGAAACGGGTACGCCGGACTTCGTCGCGAAGTCGGGCGGAATCGGCGGGGAAGGCTCTCCGGCAGCTCCGGAGGGGGGCGTCGGAGATCGCGGGAATCCCGAGCAGAGGTTTTCCCGCCCGGTTTCCGCCGGTATCATCCGCGGAAGATTGTAACGCCCGGCCGGGCGCGCTGAAACCGCCCGGCGACTTCCCGAACCGTGGATCGACGTCATGCCTACCCCCCTGGAATCGCTGGTTGCCTGCGGAACGAAACTCTGGCTGGACAGCATCGACCCCGACCTCGTCCGCGAAAACCGCCAGTTCGGCGCGACTGGCGCCACGTCCAATCCGATCATCATTTCCGACCTGCTCAAGACCGGCCGGTTCGATGACCAGATCCACAAACTGGTCGCCGAGGGGCTGAGCGACGTCGATATCGCCTGGGAAATGACCGACCGCCTGGTCCGGCAGGCCCAAGAGGTCTTCCACGACGTCTGGGTCAAGACGAAGGGGAACGACGGCTACGTCAGCTTCGAGCTCGACCCGCTCCTCGAAGCCGCCGACTGCCCGCTGACGGTCGCCGAAAAGGCGGAGCAGTACGTCGCGCTCGGCAAGAAGTGGGCGGCCGGCCACGAAAACCGGATGATCAAGGTCCCCGCGACGCCGGGTGGCCTTGCGGCGCTGGAAGAGCTGGCCGCGGCAGGAATCACGCTCAACGTGACGCTGCTCTTCACGCGTCGCCAGTACGAAGCGGCCCGCGACGCGGTCTGGCGCGGGGCTCAGCGTCGGACGTCGCTCGACGGTTTCAAATCGGTCTACAGCATTTTCGTGAGCCGGATCGACGTCTATACCAAGCAGCAGGTTTCGACGTTGTCCGCTGCCGCGCAGGGTCTGGTCGGCATTGTCAACGCGCAACGGCTGTGGCAGGAGAATCAGCAGTTCTGGGCCGACAAGAAATTGCCGCTGCACCAGGAATTCATCTTTGCCAGCACCGGAACCAAGGACCCGGCCGACTCCCCGGACAAATACGTCGCGGCGCTGGCCGGTTCGGACATCCAGACGAACCCTCCGGGGACGAACGCCGCCGTGCAGAAGCTGAGCGGCAAGGTCTTTACGCGCAAGGTGGACCAGCTCCCGCCGGCCGCGGTTCTGGCCGAGATCGACGAGAAGATCGACTTTGCGAAGCTGGAAGAGGTGCTGATGAGCGAAGGTCTGGCCAAGTTCGCCGACCCGTTCAAGAGCCTGCTGGCGACGATCGCCGGCAAGCGCTAGTCCGTCGTTCGCTGGCGACTGGTTGTTACATAGATGCAGGCGGGGGTACACTGACTGGCCCCTGCCTGCTTTTGTTTCTGATTTGACCCCTGGAGTTCGTACTCGGACGATCTTATGCCGACGGCTGACGCCCTCGATTCCGCCCTCGACGTGCTCCGGCAGTACTGGGGCTACGACGAACTGCGTCCGTTTCAGCGGGAAGCGGTCGCCGCGGGTCTGAACGGCCGCGATTCGCTCGTCGTCCTGCCGACGGGGGGCGGGAAATCGCTCTGTTATCAGCTCCCCGCGGTCTGCCAGGAAGGGCTGGCGATTGTCGTCTCGCCGCTGATCGCGCTGATGAAGGATCAGGTCGACTGCCTCCGGGAGTGCGGCATTCCCGCCTCCGCCGTCCACAGTGCATTGCCCCCCGCCGAACGCCGCGAGATCGCCGACGACATCCGGGCCAATCGACTCAAACTGCTCTACGTCGCTCCCGAGCGGCTCTGCACCGAGCGGATGCTGGACTTCCTAGCGGAATGTCCGGTCTCGTTCATCGCGATCGACGAAGCCCACTGCATCAGCAACTGGGGTCACGACTTCCGCCCGGAATACCGCCTGCTCGGCCAGTTGCGCGATCGCTTTCCCGGCGTCGCGCTGCATGCCTACACGGCCACCGCCACAGAAGCCGTTCGACGGGATATCGCGAGTCAGCTCAATCTCCGCGATCCCGAACTGATCGTCGGGATCTTCGATCGACCGAATCTCAACTACCGGATCGCTCCCCGCGGCGATCTCTGGCAGCAGGTGACCGACGTCGTCGAGCGCTACCGCGGCGAGTCGGGGGTGATCTACAGCATTTCCCGCCGGGAAGTCGATGAACTGGCCGAGCGACTCAAGCGCACCGGCTATCGGGCCGTCCCCTACCATGCGGGGTTGTCGGATGTCGACCGCCACCGCCATCAGGATGCGTTCCTCAACGACAAGGCGGACATTGTCGTGGCCACGGTGGCCTTCGGGATGGGGATCGACAAGACGAACGTCCGCTACGTGATCCACACCGCCGCCCCCAAGTCGGTCGAGAGCTATCAGCAGGAGTCGGGCCGAGCCGGTCGCGACGGTCTGCCGTCCGACTGCTGCCTGTTCTTCGGGACGCGGGACTTCGTCACCTGGCGCAAGATGCAGGACCAGTTGACCGGCCAGGCGGCCGAGCAGGCTCTCGTCAATCTCCGGGAAATCGAACGCTTCTGCACCGGCGCCACCTGCCGCCACCGCTCCCTGGTCGAGTACTTCGGCCAGACGTATGAGGGAGAGAACTGCGGCGCCTGCGACATCTGCACCGATCCGACGGCCCTGCTCGACGACGCGCTGATCGTCGGCCAGAAGATTCTCTCGTGCGTGATCCGCGTGAAAGAAGGCTTCGGGGCCGACTATGTGGCCCAGGTGCTGACCGGGTCGAAGGACCAGCGGATTCTGGCCAACGGGCACGACCAGCTCAGCACGTACAAGCTGCTCGGCGACTGCCGCAAGGCGGAGGTCCGCCAATGGATCGACCAGCTTGCCGGCCAGGGGTTTCTGGAACCGACCGGCGAATTCCGGGTCCTGTGCGTCACGCCCGCCGGCCGCCAGCTTCTGAAGGGAGAAACGACTCCCCGACTGTCAAAACGGAGCCAGGCGGCGCCGGCGAAAGCCAGCGGTTCCCGCCGGGCTGCTGTCGCCGACTTCGACGTGGCGCTGTTCGAGCGTCTGCGGACACTTCGCCGCGAGCTGGCCGAAGCCCGCGGCGTGCCGCCGTTTGTGGTGTTTGGGGACGTGACGCTGCAGGATCTGGCCCGGCGGAAGCCGGCGACGCTGGAAGAGTTCCTCGAAACCTATGGCGTTGGCGAGAAGAAATGCAACGAGTACGGCGAGATCTTCCTGAAGGCCATCGCCGACGGTGAGGACTCCGCACCGCCGGCCCCCCCGGTTTGTGGGCTGGAGAGCCCCGGCGAGGTCAAACCACTCAGTTCGTCTCAACTCGCCGCTGACGAGCTGTTTCGAGCGGGCCAGTCGATCGCCGAGGCAGCGGCTACGCTGGGCCGGGCGGAATCGACGGCGCGTCAGTACCTGGTCGACTTCCTGGAGCGGGAAGGTCGCTGCAGTCCTGAGCCGTGGGTTTCCCCGGAGATTTTCGCCCAGGTCGATGCTGCGGCCCGGGAACTGGGCGATTTCCGCCTGAAGCCGATCTTCGACAGCCTGGGTGGAGCCGTCCCGTACGATCAGCTCCACGTGGCCATCGCCTGTCTGCGCAATGTGCTGAAGACTGCGACCTCTGGCGACACAATGGGCGAGTAAGAACTTGTTCCCGGCGATTGGCAGGGCGAGATCGCAGACGGCCGGCACAGCCGGCACTACGCGGGCTGTTCCAGCGGGTCTTTCTGTTCGGTCAGGATGCAGAGGCGGATGCCGAGTTCGTAGAGCGCCAGCAGGGGGAGCATCATCATGAGCATGCTCATCGGGTCGGGCGTGGGAGTCAGGATCATCGACAGGACGGTGATCGCCAGGATCGCGATCTTGCGCTTCTCGCGGTAGTCCTTCACGCCGAAGATCGAGATCTTCTGCAGGAACAGCATGATCAGCGGCAACTGAAAGCTGATGCCGAACATCAGCGGCATCATGATCGCGAAGCTGATCCACTCGGAAATGCGGATCTGCGCCAGCAGTCCCATGCGGACGTTGAAGTCGAGCAGGAAGCCGAGCACGGTCGGGAGCACGGCGTAATAGCAGAAGGTCACGCCGCCCAGGAACAGGACGATGCTCATCGGCAGGTACGTGTAAACGTATTTCTGCTCGTGCGGGTAGAGCCCCGCCGCCACGAACAGCCAGAGCTGGTAGAAGATCCAGGGGCTGGCGATGACCAGCCCTCCCACCAGGGCCACCTTCAGGTAGGTCATGAAGGCTTCCTGCACGTTCAGCGTAATCGGACTGTCGATTCGTTTGACGGCGTCCCGCAGGTCGGCAAAGGATGTCGACGACGCCTCCAGCTTCAGCGTTTTGTCTTTCAACTCAGCCGGAGCGGCGGGGTACTGCTCGGGGGCCAGATCGTGAAGCTGACTGGCGAGCGCGTCGGCCGGAATCTCGATCGTGATCATCTTCTGCAGCTTGGGATCGTTGAGGGCGTCGAATTCCTTCTGCTGCGTTTCGTTCATTCCGGCCGGGGCAAACTGCTGCTTCATCATGTCCCAGAACGAAAGCTGGGGCATGTCTTCGGTCTGCTTGGCGCGGATGTTCGCCTTCCGCAGCGCGGTGTCGATCGGCATGCGGATGAAGACGACGAGCGACTCGCCGTAATACAGCGTGCCGGCCATCGCGACGAACAGCCCCAGAATGGCGCGGATCAGATGGGTCCGGAGCGCTTCGAGGTGCTCGCCGAACGTCATCACGCTGTCGTCGAAGAGGTCTTTGGAGGGAGGCATAGCAGGTGATCCCGGTTCGCCGTCCAGAAGCTGGGCGGCAGGCGGAGCAGGCAGGAGTCGGAGCCGAAGGCGGAAACCCTCGGGGTCACACATGGTGATCCCCGGCCTCCGAAGAGGCAAGCCGGGCGGCTCGACAGAGTGAGATCAGGCCACAAGTCCCGCAGCCGATGAGGGTTCGGGAAAGCTTGCGGTCTCCACAGACAGGCCCCGCAGGCGGCGGAGCAGGCAGGATCTGCGTCAGAGGCATTCTAGGCTTGCCCGAACGCCTGTCAATCCGCGTTCTCGAGATCGAATCCGCCGGCAACCCTCGGAATCCACGTTGACGCAATTTCAGGCCCTGCCGAGAATTCCAGAGCAGACACCATGAACCACGAACGTGAAGTTACTGGCACCAGGAGGCCTCCTATGACGCGCCGAAACGGAAACTCCGCGACGACCCCGGAAGCCCGGCTCCGCCGGAAGGCCGCCGCCAAAGTGGTCCCTCAGCCACCCGCTCCGCCCGCCTCGCTGACGATCGGCAGCTACCTGATTCAGCGGATGCAGGACTACGGGATCGGGCACGTCTTCGGCATCCCCGGAGACTTCGTGCTGACGTTCTACGGCATGCTGCAGGAGAGCCCAATTGAGGTCATCGGCACGACCCGCGAGGACAACGCCGGCTATGCGGCCGACGCTTACGCCCGGGTGCATGGACTCGGCGCGGTCTGCGTGACCTATTGCGTGGGGGGCCTGAGCCTCTGCAACAGCATCGCGGGAGCGTACGCGGAGAAGTCGCCGGTCGTCGTGATCAGCGGTGCGCCGGGCGTTGAGGAGCGTCGGTCGAATCCGCTGCTGCACCACCGCGTCCGCGATTTCAATACGCAGCGGGAGGTCTTCGAGAAGATCACCGTCGCCAGCGCTCTGCTCGACGACCCGCTGACCGCCTTCCGCGAAATCGACCGTTGCCTGGAAGCGGCCGTCCGCTTCAAGCGGCCGGTCTATCTGGAGCTTCCGCGCGACCGCGTGTTTGCGAAATGCCCGTACGAACACGTTCCGACGACTGTCGCCCAGGAGAGCGACAAGGACGCCCTCCGCGAAGCACTCGCCGAGGCGGCGGAGATGATCAATGCCTGCGAACGTCCGGTGATCGTCGCCGGCGTCGAGATGCATCGTTTCGGGCTGGCGGCCGATGTGGTCAAGTTGGCGGAGAAACACAGCCTGCCGATGTGCGCCACGCTGTTGAGCAAATCGGTCGTCAGCGAAAAGCATCCGCTGTTTGTCGGAATCTACGAAGGTGCCATGTGTCGCGACGCCGTCCGGAAATACGTCGAAGACAGCGACTGCCTGATCATGCTGGGAGCGCTGCTGACCGACATCGACATGGGGATCTTCACCGCACAGCTGAATCCATTGAAGTCGATCTACGTCACCAGCGACTCTCTGCGGATCTCGCACCACCATTTTCACGACGTGCTTGTCACCGACTTTGTGAAGGGGCTGCTGAAGCAGAAACTGTCTCCCCCTGTGCGTGCTCTGCCACCCCGCCCCAAAGCCGAGGGGAAGTTTGTCGTCCGGGCCGACGCCCCCGTCACCACGGCCCGGCTGTTCGCCCGGCTCAATGAGATGCTCGATGACAATATGGTCGTTGTGGCGGATGTCGGCGACTGCCTGTTCGGGGCTGCCGAGTTGACTACGCACAAGCAGACGGAGTTCATCAGCCCGGCGTATTACACGTCGATGGGCTTTGCGATCCCCGCCTCGATCGGCGCCCAGGTCGGTCGGCCGAATCTTCGACCAATCGTCCTCGTCGGCGACGGCGCGTTCCAGATGACATGTCTCGAATTGTCGACCGCGGTCCGGCACGGATTCAATCCGATCGTGATCGTCCTCAACAACAAAGGCTACACGACGGAGCGGTTCATTCAGGACGGACCGTTTAACGATATCCTGAACTGGGAATATCACCGGATGCCCGATCTGCTCGGGGCCGGGTGGGGGTTCGAGGTCCAGACAGAGGGAGATCTCGATCAGTCGCTGAAGGCGGCTCTGGCCAACCAGGACGCGTTCAGCCTGCTCAACGTCCACCTCGATCCCATGGACGTCAGCCCGGCCCTGCGCCGGCTGGGCGAGCGACTGTCGAAGCGGATCTGACCAGCGAACAGGGAATAGCGAGTAGCCAGAGGTCCGGACGGGCCCGGTTCTGCGATGCCCGAAGCCCGATACCCGAAGCCCGCCTAAAGGAAGAACACGAACGTCACGACAATGAAGACGGGAATCAGGATGCCGACGGAGTAGGCCATGTAGCCGAAGAAGCCGGGCATGCGGACGTTGTTCTCTTCGGCGATGGCTTTGACCATGAAATTCGGTCCGTTGCCGATGTAGGTGTTGGCCCCCATGAAGACGGCTCCGCAGGAAATCGCCGCCAGGATCGCTGCCGCGTTCGGGCCCCCCTGTTCGAGGAAGACCTTCATATAGGCCCCTTCGTCCGGGACGCCGGCGGCGCCGCAGGCGGTCGCGGCGAACGCCAGGTAGGTCGGGGCGTTATCGAGGAAGCTCGACAGGGCCCCCGAGGCCCAGAAGAACTGCAAGGGAGTTGTGACGCCGAGTTCTTTGCCGTGCACGTTCAGCAGCGCCAGGGCGGGAATCATCGTGACAAAGATGCCTGCGAACAATACGGCGACTTCGATAATCGGCCCGAATGAGAAGTTGTTCTTCGTTCGCAAGCGCTCCGGAGGTCGCCAGGAAGCTCGCCGCCCCGGTCAGCGCCATCAGCGCCTCGGAAATCCCCCAGGGCCACGGTTCGCCGCCGTTGCCGATTCCCTGCCCGGAGCAGTAGATGATCGCCACGATCGCCGCCAGGAAGGCGAAGTTGTGGAAACCTTCGAGGCCGAACGTGATCTGCGCGGCTTCCGGACCGTGGCCGGGGTGCGGGTCGGTTTTCGAGGCGATCGTGTCCCAGATGAAGAACGCCCCGAGCAGGATTCCGTTGACCAGCATCCACTGCGGATAGAGCCGCAGGGTCCACTCGAACGGCACCCCCTTCAGGAAGCCCAGGAACAGCGGCGGATCACCGAGCGGCGTCAGCAGGCCGCCGCAGTTCGACACGATGAAGATAAAGAACACGACGACGTGCGCGACGCGGCTGCGCCCCTGGTTCGCCCGCAGCAGCGGCCGGATGAGCACCATTGAGGCCCCGGTCGTCCCGATCAGGCTGGCGATCGCCCCGCCCAGTAGCAGAAAGATCGTGTTGACGATCGGCGTCCCGCGGAAGGCCCCGCGGACGTAGATGCCGCCGCTGATTGCGAACAACGATCCCAGCAGCAGTAGAAACGAGACATATTCCTTGGCGGCATGCTCCATCGCGTGGATGCCGGAGCCGCCGAACGAGGCCAGATAGGCCGCCACCGGAACGCCCAGGATGCCGGCAATGATCCCCTTATTGCTGTTGTGCTCCCACCAGTGGGGGTTGGCCAGCGGAAAGACGGCGATGCAGAGGAGCAGGATCGAAAAGGGAATTACGGCGACGGGCGGCAGCAGGCTGCCCAGCTTCGGTCCGTGATCGCCGTGCTCATCGTGTCCCGCAGCATGGTCGTCATGTGCATCGCCGGCGGCGTGGTCGTCGTGGGGAGGTTTCGCGTGGTCGTCATGCTCCGCCGCGCCGGCCGCAGCAGGCGGATCGACGACACCGGGACTCTGCGCCCAACCGATCGCGGGGACCGCTCCCACCAGCAGAATCGTCACCGCCCACAGGCCCAGACCAGACCGTACAACCTGATACACGCCGGATTTCCCTTGAGCCATGGCCGCCTTCGACCGCCTCGTCGGACAGAGTGCGCCCGCGATTTATCGTCCCCGACCTCAACTCGCCGCGAGCGATCTCGGCGGCCTTAGCACGCTTCAAGCGGTCTGCCTGTCGGCAGACCGGCAGGACCGCTGTTTTCGGTCCCATCAGCATGGGATCGGACGGCGGGGATGATAGCAAAGTCCTGCCCGGACTCGCGGTTACGTCGGCGGAACTTCCGGAAAAGTTCGACAATTCGAGGGCATCGGGCAGTCGCCGAGGGAGCCCGTCTTGCAGATTCTTCCCAGTTTAAGGAACGCCCACGAAGCGTCCGACTTTGAACGGTGCAGCGTGCCGATCCTTGCAGTCGTCCGGTCGGTCCGGCACGCTACTATTTCCTCATTGACGACATCGCCCTGCAGTTCGCCGCGCTCGACCTTCTGCGCAATTGACGGAGCCACGCTATTCCCCCTTGCGCAACTTCAAGCTGCGGCCACGGATCGGGCGCCACCGGCAATGCACCGGAACACCATGTGTCGATCTTTCTGGAGCCGGTCCTGTGCCTGCTCGGACTGCTGGCCGGTCTCGGGCTCCAGCACGTGCCGACCTGGCTGGGAGCGTCAGAATCGATTGTCCTGTCGTTCGACTGGGCGTCCATTGCTGTCTACGTTCTGGCCTATGTGGCCGGCGGACGGGAGACGCTGCATCACACACTCGCCGACCTCAGGCACGGCGAGGTCAACATCGATCTGCTGATGCTGGCCGCCGCCGCCGGGGCCGCCGCGCTCGGTGACTGGCCGGAAGGGGCGGTGCTCCTGTTTCTGTTTTCACTCTCGCACGCGCTCGAAGGCTTTATCCTCGGGCGGACCCGCCGGGCCATCGCCGGACTGATGGAGCTGACGCCGGACGAAGCAACGCTGTTGCGCGATGACCGGGAACAACGGGTGCCGGTCGGGCAGCTCATTGTCGGCGATCTCGTCGTCGTTCGCCCTTCGGAGCGGATTCCCGTCGACGGCGTCATCGACGAAGGGTTCACCAGCGTCGATCAGTCGCCGATGACTGGCGAATCGATCCCGGTCGACAAATCGCCCGGGGATGTCGTGTTCGGGGGTACGCTCAATCAGCAGGGGCTGATTCATGTCCGGGTCACCCGTATTGCTGGCGAGACCACGCTGGCGCGGATGGTGCAGCTTGTCGAGCAGGCTCAGACCGAACGGGCCGCCAGCCAGCGGTTTACCGAATGGTTCGGCCCCCGTTATACCTGGCTCGTGCTGGGTGGATCACTCGCCTATTTTCTGCTCCTCTGGCTCGCACTGGGCTTCTCGCCCTACGACGCGTTCTACCGGTCGATGGCCGTGCTGGTGGTGGCCTCGCCCTGCGCTGTCGTGCTGTCGATCCCCGCGGCGATTCTGACGGCGATCACCAGCGCCGCCAGCGGCGGCGTCCTGTTCAAGGGGGGCGTCCATCTGGAGGACACCGCCCTGATCAAGACGATGGCCTTCGACAAAACCGGCACGCTGACGCGCGGCCGGCCCGAACTGGTCGGTATTGCGACCGCCGACGGCGTGTCCGAGGAACAACTGCTGCGGGCAGCCGTGGCCATCGAGCAGCGTTCGGAGCACCCGCTGGCCCGGGCGATCACCCACGCGGCGGAGACTCGCGGCCTGGTCGCGAAGCCGGCGGAAGAAATCACGTCGGTCCCGGGGTTTGGCGTCACGGGGACCGTGGACGGACATCCGCTCAAGATCGGCAAGGCCCTCTGGTTCGAACAGAATGGCCCGGCGCTGCCCCCCGAGCTGGCGCCGCGACTGCAGGAATTCCGCGCCGCCGGTCAGACGGTGATTGCCGTCGTCGAGGACCGGCGTTACCTGGGGCTGCTGGCTGTCGCCGACACGCTGCGTCCCACGGCGGTCAGTGCGATCGGTGAACTCAAAGGGCTGGGCATCGCGCCGCTGCTGATGCTGACGGGCGACAGCATCGATGTCGCCCGGGACTTTGCCGGTCATCTCGGCCTGGATTATCAGGCGGAACTGCTGCCGGAAGACAAGCTCAAGCACATCGAACGGCTCCGTGAGCAGCACGGCTCGGTGGGGATGATTGGCGATGGCATGAACGACGCCCCCGCCCTGGCGCTGGCCAATGTCGGTTTCTCGCTGGGGGGAGCCGGAACCGACGTCGCCCTGGAAACGGCGGACGTCGTGATCATGGCCGACGACCTGCGCCGACTTCCGTACGCGGTGACGCTGGCGAGACGGACTCAGCGGATTATCCGACAGAATCTGACGATTGCGTTCGGCGTGATGGGGACGCTGCTGCTGGTCGGGCTGTTTTTTGAGCTGCCGCTGCCGCTCGCCGTGCTCGGCCACGAAGGGAGCACGGTCCTGGTGATTCTCAATGGCCTGCGGCTGCTGGCTCATCCCCGGCCGGAGCCGCTGCTCCAGCCGGGTTGAGGCGGCAATCGATTCAGTTGTGCAGCAGGCCGGCCGACGCGCGCTGCTTGAGGCGGCTGACCAGGGTCAGGGCGCCAAAGCGAGTCGGCGCGAGGTTTTCCGGAATCAGCGCGGAGGCAGGTGGCTCGGCCTTCGCAACCGCCATTGGAGCCGGCTTCGCCGGTGGCAGGCTGGCGAGGATGACCTGCAGATCTGCAGCAGATTTCGCCCCGGTAATCCGCTTGCGGATGATCAGATCCGGCGAGACGACGATGCCGGTGGGATAGGCTTCCACCTGAAACTTCGCGACGATCGCTGGCTGTGCATCGGCGTCGAGCAGGCAGGGGACGAATCCCGCCGCCAGCAATTTGCGGACTTCCGGCGCGGCGAAGGCCTGGGCTTTCATCGACTGGCACGCGCCGCACCAGGTGGCGGAGACGTGAACGTAGACCGACTTGCCGGTCTTCTGAGCTTCGGTCACTGCGGCCTTGTAGCTGGTTTCCCAGCGGATTTCGGCATCCATTTCCGTCATCTCCGCGGCCAGAGCGTTTGTCACGCCCACCGCGATCCACAGGGCGAATGCTGCGGCGATTCCCCGCCCGCAGCGACGTCCATTGCTGCAAACCATTCACGAGCCTCCTGCCCGGCAGCGCACCTCGACCGTCCTCCGCTTGCGCATGCCCCAGCATTGCTCACGGATATCCGCCTTGGCTGGCCCGCCTGGCTATCTCACGCAAATCGCCCGGTACCCACAGATCGCCGCGTCGGCTCCGACGGCATCCGATCTCCGGACGGCGGAAGCAAACTAACCGGCATAACCACCGCACGCCACCCCAAAGTGAAAATCGTCAAGTCTCACACGTCTTGCGCCTTTGATGCAATTTGGCGCAGCGCTCCGAACCTTTCTATCTCGCTCGATTTAGGGCTCGGCCTTCCCGGAGGTGTTTTGCCTGTCGACGCCTTTGTGCGTTTGTGGGGCGGGTTGAGAATATCGGCGGAGGGGCGTGCGGTCCGGCGCAACGGCCTGAGAACTACGCGGGCGGATTGCGCCCGTGGGGGGCGAGGGGACGAAATCCAAGGCTGGAAGAGCCACCTGGATGTCGGGATTTCCAGCAGACTCGATCGCGACTGAGGGATCGGGTTCGGATCCTGAAAGTCGAGTCTTGAAATTTGGATCTCTCCCGCGCAGTGTCGCGCTTCAGGGCCTTCTCTGCACGCGTCGTCCGCGGCAGTTCCGCACTGAAACGAAGCTCCGTTGGATGGCTGTGCGAACGGCCCAGCGGGGCATCATTTCAAGGTTTGCCGATTGATTGAAGATCTTCTCCGTTGCAGGCTATACTCCGGAGGAACCACCTAACCCTCCCTCCAACCGTGGCCGACAGATCAGGTTGCCGACGGGCAGCTTCGAACGAGGCCCCTCCCTGAGAGCGTGACATGGCTGCCGAAGCTGCAATGGAGAAAGAGTCCCCCGATAAAGTGGCCGCGCGAGGCCTCAAGGGGATCGTGGCCGCCGATACGACAATTTGCGATGTCGACGGCGATCTCGGCAAGCTGATCTACCGCGGATATAACATCCACGAGCTGGCCCAGAACAGTACGTTTGAGGAAGTGGCCTATCTGCTGTTCAAGGGCGAACTGCCGACCGCTCCGCAGCTCCAGGAGTTCAGTTCCCACCTGACGAAACATCGGGCGCTGGAGCCCGAGCTGATGGCGTTTCTGAAGACGTTGCCCCGTTCGACGCCCCCGATGACGGCGCTGCGATGCGCCGTGTCGATGTCCGGGGTCTACGACGATCTGGCGGAAGTCGATACGCCGCAGGCCAACTTCGAAAAGTCGATCCGGCTGACCGCCGAAATGTGCACGATTGTTGCCGCCATCCGTCGCCTGCGAGAGGGCCTGGAGCCGGTCGAGCCCCGAAAGGATCTCGGTCACTCGGCAAACTTCATGTACATGCTCAACGGCGTCGCTCCTTCCAAGGACGCCGAAAAGGCGATGGATCTGATTCTGATCCTGCACGCCGAGCACGGCCTGAACGCCAGCACGTTCGCCGCCCGCGTGATCGCGGCGACGCTCTCCGATCTCCACTCGGCGATTACCGGCGCAATCGGTGCTCTGAAGGGACCGCTGCACGGCGGCGCCAACACCGAAGTTCTCAAGACTTTGATTGAAGTCGGCAGCGTCGAGAACGTGAAGCCCTGGGTTGAAGGGGTCCGCGCCCGGAAGGGCAAGTTCATGGGCTTCGGCCACGCGGTCTACAAGGTACAGGATCCGCGGGCCGTCCACCTGAAGGAGCTCTCCCGCCGGCTCGGCGTCGAAACCGGCGATCCGCGCTGGTACGACATTTCGGTGGCGATGGAACAGGAAGTGGTCAGCGCCATTGGCCGGCAATGCAACGTCGACTTCTACTCGGCCGGCCTCCAGCACTACATGGGCATTCCGGGCGACTTGTTCACGTGCGTGTTCGGGGCCAGCCGCATCATCGGCTGGTGCGCCCACGTCCTCGAACAGCTTGCCGACAATAAGATCATCCGCCCTTCGTCCAACTACGTCGGCGCGGCCGAACGTTCTTACGTCCCGCTGGCAAAGCGATAGTGCGGCTGCGGCTCGCTCCAAAGTCTTCGAAACCCCGGCTCCCGCCGGGGTTTTTTATTGGACACCGCCCCCTGCCGGCTCGCACAATTCGAGAGATCGACTTCGCCCTGCTCTTCGAGATGTTTCGCATGAAGTTCCGCGAATTGAGTCTGTTCCTGCTCGTCGTCCTGGCCTGCCAGCACATTGCCGGTGCGGGAGTTCTGTTCGTCGATAATCGGAATGGCAATGACGCCGCAGACGGCCGGTTTCCCAGGGCCATGTCGGCGCAGTCGGGCCCGGTCCGGACGATTCGCCGAGTGCTGGAACTGGCCCAGCACGGGGAAACGATCGAACTGACGAAGAATGCGCAGCCCTACTACGAAACCTTGTCGCTGATGGGAATTCGCCACAGCGGTTCGCCGGATGAGCCGTTCATCATCCGCGGCAACGGCGCCATTCTGAGCGGACTGCGCGCGCTCCCTCCAGCCGGCTGGCAGCCGGTCAGTCAGGACACCCGCCTCTGGCAGCTTTCGTTTACGCGAAAAGGGTATTACGTTCTGCTGCGGGACAGCGTTCTGGTCCCCGAGTTCCGTCCGCAGAGTTCGGTCGAAGGTTTCGACAGCCTGCCCGCCGGTCAGTGGATATCGCGGCGCGGAGGTTTTTACTACCGGTCCGATTCGGCAGAACCGCCCGCGAAGCAGACGTTTGCCCACGCGGGAGCGGAAACGGGGATCAGCCTGTATCGCACGTCGAACGTGTGGATCCAGAACCTGACGGTTCAGCACTTCCGCATCGATGGATTCCATGCCCAGGATCTCTGTGACGGAGTCCTGCTGGAGAATCTGGATCTTCGCCAGAATGGACGGGCGGGAATCGCGGTGACGGGGACCTCGCAGGTCGACGTCAGCGGCAGCCGGATTTCGGAGAACGGGCGCTATTCCGCCTTCTCGATTCCCCCCGCCCGCCTCTACATCAACGATTCCGCGCTGGATGTCGGGCCGGTCGTGCGGAAGTCCCAGGACCTGGACTGACGGCTCAGTTCCCGGCGAGCGGGGTCAGAAACGCCTTGCCGTAGCCGCGGCCGAGTCCGTCGAGTTCGCGCTGGAAGACGACTCGCGGGGGAATCTGAGTGGCGTCGATTACGGCCTCCAGACGGGCCACGGGTCCGCCCCCGTCAGAATAGCCCAGCACCTGGACGCGGTAGACGTCGCCGCGCGCGGTGATGTACGGGTCGATGGCGCGCAGAGTCGCCAGATCGGTCAGTTTGTCCTCCACCAGCCAGCCGGTCGTCGCCCGTCGTTGAATCGAATCGGTCAGCGGTACGCCATCGGACGAGATCTGCTGCGATCCGACAATGGCGTCGGCCAGTTCTTCCGGCATGCCGGGAATCCCGATCAGGACTTCCCGGCGAGCCTGGTTGATGTTGATCCGCCCTTCGATGTAGGGATCGGCGGACGTGCCAAATTTGTCGAAGAGTTCCAGCAGGATGGTGGAAAAGTCTCCTCCGTCGGACTTCCACGGACTCGGCAGCGTCGTCTTGACGCCGTCGATGGTGGCTTCGACTTCGGCGTCGATCAGGTCATAGATCGTCAGGACTTTATTCGGCCCCCCTTGGACAGGTCCATCCCCCCACGGGTCACCTGGCCGCCCGCAGCTACCGTCTCGGCCACTGCGGCCACCAGTTTTGAGGTGTCCTGAGGCTGCACCGGCGTGATTTTGTTAGCCGGAGATTGCCCGGTCCCGCCACCACCGCCACCACCGCCACCACCACCGCCACCACCACCACCACCACCACCACCACCACCACCACCACCACCACCACCGCCACCACCGCCACCACCACCTCCGCCGCCGTCACCACTAGTCGGAAGCGTTTCATCCGGTTTCGGGCCGAAGATCCGGTAGGCGACGACGAACTTGGCGACGTCTTCGTCGAAGGCTTCTTCCAGCTCGTCGTACAGGTCCGTCAGGATTCCGGTGCTCAGGTCGATCCGGGGCACGCCGTCCGCCTGAAGATTCGACTCCCGGCTGTGGACCGTAAAAAATGCCACCCAGCCCGGATCGAGGAGTCCGTCGGCATTGTCATACGGAGGCGAGGCGTCGGCGTCGTTCTCGTTCGGATCGAGCAGGCCGTTGCGGTTTGCATCCTCGCCATACAGCAACTGCGGCGTCACCCCGCGGACCATCAGCAGTTCGTCGATCGACTCCAGCGGACCGTTCTTGGCGGAGTACGGCGGCGACATGGCGGCGTAGGTGTCGTCGGTCTCTGCACCGTACAGCAGCACTTCGCTGTCCGCGTCGATCCAGTCCCGGATCGCGTCGGCAATGTCTTCCGTCATGCCGGGAACGCCCATCAACAACGCACGAGCCTGATCGTCAGTGAGCTTCAACTGACCCAGAATATTGAGGTTCAGCTTGCCCGATTCATCCATCATGCCGTAGCGGACCCGCAGGCCCGCGGCGTCCTGTTCGAGCGGAGCGATCAGACTGAACCGCACCCGGGCGCGGGCGCGATCCGAGTCGATCACGGTCACCCCGTGGAAGAGCTGAGGGTTGTGGAGCAGGTTTTCCAGTCCGGGTTCCGATCGATTCGCCAGCAGCGTCGCGGCGTACTCGACGCCGGAATCGGCCGCGGCCCGCGTCTGGGCGTCGAGTCCCTGGATCGACGATGCTTCCAGCTCGGTCAGCATGGTCTGCGTGTACGTGTAAGCCGCCAGCGTCAAAAACAGGATCACCACGAAGACGACGATCAGCACGCTTCCGCGTCGCCCGGAACTCGGCCAGGAACGGTTTCGTGATGGAGTTTTCATAGCTGGCTTTCTCCTCCCGTCGGGTCGGCGGTCGGCAGGGCGATGACGAAGCGAAACTGAGTGGTGCCGGCGGCGACCGCCGCGGCAGTGCCGCCCATCATGGCCGCAGATGTCGGTTCGAACTGAATGGAGACTTCGATGGCGCGCGGCAGCATGCCGAGCGTCGGCGTGTCCCACTCCTCGTACCAGGTCGTCCCGTCGAAATACCGGAACAGGACCGAGTTGGCTTCGGGGGCGAGCGCCTGCGGCAAGGTCATCAGCTCGCCGGCCCCTCCCGCCGCTTCGACGTCCAGCACGGCCATCCGGTCCCCTTCGGTGCGGATCAGTCCGACCAGCGGCTGACCGTCGGCGTCGACCAGCGTGGAGCTTCCGCTCCCCTGAAAGTCATAGATGACGCTGCGCAGGTCGCTGACCCGCGTGGTGACGCTGGCGTCATCGACCAGAGGGCCGAAGGAGAGCTCCCGCCGCGGACGCGAGACGTGCAGCTCCAGCCGGGTCGCGGTGCCGATCAGCCCCACGCTTCCCGCGAGCAGCTGGTCGATCGGAGACAGGACGGTTACTGTAGGCTCGGGCTCTGCCTCCGGGTCAGTGGGATCCTCTTCATCGGGCTCTTCGACGCCCCAGAGCGTATCGGCGGCTTCAACCGTGGTTGCATAGGTCACGGAGCGGACATCGAGCTCCATTCGACGGAGGATGGCCCGCGCCAGTTGCATCCGCTGCAGATCGTCTTTCCCCGTGGCGCTGAGTCGATAGGCCTGATCCATCGCCGAGTAGACGGCGAGCATCAGCAGGACGCACAGTCCCGACGCCAGCACGACTTCCAGCAGCGACATGCCGCGGCGAAGCGACGGAACTTGTTTTGGGGCTGTAGGCATCATTGCGGCGGGGACTCCCCCGGAGCGCCACCGCCCATCCCGTCCTCGGCCGCCTCGGCCGCCAGCGTCGCGGCCTCGGTCAGCACGGCGGGGTCCCGCATCCACCGGCTGATGCCGAATTCCGTGTTGCCCAGGCTGTTGGAGGCCGAGCGCTGGACGCGAACGTCGATAAGCACCAGTTCCGGAAAGCTCCCCGGGGAAATCATCGCGCTCCAGGTCCAGGCCGAATCGTCCGGAAACGGGATGTTCGATTGCGACTGCAGGAGTTCGACGCCGCTGACCAGTTCGGCCAGCTTCGTTTCGCAGCGAATCACGGCCTGCGCCTTGAACCGCGCCTGCAGGGCGGCGCGTGTCCCGTTCCAGGTCAGTTGAGCCAGCGCCGCCATGGCGCCGAAGAAAATGGCGAGCGCCAGCACGACTTCCAGCAGGGTCATCCCCTGCCGCAGGCCGGACGGCGCCGTCGGTCTCCCGGAAACTGGTCCGCTACTTCCCATGGGTGCGGAGCTCCTGCTGAATGGGACTGACCGTGACCGCCCCCGTCGCGCCGCGGAGCACCAGCGCGACGTTCCGCCCCGTCAGATCGCCGACGATCAGTTCTCCGTCGACCGCCGTGCCGTCCGGCTGAAACAGCACCGGCGCCGACCAGGCGACCGCGGCGAGTTTGTCGGCGTCGGGAAACGACGCGAACAGGTCCGCCGGGAGGGACTGTTCGCCGGTGTCTTTCCCTCCCACAAACGTCAGCTTTTCGGGAAGCTCGCCCACGTAGCGGCGAGCGACGTTTCTCGAGAGGTCTTCCTGAGCCTCGCCCTCACCCTCCGCCGGCAGATCGAGTTCCGCTTCGTAGGGGAGCGACAGATACCTTCGGCCGTCGGGTTCCCAGCGGAACTGGTACACGATCCCGCTTTCAATCGCCCGCGTCCGGGTCGATGCGAACTGCAGGCGGACTTGCTCGGCCCCTTCCAGCAGAAACTGGGTGGCGTACAGCCGCTGAAACGACGGCCACGCAATCGTCGTAAACGCCACCAGTACGGCCAGTACCAGCAGCATCTCGACCAGCGTGAATGCGGAGCGAGCCATCCGTCGGGCGGTCATCGCAAGACCCTCCCCCCTGCCGATCAGGTCGTCCAGTTGTTGATGTCGTCGCCGGAGCCGTCTTCATTCTGCTTGTTGGGCCCCGCCGACCAGATGGCCGGCTTGGAAGAGTTCTGGGCCTTGGTATTGGGATATTCGTAAAACAGGTGCTGCCCCCACGCGTCCTTCGGGACCTGCTCCAGGTACGGGCTGATCGACCGGCCGTCGGCGTTCTGCCCCGGATTCATCAGCAGGTTGATGACGTCGTCGTTGCTCCCCGTGGGGAACTCCGCGCTGTTGTCGACGGCATACTGCTTGCAGGCGTCTTCCATCCCTTTGATGCTGGTTTTGGTCGCCCGCACCAGGGCGTCTTTCTGGCGGCCGAGGAGCTGCGGGACGACCATTGCGGCGATCACCCCCAGAATGGCCAGCACCAGCAGAACTTCCGTCAGCGTGAAACCGCGGCGGCGCAGACGGGGACGAGTGGACATCGGACGAATCACGGCGGCGCTCCTTGCAGAAAACTGTGGTCGAAAACTGGGACTGGACCTCACAGACCACCCGGCCCGGAGCCGTTCCCCATCAGAGATTAAACACCCGACACCCGTCGGCTGGCCTACGCCAGCGACGAACTTTGGAAAATTGGCAGCATCAGCGCCACCACCACGAACAAAATGATCCCCGCCATGATCACCAGCATTGCCGGTTCCAACAAGCGCACCACCAGATCGAGCTGCCGGTTGGTATGCCGCTCCATCTTGTCGGCGACCTGCACCAGCACTTCTTCCAGGTTGTTGGCTTCTTCTCCCACGGCAATCATTTCCAGCACATCCGGCGGGAATTGCTTGCAGTCCGCCAGAGGAACGGCAAGGGACTTACCGGACGACACGTGCTCCGCGGCTTCGCCGATCGCTTCGCTCAAGACGCGATTGCCAGTGGCGTCCTTGGCGATCCGGAGGGAATTGAGCAGCGGCACCCCGTTCTTGAGCAGCGTTCCCAGCACCCGGCAGAACCGGGCAATGGCCAGGCTGCGGACGACCTGCCCGATGCCCCAGATCTTAATCTTCAGCTCATCGAACTGACGCCTCCCGGCATCAGATTCGAACATCTTCTGCATCCCGATGAGAATGGCCGGGATCGCCAGGAGCGCCACCCAGCCGTAGGTCTGCATGCCGCGGCTGAGGGCCATCAGCGCCGTGGTCGCCCACGGCAGAGTCCCCTGCTCTTCCATCCGTTCGAACATCGGTTCGAACTTGGGAACGAAGTAGATCAGCATCGCCACGACGATCAGCGAACCGACGACCATCAGGAATGCGGGGTAGACCATCGCGCCGACGACTCGCCCTTTCAGCTCCTCCTGGTGCTCGGTGAAGGTGGCGATCCGGTGGAGAGTATCCTCCAGGAAGCTGCCTTCTTCGCCCGCTCGCACCATGCTGACCGTCAGATCGGAAAAGACGGCCGGATGGCGGCGCAGCGACTCGGCGAGCCGGGTGCCGTCCGCCACGTCCGCCCGGATTTCCTGCAGAATCAGCTTGAAGGTCTGATGCCGCGTCTGCCGCTCCAGCAGTTCCAGCGACCGCAGCAACGGCACGCCCGAACGGAGCAGATCGGAGAGCTGCGAATAGAAGGTCGCCAGGAGGCTCGCGGGAACCCGCCGCCGGCGTCCCTCCTGATGCCTGCGAGCAGCGTCGGCCAGGGCGATCTGCAGCGGGAACAGATTCCGGGCAGACAACTGCCCCAGCGCTTCGCGCTCCGTCCCCGCAGACAGCGTCCCGCTGACCTGCTGGCCGGAGAACTCTTTCGCGGTGTAGCGGAATTCGGGCATGCTCGACCGACTGACAACAGGAACGGTTCGGAAAACGTTGTTCGGCTCCCTAGCCGATATCGCCCTTGGTGATGCGCAGCACTTCATCGAGGCTCGTCACGCCTTCCTGGACCCGCTGATACCCCGACTGTCGCAGCGTCACCATGCCCTGGCGGAGAGCGTGCTGCCGGATTTCGAGGGTGCTGGCATGCGCCACGCACAGCCGACCGATCTCGGCGTCCTTGTGCAGCAGTTCGAAAATCGCCATTCGCCCCGAGAAGCCAATGTCCCGGCACTCGCGACAGCCGACCGGTTCGTAGAGCGTGACCTCCGGCTCCGTACCGAGATAGTCGTCCGGCAAGGCGTCGCGCGGCATCACGACCGGTTTCTTGCAGTGTTTGCAGAGCCGTCGCACCAGCCGCTGCGCCAGCACCCCTTCGACGGAGCTGGCGACCAGGAACGGCTCGACCCCCATGTCGATCAGTCGCGTAAATGCGCCGGGGGCGTCGTTGGTGTGCAGGGTGCTGAAGACGAGGTGACCGGTGAGCGAAGCCTGAATCGCGCTCTCGGCGGTCTCCGCGTCGCGGATTTCGCCGATCAGCACCACGTCGGGGTCGTGTCGCAGAATGCTCCGCAGCCCCGCGGCAAAGGTGAGCCCGACCTTCGAGTGGACCTGGATCTGGCTGATGCCGGGGTTCTGGTATTCGACGGGATCCTCGACCGTGATGATCTTGATCGAAGGATCTTTAATTTCGTTGAGCGCACTGTAGAGCGTCGACGTTTTGCCGCTACCGGTCGGTCCGGTGACGAGCACGATGCCGTGCGGCATCGCGATCATTTCGTGGAATGTCTTCGCCATTGCCGGCGGCATGCCGACGTTGGCCAGGTTGAACTGCATCCGCCCCTTGTCGAGCAGTCGCAGGCAGACCCCTTCGCCGTGCACCATCGGGATGATCGAAACGCGGACGTCGATTTCGCGTCCCGAAATCTTGAGCTTGATCCGGCCGTCCTGCGGCAGCCGTTTTTCCGCGATATTCAGCCGCGACATGATCTTCAGACGCGTGACGATTGCGGCAAAGAACTGCGAAATCGACTGCGGCACCGGCTGGACGCGCAGCAGACCGTCCACGCGATAGCGGACGGTCAGTCCGTACTCCTGCGGCTCGATGTGGACGTCGCTCGCTCCCTGATCGAGGGCTTCGACGAGGAGTTCGTTGACCAGCTTGATGACGGAGGCCGCCTCGGCCATTTCGGCCAGGTCGCCGGAATCCTCGGGAGCATCCCCGAGGATTTCGACGCCGTCGGCCGTGCGCTGCGCGACGAGCTCGCCCAGCGTGTCGCCGCCGACGCCGAGATAATCCTTGATCATCTCGACGACGTCGACCTTGCATGCCAGCACCGGTTCGAGATGAAAGCCGCTGATGGAGCTCAGCTCTTCGAGCGACTCCAGGTTGAACGGATCGCTGGTCGCGACGACCACGCTGCCGTTCTGCCGCTGCAGCGGCAGCAGCGAATGCCGGAAGACCGCACTGGTCGGAAACTGCATCAGCAGCTCCCGGTCGATGGCCTCTTTCTTGATCTCGACGAACCGCATGCCCAGTTCGTCGGCGAGAGCCCGCAGGGCCGCTTCTTCCGTGATGATACCCAAGTCGACCAGCGCACGATCCAGCCGTCGGCCACTCACTTCCGGCAACGCGGACTTGACCTGCTCAGGTGTCACCACCCCCCGGCGAATCAGGACTGTGCCAATATCCATCCGAAATGCATACCCTGCTGGGAAATCAACTGGTGAATCTGCCGCCCGAACTCGATCGCGGGCAGGTGACAGGCTTCCACAAAGGATACGACGCAGGGGGAACCGACGTCCAACGGCTTTCGCCGACTGACCAGATTTCCGTCGATGGTCGCACCGGCATCTTCAGCGCGAGCTGCGGCCTCCACTCCGGCCGCTGCCAAAGCCACCAAACCCGCCCCGACCGCCACCGGTATCACCGCCTCGCCCGCCGCCGGGAAAACCTCCTCCCGGAAATCCGCCGCCAGGGAATCCCCCGGGAAACCCGCCGGGGGTGACCTGCGGAGTCGAGGGACTGCTGCCGGAGGAACTCGGTTGACCGGGCGTGGTACTGGTATCACCCCGGTCGCGACTGGCTCGGGCGCCGCCGCCGCCACTGACGGTCACCCTCGGAATCACCGATCCCAGCGTTCGTGACAGGAGAAGCGGATCGGCCTTTTCGAGCGGCACGACGCGGATCGTCCGGCGGGCGTCGCGCTCCCGCTCATCAATCGTCTGCACGAGATTCTCGATCTGACGGAACATGGAATCGTTGCAGGAGACGATCAGGTGATTCGTCTGTTCGTCCACCCCGACCGTCAGTTCAATTCCCCGCTGTTTTCCCTGGGGACGCCTCCCATCATCATGGCGAACGGATTCCCTCCCCGCTGATTCTGAGGCGGCTGCTCCGGCTCCAGCGCGTCCTTATAGACTTCGCGGACAATCTTCGCGACTTCCGTCACGCTGGAGTATTCGACGGGAATGGACCGGGGCACGCGGGTTCGCAGGCTCTCGGGCAGTTCGCTGGCGTCGATCAACTGCAGAACCTGCTCGATCTCCCCGACCTGATCGCTCGGCCCGGTTACGAACAGGGCATTCGACCGGATGTCGGTAATGATTTTCAGCGGCTGCCCGCCGGCCAGCGTGCTGTCGAGGCCCGTTGCGTTCATCATGCCGCGGCCGAAGCTCGACAGACCGCCGGTGAACGATCCCATGAAGCCCTCGCTCGAACTGGTCGACGCGGTGACCGAGCTCTGTGGAAAGAGCCGCTCCAGCAACTGGGCGGCCTCGGTGGCATCGGCGGACCTCAGGTAGAACACGGTCCACCGCGTCCGGTTCGGCAACGCCGCCGACAACTGGCTGATCATTTCTTCCAGCCGATCCAGCGCCTTCTCGTCTGCGGAAGTGATGATCAGGTCATTCCCCATCACTGTGATTCCGATTGGAGATTTGGCCCCGGACTTGTCCGAGGCCGGTTCCTCGACCGGGGAGGCGTCGGTTTTCTCCGTCTCGGATTTCTCCGCTTCGGGCCCAGGCTGATCGGCCGGCCGTTTCTGGCTGGCGGGCAGCACCTGAAGCTGCCGCGGCGCGGACACGGAGGGTTGTCCGCCAACTTTCTCGCGACGCGGCTGCCGCTCGGAAGAGTTCAGCGGCTCGCGGTCGGCGGGGGGAACCGAAACCTCGCTGGGCACTCGTCGGTCCCGGATCGGGTTCGGAATCGAGGGAACCACCACGCGAATTGGATTCCGCCCCGACGTCCCCCACGCCTGCTGGATCAGCGGCAGGAACTCTTCGGGATCGCGACCGTCAATGGGAACTCTGCGGACCGGTCCGCCGCCGCTGCGCGGGCCGTTCCCGGTTCCGCCATCCTCGCCCATCTGAGCCAGAATCGACTTGACCTGCTGCACCTGCTCCGGAGTTCCGCGGACCATCAGGCGACGACCGAAGACGTCCGGCTCAATCGAAGGAGCCCGCGAACCGTCGCCGCTGAACAGGCTCCGCAGCGTGTTGGAAGCCTGGACCGGCTCCATCCGTGACAGCGGGATGACGGCGACGGACCCTTCGGATTCGCCGCCGAGCTGAGCAATCAGCTTCTCGATCTCAGCGTGTTCCGGAGCTGTGGCGTTGACGTGAATTTTGCCGAATTTGTCGTCCTGTCCGACGATCAGCCCGGGATACATGCCATTGAGGGTCTGCGCGACCTGCGTCACGTCCCCGCCGTTGACCGTGTAGACCTTCAGGAAGACCGACTGATTCTCCTGCGGCACGCGATTGCCGTGCTCGTCGAGAATGTCGACGTCGATTGACCGGACCACGTCCTCGACGACCTTCACCAGCTGTGAAGAAGCGGTCACCAGCAGGCTGTTGGTCCGGACATCGGCGGAAATTTGCAGCTTGTTGGCAAACGGCGATTGCGCCGTCGATGCGGTAGGTGTCGGCGTCGGCCCGCGGAAGGCTTCGCGCGGATCGAATCCGCCCCGATCGCGTGAAAAGAAATCACTCCGCGACGACGACGAGGAGCGAGACGACGACGCAGTTGCTGCTGCCGTCGTCGGCAGCAGCCCGAACAGTCGCCGAACGCTTCTCTCGGCCTCGGTCGCCGACATGAACTTCAGCGGAATCGCCTTGAAGTCGGTTTCGCGATTCCCGCCCCCCGCTCCGCCCGACAGAAGAGCCTGGACCCGGCGAACATGGCTGGCGATATCTGTGATCACGAGCGAATTCGTATTCTTGAGGGCCGCGACCTTCCCCTGCGGCCCCAGCAGCTCTTTCACTTCGACGGCGATCTTGTCGGCCTCGACACCTTCGAGGGGCAGAACCAGCGTCACCAGCTCGTTCCGGCCGCGTTGCTCCAATTCTTCGACGGTGACAGTCGGGACCAGATTCGGAGCAATGCCTCCCTCGGTATTCACGCAGACCAGGAACTGGTTCCGGCGAATCAGCACATACCCGCGCGGAAGCAGGTAGCCGTTCAGAATATCCAGCGCCTCCGTCGGCGTGTAAGTCCTTTCGTCGTAGTAATTGAACGTCCCGGGAGGCACGTCGTTGAGGTCCAGCGTCAGTCCGGAGACTTCGGCGAACATCTTCAGGACTTCGGTCCAGGGCGCGTAGCGGAAATTAAACGTCAGCGCGGCGGCTGTCTCAGTCCCCGGCGCCAGATCGCCGCCAAAGCTGGCGGAGGACGCGGCACCAGCAGGCGCCTCGACGACGGGCGGCTTGCGCAACGGCGCCACGGGAACAACCGGGACAACTCCCGGAACGGGGCCTCGCGGCGGAAAACCTGGGACCTGGCCCGACTCCCTCATCTGCACGATTTTGGTCTTCTGCTTTTCCCAGAGCTGCGTCTGCTCTGGAGTCAGGACTTCCAGCGCCGCCTGATTCATCGCTTCCACTTTGGCGGCCTGCTCGGCCGGATCCTGAATCCGGAACAGCTCTCGCATGCCGCCACGGATCTCATCAATCTGCTCCTGCTGCTCTTCGGTCAGCTGGAGTTGTTTCACGAACTCCTCGTCACGCCCGAATCTGCCCAAGCTCATCAGGGGGGTGTCAAATGTCGGAAATCCCCCCCCACGCGGAGCGCCAAAACCACCGCGACGATCGCCGGACGGTGTTTCGGGCTGAGCGACGACAGTCTCCGCGACCGTCAGCAACGACGCCAGTACGGTGCCGAAATGCAGCAGGCGGACGCCAGATCGAAATTCCGATGTCAACATTTCAACCCGCACAAAGGTCAGTAGGAGAGAATCGCGAAGGAGAAAAGGAGAAATCGTCGGGAGCAGACGTACACAGAACTGGAAAAACCGTCGGTCCCTCCCCATTAAACCCGGTCCTGCCCGGACCGGTTTCGGGAGAATCCCCTGCAAATTGATTCGGGCGGAAATGACCACCGAAACAGACTTTCCCGCCGGACAGGAAATAACGGCCAAACAAAGGGTTACGACAATTCCAGCCCGAGAGGGAGATCAGACTTTTCCGGCGACGTTCCGGCTGCGTTCTGTGACTGTTGCGACGGTGGGCCGCAATCGTCTCAAGGATTCCCGCCCGACATCCGCTGGAACTCAGATCCAGCAAGGCGAGTTTCTTGCCGAAACACCTGCCGGCGGCAGGTGTTGGATCTGTGGAGGTTCCTATGCCAGCGCCGCGTCACCTGTTCACGCTCTTTCTGGCTGCTGCCGCCTGTCAGGTCGCGGCGGCGCAGCCCCCGGATTTCGGTCGCGGCGGCGAGGACCGCGGCGACCGCGGTGACCGAGGCGGCTTCGGACGCGATCGTGGCAGCCGGGGCGATGACCGTGGACGGGACGGCGGATCATTCCGCGGGTTTGGAAGTGGCGGCCCAGGCAGCTTTGGGGGCGGACCTCCAGGTGGCTTTGGGGGCGGTCCGCCGAGCGGTTTTGGCGGTGGCCCTCCTGGCGGGTTCGGGGGCGGGCCGACAAGTGGTTTTGGCGGCGGTCCTCCGGGCGGATTCGGCGGCGGAGCGCCCGATCCCGGCCGGTTTTTCGGGTTCATGGACCGCAATCAGGACGGCAATATCGATGCGGACGAATTCGAGCGTCTGCCGTCGCCGTTGCGGGATCGCCTGCAACAGTCCGGGTTGAGCGCCGACAGCCCGATCTCCCGGGACGCTTTTTCCGGGGCGATGCAGAAGGCCATGGAACAGCGACAGCAGGAAGGTGACTCCGGTCGGAGCGATGGGGGGGACCGCAGCCGGTCCAGCAGCAGTTCGAGCAACCCGCAGAAAGCCAAGCCGCTTCCGTTTATCCGCGATCTGCCCGAGAAGTATCGGCCGCTCGACAAGAATGAAGACCGTCAACTGGGAATGTACGAGTGGGACCGAGCCAATCTGGCCGAATTCCGCAAGTTTGATCTGAACGGCGACGGGTTTCTGACGCCCCCGGAACTGACATTCGCGCTGACGCTGGCTGCCAAACCCGCAAAAAGTAGTGTTTCTGCCGCCGCACTCAGCATCGGCGTGGGGCTGCTCAGTCCGCCCAGCCCTGAAGACGCAGCCATCCGCGAAGACGCTTTGGCGACGTTCGGCCGCATGGACGACAACTTCGATGGTGGTCTGGACTCCGAAGAATGGAGGCTCAGCAACAGGGTCCGTCCGATGATCGAACAGGCGGGGATTAAGGTCGCCTTCCCGATCCGCAAAGCGCAGTTCGTCGCGAGCTTTGTCGAAGCGAAGAAGTATCAGCCGTAGCGAGCGGTCAGTCTTCAATGCGAACGGACGCGCCGCGGATGCGATCGAGCGTCAGCAGGAAGATGTCACGCAGCGCCCGGACGGTTTCCATGCGGTTGATCTTCGACTGGCCCGCAATGCGGTCCTCGAAAACGATCGGCACCTCGACGAGCCGGCAGCCGACCCGCGCGCAGCGGTAGAGCATCTCTTCCTGAAACGCGTAGCCCCGCGAGCGGAACTTGCTGAAATCGATCTCGCGCAGCTTGCTGACCCGGTAGCAGCGGAAAGCCCCGCTGCAGTCTCGACTCTTCAGGCCCAGCAGCCAGCGGGAGTAGATGTTGATCCCGCGGCTCATGAAATGCCTCAGAAAGGGCCAGCCGGTGATTCCGCCGCCGGGAATATACCGGGAACCGATCGCGACATCGGCCTCGTTCATGGCTGCATACAGGGCCGGCAGATAGCGCGGATGATGGCTGAAGTCGGCATCCATGTTCAGCACGAACTCGTAGTCCCGCTCTATGGCGGCCAGAAAGCCGGCCAGCGTCGCCGCCCCCAGCCCCTCCTTACCGCCCCGCCACAAGAGGTGCACCTGCGGGTCGATCTCGCCGAGCTGCCGGACGACGTCGGAAGTGCCGTCGGGCGAATTGTCGTCAACCACCAGCAGATCCGCCTGCGGCAACGCCGCTCGAATCTCAGGGATGAGCCGGGAAATGTTCTCGCGCTCGTTGTACGTGCAGAGCGTAATCACACAACGAGGAGACTCGGTCGACATTCCAGCCCTTCGACGATGGCCTTCGAAACCTCCTCGCCGCAAGCCGGCGAATCGGCCAATTTTCGCAGACATCTCGCCGGGGACACAATCCCGAACTGATCGCGTGCCAGGGCTTTACGATCCGCCGAGGCCGTCTGTTCGGGTTATGGCGTTCAGCGCGGCAGTGGCGGCAGGTCGTCGACATTCGGTGGCTGCGGAATTCCAGCGGCCGGCCTCGGAAGAGCTGGAGCTGGAGCTGGAGCTGGAGCCGGCGCGGGCGGCAACTCGGCTTCCGGGACAATCCCCGGCTGCGGAGGGGGCTCCGCGATCTGGCCGCCCGGCGGCCTGATCTCAATCACCCGTGGGCCCAGCCCGGCCGGCGGAGGGGGGGCAGCAGGGAGCCTCGGGCGTCCCGCGGCAGGAGCCGGATTGATGAACGCCAGGAAGTGGTCCCCCTGGCCGGCCAGCCGATAACCGGCTTCCAGAATCTCAGCGGCCCGCGGGTCTTCGTTGAGATGCAGCATGACTCCCAGCACCCACAGTCGATCGGGGTTGCGAATGTCCTCATCAACCCAGGTCGTCAGCCGGGAAATCAGCGACAGCCGGATCAGAGCGCTGTCCGGTCCCAGCAACTCGGACAGTCGCGGTGCGGTCTGAGCGATCTGGCGGTCGACAAAGACGGCCCGTCGGAACTCCCGGCTCGCCAGTTCCAGCTGATTCTGAGCCGCCAGCGCCACGCCGAGGCGAATGTGATTGTCCGCCTGATCGTCCGCGGTTTCGACCGCCCGTCGATAACGCTCCGCCGCCAGCCCCCACTGCTGCTGACGCAGACGCTCATCCCCCTGCAACCGCGCCTGCAGGCTCCGACGACGTCCTTCGGCAGTCGAGGGCATGGCCGGCCGCTGCGTGGGATCGGGCCGCGGGTCGGCATCGGGCAACGGCTGCTGCCAGCGCTGCTGGTTCTCCCGCCAGGCATCCGCCAGCAGCGGATTCTCCGCCGCCGGAAGTCCCGACAGTCCCGGATCGACGGTCGTCGGCGAGTAGACGCTGCCGGGGTAACCGCCGGCAATATAAGTGTAAGAGTTCGCCCCGTAGCCCGGCACTCCGAACGCCACCGGACCGGCGGGGCCGTACCAGAAGTTGCTCGGCCCGGCCCCGAACCAGTAACCTCCGCTCAAGCCGAAACTGGAACCATAGAAGGCCCCATAGGGCGCGTAGGGGGCATAGAATCCCGGACCGTAGACCGGGTAGGCTCCGCCGATGACGAACGACTGAACCGGGCTTGCCGGGCCGTAGCCGCCGTAGTTCGGGCTGCCATAGTTGCGCTGGTAGCGATAGGCGCTCTCGCCGCCGCCGTACGGATGCGGCCGGGTCGAACGCTGTGCAAGTGCAAATTCCGGCAGACTCGACAGCACCAGACAAAAGATCCCGAAGGCGCCAACTGGTCGCATGACTCGACTCCCGGCCCGGGGGACTGCGGAACACCCCTGCATTGTCCGGCTCCCGTTCGTCCGTTTCAAGGAGCGGCTGCCGGCCGGGCGGCGAATCTCAGGATTCGACGACTTCGATTTCGTGTCGACGTCTCGGAGCGGGAGACGTCGAGGCCAACGGGATGCCAGCTATCCCATGCAACTCGCAATCCGCTCCGCCAGCTCGTCGACCGTCAGATCGCGGACGCGAAAAACCTTGCGGCTGTTCGTCGGCCCCGAGGCCAGGGAAATCTGGCTCCGTTTCAGAGACAGTCCCTCCGCCAGCACTTCGATGATCGCGTCGTTGGCCTTTCCCTTTTCCGGCGCCTGCGTCACGGCGACCTTCAGCCGGCCGGCATGTACGCCGACGACCCCGTTGCGCCGCGCGCCGGGCTGTGCATGCACCGGCAGCAGAACACCGTCGCGATCGGCGGTCAGTCCGACGCTGCACATTTCAGCCTCTTTCCCGCAGCTCAGGAGGCGTCCTGCAGTTCGTCGTTCGCCGATGCGGGCGAACCGCGTCGCCCCTCCAGAAAATGCGGTCGCCGGATGGTCCCTTCATTCTGCATCAGCGGCAGTGCATGGTCGCGCCACAGCCGTTCGCTGAACTGCAGGTCCGGCAGCAGGCAGGGATGCTTGTACTGCTCGACGCTCCCCCCCAACCGGCTCTGCCGGCTGCGCGCGAACGTGTGCCAAGTCCCTGGCGGCAGCAACTGGCCGTCGAGGGGTTCCAGGCGGGCCGTTTTCCGCTTTTCGTAGTACTCGCAGTTCAACCGCTGCAGCTCCGTATCGACTTCCCGCAGAATCGACTGCCACACCGCGTCGTCCGGCATGTGGACCGACTCCAGATGCATGCGATACCGCGGCGGATCGCCCCAGACCGGGGAGACCGTAAAGTGCCCTAGGTCCACCTGCCGGCGCTGGGCAATCGTCTTCACGGCCGAGACGACCTGCGATTCGGAGAGTTTCTCTCCGGTGATATTGGCAATGTGCGCCCCCTTGTGCAGGAATTCCAGCAGGGGCGTCGTTTCGTGGTATCCGCTGCAGCGGACGACATCGCGGATGTCGTACCGGTACAGCCCCGAAACCGTCGTCAGCAGAATGAAATAGTTCCGTCCGGGTTCGAGTTCGTGGGCTTCGAGCACCAGCGGGTTGGGTTGCCCGTGTTCTTCCTCGGGAATGAACTCGAAGTAATGCGAGCCGATGTCCAGAATTCCAGCCGACGTCTCGTCCTGCAGCGGAATCGTCATCCGTCCCTCACTGGCAGAAAGCCCGTGGTCGCGGACCGGAATGTTCCCATAGAGCGGACGCATGGTCTCCAGATAGGCCCCGACGCTCCCGCCGGTCCAGACCCCTGCCAGCGTCAGTTCGGGCCAGATGTCCCGGGGATACAAGTGCCCGGTCTGTTCGACGGCCCGCTCCAGTTCCTTCGCACGGACGCGATCGCGGCGAGTCAGTCGCCGCCTCAGTCCGGAGGGAATGGCGTTTCCCAGGTCGAAACGGCGATCCAGCGTCCCGTCGGCGATGTCGCGGATCAGCGTCTGACGTTCGCGGTCCGCCAGCCGGGCGATCTGAATGAGCGTGCTGGGATTGGCGGTCATCACCAGGCCGACATGACGGTTCATCGCCGCGATCCGCAGCGTCGCGTACTGCTTGGCCTCGGGCTCGGTGAGCTTGGTGACCTCCTGCGGGGCGGCGTACATCAGCCGGACGACGGGGCTCTGCATGGCGCCGACCAGTCCGCTGATATTGCCGCAGGGTGTGCCGGCAGGAGTCCGGAACTGGTCGTAATCGCTCGCCAGTTGCAGGATGTCCTGCTGGTGCAGTTTCCGGTGCGCGTCCATCGCGCAGATGCCCCACGACTGCCAGCCGTGGCGATAGGACTTCAGGAACTGATCCGTGATCGGAATGTATTTGCTGTCCGCCGTCGTCCCGCTGCTGAGCGTGAACATCAGCAGACGGTTCTGCGGTCCCAGCAGGGCTGAGAATTCCCCGGTCTTCAGGCGTTCCACATACGGCCGGACCGTCTCGAAATCGCCGACGGGAATCCGTCTGCGGAACTCGGTCGCGGTCAGAGACCCCGTCAGTCCACGTTCGCGGGAGAAGTCGCTGGCGGCGTTCAGCGCCAGGATCTGAGCCAGCGTTGCGGCCTGGGTCTCTCGACAGCGGCGCGTGCTGGTCAGAAACGCCTGCAGGTGGTGGCGGGTCCGATAACGGGGCAATGCCCCGCCGATTCCGCGGAGAGATCGCAGCATGTGGTCCCGTCCCTGGCCCAGGTTGCGTGATCTACGCCTCCCCGGCGCCAGAGCGAACCACGAAGGAATCCTTCCTTCGCCGCAGTCCGCAGCGCCCGTTGCACGGCAGTGCAGATCCGCCGTCCGCGGAACTGCACCAATGCAACAAAGCCCTGGTGGCAGGGAAACAGTCTGTTTCCGGACCACCAAGGCTTTGAGCGAATCAGCAGCAGGGGACGAACCGTCCGCTGCAATGTGCGACCAGTCGTCCGCCTACTTCTTCTTGGCGGCCTTCTTCTTATCGTCCTTGCCGCCCGGTTCCGCGGTCTTTTTCTTTTTCTTCTTGCCGACGACGAGCTTTACAATCCGCAGCTTGGGGAGGCCGAATGGGCCGGTTCCCTCGATCCACTTCTCGTCGCTCTGCATCTGGGCGATACGCTCGTGTCGCTGCAACACGTTGCGGGTACGGGCCAAACGCCCCTTCCGCTTCAGGCTCTTGTCGATCGTCACTTCACTGCTCCCGCAATCCAAGGGCCGGAAGATCGAGGCAGACTGCCCCGCGTCCGGCGCGTCAATTTGTCACAATTCTGCGGCTGATCGCCCAGCCGGATATTCCATAGACCGCGGAAATCGTATCCAGAGGTACACAAATCCCGCAAAAACACCCATCGCGAACGAATCCGAGACGGAACCCCAGATGCTAGATTCCTGCCGCGTCGTTTGCAAGACAACGGGCCGACATTCGGTCTGTGACCGTGACACTGCTGATTGCACTCAGCAGATTCCGCACGAAAATCGCCGTAACAGTATTTCTGAAATCGAGTTGTGGCAACGACGGAACCCTGGATGTCTGGCGGGCACGGCTTCAGGCATGGGCCGGCAGCGGGGTCGGACGTAGAATGCCCGCGGATGGATTTCTCCCGAGCAGCCTCCGCACGTTCCCGATTGGGGACGCGGACTCGAACCAGGACCCGGCATGTCTGCGGACTCCGATTTCTTTCCCGAACGGCCAGAACGGCCCCCGATCCCGATCACCGAGTGGGCTGCGGACGACGAAGCCCGAGTTCCGCATGTGCGGATCGCGCCGCACTTCTACGGCCTGTCGCTGGGATTATTCGCGGCCACCTGCCTGACGACGTTTTATGTGGGGGCGACCCTGTTCGGTCGCGATCCCAGGACGGACTTCGGCGGCTGGTTCCAGGCCGGCCTGGAGTATTCCGCGGGCGTGATGACCATCCTGCTCTGTCACGAATTAGGTCACTATCTGCAGTCGCTGCGCTATCGCATTCCCGCTTTGCCGCCACTGTTCATCCCAATGCCGATGATTCCCTTCGGCACGATGGGGGCCGTGATCATCCAGCAGGCGGGAATTGGCAATCGGCGTCAGATTTTCGACGTCGCCATCTCGGGTCCCCTGGCCGGTCTAGTCGCGACGATCCCGATTCTCGTGCTGGGTCTCTCGCAGGCCAAGTACATTCCGATCGAGCACTTCCAGGGCGTCAGCACGATGAGTCTGGGGGATCCGCTGCTGCTGACCTGGTTGGCCCAATGGATCCTTGGCCCGAAGCCGGAAGGGTTTGACGTGCAGCTCAACCCTCTGCTCCACGCCGGCTGGCTGGGTGTCTTTATCACCGCGCTGAATCTGTTCCCAATCGGTCAGCTCGACGGCGGCCACATTCTCTATACGTTGATCGGTCGCCGGGCGCATGGTGTTGCGCAGGGAATTGTCTTTGGAGCCGGGGGCTGGATCCTCTTCACCGGCAATTACTCGTACCTGCCAATGCTGGTGCTGATCTCGTTGTTCGGGGTTCGTCACCGCGCAACTGCCGACGATTCGGTCAGCATTGGCTGGTTCCGCGTCGTTCTGGGCTGGTCCACGCTGGCGTTTCTGATCATCGGTTTCACGCCGAATCCCATCACGATCACCGAGCCGGACGAGGCCCCCGTCCAGGTTGAGCCGGACGCCGAACCATTCCCCCGTCGGCCGCTGCGGCACGACGAAATCGAAGTCTGACCCGACTGCCAATGCAGCGAGGCCGGGGCGTCGCCAGTTGACGCCCCGGCCTCGTTCCTGAACTGTCGCAGAGCCTGGAGCTACCAGGAACCCGCCACGCGAATCGCGGGCGCCCGGCAACCCTCGGACAGCATGTCTCGGTCTCGCGGAAAACCGAGGCAAGCCGCCAGTCTCTGCGGCCGATCGTTTTCTGCAGGAGCAGCAGGAATCCGATCGGCATCCGAATCGCGGACCGTGTCTCCCCCCTGTGGAAAACACAGCCAGTCTCACCCACCGGCCAGCAAGAGACTGCTCCCTCGGCGGTGCGCAGAGTGGTTTCTGTCCCCGGAAACCACCCGTCCGCCGACCATCGCAGATCTCGTCGCCGGCCTTCTCGTCCGGAAGAACTCGACGCGTCCCGTCGCGGCGTCAGTACGGCGGCGGCGGCAGATGGGCCAGTCCGGCCTCCGGCTGCTGCACAGAATTTCGCCAGCGTCGCGTCATCGTCGACCTCCCGTCATTGAGGTGGTGACCGGCCTTGTCTGCGAGAACAGCCGCTCTGGCATGACCGCAGGAATTCGTTTCGCTGCAGTGAGTTGCTGTCCCGGACACGCAGCAATTCTGCGCCCTGCCGCGATGCGTGACGGATTGCCGTCGAGAGAATGACGATTTTCTACAGGTCCGCGGGGATTGCCGCGGTGCGACGGTTGCGACGCCGAGAGTCTCGCTGAGCGGGCGGTTTTACGCGGACGGCACAGGTTGCCAGGGCGGGAGCATGAATCCTGTTCGAAAACTTGCTGCCAACTACGGGTGGCACGTCCCAGAGGCTTTGCGATGGGCGTGGTCTTGATAAGTCTAAAGACACGCCCTTCGAAGACTCAGGGGCGTGCCACCCGGAAGCCGCTTTGTTGTCGAGAGAAGTGGCTCGCGCTACGCCGGCGAAACCCGAAACCGCCACACGCCAAGTCCGAAGAACACGGCCGCGAACAGCGCCAGACCGCCGCAGCATTGCAGCACCCGCAGACCGTCGACGCTCTCGTGGGCCAGGACTGCGTCAAACGCCGACAGCGCCCAGGCGTGCGGCGTCGCCAGGCTGAGCGATTTCATCAGCGGCGGGAGCCATTCCCGCGGTAGAAAGCAGCCGCTGATGCCGCCGAGGATCAGCACCAGCGACGTTCCATACGCCGAAACCTGCTGGTCGGTCTTCACCACCGTCGCCAGCAACAGGCCGAGCGACGTCGCCGCCAGCGACGTACTGATGATCGCGGGGATCAGCCAGACCGGCGCCGGACCCCAGCTCATCCCGAACAGCAGCCGGCCGCAGAAAAACAGCAGTCCGCACTGCGCCAGCGACACCAAAAAAAACGGAATCGTCTTCCCGAGCAGCAGGTCGACCGTCGACAAGGGGGCCAGCCGCAGCCGGCGCAGCGTCCCCAGGTCCCGTTCCGCAATAAAGCTCCGGGCCATGATGTTGACCAGAAAGAAGACGAACATCACCGTGAACCCCGGCACCAGAATCCGGTAAACAGCTTGCCCCTGAGCATCCCCGGACGGATTTGCTTCTGGAGCGCCGGCAGCTTCCGCGTTCACCGTCCCCTGCGTGGTTCCACCCGCTTCTTCCACCGGCGACTTGACCCATCGCCGGGCGATGGCGTTCTTGCTGGCCACGGTCGGCAGGATCGACCGCAGCGCCTCAGCGAAGATCAGGCGATCCAGCAACGCAGCGTCCGTAAGCGTCGCCGGCCGGCTGAGAATCTGCAGGTCGAGGGCCGGCAGTCCCGCCGCCAGCGGTCCCCGGCGGCTGTTCAGAATGTCGCCGATGTCGAGGGCATCGACGCGTTCCGCAAAGTCAGCGCCGATCACCAGGCCGATCGTCGCCTGCCCCCGCTCAACCGACTGGCGGGCTTCCGGCAGATCCGATGCTTTGGAGACGTCGATCGAGCGATTGTGCTCGAGATCCGTCACAAACTGGGCCGCCAGCGGGTCGTCGGTCTGATTGACGACAATGATCGTCAGCCGGCGCGACTCGTTCGAACGGGTGAGAAACTGCCCGGTCGTCATCCCCAGAATGGCGATGAACGCCAGCGGCAGAAACAGCAGCAGAGCCACTGCCCGCCGGTCCCGGGAGAGCAGCTTCAGATCTTTCCGCGTCAGGTCCCAGGCGCCGCGCATCGTGCAGGTCTCCGTTCCGGATGGCAAAGGCAGGGTGGGCACACGCGGGGAATTGAGAAGGGTTTAACGGCCATAACGTCAACAGTCGGCCGCCGGGGCCTCCTGCGTGAGCTATGAACTTCCAGAAACCAATGCGGCAGCGCCCATCTGCTGCAGCGCTTGGTTCGCGCCTGCCTGAGTGTTCGCCCGCCATTCTCATGAATCCAGCCTTCTGAGTCGTGCAGCTCCGCATGACAATTTAGACGATACACATCGCACCTGCCCGCTTCGCTCTCCAGGGCGTGTGGACATTCATCGGACATCCACCATGAGCGCCGCCAGCCAGACGAAGCCGGCGACGTTTTCGAGGGACTTTTCGTAACGTATGGCCACGCGGCGAAACTGTTTGATGCGGTTGAAGAATTGTTCCACCTGGTTGCGGCGTTTGTAGCGCTGCTTGTCGCAGCGCTTCCTAGTCTTGCGGTTCTTGTGAGGCTTGATGCAAGCTGTCGCCTGCAGTTTCCGGATCCGGTCTCGCGTTTCATCTCCGTGGCAGGCCGTATCTGCGATCGCGTTTTCGATTTGTCCGGGTTCGAACGATTCGAGCAGCGTGCGGCCATGCGGGCCGTCTCCGTCCTGCCCGGGACTCAGGGGCATCGCCGCCAGATGTCCGTTCTTTTCCACAGCAGCGCGGATTTTGGTGTTCAGACCTCCGCGAGAGCGGCCAACGCCGAAATGGCGGTCCGCGCCTTATGTTTTACATCCACTTCACGTCGGCCGCTAACGGCGGCCAGATGGACTTTGATCGATGTCGAATCGAGTTGCGGTTCCTCAAGATCAAGTTCGCCGAGTTCCTGGATCATGGCCTCTCAGACCCCCGTCTCACACCTGCGATCAAATCGTCGCCAGACCGAGCTCCAGTTGCCAAAACGCTCCGGCAGATCGCGACAGGGTACTCCCGTTTTAGCCACGCACAAGACAGCGTCCACGTACAGCCGATTGTCCTCCCCGAACCGGCCGGGAACGAACGGCTTTCCAGAAAGCAGATTCTGGATGCGATCCCATTGTTCATCCGTGAGAGCATGACGCCGCAGCACTGCGAGGTCCTCCACGACACCAATTTCAAGCCGCAAGATCTTTGCAGTTCCAGGAAATTTCCGAAAGAAGAATGTCCACACGCCCGTCAGTCGGATGAGCCGGGTTCATATCGGATTTCGCCGGCGACCACTGGGGTTTCTACAAGGGGATTGCACTTCACTTCGTCGATGCTAAATTTGAGGAGAGACGTTGCACAGCGCCTCGACGGCTCACCGCCGCGGGAGGTCCCGATGGACGAGTTGCGTTTCTGGTCGTTGATTGAAGCTGCCTGGCAGACGGTCGGGGGCAAGGCGAAGACTCGGCAAAAGCTCGTCGACGGCCAACTGTCTGAGGACGGCGAGGATCGCCTCACCGAAGCCTTGGAAGACGTGATCCCGGCCCTGTCCGAAATGCTCGACGAACTCCCCGCGGACATGCTCGCGGAATTCGACCGGATCCTCGAACGCAAGCTCCACGAAATCGACCGGCAGGAAGTCCACGACCAGGTCGGCGGCTCCGACGACGGTTTTCTCTACAGCCGCGGCTTCATCGTGGCCGCGGGAAAAGCCTACTACGACGCGGTCAACGCCGACCCCGCCCGGGCGACGAGTGATCTGGAGTGCGAGGAAATGTGCTACCTGTCGTGGCACCTCTACGAAGAAAAGTTCGGCCACCTCCCGGCGACCGGCATCTCGCGCGAGACTTGCTCCAATGTGGCCTGCTGGCCGGGGTTGGAGTAAAACCTCCAGGAGCGACACTCCTGACCGTGACGGGCCGGCCGTTGATTCCGAGTCCGAGCGAAGCAGAGAATTCCGTTGCCGGTCGATTCCGAATCCGCGCCGTTGCAAGTTTCAGCGACGGCTCGCGTCCGCTACCCGGTGATTGTCGCTCTCGTCTGGTGCGGCCTGATCTTCGCATCGTCATGCACGGTGATCCTGCCGCATGACTTCTTCGCCTGGATCGCCGCCCACGTCCTGCCCGACGAGAACTCGCTCTCTGCGTTCGTGATGTTCTGGGGCTTCAGCTGGTTTGCCATCGTCAAAGGCTGGCATGCGTTCGAATTCGCCGTGGTCTTCGTCCTGCTCCAGGCTGTTCTGAGTCGCCTCTGGAAGATGGATAACTCCCGGACAATCGGCATTGCCGCGATCATCGCGATTCTGTTCGCGGTCTCCGACGAATACCATCAGACATTCGTGCCGCAGCGCGGCGGAACCTGGACCGACGCGGCAATTGACAGCCTGGGCGTCCTCGTTGCAGCCTGGTGGCGACTCCGACGACTGACGGCCATGTCGGCGACCGCTGCAGTCTCGCCCGAGATCGCAGCGTCGACCGCTTCCGGTGATCATTGAGAGTCCGCAGGTCTCCTACGCGAGCAATGACATGCAACAGCAGCCCCTGGCCCGCGAACTGACGATGACCCGCGACGGCAGGACCGACGCGACCACTCTCGTCATCCACGGCCCGACCTTCAATGCGGAATGGAACTGCTGGGACTGCCAGATCGAGTTCCCCCCGGCTCGCTCGAAGCCAATCGTGATCCACGGCGACGACGGCTTCCAGGCCCTCCTGCTTTCGCTCCGCTTCATCCGCAGCGAAATCGCAGACCTGAAAGAATGCGGAATCGATCTTTATTGGCTGACGCCCGGTGATGACGGAGCACTGTGAGTCCGCTGTCATTGGGTCACCCGGCCCCCCTGAGCTGCCAATCCGTCCCAACGGAAGGATAAGATTCGTCCTGGTCGAACAACGGTTCCGCGTGTCCGGACGTGGCGGCCGCCCGGCGGTTCGGGCAATTCACTTTCGGGCCGCGAACAGTCCGGCAGTCGCCCGCGGCGTAATCAGGTCATCGAAACCGGGGAGAAGAGCAGATGGGGCTGTTCGATTTCCTGTTCGGCGGCAAGCAGCGAACTCACGTCGAAGTCGTCCCCGATCGCATCTGGATGACGACCGAAGCCAAGTTTGTCGGGTTGGCCAGGGAAGCCGAAGATCGTTCCAGGACTGAGACGGTCGCGATTCTGCTTGTCTCGCATTTTCCCGACGTGCTGGCACGGCTGGAAGAAATCTCCGGCCGCCAGGCGTGGGGCGTGCCGTGCCAGGCGGTGCCCGCCGGCAATCTGAATCGAGACCTCGCCGCCAGTCTGAATCTGGACGAGGCGGCCACCATCGACGTCATCGTCGGCGAGCGGCACCCGCTGCAGTCGGTGGATGACCGACTCAAAGAGTTCGCCGACGAGTTGCCATGCCGCTGCCGGTTCGCCCATCACGTCTCGCTCGACGACGCCGTGATCAAGGCCTTCGCCGGCGACTGGATCAAGACCGTGCTGAAGCAACTGGGAATGACGGAGGAGGAGGCCATCGATAGCCAGATGGTCTCCCGTCGCATCCGAGCGGCCCAGCAGAAGATCGAAGGCCGGGCCTTCGGAAACCGCGAAGCGGAATCCGCCGCGAAGTGGCTGGAGAAGAATTGTCCCGAACTCTGCGGGGAATAGCGGCGGGAGCATGCTCGGTGCGGCCATCTCCTGAGAGTCTCGGCGCGAGAACGAGTTCCGACGGCCGCGAACAAGTTGTCCCCGTGTCCGGGAGTGTCGTCTGCTTCGTGACTCGGGAAGTACGCTGCTGGCCCGCATCCGGTTCAGCAGTGGCGTCCTTGGCTCTCTGCTTGTTCGCAGCGGCCTTCCTCAAAAACGCAGACCGCCGGCCGCACGAACAAGTCGCGCTCCCGGCGGTCCGGTCAGGGTGAGAATCCCTACAGAAATCGACTAGTCGCGGTTCCCCTTCAGAATTGCGATCCGCTTCCCGTCCTTCGACCGCAGGTGCAGCACCAGCCCCTGCTTCAGGTCCTCGGCCTTTACCGCAGCCTTCAGATCGTCGAGCGTCTTGACCGGCGTGCTCCCCACCCGGTCGATCACGTCGCCAACGCTCACTCCAGCACGGCCCGCCAGTCCGCTGTCATCTACAGCCGTCACGACCAGGCCTTCCGTGATCTGTACGCCGAGCTGACCGGCGAGTTGCGGCGTCAGCGGTGTGACCGCGATCCCGAGGCTCTCCACGGCGTCGACTTTGGAAGGCGTCTGCTCGTCCCCTTCACGGGCGGCGAGGGTGTACTCGCCCGGCATCTCCTCGACCGACACCGACAGCGTCTGCTGCTTGCCGTCGCGGGAGACGACCAGCGGATACTTCTTGCCGATCTCCAGCCGTTCGACGATTCCCTGCAGATTCTGCGTGTCGACCACCTTCTTGCCGTCGAGCGTCAGGATCACGTCCCCGGGTTCGACCCCTGCCTTGTCGGCAGGGCCGTCATTGCGGACTTCGCGGACAAAGGCCCCTTCGCGCACGTTGACCTTCGCCTGCTTCGCGACATCGGCATTCACCTGGGAGATGACGACGCCCAGATAGGCCCGTTTGACCTTTCCGTCCTTGGCCAGCTGATCGCCGACCCATTGCGCCAGGTGAATCGGAATCGCAAAGCCGATTCCGTCGTAGCCGCCCGATCGGGAGGCGATGGCCGTATTGATGCCGATCACTTCGCCGTGCAGATTCAGCAGCGGACCGCCGCTGTTGCCCGGATTAATCGCAGCATCCGTCTGCAGGAACTCTTCGCGTTCGGCGATATTGCGACCGCGGCCTTTGCCGCTGATGATGCCGGCCGTCACGCTCAATTCGAGACCGAATGGATTGCCGACGGCCATCACCCAGTCGCCGACCTCGGTCGCATGGCTGTCGCCGAGGCGGATCGGCTTGAGGTTCGTGGCGCCCGAGATCCGGATGATTGCCACGTCGGTCCGCGGATCGGTCTTGATGTCCTCACCCACGAACTCTCGCCCGTCAGACAGACGCACCAGAACTTCGTCGGCGCCCTTCACCACGTGACTGTTTGTCATGATCAGTCCCGAAGCGTCGATGATGAACCCGGAACCCATCCCCTGCTGTTCGGGCATCATCTGCTGCTGCGGCTGGCGGAACATTTCGCGGAAGCGAGGGTCGTCGCCAAAAAACTGACGGAACGGATTGTTCTCGTCGTCGAGCGGGTTTCCGCCCCGTCCCTGAAACTCGACCCGGCGTGCTTTGGTGCGGGTCTCGATCGAGACCACGCTGGGCACGGCCTCGTCGGCAACCGCGCGAAACGCCGCAGAAAGCTCATCGGCCGCAGCATGCGGCGGCACCGCGTGCGCGGTCTGCTCAGATTTCCAGGTCATACCGGCGGCGAATAAAGCACCACCAGCGAGCATGGCGACCACCGTGTGGCGGAAGCCGGGTTGTTTGAGGTTGGGCAAATGAGGCATGGATGGAACTCCTGTTTTCGCATCAACAAATCTGGCGGGAAGCACGGCGGTTCGCCGCGACCGCGTGGGGAAGGTCACACCAACTGTTACGCCGGACTTGAGGCAATTGTTGGGCTCGATCGTCATTCTGTGCCGGGCGCGGCCTGAAAAAACGGAAAGGGAGGCTGCTGCACCGCAGATCACTCCTCATCTCGGCTGACACCCGACGAAAACGATTGCCCACCTCGCGGAAAGACGATACTTTAACAGTCGTTGATGCGTTGTTTGCTCGGAGCGGGAGTCCTCAATGACCGGTGCTCGGTGGTGCCATCCGGCAGTCAGCCGGCGATTCGCCGTCCAGGCGGGGACGATCTCCCTCCTGGGACTGGGAGCGAACCATCTGCAGCCCCTCCGGGCCGCGGCGGCCACGGGCGCTGGCGGTAAGTCCACGACCGGCGGCAAGTCGGTGATCTTCATCTTCCTCTCGGGCGGCATCGGACAGCACGACAGTTTTGATCCGAAGCCAGACGCGCCCGACAACGTCCGCGGCGAGTTCGCCCCGATTGCCACGCAGACGCCGGGGATTCAGATCTGCGAACATCTGCCCATGCTGGCGGCCCGCAGCCAACACTGGTCTCTCGTCCGGTCGCTCACACATCCGTATAACGAACATTCGCAGGGCCATATGGTCATGCTCAGCGGGCGGACGATGCTGCCCCCCACGTTCAACGCCAGCAAACCGATGCCCCAGGACTGGCCGTCGATCGCGGCGATCGCCGGAGCGACGACCCGCCCGCGCAACAATCTCCCGCCGGCGGTGGTCCTGCCGGAACGGATGATCCACCGGACCGGACGCGTGATCCCCGGCCAGTTCGCCGGAGAAATGGGTCCGAATCGCGAGCCGTGGTTCATCGACGCCGCGCCGTTTAACGGTCAGTCGTATGGCGCATTCCCGGAATTCGAATTCGATCACCAGAACGGAACCAAGCACGTCGCCGGGTTGAAGTTCCAGGCCCCCAGTCTGGAAATGCCCGAACATCTGCCGACCGGGCGAATGCTGAAACGGATGGACCTGCTGGCGTCGATCGACGGCCAGCGAAAGGCTCTGGATCGGGCAGCGCAGACCGAGGAGTTCGACCGGCATCGACAGGCGGCGATCTCGCTCCTTACCGACAAGTCGATCCGCTCGGCATTCGACGTGACGGCGGCGGAACCCGAAACTCAGGATCGCTACGGGAGGAACTCGTTCGGCTGGTCGCTGCTGATGGCCCGGCGGCTGATAGAGGCCGGCGTCAATCTGGTGCAGGTGAATCTCGGCAACAATGAGACGTGGGACACGCACGGCAATGCCTTCCCGAACTTGAAGAACCTGTTGCTCCCCCCCATGGATCGGGCGGTCTCCGCCCTGCTGGACGATCTGTCCGCCAGCGGCAAGCTCGACGACACCCTGATCGTGATGGCCGGGGAATTTGGCCGCACCCCCAAGGTCTTCGGGCTGCCGCAGCACTACAAGCTGCCCGGCCGCGATCACTGGGGAGCCGTACAGTCGGTCTGGCTGGCCGGCGGCGGGATTGCCGGTGGCCGCGTCATCGGCGCCACCGACAGCATGGGGGGCTACCCGGCGGATTCGCCGCAGACGCCAGAAAATCTGGCCGCGACGATTTATTCCGCGCTGGGACTGCCGGAAACGGTCGCCTGGACGGACGAGCTCAGCCGTCCACACCCGGTCTACTATGGCGAACCGATCCGCGGGCTGGCATAGCCCGCATGAGGTCCGATCGTCCCGACGATCAAGCGCCTAACGTCCCGAAATCGATGCTGGACCCGATTCCTGGCTATTCGACCTGGCCGGTCGACGTGCAGACGCACAGCTCCGGATCGGACTTTTGCTCGGACAATCGGGGGGCGGCTTCGAGCCGGCGAATCCGGACTGACTTGGGAGCCTCAATCCCGATCTGGACGCGCCCTCCCTGGACGCTCAAGACCGACACGACAATCCCGTCGCCGATCACCAGTTCCTCGCCGCTCTTCCGAGTCAGAACTAACATCCCTGCTCTCCTCTTTTTGCTGACTGGACCGGTAACCGCCACTCCAGCGGGCCCGCGTCGACCGAGCCCTCTGGCCCGATCCTGCGTTCTCTATAGTATTCTTACGCACTAGACGCGTTCCAGGCGTGAGGAGGATCACAAAAAAACTGTCATTTTTACGAATTCCCGATCGTGGGACACGAAAACAGGGAATCTGGGTCGTTTCGGCGGGAAATTCGCGGGGCGCCGACGATTGACATCGGCGCGTATTCCCCACTCAACCTGCACTGAGATCCACGCTCGTCCGGTGCGGCATTCGGAGAGATTGCCCGACATTTTCGAGAGATGCCGCGCGATTCGAGTCGACCGGTGTCTGGCGCTGCAAAATCGGCGTCGGCGACGACAGGTTCTCAGAATCCGTCGTAGCGGATCGGTTCGACGCGGGCTCGATTGATGTCGATCTGAGCCAGCACCCGTGTCACCTGGTCGCACTCGGCCGGCGAAAGCCCCGCCTCCAGCTTCCACCAGGTGAGATTGAAGGCTTCCGCACCGCGGAAGACTTTATCGAGCACGCGGCCGGTGATGGGGTCGTCCCCGTCAATCTGCGGTTCGAGGATCGCGTACGACTCCTCGCCGAACTCCTGCCAGTGCTGCACTCCGGTCACATGCTCCAGCAGCAGGTGCCGGCAGAACCAGGCGTGGTGCTTCTCGTACCATTCGTTGATGGCCTGGCCGCCCCGGTCGAAACAATGCTCGCCGCTCGTGGTCCACTTGTGCTCCTGGGCGTCGGCCCAGGCGGCGAGGTGAACGCTGCGAGCGAGCTGAGGAAAATCGACTGACGACCGGCACTCCCGCCAGAAAGCGCAGGAGTATGGACCCTCCGTGAACGCCGCCTCCTGAGGGGAGATGCGGCTGATGCGGGTCCGGCAACGGTGGATGGGCATTCCGTCGATCCTGCGAGGAAAGCGGCGATGCAAAAGCATCGAGTAATGCAAATATAAACGTCAGGAAACCTACTTAGCAACCGCTTTATCGGGCATTTCTGCGCAAAAAACTGGCAGAAAGTCAATCTGGAGAATCAGAAGCCATTCGTCACAAGCAATTTCCCCAAAATAGGTTATCGCAAAAAACAGAACGCCCGGCCAGTTCCTGAGCGTGAACGCCATTCGCGCAGATCGTACGGATCGCGGCCACACCGGACGCAGAAAATCTCAAGAAAACTGCAGGTCCAAAGCCAGCCGCTTAACGTCCACCAGCCCCAGTTGATCGGCCTCAATCCGCCGACTTGAAGAAATCAGCACCGGGGACTCGGCCGCTTCCCGGCCGGGCGTCGGCATTCGACCGTGCGAACCTTTGATGATCGTCGCATCCAGTCCGATCACATCCATATAGTACCGGAAGCCGAGGAACTTCCGGGCCAGACGACTGGCGATCCGCAGTTTTGGGAAACGGATCTCCGGATCGACGAACAGCTCGACCGGGTCGTACCCCGGTTTGCGGTGAATATCGATCGTCCGGGCATAGTCCGGAGCGACACGATCGTCCAGCCAGAAGTAATACGTAAACCAGGCCCCGGGAGCGCTGATCGCAATCAATTCCCCCGAGCGTTCGTGATCAAGACCGAACTCTCCCTGCTCCTCGCGATCAAGAACCCGTTCGATCCCCGGAGTCTTTTCCAGCAACGATTTCACGCCGGCGACGTCTTCCGGACGCCGGACGTAAACATGAGCCAGCTGATGGTCGCTCACCGCAAACGCCCGGCACGCGCCGCAGTCGAGCGTTTCCCAGCCCAGCGGCTCCCGACGGGCCATCAGGTAACCATTTTCCCGCAGCACGCGATTGATGGGAACCGGCTGCGAGACAGCCGTAATCGCGTACTCGGAGACCACAAGCACGTCCATATCGAGTTCGCGCGCCACCGCGATTAACTTGCCGGCTTCGGCATCCACCTGCCGGATGTCCTCGCGAATTCGTGGATCATCAGGACCGAGACGCTGCAGGTTGTAGTCCAGATGCGGCAGATAGACGAGGTTCAGGCTGGGGCGATACCGCCGCATGACCTCCAGGCTGGCGTCGGCGATCCAGCGGGAACTGGCAATGTCTGCCATCGGCCCCCAGAACCGGGGCAGCGGAAACACCCCCAGCTTCGCCTGCAGTTCGTCGCGCAACCCAGGAGGCTGGCTGTAGGAGTCAAAAATCTTCCGGCCGTCAGCCGGATAGCTCGGCCGGGGAGTCATCGAAAACTCAACCGGCGCGTACATGTTGTACCACCAGAACATTTTCGCCGTCGTATAGCCGGGATCCTTTTTCTGGCCGGCTTCGTACAGCCGCTCCCCCTGAATCAGCCGGTTCGACTGCCGCCAGAACATGACCTCCGCCAGATCGCGAAAGTACCAGCCGTTGGCCACAATGCCGTGCTCGCGCGGCAGCGTGCCGGTCAGCATCGTCGCCTGCGCGGAGCACGTCACCCCCGGCAGGATGCCGGTCAGCGGCCGGGCAAACCCCTCCGCCGCCAGGCGGGCGAGATGAGGCGTATCGGCCCCCAGCATGTCGTAAGTCAGTCCGACGACGTCGAGGATCAGCAGAGGGCGCATGCAGAGTGGCTCTTTGGGCGAGTCGAAAAGATTTCACGCAACGGCGCGACGTCTACGAAAGGATCCCGTGTCGTTCCAGAAACGACACCAGGGCCGCATTCACCGCGTCGGGCTGTTCCAGCGGAGCCATGTGTCCGGCTCCCGGGACCGGCACGAACTCCGCACCGGGAATCTGACCGGCAAGGGACTGCATCTCGGCCAGCAGCGAAATCGCATCCTCCTCGCCGCAGATCACGAGCGTCGGAACGGCAATTTCGCCAAGTGAATCGGTCAGGTCCGGACGCTCCGCCATTCCCCGCTGCGCCGCTGCGATCCCGCGCGGGGAACCGGCCAGGATCACGTCGCGAACCTGATCGACCGCCATCGGATTACGCACGTTGGTCTGACTGGCGAACAGTCGCGGCAGCATCGACTCGGCGATCACTCGCGATCCTTCAGTCAGCACGCGTTCGGCGAGGACGCCCCGGTTCGCGGCGATTTCGGGAGCATCGGACTGGCTGCGGCAATCGCAGAGAATCAGGGCCCGCAGCCGTTCCGGCGCATTACGGGCCAGCAGCAGCGCCAGATACCCCCCCATCGACAGCCCGCAAATCGTCACTGGCTCGGTGATCTGCAGCACGTCGAGCAGCCCCAGGACATCGTCCGCCAGCTGTTCCATCGTGGTCTTGTCACCGGCGCCGCCGGTCCGACCGAACCCCCGCAAATCCGGAATCAGCACCCGGCATTTTCCGACGAGGGCTGCGGCCTGATGCCGCCACATCCGATGGTCGAGCGGCATCCCGTGCAGGAAGACGACCGGAGCCCCCTCCCCCTGATCGATGTGGAAGAGTGCGAGATCGGCAATTTGAGCAGTCGCCACAGAGGTTCCTCCTGAAAGTCCGGCGTTCAGTCGCATTGAGCGGGATCGGAGCCAGTATAGCGCATGAACTTCGAGAAGACTTCCGATTGGGCGTCCTGATTTTCGACGTTGGCACGCTCCTTGCCTCTTTGGAAGCCGGGCACTAGAATTCGAAGCGTGCTCAAAAGTGACGATTCATAGCCGATCCCGCTGTCAGGTTTGAACTTACGACAACCGCTGGCGACTACTTCGCCGACGATTGCCCGCCGTTCTGGCAGGCCCGCGGGAGACGCGCACGTCAGACTGCCAATCGGTGTTGTGCAGCCTTTTCGATCGGAAGCATCTGGCGCGACAAGTTGACGCGATTGCGACGGTTGTAGGGGCGGCTGGCAACGCAGGGCGAGCGACGACGGACAGTTCTGGAACGCGAACCGGGCGTTCCAGACGGAAGCAAGCCACCGGACTCGGGTTTCGAGTGCCGGAACGGTGGGTGTGACCTAGGATTCCGGAAATTTGAAAGAGGCGAGGACGGCGTCTAGCGTCGGAACGGCGGGAATTGCAGGTGCCAGCGAACACCGGATTCCAGAACCGCATCGAGACTGGAAGTGCTCCTCGATCGGGATGACAGGGCAGCGGAATCCCGTCCGATCGGATCACCGGGGCTGTCCCGGTGCCCGGCGGAAGATCAGTTCGGCGACAGAGCCGATCTGGTCTTGAGTGTTCGACAGGACGTCGAGCCGCCTGAACGAAGAAACCTCGAAGGAGGCTGCGAGATGTACGAGCGATTTACCGACCGCGCCCGCAAGGTCATGCAACTGGCCAACCAGGAGGCGCAACGCTTCAACCACGAATACATCGGAACCGAGCACATTCTGCTCGGCCTGGTGAAAGAGGGGTCGGGCGTCGCCGCCAACGTCCTGAAACACCTGGACGTGGACCTCCGCAAGATCCGCCTGGAAGTCGAAAAAGTCGTCCAGTCCGGTCCGGACATGGTGACGATGGGGAAACTTCCCCAGACGCCCCGGGCCAAGAAAGTCATCGAATACGCGATGGAAGAGGCGCGGAACCTCAACCATAACTACGTCGGAACCGAGCATCTGCTGCTCGGCCTGATCCGCGAACAGGAAGGCGTTGCCGCTCAGGTTCTCATGAACCTGGGCCTCAAGCTGGAAGACGTCCGCGAGGAAGTCCTGAACCTGCTCGGCCACGGAACCGAAGGGGCGGAAGCCACCTCCGAACGGGGCGGAGCCCAGGCCGGCGCCTCCTCGGGCAAGTCGAGCAAGAGCAAGACCCCCGCCCTGGACAGCTTCGGCCGCGACCTGACCGAACTCGCCCGCCAGGGCAAGCTCGACCCGGTCATCGGACGCGCGAATGAAATCGAACGCGTCATCACGATTCTCTCCCGCCGACAGAAGAACAACCCGGTCCTCCTCGGAGAAGCCGGCGTCGGCAAGACCGCCATCGTCGAGGGCTTCGCCCAGATGGTCATCAACGGCGACGTCCCCGAACCCCTCCGCGACAAACGCGTGGTGGTCCTCGACCTCGCCATGATGGTCGCCGGCACCAAGTATCGCGGCCAGTTCGAAGAACGCATCAAGGCCGTGATGAACGAAGTGAAACGGGCCAAGAACACGATCCTCTTCATCGACGAGCTCCACACGCTCGTCGGAGCCGGCGGCGCGGAAGGGGCGATCGACGCCTCCAACGTCCTCAAGCCAGCCCTCAGCCGCGGCGAACTGCAATGCATCGGCGCCACGACACTCGACGAGTACCGCAAGTACATCGAGAAGGACGGCGCCCTGGAGCGCCGCTTCCAGCGGGTCGACGTCGAACCGCCGAGCGCCGAACAGACGATCGAAATCCTCAAGGGCCTCCGCGACCGCTACGAATCGCACCACCGCGTGCAGATCACCGACGACGCGCTGGCCAAGGCCGTCGAACTCGCCAATCGCTACATCACCTCCCGCTGTCTCCCGGATAAGGCGATCGACGTGATCGACGAGGCCGGGGCGCGCGTCCGCCTCAAGTCCATGGTCCGTCCGCCCGACCTGAAGGACCTGGAAGAAGAAATCGAACGGCTGAATCAGGCGAAGGAAGAAGCCGTCGCGAACCAGGACTTCGAAAAGGCCGCTTCGCTCCGCGATCAGGCGGACAAACTGAAGAAGAAGAAGGAAAACCTGACTCACGACTGGCGCGAGAAATCCAAGGAGACCGACGGCGTCGTCGATGCCGAAGTCATCTCCGAAGTCGTCTCACGCATGACCGGCATTCCGCTGATGCGGCTGTCGAGCGAAGACGCGGTGCGCCTGCTCGAAATGGAAAAAGAGCTGCACAAGCGCGTCGTCAGTCAGGACGAGGCGATCAAGCAGGTGGCCAAGGCCGTCCGCCGCAGCCGCAGCGGATTGAAAGATCCGAAGCGACCGACGGGCGTATTCCTCTTCGCCGGTCCGACCGGCGTGGGCAAGACGCTGACCGCCAAGACGCTGGCCGAGTTCATGTTCGGCAACCAGGACGCGCTGATCCAGATCGACATGTCCGAGTACATGGAGAAGCACAACGTCAGCCGGCTGATCGGGGCGCCCCCCGGCTACGTCGGCTACGAAGAAGGCGGCCAGCTCACGGAAAAGATCCGTCGCCGCCCGTACGCCGTGGTCCTGCTCGACGAAATCGAGAAGGCCCACCCGGACGTCTTCAACATGCTGCTGCAGATCATGGAGGAAGGCCACCTGACCGACAGCTTCGGCCGCAAGGTGGACTTCAAGAACACGGTCATCATCATGACGACCAACGTGGGAGCCAAGACGATTTCGTTCGGAGCGAATTTCGGCTTCGGCGCCCGCGACGAAGAACGCAGCTACGACCGGATGAAGCAGGACCTGATGCACGATATCGAAAACGAGTTCAAGCCGGAATTTCTCGGCCGGCTCGACGAGATGGTCGTGTTCCGCCCGCTGAACGAAGAAAACCTGAAGGCGATCGTCGAAATCGAACTGTCGAAAGTTCGCGAACGCCTGCAGGAGAAGGGCCTCCATCTCGTCCTCACCGACGAGGCCAAGGCGTTCATCATCGAGAAGGGGAACGCCACTGAGTTCGGCGCCCGGCCGTTGCGTCGCGCCGTCGAAACCTGGGTGGAAGACCCCCTCTCCGAAGAACTCCTCCGCGGCGTCTTCCAGGGCTCCAACACCATCACCGTCACGGTGAAGGAAGTCGGCGACCAGAAGCGTCTGGAGTTCGAACCGTCGCAGATCGATGCGGAACCGGTGCTGGCGGCCGCCGGCGCCGAGGAAACGCCTGCCTGAGGCCGAGATTGCTGAGAACTTGAAGTAACGAGCCCCGCGGCCAATTTCGGCCGCGGGGTTTTTCGTATCTGGTGATTTGCTATTTGTTATTTGTTATTGGCTCTTTGTTGTTTGTCGTTGGCGAACGAACCTCGTTCCCAGGCTCCGCCTGGGAATGCCTCTTCAGACGCTCCGCGTCCTCTCCTCCTCACTCCTCACCTCTTCCTCCTCCCCGTCCACCATCCACTAACCACCATCCACTCCAGCCTTTACAACTTTCCGCGCAACAAACCCCCTATTTATGAAGGGGTCAAGGAAGTGCACTCGTGTCTGCGGACCTCCGCAGGCGTCCGGAACGACCTCTTCAACCGGGCCTGATCAGGGCCCAGCGACGGGCTTTCCGAAAGGAAAGTCCGAGGGGCGCACCCCGTGTGCGCACAGCCTCGACGTCGAGCTTTTCCCGTTCACCCGGCCGCAAGACCGGCGAACCTGATCAAAGCGACTGAACCGCCGGGACTTCCACCGGCGCAACCTCACCGCCAGACGGACTCCGGCGGGACGGCCGTAAGAAAGCCGACCCGCCGGAGCCGATCGCGGTACGTACGGCGGACGTCATGCGCGTAGAGCAGGCTCCCGCTTGCCGAATTGCGGCATCCGCCGCGGATCTCCCAACCAGTTGACAATCAATTCGCTCTACGTATTCTCATCCCTCTACCCAACACAGTTCCGTCGGCAGCAGAAAGCACCACCATGTGGGACGAACGCTACTCACAATCTGAATACGTCTACGGCACCGAGCCGAACGTGTTCCTGGCCGAGGCCGCCGCGCGGATTCCGCGGGGCCCGGTCCTGTCCCTCGGCGAGGGCGAAGGCCGCAACGCGGCGTACCTCGCCAGCCTCGGCCATCAGGTGACCGCGGTCGACCAATCAGAGGTCGGGCTCGCCAAGGCAAAACGACTGGCCGCCGAACGGGGGCTGACGATCGAAACCATGCCCGCCGATCTGGCGGACTTCCCCATTCAATCGGGCGCCTGGGCCGGCATCGTCTCAATCTTCTGCCACCTCCCCCGGCGGATCCGGGTGCCGCTCTACGCGGCGGCGGTCCGAGGGCTGCAGCCGGGCGGCGTCTTCGTGCTGGAGGCTTACACGCCGCAGCAGATCGGCCGAGGAACCGGCGGCCCCCAGGACCCCGACATGCTGGTCTCGCTGGCCGACCTGACCGCAGAACTCGCGGGCCTGGACTTCATCCACGCCCGCGAACTGGAGCGGGAAGTTCGCGAGGGGGCGTATCACACGGGAGTGGCTTCGGTCGTGCAGGTGATCGGGGTGCGCAAAGATGCGGATTCCGACTCAGTGGCTGAACGATAGCCACCGGTTGCCTTCAGGCCGATGCGCCAATTGACAATCAGCGTTCAAGTGGGGAAGGCTCAAGCGGCCGCGGCCAACTTCCCCCGCCACGCCTACTGGAAAACCACGCCGGACCGACGCTGCCGTGGTCGGGTGCTTCGTCAAGCAATGCGCGGATTCGCAGGGGCGCTTCACTTCGTTGCGTATTGCTTGAGCAGTCCGCACTCTGGACACCGGAACGCGGTGATCGCAATCAACGCACTCTGATCCAGCTTCAAATTGCCGGTGAACGTCTTTTCGTCGGCCGCACCCGGATGCCAACGGCTCTGGACGATCGTCGCATAGAGGTCAGGAACAAAACCGACCTCCATCGCCATGTTGCAGTCCGGACAGGATGGATGTTGCTGATTCATGTCGCGCCTTCTCTCCGCCCGCAGGCTGACGTTGCTGGCCGTGTCTGCCGACCGGCGTCAGGCCGCCCGTCGTGGCAAATCGAATTGTAGCAGTCGGTTGCTCTTGAATCACGGGTTTTCCCAAACGATAGATCGCCCCAGCCCGGCGCTCATCGTTCGGGAGAAAAAGTCTTTTGCCCGGCCCTTCACGGTCCCAGCCTGACAGGGCACTTCGCAGCGTGGAGCGGACCCCGCCAAGCGAGCGCTGATTGTCGATCAGCGCTCAATCCTGCCCGTTCGGACGTCTTCGCCCTGCCGGGTCGCTGATGGCACAGGAGTTTGTTGTCAGAATGATCGGGCGCAAGGTTGCCAGCGACCCATCGCCGCGCGACTCCGATGGCTGTTGACGGGTAATCAATGCCACGCGCCGGTTACGATTTCCGAAGCTCGTATTCCACCTTTTCGCCGTCGTGAATCTGCAGGACGCCTTCGAGCACGATCCTGTCCTTCACTTCAAGTCCCTGCGTGACGACGAAGAGATCCTCCAGCTCGCTCTGGATCACGATCTCGCGCTGATGCACCACGTCGTCCTGGTCCACGACGTAAACGTACCGCTTGCCAAGTTTCTCGAAAACCGCCCGCTGCGGGATGACAACGACATTGGTCAGCGTCCGCTGGACCAATACGGTGCCGGTTTGGCCTTGCCGCAGCACGTCGTCCGGGTTCTCAAATTCTGCAACAAAGGGAATGCTCCCGGTCTTGGGATTGAAGCTCGCCTCGATCGCCCCGAGCTTGCCGGCCTGCGGAAACTTGCTGCCGTTCGCCAGCACGAGTTCGATTTGCGGAGCCAGCGATTGAATCGGTCCCGGGCCGGCCTGGTATTCGAGGTAGCGCGCTTCGGGAACGTTGAACGAGACCCGCATCGTGCGGTGATCGGACAGGGTCGCGAGTTTAACCCGCTCATTGATGAGAGTCCCCGCCTGCACGTGCAGTTGATCGATAATCCCGTCTATGGGGGCCTTGACGATCGTCGAATTCAATTCGACCTGCGACAGCCTCGCCTCGGCCTGGGCTTGATCCAGATTGGCCCGGCTCAGCGCGGCCTCCTGGCTCGAAATCACCTTCTGCTCGAACAACTTCTGGGCCTGATTGTAGTCCAGTTCCGCGATCCTGACCTTCGCCACCGCGACATCGTACTTTGCCTGGTAACGCGTGGGTTCGATTCTGAACAGCACATCGCCCTCTTGCACCGCCTGACCTTCCTTGACGGAAATCTCCCGGAGATTTCCGATCGCCTGAGTGCGGACATCAATGCGACGCTGCGACTGAATCTGGCAGACATACTGCTGCGCAACGGTGACGTCCCTGGCCTGAGGGCTCGCAACCACGATCCTCGCGGGAGCCCGGCGGGGCTGCTCCTTGCGGTCGACATGGTTGTCGTCGTTCCGGCGGGAAGGCCCCTCATCTCCCGCACTCACTTTGTCTTCCAGCACTTGCACCCGTTCGCGCATCGCTTGAAGCGATTTGCGCAATGCTTCGATCTCCGTGCGCATCGCTTGCAGGTCGTCGATCGCGGACACACGATCGGCGCGGCTGGTCGAGGCGGACGGCTTCGTCTCCTCTTCGGCCGCGCCACGAGCCAGTCCGTTCGACCCGACCTCGGCCATCAGCGCCAGCCCGGCCACGCAAATCGCCACCTGGAGTTTGCTCAACGACATGGCATTGATTCCTCGTGCTGTTCACGCATCGACCGCGGACGGGACCACACCGGTGGACAATACCGCCCTGCCGGCCGAACGACAAAACGAAAACGCCGGACATTACGCAGTCGTTAGGAGCTGGTTCGCAGCCTCCCGGCGCGATCTCGTCGAATCGACGAATCTGCTCCAGACCTCGAATCGCTGCGCGACGCCGACGGTCCGCAGTCTGCGTTCTCCTCGCCATCCCTGATCGATCAGGCCGTCGCTTGCCAATCGAGCGTCGATTTTCGGAGAAACGCATCAAACACGAGGACACTGCGGACGTGGCGGCTCGCATCTCCGAGACAATCGTCAATCGTGCTCAGGCAGAGCCTTCTGCAGATCCTCGACAAGGGCCGTCGCGACTTCGTGATCGGTGTGCTCGTCGAACCATGCTTTGGTAAAGGACACGAACGCGTGGTTCTCTGTTCCAGGAAGCGGCACCCGGAGGCCAACGCACGGCACGTCAAGGTCCGCAATGTCGACGAACACGTTTCCTCTCTCCAGCAGCACGCGGTGCGGAGCACCGGCCGCACTTGCGATTGCGATCCGAACGATCTGCGCCATGCGTTCCGAATCCGCGGACGACCGGGGAATCTGCGCTGGCTCGGCAGAACAGCCGGCCGCCATGACGCAGGCCATGACAAGAGTTCGGGACATTTGAAGCCTTCTGCGCGAGTGCCCCGGGGTTGGGCATCCGGTGGGCCGGAATCACGGGCGGTCTCAGTCGATGTGACAGAGCGAAAGATTGCCAAACACTCTGCCGTTTTGCGACGCCGATTGGCCGCAGACCGTCAAGCGGCGCCTTCCGCCTGGAGCCGCAATGCGTGGCCTCCCGACCGCGATAGACTGAGCCGCGGTCCTACTCCTCAATCTCCCACTTTGTAACCTGAAAGTTTCCGTCGATCCTCTTTGTCGAAACAATCAGAAGCGGGCGATTCAAGGTTCCGAACAAAAACGTGCGAGCCCGCGGTGAGCCGACCGAACCTGCGAATGGTACTTTCCGCTGTATCATGATCTGATGCATATTCTCCATCGGGAGGCCGACCCGAAGAATCTCGGCAGCAATTTTCCTGAGTTCTTCAGACGGGAGACCCTCTTCGGAATATGTATACGTGCCAACGGTTTCAACAGATACAGTTGGCAACTCCTTTGAAGTCGATCCAGAGTCTCCTTGATCGCTGCATGCGACCGTCGCAAGGCATGCTGCGCCGAGAACGAAATGGCCGGCAACCCGCATGACCACGACCTCCGGGAATTGTTACCGTTAAAGAATGGCGTCCTCGTCCGATTCGCGATCCGCGTCGATTTCTCGCGGCAAGATATCAGGCCCAGCGCTCGCCGGCCCAGAGCAATCTGCTCAACAGCGGTGACCGCGAGCGACCTCGGTTCTCCGTCTTCGACCTGTCTGGGCGGCGCAGCTTCTCGCAGTCCGCCAACCCGAACGTACTCGATCTTGGATCCCGTTCCAATCCTCTCATTGCTGCGCGACACCGATCGGCCGCAGACGGCCAAGCGATGCCTCCCTCGCAATGACGGGTCGTCACCGTCTGGTGGCGAATCGCCGATGGACAGCGAACACGACGAAACCAGCACACAGGCCGGTTAGTCCGTCAATCTCATCAGCGATCGCAGAGTACTTCTCAACGTGGGATCCAATGAGGAGACAGATTCCATCAACAGCGAAATCGAACATCGCCCAGACAACAGGAAACGCGACCATCCACGGCAGCCATGCAATCGCCGGATCCCGTGTCGGCTCGCTCATAGTGGACTCGTGAGTGTCCACTTCAGATGTTCGCACCTGCCGCCAACTGGTCCACGCGACCCGCGACAGATAGACGCAAGCGACGACCTCCACAACGAGGTGCGTCAACCAAATCCAACGCGGAAGACCGACGCGGGGACCGTCAACGACATCCCAGATCGCGAACAATCCAAGCGCCAGGGCGAGAAATGCTGCGTGATACCAGACGACCTGGTCTGAGGCAGGAAGTTGCCGAGCAGGCAGACTCTGGGGCTCGTTCATCACGACCTCTCCGCGGAAACGCGGCGGATGGTGCGGAACTGGCCGCCGGTCGCCAATTCATGGCATTCCCCATCTTCCTGAACAGTAACAAGCATTCACACGTTCGGCCAGACGATTCGTGCCCTGATGGACAATGAGCGATCAGCCCCTCTGCCCTCCGGCGACTCGCTACTCCTTACTCGCGACTCGCTCCCCGGCCACCGGAATCTTCCCCGGCGAAGGCTGCCTCCACCACCAGACGATCAGCGCCGTCCCCGCCGCCAAACACGTCAGCACCAGCAGCGGCTGGTAGACCAGGCTCCCCTCCTCGACCTTCCAGGCGTAGTCCCAGGCGCCCCCCGTCGGGAGCTGCGCACCGTAGCGGTTCCGCACGACTTCCAGCCCGTTGAACACGAAGTGAAACGCGATGCCCGGAACCAGGCTCCGGCTGCGGATGCACATCAGACCCAGCACCAGCCCCAGCAGTGAGGCGTTGAACACCTGCTGCGGGATCAGATGCATCACGCCGAACGCCAGGCTGCTGAACACCATCGCAATATAGATCCGGCCGCCGCGGCAGAAACCGCTCAGAATGAAGCCGCGGAACGCGATCTCTTCGCAAAGCGCCGGCGCCCCGGCAAAGGCCAGCAGCACCAGCCACAACGGCTGACTGTCGTCCGTCATGCTCCCGAGCGCCTCGACGACCGCCGGCGGCAACGGCGGGAAGAACCCCTGAATTAGTCCGGCGAGCGTCAGCACGACCGGGTGCAGCACCACCGGCAGCGCCAGGGCGGCGGCCAGTTCCACCAGCCGCGGCCAGCGCAGCCGGAACGTCGCCCGAATGCTGCTGGTCAGCATGACCCCCATCATCAGGGCCGGCGTCGCGATGATGACGAGCTGCTGGATCATCAGCAGTTGCATCATCGCCGTCGAACGGCCGGCCGCGGTCACCCCCTGCAGCGGAGCCTGCATGAACTTCATCGCGGCGAACTGCAGCAGCATGATGGCGACAAAACAGATCATTCCCTCGGCGAAGGACGGCGTCGGCTCCTTGTCGCGAAACAGATGCACAATCCAGAGCCGGAGATCGAACCGCTCGGCTTCGCGGAACAGCACATCTTCACGCCCGAACTGGTCGATCGCCCACCAGAGGGCCAGGGCGGCGTAGCCGACCGAGGAGATCAGCACGGGAATCGCAAACAGCGACAGCTCGCCGATATTCCCCGAACTGCGCAGCAGTTCCTTCAGCAGCAGCGACGGCCCCATGACCGGCATCACGCTATAGAACGGTTCCAGCTCGACCCCCGGCGACAGGCAGAACACGGTGAGACCCATCGTCACCATCAGCACCGGCGTCAGATAATATTGCCCCTCCTTATTGCTGCGGGCGAAGGTCGCCAGGGCCAGGCAGAGGGCGCTGAACAACGCCGCGAGGGGGAGCAGCATCACGAGAACCCAGGCGATGCTGCTCACCGGCGGCAGCGATAAGTCGCCCAGTCGAGAGGCGACTCCCCGGCCGGTGCCGGCGAGTGAGACCATATACTTGCCGGTCCCGCCGAGGCTGAGCAGATTCAGGACCGCCGTCGAGATGCTGAAGAGGAGCACCGTGAGGAATTTTCCCAGCACGATCTCGGTGCGCGACGCAGGACTGATCAGCAGCGTCTCCATCGTGCCGCGTTCTTTTTCGCCGGCGACGACGTCAATCGCGGGGTAGAAGGCACCCGTCAGCGCCATGATGACCAGGAGGGCCGGGAACAGCTTGCTCCAGACATTCGCGGAGAGCTGCACCTGGTCGGCGAGGTCCAGGACGTCGGCGTCGACCGGGCTGGGAAGGTTTTCCGGGAGCCCCCCTGCCTTCAGCTCGCTGCGGAGCACGCGCTTTTCCCAGCTTCGCAGCGCGTCGCTGACCCGGGTAAAGGCGATCTGCGACTTCTCGTCGGCGCTGTTGTAGACGACCAGCGGACGCGGAAACTCTTCGGAAGTCAGCTCGCGATTCTCAAGCTGCCGGCGGCGCTGCTCCAGATGCTGCTGGAAGCCGGGTGGAAAGACGACCAGCACCTGCATCCCGCTGGCGCCGAGCGCGTCGTTCAGATGCTGCTCGCGGATCTCCGGAGGCAACGCTCCCTGTTTCCGGAGCTCGGGCAGCTCTTGCGCGCGAAGCTTGAGCAACTTGTCCGCCAGCGTCCGGGCGGTCTTGAGGAGCGTCGCCCGATCTGAGTCGGAGTCTTTAATCGGGGGTTGATCGTCCACGACGGCCAGTTTGTCGGCGTCGTCGGCCGTCCGGAACAGATCGCGCACGAAGTGCCCGTCTTCGAGCAGCATCGGCCCCGACGGCGGCAGTTCGGCGGTCCCCAGCACGACGACGGTCCGGGGCTGCTCGGAGAAGAGCAGCATCATCTGCACCATGCCGATGCCGAGGATCGGATACAGCAGCAACGGCAGCACCGCCACCATGAACAGCGTCCGCCGGTCGCGGAGCTGATCCAGGACCTCTCGCTGAAAGACGATCAGGACGTTGATCCAGTTCATGCGGCGGCGCTATCAGAGGGCATGGGTTCTCAATCGCAAAACGCTACGGGTCGACCCTTCAGAGATGCAGACTGGCGGCAGCGGCCTGATCGTGGCGATCGACCAGCGCGAAGAACAGCTCTTCCAGGTCGTTGCGCTGATGCTGCTCGCGCAGTTCGTCGAGCGAGCCGATCGCGAGGATCCGGCCCTTGTAGATGATGGCGATCCGGTGGCAGAGCTTCTCCACTTCCCGCATGATGTGGGTCGAGTAGATGATGCACTTCCCCTGGTCGCGCAACGCGCGAATTTCGTCGATCACTTTGCGGGCGACCAGCACGTCGAGACCGTTGGTCGGCTCGTCGAAAATCATGACCGGCGGGTCGTGGACGATGGTCCGCGCGATGGAAACCTTCTGCTTCATGCCGGTCGACATTTTGGACCCGAGCATGTCGCGGATTTCGGTCATCTGCAGCCGCTCGAACAGGAGCGTAATCCGCTCCTGCAACCGGTCCTCGGGGATACCATAAAGGCGGCCGAAATACTCCACTGTCTCCCAGGCGGACAGCCGGTCGTAGATGCCGGTATTGCCGGACATGAAACCGATCTGGCCGCGGACTTCCGCCGGGTGCGTGGCCACGTCGTAGCCGGCGACGATCGCCGTCCCGGAGGTCGGCTTGAGGACTGTGCTCAGGATCCTCATGCAGGTGGTCTTGCCGGCGCCGTTCGGGCCGAGAAGGCCGAAGATTTCGCCCGGTTTGACCTCGAAGCTCACGTTGTCGAGGGCCGTGACGCCCCCCTGCCGCAGATCCGCGAAACGCTTCGTCAGTCGTTCGACGGTGATCATGCGCGGGACGAGCCGTGATGAGGAATGCGGCTGGCTCCGAATCGCGGTTTCGCAATCCGAGGATCCCCCCGGTCACAGCCAGTGTGAACCGGGACCCCGGAAGTTTACCACCCGGAATGTGCCGAGTCCGGTCACTCGGGCCGGCCTGCCGGGCAAATCCGTCAATTCAGGACCGGCAGGAGGGTTCGTCCGGCGCGGGGCGCAAGATCCTGCGGATCGGTCTCGTCGATGTATTCGTAGAAGACGTTCCGCTGCCGGGGAATATATCCCGCATCCCGAATCAGACTGCGGATCATTTCCAGGGTCAGATGGTAAACGGTACCGGCCTGGGCAACGACGTTCTCCTCAATCATCAGGCTCCCCATGTCGTTCGCGCCGAACATGAGGGCCAGACCGCCGATTTTGTCTCCCTGCGTGACCCAGGAGGACTGGATATTGGGGACATTGTCGAGGTAGAGGCGGGAAATGGCCTGGGTTTTCAGATATTCGAACGCGCCGGCCTCGGGAGTTTTCGACATATCGACGCCGCCAGCCCGGTCGCCGCCGAACCAGGGGGCGTGTTCCGGGGCCTGGAACGTCCAGCAGATAAAGGCGGTGAAGCCGCCGGTTTCGTCCTGGAGCTGGCGGATGCGGTCGAGGTGCTCGACACGGTCTTCGAGCGTCTCCACGTGACCGAACATCATGGTGCCGCTGGACTTGCCGCCCAGCTCGTGCCAGACGCGATGCACGTTCAACCAGTCGTCCGAGAGGACCTTGCCGCGGGTGATTTCCTTGCGGACCCGGTCGACGAGAATCTCGCCGCCTCCCCCCGGCAAACTCCCCAGACCGGCCTCTTTAAGCCGCTCCAGGACTTCGCGGAGTGGGAGCTTGCTGACTTTGGCGAAGTGATACAGTTCCGGCGGGCTGAAGCCGTGAATGTTGACCTGGGGATAGGCCCGCTTGATAGCCCGCAGCAGGTCTTCATACCACGACAGCGGCAGCGTCGGGTGGAGGCCCCCCTGCATCAGGATCTGGTCGCCCCCCAGGCCGACGGTTTCCTCGATCTTGTGCAGGATTTCTTCGGTCGAGAGGACGTAGGCTTCTTCGTGCTTCAGCGGACGATAAAACGCGCAGAAGTCGCAGACCGCCGCACAGACATTCGAGTAATTGATGTTCCGGTCGATGTTGTACGTGCGATACGGCTCGGGATGCAGCCGACGGGTGACCTGGTCCGCGGCGTGGCCGATCGCCGTCAGATCGTGCGACCGGAGGAGCGTGAGGCATTCGTCGGTGCTGATGCGTTCGCCGTCGACGGCTTTAGCGAGGACTCGGGCAACTTCGGCAGACAAGGTCGACTCCTGACGGCGCAAGTCCCAACCGGGACGCATACTGATAAAAGAGTTGCAGGCCCTTCCGCTCCGGCTCGCCGAGCACGAAGTGCAGATTTTCCCGCAGATATTGAATCGTAGTCGGCAGGCTGAGTCCCAGCAACGGAGCCTCACGACGGGCGATGGCCTCCAGCCGCTCGACACCGAGATCGCGAGCCCGCGACAGAGCCTCTTCCACCGGCCCCAGATCGCAGTCGGCCCGCGTCACCCACATCGCGAAGACGAACGGCAAGCCTGTCCAGCGATTCCATTCCTCGCCCAGATCCCACGTGTCGTGAAATCGTTCTTCCGGCGCGGAAATCGCCCGGTCGCCGATAATCACCAGGGCATCGGCGGGACTCTCCAGCACCGGTCGATTCAGCGGCAGCGGGAGCAATTCCGGCCGGACTCCGAAGCGTTCGGCCAGGAGGACGCGGGCCAGCGTGGCGCTGGTGCGGGACCCTTCGTCGAGTGCCAGCGTCCGGATTTCGCCCCAGGGGACGCGGGTGTAGAGTTTGACGCTCAGCACCGGCCCGCGAGCCGCCACGCAGGCGTCGGACACGACTTCGTACCGGCCGTCACCGCGGAAATACTCAATCGAGGGAATCAGGGCGACGTCGAGCCGGCCGCTGGCCAGGTCGTCTGCCAGCCGGCTGGGGTAGTCCAGTCGGAGATCGGCCCCGGCGGCGAGTTCGGCGAGGCCTTCCACGAGCGGTTTCGAGTTCAGATACGTCACCGCACCGATCTGCAAGCGCCGGGGCTCGCCGAACGTGACGGTCATGATCTTTCTCCGAGTGCCGGGGAACTCGCCGCGAACATTCGCAGAGCGTTCCCCTCCGTTGCCAAGCTATCTGCGGGCCGACTAGGATGCGACGTCCCGCCGTCCGCTGCAAGCGGACAACCGCAGACTGGCGATCCGCTTAACACGTTCGGCCCTGATTCGCATCCGGGCCGACTTGCACTTTGAGAACACGTATGTCCGCTGAACCGCTGCAGTTGGGTTTGATTGGCGTCGGCAACGTCGGGACCGGCGTGGCGAAGATTCTGCTGAATCATCCCGACCGGATCACGCGGCGGAGCGGCCGACCGGTGGTGATCCGGCGGGCCGTCGTTCGGGATCTGACCAAGCCGCGGGATCTGTCCCTGCCGGCCGGCGTGCTGACGGACGACGTCCAGGCGGTGATTCGCGATCCCGAAATCGAGGTCGCCGTCGAGCTGATGGGGGGGATTCACCCCGCCCGCGAAGTTGTCCTGGAGCTGCTGAAGGCCGGCAAGGACGTCGTAACCGCGAACAAGGCGCTCCTCTGCGAGCATGGCGACGAGATCTTTCAGCTAGCGCGGGAACTCGGCCGGACGGTGGCCTTTGAGGCCGCAGTGGCGGGGGGGATTCCGATCATCGCGGCGGTCGGGCAGTCGATGGCGGCGAACCAGATCGTCGGCATCCAGGCGATTCTGAACGGCACCAGCAATTACATCCTCTCTGAAATGCTGCTGCGGGGTCAGACGTATGCGGACGCTCTGCGCGGAGCGCAGGAACTGGGCTATGCGGAAGCCGACCCGGCGCTGGACGTGAACGGGACGGACGCCGCGCAGAAGCTGGGGATCCTGGCCCAGCTCTCCTTCGGCACGAAGGTGCCGCTGTCGGAGTTCCACTGTTCGGGGATCGACAAGCTGGAGCAGGCCGATATCGAATACGCGGGGGACCTGGGCTATACGATCAAGCTGCTGGCGTCGGCCCGGCTGGTGGATGGCCGGCTGGAGCTGAGCGTGCGTCCGACGCTGATCCGCCGGGACCGGGCGCTGGCCATGACGCACGGCCCGTTCAACGCGATCCTGCTCGATGGCGACGTGGTGGGGAGCGTGTGGTATTCGGGGCGCGGGGCGGGACAGGATCCGACCGCCTCGGCGGTGACGGCGGACATCATCGACATGGCGATCGGGCGGGCGCAGCTCACGTTCTCGCGGCTGGACCTGTGGGGCGAAAGCGCCGGCTTCCCGATCGCGCCGCTGGAAGAAACGGCGAGCCGGTTCTATCTGCGGCTGGCGGTGGATGACCGTCCGCACGTGATGGCCGATATCACGGATATCCTGGGCCGGAACAACATCAGCCTGGCGAGCGTGATCCAGCGGGAGGCGCCGGAGGTCGAGGGGGACAGCCCGACGCCGGTCGTGCCGCTGGTGATCATGACGCACCGGACGAAGACGGGTCAGTTGCAGGCGGCGGAAGCGGCGCTGCACAAGCTGGGTTCGGTGAAGTACCCGTGGACGGTGCTGGCGGTGGCGGATTGAGGGGGGACGGGAAGAAGTGGCTAGTGATTAGTGGCTAGTGGTGAGTGAGGAGAAGAAGACGCGGGTGGCACGCTCAGAGTCTGCGATGGGCGTGCCTTGGTCCGACATCCCTGCGGGATGCCAGAGTGTAGCCAGGAGTTGAGCCGGCTTTGCGGCGACACCCCTGGTGTCGATTTGGGGATAGACCGCCCCTGGAGGGGTCGCAGGATGGCTTTGTTTGAGCGACGACGGTAGTGTGCGACCCCTCCGGGGTCGAGGTGTTGTGGTCGCTCAAATTCCAGGGGTGTCGGAGCGAAACGCTCCTCAACCCCTGGCGACCCTCTTTGACCCCTGGCGGGGTCACGGAGGTGCTGGCGGGGGATCAATGGCGCCCAGCGATTACGCGGTATGGCAGCGTCACAAGAGGGTGTGAGCAAGTTCTGCCGCCGGTCGCCCCCCGTCGCTTTGCGACCCCGCGGGGAGCCAGGAACGAATTCTGCTTCGACCGGCGGGATAACTGGTGGCCGTCGAGAGGATGCATCCGTACAATTTCGGGGATGCCGAACTCGCCAGGAATCACACCCATGAAGCTCGCGATTGACGCGGTCTATAAAGATAGAGCGTTCCATCCCACGACTCCGCCCACTCTGCCGTTGACTGACGGTCAACATGTCCGATTGACGGTCGAAGAGGAAGCCTCTTCGGAAATGATCGGCCTGCTGACTGACGTCTACGCCGGACTTTTCGACGATGAGATCGACGCGATTGAGAAGATTGCGCTGGACCGTCGTGCGTTCTTTCGCGAGCAGGGCGTCGAATGATGATTCCTCCGACGCTGTTGGATACGGACGTGCTGTCCAATCTGATGCGCGGGAATCCCAAAGCGGTTCATCAAACGCAGCAGTATCTGCAGATGCACCAACGACTCACTTTTTCGCTGGTGACTCAATTTGAAGTTCTGAGAGGGCTTAAAGCCCGCCGGGCTTCGACGCAACTGGTTGGTTGACGTTGGCGACTAGGTCAGCCGGTCTCCCAGCACCACGTCCGCATGACGGTCGATCCGGTAACGTCATGCGCCACGAACGAGATGGCGTGATCCAGTTTACGGGCAATCCCGTTTGTGAGGTAAATGGAACAATCAGCAGAGTACGTTCACACTTTTGCGGTACTTCCACGTGGGAATGCGAACTAGGGGGCAGTAGATGGATTCGAGCTACTCAGGGGCCTTAATTGCGATCGCATCAGGACTTGTGACTTTCCTCTGCACATGGCTTCAAGATGGGTCGCGAGCCAAGCGAGAGCGAAGAAACGCGATTGAGGACCGCGAGGCTGCGGTGGCATTGAATGCAAGTAGCCAGCAGAAGCAGGCCGCGGAGGAGGCAAATGCCGCGGTGATGCGGGCCGTGGCCGCACAGTCGCAAGGCGGAGATTCCTACAAAGAATTGCGATCTAAGGCCATGGAAGCAGTAGCAAAGGCTGCCTTTCGTTATCAGAACCAATCGCTTGTGGAGGCCGCGGAAAACCTCGCCATGGGGTGGAGCACTGATCGCGTGCATACAGTGACACGATTGCTTGTAGAGATCGGCAATGTGACTACTGTTTCGCGAGTAACGAAGCATCCATCTTCAGATTCCGACAAGCAAAAGCCGCAAGTCGAATGGATCGATCGACTTGGAACTCTTTACATACGCGTCGACTTAAATGATGCAGTGCGGGCAGATGCCTTTCGAAACGGGAGAATTGTTCCTGCGACCGTCTCGCACATAGCGAACTGGCAGGGCCTTACCCAATCCCAACGAGAGAAGCTGATCGCCGTTTTTGGCGATGCGGACCGCATGCGAGTGCCGTGCCGGCTTGTCCTACCGTTGCCCTCAAGCATCAACGGTGAATTCAATTTAAGTAACGGGTTTGCAGTCAGCGCTGCTACCTGGGTGCCGTCAATCGACGTTTCTGCGTTGTCGCCACCAGAGCTTCTGAGAACGTGGGAAGCGGATTTCGAAGCAGCCGAGGCCTAGCTAGTTACTGGGATTCGCCCTTTCTTGATATCGATTGCGTGGCCGTGTCGCGTTGACAAACGCGGCCGGTGGAACCGGCCCAACTTGTCAGCCCACATTGCACGGCCCTCTTGTGCCTTTGGCACCCAGACGCCCAAGGCGGCGTCTGGGCCACTCAATACACGATGATCGGCCGCCGTCGGTGAAAGCGCCCTCTGGCGGACTCGAACGTGCGACTGTACAAGATGGGTTGCGTTCTCGAGCTGCGCTTCCCGCGTCCCTTCTGGAGGATTCCCGATGAAGCTGCTGACGACTCTCGCGGCCGTGGTCTGTCTGTCCGTTCCGCTGACCGCACTGGCGCAGGCTGAGAAGGCCGCCGAGGGGGCTGTCCCCACGGTCATCAAGTATGACGACGGGAAGCCGGATGGTAAGAAGAGCATCGCCGGGACCGGGGAGATGATCGAGTTCGAACTCCCCAGCTCCACGCAGAAACTCAAGGGGCTGCGTCTGCACTGCTCCCGCTACGGCACGCCTCAGCCGCCGAACGAGGAGATCGAAGTCACGATCGTCTCCGCCGACCTGAGCGACATCGTGCATACCGAGTCCGTCCCGTATGCCAAGTTCAAACGAGGGGAGAACCGCTGGACGACGATCGAGTTCAAGGAACCGGCGAAGGTGCCCGAGAAGTTCTGGGTGATCGTCGATTTCAATGCCGAGGCGACCAAGGGGGTCTATCTCAGCTTCGACACGAGCACCGGCGGCAAACATTCCCGGACCGGGTTGCCGGGGGCTTCCTCGAAGCCGGTGACGATCGGCGGGGACTGGATGATCCAGGCCGTGCTGACGAAGCCGGAGTGAATTGTGGACATAATCTGCGATTGAAGGACGTTCGCCGTCCCCGCTTTCCGGCCCGAATTCCATGGTCCACTTGCGACTTTGTCGCCCCGGCGCAAAGATTCCCGATGCCCCCTGCCGTCACATTCCGCTCCGAGGATGGCGCCGTCCTGATCGACGGCTGTCCGCTGGAGATCGTCGCCGGAGTGTCGAAACAGTCCGTGCAATTGGCCTTGTCGCCTTACTTCCGCAGCCATCTGGACCACAAGAACGGCTACGAATGGCTGTACTTCGATTGTTTTCTACTCGGAGGCGAGATCTGCAGTCTGTCGTTCTGTTTCTTCCGTGGACAACTCCAGCAGGTCCACTGGGGCGTCGCTTTGCCCAACGAAGAAGTCCAGGGCGGCTGGCCCACTCAACAGGCCATCGACAACGAGCTCGCATTCTTGCGTCGCGTGCTGATGGACGCGTTCGGTCGCCGTTTTGAGAGAGGCGAAGAGCGTTTTCCGTGGGGAGTCGTCTGGGCGAGCTTTGATCCCAAGGGATTTCAGGCCAGCTCGGGATTGCGTTACCAGGAATAGCTCCGCAGGGCCGGTTTTACCGACCTCTTGCCGCGGTGCCCCATTGGCAAATGCGGCCGGTGGAACCGGCCCTGCGGGCTTTCGCTTCAGACGGAGCCGCGCTGCACCGTGCCGGTTCCCGGCCAGCAGGCGCGGACGAGCCGGCCGAGCTGTTTCAGATTCAGCAGATCCTGACCTCGCTGGCGGAGGACCTGCAGGTAGCAGGCCCGGGCGGTCTGGCGGTCGCCCCCCTGCAGGGCGGCGCGGGCCAGGCTCAGCAGCCAGCGCGAAGCGAACACTGGACGCAGCCTCAGCGCCGTCGCCGGCAGACGGCCGGGCTGGAACAGGGCGTCGACGGTTTTTGTTCCGTTCTGCAGGTGCCGGGAATAGTCGCGCCGCGCGCGGGCGGCGTGGTCGAACATTTCGACGACGACGGCGGGAAATGACCAGCAGGGGTGCCAGGCCAGCAATTGACCGAAGAAGACGACGTCTTCGCCGTTGGTGACGCCGGAGGGGAAGCGGATTTCGCCGAGGGCGTCCCGTCGGACGGCGGCCATGCCGCTGGCGATCGTAAAATCTCGGCAGACGTAGCGGCGGAAGTTTTCGGCCGGGGTCGTCATGCGCGGCAATGAGCGTTTCGGAACCGGGATGCCGTCGCTCCCGATGCTGAGGTAGCCTCCCAGCAGCGTCACCGCCTCCGGGTGCTCGACGGCGGCCTGGTGAAAGTGTTTCAGGGCATGGTCGGCGAGTCGGTCGTCGGCGTCGAGAAAGAGGATGTAACGGCCGCGAGCGCGTTCGATTCCCGCATTGCGGGCGACGGCGACTCCGGCGTTCTGCTGGCGGACGTAGGTGATTTTTGCGGCGAGCCGGGCGGCGACCGCCGGCGTGTCGTCCGTGGAACCGTCGTCGATGACCACGATTTCGCGCGTGGGACCGGTCTGCGCGTGGACCGAGTCGACGGCGCGTTCGAGGTAGGCCCCGTAGTTATAGGTCGGGATGACAACGGTGAAATCGGGAACGGTCTCGGTCACGACGCCGGCTCCAGTGTGCTTCCCGCCGAAAACAGCGGCCGGTTTATAGATCCGTGAAACGTTTGCGGCAAGAGGCGATCTCGGGGGCGAGGCTGGATGGAGAGGGAGCCGTTGTCAATCGAGCGCCTGCCCGCGAAATTCCCGTACGATGGACGTCCACGTCCGTCGTGTTTCATCCGCGAATCACCGGCTCGAAGGGGCCGACGGACGTGGACGTCCGTCGTACATCGGAGGGACGTTCGCCGAACCTCGGTCTGACAGAGTGCAGCCCGTGAGAAACAACGCCCGCCAATGTCGAACTGCCCTGGCTGGAGCGGCGAGGTGGCAAACCGGTGAGTCGATGCGCGCGGCCCCGTTTCCTTCGCCCCGCCGGGGCTCCCTGGAGTTCGGTTCGGGAACGAACCACGGGTTGCGCGTCGGGTGGCGTCGCCACCGCGCCGCTCCACCCGTGGCTACACTCCTGCGCCCCGCCGGGGCGGAGAGCGGGAAAGGCGGCGGCGTTTGTCGACCACCAATTGATGCGCGCTCCCGTAGGCGAGAAAGCTGATCTTGCTCCTGGGGAGTGGTCGCAGGTATGGTTCCGCGTCCGGAAGTCGGGCTGAAAAGGCAGGTTCCGTGGCGGGGAAGAGCGACGAATTGGATCCGATGACCATGGGCGGCGCTGGCGACGGCGTATCCCGGCGGTCGTGGCTGCGCGGTGTGATCGCCGGCGGACTGGGGCTGTTGCTGCCCGGTTGCGGCTATATGGTCGGTCAGTCGTACAGTCCCGAGCTGCGGACGGTCAGCGTCCCGATCTTCGAGAATACCGGGTATCGCCGGGGGATTGAGTTTCAGCTCACCGAAGCGGTGCAGAAGGAAATCACCCGGCGGACGCCGTATCGTCTGGCCAGGGGACCGGAGGCTGACACGCGGCTGTCGGGAAAAATCGTCGACGTCCGCAAGGATGTGCTGGGAGAGACCTCTCAGGACGATCCGCGCGAGCTGCAGTTGACGTATCTGGTGCGGGTGAGCTGGGAGGACCTGCGAAACGGTCAGATCCTGGCCCAGCAGGAAGTCCCCATCGCTCCGGCCGACATCCCGCTGATCGGCCAGGCCGAAATGGCCCCGGAAGTGGGTCAATCGCTGGCGACGGCGACGCAGGACGCCGTCGACCGTCTCGCCCGGCGGATCGTCGACATGATGGAAGTCCCCTGGTAGTGGCCGATGGCTGCATCGTGTCGCCAGTCTGGCTCTTGAGCCCTGGTTTCACGTTTCCGGTGAAGTCTCTCGAGCTCCCCCGAGTTTGGCGGCCCGGCCGGCAGGAAGTGCCGATTCCGGGGCGGGAAAATGGGACTTGCCGGCTGCCGAGTGCTCGATCCGGGAATCCGCCATTGACCTTGGCGAACACGGCAAGGTACAGGACGCACCCGGAGTCTCGACACGGAGTCGACTCTCGCCGTTTCACGCCGCCTGACGGACTGCCATGCTCAGCCGGACTCGCCACTCTCGATCGTCGGTCGCCCGTCACGGCGTGGCGCTGGTGATCTGCTGGCTGCTGGCCGGTGCTGCGGGCTGTGCGTTGCCGTGGGAGCGTAAGCTGCTGCTGGACGACAAACTGCCGAACATCGACTCGGTCCAGGGACCGGGCGAGCGGGGACTGCGGAGCTTTCTTCGCGGCAAGAAAGACGACCCGAACGCCGACCTGTCTCGGCCGCTGGTCGGGACCGACGAATACAACGCCGCGAACGAGCTGTACGAAGCGGGTCAGTTCGAGGAAGCGGAAGTTGCGTTTAAGAAGCTTTCCAAAGGGAAGAAGTTCAAGCACAGCGACATCCGCGAGGATGCCCTGTTCATGTGGGGCGAGGCGGCGTTCGAGCAGCAGAAGTTCTCCAAGTCTCACGACGCGTATGCGGAGCTGCTGCGGGATTATCCGAGCACACGGCATCTCGACACGGTTTCGCAGCGGCTGTTCAAGATTGCGATGATCTGGCTCGATCATCCGCAGATTGCGCAGATGAGCGAGATTCAGCAGGTGAACCTGGAAGACCCCGGCCACAAGGTGCCGGCCGAGCAGCCGCCGTCGAAGTCCGCGATGCCGGTTTTCGTACCGAACCTGACTGATAAGACGCGTCCGCTGTTTGATACCGAAGGGAACGCCGTCGCCGCCCTTCGGGCGATCTGGCTGCACGACACGACCGGACCGCTGGCCGACGACGCCCTGATGCTGGCGGCCAGCCATTACGCCCGGCGGGGGAATTTCCTGGAGGCCGACCACCTGTTCTCCACGCTCCGCGAGCAGTACCCGACCAGCCCGCATCTGCAGCAGGCGTTCGAGCTCGGCTCGCACGTGAAGCTGATGTCGTACCAGGGGCCGGCGTACGATGTGAAGTCGCTGGAAGAAGCCGAGCAGCTCAAGGAAGCGACGCTGCGGCTCTATGGCGACACGGGCGACAAAGAACGGCTCCGGGAGGAGCTGGCGAAAATTGAGGATCAGAAGGCGCTGCAGCTCTGGGATACCGCCCAGTTCTACTTGAAGAAGAATCGCAAGACCTCGGCCTCGGTCTATCTGCACCTGCTGGTGGATCGTTACGGGAAGACGCGGCTGGCCGAGCCGGCCCGCAAGCAGCTTGCCGAGCTGGGGCCCGAATATGCGTCGGGCCGGCCGCTGCTGAATCCGCTGCCGCCGGAGAAGTCGCCGGCCCGCCTCAGCAAGGAAGGCCGGGAGGCCGCGTCCCGCTGGTGGTGGGGCGCTGACGACGCAGCCCCGACTGGCGCTGGCGGCGCGCCGCGAACTTCGCCGGCGGAGACGCCGGCCGAAGACGAACCGGAAGTCGATCCGTACGACCCTTCGGTCGTCAAGAACGGGGAGTCTTCGCCGGGGGGAATTCTCCGACGTTCGACGCCGAACGATGCGGCCGAAGCCGGAGATGTGGAAGCGGCTGGCGGAGACGCCAAGCCTTCCAAGTGGTCCCTCCCGCGCCTGTTGCCGTCGTTTGGCGGAGACAAGGCCAAGCCGCTGCCGAAACGAGCCGAAGTCGACGAGGCCGAGGTCGAAGAGGCGCCGGCGGGCAAGGTGAGTTTCTGACGGACGCCTGGCCGCGGCCCTGAGACAGAGTCTTCAGGCGTCTCCGTTCCATTCCGCGAGGAATCGCTGGAGGAAGGTTTCCAGGAACTCGTGCCGGGAAGCGGCCAGCCGTTTTCCGGCGGCCGTCTGCATCCGATCCCGCAGGAGCAGCAGCTTCTCGGAGAAGTGGTTCAGCGTGGGGCCGCCTTTGCTCTTGTAGGCGGCGAACGTGGCGTGCAGCTCGGGCGGAATGTCGGGATCGTACATCGGTCGCCCGAACTTGCCGCCGAAGGCAAAGGCGCGTCCCACGCCGACGGCGCCAATGGCGTCGAGTCGGTCGGCGTCCTGGACGCAGCGTCCCTCAATGGTGGGCATGTCGGTATTGACGCCGGCCCCTTTGAACGAGAGCTGATCGATGATCCCGCAGACGTGGACGATGAGGTCTTCTGGAACGTCATGCGTCATCAGCCATTCGCGGGCGATGCGCGAGCCGGCTTTCTCGTCGCCGTCGTGGAACTTCCAGTCGCCGACATCGTGCAGCAGGGCGGCGAGTTCCGTGACGAACGGATCGGCACCTTCTTCCTGCGCCAGCCGCAGGGACATTCGGCGGACGCGGTCGATGTGCCACCAGTCGTGGCCGGAGCTGTCGCCGGCGTGATGGGCTTTCACCCAGGCGGCGGTCTCTTCGAGCAGGCTCATCAAGTCCATTTCGTGTGGGAGAAGCGGCTCGCGTTCAGCCGCCTGCCGCTTCCGTTTTCGGGGCTGGCGTGGTCGGTGACGGGTTGATGAGATCGAGGGCGCTCGCGGGACGGTGCGGATCGTAGGCCGGCTCTGGCCCAATGACCAGCGTACCGGGTTGCAGTTGCCGACGGGCCTCGTTCAGCACGAAGTCGGGATCCATGAACGGTTCGAACCCGACATCCCACCAGCGAAGGCGCCCGTCGGCGTCGATCAGAAACGTCCCGTGCAGGGGCTTCTGTTCGAAGTCGTCGAAGGCCCGGTACGCCTTGAAGGTCTGCAGACTTTCGTCGGAGACGATCTCGAACGGGAACCTGCCTTCCGTGTAGCGCTCGTGCGATTTCTTCAAATTCGCCGGCGAATCCGAGCTGATTGCAATCAGAGAAATCCCGGCGTCGGCGAAGGCCGCGGTCTTCGGGCCGAACTTCTGCAGTTGCTCGGCGCAATGCAGGCAGCCGAAGCCCAGGTAAAAGATCACCACCACCGGCTTGCCGCGATAGCTGGCCAACGAGTGAGCTTTCCCATCGCCGTCGACGAGCTGCCAGTCCGGCACGGAGGGAGGGGACCAGTGGGCCGGTCCCAGGCTGTCGAGCGCGGGGCGCTCGCCGATGTCCGTGGGGACTTCGCCCGCGACGCGCCAGTCGGGACCGAAACCGAGTTCGGCTGCGATGGGAGCCAGGCGGGCGAAGACGGCGGCCGTCAGATCGACCCGTGTGGAGTCCATGCGGAGTTTTTCGAACTCTTTCTTTGCGTCGTCGCGCTGGCCCTGCCGCCAGAGCATATGGATCAGTGCGGCCAGGGGCCGGGCCTCGTGCTCGTGCGAATTCACATGATTTTTGAGCTTCTTGAGGGCCTCGTCTTTCTCGCCGGCCAGTTCCTGGATCTCAGCGAGGAACACGTCGTCCATGCCCGCGGCTTTCTTGAATGCTGCCAGGGCCTCCTTGGCCTTACCTTCGGCAAGCAGTTCGTGTCCCTGAAATTCATCGAGAGAGCGTTCGATGACGCGAATCTTCTCGTCCCATGGGCGGCGGGCCGACTTGGTCGCTTCCTCGACCTGCTTGTCATCCTTCTTCTCGATTCGAGCGCGGGCCTCGGCTTTCGCGCCGGCGACTTCCTGTTCGTCCCGGAATCGGCCGAGTCGCTGTTCGAGAATGGCCCGTTGCGCGCGGGCGTCGTCCGTGCGACCGAGCCGGTAGTACGCCCGTCCGAGGTGACGCAGACGCTTGACCTGCTCGGCGTCCAGGTCGGTCGGCGGCAGGTAGTGAGTCTGACTGTCGGCGATCAGGAGCTCCCACAGCTCGTAGTCGCTATACGTCTGAAAGAGCCGGGTCCGTCCGTACTGGGCGCTGTCCTGTGACGAGTACTTGTTGTGCTTCGGGTGATGGGGCAGTTCCAGCAGATTGCGCGACAGGGCGGCCGCCTCGGTCACTCGGCCGGCATTGAGCAGGTTGCGGACCATCCACTCGTTGTTGTGGGCGTAATTGTGGATTTCGTCCGGGAGGATGCGGTCGCGGATCATGTAGGCGTGATCGACGCGGGCCGAGGCTTCCTGCTGCCAGATAGCGTCGTTGTACCGCTTCAGCTTCGAGAAAATGTGTCCCGGCATGTGCCACAGATGCGCGATGCCGGGCCCCGCCTGACCGCCCCGCGCGGCCGAGGCCAGCGCCTGCTCGGCGTGGTCGTAGTCCCACAGGTGAATTACGTAGTGGTGACAGGGATGCATCGGGTTGACCGCGAAGACCTCTTTCAGCAGCGAGTTGACAGCCACCTGGCTGGCGATGGGGACTTCGGACCGGCTTTCCCACAGGCCGCAGGCCAGGAAGGCTTTGGCCTCAATGTCGTGGGGATGCTGCAGGACGATGTTGTCCATCGCCTTCAGGTAGGCCGTGAGGCGATCCTTCTTGCTCCGCTCGTCTTTGCCGTCCCGCTTGTAGCGCGTGTCGAGTGCTTCGATGTAGAGCCGTTCGCGCGGCGAGACCTTGTCCTTGCGGCTGATGGCTTCCGTCAGAAACTTGCGGCCGCGAGTCTCGTTGTTGATATTCGCCAGGGCCATCCCCCAGTAGGCGATGGCGCAGTCGGGATCGAGGGCGGCCGCCTGCCGGAAGGAGCGTTCGGCTTCGAAATACCAGAAACCGTGGAGCTGGCCGATCCCCTGATCGACGAACTTCTGGGCGTCGGGAACCTTCGTCGTGACGGGGAACGAAACGTTGCCGGTGCCCCCCATCAGATAGGCGGCCTGCCGCGGGCCTTCATTGAAGGCTTCGCCGTGATAGGAGTGCCCGGCGGCCCGTTCGTTTGCGGGGGTCGCAGCGCTGGCCGCGTCCTCGCACCGGCTCGCCGATGCCTGGGCAAACAGCATCAGCCAACCCGCTGTAACGCCGGCAAGAACTCTCTCGTTCGCGATGTTGCGCATGGCCGCGACACTTTCCAAGGGGGCGTCATCTCGCCCGATTCCACTCATTCATTCTGCGAAGTCAGACAGCAGGAAACCCCCGGGGGCAATTTCCAGGGGGAGACCTCGACGAGTTCTACTTCTTCTCGGAGGCGGTTGGCTTCTTTCTCACGACCGGTTCTTCGTCGTCGACTTCCGGCGCCGGGCCGAGCAGCTTTTCCAGCAGCGCCACCAGTTCGGGTCCGCGGGCCATCATCGAGACGACTTTGCCTTCTTTGTCGACCAGGATCGCCGTCGGGATGCCCATGATACCGTAGTGCACGGCCAGCGGACTGTCCCAGCCCTGCGATTCCTTGTCCGACTCGAACAGCGACGTCCAGGGGATCTCGTTCTTCTCGACGAAGGCGTCGAGCTTGTCCCGATCGGTGTCGAGGCTGATTCCGACGACTTCGAAGCCTTTGTCGTGGTAGCGGCGATACTGCTGCTTCACGTTCGGCAGTTCCGCGATACAGGGGCCGCACCAGGTGGCCCAGAAATCGACCAGGACCACTTTGCCGCGATACGACTCCCAGTCCAGGGGCTTCCCGGCGAGCGTCGTCCCCTTCACGTCGATGAAGTTCCCCGGCAGCTGCAGGCGACGGACGACGCCATCCAGCTTCTTCGCCTGTTCCTGCCACTGTTCGTTATCCGATTTAGCCAGCAAGCCCGATAGCTGTTCGTAATAGTCGACGGCGGCGGCAACTTTGTCGGATCGTTCCAGCGACTGGCCCAGATTGAACGCCACGATCACCGACTCGCGGCTGTACTTGGCCGTCGTCACGGCGTCCAGAATCTCGGCGATCAGTTCGGTCCGTTCCTTGTCGGGCAGTGTGGCGACCGAGCCGATCTTGATCAGCCGCAGGACTTCCTTCGCCTTGTCGGCAACCGCCTCGCGGGGATCCTTCGACAATTCCTGCGCCGCCTTGAGGGCCGCGGCCTGGGCGCCGTCGAGACCGACTCTCGTCAGCATGAAGAGCCCCTGCAGCTTCATCTCTGCGGCCTGCACCGCGGTCTCGTCGTCGATATCTTTGTGCGCCAGCAGCTTGTCCGCCGCCAGAATGAGCGACTGCTGCGACTTGACCACGTGCTGGATCAGTTCCTCGCGATTCTTGAACCGGGGACGAAGTTCCTGCAGGTCTTCTGCAAACTGCAGGATTTCCTCGGGAGATCCGTCCGGAACGGCGTACGGATCGGGCGCTTCGGTCTCTTTGGGGGCGTCAGACTTCGGCGTTGTGGCCGATTTCTTGACCGGCGGCAACTTGGAATCCTGACCGGACGCGGACGACAGCCCGGCCGTCAGGACCGCGACGGACAAGGCCGCGGAGACTGCCCGATGAACCATCGCGAACACTGTGCAACGAGGGACCATGATCAGCCGGCTCCGTCGAGAGAGGGGGGAGGCCGCCCCTCAATCGGGAAAGCCGATGCTCAACAGCATACCCGGCCAACCATCAACCGTGCCAGATACGAGGGTCGGGAATCGGCATCAACCCCCGGCTCTGAGTCGCCTGTTGAGCTTGTCCGTCAATGGCTTTAGACTCCGGATTCCACTCTCTGGCCCCGACGCTGCCTGTTCCAACATCAAGAGTTCCACCATGCGTGCGCTCGTGCTGCAGTTCGTCTGCGCCTTCGGGCTGACGAACGCGATCCTGGCTGCTCCGCCCGTTGCTCCCGGCAAGTGGAACGTCCTGTTCGTCGTCGCCGACGATCTCCGCCCCGAACTCGGCTGCTACGGCGCTCCGGCGATCACTCCGAATGTCGACGGGCTCGCCGCGCGAGGCGTGCTGTTCGAGCGGGCGTACTGCCAGCAGTCGCTCTGCAATCCGTCGCGGTCGTCGATGCTCACCGGGCTCCGGCCCGATTCGCTCGGACTGTGGGTCAACGGAACGCATTTCCGGCAGCTCAAGCCGGATGTCGTCACGCTGCCGCAGTGGTTCAAGCAGCAGGGCTACGTCACGCGCGACGTCGGCAAAATCTTTCACAACTGGCACACGACCGAGCACGGCGACCGGCGGAGCTGGAGCGCTCCGGAGTTTCTGCACTACGCCAATCACGGCGACGACCACCCGGACATCGACGAGCCGCTGCCGAAGAACCTGGCGACCGCACCGAAGTGCGAACGGATGGCCGTTCCCGATGCGGCCTACTACGACGGCCGGGTGGCCAATGAGGCCATTCGCGTCCTGGAGGAGATCCGCGAGCAGCGGTTCTTCCTGGCCCTCGGTTTCTGGAAGCCGCATTCTCCGTTCAACGCCCCGGCCCAGTACTGGGACCGCTACCAGCCATCGGCGATTCCGGTACTGAATCCCGCCCGGCCCGCCCGTGCGCCGGAGCTGGCCTTTCACGACGGACGCGAGCTGCGGGGACTGCCGCCGAATCAGCTCACGTTTACGCAGGAACAGGCTGCTGAAATTCGTCATGGGTATTTCGCGAACACGACTTACATGGACGCGCAGCTCGGCAAAGTGCTGGCGGCCCTGGATCGCTTCGGCCTGACCGACTCGACGCTGATCGTGTTCCTCGGCGACCACGGTTATCAGCTGGGGGAACATGATCTGTGGGCCAAGACCTCCTGCTTCGAGCTGGATGCCCGCGTCCCCCTGATCATCGCCGTCCCCGGAGCAAAGACGGCCGGTGCGAAGACACAAGCCCTTGCGGAACTGGTGGATCTCTACCCGACGCTCGTCGACCTCTGCGGCCTGGCGTCGCCGCCGGGACTGGATGGCCTCAGCTTGCGGCCGGTCCTGGGAAACCCGCGGGCGACGGTGAAGTCGGCGGCCCTGACGCAGCATCCTCGCCCGGCGTATTACGACCGCACTCCCGCAGGCGTGCCGGATGCGATGGGCTACAGCGTGCGGACGGACAAGGTCCGCTACACGGAGTGGCGGGACTGGAAGTCCGGGAACGTGGTCGCCCGCGAACTGTATGATCATCGCTCCGATCCCGCCGAGCTGGTGAACGCCATCGAGTCGCCGTCCGACCCGGCCGCGCTGGCCGAAGCCGTGCGGGAGTTGCGGCTGCGCGTTCCGATCTCCGCGGCATCGTCCCGGTGAATCGAGTTGCAGGGACGGCGCATCGCGGCCGGTTCGCAGAATTCCAGGGCTTTCGACCTTGCTTCCTCGGAATTTAATCCGGTATGGATAGATTGTCGGGTCGCGACTTCTCCTTCCTCGGCCATCCCGGCCTGACGTACTCCTCCCGTCCATTTCAGACTCTTGCGGGCCAGATTCCATGACTATCGCCGACGAACTCGGACTTGCCGACGATCTCAACGAGAACGATCCCGTCGACGTCACGGTGGGCAAGATCATCCGCCACGTCTCGGCGGTCCGGGGCAGCGATCTCTTTTTCGAATCCGACGAGCATGTCATTCAGGTCGCCTGCCGCCAGATGGGGGTCGTACAGTCGATTCGCCCCTTCACGCTGGATTACGGCCGGCGGATGCTGGCGTACGTGAAGACGATGGCCGACATCGACCTGTCCGAGCGTCAGCGCCCCTGCGAAGGCCGCTGGCTCCTCCGGCGCGACGGACAGTCGACGATCGACCTCCGCGTCAACTGCATCCCGACGATCTTTGGCGACGACATCACGATGCGGCTCCTCGATCGCGATGTCGGCCTGATGTCGCTCGATCACTTCGAGTTCCAGCCGCGCGAATACGACCTGCTGGTCAGCATTCTGCGAAGGCCGAGCGGGCTGCTGCTCGTGACCGGTCCGACCGGCAGCGGCAAGACGACGACCATGTACGGCTGCCTGCAGTTTCTCAACGACGGCAGCCGCAAGATCAATACGCTCGAAGACCCCGTCGAATACGTGGTGAAGGGGATCCGCCAGTCGCAGGTGAATCCCAAGTTCGGCGTCGATTTCCCCGAGCTGCTGGCGGCCTGTCTGCGGCAGTCCCCCGATGTGATCATGATCGGTGAAGTTCGCGATCCCAAAACGGCTCTGACGGCGGTCCGAGCGGCCAACAGCGGCCACCTGGTGCTGGCGACGATGCACTCACCCGTCGCGGTGAAGGCCATTCGCGCGATGGTGACGTTCGGCGTTCAGCCGCAGAACTTCGCCGAGTCCCTGATCGGCATCATTTCGCAGCGACTGGTCCGCAAACTCTGCCAGCACTGCCGGCAAAGAATCGATCTGCCGGAGAACGACGCGTTTCTCGACGACGTCCGGCCTCTACTCCCGCACGACTGGACCCCGGTGCTGTACGAACCGGGGCGTTGCGGGGAATGTCACAACGTCGGTTTCACCAAGCCGATCTGCGTTCCCGAAATCCTGCCGTTCGATACAGAGCTGCGACGCATGGTGGCGGATTGCCGACCGCTCGTGGAGCTCGACCGTGCGGCGCATGGCACCGGCATGGTGACGTTCCGCCAGGCGGCGATGACCCGCGTGGCGCTCGGCCAGACGACGCTGCAGGAGGTGATGCGCGTGGTTCCGTTCGACGATCTGCGCGAGCTCGAGCGGGAAGAATGGGAGGAGCCGCTACGGAGCGCCATTCAGTCGGCGAGCCACAGCGACGGCAATGGTCAGCCGGCGGCGGCGGCGATTTAGCGGCTCTCCAGATTCACGTTGCAGGTCGGCGACGAAGTGGTAGCCTGCTGAGAGTTTTAAAAAAATCTCCAGTCCGGTCGCGTTGTCGACTGCGTTTTATGCCATTTCTGCACTCCGTCGGCGGCCACCAGAACGTGGTCGATTCTCTCGCCTTTTCGCCGGACGGCAATCTGCTGCTGTCGGGGAGCTGGGACGGAACGGCCCGATTGTGGGATTTCGCCAGCGGGAAATTGCTGCGCACGTTCGCATGGGGCTCCGAGCGGATCCAATGCGTGGCATGGTCGCCGGATGGCAGATTTGTCGCCGTGGGGGGTGAGAGTCCTGCAATCCAGCCCGGTGAGGAGTACCTGCAACGGTACCAATACTGGCTCGGACATCCGAAGCCTCGTCCTGCTGGCGAATACTGGCCGGATGCGCCATACGATCCCTCGACCGTACGTGTCTTTGACGTTGAGACAGGCGTTCAACACCTGAAAATTGAAGACTACGATCGAGGGATATCTTTCTCACCTGATGGGCAATCGATTGTCGTCTCGTCTTACGTTGGGCTCGCAATATTCGAGCTAGTGTCCGAAGAGCAATTGGCAGTTCATAGCAATGAACAAGGGGGATTCAATCGCGTCGGTTACTCACGCGACGGGAAGCAGATTGCCGCAGTGAACGGCGCAGGCGTCTGGCTATTTGGCAGCACGACGCTGAATCTCCTTGAAGTCGTGACCGCCGATGGTCTCTTTGCTGCTGAAGATCTGGCAGAGATCTCCCCGAAATTCATTCGAAAAATTGACTACGAGGGAACAGCGGACATTGATCGGCAACCCTTGCTGCTCGCTCAGTTTTGCCGTGATCGGTTTTCGGACTTCACGAATCTGGAAATCAGCAGATCCTCGTCCGAACTTCCCAGCCTGGTGATGTCTCCCGGTAACGATCGATTTGCTGTCATCAGTGATCAAAGAAGAATCTGCGTGGTCGACGGCAACCTCAAGGCCGTCTCCGAACTGCACGCCGCCGGGCGCACCTGGATTCGCACAACGGCCTTCTCGTCGGACGGTCGACAGCTCGCGTCGACCGGCGATGATCGGCGCATCACCGTGTGGGACGTCGAGTCAGGCGAGCGCGTTCGCCAGTTCGGCGATCCTCCGGCCGAAATGACTTCGACAGCGATCTCGGAATCCGGAAGGCTGGCTGCAGGTGAAGACGACTCTGGGCGAATCGTGCTTATTGACGCAGATCAGGTGAAAGTCGTCGCGACGACGCAGACTCCAGTTGCCGTAGTTCAGTTGGAATTCATCCCCAACAGCAGCCTGTTGCTGGCAGCTTTCGTATGTGGCACGGTACGCATCCTTGAGACCCCGTCACTTGCAGAACGGATGACGCTTGAATGTGTCGGTCCCAAATTAATCGGTGGAATGGCAACAACAGATGGACTTCGCTACCTGGCAGTCAGCGAACGTGAGCGGGATACATGGGGCGACCCTGGACCGCGTCGAGTGCTGACTGTTCATTCGATTCAGGACGGGAAATTGCTTCAGACAATTTCGTTGCCGGATGGACGGAGAATTCGTTCAACGACAACTTCCCAGGATCGACGCCGGCTGGGAATCGCGTGCGATAACGAGTTCTTTCAGATACTCGCCGAAAACTATGTCGCAATTGAGTACCACCTGCAATCTGATTTGGAGCCTTACCACGAGACGGCATTTCTGCCGGATGAGCGGAGAGTTCTTGCTGCCAATGATGGATACGGAATTGGCATCGTCGAATTGAACTCGATGATCTGTACTAACCGATTTGTCGCAACCCGCGACGGACCGACATCTTTGGCCGTCAGCCCCGACGGCCGCTGGCTGGCCAGATCGACGGCTTACTGGGAGCAGATCGAGATCTTCGACCTTCCCTCCGGCATCCTCAAACGCAGGCTGATCGGGCATCAGGCCGCGGTCAACAAGGTTGCATTCCTCCCGGACAGTCGGCGGCTGGTCAGTGCCGGGCGCGATGGAACGCTGAAGATCTGGGATGTGGAATCGTCGACCTGTCTTGCCTCATTCGCGTGGACCGGGAACGGCTGGGAGTGCCTGACTTGTGAGAATGTACCGGTCGAAATCGGCCCGGACGACTCCCCAGCATCCCCGGACCGGAGTTGACGTCGGGCTCGGACGACTTAGAATGACTGCAGCATTCCGCCGCTCCTGCCGGCCTGCACTCCCTGCGGGTCATCGAGCGGCAACACGGCCAGCCGTGCTGCAGGCCGGTGACGATCCCGCCGACAGGCTTCGTAAACCCTTCCGGTGATTCCGGTTGTGTTGACTGCGCCCCTCGTCCGAGCTCCCACCTTCGGGTTTCCCGATTCCACGCCTGACGGGCGCTGCTCCCCCGTGGCATAATTGATGTTATGACCCGCCCGTGGTTATTTCCCCCTTCGACGCGGCCTGCCGCGCCGGGAGCTGTCGCGATGTCTGCTCTGTTTTCTCCGCTGAATCCGGTCCTGGCGTTCGGGATGCCCGGCCCCTTCGAAATGATCATCGTCGGCCTGGTGATCCTGCTGCTGTTCGGCTCCCGCCTCCCGTCGGTCATGAAATCGCTCGGGAGCAGCATCAGCGAGTTCAAGAAGGGGACGCGGGAGGCCGAGCTGGAAGATCATTCCGAACCCAAAGACGAGACTTCCAAGAAGTCCTGAAACTTTCCGGAAGAGGGGCCGGTTGCGCCTCTCTCCGTCTTTCGAACCATTCCACTCCAGGAGACATTGCCATGTTTGGCATGCCCGGTCCGTTCGAGATGATGATCGTCGGGATTGTGGCCCTGCTGCTGTTCGGCAAGCGGCTTCCCGAAGTCGCCCGCAGCCTCGGCAAGGGGATTGTCGAATTCAAGAAGGGAGTCCGCGGCATCGAAGACGATGTCGACCGCGGGACCTACAGCTCCTCGAACTACAATACCGACTCCAGCGCCAATCGCCCGGCGTCGCAGGATGAGACCGTCGAAACGACAGCTCCCAAGTTCGAGCCGCCGAAGTCGGCCCCGGTTTAAGTTGCTCTGGGAAATTGGCAAAGGATCACAGACAGGAATGTCTGTGCCACCAGGGTCAGGCGTTGTGGGTAGCACGCCCTGAGTCTTCGAAGGGCGTGTCCTGGCGAATGAAGCCCACGCCCATCGCAAAGCCTCTGGGCGTGCCATCCAATTTGGGCGTGAACGAACACTTCAACGCCTCCGGGTGTAGCCCCGAGCTTAAGGCAGAGCGTTCAGTTCGCCCGCGGCGTTGGTGCGACGACGTCGACGATCCGCGCCTTCGGGCGGGACAGGTCGATCACGACGGCCTGCGGCGTTTCCGCCCGCGAAGCGTTGCCCGCTTCATCTTCGACGACCAGCCGCACGAAGATCGGCGACGTGATCCCCGACGCGACCGACCACTCGTACTCCGAGCTGTCCGGCCGCCCTTCGGCGATCGGCAGCCAGGGGCCCGTCGATGACGTGGCATAATAGAGCGACACCGGCGCCGTCGAAGGATGCGCCTCCGTGCCCGTCCGCCACTGGATCACCAGTTGACCGGCTTGCGCCCCCAGCCCGGGCTGGACCGTGAACTGTTCGATCGCCGGCGGAGTCTGGTCGACGGCGACGACGATCGCCGGGGCATCGCCCGACGCGGGCGGTTCGACACCCAGACCCGCGCCGCTGCGGACGCGAATGGCGAAACCGTAGTCTCCGTCGCGCGGCACGTCGACCTCGAACGGACTGGTCCGGTCGACGTCTTCGCCATAGCGCCACCACTTGCGGCCGCCGTCTTCCGTCACATACAGCTCGACGGCTCCGACGCCGGACGGTCCGACGTCATCGCAGGCGTAGCCGATGTTGAACTTGCGGGTGTTGATCACCTTCGTCAGTCCCGGGGATCGACGGGGCGAGGCGTCTGCCGCACTCAGCGGATCGGATTCCCAGCGGTCGCGGGCGACTTCGGGGCGGAGGCCCGGCCAGTCGGAAACCAGCGGCGTCATAACTGGCTTTCCGCTGGTCGTGGCGGCCGGCATGCTTCCTTCCCGGATCCCGCGCCCCGTCGGAAGCGAGGCGTATTGCTTCGGCGGGGCGGATTCGCTGTCGAGCCGGACGCGTCCCGGCGCATCGTTCGACGTGGTCTGTCCCAGATTCTGATTCGGCGGCGAGTTTCCTTCGGCGATCGGGGCGCGCACGCCGGGCGGCGTTCGACGAATCGCCTCGCCCGTCGCATCGACGGTCAACTGCTTCTGCGTAGTCCCCGAATTCCCCGCCAGATCGGCGATCGTTCCGCGCACGGCGACCACACCCGATTCCGGGACCGCCCACGACGTCTGACCGCTGCCCCGGGGAATGATGCTGACCTGCTGCCAGTTCGGCGTACCAGGCTGGATGAACTCCAGCCGGAGTGAAGTCGGATCCAGGTTCGGGTCGTCGGACTTCCAGCGAAGCTGGACCTTCCCGCCGCCCAGGGATTCGAGCGTCAGATCCAGCATGGGTTCCCGGGTATCGACCACGACCATCAGCCCCGGCTCAAACGTCCGCCCCGCAGGGTGGAGCTGCCCGGCCCCGTCGAGAGTTTTCACGGAGAACCAGTACTCGCCGTCGGCAGGCGCCTGAAAGTCAAAACGCCCGGTCTGGGGAGCAATGACCTGCCCCAGCTCCCAGTTCGCCCCCTGGTCCCGCGAGACGTAGAGCTGGAGCTCGCGGGCGTCCATTTTCTGCATCGCCGCGGCGTCGAATTTGAACGGAATGCGGAAGCGGGACTTATTGGTGACGATGGGCTTGCCAGCGGCCACGGCCGAATCGGCCAGCGCCCCGCAGCATGCGGCGATCATCCCCAGGGAAATCCAGCAACCTCTCATGGACGCTCCCCCGGCTGTCCGGCGGATCCGGAGCACCGTGTGGCCCGACAGACGTCGCACAGCGCGCGAAGTCTCAGCCGAAACCTGTTCCGGCTGTCTGTCGCTATCGGCGACGGGGGAGTGCGCGATGACCCGTTTCCCGGCGGCGCGCGCCGAAGCTCATGAGCCGGGCCAGTCGGGAAGACTGGGAAAACTCTGCGGTGCAAGTGCGCACGATGTAGCGATTGCGCGGCTGTCCGCCGCAGGTCTCACAGCCCGAGATTTCGAACGGAGCCGCACAAGGCGCAGCCGTTTCACGATGCTCACAACCGCACGAAACGGACCTACTTCGCGGCCGGCTGATACGCCTTGAACCGCTCGACGTACTGCTCGGCGAGCGAGCGGATCCGGGCGAAGTCCCCCCTTTCGACGGCGTCCTTTTCGACCAGCGAGCTGCCAAGCCCCACGGCGCACGCCCCGGCCTTCAGGAAATCGTGCATCGTCTCCAGGTTGACGCCCCCGGTCGGCATCAGCCGGACCTGCGGCAGCGGGCCCTTGATCGCCTTCAAGTACGGCGGACCGCCGATCTCCGCCGGGAACACCTTCACGACATCGGCGCCAGCTTCCCACGCCGTGAGGATCTCGGTCGGCGTATAGGCGCCGGACATGCAGAGCTTGTCGTAGCGGTTCGCCATCCGGATCACCTCCAGATTGACGGTCGGCGAGACGAGGAACTGGGCGCCGGCCAGAAACGCCGTCCGGGCGGTCTCGGGATCGAGCACCGTGCCGGCCCCGAGCAGGATTTTTTTGCCAAGATCCTTGTGGACGGCCTGCAGGACTTCGACCGCGTTCGGAACGGTGAAGGTCACTTCGATGACGTCGATCCCCCCCTCGTACAGGGCGCGGGCGACGCTCACGAGCTGCTCGCCCGAACTGGCGCGGATGATGGCGACCATCCCGGTGTTCAGGACGCGCTGCAGATCGGCATGGCGGCTCATGCGAAAGACTTTCGGCGGGGGGGCACGTGGGAGGGAAAATGACTGACAGTGGTCGGACCTAACCGGCGGCGGCGACCTTTTCCGCGAACTCGAGGGCAAGCTGATCGATGATCGCCCGGAAGGCGTCAAGGTCGTAGCTGTCGAGCTGCTGATACTGGCTCCGGGTTAAGACTTCCTTGTTGCGGATCGCGCCGCGGGCGGTCACCTCGAGAATCCGGGTCGCCGAATACGGGCGAATCAACAGTTCCAGATGGCTGTACTGCCGGGTCAGCGGCCGGCCGTGCAGCTCGTCGCGGCTGATCTTGGCGCCCCAGCCGTCAACGGACATCACCGACGAATAGTCGAAGCTGGGGAAATGATCGACCAGCCGCTTGAGGCAGATTTCGATGTAGTCCGACAGCTCCAGCCGGAGCCGGCTGTGCAGCGAGCGGTATTCTTCCTCGGTCAGAGCCTGACGCGCCTGCGCCAGACCTTCCGCGGCCCGCTGCTGCTGACCGCGATGGATCGCCCGCTGAAGTCGCTCGTCGAAGTCCATACGGCCCGTCTCTTCGCGGTTAGGAAGCGCTGCGGTCAATGGTCCTGATTCTAAATCATCGGCATCGATTCGGAAACAGTGTGCGACTTTACCTTCACGACTCCTCGCAGTTTCCAAATAGGGTGAGTCGAGTCCGCGAGGCTCACCTCTGCGATCACAAGTTCCGGTGAGCCTCGAAGACTCGACTCACCCTACTGTTTGCCCAGACGGAACTTGGAAAGAGCCGTACTCTGGTTACGCGAGGATCGGCAGCAGCGAGTTTGACCCGTGCTGAATCTGACGGGTCTCGATCGAGCCCAGCAGCGTCGTGGGCGAGCAGTCCTCGATTTGAATCCGCGCCAGCGTGCCGGCAAGCCGCGGATTGCCGTCGAACACGACGATCCGGTCGCACATGGTCCGACCCGTGAGCTGAATCTGCGGTCGATCGGGCTCGGCGAGGACCGGCAGCCCCAGGCTGGTCAGTTCCGTGGGCGCGGCGACGTTATCGGGAATCGGCGGCACCCAGCCTTCCAGGGCGAACTCCGATTTCAACGCCGCCTTGCTCGGTCCTTCGACCAGAATCTCCACCGTCCGACCGATGAAGCGGGCGTTGTCCTCGGCGCTGATCTGGTTCTGCAGCGTCAGCAGTTCGGCGTTCCGCCGGCGCTTGATCTCTTCGGGGACGTCGTCGGGGAGCAGGTCATACGCCTTCGTCCCCGGCCGCGGGCTGTACTTGAAGATGAAGCTGTTCTTGAAGCGGAACTCGCGAATGGAGTCGAGGCTCTTCTGATGGGCCTCTTCCGATTCGCCGCAGAAGCCCACGATGAAGTCGCTGGAGACGGCGGCGTCGGGGAGAATGTCGTTGATCCGGCCCATCATCTCGCGGTAGTCCTCGACCGTGTAGCCACGCTTCATCCGCTTCAGCATCTCGTCGCAGCCCGATTGCAGCGGCACGTGCAGATAGTGGCTGCATTTCGGCAGATCGCGGAGGGTCTGCAGCAGCTCGGTCGTCATGTCCTTCGGGTAGTTCGTGACGAACTTCATACCGCAGGATGCCTGGGATCTCATGGATCGCTGCCAGCAGGTCGGACAGCCGGTGGACGCGGCCCTCTTCGGTGAACTTGTAGCTGTTGACCGTCTGGCCCAGCAGCGTGATTTCCTTGACCCCCTGCTCGGCGAGAATCCGCGACTCGTGAACGATGTCGCGCGGCGAACGGCTCTGCTCGGGGCCGCGGGTCATCGGTACCACGCAGTACGTGCAGAACTTGTCGCAGCCGATCATGATCCGGACGAACGCCTGGTACGGCGACGGACGCATCTGCGGTTCGCGGAGCGGGTCGTAACTCAGAAAACTGCCGGCGACTTCGGTCCGGGTGCCGTCGCGGCGGTCCAGGCTGACCGCGAGCGCCCGCCCCCGCTGTTCGCGAGCCTCGGCCACCATTCGCGGCACTTCGGCGAGCTGCCCGGTCCCCACGACCATGTCCACGTGCGGCGCCCGGCGGAAGATCAGTTCCTGATCTTTCTGGGCCATGCAGCCCATCACGCCGATCACCTGCTGCGGCCGCTGCTGCTTGCTGAACTTCAGCCGGCCCAGGGCGCTGTAGATCTTGTGTTCCGCATGCTCCCGGACGCTGCAGGTGTTGAACAGAACCGTATCGGCTTCACCGACGTCGGCAGTCAGCTCGTATCCCTGTTTGCGCAACGCCGCCACGACCAGCTCGCTGTCCAGCATATTCATCTGGCAGCCGACGGTTTCGATGTAGAGCTTGCCGTTGTGGGGCGTCGTCATATTCGGATGGCCTGGAGCAATGGCTCGTCATGGGAACTCGAAGCCCGCATTTCCCGAAACAACAGAGACCGCGTTCCCTCGAAACAGAGTGTCTGCAGCTCGGCAGGGTTTGACGTCATTTGGACTTCTGATAGCGATTCGCCTTCTTCGCCGCGGCGGCCACCGCCTCAGCCAGCGCCGCCGCTTCCGCCGCCTCCGCCTCGCGGCGGGCGATTTCGCGATCCATCAGCGTTTTCAGCGTGTAACGGTGATGGGCGAGCATCAGAGCCAGCAGGCCCTGCACCGCCAGCACCGCAGCGCCGCCGTAAATCGCGATGGTCCACCAGGACATGCCGGCCATCCCTGCGGAACGTCCGCCGACGGAGCACGCCGTGCGACGGGACTATTCCCGCACGCGTTCGATGTACTCGCCCGTTTGTGTGTTGATCTTGACCATGTCGCCGGTATCGACAAAAGCGGGAACCTGGATTTCCGCGCCGCAATCGACTTTGGCGGTTTTGGTGATATTCGACGACGTGTTGCCGCGGACCGCCGGCTCGGTGTAGACAATCTTCATGATGACCGACGGCGGCAGCGTGACGCCGATCGGCGTGTCGTTCCAGTACAGCAGTTCGCAGACCATGCCGTCCTGCAGGAAGACCGCCTGGTCGCCGGCGATTTCGGGCGAAATCGAGTGCTGCTCGAACGTCTGCTGCTCCATGAAGACGAAGCCCGACGAGTCCTTGTAGAGGAACTGGGCATCGTTGCGACGGACGTCGGCCCCTTCGAGGCTGTCGCCGCTCTTGTAAGTCCGGTCGAGGATCGTCCCCTTGATCAGGTTCCGCATGCGGCAGCGATAGAGGGCCTGGCCCTTGCCGGGCTTGACGAAGTCGACGACCAGCATGTCGAACGGATCGCCTTCGAGAATAACCTTGGTGCCCTTCTTGAAGTCGCTGGTGCTGATTTGAGCCATTGGTCTTTTTCTTTGGTTTCGATACCGTACGAGCCAGTCGGGCCTGCTCTGCGGCAGCGGTCGATGGCAGAATTCGGACATCAACGCCAACGTCGATGCCAACACCGCGAGCGGTCCGTCCACGGGTTTTCCGCAGAATACCAGATGGCGAGACGTCTGGGAATGCTGGCCGTTTTCGGCGCAACCGTCTGGGAAGACGCTGGTTAGATCACGGCGGGCGGGCCGCGGAACCAGTCCCGGACATCGGTTTTCTGAAGATTCCCGCCAATTCTCCAAGGACAGCTCCGTGACCCGTCCGCCGCAGCCGCTGCTCCCCGTTCGCCAACGGACCGGCTGGAGTGCGTCGCTGGCTCAAGCGATCCGGAATTCCGCCGACCTGCTCAAGGCCCTGGGGCTGCCTTCAGAGATCCACGAGCAGTCCCCGTCGGGAGAGGCCGAGTTCCCCGTTCTCGTTCCCCAGAGCTACCTGGCCCGCATGCGCCCCGGCGATCCGCTCGACCCCTTGCTCCGCCAGGTTCTGCCATTGGCCGAAGAAGGGGTCGACGTGCCCGGCTTCCTGCCCGATGCCGTCGGCGATGAATCCTCCCGCAAGGCCCCGGGACTGCTGCACAAGTATCGCGGCCGGGCGCTGCTGGTGACGACCGGCGCCTGCGCGATCCATTGCCGGTATTGCTTCCGACGCCATTATCCCTACCAGCAGGAACCCCGCCGGCTCGATGACTGGGAGCCTGCGTTCGAAGCTCTCACCGCGGACGACTCGATTCACGAAGTCCTGCTCAGCGGCGGCGACCCCCTGATGCTGACCGACGCGCGACTGGCCGCCCTGATCGAGCGGCTGGAGCAGATCCCGCATCTCCGGCGGCTCCGGCTCCACAGCCGTCTGCCGATCGTCCTGCCGGATCGCGTTTCGGACGAACTGCTGCAGCTCCTCACGGCGACGCGACTGACCACGGTGATGGTCGTCCACGCCAACCACCCACAGGAGATTCAGCTCGACTGCGCGGACGCCTTGAGCCGCCTGGTCAGAGGCGGCATCCCGACGCTCAACCAGGCGGTCCTGCTGCAGGGCATCAACGACGACGAAGAGGTCCTTGCCGAATTGTGCGAACGACTGATCGACCTGGGCGTCCTCCCCTACTACCTGCACCAGCTCGACCGGGTCGCCGGGGCGGCCCATTTTGAAGTCCCCGTCGAACGGGGTCGGGAGCTGGTCGCCGCTCTCCGCCGTCGTCTGCCTGGTTACGCCGTCCCGCAATATGTCGCCGAGATTGCCGGCGAAGCGCACAAGACGCCGCTGTAAGGCGACCTCAATCACCAGCATCGATTCTCAAACCGTGCGCCTTCGTCTTGCCCCCTCTCCCGCATTCTGATGTGGGAGAGGGCCGGGGTGAGGGGGAATTTTCTTCCGGAAAACATTCCAAGATACCCTCACCCGATCCCTCTCCCAACGAAGACGTCGGGAGAGGGGACCGGAGGGCGTGCCACCCGAAATTGATTGCCGGGACAAGGCTCACCAGCGTTCGACCGGCCCGTTCGGCACCTTGACTAAGGCCGTCGCGACCGGGCTGCGTCGCTCCCCATGCCGCCGGCCGATTTCCGCCAGGATCTCGCCAAACTCCGTCATGGACTGAAACAGCCGCAGCCGCAGCTCCAGGTCTTCGGGGATTCCCAGCCGGGCCCCGTACCAGGCGGCGAACTTGCGGAACAGCGTGCAGCTCCGCTCTCGGTGCTGCTCCCACATCAGTTCGAAATGCCGCCGCAGAAAGCCGATCTGCTCGTCGGCCGTCGGTTCGCAGGCGGGTCGGCCGGCTTCCAGGTCGGACAGTTTCCGAAAGATCCAGGGATCGAGCATCGCCCCCCGTCCGATGGCGACGGCGTCGCACCCCGTCTCCCGGCGCATCTGCAGCGCATCGCCGGGCGAGCGGACATCGCCATTGGCGACAACGGGAATCGTCTGCACCGCGTCGGCCACCGCCCGGATCCCTTCGCGGTCGACTTCGCCGCTGAAGCCTTGCGCCCGGGTCCGACCGTGGATCGTGACCGCCGCAATTCCAGCGGCCTCAAACCGGGCGGCCAGATAGGGCGCCGAGATCGAATCTCGGTCCCAACCCAGCCGCATCTTGACCGTGACGGGAATCGCCACCGAGCCGACGACCGTTTCGACGAGCCGGCAGGCGTTATCGGCGTCGCACAGCAGCCGGGCGCCGCCCCCCATCCCGTTGACCTTGGCCATCGGGCAGCCCATGTTGAGATCGATAGCCTCGTAGCCCCGATCCTGCAGCCACCGAGCGGCCGCCACCATGTGCTCGGTCACGCCGCTGAAGATCTGGACGGTCAGCGGGCGGTCGCTGGCATCGGTGGCGATCAGCTCCAGCGACTGCCGCTTCTGCTCGACGAGCTGCGTGGCATGCACCAGATCGGTGGTCGCCAGCCCCAGGCCACCCAGTTCCCGCAGCGCGCGGCGGAACGCCAGGTGCGTGTACCCGGCGAGCGGGGCCAGAAAGTATCGCGTCGACAGCAGGCGACCGCCGACAGAAATCGGACCGCCGACGGGATCGGAAACGGCTGTGACAACTTCGGCGGGCATCGGCAGGTTTTCGGCGGTTGGGGAATACGAGGATCGCACAAGCATCCTACGCCCCGGAACCTCGACCGCAAACTACGCCTGCTCGACCGGCGTCGCCAGCAGTCCTTCGATGGCGCTGATCAGCTCCGGAAACTGGAACGGTTTCTCCAGAAACAGATCGTTCGAGCGGCCCATTGTCACGCGGTGCGAGCCGATCAGGATCCGACCGCCCGACGCCCTGGTCCCGTCAATCCGCGAGTTCCGCGGCTGATCGTCCAGGTCGATTACGACCACATGCGGGGGAGCTTCGGGTTGGGTCGACGGTGCAGCGGCAGTCTGCCGGGACCAGTCGACGCGGGCGCCGCGCGGTTCGAGGACCGCCTTCAGCACGGCCTCCGTATCCGCCTGACCGTCAATCACCAGCACTCGAGGAAAAGTCGACACGCGGAATCCTTCCGTCGCGCTCGTCCGACCGGTTCCGCGGTCCCTCGCCATCCTTGGCTCAGACGCAGGGTCGGTGCGCGGGCGGGACTGTAGTCGGAAGACCCGAACGTGTCAAAACGAGTTGGCAGACATCGCCGCGGCGTGGAACGACGGGTTGTGAAACAACAGGTTTCACGATGTTCGGTGCGTGAAACGCAGACGATGGAACGCGTCTCCGCGCCAGCGAGGGGATGGGTGGCCGGGGCTGGAGCGTCTTCGCGAAGTCTACGAACCCGCTGGACTCTCCTCCGCCAGCCCCCGAAACCGCCGGATCGTCCGTTCGAAGGCTTCGCGTGCCGCCTCGCGTTCGGCGGGCGCGATGGCCCGCTCCCGGTTCTGCCAGAGGACTTCGGTCATCTCCGCACACCATTGGGCGCTCCGCCGCGAGGCACGGACCGGCTGTTCGTTGACAAGCACCGTCACCGGGTTGGTGTGCAGTTGAGGAAACGACCGCAGCGCCACCCAGCAGCTCCCGTCGATCGGCAGTTCGAACTCCAGGTCGTGCAACTGACCATCCGCAGGGACTTCCCACGACTTCCGAGCCACTCCGTTGACCACCAGATCGACCGTCCGCTTTCCGCCGCGGACCATCCCGTTCGCCCGCGCCGCGTGCAGGATCCGCGTATCTCCGGCGACGCGCCGGCCTGCGGAGACTTCGCTCGTACCGTGCGCCACGCCGATCGGCGTTTCCGACGCGAAGGTGACCGTTGCTCGGACAGGTATGGTCCCCGGTTCACTCAACCCGACCTGTCCAGGACCCGGCGCTTGACCGCCAACGTCGAACTGCAGGGCATGGGCGTAGCCGTCGGACACATACGACCGGCCTTCCGCCAGCCCGCGGCACCAGTCGGCGAAGTCGATCCGCTCGGCGGCGCCCAGGTGCACGTAGACCCGCCCCTGCCCGACCTGCAGGCTGCTCATGCAGGGGAAGTCGGTCTCGCCGCTGACTTTGAGCGGAAAACCGCAATTGAGCAGGTGATACCACGTGTTCCATTCCTGGATCCGTTCCGTATCCATCGCGCTGATGAAGTCGCAGACTCCCTCCGACGCCGCAACGCAGATCTCCATCGCTCCGACGCCGTTCATTTCGGGGATCGCGTAGTTCGGCAACTCGTGCGACGCACGCGTCAGGCTCCGTTCCAGTTCGGCAACGCTCAATCGACCGTCGCTGTCAGCATCGATCTTCGAGACGTCCTCGGGCAGCACGCTGACGGAGGCTTCCTCGACCGACAGTAACAGGTCGCCATTCCGGTCGCGGACGCGAACCAGCCGTTGAGCCTCTTTGGAGGGGTTGATCGCCAGGCCGCTGGCGGAGTGGGCGTAGCCGGTCACGCCCCCCTGCTCCTTCGCCCAGCGCATGACCGGTGTCGTCCAGGTGGGCCAGCCCTTCGTCGCCGTGCCGTCGGAACCGGGATACTCCTGGTTCAGCAGATTCAGCAGGCAGACGTGCCCCAGCGCCTGCGAGCCGAAGCCGCTGATTTCCAGGTCGTACTTGAGGACCGTCTGCGGCTCGCTGAGACCGTGCACGACCGGCCCGAAAAACCGCCGCTGCACGTCGAAACAGGGGCCCCACGTCAGCACGCAGCCGACGTTGAGTCCCTCTCCCTTCACCTGCCGAAACATATCGGCCGGCGTGACCCCCTCGGTCGGCGACGTGTAATGCGAACATCCTGCCGCATGGATGTGGTGGTCGCCGCTGAAGAAGCCCGCGGCGGCCGGATCGACCCAGCGGGCCAGCGCAAACGACCACCGGGCCTCCCCGTCCGCAGACACGGTCAATTCCTGCGACTGTCGGACATACTCCGGGCCGCGGCCGCTCTCGACGACGTATTGGCCGGGCGGCAGCAGGACGGTTTCGCCGTCGTGACGATAGATCTGCGGTTCGAAAAACAGATCCGGCGCCACCCGCCGCGCCTGCGGCGGATAGACTCGCCCCCGGGCGTCGCGAATGGTCAGCCGCGCGGTGCTCGGCTGATTCCGTTCATCCCGCACCTGCAGCCGAACCGCTTGCGCCGGCTGAACGTTGACGGTCAGCTCGGTTTCAGCCCATCGCGGAACCTTGCCGTCGTCATCGGCGACGCCCCAACGGAGCGTCACGGGATGCCGTCCCGGCGTGTCCGTGGCCATCAGCAGGACGACGTACTCGACAGCCAGACCGCTCAGGTTCCGCGTCTGCGGCGGTTGTCCATACGGTTCGAGATACAGAAAGCGCCCGGTGACGTCCGGCGTCTGCTTGTCGTCCTTGAACTGCTCCTGCTGCTGACGCACCATCGACAGGTCCGCTTGCCCGCGGAATGCGAGACCAGCCTGCGGACTTTCGACTTCCCAGCGGCCAGTCGATTCCGCAGGATTGAGCACCTTGATCAGGACTGGCACGTATCCATGCTGCTGAAGCGAGACAGCGTGTTTTTCCGCATGCAGAGCAAGTCCGGACGCGGCGACGGTCGCGACCGCCGCTACGTGGGGATCCAGTAGGGTCTGCAGTCGCGGGGAATTTCCGTCGCGCATCGCCGCTCGCAGTTCCTCGACGACGGCGTCGTCGAATGGCGTCCCCAGAGACTCGAACGTCTCGATCAGCCGGCGAATCTGCGATCCCAGAGGCTGAGCGTCGACATCGGGTACGGGAATCTCACGGGCTGCGGCCGCCCCGAGAAACAGCATTCCCACAACGACGACTCGCAGACTTCCGAGCATCACTCACCGCCACATCAACAGGGCCAGGGCCAGCAGCAGGTCGATCAGGAAGCGATACCGCCACACAAAGAGCCAGACCAGCGGCGACTTGCACGCCGCGGCCATCGACAGCACGAGATACAGATTCGCCGCGAACAGAAACGCAAAGTGGACCGCAATGCTGCACGGCACCGCCAGCAGCAGTTGCCCGAGCTGAAATTCGCGAGTGATCTTCAGCGCCGCCAGGTGCCCCAATCCCGCCGCCGCCCCGAAATGCACCAGCCACCAGCCGCTGACCAGCACGTTCAGGGGCGGAGTAAACCGCGGCACCCGCACGGCCATCGCCAGCGCCAGCGGGATATACAGCCGCGGGCGCAACTCCTTCACCGACGCAGGGCGGTTCGACAGCGAAAACGTCCGATGATGATCTCCCTCCAGCGCCGCGCTCGCCAGCCGGGCCACCAGGATCGCCAGCCAGCCGGCCCCCCCGATGGTCAGCAGGCCGACCACAAACCCCAGACGCATTCCGATCACCGCGGCAAACGCCGCAAGGGGCGCGATGAACCCGATGAAGAACGCCGCCAGCAATCCCAGCACGGCTTCAATAGAAGCCTTCGCCGCCGGATACTGCAGCTCGCGAAGCGTCTCCAGCGGCGGCTCGTCGGCATCGGCATCGGCGAATTCGTCAACCGGCTCGGCGGCGAGCTCCTCCACACCCTCAACGGCGAGAGGCGGGCGGCGGCCGAACGTCCATTCGTGCTCGATTGACGACACGCTCCAGGTCCCCTGCAGGAAACGCTACTTCGTCAGCTTCCAGCCCCCGGCGTCGACCGTGAGCTCCCTGGCCCCTTTGTACCGATCGTAGACTCGTTGCATCTCTGCGACGCTGTCGAAGTACCCCACGATGAAGGCGGCGCTGAACGATTCTCCCGCTTTGATCGGCCGGCCGCCGAATTCCTCGATCATGCAGACGTACCCCCGCTGGTGGCACCAAGCTTCCGAAACGACATCCGGATCGAGAGTCATCCCCGCCAGCCACGGCCCTTCCGCGCCGGTCTTCGCATCCCGAATGTGATAGGCCCGGATGAACCGCTCCGGAACCGCTTTGCCGCGCACGTAGGCGAACCGCTGGTCGGGAGCAAAGTCCTTGACGAACTCGCGCGACGGAATTGTCCCCAGATAGCTCAGGTAGATTTCCGAAAACGTGTCCCCCTGCTTGTGCTGAATATGCCCCGGCATATCGACCCGCAGGAACATCGCGTCGCTGCTGTTGACCGCGTCGATTCGCTGCATCGAAATGAAGTACCGCGCATTCTGCGGAAAGACCATGACCTGGGTCCACTTCGACCCCGTCTTCTTGCCGGGCGCCGCCGTCCGATAGCGGAAGGACTGCCGGATCGCCACAAAATCCGCCCCCCGCACCACCTCGGGCTCCAACCTCCCGGCCTGCGTGCAGATCTGCGGCCCTTCGATGGTCCGCTTGGGCGTGTTGCCGTGATACGGATTGCCGAACCGGTAGATCAGCTCGTGCTCCAGCTTGTCGCGATAGGCCTCGTCGCTGCCCGGCTCCATGATCCAGTCGGCGATGTCCAGCCCGTAACCCAGATCCCGCGCGCCGGTCTGCTTATCGAGAAACGTCTGGCGATAGACCCCGGTGACGTATCCCCGCTTCCGGACCGCCGCTTCGAGAGCCTCCGTCTCGATCCGGATCTCATCCTCGGTCTCGGTGACTTTGATCTCGGCCTGCACATTCGCAGCCGCCATCGCCAGACACGCCGCCGCCATCCACCGCACCATGAATCCATTCCTCCGCAGGAGCCTGCCGTGGCCATGACCACCGGGAACTCAAGAGGAATGCAGTGTACCCCGGCGGCTTCGCCATCGGCTACAGGGGACCTCGGGAACCACGGCCGTTTCTGCGGAGAGGAGAGCGTGCGGCGTACGAGAGACCTCGTCGACATCTTCAGAAATCGCCGACCGCCTCTCCGCCGGACGCCGAACCGAGCGCGCCCCAGACGCCATACGGGCTTGCCGCAACGGATGATGCAGGGGGCGGCGCCGTCTGATCTCCGGTGTCGATGGTCTCGCTGATGAAGCGGACCGCGCCGTCCGCCATGAGCACGTGAGCGCCTCCCGCATGCCGGCTCGTTACGTTGGTGAAGTACTGGCAGGAGGGACTATTGGGAGCCATCGCCGTCGTCACCGTGTAAACGGACAGATTCCACCCGGTCGCCCAGAGCCGACCGTTTCCGACGAGATTGGCGTGTCCATTGTAAGTTGGTCCGGGCACCAGCTCTCGACACAGGGCCGGCGTGGCGACGGCCTCGTTGCCCGAGTTCCCCAGGATTTCATCCACTCTGGTGAACAATGCCTTTTCACCCATCAGAACCGTCTGGCTGGTTCCGTCGCTAATGTCCCGCCACTGCCGCGTCTCGCCGCTGTTGGGCGAAAACGGGCTGCGGGCAAAACCGCCGCTGCCTGGATTCAAGACGCCGCGAGTCAAGCTCAGAAACTCGCCGCACCAGTCCCCCAGACTCAAGTGATAGCTGCGACTCGGGCCGCCCATCCCGTTTGTGATGAATTGCGGCGGAACGGCCGACGACGGGCAGATCAGCCCCGGCAGACTCGCCGGCGGATGCGGAAACGTCGCGTTACCGGGATACCCTCCCTGGTTGGACGCGCCGGCAATGGTAGTCCACAACGCCGCCTGGTCGACATACGGCAGGACCATCACAATCCCGCTCAGATTCCCTTCATTCGAGGCGTCTCCGGACTCGGTGCCGCCGTTATGGGGCGGCAGTCGATTGTGGGTCGCATCGTAGTTGTGGATCGCCAGTCCGAGCTGCTTCAAATTGTTGCGGCACTGCACCCGCCGAGCCGCTTCACGCGCCTGCTGAACCGCTGGCAGCAGCAGGACGACCAGCACCGCAATGATCGCAATCGCCACCAGCAGTTCAATGACGGTAAAGCCGCGACGCGAGAAACGTTGCCCGGGCATAAAGTCGCTCGCTGTGTCCTGGCGGTATGGACAAACAAGACCGCATCTTCCGTTCAGGAGATTACGATTCCGCCGGAGCAGCATCAAGGGCAATCCGAAGTCGACACGCGCAGCGCGGCACTCCACTTCACGGCTCCAGCCGAGACGTTAGAGCGCCATCAGGCGACAAACGCGACGAGGCGAAGCCTCGTAAACGCAGCGATCCCAGGCAGAGCCTGGGATCGAGGAGAATCAACGAAAATCGCACCCGCCATCCGGCACGCGGAAGCGTGCCCTACGGCCTTCTCTTCACCAGCCACTAACCACTTCTTCCTCAATTATGCACCCTCACGCCAATCTTCTTCAGCTCCTCAACCTGCCCTTTCGAGGCGTCGCTCAGCGGGTTCCCGGTCAGATACAGATTCCAGTACGGAGCGAACCGCTTGTCCCCGGCGGCATCCTTCTTCGCCATCTCGACCAGCGGCGCGATGTCGGCGATCTGGTTCCGTTCCAGGAACGTCCAGCGCAGCTCGGTCAGGCTCGACAGCGGCGCGATATCCTTCACCTGGTTGTCCTTCAGGTCGATCCGCTCCAGCCACTTCACCGTCTTCAGCGGCGACACGTCCGAGACTTTGTTCTTTTCAGCGTAGACCGCCGCCAGCTTCGGCAGCTCGGCCACCGGCGCGAGCGATTCGACCTGATTCCGGCTCAAGTACAGCGCATTGAGCGCCTTCAGCGACGCCACCGCGTCGAGGCTCTTGATCTGGTTGTCTTCGAGCTGCAGGTACTGCAGCTTCGTCAGCTTGGCCAGCGGGCCGATATCCCCGATCTGGTTCTTCGCCAGATCCAACGACTGAATGTTGACGCATTCCTGGAGCGGCGTAACGTCCTTGATCTGGTTGCCGGTCAGCCGAACCTGCGCCAGGTTCCGGCACTTCTCCAGGCCCGCCAGGTTCGCGATCCCCTTGTTCGGCGCTTCGAGGAAGTAAATGTTGACCAGATCTTCCTCGGCGATTTTCTTCGCCTTGTCCGTCTTGTCGATCGACTTCTTCTTGAGAATCTCGCGAATCACCGTATCCAGCTTCTCGTCCGGGAACTCCACGTCCGCGGCCTGTGTCGTCGTCGTCCACGTGGCCACCAAACCCAGCAGCAGTCCCGTCCAACCCCAGCGCAGCATGACGTCGATCCTCTCAGAAGTCCCGGCACGGGCAGGCGCACCACGAACGATGCCTCCCCGAATGAGTCATCCTACTCTACCCCGGCGGCAACCCCGGTCACAAGACAACGAATCAAAGTCACAACATGCGTCGGAAGTCCCGTTCCGCCCGAGAACTCTAACCGCCGAGAACACTCTTTGATTGGCGGTCGAAGGTCCGGCTCGTCGGACTTCGACTTCGCCGTGTAATGTCTTGAGCCCCGAACGGGGCGACGGGCTGTAGCCACGGGTGAAACGAAGTCCGCCGTCAGGCGGACGGAGTGCAACCCGTGGGCGATAGCCCGAGATCTCTAACCGCCGAGAACACTCTTTGATTGGCGGTCGAAGGTCCGGCGCGTCGGACTTCGACTTCGCCCTGCAATGTCTTGAGCCCCGAACGGGGCGACGGGCTGTAGCCACGGGTGAAACGGAGTCCGCCGTCAGGCGGACGGAGTGCAACCCGTGGGCGACAACGCCCTCCGCGGATAACCGCCCCGGAAGGGGCGGAGGAATGCCGGCTGAGAGGGAAAACGGAGGCGCGGTCTCCTTCGCCTCCTTCCAGGACTCTCCCTCCCTTACGAAATCCGGTTTTGCCATCCTCCCCCCTTCCGACTACGATGAACCTGTCTTCACAGCCCTCGTTTCGAATTCTCCGCTTTTCGAATTCGTTTCGGATTTCGAGTTTCGAATTTCGGATTTTCAGCGCAGCGAGTTCGTTCGTCGAAAAGGAGCCGGCATGCGTCGAGCGGACTGGACTGTCGTGGCGATCGCCACCGGATGGCTGACCACCGGCCTCATGCTCGGCGTGACCGCCGCCGATCCGCCGCCCGCCTCGGCTCTAATCCCCGCTAACCGCAAGACAACCTTCCGCAGCGTCGCGGAACTGGCCGCCGAAGCCCGCAAGTCGGTCGTCGTCATCGAATTCCAGGGCCGGGACGGCGATCGCCAGGGACTCGGCTCCGGCGTGATCATCGACGCCGCCGGTCTGATCGCCACCAACCTGCACGTCATCGGCGAAGCCCGTCCGATCCTCATCCGCCTGCACGACGGACGGCAGCTCGACGTCAAAGCCATCTACGCCACCGAACGCGACCAGGATCTGGCAATCCTGCAGGTCGAGGCCACCGGCCTCCCCGCCCTCCCCCTCGGCAACTCCGACTCGCTCGTCGACGGCCAGCAGGTCGTGGCCATCGGCAACCCGCTCGGGCTGGAACGCAGCGTCGTCAGCGGCGTCCTCTCCGGTCGTCGCGATGTCGACGGCCGCGAAATGCTGCAGCTCGCCATCCCCATCGAACGGGGCAACAGCGGCGGTCCGCTGCTCGACATGGACGGCCGCGTCCACGGGCTCCTGACCCTCAAATCCCAGCAGACCGACAACCTCGGCTTCGCCGTTCCGTCCAAAGCGATCCTGCCCCTTCTCAAGCAGCCCAACCCCGTCCCGATGGATCGCTGGCTCACGATCGGCGTCCTCGATCCCGAAGACTGGACCGTCCTGCCCGGCGGGCGCTGGCGGCAGCGGGCCGGGCGGATCGTCGGCGAAGGCCGCGGAGCAGGCATCGGCGCGCGGGCCATGTGCCTGTCGACCGAGCCGACTCCTGAGCTGCCCTACGAAATCGCGGTCACGGTCCGCTATGAGCCCGCGGAAGGTGCGGCAGGACTGGTCTTCCTGAGCGACGGCGGAGACCGGCACTACGGGTTCTATCCCAGCAACGGCGAGCTCCGGCTCTCGCGCTTCGACGGACCGGACGTCTACGCCTGGACCGTCCTGCAGCAAATCCGCTCTCCGCACCTGAAGAAGACCGGCTGGAACACGCTCAAAGTCCGTCTCGAACAGGGGCGGATTGCCTGTTACGTCAACGACCACCTGGTGATCGAATCGGCCGACGCCGCCTTCACCCGCGGACGCGCCGGCCTCTGCAAGTTCCGCCAGACCGAAGCCGAGTTCAAAGGCTTTCGCATCGCTTCCGAAATCCCGCTGAGCCACCCGACCGGCGAAGTCGCCGGGCGCGTGCAGACCGCCATGACCGATTGGCTCGACGGCGACCGGCAGCAGGGCATGAAAGTCGTCCAGCGCCTCGCGAACGAACCCGCCACCAGCCTGATTCTGCTCCAGGACGAGGCCGAGCGGCTCGAACAGCGGGCGGGGAAACTCCGCCGGCTGGCCACCGACGTCCATCATCAGCAGACTCTCAACGAGATCTCGCGGATCGTCGAGGCCGAACCGGGCAAGCTGGATCTGCTGCGGGCGGCGCTGCTCATCGCCCGGCTCGACAACCCGGAGCTCGACGTCGATGACTACGTGCAGTCGGTCGACCGCATGGCCGCCAGGATCGGCCGCGACTGGTCCGACGCCACCCCGGCCCCCGAACGCCTGGCGGGCCTCAACCGCTACCTGTTCGCCGAGCAGGGCTACCACGGCAGCCGGATGGACTACCACAACCGCTCGAACAGTTACCTCAACGAAGTGATCGACGACCGCGAAGGCATGCCGATCACGCTGGCGGTCCTCTACATGGAACTCGCCCGCCGGCTGAACCTGCCCGTCGTCGGCGTCGGCCTGCCCGGCCACTTCGTCGTCCGCCACGAACCGGCGAACGATCCGCAGCAGCTCATCGACGTCTTCGAACGGGGCAAGCTGCTGTCGCGCGACGAAGCGATCCAGCGCGTGCGGGACTACTCCGGCGCTCCGTGGGAAGACCGGTACCTCGAAGCGATGCCCCCGAAAGCGATCCTGATCCGGATGCTGCGGAACCTGTTCAACACCGCCCGAGAGGAAGAAAACTCCGAGCGGATGTATCGCTACACGGATGCGGTCCTGGCGATCTCGCCCGATTCCGAACAGGACCGCTTCTTCCGCGCGGTCCTGGCCTACCAGACCCAGCGGCTGGCGCAATCCCGCCAGGACGTCAACTGGCTCCTGCAGCACCCGCTGGAAAACGTCAGCGCCGCCGCCATCGAAGACCTCGCCCGCGCCCTGTCACGGGCGGAGGGAACGAGCGAGTAGCAAGCCGCGAACAGGGAATCGCGAGCCACGAACAGCCAGAGAAGAGCGGCTGATCGCGGTACGCACGGTGGACGTCCTCGTCCGCCGCGTAGGGCCGGGCGCGCCCGGCCGTCTTCGGCCCCCCCAGGCAACGCAGTGAACGATTTGTTTCTCGGGACAACTGGGGCCGGGTGGCCCAGACGTCGCTCTGGACGTCTGGGTTGACAAGAGGATTGTCTCGTCGTCCTGTTTTTCAGAAGTCCTCTTGTAAACCCAGACGCTCAAAGCAGCGTCCGGGCCACCCGCCGTCTGATCTTTGCTGGTCGGTAGATTCATTATCTCGTACTTGAATTCAGTCAGTGGTCTGCCTTGAAAGGTGCAGCGCAAGCGTCCTTCGCCCTCACTTGGCACTGGTCTCTCAGCACTTGGCCTTCCCTTCGACGTTCGACATTTCCCCACCTACCAATCCTCCCCCGGATCATCGCCGCCATCGGCGGTCAGCAAGGCTTCCAGGATCGCCGGATCGGTTTTCTGCGAAAGGAACCGGACCGCCCCATCGCCGAAAAGTGCGTGCACGCCTCCAGCGTGATACCCCGACATCACCCCCGGCGAATCGGTCCGGCCGTGCCCTTTGAAGTTGATCCCGACGGGCCCCTGCGTGACATCGAAATCACGAGGTTCGGTCCAGAGGATTTCGAGGCCGCAGGCTTCGACGAGCAGCAGGGTGTTTGACACGCCGTCGGTGACGTCCCGGAGTTGCCTTCCTTCGCCGCCGTGCAGGATCGTATGGGGCCCGACCGGAGCGACATACGACGTAAAAAACCGACCCTGATCGTCGGCGGGGCGTTCGACGGCGGGGCAGCGGTAGGACCGGAAGTCCTGCAGCAGAAACGCGGCATTCGGAGACTCATCCCGGCGTTTGGTGAGGTCGTACGTGTTGAAGAGCGGCGCCTGGTCCACGTACGGCAACAGAGCAACGCGCCAACTCATCGGAGGTTCGCCTCCGGCAGTCGCAGGAAACCGGTCGAACGTGTCGTGAGAGTTGTGCATCGCCAGACCGAGCTGCTTGAGGTTGTTGCGGCAGACGATTCGTTGAACGGCCGCACGAGTCGACAGCGTCGGCGCCGCGACGGGAACAAACAGACAAACGCCCGTAAACGCCGCAATGACAAGGACGATCAAGTTCGCAGGCGTCTCGGGACTCAGTCGAAAGATGGACTGGACCAGGCCGATCAGGCACAGGGCCGCAACGATCAGCAGCAGATCGATGGCGAACCCCGTCCTGTCCGAGAGATGGACATAGATCGGGATCACAATCACCATCGTGACCAGCGCCAGCAGCGCCCCGCCGACGCCCCATGCCAGTACGTCCCACGGAGTCGTCTTCCGCCGAAGCTGAATCACCAGCCCGCCGACCTCTCCCAGCAGCATTGCCAGCAACACGACATAGAGGAACATGATCGTCAGTCGATCAGACGGTAGATCTGGCGGAAACCCCTGTTCCATGATGCGAGTTCCGATTAGCACGTTCTGCGGCAGAAACGCCACCATGTACAGTATCATGTGGCATGCCGATCCATCAGCGAAGAACCGCAGCGAAAATTGTCTTGGGTGGCCCAGACGCCGCTCTGGGCGTCTGGGTGACAAAGTCACAAGTGGTCGCTCGGAGACAACCTGACCACCAGGAATGCTTCAAATGCCTCATCCACGCCGCATCGACGACGCCCTCTACGCCCACTTCATCACGTTCTCCTGTTACCACCGGCGACGATTGCTCGATCACGATCAGCCGAAGCGAATCGTCCTGGGAATCCTCAATGCCGAACTCGAAAGACATGCAGCCCGCTGCGTCGGCTTCGTCCTAATGCCGGACCACGTCCATGCGATCGTCTGGTTTCCCAAGACCGGCCAGTTGAGCGGATTCATGCGACTCTGGAAGGGACGATCTTCCGCGCAGATCAAGGAGTGTTTCGCCGGTGAGCTGGCTGAGTATTCAAAGCGATTCCCGGTGACTGATCCTGTCTGGCAAGTCCGCTACTATTCTTTCGAGATCGACTCCGGCAAGAAACTCCGGGAGAAATTGGACTACATGCACTGGAATCCGGTGCGGGCCGGGCTGGTTCTCCGGCCTGATGAGTGGCGCTGGAGCTCGGCCCGCTGGTATCTGGAAAGAAGGACGGTGGGCGTGCCGATTGAGTGGGTGGAGTAGACCTCTTGTGCCTGAGGCACCCAGACGCCCAGAGCGGCGTCTGGGCCACCCGATTGAGAGTCGATGGCATTCCTCAGCTACCCCAGAAAATCCGCCATCACGTGATCCGCCAGAAACCGGCCCGCGCGCGTCAGGCGGATCGTCGGGCCGTCGTCTTCCAGGTTGCCGGCCTGCGTGTGATGCAAGATCGCGGGGCCTGCGAGGCGGTCGAGTGAGAAACCGGTTCTCGTACGAAAATCGGTCCGGTCGATGCCGCGGACCCGGCGGAGATTGAGAAAGATCAGCTCGCGGGCGCGGGCTTCGGGAGCAAGCTCTTCCGCTTCCGCAACCGGCGATTCCCCCCGCTCCAGCCGGGCCAGCCACCCCAGCACGCTGCGGATGTTCGTCTCCCGCGCCCCCTCCAGATAACGGGCCGCCCCCGGCCCGACCGCCTCGTATTCGTCCCCCGACCAGTAGATCTGGTTGTGCCGACAGGCAAATCCCGGTTTCGCGAAGCTGGAGATTTCGTACTGGGAGTAGCCGGCCGCTTCGAGCTGTTCCATCGCCACGTCGTACATCGCCCGTTCGAGCTCTTCGTCGACCGGTTCCAGCTCGCCGCGCCGCCGGCGGGTTTCGAAGGCGGTGTTCGCTTCGAACGTCAGTCCATACGTCGAGACGTGCGACACCCCCAGCGATATCGCCCGCTGCAGCGTCTCCTCCCACGACTCCAGCGTCTGACCGGGAACGCCGAAGATCAGATCGAGCGACACGTTCTCCCAGTCCGGCGTGATCCGGCGAACAATCTCCGCCAGCTCCTCGGGAGCGTGATCCCGTTCGAGCAGCTCCAGCGCCCGGGCATCAAACGACTGGCCGCCCAGACTCAGGCGATTCACACCCGAACGCCGGAGAACGTCGAGCCGTTCGTCGGTCAGATCCCGCGGGTTGGCTTCCACGCAGACCTCGGCCCCCTCCGCCAGGCGAAACCGGCTTGAGACGATCTGAAACAGCCGGGTCAGTTCCTGCGGCGGCAGATGCGTCGGCGTGCCGCCGCCGAAGAACAGGGTGTCGAGCTCGGGGCGTTCGTCTTCGCGGACCGGGACATGGCCCAGCAGATCCAGCTCGCGCGCCAGTCCCTTGAGGTAATCGCCGATCAGGTCGTCCCGACCGGCGATCAGCGTGAAGTCGCAGTAACCGCACCGATGCCGACAGAACGGAACGTGCACATAGAGGGAACGGAAGTCAGACATATTCCCCCCCCGTAGGGCAGGCTCCCGCCTGCCGTATCGTGCTGGCAGCCGCAAATCGACGGGTGGCCGGGGCAGGAGCGCCTTCGCGATGCCCCGGTGCGCGGGACCGGGGCTTCCCCTCTGGTCCAGCCCCGGCCACCCGCCGTTCTGCGCATGGAATCACAAATCGGCAGGCGGGAGCCTGCCCTACAAGAAGGCTGCGGGCGACTTAACCGGCCCTACTTGCCGCCGAGCCAGGGGAGCGGCTCGCCGGCCTTGGGCAGGCGGATGAGCTGGACGCTGGTGACGGCCCCGTTTTCCGCCATTTCCTTGAGGACTTCCGCCGACGGCTCGTTGTCGAGGTTCAGCACGGCGAGGGCGTCGCCGCCCGGTTCGGCCTTTTCCCGACCCAGCGCCATATGGGCGATATTCACATTGTTCTTGCCGCAGACCGAGCCGATGAAACCGATGACGCCCGGCTTGTCGATGTGGCGGTAGGCCAGCAGCAGACCGTCGAGGTAGGCGTCGAGGTGGAACTTGTCGAACCGCACCAGACGCAGGAACTGCTTGCCGAACACCGTGCCGGCCGCGGTGAACTCGCCCTGATCGGTCACCACCGTCGCCGAGACCAGCGAGGAAAAATCGCCGACTTCGGTCGAGAGGGACTCGGTGATCTCGATCCCCCGCTCCTTGGCGAGCATCTCGGCGTTGACGATGTTGACCCCGTCGACGGCGTCCATCAGCAGCCCGGCGGCAAAACTGGAGCCGATCAGCTTGGTCTTCTTATTCGCCGCTTCGCCCCGGAACATCAGCTTGACGCTCCGGACGCCGGTCCCCTTCGTGACCTGCGCCATCAGGAGGCCCAGGCGGAGGCCGAGGTCCAGGTAAATCTGGTTGTCGGCCATCTCGGCCCCGGAGACCGGGGCCATGTTGACCGCGTGGCGGACTTCGTTGCGGGTCAGGAAGCCGGACATGATCTCGGCCGCTTCGAGGGCCACCAGTTCCTGGGCTTCGTCGGTCGAAGCCCCCAGGTGCGGCGTGCAGACGACCTGCGGCAGATTGATGAGGCGGAAGTCCTTGGGGGGCTCCTGCACGAAGACGTCAAAAGCGGCCCCGGCGACGTGGCCGGATTCGATGGCGTCGGCGAGTTCCTGTTCGTTGACGATGCCGCCGCGGGCGCAGTTGACGATCCGCACGCCCTTTTTCATCTGGGCCAGGCGGGCGGCGTTGATCATGTTCGCCGTTTCCGGCGTGAAGTGCGTGTGGAGCGTCAGGAAATCGATCTGCGGCAGCATGTCGTCCAAGCTCGCCTGCAGCTCGATCCCCAGCTCCTTGGCCCGCTCGGGGGACATGAACGGGTCATAGCCGACGACCTTCATTTCAAACGCCAGCGCCCGGCGGGCGACCGAAACGCCGATCCGGCCCAGGCCGATGATCCCCAGCACCTTGCCGGCGAGCTGCGTCCCGGTGTAGCTCTTCTTATCCCACTTCCCCCCCTTAAGGGTCGCGCAAGCGGGGGGAATGTTGCGGGCGAGGGACATCATCATGGCGAAGGCGTGTTCGGCGGTGGAGATGGTATTCCCCGCCGGGGTGTTCATGACGACGATCCCTTCGCGGGTGGCGGCGGGAAGGTCAATGTTGTCGACGCCGACGCCGGCCCGGACGATCGCCTTCAGCCGCGGCTGATCCTTGAGCAGTTCCGGCGTCAGCCTGGTGCCGCTGCGGATGATGATGCCGTCGGCATCTTTGAGGGCTTCGCGGACCTGCTCGGGAGTGAGGCCCTTGCGTTCATCGACCTCGATGCCGGGGGTGTTCTTGAGGATCTCGAGACCGGCTTTCGAGAGGCTGTCGGTAATCAGCACGCGATGCATGGACAAACTCGCTGGCAGAAGTTGAGGCGGCGGCAAAACGACACGGAGGGCGCGAACAGGTCTGCGCCCTCCTCATGATTTCCTGACCCATAGGATACGGGTCCGGTTCGCCGCGCCAAGGGAGGTCCCCGTTACGACTTGGGCAGGATTCTCAGTCGCGGGAAGGGTTTCCCGCTGGCGGAGCGCAAAACCTTTGGCGCACGCAGCAATTACGGTCACAACATCAGCCGCTGATGCGTGCTGATGATGACGGGCGGCCGATGATGACGGGCGGCCGAGGTGGAGTCTGCGAGCCGCCAGTCTGCCGAATCTGCTCCACGATCACTGGGGGCGGCCCAAGGCGGCCGACCCCAGCCACCCACAACACCTCCTCGTATTTACGCAACCGTGAACCAGCGTGGACAATGGGGAGTCCGTCCTTTACGCTGCTGCCGCACCTGCACAGGCCGGACGGAATGTCCGGAGGAGAATTCATGACGCGTCGCATTCTGGTGACGTCCGCGTTGCCTTATGCCAATGGCCATATCCACTTAGGTCATCTGGTCGAGTACATCCAGACCGATATCTGGGTCCGCTTCCAGAAGCTGCGGGGGAACCCCTGCACCTACGTCTGCGCGGACGACACGCACGGCACGGCGATCATGATCCGGGCCCGGCAGGAAGGCCGGCCGGAGACCGAGGTGATCGCCGATATGAGCGCAGCCCACCTGCGGGACTTCGCCGGGTTCGACGTCGCCTTTGACAACTACGGCAGCACGCACAGCGATTCCAACCGGGCCGTCTGCCACGAAATCTGGGCAGCGCTCCGAAAAGACGGCCTGATCGTCGAACAGGAAGTGACCCAGCTTTACGATCCCTCGGCTCAGACGTTCCTTGCCGACCGCTTTGTCAGAGGGACCTGCCCGAACTGCCAGGCTCCGGACCAGTATGGCGACAGTTGCGACAAGTGCGGCTCGACCTACAGTCCGACCGACCTGATCAACCCGGTCAGCACGCTGTCGGGGGCCACGCCGGAGATCCGGACGGCGAAGCATCTCTTCGTCCAGATTGAACGTCTGCACGAGTTCCTGACCGAGTGGACGCAGAGCGGAGAGCACCTGCAGGACGAAGTCGCCAATTACCTGAAGGGGCACTTTCTCGGCAAGCCGCTGCGGGACTGGGACGTCTCACGCCCCGCCCCGTACTTCGGCTTCGAGATCCCGGACAGCCCCGGCGACTACTGGTACGTCTGGTTCGATGCGCCGATCGGGTACATCGGGTCCACGGCCGACTGGTGCGCGGCCCGCGGCGAGCGCTGGGAAGACTGGTGGAAGAACCCCGACGTCGAAATCCACCACTTCATCGGCAAGGACATCACGTACTTCCATACGCTGTTCTGGCCGGCGATGCTCAAGACGGCGGGGATCAATCTCCCCGAACGAGTCCACATCCACGGCTTTCTGACGGTCGACGGCGAGAAGATGTCCAAAAGCAAGGGCACCTTCGTGATGGCCTCGACCTATTTGAAGCATCTCGACCCGGCGGCCCTGCGCTACTACTACGCCAGCAAGCTCGGGAACGGGCTGGATGATATCGATCTCAACCTGGAGGAATTCGTCGCCAAGGTGAACTCCGACCTGGTGGGGAAAGTCGTCAATCTCGCGAGCCGGACGGCGAAGTTTGTCGAAGCCACCGGGTTGTCGGCGGAGTATCCGGACGACGGCGGTTTGTTTGCCCAGGCGGCGGCCGAGGCAGATTCCATCGCCGCGGCGTACGAGGCGTGCGAATTCAGTGCGGCGATGAGGCAGATCATGGCGCTCGCCGACCAGGCGAACCGCTATGTCGAAGATCATGCCCCCTGGACGCTCAAGAAGGATCCCGCGCGGGGGGCCGAGCTGCAGCAGGTCTGCACGGTCTCGCTGAATCTGTTCCGCCAGATCCTGATTTATCTCGCGCCGGTGCAGCCGCGACTCGCGGCCCAGGCGGCGAAGCTGTTGAATTGTCCGATGGACTGTTGGGAAGACGTGCGTCGGCCGCTGGTCGGCACGCCCGTCAGCAAGTTCGAACATTTGATGAAGCGGGTCGATCCCGCACAGGTACAAGCCATGATTGAAGAAGAAGGACAGCCAGCGGCCTCCGCTCCGGAAACAACAGCGGAAGCCGCGCCGGCCGGGCAGTTCCAGGACGGCCCGGAAGCCCTCGCGAACGAGCCGCTCGTCGAAGCGCACTGCACGATCGATGACTTCGTGAAGGTCGACCTGCGGGTCGCCCGCGTGCTCGAAGCCAAGCACGTCGAAGGGGCCGACAAGCTGCTGCAGCTCACGCTGAGCCTGGGGGGCGATGTCCGCCGGAACGTCTTCGCGGGGATCAAGAGCGCCTACGCACCGGAGGCCCTCGTCGGGAAGCTGGTGATCCTCTGCGCCAACCTGGCCCCGCGCAAAATGCGGTTTGGCGTCAGCGAGGGGATGGTCCTGGCGGCCGGCGCCGGCGGGAAAGAGATCTACGTCCTCGAGCCCGACGACGGCGCGAAGCCGGGCATGCGAGTGCACTAGCCGCCGGGCCGCCGGGCCGCCGGGGGCGGTATCTGCCGACTCTGAGAAGGGTTGGGCGTGGATGTCGCATTCGGCGACGATGGAGTCAATGGGTCGGGTGGCACGCCCAGAGTCCTCGATGGGCGTGTCTTTCGACCTTGAGACCCTTTCTGCCATGAGCGAAGACCGCGCCCATCGCAAAGCCTCTGGGCGTGCCACCCGATCGACTGCGACTTCGTCGTCAATCCTGCGTGAAACGCCGTGAAACGGCGACAATCGGCAGAAGCTGCAGGTGATCTGGACAGACTTCGGCAGATTCCTACAATTCGGCCCGCCTTCGGCTGGCTCGTGGAATGTCCGCGGACCGGCCTGGCGGGGTGGATTCTGTTCTGCCCGGCTCTGTTCCGTTCGCGAGGACCGGTCCATGCGTGGCAGGCTCTGGGGACTTTCCAGCGGGCTCGCGCTGCTGTTGTCCGGCTGCTATTCCTCTCCGTACTACGGTGGCCAGTACTACGGCGGATCGGGGATGCAGTACGGCAGCCCCTACCAGCAGTATCCGGCCGGGGGCTATCCGGCGCCGGGTGGAACGTACATTCCGCAGAATTCCAATGGCGTTTCGCCGACGCCCGTCTCCCCCGGCAACGGCAGCGGTGTCAATGCTCCGCCGACGTTCCGGCCGGACGGCGGCAGCAACGCGCCCGCCTATCCCAGTAACAATGAGAAGCCGGTACCGCGACCGGATGCGGGCGACTTTGGCGTCGATCCCAACACTTCCAATCGCCCTCCCGCGAGCGACGGATTTGAAGACAGCCCGTTTAAGCCTTCCAGCGCGCTGCCGATGGGTTCGCCGACGGTTGCCGCGGGACCGCTTCCCGGCAACCCCTCCGCCCTGCCGATGCCCATGCCGGTCGAGCAGGTCGGCGGACGGGTGCCGGACGACGTGCAGTTCGGGCACGACGCCGCCAATTACACATGGTTGCAGGGAATTGTGGCTTACGACGACATCGAACAGAGCTGGAGCATTCTCTACAGCCTGTCCCCTTCGGCGCAGGATCAGTTTGGCGGGGATCTGACGCTGGCGGCCGATCCTGCTCGTTTCGCCGGGATGCGTAATGAGACACCCGTTCGTCTCGAAGGATTCGTCGATACCCAGAAGCGGGATTCGCGCGGCAAGCCGGTCTACCGGATCACGAGCATCAAGCCGCTCGCCCGTTGAAACGCGTCGTCGAATCGGAGTTTAACTCGAACCCTGCCACAGTGCGTCGAACTGACGCCGTGTTGCAGGGCGTTGGCGTTTTCCGGGCGGCGTCGATACCGTAAGCGTCGGTTGATGGGTGAGCGGCCGGCCGCGATCTTCCGGCATTCCTCCGTGTCCGTGTTCATAAGGTTCCACGAGCCATGTCCGCCAAGTCTCTGCTGCTGCTTGCCGGCGATTTCGTCGAAGATTACGAAATCATGGTTCCGTTTCAGGCTTTGCAGCTTGTGGGATACACGGTCCACGCCGTCTGTCCGGGCAAGCAGGCCGGCGACCAGATCCGGACTGCCGTCCACGACTTCGAAGGGGATCAGACCTATAGCGAAAAGCCCGGGCATAACTTCACACTCAACGCCGACTTCGCGACGATCAAAGCCGCCGACTATGCGGGGCTGGTCCTGCCGGGCGGACGCGCCCCCGAGTACCTGCGACTCAACGAAGCCGTGCTGGAGCTGGTCCGGGAATTCTTCAGCGCCGGGAAGCCGGTGGCGGCGATCTGCCACGGCGTGCAGATTCTTTCCGCGGCAGGCGTGCTGAAGGGGCGTCGCTGCACCGCCTACGCCGCCTGCGGCCCGGAGATCACACTGGCCGGGGGACAGTACGTCGCCACGCCGGTCGATCAGGCTTATGTTGAAGGGAACCTGATCACCGCCCCGGCCTGGCCCGCCCATCCGGCCTGGCTGCGGGAGCTGGTCGGGGCGCTGGGCGGCGAGATCAAGAGCTGAAGAGAGTGGCTAGTGGTTAGTGGATGGTGGTTAGTGAAGAGAGAAGAGACTGGGCCGCGCCGGCTGCTTCGCCGATGGCGAACGCGATCGTGGATCGTTCAGAAGAGTCGTAACTGGCCGCCTTTGGGTGTTGGCGGCGTGAATTGTGAGAAGTCCAGTTCCGGCAGCTTGCGATCGAGGCCGTGCTTCCGGCAGAAGACTTTGTACGTCTGCGCGATCTGATCGGCGATCAATCCCGAGCCCCGCATTCGCTCGCCGAAGCTCGAGGTGTTCAACTCTCCGCCGCGCAGCTCCCGCAGCCACGATTCTACGCGAGACTTCTTTGACGGAGCATATCGCTCCAGCCAGTCGAGAAAAATTGGCTTGACCGCCAACGGGAGCCGCAGGATCGTGTAGCCCGCCGCCTGCGCGCCGGCCTCCGCCGCCGCGGCCAGCAGCGCCGGCAACTCGGCGTCGTTGAGGCCTGGAATGACCGGGGCGGTCATGACGCGTACGGGGACTCCGGCTGCGCTCAGTTCGCGGATTGCCCGGAGGCGGGCGGCGGGCCGGGTGGTTCGCGGTTCGAGCTGACGACCCAGCCGGTCGTCGAGCGTCGTCAGGCTGATGGCGACGTGGACCAGCCGCCGTTCGGCCATTTCGGCGAGGAGATCGAGGTCCCGCAGGATCATCGCGTTCTTGGTGATGATCCCCACCGGCAAGCGGGCGTCGAGGACCACTTCCAGGCATCGCCGGGTCAGTTCGAAGCGTTTTTCGGCGGGCTGGTAGCAGTCGGTCACGCCGGAAAACGCGATCAGCTCAGGCGTCCAGTTGTCGCGGGCGAGCCATTCGGACAGGAGTTCCGGCGCGCGGTGTTTGACGAAGATCTTTGCTTCGAAGTCGAGGCCGGCGTTGAGCCCCAGGAATTCGTGATAGGGCCGGGCGTAGCAGTAGCTGCAGCCGTGCTCGCAGCCGCGATAGGGGTTCACGCTGTAGCGGAAGGGGATGTCCGGGCTGGTGTTTTCAGAGACGATCGACCGGGAGGCGTCCGGGATGAACTCGGTCCGAACCGCGCTGACTTCTTCCTCCGGATCGGGGGGATCTTCCAGATCGCTGACGTCGGTCCGGTACCGGGCGAAGCGGTTCGCCGGATCGACATTCGCTCCGCGTCCAGTGCGTGCGTCCCACATGATCCAGCAATCCTAGCTGCCCGGCTGCAGAGAAGAAGTTTTACCGCGGAGACGCGGAGGACGCGGAGGACGCGGAGAAATGCAAGAGAAGAGTCCGGAAAGTGAAAAGTGAGTATTGAGTAGTGAAGAGTGAAAAGTGAAGGTGAATGGAGTTCGCGAATCAGCGGCATTTCCTCCATTTTGCACTACTCACTTTTCACTTTCCTGAGTCTTCTCCGGATCTCTTCTCCGCGACCTCCGCGTCTCCGCGGTGAATCCTCTTCGTCTCCTCAAGTCCCTTTTTTCGGAGTATATCCAGTGGCCTGTGGAAAGTCAGACGGGGTTCGGGCAGACTGCTTTTGCCCGGTCGCGCTGTGCCGGCGGAACGCGACTCGCCTTACGGGGATCTCTGCGATGACCGGGCAATTGACCAGCGGTTTCGGCCTGGTGCTGATGATCGGCCTCGCCTGGCTGCTGAGCGCCCATCGCTGGCGCGTCGACTGGCGGCTGGTGGCGATTGGCGTCCTGGTCCAGTTCGCCATCGCCTGGACGCTGCTGAAGACTTCGCTCGGGCTGGACGCCATCAATCGCGTCCGCCACATCTTCGAGCTGCTGCTCGCCTGCACCGACGACGGCGCGGAGTTCGCCTTCGGCCCAAACTTTCGGGACCACTACTTCGCGTTCAAGATCGGCGCCACGATCATTTCGTTCGGCGCGCTGATGGGGCTGCTGTATCACTTCCGGATTCTGCAGTTCGTCGTTGGTATCCTCGGCTGGTGCATGCAGCGGACGCTGGGGACGTCGGGAGCCGAGAGCCTGGTGGCTGCTGCGAACATTTTCACCGGGCAGACTGAGGCACCGCTGATCATTCAGCCATACCTGGCCCGCATGACCCGCTCCGAAATCATGACGCTGATGGTCGCCGGCTTCGCCACCGTGGCCGGGGGCGTGATGGCCGCCTTCATCGGCATGGGAATCGACGCCGGCCATCTCCTCACGGCCTCGGTGATCTCTGCGCCGGCCGCCGTCGTGATCGCCAAGATTCTCCAGCCCGAAGTCGACGAACCGGTGACTCGCAATACGCTCGGCGCTGCGGTGAAGCCCGACACGATCAACGCCTTTGATGCGTTGACCACCGGGGCGGCCGACGGGCTTCGACTGGCGCTCAACATCACGGCGATGGTGATCGCGTTTCTCGCGCTGGTAGCGGTCGTCGATCTGGCGCTGAAGTCAGCCACGGGGGCCTTCGGGACGCCGTGGACGCTGGCGGATGTGTTCGGCTGGGTCTTCAGTCCGCTGGCCTGGGCGATGGGGGTCGATCCGGGGGACGAACGCAAAGTTGGCGAACTGCTGGGTCTCAAGACCGTGGCGAATGAGTTTCTCGCCTATGACCGGCTGGCGACGATGCAGGACCTCGGACCGCGCTCGAAGGTCATCGCCGTCTACGCGCTGTGCGGATTTGCGAACCTCGGATCTGTCGGCGTGCAGATCGGCGGGCTGTCGCTGCTGGCGCCTTCTCGGAGGGGCGACTTCGCGACGCTCGGCTGGCGGGCGATGCTGGGGGGGAACCTCGCCTGCTTCATGACCGCCTGCATTGCGGGCATCCTGCTCTGAAGGCAGCCCGCAGACTTTGCCCGCCCCGCAGGGTCTGTGTCTTCGTCCGGCTTTCGCTGACCAGCGCCTGCAGTTCGAGCCGCACAGTTCCCGACGCATTCCGGGCCTTTCCGGCGGAAATCTCTCATCCCACTCGTCGGCGCGGGTAGCGTTGCACGTGGTTGAGTCACCCGGACTGCGGAGTGGTGGCTCTGCGCAATTTTCAGACGCAGCGTCGGCCTGGCCGGCGGGAGACGAGAGAGGGAACGGACGCATGAATTACCAGCGCACGCACCAGCATCGCACAGCCGCCCGCCGGTCCGGCGGAGCCCTGCGCTGGAGTGTGGCGGCCGCGGTCGTCCTGCTCGCGTCGGTCGGCTGCAATCTGATGAATCGCCAGACCAACTACACGCCTGCCATCGGCTATCCCCCGAACCGAGCCCAGGAACGGAGATATCCCAGCCAGCAGCCACAGCCCTCGAACGGCGTCGGCACGTTTTTCCAGCCGCAAACGCCGACTCCGGTTGCACCGCCCGCGACGCAGGAGCGCGCGCCGGGGCCCCAGCTTTTTCCGTACCCCGGGCAGTCCGCGCCCGGTTCGAATAATCCGCCGCCGACGTTTGTTCCAGACAAGTCGGCCGCGCCCGAGTCCATCGAGAACAACCGTCAGCCGCTCGACCCGATTCCTTTGCCCGAAATCTCGCAGCCACCCTCCGGTCCGAGGTTGCTGCCGCGACTGCTCGATCCGTCGGCCGGGTTGATGACGGTTCGACCGTCGTCGGGGGGAACCGGCGCCGGCTGGATCGTCCTCGACGTCCAGGCGCCGCAACAGGCGCCGCAGGGGAGCGCTGCTCCGATCCGTGTGGTCGTGAAGAATGTCGGCCAGAAGATGGTCGAAACCCTCTCGATCTCGTGCGACGTGCCGGAGGGGGTCTCGCTGCCGGGGACCGTCGAACGGTCCACCGTTTCGCCCGTTCGGCGGCTGATCCCCGGCGAGGCGACGGAGCTGAAGTTCCAGCCGCGCAGCGACGCGCTCGGACGTCAGACGATCCGCCTGACCGCCCGGTTCGGGAACACCGAAGTCGCAAGTCGTGTTGCCTCGATCGATTTCGTCCCCCGCCAGGTGGAACTGCAGGTCGTGGGACCCAACCGCCGGTCGGTCGGGCAACGGGCTGAGTTCAACGTCCACGTGGCCAACCTCACCAGCCAGCCGCTGGAGAGCGTGAAGGTGCGGATGCGGTTCGACTCGCCGTTGACGGTCAAAGAGCTGACGCTCGGCGGCCGCCGGTCGGAGGGGGAGATTGAATGGACCGTCGGCGATCTGCGTCCCGACGAGAGCATCGAGATCCAGGCGGAATTCGAGTGCAAGATTGCGACGTCGGAGGCGTGTGTGAACGTGTTCCTCTCCAGCGAAGAGGTGCTGTCCGAAGAGCGGGAAGTCTGCGTGCGGATCGATCCCGCTGTCGCAGACCTGCAGGTCAACCTGTCGGACGAGTCGGACCCGGTGCGGCAGGGGGAAACGTTCCTGGTGAACGTGACTGCCCGCAACGGCGGTCTGCAGCCGCTGACCGACATCCGCGCCACGCTGCAGTTGCCGGCGGGGATGCAGTTCGAGGGTCTGGAGGTTGTTGTCGGCAGCCGGCAGATCGCGCTACCGTTCGAAGTTCGCGAGGGCCGGGTGAACGTCGCCCCGGTGGCGATGCTGGTCTCGGGCGAGACGGCCCGCTACCAGTACATGCTGCGGGCAAGCAAGCCGGGCGTCCACATGCTGCGGGCTTACGCCCGACATGCGGGGAGCCGGCAGATTATTGATCTGACGGAGCCGGTGAATGTGGCGCCGTGAATGGCGGCGTTGAGCGTTGAGTCGGGAAAAGAATCGGGCGGCCTGCTGGTCGCCCGATTCTGTTGTTGGTGTCGGAGGGCGGACTATGCGGACCGGGTCTGCTGCCGACGTTGCCAGGCTTCGATGGCGATGCCGATGCTGGCAATGCCGGCGAGGGCGGAAGGTTCGTTCGAAACGCGGAGCGTCCAGGGCGTACTGGGCCGTGGACGCAGAGAGCGGCCATCTCGCTCTCGGCGAGCGGTCGCGATATGCTGATTGGTTCCCGTCGTAACGTCCAATCTGTGGAAGGTTTGCCGGCGAGTATTGCTGGTCCGTGGATCCCGGTCTCCGTTCGGAGAGGCTTCGCGTTTGGAAACTCCCGAGCTTGGCATCTGTGAAGACCTGGCGGGCCTCTTTCGCGGCGAGATTCGCGACGATCCGCTCGGTCGGGCGATCTATGCGAGCGACGCGAGCCTGTATCAGGTGACGCCGCAGGCGGTCTGCTGTCCGCAGGACGCCGACGACCTGGCGGTGCTGGTGAAGTACGCCCGCGAGGAGCGGCTGCCGTTGTTTGCGCGTGGGGCGGGCTCCGGCCTGGCGGGGGAGTCGCTGGGGCGGGGGCTGGTCGTCGATTTCTCGCGTCATATGCACGAGGTGCTGTCGTTCGGCGAGCAGACTGTGCGCGTGCAGCCGGGGGTGGTGCTGGAGGGGCTCAATGAACGGCTGCGGCCGCTGGGGCGGTACTTTCCGCCGGATCCATCCGGCTCCGCGGTCACGACGATCGGCGGGATGCTGGGTGTCGACGCTGCGGGTTCGCATTCGATTCGCGTCGGTTCGACGCGCGATCACGTGCAGAGTCTGGAAGTTGTGCTGGCGTCGGGGCTGAGATTCGAGGCGGGGGTCGAGACCGTTCCTGCCAGACTGACGGAGATCAATGAAGAGTTTGAAGGCCGTCCGGAGGCCGTGCGCGCGTGGCTGCTGTCGCGGCTGTCGCATCTGCTGGCCGCCAATGCGGAGATGATTCAGGAACGGCAGTCTGCGCGGCAGTTTCGAAATCGGAGCGGTTACTTTCTGCGAGGCGTGCTCTCGGATGGAACGATCAATCTGCCGCGGCTGCTGGTGGGATCGGAAGGGACGCTGGGGCTGATCACCGCGGCGACGCTGCATACGTCTCCGCTGCCGGCCTGTCGGGGGGTGATTCTGCTGCTGTATCCGTCCGTCGACAGCGCGGCGGTGGCGGTGCGGCATCTGGTTCACGAAGAGCCGAGCGCCTGCGATCTGCTGGATCGGCGGATTCTGACGCTGGCGTGCGAAATCGACGAGCAACTGGCCCGGGCGGTTCCTCCGTCGACCGAGGCGGCGCTGATTGTCGAACAGACCGGCGGAAACGAGGAGGATGTATTGCGCCGCCTGGAGCGGCTGGTTGCGGCGCAGCAGGAGATTGCGGTGCCCGGGCAACTGGTCTGGCGGGCGGTGGGCGACCGCGAGGTCGAGCGATTGTGGGGCATTGCTCATCGGGTCGTGCCGTTGCTCAACCGGCTGCGCGGGGAAACGCGGCCGCTGCCGTTCGTGGAAGATATCGCCGTCCCCCCGGAGTCGCTGCAGGAGTTTCTGCATCGGGCTCAGCGGGTGCTGCACCGGCACCAGGCGGTGGCGTCGCTCTACGCGCATGCGGCGGCCGGGCAGGTCCATTTGCGTCCGTTTCTGGCGAATCCGACGCCGGCGAGTGCTTCGAAGCTGGAGGAACTGGCGCGTGACCTCTATGAGTCGGCGCTGGCGCTGGGGGGATCGCTCAGCGGGGAGCATGGACTGGGGCTGGCGCGGACGGCGTTTCTGCGGTCGCAGTACGGTCCGTTGTATCGGGTCTTCGAGCAGATCAAACGGCTGTTCGATCCTGAGAACCTGCTCAATCCCGGCAAGGTGATCAGCGACGATCCCCATTTGACGGTGCGTCATTTCCGTCCGGCGGACGGGCCGCAGTTGCCGCTGCACCAGGTTCAGCTTGAATGGTCGCCTGTCGAACTCAAGGAGCAGGCGGCGCGTTGCAATGGCTGCGGCGCGTGCCGGACGCAAGCGCCGGAAGGGCGGATGTGTCCGTTCTTCCGAACGGAACCGGACGAAGAGCGATCGCCGCGGGCGAAGGCGAACGTCATGCGGTGGCTGGCGGACGGGATGCTGCCGGCGACGGTGCTCGATCAGCCGGAGATGGAGCGGCTGACGCGAACGTGTTTCAACTGCAAGCAATGCGAGCTGGAGTGCCCGACGAACGTCAACGTGCCGCACCTGATGCTGGAAGCTAAGGCTCAACGGGTCGCCGCCCACGGGCTGTCGCGCATCGACTGGTTTCTGTCGCGGCTGCATACGTGGGGGAATTTCGGCTGCCGGGTTTCCCCGGCGATCAATCTGCTCCTGCAGACGCGACTGGGGCGCTGGCTGCTGGAGAAGTCGGTGCAGATCGCCCGCCAGCGCAAACTTCCGCGCTTTGCCCGCCGGCCGTTTTTACAGACGGCCCGCAGGAAATGGCTGATGCCGCCGGCGTCGTTCGCAGCGCCGCGACCGGTGATCTATTTTGTCGACCACTACGCCAACTACCACGATCCGGATCTGGCGGAAGCCTTCTGCCGGATCGTGGAGCACCAGGGACTGCGGGTGCATGTGCCGCCGGGGCAGCGGCCGTCGGGAATGGCGTTGATTTCCGCGGGAGACGTCGAAGCGGCCCGACCGCTGGCGGAGCACAACATCCGGACGCTGGTCGAGTTTGCCCGCGAGGGTTGCCCGATCGTCTGCACGGAGCCGACGGCTGCAGTCTGCCTGCGGCAGGACTACCCGCGAATTCTCAACGACGGCGAAGCCGGACTGGTGGCCGGGCAGGTGATCGAGGCGGGGGAGTTTCTGCGACAGATTGACCAACAGGGGAATTTGCGACGGAATTTCTCAGTGCTGTCGATGAGTGCCGCGTACCACGCGCCGTGCCATTTGAAGGCGCTGGGGGCGGGAGAGCCGCTCGCGGACTTGTGCGATCTGATTCCCGGACTGGAGATTTCCCGGATCGAGCATGGGTGTTCGGGAATGGCAGGAGTATTCGGACTCTCGAAGGCCAACCTTGCGGAGTCTCTGGCCATCGGTCACGATTTAATCGAACGGATGGCCACAGATCGGTTTGGCGTGGGGATGACCGAATGCAGCGCGTGCAAAATGCAGATGGAGCAGCGGACGACGCGTCCGACGGTGCACCCGCTGAAGTTGCTGGCGCTGGCGTACGGACTGATGCCGGAGCTGCAGCGGGCGCTGCAGCCGTCGAGCAACCGGAGGGTGATTTCCTGACAGTGGCGGTGCAGTTGTTCGCGCGGGCGGCGGACCTGGCGGGGACCGCCCGACTGATGGTGACACTGCAGAATCCGTTTACCGTTCAGCAGTTGCGGCGAGACCTGGGGGTCGCCTGCCCGGCCCTTGAGCCGATTCAAAGTTCGCTGCTGATCGCCGTAGATCGGCGGTATGCAGGGCCTGAGACGGTGATCGGTGCGACGTCGGACGTGGCGTGCTTTCCGCCCGTCAGCGGGGGGTAGGGGAGAAGAGAAATGTCGACAGAGGTCGAGAGTCTAGAGACAAGTGTCGAGAGCCAGAGGAAGAAGTGAGCGATCACGTCTGTCTCTGGCGAAAAACGATTCGCGATCATCCCTCTTCGTCCGGCTATTCGCTGACGGCAGTTGGTTCCACAGTCGCGACCGCGTACAACTGAGAAGTGGTGGAACCGGTCGAAGGACTGCCGTCTGGCCGAGAATCGAGCTGCTGCGATGATTGAACTGACCAACGCGGAAATTGACTACCAGCAGCTCACGGAGCGAGCGCGATCGCCGCGGGTGGGGGCGGTGATCCTGTTTCTGGGGACCGTGCGGGAATTCACGCAGGGACGCCAGACCGTTGCGCTGGACTACGACGCCTATCCGGACATGGCCCGGAGTCAGCTCGCAGAGCTGGAGGCGGAGGCTCGCGACCGCTGGCCGGTGGTGGAATGCATCATTTCCCACCGGCTGGGACGGCTGGAACTGGGGGATGTCAGCGTGGCGGTGGCGGTGAGCTGTCCGCATCGGCGGGATGCGTTCGAAGCCGGGCAGTTTCTAATCGACGAGCTGAAAGTTCGCGTGCCGATCTGGAAGAAGGAAAACTGGGCGGACGGGCAGACCGAGTGGGTGCACCCCGCCGGTTCGGCCGCCCCGGCGCCGGAGGCCGCACGATGAACGCTCCCCTGATCGATTCGTTCGGGCGCGTGCACGACAATCTGCGGATCAGCGTGACCGATCGTTGCAACATCCGCTGCTTCTATTGCATGCCGGCGGAAAATGTCACGTTCATGGATCGCCGCGACCTGCTCACCTTCGAAGAGCTCGAACGGTTCGCGCGGATCGCGGTGACGCTGGGAATCACGAAGTTGCGGCTGACGGGCGGGGAGCCGCTGGTCCGCCGTAACCTGGACGAACTGGTCCGACGACTGGCGGCGGTCCCGGGAATACAGGATGTCGGCCTGACCACCAACGGGCTGCTGCTCGCCGATCAGGCGGAGGCGCTCTTCGCGGCCGGGCTGCGACGGATCAACGTCAGTCTGGACGCTCTCGATCCGGTGCGATTCAAGGAATTCACGCGACGGGACGGCTACGAGAAAGTGATCGAGGGGATTCACGCCGCGAAGCGGGCGGGATTCGATCCGATCAAAATCAACGCAGTTTCCGTGCGCGGCATGACCGAGGACCAGGTCGTGCCGTTCGGGCACTTCGCCCGGGAAACCGGGGTCGAAGTCCGGTTCATCGAATACATGCCGCTGGATGCGGACGCGGCCTGGGAGCGGGAGAAAGTGCTGTTCGCTCAGGAAATCGTCGATCAACTGTCGGCGGAGATTCAGCCGCTGGTGGCTCTTCCGCCGCGGGATACGCGGGCGCCGGCGACGGACTATGAATTTGCGGACGGCATCGGACGGATCGGCTTTATCGCCTCGGTGAGCCAGCCGTTCTGCCTGAGCTGTAACCGGATCCGGATCACCGCGGACGGCAAGTTGCGGAATTGCCTGTTCAGCCTGGAGGAAACGGACTTGCGCGGACTGCTGCGCGAGGGAGCGCCGGATGACGAGATCGCGGCACTTGTCCGGCAGTCCGTGTCGGCGAAGAAAGAGGGCCACGAGATCAACACGGCCCGGTTCGTGCAGCCGGATCGCCCGATGTACTCGATCGGCGGTTGAGCGAGGCCATGCGGATCTATCTCGACAATGCGGCGACGACGTTTCCGAAGCCTCCCGAGGTCTACACCGCGGTCGAGCAGTACCAGCGGGAGCTGGGGGCGCCAGTCGGGCGGGGGGCATATCTGGAGGCGATCGAGGTTCAGCGGCGGGTTGATCGCTGCCGGCGACTGGCGGCCGAGCTGCTGGGGGCCGGCGATCCCCGGCGGATCATCTTCACGTTCAACGGCACTGACAGCCTGAACCTGGCACTGCAGGGACTGATCCGGCCGGGCGATCATGTGGTGACGACCGCCGCCGAGCATAACTCGGTGCTGCGGCCGCTGCGGTGGTTGTCGGAGCGGCGTGGTGTGCGCGTGACCGTCGTCCCCTGTGATGCAACGGGGCTGGTCACCGTTGATGGCATCCGCGAAGCCTGCCAGGCGCCGACGCAATTGGTGTGCGTCACACATGCGTCGAACGTGACCGGAACTGTGCAGCCGATCGAGCAGATCGGACAAATTGCACGATCGGCCGGGGCGCTGATGGTGCTGGATGCGGCCCAGACGGCGGGACAGTGGCCGATCGACCTGGGGGCGCTGCCGGTGGATGTGCTCTGCTGCTCTGGCCACAAGGGACTGCTGGGTCCGTTGGGAACCGGGCTGGTCTGGCTGGGGCCTCGGGCCGAGGGCCAGATTGACGACTACCGACTGGGGGGCACGGGAACGCAGAGCGAGAAGGAAGAGCAGCCGGACACGCTCCCCGACCGATTCGAGTCGGGAAATCACAACGCCCCCGGGCTACTGGGACTGGGGGCGGCGCTGGAGTGGCTGCGGAGGACCGGAATCGAGACGGTCGCCCGCCACGAGCGTGAACTCACGGGCCGGCTGCTGGAGGGACTGGCCGGGATTCCGGAGGTGAAAGTCCATGGCCCGGCTGCGGAGGCTCCGCGGACGGGAGTCGTCAGCGTCACGGTCGACGGATACGAACCGCAGACCCTGGCGGCGTTGCTGGATGAGCATTTCGGCGTGCAGACGCGGGCCGGTTTTCACTGCGCGCCGCGGATTCATGCGGCGCTGGGGACGGCAGCGACCGGAGGAACGCTGCGATTCAGCGTCGGGCCGTTCAATACGGCGGGCGACATTGATGCGGCGGTGGAAGGGATGCGGGAGCTGGCGGGGGCGGTGTAGCGGGGGGAAGTGGTCAGTGCAAACCGAAACGGCTGCACACTCCTGTGAATTTCGTTCCGTCGGATCTCAATTTGCTCTTCCGATCCTTTTGACTTTGGCCGCGCCTTCAGAAATGACTCAGCCACATGTGCGAAACAGCGCGATATGCTGATTTGCGGAACGCTGGATCACGCGCCCATGCCACAGGCTAAGCTTCGGAATCAAGAGACGAATCTGCGCGGCCAATCGGAGCATTCACAAGTGAGGCGAGCAATTATCGGCTTCGTGATCGGTGCGGCAGTACCTGTTTCGCTGGGGGTCAATATGTACGTCCATGAAATCGCCTATCGCTCATCGTTGCCGCGAGCCCCGAATTCGGCATTCTGCGGCATGGGAATGCTCGCTGCCTTTGTGCTGGTTTTCACGGTCGGGCCCGTTTGCAGTGCGGTCGGGGCCGCAATCAGCGAGTTTATTCGCAAGCAATGATCCGGGAGGTTGCTGGCGGAACCAGGTGCACACCGCCAAGATGAAGAACGCGTAACGGGATGAATCGGGAGCGGGGTGCCAGAGTATGTCGCGCCTGGCGGGACTTCAGTCGACTTGGCTGCTCACGACGTCAATTTGCAGGACGGGGGCCAGTCGGTCGAGTACGGTAGTCGGGAGCGATTCTTCTCCAGCCAAGAAGGCTCTCAGCGTCTCCCAGTCGATGCCTGCCTCCTGACACAGCGACCTCAACGGCACGTGACTCTGATGGATTGCCTTCCGCAGATGTCCGCTGAACGAGTCTTCGTCGGCGGCAGAGCGGAACGCATCCATTGTTGCATCGATGTCAGCTCGTTCCGCCGAGTGCTCCGCAAGTGACTGTTCCCAGCTTGCCCGCTCCTCGGCTGTCATCGGTCGCAGCTTGCTGCGATCCATTCTCGATCCCCCTGAATAGCCATCATAGAGTCGCTCGGGGTGGCAAGCCCAGAGGCTTTGCGATGGGCGTGTCTTCGTTCTCGTTATCCACGCCCATCGAGGACTCTGGGCGTGCCACCCGGATTCGCCTCTTCGCGGAAGTTACAACTTACGCGCTGCGGCTATTTGGCAGCGGGACCAGGCGCGGGATCGGCAGGCGGACGCCGACGACTCGGCCGTGGCGGGCGACGAGTTTGCGGAAGTCTTCCCGCAGGAAGCCCCAGAGATGCTCCGGGGGACGAGTCGCGAGATACCGCTCGGAGAGCTCGCCCATCTGCCGGTCGTATTCGCGCTGACTGTGGCTGTGGACGTGGTAGCGGCCGTCGAGCCGGCGGATGTCGCCGTCGAACCGCGGGCTGATGTGGTAGAGCTCGTGGAAGACGGTGATGAGCTTCTCCCGCAGCGGCTGATCGAGGAACCGCGGGAGATAGAACGTGAGGATGTAGAGAATCTCGTGTTCGCCGGCGAAGAGTCGGCGGACGGTCCATTGTCGTCGGCCGCGACGGGTGACAAGGCCGCCGTTTTCGAACCGCATGGGAGTCAGTTTGGCCTGCAGTCCGTGGAGGGCGGAATGTCGGGCCTGGGCGAAAGTGACCGCGACCTGCTCCATGCGGAGGTGCTGAAAGTCCGGGACCCGGGCGGCGATGTCTTCACAGAGGCTCCGCATGGAGCTCGTAAAGTCAAAGGTCGCCGCAGTTTCTGACACCGGAGAGTCCCTTCCCGGAACCGCAAGGCAGATTCCAGCCTGGGGGGGAGTTTCGCAAGATCGGGCAAAGTGATCAAGATGAGGGGGGGGGAGAGTCGGGCTTCGGGCTTCGGGTATCGGGCTTCGCAGCGGCTGCACGCGACTCGGGGCGTGGTTTCGAGGCTCCACGTACCGTCCGCATCGTTTCCCAGGCGGCATAAAGCCCCTTTATGCGAGCCCTTCCGCCCAGAATCTGCAGGAGATCAATTCTGCGAAGCCCGAATCCCGAGGCCCGATACCCGACGCGTCCCCCCAGTCTGCCGGGGTGGCAGATTCCGAACTGTCGCGGGCTGTCACAACGGGGGGTCGGTGAAACGGGCGCTGCCAAGTTGGCAGCCGTCGTGGAATTCGGGTCTTGACCGAGCGTCGCAAACCCTTTGGAATCAGGGACTTTGATTTCCAGATCGCGCGGGCATGCTGTTTGCTTCTCGGGCGGAATGTTCGCCAAGAACCGGTTTCCCGCGGAAGGTCCGAGTCCCGGTGGGCAGGCTGTCGCGTTGTGACCAACACAGCGGCAGCCTGATCGGAGTCCGCGGTTCTTACAGGCGTCGTTTGGACGAGCCGACAGAGGCACTTGCTGGTTGAGGAGAAGCTGTGGCAAAGCTGATCAGTTTTGACGAGGACGCGCGGAAGAGTCTGCTGGAGGGGGTCTCCAAGCTGTCGCGAGCCGTCAAGAGCACGTTGGGCCCGCGCGGCCGCAACGCTGTGCTCGATAAGGGCTGGGGGTCGCCGAAGGTGACCAAGGACGGCGTGACCGTCGCTCAGGACATCGAGCTGGAAGACAAATACGAAAATATGGGCGTGCAGCTCGTCAAGGAGGCGGCCTCCAAGACCAGCGACGTGGCCGGCGACGGCACCACGACCGCGACCGTGCTGGCGGAAGCCATCTTCCGCGAAGGTCTGCGTTTCATCGCTTCGGGCGTGGACGCCATGGCCCTGGGCCGCGGCGTGCAGAAGGCGGTCGACGCCGTGACGGCGGAGATCAAGAAGCTGGCCAAGCCGGTGAAGTCGGACGACCGCAAGGCCGTCGAGACCGTCGCCGCGATCGCCGGCAACAACGACAAGGAAATCGGCCGGATTCTGGCCGACGCGCTGCTGAAGGTGGGCAAGGACGGCGTGATCACCGTCGAAGAAGGCCGCCAGGTCAGCACCGAAGTCGAGCTGGTCGAAGGGATGCAGTTCGAGCGCGGTTACCTGTCGCCGCACTTCGTGACCGATCAGGATCACCAGGTTGTCGAACTCGACAACGCCCGCATTCTGATTTACGAAGAGAAGATCAGCTCCGCCAAGGTGCTGGTGCCGCTGCTGGAGAAAGTCTCCAAGTCGGGCATCAACCTGCTGATTATCGCCGAAGACATCGAAGGGGAAGCCCTGGCGACCCTGGTGGTCAACAAGCTCCGCGGGATCATCAAGGTCTGTGCGGTCAAGGCACCCGGCTACGGCGATCGCCGCAAGGCGATGCTCGAGGACATTGCGATCCTCACCGGCGGCAAGGCCATCTTCAAGGACCTGGGCGTCAAGCTCGAAAACGTCGAGCTGAGCGATCTGGGGACGGCCCGGAAAGTCCGGATCGACGGCGAGAACACGACCGTCGTTCAGGGGGGCGGCAAGAAGGAAGCGATCGCCGGTCGGGCCGAGATGATCCGCAAGGAAATCACGAAGACCGACAGCGAATACGATCGCGAGAAGCTGCAGGAACGGCTCGCCAAGCTGGCGGGCGGCGTGGCGCAGATCAACGTCGGCGCCCACACCGAAACCGAAATGAAGGAACGCAAGGACCTGCTCGACGACGCCCTCGCCGCCACCCGTGCGGCGCTGGAAGAAGGGGTCGTTCCCGGCGGCGGAGTGACCCTGCTGCGAGCGGCGGTCGGCCTTGAAAAGCTGAAGCTGGACGGGGACGAGAAGTTCGGCGTCGAGCTGATCCGCAACGTGCTCGACATGCCGCTGCGAACGATTGCCGAGAACGCCGGTCTCGACGGCTCCGTGGTGGCTCACCACGTCCGCAAGTCGAAGGACAAGAGCCACGGCTACGACGCGCTCAACGAGCGTTATGGCGACATGTTCGAGTTCGGCGTGGTCGATCCTGCGAAGGTCGTCCGCTCCGCGCTGCAGAACGCCGCCAGCGTCGCCTGCCTGCTGCTGACCACCGACGCCATCGTTGTCGATGCTCCGAAAGAAGAGAGCGGCGACGATCACCATCACGACGATCACCACGATATGGGTGGCATGGGCGGGATGGGTGGCATGGGAATGCCGGGCATGGGCGGAATGGGTGGCATGGGCGGGTTCTAGTTCGAACCTCCGGGTGCACGCCGGAGGATGTTGCAAAGCTCCTCCGGCCGGTCGCCCGACAGTTTTTTGATTCCCACAATCGGACCACAAGTGCAGACTGCGACGGGCAGTCGCTGAGACACAGGAGATGAAGAGTATGTCGCTGAAACCTCTGGATGATCGCGTTGTTGTCGAGCCGCTGACCGCTGAAGAGAAGACCGCGGGGGGGATCGTCCTGCCGGACGCCGCCAAAGAGAAGCCGCAGCGCGGCAAGGTTGTTGCGGTGGGCCCGGGCCGGCTGCTGGACAATGGCGAGCGTCACCCGATTTCGCTGGCGATCGGCGACGAAGTTCTGTTCGCCAAGTACGGCGGGACGGAAATCGAAGTGAACGGCAAGGACGTCAAGATCCTGCGGGAATCGGACATCCTGGCCAAAGTGCTGGGCTAAGTGAATTGACCGTCCGGTCGTCTGTAGTGTCCGCTGTGCGGACCTCATGACGTTACAGATGGTCCGCACAGCGGACCCTACGGATGCTGGCGGGCTCCCCCTGACACTCCGACCAACCCGTCCACAAGGATTTTTCAGAGATGGCGAAGCAACTGCTGTTTGACGACCGCGCCCGCCTGAAGCTGCTGCGCGGCGTGGATACCCTGACCAAAGCGGTCGCAGTCACGATGGGGCCGACCGGCCGAAACGTGATCATCGACAAGAGCTTCGGCAACCCGGTGGTTACGAAGGACGGCGTCACAGTCTCGAAGGAAGTCGAACTCGACGATCCGTTCGAGAACATGGGCGCCAAGCTGGTGAACGAAGTCGCCAGCAAGACCAGCGACGTCGCCGGCGACGGCACGACGACCGCCACGGTCCTGGCCCGGGCGATCTACAATGAAGGTCTCCGGAGCCTGACGCTGGGGGCCAATCCCACCGTCGTCCGCAAGGGGATCGACAAGGCGGTCGAAGCCGCGATCGCGTTCATCGAGAAGATGGCCAAGCCGGTTTCGTCGAAGCAGGAGATCGCCCAGATCGGCGCCATCTCCGCCAACAACGACCGCACGATCGGCGATCTGATCGCGGACGCGATGGAGAAGGTCGGCCGGGACGGCGTGATCACCGTCGAGGAAGGCAAGGGGAATTCGACGACCCTCGAACTCGCCGAAGGGATGCAGTTCGACAAGGGGTTCGTTTCCCCGTACTTCGTCACGCATCCAGAAGAGATGAAATGCATCCTGGAGGATTGCTACATCCTTCTGCACGAGAAGAAGATCTCCAGCCTGCGGGAATTCGTGCCGCTGCTGGAGAAGGTCGCTCAGCGCGGCAAGCCGCTGCTGGTCGTCGCCGAAGACCTGGAAGGGGAAGCGCTGACGGCGCTCGTCGTCAACCGGCTCCGCGGCGTGCTGCAGATCTGTGCGGTCAAGGCGCCGGGCTTCGGCGACCGCCGCAAGGCGATGATGGGCGACATGGCCGTCCTGACGGGCGGAACGCTGATCAGCGAAGACCTCGGCATCCAGCTCGACGCCGTCGAGTTGTCCCATCTCGGCCGCGCCAAGCGGGTCGAAGTCGGCAAGGAAGACTGCACGATCATTGAAGGGGCCGGCGACCCGTCGCACATCAAGGCCCGCGTCGATCAGGTGCGCAAGCAGATCGAAGGAACCGAGAGCGAGTACGATCGCGAGAAGTTCCAGGAGCGGCTGGCGAAGCTGACCGGCGGAGTGGCGATCATCTCCGTCGGCGCCGCGACCGAAGCCGAAATGAAGCAGACCAAGGCCCGGATGGAAGACGCCCTGCACGCCACCCGCGCTGCGGTGGAAGAAGGGATCCTCCCGGGCGGCGGCGTGGCCCTGCTGCGGGCCATCGCTGCGGTCAGCGAAGTGAAGGCCAAGGGGGACGAGAAGATCGGCGTGCACATCGTGGCGAAGGCTCTGGAAGCCCCGCTGCGGCAGATCGTCGATAACGGCGGCGGCGACGGTGCGGTGGTGGTGGACGAAGTCCGCAACCTGCCGACCAACCAGGGCTACGACGCCAATGCCGGCAAGTACACCGACATGTACAAGGCCGGTGTGATCGATCCCGCCAAGGTCGTCAAGAACGCGTTGCTCAACGCGTCGTCGATCGCCGGTCTGATGCTCACGACGCAGGTCTGCGTGACCCGCACCGACGAGCCGGCCGGCGGCAAGAAGAAGTCCGTCGAAGGGGCCGTCAGGTAACTTACTGTCTGTCGCGGATCGCGGATCGCCGGAGAAGAGCCCGGTCCTCAATGGAGGCCGGGCTCTTCTTCCAACCGGGTGACCGCCGGGGAGAAGAAGACCTCTCGCGGAGAGTCAGAGCTGACAGAGGTCGCAGAGAAGTCGGAAGTGAAGTCATTGCAAAATGAAAAGTGCAAAATGCAAATCGCAAAATGTCGGACTGGCCAGTCGCGGCGGTGTTTGAGGGCGTTCAGCCCACGAAACGGATGGCCGGCACAGCCGGCCCTACCACGCGCAGACTGACGCTGTCGACTGTTTCTGCGATACCCGAATCCCGATACCCGATACCCGGCTCATGCCAACCAAAATCTGCTATTACGAAATTCTCGGCGTCGAGAAGACGGCGTCCGCTGATGAGATCAAGCGGGCGTACCGCAAGCTCGCCGGGAAGCACCACCCCGACCGCAATCCGGGGGACGAAGAAGCCATCGCCAAATTCAAGGAGGCCGCCGAGGCCTTCGACGTGTTGAGCACTCCCGAGAAGAAGGCCCGTTACGACAAATTTGGCCATGCCGGCGTGCAGGGGGCCGGTGGCGGTGGCGGAGCCGGTTTCCAGGACGTCAACGACATTTTCGACGCGTTCGGCGATCTGTTCGGCTTCGGGGACATGTTCGGCGGGCAGAAGTCGCGACGGGGGGGAGGTGGACCTCGGGCGCGGCGCGGCGACAGCCTGAAGACGTCGATTACGATTGAGCTGGCCGAGGCGGCCGTCGGCTGCACGCGCGAACTCGAAATCCTGCGGCACGTCTCCTGCGTGACCTGCGGCGGATCGGGGGCCAAGCCCAGCACCAGCCCGGTCAACTGCGACTATTGCGGCGGGCGCGGCCAGGTCGTGCAGTCGCAGGGGTTCTTCCGCGTGCAGACCACCTGCCCGGCCTGCCGCGGCGCGGGACAGATCATTCGCGAGAAGTGCGAGGAGTGCCAGGGGAGCAAGGTCAAAGCCGAGCGGGCGAAGCTCGAAGTCCGCGTCCCGGCAGGCGTCGACAACGACATGCAACTCTGTCTGCGAGGCGAAGGGGAACCGGGCGAGAATGGCGGACCGGCGGGCGATCTGTACGTCGAGATCCGGGTCAAAGCGCACAAGATGTTCGAGCGGCTGGGTCGCGACCTGGGCTGCCGGGTGCCGCTGACGTATTCTCAGGCGGCGTTGGGGACCGAGTTCGATATTCCGACGCTGACCGGCAAGCATCGGCTCAAGATTCTGGCCGGGACGCAGCCCGGGGAGACCATCCGGCTGCGGGGCCTCGGGATGCCCGATCCGCACGGCGGCGCGCGGGGCGATCTGCTGGTGGATGTGACTATCGAGGTTCCGAAGAAGCTCAACAAGCAGCAGGAAAAGCTGCTCCGCGAGATGGCGGAGCTGGACAACAAGCACGTCAGCCCGCATCGCAAATCTTTCTTCGAGCAGGTGAAGGAATACTTCACGGGCCAGGAAGACGCGGCGGCTGATTGAATCCGTTTTCCGCGCACCACGCGCGATCAGAGGTAATGACTCATGACTGACGTTCCCACTCCGAATGATGAAACCACGAGCGAAGGCGAGTCGCTCGACTCTCAGCTTCAGCAGGCGCTGGCCGAGCGGGACGAGTACAAGGACAAGTGGGCGCGGGCGATGGCGGATCTCGACAACTTCCGCCGGCGGATCCAGCGCGAGATGGAAGAGGATCGCAAGTACCTGGCGCTGCCGCTGCTGAAGGCGCTGCTGCCGGGACTCGATGGACTCGACCGGACGCTGGCCGCCGCGGAGACCTCGAAGAACGCCGACGATCTGATCACCGGGGTGAAGATGGTGCAGAAGCAGTTCGAGTCGTCGCTGGGTCAGTTCGGCGTGCAGGCGATCGCGGCCGTCGGTCTGGAGTTCGACCCGAACATCCACGAAGCCATCACGCAGATGCCGTCGGCAGAGCATCCGCCGATGACTGTGCTGCAGGACGTCGAGAAGGGCTATCTGCTGCACGACCGCGTGGTGCGGCCGAGTAAGGTCATTGTGGCGTCGGCAAAGCAGTAAAAATCCGAAATCCGAAGCACGAAATCCGAATCAATCGGACAGAAATCCGAAATCGGAAACGGGCGAGATCGGGATTTGTTTTGAATTTCGGGCTTTGAATTTGTTTCGGATCTCGTGCTTCGAATTTCGAGTTTTCCGCTCCGAGATTTCGTGCTTTAGCGCCCTCAAAGGTTGATTGCGATGCCTACGTACGACTACACATGCGACGCCTGCCAGCATGGTTGGGAAGAGTTTCAGCCGATGTCGGCGGAGGCGACGAAGAAGTGCCCGTCGTGCGGCAAGAAGAAGGCCCGCCGGCTGATCGGTCCGGGAGCGGGGCTGCTGTTCAAGGGGTCGGGTTTCTATATCACCGACTACCGCAGCGAGAACTACAAGAAGGGGGCGAGCTCGGACAAGCCGGCCTCGGGCGACTCCGCGCCGAAGAGCGATTCCGGAAATTCCGGGAAGTCCGACGGCGGCTCGAAGTCCTCGGGCGGCAAGTCGGGCGAGTGAGATCGCGAAGATCTCTCGCAGAGACGCAGGGTGAGCAGAGGCCGCAGAGAAGACCTACGGGAGAAGATTTCACGCAACGACGCGAGTAAGTCGAGAGACAAGAGTCGAGAGCCAGAACGGCCGAGACGGATTTGTCTGGCGATTCGCGATCAGCTCTCTTCTCTGGCTACTCGCTGCTCGCTATTCCCTATTCGCTTCTTCAAGAATTGAAGAAGGCGGAATGTCGAACGGAAGAGCCAGGAGCAGAGTTGCTGCGAATCGGCCCCACTGACAAAGTTCAAATCACAAAGAACCAATAACACCCTCCCTCCAGGATTCGACTCCATTGCGGCACCCGGTCGCGGTAGACTGGCAGGGGCCGGGACGCGGGTTCCGGAGACCGCCTCCTGTGAAGGTGTTTGTCATGTTGCTGGTTCGTGGTCTGCTGGTTGTTCTGGCCCTGGGGCTTCCCGGGGCCGCAAGAACCTTTGCCGAAGATGCCGGACCGAAGGTTCCGCCGCCTGAGCCGGAACAGGCCGTCGAGAAGCAGGCGGAGCCGGGCGAAGCGATCGCCGTCAAAACGACGCTGTCTCTGCTCAAGAGCAGCACCGGTGCGATCAGCGGCCAATGGACGGAGAAGAGAGGGGACGCTGTTTCCGTCAAGCAGATCAAGGCCGCGGATCTCGACGCCTTGAAGAAGGACTTTGCGGCCGCGGCCAATTTGCTGGAAGCGGCAGGCGGGTTGGACGTGAAGGTGCCGGCCGGACTGACAGATTCCATCTCGACGTCGATCACCGACAACAACGGACGGCGCAAGATGGTCATCAAGGCCGGCGCGATCGAGTCGACCCTGGAAGAGGACAAGGGGAAAGACCTGCGGATGCGGGTGGTCACGCGGAAGCCGGACGGGGTCGAGATTGTCGAGCACCAGGCTCCCTCGCTGGATGCCCTGAAGAAACTGGATGCCGCGGCAGGCAGGCAGTTCGAGGAAAAACGGGGCGGCGGAGCGGCGGGGCAGATTCAAGTTCAGATCCGGGCCGGCGGCATCCCTCCGCAGATGCAGCAGCTCTTTATCAATCGCGGGTTCGCAGCGCCGCCGGTCGATCGGACGATCCGGGGTTACTTTCGCGGGGCCCAGCTTCAGATCGTCGAGAAGTCGGAAGCGGGGATCGTGATGACGATCACGCGGACGGCGGACGGGCAGCCGAAGACGGAAGAACTCACCGCGAAAGATCTCAAGGATCTGGAACGCCAGAACGTCGAGGCGGCGGCGTTGTATCGACGGTTTACGGGGGAGGAGTAGCAGGCGAGCCGGCCGAGGAGGTAAAGATCGCTCGCCGAGACGCAGAGGAAAGAGGAGGTCGCAGAGAAGACGCAAGACCGGTGAAGACTCGCGCGACCTGAGGCACGGAGCTGAATGCCGACGGTGTCCCGCGGACGTTCAATAGTGTCGCGCGGCAGGGCGATTGTCGGCGGGGGGGAGCCTGCCCTACGGCGTTGTGCCGGCTCTGTGCCGTTCATTCAGCCCGAGCTCGTGTTCCTGCACCGGGTAATTCGCAAACTGGACGGTGGAGTAGTTGGCAAACCACCTGGCGATGTGCAGTTCGATGTCGCGGTCGTAGGACGATTCGACGTGCAGGGTGCGGCCGGGAGGATCGTCGCGGAGTTCGCCGTCGTCCAGGACGACTTCGCCGGACTTGATCACATACCGCGGCAGCTCGAACATCCGCTGGCGGTCGTCCTGGGGCGAATAAACAGTGACGTCGGCGTCGGCGCCGATTCCCAGGTGTCCTTTGCGGTCCAGTCCCAGCATTCGAGCGGGGGCGGCCCGGGTGATGATGGCGATCTCGTTGAGCGTGTATTCGCGGGTCAGGTCCGCGAGCGTGCAGTGGGATCGCAGCTTTTCCGGCAGCGTTGCCAGAAAATCCTGTCGCAGGCCGCGGTCCATCAGCAGGGCGATGATCTCCGGGTAGGCGAGGAAGCTGGCCCCGTTGGGATGGTCGGTGCTCATCGCGATCCGCCAGGGGTCGTCGACGAGCAGGTACCACTCCAGCCCGATCGCCCACTGCAGGGCGTGAACGAAGCTCTTCTGCTTGTACTGGATCGGAACGATGCCGCAGCCGGATTCCAGTTCGAGGTCGCCGCTGAACCATTTGCCCCCGGTGACGCGGTGCAGATAGTAGCCGAGCGGACCGTCACCGGTCATGGAAGTGGTCTTGCCGAACATCACCTGGCCGACGTCGACCGACAGATTCGGGTGGGCGTTTACATAGGCGGCGAGTTCCGGGACCTTCGAGCAGAATGTCGCCTGCTCCGCGGCGTCGCCGCCGTAGCTGTGGAACTGGATGTGGGTCAGATGCCCGCGCCGACCTTCGAGGGCCTGCATGGTTTCGAGCGTCGTGGACCAGTTCCCCGGCAGGCCGAGGTTATTGCCGTGAATGTGGACCGGGTGGGGCAGCTTCAGTTCGTCGCAGGCGGTGGCCAGTTCCCGCAGAATCGCGCGGGGGGTGATGCCGAAGCCGGCGACGTCGTCATCGACGGACGAGACGTTGAGCCGTCCCGACTTCCAGTTCTCGACGCCCCCAGGATTGACGATCTTGATGCCGTAGCCGCGGGCGGATTTCAGCAGCCAGGCCATGTAGGCCTTCAGGAGTGCCGGTTCCTTGTCCGCGATCTGCCGCATCGCGAAATGATTGTTCCCCATCAGGACCAGGAAGCCCTTGTCGAGGAGCGGGATATCCTGGAATTCCTCGTGGACATGGCGGGCGGCGAGCGGGGGAATGGCGGCATCGAACGCCGTGGTGTAGCCCATGCCGGTGTAAAGGTAGCCCGTGGCGAACGTGCTGGGCATGCTGCCGATCGTGCCAGAACGAAACCGGCCACGGCGGGGGAGCACTTCGCCATTCCGGCGGTCTTCGGGCAGCATCTTGCGGGCCGAGTTGACCTTGGGGCCGGCGATATGGCAGTGCATATCGACGCCGCCCGGCATGACGACCAGGCCACGGGCATCGATGGTGCGATCGGCCCGGCGGGCAGCGTCCGCGGGCGTTGCTGCGATCCGACCGTCTTCGATCCAGAGATCGCGGACTTCGCCGTCGATCCCGTGGCGCGGGTCGTAGAGTGTTCCTCCCTGGAGACAGAGCAGCGTCATGGTTTCCCCACGAGCGAGCGGAGGCCATCCAGCGGCAACTGCTCGCGGCTGCCGAGGGGTTCGCCGAAGGCTGTGCCGATGGACCAGCCCCAGTAGCGGGCGCGATCGCGAATGTCGTCGAGCGGGGTGGGGAATGTCTGCGGCCGGCCGGCGAAGAACTGGCTTTCGTAGCAGCGAATGACGGCCATTTTCTCTTCGATGACGTCGCTGATATCGATCACGCAGGCGGGCTGGGGGTGAATCCTGAGGTGGATGCTCCAGTAATAGAGAATCCGGGGCGGATGCCAGGGCTCGCCGGGCATGTCGGTCCGGGAGAGTTTGGACCAGAAGCGAGCGGCGTCGATGAGTTGCGTGGCCACGACATGATCGGGGTGGGCGTCCTCCCAGTAAGGGGCCAGCAGCAGCTTCGGGCGGGTCTGTCGGAAGACCGTCGCCAGCGCCCGGCGGGCTTCCAGCGTGTGCTCCAATGAGCGGTTGGGAAGGCCCAGGTTGTGACGCCAGTCGAGGCCGAGGATCTCCGTCGAGGCGGCCGTTTCGCGGGCGCGAATCTCCGGGGAACCGAACGGAGTCGGTTCGCCATCGGTCAGTTCGACGACCCCCACGCGCAGTCCCTGCCGTCGCGAGACGAGGATGGTACCGCCGACGCTGATTTCCGCGTCGTCGGGATGGGGGGCGATGACCAGGACGTCCAGCGGTTCGATCATGTCGATCTCAGAGGGATTTTCATTGGGACTTCCGTCTCCCACGATAACCGACGGTCTCCGACAGATCATCCGTGACGGCGAACGCACAACCGGAATCGCTTGCTTGACACCGGGTGGATCCCGGCGGACGATCAGCGGGCGTTCGCTGACAATTGCGAGAATCGCGTTTGCGTCAGAACTTTTTTCCGGGAGTTTCACCATGTTGCGTTCGTGGACGAAGTCGTTGGCCCTGCTGGCCGCCGTCGGCCTGTTTTCGACAGCGGCGACCGCCGCCGAGCCCGGCTTTACGGTCCTGTTTAACGGGAAGGACCTGAAGGGCTGGACGCAGAAGAACGGGACGGCGACGTACCGGGTCGAAGATGGCTGCGTCGTGGGCAAGACCAGCGAAGGGAGCCCGAACTCGTTCCTCTGCACCGACAAGGAGTATGGCGACTTCGAACTGCGGTTCGAGGTGAAGGTCGACAACGAGCTGAACTCCGGCGTACAGATCCGTTCGGCCAGCAAGGCCGATTTCAAGGATGGTCGCGTGCACGGTCCGCAGGTGGAGATTGCGATCGACGGGACCGCGGGATTCATCTACGGGGAAGGCCTGGAGACCGGCTGGCTGACCGAGGACCGGTCGAACCCCGCGGCGATGGCCGCCTTCAAGAAGGGCGAGTGGAACAAGTACGTGGTGAAGTGCGACGGGAAGTCGATCAAGACCTGGGTGAATGGCGTTCCGGTTGCGGACCACATCGAAGACAAGACGGGGCAGTCGAAGGGCTTCATCGGACTGCAGGTCCACGGCATCGCCAAGGGGACCGGCCCTTACGAAGTCCGCTGGCGAAACATCGAACTGAAGGACTTGACGAAGTAGGCCGGAACGCGACGTTACGTCGACTGCCCATCGCCGGCGCGGACTCCGGAATCCAGGAGTCCGCGGCCGGCGCTGGCGTTTCGCGGGGCCTGAGCGATGACCTGAAGCAGGCCGTCCCAGGTGAATTCGCCGGCGACCGCGTCGACGAACAGACCCGCTTCGCGGGCGGCCTCGGCTGTCACCGGGCTGATGGCGGCGATCCGCGTCGGTGCGCCCAGTCGGGCTTTGCCGGCGGGAGTCAGCAGGCGGGCGAAGTTGCGGGCGATCGAAGGGCTGGAAATGGCCACCCAGTCGACGGACCCGCTTTCGAACGCCGCTCGATCGGCGTTGCTGAGTTGATCGACGTCACGGTTTTCGTAGACGACGACGGATTCGAATTGTGCCCCGGCCGCCGTGAGTGCAGTGGGAAGGACATCCCGGCCGCGGTTGGCGCGCGCCCAGAGGACTCTCGTTCCAGACACATGCGGCGAAAGAGCCGCGGCGAGGGCCTCGCCGCGGTATTCAGCCGGGACCAGATCGGCCCGGAGACCAAACTGCTCAAGCGCGGCAGCAGTCGCCGGCCCGATCGCAGCCAGACGCGTCTGGCCGAGACGACGGACGTCGCCTCCGAGATCCCACAGCCGACCGAAGAGCGCCTGCACTCCATTGACGCTGGTGAAGACAAGCCAGTCGAATTCGGCAAGACGATTCAGCATGGCATCGACGGCGGACCAGTCGGTGGGGGGGGTGATCTCGATCATCGGGATCACCAGCGGCTGGCCTCCCCGTTCGACAATCTGATCGACGACAGAATCGGCCTGCTCCTCCGGACGAAGAATCGCGATGGTCTGGCCGCGCAGCGGACGCTGTTCGAACCATTCGGCGTGGTCACGGACCTGGACGCACTCGCCGACGATCAGCAGGGATGGAGGATGAAGACCTGCGTCCCCCGCTCGTTGAGGCAGATCGGCGAGCGTACCGACAACCGTCTGCTGGAACGGCGTCGTTGCTTTGCAGACGACCGCCGCAGGAGTGGTTGCCGGTTTGCCGGCCTCGATCAGGCTCTCGCAAATCGCAGCCAGGCGATGCAGGCCCATGTAGAAGACGAGCGTGCCGGGGAAGCCCGCAAGGATGTGGTAGTCCAGGGCGCTGGCGGGTTTGGACGGATCTTCGTGTCCTGTGATGAACGCCACGGCCGAAGCGTGATCGCGATGTGTCAGCGAGATTCCGGCGTAAACGGCGGCGCCCGTTGCGGCTGTGATGCCGGGAACGACTTCGAACGGAACACCGGCAGCGGACAATGCGGCGGCCTCTTCGCTGCCGCGGCCGAAGACGAACGGGTCGCCCCCCTTGAGCCGGACGACGGTCTTGCCGGCGAGAGCAGCGTCGACGAGCCGCTGGCTAATTTCCTCCTGATCGATCCGGCGGCCGTGCGGCCCGGTGGCGCGAGATGTCCGTTCGGCTTTCGCATGGGTGTGGCGGAGGAGGAGCGGATTGACGAGACCGTCGTAGAGAATGAGGTCGGCCCGTCGCAGGCATTCCAGGCCGCGGAGGGTCAGCAGGCCGGGGTCTCCGGGACCGCCTCCCACGAGATAAACGCGTCCGATGCTGTGGCCGCTGCAATTTGCTGGAGTCATCGATTCAGGTCGCTGAAGGAAATCGTTGCACTGACCGGACAGGCGAGCATGTCAGCCGCGGCCGTCTCACACAACCGCGGCTATCGATCTTACGGCAAGCCGACGTTTCGGCGAACTACGAGCCGGACAATCGCAGCAGCACTTTCCCGCGCCGTCCGGGTTCTTCTGCGGCCCGTAGCGCGTCGTGGATCCGCTGCAGCGGGAAGGAATCGGCGACTTCCGCTGCAAGAACGCCGGATTGAATCAGCCGGCCGAGCGTTCGAACGAGTCGCAGCCGGGAGGGAAAACCGATGCGAGCCATCGCATTGGAGAGCCAGAAGCCCTCGACGGAAGCGCCCGGCGTCATCAGATCCCGCGGAGAGATCTCAAGCGGCTCCGGCGACAGCGTGCCATAGAGCAGCAGCCGCCCGTCACGACCCAGGCAGGGGACCACGGCTGAGGCAGTTGCGCCTCCGACGGGATCAACCGCAAACCGGACGCCGTCTGCAGTATGACGGAGCACTTCCTCGCGAAGCTGGTCACGGGCATCAATTGAACCGTCGAAGATGATGACGCGAGAGTCGTCCGGAAGACCTTCTCGCCGGAGCTGCTCGGCCTGGTCCTCGCGCCGGACGACGTTGAGCGTGCGAAAGCCGGTCTCGCGGCCCAGGCGAACGATCATCCGGCCGACGGCAGAGGCGGCCGCCGTCTGCAGGAGCCAGGCGCCGCGCGGGATGGCAAGGGCAGACCGCGTCATCAACCAGGCCGTGGCGGGATTCACGAAAAACATGGCTCCCTGCTCGACCGACAACGTACGCGGCAGGGGAATCACCTGACGTGCGGAGGCGATATGCTGTTCGGCCCACGCGCCGCCTGTGGGGCAGATGACCGCCACGCGCTGGCCGACGAGCCAGCGACCGTAGAGACCGGCTGCGGCCTTGCGGACGATGCCGACTCCTTCGTAGCCCGGCACGGCCGGCAAATCGGGGAGTCGGCCATATTCGCCGCGCAGTGTCATCAGATCGGAGGGATTGAGGGGGCTGGCGAGCATCTCGACCAGCACCTGTCCAGTCTGAAGTTCGCCCGGGGATCTGTCCCGAACCGCCACAGACTGAACTGGCTCGGCGAACGACTCCTGAACGACAGCCAGCATTCGGGCAGCCTTCCTGATGGCTTCAAGCGGGTTCCTGAATGCAAACGCCGGAGTCGGCGAGTCGACTCCGGCGAGCATGATTCTTCAATTCGTCTCAGCGAAATCAGTTCGCTTCAGCCACGCGACCGGAACGGATCTTCTCGGGCTTGGCCGGCAAGTCCTTGGCCCGTTCCTCGGCCCGCTGCTTCGCAATGCTCAGCAGCTGCTGGGCCGCCATGAGCTGACGGGTCGAGAAGACGGGCTCCGGGGGCAGTCCGCCGAGACGTTGATTGGATTCCATCGCGAGCTCCTGCCAGCTCATTTTGTCCGTAAGGTGCCAGGCCGCGGCCTGTGCAATCTGGCTGTCGATTTTGCCTGTGCCGACGAGCGAGAGGACCTCGTAGAGAATCGGGTCGTCGTTGACTTTCTCGACGGGAATCAGCGTGTACTCGCTTCGGACTCCGGGCTCCGGCTTACCGTGTTCGAGGCAGACCGACTGAATCGGAATGGAGACGACTTTCTCAGGAGGAATGGAGAAGAAGCCGCCGCCGCCGCCCATGCCACCCATACCGCCGCCGCCCATGCCACCCATGCCACCGCCGCCCATGCCGCCCATGCCGCCGCCCATGCCGCCGCCCATCATCTGCTGGCCGCCGCCGCCACCCATACCTCCCATGCCGCCCCCCATACCACCCATGCCGCCACCGCCCATGCCGCCGCCGCCCATGCCGCCACCAAACTGGGCGTTCTTCACGGGGACGCCGATGACAGCATCCGGGACTTTGATCGTGAGGGGCTTATCGGTCTTGTTTTCAAACAGGACGTTTCCGCTGCGGGCGTTTCGCGGGATCAGGCGGGCAGAGACCTGACCAGCCTCGATGGCGGCGAACAGTTCGACCTCTTCGGCAGCCGGGTCGAATGTGGTCTTGGTGACCACGGGCTTGCGGGAGATCTTCTTCGCAGCAACCGCCGTGTCGGATGTCAGGACAACTCCGCCCATGGCCACAGCGGCACTACAGACAGCGGCCAGCAGACCAGGGAAACGACGGCGGACCATGAGAAACCCTTTCGGTGAATCAGCCGGACGCGAACCGTCCGGAGACTGACAGCGACAACGTAGCCAGGAAACGGCCCGTCGCGGCGCTGCCGAGATTTTCGTAATCACATCTTAAATCGAATGTTCCACGACGGGCAACGAAAAGTTGCCGTATCATCCACAATTTCCCGTTCCGCCGGGGTGGACAGACCGCCTCCCTGTCGCCGGTCGTTGTTGACCGCCACCGTGTCCTTGTCAACGGATCGGCCGGTCGGCCTCGGTGAATCCACCGTGGTCAGAGGCGGTGTTGCGGTCGTGACAACCGCTCAACTCGAGCAGGCATAGGCATCGCCCCTGTAACAAGTTACGATGATTGTCCGACAGGAAGTCCGGTCGCGAAGACTGGGAAAATGTTGCGGATTCCGGGCAGGCACGGAAGGGAAGCTGCATGTGGGAAATTACCGCGGATACGGCAACCGATTACCTGCGGAGAACGCAGCGAATTCCGGCTGAAAAGGCTGTAACGATTATTCCGCTCGCCTGGGGCGTCTCGAACTGCGTCCTGCGCGTGGAGGCGGAATCGGCTCCCCCGTTCGTCCTGAAGCAGAGCCGGAGCCGGTTGCGGACGGCCGATCCCTGGTTCAGCCGGCTCGACCGGATTTTCCGCGAGGCGGAAGTTCTGCGGTGGCTCTCGGCCCGCCTGCCTCCCGGCGTCGTTCCGCAGCCGCTTTTCGAGGACCGCGAGAACTTCGTGATGGCGATGGAGGCCATTCGCCCGGATCACGTGGTCTGGAAGCAGCTTCTGCTGGAGGGTGCCGTCGACCTCGGGCTGGCTCGTCGGATTGGCGGGTTGCTGGGGACGCTGCATGCGGAATCGGCGGCGATCGGGGACGAACTCGCCGGCTGGCAGAACCGCGAGGTCTTCGAGGAATTGCGGATCGAGCCGTTTTACCGGCGGCTGACGGTGCGAGTTCCGGAGGTCGCGGCAGAGGTGGAAACGCTGATTGCCGGGACGTATGAGAGTTCAATCTGTCTGGTCCATGCCGACTTCAGCCCGAAGAACATTCTGATTCACCCCGATGGCATCTCGCTGGTCGACTTTGAGACGGCTCATCTCGGCGACCCGGCGTTTGACTTGGGCTTCTTTTTCAGCCATCTGCTGCTGAAGGCGGTTTTCCATCATCCGCAGAGTGGCCCGCTCCTGGATGTCGCACGGGTCGCTCTGACGGGCTGGCGCGAGCGGGTGAAGCAGTCCGCGAACGCAGCAGAACTGACTTCACCAGACCTGTCGGCGCGGGCTGCCGCTCATACGGTCGCCTGCCTGCTGGCGAGGATCGACGGGGCCAGTCCGGTCGATTATCTGGTCGGCGACGAATCCCGCCAGGAGTTCGTCCGACAGCATGCCATCGCGCGACTCCGCCGCACCCAGTGGTCATCGCCCGAACACGAGATTAACGAGCTGGCGGGCGCCTTGACCGCCGCCACGTTTTCAACCCGTCCGATAACCTGACGTGTTTCGCACGCCCTTGAGCAGGAACTTTCATGATTCTCGACGATCTGACGCACGCGGACCGCTACCGGACGCTGTCGCCCGGGATTGCGAAGGCCTTTGACTATCTGCGGACTTTTCGCCCGGAAGAGGTCGCTTCCGGGAAGTACGAGCTGGACGGGGACCGGCTGATCGCCAATGTGGCCCGTTATCAGACGCGGCTCCCCGAGCAGGCGATCTGGGAGTCGCACCGGAAGTACATCGACGTGCAGTTCATCGCGAGCGGCGCGGAGCGGGTCGGCTATGTTCCACTGGAGCACGCTCCGAAAGTCACGCTGCCCTACAGCGCCGAACGGGATGTCATCATCTACGCCCCGGGAACGGATACGATTTCATTCGGGCAGGGACAGTTCGCGATCTTCTATCCGGAAGACATTCATGCGCCAAATCTGGCGGTTGGAACGCCGGCGGAGGTCTGCAAGGTGGTATTGAAGGTGGCGGTGGACTGGTGAGTGAAATCCGGCAAAGAAGTACGCCCCCGTCGCGAGCGACGGGGGCGTACTTGATATCACTTTCTCAGCCGAAGCTGAATCCTACAGATCCTTGGTCTCAGGCACCACGAACGGGGCGCGGTACTCGCGGGTCAGGAATTTGTTGGCTTCGGCGGCACGCTCGCCGCTGAAAACTTCCTGGCCCCCCAGGGTCAGTTTGGGGCCGAAGGCGATCTTTGTTGTCGCGGGGTCGACCTTGTTGTCCTTCAAGTGAGACTGGAAACGATCGAAGGTTTCGAGTGCGACGTCATCCCCCTGTAGCTGCTGTCCGATGTCGGCGGCGCTGATCGGGGTCCCCAGGCGGTAGGAAATATTGCCGACGTGGCAAAGGGCGCTCGACAGATGCCCTTCGAGGATGTCGGCGTTCAGATCCTTGGAGTCCCGGCTGCGGACGGCTGCGACAAAGTTGGCGAAGTGGTTGCTGTCTCCTCCCTTGGCGATCGACTTGAGCTGCTTGCCGTCCTTGTCGAACACCACGCCCCCGTTGTAACTGGGGCTGACGACATAGCCGTCCGAACCTTCGAAGATCACGCCGACTTTCGCGCCCTTGTAGTCGTCGGTCTTCAGACCGCGAACTTCAAAGATGAGCCGCTTGCCCGAGCTGAACTGGTGCAGGCAGATCTGGGTGTTGGCGGTTTCGCCGGCGTCTTCGTAGCCGAACCGGCCGCCAAGGCTGAAGACGGACTCGCCGAGATCCATTTCGCCCAGGCCCCAGCGGGCGATATCCATCTGGTGGATCCCCTGGTTTCCGAGGTCGCCATTGCCGTAATCCCACTGCCAGTGCCAGTCGTAGTGGAGCTTGGGGCGGGTCAGCGGCTTGATCTCGGCCGGCCCGGACCAGAGGTCATAGTTGACGCTGGCCGGGACGTCATAGTTGCCGCGGGGACCGATCGAGGGACGAGGCTTATAGCAGAGACCGCGTGCCAGCTTGACCTCGCCGACTTCCCCCTTGTGGAGCAGCTCGATGACTTCCCGCATGCCGGGGTTCGAGCGGCTCTGGGTGCCGGTCTGGCAGATTTTGTTGTACTTGCGGGCGGCTTCGACGATGCGCCGGCCTTCGCTGACGTTGTGGCTGACGGGCTTTTCGACGTAGACGTCTTTGCCGGCCTGAATGGCCCAGATGGCGGCCAGGGCGTGCCAGTGGTTCGGCGTGGCGATGCTGACGATATCGAGCGCCTTATCTTCGAAGGCCTTTCGCATGTCGAGATACACGGTCGGGCGCTTGCCGAATCTCTTCTCGATCTCGTCAGCCTTCTTGTTGCCGACGACTTCGTCGCAGTCGACGATGGCTGCGATGTGGCAGTCTTTGCGATCCCCGAAGCCGGCCAGGTGAGATCCACCCCGGCCGTTCACGCCGACGACGCAGACCTGAAGGATCTCGTTCGCTCCGGCCTTGGGAGTGTCCTGCGCGACGGCAGGGGTCGCACGGTGCGCGGCCATGGCTGCGGCGGCGGCCGCAAACATGGAGTTTTCCAGGAACTGACGGCGTGACTGTCCAGACATGGTGATCGTCCCCTCGGGAAGCAGGATCGTGGGAAGAGGAAAGCCGCGCCGGGGGGAAATCCACAGGCGCGTCTTTCGAGGCGCAAAACACAAGTCTAGGCGTGGTTCGCGCTATGCCGCAAGTGTCTGTTGGGGAGCGGAGGAGCGCTGAGCATTCAGCGTTGAGGGACGGAGAGCTGAGAAACGGCATCTGGCAGCGCGCGAAGACAGTCGCGCAGGACGGCCGGGAGGGCGGAATTCGCGAGATTGAATTCTGCCAGACCGCGATGGCAGACCGGCCGGGGGAATCGACCCTACAGGGGGCTCTGGGCTCGGAGGACCGGCGGCGTATGGCCTGCGTCGGCGCTTGCGAATTCGACGGCCGTCGGCGAATTCAGACTGCTGAATTCCGGGTCAAAGGACGGGGCCGGGCCGCTGTTGAGTTTGCGGAGCCGATGGGGCTGCAGTTCATACAGAAGGGAACAGCCGGTCGCGTTGCTGACCAGCAGCGCCATAAGGATGAGGGTTCGCAAGGGGGGCATGGTGCGTCTCCTCGTTTGAGCCTGATGGAATGTGGAGAGCGGCGGATGGGCCTGCAAAACCGGACCATCCCGGATCACGAAGAGTGGGTCAAGAGGGAGCCCGCCACTCGGAAGCCACGAGCAGGACGCGTTCCGGGAAATCGACCGCAGACCGGCAGGACTGGCCGGTTTCTGCCTCCGGGACGGCTGGGTCAGGCACTCGCAGCCGGGAATTCCGCCCCGATCAATGCGAACGCCCCGGCAATGGACGCCGGGGCGTTCGGGCGATTCTCGCCGCGGAGAGAGGAGGTCCGCGGGAAGCAGGAACTGCGAATGGGCTATTCAGGCTTCTTGTCCGGCTGACCTTCCGCGGGGGGACGGCCGCCGGGACGCCCCTGACGGAACTGACTGAGCATTTCTTCTCGATCGAGGAATCCGTCCTTGTTGCGGTCCAGTCGCTCGAAATTCTCTTTCATGCGTTCGGGGGCCTCGTCCTTCGACAGTTTGCCGTCGCCATTCTTGTCGAGGCGGGCCAGGAACTGGCCATCGGTACGTCCGGTCTGAGGAGTTCCCGGGCGGTCTCCCTCGGGACGCCGGCCTTCCATTTCCGGGCGACCAGCGGCGGGACGCTGTCCTCCGAGCGCCATACCGGGTCCCATGCCTTCCGGCGGGGGGCCCATCAGCTCACGCGGATCGAGTTGACCATCGCTGTTCTCGTCGAGATCGGCGAACTTTTCGCCAGCCTTGGACAATTCGGCCTTGGAGATGCGGGAGTCTCCGTCGGCATCGAGCGTCTGCAGGAAGCGAGGCATGCGAGGGGGGCCGAAGCCGGGGCGGCCGCCGGGCTGTCCATCGGCTGTTCGAGGACGATTGCCGTCACCGGGAGGTCCTTGCATCGCACCGCGGAAGGCGGCGGCGAACTCGTCGCGAGTCAGTTCGTCCTTGCCGGCCTGATCAAAGTAGCGGGCCATCCGTTCGCGGGCTTCTGCGGGAAGCTCGTCGCGCGAGACCTTGCCGTCGCTGTTCTTGTCGAGTTGGCCGAAGAGCTGACCCGGTTCGGGGCGTTGTCCGCCGGAGAATCGGCCGATGTCTTCGAGCGAAAGTTCGTCCTTGCCGAGCCGGTCGAACAGCGGCATCAGACGTTCTCTGGCGAAGTCGGGAATTTCGCTCCGGGAGATCTTGCCGTCGCCATTGCGGTCCATCTGCTTCAGACGTTCGCGAAACTCCTCGGGATTCGGGCGTCCACCTCCGGCACCGCCTGGACCGCCGAGACTTCCGCCGGTGGGAGCGTCCGGCTGATGGGCCGCTTCGAATTCTTCGAGGTTGAGCTGGCCGTCTTCATTTTTGTCGCCTGCCCGCTGAACGCGCTCGAACAGGCGGCGGTGTTCCTGGGGAATCTCGTCGGCGACAAGTTTGCCGTCGGCATTCTTGTCGAGCTGTTTGAATAGATCGGCCGGTTTGGGAAGAGCGTCCTGAGCGGCGGCCAGACCGGCCGGCCCGATTGCTGCGGCCAGAGCCGCCCCCCAGAGCCAGTGTTCACGCTGCATGATGTTGCGTCCCGTAAATCATCCGCCGGGCTCGAAGCCGCGGACTTGTCCTGTAGAAACCGTAGTCATCACAGGAGATTGAACACGTCGTCGGCAGAAAAGTTTCGCCCGCAAACGAAGCGAGGCCCCACAGTCGATGACTGCGGGGCCTCGCGAGGATTGTCCAAGTCCATTGCCGGCGTCGAAACGGCGGCCTCAGACTGCTCAGTCTTTCAGCGTGAAGCCGACCTGCAGGGCCCCGTTCTCGTCCGGAACGACGTAGGAAACCGAGGGTCGCAGGTATTTCTGGATGACATCGAACTCCGGCAGCTTGCTCATGTCGAGACCGCCAGCGGATTCCGGGTCCATCGCCCTCAACTGCTCGTACCCGGCTTGAAGCTGAGCATCCTGCTTCTGGTAGCTCAGGATGGAAACCTTACCGGGAATGTGCTTCGCCAGTTTCTTGTATCCCGCCGAGTCGGCCAGCGAACTTGCGCCGCTCTTGCCCCGGATGACATTCTCCACGCTGCTCGGCTCGGTGCCGACGACGAGGGTGTCGCCGGTGACGGTGACGACGAGGGACTTTTCGGCCCCGCCGGCATCGAAGGACATTTCGTAGACCGTCGCACCCTCGAACTCTCGGATCTTGCCGTCGAATCCGTCGGACTTGGCGGCTTTGGCGAGGAGCTTCTTGACCTTGTCTTCGTTCTTGAGGCCCAGAGCGACAATGAAGTCCTGGCTCGGCTCGTCGGCGGACGCCGGAGCGTTGCCGACGATGTGAATCAGGCCGGAGAGCTGTTCGATGATGTCCTTCTTGATGTGGATCTGCGGGCCTTCTTCGTCTTCGGCAAATCCATCAATGATCCGTTCGAAGGCGCCGGGGCCCTGGAACGAGTCGAGCAGGGTCTCGACGGCCGAATACGCTTCGGCGGCATCCCAGTTAAAACCACTGTACATCACCGCGTCGGCCGGTACCCAGGCGGGGGGAGACATGGCGGTGGCGGGGAACTGGAACACGTTCATCAGTCCGCTGGTGGGCTGCTCGGCGTAGATGAAGGATTTTGTCATGCCGTCGTAGTCATCGACGGCGAAGTAGCTGGCCCCCCCCATCCCCTTGAGCTTGTCGATCCCCAGGATGGGCAGAAAGCCCATGACCATAGCCGCCTGCGGGTTCTGGACCTGGATCATCGTAACGGCGGACTGCACGAGGCCGATAGGATCGAAATACCAGACGAAAGCGGGATCGGCGTCGCCGGCTTCCACCTTTTCGCTGATGTACGAGTAGACGTCGGTCGTGGCCAGCGAGTCTCGTTTCGAACCGGACATCCGGTCGAGGACCTGCTGCAGGGCGGCAATGTCCGTCGCCACGCCGAGATAGCTGTCGTGCGAAAAGTAGGCGACGTGCTTGACCGGGTTGTTCGGATCGTTATTCGGGATCTTGTAGATGTTGACTTCGACGTCGCCAATCATTTGGGTCGAGTGCTCGCAGCCCTGTTCCACGGCGGCGGCATGCCCCTGCTCGAGGAGTTTGTCGATTTCGTCGCCATGTTCGCCGTAATCCAACAGCATCACGGCGGCCAGCTTGCCGGGTTTGGGAGCAACGACGGCAAAGGTCACTTCGCCCTGAGGCAGATCCGCCAGATCAGCCAGCGACAGTCCGAGCTTTTCGCTGACGGCGTTGGAAGCCTCGTCGAGCTTCCCGCGAACTTCTTCAATGAACGGCTGCAGGGCGGGATCGGCGAGCAGTTTGCCGAACAGCGAGTCAGCCCCCTGCGCCTTCAATTCCGGCACGTCCGGAACCGAGATCATGAGCATCGTCTGCGGCGGCAGGAGCTGCTCGACGACCGGATCCTCTTCGCCGCGGACGGGCTGCATCGCCGTGCACAGGGCGAATCCGAGGCTCAGCAGCGCGGCCGGGCCGAATTTCAACATCTTCATACCTCGATCCAATCCTTTCCGACGATCGGCGAAAACCGCCCCCGTCCCCCGACAGTGTCGGACTGCAGAAGGAGCTGCACCGTTACTCAACGGAGCGCTGAACGGCTCGATATCTTGTCGATTTCAAACGGAGGACACAATCCCATTACGGGTGTGTACCCGCGCTGAATCCGGGAGGTTTCGCGAGGAAACGCACTCTGAAGCACCGCGGATCAAATGCAGGCGTCAGCGGGGAGGTCTTCCACCGGCCACGCCATATTCCACGGCCACATTCTCGATCTGATCGCCGGCGATGACCTGATAGCTCGCCCCCTCCTCCAGTTCGTGGGCCGATTCTTTCTCGACGCCGGCTTCCCGCCAGCGGTGGGTGACCTGGAGACGGCTTGCCGGTTGAGCTTCGCGCGGAATGCAATGCGCCACCACGCGGTACGCGTTGAGCGAAGGCCGGCCTTCCAACTGCAGATAGACGGTTTCCGCCGGCTGTTCCAGCCGGACATCGCTCAGAAACTGATAATGCCAGTGGTTGTGTTCGCCGGGCAGTCGGGGCAGGTCCTGGGCCACGAAGGCCGCAGGGCGATCGGTCGCGAGCCCGAACCGTGCGGTCTGGCTCCCGCCCGGATCCGCCGAGAGACTGGCGGCCACCGACAGCCAGGCGATCTGTGTTCCCGGCCGGGCCGGGATTCGCAGACTGAAAGGACCGACGGCGCGGCGCTGGCTGTTGTCGGGATTCAGTTCGCGAGGCGGGCGGATGGCGTACTTCAGGAATTCATTTTCATCGGGGCCGTTCGCTTCAACCACCAGCGGCAGGGACTCCAGTCCAATGTGGTCGCGGGTTTTCAGTTCGAAGCGGTTTTCACCCGGGCGGACTACCGGCAACGCACTGGGCGCCAGTTGAACCCAGGTCGACACACGGAACGATTTCACGACCGCTTCGCCCGGTTTGCCCTTGAGGTTCAAACGGAGCAGATAACCCGACTTGCCTGAGACCTCCTTCGTCAGATCGAGCTTCGCCGGAAACTCTTTCGTTTCGAGTGAAATCCACGTCGCACCGGCGTCGGGAGACCAGGCGGCTGTCAACCCGGCGCCGTCGAATTCGACGACCGACGCCCCGCGGTCATCCTTGGGATCGGCAATGTCGCCCAGTTCCGGGACAATGACAAACGGCGTTTCGACGGCGAACACGGCGAAACCGTCGCCGGCGGAGTCGAGGGTCAGTCCGGAGTCGGTGATTTTCAGATTGCGTGACGTCAGAACGCCGTCCACGAAATCTGCGGCGTCCCCCTGCAACTGAGGTTCGTAGACGAACAGGCCGTTGCCGCGGCGGACGGCCGCCATGTCGTCACCCAGGATCTTGGGGCCAGCAGGCGGCTGTAGAAGGCTGGCTTTGAGAGACTTGTCTTTGAGCCATGAGGGATCAAGTCTCCACCGATCGCCCTGCGGAGCAAACCAGGCGGTGAAGGTTTCTCCGCGGCGGAGAAGGAGATCTTGCGTGTACTGTGCGACGCCCTGGGAATAACGGGGATGGAGAGTTGCGACCTCCGCAAACTCTCCGCCGCCCGGAACGAAGACGCGGCTGCCGGTGCCAGTCGGAATCGCCACAGCCCAGCGATTGGCCTGCGAATCAAAAAGAACCTGCGCCCGCCCGGGACCGCCGGCATCCCACAGGGCGGCGACCGCAGCACTCAGCGCTTCCGGCGACGCCGCGCCGTAGACGTTCCAGAGCTGCAGAGGATCCCGGATCAGATGGTGCTCCGGCCGGGGATCGGCCCCTGTGAATGGAGACACCGCCGTGACCTGCAAGCCATTTGCCGGGTCGAGCAGAAATGTTCCGATCGCGTCGGCTCGTTTTTCGGCTGGCAGATCTTTCCAGGCGGCGTGCGCGAGAAAGGTGTTCGCGCTCTGCGGATCGGGCTGTCCGACGGCGACGACCCGCGGCGCGTAAACCCTGGCCAGCGCCGGAACCGGATTCGCCGTCATCAGGAGTGCAGGCGCCAGAAGGCTGCAGAGTCCGCGATGCTTGATCACAGGAGGCGTCCCTCGTTGGAGTTTCACGAAGCAAACGACGTGGCTACCGGTCTCACAATCCTCCGGAGCGTCAGACGTGACAATACCAACAAGGCGGATTCGCCGACCACGCCTTTCGCAGGGCAAGTTCCCGGAATAGAATACTGCATCGGCCGATATTGATGGATGGCTCCGCCGAACCGCCTGTTTCGCCTGCCGCCGAGATCCCATGCCAAAGCTTCCTCCCTCGACGCAATCGAACCGGATTCTCGGCGTGTTCCGAATCACCGGACTGCTGACGCTGGCCCTCGGGCTGAGCGATTCTGTCGTCATTCTGGCCGGTCCGCCGGTCAGTTTTCGCAACGATGTCATGGCGGTGCTGTCGAAATCGGGCTGTAATCTGGGAACGTGTCACGGCAATGCCCGGGGGAAGGGGGGCTTCCAGATCTCCCTCCGCGGCCAGAATCCCGCCGGCGACTTTCAGGTACTCACACGCGACTGGCAGGCGCGGCGAACCAACACCTCCGCCCCCGACCAGAGTCTGGTGCTGTTGAAGGCCACGATGCAGGTGGCCCACGAAGGGGGCCGGCGGTTTGCGGTGGATTCGCCCGAATATCGAGTGCTCCGGGACTGGATCGCCGCGGGCCTGCCGGCCGATGCTGCGGGGACGCGCCGGCTGAAAGCGCTGACGGTCGAGCCAGCCGAACTGATTCTCACCGGACCGGACTGGAAATCGGCGGTCCAGGTCACCGCCCAGTATTCGGACGGCGCGGTCGAGGACGTGACGTCGAAAGCCGTTTATGAAGTGGCGCAGCCGGTCATTGACGTTTCGGCAGAGGGAGAAGTCCGCGGCTCGGCGCGCGGGGAAACGACGCTGCTGGTCCGGCTACTGCAGACCCAGACTCCGGTCCGCGTACTGCTGCTGCCGGAAGGTGGAGCGTCGGAATGGACGGGCCCGCAGCCTGCCAACGCGATCGATGAGCATGTGTTTGCCAAGCTGCGGCAGGTGAGGATTCAACCGTCGGCGCAGAGCGATGACGCGACGTTCTTGCGGCGCGTCTCGCTGGACCTGATCGGCCTGCCTCCCTCGGCCGAAGCCGCCCGGAAGTTCGTCGCGGACAAGTCCCCAGACAAACGGGGCCGCGTGATTGACGAGCTGCTCGAACGTCCGGAGTTCGCTGACTGGTGGGCGCTCCGCTGGGCGGACATGCTGCGGATCGAGGAAAAGACGCTCGATCGCAAGGGGGCCCAGGTCTTTCACGGCTGGCTGCGGGACTGCTTTGCGACGAACAAGCCACTCGACAAGATGGTCCGAGACCTGATCGGCTCCCGCGGCAGCACATACTCCGAGCCGACGGCCAACTTCTATCGGGCGATGCGCGATCCTTTCGAGCGGTCGGAGGGTGTGGCTCAATTGTTTCTGGGCATCCGCCTGCAGTGCGCGAAGTGCCACAATCATCCGTTCGATCAATGGACCCAGGACGATTACTACAGTTGGTCGAACCTGTTTGCCCGCGTGGACTACAAGGTCCTGGAGAACCGTCGACGGGATACCAATGACAAGCATGAGTTCGACGGCGAGCAGATCGTCTTTATGAAGTCCGCAGGGGAGGTCGCCGATCCTCGAACGGGCCGGCCTCGTCCGCCGCAGTTCCTGTCGAAGTCGGCAGAGCCCGTCTCGGGAGACGCCGATCGACTGCTGGAGCTCGCCGACTGGTTGACGTCTGCGGACAATCCGCGATTTGCGGAGATGCTGGCCAACCGGACCTGGCAGCAGATTCTGGGGCGGGGCATTGTCGATCCCGTGGATGACTTCCGGGCCACCAATCCGCCGTCGAATCCGGCGCTGCTGGCGACCCTGGCTCAGGAGCTGCGGTCCAGCGGCTACGACTTCCGGCACCTGGTCCGGATCATCGCCAATTCGCAGACGTACCAGTTTTCGGCCGTCCCCAACGCCTCCAACCGTGACGATGAGCTGAATTTTTCGCGGGCGCAAGTCCGACGGTACTCGGCGGAGCAGCTTCTGGACTCGGTCTCGTCGACGCTGGACGTGCCGCTGGAATTCGCCGGCTACCCGGCAGGGATGCGTGCGCAGCAGCTCTGCGGCGTACACGCCGTCCGGTTGCGCGAGCAACGCCCCACGCGTGAAGACAGCTTCCTGACGCTGTTCGGCAAGCCGCCGCGGCTGCAGTCGTGCGACTGCGAGCGGACCGACGAGACGACACTCAATCAGACCTTTGAGCTGATCAGCGGGGAACTGCTCAACCAGTGGCTCGGCCGCGACGACAACCGTCTGGGTCGGCTGGCGAATTCGTCCGCGTCGACCGACGAACTGGTTCGCTCGCTCTACTGGACGGCGTTGACTCGCGAACCGTCTCCGGAGGAACTTGAGGCCGCAAAGACGGCGCTGGACGGCGCGGCCAATCGACGCTCGGCCCTGGAAGACCTGGCGTGGGGACTATTGAATTCCCACGAGTTTCTGCTGCGGCATTAGTGGGACGACCAACAGAAAAGACTTCACGCAACGACGGTAGAAATGGAATCGAGACATGGCCATGCCCCCGAATGACGTTGCCCAATGGACTCGGCGCTCGGCCCTGCAGATTGGCGGGGCGGGGATGCTGGGGCTGACGCTGCCGAAGCTGATGCAGGCAGTGGACGCTGGTGCGCAGCGCTCCGGACCGGCGAAGTCGGTGATCTTTCTTTACCAGTTCGGCGGGCCGAGCCATCTCGATACGTTCGACCCCAAACCCGACGCTCCGGAGGGCATCCGCAGCCACTACGGGGTGATGGAGACCAGCGCCCCCGGAATCACGATCTGCGACCGGTTGCCGCAGATTGCGAAGGTCATGCACAAGGTGACGCTGCTCCGCAGCGTCTACCACACGATGAAGAATCACAATTCGGCGTCGTATTACGCCCTGACGGGTCATGCACCTCCCGTCGACGACATCCGCCTGCGCGATACGCTGGAGCTGGCCCCGGCGTACGGCTCGGTCGTCGACCGCCTCGCACCCGTGCAGGACGATCTGCCGTCGTTCGTGGCTTATCCGTACGTCATTCGCGACGGAGAAATCACACCGGGCCAGCATGCCAGTTTCCTCGGCAAGGCGCACGACCCGCTGCTGGTGAAAGCCGATCCGAATGCGCCGGACTTTGCATTGCCGGAACTGAGCCTGCCGCGATCCGTGACCGCCGGGCGGCTGCAGCAGCGAACCGAGATGCAGCGGCTGATCAATCGCCAGGCCGGGCTGCTCGACTATGCCGCCGCCGCCCGCGGTCTGGACGACTATTACACGCGGGCGATCGGCATGTTGAATTCGCCGCGCGTCCGGCAAGCGTTCGACCTGTCCTCAGAGCCGGCTGCAGTCCGCGACCGTTACGGGCGCACGACCTACGGGCAAAGCTGCCTGCTGGCACGCCGCCTGGTCGAAACGGGGGTCAAGTTCGTCAACGTGTACTATGCCAGGAGCATCGGCGGAAGGCGGCTGGAAGACGGCTGGGACACGCACGGCTTCGACAACACCCGCATGTATCCGATTCTCGATAAGTATCATCTGCCGCTGCTGGACCAGACGCTGCCGACGCTGATCGAAGACCTCGACGAGCGCGGGCTGCTCGACTCGACGCTGATTGTGTGGATGGGGGAATTCGGCCGGACGCCAAAGCTGAACGCGAACATCAGCCGGGACCACTGGCCGCAGTGCTACACGGTGCTGCTGGCGGGGGGCGGCGTCAAACGGGGCTACGTCCACGGCGCATCGGACCGGGAAGCCGCCTACCCGGATCGCGATCCGGTGCTGCTCGACGACCTGGCGGCAACGATGTATACGGCGCTCGGCATCGACTCCCACACGGAAGTCCGCAACCGGCTTGACCGGCCGCAGCCGATTTCGGCGGGGAAACCGGTCTGGGGCGTGTTCGGCTGAACTCGCGGAATCACAGCGAAGCGAGCGGGAGAGATCAGGAAAGTGAACAGTGAGTATTGAGTAGTGATGAGTGCAAAATGAAGAACCGGCGGGGGCGGATTCCATCCGGCATTCTGCACTCGGCACTATTCACGACTCACATTTCACCCTCTTCCTCCGATCAAACACCGTTTCGTATGCGCGAGACGGATTCCTGGAAGTTGGCCACTGAGGAAGGCTACCCGACCCGCGTTCCCATCCGTTCGCCGGCGATGGCGCGTTCGATATTGCCGGGCTTCTGGTAGTTGAGCACGACGATCGGGATGCCGTGCTCCATGCAGTGATGCATGGCCTGCATGTCCATCACCTGCAGTCCCTGCCGGATGACATCCTGGTAGGAGATCTCCGAGTATCGCATCGCGTGCGGATTCTTCAGGGGGTCTTCCGAATAGATGCCGTCGACGCGGGTCGCTTTGACCAGCACGTCGGCGTCGATCTCGCGGGCCCGCAGCGCGGCGGCGGTATCGGTTGTCACAAACGGGCTGCCGGTTCCGGCGGCCAGAATCACGACCCGCCCCTTTTGCAGGTGCCGAATGCAGCGGCGGCGGATGAACGGCTCGGCGACCCCTTCCATGCGGATTGCACTCTGCAGCCGCGTGGCGACGCCGAAGCTCTCCAAGGCGTCCTGCAGCGCCAGGCCGTTGATCACCGTGGCGAGCATCCCCATATAATGGGCCGTCGACGGGATCACGATCGAGTTCGAGGCCGAGAATTCTTTGCCGCGGAGAATGTTGCCGCCGCCGCAGACGATAGCGAGTTCGACGCCGGTGGCGACGACGCGTTTGATCTGCTCGCAGATGATTGAGACTTCCGACAAGCTGATGCCCGATTCGCCAGGGCGACAGAAGCTTTCCCCGCTCAGTTTGAGCAGGACTCGCTTGTAAGCGGGAGTTCCGGCGGGCATCGAGGCGTCAGGCATGTTTCAACTCGCTTCGTGGACAGCTGCGGGACAGGCCGGGATCGTTCCACCTGCTCCGGGAAACGATTCAGGGGGCGACATCGCCCCCTGAATCTATCATCTGTCAAACGGACTCGTCCATGATGGCGCCCGCAACGCTTCTCAGTTACCGAGAATCCAGCGGGTAAAGCCCGTGGCCTTGAGGCCCTTTTCGGCGAGCGCCTGGCTGACCGTCTTGCTGTCGTCCTTGGCGAAGAGCTGATGCACGAGCACGCCCTGCTCCGCAAAGAACGTCTTCATCCGGCCGTCGACGATCTTCTCGACGATATTGGCCGGCTTGCCGGAGGCCGTGGCTTCCTGCGTCAGACGATCGCGTTCCGCGGCAACAATGTCGGCGGCGAGCTCTTCCGGCTGTGTCACGAGCGGACGGAGCGCTGCGACGTGCATGGCGACATCGCGAAGCACGGAGTCGAATTTGCCTTCGCCCGCGGCCAGCACGCCGGTCTTGCCGTCGTGGTGCGCATATCCGCCAACCGGACCGGCAACCTTCAGAATCCGCGCCAGCAGCATCTTCTCGCGAATCTTGTTCTGCACGTCTTCCAGAAGCTGGGCCAGCGTCTTGCCGGGAACGTCGGGTGCCGCCTGAGCAAGCAGTTCGTCGGGCGTCGACGCCCCGGGACCATTGAGCAACTGCTTGACGCACTGGTCGGCGAGCAGAATGAAGTCGTCCGCCTTGGCGACCGGGGCCGACTCGCACTGCAGTTCGATCATGGCGCCGGCGCTGCCGTCGTCGGCAACCAGCACGCGGATCAGCCCCTCGGAGGTGGCGTTCTCGGCCCGCTTGATAGAGACCTTCTTACCCCATTCCTTGAGGAGCGCAATTGCCTTGTCCTGATCGCCAGCAGCCTCCGTCAGAGCCCGCTTGCAATCCATCATGGGCAGGTCGGTCAGATCGCGCAGCGCCTTGACTGTCGCAGCCGAGATCTCGGCCATGAGTCCATCTCCTCGTCGATGTCGTCAAAGAAAGCCGCCGCGGCCGTTATCCCGGTCGCGGCAGCGTGAGTCGTAAAAGCTGACCCTGTACGTCAGACGCCGTTGCGTCCGGCAGGGTTCGGCACCGCCCTAAGAAAGGGACGGAACAGCCTTGTGCTCCAGTTCCAGATCCTTGCCGTTGGCATCCTGCGGCAGCGCGCTGCGACCTTCCTGGATGGCCTCGGTCAGGTGCTTGAGCACCAGCTGAATTGAGCGGATGCTGTCGTCGTTGCCCGGGATCGGCAGGTCGATATCGTCCGGATTGCAGTCGGTATCGAGCAGGCCGATCACCTTGATGCCCATCAGCCGGGCTTCGTGGACGGCGTTGTGTTCCTTCCGCGGATCGACGATGACCATCGCTTCCGGCAGACGGTTCATATCGCGGAGTCCATTCAGATTCCGGAGCATCTTGCGGTGCTCGCGGATCAGCGAGGACTGACGCTTCTTCGAGTAAGTCTCGATCTCGCCCGAGTTGAAGATCCGATCGAGCTCTTCCAGTCGCTTCATCCGATTGCGGATCGTCCGGAAGTTCGTGAAGATCCCGCCCAGCCAGCGATAATCCACATACGGCATGCCGCAGGCCGTCGAGAATTCCTTGATGCTGTCGGAGGCCTGCTTTTTGGTGCCGACGAAGAGCACCAGGCTCCCCTGCGAGGCCACCTTCTGCAGGTAACGCTTCGCTCTCAGCAGACCGCGAACCGTCTCTTTGATGTCAATGATGTGAATCAGGTTCCGTCGACCGTAGATATACGGGCGCATCCGCGGATTCCACCGGCTGGTCCGGTGTCCGTAATGAATTCCCGCTTCCAGAAAGTCTTTCACCACGATCTCGGACACGTCGACGCTCCCATGGCCTGATGGAGTGCAGGCCGATCCTCTCGATGGATTCCTGGCGAATGGCAGAACCTCGCCACTTTCGGAACGCAGGAGGATAACGTTCCGCCAGGCAGTCGTCAAACGTCGGTCGACTTCGTTCCGTACGGAATGATCTGGCGGGTTGCTCTCGCGAACGTTGGAACTTCCTGACACCCGTTTCACGGAGCGACCAGGCACTTCGCGGAAATGTATGCCAACGGCGCAACACGCGATGCAGTCATTGGTTAAGGAGGAATGTTGATTTTGCGAACGCGATGCCAAAAAACCACTGGCGTCCTCACTTTTTGCGGCGTAGTCTTGCAGAAGCAGGCGTTTCACAGTTGGCGGAGGCCTCAAGGGGCCATTGCGTTGCGGAACTCCTGCCCTGTCAAAACGTTACGGATCGCGAATCGTGCGATTCGATTGTGCGGAATTGTCAATCTCTGACCGAGCTGGCCGGTATACCGGCAGGGACTTCGATCATTATGGAACGCAAATTTCTCACCGCCGAAGAAGTCATGTCACTCTATGGAGTGTCGCCGGAAGGCCTGCAGAGCCTGATTGAGGGCGGTGATCTGCGTCAATTGATGGATCGCGGGACTGCCAAGTTCCGCCGGGAAGACGTCGAGCAGCTGGCTTCCGCCGGGAAATTCTCCGGGCCGGAAGGCCGCCCGTCGATGGATTCGTCGATTCTGACCGACGAATCGTCCCACGGACTGACGCTTGGCGGCGACGATCTGCAGTATCTGGACGTCGACATGGACGAAGACGCCCTGTCCGAACAACCAACAATGATCAGTAAGAATTCGCCGCTGGAAAGCGGCTCGGGGAGCGGTCCGGAGCTGCAGAGTTTTGCCAAGCCGACCTCCGACGAGACGTCCGGCGGCGACAACGCCATCCTGGAACCGGCCGAGGGTGAGCGAAGCGACAGCGACATTCTGGTTCAGGGATCCGAATCGTCGACCAGCTTCGTCGGCTCGGGCAGTATGCTGGACTTCGGCTCCAAGAAAGACATGTCACCGCTGCAGGAAAAAGGAGTTACCGAGGACGAGGAGGACGACAGTCTGACCCTCGCCACCGACGGGAGCACCCTCCACAGCGGATCGAGCAGCATTTTTGAGGGGGGCGAATCTTCGGTGATGGCCGCACCGGGTTCGGACAGCGGGTTGTCGCTTTCCAGTACCGTTGGCCCCACCCTGGATCCGGGCGACAGTGGAATTTCGCTGACGACGGATGACAGCGGTCTGTCGCTGACGGGCGCGGACAGCGGAATCTCCATGTCGACCGGCGACAGCGGGATCGCGCTCGACGGTTCATCGAAGACCGAATACGAATTAGCGCCGTCGCCTTCGAGTGAGATCCTGCTGGGCGACGAATTGCACAGCGAGCAGACGCTGGAACTCGAACTCAACGATGAAGACGAAGATGTCATGGGCTTCCTGCAGCCCCCGAGTGGTAAGTCCGCTCCGGCGAAGCCAGGTTCCCTCTCCGATCAATTTGACACCGGCAGCGATTCGGTCCAGGATCTGGACATCGTCGACGAACTGGACCGCACATCGGGAAGCAGCGCCGATCTGATCGATGCGATCTCCGACGACGATGGCGTCGACGAGTTGGAAGAAGTCTTCGAAGCGAGCGACGAGTCGTTCGGCGAAGCCGATACGTTTGGCGACGATGAGTTCGCTCCAGTGGCCGCCAAGCCACGCGGTCCCCGCGAACCGTCCTGGGGCATTGGTTCGATCGCCGGCCTGGCGGCCGCGTCGCTGATCCTGGCCGTCAACGGCTGGGTGGCCTACGAAGGGATCGCCACGATGTGGACGGGGGACGAAACTTCCGGCCTCGCGTCGTCGATCATCAGCAGCATCGCGGGACTCTACTAACCGCCCGCTGATGGCGACGTATTTGCGGCTCGAAGCTGAGCGGGCGCCTTGCGGTACTGTTCGAACTGCCGCGGACTGAGGACGGTCCGGAAGCCGCAGTGGAATGTGCCGGTCGTCAGATCCCCCTTCATGCGCGCTGCGACACGGTAGCCAATGCAGTAGTTGTCGCTGCACATGAAGGAACCGCCGCGTTGAACCCGTTTGGGTATAGTCGGTTCCAGCGGATCGACGCTGGAAACCGGCCCCGCCGGGTTGCGGTCGGGGCTGCTCCGGTAGTAATCGGGCCGGTACCAGTCGCCGCACCACTCCCAGACGTTGCCGGACAGGTCGTAGAGGCCGTACGCATTCGGCGGAAACGTCTTGACGGGTGAGCTTTCGCGGAAGCCGTCGTCGGCTCGGTTCTCAAGCGGAAATTCCCCCTGCCAGATATTGCTGGCCCACTTTCCCGCGGGCTGCAAGTCGTTACCCCACGGATATTCGCTCTCTTTCAGGCCGCCGCGGGCCGCGTATTCCCATTCCGCTTCGGTCGGAAGCCGCTTGCCCGCCCAGCGGCAATAGGCAATCGCGTCGTCCCACGAGACGTGGACGACCGGGTGATCCCAGCGACCGTCGATGTTTGAATCCGGCCCTTCGGGGTGACGCCAACTGGCTCCCAGGATGTAAGTCCAGACCTGGTAGGGCCAGAGCGGATGGTCTTTTCGAAGAGTCTTCGGGTCGAACTTCGAGTTAAAGCAGATCGCGCCGGGGACCAGATTCTCGGCGGGAATGTCCGCCGGGTCGATTCCGGCCTGACTGGCGATCTCGTTGCGGTCTGGAGCTTTTTCGGCGACGGTGACGTAGCCGGTGGCCTGTACGAATTCGTCAAATTGACGATTCGTCACCTCCGTCTCGTCCATCCAGAAGCCGTCCAGAGTGACGTTGTGGGCGGGAGATTCGTCGGGAAACTTCGGATCGTCGGACCCCATCAAAAAGGTCCCCCCGGGTATCCAGCGCATGTCGGGAGGCGTGGATTCAGGCTCGTCGACAATTAAGTCATCGGAGGTCTCGCCGAACGCGGCCTCCGCGGGCCGAACACTCGCCGTTTCCGGAAGGTTTCCGCGATCGGACAGACCACACCCGAGGCAGACGAGTCCGGCAGACAGAGCAGCGATTACGCGAAAACTCATGGCGACACCTCAGCGGAAGACGGCCGCGGCCGGGAGGCGGCAGCGACCCCTCCAGACTACACCGCACGGTCAGTCTGCTCCACAGGTCCGCTCGAAGTCGCGCTAATTGGAAGTGACAGGTTGTTCGGGCGCACGGGTCACGGGTTTGGCACACCACTGACGTCGCACGACCAGCAGGCCGAAGTCATCCAGTATCGAGTAGATCACAGGGATGGCCAGCAGTGTCAACACCAGCGACAACGTCTGACCGCCGACAGCGACGACCGCGATCGACCGGCGTTCCTCGGCCCCCGGCCCCGTCGCCAGGAGCAGCGGCAGCAGGCCGGCGACGAACGAGATTACCGTCATCAGAATCGGCCGGAGCCGGTCGCGGTTGGCCTGCAGAATCGCCTCGGTCCGCTCCATCCCCTTGTCCTGCCGCAGGTGGTTCGTGTGATCGATCTGCAGAATCGAAGCTTTCTTGACGACGCCGAACAGCACGAGGATGCCGAGGGCCGAGTACAGGTTGAGCGATTCCCCACCGATGTAGAGGCTCCAGAGTCCGAACGGCACGGCAAGCGGGAGCGAAAGCAGGATCGTGATCGGATGCACGAGATGCTCGTACTGGGCCGCCAGAACGATATACATGAAGACAAACGACAGGACGATGGTCCAGCCGAAGTCCTGCAATGTCCGTTCAAGTTCGCGTCCGCGCCCCATGACGCGGGTGCCGAATCCCGCCGGGAGCCCCAGTTCGGCGGTCGCCGCCTGGACGGCGGAAATCCGATCGCCGAGCGAGAAACCCTGCTGGATGTTGGCTCGGACGGCAACCATTCGCTGGCGATCGAGACGGTCGATCCGGGCCTGGGCCTCCCCGTATTCGAAATCCACAACGTTGTCGATGCGGGTCAGCGCCGTTCCCTCGGCGACGGCGCCGGCCGAGACCGCGCCGCCGGCGCCGCGGACGAACAACTGGGAAATGGCCTGCGGGTCCTTCCGGTCGAGGCCGACGAGCCGCAATTCGACATCGAAGGCGTCGTCGACGGAAATGTCGCGATAGCGGGAGACTCGATCATCTCCACCGACGGCGATCCGGAGCGTATCGGCAATTTCGCGAACGTCGACGCCCAGCGAGGCCGCCCGTTCGCGGTCGATGTGAACTCGCCATTCGGGTTTGTCGAGCCGCAGGGTCGTGTCGACGTCGACGATCCCGGGGATCTCGACGACTTTTTCCCGCAGCTTTTCGGAGAACTCGGCGAGCTGTTGGATATTAGCTGCGGTCAGGGAGAAGTCAATGTCGACCGGCGCCCCCTGGCGGAGCGAGGTCAGGTTGCGAACCGAGACGCGGCAGTCCTTCAGGCCGCGGAGCCGGCTGCGGATTTCCTGCATCTTGGACTGCTGGGTGAAGTTGCCTTCCCAGGCGGCGCGAGGATTCCCTTTCAACAATCCGGCCCACAATCGCCCGAAGGAGAATGTCCGTCCTTCGATGTCGGTCAGGCGAACGTAACATTCCCCCCGGTTGACGCCGCCAAACCCGCGGGTTCCGACAGTCGCCAGGACGTGTTCGACGCCGTCGATGGACCGGATCTGGCCTTCGACGAACTGCATGGTGGAGTTCATCGCAGTCAGCGTGGCGCCTTCTTTGGCCTGCACGCCGACTTCGAACTCGGATTCGTCCACGTTGGTCGGGATGTAATCCTGACTGACCATCTGGTAGAGCGGCCAGTTGAGCCCGATCACGCCGATGCAGATCAACAGCACCAGCCACCTGAACTTGAGCGACCACCGGAGCAGCCACATGTAGCCGCCTTCCATCATTCCATACAGCCCGCGGCGCGAAGACGGGGCGTGTGAGGGATCGCGGTCCGAACTGCGCAGCAGCCGGCTGCACATCATGGGCGTCAGCGTGAAGCTGACCAGCATTGAAACCAGGATCGCCACCGTCGCCGTAATGCCGAACTGAAACAGCATCCGCCCGGTCACGCTCGACAGAAACGAGACCGGGAGAAAGACGATGACCAGCGAGATCGTCGTCGTCAGCACCGCCATGCCGATTTCGCGCGTGCCGTGAATGGCGGCCTCGCGCGGCGACATCTGGTGTTCTTCGAGAAATCGGAAAACGTTTTCTAGAACCACAATGGCGTCGTCGATCACCACGCCGACCATCAGTACCAGTGCGAGCATGGTGACATTGTTGAGCGTGAAATCGAACGCCCGCATGAAGGCGAAGGTGGCGATGACCGAGGCGGGAATCGCGACGGCCGCGATCAGCGTAGACCGCCACGAGCCCATGAAGAGCAGGACGACGATGCTCGCCAGCAGACTGCCGGAGATCAGGTGGCCCTGGATTTCGTGGAGGGCGGCCACAATGTACCGAGACTGATCCTGAATGACGGAGACTTCGACCTCTTTCGGGAGAAGTTCCCGGCAGCGCGGCAGCCGCTGCTTGATGCCCTCGATCACCTCAACAGTATTGGTTCCCGACTGCCGCTGAACCTGCAGCACGACGGCGGGCTGACCGTCGAGGCGGGCCAGCGTGCGGACTTCCTTCTGGCCGTCTTCCACGGTCCCCAGGTCACCGAGCGTAATCCGCCGGCCGCCGACGGTTTCGACCACAATCTCGTCGAAGTCGCGGGCGCGTTCGACGCGACCGAGCGTCCGCAGATTCAGTTCGCGGAGCCCCGCGTCGACCCGGCCGCCGGGAACTTCGGCGTTTTGTCGCGCCAGCGCGTCCCGGACCTGCATGATCGACAATCCGTAGGCGGCCAGCCGCTGCGAATCGACATTCACCTGGACCGCGCGTTCGGCGGCGCCGACGATCGTCACCTGTCCGACCCCCGGTGCGGACTCGATGACGTTTTTGACGAAGCGATCCGCCAGCAGGTACAGCTCCCGGCTGTCGCGTTGACCGGAGACCGCCAACGTCAGGATGGGCGAGGAATCGGTGTCCTGTTTGCGGACGGTCGGAGGATCAATGCCCGGCGGGAGACGGTTGAGCACGCTGCCGACGGCATCGCGGACGTCCTGGACTGCGGCGTCGAGCTCGCGGTTGAGCGTGAAGGTGACGATGACAATCGCGCTGCCTTCGGAGGAGATCGAACGGAGCTCGTCGATGCCCGCGACCGTCGCAATCGCATCTTCGAGGACTTGCGTGACTTCCGACTCGACTTCCTCGGGCGAGGCCCCCGGATAGACCGCCCGCACGTACATGGTTGGCAGATCCATGTTCGGAAAGCGGTCGACGCCAAGCTGGGGATAGGCTGCGATTCCCGACACCACCAGCGCCATGATGATCATGATGGCGAGCACCGGGCGTTTGACGCAGACTTCCGCCAGCCACTGCATGGTTTACGCTCCTGTCGCGGCTCCGCGGAGCCCATCCCGGATCGGCCTGATCTACTCGCTACGGACTGACGCTGCGTCGGTCTCCTCGACATCGCCGCCGACGGGACCGGCCTCCGCAGAGTCGCCTCGGACGGCCTGCAGCTTCTGACGGGGATCCAGCGTGACTCGCTTGACGATCTCGACTTTGCCGGCCCGGGCCATGCCCGCCTGGATGACGATTTCGTCGCCCTCCTTAATGCCATCCAGAATCTCAACCAACGATCCCTGCAACTGGCCGGTCCGGACGGCGACCTCCGAGGCCTCGCCATCAACCAGCTTCCAGACGCGTTCGACGCCGGCGAACTCGGTGATCGAGGTACGCGGGACGGCCAGGACTGGCAATTCCGGATTCACGACGACATCGGCAATGGCAAACAATCCCGCGCGCAAATGGTTATCGGGATTGGGCAGATCCGCCTCGAAGGTCAGCGAACGCGTCTGCTGATCGAGTTCGGGACTGATGCGCGAAATCCGTCCGACGCGAGGTTGAGCTTCTCCCTCCAGCTGGACTTCCACCGTCTGACCGACCTCCAATTGCAGGGCAAACCGCTCGGGAACCTGTCCGCGAAATCGGACCGGATCGATCCGCACCAGCGTGGCGACCGGCTGTCCCACGGCGACATAGGTGCCCGGCGCTACATGCCGCTGCTGAACCAGACTATCGAACGGCGCGACCACCGTGGCGTCCGCCAACTGCTGGCGGGCGAAATTGAGCTCGGCCCGTCGGAGAGCAATCGTCGCCAGTCGTTCTTCGACGGCATTGAGCGATGACGCATAGCGGGCATCCGCCACGTCGACGGCGGCCTGCAGTTGATCGGTTTCCGCCTGCGTGATCGCCCCCTGCTCTCGCAGCTGCAGCGCGCGCTGGAGTTGCCCGCGGGCATCCTCCAGCATCGCCTTTTCCTGCCGGACCGGCGGCGAGTTTTCTTTATTGAGTTTGTCCGTTGAGTCGGTGGGCTTCAGCCCGACCGCCGCACACGCTTGCGCCAGGGTCGCCTCGGCCTGGGCGACGCGAGTTTCGAGATCGCCCCGTTCCATTTGAGCCAGAGTACTGCCCGATTTGACAGTGTCTCCAAGTTCAACGCGAGATTCGGCGATCCGCCCGGGAACTTTCGCTCCGACAACCGAGTATTCGTCCGCCGTCAGGCTCCCCTGCGCCCGGACGGTCCGCCGCCACGGCTGTGCGGAGACTTGCAGGACTTCGACTTTCGGCGGAGGACCGCTGGCGGCCTTCGGTCGCCCCTGCTCCTTCGCAGCCGGCACATGACCACATCCCGCCAAACCCAGCGCCGCGACAATGGTTAGCGCAGCAAAGGGTATAGGCCGCAGGCAAAACAGTCGTGCAGGGGGGTGCAGCATGGCGAGAGCTTCAGCGGAGGGAAGAGGCGGGCAGGTCGCGCGCCAATGCGCAAGTCGTCCTTTATCAAACTCTCTGACAGTCCAGCCTGTCAATTCCGAACCGACATCCGGAGCACAGATTCGGCCGGTGGAGAGTCGTAGCCGCGCTGTGTTAGGATTTCGGGGACAGGTTTAACGGTCGAAGCGATATAGAGGGAGTCAGCGTTCCATGCAAGTACAGCGGCGACAACTGATGTGTGGTCTGGTTACGGCAGTTCTGGCGGGATGTGGCGACACCGGCCCTGTGGCCGATCCGCCGGTTCCGGTCGCGAAATCGGGCCCGGCAGCACGGCATGGGGGCGACGTTTCCGGGGGGGGGTCATCGGCGCCGCAGGAACGCCGATTCGGCGGGATTCGACTGACCGTGCCGGCGGGCTGGGAAGAGGTTCCGCTGAAGAGCGACATGCTGCTGGCGGAGTACAAACTGGATGGAGATGCGGGGCCGGGCCGGCTGACGCTTTCGACCGCCGGGGGCGGGGTCGAGGCCAACATCTCCCGCTGGCGGGGACAATTCTCCCCCGGAGAGGGCGATCCGTCGTCCGCGGAAAGCACGCTGATGGTCGATGGCCACGAGGCCGCGGTCGTGGAACTGTTCGGCAGCTTTCAGGACGGTTTTGGCGGCGGCGGCGTCAAGCCGGGCTGGGCGATGCTGGGCGTGGTGCTGCCACTCAAGCAGGCGAACTTTTTCTGCAAGCTGACCGGGCCGCGGGCCACGATTGAGGCGCAGAAGGAAGCGGTGCTGGAGTTCGTGAAGTCGGCGAAGTTTGAGGACTGAGAAATCGGGCTTCGGACTTCGCAGAGAAATGCGAAGTCCTTACGCGGCGCGGCGGTCACCGGCGCTCAGCGGCAGCGCCGTCGGGGCTTCGACGTTCCAGGTCCGGCGGATGGCGTAGTTGGGCATGCCGCGGACTTCGAAGAAGATCCGGCTGCACATTTCGCCGAGCATTCCCATGAAGAAAAACTGCACACCCAGCATCGCGGAGAGGCAGGTCAGCAGCAGCAGCGGATTGCCGGTCATGTCCACGCCGCTGGCGAGCTTCATCCAGAGAGTGCCGACACCGGCCAGCGACGCAACCAGGCCGCAGACCAGTCCGATCATGCCGAAGAGCTTCATCGGGCTGACGACGTACTGAATCAGGTACTTGACCGTCATCAGATCGAGGATCACCCGGGTGGTGCGGGAGATGCCGTACTTCGACTGGCCAAAACGGCGCGGGTGATGATTGGTGACGACTTCGACGCAGCGGGCTCCGCGCCAGTGGGCGAGGATGGGGATGAAGCGGTGCATCTCGCCATAGAGCTGCAGTTCCTGGGCGATCTCGGTCCGAACCGCTTTCAGTGTGCAGCCGAGGTCGTGAACCGGAAATCCGGTGACCTTCGAGATAATCCAGTTGGCGATCTTCGACGGGAGCTTGCGGTTGATGAACGTGTCCTGGCGGTTCTTCCGCCAGCCGTGGACTAGGTCGTAGCCCTCGTCGATCTTGTCGAGCATCATCGGGATGTCGGTCGGATCGTTCTGCAGATCGCCGTCGAGCAGGACGGTGACTTCAAACGAAGCGGCCTGAATCCCGGCCTGCATGGCGGCGGTCTGGCCGTAGTTCCGGCGGAATTCGATGACCTTGACGCGGGAATCGGCCCGGGCGAGTTGTTCGAGTGCGGCGGTTGAGCCGTCTTTGGAGCCGTCATTGACGAGAATCAACTCGTACGGGCAGCCCAGCTGTTGCATGACGTCGGAGACGGCGCGATGCAGAAGGGGAACGTTTTCGACTTCGTTGTAGATCGGTACGACCACCGAAACGGACATCGGAGCATCCCTGCAGTGCGTGACTGGCGAGCGGACCGCAGATTCCATCCCCGGACTCCGCTCGGGCCGGGAAGTCTCGCAGAACCACAGAGATCGGTAAATAGAGCTCGGTCGGGGGGCGGCGGAATGGCAGCGAGCGTGGACGCTTGATGGGCGGCGCCCAGCGCTGCCTCCGAGAACTGGCGTCACTGTACAGCCAGCATGGCAAAATCCGCCAAATCTGCGCTGTTCTCCCATTTTGATGATTCTACCAATTGTGCTGCCGCAGACAGCGTGGTTTAAAGGCGGGTCAACATGGCAGGCCGATCGGATGCCGCGAGCGATCCAGGGCCGGCCTCTGCGTTGTCCTCTGTTGGACATTGCAGTTCCGCAGCGCAGTACCAGGGAGTCGAGGATGTTTCAGCGCCGTCAGGTCCTGATGATTGTCGGTTTATCGGCCCTTCTGGCCGCCAATGTGGCGTTCGGGAAGATCATCGTTGAGAACATACCAGCCTATTTCCCCGGAGTTGATGGGTACGGCATGTTGTCGTTAAGCGAGTCCGGGTCTGGTGTGCTGAAACTGACGACGAACACCCGCACCAATCGCACGGTGATCGTCGGAAGAGCCCGGGTCACGAATCTTTCGAGACGGTGCCAGAAGTACCGCAACGTCGGGGTATCGGGGCTGCCGTTCCAGATCCTTTCTGACATTTACTGCGTGGCCAAGAATGGCTGCGCGGTCTACACGGCGGTGGCCAGGGGCTACGACATGGACGTCTGAGTCCACCCTGCAGATTCCAGAGCTGTCAGGAAACCCCGATTCGGGCGAGCCAGAAGAGAGTCGTCGCTCGCCCGACGTTCCTTGCTTGTCGCAGGAGTTGCGCCGCCGTTTCAGTCGGAATCGAGTTGTCGAAGTTTGTCACGGACGCAGCGGGACTCGGCAGGACTTACACGCCTGAGTGGTGCACATCAGGTCTCGTGCAGAGTCACCAGCCTGGATTGGCGATATTGCCGATTGTTCCGAGTTTCCGGTTTCGTACGATCTGACCAGTCGAGTCGCCGCGCCAGGGGAGCGGAGATCCGCGACTGGAGTGGCGAGTCCAGGCTGCCCGGCGTCGGGGGGCCGAAATCGTTGGTTTTGAAAAGAGGGCCGGTGAAATGTTGCAGAACTGGAAAGTTGCGGCGGCGATCGTGGCTGTAATGACCGTTGGCATTACGGTGGCGCAGGCGAAAGTCTACTGCGAGTCCTATTGGATCGAACTGCCTGGGGTCAATATGTACGGCAACCTGAGCTGGTGCGGTCACCTGACCGGGGGCGGGATCGTCAAGACCTGCTACAACACGAAGACGCGATGCATGACTGCCACGGTCCGCGGGCAGGTCGTGAATGAATCGGGCCGCGCCCAGTGCTTCACGGACATTGTGGACGCGTACCAAACGACGAATTCCTACGATGGCTGCATCGTCAAGTCCAGGTATTTCGTAACCAAAGGAGGCTGCGCCTCCGGCTGCGCTTCGTTCAAGAACTGCATGTACGGGCCTCCGGCGTAGCCTGCCGTCGCGTTGTCGTCAGACATATAGGGAGGATCGACGACGTCCGTCGTCGATCCTCCGTTTTCGGTCCGAAGGGCAGTCCGATGGCAGTCCGGAAACGAAACGGATTCACCTTGCTGGAACTGCTGGCCGTCATGGCGATCGTCGCCGTGCTCGTCGGGCTGCTGGTCCCCGCCGTTCAGCAGGCGCGGGAAGCGGCGCGGCGTTCGCAGTGTCAGAACCAGTTGCGGCAGCTTGGTCTGGCCCTGCATAACTACCACGACGCCCACCTCGTTCTGCCGCCGGGCGCCCTGGTGGTAGGGCCTTCATTCCGGACGTTTTCCGGCTGGGGCTGGGGGGCCATGATTCTGCCACAGCTCGAGCAGTCGCCGTTATACGGCCGGATTGATTTTGACCTGGGGACGGCGGTCGGAGCCAACCGGGACGTGATTGCGACGCCGCTGTCGATCTGGCGCTGCCCGTCGGATTCGCTGCCCGATGCGGTGCGCGTGGTGATTCCCGGGCATGCAGACGCGACGATCGCCACTGGCAACGCCGTCGGCAGCCAGGGCGTACTCTCGGCACTTTCGAGCGTTCAGTTTGCAGATGTTACGGACGGACTGTCGCAGACGTTGCTGCTCGGCGAACGGATTCATATTCCGTCCGTGTCCGGCAGTCTGCTGGTCACATCCTCGTGGTGCGGGTTTATCGCGGAGACGGACACGTACATTTTTGCCTCGACGCCGTACGTCGAAGCGTCCGGACTCTGGCCAATCAATCGCTCGCTGACTTCGTCCGGCAGTTTCAGCAGCCGCCACGTCGGCGGTGCGAATTTCTGTCTCGCAGACGGTTCCGTGCGGTTTGTCAGCGAGAACATCGACGTGCGCGTGCTGGAAGCTCTGGGGACGCCCGGCGGCGGCGAAACGGTTGAGTTCTGAGGTCCCGGGGTCTTCGACGTGAGATGTTTCGGTACGGGGCTGTCCCACTCTGAAAGCGAGCCGATGAATACCCTTCAGACTGTGCAACGAGTGCTGCTGCTGACCAGTCTGTGTGCATGCCTCGGTTGCGGAGCGGCCGCGGAGGTCGATGAGGCAGCCCGGTTCGATCAGCAGGTCGAGACGGACTGGAAGGAGAAGTGGCCGTGGGTCGACGCCCTGCCCTTCTTCGAGCGGGGCGGACGATACATGGATACGGATGATGTGGCAGAAACCCGATTTGACCGCCCGCACGTGGCGCCGCTGCTGAAGGCGCTCGGTGAGGAGTTTGAGCTGCACTGGCACGCGATGGTTGAGCCGAAGCAGCGGGATTTTGCGATGGCTGTCCTGGCCGAGCTGCCGTCCGATCCAACAATTCAGGACAAGATTCTGGCGGCGATTGAACGTCATCAGACGACGTTTCCCGGAGCGATTCTGGTGCAGCGCGGTCACCAATGGCTGTCGTTGGACTTTCTGACCCCCGAGCAGGAAGCTTTTCTGGACGGGACGGACCAGCCTGCCCCCCGGTGACGCGAGTGGGGCAACTCGGGTACGCGTGGATGCACGGACTGCAAACAAACGGCTACCGACCGGTATGCGGGCATCATCTCTGGTCGCGTGCCAGCGGCATGCAGGAGCGGGCATGTAAAACCCCTCAACATGTTGCAGGGTAAAGGCTTCAGGTCAGTCGTCGGCCGTTTTCCGCTCAAGTCGAGGAATTGTCGACGTCGATAACGAGATAAACAGACATTTCGTCTCGTCCATTCTCGTGGTGCCCACCGTGTCATCTCCCGTCGGATCTTCTCGAAATTCGAGCGAACCGGCGAGTCTGGGCGTCGCAGTTGATCGTTCGTCGTCACCAGACTCAGACTCAGTCGCTGCAGCGCGGTCGGGAGTACTTGATCCGTTTCACCGCAACGTGTTACGGCTGGTTGGCCTCGTCGTGGCGGCGGAACTGGTGTCTCATGGAGCGCTGCTGGCCTTCGGCCTGCCAGTGGCGCGCTGGGATATCGGGCTACTCGACGCTGCGATTCTCGCCGCTCTTTCGGGGCCACTGTTGGCCTGGGCACTGAGGCGACGTCCGCAGAACTCAGCCGGGCGAGAACTGACATTTCGCGTGCCGGACGACCCGGCGGCGGGTCTCCGCTGGGTGACGCTGACGGCGCTGGGGCTGGTCGCCTCCTTGGGCACGGGCACGTACTTCACCGAACAGAGAGCTACGGAGACGACAGCGACCTACAGTCAGCTCATCCATCTGGCGGGGGACCAGCAATTGTTGAGCCAGCGGATTGCCCGATTTGCGGTGCGTCCGACAACGCAGACCCCCGCGGAGGCCGACCAACGTATCGAAGAGCTGTCTGCTTCACTCCGGGACCTTCACGAGAGCTTCGATCTGCTCAAAAGCCAGATTCATGCTGAGGCGGCAGTTCATCCGTCGCGAATTCAGCAGTCGCTCCTCCGGCTGACAGATGTGGATGCTCGATATGCAAATCTGGTTGACGAGATCCGGGATCTCCTGGCCGCCGAACTCGATGAGAAGCGAGTGGCCAAGTCGGCCGCACTGATCAGCGCGGCCGACGAGTTTATGGCCGCCAGCCATGAGACGGTTCTGTCGCTGCAGAGCGACTTCGAGCAGTTTCTGCTAGTGGAGAATCGTCGTCGGCTTGAGCTGGGAATCCTCATGCTGGGGATGGTTGCGGCCGTCTACGTGCTGATGATCGATCCGGCAATTCGGCATCTGCGCCAACAACATCGCGAGGTCCATGCGCGGGCCGCGGAGTTGCATCGGCTGGCGCTGGTCGCGCAGATGACGACGGATGCAGTGCTGATTGCTGACAACAATGCGAGAATCGTGTGGGGCAACGCGAGCTGGTCGCGAATCAGCGGTACGGCGACGTCGGCAATCTCAGACCGGCCGCTGCTGGACGTGCTGAGCGATCACCGGAGCGATCCTGCATCCCTGTCTGAAATCCAAAGCGCCCTTGGACGCGGCATGTGCTGCCGGACTGAGCTGCGAATCTTTTCAATGTCGGGCGAAGAGCACTGGGTCGAGGCCGAAATTCAGCCGCTACCCGAAACGGGCGGGCCGGACAGCGGCTACATTGTTGTCCTGAGCGACATTACCCGGTTGAAGAAAAATCGGGCCCGGTTAGTCGAACAGGTTCGACAGCTCGACGAGGCCGAGAAGTCCGCCAACCTGGGACACTGGTCCAGGGATCTGTCGACCGGGACAATGCGCTGGACGGCTCAGATTTTCAGAATTCATCGCTTGGAGCCGGCCGATCAACCGCCGGCCTATTCGCAATTGCTCGCACTGTACGACTCCGAATCCGGGCGACGTCTTGACGAGGCATTGAACCGAGCACTGGCGACGGGCGATCAAATCAAGCTGGTACTGCGAACCAGCGACGCGGACGAGAGATATGTGGCGGTGAGCGGCAGTGCGAGATTAGACGCAGCCGGTGAGCTTTGCGGTCTTCACGGAACAATTCAGGACGTCACAACCCAGGTACTTGCGGATCGTTTTCGGGCGGAGACAGAAGAACGATACCGACAGCTCGCCGACAGCATCCCCACGATGACCTGGCTGTCGGGACCCGATACCGGCTGCACCGATTTCAACAAGGCGTGGCTGCTGTTTCGCGGCAGGCCGCTGGAGGAGGAACTGGGGGATGGCTGGGCCGAAGGCCTGCATCCCGAGGACCGGGAAATGTGCCTGACGAGGTACCGGACGGCCTTCGACGCCCGGTCGCCGTATGCGGCGACGTACCGGCTCCGGCGACACGATGGAGTCTATCGCTGGATCGAAGCCCGGGGCGCGGCCCGTTATTCGCCGACCGGAAGCTTTTTGGGATATGCGGGCGGTTGCGTCGACATTACGGACCTCAAAGAGTCTCAGCAGCGGCTGCGAGAAAGTGAGCGGTTTCTGGAGCGGGCCGGTGAAGTGGCCGGCGTCGGAGGGTGGGAACTGGATCTGACGACCCAACAGGTTCACTGGACGGCTCAGACGTGCCGGATTCACGAGGTGCCGGTCGGCTATCGCCCGACCCTGGACGAAGCCGTGGCGTTTTACGCTCCTGCAGCCCGGCCAGTGATTCAGAAGGCGATCGAGGAGGCCATCGCAAACGGCGAATCGTGGGATCTGGAATTGCCGCTTGAGACAACGACCGGGCGCTCGATCTGGGTCCGGGCCGTCGGACAGGTCGAGTATGCGAATGATCGCCCGCTGCGGCTGTATGGAGCATTCCAGGATATTACCCGACGAAAGACCGCTGAATTCGAGGCCGTCCGATCGTCAGCTCTGATTCGAGGAGTGCTCGATGCCGCCGCCGAGTTTTCGATCATTGCCGTAGATCCCGACGGTCTGATCACCATTTTCAATCGCGGCGCCGAGCGACTGCTCGGGTACAGCGCCCGCGAGATGATTGGAATTCACACGCCGGGAGTCATTCATCTGAAAGAAGAAGTCGAAGCCCGTGGACAGGAGCTGTCGCGGGAACTCGGATACTCCGTCGAAGGATTCCGTGTTTTCGTCGAGAACGTGGAACGATTCGGCTCCGAACTGCGGGAATGGACTTACGTGCGCAAGGATGGATCGCAATTTCCCGTATTGCTGACGGTCAACGTCGTTCTGACCGGTCGGGACGAAGTCGTCGGTTACCTGGGGATTGCCCAGGACATCAGCGCCCGTAAGCAGGCGGAAGAATCCCAGTTGGCGACGAACCGGAGACTCGAAGTAGCCAACCGGCGGGCCGAGGAAATGGCGGTCAAGGCCAGGGAGGCCAGTCGGCTCAAGAGCGAGTTTCTGGCGAACATGAGCCATGAAATCCGCACGCCGATGACGGCCATCCTGGGATACACCGAGCTGCTTGCGGACGAAGAGGATGTACCGCTGGAGCGGGACGAGCGTCTGGATTACATTTCGACGATCCGTCGCAACGGCGAACATCTGCTGGCGCTGATCAACGACATTCTCGATGTCTCGAAAATCGAAGCCGGCAAGATGACGATCGAACAAGTCGCCATGCAACCGATGCGACTCCTGGAAGATGTCCGGGAGCTGATGCTCGTGAAGGCGCAGGCAAAAGGCATCAGACTTGAAGTCAGCTGCCGGGAAGAGCTTCCGGCAACGATCGAGTCCGATCCGGTACGTCTGAAGCAGATTCTTGTGAATCTGGTCAGCAATGCGATCAAATTCACGGAGCTCGGCCGGGTGACCGTGACGGCGGGATTCGAGCCCGGCGGTCCGCGGGGCCCGTCGATTCGATTCGACGTGGAAGACACGGGAATCGGAATGAACGCCGAACAGTTGGAACTGTTGTTTGAGGCTTTCCAACAGGCCGACTCGACGACGACTCGGAAATTCGGGGGCACAGGACTTGGTTTGCGGATCAGTCGACGGTTGGCCGAGCTGATGGGTGGAGACATCAGCGTCCGAAGCGAGCCCGGCTCAGGGAGCATCTTTACGGTGCGGATTGCCGCCGTACTTCCGCAGGAAGCGGGCCCGACATGCATCGATCGGGCGAAGCTACAAGTGCCGGCTCCGTCGGCGCCGTGTCGACCGCAGCCGCTTGCGGGCGTTCGGGTTCTGTTTGCTGAAGATGGACCGGACAACCGGCGATTGATCTCGTTTATTCTGCGAAAGGCCGGGGCCGAGGTCCGATTGTTCGAGAACGGTCGAAGGGCGCTGGAGTCACTGACGGTCGACGGAACTGTCGATGGACTACTGAAGGCAGACCCGGGCGTCGATCTGATCTTGACCGATATGATGATGCCGGAGATGAACGGCTACGCGCTCACGCGGCAATTGCGAGACGGGGGGTGCGTCCTGCCGATTGTCGCGCTGACTGCGAACGCGATGGGTGGCGACGGTCAGAAGTGTCTGGCGGCGGGTTGCGACGCATACGCCAGCAAGCCAATCGAGCAGGTGAGCCTGATTGAATTGCTGGAGGCCGCTGTCAAATTGCATCCCCGTAAAACCGTGCTGTCCGGGCGGCCTCCAGGCGAATGACTCCGGGAATCGAATCGTCGGACGGTAAAAGGACCGGGCAACCGCACCGGCAAATCGATACGCCGCATCTTCTCTCGTAATGTCGACACGGTCTGCGCATCTTGCTGTTTTCAAAACGAGCTTGTTGCGATTGCTGTGTAACGAACAGCATTGAGCAAGCACTGCTGGGCGCTCAGGGCGACAATCGCCATAGGGTTTCCACCGTTTAAACAATCTCGTTGATCGGGAGTCCGCGTTCTGCGGAAAGACAGCTCATCGCGAGTGCAAGAGACCAACTTCAAGTTGCTGCGCGGCAGCGTTGTTCGAAGCCGCCTCCTCTGAGAGTTACCATCGTGCCGCCCCAGGATCTCGGAGCAGACTCTGAATGGGACCGTATCCTCGTTGCAGAGGACAGCCCGATGATCGGGCAGATGATGCGCCGGTCGCTCCGTTCCCATTGCACCGTCGTGGACGTTGTGGAAAACGGGCGTGCCGCCGTCAAAGCTGCTCTCGAAGGCATCATCTTCAATCGTCCCTACGCTGCAGTGCTGATGGATCTGCACATGCCGGTCATGGATGGCACGACGGCGATCCAGGCCCTTCGGGAGGCGGAATACCGCGGGGTGATTATCGCCGTGACTGCGGGCGATGACGAGACGCACCATCGTCGGGCACTCGACGCAGGGGCGGATGACTTCGTCGTCAAACCCGTGGAATGGAGTGAACTCTACGAGAAGATGCGTCGATTGATCGGCCCCCGGGCCTGACGCCTCTCGTCGGTATGCAGCCGCCGGGATCTGCGATATATACGACGTGCCGGTCGGCCTTCGCAGCGACCGAGTCTTCCCGCCCCGTCCGAACGCAGATTGGAAGATAAGGCGTGATACTTTCTGTCGGTTTGACTCCTGCCTGGCAGCAGATTCTGCAGTTCGACCGGCTGACCGTTGGCGATGTCAACCGGGCTCGTGCGACCCACGCCTGCGCTTCGGGGAAAGTTCTGAATGTTGCGGCCGCCGTTCACAATCTCGGTGCGGCGGCCAGCCTATGGTGTCCGGTCGGCGGAGCCACAGGGCGCCAGATTGCGGCCGACTTCCGGAAGCTGGGAATTCCGTCCCGCTGGCTCGATGTGGCGACTCCGACGCGTGTCTGTACGACGCTGCTGGATGCTTTTACAGGGGCGACGACCGAACTGGTGGAGAATGCCGGAGCGTTAACGGCTGCCGAACTCGATCGCTATCTCGGCGAACTCCCCGAACTGGCGGCCAAGTCGTCCCTGGTCGTTCTGACAGGCTCGTTGCCGGAGCGAGCGCCGGCAGGGTACTGCCGGCGGCTGATGCAGACCGTGGACCGCCCCATCATTCTGGACATTCGCGGGCAGGACCTGCTCGAATGTCTGCCGCTGAAGCCATTACTCGTGAAACCCAATCGAGACGAGCTGGGATGGACGGTCGGTCGCACGCTGTCCACGGAGTCCGAGATCCTGGCAGCGATGCACGAACTGCGCAGCCACGGAACTCAATGGGTCGTGGTCAGCCAGGGAGCAGGCAGCTTGCTCGCCTCGGGACCTGACGGCGACATCCGCGTCCTGCCGCCGCGCGTCAAGGCTGTGAATCCCATCGGCTGCGGCGACAGCCTGGCCGCGGGGATCGCTGTGGGAGTCTCCGAAGGGCTTCCGATGATTGACGCGATTCGACTGGGAGTCGCTGCGGCCGTCGAGAACGCCCTGGATCTGCTGCCTGCAAGGATGACTCGCACAGCCACGGACTGTCGGATTGGAGAAATCCAGATTCAGCGGATGTGAGCAGATTCACTGACACTCGCCGGAAAGTCTCGTATAAACTATTTCCGATCAGGGGTGGTTGTCTCTGCCCGTGAAATCTGACGACTCGGAGAGATTTCGAATGCACGCGCGAGGATGGATCACGTGCGGCTTGGCGCTGGCGGTCACGGCCGCATGGAGCTGGTGTCAGGCCGAGTCTCCGCAAGCAAAAGTCGACAGCCCCGCGGCTTCCGCCGGCCAAGTGCATCGGTCGCCGGTGGCGGTGGCCCTGACTGATGACGGGCGGCTGGCGCTCAGCGCCAACAGTACTGCGGGGTCGGTCTCGCTGGTGGATGTCAACCGGGGAGAACTGCTGCAGGAACTGACGGTCGGCGCCGGCCCGGCGGACGTCGTCTGGATTGATTCTCATCTCGCCGCCGTGAGCCTGAAGGACGCCGACTCGCTGGCCTTTGTTCGACGGTCCGGAGACACGTTGACTCTGGAACGGGTCGTCGCGATCGGCGATGAGCCGCGCGGCATGGCTGTCCATCGAACTGACGGTCAGCCTCCGCGGCTGTTCGTCACGTTGTCCACGAGCGACCGGATTGCCGTCGTGAGTCCCGCGACGGGTGAGATCGACGCGACCTGGGAGACCGGCGGAGTCCCCCGGACATTGACGATCTCGCCGAATGGTCGCTGGCTGGCGAGCTGCTGCAATTCCCCGGCAGAGATTCTCGTTCACGACGGACAGTCGGGCGAACTGATCAGCCGCCGCAAAGTGTTCGACGTTGCCTTCAACCTGGGGACGCCGGTGGTGACGCCGGACAGTTCTCTGCTGCTTCTGCCGCACGCGGTGAACCGCGGGTTCCCTGTGACGACGCGGAATATCGAAATCGGCTGGGTCATCGACAACCGGCTGACGAAGTTCCCCATGCCGGACGGCGACATCGGCGATCAGAAGCAGATGGGCCTTGATGTCCATGCGGCCGCCGTGGGCGACGCGCACGCGGCGGTGCTGTCGCCTGACGGGAAGTGGGTCGTTGTGTCCTGCGGCGGCAGCCACGAGCTGCTGATGCTGCAGCTTGACGCCATTCCGTGGCCGGGGGGCGATCCGGGGGACTTCCTGCCACGGGAACTCGAACGGGACCGGCAGGCGTTCGGCCGGATTCGCCTGGGGGGACGTCCGCTCGGTCTGCAATTCGCCGGGGCATCGACCGTGGTTGTCGCCAACGCCCTGAAGAACTCGCTCCAAGTTGTGGATCTCGCCGAACGGACGGTCATCCGGGAAATCTCGCTGGGAGGCCCATCGGAACTGAGCCTTGCCCGCCGCGGCGAACAGCTGTTCTACGATGCCGACCGATCCCACAACAGCTGGTACAGCTGCCACACCTGCCATACCGAAGGCCACACGTCGCAGCAGATGTTCGACACCAAGAACGACGGCGGCTATGGCGCGCCGAAATTGACGCCGACCCTGCGGGCCGTGACGGCGACCGGTCCGTGGACGTGGCACGGCTGGCAGACCGACTTGTCGGACGCCATGCGCCGTTCGCTCAAGGAATCGATGAGCACTCAGAAGGAGATCACTGCGGCGGATACCGCGGCGCTGCTGGCCTATCTGGAGACGCTCGAACCGGCGGCCAATCCCCATCGGACCTCGACGGGAGACCTGACCGAGGCCGCCCGGCGTGGTCTGGCGGTTTTTGAGGGTAAGGGAGCCTGCGCGGAATGCCACGCCGGCGACCATCTGACCAGCGATAAGATCTATGCGGTGGGACTGGTGGGACCGCGGGACCGGATGCGGGAGTTCAATCCGCCGACGCTGCGAGGGCTCTATACCCGGCGGCGATTCCTGCACGATGGTCGTGCGAAGTCGCTGGACGAGGTGCTGAGCAAGCATCACCGCCCGGAAGACATCGCCGGCGAAGCCCTTACGGAACAGGAACTGGCCGACCTGTTGGACTATCTGCGTTCGCTATAGAACCGCGGCTTCACGAATGAGGATTATCCGAATGCTGTGTCGGATGCTCTGCCTTGCGCTGGCTGGTTTTGGCAGCTTGGTCACCCAATCGGAGTCACCGGCGCGGTTGTGGGCTCAGGACGCCCCCGCGGTCCGGCCGGTCGTGCCAGGGACGTTTCTCGTTCAGACCCGCCGCCGTGTCGAAGAGCCGCCAGGCAGCGGCCGGATCGAAGCCGTCGAGACGCCTCAGGAATGGAAGGCGTCCGAAACGGTTCTTGTCATCTGCGACATGTGGAACGACCACTACTGCAAATTGTCGGCCCAGCGAGTCGGGGAGATGGTTCCGCGGATGAATACGGTACTGACCGCGGCTCGCAGTCACGGAGCGATGATCATTCATTCGCCGAGCGGGACGCTCGATTTTTACGAGGGGACGCCGCATCGCAACCGCATGAAGCTGACGCCGAAGGTCGAGTCGCCGTTTCCGCTGCAGGGCTGGTGTCACCGCGATGAGGGGATCGAACCGGAACTGCCGGTGGATGTTTCGAAGTCCCCCTGCGACGACCCGGTCGTTGGCGCCGCCGTGCGGGTCTTCAGCCGGCAACACGCCGGTCTGGATATCATCGGCTTCGACGGCATCAGCGATTCGGGCGACGAGATCTACAGCTTCTGCACAACGCACGGAATCAAGAACATCGTGATGATGGGCGTGCACACCAATATGTGCGTGCTGGGCCGGCCCTTCGGCATTCGTCAGCTGACGCGACTGAAGTTCAACGTGGTGCTGGCCCGGGACCTGACCGACGCCATGTACGATCCGCGGCAGCCGCCGTTTGTCAGCCATGCTCGCGGCACCGAAATGGTGATCGAGCACATCGAGCGGTACTGGTGCCCGTCGATCTCCGGCGAAGACCTGACGAAGGTCATCGCTGGCTCGGCCGACCCGGTCAAACCAGCGGCTGCGGCTCAGTCGAACAAATAGCTCACCGATTCGTTGCGGTGAATCCGGCGGATCGCTTCGCCGAGCAGCGGAGCGACGGAGACCTGCCTGATGTTCGGCAGCTGCTGTTCCGGGCTGAGCGGCAGGCTGTTGGTGACGACGATCTCTTCGATCCCGGCCTCGCGGAGCCGGGCCGGTGCGTTCCCGCACAGCACGGCGTGCGTGGCGCCGACGTAGATCTTGGATGCCCCGTATTTGCGGACGACGTTCACCGCACCGACCATCGAACCGGCGGTGGTGATCATATCGTCGAAGATGACCGCCACTTTCCCTTCGATTGGTCCGCCGATGAGGTTTTCCTGGCGGGTTTCCAGGGCGTTTGCGCGGCGTTTGTCGACGATGGCCAGGCTGCCGCCGAGGTGGTCGAGGTGCTGCAGCGAGCGTTTGATGCTCCCCTCGTCCGGGCTGACGACAACGAGTTGATCCTTGGGGAGATTCAGTGAGCGGAAGTAGTCGTCGATGATCGGCGAAGCGTACAGGTGGTCCACCGGGCAGTCGAAGAAGCCCTGAATCTGAGCCGCATGCAGGTCCATCGCCAGCACGCGGTCGGCCCCGGCCTTGGTGATCAGGTTCGCCACCAGTTTGGCGGTAATTGGCACCCGGCCCATGTCCTTACGGTCCTGACGGGCGTAGCCGAAGTAGGGAATCACCGTCGTAATCCGTGCGGCGCTGGCGCGGCGGCACGTATCGATGAGGATCAGCAGCTCCATCAGATTGTTGTTGACGGCGGGTCCGGTCGGCTGGATTAAGAAGACGTCGCGTCCGCGGACGTTCTGGTCGAGTCGACAGGAGATTTCACCGTCCGGAAAGTCCGACAGGTCAACCGCACCCAGCGTAATCCCAAGATATGAAGCGATTTCCGTCGCAAGCTGAGGGTTTGCCCGGCCGCTGAGTAGGCAGAGCTCGTCGTACATCGGCATGGCGAAGAAATGTCCGGGCAGGAGGGGCTGTCGGCGGGTGTCGGAGAGCCGAACAGTCGAGATCCTTCCCGCCGCGGCGGAGGCATTTCACCGCCCCCGTGCGCACCTTGTCAAGCGCGGGCGCTCAGGCGACTTTCGTCATCCGGTCGCTATCGGTGCGTCAGAACCCTGTTTTCCTGCAGAATCGGCACGATCGGTCACTTCCGAAAGATGCGTCCCGGCATGCTGTGGTCCGCTCAGATGTTCCGGTCGGGAGGCAACCTGAGTGAATTTCTGGATTTCGCGGGTGAATTGCCTTCCCGGAGGTTCCTGGCCCGGCTAACAGTACCGGTCGAAGCTGGAATTATCCTGGAGGTTGTCTCAATGCTGCATGCAGTGATTATGGCAGGTGGTACGGGAACGCGCTTCTGGCCGCAGAGCCGAAAGCAACGTCCTAAGCAACTCCTGCCGCTGGCGGGTGCGGAGTCTTTGATTCAACAGACAGCGGCCCGTTGCCAGCCATGGATTCCCCCCGAGCGGATCTGGGTCGTCACGAATGCCCGCCAGGTCGAAGCCACCCGGGTGCAGCTTCCCCAGGTTCCGGCGGAGAACTTTCTAGTCGAACCGTGCGGCCGGAACACGGCCCCTTGTGTGGGAATGGCGGCGATCCGGCTGCTGCAGGCCGATCCCGAGGCTGAGATGCTGGTCCTGCCGGCCGACCATGTCATTCAGCCTCACGAGGTCTTTCAGGCCGCCTGCCAGCGGGCGGCTTCGGTCCTGGCGCAGCATCCGAGCGGGCTGATACTGTTCGGCGTGCGACCAACGTATCCAGCGACTGGATTCGGCTACATCGAACGGGGCGAACCGCTGGCCGACCGTGCCGACGCAATTTACGAAGTCTCTTGCTTCCGCGAGAAGCCGGACTCAACCACGGCAGCGGAGTACCTGGCCAGCGGACGTTTCTACTGGAATTGCGGGATCTTCGTCTGGCGAGCGGCCCGGCTCCTGGAAGCGCTGGCGGAGTACGAGCCGGAACTGAGTACCGGACTGCAGCAGCTGGCGAATGCGTCGAACTGGTCGGCGGCCGTCGAACAGGTGTTTCCGACGCTGAAGTCGATCTCCGTCGACTACGCGATTCTGGAACGAGCCAGGCACGTCTTTGTGCTGGAAGCCCCCTTTGGCTGGGACGATGTCGGGAGCTGGCTGGCGGTCGCTCGCTTGAAGGGGGTTGACGAAGCCGGCAATACGATCGATGGTCCCTGGTCGGGGGTATCGACAAAGAATTGCATCGTGAGGACGACGCCGGATCACCTGGTTGCGACGATTGGCGTGGAGGACCTCGTCATCGTCCATACAACTGATGCGACCCTCGTGGCTCGCAAGTCCGACGAGGACGGTCTGCGAAAGCTCGTGAGCCAACTGGAACGGGAAGGTCGAGGAGACCTGCTGTAGTAGCGTGAGAAAAGCGACTCTTTTCTTGCGAGGGCCAGGCCGTGTTTCCATTGACGTTTGAACCGCTGCTGAAGCGCCGCCGATGGGGCGGCCGGAGATTGGGCGAACTGCTCGGCAAGACGATCGGCGACGGCAATGACTGGGCCGAGAGCTGGGAAATCGCCGATTGCGGCGCAGACCAGAGCGTGGTCGCCGGCGGCGACCGAGAGGGAATGCGGCTGAGCGACCTGGTGGCTCGTGCCGGAGTGAAACTGCTGGGTCGGCGGAATCTGTCGCCGTTTCCGCTACTGGTAAAGTTCCTGGATGCCGCTGACCGCCTCTCGGTGCAGGTCCACCCCAACGATGTTCAAGCCCGATTTTTTTTCCCCGGACAGTTCGGAAAGACCGAAGCGTGGGTGATCTTCGCTGCCGAACCGGGAGCACGGGTCTACGCGGGTTTACGATCCGGAGTTGATCGTTTGCAACTCGGCACGGCACTGCAGGATGGCCGGATCGACCAGTGCCTCCATAGCTACGAGGTTCGGCCCGGCGACTGCATTTTTATTCCGGCGGGGACCGTTCATGCGATCGGCGAAGGAATCGTCCTGGCAGAAGTGCAGCAGTCGAGCGACATCACCTTCCGGCTCGACGACTGGGGCCGGCTGGGGAGTGATGGAATGCCGCGCCAGATGCACGTGGCCGAGTCGCTGATCGTCACCGATTTCCGCCGGGGACCGGTGAACCCCGTCGTGCCCGTCCCGCTCTCCGACGACTACGAAGCTTTCCGCCACGAGCAGCTCGTGAGCTGCGATCAGTTCGTGCTGCAGCGCTACGTCGCCGAGCGTCCGTTCTCGATATCGACGAACGATTCCTGCCACTGTCTGATCGGCCTGGGAGGGACGGCGACCGTCTGGGCGGAGGGTTACGAAGGAGTGATCTCCGCCGGGCGAACGCTGCTGGTTCCGGCGGACTGTCCGACCCTGACGGTCGAGCCGCACGACGAGTTCACGCTGCTGGATGCGTTTCTGCCGGCGCTACCCGGTGACGTCGATCAGAAGCGGAACCGAGTCGCCCTGGCGTCGCAGTAGATTCCGCGACGGTGGGTCTCGGCAACCGTCGGCTCAGTTCGACTGCTTGTGAATCAGCGACATGACCTCCGCCCGGCTGGACTGGTTCGTTTTGAACAGTCCGCGGACGGCGCTGGTGATGGTCAGGCTGCCCGGCTTGCGGATACCGCGAATTGTCATGCAGGAATGCGCTGCCTCCACCACGACAATCACTCCCTTGGGATCCAGTTCCCGCTGCAGCATGTCGGCGATCTGATGCGTCATCCGCTCCTGGACCTGCGGTCGATGGGAGACTTCATCGACGACTCGGGCGAGCTTGCTCAGTCCGACGACCTGCCCCCGAGGCAGATAGCCGACATGAGCTACGCCGATAAACGGGAGCAGATGATGCTCGCACATGCTGTTGAAGGCAATATCCCGGACCAGCACCAGTTCGTCGTACTGTTCGGTAAACACTCGTTTGAGATGCCGACTCGGGTCGAGATGCAGTCCGGCGAACAGTTCGGCGTACATCCGCGCCACGCGAGCGGGAGTTTCCAGCAACCCGTCGCGATTCGGATCCTCGCCGACGGCGGCCAGGATTTCTCGCACGGCCTGCTCAATCCGCGGCAGGTCGACCGGAGTCGCCGGGCCCTCAACCGCCGCTTCGTCAGCGTCGCTGTCAGATTCGGGGGAATTGACACACTGATGCTGGCTCATGGCTCGACTTTCCGATCCGGCACTTAAGGGCGACGATTCGACCTGCTCGCGGGAACGCGGCGGGCTCTGGCGACGGGGTATCGTAGGCGCGTCCCCGGAACCGGTCAAACCGGGACGCCGCTGAATTCAGCACCAGCGCCCCGAACAGTCAGATCTCGTACGACTTGTAAAGTTCGGGGATGATCGGCGGCTCGTCGCAGACGTCGGTCAGCAGCGAGGCAACCCCCTGAGCGCCGGCCGCTTCACCGTGGACAATGAACGCCTGACCGACGCCCCGGTCGGCCGCGAGCCCCTCGAACCACCACTTGAAGTCGTGGGCGTCCGCGTGGGCCGACAGGCCGTTCAGCACTTTAACGTCCGCCCGCAGCGGTACGTCGTGGTCATAGATCCGCAGAAACGGACGTTTCTCGACGATCCGCCGGCCCAGCGTGTGCTCGGCCTGGTAACCGATCATCAACAGCGTATTGCGGTCATCGGCCGCCGCGTGCTTCAGGTGGTGAACCACCCGGCCGCTCTCGCACATGCCGCTGGCGGCGATTACCACGAACGGCTCTTTCATATGGTTGAGGGACTGGCTTTCCTGGCTGCTGGCGACAAACCGCACGCCGGGAAACGAAAAGGGATCCTTGTCGTGCCGCAGAACCCGCTGTAGTTCCGCGTCCAGCACGTTCAGATGCCGCCGGTAGACGCTGGTGATTTTCGTCGACAGCGGGCTGTCGACGTAGACCGGAACTCTCGGCAGTTGGCCGGCGTTGGAGAGCTGATTGAGAAAGTACAGCAGCGTCTGCGTCCGCCCCAGGCTGAACGCGGGGATCACGACGCGACCGCCGCGTTTTGAGGTTCGATCGATGATCTGCGCCAGCTCCTGCTTCAGATCCTCCGCCGGAGCGTGCAATCGATTGCCATAGGTCGATTCGGTGATCAGCACGTCGCAGCCGGGCACGCGTTGAGGATCGCGGAGGAGCGGCACTCCCCGTCGGCCCAGATCGCCGGTGAAAACCACCCGTCGCCAGTCGGTCCGCTCGCGGATCTCCAACTCGGTGACTGCGGAGCCAAGAATGTGACCTGCGTCCACGAAGCGAATGCGAAAGTCCGGGGCGAGATCGTGCCACTCGCCGTAGTCGAGCGTCTCCATGTGCTTGAGCGCCATCCGCACGTGTTCTTCTTCGTACAACGGTTCGATGGGAGGATGGTCGGGTCCGAGGTGCCGACGCAGATACTTGGCGTCTTCCTGCTGGATGTGAATGCTGTCTTCGAGCATCACGGCCGCCACATCCGCGGTCGCCGCAGTACAGAAAACCGGCCCGCGGTAACCGGCCTTGAACAGTCCCGGCAGGTTGCCGCAATGGTCGGTGTGGGCATGCGACAGGATCATCCCGTCGAGCGCCGGAGGATTGCAGCGAAAAGTCTCGTTCTTGCGACGGGATTCGGCCCGATGCCCTTGGAACATACCGCAGTCCAGCAGGACTCGCAGCTTGTCCGTCTCCAGCAGATGCTGGCTGCCGGTGACTTCGCCCGCAGCGCCGAGAAACGTGATTCTCATCCAGGTGTCCTGTCCGTCAGTGAATCCAGGGCGATCGTCGCCATCAATCCATCATGCAGACCGCGGGAACCGGTGTCAGCCCAGAGTGGCGGGAATTCGTGTCGTCCCGCGCCAGATTGAGAACGTTCACCGGTGTTTCCGGAACATCGACGATAGAATTTCAGAGTTGCCCGAACGGTCGATCCCAGGATGTCTCATGCCGGAATTTCAGCTCGCCAGCCCTTACGCTCCCGCGGGCGACCAGCCCAAGGCCATCAACGCGCTCGTGCGCGGCCTGCGCGAAGGCAAACGCGACCAGGTCCTGCTCGGAGTGACAGGCTCCGGTAAGACGTTCACGATGGCAAACGTGATCCAGCAGCTCCAGCGGCCGGCGCTGGTCCTCTCGCACAACAAGACGCTGGCGGCGCAGCTCTACGCCGAGTTCCGGGATTTCTTCCCCCACAACGCCGTTTCGTACTTCGTGAGCTACTACGACTATTACCAGCCGGAAGCTTACATCCCGCAGCGGGACATTTACATCGAGAAGGACTCCTCGATCAACGAAGAGATCGACCGGCTGCGGCTGCTGGCCACCAGCGCACTGGTCAGTCGACGCGACGTTGTGGTCGTCGCCAGCGTGAGCTGCATTTACGGCCTGGGTTCGCCCAAAGACTATCTGGAAATGATGATTCCCCTCCGGGTGGGGGAAAGTATCGACCGGGACGAACTGCTGCGGAAACTCTGCGACATTCACTACTCGCGCAACGATGTCTCGCCCCAGCGTGCCAACTTCCGCGTGCGGGGCGACGTCGTCGAGATCTGGCCCGCCTATGAAGAATGCGCCTACCGGATCGAGCTGTGGGGCGACGAGATCGAGAAGCTGACGCTCATCAATTGCGTGACCGGAGCGGATGTGAAACCGCTCGACGACGTCTACATCTACCCCGCCAAACACTACGTCCTGCCCGAGGAGCGAGTCGCCGCGGCGTGTGCGGAGATCGAGCGGGAACTGGTCGAACAGCTCGAAAAATTCCGGCGGGAAGGGAAGCTGCTGGAGGCGCAACGGCTCAACGCGCGGACCCGGCACGACCTGGAGCTGCTGCGGGAAGCGGGCTTCTGCCCGGGAATCGAGAACTACAGCCGCGCCCTTTCGGGACGGGCGCCGGGCGAACCTCCCTACACGCTGCTCGACTTCTTTCCGAAGGATTACCTGCTGTTCGTCGACGAATCACACGTGACGATTCCTCAGATCCGGGCGATGTTCAATGGCGATCACGCCCGCAAAACGACGCTGGTCGAACACGGATTCCGCCTGCCGCTGGCGCTCGACAACCGGCCGCTCAAATTCGACGAGTGGAATGAGCGCCGCCATCAGACCGTTCTCGTCTCCGCGACCCCCAGCGACTGGGAACTGGAACAGACCGGCGGTGAAATCGTCGAGCAGGTCATCCGTCCGACCGGCCTGGTCGATCCGCTGATCCACATCCATGCGGCGCGCGGTCAGGTGGGCCATCTGCTGGAGCAGGTCCGGTTGCGGGCCGGGCGCGGGGAACGCGTGCTGGTGACGGCCCTGACCAAGCGATTGTCGGAAGATCTGACCAAGTACTTCCAGGAGGAAGGGGTTCGCTGTGCGTGGCTCCATTCCGAGTTGAATGCGTTCGAACGCGTCGAAGTGCTCCGTGAGCTTCGTGAGGGGAAGCACGACGTCCTGGTCGGCGTGAATCTGCTGCGGGAAGGGCTCGACCTGCCGGAAGTCTCACTGGTGGCGATTCTCGATGCGGACAAAGAGGGCTTCCTGCGGAGCGAGACCAGCCTGATCCAGACCATTGGCCGCTCGGCAAGAAACGCGAATGCCGAAGTGATCCTCTACGCCGATTCCGTCACTCAGAGCATGCAGCGGGCGATCGACGAGACGAACCGTCGCCGTTCGCTGCAACTGGAGTACAACGTGGAGCACGGCATTACGCCCGAAACGATCAAAAAGGCGATCCGCCGAGGGATCGAAGAAGAAGTGGAAGCCCGGCGAGTTGTGCAACAGGCCGCCGGTGCTGTGGACGAGTCTCAATTTGTGACGCTCGAGTACCTGGCGGAACTCGAAGCCGAAATGCTGACCGCCGCCGAGAACCTGGAGTTCGAACGAGCGGCCAAACTTCGGGACCGGATTCTGGATTTGAAGAAGCAGGTCGGTCAGATGGTCCAGCTCAAGGACTCTCCCGGTTTCGCGGACGCGAAACCGGCGCGGCGGACGACCAAGGGGAGCAAAGGCCGACGGGGAGCGAAGTGAGCTCGCCGGGAGCGTCGCGATTGCGCGACATCTCAACAGTAAAACTGGTCACCACGTGGCAGAAGCGACGCGGGACTCAGGCCAGAATCCACCAATTAATATAGGTGTTGATGACGTCTCGAAATGGCGGACAATACTCTGCCAGGACCGCCAGCGGACCGTAAAAGACGAACACCCAATCCGATCCGCCCGCGAAGGCGGCCTCCCACCAGAACCAGTAGAGGGGGCCAATTGAGAGGGCGTAGATCAGGAAGTAGAACGCGGACCAGCCGGCCTGATACAGACACCAGCGGCGCCAGGTTCGCCCGGGACGCACGGCAAGGCCCGAACTGGTCGGTGATGGCGGATGCTCTGGGGGCATTGGATATGGATCGCGTCTAAGTCACCTCGACGGCGAAAAAGCCTCGCAGCGTCGGTGGAGGAGTGAACTACTGCAAAAACCATCGATCAAACGCAGCCGAATTGCGAAAACGGCCAGCCATCGTCACGGCATAAAACGAACAGCTCTCCTAACAGAATTTCAGGGCTGCGCGTCTTGCGCAAGACTTGGTTTCTGTGAGGAAAATCACATTTCATCGCTTTGCAGCGCTCGATATGACCATTACTTTACGTTGATGCAAGAGGCAGTTCGCTCCTGCCATCATGCCAGCCATGACCACCGGACGCTATCCATTCCTGACGTTGTCAGCGGATGGATCCTCTTTGCATGTCCTGCCACGCGTCAGCCTGCCCCGCAGGCCCATTAGCCGAGCAGCAACATGCCCCGGAATACTCAGGATGTGACCCCCGCGGAACTGGCCATTTTGCGCGAGCTCTGGGCTCGCCAGGAAGCCACGGTGCGGGAGTTGACGGAGACTGTCTACCCAGGCCAGACGATCTCCGACTTCGCCACCGTTCAGAAGCTGCTCAAACGCCTGGAGCAAAAAGCGTGCGTCGTTCGACGTGAAGGCACCTGGCCCCACATCTTTGTCCCGATTCTGGATCGCGAGGGGCTGATCGTCAGGCGGCTGCAGAATACCGCCAACGAGCTGTGCAACGGAGATCTCGCAACACTTCTGTCGCAGTTCATTCAGAATCCCGTGATCGGCGAATCCGAACAGAATTCCTCCCGGGAAACCGTCTGCGAAAACGACGCCCATCCTCCGAATTCGGCGTTGTGCTGAGATCGCGAAGAAGTTGACCAGCCGGAATGGGCTTGAGTCCAGACGGGGCTTTGCCGGAGAATCAGCGGTCCAGGAGGACAACGACCGCGATGCAACCCCGTACGCCACCCGATGCCGAAGTGGACATGCCCGACATCGATCCCATCGATCGTGCGTTTGCAGCACCGATGTGGGGACTGTCGCTGGCCTCGCTGCTGCTCTTTGGCGGCCTGCTGCACTTTTACGGTCACGCACCGCACGACTACTCGCCGGTCCTGCTAGTCTGCATCATCGGCTCCTGCGTGATCTATCCTGTCTACTGGGCCGAGCTGCTAATCCGCTGGCAGGCCGGACAGTCCCGATTGCGACAATTTGTCTGGTGCTGCCTGCTTCCGCCGTTGAGGTTGGGAGTCCGGGATGCCTGTTCGGGACAACGGATGTGGCTGCCGGTCTGGGGCTGGGTCCACGCCGGGCGAGCCCTCGAGCTGCGGCTGCAGGCGGCGATCGGTCTGCCGGTACTGCTGTTGTCGGTCCTCGTCCTGCCGCTGCTGGCTATCGAACACCTGTTTGTCGACCAGATCGCCTCGAACCTCCGATTTCATGCCGCGATGCAGGCGAGTTGGGGCCTGATCTGGATGACGTTCGCCCTGGAATTCCTCGTAATGGTGTCGGCGACGGATCGGAAGCTCAATTACTGCCGACAGCACTGGGTCGACCTGGCGATCATTCTGCTGCCGCTGCTGGCGTTCGTCCGCGCGCTGCGGCTGGGCGGCCTGCTGCGCGTCCAGCAGATGACGAAAGCATATCGATTCAAGGGGGCGATCACCCGCGGATGGCGGGCGTTGCTGGTCCTGGAGGCCATCCAGAGACTGCTTGCGGGGCCGCCGGTGCGCCGGCTGGAGAAGCTCCGGGCCGCGCTGGATCATAAAGAAGCCGAGCTGCGGCAGTTGCGGGACGAGATCGGCGAGCTCGAACAGCAACTGGCGATCGCTGAGGCCGGCGAATCAGCCGTTGAGCGAGGAGCCGCGTAGCACATCGCAGGACGGTTCTGTCCAGTCCGAAGAGTTTGTGCCACCGGCATCGTGCGCATCGAGCGCAACGGTGGCCGGCAAACTTGCAGCGAGGGCCGATTGCCCGTTGTCTCTGCAGCCCGCGCAAGTTCACAATACGGGCTTCTGCCGGTTTTCCCGCTGGAGGTCCCCCCCGATGCCACCGCTCCCCGCCGCAAAGTCTCCGTCTGCTGGAAAGCCCGTCGAGGAACGGCTCGCTTCGCTCGACGCCTATCGCGGCTTCGTGATGATCTGTCTGGCAGCCAGCGGATTTGGCATCGCCGCGGCAGCCAGAAACTTTCCGCTGACGATGAGCGCCGAGTTTCAGCGGCTGGCGTTTTACTTCGAGCACGTTCCGTGGGTCGGGTGTTCCTTCTGGGATCTGATCCAGCCGTCGTTCATGTTTATGGTCGGCGTTTCGATGGCGTACTCCTACGCCAAGCGGAAGAAGCTGGGACACTCCTGGGGCAGGATGGCGCTGCACGCGGGAATCCGCTCCATCGTGCTGATCCTGCTCGGCATCGCACTCAGTTCCAATAGCTCTTCGAGCACCAACTTCACCTTCGTCAACGTCCTGACGCAGATCGGCCTGGGGTACTTCTTTCTGTTCCTGTTCTGGGATCGACCGCGCTGGGTGCAGGTGATCGGCAGCGTGGTCATCCTGGTCGCGTACTGGGGCTGGTTCGCGATGACGCCGCTGCCGCCGCCAGACTTCAATCTGGCAACCGTCGGCGTCGAGCCCGGCTGGCCGCGACTGCTGGGCTTCAATGCGCACTGGGAGAAGGGAACGAATCCCGCGGCGAATTTCGACGGCTGGTTTCTGAACCGGTTCCGGCAACCGGACGGCAAGTCGTTCGATTTCAACAGGGGAGGCTACGCGACGCTGAATTTCATTCCGTCGCTGGTGACGATGTTGCTTGGATTGATGACCGGCGAAATCATCCGCACGACGCCGGGCCGGCTGCGCGCGCTCGGCGTACTGATTGCCGGCGGCCTGCTCCTGATGGGCGCCGGTTGGGGGCTGGGCGAACTGGGAGTCTGCCCGGTCGTGAAGCGGATCTGGACGCCGAGCTGGGTACTCTACAGCGCGGGCTGGACGCTACTGCTGCTCTCTGCGTTCTACGCAGTGATGGACGGCCTGGGCTGGAAGTGGCTGGGCTATCCGCTGATCGTGGCCGGCGCAAATTCAATTCTGCTGTATGTGATGGGGCAGACGCTCAGCGGCTGGACGTCGCGGACGCTGGTCACGCACTTCGGCAAGGGCCTGTTCGAACTCTATGGCCTGGTCGGTTCCGAATACGCCCCGATCGTGCAGTCGTGCAGCGTGCTGCTCGTATTCTGGCTGTTCGTGTTCTGGCTGTATCGGCAGCGGATTTTCGTGAGGATTTGAGAGTTCGTGATTTGTGGTTTGTAATTGACGATCGGTTGGGATGGCCAGGCTCCAGAATTCCTCACCGGCTACCACTTCGCCACGAAGGCGAACCAGTAGAAGACCAGTCCCGTTATCGACGTCAGCGTGATGTCGACCGTCGACAGCCAGCCGAGCATTTTGTGCAGGCCGCTGTGCGGACCGGGAGTCGGCGGGCACGGAAAGTTTCGCAGTGCCAGGATGATCGTCGTCGCCCAGAGGAACGGGGTGCTGATTGCAAAGATGAGATGGACACGGAGTAGAGTCCGAACAGTGCCGATCTGCTCGGGCGTGAGCGGCGGTTCGTGCTTGGCAACGACCTTTTCCCAGCCCCCCTGAATGAAGTGCAGGTCGAATTCAAAGGCTCCCACCGCGACGAGCAGGACCGCGCCCAGGAGCAGTTGCAGATTCTTGTGCAGAGCGTACCGCCGTCGCACCTTGACCGAGTAGAGGCTGAACAGCAGGATGGGGACGATCAGGACGAGGGCCACGACGACGAAGTCGAGCATGAACGACGCTTTGTTGCCCAAGAATCCGTTCTGAAACACGAATTTCCTCCCTGCAATGGACGAAGTGGCCCGGCGGGCGAAATCGGTCGCGCCTCAAACTCATTCCGCCGGGAAGCTTTGTGGAGATTGTGGGCAGCAGTGTCAATGGCAGTCTGGCGGAAAGCATGAGTGCGGAAAGCGATCCGCTGAACGCGGAGAGCCAGATCCGAGGAGAACGACGGCATGATGACTCGACTTGGGGCTGCTTCTGGCGGAGTTGTCGCGGCCCTGTTGGCACTGGGCGCGGTCGTGGCTGATGACGCGCCGATTGCCGCAGACCAGCAGGCGAAATATGCCGCCCGGTGGCGCGAAACCATTGAAGCGATGTCGAAACGGATCTCGACCGAACCAAAGTCCGTCGAAGCGTACTCCCGCCGGGGAGACGCCCGGTTCTTTCTGGGACGGTTCGACGGAGCGGTGCAGGACTACGAAGAAATGGTCCGACTCGATCCAGAGCAGGACGCGTCGCACTGGCGGCTGGGGATTGCGTACTACTACGCCGGCAAGGCGGAAGCCGCCGCGGCCCAGTTCGGCAAGTATCACGCCTTCGACCAGGTCGACCGCGAAAACGGCATCTGGCGCTACTTGTCGCAGTACAAATCCCAAGGCAAAGCGGCCGCCCGGAAGGAATTACTGAAGTACGAAAAAGACGATCGCGAGCCGTTCCCCGCGGTCTACAAACTGTTCGCCGGAGAAGTCACGCCCCAACAAATCCTGGATGGCATTGCGGCGGCCAAACTGGACGACGCCGAGCGGGAGAAACGGCTGTTCTATGCGGAACTGTATATCGGACTGAATGCGGCCGCGGAGGGCCAGCCGGAGGAAGCCCGGTCGCATCTGCGGGCGGCGGTCGCCAATCAATGGGGTCCGCGGGCGGGTTACGGTCCAGCCTGGATGTGGCAGGTCGGCCGGTTGCACTGGGAGCAGTTGGAGCGGGAAGCGAAAGCGAAGAAGTAGTCGAGAGGCGCGAGTCCAGAGTCGGAATGGACGAAAGCCGTGTGTGGCCGACGTGCTGCTCAGGACTATAACTCCCGCGGGAAGAACCTGCTGGAGAGCATCGATGACAGTGACTCTGGGGCGGCATCCGGTGACGCCGGGGATGTATCGTTTGCGGGCGGAAATCTGGCTGCCGCGACCTTGCGAAGAGGTTTTCGACTTCTTCGCGGACGCCTTCAACCTGGAGACAATCACGCCTCCTTTGCTGAAGTTTCAGGTGGAAACGCCACGGCCGATTCCGATGCACGTCGGCGCGCTGATCGATTACCGGTTGCGGCTGCACGGATTTCCGATCCGGTGGCGGACGGAAATCACCGGCTGGGAACCGCCGTTTCGCTTCGTGGACGAGCAGGTCCGCGGTCCGTATCGGCTCTGGCGGCATCTGCATACCTTCGTTGAACGGGACAGTGGAACGCTGATGACCGATCTGGTGGACTACGCCGTCCCCGGCGGTCCGCTGGTGTATGCGCTGGCCGTTCAACGAGACGTCCGGCGGATTTTCGAATATCGCGAGCGGAAGATGACCGAGCTGTTTCCACAGGAAGGATGTCCCGCGGGGGCGTCGCCGATCGTGGAGTCACGGATGGTGGGCGGAGCCCACACTACAGGAGCATGACTAGTCCAGGCACTGTGCGGATGCAGGCATAGACGGAGAGAACCTGCTCGGCGGTTTCCACCCACGGCTCGATGGTCACGGACACGTGCCGCCCGCCTGAGGTGTGCTTGAGCGAGAACGGCGAGTCGAACTCGTGTTCGAGTTCCGCCCGCACGACCGCCACGACCTGCTCGACGAAGTTGTCGTCCGTCCGGCCGATGGCCTTGAACAGGAAGCGGCAGGGAAACGCGTGAGTCGCACGCAGGAGTTCAAGGGCGGCAGGCTGGTCCACGGCAGGCTGATCCCGAGGCAGGAGGCGGAAGTGACGTCCTCAATCATACCGGCGGAGTCAACTTTCTCACAAAGAGCAGCGACCGCGACAGGCCTAGTTTCTTCAGCCAATAGAGCCCCATGACGCCCAGCGTCGCCAGGCCGTAGGTGACGCTGCGGCGGAAGTTGATGCTGCTCGCTTCGTCGAAATAGCGTACAGGGACAGGGATATCGCCCAGCTTGAATCCGAAGTAGACCGACTGCGCCAGAAACTGCGTATCGAAGACGAAATCGTTCGAGTTCTGCTCGTACGGAATCGTCTCCAGCACTTCGCGACGGTAGGCGCGAAAACCGCTGTGAAAGTCTCCCAGATTCTGTCCGAGCGCGACGTTCTCGATCAATGTCAGGCAGCGATTGGCAAGGTACTTGTAGAGGGGCATCCCCCCTTCCAGGACTTCCCGCCGGGTGCGGATCCGCGAGCCCATGACGAAGTCGCAGATTCCCAGACGGATGATCTCGATGGCAACGGGAATTACCCGACTGTCATACTGGTAATCGGGGTGAATCATCACGACGTAGTCGGCACCGGCCTCCAGCGCCAGGCGATAGCAGGTCTTCTGATTGCCGCCGTAGCCCAGGTTTTTCTCGTGCCGGACGACGGTCAGGCCCAGCCGCTGCGCCACTTCCACCGTGTTGTCGCGGCTGCAGTCATCGACGACGATGACCTGATCCACCGAGCCCCGCGGTATGTCGGCGATGGTCCGTTCCAGCGTCAGCGCCGCATTGTAGGCGGGCATGACGGCGATCACTTTTCCGCGGGGTTTGGGCGCGGCGGCAGAAACAAGGGAGTCCGACATCGTGGGAGAACAGCGTCCGGAGAATGGTCGAGAGGAATACGAGGCCGGCACGACAGCGACCGACGCGGCCATCGTGCCATAACGATCGGCGGTGCGTCCAGCCAGCGGCACGCAGCGTAGCAGTCCGGGCACAGGTCCCGGCTCAGCCGAGGATTCCTGATCCGGACTCAACCAGCGGAGACTGAATGGCGGCACAGACTCGGTTTCGCCCGCGTGTTTTCGCCTGATACAGCGCAGTGTCAGCGGCTTCGAGCAGATCCGGAGCATTCAGAGCGTGGAGCGGGCAGCTGGCCACCCCGATGCTGACTGTGACCTGGATCGATCGCTTCTCGTGGCAAAACGCCGTCTGCTCAATGGCCTCCCGGATCTGCTCGGCGATCCTGAGCGCGCCCGGCATCGTGAACGAGGGGAGAATCAGGGCCATTTCTTCACCGCCGTAGCGGGCGAGCAGGACCCGGTCTCCCGAGCGGATCCGGGCGACGCGATCCTTAAGAACACGCGCCGTGATCCGCAGAACTTCGTCGCCGCACTGGTGACCGTAGTCGTCGTTAACCTTCTTGAATCGATCAAGATCGAGCAGCAGCAGGCAGCATCCGTCGACTTGCTGAGTGTGAACAGCATCCACTTCCCTCAGGAGCTGACGATCGAATTCGCGGCGGTTGGCGAGCTCCGTCAGGCCATCCTCGCGGGCCTGTCGCTCGAATTCCTGCGCCTCAAGTCCGCGATTCATCACCGTTGTGAAAACTTCAACGGCGTTTTCCAGCAGCGACTGCAGGTGCGGAGCAAACGGAGCGTTTCGGATCCGGGTCAGGCAGAGGATCCCGGGCGAGCGGTCGTCGATGCAGATCGGAATTGCCAGGGCGGAACCGATCAGAGTGTCGACGTCAAGTCGTTTGAGCTGCGCCAAGTCATAGGCGGACTGCTGCTGCGAGTTGAAACCTGCCGCAGCGATTGCCTCTTCGTGTCGTCGCCAGACGGGTTCGACGCCGGCGGACAGCGGCTGGCCGAATCTAGCGGCGGGCGCGAGTCTGGCGCCGTGCCGATCAGAGACCAGGAAGACGACGCCGCGATCTGCCTCGACAAGGTGGGCGACGCGTTCGAGGAACGCTTGCATGACGCGAATTGGATCGGCCTGCAGCGAATCGAGCACAGCGCGCAATTCCAGCAGAACCTGGGTGAATTGAAGCTGCGTCGACTGGTGACGGTGGCGAATGTACTGATTGAGGGAGCCAGACAGACTGGCAGCGATTCGGGCCAGCAGCTCCAGTTGCTGACGCGCGATACCGCAGACCGGCAACAGGCGGCTGGTCACAAGAATTGCGTGCATTTGTTCGCCCGCGCCAATGCCGACCAGCGCCAGTCTTTCAACTTTGCGTCGATCCACCTTCGACAGACTGGCCATCAACCGGCAGGATGTGAGGCGAGAGCCGTCGATAAGAATCGGCGGTCCGTTACGCAATGACTCGATGAATTCCGAATCAATCTGCAGTGCTCGAACCGACTCGTCGCTCAGCCCGCGCGGCATCACGCGGATCCCGGCGGACGGCCCCAACTGAACGACAGCGGCCAGACCGTCCTGCACATTCGGGACAAATCGTCTCAGCAGCAGTTCGCTGGCCTTTTCGAAATCGGGTTGACCGAGCATTTCCCGCAGCAGCTGGATCTCAGTTCGAGTGACCGAACGTTCGCGACCGAGCTGGCGACACTCGAGTTCCACAAGGCTCAACTCCTCGCGCAGGGCCTGCATCAGCTCCCGAGAGCCGTCAACGTGGTAAATATGGTGAACATAGTAGACCAGGCAGGTCGCGGCGAGTGCAGTGATTGCACCTCCTGACGCAGCAACCTGCGAGAATTCGAGAACCGAGATCCAGAGCCCGCTCATTATTTCGCAGCCCGCGAGAGTCGCGCATTCCTTGCAGTCGTCATCCCATGAAAGCTAGCTCACGTTCGACGGCGACTGGACAATTCGCTGCTGGAAACTGCGGCAGACTTCAGCGAAAGCCGCCGGGTACCGCATTTTCCGACGTTGTGGAATGTGCGACTTGAGGGCGGTATGCAGTCCTCTCGTGATGGTGAACGCGATCTGCCGGTTGGATGGGAGCGGTTGCAACGACGCGGAAGAGGCCGGACAATCTTGTTTATGCGTCTGAATGTCATCCTTCTCCCGGCTCTGACCGCCGGTTGACTTTGAAAGGACATGCAATGCTGCGGACTGGCTGGTTTCTGATGACGGGGCTTCTGGCGATCAGTCTGACAGCGGCGAACGCTGCACCGCCGGAAAAAGCCAGTGCGCAGCCAGGTTTGAAGTGGCGGTCATTGTTTGACGGCCAGACCTTGAAAGGTTGGACACCGACCAATTTTGGCGGTGAGGGAGAAGTCACCGTCGAAGACGGTGAGATCCAGATGCAGCAGGGTTCCGACCTTTCCGGAATCACGTGGACAGGCGACGCCATCCCGATATCGAACTACGAAATCTCGCTGGAGGCGCAGCGAGTCGACGGAGGCGACTTCTTCTGCGGACTGACCGTTCCTGTGAAGGATTCTCCGTGTAGTCTGATCGTTGGCGGCTGGGGCGGAGGCGTCGTCGGCCTGTCGAGCCTGAATGGACTGGACGCCTCGGAGAACGAAACAACGACCTACCGGGCTTTCAAAAAGAAGCAATGGTACATGATCCGGATGCGGGTTTCGGACACGCATATCCAGGCTTGGATCGACGACGAGCGTGTCGTAAACGCGGATATTCGAGGCAAGAAGATTTCCATTCGCCCGGAAGTCGAGCTGTCCAAGCCTCTGGGGATCTCGAGTTATGCCACAGTTGCCGCGCTCCGGAACATCCGCATCCGCGACCTGACGGATGCCGAGAAGGCAGAAGATCCGACTGCGAAGAAAAAGTAGCGGTCACACCATCGTGTGACGAGTTGCGGCATTCCGACGCGCAGGGTTCCTGCTGTTGTCGAAACGCCACGCGGTATCGTGATGCTGTCGTTCAACGTTCTGAACGATCTGACGCAATCCCTTTCCGCACCGAGCGATACCTACTGAGATCCGCCAGGCGGCACTCAGTTTGCGTTCCCGGTTGAAATGTCACACATCGGGACACATGACTCCGCCGGGATTGCTATGTCACCTCAAGAATCCGCTCCGCCGATCCGTTGGGCGCTGCCACGTGTCGCGGATCTCGCGTTTGTCGCATCCCTGGCCGGTCCGACCATGGCCCGGACGTCGGGTTGGCCCTCGGCACGCGGACTGGAAAGCTTCTGGGAATGCGTGCGACAGCTGCGTCTGGGCTGGCAGCACAAACTGCCTGATCCCAAACATAAGGACACACTGCCCTATGACGTGCTGGCGGAGATACTGGTTGCGGAACTTCCAATTCGAGTCTGGTCCACTGTCCTCCTCTGCGGGCGGGACGCGACTCACCGCGACGATCTGCATCAGATTGTGAAGCACTCCTTCGACGGTCTTGAACCGGTCCGGCGCCAGGTCTATCGACTGCTCCTGAATTGTGATCCGGATCCCGACGACCAGTCATTCCAGGCCATTGACGGCCTCCGCCGTCGCTGCGATCGCTGGATCGACCTGCTCGCCGGGCCCGCGGCACTTTCAGCGGATGTCTGGGACTTCGTGTCCGATCCCCGCCGCGCCCGGGACTTCGGGGAAGAAGCGCTCGGGGATGATGAGTCGCCGACTGCCGTCGCAGTGGAAAAACTGGCCACCGCGGGTCTTCGGATGGCCTTCATGACGAATCTGCCCGGCGGCGGTCGGTGCGCGTCCGACTTTGAACCGCTGGCGCGAGCCATTCAGGCGGAACTGCCGCCGCACCTGGCCGCAGAAATCGACCGACTGAGCCCGTTCGGGTCAGGCGGATCGTGGGCCTCAAATGCCGATCTCGCAGTATCGACCGACCAGAATGAGACGGTGTTTCTGGAAAGTCTGTCGCGATTGCGCAACCGGCGGGCGAACTCTTAAACTCCGTTCCGTGTCAATTCGACCGGGCGACGGCGCAAGACGGACCGCTGGAGTTCGGAGGGGCGCACAGTGTGCCGTTCTGTCCGGTGGCAGAGACTTGCAACCCGCCCTCCGATGGCGTATTTTGCGTCCGTTCGATGGTGGCTATAGCTCAGCTGGTTAGAGCACCAGATTGTGGATCTGGGGGTCGCCGGTTCAAGTCCGGTTAGCCACCCTGTCAGTCGACGCAGACGCCCCGACCGAATGGTACGGGGCGTCTTGCATTGAATGGCATTGCGAAGCCGGGCTTCAGTCCGACGCGACGGATGCTTCAAACTCCGTAAGTCCTGACTCCTCAGGATGTTTCTGCGACTTTCGGCGTCCAAAGTGGGGCCCCTGCAGTTCATGCGGGCCGTGAGCAAACTCCATCCGGAGGAGCCGGTCACCAAGCTGGTCGATCCGATGCACGACCTCCCGCTGAGTCTGTGCCATTCCGCCCGAAACCAGCGTGATGACACCCAGAAACAGTAGCATCTGCCCGAACGTCGTCATCAGCCAGCCGCTCGGAGCATAAGCTTCCGGCCCGCCGAAGTATGCCCAGAGGACCAGAGCAGTGCCACACGTGCTCAGCCCGACTCCGCCGTAGGCGCAGAGCTGACCAATGAGAATCGTCCAGTTCGGATCAGTCCGGGCCGAGCTTGCGACTGGTTGAACTGGCGATTCCGGAATGCGACGACCGCGGGCCACCTCTTTCGAGCGTCGCCTCCGTTTCCGTGCAAGCTGCGACGTCCGGAGAGGCCCGGCGTTGCGAACGTCCTGGGCGGGATCCGCTTCGGTGCGCGGGGGTGGAGCAGGCTGCGAGGGCTCCCGGTGCGACTCATCAAAGCGCCATTTCACAGCTGCATCTCCAGCAGGCGGCGGATCCACGTGCGCTGAACTCGCCCGCGGAGTGGATGCCGTCGGTGCGACGGGCGTTGTATCGGAGGATTCGGCCTTCCAGCGCGCCAGGAGCTCTCGGGCTTCGTGCTGAATCTCGGCCGATCGATTGTGTACGGTCCCCGGACGGGCCAGGCCGCTCGCCTTTCCCAGCTCGGTCGAACAGCGGGCACACAGAAGCCGGCGGTTGTCGGTCGACAATTCCGCGGCGACGTCGGCCCGACAGTGAGGGCAAAACATCCCTGTTTTCCGCGAAGTTCACACCGGCCGGGGCTGAAACGAGGACCGGATTCCTCATTTCGGACCGCGAACATTAGCCGAAGGGGGCAAAACAGAGCAAGACGGGATCGCGCCGGGCCCAAGCTCGTCTGGACGGCGAGGGCGATTTGGTCTGTAATCCCCATCCGCCCGGGAGCGAGTTGTCGGTGGACTGGAGTCGACCGATCCCGAGGGCGGCAGGGATGCCGAGAGCTGTGACGACCTGGGGCCGACTTGCCGGATTCGTGCGACCGTACTGGCGCCCTCTGTCGGGGTCGCTGGTCTTCGGGCTGATCGTCGCCGCGCTGTGGAGCATCGAGCTGCTGCTTACGTTCCCGGTCGTGAAGGTCTTCCTGCAGGAACAGTCGCTCCCGGAATACGTGCGTCAGGAAGTGGACAAGGTCGAGGGGGAAGTCACCGACCTCAAGCAGAAGCTGAGCAGACTCGACGGGCGACTTCTGGAATTGCCGGAGGATGGCACCGAAGGTCGCTATGAGGAACGCGAACGGGCCCTCAATGACCATGCCAGGGAACAGCGCCGGCTCAATCAGCAGTCTTATCGACTCTGGACGCTGAGCTGGGTCGAAGCGGAAGTCGTTCCCCGACTCCCGTCCGACCAGTTTGCCTTGCTGGTCGGATTGTTCTGTCTGCTGCTGATCATTACCGCCGTCAAAGGCGCCTGCAGCTTCGCCCAGGACGTCCTGGTGGCCGGCGTGTCCGAGCGAACGGTGATCGATTTGCGGGAAACGCTGTTCCGGCAGACGCTCAAACTGGATCCACAATCCGTTTCGGTTCAGGGTGTTCCGCAGATCATTTCGTCAATGACGTACGATCTGCAGACGGTGGCCGCCGGTTTGTCCGAGGTCGGAGGCAAGATCGTCCGGGAACCGCTCAAGGCCGTCAGTTGTCTTGGGGCCGCGTTCTTCCTGAACTGGCAGCTGACGCTGCTGTCGCTGGTGTTTCTGCCGATTGCCGGACTGATGTACCGTCGCCTGGGACAGAGCCTGCGGCACGCGGCGCAGCGGACCCTCGCCAGCATGGGGCAGATCTACAAATCCGTGGAAGAGACCTTCACGAACATGAAGGTCGTGATCGCGTTTGATGCGGCGGGCGGATTGCGGCGGCGGTTCCACCGTCAGAACCGCGAATTCTACCGGCAGGCGCTCCGGATCGTGCGGATCGATGCACTGTGCAACCCTGCGACGGAAATGCTGGGCCAGACTGCGGTGTGCCTGGTGCTGCTGCCTTGCGCCTATCTCGTCCTGAACCATGCGACATCGATCTGGGGCATCCGGCTGTCGGGCCGTGAGCTGGACTTCTCCGATCTCTCGGTGATGTACGCCTTGATGGCCGGCATGCTGGATCCGGTTCGGAAGTTTTCCAAGTTCTATACGACGATCAAGCAAACTGGGACGGCGGCCGAGGTCGTATTTCAGCGAATGGACCGCGAAGCGCTGGTCCGGCCGGCCATGGAACCGGTGTGGCTGGGTCCGCTGTCTGCGAGCGTCGAACTGGAAGGAGTCCATTTTTCGTATCACCGTGAGACCGACGGCCCCCCCCGGCACCGGGCCCTGGACGGTGTTGATTTGCGGATTTCTGTCGGCGAAACGATCGCCATCGTCGGCCCGAACGGGTGTGGAAAATCGACGCTGGTCAGCCTGCTCGCCCGATTTGCCGATCCCGATGAGGGGGTCGTGCGGTTCGATGGAATTGACCTGCGGGACGTCCGCATCCGCGACGTCCGCAATCAACTTGCGTTGGTCTCACAGGACACAACTCTGTTTGACGGTACGCTCCTGGAAAACATCCGCTACGGACGGCCCGACGCGACCGATGTTGAAGTCCGAGAAGCGGCGCAACGAGCTCACGTGCTCGAATTCTGCGAAACGCTGCCGGCGGGCTTGCAGACTGTTATTGGAGAAGGGGGCCGCAACTTTTCGGGCGGCCAGCGGCAGAGAATCACGCTGGCCCGCGCACTGCTGCGCAATCCCCAGCTGCTGATTCTGGACGAACCTACGTCGGCCGTCGACGCGCACAGTGAACTGCTGATCCAGCAGACACTGCGGGAGTTTTCCAGCAGCCGGACGGTCGTGCTGATCACGCACAGCCTGAATCAGACGTTACTCGACTTCATTGATCGCATCGTGGTGATGGACCGCGGACGGGTCATCGCCAGCGGACGCCACGCCGACCTGGTTGCAGCCTGTCCCCTCTATTACCGCCTGTTCGCCGATCCTCAGCGGACCGCCGCATAGCTGCGATCGTTCGTCTCCATTCGCCCTGAACTTCTTACACCTAGCAGCTCTCGTACTGGCCAAGGTTGAACATCGTGTTGAGTCGCTGGAAACGATGGGGGCTTTTAAGCGGGAGCGTTGCGCTCCTGGCCCTTGTCGGACTCTGGCTGTCGACTGGTGTGCGCGAGATTCATCGCGCGAACTTGCCGATGAACTTCCGCCTGGCGGATCCGGTCCCTGGAGCTGAAGACTGGCCCTGGTGGCGAGGTCCGCAGCAGAACGGCTTTATCGAGCGGTCGCAGCCGCCGGTCCGCTGGACTCCCAGCGCCCAACATCGGCTGGCAGACACGGATTCCGGGAAGCGGACATTCCTCGCCAATCGTCTGGAGCGGGCATATTTACGTCGCCGCGGCCGACGAAGCTCGGGACTCGCTGCTGCTCGCATGCCTCGATCGCGATAGCGGGCAGTTCCTCTGGCAGTCGACCGTACAACGCGGCCGCTTCCGTCAGGCTGGAGCAAGACATACTCCGGTTTCCGCAACGCCAGCCTGCGACGGCGAGCGAGTTTACGTGGCGTCCGATCAGGAAGGTATGTTGACCGTCACTGCTGTGGATCTTGCGGGAAAAATCGTCTGGCAGCGCGACACAGGGGCCTATTCTTCGGCATGGGGCTATGGCGCTCTCCGGTCATCAGCGGATCACTGGTCATCGTGTCAGCGGACCAGAGCGGGGCACAAAAGGATCGGCTGCGCAGCGCGAGTTTCCTCGCAGCCCTGCATCGCCAGACAGGCGAAATCATCTGGAGGATTTCCCGCCCGGCTGGAGACAGCTATGGAACCCCCGTCGTCGCACGAATTGCCGGCCGGGACCAGCTGGTGCTGCCCGGTCGGCGCGGTGTCATGGCCTACGATCCGGCCGACGGGACGATGCTCTGGACCTGTCGCTGGACGGCTGACCGGCCCGTTGGCAGCGTGGCGTTCGATGATCAGTGCGTGTTCGCCTCGATTCGATATCCGCGCGAGCAGATCGTATGCATCCGGGCCGACGGGACAGGGGATGTGACGTCGACGCATGTCGTTTGGCGGGAGCGGCGTTCGGCCAGCGATATACCTTCGCCCCTTATTTGCGAAGACGATCTGCTGATCCTGGCGGACGATGGCGTGCTGACCTGCATGGAGAAAGGCACAGGCACGGTCCGTTGGAAGAAGCGTCTGGACGGTCGGTTCTCGGCCTCCCCCATTGCGATCGGGAAGTATGTCTACTGCGTGAATGAAGCGGGCCACACCTACGTCATCGATCGGACGACCCGCGGCGAAGTGGTCGGCGAGAATCCGGTGGGGCAGGGCTGCTTCGCTCCCCCCGCGGTCACCGGAAGCCGGCTGCTGTTTCGGTCCGCCCAAGGGCTGCTGATGGTGCAGCCTCCGTCGCCGGCGCCATATGTCGATGCGCCGACTCCGGAACGTCGTCGATTCTGAATACAACGGCGACCGCCAGGCGGCGACGGGCAAGGTTTTCACCAGATTCTATGACTGCGAATAGAGTCGTTTGCCCATGCTGACGTGTGGTTCGACGACGAAGCCGAGGCTCTCATAGAATGCGATGACTTGCGTGTTCGCGGCGCGAACCTGGAGATTCACCTTCAAGCAACCGCGGGCCTTCAAGTCGGCTTCCAGACGACGCAGCAGGGCGGCGCCGATTCCGCGTCGACGATGTCCGGGATCAACAGCCACCGAATAGATCCAGCCGCGGTGCCCGTCGTAGCCCCCCATGACGGTTCCGACGACCGAGCCATCAAGATCGGCGACGAGAAACAGCGAGCGCTCGACCGCGAGCTTCTGCCGGATCGAAGTTGCGGGATCATTGTGCGGCGCCGAGTCGGGCAGGACGGCGTTCCAGAGTGCAATCACGGCCCGCTCGTCTGCATCGTCGTAGCGGCGAATCCGAGCTGCCGCGTCGTCCGGAATCATGACAGCCGCTCCTGCAATGAGAAATGCCCGCAGAAGCAGGCTTCCGCGGGCGATTTGAGTCATCTCGGTCCGACGATAACACGGACTACTGCACCAGCATCGTCCGAAGCTGGAACAGGGCGGGCGTCAGCCGGGTCGAAATCCGGCCGAGTTCGCGGCGATCTTCAGTCGTGCACTTCACCAGGTAGTTGTAGACCGTCCGCCAATTGTCGTAGAGGGCCTCGCTGTCGCGGCTGATTTCGACGATCGACGACGTCGAATACAGTTTTCGCTGCAGGTCTGCGGACGCGGCAGCCAGCCTGTCGACTTCGCGGAGGCAGTCCGAAGCGAACGGCGGACGCTCGGTCTGCAGCCAGCGGCGAACGACACGGTCAAGATCGTCAGTCATGTTGGCGACGTCCGCCGCCAGTTCAATCGCCTGCGACCGGTCGAACTCGTGCGACTGAATCTGCAGCACCTGTCGCAGCGTATCGATCGTCTGTTCGATCTGTTGCAGGACCGCCAGGGCCGCGGTGCTCTTCACGCCGCGGAACGTCTGCGAGAAAGACTGCTCGGCATCTTCGATGTAGCGGAAAGCGTCGACCAGATCCTGATCGCGGTTCTGTCCGCCGATCGGATTGCTGACGGTGTCGATGAAGTGTTCGCACACGCCGTAGAACTGATCGGCGGTTGAAAGAGCGCGCTCGGAGTTTGGCAGGTGAATCAGCAGCGAGAGAGGCGTACGCTGAAAGAATTCATCAATATCCTTCCGCAACACACCGGTCAGGTACAGGAGCTGCTGCTTGTCACCCTGCGGCGGCAGCAGAAGCAGCGAGTGAATTTCATTGTCAGTCAGCGTGATCCGCCGCAGACTCCGGTCGAAGATGCGATTCCCGGTCGCCTGAAGCTGCTGGGCGAGCGGATACCACTGCTGCTGAAATCGCTGATACTCGGCGGCCAGCTGCTGCTGATCCAGGCCGTTCTGAATCAGGTCCGAGAACCTGTCGAGCGAGCTGCGGACGCGACTGACGCCCATCAGCAGGGTGTTCGCGTTCTGCGTGCGTCCGAGTTCGTAACCGATGTCGTCGTAAAGAGTCCGGAAGTCGGCCGCGAGCGTCGTGGCCTTCTGCAACAGTTGCCGGTTGTCGACCTGCGGAGCAATCTTCAGGATGTCGGCGATCTGCTTCGCCAAGTCGCCGATCGAAGCCAGACTGGCCTGCGTATCCCGGCTCAGATCTCGCGTCCGGGCGAGTTTGTAGCCCAGTTCGCGCCAGCCGGCGTCGAGAGCTCGAAAGTCTTCGTCAACGAGTCGCTGATCGGAGACCTGCTGGATCTTCTGGGCCAGCACCTGCATGCGGGCATTCAGCTTATAGGCATCCGACAGCAGCAGGCGCAGGCCGGGATTGAGGCGGGCATCATCGTCCAGGAAACGCACCAGGCGGGAACCTTCGCTCGCTGCGGCTTTCACCAGGGGGCGCAGATTCTGCATTTCAGGGGTGACGCGGTTCGCGTCGTAGAGCGGTCCCATCCGCTGCATGTCGTATTGCAGCCGGTCGTCGAACCGCTGCTCTTCCGCACGATACAGCGAGTCGGAAAACCCGTCCATCATCTGTCGGCGGTCTTCCGTCGACAGCGAGATCGGGAGCGTCCGGGAGCCCTGCGCCGAGACCGACGCATCATCCGTGACGGTTACGCACGCCCCTGCCAGCAGCAGGGCCAGGAAACGCGTCCCCCTGCGAGAGACCCAAGAAGGCACGATGACTGCGTGCCAGCGCCAGAACTGACCCATAATGCCGAATCCTTTCTCAACGATGTTCGATTCCAATCCTCCGTGGCCTGCGCCGATCACGCAGGTTGAGCATCGCGCGGGAGACTAGCAATTTCTGCCGGTTCCGCCAAGATCGGTTTGCCGCACCTTTGCCGTTTTACTCGCCGAACGGCGGAACGGCGATCAATTGCACGCCGGCTGTCTCAGCGGCAGCGCCGTCAGGGTTCCCTCGCCATCTCGAATGAGCAACGTCTCAGACTTCGCGTTGAACTGCAGGCCCGTGCAGGCGGCGCCCGGCAGATTCAACGTCAGATCGCACAGCAGGTCGCCGGTCTCCGGCCGCCAGAACTTGATCAATCCGGAATTGTCGCCGCTGATCAGGGTCCGTCCGTCCGGCGAGAACGCCACGGCGTTCACTCCCTGTCGATGGCCAGTCAGTCGAGGAAGTAGCTTTCCGCTGTCGGCGTCCCAGATCCAGACGGCCCGGTCGGAGCAGGCCGCCGCGAGATACTTCCCATCCATTGAAAACGTCAGATCCTTGATGGATTGAGTCAACGAGTGGTCGGACCAGCGGGTCTGGCGAGACTGGGGGTCGAAGACAACGACTCGATGACCGGCGCTGACCGCCAGCAGATCCGATCGAGGGGACATCGCCGAGTCGCTCAGGTTCTCGTCGAAAACCATCTCCGCCTGTTCGTGTCCGGTGGTCAGTTCAATGAACTGCAGTCGATTCCAGCTGTGGCGCCGGACGACAGCCAGCGTTTCGGCGGAATTGATATGGATGCCGTCCACGCCGGCCGGGGCGAAGTCAAACGACCGAACATGCAGCGGCTGCAGAGTGTCTGAATCCCGAATGACTAGCCAGTTATGTTCGCGAATCTGATCCACTTCGGCGGTCACCACGCGACCGCTCCGAGTCACGGTCAGTTCGTCGAAGGCATTGGCGCCGGGGACCGGCTGCGGCAAGGGCGACTCAGTCGTCACGGAATTCAACCGTTCGTCGAACTGGCCCAGTTTCGAGCCGTCGTAGAACACTGTTCGTCCCCGGAACGGCAGACTGCAGAACCCTGTCACTTCAGCGGGATACCGGAATGTGCCGCGAGCAGGCGTCAGCGCCGCGACAGGCGTCGCTCTGACGCGTCCGTCCGCTCCAGCCGAAATCAATTCAGTACCGTCAGCCGTCAGCTGGAGGTCGAAAATCCTGTCCGAATGGGCGCGCACAAGACTGGCGACCCCGCCGGCGGCACGGCCTTCCATCGGGTTGTCTGCGAAACGACGGAACAGGCCGGGATCGTCCGGAATGGAGTGAATGACGCCCTGACGGTCGGCTGCGTAGAACGTTTGCCTGCCGGGGTCCGCGATCAGGCAATCGATCACGTCCAGCAGTTGCGCTTCCGCCAGTTTCTGCTGGCGGGCGATGTCGAACAGGCCGACGCGACGGTCGCTCATCGTGGCGACCAGCCGCTGGCCGTCCCCGGACAGTGAAAAGCCTTTCGGACTCTCGCTGCCCAGATCCCAGCTCAACGTCTGCCGGCCGGACTTCAGTTCCCAGATCGCGGCGCTGTCGTCCAGTCCAAGCGAAAAGAGTCGCCGCTGGTCCGGGAACAGACACATCCCGTTGATCGCCCGGCCGTGTGCGTCGATGACCCGGCCCGCGGCGCCGGATTTCAAATCCCAACACCTGATCTTGCCATCAGTTCCGGACGAGAGCAGCAGATTCTCGTCCGGGACGGCCAGGAGATTATGAGCTTGTTCTGGAGCATGTCCATCGAGACGAATCAGCTGTCGCCCCGTCGCAACCTCCCACTGACAGAGCGAGCCGTCATCGCCTGTGGTCCAGAGAACGCGATCGTGATCGGCAAACAGAAGGTCATTGCACTCTCGTTGCTCCGCCGGCCACTCATTGACTGTTCTACCCGATCGAAAATCGACCAGACGCACGATGCTGTCCTTTCCCGTCACGGCCAGGCGGTCGCGGGAACTCGAAAAACCGACCGCATAAACCGCACCCGCCAGGCTGGTGACGTCACGATACGGACGGTCCAGACGGGAATTGAGCCAGGCCCATTCCAGGCTGCGAAAGGACTGGAACTCGGATTGAGCTAGCTTGTCGACAATCAGTTCCAGTTCCGGCAGATCGTGATCGCCCCAGGCTTTGGCGGCGCGGCGAACTTGAGCGACATAGAGTTTCTCCAGGGCAGCGGCGGTTTGCGCGTCGGAAATCGCACGAAGTTCGTCAGCCCGGCGGACCGCTTCACGCTGCATGTCCACGGCGGCTTCGAGGTCATGATTGAGCGCGTTGAGCTGGCGGTTCGCCACCGCGAGGACGAGCGCGACCGCTGTCAAAGCCGCAAAATTCACCGCTACCACAGTCGTTGCGGTCGGATGACGACGGATCCCGCGGATCAGTTGTTCCGGAATTGACGGAGAGCGGGCAATGACGGCTTCGCCGGCGAGGAATCTCGACAGGTCAGCGGCAAGATCGCGGGCCGTGCGATAGCGGTCCTGCGAACGCTTTTCCAGACACTTGAGGCAGATCGCCTGCAGGTCGGCGGGAATCTCAGGCCTCAATCGGCGGGGCTCGACGGGGAGCTGATTGGCGATTTTCTGCAGCAGGTCCGCTGGGCTGGTCCCCAGAATGGGGAGGCGCCCTGTCAGGGCTTCGTACAGAATGACCCCCAGCGGGTAAATGTCACAGCCAGCGTCGAGATGCTTGCCTCCTCCTGCGCCCTGTTCGGGAGACATGTAAGGCAGGGAGCCAATCACACTCCCTTCGACGGTCGTCGGGCCGGCCTCTTCGGAAAGTCGAGCCAGACCGAAATCAGTAATCCGCGGCACAAATGGCATTTCGTCCTGACTACGTGACGAGTCGAGCAGGACATTCGCCGGTTTCAGATCGCGATGCAGGATTCCCTGGGAATGTGCGACCTCCACCCCAAGTGCAAGCTCTCGCGCCAGTGCCGCGGCGAGGCGACATTCGATCGGACGTTGAGACGTCCGCCGGGCCGCCATCCACGCCGCCAGCGATTGCCCTTCGACGAACTCGGATGCCAGAAAGCACACTTCTTCGTCAACCTGAGCTTCGAAGATCGGCACGATGTTTGGATGACTCAGGCGGGCTGCCGCACGGGCTTCGATGGCGAACCGCTGACGGATGCCCGCATGAGCAAACAGCGGCCAATGCGGAACTTTCAGCGCCACCAGGCGGTGCAGGCTCCGGTCCCAGGCGCGGAAGACTGTCCCGCAACCGCCGATCCCGACAGTCTCGCGAATTTCAAATCGTTGCTCGAGTTCCCGCCAGCGAGGAATCAGCCCAGTCGAACTTTCAGCGCCGGACGACAGGTTGGTGGGGGTACGGCTGGATCCCATGTTCGTCTCGGACGTCACGAGACCGGGCGCGGGAGGCGTCAGAAACAGGCTTGGCTCATTCTCTGGACCGGACCCAGGCGCTTGCAGGGCTGCGGCTGACGGCGGCAGCCATTCAAATTCGCCCGACCAGACGCTGCGGTGAGTGGCCTCGTCTGCACGACGCTGGCAGACCGGGCAATCGTCGAGGTGCTGACTGCACGCCGATTCCTGGTCTGGCGGAAGCTGCCCGGTCAGGAACCGCCGCATGACGTCTTCCGTCAGGCAGTCCGGGGGAGCACCGTCGGCAGGCATTCCTGTTTCCTCAGAGAACATCCGGGCCGCCTTCTGCGGAATGCCGTGACGGTGATGACCATCTCGCTCGAAGTGTCGGGGAAGATCAGCTCGAAAGAACGGCAGAGTCGTCCGCAAGTCCTGTGATCTCCCGTTTCAATCGATCCAGAATGCGATACTTTGTCCGATAGACCCAGCTCGCCGGTTTGCAGACGTCGACCGCGACCGCCAGACAAGGTTCATCGGACTGCCACATCCGGAGGAACGCTGCCCACTCTTCGGCGGAAAATTCGCGGCAAATTCGATTCAGACTCGCGTCGAGCACCGCCGCATTGAAGTCTGCCAGCCACGAACGACCGTTGGGCTCGGCCAGCTCTTCGCAGCCTTCCAGGGATCCCGCCGACATTCGGCGCAATTGCCGTTTTTGCTTCCAGATCGCGCGAATCGCGATTGTCGCCAGCCACGAACGAAACAGTCCGCGATCAGCCTGCTGCTGAAAGCTCCGAATCTGCCGACTGACGGCGAACATCACCTGTTGTGAAATGTCTTCGGCGTCAGCCTGCTGGAGGCCGCGTCGACGGCAAAAACAGATCAGAACGTCAGCATACCGGGCAGAGAACTGTCGCCATGCGACGGAATCCTCCTGATTGCGCAAGGCATTCAACAGAGGCGCGACGGTTGTCGGAAAGAAGTCTTGCCCACTCATCAACGTCGGCCTACGTCGTGCATTCTCGATCATTCCACAAGCCACATTACGGCAGAGCATAAACGATTGCCGTCGGGCGTTTCCGCATTCAGGGGGATGGCCGAAGACGACCGTCGACGTGTGATCGCGTCTCAGGAGATCGCGGAAACCTCCCCAGACAACTTGCCTGCCACCTTCGTTTTACTAGAGTCGGAAGGGCCAATCGACGGAAATTCTGCTCGAAATCGGATGAATCGCGGCGAATTTCGGAAAAAACTCGCGTCCGGGCGGCAGTTAGAGAGTGAGAAGCTCGCTGTCTGCATTCCGAGGGCCCGGATGATGATCGCCGCAACCGCTTACCAAGAATCATGTTACGACTTGACAGTCTCGCCGCAAGTCTTCTCAGTCCAACCGGTGATCTTCTTGATCGACGGTGATCGAGAACTGCGGGCGTGGCTCGCCGGTCTCGTCGGCAGCGTTGGTGGACAGGTGACAGGGTTCGACCGGCTCAGCCAGTTTCTGGCCGTGGTCGGCCAGAATGACCGCGGCTGTGTGGCGATGGATATGCAGCGCGGCGAAGCCGGCGCATCCATGACCATGCTCCGCCAGCGAGGTTACCGCCAGCCGGTGCTGGCGCTGGCCGAAGACGGAACAATCGCCGACGCCGTATCGGCCATTAAGGCGGGAGCCGAAGACTTTCTCCTGAAGCCGCCCAATCCGCAGGTCATGCTGGAGGCCTTGCAATCAGCCTGGCGGATCGAGTTGGAACGGGCAGAGCGCGAGCGCCAGATCGAGCAGTGGCGGGATCGCTTCGCATGCCTCTCACCGCGCGAGCATGAAGTCCTGCGCTGCATCATCCGCGGCCTCATCAGCAAAGAAATCGGCTTCGAGCTGGGAATTTCGTCACGGACCGTAGATGCCCACCGCTCGGCGATCCTGCGCAAACTGGGCGGTGCCCGCATTTCCGAGTTGGTCGCCATGTACATGCTGATCGACGCGAACGCTTCGCTGTCGCCCACCGCTCCGGTTCTTCTGAACGGATCTGAAGGCCACCATTAATAATCGTAGCGGATGCCGGCCCCGATCAACTGCTGGTTGTCCTTCAAAAAGACGTATTGCGAATTCGGGCCATTGAAGTATTGCAGGCCAGCCCGGAACACGTGATCGCTCTCATGTCCGCGCCACTGCCACCCGGCCATAACGTTGGTGGATCCGTTCCAATCCACCGTCTCCCGAAAGTGGACGTTGACCGCCAGATACGGCTCGCCGCGGATCCCGGTCGGCCGGTTCGAACTCCATTCGAATCCGGTCTGGATCTCCCACGGCTTATCCCCGCCCGTGCCATAAAACGACCAGCCAAGTTCGGCATACAGCCGCAACGGATCGAGCGGAAACCAGCCGCCTCCGAGCACAAACGCATCCCGGCTGTAGTTGTTACGCGTGAATCCGGGATTCTTGAGCAGATACTCGTCCCCCACGTGCGAGCTGATGTGGTAATAGGCAAGCTTGGCCTGAAACGGTCCTTCGCGATACGTCAGCGGGACGCCGGCGCGAAAGTCGACCGACATCACGTCGCGTTCTTCCTGGGGCTGCATCCTCAGCAGAGCGGCACCTTCGACGTCAATCTGAAAGCCCTCGGGCTGGATGCCTCGCGCCGTCCCGAAACGAGCCAGACCAACTCGACCTCCCAGCGCACTGTCCCACAGCGTTTCGCCTCCCGTCTCATGCAGGAACGCCGTCGACATCCGCGGTTCCTTCTCGCCCGCGACGTACGACTTATACAACAACCCCTCGGGGAGTAGATGCCAGCCCCAGGGATCGTCGGGGAATGTCTGCGGACGAAAGTCGTCGCGGACGGAATCCAGCCACGAGCCGCGGACGGGATCGTCCGTCACGAACTCGGGATGCGTGACAAAGGTCCCGCCCATTCCGTCCCCGACGAGAAACGGATCGTCCTGACCGCGCAGACGGCCCCCGTTCTGGACCATCAGACAGGCGGCCAGACACGCGGCCGCCAGCCGCCATCGCATGACCATGAAATCGCCTTTTCGACCCGCCATCATCTTCGTTCGAACTCTCCGGGCGAGACTCAAGTCCGACGCGAACCGCGAGGTTGTAGCAGCCCGGTTCTCTTTCGAACAGACCGAATACGCGATCGGTGGTTCGCCCCCCCGTTTCACGCCCGCGATTCCTCTTGCTGCTGACGTCTTGAGAACTTACAACACGGCCCGCCATACAACTGGATTCCACCGGCGGGGGCCATGGACTACCACCTCAAACCACTCGGAAAGACCTGCGCTGGAACCGGCCAACCGCTGGCGCCGGGCTCGGTCTGTCATTCGGTCTTGGTCGAAAAAGACGGCGAGCTGCTGCGGCTCGATTTCTCCGAAGAAGGCTGGCAGGGGCCGCCGCCGGAGATCATTGGTCACTGGAAATCCACCGTTCCCGCCGGTCCGACCGCCGGTCAGGTTCGCCTCGATCCCGAACCGCTGATGCGGTATTTCGAGCAGCTCAGCGAAGAAGCCAGTCCGGTTCACGACCGCATGCGCTACGTGTTGGCGCTCCTGCTGCTGAAGTATCGCAAGCTGCGGCTCGACGACGCCCGCGGCGGAGACGGCGAGGAGCTGCTCATGCTCTCCGGCCTCCACGGTGAAGGCTCATTCGAGGTTCCCAACCTCCAGCTCCCCGACCAGGAAACGCAGCTGCTGCAGCAGGAACTTCGCACCCATCTGGCTGCGGAGTGGAGCTGATGCACACCAACCCGGGAAACCATGAGGCCGTTGCTCGCCGGACCAGCCGACGCCGGGCCATCTGTTCGGCAGTCGCCGCAGGAATGACGTTCCTGCCGGGCTGCATGTCGATGCGCTCCTGGCTTCGCGGACCGGCAGATCCCTTCGCCCGCCAGCCGTGCGCCCTTCCTCCGGACGCCCCCGTCGAGCAGGTCGTGGCCCACTTGAATCAGAACGTCGACCGTCTGCATTCCTGGCGAGCCCACGGCGTGGGGATTCGCGTCAGAGGCATTCCGTTCCCGCTCGACGGCGACCTCGCAGTGCAGAAAGGCCGACGCCTCCGCCTCATGGTCAATTCGATCGGCGGCACCGAAGTCGACCTGGGCTCCAACGAGCACCTCTTCTGGTTCTGGGCAAAACAGAATAAGCAGCCCCACGTGTACTACGCCCGGCACGAGGACGCTGATATGGCCGTCCGGCAGCTCAGCCTGCCCTTCGAGCCGCAATGGCTGATGGAAGCCTTCGGTCTGGAACGCTTCGATCCGCAGCAGTTGCGAATGCAGCCGGGACTGCAGCCAGGAATGACTCAGCTCGTATCGGACCATGTCCTCGACAACGGCTGGCAGGTGCGTCAGATCGTCGTCGTGGATCTCTGCCACGGTCTCGTCCGGGAACACACGCTGTGGGATTCTTCCCGTAACGGGAAGATTATTGCCTCCGCCCGGCTGAGCGAGCACTTCGTCGACCCGCAGTCCAGCGTGGTGCTGCCTCGTCGGATCGAACTCGACTGGCCGCAGGCCGAGATGCATCTCTCCATGGATTTCGGCACAATCCAGGTCAACCCGGTCGGACTCCCCGAACAGCTCTGGGAAATGCCGGTTCTGCCGCAGACTCAGGCCATCAACCTCGGCCGTTCTGCCCGCGCGTCGCTCGACGACTGAAACGGTCGGCGACGTAGCAGCGAACCGCAGACGTTCCCCGCGGTCGCATCCAGCCGGCATTCGCAGCGTCCGGTCAGACGGCCCGACGTGACTCGGCAGGTTTCGCCGCGGAGGCAGCGGCGCGCCCACGAGCCTGTTCCGCAAGCCCTTCGGCGGAAATATGGTCGACGAGTTGCTGAGCGTAGCCGTCCATTTCAATGACCAGCGCATCGACGCGGCCGGCGAGGTACATATACATGATCATCGCCGGAATGGCGATCAGCAGCCCGACGGCCGTCGTCAACAGCGCAAGACCAATGCCGGCCGCCAGATCCTGGGTCTTGCCCATCGCATTCCGCGAGGCGATGTTATTGAACGAGTCGATCATGCCGACCACCGTGCCGAGCAGCCCGACCAGCGGGGCCACGGTCGATGCGCCGTTGAGCACTCGCAGATGCTTGCGAAGCTGACTCACCTGACGCTCGCCGCCGTCGATAATCGCCTGTTCGACTTCTACGCTGGGCTTGCCCCACTTCCGAATGCCATGTGCGAAAATCGAGGCAATCGGGCTGCGGTTTTCATCGCACAGGCCAGCGGCAGTGCGGGAATCGAGCTTCCCCTGCTCCAGATGCTCGAAAAACCGAAAAACGAACGGACGGGGAATCACCCGGCCCCGACGCAGTACAACCAGTCGCTCGATCGAGAACCAGACGACGATGATCGACATCAGGCCCAGCGGCCAGGCAAACGCTCCGAGGGCGTAGAGGACTTCAATCGGTTCGCGGGGAATGATCGTTTCAGGGCCGGCCGCCTCTTCGCCCGCCGCAGGTCTCGCCCCAGGTGCACTTCCGGCCGGGATTCGATCCTGCGAGCGCGCGGCAATCGACCAGGTGGCCGCCAGGAGCAGTGTGCAGATCAGGAGCCGGAACGAATGCCAGGGACGATTCTTGGAAAGGCGTGTTCGGATACGTGCCACGACGTCAGTCCCTGAGAATCGCGAGACACCGATCCGGGCCAACCTGACGCCGGAACACAGCCGGATTGTAACGAGAAAAGGCGCAGCCGGCAGAGCAGTTCGCGGCAGGAATCGGGGGATTCCGAGCCAAAACCAGCGGCCAAGTCGAATTCAACGTCTCGAAATCCTCGACGAGCCGCAACATCTCGATCGGATTACAGCAAATGCGAAGACTGGAGAAACTCCTGTGACTCGGCGAATGACAACGCCCTGGAGCACTACTGCTCCATGATGTCCTTTTCCTTCGCCTCAGCTAGTGCGTTGACCTTCCCCTCGTACTGTTTGGTCAACTCCTGAATCGCCTCCTTGGTCGCGTCGTGGAGGTCTTCGCTCATCAGTTTGTCCTTGAGCGCCTGATCCGCGTGCTTGTTCGCATCGCGGCGGATGTTCCGAATTGAGACACGGGAGTCTTCGGCCAGGTCCTTCACTCGTGAAACGAGCTGCCGGCGGCGTTCCGTCGAGAGCGGCGGAATGTTCAGTCGAATCACGCGACCATCCGAATTCGGAGCCAGCCCCACGTCGCTCGACTGGATCGCCTTCGCGATATCGTTCAGAATTCCCGCGTCGAACGGACGAATCAGGATCTGCTGGGGTTCCGGAACGCTGACCGTGGCGATCTGCTTCAGCGGCGTCGGTGAACCGTAATAGTCGACCCGGATGGAATCGACGAGTCCGGAAGTCGCCCGGCCCGTTCGCAGGCCGGTCAACTGGTCGTGGACGACCCTCGCGGCCTTGTCCATCCGTTCTTCAGCGTCCAGTAGAATTTCATCCTGGTCCATCATGCCCCCACAGAATCTGGCGAGTCGTTTCGTCCCGGCGATTTTGCACCATATCTCATTCCGTCGCTGCCGCAAAGCAAGAGCGCAGGCCCCGGAATCTCGCGACGGCAACACGACACAAGATCGCCCGTACACATCCCGTTCGCCGGATTGATTGCAGCGGCAACTCAATTTGATAAGATGCCGGTTTCGCGACTGACGAGTACAACCTCGAAATCCCGATTTTTCTGACAGAATATCTGGTAAGGAAGGATCACGCGTGTCCGTAGACAAGGCAAAGCCGGCCGTCAGAGCGCCGGAACCGGTCAACGTGAAAGAAATGCTGCAGAACCGCGGCCCCATGGTGGCGGACGAACTGGCACAGTTCCGCCGCGCTATCGCCGCCGACCAGGTGATGCAGACCCGAATCGAAATCGATGCACTGCTGCGTGAGGTCGAGGCCGGGGAAACTCAGTCCGGCGCGGCCGTGCGGGCCGGTGTCGGGGCATACCTCCTCGCTCACCACGCAATTGCGGATCGCATTCTGTCGGGCGTCTCCGGCGACGCGGTTGGCAGTTACGTGCACGGCCTGACGCTCCTGTCGCTCGACCGGGCGGCAGAAGCCGCCGAGAAGTTCGCCGCAGCCGCCAAGGCCGGTTTTGACTCGGTCGAAGCCACGCTGAAGCGAGCCGGAGCAATTCGAATCCAGGGACGCGTCGACGAGGCCGAACAGGTCGTCCGTTCGACGGGGACCGAAGGCGCCCGGCGAGCCGAGTACTCCTACCAGATGGGCTGTATTCTCGCCGACCGCGGCGATACGTATGGGGCCATTGAGTACTTCGAACGCGCCGTCGACATGGATCCCCACCACGCCCAGGCGCTCTTCCGCCTGGCGGGCGAGAACGCCCTCTACGGCAATGACTCCGAAGCCATCCGCCTCTACGAACAGTCGCTGAGCAAAGCCCCGTATCACCTGGGAGCGCTGCTCAACCTGGGCCTGCTTTACGAAGACCGCGGCAACTATCCGGCCGCCGCCTTCTGCTTCCGCCGCATCCTCAGCTTCGATCCCGAACATGCGCGAGCCCGCATGTACATGAAGGACATCGAAGCGACGAGCGACATGTTCTACGACGACGATGTCGCCCGGAACGAAGCCCGGCTGGAGCAGCTCCTCAGCCGGCCGGTCACCGACTTCGAACTGTCGGTCCGCAGCCGCAATTGTCTGGCCAGCATGAATATCATGACGCTGGGCGACCTGACGCGGACCACCGAAAACGACCTGCTGCAGGGCAAGAATTTCGGCGAGACTTCGCTCGTCGAAATTCGCGACCTGATGGCCCAGCACGGGCTGTCGGTCGGTCAGAATCTGCAGACCGTCGCCAAGCCCGCGCACGCTCCCGGCCTGCCGGTCGGACTGCCGATGGAGCTTTCCCCGCAGGAGCAGCAGCTCCTCAGTTCGGCCGTGTCCGATCTGCAGCTTTCGGTACGTGCCCGCAAGTGCATGGCCCGGCTGCAGATTGCGTCTCTGGGCGAGCTGATTCAGCGGTCTCCCGACGACCTGCTCTCCACCAAGAATTTTGGTGTGACCTCGCTGAACGAAATTCGTCAGCAGCTCGCCGAACGCGGCCTGAAACTCCGCAACGACTGATGCGGCGCAGGCCCTCGCAGTTCCGACAGGCCCGTTTCCCCGCACATTCATCGCGAGGAAACGGGCCTGCGGTCTTTTCCGTCCGCCGAGATCGGACCGCGGCGTCGCTGCGGTGCAGGGCTCTGTGGCATTCAGTATGATTGCCCCTGCCGCGAACCATTCCCGGCTCCCATTGTCCGGACGACGGTCATCCCTGGTGGCAGGCCGGTTTCCCGTTAAATCTCATTCCGGCCCATCGACTTCCCATGCTGGAAAATCTCCCTGTCCGCACGCTGCAATTTGATGGTCTGACCATTGAAGGCTACTCCCGGGCCGCCGTGCAGAGCTACTGGCGGATTCCCGAACTGAAGCTGGGATTCGATCTCGGCGGCAGCCCCTGGGACTTCATCGGCACCAGTACGATTTTCATCACACACGCCCATCTCGATCACATGGCCGCTCTGCCGGTCTACGTGGCCCGGCGGAGGATGATGAAAATGGAGCCGCCGACGATCTATGTTCCCGCGGAGAACGTGGAAAACGTCGACCGGATGCTCAAAATGTGGCAGCGGCTCGATCGCGGACGCATGGTCTGCAATCTCATCGGCGTCAATCCGGGCGACGAGATCGAGCTCTCCCGCGAGCATGTCGTCACCGCCTTCCGCACCAGGCACACCGTCCCCTCTGTCGGCTACGTCGTCTGGTCGCGGCGGCGAAAACTGAAGCCCGAGTACCAGGGACTCTCCGGCGACGAGATCCGCGATATCCGGCTGTCCGGAGTCGAAGTCACCGCTGAGCAGCGGACTCCGATCGTGTGCTACACCGGAGACACGTCGCCGGACGGGCTGGACGAGTATCCGCCGGTCTACGAAGCCAGGCTGCTGATTACGGAGCTGACTTTCTTCCGCCCCGAACATCGGAAGGAAAAGATTCACAAATTCGGGCATACTCATCTGGACGACCTGATCGAACGCAAAGATCGGTTCCACAATGAGCTGATCATCGCAATGCATTTCTCGACGCGCTATCCGACGCACCAGATCGAGAAAGCCGTCACGAAGCGACTGCCGCCGGAACTGCGCAACCGGGTGGTGCTCTGGCTGTAGGCCTCCCGAAGTCCGCCGCGCGAACCTGACCGGACGTCAGGCTGTCTTCGGGAGGAATCTGAAGAGAGATTCGCGACGCGAGGGATTCGTGATGAACACGACGCAACTGCGCAAGTTGGGTGTTCCCGACGACTGCGTGAATGCCGCCATTCGGGGCATCCAGGGAGCAATCGGTCAGGGCGGCCGCAAGGGGCGCGAGGTCAAGGACCTGATCCGCCAGATGCTCGAACGCCCCGCCGAGTTCCGCGAAGACCCCTGGTTCGGCGGCCTGGCGTCGGCGCTGATCAAATCGCAGGACGATGTCCGTCCCGACCCGATCGGCTATCGCACGTGGGGTACGGAGATCGATCCGGCTGCGCACCACCAGATGCGGCAGGCCTGCTCGCTCCCCATGGCGCGCGGAGCCGCTCTGATGCCCGACGCCCACGTGGGGTATGGACTGCCGATCGGCGGAGTGCTGGCCCTGGAAAACGCCATTGCACCCTACGCCGTCGGCGTGGACATCGCCTGTCGCATGAAGCTGTCAGTCCTGGATCTCGCCCCCGAAACACTCAACAAAGGCTTCGAGCGTTACCGCGCTGCAATTGAGAAGGGGACGCGGTTCGGAATCGGTTCCGAGCATGAGACGCCGCAGGATCATGCGGTCCTCGACCAGGACTGGACCGTGACGCGAATTACCCGCGAGCACCGGGATAAAGCCCGTCGGCAGCTCGGAACCTCCGGGTCGGGTAACCATTTCGTCGAATTCGGCGTGCTGACGCTGGAGCAACCCTCTGAAGATCTGAACCTGGCAGCCGGACAGTATGTGGCGCTGCTCAGCCATAGCGGCAGCCGGGGCCCCGGAGCGGCCGTCTGCAACGTCTACAGCTCAATGGCACAGAGCCAGTTGCCTCGCAAGTACGCCGATCTCGGCCGCCTGGCGTGGCTCGAACTCGATACCGAAGCGGGCCAGGAATACTGGGCGGCGATGAATCTCATGGGCGACTTCGCCGCCGCAAACCACGACGTCATTCACCGGCTGGTCTCGCATCTGTTGGGAGCACACGTCATCGCAGGCGTGGAAAATCATCACAACTTTGCCTGGAAGGAGATCCATGACGGTCGGGATGTGATCGTCCACCGCAAAGGGGCAACTCCGGCCGGACCAGGCGTGCTCGGAGTCATTCCCGGTTCCATGGCCGACCCCGCGTTTATCGTGCGCGGAAAAGGTCAGCCGGAAAGCCTGAACTCCGCCTCTCACGGAGCCGGCCGGCGGATGAGCCGCACACAGGCGCGAGACAAGTACAACTTCCGGGCGGTCCAGAAGGACCTGGAAGCGAAGGGAATCCGCGTAATTTCTGCCGGCGCCGACGAAGTCCCGTACGTCTACAAAAACATTCTCGAAGTGATGGCGGCGCAGGAGGACCTCGTCGAAACGGTCGGCCGTTTCGATCCGAAGATCGTCAAGATGAGCCACGACGGCCGCGCTGAGGACTGAGTCGCCGCCAAAGAAAGTACGCGAGGCGAATTCCAGTGGAATTCGCCTCGCGCCGTGTTCATCAACTTGTCGGACGGCTTAGCGGGCCATGTGGGCCACAACCGCACCGATATCAACCGGCAGGCTGCAGTCGCTGGCCGTGGGCAGAGCCATGACGCGGGCCTGCAGATCCTTAACGTCGAACTGAATCCAGTCCGGCGTATGCCGGCTGCCGCTGCTGCCGTCGACCAGGTCGCGGTACATCGTCTTCAGATTCGGACGATTCCGCAGCGTGATCACGTCGCCAGGATTCACGAAAATCGACGGTTTGTCGATGGTCTTGCCGTTGAGCTGAAAGTGGCGGTGAACCACGCCCTGGCGGGCCTGCAGACGGGTGGCAGTGAAGCCGGCCCGACGGACCACATTGTCCAGACGACGTTCGCACATCGCCAGGAGGTGATCCCCGGTGTTCCCCTTCTCGGCGCGAGCCATGTCGAAGTACCGGCGGAGCTGCGCTTCGCGCAACCCGTAGTAGTACTTGATCTTCTGTTTGTCGGCGAGGGCCATGCCGAACACCGAAACCTTGCGGCGGCGCTGAGCCATGCCGGGGGGATTCTGACGCTTCTCCAGCGCCCTCACCGCTCCAGCATTCTCGAACACCATCGCGCCCAAACGGCGATTGATTCGTCCCTTGGGACCCGTATATCGACCCATGCCCTCGCTCCTGCGGCCGGTCTTCCGACCGCGCTGTTCCAGTCCTGCGAATAAACAGAGTCGGGCATGATGGCAGCTTGGTCGGCAGACGTCAACCGTCTCCGGTCACTCTGTCGCACCGAACTCGGTTTGAACGGGCGGAACGTCCGCAGACACCTCACTCCAGTACCGCAGCAGATAGGATCCAACGCAGGCGGATCAAACGAGAAACCATGCCGCAGGGGACGTAAGTCATTACTAATAAAAGAATTACAAACGTGGTTACTACAATCCATGTCTGGCGGTGTGTCGGCCAATTCGGCCGGATTTCCGGTCGATCGCCTCCGCCAGACTCCGGTCGTCTGGCGCCAGCCGCCGCCCCAGATACTCCTGCAGGAACCTCAGTCGCTCTAACTTTGACGCCCGCGGACTCGAAAAGTGAAGCTGCGACAAGTCTTTGACGATCCACCGCCAGGGCAAACTGGGGTGTCGGCGAACCCGCCCCAGGTCGATGACCGAGATCTCCTCCGGCCGATCAGGTGTCAGCAGCAGGTGGCAGAGGTAGAGATCCTGGTGGTGCAGTCCCGCAGCATGCATGCCGCGGACCAGACGGGCCAGCTTGATCAGCCACTCCCTGCGACGTCGCGGATTCCGACTCTCGGCATCCGACGCCGGATCCTCCCACCAGTGATCAAGCCGAGTGTGGGGTTCGATCGCGGTGGCGACCGTGAAGGATTTTCCGTTGGCCTCGCCCAGCGCCACCGGCAGCGGGGCAGGGATGCCCAGTTCGCGAAACCAGTGCATGGCCTGCCATTCGGCCTTGGCTCCAAGGACCGGCCAGGTCAGCCGCAGCCAGGCCTTGAGCCATTCCTGCCAGCGGGGCGGCCCATGCCGCTTGAGGTAGAATCCGCGCGAAACGCCGTTGTCATCCAGTGCAAAACGGCCCGTCACGCGCTCGCCGACCTGCCGGGCAACGGAGTCGACGGCGCGGGCAGCAATCGCATCAAACGTGGTCAGCCCGTGTCGTTGCAGCAGCGGCGCGAAGTCCGCCTGCACCAGCAGCCGGCCCTCATCCCATGACAAAGTTTCCGGCTGTGCCACCGTCGGGGCGTCGCCAGGCTGATAAATCTTCAGCACCGGCGGAAGGGATGCGTCAGCGGAACTGGTCAGCAATGATGTCATCGGGGAAACCGAGCTGCCCTTCCAGAGTCACCGGCCCTCAGGCGTCGCGCCGAGCGCGCTCGTCGGTCCAACGCCAGTGCGGGGCGGGGGAACGTCCGGCAGACGCCTCCGGCTCCGTCGCTTCGAACACACGCTGCCGGTCGAGTTCCGCCGGCGAGGCATGCTCCAGCGAAATATCGTCCGGCGCCAGGCGATGACGGTCAGTCAGTTCGGTCAGCAGCCGACGGATAACTGATTCGGCTTCCAGCTTCTCCTGCAGCCACTTTTCGCGCGCCTGCTTCCAGGCCTGATCCGACAGATTCAGGTCGGACGACTGCCGGCGGACCAGGTCTTCCTTCTGGCGAAGCTGCTCGTCGCGCTCGCTGATCCAGTTGGTCAAAGTCTGGCGCTCGTCCTGGAACTCGACCCGCAGCCGTTCGAACCGCGCCTGGGTTTCTAGCAGATCGCGACGCTGATCGATCAGATCGTCGTGCAACTGGCGATAGTATTGTTGCAGATCGGCCCGGGCGCTTTCGACGGCCTCGCGGGCCGGCTCGTCCCCGACCGGCTGAACCAGTTTGACCCACGCGTCTTCGACCGACAGCCGCAGCTCAAGCGTTGCCCGGTGGGTCTCTTCCAGTTCACTCCGAAGCTTCTCCAGCCGCAGCCGACGCAGCTCGATGTTTTCCGACTGCAGCGTCAGGGTCTCTTCGCGGCGTTTCAATTCCGCCTGCTGTATCCGCCGCTCTTCTTCCCACGCAACGCGCTCGCCTTCGTACTCCAGACGCTCCTGATGCGTCGCGCTGGAGATCGCTGCGCGCTGCCGCGAGATCGCCTCCCGTTCGCGGGCGATCGACTTTTCCCGCTCTTCCAGTGCCAGCCGGTAGAGGTCGAGCTGCTGAATCCGGCGCAGGTTCTGGCGGTCGAGCTCCTCCCAGCGCTGCACTTCGAGCTGCCGTTCGCGGCGAAATTCGAGCTGGTCCCGCTCCAGATCGTTGCGCGACTTCTCCAGATGCTCCTGCTGAAACCGGATCCGGCTCTCCAGGAGCTGGCGTTCCTTCTGGAGCTCGGCCCACTGACTCTGACGGAGCGTCTCCCATTCGCCGCGAGCAACTTCAATCGTCTGCTGCTCGGTCTGACGCAGATCGACCAGTTCTTTTTCAGCCTGTTCGCGCGCCGTCTGCTGCTCCTGCTCCCACGCACGCCGGAGGGAGGCCAGTTCCTGATCCCAGCGGGCCAGAAGTCCTTCATATTCCTGGCGCAGCGATTCTCCTTCGGATTGCAGCCGTTTCGCCGTGGCCTCTCGTTCCGCCAGCGTGCTTTCCCGCGTCTGCAGGCTGGCCTCGCGCTCGGTCCGGCTGGTCTCCCACGCGGACTGTTCGGCTTCAAACGTGTTGCGGTGGTTTTCCCACTCCGCCGTCAATGACTTCCAGAGATCTTCCCGCTCGGTCCGTAGTCGCTCTTCGACGCGATCCAGAGCCTCCTGCTGCTGAGTCATCAATTCGTCGGCCAGTTCCTGCAGCCGCGTCTGCTCGGCAGCGATCTGCGCCTTCTGGCGGGCCAGCTCGGCCCGTTCGGTCTGCAGCTCGGCGGCGATCTGCTCGCGCAACGTCGAACGCTGCTCGTCGATTTCCCGCTTCGCCGACTCCAAAACGTCGAGCTGAGATTCCAGCGACTGCAGCTCCTCGTCGAGCGAGCTCATCCGGCGGGCGAGGCCGGTCTCATTGGCCAGCAACGCCGCCTGGCGTTCTTCAAACTCGGTCTGCTGCGAAACGATGTGCCGTTCGAAATCGGCCTGGTCCCGTTCGAGACGGGTCTGCCAATCGACGAGCTCCTGCTCGCGGGACTCCATTTCAGTCCAGCGTTCCTGCAACTGCATCGCCATCTGACCGGCCTGCAGCAGCAACTGGGCGGAGTCGAAGAATTTCGCAGATGGCCGAGGTCCCTCAGCCGGTTCGGATGGGGCGTCCGCGTTCGGAGCGGGATGCGGTCGGTCGATGCGAACGTTCGCGCCAGCGACCGTCAGCGTGGCGATCGGCTCGGCGGGCGCAGCCGCTCGCTCCACCAGTTGCGGAGTCGTTGGTGAAGCCGTTTCCGTGCGGTCATCCATGGCGGGAATCCTTTCCCAGTCGCGGCCTCAGCGGACGCTGCAGAACATCCTGTGTTCCTGTCGCAGGCCGCGTCCATCCTGAAAGCGGCCATACGTCAGAATTGCTGCTACATGTGACTTTGAATCGAGGATTCCAGCTTGGCTTTCTGCTGCATCCCGATCAGTTTGTCGACGATCTGCCCACCTTTGAAGACAAGGACCGTCGGAATTCCGCTGATGCCGTACTCCGAAGCGATATCCGGATGATCGTCCGTATTCAGTTTGCCGACGCGGATCTTCCCGGCGTATTGGGTCGCCAGTTCGTCGATCGTCGGAGCCAGCATCCGGCACGGGCCGCACCAGGGCGCCCAGAAATCCACCATCACCACCTGCGGACTCTCCAAGACTTCCTTCGGAAAGTTCTGGGTGGTGAATTCCAACACGTTGCCAGCCATCAGGCGACTCCTCTCGCTGCTCTCTCGCGACGAATCTCCCGGACAATCCGGCCAGAGTTTCGTCGCAAGTCTTGAATTATTGGGGAAATGCCGCAAAAGGTCAACGTGGTCTCTCCGTCGGCACCGCCGATTTGGACGGCACAACTTCCAACCAACGCTGACGTTCCGCTCGCGACACACGCTGCCGGAAATTCAGAGGCCGTCCCCGGTCGAGAGGTTCGGCGACCACTCAGGTCCCCCGCACGTTCCCAAACAGCTCGATGTGACGCCGCGGACAATACTGGTATCCCAGTCGCTCGGCCGCCGGGGCCAGCCAGGCCTCCCGCGATGACAGCTCTTCCGCCGTAACCCCTTGTGGCATCAGCCAGACCTGTTCGGAGCGGACTTCCGGGTAACCGGCCAGGACGCCGGCCAGCTCTTCAAGGTCCGCCGGCGTATCGATTACGTATTTGAGCTGGGTGTCGTAGTCGCCGAGAAGTTGCCGCAGCACATCCGGCCGGTCCCGATTCCGCTCGTGCCGCTGACTCCAGCGACCACCGTCACGCGGCCCGGAGTTGGACAACTTCGGGCTGACCGACATCAGATCGGCAGCAACCGGCCGATAGACCGTGCCCGCGGTCTCGACGGTCACGACAAAGCCTTCGCGGCGCAGACGCTGCGACAGCGGCACGATCCCCGGTTGCAACAGCGGCTCGCCCCCCGTCAGCACGACGTGCGGACACTCGAACTGACGGATTTCCTGCAGGATTTCGTCAACCAGGCGGTGGCGCCCTTCAGGCCGCCACGATGTATAGGGCGTGTCGCAGAACCAGCAACGCAGATTGCAGCCAGTCGTCCGGATGAAGACCGAGGGAGTCCCGGCGAACCGTCCCTCGCCCTGGATCGAATGGAAAATCTCGGCAATGCGCACCGCGACCTCAACCGGGGCTGGTTCCAGCGCCGCCCGGGGGGAAGCCGGAGAAAGGAGGGACAAACTCATTCTACGGTGCGTACGGGGCAGGATCGGGAATTCCGGCTTCCGCAAAGCCTTTCAGCCGGAGCCGGCACGAGTCGCAGCGCCCACACGCCCGCCCTGCCGGATCAGGATCATAACAACTGTGGGTCAGCCCGTAATCCACACCGTGGCTGAGCCCCAGCCGGATGATCTCCGCCTTGGTCAGGGAAATCAGCGGCGTATGGACCCGCCATCGGGCTGATCCTTCGACCCCGGACTTCGTGGCCAGGTTCGCAAGCTGTTCGAAGGCCGCGATAAACTCAGGCCGGCAATCGGGATAGCCGCTGTAATCGACCGCGTTGACCCCGATGAACAGGTCCGACGCCCCCAGGACCTCGGCCCAGCCGAGGGCCACCGACAAGAAGATCGTGTTTCTGGCCGGGACGTAGGTGATTGGAATTCCGCCCGACATTTCGGCCTCGTCCCGATCCTTCGGAACGGCGATGTCGTCGGTCAGAGCCGATCCGCCGAACGCCCGCAGATCGAGCGGCACAGTAATGTGCCGTTCGACGCCGTGCGCGGCGGCCACGCGGGCGGCAGCTTCCAGCTCGAACCGGTGCCGCTGACCATAGTCGAACGACAGAGCACAGCAGCGGAATCCCTGCTGGCGGGCGATCGCCAGCACGGTGGCGGAATCGAGACCGCCACTGACCAGGACGACGGCGGGGCGGGATGGTGCGGGAGTCATTTCCAGAGTTCCGTTTCGGATGTGCAAGGGTAACACAGCCCGAAACGTCCGACAATCGCCACACCTCGCCGGCTATGGCCAGTAGAACGGGTAGAAGAATGAATTCATTCCGTACTTGTTGTACGGCGACGGAACGTACCGCACGCTCGGCTGCTGCTGCTTGACGTCGATCGTTGTCCGATTGATGGTCATCGGCCGCATCTGGCCGAACAGCAGTTCCATCGTGGTGTCGTGTCGGTACGTCGGGTTGGCGTCGTACTGCGACCGCAGGAACGGCAGGGCGTTGTAGATTTCTCGATACTGCTGCGCCATCAGGACGGGTTCCCGTGGAGCAGTCGGGGCCGGGGCCGCCGGACCGTCCTTCAAAGCGGCCGGAGGAGCTTCCGCAGGTGGAGGCTCGGCCGGTTGGGGCTGGCTGAAGACTGCCGGAATGATCTGGACCGACGGATCGTTGTCTTGAGCGGACGCCGGCTGAATCACCGGGCCCGTTCCATCCGACAGGCCGTGTTGTACGCCGGCCGGGGCAATCGTCACCTTCCAGCCGTCGAACTCAAACACTTTCTCAGAGCGATCTTGCGCCATCACCGGGCTCGCCGCCAGGGCTGCCAGAGAGAACGCCATTCCCGCCCACCGTCGCATCGTTAACCGCATGATTCCCCTCCCCGAATGTCACTCAAAGCGTTCCAGCCGCGGCCCACGCGGTGAAGGCTTCTCCGTTCCACGCTAAAGGGGCAGGGAGAGCGCTGTCAAATTCGGAAAATACAGAACAAGTGGAATTTCAGGAATCAGCGGAGCGGTCGTCAAAAAAAACGAAACGACCCGCCCTGATCAGAGCGGGTCGCAACATGTCGACGGTACATCAGAGTCGGAAAACTACTGACCGCGGGCGGCCAAAGACTGCTCGATGGCCTTCACCTGGTTCCGGAACCGCTTGGCGTGGAACAGGTGGAATGTCTTCTTCGGCTGGCTGCCGGCGACGGACGCCAGACGCTCGTACTTTTCCGCCAAGGCCTTTTTGACTTCGATTTTCTTGAGAATGCGCGTGGTCATGATCTCACCGGAGACGTAACTGGAACACGAAACCGCGAACGTGTCGCGGCAGAGATTTTACGGACGTCCGGCGCGCGAGGCCGTCTGCCGGGCCACAGAGTGTAACAGTCGAGCCCCCCTCGCGGAAGCGAACTGTTCCGGTTGCCGCAGTCCGGCAACACCGGAGGAATAATACTCTCCGTAAGAGACGCTCCAGACACGAGTTAAGCGAGACGGATTCGGCGCGGTGTTATTCTGTTGATTCGATCTCCCGCACACGTAACGATCCCACGCGAACCGGCAGCGCACCGTATTCGGTGTCGTACGTCCCGAGAATTAACTGCCCCTTATGATAGTTTTCCAGCTCAATGCCGTCGGCGAGGCGCGTCGATCCGACTTTGAGCGACAGCAGTTTCTCTTTGACCGACAGGATCAGTGGCTGCATCCCCTTCCATTCGAGTCGATTGATCTCGCGGTGGGTCTCCTCGATCGCCTTGTTGCCGCGGAATTCGCAGAACTGCCACGGGCTCCCGCTGGTCTTCATGGTGACGTTGTAGACCATGTAGCCATGTCCGTCGGCGAAGCCCAGCAGCCAGAACCAGCCTCCAAGCCCCTCGGCATTCACGAGACCTTCCAGCTCGAAGTCCTCGACGTCGGCCAGTTGGATCGCCGCGTTGAGTCCTTCCGTCCGGGTCAGCGCCGCGTCCTGGATGCCAAACCGCCCGTTGATTGCAAAGTTCCCCAGCAGAAACGGATGCCCGGGGCTCGGACCAATCAGATTCAGTTCCGGCAGACTCTTAATGTTCGACTTCGCGTCCAGCGGATAGATGCCGCGCCGAGGGGCCCTACTGGCCAGATGCAACACTTGCCATTTGGTGGGCGTTTTTCCGGTCGCTGGTTTACCTGCCTTGGGCTGTGCCGATGCCGGCATTCCGAGGATCGCACTGACGGCGGCGGCGCACACAACTGTGCGGGCCAGTTGTTGCGACCAGTTCCCGAACCGGTTCATTTCTGAAACTCCGTGACGGGTCAGACGGGAAAGTCGTCCCTATACTGAACACCGCTTTTACGCCGTTCAGTACAGTGTCCGCAAGAGTTCAGTTTTGAATTCCCGGCGATCGGCCGGTGCCGCAACACGGCTTGTAGACGCGACCGGACTTTAACGACCGCTGAGCCCGCCTGGTTTGCTGGGTTCACCCTGGCATCGTTTGCCATCGCTGAGATCGCGACGCGCTGGTCAGGCAAGCGTCTCGCCACGATCCCGCCGAATTGCCCGCCGACTTTGGAACACGGCGAGCGATCATTTCAAATGTTCCCTGCTGGAGGGCAAGGATTCCAGACCGGATGGCAATCGTCTCTCCGTCGACATTCCAGTCGAACTCCAGCAAATTGCCCACGGCAATCGACTCCTGAAACGGCGGCGGGCGCAGACACAATTCGAGGCTGAGCCGGTCGAAGAGCCGAACCGCCCGGAACCCAATTTCCACCAGTCTCGCAAACTCCTCAGGCGAAACGAGCCCGGAGCAAGCCGCTTCCGCGGCCTCGAACCACCGCCGATGATCGGCGCGAAACACGCGTGCCGCGGCGACCTGCACGAAGTCGTCCGCGTGGCGAGCTTCGGCCAGTTCGGCCAGCGCATCGAAGTGGCTGCTGACCCACAGCGTGGAAAGGCTCGCCCGTGGACGGTGCCACGGATTCAGGGAGAAACGGGAACCCAGACGGAGAGCGATCCCGGCGGCGCACATTGCGTCAACGACATCGCGCAGGCCGGCTTCCAGAACCGGCGGCCCCACCTGCTCGACATACTTGGCCGTCAGTTCCTCCCACGTCAGCGGCCCCGTCGCCGTGGACAGGCCGCACCAGACCCATTCGTACAAACGCCGGTCGATCCGCCGGTCGAACCATTCCGCAGGCTGCGTTGCCAGCGCATGCACCCGGCGAACCGAGTCGCGCCAGATTGCAGTCGCCTCCGACACCGAGTATTCGTCGAAATTCCGGACCCGCTGGCGGTCGGGATCCCAGACAGGCTGCGCATCGAGTTCGAGCCAGCCGTCATCGTGGTGGCGGATGGCGTCGACCACATCGGCCCAGACGATTCCACCGGGCAATTCGGGCGGCTCCGCAACCGCCGCCGCGAGATTCGCCGCCAGCCGCGCATGGTCTCCCTGCGTGATCAGCAGCCAGTCGTCACCAGCATCGCGGACGAGCATGGAGGAGCCTGAAAGCGGAAAGCTGAGAGCGGAAAGCCAGACGAATCACAAAGCACCAGCAGCTCTCTGCCCTGGCTCTCCGCTCTCCGCTTCAAGCTTTCCGCTAAAACACGTGCCCCGGCTGCGGACCGAGTTTGGTCGTCGTCAGAATCTCCGGGCCGGTTTCTGTAATCAGCACCGTGTGCTCGAACTGGGCCGACAGAGACAGGTCCAGCGTCCGGACCGTCCAGTTGTCCCGGCTGTCGACGAACGTCCGCCAGGTTCCCGCGTTAAGCATCGGCTCGATCGTGAAGCACATGCCCGGTTCCAACACGACCTGCGACTGACCCCGCTGCGGAACGTAGTGCGGGACGCCGGGTTCCTGGTGGAACTCGCGGCCGATGCCGTGCCCCTGGTACTCCTGCACGACCTCGACGCGATGCGTACGGGCATATCGCTCGATCGCCCGGCCGACGTCGACCAGCTTGGCGAACGGCTGCGCCGCGGCAATGCCGACATACAGCGAGTCAAACGTGACCTGCACCAGCCGGCGGGCTTCGCTGGCGACCTGGCCGACGAGGAACGTTTCCGAGGAATCGCCGTACCAGCCATCGACGATCGACGTCAAATCGACGTTGACGATGTCTCCCTCGCGGAGCGGAGTGCTGTCGGGAATGCCGTGGCAGACCACCTCGTTCACGCTAGTGCAGATCGTCTTGGGGTAGCCCTTGTAGCCCAGGCAGGCCGGCCGATTCCCGTGTCCCACGGTGAACTCGTAAGCCAACTTGTCGAGCTCCTCGGTCGTCGTCCCGGGCTGCACGAACGGACGGAGATAGTCCATCAGAGCGGCGTTGAACCGGCTTGCCGCCCGCAGGCCTTCCCGCTCTTCGGGAGTCAGATACAGGGGACAGCGGCGGCGGGCTTTGCGGCGCAGCGCGTTCATCATATTCACAGCACATCCCCAGGCGGCCGGGAGCCGGAAACCCTGCCGTATCAGACGCGAATCGAAATCTCCTCAGCCGGAAGCCCGGCATTGGACCGCGTGCAGTTTGGTCCCCGGCAGGATGATTCGCAAGTCCGCAACTCCGGCGGAAACCGGAGAGGCCGCTTGAGAATCGCCACCCCCGCTCCTACTATGCAGGTGTCGGAAGCATTCCCGCAGTTCGTGACAGGCGAGTTATGTCCACCGGATCGGCCGAAAAGACCATTCTGATCATCGACGACGACCGCGAAATCGCCGGGACGCTTCAGAGCGTTCTGCAGAACGCCGGATACCGCGTCGTCATGGCCAGCAACGGCGTCGACGGCCAGCGACAGATCGAAACGGCCAAACCCGACTTGGTCATCACCGACATGATGATGCCCCGCATGGGCGGATTTCCGGTGCTGGAGTTCCTGCGCACGCTCGAAAAGCCCCCGTTCGTGATCATGATCACGGCGAACGAAGGCGGCCGGCACAAGGCCTACGCCGAAATGCTGGGCGTGTCGGACTATTTGCGCAAGCCGTTTCCGATGGAAGCGCTGCTGGAATCCGTCCGCCGGATCCTAGCTGGGGAGAAAGCCCCCGAAGCGAAAGCCGGGCCCGTCAAACGCGTCACCCGCAAGAAAAGCCCCTGAGCCGGCTGGCTATTCGACGCCGAGGCTCTTGTTGATCTGCTGCGCCTGATCCGACCACAGCATCTTGTCGATCGGATCCCGGTTCTTCTCGACCCGTCGATTGCCCCGGGCCTCTTTACCGACGTCGGCCCACTTGTCTTCCTCTCCCACGTCGGGCTCCCATTGCTTGTCCCGGTTGAAGACCGACCGGCCTCCAAACGTCGAGCAGCCGGCGATTCCGCCAGCAAGGGACGCAATGCAGAGCATCAGGACAAGTTGAGGCCTGACCATGTCGAAGACTCCGGAGCGCAGTTTCGCCGGCCCGGCAGGGGCCCGGGACGAAACATTGCCAACGAATTGACGGGAGACGGGGGAGGGCGGGCTTATGGCAGATTCCGCGCCGCGTGTCGAGACGAATTTTGCGCAGTTTTCCAGGCCAGAGAATCCCGACCCACTTTCGCATCAGCGTCCAAACTCATCACCTTCGATCGCGATGAACCGCGTGGCACTGATTGCAGCTCTGCTCCAGCAGCGCGGCCAACCGGCCAGCTTCTTCGATTGAGACCGCCGCGGAGGACTTTTCCAGGCTTTCCCGTTCCCGCCGGATCTGGCCCGCCGCCGTCGCAAACGCCTGCTTCAAGGCCGGTGGTTCACCGTCGACCAGCCGCCCCGCCTCCGTCACCAGCTCTTCCAGTTCGACGACGGACCCCAGCAGGGCCTTTCGATCGGCAGTCCGTGCTGCCCCCTTCTTTGCCGCAGCTTTCAAACGGTCCCAGGCGCTGTCGATGGCCCCCATCTGCTCGGCCATCGCCGAAACCGCAACCCTCTCCGGAAACTCGGCCGGCAGTTTGCGGAGATCCTCGTCAGCCGGCGGACGGGCCGCCGCGACCGACGCATAGAGGCCCGCATACCGGGCCGCCGTTCCCATCGACTTCAACGAGTCGCGGGCCACCTCCGGGGACAGCTTCGGATCGGTCGCCCGGCACAGCGACATCACCGCCGCCGGGCCGCGATGTTTCCCGTGATGGCAGTGAATATAGACCGGACCGGGAAACACCTGCCGGGCTTTGACGAGCTTCTGCTGCTGCTCGACCGGGACGCCGTCATAGCCGATCGGCAGATGGACGTACCGAATGCCGTACTTGTGGGCCAGCTCCAGCTCCGGCGGCGCACCGTCGACCGAGATAACCGTCTTCACTCCCAGCTTCGCCAGTTCGGCAAACCCCGCTTCGGTCGGCTGCCCGCCGCTGTAGAGATCCGGGCGGACTCGAAAGACATTCTCCAGCCCCTCGACTTGCATCTTTTCCAGGAGAAACGGCGGTGATTCCTGCGCTCCAGCGAAAACCTGCCCACCGATCACCAGCCCCAGGGCCGCGAGGATCCCGGTCATCTCTCTGCCAAACCATCGCATTCACTCACTCCCGGACGGCGCTGTCCCCAGGAACTTCTCAAAACCACACTACCAGCTCACAGGACGCTCGACGAACGCTCGACGCCGAAATCTGTCGACTTCGCAAGCGACAGCTTTCAGCTCAAACTATAGACACAGTGACTGGTTGCCTTTTTGATCCCTCCCGATGGAATCCGCGTTCGCGACGTGTTATGGCATCTCCGACTGCGCGGCCGATCAGCGCCCGGCCGCCGCCGCACGTCCGGACCGCCGTCATGCTGATCCCCTACAACACCGACGCCCCGATCTACCACTGGCCGGCCGGCACGGTCGGGCTGATCGCGGCGAACTTTCTGTCGCTGGTCGCCATCGGGGCCGGCTGGTGGCCGCATCCGGACGAGTACGCTCTCTGGTACGGACGGGGCATCCATCCGCTCCAGTGGCTGACCAGCATCTTCCTGCATGCTGGCATGTTGCACCTGGTCGGCAATATGGTGTTTCTCTGGAGCTTCGGCCTCGTCGTCGAGGGCAAACTCGGCTGGCAGAAATTTGTCCCGCTCTATCTCGGCCTCGGCGTCCTGCAAAGCGCACTCGAACAGATCGCCCTCCTGCACTACGAATCTCCCGACAGAGGCTTCGCCGGTTCGCTCGGCGCCTCCGCCGCAATCTACGGGCTCATGGCCGTCGCCGTCGTCTGGGCGCCCCGCAACGACCTGGAGTGCCTGATTCCCACATTCGGCCTGTTCGGCGCCGGCATGATCGGTTCGTTCGAAGTTCCGATCTACGTCTTCGCAGGCATCTACATCGGCTGGGACCTGCTGATGGCCGCCTTCGACGGCTTCGTGGTCGGGACCGAACTGCTGCATCTCAGTGGTGCGGTGCTCGGATTCCTCGTCGGCACGGTCTTCGTCCGCGCCGGCTGGGTCGAGTGCGAGAACTGGGATCTCTACTCGGTCCTGACCGGCCGGCACATTCGCCTGATGGACGAGTTCGCAGACCATGCCGGGGACAGAGCTCCGCAGCGGCGCAGGCGCAAGCTTCCCCCCGATCCGGACGCCGATACCAAAGAGACCGTCGACGCCGGCCCGCAGCAGAAACTGCTGGCGAAGCTTCGCAAACAACTTCGGACGCGGCAGTCGTTCGCGGCCCTGCAGACCTACGAGCGACTGCGGCAATTGAACGAATCTCCCGATCTGCCCGAAGACCTTCTGCTCGCCTTGACCGACGCCTCCTGGCGGACCTCAGACTGGCGGCTGGCCGTCCCGCTGATGGAAGCCTGCATCGCCCTCGCCCCGCAGAAATCGAAACGCATCCGCGTGCTGCTCGCGGAGATCCTCGTCCAGCACCACGAACGACCGCAGCATGCCCTGCGAATCCTCGAACCACTGCAGGGGCAGACTCTCCCGCCGCCGCTGGAAAAGTCCCGTCAAGCCATCGTCGCCCGCTGTCAGCGCCTGATCGACGACGGAATCGTCGAGCTGCAGGGGATGGCCTGGGATTCGAAGTAGCTCAGACGGGCGCTCCGGCGCCAAGCTTGTCCCGCAGGCGATGCAGTTCCTGCAGCGCTTCGATCGGCGACAGACCTTCGAGATTCATCTTCCGCAGCTCATCAAGGATCGGGTGATCCTCGGCAAACAACGACAACTGCAGCTCGCGCTTCCGCTGCGTCTTGCGGGGCGGAATTTTCGTCTTCCCCTGTTCGTCCAGGTGGTCGTTCTCCAGCCGATCGAGAATGACCTGCGCCCGTTCGAGCACGACGGGCGGCACCCCCGCCAGCCGGGCGACGTGAATCCCGTAGCTCTTGTCCGCCGAACCCGGCACGATCTTATGCAGGAAGACGACTTCGCCGCTGTGCTCCCGGACCGCCACATTCCAGTTGCTCGCCTCTTTGAGCGAGCTGGTGAGCTGCGTCAGTTCGTGGTAGTGGGTGGCGAACATCGTCCGGCAGCCGACGACGTCGTGCAGAAACTCCGTCACCGACCAGGCCAGCGAGATCCCGTCGTACGTGCTCGTACCGCGACCGATCTCATCCAGGATCACCACGCTGCGCGCCGTCGCGGCGTTGAGAATCCGGGCGGTCTCGGTCATTTCGACCATGAAGGTACTCTGCCCCTTGCCCAGTTCATCGCTGGCGCCCACGCGGGCAAAAACTCGGTCGGCAATGCCGATGCGGGCCGACGCGGCCGGCACGAACGAACCGATCTGGGCCAGAATCGATATCAGCGCCGCCTGGCGGATGTAGGTGCTCTTTCCTGCCATATTCGGCCCGGTGATGATCATCACCCGGCCGTGCGGTTCGCCGAGTTGCACGTCGTTCGGGACGAATTCGCCCGATGGCTTCAGCCGGTCGAGGACCGGATGCCGACCTTCGCGGATTTCGAGGACCGGTTCGTCGGCAATCTCGGGACGGCAATACCGGGCGCTCACGGCGAGCGTCGACAGGCCGGCCAGAACGTCCAGCTCGGCAAGAACCTCGGCGTTCTCGCGCAGCCTAGCGGCCTGGGAAGCAACTCGCTCCCGCAACGCCCCGAACAGCTCCTGTTCGAGCTGAATCGACTGGCCTTCGGCCCGCAGCACCTTTTCTTCGTACTCTTTCAGCTCGGGGGTAATGAACCGTTCCTGGTTCTTCAGCGTTTGCTTGCGGATGTATTCCGGAGGGACGCGATCGGCCTGAGCCGAGGTCGTCTCCAGATAGTATCCGAAAACCCGGTTGAAGCCGACCTTCAGGTTGCCGATCCCGGTCCGCTGGATTTCCTGAGCCTGATAGCGGGCGATCCACTCTTTGCCGCCCCGCGCCAGATCCCGCCATTCATCGAGCTGCGGATGGTAGCCCTCGCGAATCATGCCGCCGTCGGTGGTCAGCAGCGGCGGTTCGTCGACGAGGGCCGTTTCGATCTCGCCCCGCAGCTCCGCGCACAGGTCGAGCCGGCGTTCGAGCATCTCCAGCAGATTCGACGAGCGGCCGACCAGCCGGGCCTTCAGCTTCGGCAGCAGGGCCAGCGTGCGAGCCAGAAACGACAGATCGCGCGGCGAGGCCCGTCCGGTCGCCACCCGCGCGGTCAGACGCTGCAGATCGTAAGCCTGCTTAAGCTGCTCCCGGATATCGCGGGAGAAGATCGCGTCATCGACCAGTTCCTGCACGGCCATCAGCCGCCGTTCAATCGATTGCCGATCGGTCAGCGGATTCGACAGCCATTCCGCCAGCAGCCGGGCGCCCATCGGAGTGACTGTCTCATCAATGACCGCCAGCAGGCTTCCGTCTCGCGTTTCGCCGCGCAGCGTGCGCGTCAGCTCGAGCGAACGCCGGGTCGCTTCGTCAATCAGCAGGCTGGTTCCCCGACGATACGGTTCCAGCCGGACGATGTGGGCCAGACTGCTTTTCTGGGTCTCGCGGACATATTCAAGCAGGGCTCCTGCGGCGGTAATTCCTGCGGTCTGGCCTTCGATGTCGAATCCAGCGAGCGTCTGCGTATGAAACTGTTCGAGCAGCAATCGGCGGCAGGCATCGGCGGAGAAGCACCATGGAGCCCGCTCCGTCAGCAGCAGTCGTGACGTCTGCCTGAGCGTCTGCACGACGGGGTGCTGCCGATGTTCTTCGCAGACAACGCATTCCGCAGGGTGAATGCGGGCGATCTCGTCGGCGACCTGTCCGGCGGGGACGTCTGCCGTGAAGAACCGACCGCTCGACAGCTCCAGCCAGGCCACCCCGCACGCGTCGCGCCCCGGGGCGACGCACGCCAGGTAATTCGAGACTTTGGGATCGAGCAGCGAGTCCTCGGTCAGCGTGCCGGGAGTCACGACGCGAGTCACTTCGCGTCTGACGAGCCCCTTCGCCTGCTTCGGGTCTTCGACCTGCTCGCAGATCGCCGCCCGGTGTCCGGCCCGAATCAGCTTCTGCAGATAGCCGTCGAGAGCGTGATAAGGAAAGCCGGCCATTGCGACTGGCTTCGGCGAGCCCTTGTCCCGACTGGTCAGTGTCAGCCCCAGCACCCGTGCGGCGACCTCAGCATCCTCGTAAAACAGCTCATAGAAATCGCCCATCCGGAACAGCAGCAACGTTCCCGGATTCTGGGATTTGACTTCCAGATACCGCTGCATCATCGGCGTGACGGGACGGTCCATTGAGTCGAGAGTCCACCAGAGTCGAGTGTCGAGAGCCAGAGAAGACCACAGACGCACAACCCGGCGTCGAGCGTGTCCGGTCTGGCTCTCGACTCTAAACGCTCGACTCTCGACTTGCCAATCACGCCGTCGTCGGCTTCGCATCCGGAAACAGCATGCTGACGCTCGTCCTGTCGTGGATCGAGCGGATGGCTTCGGCGAACAGCGGCGCCACCGAGACCACTTCCAGATTCGGCGGCAGCGGATCGAACGACGATTCGATCGTGTCCGTGACGAACATTTTCTTGATCTCGCTCTCTGCGATCCGCGGGGCGGCCCCCTTTGACAGCACGCCATGCGTCACCGCCGCATACACGTCCCGCGATCCGCGAAGCTTGAGGACGCGGGCCATTTCAATGAGAGACCGGCCGGTGATGGTCAGGTCGTCGACCAGCAGTACATTCTTGTCTTTGACGTCTCCGATGACTTCGAGCACCTGCACGGTCTCGGAATGATCGGTTCGCTGTTTGTTGCCGATCACGACCGGCACGCCCAGCAGGTTCGCGTACGCCGCGGCACCTTTGGCGAAACCGACGTCGGGACTGCAGACGACCAGATCCGGCACGTTTAACTTGCGAAAATGGTCGCAGAGGACCGTCCGGCCGTAAAGATGATCGACGGGAACGCGAAAAAAACCCTGGATCTGCGGACTGTGCAGGTCCATCGTGAGAACGCGGTCGGCGCCCGACACTTCGATGGCGTCGGCACAGACACGCGCCCGGATCGAAACTCGGGGTTCGTCTTTCTTGTCCCCCTGCGCATAGCTGAAGAAGGGGATCACCGCCGTCACGCTCTGGGCGCTGGCCCGCTTCAGGGCGTCGATCCAGAACAGCAGTTCCATGAAGTTGTCGTTGACGGGGTAGTGGCACCCCTGAATCACATACACGTCCCGCCCGCGCACGTTTTCCTTGACGCGGACGAAGACGTTCCCTTCACTGAAAACATGCGCCCGGCAGGGCGTCAGCGAAACCCCCAGCGCGTTCGCAATATTCTGGGCCAGCAGCGGGTTGGCCGACCCCGGCAGAATGGCCAGGTCGCCCTGCGGTGCCTGGAACGGGATCGCACGAGGCCCTGCCAGATCGGGCCGCAGAAAACTCATGGATCCTCACTCCCGCCAGTCGCTCGCTGCTGCACAATTCCCATCGCCGCCACCCAATCGGGCAGGTAGTCCGTGAAGGGGCCTTCATCATAGCGGACGACGGGGCAGGCTCAAGGCTGCCTCCGAATCGTCGGAACTGTCAGAAGTTTTCTACTCTGGCGGCACAGACGGGCCCCTGTCTGAGCCCCGGATAATCAGGCTCCGATGTCGCCTTGCGTCCATGTCCCGTCGACCAGACGCCACGGCTTCGACGCGGCGTTTTGATCCTTGAGGCTCGCCGGCAGTCGATGAGATCGCACGCCGTCGTAGCAGTGCAGCATGCCGAACCGGCGCAGCGAGGCAGGAATTCCGACCGCCGTGAACCCTGGATGCCCGGTCGCCGGGAACGGTCCGCCATGATTCATCGCGGGCGAAACGGCGACGCCTGTCGGCATTTTGTCGTTCAACAATCGGCCGACCTTCTGCCGCAGGGCCGGAGCAAGCTGGTCGTACAACGCATCGTCAGAACCGTCGTTGGCGGAGTAAATGCAGCCGGTCAGGTTGCCTTCCAGGTGCTCGGTGATCTCGACCAGTTGAGCGGCGTTCTCGGCAACCACGATCAACGACTCATTGCCAAAGGCTTCCGTCTGGAGATCCTCCGGAGCGGCCAGAAACCGGCTGCCGGTCACACGCAGCAGAGTATTGTGGTAGCAGACTCCCGTTCCGCCGCCTGCTCCGCCCCCCGAAACGATTTCAGCTCCGGCGGCCACCAGCGTCTGGACAGCGTCCGACAGATTCCGCAGCACCCCTTCGCCAAGCAGCGTACCAACTGGTGCAGCCTGGAACTTCTCGCCGATCTGGACAATCACCGCCTCAGTCTCGGGACTGGCAACCATCGCCACCAGCCCCGGATTCGTGCAGAACTGCCCCGTCCCCATCAGGCAACTTCCGGCGAACTGCTCGACCAGCTCGGCGGACCGCTCACGCACGGCCCCCGGCAGGAAGTAGACCGGATTGATGCTCGACAACTCCAGGTAAATCGGTTTTCCGACGGCATCCGCCGCCGACTTGAGCGTCAAACCAGCCGAACGCGACCCGGTGTAACCGGACGCTCCCATCAGCCGGTGCGATACAAGCTTGGCGCCATCGGCATGGCTCGTCCGGTAAATGAGCTGGATGAAGCCCTTCGGCAATCCGGCTTCGTCGGCCGCAGCCTGAGCCAGTTCGGCGAACAGCCGCGTCGTCCCGGGATGTGAAGAATGGGCCTTGGCGATCACCGGATTTCCGGCCGCTACGGCGGCGGCGAAGTCGCCGCCCACCGCGCTGTTGAAGGCAAACGGAAAATTATTCGGCCCAAAAACGGCCACCGGCCCGATCGGCCCCAGCACCGAACGGATATTCGCCTTCGTATCGATGGTCGGCAGCGCCCACGAGCCTTCGCGCGCCGCGGCAGCCGCCTGGCGCAACTGATTGGTCGTGCGGGGAAGTTCGGCGTCCTGAAGGCGAGGCGTCACCGGCAGGGCCGTTTCGGCATGGGCAATCGCCACAAAATCCGACTTCCGCGCATCAATTTTATCCGCGAAGATTTCCAGGAAGCGGGCGAATTGCTCACCGCTGAGAGACCGGGCTGCTTTGGCCGCCGCATCCGCCGCGACGATCGCCCGCTCGATTTCCGCCCAGGGGCTGACGGGATACCGTTCCGGCAGCATCTCCCGGGTTTTCGGATTGAGCGCCTGAAACGTCTCCGTGCCGACGGAGGCCGCCCATTGACCATTGATAAGGACTGGCTGCACGGACATATCGACGATCCCGATCGTTTGCGGAGTGCTGCTGCGGAGGATTGTTGACGCCATCTTCCCGATGACCGGGCTGCCGTTCAACCGACTCGCGGTTTTGTTGCCGGAAAATGATGCTCTACATCACGACAAACTGGCAGCCGTAGATTCGCTGGCGGGTGGCTGAGTCGGAGTCTTCGACGACCCAGTCTGCAAAATGGAACTGGAAGGCCCTTCCCCGTTCTCGACTTGCGTTCTGACATCGCCTCGACGAGACCGGCGCATGGCGAAGAGGCTTCTACTGGCGGACGCCTGACTCAATCCGCTTCCAGCAGTTCCACGAACTGATCCTCCGTCAGAACCTGGACGCCAAGCTCCTGTGCCTTAGTCAGTTTGCTCCCGGCGTCTTCGCCAGCCACGACGAAACTCGTCTTCTTCGAGACGCTCCCCGCGGGTTTTCCACCGTGGTCGTGAATGAGCTGCTCGATTTCTTCCCGTTTAAATCGCGTCAGTTTGCCGGTCACAACGACCGACTTGCCCGCCAGTTTCCCCGCGGCCCGCTGGGCCGCCTTTGCCCGGGCTTCTGTCGCCGAGCCCAGATTCAGCCCCAGCCCCCGCAGGTCCTCGACGACGGTTTGGCCGACTTCGCTGTGGAGCCAGTCGAAGAGCGATTTCGCAATGACCGGCCCGACCTCGTTGACAGCCGCGAGCTGCTCCTCCGTCGCTTCCGCCAGCGCATCGAGCGTTCCGAAGTATTCGGCGAGGATCTGCGCCGTACGAGTCCCGATGTGGCGAATGTTGAGCGCTGTCAACAGGCGCCACAGGGGCCGGCCCCTGGAAGCCTCCAGCCCGGCCAGCAGCCCGTCGATCAACTTCTGCTCTTCGGCACCGGTCGCTTTCTTGCTCCCAGCTTTATAGAGCCGGCGAGCCACATCGTCCCGATGTTCCGCGAGCCGATAAAGATCGCCGAAGGACGCGACCAGCGCGGGGGGCTGCGTCAGTTTGGCAATCAGTTCCGTCCCCAGCCCTTCGATATCCATTGCCGCACGCGACGCAAAATATCTGAGGCTCTCGCGGACCTGAGCCGGACAGGCGGGATTCGGACAGCGGATGTAGACCCCTCCCTCGTCCTGCACGACCGCCGTCTGACACTCCGGACATTGCGCCGGAAACTCGAAAGCCTTCTGCCCGCCGTCGCGTCGATGTTCCTCCACGCGCACCACGTGCGGAATAATTTTCCCGGCCTTCTCGACAACGACCCAGTCCCCGATCTGTACCCCCAGCCGCTCGATCTCATCGCGGTTGTGCAGACTGGCGCGGGAGACCGTCGTCCCCGCGATCTCGACCGGCGCCAGGTGTGCCACCGGCGTCAATGTCCCGGTTTTACCGACCTGGACCGAGATTTCTTCGACCCGGGTGACCGCCTCGTACTTTTCCCACTTGAACGCCACAACCCAGCGAGGACTCTTGCTCGTTGTCCCCATCTGCTCCCGCAGCGCAAAGTCATTGATTTTCAGAACGATCCCATCCACTTCGAAGTCGAGCGCATGCAGATTCTGCATCAGCTCCTGGGTGTACTCGCACGTCGCCGCGAAACTCTGCCGGACCGCCGTGCCCGGCACCATCGGCAGCCCCATCCGCCCGATCGCCTCCAGGAACTGCCAGTGCGTGGCAAATTCCGCCCCCTCCAGCAGGCCGACGCTGTGGGCATAGAATCGCAGTTTTCGGGCGGAACACTCCCGGGGGTCCAGCAGCTTGATGGCGCCGGCCGTGGCATTGCGAGAATTCTTCAGCGGCTCTTCGCCCCGCCGTTCGTGCTCGGCGCGCAGGCGGGCGAAGTCACTGTTACTGATGTACGCCTCTCCGCGAACTTCCAGCACGCTCGGAAACGGCGATTCGAGCAGCAGCGGTACGCCTCCCATTGTGCGGGCATTGTGCGTCACATCGTCCCCGCGCCGACCGTCTCCGCGCGTGACCGCCCGCACCAGACGCCCCCCTTCGTAGATCAGCGACAGGGCCACTCCGTCGACCTTGTATTCCGCCAGCCATTCGATCGGATCGGTACCGATCAGTTTCACGACCCGAGCGCCGAACTCCGCCAGCTCCTCTTCGTTGTAAACGTTATCGATCGAGAGCATCGGCACCCGGTGCTCGACTGTGACAAAGCCCTCGATCGGCTCCCCGCCGACTCGACGAGTCGGACTCGCCTCGTCCGCAAACTCGGGGTGCGCCGCTTCGAGGGCTTCGAGCCGCTTGTAGAGCCGGTCGTACTCGAGATCGCTGATTTCCGGCCGGGACTCGACATAATACAGCCGGTCGTGCCGACGGATCGCGACCCGCAGTTCTTCGATCTCGTGTTGCACCGACTTGCTCATTCCCCGGTTCTCCCCAGGCGCCACCAGACGCTCATCAAGGTGCGCAAATCGTGACGAAATTCCCGGCGGAATGCGAATGATTCGCGGCAGCAAACATGGCGAACAAAAATGAACGGCCGGCATCCCCTTGCAAGGATCCCGGCCGTTCGAGATTCGACGTCACCGATCCGTCCATTCGCAACTATTCCGGAATCGTTTCGACTCCCGGAGCCGCCGGAGCCGGTACGGCCGGCGGATAAGCCGCGTCCGCCGGACCGGGCGGGATGGCGGGAGTGGGCGTCTGGTTGCCTCCATTCGCTGACGACGGAAACACGTCCGTCTTCGGATAGGGCACGGGAGACGCAAACTCTGCCGGCTGCGTTTCCAGCCGGTCGTTCGGCCGGGCAAAACTGCGAGCCCACGCCCGACGGAGAGCGTCGTCCTGAGCCCCTTCCGACCAGGGCCCTTCTTCCAGCGAGATTCCGCTGTTCTCCAGCGTCGTCCCCTGTCGCAGATGAAGCTCTGCGATCGCTTGATTGTACCGGACCACGCTGGTCACGAAGGCCACTTCCGCGGCCGTTCGGTTCGCCTGAGTTCGCGTCAGCAGGTCGATATTCACCCGGCCGATATCCGCCAGATTGGCGCCGCCGATGTCGTAGGCCAGTTTGATATCCCGCAACTGCCGGTCGGCGGCAATCACGCGGTCGAAGTTCGTCTTGGCGATCATGTACGCGGCATCAATTCGCTGGACCGCGTCCGCCAGTTCGTGGCTGATATCCTGTTCCTGAGTCGTCAGCGCCGACTTGGCTTTGATCAACTGCAGTTCGATATTTCGCAACTGGGATCGGGCCTGGCGGAAACCGATCGGCATGGCGAACTGGAAGCCCAGCGTCCAGCTTGACTGAGCTCCCCGGGTCAGCGATCCGTAGGCGCTGTTGTAGCCGGATGTATCGTACGACCACAAATCGTCGCCGAAACCGTTGAGCTGATAGGACGACACGAAATTGAGCTGCGGATTGACGACGCTCTCCGCCGCCAGCCGCTGCAGTTCGAGGCTCTTGATCTGCCACTTCTGGCGCCGCAGTTCCGGGCGACGCATCAGCGAGTCCAGCAGTGCGGCGTCCCAGTTGACCACATACTCCGCCTGCAGCGGCGAATCGCTCGGGCGGATCAGCCGGCCGTCGTTGACGGGCAGTCCCAGCAGCCGGCGGAACTGGTTCTCGGTGCTGTAGATCGTGGCGAGTGCGTTCTCCACGCGAGCCCGCGTTTCCAGGTAGTTCGCCCGCGCCAACGATTCCGAAGCGCTTCCGCCGCCAGCCGATTGCGCAACGCGTTTGGCGTTGATCGTCGTCCAGACCTGCAGCACGCTGTCGCGATTGGCAACCTCGGCGTCGTACTGCCGGTAAGTCAGATACAGTTCCCAGTACAGATCTTCAACGTCCTTCGTCATCTGAATGACGGCCAGCTCAAAGTCGGCCAGCGAGATGTCGACGTTGATCCGGGAAATCGTCACGCCCTGGTTCACACCCAGCAGCCCGCCCAGCCCCGATCGCTGCGGACCAGCGATCCGCGTATAGTCCACGCCCGATCCGGCCCACAGGGGCTGAGTATACGAGAACCCCGCCAGTCCGTTGTACGACGATGGAAACAGCAGCGGCGCAGGCGAATTCGTATTGAGGTAGTTCCAGTTGTGCGAGACGGCGACCGTACCGCCATTCGCAAACTGCTTCTGCAGTTGCGAAGTGAATTGGGCCGTATCGTTCTGCAGAACGAAGCCGGGATTGATGAACCCGCCATTGTTCTGCACGTTCTGGGAATTCCCGAACAGCAGCGACGTCGTGAACTGCGCATCGAAGTCCGCGAGCGCGGCTTCCACGCCTCGGTTGCCGAACAGGAAACCCGTTTCCCGCAAGGCCGGATCGTAGACCGACGGCGCATTCGTCGGATTGCGCAACAGCGTCCCCCCGTTGAGGAACTCGCCCCGCGTCCGAATCATCTTGTTATTCGCAATCGCCATCAGGACCGCGTCCTGCAGCGAAAGATCCCAATACGACTCGACCTCGGCGTCCTTCACCGTTCGCGGCGCCTGAGAGTACGCCACCTCGGGAGGCGTCGGATCGTCGACGTTGGGGTACTCAATCTCCAGCGACTTCGTCTTGTAGTACTGAAGGTCCGCCTCGCCCAGATAGTTCAGATGCTCGACACCCCGACACCCGGCAAAGGCGGCAGTAGCCAGCAGCGCGTGGATCCAGCGGATCGATCGCTCGAATCGCATTCCAACCCCCCTTAATCACGCCGCCTCAGAGAAAACGGCGCAGCAACCGGGGAAGCGGACTGCTTCGGGACTAGCGCCGCACAACGACGCCGTTCGAAACCGCGAATCCCGCAGGACTGACACTCCCCGCACAGACCGCACACCCGGCAAAGTCAGTATCGGCCCTCATTCTTTCACTCCTTGACGGAAACAGGCCGTGGAACAATGTCGACATACGGAATTCCAAGCGCGCGTTTGAGAACGATCGCTTCTCCGGCGTCATTTCCTTCAATCCAGTGGCCCGCGAACTGCAACAGATATCCGGCGAAAAACGTCCCGCAGGCCCGCGTCGCAAAGCCTTCCCACAGCAGCACCGCAGTCGCCACAAACGTCAACGGTACGCCAATCACATGCAGCGCCTGATTGACCGGATGCTGGTGGCGCAACAGATAGTTGATCACGAACTTTCTCAGCATGGCAAACCCTCCGGACCGAACGGCGCATTACCGCGGACAGGCCGCGATCCACTCAAACTCTCGCGGCCGTCCGATCCATAACCATCGTCCGGCGGCGCCCCAAGCCTGGGTTTCACAACGGCCACGTGCCGTGAAACGGGAAAGATCGCTCGACCTTCAATGCGAATCGGCAGACTCTGCACGTATTGAGATTGACCGGTCCGAAACCACCACTATACTCCGCCCCTCCAATCTCTCATCCATTGACGGTGAAGGCAGTTCGCGCTCCGGCTGCCGCGGATTCCGTGAAATTGGCACGCAGCGTATTGCCGCGTACTTCGTGCCGCAGGATTTCCCCTGTAATGCATCTGACCGGTGGAGGCGGGTTTTCCCCGATCGCCCGAATTGAGGGCTGGTGCCGATGAATGTCGATGTCCGCTTCGCCCTGCCGCTGGCAGCCTTCGCGTTGAGCGTCTCGTTGACCGCTCTGGCCCGCAGGCTGGCCCCGAAACTCGGGTTCATCGATCGCCCGGACGGCGGACGCAAGAATCATCAGCGGGCGATGCCGGTCCTCGGAGGAGTGGCCTTCGTCTCCAGCATGCTGCTGGTCCTCGGACTCTCGCTGCTCCTGCCTCAGTCCTGGCTGGCGAGCCCCGACTGCCGCCAGATGGTCATCAGCCTGCTGACGTCCGGCGTCTGTTTTTGCACACTGGGCGCCTGGGACGACCGCTGGCCGCTCAGGCCGCGCACAAAACTTCTCGGACAGGCAATCTGCTGCCTGCCGTTCGCCCTTCTGGGACGATCGATTCCGTCGCTGAGCTTTCTGGGCGTCGGCATCGAACTCGGCTGGTTTTCGATTCCCTTCACCGTTCTGTGGCTGACGACCTGCTCGAACATCGTCAATCTGATCGACGGACTGGACGGCCTTGCCGCGACGATCGGCGCCATCGTCATGCTGACCGTGGCAAGCCTGTTTCTCACCGCAGGGGAAGTGCAGCACGCCCTCACCGCAATGATCCTCGCGGGAAGTCTGGCAGGATTTCTCGTTCACAACTGGCCCCCCGCTCGCATCTTTATGGGCGACGCCGGCAGCCTGACCACCGGTTTTCTGGCCGGTGCGCTGGCGATTGAAGCCTCATCCAAGACGGCAGCCGGATTTACGCTCGCAATCCCGCTCGTCCTCATGAGCATCCCGCTCTTCGACACAACGATGGCCATCATTCGACGAAAACTCACCGGACGCGGGATCGGCGTCGGCGACCGGGGACACATCCACCACCGACTGCAGGAACGCGGCCTCACCCGCTCGCAATCACTGCTGGCCATCGCCGGACTCAGTCTCCTGATGGCCACCGCCGCCACACTGAGCGCCGTACTCCAGAACGAGACGGCCGGCTTGGCCGTCTGTCTCGGCACGCTGATGCTCCTCGTCGTCGGCAGAATCTTCGGATATCACGAGACAATCCTGTTCTTCCGCTATCTCCAGGAAATCGGCGTCCTGCTGCTCGACACATCCGGAGTCCTGCAGACCCGGTTTCTCGTCGCCCGGCTCGGCAATTCTGACCCGCAAACTCAGACGGATCTCTGGCAGACCGTCGTCGACCGCGTCGAACGGATGGGAGGCGATTCCGTGCGATATCAATGCCGCGACACCTCCGGTCGCCCCGTCGGTGAAGACCACAATTGGACCAGTTCCTCGCCGGCGACAGCCTGCGACGCCCGCTGGGGGTTTCAGTTCTCACTGCGGCGCGAAGACGGTTCTCGCGCCACGCTCGCCGCCGAAGGACTGGCGCTGCCCCGAACAGGCGGACCGCGGGTCGACGACCTGCACCGCTTGTTCGCCTGCGTCTGCGGAGAACTCACTGCCAGCCACGACTCCCAATCGCTGTCGTTGGAACCCGCGGTCAGCGGCGATTTCACCCCCGACAACTCTGAGATCCGGCGTCGAGCCGCCTGAGCAAATCTGCAGTACCGGTGATTCCGGCACAATCGACGCATCCGGTGATATTTGCCCCCCGGCCGGCAGATTCGTTGCATCGGACGACGCCAACCGTCCGCCTGCGAAAGCGTTCGGACATAGCGTTCCGCAGAGTGGGCTCGGTCCACGGTATTGCCGCTGCGGCAGCCGGACCTTGCTGTATGGGAGTCCGGTACGATGACCACAATCCTGATTGTTGATGACTCGAAGTTCAGCCGCGGACGTGTCGCAGCAGCCTTGGCTCCGCTGGGACACCAGCTCGTCGAAGCCGAAAACGGTGCGAGGGCCCTGGACCGCATCCGTCGGCAACTCCCCGATCTGCTCATCACCGACCTGCTGATGCCGGAAGTCGATGGATTCGGACTGCTGACCACTCTTCAACATGAGGGCTTGCAGGTTCCTACGATCGTCATCTCCGCCGACATTCAGGCCACCTCCAGGGCCCGAGCTGTCGAACTGGGAGCGATCGACTTCATCAACAAGCCCTTCAAACCCTGTGAACTGCTCCAGCTCGCGGCCCGAGCCCTCGCCGTCGCCGCCGAGGAGCTTCAGTCATGTCGCTGATTTCAGTCCTGCATGGACGACTCGACGACTGCCAGCTCGACGTTCTCTCCGAAATCGTCAACATCGGCGTGGGCCGGTCGGCCGCGTCTCTGAGCGAACTGATCGGCGCCCGCATCGAACTGCAGGCCCCGGAAGTGCGACTCTGTACGATGGAAGACCATCGCACCTGGCAGTCGGCAGTGGCGCATGAATCGTCGACGCTGATTGTCCAGAATTTTCGCGGTCCCGTCAGCGGCAAAGCCGGGCTGCTCTTCGACGAACGCAGCAGCCTTCTGCTGGCGCAGTTGCTGGCCGAACTGGACGAGCCCCCCGACGATCTCGATATCGAAATGAGCGGTACGCTTCTCGAAGTCGGCAACATCGTCCTCAATGCTGTCCTGGGCTCTCTGTCCAACCAGATGCACGCGGAACTCAGTTACTCGATCCCGATGATCGTCGCTGGTCGCGACGTCGCCGACGGTGGACAGATCCTGACCGCCGACGGAGAGACCTCTGACCTGCTGCTCGCCGACATCGAATTCGGCGTCGCAGAACACGAAATTCACGGGTCGATCGTCATCGCCTTTGCTCTGGGATCCGTTGAAGAACTGCTTGCCTCGGTCGGAATCTAGCATTCACCCGCACCCGTGATCCCATGACCGCGGAGTGAACTCTCCGACTTCCGCGCGACCGGCTGACGTCGCTTTCCGAGGCACATCTCGTGACTCCATCCCTGTTCGTCCCCGGCCAGAGTTCGCAATCCCTCACACCCGGCGTTTCATCGGCGGAAAGTCTTCAGATCCGGGACGTGCTCGACCATGTTCCGGTCGGACTCTGTCTGATCGACGAATCCCTGACAGTTGTCGGCTGGAACAGGACTCTGGTCGAGTGGACCGGGATTTCTGAACGCGAGATCTGCGGCAGCCGCCTCTGCGAGCGCCTGCCGCATCTTGCCGAGCTGCGTTATCTCGCCCGTATTCAGAATGTCCTCGACAGCGGTGCCCCGGCTGTCCTCTCGGCGGCGCTCCATCGCCACTTCTTTCCGGCTCCCGCCTGTGTCGGCGCACAGAATCGGACGATGATCCAGGAAACTCGCATTCAACGCGTTTCCATCGCCCCCCGGCAGGCCCTCATCACCGTCCAGAACCTGACGACCGAGTACAACCAGCTCGAAGCGCTGCGCACCGAACGGGCGGAACTCAAGCGAATCCGTAAGGAGCTTGTCGCGTCCAACAGCTCTCTCCAGCACAGCCTCAAGCTCCTGGAGGAAAACAATGAAGCGCTCCAGCGGGAAATCCAGTTCAAAGCAGAAATCGAGGCCGAGCTGCGGCGACACTCCGCCGACCTCGAATCCAGCCGCCAGCGAGAACAGAGCCACGTCATTCGACTGGAGCAGGTCGTCCGGGACTTGACCGAGGCCCGCCGGGCTGCAGAATCCGCCGCGCGCGCCAAGAGCGAGTTTCTCGCAAACATGAGCCACGAAATCCGAACTCCGTTGACAGCGATTCTCGGCTTTGTGGATCTTCTGCGCGACCTCGATTCGCCGATCGAAGACCGTTTGCAGGCGCTCGAAACTGTCCATCGGAACGGCCAGCATCTCCTGGCTGTCATTAACGACGTCCTCGATCTCTCGAAAATCGACGCCGGACAACTCCAGGTCGAACAGATTCCCGCCCGCCCGCGACAGATCATCGAGGAAATCCGAACTCTCCTCGATTCCAGGGCGGCCGCCCGGGGACTGCGGGTGTCGACTAAATTCGACGACTCGCTCTCCGAAATCGTCGTCACGGACCCGGTTCGACTCCGGCAGATCCTGATGAACCTCGTCGGGAACGCGATCAAGTTCACGGAGAACGGCGGCGTCGAAATCCTCGTCGCAGAGACGCCGCGCCCCGAGCTCGGCCCGTCTGCCATCCTGATTGAATTCCAGGTCCGCGACACGGGAATCGGCATCACGCCCAGCCAGATGAAAAACCTCTTTCAGGCCTTCACTCAAGCCGACGCGACCACCACCCGCCGCTACGGCGGAACCGGACTCGGATTGGTCATCTCGCGCAAGCTCGCGAAGGCTCTCGGCGGAGATCTCACCGCAACCAGCAGTCCCGGCCAGGGCAGCACGTTTACCGTGACAATCCAGGCGGAGTCGTGCGCAACGTCCGTCCCGAAATGCGCCCCCGGAACGCAACTTCAAGGAGCCGCCGGTTCTCCCGCGACCGAACCGGCGATTCCAGCTCCCCGAGCCAGATCGCCTCAGACGCGGACCTCCGGAACGCTGTCGGGGTTGCATCTGCTGGTCGTCGACGACGCTCCGGATAATCGGCGGCTCCTCGCCTACCATCTCGCAAAAGCCGGCGCCACGTTTGATGTCGCGGAGAACGGTCAGAAAGCGGTCGAGCGACTCCTCGACTCTCCGGGAGCCACGCCGATTGACGCCGTACTACTCGACATGCAGATGCCAGTCATGGACGGCTACACCGCAGCCTCCGTCCTCCGCGATCGCGGCTTCTCGGCGCCGATCATCGCGATTACCGCGCACGCAATGGCTGGCGACCGCGAACGCTGCCTGGCTTGCGGTTGCACCGACTACCTCACCAAGCCGGTCGACAAAGGCTCGCTGCTCAGGTCGATCTCCCATCTGTCTCGTGAAACGGAGCCGCAGGCCGCTCCGTGAAACCTGCGAGCCCCGCGCTCGCAAACCCTCGGTTCACGAGAGTCTCGACTTTCGCTAAAACCTCCTCCGCGGGCGGGCGGCGAGTTGCCACGCCGACATTGCACACGGAGGAGAGCTTTCATGTCCCCGGCTTCGCCCTGGAAACGCGTTCCGTGGACCCTGCTGACCTGCACCGCCGGGCTGGTGCTCCTCGGACTGAGCGGCATCGCTCGCGCTGATGAACTCTCGACCGGCACCGACAGATTTCCGCGGCAGGTCCTCTGGGCCACCCTTGCCATTCCCCTGCTCGTCGCCGCCGCCGCAGTCCCCTACCGCTCGTTCAAGCCGTCGAGCTACCTGCTCTTCGCAGCGACGCTGCCGCTGCTGGTCGTCGTCTTCTTCATGCCGCCGCGCAACGGCGCACGCAGCTGGATCCCGCTGGGATTCTTTGACCTCCAGCCCTCAGAACTCGCCAAACTGGCGTTCATCCTGGCACTGGCCCATTACCTGATGTACCGCGACCATTACCGCCGATTGCCCGGATTAATTCCGCCCTTTCTCGTCACGCTGATCCCGCTGGCCCTGATCCTCAAGGAACCCGATCTCGGTTCGGCCATGCTGTTCGTACCGGTTCTGTTCGCCATGCTCTTTGCCGCCGGCGCCAGACTCCGGCACCTGACGCTCGTCGTCGCGCTCGGCGTCGCCATGCTCCCCGTCTTCTGGCTCGGCATGAACGCCGAACAGAAGTCCCGCGTCACCAGCCTGCTCGCTCAATCCGAAGGCGGCCCGGCGCCCCGTGGCGACGGCTACCATCAGCACCAGTCTAAATTGATGCTGGCCCTCGGCGGCGCCTGGGGCAGCGAACTGGCCGGCATGGCCATCGACGATCCGAATGCCTACCACCTCCCCGCCGGTCAGACCGACTTCGTCTTCTGTCTCGTCGGCGAACGCTGGGGACTCGGCGGCTGCCTCCTCACTCTGCTGCTCTACGCCATCCTCTTCGCCCGCGGCCTGGCCATCGCAGCCGCAACCCGCGAACCCTTCGGGCGCCTCGTCGCGGTGGGAATTGTCGCCCTGCTGGCCTCGCAGACGATCATCAACACCGGCATGACCGTCGGCCTGATGCCGATCACCGGAATCACCTTGCCCCTGATGAGCTACGGCGGCTCCAGCCTGCTCTCGACTGCCGTCGCCCTGGGACTGCTCATCAACGTCGGCCTCCGCCCCGGCTACGAAATCACGCCGGATCCATTCCGGTTCGCCGACTGAGTTCGGGCGGGGCGAGTCCATTGGGCCGCCGTCTCCGCCATTTGCCGCGGGAAACGATCGTGAGACGATCGGTGCCCGGAGTCGAGTCACCAAGCAACTTGCCCAGAGGGAACTTGGAAAGGGCCGTGGGCCGCTCGCGCGACGGACTGGAAGTGGAGTTCGGCCCGCTGGTATGAAGGGGAGAGGACGGTCGGAGTTTCGATTACGTGGGCGCCGTGATGGAACCCCAACTGCTTATTGCGTTGCCGCAAAGACAAGATGCATGCGACCACCTGTTCGGCAGCGCAATAAGCCACGACTTGGGCCAGTGGACTGGGGTTGGGCGTACCATTTCCTGGTTGTAAAGGACGGTCGCGTCTATGCCCTCTTCACCGGGGCGGAGGGATGGCAGTCGCAGAATTTAAATCGGAGGTGTTCGAGCTCGCAAAGGAAGGAAAGATTGACTTTGGATTCTAACACTGACATAACGTACGAGGATTGGACAGTTCATATTGTCACACGCGTATGCCGCAGTCCTGCAACATTTATGCTGCGTGGTACGTTTCATTGCTGTATCGCGTTTGTCGTAGGGTACGATACGGCATGGGGGGGAGGGCTTCTTGTGGGCTTTCGAGAGTGGCTCATACTGTCCATGAAGTCGGGACGCAACCTTACATGGGACGGACTTGTTCTCAAGTCGCTTCTGCCAGAGAAGCGTCCATGGGATGAACTGACTGAAGATGAAGATATCATGGCGCGGCAAGGATTTGCCAGACTATTGGAGACGTTCTTTGCGGAGCGTAGTTCCCCTAGAGGCGTGAATGACATTATGTATCAGTACGGCAAATGGCTTGCAGATGAGGAAGGAAAGGAAGAACAAGAAGCAACCGGTGAAGTCGAAGTGCAATCGGAGTTGGACGATGATGAGCCGCGTGGGGTATCGGGAGGTCAGTGATATTGTGATCTCGCGGAGTGGCACAGGTTGGGCGTCTTCGCCCTACCTGTGTGGCAGAGCCACGGGAGGCCGGGCCACAGGTCGACGATGATTGCGGGAACTTGTGTCGCAAGGAGTATGCAAGATCGATTGCGATGCTTCTTCCCGGAGCGGTGCAATGCCCCCGAAAAGACGGATCATCGACGACGCGTCGTACGCTCACTTCGTGACATTTTCGGTGGATCGCCGACGGCGGTTGCTGGATCACGACCATCCGAAGCGGGTTGTCCCGGGAGAGGTTGAATCGGGTGCGGGTACGAGTGGACCAAGACGGCCGAAATTCCGATTGCGTGAGCGCCGGGAGGGGAGCCACCCTCTTGTGTGTAGCGTTGCCACTCCGCGTAATAGATAGCGGCGAATGGCGAAAGTCTCCACGATCAGCCCCCCGGCCACATGTCTCACCGCAGCCCACGTGACGCCCGCAACTCTGACCAGCAGAACTATCGGAGTTCCGCGGGCCGGCCGGCAACCGGCGAAATCGGCGAGCCGAGCGCCGCCGCGTATGACTGATACCGCTGGTCGATCGTCGGAATCGACCGCCGCAGTCGAACCGACAGCGACTCGGGGTCCGGGTTCTCACGCAGCTCGTTCAGATAGTCCAGCAACAGCGTCCGCGTCTCCGGACTGGCGTGCAGCAGAAAATGCACCCAGGCCCAGGACTCCTGGTAATCCCACTTCTGCATCTGAGAAACCGTGTCGAGGCTTTCCAGGCGATCGATGTCCGGCTTCCAGCCCTCGGAAACGGCTTTGGCGATTCCCGCGGCATACTCCCCATTCCAGCCGGGCTGCTCCGAGACCTCGAAGTATTCCGCCAGCCCCTCGTCGAGCCAGAGCGGCACGTTCTTGAGAGACGCATGCAGAATTCCGTGCGTGTACTCGTGACGCAGATCCTCCTGGATCTTCTCTCCCCAGAACGCATAAACCGCCAGCTCTTTGGCCGTTCCCACAAAATAGGCCCGCCGCGGGGGCAACTGGGGATACGCCGACTGCAGATATTGAGCGTATCGGGTCTCGTCGCTGAAGAGGTAGATCACCACTTGCTGCGTCTGCTGCGGCAGGTCCAGCGTCGTCGCCACTTCCTTCTGCAACTCTTCCAGTTCCGCGATCAGCGGATGATTCTTCGGCAGCCGATGGTCGCTCATCAGCCGCAGCTCGTCGCTCTGGGCCGCCAACCGCTTTGGCAGCGACGGGTTCGCGCTCGGTCCCCGACAACCCGCAATCATGACGCCTAGACAGGCGAAAGCGCAAACCTTCCACTGCCAGCAATCGATCGCCCGATTGCGTAAGCTGAACTCTGCAGTTCGCCTGCCTCGGTCAGTCATCGTCGTCGGAATACTCCTCATGCGGCCCGAGCCATCGACTGCGGCGGTACTTCAATCACCTCAGCCTGTGCCAGCCACGCGAGTCCGGCAGCGCTCAACGCCAGGTGCCCGTTCTGAAGCTCCCCGTAATGAACGCACCATGCGGAAGGAGCGACGAATCCCTGCCGCTGCAACTCCGCCAGGAGCCGCTCGACGTCGCGCGCCGCGGCACGACAGCCAGCGATCGCACTTGACTTGGCAAACGCAACTCGCCCCGCTCGATCAATTTCGGATTTAATCAGCACCAACGGTTCGGCGACCCGAACACCTCGACGCAACAGCGCGTGTCCCAGCTCCCAGACGCGCCTGGCCGCGGAGAATTCCATCCACTGCCAGTCGGCCGGCGACTCGACAGCCGGATCCCCTTCGCAGCGGGCCAGCCGTTCCAGCAACGGTCGTCCCAGCAATGCCACGCCGCGGAGCTCGAAGTTCGCCTGCCGGATGATCACCACCCGCCGATTTCCACGCGACCATTTTCGATCGGCCTTCTTCCACGCCGTCTCCGAATAACGAACCGCCCGGCCCGCCAGTTCGCGAACCGTCCGTCGATAATGCATCCGATCGTGACCGGGCGAGTTCAGCAACGACTCCTCCAGATAGCGTCTCGCGAAACGCAATTGGTCCGAGCGCGATGCCGCGAGACACAACGAGTGCCGAAGTTGGGACAGATCCTGCCACCGCTGGGGTTCCGAAATCCCTCCCACGCACCGTTCAATTGCAGCAACATCTACCAGTGTCAACTGCGGGGTTAAGCCGTCTCCAGGCGTCCAGAGCAGATTCCCGGCATGCAGGTCTCGATGACAAAACCCGTTGGCATGGAGTTGCACGAGCAGGCGGGCCAGCGCTCGCGTCAGGCCGACCCGCTGCTCGCGAGACAGACATGGTGATCCCGGCCGTCGTTCCGGTGGGGCCACTTCGTCCAGCGGTTGGCCGCGGATTTCCTCGGTCAGCAACCAGGAACCGCTCTCGAACAGACTGGCCGCCACCCCGACAGCCAAAGGCGGCGTCACCGGCAGTCCGGCCTCCTCAAGGCGCTTGAGTTTCCGGAATTCACGTTCCGCGGGCCGGCCCTGGATCAGCCCCCGCAGCCATCCCATCCACGTGTGACTGCGCGACAACTTTAAGTAGCACGAAATCTCCCCCAGCGTCAGTCGCCAGGTGGTCCGGTGAAGCCCCCGCTTTATGATCTCTGCCCGGACCTCCTCGCGCTGCTCGTCACTGCCGAGCCATCCCTCAGGGTCACGCAGAAAATCAGTCGGGACTCTTGGATCCATAAGCCATCGCCATGCCGCGGTCGAGGCCGTTGTCCACGGGGCATCATCCGAATCGTTCCGGAGAGACCGGGATGCGGAGTTGCCTGGCGGGGGGTGGGCGAGCGGCGTCATCCTGATCCGCATTTCGCGAGGTTTTCGAACCGCCTGCGGTTCAAACTCACGTCGGATCGGTCATCCATTTTCCGAGCCGACATGCACGTTTCACGTCAACCGGGCGATGCTCCCAGATTCTTACGGAACCGGCAAGATGAGAATCGCTACCTCCCCAGAAGATCTGGGCCGCAAATCGACCCGGCGAATCGACACCGTGACTTCCCAATCCTTGATCAGAGAACTGGTTACGCCCGGCAGGCGCTTGACAGTCCCGTCCAGCCCTCCCACAATTCAATCGACTCCCATCCTACGAAATCGGCCTCATTCTCTTTCCCACGCTGATCCTCCCGCAGGCCGCGTTTCACAACCGACACTCTGATAACAGGTTCTGCGATTCGCGCCCTCCCGGCGCGTGATCGCCTCCCACAGGCTGGAAGGTTTGTTCCCATGGCCGAAGACTATCTGCTCAAGCTCATCAAGAGTGGCACGATCAGTGCCGATCAGCTCGCGGAAGCTGAAGCCATTGCTAAAAAACAACGCATCGGCGTCGACGATGCATTGATCCGCCTCGGCTACTTGACCGCATCGGAAGTCAGTCAGTTGCAGGCGTCGCAGTTTGGCTACGAGATGGTCAATCTTGACAACATCGAGATTCCAGCTTCCGTCATCGCCTTGATTCCCGAGTCGGTTGCCCGGGAAAGTTCGGTCATTCCCATCGGACTGCGGGATGAGCGAATTCAGGTCGCAATGGCGAATGCCAACGATCTGGAAGTCCTTGACAAGCTTCGCTTTGTGCTCAATCGCGACATCGATCCGGTCGTCGCTTCCAAAGAGTCAATCAACAACGCCATCAGCCGGCACTACAGCCAGCACGAAACCGAGTCGGTGGACTCGATGATTTCGGAGTTTACCGAGACAGCGATTGACTTTACGGAGACGGAAGGCCCCGACGCCAAGGCCATCGAAGAAGAGGAAGCCGCCCCGATTGTCCGTCTGGTCAACATGATCATCACCGAAGCGGTGAAACTGCGCGCCAGCGACATTCACGTCGAGCCGTTCGAAGACCGCGTCCGGGTCCGATATCGGATCGACGGGTCCCTCGTCGAACGCGACAGCCCCCCCAAACGGCTGCTCGCCTCGATCGTCTCCCGTATGAAGATCATGGCCCGCATGGACATTTCGGAGAAACGGCGACCTCAGGACGGTCGAATTAAGACTCGCATCTCCGGAAAAGACTACGACCTCCGCGTCAGTATTCTCCCAACCGCCTTCGGGCAGGGGGTCGTGCTCCGCATCCTCGACCGCGACAATATCAAAGTCGGCATTCGCAGTCTCGGCTTCGGCGAAGACAACTACCGCCGGTTCCAGAACATCATCCGCCGGCCGAACGGCATCTTCCTGGTGACCGGCCCGACGGGCAGCGGTAAGACTACCACTTTGTACAGTGCATTGGGGGAAATTAACCGCCCCGACCGCAAGATCATCACCGCCGAGGACCCCGTCGAGTACTACCTCCCCGGCATCAACCAGGTTGAAGTGAAGGCCGATATCGGACTCGACTTCGCCCGCATCATCCGGGCCATGCTGCGTCAGGCGCCCAACGTGATCCTCGTCGGGGAAATCCGGGATACCGAGACCGGAGAAATGGCGATTCAGGCTTCTTTGACGGGACACTTGGTTTTCAGCACTCTCCACACGAACGATGCGCCGAGTTCTATTACACGCCTGATCGACATGGGGGTCGAGCCGTTCCTCGTCGCCTCCTCGGTGATGGCCATCATGGCCCAGCGTCTGGTGCGGGTTGTCTGCCCCAAGTGCAAGGAGGAATACTCCCCGACCCGAGCGAATTGCAACACTTCGAAATCGCTGCCGATCAACTGGCGACGGCAAAATTTGCACGAGGCCGCGGGTGCAACAACTGCCAGCACACCGGCTATCGCGGACGGAACGCGGTCTTCGAATTGATGCTGATGAACTCGACGATGCGGGAGATGACGTTCAAATCGGAACCGGCCCAGGCCCTGCGTCGGCAGGCGCGACTGTTTGGAATGAAGACGCTCGTCGAGGACGCCGTCGATCGGGCTATGCTCGGAAAGACGACACTCGCGGAAGCCTTCAAGCTCGCCAAGGGGGGGCACTGACCAATTCGCCGGTCCGTGGAGTCGGAAACGCCAGCGACGCCATGTGATCGAATCTGCGACACCGCACACCCAGCCAGACTGCCGCAAAATCGAGCACACAGAAGTTTACTGTAACTCTCGCAAGCAACCGCGCGGGGAACCGGCAGAGCTGCGGTGGCTGCGGGCAACGGCTGTCACATTTCCTGTCAAATTCCAGAATTTTGAGACCTGTGAAACGGGAGCACGAATAATCGACGGTCAGGCGGATCGGGACAACGCCTCGGAGAGGCACTTCGAACGGGATTCTCCCGCCGAACCGATCCAGTCCAACCTTTCCGATTCGAGTCATTCGGGCTGTGGTCCAACGTTGGGCCGCCGCCGTGTTTCCTTTTCGCTTTCGCAGTAGAGTTTCGACTTTGAAGTGGCATCGATCTCGGGATTCCCCGGACGGATGCCGCTGCTGTCGGACGGGGAAAGTTCTCCCCAGGGAATCGCCGGAACTCACAAAGACTCGCGGAGCGGAGTGCCATGGCTACGCTGCAGATCGACAAGATGCTCGAGACGGTCGTTCGCGAAAAGGTGAGCGACCTCCATATCACCGTCGGACAGCCTCCGGTCGTCCGCTCCGGTGGACGCATGATTCGCCTTGAAACGAAGTCACTGCTGCCGGAAGACACGGTCGGGTTGATGAAAAGCATCACCCCCGAGCGAAATCAGCAGGAACTGCAGGAGGTCGGCGGAACGGACTTCGGGTTTGCGTTCGGCGATAAGGCCCGGTTCCGGGTCGCGGTGTTCAAGCAGCGCGGCAACGTGGGGATGGTACTCCGGCGAATTCCGAACGAATTTCTGACGTTCGAACAGCTCGGCCTGCCGCCAATCATTCGCGACCTGATCCTGCGTCCGCGCGGACTGTTTCTGGTGACCGGGCCGACCGGCTCCGGCAAGACAACCAGTCTTGCGAGTATGATCAACTACCTCAACGAGAACGTCGACCACCACATCATCACGCTCGAAGATCCGATCGAGTATTACCACAACCACAAAAAGTCGACGATCAATCAGCGCGAGATCGGCGTCGACGTACCGGACTTCCCGGAAGCCCTTCGTCGTGCATTGCGGATGGACCCGGACTGCATCCTGGTCGGTGAAATGCGCGACCTGGCGACGATTTCATCCGCGATTACCGCGGCCGAAACCGGCCACGTGGTGTTCGGAACGCTGCATACGACCGGTGCTCAGGGGACGGTCGACCGCATCATCGACGTGTTCCCGACCAGCCAGCAGGAACAGATCCGGACCCAGCTGTCCGTGGCGATCATCGCCATTCTGTCGCAGGCGCTGCTCCCGCGGAAGCCGAAGGGGCTGGTGGCCGCGTACGAACTGCTGGTGGTCACTCCGGCCATCGCCAACCTGATCCGCGAGGCGAAGACGTACCGGATCAATTCGTCGATTCAGACCGGCAAAAAGTACGGGATGCAGCTGCTCGACGACGCCCTGTTCGGGCTGTGGAAGAATGGCCTCTGCGAAGAAGACGACATCGTGGTCCGGTCGAACAACCCCGGCGAGCTGAAAGCGCGACTGGCCCGGGCGAAGAAAGGGCTGTTTGACGACGACGATGAAGAGGAAGACGACGAAGAGGGAGAAGAATAGCCGGCTGGCGACTTTGGCGCGGCGGTCGAAGACAGCGATCGAGCGGACTTCAGTTTCAGAGTTCCCGTCCCGCGTTCTGCGGGCGGTCCAGGGAATAGCAATTCATGGCTCAACGACGGCTCGGACAGATCCTGGTCGACCTCGGTTACATCAACGAGGACCAGCTCTGGGATATCCTGGAGGAGCAGAAGCGCAGCTCCGGTGAGATCATCGGGCAGGTCGCGATCCGGATGGGGCTGGTCACAGACTCCCAGGTGACCGAAGCCCTCGCCGAGCAGTGGGGGATGGCGGTCGTCAACCTGACCGAGACGACGATTCCTTCGAAGGTGCTGGAGCTGGTTCCGCAGACGATGGCGGACCTCTACAAGGTCATGCCGATCTCGCTCAAGGACAACATCCTCACGGTCGCGATGGCCGACCCTCAGAACGTCGGGGCTCTCGACGACCTGCGGAATTTCCTGGGACTGGAAGTCCGGGGGGCGGTGTCGAATCAGAAGGATGTCGAGACTGCGATCGCACGGTACTATGCCGACAAGACGGACAGCGTCGAAGACATCATCGGCCAGCTCGAAGAAGAGTACGGCGACGACAGCACCGCATCGCGGGGCTTCGACCTTGCCCAAGAGCTGGACCAGGCCGATTCTGCTCCCATCCGCAAACTGCTGAACATGATCCTGCTGCTGGCGATCAAGGATCAGGCCAGCGACATTCACTTCGAGCCGTTCGAAGACGAGTTCAAAGTCCGCATCAAGGCGGACGGCATGCTCTACGAGATGGTTCCGCCCCCCCGGCACCTGGCCAACGCCATCGTGACCCGCATCAAGGTCATGGCGGAGCTGGATATCGCCGAACGCCGGCTGCCGCAGGACGGTCGGATCGAACTGAGCGTCGGGGGCAACAAGGTCGACCTGCGGGTCAGCACGCTGCCGACGATGTGCGGTGAATCGGTAGTCATGCGGGTGCTCGACAAGACGGTCGTACAGCTCGATCTCAACAAGATCGGGATGGACGCCGGGACGCTGTCGAAGCTCCGGGAGATCATCCGCCGGCCGAACGGCATCGTCCTCGTGACGGGACCGACGGGGAGCGGCAAGACGACGACGCTGTATTCGGCGCTCAACGAGCTCAACGACATCGAAACCAAGATCATCACCAGCGAAGATCCGATCGAGTACAACATCGACGGACTGGTGCAGGTGCCGATCAATCACGAAATTAACGTGACCTTCGCCAACGTGCTGCGGGCGATTCTGCGGCACGATCCCGACACGATTCTGGTGGGCGAGATCCGGGATTTCGAAACCGCCCAGATCGCCGTCCAGAGCGCGCTGACGGGGCACCTGGTCTTCAGCACGCTGCATACGAACGACGCTCCGACGGCAATCACCCGGCTGAAGGACATGGGCATCGAGTCGTTCCTGATCACGGCGTCGCTCGAAGCGGTGCTGGCTCAGCGGCTCGTCCGCAAAATCTGCACGGAGTGCCGGACGCAGTTCGATCCCAGCGACGAGCTGCTGATGGAACTGCAGCTCCCCGTGGCGCAGGCGCGTAAGTACCGGTTCTACTACGGCAAGGGCTGCCAGCGCTGCAATAACTCGGGCTACAAAGGCCGGACGGGAATTCACGAGCTGATCGACGTCACCGACGACGTGCGGGATCTGATCACCAACAACGCCAACGTCGACGAAATGCGGAATTTCTGCCGCAGCCAGGGGATGGTGACGCTGCGGGAATCGGGACTCAAGCTGATCTTCGACGGCAACACGACGATCGACGAAGTCGTGCGGGAAACCATCATGGACGACGCGGACTAGCCGTCCCGTCCGTCATCAACTGTCACCACTGACCAATTCGACGACCGAAATCGGGCCATTCGCGGAGCTCTGTCATGGCAACCTTCCAGTACGAGGCGATGGATAACACCGGCCTCGAGATCAAGGAATCGATCGAGGCCAACTCCGAACAGGAAGCGACGCAGAAGATCCGCGAAAAGGGTTTCTACGTCACCAAGATCGTCGAGAAGGGCCGGGCCAAGGAAAAGGACAAGAAGAAGACAAAGGGGGACGCCAAGACGGCCGCCGACGGCCGCCGCAAGCCTAAGAAAAAGAAGAAGGGCGGGTTCTCGATCGGCGGCGTGAGCGGCAAGAAGCTGTGCACGTTCACGCGGCAGCTTTCGACGCTGCAGGACGCCGGCCTGCCGATTCTGCGAAGCCTCCGGATTCTGGAAGGCCAGGCCAAGCCAGGGCCGCTGAAGACGTCGCTGTCGAACGTGATCGAGGACATCGAGTCGGGGAGCACGCTGTCCGAAGCGATGGCGAAGAACCCCAAGGCCTTCGACAACCTGTACGTCAACATGGTGAAAGCCGGCGAGGCGGGCGGTGCGCTGGAAGTCATTCTGCAGCGGCTGGCCGAGTTCAAAGAGCGGGCTCAGTCGCTGAAGCGTAAAGTCCAGGGGGCCATGATCTATCCGTGCGCGGTCATCACCGTCGCCACGTTGATCGTCGGCTTCATCATGTATTACATCATCCCGAAGTTCAAAAAGATCTTCGAGGACTTCAACACGGAACTGCCCGAAATCACGGTCGTGCTGATCGGCACCAGCGACGCCGTCGTGAACTACTGGTATCTCGGCCCGGCGATCCCTTTCGGCCTGTGGCTGATGGTGAAGATCATCAAAAAGAACAAGACCGGTGCGTATATCTGCGACTGGATTGCACTCCGGATACCGCTCTTAGGAGTGATTTTCCGAAAAGCGATTGTCGCCCGAACGTCGAGAACGCTGGGGACGCTGATCGCCTCCGGCGTGCCGATTCTGGAAGCGCTGGCGATTACCCGGGACACCGCCGGCAACGCGATTTTCTACAAGGCTTACGATCACATCTCGGCGGCGATCCGCGAAGGCGAATCGATGGCGATTCCGTTGAAGGAAACGCGCACCGTCGACGACATGGTGGTCAACATGGTCGACGTGGGCGAGGAGACCGGTGCGCTCGACACCATGCTCTATAAAGTGGCCGACGTGTACGACGAAGAAGTGTCGATTCTGGTGGAAGGCCTCGTCAACCTGCTCGAACCGCTGATGGTGGTGATCCTGGGTTTGATCGTGGGCTTCATCGTGATCGCGTTGTTCATGCCGCTGATCAAGCTGCTCAACGATCTTTCTTAGAAGAAGTGGTTAGTGGTTAGTGGCTGGTGAAGAGACGACAGACGAAGACAAAGTCAGACGCAGTGCAGTCGTGGTGACTGGGTCGACAGGGGACGGAGGGGATCATGCAGGCAATCACCGTAGAGAACCGCGGGCGGCGTCAGGGTTTCCGGGCTGGCTTTACGCTGCTGGAGCTGATGATCGTGATCGTGATCATCGGCATCCTGGTGGGTCTGCTGCTGCCGGCGGTCACCGGAGTCTGGGGCAACGTCCGCAACGCGCAGGTGAAGGGGGAAATCAGCCAGCTCGACGCGGGGATCGCCAGCTTCAAGAACAAGTTCGGCATGGAGCCGCCCAGCCGGATCGTGCTCTGGGAAAAGCCCAATCTCAACAACGGCTGGGCGACCAGTTCCCCCTCGGCCGACGCACGAGCGGCGCGGGCCTATCTGCGGCAGATGTTTCCGCAGTTCGATTTCACGGCGATCGGACCGTTCGATCTCAATGGAGACGGTTCCTACAGCGACAACCCGATCGAACTGACCAGCGGCGAGTGCCTGGTCTTCTTCCTGGGCGGCATCTGGCAGGAGGGGCCGTCGGGGTTCTCCAAGAATCCCGCGTATCCGTTTCTGAAAGACGGCAATCGCGAAGGACCGTTCTTCGAATTCAATCCGACCCGGTTTGTCGACTCCGGCGTCGCCGACGGATTCCGCGAGTACGTCGACGCCTTTCCCGGCCAGACGCTCCCCTACCAGTATTTCAGCAGCTACGACGGCTCGGGCTATGCCGCTTCGGAATTTGGCGGCGGCGGACTGACGTACCCGTACTACCAGTCCTCGACGATTACGCCCAATCCGGCGACGCCGACGCCGAAGCCCTGGAAGCCGCAGAACTATCAGATCATTTCGCCGGGACGCGATCGGCTGCTCGGAATCGGGGGAAACTACGACCCGAACGCCGCCAGCAATCAACTGGGCGCTGCGCGCGCCGACGAGCGGGACAACATCACAAACTTCAGCGACGGGCCGCTGGCGCCATAGGCCGTGGTCGTGTGCGGGGTCACCCGATCTGGACGTCAGAGTTGCGACGGCTGTGGAACTGCTGGGATAGACATGATGCGGACGAAACCGAATGACTGCAGAGCGACTGCACCGCAGGTCCGGGCCGGCTTTACGCTGCTCGAACTGCTGATCGTCATCGGCATCATCGCGTTTATCCTGTCGATCGCGATCACGGTGTTTGCGAATTTCATCCGGGCCGCGAAGGTCAATCAGACGGCGGCGACGATCGCCAAGATCCAGGCGATCATGGATCAGCGGATCGAGGCGTTCAACAAGCAGAATTTCACGGCTGCCGCCCGGAAGATTGCGGCTCAGACCGGTCTGCCGGAACGGACGGCGATGATTTTCGCCAAGAAGCAAGCGTTCCGGCAGGCGTTTCCGCAGACGCTCCGCGATTTCCCTGGTTTTCCTCAGGGATCGGCTCCTGTGTCGGCAGGAACGGTTGCGGCGGGAGTGATCCCGGCCCCATTTGCTGCGATTCCCAATGCATTGTCTGACACCGACCCGCGAACAAGCTCAGCCCTTCTTTATGCAGCGTTGACTGAGGGGCCGACTTTTGGCGCGCCAGCGGTCGAAGCCGATGCGTTTCGGGCGTCGGAGATCGACTCCATCGGGGGCGTGAAATTCTTCATTGACGCCTGGGGAGAGCCATTGCGGTTCTATCGCTGGCCAACTCGCCTGTTTCGTTTTGGCGAAGACTTCAACGGCAACGGCGCCACCGATCCCGGCGAAGATGTTGACGCAGATTCTTCGCTGGACCCGGCTGGCAATGGAACAATGCCTCCGGGGCCACCCCCGACACCAAACCAGGACAACTTCTGGGATCCCAACTACCATAATCCCATCTTCCGTACTCTTGCGACCCAGTTGATTACCGGTTTGCCTCCCCAGCGTGGAGAGTCAGTCACTGTACAGAGTTCGGGAACAACGTTTGGTCCCTTCAATTTGCCGAACAACTCGGATCCTCTGGATCCGCTGGCGAAAGATCCCGACGATCCGCTGGGACTGCTCAAGGGTTATCTAAGCACGCAAACGTTGCGAGGCCAATTTGAGTTGGGTACAGGGAGTTCTTATCCCTTCAATGTTCCGTGGCATACATTTGGAACATTCCACACGCCGCTGATCGTTTCTGTTGGACCAGATCGGAAGCTGGGACTCTATGAACCCGTTGGGTACGACAACCTGCCGAATGTGGGCGATCCTGCGAACGATCTGACCCAAGTGGGCCGGCGGTTTGCCATGCCGACACCAAGCGTCATGCGAAGCATCGAACTTCTGCCACAGGCGAGTCGGGGGACGTCGGACTATCTGACCGACAACATCACCAACCGTAACCAGCGAACGGGAGGAAACTAGCCGTGCAGAACGTTTCCGCCCACTATCGCCGGTCTTTGCGTCGCGGCTTCACGCTGATCGAACTGCTGATCGTCGTTTCGATCACAGTCATCCTGCTGGCGATGACCGTGACCGCCGTCAACATGGCCGTCAACGGCGATCGCGTCCGGGGCGCCGCCCGACAGGTGCAGTCGTACCTGGCCGGCGCCCGCGACCGGGCGATCTATGCCAAAGAAGTCCGCGGCGTGCGGCTGCTGGTCGATCCGAGCGACCCTCACGCCGTCAATGGAATGGTCTACGTCGGAGCACCCGAACGGCTGACCGAGGGAACCCTCTCCTTCGACCCCACCGGGCAGATCGTCACCAACTCCAACTTTTCGACGCTGGCCAGCGAAGGTCTGCTGGCGGTCGGAAATGCCCACCGGATTCAGATTCCGAGCGGCACCGGCCCCTGGTTTCGCGTGGTGCCGGGCAGCAACCCCAATAACGACGCCCTCCGCGGCACCGGCAGCAGCCTGACGCTCAGCGAGCCGTGCCGGCCGTTTGCCGGTCAGTCCGGCGTGACCTACACGCTCGAACTGCTCCCGACGCAATTGCCCGATACGGCTCCGGTGACGTTGCCGCGCGGCGTGGTCATCGACCTGAACGGGTCGAAGGTGCCCGCCGGCTGGCGACCTTTTACGGCCACGGAGAAATACGGCTCGCGACGGCACATGGACATTCTCTTCACGTCCCGCGGCACGGTGACCGGCGATGCGGCGGGCGAAGGGCTGGTTCATCTGCTGCTGTGCGAAGTGCAGGACCTGGAGCGGTGGAACGCGCTGACGATTCCGAACCGGGACCGGATTACTCCGGCGTACTTCCGGGCCAATCTGCCGGTCGTCGTCGCCAACGATCCGACCGCCACGGCGCTGATTGTGCGCGGCGATCAGATTCTGGTTTCGCTGTCCGCACGGACGGGAAACGTGGCGACGTACCAGGTCAATCCGACCAACCTGCTGAATAACTATTCCGGACCGCCGCTGGTGGGTCCCCCTGATCTTCTGGCGGACGATCCGTACAAGTTCGCCGAAACCGGAGAGGTGACGGGACGATGAAACGATTCCAGATCCCCCGCACCGCCGCGCGACGCGCGGGTGTGACGCTCAGCGAAGTCCTCGTGTCGATGCTCGTGATGAGCCTCGGCGTGATCTCCGTGTTCACGCTGTTTCCGATCGCGTTGCTGCGCTCGGTTCAGGCGACGCAGCTTTCGAACGCCACGATTCTGCGGCAGAACGCGGAGGCGCGGGTCGAGTTCGACCCGGAGACGATTCACGGAACCTACAGCTGGAGCGCCAACTGGAACAATTCCAGCATCCTCGATCCGGTCTGGGTGACTCCCACGCTTCCGACGACCAAGGACTGGCGTCGTAATAATCCTTTCATCGTGTTTCTTCGCACGGCGAACGGAACCACGGGGGGTTCCGCTCCGAGCTGGGACTCCACGCTGGGCAATGTGACGAACGACAACGGCGTTTCCTGGAAGGCAGCGCGGATTCAGAATTACCTGGTCGATCCGATCGGCTGTCGCGAATGGGCGAATCTGGGGGTCACCGGGAACGACATTGCCTTCCTGGGGGGGAGCACCTCCAACCTGGCGCGGATGGATGGACGGGCGTACGACGCGCAGGTGGCCGATGCGATCGCGGGTCTGCCGGATGCATGGATTCCGGTCTTTTCCGACGTGGTCACGGGGTTCGACAATTCGAGCAATTACCGGTTGACGATTCAGGATCCGTCGAATCTCAACAATATCATTCCGCAGAGTTCGAACAACCTGCAGGCGCCGGAATACCGGGCTCTGATGTTCGACATCACCGGCAAGTACGCGCTCAAGGAGACGATTCACGCGATGGATCCGGCCGGGGGATTTCTGTACTGGAACGATCCGAACGGGACGCCGGCGAGCATTCCGGCGGGCTTCACGCCGACCAGGGTGCAAGTCGATGTTCGCGACAAGCGGTATTCCTGGATGCTGACGGTCCGCAAGCGGTCGGACGGCATGGCGGCGGTGGACGCGGTGGTCTTTTTCAATCGGACGTTCAAGCCAAGCGGCGGGGCAACGCCGACGACGGCTGGCACCGAATACGTTTACGACGACGCCAGCGGGACCGTGGCTGTTTCGTATTCCGTCAACAATTCAGGTGATGCTTTACCGCCTACAGCGGGATACGGCTACGACGGTAAGCCCGGGACAGCCGGGATCGACGACGATGCGGACGGGACGGTCGACGAGACTGGCGATGCGTCGGAAGTCGGCTGGCCGGGCTCGGACGACAAGCGGACGATCACGATGACTTGGACCAACGGAACCGACCTGACGCCGTTCCTGAAGAAGGGCGGTTACGTTCTGGATGCCCGGCTGGGGTACTGGTATCGCGTTCTGAACTTCACTCTCGACGGCAGTACGCCGGAGACATCGAGCATGGCGAGCCTGGTGGTCGACCGCGACCTGATTCCGATGCCTTCCGGGACCGTGCCGGCGCTGATGTTTTTCCGCGGCGTGGTCGAGGTGTATCCGCTTGGTCTGAGGATCGCCCTATGAAACGGACACGCCGAATTCTTCGTCGACGCATCGCGTGCCGCAAGCGGGCCGTTGCGACGCCGCTCCTGGCGACCGGTTTTACGCTGGTGGAAATGCTGGTGGCGGTGGCGCTGACGCTGCTGATCATGACGCTGTTTGCGCAGATCTTTCAGATCGCGGCCGGGACGATGACGGTCCAGCGGGGCATTGCGGAGAACGATCAGCGGGCGCGGATGCTGATGACGACGCTGCGGGGGGATCTGGACAAGCGGACGTTCCGCGAAGTCCGTCCGTTCAAAAGTGGCGAAGACACGCGGCTGCCGGCGGCGAACATCGCCAATCGCGCGGGGTACTTTTATTACGCCGAGAACGATCCGCTCGACGACACGGACGACGTGCTGCAGTTCACGACGCGGGTGACGATCAACCTGCAGAACGGCAGCGACGTGCCGTACGCGGGGCGGGCGTTTCCGATCACGCGCCGGCAGATCAACAATCTGACGCAGAGCGGTGCGACGGCGGACATTACGGTGTCCGGGACATTTTCGGCGAGCGGCGCGGTGTGGATCTTCGATCATCCGGACACGGATTCGAATTCCTACACGACGAACGACGGCCGGTACTCGGTCAGCTCGGTCAATACGTCGGGCGGCAATACGACGATTACGATCAACGTGCCTGGGGGCGGGTTTCCGGAGTCGATCAGTACCAACGGGTACTTTGGCGGCGTGGTGCTGTCGGAGAACGATCCGGATATTGACGATGGGATTGCGGGGAACAATGCCGGGCAGTCGCAGGCGGCGGAGATTTCGTATTACCTGCGGGGGGGGAACCTGTATCGCCGGGTGATGCTGATCCGGGAAGACGGGGACGAGATCAATGCGGAGCCGCAGTGGGCGAACGGGAGTTCGGCGCTGTGGGGGGGATCGAATTCGAATTACGTGCCGAGCGCGGGGAATCCGTCGTTCTGGGGATTGTACGACTACTCGTCGTTTCATTACCGGGGGTATTACGACGGGAGCAACCTGCAGGGGCAGGGGGTGCGGTTTCTGTCGGCGAAGACGGCGCTGAACAATGGGGCGGACGCTCCGGAGATCCGGTTCGATTCGACGGCGAGCGGTCGGATTCCGCTGTCGCTGGGGATGCCGAACTTCCGGTTCGGGCACCAGGTATACAGCGGGTTTCCGGCCGAGTTCATCACGAATCCGGGGCCGACGCAGGTCTTTTTCGGCCGCTTCAATCTGCAGGAGAGTTCGCACTCGGGGTTCTATTATCCGGGGACGCAGACGATTAACGACTCGGCCGATCCGAGTCAGGATGTGAGCCCGCTGAGCACGAGCTTTGTGTCGGGCAAACCGGAGTCCAACTTCGGCACGACGCTGGGGAATCTGACGGCCGGGTTGACGGGTTCTCAGTTTGGGATTGTCGATCAGTTTTCGAACCAGGCGTTTCGCCGGGGCGAAGACATTCTGTTGAGTAATGTGCTGTCGTTCGACGTGAAAGCGTACGACCCGGGCAGCTTCAAATTCGTCGACCTTGGAGATGCGGTCGAAGCGAACACGACTTACGGGTACTTCCTGCCGGGTCTTGTGCAGAACCTGGCGTACAGTCCGAACGGGACGGCGGCGTCGGGGGTGAAGCGGTTGCGGTACGACACGTGGCATCCGCGGGCGAACGTGGGTGGCGACGGCGATCCGCCGTTTTTCAATACGCTGACGGCAGTCCAGATTCAGATCAACTATCGGGACGTCTCCACGGGCACGATTCGTCAGACGACGATCGTGCAGTCGCTGGTCGACAGGAATTGAGCCGTCCCGAGTTCAGATCCGCGGGCCGCGGAGGAATTGTCATGCAACGTAACTACGTTCGTCGCTCGTCGTCCGTCCCGGCGTCTGATCCGCGTCGCGGATCGACGCTGCTGATCGTGCTGGCGCTGATGGGCCTGCTGGCGGTGCTGGGGTTCCTCTTTTACACGTTCGCGGCTCAGGAGAACGCGTCGGCGACGTCGTTCTCGAACGAGTCGCGGGTGCTGATCGCGCCGGGTCTGGAAGAGGACGATCTGTTCGATATTGCGCTGCAGCAGCTGATTCTGGGGCCGGACGAGTTCAAGATTCACAGTGCGATCTGGGGTTCGCGCCACGCACTGGCGACGAACATGCTGGGGACGGACGGGATTCCGTTCAATGGTGAAGGAGTGCACCTGATTGATGACGGCAACAACCTGGGAATCCCCGCCGTCGACCAGGATTACAACGGCACGGCCGAAGGGGCGCGCCTGGCGCTGCGCGAGCCGAACGATTCGCCGGCGGCCAATAATGGATACCTGTGGCAGTCCGGTTCGGCCAAGGACCCGACAAGTTCGCCGGGCATTCCGCAGCCCGACACGGAATACACCTATCCCGACATCAACCATATGTTCCTGGCGTACAAGGGGCAGGGGATCAACGCCTCCGGGACGCCTGTGGATGTGATGATTCCTTCCTTTCACCGTCCGCAGTACCTGCGGAGCACCGGGGCCGGCGGTCACGATACGAGCTGGAAGACGTCGTCGAACGGGAATTTCAGTGTGCGTACGATGCGGCCGCATCCGTCCCATCAGACGCTGGATGTGAGTTCGCTGGGAAACACGATCACCATACCGGGTTCGACGACAGCCTGGACGGCTCCGGTGACCGGCAGCGGCAATAAGCCGATCTACCGCTTCTTCGGTCCCGACGGCGCGCCTGGCGTGGTGGGCGTCGACGATGACGGCAACGGGACGACCGACTTCGATTCGATGACCGGGCTTCCCGACCTGGCGGAAGTCGACTTTCCGGGCTCGTTCTGCGACGACTTTCCGTTTCGCGGCCCGCGGGTGAATGCGACGACGACCCAGGCGATTTCCGAAGGGGTGTGGGACTCTTCGGGGACAATCCGGTACGACCTCGATCTGGACGGCGACGGCATTCGGGAAGCGATTCTGATGGACCTCGACGTGCCGGCTCAACGCCGCGGCGATGGCACGCTGGTTTACCCGATGTTTGCCTTTACCGTTTACGACGCGAACGGGCTGATCAATCTCAACGCGACCGGGAACATTGCGGGGCTGCTCGATCAGTATCGCAAGTTCCAGGCCACCAATACCGGCAACAACAACTGGGAAAACCTGTCGCTCGGAATCCACGAGCTGGGGAGCCGGTTCAACGGCGCCACGATGGCGTGGCAGTCGGACAGTATTTCCAAATCGAATCAGGGTCTGTCGACGTGGGAGATCAATCCCACAAGGGCGATGACCGCGACGCCGAGCGACTCCAATATCACAAACAGCACCTCGGCGATGAATCTGCAGAACGTGCTGCTGGCGTTCGGGTATCCGTCGGGCTCGCAGCTTGGTCGCAGTCGGAGCGAGCTGGCCAACCTGGAGTGGCTGACGCTGCTGGCGGGGCGACCGCGGTTCCATCCGCAACTGGCCTCGGCGGCGGCGAATATTACGGATCTCGTCAACGCGGCCAACATTCTGGTCGCGGGCCGGAACGGCGACATTGCCCAACTGCCGAACTTTCTGCTGTCGGGGACGCCGGGGAACGGCAATCCGTATGTCCTGCCGGGTGCGGGACAGCGCACGTCCTGGACGGCGGCACTGCCGATCACGCCCACCACGACGCCGGGAACGGACGACAACTCGAATCAGGCCTTTGGCGAATACACGAACGACCGATTCTTCTGGCCGCTGGACAACGCTGGCAGCGGACGGTGGCACCGCCGGTACGACTGGGGCAGCGATGCGGGTCCGGGCGTTGCCGGAACGGACGATGATCAGAACGGCATCACCGACGACATCGGCGAAGAAGGCTGGCAGGGTTCCGACGACGTGGCGACGTCGCGGCCGTATGTGGGAAGTTACCGCTACAGCAGCGGAGCGAACAATCGGCTGCTGTGGCCGACGTTCTCCGGGTATTCGCGCTCCGGCGGGGCAGGCTTTGGCGCCCGCTGGGGAGACATTAACGTCACGGGAAACACGACGGCTCCAAGGCTCGTTCCGGCCCCGCCGGCCGATCCGCTGGTGGATGAGCCGGCGGAATCGCTGTTCGAGCCGGAGATTCTGGCCTCGTCGTTCTCGCTGGCAAGCCTCGCGTCGACGCTGATCGGCAGCGACTCGGTCTTCGGCGTGGAGGAAAACGCGTTTCTGCAGACCGGGCTGCTGGACAACAAGAATCAGGCCCGCAAGAAGTCGCGTCTGGCGGAGCTGGCCCCGGCGAACTTTGTCGAGGCGAGCGGGGCGCTGGGGATTCGGCAGCGGTTTACGACGATCAGCTCGGATCGTCGCGAGTTCGGCTGGCCGACGGCGCGCGTTGGCGGGCTGAATCTGTGGGAGACCAACAACGGATTCCCGCCGGTTCAGACTCAAGGGACGGCCAGTCCATTCCGGAACGAGCTGTACCAGATGCTGTGGAATCCGACCATCGCGACGACGCCAGCGCAGCACCTGAAGCTGAATATCAACCGGCTGCTGACGTTCTCGGGAACGAACTACGTCCAGCGTCGGCTGACGCCGTTTACGCCGGGGACGTCGCCGTGGGCCGCGAGCGAGGTGCAGGCGGTCAACGACCGGGTCAACATGGCACGGGACATCTACACGCTGTTGTACGTGTTCTGCAGCGGAAATCAGGTGACGTATCTGAATCCGGGCAACACTCAGCGGACCTCGGAAGAGTGCCGGCAGATGGCGCAGTTCGCCGTCAACCTGGTCGACGCGCTCGATACGGATGACGTGATTACGCAGTTCAACTACGACTCGGATCTGAGCGACGGGAACTGGAGTCCGCCGGGCGGGTCGACGGAGGTGGTGTTCGGCGTGGAGCGGCAGTTGCTGACGATCAGTGAAGGCCTGGCGTTCCGCGTGCAGCCCGAGACAAATCCGGACAGTACGGCGACGATCTTCGACGATCAGATGACCGATCCAGCGAACGGCCGACGGTACGGGTTTCTGGAACTGCAGAACGTGACCCCGGCGGGGGTGACGCTGGCCTCGACTTCCGCGAATACGCGGACGAACGCCGAGTGGCGAATTCTGCTCGTGCGTCCCGGCGTCACCGGGATGTCGCAGGATACCGCGTTGAAGGGGGTCTACCTTCAGTCGCAGCTCGACAATGCTCAGAACGGACTGACTGCGACGGCTCAGGGAAATCAGGTTCAGGCCGGCGCGGTCTTCACGATCAGTTCGCAGGATGGTTCGGACACGTTCAAGAGCGACTCGTCGAAGTACCGGACGAGCGATTTCCGGGCGGACATTGATGTGGACACTTACTACGACCGGGTTGTACCGGTCAATGATCGATTCGGGTCGCCCGTTGAAGCCAGTCCGCCGCAGGACTCGACGAACCCGGCCCAGTTCCCGCTGCCGGCGTGCAATCTGGACCTGTGCTACAACTACAGCTCGCCGTGGACGAACCCGGGGGCCGACTCCACGCACTATATCATCGCCAGCCCGGTCACTCCGACCGACCTGACTAGCGACAATTACACGCCGACCGCGACCGCGGGGGCGTTCGTGCAGGACATTGCTGCGGGAATGACGCAGATCAAGTACGTGCTGCAGCGACGTGCCGTCGGCTCGGGAAGTTCGCTGTGGGCGACGGTCGACACCTTCACGACTGACGTGAAGACCACTGCCCTCGCGACGACGACGGCGACGGCGGCCAGCGTGAAATCCGAGGTTACCGACAACATTTTGAGCGATCGGCGCCGGAAGCCGCTCGACCGGGCCACGCGGACTCCGACGGCCACGGGGGACACGGGGGCAACCGGCTCCAAGATCAACACGTTCAATCTGGCCAACGTGACGAACAACAACTTGTGGCAATGGCATCCGGATCGCGATTTTGCATCGCTCGGCGAGCTGCTGCTGCTGCCGGTCTACGGCCCGGACGAACTCACCGCGGGAGATAGTGCGACGTATCCGAACGGGATGATGATGTATGACGTCATCGACGATACGCGAACGGACGCGATGTCGATGGCGACTTACACGGTAAAGACCGCACGGACCGCCGCCGGGTTCTTCCGCAATCCGCTGTTGCCGCAGGATAGTTCGGGGATGGCTCCGGCGACGGCCTGGACCAGCGGCAATCGCTGGCATCGGCTGCTGCAGTTCCTGGAGGTGGCACCGCGGGATCATCAGCATCCGGCGCTGACGGGAAATCCGGAGGGGGGCTCGCCGACGGCGGGGTCGACGTCGCAGACGTCGGTGCACAATGCCGGCGGGAATTATATTTTCGAGCCCTGGAACTACCCGATCGGCTACGGCTGGCCGCGCAAGCACGGGGCGCTGAATCTGAATCTGATTCGACATTCGCCGGTGTGGGCGGCGCTCCTCGACGACGACACGGTAATCCCCGGAATCGGCTACGACAGCCCGAGCTACAGCGACGTGGTGGATGGCGGCGCCCGGGACTGGTGGCAGCAGTTGCTGCACACTCGGGATGGCGTGAACGGGAACGCCGACCCGGTCACGAACGCGTTTCTGCCGGGTACGGTCTACAGCCGGCCGTTCCGCGACTGGTCGTTTGCCAGCCGCGGCAATCAGAGCGTCGAAGAGACCATCCTGCGGAGCCTGCCATCCGACGCATTCTCGGGAAATCCGACGTTGCAAAACCGCCATCTGACCGAGCTGGGACAGATCACGGACCATCAGGCTCCCGATACAAATTCGATCACCCCGGCGGCGCGGCACCGGATGATATCCAAGCTCACGAACAACACGACGACCCGGAGCAACACGTTCTTTGTGTTCGTCGGGGTGCAGTTTCACGAAGCGGCGGAGATCGACGTGGGGAGCGGCAAGCGGGCTCTGCGAATCGGTCGCAAGATTGATGAGATGCCGGTCCACCGCGGCTTCTTCGTGGTCGACCGGGCTCCGCTGGTCGACCAGGTGCGGACCCTGAAATCCCTGAACGGGACGCTGCCGACCAGCAGCACGTCCTACCGGTATCTGCAGGACACGAACAACGGCAGCAATCCGAACGGGCTGCGGTGGAGGGATACGATTCTCTACCGGCAGATCCTGAATTGACGAAAATGCCGATTCCGACAGGTATTCGGGCTCGGCGGATGGACAATTTCTGTGAGAATTTCCTGTTGAACCCGTGTCACAGATTGCGTTTACCCAAGACAGATCCCGAAAAACTGGCATAATGGAGGGATTGCCGATGGCCTGAAATTCCTTTCCTTCCGTCGTGATCTGCGGGCCATCGCATGTCAACGAACCAGTCCGATCCGACGGTTTCCCGTCGCTGACCGTCACATAAGTTTTCTGCGGGAATCGGCCGGTCGCCGGTTTCTGAATCGCCTTCAGTCGATCGTCAGTCCCTTTTTGCTGTGGAGAGAAACCCATGATCGCCCGACCCCGCCCCTCCGCCCGGGCCGCTCAGAAGCGGCGCGGCTTTACGCTGATCGAGCTGCTGGTGGTGATTTCGATCATCGCCGTGCTGATGTCGCTGATTCTGCCCGCAGTGCAGAACGCCCGGCGGGCCGCCCGGCGGCTGGAATGCCAGAACAACGTCAAGCAGATGGTGCTGGCGATCCACAACATTTCGACGGGGAACGGCGACAAGCTGCCGCGTCTGGTCGATACGATTCAGCTCGACAATCCGTCGGGGTCGATCACGCAGTTCTACCATTCGTGGCCGGTGTCGATTCTGCCGGCGCTCGATAATGCGGCCCTGTACCGGACGTTTCGGAGCGTTCCGCTGGCTCAGGTGGCCGACCTGGACACCAGTGGCGGGGCGGATCTGACGAATGAGCAGCGGATCTGGATCAAGGCCTTCACCTGCCCGGACGACCAGAACAATCACCAGAAGTCGCTGGGACTGTCGTACGTGGCCAATGCCGGCTACATCTCGACGTCGTACTTCAGCGACGGCCAGCACGATGCCTACCGCGTGGATTACAACGTGAGCGGCACGATCGGCGATCCGCAGGACGCCACGGCGGCCTACGCGACCGGCGTGTTCTGGCGGCCGGCTCAGCTCTTCGTCGGCACCGCCCCGAACACGACGGCCGGCGCCGCGATGTCGGGCGACACCTTCCGCGCCAGCCTGGATTACATTGCACAGAGCGACGGGACGACCTCGACGATCATGATCGGCGAGAACATCACCGCGGGTCTGACGGTTGCCGGATCGGACGTGAATAACGGCTGGGCTTCGCCCCTGCTGCATCGCATCGGCTTCGGCTGGATCGTGGACGCCAACCAGCCGGCCGGCTGGACCACTCCAGCCGCTGCGGCCTCGAACGGCGTTCTGAACCCCGCGAGCGGCGCCGGGAACTGGGGCGGTTCGGGGACCACGCTGTCCCGGATCAACTCCAACCTTTCCTCGACGAGCGCTCAGCCGCGGTTGAGCTCGAACCATGCCGGTTCGCTGAACGTGGGGATGTGCGACGGCAGCGTGCGGTCGCTGAGCGAGAACATGGACCAGTACGTCTACGCCCGCCTGCTGACGCCGGACGGTCGCCGTTACGGTCAGCAGATCGTGAATCAGGCCGACTACTAAGCGAAACGCAGCGAACGACTGATGATCGAGCGCGGGCCGGTTTTTGACCGGCCCGCGTTGTTATTTGGTGGTTGGTTATTGGATATCGGTTATTTGTTTTTAGTCAGTTGTCAGTTGCCCGTGGTCAGTGGTTGGGAGCGGGGCGCCGAGGGGCTCTGCTCTGGCGATGATTCGCGATCAGCCACTTTTCTCTGGCGATTCGCTTTCTTGCGGGAGCAGTGGCGTAGGGTCCGCTGTGCGGACCAGTTCCCGGGTGATCGAGGTCCGCACAGCGGACCCTACACGTTCCTGCTCGCTATTCGCTCTTCTGCGGGATCAGCTCTGCCAGGATTCGGCGGCCTTCTTTCCAGTTGAGGCCGGTGCTGCACCAGAGTCGATCGCCGGCCATCCACCAGGGGCCGAGGCAGCCGGCTTCGCTGGCGAGGTCGACCAGGGGGCTTTCGGCCAGTTTGTGGCCATCCTGCGGATCGAGCCAGACGAGGACGGGCACCAGCAGCTTCTTGTCCGCCGGGGCGAACAGGGCAAGCAGGACGGAGTCGTCCGAGCAGGCGGCGAATTCTCCCTGCTGCCACCAGACGATTTCGCCGGTCTCGGTCGACAGCGCGACCAGGCCGCCGATTTCGCGGACCAGGACGACATTGTCGAGGACGGCGGCGAGGCCGGTGACATCGGGAGAGCTCTGCTGCCAGAGGGTCCGGCCGGAGTCGGCGGCGAGGCAGCGGACGGCCTTCACACCCGGCTGTGCGACGTAGACCCGTCCGTCGCGGACCACGGGGGGCGATTCGTAGAAATCTTTCGGTCGGATGTCGGCTTGGGCGGGCAGCCAAAGGGGGCGGTCGAGCCATTCGACGTCGAAGATGGGAGAGATACTCGCCGTGACGCCGCCGACCGACAGGACGATCGATTGCTCGCCGCGGGTCCACGCCGCGGGCGGTTTGCCCTCCCAGGCGTCCCGCAGGCGGAAGAGGAGTCGCTGCTCCTGAACGTCTCCGGAGTCGGGGTTGAGCGCGACCGCCAGGATCTGGAGGGATTCATCCTCGGTTCGCTCGGCCACGAGGACCAGCAGCCGGTCGTGCCAGGGGATCGGGTCGGTCAGGACGTGGAGCCCCGGTCGTTGCTGCCAGAGGACTTGTCCATCCCCCGCCCGGAGCCGGGCCAGTTCGACGCCCGCTTTCGTCTGCCGGCGGACGAACAGGGCGTCGCCGGCCGCGGCCACCGCCATCGGCTGATTCGGGAAGTCGTGAGCCTCTCCCTGGCCGCTCCCCAGCGACACCGACCAAATCGGCTGATCGATTCCGGCGACGTAGGCGGAGACCTGGACGCGATTGCTGACGAACGTTCGGGGGCCGTCGACAGTGACGGCGAGTTGCCGGCCGAAGGGGTCGACGTCGCGGAGATCGAACTTGCCGGCATGTTGTCCGGGGGAACCGTCGAACTGGTGCCGCGGGATGGCGCGGTACTGGCCGGGAGGAGGCATCTGGGGGGGCGCGATGGAGGTCCACGGGATCTGAATGCCGTTGGCCCGCGCGGCGCGGATGGTTTCGACCAGGGCCGCGAACTCGTCGGCGGTGACGGTGCGGTTCCCGAGGGTCAGTTCGCCCTGCGGGCTGGCGGGGGGATACAGGGGGGCGACTTCGCCTCGCAGGGCTGACAGCAGCTCCAGCCGGGCCAGGGCAGCGGTGCGGAAGGCTTCAAACGGCAGCCGGCTGGCGCGGGCGTACCAGTCCTCGGCGGCGAAGAGGTTGCCGGCGGCCAGTTGCTGATCTCCCAGCCAGAGCAGGGCTTCGCCGGCGATTTCGGTCCCGGCGAACTGCAGGGCGGCCAGGCGAATGGCGGCGGAGTCGCCGGCATCGACCGCCTGTCGCATGCGGAAGCGACCGGCATCGGCGTGTTCCCGTCGCAACTGCTCGGCGAACTCCGGATGCCGCTGCAGGGAGTCCTCCAGCAGGACGGGGACGGAGACGGCCAGGCCGGGCAGCGACGAGAAGGGGAGCAGTCCGTCGGCGGCGTCGGTCCGCAGGGACATGGCGACGCGGCAGGCATCGGCGATCTGTCCCGCATCGAGAGCAGCGGACAGCTCGGCGGCGAAGTTGTAGGCTTCCTTGTTGACCTGCGGCTGATAAGGATGCCGCCAAAGGGCGGGGATGACCGCGGCCGATTCGGCGTCGCCAAGCTCTGTGGAGGCGACGTAGGCGGCCCAGCGGGTGAGTCGTTCGACGGTTTCGCCGGGTTCCCGAAGCCGGGCGTCGGGGTGGGGTTCGAGGCGACTGAAGCGCCATCGCCGGCTGCAGTTGAGGGTGCGGGCCGGCCAGCCCTCGTCGGCGGCGTAGCACTCCTGGAGGAGTTCGCGGCGGGCGAGATCGTCCCAGGCGTCGCGGGCTTTGGAGCGGGTCCAGACGGGGGCCCGGAGCCAGGCGGAGCGGATTCGCTCGGTCGCGGCTGGTCGTTTGCGGGTCAGCTCGGCGTTGCCGACTTTGACATAGAGAGACTGGAGTCGCTTCGCGGCGGCCTCTTCCCACCAGTCGAACAGCAGGGCGGATTCGGAATACAGGGATTCCCAGTCGCGATCGGCCAGTTCGATGGCGCCCGGCAGGATCTGCTCGAACAAATCCAGCCGGAGCTCGCGGTTGGTGATGAAGGGCAGAGCGGCGAGGGAGGCGGCCGGGAGCCAGGCTTCAACGGTGGTGTCGGCGGGGCGTGACTCTTCGACTCGCTTGATCCACTTGGCGCGATCGGCGGCGCCGGACCAGTCGACGGCGCGAGCGGAGGCGAGCAGGCTGGGTTCGATCAGGTCGGACAGCCCGGTCAGTTCGCGAACTTGCAGCGAGCGCCAGGCGAGAGTCCGCGGCTCCGGGTTGGGCAGGCTGATCAGTCCGACGGTTCGGATGGTGCCGCGGAGATCGCGCAGGGGATTTTCGACGATGTTTCCCCAGTGCAGGCCGTCGTCGCTGACGAGGATTGAGGCGACGCCGGCTCCGCCGACGAGTCGAATCCACGAGCCGGCGGCGACGGTGGGGGTGGCGAAATGGTCGCGGTCGTAGTCAGCGTCGTCGCGGCGTTCGCCGGGGCGGAGGAAACCGCAGGTCAGCCGCTGGTTTTTGCGGTTTTTGAAGAGTCCCAGCGTGGTGATGGGCTTCCCCGCGGCATCGCCGAGATAGACGCCGGTGCCGGGCGACGCATCGTCAAGCTGCAGGACGATGTCAAAGAAGCCGGTTTGTGGCAGTTCCCGCCAGCAGGTGGCTTCACGGTCGGGCCGGCCAGCGGTCCAGCGTGTGACGTCGGCGGCCGGGCGTTCCCACTGGACGGCGAGGTCGTCGGCTCTCTGCCAGGGCCAGTCGGCGGGGGGGGAGTCGGCCCAGAGGGGAGGCGGAGCATTGATTTCGGGGAGCGTCAGGGGGGTGGCCTTCTGCAGCGAGATGCCGCGCAGCCGGAAGTGTCCTTCGAGGTAGATCTCATCCGGGGCTTCGGGGGTCAGGACCGACAGCAGGATGTGATCGCCGCGGGAGACGATCAGCCGGCCGTCCTGCCAGCGGAGGTCGAAGGTTCCTGGGGTGCCGCGGAAGAAGGCGGCGTTGTCGGTAGCGAGGAGGGCTTCGTATTCTGCCGGCCGGGGAATGACGGTTTCCCGGCGGGTGCGAAAGGCGGCCCAGTGGTGGGGGTCGCGTTTGGTGTAGTAGCGGAGGGTCCGGCCGTTGGGGCCGCGCCAGCAATGGATGGAGAGGTCTTCGATGTCGAAGGCGGTGAGCCGGAGGACGGTGTCGGCGGACCAGGGGGCTTTCAGGCGGGCGAGACCCTGCAGTCTGGTGATGGAGCGGCCGCCGATCTGTTCGCCGAAGAGTTGCCAGCGTTCGCCTTCGACCTCGGCCAGCCAGCGCCGGGAGAGCGATTCGGTCAGTCCGCCGTGGCCGATGTCGTCGTAGCTGCCGGAACCGACGGGTACTGTGGCGTCGTAGCGGGGGGCCTCGGGGAGGAGGCTGGTGGCCCAGGGATCGGGTTCGGGTTCCTGGACACGGACGACCAGCGGGGCGTGGTTCTCGGGGGCCAGTGCGCTGACCGCCGGTTCTGGCGGCAGAGCCGGGGCGACGGCGACTTCCGCGACCTCAGTCGTGACCTCAGGAACTGGGACTTCTGGCTCAGGCTCGGCCTGTCCCTGCCGAAGCTGTTCGGCAAATTGCCTCTGGTGCTGATGCAGTACGCGGAAGGCGAAGGCCCCGATCAGGGCGGCCAGGGCGCAGAGGCCGATCAGGAACCAGAACGGGGAACCCCGTTTCTTGGCCGTGACGGCGGCCCGCTGCAGGATGGATTCGACGGAAACGGGCGTTGGGCCCAGGCCCGCGGCGAGTTGCGACTCTAATTCGAGGTGGGCCTGGAGGGCGTCGCGGACTTCGGCGGATTCCGTCCAGCGCTGGCGCAGGAATTCCAGCTCGGCGGCGGGCCATTCGTCCGCCGTCCGTTCTTCGATCCGCTGGATCAGTTCCTGGTCCGTTAGCATCGGTCCGATTTCCGCATTCTGACGTGCAGGCAGTCCCGGAGCGCCTGGCGGGCCCTGTGCATCAGCAACTTGACCGCTCCTTCGCTCCGATGGAGGTGCTCGCCGATTTCGATCAGTTTTCGTTCGTCGCGATAACGCAATTCGATGGCCTGCCGGGCACTGGGACCGAGTCCGCTCAGGCAGCCGGGCAGGTGGAGCAGGGCGTCTTCGTCGGCCGCCGCTTCGAACGGCAGGACGGACTCCAGTTCCAGGCAGAGCTCGGTCCAGGCGACTTCTTTGCGGCGTTTGACGCTCCGGATGTGCTCCCGCAGCAGGTTGCGGGCGATTCCCAGGAGCCAGGGCCGGATGAGGGCCGTGGAGTCGAACCGGGCCTGCGCCTGGTAGAAGCGGAGGAAGACTTCCTGGGTCATGTCTTCGGCGTCGGTGGGCTGCGTGAGCCGGGCCCGCAGGTAGCCGAAGATAGCCCGCTGGTGCTGGTCAATGATCTGCCCGAACGCAGCACGGTCGCCGCGGCGGAGTTGTTCGATCAATTTCTGATCGGGCAGATCCAAGAGGTCGGGCCTTCGGAAACAGCGTGCGCAGGGAGACCGCGTCATTATGGAGCGCTGCGCCGGCGGACGCCATGCCTGTCAGCGTTCTGTCGGGGTCTCCAGCGCAGAGACCAGTCGGGCGACGAAGGCCGCCAGATACAGTTGTCCGGCGAGGACTTCGGCGATGACCAGCGAGCGTGCGAAACGGCTGAGCGGGACATAGTCGCCGTAGCCGACGGTCGTCAAGGAGATAAGGCTGAAATACATCAGTTCTCCGATGTCCTGTTCGATGGATTCCGGCGTGTCCATGACGGCGGGTTGACCGCCGGTGATAATGGCCTTGGGATCAATCGCTTCCACAGCGGCGAATACAAAACCAAAGATATAGGCGATCAGCAGATAGCCGCAAATGGCGCCGACGACGGTTTGCGAGGTGATTCGGTGGGGCGTGATCACCCGCACCAGGACGATCCCCTCCAGCAACGCAAAGTAGGCGACCAGGCTGAGGTGCGACAGAAACAGAAGCCAGAAATACTCGTCTCCCAATGTATGTGCAGCCCATCGCAGCGGCAGGCAGACCGCCAGCAGTCCGCCGACGACCAGTCGCAGCATGTGGTCCCGGGCGACGGCGCGGAGACCGGTCAGCAGGATGGCCGAGGCAAGGATGCTGGTGGTTATGGGCCATTGATCAGCGAGGGATGACAGGATTGCAGTTGCACTGAGAGCGACGAGGAGCGGCGTATAGATGATTTTCGGCGGCGCCGGAGGGGCGGGGGGGGGCGAGGCGTCATTCGACACGGGATAGAGTCTCGCTGGCAGGAGGACTGGATCGTCATTCCGCGGTGATCTGACTTACGGCGCCTTGTCCCCGACGCAGAGCAGACTCTCCGTGGTCCGGATGTAGAGCCGACCGTCGAGAACCGCGGGGGTGGCGAGGACCGATTCGCCCAGATCGTGCTCGGCAATCACCTCGAACTTGTCGCCCGCGCGGAACAACGTAGCCTGGCCTTCTTCGCTGATCACCAGCAACTCGTCGCCCACGACGAGCGGGGACATGGAAAACCGGCCGCGGAGGCGGTGCTGCCAGACCATCGCGCCGGTGCCGGCGTCCAGGCAGGTCAGGATGCCCGTGTCGTTCACGACGTAGAGCCGGCCGTCGCGCCAGGCGGGGGTGGGGACGTGGGGGCCGCCCCGTTCATTGCGCCAGATTACGTGGGATTCGGTGATGTCTCCCTTGCCGCCGGGACGGATGGCAAAGATCGGGCCGTTGCGTCCTGAGGACGAGTAGAGGAGTCCGCCGCCGGTGACAATCATCGGAATGGCTTCTTCCGAGGAACCGTTGACCCGCCAGAGTTCTTCCCCGGTGGCGGGATCGTAGCCGTGGACGACGTGGACGCCGTTGTAGATCAGTTCGTCGCGGTCGCCGACGCGGAGCAGGACGGGGCTGGACCAGCCGGGTTGGTTTTTCCGTTCGTGCTGCCAGCGCTTCTCGCCGGTCCGCTTGTCGTAGGCGGCGAAGAGCGACGTCCCCTTCGTCTGATCCTGGACGACGATGACCAGATCGCCGTAGAGCACGGGAGTGGTTCCGGGACCGTGCATTGTGGGAAACAGGCCGAGATCGGTCTGCCAGAGGGGTTTACCGTCGATGTCACAGCAGACGAGGCCGCTGTTGCCGAGGAACGCGATCACGCGTTCGCCGTCGGTCGCGACGGTCGAGGATGCGAAGGTGTTTTTCCAGTAGAGCGTCTCCACCTCTTTCGGCTGCGGTGCGGTGTGCTTCCAGAGGAGGTGACCGTCTCGGCGGTCGAACGCGAGCAGGAAACGTTCGGGACTTTCCTTGGCCGATTCGGGGCGGGGGCCCTCGGAGGTGACGAACAGGCGGTCGCCCCAGACGACCGGGGCGCTGTTTCCATGGCCGGGGAGGGAGGTTTTCCAGAGGGTGTCCCAGGTTTTCGGCAATTCGGAACGGAGGACATGCCCCTGCTGAGTCGGTCCGCGGAGGGCGGCCCATTGTTCCTCCGCGCCAGGGGCGGGCAAGATTGGTTCGATGGCCAGTTGCGGCAGATCAGCAGCCGTACCGCGCCGGTCGGCGCTTTCCAGCGCCTTGAGCAGCAGTTCGGGATTCGCGAAGGGGGGCTTCTGTTTTTTAGCCGCGTAGGCGTCGGTCATGAGTTGCAGAAACTTATCAGCGACGTCTTTCCGGCGGGAGTAGGCCGCTTTGAGATCGGGGTCCGCGAGCACCGCTTCGACACCTCCGTGCTGCTTTGCGAACAGGTGATAGTTGTCCGCCGTCGCCACCCGCTGCCATTCGGCCCGCAGATCGGTCGGAATCATCGTGGCGAGGACGGTGTGGTAGTCCTGGCTGGTGAGATCCTGCTCCAGCGTCTTGAGGGCGAGGCTGAATTCGTAGGGTTCGGCGGCATGGAGGAATGCGCCGAGCAAGAGAATCAGAGAGGAAATTCGGAGCAGCGACAATGGCATGCGGGGGGACCTTCCAGGAAGAAACTGGTGGGACGGGATGAGTCGGCCCACCCTGCGAATTGCCGGACGTGAGATCGAAGCAGGATCAGGGCTGTTTGTAGACGACGCCGTCTTTCATCACAAATACCACATTTCGCAGCGTGCCGATTTCGGCCAGCGGATCGCCGTTGACGGCGATGATGTCGGCGAGTTTCTGCGGTTCGATGGTTCCCAGTCGATCTTCGGCCTTCAACAGGCGGGCGGCCTCGAGGGTGGCCGATTGAATCGCCTTCATCGGCGACATGCCTCCTTCGACCATCAGTTCGAATTCGTGGGCGTTCTCCCCGTGGGGAGAGACGCCGGAGTCGGTTCCGAAGGCAATTTTGACCCCGGCAGCCTGCCCACGGGTGAAGGTTTCTTTCATGAGCGGTCCGATCGCGGCCGCTTTGGGACGGACGACCTCAGGAAAATATCCCGGCTCGGCGGACTTTTTCGCAACCCATTCGCCGGCCATGTTGGTCGGCACCCAGTATGTGCCATGTTTTTTCATCAGGGCGATCAGTTCGTCCGTCATGAAGGTGCCATGCTCGATCGAGTCGACCCCGGCGAGAATCGCCCGGCGGATCCCTTCGGCCCCGTGCGCGTGGACGGCGACGGTCATGCCGTAATCGCGAGCGGTTTCGACAACGGCTTTCAGTTCTTCCTCGGTGAATTGTGGATTCTGTCCGTTGGCCGCCAGGCTCAGGACCCCGCCGGTGGCGGTCAGTTTGATCAGATCCGCACCGTCCTTATAGCGCTGTCGGACGGCCTTGCGGGCGTCGTCCGGACCGTTGATGACTCCTTCAAGCGGCCCGGGGTCGCGGCGATAGTCGCCGCGCAGGGAATTGGTGGGATCGGCATGCCCGCCGGTCGTCGCCAGAGATTTTCCGGACGTAAAGATCCGCGGTCCCGGCACCCAGCCCTGTTCGATGGCTTTGCGGAGGGCGACGGAGTTGACGCCGTTATCCCCCAGGTCGCGGACGGTCGTAAACCCGGCCATCAGCGTGGTTCGGGCGTAGACGGTGGAGCGGAGGGCGTAGTCGGCCTGTTCCATAAAGAAGCGTTCGGTATGGGAATCCTTCGAGTGCTGCGCCTGCAGGTGCGTGTGCATGTCCATCAGACCCGGCAGGACGGTTTCCTCGGTCAGCCGGATCAGGCGGTCTCCCTCTTTGGGTTCCACGTAGCCTGTGGTGACGCTGGTGATGCGGCCCCCGTCGATCATGATCGAGACTTCGCGTCGCGGCTCCGGGCCGCGACCGTCGATCAGCCGGCCGGCATGGATGATGGTGGCGGCTTCGGCGGATGACGCCGAAATCATCAGCGCAAACAGCAGTGACGAGTTCCAGACCACAACTGGCCCTTTCTGAAGTGGCATCCACCAGTTTCCTCTGCCCGGGGCCGGTGTCGGACCGCGGAATTGAAGAGCGAAGGAGTGTATTGGACATCCCGGAGTTGTCCGGGGCAATGGCGGAAGGGCCTCAAGCGCAAGCGGACGACAGCAAATCGTGTTGCCGCGGCAGGTGATCCGAACTACAAACCGAGAGACGTTTGCGTTCCATCGGCCACTTGTGGACAGTCTGCGATGACTTCATTGCTGCATATTGCCGCCCGATTGCTTCTGCTCGTTCCGACGGTGGCGCTGGCTCAGTCTGAGCCGCCCGCGGACCTGGGAGCGGATCTGAAGCTCGTCGACCAGTTCCAGCAGGCGCACCGAGTTGCCGACCACGCCGGCGAAGTGGTGGTGCTGGTCTTCGGCGACCGCCATGCGACGAAGGAGTGCCGGACGCTCGGGGAAGGATTGCATGTTTTGTTTCACCCCGCAGCAGCGAACCTCCCCGAGAGCGAAGGGCATCGGGCCCCGGTTCGTCCGCTGAAAGGCTCGACGGCAGAGAATCCGGGAGCGAATGTCCGGGTCATTCCGGTTGCCTGCACAGGACCAGTCCCGAAACCCATCCGGGCAGTCCTGCAGAAGCAGTTTGCGAAAGGTTCACCGCACGTGCCGGTCTGGCTGGACTTCGACAACTCGTTGCGGGGGACGTTCGGCCTGAAGGAAGGAGAGCCGAACATTGCCATTTTCGACTCTCGCGGATCGTTCCGTAAGCTCGAAACCGGGTCGTTCGACGAGACTCGGCTGCGGGAACTTGCCGCGGTGATTGAAGGGCTGAGGCAAGAGGAATCGCGTTGAGACTCGCCATCGGCTTATCGCACGCAGAAAGTCCCGACCGGCAAAAAGATCTGGCTTGCCGCGATTTTGAAGAGTACCTTCATGGACGCGCCCAGAGCTCGAATCGAGTTCTGTTCCGTTCCCTGAAGGATGCACATCATGTCGCACACCAGTCGTCGGGCGTTTCTCGCGGATGTCGGCAATGCCATGTTGGCCGCCGGGATCGGGACTCATCTGGCCGCCGAACTGGGGGCCTCGACCGCCTGGGCCGAAGAGGAAGCAGCATCGCTGACGTTCGGCTCGAACGAGCCGCTCGTCGCCCTGATGCAGGAAACACCCCCTGAAAAGCTGCTGCCGCAACTGGTGCAGCGGTTGAATTCCGGGATGTCGCTGAATGACCTGCTGGCGGCGGGAGCGCTGGCGAACGCCCGCAGCTTTGGCGGGCAGGACTATATTGGTTTTCACACGTTCATGGCCCTCTGCCCGGCGGGGGAAATGGCCCGCGAACTGCCGGAGCGCGAGGCAGCCCTCCCCGTGCTGAAGGTGCTGTACCGCAATGCGGGGCGCATGCAGGCGACCGGCGGACGCGAGCACGAAGTGCTGCACCCGGTCAGCCCGTCGGAGGGGCCTCACGACGGCGAAAAGTTGCATGCCGCCGAGCTGGCGGGGGACATGGAGGGATCGGAGCGGATCTTTGCCGCCATGCTGCAGGACGGGGCTCTGAACGCCTACAACCAGCTTCAGCCACTCGTCGAGGACGAAGAAGACGTCCACCGGGTGGTGCTGGCCTGGCGGGCCTGGGACACGCTGGACCTGACCGGTCCCGAACACGCGCACACGCTGCTGAGGCAGTCAGTGCGCTATTGCGTCGACGTCGAACAAAAACGGAAGGAACGGAACTGGGGAACGTCGGCGATCCGTGAAATCCTGCCGAAGCTGCTCGACCAGTACCACCTGATCGGCCGGCCGATCGGGACTCGCATGGCGGATGATGCCTGGATCGCTTCATTCAGCGAGACGATTTACGCGGGAACGCGCGCCGAAGCGGCCGAGGCGACGGCGGCGGCGCTGGCCGAAGGGTTTTCTGCGGCGGCCATTGGCGAAGCAATTTCGCTGGCGGCGACGAAGCTGGTGCTATTCGATCCGGGCCGGGAGGAGAAGTACTCGTCCGCCGAGAAACCGCCGGGCTGTGTCCACGGGGATTCGGTGGGGGTGCACGCCTCCGATGCGGCGAGCGCCTGGCGCAGTATCGCGGCGGTCTGCAATCCGCGGAACGCAGTCGCCAGCCTGATTGTGGCGGCCAGCCACACCGCAGGGCAGGGGAGCCGGCAACCAAAAGAGCCGAATGACAAGGGCGTGGATCTGGCCAGCCTGTCGGGGTTGGAACCGGCAAAGCTGCTGAGCGAACTGGACACGGCGATTCGCACGAACGATCAGGCGCGGGCCTGTGCGATCGTCCGGTGTTACGGCGCCAACGACGCAGCCGCCCGGCCGTTGCTCGATAAATTGCTGCAGCACAGCGTTCGCGCCGATGGAGCGCTGCATGCCGAGAAATACTATCGCACGGCTTCCACGGAATTCGGCCGGACGCGACCGGCGTTCCGCTGGCAGCATCTGACGGCGCTGGCCCGCGTCGTGGCGAGTGAGTCGGGACACGCAGCGCCGGGCATGGACGAATCGCGGCGATTGCTCGGGCTGACGGCCGAGACGTAGTCCAGCAGTCCCAGGGCGTCTGTGAAACCTCACTCAGGCCAGCCGGACGTCGGCGAGCGCCATGTTGATGCGTTGGACCGCGGCGGCGTGGTCGGAATCGCTGAGAACCGGCGTCAGCCCGGTCGTCGGCAGTTCCTGCGGCAGATCGACCCAGCTCCGGCAGCCGCGGAAGTGGGGAGAGTCGGGAATCCACAGCGGTTCCGACAGCCGGTAGACACGGACGACCAGCGCAAACAGGCCGGGGTGCTTGTAATGGAATCGCTGGTCGACAGTCTCGTCGGACCAGTGGTGCAGGCCGGCGAGTCGCGGAATCTGATCTGGAGCGGTCAGCTCCAGCACCTGCTCGACGCACGCGTAGTTCGCCAGACGAAGCTGCCCCGGCGGAGGGATCTGCCGTCGGGCGACGTCGAGCCACGGGGTGCCCGCGGGGGCGAGCTGGTCGGGATCCTGATGGAACTGCGTCGGGAAGAGCCAGAATTCGTCGTGGTCGACGCGGAAGCCGGCTCTGCCTTCGTGGATGCCCCCTTTGCGAAGGATCAGGCTCTGCGCCCCGGCGTCGAGGGCGGCGCAGATCGTGGCCCATTCCTTGAAGGCCCAGCGGTTGTCAGGGAGCATGATTTGGCTCGGTGGAATGTCGTATGCCGAAGGCAGAATGTTGAAAGCCTGCGCGAAGTATGCTGATGCGTGAGATTGTTCCAACCTGGGATTGGCGACTGGCCCCGCCCTGGCTATCCTGAACAGAAGGTCTATGTTCGCTGGGATGCTGGAACAGTCGCATGACGATCAAACACGCCACAGGGATCGAGCGTCAAGGGATGAATCCGCCGGAGAAACTCTCTCTTGAAGACCAGACCAAACTGGATCGCCTCCGGGCGCTCGCGGATGAGGCGTTTACGGAGCTTGATCAAGGGCTCGGAACGGAATTGAACGGTCGCGAGGAACTTGAGACGCGGATGCAAGAGTTGAGTCCGATTGCTGGTATCGCATCTCGTTCCGAAAATGCGTGATTCCACGGGCCGTTTTTTCCTTTCACCGGCGGGCGAACGGGATGTTCGCCGGATCCTGGAACAGTCGCTCGAACAATTCGGCGACACGGCAATGTCGCGCTATCGGGCGCTGATCGTCCAGGCCATTCTCGACGTCGCGGACGATCCTCATCGAGTCGGCAGTCTGGGACGCCCGGAAGTTGCCGCCATGGCTCGAACGTACCACATTGCCAACAGCCGTGACCGCGTGCCGAAGGCCGCGGGACGTGTGAAGAATCCGCGGCACTTCCTGCTCTATCGCGTGTTTTCGGACGGGAAGGTGGAAATCGGACGCGTGCTTCACGAGAGTATGGAGCTAAGCCGCCACCTGCCTGCCGATTACCGGCCCGAACCTTGAACCCTCAATCCAACGCTTGAGAAGGATGCCGACCTCCCATGCCGCGCGCGTTGATTACCGGGATTACCGGACAGGATGGATCGTACCTCGCCGAACTGCTGCTGTCGCTCGGGTACGAAGTGCATGGACTCGTACGCCGGGTGGCGCTCGAAGATGCCCGGCATCGATTGAGCCGGCTGGAGGGAATCCGGGACCGGATCACTCTGCACTCGGGGAGTCTGGAGAGCTTTGCCAGCCTGTACCGGGCGGTGCAGATTATCCAGCCGGACGAGGTGTATCACCTGGCGGCTCAAAGCTTTGTGTCCTATTCCTTCGAAGACTCGTTCTCGACGTTCCGGTCGAATATCGACGGGACGCACTTCGTTCTGGAGTCGGTGCGGCAGGCGGCGCCGCACTGCAAAGTCTACTTCGCCGGTTCGAGCGAGATGTTCGGCAACGCGCCGGAGACGCCCCAGAACGAGCAGACCCGGTTCTGCCCCCGATCGCCATACGGCATCAGCAAGCTGACCGGGTACGAACTGTCGCGAAACTACCGCGAAGCGTACGGGATGTTCGTCTGCTCGGGGATTCTGTTCAATCACGAGTCCCCCCGGCGGGGTTACGAGTTCGTGACGCGCAAGATCACGTCGCACGTGGCGCGGATCAAGCAGGGGCAGATTCGCGATCTGCCCCTGGGGAATCTGGAGGCCCGGCGAGACTGGGGATTCGCGGGGGATTTCGTCCGGGCGATGCACATGATGTTGCAGCAGCCGACGCCGCAGGATTATGTCGTCGCCACCGGTCAATCGCACACCGTACAGGAATTCTGCGAACTTGCGTTTTCCCACGTGGGTCTGAACTGGCAAAACCATGTCGTCGTCGATCCGAACTTCTACCGTCCGGCGGAGGTTTTTGAGCTGACGGGGGATTCGACGAAGGCCCGGCGGGAGCTGGGCTGGCAGCCGGACGTCGACTTCGCCGGGCTGGTGAGAATGATGGTGGATGCGGACATGGAAGACGGGCTTCGGGTATCGGGTATCGGGTATCGCAGAGAATAGGGAGCGACGGCGACTTGCGTGGCTCTCGACTTCTTCCTTTCGACATTCCGCCTTCGACATTCGACATTTCTGCCTCCTCGACTCTGGACACTCGACTCTCCCATGATCTTCATGCTCGATAACTACGACTCGTTCACCTACAACCTCGTGCAGCGGTTCGGGGAGATCGATTCCCGGCTGGAGGTGCGGGTCGAGCGGAATAACCAGATCACAGTTGACGAAATCGCCGCCCTCAATCCACAGGCGATCGTCGTTTCGCCGGGGCCGTGTACGCCGCACGAGGCGGGGATTTCGATGGATCTGATCCGCAGGCTGGGGCCTGCGATTCCGACGCTGGGGGTCTGCCTGGGGCACCAGTCGCTGGCGGAGGTGTATGGGGCGAAAGTCGTGCGGGCCGAGCGGCTGATGCACGGCAAGGTCTCCGAGATTCACCACACCAATCAGGGGGTGTTTGCGGGGCTCCCGAATCCGTTCATCGCGACTCGGTATCACAGCCTGGTGGTGCCGGAGGAGACGGTGCCGCCCGAACTGCAGGTCACCGCTTGGGTGGACTATCCCGGCCATCCGCGGGAAGTGATGGGGCTGCAGCACCGGGATTTTCCGGTCCACGGCGTGCAGTTCCACCCGGAGAGCTTTCTGACGGCCGAGAATGGGATTCAGCTGCTGCGGAATTTTCTGGGGATTGCGGGGGTGTTGCCGTAGCAGGCGGGGTGTCGAGCCCCTGTCGCGTGAGGGAAAAATGGCGGCGGTCGAGTGGATCGAGGGTTTCCAGTCGACGGTGGGGGGCGAGCCACATACCGGTTGGCTCCCACTGAACGCTGCAGTGCCGTTGCCGACTCCCGTTCGCAGCGTCGAGCTGGACCTGACGATCGAGGCCGATGGCGACGGTATTCTGCTCGTTTTTGAATCATGCGACGGGACCGTTCGCGGTGATACGTGGCACAGCACGGTTGCCGACGCGCGCGACGCAGCGAAACGGTACTTCGGCGTTTCCACCGAAGCGTGGAGCAGGACCTGATTGGGCCGGCCCCGGGCATCGGCGCAGAACCACCGCGTTCGCAATGCTGATGGGGTACCGGCAAGCATCGATTGTCGATCCCGCGCGTTTGTACCATTCACCCCTGAGCGGGCTGGCGGCCTGCGAGGGGGCCAACCGATTCTGACGATCGGGGCGGATCGCATTCCTTGCGATTCTTCGCGTGAGATCCGGAGAGCAAGCACACGGGACGATTTGAAACTGCGATTGTCGAGGTTTGTCGAAAAAGCCTTGACAGCTTGTCCCGCGCCGTGCACTATGCGATCAACACCTGACAGATCATCTGACAATCCGATGAAGTCGCCGGTCTGGCATCCCCTCTATCCCTCGACGTCGACCAGTTTCGTTCTCACGTCCCCCCCGGGACAGTTCCGGGGCAGGTTCTGCCGGCAGTTCTTACTTTTCTTCCTCTGGGTGAAACGAGCCACATCATGAGAGTCTCAACCCGTCGGACTGGATTTACACTCATTGAATTGCTGGTGGTGATCGCCATCATCGCAATCCTGATCGCGCTGCTCCTTCCAGCCGTCCAGCAGGCGCGCGAGGCTGCCCGCCGGACTCAGTGCAAGAACAATCTGAAGCAGCTCGGACTGGCGCTCCACAACTACCACGACACCTTCAATCGCTTCCCGCCCGGGACCATCAGCCGGTCGGGAAGTCGATTTGGCGGCCCGGAATGGCCGTACTTCCTGCATTTCCTGCTGCCGAACATGGACCAGACGGCGGTTTACAATGAGTTGTCCAGCGACTGGGGACGCCCCGCCCCCTGGATCAACGCTGCGGCTTGGCCGGTAACGCTTCGAGGGGCGCTGGGAGCGCTGCAGTGCCCCAGCGACGGACTGGGGGGCGCCGTCAAGATGTCGGGCGGAAGCGTGCCGCTGCCCTCCAGCAATTACCTGGGTTTCTTTTCCGGAGTCAACGACGGCCAGACCCACCTTGATGCCCTGCCGACCCGGACCGTCTTCGGCGTGAACCGCGGAGCCGGGTTCCGCGACATTTTGGACGGATCCAGCAACACCATGGTGATCGCGGAGTACCTCACGGGGACTTCCGACGACTGGCGCGGCTGGTTCTATACGAATCGCGCCGGTGCACAGTACATGCACGCCACCAATCCGCCAAACAGCAAGGCCCCGGACAATCTGCTGGCCTATCCCGCCGCGTGCACGGCCAGCACAAACCTGCCGCTGATGAATCTGCCCTGCGTTCCCGACGGCAACACCGACAACAACTTCGCTACCTCGCGCAGCCGGCATGTCGGCGGTTCGCAGGTCCTGCTGGGGGACGGGGCGATCCGCTTTGTGAGCGAGAATATCTCGCTGACGACGTGGCAGAACCTGGCGTGGATGGCCGATGGCAATGTTCTCGGGGAGTTCTAGAGTCATGCTCTTTACAATTCGACAACTGACCCTGCTGATCGTCATCGGCGGGACCGCTGCCGTGAATGCAGGCTGCGGCAGTTCGGGTCCGCCGCGAGTCGCCGTCAGCGGCACCGTCACATTGGACGGCCGCCCCATCGAGCAGGGAGCCATTTCTTTCGTGCCGACCGCAGACTCGAAGCAGCCGAGTGCCGGAGCGGAAATCGCGGCCGGCGAGTACAGCATTCCCGCTGCCAGCGGACCATCTGCGGGCAAGTACAAGGTCGAGATTCGCTGGTCGAAGCCCACTGGCAAACAGATCGAACTGGGTTCTCCGGCTCCGCCCGGAACTCTGGTTGACGAGGTGAAAGAGGCCGTTCCGGCGAAGTACAACAGCAAGACGACGCTGGAAGAAGTGCTTGAACCTGGCGAGAACGCGGTCCATTTTGACCTGACGTCGTAACGACGTTGTGGCCTGTAAGGTAATCGTTCGACGACGGTCAGTCTGCGCCGCCGCCAATTCTGGCGGCGGCGTCGTTCTTCAGCGCCGCCAGACCGCGGTCGTCCTTGAGTGGCACGCCGCTCAACCGCTTTGTGCGGGCGGCGGTCAGCAGGTAGTGCAGCGTGTCGGTGGCCTGCGCAATCGGCAGTCCTTCCGGGCGGATATTGGAGACGCAGTTACGTTCGGCGTCGGTCCGGCCCGGTCGCGGATCGTGGACGAAGTAGGCCCCCAGACTGTCGGCGCTTCCTAATCCCGGGCGTTCGCCGAGGAGGATCAACGCGATCCTCGCGGCGAGAATTCCGCCGACTTCATCGGACACCGCGACGCGGCCGTGACGGACGATGATCAGCGGGGCAATCCGCCATCCCTCCGAAGCGAGACGCGGCAGGAGTTCCTGCAGCAGCGCCGGGGCTTGAGCGATGACCGCAGGTGCGGACAGTCCGTCAGACAGGATCACGGCGAGATCGAATCCGTCGGCAGGATGCACAGTCTGCTGCAGTGATTCACGGCCGGCCGCATCAAGCCGACGGCCCAGGTCCGGACGACGGAGATATTCGGCCCGATCGACGGCGTCGGTCGCCAGACGGAGCACCTCGAATCCCAGAGGCCGCAGAGCACCGGCGAGCCGATGTTCGTCAAAGGGAGCGTGAACGGCGTCGCGAGCCTGGGCATGCGCCTGCCCGAACGCCAGGAGTTCGCGCGTCGGGAGACTCCCGCCCGTCCGGCCGAGGGCGATCCGGGCGGCAGTGAACTGACGGAGCGACTGCCAGGCGTCGAAGGGTGCCCCGGGCATGGTCAGACTCCTGCAGACTGCAGGAGGCGATGCCGGGATTCGAGCGGGCAGAGTCGCCCGGCGGCATCCAGGATTCCGGCCTGCTGCAGCCAGACTTCAAACTCAGGGGCCGGGCGCAGTCCCAAGATCTGCCGGAGGTAGTGGCTGTCGTGGAATGAGGTCGACTGGTAATTGAGCATGATGTCGTCCGCGCCCGGCACCCCCATGATGTAGTTGCAACCAGCGAGACCCAGCAAGGATAGAAGCGTATCCATGTCGTCCTGATCGGCCTCGGCGTGGTTCGTGTAGCAGACGTCGCAGCCCATCGGCACGCCGAGCAGCTTGCCGCAGAAGTGGTCTTCGAGCCCGGCCCGGATGATCTGCTTGCCGTCGTAGAGGTACTCGGGGCCGATGAATCCGACGACGGTGTTGACCAGCAGCGGCTGGTAGCGGCGGGCGACGGCGTAGGCGCGGGCTTCGAGGGTCTGCTGGTCAACGCCGTGATGGGCGCCGGCCGACAGGCATGAGCCCTGGCCGGTTTCGAAGTACATCACATTATCGCCGACCGTACCCCGCTTGAGATCGAGGGCCATCGCGCGGGCTTCATCGAGCAGGGCCAGGTCGATGCCGAAGCTGCGGTTGGCGGCTTCGGTCCCGGCGATCGACTGGAAGACCAGATCGACCGGAGCGCCGCGCTGCATCGCCTGCATTGTGGTGGTGACGTGCGATAGAATGCAGGACTGCGTGGGGATGTTGTGGCCGGTGATCCACTCGTCGACGAGTTTCCAGAGGAGGATCGTGTTGCCGACGTTGTCGGTCGCGGGATTGATGCCGATTACCGCGTCGCCGCAACCATAGCAGAGTCCGTCGAGGATCGAGGCCGCGATGCCGCGCGGGTCGTCGGTGGGATGGTTGGGCTGCAGCCGGACGGCGAGCCGTCCGGGCAGGCCGAGCGTATTGCGAAAGCGTGTGACGACCCGGCACTTGCTGGCGACGAGGACGAGGTCCTGGTTCCGCATCAGCTTGCTGACCGCGGCGGCCATTTCAGGCGTGAGGCCCGGAGCGAGGCGGCCAAGTACGTCGGGCGTGGTTTCATAGCGCAGCAGCCAGTCGCGGAATTCGCCGACGGTCAGGCCGCGGACGGGGGCGAAGGCCTCGGCGTTGTGGGAATCGCAGATCAAGCGGGTAACTTCGTCGTCTTCGTAGGGAATCACCGGCTCGGCCAGGAAATCTTCCAGACGAATGTCCGCGAGGACCATCCGGGCGGCGACACGTTCTTCATCGGAGGCCGCGGCCAGGCCGGCAAGTTCATCCCCCGAGCGGCGAGGGCTGGCTTTGGCAAGAACTTGCCGCAGGTCGTCGAAGACCCACGTGCGCGGTCCCAGCGTGCAGCGGTAGCGGGCCATGATCAGACGGTCTCGACAAGTTCGACGACGGCTTCGTTCGCAGCCACGTCGGGTTGCCAATGGACGACGATGCCATAGTACGCCGCGGCGACGGCGGCCGCGAAGGCATACCACAGCGTGACCGACAACAGCGGCTCGGTGAGCGAAAAATTCTGCCAGAGCATGGCGGCCAGGCAGACGGCGGCAATGACCTGTGCGGTTCGCGGGAAGATGGGATACCAGGGCGTACGGAACGGGCGGGGGAGATCGGGTTCGAGCGTTCGCAGGCGGACCAGAGCTTCCATCGACAGCACGTACAGCGTGACGGCCCCCATTGCGGCCAATGTGATCAACCGGCCAGTGTCGAGAAACAGGATCGACGCCGCTCCGATCCCGAGATTGAGCAGCAGCGCATTGGCGGGAGCGTGCGTCCGGGGGTGGACTTTGCCGATCCGGCGGGGCAGAAACCCGGCCCGTCCCATTTCGAACAGCGCCCGGCTGGCGATCAGGATGATGCCGTTGAGGCTGGAGATCAGCCCCAGCGCCCCGACGCCGATCAGCAGATGGTAGAGCGTGTGATTCGACGAGAAGACCTGGCCTAGCGCCAGCGGCAAGGGACTGTCGGACATCGGGGCCCCCTCGCGCGGGACCAGACCGGGGGAAGTCTGAACGAGATCGCCCGGCGTCCAGACAATCTGCTCCCAGCCGCCGACGCCGACCGCGCAGACGAGAACGGAACTGGCGAGAACAACCAAAGTCGCCAGGGCCGAGCCGAAGCCGATGGCGACATCGCGCTGGGGGTTGCGGGCCTCCTCGGCGGCGTTGGCGACCCCTTCGATGGCCAGATAGAACCAGATCGCAAAGGGTAATGCGCCGATGATCCCCCAGACGCCGTTCGGCAGACCGTTGGCGGCAAATCGCTCCAGGCTGACATGCGGCGCGACGGTTCCGGTGAAGAGCAGGATTTCGCCGACGGCAAAGAGTGTCACGATCAATTCGAAGGCCGCCGCCTGCTGGACGCCCCAGAGATTGAGGGCCGTGAACGCCACGAAAGCGACCAGCGCCACCATCCGCGGATCGGTGCCGGGACGCCAGGTGGCGGCGTACGCGCCGATCGCCATCGCAATCGCCGGCGGTGCAAAGATGAATTCGACGACCTGCGCCACGCCGGTGAAGTATCCGCCGCAGCGTCCCAGCCCGCGGACGCCGTAGACAAAGCCGCCGCCGGCCTTCGGAATCGCGCAGGCCAGTTCGACGTAGCTCAGCACGAAGGTGACGTACATCGTCGTCACGATGACGAAGGCGATGAGCATCCCCAGCGAGCCCCCCAGCGGGAGCCCCAGATTCCAGCCGAAGTACTCCCCGGAGATCACATAGCCGACACCCAGCCCCCAGAGGCTGAGCGGTCCGAGCGTGCGTTTGAGCTGGGGCGGAGCGGCCGTATCGGCGGACATGCGCAAGTCCGGTTGAGGGCGTGAAGTGCGAGAGATCCCCGGCTGCAGGCTGAACGTGTGGCGCGCCAGACTACCCGGAGCGAGCCGTGCGGGGCAATGCAGGGAAAGTCGAGAGTCAGCGAAGACCGTGGGAGTCCTCTCGCCACTGACGACGGACCACTGACAACTGACCAAATTCCGCGCCCGCAGGTTTGACGGAGTCGAAGCCAGCGTCGACACTCCACGTTTGAAGCCTCCGCGCGCGATGGTCGGTTCCGTCGTACGTCTGCCGGGGCCAGGTGACTGCCGACGACAGGACTGCTATGGATCCGCTCCCGCTCCTCAAGGATCTGGTCGCCATTCCCAGCGTCAACCCGATGGGCCGGGACGTGACGGGTCCCGAGTACCTGGAAACCCGGGTGACGGAGTACCTGGTCGATGTGCTGACGAAAGCCAGCGTCGCCTGGGAGCGGGTCGAAACGGCTCCCGGGCGGGCAAACGTCCTGGCCCGCCTCGACGCCGACTCGGCCAGCGCTCCGACGCTGCTGCTCGACGCCCATCAGGACACGGTCCCGACCGATGGCATGGTGATTCCGCCCTTCGATCCGGTCGAGCGGGACGGTAAACTCTTCGGGCGCGGGACCTGCGACGTCAAAGGGGGGATGGCTGCCATGCTGGCCGCCTTTCTGCGGCTGTGCAAAGAGCGCCCGGCGGGTCGCCCGCACGTCGTCCTGTCGCTGACCTGCGACGAAGAGGCGACAAGCCTGGGGATCAATCACCTCGTCGATTCCTGGCTCGGTCGGAAGCCGGCGTACAAGCTGTGTCCGCAGAAGCCGACGGCGGCGATTGTCGCTGAGCCGACCCTGCTCGACATCGTTGTTGCGCATCGCGGGGCGTATCGCTGGAAGTTGCGGACGGAAGGGGTGGCGTGCCACAGTTCCCGGCCGATGGACGGCGTGAACGCCATTTACCGGATGGGGAAGATCCTGGGGGTGCTCGAAGAGTTCGCGGCATGGCTGCCGGGATCCCGACCGGCCCATCCCTTGTGCGGACCGGCGACATTTTCAGTCGGCCTGATCGCCGGAGGAAGCAGCGTCAATGTGGTGCCGGACGGGTGCGCCATCGACATCGACCGCCGGGTGCTGCCGGGCGAAGACCGGACGGGGCTGATCGAGGAGGTGACGAACTTCCTGAAGGCGCGGACGGACATCCCTTTTTCGAACGATCCGCCGTTCGTGAACAGCCCGCCGCTGTCGGATGATCTGAACGGCGCTCTGGCGGACGCCCTGATGAAGTCAATCACGCCGGTTGTTGGCCCGAAGGCGAAGATCGGCGTGCCATACGGGACGCATGCGTCCCGCGTGGCGCTGGCGCAGGTTCCGGCCGTGGTTTTCGGGCCGGGGGACATCGCCCAGGCGCATACGAAGGACGAGTGGATCGAGATCGAGCAGCTCAGGCAGGGGGCGGAGGTGTACTACCAGTTCTGCGCCGACGGGGCGGAACGGCTGCGGTAATTGCTCCGATGGTTTAGCGGTAGGGTGAGTCGAGTCCGCGAGGCTCACCACGATTTTAGCACGTGATGGTGAGCCTCGAAGACTCGACTCACCCTACATCGACTCGGTAGTCTGGCGGCAAGGAGTACCGAGATATGCACGGGACGGAGTTCCTGCGGCAGCCCCCGGCGGAGATTCCGGCCATTGTGGTGCTGTCCGGCGGGCAGCGGCATCTGAAGACGAGCGTCCTGCAGCAACTGCGGACAGCGGCGATCGGGGACGACGAGTCGTCGCTGAGCCGGTTTACAGGCAAAGACGTCGATCTGCAGACGATTACCGACGAGTTGCGGACTGTCTCGATGTGGGGCGACCGCCGGCTGGTGCAGATCGACGACGCCGAGGACTTCGTCACGAAAAACCGCGCGGGTCTGGAGAAGTACGCCGAGAAGCCGTCGAAGAAGGCGGTGCTGGTCCTGGATGTGAAGTCGTGGCCGAAAAACACCCGGCTGGCGAAACAGCTCGCGAAGACAAACAGCGAGATCGAGTGCACCAAGCTGGAGGGGGCGGCCCTGATCAAGTGGCTGCAGGAGACGGCTCGCACAGCCTACGGCAAGACGCTGGCCCGCGAGGCGGGGCCGCTGCTGATCGAGCTGGTGGGGGAAGACCTGGGGCTGTTCGATCAGGAATTGTCGAAGCTGGCGTCGTATCTCGGCGAGCGGGAGAAGATCGAAGAGGCCGACGTCCGGACGCTGGTGGGCGGCTGGCGAACCGAGACCACGTGGGCCATGACCGATGCGGCGCGCGACGGGGATCTGAATGCGGCATTTGCGGCGCTGGGGCAACTGCTGACCGCGGGTGAAGCGGCTCCCAAGCTGGTGGGGGGCATCAATTACGTCTTCCGGAAGTATGCCCACGGCACGGAGAATTCCCGGCGGATGCCGCTCGACGAGGGGCTGCGGGCGGCGGGCGTCTTTCCGCGGGATGTGGGGATTGTGACCGGCTACCTCAAGCGGATCGGCCGGGCGAACGCCGAGCGGATCCTGGGCCGGTTGCTGGCGACCGACAGCGGCCTCAAGGGAGGCAGCCGGTTGCCGGACCGGATGCAGCTCGAATTGCTGCTCCTGCAGTTGTCGGGACGAGAGAAGTAGGGTCCGCTGTGCGGACCAATTTGCCGATTTTTCATTGGACATCGGTCCGCACAGCGGACCCTACGGGATGCGGGGCTCGTGGCACGAATCGGCATCTATGGTGGAACGTTCGATCCGATTCACATCGGCCATCTGATTCTGGCCGAGCAGTGCCGGGAGCAGTGCGAACTCGACGAAGTCTGGTTCGTGCCGGCGGCGCAGTCGCCGTTCAAGTCACCCGCGGAGCAAACGCCGGCGGAACAACGCTATGGACTCGTTGCCGTGGCCATCGCGGTCCATCCTGATTTCCGGGTGTCGCGGTGCGAACTGGACCGCGCCGGGCCGTCGTGGACGGTCGACACGCTGGAGATTCTGCATGCCGAGAATCCGGGGCGGGAGCTGTTTCTGCTGATGGGAGCCGATTCGCTGGAGAGTTTTCCTCAGTGGCGTCAACCCGAACGGATTGCCGAACTGGCAACGATTGTCGGCGTGAATCGGGGCGACCGACCATTGCCGGCGCTGTCGCCGCTGGGGAAGCTGGCCGACCGCGTGCGGATCGTGAAGATGCCCGGAATCGACATTTCCGCCACGGACATTCGGGAGCGAGTCCGGACGGGTCGCTCCATCCGATATCTGGTGCCGGCGGCGGTGGAGCGACGGATTGAATTTGAGGGGATGTATCGTCCCACTGCAGACTGAGAAAGCGAAACGCACAGACAGGACATTCTGTGCGACCTGGATGACACCTTGCCGGCGGTCATATGCGTCTCGAACTTCCCACGCTGCAGAACTGGAGCTGTCACAATTGTGCCGGCTGCTGCAAACAGCACCTGATCGAAGTGACCGAGGAAGAGCGGCTGCGGATCGTATCGCAGGACTGGACGCCGGCAGATGGCATCCCCGCCGATCGACCGGTGCTGGTCTGGCATGCCGGCCCCCCCTGGAAAAAACGCTACCGGCTGGGGCATCGATCGGACGGCGGGTGCGTCTTTCTGAACGAACAGGGGCTGTGCCGGATTCATGCAAAGTTCGGCGAAGCGGCCAAGCCTCTCCCCTGCCGGATCTATCCGTATGCGTTCCATCCCGCGGGGGGGCGGCTGGCGGTGAGCCTGCGGTTCAGTTGTCCTTCGGTGACGGCCAATCGGGGCGCTGCGGTCGCGGCGCAGCGCCCGGATCTGACCGAACTGGCGACGCTGGCGGTTCCCAAGGGGGCCGAGAATCTGCCGCCGCCGCGACTGACGCGACGCGAGCAGGTCGGCTGGGACAGCTTTCAGCCGTTCGTCGCGGCGCTGGACGAATCGTTTGCCGATCCGACGGCGCCGCTCCAACTGCGTCTGCTGCGAATTCTGACTTGGACCGGGATTGTCGAGCAGTCGCACTTCGCGACGATCCAGGGGCAGCAACTGCAGGAATTCCTGGGAATCATTCGACAGGCCGCGGCGGTCGAACATGCACGGTTTCCCACCGCCGTGGAGCCCTCGCGCGTCGCCCGGCTGGACTTCCGGATTCTGACGGCGGCGTACACCCGGAAGGACACGATCGATCAACTGAACTCGGGGTGGTGGGGACGCTACCGGCTGCTGCGGGCGATTTTGCAGTTTCTCCGCGGAACGGGAGAGCTGCCGGCCATGCAGGAGGAATTGCCCTCCGTCCGGTTCGAGGCGCTTGAGGCGCCGATGGGCCGGCTGACGCCGGGGATGGAGGAACTGTTCGAACGGTACTTCCGGGTGAAGATTCAGGGGCTGCACTTCTGCGGTCGCGGGTTCTACGACGCGCCGTTGACCGAAGGGGTGGCGAGCCTGGTATTGATGTTCCCGATCACTCTGTGGCTGGCGCGCTGGGTGGCGGCGGGGAAGGGGCGTGCTCAACCGATCGACGAGGATGTTAATCTCGCGCTGAATCTTGCGGATCACAATCACGGGTTCTCGGGACTGCTCGGTCAGGGGCACATGCGGACCCGCGTCCGACGGCTGGCTCAGACCGGCGGTCTGGCGACGCTGTGTACGTGGTATGCACGACCGACGTAGGGCCGGCTCCCGCCGGCCGAACCGCCGGCGCGCTTCGGAAATGCAGAGTTACCAACTCCCGGCTGGGACGCTCGAAGTGCTGTATCTCGTGTGACAGTCATTGGTTCCGCAACGTGCGTTTCGCCGAAATGACGACTTGAGCTTGCCGCGGGCGGGATCGGCGAGCTAAGCTTGATATCAACGTGCTGACATGCCTGCCTGCGACGACCCGCTCGCCGGGTCACCCGCCTTTGACGCCTGCCCCGAACTGATGCTCTCCGGAGAGACTGACCATGTCTGATCCGCTGGATGCCGCGGAGGCCACTCCGCGTCGCGGCTTCCTCAAGTCGTTGGCCGCGCTGGCCATCGTGGGAACTGCCGTGCTGTCTCCGCTCGCCGCCGGGCTGGCGTTTTTTCTGGATCCGCTGCTGAAGCGGCGCGAGCCGTTCCGCGGAGCCGAGAACGGTTTTCTGTACGTCGCGAACGTCTCGCAGCTTCCGGCTTCGGGAGTACCAGTTCACTTCGCTCTGCGGGCTGACCGCGTGGACGCCTGGAACATCTTTCGAAATCGGACCATTGGATCGGTTTATCTGCGACTGATGGGTCCGGGGATCGTGCTGGCGTTGAACGACATCTGCCCGCACCTGGGCTGCAAGATCGAGCTGAAGCCGGCGGACAAGACCTTCCTGTGCCCCTGCCACGGGGCGCATTTCAAGCTGGACGGCGAACAGATCACGCATGTGGCTCCGCGGAGCATGGACACATTGCTTGTCGACTTGCGGAAAGATGGCAGCGTGTGGGTGAAGTATCAGGAATTCGAGGGCGGCAAGACTCAGAAGGTGGAACTGTGATCAACAAGCTGTCCGCCTGGCTCGATCAGCGCACGGGTTGGTGCACCGCGTGGGGCCGGTTCCTGGAGTACTCGATCCCGGGCGGACCGCGCTGGCGCTATACGTGGGGCGCCATGCTGGCCTTCACGTTCTTCCTCGAAGCGTTGACCGGCCTGCTGCTGTGGGCCGCCTACAGCCCCGGCACACAGACAGCTTGGGAAAGCACCTACTTCATTCAGCACGAATTGACGCTGGGTTGGCTGATTCGAGGCGTGCACCACTATGCCGCCCATACGCTGATGGTCCTGATCGGACTACATTTTCTGCAGCTCATCGTCTACCGGGTCTATCTGCAGCCGCGGGAAGTCAATTTCTGGGTCGGCCTGGCGATGCTGCAGGTCGTGATGCTGATTTTCCTGACGGGTTTCCTGCTGCCGTGGGACCAGTACGGCTATCACGGTTCGGTGGCCCGCAACAAGATTCTGGGGACCGCTCCCATTGTCGGTCAGCCCGCGCTGACGCTGGCGCAAGGGGGCAAAGTCATGGGGAATCAGACCCTGACTCGATTCTTTGCGCTGCACGCGGGACTGCTGCCGGCGATCGCGATCGGTCTGCTGGTGGTTTACGCCCGGCTGGTCTTTAAGCATGGCCTGGCGGTTGGTGAGAAGACAAACTCTGAGCCGGCGGTCCGCTACTGGCCGGACCAGGCCCTGCGCGACGGCATCGCCTGCCTGGGCGTGCTGGCGATTGTCGTGGGACTGACAGCGTGGATCGGGGCTCCGCTCTGGGGGCCGGCCAATAACGTGGACTCATTCGGCGCCGCCCGTCCCGAGTGGGAGTTCCTGTTTCTCTTCCGCTTCCTGAAAATGGAATTCATCCAGAAGCACGGCGTCGAGGTCGGCGCAGTCTATATTCCGACGCTGATCGCCGGCGTCATCGTGTTGATGCCGTTCATCGGCCGCAGCCGCCTGGGACACCTTTTCAATCTGTCGTTCCTGGGGGTGCTGCTGGCGGGAATGGGCTACCTCTCCTTCATCGCGGTGAAAGAAGACGCGGCCGATCTGGAATACCAGGCGGCGTATAACGAGGCCGAGCGGGAGGGCCACCGGGCCGTCGAACTGGCGTCGGCGCTGGGAATTCCCGGCGGCGGGGCGATGGAGCTGGTGCAGCACGATCCGCTGTTCATGGGGCCGAAGCTGTTCGCCAGGCGGTGCGCGAATTGCCATCGCCTCGACGGCAAGAATGGCCTGGGGGCCGACGTCTGGAAAGTGACTTTCAACCCGGATCATTCCAAGAACTTTGCCGTGGATCCGGCAACCGCGGCGGACGTGGGAGGGTTCGGGTCCCGCGAATGGATGCTGAAGGTCCTGACCGACTACGACGCGACGTTTGCTCCGCTCAGGAACGCCACGCATAACGGAAAGAACGTGGGCGAGCGTTTCCTCGATGAGGGGGATATGGCCGGCTGGTGTAAGGAAAACGCGGAAGTCCTCAAGCAGCCCGACAACGCCGCCAGCGTCAAAGCCCTGGTCGAGTTCCTGGCGGCCCAGAGCGGGCGGAAGGATCTTCAGCCCTATGACGCGGAACTGGTAGCGGCTGGACGTGAGATCTTTGAGTCCGGGACGTTGAAGTCGGGCTCGGTCTCGTCATGCACTGAATGCCACGGCATGCACGTGGTCGGAGAAGAGGCGGCGGTGAGCGAAAACCAGGGAGCGGGAGCGCCGACGCTGACGGGCTACGGCGGGAAGAAGTGGCTGATCGACTTCCTGAAGAATCCGGGCCACGCCGACTTCTATGGTGAGAATAACGCGATGCCGGCGTTTGAAGAATCGATGTCGCCGCAGGAGATCGAACTGCTGGTCGACTGGATGCTCGGCGACTACTACCGGCCGGGGGCGATACGGGCCACAGCGAAGTAGTTGCGAAAGGTGAGTTCTCACCGCCGAGGCGCGGACGACGCGGAGAAGAACCCAGGAGAGCGAAAAGTGAGTATTGAGCAGTGATGAGTGCGAAGCGACGGAGTGTGCGGTTCTCGGCCCAGCGATATTTCTTCCATTTGGCGCTGATCACGACTCGCTGTTCACTTTCCTGAATTTCTCTTCGCAACCGCGACGCAGCCCCCGTCTGCCGGGTTTTCGCAACGTCTTTTGCCACCCGGACTTCCCGCGAAACGCCCGCTGCTATTCTCCCTGCCTGCGGGATGGCCTAGAATCGGGTGCTGGTCGGCGGTCTGCCTGGATCGCCGTTCCCCGTCGGGCGGAGCCCGACTTCTTGCACGGTTGCAGTTTCATGTGGTCAGCTCCGCAGCAGGTCGATCCCGCCGGGGGCTCCGGCTCGCCGGAGGTCGCGCGGGGCGGCGTCGACGACCGGCGCGGCCTGGCACGGTCGCTGTCGGAGTCCGTGATCAGCCTCGTACTCGCCGTGCTACTGTTCCGCACGTTCGCGGCGGAAGGCTACATGATTTCCACCGGGTCGATGGCCCCGACTCTGTTGGGCTATCACAAACAGGTCACTTGCCCCACGTGCGGCTTCCAGTTTCCGTTCGGCGTGGCCTACGACACCGACCCCACCGGCGAGGCGGAGCAGCTCGAACGACGGCGGTCGGTGGCAGTCTGCCCCAACTGCGGGCAGGAGCACATCCACCTGGAGAAAGTCCCCCGAAATCACGGCGATCAACTCCTCGTCTGCAAACCATCCTACGAATACCGGCCGCCGCTCAGGTGGGAAATCTGCGTATTCCGCAACCCGGCAAACCCGCAGGAAGCCTACGTGAAACGGGTGGTCGGCCTGCCGGGCGAACGCGTGCAGATTCTGCGCGGGGACGTCTTTATCGACGGCGAAATCGCGCGCAAAGACTATCCGCGGCAGGTCTCGATGCGGATACCCGTTCACGATCACAACTCGCGGGCTGTGCGCGATCCGCTGGCACGCGAACGCTGGTTCGTCGTTCCGCACGCGGAGGAGCACGCATCCGTTCCCCAGTGGCTCGCCGACGGCCCGGCGTTCCGCTTGCAGTCGGGGCTGGCCGCAGGCGTCGATGCGGAAACGTTCTCGTGGGTGCAGTACCGGCACTGGGTGCGAGCCCGCGGGAGACATGCCAGCCGGGTTCCGCTGGCGGCCTGGCCGACGGATGTCGATCCCCCCGATCCCGCCGCCGGCGGTCGACTGACCTGGAACGCGGAAACCGGTCAGCTGGAATACGAAGGCGCACTGTCGGAAGCCCTGCGGGATCAACTCCTGGCCCATACCGAAGACGCCCTCTTCCGCCAGGCGGTCCGGGCCCTGTACGACATCTCGCACGAGGCGCCGATCACCGATCAATACGGCTACAACCCGCCCGAGGAGAACGCCCATGCCGTTCCCCTGCGAGACGTCATGCTGGCATTGCGGCTGGAGGTCGAATACGGCCACGGCGAGTTTGTCGTCGAACTGACCGACGGGATGCAGACGTTCTCGTATGTCCTCGACTTCCAGCATCGCGAATGCCGGATGCACCGCAGTGGCAGCAACGAACCGACCCAGACCGGGCCGCTGCCGGCGGGGCTAGCCGGCCGGCCGATAATCGTCGAGGCGTCGCTGATCGACCGGCAGGCGCTGGTGGCGATCGACGGACAGGTCGTGCTGCCCCCCTTCGAGTTCGAGGTTCCCGCTCAACTGAGCGAGGCACCCCGTTCGGCGGTGCGGTTTGGCGGCAGGGCGCTCGATGCCGTGGTCGACGAACTGATGGTCTATCGCGACGTCTATTACACGGCGGATCGGGCGCTTCACGGCGTCGAAACCCCGTATCGACTGCCGTGGAATTCTTACTTCATGCTGGGCGACAACAGCCCCGTCTCGCACGACAGCCGGCGCTGGGGCGACGGCGCGGTGCCGCGGAGCCTGCTCATCGGACGGCCCTTCATGGTCCACCTTCCCTCGCGGCCTGCCTATCTGAAGATCGGCCCCTGGGAAACCCAGTTGCGACTGCCGGACTTCAGCCGGATGAAGCTCATCCGGTAGGCGGTGAAGAACGGAAGAGGTTTCACAGGGAGACGCGGAGGACGCGGAGAAGAGAAGTCGGGAAATATCAAAACGGAAGCGAGGGAGTTTCCGAAGTTGCGGCATTCTCAATGCTCACGAATTCTCATTCCTCCTTTCGACATTCCGCCTTCATCATTCGACATTCTCTCTTCTGCTCTCCGCGACCTCCGCGTCTCCCTGTGAAACCTTCTTCTGGTCCGCCTGCCGTGTAATCCGGCAAAATCGCTATTGCTGGCGCGTTGTGGTCGGCCGGCAGAACAGGTGCGGACGAAACAACCGCCCGGCGGATTGTGACGCACCGCCGATCGGCAGGAATTGCCTGTGCGGGACGTGCGGTCCGGGCCGATTCTGAATGCCGCAGCGTCGCTGCAATCCCGTTTCGCCCTCCGACTCGTCTGGCAGGCATTTCCGGTGAAACACCGTGAAACGTCGCCAGCGGTCCTCTCAGGCACGGACTGCCATGTTCCGGTTTTCACTCCGCACCGCCGCAGCCTCGTTCCTGTTGCTCTCAGTTTCCAGCGGCTGTCTCGCGACCCGGGCGTATCTGACTGAATACGAGCCGTACGACGCCCGCGAGGATGCAGAAGTCGCCTCAGCGCCGCCACGTTCCCTCGATCCCGGATATCCCGTTCCACCTCCTTCCCCGCCGCGGTTGATGCCCGTCCCGGGTTCCGCGCCGCTGTCTCCTCCCCCGGTGCCTCCTTCCGAAGACATTCCCGAACCGCCCGGCGTCGGCTTGCCCCCCAACCCCAATCGAACGATCAGTTGGACCAGGCCATCGACCTGGTTCCGCTCGATCCACTTTGCCCGCGGCTCAAAGGATTCGGCGGAAACCGAGCCGTAAGTTGCCCTGATGGACCACCCTCGACCGGCCGGAGCCGGGCGGCGCGAGCGCTGCCCGGCTCCGGCATTTTAGCCGGCGATGTCGAACCGTTGAGGCCGTCGCAGACTTCCGTATGGAGTGCTGGTGGGGCTCCTTATTCGATCATCTTGTCGATCCGCAAAATCGTGATATCCTCACTAGATTGGTTCGTCCAGACGCTTCAGTATGGTGTTCCGCGCACACAATCGATGAATCCGTCGGTAGACTCGGCAACGGGAACTGCATTTCGGCAGCGACCTGATTCTGGATGTAAATTCGGTGTTCGGGATATCTCGTTGACTCTGATGGCGAGCGCGACTTGGAGTGCAGCATGACACCGAACTGGACGTTCTCTGTGTTCCTTTCGGGGTTGGCGCTGATTGCTCAAGGATGCCGGTACTGCAATGAGGTTGGAGACGGACCAATTCCTCCTCACAACGAAATCGTGATGGCCCCCAATATGCGTATCACGGCCACAACGCCAACCGGCGTCATGGTCATCACCTCGGGAAATGGGTTGAAGCGGTCATACTCTTGGGAAGGTGCCACTCGATCCGTCGAGATGGGATCGCGTCCAAGTCGTTGGTATGGAAGCCTCGGGCTCGCTTTCCCCGGTCCGGGAAATCATTGGGCGTCGCATAATGGAATCACTCGAGGTGTTTTGGAAGAAGGCCAGCAGCACTTTGAAACTGAGGCTGCCGCAATCGATTGGATCAGGTCGCGAGAGAGGCGGTTTCCGTATGTATGGCGAAACGACGGCCTCGTCGTCGGGTGGGGAAAGGTCCTCGGTCGAGGGCAGTTAAACGTCGAAGTCTGGCAGATGGTCGTCGCCGGCAAAAAGCCAACCGATTTCACCGGCGGCAACGATGACGCGATAGTTGTCGAAGAGTTCAGTCCATCTGAAGTCCCTTCCGAGGCTGATGTTACGCAAAACAGTTCATCACGCTTGCAGTGACGTTCTGACGGTCCGTTGTCATGATGACATCGAAACAAGCACTCGGAATGAACAAAGCCTTCGTCCGCGAACCCGATGAGACCGTCAGCCGCTGCCCGGCGTGCGAAGGGCCGGGTGTCGTTGTCCGGACGACGACGCTGGATGCCTGGGTGCCGGGAGATCTGCGCCGGAGATTCACCGATTCGGCCTGTTTCTGTGGCGATCCCGACTGCGATGTCGTCTATTTCGACGATCTCGGGGGATCCGTAACGCGCCAGGAATTGCAGCGTCCCATCCCAGGCAAGGATCTGGACGCTCCGCTGTGCGCCTGCTTCGGGCTGACGCGTGAGGACGTCGACGATGACATCGCCGAGGGGGGCGTCCTGCGGACGCGGGCCGCCGTGCAGAGGGCGAATACCCCTGAGGCACGCTGCAGCACGCTGTCGCCCGGCGGGCAAAGCTGCGCTCACGCCGTGCAGGCGTACTATATGAAGAGAGCGAATCGGGAGTAGGGAATAGCGAATGGACGGAACTTAGGAACTTATCGCAGATCGTTTTTCGTCAGAATCGGCAGTGTTTCCGCCTCTGGCGAAAGGCGATCGACGGTCAGCGATCAGCCACCCTCGTCTGGCTATTCGCTATTCCCTGCTCGCTATTCCCCGTTCTCCGGCCGATAACAACGATAGTGCTGAATGGCAGGATGCGCCACCGGCAGAATCTGCCGGTGGGCTGTACGGGAGAGGGATGCCTGCGGATGTATGAGCGGTACTGGTCACTCGCCGAACGACCCTTTCAGCGGACGCTCGATCGTGCGTGGTTCGTGAGTGGATCGACTGTCGACGAGGCGCTGTCGCGGCTGCTGTTCCTGGTCGAAGAATCGCGTCGCTGCGGGATGCTGGTCGGCGCGGCCGGGACCGGAAAGACGTTTCTGCTCGACATGCTCAAGGATCGTGCCCGGAGAATCGGACGACTGGTGGTCCGGCTGAACTGCGCGGGAATGGGCCGGGATGAGCTGCTCGAACAAGTGACCGACTCGCTCAGTCTGCCGTCCGCGGCGATTCATGGTGCAGCGCAACTCTGGCGGATGCTGCAGCAGGACCTCGAAGGCCGCAAACTGACCGGCCCGCCGCTGGTCCTGCTGCTCGACCAGTTCGATCAGGCGTCGCCCGGCTGCGAACTGATCGTCGAACGCCTGTTCTCACTCGCCGAATCGCTGTCGGCCCCGCTATGCATCATCGCCGCTGCCCGTCAGGCACACGGCGCGAACCCCGCCGCCAGACTCGAAGAAATCAGCGAGCTGAGGATCGAGCTGGGGCCGTGGTCGCCGGCGGAATGCAGCGATTACATCCAGGAGACGCTGCGGAAAGCCGGCGCAACGCGGGATGTGTTTACCGCGCCGGCGCTGTTTCGCGTGTGGGTGCAGTCGCGGGGGATTCCCGCCCGCGTGGCGCGGCTGTGCGACTTTGCATTGCTTGCTGCGATGGACCACGAGCTCCACTTCGTCGACTGCGATGTCGTCGATGCGGCCGCGATCGAGCTGGGGATGGCCGTGCCGGGGACGGGTGACGCGCATCCGCTCGCGCGGCGGGCGTGAAGAGTGCGGGGCGCGAGGCGCATTTCCGCGGGGAGGCTCGCGCTTGCCGAATTGTGATTCAATGGCCAGGACGATCGGCGGCCGTGGCGCGTGCGTCTTCGCGATGTCCCGGAAATCCAGCTCCGGAGCTTCCCAGCGGCCCAGTCCCTCCGTTGATGCCCCCGAAAGGGGTTGAAGTGCAACCCCACCTCTTCAGCCCCGCAAGGGGCGAATCAATGTAGCCCAGCGGCGTAAGCTCTGGGCGGCGAGCTTTTTAGCCAACGACTTAAGCGATGATTCATGAGCGGTCTCCGGAAACACACACACGGAGACCACTGCCATTGCAACCATTGGCCCCGCAAAGAGTTGCGGAGATGTGAATCAAGACAATCGGTCCAGCCCCGGTCACCCGCCGCAAGAACGGCACGCGGATGATCGAGGGAACGGAAGTCGGGCATGCGCTTCCTTCGTCAGGCCCACATGCGGCCGATCCGTTTGCGGATATCGGCGGTCGTGACGTCCGAGACGGGACCAGTGGCGCCTTGATCGCCTTTCTGCGGGCCGGCGATCACGCATTCCCAGTCGGCGATCAGTTCCTCCGGCAGGAAACGGGTTCGCTGCGAGAATGAGTGTCGATCACTCCGGTGGCGGGAGTGAAAGTAGTATCGCTGCGGGTGGCAGACAGTCAGCCAGGTCTTCGCCCGGGTGAGAGCCACGTAGAACAGCCGGCGTTCTTCTTCGATCTCCGCCGGCGATTCAGTCGCCATGTCCGACGGGATGTTGCCGTCCGCCGCGTGCAGCACAAACACCGACTCCCACTCCAGCCCCTTCGCCGAGTGGATCGTGCTGAGCGTCAGATAGTCCTCGTCGAGCAGCGGATCGGCGGCGAAGTCCTGCGTCGACGACGGCGGATCGAGCGTCAGGTCGTTGAGAAAGACTGACCGGCTCTCGAAGCGCGACGCAAGCTGCTCGATCTGTTCGAGATCGCGCAGCCGGGCGGGGGCGTCGTCGTACTTCTGCTCGACGAGCGGGGCGTAGAACGACCGGACGTGGTGGACTTCGACCTGCAGTTCGAGCTTCTTCCCCCCCTGACCGGAAAGAATCCGAAGCAGGGCCAGGAACAGCGGCCAGTGCAGGGTCGTTGCCGCGGGAGGCTTGAAGCCGGCCCACACAGTGAAATTCCCCTGACTAGCCTGCAGGTCGTCGACGAGCTGCGAGGCCTTCTTGTGGCCGATGCCGGGCAGGAGGAGCAGGATCCGCAGGGCGGAGACGCTGTCGCGCGGGTTCTCCGCCAGCCGCAGAAAGGCGACTAGATCCTTCACATGCGCGGCTTCGACAAACTTCAGCCCGCCGTACTTGTGGAAGAGAATGTTCCGCCGGGCGAGTTCCACTTCGAGTGACAGGCTGTGATGTGAAGCGCGGAACAGGACCGCTTGTTTCTTGAGATCCAGCCCGGCTTCGCGATGGGCGAGGACCTGTTCGATGACGTATTCGGTCTGTTCGGTTTCGTCGAGGCAGGTCACGAGTTTCGGCTTCGCCCCTTCCTTGCGCTGGGACCAGAGAGTTTTGCGGTGGCCTTCGGAAGCCAGCGCAATCACATGATTGGTCGCCTGCAGAATCGGCTGGGTGCTGCGGTAGTTCTGTTCGAGCGGCACGACCGCAACGCCGTCGAACTGCTGCGGAAAGTCGAGGATGTTGCGGACCGTCGCGGCGCGGAACGAATAGATCGACTGAGCGTCGTCGCCGACGACGGTCAGGCCTTCGCCGGTCGGGCAGAGGCCGCGGACGATCTCGGACTGGAGCGTATTGGTATCCTGGTACTCGTCGACGAGGACGCAGTCGAACTTCTGGCGGACGATGTCGCCGCAGCCGGGCTCGGTCATCAGGGCGTGCCAGAAGAGGAGCAGATCGTCGTAGTCGAGGACCTGCTGGCTTTCTTTGCGCTCGGTGAAGGCCTGGAACAGTTTCTTGAGGCCGCCGACCTGCTCGACGACCCACGGGAAGGCGTCCTTGACGACTTCTTCAATCGGCTTCTGCATGTTGACGCAGCGGCTGTAGATGTCGAGGCAGGTCCCTTTCAGAGGAAACCGCTTGTCGGTCTTGGCGAGCTCCAGTTCTGCGCGCGGATCGCGTTCAGCAGGTCCTCGGCGTCGCTGCGGTCGAGGATGGTGAACTCCGGGGAAAGGCCGATCATCTTGCCGTGCATGCGGAGCAGACGCGTGGCGACGGCGTGAAAGGTGCCGCCCCAGACATCGCGACCGACGACGCGGTGATGCAGCGACCCGGTCCGCTGCATCCGCAGCAGCAGGGCATCCACCCGGCGGATCATTTCCGCAGCGGCCCGGCGGGTAAAGGTGAGGAGCAGGATGCGCCCGGGATCGACGCCGGTGGCGATGAGCGAGGCGACGCGATGGGCCAGCGTGGTCGTTTTGCCGGTACCGGCCCCGGCGATGATCAGCAGGGGACTGCGGCCGTGCTGCGCGGCGGCCCGCTGCTGCGGATTCAGATCCGCCAGCAACTGGTCGAGGACAGCAGGATCGGCGACGGTCATCCCTGACATGCGAGGCTCCGGAGAAATAGACGTACATGATGCCGGTTTGCGGGAAGAATCGCCAGTTTGGCGTTGAGACTGTACAGGTCCGAAGCCGAAGATCTCTCGCAGAGACGCAGAGCAGGACGCAGAGGACGCGGAGAACAGAAATGTCGAATGCGGAAGGCGGAATTTCGAAAACAAGTCTCTCAGGAGGAACTCATTCGGAGTTGCCCCATCCCCAAAACTCGTCGTCTGCTCGCTTTAAATCGATGGTGATTGGCGTTCGAGAATCTGGAATCCCACCCATTCGTTGACACCAAGTTCGTTGACTGCAACGGATCCTCGAATCGGGATCCGTGCTCCCTCTGCTGAGAAGTCGAGAATGTCGCCTGCATCCGCATCAATCCGCAGTCGGATTCGTTGGCCGAGGGCGCGATCTTGCTCGTCGACGTCCGGCAGGATCTGAGATGCCAGATAGACTCGCTCGCCGTCGGAGGTTTCGACGACATATCCGGGGCCGAAGTCTTCGAGATCATGAACTGCGAGCGCTGAGACGATTCCGTCAATCGTGATGATCGCCTCCTCGCGAAAGAGGGACGATCGAGTCGGCGGCTGCGGACCGAGATCCGCTGAGACCCGTCGCTGTAGCAGGACTGCCGCGGCAACTCCGAATGGAATGCCGATCGTGGCGCTCAGCGGTGCGGACAAACCGGCCGTCTGGAGGAGCCCGCCCACGCCACCGGCCACGAGCATGCCGATCAGGACAATCGGCAAACCGATCAGCACGCGTTGCATGAACGGCAGGCTCCCGCGGTCGGGAGGACTGATCGAATCACTGAGCGGACGATCTTCGCGGGCAATCATGGGATGTCGCTGCCGGCGCTTAATGAGGTTGATCGAATCGGGATTTCAGTCAGTATCGCCTTGGGCAGCGATCGTTGCCACGAATCTGACGCGTCGGGTTTCCAGTTGCATCTGCGACTCAACTCCCCCACGCTGTTGACGAATCAGGAAACGATCCCGCAATACGGAGTTAGTCCGGATGAATCGAGCAATCTACGTTGGCTTTTGCCTGGTCCTGGGGCTCTGCAGTTGGGTGAAGGCCCAGACGATCGAAACCGATCGCACTCAGGAGTTCCTGGCGTTTATCAAAGCTCAGGCCGCGGCTTTGCGGTCTGCCGATCAACCGCCGGCAACTGCCGAAGAATGGGCCGCACGAAACGCGAAACTGCGAGAACAGCTCCTCGCCGCCTGGGGCGGGTTCCCCGCCGAGGCCTGTCCGCTGGAGCCGCGGAAACTCGGCGAGTTGAAGCGGGACGGATATCGCGTCGAGAAACTTGTCTTCCAGACACTGCCAAGTTTGTGGATGACGGCTCTGGCCTACGTGCCGGATGGACCGGGGCCGTACCCCGCCATCCTGAGCGTCCACGGTCACTGGAGCGGCGCCAAGCAGGATCCGGTCATCCAAGCCCGCAGTATCGGTGCGGCGAAACACGGTTTCTTCGTCCTGGCGGTGGATGCCCTCGGGGCGGGCGAGCGCGGACTCCGGAAGCCGCTCGGCGAGTACCACGGCGAAATGGTCGCCGCGACGCTGTTTCCCACAGGCCGGCCGTTGGCCGGCCTGCAGGTCTATGAAAACATGCGGGCGGTGGACTATCTGCAGTCCCGACCCGAAGTCATCGCCTCAAAAATCGGCATCACCGGCGCCAGCGGCGGCGGCAACCAGACGATGTACGCCGGGGCGTTCGACGAACGTTTCGGGGCCGTCGTGCCGGTCTGCTCGGTCGGCAACTACCAGGCCTATCTGGGGGCCGCCTGCTGCATGTGCGAGGTCGTGCCGGGGGCCCTGGAATCGACCGAAGAGGCCGGCGTCCTGGGACTCGTCGCCCCCCGCGGGCTGATGGTGATCAACGCGACCCGCGACGCGCCGCAGTTCTCGGTGGCCGAGGCGCAGAAGTCGATCGCCGGGGCCACGCCGACCTTCGCTCTGCTGGAGCATCCGGAGCAGATCAAACACGCGATTTTCGAATCCCCGCACGACTACAACAAAGCCATGCGGGAAGCGATGTACGGCTGGATGACGAAACAGCTCAAAGGGGTCGGCAGCGGCGAGCCTCTCCCGGAACCGGAATTGACAACCGAAGATCCCGATGCCATTCGCTGCTTCCCCGGAGACACGCGCCCCGACGACTGGCTGACGCTCCCCCAGTTTGCCGCCGCGGAAGGCCGCCGGCTCGTCGCGGCGATCGAGCCGGTTGCGTCGGCCGAAGCCTGGAAGCAGCGACGAACCGAACTCCGCGATCGACTCATCGGGAAGGTCCTCGGAGGCTTCCCGGAATCCTCCGACCTGAAAGCCCGGACCGTTGAGACCGTGGCGGGCGCCACCGAGGTGACCTTCCAGCCCGAGCCGGGCATCACGCTGACGGCCCGCAAGGAAGGCCCTGGAACCCGTCCCGCAGTCTGGATTCTGCTCGATCTCGACGGGGCGGAATCGATGCGGCAGCGTCCGTTCTACAAGCGGCTGCGAACCAATGGGGCGACCGTGGTCACGCTCGATCTGCGGGCGACCGGGGCGCTCGCCCGGCCCGGAGACAAGATCGGTCGGGCGCCGGACCACAATACGGCGGAGTGGGCGATGTGGATCGGTCGTCCCCTGCTCGGACAGTGGACGTACGATGTCCGCCGGCTGATCGACGCCCTCGGCAGTCCGGATCGCGTCCGCATCGCCGGATTCGGACCCGCAGGACTCGTCGCGCTTTGCGCTGCCGCGACCGACGACCGGATCAATGCCGTGACGACCTCCGACTCGCTCGTCAGCTTCATTTACGACGCCCCCTACGAAGGGCAGCGATTGGGAACCATCGCCCCCGGCATCCTGCGCGATGTCGGCGACGTTCCGCAGCTCGCGGCCCTGATCGCGCCCCGTCCCCTGGCGATCGCGGGCGGAATGACCGGCGGGAACCACCCCGTCCACGGTACGCCGCTGCAGGACTCCTACGCCGAAACACGGAAAGTCTACGAATTGCTCGGGGCGGCCGAGGGACTGCGGTTCTTTGGTGAAGCTGTGGAATCGCTCCGCCGAAATCAGCCGGTCATTTCCAAGTAGAGCGTCGATGGCGCACATCGGACAGGAAATCTGGCGCATTTTGGGAAAGTGCGCCCCCGGCAGGCTGGATTTCCCTTCCTCAATGTGCGAAACAAATCGAAGGTTGGCGATGTGAACTTTGCGTAAGCTGGCTGCCGACGCCGCAAACCCGCCAGCCCACTCCACCTGGGACAATCAGCCTCTGAAGGAATTCTCGATGACGTTGGTGCTGGACTTGCGACGGACCGCCTGTGCCGTGTTAAGTTTGTGCTTTCTGCTGATCGGCACTTCAGTCTCCCGGGCGGGAGAAGCCGATCTGGTCCTCCCGCAAGTTCGCAGCGCAACGATCGATGCCCTGGGCGTCAGTCTTTCCGGCCAGACGCTCCTGTTTGGCGGGTTACTGGTCTGCGCCGGGGGAGCCGCGTTCGGCTTGTGGCAGGCCCGCCGGCTGATGCAGTTGCCCACGCACAGTTCCATGCGCGAAGTCTCGGAACTGATCTACACGACCTGCAAAACTTACCTCCTGACGCAGGCCCGGCTGCTGGCGATTCTCGAAGTCCTCATCGGCACGGTGATCTTCATCTATTACTACGCCTTCGTGGGCCTGCCGCTCCCGACCGTGGCAATGATCCTCTTCTGGTCGGTCGTCGGCATCCTGGGCTCGTTCGGCGTCGCCTGGTTCGGCATGCGGATCAACACCTACGCCAACTCGCGAGCGGCCTTCGCCGCTCTGCGCGGCAAACCTCTCCCCGTGCTGCAGATTCCCCTCCAGGCCGGCATGAGCATCGGCCTGCTCCTGATCAGCGTCGAACTGGCCCTCATGCTGATCATCCTGCTGTTCGTCCCCCCCGATAAAGCCGGCCCCTGCTTCCTCGGCTTCGCGGTCGGCGAATCGCTGGGCGCCAGCGTCCTCCGGATCTGCGGCGGCATCTTCACCAAGATCGCCGACATCGGCGCCGACCTGATGAAGATCGTCTTCAAGATCAAGGAAGACGACGCCCGTAACCCCGGAGTCATCGCCGACTGCGTCGGCGACAACGCCGGCGACAGCGTCGGACCCACCGCCGACGGCTTCGAGACCTACGGCGTCACAGGCGTCGCGTTGATTACGTTCATCGCCCTGGCAATGACGGCGAATCCCGCCCTCCAGGCGACGCTCCTGATCTGGCTGTTCGTCATGCGAGCCATGATGATCGTTACCTCGCTCGGGTCATACCTGGCCAACGAGCGCTGGACCAGCCAACGATTCGGCACGGTCGACAAGATGGACTTCGAACACCCCCTCCACCGCCTGGTGGTGCTCACCTCGGCGGTCTCCGTCGTCGTCACCTACGTCATGTCGTACGTCCTGCTGGGGAGCCTCGAGGGCGCCTCGGCGGGCCTCTGGTGGAAACTGTCGACCATCATCAGCTGCGGCACCGTCGCCGGGGCGCTGATTCCCGTGCTGACGATGGTCTTCACCAGCCTCAGCAGCAAACACGTCGAAGAAATCGTCAGCAGCTCGGAACAGGGGGGAGCGTCGCTGACAATTCTCTCCGGCCTGGTCGCAGGCAACTTCGGCGCGTTCTGGACCGGAATGTCGATCGCCGGCCTGATGGGCGCCGCCTGGGCCATCGGGACGCTGATTCCCCCCGAACTGATGTCCGGCTACCAGTCGGTCTTTGCCTTTGGCCTCGTCGCGTTCGGATTCCTGGGAATGGGGCCGGTGACGATCGCGGTCGACTCCTACGGCCCGGTGACCGACAACGCTCAATCGGTCTTCGAACTCTCCATGATCGAATCGTCCCCGGGGATCGGCTCCGAAGTCCAGCGCGACTATGGATTCGAACCCCGCTTCGAGCACGCCAAGGACTTCCTCGAAGAGAACGACGGCGCCGGAAACACCTTCAAAGCGACGGCGAAACCGGTGCTGATCGGCACCGCGGTCGTCGGCGCAACGACGATGATCTTTTCGCTGGTGCTGATGCTCACCGGCGGACACCAGGACGCGATGCAGCGTCTGGCGATCACCGATCCGATGGTTCTGCTGGGATTCCTGTGCGGCGGAGCGGTCGTTTACTGGTTCACCGGAGCCTCGACCCAAGCGGTGACCACCGGGGCGTACCGGGCGGTCGAATACATCAAGAAGCATATCCGTCTCGATCCGAGCGGCCCCGCGAAAGCCTCCGTGGAAGACAGCCAGAAAGTCGTGCAGATCTGCACCGAGTACGCGCAGACGGGGATGTTCAACATCTTCTGCGCGATCTGCCTGCTGACGCTGGGCTTCGCGTTCCTCGATTCGTATCTCTTCATCGCCTATCTAATGTCGATCGCGGTCTTCGGATTGTTCCAGGCGGTCTTCATGGCCAACGCGGGTGGCGCCTGGGACAACGCCAAGAAACTGGTCGAAGTCCGCTACAAGATGAAGGGGACGCCGCTGCACGACGCCGTGGTCGTCGGCGATACCGTGGGCGATCCGTTCAAGGACACCAGCTCGGTCTCGCTGAACCCGATCATCAAATTCACGACGCTGTTCGGGATTCTCGCCGTCGAACTGGCGGTCAAGATCGACCAGCCGAGGCTGACCCCGATCCTCGGAGCGGCCTTTCTCGCCGGCGCGTTCTACTTCGTCTGGCGGTCGTTCTACAAGATGCGGATCACGACGGCCGCGGAGTAATTCGTCGGCGAAGCCTGGTTCTCAGATTTCCGGATCAGCGTTTTTCCGGATCAGTGTTCGTGTAGGGTGAGTCGAGTCTTCGAGGCTCACCCTAACTTGATATCGCGGAGGTGAGCCTCGCGGACTCGACTCACCCTACATCTCAGCAAGCGTGAAGTACGGTAACTGGTGGCCGGGGCGTCTTCGCGATGCCCCGGTCCAATAATACCCGAGCACACTTGCCGAACGGCCGGGCTCGATAATGTCCCATCGCCGCCGAATGCGGCAACTATGTCTAACCCATCTCTGAGTCGGCCGCCTACGCCTTCTGAGAGCAGGTGTGGCAGTGGCCTTTGAGGAGGACTTCGGTCACGTCGCCGATTCGCGACCAGCTCTTCTGCATCGCTTTGGGGACGTCGACTTCGTGCAGGCAGGTGACGCTGCCGCAGTCGACGCAGACGAAGTGCGGGTGATGTCCCCGGTCGGGATGCGTCTGATCGCGCAGTTCGAAGCGCCAGACATGGTCCCCCAGTTCGGTGCGGGACACCAGGCCGGCGTCAACCAGATCCGTCAGATTTCGGAAGACAGTCGCCTTGTCGAAGCCGAGCGGGACAAGCTCTTCGGCGACTTCGGCATGGCTGACGGGGGACGTGGCGCGCTGCAGGCGGCGGACGACGGCGAGACGGGCCGCCGTTGTCCGCAGGCCGACTCCTCCCAGCAGGGCGCGGATCTGGGGCACCTGATCGATTTCGTCCTGCTGACTGCTGCCCATGGTGTCCCGCCATTCTGCACGTGAGTTCGTCGGAAAGCGAAGGGTCGCCTCCCATACGGAATCGTGAACCGCAATGATAACGCCGCTGCAACTGCAGATGCAATCCAGTCTTGCCAGTAACTGCACGCACGCAAAACACAGGCTTATGGACGAGCGAACCGGTAGCGCCCGGTCCACCGCCAGTAGTCACTGGTCGGGAGGGGCTTCCCCCCGTCCATAGTGGGGAATTCCCTAATTTTTTATTTGAATCTTGTTGGTCGCGAAGGTTACGATTTCGTTCTCTACGAAACTGCTGGACTCCCGGCATCGATTCCGTCGTTCTCCATCCCTTGATCAGTGGATTCCCCAGGAAGCGCACCATGCAGACACGCTGTCGACTGAACCGTCCCTCGCCGTCGCGTCAACCGCGCGGCTTCACGCTGATCGAGCTACTGGTGGTGATCGCCATCATCGCCATTCTCATCGCACTTCTCCTCCCCGCCGTGCAGCAGGCGCGCGAAGCCGCCCGCCGGACGCAGTGCCGGAACAACCTGAAGCAGATCGGTCTATCACTGCACAATTTCGAGTCGACCTACGGCTACATGCCGGCGTATTGCAAGGACATTCCGGTCGCCGACTATCCCACTCCGGCGAATCCGTACGGACAGGTCGCCACTTACGGCACAATGTTTCACCTGCTGCCTTACATGGATCAGGCGCCGCTCTACAACCTGTTCGACTTGAAACGTTCCTACATCGACCCCCGCAATATGCCGCCGGCGTATGGCACGCTGAGCCCCAATGCCTTGGGAGCGATTCCGGGTTTCAAGTGTCCTTCGATGCCAGGCGATCCGCCTGGGGACTACGGGCCGTACTTTGCGTCCGTGGGACTGGGGCTGGGAGCGATCGTCCTCCCGCGCAGCGACTACATGCCGGTGATTGGAATCCACAGATCCCTGGCAGTCTGCGCCGGGCTGCCCAACTCCGATACCAACAATGGAATGCTGGGAACGACCGATTGCGAGAAGAAGCCTAAGGTCAAGTTTGCTGAGGTTACGGACGGCCTTTCAACAACTTTGTGTTTCGTCGAGGTGGCGGGGCGCCAGAAGCTCTACTTCCGTGGCCAGCCGACGCCTGGCTCGACGCTGCTCGATGGCGGGCTGACGCTCAACAACTTCTACGGGGACCACAATTTCTCCCGCAGGATCCGCGGCTACAGCGGAGCCAGCATCGCCACGCCCGGCGCCGCCGGTTGCGCTGCGATCAACGTCTACAACGAGAACGGGATTCTGGCGTTTCATACCGGCGGCGCTCATGCGCTCCGCGGCGACGGATCGGTCACGTTCATGTCCGAGAACATTTCAAACAACGTGCTCACGGCAATCATCTCTCGTGATGGCGGAGAATCGCTGTCTCTGGAATAGTTTTCGCGAGGTTCGGGGATGGGCGAAGTCGCAAGGGTTCGCTCATCCATTTATCAGTGTCGCCCGAGACGGCCGGCGCTTCAGACTCTGCTCCATGGCCGAGCCGTTCCGGGTCGTCTGCCCGCACTGAGGGGGGCGTTGATCGCGACAACCGTTCCCGGACGATTGCTCGTCAATCAGCGTATTCCGATACCACCTAGTCGTGGGCCAGGCCTTGGCGTTGTTTTCGCACGGACTAGTGGACGCCCTGGGTGGCATGCCGTCAGACGCTTTCTTGTGGGGTTGATCGATGAATTTCCCAGGTGCAGCGATTCGGCTGGCCAGTTTTGTCGGGATCCTCGCCGTATCGGTCGTTGGCGGCGGTTGCTCGGGTGAAAAACCCAAAGCAATGGTGACCGGCACCGTGCTGGTTGACGGGAAACCGGCGGACGGCGCGACGATTTTCTTTCATCCCAAAGATGATCCCGCAGGCATGACGGCGACCGGGACCGTGGATGTCGAAGGCCACTACACCGTCACGTCGGCCCTGGAGAAAGGCATCACCGTCGGTAGCTATGACGTCACCGTCATCTGGCCCGATCAGTCGAAGCAGCCGACTCAGGCGCAGATCATGATGGGGACCGCCGAGGATGGTCCCGATCTCCTGAAAGGAAAGTACGCGAAGCGCGGCGAAGCGCAGCTTCAGGCGGAGATCTCTACCAGCACAAAGGAACTTCCTCCATTCGAGTTGAAAGCTCCCTGACGCGTCGGGCTGTCGCCTGGATCCTGGAATGCGAGAGCCCATACAGAAGTGGCGGCAATTCTGACACCTGTTGGCCGTTTTCGAAGGTAGTCATCACTGTGAACGCCGCACCGGTCCGTCCAGTTGACGACAGCGCGTCGGACATGGAACCATCGGCCTGGAGGCTCTTCAAGTCATTGGAAGAGTCGTTGCAGTTACAGAAAACCTCTCACGCTCTCCTTTGGAAGAAATCCGCATGAAGACGGTTTGCAGTCGAAGCTTACTGGCATTGGCGTGGCTGACGTTCGCGTCGCCTTTCGTCGCCGCCGAGACTCCCGCCGCGTCGATCGATGTCCCCAGGGCCATGTTCAACTACATGGAACGTCCCGAACCCGAGTTCCGCTGGGAGAAGATCGGAGAGCAGAAGTTCCCCGGCCTCGGCGTCGCCCAGCACCTGAAGCTGACGTCGCAGACCTGGCAGAACATCACCTGGCAGCACGACCTGATGGTCTACGAGCCCGAGGGGCTGAAGATCACCGACCACATGCTGCTGTTCGTAACGGGCGGGGCGATCGGCAAGGCTCCGAAGGAAGGGGACATTCAGCAGGGACTGCTCCTGGCGAAACTGTGCGGCGCCCGCGTCGCCACGATCCACCAGGTGCCGAACCAGCCGCTGCTGGGGGATCGCTTCGAGGACGACCTGATCACCGAAACGTGGCTGAAGTATCTCGCCACCGGCGACGAGACCTGGCCGCTGCTGTTCCCGATGGTCAAGAGCGCCGTTAAGGCCATGGACGCCCTGCAACAGTTCGCCGAGCAGGAACGGCAGACCAAGGTCACCGGTTTCGTCATTACCGGGGCCTCCAAGCGCGGCTGGACGAGCTGGCTGACGCCCGTCGTCGATCCCCGGATCGTCGGCACCGCGCCGATTGTCATCGACACGCTCAACTTCCCGGCGCAGATGAAATATCAGAAGGAAACCTGGGGCGCCTACAGCGAGCAGATCGCCGACTACACCAGCAAAGGACTGGTCAAGGAAGAAAACGAACCGAAGACCGAGCGCGAAGACCGGCTCTGGCATATGATGGATCCTTACACGTACCGGAAGCAGCTCACGCTGCCCAAGCTGCTGATCGTCGGGACCAATGATCGCTACTGGACGGTCGATGCCATGCGGATGTACTACGACGACCTCGTCGGTCCGCGGGCCGTGCTGGCCGCTCCCAACGTGGGCCACAACCTGGGCGACCGGAAGGCCTACGCCCTGACGACGCTGGCCGTCTTCTTCCGCCACGCCGCCACCGGCCGGCCGCTGCCGGGAGTGACCTGGACGTTCGGCAAGACCCCGGCGGAAGTCCGGCTGGATGTGGTGTCGGATCAGATGCCGGTCAACGTGCGGCACTGGTCGGCGGAGTCGGCGTCGTTCGACTTCCGCGAATCGAAGTGGACGCCCGCCGAAGTGGAGACGCCTACGCCAAAATTCCACGTGCTGCGGGCGATTCCCGTCGGCAAGAACGTGGCGACCTTCGTCGAGCTGGAGTACGAGCACGACGGCACGGTCTATTCGCTGACGACGCAGGTCTTCAGAAACTGAGCCGGCCGCTGGCTGGCTGAGTCTGTCGAATCACCCCGCGCGGATTTCCACGCGGGGTGTTTTCGCATCCGATAGGGAATACGTGCTGGATGGCACGCCCAGAGGCTTTGCGATGGGCGTGGCCTTCGACCATTGCCAAAGACACGCCCTTCGAAGACTCAGAGCGTGCCACCCGATAAGATCACGCCGGCGGGACTCCCATTCGGGCGAGCTCACGACAGCAAAGGACGCGGCAGATGAAAGTTGGAATCGTTGGCAGCGGGCTGGTGGGAGCGACTGCGGCCTATGCCCTCGTCATGCAGGGCGTCGGCCGCGAAGTCGTCCTGGTCGATCGGAACGCCGGTCGGGCGGACGCCGAGGCGGACGATCTGTTTCATGCCGTTCCGTTTTCGCATCCGCTCACGGTCCGGAGCGGCGGCTATGAGGCGCTGGCGGGCAGTCGGGTCGTCGTCATTTCGGCAGGGGTGAATCAGCAGCCCGGCGAGACCCGGCTGCAACTTCTGGAACGGAATGCGGCCGTGTTTGCCGAAGTCGTGCCGGCCATCCTGCGGTACGCTCCCGACGCGGTCCTGGTGGTGGCGACCAATCCCGTCGACGTGATGACGCACCTGACGGCCCATTTTGCAGGCAAGCTCGGCGTGCCGTCGCACCGGGTGATCGGCTCGGGAACGACGCTCGATACGGCCCGGTTCCGTACGCTGCTGGGAACGCACCTGGGGGTCGATTCGCACCACATTCACGGGTACGTCATCGGCGAGCACGGCGACTCCGAAGTGCTGACGTGGTCGCTGACGGCGGTCGCCGGACTGCGACTCGACGAATTCTGCCGGGTCCGCGGGATGACGCTGTCCGCCGAGCAACGGGTGGAGGTCGATCATCGCGTCCGCCGGGCGGCCTACCACATCATTCAGGGGAAGGGTGCCACGTACTACGGCATCGGCAGCGCGCTGGCGCGCATCGTCGACGTGGTGCTGCACGACCAGCGAGCGGTCCTGACGGTGTGCTCGCCAGCCGCGGAAGTCGCAGGAGTGCGGGACGTCACCCTCTCGCTGCCGCGAATCGTCGGCGGCCAGGGACTGATCGCCTCCATGCCGCTGATGCTGGACGACGCCGAACAGGCCGCCCTCCAACGCAGCGCGGGCATCCTCCGTGAGGCCATCACGTCGCTGAAGCTGTGACGTAACGTGATCTGGTTCCCAGGCTCCACCTGGGAACCAGCACATATATGACTACGCGTGCGTTTTCTGCGGACAGAATGACGTTGGGAACGTCAAAACAGTCGGCCCCCCCGTCCTGAGCCCCGAAAAGAGGCGACGGGCTGTAGCCACGGGTGAAACGGAGTCCGCCGACTGTCGGACGGAGTGCAACCCGTGGACTCAACGCCGTACGATGCCCGCATGCACGATTCCCGCCTGCAGCCCCGTTTTTCGGTGACACGGACGACGGCCGTTTTCGCGGTCGTACTGGCCGGCGTTTTCATCTTTGGCGCCCGGCGGCCGCTGTGGCATACCGACCTCTGGGGACACCTCGCCTACGGCCGGCTGATCTGGGCAACCGGCGCCTTGCCGAAAACGGAACCCCTGTTACCGCTCGCCGCGAACGTTCCCTTCATCGACACCGCCTGGTTGAGTCAGTTGGCCGGTTGCGCGGTCGAGCGATCGGGAGGCGTCGCCGGTCTGCAGGTGTTGTTCGGCGGTCTGCTGACGCTGATCAGCGCCGCCTGGCTGGCCCTGGCTCACCGGCGCGTCCGGGATTGGCGCTGGATCCTCGCCGGGCTCTTGATCTATCTCTGGCTGGACTGGTTCAACCTTTACGTCATCCGGCCGCAGCTCGCCGGGACGGCCTGTTATGTCGTGCTGTTATGGCGTTTGACGGTGCGTGGTGCATCGCACTGGGACTGGTTCGGGATTCCACTGCTGTTCGCGTTGTGGGCCAATCTGCACGGCTCGTTCCCGGTCGGTCTGGCGCTGATTGCGACTTTTCTGGCGGGGCGTTCCGTCGATATCATTCGCCGGACTCGCACGCTGCGGGCTGTCGGCCACGATCGACGGGTACGTCGGTTGATGCTCTGGCTGACGCTGGCAGCTGTTGGCGCAGCGATCAATCCGCACGGACTGGTTCTCTATGCCGATGTGCTCAACGTCGCTCGGAACCCGAATCTGGCGGATCTGACGGAGTGGCAGCCGCTCGAACTTCAGTCCCGGCTGGGACGATCTTTTGCGGTGATCGCCGTCGGCTTGCTCGTCCTCTCGTGCGTGACGCCCCGGAGAATTCAGTCGTGGGAAGGACTGTTGCTGGTCGGCCTGGCCCTGGGAGGTCTGTCGAGCGCGCGACTACTGACGTGGTGGTCGCCAGTCGCGGCGTATTTGCTGGTCCTGCACGCGCGGGCGACCTGGCGGAGATTCCGGCGGAAGCCATACGGAGTCTTTGCAGAGCCGCGAAGTCTCGTCTGGTCTGGCGTCGTGTGCATTTCTGTGGTTTCGGCGCTGGTCGCCAGCCCGCTCGGGCGGACTCTCGCGGACGAAACTTCCAATGTCAAAGGATCCGTCTCGTCGTTTACTCCCGTTGCAATGACAGACTTCCTGCGCGCGCATCGGCCGGAAGGATTGGTCTTCAACACGTACGAATGGGGCGACTATCTGTTGTGGGCCGGCCCTTCCGGACTGCAGGTGTTTGTGAATTCTCACGCCCACCTGATTCCGCCGGACGTCTGGCGCGACTACCTGCGGATGCTCCGGCAGGAGGCCGGCTGGCGGGAGCTGCTGGACCGGTACGACGTCAACACCGTCGTCGTCGATCCGCTCAATCGCGGAGCGCTGATTGCCAGCCTGCGCGCGGACCCGGCCTGGCGCGTCGATTATGAAGACCGCGTCGCGGTGGTCCTGACCCGTCGCTGAAAACGCCGAAACCCGCGTCGACGCTGAGCTCGACGCGGGTTTCGCCAGATTCGCAAGAAATCGTCCGCGGACGGCCTACTTCATGAAGAAGTCGGACGGTCCTTTGTGGGTGTAGTACGGGTAGGTGACCATGCCGGCGGGCACCTGGTTGGAGGGATAGACGTAGTTGTTGTCGTAGCCCTTGTAGCGATACGTGTTGTAGTGGTGCGGCAGGCCGGTGCAGCCCGCGTTGCCGCAGGGGCAGTCCCCCTGGCCGGACACCTGGTACTGCGGATTCACTGGCGGGTGACCCGGGCGGTAGTAGTTTTCGTGGCCGCCATAATAGCCGTTGCCATAGCCGAAGCTGTGGTTCTGCACGCCGTTGTACATGCGGAAGTCATTGTGCTTGCCGGGGTGGCGCGGACGTTCCCCGTAGCCGGGGGCGGTGCCGATGATCGGGCCGGTGCCTTCGTCGGCATAGACAGCCGGGCCGCTGGAGATCGCCGGGTCCGGCGTCTGAGCGCGGAAGATTTTCGGCAAACCGGCCGAAGCCGTATTCGCGGTGAAGGCCACGAGAGCCACCAGTCCTAAGGTCATCTTCAAATTCATCGGAATTCCCTCTCTCGCCCGCGTCTGGGCATCCTGCCCGGCGGTGCCGTGCACCATGAGGCCATCGCTTGCTGTTCTGTATCGGCTGATCGCCGGTTAAAATGCGGACAATCCGCACAAAACGCGCCCGCGGATCTCACGGAACAGATGATCGTCCTTGCAGAAATTGCCCAATCGCGATAGATTCTCGCGCTGTCGGACTGCGCGTGTTGCGCCAGTATTGGCTGTAACCTCTTGTGCCTGCAGTTCTTGAACGCAACCTCCGTCCAAGGGAGTATGGGGAGTGTTCGTCTCGGCGTCTTCACGGTGTTTTTCAGATCTGCCGTTCGGGGAAGCCTGCCAGGCTCTCACCGATCTCGAATACGACAAATTCGAGATCTGGATGTCCGAGAGCAGTCAGCACCTGAAGCCCTCGGAAGTCGTTGGCAATGCCGATCGCTTTATCGCCCAGCTGCGGGACGTCACCCGGCTCAGCCCCATTGCAATCTGCCTGGGAGAAGACGTTTCCCAGGAAGTCTTCGAGGGACTGTGCAAGCTGAGCAAGAATATCAAGGTTGCCCAGATTACCCTGCCTGCTGCCGAGTTGGGAACGCCCTTTAACGAAGAGATCGACCGGCTGCGGAAACGGCTGGCCGCCTCAAACGTGGCCGGCATCCGCCTGTCGCTGAAGACCGAGACAGGGCGACTGACCGAAGACCCGCGAACCGCCGTGGAAATCTGCCAGGCCGTCCCCGGTCTGGGGCTGACGCTGGACCTCAGCCACTACATCGCCGGCAAGTTCGCCAACCAGCGATACGAACAGGTCTACCCTTACGCCTATCACGTGCATCTCCGCGACTCGTCGCGGACGGACCTGCAGGTGCCGGTCGGCCTGGGCGAAATCGACTACGGCAAGGTGATCGCCCAGTTGAAGCGATGCGAGTACAACCGCGCGCTTTCGGTCGAGATTCTGCCTGAGCTGCTGAAGGGAGCTGACCGCTCGCTGGAGATGCGAAAGATCCGCATGCTGCTGGAGACGCTGCTTTAAGTCGTTTGCAAACTCTACGCCGTCCATAAAAAACGCCCGGGAGAACTCCCGGGCGTTGTCGTTTTCAGCCGCGACCGACTGTCGTTTACTTGCCGAAGTCCGTCGGGTTGCCGAACAGGCCTCCGCCGCCGTTTCCTCCCGTACCGCCGCGGAGTGGTTCCTTCCGCTTCCGCTCGTAGGGGACAACCGGCTCTTCTTCTTTCGGTTTTTCGCTCTCGGGTCGCTCTTTGAGGGCCTTGAGCGACAGGCTGATTCGCTGCCGGTCGGGAGCCACTTCGAGGACCTGAACCTGCACTTCCTGGCCGACGGTCAGGACGTCGGTCACTTTCTTGACCCGCCGGTGGTCCAGCTCGCTGATGTGCACCAGGCCTTCGACGCCCGGTTCCAGTTCGATAAAGGCCCCGAAATCGGTGGCACGGGAGACTTTACCGCTCACCGTCCGTCCGACGGAGTACTTGTCGACGGCGCTGACCCAGGGGTTCTGAGCGAGCTGCCGCATGCCGAGGCCGATCTTCTCCTTTTCGCGATCGAGGGAGAGGATCACGACGTCGACCTGCAGGCCTTCCTGAACCGCTTCGGACGGATGCTTGATGCGGGTCCAGCTCATTTCGCCGACGTGCAGGAATCCGTCGACGCCGCCGAGGTCGATGAACGCGCCGTAGTCCTTGATCGTCTTGACGCGGCCCTGCAGCTGCTGGCCGACTTCGACTTTCTCCCAGAATCCCTGGGCGAGTTCTTTCCGTTCGGCGATGACGATCGCGCGGCGGCTGACGACGAGGTTCCGCTTGGCGGGGTTGACCTCGGTGATCAGCACGGTCAGTTTCTGGCCGACATAGGCGTCCAGCGATGACACGAAGCCGACATCGACCTGACTGGCCGGCAGAAACCCGCGAAGGTTGCTGATGGTGACTTCGAGGCCGCCCTTGTTGGTGCGGTTGGCGAGGCATTCGACGATCTGGCCGACAGCCAGATCTTCCCAGTTCCCCTTCGGCCGACGGGTCGTCTTCGGCAGGTTGACCAGGATGACGCCGTTTTCCGGGTCGAATTTTTCCACGTGGACGAGGAACTCTTCGCCGACGCTGGGGTGCTTCCCGCTGGGGAACTGCCGCAGCGGCAGGACGCCGGGGACGCGGAAGCCGACCTCGCAGAAAACATCCTCGGCGGTGACGCTCTGGACCTTCGCCTTGAGGCGCGTTCCAGGTTCGAGCTGGTCTTCTGACTGGGGCAGCGGGACGGCGTCTCGATCGCCAGCCGTCCCAGGCTCAGGGACGACGGGAACGGGAGCGGAAAGTTCGCCGGCCATGGCGGCTTCAAGTTCGGCCTCCAGCGACGCTTCCAGCTCGACCTTTTCCTCGGGCAGGGCGACGGGGCCGGATGCAACCGTCGCCGACATCGCCATGGTGGTCATGGCGTCCGCAGCATCGGAGATTGCGGCGCCGGCGGCATCGGCCGGAGGAGGCGCAGCTGGGGTCGTGCCCGCAAACATCGCGACCGGACGGGGGGCGTTTTCTTGAGTGGGGTTCAGCTGAACCTTGCGCTTTGGTGCTTCCTCGCCGTCCGCAGGTGCCGCGGCCACCGGTTCGCCTTCGGCGGGGGCAGAAGATTCGGGTCCCGGATAAGCTTCCAAAGCGGGCGCGGCCGGGGCCGCTTGTTCCGCAACGGGAGCAGGTTCCGCAGCCGGCGCAATGGCTTCCGGAGAGGACTGGGGCTCGGAGGAAAGGGTCTCGTCGGACGGCACCGCCTGTTCGCCGTTCATCTTCGCTGCATCCTTCACCGGGGGGCTCAGAGGTTCCGCAATTCGCTCTTGTGACGGAATGTGGTCGTTCGGGCCGTCAAAGACATCGGGAACCCGGGCATCGGACTTCCCCGAACGTGCCCGTCAGATTACTCAACCTCTTTACGGAATGCCACCTTCCGGCGACTACCCGACCAATGCCGTTTCCGGTTTCCCGATCACAGGTTTGCGGCGCTGCGCGGACTGTGCGAAACTTCGCCGGTCATCAGCGAATTTATCACTCTCAGGACGGGGGGCGACGCATGGACCGGACCAGTGCAGATCGAGCGATTTTCGGTCTTCTGGTCGGTTTTCTGGCTCTGTGGCATTCTACGGTCGTTGCAGACGAAGGCCTGAAGGACATCGCCTGCCGTTCGGTCCATCTGGGATTCGATGCCCCGGCGGGCACGGAGTTCTACAACGAAATTACGATCGAGAAGTCGGCCCCGGGCTCGTTCTTCATGGTCTGCGGGTGGGATCAGGGATACTTCGGCCTCCAGGAACTGGCGGACGGTAAGAAGCTGGCGATTTTTTCCGTCTGGGATTCCGAAAACAACGATCCCCAGGCGACGCCGGAAGAACGCCGGGTGCGAGTCGTCGACCACGATCCCGCCGTCCGGGCCGGCCGTTTCGGCAACGAAGGAAGCGGCGGGCAGTCGTTCTTTCCATTCGACTGGCAGACGGGCGTGACGTATCGCTGCCTGCTGACCAGCCGGATCGTCGGCGCGCGAACGGAATACTCCGGGTTCCTGTGCCTGCCCAAAGAGGGGACGTGGCAGCGGCTGGTCACGTTTTCTGCGCCGAATGGCGGCAAGCCCTTGCGGGGTTACTACAGTTTTCTCGAAGACTTTCGCCGAAACCGGATCTCGGCGACGCAGATCCGTGAAGCCCGCTTCGGTGGTGGCTGGGTCCGCAACGCGGATGGCGACTGGCTGGCGCTCAAGCGTGCCCGCTTTACGGCCGATGCCAACCCGGTCCTCAACATCGACGCCGGGTTGCGACAGGGGGGATTCTACCTCGCCACGGGAGGTGAGACGGTCAACAGCGGCGCGCAGCTGAAGGACTGGATCGACTTGAAAGATCCGACCGACGACCTCAAGCCACCCGTCGATTTGCCGGAAATCCCTCGCTGAATGGCTTTCTGAGATCGCTTGTCATTCCGACGGAGTGAGCCGGCGCGTCGTAGCGACGCACGATTCCGGTCTCCTGATCTCGCCTTTTTCCGGAAGTCGTAAACGTGTTTCTCACGGAATTGCTGGTTGTCTATACGGTCTCCGCGCTCGTGGTCTTCGCGTTCCACCGGTTCCGCGTGCCGTCGGTCGTCGGTCTACTGGTCTCCGGAGTGCTGGTCGGTCCGCACGGGCTCGGGCTGGTGCACGATCTGGAAGACGTCCATCTGCTCGCCGAGACGGGGGTCGTCGTGCTGCTGTTTACGGTCGGGCTGGAGTTTTCGCTCGGCAAGCTGCTGGCGATGTCCCGGCTGATGCTCGAAGTCGGCGCGCCGCAGGTGCTGGGGAGTGCGCTGCTGACCGTGATGGCCACGTGGTGGTATCTCGGGTCCGTCAATTCTGCGATCTTCGCCGGGATGCTGGTGGCGATGTCGAGTACCGCCGTCGTGCTCAAGCTGCTGGCGGACCGGGGGGAGATGGAGTCGCCGCACGGCCGGATTGCGGTGGCGGTCCTGCTGTTCCAGGATCTGCTGGTGGTGGTGTTCATGCTGATGATTCCCCTGCTGGCTGACGGTGCAGGGAATGTGACCGGCGCTCTTGGGAGTCTGGCGCTGGGTCTGGTGACCGTCGCGGGCATCTTGTTTGCCGGTCGAACGTTGATTCCGGGCCTGCTGCATCAGATCGTCCGGACGCGAAATCGCGAGCTGTTTCTGATTGCGATCTTCGTGGTCTGCATCGGCACGGCGACGCTCACCGCGTGGGCCGGCCTGTCGCTCGCCCTAGGGGCGTTTCTGGCGGGATTGCTGCTGTCGGAGTCCGAGTACGGCCACCAGACGCTGGCCGAGGTGCTGCCATTCCGCGATACGTTGAGCAGCTTGTTTTTTGTCTCCGTGGGGATGTTGCTCAACGTCCAGTTCATGCTGGCGAACCTGGCGCTGGTCGCGGTCACTGTGCTGGCCCTGCTGATTCTGAAATTCTGCTGTGTCGCCCTGCCGACGAAGTTGCGGGGTTATCCCTTGCGCACCGCGTGGCTGGCGGGACTGTCGCTGGCGCAGGTCGGGGAATTCTCGTTCGTCCTGGCCGAGCGCGGACTCGATTCGAAGCTGCTGGAGGAAGGAGACTACCAGATCTTTCTGTCGGCGGCCGTGCTGACAATGGGGCTGACGCCGTTTCTGATCAATTCGGGCGCGCGAACCTGGGGCTGGCTGCAGACCTGGTGGGGCGAAGAGGCCGTCAGGCAGGCCGAAGCCGCCCAGCTCGCCGATCAGGCCGACGATCCGCATCTCAAGGACCACGTGATCATCGCCGGTTACGGCCTTAACGGCCGGAATCTGGCCCGTGTCCTCAACGAAACCGGCATCGAGTACGTGGTCCTGGAGATGAACCCCGAAACCGTCCGCCAGCGGCGCAAGGCGGGCGAGCACGTCCTCTACGGCGACTGCACGCGGGCTGCGGTGCTGGAGCATGCCGGCATCGGCTCGGCCCGGGCGTATGTCGTGGTCGTCTCCGATCCGACGTCAATCCGGCAGACCGTCGCGCTGGCCCGGAAACTTCGTCCGGATCTGCGGATCATCGTCCGGACGCGATTTCTCACCGAGGTGGACGAGCTGCGGAAACTGGGCGCCTCGGAGATTATCCCGGAAGATTTCGAGACGTCCGTCGAGATCTTTTCCCGGGTGCTGCGGGAATACGAAGTCCCCGGCAACGTCATCAGCCGGCTGACATCTCAGATCCGGGCCGGGCAGTATCAGATTCTGCGCAGCGAGCGGCTGGGTCGGGATCTGTCGCCCCTGGCGACGGACCTGTTCGCGACGTCCGAGCTGGAAACCGCGGTGCTGGCGGTCGATTCCCCGCTGGCCGGTCACACGCTGGCGGAAAGCCGGCTGCGGTCACAGACTGGGGCGTCGATTGTGGCCGTGCGACGGGGACCGGAGACGCACGCGAACCCCCCGGCAGATTTCCAACTGACGGCCGGCGACACGCTAGTTCTGTTCGGCTCGCCGGAGCAGTTGCATGGGGCGCTGGAGGTGGTGACGGGGGAGGTGTAGGGCAGTCTCCCGCCTGCCGGCTTGTGGTCACGTTGTATCGAGCTGGTTGGCGCGCAAAGCCCTTTTACCGACAGGAGGTTTACTCCATCGGCAAGAGTCCAACCGTCACCGGCAATTCTCCCCGCTTTCGCATTTGGGCGGTTGGCTGTGACTCATAACTCACAGGTACAGTGACGCCGCCGTAGCCCTCGGCCTTCACTTCGACCCAGGCCCACCGGAGATGCGCCTTGGGCGTAGGACTCTTGTCGTTTGCCCCTGTGCGGAACTCGTAGTTGATCACCACAATTCCGTCAGTTCGCGTCACGCCTCTGGCGACGTCCCGCAGTTGTAGATGATCCGGATTGTATTGATTGTGATTCTCAGCCAAGGGCATTTCATCGGACACTGGTGGCGCCCAGAACACGGCGACTTGAGCGCCCAGGATTGGTTCGACAGTTGCGGCGTCGAACACGAGCACTCGCACTGGAATCTGCATCCTTCCACTGGATGCCCACTTGACGGGAGGGATCAGGATTGCCGCAAGGACCGCGATGATCACAACGATCGCCAGCAATTCAATAAGCGTCAACCGTCGAAGTCGCTCTTTGAGGCGCGAGAGAGAGCGGCCGAAAACGGACATCAGACGCACGCTCCTGCTGGGATGAGGCCTTTGTGCTGGTGGAGAAAATTGTACGACAATCACTCGTCGTCAGACGAGCGGCGATCCGGCCCGCCGGACCAGGATCTGATAAACTCCGGTCGTCTCTTCCACCCCGTCGAGAGCCTCGTCCCATGCCGCAACTCCCCTCGAATCCCATCCTCATCCTCGGTGGCGGCGTTCACGGCGTCGGCGTCGCCCGCGAGCTGGTCCACCAGGGACTCCCGGTCTGCCTCGTCGAGGCGCACGATCTGGCCGGCGGGGCGACCGCCAAGTCCTCCCGGCTGATTCACGGCGGGCTGCGGTATCTCGAATACGGGGACGTCGGGCTCGTGCGGGAATCGCTTCGCGAGCGACAGCAGATGCTCGATACCGCACCCCATTTCGTCCGGCCGCTCGAACTCTTTATCCCGGTCCGGCAGTCGTGGTCCGGCTTGGTCCACGCCGCGGCGGGGTTCGTCGGACTGACGCGGACCGCCATCGGTTCGTGGCTGGGCCCCCGGCCCGAACGGGGGTTCTGGCCCGTCCGGCTGGGACTGACCATGTACGACTGGCTCTCCGGCCGGGACCAGTTACCCCCCAGCCGGGCCGTGGCGGTTGGAACTCCCGATGTGCCGCAGGTCAATCCGCAGCGGTTTCATCAGTTGCTGGCGTATTACGACGCTCAGATGCCGTTTCCCGAACGATTTGTCGTGGCGCTGCTGGCCGACGCCGAGGCGACTGCCCGCGCTCAGGGGACCGACCTGACGATCTTCACTCACGCCTCGCTGCAGACGATGGGGGACTCGTTGCGGATTGCCGATCAGGCGACCGGTGACGAACTGCGGGTGATTCGGCCGTCCGCGATCGTCAATACGACCGGTGCCTGGGGCGATGCAACGCTCGGCCTGCTGACCGGGCAGCCGACTTCCTACTTCGGCGGAACGAAGGGGAGCCACTTCGTCACCTGGAATCCGCAACTGGTCGCCGCTGTCGGGCCGCATGGCGTTTATGCCGAAGCGGGGGACGGCCGGCTGGTGTTTATCCTGCCGCTGGGCGACGCGGTCCTCGTCGGCACGACCGACGAGACCTTTGCGGGCGATCCGGGGACGGCGGTCGCCACGGAGGCCGAACTCTCCTACCTCCGCGGACTGGTCGAAGAAGTGATGGGCGTGACGCTGACGGCCGAGGACATCACGTTGCATTACAGCGGCGTGCGACCGCTGCCCAGGGCCGACGAGTCGAGCAACGCCGCCGTCTCGCGCGAACACTTCATTCGCGACGACGTCTGGGCAGGAGTGCCGCTCTGGACGCTGGTGGGGGGGAAGCTGACGACGTGGCGACCGGTGGCGGAACAGCTCGCGGATCGCGTTCTCGAACGACTCGCTCTGCCGCGACAGGCCTCGCTGGCGGACCTGCCGATGCCGGGGGCCGAGGACTACGCCGCTCTGCAATCCGATCCCGTTGCGACGCTGACCCGCGAACTGGCGCCGCAGGGAGTTTCTGCGGAAGAAGTCGCCGCCCTGTGGCCGCTCTTCGGTTCCCGGCTGCGCGCGGTCTTGCGTGATGCGGGCGATGATCGGACTCCCGTGGCCGGGACGGCATTGTCGCGGGCGGTCGTCCGCTGGATCATTCAGCGCGAACACGTGCAGACGCTGGACGATCTGGTCGAGCGCCGGCTGCTGCTGGTGTTCGGTCGCGAGCTGTCCCGTGCGACGCTGGTGGATCTGGCGGCCCTGCTGGTCGAGTGCGATCGGCTCTCGACCGAGGAAGCGGACGCTGCCGTCGAAGTCACCGTCACACGTCTCCGATTGCACTTCGGTCGCCGATTTGCGTAGGGTACGTCCGGACGACGCACCTGCTCGATTCGACGAATTCCAATGTCGAGCCTCGCGGCTCGCCTTATAGCTCGCGCAGCGCCCGGTAGTACCGACCGACATCCTCGGGCGAGAGGAGATACAGATCGATCGAACCACCAATCGTCTCGACGGGCTCGAAGAACCGGAAGTAGCCGAATTCTTCAATGTCCGTCGGACGGAAATTCCCCTTGGCGTCCCGCAGCACGTGCGGCCGACCCATGACGTAATTCACGCTGACGGCGTAGTAGCCCGGCTCGGGCGTCCGTCCCGGCGGCGGGTCACCCGTCAAGCCGACCCAGGCTGGGGGTAACGCTCCGAAATACGCCACGCGGACGTCCTTCCAGCCGCGCCGGCGGACTTCTTCCCGCGCAGCGAACAGGTCCTGTCCCCAGTCCAGGTTGGAGTCAATCAGCCACCAGCGCCCGCCGGTGGTTCCGCCGGCAAGCTCGTTGAACGACGCCAGTTCGTGCGGATGATCCCGCAGGCTGGCCAGCGCCCAGACGAGACAGACCACGGTGAGTCGCTGTCTCCAGGGGCCGACCGATTTCCAATCGGAGAATGCGGCGGCAGCCAGCAGTATCAGCGATGGAATCGCAGGCAGGACGTAGCGGACGCCGAGTTGATTCCGCGAAAAACTGGCCAGGCCAACGATCAGCGCGACTGGAACCACGCCGAGCAACCAGACCGCCCGCGGAAAGGGCCGATGCCTGCCCAGCGTGAGGAGGCCGAGGACGAGCAGTCCCCAGAGTCCGAGGGGCAGCTTCGCCAGCAGTCCGAGCAGGTAGTACGACCGGAAGCCGTCGAGACTCCATTGCCCAAGCAGATAGACCGGCTGCGGCTGGTCCATAAATTTCAGCAGCGTATCGAGACCCTGCACATAGGCCGCGGGGAGCGGAGACGGCAGTACGCCGGCATGACGGCCGAGCCACAGGCCGGGCGTGCTGGCCAGCGACAGATTCCGCAGCGACTGGCCGAGCCCCTGGAAGCCATAGCCGGTCGCGATCACTCCCCAGGCGGCTGCCAGAACCAGGCCCAGCCAGCCGGCACGTCGCAGCAGATCGCCGCGAGACACACCCCAGAGGCGGACGGCCGGATGGAGGAGCCAGAGCGCCAGAACCAGCGGTCCCAGCAGCAGGGCGGTGTATTTGGTGAGCTGGGCCAGTCCGAGAACGGCGCCCAGCAGCAGGGCACGAACTGCGCCGGGGCGATCGAGGAAACGGAGCGCAGCCACGGCCGTCGCCACAAAGCCGCAGGTGACGGGGATGTCGTGTGAGACCAGCGCCGCGTGGCCCAGCACGAGCGGGTTGAAACACCACATTGCGCAGGCGGCCAGAGCCGGGCCGTCGCCGAGAAAGCGGCGGACGATCGCGGTCAGCAGCAGCGCCGTCGCGATTGACCAGGCCGCCGCCATCAGCCGGCCGAGGAAATACCAGTGGGGAGCGGTCTCCGGGTTCGCCTGCCAGAAGGCGTCGCCATAGTCGATGGCATCATCGGCCCGTGACAGGTCGCCGGACGGCACTCCGGCCATAACCAGCGGCATGGCAGCCCACAGGCGGGGCAGGGGAGGGTTGATCGGGTCGGCGTCCCAGGCCCCGGTTCGCCAGAGCGCGACGCCGATCGGCAGATGCCAGTACTCGTCGTGTGTCGGCGTCCACCGGCGGGCGCAGTCCGCCAGCAGCAACGTGTGCGCGATCACGCAGAGCGAGATCAGTCCCGCGAAACGCCAGGAACGGCGAGGAGTTTCGGTGCCCGACACGTGCGACGTGGCTCCCGGCAGGGCGTACTCAGTTCAGATCGATCCGGAGGCTATGGTACGATTTGGGGAGACGATTCGTACCATTGTCAGGTCCCCTTTTTTCAGAAAGTCAGCCGCCGATGACGCCGCGCATTTCTCACTGGTCCTGGGCCGGTTTCGCCGCACTTGTTCTGCTTGCGGGCTGTGCGAAGCCGCCGGAGAAGGAGGTTCCGGTTTCGACGGCGCCGGCGAAAAGTGGCGGAAGCGCCGCTCCGGTCGGCGAAGTCGTTCAAGTGAAATTCGAAACGACGAACGGGGACTTCGTCGTCGAAGTCCATCCGGAGTGGGCGCCGCTGGGAGCCGAGCGGTTTCTGGATCTTGTGCGGAACGGTTTCTACGACGGCTGCAAGTTCTTTCGAGTGGTTCCGGGCTTTGTCGTGCAGTTCGGCATCAGCGGAGATCCGGAGGTCCAGGCCAAGTGGCGTGACGCCCAGTTTCCGGACGAGCCGGTCATCCAGTCCAATACCCGCGGCACGATGACGTTTGCCAAGGGGGGACCAAACTCGCGGACCAGCCAGGTCTTCATCAGCTACGACGACAATTCGCGGCTCGACGGCATGGGTTTCCCGGCCTTCGCAAAAGTGATCTCCGGCATGGACGTCGTTGATAAGATCAATGCCGAATACGGCGAGGCGCCCGATCAGCAGGCCATTCAGTACGAGGGAAATCGATATCTGGAAGCCAGCTTCCCGCGACTGGATGGCGTCGTGAAGGCGACGATCCTGGAGTCGAAATCGGACAAGGGGCCAGTCGTCGATGACGAGCCCGAAACGCCGGCGGCGGAAGCGAAGTAGCAGAGATCCGTATTCACGGATTCCCAGGCAGAGCGTGGGAACGAGAACTCCGTCAAGCTGTCACGCGATTCTTCCCATCGCTACCGATTGCGGTATCCACGTCTAACCCATATCTGAGTCGGCACCCGCCCCGCGACTGGCGGGCTAGGCGTCATCGCCGACAACCAGAACCGCCATGAAGGCTTTCTGGGGGATTTCGACGGCGCCGAACTGCTTCATGCGTTTCTTGCCTTCCTTCTGCTTTTCCAGCAGCTTGCGCTTGCGGGAGATGTCGCCGCCGTAGCATTTGGCGGTGACGTCTTTGCGGAGGGCGGAGATCGTTTCGCGGGCGATCACGCGGGCGCCGAGAGCCGCCTGGATCGGGATCTCAAACTGGTGCCGGGTGATCTCTTCCTTGAGCTTCTTACAGACCGCCCGGCCGCGGCGTTCCGCCACGGAGCGGTGGACGATGCAGGCCAGGGCGTCGACCCGCTCGGCTTTGACGAGGATGTCCATCTTCACGAGGTCGGCGGCTTTGAAGCCGATGACTTCGTAGTTCATCGTGCCGTAGCCCTGAGTGATGCTCTTGAGCCGGTCGTACATGTCGAAGACGATTTCGGCGAGGGGCAGTTCGTAGGTGAGCTGCGCCCGCTTTGGCCCGAGGTACTCGGTGTTGAGGTACGTCCCGCGACGGTCGGCGCAGAGCTGCATGATGGCGCCGATCCGTTCGGACTGCAGAATGAACTGCACCCGGGCGATCGGCTCGCGGAACTCTTCGACCTGGCCGAGATCGGGGACTTCCTGCGGGTTGTTGATCACGACGACTTCGCCGCTGCGGAGCAGCATCTCGTAGGTGACGTTGGGGGCGGTCTGAATCAGGTCGACATCGGCTTCCTGTTCGAGCCGCTGCTGGATGATCTCCATGTGCAGCATGCCGAGAAAGCCGCAGCGGAAACCGAAGCCGAGGGCGTCGCTGGTGTCGGGCTGGAACGAGAAGCTGGCGTCGTTGAGACACATCTTGTTGAGCTCGTCACGGAGCTTCTCGAAGTCGGTCGCATCGATCGGGTACATGCCGCAGAACACCATCTGCTGCGGAATTTCGTAGCCGGGGAGCGCCTGCGTGGCGCGGTTGTGGAAGTCGGTCACGGTGTCGCCGACGTGCACGCTGCCCAGCTCCTTCACTCCCGAGATGAAGTATCCCACCTGCCCGGGGCCGAGATCCTCACAGGGGGCCATGTCGGGGCGGAACTGGCCCACTTCGAGGACGTCGTGAGCCGTGGCGGCCTTCATGAAGTAGATCTTCTGGCCTTTGCTGAGCGTCCCTTCCATGACCCGGATGTACGTGATGACGCCGCGATAGGTGTCGTATTTGCTGTCGAAGATCAATGCCCGCAACGGCGCCTTGGGATCGCCTTTCGGCGCGGGAATCCGTTCGATGATCGCCTTGAAGCATTCTTCGATGCCGATGCCGGACTTGCCGCTGGTCATCAGGCAATCGGTGGTGTCGAGCCCGACGACCGACTCGATCTCATCCAGCACTTCCGGGATGCGGGTGATCGGCAGGTCGACCTTGTTGACGACGGGGATCACTTCCAAATTGGCGTTGATCGCGGCGTAGGCGTTGGCGACCGTCTGGGCCTGCACGCCCTGGAAGGCGTCGACCAGGAGCAGGGCTCCTTCGCACGCCGCCAGGCTGCGGGAGACTTCGTAGTGGAAGTCGACGTGACCGGGCGTATCGATGAAATTGATCTCGTACTGCTGACCATTGTAAGTGTAGTTGATGGCGACGGCCCGCGCCTTGACGGTGATCCCCCGCTGGCGTTCGACCTGCAGATCGTCGAGGATCTGCTCGCGGAATTCGCGTTCGGTGATCGCGCCGCTCTTGAGCAGCAACTGGTCCGAAAGGGTGCTCTTGCCGTGATCGATGTGGGCCACGATCGAGAAATTGCGAATGAAGCGCTGATCAAACATGGGGAATTCTGTGGCGTGTCCCCGGACCGTTGCCCGGAGATTGAGGATGGCTGGGACTGTGCGCGGACTTTCCCCGCTTCGCCGTCCGATCGCGTCGGGGATGGGGGAATTCTAACGTGTCCGGCCAGCGGCCGAAATAGACGTCGCAACGGCCAGACCTTCCCGTCAGCCGCGGCTCCATATTTCATAACTGCATATCAGGCAACGAGTTTTGCTGTCTCTGCGATGCTCCGCGGAGCCGGCTGAGAGCCTCGATCTTTTCGTGATCCCCGAGCCGGGCCGCCCGGACCGCATCGTGCAGGAACTCGATATTCCGGTCGTAGGTCTCCCGGTCGACCGGAAAGGGAGTCCCGTCTTTGCCGCCGTGGGCATAGGAATAGTCCGCCCAGCGGCGGCCGTCCGCGACCGGCGGTCGGGGTTCATCGCCGGCCATCGGCGGCGCTTCCGTCGGATCTCGATGGGAGACCGGGGCGTCGAAAATGATCTCCGCCAGCAGGGCCAGGCTGCGAACCGCCGCCGGCCCGATGCCGGGAGTCCCCAGCAGTTGCTCGAAACCCTGCGGCTGGGCCTCGTGGGCCGTCCGAACCAGCTTTCGGAGCCGATCCGGGTTGATGTCCGACTTCAGGACGCGATGGTGCTGCGGTGCGAACAGCGTCGGTCCGGAGGTCGCCTGTTTCCACTGGGCGACGATCCATTCTGGCGACTCCTTGAGCAGTTCCGCCGTCGACTGCCGATTGCTCTGACCTTCCCCCGCGACAAAGTTGAAGACCTTTTGCCGCGGAGCCTGCGGCCGGACCTGCGGCGTCTGCAGATCGTCGATGCCAGCGTGCGGCTCACAGACGAAGTCATCCAGGATCGAACCGAGCCAGTGATACCGCCGGGCCGTTTTCGCTTCGTCGTTCATCCCCTGCTGGACCACGCACCATTGCCCCGCGGGCGTGAAAATCAGGCAGTGGTGATAGAGCTGATAACCGTCCTGCACCGCGGCGGAATCGACTTTGGCGCTCATCTTCGAGGCGTAGATCAGCCGGTCGCCGGTGGTCAGAGACTTTCGATCGGCCGTCTCGGCGATCTCGCGCGGAGTCTGCCGGCTGGTGTTCCCCTTTCCGCCGGCGACGAACAGCCCCAGATCGTCGCCGTAGACTTTCGCGGCCTCCTTGAGTGCGCCGCAGGTGACAGTGGTGACTCCGGAACTGTGCCAGTCGAAACCGAGCACGCAGCCGAAGGCCTGGAACCACCACGGATCGGAGAGCCGGCGGAGCATTTCGTCCGGGCCGTAGCGATCCACGACGGCCATCGTGATCGCCCCGGCGAGCTTGGTCATCCGCTGAAACAGATAGGCGGGCGCCTTGCCGGAATGCAGCGGAAGTTGGGCGAGTCGGCGTTGCATGCCGGAAACTCTAAACCGCGGGTGCCCGAAGCGGAAGACCGGTCTGGTCGACCGCAACCTCGGACATCAAACACCTATTCCGGCCCGTCCGGCAAGTTCTCGTCATCGGCTTCTGCTTCGATCGGTTGTGGAGTCGGCCGGGAATCGCTGCCGTCGGACTCCGGCGACAGTGGAATCACCCGGGCTTTCGGCCCGGAACCGACTTTAATCGAGCCCCAACCCACCACGATCGCTTCGTCGCCCCGGTAGAACTCGCGAATCATCCGGCCCCGTTCCATGGCCCGCGTTCCGGCCGGGGGCCAGCGCATTGCATGCTGGATCTCTTCGTCCGTCACCACGCTGGTTGTCAGGCCCGCCGCGGAGAGCTGTGACCAGTACCCGTCGGGTGACAACTCGTGATACCGGAGGTCCATCTTCTTGCGGGACTCGGAGGGCAGGTCGGCTCCCGCCCGGTCGAGCAGCATCTGTTTGGTGATCCAGTCCACCCGGCCGACGAGTGCTTCGCGATTGTCTTCCAGATCATCCAGCACCGCCGACCAGCGGGACAACAGGTCCCAGACTTCGTCCGGAACCTGCTCTTGTTCGTGGACAAACCGGCGGCAGGCGTTGAGGTACCACCGCTGGATCTGCACGGCGGTCATCGGCCGACCGCGCCAGAGCGGGAATGCGATTGTCAGGCCCAGGTCACGTGAAATCCGGCCCAGAGTCCGTATCGTCCAGCGCGGCGAGGGGGGACTTGGGATCGCACCTGCTTCAATGGCGTCCAACACCAACGCGGTCGCGCCGATCCGAAGATATTCCGCTTCCTCACACAGATTCGAGTCGCCGATCGAGACCTGAATCCGCTGGCGGTGGTGGAACAGCTGCTGAATCGACGGTCGGTGAAACATCGCCAGCAGCGATGGCTTGAGGAACTGGCCCAGACCGAAAATCGGCCGGTCGTGGTCGAGCAGCATGTGAATCACGACGCGCGTCCGGGAGGTCGCTTTCTCCGCGATCTGAAGCTGGCCCCGTTGGTCAATCCATCCGGCTCCGGCCCAGATGGTTCGCGTCAGCAGGAACGGCAACAGCCGGCGTTGAGTCTGATGCAGCGGCATCAACATCACCAGCAGCGAGCAGAAGAGGCTGCCGGGAATCAGCAGCAGACGCATCAAGAATTCAATGGGTGGTTCGAGCCATCGTGGCAGATACGAATCGGCGTCCCCTTTGGTGAACCAACCCCGACCGAAGAGCTCCATTTTCAGCTCGCGACTGGCTGGTCGGCCGGAGATCCGACAGACCCAGAGAATCAGCGGCGCCAGGATCAGGCCATTGAACGCCATCAGCACCGCAAACAGGGGAACGACCAGTGCCAGCAGCAGGACTGCGTGGAACGCGATCAGGCAGCCGGCGCCGAATCGCCAGAACGTGAGTCGCCAGCCGGTCGCAAGCGTCGCCTCGTAGTTTTCCTGGGCGCCATAGGCGGTGCCGCGGCTGTCGCGGCAATTCTTCAGCAGGAAGAAGCGGTCTGGAATGTGTCGCCGGGCGCTTTCCGACAATAGTCGGTCCATCGCCCGCTGCTGCGCCAGCAGTGCTCGCGGGCTGCGGCACTCGGGAGTGCTCCCCTCGACCAGGCCGATCCCCGACGCAGGCCGGCGAGTCTCGAACCACACGGCGCCGCCATTGGCGAGAAAGACCCCGACTTTGCCAGTCGCACTCGCTTCGGCGGCCGCGGTCGGAATCTGGCGATCCAGCTGGGACAGCAGCTGGTCAAACAGATCCCGGTCGGCGGGCCGGGAGGCATCGTCCGATTGAAAGCGGATCAGGTACTCGGTTTCGAGGCCGATCAGGCGGTCGAGCACCTGGGCATGCCTCCCGTCGCCCGTTCGAATCGTGCTGGTTACTCGCCGCCGAGCAGATTGACGGAGTCCGCCAGAAACTGCGGGGCGTCGAGCAGAGCGTCCAGACGGATCGCTTCCAGCACGGTTTCAACCGCCGGAACGACTGCCAACGCTGCGACGGCGGGCTCGACAAACGTTTCAGCGATTAGATTGTGCTCCACGATTCGCTCCCGCGGTGAGGACGACTTCTTCCCAAGCGATGGACACCGGGCGGACCACACGGTTCGCCGCAGCACCACCCGAAAAAGTCTACCGCGCGCGTCAAACCGGGGGAAGAGGCTGTTTCCAGCCGACCGACTAAGCCGCGGCTGCCGACGGGGCGACTTCCGAGGCAATCACTTCCTGAATCAGGGCTTCGTAGTCGATGGCCCCCGTGCTCTTGGGAGCGTATTCGAAGATCGACTGGCCGAAGCTGGGGGCCTCGGCGAGCTTGATGTTCCGCCGGACGCGGCTGTTAAAAATCCGGGCCTGCTTCCAGGGCGCCAGCGGGTCGCTCTGATCCAGGAACCGCATCAGGTCGTCGGTGATATCCGCGGCGAGTCGGGTGCCCGTTTCGTACAGGCACAACACAATGCCGGTGACCCGCAACTCGCGGTTCAGCCGGCGCTTCACCAGAGCGGTCGTTTCGAACAGCTTGGACAGACCCTGCAGTGCGAAGAAGTGCGGCTGCAGCGGAATGAAAACTTCTTTGGCGGCCGTCAATGCGTTCACGGTCAGCACGCCCAGCGAAGGGGGACAGTCGAAGACGACGTAGTCGACCGGCGCCTGCTGGCACATCTGTTCGAGGGCCTTCCGCAGCACGATTTCGCGGTCGGAAGCGTCGACCAGTTCGAGCTCGGTGGCGGCCAGGTCGAGGTCCGCCGGCGCAACCCACAGGCGATCCTGGGCCAGTTGGCGAACTTCGGCGAGCGTCTTCCGGCCGGCGAAGACATCGTAAATCGTCGGAGTTTGCCCAAATGCTTCGACGCCCAGATGGAGCGACGAGTGCCCCTGCGGATCGAGATCGATCAGGCAGACGCTTCGGCCGGCGCGAGCCAGTCCGGCGGCCAGGTTGACGCTGGTGGTGGTCTTACCGACGCCACCCTTCTGATTCATCACGGCGATGCTGCGCATCCGGAGTCCCTTCCGACGGGCCGAGCGAACGTGTTGGCCGCCAGCGCACGGCTCATCCTGAGCACAGCCTGACGGCGGATTGGAAGTATAGGACGGATCGGGGATCGTTTGAAGACCGGCTGCGGCGGGTTCGACCGGAAAGTTCATTTGCCGCCGACAGCAGCCGTTTTCTGCCGATGCGGCAGGCGGAAAATGCACAACGCGTGTTCTGGAAAGTGGTTACAGAAAATGTTCCGCATGAGGAGGATTCCTGGTTAATCGTGACCGAATTGAACGGTTTTCCTGTTGATGAAATCCTCTTCAGTTGCCTCAGTGTGGGAGCTCAGCATGGTCGCCACCGTCAGCAGAATTCGTAACATTCCACGCTCCAACCACTTAGTCTCGCTTCCAGTCAGCGTAGGCCCGGTGGCTGGCGACCTGCGATTGCACGCCGAAACTCTCCTGCAGCAAAAAATCGCCTTCGTGGATCACGACTGGTTCCGGCAGCCCGATGCGGAGACGCGAATTGCGGCACTGGCTCCGGACTTGGCCAGCGGTTCGAGCCGGGTGACCAGTCCAGTTGCGGGGATTGCGTTTGTCTCCGGCCTGGTGGCGGAGTCTCCGTTGACCGGTCCGGAAGAACGATTTCTCTTCACGCGGATGAACTACCTCCGCTTCCGAGCGGCCTCCAGTCAGCAGCGGCTGAAACCGCGCCGGCCCTCGGCTCGGCTGGTGGCGCAGATCGAAGCCGACCTGGCCGAGGCGAACGAGCTGCGAAATCGGATCGTCCAGGCCAACCTGCGGCTGGTCGTCTCCGTCGCCCGCAAACTCGCCAGTTCCCTGGACCAACTCTCGGAACTGATCAGCGAGGGGCTGCTGCCGATGATCCGGGCGGTGGAGCTGTTCAACATTCAGCTCGGCAATCGGTTCAGCACCTACGCCACCTGGGCCGTGCGGAATCAGATGCTGCGATCGCTGAAGAAGCGGAAGAACGTCCACGAGTTCAACGTCTCGGACGACGAAATCTCGCTATCGCAGATCGCCGATCCGCGGACCGATTCCCACGAATCAGGTTCGCCAAAGGGGGACAGCGAACGGCTTGTCGGCCGGATGCTGGCCGAACTGCCCGAACGAGAACGGCAGATCCTGGCTGCACGATTTGGATTGAACGGCCATCCCGAAGGCCAGAGCCTCGCGGAACTGTCCGAGCAGTTCGGACTCAGTAAAGAACGCGTGCGCCAGATCGCACTGAAGGCGCTGAACACACTTCAGCAACGAGTTGCCGGAATCGAAGATCCGGAAGAATTCCTCCATCGATTCGCGAAGCAGGCCGTTTAGTCGCCAGCACAGCAATGCGTCCCTCAAAACCCATGGAATCGACTCTTCATGAGCCACGCCGCATCAGCCGGGAATAACGCGGAAATCTTCGAACGCGCCGTGGCGGTCCCGGTATCGGCCGAGGAACTGTTCGCGTGGCACGAACGACCGGGGGCCTTTCAACGGCTGAATCCGCCGTGGGAAAACGTCGAGGTGACGTCGCCGACTGGCGGCATCCGGGATGGCGTCCGGGTCGAAGTGACAGTCCGGATCGGACCGTTCCGGAAGCAGTGGGTGGCCTTGCATCAGGGCTACCAGCCTCCCCATCAGTTTCAGGATATCCAGCTCCCGGGCGGACCGTTCCGCCAGTTCGAGCACACGCACCTGATTCGGCCCCACGAGTCCGCAGGGAGCGAACTGGTCGACCATATCGAGTATGTTCTACCGCTGGGAAACGTCGGTCGATGGCTCGGCGGGCGATTTGTCCGCCGGAAACTCGATCGTGCGTTTCGCTACCGCCACGACGTGACCGCCGGCGATCTGCAACTGCTGGCCAGCCATCGGGACCGATCTGCCATGAAAGTGCTCGTCACGGGAGCGACCGGTCTGGTCGGCAAGTCTCTCGCTCCGCTGCTCACCACACAGGGGCACGAGGTCTTCCGCCTCGTCCGCAGCCGCTCCGACCAGGCCAACGACATCCCCTGGGATCCGGCCGCCGGGACGATCGATGCCGCACGGCTGGAGGGACTCGACGCCGTCGTCCACCTGGCCGGAGAAAACATCGCCGGAGCGCGGTGGACTCCCGAAGTCAAACGCCGGCTGCGCGACAGTCGAGTCGGCCCGACACGGTTGCTCTGCGAAGCCCTCGCGCAGCGGCAGCACAAACCGAAGGTGTTGGTCTGCGCCTCGGCGATCGGCTATTACGGCGACCGCGGTCTGTCGCCGCTCACGGAAGCGTCCGGTCCCGGAACGGGTTTCTTGCCGGAGCTGTCCGAAGCATGGGAGGCGGCCTGCCAGCCGGCACGCGACGCCGGGATTCGCGTCGTCAATCTGCGGATCGGCGTGGTTCTCAGCCCGCTGGGTGGAGCGCTGCAGAAAATGTTCCTCCCGTTTCAGCTGGGGCTGGGAGGGTCGATCGGTTCCGGACGGCAGTACTGGAGCTGGATCGCCCTCGACGACCTCGTCGGGGCGATCTATCACTGCCTCCAGCACGACGAGCTGTCGGGACCGGTCAACGCCACTGCTCCCGGTCCGTGTACGAACTACGAATTCACGAAAACGCTCGGGGGAGTGCTGCATCGACCGACGATTCTCCCGGTCCCGGGCTTCGCCGCGAAACTTGCGATGGGAGAGATGGCTAACGATCTCCTGCTGGCCAGCGCCCGCGTGATGCCGACCCGGCTGGAACAGACGGGCTACCAGTTCCGGTATCCGGAGTTGGACGGAGCGCTGCGGCATCTGCTGGGAAAGCCGCCCGGCGTTTCCGGCTCACGGTGACAGTCGCGTGCAGAGCTCGCGGGCGAGAATCTCTCCCGCGGTCCGATGTCCCAGTTCGTTCCAGTGTCCGGTTCCCGGCGCCGTATTCGGGAAGCCGTGAAAGTAGACGTTTTCACGGCGTGCGATCGCGCGCATGGGGGGAGTGAGCAGGATGACCGGCGTGCCTTCTCGCTCGCCGAACTGCAGCAGTCGCCGATCGGGTTCATCGATGTCGCCGACGTTGAGCCGCTCGGCCATCTCCTGAGTGACTGCGGGATCGGGCGCCACCTGGACCGCGTTGTTGAGGACTGCAATCACCAGCCGCGAGTCGTGTTGCCGAACCTCAGTCGCCATCAGCGATAGAATTCCCTCGGTCACCTGCCAGGCTGCGCGCCAGTTGTCGTCGTGCGGCGGCGCAAACACTCGGTCGTCCAGCCCCACTTCGGTATTCTGTGCGTCGGCAGGCACCGCTGGCTCGCGATGGCGGGCGTGATAGACGAGCGCCATCAACAGGGAGTTGCGTCGGAGCACGTCCTTCAGCCAGACCGAGGTTGATGTCCGCATGCGGACGACCTCCGGATCTTCGAGAAACGACCGGTCCAGTTCGAGACGGTCGCCGACCAGGCGGTAAAAGGGGCGCCGGCGGTCGGGTTCGAGAGTTGGCGAATTGTTGCGAACGTCATTCCCCGGCAGAAACGCGAGCAGTACGAGATCCGGCTGGTAAGCCCACACCCGGCTCCGGAGCAGTTCCAGTTCCTGCGCCGTTCCGAAACCCGAGACGCCGAAGTTCAGGACTTCGACCGTCTTGCCGGCGAGTGCCGGACACGGCTGCAACTCTCGTTCGAGAACCGACCAGAACGTCCGGGATTCGTCGACCTGCAGCGCCTCGGCAAACGAGTCCCCCAGGACCGCAATGCGGAAGGCCCCGGCGGGCTTCTGCAACGCGTGCTCGCGATCGCGAAATCCGGCGCTGTTGATCCGGATCAATGCCCGGCCCTCCTGGATCTGCGTGTAACAGAATCCCGGCAGCAGTCCGGCGCCGCCGTGCTCGTCGAATGCATACGGCGACCGATAGTCGGGCCCGATCAACCGCAGAGCCAGTTCTGCAACGAGCAGCCCGACGAGCAGTCCCAAACCGGTCGCAGCCAGGGGAATCCACCACCGTCGTCGTGCAGGCGATCGTGTCTTCGACAGCGGGGTGACACTGGTGGCCCTCAGCCACCAGTGTCTTCGCCGATTCTCCGGTGGCAGCGACGGTTCAGGCATGGGATCAGCCCGCCTTGCGCCACGCCGCGGCAATCAGGTTCGACAGCCGGGCAAGTTGTCCCCCCGCCGGCTCCTGGGGCTGCGTCGACAGAATCACCGCAAAGGCCTCGGAGTCGGGATCCATCCACAATACCGTACCGGTCGCGCCCCAATGTCCGAACGTCCGCGGTCCGAGCAGGTCGCCGAAGTTGGCGCTGTGCGCCGGCCAGTGCAATCGCCAGCCGAGCCCCCACGGACGGCAGCGGCGTTCGTCTTCGGGAACATCTTTCATGCAGGCGAGCTGATTGGTTGTGGAGGCCGTCAGTGAGGCCTCCGACAGCAGACGTCGGCCGGAAGGAGTCACGCCACTGTTGAGCAGCATGCGGGCATAAGCCGCCAGGTCGCCGGCGGTGGTCAGCAATCCGCCCCAGGGTGCGCCGAGTTGTCGCCAGTATCGGCTGTTCCAGTTCCAGTCCGGTCCGTGAACCTGAGCCTCGGGCAGCCGGACCTCGGCGATCCGTTCGACTGTCGGTGGCATCCCCGCCCACCACGCATCCGGAGCGCCCAGCGCCGTCGCCGACATCCCCAGCGGGATGAAGAATTCCTCAGCGAGCAGCTCGGGCAACGGCGCTCCGGCGACGCGGCCGATGATTTCCGCCAGCACCACGAAGCCCATGCTCTGGTACTGCACGCCGCGTCCGGCGGCGAATGACAGTTCGCTTTCGCAGACCCCCTGCAGAAACCGCGCGAGCGGAGCGTTCTGCTGCCGCAGTTCCTGGTTGTCCGGCAGCATGTCCGGGAGGCCGGACGTGTGGGTCAGCAGGTGGCGGATTTCGACGCCGTACTTACCGTGCCGGCCGAACTCGGGCAGATAGTCGGTGATCCGGTCCCCGAGCGTCAGCCGTCCGCGTTCGATCTGCTGCATGGCCGCCATCGCGACGAGCGGTTTGGTGATCGAAGCGACCAGGAAGACGGTGTCCGGACCGACAGTCTCGGTCCCGGCGGCAGCCCGCAGGCCGGCGAAGTGAGACCGCAGCGGCCCCTGGCGTCCGCCTGCGGTGATCGCCAGTGACGGGACGCGGTCGTCCAGAATCAGGCGATCAGCAAACTCACCGACTCGCCGCCAGCCCGAATCGGAAATGGTCGTCGCGGACATGAAATTCTCCCTGCTCGCCGGTCTGTCGCCGGACGCCAGTCGTGCCAAGGGAGAATACGTGAGCAACCCACAAAAACAAAGCCGGCCGGCACAGACGCTGCCGTCTCCGAGACGGGTTGTGCGCAGGTGGTCGATTCGGCGGCGATGACCGGGGCAACGTACGCGCGGATCGGAATCCCGTCTTCTCCGCGAAGCCCGATACCCGAAGTCCGACTCAGCCCACCGGCACATCGTGGAGCTGCAGCACCTGATCCAGATGTGTGATCTCCAGGATTTCGCGGATGTCGTTCGATGCGTTGTAGAGGTGGACTTCGACGCCGAGTTTGCTGACCGAGGCCAGCAGGCCGAGCATTCCGCTGGGAACGAGCTTAACGCCGGTCAAATCGAAGGCCATGACGCGGGAATCGTGCTGTTTGACGAGCGCCACGATCTGTTCGCGGCAGTCGGCAAGGTTGAGATGGTCGAGGATTTCGCGGCCGCCAAAGCCAATCACGGTGATTTCACCGGCTTCATAGACCTCAAGCATTGCGGCGTCGCTCATGGCAGACCCTTTCGCGAGTGTGACCAGGTGCATGATTTCCTGGCGAACAAACGGGAGACGCGTTGCGACCAGAAAGAACCGGTGGTCGCTCCCGGAATGAGATCGGGACGGGAGGGATTGCCGACGGGTCGGCGAACCGCGGCCCATTCTGACACTTCCGTCACGCTCCGGACAGAGTCGAACGGGAAATCTAGGAGAGCGGATTTGCACAGAAGTTCACGATTGACCGTGCTGCCGGGAACGTTCGGGAGAGTCTCCTAAAAATTCCCAGATTTCCTGATCGCTGCAATTTGACACGTTCGGGCTGTGACCTAGGTTTGCGTGTCTTCGGAACGAATCCGTCCTGAGCGTTCACCGTTCTAGCGACGCAGCTTGTTCCGTGGCAGCGAGTTATGGGGTGCAGAGGCAGACGGCCTGTAATGTTACGACCGTTTGACGCCTCGAGAAATAGCTGGAGGCCCGCAAGGCTCTGGCAGGTGCAAACGCAGAGAGAGGTTTTGTCATGACCAAGTTTGTGAACAGCGTCAAGAAGTTCCTGGTTTCGGAAGACGGCCCGACCGCGGTTGAGTACGCCGTGATGCTCGCCCTGATCATCATCGTCTGCCTCACCGCCATCGGAAACATCGGCACGAGCGCCAACGTCAAGTTCGGCGCCGTCAACACGGCTCTGGGCGGCGCCGCCACCTAATTTCGCGACAGCCCTTCAACGGGCTGTGACGGACTCTCGACGGTTCAGCCGTCTGTCCGTGGGAATTGCGATCTGGGCCGTTCGTTTCAGCTGCTGCGGCTGGTTCGAACGGCCCACTTCTCTATCAGAGTGCCTCTCGGTCTCTCAGGAAAAGTCCATGTTTCCGTTCTGGATCGAACTGACGCTCGTGGATCTCGAACAGTGCCTGGGGGTGCTGGCCGCGGTCGGCGCCTGCGGGGTCAATCTGTTCGGCTGGATCCGGTAGTTCGGTCACCGGTTTGAGGGACGCATCGACCGCCGTCTCCGCAAGTGTTTCGGGGCCGGCGGTTTGTGCGTCGTGTTCGAGTTTGATTCGGCATTGCCGACGGCGGAGTCCGTTGGCGGCGCTGTTTTCAGCGATCGGCGTTTCCGGTCGCAAGCAGTCTTCAGTCCCCCTCACTGTCACGAAAGGCTTCTTCGATGGAATGGCAGCAGTTCCTGCTGGAAAACTGGCACGTCAAGTTTGTCGCGGTGGTGCTGATCGTCGCCGCCTGGATCGATGGTCGCCAGCTTCGCGTGCCGAACTGGATCACGTTTCCGATGGTCCTGTCGGGCCTCGCCTACGGGATTTCCACCGGGGGATGGGCCGGGCTGTCATCCAGTTCCTGGGGGATGTGCGTCGGACTCCTCTGTCTCCTGCCGCTCTACGCGGTGGGGGGCATGGGCGCCGGCGATGTCAAGCTGATGGCGGGGATGGGAGCATGGCTGGGAGCGGCGATCACCTGGCACGCATTCGTCGTGTCTGTGGTTGTCGGAGCCGTGATGGCGGTCGTGATGGTGGCGGCCAGCGGGCGGTGGCGTCATCACTACGGCCAGTTCCTGATGATCTGGAACGAGTGGGTCATGATCCGGAATCCGCGGAAGCTGGCAGAGATCGCCGCAGAACGGAAACCGCGGATGGCCCTGCTGCCGTACGGGATCCCCATCTGCGTCGGTTCGATCGGATACTTCGCGTATGCCGGGCTGATCTGAGAGGCGGGCCACGTCTCTTGTTTGCAGGATCTTGAGTCAGAGCACAGTCCGGACGAGGTTTTGTGAACCTTTGATCGGGCCAATTTGTGCGGTCAGTCCAACCCGCAGTGGCGGCAAAGGCGTTAAAGGCTGAAGGGTCGACGGGTTTCCGGCCGATGAAGAGCACTGCGAACGGGATTCTGTCCCGCATCGCCTGGATCTCATCGCGACTGGACTCACGACCGCCGGACACCGCCGAAACGGGTTGGCATCGCGAAAACCATTCCACGAGAAATCAGGCGTCAGCGGAGAGTCCCGCCATGAAATCGAAATCAGTCATTCTGCTTGCAGTTGCAGCCGGTTGCGGCCTGGTGGCCATGTTGGGCGTGCAGCGCATGCTGTCGGGAAATCAGAACAACAGCGAACAGGTCGCGGTTCTCGTGGCCCGGACAGACATTGACCCCGGGGTTCGCCTGGACGAGACGAATGTCGCGTTTCACAACCTGCCCAAGGAATCCGTGCCGCCGGGGGCGGTGACGAGTAAGGAGGAGTTCGACGATCGGGCGCTGAAGTCGCGGGCCTTTGCCGGTCAGCCGATTGCACTGCAGCAACTCGGGGAAAAGGGGATTTACGGGTCGACGATCACGATTCCTGTGGGGATGCGGGTCGTGACGGTTGCCGTTAACGCCACGATGACCCACAGCGGCCTAATGAAGGCCGGCGATCGCGTGGATCTGCTTGTGACCTACAAGGTGACCAAGCCCAAAATTGGGACCGTGTCGCGGACAAAAACGTTCCTCAAGTACATTGAAGTGTACTCGATGGACCGAACGGTTGCGGGTTCGGACGAGATCGAGAAAGCGGAATCCATTGCGAAGAACGTGTCGCTGGTTGTGACTCCCGAGCAGGCGAACCTCCTGAAGCTCGCCGAGAGCAAGGGGCCGTTGCACCTGGCGTTGCGGAGCAAGCTGGACGACGCCGACGTTGCGATTCACGATGCGGACGACTCCGTCCTGGACAGTACTCAAGGGATTTTTGACGAACCGGAAGAGATGAAGGAACCGGAGCCGGCCCCCGTTGTGGCGGAGGTCGTCGCCGAGCCGGCGCAGCCGGTCGAGGTCGTTCCGCCATCGGAGCCGGTCGAACCGCGCAAGGAAGGGCCGAAGAAGCCGAGTTTCGGGATGTATCTGGCGGAACGGTTTGCGTCCGCAGCGTTGAACGCTGCCAGCCAGCCGCTGCCGCCAGTCGAGAAGAAGATGTGGAAGATTGAGATCTACAGCGGGCCGGATCTGAAAGTGCAGGAGGTGGAGCTGCCGGCGATTGAGACTGACGCGGCCTCGAAAGAGGATCGCCAGGTGTCGATCGACCCGTCCAGCGTTGAAGCCGCAAGAAGTTTCATGAAGGGTCTGCTCGCTCCTGCGCCAGCGATGGTTGGCGTGCATCAGGAGGACAGACAACTGAAGATCCGGGCGGAGTGACCTCCCGGTCCCAAGGTCACAGCAGTAGAGGTGCACGGATGCCCCGCTCCAGCCGGTTTTGTCATGTCGTCGCGACTTTGATGTCGCTGGGAGTTTTCTGTGGACCCGGACTCGAGCCGTTGCACGCGCAGCAGCTCGAGCCGATTCGCACCGCCGATGGCGAGGCGGTCCCGATCCTGACGTCGCGAATGAACGTCGAGATTCCCGAGAAGTCCTCCAAGGTTCTGCAGTTCAGGACCAAGGTCCAGCGCGTCGACGGATTCGATCCTGAGGTCGTCTCCGTCACCGCGCTGTCGTCAAACTTGATCCGCGTCCACGCCCTCACGCAGGGGGTGACGTCGCTCTCGATCACCGATGAGAGCGGCGAGATTTCCACCGTAGAGGCGTTCGTCACCGGCGACGCCCGGTTGCTGCAGGCGGTGCTCAAGCGATCCTTTCCCGAGACCGTCGTGACCGTGACCAAAATCGGTCCGGAAGCGGTCCTGCTCCGGGGCTGGGTCACCGAACCGCAGCAGATCCAGCAGATCGTGGACATCGCCCGGCTGTACCATCCCAATGTCCTCAACCAGATGAAGCTGGGTGGGCCGCAGGAAGTCCAGCTCCGCGTCAAAGTCATGGAGTGTCAGCGCTCCAAGATTCGCCAGTTTGGCTTTAACTTTGCGTTCTCCGGTCAGCAGGCCGGCTTCGCAAGTACGCCGGGCAGCATTGCTTCGCTCAGTGCTCTGACCGTTCCCTTCGGCGGCCCTGTCGGCGCCGACCTCGCGAGCGGCAGCTTCCGGAACGCAACGATGGCCCTCGGCATCGCCGGGAACTCGGCGACATTCCAGGGCTTGCTGGAAGCACTGAAGAAGGAGGGCCTGCTCAAGATTCAGGCCGAGACGACGCTGGTGACCCGTAGCGGCGAGCCGGCTCGCCTGATCAACGGCGGCGAGTTTCCGATTCCGGTTCCGCAGAGTCTGGGGACGGTGACGATCTCGTGGAAGGAATTCGGCGTCTCGCTGGAATCTCTCCCCGTGGTCATCAGCCCGACCCGGCTGAAACAGACGATTGTCGCCGAAGTCAGCGAACGCGACCTGTCGACGGCAATCACGATGAACGGCACGACGGTGCCCGGTTTGACCAAGCGGACCGTCGAGACGCAGGCTGAAATGAACTTTGGCGAAACGCTCGTCATTGGCGGCCTGATCTACATGCGGAATACGTCCACCACCAACAAGATTCCCTTTCTCGGCGAGCTGCCTGGCGTCGGCGCCGCCTTCCGCCGGGTCAGTTACGACCAGGCCGAAACCGAACTGCTGGTCATGATTACTCCCGAGTATACCGCGGCCATGCCGTCCGATCAGGTTCCGCCGCTCGGTCCGGGCATGAGCACCGATACGCCGACCGATCGTGAACTGATCGGCCAGGGACTCATGGAAGTGCCGGTCTCCGGCGACGGCATGGAGTACTGTCCCGCCCCGGACGTCCAGTATCAGTTCGCTCCGACGCCGAGCCCGGAACTCAGTCTGCCGCCTGCTCCACCGGTGCAGCCCGCACCTGCGGCCGTGCCGCCGGCCGAAGCGAACCGGGCGCTGCCGCGCGCCGCGGACGACGGCCCGATCATTCCCCTGTCGTCGACCCGCGGGATTTCAAAACGCCCGACCGGCGACTGGACCGCTGTGGCGCCCGATCGGTCGGTCGCCACACGGAGTCCGCTCAATCCGAGACAGGCCTCGACACGGACCGGCCGCGTCTCATCGGCTGCCTTCGAAACCGAATCAGGCCGGGTGCCTTCCGGTTCGATCCAGCAGACGGGCGGCACACGCTAGGTGGTTCCCTGGATTCGTCCGGTTGCCGACCTATCCGTCGGCAACCGGACACTTTGAACGCAGAATCGCCCGGGTGGGTGAGGTGACGCAGACCATGTCGAATGTGATTCGAGTTGCGATTGTAGACCCGGTCGATTTCAGCCGCAACGAGCTGAAGACGATGTTGCTCGGTCTCGACGTCGTCTGGCTGGTGGCCGACTGCCAGCGCTATGAGTTCTTCCCGGACGTGATTGCTCAGGCGCAGCCGGATCTGGCGCTGGTGGTGCTCGATTCCAATCCGACGAAGGGACTCGAACTGATCGGCCGGATTCACGCGGACGCCCCGGACTGCACGGTTCTCGTCGTCAGCAGTTCGACTGAAGGGAGCCTGATCCTGCAGGCAATGCGGAACGGCGCCAAGGAGTTCCTCGCCGCCCCGCTCAAGATCGACGACTTTCTGTCGGCTCTGGACCGCCTGCGTCACCTGACGGTGAAGAACAGTGTCGACGGACAGGTCCGGACCAGCCAGGTGATTGCGCTGGCTGGAGCCAGCGGCGGCGTCGGCTGCACTTCCCTGGCCATCAATCTTGCCTGCTGCCTGGCACAGCGGGCGGCGAACGGCGTGTCGATTATCGATCTCGACCTGGCGCTCGGCGACACCGACGTCTGGCTCGACATCATTCCCGACTACACGATTCAGGACGTCGCCGACAACATCACCCGCCTCGACTATTCGCTGCTGAAGCGATCGCTGACGAAACACGACTGCGGCGCGTATCTGCTCCCTCGACCGGCCGATATGGACATCCGCCTGCCCATGTCCGCCGACGAACTGCGGCGGGTGATTGCCCTGCTCAAGTCCACATTTTCCCACCTGGTGATCGATATCGGCAAGAGCTACGGCGAGCTGGACGTCGCGGCCCTGGAGTCCGCCAATACCATTCTGCTCGTCACCCAGCTCGATCTCCCCTCGCTGCGCAACGCCGTCCGACTGCTGCAGTTCTTTCATCGATTCGAAGGGATGACCGAAAAGGTCAAGATCGTCGTGAATCGCCTCGGTCTCGAAGAGAACCAGATCAGCGTCACAAAGGCGTTCGAGACGCTGGGCCACGAGATCTATGTGCAGATTCCCAACGAGTACTCCACCATGGTCGAGTCCCGCAACAGCGGCGTCCCGGCAGTCATCCAGGCGCCGCGCTCCAAGCTGACTCGCTCGATTCAGCAGCTCGCCGGCCAGTTGGATGAGTCGCTGCTGATCGACTCCAAGGCCGACGCCAAGAAGGCCCGCAAGGGGCTCTTCGGCTTCCTGAGCGCCGGCAGCAAGTAGTTAGTTCCTGATTGCCGCTCCGGATTTCCTGTCAGGCGTCGATGTCGAGCTGTAACCCGCGCTCTTCCAGCGGATCCGGGGCGCGCGGTCGAGACGCGTTGTCCGACGACTCGCCAGTCGCCTCACTGCCGGCGGCGCGACCGCCCTGGCCGGACCACATCATCCGTCCGTCGGCGTCGCGATCATCCGACTGGCCCGGATCGCCCACGTCGTTAACCGTCTGATCGAGTTGCCGGTCCCGGCTGACCTGAAAACTCCGGTCCCCCGCCTCCGCCTGGCGCTGATTGTTCTCCGCGGATCGAATCTGGCCGCTGATGGCCGCCGCCGGCGCGGCCAGCGGAACCTGATTCACGCTGCTGCCGATCTGACTCATGATCGCTCTCCGGGTTTGCAAATCCACCCGTCGCCGTCGGCCCCTCGCGGCAAAATGAGACCGGAGCCGACAACTCACCGGCTGCCCTGCGCCCTGTCCGCTGTTATAGTGTGGCCTCGTCCGGCAACTTCGTCTGCGCGAAGTTGCCGCTTTGCGCTGTTTTTCACGAAGTCGTTCGTCGAGATTAGCGGGAGTGTCGCCAGCATGAAGTACTGTCTGCGAACTGCGTTTCTTGCCGCGGCCCTGTTCCCTGCCGGGCCGACGATTACGTCTTCCGTCAGGGCCGAAGACGGGGTCTCTCAGCTGCGGATCGACAGCGATCTGCTGGACGGCTGGGTCGTCGAGAACGGCTGCGAAGCCGATGTCGTCGACGGCTGCATCCGGCTCAAGGCCGGCGACGGTTGGCTCCGCAGCCACCACAAGTACCGCGACTTCGACTTGCACGTCGAATGGAAGGCCCTCCAGGCGGCCGACTACGACGCCGGGATCTACATCCGCTCGGCGGGCGAAGGCAAGCCGTTCCCGAAGCCGTCGTACCAGATCAACCTGCTCGACGGAAAGGAAGGAAATCTCGCCCAGCTCAAGGGAGCGGAGTCCGCCGGACTGATCCGCAAAGGAGACTGGAACGCCTTTGACATCCATGTCGAAGGAGAGCACGTTGCTCTCAAAATCAACGGTCAGCCCGCCTGGTCCGTCGGCGGACTGCAGGCGGCCGACGGCTATGTCGGCTTCCAGATTGAAGTTCCCAAGGGAGGGCAGTTCCTCCTGCGCAACATCACCGTCAAAGAACTGAATTACAAACCGCTTTGCAACGGCCAGGATCTGGCCGGCTGGACCGCCGTGGGCGGCGCCGCCGCCGACTGCTGGAGCGTCGTCGACGGCTGCATCGTCTGCAACGGCCAGAAGGGACCCTGGCTCCGTTCCGACGCCTCCTATGGCGACTTCAACCTGCGATTCGATTACCAGCTCTCCCCCGGCGGTAACAGCGGCATCTACGTCCGGGTTCCCGAAGACGGCAATCACCACCGCGAGAACGAGACCCTGCCGCCCGCGGGCGTCGAGGTCCAGGTCCTCGACGATTTTGCCGAGAAGCACGCAAAGCTCAAGGATTATCAGTACTCGGCATCGGTTTACGACATCGCCGGGGCGAGTCCGCGCGTCTCACGCCAGCCGGGCGCGTGGAACACGATGGAGATCAACTGTCGCGGCCAGCTCTACAGCATCGTGCATAACGGAGTGACTGTCGTGAACCTGACGGAGAACGACCATCCGCTGATCAAGCTGCGGAAGACGGACGGCTTTCTGGGCCTGCAGAACCACAGTACGGTCGTCCGGTTCCGCAACCTGCGAGTCGGCCCCGCCGCCGAGTTCCCGGTCCCGGCCAAATAGGCGTCGACCGTCTGTAACGGGCGTGGTTATTCGCCGGGCGACCGTTCCGGCCGCCCTGATGCGACCCGGTTGAGCAATACCGGGTCCTTCGCTAGGCTGCCGGGACCCTTGGGTCGAGTCGTGACAGGTTATCGATCGACTGCGGGGAGTCCGCAGTGTTTGTGAACAGGACCGAGATGAGTACGTTTGCGGCCGTCGACGAGCAACTGGCGATCATTCGCCGGGGCGTGGAGAAGATCGTTCCCGAAGAGGAACTGGAGAAACGGCTGGACGAGAGCCGGCGGACCGGTAAGCCGCTACGGATCAAGTACGGGATCGATCCGACCGGGATCGACGTCCATCTGGGCCACACCGTCCCGCTGCGCAAGATGCGTCAGTTCCAGGAACTGGGGCACCACGCCGTCATCATCATCGGGAACTACACGGCCCTCGTCGGCGATCCCAGCGGCCGCGATCACGCCCGCAGCAAGAAGCTGACCGCCGAAGACGTCGAGCGGAATGCGCAGGACTACCTGCAGCAGGTCGGCAAAGTCGTGGACCTGTCGCGGGCCGAGATTCATCGCAACGGCGACTGGTTCGGCAAGATGTCGTTTGCGGATGTGATCCAGCTCTGCGGCAAAGTGACCGTGGCTCAGCTTCTGACGCGGGACGACTTCGCCAAGCGCTACGCCGCGCAGTCGCCGATCTTCCTGCACGAGTGCCTCTACCCCGTGATGCAGGCGTGGGACTCGGTGGTGATCAAGGCGGACATCGAACTGGGGGGGACCGAGCAGCTCTACAGTTTTATGCTCGCGCGGGACCTGCAGCGGGATCAGAACCTGCCGCAGCAGATCGGCGTGATGTCGCCGATTCTCGTGGGTCTCGACGGCGTCCGCCGCATGGGGAAGAGCCTGGGGAACTACATCGGCATCAGCGAATCGCCGTACGAGATGATGAAGAAGTTCATGCAGCTCCCCGACGAGGTGATGCGGATGTACTTCGAGCTGCTGACCAGCCTGCCGCTGAGCGACGTCGATGCGATTCTCGCCGGACATCCCAAGGCCGCCAAGGTCCGTCTGGCCGAAGAGGTGATCGGCTTTTATCACGCGGCTGGCGAGACGAAAGAAGCGACCGAACGCTGGCAGCGGGAAATCGGCGGCGGGGCGCTGCCGGACGAGATTCCCGAGCTCGCCATCCCCGCCTGCGAGCTGCGCGACGGCATGCTGCCCGCGGCCGTGTTACTGAAACTGTCCGGTCTCGTGGCTTCGAGCAACGATGCTCGCCGGTTGATTGCTCAGGGGGGGGCCTATTTCGGCGAAGAACTGCAGGCGATGACGACTCACGATCAGCCGATTCCGGTGGCCAATGGTTTGCTGGTGAAGGCGGGGAAGAAACGGCTGGGGCGGGTGAAGCTGACGTAGACTGATTGCATCGGGTGGCACGTCCCTGAGTCTTCGAAGGGCGTGTCTTTGTGGCGAATTCCACGCCCATCGCAAAGCCTCTGGGGCGTGCCACCCGGAGAGGTCCTGATCTGGTCCGGGGAGAATCTCGTGACTCCGCGCAAACCTCCGCCCGCAGTGCCCGGGCGTGTTCCGGGTGAGGTTTCGCGCGGGATCGACGTCGCTGCCGCGGCCTGGTTGATCCTCTTCAGTCTCTGGTTCTATTCGCTCGACATGCCCAACAACCGGCCGTCGACGCGGCTGGATGTGCTGCAGTCGGCGCCGTTTCACCTGCTCGACGTGATCGATCCTCCCGAGGTCAAAGACGCTCCCCCGGCCGGCTGGTCGGGTCTGCTGCAGCAATTGCCGCTGTTGCTTGCCGCGGCGGGGTTGGCAGCGGGGGCGTGGGGCTGGGGCCGGCTCGGGCTTCGAGCTGTCGGCGTCGATGCGGCGCTGACGCGCGCCGAGCGGTGTTACCTAGCCGGGATGCTGGGGCTGACCGTGCTGTCGACGGTCACACTGGGGCTGGGATTGCTGGGACTGCTGTCCGCCGGGTGGTTCTGGGGCTGGGAGACGCTCGGATTCTTCGCCGGCGCCTGGGCGGCGTGGATGACGCCGCAGGGTGCTTCGCCGGGGCCTGTGCGACGGCGGGACGAGCTGCCGTTCTCGACGATGTGGCGAATCGTTCTGGGGGCGGTGATGGTGGCGTTTCTGCTGCCGCTGGTGATCGGCTCGCTGACGCCGCAGAATGATTTTGATGTCTGCGAATACCATCTGGGCGGTCCGAAGGAGTGGCTGCAGCAGGGGCGGATCACGTTTCTGTCGCACAACGTCTACACGAGCTTTCCATTTCTCACAGAGATGCTCCTGCTGGCGGGGATGGCCGCGTGGGGCGAATGGCACACGGGAGCACTCGTCGGCCAGGCGGTCCTCGCACTCTATGCCCCGTTGACGGCGGTCGGGCTCTATGCCTTCGGCCGACGCTGGTTCTCGCCGGCCGCCGGCTGGCTGGCTGCCGTCGTCTGGCTGTCGATCCCGTGGACAACGCGGATTTCAATCATCGCCTACGCGGAGGGGGGCCTGAGCGCCTACATCCTCGCGGCGATGATCGCCGCGGGGGTCGCGCTGGAACTTCTGCGGGCGAAGGACGGGAAGATCGATCGAACGCTGCTGGCGTGGGCGGGGCTGGCGGGGGTCTTCGCCGGGGGTGCGTTCGGCTGCAAGTATCCCGGGCTGCTGGTGTCGACGATTCCGATCGGGCTGGCGCTGGTCTGGGCCGGCGGGAAGTCGGCGTCGCTCAAGACGCGTGGTTGGCTGGTCGGGGTCTACTCCGCCGGCGTCCTGCTGGTCGCCGGTCCGTGGCTGCTGAGGAATCTCTGCGAGACCGGCAATCCGGTTTATCCGCTCGCTTACGGGCTTTTCGGCGGCGGCGACTGGACTCCCGCCGATCATGCCAAATGGCAGCACGGCCATCCGCTGCCTCACTATGCCAGCTTCGGCGCATGGGCAGTCGATCTGATTCGCAAGCTGCAGGACTTCATCGGCAACAACGACTGGCACAGCGGGCTGGTGTTTGCTTTCGTACCGCTGGCGTGGTTGCTGGAACGGGGGCGGTGGCTGATCGGGCTGATTGCGCTGTACCTGGGCTGGCTGTTTCTGGAGTGGTTTCTGCTGACGCATCACATCGACCGCTTCTGGGTGCCGATGCTGCCAGTGGCGTCGCTGCTGGCGGGGGCGGGGTGGTCGGCGTGTTCAACCGGCGTTCGTCGGAAGCTGGTCCCGCCGGTGCTGCTGGCGGGGCTCCTGCTGAATCTGGCGATCGTGACCAGCGGACTGGTCGGCTACAGCGCGGGACTGACGGAACTGTCTATCGCCCGGCAGCGGGCCGCGCCGGTGCTGAGTTTCCTGAAGCACGAAATCGATGACGGACGGCTGTCGGCGGACTTTCATCCGCTCTGTGTCGGCGAGGCCGCCTTGTTTCATGCGGAGTTTCCGGTCACGTACAACACGGTCTTCGATCACTCGCTGTTGGAGGAGTGGTGCGGGGTCGACGATCGGGAAGTTTCCTCCGCCGAGCGGCCCTTGAAGCCGGCGAAGGAAATTCTTGCGACACTTGCCAGCCACGGCGTCACGCACATCTACGTCAACTGGGCCGAAGTCGTCCGGTACCGGCTGACCTACGGGTACACTGATTTCGCCAGTCCCCGGCGGTTCGACGAACTGGTGGCCGCGGGCGTGCTCGATCGAGCGATCGACTTGCCGGACCAGGTCTCTCTAGCGCCGCTGGGCGACGGAAGCGAGGCCGCCGAAATTCGCCGCTGGGCGCCGGAGCTGATCGTCGCGGGATCGGAACCGCCGCTGTATGTGGCGCGTCAGCTGTTTCGCGTTCACGGACGGTGAGATTGAGTTCCCGCCGATGCGAATTCAACACAAGGGTGGCTGGGTCGGAGTCCGCGACGACCCAGAATCCTGCGTGATCTCCGCGGAGCCGGGTCGTCGCAGATTCCGACGCCGACCACCCGTACTTGCGTTCGAATCAATACGTCAATACTCGATGTCCGACCTGACGGCTATTTCACGTCGAACTGGTATACGTCGATCTTCCAGTGCCCCGTCCCTTTGACGCTGAAGCGGTATTTGCCGCCGCGGGCGACGTTCACGCTGCCGGTGTCCTGGAGCGGCTGCGCGGGGACTCCCTGCGACGCTCGGGATTCGCCGCTATCGCGCGTCCAGCGGATTTCGTCGATCTTGCCGGTCTTGGCCCAGCGCAGCTCCCAGCCGTCGCGGACTTCGAATTCGTCCTTCACCTCGGCCGTTCCCTGCCCCTCGACCGTGTAGACCAGCGATTCCGCCGGCGGAAGAATCACGCCCCGTCCGCCGCCGACCAGGACGGTAAGGATCATCACGCAGACTGCGCTGCCGATGGCGATCGCCAGAGCGGTGCGGTAGGGGAGCGTGGGACGCGGTGGGACTGCGGACATCAATAGGACACTCGATCGCGGTGGAACATGGGGATCGTCGAATGGACACCCCGCCGAGGATTCTAGCTGGACCGTCGCGAGATCACATTCAGGCCGGCGCCGGAGCTTTCTCCGGCGCGTCAAAGAACCTGGAAACGAGCTCGGCAGGCGGAGGCGTCGTGATCAGCGAAACGCCCACGCCGGCAATCGCGGAGGCCGCGAGCCCCCACACCACGGGATCGAGGCTGAGCAGATAGTAGGGCCGCACGGCGGACGCCAGGCCGATCCCCCGATCCGGACCCAGGATGCCGATGATCGTCGCGGCGAGGCCGGTCGGGGTGTCGCCCCCGACGGCCAGGGCCCAGGTCTGCATCCATCCGGTGGCGTACAGACCGAAGTAAACGCCGAAGCCGCAGAGCATGGCCGCCATGACGCCATTGGCGGTCGACCGCCGCCAGTAGCAGGCCATCAGCGCCGGCGTGACGAATGCGGAAGCCCCCGACGAGCCGCTGATCACCACCAGCGCCTGCAGATACTTGGGGGGATAAATGTTGGCGGCGATGCCGACGAATCCGACCAGCACCATCGCGGCGCGGGTGACGAACTTGATCTGGTCCTGCGTGGCTTTCGGATTGATGAATCGCAGGTAGATGTCCTGCACGAGGCCGGACGCGATGACCAGGACGAAACAGCTCACCGAGGCCATGATGGCGCCGAACGGCGCGGCGAGGATCAGTCCGGTCAGGAGACTCCCGAAGGGAATGTCCTGCGTCACGAACATCGCGATGCGCGGAATGACTTCATCGGGCTGATTGAAGTCCGGCAGGATCGCACGGGCCGCGATGCAGATCATGATCAGCGGGACGTAGATCAGGCAGTTGTAACAGGCCAGCAGGACGATCGACTTCCGCATCACCTCGGTGTTCTGTGCCGCCATCACGCGAATCATGCTGGCGGGCGTGGCGAAGCCGGCATAAACCCAGATAAAGAACATCGAGACCGCCAGACCGATCGGCAGGAAATCGCGGCCGCCTGGCTCATAGCCGGGCGCAAACGCATAGCTCGGCCCGGTCCGTTCCATCGCGACCACGGTTGCCTGTTCCAGACCGCCGGCCGCCGGGAGGGCCAGGCAGAGCAGGATCATGACGCCGAAGGCCATCATCACGCTCTGAAACAGGTCGGTCCAGACGGACGCCAGGAAGCCGCCGATCATCGTGTAGCCGACGACCGTCACGCCAAACACCGCCAGGCCGAGATAGAACTTCACGTCGATATCGACCGGAAGGTCTTCGGAAAGGGCAAACGCTCCGCTGCCGGGAATCGAGAGCTTCATGATCGTCGCCCCGGCTTTGAACTGGGCGATCATCGTGAAGCTAAGGAAAATGATAATCAGCAGCGACGCCGTCAGGCCCACGCGCGGAGCGGCGAACCGCTCGCGGAACATGTCGGGAACCGTCACGGTCTGCGTCTTGCGGGAGATCTGAGCCAGCCGCTTTCCGACGATGGCGAAGCCTGTCAGCGGCACCACCATGTAGCTGGCAATCCAGAGCGTCACGACCCAGCCGTGGCTGTAGACGAGCGCGGGAAATCCCATGAAGGTGCCGCCGCTCTGCACTGTGGCGGTCAGGGCCAGCGTCCACGCGCCCAGGCCGCGGTTGCCCAGAAAGAACCCTTCCAGAAACCGCTGCTTCTTCAGCGACCGCTGGGCCATCGTCCCCAACCAGACCGAGGCGGCGATGAAAACGAGCAGAGCCCCCAGGACGGCGAGACCGGGGGAAGGAGTATCTGCCAAAATCGAGTCAGGCATGCGTGGTCCTCGTGGCGAACGGGGAGGCGGGCAGGTTCGGAAGGCGGGAGGGACGCAGGTGCAGGTTCGGAGAGGAAGTAAGACGTTTCGACGGGTTCAACCTTCGGATTCCTCAGGGTGCGGATCGCCGAGTTCTTCGTCGCGCATGAAGCAGAACGCAAAGATCCCCGAGGCGATCACACACAGGCCCCAGGGGACAACGATCCCCCAGAAAATCCAGTCGGGAAAGCCAAATACGAATCTCAAAGATTCGGCCGTTCGCCCATAGCCGTGAAGGGAGCAGTAGCTTGTCGAATAGACGGTGGCGGCGATCCAGATACCGAAGGCGACCAGCATTTCCCGGCGGGAGCTGGTGAGGACGGGATCTTCCTGAGGCATCACGGCGGCCTTTCGGTGAAAATACAGAAAACAAGGCTGCTGGGGAGCGGCGCTACTTCGGATCTTCGTCCAGCCCGCGCGATATGAACAGCAGCTTGTAGAACGAATACAGCGTGCAGCCGATGATGATCGACCAGGTCGACGCCAGAAACACCCACGCGAGAACGGTCATGCGGCGGCTCCCGACTTCAGCTTGCGGCGATTCCACGCGACGGCAACCAGACCTGCCAGCCCCAGGAATGTGGCGATCATCACCCCGCGATCAACAGTCCGGACCAGCTTCAAATTGTTGACGAAGGCGGCCTCGTCGGGATGCGCTCCGTCGGGGATCGGCAAATCCCGGTGCAGCAGCATGCCCACCATTCCGTCCGGCGCCCATTCCCACGGCGGCGCCTCCTTCTGGCCGGCGGCGGCCGCGAGGTAGGTATCCCACCCGGCCTGCGGCTTCAGCATGAAGGCGACCAGGATGACGATCAGGAAGACCGGCGTGACGTACTTCATGATGAAAAAGAAAATGCGAGGCACCTTGAGATCGGAGCCCCGCATTAGTTCTTCCCAGCCCTTGCCGGCGCCGAAGACCCATGAGAACAGGATCGCTTCGCCGACCGCCATCACCACGAGCGAAAACGTTCCCGCCCAGAAGTCGAACTCGTCGAAGAACGTCTTGGAATGCAGCAGCGCGACGGGCAGCGCCAGCGGCAGCAGCATCGCCCCGAACAGCAGCGCGCACTTCTCGCGAGGCAGGTCGAACTCGTCCTCCAGGAAGGCCATCATCGGCTGACCCATCGCCAGCGAACTGGTGATCGCGGCAAAGAACAGCAGGCCGAACCACAGGAAACCGGCCAGCGGGGCAAACGAGCCCCAGTTGTTGAAGAGCTGGGGAAAGACCATGAATCCCAGCCCGAAGCCCGAGCCCCCCTGGACCTTCTCCAGTCCCAGATAAGCCACGGCGATCGGAATCAGAATCGTCCCCCCCAGCACCACTTCGCAGAATTCATTGGTCCACGCCCCGGCGGCGCCGTTGAGTGCAATGTCGTCGTTCTGCCGGAGGTAAGAGGCATAGCAGTGCATCGACCCCATCCCGATCGACAGCGTGAAAAACGTCTGCCCCACCGCCGCCAGCCAGACGGTCGGATTGAGCAGCGAGTCGAACTTCGGATTCCAGACGAAATTCAATCCCTCGAAGGGGCTGGCGACCGCGTGCGGATCGGTCTCGGGCGAGATCATCAGCCCGCGCACCGCCAGGATCGTCGCAAAGAGGATCAGGACCGGCATGCCGATCTTGGAGACAATTTCGATCCCCTTCGCCAGGCCGCGGGACAGGATGTAGAGGTTCAGCAGAATGCAGACGCCGAACATCAGCATGCCGAATCCGCCGACGGCGATGACGGAGTTCTCCCGCGTTCCCAGCAGGTAATCATAGTATTCCTTCCCGGTCGTCGACCGGAAGCCCCCCAGCAGCGAGTTCCCGGCGTAGGCCAGGCACCAGGATTCGATGTAGAGGTAGAACGCCGCGATCAGCAGGCAGTTCCAGAGTCCGAAGACCCCGAAGTACTTCCAGAGCCGACCGCGCCCCATCGCATCGAACATGCCGGGGGTCGAATGATGTCCGAACTGACCGCCATAGCGGCCGATCGTCCACTCCATCCACATCAGCGGGAAACCGACGACCGCGAGAGAGACGAAGTACGGGATCAGGAACGCGCCGCCGCCGTTCTGGGCGGCTTGAGCGGGAAACCGGAGGAAGTTGCCCAGCCCCACGGCGTTCCCCGCCATGGCCAGCACCAATCCCACCCGGGAGGCCCACCGTTCGCTTCCGCTCATGCCCGTCCCTCAGTACGTCACGTCTCCAGAAACGCTGTCAGCGCCAGGTCCCCCGACCGGACGGGGGACATCCTAATCACGGACCCGCCCCGGACGCCAGTTTCCACGACGAAAGATGAGACATTTCGCCGCAATCCGGAAATTCAGGCCTGGGGAGGCTGGGGATCCGCGGGGAGCACTTCCGCCAGCTTGCGGCCGCGCAGACGGGCCACGGCGACTTCCCAGACGATCGGCAGCACCGAGACGCCGACGATTCCGAGAATCACGATCTCGAAGTTCTTCCTGACGAACGGGATGTTGCCGCAGAAGTAGCCCAGCAGCAGAAAGGTCACGACCCACACGACGCCGCCGACGATGTTGTACATCGCGAACTTCGCGTAGTTCATCCGCCCGATCCCCGCCACGAAAGGGGCAAACGTGCGGATGATCGGAATGAAGCGGGCCAGAAAGATCGCCTTGCCGCCATGCGTCACGTAGAACGCCTGAGCCCGGAGCAGATACTCCTGCTTGAGGAGCGGGACCTTGCCGCTGAACGCGCGGGGGCCGATCCAGTAGCCGATCGAGTAGTTGACCGCGTCGCCCGCGATGGCGGCGATCAGCAGCAGGACCATCAGCACCCAGAGATTGACCGTGTCGGGCGCCAGGGCGGCGACGGCCCCCGCCGCAAACAGGAGCGAGTCTCCCGGCAAGAAGGGGGTGACAACCAGGCCGGTTTCGCAAAAGACGATCAGGAACAGGAACAGGTACGTCCAGCTCCCGAAGTTTTCGACCATCTGCTTGAGATGCTCGTCGAAGTGCAGCAGCAGGTCGAACAGATATTTGACGGAGTCCATGGGCGTCCGGAATCGAGAGTGCGCTGGAGGGCCACGACCCGGTGTACACTGTCCAGACCGGCCACACCGTCAGGATAAGTGATAATGGAGGCTCGCACCATGCGAGCTTTTCGGGGAGATTGCACAGAAGTTGCCTGGCCGACCGCCTGTGTCGATTCTGCGGGAGACGCCGGTCAGAACTCGACCTTCACCTTGTCCCGCTGATACAGCGGCAGATGCCGGTAGTAGACTTCGAGCGTCATCACGCACAGCGACGTCATGAACAGCCGACCGCCGACGCTGCCATGCGGGTCGGCGACGTCCCAGCTCCCCGCTTCGGGGCCGTCCTGGAGCTGCGTCCGGACGAGCTGTTCGCGCATCACGTCGTTCCAGCGGCTCCACTCGTCCCCTCCCCAGTGATGCAGCACCTGCGTGGCGTAGTAGTTGTAGTACATGTTGTTGGTCATCGGCTTGACCGCATCGAGATACGCCACCCCCGCCTTCAACGCCGGCCGGCGGTTGTCCCAGCCCAGATACATCCGGCAGAGTAACCCGGCCGCGCTCAGCGTGGGGGTCGGCGGCGTTTTGGGAACGGCCGTGTACGAATACTTCGCCCCCTTCTCATACTCGACGCTGTCGAGAAACGTTCCGGCCTTCCGGAAGACCCCCTGCGGAATCCGCATCCTGGCCTGCGATGCGGCCTTGAGCGCCATGACTTCCCAGCCGACGACAGAGGTGTCGCCCGGATCCCCCGGCGCATAGCGCCAGCCGCCCCCTTTCGGATCCTGCGCATTCACAATGAACCGGACCGCGCTTTCGGCCTGCTGGCGGTAACGAACATCCCCGGTCATTGCCACCACTTCGCAGAGGGCCAGCGTGGCGATCGCATGGGAGTACATCGCGGCGTGACCGTGGCCGCTGTCGGGCACGCCGCGCAGGTCGAATCCCGCCGGAGACAACTTGCCGAGCTTCACCAGGGCGTTGAAACCCCCTTGGATTTCCTGCTGATAGTCCCCCTTGTCGGGAGTATGACCGGCTCCGAGAAAGGCCAGCAGCGCCAGTCCGGTGGAACCTGTCCGGACCTCCTTCAGTGTCCCCGGCTGCGACCACGATCCCGGGTTGTCCGGGTGTGCGGCGTGGTCGAAACTCCAGCTCCCGTCCGGAAACTGTCGCGACTTCAGCCATTTGAGCCCCGTGGCCACTGCCCGTTCGCTCGCATCGCTGCCGCCAAACTTCTTAACCATGGCCGACTTGGCCGCCGCCGACCGGCCCGCCATCTGGTCGCCCACCTTGATGCCGGCCAGTCCCGGCAGGTTGGCTTCGTCAATGACCACCTGCGGCTCCGCATCGCTGACATCCAGATTGACTGGCGCCCGGATGTCCGAAACGAAGTCCGTCACGCTCTGCTGAGGAGTGATTTCGGACGTGTTTTCGTCGATCTGGTCTGGTTGAATCGTCGTCTCGACGATCGGCTCCTGGTCGTTTTCTTTCATCGAGACGAGAACCGTGACGATCTCGCGCAGATTGTCGTGATCGAAGACGATCAGCGAGCAGACGAAGAGGACGACAACATGGACCAGCAGGCTGATCCCCGTTGTCGTCGCCGTGCTCTTCCAGTCGACCGGACGTCGCTCGGGCTTCAGCGGTCCGACCCGGTCGCGAATGGTCGGCCGGCCGGCGCCCTCACGCGGCTCCTGTGACAGGGTCGAGGCCTGTGGCGATGCGGGAACCCCTCCCGACGCAGGGGCCTTGGGACTGTTCATGTCCGCCTCGAAGTGGTGGCCGTAAGTTCTGATTCTGAAGGGGGGGGGCAGCAAGGCACGCGGATCGGACCGGGAATCCTAGGGCCGTAGAAACCCCTCGTCAACGACGAGGTCTCAACCCCTGCAGGCTTCCGGCGAATCGTGCGGGACTCCTCCGGGGGCCGTGGTGCGGGGCGAGATTCAGGGGGACTTCGCGTTCCGTTGAAGGTGAACCGGCTTGCCCCTGCGACTCGCTACCACAACGAATACAGAAACGGCCCGGCGGGCGAGCCCGCCAGGAGCACCAGCCCTGCGACCAGCAGCAACACCACGATGATCGGTGTCAGCCACCACTTCTTGCTCGTCGACAGGAAATCGATGAACTCCCGGATGATACCGGGATCGGGAGCATCCGCGGCCTGCTGAAAGTTCTGGTTGGCGGATTGTCCGGTCGTGTTCTGAGGCGAGGAGGTGGAAGTGTCAGTCATTGTGGTTGCCGATCCTCCGTTGAATGTCGTAGCGGCGATCTCTGTTTCGACAACAGCGACTTTGAAATAGTGTTGCGACTTATGCCGATAGGATCTGATATCGGGTGGCTGGGGTCGGCCGCTCTGGGCCGCCCCCAGCGAAGTGGTGAGAAGCTGAGGGCTCGAAGACTCGACCTCAGCCACCCCTTCGGCCAAGGAGCAAGTTCCCCAGATTCTGCGGCACTACCACAGCATATGGGGCACGGTTCCGGCTGTCCTTCGCCATTTGAACTGTCCTCGTCAAAACTGCCGGAAATAGCTCTCGGCGGGCGGTGCGGCCGGGCGCTCCGTCCAGTAGGTCTTCTGCTCCGGCTCCCAGCGCCGGCCGATCAAGTCGAGGCCGCACAGTCGCAGCAGCAGGCCCAGCGGCGTGAAGACCAGATAGAACGTCGCCGCCAGGATGAGGTGCGATACGACCCAGCCGAGGGGAAAGAACGCGTAGACCCAGCCGAGGTAGACCCGGCGAATCGCCCGCGGTCGGCAGAGGCCGATGACGGTGACCAGTGCCGCCAGGGCGATCAGCACGACCGGCAGCGTGGTCCACCCGGTCCGCCGCCACAGCCCCCACATCACAACCGCGATGAAGGGGAGCAGCAGCCCGGCAAACCAGCGCAGGTCGCGATCGGTCGGCTGGTGCTTGATGGTCAGCATGCGACGCCGGCCTCCCGGTGAACTTTCAGAGGTTTTCCAGAATCCGACGGACTTCAGCCTCGTCCTCCGCGGGAAAGGCGACGATCAGCTCGCCGGTTCCCTGTTCGGCCCACCACTCCGTCGCCTCGCGCAGCGCCGCGAAGTACGGAGCCCGCTGGGCGGAGTGCTGCAGGAACGGGATGTCCGCATGGACGATGGCCGCCTGCGGAGGCTTATCGAGCCAGCTCAGATCTTTCAGGCAATCGCAGAAGGAGTCCCAATGCCAGGCGAAATCTTCGGGAAGGCTCAAGCCCTTCGCCAGCAGCTCCAGCAGCGTCTGCTTGCGACGCATGTCTGCCGGAACGCGCACGATCCGCCCCAGCGGCATCAGCCGCTTCGACCACGAACCAAAATGAAAGCCGGGGAGATCGTCGGTCATGAGTGACTGGCCGGCAGGAGACCCAGCGCATCCAGAATCCGCTGGCCGGCATGCGACTTGTTGAGCACGTACAGGTGAATTCCGGAGACTCCCTGGTCGATCAGCTCGCGGCACTGCTGGATGGCGAAATCGACGCCGATCTCGAACTGAGCGGACTTATCGTCGCGAGCCTCTTCCAGACGGGCAGCGAGACCCGCCGGGATCTTCGCGCCGCACATCGCGGTGATTCGCTGAATTCGGGAGAACTCGGTGATCGGCATGATTCCGGGGATGATGGGAATGCGAACGCCCGCTCGCTCGCACTGCTCCCGAAACCGCAGAAAGGCGCTGTTGTCGAAGAAGAGCTGCGTATAGACGGCATCCGCCCCGCAGTCCACCTTCTGCTTCAGGTTACGCAAGTCGGTCGCGAGATCGCTGGCTTCCGGGTGCTTCTCGGGATAGCCGGCGACGCCGATCCCCATCTCGGGAAATTGCTCGCGGATCAGGGTGACCAGTTCGTTGGCGTGCCCCAGGCCACCATCGACCGCCTTGAACTCGGTCTGGCCGGCCGGCGCGTCGCCGCGGAGCGCCATGATATTGCGAATACCGGCTTTCCAGGCGAATTGCAGCCACTCTACGAGCTCGTTCCGCGTGCTGCCGACGCAGGTGAAGTGAGCCGTGGCGGCCAGCGAGAACTGCTCCTGGATCTCCCGGCACCACTCGACGGTTCGCTTGCTCGTCGATCCCCCGGCGCCGTAAGTACACGACACAAAAGCCGGCCCGAACGGCGCCAGCTCGCGCAGCGTCTGTCGCAGGGCTTCGTCCCCCTCCGGCGTCTTGGGGGGGAAAATCTCGATCGACAGGCCGAACTGGCGCTGTGCGTAAATGTCCCGAATCCGCATTCCCGTTCCTCATGCGACCGCACCGGAGGGGGCGCCGTCCGCGCCTCCTCCCTCGATCTTGCGACGAGCATACCGGAATCCCGCGGCCGCTGTCATGGCTGCCAGCCAGTCCCGCGGCCGCTCAGGCTCTGGACAACCGGCGGCAGTCGCGACATTCTCGACCGGACAATCTCACCAAATCGATCTCGCTCCCGGAGCACTGCCGTGTTTCCCGAAGAACGCCGCCCCGCCGTCAGTTACCTGATTTTTGATATCGAGGCGATTGCCGACGGAGCACTGGTCTCCCGAATCCGCTATCCGGGGCAAGGCTTGCCGCCCGAAGCGGCTCTGGCGAAATACCGGGCCGAGCTGCTGGAGCAGAACGGGAAGGACATCCTGCCCGTAACGTTCATGCTTCCGATTTCCGTCGCGGTCGCGAAAGTCGATGCGGAATTCAAGCTGCTCGATCTGGTGACGCTGGACGCGCCCCAGTATCGCCCGCACGTGATCGCGAAGAATTTCTGGCAGGGCTGGAATCACTACGGCCGGCCGACGCTGGTCAGCTTCAACGGGCGGGGTTACGACCTGCCGGTTCTGGAGTTGGCCGCTTTCCGTTACGGCTACTCGGTCCCCGCCTGGTTCAACGTCGACGCCCGCAGCTTCGAGCAGTCCAGAAATCGCTATAACTCCGATGCTCACCTCGACTTGTACGATCTGATGTCCAACTTCGGCGCGACCCGTCTGACCGGCGGACTCAATCTGCTCGCCAACCTGATCGGCAAACCGGGCAAGTCTGGCGTCGACGGATCGCAGGTGCAGGACATGTACGACTCCGGGCAGGTGGACGCGGTAAACGACTATTGCCGCTGCGACGTGCTCGACACTTACTTCGTCTTTCTCCGCTCCCGCGTGCTCCTCGGCAAGCTGACACTCGAAAAGGAACACGAACTGGTCGCCGCCACCCGCCAGTGGCTCGAACAGCAGGCCGCCACGACCCCGGCCTACGCGGAGTATCTCTCCCATTGGGGCGACTGGACGCCGCCACAAGTGACTCCCGTCGACCCGCCGGTGGCGGATGCTGCCGACTCTGAGTTGGGATAGGCGTGGATGCCACGTTCGGCGGCGATGGGCTTTCTTCGCAGTATGCCGGGTGGCGCCGGGGGCCTTCAGCCACCAGTGCGCCGCCAGGAAGGATCTACTTCTTGTCCAGCAAGGGCTTCAGCGGAATCGTGTAGACATACAGCAGGTGTTCGCTGTCGTCCTGCTTCGAGACCCAGGTCAGCTCCTGGTCAGCCTGGATGCCGGGAATGTCGAATTCGTGGGTGATGATCCGGCTGCCAGGGGGCATCTTCTGGAGCTGGGGCACCAGCCGGGCGTTGAGCTTCGGAAGCAGGAAGAGCATGACGACGGTGGTGTCGGCGAGGTCGGCGGTGAAAATGTCCTGCTCTTCAATCTTCGCCAGCTTCTCAAGACCGGCTTCGCGGATCTTGGTCCGGCCCGTCGCGATGAGCTTGGGATCGAGTTCGTAGCCGGTGGATCGGCAGCCGAACTTCTTCGCGGCGGTCACGACGAACCGGCCGTCGCCGCAGCCGAGGTCGCAGACGTGATCCTGCTTCGTCACTTTGGCGAGTTCGAGCATCTTGTCGACGACGTCCTGCGTCGTGGCGTAATAGCCGACGTCCGGTTTCTTGGGGGGACGGGGTGAGGCGTCCTCTGCAACGACGATGTCGACGGCCGTCAGCAGCACCACCGGAATCAGCCATCCACGCAGCATCGGCAATCTCCGAAACTCAACCGGGACGAAATCGGACCGGGTCAGTTCGCCGCCCGTCGGCGAAGCCGGAGCCACTCGCTCAGGGCAAATAAGGGTACACCGGCAGCCAGCGGCGTCGCCACCAGCGGCCACAGGACGCCGCCATATTTCCACGCCGCCCACAGGCCGAACAGGCTGACCGCGCAAAACGCCAGCGGGATCACCGGAAACAGCGGCGTCCGGAAGGGTCGTTCCAGAGTGGAGTCCTTCCACCGCAACACGAAGTAAGAGACGCCGGTCATCAGGAAGAACAGCCAGAAGACCGGCGCAGTCGCCGCAAACAGCGTGTCCCAGCCGCCAAAGAACTGGCCCCAGGGGATCGGCCCCAGGCCGACCGGTGTAAACAGGGCGTCGACGATCCCGCGCCCGGCATCGGTCCCGACCCCGAGAATGATTCCCAGCGTCACCAGGCCCTGGGCGGCCAGCGCCCAGACGGGGGACCGGCCTGCGGCATCGCGCCGGGCGAAGGCGGAGAACAGCGGATGATCGGCCCCCAACGCCGCGTGGACGCGACTGACCGCGAAGACCAGTCCGTTGACACCCCCGAGGGCGGAAATCAGGACGACAATGCTTATCAGGTTGGCTGCATGAACGCCGGCGATGAGCTGCAGCGTATCGGCGGGAGGCGCCTGCGATGCGCACAGTCCCTCGTAACCCAGCGCTCGCAGATAGGCCAGATTGCAGAGCAGGTAGACCGCGGTGACGGCTCCGATCCCCAGAAACAGCGCCCGCGGGACGTTCTGCGACGGGTCTTTGATTTCGGCGACCACGTACGCCGCATCGTTCCAGCCGCCATAGGCATACAGAATCAGAATAAACGCGGTCGACCAGTCGGTCTCGACAGCGGCGACAGCGGACGGGCTGGCCAGATCGGCCCTCCCCAACAGCAGTCCGGCCAGAATCAGGACCGTCATCCCGGCGAGCTTGGTCAGACTCAGCGTATTCTGCACCCGCCGTCCCGCCTGGACGCCGGCCATGTTGAGCACCGTGATGACGACCACGACCCCCGCCGCGAGCCAGGGAATCGAGGCCTCCGGAAAACCAAACAGGCGCGCCGCATATTCCCCGGCGACATAGGAGAGAAAACCGATACTCCCGGTCTGGACGACCGACAATTGCGCCCAGCCGAAGGCGAATCCGGCCCAGCGGCCGAAGGCCCGCGTCAGATAGTTGTATTCGCCGCCGGAACGGGGGTAGGCGGTCGCCAGCTCGGCAAAGACCAGCCCGCCGCAGTAGGCCGCCAGTCCGCCGGCCAGCCACAAACTCAGTCCGGTCCAGGGGCCGCCCGCCTTGGCGAAGATGAACGGCGGCATCCGGAAGATGACGGTGCCGATCACGATGCCCACGATCAGGCTGACAGAGTCCCACAGTCCGAGCGCTGGACGCGAAGGGGCGGTCGCTGACACAAAGGATTCCCGACGGCAGGTCTGTCGAACGCCATCCGGGAACCGCTAGGCCACCCGGCTGGCAAGGTCGAGTCAGCATACCGTCGGCCGCTCCGGATGCCGAATGTCGGCCCACCAGAAAGCCAGACGGCCGACGCCTCCATGAGGATGCGTCGGCCGCGGCAGTTCGAATGAGAGTCCCGGACTGAGGGAATCTACTTGATCGGGACGATGTAGCTCAGGATGCCGATCGCTTCGCCTTCCTTGACGTCGGCATAGTGCGGATGGCACATCACGCACTTTTTCATAACAACGGGGACGGGAGTCGCGGCCCGCAGATGCGGCTTGCCGTCGATCTGGACGACTTCTTCGACATAGGTCTTGCCCCCCTTGAGGGCTTTGACTGCGGACTTCTCAAAGGCGTCCTTCGGGGCGTTTTTCTCCTCGAACGGCTGATCGGTGGCGTCGACCAGACGGATATCATGCCAGCCCTTGGCCTTCATCACGCCGAACAGCGCAACGGCCGCGGTCCCGGCGGACACGTCGGTGTCCTTGTGGACGTACTTGTCGGTGATGAAGACGACGGCGGTTTTGTAGAGGTCGTCGAGCATCCGGACCTGATCGCGGGTCCGCTCCAGGGCAGGATCGGCCGGAGCCTTGGTCTGTCCAATTCCGGAACTGAGACTTCCCAGCCAGCCAGCAGCGATCAGAAGGGCGATCAGCGATCCCCCGGTCAGTCGTGTCAGACGCATTTCGACAGGCTCCTCGCAAGCGGTGAACAAGCCACTGATCTGCAGACAGCCCCTGTGCTGGCCGAAATCAGTACATTCGGGTCCAATTTTGGCTCACGATCCCGACTCTGTCAATAACTGGATCTCGATATCCAGAACTTTCGCGGATCACTGCGCGGGTGGCTGGCGTCGGAGTCCGCGACGACCCAGTACCATTCTCGCAACTAACGTCAGTCGTTCCTCAGCAGGGAAAGTCAGCAGAGCTGGGGAATCGGTCACACATCGGCGGCCCAAGTTTCAGCCAGGAGCTCGTCACTGCACGGCTGGGACTTGCCGAGCCAGACCGGTTTGGGGCATTCTCTGACGCAAGTGACTGGCTCGTGTCCCCTGCCTCTCTTTCCGGAAGATCCGATGTCCGAAAAGCCCTCCGTCATCCTCTCCGCGTTTGCCGACGAGGCCGCCAACACCAAGTCCGCCGTCGAACAGTTTGCCGCCCTGGCAGCACTGGGCCTGCAGTATTACAGCCCGCGATTCGTGGACGTCGCCGGCGTCGGTCAGGTCAAGCACGTCACCGAACTGTCGAAAGAGGAATTCAAGCAGCTCGCCAAGCTGCAGAAGGAATACGGACTGTCGGTCTGCAGCATCGGCTCGCGGATCGGCAAAGTGAAACTGCTCGATATTGAAGACGGATCGCACAACAAATATGTCGATCCGAAGACCTATCTCAATACCACCGTTGCGGATACGCTCCGGGCTGCCGAGGCGCTCGGCGCGACGATGATCCGCGGTTTTTCGTTCTACCACCCGCAGGGTCAGGATCCGCAGGAGTACGTCAAGCGGGCCGCCGACCGACTGATCCCGATCGTCGAGGCCTGCGCCAAAGCCGGGCTGATCTTCGGGCTGGAAGTGGAAGCGAACCTGATCGGACAGAACGGCCATCTGCTGGCAGCGCTCGCCAAAGCCATCAAGAAGCCGAACCTGGTCTGCATCTTCGATGGCGCGAACATCAGTTGCCAGAACGTCAACGGAATCGACTGCTGCGCCGAGTACGTCGCAATGCGGGATTCGTTCGGCTGGATGCACATCAAGGACTACCGCATCGACTCCAGTCTGGCCTGGACCGGCGTCGTCGATGAAGAACGCCTGAAGAACTTCGTTCCCGCAGATGTCGGCGACTCGGGACATGAACTGATTCTTCGCGACTTGAAGGTGCACCTCCCGAAGATCGAGAAGAAGATGCGGAAGCTCGGCGCGCCGGGCGTCTTCCTCGAACTCGAGCCCCACCTCAAGGGGGGCGGCCAGTTCGGCGGCTTCAGCGGTCCCGATGGCATGGGCGTCGCCGTCCGCTCACTCTGCCGCGTGCTCGACTACGTCGGCATCGACTACCACCTGCGGGATTTCGGCGATATCCGCACGGCGCGAGGATTCTGAGAATTCGTTGAGCGTGAAAATCGTGGAGCGTTGAGGGTTCAGCGTTGAGAAATTCGGGTGGCACGCCCTGAGTCTGCGAAGGGCGTGTCTTCGTAGTGATATGCGAAAACCACGCCCATCGCAAAGCCTCTGGGCGTGCCACCCACTTTGACGCCTTCCTCAACGATCGACGCTCAACCCTCAACGACCCTCACGCTCTGCGATACTCCGCCTTTACGTTCGTCCGGATGCCGCCGCGGGGCGTGAAAGCGGCGTGCAGCACCATCCACTTGGGTTCCGTGACGGCCACCAGATCGTCGAGGATCTCGTTGGTCACGCGCTCGTAGAAGGCGCCGTGATTGCGGTACTGCTGCAGGTAGAGCTTGAGCGACTTCAGCTCGAAGCACTTCCCGTCCGGCACGTAGGTAATGGTGAGCGTCCCGAAATCGGGCTGGCCGGTCTTGGGACAGAGGGACGTAAACTCGGGGCAGACGGTTTCGATCTCGTAATCCCGTCCGGGACACGGGTTTTCGAACGTTTCCAGCGTATCGCGTGACGGGGCGGTCATCGGCCGCGGGCTCCTGCAGCAGGGACGGTGAATTCTCAAAGCGAGATTCTAGCACCCTGCTGTCCGGCCGCCCAATCCGCGGGTCAGGCGACGCGCGAGGCGGCCTTCGGTCGCTGACCTGCCGGCGCAACCGTCCCGCCGCCGACTGCTGGGGGGGCTGCATTTCGCCGACGAGAAACGACCGCCAGCAGGGCCGGCACGGGGACCAGGCTGACGAACAGGCACATGCCGACGCCGATCGTCAGCACGGCCCCAAGGCTGTAGAGGCCGCGGTGGGCGGCGATCATCATGCTGCCGAACCCGACCATCGTCGTGGCCGACGTGAGGATGACGGAGTTCACAACACTGGGAGAAACCCCATAGACCTCGTTCGGTTTGGCGTGGTAGTCGTGAAGGATGTGGACGCCGTGGTCGACGCCAATCCCGAGGATGAGGGGGAGGATGATCAGGTTCGCCGGGTTGAGAGGAATGTCGAAGATCCCCATCAGCCCGAACGTCAGCAGCAGCCCGCAGACGGGCGTGGCCATCGTCAGCGCCGTGTCGATCACGCTGCGAAAACTGAGAGTCGACGCAAGGGTGAAGGCCAGCCCGGCGTACGAGAGAAGCACCCAGCTCAGCGACCAGTCGACCCGGCGCGCCTGCAGGATGGCCACCGCACCGACGACCAGCACCAGGGGCGGCCCCAGCGTCCACGCCAGATGCTGTTTGGGCAGAAAATCGACCAGGAGCACGATCAGGATGACCACCATCGCGTAGATCGCGCAGACTTCGTAGCTGTGTTTGATCTGCAGGGCGGCTTCGTAGTTCTGCAGCGGCGTACCGGTCACTTCTGGATCGATCGATCGCGTTTCGGTGACGAACTTTTTCAGGGGGGCCATGTCCCAGATCTGGTCTTTGGGATAGATCTGCAGCAGCCACTTCCCCTGCGGGCTGACGAAGCGCGACATCAACTCTTCCGGCAGGTCCGCGGGGACAACCGGTTCCGGATCGGAAGCGTCCGCCAGAGCCTGAAACTGCGCCAGCAGGGCGTAGGCGACGCGGTACTGGAATTCCGTCAGGAACGCCATCTGGTCGGCGCCGTTGAGCTGGGTGAATCCATCCAGGAACCGGTCGATGTTGCCGGCGATCTTTTGCGAAAGGGGATCCTTGCGCATCCGCAGAAACCGATACAGATCGTCCAGGGACTTTCCAATCGGATCGGGCATGACTGGCTGGTACTGGGGGGGCCGCTCCGGCAGGCGGGCCAATTCCGCGTGAAAGGCCTGCACAAGCAGCTTGGTTTCTCCGGCCCCCCGATCGGGCAGGCGCGTCGCCAGCTCTTCGACGTGGTGGACGCTGGGGAGAGCTTCGAATTTCTGTTTCAACCGCCGGGCTTCCTCCGGAGAGTCCGCCAGGGAAATTGCATACAGCAGCGAATGTTTGGAGGACTCGAAAACCCGTTTCTGGGTCTCGACCGATTCCAGCCCGGTCGCCTGCAGGTTGAGGAGGTTGTGGTCGTACTTCAGCAGCGGGTGCGGCACCCCGCCGGTCCAGTTGCAGGCGAAGACACCGACGGTGACCGACAGGGCCACCGCGAGTCCCAGAGTGAGGCCGGGGTACGACTGCGTCAGTTTCCGGAGCCATTTGCCCTGGAACGGATTCGGCAGCGTCCGGGCCGGGGCGTTCTGGTCGGCGAGTACGACGACGGCGGGGAAGAAGGTGAATGTCGCGATGAGGCAGGCGAGGATGCCGCCGCTCGCGATGATGCCGAGCTCGGCGACGCCCAGAAAGTCCGTGAACGTGGCGCAGAAAAACGCCAGGGCGGTCGTAATGGCCCCGGTGACGATGCCCCCCCCGACGACCCCAGCGGAGTCGACCATAGCGTCGGCGACGTCTTCGCCCTTGTGGCGGAGGTCGAGGTAGCGGGAGAGGATGTGGGTCGAGAAGTCGCAACCCAGGCCGATGAGGATGGCTGCGAACGACACGGAGAGGATGTTGAGGTGGCCGACCACCGCGGTGGCGAACCCGAACGACCAGGCCATGCCGACGCCGAGCATCAACATCGCGAGCAGCGGATGCCGCAGGCCGCGGAAGCCCCAGATCGTGATCAGCGCAACTCCCGCAAACGACAGGAATGAGGCCCAGGTGCTGTCCTGCGCCGAGCGGCGCATTTCGTCGTTTTCCAGCACCGGAATACCGGTCAGCGCGATCGTCGTGCCGGGAAACTCGGCCGTGACTTCGTCCGTCAATTTGCGCATGGCGTCAATGGCTTCGGACGCCCCTTCGAACGAATCTCCCTTGCTCGCCGGGGAGGCCATGACGAATCCCATCGTGCCGTCGTCGCTGAGCAGGTAGACCGTTTCGCTGGCCCGTTCGGCCAGCTTGGGTTCGACCGGGACGACGTCGGGCCAGGGATTGGGGAATTCGTTACGGTCGTCGAAGAAACTTGCCATCGACGACGTGAGCCGGTCGGCGTGGTGCAGCAGGTTCTCGGCCTCCCGGGGGCCGCGCGCACTCGCCGACAGCAATTGCAGCTTCAAACGCGGCAGCAGGCTCTGGAGCTGAATGAGATCCCATCGGCCGTTCAGAATCGGACGGTAATCGTCAACGCGGTTGAGTCCGGTCGAAAGGGCTTCGGGGCTGAGGTATTGCAGTCCTTTGCTGCGGAGCCGGCCCGGTTCGACTTTGAACAGGACGTGGGTGAAGAGCTCGGGCTGCTGCTGCAGGCGGGTGCCCAGTCGGTCGAGGACCTGCTTGATGGTGTTGGGCTTCTCGGCTTCGACGACGACCACGATGTCGCTGGTGGCGCCGAAGGCCTCCTCATACCGCTGCCACCGCTGGTGATAGGCGGCGGAGGGGTCGATCAGGTCCGAACGGTCGGTCTTGAACTTCAGAAAGACGCCGGCGTAGATCGCGCAGGCCAGGGCCGAAACGGCCACCAGTCCGACGGTGAGCCGCGGATGGCTGACCGAAAGTCGGGTCACGCGGCGCAGCATGTCCGACAGCACGGAGGCGTCGCCGTCATGTGCGGAGTTGGACATGCATCATCCCTGACCGACGAAACAATTTCGCGCTCCGGACACCGCATCCTGCGGCCGAGTGTCGAAACCGTTGCGAGATGTGAGGCGGAAAGGGCTCCGGGATTCCGAAGCGGCGGATATCAGGTTCATCGGCGAAACCACCCTCAGTCTCAATCCGGTGCGAACCGGCTCCTCCCAATCCATCCGTTCGGATCAGGTTCGCATCCCACCCGGATTGCTGCGGCAAGTCTTGCCCGGACAACGGCTTAGGCAGCATTGCCGCCAGGCCGCGTCCCGGATCATAGCGGTTTGCTCACAATTTGGGCAAGAAGTCTTCGGTTTCTGGATTCTGCGTAATCTGAGGGGTTTGCATGGCAGGTCTCAATCCCCGCCATCGCGGGCCTCTGTCGACCGCTTCGCGCAGGATTGTCGAACGATGAGAAACGCCAGCCAGTCGTAAAACGAATGGACCAGGATCGGGACCGCCAGATTGGAAGGCTGGCAGAACTCCAGCAGCCCTCCCAGATACAGGCCGACCAGTGCGGCGACGATCGCGTAGGTCGGCGTGATGGCGTGCGCCAGTCCAAACAGCACGCTGCAGCCGATCAGCCCGAACCAGAATCCCCATTGGCCCAGCCAGGGTTGAAGCACGCCGCGAAAGAGCAGCTCCTCCGAAAATCCGACCAGCCCCGCCAGCAGCAGCAGATCGAGCGCACTGCACGAAACCAGCAGCGGCCCGAGGGTTTCGAGCAGGAAATCCCGGATCCGGATCAGACCGCCGATCGGGAAGCGGAACGAGACGTAGAAGAAGAGCGCCAGCGGCGCCAGGCCCAGGAACGCTAGCCCGAGGGCATCCCAGCGAGGCAGGAGTCGTTCCAGCGGATCGACGTCCAGCAGCCAGCTCAATCCGAGCGCGACCAGCACCATCGCCGTCTGGAACAGCCCGGACAGATTGAGAAAGCGGGCGCGCGTCAGCCGGGGATCTTCGTCGACAGCCGTCATTCCCCGCACATTCTCCGTTGCTGGTTCGTCCGCTACGGTCCCGATTCCATCGCCAACCCGTCTGCCGGGATCGTGCGTCAGTCTCAGCCGGACCGTTCCTGGTGGAATTTGGAGGGGGTCGATGAATTTCCGGCGGTCGCCGTGTCGATTGATGTCACTGGCGGGGCGATGATCCCCGCCGAGAATTCCCACGACAGCTTTCCGTGATCGCCGTCGTCACTCATCCCCTCTGAGTGGCGACGGCGATCGGTTTTTCCGAGCCGCCGATTCCGTTCAGACGTCGCAGGCGGCGATGGCTTCCTGCAGGCCCGCGAGCGGGTCGCGCGTGGGGATAAATTCGTGCCCGACGAAACCCGTGTAGCCCGCGTCGAGCAGCGCCTGCATGATCGGCGGGTAGTAGATTTCCTGTTTTGTATCGAGCTCTCCCCGGCCGGGATTGCCCGCCGTGTGGACGTGACCGATAAAGTCCTTGTGCTCGCGGATCCGCCGGATAACGTCGCCGTCCATGATCTGGACGTGGTAGACGTCGAACAGCAGCTTGACCCGCGGCGAGCCGACTCGCTTGAGAATCTCCACGCAGTAGTCGGTGTGATTCCCCTGGTAGCCCGGGTGCCCTTTCATCGGGTGATCTGAAGCCCGCGTGTTGAGCATCTCCAGGCAGATGGTGACCCCTTTGGCCTCGGCATGCCCTGCCAACGCCTTCAAGGCGGCCACGCAGTTGTCGGCGCCGACGTCGGCGGAAATGTCCTCCGCCATGCCGGTGAAGGTGATGACGCTCGGGCAGCCGAAGTCCGCCGCCTCATCGATGCGTGAGCGGATCTTTGCGGAGCATTCGTCCTGATATTTGGGGTTGTTGAGCCCCTTCACGAAGCCGTGGCTGCCGGCGATGGCGCAGGTCAGACCATGCTTTTTCAGCGTCGGCCAGTGCATGGGGTCGATCAGCTCCAGGCTCTCGCAACCGAGCCCCTTCACGACGCGGCAATAGTCGTCGACGTCTTTCCAATGGCTGTTGAAGCACCAGTTGACCACCGAGTGGCGAATGCGCCCGTTGAGCTTCGGAGGCGCGGACTGCGCAGCGCCCGTCAAAAGAGTTGAGGCCGCGACGCCAGCCGCCGCCTGCAACACGCCGCGACGGGAGAATGTGGGAGAAGTCATGGAAGCGTGCTCCGTGAAGCGGGGACCGATCGGTCATTGGTTATACGGGAGGGGCGGTTGTTTCCGCGATGCTGTAGGCGTCGCTGTCCCGGCTGGCGTAGTGGACCACGAGTTCCGCAAGGAGTCCCAGCGAAATCGCCTGACCGCCCAACAATGTCGCCGCGATGGAATAAGCCAGCAGAGGTCGACCGCCGATCGGGGCGGGCGTGACGAGTCCGAAGACGTTCATCATGATCCAGACGAACGCCAGATAGGTCAGCCCCAGGCAGCCGGTGCCGAAGAACGCCAGGCCGATGGCGCCCAGCATATGCTGAGGCCGCTGGCGATACGAGATCAGGAAGGCCACGGTCAGCAGGTCGAGAAACCCCCGCGTGAAGCGGCGGAAACCGTACTTGGAATGGCCGAACTGGCGCGGCCGGTGGTGGACCGCCAGTTCGGTAACGCGGAACCCGCGGGCGTGCGCCAGAACGGGGATGAAGCGGTGTAGCTCGCCGTACAGGCGGATCTCGCGAGCCACCTGCGCCCGAAAGAGCTTGATGCCGCAGTTGTGATCGTGCAGGGAGAGCCCGGTCAGTCGGCCGACCAGCCAGTTGAAGACTTTGCTCGGATAGACCTTGTGCCAGGGGTCGAGCCGGCGTTCCTTCCAGCCATTGATGACGTCGAATTTCGTGCCGAGCCGTTCGAGAAAATGCGGGATCTCGGCGGGATCGTCCTGCAGGTCGGCGTCGAGGGTCATGATCAGGTCGCCGCGGGCGATTTTGAACCCCGCCGTCAGCGCCGCCGCCTTGCCGAAGTTCCGCCGAAAGCGGATGCCACGGACGTTCGGGTCGGCGGAGGAAAGCCCCGCGATAATCGCCCAGGACTCGTCGCGCGAACCGTCGTCGACGAAAATGATCTCGACGTCGAGGTTGGCGGTTGATGTGACCTGGCGAATCTGGGCGTGCAGTTCCCGCAGGCTCTCGGCCTCGTTCAGGACGGGGATGATGATCGACAACTGCATGGAGATGTCGCCCTTTCGCAACCAGTGGTGACTGGTGGCGACTTCTAAGTTGGCGTCGGGCAGGACCAAAGGGAAGCCCCGGTGCGTTGATTGCCGGGGCATCGCGAAGACGCTCCTGCCCCGGCCACGCGACGCGACTGGCTACAAAAAACGGCTACTTTCAGCATGTGTACCAGAAATTGCCGGCAAGTTCCCGGCTCCGGGGCCGGCTCGTCAGGGACTGGCGGGGTGTGATATCATCATCCAGGCTGTCGGACGGCGCGAGTCGCCGTCGCTGAATTCTGAATCAATCCTGTCGCCAGAATGAGAATTGCTGTGACTGTTTCCCCGCTGCCTGTTGTAACTGGCAAGAGTGAACTGGAAGTGGCGATTGCCGCGGTGCGCGACGCCGCCCGGATCTGCCGTTCGGTGCAGTCCGGAATTACGCCGGAGTCCTTGGCGAAGAAGGATCGCAGTCCGGTGACGGTGGCGGACTTTGGCAGCCAGGCGGTCGTCTGCCGGGTGATCGGCCAGTCGTTTCCGCACGATCCGATCATCGCCGAGGAGGACTCGTCGACACTGCAGACGGAAGAGAACGCGCCGTTTCTGCATCGCATCCACGACGAAATTTGCCGGGAGTGCGTCCAGGCCTCCAAAGACGAGATCTGCCGCTGGATCGATCTGGGAGGAGCGGCCGACTACTCGCACCGTTTCTGGACGCTCGACCCGATCGACGGGACGAAGGGATTTCTCCGCGGCGAACAGTATGCGATCTCGCTGGCCCTGATTCTGGAGGGGCAGATCGAGATCGGCGTGCTGGGCTGTCCGAATCTGCCGCCAGCCCCCGGTGCAGAAGGAGGATCACTGTTTTATGCGGTCCGCGGCAAGGGGGCCTGGCTGCAGTCGCTCGATGGTCCCGGCGACCCGGTTCAGATTCATGTTTCCAGAACTGCAGATCCGGCTCTCGCCCGATTCTGCGAATCGGTCGAGTCGGGACACAGCGCCCACGACACCTCGGCCGAGATCGCCCGCACGCTGGGCCTGACGGCACCGCCGGTCCGGATGGACAGCCAGGCGAAATACGGCGAGGTCGCCCGTGGTGAAGCCGACGCCTACCTGCGACTGCCGACCCGCGCGGACTATTCCGAGCAGATCTGGGATCACGCCGGGGGCGTGCTGGTGGTCGAAGAAGCGGGCGGACGAGTGACGGACGTCGCCGGCCTGCCCCTCGACTTCACGCACGGTCGGCAGCTCAAGGCCAACAGGGGCGTGATCGTCACGAACGGCGTGTTGCACGAGGCGATTTTGGCGGCGGTGAAGGAGGCGGGAGTCGCGTAGAACTGAGAAATCTCAAACGCCAAACACCAAGTCTCAAACAGAAACTGGTGGTGCGTTTGAGTTCAATCCGAACGTCCTCCCTTTCGACATTCCGCCTTCGACATTCAACATTTTGTCTATGTCTTCAGTCCATAGTGCCTGATGGCGTTTCCGGACCAGAGCTTTTCTCGTTCGACCTGGGGGCGTTTTGCGATGATTTCCGCCAGGGCGGAGATCCAGCCCTGCAGCGGGCTGCCCAGCAGGCAGACGGGCCAGTCGCCACCGAACACCACGCGGTCCGGACCGAAGGCGTCGAGACAGTGGTTGACGATGGGGGCCAGGTCGGCCGGTTTCCAGCCCTCTGGAGCGCGGGCCACGATTCCGGAAATCTTGCAGATCAGGTTCGGCCGCTTCGACAGGGCGTCGATGTCCTTCTTCCACTGGTCGGGTTCGTGGCTTCGCTTGCCGCCGGAGAACGCCACGACATCGGCGTTGCCGCAGTGATCGAGGACAAACTGCGTGTCGGGGCAGAGCTCCGTCAGCTTGAGGCCGTCCGCCAGCTCCGTCGGCCGCAGGCAGAGGTCAAACTTGAGCCCCTTTTTCCCCAGCAGCCGGACGCCGGCGACGAATTCGTCCTTCAGGCATGTCCCGCGGGGCGTTTCGCCGCCGTGCAGCACCTGACGGACTCCCTTCAGGTAGCCCCCTTCGCGATGGCGGTCGAGATAGGCCCCGAATTCGGGGGAGGCCGGCCGGCCGCCGAGGACTGCGGCTTCGGTCGGGACTTTCCCGGATTTGCACAGTCCGATGACGTAGTCCGCTTCCCGGTCGTGCATCGCCGTGTCGACGTCGACTTCCATGTAGATAGCCCGCATGCGGAGGCCCTTTGTCGCCACGGCGTACTCTGTCGGTCCATACGTGTGCCGGAGAATCTCCGGCGCCCCGGCCAGCCACGGGAGCTTCAGGTTGTCGAGGTTCCACAGGTGCTGGTGAGTATCGACAATCAGCGACGGGTCCTCGGCGGCGAAGGCGGACGGGGACGCGGCGGCGGCCAGAGCGGCGATGGCGGACTGCTGCAGGAACGAACGGCGGGACAGAAGGCTCATGGAGGTTCCTCTCGGCGCGTGGGGTGATTGGCGGATCGGGTGCGGACAGCTTGGCGAGTTTCGATTCAAAAGTCGCGGACAATTTCCGCCGGTCGGGCACCCTTTCCCGGCGGCGGATTCGATGCGATAGTGGCCGGACTTATGGAAACGCCTTCCCCCGCTCCCCTCTGGGAACTGCTGCTCGAAGATGGCCCGCTGCTGGCGGTCAACAAGTCCGCCGGGCTGTTGACGCAGGGAGTGCCGCATAAACTGCCCGCGCTGGAATGGCTCGTCAAGGACTACTTGCGGGAGAAGTACCAGAAGCCTGGCAATGTCTACCTGGGAGTGCCGCACCGCCTCGACCGTCCGGTTTCCGGGATCGTCGTGCTGGCGAAGAACTCCAAAGCCGCGGCCCGGCTCGCGGAACAGTTTCGCGAGCGGCAGGTCCGGAAGTTCTATTACGGCGTGACCGAGGTCGTGCCGGATCGACCGGCGGACACATTTCAGGACTGGCTGTTGAAAGATGCGGAGGCGGCTCACGTGCAGGTCGTCGTCCCGCATACTCCCGGCGCGAAGCTGGCTGAACTTCGCTACCGGACGCTGCAGGTCGTGGATGGACGGGCGCTGGTGGAGGTGGAGCTGATCACCGGCCGGATGCACCAGATCCGGGTCCAGTTCGCCAGCCGGGGCTGGCCGATTGTGGGCGACATGCAGTACGGGGCTCGGGAACCGTTCCCCGGCGTGAGCGAGTATGACGCGCAGGCGTCGATGATCGCGCTGCATGCGGGCCAGTTGCACCTGAGCCACCCGGTGCGTTACGACCGGCTGCACCTGCAGGCGCCGTTTCCCGCAGCGTGGGAGCTGCTGGGATTTGATCTGGCGAATGTCTTTTCGTTGGCGTTGTCGCCGGAGGCGCAGCCGCGGACGTTGTAAGAGCTGGGGGAGCACATTTCGGCAGGCGGGAGCCCGCCCTACGACTGGTTGTCAGATGCGACTCGCTACAAGTTGTCCCGCCTACTATCCTGTCACGGTTCGGCCCCCAGCCTCCTGCTGCAAATGAGGTTCCATGACTACGACCGCCCGGTACTTGACCGCCCCGCAGCCGCTCACGACCATGCCGCCGGGGGTTCCGTACATTGTCGGGAACGAGGCCGCCGAGCGGTTCAGCTTCTACGGCATGAAGGCGATCCTGACGGTCTACATGACCAAGTATCTGGTGGACTGGGTCGGCAAGTCGCAGCCGATGACCGGCGAGGAAGCGAAGACGTACGTCCATCTGTTCGTCGCGTCTGCGTATTTCTTTCCCGTTCTCGGCGCCATTCTGTCGGACTGGCTGTGGGGCAAGTACCGGACGATCTTCTGGCTTTCGCTCGTCTATTGCGCGGGTCATCTGGCGCTGGCCGTCGTTCCGGCCCGGGAAGGGCTGTTCCTGGGATTAATCCTGATCGCCATTGGAGCCGGGGGGATCAAGCCGTGTGTTTCCGCGCATGTGGGCGATCAGTTCGGCGCGAAGAACCGGCATCTGCTCGGCCGGGTTTTTGGCTGGTTCTACTTCTCGATCAATTTCGGGTCGTTCATCTCGACGCTGCTGACGCCGTGGGTGCTGCAGCATTATGGTCCGCACTGGGCGTTCGGGATTCCCGGGCTGCTGATGGGACTCGCCACGTTTGTATTCTGGCTGGGACGCAACAAGTTCGTCCACGTGCCTCCCGGCGGCCGGCAGTTCTTTCGCGAGTCCTTCAGCTACGAGGGGCTGGATGCGATCGGGCGACTGATTCCGCTGTATCTGTTCGTCGCGATCTTCTGGGCGCTGTATGACCAGACCGCTTCGGCCTGGGTCATTCAGGCTGACCAGATGGACCGGACAATCTTGTGGCCGGCGCTGACGTCTGGATTTCCTTTTGTCGCATTCGAGGGACAGGAAGTCCTGTCATCGCAACTGCAGGCGATCAATCCAATTCTGATCCTGATTTACATTCCGATCTTTTCATACGTGATTTATCCGCTGCTGGGCAAGTGCTTCCGTCTGACGTCGCTGCGCAAGGTCGCGATTGGTCTGTTTCTGACGGCGGCGGCGTTTGGCATCAGCGGTTATGCGCAACTGCTGATCGACCGGGGCCAGACGCCCCACGTGCAGTGGCAGGTCTGGGCGTACGTGGTTCTGACGGCGGCAGAGGTGATGGTCTCGATCACCTGCCTGGAGTTTTCCTACACGCAGGCACCGAACAAGATGAAGTCGCTGATCATGGCGCTGTATCTGCTGTCGGTCTCGGGCGGCAATGCGCTGACTTCGCTCGTGAATTACGTGATTCAGGATCCCAGCGGCGAGAGCCGGCTGCCTGGTGCGCAGTATTACTGGTTCTTCACCGGGCTAATGCTGATTGCGGCGGTGGCGTTCATTCCGCTCGCGTTGACCTTCCGCGAGCGGGGTTATATTCAGGACGAAGAAGGCGCGGCATAGCTGGCCGAGCCCGGGCTTGATCGGCGCGAGAATCCAGTACCACGGCGAGGCGTTCCAATCGCCGTCTCAGGAGCCAGGTCCCCGATTGCCCGTCGGTGGGGCGGCCACACTTTGGTGCGGATTGCCGAAATGGCGCAATTTTATGACGTTCGGTGCGTATGAACCGTCCGTCGACCGCGTTCTGGATTTCGTCGGCAACTTGAGTCGATCTGTCCCCGCAGGGAAGCAAAGGGCTGCGATTTGATCCTCGATGTGGCCGTATGGACATGTCGATAGGTTCCCGCGGTTCCCTCAGGCTCGCGGATCTCCCTATTGCTATTTGCTACTCAAACTCTCTAGATTCACATTCCTGGTAATCTGGAGAGGGGACGGGCTATGCCGACTTTGAAGACAGAATCATTCGCCGCCGAGCGCAGGCTCGATGCTGCACATGGGCAATCCGGGCTGGACACCCATGTGGTCTGGCGACGGGAAGTCCACGTCTTTCAGCACGGAGAGTACTTCGACTCGTACCTCGCGACCGAACCGGGGCGCGAAGAGTTCTGGTCGAGCACCGGCGAAGGATTAATCTCCTACACCCGCCGCGGGCGCTACGTGCTGGTCGGCGGCGGATTGATTGCGCCCGACGACCATAAGCCTCAGCTTCTACAGGAGTTCAACGAGTTCCTGCGCAAGAAGAAGCTGCGTTCGGCTTTTCACAATATCGGCGATCAAGAACTGCCGCTGTTCCGTGAACATGGCTACCAGGTGACGAAGTGGGGTGAGGAGCCGGTCGTCGATCTGGGGAACATCACCTGGGGCGGCAAGGCGTACGAATGGGTCCGTCGGCAGACGAACTACTGCCGCCGGCACGGTTTGCAGGCCTTCGAGGTTCCCCACAACGAACTCACGCCGGAGCAGTGGAACCGGACCCTCGAAGAGATGCTCGAAGTCGGGGCTGAAAGCCTGGCCGACAAGCCGCAGAACCGGGAAATGCAGTTCTTTGAAGGGCGGATCGGCGATCACGAAGTGGGACTCCGTCGCGTCTTCATCGTTCGCAGCGAAGAGGGGCTGGGACGGATCGAAGGCTTCATGGTCTGTACGCCGATGCGTGGCGGGACGAAGTGGGCCACCGAACTGTACCGCCGTCGGGCCGATGCGGTCCGCGGGACGATGGCCTTCCTGTTTCACCAAGTCATTCAGCAGTTTCAGGACGAGGGAGTCCAGCGAGTCGGACTTTGCCTGGACCCGGCGTTGCGCTGCGGCACGAAGCTGCCGGGGGACAGTGCGATGGTCCGCCTGGGGATGACGTGGGGCGAAGCGTGGCTGGGATGCGTGTTCGACGTCGCCGGCCTGCGGCATTTCAAAAGCCGCTTCCGCCCGCGCTACGAAAACCGGTACGTCTGCGTGCAGCCGCGCGTGACCATCGGATCGCTGCTGGCCTGGGCGCGCGTCTGCGGATTATTCGACGTGAATCCCTGGAAGGTCGTCAAAATCTCGGCGGGACGGCTCCGCAAGTACGCGTCGCGGAGCACGCTGGCCGAGGTGCATTAAAGAAACGGGCCGGAGCGCCCGTGCGAACTGCAACGGATCCAAAGGATTGGAGCCATGATGTCAGACTGGCGGACAAATCAGGGCGATGGAACGGCCGTTCTCGAACGGCGATCCGCAGCGGCCGAACGGTCCTGGAGTGCGGTTGTTGAGGAGGAGATCTGGTCGTCGGTTGACGAGATCGACGTCGCCGCCTGGGAACAGGTGCGCGAACAGGGCGACCTGTTTCTGGACCTGCGGCTGCTGCAGGCGGTCGAAACCAGCATGGCGGCCACCTGCCGGTTCCGGTATGTCCTGTATCGGGACGCGGAGGGCGAACCTGCGGCGATCGCCGTCCTCTGCACGTTCACCATCGATATCGGCGTGCTGGCCGATGATGCCTGGTCGCGCTGGGCGCTCCGCGGACTGCGCCGTATTTCGCGGAAGCTGGTCGACTACCGCATTCTCTTCTGCGGTCTGCCGCTGTCGGCCTGTCAGAGCAGCCTCCGCTTTGCTCCCGGAGCCGACAGCCGGGCTATTCTGCAGCGGCTGGACGGCGCGCTGCGTCGCATTGGAAAGCAGGACCGGGCGAGCGTCATCGTTCTGAAGGAATTCGCCGACGAGGAACTGCCGCCGCTGAAGCCGCTCGAAGCGCTGGGCTATCGCAAAGCCGACAGCCTGCCGACGCATCTGGTCGCGCTGCACAGCGAATCGTTCGATGGTTTCCTGAAGGATATGACCAGCAAGCGGCGGGCGAACGTCCGGATGTCGCTGAAGAAGTTCGCTGGCAAGGGGGTCGAGTTCATCACGACGTCCGACTATGCGACGATCGAGCGTTTGTTTACGCCGGAGACGTATCGGCTCTACGAAGAGGTGCTTGGCCGTTCGGAGACGAAGCTCGAACATCTGCCGCGGGAATTTTTTCTGGAGATGGCGCGGCGGCTGCCGGATTGCTGCGAGTTCACGTTTGCCGTTGAGGGCGAGCGCGTGATCGCGTTCTGCATCTCCCTCTGGAACGATCACGAATACCGGGGGCTGTTCATCGGCTACGACGCATCCCGCAATCAGGATCTCGATCTGTACTTCAATCTGGCGTTCCGGACCATTGCCGAAGCGGCCTTTCATCGTTCGGCGGTCGTCGAGGTCGGCCAGAACTCTTCCTACTTCAAGCGGACGAAGCTGGGCGCCATTCAGTCTCGCCGTTCACTCTACGTCCGCGGAGGCAATGTCGTCATGAACGGGGTGATCGGGCTGCTGTTCAAACAGCTCTTTCCGCCCAGACCGCTGGCTGGCGAGGGGGAGGGGAGATAGCACTGCGGCGACGTTGGCGAATTGAAGTACGATCCAACCGGCTGACGTTGCTCCCCGGTCGCGTATTTTTCCGACCGTAACACTTCAAAGTCTGGACTTGTTGTCCCACCGCTGAGAATTGCGAGTTCGCAGACGCCAGTTACGCCGATGATTCAGCGGATCACGTTGTGTTTTCGAGGTGGCGCGCGTGATGACGAATCCGCACCTGTTTCGCGACCTGCAGACGAGTCTGGACCGAACATGAACGGCGATTCGGATTTGACGCCAAGCTCCAGTCTGGCCGTTCACGAACGGTTCAGTCCGCAGGGTTCCGCCGGTCGTCCCGGAACCGAACCGACAACCGGGCAACTCGCTGGTGCAGGCGCACGGTCACCCCACGCGGTCTTCGAAGAAATCTGGTCGTCGGTGGCGGAGATCGAGGTCGCTGCGTGGGAGCAGGTTCGCCCCCGTTCCGACATCTTTCTGGACCTCCGGCTGCTGCGGGCTGTCGAAAGCAGCATGGGGTCGACATGCCGGTTTCGCTACGTCCTCTACCGCAACGCGGCTTCCGAGCCGGCGGCCATCGCCGTGTTCTGCACGTTCACGATCGATATCGGCGTCCTGGCCGATGACGACTGGTCGCGCTGGGGGCTGGGACTGTGCCGGCGGATTTCGCGCTGGCTGGTGGATTACCGCATCGCATTCTGCGGCCTGCCGTTGTCCGCTTGTCAAAGCAGCCTGCGTTTCGTTCCGGGAGCCGACACGACTGCCATCCTGGGGAAGCTTGACCAGACTCTGCGCCGGCTGGCCCGCGAGGACGGCGCCAGCATTCTCGTGTTTAAAGAATTCGCCGACGATGAGCTTCCGCCCCTGGAGGCGCTGAAGACTCTCGGGTATCGGCAGGCCGACAGTCTGCCGACGCACGTGCTGGCGCTGCAGAGCACCACGTTCGACGGCTACCTGCAGGATGTCGGCAAAAAAAAGCGCCACCACATCCGTCAGTCGATGAAGAAGTTCGCCGAGAGCGGGATTCAGGTGGTGACGACGTCCGATCTGGCCACGATCGAGCGGCTTTTCACGCCGGAAGTGCATCAGTTGTATGAAGCGGTGTTGAACCGTTCGAAGACGCAGCTTGAACGTCTGCCGCGCGCCTTCTTCCTGGAAATGGCCCGTCAGTTGCCGGACTGCTGCGAGTTCCAGTTCGCACTGGAGAACGACTGCGTCGTGGGCTTCTGCATTTCCGTCCGGGCCGGGCACGAGTATCGGCCGCTGTTTGTCGGCTTTGACTACGAGCGCAATCGGGACGTTGATCTCTATTTCAACCTGCTGTTCCGGACGATCGCCGACGGCGCGGGGCATGGCGCGGCGATTGTGGAACTGGGGCAGAATTCCGACTACTTGAAACGGACCAAGCTGGGTTGTCTGCAGGCCCGCCGGTCAATCTTTGTCCGCGGCCGCAACGCCCTGATGAACGGGGTGATCGGGCTGTTGTTCAAACAACTGTTCCCGCCCCGTCCGCTGCACGGCGAAGGGCAGGGGGAATAGCTCCGGGCGGGCCTACTCGTCTTTGGCCCTGGCGATCGCAAAGTCGACCAGCTCCTGGCAGCGGAAGAAGCCCTCCCAGAAATTGTGCCCCTGGCCTTTGGCGATGATAAGCTGCACGGAATCTTTCGCGCCGGCGGCCTCGTATCGCGCCAGCAGCTCCGCCGAGTTCGCTTTGAGCGGCACGACCTTGTCGTCGTCGCCGTGAATGATGCAGACCGGGACTCGCGCTTTGATCAGTCCGCCGATCCGCTCGATCGGATTGAGTTCCGTCAGCCGGTCCTGCAATTCGGCGGGCGTCACGCCATAGGCCGGGGCGGCCTTCTCCAGGCCGGGGTACGTGCGGAAGTCGAAGACCGGATAGATCCCTGCGATGCCGGCGACCTTGTCGGGGTTGGCCGCCGCCCAGCTCGTGATCCACAGGCCGCCCCGGCTGCGGCCCAACAGGCAGGGCTTTGCGGCAAAGCCGCGATTCCTCGTCAGTTCGTTATAGAGTGAGGTGAACAGCGTCTGGCTGCGCGGACTGCCATAGGCTTCGTCGACGTCGATCCCCGCGACCGCCACGCCAGCGGCCAGGAACCTCTCGTGCATCCATTTCTCGTGGGAGTCGGGATATCCCGGCAGCGTGGGGCCATACATGATCCAAGGCTGCGGCGTCCGGCGCAGTTCTTTGACAGGCCACAGAATGAAGGCGGGACGACCTTCGACGCGGAAGGCTTCACCGGGAAGGATCAGCTTCTTGATGGACAGAGAAGCCGGGTCCTGATCGCCGGAGTCCTGGGCCAGAACCGGTGTCGACGCGAAAACGAGAGCGATTGCCAGACAGTGGCGCATGGGAGATCCCTGGTGCGAAGATTGGTCCGGGTATCGTGGCAGACGGCGTTCCGTCGGTCAATCAGCCGCAACTTGCCGACTTCATTGAAGCCCGTTGTCAGTCCTGCGACGTCTGGACTGGCGGCCCGAGTTTCCGCAGGAAGTCCTCCTGCCGAAACGGCAGATCGACATTGACCTCACTTGGATCGATCACGAGAATCCCGCAGTTCACCGACGCGGAGCGGCGGCCCGGTTCCAGTGAGGCGGAAGGAGACGCACGATGTCCAATCAAGCCGGATTGCAGCGCGGAGTCAGTGGGCAGTCGCTGGGTTCGACGGCAACGCTTGACGGTCCTCCGCACCCGATTCGCCGGACGGGATTGCGATCGGCTCTCAAACGTATGACGGCCTGGCTGGATCGAGTGCTTTATCCGAGCTTTGGTTGCAACTGGGACGACGAACGATTCCGTGCGGCGATTCTCGAGCATGTCTGCGCGGAGACGGACTGTCTGGATTACGGAGCGGGGCGGGGAAACGTCCGACAGATGAATTTTCGCGGGATCGCCCGCCGCGTGGCCGGGATTGATCCGGAACCCGAGGTGCATGACAATCCGCATCTCGACGAATCCGGCCTGCTCGATCTACGGACCGGCCACATCCCTTATCCGGATGCCGCGTTTGACCTGGTTTTCGCGGACAACGTGATGGAGCACGTCGAGGATCCGGACCAGGTGTTCCGCGAAATTCAGCGCGTTCTGAAGCCGGGTGGACGATTCCTCGCCAAGACGCCCAACAAGTGGCATTATATGCCGACGATAGCGAGATCGACGCCGACCTGGTTCCACCGGTTCTACAACCGGCTGCGGGGACGGGACGTCGTCGATACGTTTCCGACGACGTATCAATGCAATACCCGGGCCGCGGTCGTGAAGTCGGCTGCGGTCGCCGGTCTGGTCGTCCGCAACGTGCAGTTCATCGAAGGACGGCCGGAATATCTGCGAATCACGCCGCCGACCTACGTGTGCGGATGGCTCTACGAGAGGCTGGTGAATTCCTCGCGTCTGTTTGAGGGATTCCGCTGCGTGATGATCTTTGAACTGCAGAAGCCGCCCGCGACCGAATCGGTCTGACGCCCCGGTCCAGGAGATCCAGAAGCGGCCGGAACCGTCGGCCAGACGCTGACGGTTCCTGCGCACCATCGGCTCAGCTCATTCGACATTCATCACGTAAATCGATGCATGTCACACGACACGCTTCCGGCGGCGTGCAGATAGGACGTTGTCACGTAGTCCATCACCATGCGGTCGGAATTGAACCGCCAGCCAAGTGTGCTGACGGAGCGCTTCATCCGCTGGATCCAGTGCCGTGGCAAGTCGTCGCGGTCGCGGTCATAGAACAGCGGGATGACTTCGTCCTGCAGCGTCTTCATCAGGTCGTTTGCGTCCCGGTCGTCCAGGATTTCCTGATTGGAGTGCGTCCGCCCGGTGCCGATGGCGAAGCCGTTCTTGCCATCGAAGGCCTCGGCCCACCAGCCATCAAGGATCGAACAGTTCAGGCCGCCGTTGAGGACGACCTTCTCACCGCTCGTCCCGGAGGCTTCCAGCGGACGGCGGGGATTATTCAGCCAGACATCGACGCCCTGGACCAGGTAGCGGGCCAGGTTGATGTCGTAGTCTTCGAGCAGCACGATCTTGCCGCGGAATTCCGCTTCCTGCGTCAGATGATAGATTCGCTGCAGGATTGCCTTGCCGTTTTCGTCGGCGGGGTGAGACTTGCCGGCGAAGACGAGTTGGACCGGCTGCTTCGCGTCGGACACGATCCGCTTGAGCAGTTCGATATCCCGCAGGACCAGATCGGCTCGCTTGTACGGGGCAAATCGTCGGGCGAAGCCGATCGTCAGCGCCGTTGGGCTGAGACAGCTCTGAATGGTCGCGACCTGATCGGCGTTCCAGCCCAGTCGCCGGGCCCGGCGGGTCATGCGATCGCGGGCGAAGGCGATCAGCCGGCTTTTGAGCGACTGGTGCGTCTCCCACAGTTCGCCGTCGGCGATGCTGCCGAAGTCCTGCCAGACGGCCTGCTCGCCGGAGCGGACGTGCCAGCCGGGAGGGAGTGTCCGGTCGTAGAGCTGTCGCATCTGCGGCGCCAGCCAGCTTCCCAGATGGACGCCGTTGGTGATGTGGCCGATGGGAATTTCTTCTTCGGCCCGCCAGGGCCACAGGCTGGCCCACATCCGGCGGCTGACGACGCCGTGCAGGTTAGAGACCGCGTTGGCCCGCCGGCTGCACTTGAAGGCGAGGACCGTCATGCAGAAGGGCTCGTGATGGTTATTGGGATCGATCCGGCCCAGTCCCATCAGGCCGCCGGCGCCGATTCCCATCTGATCTCCCAGAGGGCCGAGGTGTTCGTCGATCAGGTCCCAGTCGAAGCGGTCGTGGCCCGCGGGAACGGGAGTGTGAGTGGTGAAGGCGCACATGGCGGCGGTTTCGCGGAGCGCCTCATCGAACGAATAGCCGTCCTCCTGCATCCTCAAGCGGATGAATTCGAGCGGCGCGAAGGCGGAGTGCCCCTCGTTCATGTGGACGCAGTGCGGGCTGTAGCCGAGCGCCGTGAGCAGCCGGACGCCGCCGATGCCCAGGATGATTTCCTGTCGGATCCGGGTGCGGGAGTCCCCGCCGTACAGTCGCGCGGTCAGTTTGCGGTCTTCGAGCGAGTTCTGCTCGATGTTGACGTCGAGCAGGAACAGCTTGACCCGGCCGACGTCGACCTGCCAGGCCTGCGCGTAGATGGGGCCGTGGCGGGTATCGACGCTGACGACGACCGGTTCTTCGTCGGCCAGCTTGACCAGCCGGATGGGGAGCTTGTCTTTAGAAACCTGCGAGTAGACCTCGCGCTGCCAGCCATCCTGGTCGATGAGCTGGGAGAAGTAACCTTCGTGATAAAACAGTCCGACGGCGACCAGCGGGACGCCCAGGTCCGAGGCGCTCTTCAGATGATCGCCTGCCAGAACGCCAAGGCCGCCGGAGTAGTTGGGCAGAGACTCGTGGACGCCGAACTCCGCGGAGAAGTAGGCGACCGGGCGATGGCCGAGGACTCCGGCGTGCTTGCCGGCCCATGTGTCTTTCGACTCCATGTATTCCTGCCAGCGGCGGTAGGCGAAGTTGACGCGCGAATGCAGAACCGTTTCGCGAGCCCGGTCTTCGAGTTGCTGGGGCGAGTACTCGTCGAGCAGCAGGACGGGATTGTGGTCGAGCTGAACCCATCGCAACGGGTCCAGGTCACGAAAGATTGCGGTCACTTCGGGCTGCCAGCTCCACCAGTAGTTGCGTGCCAGGGCCCAGAGTTTGTCGTGCAGCGCCAGGTTCTGCGTAGTCATGAAACGTGCTTTCGGTGCGGAGAACGACGGACCGTACTCGAGGTCAAACCGGAGGAGTTTGACGGGCAGTATAGGTCGATGGGCGAAGACGGTCGAGACTGCCTGCCGAGTGAGCAGCTGGCGCGCCGTCGAACCATCGGCACCCGCGCGTGGAACGATACGTCCGGTCACATTCTGGCAGAGATTCGGTCGCAGGCCTGAATCTCGCTGCGGCGGATCATTTGACTGGCGTTGAGGTTACAGCGAGATCCGCGAATCGGGTCTGAAGTTCAGCGGCCACGACTTGCGCTGTCCGCCGATCCCCGGTCTGTTCCGCCAGTCTCGCCGCTGACCGCAGTGCCTGCGCAGCAAGTGTGCGATGGGGCGTCCCGCTGAGGCCAGTTCGCAGCAGGCACGCCAGAGCATGGGCAGGATCGCCGGTCTGCTGGTATGCGTCCGCCAGCAACAGGAATGCCCCGGCCCGGGCGGCGCGGGGCAGATCGTCCAGTTGCCGCTCCCACTGTCGGACCGCATTGACGCTGATGTCGGGCCGGTGCGCCCGCAATCGCCAGAGCTGAATTTGTGCGTGCCGCTGCAGCGGCAGATTGCCCGACGACGCCAGTTCCCGCAGCGTGGCCTGCGACTGGTCTCCGAACGGCGGGCGGGCGAGCAGAACGCTGGCGCCCAGCAGGCGGGCCACGTCGTTCTTCGACTGCAGCCAGGTCAGCGCCCGCGCCGCCAATGCACTGTCGGGGGGACCCTCGCTCCAGACGAGGGGCGCCAGATAGAAATAGGGGGTTTGCGGGTCACTGGCGGTAATCATCAGAAACCGCTCGGCCGCCGCCAGATGATCGCCGCGATACAGAGCGCACTGGACCAGGAGCGAGAGAATCTCGCGGCGGACCCAGTCGCGGGACTCGTTTTCGCAGGCCGCTTCCAGCGACTTCTGCGCGGCGGACACATCCCCCGCACTCAACAGTTTCCGCCCCTCGGAGTGGGCGGGCAAATAGTTGGTCGAGATCTCGATCACATCGTCGACGGGGAGTCGATGGACATTCGACCGGTCCCGCGACTGGATGACCAGTTCCCTGCCGGTGTAATCAATGACGGTTCCGGTATGGCTGACGCGTCCGACGCCCGAGGGACCACGCAGCGTAACGCGATCCTCACCCCCGACTGGTCCCACCGCGACAGTCAGGCCGATCAGGAGGAGAATTCTCAGCGATTTCGATCCTCGGCTCATCGTCCCTGCCGAAGGAGGCCAGTCGCACGGAAACGTTACTTCTTCTTTTTCTTCTTTGGAGCGTCGTCTTCGTCGTCGAGCAGGTCGGTTCCGGAGTCGAGCAGATCCGTGTCGGAGAGAGTCGCATCCGAGAGATTGCCCGAGTCCTCGAAGATATCGGCGTCCGCGTCGCTCGCTTCGAAGGCGGCGGTCTCTGCAGAGTCGCCGTCTTCCTCAACTTCGATCGCGTCCAGTTCACCGAAGTCCTCGTCTTCGACGGCTTCGACTTCTTCCACAGAATCGCCACCCTTTGCGGCAGCCTTGGCCGACTTGCTGCGGCTCGGCATCAGGCACATGACCGGCAGTCCGACCGTGGCCACGACGCCGCATGCCGCCGTCACGCCGAGAACTCCCATCAGCATCGTGGACAGGTTCTCAGACTGATTGACGATCATCATCGCCACCAGGTAGGTGAGAAACGCGGCCGGAAGTGCGGCGACCAGCGATGTGAGAAACAGTTGTACGCGACCCACGGCGGGATCCCTCGTCTGGGAAGATCACTCCGTCCGAACAGCGGCTGCAGACAGCACGGGGCTGCCAGGCGGCGCGGTTTGCCCGACCGGAAAAGTTGCAGGTGAACCGTCAATCGTAGGGGGGGACTCCCCCCGCTGACAAGATCGTCTCTCCGCGGCGGCCCTCGCGACGGGAATCACTGCGGGGAAAAAGGGATTGTGCCGCCTGACTTACGAATATGGCGAACCTGCCGGTCCGGTTGCGGAAAACGCCGGGGCGAGCGACGATTCCGGGTGGAATTTCGACCTTTCGTCACTCCGGCCGGCGTGTTCCGATGTCCCCCAGTTCGCGAACTGCTCCAAATCGCTTCGACGGACTCAATGCCCGGATCGAGTCGTGTCACCTCTGTCCGAGGTTGCGGACGTACTGCCAGAATGTCGCCCGGGAGAAACGGAGTGCGTACCGGGACTGGGACTACTGGGGCCGGCCGGTTCCCAATTTCGGCGACCCTGCCGCCCGGCTGTTGATTGTCGGCCTCGCTCCAGGCGCCCACGGCGCCAACCGGACGGGGAGAATGTTTACCGGGGACCGCAGCGGCGACTGGCTGTATCGGGCGCTCCACAAGGCCGGGTTTGCCAGCCAGCCGACGTCCACCCGTACCGACGACGGCCTTGCATTACGGGACGCCGCGATTACCGCCGCGTGTCACTGCGCGCCGCCGGACAACAAACCGTCGCCGGACGAACTGACCGCGTGCGCAGGCTGGCTGCGCGAAACGATCGACGCGCTGCCGGTTCGCGTTTTTCTGGCCCTCGGCCAGATTGCCTGGCGGTCGATATTTCGGTGGGCACGCGAGGCCGGGCAATGGGAGGGGGCGATCCCCAAGTTTTCGCACGGCGTCGAAGTCTGCCTGAGGAACGGACGGCTGGTTCTCGGGAGCTACCACCCCAGTCAGCAGAATACGTTTACGGGCCGGCTGACCGAACCGATGTTCGATGCCGTCTTCGCCCGCGCCCGGGCTGAACTTCCTCGGGAGCGAGATTGACGGCTCGTCGTCATTGCGGGGTTCCGCCACCCGCGGCGAAAACGACCCGCCCGTGCCGTCGGAGTGTATCGAGCAGGTCTCGCAGATCCTGCACTGTGGTCAGAGGGTTGATGAGCGTCACCCGCAGAGCGCCGATGCCGTCGAGTTTGACGGGGACCAGATAGAAGTCGCCCGACTCGATCACGTGCCGCCGGAGGGCGAGTTGGAAATCGCCGACAGCTGCCGGACTGGCGCCTGCGAGTTCCGTGGGAAGATAGCGGAACGCCAGGATATTGCACTGGGGCTCGTGGAGGGGCGCGAAGTCTGGCTGCTCGGTCAGGAGACCGTGCAATCGGCGGGTCAGGTCGAACGTCAGGTCGACAAGATCGGCAAACAATCCGGGACCGAAGATCGACCACACGCCCCACAGCCCCAGGGCCGCAGCCCGTTTGGTGCATTCGAGCGTCTGCAGTCCGAGATCGAAGTCGGCGCCGCCAGGAGCCGCCGGATCGAACAGATAGGGAGCACTCTGGCGAAAGGCTTCATAGCGGTGTCCCGCGTTGCGGTAAAACACGAATGCACAGAGCGCCGGGACGAACAGCATCTTGTGAGCGTCCCAGACAACGCTGTCGGCCTGATCGATTCCGTCGAGCAGACTCCGATGACGGTCGCTGAAGAGTGCCGCGCCGCCGTGGGCCGCGTCGACGTGGAGCCAGACGTTCCAGCGCTGGCAGACTTCGGCGATTTCAGGCAGAGGATCGAAGGCCCCGATGGGAGTGGCGCAGCAGCTGCCGGCCACGGCGATCACCGGCCGGCCGTCGTCTCGAAGCTGACGGAGCAGGTCGTCCAGCCGCACGGGATCGATGCGCCGCCGGGAATCCAGTTCAGCTTTGGCGATCTGTTCGGTTCCGAGACCGAGAACGCCTGCAGCGCGCGCGATGGAGTAATGCGAATCCGCCCCTGTGACCAGGACCGGGCTCCCGGCCGTTGCCAGCCCCTGTTCCCACGCTCGTGGCAGCGCCACGTTGCGAGCTGTCAGCAGAGCGGTCAGGTTGGCGAGCGATCCGCCGTGCGTGGCGAAGCCGGCGAAAGTCCCCGCCCGCCAGCCGATCTTTGCTCCAAGTTGCTCGGCCAGCACCTTTTCCACGGCCGTGACAAACGGTCCCATTTCGTAAACCGCCATGACCTGGTTCGTCATCGCCCCCAGGGCATCGAACAGGCCGGCCAGCGGGATCGATGCCGGGACCTGGTGTCCGACGTAGCGGGGATGATGCAGGTTCTGCCCGCGCGCCAGAACGAGTCGGGCCAGTTCTTCAATTCGGTCCGGGACCGATTGAGGATCTGCCGCGCAACTTTTAAGAGTTGCGGCGGCGGCTTCGAGATTCTCGACCGGCGGTCGCCAGTTGAGGACTGGCCCCTCGCGGTTCTGGACGGAACGCAGGTGCTGTGCCACGAGTTCCATCAGTCGGGAACCGGCGGTCTCCAGCAATGCCGAGTTGTATGCCGGGGCGATCCGATTCCGAATCTCCGACTGGTTCGCATCGGACAACAGTGCCAATGGCATTTCAGGACCGTTTCACGATTAAAGTTTCACAGCGGCGGCGCCACGTGGCCAACCCGTGTCTATCACCTGCCGCACGGATTCCGTCAAGCATGACGGCGCCGATCTCCTGGGAGGCTGGGAAACCTGTACGGGGCTGTACTCGCCGCGGGACCACGGATCGGCCGTGCTGGCGAGCCGGTCGCCGGTTGAACTGCAGCGGAACCGCCGGAGTATCCGATGCAGTCGATACTGTCCGCAAGGTCGCGTTCATTTCAGGTCAAGGGGTCTTCGATGACTCGTCACACATCTTCTCCGGCACTGCGTATAACCCGCTGGATTTCCCGTGGCTTCCTGCTGGGGACGGTCGTCGTCGGAGGGACGCTGTCGTTGTGCGATGCTGCGTTCGCCAAGGGGGGGCTGCCGTCGCTGTTTGGAAAACCACGGCCGTCGACCGACAGCAAAACGGTCGACGCCGTTCCGGAGATCCGCAAGCTGCTGGCAGACGCCCGCGCCGCGGCGACGCAACGGGACTACTCGATGGCGATTCGTCAGGCCGAGAGGGCCCAGAAACTGGCAGAAGGTTCGGCGGCCGCGATCCGCACGGCCCCGGACTGTTCGCCGGCTCAGATTGCGACGGTCCTGCAGCAGTATCGCCAGGCGCGAGCGGGGCGGGATGTTCGGCTGTCGCTGGATACCTCACCCAAAGTGAATCTGCCGGTGAAACCCGCACCGAAAACGAACGTTCCCATCACCCGTCCGCCGGTCGTCGCACCCGCCGAACGCGACGCTATCGCGGCCACGAAGCCTGGATTGACTGGAGCTCCCGTTGAGAAACTGCTCGCGCGAGGGGGGCGTCTCCTGTCGACAACTCCGACGAAGCCCCCGGCGATTGCCGAAGCCGCTCCCCGTACGACGCCGAAGAATCTCACAGAGTTTCGACCGACCCCGGTCGCATCGCGGACCAGTGCCGCCGTGGTTGAAATCCGGAAACGTCCCGACGAACCCCAAGCTTCGCCGTCATCATTCTTCGACGAGTCGCTGATTCGTACGGCTGCATCGCGGCCGTCTGCTCCGCCGCAATTTTCTGAGACCCGCAAGACGTCGCTCATCCCGGACCAGCCGAACACGGGCGTCGCGGCGGAAGTCGCCGCGATGGATTCGGGGTCGCTTGTCGCCAGTCAGGTTACGGCCTCGACGACATCCGGAATTGATCCCGCCCTGACGGAACGACTGCTGAAGCCTCTGAGCGGTATGCACGTTCGCTTCCAGGAACCGTCATTCGAGCCGTCCGAGAACGCGAGGAATGACGTTGCGGCGTCTGCGAAAGAGGTCATCTCGCTGGTCACCGAGCCCATTATCGCGGAGGGGATGGACGACGAAGAGCCGGCCTCGGAAGCGGAGAATCAGACTCCGATTGTTCTGGCTGAGACTGACGTCGGGGCAGAGTCGACTCCAGAGACCAGCACTCCTGTCGAAGAAATTGAAACGCTTGCCCCGATCTATCAAGTGACGACCGCCGAGGCCGTTGCCGAGCCTGCAGCGACTGTCGAGCAGGTGTCTGACGAGCAACCCGCGCAAGACTCAGAGTTGCCCAGGACTTTCAGTTCATCGTCGGGTGTGCGTTATCTGGAGTGGTCGCCGGTCGTCGAACCGCAGTCGCTGCCGGTCATTTCGGCGAACGTGACAGAGGAATCGCCGCAGCCGATTGATGCAGATGTCGGTGCATCGTTCAACGAAACCGCTGTTGAGAACGACGATGCCGCCGGCGTCGAGCAGGCGGGTTTCCGCGGAGGTGACGAATGGTCCTCGGCGGGCCGGGGAGAGGCTGCGACACGCAGGCCCGTCGAGGACGAAGCTACCGGACCATTCGTGGTCTTCCGCGAGCCGGCGCCTGGAGCGTCTTCCGCCTGGGAGATCGCGCCGCTGCCTCCCGTAGAAATCGCCGATGTATCGACTGGCCATCCCGGCAGCAAATCGGGCATGACCCGGGAGACGGTCTGGTGGTTCTCGGCGGCGGGCGTTTTGCTGGCCGTCCTGGGACTCAGCACGTGGCTCCCGCGTCGGCAGTAGGACCGGCGTCGTGCGATTCCGGTCAGGACACGTCGATGACCAGCAGCGTCCGGTCGTCGGCGGGAGGCAGACCTTCCGTGAATTCGTCGATCTCACCGAGGATCCGGTCGCGGGTCTGTGTCGCCGTGCCGGTGCAGGCCTGGAGGATCGCATCCAGTCGTTCCGTGCCGAACATCTGACCGCGTCCGTTGCCCGCTTCGACGATTCCGTCCGTGTACAACACCAGTCGATCGCCCGGCTGCAGGTCGACGGTTTTGACGGGGAATGTCCAGTCTGCGGCGATCCCCAGCGGCAGCGTGTTGGCCTGGTCAAGGCTGAGCACCTCCGGCTCGCCGCAATGACGCAGACGGGGAGGGTTGTGACCGGCCGAGGCGTACTTCAGCCGCCGGGTCTTCGGATCAAACTCGGCGTAGAACGCCGTCACGAACCGTCCCGAGTCTCGCGTGTAGCGGCGGGTCAGGTGATGGTTGAGATGTTCGAGCAGGACTCCCGGGGGCGTCGGCGCTCCCGGCAGCGTATGGGCGATGCAGTGCGTCACCGCCATTACGACGGCGGCCGGCGTTCCGTGGCCGCTGACGTCGGCGATCAACAGGCCCCAGCGACCTTCCGGCAGTGCGAAGAAGTCGTAGTAGTCTCCGCCGGCCCGTTGTGACGTCTGGTAGTGCGCGGCCAGCTCCAGTCCCGGGATGGTTGGGAGCGTTTCCGGCAACAGTGACCGCTGAATATCCGCCACCACTCGCAGTTCATCGTCGACCATCCGATAGGCGGCGTCGCGCTGCTCGGCGAGGACGAGGTTGCTGGTGGCTCGTCCGAAGAGATTCGCCATCCAGACCCGCTCGGGCAATTCTTGCAGACGGAACGCGTCTGGCTCCCGCCGCAGGATCACCACCATGTTCAAGGAGACCCCTTCGTCAAACAAGGGGATCGCCATCAGCGAGCCCATGCCGCGGAGGAACTCGCTCGCAGGATCGTCTTCCGGCACCAGAAGATCGTTGATAATCTGCGGCTCGTCGCCGTAGATCAGGTCTGCCAGCAGGCCGCCATCGATGACGGGCAGCCGGGCCGCCTCTTTCCAGGGATTGATATCCCCCTCCCAACCGCTGAAACGGGTGACCCGGACCTGGGGACTGGCGAGTCCGCGGCGGCTTAATGCCATCCGCAAGTCGACCGGCTGCATGGCCTGCATGCGCCGAACGTAGGCCCGTACCATCTCCTGCGGGTCCGTCTGCTGGCTCATCTCCCGCATCGTTTCGAGGACGTGCTGCAGTCGGGTCCGGGCATCGGCTCCCCCCGACAATCCGCTTCCCCAGAAGTCTGACGTCACGATTTCCCGGTCCACAGAGCCCCTCCTGTCATCCGCTCCGGATGAATCTGGACTCTCCGAGAATACGGACTCGACGCGCGGACGAGCAGAGCGCGGCCAAAAAAAACTGTTCGCGGCGACCTACGGAGTGACTTCCAGGACCCAGCAGAACAGTCCCTTCGCCAGGTGCATCCTGTTGTCCGCCTGCTGGAAAACGATGCTCTGCGGGCCGTCGATGACTTCATCGGTAACTTCGCGGCCGCGCTTAGCCGGAAGGCAGTGCATGAAGCGGGCGGACTTGGGAGCCAGCCGCATGACTTGGGCATTGACCTGATACGGTCCCAGCACCTGCTGTCGCTCACCATCCTCGGCCTCCTGGCCCATACTGGTCCAGACGTCCGTGTAGACGATTGCCGCATCCTTCAGTGCGACTTTCAGTTCCGAGGTCTGTTCGATTTCGGCGTCGGGGCAGCGCTCGCGCAGTTCCGCCAGGAACTCATCCGTCAGGCGATAGTCGTCGGGAGCACAGACGGTCATCGGCACATCGAGCATCGCGCAGGCCGTGGCCAGCGACGTCGCCACGTTGTTCCCGTCTCCCACAAACACGAATTTCCGGCCGCGGATTTTGCCGAAGGCTTCCTGCATCGTGAACAGGTCGGTCAGCGCCTGGCAGGGATGACGGAGATCGGACAGGCCATTGATCACGGACGTCCCGGAAAACTCCACGAAGTCGTCGATGAGCTGCTGCGAGAATGTCCGCAGCACGATGACATCGCTGTAGCCGCCCAGCACCCTTGCCACGTCCCGCACGGCTTCGCGGCCGCCGAGCCCAGCTTCCTTGGCGGGCAGAAAGATGCTGCTGCCGCCGAGTTGCATCATTGCCGCTTCGAAGCTGACTCGCGTTCTCAGCGAGGGCTTTTCGAAGACCTGCGTCAGGACGCGGCCGGCGAGCACCGGCGGACGCTGCCCCTTCGCAAGTCCGTCCTTCAGGGCGCCGGTCAAGGAGAAGATGGCGTCGACGTCCTCGCGTCGCAATTCCAGTAACGAATTCAAATGCCGCATAATCCGCCTCGACTGGGAAGCGGGTACGGGTATTGGGATTCGGGTATCGCAGAGCGACGCGAAGCAGTTCCGCCCGGTTCTGCGATACCCGATACCCGAGGCCCGATACCCGATTCTCCCCCTTTGTAAAAAACGGCGGAGGGCAGACGTCTCGCCTGCCCCTCCGATTCACGAATTGTTTGGTTTCCGCTGCTCCGCAGCGGGCGATCAGGCTTCTTCGGCCAGCTCTCGAATGGCCTGACAGACGACTTCTGCTCCTTCATCCACCTCTTCCGCGGTGATATTCATTGGAGGAAGAAGTCGCACGACGGTGTCGTGCGTCACGTTGATGAGCACTCCCCGTTCCATACATCGGCCGACGGCCGCTGTGGCCGGCACCGACAGCTCGACTCCGATCATCATGCCGCGGACCCGAATCTCCTGAATGATCGGCAGTTCTTCCTGCAGGGCTGCAAAGTGCCCGCGGAATCGTTCGCCCATCCGACGGGCATTTTCCAGCAGATTGTCCTCTTCGATCGTCCGGACCGTGGCCAGCCCCGCCGCCATTGCCAGCGGATTTCCGCCGAACGTGCTGGCATGCATGCCGGGCTTCAGGCTTGGGGCAATGTGGTCCCGGCAGAGGAATGCGCCGCAGGCGACCCCCGCCGCCAGACCTTTCGCCAGAGTCATGATGTCTGGCTGTACGCCGGAATGCTGATAACCGAACCAGGTTCCGGTCCGCCCCATTCCGGTCTGGACTTCGTCGAAGATCAGCAGCAGTTCCCGCTCATCGCAGAGCTTGCGGAGTCCGCGCAGGTAGTCGTCGTCCGGAATATTCACGCCCCCCTCGCCCTGGATGGGTTCGAGCAGGATCGCGCAGGTCTCGTCGTCGATCAGCTCTGCAACGGCCTCCAGGTCATTGAACGGGGAATAACGGAAACCGGGAAGGAGCGGACCAAGCCCCTCGTGGTACTTGGGCTGCGCGGTCGCCGTGACCGCGCCGAACGTCCGGCCGTGAAAGCCATTGGTGAAGGTGATGATTTTGTAACGGCCGCGACCGGCGTGCAGGCGGGCCAGCTTCATCGCTCCTTCGTTGGCCTCGGCGCCGCTGTTGGCGAAGAAGGCCTTTCCGAAGCTGCGCGTGCAGAGCGCTTCGGCGAACTCGCCCTGCGCCTCGGTGTACCAGGTGTTGGGGACGTGGATCAGGCTGGCGACCTGCTCCTGAATGGCCCGGACCACCCGCGGCGGACAGTGCCCGAGAATGTTGCAGCCCCAGCCCGGAAACAGATCCAGGTAACGCCGGCCTTCCGCGTCCCAGACGCTCGTCCCCTCGCCGCGGACGATGCAGACGGGGTACCGGCGATAGTTCGGGATCACGTACTTGTTGAACAGCTCGATCGTTTCCTGGCTGCTGCGAGAAGTGACGGCGGACATGGCGATTCGCTCCGGCGGGTGCGGTCAGACAACAAACGACTGCGGAGAGAGAGCGTTTTCGGGGGGCGGTTCGGGCCGCCCCTCAGACTAACGCACAATTTCCGTGCCGATCCCCTGGTTTGAGTAAATTTCCAGCAGCACGGAGTGCGGAATCCGTGCGTCAATGATATGCACCTTGCCGACGCCGGCCTCCAGTGCTTCCAGGGCGGCCTCGACCTTTGGCACCATGCCAGCGTCAATGATCCCGTCGCGGATCAATTCGCGGCAGCGGGCCGCATTCAGGTGCGACTGCAGCGTCGAAGGATCCTTGCGGTCCAGGAAGATCCCCGGCACGTCGCTCAGAAACACCAGCTTCTCCGCCTGAATCATGCGGGCCACGGCCGCCGCCGCCGTGTCCGCGTTGACGTTCAGTTTGCCTCCCTGCTCGTCGAGGGCGACTGACGGGAGGACGGGGATCCGGCCTTCGCGACAGGTCATCAGCAACAGGTCCCGATCGATATCGGTCACTTCCCCCACCCGCCCCAGATCCAGGGGCGCACCGTCAGACCCTGGGAGCATCAGTTTCCGGCCCTTGAGGCAGTTGACTGAGTCGTAGTGCAGGCCGACGGCATCTCCTCCCTGGCGGATGATTTCGTCGACTAGCGACTGGCAGATGTCTCCCGCCAGCACCTTCGCGACAATCTCCAGCGTGGCGTCGTCGGTATATCGTCGGCCCTGCACGAATCGGGGCTCGATGCCGGCCTCGGACATGGCGGCGTTAATTGCTTTTCCGCCGCCGTGGACGAGGATCGGCCTCATGCCGACCGCTTCCATGAAGATGACGTCGGTGAGGAAGGCGCGAACCGCCTCCTGCTCTTCCATAACGCTGCCGCCCAGCTTGATGACCACGTGCCGACCGCGAAACCGCCGGATCCAGTTGAGGGCTTCCAGCAGGACATCGGCCTTGCGAACGGCGTCGTTATCGAAGTGGGGGAGCGGGCTCACCGCAAAGTCTCTCCAGAAAAGGGGAAACGACTATTGTAGATCGAGGAGGATGCGAGCGTCAATTCGGCCGGAAGTGTTTTCCAGGAAAGAGGTTATTGCTCGGAAGCGGAGCGGAGGACTTCTCCGGGGCAGCGGTTGCGGTCCCGGAGAAGGGGCGATTCCCCTTTCAATTGCGATGCTGGAACTGGAAAAAACTCGGGTCGTCACTGGCCTCGTTGATCGCTCAATGTCGATGAATCCCGACAAACGGTTCAATCGTTTCGACGAGTGGCGAATTAGGAGTTTGAAAAGCGTGATTGCGACAGCACTCCTGGCCTGGTTTGGGCTCCTGTCGGCCGTTCAATTCTGGCTGATCGGCCGACTCGTCGCGACATTTCACGACAACGGCGCCAGCCGGCTGTCCGATGAAGAGTGTCCGCGCGCACTGGCGGTGCTCTGCTTGCGCGGGACCGACCCGTTTCTTTCCGACACGCTGACACGTCTTTCCCGGTTCGACTACCCGGATTACACCTTGCGGATCGTGATCGACTCCCCGACCGACCCTGCCATCGACATCGTGCGCCGCGTACTGCGCGATCATCGCCCGCCCCGAATGGAAGTGCAGATTCTGGGGGAGCGGATCACAACGTGCAGCGGCAAGATCAGCGGTGTCCTGTGGGCGACGGAAAACCTGGACCCCGGGTACGAAGTTGTCGCCATCTTTGACGGTGATGCGGCGGTGCCTCCCAATTGCCTGCGCGAACTCGTCGGAGCACTGATGCAGCCAGGCTGCGGAATCGCCACTGGCAACCGCTGGTATGCTCCACGGACGGCGTCGTTCGGGTCGCTAACTCGCTATTTCTGGAACGCGTTTGCCGTCCCGATCATGAATGTTGTCCAGATTCCCTGGGGCGGCTGCATGGCGCTGCGGGCCGATTCGCTCCGGGATCCGGACGTGCGCGGAACGCTGGCTCTCGCGTTTGGCGAGGACTCAACCCTTGCGACATGCCTGCGCAAGCGAGGCCAGAACGTGAGGTTTGTGCCGGCCGCGACCATCGCGAATCTGGAAGAGATTTCGCTGTCGAGTTTCGCCAACTTTCTTCTGCGGCAACTGCTCACGGTTCGCCTGTGCAACCCGCGGTGGCTGTTCATCGTCGGTCATATGCTGGCGTTGAATCTGTCCATCCAGGCCGGTCTGGCCATGATCGCGATTCCCTTCGTCCTGCCATGGGAAATGTGGTCTGCAACCGCGGCCGGACTCGCGCTGCTGACCGTCTCACTGGCGACAGAAGTTGCGTTGGGGCACTGGCTGGTGCAGCGAGCATTGGCGCGGCGGGGAGAACGTCTGCCGCCTTTCAGCATCGGGCAACTGCTCCTGTTATGGCCGGCGCTCGTGTTGACGAACGTGTTGAATCTGTGGGCCACCTTTCGTTCCGCCGGTGTCCGGGACCACGTGTGGCGCGGCATCCATTACCGTTTCTGCGAGAGCCCGCGCTGCCAGGTCGTCAATGCTCCTGCGCTGACCGGCGAGAACTCCGACTCCCTGGCTCCGCACTCGGTCGCCTCCGGCGATGTTCTGGAATCTTCTCAGGCCTCTGGAATGGCCGCCTGATTTCGGCCGTCGGCTTCGTTGGTGGAGGGAGAGACGGCTTCAAATCGCTCAGCATCAATCGCTGCTGCGGCAAGACGCCCCGTTGTTTCTCGTGGGCATGCCGCTGAACGACCGGATGGGGTTTATCCCAGCCCGATCGAGGCTGGCCCGAAGTTGGCGTCGAAACATCCCAATGCAATCCGGTAGGGGTGGATTCCGGTGGCGATGTGGAGTCCTACCGTTGTGACGTCATTGCTCGGACGTTCGCGACTGCGGCCGGCGACCCTGCCATGCGGGCGATCGATTTCGGGGTGGAGTCTGGCCGGCGGGCAGCCGATCACCGCCAGTACGCGGTTGTCGCGGGTCTGCGACCGGCCAGCCGGAAGACTGCCGGGAGTCAACTCGCGGCAGTCAGTCCTCGGGCTGCCGTATGATCGGTGATCCATCAACGGCCCGCGCAATCCCCAGCGGCGACGCCAATTCTGCCGGTCGAAGGAATCCTTTTTACATTCCGCCTTCGTCGCTCGACATTACGGCAGTGGACCGAGTTCGGTGAGTCCCGGATAGACAGCGGCGGAAGCCCCGCGATGATCTCTCTTCGGGCTTTCGCCAGCGGGCTCTCGTCTCTCAGCGGCCTGAGATTGCAATTCCGCGGACCCAACGAAAAAAGGTGCCGCATTCACTAAGGAACGCGCCACCTCGTGGGAATCGGATTTCGTCAAACCCCGGGGCATTTCCCGGATGCGTGTGACTTGTCTGGGGGAGTTGGCATGACTCCCCCAGACTCAGCCTCACGTTCCCGGTCCTGCCACTTTTCCGACAGACCAGGCTGTCGGCTCAGGGCCGGGGTTCTCCTGCCGATGTCAATTTGTCCGTTCGTTGCGAGTCCACTGCGAGGCAGCCCCGTGGCTTTCGAAGGCTTCCGGAGACCCGCCGGTTGCGGCCGGCGGTCCCGAAAACGTTCACGTCAGTTGCGGGTCAGACCCCGTCGCTGGAATCAGTTGCAGCAAGCCGCGGCCGGAGCGGCACACGTCGGGGCAGCAGCCGGAGCACAGCAGGTCGGCGCGGCGGCCGGAGCACAGCAGGTCGGAGCGGCCGGGGCGCAGCAGCTGGTCTTGTGGCAGCAGCCGAGCTTCGGCAGCTTGATCTTGCAGCAGGCGCTCTTGAACCCGCAGCAGGCCTTCTTCACGCGTTCGCCGCAGCAGCGAACTTTCTTAGGCTTGCAGCAGTGCGTCGTCGGAGCGCAGCAGGACGGAGCGACCGGAGCACAGCAGCTCGGGGCAGCGGCGGGAGCACAGGCCGGGGCCGCAGCGACCGGAGCGCAGCAGCTCGGGGCGGCAGCGGCGGGAGCGCAGCAGCTCGGCGCGGGAGCGCAGCAGCCGCCATGACGGTGGAACAGGCCGGCGTCGGCGCTGTTGATGCTGGCGAAACAAACCAGCGCGGCGGTAATCCATGCAAACTTCATCTCAAAATCTCCTACACAGCAAAGCCGAGGGAACGTGAGGCCTCTCCCGTAATCTTCACGCCGAACACCTTGTTCGGGTGACTGGGAGAGTCCAACCCAGACACGAGTTTCGCAAGACACTTATGTTTTCGTCCTACGCAGAAAAAAACGCTCGGGAAAGGGGCGTAATCTGCGGAATTCGGATGGAGACTGCGTGACCGAAGCGGCTGGCGCGAGTGTGATGCTGCGACGTCGGCTGGATGACAGTCCGTCGCGAAAAGCGGTCAATTGTCCTCAAGTCTTTGCCGAACGACGACATCGACCGGCCAGTTCCGGCAGATGCAAGTCGCAGTGACCTGATCGATTGCGGAGCTTTCGCGGTTGAGGCGTCTCGATTGGCCCGGTCCGCCAGTGAATCTGTCGAGTTCCCCGATCTCCGGAATGAGGCGTGCATGGATGCGGCGGCGGGCCGGCGTGACGCAGCGTGGCGGACGTTGCTTCGAGCCGAAGGGCGTCTTGCGGTCCGCAGCCGCTGCGTCATCGCCGATCACGGGGCGACAGCCCCCTGTGACTCGGACTATGCTTGAAGATGTGTCATCGGGCTGGCAGGATCGCGGCCGGCCGAGGGAGATCTGACTTTCATGGATGCCATTGTGACGAAGCGGACTTTACTGGCGGACCGAGTGGCCGCACTTCACAAGCTGCTCAGAGTGGCTCTGGATCTGGCGGCGATCCAGGATCTGGACCGGATTCTGGAACTGGTGACCAATGGCGTGTGCGACGCCGTCGAATGCGAACGGGCAAGTCTGTTTCTTTACGACGACGACCGGATCGAGTTGTTCACCCGGATTACGACCGAACTGGAGATTGCGGAGATCCGTCATAGCGCGGATCAGGGAATCGCCGGCTGGGTGGCTCGTCACGGGCAACTGACCAACGTGCCGCATCCTCAGGCCGATCCTCGCTGGAATGCCGCCTTCGATCGTCGGACCGGGTTCACGACACGCAATATCCTGGCGGTCCCGATCATGTCCGACGTGGATGGTCGGCTGCTGGGCGTGCTGCAACTCCTGAATAAGGCTGGCGACGGCTTTGACGATTTTGACGAGCAGTTGATCCAGGTCTTTGCCGGCCACGCTGCTACAGCCCTCGAACGTCGACGACTGCTCGATGAGGCGCGGCAATCGCAGCAGTTTGCCGCTGCGTTCGAAACCGCCCGCGGCATTCAGGTGGGGCTGCTTCCTCAGCAACTTCCGACAGTTCCCGGCTACCGACTGGCGGCTTTGTGGCAACCGGCCGAGTTTGTGAGCGGCGATTACTACGACTGGCTGCCGCTTCCGGATGGGCGGCTGGCGATTGTCGTCGGCGACGTGAGCGGGCACGGCATCGGGGCAGCCCTGCTGATGGCATCGGTCCGGGCCATGCTGCATGTGCTCGTGCGAACGCACTCGACGCCCGAGGCGATTCTATCGCTTTTGCACGAAGGGCTGGTTGCCGACCTGCGAGACAGTCGGTTCATTACTCTGGTGATTGCGACTGTCGACCCAGTTACGCACGCGGTTCGGTTTGCCAATGCGGGCCACGCTCCCGCGTTGCACTACCGCGCCGCAACCGACGAGTTCGTACGGCTGCAGGCTACGAGCCTGCCGATCGGCTTCCCGCAGATCGAGCTGCCGCCCGTCGACAATCAGCTGTCGCTCGAACCGGGAGATCTGCTAATGCTGGGGACAGACGGCATCGTGGAGGTCGCCAACGACGCAGGCGATCTCTTCCGGACGGAACGTCTGATGGATCTCGTCCGCCGGCACCATCGAGGCGGCCCGCAGCATCTGGCCCGGATCATCGGAGAGACGATCCAGGATTATCACGGCAAACCGCTGCTGCCCGATGACTGCACGCTGGTGGTGCTGGAGCGTCAGGCGGATTCCCCGGTGGCGACGTAGAGGGGAGTTTCAGGACGACTCCGGGCGGCCCGGGGCTGGACTGAGAGGAATCTTTGGCCTTTGAACCCCGGGCATCGCGAAGGCGCTCCTGGCCCGGCCACCCGCTGGCAGTGACGTACGGCACTTTGAGGGGTCGTTTCAAAATGTCTGCAGCGGACCAGTTGTGGGAGTGGCGACCGGAGAGTCCTCCCAGACCTCCGGAAATCGCCATTCGTCTCAGCCGACTCAGTCCATCGCTGAACTTGAACGAAATTCTGAAAGTTGATGCGTAACTTGCCAGATGGAGCGCACAATAACTCCAAGAACACCGAGTGATGTGCGACTTTTTGTGTTCAAAGACAGATGTGCCGTCGGGGAAACGTGGCGGCTTGAGAAAACTCCTTGACATTCCGAATGCTCCGGGGTTACCGTCAACCCATCCAAGAGTGCAATTGCGTAAATCCTACAAACTCGTTTTGAGCCGGACCTGCCCCAGAGACTTGCCTGAAAGCAATCGGACGTGAACCCGCCTGGCCGGACTACTTACCGGGTGGTTTCCCAGCCTTTGATTGACCCGCACTGCGACAGGATTCTCCCAACCGCCGTCGTCGGCATTCTCCGGGAGCGGTTCCTGTCCACAGTTACCTGCCTGAAGTGATCGCTGTCGATGGTCACCCCGCGTTGCGGGGACGACGTGGTCGCACAAGAATTTCGTTGCGTTGTGTATTTACGGGAGTTCGTGGTCATGAGCGAAAGCTGCAATCCTCGCCATTTTTCGCGGCTGAACCGCCGTGGTTTTCTGTCGGTGGGTGCGCTGGCTGGCGCCGGTCTCACGCTGCCGAATCTGCTCCGCATGGAGCAGGCTCGGGCGGACCTGAAGGACTACAAGAACTTCGAAGGGACGGCGAAGTCGATCATTCACATCTTCCTGCCGGGCGGCATGGCCCACCAGGAGTCCTTCGATCCCAAGCCGCACGCGCCGATCGAGTATCGCGGCGAGATGAAGCAGGTCGCCACCAAGATCTCGGGTGAGTACTTCGGCGAGACCCTCGCGAAGACCGCCGATGTCGCCGACAAGCTTTGCGTGATTCGCTCGATGACGCACGGCGAAGCGGCTCACGAGCGTGGTACGCACAACATGTTTACGGGCTACCGCCCGAGTCCGGCGCTGGTCTTTCCGAGCATCGGGTCGGTCGTCAGCCACGAATACGGCCCGCGGAATAATCTGCCGCCGTACGTCTGCATTCCCAACATGCCGAACGAGTACGCCGGCAGCGGTTACCTGAGCAGCGCGTTCGCGCCGTTCAGCCTCGGCAGCGATCCGGCTTCGAACGGCTACAAAGTCCGCGACCTGTCGCTTCCGAACGGCGTGGATGACAGCCGATTCGCCACGCGGCGGAATGCGCTGGACGCCGTCAATGCCCACTTCCAGAAGAAAGAAAAGTCCGACGACCTCAAAGCGATGGACACTTTCTACGATCGGGCGTATTCGCTGATCAGCTCGCAGCCGGCTCGCGAGGCTTTCGATCTGGAAAAGGAACCGGCCGAGATTCGCGACGCCTACGGCCGCAACACCGCCGGCGCCCGGATGCTGCTGGCTCGCCGCCTGGTGCAGTCCGGCGTTCGCCTGGTCAACCTGACCTACGGCGGCTGGGACATGCACAACCAGATCGTCGGTGCATTCAAGAATCAGATGCCGGCGTTCGATCAGGCGTTCGCGATGCTGATCAAGGATCTGGAGCAGACCGGTCTCCTGAAGGAGACGCTGGTGATGGTTTCGTCCGAATTCGGTCGGACGCCGAAGATCAACGGCAATGCCGGCCGCGACCACTATCCGAAGGTGTTCAGCGTCGTCCTGGCGGGCGGCGGAGTGAAGTCGGGTTACATTCACGGCAGTTCCAATTCGACGGCATCGGAGCCGGAAGAGAAGGCGATGGGGCCGGAAGACCTCTTCACGACGGCTTACCACTGTCTGGGGATTGTCGCGGACAAGGAACTGATGGCGCCCGGCGACCGTCCGATCGAGATCGTCGACGGCGGAAGCGTGGTCAAAGAGATCCTGGCCTGAGTGCGAGTCGACTGCGGGAAGCTCACGGCCTATCCGGTCGTGGGCTTCTTCCGCTGTCGCGATTCTAGTTCGGGACGACGGGGAGGGCGGCGATGCAGACCGTTGAGGTTTATCGAGCCGCGAATGCTCTGCAGGCCAATCTGCTGCAGGCAACCCTGACCGAGGCTGGAATTCGTTCGCAGGTCGTGGGCGAGTTTCTGCAGGGCGGACTCGGAGACCTGCCGCTGGGCTGGCCCACCTCCCCGCGAATTCTCGTGGACGCGGACGATGAAGCTGCCGCCCGCGAACTGATCGTTGACTGGGAAGCTCAGGCGGGAACGGCGTCGCTGGATGACGACGTTCTGTCGGAAGATCTGGCTGCCGAGTTCGGCTCGGAGGACGAGTCGGCCTCGACCAGCCCGCGCGAGTAGGGATGCTCCGCCAATGTGTGCAAAGCGGCTGCAGGAAGCAGCCCGGCTTTGCCGGACGAGAGAAATCCGCCCCCCGCGGACTGGGACAAGCCAATGCTTCGGAATCATGCTTTGAACACTTTCGGCGCGGCTCTGGTGGCTGCCGCCGGTCTCTGCGGTCAGGTTGCGATGGCCGCGAGCCCCAATCTGGCCAGCATTCTGCCGCGTGGCGCGCAGCGGGGCGGGGAGATTGAAGTCACGTTCAACGGCGAGCGGCTCGATGATGCCCAGGAACTATTGATTTACGAACCGGGGATCGAGGTCGCAGCCTTTACGATCGTCAACGATAAGCAGGTGAAGGCGACTCTCAAGATCGCGCCGGAATGTACGCTCGGCACCAAGCACATGCGCGTCCGCTGCGCGACCGGCATGTCGGGTCTACGGACCTTCAGCGTGGGGGCGCTGCCATCCGTCGCCGATACGGAGCCCAACAACGAGTTCAAGGCGCCGCAGCCGATCGCGATGAACGTCACCGTCGACGGGACCGTGCCCGGCGAAGACGTCGACTACTTCGTGGTCGAAGCGAAGCAGGGCGAACGCCTGACCGCGGAACTCGAAGGGATCCGCCTCGGCGACGCCCTGTTCGACGGTTACGTGGCCATCCTGAACGAAGCCCGCTTCGAACTTGCCGCCAGCGACGACGCTGCCCTTGGCTACCAGGACGGCATCGCGTCGGTCAAGGTCCCGGCTGACGGCAAGTACATCATCCAGATCCGGGACAGCAGTTACCGCGGTCCAGGCAACAGCCACTACCGCCTGCACGCGGGCAATTTTCCCCGTCCGACGGGCGTTGTGCCGGCGGGCGGCAAGCCGGGCGAAAAGCTGGCGGTCCGCTTCCTCGGCGATGTGGATGGCGAGAAGACCCAGGAAGTTCAACTCCCGTCCGAGGAGACGCCGCGGTTCGGCGTCTTTGCCCAGGACGAGCGTGGCATCTCCCCGTCGGGCAACCTGTTCCGGATCAGCCCGCTCGACAACGTGATCGAGCAGGAGCCGAACGAGGCTATCGCGCAGGCGACCAAAGGGCCGTTTCCCGCCGCCTTCAATGGCGTGATCGCTTCGGCGGAGGATCAGGATTTCTTCGGATTCGCAGCAACCAAGGGGCAGGTCTGGGACATTGCCATCTATGCCCGTCGATTGCGGGCGGAGCTCGATCCTGTCCTTGTCGTCTTCAATGCGGGTGGGGGCGCTGTCGCGAGCAATGACGACGCGAACGGTTCGCCGGACAGCGCGCTGCGGTTTACGGTTCCCGCTGATGGTGAGTACTTCCTGCAGGTCAAAGATCACCTCGGGCGCGGCGGGAACGCGTTTCACTATCGGATTGAGGCGACGCCGGTAACGGCGAATCTCTCACTGGGCGTCAACGAGTTCGTGCAGTACGTCGAACCGAAGATGGCCGTTCCGCAGGGGAATCGGATTCCGCTGCTGATCTCGGCAACCCGGCGGGACGTCGGCGGTGCAATTGAGTTTCTCGGCGAAAACCTTCCTGCGGGTGTGACGGTCGAATCCTTCGGGATGGCTGCGAACCAGAACGTTGCGCAGGTCATTCTGGCAGCCGCACCCGATGCACCGATCGCCGGCAAGCTGGCGAATCTTGTCGGGAAGATCGTCGATCCCAACAACCCGCTGCCGCCAACCGGGAGAGTTGAGCAGGACGTCGTTCTCGTCCGCGGACAGAACAACATTCCGTTCTGGACGGAAGGGGTGCAGGGGTTGCCGATCGCGGTTGCCCAGAAGGTTCCCTTTACGCTGCAGATTATTGAGCCAAAGGTGCCGCTCGTTCAGAGCGGACAGATGCAGCTCAAAATCGTCGCTCAACGGGAAGGGGACTTCAAAGCCCCGATCAAGGTGGAGTTGATGCTCAACCCCACCGGCGTGAATTCCAGCCGCGAGGCGTCGATTCCGGAGGGGCAGACTGAGACGACGATCCTGATCAATGCTGCCGGAAACGCTGCCGTGGGCGAGTCGAAGATTTCGGTTCGCGGCGAAGCGACCGTCGGCAATGGTCCGGTCATGGCCTGCTCGCCGTTCGTCAACGTGCGGGTCTCAGAGCCGTATCTCAAGTTCACCTACGAGCAGGCCGCGGTGGAACTGGGCCAGGAAACCGAGCTGGTCGTGAAGATCGAGAACGCTCATCCCTTCGACGGCAACGCCCAGGTGCAGCTCGTCGGTCTGCCGAACAAAGTCACGACGACGCCGACAGAGATCAATAAGGATCTGAAGGAGCTGATCTTCAAGGTCAAGGCCGAGGCGGAAGCGGCGGCAGGGCTGACCAAAAACCTGTTCTGTCAGGTCATCGTGACCGAGAACGGCGAGCCGATCACCCACAACATCGGTTCGGGCCAGATTCGCGTCGACAAGCCTCTGCCGCCAAAGCCCAACGCGCCCCCGGCAGCGGCCGTCGCACAGCCGATGCCGCCCGCCGACCAGCCGGCAAAACGCCTGACCCGCCTCGAACAGCTCCGCCTCGAACAGAAGCAGAAGCTTGAGGCGCAGAAGGCGGCTGCATCAGGCGGCGGAATGTAAGCCCCGACTGAGTACAGGTCAGGGCGGTCCCCAAGGTCGCCCGCGACCGTCGAACGACGAGCCCGCCACACCTCCTGCCCGAAATCATCAAGTTCGAATCCTGTGCAAGGATCCCGCAGATGCGTCCCCTCCAAACCCTGTCGATGATCGTCCTGGTCGTTTGTCTGGCCGCGCCCGCAACGGCGCTGGCCCAGCAGGCGACGCTGACCGATCTGCAGGTCTATCCGTCGGACATCAACCTGACCACGAATCGCGATCGACAGCTGATTGTGGTTCAGGCGACCTACAGCGACGGCCTGACCCGCGACGTCAGTCAGCAGGCCGTCTGCACGCTGGCTAATCCGGCTCTCGCCAGGCAGGACGGCCGGACTTACTATCCCATGGCAGACGGTCAGACCGAGCTGAAGGTCGAGTTCGAAGGCAAGTCGCTGGTGGTCCCGGTCAAGGTTGAGCGAGCCGCGGAATCGCGGCCGATCAGCTTCAAGCTCGACGTCGAGCCCGTCTTCATGAAGGCTGGCTGCAACACTGGCAGCTGCCACGGCGCCGCTCGTGGCAAAGATGGTTTTCGGCTGTCCCTATTCGGGTTTGATGCGGACGGCGACTATCTGCGCATCACTCGGGAACAGCCGGGTCGCCGCATCGACATGGCCGTTCCCGAAGCCAGTCTGTTCATTGAGAAGTCGATTGGAACTGTGCCTCACACCGGCGGCAAGCGATTCGAAGCTGACTCCGAGCTCAACAAGACGCTCATCGAATGGATCGCGGCAGCCTGCCCGCAGGATCTCAAGGACGTTGCGACCTGCACGGGCCTGACGCTCTATCCGCCGGGCGGAGTGCTTGATGGCGAAGGTGCGGCGCAGCAGGTGACGGCCCGGGCGACGTACTCGGACGGCACCGACCGCGACGTGACTTCGCTCGCTCTGTTTCTGTCGAACAACGATACGTCGGCGACGATTTCTCCCGAAGGAGTGATCACTGGAGGCGCTCGCGGTGAGGCCTTCGTGATGGCCCGGTTTTCGACCTATACGGTCGGTTCGCCGTTCGTCGTGCTGCCGAAGGGATTGCAGTGGCAGGAGCAGCCTTCGCCGAAGCGGAACTACGTCGACGAACTGGTCCTTGCCAAGCTGAAGAAGCTGCGGATGGATCCGGCTCCGCGCTGCAGCGACGAGATCTTTGTCCGGCGGGTGTTTATCGACCTTGTCGGTCAGCTGCCGTCGGAGGAAGAGCACAGCCAGTTTGTGGCGAGCGCCGATGCGGACAAACGCGACAAGTTGATCGACTCGCTGCTCGAGCGGAAAGAGTTCACGGAGGTCTGGGTCTCCAAGTGGGCCGAGTGGCTGATGATGCGGTCGAGCAATCAGGTCTCGGCCAAGTCGATTCACCTTTACTACAACTGGCTGGCAGACCAGATCGGGCAGAACGTGCCGCTGGACCAGATGGTTCGCAGTATTCTCGGCGCCAACGGCGGCACCTTCAAGAACCCGCCGACGAACTTCTATCAGCTCGAACGAGACACGCTGAAGGTCTCGGAAAACGTTGCTCAGGTTTTCATGGGGATGCGGACCCAGTGCGCCCAGTGCCACAACCATCCGTTCGACCGATGGACACAGGACGATTACTACAACTTCGCCGCGTTCTTCTCGCAGATCGGCCGCAAGCAGGGCGAAGATTACCGCGAGATCATCGTCTTCAACAGCGGCGGCGGCGAAGTCAAGCATCCCGTCGGCGGCCGCAACATGGCTCCGGTCTTCCTGGGCGGCGGCCCGGCGGATGTCGCCGGCAAGGACCGTCGACAGGTTCTCGCCGACTGGCTGGCGTCGCCGAAGAATCCGTACTTCGCACAGAACTTCACGAATCGGGTCTGGCACCACTTCTTCAACATTGGCATCGTCGAGCCAGTGGATGATGTCCGCATCAGCAACCCGGCCTCGAACGAGCCGCTGCTGCTGGAGTTGGCGAAGCGGTTCACGGACTCGAAGTACGACTTCAAGGGTCTGGTCCGGGATATCTGCCGCTCGGAGGCCTACCAGCGGTCGACTGACACCAATCCGTCGAACGAACTGGACGAGCGTAACTTCGCCCGTCAGACATTGCGTCGAATCAAGGCGGAGTCGGTGCTGGACATCCTGAGCCAGGTGACCGGGACCAAGGATAAGTTTCCGGGCCTGCCGCTAGGAGCCCGGGCCGTGCAGATCGCTGACGGCGGAACGTCGACGTACTTCCTGACGACGTTCGGGCGAGCGACGCGCGAGACGCCCTGCTCGTGCGAAGTGAAGATGGAGCCGACGCTGTCGCAGGCTTTGCATCTGCTCAACGGGGACACGTCAAACAACAAGATCCAGCAGGGGGGCCTGATCGCCCAATGGCTGAAGGACAAAGTCCCGCCCGAGGAGATCCTCGACCGCCTCTACGTGCGGTGCCTGTCCCGCAAGCCGCTGCCAGAAGAACTGGCGGCCCTCAAACCGCTGATCGCCGAGGGGAATGACCAGCGCAAGTCGCTGGAAGACATCTTCTGGGCCGTGCTCAACAGTCGGGAGTTTCTGTTTAATCATTAGAAAAAAGTGGTGAGTGGCTAGTGGTTGGTGGCGAGTGAAGAGAGAGACTGGCCACTCCGAGGTAGTGTTGCAGGGCGGTTTGCTCTGCGAGACCCGAATCCCGATACCGATACCCGCCTGCGGATTGTTTGCCATGCTGCGTTTTGTGTTGACTGCTGCTCTGCTGATCGTTGCGGCTCCCGGGCTTGCCCAGGACGCGAAGCCGGCGGAGAAGGAAGAGAAGATCACCTACGAGCAGCACGTGCTGCCGATCCTGCGCGAGAAGTGCGGGTCCTGTCATAACTCGAATGACAAGAAGGGGGATCTGGTTCTCGACAGCTATGCGGCGACGATTACCGGCGGCGCATCGGGCGAAGTCGTCCGAACGGACGGTGACGCCTCGCAAAGTCAGCTCTTTCTGGTGATCACCCACCAGTCCGAGCCGATCATGCCGCCCGGTCAGCCCAAGCTGCCGGACGCCCAGCTGACGATCATCCGCAAGTGGATCGAAGGGGGGGCGCTCGAAAACGCCGGCAGCAAGGCCAAGCCGAAGAAGAATACAATGGTTGCCAAAGCGGCGATCTCCACCGAGCGCCCTGCAGGTCCGCCGGCCATGCCCGAAAGTCTGTCCCTCGATCCGGTGCTGGTTTCGGCCCGTCCGAATGGCGTGACTGCCCTTGCCGTCAGTCCGTGGGCGCCGCTGATCGCATCGTCGGGGCATAAGCAGATCCTGCTCTATGACACGCGGACCCTGGAACTGGCGGGTGTGCTGCCCTTCCCGGAAGGCCAGCCACACATCCTCAAGTTCAGCCGGAACGGTCAACTGCTGATGGCCGGCGGCGGACATGGTTCGCAGCTCGGCAAGGTTGTCGTCTTTGAAGTGAAGACCGGAAAGCGGGTTATCGAAGTCGGCAGCGAGTACGACGTGGTCCTCGCCGCCGATCTCAGTCCGGATCAGTCGCTGATCGCCCTGGGCGGTCCGAAGAAGATTGTGCGGGTCTACGACGTCGCCACCGGCGAACTGGCTTACGAGAAGAACAAACACACCGACTGGATTCAGGCCATCGAATTCAGCCCGGACGGCGTCCTTCTGGCGACCGGCGATCGCAGCAACGGGCTCTTCGTGTGGGAAGCCTCTAATGGCCGAGAGTTCCACAACCTGACCGGGCATACCGCCGCCATTACCGATATCTCCTGGTCGCCGGATTCGAACGTGGTGGCAACCAGCAGTGAGGACGCCACGGTCCGGCTGTGGGAGATGCAGAACGGCGGCCAGATTAAGAACTGGGGCGCTCATGGGGGCGGGACTCTGGCCGTCGAGTACGGTCGCGACGGCCGGATTGTCACGGCCGGACGCGACAACTCTGCCAAGTTGTGGGACGGCGCCGGCGCCGCTCAGCGGACGTTTGGCGGCCTTGCCGATCTCGGAACCGATGTTGTTCTGGATGTTGAAACCGGCCGGGTGATTGCCGGCGACCTGACCGGCAATCTGCACGTCTGGAACGCGGCCGATGGCGCCGTTGTGGGCAAGATTTCGACCAATCCGCCGCCGCTGGCGGCGCGTCTGCAGGCGACCCAGCAGGAAGTGGCTGCTGCACAGGCTGTCGCGATGCAGACTCAGGCCGCCGCTGCGGCCCTGCAGAAAGCGATTGCCGATCGCAAGGCGGCTGCAGATCTTGCCACGAAGCAGGCCGTGGACGCTCAAGCGGCGGTTGATCCGGCGACGAAGGCCAAGGCGGCTGCGAATGCGGACGTGGCGGCCAAGGTCCAGGCGGTGCAGGGGGCCGAACAGGGACTGGCGGGAGCTGTCGCGACGCGCAACAAAACGGTCGGAGAAAAAGAGACGTGGACGAAGGCTCTGGCGGATCTGACTGCCCAGGCTCAAGCGGCCGCTGATGCCGCTGCAAAGGCAGAAGCGGCCGTTGGACCTGCACTTCAGGCGGCTGAAGCCAAGCCTGAAGACGCTGCATTGAAGGCTGCGGCCGCAGCCGCGGCAAAGCTGGCAAACGATGCGCTGGCGACGGTGCAGAATGCAGCCAAGCTGAAGTCGGATGCGCTGCTGCAGCTCACACAGAAGAGCAGTCTGGTCGCCGCGGCCACGGCTGCCCAGACGGGGGCTCAGGCGGCGAAGGACCAGGCGATCGTGGCCAAGACCGCTGCTGAGAAGGCCGCGGCCGATGCTGCTTTGGCCTTGAAGACGATCACGGACGCTGCGGCGGTCGCGAAGGCGAATGCCGATAAAGCGGTTCAAGCGGCCCAAGTGACTCCGGAGCAGCAGAAGCAGCTTGCCGAGGCGGAAGCTGCCGCCAAGGCCGCCGCTGATCGGGCCGCCGCCGTGCAAGCCGTTCTGCAGCGGCTGCAGGAAGCTCAGGCTCGTCAGAGCCAGACCGCCCAGGCCAATTGAAGTCGGACGGAGCGGTTATTCGGGACTCGGCTCCTCGGTAACCGGCGCCGCGGCTGCCATGCCCACCACGGGGTACGGATCGCGATTGCGTTCCACGCCGTCGATCGGCACAAGTTGGTCGCACTGTACGCCGTCGACCGACCGACGCAGCAGAACGTAGGTCAGTCCCGTGGCCGACCAGAAATAGCTGGCGGCGAATGCGGTCAGGCCCAGCTTCGCCCACCACTCCAGTGTTGAGGCAAACGCGAGACCGTGGCCGGATGAGCCGGCTCCGATCGTCGCCATGCGAGTCAGCAGGCTGACCATGTTTCCGACGAGCCATTCCGCCGCAAACAGCACCAGCGGGCCGGTCACCAGGATCACCAGCACGTACCAGGCCAGATGCCAGGGGCGCATGGTGACGTAGTTGTAAACGCGACTCAGGGCGTTGAAGCCATCGCAGTCCCGGTCGACGGCGACGGCTGTCTGAATCAGAGGCCAGCTCAGCAGCAGCACGCCTACCAGGAATGCGGCCATCAACCCAATCAGCACCAGCACTGGTGAGATGGCGATCAGCCATGCCGGCCCCAACAGCCAGGGGAGGCGGCCGGGAAATGTCAGCAAAACCAGCAGCACTGCCAGCGCCGCCGAGGCGGCCAGTGGCAGACATGGTCCGCCCGTGGCATTGGGCCAGCGACGGAACCCGAAGGTGAGCGCCGCTGGAAAAGAGTCGCGCGTCTCACTGAGGCATCCGACAGCCTGTCGACTGATGACGGCCCCCAGCCATGCCCAGATGACGAACTGCAGCCCGGCAGCCAGCGCTCCGCCGATGCTTCCGCGCCAGGAGGAAACTCGTAAGACTTGCTGCAGCGGTTCGGACACGGTGCGCCACGGCCAGAAGGGATCAGCGGGCGCCGGGGAGGCGCCCAGACTGGCAATCCATTTTTCGTGAGGCAGCGGCTCGACCGGAAATTCGACTTCCTCGGGGAGCATCGCCGCCAGTTCCGGCGGAACTTCGGGTTTCGGCGTCCCCTCGACGCGGCGGGCGAGATCCTGAGCTCCCCAGCAGAGGAGCGTTGCGAGGAGGGCGCAGGCGAGCGGCGTTCCGCGGAGGGCGAACTCCCACGTCCGGAGCAGCATGAGCCACGGCAGCCAGTCCCGCCAGCGGAATTGTTCCTGAAACTCGGGGGTAAGCATGGAGATTCTCGAGGTTAAAACGTACGGGGTCTGCCGTCGGTTCACGTCGGGATGATAGCAGATCGACTTGTCAGTCCGAGAGTTCGGAATGGCAAGACGCAGATCAGCCCATGATCAAAGTGCCAGAGGCTTGTGGCGAAATGCCGCCGAGCGCTCTGGTCGCTCTCCCGCCGGAAGCCGACGACCGAGGCGGACCTGCGTTCCACGCGAGACATGAACCGGACCGTGTATCGAAAGGCGGTGCCGGCGCTGCTGAAGTGCATGCGGCGGCGGTCGCTCTGCCGAACTCGGAGCGCCGGCGGATTCCGAAACCGGGCGACGACGACAAATCGCACGATGAGCAGGTGCTTGGCCACTTCCTGGGACTGGCGCTGGCGAATCGTTGTGCCGAGATGAATGTTGCGCAACCGCTCGTCGGCACGGCGTCCGACCTGCGGCATCTGGTTCGCTGGAACGTCTACAACGACCGACCGGGGGAACCGCCCCGACTGACGCAGACGTGGCGGGCGGAAGTCGGCAGGGATCTGCTGGAAGACATTCTGGAAGGGCGGATTTCGCTGCGCGTCGCCGACCCTCAGTCCGACCACCAGCTGGTTTTCGAGCGCCGGGAAAGCGAAACCGCCGGCCCCGCATAATTGCAGAGCCGGCGGCTTCCAAGTCTTCGTCTTCACTCGCCACCAGCCACTACCCACTCATCGCTTCTTCAATTGCATTCCGCATTGAGCGGTCCGGCGAGTTCGGTCAGGTAGAAGAGGCGGCCTGGCTGCGTCGGCATGAAGGTCGAGGGGATCCACGGCGTCGGTTCGTGACGCAGCGTCATCCAGAGGCTCAGCCCCTGCCACTGCATGCCGCGGCCGAATGTGCCGTCCGCTCCGCCGATGATCTTGTCGGCGTTCAGAAACAGACCGGGGCCGATCGTGTTGGCGAAAGCGGGGACCAGCGTCGTGCGGCTCTTGAAGCTGGTGAGGGCGTTCTGCTCGACCGTCAGCGGATGCAGCTTCGCTCCGAACCGGTGCGTCTGCTTTTTCCACTCGGCGTCCGTGGCGAATTCGCCCGCGAAGTGGGGCTCCCAGAAGGCGATGTGGCAGACCCGGCCGATACCGAAGATGACTCCCAGCTTGGCGCCATCGGCCCGCAACTGACCGATCTGATCGGCGTATGTCGGCAGCAGCTTTTTTGTCGCGAAGTTCCGCTGCTTCTTCGGCACCGTCAATTTGCCGAGCGGGCCGTAGAAGGCCTGCTCCATGGAATACTGGAACGACCCCGGATTGGTGGGAGGGAGCGTATTTCCTTCGGCGTCGCTCCATTCGTCCATATTGAAGCCATGCACGTGGTCGCAGGAGACGTTCCATTGCTGGAGGAAGTAGATCGCCCAGCGATACATCCCCATCGGACCGACCGGCAGGATCAGCGCCAGCGAATCCCCGTTGTCCCGGCTCTGCTTGATCGTCCAGGCGATTTCGTGGCCAAGCATCATGTCGAAGTCGGCGAGGGTCGCACAGGGCATGAGTTCGAAGCGCTTGTGCCACCACTTCTGACGTTCGCCGATCGCCGTCGGATCGCTGGCGACACAGGCATCGATCTTCTTCAGATCCCAGCCCGCCGGGAAGAATCCTTCCATCAGCGAACCCGACAAGGTGCTCAACAGATCCATGGCCTGACCTCTCCGGAAACGGAGAAAGCGTCTCCGTTCTGATTTACCACACACATCGGGACCTCACGCATCGGTCGCCGCGGGTCGCTTCTACCAGATTTCTAGCGCCGGTGAAACCGGCCCGCCGTCGCAGCCCACGCTCGCAGGGCGTTCAATTTGCACGGGCCTGCGGAATCTGCCACAGTCGACGGTATGACAGCTTCCGGTCCTGCCCCCGAATCTCTGACGACGCGGAATCCCCGCCGCTGGTGGCGCGGGCGGCTGGTGCTGTATCCGCTTTATGCAGCCTATCTTCTCGGCCTGGCCTGGCTGGGAATCAAGATCTTTCTCCGCGTCCAGTACGGCGTTTCCGTGGTTGCGCCCACGGCCGCGGTTTCTCTGGAGGATTTTTATTACCCCGAGCTGAAGCAAACCGGGGCGATTGATGTTGCCGCGGCCGACGATGAGCGGCTCGATGTTCTGCTGCTGGGAGGGTCCGTGCTCGAACAGGTCGGCCCTGAGTTGCAGCGAGTTCTGGAAGCCCGTTGTTCGCGTCCGGTGAAGGTCTACAACGTCGCTCGCTCGGCGCACACTTCGCGCGACAGTCTGCTCAAGTGGCGGTTTTTGAAGGGCCGGCGTTTCGACGTCGTCGTCATTTACCACGGCATTAACGACATCCGCATGAACTGCGTCGCGCCGGGGCTGTTTCGGGAGGACTACACGCATTGCGCCTGGTACGCCGGATTCGAGAGTCGGAGGGCCGCCGGGACTGTCAACCTGCCGGCGATTCTGACGCAAACGGCGAGTCGGGCTGCGGAACGGATCGGTCTGGGGGAGCCGGAGGCGTCCGATCTCGCGTTCGGTTCCGAGATCCGGACACCCGGCCCGTTTCGGCAGAACCTGGCCGAGATTGTCGCGGGGGTCCGCGAGGGGCAGGGCATTGTTGTGCTCTGCAGTTTTGCTTCGTTCCTGCCGGAAGATTACACCCGCGGCGCCTTCCGCTCGCACGAACTTGGCTACGGCTCCGGCGTTTACGAGCTTCCGGTGGAAGCCTGGGGGCTGCCGGACAACGTTTCGCGGACGCTGGATGCGCACAATCGGCAGATTCGCGAACTGGCGGTCTCGGCGGCGGGGCCGGATCTGCGGTTTCTCGATCTTGCCCGCGAGTTTCGGGCGGAAGGCGAGCACTTTTCCGATGTCTGCCACCTGACTGCCGACGGGATTCGCGTCTGGGTCGAGATGGTTCTGCCAGCGATTCCGGATTGCTTCGACGAGGCCAGGATTTCGGGTCGGGGGAAAGGCGAATAGCGAATAGTGAATAGCGAGAAGGGAGTCGCGAATCGACAGAATATTCCGTGCGATGGTCTGCTCGATCGAGACCCTGAGTCTTCTGGTGTGGCAAAGCACACCTGAATTTGTGAAGTCTTTGGGTGGACAGACCGTTGCATCTGTCCCGTTTCGGCGTGTCCGAAGCTTCTTTGGAGGTTCATCTTCGGCTTTTTTGCGAGCGGGACTCAGATCGCATCTTGCGAGGCTGGAATCGTCACCGTTACGGTAGTCACCGTCGAGACACATCGAAGACCCTCGCAATTGATTTCCGACAGGAGACGCTCCATGCGGGCCGTATGGTGTTTTCTGGGACTGCTGGCGATTTCGCCCTGCGCTGCTCAAGAGGCCGCTCCGTCGGGCGATCCGCGGATCGTTGCTCCGGGATCGAAGTGGGAAGTTCTCTGGGACGAGGGGGAGTTCACCGAGGGGGTCGCCGTCGCGCCAGGCGGCGAGGTCTACTTCAGCGACATCGGCATTGCGGGAACTCAGGCGGGCCGGATCATGAAGTTCTCGCCCAGGACAGGGAAGACCGAGGTCCACGTCGCCGACAGCGGCCAGAGCAACGGACTGTTCTTCGATCGGAGCGGGCGGTTGCTGGCGGTTTGCGGGGCCAATCGGGGGCACCGGGGACTGTGCGAAGTGACCTCGCGCGGCACGCTCCGCATGCTCGTCGATCGGTTCGAGGGGAAGCGTTTCAACGCCCCGAACGACCTGGTTGTCCACCCGAAGGGCTGGGTTTACTTCAGCGATCCGCGGTATGTCGGTTTCGAACCCCTTGAACTCGACCAGATGAGCGTTTACCGCTGGGCTCCTGGCGAGAAGGTCGTTCGGGCCACCGATGCGATCACCAAGCCCAACGGCGTGATCTTCTCGCCCGGGGGGAAGATTCTCTATGTTGCGGAGACCGACAACGGATCGCCGGGGCTGCCCGATTCGCCGCCGCCGGCGGCTCCCGGGCGGATGACGCTCAATGCGTTTCCGGTCGCCGCCGACGGCTCCCTGGGGGAGAAAACGGTGATCGTCGATTTCGGCAAGGAGCTGGGGATCGACGGTATGACGACGGACGTCGACGGGCACATTTACGCGGCGGTCCGTTCCGAGAAACGACATGGGATCGTGGTTTATTCTCCCGAGGGGAAAGAACTGGCCTTCCTGCCGACCGAGGCGTTGCCGACCAACTGCACGTTTGGAACGGGTGACGAGTCAAAAATCCTCTATGCAACGGTCGGGTCGGGGCTGTATCGTATGCCGTTGCAGATTGCGGGCTATCACCCGGAGCTGGCTCCCTGATCTGCTCCCCGTGCCGGAGAGCGATCCGCCATGCCGCCCCGATCCGCTGCGTCCCGAGTCGCGGAGCCCGAACCCCGGGTTCTGAAACTGTGCGAGCTTGAGCCCGGCCAGACCGGCGACTGCTTTGTCCTGCTGTCCGGCAAGGAGTCCGCGAAGACACGCGACGGCAAGCCGTTCTATCGGGCCGCGTTCCGCGACCTGCGGCGGTCGGTCACGGCGATGATCTGGAGCGACGGAGGCTGGTTTGAGGACTGCGACCAGCGCTGGCTGGTCGGGGGGTTCTACAAAGTCCGCGGTCGGTACTTCGAGAACCAGTTCGGTCCGCAGTTCGAGCTGGAGAAGATCCGTCCGATTGAGGAGGCCGACCGGTCGGCCGGCTTCGATCCGGGAGATTTCCACCCCAGTTCCCGCTTCGATCCCGACCAGATGCTGGCCGACCTCCGGCAGCTCGCGGAGGACCACATCAACGATGTCGCTCTGCGCCGGCTGGTCACCGGGATTCTCAACGAACGGGCTGACCAGCTGCGCGAGATGGCCGCCGCGAGCCATCATCATCACGCGTTTCGCGGCGGCTTCCTGGAACACGTTCTTTCGGTGACCCGGACAGCGGTTTATCTTGCCGACAAGTACCGCGACCAGTATCCGCGTCTTGAGCCGCCGCTGTCGAAGTCGCTCGTCGTCGCCGGGGCGATTCTGCACGACATCGGCAAGACGATCGAACTTCGGCAGCGACCGGGGGGGGCCGAGTATACCGCCGCGGGGCGGCTGATCGGTCACATCGTCCTGGGGCGCGATCTGGTGCGGGAGGCTGCGGCGCACGATGCGGACTTTGACCCCGAGATTTTGCTGCGGCTGGAGCATATTATTCTGGCGCACCAGGCGGTTCCGGAGTGGGGGAGCCCGGTCAGCCCGAGCACGCCTGAAGCGTTGCTGGTGTACTATGCCGACGATATTGACGCCAAATTTCACATGGTGGTGATGGCCCTGGAATCCGAGCGGACGCCCGGAAACGAAGAGTTCACCAATCGGGACAATCCGCTCAAACGGCGTATCTTCCGCGGGTTCGTAACCACTTGAAAAAGAATTTCCAGCGCAGAAACTTCCGTCTCCGGCGTGACCGGATTCCGCGCACCAAAGTCGCGCAGGACCTTTTGTCACAGTCACTTACGATTCAGACCAGGCGAACCCGTCACTCGCTGCCTGGCGACGATTCTCAACGCTCAACGCTCGCCCCTCAACGAATCTCCCCTCTGGACTTCCACACCCGTCGTCGATATCCTTCCTCCATCGGTTGATTCCTCACGGCCCTTGCCCCTTGTTGGCCATGCCCGTTGGATCACTGCCAGGTCCAATGGAATTTCTGTAGGGCGCACGCTGCGTTCCTCGCATTCGGTCCTGGATGCACTCTCGTCAGGACTACGAATGACGTTTCTGGAACTGGGGCTCGCTGAGCCCATCGTCCGCGCTACCACTGCAGAAGGCTACACGACCGCGACCCCCATTCAAGAACAGGCCATCCCCCACGTGCTGCGTGGGTCGGATGTGCTGGGTTGCGCTCAGACCGGCACCGGCAAGACCGCTGCGTTTGCCTTGCCGATTCTCAACAATCTCATGCTGTCGACCGCGCCGCAGACCGGCCCGGCTCACCGGCAGCCGCCGCGCCGACCGCGGGCGCTGATTCTGTCGCCGACCCGCGAGCTTGCCTCGCAGATCGACGAAAGTCTGCACGCTTACGGTCGCCACACGGGACTTCGCGGCACAGTCATTTATGGCGGGGTCAGCCAGAATCCGCAGGCTCAGAGCATCCGTCGCGGCGTCGACATCATTGTCGCCACGCCAGGTCGCCTGCTCGACTTGATGAATCAACGGCTCGTCGACCTCTCGACCATCGAAATCTTCGTTCTGGACGAAGCCGACCGCATGCTGGATATGGGTTTCATGCCCGATCTGCAGCGGATCATTGCCACTCTGCCTGAGCAGCGTCAGAACCTGCTCTTCTCGGCGACGATGCCCGGTCCGATCGCGAAGCTGGCCCACGACATTCTCGTGAACCCGGCTCGGATCGATATCGCTCCGGTCCAGGAAACAACCGAACTGATCGAACAATCGGTCTGCTTCGTCCCTGGCGGTCAGAAGACGCGTCTGCTGACCCGCTATCTGGGGGAGCCGACCACAAAGCGATCGATCGTCTTCACCCGGACCAAGCATGGCGCCGACCGTGTCGTGCGTCAGCTGGAAGAAGCCGGCGTTGTCGCCGAAGCGATTCACGGCAACAAAAGTCAGGCCGCCCGGCAGCGAACTCTGATTGCCTTCAAGGCCAATCGCGTTCAGGTGCTGGTCGCAACCGACCTCGCCGCCCGCGGGATTGACGTCGACGGCGTCTCGCACGTCTTCAACTACGATCTTCCTCGCGAGCCAGAAACCTACACGCACCGAATCGGGCGAACGGGCCGGGCCGGTCAGACCGGGATTGCGATTGCGTTCTGCAGTGCCGACGAGCGTTCCATGCTCCGTGCGATCGAGCGTCAGCTCGGCTACAAACTCCGCGTCGAGGTGACGCCGTTCTCGGTCGATCCTTCGGAAGAGGTCCGCGCTCCGCGTCCGCAGCAGTCGAACTTCAAGCCGCGTCGTCCGCAGGGACAGGGCCAGCAGAGCGGTCCGCCGGCCCGTCCGCGGAAACCTTTCGGCGAGCAGCAGTCTCAGCCGGCCAAGCCTCGTCCGCCGCGCCCGGCTACGGCTCAGGGTGAAGGACATCATGTCCAGGGCGAACACGGCGCCGGCGGATATCGCCGTCCGGCGGGCAAGCCGGCCGCCCGCAAGTTCGTCGGGGCCGGCCACAGTCGCCCTGCCAACGGCGATCGTTAACGCGACAACTGTCGAACACCCTGATTGACACCATCCGCCGGCGTCGCTTCTCACAGCGCCGCCGGCGGTTTCGTTTCTTGTCAGAGACCTGGCCGAGGATCCAAGGCGAACGGCGTCGACGCGCACCTCATCCTCTGCGACGCCCAAATCCCGCCTTACTGAACCAGTCCCTGCGTCAGTTCCAGGAAGGCCGTCTCCAGATTGACGTCTTCCTCGCGGAACAGGTTCAGCTTGAAGCCGCTCTCGAACAGCAGCGTGGGCAGCGGGCTGTAGTCGAGCGTTCCGGCGACCAGCACGGCCTCGATCACGCCCTTGCTGTTGATCGAGACGCTTTCGACCAGCGGATGCGACTCCAGCAGGCCCGCCGCCCGTTCGTTGCTTTCCTGCACGCGGACATTCAGCACGATGTGCCGGCGGGCTTTCTTCATGACTTCGTCGACGTAATCGTCGACGAGAAGCTGACCCTTCTCGATCATCCCTACCCGCGTGCAGACGTCCGCCAGTTCGGGAAGGATGTGGCTCGACACGACAACTGTCTTGTTGAGTTCTCCCAGCCGCTTCAGGAGGTTCCGGATTTCGATGCGCGCCCGGGGGTCGAGGCCGCTGGCCGGTTCGTCCAGCAGCAGGACTTGAGGCTCGTGGAGCAGGACGCGGGCCAGGCCGATGCGCTGGGTCTGTCCGCGGGAGAGCTGATTGACCATGGCGTCCCGTTTGAACGTCATGTCGACAAGCTCCAGTTTTTCCTCGCAGACCTTCCGGCGGGCCGGGCCGCTGATCCGGTAGGCGGCGGCAAAAAACTCCAGGTACTCGATCACCGTCATGTCGTCGTAGACGCCGAAGAAGTCGGGCATGTAGCCGACCAGCCGGCGGATCTCCGCCTGGTGCGTGTAGATCGACTTGCCGCAAACGTAGGCTTCGCCGTAGTCCGGGCTGAGCAGGGTAGCGATCATCTTCATGGTCGTCGTCTTGCCCGAGCCGTTCGGACCGATGAACCCGAAGACATCCCCTTCTTTCAGATTGAGGTTGATTTCGTTCACCGCGATCAGGTGACCGTAACGCTTTGTCAGCTGGCGAGTTTCAATCACGTCTTCAGTCTTCCGCAGACAACGCACGAAAAATTGGTAAGCCACAGTCTTCAAAAACAGTCCTGCCGGACTATTCCAGCTTTGGCAGAAAGCGGACTTCCTCGTCGGTCCGTTCGACCGGGAGGATGACTCGGAGATACGTGGATCTGCGGTCTGGAGCGACCTCGTCGCCATCCAGCGCCACGGAACTCACCGGCAGTTCCACGCGAGCGAACAATACGGCCCGGTTCAATTCCAGTTGCCGGGTCGCGTCCCGATCTTCGAGCCGGTGATTCGACAGTCCGGTGTAGGCAGTCCCACCAATCTCGTCGTGGAAGGTCAGCAGGCGGATCAGGTCCGTTGGATCCAGTCCGAGCGGATCGTACCTTCCCTGCTCCATGCGGACATCCTTCATCTTCTCGCCAGACCGGTCAATGACGGTTGATCGCGTTCGGGTCAGCACGGTTCGAATATTGTGCTGAACGACTTCGGGGCCGTCCAAGTCCCAGACTTCGCCGGGATTCAACGGAAGGACATCGCTTCCCTCCCGGTCCTTCGACCGGCGATACAGGCGATTTCCGTAAGCAATCAGCCAGTCTTCCAGCGGTACACCCGTGACATTTTTGACCGTCCCGCTCAGTCGCCCGACCCCCACGTACTTCAGCTCCGCCTCGACGGGCGCCGTCGCTTCTGCGGACCAGCGATTTGTCAACGCCTGCGTTGACCACTGCAGCCACGGGACATCCTCCAGCCGGCTGGAGCCTGCCACGCGATAGCGTGCCGTGTTGAAGTCCAGTCCTCCGGCGCGATACATCCCGCCAAAGACCGTCTCCGGCACACCCTCCCACGTGAGAGCGGACGGCCATGCACCGGCGGAGTTGTCCGGGCGCAGCCATGCGACGTTTGTCGGTTGGACGTCGATCGACCGTCGCTGCGCTTCAGCGCTGAAGACATCGACCCAAGTCTGTACGCGGGCGGTCGAGGTCGAAGTGTCGACGTCGACCAGTTCCAGCACGTTGGTCCGCCAGTCGATCCCATTCTGGCTCTCCGCGGCCCAGGCCGACAGGCCGCAGGCGAGTGCGATCATGACGGGCAAAGTGACCCATGTCGCCTGCGGTCGCTTCAGGACCAGATGCACGATTCCGTAGTCGGCGGCCGCAAGGACGGCGATCAGAGCCAGCATCCAGCCCATCGCCGGCCAGGGTGTCGTGCGACGCACGTCGGCGTGGTGCTCCTGGACGGCATACAGTTGCGAGGCCAGGTCGGTGATCCCCGTCGACGACAACTGCGCCCCCAGCCGTCGCGTTTTGCGAAACTCCTCGGCGTTCGGCTGCGGGGACTCGACAAGTTGTCGGCAGAAATCCGCCAGCGCCAGCCAGCGGCCTAGTGCCGTCTGGCGGGACTCTCCGGTCGCGGACTCGCGCGGGAGCTCCAGGGTCAGAACCGACACCACGCCAAACGCGTAGGGGATTCGTACGAGTAGCAGGTCATCTCGTTCGGCCGCGACAACCACGCCATCGGGAGCGTTTACCTTCATCATCATCTGTCGCTGCGGCAGGGGGATTCGCACGTTCTTGCCGGAAAACGCCTCCAGCCGGCCCACGCCGCGTATCTGGACCGGCTCGTCGGCAACCGTGAACGGCAACCAGGACGCCAGGGGCGAGGCCTTCAGCCGCGCGGGTTCCGGCGGCAACGCCAGGACCAGACGCCCCCCCTGGCCAACCCAGGTCCGCAGAGCCGCCGATTGTGCGGGGCTCAACTCCGGCAGTCCGCTCAGAATCACCCAGGCCACGGAGTCATACCCGCGCGGGTCGGTCGGCAGTTCCGCGGCGGTTTCAAGCGAGACGACAAAGTGCGGAGACGATGTACCGGTGGTCCGGTCCTCTTCGGCAAACTCGAATCCCTTCAGAGTTCCGACTGTTAACAGAAGTTGTCCATTGGACGGCAGAATCTCAATCGGACCCGAAACGGCCGGATGCGTGCGGTCAAAAGTCAGCTCGCGACGTTCCGCTGAGCCATCGCGATCGGACCAGGTCACAGTCAATTGGCCGAACCGAGTTCCCGCACGCTGATCTTCCTCGTCGGCGCAGCCTGTCCGGACGAATCCCGTTCGCCATCCTGATTCGGACTTCTCGGCAGTCCAGACCACTTCGGCCCCATGGGGGTCCCGTGCGATCATGGATACGGCTTCGCCATCCTGAGCGCTCACGCGAACCGGAGTCCACCGCCCCAGATGGACCAGCCCGTGCCAACCGACGTGAACCGCGGGATCGTCGCCGCCCGCCATGACCGGAATTCCGCCCGTCAGGACGGCCGTCAACACGACAAGCCGGAGCCAGACCCGGCGGAAATCACCCATTGCGACATCTCAGGAAAATGACAGGCAGCTCGCCAGAAATCGGGGAAGGGCGACAGCACCCGATCGCCCGTTTGAACGGCCACCGATCATACGCCGCACATCGACCGAATGTGAGCGCCCGCAACCAGTTTCAGCCTCCCGAGGAGCGGAAAATGCCAGGGGCTGAGGCCCCGATGCCAGCGGAGTTCCGTCCAACCTTCACAATCAGGCCCTGCTCCCCGACGGGCCGATACATTCGCTCACATGCAAAGGCAGTTTGTCGGGGTTGCGAATTGCGAAAATGCTCCTGATCCGATCTCCGTCGAGATCGAAAGCAAATACCGCGACCAGCACGTCTTCGACCCACGCCGCCAGACCCGGCTGGCCGTTGACCAGCACCTTCTGAGCGCGACTGTAGGCGGGAGTTTTGCGAACGATTCCGAGGAAGAACCGCGCCACGCGATCAGCTCCCTCGACGGGCCTCCGCGCCGCCGTGGCTTTACCGCCGCCATCGGAAATCATGACGGCGTCGACCGTCAGCAGTTGCAGCAGGCCGTCGAGATCTCCGCTGGAACAGGCCCGCAGGAATTCACCGCTGATCCGCGCGACTTCATCGGCGGCGGCGGTAAATCGCGGGCGGCCCTCCAGCACGCGCTGCTCCGCGCGCGAGACGAGCTGGCGGCAGTTCGTGGCCGACTTCTGCAGGATCTCGGCGATCTCGCTGTAGTCGTAGTCAAAGATCTGCCGCAGGACGTACGCCGCCCGCTCCACGGGGGACAGCCGCTCCAGCACATGCAACATCGCCAGGGAAACGGTCTCCGCCAGCTCGACGGTGCGATCCGCGCCGGCCATCTGCTGCACGATCGGCTCCGGCAGCCAGGGGCCGATGTAGGTCTCTTTGCGCACATCGATCTCGCGCCGCCGGTCGATGCACAACCGGGTGACGACTTTCGCCAGGTACGCCCGAGGCGATTTCACGTCATCTGCGTTGGCTCGCGACCAGCGCAGAAAGGCTTCCTGGAGGACGTCGTCCGCATCGCTCCGCGAGCCGAGCATGCGGTACGCCAGACGCTCCAGGTAGTCTCGCTGCTCTTCGAACTGGCTGAGATGATCGTTCATCGGTTCGACTCCACATGTGCAAAACGGCCATCAAGGACTTTCAGGGCCCTGTCAACCGCCGCCTGTGCACTCGCCGTCGCGGCGTCTGCCAATTGTCCTTCCGGCCCGATCCAGTCGCCAGCCAGAAAGACGCGAGGCTGATTCGCGACTGTCCCTGCCGGTCGGCCCGAATTCCCGCCGGTTTCCGCCCGTGGAATCCCTGCCGTGACAACCATATTGGGAAGGAACCGCCGCGTGTGAACCAACTTGCGCCAGCCTGGCTGCAGCGAGTCGAGCACGTCTTCCAGTTCCTGTTCGACGACCTGACTGTCGGAGGCTTTCTCGGCCCCAAGATATCGCATGACGTGCAGCACAGCGATCCCCTCCGGGCCCAGCCTGGCTGCCGCTGAGTGCACGGAAAAGTACAGCGGTCGATCAAGCCCCAGCGTAAACCGCTCATCGGGACGGGGCAGCGAAGTGAGCGCGACATCCAGCGTCGCAACGCGCGCCGGGCGTCCGGTCTCCAGGCTCGGATCGCCGACGAGCCGCGCCGCAACGTCCGGCCCGGCCGCGATGATCGCGGTCCGACCTTTGATGGTCTGACCGTCCGCCAGGGACACGAGGACTCCGTCGTCGTTGCTCTCGACGCGCACGACCGAGGCTCCTCTTCGCACCTCGGCCCGCCAGGATCTTGCGATCGCTTCGAGACCGTCGATCAAGGACTGCCAGCCTTCGTCAAGATACCAGACGTTCCCGCGCAGGCCGACCTGCACCTGTTCGAGCGCCGCCCCCGCCGACTGTTCATCAGAGTCGTGCACGAAGGTCGACAGCCGGAGGAATGCCAGCACGGCCTCCGCCAGTCGCCCGGTCCCGGCGAACTCCCGCACCCAGTCCGCCACCGTCACACGATCCAACTCACGCGGATCGAGCGCCAGCAGGATCTGCGGCAGCCGCGCCAGCGTCCATTTTTCCCGCATTGTGAAGAGGGGCGATGTCACCAGTTCGGTAAGTCTTCCGGGCGATGAATATCGCCGCCGCCCGACCAGGAACAGTCCGCGACCCTGACTCGGAAACGCGCCGCAGAAGGGTACATCGAGATCGGTGAGAATCCGAAACGCCGCTCCATCGCAATAGAGGGCATGCGGTCCCAGGTTGAACTTCACGCCGTCATGGAGCGTCGTCGCGGCCCGGCCGCCGGTCTGCCGCGAACGTTCCAGCAGCACGACTCTGCTCCCGGACCGCGCCGCCAGCGCCGCGGCGGTCAGTCCAGACAGCCCGCCTCCGATGACGATGACATCTGCGACGTTTCCATCCAGAAATAGCTCTGCGCTCATCTTCATAGTCCTCACGAATCAAGCTGAATCCGTCCGTTCGCAGTTATTGACGGGCGGCGGCGCCGATTTGTGACAGAGTCGTCAGAGCGCAACATTTTTTTGCAGGACTTCAGTTCGCCCGTTGCCAGCCGCCGCTCTCTTCGGCCACCATGTGCTGAACTTCCCGCCCGGGTCACCCTCCTTCCGGAGACCGACATGATCGCTCGCTCCCGCCTATTCGCCTTTCTGGTCCTGATCTTGTCGACTTTCACCCCGCTGGCCGCTGCCGAGCCCGCGCCCCCCGCCGGCTTCCGTTCCATCTTCAACGGCCAAGATCTCGCCGGCTGGTACGGTCTCAACCCGCACCCGGTCGTCAAACTCGAAGGAGAGAAGCGCGAAGCCAATCTGGCGAAGCAGCGGGAAGAGTTTTCGAAGAACTGGTATGTCGAAGACGGCGAGCTGGTCAACGACGGCAACGGCCCCTACGCCACGACCGAGGAAGAGTTCGGCGATATGGAATTCGTCATCGAGTACAAGACCGTCGCCAAGGCCGACAGCGGGATTTATCTCCGCGGCACGCCGCAGGTTCAGATCTGGGACACGACCAAAGAAGGAGGCAAGTGGGACCGGAATGCCGACAAGGGATCGGGCGGGCTGTTCAACAACTCCAAGGACGCCCCCGGCCAGCTTCCGCTGGTTCACGCTGACAAGCCGTTCGGCGAATGGAACAATTTCCGCATCCGTCAGGTCGGCGCACGCACCTGGGTCTGGCTCAACGACAAGCTCGTCGTCGACGGCGCCGTGATGGAGAACTACTGGGACCGCAACAAGCCCCTCCCGGCGAAGGGGCCGATCATGCTGCAGACCCACGGGGGCGAAATCCGCTGGCGAAATCTGTTCGTGCGGGAGATCCCGGCGGACGAGGCAAAGGAACTGCTGAAGTCGGTGCCCGAGAAATAAGCGGTCTGTGGTGGCCCTGAGGCAAGCTGGACTCTTCACGCTTGCCGACACGACAAGACGTTTGCTTCCCCGCCCTGGGGCCGGTCGCACAGAATTGGATCAATTGCAAACGATACCGCAGTCCTTAGAATAGCGCGCCGTTCGCTGCTCCGCGATCTCTAGACACAACGTCTTCGACCTCTCAGTCGGTCTCTGCCGAAACTGCAGGAGGGGTCTTGTTTGTTGGTTGTCCCAGACTCCCCCCCCAGCAGACTTCAGCAACAACATGAATCACACGCGACGGATTGCAATTGTACTCATCGGGATTACCGGAATCGCTCTGCCAGGAGCTTCATTCCCGACGGCTCTGCGCGCTGCCGAGGCCGGACCGATCGATGCCGGGCTGGTGGCGGCGGTCCACAATGGCGATCGGCAGGCCATCCGCACGCGTCTTGATGAAGGGGCCGACGTGAATGCCAGCGACGCCGACGGGAATACCCCGTTGATCCTCGCGTCGCTGCGTGCGGGACCGGACTGCGTTAAACTGCTCCTTGAGCGGGGCGCCGATCCGAACGCAGCCAACAAAGTTGGTGCGACGGCGCTGATCCGGGCAGCGACAAATCTCGAGTCGACCCGACATCTGCTCGATGCGGGGGCAGAAGTCGACGCCCGGACGGCGGATCAGGGGAATAGTCCACTTCTGCTGGCCGCCCGCCGATTCGGCAATTCCCGGACCGTCGGCCTGTTGCTCGAACGTGGCGCCGATGTCCGGGGGGCCAATCGATTTGGTGTGACTCCCGTGCTGGCAGCGGCGGCAAGCGGAGATGTGGAGTCTGTAACGCTGTTGCTGGACCGTGGAGCCAACCCGAGTGACTTCCCGGAACTGAAGGGGCCGCTCGATGGCCTGGGGTCCGGGTCGCGGACGCCGCTGATGTGGGCGGCCTATCACAACGACCTCCCCATGATGCGGTTGCTGCTCGATCGCGGGGCCGATCCGAATCAATTGATCGTGTTCGGCACGGCGCTTTCTCATGCGGCCTGGCACGGCAGTCGCGACGCGGCGGAATTGCTCATCGCGCGTGGCGCCCGGGTCGATCTCAAAGACCCGTTCGCGGGCTTCACCCCGTTGCACTGGGCGGCGTCTTCCGAGTCGCCCCGCGCCGACTTCGTCCGACTGTTGCTGGAGAAGGGAGCGGACCCGAACGTGACCGGCGGCGCCCACATCGGCGCATTCGGCCTGACGCCGCAGACCCCGCGAATGCTGGCGGAGCGACGGGGCCGCACGGCCATCGTCGAAGCGCTGATTGCCGCGGGGGCAAAAGAGTCGCCGCCCGAAGTGCGAATTGACGCCCCCAATCGAAAGATCCCGGACTCGCTTAGCGACGCGGTCTTGATTGCCGCGACGGAACAGGCCCTGGCGGCTCTGCAGACGACCGCCGCCAAATCTCGGGAGGCATATCTCCGGCACATCAGCCATCAGGATTGTCTGTCGTGCCACCAGCAGTTTCTGCCCATGGCGGCGGTCGGCCACGCCCGCGACCGTTCCGTCCGATTCGACAAAGAGGCAGCGCGGGCCCAGGTCGATCTGTTCGATCAGGTCACACACCCGTTCTTCCAGGCGGAATTCATGGCGCAAGCCGTGTTCCATCCCGATCCGGCGTATGGAATCGGGTATGAACTCCTGGGTCTCGGAGCTGAGAACGTTCGGCCGACCGGGAGGACTGACGCTGATATCCATCAACTGGTGACGGTCCAGGCTGCCGATGGCCGGTGGTTCAACAATCTCCCTCGTCCGCCGATGCAGTCAAGTGACGTCGGCGCAACGGCGCTGGCGGTGCAGGCAATTCAGCGATACGGCTGGCCGGGCCGCCGGCAGGAGTTTGCGGCAAGCGTCGCTCGCGCCCGCCAGTGGCTGTGGCAAGTCGAGCCGGAGACGACGGACGACGCGGTTTTCCAGCTCCTCGGACTGCACTGGGGGGGCGAACCGCCTGCGAAGCTGGCCAGGCTGGCCGGAGCACTCGCGCAGCAGCAGCGCCCGGATGGAGGATGGGGCCAGCTTCCAACGCTGAAGAGCGATGCCTACGCTACCGGACAGGTCCTTTACACGCTGGCAAAGGCCGCTGAGCAACCGGTGAACTCTGCAGCCTGGCAACGCGGCGTGAAATTCTTGCTGAAGACCCAGGCGGACGATGGTACCTGGCGCGTCGCACGTCGAGCGTTTCCGTTCCAGCCGACAATGAACAGCGGCTTCCCTCATCGCCGCGATTCGTGGATCTCCGCAACGGCGACGAGTTGGGCGGTCATGGCGCTGTCGCAGGCTTTGCCGGCAGGAACGGCGTCTGACTCCCCCATTGCGGCGAAGCAGACTTCCCCGGATCAGTCGCCGGCCCAAGGGAAAACGGTCGATTTCGCGCAACAGGTCAAGCCGCTACTGGAACGCTCATGCGTGGGCTGTCACTCTGGCGAGAAGGCGGCCGGTCTGCTGCGAGTCGACCTCCGCGAGGCCCTGCTGAAGGGGGGCGAATCCGGAACAGCCGCGGTGGTCCCCGGCGGGAGCGTGCAGAGCCTCCTGATGGAATACATCTCGGCCAGCTCCGAAGCGGAAATGCCCCCCAAGGCCGCACGCGACAGATTTCCGTCGCTGAGCCAGGCCGAAGTCACACTGTTGCGCCAGTGGATCGATGAGGGGGCTGAATGGCCGGCGGGCGTGGTGCTGGCAGAACCGAAGAGCAAGGAGTGATTCTGCTGCTGCAGAAGCAACGAACGGCAAAGTAGGGGTTGCAAAGTCTTCAGCGTTGATGAGTCCACGGCGGCCGGAACGTCGATATCCGTGGCACTCAACACGACTCGTCCGGAAGATTCGTCTCTGGACTTGACGGATCCATGTCTCGGTTTGAAGCCTTCCCGCTTCACTCCGCCCGCAAGGCCTCGATCCGTTCCCGCATGAACTTTTCTCCGTCGTTCCCCTTCCACTTCAGCTCGCCGGGCCAGAAGCTGCGCATGTAGCCCCGCTTGTCGATCACGTAGACGCTGGGCCACATTGCGTTGCCCCAGGCGTTCCAGTTCTCGCTCTTGGGGTCGATCAGCACGGGGAATTCGAACTTGTCGTCGGCAGCCTTCTGCCGGACGCGGGCGATGTCCCGTTCACCGGCGGTTTCGGGGGTGTGAATTCCCAGCAGCAGGACGTCCTGGTCTTTGAATCGATCATACCATTCCAGGTACCAGGGGAAGTTGCGGATGCAGTTGATGCAGCCGTACGTGTAGAAGTGGACGATTACCACTTTTCCCCGCTGCTCGCTCAACTTGAGCGGGCGGCTGTTGATCCACTCCCCGGTATCGACCAGCTCCGGAACCCGGTATTCCGGCACGCCCAGCTTTGAAGGGTCAAAAGCTTTCCCGAGTGCGTCCTGCCACGCCTTTCGCTGTTCGGGCTTCAGCAGTTTCAGGATGTCCTTCTGTTCGTCGGTCTTCAGTGCGACGTACTTCTTCTCCAGTGCTTCCCGCGGCTCGCCTTCGTTGGCTTCCTGCTCCAGGGCCGTGACCGCAGCCTGTGTTTCGTCCAGGATCTCCTGCACCCGTTTCCGTTGCGCCGGCGTGTACCGCATCCGCGCGGCAAGATCGTCCCGGACGAGTGCGGCTGCCCCCAGTTTCCAGAACACGATTTCATTCAGTCGCCCGGACTGTGCCGGCCGCAGGATCTTAGGCAATTCCCGTCGGGCCTCAGCCACGATCCCCTCGAACCCTTTCGTCGCTTCGTCGCGCGACTTGTTCCGGAGGGGCCAGAACCGCAGATCAAGCCGGTCACGCAGCGTCAGAAATTTCGGCTGCTGGGCATCATCCAGCTTGAGATCCGCCACGACCGCCGGCTCGTGAAGCAGCACCCACCAGGGATCGATCCCGGCGTACGGATCGAGCGCCCGGGCCGGACTTGCTGCGGCCAGAATCACTCCCAGCAGTCCCGCCAGTCGTAGTCCGGTCATGTTGTCTGCCTCCGTCGGCGCCGTTTCCTGTATTCGGACGTTATACTTTTCTCCCTGACGTCCTGCGTGTGAACTGCCTCACATTCCCCGGAAATCATGCTGCTGCTCAAAGACCACACGTCGACCGAGCTCGCCGAGGCTCTCGCCGACCTCGCCCCGCCCGACCGGCTGATCCGCCAGATCCATGCCGCCGCCTGCCGCGGCGAAACCGAGCTGCCGGCGAGCGTCCCCACGGTCTCGCCGAAGCTGCTGGAGAAGATCCGCCAGCGCGTGACCACTCCGTCGCTGAAGGTCGTCAACAAAGTCGTGTCGCCGGAGGACGGCTTCGCTAAATACCTGTTTCGCGGCGAAGGGGCCGGGCAGTTCGAGGCGGTCCGGATTCCCCTGCTCCACCGTCCGGAGGACAAGAAGTACGTCATCTGCGTCAGCTCGCAGGTCGGTTGCGCGCTGGGGTGCGTTTTCTGCGCCACCGGCCGGATGGGCTTCCAGCGGAACCTCGCCACCTGGGAAATCGTCGATCAGGTCGTGCAGATCCAGGCCGATTCCGACCATCCCGTCCGCGGCGTGGTCTTCATGGGGATGGGCGAGCCGATGCTGAACTATGACCGCGTGATCCGGGCGGCGAAGATTTTCTCCGAGCCTTGCGGCCTGGCGATCAGCGGCAAGGCGATCACCATTTCCACCGTCGGCGTCGTCCCGGGCATCCGCCGGTTCACCGCGGAGCAGCACCCGTACCGGCTGATTGTTTCGCTGACCTCGGCCACCGTCGAGAAGCGACTCAGCCTGTTTCCCATCGAACGGATCCACCCCCTGCCCGAGCTGATGGAGGCCGTCCGGGAGTACCACACCGCGACGAACAAGCGGGTGACGTTTGCCTGGACGGTCCTGGGGGGGATCAACACCAGTCGGCAGGACGCGCGCGATCTCGCCGAGCTGACCCGCGGCCTGCCGATCCTGCTCGACCTGATCGACGTCAACGACCCAACGGGCCAGTTCCGCCGGCCGACGTCTGATGAAGCGAACGCCTTCCGCGACGCCCTGCGGGAAGAGCTCGCCGCCCCGGTGCAGCGGCGATACAGCGGCGGACAGGACATTCACGGAGCGTGCGGCATGCTGGCGGCGGTGACGGCGGCGGAAGAGTGAAGAGGATTGACCGCGGAGGCTCGAAAGACGCGGAGAAGAGACGAGATAACAACGGGCCGTCGTATCGTGAGACAATGACAGCGGGCGATCCGTTGGACGCCCGCTTTCGTTATTTGAAACGGGCGCCTGCAGCGTTACGCCAGTTTCCGACGTCGCCGCCAGGCGCCGACCGCCATCCCGAGGCCGGCAAAGCCGGCGAGGGCGAGGGAGGTGGGTTCGGGAGTGACGGTGGCCGATTGCGACTGCAGCTCAACATAGGTTGTAAAACCCAAGTCCCAACGTCCGTCGGAAAACAGAATACCGTCTTTGAACAGACGCCCCTGATACGCACCCCCGGGCAGAGAGCTCGTATAGGTCCCAATCTCCTGTCCAATTCCGGCAATCGAAAACACGAATGCCTGCCCGCTATTCAATACGATATTGGCAGCCGACAGATCGAAATGCAGGATCTCCTCGGAAGACGTCGTCTTGACGACGGAACCCACGAAGTCGTTGGAATCACTCTGCCACGGGGCTCCCAGGTTCACCGCCAGTGTATATGTCGAAGCGTACTGCACAAATACATCAAGGCCTACAAGTTGCCCCGACTGTCCCGCAATGATCTCCTGTTGCCAGTTCGCGCTTGTAGAGAGCGAAGCCCAATTGGCCGGTTTCGGCAGCGAGCCGTTCGTCTGGTCAACAACGATCGCCGCAGCGCGCGCCTGCCACGCATTCGCCGCCAGAAGGACAGCGACCGCTGTGGATATAATCAACCGCATACAGTTCCTTTTCTTCGAATTGACGTCGCGTTCTGCAAGAGAACGCGATAGCGAGTTCGCGTTCGGAATATTTGTGTCGCTTGTTGCGTCACGCCGACTGATGCTGCTTCAGTTGCTGCCGACGGCGTCGCCAGGCACCGACCGTCATCCCGAGGCCGGCGAAGCCGGCGAGGGCGAGGGACGTAGGCTCGGGGGTGGATATCGGGGGCTGAGCCGCCTGAGCAAATGTCAACACCTCCATCCTGTTGATGGTGAATATCGTATAACCCCCCGTGCCGTAAAGAAGATCGGTAGGCGATGGTCCGAAATTGGAGTAATCATACACGGGCGGCGAAACTCCAACCAACCCGGGTTGAGAGACGCCGGAATTAAGATCGGTCCCGGCTCTTAGGTCGAAGACCCCGAAGGAGGGCCCGGCGACCGCGCTATTGTATGTCTGGAGGGAGCCGGCGTTCGGGTCCGGTTCTGCATACCCACGCTGAGAGGCCGCCACAGCTGTCGAAAGGTTAAATAGAAACGCAGTCCGAGGTGCGGGTGAAACAGAAGACGTATAGGTATAATCGGATCGCCAACTTACTGGATTGTATCCACCGATAATGAATTGGCTTCCGGCGGACGCGCCTTCGTTGGCAGTCACTTCGAGCAACACAATCGTTGCTCCCATCCCATCAGCTGCGTTGTGAAAGTCGTATGAGGTTCTGCCATCGCCGTTTGTGTGAGTGAATATGGTGTTAAAGTCGAGGTTTTCCCCTCTCCACCCCCAATCCTCTAACTGTGCTTCATAAGCTGGTGTCAACAGGAGGAACGCTGCCCGTGCCTGCTCCGCCGTCGCCGTCATCGCCAAAACTGCGAACACAACTCTCATTACGCGCATTCTGAATCCTCAGTCTTCTGTCGCCATTTCGTCGTTTGAGCTGATCCGAAGCCAGATATGGCGCAGCCGATGTCGCAGGCCGCGTTATGCCGCCTGTGATTTCTGCTGCCGTCGTCCCCGCCAAGCACCGACCGCCATGCCGAAGCCGGCAAAGCCGGCAAGGGCGAGGGAGGTGGGTTCGGGGGTGACGGTGGAGACTGTGCCGTTCGAATTATCGAGCAATTGAAACGGTATCACGCCACTACCTTCACCTCGAATGGAAGTCGATCCAGTATAAAACCTCTGAATGAATCCATCTCCGCCCGTGCCGCTTGCCGCCGCAATGAGAGTCGGTCCGCTGAAACTTACCCAGTAGTGCCCAGCTGATAATGTGGTTGGACTGACTGAGAAATCGAATCGAGTAACGCCTGGGAGGAAATTGGATGTGCGAAGTACGTCGATGCCGGCGATTGTCTGCGACGACACGACCGCTCCAAGAGTTCCGGCCGCATCATTGCGAATCTCGAAATAGTAAGTCGGCGGGATTGCCCCTACCCCAAAGAGGAAGGATACAGACGTAACTGTTGCATCGCCGCTCAACTGAAAATCGTCCCAGAGCGTGAAGGTCGTGTGGTCATTGAAGTACCCAGGTCCGCTGCCGTTTGACGCCGCGGTACTGAATGCGTGGTCGACGATGATTCCCGCTTTTGCCGCGTCCGAGAAAGTCATCAACAAAGCTGCAGCGACGACACATTCCATTACTCTCATCATGCCCTCAGACTCCCGTATCCTGCGTGTCTCTGAGAAAAGCGACGGAGACGTCTTTCGACGTCGTTGAACTTTAGAATTCGCACTCGCCGTTCCACGCAGCCGTTTCACGCCCGCCCCCCTACAAAGCCACCCTCCGGCACGTTCTCCGAAATTCCGCGCGGGATTTCCGAAAAAAAGTCCCGTTGCCGGATTCCGGCTGCGGGGGCTGACGATCGGAAGCTCTAATTCAGAAAACTCCGGCTTGACGGCGGTCGGTCGTTCACGCACAAATGTTCGTCGATGGAATCACTGGCGCAGATCCTCGAGGAGCCTCCGTCGGGGGCCAATCTGACCGAAATCCGGAAAGAATCTCGCAGAACACGCTGCAGGCGGGCATGTATGTCGTGGGCCGATCGAATTCGTTGGCGGACGACCTCGTGGGGGCTCCTGCAGAGCCTCACCCGGTCGAGCAACGCCGCCGCCTGGAGCGAGTTCGATCGCGGCTACGCGGCATCGATCCGGGAGTACTGCCTGGCCCACGGGCTGCAGCACGCCGACGCGGAAGACGTCGTGCAGCGAGTCTTCCTGGACCTGAGCCAGCACATCGGGAATTTCGAGTATCAGCCCAGCCGGGCCAAGTTCCGGTCGTGGCTGATGGTGGTCATCCGGAGGGTCATCGGAAAACTGCGGCGTAAGTCGAGGGGCCGCGAAGTCACGGGGGACGGACTGGATTCTCTGCCGGGGCCGACTCTGGGGGCCGACTTCGCCGAGGCCGTCCTGGAAGTCGCACTGAAACAGATTCAGCCGGAGTTTACGCCGCAGGAGTGGAACGCATTCGAGCGGAGCTGGCGAGACGATGCTCCCGCACAACAGGTCGCGCAGGATCTGGGCTGGAAAATCGGGCAGGTCTATCGCGTCAAAAGTCTGATTCTCCATCGACTGAAGGAGCAAGTTGCCACCCTCGCCGCCGACATCCCCTGGCCTAACGATGCCCGCGGCTAGTCATCCCGGCTGCGAGCAGGAGTGTCGCCTGGAGGCCTTCCTCAGCGACAAGCTGTCCCCCAGCGAGACCGACGGCTATGTGCAGCACCTGAGCGAGTGCCCGCACTGTCAGGCGCTGGCGGACGGGCGTTTGAACGCGCAGGCGTGGAAATCGGAACTGCTGGCCCTGGCACGGACCGATGCAGCCGATCCGGACTTCGGGGACCTGCCACCACTGGAAACCCGACTCGGCCGAGATCGAAACACCGAGACAGACGCGGCCGCAGCGTCGCGGGATGAGGAGCATATTCCGTCAGGCACCGTGGGTCGCGTGCTGGCGGACCGCTTCGAGCTTCGGCGAATCGTCGGGATGGGAGGCTGCGGGACCGTTTTCGAGGCGTGGGACCGGGTATTGCGGCGCGAAGTCGCCGTCAAAGTGCCGCGCTGGACCCTCTTCGAGAGTCCGACCGTCCGTCGGCGGTTCGCCGACGAAGCGCGGGCGGCCGCCCGCTTGAGCCATCCGAACATCGTGCCGGTTCACGAAGCCCGGATCGAAGAGGCCGGCGAGTGCTTTCTCGTCTCCGAATTCATCCGCGGGCCGTCGCTCGAAGCCTGGCTCGACCAGCAGGTCCTGCTGCGACAGGATGTGCCGTTCCGGCAGGCCGCCCAGATCGTCGCAGCCCTGGCCAGCGCCGCGGATCTGGCTCATCGCACGGGCGTGGTGCACCGGGATCTGAAGCCCTCGAACGTGCTGCTGGCGCCGACCTCGGAGGGCGAGCTGCCGTTCGTCCCCCGGATCACGGACTTCGGACTGGCCCGACTGTCGCAGGAGGTGACAGCCACGTCGATCGAAGGGAGCGTGGTCGGTTCGCTCCCGTATATGGCCCCCGAACAGGCCTCGGGGACAAAGGACATCGGCCCGGCCTGCGACGTCTACGCCCTGGGTGTGATCCTCTTCGAGCTGCTGACCGGTACGTTGCCGCTGACCGCGGAGTCGATCCCCGGCCTGCTCGCGGCCATCGCCTCGCAGCCGCCCGAATCCCCGCGACGCCGAAGACCGGAGATCCCCGCCGATCTGGAAGCGGTCTGCCTGAAGTGTCTCGAAAAGCGACCGGCGGACCGCTATCGCTCCGCCGGAGCATTGGCCGTCGATCTCCGGCTGTTTCTGGCTGGCGAACCGGTGACCGCCCGGCTGCCCGGTCGCCTGGAACAGTCGCGGCGCTGGGTCCGGAGAAACCCGGCTGCGACCGCGATCCTGTGTACCGTCGGAATTGCCATCCTGACTGTCTTCGGCGTGCTGGCGGATGCCAACCAGCGGCAGGCGAACCTGATCGCGGACTTGCAACAGACCGACCAGAGTCTGCGGCAATCGGACCGGCAACTGACCTCGGCAAACACGCAATTGGCGACGAGCAACGAGCGATTGACCGGAGCGCTGCGGACGGCGGGTCAGATGCGCCGACAGGCGGAGACGCAGCAGCGGAAGACCCAGGAGAGTTTGTACGTCAGCGAATTCCGCCAGGCGATGAAGGCCCGTGAGGACCACGATCTCCCGCTGCTGGCCCGGCTGCTGAACAAGCTGGATCAGCCGGAGTTTGCGCCGTATCGGGGGATCGAATGCGACTGGCTGCGGACACACCTGGTCCGCCCGCATCGGGAGCTGCTGAAGTTCCCGGGAGCAGCCTACACGCTTGCCTTTACCGACGACGGCCGGACGCTCGCCGCGGCCGGCCGGGACTCGATCGTCAAACTCGTGCGTTACGCCGATGGCACTCCGATCAGCGAGTGGGAGACGCAACAGAAGGAAATCAACGGTCTCGCATTTGTCGCGGAAGGGCAACGGCTCTGGACGAGCGGTGACGACGGCAGCCTGGTCCAGTGGGACGTCGCCACACGGCGGGAGTTGCTGCGGATCGCAGTGCATACGCCGGAACAGGCTCACGACCTTCTGCTCGTACCAAACCAGAATCTGCTGATTTCAAACGGGGCCGGCGGCAGGATTCTGCTCTTGGACCCCCTGACCGGGGAACGCCAGGGAGAACTGACCGGCAACCAGAACGCCGTTTACAGCACGGCGATGCATCCGGACGGGCGACATCTCTACTCCACCACCCGCGACAGGATCTGGAAGTGGGATCTGGCGACTCAGACGGTCGAGTCGTTCTGGCCGGTCAAAGACCGTCCGATTTCCGCGTTCCTTTCCCGCGACGGCCGCTGGTTGATCACGTCCGAAGAATCCTACCGCATGTTCGTGCGCGACGCGGAGACCGGCGACATCGTAGCCGAGACCGCCGTGTCGGATCACATCCGACAGATGATTCAGCTTCCCGACTCCGAAAGCGTTTACGCCGTCGACACTCAGGGGACGTGGCTCGAAGTCCCATTGCCGGTCGACGCGTCATCGGCCGGCGCTCCGCTGAACCTCAAGGTCGCCGGGCGCCACTATGAAGGTCGAACTCATCTGGTCATGCTCTCGCCCGATTCGCAGGACTTTCTGACCGCCACCGTCGATGGCCGAGTCGTGTCCTGGCCGGTCTCCACTCTCTCGCCTCACGTTGCCGCTGATCCCCAGATCGGGATCGCGGAGTCCATGCGATTTCATGTCGATGATCGGTCGGTCCTTTTCACGGATTTAGGCCGGATGCTCCGCTTCGACCTCAATAGTCTTCGTAAGGAAGTCCTGTTCGACTTCGCACCGAGGCAATGCGGCATCTATTGCGTACTGCCTGCGGGAGACTTGTTGACGTGGGAAACGACCGGCGAACACGCCGGATGGCTGGTTCATCGCCGTGCCGATGACTGGAAACCGATTGCCGAGCTGGCAATCTCGTCGAAGAAAGCCATCGGGCAGTTGCAGTTCGAGCCTCAGCTTGGGCTGATCGTCACGGACCAGCGACTTGACGTCAATCCCAGCTTGCGCTTTGCGACACTGCAACCCTTCCAGGAACTGGCGCCGCTACGACTGTGCAGAGCCTCGCAACACATGGGATTATCCTCGTCCACCGGACGAGTGGCGATGGAAGATTTGCATGTACTCGTGGTCCGCGACTTGACGAGTCGCGACGTCGTCTGGCAACAGTTGCTGCCGGAGTCCGTGACATCTCTTGCCGTATCGCCCGACGGCAGATGGGTTGCGACTGCCACCGATGATCGCGTAATCCGGATCTGGGATGTCATGACCGGAGATCTGGTGTCGGAATTGGCCGGCCACGGTTTTCACATTTTGACTATGGCATTCTCGGCCGACGGTCGCACTCTGTTCAGTGGCGAGTTCGATTTTGGCAATAGGCAAAGTTCCCGCGACGAGTCGCAGGCGCTCATTTGGCACGTGGCGACCGGAGATCTCCTTGGAGTGCTGCATTCGCAGAAGAACTACGGCATCCTCGGCATCCTGATGTCGCAGGCGAATGATCGGCTGTTGATCCATCATGAAGTCGAGAGTTTACGGATCGTGCCGCTGAAGCCGTAAGGCGTTTGCCGCGAAAAGGATCCAGTCCGCTCGCATCCGGCTCAGCGGTGCCGACCCATGCCCCGGCATTGCCCAGTCACATCAACCTGCGTTAATCTGTGGGAGTGATTCGACAAGAGTTCTACAGCAGGTACGGTATGCTCTCGATCCTTGGACCGCGGCCTTCCGCGTTTTGCGACCGGCAGTCGCGGCGACATTTTTTGAAGCTGGGCGGACTGGCGCTGGGGGGGCTCTCCCTGCCGCAGATTCTGCGCGCTGAAGCGGCGACCGGGCGGTCGCTGCCGCACAAAGCCGTGATCATGATCTATTTGTCCGGCGGGCCGTCCCACCAGGATATGTACGATCTCAAGATGGAAGCTCCCGCCGAGATCCGCGGATCGTTTCGCCCCATCGACACCAACGTGCCCGGCATCCAGATCTGCGAGCACCTCCCCCGCCTCGCTCAGATCATGGACAAGGTGGCGATCATCCGCTCGCTGTACGGCTCGCCGGACCAGCATGCGTCGGACATGTGCCTCAGCGGCTACCCGATCGGAGCGCAGGGGCAGCAGGACAATCATCCGTCGCTGGGCTCGGCGACGTCGCGGCTGCTGGGGCCGGTCGATAAAGCAGTCCCGCCGTTCGTGGGGCTGACGATCAAGACGAGACACGCCCCCTATTCCAATCCCGGTCTGCCGGGCTTTCTGGGGACGGCACACGCTCCGGTACAGCCGGATGGCGAGGGGATGGCCAACATGCGGCTGAACGGCGTGACGCTGGATCAGCTTCAACACCGGCAATCGCTGCTGGCGAGCTTTGACCGCTTCCGCCAGCACACGGAGATCAGCCCGGCGATGCAGGGGAGCGACGTCTTCACGCAAAAGGCGTTTGACGTGCTCACGTCGAGCAAGCTGGTCGAAGCGCTCGATGTGGAGAAGGAAGATCCGGCGGTCCGCGATCGCTACGGACGAGGCAGCGCAGATCCCGCCTTCGGCGAAGACGCGGGGCCGCACTGGATGGACCAGTTCCTGATGGCCCGTCGGCTGGTCGAGGCCGGCGTGCGCTGCGTCACGCTGTCGTTCGGAAGCTGGGACCGGCATCACTCGAACTTCGCCCGGCTGCCGGAACAGCTTTCCCGGTTTGACCAGGGGATTTCTGCGTTGATCGAAGACCTGCATACGCGGGGGCTGGACCGGGACGTGAGCGTGGTGGCCTGGGGCGAATTCGGTCGGACGCCGCGGATTAACAAAGACGCGGGTCGCGACCACTGGCCGCAGGCGTCCTGTGCGCTGCTTGCCGGGGGCGGGATGCGGATGGGTCAGGTGATCGGTTCGACAAATCGCCTGGGCGAAGTGCCGCAGGACCGTCCGGTGCATTACCAGGACGTGTTTGCGACGCTGTACCGGCAGCTTGGGATCGACGCGAACACGGCGACGATTCCGGATCCAAACGGTCGACCGCAGTTCCTGCTGGACCGGCGGGATCCGATCCGCGAGCTGATTTAGCCCGCGTCCAGTCGGCGATGCAGAATCGACGAGCAGCCATCTTCTGCGTTTCTTCTGAATCGCAGACGATGGACCGAGTGAGCGATCCGAGCCAGTCGCGAATCAAGTGATCGTTGCAGCCTTCCGAACTTCAGGAAGTCTCCTGCAGTCGGCGACAGAGCAGATCGAGCAATTCGCGCCGCTGGATCGGCTTGGTCAAGTGGTCGTCGCAACCGGCGTCGTGGCTGCGGCGGACGGCGGCCGCTTCGGCTTCGGCCGAGACCGCCATGATGGACCCTTCGTAGCCGAGTTGTCGAATGGCACGGGCGGCGTCGTAACCGTTCATGACCGGCATCTGCAGGTCGAGCAGTATGGCGTCGAACGGACGCTGGTTTGCAAGAGCCTCGGCGACGGCCGTAACGGCATCCTGTCCGTTGACGGCGGCTTCGGTCTCGGCGCCGGCGCGGCCGACGAATCGTTCGAGAAGCCGCACGTTGGTGGGGCTGTCGTCGACGATCAGAATCCTCCGCCCGGTGAGCATCGTCGACGGCTCGATCGATGGCGGCGCCGCCGGTCGACTTTCCGCGATCGGATGAGCGGCCTGCCGCAGAGGAATCGCGAAACTGAAGGTCGAACCGCGGCCGAGCTCGCTGGAAACGTCCAGCCGCCCCCCCAGCAGTCTGCAGAGGCGGTCGCTGATCGCCAGACCCAGCCCGGCTCCGCCATGGGAGCGGGTCAACGAGGCATCGACCAGCGAGAACGCCTGGAACAGCCTGGGAAGCTGCTCTGACGACATCCCGATTCCGGTGTCGATGACGTCGACAGAGAGGATTGGAGGCTCGGCAGTTGTATCCGCCAGCATGCGAACTGAGACGGTGCCCTCGGGGCGATTGTATTTCACACCGTTGGCGACCAGGTGCGTCAGAATCTGACGGAATCGACGTGGATCGGAGACGATTCGTTCGGGAACTTCCGGTCCGATGAAGTGAGTCAGGACGACCTCGTGTCGTTCCGCCAGCGGAGTCAGCAGACGCAGAACTTCGGCAATCGATTCCCGCGCCGAGAACGGTTCGTCTTGAATGTTCGCGTTGCCGGCTTCAATGGAGGTAAAGTCGAGGATGTCATTGATGATTCGCAGCAGATGCCGGCCATTCTGCAGGACCGTCCTGGCGAGGTCCTGTACATCTTTCTGCTCGGACTCATCAATGATAATCTCCGCAAAGCCCGTGATCGCCGTCAGCGGCGTGCGAAGTTCATGGCTGGTGTTGGTGAGGAATTCCGACTTGGCGCGGCTGGCGGCATCGGCCGCTTCGCGGAGAAATACCGACTGATCGGCGAGCAGTCGCAGCTTTTCGGCCTTCTGACTGAGTTTGCACTGGGCCGCCTCCAGTTGCTCGTTTGCTTCGACCAGCTGCCGCTGGCGGGTCTTCCGCGCGGAGATATCGCGGATGATGCACGTGTAAAAGTGCTCGTCGCCAAAACGAACCTCGGTGACGGCCAGTTCAGCCGGGAACAACGTTCCATCCAGCCGCTGAGCCTCGACCTCGCGATTGGTGCCGATGATGTGGCGTTCGCCAGTCGCGAGATATCGCCGCAGGTATCCGTCGTGTTCATCCCGATGAGGCCCGGGCATGATGCGCGAGATGTTACGTCCCAGGAATTCCTCAGCAGGGAGTTGAAAAAGACGCTCGGCGGCGGGGTTGAATTCGAGCACGATTCCCGTCGGCGAGATGCTGATCATCGCGTCGCTGGCGGAATGAAGGAAGGCCTGAAACTTGTCCTGACAGCTGGAAGGTGTCGGGGAGGGAGGATGCGTCGGCCGTTCGACCGCACCCGGCGGGGGATTGCTGCTGATCATCAAAGACCACTCAAGCCAAAGTGGGGAGCGGACTCGCTCTGGGACCTGCGAGAACAACGCCGGTTCAGTCGGACCGTGACTCGAATTGAAGTCGAGGGTTTCACGGTCGCGACTGGCGGCGGACACGTCAGATATCGGAAGCAGCCGATGAACGCTGCAGCGGATCGATTTCCCATCCCCCAAATGAGTACAGACACGTAGCCGGGCACTGCAATGACCAGTGATCGAGTCTGGCATTCCGTTCCGTCAACTCGGGGAAATCCTGATACTGCCCCGCCCGCGGCCAAGCTGCTCGATCATTCCGCGGCGCGATATGTACAGGTCCCGGTGTCGTGAAACGGAGCTGCACCGGGTGACCGGCCTCTGACAACGTTGAGGACCAGATCGACGGGCACTTCCCCTCTCGACGGTCGGTCGTTACGGTAGCGGAACCGTTGCCGAAGGACCCGCCGTGCCGCCCGTGAAATTGAAGAGTCAGCCTGACGATTTTCAGGTCGATGAGTTGTCGGATTTCCCGCTGGAAGGCGGCCCGTTTGCGGTCTACCGGCTGACGAAGGAGTCGCTCGGGACGCCCGAGGCGATCACGGCCATTCTGCAGCAATGGAATCTGAGCCGGTCCCAGATCAGCTACGGCGGGCTGAAAGACCGGCATGCCGTGACCCAGCAGTGGGTGACGATCCATCGCGGACCCCGGCAGGATCTGGAGCAGAGCAAGTTTCTGCTGGCCTACCAGGGGCAGGCGCAGCAGCCCTTTACCCCGCAAGATATCGCCGGCAATCGATTTCGCATCGTCCTGCGGGACCTTTCGAAGGATCGAGCGGCGGCCGTGGCCGCAACGGCCGTCGGCGTCGTGCGGGACGGAGCGCCGAACTACTTTGACGATCAGCGTTTCGGTTCGCTGGGGGTCTCGGGCGAGTTCATTGCGCGACCGTGGTGCCAGGGGGATTACGAGCGGGCCCTCTGGCTGGCGATTGCAGAGCCGAACACGCACGACCGGCCGGACGACCGGATCGAGAAAGAGATCCTGCGTCAGTTCTGGGGTGACTGGGAGGCGTGCAAGGCGAAGCTGCCGCGGTCCTCGCGACGGAGCATCATCACCTTTCTGGTCGATCATCCAACGCACTTCCGCAACGCGTTTGCACTGGTGCGCGTCGATCTGCGGAGTCTGTACCTGGCGGCCTACCAGAGCGACCTGTGGAACCGCGTTCTGGCGGCCTGGCTGCGAGAAAACTGCCGTGCGGAGGTCCTGCAGGCGGTCGAGCTGGCGACATCAACGGTTCCGTTCTTCCGCGAACTGAACGACGAAGAGCGAGGCGTCGTGCAGGAGATGGTGCTGCCGTTGCCGTCGGCCCGTCTGCATCTGGAGGAAGGTCCGCTATTGCCGCTGTATCAGCGAATTCTGGCCGACCAGGGACTGGAACTGCGCGAACTGCGTGTGAAGTATCCGCGGGACAGTTTCTTTTCCAAGGGAGAACGCGCAGCGGTCGTCGTCCCGCAAGACTGGTCGTGCGTCGTCGGAGCGGACGACCGCTATTCCGGTCGGCAGCGGGTCACGCTGCAGTTCCGGCTGCAGCGGGGGGCCTATGCGACGATCATCGTCAAACGGCTGACCGAGTGTGCTGCTGCGGAAGCTGGCGGTGACGTTCAGTAGTCTGCGGCGGCATTGCCGCTGTCGACGACGGCGGAATTAAAAGGCGCCGGCCGGGCGCGCCAGAACCTACGGAGCAGCCGGGGCTGCAAGCGATGGCAAATCCTCAAGAGGAGCGCCGATATCGAGACCGTCGGTCGCGCCGCCAATCAGCGGATTCGATGCCCGTTCATCAAGCCGCAAATCGTCGATCGTAATCTCAGCCAGCAGCCCCATAAATCCTCTGCCGGCCCAGTCCAGCGGGAGATTCTGCGAGCTGTTCAGTTCACCGGAACCCCAGAAGCGTCTCCAGGCGTCAAATTCCGCGTCGTAATCCGGTCTTGCTCCAAGACGGTGGGTGATGACCCAGAATTCGTGGAGGTCATCATAGAAATTGCGTTCGCCGACAAATGAAAACTGCTGTTGAACATCGCTGACCGTATCGGCCGCGCTGCGAATTTCGAGCAGCGGCCGGTCTCCGCGGATCCCGATCAGGTTATTCCTGGCGGAAATCTGCACAGGGAGCAGACGGGAGCCAAACTCATCAGCCGATTCCAGCAGCGCCAGACCATTCCCAAGCAGGCACGTGGCGTGGCGAAGATCCAGCGCGACGGAAATATTGTCGGGCGGCGAGTCCATCGGTCCGACGACGTGCAGCAGCACGTCTTCCAGAGCAAACGCGGAGTCGCTGACGGTCACACGGAGCGGAGCGGCATCGCTGACGTGGAGCAATTCGGCTCCGCCGCGAACGAAACTGCGACCGATCGAAAGATCGGCTCCCGTGGCGGCGATCCCGGTCTTCATCATGCTCATCGCCGTCAGTGCCTGACCGGGAGGCGTCGTCGATTCAATGACCGCTGCGGGCTGATGATGTGGATTGGAGACCGTGAGATTCACGCCGCGCAGATCGAGCTTCTCCGCGCGTTGCATCGAAAAGACGGCCCACCGGTCGGCAGGTAGGTACTCGGTCAGATTGAGCTGGAAGGCCACATTGTGGATTTCCAGTGCACCGCCGGTGATCGTGATCATCCGGGAGTCGGCCGGATCGGACGGCAGCGTCTGGGGAGCGAATTCCACAACCGGACGAAAACCGTTGCCGCTGCGAACACTGCCGGCGCGGATCGTCAATCGCTTGTTGGTGAGTCGGATCGGACGCTCGACTGCATTCCAACGTCCGTTGTAGCGAAGTTCAACAATGGAGCCATCCTTCGCATCGGTGCAGGCCGCTTCCAGCGAGGGATAACTGCGCGAAGCCGTCTTGCCTCCGGTCGAATCGAGAACGACGATCGTCGGACGGATATCTTCGGTAACAATCGCCGGTGGCAGCGGCGTCGGGGTGACGGCCGGGGTCAGACCGCTCGGAAGTACCGGTCCCGGTGAGTTTCCGGGAGCAAGGCGATCGGGAAACGCCGACAGTCCTGCGGTCGAGGCTCCGGCGTCCGTGCCTTCAGCCCGGGTCGGAGCCATATCGCCGACGCCTCCCGATCCGGCGCCCTTCAGAATCTTGATTGCGGGATCACCAAAAGGAGCACCTCCTTCGGAGTCAGGCATTTCAGGACGAGACGGAAAGGTTGGCCCCGGTCGGTTGGACGACTTCGCCCCGTCAATCACGGGCAGCTCATCGGCCGGCGCCACACTCCGCCCGGGCTCGTCGTCAGGACCAGGAATCCGACTTGCACCGGACTTGGCCGGAAGCCCGTCCGTTGGACTTGCATGACCGACCGCGTCACCAGCCGGCGGATTCTGAGGCGTGGACGCAATCAACGTCGGTGGTGAGCTGCTGCCGGGCGCACTGACGGGAGGAACGATAGCCGGTCCTTGAGCCAGCGGCTGAGTGAGTCCAGGGAAGTACTGGACGGCCAGGACCAGCAGCATGAGGGCCAGCGTGGTCGCGATCCAGCCGGCGTTCTGCCGCCAGAACTCGTCGGTTCGAGGTTCTGCGCGATAGATGACGCCTTCGCGCGACGTGGCCCGAAGACCGAGCTGCCTCGCGACCACGAGCAGATCGCGGATCAGCTCGTCGGGCGTGGAATATCGCCGCCGAGGATCGCTGGCCATCATCTTGCGCACGACGGCGCTCAATGCGGGCGGCACGCGACGATTCTTGCGGGCCGGATCGGGCGGATCGTTGGCCTGGTGTTCGAGCAGCTTCTGCAGAACGGTCCCTTCCGGATAGGGAGGTTCGCCCGTGAGGCTGTGGTAGAGGGTGCAGCCCAGCGAGTAAATGTCGCTGCGGACATCGACGTTGCGGGGATCGCGGGCCTGCTCGGGCGAAATGTAGTCGAACGTGCCAAGCGTCGTACCGGCAACGGTCAGTTCCTGCGACGCGGGGAGGCTTTCCTGACGGGCCAGTCCGAGGTCCACGAGCTTGGCCCGGCCATTCGGCGTCAGAATGATGTTCGACGGCTTGATATCGCGGTGCACGACGCCGACCGTCGAGGTGTGATTGAGCGCTCCGGCGAGTTGAATGGTAAGGTTGACGGCATCGGCCGGCTCCAACCGGCCGCGTGACTGAATGATGTCGCGGAGATTCTGTCCGGTGACGAATTCGTACGCGATGTAATGGAGGCCCTGCTCCTCGCCGTAATAAAACACGCGGGCGATGTTTTCGTGATCGAGCTGCGCGGCGGCGCGCGCCTCGTTCTGAAACCGCTGCACCGCGGTGACTTCCCCGGCTTGCGACGGTGACAGAACTTTCACGGCCACCCGTCGATGCAGCCGGTCATCCCAGGCAAGGAAGACCGAGCCCATCCCGCCGAATCCAATCCGGCGTTCCAGCGTGAAGTGTCCGATCTTGACCCCGCCGATGTTCTCCGAGTCTTCTCCCTGGCGGGCGACTTCCGCCGACAGAGGAAACAGTCGGACCAGCAGGTCGTTATTCACCGGAGTGACGGATGTGGAATCATCCACGACGTCACGTCTGGGAACGTTGATGACCGTTTCGCTGCCCGCAGAGATCGGCCCGCGCCAGGGCAGCACGACACCCGACAGCGGAGGAGTTCCACCGCTTTCACCGGGTCGCTGACTGAGACTGCTGGCCATGCTGAGAGTCGAATCCTGAGAAACCTGATCACAGAAGGGACGCACCGCGCTCGACAGTGTTCCGGGGGAATCGATTTCAAGTCGACGATCGCGACCGGAATCCTCAGCCCGGAAAAGATGACGGTAGGGACATATTCTCTTGCGGACTTCTTTCACGTCCAAGCCTGGCCGCGTGAGATTCCGCAAGACATTTCGACTGTGATGGCAAACGAACTAATCAGCCGCAGGGATAGGTCGAGTCAGAAGATGCAGTTTCTGCGCATCGCGCGGCCATGAAGGGTCGTGCAATCCTTGTCCCCGAACCCAGATCTGTCAAGGGGATCCGCGGCTGAATCCTTTGTGAAGATGCCGCATGTCGTTTTCATAGATACAGTTGCAACTATTGGCCGGGGAAAGACTAGCGAGAATCGGTCGTCGACGACTTCCCGCGGGCGATCTCTTCGACTTCGACCACAATCGCCGCGTAGAGACCCTCCGCCTGGTCGTCGAGCCCCGCAGTAAACCTCTCGCTTTGAATGACTTGCGAACTTTGTGCCCGGATCGTCACGTCGGCGAACTGCTCGGCATCCGGTCGTTCGCCCACGGAACGACACATCTTCTTCAGCTCATGGGACTTCGGGGCGAAATTCAGCTCCAAGTGTTCGCGCAACTCGCGTGTCACTCGTTCCGCTTCGCGAATTTTCTCGCGAAGAGTCCATCGTATCATCGGCTCGGGCATCGGCCCCTCCCCAGAATCCCGGTTGGTATCGGCATTGACGATCTGATATGAGACTTTGTTCGAGCAGGCATCACAAGAGGATCTTGGCGGTCGGCAAGGGTTTTTGCCGATGACATTCACACGAGAACACGTTCCTCTCCACGGATTCCGAGGCCGGACCGTATGAAAATTCTGGTGCTGGCAGACATTCACGCAAACTGGCCGGCGCTTTCCGCCGTCGCCGAAGTGGAATCGTTTGACGAATGTCTGGTGATCGGGGATCTTGTCGAGTACGGCGGCCAGCCCGGCCCCTGCATCGACTGGGTCCGCGAACACGCCACACTGACCATTCGCGGGAATCACGACCACGCTCTCGTTCAGCAGGTGCCCTCACCCGGAGGCAGCCCCTTCCGACGGCTGGCCGGCGAAACGCGACTGCTCAACTACCGGCAGCTGAGGCCTTCGCAACTGAAGTTCCTGGCGCGCCTGCCCGTGACGGCCACGATCCATCTGGATGACCGCGTCTTCTACCTGGTTCACGCGACGCCGCGCGATCCGATGGACGAGTACCTGCCGGCAGACCCTGCGCTCTGGAATCTGCGACTGGCCAACATCGATGCCGACTTCGTCTGCGTCGGGCACACGCACCTGCCGATGCACCTGCCGCTCGAACGCCTGCAGCTTCTCAATCCGGGCAGCGTGGGCCAGCCTCGCGACAGCGATCCGCGGGCCGCCTACGCGGTGATCGAAAATGGCGTCGTATCACTGCGCCGTGTCGCCTATGACATCGACGCAGCGATCGCCGGGCTCAAAGAGTGCGGGCTGTCAGGCGAGCTGCTGGAACTGGGAAGTTCCATCCTGCAGCGGGGCGGCAAGCCCCCCGCTCCTGCAACGGGCGGCTGACGGGAGGCCATTGAATCCCTACTCCTCGTCGTCTTCGTCGTCGAACTCTTCCAGCGATTCGAGATCGCCGACGATGCTGATCGTGGCCAGGTCGGCCAGTCGATAGACCTGTCCCTGGAGTTCGATCTGGATGTCTTCGATTCCCGGCGCCTCCTCTTCGTCGTCGCAGGTTTCCAGTAGATCGTGATAGTCGTCGATCGCGATTTCGAGCTGGGCGTCGAACTCCTCGGGAGTGACGCCCAGTCCCGCCAGCTTCTCGTCATCGGGCTCGATGCGGATTTCAACTTCGGGGATATCGTCTTCGGGGATCTGTTCGTCGGCGGACATGGCAGCAATTCCTGAATCGTGATCGAGAGGCAGCCAGGCGACGGCTCGATCGAAACGCAAAACCCGTCTGGCAACGGGTGATCCCAATCGGCTGGGAGATGGCAGCCGGCGGCTGCCATCGAAATACTCCCGGAAATGCACTCACAGGCCTCCCGGAATTTTCGCAGAAGTATAACCGGGAAACGGGACGCCGTCGCGGGCCGATTCCGGAAACTCCGGGTTGCCGTCGTCGCGCAAGTGGATGGTTATCCGACTGCCGGGGGAACCCCCAGCGACTTGCCGCCGTCGATGGCGATACAGGTCCCCGTCACCATGACAGCGGCATCACTGGACAGGTAGCAGATCGATTCCGCCACCTCCTCAGGAGTGATCATCCGGCCCAACGCCTGGGCCAGCGGACTGGCGGCAATGTACTTCCGCGCGGCAGCGTCACGATCGGCGGCCCGGTCGAGGTCCGCATTGACCATCCCGGTCTCGCCGACCGGTCCCGGGCATACCGCATTGATCCGGATCCGGTCCTTCGAGTGACACAGCGCCAGGCTCTTCGTCAGCCCGACCAGTGCCTGCTTGCTGATGGAATAAACCGGATCGTGCGCCCGCGGCAGCAGGCCGGCATTGCTGGCGGTATTGACGATGGCCCCGCCCCCCAGCCGCTGCATGTGCTTCACGGCGTGCTTGCAGCCGAAGAACGCCGACTTCACGTTCGTGTCCATGCAGGCGTCCCATTCCGCCTCACTCACTTCGATGATCGGTTTCACCATCGCAATGCCGGCGTTGTTGACCAGAATGTCCAGCCGGCCGGTAGCTGTGACGGCGTCATCAATGAGCTGGCGGATTGGTTCTTCAGTGCGGACGTCGCAGAAACGGGACGCGATGCCGAGCTGCTGGTACTCGTCCCGATTCTCGGGCAACAGCTGCACATCGCCGACAAAGACACGCGCACCGGCCCGCGCGAGCATCCGGGCCGTGGCCCGGCCGATTCCGCTTTCTCCACCAGTAATCACCGCGGTCCGTCCTGCAAACTGCATGGCGAGTTCCTCGTTGGCGGGTCTCGGGATTCGGGTATCGGAGAGAAATCGGTCGAGCGGGCTGACTGGTCGTTGGGGGAGGTTGCGACGGCGAACGATCGAGCACTTGTTAGCCCGAGGAGGGATCGGAAGACGACCGTTCGAACGTCGCGGGCAATTCCACCGTCATCGAGCGTTCTCGCGTCTTTTGCTCCGGGACAAAGTTCAGCAGATTCAGTTCCAGCACCTCATACTTGTCGAGGTCCACATGGGTTCGTGCCAGTTCGACGACCTTTCGGAGCGTTTCCTGCGCCTGATCTTCATCGGCATTCGGATCGAAAAGGACGGTCATCGCAATCCGCAGCGACGGGGGGCCCCCTCTGTTGCGGCCCCCTTCCACGAGGGGGCGGGATCTCTCGAAGGTCCTGCCGATGGCCACCCGCAGCGGCCGGAACGGTCGGGTGTGCTGATCCCAGTAGATGAAGATGGCCGCTGTCGACAGAACGCCGACCAGCAACATTGCGACAACGGTCAGACGACCGGAAAACTCTTGTCCGGATTTCAACCCGGTCCCCGAGGGGACGGAAGCATCACTCATTGCAAAGCCTTCTCTGACGCCAGTCGATCCAGGACAACGGCCAGTTCGCCCGCAGGTTGAGGTTCGCCGTCTGACCAGGCGACGTCTCCTTTTCGATCCACAAGAAACACCGCTGCCTCCACGAGGCCCTGCACTCCCCAGAGGGCAGCAATCTCGCCCTGCAAATCGGTCAGCACCGGAATGGAGCTCGTTTCGAGCCCCTCCAGCCATTCCCGATTCTGCTGCGGCAGTGCCGGCGAGAGGACCGCAATCTTCACATCCTGACGCACCAATTGTTCCAAATGCTGCCGCAACTGGCGAATTGCCGATTCGACCGCGTCATGTCGCCCGGGAACAAAAATTACCAACACACGATGCCGGCCGAGGTAGCGTTCCAGGCGAAACATCTGGTTGTGGGCATCGAGCGATTCAAAGCGTGGAGCCGGCCGCCAGACCTGCGGAATTCCCACTGCGACAGTATAGCCGTTCTGGCGATTCGCCGAGACGCGCCACGCACAGAGCATCGCAATGACGCAGCCGGCCAGGAGTACGGAAATCAGTCGGCGGTCGATGCGGGCGGCAGCCATAGGAGTGAATCTCTGCGATCTCTACGTCGCGCCTTCCAGCGTTTCCCAGCGTGCGTAGACTTTCTGCAGTTCGGCATGCAGTGTCGCCAGCTCCTGGGTGACGCGGGCAATTTCCTCGCCGGGCTGCTGATAGAACGCGGGATCGGCCATCTTCCCTTCCAGCTCGAACTGCTGATTCTCCAGCGTCTCAATCCTGGCCGGAAGCGTTTCGAGCTCGCGCTGCTCCTTGAAGCTCAGTTTCCGCGGCTTCTGACCTCCCACGGCAAAGTCGGATCGACCGGCTTTCGTCGCTGAGGGCGCAGCGGCCGCTTCGTTGGCCGCCTTCTGGCGGACCCAGTCGGTATACCCGCCCGCATACTCTTTGACCCGCCCTCCCCCTTCGAAGACCAGCGTGCCAGTCACGACGCGGTCGAGGAACTCACGGTCGTGGCTGACGACCAGAAGCGTGCCGGCATAATCGACCAGAAGTTCTTCGAGCAGTTCCAGCGTCTCGGCGTCGAGATCGTTGGTCGGTTCGTCCAGGACCAGCAGGTTGGCCGGTTTCGTAAAGAGTTTCGCCAGCAGCAGCCGGTTGCGTTCGCCACCGGAGAGGTATCTGACCAGGCTGCGGGCGCGTTCGCCCGAAAACAGAAAGTCCTGCATATATCCCAGAATGTGCCGGGACTTGCCGTTGATCAGGACCGTGTCATTGCCGTCCCCGACGTTCTCCGCGGCCGACTTGTCTTCGTCGAGCTGGGCGCGCAACTGATCGAAGTAGGCGACCTGGAGTCGCGTGCCGACGCGGACCGTCCCCGAGTCGGGCGCCATCTCGCCGAGCAGAATCCGCAGCAGCGTCGTCTTGCCGGCGCCGTTCGGGCCGATGATCCCGATCTTGTCGCCGCGATCGATCACCGCCGAGACGTCGTCCAGGACCATGCTCCCGCCGAACGCCTGCGACACGTGGCGGGCTTCGATCGCAACGTGTCCCGAGCGTTCCGTATCCTGAAGCTGCATCCGGACGTTACCGGCCTGCGACCGGCGATTGCGGCGATCTTCCCGCATCTGCTCCAGACGACGGACGCGGCCTTCGTTGCGGGTGCGGCGGGCCTTGACCCCCTGGCGGATCCAGACTTCTTCTTCGGCAAGGCGCTTGTCGAACAGTTCGTCCTGGCGGGCTTCAGCGTCCAGGGCGGCGGCCTTGCGGGCGAGGAATGTCGCGTAGTCGCAGGTCCAGTCGAACAACCGGCCCCGTTCGACTTCGACGATCCGCGTCGCCAGCCGCTGCAGAAACATGCGGTCGTGGGTCACGAAAATCAGCGTCAGCCCGGATTTGAGCAGGTACTCTTCGAGCCAGCGGATGGAGTCGATATCGAGGTGGTTGGTCGGTTCGTCGAGGAGCAGCACTTCGGGCTCAACAACTAGCGCCCGCGCAAGCAGAACGCGACGTTTCATCCCCGACGAGAGGTCTTCGAACCGGGCAGCCGAATCCAGCCCCATTTTTTCCAGCACGTTCTCGACCTGGTGCTGAACCTTCCAGGCGTTTTCGAGGTCGACCTGACCCTGCAGTCGGGCCAGTTCCCGTTCGAGTTCGGGGTCGGTCCCGGCGTGAAGCTGCTCCGTCAACTTGTGAATCCGTGCCGCTAGGTCACCAGGCGCTCCCAGGCCGCCGGCCACTTCGTCAAAAATCGTCTGGTCGGCTCCGCGCGGCACTTCCTGGGCCAGACGCGCGACTTTTAGCCCCGGCGGGCGCTCGATGACGCCGTTGTCCGGCTGCAGTTCGCCGTCGATGAGCTTCATCAACGTCGACTTTCCGGCGCCGTTGCGTCCCATCAGGCCGATGCGCTGCCCCGGTTCAATCTGCAGATTGATCTGGTCGAGCAGATTGGCGCCGCCGTAACTGAAACTGAGATCTGTGACCCTGAGCCATACCATGCCGAATCGGGACTCCTGCCTGTGATGCAAAAAGGACGCTGCAACTCTCCACTGTGACAGAAGGACGGGCGGAGAGAAAGTCGACCCGCGAAAGTGGTGCGAAGTCGCCAGGACGAAGTTCACGATCAGTTTTTGTACCGTTCGCGACCCTCAGGCCGTAGACTGGGGAAGCGACAATCAACGGGCGGCGGGGAATCACTTCAGACGAAACACGGGAGCTAAACTCCATGATCCGAGCAGGGGCGATACTGAGCGGAATCGTTTTGGGACTGACGGTCGGCGGCCGTGAACTACCCGCGGCAGAGTTGGCACCTGCCGAAGTCCGGCAGGCACTGGTCCGGGCAGCCGAATTCTACACGCGGCAGGTCGCGACGCACGGCGGATACGTCTACCGCTATAGCGCGGACCTGCAGAAGAGCGAAGGGGAAGGCAAAACCACACGAGACACGGTATGGGTGCAGCCGCCTGGTACGCCCACCGTTGGTCTGGCCCTGCTGGAGGCGTGGGAGCGGACGGGGGAACCCGTCCTGCTGGAGGGTGCGACGGCGGCCGGTGATTGCCTGATCCAGGGGCAGTTGCGCAGCGGGGCCTGGAACGACAGGATCGAATTCGAACAGTCGGCGCGACGGAAATTCGCCTACCGCTTCGATCCGCCGATTAAGAAGCGACAGTTCAATGTCAGCACGTTCGACGACGGCAAAACCCAGTCGGCCCTGAGCTTTCTGATTCGGCTGGATGCGGCACGCAAGTTCCAGGATGCCCGGCTGCACGAGGCGGTCTCGTTTGCCCTGGAGGCGGTTCTGAAGAATCAGTTTCCGAACGGCGGCTGGGGGCAAGGCTTCGAAACGCCTCCGGATCCTGCAAAGTATCCGGTCGAGCCGGCCAGCTATCCCGAGAGCTGGCCGCGGAAGTATCCGGGTGGCGATTACTGGTGGTACTACACGTTCAATGACAACGCCATCGCTGACACGATTGAGATGCTGCTGCTGGCGGGCGAAGTCTACCGGGAAGGGCGGTACCGGGCCTCGGCGCTCAAGGCGGCAGACTTCATTTTGCTGGCGCAGATGCCGGAACCGCAGCCGGCCTGGGCGCAACAGTACGACTTTCAAATGCACCCGGTCTGGGCGCGAAAGTTTGAGCCCGCCGCCATTTCCGGCGGGGAGTCGCAGGGCCTGATCCGGACGCTGCTCAGCGTCTACATCGAAACCGGGGACCGCAAGTATCTGGAACCGATCCCGCGGGCGCTGGCGTATCTGAAGCGCTCCGAACTGCCTGACGGCAGACTGTCGCGGTTCTACGAGCTTCAGACCAACAATCCGCTCTACTTGACGAAGACTTACGAGCTGACTTACGACGACGGCGACCTGCCAACGCACTATGGCTTTCAGGTGTCGAGCCGCGTGGATGACCTGCAGAAACAGTACGACCGCACGGCAGCGCTCCCGGCCGACAAGCTCGTCGGTCAGAGGATGTCCCGCGCGGCTCCAAAGGGCTCGCAGCCATCGCCAAGCGAAGTTGTGCGAGTTATCGAGGGCCTCGACGATCGCGGGGCGTGGGTCGAGACGGGCCGGCTCAAGTACCACGGCAAGGCCGATTCGACCGACCGCATCATCGAAAGTGCGACATTCGCGAAAAATCTGGATGTCTTGAGCCGAGCGGTGGCGGCGAGACGGTAGGTTCAGCGATGCGGACCGAACCCTGGAGCATCGTGACTCCAAGGGATGGTCCCCGGAACGGCCCCTACTGGGAGCCCTGCGCCGAACTGACTCCAATCGCTTTAAACACCCGTTCTGACGGAATGACCATGTATTCCTGGCTGAAGACATTCGTGCCTCCGTCGCGACGGACCGCGACCTGGCCGGTACCGAGGGCCTTGAGAATGTACTGATCTTTGGACTGGTCGTAGGTCACCAGGTCGGAATTGGCCAGAAAGCTGTAGCCTTCCAGAATGACGTTGCCGCGACCGGTAAGGTAAAGGAATCCTTTCGCGGCCGGCTGCGAACCGCCTGCGGCCTTTTTGTGCGTCACATATTCGGCAACGAGCTGACGACAGCGAAGCCAGCCGGCGTCTTCCGGCAGGTGATCCTCGTCGAGGACGTCGAGCGGGCGGGAGACGGGACCGTAGATCACGCGAACGCCGTCGTGAAAGCTGCTCACTTGCCGCTCGAGGTTGCCTTCCATCCGGTTGTCGAAGTTCACCTGCAGGTAGGTCCAGGAAGTCGCGTTGGCGCGTAGCGGCCGATTGGCGCGGACGCGGTTTGGTTCGACGGTCGCCACGTTCGGCGACGGCGCCCGGCTCCAGCGTTTCACCCAACCGGGCCCCTGAGCGGTCGTGGAATTTTTCAGACGGTCGACGCTCAAATTCCACATATGCGCCTGGTACAGCTCCTGGAGGACCCCCGCAACGTCGTAGGTCTTGTTCTCGAAGTCGACTCCTTCCTGACAGACGATGCCTCCCAGGGAAACAACCTTGGCGACTTCCGGATCGAATTCGGAAAAGGAAATGCGTTGGTCGAGCGTGACCCTCATCGTCTGGCACTTCATCGAAGTTCGATCGAGGATTGCGCGGACATCCCCCTGAAACACGGCCTGCCGGCCATCGAAGTCCATCTCGCGCTCCCACCAGACATCGAGATGCGTCGGCTCCGGAAGGAGCTTGCCTTCGAAGTCGCGATCGACGGGAACGCGGAACAGTCCGGCCCCTTCCACCCAGGCGCGATTCGCGGCGCGCGACAGATGCAGCGCCCGCCCTTCGAGGTGGACGCGGTCGTCGTCGATGATCGCCGGTTCGCCATAGACATGCAGAACTTGCTGGTCGGCCCCCTCATTGGTCACCTGAACGCGATCGCCCGTCAACGTCAGAGGCGGGAGGCCCGGTTCCGAGACTTGAGAAATGACCACCTGCCCGTCGGTGTGAATTTCTGCCACATGCGGCGGCGTCCCTGAGTCCTCTTCGGGCGGAGACATTCGCACGCGGATGACGTCGGCTCGAACCTGCAACGGTTCCTGTAAGTCCGCCATTCCCTCGTCGGCAGCCGGAGGCCCGCTGCCGGATCCTTGCTGAAGCCCTACGCGTTGAATCGGAGCTGGACGAGATTGCCGCCCCAGCTTGAGAGGCCCCGCACTGCCGGGGGGAGCATCGAACGAGACTTCGAGCCGACGACCCTCGCCTTCCAGCATCGGCGAGACGATCGCCACGTTTCCGAGTGCGGTGAACCGGCGCGGCTCGGGGAGCGGAAACTCCGCCGAGCCGGGTGCAGCAGACACCGGCGATTCCGCTCCGGCCGATGTGATGCCAAACGGGTTCGCCAGTTCCATCGGCGTCAGCCACATTCGAATCTCATCGGCTCCCAGGGCGAATCCCCGGCCGGGCTGCAGGACCGAGGCTTCTTCGTCGAGCTGAATCAAGTCCCATCCCGTCTCGGGATCGGTGGACTTCGTGAGCTGTTTCTTCCAGTCCGCCGTGAAGGCGTCTTCCCCGTCGGGACTGTGCGCCAGCAGCCGGCCTGCTCCGCGACAGACAATGGACGAGACGCCCCCGGCTTCGGAGACGAGGACCGTGATTGCGGGAACGTTGAGCTCATTGTTTTTCTGCGTGACTCGCACGTCTTTTTCATCGGTGAGCGAAAGAACCTGATTGCTGTCGTCGTAGACAAGCGTGGACAGGACGGCTTTGAGCTGTTGCGCGTCAGATCGCAGCGTCAATGGCTGTCCCTCCGCCTTCAAGCGGGTGAACTTGAGGTCGGTTTCGATCTGCTGATGGTCCGGAACCGAGGCCGAGGGGTCGACCGGTGGCGCAGGCTTGCGGCCAGTGAACCAGACGGTCAGCTTTTCGCACTCCATCATGTCGACCGCCGTCCCCGTCTTTCGATAAACTCGGACGTTGTTGTCGTAAGTGGCAGTCATCGCCTCAACGTCATATTCGCAGCCTCCCGAGCAGTTGATCGACAGCGGGAAAGGTTTTCCGCCCTGCCGGAATTCCAGATCCATCGCCACATTCCGCGACATCCGGACCGTCCGGAGTCCCCAGACGTTAGGACGGTCGGTCGGGGTAACTTCGTTCGGAATCAGGTCCATCTGCACGCGACCCGCGCGGCCGCGATTGTTGCCGATCCGGAATTCCAGTTCGGCATCGCTGTAAATCCGCTGGGCGGCTTCCTCGAAGTAAAACGTCCGGCCAGCCATGTAGAGCCCGTCGGACCCGTTGATCCGGGTTTCCCCTTCCATCGCGGCCCGCACCACCCGGCCCGGATTCTTTCCCACCAGATCTCCCGAGAACTGCAGCAGGGCCGTCTCGCTGACGAGCGTCATCCACTTCAGTTCGCCCTTGGCGTCGTGCCGCTGGGTGACCATCGCAAACGGACGAACGCGAATCTGGTCGCGATTGGCTTCGTCGCCCGGTTTCCATTCGTTGGCGAAAATGAACGCGTTGCTGCCGATTAGCTCGATCTGATAGCGGGCAGCGGCGAGCCAGGACTCGTCCGGCAGAAACTCGGCCGCCACCTGCACCGCTTTGGCGGCCTGAGCAGGCCCTTCGAGGTTCTTGACCATCTGCGGGATCGACCGTTCGGCGGGAATCGGCAACCGGGGACGCATTATGACGACGTAGACCCAGAACAGCCCGGTCAGGCTGAAGGCAGTCCACAACGTCAACGTCATCCGGCTCGACACGTCCCCGATTCCCTCCGGCTGGCCGTCCTGTCTGATCCTCGCGGCAATATTGCCGCTCAGGCCCCCGTACTCGCTGCAAATTCCTCGGAAGGCAGGAGCCCGATGATGTCGGTAATGTCGATCAGCCCGATCGGTCGGCCGGCGGAGTCAATCACCGGCAGCTCGCTCACCCGTCGTCCTCCCAGTACCTGCAGGACTTCTTCAAGAATCGCGTCAGGCGAAATCGTCAACGGACGCTCGGTCATGACTTCCCGGATCGGCCGATCGAGCTGCTCGTCACGGCGACGTTCCAGGAGTCGGGCCAGATCGCTGTCGGTAAACAACCCGGTCAGCAGCCCTTCTGCGTCGACGAGCATCACCGCCCCGGTCCGACGGCCGGGCCGGCTGTGCTCGACGAGAACGCCGCGGATCGATTCCTCATCACAGGCCACCCGCAGCTCGTCCCCCCGCCGCATGATATCCCTGACAGACGTGAGTCGTCGTCCCAGACTCCCCCCCGGATGCAGCGTCGCGAACTGCTGCGGCGTAAAGCCGCGAGCCTGGCTGACGACGAGCGCCAGCGCGTCTCCCAGAGCCAGCATCGCAGTCGTACTCGTCGACGGGGCCAGACCGTGCAGGCCGGCTTCCGCCAAACGTCCAAGCTCCAGCGTGACGTCGGCACCGCGGCCAAGCGTACTCAAGCGGCTGGCCGTGATGGCGATCACCGGCGCCTGCCGGCCGCGGACCAGCGTGAGCAGGCCGCAGATCTCGGCAGTCTCGCCACTGTTGGACAGGGCCAGGAGGAGGTCGTCGCCGCCGATGCAGCCGAGGTCGCCGTGCAGCGCTTCCGTCGGATGAACGAAATAGGCCTTGGTTCCCGTCGATGCGAGCGTCGCGGCGATCTTGCGGCCGATCAGTCCGGCCTTGCCGACGCCGGTGACGATAACGCCGCCCCGGACGTGCTGAAGCAGATCGACCGCGGCGACGAAGGAGGCGTCGAGCCGACGGGCGAGGTCGATGAGCGCCTGCCCTTCCTGGGTGAGAATGGCGCGTGCTTCCCGTAACTGGTCGAAGTGCGCAAAGGGAATGACTTGTGATTCAGCCGTGGCACCCATGACAGCGCTCCATCCCCGGCCTGCCCGGTCCGGGAGGTCACAAGGGGGCGGGAGTATAGCTGCGGTTGTGCGAAAGAGTCAACGTCAGTCCGGGCGGGCGACGAAGCGATAACTCCCTTTCTCAAAAGCGTTTACGAATTCACGAGATTTGCGGCCCGACGTGAGCAAGCCGATGTCTGGCAGTTGTGGAACGGTGGCGATCCCGTTTGTGAAACGGCGAGCCAGAAGCACAGACAGGAATGTCTGTGCCACCCCATGCGGATGCCCTGCCGGCAATTACCAGCGGAAGAGGCAGGTGCCCCAGGTGAGACCGGCTCCGAAGCCGCTCATCAGCAGCGTATCGCCGCGCTGGACTCGACCGGCCTGCAACGCCTCGTCCAGGGCGATCGGAATCGAGCCCCCCGAGGTGTTGCCGTACTTCTGCAGGTTGTTGAAGACCCGGTCGCCCGGCACGTTGAGCTGTTCCATCGCATAATCGATAATGCGGATGTTCGCCTGATGCAGGACAAACAGCGACACGTCATCCGCGGTCAGCCCCGTCTTGCGGAACATCAGGTCGGCCGTCTCAGTCACGGCTCGAACGGCCCACTTGAAGACATTGCGACCGTCCATGTGCAGGTACTGTCGGCCCTGTTCGAGGTCGGCGGCCGTCGCGGGGTACTTCGAGCCCCCAACCGGTCGGTCGAGCAGGCTGGCGCCGGTTCCGTCGGAACCGAGCTGGTAACAGAGCAGCCCCTGATGAGCATCGCCCCGTGCCAGCAGCACGGCTCCGGCTCCATCGCCGAAAAGCGGGGCGACTTTCAGCTCGGCGGGATTGACGATCCGGCTGTTGCAGTCGCCGCCGATGACCAGCGCAAGCCGACTGTTGCCGGAGGCCACGAACTGGGCTGCGGTCACCAAGGCATAGACGAATCCCGAACACGCCGCCTGGACGTCCAGCGCGGGACAGTCGAGACCCAGCGCGGCCTGAACCAGGTTGGCGGTGGTCGGGCACTGGTAATCGGGGGTGAACGTGCCGACGACCACGAGGTCGATGTCGCGGGTGTCGACGTGGGCCGAGCGAATCGCGTTCTTCGCCGCTTCGATGCACAGATCGCTGGTGGCTTGTTCGGGGAGTGCGTGCCGACGTTCGAGAATCCCGGTCCGCTGTTCGATCCACGCGGGGTCAAAGCCGTATCGAGCCTGCAGATCGGCGTTCGTAACGACGTTGTCCGGAAGGTAGGACCCGGTACCGACGACCTGTACGCCCAGCAGCGAACGGGTCCGCTGGCTCCAGCCGCTGGAAGCGGCCGTCTGAGTCTGCGGGACGGAACTGGGCAACGGCAATGTGGGGGCGAATGACCCGCCGGTCATGCCACTCATCTCGACAACCCTCGCGGGGGACATGCTATCGTACATCTGAATCGCATCCTGTCCGGATTCAGCGAAGCCCGCGGCGAGACGGAAACCGTTCACCGAGCGGGAGCCGGGGAGTTGAAGCATCAGGAGACAGTCGGCTTACAACCGAAGAGTCCAGACCCGGAACCCCTCGGACAACGACCGGCACAACGTCATCAACCCTTCCTGTGGAAGACCTGTCGGCAGCAGACACACACGGACCCCGAACCGGCCGATCGACCGAGTTCGGCATCCAGACACTCCCCAGCGTCGCCACAAGTATAACCCTCGCGAGAGATTCGAACCAGCGAGGTTTTTGAGTGGCAACCGGGTTCTCGCGGCTTCAGACTCTGTCAGACGGATCGTCCGGACTGGCGAGAGTTTCGCAGCACTAGAAGTTCTACCCATCAGCCGAGGAAAACTTCCCGATCCCATGGCGGATCGTCGGCCACAGTGGAATTCAAGCGGAAGAGACATGCCACACCAGATCCAGCTTCGCGGCCCGTGGGAATTCGAGTGGCTAACGGCTCCTCCCGCCGGTCAGTCCGCCACCGGCCGGTTTACGCTGCCGCTGGACTGGCGCGCCTGCTGGGGCGAGACGCCGGGAAGCGTCGCTTGCCATCGCTGGTTTCACCGACCGACGAATCTTGAAGACAATGAACAAGTCTTGGTCGTCGCCGAAGGCTTGCAAGGTTGTCGGCGGTTCCTCCTCAATGGCGAGCACCTGGCAGACCTGGATACAGAACAGTCTTCGATCAGGATTGAAGTAACCACTCGGCTGCATGCCCGAAACCAACTGTCTCTTCAACTGGAATTCGATCCCTGCACATCGGGACCGACGGGAATCGCCGGACCTGTCCGGCTGGAAATCGGCCCGATATCCGCAGCGGATCCCGCTCAGGCGGCCTCGACCGAGGACTCGCAGACCGCGGAATAGCCGATTCGTCCGGCCACCGCTTCCCCGGCCGATCCCCGCCGACGGACTGTCAGCCGCCCTCCCCAGGACAGGGCCGTGGCGACGCGAATGTCCCAGCCCTGGCCGTCCAGCGCCTCGGCCGTCAATTCCGGGGCCTGCGGAAGGGGGGGGCAGAACGTCAGATGGACGACGGTTTCGCGGACGCCGGGAGGGAGCTCAACCAGAATCCCGCCCGAGACCACGACCGAATGCTCCCAGCGGGCGCGAGTCTGCCACTGGTCGATGCTTTCCCCGAAGGGCCATTCGGACTCGGACTCCTCGGTCTCTTCGACATCCCCGCTGATGGAACCAGGGCTGTCCGCCGCCAGCATCGGTGAAATCGGCACGACCGGCCCGGTCGGAGGTGGGACGCATTCGACGGCGAGTTCGACGTTTGCTGACTCGGTTTGCGAGCGGGTTTCGGTGTTGGAGGATTGCCACCAGGCAGCGCACAAAACCCCGACCGCGTGGATCAGCCACAGGGAAAAGACTCCGCCGATGGCAAAGGCGCCGCTGTTGGCCAGCAGCGGAATTCCCCAGAGAATCGGAGCGCCGATGGCCAATGCCTCGGGCCAGTCGGGAGTCCGGAGGAGACCGGTCGACCAGCGAACGGCCCCCTGCAGTCCGAGCGACGCCATGCTGACGCTCATCGCGATGAATAGAATCAGGCCTTCCGGCAATGATTGCGACAGGGCGCCGCCGAGGCTGCGGGCGAGCAGCAAACCGCCAGTCAGACCGAGAACGGCCCAGCCCGCGGCAGCGCCGAACGCCACGTATCGCCGCAACTCGTCCCGATCTTCAGACACCATATTCGCCCTCCGCAATGGGCGGGAGTGTCGGCGGACTGGCGGAACGGGTCAAGAGGGGAAAACGGGGCGTGGCAGGTCCTCGCGTCGCTCAATCCGAGCTGGTACTGGGGTGAAACCTCCGAAATCCGAAACTCGTATCACAGTCCACGGCAGGTCGTTCGGCGCAGGTTGTTTTTCGACATTTCGATTTCGTGCTTGATTCGGATTTCGAACTTCGGATTTGGTGCTTTTCTCTCCCCCGGGCTGGTAGTGTGGCACTTCCTCCTCTCGTTCCGGAGAAAGTCATGGCCTACGAGTTCCCCCGCTGCCAATGCATTCCGCTGCCGAAGCAGCAGGTGTCGTTCACGATCGACAGCGTCGAGCGATTGAGATGGAACTTCGGGCTGGACGCCCCCCGGCCCTATTTCTATCCGCTGCTCGGCCCGTCGGGAACGCCGCTGACGCGGATGGGGCATCCCGGGGCGCCGAACCATGACCATCACCGATCGATCTGGTTTGCCCATAACAAGGTGCTCGGGATCGACTTCTGGGGTGATGTATCGCCGGCCCGGATCCGTCAGTCCGAATGGTTGGCCTACCACGACGGGAACGACGAAGCCGTGATGGGGGTCAAACTGCAGTGGCTGGACGGACACGACCCGCAGCCACTGATGGACCAGGTACTGATCGCCGCGGTGCGCCCCGGCCCGCAGCCCGGCGAGACCCTCGTCGAGCTGCAGAGCCAGTTCACTCCCCGGGCGGAATCGCTCGAACTTGCGAAAACCAACTTCGGCTTCCTGGCGGTCCGCGTGACGAAGTCAATTTCCGCCCACTTTGGCGGCGGGCAGTTGACCGACAGCGAAGGACGGGCCGGTGAGCCGGCCATCTTCGGCCAGGCAGCCCGCTGGATGGACTACAGCGGCCCGGTCCCGGGGGGACTGACCGAGGGAATCACGTTCTACGATCATCCGTCCAATCCGCGACATCCGACGCACTGGCACGTCCGCGAGGACGGCTGGATGGGAGCGTCGCACTGCCTGACCGACGCCTGGCTGCTGAAGAAAGAGAAACCGCTCGTCCTGCGTTACCTGCTGCAGGCCCATTCGGGCGGTGCGGACGCGGAACGGGCGGAGCAGGTCTTTCAGGATTTCGCCCGCCGGCCGGCGTTCCAGGTCAGCAAATCCAAACGCAAGCACGAGTTCTGGGCGATTGAACGAACGACCTAATCGCGGTGTTCCGCCAATGACGCGGGCTCGGACGACTCCCTCAATGGAGAGCCGTCCGAGCCCCTCATATTTCATCGGTTGCGCGAGACTCAGGCGTTCTGCGGCCCGATGTACTTGGCGTCACTGAAGCCGAGCAGCGGGAAGAAAATGAAGCCAAGCAGCCAGAGACCGATTCCGAAGCCGGCGCCTTTGCCAAAGGCTTTGGCGAAATCAATCATGACCAGCAGCACAATGACGATATTCACGCAGGGGATCAGGAACAAAATGATCCACCAGATCGGTTTTCCGGCGATTTCCAGCATGACGATGATGTTGTAGATGGGAATGATCGCCGCCCAGCCCGGCTTGCCGGCCTTGTCAAATGTTTTCCACATTCCGGCAAGCGCCAGGATCGCAAGGGCGATGTAGACCACCATGACGATCATCTCGGTCGCTCCGCCGCCTGTGTCGGCTTGAGCAAGGAGAAACGACGAAACGTTGAGCATTACGGTTCCTTCGTGAAGAGTCGAGGACGGGAAATGCGTGAACGATCAACATGATGTGGCCCAGAATAGGTTCTGGTCACCAAAATGCAAGAACTTGTGTGCAATATTCCAGTAGATTCGGATCGAGCGTCTGCCACGCCCCAGAACGGCAAAGCAGACAAACAAGACGCCATAACCACGGCGATCACGAAGATTGGATCAAGCGTGTCGGGACGAATTCCCAGACGCGCCAGGCCCCTTGCTGACTGCCGCAGATTGGCCCGTCCAGATCCTTCGCTCCTGTCATGACGAGCCGTCTCTGCATTGAAATGTCCGATGCCGGTGATCATATCCACGCTGCGACAGAACTCTCTGACTGTCCACGACGGGAGTTTGAAAGGCTGGGTTCGAGCCTCTGTCTGGCGCTGCTCCACGATTCACCGAAGACGACAGCTGCCCCACCTCAAACGCAACGCTGGTCGCGGCGATTGGGACGAGCTCATCGCTGGCCGATTGCCGCAGTACCAGCATCCGCAGAAGCTCGGAGTCCTTGCGTAAACTCCACACCCGGACTTCGCCGACATTGGCAATGGACTCGGCTGCTGAGCGTCTGATACTTTATCCACCGGGAATTTGGAAACTCGCGCTGCCTGCCGGAGAATTCGATGTTACGTCTGCTCGGCGGCCCCAAGCGGCTCTGTAATGGCGTAACCCGCCGGGATCTGCTGATTGCAGGCGGACTGAGCGCACTTTCCGGTCAATTCGCCGGTCATGCCTGCGCTGCGCCGACTGCGAACGCAAACTCCGCGCTGCCCGGCTTCGGATCGGCGAAGAACGTCATTCTGCTCTATTTGTTCGGCGGACCGAGCCACATTGAAATCTGCGACATGAAACCCGAAGCCCCGCCGGAGGTGCGGGGAGAGTTTCAGCCGATCGCGTCGAGCCTGCCCGGTTGCGACGTCTGCGAGCATCTGCCGCACATGGCGCGAGTGATGGATCGAGTCGCAGTCGTCCGGTCGCTGACTCATCCCTGGAATTTTCATGGGATGCAGTACGCCACGACGGGCGCCCCGGTCGGCAGTATTCCGCTCGAAGAGACGCTGGTCCATCCCGATCATCAGCCATTTCTCGGTTCGGTGAAGAGTTATTTCGATCAGCAGCGCAGCGGCCGCAAGGCCGTCGGCGCCGTTCCCGACAATCTCATCCTGCCCTTTCTCCTGAGCAGCCGTCGCCCTTCGCCACGATACGCTCCGCCGTCGGCCAACGCCCTCGGCACTCACTTCGATCCGATCTGGACGGAGTTTCGCGGCGAACCGACTCGAAGTGCGTTGCGCCGATCATTCGGGCCGCCCGCCGAAATCGCCGACCCGTTTCTGGGGGTCAAACCCGACTGCCGTTTCCTGATCGCGCCAGAGGCGGAACTTCCCGGCGAGGTTACTCTGGACCGGCTCCACCGCCGGCGATCGCTGCTGGAGCAGATCGAAAGGCTCCGGCGGGATGCCAGCCGCCGCAACGCGCCGCACTCCTTCGATCCGCAGCGGGAACTCGCCTTCTCAATGCTCGATTCCGCTGCGATTCGCTCGGCCTTTGCCATCGACCAGGAGCCGATCGCGGTGCGCGAGGGCTACGGGATGTCGCTGTTTGGGCAGGCCACGCTGCAGGCGCGGCGGCTGGTGGAAGCTGGCTGTCGCTTCGTCACCGTCGTGTGGGACGAATTCGGGCAGCTCAATGCCGGCTGGGACACTCACGTCGACCACCATAACCGGTTGAAGTCTGAACTGCTGCCGGGCTTGGACCTGGCGTTCTCCTCCCTCATTCACGATCTCGAAGACCGCGGCCTCCTCGATGAGACGCTGGTGCTGGTGATGAATGAAATGGGACGGACGCCCCAGTTTCAAGGCGAAGGGCGCGGCCACTGGGGTTTCGCGTACTCGAACTTCTTTGCCGGCGCGGGGATGAAACGGGGGACGGTCGTCGGCCGGACCGACAAGATCGGCGGGACGGTGACTGACCGCCCCCTGACCGCCAAAGATGTCCTGGCCACAATCTACCATCTGGTCGGCATCGACCCAGACCAGACGCTCAACGACCGGCTCAACCGCCCGGTCCCGCTGGTCCACAACGGCCAGGTGATCCCCGAGCTGCTGGCGTAGGCGCGGGCTCGACTCTCAAACCGAAGGGAAGCTCCGTGCGTTCGATCTTGCTTGCCGCACTGCTGGTCGGTCCGACCATCGCCGCGGCCGAGGACGCCGTGAAAAATCGCGCCGTCCGCAAGCCGATTCCGGACCGGCTCGTCGTCCTCACATTCGACGACTCGGCTCGCTCGCACTACACCGTCGTCCGACCGCTCCTCAAGGAATACGGGTTCGGGGCGACGTTCTTCATCACTGAAGGCTTCGACTTCAAGACGAACAAGAAGGACTATCTGACCTGGGAACAGATCAAGGAGCTGCACGAGGACGGTTTCGAAATCGGCAATCACACCCGCGACCATCTCGGGATCACCGAGAAGTCCGTCGGCCGGCTCCCCGAGCAACTCGACGGAATTGCCGAACAGTGCAAGTCGCATGGCATCCCTGCACCGGTCACCTTCGCCTGGCCGGGAAACGCCCTCACCGACGCCGCCTTTGCGACGCTCAAACAACGCGGCATCCAATTCGCCCGGCGGGGCGGAGCTCCTGAGTATCCCTACGAAGAGGGACGCGGCTTCGCGTACCAGCCCGGCCTCGACCACCCCTTAGTGATTCCCTCGGCGGGCGACGCCCGGCCGAAATGGACGCTCCCGGACTTCGTCCGCGCAGTCCGGCAGGCCCGCGACGGCCGGATCGCCGTGCTGCAGTTCCACGGAACACCCGACACCGCCCACGACTGGGTCAGCAGCAGCGAGAAGCACTTCGCGGCCTACATGAAGTATCTCAAGCTGGAAGGCTACCGCGCGATCGCGCTGCGGGATCTGCAGGAGTACGTCGACCCCGACGTGACTCCTGCAGAATATCGCACGGTGATCGAGGCTCGACGAAAGACACTCGAAACGCAGCCCAAGGCTGCCCCTGAGTAGTCCGTCATCGTTACGGCATCAGCGGGAAGGAAGCTGGTAGCCTTCCCGATTCAGCCGGATCCGGTAGAGCGAACTCCCCGCGGTGATGTAGAGCAGATTGCTGTCTTTGCCCCGGCCAAACCCGACGTTGGTCGGAATCTCCGTCGGAATGTACGCCAGCTCCTTGCCGTCCGGCGCATAGACGCAGATCCCCGGCCGGTTCTCCGCGCGGACGGCCGCATAGACGGTGCCGTCTTTGTCGCAGATCAGTCCATCCGGACCGTCGAACGGACCGTAGTCGACCAGTGTCTTGCGGAACTTGGCGCTGCCGTCGGCCGTCAGGTCGTAGGCCATCAGCGCCATGTTCCCCTTCCGCAGGGGAATCACGACTTTGTCCGCCTGGGCGGCCACGACGGTTGCGAGCCGGTCGATACTCGTCGCGCCATTGTCGTTGCTGACGACGTACAGCGTCTTCTGATCGGGCGAGACGCAGACGCCATTCGGCTTGCCGGCGTCGGTGATGATCCGGTGCAGCGTGCCGTCCGTATCGCGCCGATAGACCGCCTGCACCGGCTGATCGATTCCCTCGTAACCGAGATAACGCGGATCGCTGAAGTAGATCCGGCCCTGCTGATCGATCGTGATGTCGTTGGGGGAATTGAGCGGCCGGCCTTCGAACATCGCGGCGATGATGTGCGTCTTGCCGCTCGTCATGTCGGTGCGGGTCACCCGCCGTCCGCCGTAGTCGGCCCCTTCCGCGATGACCATCCGGCCCTGCGCGTCGAACTTGATGCCGTTCGACATGCCGCTGGGAGAGCGGAAAATCGTGGTCTTGCCGGTGGCCGGATCGTACTTCCAGATGTGCCCCGCCTCGATGGCTCCCTGCTCGTCCCGCGCGACGTGCGAGAAGGTGATCTCGCTGAAATAGACCATCCCGTCCGGGGCGACCGACACCCCTTCGGTCAGCACGCGCGATTCAAACAGCTTTTCAAGCTTCGCGTCGGCCGGCACAATCGGCTCAGCAGCCTGAACCGGGACCGACGCGTTCGCGCCGAGCATCAGCAGTCCAACACAGAACAGGGGCAGTTTCCGAAGCATCGGCTCATCCTTACTTCACTTGGGTACGGCAGAGTTGAGCAGGTCGAGAACTTTGATCGGACCGCCGGCTATGACAGTCGCAGTCGGTTCCACTTTTCCTGAAATCCCGGGCGGTCGAAGACCTCGGGATTGACGATACCATGCGGCCGCCGGCCCTGCGCCAGGTCGGCTAGGCTCTGACAGGCGGTCCGGCCGATCTCCCGGAACAGCTCGTTCGTCCAGGCGATCGAATGCGGGGCGAGCAAGACGTTCTCCAGTTCGGAAAACCTCGGCGGCGCTGTCGGCGGCTCTTCCGCAAAGCAGTCGAGCGCCGCCCCGGCAATCCGCCGCTCCGCCAGAGCTTCGTAAAGCGCCGTTTCGTCGACAATGCCACCCCGGGCGGTATTCAGCAGGTAGGCCGTCGGCTGTATCAGTGCCAGTTCCCGCGCTCCAATCAGGCTGCGGGTCTGATCGTTGAGCGGACAATGGAGCGAGACGAAATCGGACTGTGAAAGGAGCTCGTCCAGCGGCACCGACCGACAACCACTCTCGGCGACTGCTTCCGCAGAAACGAACGGATCGAACACCAGCGGTGGCTGCATCCGGAACCCCGACAGCAGCCGGACGACAGCGCGGCCGATTCCGCCGAAGCCGACCAGACCCAGCGTCCGGCCGCGCAGCTCGCTCCCCATGTAGCTGCTGCGATCGTTCCACCGCGATTCGCGCACCAGCCGGTCCTTCGTCCGCACGTGGTGCGTCAGCGCCAGCATCCACCCGACTGTGGCCTCAGCGACTGAGTGATCGACCGCGCCGGCCGTGATGCAGAGCACGACATCCGCGGCCGTACAGGCCGCCACATCGACGCTGTCATAGCCCACTCCAAACCGGGCCACCGCCAGCAGATTCTGAGCCATCGAGAGGCTGCGCGCGGTCACCCGCGGCGTCAGGACCAGCACGCCCTGCACCCCCTCCAGTTGCTCCGGAGCAATCTCCGGCTGATGCGCGGCGAACTGGCCGACCTCGATCCCCGCCGTCGCGGTGAGCCGGTCCAGGCCGACATCGGCGTACTTGAGTGCACCGTCGGCGTCGTAGAAGTCAGCGGTCAATTTCACCCGAAAGCTGGGGCTCGTCATCGCCAGGGGTTTCCTTCCACGGTGGCGCAGCGTTCCTGAACGATGATCCGCTCGGGCATCGGTCCAGCGTAGACCCAGAGCATCTCCATCGTGGAGCTCGTCTCGTTGATGAAGTAGTGCACCCGGCCGCGGGGCTGCAGAGCCGTCGCGCCGTCGCTCATGATGTAGCGCCGGCCCTCGACGACGCAGGTCGCCTCGCCGGAAATGATGCAGATCGATTCGTCGAAATCGTGGACATGGGCCGGCAACCGGCCGCCCGGTGCGAACAGTCCGTAGCCGCCGCTCATCTCGATCCCCGGCACCAGCGTGTCGTTGAAGAAGTCGATGAACTCCGTGTTCGGACCAGCCGCAAATCGTTTTGCGGTCGCGAAGCGATTGACGCGTTCGGCTCCCGGAACACCCGTGGAGTCGTCGGGCATCGTCCGCCGCGAGAAGAATTTTTCCACGAGGGTGCGGGTCGGAGCGTCAGTCGCCAGCGACACCTGAAATACTGCGGGCTCCGTGGCCGAGAGATTGCGGGCGGAGTGGGCCAGTCCGGCGGGGATGACGACGTTGTCCATCCGCTTCAGGACATATTTCCGGCCCTCAATCTCGACGCTCGCCGATCCCTGCAGCAGCGTGATCGATTCCGTGAACGTATGCGTGTGGTATGGCAGGGCGGCATCCCGGGCAAACGTCACCCAGCCCGTCGTCAGGTTGTGAGCGTGATTGTGCTTGCCGACCAGGCACTCGAAGCTGACGCCCGGACTCAGCTCGACGCGTTGACCGGAGCCGACTGCATTCATCACTTCCGGACGATCCGGACGCATGGACTCGGGCGGCCGTTCCAGCGGAGCGGGCGGACCGGGATCGGACTCCAGCGACGCGATCATCCGCGGCGATCGCTGGACCGTCTGCAGAGCCGAACGCAGCGAACGGATCAGCAGCCCTGCATCGAGACCGAGGCCGATCATCCGGAATCCCTGCTCCTTCCTCGCGACGATGTCCGCTTCGCTGGACGCGAGCAGTCCGCAGTGCTGGCCCGCCTGACGGATCGTCTCCTTCATCGCCAGAATCTGCTCGGCGACTCCCGGCCCTTCCCACTGCCCGCGAAAACCGGCGGTGGCGGAGAAGTCGGCCGGGCCGAAGAAGAAGATCTCCGCGCCGTCGACCTTCGTCATCAGCGGGACCTGTCGGATCGTTTTGACGGTCTCGATGATCGGGACCACCAGCACGTTCTCGTTCGCCTCGGCGGTGTGTTCGACAAAACACTGCCCCCAGCAGGTCGCCCGCTCGGCTCCAATCCCGCGGACCCCTTCCGGGGAATACCGTGCAAAGGAAACCGCCTGCCGGAACTGCTCGGCGGACTCCACCCAGGGAATCACGACGCCGTCGGCGCCAATATCGAGCGCCCGCTTAATCAGACCGGCGTCGAGACTCGCCACACGAACCAGCGCGACGGTGTCGCTCCGCACGGTCGCCCGCAGGTGCTCGACAATTTCTTTCCAGTCGAGGTGCCCGTGCTCGGCGTCGATCACGACCCAGTCGAGCCCCAGGGCCACGGCAATTTCGGTGACGCTCGGCGATTCCAGCGTGACCCAGAGACCGTAAACCGGGCTGTTGGCGGCCAGCTTGCGACGCAGCGCCCGCAGTGCAGAAGTTTTCATGGACATCCTTGACAAGGCGGCTCATCTCAGATTATCAGTGAGATGATCAGTGAAGTTATCAGACCGTCCGGAGAATTCAAGTGTCAGTCTCCACACCGGTTGCGAAGACTCATGCCGACGATCTTCCCCGGATTCTGGAAGTCATCGGAGAGATTGTTAGCGAACGCGGGCTCTCGCCGGGAGACCAGTTGCCCAGCATTCGCGAACTGGCCGACCGGTTGGGCCTGAAACCGACCACCGTTCGCGATGCCCTCCTCAAGGCCGAATCGCAAGGTCTGGTGAAGGTACTCCCCCGGGCGGGCGTGTTCCTGCGGGCCGGCGGGCTTGCCGCACCGCCCTTGACGGCCCGACCGCTGGAGACCGCTCCATCGCGACTGTCGGCGGGCGAGCCCAACGTGCTGCATCTGCTGGATGCCCGTCGGCTGATCGAGATCGAGCTGGCCGGTCGCGCCGCACGTCACCGTCGACTGGAAGAAGTTCTGCCGGTCCGCCGGGCGCTCGACGCTCTCCTGCAGCTTCCGACGGACGCCTCGCGGGCGGAAGACGTCCGGCTGGATGTGTGGTTCCATATCGAAATCGCCCGGCTGGGCGGTAACGCGGTGCTGTGCGGCCTGCAGCAGACGCTGCTCGAACAGCTCGTCCCTCACTTGAACGAGGTTCCTCCCTCGCTCGAACGTCGCGGCATTACGAACCGTTCGCACGTCGCCATCTACGAAGCCCTCGTGGCCGGCGACGTCGATCGCATCCGCCAGGAAATGCGCGAGCACTTGAGTCTCGCGTACGATAGCCTGCTGGAGAGCCTGCAGCAGCCGCCGAATTTGTCTGCTACTGATCCTGCCGCCGTCTGATCCCCGCCCGACCGGCCCGTGAGGTGCCCGATGCGACCTGCTGCCTGCCTTGGTCTCGCCTGCCTGCTGGTTCCGCTTTCGGCTCATGCTTCCGACGACGACGGACTGGAACTCTTCGAGAAGAAGATCCGCCCCGTTCTCGTCCAGCATTGCTACGAGTGTCACGCGGCGGACGCGAAGAAACTCGGCGGCGGACTGCTGCTCGACAGTCGTCAGGGACTTCGGACGGGTGGCGATTCCGGCCCCGCAATTCCTGCGAACGTCGCCGACCAGAGCCTCCTTCTGCAGGCCCTGCGTTACGACGGCGACATCCAGATGCCCCCGAAGGGAAAACTCCCCGCCGAGGTGATCGCCGACTTTGAAACATGGCTCAAGCTGGGTGCGCCCGATCCCCGCGACGGCGAGCCGTCGACGCGTCCTGTCGAGGACTGGTCGGAGACGTTCCGCAGCCGGGCCGACTGGTGGAGCCTGAAGCCGGTTCGCGAACCTGTCGTTCCCCAACCGAACAATGCGGGGTGGTCGGAACACCCGGTCGATCGCTTTGTCCTTTCCCGACTGGAAGCAGACGGTCTCGTCCCAGCGGATGCTGCAACGCCACGGACGCTGGCCCGTCGTCTGGGTCTCGTTCTGACCGGCCTGCCCCCCGCTGCGGAACTGGTCGACGCCTTCGTGCAGGACTGCGAACAAGCCGGCGTCTCCCCCGGCGAGCGCCTGCCGCCGGCCGCCGTTGAAAAACTGGTCGACGCGCTGCTGGCGTCGCCTCGCTTCGGCGAGCGCTGGGCCCGGCACTGGATGGACGTCGTCCGCTTCACAGAGACCCACGGCAACGAATGGAACTACGAGGTCCATCACGCCTGGCGCTACCGCGACTTTCTGATTCGCGCCTTCAATGCGGATGTGCCGTATGACCAGTTCGTTCTCGAACACATCGCCGGCGATCTGCTGCCGGAACCCCGCTGGAACGCGGCAGGCCGGTTTCAGGAATCGGTCATCGGCACTGGCTTCTACCGGTTTGGCGAGGTCAATCACGACGATTGCATTAGCCTCCTGGAACTGGGCTACGACGTCGTCGACAATCAGATCGACACGCTGACCAAGGCTTTTCAGGCCACGACCGTCGCCTGCGCCCGCTGCCACGATCATAAGCTGGACGCCGTCTCCACCCGCGACTACTACGCTCTGCTCGGCATTCTCCGCAGTTCGCGGCTCGTCGCGCAGACGGTCGACGCCCCCGAGGTCAACGTCCCGACGCAGGAGCGGCTGCAGGCTCTGAAAACCGACCTCCGCCGGGAAATCGCCGCGGTCTGGCAGGGCGACGTTGCCGACGTCGCCCGCTATGCGACAGCAGCAGCCGCTCGTCATCACAAAACGGCCGACGCTGAAACGCTCGCCGGCGGGCTCGATGCCACTCGACTCGACAAGTGGGTCGCTGCCCTGACCGCGGAAAAGACGCCGCTGGAAGATCCGCTGGAACCCTGGCGGCGACTCCTGCGGACACCGCCCGTCGATGCGGAGAGTTTCTCCAAAGTCTGGGCGACCGTCGCGGAAGAATATGCGCGCGAAGATCAGATCCGCAGCGAGTTCAATCAGGCGAACTACACGACCTGGGCCGACTTTCGCACGGGCGAACCGCCGGGCTGGCAGGTTGGCGGACTGGGGCTCCGCGATGCCCGCCCGCACAGCGGCGACTTTGCCGTCGGTGTCGAAGGCGAGTCGCTTGTCAAAGGCCTGCTGCCCGCCGGGGTGTTTACCAACGCGCTGTCCGACAAGCTCAACGGAACGCTCCGTTCCCCGGTCCTGCCTGCGGGTAAGGCGCACATCAGCCTGCAGGTTCTCGGCCAGCGGAGCAGCGCCGTCCGGCTCGTCTCCAACAACTGCCAGCTCAACTACAAGAACTACCGCGCGCTCACCAGTCCCGATCTCCAGTGGGTCACGTTCTCGCCCCCTCCCGACCGCGAAGCCCTCCGCACCTACGCCGAACTGATGACGATGTTCGATAACCCCAAGTTCCCCGACCAGCTCAGCCCGCTGGGGGGCGACACGGCGAACTACAAAGTCCCCTGGGAGCAGGCGGCCGCAAATCCCCGCTCGTACTTCGGCGTGACGCGCGTCGTCCTGCACGATGTCGCCGAGCCACCGAAAGCGGAACTGACGCACCTCCGTCCGCTGTTCGTCGGCGAAGCCCCTGCCACGACCACCGAGGTCGCTGCGCGTTATGCCGCCGTCGTTGATGCTACCCTGAAACGCTGGTCCGACGATGCCGCGACCGATGAAGACGTCCGCTGGCTCAACGCGCTGCTCTCCCGCGAACTGTTGAGCAATCGCCCGGGCCTCGCGTCGAAGCTCGACGAACTGGTCAGGCAATACCGCGAGACCGAAGCGGCTCTGTCGCTGCCCACCGTGGTGGCCGGCGTCAGCGAAGGGAACGGCAGCTATGACCAGCCCGTGTTTGTGCGAGGTAACTGCCGCCAGCCGGGCGAGATCGTGCCGCGCGGCTATCTGGAAGTCCTGCAGCCACGCCTGATCGAGGCGAGTCTGACCCCGTCCGCCGCGCCCTCCGAGCGTCGACCGCTCCAGGGCAGTGGCCGGCTTGAGCTCGCCCGGCAGATCGCCTCGGCCGACAACCCGCTCACCGCCCGCGTCATGGTCAATCGCATCTGGCATCATCTGTTCGGCACGGGACTGGTCCGCACGGTCGACGACTTCGGCCACGCTGGCGAGCTCCCCTCGCACCCGGAACTGCTCGACTTTCTCGCTGCGCAGTACGTCGCCGACGGCTGGTCGACAATGCGGCTGATCCGTTCGATCGTCCTGAGCCGCACGTTTCAGCTCTCCAGCCGGCCGACGCCCCACGCCGCCGAACGCGAGCCCGCCAACCGGCTGCTGCACCACTACCCCGCTCGCCGGCTCGAAGCCGAAGCCATTCGAGATTCGATCCTCGCCGCCTCCGGCCGCCTCGACGGCCGCCTGTTCGGCCCCAGCATTCAACCGTTCCGCGACAAGGAATACGCCGACCGCCGGCTGTTCCCCGGGCCGCTCGACGGCGACGGCCGCCGGAGCATCTACACCAAGAACACGCTGATGGAGCCCCCTCGGTTTCTGGCCGCGTTCAACTTCCCCGGCGGCAAGGTGGCCCAGGGTCGCCGGGACGTCACCAACGTCCCGGCCCAGGCGCTCGCCCTGCTCAACGATCCCTTCGTCGTTCAGCAGGCCGAAGTCTGGGCGCAGCGGCTGATCACCCGGACCGACGATACCGTCGCCAGCCGTATTGACGCCATGCTGGCGACGGCGCTCGGTCGACCCGCCACCGCCGACGAACGTCAGCGGTTTGAACAGACCGCGCTGCAGTTGGCTGAGCTCCACCAGGTCGCTCCACGGAACGTGCTGCAGAGTCAAGTCGTCTGGAAGGACCTTGCCCATGCAGTCTTCAATCTCAAAGAATTTATTTACGTCCCGTAACCGCCTGCAGACGCCCGGCCCGTGATACCAGCTTCGGAGACGACGCCATGCCCGCCACCCGCTGCCCCGGTTTCCGACCTCCGGCCCTGTCGCGTCGTGAGCTGCTCGCCACGACCGCCAACGGCTTCGGCAGCATCGCCCTCGCCGGCCTGCTCGCGGAACAGAACGCCGCCGCCGCCGAAACGTCTCGCCAACCCCATCGCTCGTCGCGCATCAAGAACGTCATCTTCTGCTTCATGGACGGCGGCGTCTCGCACGTCGACAGCTTCGACCCAAAGCCGCAGCTCGACGCCCTCGACGGCAAGCCCTTCACCGAATCGAAGAATCCCACCGCCAACGGCAACCGCCAGTGGCTGAAAAGCCCCTGGACGTTCCAGCGGCACGGCGAATCGGGAGTCCCGGTCAGCAGCCTGTTCCCGCACATCGCCCGCTGCGTCGACGACATCGCCGTCATCCGCTCGATGAAAGCCGATCTGCCGATCCACTCGACCGGCGTGCTGTTTCTGCACACCGGCTCCAACAACGCCGGCCGACCGAGCCTCGGCTCGTGGGTCAACTACGGGCTTGGCAGCGAGAACCGCAACCTCCCCGGCTTCGTCGTCCTCAGCTTCGGCGTCGTCCCCTGCGGCGGCCTCGAAAACTTTTCGAACGGTTTTCTCCCCGCCAGTCACCAGGCCACGATGTTTCAGGCCGACGGCCTGCCGATCGACAACATCCACCCCGCCGACAGCATCGCCCGTATCCAGCAGACCAAGCTGGCCCTGCTGCAGAGCGAAGACGCCGCTTTCTCGCGATCGCTGGCGGGGAACGACGCCGTCGAATCGGCGATCCGCAACTATGAGATGGCGTACCGCATGCAGTCGCTGGTGCCGGACGTCCTGGACCTCAGCCGCGAAACCGAAGCTACCCAGCAGCTCTATGGCATCGATTCGAAAGTCCCCTCGCAGCGGCTCTACGGCATTCAGTGCCTCCGCGCCCGACGACTCGTGGAGTCCGGCGTCCGCTTCATCGAGATCACCTGCCCCCCCGGCGCCTCCAACGGCACCTGGGACCAGCACGGCGATCTGAAGAACGGGCATCAGAAGAACGCCCTCGACACCGATCAAGCCATCGCCGGTCTGATCTGCGACCTCAAGGCCCGCGGCCTGTTCGACGAAACGCTGATCGTCTGGGCGGGAGAATTCGGCCGCACGCCCCACTCCGCCGGCCGGGACGGACGCGATCACCACCCCGAGGGCTTCACCGTCTGGCTGGCGGGAGGGGGCGTCCGTGGCGGCACAATCTACGGAGCGACCGACGAGCTCGGCATGCAGGCCGTCGACCACGTCACCACCATGCACGACCTGCACGCCACGATCCTCCACCTGCTGGGGCTCGACCACGAACGGCTGACCTACCGCTTCGCCGGCCGCGACTTCCGCCTGACCGACGTCCACGGCCACGTGGTTCACGATGTTCTTGCGTAGCCGTCTGCCAAATCGTTTCGCCAACGAGCCCAGACAGGAATGTCTGCCCTCGCCTTCCTTCAGGTGGGACAGACATTCCTGTCTGTCCGAGTCCCCTGGATCGACTGACACTCCGACTGCTCAGCCCCGCATCATGACCTGCGCCGGATTGATCGCCTGGTGGAGCCCCTTGTTGGCGGTGATCTCGAACGATTTCGGGACTGACTCAATCCCTTGCAGCACGTGCGTAATCGTCGGCTGGAGCCGCACACGCCCCGTCGCCACCAGCCGGACCGTGTGCTCCAGGTGCGCCCGCGTGCTGATGTCAGGGAACAGATACCGCAGGCTTCGTTCGCGTAACAGGTCGACATTGAGTTCCAGCGGGCCGCCGAACCACGAGACTCCGATCACCTTGCCGCCGGATCGGGCGGCGTCGATCGCCTGTCGCAATGTCTCGGTCCCCGCCAGTCCCTGCTTGGGACTGCCGCCGGCGCATTCGAAGACCACGTCGGCCCCGTTGCCGCCGGTCAGCTCGCGAATGACCGCGACCGGATCGCAGGTGCGGGCGTTGAGGGCATGATCGGCCCCGAGCTCCAGCGACATCCGGCACGACTCGTCGCGGACGTCCACGCTGATAATCAACCCGGCTCCTGAGATCCTCGCAATCTGCAGGCACTCCAGCCCCATGCTCCCCTGGCCGAAGATCACCACGCTGTCCCCCATCTGCAGACTGGCTGTTTCGATGGAAGCCACGCTGTCGCTGAGAGACTGCAGACAGGCCGCCTCGCTGTCCGAAATCCGGTCGTCCACCCGCACCAGAGCGATCTCGGGGAGCAGGGCCAGTTCGCTGAAACAGCCGGGCTGATCGAAACCGATGACCGGCCCCCGCCGGCAGAGGTTGCTGCGTTCGGACCGGCAAAGGGGACAATCCCCGCATGGCAGCTTCGCCCGCGCAGCGATCCGGTCCCCGACGTGAAACCGCGTCACCCCCGGCCCCGCCTCGACGATCCGCGCGCAGAACTCGTGCCCGAAGAGCTGAATCGGCGCTTCGGTCTCCAGCCGCCGCTTCACTCGGTCGTAGGCCAGGGTCGGAATTCCCAGCGCCAGTTGCGCCTCGGTCACGCTCGGCTGCACGCAAAGCGGTTCGACGAGAACCCAACCCGGTCGGACCTGCGGAACCGGGATGTCGTCCAGCCGCATGTCGCCAAATCCGTAAAACCGCCAGGCTTTCATGAATGCCGTTCCTCAGGAAACGTGGACGAATTTTTGCAACGAATGACACGTCGACGGCACCAGGCCCCGGTTCCCTCCCGCCGACATCACAACTTCCGCCACATACACATCGCCGCGGGAATCGAGGCAGATGTCGTGCGGCGCAAAGAAATCGCCGGGCGCCGTAGGGTCGTCTCCGCCCCCCCACTGAGCCAGCAGCGAGCCGTGCGGATCGAACACCGAGACGCGTCCCCCGGTGGCATCAGGCGTCGGCGCCGTCGTGCCGGGCCACATCCCCGCCCGGTAGCCCAGTTCCGCGACGAACAGGTTGCCGTCGGCGTCGAAGGCCACCTGACACGGCCGGGCGATCTCGTTCCACTGACCGCGAAACTCGCCGCCAGACGAAAAGCACTGAATCCGGCTGTTCTCCCGGTCTGCCACCCACACCATCCCGTGCCGATCCACGGCAATCCCGTGCGGCACGTGAAACTGCCCCGGCCTGTCCCCCGGCTCGCCCCACGAGCAAAGCAATCGCCCCTCGGGCGAAAACTTGTGAACCCGCGCGTTGCCGTAACCGTCCGTGACGTACAACTCCCCCGCCGGCCCAAAGGCAACGTTCGTCGGGAAGTAGAACGGCGGCCCCGCATGCCGGATTGTCCTGTAGTCAATGTTCGTCGCCCCGGTGTCCGACGGACGCCCGCTGGTCCCCAGCACCTGCAGCAACTCCCCCCGCGGCGAGAACTTTTTCACCGTGTGGTCCAGGTCGTCGGTGCAGTAGACCGATCCATCCGGCCCGATTGAGATCCCGTGCGGCCGGGCAAACGCCCCGGCGCCCCACGAGTGCAGAAACGCGCCATCCGATCCAAACACCATCACCGGCTGGTGCCCACGATTGAAAACATACACCCGGTCTTCCGCATCGACCGCCACCGCAGTCGCCTCCGGCCACGTGTAACCGTTCGGCTGCTGTTCCCAGTGGGCCAAAGCGTCATACCGGAAAGAGCCCTGTCCGACCTGGACCGTGTTGTTTTTCTGCGAAGTGTGACTCATGGAGCATCATTCAAAAATGAGTTCAGGCCAGCAGTTCGTCGACCACGTGACCATGCACGTCGGTCAGCCGGAAATCCCGGCCCGCATAGCGATACGTCAGCTTCTCGTGATCGAAACCCAGCAGCCGCAGAATCGTCGCATGGAGATCGTGGACGTGCACCCGGTTCTCGACCGCGTTCCAGCCGAACTCGTCGGTCGACCCGTGGACGTAGCCCCCCTTTACGCGGCAGCGTCCGGAGATTGCCCGCCAGACCGCTGCGAACGTCCCACAGATTTGTGTTGTTCCCGAGGCCGCATTCGTCAGTTTCTCGCCGGGCTGAACTCTACCACGGCACTCGCGAAAAAGATTTTCAAAAACAGATACACGGACGCAACGCGTGACGCCGACAACACTTACCCCCCCCCCCCCCCCCCCAGAATACATACTGTAACTATCAATGTCGCAGCTCTTTTTTTCTTGCCATTTTCACGCCTGTCTGTACATTGCCTTATGCCACCGTCATATCTGAACGCCCGAAAACCGGATTTCTCCGGAGATTGTTATGAGCAGCAGAGCGGCAAGCACTCTCATCGTGATGACCTGCCTCCTCGTCAGCGGGGTCGTCTTGTCAGTGAAAGGTGCCTCCTTCTGGTTGTCCCGTGCACAGACTCAATCTCTGCAAGCCCCTCCTCAGCTTGCAGTCGCCCCGGCCGATCTCGACTTCGGTGACGCTTGGGAACAGGCCGAATTTCACTGGCAGATCCCGGTCAAGAACGCCTCCCATCAGTCGCTGACCTTGAAAGACGTCCAGGCTCGATGCGACTGCACATCCATTGAACCCCGTAAGCTCGTCATCGCCCCCGGCGAAGTCAAAACTCTCAAATTGCAGATCGATCTGACCCGCGAACGCTGGAAGTCGGACGAATCGTTGCGCGCCTTCGAGATGCCCATCACCGCATCGATTGGCGAGTCTCGCCAGACGCTCGCGTGGAAGCTGACTGGGACGGTGCGTCGCAATCCGATGCAGCTCTCCACCGATCTGCTGGACCTGCAGAAGGTCTCATCCGATGCGGCTTCTGCGGGAGGCCGCGTCTCTCTCGATCTTCCACCAGAAAGTTCGCTGCAGAATCTGCGGGCGGAATGCCTCCCTCCGGGTGCGGGTTCGGTCGAGTTAAGGCCCTTGGAAGAAGCTGGTCGCTACGAGCTGCATGTGGTGCCGGCGGCAACGCACCCGGCAGGCAAGTTCTCCTTTCGCATTCGCATCACCGGCTGTGAACCCGGCACGCAGACTGGCCCCAGCCGCGATTTGGCTGTCATCGGCGAAATCCGTCGTCCCGTCGTCGCCACACCCACCGCCCTGGAATTTGGCGCCCTCGTGTTCGGCAAGACATCCGACGATGTCATCACCTTCACCCCCTTCGATCCTGCTCCGTTTCAGATCCGGATCGTTCGCACCAGCGGACCGGAGGTCACCGCCGAGGCCGAATCACCGTCCTCCGATGGAACCGTGCCCGTCACCTGCCGGGTTCATCAGGCGGCTGGCGATGCCGGAGCCCAGCATGGCTGGGTCGAGTTCGAGATTCTCGTCGCCAATCGCGAGCCGGAGCGCGTCGTGATTCCAACGTCGTACTACGGCACGACGCGCTAGACACAATTGCAAGCATATCAGGCAGACGCAACCATGTTCGACAACTTTCGAATGCCGGTGGCCCGCAGGTTCGTTCCGACGCCCTGGCGTTCCCTGCTGGCGGCCTTGAGCGTCTTCGTCCTCCTTCTCATGGGGACGCCTTCGGTTCACGCTCAGCCCTCGCAACAAAACCAGATGGCGAAGATCCTTGCCGACTGGAAAGCCCGCGAAGCGGAAATCCACTCGCTCCGCATGACGTGGACGCAGGAAAAGCTAATCCCGCGCGGCAGTCTGCCCAAAATGGGGCCAGAAGTCGTCAACCGTCCGCCAGACGATGCGGTTGTTCCTCCAGACGATGTCCGTCTTTCCACGACCCATGTTTTCGAACTGGATGGCGAAAGAGTGCACTATTCCCAAGAAGGAGAGGACTGGAGCGCGACAAAGAATCTCCTGACGCCCATTCGCGAAGAGCGAGTGTGGGACGGAAAGACGAATTCATCGTTTAACGATGTGAAAGCCGCCACCTATCCCTACGGAACAGTAGAAGGCGGCCGGATGCATTTCATGTTCACAAACAATCCGGAGTTACTCGTCATCCGCATGTTCGCACGTCCTGTGATGCCAGCCTTTGACGGTCTCCTTCGGCCAGATTCTCTCAGATGGACTCCGCGCACAGGAACAGCCAACGACCGTTCATGCATCGTTCTTGAGCAGGGAGCAGCGAGTCGGCGACCAGGAAAGCTTCCTCCGTCCCATTACGAAGTCTGGGTCGATAGCAAACGCCAATCGCTTCCAGTTCGCTGGTTGGCGATCAGTGGCGGTAACTCGCGCGTCGACCTGAACATCGAATACCAGGAGACTGACGCTCACCACTGGCGACCGTCCCGTTGGACCCTCCACCAAGGCGGTGGAGCAGACGGAACACTGTCCAAGTCCATCTCGGCGACTGTCCAGGAGTTCGTTTTGAATCCGGAGCTTCCAGCATCGACGTTTGCGTTCAACCCCCCGCCTGGAACCATGATTGGTGACAAGCGAGTCGGTTCGCAACCTCAGTTCCACGTGGTACGGACCGACGGCACGCGCCGCGATCTGCAACCCGGTGAAAGTGGCGAAGACTACGCGCAACTCGTGAAGCCGCAAGGGCGCTGGTCGATCTTCGCAATTCGAGGTGCGGCCTTGCTCTTGGCATTGATCGCAGTCGCAGTCGCATTTCGCAGGCGACTGTCTTCTCAGTAGAGACTCGCAGCAGATCATGCAATGCACGACAAGAGTGCGAAGTGGCATTGTTACACGACTCTGCGGAAATCGGCTCCCAATGTTGGCAGCCGCCACTTTCGCATCTTTAGAAAGGACTTGTTGAAATGGAACTCCGTCAATTTGCTGTCCGCCCATTGGTTGCGATGACTGCGACGCTGCTCCTAATCGTTGCCGTACAATCCATCTCCTCAGCCTGTATTGACGGCAACTGCAACGATCTTTGCAAGATTAACCAGTCGTACTGTGTTGCGAGTAGTCGAGGTTACAATTACGACTATGGCTTTGCCGATACTCAATGCGGAAAGAACTCGATTGGAGGAAATCCCATTTATAGCAACACCATCAGTCGGTACGACCGTGAGGAAACGACTTGCACAGCGGATTGTTATGAAGACTCGCAGAACTTCGGAGGCGTTGGTGTGATGAATCTTACTCAGGGCTACGTGAGTGCGACGACTTCCGGCGTTACGATTATCACGAACTGCGATGGCAATCTCTAGTGTCTGAAAACGGCACTAAGGGTCAAAAGTGTCACCAAAAAAAGACTCAGGGCGGGTCGGAGCTTTCAGAGATGAAGTCACTCTGGCTCTCGATCTGTGCGATCGTCGCAACTCACATCAGCCTTCTGACTTGGCTTGGACTTAGCCAATCTCCAACAAATGACGAAATCGCTCACCTGCCTGCCGGACTCGCCATCTGGGAGTCCGGCAGGTTCGATCTTTACCGTGTCAACCCCCCGCTCGTCAAAACCCTCGCGGCCCTCCCCATCCGGGGCGCCCTACCTGCCACTGATTGGAAGCCAATCCCGACAATCGCCGGAGCCCGGCCCGAGTGGGACGTTGGTCGCAACTTCATCGCCGCCAATCCCCGCACCTTCCTCGGACTGTTTACCCTCGCTCGCTGGGCATGTATCCCATTGAGTCTCATCGGAGCGCTCGTCTGCTACCGCTGGGCCGCCCAGCTCTACGGCGCCCCGGCCGGTCTCCTGGCCCTCATCCTCTGGTGCTTCTCCCCCAACATCCTCGCTCATGCGTCGCTCATCACGCCCGATGTCGGAGCCGCCAGCCTCGGACTCCTCGCCTCCTGGCGCTTCTGGTCCTGGCTCAGGCTGTCGACCCTCATGAACGCCCTGCTCGCAGGACTGGCGCTCGGCGCCGCCGAGCTGACCAAGTTTACCTGGCTCATTCTCTTCGGCCTCTGGCCTCTCCTCTGGCTCGTCTGGACCACCACACGCCCCCCGACAAACGACACTCCTCCTCTCTCAAAGCAGGCGTTCCAACTTGCCGGCATCCTGCTCCTCGGCCTGATCCTCCTCAACGCCGGCTACGGCTTTCGGGGATCATTTCAGCGCCTCGATCAATTCGAGTTCGTCACCCGCACGCTCGGCGGACCGGATCGGACACTCATGATCGGCGATGCCGGCAATCGCTTCCGCGGCACGCTGCTGGGAGACCTCGCGGTCCCTCTCCCCCGCGACTACGTCGTCGGTCTCGATCTCCAGAAGTGCGACTTCGAACAGGGACATCGTTCCTATCTCAGAGGCGAGTGGAAGTACGGTGGTTGGTGGTACTACTACATATACGCTCTGCTCATCAAGGCCCCGCTCGGCAGCTGGGTTCTCGCCGGCCTCGCCCTGGCTCTCCCGATCGCACTCCAACCACAATCTGTCCGCTGGCAGGATCATTTCGTTCTGCTTGCCCCCGCCGTCCTCGTCTTCGCGATCGTCAGTTCACAGACCGGTTTCAATGACCACTTCCGCTATGTCCTCCCGGCATTCCCATTCTGCTTCATCGCCATCGGCCGCGCCGCCCGCTGGATTCCCGCCGAGCCCACCCGCCGCGGAGCCGTCGCCCTTTTCGCTCTCGCGTGGTCCGTCGGCAGCAGCCTCTGGATCTATCCCCACTCCCTGTCCTATTTCAACGAGATCATCGGCGGCCCGCGCCACGGTCCGGCCCATCTGCTGGGAAGTAACGTCGACTGGGCGCAGGATCTGCTCCGATTCAAGTGGTGGCGGAATGAGCACCCGGAAGTCCAGCCACTCTACGTCGGTTGTACAGGGCTGCTCGCGCCCTCCTCTGTCGGCATCGACGCACTATCGATCTCCCCGCTCTCACCGGACACGGAGATCCCCCCCGGTTGGTACGCTCTCTCCGTCAATCTCATCCACGGTGAGAGCGTGCAGGAACACCGTTCCGACGGAACCAGGACAACCGTTGCTCCCGACGGCTACGAGCGATTCCGTCGTCTGCGGCCGGTCGCCCGGATTGGCTACACCATTCGCATCTTTTACATTCCGCCGTCTCCGGAACCGCCCGCGAAATCCGGCAACGTTGAGCCTCTCCCCTACAGCGATCAGCCAGCAACTCTGAGGGAACGACCATGAAGCCTTCACGATCTGGCCTGACGCTCCTGGAACTTCTGGTCGTGCTCGGAATCATCGCCCTTCTGGTGGCGCTCCTGATCCCCGCCGTCCAGTCCGCCCGCGAAGCGTCGCGCCGCCTCCAGTGCCGCAACAACCTCCGCCAGCAAGGGCTGGCGATGCAGAATCATCTCTCCGCTTACGGCCGGTTTCCCGGTAACGGCTGGGGCTATCTGTGGTTCGGCGATCCCGACCGCGGGACGGACCGACGACAGCCAGGCGGGTGGATCTACAACATTCTGCCCTACCTGGAACAGCAGGCCGCCCGAGAGGCCGGAAAAGGAGAACCGGCCCTCCAGCAGCGCACGACGCTGGCCGGATTGGCTCAACAATCATTTGCGATGTTCCGCTGCCCGACTCGCCCCGGCAGCCTCCTTTCCCCGGCCAAGCCCGAGAATCTCGCCTACAACGCAGACTGGATTTCACCGGTCTTCAAAACGGACTACGCCGTCAATGAGGGAGACTACATCACCGATACGACCAGGGGACCGGCGACACTGGTCGAGGGCGACGATCCCGGCTATCGGTGGACCAACGTCACAAAGGCCACGGGAGTCTGCTTTCTGAGAAGCGAAATTCGCCCCGCAGAAATCACCGACGGGATGTCGAACACTTATCTGATCGGCGAGAAATACATCAGCTCGACGAGTTACGAAAGCGCCGACGATGCCGGTTTTGACCAGTCATTGCTTTCGGGGGTGGACCTGGATCTCAATCGATGGGCGTTCAAGACGCCGCATGCTCATTCCGAAGAGAAGGATGTCCGAAGTTTCGGCAGCGCCCACAGTCAGGGCTGTCACTTCGTATTCTGCGATGGCTCGGTAAGAGTGATCAGCTATCACATCGACCAGGAGATTCATCGTCGACTGGGAAATCGCATGGATGGGCTTCCGACCGATGGAATTTCGCACTGAGAGCTTGCCGTCTGATCGGGTTGATCCTCACGGCCTGCGAATCCCAGTCTCTCCTTGAATTGAGGAGGTCCCACGAACCCACCTTGCGACACGCAGGCAATCTCGCTCAAATATCAAGAGATATTGATGCGACACATTCCCGACTCCCGGACTTCCCATGTCCCTTCCGCGTCTGCTGGATTCGATGAGTCTCGCGAAGAATCGCTGCCGCGGTCCACGCAGCCGGCGGGAATTTCTCCGGGCGGGAATGCTCGGTCTGGGCGGCCTCAGCCTCTCGGACCTCCTGGCGGCCCGTGCGGCGTCCGGTGCCAGTTCCGCCAACACCTCCCTGATCCTGTTCTGGATGTGGGGCGGCCCCAGTCAACTGGAGACGTTCGACCCCAAACCCGAGGCGCCCAGCGAGTACCGCGGTCCGTTCCGGCCAATCGCCACGCAGGCTCCCGGTCTCCAGATCTGCGAGCTGTTTCCCCAACTGGCCCAACGGGCGGACAAGCTGGCGATCGTCCGCTCGCTGTACCACGAAATGTCGTCCCACAACGACGGCAGCATCGAACTCCTGACCGGCAAAACGCCAATCGTTCCCGATCCAACCTCCACGGCTCGCTCCGATCACCCGGACCTCGGCATGGTCGCCAGCCGACTCCGGGGGGCCCGGCGGGATGGCGTTCCGCAGTACATCGGCATCCCGACCCAGCCGTTCATGACGCAACCGGCCTACCTGGGCCTCAGCCACAAGGCCTTCGTGACCGGCGACCCCTCCGCCGAGAAATTCACGGTGCCCAGTCTGTCCCTGGCCGCGGGTACGGACGGCCTGCGGCTGGATGAACGCCGAAAACTCGTCCAGCAGTTCGACCGTTTTCAGCGCGACCTCGACCAGAACGGCTCCCTCGAAGGGATGGAACAATTCCGTGCGGCTGCATTCACGATGCTGATGAGCCCGGCCGTCCGCGAGGCATTTGAGATTTCGCGGGAGCCCGACGCTGTCCGCGACCGTTACGGCCGGCACCTGTGGGGACAGAGCTGCCTGCTGGCCCGCCGGCTGGCCGAAGCCGGGGCGGGGGTCATCACGATCGACGCGCTCGCACCCAGGCCAGGCATGCCGGTCTATTTCAGTTGGGACGACCATGCCAACGCACAGCCCGGCTGGGATCTGGCGGCAGGGATGAAGCTGCGGGCCGAGCACATGGACCCGGCGATCGCCGCCCTGATCGACGATATTCACGCCCGCGGCCTGGACCGGCAGGTGATGGTCGTCGCCGTGGGAGAGTTTGGCCGGACACCCAAACTGACACAGGCCAACGGCTGCCTGGGACGGGACCATTGGCCATCGGCAATGTCGGCCCTGGTGGCAGGGGGCGGAATCCGTGGCGGACAGGTCATCGGGGCGACAACGTCCAAGGCCGAACATCCGACCGAGCGACCGCTCAAGCCGCAGGACCTGCTGGCGACAATCTATCGCCACCTGCAGATCGATCCCGGCCATTCCTTCCTGGACTTCGCCGGCCGGCCGATCCCGATTCTCGGCGACGGAACGCCGATTCGCGAGCTGATTTGAGCGACCGACTCGAAATCGCACCAATTCCCGCCGCGCCACCCCGAGTGAACCGCCGGAGAATTACGGATCGGCGACTCTGACTTCGGATTCCGGGGCTTCAGTTTCTTCGGATGTCGCTCGATGGTATCCTTGGCGTGTCGGAAACGGATGGATGGCCCGAAACCCGGTGCCGGAAGCTGTACCTCGCCCGAGGACGGCCAGAATGCAACCCGTTTCCAGACAAGACTTTGCACCTGTAGCTCAATTGGATAGAGCAACGGTCTTCGGAACCGTAGGTTGTAGGTTCGAGCCCTACCAGGTGTACTGTGAAGACGACAGAACCCGAGCCGCCAGCTCTGCAATCATGCGGGGCCGGCGGTTTCGCTGTCCCGGCGCTCGAAGACCAGCGGGTGGTCGGACTGAGGGTCCGCAACACGCAGCGAAATCCGGCCCTCCAGAACGTCTTCCAGCAGATCCCCGCAAACTTCCGCCCGCCAGGTCTGCGTCAGACGGGGCGGTTCCCCCTGGCGGTCGTTGTAGACGTGCCAGCGAACTAGATGCCGCAGGTCAGACGCCGTGCCGACAAGGGGCTGAGCAACGTTCATCTCAGCGCAGCGGTTCGCCAGCGCCAACCCCAGGAAGTGGCCGAGCACCTGCTCGTCGTGCGATTTGTCGTCATCGCCTGGCTTCGGAATTCGCGGCAATTCGGATGCGGGCAAGGCAACCGCCGCTGCAATGCACTTCAGCAGAGCCGGCGCCGCCTTGCGGTACTCGGTCCGGTTCATATCCCGCGTCGAGCACAGATCAGCTTCGGACGTCGGCTTCCGGCGGGCCAGCTCGATGATCAGATCGTCGCGGAGTATCTTCCGAGCCGGGCGATTCTTTTCATTCGCTTCGCGATCTCGCCACCAGTAGACCTCGCGGGCGACGGCCTGCTCCCGCGGCGTCAGGCGATGCACGCTCGACAACCGCAGCCACGCGTCCGGCGCTCTCTCGGCGACCGTCTCCTCGATCATCCGGGCGAACTCAGCTTCCGCCCAGCCCAGTCGGCCGAGCTTCTGCAGCGACTTGCACTGCTTATCCCAGATCTCCAGCACATGCTGAACGTCATCCAGAGCATACTCGGTCTGCTGAGGCGTCAACGGTCGACGGCGCCAGTCGGTGCGGGTCTCCCGCCCGTGGGCGGTCTTGCCGACGACTCGCCGAACCAGTGCCTCGTAGCCGAGTGGAAAACTCCGGCTGCGCAGGCCTTCCGCAATCTGAATATCCCACAACCGGCCCGGCGGCTTACCGCAATGCGTCAGGCAGAAGCGGACTTCCTCGCGCCCGCCGTGCACCACAATGGCAGTCTTGTTGTCCGCCATCAGCTCCCACCAGGCGCTCAGATCGGTCACCGCGTACGGATCGACCGCCACGCAGCGCTCCCGCGTGGCGAACTGCAGCAGGCAGAGCTCCGGGCGATGCGTGTACTCGGAGACGAACTCCGTATCGAAGGCGACGATCCGAGCCTCGGCAATATGCCGACAGAGGTCGTCAAATTCACTCTGATCGACGATCAGGGACTGCGTCATGCGTCGGAACGATCTACGACGAAACCACGAAATGCAGAGCGGACCCGGCCCGGCCCGCCGCGGAAAGTGGCAGGCATCGTCTCACGCGAAACCCGGCCTCGCAAGGGCGCGTCAACGGCAAAATGGGAACTGCCGGGCAGTCCGACTCGGTCCGGTCCGGTCGCGCCGGTCACGGTCGGGGCTGGGCGGAAGGCCTCTCGCGCTGGTATGCTCGGGATTTGATGCGTTTCGGCATCGGCCAGACTGTGATCGACTTCGGGAGCGGCCGCACCATGGATTTTCAACACGAACTCGCACGGATGCTCGCCCGGCGGACCTTCCTGGGGCGCTCTCTGGGCGGATTGGGAACCGCCGCCCTGGCGGGACTGCTGGAGCCAGGCTCTGTTCATGGTGCGGAATCGGACGACACACGCTGGCCGGGCACCGTCCAGCCGCTGCATCTGCCGCAGAAAGCCAAGCGGGTCATTCACCTCTGCATGGCCGGCGGTCCCAGCCACCTCGAAACGCTGGACCATAAGCCGAAACTGGCGGAATTGCACGGGCAGCCGATGCCGGAGTCCGTCACCGCCGGACAGCCCATCGCCCAGCTTCAGGGCCAGCAGCTCAAAATCCTGGCGCCGCAGCATCCCTTCGAGAAATACGGCCAGTCCGGACAGGAAATCTGCGCCAAATTTCCGAAAATCGGCTCCGTCGCCGACGAACTGTGCGTCATCCGGTCAGTCGTGACCGAGGCCATTAATCACGACCCCGCCCACACGTTCATGAATACCGGAAGTTCCGTCTCCGGCCGACCGAGCATGGGCTCGTGGAACTGGTACGGCCTCGGGGCCGAAACCCACGATCTGCCGGGCTTCGTCGTACTGACGTCGACCGGGAAAAGCGGCCAGATGCAGCCGATCGCCAGCCGGCAGTGGCACAGCGGCTTCCTCCCCAGCCGGTTCCAGGGCGTCCGGCTCTACTCCAAAGGGGATGCCGTCCATTACATCAGCAACCCGGCGGGGGTCACCGCCGACCGCCAGCGGGACGTGCTCGATGCAGTCGGTGCCCTCAATCGCCAGCTCGACGCCTCCATCGACGATCCCGAGATCGCCACGCGGATCAACCAGTACGAGCTCGCCTTCAAAATGCAGTCGAGCGTCCCCGAACTGATGGATCTCTCCAGCGAACCGAAGCACATTCTCGATCTCTACGGTGCCCAGCAGGGAGACGGCTCGTTCGGCACGAACTGCCTGCTGGCCCGCCGGCTCGCCGAACGGGGCGTGCGGTTCATCCAGCTCTACCACCGCGACTGGGACCATCACGGCGGCATCAAGGGAGGCATCGAGCAGATCGCGGGCGAAGTCGACGGCCCATGCGCGGCCCTCATCAGCGACCTCAAACAACGCGGCATGCTCGACGAAACGCTGATCATCTGGGGCGGCGAATTCGGCCGGACGCCAATGGCCCAGGGGAACGGCCGCGACCATCACCAGAAGGGCTTTTCCATCTGGATGGCCGGCGGCGGCATCAAGGGCGGCACGAGCTATGGTCAAACCGACGAGTTCGGCTACCACGCCGTCGAAAACGTCTTCCACGTCCACGACCTGCACGCAACCATGCTGCACCTGCTGGGCGTCGACCACCTCAAGCTGACCTACCGCTTCCAGGGCCGCGATTTCCGCCTGACAGACGTCTCCGGAAACGTGATCCACGAAATCCTGGCGTAGCGAATCGGAAGCACCAAATCCGAAACTCGAAATCCGAAACACGCACAAATCTCAAACCGGAGTACGAACTGGGTGGCACGCCCAGAGGCTCTGCGATGGGCGTGGTCTTCGCGCGATCGAAGACTCGCCGCTTGATCCGGCGCTGCGCCTGGAAACCGTCTCTCGCACCACTCCTCACCTCTTCATCATCTCCTCCTCCCTATCCACCATCCACTAACCACAATCCACTCCGGCCTTTACAACAATCCGCGCAACAAACCCGCTATTTATGACGGGGACATAGGAGCATGCGCGTCGGCGGACCACTGCCGGCGTTCCGGACGATTCCCGTCAAACCGGGCCTGATCAGGGCCCAGCGACGGGCTTTCCGAAAGGAAAGTCCGAGGGGCGCACCCCGTGTGCGCACAGCCTCGACGTCGAGCTTTTCCCGTTCACCCGGCCGCAAGACCGGCGAACCTGATCAACGTGACTGAACCGCCGGGACTTCCACCGGCGCAACCTCACCGCCAGACGGACTCCGGCGGGACGGCCGTAAGAAAGCCGACCCGCCGGAGCCGATCGCGGTACGTCCTTCGCGTAGGGCCGGGCGCGCCCGGCCGCTCTTACAACGGACGACGGACTCCGGGTGGCACGTCCCTGAGTCTTCGAAGGGCGTGGTCTTCGCAGCAAAGCGCGACCTGCCACCCGACGTCGCTCACTTCCCCAGCACCTTCCGAATTTCCGCCTCCGTCACCGGCGAAATCACCCCTTTCTCCGTCACCAGTCCCGTGATGTTGTCCGCCGGGGCGACGTCGAAGGCGGGATTGTAGACCGGGCAGTTCTCCGGAGCCGTCCGACGGCCGAACGCGTTGGTGATCTCGTCCGCCGACCGCTGCTCGATCGGGATCTCGGCTCCGCTCCGGATGGCGAAATCGAACGTGCTCGACGGCGCGGCGATGTAAAACGGAATGCCATGCGCCTTCGCCAGCACCGACAGCGAATACGTCCCGATCTTGTTCGCAGAATCGCCATTGGCGGCGATCCGGTCAGCTCCCACGATCACCGCCTGCACCCGGCCTTCCTTCATCACCCAGCCGGCCATCGAGTCGCAGATCAGCCTGGTGTTGACTCCACGTTGAAGCAATTCCCAGGCCGTCAGCCGCGCCCCCTGCAGCAGTGGCCGGGTTTCGTCGGCATAGACCTGCAGCTCGGGATTCGCGGCCGCCGCGGCGAAAATCACAGCCAGCGCAGTCCCGTCACCCGCCGTCGCCAGGCCCCCGGTGTTGCAGTGCGTCAGAACGCCAGTGCAATTCGCCAGCAGCGGCGCACCGTGGCGGCCGATCGCGGCGCACATCTCGCGGTCTTCGGTCTCGATCAGCCGGGCTTCGTCGAGCAGGCGCTGCAGCATCTCGCGCGAACCGAGACCGGCATGACTGGCGGCGACCCCTTTCATGCGGTCCAGCGCCCAGAACAGATTGACTGCCGTCGGCCGGCTCCCGGCGAGATACTCGACGACCTCGCCGAACCGGCGATTGAAAGCCTCGCGGGACTCGCTCACCGCCGTCTGGCAGCCAACCACCGTGCCGTACGCCGCCGCCACGCCGATCGCGGGTGCGCCCCGCACGCTCAGCTTGCGAATCGCCTCCCAGACGACTTCAACCGTCCGGCACGGCAGATCGATAACCTCGGTGGGCAGCCTCGTCTGATCGAGCAACTGCAGATAGCCGTCCAGGCCGCCAACCCAGGCCACCGCCGGTCGCGGGTTCGTCGTCGCCGTCATCGTATTGCATTCCCGTGAAGAGTCATCGTAAGTCTGGTCACAGGATGGACGGTGCGGTTGGTTGGGTCAAGTTGGCCGGACGAGAAGACCTCTCGCAGAGACGCAGAGGGAAGAGGAGCTCGCAGAGAACGGAACATGAGCAGACGGTCGCGCGCAGCGACGCTACGAGGACCAATGACGAATGTCGAAGGCGGAATGTCGAATGATGTGCCCAACCTTCGGTCACTTTCATTGATGGTTGTCATCCGTCTTTCTGGTGTGGCAGCGTCCTGGTTTACGTGATTGCGTGAAATCCTTGGACTTCTCTGCGCCCTCCTCATTCCTCTGCGTCTCTGCGAGAAGTCTTCTCCGAGTACTTCCCGGTTGCGGCAGAAGCACCCCCGCCCGACAATGCCGGCTCACCTTTTCCGGGAGCCAACCGTGATGCGCTGGATGCTGTGTTGTGGACTGATGGGAAGCTGGAGCGTCGTCGCGCTGGCGCAGGAGGCGCCCCCGCGCGTCCTCGACGACCGGCTCAAGCTGGAACTGTTCGCCGAGCAGCCGCAGATTGTCACGCCGACCGGGATCGACGTCGACGCCGCCGGCCGGGTCTGGGCCATCGAAAGCAACACCCACTTCCCGCCGGAGGGCTACCAGGGCCATCCCACCGATCGCGTCCTCGTCCTGGAAGACACCAACGGCGATCACCGGGCGGACAAGGTCACCACGTTCCTCGACGGCCTGACGCACACGATGAGCGTGGCCGTGAGGCCGGGGTGGGTGGAAGTTGAGAGGGGAGAGATGAGAGTTGAGAGTCAGCAGGAAGGCCAGCGAGATTCGAATTCCTCCGCCTCCGGCCTCTCAACTCTCAACTCTCATCCCTCAACTCTCTTCCTCGCCACCCGCCGGGAAATCCTCCTCTGCGCCGATACCGACGGCGACCTGAAGTGCGATTCGCAGACCCGGCTCGTCCATCTGGAAACGGCGGGCAACTACCCGCACAACGGCCTCGCCGGGTTCGCCTTCGATGCCCTCGGCTGGATGTACTTCGGCTTCGGCGAGAACCTCGGGGCCGACTACAAAATCATCGGCAGCGATGGCGCGACCCTCTCCGGCGGTGGGGAAGGGGGGAACATCTACCGCTGTCGGCCCGATGGCTCGAAGCTCGAACAGTGGGCGACGGGCTTCTGGAACCCGCACGCGAACTGCTTCGACGCCTTCGGCCGACTGTTCTCGGTCGACAACGACCCCGACAGCCGCCCCCCTTGCCGGCTGCTGCACATCATTCAGGGAGGCGACTACGGCTACCGCTTCCGCAATGGCCGCAAGGGGACGCATCCCTTCACCGCCTGGAACGGCGAAATCCCCGGCACGCTGCCGATGGTCGCCGGGACCGGCGAAGCCCCGTCGGGCATCGTCTGCTACGAGTCGGACGGGCTTCCCGAGGACTATCAGGGAACGCTGCTGGTCGGGAGCTGGGGCGACCACCGCATCGACCTCTTCCGCCTCAAGCCGAAGGGAGCGTCGTTCACGTCAACGCTCGAACCGGTCGTGGTGGGAGGCGAAAACTTCCGGCCGGTCGGCCTGGCGGTCGGTCCGGACGGAGCCCTGTATTTCACCGACTGGGTCCTTCGGGACTACAAGCTCCACGGCAACGGACGGGTGTGGCGGTTGAGCGCGAAGGAGGAGCCGAAGCGGGCAGTCGTGAATACCGATCGGATGACTGTGACATCGATTGGCGAATTGAAGCACTTCCTTCGTTCCCAGAGGTTGGCCGTCCGTCAAACTGCGGCCTCGCTTGCGAACAGAACAGCCGAAGGCCGGGCGTGGCTTCAAGAACTCGCCATCAGCGACGTACTGCGCTGGAGGGCTTCGATGGCCGTTGTCAGTGCCCTCGTGAGCTCCGCTCCGACGACCACGAAACCGATGGATGATCGTCAGTCTCGCGCCCTGAAGCTGGCGGTTGACGGCGACCCAATGCACTTGTCGCTCGCGATTCAGCTCCTGAGTTCAATCAAAATGAAACCCGACGAGATTCAGCGACTGTGGAATGACCAACTCTCAAAAGACGCCCGTCCGGAGGGGGCGAGCCAGCGCCAGCGAGTCTCGACATTGCTTTCACTGGTTGCAAGGAAACAGTATCCCAAAGCTCTCGAACTCGCGGCGACGGCCATCGGCGACCGCAATAACATGCAGACCTGCTGGCTGGGAGTGCAATGGGTTGGTGAAGAGCACCTGACGGAGTTGCGACCGGAAGTCGAGAAAGTTCTCGCCTCCGAACCCATGACCAAAGACCTCTTCCTCGCCTGCCTCGCCACGCTGCAGCTCCTCGACGGCAAACCCGCCAGCGAATTCGAAAAAACGCCTCCCACGAAGTACATGCTGGAAATCGTCAACGACGCCCGGCGGTCCCCCGGCCTGCGCGCCCGGGCGCTGGCGATGCTCCCCGCGGGAACGCCGGAACTGAGCGACAGTCTGCTGAAAGAGTTCCTCCACAGCAGCGACGCCCACCTGAAGCGAGAAACCGTCCGCACGCTCCAGCTCGCACCGCGGACCGGACTGTTGCCGGAGATCCTGCACGTCGCAGCCGATCCCAACGCCGACGTCAACCTCCGTGCCGAAGCCGTCGGCGGGCTGTGCGGCGTCCCGCATGAGGAACCGCTGCCGGCGGACATCGAAGCGCTGCTGCTGCAATACGCCAGTGGCGATATCCCGATTTCGGAGAAGACGGTCCCCGAGGCTGACGCCAGAATCGCTGCCGTGCGGGCCTTGCAGGAAGAAGCGATCCGCGGCCTGCGCGGACGCGGGACGGCGGGGTCGAAGATCGGCGAAGCCCTGGCGGCGATCCGCAAGACTCAGTCCGGCGACCTGGCCGCCTCTCTCGGCGTCGCCCTTGGCCAACCGGGCAAAGAACCGGTGCTGGCGGACGTGCTGACCGAAGCGGGCGACGCCGAGCACGGCCGACGGATCTTCTTCCACCACAACGGCCCCCTCTGCGCGCGGTGTCACACGGTCGAAGGCCGGGGTGGAAACGTCGGGCCGGACCTGTCGGTCATCGCCCGGACGATGGACCGGAAGAAACTCGCGGAATCGATCTTCGAGCCGTCGCGGGAAATCTCGCCGCAGTTCATCACGTGGGTCGTCGTGACCGAGGACGGTAAAACGGTCAACGGAATCATCGTCAAGGAAGCTGGCAACGGCGACCTGGAAATCGGCAACGCCCGGGGCGACGTGACACTGGTCAAAGGTTCCGAGATCGAAGAGCGCCTCCCCTCCAAAGTCTCCGTCATGCCCGAAGGCCTCCACAAGCAGATGACGGCACAAGAGTTCCGCGACCTGCTGACGTATCTGGAAGGACTGAAGTAGGGAATGAAGTCGCCGATAGAGACGGGAATCCTGAGTCGAGAGCCAGAGAAGAACTTGCCCACTGCGGCTTTGCTCCCGCGATCCGTGATAGGCGATCCGCAATCGGCCTTCTTCCCGTCTGGCGATTCGCGACTCCCTGCCCGCTCACTTCCGCTGCGGTCGGCGCTCCGCCATCGCCGTATACGGATCGTCCGGCCACGCATGTTTCGGGTACCGGCGACGGAGCTCGCCTCGCACAATCGGGTACGCATTTTTCCAGAATGACGACAGGTCGTCAGTGATCTGCTGCGGGCGGTGGTTCGGGGCGAGCAGGTGGAGCAGCACTGGAATCCGGCCGCCTGCAATGCGAGGCGTCGTCAGCCAGCCGAAGATCTCCTGGATCCTAACAGCGAGAACGGGGGGCCGGCCCGGCTCATACGTCAGGGTGACCCGGCTGCCGCTCGGAACCGTCAGTCGCTCCGGGGCTTCGCGATCCAGCAGTTGTCGTTGCGGACCGGTCAGACGGGACTGCAATACGTCCAGCCAGGGTGCCTGACGCAGTTCGGCAAACGACCGGCAGCCGTACGCCAGTTCGGGCAGCAGGCTCTGGAGTTCTGGCTCGGTCCACGCGGGGAGGTCGGCGTCGGGCAGCCACTCGCGAAGACAGCGCAGGCGGGCCAGCAACTGCGTCAGCGCGGGGTCATCGGCCGGAAAGACGCGGTCCCAGGCCTTGAGGGCCGCCGCCGCGAGAGTCTGGGCCGTTGCATCCCCCTCGGGAAGTGAGGTTGGCGTCTCTTCGAGGATGAGATCGAGCCAGCAGACCCGCCGTCGGGCTTGCAGCCGTTCGGTCGTCGGCTCGAATTCGACGTCGACGCGCGTCGTCAGATGCTCGGCGGGCAGCCAGCTCCGTTCGACGGCGGACGCCCGCCGGACGAAGGCCTCGCCCGAAGAGGAGTCGAGATCGACGCAGACGAAGAGTTCGCTGTCCCGCACGGCGCAGGAGTCGGAGAGTATCACGCCCCGGCCGCCGACCATCAGGGCTCTACGACCACCCGGCTCACGCCGACGGGCCAGCCGGTCCGGGAAGGCGGCTAGGATTGCACGCAGGAGCGATTCCGTGGCTGGAAGATCGGAGGCTTTCGATTTTCCGCGGTCAGTATCACGGACGAGTCGTTCGAGCTGGCGGGCCGAGTCGAGAACGAATCTCGCGGCGCCGGGGGCGATCGTGCCGGCCTCCGAGTCGGTCCGCCCCGCGCGGGCGAACTGTTCGAGAGCGTCGGCCTGGTCGAGCAGGTCGGATGGCGACTGATGCTTTGCCGTCCGCCGGCGTTCCTCGCGTCGGAACGGTTCTCGCTCCGACAGGACGGCCGCGATGAGCGCGGCTTTGTGGGAAACTCCCCCCCGCGCCCCTTCGAACAGCAATCGAGCCAGGCGCGGATGGACCGGCAGCTTCACGAGCTGCTGGCCGAGCTCGGTAATTTCCGTTCCGTCGATGGCATCCAGCAGCCTTAAAAGCTGTTCCGCCCGTTCGACGGCAGGCTCGGCGGGGGCTTCAAACCAGGGGAAGGTGCGGACGTCGGCCTCGCCCCAGCTCAGGAGTTGCAGAACGACGCCCGCCAGATCGGTCCGGCGGATTTCGGGCGTTTCGCGATCGGGCCGAACGCGCTGCGAGGCTTCCGACCACATGCGCAGGCAGACGCCGGGGCCCAGTCGTCCGGCCCGCCCGGCCCGCTGGTCAGCAGAGGCTTTTGAAATTGGCCTGAGTTCGAGTCGGTTGAGACCCAGGTCGGCGTCGTATTGAAGCTGGCGAGCGACGCCGGTGTCGACGACGCCGGCGATCCCCGGAATCGTGAGCGACGTTTCGGCGATGTTCGTGGCCAGGATCACGCGGCGACGTTCGGAAGGGGCGAAGACGCGATCCTGTTCCTCGGCGGAGAGTTCGCCGTAGAGGGGCAGCAGCTCGAGCTGATGCTGTTCGACGAGATGGGAGAGGGCTTCCTGAGTCTGGCGGATTTCCCCGACGCCGGGCAGGAAGACGAGCAGATCGCCGGTCACGCGATCGAGCAACTCGGCGACGCCTGCGGCGGCAACGGCGGAGAGATTCCGGACGTCGGGGGGCGAGCGGTAGTCGATCTCGACCGGAAACCGCGGGACCATGCAGCGGACGATTTCCGCCCCGCCGAAGAAGGCGGCGATCGGTTCGGAATCGAGCGTGGCGGACATCACGACCACCCGCAGATCGGGGCGGACAGTCTGCTGGACCCGGCGGACCATCCCCAGCGCCAGATCGGTGTCGAGATGCCGTTCGTGAAATTCGTCGAAGAGGACCGTCGAGACCCCTTCGAGGAAGGAATCGTCGAGCAAGCGGCGGACGAGGATCCCTTCCGTCTGGACGACAATGCGGGTCTTCGCGGTCACCTGCGAATCGAAGCGGACCTGGTAGCCGACGAGGTCGCCGACGCGGCAGCCCAGTTCCTGGGCCATCCGCCGGGCTGCGGCGCGGGCGGCGACTCGGCGAGGTTGCAGCAGGACGACCTGGCCGCCGTCGGCGAGCAAGGCCGGCGGCACGCGGGTGGTCTTACCGGCCCCGGTCGGCGCCTGCAGAACCGTGGCGGCACTGCGGCCAACCGCGGCGGTCAGTTCCGGCAGGACGGCGTCGATGGGGAGGGGAGGGAGAGACATATCGACCGTAGGGCAGGCTCCCGCCTGCCGCCTTGTGGCAGCGAGCGTCCAATGCGGCCAGGCGCGGCCCTGCTTGACTGGTTCCCCGGTGAAGACGGGGAACGAGGACCAGCGCGGTGGTTACCACAAATCGGCAGGCGGGAGCCTGCCCTACTTCACGATCGGGTAGCCGGCGTCTTTCCAACCGCGGAAGCCGCCGTCCATCGAGATGACGTTGGTGTAGCCCATCTTCTGCAGCGTTTCGGCGGCGAGGGCGGAACGGAAGCCGCCGCCGCAGTAGAGGATCAGCTCGGCATTCACGTCCGGGAAGCGCTCTTCGATGTCCCGTTCAATGATTCCTTTGCCGAGGTGCTCGGCTCCCGGCAGATGACCGGCCTGCCATTCGTGGTCTTCGCGGACGTCGATCAGAATGAAGGAGTCGCCTCCTTCCTGGCGCGATTTGACGTCCTGTACCGTGCATTCGCGGATGTTGACCCGGACCGAGTTGATCAGATCGAGAAAACGGGGGGAGTGCTTGGCCATGTCTGGCAGTTCCTGAAGTTGCGGTCGCGGATGATTCGACGGGTTCTCAAGCTCCGCCTGGGAGCGAGGACAAATCGGTTGCAGTTCCAGATTACGGTGCGGATCGCGGATCTGGTAGCACGAACGCCGTCGGCGGAGCCGGTGACGCCCGAATTTGAAGCGTTGCGCCGACTGGCCGATTTCCGACACTCGGGCTAGACTTGCGGCACGAATCTGATCGCGAGCCACTCCGCCGCCAGTCGGGCGTTTCATGATCGTCGTTTCGCAATTGAGACGCGAATTCTCCGCGGGAGGCCGGACGCTGACCGCGGTCGACGGTCTGTCGTTTACGGTCGAAGCGGGAGAAGTCTACGGCCTGCTGGGTCCGAACGGCGCCGGCAAAACGACGACCCTGCGGATGATTCTCGGGCTCCTGGAGCCCACCTCCGGCGAGGCCATTGTCGGCGGCCATCGGGTCACGGAAGCCCCCGAAGCGGTCAAACGGAGCATCGGTCTGGTCTCGGCGAGCGCCGGGCTCTATCCGATGCTCACCGCCCGCGAGACATTGCGGTTCTTCGCCGATCTCTACGACGTCCCGCCGGATGTCGTGACCGAGCGGATCGAGCGCCTTGCCGACCTGCTCGACTTCCGACGGTTTCTGGACCAGAGGTGTTCGACGCTGAGCACCGGGCAGAAGCAGCGGATTACGCTGGCGCGGGCGCTGGTTCACGATCCGCCGGTGATGCTGCTCGACGAACCGACACGCGGTCTCGACGTCGTCGGGACTCACGTGGTGTTCGAGTACATCGCCCGGCTGCGAGCCGAGGGGCGGGCGGTCATCGTCAGCACGCATCGCCTGGAAGAAGCCGCGCTGGTCTGCGACCGCATGGGGCTGCTCAACCGCGGCATCCTGCGTTACGAAGGGACGCTGGCCGAGCTGCAGCTGGCGACGGGGCGGCCGACGCTCTACGAAATGTTTCTCGATCTCTTGAACGCTCCCCGGACCGAGGGAGCCGCTCATGGAGTCGCCTGAGCCGGAGAATCGCCGGCTCGCGCCGGCCACGGCGCGGTGGACGCCGCGCTGGATGCGGCTGGCGGCGAAGGAGCTGCGCGAGATCCTCCGGGATCGCCGGACGCTGCTGACGCTGCTGCTGATGCCCTTGCTCGTCTATCCGCTGCTCGGCGTGTCCTTCCAGAAAGTGATGTTCTCGCAGATCGACCAGGGCGTTCGGGTGGAGTACACGGTCGTCTTCGAAACCACACATGCTGCCCAACTGTTTGAAGGTCGTTTCCGGGACGGAGACCGAATCCTCAAGCGGCGACGGGGCGAGGTCGCCCCTCCGACGGAAACGCCGGACGCAGTCAAGCCTGCCGACCGTCCGAAGCTCCGCTTCCTGACGCCTGAGGGCTCCGAGCAGCGGCTCGACGTGGAGGAGCAACTCCGCGAGCGGATGGCGGAACTGGGAGTGAAAGTCGTCCCGGCCGAAGGGGCCGCCGGCAAAGCGGGGGCCGTTCAGTGCGAGCTGATCGCGGTCGCCGGGTGGCAGAATTCGCGAGAGGCGCGCGAATATGTTGAGGAACGTCTGCTCGCGGTCAACGACGCCTATGCCCGCACCGTCCTGAGAGAATACGCCCCGCAGGTCTTTCTGCCGCTCGAACTGTCGCGCCGGACGATCGCCGGGGAATCGGGGCCGGCGATCTCGCTGGCGGCGCTTGCCCCGTTGATTCTGATTCTGATGACAGTCACCGGCGCGGTCTATCCGGCGATCGACCTGACCGCGGGCGAGCGGGAACGCGGAACGCTCGAAGCGCTGATCTCGGCCCCGGTGCCCCGCTACGAACTGCTGCTGGGCAAGTATGTCGCCGTATTGACCGTCGCGATTCTGACGGCGATCGCCAATTCGGTGGCCATGATCGGCACGCTGTACTCGATCGGCCTCGATAAACTCCTGCTGGGGGACGGCGGATTCCAGCCAATCGTCTTCGTGCAGCTCTTCGGACTGCTGGTACTGTTTGCCGGGTTCTTCTCGGCGGTGCTGCTGATCCTGACCAGCTTCGCCCGCAGCTTCAAAGAGGCCCAGGCCTACCTGATCCCGCTGATGTTGCTGTCCCTCGCGCCGGGGGTCTTCAGCCTGCTCCCCGGGCTGGAGTTCACGGCCGCGCTGGCGGTCACGCCGCTGATCAACATTGTGGTGCTCGCCCGCGATCTGCTCGACGGCCGGGCCAACCCGGCCCTGGCGGCCACGGCCGTTCTGTCGACGGCGCTCTACACGGCGGGGGCTCTGGCGTGGGCGGCGCGGGTCTTCGGGACCGACGCGATGCTCTATGCCAGCGAGGGGACCTGGAAAGACTGGTTCCGCCGGCCGGAACACGTCGCAGCCGGTCCGACCTGGCTGCAGGGGCTGTTTTCGCTGGTGGTGCTGTTCCCAGCGTTCATTCTGCTCGGAGGTCTGCCGGCCCGGTGGTTTGAGCATACGCCGCCGCTGATGCTGGTCGGCACCAGCACAGTGACGATCCTGCTGTTCGCTCTGTGGCCCGCCGCGTTTGCGTTCTGGACGCGGATTCCGCAGTCGAAGGCATTTTCGCTGGCGCCGGTGCGCTGGGCGGGGTTTGCGGGGGCGGCTCTGCTGGGGGTCTCGCTGTGGCCGTGGGCGTATGAGCTGGAGATCTGGCTGCTCCCGGCGGACCGGCTGGAAATGCTGGAAGGCTTTTCGGAACGGATTGCGGCGTTTCTGAAGGCGGTGCCGTTGTGGGGCCGGCTGGTGGCGCTGGCGCTGGTTCCGGCGGTCTGCGAAGAGTTGTTCTTCCGCGGCTGGCTGTTCGCCGCGATCGCCACGCGCTGCCGGGCGGTGGGGACGATCGTGATCACGGGGACGCTGTTTGGCGTGCTGCACGTGGTGGTGCGCGACTCGGTGCTGTGGGAGCGATTCTTTCCGACCTGTTTTCTGGGACTCATCCTGGGGGTCGTGCGCTGGCGGACCGGGAGCGTCCTGCCGGGAATCCTGTTGCACGTGCTGCACAACGGCCTGCTGCTGTCGCTGTCCGATGCGCCGGAGTGGATTACTCGCTGGGGCCTGGATGTGGAGGGACGGCAACATCTGCCGGCCGGGTGGCTGATCGGGGCGGCGGTGCTGACGGTTGCGGGGGGAAGTCTGCTGGCGATTTCGGGGAAGGTCCAGAATGCCGAAACGCAGCGGCCTTCACGCACCGAACCACAGCCGAGCGTGGCATGACGCCAGCCCGCACTTGAACGATAGACTTCAACTCGTCCCCGGTCTCCGCGTGGGAACGAGGAACAACGAGCGGGATTACTCGGGCTTCGTCTCGGGAACCTCAATCCGGCAGCAGCCGAGATTGAGGAACTGTTTCGCTCGTCCCGAGGCCTGTTCCAGCAGATCCTTCCGCAGGCTGTAGACCATGAAGCGGCCTTCCCGGCGGACGGTCACGAGGTAAGCATGCTTCAGGATGCCGAGGTGGTGCGAGACCGTCACCACCTCGACTTCGAGAAACTCGGCGATATCGCCGACGGTCATCTCGCCGTGGCGCAGGACGTCGATGATCCGCAGCCGCAGCGGTTCGCTGAGGGCTTTGAGCTGGTCGGCGCAGGTCTGCGCCTGGAAGGTATCTTGATCCACGACGGAAGCCTGCGTGGGGAACGACGGGTTCGCAAAACGGGAGAGAATTGCAGCAGCGGCGATGATAGTCCCGCCGGTGCTGTCCGGCAATTCCGTCGAGCGGTCCCGAGCGACGGCGGAAGACCTGCCGTAGGGACGGGTGATTCCCACAATTGGGGAAGTCGACGCCGGGCTTCGATCAAGGATTGCATCGATTGGCGGCCGGCCGTAGCCTATTGGCGTGGACATCAAGCCGGTCGAGAATCTCTGCGGTCTCCGAAACATTCGGAGCGGAAACAGATGGATTTCACCCGGCATTTTCGAATCGAGCGATCCTGGGCACGCCGACTGACTGGTCTGGCGATGCTTTTGGGCGTCTGCGCGTCGCTGATTCCGCTGCCGGTGTTTTCACTCCCGACCGGCGGAAAAGATCGTTCGCAGCCATTTCCCTGCCAGAACCGGCCGTGCGGCTGCCGGTCGGCGGAGCAGTGCTGGAAGAAGTGCTGCTGCTTTACCAACTCGCAGAAAGTCGCCTGGGCGAAGTCACAAGGGGTCAAAGTCCCGGAGTTTGTGATTGTCGCCGCGCGCAGCGAGCGGCCGCGGAAGCTGGCTGCTACGGGCGGGTGCGAGAAGTGCCGCAAGGCGGACTACCCGCTGTCGCTCGCCGGAAAAAGTGCAAAGTCGAGGCCGACTTCCAAGGGAAATTCGACGACAGAGGTCGTCGTCATCGCCCTGATGCAGAAGTGCCAGGGGAGCTCCTGGTTCTGGAATGCCTTGCCCTGGTGCACGCCATTCTGTCTCCCTGAGATTTCGGGGCCCGGACCGTTGCCCGGCGCCTGGGAGCACGTGGGTTCGGACGTGGTGGTTTCGATCGCCGTTCGACCGCCCGTGCCGCCGCCACGCGTTGCGGCCGCGCCGTTCACTGCGGTCTGATTCCGCGCTGCTCCCCGGTCTGCGATGACGGCCCCATTGAGGGCGTCTTGCGCGGCCGGTGCGAGCGATCTCCTGCGGCGTCTGCTCGCACGCTCACACAGGACCCCGGGCTTGGTGTCCACAACGCAGGGTCTTCGTTCCTGTCGTGAGCGTGCCAACATTCGCCGCACGTTGATCGCCAACGCATGGCGGTCTGCAGGCTGTTGATTCTGCTTTTGTGTTTCGCCCCGGACTGGACCGTTGCGCTCGTCGTGTGCGCAGGCGGCGACCGAAGGTGCGCCCAGACATTGCTCGAAGGAACTCCCAAGATGCCTCGAACACAACTTACTGCGGTCCGTGCACGGCACGGATTCACGCTGATCGAACTGCTGGTGGTCATTGCGATCATCGCCATCCTGATTGCACTGCTGCTCCCCGCCGTTCAACAGGCGCGCGAAGCGGCCCGGCGGACACAGTGCAAGAACAATCTCAAACAGATCGGCCTGGCCCTGCACAACTACGAGAGTACTCATGCGACGATCCCCAGCTTCTATTCCTACGGGTCCGCGAACTCCGGCTCGTATTCGGTGCAGGCGCAGTTGCTCCCGTACATGGACCAGGCGTCGCTGCACAATCTGATCGACTTCAGTCTGAAACCGCAGATCGGCTGCTGCCCCGGCGACGTCAATCCTCCGCAGGTCAACCTGGTCAAGACCCCCCTGGCGGTGTTCCTGTGCCCCAGCGATCCGGGGCCGGCCACCTTTGAGGTCAAGTCCGGCACAACCGGCGGGGCAACCGGTGCGATCTTTACCTACGCCGGCACGAACTACCACATCAACCAGGGGACCGCCCTGGGCACCAACTACGACGGTCGCGCGCCGACGGATGGCCTGGTCTGGACGAACTCCAAGGTGCGGTTCGCGCACATCACCGACGGGATGAGCAACACCGCGGCCTTCTCGGAGTCGATCTTTGGATTCCCCGTTCAGACGGTGTCCGCGCCGACGAACGACATGGAACGTCGCCGCAGTTACATCAACGTGTCGTGCGTCTGGACGTCGAGCACCGTTCCACCGGCGACGCCGGGGCTGGCGAACGGTTATCGACCGCCGAACAACCCTGCCGACTTTGAAGCGGCGACGGTCGCGATCAGCCGCGGCTGGGCGGGTCAGCGGGGGGCCGGCTGGATGCACGGGCGCGAGTACTGGACCGCGTACCACCACTACCACAATCCGAACAGCGACGTGCCGGACATGGGGACGTGCGGCAACGGGATTTTTGCTGCGCGCAGCTATCACGTCGGGGGCGTCCACACGCTGATGTGCGACGGCGCGGTCCGCTTCGTCAGCGAGAACGTCGATCTGCCGATCTGGCACGCCGTCGGGACTCGCGCCGGCGGGGAGACGATCGGCGAGTTCTGATGTTCGTCTGCCGTTCCCTATGGCCAGGAGACTCGCTCATGGTTTCCAGCTCGCTGTCGCGTTCAGCCTGGTTCCGGCGACTGCAGGTCGAGCTTCAACTCGATCTGCTGGCCCTGGGAATCTGCGTCGTCGCTCTGACTGCGACACCACCCCTCCGACAGCCTCCACCTGTGGACGCGAATACTACCGATACGGCCGCCAGACGTACGACGCCGGCCGCCCGAGTCCCCGAAGTTCATTCATCATCGACCAAGGAATGTCCAGCATGCAATTAGCCGTTTCGTGGATTCTCGCCGCCGCTCTGGCGGCTGCGCCCGAGTCGTGGCCCGCATTTCTCGGACAGGGCGCCAGCACGGTCGACCCCGCCTCGATCCCGGCCAAGTGGTCGCCCGACGAAAACATTGCCTGGAAAACGAAACTACCCGGCAAGGGACAGTCGAGCCCGGTGATCCTGGGCGACACGATCTACGTGACGTCGATCGACGGCACGATGAAGGAACGCTGCCAGATCGTGGCGCTGCAACTGGCCGACGGCGCGATCGCCTGGCAGCAGACGTTCGAGTCGTCGCAGCCAGTCCGCAGCAACTACTTTCAGAGCCGTTCGGCACCCACGCCGATCGTAGACGAGCACGGCGTCTATGCGTTCTTCGAGACGGGGAATCTCGTCGCTCTGTCTCACGACGGCAAAGTTCTCTGGCAGCGATCGCTGACGGAAGACTACGGACCGTTCGAATCGACCATCGGCCTGGCGGCGTCGCCGCTCCAGGTGGGCGATTCGCTGGTGCTGCTGATCGATCATGAAGGACCGTCTTACCTGCTGGCGGTCGACAAACGGACCGGCGAGACGCGCTGGAAGACCGATCGCGACAGCCGGACCAGTTACTCGTCGCCCGCCCTCGTGCCGGTCGGCGATTCGCAGCAGATCGTCTGCAGCTCGGCCGGTTCGCTGGACGGCTACGAGCCGGAGACGGGGAAGCAGCTCTGGACGGTGACCGAGAACATTGGCGGGAACCGCTCCGCGACCCCGCTGGCGATCGGCGACGGCCGGTTCGTGATCGCCGCCAGTCCCGGGATGCACAACGAGAATGAAGCGGAAGCGCGCAAGTCGAACGGCGTCGTCGCGATCGAGCCTGACGGCGACGGATTTCAGGCGAAGGTCGTGTGGCGGACGGAAGAAGCGATGCCGGCGTTCAATTCGCCGACGGTCTACCGGGGGTTGGCCTACTGGGTGAACCGGGCGGGGGTCATCTTCTGCTACGACGCTCAGACGGGCGAGAAACATTACGCCAAACGAATCGGGCAGGGGTGCTGGGCGACGCCGGTCGGGATCGGCGACCGGCTCTACATCTTCGGCAAAGATGGTCTGACAACCGTGCTGGCGGTCGGCAAGGAGTTCGAGGTCCTGGCGGAAAACCAGCTCTGGAACGCCGAGGAAGCCGGCAATGAGGCCGTGGCCCGCAATCGGGCCGCCGGTCGCGAGGAAGGCGCTGAAGGCCGAACCGGCGGCGGGCGGCCGTCCGGGAACCGCGCAGAAGGCGGCTCTCCCTCAAGTGCAGAATCGTCGGGACAGCCTGATCGCGAGGCTGGCGGTCAACGACCTGCCATGACGGCTGAGGAGCGGGAACGCAATCGGGCGCAGGGTGAAAACCGATTCGCCGATCCCGTGCAATACGGCGTCGCGATCGTCAACGGCAGTCTGATCATCCGCACGGGCGAATTTGTCTACTGCCTCCGCAATGCGTCCTCCCGACCCTGAACCGAACCGCCTGGCCCCGCCGTGCGATCCATGTTCCACGGCGGGGCAGTCGTCGGCCCCTCGAAGGATCTTCCCCGATGAGTCCTATCCGTGTTCCAGTCGCTCTGCTGGGAGTGTGTCTGCTCTCCGTGGCGAATGCGGGAGTAAACTACGAAGAGGAACCGATCAACTACAGCGAGGCGACGCCGGAGAACCGGGTGTCGCGGCTGCAGCAGCGGCTGGGTTCCGGAGAAGTGACGCTGGAGCACCGCGGACCGCAGGGATACTTGCGAGCCGTGCTGGCGGCGCTGGAGATTCCAGTCTCGTCACAGGTCCTGACGTTCGCCCGCACGAGTCTGCAGGACGACAAGATCGGGCCGCGCACGCCGCGGGCGATCTACTTCAGCGACGACGTCCATCTGGGGTACGTGCAGGGAGGATTGCTGGAGATCGCCGTCTCCGATCCCCGGCTCGGGATGGTGTTCTATACGGTCTCGCAGGATGCCGAGCAACCGGCCGCGTTTCCGCGACGCACGAACAACTGCCTGACCTGTCACGGCGCGGCGCGGACTCGCAACGTCCCCGGCGTGCTGGTCCGTTCGGTTCATCCCGATCCGGACGGTCACCCGGTGATCAGCGCCGGGAGTTTCGTGACGACGCACGCCAGCCCCCTGACTCAGCGCTGGGGCGGCTGGTATGTCACGGGGACGCACGGCGACCAGCGGCACCTGGGAAATTTCACGCTGCCGGATAACAAGAAGCCCAGACAAATCGACAACGCAGCGGGCCAGAACGTCACCGATCTTTCGAGCCGATTCGATGTCGGGCAGTACCTGTCGCCGCACAGCGATCTGGTCGCGCTGATGGTTCTGGAGCACCAGACGGCGACTTACAACGTGCTGACCCAGGCCGGTTTTGAAGTCCGGTCTGCACTCTACGAACAGGAGCAGGGTGCGACGGTCAGCGCGGCCGAGCTGCAGCAACGGATCGACAAGTCGGCGGAGCTGGTTGCGAAGATGCTGTTGTTCGAGGGGGAAGCGCGGCTGACAGCGCCGATTCGGGGTACGTCGGAGTTTGCCGCGGAATTCGCCGCACGCGGCCAGCGGGACAGTCGGGGCTGGTCGCTCCGCGAGTTCGACCTCGCCAGGCGGATGTTCCGCTTCCCATGCAGCTATCTGATCCAGTCCGACGCCTTCGCGGGCCTGCCGGAGCCGCTGAGGCAAGCGGTCTTCCGGCGGCTCCGCGCTGCGCTGAACAACGACCAGCCCGCGACCGACGATTCCCTGTTCAAGGCCGAAGAGCGTCGGGCCGTCAGCGAGATTCTGAGCGAGACCGTTCCAGGCTGGAGCGAGGCCGTGCGGCCGTAGTCGAACTGCGGACGCATTGCCGTCTCTAACCGACCGCCGGCGGATTCCGCTCGCCGAAGCCGCGCTGATGCCAGTACGGATAGGCCGGCGTGGTGGCGCTCGCCGCATCGAGCTTGGCGACCTGGTCGGGCGTGAGATTCCAGCCGACGGCCCCCAGATTCTGGCGGAGCTGCTCCTCGTTGCGGGCGCCGATAATGACCGTGGCCACTGTCGGTCGCTGCAGCAGCCAATTCAGCGCGACCTGCGGGACCGTTTTCTCGGTCTCGACGGCGATGGCTTCGAGCGCATCGACTACGTTGTAGAGGAGTTCATCCGGAATGGGTGGGCCGACATCGACGGCCACTTTCGATTGCAGCCGGCTCGATTCCGGCAGCGGCTGTCCCCGGCGGATCTTGCCCGTTAACCGGCCCCAGCCCAGCGGGCTCCAGACGACTGCGCCGACCTTCTGGTCCAGTCCGAGCGGCATCAGCTCCTGTTCGTAGTCGCGACCGACCAGCGAGTAGTAGGCCTGATGGGCGACGTAGCGCGACCAGCCGTACTTTTCGGAGATCGCCAGCGACTTCATCAGGTGCCAGCCGGAGAAGTTGGAGCAACCGATGTAGCGGATCTTGCCCTCCTTCACGAGACCGTCGAGCGTCGAAAGCGTCTCTTCGATCGGAGTCTTCGCGTCGAAGCCGTGGAGCTGAAAGAGATCGATGTAATCCGTACCGAGTCGCTGCAGGCAGCCCTCGACGGCGCGGGTCAGATGGAACCGCGACGAGCCGACGTCGTTGGGGCCTTCCCCGCTGCGGAAGGTGGCTTTGGTCGAGATCAGGACCTTGTCGCGTCGGCCCTTGATCGCCTGGCCGAGAATCTCTTCGGCGAGTCCCTTGGAGTAGATGTCCGCCGAGTCGAACATCGTCAGGCCGGCTTCGAGGCAGATATCGATGAGCCGGGTCGCCTCGGCGACATCGGTCGCGCCCCACGCCTTGAAGAGCTCCGTCGAGCCGCCGAATGTTCCCGTTCCGAGCGTCAGCGCCGGCACCGAGAAACCCGAGCCGCCAAGCTGTCGATATTCCATGATCCTGCCTCGATTGCCACTCGCCGGTGAACTCCATCCCCGCCACGACGCCCCTGAGCCGGGATTCGCACCTGCCCACAACGGTAGGCGCGGTTCGGCGGATCGTCAACTCGGCTCTCCAAGGAGGCCTGAAGTTCACGAAAGCGGCCGGTTTCGTCGTCCCGGCGGGCGTGCTACGCTGCCCGGACGGGGCGATGTCTCGATGCGAGGCCGCTTCGGAGAACTATGCGCCAGTGACATCAAGGAGTCAGCATGACAGTGCAGCCTGTTGCTTCGGACCATCTCCCCGCCGCAGAATCGACCGTCTCCGCCGTTCCGCGCAGAAGCTTTCTGGCCGCGGCGGCCGGGGCGCTGGGTCTGACGGCTTCCGCGGCATTCGCCCGCGACTACGGTCCCGGCGCTGCGCCGGTTCGCTATCCCGATCCCGACCTCGTTGCGCTCGATCCCCGGTTTAAGAAGTACGCCCTCGGCAATACGCCGATTCAGCGGCTGTATCACAGCGATCAGATGCTGTGGGCGGAAGGCCCCGCGTGGAATGGCGTGGGCCGTTATCTGCTCTGGAGTGACATCCCGAACAACGTCCAGCTTCGCTGGCTGGAAGAAGACGGCCACGTCACGACGTTCCGCAACCCCGCAGGAAACAGCAACGGGAACACGTTTGATTTCCACGGCCGGCAGATCTCGTGCGAGCACGGCAACCGCCGGGTGGTCCGCTACGAATATGACGGCAGCGTGACCGTGCTGGCCGACCAGCACGACGGCAAGCCCCTCAATGCTCCGAACGACGCGGTGGTCCACCCGAACGGCGACATCTGGTTTACCGATCCGGGCTACGGGAGCCTGATGAACTACGAGGGGAACAAGGCTCCGAACACGTCGACGCAGCCGTACCAGAAGGAAGCGGTCTATCGGATCGACGGGAAGACGCTGAAGCTGGAGAAGGTCACCGACGAGATCTTCAAGCCGAACGGCCTATGCTTCTCGCCCGATTACAAGAAGCTGTACGTCGCCGATACCGGGGCTTCGCACTATGCGGACGCGCCGAAGAACATCAAGGTCTGGGACGTCGTCGACGAGAAGAAGCTGGCGAAGGGGCGCGAGTTTGCGTCGATGAAGCTGGTGATGAAGGAGGGGGGCGCGACGATCGAAAAATCCGGACTCGCGGACGGGATCCGCTGCGACGTCGACGGCAATATCTGGGCCAGTGCGGGCTGGGTCGGGGACGGCTACGACGGCGTCCACGTGTTCGAGCCGACGGAAGGGGTCCGGATCGGTCAGATTCTGCTGCCGGAGATCTGCAGCAACGTCTGCTTCGGCGGGACGCGCCGCAACCGGCTGTTCATGACCGGCAGCACGTCGCTGTATGCGGTCTACGTCGAAACCCGCGGCGCGCACATCACCTGACGCCGCAGGGCTCTCTGGATTGGGCTCGGAGAAGAGCACTGGTGGCTGAAGGCCACCAGTGCCGCCCGACTCCCATCAATTGTTTCCGTGCTCTTCGTGACTTTTGTGGTTCAAGCACTTCGCCTTAGTTCGTGCGATTCGGAGCTCCGTCCGGCGTCCGCTACGGCTCTGCCTTCAGCCGCCGCTCCAGCGCGTCGAACTTCTGCTGCAGCTCCGGCGGACTTTGGCGCCGGTAGAGCAGGGCGGTGACTTTGAACAGCTTCCCGGCTTCCGGGGTCTGGCCGGAATCGAGCATCGCTTCGATGCGACCCAGCCGGGCGGCGATCCAGTCGGGCGATCCAGGCTTGGACGTCGCCTCCTGACGGGACCAGGTGAGTTCCCGCACGGCGTCGGCTTCCGGCGTCTTGACATCGGCCAGCAGCTTGACCGCGAGCCGGGCCAGTTCGAGATCCTGCGGATTGGCTCGAACCAGATCTTCCAGCACGCGCGAGGCCCGGTGGAACTGTCCCGACGCCAGATGGGCGTCGACCAGGGCCAGATCCCACTCCCGCCTTCGCTCCGAGGGAACCGTCTTGCGTGCATCGGCAACCCGCTCGATGGTTTTCAGCAGCAGGCTCGTCAGACGCGGCTGCAGTTCGGCGCGGACCGACTGCCGGACTTCGACGAGCGTCTTCATCAGCGTCAGCAGTTTGTCGGGCGGCGCGGAATCCCACTGCGTCGCCAGAGCCTCGGCGGCGCTGCCGCGTCCTTCGCCCGCCAGGGCGACGATCTGCACCGGAACGGCTTCGGCCTTGAGGAGATCCCAGCGGCTGCGCTGCACGGCGGTCAGATCGGCGACCGGCCGGGCTTCTTGAAATGTCGCCAGGAGTGCAGCGGCCCGGGCGTAGCGGGGCGGCTCGATGGCCAGCCAGAGCCGGGCCGCCTGAATCGCAAATTCCGCCTGCGAGACCGTCCAGCCGGGACCATCCGATTTCAGCGCCGCCAGCGGCTCCGCGAGTTCGGACAGCGCGACTTCGGCAGTCACTCCGGCTTCCGCTGGATTCCCAGTGACGGCCTGCAGAAAGCAGCGGGCCGCGAGCGCGATGCAGTCCTCATGCTGCGGGTGATCGACGGGGACTTTCAGAAAACTGCGGGCCGCTTCCGCGAATCGCCCCTCGCGTTCCAGCAGTCGGGCCCGCATGAGCCAGCCTTCTCCCGTGGTGCTGTCCGACGGCCAGGCGGCGAGATGCCGGTCGAGATCGGCGAAGAGCGCCGCCCGATGCTCGGGCGTTGGAGACTGATCGAACCGTCGCGCGAGCGCGTAGGCCGACATCAGGCTGGCGGAAGAGGCTTGCGGATGCGATTTCAGATCGCGGGCGAGCGTCGCAAATTCGGCGGAGGCGTCATCCCAGCGGGACTGCTGCAGAAAGACCGACGCCAGCCCCCAGCCGGCTTCCATCCGGGCATCGTCATTCGCCCGTTCCTGAGCCAGTCGCAGGGCGGCCCGGTAGGCGGTTTCCGCCTCGACCCAGCGCTGCGCCGTCCGGGCCGAGCGGCCGGCTCGGAGTAAGCGATCCAGTTCGGGGCCGTACTTCCGGGCGTTTTCGGCCAGCTCCCACAACTGCCGGCAGCGCTGACCCCAGACGCCCCCCAGTTGCTGGTCGGCCCGCGCGACGAGCTGCTCGCCGGCAGTCTGGAACTCCTGTGCGAGATCGGCGTCCTGCCGCTCGGCGGCGATGTTGCGAAGCTGAATGAGTCCGGCAAGCTGCCACCAGGCCAGTTCGCCGGGCCAGCGCTGCGTCCGGCTGCGATAGGACACCGCTGTCTGGACGGCGTCATCGGGACGCTTCTGGTCGAGCGCCAGGCGGACCCGTTCGACCGCAATGGCGTCTGCCGCGACGGCGGACGGCGGCGGATCGACGGTTTCGAGAGCTTTGAGCATCTCCGCCGCGCGCGCCGAATCTCCGCGGAGGCGTTGACAGCTCGCCAGCATGACGCGGGCCGTGACGGATATGTCGTCTTCATCGCCGGCGACTCTGCGAGCGGCCGCCTCGGCATCGAGGAGATCCGAACTTCGGTTCTGTCCCGCGGTCAGTTCGGCGCGCCAGAGAAGCAGCCTGGCCAGCCACCAGCGGATCTCCGCCAGCCAGCTCCGGATCTCGGCCGGAGTCATGCGCGGCGGACGATTTGCGCCAGTGCTCCAGCCGGCCACGCGAGATTCCTGTCGCTTCAGCTCGTCAATTGCCGGTTTCAGTTTCTCGATGGCCTGCTGCTGGAGTGACGCCTCGTCCGCGAAGACCCGTGCCGGCCAGCAACGGGATTCGGCGCGCAGGCCGAGCACAACCACTCGCTGGGCTTCGAGCAAGGCGGGCCGCTCGGGTGGCGGAGTTCGCGCCAGTTCATCAACCAACTCCTGCTCGGCGCGCGCGAACAGATCGGTCTGCTCGTCGCCGGTCGTCAGGAACGCGTGGTCGGCCAGCGTCCGGGCCAGCTCGATCACAACATCCGACCGGATGTCCTGGTTCAGCAGCGGGTCCGCCAACCGGTGGAGGGCATAGCCTTCAGCGACGCTGAACAGCCCCCGTCCGCGCAATTGCTCGAAGAACACGCGCAGCTCAGGATCGTCCCCCCCCTGAGCAGCGCCGACTCCGAAGAGCGCACAGCACGCGCCGATCACGATCGACCCTGCGCGAAACACTGCCACGAGAGCCTCCAGCGGGGGGATCAGGCCCGTTCTCCTCCACCGGGCGATCGGAGTCGTTTGCCGACATTCAATTCGAGCGGCCCGAAGGCCTGTTCGTGCTGCTGAACCGCCATCGCCAGCGTCGTCAACAGCCGCTTGGCGGTGAAGTGATTCATGATGACCCGCTGCGAGACCTTGACGACCATTCCGTTGCCGTTCGGCGGATTGGGATTCAGCCCCAGGTCCAGGATCAGCTCTTCCGCGGTGCTGAGCACCCGGCAGAAGTTGGTATAACTCGAAGCAACGGATGAATCGTCGACGAGCAATTGACCGGGAGCGAGTTCGCCGGGGCCGGCGGCGGGCCGGCCCTGCGGTCCCGGGAGGGGACCGGGACGCTGAGCACTTCCGGGCTGACCCGGGCGTCCTGCACCGGGTGGGACGGGACCCTTCGCTTGCGGCATCGGATGATCCTGCAGAGTGACCGGCCCGTCCGGCGATCTGCCGGACGGAAGATTGGCGGCCCACCGGTTCAGTATTGCACTCCTGAACGATGGCGCAAAGAGGGAAACCCCGCTCTCAGCACCCGGAGTGGGCCAGGAGGTTACTTCTGGACCGAGAACTTGTGAACGGTCGTTTGACGGTAGGTCTCACCGGAGTTCAGCCGGGTCGTGGGGAAGTCGGGATGGTTCGGCGAATCCGGATAGTGTTGAGCCTCCAGGCAGAACGCACCATTCTTCGGGGCCAGAGCGGTCGCGGGCGTCCCGTCCAGGAAGTTGCCGGTGTAGAGCTGAATGGCGGGCTCCGTCGTCGAGATCTCCAGTACGCGGCCGGACTTCGGCTCGACGATTTTTGCCGCCGGCCGCAACGTTCCCGCGGAACCATTGATGATGTAGCAATGGTCGTATCCACCGCCGCCGTTGACGGTTTCGCCGATCCGCTCGCCGATTTTGTGAGGTGTGGTGAAGTCCATCACGGTCCCTGCCACCGGAGCGAGTTCACCGGTCGGAATCGCCCCTTCGTCGACTGGCAGATATTTGTCGCAGATCAGCGTCAGATCGTGATCGAGAATCGTTCCCTCACCCGCCAGGTTCCAGTAGCAGTGGTTCGTCAGGTTCAGGACGGTCGGCTTGTCAGTCGTCGCGGTGTAGTCGATCGACAGTTCGTTCTGGCGATTGAGGCTGTAGACGACAACGACTTTCAGCGCACCGGGGTAGCCTTCTTCGCCATCCGGACTCGTATAGGTGAAGCGGACGGCCGCGGCATCGCCACTCTGTTCGGGTTCGGACTTCCAGACTTTCCGGTTGAAGCCGACCAGCCCCCCGTGCAGGTGGTGCCCGCTGTTATTGGTCGCCAGCGTGTATTCCGTGCCGTCGAGCGAGAACTTGCCGTTGGCGATCCGGTTTGCGTAGCGCCCGCAGATGCCGCCGAAATACGGGGCGTTGACCAGATAGGCTTCCAGGTCCGGGTGGCGCAGATTGACATTTACCAGCTTGCCGTCGCGGTCGGGCACGTCGACGTTGACGACGGTTGCTCCGAAGTCGATCAGCGACACCTGCATGCCGGTGCCGTTCTGCAGCGTGTACTGAGTGATCTCGTCACCTTCGGGCGTCGTCCCGAAGGGTTCCTTCTGAACGGTCAGCATCGGTGCTTCTTTCTGTGCAGCGGCTTCGGGTGAACCGGGCGCCGGTCCGGCGGGGGAACCCGGTCCGGCGGCTTCGTCCGGCTTCTTCGCGGTTCCGCAACCAGCAACGCATAGAATCATTGCCAGGCACCAGCCGGCCAGTGTCCGCATCGGCATCAGATTCTCCCTCGAAGCGATCAGGTTGTGAAATGAATGGGGGGGGCGCTGCTGGTATCTTGTTTCTGCGGACGCGGACACGCAAGGGCCGGACTGTTTTCGCAAAACCGGTCGACAACGGACATCAACCGTCCGCCGGACGAATCGCGTGGACTTCCGTCATCGAATCAGCCTATACTGATGAATGCGGCGCTCGATGCCGAAATTCATCGAGTCGCCGGGTCGCCCCGCCTGCTGTTCCTCCCTCCATGACGTTCCCGCACAGTTCTGCCCCGAGGATTCTGCCGATGGCTCGTTGGATAGGCGCCTTCGTTCTGCTGAGCTGCAGCCAGTTCGCCGGCCTGCTCGCCGCCGAGGATCGGCCGATCAGCTACAATCGCGACATCCGTCCGATTCTGTCCAACAACTGCTACCAGTGTCACGGCCCCGATCCGAAGCATCGGGAAGGGGGGCTGCGTCTGGATGTCCGCGACGCCGCGACAACGACCGTCGAGTCGGGCAAGACGGCGATTGTCGCCGGCAAACTCGAAGCCAGCGAACTGATCTCCCGGATCGGGTCCGCGGACTCCAATCTGCGAATGCCGCCGGAAGGGAGCGGCAAATCGCTGACCGCGGAACAGATCGACCTGCTCAAGCGCTGGGTCTCCTCGGGCGCGGACTACCAGGGCCACTGGTCGTTCATCGCGCCACAGCATCTGGAACCGCCCGCGGTCCAGCACGAAACGGCCGTCCGCAATCCGATCGATCGGTTCGTCCTCGCCCGTCTGGAACAGACAGGTCTCGAGCCCTCCCCGGAGGCGGATCGCGTCACGCTGATTCGTCGGTTGACGTTCGACCTCATCGGCCTGCCGCCGACTCCCGCCGAAGTCGACGCCTTTCTGGCCGACACGTCGCCGAATGCCTACGAGCATCTGGTCGACCGACTGCTGCAGTCTCCCCGTTACGGCGAGCACATGGCCCGCTACTGGCTCGACGCCGCCCGCTACGGCGATACCCACGGGCTGCACCTCGACAACGAGCGTTCGCTCTGGCCCTATCGCGAGTGGGTCATCGACGCTCTCGACAGCAACATGCCGTTCGATCGCTTCACGATTGAACAGATCGCCGGCGATTTGCTCCCTGACTCCACCGTCGCACAGAAGGTCGCCAGTGGATTCAACCGTTGCAACGTGACGACCAGCGAAGGGGGCTCGATCAACGACGAAGTCCTCGTCAGGTACGCCGTCGATCGCACCGAAGCCATCGGCACGATTTTCATGGGGCTAACGCTCAACTGCACCGTCTGCCACAGCCACAAGTTCGATCCGATCTCGCAGAAGGAGTTCTATTCGCTCTACTCCTTCTTCTACAGCCTCGCCGACCAGGCGATGGACGGGAACGCCCTGCTGCCGCCGCCGACGATGAAGCTTCCCACCGCCGAGCAGACGAAACAACTGCAGGATTACGACCGCCAGATCCAGGAGACCCAGCAGCAGATCGGCCAGGCTCTGACGGCGATCAAGTACAGCGATCCCAGCCTGGAAGACCGGCCCGCCGACGCGCTGACCGCCGTCCGGCAGGAGTTCGTCTGGATCGACGACGAACTCCCGTCCGGGGCCAATCCACAGCAGAGCGGCCACGAATGGCGCTGGGTCACCAAAGATCAGGGACCGGTCTACAGCGGTCACCGGTCCCATACTCGGACCGGCGACGGCCTGATCCAGCACTTCTTCAACGGAGCGAAGCCCGAGTTGAAGATCGGCCAGGGGGACCGGCTGTTCGCCTGGGTCTATCTCGATCCGCAGAACCCGCCCAAGTCGATCATGCTTCAGTTCCACGACGGCCAGTGGGAACACCGCACGTACTGGGGCGAAGACGTTATCCCCTGGGGGCAGTCCAACACTCCCGCCCGCCGGCATGGCGGCCCGCTTCCTCCAACCGGGCAGTGGGTCCGGCTGGAAGTCGACGCCGAGCTGGTCGGACTGCCGGCCGGAAAATCGCTCAACGGCTGGGCCTTCACGCAGCACGGCGGCACGGTCCACTGGGATCGGGCCGGACTGCTGACGACCACGGCTCAGGGCCTGTCGAAGTTCGACTCGCTGCTCGTCTGGGAAGAGTCGGTCCGCAAGGACGCCAATGGCGTCCCCGGAAACATCGTCGAGTTGATCAAGCTCGAAGGGGACAAGCGAAACGATTCGCAGAAAGCCGAGATTCTCAACTACTTCCTGCAGTATGTCTACTCGGGCTCGCGGCCGACGTTTGACCCGCTCAACAAGCAGATCGCCGATCTCAAGAAGTCCCGCACCGATCTCGACAATCTGATCCCCGCCACGATGATCAGTGAAGACCTGGCCCAGCCCCGACAGGCGTTCGTGCTGATCCGCGGCGCGTATGACAAGAAGGGAGATTCCGTCGAACGCGGCGTCCCGGCCGTCTTCCCGCCGCTCCCCGAAGGAGCCCCCTCGAACCGGCTGGGGCTCGCCCAGTGGCTGGTTTCGCCCGCCCATCCGCTCACGGCCCGCGTCACGGTCAACCGCTACTGGCAGCAGTTTTTCGGCACCGGGATCGTGAAGACGGCCGAGGACTTTGGTTCGCAGGGAGAATGGCCCAGCCATCCCGAGCTGCTCGACTGGCTGGCAACGGAGTTCGTCTCGACCGGCTGGGACGTCAAGAAAATGCACAAGCGGATGGTCATGTCCGGCACGTATCGGCAAGCGTCGCGCGTGACTCCGGAGGTCCTCGCCAAGGACCCCGACAACCGCCTGCTGGCGCATGGCCCGCGATTCCGGCTGGACGCCGAAGTCATCCGGGATTCGCTGCTGGCCATCAGCGGCCTGCTCGTTGAACGCGAAGGGGGAAAAAGCGTCAAGCCGCCCCAGCCCGAAGGGATCTGGGAAGCGGTCGCCTTCGTGGGGAGCAACACGCGCGACTTCAAAGCCGACGAGGGCGAAAAAATCTATCGCCGCAGCCTCTACACGTTCTGGAAGCGGACCAGTCCGCCGCCGACGATGCTGACGTTCGACGCTCCCAGCCGGGAGACGTGCACGGTCCGCCGTCCGCGGACCAATACGCCGCTGCAGGCGCTGGCGCTGATGAACGAGCGTCAGTCGGTCGACGCCGCCCGCAAATTTGCCGGACGGCTGATCGCCGAAGGAGGTGCGACCCCCGCCGAGCGGATCGACCTGGCGTTCCGCCTGGCAGTCTCGCGGAAGCCGAAGCCGCGGGAGCTGGAAGTCGTGCAGCGCGTCCTCGAACGTCAGCGGACCAGTTTTGCCGCTGACCCGCAGGCCGCCGAGCAACTCGCCAGCTATGGCGATGCTCCGAAGCCGTCGCCGGCGGAGATCGTAGACTACGCCGCCTGGACGATGGTGGCGAACCTGATTCTGAATCTGGATGAGACGATTACGAAGGAGTAGGAAGCGAGCGCTGTCGATGTCAGAAGTCGTCGGAATGGGATACGAAGTCCTCGATCGAATGGTCCGCGCCGTGGAGCTCGTGCGAGAACGATTGCTGCGAACGGCTTCGGCGCTGGAAGGCGCCGGCATTCCGTATTGCGTGATCGGCGGGAATGCCGTGGCCGCCTGGGTCGCACAAGTGAATCCACGCGCCGTCCGCAACACGGTCGATGTCGACATTCTGCTCCGCCGCGAAGATCTGCCGGCTGCCGCAGAGGCCATGACCGCTGCCGGATTTCGCTATCGACATGCGGCAGGGATCGATTTCTTTCTCGACGGCCCGAATGGCGGTTTCGAAGAGGGGGTTCACGTCGTTAAGGCCGGTGAACTCGTTCGCAAGGACTATCTGCTTCCAGCTCCGGAGCTGAGCGACGCCGTCGAAGGTGATGAATATCGCTTTCTATCTCTGGAAGCGCTCGTCCGGATGAAGCTGACATCCTTTCGCAAGAAAGATCAGGTGCATCTGGAAGACCTGCTGTCCGCGAAATTGATTGACGCAACTTGGGTCAATCGCGTTCCTCCAGAACTTTCGGCTCGGTTGAGAACCGTCATTGAGGAGATGGAACTGCCTCCAGACCTCGATGAGCTGTCGAGCGACACGTAACGATCCGTTTCCCTGAAGTCTCCTGCACAAAAAAAGACCGGCCATCATGTTCAACCTCGACCAGCTCCGCACCCAGATCTCCCGCCGGTACTTCTTCGGCCAGTCCGCGACCGGGCTCGGGGCAGCCGCCCTGGGCTCCGTCCTCAACCCCCAGCTCTTCGGGGCGACGCCGAACGCGAACGACGGCCCGGGCGCCCTGCCGGCTCTCCACCATGCCCCCAAAGCCAAGCGCGTGATCTGGCTGTTCATGGCCGACGGCCCGTCGCAGCTCGACCTGTGGGACTACAAGCCGGGGCTCAAGGACTGGTTCGATAAGGATCTGCCGGAATCGGTCCGGAACGGTCAGCGGATCACCACCATGACCAGCGGGCAGGCCCGCTTCCCCATCGCCCCCTCCGTCTTCAACTTCAGCCAGCACGGACAGAATGGCGCCTGGGTCAGCGAACTGCTGCCCCACATGGCCGGCGTCGTCGACGACATCGCCATCGTCAAATCGATGCACACCGAAGCCATCAACCACGACCCCGCCATCACCTTCATCACCACCGGCAGCGAAATCCCCGGCCGTCCCTCGCTCGGCGCCTGGCTGTCGTACGGCATCGGCAGCCCCAACCAGGACCTCCCCTCATTCGTGGTCCTGATCTCCCGGATCGCAACCGGCTCGCAGACGCAGGCGCTCTTTTCCCGTCTCTGGGGCTCGGGGTTTCTGCCCACTAAGCACGCTGGCGTTTCACTCCGGTCTTCGGGCGACCCGGTCCTGTATCTCTCCAATCCTCCCGGCGTGAACGCCGAGGTCCGCCGGCAGATGCTCGACGGTCTCGTCGAACTGAACCAGGAACGACTCGGCACGGTCGGCGATCCGGAGATCTCCGCCCGCATCGCCCAGTACGAAATGGCCTTCCGCATGCAGACCTCGGTGCCGGAGCTCGTCAACATCAACGACGAGCCCAAGCACGTGCTCGACATGTACGGCCCCGAAGTGACCCAGCCCGGTTCATTCGCCTACAACTGCCTCCTCGCCCGCCGGATGGCGGAACGCGGCGTTCGCTTTACGCAGGTCTTCCTCCGCGGCTGGGATCACCACGGCGGCCTGCCGGGCAGCATCCGCCAGCTCACGAAAGCCGCCGATCAGCCCTGCGCAGCGCTGATCAAGGACCTCAAGCAGCGGGGCATGCTGGACGACACCCTCGTCGTCTGGGGCGGGGAGTTCGGTCGGACGGCCTACAGCCAGGGAACGCTGACCAAGGAAAACTACGGCCGCGATCACCATCCCCGCTGCTTCACGATGTGGTTCGCCGGCGGCGGCACGAAACCGGGGATTACCTACGGCGAAACGGACGATTTCAGCTACAACGTGACCCAGAATCCGGTTCATGTCCACGATCTCAACGCGACGCTGCTGCATCTGCTGGGGATCAACCACGAGAAGCTGACGTACCGGTTCCAGGGCCGGGATTTCCGTCTGACCGACGTGGAAGGCAACGTCATCAAGGATCTCCTGACATAGCCGCACGAACCGGCGCCGCGATCGGATCAGTGAGAGTTGGCCGATCAGGAAGATTCTCGGGGTTGGGTTTCCGGGGTGTGTTTTGACTCCGGAGCGGTCGTCGCGTCCCCGTTCGTCGGAATCTGTCGCAATTGTTCGAGATTCTCGTGACGGATTCGCCCGGCGGTCGTTAGTGTAAATGAAGCGGGTTCGATCGAGGATCGGGTTTTTGGCTCGGGACCAGGTTCCCGGGGAGGTGTTCTGTGAACACGACGCGACGCATGGATGGACCGGTGGCTGAAGAACGGAGCGGTCCGCACACGACCGAGATGCTGGTGCAGAGCCATCTGCTGGAGCATCCGAAGCTGCGGTTTTCCGATCTGCGGGTTCACCGCGGTCCGAACGGAATCTGCCTGGAAGGCTTTGTCGAGACCTGCGATCAGACCGTCGATGTCGCGGAGATTGTCCGTGAAGTCGTCGGGGCGGTTCCGGTGATGAATCGACTCCACTGCGGCTGCCGCCTGCCGGCCCCGCACGATCGCAAGGGGCCGACCGGCGCCGAGCGGATCGAGTAATTACGGAATTTCGAATCCCAGCTCGGTCAGGATCTGCGTCAATCGCAACAGCGGCAGGCCGATGATCGCGGTCTGGTCGTCGGTGTCGATTCGCTCGAACAGCGCGATGCCGCGGCATTCCAGCTTGTAGCTGCCGGCGCAGTCCCAGGGACGGTCGGCCTCCACGTACCGTCGCAGGGCGTCGTCCGGAAGCGCTCGCATTGCCAACTCCGAGACGTTCTCCCAGTCCATCCAGCCCGCGGGTGAAGCGACGGCAACCGCGGTGATGAGACGATGGGTGCGTCCAGCGAGTCGCTGCAACTGACGGACGGCGGCTTCGGCGGAACCGGGCTTGTCGAACCGTTCCCCGTCCAGATCCACAACCTGGTCGCTGCCGATGACTACCGCGTGCGGATAACGCCCGCAAATGCTATGCACCTTCCGTCGCGCCAGTCTCCGCGCGACGACCAGAGGCGGCAATCCCGCACTCTTCACGGCGTCCTCGTCGCAGTCAGGCGCGATGGCGGTAAAGGGGATACCGAGACGTTCGAGCAGCGCTCGGCGGTAGGGCGAGGTGCTGGCGAGGATCAGTTCCATCGCGGCGGTTCCCTGCGCGAGGAGATCAGTTGCACGTGGCGGGTCTCGCCTCCGAGGTAGCCAATGTTCTTCAGCCAGAGCGTGATTCCGACTCCGGCCGCGAAGCCCCCGACGTGAGCCCAGAAGGCGACACCTCCGATTCCCGTCTGGGAAAACGCGGCGAAGACGAGCTGAAACACGAACCAAATGCTGAGAAACAGCGGGGCCGGCAAGACAACGAACTGAAAGAAAATGAAGATCGGAATGAGCGTCAGCACCTGCGCCCGCGGGAACATGATGAAGTAGGCCCCCATCACTCCGGCGATGGCGCCGCTGGCTCCGATCGTGGGAATTGGCGAATAGGGACTGGCGATGAGCTGCAGCACCGACGCCGCCAGACCGCACCCGAGATAAAACAGCAAATAGCCGAAGTGGCCGAAGCGATCTTCCACGTTGTCGCCAAAGACCACCAGAAACCACATGTTGCCAATGATGTGCATCCAGCCGCCGTGCAGAAACATGCAGGTCAACAGCGTCAGCACCGGAGCGATCGGCGTCGGCACAAGGTCTCGCTCGGTCTCGCGAACCTCCATTCCCGTCGGCGTCCGGACCAGTTCGCGGTGCGGAATCACGAGCGCCCGGCCCGGTTGCGTCAGCCTCGCGGGAACGAAACCGTACTCCTCCGCCATCCGCTCGCCACCGTCTCCTCCTGCGAGCTGCAGCAGGAAGACCACGGAACAGATCGCGACGATGGCGGAGTTGACCACCGGGACGCGGGTCGAGGGAACGTCGTCGCGAATCGGAAACATGCGGCACACTCTCCGCCGGCAGTCAGCACCGGCGAGGGAATTCTAGCGGGATCGGCCGGGGGAGAAACGCCGGGTGAGAAGATCTCTCGCTGAGGCGCAGAGTTGGCAGAGGACGCAGAGAAGACGGAAGAGAATGTCGAAAGGCAGACTCATTCGCTCTGCGACACTGCAGCCCGTCGGACCTTGCCGCGAGTGTGCCACCGGCTTTCCGTCTGGCTCTCGGCTCTCGACACTGGACTCTCCGCTTCTTCCCTTCGACGTTCAGGCCGCGCGGGCGATCGAGTTGTCCGCATGCAGCGTCGCCGCAATCGCTTCCTGGAAATCGGTCGACGGTATGTAACCGAGTTCCCGTTTGGCCTTCTCGATCGAGTAGTCGAGGTTCAGACCCAGGAATTTGATGCGTGCCTGCGACAGCAGCGGAGCCTCGGTCTTTCCGAGCCACTTCCAGACGGTCTCCAGAACCCGCGCCAGGGGACGGGCGATGCCCAGCGGGACGACTTTTTTCGGGACCGGCAAGTTCGACAACCGGCAGATCGTCTCGATGAACTCCCGTTTCGAGACCAGCCGGCCGTCGGCGATGTTGTAAACCTGCCCGACACCCCGTACCGAGTCGAGCGCGAGCAGGATCGCCTGGATCAGATTGCCGACGTACGTGTTATTCATCAACAGGTCTGGGGAGCCGAGATAGGCAAACTTGCCGTCCCGCAGCCGTCCGATGACGCGGGGCAGAACCGAACGATCCCGCGGGCCGTAAATGAAGCCCGGTCGCAGCACCACGGCGGGCAGGCCGTGCTCGCGGACGTGCTGCAGCACCAGTTGCTCGGACTCGACTTTGGTCAGCGTGTAGCCGTCGATGCCGGTGCTGGACGGCGGCGTGGTCTCATCGGTGCCGTAGTGGTCGCGGGCCGGATAGACCCCCAGCGAACTGATGTGGACGAACCGTCGCAGCGTCCCCTGCCGTTCCGCCGCGAGCAGGAGCTGCTCCAGACCGCGGACGTTGATCTGCCGGTACTCGTCGACCGGCCCCCAGTCGCCGACCTTCGCGGCGCAGTGCACGATGACGGTGGCTCCCCGGACCGCCGCCACCAGCGACTCCGGTCGGGACAGATCGCCGACGACCAGTTCCACTCCCGCGGCGGCGGCCAGCATTGCGGCGGCGGGATCGCGCACGAGAGCGCGGACCCGCAATCCTTGACGGCGAAGAGTTTCGACCAGGTGACTTCCCACCAGACCCGTGGCCCCGGTCACCAGAATCAGATCTTGCGCCGACAATGACATTCCAGCATCCCTTCTGTGTCGTTCAATCCATTCGCCCCTATTGTCCTGCGCCGGCCAGCAACAGGTCAACGACAGTCTGGGCGGCGTTCGGCCGGGCCAGCGCGCGAGCGGCCTCTGCCAGACGCCGTCGGCGGTCCGGATCGCCAAGCAGCGGCGTGAGCACCGCCGCCAGCCGACGGACCGTGTCTGCCGCGTCGGTTGCGTGTTCAACGACTTCGGCGGCCCCCGCCTGGACCAGCGAGGCGGCGTTCGCCCGCTGATGGTCGTCGGCCGCGTGAGGGTAGGGGAGCAGCACCATCGGTTTGCCGGCGCACAACAGCTCGGCGATGGTGGTCGCTCCTGCGCGCGAGACAACGATCCCGGCGGCCGCATACCGTTCGGGCAGATCGCTCCAGAACGGCGCAACCTCGGCAGGGACTCCCAGCCGGGCGTATTCGGCTGCGATTTCCGCCTGCTGGCGCGGCCCCGTCTGATGCCAGATCGTCCAGCCGTTCAGCAGTTCGCGTTGTTCGGCGACCCAGGCACGCACCGCCTGATTCAGTGACTCCGCCCCCTGGCTGCCTCCCAGCACCAGCAGGATGCGGCCGTCGAATTCTCCACGCAACTGCGCGAGTCTGGCGATCGACTTCCGTACGGGATTCCCTGTGTCCCGGCACACCGCTCCCTGCAATCGTTGAGCGGACTCTGGAAACGTCAGACAGACCGCCCGCGCCTGGCGTGCCTGCCAGCGCGTTACTCGGCCGGGAATGGCGTTCTGTTCCAGCAGGAAGAACGGAACGTGCCGCCATCGAGCCTGCAGCAACAGGGGAAAGCTGGCAAAGCCTCCGAGTCCGAGAACTGCGACCGGACGATGTTCGCGCAGCAGCCGCCCCGCGGCACGAACGGATCTCACGTTATCAATGACAAACCGCCAGGGGCGCGACCTCAGATCGGCGGACGAGCGAATCGGGAGCGGAACGTGTTGCTCACCGGCCCGGGCCAGAATCTCCGCTTCAATCGGTCGCTCGGAACCGACAAAGAGGATCCGACAGCCCGGCCGCCGTTCACGCAGTTCTTCGGCGACGGCGAGTCCCGGAAACAGATGGCCTCCGGTCCCGCCGCCGGCAAACAGAAATGTTTCGGTGGCCGTCATTGAGGCGGGGCCGCAGGTTGAGACGGAACGTCGCGAGCCAGGCTGAGGACGATTCCCAGCGACAGGAGACTCACCAGCAGATTGCTCCCGCCATAGCTGACCAGCGGCAGGGAGATTCCTTTAGGAGGGACCATGGCCGTGACGACCGCGATGTTCAACGCCGCCTGGGCGACAAGCTGAGTCAGCAGCGTAAATCCGGCGACCATACCGAAGCTGCGAGGTTCGAGCGGGGAGAGGAGTCGAAGCCCCGACAGATAGAGCCCGCACCAGAGGGCGATCAGACTCAGCGTCCCCACCAGTCCCAGTTCCTCACCGACGACCGCAAAGACGAAGTCCGTATTCGCCTCCGGCAGAAAACTCAGCTTCTGCCAGCCCCGCCCCAGCCCCACGCCGAACAGCCCTCCCGAACCCAGCGTCACCAGCGACTGTTTAATCTGATACGGGGCTGAGTCGAAATCGCTCCAGGTTTCCAGGAATCCGACGATCCGCTGTCGCTGATAGGGTTTGAGGACAAGCGCTCCCAGCAGGGCCGGGACGACCGCTCCCAGGCTGAGAATGAAATTCCGCACCGGCCAGCCGGCCGCCAGCAGCACGATTCCCGTCCCGCCGAGCAGAAACGCCGCCGTCCCCAGGTCGGGCTGCACCAGCACCAGCGGCACAACCAGGACGACGGGCCACAGGATCGGGACTGTCCCCGTCCACCAGTGACTGAGTCGATCCCGCCGAAAGTCAATCAGCGTGCAGAGCATCAGGGGCAGGGTGATCTTCGTCAGTTCCGACGGTTGCAGCGAATAGCCCAGAATCCGGATCCACCGCTGGGCGCCTTTCACCCGGCTGCCGATTCCCGGCACGAGAACCGCGACGAGCAGAATCACCGTCGCCAGAAAGAGCCACGGCGCCGCGGCCTTCCAGAATGTCGGCGGCAACCACGCCGCAACCGTCGCTGCGACCAGTCCCACGGCCAGGAACAGCAGGTGTTTTGAGAGATAAACCTGCTCGAACTCCGTCGGCCACGACGTAATGCTTGCGCTGTGGACCATCAGCAGGCCGAATCCCAGCAGCAGACCCGCCAGCGCCAGAAACAGCTTGTGCGGCAGGTCCACGGGAGTTATCACCTTGCGGGCCGGAGCCCCGTCAGCGGATTTTCAGGCTGGCCACGGCGATCAGCGCCAGCAGGGCCGAGCTGATCCAGAAGCGGACGACGATTTTGATCTCGTGTTCGCCGCGAAACACGAAGTGGTTGTGGAGCGGACTGCAGGCGATCAGCCGCCGGCCGGTCAGCTTGAACCAGGCCACCTGCAGAATGACGCTGAGGGTTTCGACAACGAACACACCCCCGACAATCGCCAGCAGGACTTCCTGGCGGATGACCAGTGCGCCCAATCCCAGGAGGGCGCCGGTCGGCAGCGAGCCGGTGTCGCCCATGAAGACCTGAGCGGGGTAGCAGTTGTACCACAGGAATCCGAGGAGCGCGCCGACCATCGCGCCGAACAGAACGCTCAGTTCCCCCGCGCCGGCGAAGTACGGCGCGGCCAGGTATTCCGCCATGCCGTGGTGTCCCGCGACATAACAGAGGACGGTAAAAGCGGTTCCGGCGATGATCAGGCAGCCGGTCGCCAGGCCGTCGAGACCGTCGGTCAGGTTGACGCCGTTCGAGCTGCCGACCATTACGAACGCCGCCCACACGACAAACAACGGGCCTAGTGAGATTGCCAGTTTACCGATCGGCCAGACGATCTCCAGCCCGTGTGGTTTATCGCGCTGCACGGCGTATAACCAGCCAGCCACGAGAAGAGCTAAGGCGAACTGCATCAGGAACTTCTGCCGGGCGGTGAGCCCCCGTTTGTGCGTCCGGATCTTGATCCAGTCGTCGGTCGCCCCCAGCAGCCCGAAGGATGCGGTTACAATCAGTCCCTGCTGCACGTAGGAGCTCGACAGATCCCCGCACAAGAGTCCTGCCACCAGAATGGCGCCGACGATGAAGAGCCCCCCCATCGTGGGAGTCGCAGCTTTGGCGGCATGCAACTCGTTGAGCCGGTCGGAGGCGCTCTTGATCGGCTCGCGAAATCGCGACTTCAACCAACGAATGGCCCTTGGACCAAATAGCCAGGCCACGATGAACGACGTCATGGCGGCCAGGGCGGTGCGAGCGGTGAGGAAGACGCGCGAGTCCCCGGACGCGGCGTCTTCCAGCCGCTGCAGGAACGGAGCAAAATGGTGCATCAGCCAGACGAGCATGGCGTCGGTCAGGGACGGAGTGAGATTGGCCGTGCGGCAGAATCTGCCGGTTTGCGCAGAGTTGTAGCAGGGAGTGGGAACTGGAGAGAAGGGGAGTCTGCGACGCCAAGAAAACTGACCATCAGAACACACGCATAACGCGTCCCTGCCATTTTTTGCCGGTATCCACTTCGGCGAGACTGGGAGAACTACCAATTCGTGGTTGCTGGCCAGAAGTTGCCAGCGGGGAACTCCGAACTACCCGCGGAATAACCGGACTCGCGAAGCGGCAATTCATCAAACCCACATCGAGCCGGGGTTGCGACCTCCCAAGTCCGTTCGCATGATGCGCAGACAAGTTGGGTTGGCTTTACGGTTTTCATCGGAACATGCAGATGCGAGTGCTGATCACGGGCGGAGCGGGATTCATTGGCAGCCATATTGTCGACGCCTGTCTGGCGGCCGGACACGAGCCGTTCGTCGTCGACAATCTCTCCAGCGGATCGCGCGATAACGTCGCGGCTGGAGTCCGGCTGTATGAAGTCGACGTCTGCGACCAGCCCCGGCTGGCCCAGGTCTTTGACGAAGTTCGTCCGGAGGCTGTCTGCCATCAGGCGGCCCAGATGTCCGTCAGTCGGTCGGTCCGCGAGCCGGCGTTCGACGCGCAAGTCAACATCCTGGGCCTGATCCATGTCTTCGATCAGGCCGTCCGGGTCGGAGCGAAACGGATCGTCTTCGCTTCATCGGGGGGCGTTTTGTATGGCGATGTGACCGAACCGGCCCCGGAGAATACGCCGGCGGCGCCGATTTCTCCCTACGGCATCAGCAAGTGGGCCGGCGAGAAGTACTTGGAATTCTACACCCGCGAGCACGGCATCCAGGGAGTTGCCCTGCGCTACGCTAACGTCTACGGCCCGCGGCAGAACCCTCACGGGGAAGCCGGTGTCGTCGCCATTTTCAGCAAGAAAATGCTGGCTGGCGAGCCGGCGACGGTCAACGGCGACGGAAAGTACGACCGCGACTATGTTTTCGGGCCGGACGTGGCGAAGGCGAATCTGGCGGCATTGACGGCTCCGCTTTCCGTGCCGTTCCTGGCGCTCAACGTGGGGACCGGGATCAAGTCCGACGTGAACGTCCTGGCCGACCGCGTCCGGGCCGAAGTCCTTAAGCTCAGCCCTGCGGCCAGCGTGCCGGTGGCTCTCCACGGCCCGTCGCGCGCCGGCGATTTGCGGTCCAGCGTTGTCGACGCGCGCCTGGCCGGCGAAACTCTCGGCTGGAAGCCGGCGGTCAGTCTCGAAGCCGGCCTTGCTCAGACAGTGCAGTGGTTCGCAAAGCGATCGGGTTGAAACCGGTCGCGTCTGGCGAGCCGCGATAAAGGGGCAACGAGCATGTGGCGCGTGCTGCTGACCGATCGGGCTTGGCCGGATACGGAGATTGAACGCGAAATCCTCAGTCGCGTGGGGGCCGAGCTGATCGAGCCCTCCGCGACCGATGAGGAGACCCTGTCGGCGATTGCGGCGGATGTCGACGCCATTGCGACTAACTGGGCGAAAGTGACGGCCAAGGTCATCCGCTCGGCGACGAAGTGCCGGATGATTGCCCGGACGGGGATCGGCGTCGACAATATCGACGTCGCCTGCGCGACCGAGCTGGGGTTGCCGGTGACGAACTGCCCCGACTACTGCGTTCCCGAAGTCGCCGACCACACTCTCGGCCTGCTGCTCGCGATGTCTCGAAACATCGGATTTTTTCATGCCCGCACCAAGGCCGGAGAATATCAGCTCTCAGCGGGCGGTCCGATGCGGCGGCTTTCGGGCCAGACGCTCGGGCTGTTCGGTCTCGGGAGGATCGGGCAAGCGGTGGCCACCCGGGCCCGGTCGTTCGGACTGCGCATAATTGCGACGACATCCTCGGGGAGCGATCACGGCGTCGGCTGCGAAATGGTGAGCCTCGAGGACCTCCTCCGGCACAGCGATTTCCTGTCGCTGCACGCTCCGGCCACGCCCACGACGCGCAAGATCATCAATGAAAACCGGTTACGGCTGATGAAGCCCACGGCGTATCTCATCAACACATCACGGGGCGCCCTCGTCGACGAGCCGGCGCTGCTGGAAGCTCTGGAGCAACAGCGACTGGCCGGGGCGGCGATGGATGTGTTCGATCCGGAGCCGCCGGACCTGTCGCAGCCCCTGTTCCGCCACGAGCGGGTGATCGTGACGCCGCATGCGGCGTTCGTGTCTGAACAATCGCTCCGGCAGTTACGGAAGCAGGCGATGGAACAGGTGGCGGCGGTGCTCACCGGTCAACGCCCGCAGAACGTGGTGAACCCGCAGTTCGAGCACAATCGGACCTGATTCGTCACCGGCGTGTCGTGTTGTCGCCAGTCATCATGGCGTGCTGCGAATTCGCGACGTAAGCTTCCCCAGCCTTGACCGGATGTGTTGACCGGCGGGTCGGGCCAATCCACAAACAAACGCACCACGGGGATGCCCGGCATCTCCGCCCGCTGCAGGCGATGCCTGCGGCCATTGATCAACGAGGGACGTTGCAGGTATGGCCGACGATCTCAAAAAAGGGCCGGCCTCGTCTTCTATGGCCGCCGCAACAGGCCTCGTCGCCGAGCGTGCGGCGCGCCTGGAACGTCAGCTTGCCGAGCGCGACCAGCTCGTGCAGGCTCTGACCGATCAGCTTGAGCTGGCGGCCGAACAACTCGACCGGATGCAGCGTTCCGGGACCGCCAGTCGACGGGGCGGATCGGGCGGAAGCGGACTTCCTTCAGACCTCGTCGCCGACCACAAGCAGATGGTCGAAGACCTGCAGCGGGTCACCCAGCAGTGGGAAGACATGCAGGCCGGGCTGACGCTGGGCCGGATCGAAGTTCAACTGACAGAGCTGCGCGACTTTGTCGGCCAGCGGCTGACTCCGGGCGCATTCATTTCGGGCACCAACGGCGCCACGTCCCGGCACAGAAGTCCGGCCGACGAATCCCAGGAGGCGGACGCCGGGAAGGCGGAAGAAGTTGGTACGGAGTCGGTGTGGGAGTCGCTCAAGTCGGAGATGCTGGGAGAGGCTGCAGACCCGGCCGGTGCTCCGGCGAGCAAGACTCTGGAACCGATCGTTCCGGCCGATGCACCGGCGGCAATCGATATCAAGACCGCGACTCTGGAAGAGATGGCCGACGCCATTTCCGAGCGGGAGTCCTATATCTGCTATCTGCTGCAGATGCTGCGGACACGGACAGAAGTGCCCGTTCCGCCGGATTGGTCCGCTCTCAATAATGCCCCGGAAGAACTGACGGCCCGTCTCGAACGGATGGCGGCGGACCTGCAGGACAACCTGCGTCGGGCCGACGTTGAGATCTCGATCGAGCGGGCCCGGCTGGCCCGCGAACAGGCTCAGCTTGCCATGCGGGAGGAGCAGCTCAAGCGACAGATGAGGGAGCTGGGGATCGAGCAGGAAGCGGCCGTCAGCCACGAAAAACGGGGCGGTAAGGGGAACGCCCCGGATCGCCGCTGGTCCCGGTTCCTGGGGATCAACCGCGAAACCTGATCGCGCGATTCAGGGGAGCCGCTGCGGAGGGGGGGCGGGCGACTGGAACAGGGCGGATGTCACCTGACCCGGTCCGCCGGTTCCCACGGCATGCTCGACGGCGCTGGCGCGGATAACGCCACTTCCTTCGGCAGGCGACGGCAGCCCGGCAGGAGTCTGCATGGCGGCAAGTTCTGCGGGGAAGGCCGCCAGCGCGGTGACGACTTCTTTTTCCTGCGCCACCTGGGTTCCATCGGGCAGCGTGACCAGCATGCTGACTCGGCGCTCGATATGGGACTTTGTCGGCAGGCCCGTCCGTCGGTCAAACAGGCACTGGCCTGTTGCGTGACCTTCGCGGATTGCCACGGACGTTGCCCCGGGAATCGGACTCGTTGCGGGCCCGGGGGTGATCTTGCCAAACAGGCTGACTTCGGCGATCTCCGGTGTGAGCTGCTTGATCAGACAATGCGCCTGTTCGGTCATCGGGGCCGGGGACAGGTATTGGCGGGGAGCGAGCTGCCAGGCCGAACCGATTCTCAGACCGGCCGAGGAATGAGTGCCATCGACCTCGGCGGGCAGCATCCCGATGCTGTCGTCTACGAAACTGGCGACGCCCTGTCCGGTCTGGAACTGCGCGAGCTGGGCCAGGACCTGCTGGCGACTTTCGGGGGCCGTCCGGCTCGCGCATCGCTGCAGGAACTCCGCGAATCCGACGGCATCTCCGACGCGACCGTCCGCCGTCAGCCAGAACGAGAATCCGTCGTTGATCATCCCGGCGTAGGCCAGGACCGCCGATGGTGGGGCTGTGGTGCTGCTTCCGGAATCATAATCGAACGTTTCGCCGGCCATCTCGCGGACGAGCCGGACGCGTTGGTAGCGGACGCTGAAGCGTGCCTTGTCCGCGGTCGCCTCTTCGACGGTCAACGACAGCAGGAGCTGCAGACGTTCGGAGCCCGCGGACGGCGCTCCCAGACCGACCTGCGTGACCTTCTGAAAGACGGTTTTCTCGAGCGGATAGCGATCGCCGACGCGCCAGGGCGACGCAGCCGGCGACATGGCAGCGGGTTCGCCGACCGCATCGGGGGGCGGCGATGAAGCCGCCGGCGGAGCGTCGCCCGCGGGAGCTGGTTCGTCCAGGTCGGCGAACAGATCTTCATCCAGGTCCGCCGACGCGCCCTGAAAGTTATTACAGCCGGGGATTGCCCCACCGAGCACGCAGCAGATCAATCCTGTCAGCCACCATGGGCTTCGCATCGGGTCGGCCTTCCCTGGACGACGTGACTTTCTTCGATTCTCCCGCAGCCGTCGAAAACTAGCAGAAACTGCCGGTTCGGAGAAGACGAGGTCGAGGATCGATCGAGGAACGTGCGCCCGGTCCCTGTGCCTGGCCTGGAGAGGCACCGCAGCATGGCAAAATGCGCCGACACCAATGACCGTAACATCCTGAACCATTGTGTGTTGCGTCCCTGGAGGCAATCCGGAGGAAGCAAGTGAGGGTCGGCCTGATTCCCGACCGTACCGTCGGCGGTTCTGGAGTTGCCATTCTTCGGTCACAACAGCGACAATTGATTTGAATTGCACCATCCTCTGCGGCGACACTAATGTCTGTCGTGCTGTGCTGCGGATGAAGTTCCAGGAAATGACCATGCTGCGCGTCAACGGACGGGCGTCTCAGGACTGCGAAGGCTGGACGCGGCGGAATTTCGTCCAGGCTGGTGTGCTGGGACTCGGCGGGCTGGCGTTGCCCCAACTGCTGACGAGCACATCGCGCGCCGGGGAGAGCGGCGCGAAAACTCCCGCCGGGACGAATGTCATCCTGCTCTGGATGAGCGGCGGTCCAGGGCACCACGAGACCTGGGATCCCAAGCCTGACGCGGTCGATCAATTCCGCGGTCCGTTTGGAGCCATTCCGACCAGTGTGCCCGGTGTCTTCTTCAGCGAGATGCTGCCGAAATCGGCCGGCGTGATGGATCAGCTTTCGATCCTGCGCAGCGTCCGGCACGGCACCGGGGATCACACCAAGGGCAATCACTGGATGCTGACGGGCTTCGAAGGCCCCGACTTCAACAAGCCGGATAACCAGATTCAGCGACGCCCGTCGATCGGATCGGCCATCGCCCGCGTTCGCGGTGCAAACGTACCAGGGATGCCGCCGTATGCGGCTGCTCCTCACCTGCGAGGAGGAACCGACAACCTGTTCCATTACGCGACGTATCTGGGTGGCGCCGCCAATCCGTTTGTTGTGAATTCCGATCCGAACGCTGCGGACTACCGCGTCCGCGACCTGACGCTGGCCCGTGGCCTGACGTTCGACCGATTGCAGGACCGCCGTTCGCTGCTCTCCTTCATCGACGCGCAAGGCCGTGCTGTCGATGGAGGGATGGACAATCTTGACGAGAATTACCAGTCTGCCTTCAACCTGCTCACCGGTGCTCAAGTTCGCGAGGCGTTTGATATCCATGCTGAGCCGGCGAACGTCCGGGATGCCTACGGTCGACACGAATTCGGACAGAGCGCGCTGCTGGCGCGCCGTCTGGTCGAGCGGGGCGTCACATTCGTGACCGTCAATACGCAGCCGTGGGATCATCACGGGACAGCGAACCGGCATGCAACCGCCGAGGGCGCCAAACTGCTGCTGCCGCCGTTCGATCAGGCTCTGGCGGCACTCGTTCGCGACCTCATCGATCGAGGTCTCTACGAGACGACGATGATTGTGGCCATGGGGGAATTCGGACGGACACCGCGGATGAATTCTGCCGCCGGCCGCGATCACTGGGGTCACGCCTTCAGCGTGCTGATGGGGGGAGGCGGACTGCCGCGCGGGATGGTGCTCGGCGCTTCGGACGAGCACGGTTCGTACGTCACCGAACGACCGCTGTCACCCGAAGACGTCGCCGCGACGATTTACCACCACTGCGGGATCGACGGCCGTCATACGGCGTTCCCCGACCGGGCCGGTCGCCCCTATTACCTCGTCGAATCCGGCAATCCAATCCGCGAGCTCGTCGGGAATGCCTGAGTTCCCGGCCCGATGTCGTGCGAGGCCTGGATGGACTTTCGTTCTGAAGGAGCAGGGATGCCTTCCATCACGCCGGTCAAGATCGGAGTCATCGGCCTGGGCCGGTTCGGCCGGCTGCATGCGCTGACGCTGGCTGGTCTGAGTGACGCCGAACTGGTCGGACTTGTGGCCCGGCGGCGGGACAGTCTTGAGTCCCTTCAGCGGGAGCTGCCGGGCGTTCGAGGCTGGACGGATCTGGATCAGGCGATTGCCGCGTCCGAAGCCGAAGCCTGGGTGGTCGCCTGCTCGACGGACCAGCATGTCGCGGTCACGAAATCGCTTCTGCAGGCGGGCAAAGCGGTCCTGCTGGAGAAACCGATTTCTGCTTCGCTGAAGGATGCCGAGAGCCTGGCCCCGTTTGTCGCGGCAGAATCAGCGAAGCTGATGCTGGGGCACATCGTGCTCTTCAACAGCGAGTTCCGGCAGCTGCGGGATGAGGTTTCCCGACGTGGTCGGCCGGCCTATATCGACTGCGTCAGGCATCGTCCGGCGACGATCGTGCGGGACTTTCCGGGCGAGAACCCGCTGCAGGCGGCCATGATTCACGATCTCTATGCGGTGCAGGTTCTGCTGGGCGGCGAGGAGCCGAGGCGATTCGCGGCGCAGTTTCATCGGACCGCGAGCGGCAAAATCGATCTGGCGCTGGCTCAGCTCGAATGGAGCAGCGGTACGCTGGCCTCATTCGCGGCCTCGTATCTGACACCGGGCGGTATGCCGCCGCGGGGGTTCGACCGCATGGAAGTCTTTGGCGAGGGCTGGGCGGCCCGGATCACGCCGAATCCGCGTCCGCTGGAGGTCTGGGACGATCGAGCACAGTGGCCGCTGGCGCTGGAAATCCGGACCGACGCCTCGGGTCCGACCGGCATGATGGCGGAAGAGCTGCGGATGTTCTGTCGCGTCGTGCGCGGACAGGACAAGGTTCCTGCGGGGGCGACGTTCGAGGATGCCTTGCAGACCCAACGCTGGATGAACCGGTTGGAGCGTGCGGCCGAAGACAGCCGGATTTAGTCCCCCTCTCCACAGTCTGTCGCGTTATGGTGAGCTGGACTTCAACTCCCAATCGCGACCCCGATCTGCCGAGGAACCGATGAAACGACGCACGTTTCTGCAGTGTGGAATGGCCGCGGCCATTGGCGCTCCGTTGCTGGCGGCGCTTCGGGAGGACCGTCTCGATGACGCCGTGGAGGTGCTGACAGAAGCTACGACCGGCGGTCAGGTCTCCTCGGCAGTGCTGCACGTGGTGCAGCGTCAGGCGACGTTGACAAAGCACTTTGGCAAAGCGTCGTCCGGGGAGGCGATGTTTCTGCTGGGGTCGATTTCGAAGCCGATCTGCGTCACGGCTCTGATGCGGCTGTTCGATCAGGGAGAGTTCCGGCTCGACGATCGGCTGCAGAAGTTTCTGCCGAAGTTCGTGGGGGATGGCCGGGAGCAGGTGACGCTGCGGCAGGTCCTGACTCACGTCTCGGGGCTGCCCGATCAACTGGCTGACAATGCGGCGCTGAGGAAGAATCACGCCGGTCTGTCGGAATTTGTCGAGCACGCGATTCGCACGCCGGTGGAGTTCACTCCCGGTTCGAAGTACCAGTATTCGAGCATGGGGATTCTGCTGGCGACGCACGTCGCCGAGTTGATCAGCGGAACGGGTATACTGGAACTCGTCGAGCGGACCGTAATGCAGCCGCTGGGGATGCGGCACTCGGCTCAGGGACTCGGGCGGTTCTCGCTGCAGGATGTCGTCCCCTGCCAGACCGAGTTCGGCGCACCGGAGTCCGGGGCGGGCGATCCCACCGCCAAAGACTGGGACTGGAACAGCCTCTACTGGCGCAAACTGGGTGCTCCGTGGGGCGGCACGCATGCCTCCGCGCCGGATGTGGGCCGCTTCCTGACGGAGTTCCTTTCCCGGCAGGGGACCGTCGTCAAGCCGGAGACGGCCGAGCTGATGACCGGCAACCAGAACCGGCCGGGGCTGACCCCGCGCGGCCTGGGCTTCAACGTGGGCGCGGCGGCCGGCAGTCCGGGATGCTCCGAGACGACGTTCGGTCATACCGGTTCGACCGGGACGCTCGCCTGGGCCGATCGGAGTACGGAGACGATCTGCGTCGTCCTGACGTCGCTGCCCGGCGCGGCGGTTCAACCCCACCCGCGAGCGCTGGCCGGGACACAGGTGGCCGCCGCCGCCCGGTGAAGTCGTCCGATCGGAACTTTGCGTTCGACGTCGTCAGAAAAAAGGTGCCGAAGGTGGGACTCGAACCCACACGAGGGGTGAACCTCGGCGGATTTTGAATCCGCTGCGTCTGCCATTCCGCCACTTCGGCTCAAAGGGGAAGTTCCGCATGATCCGCGGACGACCCCGTCACGTCAAGCAAACAGCTCGCGAATCGGCTGGCCGCCATCGGTAATCGGGACGGGACGATCGCCCGCGTACAATTCTTCGTGCGGATTGATGCCCATCGCCGCGTAGACCGTGGCGTGCAGATCCGGCACGGAAACCGGTCGCGACAATGAATTCATCGCCAGTTCGTCGGTTTCGCCGATCACCTGTCCGGTCTTCAGACCGCCGCCCGCGAGAACGACGCTGAAACATTTACCGTGGTGGCCTCGACCGCCGCCGCCATCGAACTGGGCCGGCCGGCCAAATTCCGTCGCGACGAGAATCAGAGTTTTGTCGAGCATTTTGCAGCGTTCGAGGTCAATGACCAGCGCGGATACGGCCTGATCCAGCTCCTGAATCAGCCGGTGCTGCTGCTGGATTCCCTCATTGTGGACGTCCCAGCCGGTTCCGTTGAGGAAGTTCAGGTTATGCGAGACTTCGACGAAACGGACGCCCCGCTCCAGCAGCCGGCGGGTCAGCAGGCAGCGCTGGCCGAACTCGCCGCCATAGCGGTTCCGCAGCTCCGCTGGCTCGCGATCAAGCTGGAACGTCTGCATGAACTGCGGCCCCGACAGGCGCTGCAGCTCGGTGACGGCGCGGTCGTAGTCCTGGGCCAGCGGATTCCCGGAGGCCCGACGACGATAGTCGCCTCGCACTTCGGCAAGCAACGCCTCGCGACGACGAGCGCGCTCCGGCGTGAGATCGGCCGGTATCGAGAGCCCCTGCGGTCCCGATTCCGTATCGGTCAGGTACAGGTAGCCGGATTGCGATCCCAGGAAGCCAGGACCGCGGGTTGTGCTGGGGTAACCGATCAGGACGTACGCGGGCACTCCTTCATCCGCCGGACCGCGGCGGTACGAAACGACCGATCCGATCGACGGATAGGTGACCGTTCCGCTGACCGGGCGGCCGGTGTGCATGCGGTTCACCGCGGCAGCGTGCTCATCGATAACGTCGTGGTGCAGCGTGCGGATAGGGGCAAAGCGGTCGAGAATCTTGGCGCACTCGGGGAGGTGCTCGCAGACCTTGACGCCGGAAATCGCGGTGTCGATCGACGGGTAATACGAACCCGCCTTCTTCCCCTTGGGGTCGCCGACCTGTTTGGGATCCCAGGTATCGATCTGACCGGCTCCACCGCCCAGCCAGATCATGACGCAATGCTCGGCCTTTCCGAGCGCTACCGGGTCCACGGATTCTTCGGCGCGGAGCTGCGAGCCGGACATGAGGGCGGCCGCGGCAAAGCTGCCGGCTTGGAGAAAGTCGCGTCGACTGGCGTGAAGCGTCATCAATGGCTCCGTGGAGAATTTCCGGCATGCATCGTCGGGGAGGGATTCGGGCGGGGCTACTTCAGGTCGGAACCCTTAATCGGCTGGTCTTTGGAGATCGTCCGTGGACCCTTGCCGCAGCGTTTTTCGTAGACGCCGTTGCCGGCCTTCACGTACTTGGTGAAACCCTGTTTTTCCAGTTTCTTGTCGTCGGAAACACTCTTGTGCATCGAGTGTTCGGACCACTGCCCGCCGATGAACGGCGGGGTGATCAACCGCTCGACCGGCTGCCCGGTCTCCGGATGCCGGGTCAAGGGCTCGTCCTTGATCTGCTGAAAGACCTCAAACGTGCCGGCCGGCTCGCCGTCGTCGTCCAGAATCTCGTAAACGTAAATCGGCATCTGCAGCAGTTCCCCCAAGGGAATGACCGTCGGAATCACCATCCGTCATTTTCGACGAACGGGGGCGAGAAGTCCATTCCCAATCCAGAATCACCGATCGGTTCCGGGAGGCGGCGTCCGGCGGGGCCGATGAAACACGAAAGCGGCGGGAAGGCTCCCGAGTGGAACCTCCCCGCCGCCCGAAAACCGTCACAAACGGCAGGGACCGTTACGAACCGGCTGCCGCAGTCTCGCAGCAGAGGCACTGGCAGCCGTCGCCGCACAGGCAGGCTTCTCCGGTGCAGCACGCGCAGCCTGCGACGCAGTCACACGTACAGGTCTCGCACAGTCCGCAGGCGTTGTCGGAGCAGCAGGCCCCTGCCGCCCTGGCGGCTGAAGTCGTCGCGGTCGACGACTTCGCGAGAATCGCCTGCGTATCGAGAGAGCACTTACCGTTGGCGGCACAGCAAGTCAGCTTTCCAGCCGAGGTCGCGGCCGTTGCAGCAGACTTTGCGGAGAGGTCGCAGCACTTGCAGCTGCAGGCATCTCCGCAGAGGCAGGGTTCGCCATCGCAGCACCGGCAGCCGTCGACACAGGCGCAGGTACAGTCCTCACACAAACCACAGGCGTTACCGGAGCAGCAGCCCTGGGCCGTGGCAGCTTTCGCACCGGTCCCGGAGACCGTCATCACGAGTCCGAAACCGGACAGAGCTGTCAAAGTCACAAAGGTTAGAAGTTTGGCTAACATGATGGAAATTCCTTCGCCAGAAATACACGCAAAACAGGAATCGCAGGCGCAGAACGGCACCGGCGAGCGTGGTATGAGCAGCGGAAGTGGCGCAGAGATCATCAGATCCTGCACGCAGGGCTGCCCGGGCGAGGACTCATTTCTGCCAGCGGCAGTTGAGCACCATCAGAGTGGGTGGCGGAGAATCGTCGGTGTGCGATACCGAGGTGCGGCTGACATCGCGAATGGCCGGCCGAACCGGCAAATCCATTCGAGCGGCGACCAGCAATGGCGCATCGGCACGAACAATCCGCTCAGATCCTGTCGTCGCGGGCACAGTGCTCTGGCGGAGCTGGCACTTCGGACATTCGCGACAGGGCTCCGATTTCGGGCCCGCAGAAGACTCGCAGCAGGCGGACCGCTGCGAAGGCTGACAATGTTCGCAATCGCCGACGTCCCCCGCGACCATCGCGATTGGTTGACAGCATGCGCAATCCAGTGCGGCGAGCGCTGGCGAGACCATCAGGGTCGCCGCGATCCACGCCGAGCACATCAGGTGCAGCAGACTGCGAAACATGGGGACTGAGTCCGGGCAAAGAAGGACTGGAACACTCCATTCAAAGTATTCGTCAACCGGCGAGAGGGTCAAGAGGACTTTCCGCAGTCGCCGGCAATTGGGGACCATTCTCGACTGCAGGTTTGCGATCATTCTGGACCAGGAAAACAGCGACAGCGATCAGCCCGAACGCGAGAACGTGGTTCCAGCGGATGGATTCGCCGAGGTAAGTCACTGCCACGACGCCAAAGACAATGAGTGTAATGACTTCCTGCAGAACCTTGAGCTGGACTGCGGTCAGGACGCCGGAACCGATTCGGTTGGCGGGGACCTGGAAGCAGTACTCGAAGAGTGCGATCAGCCAGCTGGCGAGGATCGCCAGCCAGAGGGGTGAGTGCTTGAACTTGAGATGTCCGTACCAGGCGAACGTCATAAAGACGTTGGAGATCGTCAGCAGGAGGACTGTGATGAGCTGTGTCCGGAGCATGGTCGACCGTGTTTGGGAGTTAAGGAAAATCGGGTCGTGCAAAAGCCGCGAAGTCACGTTAGCGCCGGCGAATTTGTTTCGCAAGACCGGCCCGATCGAGCTCTCGTCCGTAACATGTGTCGCTTGAATCCGTTGAGACGAATCACAATTTGCGGCTGGGTCAGGAGCCGTCGGTCAGAAGCCGGAAGTTTTGCGTCGAGCGATGGCTCCGCCACGAACTCACACACTTTTTTCAAAGTCGGTAAGTTCTCGCCGGAACGCAAGTTATGGGGGACTTTGAGGGGAGAGCCCCCAGACTTTGTGTGAGCAATTCTTGACAATCCAGATCGGCGGTTTATAGTGGGGACGAGTTGCCGATTCACTATATCTGGGGCTTTCCAGACCCATCGACCCCACTGGTTGTGCCTTTCGTCGGCCACACACTCTTCGCAAAGCCCCCAAGTTTCGCAATCAGGCGACTCTGCACGTACCGTGGACTGCTGTGAGGTGGTCCGTTTTCTCTGTCCGTATGGAATTCAGGAGTGCATGATGCACCAGTCCAAAGGAATGTCCCCGTCTGATTCCCCGGTCGCGGTTGCGAACGGGCACCAGTCCAACGGCCACGGCCATCGCAATCTTCCGGAGTTGCGGCCGATGAGCGTGAATCCCAGCTTCTGTCCCCCGAATCAGGATCCGTTTGACACCGTCGAGTGGGATCGCCGGACGGCGGCGATCAAGGACGAAAACGGCAAGGTCCTGTTCGAGCAGACGGACTGCGAAGTCCCCGTGCAGTGGAGCGGGCTCGCGACGAACGTCGTCGTCAGCAAGTACTTCTACGGAGAACACGGCACGGCCGAGCGCGAACGGAGCGTGCGTCAGGTGATTCACCGCGTGGCGCGGACGATCGCCGACTGGGGAATCGCCGACGGTTACTTCGCCAGCGTCGAGGACGGCGAGAATTTCTACAAGGATCTTGCCTGGCTTTGTCTGCATCAGTACGGTTCGTTCAATTCGCCGGTCTGGTTCAACGTCGGCCTGTTCCACCAGTATGGTGTGAAGGGGAGCCGCGGCAACTACCACTGGAATGTGACGACCCGCGAAGTCGAGCGGCCGGACAGTTCCTACGAGGTGCCCCAGGCCTCCGCCTGCTTCATTCAGTCGGTCGACGACAACATGGAAGACATCATGCGTCTCGCGACCAGCGAGGCCATGCTGTTCAAGTTCGGCTCCGGCACCGGGACCGACCTCTCCAGCATCCGCAGTTCCAAGGAGAAGCTGTCGGGCGGCGGAACGCCTTCCGGTCCGCTCTCGTTCATGCGGGTCTACGATCAGATCGCCGCGGTGGTCAAGTCGGGCGGAAAGACCCGCCGGGCCGCCAAGATGCAGTCTTTGAAGGACTGGCATCCGGACATCCTCGAATTCATCGAGTGCAAGTCGAAGGAAGAGAAGAAGGCGCACACGCTGATCGAGTCGGGGGAGTACGACTCGAACTTCAACGGCGAAGCCTACAGTTCGATCATGTTTCAGAACGCGAACCTGTCGGTTCGCCTCAGCGACGAGTTCATGCGTGCCGTCGATGAAGGCAAGCCCTGGAAGACTCGCTGGGTGACCGATCCGAATCGGTTTGGTCCGCAGTACGACGCCCGCGAACTGCTGCACAAGATGGCCGAGAGCGCCTGGTTCTGCGGCGATCCCGGCGTGCAGTACGACACGACCATCAATCGCTGGCATACGTGTCCGAATTCCGGCCGGATCAATGCTTCGAATCCGTGCTCGGAGTACATGTTCCTCGACGACACGGCCTGCAACCTGGCCAGCCTGAACCTGCGAAAGTACCAGCGGGCGGACGGCCAGTTCGACGTGGACCGCTTCCGCAAGGCCGTCGCGATCTTCTTTACCGCCCAGGAGATTCTGGTCGATCACGCCAGCTACCCGACGCCGGACATTGCGACCAACAGCCACATGTACCGGCCGCTGGGACTGGGCTTTGCCAACATTGGCAGCCTGCTGATGTCGATGGGGATTCCCTACGACAGCGACTCCGGTCGCGGCATCTGCGGATCGATCACGTCGATCATGACCGGCCAGGCCTATACGACGTCGTCGCGAATCGCCGCCCATATGGGGACGTTCGAGGGCTACCAGCCCAATGCCGATGCAATGCTTCGCGTCATGCGGATGCATCGCGACGCAGTCGACCGGATCGACTACTCCTGTCCGGACTATCTCCGCGAGGCGGCGGGGCAGGTCTGGGACGAGTGCGTCGACATGGGCCGGCAGCACGGCTACCGCAACGCCCAGGCGACGGTTCTGGCGCCGACCGGGACGATCGCCTTCATGATGGATTGCGACACGACCGGCATCGAGCCGGACATCGCCCTCGTGAAGTACAAGCAGCTCGCCGGCGGCGGGATGATGAAGATCGTCAACCGGACGGTCCCGATGGCGCTGAAGTCGCTGGGTTACGATGTCCAGTCGACGGACGCGATCATCAAGTCCATCGAAGAGAAGGGGATGATCGAAGGGGCGCCGGGGCTGGCCAACGAGCACCTGCCGGTCTTCGACTGCGCCTTCAAGGCCGCGGGCGGGCAGCGGACGATCCACTGGAAGGCCCACATCAAGATGATGGCGGCGGCTCAGCCGTTCCTTTCGGGAGCGATCTCGAAGACGGTCAACATGCCGGCCGACTCGACGGTCGAAGACATTCAGAAGGCGTACCACGAGGGCTGGCGGCTCGGCCTGAAGGCTCTCGCGATCTATCGCGACGGGTCCAAGCAGAGTCAGCCGCTCAATACGTCCAAGGACTCCAGCGGCGGCAAGAAGGTCCTGGCGGGCCAGCCGTTGCGTCGACGCCTGCCCGCGACGCGGAATTCGATCACCCACAAATTCTCCGTGGGCGGTCACGACGGCTACATCACCGTCGGGCTGTTTGAAGACGGCGCGCCGGGCGAGCTGTTCATCAGCATGGCGAAGGAGGGGAGCACGATTGGCGGCCTGATGGACGTCATCGGCACCGAAACGTCGATGTGCCTGCAGTACGGCGTGCCGCTGCAGGTGCTCGTCGAGAAGTTCTCGCACATGCGGTTTGAGCCGTCCGGCTGGACGCAGAACCCGGATATTCCGAACGCCAAGAGCGTGGTCGACTACATCTTCCGCTTCCTGGGGATGCAGTTCATCGCGGGATATCGCGAAGCCAATGCTCCGAAACGCCATGCCCCGTCAGGGGTCGAGGAGGGTGGCGACGCCGAGGAAACTCATCCCGCGGCCGGGACCGCTCCCCGCACGGAGCCCGCGGTCTCGGCCACGAAGACGAAGTCGCTCCCGCTGGCGATCGCCAACCGGTTGCAGAGTTCCACCAGTGCGTCCGCAAACACGGCGGCGGCCGTCGAGCTGGCCAACCAGCTCCTCAGCCAGCAGTTCTCCAAGTTCCAGTCGGATGCTCCCGCCTGCAGCAACTGCGGCGCGATCACGGTCCGGAACGGAGCCTGCTACCTCTGCCACAACTGCGGCACCAGCCAGGGCTGCAGCTAGGTGCTCGCCGCACGGGCGGCCGCGTACGGGCATGGGTTAGACCATGCCCGTCGCTGGCCGCGGGATGCCGTGATGAAGAGACAGGAACAAGATCTCACGATTTGCGGAACTGCCTCGCCGACTCGCTGAAGGATTGGCGACCTGCGGGGTTTTCGGCGGCCCGGTCTTCGGAAGGACCGGGCCGCTCTTTTTTAAAGGGGTTTCATCACCCTCTGGCGCCAATAACCGGCGGCTGAACTGATGCCGCGGCACTGTCGCCAACCGGGTGATGAAACGTGAATTGCTGGTCCGCCGATTTTCCGGCTCTTCACGATCCACTACCCACTATCCATCAACCACTTCTTCCCGCCCTATTCCGGCATCACGCCGAAGTCGTCCTCGGGCTCGGGGGGCGAAGGGGATGGCGACGGCTGCGGGGGAGATGGGTCCGCAGCCAATCCTGCCGGCGCTTGTTGCGCCGGGGCGCCCCCTTCCGTTCGAGGCTCCTCGTTCTGCCGCGGCGGACGGGGTCTGGGGGGACGACCGCCGGCGCGATCGCGCTGGCCTTCGGGGCCTGGCGGCCGTGGGCTGTCGCCATTCTCGCGGCGCGGCGGACGAGCCTCGCGCGGTTCAGATGGCTGTTCACCGGAGCGTTCGCCTTCACCGCCCTGACGCGGCGGATTCTGCGAACCGCCCGACCGGGTGCTGACGACTGTGATTAAGTCGTCGAAACTGGTGAGGATGTAGCGGGATCCTTCGTAGGCGACCATCAGCTTTTTCGCCAGCAGTTCCTGACCGACCACGCGGCCGGTTCCCTGCTTGGTGAGCACGGTCGCGCCGACGGGGGGCAATTCCTTGCGGTGATCTTCGTAGGTGTCGTATTCGTAGCGCAGGCAGCATTTCAGGCGGCCGCAGCGGCCGGAGATCTTGTTCGGGTCGAGCGTGGCCTTCTGCAGCTTGGCCATCTTCATCGAGACCGGCGGCATCTCGCGCAGGAAGGTGTTGCAGCAGACCGGTTTGCCGCAGTCCCCGTAGTCGGCGAGCAGTTTGGCTTCGTCGCGGACGCCCATCTGCCGCATTTCAATCCGAATCTGCAGGGTCTTCGCCAGGGCTTTCACCAGTTCGCGGAAGTCGATGCGCTGTTCGGCGACGTAGTAGAAGACCAGCCGTTCTCCGCCGAAGATATGCTCGACGTCGACGAGCTGCATCTGCAGATTGCGTTCCTTGACGAGATCGCGGCACGCCGCGAATTCCTCCCGTTCGAGATCGGCAACGCGATCCCGCTGGACTTCGTCCTCGGGAGTGGCGATGCGCAGGACGCGGCCGTGCTCGAATTTGCCCCCCAGGTACGTTCGCGTCTGCTCGGTTGCGGCGCAGAGGACCGTGCCCCATTCGGCGCCGCGATCGCTGCGAATGATGACGGACGCTCCGCGCGGAAGCACTCCCAGACCGCGGGCTGCAAACTCTCCGACGATCCGGGTATTGCCGTAGCGAACAACGTAGGACTGTTCAGACGCGGGTGTATCCATGCGGCGGGGCAGAGTCCTGGAGAATATGGGCGACGAGGGGACCTGGCCAACCTCGGATTATAGACACCCCGGCGGGAGAAACGCCAATTGGTCGATTGGTCCGGCGATTCGCCGATTGATTGATCGACCGGCCCCGATTACAACTCGTCGCCATGACGAAATACGACCCCCACCGGTGGACCGACCATCTGTTCGACGTCGAAGGCTCGATGGTCCGGGAGATCCTCGGCCGGGTGAGCCTGTGCGTGCTCTGGTCTGTGATCGTCGTCAGCCTGCATATGCTGCTGCCGGAGGGGTGGTTCGACCTGGCGGTGCCGGAGACGGCCCACGCGCTGATCGGAGCGGCTCTGGGGTTGCTGCTGGTTTTCCGCACGAATGCGTCGTATGACCGGTTCTGGGAGGGTCGTAAGCTCTGGGGGGGAATGGTCAACGAGACCCGCAATCTTGCCCGGCTCTCGTCGACCTGGATCGCCGGACGCCCCGATCTCGTCCGCCAGATCCTGCTGTGGACGATCGTGTTTCCCTGGTCGGCGATGTACAGGTTGCGGGAGAGTCGCGAGATCGGGCTACTGCGAGACGAGTTGCCGCCAGGCGAATTCGCCGCGGTTGCCGCAGCCGATCACGTTCCCCTGGCGGTTGCCCGGCAAATCACCGCGCGGATTGAAGACGCACGTGTCGCGGGAGTCATCAGCGACATCCAGCAGGTTCAGATCGATCAGAATGTCCAACTGCTGCTCGACTATCTGGGGGGGTGCGAGCGAATCCGGTCCACCCCGCTGCCGTTTGCTTACGCGGTTCATCTCCGTCGGGCCTTGATGGCGTACTGCTTTACGCTGCCGCTGGCGCTCGTCAGTCAGTTTGGCTGGGATACGATCATCGCCACGCTGTTTCTGGCCTACGTGCTGTTCGGTATTGAAGAGATTGGCGTCGAGATTGAAGATCCGTTCGGCACGGACGAAAACGATCTGCCGCTCGACGAGATTTGTCGGAATATCGAGGGAAATCTGCGGGACATTCTTCCCCGGACGTGAGATTCCACGCGGAACTCTTGCCGGATGAACAGTGGTTCCTGCGGGAGATCCACTTCGGAATGGTGAAAACCCCACGTTCCAGCAGTTGCGTCTGCTCGTCAATTTGCGGACGCTATGGTTTCCGGAGCTCCGTCGAGCCGACCGGGGGATCCCATCCGCCAGCAGCAAGGATTGAGCGTGTCGGACGCGCACTCGTTGATCGCAGCGTTGGAACGCAATATCAGCTCGGCCGTTCTGGGGAAGCCGGAACCCATTCAACTGACGCTGGTCGCACTGCTCGCCGAGGGGCACATTCTGGTTGAGGACGTCCCGGGGGTGGGGAAAACGTCGCTGGCCAAATCGATCGCCCGGAGCATCAACTGCGATTTCAAGCGGTTGCAGTTCACGCCGGACATGCTCCCCAGCGACATTCTGGGATCGAGTGTCTACCTGCCGAATCTGGGGGACTTTGAGTTTCGCCGGGGACCGATCTTCACCCACGTCCTGCTGGCAGACGAGATCAATCGGACGACTCCGCGCACCCAGAGCGCCCTGCTGGAGGCGATGAGCGAAGGGCAGGTCTCCATCGAAGGACAGACGCATCAGCTCGAAGCCCCGTTCTTCGTGCTGGCGACTCAGAACCCGTTTGAATACGAGGGAACCTATCCGCTCCCCGAGAACCAGCTCGACCGATTCATGCTTTGCGTCGAGCTGGGATACCCGGCCCGCGACGTCGAGCGAGCCGTGTTGACTCAGCATCGTTCCGGCGAGCCCGTCGAGAAGCTTCAGGCGGTGATCAGCCTGGAGCAGTTGCGGGGTCTGCAGCAGCAGGCCCGCGACGTCCGCGTCGACGATTCCATCAACGACTACCTGCTGGATATTGTCGCCGCCACGCGGTCACACGAACAGCTGCAGTTGGGGGTCAGCACCCGCGGCGCCATCACGCTCTATCGCGCCTGCCAGAGCCTGGCCCTGATTCTGGGACGGAATTACGTTGTCCCGGACGATGTCAAACGCCTGGCCGTCCCGGTCCTCGCGCATCGCGTCGTCTGCCGGGGCGTCCTTCGCGAAGGGCAGCGGCAGCGGGCTCAGCTCGCGATCCGGCAGATCCTCGGCAAGATCCCGGTCCCCGCGTAGCGGGTTATGGAAGTCATCCGCCCAGACAGGGATGTCCGGGCCACCAGCCCTGGCGACTCTTCGGGCGGAACAGACAGACTTGACTACCTGCGGCCTGATCACATGCGGGGGCGCGGTGAATTCCAGCTCGCGACACCTGAGCTGGTCATTCAACGCCGCCGAACGGGGCATCCACGCCCAACCCGTCTCTGAGTCGGCCCCCCGGGCCGCGTACGGCGGCAAAAAGAACCCGCCCGTCGCGGGGGGGGCGACGGGCGGGCAAACCACTGCAGCGAAGGGGGGGCGCAGCGGTTATCTCACGCGCGGGGTCGCCATCAGTTGAGGTTGCGGATCGAAGATCCAGGCCTGCTGTCGTCCGTCGGCGAGCTTGAGCGTCAGGACTTCGGCGATCATGCCTTCGTTGCCGGTCGCCGGATCCGTTCCGGGCTTGGCTCCGAGCTGAGCGGCAATGCGGCGGATCTGCGGATCGTCGGGAGAGTCGAAGCCTCCGACGGTCACGATCGATTGAAAGCGATCGTGATAGACGTAGGCTTCAAACTGCCGAGCGCGGAGTGCGTAGGCCAATTGAGTGGCGTCTTCGCCGGCCCGGTTAAGATCGTACGAGTCGGCGTCGCTCGGCTTGGCCAGCTTCGCGTCGAAGCGTTCCTCGTTGCTGGCAAACATGCTGTTGCCGAGCGGCGTCACCGAGCGTCCCGAGAACGTGGCGACTTTGACCGTGTACGGTTTCTTGAGGCTGACCAGTGCGTTTTCGATTCCAGAGTTTAAGGCCAGGACTTCCGGATCGGGCTTCCGCTGCATCACTTCGCTCGGCTTGAGGAGCGGGTTGATAGTCAGGAACGCTCCGCTGAGAGGACCTTTCCGGCCAGGCGTCAGACGGAAGATCCCGCCGCTCTTCTCTTCCTTCAAGAACTTCGGGAAGTACGCCTTCACATACCGCAACGTGTCGTCGGCGATCTTGTCGTCCTTTTTGCCTTTCAGATTCGCTGACGGCTTGCCGCCGTCGGCAAACGATTCCGTTGTGGAAAGATCGTAGTTGCCGGCGAGGACGCAGATCATGTCGCGCTGCGAGGCATAAATCCGCTGATCGGGACGGTTCAGGCGGTCGATGGTGTCGATCTTCTCGACCTTGCCATCCTGGGAGAACGTGTAGGCGGGAATGCCGTTGGAGCGCAGCTCAAAGACGAGCTCGGCTGCGGCCTCCGCCGCGCTCAGCCCCTTCTCTTTGCGATCGTCGTCTTTGACGTCGCGGAAGCTCGCAACCATGATCATCCACGGACCATGTTTGGGGGTCAGTTTGTATTCCTTGCCGCGAACGGCCTCGATGGCCGAGGCGGGCGACGTCGCGGCGACGGCCAGGCAGCACGCCGCGCACCAGACGAGAGGGGACAGAGTTCGCACGATAGACTCCATTCCGGAGGCGAACAAACGGTACGGAGGCAAACGCGATTCGTCCGGAATCGCTGCCAACCCGCAGATTGGATTCAAGTTTTTGAGGGGAGTTGACGGAGCGGCGGGGAAGTTAGCAACCGCTTTCAAACGTGTCCAGCCCCAGTTTGCTCAGGCCGACCGACGCCATTTCAAAGGGGCCACTCCGCGCCCAGCACTTCCTGCTGCAGCCGGGTCAGGCGGGCGATCCCGACCTCCGCCAGGTCGAGCTGCTGCTGCAGCTTCTCCCGCGAAAACGGCCGGCCCTCGGCGGTTCCCTGGACTTCGATGAACTCGCCGGTCCCGGTCATCACTACGTTCAGATCGACCTCGGCCTGCGAGTCTTCGACGTAATCCAGATCCAGCACAGCTTCACCCGCACAAATGCCGACACTCACTGCGGCGATGCTGGTGCAGACGACTTTCTGCTCAGGCAGCAGTTCACCGCGCAGCGTCGCGACAGCGTCACACAGGGCAATGAATCCGCCGGTGATGCTCAGCGTGCGCGTCCCGCCGTCGGCTTCGAGAACGTCGCAGTCGACCGTGATGGTCCGGGCTCCGAGAGCCTTGAAATCGACGGCCGCCCGCAGGCTCCGTCCGATCAGCCTCTGGATTTCGCTCGAACGCCCGTCGAGCTTTTCCCGCTCCCGGCGTTTCCGCGGCGCCGTGCTGCCTGGCAGCATGGAATACTCGGCCGTCAGCCAGCCGGTCGCCAGTGCCGGATCGGCGACTTTTTTCCAGGGGGGCAGGGCGTTTTCGACGCTGGCGGTGCAGAGCACAGTTGTCCGTCCCGCCTGAATCAGGACACTCCCCGGAGCCGCTCCCGTAAAGTGCCGCTGTACGCGAATTGCGCGCAATTCATCAACCAGTCGTCCGTCGTGTCGCATGGCCTGCCCTGTCCGCTGCTCGTGTCCTTGCCGGTCTTTTCCGACGGGCACGGTAACGCGGACAGACGACTTCGCCAACCTTGGATGGAGACCAATCGGGCGATCAGATCTCTTCGACGGTCCCGTCGGCGCGGACGCGGAGCGCGGGCAGAGCGTCGCGGGGCGGGCGGGAGTAGAGCTTCACGCAGACAGGTTCCGGTCCGACCAGTCCGCGGACCGTGAGAAACGAACCGCCCCCTTCGCCCTCGCTCGAAGAGACGTTCCAGCTCAAGGCGTCGACGAGGTCGAAGCAGCCCTGCAGATTGACGAGATCCAGTTCGAACCCGGTCGTGCGGGACTGACCGTCGTGCTTGCCGCCGACGATTTCCGCCAGCCCCAGGAACAGGCGGGCTTCCCAGCCCACTTCGGTCAGCTCGCATTCGCAGCCGACTCGGCCGACGCCAGTGAGGGGTTCGAACAGTTCCGCAACCTTCTGGACGAGTCCGGTCAGCCACTCCGGGCGCGGGTCGCGTTCTTCGCGGTCGAGGGCGAACAGTTCGAGTTGCTTCAGGAGGTGCTGGACAATGAGATGCGAATGGGCCAAGGCAACCGACTCCGACGGGGCGTCCACGCGGGGACGGACAACATGTGAATTCTCTGAGTGGGGAATATCGGGATGTTGGCTGACATCCGCGGAGCAAAAAGCCGTCTGAACACGCGGCTCGTTCAAATTTCTCCGCCCGGTGCAACGGGAATGCGGGAGAGAGGAAACGACCCGGTCGCGCCCTCCGCAGCGATCCTGCCCGTGGCGTCGTCCGGGGCGGACTGAATAAAAATGATCATGCCTCACAGATCCGCCGATCGGAAAAGATGACTTCTGGTTCCTTGTACTTCTTACAAATCCCGGCCGACCGGAAGGTTCGTCCGGATTTCGGCATGGGCCGAATAATCGATCGCAAGTTGTTTACAAAGAACAGGTTACAGCCTGACGACGAGACTCCAATTGCGTCATTCCGGTCGGCTGGTGCAGATTTTGCTGCAGAATCTGCCGGTCCCGGCGATGGCTGGATGCCTCAACGGACCGCCGCCTCTCAACAATGACTCCAGACCCGGACTCCGCATGGACGCGCTCTTCCGTGGCATCGTACTCGTCGGCGCCCTTTCCTCCCTGGGAGCCAGCTACACCACCACGAACTTCCAGGTGGAAGCGCCGACGCGGGAATTCGCCGAGCAGGTCGGACAGGCGGCGGAGTACTATCGCCGGGAACTGTCGATCGCCTGGACCGGCAAAGTCATGCGAGACTGGGGCGCCCGCTGCCCGATCAGCATTCAGGTCGGCAATATGGGGGCCGGCGGAGCGACCACATTCAGCTTCGACCGGGGCGAGGTTTACGGCTGGAAAATGCGTGTCCAGGGCTCCGAGGAACGGATCCTCGATTCGGTTCTGCCGCACGAGATCAATCACACGATTTTCGCCTGCTATTTCCGCCGCCCGCTTCCTCGCTGGGCGGACGAAGGGGCCGCATCGCTGATCGAGCACGAGTCCGAGCGGATGCGGCTACAGGCCATTTCTGACCAGGTGCGCGGGACGACGCGGAAGATTCCGCTCCGCAAGCTCCTGCCGATGAAGGAGTATCCCACCGACCAGCAGGATGTCCTGACGCTGTATGCCGAAGGCTATTCCCTGGTCGACTACCTGATGCAGCACGGGGACAAGCGGAAGTACCTGCGGTTTCTGAAATCGGCGTTCTCGGGCAGCTGGGAGAAAGCCCTCGAAGAGCACTACGGATTTGCGAGCATCGAGCAGCTCGAAGTCCAGTGGGACCAGTGGACGATCGCCGGCAGCCCGCGACTGAACTTGCCGAAGGGGACCGAAGTGGCCGCGGTCGAGCCGCCGACCGGCGCCGCCCCCGAACGACGAATGGCCGCCAGCGCGGCTCAGAAGGAGGCTCCGCCGACGATCCGGGCTCAGACGCCTGAGGGCCAGACGATTGCCCGCAGTGACGAACCGGCGGCGCGGCCCGCCGGCCCGTTGAGCCGCGCCGCTTTGCTGGAGCCGCTGCTGCGGCAGTCCTTCGCGACGGTTTCGCGTCCATCGCAACCGGCCTTCGGAGCGGTGGCGGATCGGAGCCGGGGAGTGCGATTCGACCCATAGCGTCTGCTGATCGGAGCGAATCCGAAAAAAAGAAGAGCCGAGTCCCTTCCCAGCAGCCGAACGGCGGTTATACTTCGCAGACCGACGCGGCCAACGGTCGAGTCGTCTTTGTCGCGGGGTGGAGCAGCCCGGTAGCTCGCGAGGCTCATAACCTCGAGGTCGTAGGTTCAAATCCTGCCCCCGCTACTTGTTTTGATGGTATCGAAATCGAGATACCGTGGGGTTACAGAAAAGGCCGGCATCTGCGGATGCCGGCCTTTTCGCGTTCTATCGCCAGTTCTGGAAACAACTTCGGGAATCGCCGCTCGTCTCGAAGTCTCCATCTCGTCCCAAGGCGCGACGCTCCCGTTTCCCACCCGCGTCGGCCCTCGGATCCGATCTTGTCCGCAACTCTCGGTTGCCTCTGCGTCTCGTGCCGTCTGGGCTGACGGGTGTTGCGAGCGATTAATCGGTTCATAGTGACAGGATTGCGAGCGGTGTGCGGACTGAACCTGCGGGCGCACGTCGAACGGTTCATCCAGACCATAAAGGTCGAGTGCCTCGACAAGTTCGTTATCGTCGCTCAGCAGCGCTGGAACTATGGCTGCCGGGAATAGCGGCTGCATTCCATCGGGAGCGTCTTCGCTCCACGCCCCACCAACTGGCATCCGCCTTCACGGAACCACATTATCGGACCGCGTTGATCACCCCGCACGCGATCGAACTACTGCACGGCACAGCCTCCCAGACGACTTCGGTCGTGCGAGCTGTGGCAAGGAGGATCTGCACACCGGACATTCACTGCACTTTCGGCGGCAATACATAAAGTGTGATGGCAAAAATCGAATACACCATCAGCGTCAGCACGCCGACGAACCACATGGAACGTCCGCTGTTCGTCACCAGCGTTGCGGTTAAAACACCGATGAGCACCATCACCACGGCGCCCGGCCAGAATTGCAGGTCCATCGGTGCCGGTCCGAGGACGTAACTCAGCAGCACCAGCACCGGCGCAACAAACAGCGAGATTTGCGACGCACTCCCCAGCGCGATTCCGACGCTCAGGTCCAGCCGGTTCTTGCGCGCACCCGAGAATGCGGAGGTCATTTCCGCCGCGCCGCCCACCAGCGCCACCACGATGAAACCGACGAAGGCCGGCGTCATGCCCAGTTCCAGCGCTGCGCCCTGCACGGACCCGACGAAGACCTCGCTGACCAGCGCCACCAGCACAGTAACGCCCGCGAGCGTCCCGAGGGCCAGTCCCATCGGCCAAGGGGCTTCCTTCGCGTCTGATTCCGGGTGTTCGGCACTGGCGAAGAATTCTCGATGTGTTTTGAGCGAAAACAACAGGCCGAGCCCGTAGGCCACGATGAGCAAGACCGACAGACACAGGCTCAGTTTCTGGATGATTGCGGGCGCCGGCGCGGAGTCCCCCTGGCTCACGGCCGAAGGCACCAGCAGCGCTACGGTCGCCAGGAACAGCAGCCCCGCCTGGAACCGTGCGCTGCCCCGATTGTATTCCTGGACGTGATGCTTGAGTCCCCCGACGAGGAACGACGCGCCCAGCATGAACAGCGTGTTGGTGACAATGGCCCCCGCAATCGACGCCTTCACCAGCATGTATTCCCCCGCACGCAACGCGGCCAGCGCGATGACGAGCTCCGTCAGGTTGCCCAGCGTGGCGTTGAGCAGTCCGCCCACCATGTCGCCGGTCTTCGCGGCGACGGACTCGGTGGCATGACTGAGCAGGGCCGCCAGCGGCACGATGGCCAGAATGGACAGCAGGAAGAGCAGCGTGTGCGATTCCGGCTTGATCTGTTGGAAGACGAACACCACGGGGACGGACACCAGCAGCCACAGGACTGGATTCCGTCGAATTTCATTCATGAGTGGATGCATTGGTTTCACTTTGATGTTTCGGATCGAACTACCCGCCCAGCGCGATGGTAACAAGCACCAGTGTCCCGCCAACGCACGTCAATCCCGCGCCGACGCGGAACGGGCTGGCTCCGACCAGTCGCCCCCACCAGCAGCCTGCCAGGAACTGCAGGGCCAGCGCCGTCAGATTGGAAAGCCGGACCGCCAGCGTCGGGTTCGAGACCAGCAGGAACGGCACGACGACTGGCAGTGTCGCCAGCATAATGATGCCCGCCACGGCGATCCCGCCCAGGACGTCTCTGCGCTGAAACCCCGGCGTCTCGCGAGCGCTGCGCCGAGCCGGCTCCAGCATCCAGCGGTAGATCTGCTCTCGTTCTTCGGGCGTTGTCAGCGGTTTCAGCCGGTCGTCGAATTCTTCGCCGATCCGCAGGATCGCGGCCTCGTCCGTCGGAGCGCGGAGCACGCCGGTCACGATGCGGGCTTTGCGACCGCGTTCAAACAACGCGAGCATCGCGAACATCACGCCATCCACGACTCCCCAGGCCAGATTGCAGCCCAGGACGGCGATGAACAGCTCGCGATTATCCGCCTGCTCAAGACCGAGACGCACGGCGCCGGTGATTCCCAGCGTCATGATCAGCCCGAACAGAACCTCTCCGAGCCGGGTTGCCGGGTCAAGATGGCGAGTGATGAACGACCACATGAGCAGCGCCTGCCGATCAAAAATCGAAATGCGTACGGAGGCCCAGCACCCAGGTGGCGCCCACACGGGGCTTCGCAGAGTCAATCACCTGAGCATCCAGCGTCACGCGGAACGCCGACGACACGGCGATATTGTAGTAAGCCTCGCCGCCAGTTTCGTCTCTCACGCCCAGCCCTTGCAGCAGGTCTGCATCGCTCATGTCCAGGTAGAAGACGCCCAACCCCCAGCCATCCTGCTTGCGACCGGGCAACAAGCCGACGCCTCCCACGCCGACCGCGCAGTTCCATTTCACGACGTTCGGATTCCCGTCCGAAACCCCCAGCCGCGTGAAGAGGCCCCAGCCTTCTTCGGCATCGCCCTGGAGATACTGGTGCGCGTTGTAATACATGGCCCACGTGTCTGATTCGGTGGTCGGTATCGGCAGGCCGAGCAGGAGGCCGATGAGAACGAGGCGCGGGTCCGCAGCAATGTCCGTGCGACGCACGTTGATGCCATACAGCAATCCCAACGTCTGCGCTCCCGCGTGATCCGCGAGCATGTGATTGACAGTCCACTCTGTAGACAAGGTCGTGCTGTGCCAGAGATGAAACGGATTCTCTCCAGCGGTTTCGGCCGAACCGAACACCGAGAACGAGCCGGAGATGTCTTCTGTTGGCGTGAAGTTGATGCCGCCGCCCAGCGACGCATTCGGGACTGTCGCGTCCTCGACCAGCGAGTAGAGCATCGCGAAGTTGAGAAAGTGCGAATGAGACAGTGCAGAGCCGGCAATCGCGTTCTCATCGCCCATGGACGTGTTCAGCAACCCGCCGAAGACAGAGACCTGCTCGCCGAGAGAGTGCTCGTAGGTCAGTTCGGTGATGGCGAAGGCATCGCGGTCGAATCGATCCAGGACGATCGGAAACACGGCCTCATTATTCACGGCCCCCACTGTTCCCGAGCGTTCCAGCACGGATCGCCCGGTACGCGCCTGCAACCGAGCCTTGAACAAGCCGCCCTGCCACCAGCCCGTTTTACCGGTATCGAGCTCCATCTGCAGGTCGCCGCCCAACGTGTGTCCGGTGTCCTCCTCATCCGAAAGGCTCGAAAAGAACGGTCCCTCGTACCCGCCGGCGGGGACGCCCTGAAAGACATAGGTCCCGCTGAATCTCGTCGACAGTCCCGCCGCGGCCAATTTCTCGCGCCGTCCGTTCCAACCGCCTGTCAGCTTTTCGCGTGACCACACGTCAGAATCGAGGTCCGCAGGTTCAGAAAGCTCGACCCTGCCGAGCGTCGCGTCGCCGATCTGTTGCCCCGCAGCCCCGCTTGTCCACAGCAGTCCCACGACGATTGCTGCGGTCCGAACGGAATTCATGTGTGCTGCTTGCCGCTGGTAGTCATCGAGATTCGCGATGGTCCTGGGGACTTTGCGGACCGGCGTTGTGATCCGATATCGAAGTATCGACCAGTTGATGAACTTGCGCAAAGCGCCAGTTTCATGAGTCCAATTTGCCGCCCCGAACCGGCGGATATCGCCGAACCTGGCAATTCGGTAGCGGCCCGTGGCCCCGTCGACCTCTGCTGCTTGGTTCTTCTGCATCCCGGCACGCGCCGCTGCTGGATCGTACCGTGTGCGCTCGGTTCCAGTTCCGGCCCGGGTGTGCCAGCAGGCCCGGAACTTCCTGATGGACGCCGAGGATATGGCACTCGCCCCGCAGATCGTGATGCGGAACAACGACACGAAAGTTCTCGGCGCAGTTCGACGCAGTACTCAGATCGGCCGACGTCGAAGTGAAGCGGATCACACCGCGATCACCAAGACTGCGGACGCGCGTGGAGCACTTCAATACAGTCGTTGAAGGTCGAATACCTCAACAAGTTCGTGGTCGAGGCTGAACGGCATCTGTACTACGTGTGCCGTGGATGGCGGCTGCATTTCAACCGGGAACGGCCACACTCTGCGAAGAACAATCTGCCGCCGGATTTCGAACCGCCGACGGAACCGACGGCCGAGATTCGGCCGAGTGACATCGTCTGCACGACGCGGCTTGGTGGACCGCTGCGGTCGTATGAGCGGCGGGCTGCGTGATTTATCGGTTCCAACGCGAAGTACGCCAGCGAACTGTCGACGTTCGACAGTCTCGGCCATTCCCGCTAACGCTGCGTGCCGGCCGTTACAATTCGACCTCGCCATAGGATTGGAGGCCGAACACCGGCGGATTGACTCGGCTTCACCGCCTGATCGACAGCTCATCTACGTGTTTCAGATGCCGCCGTTTCGCGCTGGATTCGCCGAATCGACGCGAATCAGAATGTAATTGCCGAGCGGGAGGATTTGTCGACCGCCATCGGGGTGGTGGACCTGCAGCGGAGCAGAAACTGGACGAAAGAGAAAACTGACTAAGACTGTACGGGACGGCGGAGGGCCGGGGCCAGCCTGGGGATTGCGACGACAGTTTGGCGGACCGCTGTCTTCGTGGTGGAGAGGGGCGACAAGATCCCGAAGCGGACTTTCTCTACGGGTTCACGCGTTGCAACTCGCGGAACATAAAGAACTTGACATTGACATAGACGGCATTCGATCTATGGTCGTGAGAAGCTGCCCAAACAGAAGTCGGTTCGTCGCCGGAGGAAGCGAAGTGCTGGAAGGATTGCCGCTGCTGTTTGACTTCCCGGTGATCGCATCAGCACGGGAACGACTCCGCAGCTCACTCGCGGTTGTCGTTTACCACCTGCTGGGAGACGTGGTCAATGCCGCCAGGCATGCACTGACGCACTACCTGCCTCTCACGCTCACCGAAGAGTATCTCCAGAATTCCAGCCTCGGCACTCCCTACCAGAAGTGGGCCAGGTTCACCAACGAAGACTTCGAGACGCTGGATCAGTGTATTCGGCGATTGCTGCCGGCCGCGTGGAACTGGTACTACGAATCGTCCGGCGAAGAGAGAAGGCGGTCCGGGACCGACAAGGACGCATGGAACTGGTTTCACCAGATCAAGATTCAGTACGCGTCGTGCGTGGTCGATCCGATCGAGCCGAAACTGACAGTTTCCGCACTGAGCTCCGTCGGCCGGTTCGACCCGGTGGACCGACGATTCTTATCCGTCTGGAATCAGTGGCAAAAGGAAGGTTTTGAGCGTCCGCCGCCGATCATCACAAAGTCCGTTCGCGACATTTCAGATCGTTCCGCTCTCTTGGAATTGCAGCAGTCCGGACTGGCCAGATTGTCCGAAATGCAACGGCACTATGCCGAGCTTGGGGAGTGGTTGGAGACGAGTTGCACGATGGGAGACATTACCGCCTCACACCGCAATACTCTGTCGGAGGGATTGCTGGGATAACCGGGCGGAAAAATCATGAGTTCGCCCAGACGGGCGGAGGCCGGCGAACGGCAGTCCGGGATCGTCGACGTCGTCATCCCCGGGGGGACGCTGTGTTGGTCCGTCGTGCCGCCGGCCAAGTGACCGGGGATCTTCTTCCGTGTCCCGTCAGCGCTCGCCGCGTCCGCCGACGCCCGCCTTCAATCCCGAGGCAGCTTCAGCGGGATCATCCGCAGGACCCGATCGTTTTCGACGATCAGCAGCCGGGAGTCGTCCGGGGCCAGGCAGAGCAGGCCGGGCGGGCCATCGCTCCGGGTGGTGAGCGGGATGTCCATCGAGCAGAGTAAGTCGCCGGTCGGAAGGTGCCAGAGTTTGAGTTCCCCGGTGTCGTCGGCGCTGAACAACGACCGGCCATCCTGCGTGATGGCGAAAAACTGCGGCAGCCCGCGATGCCCGCGCATTTCTGCCCGCAGCCGACCGGTCGCAGCCTCCCAGACCCTCAATACGCGATCGCCACCACAGGCCACCAGCCAGCGTCCATCCGGAGAGAATGCCATTGACGCAAAGCCATCGTGAGGCAGCGACTGTCTCCAGAGCAGCGTCCGCGATGGTGTGTCATCGACCTCTAGAAACCTGTTGGCAGCGTAAGCAAACCGCGAATGAACGGGGTCCAGCGCTTCGCCGCTTCTCGATCCAGGAATTGCAAACGGCCGAACCAGCTCTAAGGGGTGAATCGTCGAGAGTTTCAAACTTCTTTCGCCTCCAATTCCGACGACGAGCAAGTTGAGCTGTGGGTCTGTGAGAATTGTCCCGACGGCACTGACTACGCGACCCAGATTCATTTCGGCCACGATCTCCCAGTCGCTGCTGCGACGGCGAGTCAGCCGTCCGTTCCCGTCCGAAGTCTGCTCGCCTGTCAGGAACTCGCCGCCTGGAAGCACGCAGAGCGACGTGACGATATTCGGTGCCAATTCAAGCTGGCGGATCGTCTGCAGAGTCTCACTGTCAATTTCCCGCATCCACGCGTCACTTGCAACCAGCAGCGTTCGACCGCCGATTGTAAAACAGGCCGACCTCGTGCTGGGGATCTCGACGGACGGAGTTGCCCAATTCTTCAGGCGAGTTCGCGGCCACGCAAGAATTCGACCATCCGACTGCCCCGTCCACAGCTCCTTCCCGTCGGGTGACAGTGTTGCGTAGAAAATGCGATCTGCGACCAGTCGACACAGACTCTGCTCCGACAGGTGAAACCGCTTCGGCGGGGGAATATCCCCAGTCATCCCTGGCAGTTCGATCTCGAAGATCACGCCCTGATCGTTGATGGCATAGACCCGTCGGGCATCCGGCTGCGAGACAAAACGCACGATCGTGCGTTCGATTTTCTCCACTCCTGTCAGTTCACCCGTGAGAGCGCTGCGCAATTCCACACGTTGGTCGCCCAACGAAGTCAGCACCCAGTTGCCGTCCTGAGAGATTAGTATCGCCTTCTGATTCGCCGTCACGCCCCATTCTGCAGTGACCTTGCCGTCCGCCAGATCGTAGACGCGAATCCGGCCGTCGGCCGCGCAAGTCAGCGATTGACGGCTGGGGGCCATCGCGACCGCAGCAATCCCGCCTTCCGAATCCTGCAGCACTCCGCGCGACTCCCCGGTGTTCCAGTCCCATTGGCACAGTCGGCCATCGCTGCCGGTTGTGACCAGCAACTGCCGGTCGGGAAGTGCAAAAAGTTCGTGTGCCTGCTCAGGGGCATGGGCGGCGATCCGGAAGATTTCCTTCTGCGCTGCAATGTCCCACCTGCAGAGCGATCCGTCGTCGCCGGTCGTCCAGAGCGATTTCTCGTCAGGGGCGAGCGTCAGACCGTTAATTTCGATCTGCCGGGTCGGCCACTCCGCAAGCGTCTGACTGTCAGCCGTCCGTATAAGTCGAACGACCGAATCGCGGCCCGCTGCTGCGAAGAACGTCCCGTCGTGCGAAAAGACGATCGAGTACACCGCACCGGGGAATCGCATGACTTCGCGATGCGGACGAGCCCCCCTGGCACGCAGCCAGTCGCACTCAATGCCACGAAACGAAACGAATTCCGGTTGGTCCAAACGGTCGAGGATGCGTTCCAGCCCTCGAAGATCGTTTTCCCGCCAGGCCATTGAGGCCCGGCGGAATTCGCTGACGTACAAGTTCTCCTGAGCGACCCGGCGCTCCTCGTCGGACTGAAGGCGCAGCCGTTCCGCCCGCTGTCGCAGTTCGTCCGCCGTCTCGACCGACGTCTCCAGCCGTTCGTTCGCGGTCGACAGTTCCGAATTCACGTCCCCCAGTTCGCGGATCAGTCCCGACTGCCGCCGGTTGGCCTCCGCCAGCACCCCCAACACAACCAAAACGGCGGTCGTCAGCGTGGCGGCCACGATCGCCGTCGCCGGATGTCGCCGCATCCAGCGGGACAGTTGCTCCAGCGGAGTCGGCAGCCGCGCGGAAATCGTTTCGCCCGCCAGGAACTGTCGGAGATCCACCTCCAGCGCGCCCGCTGAGCCGTACCGGTCCCGAGGCCGTTTCTCCAGACATTTCAGACAGATCGCGTCCAGGTCCGCCGGAACCTCCACGCGCCGTCGACGGAGCGGGACGACAGGCTGGACCGGTATGGCTGCCAGGAGTGCCGGCGGGCTGTCGGCCTCAACGGGCAGCTCGCCGGTGACGAGTTCGTAGAGGATCGCTCCGAGGGCGTAGACGTCGCATTCCGGCCCCATCTGCCCGTGGCCCGTCGCCTGCTCGGGGGCCATGTACTGCAGCGAGCCGAACACCCCGCCGTCAACCGTGGTGAGCGTCGCCTCCTCCGTCAGCCGCGCCAGGCCGAAGTCGGTAATCCGCGGCGTGAACGGCAACCCGCCGGACGGCGCCGGCGCCAGCAGCACGTTCGACGGCTTCAGGTCGCGATGCAGCACCCCGGCCAGATGCGCGCACTGCACCGCCCCGGCCAGTTCGGCCACGATCGACGCCGCCTGTCGCAGGGGAACCGGCTTTCCGTGCGCTCGCCGTTCGGCCAGCCAGGCTTCGAGGGACGGACCACGGATCAGCTCGGAGACCAGGAAACACGTTTCTCCGTCGTCGATCCGCGCTTCGTGAACGGGGACGATGTTGACGTGGCTGAGCCGCGCCGCCGCACGGGCTTCTACGCCAAACCGCTTGCGCACGGAGGGCTTCTCGAACAGCGACCAGTGCGGCACTTTCACGGCGACATCGCGCCGCAGCACGGCGTCCCACGCCTCGAACACCGTCCCGCAGCCCCCCATTCCGATCATCCGTCGCAGCTCGAACCGCCCCGCCAGCGTCCGGCCGGTGCCGCCCGCCAGCTCCCGCTGCGTCTCGAAGAGTTGAGCCGGTGATGATGGGCTTGGCTGGGTGTGAGCGGCCACCCCTGGATCGGTGCCCCCCACGGGCCTGATCGCCTGGGGAGAGGTCTCAGTAATCCGTTCCGGGTGATCGGGAAACCAGAGGATCTCCGCCGACCAGACGGATGGACTCAGCCGCGCTTCCGCCGCCTGCTGGCACAGCGGGCATTGAGTCAGATGGCGGGAGAAATCCTCGGCCTCGTCCGGAGTCAGCCGTTGCCGCAGGAACGCGTCGAGCGCGCCGACGCGCGGACAGCCCGCTTCACCAGGGACTTCAGAAGGAGCAGCCGGGGAGGTCTTCGGAGAGGATGCCAACTTCCTGCTTCAATCGTTCCAGGGCTCTGAACTTGGTCTGATACACCCAGCCGACCGGCTGACCGAATGCCGCGGCGACATCTCTCGCAGCTTCACCCCGTCTCCAGTTCCTTTCGAAAACTTGCCATTCGGTCGTCGAGAATTCGAGCCGAATCCGCTCCAGCCCGACTTCCAGGACCGCGGTATTAAAGTCGATCAGCCAGCCATCGTCGGCAGGATGCTGAAGTTCGTCGAGTTCTTCCAGCGACAGTTCACACGCCCCGGCCTTGCGTTGCCGTAATCGCCAGATGGCCCGGATCGCGATTGTCGCCAGCCAGGAGCGGAACCGCCCCCGCTCGGGCTGATACTCGAACCCGTCGATCTGGCGGCTGACGTCGATGAGCACCTTTTGCGCAATATCCTCGGCGTCGGCATACTGCAATTTCCGCCGGTGACAGAACTTGCGGACAATCTCCGAATACTGCGCGGCAAAGCGTTCCCATGCGGCGGAATTCCGCCGGTCGCGCAGCGCATTCAACAGCTCCCGCGAAGTGGTCGGCCAGCGTTCGGCAGTCCTCTGTTCCATGCTTGTCCGGCGGCGCAAGGATCTTGAGAAAAACGGCAGGATTTCGGCGGAGTCGTACTGACGGTCAGTGACTCGCGTGCAGACCTTTCTGACAGAGATGTACCCCTCGCGTCAAGGGGTTGTCTCGAAATGCACGATCCGGATGGGCCGATGGAGGCGAACCCGAAAGTGATTTTTCTGAGAGTCTTCCGACTTTTCTAAAAAACGGCTGGGGCGAAGACAAGCAAGAAGTGGCGGGCGTGAAACGCAGCCGCCCGTGAAACGCCGTGCAGGCACGATCAGAGTCTTTCGGGCCCGGGAAAAATCGTGATTGCTTTGCCGCGACGAGTTTACGGGAATCAGACGCGAGATCGGTGGATTCGATTGTCCGATGACACTACCCGCGGTCTGTGGTGCGGGCTGGTTTTCGTTTTTGGAATCTCAACGGCTCTGCCTGGCATCGCCTGCGCGGGACCATTGACCGCCAATCAGCCGGAAGCCATCCGGCTGCTGCAGTTGGAAGGTCATGATCTGCAGGCCAGCCAGGCGGCGCTGCAACAAGTGTTTGAAAACGTCTTCGCGAGATGTGAAGGCGAGTGCGAAGCCTCCCAGCGTCTCGCGGACTTCAGCATCTCAAGAAGAAGATGGGGTCGAGACATTGTGTCATCCGGATCGACTTCAATCCCTTCGCCGTCGTGTCGTTGTTGTGAGCGATTGGCGCGGTTCATCGCGCTGACCGTCCGGGAATAACCTATTCGTCTCTGTCGAAGGAAATGAATGAATACCATGAGACTTGTAATCGCGGCAGGACTGTTAGCTGCGACTGTCGAAAAGGTACAGGCAGGAATAGTGATTCCTTCGCTGTTCAATACCGGTGTTGACAACTCCGGTTCACCGTTACTTGACGGCACACTTGGGGATCCGCACTATTCGCTGTTTGCGCCCGGCGGGACGAACGCCACGATTGTTCGAACTGAGTCCGGTGGCTACCCAATTCCTCCCTACCTTGGAGACGACACGCTTTCCGCATGGATTGGGCCGGCTAACTCGTATGATATGCTCGGACCAATTGGGTACTATTTTTATCGAACGACTTTTGACTTAACAGGATTCGATTCAAACACCGCGTCCATCAATGGGCGATGGTCGTCTGATAACAACGGAGTAGGCATTTTTCTTAATGGCAGACGTGTTAGCTACGGAACGGACTACGAACAGTTCCAAAGCTGGTCAAGCTTCACAGCAACGAGTGGCTTTGTTGGAGGCATCAACAGGCTCGACTTCATTGTTTTCAACGGCGGAATACAGACCGGTTTGCGAGTTGAGATGGTAGGAACGGCAGGATTAGACGTGCCTCCTGCCCCCGAACCCACCTCCCTCGCCCTCGCCGGCTTTGCCGGCCTCGGCATGGCACTCGGGGCCTGGCGTCGCCGTCGGCAGCACAAGCAGCAGGCGGCCTAATCGCCGCGCTTCGCGCAGACAGATCACAGCAGGCGGCCTTCGGGTCGCCTGCATGCGTTGGCAACGAGTGGAATCGCCACTGCAGCTCTGGATCGGTCGGACTCACGCCATCGCGGGGAAACGTCGGAGATGGTAATGCGTCAAACCTTGCAGTCGAACGCATTGATGCCAGTCCCGGATGCGAACGGCCCGCGCCTGGATGGTAAGGGCGACTGCGGAACCGCTCTCGCCTCGTGTGGAAGTGTTCGACAGCGTGTGCGAAGGCCGGTAGTCTGGCAGCGGATGCCAAACTCGGCCCGCCCGACGTCATTCCCCGCGATCCCCCGAATCCGAAGGAACGTTCCGATGTCCTGTCGTCTCCTGATGCTGATCGCTACTGCAGTTCTGGTTCTCGGCTCCGGCAGCACTCCGGTTCAGGCCGAGCACGATGGGAAAGTTCAGATCCTCCTGCTGGGCGACAGCACGACCGAAGGAAGTGTTCCGCGGCGTCACGTTCCGCAGGGGCCGCATCTGGAAGACGTGATTCGCGAGCTGCTGGCCGCCGAGAAGGACCTCCCTCCCACGAACGTCATCAACCTCGGCTTGAGCGGCGAGTACATCCGCCGTCTGCTGGATTCCGGCCGGTACGAGAAGGCGGCGTCCAAATTGCCGGGAATCGACTACGTCCTCATCCGCTACGGCCTCAACGACAACGCCCGTCGCGAGAATCTCGCCGAGAACTTTCCGAAGGACTATCACGAGCTGATCGGCCGGCTGAGGAACGATCATCCTCAGGCGACGATCATCGTGATGACAGTGATTCCGTACGGCGACGAAGCCACGTCCCGACGATTGAATGAACTCAACGCCCAGGTTGCGAAAGCCGAGGACCTGCTTCTGTTCGACATCTACCCTCGCTATGCCGAAGAACTGAAGCGCGGTCCGGACATGCTCAACTATCGCCGCTTCCCCTTGGAGAAGATTCCCGAAAACCGCCGCGAGTTCGTCAAGTCGTTCATCGTTCCCGGCCAGGTTCCGACGGTCGAAGTTCTCGACAATCGCCTCGACGCCCATTTCAGCCATCTCCCCGGCTGGTTCGGAGACCGCCACCCGAACCTCGCCGGCTACCACGTCATCGGAGACGAGACCGCCAAGTTCTTGACGCCGTTGATTCGAGCGAAGTTCGCCAGGCAGTAGCAGACGAGTCGATCAGAAAGCGAATCGATACTCCAGCGAAAGCGGGGTGGAGTTCCTCAACGGTTCGCAAGCTTATGAGCTTGCAGAGCCCCTCGACGCGCACGGCGTTGAGGTTTTCTCGCTGCTGCGAGACAGCAAACTGGATCCGTCCGCATACATCGGCACGTTCTTTGACACCGGCTCCGAACGCCTGCAAACCGACGCTTGATCGCGGATTCGATGCCTGAAGGAACTCCGCCCTCACTTCCGCGGAGAATCCCGCCACATCCACCGCATCGCCTCGGGAAACAGCGCCGTCCCATGTTTTGCGCTGTGGACCCCCTCTCCGAACACGAACTTGTGGTCGTAACCCTGCTCCTGCAGCGCCGCCGCCATCGCCTTGTTCGCCTCCGGCCAGCTCCCGAACTGGTTGACGATGTCGTTCACGCCGTCCTGCTGGAAGATCCGGATCGGCTTCTTCGGCGAACTACGCACCAGTTCCGGATACTTGTTCCCGCCCCGGATGTTCGTGAAGCTCCCGACGGTCGTGAAGCACTTCCGGAACGCATCCGGCCGCTCCCAGCAGACGGTAAAGGCGCAGATCCCGCCGGAACTGCTCCCCGCAATGCACCGGCCTTCCGGATCGGTCGTCAGGTTGTACTGCTTGCCCACCTCAGGCAGGATCTCTTCCAGCAGGAACCGGGCATACGTGTCGCTCAGCGTGTCGTATTCCACGCTGCGGTTCTTCGGCGGGGCAGGGCGACCATCCGGCCGCTTGCGAGCCGATTCGCCCGGCTTGCGAGGCGTGTCCCCGGGCGCAATGAAAATCCCGATCGTGACCGGCATCTCATTCTTGTGGATCAGATTGTCGAAAACAGTCGGCGCGTTGTAAAGCACCCGGTCCTGGCAGACGAAGACGCAGGCCGGCTTCGCCGGGTCGTACTGCTTTGGCACATAGACCCAGTAGTCCCGGACCATCCCCGGATAGATCTTGCTCTCGTTCCAGGAATACTTGGTGACCTCCCCCTTCGGTACGCCGGGCTGTTCGAGCGAATCCGGCCCCGGCACATACTGATCGTCGGGCGAGGCGGCCTTCTTCGCCTTGACGTTCTTGTCCTGCGCCATCGCCGGCAGCACCGAGCAGGCCAGCATCCCGGCCAAGATTCCGTAGAGGGCGATCCGAATCATGGTGCGTCTCACGCGAGTGATCTGAAAGAATTGTCGGGCCGCAGTCTACAACGACGACGGCCCGATTACTCCCAGATTCCTCGACCGCGAGGCCGCCCGGTTCAATACGGCCCGGGGACGATCTCCGGCAACTCATTGTCGCTTCGGGAATCGGGCGACGCCAGCTTGTTCGTACTGGCCTTGTCGTGCTCGAAGGCCTGCTGAAGGCCTCGATCCACGAAATCGCGAAACGCGTCTGCGATTTGCAGGAGTTCGCCGGAGGCCGCAGCGCCCGCCGCCAGTACCAGCAGAAGTGGAAGGACGAAGGGAGTCCGCCACCTTGGACGAAAACGTCCCACCGGCGAAGCCGGCCAGGCATCGGCATATTCCACACCCCGAGCCGCCCGTTGGACTGGGGGAGAATATGGAATCGGCGCTGGAGGCGGGGGCGCGGGAACGGCCAGCGTCAAGAATTTGACGGGCAATGGGAGTTCAACCGGCGGCGCCAGCTTGGCCGGCGCACGTTGTCGGATTTCATCGCGTGCCCAGTCGCAGGCCCGTGTGAAATCTTCCAGGTCGTCGTCCGACCAGTCGACAGACTCGTGGACCAACTGATTCCGCGCCGACGCAATGAATCTCAACTTTCCGATAAGTCGAGACGTCAACCTGTGCTCGACGCTGGTCACTTTTTCGTGCAATCCGCGTCCCTGGGCTCCCAGTTGCATCGAGAGCAATTGCTCGAGTTCGCTGCAGCGGGTGAGCACGACCTCAAACGGCTTCATCGGGTCGGAACCTCCATGAACTAGCGAATCGCGGACGAACGGCGAATACTCTGGAGTACCGCCGAACAGGAACCACGTGTCAGACTGTATCCTGAAGTGTGCTTTCTGATTTGACGGTGGCAAGTCGACTCTGGGTGGTTCATGGTAGTTTTCGGTGAAGCCCAAAGAATCCAAACCACCCCTTTCATCAATGAGCACCGATGGGTTATCCTTTTCCACACCAGCAACTCTGAAGATTCAGCAAGGCAGGCGGATGGACACTGGCACGCGACGTCAGACCTCGGGACAGGCGCTGCCGGCGCGTCTCGATCTGACAACGCCCACACTGGCGCGCGGCCGCCGTTCCTTCCTGCAGATCGGTGCGCTCGGCCTGTCCGGACTGGGCGCCGGCGGCTGGTCGCTCGATCAACTTCTCCGCACCGAAGCAAGGGCGGCCGCCCTCGATCCGGCAATCGTCCGCGGCAAGTCGGTCATCTTCCTGTTCCTGCACGGCGGCCCAAGCCAGATCGAGACCTTCGATCCCAAGGGAGAAGCTCCGGTCGAGATCCGCAGCGCCACCGGCGAAGTCGCCACGCGGCTCCCCGGGATCACCTTCGGCGGAACATTGCCCCGACTCGCAGGCCTCGCCGACCAGTTGACGGTCGTTCGATCCTTCACGACAGGCGACGGCAATCACGATATCAAGCCGATTGTCGGTCGCGCCACCGGCGGAGCCAATCTCGGTTCAATCTTCGCCCGCCTCGCAGGAGGCAATAATCCGCAAAGCGGCATGCCGACCAACGTCGCCCTCTTTCCGCGGGCCGTCGATCCCGACGCCGGGCCGGAACAGTCAAACTTCGGCCGGTTTGACGCCACGGGACAACTCGGATCGGCGGTGGCGCCGTTCGTTCCGGGCGGTGGAGGCGAGCTGCAGACGGCCATGAAGCTGGCGCTGCCGCGCGAGCGATTCGACGATCGCCGCTCGCTCATGGCGGCGCTTGACGGCGTCCGCCGAAGCTACGACTCCGACGACTCCCAGTCCCCGCTGGACGCCTATCAGCGGCAGGCTTTCGAGACGATTCTGGGGGGTGTCAGCGAAGCGTTTGACCTGCAGCACGAAGATCTTCGACGGATCTCCCGGTACGACACGGCGCCGCTGATCCGCCCGGATCAGATCGACTCGAAGTGGACCAATCACAATCATTACGTCGACCACAACCGCACGCTCGGCAAGCTGATGCTGATGGCCCGCCGGCTCTGCGAAGCCGGCACGCGGTTCGTCACCGTCACGACGAACTTCGTCTGGGACAATCACGCCGATAAGAATAACGCCGGTGCAGCGGAAGGCATGCGCTACTGCAGCGTGGCGCTGGATCATGCGGTCTCCGCCTTTCTGGAAGACGTCAACGAACGCGGACTGAGCGACAAGATTCTGCTCGTCGTGGTCGGTGAAATGGGCCGGACGCCGCGCATCAACGCCCGCGGCGGACGGGATCACTGGGGCGGGCTGGCCCCGCTGCTGCTGGCGGGCGGAGGGCTGCCGATGGGCCGGGTCGTCGGCCAGTCGACCCGCGACGGCGGCGGCCCGCTCAGCGAACCGGTCACGATTTCTCACCTTGTCTCCACCATCTTCCACACGCTGTTTGACATCCCCCGGCTGCGGCTGCGGGCCGATATCCCCACGGAAGTCGCCCGCGTGGTTTTTGCCTCCGATCCGATTCCGGGACTCTGATCATTCCCTCTCTTCAGGAATTCGCCGCCATGACCAGCCTCAATCGACGAGTCTTTCTGGGAGCGGCGACGGCCGCCGCGCTGTCGGCCAGCCGCCTGCAGGCCGCCCCGTCCGAGTCGTTTCGAGTCGCGCTCATCGGCTGCGGCGGGATGGGGAATAACCATCTGGGACTGCTGGCGCAACGCTCGGATCTGAAGGTCGCCTGGCTCTGCGACGTCGACTCGCAACGCCTGGCCGAATCGGCGAAGAAGGTGGAGGCCGCCGGCAAGCCGGCTCCGCAACTGACCGGCGACCTGCGCAAGGTGCTGGATGACCGGACGCTCGATGCCGTCTGGATCGCCACGCCCGATCACTGGCACACTCCCGCGGCGCTGCTGGCGATGGCGGCCGGCAAGCATGTCTATGTCGAGAAGCCGTGTTCCCACAACGTGCGAGAAGGCCGGCTGCTGGTCGAAGCGTCCCGGAAACACGATCGCATCGTGCAGGTCGGCACGCAGAGCCGGAGCACGGCGGCCGTCCGCGAAGCGATCGATCTGGTCCACGGCGGAGCGGTCGGCGACGTTCTGTCAGTCAAGGCGTGGAACAGCCAGAAGCGGGGGAACATCGGCCACAAGCAACCATCGACGCCCCCCGCCAATCTCGACTTCGACACCTGGCTCGGACCGGCGCCTGAACGTCCTTATCAGGCGAACCTGCTGCACGGGATCTGGCGATTCTGGTACGACTACGGCGCTGGAGATATCGGCAACGACGGCGTCCATGAGATTGATATCGCCCGCTGGGGACTCGGCGTCACCACGCCGCCGAGCCGGGTCGTCGGACTGGGCGCCAAATACTTCTTTGACGACGACCAGGAGTTCCCGGACACGCAGAACTGCATCTTCGAATGGCCCGGCGACGGCGCGGTCGGCCACCGACGGCAGCTCGTCTTCGAACAGCGGGACTGGTCTCCGTACGTGCAGGAAGGGCACGAAAACGGCGTCGCATTCTACGGCACGAAGGGCTATGTAATTGTCGGGAAAGGGAAGGGCTGGGCGCACTTTGCCGAGCGGAACAAGCTCGTCGCCGAGCGACCGTCCTCCCCCGACCTCCCGGCTCATCACCAGAACTTCCTCGACAGCATCCGCGGAACGGCGAAGCCGAACGCTTCGGCGGAAATCGGGCATCAGTCGGCCGTTCTGGTTCATCTGGGGAACATCGCCTGCCGGACCGGCCGCTCGCTGAACGTCAATCCGGACGCCGAGCAGATCCTCGACGATCCGGAATCCTCGAAGATGCTGACGCGCGCGTATCGTCCCGGTCATTGGGGAACGCCCGCGGTCTGATGCGAATCTTCGCTGCAGCTCAACACCTCCGTCAATCGGGATCTCCGCATGCAATTTGCCTGCTGCAGCCTCGTTGCCTTCGTCTGCCTGACGTCGTCCATCATTGCCGCAGAGCCGGCTGATCTGGTCGTGTTACACGGCAAGGTCATCACCGTGGACGGCGACTTCTCGGTGGCGGAAGCCTTTGCGGTGAAGGACGGGAAGTTTGCGGCTGTTGGAACCGAAACGCAGATCAAGTCATACGTCGGGCCAGAGACGCGAGTGATCGACGCTGGCGGTCGCGCCGTCGTTCCCGGGCTGATCGAGTCGCACGTTCATGCGGCCGGAGCAGCGCGAGGCGAGATCAATGCGCCATTCATGCAGCTCGGTTCTATTTCGGAGATTCAGGACTGGGTCAAACGGAGAGCGGCCGAACTGCCGCCGGGAGTCTGGGTTCAGGCGCCGCGGGTCGACGTGACCCGGATCCGCGAACGGCGGATGCCGACTGGGATCGAACTGGATGCCGCCGCACCGGATCGGCCCGCCGTCTTCGTCTGGCAGTATGCCAATCGTCAGTTGCAGATTCTGAACTCGGCAGCGCTCAAAGAGGCGGGAATCACGCGTGAGACCCCGGCTCCCAGAGGGGGCAAGATTCACGTCGACGAGCAAGGCGAACCGAACGGCTTGCTGGAGAATGCCGGGGCGTTGACGTCGAAGTTTCTGCCCCGACCCGAGATTCCCGAAGCCGCCTGGCTCGACAGTCTCGAAAAACTGCTGAGGATCTACAACCAGCTCGGCATCACGAGCGTCACGGAACGAAACAGCAACGTCGAAGGCTACCGTCTGTACGAGAAACTCAAGGCGGATGGACGGCTGCCGGTGCGGACGACCGTGACAATCGGCCTCGGGACAGATGGCACGGTGGCCGGGACCGAGAAGGCGATTGCCGCGCTGCCGTTCAAGTTCGGCGACGGGGACGACTGGGTGAAGGTCGGTCCGCTCAAGGTCGGCGTCGATGGCGGCATCCTGTACGGGACCGCCTTTCTGCGGGAACCCTACGGCCCGCAGTCCTTTTCGCTCTACGGAATCTCCGATCCGCAGTATCAGGGAGATCTGCGGCTGTCGCCGGACAAACTGAATGCCATCATTCGCACCGGTCATCGGCTCGGCTGGCAGATGAGTTCGCACGTGACGGGGGACGCCGGCGTCGACGCGGTGCTCGATGCGGTCGAAGCCGCCAACGGCGACAGCCCCATCCGCGATCGGCGCTACACGCTGATCCACGCCTACTTCCCCAATCCGGAAGCGGCGGCCCGGGCGGCCCGACTGGGCGTCTGCGTGGATACGCAGCCGGCCTGGTTCTACAAGGATGGCGACGCCCTGGCGGATGCCCTCGGTCAGCAGCGGCTGCAGCGATTCATCGGGGTCGCCGAGTGGCAGAAAGCAGGGGTGAAAGTCGCCCTGAATTCCGATCACATGCAGGGCTTTGATCCTGACCGCTCGCTGAATCCGTTCAACCCGTTTCTGACGATGGCTGTTGCGATCAAACGCGAGACGGAACAGGGGCTGATGATCGGCCCCGATCAGCGGGTCTCACGCCAGGACGCCCTGCGGATGGTCACGCGCGACGCCGCCTGGCTGAACTTCGACGAATCCCGAAAAGGGTCGATCGAAGTCGGCAAGCTGGCAGACTTTGCAGTCCTCACGACAGATCCGCTGACCTGCGATCTCAACAACATGCCGCAGACGCGAGCGGTGCTGACCGTGGTGGATGGCAAGTCCGTTTACGACGTTCTGGCGACATCCGCCGGGCGATGACTTACGGAAAGACTTCCACCTGGGCAATCCCCGCCAATTCGGAGGCAGCCATCCAGCGATTCTCCAAAGCCGTCAGATATCCCAGGCTCGACTCGACCAGCGCCCGCTGCGACTGCAGCAGCCGGAGAAAATCGAACTGGCCTTGCTGGAATCCCTGCTGGGAGACGCTGACGCTCTCGCGGGCTTGCGGCAGAATCCGATCTTCGAAGCGGTGGACTTGCTGGTCGGCCTGCCGAAAGCGACCGGTGGCGTCGGCCATCTGGCGGGCGATGTCGTTCTGGACCTGCTGGACGGTTTCCATCGCCCGGCCGACGGCGGCCTGGGCAGCGTATCGATTGCCCTGATTCTTGTTCCAGAGGGGCAGCGGAACGGAGATCTGCAGAATGCCGTAGTTGTGGAGCGGTTCCACCTGGTACATGTACCCCGACTGGACGGACACGTTGGGAAACGGTTCGACATCGGCCCGGCGGGCCAGGAATCGCGTGCGGCTGATCTCCTGCTCGGCAATCTGAACTTCGGCGTTATACGGAACGTAGTCGTCGACGGCGATCTGCGTGGCAAATTCGTCGAGCGAGACCGTCAGCAGACCGGAGACACCGTCGATTCGCAATTCGCGCTGGCCGATCACCGCGGAAAGCTGGCGCCGCCAGGCCAGGAGCGCCGTCTCCGCATTTTCGAGGGCGACTTCCGCCTTCTCCAGCTCGATGCTCAACAGTAGCGTATCGCCCTTGGTTCCTTCGCCGGCGTCCTGCAGTTTCTGGGCGGCGGCTTGAGACTTGCGGGCGATCTCGACAAGACGGCTGAGGACGTCGACCCGCTTCTGTGCGGCCAGCGTTGCGTAGTAAGACTGCCGGACAGCCGTCAACAGGTTGAACCGGACCCGCAAGAACTGCAGTTCGGCCTGGAAGATCTCCCGCTCTGCTGCGCACTGCTGAAGCTGCAGTTTGTGCCTTGTGATGATCTCCTGGCTGATCGTCGCCACATATTGCGACTGGCCGGCGTTCATCTGCTGCGTACCGGACATCAGAATGGGATTCGGATAGCGGCCCGCCTGGTCCGTCCGTCCGCGGGCCATTTCGATATCCGCGGTCGCCTGCCGGAGATTGGGACTCGAAGACTCGGCGATTCCGATCAGGTCGGCGAGCGACAGGCCGGTGCCGACAAAGACATCCTCGGTTCGCTCCGCCATCGGGCTGGGGGGAATCCGCGGCGTTTGCGACTGGGCGACTCCCGGAGTCACGAGACCGGCGGCCAGGAGGGCTGACCTAACGAGCCGAGTCACGAGACCGGTGAAATCCAACCTGAAAGTGCGGCTGCGATGCCCGCCCCAATTGAGACTGCGAACCGTCATGTCACCTCCCTGAGACCTGCCCTGGCGGCGTCCTGCCGAACGAGTCGGTAGATTTCCTATCGACCGGCACAATCCCGCACTTCCACAAGTCATGCACGCCCGAGACAACCACAACAAGTCGCAGACTCTGCCTGGTCGTCAGACTCAGCGAGCGACGGCAGCCAGACTTGCAGAAATGTCCAGTGATCTGAAGTCGCCCTCAGATCCGCCTTTTCAGGCCTGATCGTGACTGGTATGACTCTCGCCGTGTGGGATCACCCGCTGAGGAGGGAGTGTTTCGATCATGGTCCAGCGACTGGCTGCATGCGCATGCGTTCTCGCCCTGTCCGTAACCGGTTGCGCTGTTGCCGGTAAGAGTTTTTCGATGGACAGCATGTCGAGAACGCCCTTCTTCGGGCTCTCGCTGCAGCCCAAGGGCCCGGATAAGTCGGAGTCGATCCATCGATCGATCAGCCGGGAGACAACTTCCTCGGTACCGACGGAAACCGCCGACCTGAAGAGGCGGAATGCCTCCGGCTGGAAGGGCTGGTGGCCGGGAGCAACACAGGCCAAAGCAGAACCGGCTCTGCCGATGCAGGCGATTCCGCTGCCGCGGACGGACCTGACTCCTTTGTCAGAAAACGTTTCTGGCAAAGAGGTTGACTCGGCCAGCAGCTCTTCCAGCTCGCCGTTCTGACGGAAGGTCTGCGAGTTCCGGCTCAAATCCGGTCCGGTCGGCGACTTGCCGCGGAGTGCGGTTGTCGCGGGAGTCCTCCATTCCCGATCTGGAGCACGATGTCCGCCGGATTTGCAGGTGATTCCTGTCGGCGACGACAGGCAACAGGTGTCTGGTCCGGCCGAAAACTGCTAGACTGTCTGATGCATCGTCAGAACTCGTGATCGGGTCGGGCCTGGGCGCTGGTCAAGCGAGCCAACTCCCTGTCGGGATTTGGCTTGCATTGACCTGCGGGTCCATTGCCGTAGAATCGTGCTGTTCGATACCGGACCCCCCGGCCGAAGCCGGGGCTCTCAACCCAGGAGTTTTTCGCAGTGCAGGTTGCAATTACCTCGCGGCATGGCACTCTCAGCCCCGGCGCGCACGACTACATTTCAGGCAAGGCCGAGAAGATTCTCACGTTCCACGACCGGATCACCGCGATTGGCATCACCGTCGATTTCACTGGCGGTCGATCCAAAGTGGAACTGCTCGTCGATGCGGAACACAAGCACAATTTTGTGGCATCCGAACAGGCCGACGACGCAATCGCAGCGTTCGACCTGGCGCTGCATAAGATGGAACAGCAGATCCGAAAGTACAAAGAGAAGATCCAGGATCACAAGCACACGCCGCCAGTGAGCGAAATCACTCGCGATCCAAATAGCTGACGACGAACAGTTTGTACGAAGGACCGCCAGGTCGTCGGGTTTGTTGCTGGCGGCATTCGGCTTGCAGATATGATGCGGAATCGGCAATCCGGCGTGCCGGCAGCTGGTCCCGAGGGAATTCTCGCACAATCACGAGCGACGTCCTGAGGTCACCATTCCGGGCCTGGCGTCGAAGCAGAGGGACGTAAAGATGAAGCTGACGGATTTTGTCGTCAAGGACGCCGTTGTTGCGGACCTGCAGGCCAGCACGAAAGAGGCGGCCATCCGAGCGATGGTCGGCAAGCTCCGCGAAGCCGGCGCCATCGGCGCCGACGACGAGGATGGCATTGTCGCCGCAATTCTGAAGCGTGAAGAACTGGGGTCCACCGGCATCGGCAATGGCGTCGCCGTCCCGCATACCAAGCACCCGTCCGTCGACAAGCTGGTGGCCACGGTCGCACTCGCTCACGACGGCGTTGATTTTTCGAGCCTCGACGGCGAACCGGTCTACATCCTGTTCCTGCTGGTCTCTCCACCCGATCGACCGGGAGACCACCTGCGCGGTCTGGAGAACATCTCGCGACATCTGCGGAATCAAAACTTCTGTAAGTTCCTGAAGCAGTCAAAAGAACAGTCGGCGGTCTGGGAACTGCTCCTGGAGGCGGACAACAACGAGATTTAGTCCCGAGCCTGTGCGGCCCGGAGGTGTCCTCTCGGTCAGGAGACTTCGGTCCGAATCGGGTTCAGTTCGTAGTGGCGGCGTCAAATCATGGTCGATGCAACCATTGTTCGCAGGGCGGTTACGGTCAATACCGAGCACGGGCTGCACATTCGCCCGTGTTCTCTGATCGCCAAAGCAGCACAGCGGTATGCCTGCCAGATCTGGGTTCAGAAGGACCAGACGCGAGTTGACGCTCGTCGCGTCCTGGAGTTACTGACGCTGGCTGCCGGCCCTGGTGCCGAATTGGAGCTGCAAGCGACCGGCGGTGATGCGGAAGCCGCCATCGACGAACTGGGTCGGCTGTTTGAAACCAATTTCATCGATGCCGAGCCGGCGCCGGTCCCCTCAGCCTGAATTCGAGGGATCGCTTCGGCCGGGGACCATTCGGATCCGTATCTCCCATCCTGTCAGGGAGTTTCCCCGATCACGTGGCTGGTTCGCGATCGTCAGATCGCGGCTGAAGCGGAAGTGGCGACATGCTTGTGAAGCGCGGGATTGCCGTCTCTCCAGGCGTGGCCATTGGCCCGGCCATGGTGTTCGGCACGGAGAACTTCCGGATCCCGCGCCGGGTCGTCTCTCGCGATGCCGTCGAGCTTGAACTCGAACGATTCCGGACGGCCCTCGCGGCCGTCTGCCGCGAGATCGAACTCAACGAGAAGCTTGCGTCGGAACGTCTGGGGGCGCAATATGCGGCGATCTTTGGCGCGCACCTGATGATGTTGCGCGACGGCGAATTGATCGCGCAGATCGAAGCCCTGATCCGGCAGAAAAGCTTCTCCCCCGAATTCGCCGCCAGTCGGATCCTGCGCCAGTACGCCCACCGATTCCAGAATCTGGGAGGGCAATATCTCGCCGAACGGGCCGTGGACATCTACGACCTGGAAAAGCGAATTCTCCGACACTTGCTGGGGGAAGCCCGGGAAGAGCTGCAGTATCTGACAGCACCCGTCGTGGTCCTGGCCCACAATCTGACCCCGAGCGAGACGGCGAATCTCGATCGAAAGTTCGTGCTGGGATTTGCGACGGAAGTCGGCGGACACACCAGCCACACCGCGATTCTGGCCGGTGCGCTGGAGATCCCGGCGGTTGTCGGTGTCGGATCCTTCCTGAACGACGTCTCCGGCGCCGAGACGATCATCATCGACGGTACGTCCGGCGAAGTGATCCTCGATCCCGACGAAGACACGCTGATGCGCTATCGCGCCTCCGAGGCCCGGTATCGCAGCTTCACGAAGCGGTTGGAAACGCTGCGGCATCTGCCGGCGGAGACCCGCGACGACGTTTCGATCGAACTGCTGGGGAATATTGAGTTTCCTGCGGAAGCCGAACATGCCAGGCAGCGGGGAGCCGAAGGGATCGGACTGTATCGGACCGAGTTCCTCTACCTCGAATCGAATCGCGAGCCGACCGAAGAGGATCACTACCAGGCCTACTGCGAGGTCCTGCGGGCCTTCCCGAAGGAACCTGTGATCATCCGCACCCTCGACCTCGGGGCGGACAAGATGCCAGGCAACTTGAGGTCGAGCTACCCCGACAGCGTCAATCCGGCCCTGAGCGTCCGCAGCATCCGGTTGAGCCTGCTGCATCTGGAGCTGTTCAAGACGCAGTTGCGGGCGATTTTGCGGGCGGGAGTCCACGGTGATTTGCGAGTGATGTTCCCTCTGATCGCCAGCCTGCTGGAATTCCGCCAGGCCCGAATGATCCTCGGCGACGTGATGGAAGACCTTGACGAGCAAGGAGTTCCATTCCGACGCGACATGCCGGTCGGCATGATGGTCGAGGTCCCCTCGGCAGCGCTCCTGGCCGAGGAATTCGCTCGCGAAGTCGATTTTTTCTCCATTGGGACCAACGACCTGATCCAGTACACTCTGGCGGTCGACCGGGCCGATCCGGCGGTTTCCAAACTGTACCAGGCAGGCGATCCCTCGATTCTGCGCCTGATTCAGATGGTGGTCGCTGCTGGCCGCAGACGAGGCGTTCCCGTCTCCATCTGCGGACAGATGAGTTCCGACCCGCTCTACCTGCCGTTGCTCATCGGCATGGGAGTCCGCAAATTCAGCGTGACGCCGCATGCCATTCCGGAATTGAAAGAAGTCATTCGCAGTCTGACCATTGCCCGTGCAGAGAAGATCGCTTCCCGCGTCGAAGCGATGGAAGTCGCCCGGGACGTGGAGAGCTTTCTGCGGGGCGAGTTGAGTCGAAGATTCGGGGACTCCGTCAGGGGAGTTCCCCAGCAGTCAGAGAGTGAACTGGATGCCGGCGCTGCGTCGGCATCGGTGTGATCGAGAAAACAGTTTTTCAGGTTTTGGACAGAGTGCGTCGCCGCGTTTCCCAATTTCAGACCACGTCGTGGTCCGCCGGTCGGCTTGTTGCCGATTTTCACACCGCCGTCGCTGACGACGGCGACAGGGCGGATATCGTCGGGCTGAGGGAACCTGACCAGCTCCTGTCCGGGTTTCGGAACGGGACCAGTCTTCCCACAGCGTTGCGTGCCGCCGGTTTCCGGCCCTGCAGCAACCCGGGAGCGACGGGAGCCCGGACTATCAGGCCCTGCATCCCCGAACGGTTCGGCTGGCAGCCGGCCTTCCGGGATCTCTCTCGCGAGGCAACGACATTTCCGTCGCATCCTGGAGCACACGGCTTCGCGACGGTCAGCCTTGCACCTCCTGATGACGATTTCCGGCAGGTCCGCGGTCTGGAGCGGGCGTTTCCCCCGGTGGGGGACTCCGCCACGGCAGGACTCGTCGTATCCCTGAGCAGACATCGAGCATTTTTCCCGCGGGATCCGGATCGGACGAGCTCGCTCGCCGGCCCGTGGCCTGCGAATCACCGACCGGCGCGCCTGCCTGCGCTTCGGTTCTGGGAGAATGCTCCGCCTGTCTGCCCGGCGATCGACGGCTCGCGCACGGTCCCCAGAAGGGTGCGTGATGACCAACGAAATGCTGATGAATGTCCTCCAGCCGGAGGAGAGCCGGATCGCCATCGTTGAAGACGGCGTTCTGGAAGAACTCTACGTCGAGCGAAACAGTCTCGAAAACTACGTCGGGAACATCTACAAAGGCCGCGTCGTCAACCTGGAGCCCAGCATCCAGGCGGCCTTCGTCGACTTCGGCGTCGGCCGCAACGGCTTCCTCCACGTCAGCGACGTCGAGTACCAGTACTACAAGCACCTCGTCGACGGCAAGCCGGACGAGTTCGACGACGACGATGAGGACGAAGAAGAAGAGCGTCCGCCCCGTCGTGGAGCGCCCCGCGGCCGCTCCAACGAGCGCAACGCCCGCAGCAAACCGCCGATCCAGGAGATCTTCAAGCGCGGCAGCGAAGTCCTGGTGCAGGTCATCAAGGAAGGCATCGGCAGCAAGGGCCCGACCCTCTCCACCTACATCAGCATCCCGGGCCGATATCTGGTCCTGATGCCCGGCCTGCAGCGCGTCGGCGTCAGCCGCAAAATCGCCGACGACGTGACCCGCCGAAAGCTGCGCCAGGCGCTGACCGAGCTGAACCCGCCCCCCGGTCTCGGATTCATCATCCGGACGGCGGGGATCGATCGTTCGCAGAAAGACCTGCAGCGGGATCTCAACTACCTGCTCCGGCTGTGGTCGCTGATCGTCGGCCGGATCAAGAAGTTCCCGGCGCCGGTCGACATCTACGAAGAAAGCGACATGATCATCCGGACGATCCGGGACATCTACACCGGTGACATCGACTCGATCCTGATCGACGAACCGCGCGCCTACGAGCGGGCCCGCGAATTCATGAAGATCGTCCTGCCGCGACACGTCGACCGGATTCAACTGTTCGACGGACGCGAGCCCCTCTTCAACAAGTACGGCATCGAAGACGAGATCGCCCGCATCCAGAACCGGCACGTGCCGCTGAAGGGTGGCGGATCGATCGTCATCGACCAGACGGAAGCCCTCGTCGCCATCGACGTCAACAGTGGCAACTACCGCGCCGACGAGAACGCCGAGGAAAACGCCTACCAGGTCAACCTGCGGGCGGCCGAGGAAATCAGCCGGCAAATCCGCCTGCGGGACCTCGGCGGCGTGATCGTCAACGACTTCATCGACATGCGCGACGAGCGGCACCGCCGCGGGGTCGAGCGGGCGCTGATGAACGCGGTCCGCCGCGACCGGGCCCGGACGAAGATCATGCGGATCAGCCCGTTCGGGCTGATCGAGATGACCCGTCAGCGGATCCGGCCGTCGCTCCGCCGGAGCGTGTACGAAGACTGCCCCTGCTGTCACGGGACGGGTCAGGTCAAGACCGGCGAGAGCATGGCGATCGAAGTCATGCGGCTGCTGATGACCCACTCCAACCACCCGGACGTGGTCAAAGTAAATGTGGAAGTCCACGATCGCGTCGCGGCGTTCCTGAACAACCGGAAGCGGCGGGACATCATGCAGCTCGAAGAGACGTACGATGTGACGATCAGCATCAACGCCCTGCCGAACGCCGCGCCGGAACACCTCAAGTTCCATTGCACCAACGAGTTGGGGAACGAGATTAAAATTCCGATGCGGGAAGACTCGAAATCCCGCCGGTAAACCGTTAGATTACCGGACTCTCCGTTTCCGGCCTTGCGCCGGAGGTATGCGGGGCGTCAACCTTCGTCTGTCTGGTTTTCGTCGCCTGCGGGCGGCGTGCTCTTGGATCTGGATTCAGGCTCATGTTCGCGATTTTTGAAGATGGCAGCCGGCAGTACAAAGTTCAGCCGGGCGAAAAAGTGGTCGTCGATTACCGGGTTGACGCCCAGGTCGGCGACACGATCACCTTCGAGAAGGTGCTGCTCGCCAACGGCGGCGGCGCCAGCGTGATCGGTCTCCCCGCCATTGAGGGGGCCACCATCACCGGCGAAGTGACGAATGCTTTGTTCAAGGGGCCGAAGCTGGAGATTCAGAAGCTCCGCCGTCGGCACGCCTCGAAGCGCCACACCGGTCACCGCCAGAAGCACACCCAGGTCCAGATTACCGGGATTACGATCCCCGGCCTGCAGGTCGTCGAAGCGGAAGCCGCCGCCAACTGAGCGACAGCGACAACGGGTAAGAATTTCCAGACGCACGGCTTGAGTTCGCTCAGGCCGTGCGTCTGTTGTTTTGGGGGCGTTGGAAAATCGGGCTTCGGGTATCGGGATTCGGGCTTCGCAGAGACATTGAAGCTGCCGACTACTGCGCGGACCGGGCCGACGCTCAACGTGCGGCCTGGTAGTCGGCTGCTTGAACTCGGTCGATACGCCTTCCGCATGTTCAGCCTGATGCGGAGATCTGCTTGAGGTCGGCGCGCGTGTCGGCGTAGGTTTCGGCGAACTCGGCGGCGGCCGGGTCGGGGGAGACGCCCCAGCGGGCGCAGGCCTGACGATACAACTCGGGCCACCAGTTGCGGTGATCGGTCAGGCCGCGGTCCCGGTACTCCTGCCAGTGGCTCATCACCTGGGTCCAGCAGCGGTCGCCGTAGTCGAGCGCCGCCTTCAGGTCGGGGAAGTCCTTGACGTACCACTCCCGGCCGAGCTGCGCGTGGAGCACTTCGTCGGCCCAGTCGAAATCCTGGACCAGCGCCGTGAGGGGGAGTCCGGAGGCCTGGGCGACTTCCCATTCGTAGCGTTTGCCCGTGCGCGGCATCAGCCCCTGTTCGATGAAGAACAGGACCGCGTGACGCTCCTGGGGGGTGAGCTGGGTGTTGAGGTTCAGCGACCAGGTGAAATTGATCGGGATCTGCGACCAGTCGAGCCCCAGGCTGCGGAAGCCGGCCTCGCCCAGCAGGGAGTGACGGGCTTCGTCCCAGAGCTGGCGGGACAAGTCGGCGTAGAACTTCCAGGGCTTGCCGACGGTTTCATGAATGATCCCGGCCATCATCTCGGGGACATCGAGCTCGCGGAGCCGCTTGTAGTAGAGCATCAGCACCTTGTCGCGGGGCTGAAAGCGATCGTCGTAGAGGAAGGCCTCGGGGTTCACGCCGGCGTTGTACGAATCGTGAAAGCGGGCGTCCCGGCGCGGGACGCGGTCGTAGACGTAGGGCGTCGCCGAAAACTGTGGGGAGGGCAGGGGACCACTCTCCTGCTTCCGACCGCTCAGTCCGCCGGCGGCCGAGAGTGACTGACGCAGCGTATCGAGCCACGGCTGCAGGGCCATTCGTGACTCTTCATCGACGAGAGCAGCCACGGTCTGCCGCCCGAAACGGTCGATGTCTTCCAGTTCGAGCTGACTGAAGCGGGCGATGCGGACGCTGGGGGAGTCGGCCAGCGGGTTGGTCGTCGCCTGATAGTCCCGAACCGAGTCGAGCAGGGCCGGGACCAGAATTTCATACAGCCCCAGCACGAGCTCCTTTGCCGACGGTGCGGCCAGGACTTCGTCGCAGCAGAACTGCAGGCCGGGGTGGGGGATGACCTCCAGCCCGAGGGGCGGCTCGCGAAGCTCGCTGACCCGCTTGCGGATGGCAGAGGCGTGCTCGGCGCAGAGATAGGCATGGAGGCTGAAGGCAGTTTTGAGTTCGTAGAGCGGCTCGGCGGTGATACGGGCGGTACAGATCTGGTGCAGCCGCTGGAGGACGTAGTGATGCCGCTTCATCCACGCAACGCATTCGTCGACGCTGAGCCCCGGGCGGAGAGCGTCTTCGGGGGAGCAGAGGCCGGCGAAGGGGGGAACGTCGGACATTACGATGGCCTCGGGATCGTGGATGGCATGCCTGTGGATTTGAGACAATAAGCGATCGTTTGCTTCGAACCGATGTAGGATCCTGTGAGCCAGCCAATTCTTCTTTCGGAGATTCTAATCACCGGTAGGGCGGCCGCAGTAGGTACTCCCCGGATTCCTCGCCGATGCACAATGGGCGGGAATTGCCCAGTGATCTAATTGTCGTGAGAATACGTTTGACGTGAGGCGATTCGCCGTACGCCCTCAGACAAGGAGCCAGAATGTCAGGCGCAAAGCAAATTGAATCCCCGAACTGGGTCGAAGGCGCTACATTTGTTCTAGTTCTGATCGGTGTCGCCGGAGCAGGCGTCAAGTTCTGGATCGTGGACTGGCCGCAACACGTCGTAGCCAGCAGAAAAGCCGAGATTGACTTAGGGCGTGCAGAAGAGCCGCGGTTTTCAGTGATTGGAGAAGTCTCCTCTCCAGACCTCTTCGTTGTCGATGGTGGCCGATCAGTCCCGATCTGCCCAGTGTTGGTGGAGATTCAAAACGACGGCGATGTTCCGATCCGCTTGGACTCCGTCGAGTTTCGAGTGTTCGTCGCACATTTGGGATCGATCAGCAAACGGGCCAAAGTCGCCGAGTCGGGCGACAAAATTGTGTTGGCCACTCGAAGAACGAGCGACGACACAGAAAGTTTACCTGCCGAGTCAATCGTGGGCGCGATTGATCCGCTATCCGCCTCGTGGGAAGAGAAAGCTGACCTCTGTCGAAAGATCGCACCTGTCAACAATCGCATTCCGCCTGGGAAACGGCGGCTGGAGCGGTTTCATCTGCTGGCCCCAACCAGTCTGTCGACATTAGTGACCAAGGTGGAAGTGACTGTCAAGACGGCCAGCGGAAACGTGACTTGGTACGGGTTCGCAAATCCGCAGATGTGTGCGCCAATTCCACCCGAGTTGATTGATCGAGCGCCATCACCATAAATCGGTGTCGACGAGGTGTCGTCCCGAACTGTATGCGTTTCTGAGGGTGTCCTGCAAACCGCGCGCGGCGATCGTGATCCCAGGAATTGTATTCTCAACGTTGAATCCCAGACCTCCCATCGCTGGGCGACACCGGGAGGTCGCGACGACCAGCCGGTGCCACCAAGGTTGTGAGATCAAGGTCATCGTGAACCGGCACGCGGGAGCCTGCCCTACCCGAACACCTCCGGCTTCAGCAGCGGGAAGAAGATCACGTCGCGGATGCTGGTGGTGTTGGTCAACAGCATCACCAGCCGGTCTATGCCGATCCCCATGCCACCTGCCGCCGGCATGCCCACCTTCAGCGCCCGGACGAAGTCGTGGTCCATCTTGGCCATCGAATCTTCTTCCGCCAGGCCCGCGAGTTGCGTGCGGAACAGCTCTTCCTGCAGACGAGGGTCATTCAACTCGGTGTAGGCGTTGGCCAGTTCGAGGCCGTGGACGAACAGCTCGAACCGCTCGGCAACCGCCGGGGCTGACTGCTTGCGCTTGGTCAGCGGGCACATGGAGGCCGGGTAGTCGATCACGAACACCGGGTCGGTCAGGGCGTCTTCAACGGTCGCCTCGAACACATCATTGACGACCACGTCCGGATGCCGGCCCGCCGTCGGGATGCCGAGCTGGGCGGCTTTCGCGGCGACCGCGGCCGGGTCGTGCATGTCGCAGCCGGCGTGTTCCAGGAACAGGTCGGCGTACTTCCGGCGGGGATACGGCGGCGTGAAATCGATCGACTTCTCGCCCCACTGGACCTTGAACTGACCGTCGTTCGCGGCGGCGCAGGCGCTGGAGATCAACTTCTCGGCGAGATCCATCATGGTCTCGTAATTGCCGTACGCCTGGTACAGCTCGATCATGGTGAACTCGGGATTGTGCGTGCTGTCGACCCCTTCGTTGCGGAAGACCCGGCTCATTTCGTAGACGCGTTCGATGCCGCCGACCATCAGCCGCTTGAGGTGCAGCTCCAGGGCGATCCGCAGGAAGAGCGGGATGTCGAGGGCGTTGTGGTGGGTCTCGAAAGGGCGCGCGGCTGCTCCGCCGGCGATGGCGTGCAGGACGGGCGTTTCGACTTCGAAGAACTCTTCGCCCTTGAGAGTCTGGCGAAACGAATCAATGATCCGCAGCCGGCGGAACATGCGGTCGAGCACGCCTTCCGTGTAAATCAGGTCGGTGTAGCGCTGGCGGAGGCGGGTTTCCATGTCCTCCAGCCCGTGCCACTTCTCGGGGGGCTGGGCCAGGCTCTTGCAGAGGCAGGTCAGCTTTTCGACGAAGATCGTCTTCTCGCCGGTCCGGGTGACCCGCAGGCGCCCGTCGATGCCGACGATATCGCCGCGTTCCAGGCACTCCATGACGGTCCAGACTTCTTCCGGGACGTCGGCCTTGGAGATCATCACCTGAATGCGTCCGGTGTAATCCTGAATATGCCCGAAGCGGAGCTTGCCGGAATCGCTCCAGCGCATGATGCGGCCGGCGACGCGGACGGTGTCGCCGTCGACACCCTGCTCAGCCGGACAGAGGTCGCGGGCTTTTTCGATGTGGATGTGGCCGTCGAAGCGCTGCCCCCAGGGGTCGAGGCCCAGTGATTCCAGTTTGTGGAGCTTTTCGAGGCGGAAGGCTTCCAGACGATCGGGGTTTTCGGACATGCGCGGGCCGTTTCAGCAGAATTCGGAACACAGGGACAGACCCGCCAATATCGGAAAGCGGGTTCCGAACGTCAACCGGGGGCGTCACATCCGGCGCAGCCGCGACGTTTCGGCCGCTCCAAGGCCTTTCCGTCGCGACGGATCAGCAATCCCTGTTGAGTCGCTCCGGAGCGCGGGGTAGAGTGCGGGATCACATCGACCCCTTGCGGGCACGACATCTGGGAGAATCACTCATGCGTTGGCATCTCTGTCGACTCGTTCTGGCCGGAGCCTGGCTGCTGGTCGCGAATCCCACTTTCGTCCAGGCCCAGACCGACGAAGAAATCTCCGCGGCCCGGCTGAAGGGGGTGGAGTACATCAAATACCAGCAGGAAAAAGACGGCAGCTGGAAGTACGACAACCACGCCGTCGGCATTACCGCACTCTGCACGCTGGCGTTGATTGAAAACGGCACTCCGATCTACGACCCGGTGGTGGAGCGAGGGTACCGCTTCGTCCGCAAGAATTGCGTCGACGAGAAGCAGACCTACGACCTGGCGCTGAGCATTCTGCTGCTGTCGCGCGTCGGCGACCGGCAGGACCGCGGACAGATCCGGACGATGGGCGCCCGACTGCTCGCCGGCCAGACGAAATCCGGCGGCTGGGGCTACTCGAATCCCGAAGTCGACGCGAGCATCTTTTCAGATCTGCGGAAAATCGAAAAGAAGGACGGCGCGGGGGATAACAGCAACACGCAGTTTGCCGTGCTCGGACTCTGGGTGTCGTCCCGTTACGGAGTGCCGATCGACGATGCCATGATTGAAGTCGCCACGCGGTTTGTGGGCGAACAGAAGGAGGACGGAGGCTGGCCCTACACGTCGAAGGACGAGGGGAGCCGGAATACGATGACATCCGCCGGCCTGTTCTGCCTGACGGTGGCGCGGGCGAACCGCATTCGGAAAGACCAGAAGTCTTCCGGCGGGACGATCCGCGGCCAGAAAGAAACGCTCCTCTCCGATCCGGTCTACGCCAAGGGGCTGGAGCGGGTGAACGCCTATGCCAAGGGGATGTCGCCGGGATCCGCGCGGTACTTCATCTGGTCGATCGAACGGCTGGGCGTGCTGCTGGGGGTCGAGAAGCTCGGGGAGACCGACTGGTTCCGCCAGGGGGCTGCGGCACTGCTGAAAACCCAGAAGGAAGACGGCTCGTGGCCGGACTCCAAAGAGAGCCCGAGCGACACGTGCTTTGCCGTGCTGTTCCTGCGGAAAGCCAACCTGGGGAGCGATATCTCGCGATTGCTGGCGGGGGAACCCGATCAGGCGTTTCTGCTGGCGAATCGCGAGGACAAGCCGCGGTTTGATACCATTCAGGAGGCGGCTCGCTGCGGCGAAGGCCGGAGATGTCATTCGAGTGGACGGAAACGGTCCGTTCAAGCTGCTGCATGACGTCCTCGACAAGGACCTGACGATCCAGGCGGGTTTTGGCTACGACCCGGTCTTCGAGTACCAGGTCGGCAAATCCGAACGGGGCCTGATTTACCGCCCGGAACGGGACGTCGAAGCCCAGCACATGCTGAAGATCACCGGCGGAACGGTGACGCTGGAAGGACTCCGGCTGCAGTTCGACCCGCCGGTGACCTCGAACCCGGTTCCCTGGAAAGCGATTCACGTCACGGGCGGCGCGTTGCGGCTGCTCAACTGCCAGGTTTCGGAAGGGAACAAGCGGGGGATGACGGGAGTCGTCATCGAAGCGCCCGGGCAACATGTTGTGCGGAACAGTCTGCTGATTGGCGGCAACGCGGCCCTGGAGATTGTCAGTGCGGGGGAGCAGAGCGTTCTGGTCGAGAACTCAATCCTGTACTCGGGAACCTGCATCAACCTGACGAACGGTCCAGAAAAGGGAGTGGCCGGCGACGTCAAACTGATGCTGTCGCAGGATGTTTTCCAGGCGAAAGACGCTTTCACCGCCGCCAAATGGAATGGCAAGCTGGCAATCGGCAGCACCCTTTGCATGTACAAGTGCGATAATCTGGGGACGTCCCTCCTGAAGTCCGCGACCAGTGCGGAAGGCCGCTCCTGGTCGGGCGACAGCAACATCTACAACCTGACTTCGTGGCTGGGTGGCGGGGGGAAGCGGACGTCGACAGTCAGCGATCCGAAGTCCTTCAGCAAGTTCTTCGGTGACGCCGACCGGGACGGCGCCAAGACGGCCCTGGTGTTCGTCGTGCCGCGACGAGTCGGCAGCTACGCGCACGTCATGGCGGCCCAGGACTGGGACATTTCTGAGAAGTCCGAACTCTCGTTCCTGGCTCGACGGCCAGGCGTCCGTCCGGTGACCGTCGGGCCGGGTGAGGGCTACAGCCGGTACCGGGAGGATTTTCAGTACAACGAATGGCGGAGCGGAAACGTGCAGCCGCTGGCGGCGGTGGATTTGAAGCCCGTGAAGTAGCGACGCCTGAACGGGTTCTGGCGTTGAATCGAAAACCCGGTCAGTCGATGACGGCGGACTCGGCGGCGACACTTGCGTGTCGGACTCAACACGGCCGGCGAAATCTGGCAGAATGCGGGCTGAGCAATTTGTTTCCCACGCGGATCCCCCCTTCGTGTCACGTCGTCCCAGCCGGAAGATTCGCGTCGATTTCCAGAAGAACCGGGGCCGGCGTGCGCGCGCCAACGACATCACCCGCGACGTGCAGGCCGACGGGGCCGATCACGATCAGGGGCTGCGCGACGAGCGAATTTCAGGAAAAGGGGATCTGTCGCGCCGGCGGACGATTGTCGGGGCCGAGGTCTCGGGCGACCAGATCGTCCGGGCGGTCGACGAGTCGCTGTGCCGTCCGGGGCGCGTGGTCTCGGCGATCGGCGCCACGCAGTGCACCGTCAAGCTGGACGACGGCCGCGTGCTGTCCTGCACCGTCCGCCGGGTCGTCCGCACGCTGACGCGGGACGCCCGCAATGCGGTGGTCACCGGGGACCGGGTCCTGGTGCAGACGGCGACCGACACGACCGGCGTCATCGAGCGGGTCGAGCCGCGGCAGGGGGTGCTGGCCCGCGGACAGCAGTACCGCCAGCACATTCTGGTGGCGAATATCTCGCAGGTGGCGATCGTGGCCAGCGCCGACGATCCTCCGCTCAAGCCGGCGTTGATCGACCGTTTCGTCGTCAGCGCCGGCAAAGGGGGCGTGCGGGCCGTGATCTGCATCAACAAGGCGGATCTGATCGAGCCGGCCGACCTGCAGCCGATGATCGGGCTCTATTCCAGGCTGGGCTGTCCCGCCGTGCTGACGAGTGTGCAGACGGGCCGCGGGATCGCGGCGCTGAAGCGGCTGCTGGCGGGGCAGGAAACCGTTTTCACCGGTCAGAGCGGCGTGGGAAAGTCGTCGCTGCTGAATGCAATTCAGCCGGACCTGGGGCTGCGGACCGGGGAAATCAGCGAGGTCACGCAGAAGGGACGGCACACCACGCGGTATGCCCGCCTGATCGAACTGGGCTGCGGCGGCTGGGTAGTCGACACGCCCGGGATCCGGCAGCTGGAGATCTGGGACGTCCATCCGGCCGAAGTCGAGGGGTACTTCCGCGAGTTTCACCCCTTCGTGCCATACTGCCGGTTTCCGAGCTGCATGCACCTCTACGAAGAGGGGTGCGCCGTCAAGCGAGCGGTCAAGGACGACCTGATCTCCATGACCCGCTACGAGAGCTACGTCCGGATCGTCACCGCGGATACGTGATCCGGACTGACGCGAAATCACCGGCATCGATTCTGAAACGGTGCGTCTTTTCGTCGTGTCCCCTCTCCCGCTGTCTTCAGTGGGAGAGGGCCAGGGTGAGGGTCTTCAAAGATATTAAGCTGTCGTCCACGGAGAACAGACGGCGCGCCACACATTCGTGGCCGGTGGTTCAGGCCCGCGTCTTGATGATCGGGTTGGTCAGCGTGCCGATGCCGGTGATTTCGATCGAGACCGAATCGCCGTCTTCCAGCGTGAAATCGTCCGGTGGTACGACGCCCGTGCCGGTCAGCAGAAAAGCCCCCGTGACCAGTTCGTTTTCGCGTCCCAGCCAGTCGATCAGTTCGTCGAACTGCCGCTTCATCTGGTCGACGTCGGTCTCGCCGGAGAAGACAACGTCCCCGCCGCGGTGGATCGTCAGCGAAATTTTCGTAGCGGCGCGAGGGAGCTGGCCGTCCGGCAGCAGAACGCACGGTCCGAGGCCACAGCACTGGTTGTAGAGCTTGGCCTGCGGCAGGTAGAGGGGGTTTTCGCCTTCGATGTCGCGGGCGGACATGTCGTTGCCGACGGTGAAGCCGACGAGCTGCAGCTGCGGATTGATAACCAGAGCCAGTTCGGGCTCCGGAACCGACCAGTGGCTGTCGGACCGGACCCGCAGAGGCTGGCCCGGACCGGCGACGCGGTTGGGAGTCGCCTTGAAGAAGATCTCCGGGCGGGGAGCGGTGTAGACCTTGTCGTAGTGCGACGCGGCCGACTCCGACTCCTGCATCCGGGCGACCTGGCTCCGTTTGTAGGTCACGCCAGCGGCCCAGACTTCCTGCTGGTCGATCGGGGCCAGAAAGCTGACCGCCGCAGAGTCGACCGACTGCAAAGTCCGGTCGGCCAGCCGCAGGGCAAGGCCCTTCGGATCGGCGGCGTGGAGAATGTCGGCGAGCGTCTGGCAGCGGTCGTCGGGGATGAAGTCGATCAGCCGGACGCTGGTCCCTTCCAGAATTCCCACGCGGATCGCACCCTCGGCGAGTCGGACTTTAGCCAGCAGCATCGAAGCTTTCCTTTCCCGGTGATTGATCGCGGCCATCATAGCGACGTGAGGCGTCGAGCCCAAACCAATGCTCTCGGATGACCGGCAGGTCGCCGGCACATTTGGAATCCTCCGAACCTTCGAAACAGAGAACAGGAATCGGGCGTATATCTCCTGGATTGTCTATACCGAACCACCGTCAGGGTTTGCACAATTCGACCGGAATCCGCAACGAAGAACCCGGTTTGAAAGAATTTTCTCAAGATCCGGGAAATCTTGCCTCCGCTTCCAGAATCGTGAACTACGGTTCGAGATGAGTTGGTCTGAAAATCGAACCTGCGGGCCGGCCGGGAGTGATCGGTGAAAATATTGTTACCGCAAAGAGCGATTCGTCGAAAGCCGTCGCGGGGCGGGGCGCTGACCGTGGAAACGGCCCTGGTCCTGCCCGTCCTTGGCATTCTGCTGGCGGGATTGATGGAGTTCGGGCACTACTTCATGGTGTTGAACACCCTGAACGCCGCCGCCCGCGAGGGGGTGCAGATCGGCTGCTACGAAGAAGTCACCTCCGCCCAGGTAACCGCCAGGATTAACCAGGTCGTCTCGTCGGCGCTGAGTACCAATCAGGTCACGGTATCAGTTCGGGATGGCAGCGTGTTCGACACGGCCAACGTCAATCCGGCGGACATCAATTTCGATACGCTGCCCACCAAAGAAGTCTCCACCTGCAAGCGGGGTGACTGCTTCATTGCGCAAGTTTCCGTGCCATATAACAACGTGGCGCTGCTGCCGCCTTTCTGGCTGAAGAACAAGACTGTCATCGGAAGGGCGGTGATGCGTCATGAATAGTCTCCGAATCCCATCAAAGACGTCCCGGACGCCTGTCCTGCGGAAATCCGGCGACTCGCGCCGCGGAGCCGCCGCCATCGAGCTGGCCGTGATCTCTCCGCTCTTTGTGCTGTTGATTCTCGGGGCCGTCCAGAGCGGCATCAACCTCGACATGCAGACCAAGATGCAGGCGGCAGTGCGCCAGGCGGGCCGCCTGGCGTCGATGGACTACAGCAAGCGAGTCCAGGCCAACCAGACCGGTAATCAGAAAGTGATTCAGGACATCAAGAATGTGCTGACCGCTGAAGGACTGCCAGGCAACGCCGCCACGGTCACGATCACACATGCCGAAGGCGAAAATGCCGGCTCCACGTTCAACCTGTCTTCGACCGCGAACGATCTGCAGTACTTCAAGATCACCGTCGAGATTCCGTACTCGGCGCTGAACTCAACCGGACTGCTCCCGAACACCTTTGAAAAGCTGTCCGCGTCAATCGTCAACCGGAAAGACAAGATCATCTCTTTCTAGCGGGCGGCTAACGTCTGCTGACCTCCTGAAATCCTTCGCATCTCTCTCCGCGGGCCGGGCCGACCCGCCGACAACCGTCCTGAGACAGGAACGTCTACCATGCTTCGCTCGTCCGCAACGGTCCGCAAAGTCCGCTCGTCCCCACAACCCGAACGCCGCGGCGTGTCGATGGTCGTCGGCATGTTCACGCTCACCGCCTGCATGGCGGGGGTGGCGTTCTCGGTCGACCTCGGTGTCGTTTCGCTGGCGCGAACCCGGATGCAGGGCGCAACCGACGCCGCCGCGCTGGCCGCCGCGATGGAGATTACTCACGCGATCCAGACTTCCGGACCGGATGTCGTCAACGTGTTCGCGTACGCCCTTCAGCAGGCCCGCAGCACCGGCGTCCAGGTGGCTCTGGCCAACGGGGTCTATGTGAATCCCGACATCGACGTCGTCTTTGGTCGACGATCGAAGAACGACGTCACCGACCAGTGGGAAATGAACTGGAACGTCGAGGCGTCTAAGACCAACGCCGTCAAGATCGTCGCCCGCCGCGACAATCCGAACCTCGCGGAACCCGACGGCAAAGTGCCGGCCCTGTTCTCGGCAGTGATGGGCAACAAGGGCTCAATCGTGCGGGCCGAATCGATCGCCTACATCGAGCCACGCGACATGGTCGTCGTTCACGACTTCTCGCGGTCGATGAACTTCGACAGTTACTTCTCCAACGAGAATTCGGTGAAGCTGCCCCAAGCCCAGCTCGAAAGCAATCTGCAACTGGTCTGGGATGATCTGCAGCCCCTGACCTTGGGTACGATGACATTCGCGCCTCGGTACGTCTCCTCGACGAAGTCCAATACTGGTGCCACAGGTACGGTAACGTTTAAGGGAAAAAGCGTCGACGTGACGACGAATACCGCAATCAAGAGCTACAAACTCTATTACACGAATAACACGACAAGTACGGGATCATACAGCAACGAGACCACAAACTCCGCCACCTGGAGCAATAGCAGCAAGCGGATCAATCGAGTCGACGTCACGGTCCGGAAAGTAGGCAGCACGACGCAGAACTGGACGCTCAGCTTCCTCTACGACACGGCAACGATCTCTGCGTCGCTCGGCCTGACGTCCACTCCATACCCGTACGCATCGGGGAGCTGGTCCGGGTATTACGCGTTCGTCCAGACGAACACGCTCTTAACGCCATATGGCTACAACGATCAATACGGCGGCCTGACGTGGCTCAACTACCAGATGAAGTCTTATTGCTCCTATAGCGAAACGAAAGACTTCTGGAAGACGCGGCATTACCCCTTTACCGCCATCAAAGAAGGCCACGAACTGCTGTGCGACTTCCTGACCGACCTGAAGTTTGACGACTATCTCGGTATGGTCAGTTACGATACGCACCACCGCATCGAAACCACGCTCAACGACGGCAATCCGGAGATCCCGCTGGTCGACATTTCCGCCACTCCGCTGACGAACGACTACAACGCCGTCAAGCAACTCATGCACTTTAAGCAGGCGGCGCACTACTATGACGCAACCAACATGGCCGGAGGCCTGTCCGACGGCATCTCGCTGCTCGACAACCACAAGCGAGATGGTTCGCGGCCGGCAATTCTCCTGATGACCGACGGCAACTCCAACACGCTCGACAGCGGGACGCCCACCAGCCTGCCGTCGGGTTGGAACTGGAACCAGTTGGCCGACTACGACGGCGACGGCGTCGCCGACTACACGACTTCCAGCACGCAGAAGACCGCTGTATTGCGGCTCGTCAAAGATGCGGTCGACAAGGGCTACACAATTCACACAGTCTGCGTCGGCAGCGACGCCGATACGGACCTTTTGAAGGCCATCGCCTTTATCGGCGGCGGACAGTTTATTCACGTTCCAGGCGGTCAGAGCGTGTCCGATATGTCCGAACAGGTGAAGACGGCGTTCACGAAAATCGCCGCCTCGGTGCCGCCCGCCCGTCTGGTCGGTACTCCCAACTAGCCACACGGCGACGGAATCAGCTGAACCTGCCGGGCTGGCACTGGACGAATCCTCGTCTGGCGTCAGCCCGGCTCGTTTCTCAGACCCCGGATTCGATTGCGTCCCGGAGACCGGCGCGTTACAGCGTTCTGAAGAGTTGTCATGGCCTCCCGTCTGCGGACAAACGCGTGAATCTGCCCGTTACCCAGCCGCCAGCCGTCGACCGCGCAGGCCTGGCGGCCGTGCTGCTGGTGGCCCTGGGACTGCGGATCGCACTCGGCATCCTGCAGCCGGTCGAATTGACGCACGACCGGGATGCCTACCTCGGCATCGCTCGCCAGATCGCCGGCGGCCACGGCTACTGCTCCCCCGGTTCGACGGCGCCGACCGCGTTTCGTCCGCCGCTCTACCCGCTGCTGCTGGCAGCCGCCGGCTCCATCCTGCCCTGGCCTGCAGCGGTCGTCACCGTCAATGCGATTGGCGCCGCCCTGCTCGTGGTCGGCGTCTGGCTCCTGGCGAACCATCTCGGCCTGAGGCGCTGGCGGCGCTTCGCCGGGCTGCTGGCGGCGATCGATCCGCTGCTGGTGCAGTACGCCGGCCAGCCCATGACTGAGTCCCTCTTTGCCGGGCTGGTCGCCATGTGGCTGGCCAGCGCCACGAGAACTTCACTCGGCTGGCGCGGCGACACTCTCACCGGAGTCCTGTTCGGACTGGCCGTGCTGTGCCGGCCGACGTTGTGGCCGCTCGCCGGCCTCTACGGTCTCGTCTGGATCTGGCGACTCGTCGGCGGCATTCGAGCCGACGGCGTCCAGGCGGCCTGTCGGCAATTGTCGTGGGCGAGCGTTCTGGCCGCGGCGCTCGTGGTCGCTCCATGGGCGCTGCGGAATCAGGTGACGTTCGGAGTCCCGCTGCTGACAACCACGCACGGCGGATACACGCTGCTGCTGGCGAACAACCGGGTGTTCTACCGCGATGTCGTCTCCCAGCCCGCAGACACGGCCTGGCCCGGCGACAGCCTTCAGGCATGGCAGATCGATCTGGCCGCCGCCATCCATGCCGAGCTCGGCCCGTCGGCGGGCGAGGTGGCCGAAGATCGATTGCAGTCCCGCTGGGCTTGGCGCTACATCCGAGAGCACCCTCGGGCGTTTCTGGAGTCGACGGGATATCGCGTTCGCAGCCTCTGGCGGCTGGCTCCCCAGGGATCGGCGGCAACGGGACTTCGCGTCTGGCTGCTGCGCGCGGTGGCGGGATACTATCTCGTGCTCTTCCTTTTCGCAGTAGCAGGTCTTGTTCGAGTCTTCGCGGCCGGGAATGTTGTCCAATGGCTGCCGCTGCTCCTGGTACTGGTGACCGTCCAGGCGGTCCACCTCTTCTACTGGACCGACGCCCGGATGCGTGCGCCGCTTGTCCCGGTGCTCGCCCTGCTGGCGGTGTCGGGGGTTCAAGGATTCCTGACGACACGGCGGACCACAGCCGGTGACTGATCGCGATCCGCGTCCGACTTTCACCGGCGGTGCAGAGTTGCCCGATCCCGCGTCTCAGACGATCATCTCGGCATGACAGTCCCATTGGTTTCGCCTCCGTCACTCTCCGCGTCGACGCGGCATATTGCGCTGCGTGGCGTCCGCGTCCATAATCTGCAGCAGATCGACCTCGATCTGCCGCTCGGGCAATTCGTCGCGATTACGGGAGTCAGCGGTTCCGGCAAGAGCAGCCTCGTACGCGACACCCTCCTTGTCGAAGGTCGCCGCCGCTTCCTGGAGACGCTCGCTCCTTCCTTACGCCAGCAGATGGAACGGATCGAACGGCCCGATGCCGACCGACTGGCGGGGATTCCTCCCACGCTGTTCCTGGCGGCGGACGACGTTCCCACGCGCCAATGGCTCCGCGGCTCGGTTGCCAGCGTCAGCGAAATTCACGAACTGCTGGGAGTCTGGTTCTCCCGGCTGGGACAGGTCGATTGCCCGACGTGCGGCCACCTGGTTCGTCCGGGCACGCCGGCCGTCGTGCTCGATCTGGTGCGCGCGCTGCCGGTCGGACTCAAACTCCAGGTCGCGTTCGACTGGACAGCCGATCCCGAGGCGGAATGGCTGGGATCGGCCGAAGATCTGGTGCGCATGGGCTACCGCCGGATCATTGTCGACGGCGTCACCCGCCCGCTTTCGGCCGGTCCGGAGCCGCTTCCAACCGTCGGAATCGTGGTGCTCGACCGCCTGACAGTCGGGACGTCGTCGGAGTCGCGTCTGCTGGAGAGCAGCGAGGCAGCCTTTCACGCATCGTCACGCGGCTGCCGGCTGCTGGTCGCCGCCGAGGCGTCGAGCGTGACTTCGTGGCCCGGCGCGCAACCCATCGACATCGACGGCCAACCGTGGTGGAGCCTCCGTATTCCTCCCGGCTGGACGTGCGGCTCGTGCGATCGGACGCTTCCGCCCCTGGAGCCACGGCTGTTCCGCTTCTGGCAGACCACCGGCGCGTGCACCAAATGCGGAGGCGCGGGCGCTGCTGCAGAAAACGAAGCGCTCCCCTGCCCTGCCTGCCAGGGGAGCGGACTGCGCGAAGAAGCCCGTGCGGTCCGTTGGGCTGACGCGTCGATCGCCGACTGGTCGGCGCTTTCCGCCGCCAGGCTGCTGACTGCCATCGAAGAGGCCCGGTCCGCGCTGAACGAATCGCAACTCGCGCTCATCCGGGCCACACTCGACGAATTGTTTCACCGCCTGAAAATGCTGGAGCTGCTGGGGCTCTCCGCGCTCCCCCTCGATCGCCGCGTCGCGCACCTGGCGGAGGGCGAATTGCAGCGATTGCGTTGGATGTCGCTGCTGGGTCCGAAGCTGACAGGGACGCTCGTCCTGCTCGACGAACCGACCGCAACTTGCCAGCCGGCGGACCTGAAGTACCTGCTGGCCGGCGTGCGGGAACTGCTGTCCCGGCGAAACAGCGTGATCGCCGTCGACCACGTTCCGGAATTCCTCGCCGCCGCCGATCACGCCGTGGAACTGGGTCCCGGCCCGGGAGCTGCAGGGGGACGGCTGATCTACCAGGGGACGCCGGCAGAGCTGATTGTGACACCCTCTACTGCCCTGTCGCAGGCGCTGGAAGAACGGGCCAGATTTGAGGCGCTCCCCGCCTCCCGGCGCCGCCAGCCGACCGGATGGCTGACGGCTCCGCAACTGATGATCCACGGCGTCGAGCAGCCCCGGCTGCGGGTCCCGCTGGGAGTGCTCGCCGTCGTGACGGGGGCTTGCGGCATCGGCAAAACCGAGTGGCTGATCCGACAGCTTCCCCGCTGCGAACCGACCGATCTGTGTGAATTCACTGGCGACGGTGAAACGGCGGAGCGACTGTCTGTCGCCGCGCTGGAAGTCGTCGATCAGACTCCCCTCAGCCGCTCGCCGCGGGCCACGCCCGTCACCTGGCTCGGAGCCTATGACGAGATCCGCGAGGTGTTCGCCGAAACCGTCGAGGCGAAACAGCGAGGCTGGACCGCGCGGCAATTCAGCTGGCAGACGGCTGACGGCGGTCGTTGCCGCCAGTGCCGGGGGACGGGCGTCCTGAAGCTCGATCTGGAGTTCCTGGCCGATGTGACCTCGGTCTGCCCCGACTGCCAGGGGCGGCGTTTTCGACGGGAAGTCCTCGACGTCAAGTACCGCGGTCGGTCGGTCGCGGATGTTCTGGAGATGACTGTCGAGGAGGCGGCCACGTTCTTCCGGAGCCAGTCGCGGCTGCAGCAGAAGTTTCAGTGGCTCAAGACGGCCGGACTGGGCTATCTGGTGCTCGGTCAGCCCGCGGCGACGTTGTCCGGCGGCGAAGCGCAGCGGCTCAAGCTGGCATCACGTCTGACTGGCGGGCTGCAGAGCCGCTGCCTGTTTCTGTGCGATCAGCCCGCGCGCGGGCTGCATCCGCTCGATGTGCCCGCACTGGCCCGCTGCCTGCACGATCTGGTGGCGATCGGCCATTCGGTGGTCGTCATCGACCACACCCCGGAGCTGCTCTTCGCCGCCGATCTGGTGCTCGAACTGTCCGGCGACGCAACAGCCGGCGACCTGCACACAACGGCGCTTTCCCCGGAGAAACTCCAGCATTGATTGATCCAGCGAGCTAAGCCAGCCGTCTCAACTCTCAACTCTCAACGCCACTACCGCACCCGGCACTGGAACGTAACCACGCCGCCCTTCTTCGCCGGAAGCGTTTCATCGAGCTCCCAGACCAGGACCAGGCTCCCTTCGCCGTTGTCTTCGGTCAGCAGTTCCCCGGGTTGATCGGACGTTGCGCTTTCGGGGATGAATTCGAGCCGGGGAGTCAGATTGTCGACGATCCGGACGTGGTGGACTTCCCGCGGCCCCTCGTTGTCGTAGCGAATCGTGAACGTGATCACATCACCCGGCTCCGCCGACTTTTTGTCGGCCAGTTTCACCACCCGCAGCTTACCCGGCTGCTGGGAGGGGAGGTCGTCGATAACAGTCAGGCAGGAGGACGTAACCGTCTGCAGTCCTTCAGTCGGCATGTCGACTTTGGCGACGATGATCGGATTCTGTTCCCGGCTCCAGACGAGCGCGGAATTCAGACCGAGCTGCAGTCGGGCGGCGTCGGACTGCTCGAACGTCCCCATCCGCACAAAGGCCAGATCCTGGAACGTGTTGAGCAGTTTGTCGTGGATCGCGGGAGCGGCGAGCGTTTCGACGGCATCGGGAACCATCTCGCTCTCCAGACCGCCGGCTCGCGAACGGACGCGAACATTGCCGACGCTGTCTCGCTTCGTCTTTTCGGTGATCCCGAGCTTGGAGTGCAGTCCGGAACCGCCGGTTGAATTTCGCAATCCCGCCGCGTCGGTAATCATCTGCTCTTCCTGAGGAAGGCTGATCGTCCGGACGGAGGCGAACCGGGGTGCGTAGATGCAGGCCCGAGTCGCCGCTTTGACGCGGTTCTTGCCGGTGTGCTCGATGTATTCGGCAACCGTGTCTTCGGTGTCCAGACCCAGCCGCGAGGTCGAGTCGTAGTGCACGGGATAGTCGCGGTCGCCGCCATCGCACAGATACTCATCGGGGAAGTGCTTCGGCATTTCGCGGATGGCGACGTCCATCGCAGTGAACCCCGGCGCCCGCGGAAAGCAGTCCGGGCAGCCAGGACCGGGTTCGGGACAATCTGCCGACGGCCAGCGGGGATCGGGTCCCGAAACCGACTCCAGACCGGCTGCGCGGGCTTCGGTTTCGTAGCCGACTCGCTCGATTCCGGACGCCGGTCGGGCGGCGGGCTTGTGCAGTCGAATGACACCCTCCGGTTCGGCCGCAGCTTGAGCCGGTCGCTCGGCGTCCATGACGGCTTGCAGGGCGCGGTCATCCGCGGCCTCTCGCTTCGTCATGCCGGGGAGCGAGACGCACGACGCGCACGTGGTCAGAACCAGCGTTGCGCAGCAGGCGCTCCCCAGGCCGCGGCGAATCGCCGCGAGGGGAACTGCTGACAACCACGTTTCGACCAGGTTTCGTTGCCGCGTCATAACCGCTCTCACAAATTGAGGGCGAAGCACATGCTGCCCCGTCTCAGGGAATTCACTCGATGGCCAACCGGCTGACGGCCATGTTCGGAGGGAGCGGTCGCCGGGGCGTCATGACGGTTTCGCCGGCGGCCGGCGAATCCACACGCAGGCGGACCGGATTGCCGGCCCCGAAGAACTGCGGGTCCGGCGCGCGTCGATCGGGCGTCCGACCGCCGAGCCGGACAATCGCAACCGGCCGGCCCAGCAGATCCGCCTCGGCCAGCACGTTCCGCGAAGGCTCGACGTTGGTAATCCGCGGACCGTTACCGAGATTCGCCAGCGGCACGCGGTCCGGCTGTTCGAGGTAGATCACTTTGGTGACCAGCCGCCCCGCCGCCGCCATTTCCAGTTCTTCTTCGGTGAACTCAAAGGTGACCGGGAAGCGATCCACCTGGCCTGCGGGGGGATGCAGCCGGTCGATCAGTTCGATCGACGGCCAGAAGTCGGCGCCGGGGAACTCCGGCAGATCGGAAACGCAGAAGCGATACATCCGCCCGACGAGCAGCGCAGCCTGTGCCGGCGCTTCAATCGCGACGGGACGATCCGGCGAGTGATCGAAGAACGTGACGCGCCCTGTGCTGGGCAGAGCCACGCGAACGGGCTGGAACCAGCCCGGGGTCGCATGTCCCGCACCGACAGCCCACTCGGCGGCAACGCCCGGCGGCGTGTACTGGTTGAGCGGAAAGTGGCGTCCCTCGACGGGACGGGTCTGCTGGGCGAGGGCGACGGCCGGGCCGCAGGCCGCCCCCAGCAGCAGTACGCAGGACAGAGAAATAACGCGCCAGGCCACGGCGGAAGTCCTTTGAGAGTGGTCAGTGGTCCGTTGTCCGTGGTCAGTTGCAGGAGAAGATTCTTTCCGGCTCTCGACTCTGGACTCTCGTCTCTCGACTCACCAGATACGTTGCTGGGGGCGGACGATGATCGCCCGGCCCCCAGCAGTTCGCATCATTCACCGGCGTGCGTCACCCTAACGCGGCCCTTGATTGGCCGGGTAGGAGAGTTCACCGGGCGAGTAGACCGGGTGCTTCTCGGTATACTCAATGTAGTTGACGGCCGGCGGCAGGCTCAGGCCCGGTTCGTGCCGGACGTCGATCAGCATGTCGCGGGTCTGTTTGGGCAGATCCTGCTGCGTCCGGTTGCGGACGGTGTGGGTCTGCAATCCGGCGGGTCCACCGTAAGGGATATGCGTCGGGCCGGGCAGGCCGATCGGGGTGCCGGTAATGGGCTGTCCCCACATCGGCATGTTCATGCCGGAGACCGGCTGGCCGGGCATTCCGCCGCCGGCGACCATCATGGCTCCGGGAACGCTGTTCGGTCCGCCAGCCGGTCCGATCGGCAGCGGAGGAGCATGTTCGCCCGCTTCGCCGTCGAGGACGTTGTAGGAGACCTGCCGCATTCCGCCCGGTCCGAAAGCGGCGTGAGGATCGCCGCCGGCGCCAGGCATTTCGAGATCCATGTTGCCCAGGCGGAGGACAGCCATGATCGTACCGCGTTTGTCGGCCTCCTGGACCGGATCGACGCCCGGGTCGAGGCGGGTCGACACCAGCGTCTCGACGTTGGCGATCGCCAGTTCCTGGAACTTGGCGTCCGGCAGGTAGATGACCTTGGTGACGAAGTTGTTGCTCTCGACCTGGTCGAGGTCTTCCACCGTCAACTGCAGCGGCACGCTGTTGTGGGACAGGTAGGCGTCGGTATTCGGATGGGCCGGGTAGACCATCAGGGTCGGGTAGAGGACGAGACCGTCACGCCCCGGCACATTGGTCAGCTTCAGACGGTAGGTCGCCCCCTGCATGAAGTTGTAGCGGGCCGGAGAGACGAGCTGATTCTCGGCGTAGCCGTCCGGAATCTGCCAGCCGACGTGCATGCCGTCGGGACCGACAAACCGCACTTGCGTGCTGCTGGAGGCAAACTGCCGCATGGGAGGCGGCGCCAGCATTGGCATGACGCCAGGACCGGGACCATCGACCATCGGACCCGGACGCTGCATCATGGCGGCCGGAGGCGCATGATACTCGCCCTTGTTGGTCAATTGGTTGCCGTCCATGGCGCAGCCGACGCACACGACGACGGCGGTGCCCAACGCCAGGAAGTAGTACTTCATTGCGACCCCTCTCGGAAACAGATGCGTTTCCCGGTCCATCCCTGGAAACTGGTGGTCAATGGTTCTGATCACTCCGAGTTCCACACTCGAAATCCTGTCGACCCGTGCGCCCGTTTCCAGCTACAATGCCGGGATCGGAGACACCTCTGTGTGCCGGGTTTTCCGACACACCGGGCGTTTGCCCGATGCCGACTGTGGCACTTTGGTCCTTTCTCTTTTCGGAAGGTTGGGCCTTGCACCTTTGGAAAATCCGTCATCTTCCATCATTTTGGCAAAGTCCGCGTAACCGGCCCAACCGGATCGCCATCGCGCTAATGGCATTGGGGGGTTTAGTGATTCTGGGAGGGGGAGCCGTCCCCTTCCTGACCGCCGCGCAGACTCCACCACCCGCACAACCTGCTGACAGCAAAGACGATAAGGCCGATGCAGCGGCGTCTGACGCGGGGCTCGCCTACCTCCGCAAGGCGCACGAAGCACTGGTTCAGCACACGTCGATCCAGGCCAATCTGGTCGAGCAGGTCGCCATCGGGGACCGTCGGTTCCAGATCGAGGGAACCTACGTCGGTGCCGGCCTGAAACTGCGGCTGGAGTTCAAGGTCCAGATCGCGGGGGGCGCTTCCGGGGCACTCCTGGAGGTCTGCGATGGCGACGTCCTGTGGAGTCGCATGGACCTGCCGGATTCCCGCCGGGTCACCCGCCGGGATGTGCGGCAGATTCTGAAAGCCGTTACGACCTCGAAATCGGTCCCGGACGGCGTCCTGCTCGCCGAACTCGGACTCGGCGGACTGCCGGCGCTGTTGTCGTCCCTTGAGAGGACGATGTCGTTTACGTTGCAGCGCGAGGAAACGATCGCCGATCGCCCGCTCGTCGTGCTGCGCGGAGTCTGGCGGCCGGAATTCTCCGGCCGCTGGCCCCGGGATGGAAAAGGCCAGTTGCCGACTTATATTCCGGACGAGATCCGCGTTTACTTCGATCGTGAAACGCAGTTCCCCGCACGGCTGCTTTACCTGAAGCGCGAGGCGGATGGCAAGGGCCTTGAACCGCTCGTCAGCCTGGAGTTCCGCGACGTGGTCCTGGACGGTCCCGTCAAGGAACAGCAGTTCCTGTTCGTGCCGCCGGACGACGTGGCGCCCCAGGACATCACCCGTCAGTATCTCGATCAGATTCGGCAGGCGAACGCACCTGCGGCCACGACTCCACCCGGGAAATAGGCCTGCGGAATCAGTGATTGAAGAGCCAGGCGGCATTGCTGGATGGCCGCGGTTCCGGACGAGGCACAAGCGGGGGGGCGGCGGTCTGATAGACCGACGGGAGAATGTTCGATGGTATCTGCGCCGTCGGCCCCATCTCGCTGACATCGTCGTCGCTGCGATCTTCGTCGGGAGCCGATGGAAGAACCTTTCCCGGCCGGTTGGGAAGCACTTCCGCTCCGCGCGGAGCCCTCAATGAGGGCACTCGCGGCGGTCGAGCCATGTCGAGCAGATCCCGCGCTGCGCCGGCGGCCGGAGGCGGATTTGGCTCCGGAGGAAGTGGGGTGGGCGGCGATTGTGGAATTCCCATTCCAGTCGGATCCTCCATCGGCGGTACTGGAGGAGGAGGAGGCAGAGCGTCCGCTGGCACGACCGTGGTCGCAGGGGACGCGGATCGGGGCGGAACCGGCGTTCCCGGAGCGCCCGGATTGTATGCCCAGGTCGCCAGTCGCACCCGAACAGGCTTCAAGGGCAGATGGTTGTAGTGCGTCACCTGGAAATTGCACTGCCGTTCGGTGTTCCAGTCGCCCCACATCCGGACGACTTCATAGGGCCGGTAAAAGGCGCAGCCGGACAATGGGCCCAATAACCCAATGCTCAAGACCGCCGCTCGCCACCAATGCCTCATGCACTTTGCCCCCGGAGCCTGCATCGTCGCGTCACAGACTGCCCGATGCAGATTTCCGAAGAGTTCCGCAGACACCTCCTGCGTTACCAAGCTTCACTGACCAGCAAGCTCGCAGCGAGAAGCGACCGTGAAACGAGCCGGTGCGTCGTTTCCCGCAGATTGCGGAACTAATGCGCTACCGACGAGCGCCGCCGCGGATCAGATAGCCGGCAAAGGCCAGTGTGCACCCTGCCGCCAGACCTACGGCGTGCGCGGTGTTGGCGACTCCGCCCACCGCGCCGGTGAAGCAGATCAGGAACCAGGCGCCGAGCATGATGACCGCGTTTTGCGAGATGTAAAACCCCGACTCCGGTTCAAACCGGCTGCGCAGCCACAGATATCCAAACAGCCCGTAGTTCACGCCAGACATCCCGCCGAAGAAGGGGCCCGACGTCCAGAATTGAGCGATATTGGAAGTGATGGCGATCCCGAGGACCAGACCCAGAAACCGCGGCGTTCCCAGGCGAGACTCTAACTGCAGGCCGAAATCTTTCAGCCAGAGCAGATTGAAGAGGATGTGCATCCAGCCGAAATGGAGCACGATCGGCGTCACCAGTCTCCAGACTTCGCCATGCAGGATCGCGTTCCAGGAGCCATCCGTCGAAATCAGCAACCTCCGCAGGATCTCCTGATCTTTGCTCAGATACGTGAACGCAAACGCCAGCACGCTGGCGGCAATCAGGCCGAACGTCAGCGGACAGCGGTCGGCGGCGGGTTGCGACCAGGTCTCGCGCACCTGAACCACGCGCCGACGGGCGGCCTTCTGCTCCTGGTATTTCTGGCGGAGAACGTCCCGCCCTTTGCGGACGCCCACTGCGAATCGCTCGTCGTCCGGGGACGCCTGGAAGTCCTGCAGCGATTGGCGCGCGACTTCGAGACGATCTTCGTCCTGAATCCAGACGGCCCAGCCAGAATCAGTCCGGTCGAGCGAGCAGACGATGCCGTCGCCGCGCAGAAAATCTGCGAAGCGTTCTGCGGCCGAGTTGTCTGCGATCTCGCCTATCTTGCGCATGCTGAGGAGTCCTGCCAGTGCCGCGGCGGGCACGTGTTTCAAACGTGTAATTCCACCAGGTCTTTGTCCGCGAGGGCGTAATCGCGTCCGACGCTCTGGCCGTCGCCGACGCCGGCGCGCCAGACCTTGGCGAATTTCAGTTTCTCGGCGAGGTCCCGATGGACCTTCGCCGCCAGATCCTCGACGGTTCCGCCAACCGGCAGTGTGAACGGCGATGAATAATCGGCCGGCTTGCCGGGCGCCTTGGTATAGAGCCGAATCAGATCCAGTGCGGCAAACAGACGGTTTCGCAGCGCCTCACGCTGGCTGGGATCGTCCAGGTCCGCGGCGAACAACGGCAGCGCGGAGCCGGTCATCTCGCGAAAGAATTCCAGCCGGTCCTGCAATCCGGCATCTCCGCCGCGCGTGGCGACCATGAGCGTCCGCACCTGCAGAATCGAGAAGTCGTCTTCATCGAACGCCGTCTGCGCTGCCAGACACGTCTTCCGCTGCTGGAGTTGTTCGAGGACCGCGGCCGTCTGCTCCGGCGCATCGTCCGAACTGCCGTCGAAGGCCAGCACGACCAGGTCGGCGGTCCGGACGAAATTGAGCAGGTAGGGTTCGCACTGGCTGTCGGTGATCGGAGGGGTGTCGACGAGCTGCACCGTCACGTCTTCCCAGGCCATCATGCCGGGGAGGGGTTCCCGGGTCGTGAACGGATAGGGAGCGACTTCGGGTTCCGCCTTGGTCAGTTCCTGGAGGATCCGGCTCTTGCCCGCGTTGGGGCCGCCGATGATCACGATCTGAGCCGCTCCCTGCCGCGGAAACTTGTAGACTTTCCCTCCCTTCGGGGCGGATTTCTCGGTCTGCAGTTCCTCGCGGGTCTCCTTGAGCTTCGACTTGAGATCCGCCTGCAGCTTCTCCGTCCCCTTGTGTTTGGGAATGAGCTGCAGCATCCGTTCGAGGATTTCGAGCCTCTCCGCGGCAGTCTGGGCTTTGCGATACTCTTCTTCGGCTCTCTGGTACTGCGGAGTCAGATTGGCGGGCATCGGGCAAATTCTGTGAAACGCGGTGATGGTTGTCTCGGTGAGCATCATAGCGTTTCGAACGGGGGAGGTCAGGTACGGGAAGGATCGCTCGTGGCGCAGACCTGCGTCCGTCCCCGCTGCGAACCGTCGATTCTTATGCGAAACACGTCAGCCCGCGTCCGAGAGTCATCGTCGTCCGGCGACTCAGTTGGCGCAGTCGCATTGAACGGCCGTGACTGAGTTTGCGGAGACGAATCCCGAAGAGTCGACACGATTGACAGGGCGCGGTATGACTCTTCTCCAGCGTGTCAGGTCGAGAACTCATCGGGGGGCTGCGCCATGGGGCAGGAGATTGCGGCCAGCCACTTCCGGCACTACGACTTTCACCGCTTCGACCGCCTCCTGCAACACGAAATGGAGCGGCTTCACGAGTGGTTCGACTCGGGACGGTTCTCCCGCCGCCGGGCCGTCGCCGGACTGGAGCTGGAGTCGTGGCTGGTCGACGCCGCCGGGCAGCCGGTACCCATCAACGATGCGGTCCTGGCCCGGCTTCAGTCGCCTTCGGTCGTACACGAATTGTCGAAGTTCAACGTCGAGTTCAACGTCGCACCGCAGCCGCTGGCCGGACGCGGACTGGAACGTCTTTGCCGCGAGCTGAGCGAATCGTGGAGTCGATGCGAGGAGGTGGCGGCCGAACTCGGTGCGTCCGTGGTGGCGATCGGGACTCTGCCGACGGTAACTGACGAGATGCTGTCGCTGCGGAATATCTCGTCACTGCAGCGATATCACGCTCTTAACGAACAGGTGCTGCGGTTGCGGCAGGGACGTCCAATCCGCCTGGCGATCGACGGCGTGGAGCGACTCGAACTTTCGCATCGCGATGTCATGCTCGAAGCCGGAACAACCTCGCTGCAGCTCCATCTGCAGGTCGCGCCCGATGAAGCCGTTCGCGCCCTGAATACCGCGACCATCATCTCCGCTCCGCTGGTGGCCGTCTCCGCCAATTCCCCATGGCTCTTCGGCCGGTCGCTCTGGGACGAGACCCGGATCCCGCTGTTCGAACAGGCGGTCGACGTCGGCGGCGGACGGCTCCCCCGGGTGACGTTTGGCTCGGACTATGCCAGCGGCAGCCTGGAGGCCTGCTTCCTGGAAAATCAGTCGCGGTATCCAATCCTGCTGCCGCTGACGCTGGAAGCCCCCTCAGACCGGCTGGTTCACGTCCGGCTGCACAATGGAACCATCTGGCGCTGGAATCGGCCGCTGATCGGCTTCGACGACGACGGGACGCCCCACCTGAGGATCGAGCATCGCGTCATGTCCGCCGGCCCGACAGTGGCCGATATCGCGGCCAACATGGCGTTCTATTACGGCTTGATGGAATCGCTGATTCACGAGGAAGCTCCCCTGGAAGATCAGCTGCCATTCTCCGTGGCACACGAGAATTTCTATGCGGCGGCGCGATTCGGTCTGGCGGCGGAGGTTGGCTGGACGGGCGGGAAGAACTGGCCCGTGCGCCGGCTGATTCAGGAATCGCTGCTGCCCGTGGCTGCTGCGGGACTGAGCCGGCTGGGCGTCGACGCCGGTCTGGCGGACCAGTGGCTGGGGATCATCGCGGATCGCGTCGCGGCCGGGCGGAATGGAGCGGTCTGGCAGCGGCAGTTTGTCGATCGCCACGGGCGCGACATGGCGTTGCTGACGCGGGAGTACCGCGCCCGCCAGCGCGCCGGGACGCCGGTTCATACGTGGGATCTGGGATGAGCATTTTCTGGAAGCAGAGGCCTGACGCGTGACGATGCTTGCCATTCGCGATGCAATGCCCGACGGCGTGCTGACGGCCGACGCCGGTCAGCTTCACGAGGTCCTGAAACAGCCGACGTTGTTCCTGCTCGCTGGCCGGCGACCGGAGCCGCTGTTTGTCTCCGTGCTGCTGCATGGCAATGAGGACGTCGGCTGGCGGGCCGCCCAGGAACTGCTCCGCGCTCACTCCGGCAAGGAACTCCCGCGAACCCTGGGCCTGTTCGTGGGAAACGTCTCGGCGGCCCGCGCCGATCAGCGGCGGCTCGACGGTCAACCCGACTACAACCGGGTCTGGCCGGGAGCGGAAGACGACGGCACGCCCGAGCACGCGATGATGCGGCAGATCGTCGCCGAACTGGAACGGCGGCACGTTTTCGCCAGCATCGATCTCCACAATAACACCGGCCGGAATCCGCATTACGGGTGCATCAACCGGACGGACTTCGCCTTCCTGCACCTGGCGGCCCTCTTCAGCCGGACTGTCGTCTACTTCGAACGCCCGAGAGGCGTGCAGTCGATGGCGTTCGCCCGGCTCTGTCCGGCGGTGACCTGCGAGTGCGGCAAAGTCGGCGATCCGACCGGCGTCGGCCATGCCGCGGAGTTTCTCGACGCCGCGCTGCACCTGTCGGAGTTGCCCGCACATCCCGTCGCGGAGGGAGACATCCACCTGTTTCACACCGTGGTCACGGTGAAGATTCCTGCCGACGTAACTCTTGCGTTCGGCGATGACGGTGAGGCGGACCTCGTGCTGCCCGCCGATCTCGACGAGTGGAATTTTCAGCCTCTGGCGGCGGGCGCCGTTCTGGGCCGCAGCCGACCGGGAGCCCGCCTGATCGTCCAGGATGCGCAGCTCCGGGACGTCACGGCGGAGTATCTCTCTGATGCCGAGGGCGTCGTACGCCTGGCTCGGCCCGCCATGCCGGCGATGCTGACGGTCGATGAGCGGGTGATCCGGCAGGACTGTCTGGGGTACTTCATGGAGCGGTATCCGCTGCCATCGTAATTGTACCGGACACAGCTCCGCGTCGACGGTTTTTCGTTCAGGCCTCCCGTGCCTGGGCGAACGAATTGTCGTTCGCACAAATGAACCAGACCTTGTTTGCCAGGTTCGCTGGACTATACTCACACCTGCAAGCTGTCGATTTCGTAATCTTCCTGCAGGTCCATTTGTGGAAATCCGGGCTGCCGCCTTTTCGATCGGATTGCAGGCCCGCCCGACGCGGAACGTGGCAGATCGCGCGGTTGACAGTCGCCGCAGATTTCCCTGGGCTCGGCCGCTTGGCTGGTTGATTCTGCTGACCGTGCTGTGCGGCGGACCGCTGAAGGATCTGACCGCGCCGACCGAGATCCTGGAAGCCGAATCGTCCGCGCCCGCCGAGGAGAAGGAGTCAACGGCCCATGAGACCGAACCGCTGGTCGCGGGACGGCGGACCGGCTGGCAGATGCGTCGCTCGTTGATTGCGCGTGATTCTCGTCCGGCGCCGGCGGCAGCCTGCGGAGGCGTGATCGGCGTCGAGCGTCAGGGAAACCCGGTGAAGCTCAGCGTTGGCCTGCGAGTTCCGCTGCGCTGCTGAGCCCACGGGGCATCCGTTCCGACCGCGGTCGGTGCTGGTGAACCGCTTCGCCGAGACGATCCCCGTCAACGTCATCGAAAGACGCGTTCGCGGTGTTTCACGCAAACTGGATTTCTCCTCCCCGGGCGGCACCTTCTGCGCCCGTCGAGTTTTTCACGCAGGGCACAGCATGACCAGTTCCCCGAGTCTCTCGAAAGGGACATTTCCCAGTGATCTCATTGCGAGCCTGGTGGTGTTTCTCGTGGCGCTGCCGCTGTGCCTGGGCATCGCACTGGCGTCGAATGCGCCGTTGTTTTCCGGCATTCTGACCGGCATTGTCGGCGGCATCGTGGTCGGAATTCTCAGCGGCTCTCACACCAGCGTCAGCGGGCCGGCCGCGGGGCTGACTGCGATTGTCGCCGCCCAGATCGCGCTGCTCGGTTCGTTCGAATCGTTCTTGCTGGCCGTGGTCATTTGCGGTTTCCTCCAGATCGGGCTCGGATTGGCGCGGGCCGGGATTCTGTCGGCGTTCTTCCCTTCGAGCGTGATCAAGGGTCTGCTGGCGGCGATCGGCACCATTCTGATTCTCAAACAGATCCCGCACCTGCTCGGACGCGATACCGACCCCGAAGGGGAGATGTCGTTCGTGCAACCCGATCGGGAGAACACGTTCTCGGAGTTCGGCGAGCTGCTCGGCAGCATTCACCCAGGCGCGGCGATCATCGGCCTGGCGTCGTTCGCGCTGCTGATGCTCTGGGACAATTGGAAGCCGCTCAAGAAATCCCGCGTTCCGGCGGCGCTGGCCGTGGTCCTGCTGGGAGTCGGCCTGAGCCAGTTGTTCCGGCAGTTTGGCGGAGCGTTCGTGATCCAGTCGAGCCACCTGGTGCAGGTGCCGGTGGCCGAGAGTCTGGCGGGCTTTTTCGGCTTTCTCAGAACGCCCGATTTCTCGCAGTGGACCAACCCGGCGGTCTACACGGCCGGGTTGACGCTGGCGATAGTGGCGACGCTGGAGACGCTGCTGAACCTGGAAGCGGTCGACAAACTGGATCCGCAGCAGCGGGAATCGCCGCCCAGCCGGGAACTCGTCGCGCAGGGAATCGGCAACGTCGTGGTCGGACTGATTGGCGGCATTCCGATGACATCCGTCATCGTCCGCAGTTCGGTGAACATCAACGCCGGGGGCAAGACCCGACTGGCCGCCATTTTCCACGGGGTTCTGCTGGCCGGCTGCGTGATATTTCTGCCGACGGCCCTGAATCTGATTCCCCTGTCGTGCCTGGCGGCGATTCTGCTGGCGACGGGAATCAAGCTGGTGAGCCCGAAGCTCATCCGGAGCATGTGGAACGACGGACGTTACCAGTTCGTGCCGTTCATCGCGACGCTCGTCTCGATCGTCCTGACCGATCTGGTGATCGGAGTCACCATCGGACTGGCGGTGAGCATCGGCTTCATTCTGAACAGCAACCTCCGCCGGCCGATGCGGCAGTTCGTCGAGAAACATCTGACCGACGAGGTGCTGCGGATCGAGCTGGCCAACCAGGTCAGCTTTCTGAATCGCGCGGCGCTCGAGCGGGCCTTGCGGAGTGCGCCGCGCGGCAAACACATCCTTCTGGACGCTCACAACACGGACTACATCGACCCCGATATTCTGAGCCTGATCCGGGAGTTCAAGGAGGAGACGGCCCCGGTGCTGGGGGTGCAGGTCAGCCTGCGGGGATTTCGCGAGCGTTACCGCCTGAAGGACGAAACTCAGTACGTCGATTACTCGACCCGAGAGCTGCAGGACAAACTGGCGCCCGCTCAGGTTCTGCAAATCCTGCGCGAAGGCAATGATCGATTTCGAACCGGCCGGCAGTTGCGGCGTGATCTGGGCCGGCAGGTGCTGGCGACGTCAACCGGACAGCATCCGCTGGCGGTTGTGCTGAGCTGCATTGACTCGCGGACACCGGCCGAGCTGGTCTTCGATCTGGGCCTGGGCGACATTTTCAGCATTCGCATCGCGGGCAACGTGACCAGTCCGAAAGTCCTCGGCAGCATGGAATTCGGCTGTGCAGTCGCTGGCGCCAGGCTGATCCTGGTCATGGGTCACACGCGCTGCGGCGCAGTCACCGCCGCGGTCGACCTGGCGTGCAGCGGCGCCAACGTCGCACAAGCGACCGGCTGCCAGCACCTGCTGCCGATCGTGCAGGATATCCAGCAGTCGCTCGAGGAAACGACCTGCTCCCGGGTGAAATCGTCGAAGCCGGAAAACAAGGCGGCCGTCGTCGATGCGGTCGCCCGCCGCAACGTCGAACGGGAGATCGCGAGGATTCTCGACGAAAGCCGCACAATTCGCGGACTGGTCGAGTCCGGCCGGATCGCCGTCACCGGTGCGATGTACGATGTCTCGACGGGGGCGATCGAGTTTTTTGACGAGTCGCCTGGGGCGATCAGCCAGGTTCGCTTCGGCTCGGCCGAGGCGCCGTAAGGGGCTTCTCGTTCAGGGCTCAGCCATTTCGACGACATCCGGAAGGTCAGCGGCCACCGCCGCCCGGTAGTCGGCCTGAGAGATGAAGTAGCGCTGCACCGCTTCGACTTCGACGACGCGGGCGTCGAAGGTGGCTTGCTCGCGCAGGTTGATCCGCAGGAGATCGCTGGCGCCCTGCTCGAAGCGAATGGATTCGAATTCCTGCATCTGCTGATTGAGTTTCACCGCTTCGCGGGCCTGGTCGATTGCGCGATACGCGGTGTCGATGGCGACGATCGCCGAGCGAACTTCGACGCCGATCTTGTCCTGTGTGTACTGCCGTTTTGCGGTATTCTGGGCCAGCTTTCCTTCAAGGGTCTGGAGCTTGCCGCGGGCCTTGCGGAACTGCGCCGGCATCGTGAAGTTCACTCCCCCTTCGAGCTGGTACGGAGTCTTGTCCCCCTTCGGGGATGACCAGGCGCCCACATCCTTTGCGGACATGAACTGCGCATCGAGCTGCGGCAGCATCAGGTTCTGCGCCTGACTCAATTCGATTTCCAATTGCCGGCGCTGCAGGTCGAGATCTCCAAACTCCGGTCGTCGGCCGACCGCATACGCAATGTCCTGCTCGATCAGTCCGGGCTCGATCGGCAAGGGACGCGGAAAGTCGGGCGGCAGCATGTCGTCGGGTGGCACGAGGGGCGTCCCGTCCGGACCGCGAAAGTACAGCGAAAGTTTGGCCGCGGAAACATGCAGCTTTCGCTCGGCATCCAGCAGTTTCACCCGCCGTGCGACGATGAGCCGTCCGTTGTCCGTGAGGTCTGATTCGGGCTCTTTGCCAGCCTTGACCTGTTCTTCGATCTTCCGCTGGCGATCATCCGCCAGTTCGAAGAGCTGCGTGGCGATCTGCTGCTGCAGGCCGGCGGCAACCCAGTCCCAGTAGGCCACTGAGCCGTCGCGGACAAAGCTGAGTAACTGAGTCTTGACCTGCGGTTCGACGACCGACTGGCCCACAGCAGTCACCCAGAGCTGCGTGCGGCGATCGTCGATGGTCCGGTTCTGCAGCAGCGGCACGGCCAGCCCGGCCTTGAACTCGCCACCGTCATTAGTCCGGGCGCCGTCGTCCCAGGTTCCGAAATACCCCCGGCCGATGCGATATCCGCCGTAAACGTTGCCGCCGCCGAACAGCGGCTGCTCGACGCCAAGCGTCTGCCGATAGTTCTGGTAGAAACCCAGCGGCGCATTCGTCGTGTCCGCTTTCAGTTTGGTATCAAACTCTCCCTGAGCCGTCAGGTGCTGGCCTTGAGCGATGTTTCGTTCGTACAGAGCCACCCGCAGCAACGGAAAGGAACTGTAGATCGAGTCGATAACGTGATCCAGAACGATGACCGGAGGATCGGAATCAGCCCCGGCCGTCGGACGTGGCGGCAAGTCCTCCGGCGCCGGTTCGCTGGCCGAAGCGAGGTCGATTTCATCCGCCGGTGGCTCTGACTGCGGAGTTCCGCCGTCGTCCGACCGCGTCTGGGCCGCTGCCGGTGTCTCTGCGATTCCGGACATCGCGGTTGCCGATGATCGAGGAGTCGATCGGCCCGTAGCGATGGATCGTGGTTCAAGAAACTCTGCGGAAGGTTTTCTCGCAACCGCCGACTCGCCGTCGCGGAGCGAGACGCGCGAAACCGCGCAGCCACCACCACTCAACAGCACCAGCAGCAGGATCCATCCTGTGCGATGGTTCATTTCTTCCCCCGCAACAGCTTCTCGTCCTTCATTTTCGCCGGCTCGATGGGCGTAACAATCGGGGGAAATCCGTTGAGCTGTCTCCACAACTCCTGCCCGAGCTTGACCTGATCCAGCAGCACCCAGCCGTTAACCCTGACTCCCTGTCGCAACACGTCTGAGCCGGGCCAGTCGCGGGAATCGTCGAGATCCGGCAACACCAGCACACGGAACTTTCCCTGGCCGTCGTCCGTCGAGTCGACGACTGCGATTCGGCCGCCGAACGTTCCCACGGCCACCGACGGCCAGCCGGAAAACTGAACGGCCGGCCACCCCTCGAACTGCAGTCGCACCCGGCGCGGAGATCCGTCCGGATTTCGGCTGGCCACCAGGGGAACGTCGTTCCCGTGAATCTTGAGCTCGACGGCCCGATCGACCGTGGCCGGCACCAACTCCAGCAGCGGCTGTCCCGCCGAGACGATCGTTCCCCCCTGAAACCCCCGCAAGCGCAGCACAAATCCGTCGATCGGGGCCGCCACCGGCTGAATCTGCAGCGTCTGCTTGCCTTTGATATCGGCGATCTCCTTATCGCTACTGGCGACATCTCCCTTGGATTTCTCATAAACGGCCCGCGCCGAGTCGATTTTCGCGTCTGCTTCCCGGATTTTGTAATCGCGCTCGGCCATCTTGGCCGACAGCTCGGTTCTGGCAGACTCCAGCAGGAATCGCGTCTGTTTCAGTTTCGACTGCTCCTCGGCCGCCTTGCGCTCGGCGAGCTCCCACTCGTAGCGCGACTCGACTTTTTTCTCGAACAGCTCCTTACGGCGCAGCCGGTCTTTTTCGGCCTGGTCATACGCCGCCTCGGCCTGGATCACTTTCTGCTCTTCGGCCTGCAGTTTTTCGCGAGCGCTCTTCACGTAGTCGTTCTGCGACGCGATGGTCAGATCGCGAATGGTCTTCGCCGCCTCGACCTGCAGCGCATAGGCCTCGACGATCGTCCTTTCGGTTTCGAGCTTTCGCCGCGTCGCCGCCATTTGTTCTTCGAGCTGGAACCTCAGGAGGGGATCGATGACCTCGATCTCCATCAGCAGGTCCCCCTTGGTGACGCGGGTGCCTTCCACCAGCCCTTCCCGGATGTTGACGATTCGACCGCTGATGGGAGCATCCACCTCCTGCATGCGATGAATCGGATCGTAGGTCACAACCCGCCCGGTTCCCACGACCGACTGCTGCCAGGGAACGAACAGCAGAGATACGAGGACGACGGGAAGCAGCAGACAGAGAAATCGGGCCAGCCGGTGCACCCACCGCGATGTCCGCGCAAGCTGCAGCGAGGCCAGCTCCGGCGGCCGAGCCACCAGCGGCGATGACTGGGGAATGCTTGTCATCGTGGACTTCCTGCAGCTCCAGTTTGCACGACTCAGGATCTTCCGGGAACGACGAAATCAGGCTACGAGCGGTCGGGAGAGTGCATGACGCCTCCGGACAGGCGAAAGTCGCACCGGGCTGCGACGGCGCCCGCAGTCAACACCACTGCCGTCCACGTCCGATCCGGCGACTTCAGCGCCGCAAGAATCTCTGCCTGCTCGGACTGCGACAAGACGTCGATCCAGGCGTCGACCACGATCAGTCGGGGGCTCCCGGCCAAGGCCCGCGCCAGCATCAGTTTCCGTGCTTCCAACGGACTGAACGGAGTCCCCTCCGGCAGAGCCTGGGTCTCCAGGCGATGCTCGAAGGCGTCGATTCTGTCGCGCAGTCCCACTCGGATCAGGGACTCCAGGAGCTCGCGATCGGAGACGCCGGCGCGATGGAGATGAATGTTTGTAGAGATCGTATCGGCGATCAGAGCTGGATCGCTCACAATCGCAACACGCGAACGGAGCACTTCACGTCGCAGGTCGCAGATCGGAATTCCGTCGAGTTCGATGTCGTCGTCGTGCGATTCAATTTCACCCGCGAATCGCCGCAACCAGTGGAGCCGGCCCGCTTCATCCGGTTCGACCATCGCCACACACGCACCCGCCGGGATATCGGTGCCGGCCATCCCCGGCAGATTTCGAATCCGCAACGATACCGGGCCCCCTTCGGCGGAAAGCGTCAGCCCCAATGAAGGCTCCATCGGCAGATCGAACAGGTGCCCCAGCTTGTCGAGAGCAGCCATCAGGTCATACCAGCCCTCGAGGTGCTTGCCGAGCTTGGCGAACGAACCGACAATCGCCGCAACGATCAGCTCGGCGGCGACAAGCTGCCCGAGCGTCAATTGCTCGTTGAGAACCAGGTAGCCACCCAGTGAAAGCAGCCCGGTCGTCGCCAGCGCCTGCAGCACCAGGATGGAGACGACCTGCCTCAACAGAACTCGAAAGTGCCGGGTCCGAGCCGCCAGGTACTCGCCGCACAGCGCATCGGCCCGCTGCCAGGCCCAGTCCCGCCCCTCGATCGACTGGAAGACGGGACGACTGCGCAGCAGCTGCTCGAGCCACCCAAGCACATTGTACTTGCAGAGTGACTCGGCAATCGCCGTCCGCACCGCTCCCTGCCCCAGCACGAACAGCACGGCGACCAGCAGCGAGACCAGCAGGATGTCATAGCCCAGCAGGTACGGGTGATAGAACGCCATCAGCGACATGCCGACCAGCGTGGTCAAAACGACCATCAGACCGTCGACCACCAGGTTGGAAACCACCTTCTGAACGGTCACGATCTCCAGAAAGCGATTGACAAGTTCAGGGCCGTCAAGATGCTGCCAGACGTCGGTCCGTACGCGCGGGAGGCGCCACGCCAGATCGGCGACAGTCCGGGCAAAGAGCCGTCGCTGCAGGATTTCCGCGACATAGAAATGCAGCGCCTGCAGACAGCCCAGCAGCCCCAGCAGGGACAGCATGATCAGGCTCAACACGATGATCGGCTGGTAGAGCGAACCGAACGTCACGGCCCGCACGAGTTGCTGGGCCGCGATGGGCACCGACAGCGACAGAACGCCCGCGCAGACGGCAATCACCAGCGCCACCAGCAGTTCCCCTCGCTCCGGTTTCAGCAGCGTCAGCAGTCGGCGGAAAGGACGAACGTGGTCGTGACCGTCGCCGACGGCCAGTTCCGGTTCGTAAATCACGCAGCGGACGAACGCCTGGGCGTCACGTGAAACGTCTCGCGACCTCGCCCGCCGATTTGCGACGTTCCCGTTCTGGACGCGGGCGATCTGGAACCGTCGACGCTGCATCCGCAGAATCTCAAGGCAAGGCGCGCCTTCGGCTGTACCCTCGCGGCTGGCGACGACTGTCGCGCCGTACCGGGCCAGCGAAATAGCTTCGTGCCAGCGGAGGTCTGCGATCCGGAGTCGGAGGTCCAGACACCGGCCAGCTTCGAGCAGCCAGTGCGACCAGTCGGCTCGCGCGGAATCGCAAACCGCCGCCACGGCTTCCGCGATGACGCGATCCGCGGCCAGCGGCTCGCACGGCTGACCGGCGGCCCAGCTCAACGCGACCAGGGCGCCCCGCAGGTCGAGTCTTTCCTCGGCGCTGGCTGCCAGGTCTGGCGGACTCGCATTAGGGACTGGCATGGCTCCGAATCGTACAGAGGTATTTTGTGATCTGAGTTCATCCTTCTCGCTCGGCACGATTGCTTACGTTTCCTTAAGCAATCGTGCGGGAGAATTTTTGCCAAGGAAGGAGAATTGACCACTCAACTCTCAGGCCTCGAGACACAAATTCCCGCCAAACAACATCTTAGAATTGCATGGCAGGCGAGAAACGCGGTGACCGGACGGCGAGAAACTCGCCGCCTGATCGTCGCGTGAAATCGTGGAGGCGATACCGTGCCGCGTTTCACGGCCCATTCAGTTCAAATCAAGTTCGACGGGCGTGACGATCCCGGTCTGGATGTCGTAGACGCCGCCGGCAACCAGCAGAGCCTTTCGCTGGATCATCTTCGAGATCACGGGGGACGCTTCGGCAAGGAGCAAAGCCTGGTTGCGGACATTCTCTCGGACGGCCATGTCCAGATCGCCGCCCGCCGCTTTCACGGCCGGTCGCAGGTATTGAAACAGTCCGCTGATCTGACCGGGAACTTCGTGTCCGTGCATCGCAGCACTCACCGCTCCGCAGCAGGAATGACCGAGCACGTACAGAACCTTCGCGCCGAGAATCTGCGTTCCGAATTCGAGGCTGCCGATGTTCTCGCTCGACGCTATGTTTCCGGCGATCCGCGTGACGAAGAGATCGCCGAATCCCTGATCGAAGACGATCTCAATGGGAACCCGGGAATCGGCGCATCCGAGAAAAGCCGCGAACGGCGTCTGCCGGTCCGCGATGGCCTTCACGCGACTGAGATCTCTGCGGACCGCCAGCGGCCTTCCGGAGGCAAACCGGCGATTTCCCTCGTAGAGACGTGCGAGTGCTGTTTCCGGAGTTTCGGGGACATCGTTCTCATCGACGTCGCGGTTCGCCGAGACTCGAGTGATCGGCCCTTCCACATCCGAAAGAGTATGTCGACGGCGCGACCGGGAGGACGGGTCGCGCAGAATGCTGGTCTCTGACATGCGTTTCTCCTTGAATGACGGGCAACACATTTGTCGCCGACGAAATCGGAACTGCGTCTGCACTGAGGGTCACGTCCGCGACGGCCCGCAATCGACCGTGGAAGTCACTCTCGAATTGGATTACAATGACACGCACTTTGTTACACGAATTACATTTCGCGTATTTTTAGACGCCTGTTGAGAAAATGGCAAGGCCGGGCTCATGAAAAAGCTGAAAACGAGGTCGGCCGCCAGAGCGAATGAGCCGGTCGTCGCCGCTGCCCCCGTCGCGAAAGCCCCCGAGAGCTGGACCTTCCTGTCCAATCACGCTCACGTTCTGCTGTGCCTGTACCGGCAGCCCGATCGCCGGTTGCGCGACGTCGCTGCAGCGGTCGGCATTACGGAGCGGATGGTGCAGCGGATTATCGCGGAGCTGGCCAGCGCCGGATATCTGCAGATCACCAAGGAAGGGCGATGCAATCACTACGCCGTCAACGTAGAGCTCCGACTGCGGCATCCCCTCGAGATGCAGCATTCGATTGGTGATCTCTTGACGGTCCTCAGCGCCGACTGAGACCGTGCGCGAGAGAGCACGAAGCTGTTGCTGGACAGCGACTGCGCAGAAAAACAGCCCGCGGAACGACGTCCCGCGGGCTGCAGCGAACTCAGGAGGCGTCGGGCACGGCTTACAGCTCGAAACCCTTCCGATACTCGCGGGACACGTACTGTTGCGCATCTGGCAGATTCTTGATCTTCAGATTGACCGCGTCCCACTCGACCTTCTTGCCGGCCCGCAGGGCGACGTTCCCCAGCAGAACGGTCTCGGTCAGCCGGCCCGCATAGTCGAAGTTGGACTTCGCCAGTTCGGGCTTGTTCTCCTTGATCGCGTTCGCGAACTCGGTGAAGTGACCGGGAGACGTGACGATTTCCGGCTTCGCCAGATCTTTGAAGCTGGCCGCCGGGTAGACGCCATACTCGTTGTGGTAGTCGCTCGACGAGTGAATCATTCCCTTCTCGCCGATCACGAGCGAGCCGCTCGCCTTGAACTCGGCTTCGGGACAGATCGAGTTGTCCGGGCGCTTGCCGCCGTCGTACCAGAACAGCTTGCACGGAGCGAAGTCGCCGCGCGGCCCGAACTCGTACACGATCGTGGAGAACTTCGGATAGGTCTCCTTGCGCGCTTCGCCGGTCCATTCGGGATCGGGCATCGCCTCCACCGTCAACGGGTTGAACAGGTCGAGCGCCATCGCCGACATGTTGAGCGTATGGCAGGCCATATCGCCCAGGGCGCCGGTGCCGAAGTCGATCCAACCGCGCCACTTGAACGGGTGATAGGCCGAGCTGTAGGGCCGTTCCGGTGCGGGTCCGAGGAAGAGATCCCAGTGGACGTTTGGCGGGCAGGCTTCGACTTCAGTCGGACGTCCGCCCCCCTGCGGCCAAATCGGACGGTTGGTCCAGATGTGGACCTCTTTGACCTGACCGATGTCGCCGCGGCGGATCTGAGCCGCCGCTTCGCGGAGGCCGCTCGCGGCCGTCCCCTGGTTGCCCATCTGGGTGCAGAGCTTCTTTTCCGCAGCCAGCTCGCGCATCATGCGGGCTTCAGTGACCGTGTAGGTCAGCGGCTTCTGACAGAAGCAGTGCTTGCCCTCTTTCATGCCGCGAATGGCGGCGGGGGCATGCGAATGATCCGGGGTGCTGACGGTGACGGCGTCGATCTGACCGGCCATCTCGTCGTACATCTTGCGGTAATCGTTGTACTTCTTCGCGTTCGGGTATCGCGCGGCGGCCTTTTCGAGCCGTTCGTCGTCGATGTCGCAGAGAGCGACGATTTCGCCGTGCCGGCCGGCGTCGTCGCGGTCGCTCGATCCCTTGCCTTCGACGCCGATACAGGCGAAGCGAATCGCCGCATTCGCCGATCGTTCCTGCGTCCATCCGGTGCTGGTCGAGGAGCCGACCCACATCGCAGCGCCGAGCGCAGTCGATTGCTTCAGAAAATCACGTCGTGTTGCATTGCGACTCATGAGCTATGCCCTCGAACCGTTGAGAAAACTTGACCAGTGCGCGCGGCGAAACCGGCGGAACATCAATCCTGCATCATATCAGTTGACATTGTCGCGTACAGCCTGCGGAACTTCCCCACAACCCGCTTTTTTCGCTCCGGGAAGCACCAGAACACCATTCGATTCGCCCGATCGGGCCGTCGGCATCGCGGATTGCTGTCGTTCGAGCAATAATTCCCTGCTGCGCGGCCCGCCGGAACGGCCCCGATCAACTCGACGGCAATTTCTGGGAAGCAGTGCGGAATGGCGGAACCCTGGCAACTGGAACCGGCTGACGACACCCTTTCCGCGACAGTCCGCGACTGGTGGCTCTCCCGCGGTTTCCAGGATCCTTCCGTCGCTCAGAAGCGAGCGCATTCCCTGCTGCAGCGCGATCCACGGGCCGCGCACTGCCTCCGGCAGTTTCTGCAGGCACTGACGGAAACCCCGCATCCCGACGGCTCGCTGCTCAGTTTCGAACGTCTCCTCGACAGCGCGTCCTCCGTGACGCAAACCTTCGACCTGCTGACAGATCATCCGCGCTCGCTCGACATTCTGGTCAAACTGTTTGTCAGCAGCCAATACCTGACCGAGATCCTGCTCCAGCAGCCCGAAACTCTGGCGCAGCTCGTTCAGCATCGCCAGCTCGCCGATTTCAAGAGCCGGGAAGATTTTACCGCGGAGGCTCTCGCGGCGGCCCGAGCCGAATCGACTCCCGACTGTCAGCGGAATGCCCTGCGGCGCTACCAGCGCTGGGAAATCCTGCGAATCGGCGCCTGCGACACCTTCGGACTGCTCGACCTGAAGGCCACCACCAACCAGCTCTCGCTGCTCGGCGACGGACTGATTCGAAGCTGCCTGACTCTGAACGCCGAGCTGGAAGGGATGTCCCCCGACGATCTCACCGTGCTCGCGCTCGGAAAACTCGGCGGCGAAGAGCTCAACTACAGCTCGGACATCGATCTGGTTTTCATTTCCGAACGTCCGCAGAACGAAGTTTTGCCGCTGGCGCAGAAGCTGGTTCGCTGGTTGCAGGACAGCACGGCGGAAGGCTTCCTGTATCGCGTCGACATGCGACTTCGCCCGTGGGGTCGGGCCGGCCAGCTCGTGACGACTCCAGCGGCCTACCTGGACTACCTGCGACAGAACGCGGAACCCTGGGAACGGCAGGCGCTGCTCAAGGCCCGGGCCGTCGCCGGCGACGAACGGCTCGGCCGACGATTTCTCAAGCAGCTCCCGGCTCAGATCTTCTGCGGCGAGGAGTCGGCCGTCCGGACGAGCGTTCGCCAGGCAAAGGAACGGATCGAAGCGCAACTCAAGAAACGGGGCAAAGACTGGGGCGAGGTGAAATCGGGTACCGGCTCGATTCGCGACGTGGAGTTCGTGACGCAGTTCCTGCAACTCGCGCACGGCAAACGAATCCCCGGAGTCCGCTCCCCCAATACCCTGGACGCCCTCATTCGCCTGGCCGATCTCGATCTCCTTCAGGCGGATGAATACCGCTATCTCACCAGCGGGTACGTCTTCCTCAGAACCGTCGAGCATGCCCTGCAGCTCATGCACAACACACAGGAGCACTCTCTCCCGCGCGACCGCCGCGAATTGGAGTTTCTGGCCCGGCGCCTCGATTTCGGCGATGCCGACAGTTTCGTCCTGCACTACGAACGACATGTTGAGGCCATCCGACGGATTTACGAGAAATACCTCGCAGAATCGCCTCCCGTCCCGGACGCGGCGCTGCCGCCTCCGCAGCGACAGTCGCTGATCGTCACCAACTATCAGGAGGTGTTTACCGAAGCCGAACGTCGCGAGCACCGGCGGACGCTCGAAGCCGTCACCGCAGACCACCCGATCCGCGTCCTGGCACGCCCTGTGGACGATGAGCTCTGGCGAGTCACGGTCCTCGGCCTCGATGAGCCGGGCGATTTGTCCATGATCTGCGGGCTGCTGTTCGTCTACGGCTGCGACATTCTTGAAGGTTGCGTCTCCACCGGAAACCACCCGGAAGTCTGGCCGCATCTTTCCAGGATCCAGAAGCAGATCTCGGCGACAGGGGGACCGCGAGCCGACGTCGCGGCCGAGACCGCGCGAGACTTTGTGAATCTCTTCACCGTGCGCCCGCCGGCAGGTCAGGTCTTGAAAGAAGCCTGGCTCAGCTACGAAGCCGACCTCCTCGAACTGATGCTCCATGCCCGCCGGATTTCGACCGGCGCCGCCCAGGGCCGGCTCGCCCGACGCGTCGCCGCAGCGCTGCAGGACGCGCCGGGGCGATTCAACCGTCCCGCGCCGGTCGACGTCACGTTTGATAACACTATTGCCGAAGACGCCACCGTCATCGATATCCGCGCGGACGACACCATCGGGTTCCTGTACGAACTTTCGAATTCGCTGGCCATGAGCGGCATCAATATTTCTCAGGTCGCGATCCGCTCGGACGGGAACGTCGTCCACGACTCTCTCGCCGTCACTGACGCGAGAACAGGAGGAAAGATTGTCGATCCGGGCCGGCTTCAGGAACTGCGGGCCGCCGTAGTGCTGATCAAGCAGTTCACCCACGTCCTGCCGCGCTCGCCGAACCCCGAAGCAGCTCTTCTGCACTTTCGCAGTTTCCTGCGAGATCTCTTTGAGCGCCCCGACTGGATCGACGAGCTGTCGTCACTCGAACGCCCCGACGTCCTCGACGCTCTGGCCCAGCTCATGGGGGTCAGCGATTTTCTCTGGGACGAGTTTCTCCGCGTCCAATACTCGAACCTGTTCCCGATTCTGCGGGATCTGTCATCGCTGCAGAAGGGAACCTCCCGCACAGAACTCGAATCGAAACTAATGGAATCGCTGGCGGCGACGACGACCGTCGAAGAGCGCCGCGACGCGCTCAACGTCTTCAAAGACCGCGAGATGTTTCGCGTCGATATGCGGCACATCCTCGGGCATATCCCCGACTTTACCCAGTTTTCGACGGAGCTCAGCGATGTCGCCGAGGTTGTGGTCGACGCCGCCTATGAGCTGGTCGACACGGACCTGCGCCGTCGGTATGGCCCCCCGATGCTCGGACTGCGACGCCCTTGCCGGGGAGCGGTCCTGGCGCTTGGCAAGTGCGGCGGACGGGAACTCGGATTTGCATCGGACATCGAACTGCTGTTCGTCTACGAAGACGAAGGACAGACTGCGGGTCCCGATGTCGTCTCGTGCTCCAGCTATTTCCAGCGCCTGGTGGAATCGTTCAATCAGACCATTCGTGCTCGCCACGAGGGGATCTTTCGCATTGACCTGAGACTCAGGCCATACGGGAGAGCAGGCAGCCTGGCGGTCTCGATGGAGGCCTTCCGCCAATACTTCGCAGAAGATGGACCTGCCTGGCCCTACGAACGGCAGGCACTCGTCAAGCTCCGACCGCTCGCCGGCGATGAGTCGCTCGCCCGGGAACTGAGCCTTCTGCGCGATCGGCTCCTCTACACCGGCAAAGCATTCGATCCCGCCCCCATGCGGGCAATGCGCGAGCGCCAGATCCGTCAGCTCGTCCAGGGTGGAACCTTCAACGCCAAGCTCAGCGCAGGAGGACTGGTCGATGTCGAGTATCTGGTCCAGGCGCTGCAGATCTCCGGCGGCCATCGACGGCCGGCCCTCCGCACCACCAGTACCCGCGAGGCCCTGGACGCGCTGCGCCAGGCCGGCAGCCTGCGCCCCGTCGAACACGAGCAGCTTGTCGCGGCCTATCGCTTCCTACGGCGGCTGATCGACTCACTACGCATGGTCCGCGGAGACGCCCGCGACCTCACCGTGCCGCCCGTCGCCAGCGAAGATTTCGAATTCCTTTCGCGACGCCTGGGCTACGGCGGCCGCCCCGACGCCCTCGAAGCGGACCTGGAGCTCCATTCGCAGAGAGTCCAGGAACTCTCCCGCCGACTGCTGGCCGCTCCGTAAGCCCCGGGGCACCGACGCTGGATTGTTTTTGCTATGCCGCCTGACTGTCGGAAGGCTGCTCCGGAGACTTTTCCGCAGCCCCCTTTCTGGCTTCGGCCTTCTTGCGGGCCTCCTCGATCAGCGACTTCAGCTTCTTTCTCTGATCGCTCGTCAGAACGCCTTCAATTTCTGCGTCCCGCTTCCCCTTCTGCATCTCCAGCTGCGACTCCAGATCCTCGATCTGCGCCTTGAACTTCGCTTGAACTGCGTAAATCTGTTCACGCTGCTTGTCGCTCAAATCGAGCCGCGCAAAGTGGTTCGGCAGCCTCCCGGCAGCCATCTTCTTGGCCTTGGCCGCAGCCGCTCCCGCCGAATTGGCGGCATCCTGCGCCAGCAGACCGCCGACGATCATCGAACAGAGAACAACTCCCGTCCCCAGAGAACGCAAGACTGGCGAGGACAGACATTGTGAACGCAACATCGACATGGCCCCCTTCAATTCTGCAAACCTGCGCGAGCACGCAGGGCACGGATTGTTGGGCAACAGACGATCAACATGGGATAGCAAAACCATAACGTACGACCAGACTGTACGCCAGTATTTTCTCCTCGCCTCCAAAAAAAACCGTCGGACAGACACCAGGTCTGCCCGACGGATAAAAGCAATTCAGATCAAGCACTACAGCGACCTCAGGCCGCAAAGTAGCCCTTCTGCTTGAGGTACGCGATTACCTCCTTCGCGAGCTCCTCGATCCCCTTGTTGTTCGAGTCCAGCACGAGCTCCGGCTTCTCCGGCGCTTCGTACGGATCGCTGATCCCGGTGAAATTCTTGATCTCGCCGGCCCGCGCCTTCTTGTAAAGCCCCTTCGGATCCCGCTGCTCGCAGGTCTCCACGGTGGCGTCGACCAGGATTTCGACAAACTCGCCCGGCTGGAGAATCTCCCGCACCTTATCGCGGTCTGCCTTGTACGGCGAGATAAACGCCGTCAGCGTAATCGTGCCGCCGTGAGCGAACAGCTTGGCCACTTCGCCAATCCGCCGGATGTTCTCGGCCCGATCCTCGGCGGAGAAACCCAGATTCTTATTCAGTCCCATCCGGATATTGTCGCCGTCGAGAATGTAGCTGTGCTTGCCCATCTCAAACAACATGGCGTCAACCGCGTTCGCAATGGTGCTCTTCCCGCAGGCGCTCAGGCCGGTAAACCAGAGCACGGCCCCTTTGTGACCATTCAGCTTCGCCCGCTCGGCTGTGGTGACCTTGTGCTCGTGCCACGTCACGTTGGTGGCCTTCTGTTCGGCCATAAGAACGCCGCTCCTTTCCAGAGTGTCTCAAAACTCGTGCTACACCGGGAATCCCGGAAAGCTCAGAGTGTAGGACATCCGGCCCCGGAGAGAAAGCGGACCCGATAATCCGGACTTTCCAAAAAATGCTGACATCCTGCATCCCGGATCGGTTCGAGCAGCCCCCGTCTCAAAAGTGCAGCGAGAGCCCTCCCAGGACTCCGTGCGAATCAAAGTCTCCGATGCTCAAGTAGTCGTAGCCGGTGAAGATCTCCCACTGGCGGACCATCACCCCGACGGTCCCGCGGCCGTGGAAAAGCGTCGCGTCCCCCAGCGTTCCAATGTCAAACAGGGCCGAAGCCGTCCAGGGTTCTCGCGGAAACACATCGACCTGATAGGTGAAATTGAAGCCGGCGTCGCCGCGAACGCTGTCGGCCAGCCAGTTGGCGCCGATCCCCGCCCGAAACTGCACATGCTCGCTCTGCGCGAAGCGGTAGGTCAGATTAAAATCGCCCAGCCAGAGCTCGTCGTGACCGTCCGGTACAGTCTGACGAAGCAGCCCGGTCTCCGTATCCACGCCGAATCGATTCGTCTGCTCGGCCAGGAGGCGAACCTGGTATCGCTGCAGGTCGTCAAAGTCGGTCGCGCCGAGAATCTGCAGGCGACCTCCAAACGTCCGGTGACTGTTCAGATCGGGATTCTCCAGGATCAGGCTCCCTTCGGTCGCATCATACGGCCATGTCGGAAAGTAGGCGGAGCCGTAGAGATCGCCCCCTTCCAGCCAGTGATTGGGAACAGTAAACGGCGCCCCGGCGAGATGGATGGCCCCGATCGCTCCCGCACGAAACAGCGGACCGAACAGAACCGCTGTCAGCGAATTCTCGTCGTCAAGATCGTCGCGACAATGTCGGTCGAGATCAGATGGCGGCGGAGTCTGCGTCCTCGTCGGGCCTGGAGCTCCGTCTCGAACCGACTTTCGCAGGTCGCCCAGACCGTCGCTCGAACCGCGGATGACCGGTGCGCCGACACAACCAGCCGCCAGCAGCAGCATGCCGAAAACGCCAATCCGGTAGACGCCGAGCAACATCGAAAACAGCCTCGACGGTCCGACGAACGAGCCAGGGAAACGCTCGCTCAGGATCAGTTCCTCAAAGTCACCTCGGAGCCGACTGTCAGGAAGTTGTAGACTTCAATGATGTCCGGATCGCGCATCCGGATGCAGCCGCGCGAAGCCGCTTTGCCGATGCTTTCGGGCTCGATTGTGCCGTGAATGCCATAGCTGTTCCCGAGGTCGATCCACCGTTCGCCCAACGGATTCCTGGGATCGTCCCCCTCAATCACGCGGCCGTCGGGATCGGTGTATTGTGGATTTGCGATCTTAGTCAGCACGGGAAATGTGCCCAGCGGCGACGAACCGTCCTTGCCAATCCCGATCTCATAACGCTTCACGTAGTAGCCCCGCAGGTGCACCGTCAATGCGAAGTCCTGCAGATCGACCGCGGCGCTGAACGGGCCCTTCAGCACCTTCAATCGTTTGCCCGCCTGAATGCGCGTCGGATTCGTCCGATTGAGCGCCGACAGATACTCCCACGACAACTTGTACTTCTTCGCGATCGACTCCAGCCGATCGCCCGGCTGGATCACGTATGGCTCGGTGAAGTGAGGTTGCGGCTGAATGAAGATCGTGTTGGCACTGGACTCCAGACGCGGCTCAATTGCCGCTCGATCCGCCGGCCGCTCCCAGTAGATCCGCGACAGCTCTTTGTGAGCCGGCAGAAACTCGCCCGCCTGAATCTGCTGATCGATCTTCTGCAGTTCGTCGGCGAGGGCCGGGCTCGCACCGATTTCTGAACGGTTTTCCTTCTCCTTCGACGCGTCATCCCCCCCCGATGTCTGCACCGACCGAGGCGCGGAGTCTTCAGCTTCCTCGGCGAAAGTCGCCGACTGAACCCGTCCCTTCATCGCCTCTTCCGGCTGGCTGAGCCGCATCGGCGTCCGCTTTTCGATCGAGCGAGCATCGGCCAACGGGCGGGCTCCTTCGGTCGCAGCCGGCCCGAGCGTTCCGGGAGTAGTCACCGCGATATTTCGCCCTTCCAGAGGCTCGGGCTCGCTCTGTTCGGGCACTGCCAGCAGGGCATCAACGGCGGGCGCGGCGATCTGGGCAACCTCGGGACCGCCCGGCCAATCCGAATTGAGGCTGCCCGTCTCGGCGGAGCGGAACTCCACAGGAAACCAGCCCGCGCGCCAGGCGAAACCTCCACCGGCGCCGATTCCGAAAACAACCAGAACTCCGACCAGACTGCTCCATCCGCGAGCCATCGGCTGCCATCCCTGTATCCGCGGCGAATCCGTTCCCGACCCGTCGGTCTGCACTGCACGCGCGACGAGGTCCACGTACGGTCGGTTCTAACAGATTCCCCTGGATGGGTCGATGGGAAGCGGAAACGGCCGGATTCGGGTCGTGGCGACCAGGCTCGACTCAGCTCGCCAGCCCCGCGGAAACCGGCTCGCCGACCTGCCAGCCAGCACCCTCCCGGATCACTCGTCGGTACAACGTGTCCCGCTCGACAGGCGTCCGACCGGCTTCGCGGATCAGGCGATGAATCTGTTCGACCGTCAACCCTTCGGGAGTTTTTGCCCCTGCGTCATGATAGATCAATTCATGGACGACAGTGCCATCCAGGTCGTCGGCCCCGAATGAGAGCGCCACCTGAGCAATCTTCTCGCCAAGCATGATCCAGTACGCTTTGATGTGATCGAAGTTGTCGAGCATGATCCGCGAGACCGCCAGCGTCCGCAGATCCATGTTCCCCGTCGGCTTGGGAATGTTGTCGAGTTTGGTGTTCTCAGGATGGAAGGCCAGCGGAATGAACGTCTGAAAGCCGCCCGTCTCGTCCTGCAGGTCCCGCAGTTTGCAGAGGTGATCCATCCGGTGCCGGGCATTCTCGATGTGCCCGTAGAGCATCGTTGCGTTGGACCGGACGCCCTGCAGGTGGGCGGCCCGGTGGATCTTGATCCAGTTGTCCGCATCCGCCTTGTGCTCGCAGAGCTCCGCCCGCACGACGGGATCGAAGATTTCCGCGCCCCCTCCGGGCATGCTCCCCAGACCCGCATCGATCAACTGCTGGATGACCCATTCCACCGGCTGCTTCGTGATGAAGCAGAACCAGTTGATTTCGACCGCAGTCCAGGCCTTGATGTGGATCTCCGGGCAGGTCTCGTGAAGGACGCGGACGACATTCACGTACCAGTCGAACGGTTTCTGGTGGTGCAGCCCGCCGACCACGTGGATCTCAGTGGCCCCCTGCGACCGGGCTTCGAGAATCCGCTCGCGGAGCATCTCATCGGAAAAAACGTACGCTTTCTCGGCCCGCAAATCCGCCCGGAACGCGCAGAACCGGCAGCGGTAGACGCAGACGTTCGTCGGGTTCAGGTGGATATTGGTGTTGTAGTAGGCGTAATTGCCGTTCTTTCGCTCGCGGACGGCGTTCGCCAGCCGCCCCAGCGTGAACAGGTCAGCCTGCTCGTCCAGAAACACCCCTTCGTCGAACGACACGCGTTCGCCGGCAAGGACTTTGTCTTCGATACGCTGCAGCATTGCGGAATCGGTCATGGGGCTGGATCGAGCTTCAGTGGTCAGAAATCCGGGACACCCGCGGGCGAAACCGGGCCGCCCGCGTCATTCCGTGGATTTTAGACGTGGAGGAAGAAATCCACCACCCGGCAGGAAAAGCCGGGAAGGACTTCTGGACTGGTGAGCTCCTCGGCAGCCTCCAGCCGCCGGTGTGGCCGCTCGGGCCGATAGACCCAGACGCACCGCTCGTCGACCGACACGACCCAGATTTCCTGCACGCCCGCCGCCAGATAGTCGTCCAGTTTCGACTCCACTTTCGACCATTGGTCGGAAGGAGAAAGAACTTCCACAACCAGATCGGGCGCGGTCCGGAACGCTCCGGCTGGCAGCGTTCGATCCGGCAGCGACTCCCAGCGTACGAATGCCACGTCGCTGCCGCGAACCGTTCCCGGTTCCTCGCCGACGAGAACCGCAGAGTCGTTCGTCGTGACGACGCCTGCGTCTGCAGACCGCGCCCACATATCGATGAGCGCAGCGACGTTGAAACAGACTCGACCATGAGCGGCGCCGGGAGGAGGCATCTCTTCGATCCTGCCTTTGACCAGGTCGACGGGAAACTCGAAGCTCATCTGCTCGAACTGCTCGATTGTGATGAGATCCGTCTGTCTGGCCGACTGAGTGTCCGCGGTCGCGGGAGGTGTCATCGATTGATTCCCATCGATCATCATGCGTCGACAAAGAACTCGGAAACCGGGCAGGAGAATCCGGGAAGCAATTCCGGACTGGTCAGCGGCTGATCGCCGCCGAACCGGGCGGGCAGTCGGCGGGACGGATTGTGCACGTCGACCAGCCGGTCTTCCGGATCGACCACCCAGACTTCCGCCACCCCCGCTTGCAGATACTCCGTCACCTTGACCATCACGGCCGGCAGCCGATCCGACGGAGACAGGACTTCGACCACCAGGTCCGGCGGAATCGCCAGACTCCGCTCGGCATCGTGTTCGGAGCCGAGTCGTCGCTGTCGAATCGCAACGACATCGCCGCCGCGAACGGTGTCGGGCTTGCGCGTCGTCAGGATCGCGGCATCGTTCGTGGCCACGCGAAACCCGGCATTCGTGCCCCGGCTCCATCGCCGCAGCGCATCGCTGATGTTGCTGCAGATCTCGCCGTGACGGAAACTCGCAGGGGGCATTTCCACAATCTCCCCACGATCGAGTTCGACCGGATGCTCAAAAGACATCCGCAGGAACTCGTCGGCTGTGATGAGCTGAATCGGGGCGATGGCCATGTCGGAATCTCCTGACTGAGAATTCTCCCGCGTCAATGGGCCGGCGTCTACCGCATTCCGAGTCTGCGAACGGGCCGCGGGGTCACTCAAAGGTCCGCGAATAGCTCCGCGACCGGGCACGCAAACCCCGGCAGCAACTCGGGCCGAGTCAGCGTCTCGGACTCGGCGAAGTGCATCGGCGACTGGTCGGGCAGATGCACGGCGACCGACCGCCGCTGCGGGTCGATGACCCACACCTCGCGAACTCCGCTGCGCAGGTACTCCAGCACTTTGTCGAGCACATCGGTCCAGCGATCCGTCGGCGACAGAACCTCGACGGCCAGATCGACGGGGATCTCCAGCACGCCGGCCGGCAATTTGCCATCGGGCAGCCGCTCGCGGCGGATGAACGCACAATCCGGTCCGCGAACCGTATCCGGATCGCGTTCGGTCAGAACGTGTGAGTCGTTGCTGAAGGCCGCGCCGTAACCGCCGGATCGAGCCCAGGAGCGCAGCTCCGACCCAATCGCAAGACAGACCGAACCGTGCTGGCTGGTTGGCATTTCCTGCTCCGAGATCTCTCCCCGCACCAGCTCGGTCGGATGCTCGAACTTCATCCGCTCAAATTGTCGCCAGGTCACGGGTTGATGTGCGATCGACATGGCCTCACCTCCAGACGGAAATTATCTCCTCCTCAACGGGCGCGTGTCCACCACAGATCGGCCAGCGTCACCACCAGCAGCCCCAAGCTGATGACCGCGTTGACGTGAAAAAACGCCAGGTTCACCCGTGTCAGATCCTCAGGCCGGACCAGCGAATGCTCATAAATCAGCAGTATCGCGACGACAATCACGCCGGCCAGGTACACCGGTCCGAGACCGGCGACCGACCACAATCCGAGCAGTCCCACGACAGTGAGGGCGTGACTGACCGCCGCCAGCCAAAGCGCCCGCGGGACACCCCAGCGCGACGGAATGCTGAAGAGGCGACGTTCCCTGTCGAACTCGGCATCCTGGCAGGAGTACAGGATGTCGAATCCGCCAACCCAGAAGAAGACGACTGCCGCGATCAGCACGGGGGGCCATTCGACCGTCCCGCGGATCGCAATCCAGGCGGCCAGCGGGGACAGCATCAGCGCAGCCGACAGCCAGTAATGACACCAGGCCGTGAACCGCTTCGCGTAGGAATATCCCAGCAGCACCAGGAGCACGGGAACGCTCAGGATCACGGGCAGCGTATTCGGCAGAAAAATGAGCGTCGAGGCGACGAAGGCCAGGCTGGTCGCCACGGTGAATGCAGTCACCGCCCAGACCGACAGCAGCCCTGCCGGCATGTGTCGGCGGGCCGTCCGCGGATTGTCCGCATCGATCCCTCGATCGACGAGACGGTTGAACGCCATCGCCGCGGACCTGGCGAAGACCATGCAGAGAAGGATTCCCACCAGGTCTCGCCACTCGAACGGGCTGTCCGGCCGGCGCCAGGCCAGCACCGCCGACAACATCGCAAACGGCAGAGCGAAGACGGTGTGGCTGAAACGGATCAATTCGAGCAGATGGCGGAAACGAGTCCACATGGCGGGGCCGGTCACAAAAAACGGTGTTGCGGAACGATCGGGAAGGATAGCCCCCGGAAGTCCCGCGCACCATTCAGGGCGACTGTGGTCCGGCCCTTGGCCGTCTCCAGAGTCGTCAAGACTGCGGCTCTGATTTGACCAGTGCCCCCTCCCGCTCGATGTGGTCGAGCCAGCGGCGAACGCCCGGCTCCCGGCGGACGCCCCCATCCAGCGGACGATAGTCGTGCCGCTGACCGGTCAGGCGGACGATGTGAAAAAACGCCAGCTCCCGGAACTCGGTGCGGGGACTCCGCAGCAACTCGACCAGCTCCAGCGACGTCGCGCGGTTGCGCGCGTCAACATCCGAATATCCCCACAACAGTCGCAACATCATTGCGGCCTCGGCCGGGGGGTACCGCAGCTCGAGCTCCTTCGAGAGCGTCGCACCGGCTCCGGGCGTCGACGCCAGCCAGCGCCTGAGACCGTCACGGGCGGCGAATCGGCTTTCCTCGTGGGACGACTGCGCCAGCGCCGTCACCAGCAACGGATAGTCTTCCATGGTCGCCAGACCCCGGGTCGCCAGTTCGGAAATCTTCGGACGCGAATCCCCCGCCAGCGTCCCCAGAGTCTGCTCGACCGAATCGGCCGGAGCGAGCTCCTTCTCAAACAGGTCGGCGTAGCGACGCAAGGCGGACGACAGCTTGCGACGTTGCGGATCCAGCCAGTCGGGTGACTCGACCAGCGGGATCGGTTCCGAAATCGACCTGTCTGTCATCGGCCCCATACCGGGCGAAATCCGGAACCAGTGGCCGCCGTCGACCTGTTGCGACTGCCCCCTGGTTCCTGCCCACCGCACAGCTCCCGTCAGAACGAAGCACTCCGCCAGGTATCCGTTGGCGCCGAAATCCTGATCAACGCCGGTCGTCTCACGTACCTCGACTTCAATGCCAATCACGGTTTCCGGGGCGAGGAGTTCGAGCTTCCACAGATCCTGCCCGGCAGCGATCGCAAACTCGACCGGCAGTCGGTCTTCCCTGCGGCCGCTTTGCAGGACAACTCGCCCGTGATGGATCCCCAGACCCACCCGCGCCGCACGGGTCGGCCCCATCAGCTGCACCAGCGTATCACCGAGCAATGTCACCTTGGCGGTGTCGCTGTCGATGCTCAACAGAGCCTCGAACGGCTCCAGTGCCGCGAGCTGATCGCCGGGCTCCAGATTCCCCTGGCGGGGCGTCAGCGACCAGTGATTGTCGGCGGCCTTTTCTTGCAGCAGAATTCCGTCCGACGACACATAACTCACCGGCACCGCAGGCACCGCGGGGGGCGGAGGTGCTGGCACGGGCGCGGCGGAATCCTCGACGACCGGCTTCGCTGACATCGGCGGCAACGACTTCGATTCCACAACGGCCGGAACCGGGCTCTCGGGAACAACGGGAGCAGGCGTCGTGACCGCAACTTCGGTCGGTTCGGTTTGCCGCGGCGGAACCCCGGCCGTTCCGGTCGCTACCACTTTTCCAGTCGCTCCCTCGGTGGGAGCATCGCTTTTGACGGGCGGCTGACTCTTCGCAGGCGCGGCATCACGAACAGCAACCGGCTGACTGCCGGCGGGAGTTTCAAGCCCGTGAAGGGCCGGCTGAAACAGTCCGCTCATCTTCTGCTGGTCGGATACGACCATCCCGATCCAGACCACGACCAGCAGCACGACCGCGGCAAGCGGCAACACTCGCGAGGGCCAGGGCGAGGGCTTCAGAAATTCGGGCAAGCGGTCTTCAAACCCTTCCCCCCCCGTGCCCGTGGCAGAGGCTGGAGACGGTGCTGGTTTCGGGTTCCGATTCGGCGGTGACGGCGTCATGTCGAGCTGGCCGACCGGCTGCCCCGGACAGAGGGCCAGAAGGCGTTCGCGCTGCAGAGACGAAACGTCCGCCGGTTCACCCAGCACAAGCGTCAGGATCTGGTGGCACGCCGCCACCTCGGCAAGCTGAACGTCCGACTCCAGGCAGACCTTTTCCATGTCCGCGACCAGGTCGTCCGTCAGGGAGTTGTCGAGGTACTGCGCCACGATGTTCGGATTGACGCCCTGCTCCGGACCGTCGATGTCCGGCGCGGTCAGACGCCGCCGCCGCATCACTTCCCGGATCCGGCTGACCAGCGCCGCAGCTACGGGGCTGTCCTGAATCTTCTGTCCGATTTCGCGGGCCTCACCCGGCTCCAGCACGTCGTCCAGATACGCCAGCAGAGTTCGCAGAGTCAGTCTCATCGGAAGCCTTCCTGTTCGCAGCAGCCGTCATCGGAGTGTCTTTCCGCCCCGGACGCGGCGGCCCCAGCCGAACGTATTCGACCTTGCCCTTTCCCTAATGAGTGGCGACCCGACCGCCCGTTCGTACAGAATTCCGGAAGACCGGTCCCGAATTCCCGGAAAATCCCCCCGCCGAGGTTCAATCCATGATTCGAATCTGCCTGCTCCTCCTGGCAATTGCGACCGCCGGACCGGCCGCCGCCGACACTCCGCCACCCCGGCCCCAGCGAGTCTTGCTCTGCGGCCAGAAGCCCGACGGTCACCCGAAATCAACACACGAGTACGTCGCCGGGCTGCGAATCCTGAAGCAGTCCCTGGAGCGACAGGAAGGGCTCGAAGTCCGAACCGTTCAGGCCGACTCCCCCTGGACCGACGGCCCCCAACTTCTGGAGTCCGCCGACGTAGCCGTATTGTTTCTGGCCGAAGGAGCCCGCTGGATCGGCGACGACCCGGATCGCCTGCGAGCCTTTCAGGCATTGGCGCGCCGGGGAGGTGGACTGGTCTGCCTGCACTGGGCGATGGGCAGCCGGACTGCGGATCCGGTTCCCGAGTTCGTCGCCCTCTTCGGCGGCTGTCACGGCGGTCCGGACCGGAAGTACAAGTTCCTCAAAACAGACCTGCGACCGGCCCCCGAACCACATCCCATCACGCGCGGCGTTGCCTTGACCCACGTTGATGACGAGTTCTACTACCGTCTCAAATTCCCCGGGGATCGGACCGGCTGGTCGTCAGTCCTGGAGGCGGAAATCGACAGCGACTGGGAGTCCGTCGGCTGGGCCTGGCTGAGACCGGACGGCGGGCGATCGTTCGGCTTCAGCGGACTGCATCGACACGCCAACTGGGGCGAGTCTGCCTATCGGCGGTCCGTGGTGCAGGGCGTCCTCTGGACGCTGAAACGGGAAATCCCCATGGAGGGAGTCGCAGTGCCGCTCGATCCCGCCGAGCTGAAACTCCCCGAGAGTCCGTAATCCGGAGAGTTTCGCGTTCCACGTGGAACACGCCACCTTCGCAGACTTCCAGTTCGACGGCAATTTACGGCGTTGCCACCAAATTGCCACACCTGCCAGCGGCTCATCGACCGGCAGGAACCGGCCGCAGGCCCATCCGCAGGATCTCGGGAGAACACGCCGCCTTGAAGGCAGCGTCCGCTTCATCCAGCCGGAGCCAGGCTGCGACCACGTCCCGGAAGGGATGATCGGAGTGCCGGGCCTCCAGAAATCGGAGTGCCTCCCCGAGGTCATCGGGAACATAGTTATGGACCCCGAGCACGCTCAAATTTCGGCGGACGATGTCGTCCATTGCGAGCGAGACCGGCCGGCTGGGAAAGACCGCTCCGACCAGAACTACCACGCCGCCGAGGCGGGCCAGCGGCCAGGCGGCCTCGAAGGCGGCCGGAGCACCTGTCAGCTCGAGAATCACGTCGACGCCATGCTGGTCGGTCAGCGTCCCGATCAGCGCGGACAGTTCGTCCGGTGCAACGACGTGGGTCGCTCCAAATGCCAGCGCCCGTTCGCGCCTCTCGGAGGACATTTCGCAACAGACGACCGTCTCGGCTTCGAGCCAGCGGCACATTGCGCAGGCCGTCAGGCCCAGGAGCCCGGCTCCCAGGACCAGCACTCGCCGGCCGCGAACATCCCCTGCGGTCCGGAGCGTGGCGGCAATGGTGGCGGTCGCGCAGTTTGCGGGACAGGCGACTTCGTCGGGCAGAACGTCGGGCACGCGGTAGATCGCCGTCCCCTCGGCGAGGTGGCAGACCTCGGCCAGTCCCCCGGTCAATTCGCCGCCAGGCCGCAACGCCTCGTGTCCGTACTTGACCCGCCGCTCGCACTTCTGCGGCAGGCCCCGCAGGCAATAGAAACATCCGCCGCAACTGGCCACGATCGACCAGGTCACCCGGTCCCCGATCGCCAGCCGCTGGCCGGCAGCATCCCGAGGAATCGCGGTCGGGCCGAATTCTCGGACCCGCCCCAGGATCTCATGCCCCAGCACGGTGGGGCATGGCGTCGTCCGCCGCCCTTCCCAGGAGTGGAGGTCGCTGCCGCAAAGCGTGCAGCCAATGACATCGACGGCGACTTCGGAGCCGTGCAGGTGGGGCAGCGGAAATTCGCTGGGGACGAACGGCTCGCCCGGGTGGTGGAAGACCATCGCCTGAACCGGACTCGTCATCGCGCTCGTTCCTTACGGCATCCCGGCGTCACTCCGCCGCAGTGACCACGTTCACCGCGACGGAGACGCGACTGGTCTCCCGGTACGAAAAATACCCCCAGACCGTCATCAGGCCCAGCAAGCCGAGTCCCGAAATCACCCAGGCCGCCGTCGTGAAGAATTCCAGGAACCCGCCACGCTCGAAGACTCCCTGGGCGTGGAGCACCTCTTTGGTCAGCATCACGACCACCACGCCGACGTACCCGAAGGCGTCCGCGAAAGTCAGCAGGAACCCGACCGTGCTCCGGTCGCGAGTCATGGCGATCAGCCGCTCGAAGACCGTCGTGTGGACCGCGACGTAGGGGAGGTAGAGCCCCAGTCCCATCAGGACCATGAAGGGGAATCCTCCGAGCCAGCCCTGACGGAGTCCGACCAGCGCAACGGGCAGCAGCGCCAGCCCGCCGATTGCGATACCGAGCGACGCAAAGAAGGCCCGCCGGTTGTCGTGAATCAGAACCGTCAGACCATTGGCGATGATCACCCCGAGAGCCACCCACAGCTCCGACCGGGTGAAGACTCCCGGGCTCTTGTCGAACCCCAGACCCAGCCAGATCTCGGGCGAGAAGTCCGCCCGGATGCTTCGCAAGACCGTGATCAGAATGTAGGCCCCGGTGAGGGCCGCCAGACCAAACGCATACCGTCCGAGGAACCGGTGTCGGTCGTCCCGGCTCAGTGTCGGTCGCGCAGTGCGGTGTTCGATGTCCGAGGCGGTCGGCGGAGGGGTCCGGGAAAGGAGCCAGACGCTGACGACGAGGACCGGCGCAAAGGCGAGCCCCGCGGTGAACGGCATCCAGGTTTCGGAAACCCCGGCCTGAAGAAGGGAACTCCCGACCGTCTTGGTGAACCCGTCCGCCACGATAAAGCTGGTACAGAGTCCAGCCGCCAATGCCTCGGTCGCCCGCCGGCCCTCGAGGAAGCTGAGGACCAGCCCGAAGACCATTCCCAGCGGCAGTCCGTTGAGGAACAGGCAGAGGCAGTTCCAGGGGGCGGGCACAAAGGCGAACAGCAGCAGAGCCAGCTCGGCCATGCCGATCAGTCCCAGAATGGCCAGCGCCCGCTGCCGGGGGGGGAGTTCGGCGACGACCCGGATTCCGATGAATTTCGACAGCAGGTAGCCCAGCGTCTGCGAAATCACCAGCAGCGTTTTGAGGCTCAGGCCGGCCCAGATTGCGACGTCCGCGTAAGTCGCCGCCGTATACGGCTTCCGGAAACCGTACATACAGAAGTACGTCCCGAACGCCGCGGCCGTCACCCAGAAATGCAGAAACCAGGTCCCGCCCGGCTGGCGGTCCGACCGGGCCTCGTTCATAGTTTCTGCATGATTGTCGGTCATGCTGGCGGGTCTCCGAGTTTCGGAATGGCGACCGGGGATCGGTCGGCGGAACAGTCTACAGGTCCGGAGCCGGGAACGCTCACCTGACGCAGGTCGCGCCGGCTGAGTTAGAGTAGCGGTCCAGGGAGAAGAATTCGTGAACGACGGAACGGCGGTAGTCATCGGAGCCGGCATCGTCGGCCTGGCCAATGCCTGGGCGGCCGCCCGACGAGGCTACGAGGTCACCGTCCTGGAACGAAGCGAGCGAGCTGCCGGAGCTTCCGTCCGCAACTTCGGCATGGTCTGGCCGGTCGGGCAGCCCGCCGGCGACTGCCACGCCATCGCCCTCCGCAGCCTCGATCTCTGGCTCGAACTGGCCCGGGAATCCGGCCTCTGGGTCCAGACCTGCGGCTCCATCCACCTGGCCCACCGCGAAGACGAGTGGCAGGTCCTCCGCGAATTCGCCGCCGCCGCCCCGGACCTGGGTTGCTTCGTCAGCCTGCTGGACCGCGACGAAGTCCTGCAACGGACCCCCGCCGCCCAGCCCGACCGACTCCTCGGCGGTCTCTTCAGCCCGACCGAAGCCGTCGTCAATCCCCGGACCGCCTCCGCCGCCATCGCCGCCTGGCTCGCCGAGCGGTATGGCGTCCGATTCGAGTTCGGCGTCGCCGCGACCCGGATCGCCGACGGCGAAGTTCGCACCTCCGACGACCGAATCTGGAGCGGCTCGCGGATCGTCGTCTGCGGCGGATCGGACTTCGAGACTTTGTTCCCGGAAATCTTCGCCGCGTCGCCGCTGGTCCGCTGCAAGCTGCAGATGCTCCGGACGGTCCGGCAGCCGGGCGACTGGCGACTCGGTCCGCACCTCGCCAGCGGCCTGACCCTCCGCCACTACCACAACTTCGACGTCTGCCCGACGCTCCGCGAAGTCCAGGATCGCATCGCCCGTGAGACCCCCGAACTCGACCAGTACGGAATCCACGTGATGGCGTCCCAGAACGACGCCGGCGAAGTGATCCTGGGCGACTCCCACGAGTACGGCGACGAGATCGAGCCTTTCGACAAGGCGGTCATCGATGACCTGATGCTCCGCGAACTGACCAAGGTCTTCCAGTTTCCGACCTGGGAGATCGCCCAGCGCTGGCACGGGATCTATGCCAAGCACCCCGAGCTCCCCGCCTTCGAAGCCACCCCCCTGCCCTCCGTCCGCGTCCTGACCGGGACGGGCGGCGCCGGCATGACCATGTCGTTCGGCCTGGCCGACGACCTCTGGAACCGCTGGACCGACGACGAATCGCTCGATTGATTGCCGACTGCACCCTCACTTCGAAACGACGGACTCCGCTCCATGCCTCAGCAACTGCAAGCCATCCTCTTCGACTGGGCCGGCACCACCGTGGACTACGGCAGCCGGGCGCCCGCCCAGGTCTTCCAGGAAATCTTCCGCCGGAGCGGCGTCGAGATCACCGTCGCCGAAGCCCGCGAGCCGATGGGCCGGGCCAAGCGGGATCACATCGCGACGATCCTCGCCATGCCCCGCGTCGCCGCCGCCTGGCAGGCCGCTCATGGAGCTGCCTCGACTGACGCCGACATCGACCGCATGTACCAGGAGTTTCTCCCCCTCCAGAAGTCGGTGCTGGAGGCGGGTTCCGCAGTCATCCCAGGCGTCCCCGAAGTCGTCGCTGAGTGCCGCCGGCGCGGCCTCAAGATCGGCTCGTCGACCGGGTACACCCGCGAGCTGATGGACGTCGTCCGGCCGGTGGCGAAAGCCGGCGGATACGAGCCCGACGTGGTTCTTTGCGCCGACGACGTCTCAGCCGGCCGCCCTGCCCCGTGGCTGAACTTCCGGGCCTGCGAGCTGCTGGGGATCTATCCGCTCTCGAAGGTCGTCGTCGTCGACGATACCCCGATTGGGATCTCGGCCGGACTCAGCGCCGGCTGCTGGACCGTCGCCGTCGCCCGGACCGGCAACGCGCTGGGTCTGTCGGAAGAAGAGATCGCCGCCCTCCCCGCCGACAATCTCCGCCAGCGATTGCAGACGATCGCGGACCAATTCCGCCAGGCGGGAGCCCACTACGTCATCGACGGCGTCAGCGACCTGCTCCCGGTCCTCGACAAGATTGAGGACCGGCTGAACCGGGACGAGAGGCCGTGATGGAGGAGAGCGAGTCGCCGGATCGGGGCTGATCGCGAATCGCTTATTGCCGATCGCCAGAGGTTGAAGAAGGAGCGGGTTGTAGTTCGCCAACCACGATCGCGTGGACATCGAGTCTGGGGACGGTGACCAGCGAGCCGCCATCGGCCGTTCGCTCGATGGGCAGGTCCAGACCGCCCGGTTCCAGGTGGACCCGGCTGAATTGGTACTCCGGTCCGAAGGTCACTCGGATGTCGTGAATCGGAACCGTCTCCTCCCTGAGCGGCACATCGTCGACCGGCAGCGCGTGCTGGCCGGTCGTGTTGAGATCGCTGAAGAGGTGCACCAGCAGCCGCTCGGTCTCCCCCTTCCGCTGCCGCATGACCGACGTGTGGACGCACATCGGCGCCTCGACGATCACCGCCTGCGGAACGGGGGCCGCCCACTGAATCGCGTGCTTCAGCGCCAGTCGCTGGTACGGATAGGCGTAGAGGTAGTACCCGGCATCGAGACCCGCCGCGAAGTAGACAACCTTTCCCGCCCCATGCTGCCGGGCGATGACCGCCGGCTGGCGCGGCGCTCCGGCGACCCCCTTCGCCTCGAACGTCCCCCAGATCTGGGCCGCCGGGTCGCGGGGCTGCACGCGGATCGCTGCGCCCTTGAACGTCACCGCTTCGTCGTTGACGTACGTTTTCATCCGCCCCTGGTTCAGGGGCGAGGCGACGTCCTGCCGGAAGTCGAACACGCTCTTCCGCTTCTCCCAGTAGTCGGGACCGATCGCCAGCTTGAAGTTCTCGTCGATCTCGGTTGTCGCGGGCTTCAACTCCGGCTCGCCGCCATAGTCGCCCCCGAAGACTCCCGCCAGAGCGAAGTTCTGCCGCGGGTCACCGAACTCGTCGAACCGGGACGTATCCAGACTCGCCACCAGCCCGCCCCCCTGCCGGACGAAGCTCTCGACTGCCGCGACCTGTCGCTCGTCGAGACACGCGGCGTTTGGAAGAATCAGCACCTTGTATTTGGCCAGATCCTCGGGCGTCAGGTTCCAGTCGTTGATCAGCGCGACCTGCAGATGTTCCTCCACGGCGGTCCGAAACGTCCCGAACACATTCGCCAGATACCGTTCCTCCGCCTGGCCCGACGTCCGGCTGTAGAAGTTCCGGCTATTATCGCTCAGCAGGATCGCCCCCCACGGCTCAGGCGACTTGTGCGTCAGCCACTCCTTCCGCCGCTGCACCTCGTCCATGCAGTCATAAAGTGCCTGCTGCAGATGGGCCGGCTGCGCCACGGCGATGCTGGGTTGCGCGCCGTAAGTCACCTCCAGCAGCATCCGTCGCTGGATCTCTGCCGGCGGAAAACTGTCTTTCCCGTACGGATTGCCGTGACTGAGAATGTACGGTTCGCTGAAGCCAACGCGGTGGTTGGTGATCGCCCACATGTATGCGTTGGCGACCGCCGGGACGATGGTCGTGCCGCGGTTGGTCTCGTCGAGCCAGAACTCCTGGTCCGGGGCGTCGAACAGCAGGTTCATCCGCGCGGGCATGTTCCGCGGGATACTTAGAAAGTGTCCGAACCTCCCGGCGTTCGTCGTCCAGGTGACGAGAGCCACCTCTGGCTTGATCCCTTTCAGCCGCGTCTGCATCCGCCGGACCAGGTCTTCCATCCGCCGGTCGGCCCAGTGCTGATACCGACGGAACGCCGGGTCGTTCAGATCCGAGTTCGGAATCTCACCGCCGACTTCCTTCCGGTAGTCCGCCCGGCAATGCTGGCAGTAACAGACGCCGCCGTAGTGCAGACCGTCGAAGCTGAAGGCGTCGACGTCCGGGAATTTCCCCAGGATCTCCGCCAGCACCTCAATGAAGAAGTCGCCGTACGGCCCCAGCAGACAGAGCATGCCGCCGTGCGGGAATTTGACCAGATCGATCTCGGGAATCTCGGTGGTGTTGGTCGAGATCCTCCGCCACTCCGGATGTGTCTCCCACACCTCCGCCTGCAGGCAAGGCGGATAGACTCCCAGTATCCGCACCCCCAGTTTCTTGTACTCGGCGATGTCCTTGGCGAGCCGTTCCGGCGGCACATGCGGACTGCGCCGCTTCAGGAGCTGGCTGTCGTAGTACGCATAGAAGGGGTCGACGAACCCCATCTCGCTGATCGTCACCCCGTGCGCGGCCGCCGCGGCCCGGGCTTCACTCCCCATCACCGACAGCGTGTACCCGCACCCGATCGTCTCCTGAACCCACTCCGGAATCCGGATCTCGCGGAAGGGTTCCTTGTCGAAGGGCTGCGACAGGATTTCGCGGCCCCAGATCCCGCGCTCGGGCGACTGAGCAAGTACCGGCCAGATGTCGGTCAAGGCGATTGCCAGGCACACGCCGATCGAGCTCAGTCGCGACATGGTTGTCTCTCGCGCGAAGAATTCCGAAGAGAAGAAACTTTACCGCGGAGGCGCGGAGGACGCGGAGAAATGCCGGAGAAGAGCCCGGAAAGTGAGTAGTGAGTAGTGAGTAGTGCAAATTGGAAGAAACGCGGTTGAACCGTGAAGCTCTTTCTCCGTCACTTTGCACTCATCACTACTCAATACTCACTTTTCACTCTCCTGATGTCTTCTCCGCGTCCTCCGCGTCTCCGCCGTGAATCCTTCTTCTCTTACTTCGCAGGCGAGACCAGCAGGCCCAGGATCGTCTGGGCGTACAGCCGGTGGCCGCAGTCGTTCGGGTGGTTGAGTCCGTTGCCGGTCAGGTCGAGGTGTAGCTTCGACTCGTCGAGCAGCATCCACAGCGAGGTCAGATCCGCCAGCGCCGCGCCGGGTCCGGTGAGCGATTTCAGCGCGTCGCGGTACTTGGGAAACATGTCGTTGGGGACGTGAATCCACTCCCGGTTCCCCGTCATCGAGGCGACCAGAATCACCTCAATCGCGGGGTCGGCTTCGCGTACGCGTTTCAGAAACTCCGCAACCTGATTGCGGAACCACTCCGGGTCCCGCCGGCCGACGTCGTTCATGCCGTACGCCAGAATGATCAGGTGCGGCTTCTCGGCCAGCAGGTTGTCGAGATCCTTCAGTCCGTGAGCGATGCTCCAGCCGGCGATGGCCCGATTCTTGAGCGTGACGGGCGAGCCGTAAGCCGCCTGCAACTGGGCCGCCACCAGGTCGGGATAGGGCGCCATGTGGGGTTCGCCGTCGGTGAAGCCGGTCGCGTTATACCCCTGCGTAATACTGTCGCCGCTGACGCCGATCGTCACCGGCTCCTTCGCCCGCAAGCGGGCCAGCGTCCGCGGCAGCGTCTCGGCCGCGAACTTTGGCGCCTCGATCGGCCACTCGGTCGTCTTCCGCCGGTACGTGATCTCCACCTGCCGGTCATGGAACCAGTGCCCCTGCCAGAACAGCATGTTCTGCTCGGGATGCCCCACCCGGTGCTTGTAGCTGTTGGGCGCGCCGGCGGGGGGATAGAGATCGTCGCTCGTCAGAAACGGAACCTTCGACTCGGACGTGAAGACCAGCGTTTTGCCGTCCCCGGCAAGCGTGACATCCTTGCCGAGCTCGTACGTCCGCGCACCGTTGGCGTCTTTGATCGAGAGAATCTCCGTCGCCGGAAACGCCAGCCGCCCCGTGATCGGGCCGTCCTTCTCCAACCGCATCGGCAGCGTACTGTCTCCGTAAATAACCGGTGATGACCACCACGGTTCGAGCAGGTGGAGGCCCGGCAGACTCTGGATGACCGTCTCGCGCGGCGGAATCGTGCTGGCGTCGTCGGCAGACGCGCCCCCCGCCAATGCTGCCAAAATCAATACGCAGAATGCCGCCAGCCCCTGTCGCATCGCCATCCCCGTCTCCGCACCAGTAGTGACTCATGTTCTCAACCGGCCAAACCGGCCGGGAACATGCTCGCCGAAACGGTGCGGGGACGCCACCCCCGCACTGGACAACTCAAACTGCCTGAAGTGGCTGCGGCTCGGAGACACGGGTGGCTTAAGGGCCACCCGTGCCACCCAAACATAGCGGTCGTGAGTCGGGCTGGTCGGGCGGTGGCTCCAGGTTCTACAATCCTCCGGCGAGGAAACGTGTCCCGGTTCACTCACGTTTCGGGGAGCAACAGAAATGCGGTTCTGGCGTTTCGCGCGAAGGTTATCTCAGATCGTGACTGCCGTGGCGGCGGCCTCGTTCTGTTCGCTCGGTGTCGGCGATGAACCGCAGGCCGGCGAATCGGCTGCCGAAGTTGTCCCCGCTTCTCCCGCCGGTAAGACGGATGTCCTGACCATGAAGACCCTTGGCGGCCGGCTGTTCTGGGGGGATGTGGAGTTCTTCCGCGGGTGGCGGATTCAGCAGAACGTCTTCAGCAAACACTTCCGCCTGCTGGACGAAGCCGATCATCGGCACGCCTCCGGAACGCTGGAAGAGTGCCAGGCCCGGCTGGCGGAGATCCGCAAGGAACGGAATCTCCCCCCCATGCAGGGCCGGGGGGTGATTCTGATCCACGGCATCACCCGCTCGTCGAAGTCCATGAAGGCCCTCGCGAAGGCGATCGAGGCCGAGGGCCTGACCGCCATCCCCTTCGACTACCCCAGCACGCAGATCCCCGTCCCCGAATCGGCGGAGTATCTGCATCGAGTGATCTCCGGCCTCGAAGGCCTCGAACGGATCGACTTCGTCGTCCACAGCATGGGGGGCCTGATCGTCCGCTCGTACCTGACGGCGCATGATGATCCGCGCCTCGGTCGGCTGACGATGCTCGGCGTCCCCAATCGAGGGGCGGAGATGGCCGACCTCCTGCAACGGAACTTCCTGTTCCGCGCCGTCCTGGGACCCGCGGGGCAGCAACTCGTCAGCCATCCGGAAGGACTGATTTCCAGCCTCCCGATTCCCCGGCTGGAATTCGCGGTGATCGCCGGCGCCCGCGGCACACCGGACGGTTGGAACCCTTTGATCCCGGGCGATGACGACGGGACGGTGACCGTCGCCAGCACCCGGCTCCCTGGAGCCGCCGATTTCCTGACGGTCCCGGCACTGCACACGTTCATGCTCTCGAACCCCGCGGCCGTTGAGGCCAGCGTCCGGTTTCTGACCACCGGTCGACTGCGTGCCGACGAACCGGCTCAACCAATCGTTGCCGCCGAACCCGAGGCCGCCGCCGCGACGAAGCCGTAACCGTCCGGATCGGCGTGCATGCGTCGCACGTCTCCTGTACCCTGCTCGGAGAGTTCTTCAGGTCTCTTCGCCAGGAACAGGTGGTCGGCATGCTCGGGCTGGTAGCGTGGTTTTCCTTCTGCGCGCTGATCATCGTCGTCGCCGGCACCTTTATGGCGCGGAGCGCCGACCGCATTGCCGAGGTGACGGGCATCGGTCGCACCCTCGTCGGTCTCGTCCTGCTCGCCGCCGGAACCAGTCTGCCGGAGTTGATGGTCGGCTGGACCGCCGTCCGGATGGGCGTCCCTGATCTCACTCTCGGCGATCTGCTCGGCAGCTCGCTGATGAATCTGTTGATCCTCGCCGTGCTCGACCTCTTTACGAGATCGCAGGCCCGGATGCTCTCCTCGCGCGCGGCCGTGCATGCCTTGTCCGCCGGTGGAACCATCGTCCTCAAAACGATCGTCCTGCTGGCCATCCTGCTCGGCAGCCAGTTCACATTTCTCCGCCTGGGCCCCGGCGCCTGGGCCATCGGAATCACCTACCTCCTCTGCTTTCGCCTGATTGTCCTCGACCAGCAGGTCGGACGGAACGAAGCCGCCGTCGCGGCCGAAGCGGAAGCGATGCCCCCCGGCATGACGCTCGGGCAGGCGATTCTCGTCTATCTGGCCTGCGCCGGAGCAATCGTCTTCGCGGCTCCGCAACTCGCTCACACCGCAGATCACCTCGCCGAGCTGACCGGTCTGGGGAAGACGTTTTTCGGGGCGGTGTTCATCGCCGGCGTGACCTCGCTGCCAGAAGCCACGGCCACGTTTGCCGCCCTCCGTCTCGGCGCCCCCGATCTGGCGATCGGCAATATCCTGGGGAGCAACGCGTTCAACATGCTGATTCTGGCGTTCATCGATTTCGCCGATCCCGGAGCTCTACTCGGTTCGGTGGGACCGATCCACGCCATTACCGCAACAGCAGGAATTCTGGTGACGGCCGTGGTCATGCTGGGTCTGCTCAGCCGGGCCGAGAAGCGCTACTGGTTGATCGAACCGGACGCCGTGACGGTGATCCTGCTGATCGTCGGCTCGCTGTACCTGGTCTACCTGAAGGGACTGGCCTGACGGTCAGAGTTGCGTTGCGTCCGCATCTGGCGTCTGATGGCGGCACGCTCAGGAGCCACCGCCATGACCCCATCGCCGCTGCAGGTTCAATCGATCGACCACGTCACGATCGTGGTCCGCGATCTCGCCGCCACCCGCCGATTCTACGTCGACCTGCTCGGGATGCGGGAAGTCCCGCGTCCCCCCTTCAGCTTTGACGGGCAGTGGTTTCAGGCCGGGACAACTCAGATCCATACGATCCTGGAGTTCTCCGGCTCCGGTCCGGCCGGGTCAGGCTCGGGCCAGAACACCCGCGGACATCACTTCGCCTTCCTGGTGCCGGACGCGGGCGAGGCTGCCCGACTGCTCGTCGAGCGCGGGGTCGAGCTGGTTTCGCCGCCGAAATTTCGCCCGGATGGTGCGGTGCAGATGTTCGTTCACGACCCTGACGGACACCTGGTCGAACTGACTTCGCCTCCCGGCACGTCCGTTGAATCCGGCCCGGCCTGACCCCCCGGCCAAAACTTTCCCGTTCCATCCGGGAAGCCGACTGGCATGGGGGCGGGAACGTCCCGTATACTTCCGGACGTCAGTCGGCTGTTCTGCGTCCCCTCTGTTCCGCGAGATCCTTCAGCATGGCCTCGTCGTCGCTGCCGAAAAACCTGGTCATGGGCTCGTTTGGGGTCGCCGGTCTCGTCGCCGTGGCGGCGATTCTGGATATTCTCATCCAAATTCCGTTCGCCGGGCAGATGACGTTCGACATCCTCTTCCTGGTCGCCGCCGCCATCGTCGGCTACCTGGCGTACGACGCGTACAAAGACATGGCCTGAGCGGTCGTTGAGCGATGAGGGTTGAGCGTCGTCGAAGACGCTCCCCCATTCAGGTGGCACAGACATTCCTGTCTGTGTTGCTCACTGGCCCCGCCTACACGTCCAGATCGTCCACCAGCGTCGCTTCGCTCATAATGATCCGGTAACGCTCGCTGGCGTCTTTCCCCAGCAACTGCTGGAACGTCTGGTCGGCTTCCACCAGACTCTCGACATCGACCCGCAACAGTGTCCGCGTTTTCGGATCGAGCGTCGTTTCTTTGAGCTGCTCGGCGTTCATCTCACCCAGACCTTTGAACCGGCTGATCTCGTACTTCCGATTCGCGGCCAGTTCCGCCAGGACTTCTTCTTTTTCTGCGTCGTCCTGCGCGTAGACCGTCTTCGTTCCGATCTGAATCCGGTAGAGCGGCGGCTGGGCCAGATAGAGCTTGCCCCCCGTGATGAGGTCGCGCATGTGGCGGAAGAAGAACGTGAGCAGCAGCGTGCTGATGTGGTAGCCGTCGCTGTCGGCATCCATCAGCAGAATGATCCGGTCGTACCGCAGCCGGTGAATGTCGAAGTTCGGCCCGATGCCGGTTCCGAGCGTCTCCGCCAGGTCTTTGACTTCCTGGTTTTCCAGGATCTTCCCGGTCGACAGCGACTCCGTGTTCAGGATCTTGCCGCGCAGCGGCAGCACCGCCTGAATGCGGCTGTCGCGCCCCATCGCCGCAGTCCCGCCGGCAGAGAGTCCTTCGACGATGAACAGCTCCGACTCTGCGGGATCGCTCGAACGGCAGTCGAGGAGCTTGCCGGGCAGGTTGTTTTTCCGCTGCGTCGGCGACTTTCGACGGACGTCCTTGGCCGCTTCGCGGCTCGCTTCCCGGGCCCTTGCCGCCAGCACGATTCGACCGACGACGGCGTCGGCGATCGACGGATTCGAGTTCAGCCAGGTCTCCAGAGCCGGCCGGACCAGCCCTTCCACCGCGCTGGTCATTTCCGGGTTGTTGAGCTTCTCTTTCGTCTGCCCCTGGAACATCGGATCGCTGAGGAAGATGGAGAGGATCCCGGTGACACCCTCGCGGATGTCGTCGTTCTGGATCGTGACCCCCTTGATCTTGATGTCGTGGACGTCGATGTAGTTCCGCACCGCCTTGCCAATCGCCGCCCGGAAGCCCGACTCGTGGGTGCCGCCGCCGTGCGTCCGGATGCCGTTGACGTAGCTGCGAAGCTGCTCGTCGGTCGATTCCGTCCAGCGGAGCACGACTTCAATTTTGGCGGCCCCGTCGTCGCGCGAGATCGAAAATGCCTGATCGTGAATGGGCTTTTTCTCACCCTCTTTGATCACCTTTTCGAGGTACGCCGCAATTCCCTCCGGATGGCAATACTCGATCGTCTCCTTGCGGGCCTCGTCGATGAAGCTGATCTTCAGCCCGCCGTGGATGTAGGAGATGTCCTCCAGGTGCTGGCGGATCGTGTCAGGATGAAACTGCGTCTTGCTGAAGATTTCATCGTCGGGACGGAAGAAGATCGTCGTCCCGTGCCCGCGGAACGGTTTCACCTTTTTGAGGGGCGTCGTCGCCTTGCCCCGTTTGTAACGCTGGCTCCATTCGTGGCCGTCGCGATGAATCGTGGCTTCGAGCTCGATCGACAGGGCGTTGACGACAGACGAGCCGACGCCGTGCAGTCCGCCGCTGCGCGCGTAGACCTTATTCGAAAATTTTCCGCCCGAGTGGAGCGTGGTGAGGATCGTCTCCAGCGCCGGCTTCTTGGACTTGGAATGGATGTCGACGGGAATGCCGCGGCCGTCGTCGCTGACCGTCATCGACTTCCCGTCGCGATGCAGGACGACTTTGATTTCCTTCGCCGCCCCGGCGAGGAACTCGTCGACGCAATTGTCGACGATCTCCCACAGGAGGTGATGCAGCCCGCGGACATCGGTCCCGCCGATGTACATCGAAGGCCGCTTCCGGACGGCCTCCAGGCCCTCCATGATCTCGATTTCGTCGGCGGTATAACGGGCGGGAGTGGCGGTTGACATATCTGTTGGCGACCTGTTCATTCGCGAGAGTCAGGCGTGTATCAGCCCCGGAGGGGCGGCGGAGTCATAGCCCCGATTTATTCCTTCTGTGCTTCAATCGCCGCCCAGTCCACCAGCGGAATCGGATCCCGGACGATCTCGGTCACCGCGCTGCGGGTAACCGCCCGATCCCCCTTCCCTCCCCGGCCGACCGGGGCGTACTTCTGCTGGCCGCAGACGAGCACCTTGTCGCCGTCGGTTTTGATCCGCAGGCAATCGCTCGGCCGCGTGATCAGTTGCTGTCCGAGCACTTCGTCCTGAGCGTCGAGCTTGATTCCCCGCACGCCCCGGCCGGCGCCGGACAGTACCGGAACTTCTTCCAGGGTGTAGTGAATCACCCGTCCCATCCGCGTCGCCAGGAAGACGCTCGTCGCTTCGCGGACCAGTTCGACCCCCACGACCCGATCGCCGTCGCCCAGCCGACAGAACTTCCGGCCGCTCTTCGTCGACGCCGTGCGATACGGCCCCAGCGGGATCTGCGTCGTCTGCCCCTGCGCCGTGACGATCGACAGGTAGGGCGTGGCGGGCGCCTCGCCGGAGGCCTCGCCGTCTTCGGGCGTGAACCGCGGGTCGGTCGAGACCGCGGCGATGATGCTCACACCGTCCGCCAGCTTCACGTGCTTCGAGAGCGGTTCGCCGTAGCCCGACGAGACGGGAATCTGGTCGATCCCCAGCGTGTAGGCCACCCCGTCGCTCGCAAAAAACACGACCGCGTCCACGGTGCTGCCGGGGAGCACGTCCAGCACGGCGTCCCCCTCGCGCACCCGCGTCGTCTCGACGCTCTGCAGCCGCCCCACCCGCTTCACCCACCCGTCGCGCGTCAGCACCACGTTGGTGTTCTCGCGGACGATGTAGGCCGAGGCGTCGAATTCGGCGACCTCTTCCGACGACCCCAGCGACGTCCGCCGCTTATCGCCGAACTGGGCGGCGACCTCTTCAAGTTCGGTCTGGACCACTCCCCAGAGCTTCTTCTCGGAGGCCAGGATTTTGCGGATCTTGTCCGCCTCTTTTCGCTTCTCCGCCAGCTCTTCCAGGATCGTATTGATTTCGAGTTGCGAGATCCGGTAGAGCTGCAGCTCCAGGATCGCCATCGTCTGCTCTTCGTCGAGCGGGAAGGCCTTCATCAGCTTGTCGGCGGCGTCCCGTTTGCCGGTGCTGTTGCGGATGATCTTCAGCGCCTTGTCGAGGTCGTTGAAGATGATCGCGAAGCCTTCGAGGATGTGAATCCTCCGTTCGAGCTGCCGCAACTGATATTCGAACCGCCGACGGACCGTCGCCAGGCGGAACGTCAGGAAGTGCTGCAGCATCTCGACCAGGTTCAACCGGGCCGGGACCAGTTGGCCCGAGTCGCTGGGCACCAGACTCGTCGCGTTGTAATTGAAATTCAGCTCCAGCGACGTGTGCTTGAAGAGATAGGCCATCACGACTTCGGGATCGGATCCGGGCTTCAGCTCCAGGACGATTCTCAGGCCATGCTTGTCGTCCGTCTCGTCGGCGACGTTCAGGAGCTGCGGCAGCTTGCGGTTGGCGACAACCGCTCCGATCTCCTGCACCAGCGGTCCCGATTCGACCGTGTAGGGGATCGAGTAGATCACCAGCCGGTCTTCGGCCGTTCCTTTGCGGTCCCGGTCCGGCTTCCATTCCCCGCGGACCTTGATCGCCCCTCGCCCTTCCTCGTAGATCCCGCGCAGTTCCTTGCGATCGGTGATGATCCGCCCGCCGAGCGGAAAGTCGGGCCCCTTGATGAACTTCAGCAGATCCTTCGTTTCGACCCCGTCGTTGTTGATCAGGTGGACGCAGGCGGCGACGACTTCCCCCAGGTTGTGGGGCGGCATATTGGTGGCCATCCCCACGGCGATGCCGGTCGTGCCGTTGACCAGCAGGTGCGGCACGCGCGTCGGCAGGACCGTCGGTTCCGTCCGGCTGCCGTCATAGGTGGGGCGGTAGTCGACCGTCTCCATCCGCAGCTCCTGCAGGAGTTGCTCGGAGAACGCGGTCAGTTTGGCTTCGGTATACCGATAAGCCGCCGCCGGGAGCCCCATGATCGAGCCGAAGTTCCCTTGCCCGTCGACCAGCGGATAGCGGAACGTAAAGTCCTGCGCCATGCGGACGAGCGTGTCGTAGATCGCTGTGTCGCCGTGGGGGTGGAACGCACCCATTGTGTCGCCGACGATCTTGGCGCACTTGCGGGGCTTCGCGTCGGCGAGCAATCGGTCCTCGTACATGGAGAACAGGATTCGCCGTTGAACCGGCTTCAAACCGTCTCGCACGTCGGGGAGCGCCCGGGACGTAATGACAGACATTGCATAGTTGAGATACCGACGGCGGGTTTCCTGACTGAGCGGCACATAGTCGATGCGGTCGCTGCCGTCCGAGTTTGTCGATCCGCGATTCCCTGCAGAAGAGATCCGTCTGGCCAAGGGACTGGCTCCGGCGTCCGTGGAAAATGGGAAGAGTATTCCGGCCTCGCCGACCTTTCGGACAGCGGGTGCGGTGAATTTGACTTTTGTTCACCAGAATTGACCCGCCGCGCGGCAAACCGCGTCGAGTTTGACGCCTGGCAAGGTCTTTCCGTGCGTATCAGATACACCGGTTACGGAGATTTTGCAATCGCACCTAAGCCGTTACATTCCAATTACTTGTAAAAAGCCGATCATGTGGACTGTCGGTCGTGAAATGACTCATCGGAAGCCAGCACAACAACCGAATCTCTGAGTACCAAATCGTCGGGCCAGAATCACGGCGGATCAGGCCCCGCGAACCAGCGCGATGAATCGCGAAATCCCGGCGTCAGAGAACCGGCGGACCATGGAGGGCAGGACATGTCTCGGGCATTGAATTGGACCAGGTCGTTGGCCGTGTTGCTGCCGACCATCATGCTGCACACGGTGCACGCTCAGGATGAATACGCGTCCCAGTTTGGGGGAGGCGTCGAATCTGCATACGCCAGTGCCCCTGCTGAACCGGACTACGGCGACTACCGGGCGATCCCCGCCCGCCGCGCCGCGATGACCGAAACTCCGGCGCCGCAGGCCCCTGCGGCCGGGCCGACAATGCCCGTTCAACAGGATGGCTACGTCTATCTGGGCGCACCGCTCTATCCGTCCCCCAAGCCGACGACGCCCTACTGGACCGGCGGGGCCATGATCACCAACCAGGCTTTCGCCCCGCACGAAATGCTCTATCCCCACACGTACCGGGCCATCTATCCCCCCTACTACCACCGCGTGAAGGGGAGCTGGCTCTGGACGCCGTTCGGCGTCAAGTCGCACGAACGCTGGGAACTGCAGGGAACACAGGTGCAAGTCAAGTACCGTTCCAAGCACCCCGCCTTCCCGCCATTTTTCCCCGGCGTCAGCCACTGATCCGAGGCGCCGTCCGACCATTAGCGACCCCTGGCGAATCGTTTGCTCAAACCGCACTCCTCCGAAACTCCGCCGTCACGATCGGCGACTTGCTCATAAGGACAGGAATCATGACGACCTGGGCCGGAACACTGAAGAGTCTGGCGTGCGCCGCCGGGCTGACGCTGCTGGCGGTCGGACAGTCGGCAGCGGCCGATGACGCGGAAGGCGTTGTTCGCCTGCGGAAACCTGCCGGCAGCGCCGTGCAGCCCGCGAGCTTTGCGGACGCCATTGAAGAGACGGTCGAGGTCGCCCGCGAACGCATGGAACAGGGGACTCGACGCGTCGACGCCCGCCTGGCAGGGATGCATGGCGAATCGATGACCTCCTCCGGCGAATACGTGGTCTACGAGGACGGCTACAACTGCCGTCCCGGCTTCGGCAACGGCGGTCTCCGTTCCCATTGCGCCGACAAGTGCTACAACTTCAAGCAGTACATGCGCTGCAAGTTCGGGTACTTTTACCCGACGGGCAATGGCGGCACCGGGATTCCGTTCGTCGGCCACTACGCCCGCGTCTATCCGGAAGACGTCAACTACTTCGATGGCCGCGACGGTCAGGTCTACGGAGCCGAAGGCTACGGCACACCGATCGGCGTGCCCCTGGCTCCTGTCGTCGGGCATACTTACAACTATGGCTGGGGGGTGCCTTCCAGCCGCCTGACGCCGGTTTCCCGCCCGATGGCGCCGACCAGCGGACCTTACGGCTACGACGCGCCTTACGGCTACTAAGCGTCAGACTTCGACGGCCGGTTCAATCCTCTTACGTCTCACCCACGGCCCCGACGGCCGACCCCACAAGGAAGCGGGACATGTTCCATCAACGCAATTGGCTGGGAGCGCTTTCCCTGGCCGGACTGATGTCCGCCGGCGCTCCGCTGGCGGCTCAGAGCCCGACAGAAGGCATCGCGCGGGTCTCGGACAAAGCCCCGGCCTCAATGGTTTCCACATCGGGCGGCGGCGGCTACATCGAGGGAGACTGCCCGACCTGCCGAACGCACGGACGCCACGGCTGCAAACACGGGCTGTTCTGCGATCACTACTGCTCGCACTCGCCCGACCACGGATACTCGATCCCGCAGAAGTATCCCATCCACCGTCGGGGCGTGCAGTACCAGACCATGTTTCCGAACCAGTGGCACGGCATGCCCGGCTCGGGGTTCCAGGCCGCGCCGATGGTCTATATGCCGACGGATACGACTCAGCTGGGGTACTACTACCAGCACGCTCCATCCTGGCAGCCCGATCCGAGCCGACTGCCGGCCAAGCCGATTCCCGCCCAGTGGCATTACCTCGCCGGCACCGCTTACGCCTCGCAGTGGCGCGACGGTCCGGCAACCTGTCTGCACGGGCTCCGCGGTAACTGCCCCCACTGCATGTACGGCGGCGAAGTGATCACCACCCCGGCCCCGACGAACGGTGCACCGAGCCCGACGCCGCTGCCTTCAAACGAGACCCCACCGTCGCCGGTTCCGCCGAGTGACTCCGTGCGGAGCGACACGATCCGCCGAGCCGGCTACTGATCGCAGCCGTTCACGAGAAACTTACAACGCCCGGTCGAGCCAGTGCTCGACCGGGCGTTTTTTCGTTGAGCGTTGAGCGAAGATGGCCGGGCGCGCCCGGCCCTGCTCTTCACTAGCCACTAACCACTAGCCACTTCTTCCTCAATCGCCATGCTTCTGCCGCAACCGCGCTGATGTCCGCAGCATGAGCTGGATGCGCTCGAACTCGTCCAGCCACTCCTGGACGACGATTCCGAAGTCTGCCTGGTCCGGCAGCACCAGACCCGTCGGGCACGCCGCCCCCTGCTGCTCGGCGGCGATCTGCCGGTAACGGGACAGCGTCCGGTCGCCGAACCTCCCGCACGGCGCACCGTCTTCGGCCAGAAACTGCACCGTCGGCACGCGTCGGCCGCCGCACGTCTGCAGTTCGTCCGAGAGATCCGGGTGATCGTCGCGATCGAAGAATCGCAACCGAATCCGGTCAGTCGCGGCGGCGAAGTGATCCAGGATGGGGCACTGGTTGATGCAGTCCCCGCACCACGCTCCGACCGAGACCAGCACCAGCATCTCCCGCCGGAATGACTCCAGCACCAGTCGTTGCTCGGCCGTCAGCTGCACCAGATCATGGACCAGATCCCACCGCCGATGATGTTCAGGCGAGGCATACTTGTGCAGGAATTCGCGGTAGCTCAGGCCGTGCGGCCATTTGTCGAGGAAGTTCAAATGGAGATCCTTGTGGCTGGTTGCTGGTGATCTGCACTTTGTACTTTGTGCTTCGTCAGTTGTCAGTTGGAAAGAGCGATGTCATCCGGGGTCCTCTTCACGCGCCACGAGGGACTGACCACGAACGGCGACTTCATCCCGCCTTCGTCATGTAACGTTTCTTTCCGGTCGTCTTTCCGTTCCGTTCTGCGCCTTCGCACGAAATCTTCCGCCTTCCTCCGCGACTCGGCGAGAGATCCGCCCCGAAAGCTTCACGTTGACCAATTTGCACTCCCCAGCTATGGTCCGCGCTTTGCTACGGGAAGGATCCCGTGGATTTTTCGTGCGCGCTCCGAGCGGTCCCATGGCCGGGTTTCATACGCATATTGCCGTCAGCAGCGTCGTTGGGGCCAGCTACGGCTGGCTCGGCATGACGCAAATGCAGCTCCCGCCGGAGTCTGCGGCCGTCGCCGGCGGACTGTGCGCGATCGCCGGAATTCTTCCGGACGTCGACAGCGACTCCGGAATTCCCGCCCGCGAAACCATCAGCTTCGCCGCCGCCGTCGCCCCGATGCTGCTGCTGCATCGCCTGATCCGGACCGGCTGGACTCCCGAGCAGATGTTTCTCGTCGGCGCTCCGGCCTACCTCTTCATTCGATTTGGCCTTGGCGGACTCCTCAAGCGTTTCACGGTCCACCGCGGCATGTTTCACAGTATTCCCGCAATCCTCATCGCCGGCATGGTCGCCTTTCTGCTCATTGACCACGTCGACCCGGCCGTGCGGTACTTTAAGGCGGCTGCCGTCAGTCTGGGCTATTTCACGCATCTGCTGCTCGATGAAATCTGGAGCGTGAACGTCTCCGGCGTCGTGCCCAAGCTGAAAAAGTCTTTCGGTTCGGCGCTCAAGGTGTTTTCGGGGGACGGTAACGCCAATTCCGCGTGTTTCGGCATTCTGATCCTCGTCTCGGTCGGCGTCCTGCGGGATGTCGCCATTCACACGCCGCCGGGCACGCCAACTGCAACACAATCGCCCCGTTCGCCCGCCCCTGCAGCCCCGGAGAAACTGACCCGGGATCTGCCGGAACTGGAAGGCCGGCCGTACTGAAGACGGTGGAAGGCCCGCGGGCAGTTCTGCGACGGAGCAAAGGAACGTTATGACAATTTACGATGTCATCATGCTGGTGCTGGTGCTGTATGCGTCCGTGACCGGCTGGTCCCGCGGCATGGCCTGGCAGGTCGCTCCGATTGCGTCGTTGGTGCTGGGTTACGTCTTTGCCATGCCGTTGTCGGTCAGCGTGGCCCCCTGGTTCGGCCAGCCGCCCCTGAACCGCCTGTTCGCGCTGATCACGATGTACTGCGTCATCTCGCTGGCGGTTTATCTGCTGGTCCGGTCGATCCGGGAATCGCTGGAGAAGCTGAAGCTCGAAGAGTTCGACCGCCACCTCGGTTTCGTGCTCGGCGCCGTCAAGGGAGTCCTCTTTACGATCGCGCTGACGCTGGGGCTGGTCACGTTCTTCCCGTCGATCCGTCCGACGATTCTGCAGTCCGAGAGCAGCACCATCGCCGCCCGGATCCTGCACACGATTTACCCCATCCTGCCGACCGCCGCCCACGACGTGATCGATCCCTATTTGAAGAACCTTCCCGAGACCGAGGGCTATCTCGCCGGGGGCAACGTCGAACCAGCGAATCCGAAGGACAAGACGACGACCGACAAGCAGCCGCTGGATACGATCCGCGATCTGGGCGGGGCGGCCACCGACTACCTGTTCGGCGACCGGACGCCGGGGTCGACCAGTCCGCCCACGACGACGCAGCCGCGGCCAAGAACCTCGACGCGTCCGCTCAGTTCCGACATCCCGCAGATCATCCAGGACGGCGAATTCCTCCCTCCCCCCGAGCTGCCGCCACGGCGTTCGAGCACCCGGACATCGAGCAACTCGACTCCGCCGAAAGCCACCACACCTGCGGCCTCCGAAGACGATCTCTTTCCGCCGCTCCCCTCGCCGCGAACATCCGCGGGGTCGCGGGATCGGTACTGAGAGAGCGGAAAGCTCAAAGCGGAGAGCCAGAGGGGAAGAGAGCTGATCGCGGATCGCTTGTCGCTGATTGCCGGAGAAGATCGGCTGAGAACGGTGCCGAAGGTGATGGCGCGCGAGGGCGCTGTGGCGGGACTCTTTGAGTTCGCTGCGCACTGAGAATTGATTGCCGGCCCGGACGGAGCGGGGATCGGCTTTCGCCTGCTCCCGCTCCGTCTTTCGGCTGGCCTGACTGGCTTTGGGGCTGGCTTTCGCCCGCCTTGCGGCCTGCACTCGATCAGGTTGGCCGATCGCATTGTGCACGCGACCGACCGACACGGCGCCGAGGACTTGCGCGGAATCTCCGCGCAGTCCAGCCTTCCTCACGGAAGGCCAGTCACAGGGCCTGATCGGACCCTCTGCCGGGGGATCAGCTTGCAAGCGCCGGCAGTTTCCTGCCGGTTAGGTACCATTTGCCGTCAACCACCCGACAAGGGAACACGCTGACACTGGTTTTGGCGGCATGCAAGAGGAAATCGCTCAAAAAATCAGAAATGCGGAAGAATTCTCGCGGGGAGGAGAAATGTCGAATGACGAAGGCGGAATGTCGAAAGGGAGAGACGAGAGCCAGAAACGAGGCAGCTCGCTGCGAAATCTCGTCTGGCGAACAGCGATCAGCCATCTTCGTCTGGCTTTCCGCTCTAAGCTTTCCGCTTTCCGCCCCCCCCCGTCATCCCGCCTTACGCTGCGGCAACGCGCCGGCCTGCTGCGGCGACGCAATTCCCACGTGCGTTGCGTCCCAGCGATGTCCGGCGAGACTCTGCTGCACCGCCGTGGCGACCTGCAATGCCGCCAGCGCCTGCCGACCGTCGATGGGGGGGGCCGTCTTCGTGACGACGGCGTGGACGAAACTCTGCAGTTCGGCCGTCAGCGCATCGCTCGCCGGCACTGCGGTCGTCTCGACCTGAATGAATCGGCCGAACACGTCTTTCTTGAGCTGCTCAAGATCCGCACCGGGCTGCCGGGACAGTTCCAGGGGCGACGGACCATGCACCAGCGCCGGCGATGGCACATAACGCGAGACTTCCCGCTTGTTGAGGTCGACCGTGACGCAGCCGCTCGACGACCAGACCTGCAGCGAGCGGGAGACGACAGGACTGACCCGGCTGGCGGTCAGGTCCGCGATCGCGCCGTTCTCGAAAACCAGACGTGCCTGGACGGCGTCTTCGTGGCCACCCATCACCCCCGCACCGAACGCCGAGACGCTTTGCAGCGGACTGCGGACCAGCGAGAGGACGAGATCGATATCGTGAATCATCAGATCCAGCGTGACGCCGATGTCGGTCGAGCGAAACGTGTAGGGGCTGGTTCGTTCAGCCCGGATATACCTGGCCCCGGCGAGCCACGGCGCCGCCGCGACGAAGGCCGGATTGAACCGCTCGATATGACCGACCTGCAGGGCCACGCCCATCCGTTCGGCGAGTTCGACCAGTTCGGTCCCGGAAACATCGTGATCGGCCAGCGGTTTTTCGACCAGGACGGGAATGCCCCGTTCGAGGAAGAAGCCGCCCACTTCGCGATGCGCCACCGTCGGCACGACGACCGAGACGGCGTCGACTTCGCCCGCCAGCTCCCGGTAGTCTGCAACCCAGCGGCAGCCGCACTGGCCGGCGATTGCCTGGCCCCGTTCGGCGTGGCTGTCCGCGACGGCGACCAGATCGACCCCCGCCAGCCCGCCGAGAATCCGCGCATGGTGCCGTCCGAGTGCTCCGACGCCCACCACCGCCATCCGCAGATCGCTCATGCCGCACTCCGTTGGGCAGAGCCGTGGGATTCGGCCTGCGGTTCTTTGATCACTCGAATCGCCTCGCGGGCGCGGCCGTTCTTGCCGCGGGCGGAGGCTTCGACAAAACTCAACAGATGATCGAGCTCGGCGGGGAGACGACCGCACAGTTCGACTTCGAACTGACCGCGGACCTCGCTGACCTTGCGGTGTTCGCGGAAGAGCAGTTTGAAGGCCTGCCGGACGAGCTGGATCGTCGCGTCGCAGATACCGCGACGGCGCATGCCGACCAGATTGATCGTGATGATTTCGGGATTATCGCTGCCAGCCGCCAGCATGAACGGGGGGAGATCCGTGGGGCAGCGACAGCCGCCGCTGAGAAACGCGCCGGTGCCGATCGTCGCGAAGTGATGCACGACCGAGTTCCCGGAGACGATCGCAAAATCGTGCACGTGGGCATGGCCCCCCAGCAGGCAGCCATTGCAGAGAATCACATTGTTCTGCACGCAACAGTTGTGGGCCACGTGGGCGTTGGCCATCAGGAAACAGCGGCTCCCGATGCGGGTGACGCCGTCTTCCTTGTCGGCGCCCCGGTTGACCGTGACACCTTCGCGGAAAATGTTGTCGTCGCCGATCTCGACGCGCGTGGGGGAGCCGGCATAGCCGATGTCCTGGGGATCTCCGCCGATGGCGGCCCCGGCGAAGAATCGGTTGCGGGCGCCGATCGTCGTGTGACCGATGATGGAGACATGACTGTCGAGCCGGCAGCCATCGCCGAGTGTCACATCCGGTCCGACGACGCAGAAGGGGCCGATTTCGACGTCTTCGCCCAGCACGGCGCGATCGTCGACCTGGGCGAATTCTGAGATTTTGCGAGACATCGGCCGACTTCCTTGTCGCGACGATCCAAACCGGGCGCGCCCGCGGTCCCAGCCGGCGTACTCCCGATCCGTCAACGAACTTGAATATGGCGGAGTTTAGAGGAGTTTGCCGGGAAGTGGAACGCCGCTTTTTACGGGATTTTCACGAGGCAGAAGATCTCTCGCTGAGACGCAGAGCAAGGGGGAGTCCGCAGAGGAAGTCGAACGGACGAGAAGATCTCACGCAACGGCGCAAAGCGGAACGCAAAGACGCCAGGAGAAGAAATGTCGAATGTCGAAGGCGGAATGTCGAAAGCCGTCGGGAGACGAGAGTCCAGGATCAGAGGCGATGACCGTGTGCGGACACGACTCCCACAACGGACTACGGACAATTGACCACGGACCAGTTTCCAGCGACTCCCTATTCAAAAAACGTAATCGACAGGGGGTATTTCCAGGTTTCGCCGTTGTTGGCTTTCAGGCCGCCGATGATCGGGAAGACGACCATCGCAATCAGGAGCGCGATCAGGAGCGGGATACCGACGAACACAATGCTCAGAATTGCAAAGATGATCAGGTAGATGAAGGAAGAAATCATCCAGTTCACGACGATCTTGCCATGTTCGTCGATCCCGGGCAGGCTCCCTTTCATGAGCTGCCAGATCAGAATGGGAGCGGCGAGGCCCAGCACGGGAAGGGCGGTGTAACCCAGCAATTGCGACAGATGCACGAGCATGGCCCAGGTGCGCGTCCGTTGCTCGGCGACTTCGCCGTCCAGGGGAGAACCACCCGTCCATCCGCTGAACGCGGACCCGACCGGGTGAATCAGTTTGTTCTTGGCATCCGCGAACTCGCGGTCCGACAGAGCGCCGGAACGGTGCAGTTCCTCCAGTTTCGCAATCTCGTCGGCAATGCTCATGGCGTTCCTTTCCGGCGCGGATTTTCCCCGTCGAGGTGATAACGCGGGTCGGAGCCGGACGGATCATCAGGAAATCGGGAGGATCTCTCGCGGAGACGCAGAGCAAGAGGTGTGTGCGGACGAAGGCGGGAAGACCGGAAGATTTCACTCCAAGGCGCAGAACGGAACGCAAAGACGCCAAGGAAGAGTGAAGAGAATGTCGAATGACGAAGGCGGAATGTTGAAGGAAGTCAAGAGACGAGAGTCCAGAGTCGAGAGCCAGAAACGACGTTGCCGGCTGCTATTTTCCTCTGGCGATCCGCGCGAAGCGATCTGCGATCAGCCCTCTCCTTCTGGCTATTCGCTATTCCCTGCTCGCTACTCGCCCCCCCCCACTCACGCCGCCCGGCTGGCGGACTCGTCCTGGCTGGCGAGAATCTCCCGGCAGATGGCGTGGTTCATCGCGTGGCCCGAGCGGTAGGCCCGGATGTGGCCCTGCAGGTCGCAGCCCAGCAGCGCAAAATCGCCGATGCAGTCCAGAATCTTGTGCCGGACGCACTCGTCCGCGGCCCGCAGTTCGTTGCCGATGGGGCCGTCCGGTCCGAAGATCAGCAAGTCTTTCTCGGTGACTCTTGTGCCATAGCCCTGCGCCTTCAGGGCCTGCACTTCCTGCTCCAGGACGAACGTCCGGGCGAACGCCAGACTGGCAACGAACAGCTCCGGGCTGAATTCGATCGTCAGCAACTGCGGACAGATCGGGGAGCGGGGCCCGTAGTCGAGTTCGTACGTGATCGCGAGGAGCCGGCGCGGAATCGGAGCGGCGACGACCTGACAGTCGGCCGCCTCCGAACCGGTGCGGGACTCGTGCTGAATCACCAGCACGGGTCGCGGTGCGGATTGCTCGATGATTCCGGCTTCGAGCAGTGCCTGCACAAAGTGCAGGCTGCTGCCGTCTCCGCCGGGCGGCTCGGGAGCGTCGAGCTGCACCAGGCAGTTATCGATCTGCAGTCCGGCGAGAGCCGCCATCGCATGTTCGATCATTTCGACGGTCGCGTCGCCGAGCGTGATCGCGGTCCGGCGTTGCCGGGTGACGACGAAGTCGAGGCGTGCGGGAATCGGTACTGTGCCGGGAAGATCGACCCGCTGAAAGGCGATGCCGTGATCTTCCGGCGCCGGGAGGAACCGCAGTGTGACATCTGCTCCGGTGAAGAAGCCGATGCCGCGGACTTCGGCGGGTTGCGCCAGCGTGCGTTGAACACGGACCGACATGGGGCAGCTCCCGGAAGACGGCGTAGAGAGTCTGGATCGACGGTCGAAACTGGGTGAATCGAGTCTGCAGGGAACTGGCCGGATGCAGGCCGGCCGGCTGAATCACCGACGTCGAACGTGAGTCGTGTCGTCTTCTCTCCGTGGACGGCACTCCGACCACTTCGAAGACCCTCACCCTGGCCCTCTCCCGCTGAAGACAGCGGGAGAGGAGACAAGGCTGAAAGACGCACTGTTCCAGAATCGATGCTGGTGATTTAGAGCCGGGAACCCGATGGGCGAAAAGCCGGTCCCGGAGAAATCCGGGACCGGCCGAGTGCCTGACCTGAAGTCGCAGAAGGCCGAGGGCGACTAGCGAGGAGCACCGGTCCCTGCCGGGGCAGGACGGGTGGTGGAAGTCGCGGCCGGACGGCTCGCTCCGCCCGAGGACTTCTCGTAGTTGCGATTCAGGAATTCGACGACCGACAGCGTGATGTCGTCATCGCCGCGGTGGTAAACCACCTGACGATTCATCCCCTGGATCAGTTCCTGGGGATTCTCGGTGTTGAGGTCTTCGCGGGTGAAGCGAATCACCAGCGTGTACTGGAAGTGCTCGGCGTACCGCTTCACGGCGTCGGAGACTTCGAGGTAGACCGTGTGATAGATCTGCGATTCCTTCTTGAGGAAGTCGCGCTGCATGCTACGGCGGAAGGCTTCGGCCTCGGCCGACTTGCCGGCGAGCATTTTCTCGGCGGCGGTGAACTTGTCGCTGCCTTCGGCGAAGGTCTTCATGGTCGCCTGGATCTGCTGGATCTCTTCGACCATCACCTTCATCTTGGCTTCGCCCCCTTCGATCTCGCTCTTGAGATCCAGGCGAAGTTCGTCGAACTTTTTGTAGTTCTTGAAGACGTAGGCCATGTCGATCAGGCCGACCTGATGCGGAAGCTTGGCCGCAGCGGCTGCGCCGCCAGCGGCCGGACGGGCCGCCTGCCCGAAGGCAGTGGCGGGGAACGCGAGGACGCCGGACAGGACGGCGACCGCGGCTGCCGACAGAAGAGCTTGTTTCACGGCTGAGGCACTCCTTTGCATGGCCGAACGGCAAAATAGGGGTACAGGCAGCAGACCGGTCGATCCTCGACGCGTAGTCAGTGTGCCATCCCGGGTCAGGTGACAGGAAGCGGGCGTATTCTGCACACTGCGGGAAGACCGTCAAGACGACTCTGTGGCGACTTTGGGGCCTCCGCGGCAGAATTCCGGGAAGTTTGCCCGGTCGCGGGAGCTTGCGGCACAATCCGCCGGTCGGACGCCCGGACGGTTACACCGCCGGCAGCCAGCGTTTCGCCAGCCGGCAGACCATCGTGAAAGCCGGATCGAAGACGTTGCCCAGATCGTAGCGGACGCACTGCGCCAGCAGCAGATTGGCTCCCAGGGGGTCGAGGCAGTAGTCCTGCTGCAGCCAGCGGAGCATTTCGGTCGTGGCGTGCTGGACGCACTGATCGAGCGGCCGGGCGTTTCCCGCGGTGAAGATATGTTCCGCATTTTCGCCCCGCGGCCAGCCGATGGCGTGCCCCTTGAGGACGTCGAGGGTGAACTGGACGTCCATCGAGATTTCGATCCCGCTGCCGACGATTTCTCCGCACCCCTGAGCGGCGTGGCCGTCGCCCAGAAAAAACAGGGCGCCGGGCTCGAAGACCGGGAAATAGACCGTCGTTCCGGCCACGAAGCCGCGGTAGTCCATGTTTCCGCCGTGCTCGGCGCTGGTGGCCGTGGAAATCGCCTGCTTCCGGGGCGGCGCCACGCCGAAGCAACCGAGCATCGGCTCGATCGGAATCGTCAGATCCTGCAGCCGGGAGGGGGGGCCGACCAGCTTCGCCGTGCCCGCCGAGGCGTCGACGTTCCATTCCGCGAGCGGGGCCTCGGGGAGCTCGCGGACATAGGAGGGGTCGACGACGTTTGGCGCGACAGATGAACCGCACCAGCCGTAGGACCGGCTGGGCACGATGCGGTCGAGGCGGACGACGAGCGTATCGCCTGGTTCGGCCCCTTCGACGAAGAACGGCCCGGTCATGGGATTGCCGCGGGGACAGACCTGTTCCCGGCGCTGATCGAACCCGCGGGCGTCGACTGTTGTGGTGGCGATCGAATCGCCCGGCCGGACCGTCAGGACGGGGGCATACGGTCCGAGGGCGTGGTGGTAGTGCATCGGGGCGAACTGGTGCAGCACGGCGGGCTCCTGCGGGAGAGTTTGCGGTATGTTAACAGGGAATTCGGTCGAAAGTGCGATTCAGAGTTGGCAGGCGGACGGCAGGCCGGCGCGGATGGCGAATCGGTCTGCTGCGCGTTACAACTGCAGGGAAATCCACCTCCCCGCGACCGAGGACCGCAGCGATGGGCTTATTCGGTTCCAAAGACTGGAACGTGCTGGCGATCATTTTCGAGCGCAAGGACCTGTACCGGGTCAACGGACAGCGGGCAAAGGGGGGGAACGCCACCAAGGTGCGCGACGGCGCCAAGCACCATGCCCGGACGATCTACTGGGCGGTCTTCGATCAGAAACGAAAGTTTCTCGAAGGCGAAGCGGGGCCCGGCGCGAACATGGTCGACCCGCAGATCGTAGCCCGGTTGCAGAAAGAGTTCATCACCAATATGACCGTCCAGATGGTCCTCGGCCTGCTGGAGCGGGGCGAAATGACCATGGCCGCCAAGCCCCTCGGCTGGACCGGCTATCCGAAGGTCGAGTACGCCGACGAAGACGAACAGTAGGCCGCGGTCGCCGGCGAGCGCCCTGTCCACACGATTGATCCCGTTCAGAGAGTCCTGGTTTCCATGAGTCACCCCGGTCACGCTCCGCAAGAATTGCCGCCTCCTTCGATCGAACTGAGCGAGGGCTGGCACTGCCTGCATATTTATTACCGGATCAACGCCGCGGCGCTGGCGCAGCTTTCCGAAGAGGAGCGCTCGGCGGGCCGGGAAACGGTCGCCCATCTCCTCGATCCCGAACGTCCTGGCGCCCCGACGCGGATTCAGACCTTCGTCGTCTCGGGTCACAAGGCGGACCTGGGGCTGATGATCATGGACCCGAATCCGCTGCGAATCGACGGCATCTGCCAGGCGCTCCGTTCGAGTCCGCTGGGAACCGTGCTGGAGCCGACGTATTCGTTCGTCTCGATCACTGAAGTTTCCGAGTACGTGCCGACGGTCGAGCAGTACGGAGAGAAGCTGAAGCACGACGGACTGGTTCCCGGCAGTCAGGCGTTCGAGGCCCGGATGAATCAGTACGGGCAGCGGCTGCCGATGATGAACAAGCAGCGGCTCTGCCCGGACTTCCCGCCGTGGCCGGTCCACTGTTTCTATCCCATGAACAAAATCCGCCATCCGCTGGCGAACTGGTACATGGAACCGTTCAGCAAGCGGTCCTCGCTGATGGCGGAGCATGCGACGAGCGGGATCAAGTTCGCCGGCAAAGTGAGCCAGCTCATCACGGCGTCGACCGGGCTGGACGACTGGGAGTGGGGCGTCACGCTGTGGGGACGGACGCCGGAGTACATCAAGGAAATCGTCTACACGATGCGCTTCGACCAAGCCTCCGCGAAGTACGCCGAGTTCGGTCCGTTCTACATCGGCTACGTGATGTCGCCTGTTGAGGCGCTCGCTCACGTGCAGGTGTGACCAGTCGAGAGACGAGAGTCCAGAGTCGAGAGCCAGAAAGACTGGCGTGGGCCTGCGTGTGCCACTGGCAGCTTGCAGTCTGTGCTGATGCATCGGGAAAATTGTACGGGCGGGCGAGCCGCCCGTGGCACGCGAGAAACGGAACTCGCTGCAACTAATCCTTGAGCCGATAGACCCGCTGCGTCATGGTCTTCCGCTCCGGATGGGCTGCGAACGTGGCCGGGGAGTCGAAGTCGAACAGCACGATCCGGCTGGGATGGACCTCGAACTCGTCGACCAGCTCGAAGCGGTCGGCGACCGGCTTCCAGGCGGCCTGAAACGTCTCGTCCCGCCCGGCCATATAACCCAGAATCAGGTAGACGGGGGCCGGCGGGGGCTGATCGAGGAACTTCAGGTCATTGACCTGCGCCGTGGCGAAGTTCTGCCGGCGGAGGAGCTGGTGGAACAGGGCCGGATCACCGGTGAGGAACGTGACGGGACTTTCGCCGGCGTTCTGGTCGCGCAGGGTCCGGGCAATGCGGGCTGCCGACTGGACGGCGGCGAAGCGGTTCTCGCCGGGCCAAGCGGAATGACCGATCCGTAATGCTCCCCCCAGAGAGGCCGTGATGAGAAGAGGGACTGCAATCCATTTCCACGGCTGAACGCTGGCGACCAGAGGTTTCGACAGCCATCGTCCAAACAGCGCCCCCCAGAGCAGGGCGGTAAAAGCCAGCCAGGGGAGCATCAGGCGCGGGTATGGGCGATAGAAGGGCGTGGAAAGGGTGAGGCCCAGCACGGCGGCGAAGACGAGGCACCACCCCGTCAGAGCCGCGGGAGCGACCGAGCAGGTAGTGGTGTCTGATTCTTCCCGGCTGTCTCTCCACAACGCAGGTATCGCGGCCAGGCCGAGCGGAATCGAAATTGCCGCAAGACCGCCGCTCCCGATCAGCGTCCAGACAATGAGCCCACCAGCCAGGGCTGCTGGAATGAACCGAACCCGGCGAGACACGAAAGCTCCGAGCAAAGCCAGCGCCGGTCCGACACGGATCCAGTACGGATCGTAACTGGCAATCGCGGAAAGCTGCTGCACCGCCGCGGTCGGCCATTGATTGAGACCATGCATGTAGCCTTGATGGTTTGCCGCAATCTTGTCGTAGCCGCCGACTTTGGCGGCGTCCCACAACCAGACGGGGGACCAGGCCGCGACAGCGACGATGGTGGCAATCAGCGAAGTCCGCAGCCAGACGCCGAATCGACGCTGACCCGGTGGCAGGACAAGTTGAGCTGCCAGACCACCCGAAATCCCGATCGCGAGTACCAGCCAGCCGTTGTACTTGGTCCACCAGGCAATCGCCGTGATCAATCCGGCGATGACCGCGTCACGCGACGATTCCGTGACCAGGGCCTTCCAGAACCAATTGCTGCCCCAGAGCAACGCGAGTGTCAGCGGGACATCGGTCAGCGCCGTTGCGCCGTAGGCGCTGTGAATACCGCTGAGGGCAATGATCCCCGCCGCCAGCAGCCCGGCTGCCGGGCCGAACCACTGCCGGCCGATCCACCACAGGCTGGGGATCGTCGCGACGCCACACAGCCACGCCGGGACCAACGGCCACCAGACTGGCAGAGAACCGAACAATACCAGGCCGGCGATGTCGAGCCATTCGATCACCAGCGGGAGCAGCGGCGGAGCAAAAAACTGCCGGCCGGGCCACTCGTAGCCCGACTCAGGGCCGAACAGCAGATTCGAGGCATAGACGGCTTCGTCGAAGTGTTCCACTGCGGAACGGGAGAGGTCTGCCAGGCGCAGACCGACGCCCACCAGCAGGATGATTGCCAGAACAATTCGTTCGGTTCGGCCGATGGACGTGAGCGACGAGTCGGAAGACACGCCCTTCGCGGACTCAGGGCGTGCCACCCGGGGCGAGGGATCTCGTGCCCGTTTGGTGGTCATGCCGGCTCCAGCAGACCGGCCTGGCGGAGCAGCGCTTCGACCTGCGGATCGCGGCCGCGGAAGTCGCGGAAGACGTCCATCGGATGCCGGCTCCCCCCCAGAGAGAGAACCGTATCACGGAACTTGCGGCCCGTCTGGCGCACGGCCTCCTCGTTATCGAGCCCGGCGTCTTCAAACGCCCCGAACGCGTCGGCACTGAGAATCTCGGCCCACTTGTAACTGTAATACCCGGCGGCGTAGCCCCCGGCAAAGATATGCTGGAACGAACAGAGGAAGCGATCCTCCGGCAGCGGCGGCAGGACGCTTGTTTTCTGGGCGAGACGCCGGTTGACGTCGAAGACCGTCTCGGTCCCGTCCGGATCAAATGTGGTGTGCAGCTCCAGGTCGACCATGCCGAACAGAAGCTGTCGCAGAATCATCGAACCGGCCCGATACGTCCGGGCGGCGCAGAGTTTCTGGAACAGTTCCTCGGGGAGCGGTTCGCCGGTCTCGAAGTGACCCGTCATTCCCATCAGCGTCGGCCGATGGTAGCACCAGTTCTCCATGAACTGGCTGGGCAGTTCGACGGCATCCCACTCGATGCCGTTGATGCCGGCGGCGTCGGCTTCGTCGATCTTCGTCAGCATGTGCTGCAGACCGTGCCCCATCTCGTGGAACAGCGTCTCGGCCTCGCGAAATGTCATCAGGGCCGGGCGACCGCCGACCGGCGGGGTCTGATTGCAGACCAGGTGGGCGACCGGCAACTGAAGCGCGCCGCCGATGCGCCGACGTCCCAGACAGTCGTTCATCCAGGCCCCGCTCCGCTTATTCTCGGGCCGCGAGTAGGGATCGAGATAAAAGCCGGCGATCTCGCGACCGGACTCGTCGTCGACGCGGTAGTACCGTACGTCCGGATGCCAGACGGAAATTCCTGCGGGAACATGCTGAATCCGGATGCCGAACAGCCGTTCGCAGAGCGAAAACAGCCCGGCAAGCACCCGTTCGAACGGGAAGTAGGGCCGCAGTTCTTCGTCGGTGAACGCGAACCGCTGTTCGCGCAGTCGCTCGGCATAGAAGGCGAGATCCCAGAGCTGAAGTTGGTCCCCTTCGCCCCGTTCGCGACGGAGCTGATTCAAATCCTCCAGATCGCGCTGCCCGGCCGGCCACGCGGCGACGCGGAGCCGTTCGAACATTTCCTGGATGGCCGCCACGCTCGGCGCCATTTTCTTCGCCAGGCTCACCTCGGCGTAGTTTCCATAGCCCAGCAGATGAGCGGACTCGCGGCGGAGGCGGAGAATCTGGCGGATGAGATCCGAGTTGTCGTGCGGCTCCTGCGAAGCCCGCGTGACAAACGCGCGGTAGAGGGTTTCGCGGAGGTCCGGAATCCGGCAGTGTTCGAGGAACGGATTGAGCAGCGGGACTTCCAGCGTGATTCGCCAGGGGCCGGCCTCCGGCGTGGCCGGGACCGCAACGTCGGGATGAGCCTTGTTCCAGGTCTGCGCCGCAAGCTGGCGGAGCGTCGCCGGCCAGCCCTCGGCATCGGCCGGCGATGTAATATCGAGGGCGTAAGCCTTCGTCACATCGAGTACGTTGTTCGAGAACTGCGTTCCGAGCTGCGACAGCTCCTGCTCGATGGCGTTAAAGCGTTCCTTGGCGGCCCCTTCGAGAGCGATGCCAGCCAACTCGGCGTCCTTGATGCGGTCGGTCACGATCCGCTGGCGGGCCGACGACAGGTCCGCCCAGCCTGGGCTGTTCCGCAGGGCGACAAGCGCCCGGTAGATCGGCTCGCTCTGCCGGACGCGCAGGCCGAACGACACGATCTCAGGCAGGGCTGCTTCGTAGGCCTCCCGTAACTCCGGCGAGTTCTTCACGCTGAGCAGGTGCGAGACCGGCTTCCAGGCGTAGTCGAAAGGCCGGTCGAGTTCTTCGAGCAACCCGAGGCTCCCCTCCCAGGTCGCCTGAAGCTGCTGTTCTAGAATTTCGAGCCGGGCGGCCGTCTGTTCGAGCAACTGTCGGACGGCGGGGGCCACATGTGCAGGCTCAATCCGGGCGAAATCGGGCAGGCCGGTTGTGGCGAGCAGGGGATTGTCGACGGGGGCGGCCTCGGACATGAAGGGAGCTTTCCGGGATGCGGGAGGAATCGGGGTGAATGAAGCGGAAATGATAATCGATCGCCAGTGCCGGGGCACGAGTGGCGCGAGATTCGGTCTTGCGGGTTGTAGCGAGTCCAAAACGCCCCCCCGTATGATTCTGGCGAACTTTTGGGAACGAATCTTGCGACATCCCGGTGGACAGACCTAACGTCGAAGTGTCGCCGGGGAATTGCCCCGGTAGCCTTCCGAGACTACAGAGAAATACGGATGTCTGCGTTGATTGAAGCTCCTGAAACCCGGACCGGCGTCGAAACTCTGGACGCCGTCGCCGCACCGTTCACAGTTCCCTGGTTCAACGCACTGCGGCGGACGCTGGGTGATGTGGGCTGCAGGCAGCTCGGAATCTACGCCCTTCCGCCCGAAGTCGTCCTTTCGGTGGTGATTCCCGTTTACAACGAGCGGGAGACGCTGCGCGTCCTGCTCGACAAAGTCCGGGCCGTCCCGATCCGCAAGGAAATCGTGCTGGTCGACGACTGCAGTAAAGATGGAACGCTGGACATCCTCCGGGAACTTGAGCGCGAGGCGGCAGAATCGCCGGATCCGCAGAACCGGATCGTGGTTGCCTTCCACGATGTCAACCGCGGCAAGGGAGCGGCCTGCAAGACGGGGTTCTCGAAGACCACTGGGGACTTTGTGCTGATCCAGGACGCGGATCTGGAGTACGACCCTTCGGAATATCCCCGACTGCTGCGGCCGCTTGTGGAAGGCCGGGCGGACGTCGTGTTCGGCAGCCGCTTTCTGGGGAGCCAGGAGCACCGGGTCCTCTATTACTGGCACTACCTTGGCAACCAGGTCCTGACGCAGCTTTCGAACTGGTTCACGAATCTAAACCTGACGGACATGGAGACCTGCTACAAGGTCTTCACGCGCAAGGCGATCGACGAAATCTGGCCGACGCTCAAGCAGAACCGGTTCGGCATCGAGCCGGAGCTGACGGCGAAAGTGGCCCGGCGACGCTTTCGAACGTACGAGCTGTCGGTCAGTTATGACGGGCGTACGTACGACGAGGGGAAGAAGATCGGCTGGAGGGATGGGGTGCAGGCGATCTGGTGCATTGGACGGTACTGGTGGGGGGATTAGCGGCCGCCAGCGAAGCACAAAGGATCGTGCTGATATGATACGTCGCCCTGCGCCCGCGATTCGGCGTCATTACCGAGGGTGTCACGGTACCGGCAAACTCGATGAACGCGGACTTCGTCCGCCCGGCGACCTGTTCAACTCGGATGCAAGACAGAACCGGACAACGATGCCGGCTGGCGTCGCATGGTAATTCTCCAGACCACATGTTCTTGAACACGGATGACTACACTTTGACCTCCGGAATCACCATGAGTGAACTCCCTTCTGGCGAGGACTCGGCGCACCATTCCGGACGCATACCGACGCTCGACGGACTCCGAGCGATCTCCATCTGCATGGTGATTATATCACACCAATTCACTCACAATCGAGCATTGCACGTCCTCGGAGAAATGGGTGTTCGAATCTTCTTCGTGATCTCGGGCTATATAATTACAACTTTGTTGTTGCGTGAGGACCGGGAACACGGCTCCGTCTCTTTGAAAAAGTTCTTCTTTCGCAGAACGCTAAGGATCTTCCCTCCCTGCTATGCCTACGTCGTGGCCGTTTTCCTGCTGAGTCTCCTCGGGCAAATCAATGGTATCGGTGCCTCAGATTTTGCAGCCGCCCTGACGTACACAGTAAACTATAAACAGGACACTCACTGGCTCCTTGCGCACCTCTGGTCCCTAGGCGTCGAAGAACAGTTCTATCTCGTCTGGCCCGTTCTCTTTGTCGCAAGCAGAGATCGTTACCGGTTAGCATTTCTGACTCTCGTTATTGTACTTGTCCCCTGTCTGCGGGTAGCCACGTTTAGCGGAACGTTGCCTTCAGTGAGTTCGCACTCGTTTCATCTCGTAGCAGATGCTCTCGCCAGCGGCTGTTTGATCTCGCTGCTCCCAGCGTCCTCGTCTATTCACCGCTTCTGTCGTCGTTTGCCGACTTCGATCGTCGCAATGATCGCGATTGCGATGATCTCCTGCGCGATATGGGCCGTCCTCGCAGGGCTTCCGGTGTCCCGGGGTTATGCTCCGACGATCGCAAACATTGCGATTGCGGTATTCGTGCTGAACTCTGTCGTTCCATCCCGTACTCTTGTCTTTCGATTCCTAAACTCTCCGTGGCTGACGACAGTCGGGCTGTGGAGTTACTCGCTATACCTATGGCAGCAGCCATTCCTTTTTCACCCGCCAGCCCCCCGCTTTTATGCCACATTTCCACTGAATTTCATATTCGTATTCATAGGAGGACTCAGTTCGTACTACCTAATCGAACGCCCGTGTCAGCGAATTCGGAGGCGATTGCCGAGTTGACGGCCGTTGTTGCCCTCTTGAATCGGTTGACAAATCCACGGAAATTAGAGTACACACTCTTTCGATCAACGGTTCACAACTTTTTCCACTACCTTTCCGGGATCGAGTCGTGATTGATCGGATCTGAGAACCTGTCGGCATTCATGTGATATTCTCAACACGACAGTCAGCGACTGAGATCGGAGGTATGGCTGAGATCCGCAGTCTGCGAGCATCGGTCACGGTCGCAATATGGCTCCGAAGAACCCATCAATATCCTCCAGCATCGCATCGAACCACGGTCGCTGGTTCCAGCAGCCGTGCAGGCCGTCCGGGTAGATCTTCAGGTCGGTCCAGACACCCGCCTCTTTCAATTTGTCCTGCGACGCGGCGTTGAGAGCCGGATTGTCCTTTTCGCCGGTCTGGAACAGGACCGGCGGATCGTCCTTCGAGATCTTCGCGTGTGCGTCGGCGAGTTCGTACAGCGGCCGAGCCTCGTCGATGGACCCACCGAAGAAGTGTCTCGCAAACGATGGCCCTTCCGTTGACCGCGATCGTTCCGCCACGCTGCCCATCGCGATCTGCAGCGGACCAGCCAGCACGACGGCGGCCTGCAGTCGCGACGACTGATCGGGATGACCGCCGCTTCCCTGCAATTCGGGGACGTTCGAGCCCGTTGCCATCAGACCGACGAGGTGTCCACCCGCAGAGCCTCCCACGGCTCCGATGCGATTCGGATCGACGTGGTACGTTTTCGCTTCCGCGCGGAGGAATCGCGTCGCTGCATTGCCGTCGTGAATCGCGGCGGGAAAGCGAGCTTCGCCGGCGAGGCGGTATTCGATCGCCGCCGTGACGTAACCGCGGGCGGCCAGCGCGACAGCCATCGCGCGGAACTTCGTTTTGTCGCCGTGAACCCAGCCGCCGCCGTGGACGAACAGGACCGCCGGGAAGGGACCGGCACCGGTTGTCGGGACAAAAATATCGGCGAGGAGTTTACGGTCGCCATCCTGAGCATAAACGACGTCGAGGTGGGCCTTCACCGTGTCGGGAACGGCCGTCGGCGGAACCTTTTCGTTAACGGGCTGGCTGGAAGCGACACTCGGAATCTGGGGCGGTTTGCCGGAGATGTTCATCTTCTGGCGATAGAGACCGCCGAAGCCTGTGATGTAGAGGCTCTGCATGTTCGCGTCGCCGAACGCGCAATTGATCGGTCGGGTGGGGCAGACGATCTTGTGCAGCAGCTTCCCGGCGGGGCTCCAGATCCAGACGTCCTTCGCGCCGGCGCAGTAGACATTCCCGGCCCGGTCGGTCGTCATGCCGTCGGCTCCCAGTTCGGGGCCGTCGTCCATGGTGGCGAACAATGTTCCGGGCCCCGTTTTTCCCGGGCCGGTGACGGCGTATTTCCAGATCTGTTTCGGCTTGTACGCGGCCACGTAGAGCGTGTTCTCATCGGGCGAGAGGATCAGCCCGTTGGGCGTGTCGATGCCTTCCACGCCGATGGATCGCTGACCCTGTGGGCTGACGTAGGCGACCTGGTTCTGGCCGGTGAGGGTGTACCAGACGCCCCCCGACTTATCGACGACCAGATCGTTCGGTCGAATCGGCGGCTTGGCGTCGGGATCCTGCTGGTCCAGGAGTTCGAGCGTCTTTCCCTTGAGGACGGAAATCCGGCTGTTGCCGTTGTCGGAGACGTACAGTCGACCGAGATTGAAGAACGAGGCACTGAGCCGGCCAGAGTCTTCCAGCACGACAGTCCGCTCGTTCTTTGCCGGGTTGTAGCGATAGAGTTTCGCCCCTTTGACGTCAGGGATGTAGAGCGTGTTGACGCCATCCCAGGCCGGGCCGTCGGGCAGGCCGAAGTCGGTGAAGAGGGATTCGAGGGGGCTGTCGGCGACGAGCGGAGGAGCGTCCTCCGACATCAAGGGGGCAGACAGGGTCAGCGCAAACATTGCGCTGGCAAGCCATCGAAGCAGCATCATGGAGGTGATCCGGCTGAGGAATAGAGATTGGTTCTTTGTGGTTTGTCAGTGGCCAGTGGTCAGTTGCCGGGGGCGGCCTATTTCTTGTTCTTCCCGCGGGCTTTGGGTTGGGCCTGGTTGTTTTTGCGGACCGGTGGTTCGTTGGTTTTGGGGAACCAGCGGGCGAGTTCCGCTTTGGTCGCGGCGTGCTCCGCGGCGCTGGCCAGATTGGTCCATTCGTAGGGGTCGGCGGTTTCATCGTACAGCTCTTCGGAGCCGTCCGCATATCGGATGTAGCGCCAATTTTCCGACCGGACGGCGTGGTTCTGATAGCCGTGTGTCGTGAGCGCCGGACGATCCCAGGCGGCCGAGGGATCGGCCAGCAGCGGACGGAGGCTGGGACCTTCGACGTGCGCGGGAACGGGGACCTTGCAGAGATCACACAGCGTCGGATAGATCGACAGGAAGTCGACGGTCCGGTCGCAGACGCCGCCGGCCTGCGTGACGCCCGGGGCGACCCACATCAGCGGCGCCCGGGTGGCTTCTTCCCAGAGGGCGAACTTCCGCCAGTGCTCCTTCTCACCGAGGTGCCAGCCGTGATCGCCCCAGAGGACGATGATCGTATCGTCGCGGTGCTGACTCTCGTCGAGCGCCTTGATCACGCGGCCCACGTTCATGTCGAGGTAGGCGATCGTGGCTAGGTAAGCCTGCACGGCTTCCTTCCAGCGACCCGATTCGAGCATCGTCGCGTGGTCCCCCTGCGGCCCGGCGATCTTGACGCCCGGAGGCGGAACGTCGGTCAGATCGTTTTCCCGCGTCGGAGGAAGCTGGATCGTCTCCAGCGGGAACATGTCGTAGTACTTGCGGGGGACATTCCAGGGCATGTGCGGCTTATGGAACCCGCAGGCCAGGAAGAACGGTTTCTCGTGTGACTTCCGAAGCTGGTCGATGCTCCAGTCGGCGATGCGGTAGTCCTCGAGATCTTCGTCGCGGCATTCGAGCGGAGCGAACTTGATGCCGCCAACGCCGTCACTGACGCCAGGCGGGACTTTCGGATCGCGGCCCAGGTCTTTGGCGATGGTCGTCCATTCGGATTCGCGACCGAGGCCGCCGTGATAGATCTTGCCGGCGCCGAGGACTTCGTAACCGGCGTTCTTGAACGTCGTCGGCAACGTCTGAGACTCGGGAATCAGCGGCAGAAAGTTGTCCGAGTTGGTATACACGGCGGTCGATGAAGGCCGGCGGCCGGAGAGCAGCGAGGCCCGCGAAGGATTGCACGCCGGGGCCGTGCAGTAGGCTTTGCGGAACGTCACTCCCCGCGCTGCGAGCCGGTCGATGTTGGGGGTGCGGGTCTGGGGATTACGACCGAGGTGCCCGACCCAGTGATTCAGATCATCCACGGCGATGAACAGAACGTTCGGGCGATCGGCGGCTGCGGCGTGGCCGGCGGATGCCAGGCCGACCAGCGTGAGACCGGCCAGAAGGGCGAAGCGACTCATGGTGTAAGATCCTGAAGAGTGTTGGAAGACAGCGGGCTGCCGTCAGGGGACCGGCTCCCGGAAAGCGATGCGCGACCGCCCTGGTTTATTCTCACATTCATGGTGATCGTCCAATCTGCCCCTCCGCGGAACTTCGCGCCAGTCGCGAGTCAGGGGCGGAATCGATCGGCGAGGATCCGCCAGCCCTCTGCCTGCAACGGTTTTTTCTGGATGTCGCACAGTTCTGCAATCTCGCGCAGCAGGGTCGCGGAAGGCCGATCGAGTTCGCCGCTCTGCACGACGACATGCAGCCGTTGATCGGCGTTGCGCCGGGCGTCGACTTCCGCCTGGAGTGCTGTGGCGGCCTCGCCGCGTCCGAGCAGACGCAGCAGCGACGTGCGGGAATGCAGGTACGGCAGCGATCGCGGATAGAGGCGGCAGGCCTCCGTGACGGCCGCCAGGGCGGCCTCCAGGTCGCCCCGCTGAAGCGACAGTTGGGACTGCAGCCACCAGTAGCGATCGATCGCCTGCCATTGTTCCAGCCTGATCCCCGAGGTCGCAGCAAGCGCGGCCGACACGCCGTCCGGGTTGACCTGTTCCAGCTCGAATTCCGCGAGCGTCAACGCAAGCTCCAGATCCGGTTCCCCGAGCGCAATCGCCCGTTGAAACAGACGTCGCGCCGGTTCAATTTCGCCCAGTTTCCACGCGCAACGCGCCAGGCCAAGCACGACGGACCGCTGGTCGGGGCAGGCCTGGTCGATCTTTTCCAGCACGGGCATCGACTCGTGAGGATTCGGTCGCTTCTGCGAGCTGACCAGCAGGTGGTAGAGCAACCGTTGCTGGCCCGGCTCCCGGGCCAGACAGGCTTCGAGAAAGGCCTCGAGCTCGCGTTCGCGCAACTGATGAAACAGAATCCACTGCAGCTCCGTCTGAGCCGCCTCGTCGGTCGGCTGCAGGCGGAGGACTTCCCAGAAAGCCGCCTCGGCCTGTTCGTACTGGCTCGAAGCCAGCAGCGCCAGCCCATACCGTCGCTGCAATTCGGCATTTTCGGGCGAATGCAGGATCAGCCCGGACAAGGCACCGATTGCCCTGAGTGGATCGTGACTGGCCTCCGCCAGCCGAGCCTGCAGCAGGAGACCTTCACGTTCCGAGGGGTGCTCCAGAACGTACGCGTCGATCATCCGGTTGGCGGCGGGCAGATTTCCCTTCCGGGCGGCGGCCTCGATCGTCGCCAGACGGACTTTTTCCTGGCAGCCGATCAGGCCGGCAATGACGAACGGCAGCACAAACATCGGCCACGACGGATTCGAGTCCGTTGTCGCCGCATTGGATTTCATGCCATTTAACTCCGTGACCGAAGGACATCGCAGGTCCGCGGATCGCTTCGCCAAACTTGCGGGAGTATATTCGAGCTGCAGTCAGAAGTCGCAGCCGTGGCTCGAACGAACGCCGGTACTGATGAATTCGTCGGAAACGCCGGGAGAAGTTTTCGGCGGGAAGGTGCTGAATGATTCGAGTTGCAGGAGATACGGCCGAGGGGCCTGGGAATGTCCGTTCCAGTGCGGTTCGACTGGCAACTGTCGGCCTGTTCCTTTCAGCAGGGATTCTGGCAGGTTGCGGTCGAACGCCGGACGCCCCGTCCGTGACGAAAAGTTCCAGCTCTGGGACTCCGTCGAAGGGACGCCCCCTCACTCCGACCCCGACCCAGCTCCCAGGGTCGCCGATCCGCTTCGAGTGGCTCAAGGATTGCGGCGTCGACTTTACGTACTACGGCAATCCCAGTCCCGAACATTATATGACCGAGCAGAACGGGGGGGCGTCGCCATTCTGGACTTTGACGGGGACGGTCGCCAGGACCTCTTTCTGACGAACGGCGATCACTTCGATCGCCGGGCGGCGGCGACCGGTGCGGTCCATGAGTTGTATCGCAATCGGGAGACGGCAGAGGGCTCACTGCTATTCGTTCCGGCGGGACAGGCGGCCGGGGTCTCACTGTCCGGATTCGGAATGGGCGCCGTGGCCGGCGACTTCGACAATGACGGGTTTCCCGATCTCTTCATCTGTCACTACGGCGCGGTCCAGCTTCTGCACAACAACGGCGACGGGACGTTTGCGGATTTTACGGAGGACGCCGGAATCTCGGGAGAAGAATGGGCTACGAGTGCCGTTTTTGCCGACCTCGACAGCGATGGCGACCTCGACCTCTATGTGGCGAACTACGTGGAGTACGCATCGACGGACCCGCCGTGCTTTCTCGAAACGGCCACCCGGATTCCGATTTCGTGCGGGCCGATCGGCCGGACCGCGCAGGCGGATCGTCTCTGGGAGAACGCGGGCGATGGAACCTTCCGCGAATCCAGCGCTGCATCCGGGATTCAGGCCATGCCGCCCGGCAAAGGACTGGCGGTCGAGGCGGTCGATCTGGATGGCGACGACCGGCTGGATCTCTACGTTGCCAATGACACGACTGACAATTTTCTGTTTACCAATCGCGGACCACTGAAATTTGCCGAAGAGGGACTCCTGCGTGGCGTGGCGGTGGGTCCGAAGGGGACTCCGGAATCGTCGATGGGAATCGCGTGCGCCGATTTCGATCACAATGGGCGGTTCGACCTGTTCGTCACGAACTTTGAGAACGCGGTCAACGATCTGTATCTGAATCTGTCGGATGCGGGGTTTCTGCACGCCAGCGCCGGATACGGTCTCGATCTGCCGTCTCGACCGATGCTGGCTTTCGGGACGATTGCCGCCGATTTCGACCTGGATGATTGGGACGATCTGTTCGTCGCCAACGGCCACATCTGGGATCTGAGCGCCGGCCAGGACAAGCATCAGTACGAGATGACGCCGCAACTGTTCCGCAATCGGGCCGGCCGGCGATTCGATGATGTCTCGGCCGGATCGGGTGGCTACTTCACGGAGCGCTGGCTGGGACGTTCGGCGGCCGTTGCCGACTTCAATGACGACGGGCTGGCGGACCTGGTGGTGTCGCACCAGCGCCGTCCCGCCGCGGTCTTGCAGAATTCCAGCACGCGGGCTGGGCGCAGTCTGACGATTCGGCTCGTGGGCCGCTCCGCAGCGCGCGCCCCCCTGGGTCAGCGCATCACCACAGTCGTCGACGGCGTGACGCGACAACATCACGTTCGAGCGGGCGGGAGCTACCAGGCCAGCAGCGACGCACGCGTCACTGTTTTGACGGGAACGAAGGCGACGACGGTCACGGCGACCGTGGCCTGGTCGCCCGAGGACGTCGAAACGTGGAAGGAGCTTCCGCCGGACGGGCAGGTCGTTCTGATTCAGGGTGACTCGTCCCGCCGGGCTGCAACTCCATAACAGCCTCCTCGCCGGATTTTCAGAAATTGTCTTGACGAGGGAAGTGCAGCACGACAGGATCTAAGACACATCAGTGATAAATGATCGGTGCTGTTTTGCGTCTGCACAATTCTTGGGCAGGCCCGGCGGGTTTCAGTGCGATTCACGCGGTCGTTACGTCAGAATCTGCGGTGATCATTCACGGATTCGCAGCGGGTATCAGCCCGCAATTCCAGCAGTTGCCTGCGTTTCTTCAGTCCCAGTTTCCGGGATGGACGCATCAGTCGTTCGGATTGCATTCATTTCATGCGGTCTGATTTTTGCTCAACGAATTGGCGTCTGATTTCTTTACGACAGTTTGGGGGGCGTCGATAACGGGTGAGACCTCGTTGGCGATTGTGGCTGTCGTTGCGTGTGTTTTTCATCGGTCAGTCTCGTCCGAATGAGTGCTGCGGTTGCCGGATTCCGGGCTCAGCTCCGTCAAGCATTCACATCAGAAATACTGACGGTTGGAGAGTCGACTGAGCGACGTGTGGTTGACGGCAGGGCTGTGATGCGCGATCTGGCGGGTGTCCGCCGCGCGGCTGCATCGTTTTGAGGTCTGGACGCCATTACCTTTCATCGCATTATCGGCAGGGCCTTCGGTCGGAGGCCGCTGTCTCGTTCTTGTGGCAAGGTTATCTGCTTATTTCAGGGGAATCGAATGAACATTCGACTGCGAAATCCGCGACGATTGAGTCCACGAGGATTTACCCTCATCGAGCTGCTGGTCGTGATTGCGATTATTGCGATCCTCATTGCGCTGCTGCTGCCAGCCGTGCAGCAGGCTCGTGAGGCGGCGCGACGCACGCAGTGCCGCAACAACCTGAAACAGATCGGACTCGCGCTTCACAACTATCTGGACAACACCGCCACAGTGATTCCCCGCGGCGTGAATCACCCCAGCGGCACGTCGTGCTGCTGTGTGACCGACAACAACGAGGTCGGTCATACGATCCATACGATGCTGCTGCCGTATATGGATCAGGCGCCTCTGTACAATCTGGTCAATTTCAACGTGCAGGCCAGCAATGTTGTGAACAAACCGGTCTGGGAGAAACTGATTCCGGGATTCGTCTGTCCCAGCGCCGATCCGCCGAACCCATTCTCCACCTGGCCGACGGCCAGACATCACAACTATCCGGCGGCGGGGACTGCCCACGGATACGGGCTGTGCGGCAGACACGGCGGCGACACGACAAACGGAATCTTCGCATCCCGCTGGGGATTGGTGGATCGAGGAGCAGACGGCGCATTGGGGACTGCGGACGACATCCCTCAGGGGCGCGTCTTGCGTTTATCCAGCCTGACGGACGGGACGAGCAACACGGTGGCATTTTCTGAATTCGCCGCATTCCAGCTGGGAGCGCTGCCGGCGACGCATTCGTATGGTTTCAGCTGGTTCATCCCCTATTACGGCAGCACCGAATTTTCCGTCATGGCCAATGCGACGCCGAACAATCCGGCGCCGACTTATTCAACGACCATCAACTGGGGAACGGTTCGCAGCGTTCATGAAGGTGGCGTCCATGCGTTGTTCATGGACGGGTCCGTCAAGTTCATCTCCGAGAATATCAACGGCGGGATCTGGGTGGGGATGGGTACTCCGGCCACCGGGGAAATCCTTGGCGAGTTCTAGGGCCGGAGTGGGGATTCCTACGAACGCCCTCTGGTTGAACGATGGCCGCTGCTCGAGCGCTGTTCCATTTCGGTGCTGAGACAGCGGCCTACGCCCAGTTTTACTGCATGGGAGCAAGTTCTGTGACGAGGATTTTTCTGACGAAATTGACGTGCAGCCTGCTGGCTTGTCTCGCAATCGGTTGCGGCGGAGTCGAACTCCCCAAGCCTGTGCCCGTAACGGGACGTGTTACGCAGACAGGCAAGCCAGTTGCGGGGGCCACGATCGGTTTTACGGCAATTGGAGCGGGTCTGCCGGCCAAATACCGCTATGTGTCCGGGACCACCGACGACACGGGCATGTTTCAGATCGAAGAGGTCTATCCGACGGAGTATATGGTCACCGTGACGGAGTCGACGGCGTCCACGGAAATTCCTGCTGATGCGGCCGCGGTGGTCCCCGCTTCCGCCAATGCAGGAAAACTGGCGAAGTACAGCGGTAACAGCCCGCTGCGGGCGAATGTCACCAGTGATGAGACGTCGTTCGAATTCAAACTTGACTGACCTCATTTCCATCCATTGATGCAGAAAAAAGGAGGCTCGAACCGGGGTTCGAGCCTCCTTTTCGTATTCTCGTCGCAGTACTCCGTCGCTTTTGACCGCCGCCGAACTTCGCTACTCGGCCCAGGGCCGCTTGCTGAGCCCGTTCGCGGTCGGAAAATCCTTCGGCAGGTCCTGAGTCACTTTGCCGGTCGCGGCCCATTCGGTCCCGCGCTGCAGCGTCGCGATGAAGCCGACGCATTCCTGCGAGTAGTCGGCGTGACCCATCGGCGTATGGAACACGCGGCCTTTGCCGAACTCGATCGTAAAAATCATCGGCTCGTGCCGGCCAGAGCCTCCGGTGGCGGGATCGGCATAGGCCGTTGCGAGCACCAGCATCTTGCCGGCGGGCCCGCGGAGTTTGTCGTAGAGCTCGTCCTTGACGTGCATCCATTCTCGCGGCATCCCCTTCGTGATCGGGTGGTTCGAGTCGCGGACGATGACGGAAAAGTCATGCTGCGAGCCGTGGTGCCCGCCCGAGCCGGGTTCTTCGTTGCGAATGACCTCTCCCTCTTTGCTCAAATAGACGTACGGGCCGCTTTTCTCATTACGGCCGCCCCAGCCTCCCAGGCCGATCATCTGGTTGTATTCGGGCCACTCGGGGAAGGAGTTGTCCGCCGCATGAACGACGACGAAGCCGCCGCCGTTGCGAACGTAGCCGGCGAAGGCGTTCTGAGTCGCTTCCGGCCAGGGGGCGCCGTTGTAGTTGGAAACGACGACCTTGTACTTTGCGAAGTCCGGATGGAAGTCCGGATCGGTCCCCTTGGGGGCCGTGGTGGCGATGTCGACCGTGAAGAGCCCCGATTCTTCGAGGTACCTCTTCATCATCTTCGTGGTCTTGGGCCAGATGCCGTGATTGTTCTGGCCGTCGACAATCAGCGCCGGCATCTTCTCGGCACAAAGCCCGGGAACAGCGCCGAATGCGATCAGCGAGGCGAAAAGAATCAGAGTGCGCATGGAGGGAACCTCTTCCTTCGTACTTCGTGGTGCGGAGCGACGGTGTAGCGGGGGAGACTCAGCGGGACTGGGCAAAGACCCAGTCCCAGACGAGGCGATTGCCGTAAGTCGACGTCCAGGAGTTGTGGGTGACCCCTTCGTACTCCGTGTAGATCGGTTTGCCGCCGGCGGCTTTGAGAGCGGCGATCATTTCGCGCGAGCGTATCACCTTGACGGTAGCGTCTGCGTCGCCGTGAAAGGCCCAGATCGGCACGGTCTTGAGCTTCGGGGCGAACGCCGGGTCCCCTCCGCCGCAGATGGGGACGGCGGCGGCAAAGCGTTCGGGCTGTCGCTGCAGGAGATCCCAGGTCCCGAAGCCACCCATCGAGAGGCCGGTGAGGTAGATCCGGGCGGAGTCGATCGGGAATTCCTTTTCCAGCGAGCCGATCAACTCCTGAACCATCCTGAGCGCAGGGGTGGGCTGCGCGGGCATGGTGTGGCTGTCGGCGGTCCAGGGGGTGTCGACCCATTGCTGGTCGGCGGGGCATTGAGGGGCAATCACGTACGCCGGGTGACGCTGCATCATGGCGTCCGAAGCCAGGTCGGCCATGCCGTGAATGAGCTGAATTGTGTTGTCGACTCCTCGTTCGCCGGCGCCGTGGAGGAAGACGACCAGAGGGTACTTCTGGCTGGCGGCGACGGCTTTGGGCTTGAGCAGGCGGTAGGGAAGCTCGCCGCCATCCGGAGACTTATAGGTGACGGCGTCGAAGCGGGTCTCGGGCATGATTTTCTGGGGAGCGGGGGACTGGGCGAAGGCTACCGCAGGAACGAGCCAAGCCAGAGCACAACTACTGACAGACAGCCGCATGACAAGCTCCGGGGGGATCTCACAACATTCGAAATAAAGTCAAATCCCCCGTCACGATATCGGCCCGGCAGGCCGGCTGTCGAGACGCTGAGCCGTTCCCGGCGACTGCGGATCGAAGGATCCGGCAGCCGGTATCCCGCGGAGGAGGTCTGCAACGCGCCCCTGATCCGTGAACTACTGAGTTCCCAGTCGGCCAGTTGTCACGAGATCAGGCTCAGCGGTTCAACCGCACCCAATTTCATTACAAGATCGTCATTCAACGGGATGCCGCACTTCGGTCGCATGGGCAAACCGACAATAACTGGCTTGCTGGAGCCGCCACGCGCGATATCCACGCACGAACAATTTGAAGCTTACACCTGAGACAATCGGAAGAACGGGATGACATCGGACGCGACACCGCGGGATCGCCAACTCGTTGATCGGCGCGTCGTTCTGATCTGCATGTTCGCGATCGGATTGGGAATTGCTGCTGCACTTTCGGCCCAGATTCTGGTTGCGCTGATCGGGGCAATCACCAATCTGGCGTTCTTCGGACGGCTGTCCGCCGGCGAAGCTTCCCCGGCGGAGAATCACCTGGGGCTGCTGGTGATTCTTGTCCCGATTGTCGGCGCAGTGCTTGTCGGACTGATGGCCCGTTACGGCTCGGCGGCGATCCGTGGACATGGAATTCCCGAGGCCATGGAACAGATCCTGACCAATCAGAGCCGGATTCCTCCATGGCTGACGATCCTCAAGCCGCTCTCTGCCGCAATTTCGATCGGAACCGGAGGGCCGTTCGGGGCTGAGGGACCGATTATCGCCACCGGCAGTGCGCTCGGTTCGACGCTGGGACAATGGTTGACTGTTACGACGCAGGAACGCAAAACGTTGCTGGCCGCCGGTGCTGCCGCCGGGATGTCGGCAATTTTCGGGAGCCCGGTTTCTGCCGTGCTGCTGGCCGTCGAGTTATTGCTGTTTGAGTTCCGTCCGAGATCGATCGTGCCGGTCGCGCTGGCCAGCGTGACTTCAGCCGGTTTGCGGCTGGCGTTCGTCGGCAGCGAACCGGTCTTCGCGATGCCGCATCTGGCGCCTCCCGGTCTTGCAGCCATGGCGTTCTACGTTCTGCTGGGCGGGCTGATGGGCGTCGCCGCCGTTCTGATCACCCGAGCCGTCTATGGAGTCGAGGATCTGTTCGAAAGGCTGCCGATCCACTGGATGTGGTGGCCGGCCATCGGGGCGATTGCAGTTGGAACGATTGGCTACTTCGAACCGCGAACTCTCGGAGTTGGCTACAGCAATATCAGCGACATCATTTCCGACCGGCTGACCGTGAGTGCAGTTGCCGCGCTGTGCCTGCTCAAGTTTCTCTCTTGGGTCATTTCGCTGGGCAGCGGGACTTCGGGCGGAACCCTCGCTCCGCTGTTCACCATTGGAGGCGGACTGGGCGCTCTTGGCGGTGCGGCCGCGGTCGCACTGATTCCGGCCGCGGGAGTCGATGTGAGGGTCGCCGCGCTGGTCGGGATGGCGGCGACGTTTGCCGGAGCCTCCAGGGCGCTGCTGGCTTCGGCCGTCTTTGCGTTCGAGACAACGCTTGAGCCTCTGGGGTTGCTGCCGCTGCTGGGCGGCTGCGCGATGGCGTACCTTGTCGCGACGCTGATGATGAAGAACTCGATCATGACCGAGAAGATCGCGCGACGCGGCGTCCGGACGCCGTCCGAGTTCGTCTCCGATCCGCTGGACCAGATCCTTGTCGTCGAGATCGCCCGGAGCCCCGTAACGACTCTGCGTTCGGACCAGACGATCGACGAGGTCCGCCGATGGATGGCGACGGGCGGCGCCGGAACGCAGCATCAGGGATATCCGGTCGTGGACGCAGCAGGCTTGCTGACAGGAGTCATCACCCGCCGCGATCTGGCGTCCCTCGACAACGCCGAGAGAACGCTGGCGGAGGTCATTTCGGGAGTCGTGAAGTTTGTGTACGACGACTGCACGGTACGACAGGCGGTCGATCACCTGGTGGATCACAACATCGGCCGGTTGCCGGTCGTGCGACGAGGAGTGCCGCACCAGATTGTCGGCATTGTCACACGGAGCGATCTGCTGTCTGCCTACCGCATGCGGATCGACGAAATGCGGACGAGCGGGCCGTCACTCCCGGTCGTGGCTCCCGCGGCATCCGGTCGAAACGGTCCGACGAGTCAACCAATCGGCACGGCGCCCTGATCGTCCCGGAGTTCGGGATTCCCACCCATCGCTCCGCGGCCGTCTCGGATCCAGAGGTTGCACCGAATCGATCGCGTTCAATTCGGCGACCGGCCTGGACGGCGACACGTCCCATGGGGATCGCAAACGGTCCGTCACGTTGAGGGTGGCCCCCCTGCCCCGCCGCGATGGCCGTGACCACGACCACCGCGAAAGGCTTGCGATTCCGGTGAATCTGATTGTGACGCCCCGGCAAGAGCGGAGGAATGAATATGGACAGGGGGCCTGGGAATGGACTGTCAGCGGTTCTCGAACATCCTGGGACTCGCGGAGCAGGGAAGGCGATCAGCGGCGGGCATTGAAACCGTCGGAACGTCAAGAGGGCGGTCGTTCGTTGGGCGGACCTTGCGGTCCTCTGGAGGCCGGTCCGCGGCGCGGCTCGCCGTGAGGCGGGCCGTCGGGCCCTTCCCCGAAACCGAACGGCAGCATCTTGCGACCGAGATAGGGGTTTCCAGTCAGAGACTGCCACTGGGCAAGCTGCTCGGGATTCAGGATGGCCAGCATTTCCCGCTCACTTCGGGCGAAGACGTCCTGAATCTGGTCGTCATCCTGGCGATCTCCGCGCCCTGGGCCGGGTCCGAAATGACCGCCGAACCGACGCATGCCGCTGACCAGGATCTCGCGGATCTCTTCCCGCTGCTCGGCGGAGAGTTTGAGTTTCTTTGCGACGTCGTAGTCGAGCAGTGCGTGGGGGCCTTCGAACTGCAGGGCAATCTGATGGAGTCGCTGTCGCTGCACGGGAGTCAGAATGGCCGCCAGCGCGGTTCCCTGCTCGCGCGCTTCGTCCAGCATCAGTTCGCGTCGATCATCCGAAGGCGGCTCATGACGACTTCCCGGAAACGGAGGCCGAGGAGGAGGAGGAGGCCGCCTCCGGGTGCGATTGAACTCCGCCAGTTGCTGGCGCTGATCCGCAGTCGCATTCAGATCCAGGAGGACGTCGTCAATCTGCAGCAGGAAGCTGTGCCGGCTGAATTGCAGCATCTCCAGGTCGCGGAGGATCCGCTGCACGCGGTCTCGCGTGACGGCCAGTTCCGCCTGAGCGGCAGGGTCCGCTGCCCGCTGATCGATGAACTGCTGGTAGTATTCCAGCGCCGTTCCCAGAAGCTGCTTGCGGAGGCGTTCCTCGAAAGGTCCCTCGGCGAGAACCTCTTCTTCCGCGAGACGAATCATCTCGTCGGCCGCGTCGCGGGCCATTGTAAGGCGTTCTTCGGCCTCGCGCAACGCGTCCTTTGTCGCGGCGTGCTCTCGCGAAACAATCGCCGTGGTCACGCTCAGTCCGATCATCCCGCAGGCCAGCAGGAACAGGGTCCCGCCGACAATTCCCGGATGGCGCCGCATCCACTTTCGGACATGTTCCAGCACGGTGGGCCGGCGGGCGTGAATGGGCCGATCGTCCAGATACCGTCGCAGATCGGCCGCCAGCTGACCGGCCGTGGCATAGCGATCGGCGGGACTCTTGGCGGTCGCCTTGAGAACGATGGTTTCCAGCTCAATGGGGATGGCCCGGTTGATCTTCCTCGGCGGCTTCGGCTCTTCATTGAGGATCTGATTGAGCAGCGTCCCCCGGTCTCCGCCGGTGAAGATCGGCTGCAGAGTCAGCAGTTCGTAGAGGGTGGCTCCCAGAGCGTAGACGTCGGCCCGGTGATCGACGGGAACGCGGCGTCCGGAAGCCTGCTCCGGACTCATATAGCGCAGCGTGCCGACCAGATCGCCCGTCTGCGTCAGCCCGACGTCTGCCACGACCTGGGCCAGACCGAAGTCGGTAATCCAGATCGCCCCCTTGCCGTCCAGCAGCAGGTTGGCCGGTTTGATATCGCGATGGATCACGCCGGCCTCGTGAGCGAACTCCAGGGCGTCGGCCACCTGAGCGGCCATGCGGGCCGCCGTCCGGAAGCTGTCGCGACCGTGGGCGGTCTGAACTGTCGAGCGATTGACGTGCAAGTCCGGTTGTGTCACGGCCGAGGCGTAGGCCGCGGTGGATTCGAGAGACTGATGGCTGGGTTCTTCGGCGGCGTCGCCACGCATCTCGCGAATTACCGCGGCGAGCGACCGGCCTTCAATGAGCTGCATGGCGTAGAAATGGACGCCGCGCTCGGAGCCGACGGCGTAGACCGGGACGATATGCGTGTGATGGAGCTGGGCGGCCGCCATGGCCTCCGTCTTGAATCGCTGGAGCTGGCGGTGATCGAGGGCTGAGACAAACGGCAGGATCTTCAGCGCCACGCGTCGGCGCAGCGAGATCTGCTCGGCTTCGTAGACGACTCCCATGCCGCCGCGTCCCAGTTCGCGGAGCAGCCGGAAGTCTCCCAGCAGGCCGATGTCCGGCAAGCCGGCGAACGTCTTGGACGGCGGTTCTGCGGGCGACTGGGCGGCGTCCCGCAGAGGGGCGGAGACCCGTTGCACGGCGTCGTGTCCGGCAAAGAATTCTTCCAGGTCGGACTGCAGTTCGGGATGACGCGACAGCAGCTCGCTCCGATCGGGAGGGAATCCGGACTGACAGGCGTCGAGATAGTCCAGCAGGACCTGATTGAGCTGCTCCTCGCGCACGGCGGGGTCGGGAGAGTTGCCGGTCATGCCTGGCTCCCTTCGCGGTCGTCCAGTTGACTCCGCAGCGCTTTCAGAGCCCGGAACAGCAGGCCTGCAACGGCCGGTCGGCTTTTTCCCAGAACGTCGGCGACCTCGGCCACGGGCAGTCCCTTGAGGTGGTGCAGCTCGATGACCCGCCGCTGGTCTTCGGGAAGTGCCGCCATCGCGTGAGCGAGTCCGAGGACTTCTTCCGCCCGCACGGCCCCCTGGCTGGGGGACGTCTGGTCAGCCGAGAGGAGACAGGCCAGTCGGGATGACGACTGGTCGAGGGCAGCCTCCAGCGAGCGTTCGCGGCCCAGGTCGCGGGCCTCTGCGGAGAACTTGCGGGCGGAGCTGGCCAGAGCGTTGGCGAGAATAGCGCGGAGCCAGCCCAGCCATTCCGCCTCGCTCGAACCGCGAAATTGATCGCGGGCGGTGTGGGCCTGCAGGATGGCCTGCTGGACGATGTCGGAGGCATCCAGCTTGGATCGGAGCCGCGTGCCGAGCTGCAGACGGGCCAGCAACCCGAGATACTCGCGGTAGTCTTCCAGGGGGCGGGCGGTGCGGGGGGAATCGCTCACTGCAGCCTCGAGAATCCGGAGTCGTCGTGCCGACCGTTCGCGGCGCGGTCGACGTCGTCTGCGGGACAGTGTTGTCCGGTCCTTCTAACCCTCAGGACGCCGGCGGAGTCCGGATGCAGCGCGGTCTGACAAAGATTTCTTGAAGACTCTTCATCAAGACGTCTGGGCAGGACACCGCGGTTGCAGATGTAAGTATTTTCAGCGTAATGAGCTGCGACTTCGGCAGCAAACGCGAACCGGGGCCGGGGCTCGTTACTTTCGAGTCCCGGCCCCGGTTCCTGCGGTTGGTGTGGCTGCGCGACGCGCTATGAGCTGGTTACCATGACCGGCTGACCGCCGATGCAGACTCGGTTTTTCCCACTCTTTTTGGCCCGATAGAGGGCGTCGTCCGCCAGTTTCAGCATTGCCGACGACTCGTGAAAATCGTACGTGATTCCGCAGAGGCCGATACTGACGCTGGGCGAAAACCGCGTCGACTCTTCGCCGAACTCCAGCGACCGGATCGCCAGTCGAATCCGGTCGCCGATCAGGTTGGCCGTGGACAGATTGCACTCGGGCAACACGATCGCCAGTTCCTCGCCGCCGATTCGTCCACACCAGTCGGTTCGGCGGACATTTTCGCGGAGCACCTGTCCCGTGGCCTGCAGGACATCATCGCCGACGGGATGCCCGTAGCGGTCGTTGATCGATTTGAAGTTGTCGAGATCGAGCAGCATGACGCACAGTGGCCGGCCGAAGCTCTTGCATCGATGGAACTCGGCCTCCAGTTTTTCGAGAAAGTAGCGTCGGTTGAGCAGGCCGGTGAGCGGGTCCGTCTGTGCGATTCGTCGGATTTCGTCCTGGTCCCGTTCCAGTTGAGTCATCAGTCCTTCGATGCGCTCCATCGCGGAGAGGTGATAGGCTTCGATCGCGAGGGTGGCGTCGAGCTGGCAGATCTTCTGGATGCTTTCCAGGATCTCGGCCAGATCCCTCGGCGGCCCCGTGAATTCCCGGGTGACAAACGACTTGATGGTCATGCCGAGGTAGGTAAAGGCCGCCATGTACCAGCCTGGGCGGATGCCGATCTTTTCGTGAACCATGCCCACGCGTCGCTGGCGGGCGAAGTATTCGGGCGTATTGAACCCGGCTCCGAAGCCACTGACGTAGTTCTTCATGGCGATTCGCAGGCCGCGGAGCGTATTCAAATCCGGGATGAACTGAACCAGTTCGGGAAACTCGCTGACGTGGGCGTAGAAGGCGTTGATGATTTCATCAATGTGGAGCCTGATCGTCGGTACGGCAATTGACAGCCGCCGGACATCATCCTGGGTCAGGCCGAACATCGACAGCTTGCGGCTGATTTCGAGTTCGTCCACTTCGGGCACGGGGAATGGTCGCCGAGGCACGGGAAGATCCTCCGGAAGAAACAACACGGTGAGCGCTACGATGTCGATTCTGGAATGCAATGCACGTGCGGACCGCCGCTTCGCGCCATCGCATCTCTTTTCGAGAATAGATTGAGAATCGAAGTCGTGGCGGCGATTGAGGATTGGCGACATCGTCAGGTCGCGAGTCGGTCCAGACCGCTGACGATCCTGTCAGATCGACCGACAAAGACGAGCACAACCGTATGCGTCGTTCACCGCGCCATCGGTAAGGTTGTTATGAATTTGCGGTCTGTATTGGCGGTAGTTCTACCGATTTGACACTCCGAATCCCCAGCCGCCAACCGCTCAAAAGGCGGTTGGGCTACGATTCGTGCGACCACATTGTCGGAACGGGCGTTGCTGTCTGCTGTCGACTGGAAGGACGCTCCGGAGACCGAATCCGAACGCGACCTAACGCCGGGTGGGGATCTCGGACTCGGTCCAGTTGGTCGAGTCCTGGATCGGGGCGGGTGGCGGAGGGGGCGGAAGTCGGGCCGGCTTGAGGGCCGTCGTTGGCGCCGCTGTATCCGGCGTCGCAGCGCCGGTGCGGGTGACGCCCTCGAATTCGTCCAGACCAGGACGGGGGACGCGCTCGGCGATCGGCGAGTGTTCCTCGGGACGGACACGGACGATGTGAGTGGCGTTGAACGAGCGTCCGTCGGGGGTGTCGAGGGTCAGTTGCACGACCAGATCGGTGTGGACCGGGGGCTTGGCCAGTTCGAGAGCGAACTGATAGCCGGAACCCAGAAACCCGCGGACCCAGTGCTTGCGGCATTCCTCGGCGGTAAACGACCAGGTGCCAACGGTCCGTTCGTCCTCGTTCAGAGCGGGGTCCTGGGCGGTGATGCGGATTCGCCCCGGGAGTTTGACGACTTCGCCGTCGTCATCGTACGGTGCAAAGTGAACGACGATCCGGTCGTCCCCGGGTTTGCCGTCTTCGTTCAGGCCGCTGGTGAGCATGCTGTTGATCTTCACGTCGGAGACGCGGAGGAGGACGGCGGCCTGTTCTGCGGGCAGTTGCGACTGGCCCGACTCGGCCAGCTGGGTTCGGAGACTGTCGACTTCGCGACGGGCGAGCTGCAGGTCGGAGACGGTCTTGTCGAGCTGCGTCTGCAGATCGGTCAGGCTCTGCTCCTGCACGCGCAGTTGAGCCTGCAGGTAATCGGTGGTCCGATTGCGCGCGAAGCAGCCGGCCGCCGAGAGGGCGGACAAGCTAAGAACGAGCAGCAACGACCGGCGGAACATCCTTGTTCCCTGAGCAGCGAGCGAAACGCGGCGGATTCGAGCGGGAGGATAGTCTCGGGGAGGGGGTTGCGACAATCGCAATCCCCGGCCAAATCTCACCCCGTTTCCCGCAGACCTCCCTGTTTGAAGCCCCGTTTCAAGCGGATTCTTCCGCTTTCACGGCCAGACGCTGTTCCAGAACCCGCCGGTTGTAGACGGAAATGACGTCTTTGCGTCGCAGCATCCCCTTCAGGCGGCGAGGATTGTGCGCTTCGACGACCGGGAGTTCGTCGAGGTTCAGCTGGGTAAACTTCCGCATGGCCGAATCCAGATCGTCTTCGGGGGTCACGGTCAGGAGCTGGGTCGACATGACGTCCCGCGCGACGGCCAGGCGCCAGAGCGTTTCATCGTAGAGATACGAGCGAATGTCGTCCGTCGAGAAGACTCCCACCAGTCCCCCGTCGACGTCGACGACCGGAAAATAGTTCTGGCGCGTCTCGGGAATCAGGTGCGTAATGTCTTCCAGCGTCATCGATTCCTGAATCGTGAGACGCTCTTTGAGCGGGACATTCGAGACGCGCAGGCCTTCCAGGACATCGAACAGGAAGTCGCCCCGGTGGGCGGGAGACTCCAGCCGGGAGGGAACCTGCTTGCTGTAGAGCGACCAGCGGCGGCCAAACAGGAAGCAGAGCATGCAGACCCACATGGATGGCAGGAGCAGTTTGTAACTGCCGGTCATTTCGGAAACCATGATGATCGTCGACAGCGGAGCGTGGGCGCAACCGGCAAAGAACCCTGCCATACCGACGATCGCATAGACCTGCGGGTCTGCGGCCAGAGTCGGAAACAGATGATGCAGCGTCTGGCCGAAGGCGGCTCCGACACAGCCGCCGATGACCATCGACGGCCCGAACACGCCTCCCGACCCTCCGGAACCGATGGTCAGCGAGGTCGTCAAGATTTTCATGATGGCAATGGAAAACAGCAGTACCGCCGGGACAGCCGGAATGCCGGACGGTCCGGTCGGGTTGAGCGACTGCTGGAGGACGCCATAGCCGGTGGCAAGGACGGCCAGCGTCCGCTGGTCGAAGTCCATCCACCAGAAAAAGGCCAGAGCCACCAGCCCGGTCAACCCGGCGCCCAGGGCCGGCTTGAAGATCGCCGGCATTGGCAGGCGCTTGAAGGCGTTGTGCAGACCGTAAAACGACTTGATGTACAGGATGCCCACCAGCACGAGCAGGCCGGCGAGGATGGCCATCGGAATCAGCTCGACGAATGACGACATTTCGTAGTTGAGCCGCGCGCCGAACAGCGGCGTAAATCGTTTGTCGGGCGGAAGTGAGAGTGCAAAGACGCTGTAGGCGACGATCGAGGAGATGGCGGACGGCACCACGACGTCGGTTTCGAGGTCGGCTTCGCGATAGAGGATCTCGCCCGCGAAGAGCGCGCCGGCGAGGGGGGCTCGAAAGATGGCGCCGACGCCGGCTCCCATGCCGGCCGCCAGGAGAATGCGACGATCCCGGACCGAGAGTTTGAGGGCGGTCGCCAGTGCGGAGCCAAAACCGGCTCCGATCTGGGCAATGGGACCTTCGCGGCCCCCCGAGCCGCCGGTGCCAATGGTCACGGCGGACGCGAGCGTCTTGATGATGGGGATCCGGCGGCGAATCCGGCCCCCTTTCTGGTGAAAGGCCTCGATCGCGGCATCGGTGCCGTGACCTTCGGCTTCCGGCGCAAACGTCTGGACCAGCCAGCCGGAGATCAGGCCGCCGGCCACAAGGACAAGAATCATCCAGACCGGCGAGAGCGTCGTCTCGACGGGTCCCCATGTCGAATGCTCGCCCGCGGTCTCCCCCGGTACGTATCCAGCCAGACCGACCAGCGCGTGGTGGATGACGGCCTGACTGAGGACCTGGAAGGCAATCGCTCCCAGGCCGGCGACGACGCCGACCAGTCCCGACAGAAACAGCCACTTCGCGCTCGAACGCAGGTCAAAGGCCCGCGCAATCGCGTTGAGGCCGCGTGTCCAGACCATTGTTGCTCCCGTTTGGTTGCAGTTCGTTCCGCGAACTGTAACAGCCAACGCGGTCGCCTCACAACTTCCACAGCCGAAGTCGAAGTCGAAGGCCTTTCGATTGAGAATGGAGCTGATAATCGCTGAGAACCCGAACGATTCAGACGAGAATCGGCCCAGTCGTGAGGTCGATCCAGGTGTGGAATTCACTGCCGGGAGACAGGGTCCGCCAGCCGGTCTCCAGACCCCGAGCTGCCAGGTTGATCGCGTCGGTCGGACAAGTGTACGGTTCGAGACAGACGGCGCTCCGATCGGGAGGTGTAAAGACCACCAGTTCGCGGAAGATGGGAGGGCAGGTCTGCGTGACCTGCAGTCCGGCCAACTCGTCGATGATCGTACAGTCGAACTGCGGCCCGACGACATCCACACCGGTGAAGACGTCGTCGAAGTGCAGGAGCGCGGGATAAACGCCGTCGCGAAGGTCTTTTTCCGCCGGAACTGGCAGAATCTTGCCGGTAGGGAGGCAGTCGATCAATTCCCAGCAGTGGCTGACCGGGGCGTCGATCGTGCAGTCCAGCGCGCGGCTGTCGGCGCCGAGCGGCAATTTGAAGTAGGGGTGCGTTCCGAGCCCCCAGGGGAGATCGACCGTCGATGGGTTCGAAATCCGGAAGTTGGCGCGCAGGCGATTGTGAATCAGCTCGTAGGTCACTTCCAGAACAAAATCGGCGGGCCAGTACGATAGTCGGTCGGGGGCGTCGACGCTGAGCTGAAACTGCCCGGTGACGAAATCGGGCCCTACGTCGATCACACGCCAGGGGCGGTCAAGGCAGAATCCGTGGATCGCGTTCCCCCATTTGTCGGCGCCGGGGATGACGTACTCCTGACCGGCCCAGGCGAAACGCCCTTGGCGGATGCGGTTGGGAAACGGGAACAGGATCGGAATTCCGCTGCCGCTGGCCCGCTGTCCACCGTCTTCGAAACCGGAAACCGCATCGAGGACATTGATGAACGAACCGGCATGAGCGACTCGGAAATCGAAGCAGTTGAATCCCAGCTCCGGGGCGATTCGGGCGGTCGATCCGGAGTGGAGATCGCGAATGGTCACGACGGACATCGAAGGGCGTCCTTCAAGTTGCTGCGAGTGGCAGGAGAGGTTGTGCGAGCTTACCAGATCAAGTTGCAGCGGGCACGCGAGAGAATTCGCCCCGCCCCCGATCTCGATTCCAAGTCCCTTCTCATCCAATGCCGGGACTGTCACAATGGAGGTTTGGTCTCGCGGAAGCCCGTGACGGCCCGTCGCCCCCGAGGAAATTCGCCGTATCATGTTCGTCGATCAGATTGAAATTGTTTGCAAGGCCGGCGACGGAGGAGATGGCTGCAGCAGCTTTCGTCGGGAATCTCACGTCCCTCGCGGCGGTCCGGACGGTGGAGACGGGGGGAGAGGGGGACATGTGATCATAGAGGCCGACGAGAATGTCGGCAGTCTGGTCCACCTCGTTGGAATTCGTAACTGGAATGCCCATAACGGGTTTCCGGGACAGGGCTCGATGAAATCGGGCCGGAACGCGGACGATATCGTGATCCGGGTGCCGACCGGGACAATCCTGCGCGACGCTCAGCGCGGACACGTGCTGAAGGATCTCGTCGAGCACGGCGAACAGGTGATTGTCGCCCATGGCGGGAGCGGCGGGAGCGGTAATACACGATTCACCAGTTCGACCAATCGCGCTCCGCGGGAGTTCACGCCGGGTGAGCCGGGCGAGCTCCGTGAAGTCTTCCTCGAACTGAAGGTGATCGCCGACGTGGGGCTGATCGGCAAGCCGAACGCCGGCAAGTCGACGCTGCTCAGCCGGCTGTCGCGAGCGACACCGCAGATTGCCAACTATCCGTTCACGACCAAGTTTCCGAACCTGGGGCTGGTGCGGGTCGGTCACGACCGGCAGTTCGTGCTGGCGGATATCCCCGGTTTGATCGAAGGGGCGCACGCGGGAGTTGGGCTGGGACACGAGTTTCTGCGACACGTCGAGCGGACCAAAGTGCTGGTGCATCTGGTCGAACCGCAGCCGGATGACCAGACCGACCCGATCGAGAACTACCTCAAAATTCGCGAAGAACTGCGACTGTACGATGAGCAGCTGGCGCAGCGCCCGGAGCTGGTGGTGGTTACCAAGTGCGAGTTGCTGGACGCGGAGGCCTGCGCCGAACTGCTGGAAGAGACGATCGGCCGGCCCGTCATGCGAATCTCGGCGGTGACCGGCAAGGGACTGCCGCAACTGCTGCAGGCGGCGATGAAGCTCGTGGAAGAAGTTAACGAGCACGAGCGGGAGGCGGCCGGCCCGGCGTAAGCCGGACGGCCCAGCGTGGCGTCAGCCGCCGGGACGGGGATCGATGGCAGCTCCTGCGACAGTGCCGGTCAATCGCGGACTGCTGGGCGTGCTGGCGTTGATCTGCCTGGCGACCGCGGTGGGACTTGCATTCGCCCAGCTGGGGGGGCAGGCCGACTTATGGCAGGGCGCCTTCATGCGCGTGGGGGTGCTGCTTTCAGCCATCTGGATTGCGTTGCCGAGTCGCGAGAACGATCCGGCCTGGGCCAACGTCTCGATCTGGAATCTGCTGGGAGGACTGCTGGCGTTGCTGCTGGTGGCCCGACTCCGGATTCCGCTGAAGCTGATTCTGCCCCTCGCCGTCGTAGCAACCGCGGCGATCCTGCTGCTGCGACCGCGACCCAGGACTCGACCGCCGCGGTAGACGGCCAAAGGCCGCCGGTCCGCTCGGTTGAGGCCCCCAGGCCGCCGCAGCTCCGGCGAGCAGCCACCGGGTCAGCAGGTGGAAACACTGTTAAACCTTGCCGGTCAGGCAAGGCATTTGCGGCCTGACGATTCTAAGGCGGCTGAACGACCTGCCGTGCAGACTTCCTGTGCCGGTTCGTCCGATGGTGATGTCTTTCCGACGGCGGGACCGATGTAACAGGCATCGCCGGTATGGCCGTCAGGCCCGGCACGGTCGGCGCCACCCGACCGGATATCAGAACAGTTCAAGGGCGAGACCCCGCGGGTGTGGACGAGGGGTCCTCTGCTGAAGCAAAGAAGGCCGCAACCATGAAACAATGGTGTGCTCCCTGGAAGGTACTGCTCGTGACTGCACTGGCCTGTCAACTGACGGGCTGTTCGCGGTTTTCGCAGACCGTCGCCAAGTGGTCCGGCAAGGACGTCGACACCAAGGTCGCTGCGACCGACAAGGGAGCGAAGTCCTCGAAGACCGGAGCGTCGTCGGGCAAGAAGTCCGCGACTGACGCGAAGATCGCTGCCGCCGACAAGGCATTGAAGGACGCGACAGCCGGCAAACCGGCCGCGAAGTCCGCGTCCGCGGCGAATGTCTCCGTCGCGAAGGCCGCCCCCAAAGTCGAGCCGAAGTCGGACACGAAAGTGGACGCCAGGGTCGCGGCTGCTCCGACGAAAAAGGGGACGAGCTGGGACGAAGATCCCTTCATGGTGGACTCTCCAAAGAGTGAGAGCTGGTCCAGGTCGGGAGTGTCCAAGGCTGCCCCCACGGGAACCGCCGCTCAAGCGACGAAGCGAGAAGTCGCCGTCGCCAAGGAGAAGGCGTTCCTGGAAGACGACTGGTCGTTTGCCGAATCCGCTGGACAGCAGGCGGTGGACAAGACCGTCAAAGGTCTGAAGAAAAATGAGATTCAGGAAGTTTCTCACAGCACGGCCAAGGACGGCCGGGATCTGCTGGGTGAAGCCGAGAAATCCCTCGGGGCGCTGGATCGCAAACTGGCGGCCGCCGAGGAACGGGCGATTGCCGCGAAGACGGCGGACGTGCGGCTGATCCCGGACGAGCCTGTCGACGGGACGCCGGCAAAATCGGGATTTGTCAAATCGGCCGAAAAGGCGATTGTCGCAGTGAAGGGGACCGCCTCGCTGCCGAGCATCTCCCCGGCGGCGAAGCCGACGATCACTCCGGCGGCCGCCCGGCAGCCGCTGATGACGCCGGAAACGTCGGCAAAGTTGCGGACCTGGACGGATCACAGCCAGCAGGCATTGTCGCTGCTGGCGCTGTGCCCGCAGGCCGCCGGTCAGGTCCAGGACCTGGTCAGGAATCTGGAGACGCGCGACGTCGAACAGATCAAGAAGGCCACCAACGAACTGGGCCGGCTCGGCTCGCAATCGCTCGCGGCTGCTCCCGCACTGCGGCAACTATTGCAGCACGCGGACGGGATGGTGCGGGTGAACGCCGCTCTGGCCCTGACCCGGATCGAAGGGAGCACGCCGCAGTCCATCCGGACGCTGGTCGAGTCGCTCAAGCACGAAGACTCCGCAGTCCGCTCTTATGCGGCGGCCGTCCTCGCCGGCATGGGTCCGCAGTCGGCCGACGCGGTGCCGGCGCTCTCCGAAGCCTTGAATGATCCGAACGCATATGTCCGGCTGCATGTCGCAGAAGTGCTGATCCGATATGGACAGTGGTCGCAGCCTGCACTGAAGACGCTGCTAGGCTGTCTGGAAGACCAGGACGCGAACGTCCGCTGGTTGTCGGCCTACTCACTGGCGGAACTTGCTCCGCAATCGCAGGAAACCGTCAACGCCCTGCGGCTCGCGCTGCGGGATCCGGAGGAGAAGGTTCGCGTCGGGGCGATTTATGCCCTGGGGGAACTGGGACCGCTGGCCCTGCCCGCGGAAAACGATCTGCGGAAACTGACGCAGGATCCGAACGCCGAAGTCCGGACGACCGCGGAGCAGTCGCTCCGCCAGATTCATCGCGGCTGATATTTGCTCGTCAGGCCGTGACCTCGCCAGGCAGCCCGGAACCTCCACCGTTCCGGGCTGCCTTGCTTTCGTGAGTTCCTGCCATCAGGCTGAGCGACGGCGGAAACGGACGAAGTCACAACACCGGGAATGACGGCGCGACATGTACCTGGGCATCGAAATCGGCGGAACAAAACTGCAACTGGGAGTGGGACGTGGCGACGGGGCGTCGTTCGTCGCATTCGAACGACGCGACATCGATCGCTCCCGCGGTGCACAGGGCATCTTGAACCAGATCCGGGAAGTCGGGCGGGAACTGATCGCCGCTTATGACATCGAACGGGTCGGCTTCGGCTTCGGCGGACCGGTCTTCGGGGATCGCGGCATCGTGCAGACCAGCCACCAGGTGACCGGCTGGGACGGTTTTCCGCTGGCGGAATGGTGCAGGACGGAGCTGGACCGGCCCGCCTGCCTGGGAAACGACTGCGACTCGGCGTGCCTGGCGGAAGCCTGCTTCGGCGCGGGCCGGGGCCTGCGAACGGTCTTCTACGTCACCGTCGGCACCGGGATTGGCGGCGGACTGGTGATCGACCGGAGGATTCACGGAACGGACCGGCCTGCCGCGGCGGAGATCGGGCACCTGCGGCCGGGCCTGGATTGCCGCGACTCCCACGACACGGTCGAGTCGCGGGCGGCGGGGCCGGGCATTGAAGAGTCCGCCCGACGCTGGGTGGCGGAGCATGCCGACGAACGGGATGCCGAGGATCTGCTGAATCGTGCGCAGCGCGATATCCAGCAGCTTTCGTCCCGGCTGGTCGCTACCGCGGCGACGGCGGGGAACGTGGCCGCCCGCGAGGTCTACGCCCAGGCGGTTGAGGTGCTGGGCTGGGCCATCGCGCAGGTCGGAACGCTGATTGCTCCGGACGTGGTTGTGGTGGGGGGCGGCGTTTCGCTGGCGGGCGACGAGCTGTTCTTCGAGCCGTTACGGGCTGCCGTGGATTGCTACCTGTTTCCCTCGCTGCGCGGAGCGTTTGACGTGGTGCCGGCGGGGCTGGGTGAGAGCGTGGTAGTTCACGGTGCGCTGGCCCTGGCGGCGACGGCGCGATGAGTCGCTGATTCAGTGTGTCATATTTGGGTGGCACGCCCAGAGGCTTTGCGATGGGCGTGGTCTCTCTCTCGAAGACACGCCCTTCGAAGACTCAGAGCGTACCACCCGACGCGTTCTTGAGAGTGGAGGCATTTCCCGTCCGACGGTACGCCTCCAGGAACAGCACGCCGAGTACCAGATCGAGGAGGGCGAACGGGACCAGCGCGACGGCCAGGCGATTCTGGACGTAGAGGACCAGGGCGGCGATGCCGAAGGAGGCCTTTTCGAGGACTCCCGCGAGCATCAGCGGCCGATAGCGAACCGGGTCGCGGGACATGATCAGAAACGCGACCTGCCAGGCCAGCGCGACGCCGATGAACCCGTAAAAGTGCTCCGGATGGGTGATCGCCGGCGGATAGTCCAGGCCGATGCGGCGCTCCAGAAAGTACTGAGGCAGAATGACCGCCAGGCCGTACCAGCCGGCGATCCAGAAGGTCCAGCGTGCGAAGTTCATCGAGAAACGTTCCAGAGAATCGGGACGAATGGCTGTTGGCCGGCGACGACAATGCCGGATGACAGGATGACGGCAACGACGATGCGGAGGTTCGGCCGGAAAGAGATCAGGCCGCCGGGGCTTTGTAGATCAGCGCCTGCGCCATCAGGCGGAACCAGTCGCTCCACCAGACATAGCCGAGCAGCAGCAGGTGGAGCGAGATGATCAGCCAGTAGACCGCGCGGAAGCTGACCTTCTGCGTCTTGTGTCGAAACAGCATGCGGGCGAGCTGCGTTCCCGGCCAGCCGCCGGCGAGGCTGCAGAACAGCAGGGTCGATTCGGAAACGCGCGGTTTGACGCGGATGGCGCGCCATTTGTCCCACATCATCATCACGAAGGCGACGCCGCTGGCGCCGACGGTGAGCAGCAGGTAGATCGCCAGAAACGCCCCGAGTTTGTTGCCGGAACGGGTAAACGCGGCCCACAGGACCAGAGCCGCCCACAGCCACCAGAGAACGGCCGCTCCGGTGAAGACCCACTGCAGAGTGCGGAGCAGTTTCGCGACCGCACGGCGATCGTCGTCGGCCCGAGGTTCGGCGGCCATGTGCAGGACTTTCTGTCGACGGGAGCAGACACGGGAGTGCAGCCGGACGGCATCACGGTCAGCGCCGGCGTGGACAGTATTCCACAGCCGGGGACGGGCGGGAAGGGCCGCGCTCAATCGCCGTCGGACGTCAGCCTGCCGCTACTCGTCGGTCAGGATCGACAGCCGGGCGGGTTCGCCGGTCTCAAACGCATCTTCGTCGAACGACTGGGCGCGAATGAGCTGGATGGTTCCGTGGCTGGTCAGGCTCTCGGTCTGCCAGACGGCCTGATCGACCCCATCGTCATCAGCGGCCTTGGCTGACAGCGGCGCCGGTTCGAGGGCATGCCACTCGAAGACCGGCATGCCGGGCAGGACCAGCGTTCGACAGCCCGACGCACCGAGCGACGCCAGCGCGAGCAGCGCGGCGAATCGCCGGGAGGGTCGACAGAGCTGGGAACGAAGCCGTCGCATGGCTGAGTGGCCGCCGAATCGGGAGAAGCAGAACATCACACACTTTGTTATCGACTGCTTCAAGCGGCAACTGCGGCAGGACCGACAGCTCCGGAAAAGTCGCTCCAGCCCGCAGAGTCTGCCAGCCGGGCTGACGAACTGGGTAATCGGGGTTAAGCTGTCGGCTGACAGAACACCGCTGAGTACGACACCTGCGTCCCGGAGACTGACGATGCACCGCATCTGGATGGCAATTCTGCTCGGACTCCTTGCGCTCGGGATCGAATCGACCGGGGCAGCCGCTGACCGGCCCAACATCGTCTGGATCTTCGTCGATGACATGTCCGCCAACTTCTCCTGCTACGGAGACACGCACCTCGCAACACCCAATGTCGATCGCCTCGCTCGCGAAGGGACGCGGTTCACGCACGCCTACGTGACCGCTCCAGTCTGTTCCGCCTGCCGGTCGGCGCTGATCACGGGGACGTATCAGACCAGCATCGGCGCCCACAACCATCGCAGCGGACGGGGGGACCAGCAGATCGCGCTGCCGGCCGGCGTCATTCCGGTTCCGAAGCTGTTCCAGCAGGCGGGTTACTACACCTGCATCGGCTCGGGCATTGCCGGCAACAAGCGACTTGGCAAGACCGACTACAACTTTGAATGGGACAAATCCATCTACGACGGCCCCGATTGGGCCGGGCGGAAGCCGGGGCAGCCGTTCTTCATGCAGGTCCAGCTCCACGGCGGCAAGTACCGCGAAGGGAAGAACTGGGAGGAGACGGCCAAGGCCGCGCTGGGGACGCTGACCGATCCGGCGAGCGTCGAGCTGCCGGCGTATTATCCGCGCGACGAAGTCCTGCTTCACGACTGGGCCAGATACCTGGATGCCTGCCGCTACACCGACTGGCAGGTTGGGCAGGTCATCGAACGGCTGGAAGCGGAGAAAATTCTCGACCAGACGCTGGTGATCTTCATGACCGATCACGGCATCAGCCACGCCCGCGGCAAGCAGTTCTTGTACGACGAAGGGACGCACGTGCCGCTGGTGATCCGCGGGCCGGGGATTCCGCGCGGCGGCGTCCGCGACGATCTGGTCGAGCACATCGATCTGCCGGCGATCTCGCTGGCCGCGGCGGGGATCGCCATCCCGCCGACCGTGCAGGGCCGGAACGTCTTCGGCAAAGAGTACCATCCGCGGGCCGAAATCTTCGCCGCCCGCGACCGCTGCGACGAGACGACGGAGCGCATCCGCTCAGTCCGCACCGACCGCTGGCTCTACATCCGCAACTTCCATCCCGACCGGCCGATGCTGCAGCCAAACGCCTACAAGGACAACAAACCGATTCTGCTCCGGCTGCGGGAACTGCATACCGCAGGAAAACTCGATGACCTGCAGGAACGGCTGCTGTTCGCCCCGACGCGCCCGGCGGAAGAGCTTTACGAGTGGCAGACCGACCGGTATCAGCTCCACGATCTCGCCGGAGAACCGGAGCACCTGGCCGTGCTGGAAAAGCTGCGGGCCCGGCTCGACCGGTGGATGGTCGAAACGAACGATCACGGCCGGACTCCCGAGACCGCCGCGGCGTATGACGCCGAGATGGCGGCGTATCTGGCGAATGCGAAAGGGGAGCGGCGGGCGGAGCTGGAGCGGAATATTGCGCAGATGAAGTCGTGGGGAGCGACGGGGAAGTGAGGAATCTCAACTCGATTGCCGGTTGATGCGGGTTTCATCCGACTCAAAGAGCAACTGCAATCTCGGAACCTGCCATGCCGGAACTCACCACCGCGAAATCCGTCCTGCTGACCGATCTGGCCCTCTGCGTCAACCACTACCGCCTCTTTACGCCCGGCATCTACGTCTGCCTCCACGTTCCCGTGCTGCTCGACGACAACACGCGGATCGTCCCCGGGCTGGTCGCAATGGTCAATCACGGCCGGCTGAAGCAGTGCGAACCCGTCGACAACGGTTTCGAGGGGCCGCCCAATTTCGCGCTGGATGTTTTCGACTCCGACGACATGGGCGAGTACGAATCCCGCCGCAGCGAGTTCGAGCGCGCCGGCGTCACCGAGTACGTCGCCGTCTTTGACGGGGACCCGCTGACGTTCCACTGGAATCGCCACGACGGGCAGGCCTTCGTCGAGGCGGTTCCCGATCGCCGCGGTATCCTCAAGAGCCTGGCTCTGCCGGGCCTGTGGTTTCCCGTCCAGGCGCTGGCCGGCCGGAACTGGTGGTCGATTCTCTCGACTATCGAATATGGCGTCAGCCGAAAGGGGCATCACGAGTTTATGGAAACGATCTGGCAGAAAAACGGGCGAACCGCGGGAGACGGCGCGATTCCGTTCGAGGAGGGGTGACCGCCTCCATTCTGCTTCGTGACCTCAGTCCCTTCCGTGGCTCTCATGCTTCGTCTTCATTCGCGTCCATTCGTGCGATTCGTGGTTAACTTCTTCTCCGTTCATTTCACCGCGTCCTCCGAGTCTCCGCGGTGAACCCTCTTCTTCCTGTGTATGGTTTGCGGCCCCCAATTGCCATGTTAGCCTGATGTGCCCGATCCCCCGGTCGCCACACGGATACACGCCGCATGTCAGCAATTCTCGGGATCTCCGCCTTCTATCACGACGCCGCCGCCGCGCTCGTCGTGGATGGCGAGATCGTCGCCGCGGCGCAGGAAGAGCGGTTTACGCGGAAGAAGCACGACCCGTCGTTCCCGGTCCATGCGATCGAATACTGCCTGAATGCGGGGGGACTGACGGCGGACAAACTCGACTACGTCGCCTACTACGAGAAGCCGCTGCTCAAGTTCGACCGGCTGCTGGAGACGCAGCTCGCCGCCGCCCCGCGCGGGTTTCGCGTTTTCCTGCAGGCGCTGCCGGTCTGGCTGAAGGACAAGCTCTTTCTGCAGCGCGAGCTGCGGTCGGGGCCGCTCAAGGACTACCGCCGGCGGTTTGTGTTCGTCGAGCATCACGAGTCGCACGCAGCCAGCGCGTTCTATCCTTCGCCATTCGACGAGGCGGCGATTCTGACGATCGACGGCGTCGGCGAGTGGGCGACCGCCAGTTGCGGCGTCGGTCGCGGCGAGCGGATCGAGCTGCTGCAGGAGCTGCGCTATCCCCATTCGCTGGGACTGCTTTATTCGGCTTTCACGTACTTTTGTGGCTTCCGCGTGAATTCGGGCGAATACAAGTTGATGGGCCTGGCCCCCTACGGAAAGCCCATCTACGCCGCAACGATCCGCGAGAAACTGCTGGATTTGAAGGAAGACGGCTCGTTCCGACTCGACCTGTCGTACTTCGACTACTGGCATGGGCTGCGGATGACGAGCCGAAAGTTCGAGCAGCTCTTCGGCGGTCCGCCCCGGCCACCCGAGTCGCCGCTGACGCAGCGAGAATGCGACCTGGCGGCGTCGATTCAGGAGGTGACCGAAGAAATCGTCCTGCGGATGGCCCGGCAGCTTCAGGCGCGGACCGGAATGCGGAACCTCTGCCTGGCGGGCGGGGTCGCGCTCAACTGCGTGGCGAACGGCCGGCTGTCGCGCGAAGGCCCCTTCGAGCGGATCTGGATCCAGCCGGCGGCGGGCGATGCGGGGGGGGCTCTCGGGGCGGCACAGTTTGTCAGCCATCAGCTCCTGGGCGAAACTCGGACGGTCCGCCCGGAGGATTCTCAGCGGGGTTCGCTGCTGGGGCCGGCGTTTGTCGAAGACGAGATTCGAGCCCTGCTCGATCGCGAGGGAGCGACCTATCACGAGTTGAGCGACGATGAGCTTTGCGAGCGGGTCGCCGGGCTGCTGGCGGACGAGCAGGTGGTGGGGTGGTGCCAGGGGCGGATGGAGTTCGGGCCGCGGGCGCTCGGTTCCCGCAGTATCCTGGGCGATCCCCGCAGCCCGAAGCTGCAATCGGTGATGAATCTGAAGATTAAGTTCCGCGAGTCGTTCCGGCCCTTCGCACCCGCGATTCTGGAAGACGCCGCGGGAGAGTATTTCGAGGCCCGGCCGCAGGACCTCGGGCCGTACATGATGACCGTTGTGAAGGTTCGGCCCGAGCATTGGCGGGCGACGCCGCCGGGGATGCCGAGCGAAGGTCTGGCGGCGGTGCATACGCCGCGGTCGGATGTTCCCGCGATCACGCACATGGATCATTCGGCCCGCGTGCAGACGGTGGACGAGCAGCGTCACGGGCGGTTCTGGCGGCTGCTCGACCAGTTTCGCAATCAGACGGGCTGCCCGGTGGTGATCAACACCAGCTTCAACGTCCGCGGGGAACCGATCGTCTGCACCCCGGAAGACGCCTGGCGGTGTTTCGCGGCGACGAATATCGACGCGCTGGTCCTGGAACGCTTTCTAATCCTGCGCAGCGAGCAGCAGCACATCTCGCAACAGGTCGCGGATGGTTCGGCGCGGCAGTTCGCGCCGGATTGAGAGTGAAGATTTCACGCGACGAAGATCGAATGAAGTCGAGAGTCGAGAGCCGAGGGGGCGTAGTAGTCCGTCTATCGCTAATCGTCCGGTTGTTGTAAAAGGCGACGGAAGTGGCCGCAAGGTCGATTCGTCAGAGGGGGTGTCTCGGTGGCAGGGAGGCCGTCGATGAGCGCAAAGGTCGAAGTGCATTTGACCGCTGTGATGCGGGCGGAGCTGGAAGCCGTGTGCCGCAGTCAGTCGGTGGGAGCTGCCGTGGCGCGACGGGCGCGGATTCTGCTTCTGGCGGACGAAGATCATCTCGACGGTCAACGGCCCGACACGTACATCTGCGAGGTCGTCGGACGGTCCGAACGTCAGATTCGCCGCGTCCGACAGAAGTTTGCGGAGGACGGGCTCGCTGGCGCGTTGATGCGGAAGCCGCGTGCGAGCCCCGCCGCGCCGCCGAAGCTTGATGGGCAGGCGGAAGCCCGCCTGGTGACTCTGTGCTGTTCGACGCCGCCGGAGGGTCACCAGCGGTGGACGCTGCAGTTGCTGGTGGATGAGTTGTGCCGGTTGCAGGTCGTGACGAGCGTCTGTCGCGAGACCGTCCGGCAATGTCTCAAAAAAACCGGCTGCAGCCCTGGCGCACGCGGCGGTTCTGCATCCCGGAAAGAGATCGGGCGCGATTCGTCGCTCACATGGAGAAGATCCTCGACGTCTACTGCGAAACGTACGATGAGCAGCACCCGCTGATCTGCATGGACGAAGCCGCCAAGCAGGTCGTGAGCGATGTCGAACCGGCGCTGCCGATGGCGCCCGGACAGGCGCGTCGGGAAGACCACCACTATCAGCGGGAAGGCGTGCAGGCGATTTTTCTGTTCTTCGATCCGCTCCGGGGCTGGCGTCGCGTCAGTCACCGCGACAGCCGCACGCGGAGGGACTGGGCGGAGGAAGTCCAGCAGCTTCTGGACGTGGACTATCCGCAGGCGAAAACCGTGACGCTGGTCTGCGACAATCTCAATACGCACGACATCGGCAGCCTCTATGCCCGGTTCGGCGTTACGACCGCCGGGCGACTGCGGAATCGCTTGCGGATCGAGCACACTCCCCGCAACGGCAGTTGGCTGAACATGGCGGAAATCGAACTGAGCGTCCTGACGCGACAGTGTCTTGGCCGCCGCTTCGACAGTATCACGGAGATGGGGCGGGCCATGACGGCCTGGCAGGAGCGCCGCAACGCCCAGGGTTGTGGCGCTCACTGGCGATTCACCACAACTGACGCAAGAATCAAGCTTCGCTCGCTGTACCCGCAACCGGACGAATAGCGATAGACGGACTAGTAGGGCCGGCTCCGCCGGCCGCCGTCGACGCACCTTCAGTGGAAGTCCGGGGCGAATCTCATGTCGTTCCGGGTGCAGGCTCCTGGGAGGTCGGCCAAGCATTTCCGGCCTCTTCCCGCCCACAGCTCACGCTCTGGGCTACAGTGATCCGCCCCATCCGGGGCTACTGCTCTCAAACCCGCGCCGACTTCAGCCCCGGCCCAGAGGCGATCGACTGTAGCCCAGCGGCGTCAGCCCTGGGCGGCGCTGAAAGGAGCGGGATTCCGCTCCGGCGGAAACCAGAAGGGGATGCCCCAGGGGATTACGAGCAGGGCGAAGAACTGCCCGCCGACGGTGACTCCGGACGCGATCGCCAGAATCTGCTGAACCTCCAATGGAAGCCAGCCAATCAGATGAGTGGTGGACGCGTCCATCCCGAAGATCAACACGGGCAGGAGGAGTATGGATGCTGCAGACAGTCCGGCCATCAATGGCCACATCCAGGATCGACGCACAAAGGCGACGCTCCAGGCCAGCCAGATCGCTCCAAACAGCAGCAGATACTCGATCGGAATCCGCAGCCAGCGATTGGAATACTCGTCAGGAGACATGATCTCCGAATCCACGGATTCGACCAGAACCATGAGGGAACTGACCAAAGAGGCCAGCAGCGCGCCGCAGACAACGAGCCCAACAACACGCAATGCCGTGCCCGCTGGCGGATGTGACAGCCAGCGGGAATAGGGAATCGCGACGGCACCGCCGAGCGCCAGACACCCCGTACCACCAAATACCACCAGCATCGCCTCGTCGAACGCGGGGATCAGGTTGATCAGAACCATGACGCCGACCAGCCACCCGATTCCCGCCACAAAACCTAATCCTCCCAGCACCAGCGACATCAACACCGCGCGCTGCAGGACCGACCGCCGGCCTTCCAGAAACCAGGGCTCGCGGTCGGCGGAGTTGGACACGGGCTTGGCCTCTGCGTCGCGGTCTCGCATGGCCGCGAGAGTCATCGCTCGACATCCGCCGGTTTCAGCCACCACGGCTGATCAAAGTCGACTTCGTCCGAGGGGATGGCGTGCATCAGGCTGCCGTCCTCGTCGAGGTAGTACTTCCAGAACCTTTCGCGGACCTCCGGCTCGTAGAATTCGATCGCCTTCGCCGCTTCCGCTTCTTCCAGGAAACGACGGTGCGCCCCAACCGGCTCCTGCGGACTGAACTGCTGAAAGATGACCGTTCCCCCGCCATAGCGCTGATAGAGCAGGCGATCGATCTTCCACTGCGTCACCCAGCACGCACCCATCCAATGCTGGAAGACTTCCTGAAAAAGGATGCTCGCGAGATCGAACTCGAATTTCGGACCGGCGCTCCACATCAGCAATCGCATCCGGGTCGCGACCTGTTCGATCTCCTGCGGCGTGGCGGTAATCCGCTCCTTCTCGATCAGCCACAACTGCAGGTCGTGCCAGACGCTGCTGTTGATCCCGTCCACGAGATCCTGGTCAATCTTTCGAGGAGCCGCGCCGGCCCGAGCCAGATAGATGTACTCCCCGAACACCCGCGCCACCGGCGGACCGTACGCCGGGTCCGGGGCGGGGATCGTCTTCGGGTCGAAACCGAAGTCGGTCTTCGGGGGCTCCTGAGCCGTGGCCGGGAGGGCCAGGACGAGGGCGAGGAGAACAATCGTTGCTCGCAGCACGGGGGCTCCTTCCCATTCTCCATGTATTCGGTACTCGGCAGGCGGGAGCCTGCCCTACCGCCATGCCGGGCCGGTTGGGTAAGTGTACTCCGCAATGGATGCGGGCAACATCTCAATACTGTACCCCGGCGCCGTGGGCGGCAGATACCGGCCGTTCCGAATGACCGCCGGATGGAAAAAGTGCTCGTGCAGGTGCCCGGCGTATTCGCAGAGCCGGTTCTCCAGCGAGCCGCTCAGGCAGATGTAGTCGATCATCGCCAGGTGCTGCACGTACTCGCACAGTCCCACCCCCCCAGCGTGCGGGCAGACCGGCACGCCGAATTTGGCCGCCAGCAGCATCACCGCCAGGACTTCGTTGACGCCCCCCAGCCGGCAACTGTCGATCTGGCATACGCCGATCGCGCCCGACTGCAGAAACTGTTTGAACATGATCCGGTTCGCACAGTGCTCTCCCGTCGCGACCTGAATCGGCGCGACGGCCTTCGCAATCGCCGCATGCCCCAGCACGTCGTCCGGGTTGGTCGGCTCTTCGATAAACCACGGCTTGAACTCGGCGAGGCGCTTCATCCACTCGATCGCCGGGCCGACATCCCAGACCTGGTTGGCGTCCATCATCAGCCGGCGGTCCCAGCCGATCTCTTCGCGGATGATCCGGCACCGGCGGACATCGTCCTCCAGGTCGCGTCCCACCTTGATCTTGAACACCTCCCAGCCCTGCGCCAGACAGTCCCGACAGAGCTGCCGCAGCTTGTCGTCGGAATAGCCCAGCCAGCCCGCCGAAGTCGTATAGGCCGGGTAGCCCTGGTCCTGCAGCATCGCGATCCGCTCCGCTCGCGTCGGCTGCAGCTTACGGACGATGCCGAGGGCCTCGTCCCGCGTCAGGGCGTCGGTCAGATACCGGAAGTCGACGCAGCCAACCAGTTCCTCAGGCGTCATGTCGGCAAACAACCGCCACAGCGGCTTTCCCGCCGTCTTGGCGTAGAGATCCCACACCGCGTTGACCACCGCGGCGGTCGCGAGGTGAATCACCCCCTTCTCCGGTCCGACCCAGCGGAGCTGACTGTCGCCGGTGATGTGCCGCCAGAACGCCCCCGGATCGGCCGCGAACTCGTCGATGTTCAGCCCGACGACCAGCGGTTGCAGTGCCTCAATGGCGGCAACGCACAGCTCGTTCCCCCGGCCGATCGTAAACGTCATCCCGTGCCCGGCGGCGCCCTGCGGATCGTCGGTCGTCAGTACGACATAGGCCGCCGAGTAGTCCGGGTCCGGATTCATCGCGTCGGAGCCGTCGAGCGACCGCGAGGTGGGAAAGCGAACGTCGTGAGCGGTCAATCCGGTGATACGCGTGGTCATGGGGCGGTGGTCCTGTGAATCTGTCTTCAACGTGGTCGTGAATCCGGAAGAAGGATTTCGCGCAAAGACGCAAAGAAAACAATGTCGAACGACCAAGATCGAATATCGAAGCGATACCGGGAGATCGAGTCGCATTTGCTGAATTCTACTTGGCGTCTTTGCGTTCAGCTCTGCGTCTTTGCGTGAAATCTTCTCACTTCTTGTAGCAAAAGCTGAAAGCCGGTGAGTTTGAGCCCTGTGCGGATTGTGCGCAGCAGGCGCACGAATGCAAAGCAAAGCCGTTCGAGTCGAGTCCCGTTTCTCGGGCGATCATCGCTCTTTTTGCTTGTCGATCCGCATTTCCGTGGCCAGACTCAGGGTATGGACGCCAGACACTCCCCTCGATTGACGTTTCTGTTTCCGCTCGTCAGCGCGGTACTCCTGATCGGCGTCGTCGAGGCTCCGGCCGCGGAGACCCGCTGCGCGGTCGTCGAAGTCTTCCTGCGGGGCGAGTCCGAGCTGTCGGCAGCGGCCCGCGCGTACGTCGAGAAGCACTACGCGAAGAAAGCCGGCGTCGTGGTGACGTATCGCGACGTCGCCGGCGACGAGGCCGCGCTGGCCCGGTTCTACAAGCTCGCCGATCACTTCAAGATCGAGAAACCCGGACTGCCCGCCTTCTACGCCAGCGGTCGGTTCGAGTTCGGCTGGGACGCGAAGACGTCGCCGCCCAAACTGGAAGAATTGCTGACGGTCGAAGTCTTCGTCCGACAGGGGTGCCCGCGCTGCGCGCTGGCCCATCCGATCATCTTTGAAGAGCTGGCGCCGCGTTACCCCGGCTACAAGTTCGTCGAGAAGGACATTGCGGTCTCCGTGGAGGCCCAGCGGCGGCTGCAGGAAGTCGCCAATCGCTACGGCGTCCAGGGCGCAGGAGTCCCGGCGTTGCACATGGGGGGGCGGCTGATGATCGGCTTCATCGATGCCGTCGCCAGCTTTCGACTGTGGGACGACGTCCTGAACGGGGTGACCGTCCCCTGCCCGCCGAAGACCTCGTGGAATCGACCGGCCCGTCGCGGTTTCGACGAAAGACCGCTGCCGTGGTTTGCGGGCTGGGGCGGCGTTGCACAGGCTGGCGATCCGCCGGCGTTCGAGCCGGTTCCAGAACTTCCGCCGCCGCCCCCCGAAGTCGGCGCGAGCGGGTCGAACGCCGAGCCGCTCCCTCCCGAGATCGGCCCGCTGTCGGAGTCCGACACGGAGGCCCCTCCTCCCCGACCGCGGCGGGAATTGCCGCCGGAAGTTTCGGAGACGACCGATCCGCTGCCGCAGCCTCCAACCGTGTCGGATACGGTCTACCTGCCGATGCTGGGGCAGGTGAACTGGAAGCAGTGGGGGTTGCCGGCGTTTACGATTCTGGTCGGACTGGTCGACGGCTTCAATCCGTGCGCGATGTGGGTTCTGCTGTTTCTGCTGTCGCTGCTGGTGAACCTGCGGGACCGCTGGAAGATCCTCGCCGTGGCGGGGACGTTCGTCGTCATCAGCGGGGCCGCGTACATGGCGTTTATGGCCGCTTGGCTGAACGTGTTTCAATTCATCGGCCTGCTCCGCCCGGCCCAGATCCTGCTGGGACTGCTGGCCGTGGTGGTCGGCACGATTCACGTCAAAGATTTCTTCGCGTTCAAGAAGGGCGTCTCGCTGTCGATCCCCGAATCCGCCAAGCCGAAGCTGTACGAGCGGATGCGGAAGATCGTGATGGCCGAAACGCTGATCGGCGCGATCGTGGGGGCGTCCGTGCTGGCGGTGCTGGTCAACATCGTCGAACTCCTCTGCACGGCGGGACTCCCCGCGATGTATACCGGCATCCTGACGCTGCAGAACCTGCCGGCGTGGGAGAATTTCCTCTATCTGCTGCTCTACATCGCCGCCTATATGTTCGACGACTCGCTGATGGTGACGGTGGTCGTCGTGACGCTGGGCAAACACCGCCTGCAGGAGACCGGCGGCCGGTATCTGAAGCTGATCAGCGGCGCGGTGATCCTGGCACTGGGGATCGTGATGATCGTCAAGCCGGAGTGGCTGGTGTGAGGTCAGTCTCTTCAAGTGGCACAGACATTTCTGTCTGCGCGTGCGTTTGAATCCGGCTTCGACCGGGCTGGGCATTCTGACCCAGGAGGAGAAAGCCACAGACAGGAATGTCTGTGCCACCCGGAAAGCGGTCGCCAGACGGCGACCGTTGGTCCCCGGCTCGTCCTCTCCGCTATTCTGCGCAGAATATGAGGGACTCTCCCTGCGGCAACACCGGAGTCGGCGATGGACGCGATTGTTGATGAACTGAAGGCGATGGGCGGACTGCAGTATCGGGAGAAGCAACTGCTGAGCGAAGGAAAGCTCGGCGAATGCCTTACGGAGGTCTGCCTGCGCACCCGGAAATGGCAGCTCGCCACGCTCTGGCTCTTTGCTGGCATGCTGAGCATTCCGGCCCTGATCGGACTGGCGGCGCTCGTCTTTCAACAACGAGGAGCGGGTTCGAATCTCCCTTGGCAACTGGGAGTCTTTCCCGCCCTGACAGTCATCCCGCAACTGCTGCTGACGTCCCATCGTCGGGCTCGGCTGGAGACGCTGGCCCTGCTCTGGCGGATGACGAACGCCGGCGAGAAGTCCGTTGGCCGGGCGGCGTGACCTCACGCTTTGATGCGGAAAAACCGCAGCAGCCACAGCAGTGCGATGGCGCCGACCGTCGCGGTGACCAGGCTGCCGATCAGGCCGTCCGCCGAGAGCCCCAGCACCCCGAATAGAAATCCGCCCAGGAGCGCCCCGACCACGCCGACGATCAGATCGCCCACCAGCCCAAAACCGCCGCCGCGCATCACCTGTCCCGCGAGCCAACCGGCGGCAATCCCGATCAGGAGGAACCAGATGATGCTCATGCGATGGCCTCTCGGGAGAGAACGAATTGCGATGAGTTCAGCATAGCGTGACGTCCGCAGATGCGAGATGGAAATCGCGGCGACGCTGAAATCTTCGGGCGCCCTCGCCAAAAAGCGGTCCACAATGCAGAGGCACCTGCGCCGCTCTGAGCCCCGTGAGGGGCGACGGGCTGTCGCCACGGGTGGAGCGACGTGGCGGCGAAGCCGCCCGACGCGCAACCCGTGGAATCATTCCGCCGCCCCATCCGCGCCGGTTGGACGTTGAAAGGCGTTCTTCCCACGGGTTGCACTCCGTCCGCCTGACGGCGGACTCCGTTTCACCCGTGGCGACAGCCCGTCGCCAGCTTCGGGGCTCAAGATGCGGAATGACCAACGCGACGTCCGCTGTGCCGTGATCGTCGACCACCAATTTGCGACGGAACTCCGGTCACGTCAATCGATCGCCACTGACAGCCGGACCTCGTCCAACTCCGCTTGACCCCGGCGAAACCGGGTCTTACCATCCTCCCCCATCACAGGTCGCGGAGTTCGCGCGTCGCAGACCGTCCGAACTGGATCGGTCTCACTCCGCGCGGCCTGAGCATTCGATTCGTCGGCCGAGGACTCCGCGGCTCACCTTTTCTGAGGAGGCTGCCAGATGTTCTTCCGGTGGTCCGACCGCGCGCTGATCGTCGACGCTCCCGCAAAACTCAACCTGTTTCTGCGGATCGTCCGCAAGCGCCCCGACGGCTTCCACGACATCGACACCGTCATGTCGGCGATCAACCTCTTCGATACGCTGGAGTTCTCCGCGTCGAACGACAACGCAATCCGGCTCAACGTCGAACTCGCCGTCTCGCCGGTCACCGGCGTGTCTGTCGACACCATCCCCACCGGCCCGGAGAACCTCGTGGTCCGGGCCGCCGAACTGCTCCGCCAGCGCACCGGTGCGACCGCCGGCGCCGATGTCCGCCTCATCAAGCGGATTCCTTCCGCGGCGGGGATGGGGGGAGGGTCGAGCGACGCCGCGGCGGCCCTGCTGGGGCTCAACGCGTTGTGGGGACTGGGGCTTTCGACGGGGGAACTGGTGGGCTTGGCTGCCCAACTGGGGAGCGATGTTGCGTTTTTTCTAGGCGGATCGACGACGGCGCGCTGCACGGGGCGAGGCGAGATTCTGGAACCGCTGAACCTGCCGGAGTTTCTGCACTTTGTCGTGGCAAAACCGCAGGCGGGCCTGTCGACGCCGCTGGTCTACAAGCACTGTCGCCCCGATACTGAAGGTCTTTCTCCAGAAGGACTTATCGCCGCATGGTCGCGGGGGGCGGTCGCGGAGGCGGCACGGTGTTTGCATAACGGTCTGCAAGCTCCGGCGGAATCGCTGAGTGAGGCGATTCGGGGGCTCAGGGAGGTTTTTGACCGTCTGCCAGTGCTGGGGCATCAGCTCAGCGGCAGCGGAACGGCGTACTTCGGCGTCTGCCACAACCGCGGGCAGGCGCTGCAGATTGCCGGACGGCTGAGATCAGCCGGATATCCCTGGGTCTTTGTCACCCGGAGCTGCACCTGAGGGACGCGGATAGGAGCGCGGCCGTGGAAATTACTGAGATTCGCATCAAGCTGATGGAAGATCCGAACGAGCGTCTGCAGGCATTCTGCTCTGTGACCTTCGACGGATGCTTCGTGATCCGCGACCTGAAGATCATCCAGGGGACCCGCGGGTCCTTCGTGGCGATGCCGAGTCGCAAGCTGACCGACCGCTGCCCGCGGTGCTCATGCAAGAACCATCTCCGGTCCCGCTTCTGCAGCGAATGCGGAGCGAGGCTGAATGAAGATCGCGCCCTCAAGGGGGACGACGGTCGCGCCAAGCTGTATGCGGATATCGCGCACCCGATCAATTCGATCTGCCGCGAGCTGATCCAGAACCGCGTGGTCGACGCCTTCCACAAGGAACTGGAACGTTCGAAGCTGCCGGGCTACGTCAGCACCTACGACGACTACGGCGAAGAGAGCTACGCCTCGCTGCTGCCGTCGGATGAACGCGAAGAAGTGCTGGATCTGCCTCGGATGTATCCGGTGAGTAGCGGACGGCAGATGGTTGCCGTCGGCGCCGGAGCCGGTCGTTCCTTCGGAGCGGCGTCCCGCGAAGAAGGTTTTGCCGACGGCCTGTAGTCGCCGGATGCCGGTCTGAGCGATCCTGATTCGACGTAGGGTGAGAGTCCACGAGGCTCACCGCTGCGATCACAAATCAAGGTGAGCCTCGGAGACTCGACTCACCCTACTGCTTCACCCCGGAATCCGCGTCACGCCGCGCAGGTAGACGTCGCCATCCAGCGTCTGCAGTTCCACATGCTGCAGACTGCTGGTCTGGGGGATTTCGGAAGCTCCTGCGCCGCCGATGGGCGACGGCGCCGATGCGCCGCCGACGAGCTTCGGGGCGATGAAGGCATGCACTTCATCAATCAGCCCCGCGTCGTAGAAGGCCCCGTGAATCGCCGAGCCTCCTTCGACGAGCAGATTCGTCATGCGACGGCGCCCCAGCTCGGCGAGCAACGCCGTCAGATCGGGGTGGCCATCGGGGCTTTGAGCGAGTCTCAGCAATTCCACGCCGGCTTCAGCGAGGAGTTCGGCGCGGTTCGCGTCGGCTGCTGAAGTCGTCACGACAATCACCGGCCCCATGTCGACCGATCTAGCTAGCTGGCCGGCGGGGGGGAGTCGCAGGTGGCTGTCGACGACGATCCGGGCCGGCGTTCGGGGGCCGGGAGGACGAGCGGTCAGGAGCGGATCGTCGGCCAGCGCCGTGCCGATGCCGATCAGGATGGCGTCCATCCGGCCGCGCAACTGGTGGACCACGGCCCGGGAAGCCGCTGACGAGATCCACTGCGAGTGGCCCGTCCGGCTGGCGAGTTTTCCGTCGAGGGTCATGGCCCATTTGGCGTGGACCCACGGCCGCCGGTCGAGCATCAGGCAGACGAACGGGGCGGTCAGCAGACGGGCTGCCGTCTCCTCCAGTCCGACGGTCACTTCGATGCCAGCGGCCCGCAGGTCGGCGAAGCCCTGACCGCCGACGTGCGGGGCGGGGTCGGACATGGCGGCAACAACCCGCCGAACGCCCGCCGCGATGACCGCCTGGCTGCACGGCGGCGTCTTGCCGTAATGACAGCAGGGCTCCAGCGTGACGTAGAGCGTCGCTCCGCGCGCCGCTTCGCCGGCCGCCTGAAGGGCATGGACCTCGGCATGCGGACCGCCGTAGCGCTGGTGCCAGCCTTCGCCGAGGCAGCGCAGCTCATCGTCGACGAGCACGGCCCCGACGGGAGGATTGGGCTCGACCGAGCCCAGTCCCCGCGCCGCCAGTTCCAGCGCCCGTCGCATGACATCGGCAGGGCCGGCGAACTGCTGGACCATGGCGTGATTCCGTTACTGACCCGGGAGCCAGAGTTTGCCGCCGCCCGATTCTGCCCCGGCGGCGACCGGGCTGCCGGGCTGCCAGACCCCGCCGGCGGACTCCTGGCCGGGCATAACCAGTCCACCCGCCGACCAGGGGGACTCGACTTCGAGCTGGGCCAGAATCCCTTCGAGCTGCGGCCGAAGCTGAGGCAGCTTGGGGCTGTAGTAGGTCGCAAACTTGTTGAGCAGCGGCCGGAGCCCCGGATCGGACGGATCTTCGAGACGCAGGATCAGTTCGCGGAAGTCCCAGCGCGCCTGAGCCTCAAACGACGAATCCGTTTCTGAGATCTGCGTTCGACCGCGCTGAATCCAGTCGAGCGCCTGGTCCCGACGGCCGTGCTGCCGGCAGAGGTCGGCGAGCGTCATGTAGCAGCGGTCGAGATCGAGCTGCTTGAGGCAGTTCGGTCGTTCCAGTGCCAGCGGAAGAACCCGCAGCACGGAACGGTCGTGGTGAATCAGCAACGTCCGGTTGGCGACCGACATCAACTGCGCGTCAGTCAGCGTCTCCACGGGCAACCGTTCGGTCTGCATGACCGACAAATTGCTGACCGGGGCGTCGCCGTCGACCTCGAACGGCGGCAGCGGTTCGAGCTGCAGGTCCTTCAGGACCGCGTCGAGATCGAGGTTGTAACCCGCTTCATCGCAGTAGGCGTCGAAGGCGTAGGCGGCTGCGTAAAGGGCCACGCGGGAGCTGGCATCGCCGACGCATTCGCGCGGCGAGCGACCGCCGAGCAGGAATGTCTTGCGGTTCGGCCAGACGTCGCGGACGGTTCGAGCCCATTGTTCGAGATCGATCCGCTGCCGCTCGACGGCGGAGGCGTTGGCGGGAAAGCCCCAGGACCAGCCCAGCTCGTGCAATTCGCGGGCGGCGCTCGAGACCGTCGAGGTTTCGGGCTGGCTCCAGTCGGCCAGCTCTCCGACGACTGCCCGCATGAGATCGCCGGCGTCGTCGAAGTCCTTGCCCGCGGCCGCCACGATCAACATTCGGGCGGGCAGTTCCTGGACTCCCCGTTCGGCGTCGAAGACGAGGATCTGCGCCACAACCTGCGGGGCCGTCTCCACCGTCAGTCCGGCCATGTCTTCGCGTCGGACGCGAGGCCGGTCGAGGACCTGGTACGAGGCTGTGGGGGCATCCGGGTCGCCGGGGGGGAGCGTCAGTCGCTGGAGGCGTGAAACCGCGTCGAGCGCAGTGAGGAGACGGGAAACCGAATTCAGCGGGACCGTCAGCGACAGGACGTCCGTGCGGTCGGTCGCCACGTTCTGATCGAGGAGTTGAGCGATCGTCTCACACTCGACGGCGGTGGCCAGATCGGAGTAGCGGGCGGCCGCCGCGTGCAGGGCCGCCGCCGCCGCCGCTTCATCGCCGGACCAGGCGCGGCAGAGTCCGACCGCATGGTGGACCTCGGCGGAGTCGGGGACGGCGACCGTGAGGGGTTGAAGGACGTCGGCGGCTTCGCGCCAGCAGCCGACGCTGACGTACTTGAGGGCCTTCTTGAATTCGGACTGCTGAGGTTCGCTCAACGCGGCCTGCGGCAGGTTATGGGCGCCGCGCAGGGGGTACGGAATCTGGGCGCTGTTGTCGAATTCGAGCAGCCGGACGAAGATCTCCTGGCGATCCTGATCCGGGGCGATCTTCAGAGCGAAGCCCAGGTGCTCGCGGGCCGACATGAATTTGCCGCGCGAGGACATGACCGCCGCGGACGCGAGCGCCAGCCCCGCCACCATCGAGGGAAACTTGCGGGAGGCGCGCTGGAAGGCGCGATGCACCAGCTTTTCCGCCTGATCGTAACCGTCCGCCTGCAGGGCCGAGGTGGCGTAGAGCACCAGGGTGAATTCGTGGTCCGGCTGGTGTTCGAGAAACTCGCGGGCAAGGTCCCGCGCCGCGGCCGGTTCCGCCAGTTCCAAATGGACCAGGATGCGGGTCGATTCAACCCAGGAGCTGCGGGCGTGTCGCTTGGCGACGGCTTCGAGCTGCTGCAGGGCGGCGCGGGGCTGATTGTTCTCCATCAGCCGCGTGATCCGGTCCATATCCTCCGCGAGGTCCGCGCAGCAGAATTTCAGTTTCTTACCGCTGCCGCACGGGCAGGGTGCGTACACGTCCATTGCCATATCGAATCGGTCCTTCCGCGAAAAGCGAAACCGCGCCTGCGAAGGCGCGGGCATCGTGCGGGAATGCCTGCAATCCGGGCACGGAGCCCGGCGAATTGACCAAAACGGCAGGATAACAGACGCTCTCAAATTTCGCACGAGCAGCCGGCAAATTCGCCGCTGTGCGGAGCATCGCGATCAGGAGGTCGGCAGGTTGCAATCCTGCTCGAAATTCCGAATGCGATCGAGCAGCGGCTTGGGCTCCCCGTTCTCGCGGAGGATGCCGGCGCGGGGGAGCTCGTGAGCGACAACGTCGCTCCACTGCGACCAGAAGACGCCGGCGACCGCGGGCTTCGCCATCAGCAGCGGCAGCAGCTCCCCGAACCACCGCGACTGCTCGCACTCTGTGTCGGCGGTCTCCCAGACGTGCGGGTCGATTTCCCAGTCGAAACCGGCAGCCGGGTCGTGAGCCATGGCAGACGGCGCCGCCAGCGTCACGTAAAGCGGGATCCCCAGAACGCTCCACTGATCCAACAGACGGGAAACGTCCAGCAGATCGCGGCGGGCGGAACCGCGGGGCAGATAGCCCATTGCAATCTCCAGGTGCACCCCCGCCAGACCGACGCCCGATCGGAGCAGCGCGTCGACCATCTGCAGCGGCGACAGCCGGTGCTGGCCGCGGGCGAGGTACTCCCCCCAGGGCTGATCGACCCGGACAATCAGCCGGGCTTCTTCGTCAACCTGCCGGGCGACGTCCAGCATCCGGGCGACGAGGGTCAGGCGGGACTCTTCGGCCAGAGCGAGAGCGCCGCCGGTGTTCGCGCGGGCGGCGATCTCCCAGAGTCGAATCCGTCCCTGATACCGGGCGACGGCCGTCTCGACGAAATCGCAGACGAAACTCTGCAGATTGAAAAAATCGTGCTCCCACCTGGCCAGCCAGGGAGGAAGTCCGGACGAGCCAAAATCGACCAGCGGGCTCCCCAGGACCATCAATCGGTTCTGTTCGCACCAGCTCACCTGCTGATCGAACAGATCCCACCGGTATTCGCCCTCGGATTCTTCGACCGTTCTCCAGTTGAGCGGAACCGCGGCAGCGTCGAACGACAGCCCGAATTCCTGGGTCTCAGCGGGGGGCAGCACGTAGTCCGGAAGATGGCAGCCGAGGACCGCGGGAAGCTGCGAATACCGCTGCGTGCGCCCCGCCAGAGCCTGGCGGGAATACGCTCGAGTCAGAATGTCGGCCGCAATGAAACCGTGTTCCAGCGCCTGCTCGGCGAGGGCCGACGCGCCGGCCGGATCCGACTGCGACGAGGCCGCCCGGGCAAAGAACAGGTGTGCGCGGCGGCTGGCCGGGACAAATTCCTCGGGAAGCCGCATGCCGGCCAGTTCCCACGTGGAAGCCTGGTTGCGGAGCTGGACCAGCTTGCCGCGGGCCAGTTCGACCGAGAGCAGGAAGGGCTCCGCACGTTCGGGGAGCGACGACGTCGAGACGATCGGCATCCCGAAGCCAGGAACAGGCCACGCAACATGGAACCGACAACTCTCGGACGACGACCGCCGACAGCCGATGATGTTCTGATCGAGTTCGATGCGGGTCGGAAAGATCCGGCCGTCCGACCCGGTGAGGTAGCCGCGATGCACCTCCGGCCAGTCGACCAGCCGGTCCGCAGGGTGCACAGCAAAGCGGATCAACCCCATGAGCGCCTCGCGGATAATCAACAGCCGAGGCCCGGAGCGGGAACTTCGAACTGCCCGAATTCGCGCGACCGGATCGGAGAGAGTCCTCGCCGATGGAACGGTCGCGAGCGTTCTCAACGGTCCAAAACCGCCGGGGACGCCATTTTGGAGTGTATATCCCGGCCAATTGATGTTCAAGAACGGGGCCGTTTGCTAGGTTGGCCGGCGAGGCCGATCTCACGTCTGTCGCAAAGGTTCAGGAATGGCGGAAGCTGCTGGTAACGTGCTGCTCAACAGCGAAATCCCCGGAATCCCCGTTCTGCGCGGAAAAGTCCGGGACGTCTACGATTTTGGCGATCGCCTGCTGTTTATCGCCACGGATCGAATCAGCGCGTTCGACTGGGTGCTGCCGACCGGAATTCCCGACAAGGGGCGGGTGCTCACCCGGATCAGCGAATTCTGGTTTGGGCTGCTGGAGGTCGATCATCATCTGCTCAGTATGGACCCGCGGGACGTCCCGTTGCCGGCGGGAGTCGATCCTGTCCCGCTCATGGGGCGCAGCATGGTCGTCCGGAAAACCAGCGTCTTTCCGGTCGAATGCGTCGTCCGCGGCTATCTCAGCGGATCGGGCTGGAAGGAATACCGCCAGTCCGGCACAGTCTGCGGAATTGCCCTTCCGGAAGGGCTGGTCGAGAGCGACCGGCTGGGCGCCCCGATCTTCACCCCGGCCACCAAGGCCGTCACCGGGCACGATGAAAATATTCCCTTCGCGCGGATGTCCGAGATCGTGGGTGCTGAAACGGCGAGCACGCTTCGCGATCTGAGCCAGTCGATCTATCGGAAGGCGTCGGACTATGCCCGCTCACGCGGGATCATCATCGCCGACACGAAGTTTGAATTCGGAACCGTCGACGGGAAAATTTATCTGATCGACGAGGTGCTGACACCGGACAGTTCGCGATTCTGGCCGGCGGACCAGTATCATCCGGGAAGCGGCCAGCCCTCCTACGACAAGCAGTTCGTCCGCGACTGGCTGGAATCGACGCGCTGGGACAAGAACAGCCCGCCGCCGGCGCTGCCGCTCGACGTGGTGGAACGGACCCGCTCGAAATACGTCGAAGCGTTCGAGCGTTTGACCGGCCGATCCTTCGCGTGAGGCGGGTGGTCGGGAACGGCGGGGCTTTCAATCTCTGACGGACGTGCCCGCGACATGGGCAGCATCGCCCGTGGAGATACCGCGCCTGGGGTACGCACGCAAAGTTTTCCGTCTGCGTAAAGCTTGCGGATGACGGCTGTGGAATGGCCGGCGACAGTTCTGCCTGCGCTGCGGGCAGTGCTGTTTCCCGCTCGCAAATTCTGCCGATCAACACAGTCGCCGCTCGCTTGCAGTCTTCGCGGCCTCGGACGCCTGCTTCTCGGCGAAGCGGATTACGAGGTCCTCTTCTGCGGGATTCACCGCGGCCATCCCAGCGCTTCTCCACCCCCAGCCTGACGAGCGGGAGAAAACTGCATGCGGCAATTCTTTCGACGGTGTCTGCCTCAGGACCCCCAATTTCGCGCAAATTCACTGGCCAGCCTGATCGCCGTGGGAACGGTGGGCTTTCTTTATCTGCAGTTTCCGGTGGAACCGGCGGGGGCAGAGACCATTCGATTGACGCGGGCGGCGCCGAAGCCGCTGATCAACCTGCAGGCGGCCGCGCCGGTCGAGGCCGCCCCCTCCGCCGGAACGCCGAGCCCGAGCGCCGCCGAGATCCTCTCTCCCGAACAGCAGGCGGAAGCGACCCTGCAGCGCAAGATCGCTCAACTCGAACGCGGGATCACCTTCCTGAAGGGGATTCCGAGCTACTCGGCCCAGTTCACCAGGCAGGAACTGGTCGACGGGACGCTGCTCGACGAGCAGGAAATGACGCTCAAAGTCCGGCACGAACCGTTCAGCGTTTACCTGAAGTGGCACACCGGGGAACGGGGCCGCGAAGCGATTTATATCGCCGGCCAGAACGACGGAGAAATGCTGGTCCATGCCGGCGGCTGGAAAGCCCGGCTCGGGACGCTGTCGATTGATCCGGACGGGACGCTGGCGATGCAGGAAAACCGGCATCCGATCACGAACGCGGGGATTCTCGAACTGGCGAAGATGATCGTCAACTACCACCAGCGCGATCTGCAGACGCACAACTACACCCGCTGCGAACAACTCGCCGACGCGGAATTCGACGGCCGGGCCTGCGACGTCTATCTGATCGAATACAAGGACCAGTCGGCTTCGGAGACCTACCGCAAGTCCCTGACCTTCATCGACAAGGAACGCTCGGTGCCGCTCTACATCAAGAACTTCGGCTGGCCGGGCGCCAATGCTCCGACGGACGGCGAAGAGCTGGACGAGGCGACGCTGATCGAGTTCTACAGCTTCGCGGAAATCGACTTCGGCGGTCGGATGGTGGCCGCGGACTTCGATACCGCCAACGAAGAGTACGGGTTCAAGCGATAGGCCAACTGGCGGCGGAATCGCCGGCAGTCGCTGAATCAAAAAACAACACGCGGCAGGCTCGAACTCGGGCCTGCCGCGTGTTTTGCATTGCAGTTACTTCGCCGGAGCGGCGGGAAGCTCCTTGAGGAACGCCAGCAGATCCGCCATCTGCTGCGCGTTGATCTCCTTTTCGACCCCTTCGGGCATCAGCGACAGGCCGCTGGAAACCAGGGCGTCGAGGGTCTCCCGCAGAACGACGTCTTCTTTCGCTTCGGCACGCCGGAGCGTGATGCTCGCCGCAGTTTCGGCGGAGATGATGCCCGAAAAGACCCGCCCCTCGTCCGTGGTGGCGGAATAGCCGATGAAGTTCGGCTGGGCTTCGCGGTTGGGATCGAGGACCGCAATCAGCAGATCCTCCAGCGACTTGTTCTGCACGGAGACCAGATCCGGGCCGACCTGGTGTCCGAGACCGGCCGCCCGGTGGCACGTGACGCAGTTCTTCACGTAAACCGCCTGACCGCGGGTGGCGTCGCCGGTCAGCGCCAGAGCCGGCTGGTACTTGGCGACGATTTCCTTGCGATTGCTGGTCTGCGTGGCGAGCAAGCTGCGGGCGCGTTTGCGAATCGGCTCCGACGGATGATTCGACAGCAGTTGCTGCTTGTCGCGGTCAACTTCCGCGAGTTTGACGGTCCCTGCCGCGACTGCGCCCAGCAGTGCATCCGCGCCGCTGGAGGACTGAACCAGGGCGTCGACGATGCTGCGACGGACGGCAGGGCCATGCGTCTTCCATTCCGTCAACAGTGCCGCCGCGGCCTGCGGACTGTTGCCCGCGGCCAGCGCCGCGACGACGGCCTGCTGGATCGCCGGGGGCGTCTGAGGAGTCAGCAGGTCCGGGAACGATTCCATCAGCAGCGATTCATCGGCATTCGCCACCAGCTTGACCGCGGCCAGCCGCGTCCCTTCCGGGAGCTTAGAGTTGGCGGCCTGCTCAATGGCCGACTTCCAGACGTCGGCCAGCGACTTTGCCGCCGTCTCGCTGGCGACGGACGAGAGCCGGGCGCCGCGACGGCGCAGGCCTTCGCCCAGCCCCTGCAGGACCAGCGCCCGACGGGGAGCGGGTACGCCGGCGGCAAGACTGGCATCAAGGAGCTGTTTCGGACCGGCCGGGTCGGACTCGGCGCCAACCGATCGGGCGAGTTCCGACAGAAATGCCGTCGAGGCCTCCGGGTCGAGGAGCAGTTCGGCGGCGAGGCCGGCGGCGACTTTCGACGACGAGCTGAGGATCGCCGGGAGGAGATCCTTGTCGGTCTTCAGATGCCGGGCCACGCGACGCAGTCCGTCGACGGCCGCCGGGCCGTCAATGGCCCCGAGCGACAGTGCGACCTGCCAGCGGACGCGTTCGACCGGATCGTCGGTCAGGGCGATCCAGCGGCTGACAATTTCCGGTTGGCCGGCCGCGAAAGGCTCGGAGAGCTGCAGTCCGCATTCGCGCACGTGGGGGTCACTCGCGCCCAGGGCGACGAGCAGATCGGCCGGCGCGAGGGCCTTCAGACCTTCGAGCGACCAGAGTGCGTGAACCTGTCCCTGGGGAGTTTTGGCCTCGCGGACCAGTTTGTGGAGCGGTTCGACCGCGCCGGCGTCCTGGGCTTCCCAGATCAGCCGATGGGCGGTATCGCGTACCCACCCGTGGGGAGAATCGAGGTAAGCGACCAGCTCAGCCGGCTTCAGCCCCGCCAGTTTCGGCGGCGTGGCCGGCTTCGTGTCCGGCGGCAGCAGCCGGTAGATCCGGCCGCGATCGTGCCCGCTTTCCAGGTCGACGTACGCCTTGATATCGTCGGGAATCGAGAACGGATGCTCGATCGTTTCCCGATACATATCGAGGATATACAGCGTGCCGTCCGGTGCGTTGACGAAGTTGACGGGGCGGAACCAGTTGTCGGTCGACGTCAGAAACTCAACTCCTTCTTCGGTGCGCTCGGCGACGAAGCTGGCACCGGCGGGGGTCAGTTTCTTGCGGTGGACGAGATTGCCGCCGACGTCGCCGATGAAGACGTTGCCCTGGAACTCGGGCGGATAAGCTCCCCCCCGGTAAACCGTGATTCCAGTGGCGGAGGTGAAGAACCCTGTCGCAACGAGCTCGGTCGCGGAGACGCGGGATCGGAAGGCCGGGTCGGCGGCGCGACGGGCGGTGCGGACCACGCGCCAGGGCTCGGGGCCGCTGGTGCGAAAGACCGGTCCCGCGGCGCCTTCCTTGGCGATCGACCGGAGGACGGCCGAGAACGCGAGCTGCGGGTTGCGTTCCAGGTAGTGGAGCGGGAAGACCACGTGTTCGATGTGGTTGCTGTTGTTGCAGACGAAGCGGTCGCCCCAGTCGTCGACCGTATGGCCGAACTGCTCGCCTCCCGAGACGAGCTGGAAACTCTTCGTCGCGGGATTCAGGCGGAGATCCCGCCGGCCCGGGGAGACCTTCGTGCCGTCGGCGAGCTGGACTTCGCCGCCCGCCCGGCCCGAGGCGAACCAGATGCCGTGATCGAGCCCCCATCGGAGACCGTTGGCGAGTCCCTGCACGTTGGAAGTGCTGAAACCGGTGGCCAGAGTCTCCTGATGATCGGCCTTGCCGTCGTCGTCGGTGTCTTTGAAGTAGACCAGGCCGGCGGGACCGAGGACGAAGATGCCCCCTTTGTAGCAGCAGACCGATTGGGGCCAGCGGACCTTGTCGGCGTAGATCTCGCTCTTATCCATTTTGCCGTCGCCGTCGGTGTCGGTCAGACGGCGAATCCGACCCCACGTTTCCTTGCGCTGGGCGACGTACTTATCGACGCGCTGTTCCGGGAGGAACGGGTAGTCATTCATTTCGACGACGAACATCCGCCCGTATTCGTCGAAGCAGGCGTCGATCGGGTCGACGACATCCGGCTCGTTCGCGACGAGCTCCAGTCGGAAGCCGTGCTCGATTTTGAAGCGTTTGAGCGAGTCTTCCGGCGACGTGGCCGGAATGCGCTTCATGACCTCCTCCAGTGGAGGCTCATCGGCCGGGAGCGGTCCGGCGGCGGTCAGGACCGCGGTCGTCAGGAGGCCACGGCACGCAATCGGCAGAAAACTTGCCGACCGGAAACGACTCCACAAACGCTGCAACGCGGGCATGGCGGAAGGCTCCTTCGCAAGGCGGGGGAATTGGCGGGAGGTCAGGCACTCAGGTCAGGCAGGATCCTCGGCAGTCTTAAGGGGTTCGTCAGGGTGTGTCGTGCGAGGAATTCGTCATTCGGGCAGGGTCAACAAGTCACGGAGTCAGTCCCAGACCAGTTCGTCGGCTTTAAAGACGGGACCTTCGACGCAGACGCGTCGATAATCCCAGGTCCCATCGTCCTGTTTTACACGTGTAACGCAACTGAAGCAGGCCCCGAAGCCGCAAGCCATCGGCGTCTCGAGCGAGACCAGGCAGGGGACGGACGCCGCAGCGGTCAACTTTGCGACCGCATGGAGCATCGGTTCCGGTCCGCAGCAGTAGACGGTGACCGGGCCGGATTTGGCTTTGAGGACCTCGTCCAGGAGCTGCGTCACGTAGCCTTTGTGCCCCGTCGAACCGTCGTCGGTGGCAATGCGGACGTCGACACCCGGCAGCCGGAAGTCCTCGACGCCGGCGAGGTAGCTGGCGCTGCGGACGCCGTAGCAGAAGGTCAACTTGGCGGGGCGGGTTGCGACCGGCCGGCCGTAATTGCGCTGGCCGAGGGCTTCGCGCAGGACCGACAGAAACGGCGTCTGGCCGATGCCCCCCGCCACAACGACGAGGTGCCCGGCCGGCGGAGGAGGAAATCCGTTTCCCAGCGGACCCCAGAGTTCCACTTCGTCGCCGGCTTTCAGCGAGGTCAGCAGCGAGGTCAGTTTGCCGATGACGATGTAGCCAAAATCGAGCTCGGTCACGTTGCCGTCTGTGTCGGCGTACGTCTCGAACAGGGCGAACGGGCGGCCGAGCAGAGGATCGCTGCGGTCGGGGGCCTTCACCATGAAGAACTGGCCGGGCAGGATCTGGCCGGCGATCTCCGGAGCGTGAATCCGCATCCGCCAGGTATTCGTCGCCATCGGGCCGTGGGCCGTGATCCGGGCTCGGACCTGACGGGCGGTCGTGACGATGCCCGGGAGTCCGAGTGGAGGAACGCAGACGGTCATCGCGAGCGGCCTCCCCCTTTAGCGGAGCCCTTCGTGCCGCGCGGAGCGGGCCGGTCGGAACGGCTCCGAGCCACTTTTTTCTTTGCTGTGGCCGGCTTTGCTGTTGTTGGTTTCGAAGCGGTCGGCCTCGTCGTGGCGGGGCGACCGGCCGAAGTTTCCGGGCGCATCGGGCGTTTCGTGGCGGGCCGGGCAGTTCCCACTGCTGCCCCGGGGCTGCGTTCGGCCGCAGCGGCTTTGACCGACCGGATGTGCGCCGAAGATTTCTTGGCGACCTTCGGGCGGGCGCCGGGGGGACGCGTGAATTTGCGGGCGGGGCGGCCTTCCGCCATGCGATGCAGCTCGGCCACTTCGACGCCGTTGAGCTTGCGGTAGGCCCCGGTCTCCAGATCGGCGAGCTTCAGCGGTCCGAAGGCGATCCGCTTGAGGTTGAGGACTTTATGGCCGACGCGGGCGAGGAGCCGGCGGACTTCGCGGTTCTGACCCTCGGTGAGGATAATCTGCAGAATCGTGCTCTGGCCCTGACGCCCGAGCCGCCGGATGTCCCGTACGCGAAACTTCCCCTCGGTGAAATAATAGCCTTCCTTGAGCCGGTCAAAGACCTCCCCGGCCGGGTCGCCGGCGACCTGCACGCGGTAGACGCGTTCGACCTGAAATCGAGGGTGAGCCAGTCGCTGGGCGATTTCTCCATCGTTCGTGAGAAGGAGCAGGCCCTCAGTATTCTCGTCCAGACGCCCCACGGTAAACACCCGGCCCGCCTGCGGCGGGAGCAGATCGACCGCACGCGGTCGACCGGCCGGATCGTCGTTCGTGCAGAGATAGCCCTTGGGCTTGTTGACGAGGAAGTATTGCTTGCGTTCGGGCTTGATCTTCTCGCCGTCGAGGCAAATCCGCTGCCGGTCGGCATCGACTTTAAAGCCAAGCTCCGTCACGACTTTGCCGTCGACGGTGACCCGTCCGGTGCTGATCAGTTCCTCGCAGTGGCGGCGCGAGTCGACCCCGGCTGCCGCGAGAACCTTCTGCAGTCGTTCGAGACGCGGAGCGGAGTGCTCGCCAGCCGATTCGTCGGAAGGCGGTGAGGCGGAAGGGGGTCGCATGAGATCACTTGTAAAGGCCAACGAGATTTCCTGAAGGATACCCGACTCGGGGGGCGGAATGAAGAGCCGGGGCGGGAGCGGGTTTTCGCCCCGGTTTGCGGGGTGGTATGATCCGGGGGCCGGTTCGAGGCGTTCTGTGCAGCGTCGGCTGACGGACTGAGAAGCGATCTTTGACTCTCGAAAGGAGTCCTGCTCATGAGTTTCTTGCACGGTGCGCGTCCCTGGCTGGCGGCGATCGCCCTGGTCGGCGGCTCGCTCGCCTCTCCGCTGGCGCTGCAGGCGCAGGATGAAAAGAAGGGGGCCGAGGCTCCGAAAATCGAAACGCTCGAAGTGGCGCACATCGAGCTGAAAGGGGCCTTGCGGGAAGGGGCGGCGCTGCCGGGGCTGTTCGGTGAAGTTGAGGAGACGTTTGCCGCAACCCTCAAACGACTCGACAAAGCCCGCGATGACGACGATGTCCATGCGGTCGTGCTGCACATCAACGGCCCGACGCTCGGCTGGGGCAAGCTGCACGAACTGCGTCAGGCGATCGGACAGGTCCGCGCCGGCGGCAAGAGAATCTATGCGTGGCTCGAAAGCGGCATGACCCAGGACTATCTGCTGGCGTCGGCCTGCGACCAGGTCGTACTCCCGGAATCGGGCCTGCTGATGATGCCCGGTCTGCGGGCCGAGGTGACGTTCTATAAGAACCTGTTCGACAAGCTCGACGTGCGGGCCGATACGCTGCGGGTCGGCGAGTTCAAATCGGCGGGCGAACCCTACTCCCGGGCCGAGATGAGCCCGGAGTTCCGCAAGGAAATGGAAGAGGTTCTGGACGACTATTACCGGATGGTCATCGAGACGATCGCCGCGGATCGCAAGCTGACGCCGGAAGTCGTCAAGGAGATCGTCGACATCGGCGTGCTGACCGCCGCGAGCGCGAAAGAACGCGGGCTGGTGGACGTACTGTCCTACGAAGACCGGATTCCGGAGGCAATCAAAGGCGATCGCCAGAATGTCGAGATCAAGCTGGTTCTGAATTACGGCAAGAAGAAAGTCGACACCGACTTCAGCGGCATGGCCGGTCTGATCAAGATGATGAACCTGATGTCGGGCGTGGATTCCCAGCCGCGGAAGTCTTCGACCGCCAAGATCGCCATCATCTACGCTCAGGGCATGATCATGGAGGGGGCGAGCTCCTCGGACTTCCTGGGCGGGGAAACGATGGGCTCGGCGACGATGATCAAGGCGATCCGCAAGGCCCGCGACGACAAGACCGTCAAAGCCGTCGTGCTGCGGATCGACAGCCCGGGCGGCAGCGCCCTGGCCAGCGACCTGATGTGGCACGAGCTGGAAACGCTGGATAAGCCGTTCGTCGTCAGCATGGGGAACACTGCGGCGAGCGGCGGATACTACATCGCGATGGGGGCCGACCGGATCTTCGCGGAACCGGGGACGCTGACCGGATCGATCGGCGTCGTCAGCGTGCGGTTCGCCCTGGACGGCCTGTTCAAGAAGGTAGGCGTCAATACGGAAGTCATCCAGCGCGGGAAGAACTCCGGTCTTTTGAGCACGACGTCGCCGCTGAGCGACAGCGAACGGATGGCCCTCCAGGCGCTGCTGGACGACATCTACCTGCAGTTCACCAGCAAGGCCGCCGCCGGCCGCAAGATGGAAGTCGCCACGCTGGAGAAGCTGGCACGAGGGCGAGTCTACACCGGGTCCCAGGCTCTCAAGCTGGGCCTGGTCGACGAGCTCGGGACGCTCGCCGACGCCGTGGCCTACGCCCGCAAGGCGGCCGGTCTGGAGGAGAAAGAGCGAGTCGAACAGCTCATCCTGCCCAAAGCCAGCAGCCCGCTGGAAGCCCTCTTCGGGCCGCTCGATCTGGAGACGCGCGTGCGGGGGGCTGCGCAATCGTCCGTCGCCGAAGCGCTGCCGGATTCCGCGAAGAGCGTCTGGCGTCACTGGCTCGCCCTGGAGCGCCTGGCCCGACAACCAGCCTGCACGCTGCTGCCGTTCCAGATGGAAGTCCGCTAATCCCAGGCCGAAGTCCGAGTGGACTTTTCGAAACGATCTGCACGGGGCCGTGCTGCCGGATGGCAGCACGGCCCCGTTGCATTTGAGCTGCGTGCAGTTTGGAATGAATCGATCGTAACGTTTGCGCCGCGCGAAGCGCCGGCGCGCTGCATAATGTGAAAAGGGAATTGAACGCGCACCCGAGCGGCATCTGACGTGCAACTGGAGCAGACTCCTCCATTCCGTTTCTCCCCAGCGGGAGCCCTGCACCGTGATCGCAATTGCAGAACTGACCTCAATCGAACAGCTCTCCTCCCTGCGCCTGCTCTGGCGCTCGCTGCTGGGCAAAACCCGCGGCGCCACGTTCTTCCACACCGCCGAATGGCTGGAAGCCTGGTGGCGATATTGCGGCGAAGGCCAGACTCTCAAAGTGCTCTGCATCGGCGTCGGCGGCAAAACTATCGGCATGGTGCCGCTGACCGTCCGCCGCGAAACCACCGACGTCGGCCGCCTCCGCACCCTGACCTACCCCCTCGACGACTGGGGAACATTCTACGGACCCGTCGGCGCCAACCCCACCGCCGCACTCTACGCAGCCATGCGTCACCTCCAGCAGTCGCCCCGCGACTGGGACCTCATCGACCTGCGACACGTCGACGAAGCCCGGCTCGACCAGGGCCGCACCGCCAACGCCTTGCGAATGTCCGGACTCTCCTCGCTCGAACAGACCTGGGCCGATCTCCCCGCCATCCGTCTCGACCAGTGGGACGCCGGCGAAGTCTTCGCCCGACACTCCCAGCTCCGACGCGCAGAACACCAGCTCTCAAATCGAGGACGCCTGATCTCCATCCGGCACCGCCCCGCGGGAAACGACGTCGGTCCTGCCGAAATGCGCCGCGATCTCCTCGACGACTGCCTGAAACTGCTCCGCGACCGACCCGAAAACGAACGCCAGCTCGTCGCCGACGCCTATCACGCCGCCGCCCTGGCCGCGATGGTCGAACTGAATCTCGTCTATCTCAACGGCCAGCCGGCGGCCTGTGCCATCAACTTCGTCAATCAGGGAGAGGTCGACGTCTTTGCCGCGGCCGTCGATCCGGAACTCACCCCCGCCGCGACCGACGTCCTGCTGGGGCGGATGCTGCTGGACGGCATGGACCTCGGCGATACCGTCTTCCGCTTCAGCCCCCGGTCCGCCTGGCTGGCGGAGGGCTGGTCGAACGCGACGCTGACCAGCGGCCGGCACACGCACTTTGCGTCGGTCGGCCTGCGGGCCCAGCTGCTGCGTCTGAACCAGTGGGGCCGGCGGCTGCTGTCGCGAAATCCCGTCAGAGTCAGCGATCTGCCGGCTTGATCGGCGCCGTCGGCGGACCTTTGTCGGCCTTCGAAACACGTTCGAGTTCGGCGAGCTCCTCGCGAAAGACCTTCAGCTTCTCGCCCCCCAGGTATTCGCGAATCATGTCGCCGGTTTCGTCGCAGAGCCGGTTGATTTTGATCGCCGTGGCCCGGTCGGTCTTCAAATCCACCGCCTTTAAGGCGTTCACGCGGATGCCAGTCAGCTCCTGCAGAAACGGTGCGGATCCCGGTAACTCGGCGAGCTTCTGACGGCCGGCTTCGACCGCCTCCCAGCGCTCCTGACGGGCCAGTTTCCGGAGGCTGATCAACAGCGTGTTGCGGGACGCGACGGCGTCGACCAGACGGTCCTGCAGGATCCGCAGCTCACCTTCGACACCGAGCCGGACCGAGTCGTCCGGGACTTCCAGCACGAGGTGCGGATGCGTTCCCGGCACGACGGGAACTCGCGCCAGACGCTGCTTGCCGCTCCAGACGGTCAGCCAGCGGAGCGGAGATTCCTGCGGCCGCAGGGCCAGCCGACCGAGGCGATCGGTCAGCAGTTCCACGGGAAGCGGAGCGTCCTCGCCCGGGGCTTCGGCCAGCGTTACGCGGCTGCCGCCGAGTCGCCGCGGGGAATTTCCAAACGTCTGGACGACAAGTTCAGTCTGGCGGTACCAGGGGCGGACGAGTACTCCCAACTGCTGCATGCGACCGCGCGAGCGGGCGCTCAGGGCCTGTCGCAGGCCACTGTGGACCCGGCCATGCAGCGTCGCATGGTCGACGGAGTCGATTTCGACGATCGTCCAGGGGACATCGCGACGCTGGCCCGGCGTCGTTCCCTGCGCGGCAAAGACGACGGCCACCTCCAGCAGGTCTCCTTCGCGGACCCACGCCAGATCGGCGTCGGCGGGAGGCAGTTCGCCGGCGCGAAGCTGCAGTCGAACATCGGGACCGCTCACCGAATCGATGCGGGCCACCGGCCGGAACACGTTCCGGATCACAGCGAGCAGGCGTTCGGGAAGGGTTCTATGGTCCCAGGTCGTCCCTGAAACAACGGGAGAAGTGCTTTCCAGTTCGGGCTGCCAGGACTGAATCTGCCAGGCGGTCTGGCCGGCGATGTTCCGGACGTGAATCCGCAGCCAGACATCGGCGGCCGCCGGTTCGGTCTTCGCCAGCAGTTGCCACGGAGGAACGCCCGCCGCCACATCAGGGAGATCCGTGCGGGTCGGCCGGTGAGTTTCGAGCTGCCAGCCGGGACCGATAACCCGTTCCATCAGTGCTGAGAAGTCGGCGGCCAGATCGGGCAGCCGTCCGGCGGAAACGGGATCATCGGGGTCGGCCGTCACGACGGCCAGGACCTGGTAGGGCCGCCATTCCCAGAGCGGACCCTCGTCCTCAGCGGAGGCCGGGGGAACTGCAAATAGCAGGATCAGGGCAGCGACCAGAGAGTGCAGGATCGCGCGCAGCATCAGGGCGTCTCCTGCGGATACCAGGACTGGACGACCCACTTTTCCGCACTGTGGTAAGGACTCAGCAGCGGCGACGGAACGCCTCCCAGTCGGCGACGGGCGATCCAGAATTGTTCGACTTCCCAGAGTGGAATCCAGCGGGCCTCCGCCAGCATGTCGACCTGCAATTGCTGAATCAGATTCGTCGCTGTCGTCCAGTCGCCGGCCTGCTCGAGGCCGAGCAGGCTCTGACGCAGCCGGTCCGGGAGCAGAGCGAGGCCGGACATTCCCGTCCGGTCGGCGCCGGTCACCAGCGGCCAGAGCTCGACGGCCGGGTCGGCGAGTTGCAGCGTGCGGAACGCCAGATCCCACGATGTTTCGCCCGGCCGGCTGCGAGGGTCCACCAGGTCCACTTCGATTCCCACCCGCTTCCAGGCGAGAATCAGTTCGTCGCAGATCCGGCGGATATCCGGGTCTCCCGGATGCGCCAGCCGCAGCCGAACCGACTCCAGGCCCAGTTCCTTTCTGGCGGTCAGCAGCAGGGAGGCGGCCAGCAGCGGGTCATAGACCGGCTGAGGGAGCACACGGTTATAGGCAAAGCTGTTGATCGGAAACGGGGCGATCGTAAGCCGGCCCCAGGCAGAATCGGCCTCTTTCAGGATCACGTCGCGCAACAGTTGCTCGCGCGGGATCGCCGCGAGAAGCGCCCGACGCAGGGGGCCGTTCTGCAGGGCCGGACTTGCCGGATTGATCTGCAACAGGTGCGTTTCGGGCAGGGCGGCGGGGACGGTGAAGAAGCGGCCGTCGGCCTGCAGCAGTTTCGCATCGGCGAGCCGGGCGTAGGGCAGGATATCCGCGTCGCCGCGCAGCAGTGCCTGCAGCGATCGCTCCCAGGACTCGTACCGATGCTCGTCGATGTCCGTCAGAAAACGCTGTTTCGATCTTGCGGGAGGCTGTCGAACCCGGAGAAATGATTGCGTGTCAGCATCGAACCGTTCGAGGTAGAAGCGCCCTGCCAGCGCGGCATCTCCTTCGCTCATTGCTCGACGAGCGCCCGGGCTCAAATCCGCGGCCAGGTCCGAGGCGGCGGGAGGGGCCAGGAGCGGTAACGCCAGCAGCGACTCAGGCCGCAAGGGAGGTTGACGGAAGCGGATCACGACTTCCCACGGAGACCGGGCTTCGACTCCCGTGATCAGCGCGGCGATCCGTTCGTCGAAGTCCGGGCTGGCAGGATTCAGCCGACGTTGCAGAGTCTGCTGGATTTCGAGCGAGGTCATTCCCGGACGCGACTCCCAGAGGGCGCGTCGCGCAGAGACGTTCAGGCGGATCTCGCGGCCAAGGTCGGTCGGCTCCCATTCTTCGCAGACGGCGCTCCGGTAACGCACGCCCGATTCATCGACGCGGCCGGGTTCAAAGAGCCGCAGTTCGGTCAGCGAGCGACTGCGCAAATCGGCGCGCGTCGGGAACGGATACGCCGGGCTGTCGCCGGCGAATGTCAGAACGCCGACTTTCAGGAACTGTGCCGCGTCCAGCAGACTCCGGTGCAGCTCGCGGAGGCCGGGCGTGTCGGGCCAGATTCGTGCGGCGGCATCGACGCGATGGGCCGCAGCCCGGGGATCGTCTCCCGCGCGCGAGGCCGCGATCTGCATTTCGGTCTGCGTGCGCGAAAGCAGTTCCTGTCTCCAGCGCAGGTAAACCGGCTGGTCGGCGCGGATCCGCGCCAGTCGGGCCAGGAAGTGCCGGGCGCCGCGAAAGTCGCTGGCGTCGACGGCCCGCTGGACCAGTACGTTGACGGCTTCGCCGGCCCGCTCGGGCATCTTCTCGAACTGCGGATTCAGAGCGAAAAGGGCCTCCAGCGACCGCAAAGCGTCCTCGGGGCGATCGCTTGCAAGTTGCACTCCGGCTTCGACGTAGTGGAAGCGCTGGATGGCCTTGTCGGACTCGGGCCAGCCCCGCTGCCGACGGTCGAGGAGGGTCAGCAGTTCGTAGGCCCGGAGCGTGTCATTCTGGTCGAGGAGCAGATGAATCCGCTGCAGGAGCAGATCTTCGAAGTAGATGATCCGTTCGATGACCCGCGTTTCGATCAGGTAGTCGCTCTCCCCCGGAGCGTCCCAGAGGGAAATCTGGATCCGCTGCAGCATCGCTCGCTTCTCTGTTTGCTCCCGTTGTTCGTCCTTGTTGCGGGGCTTCGGCCACTTGAAGCTGGCTTCGTGTTTCGCCGCCAGATCGGCCAGGGTTCCCGGACGGGGCTGAACCGGATCGACAAACAGGACCTTCTTCTCAATCGTCAGGACGAGCCAGTCGACCGGGCGTCCCGTCAGGAGTGCTTCGTACTCGGGGACCTGCAGATCCTCGAACTTCGGCAGCGGTGGGTCGACTTCGTCCTGTGCCGGCGCGATGCTGCAGAGACCAGTCAGCAGCAGACAGAGGCAGGCGGCGCGGCGCCATGTCGTCAGCGGGGGAATTACCTTTTGTCTTCTCTCACTCATGGTTGCCCTCCCGGCGGGGCGGGCAGGAGGTACAGGCTCCCGTCCTCGGCAATCGCCACAGGGCCTGCCGCGGTCGAAATCAATCGGGCCAGTCGCTGCGGGAGCTTGTGACGGAGGACTTCCACCCCTGTCGAGCGATTGAGCGCCAGGACTTCCCCGCCCGAGCCGGCCAGGACAAGCTGATCTCCCTGAAGGATCGCGGCAGACAGGAGTCGGATCGGCCCCAGCTCCACAGTCCAGACGGACGCGAGCGAATCGCCTTCAACGGGAAGAGAATGGAGGGCCCCTGTGCTCGTCTGGGCAAGGACAACTCCGTCCGCCGCGGCGAGCATGGAAACGCCGGTTTCAAACTCACGTTCCGCCTGCAGTTCAAGCAGATCCTCAGTGACGATCACCACCCGCCCCGACCGGTCGGCAAGGAACCATCGGCCGCGGCTGCCGACGGGAGCAATCGCCAGCGGTTCCGCCAGACCGAGAATCGCGCGTTCCGCCAGGTAGGAGAGGTCGCCGCGCTTCCACTCGATGGCCCGGCATTCGCCAGTGTCATCACAGGCGAGCACCGAGGTCTCATTCAGGGCGGCAACGTGAGTCCAGTGTCGCGAGGAGTCGCCGGAGATCGGGAGCACAAAATCCTGCGGCGGCGAATCGGCGCCGCGCAGCGGCCGCCAGGTCAGACTGCCGGCCAGGGGGAGAATCAGACCGCCTTCCAGCGGTGCGGGCGCCACGTCGAGCGGTCCGGGGGCGGCGAGACTCGTTTCGAGATTTCCAGCCGGGCCGATGATCGCAATTGCCTGGGTATCACTGCCGGGCACGAGCACTGCGCAGCGGCCGTCGGGCAGGATCGTGGCCAGCAGCGGGCGAGCGGGCGCCACAGGCCACTCGATGTCGCGCGGCCCGCGCGGATCGAGCCCTCCCTGACGCAATCGCTCGGTTGAGATCGAGACCGCCTCGCCGTTTTCAGTGAGAATCGTCAAACCCGATGCGGTCGGAAGCACTGCCAGGGGACCGGCGCCCGAGCGTGAGCCGCCAGGGACTGCTGAGCTGATCGCGATCGACTCGCGACAATTGCACGCCATCCGCCCAGAATGGCCGTCGAGCGACGAACAGGTCGTCGCCGACCGACTGCAACGGCTGAGTCGCCAGTCCGGTCGCCACGGCGTTCTGATCCATGCCGATGCTGTCGGATGTGAGCTGGAACTTGCGGAAGGCATTGCTGGCCAGCCAGAACTGTCCGTCCGGCCCCAGGGTCAATTGCATCGGTACGGTCCCCGTGCCGGGGACCTGATAACCGGCGATCGCGACCAGCCCCGGACGTTCCATGTCGTCGCGGACGGCATAGGCTTCCAGACGGCCGTTCGTCAGGGGAACGACAAGTTGCGGACCGCGCAGGACGGGTAGATCGCGGACGACACCGCTCAGCCGCACTCCCTTCAATTCGGACATCGGCTGTCGGGGCTCGTCGGCGTTCCAGATCCGGAGCCTGCTGGAACTCTCGCGATCGTTCTCGCACAGCAGCAACAGTCGACCGAGCGTGAGAGGGGGAACCGCTACGCTGCCCGCGGCATGTTGCGTAAAGGTCAGCGAGACTGCCGCGAAGGGATTGAGGGAGATCGCATAAATCAAAGAGTGTTCTCCCGGAACGAACAGCGTGGCTTCGTCGCGGGACAGACAGGGGGTCGTCACCGGACGCTGCGACAGCGTCAGCGCTCCTGAGAGTCGGCCGGAGTCCAGCTCGACCCGGGCCAGCCGGCGGTCCTCCAGCGGCAGGTAGATCTGCCCGCCGTGGATCAGCGGCGCGTCGGTGGGCTGCGATCCAAGTTCCTGACGCCAGAGATCCCGGCCATCTTCTTCGCTCAGCAGCCGCAGCGACTGGTCGTTCAGGAAAAAGGCGACGATTCCCGTCGTTCCCCCCGGCACCCGGAGGGGAAAGAAGACCGCTCGATCTCCCAGATTCCGCCGCCAGACCGGCTCGCCCGTGATGGAGTCGACGGCATACAGGCCCCCTTTCGACACCACCAGAACTCGACGTCCTTCGGAGACTTCGTCCGTACGCGCGCGGACCAGTGGGGTCGGAACGAGCGGCGGCGGTGACGCATCCGCCGCGGCGACCGTCGCAGCAATCGGCTCGGCAAGTTCCGAAATCGTGGAAAGTTCCTGTTCGAGAGCAGTCTTGACGCGTTGCTGGACGGTAGTCTGCGCCGTCAGGTCGGGATATCGCTGCAACAGTTCGGCACGGGCGCGCAACGCGTCGAGCGGTTTCTTCGCTTCGATGGCGGCGGACATCGCCGCCAGTGCCGTGTCGAGGGACTGCTGCTTAACAATCGCCCGGCGAGCCTGGTCGGTCGCCACGCGAATTCGTTCGAGGACGGTGACGGGAGGCTGTTGCGGATCCGAGTGACGCTCCAGCAGCAGTTGGGCCTCCGCCGACCAGTCGAGCAGCCGCTCGTCGCGCGTGGTTTCCGCCGACTTGGCGGCTCCGATTGCGATCTGTTCGGCATATTCGCAGATCGTCGGTTCCAGTTCGGAAAACTCCGGCGAATTCCGGTTCTGCTTCACGAACTCCTGGAGTTGCTCCAGCCCCCGCTCCCAGCTCGGCGCTGCGCCGCCGATCTCCTGCAGGATCCGGGCCTTTCCGGAACCGATCATTGCTTGCGAAACCAGCGCATTTCGCGGGTAGCGGTCGACAAACTGATCAAAGGCCTGAATCGCTTGTGCGAACTGACCATCCCCCAGCGCCGTCACGCCGCGATCGTAGAGTCGGTTGGCGACTTCGCGGCCCATCAGAAACCAGATGGCCGCAGTGGCGAGCAGCAGCACGAGGCCGCCGCCGCCGAGTCCCAGCACGAGAGGGGACCGCAGTGCATCCTGTTCGCCCGGTCGGACCGCACGCGTATTCTTGACCTTCAGTTTCGCCGGCAGATCGGCGCCGCGGGCGGTATTGATGCGGGATCCCTGAAAGCGAGGATTTGCAGCGAGCGCCGGCAACTCGACCGATTCCGGCACATCGGGACCGTCGTCGAGAACGGGCGCAGGTCTGGCCTTCGGACTGTGTCGCGCTTCGCGAGCCGGCGGAGATTCGGCCGACTTCTGATCCCGATGGGGTTTGGCCGGCTCCTTATGTGCTGGTGGCGCCGCCACCGGGTTGACGGCCGGTTGTTCGGCCTGGAAAACCAGCGTGCAGGTACCGACCTGAATTCGATCGCCGGTCGACAGGCGGGCCTGCGGAACGAGGTGTCCGTTGACGCTGACACCCTGCGGATTCGCAGAAGTCGCCTCGAAGCCGGCTTTACTCCAACCGATGCGGCAGACGATCGGCGCAACGTCGTTCTCGTCGATGCGGATCGTGCTGTATTCCAGTCGGCCGACCAGGACCGGTTCGCTGCGCGACAACTCCTGTCGTTGCAACGGCTGGCCCGGTCGGAGGATTTCGAGGAATGCCATGAACGGTCGGTTCCCTGCGGACAAACGCCTGATGTTGCGGATTCACGACGATCGAGGCTGCTGCGGTCGACTATCCCTTGCGCGAGCCCAGTCGAATTTTCTGGATGCCAGCTTCGTTCGCCGCATCGATGACGGTCACGACGGTACGGTGGAGCGCCGCGGAATCGGCGGTGATGATCACTTCGGTTTTCTGTTCGCGACGCATCTTGTCGCGGAGCGCCTCGGCGAGCCGACCCAGATCGGGCCAGGGCTCGTCGTCGAGAGTCAGAGTGTTGGCGGCGTCGATCTTCACCAGGATCGACGTCCCCTGCAGGTCTTCCAGATTCAGCAGGCTCTGGGCGGCGCCTTGCTGATCGGGCTGCGGCGTCGGCGTTTCGATGCTCTTCTGCAGGCTGAATGACGCCGTCACCATAAAGAAAATCAGCAACAGGAATGTCACGTCGACCATTGGCGTGAGATCCATGTCTTCTTCGTCGTCAACCAGGCGGCGTGAGTTGAACCGGAAGGGGGACTCGAATTCCTCGGAGTCGGACTCCTGCAACTCATCCTGCCGTGAGGCGGATTGGGTGGACGGAGACAAGTCCTCAGCCGGCAGTTCCACGGCCGCCGACTGACGCCTGTCATCGTACGAGCCGAATACGATGTCTTCATCGGGTTCCGGCTCAGAATCGGCTTCGGGTCCGGAGGCTTCGGCGGCGGGGGGGAACTCCAGGTCCGGCGCTTCTTCCGGGACGCTCGATTCGAACGCATCCTCCAGCGGCACGAGTGTTTCCCGGTCACACGTCGGGCACGTCACCAGCGAACCAGCTTTGCGGCTGCTGATGCTGAGCAGACCGTTGCAGTGTGAGCAGCGAAACCGAATCGCCATGCGGGACCCCCCTGTCGAAAACCATCAGCGCGATGGTTGATCTCCGACGCCGACATAGAGTTTGACCCCTTCGACCTCGCCGATCGCGCGAGAAAGCTGGTTCACGATTCCGTGCGGAACGTCTCCTTCAGCCTTGAGCACCACGTTCGTCTTGCCGGCGCGAGCGGCGTCCGCCACGTAGCGTTTGACATCGTCCAGGCTCCCTTCGTCCCCGGCTCCATCGCCCAGCACAATCCGCTCCGCGCCGCGCGCCGAGGCGGCAAAGATCGTGACCACCACGGCATTGTTGGCTTCCACCCCCAGGCTGTGGACGGCGGGGGGAACGTCGATTTCCGGCGTCCCCTGCATCGTCGAAGCGACCATGAAGAAGATCAGCAGCAGGAACACCACGTCGATCATCGGCGTGATGTCCATGTCGCCCGTCGTCACCCGGCGGGTCCGTTTCCAGCCCGAGGCTTCCACGTCGGCAAACATGCGATGGCGGGTCGCCATGCTCAGGCCTTCCTCGTCGTCGCTTCGAAGTCATCCAGAAATTCGCCGACGTCGCTCTGCACGGCGTCCTGCAGCTTGGCGATCCGGACGTTGATCGCGGCCAGTGCCATTACCAGCGGCAACGCGATCATCAGCCCGATGGCCGTCGTAAACAGGGCAAAGCTGATGTCGTCGGCAAGCTGCGTCGGATCGACCCCCGTCTTCTGGCTGACGGCGATCTTGCCGAACGCGGCGATCATGCCCACAACCGTCCCGAGCAGCCCGAGCATCGGGGCCGTCTTGATGACGGTGTTGATCCAGGCGACGCGGTACTCCAGGTCGGCGAGCACATCGCGTTCGAACTTCTCACCGAGGAGCTGCTTGAGCTTCTGCAGCGGCAAAAGACGATTACCCAGCGCAATCAGAATCAACTGGGGCGCCGCTTTGCTCCAGTACGGCGGGGAGTCGCAGATCTGAGCCGCCTCGTCGAAGTTCCGTTCCTTGAGACGTTGCCGGATCTCCCCCAGGAACTCCTGCGCGGCGGCGGGAGTGCCAAACCGCTTCTGGGAGATCCGTCGGAAGACGAGAATCACGAGAAAGGCCCCCTGAACCGCAGTCAGAGCCTGCATGGCATAGATCAGGGTGCCAATGACGTCGAGAACGGGAGTGAGATTCATGAAGGATTTTCTGCGATGACGGAACGTCGACGGAACGGAAGGAATCGTCTTGCAGCAGGGCTGAACGCCCGCAATTCAGAATAGCCGTCCGGCACAGCCTCGGAAATGGTCCGTGCGCAATTCTCCATGAACCGTGTCACGGAATAACAGAACGGCCGGCATCCGCATGGTGCAGACGCCGACCGTTCGCGATCCGAGGTTTCGAGCGTTGACGACTGATTCTCAGCCCGCAGCGGCAACCGCAGGACTGGCGGACGCCTGAAGGGCTTCGGCCCCCTGTCGGGCGCAGAAGTCGCCGAACGATTCGCCCGGCAGCCGGTCCGATTTGAAGAATTCCAGCAGCGGGACCAGCGACGGAATCAGCTCTTCGTAAGGGACCAGATCCTTGTAGACAAATGCCAGCCGCGAGCCGATCGAGTTTCCCCCCACGAACAGCGTATATTTCCCCAAAGTCTTGCCAACGATCCCCACGTCGGGGGTGTAGGGCCGGCCGCAGCCGTTCGGGCAGCCGGTGATGTGGACGGCGAACAACTCCCGTTCCAGCCCCAGCCGGGTCAATTCCTCCTCCAGCCGGGTGATCACGTCCGGAAGCACCCGTTCCGATTCCGCCACGGCGAGACCGCAGGTGGGAAACGCAGTGCAGGAGATCGCAAAGCGGCGGACCGGCGTCAATTCCTCCGCCGGCACGATGCCGTGATCGCGCATCATCTGCTCGATGACCGGCTTTTCGCTCGGCGGAATGTCACAGAGAATCACCGCCTGCATGCAGGTCAGGCGAGTTTCCATCCCGTACTTGTTGAGGACCGTCCGCAAGAAGGTTTTCATCCGGAAGTCGCCGTCGTCTTTGATGCGGCCGCCGGAAACATTGATGCCGACAAACAGCTTCCCATCCCCCTGCTCGTGCCACCCCATATGGTCCTCGGCCTTGAGGATCGGGATTGGACGCGGGGGGGCGAGCGGCTGGCCGTAGTATTCTTCGACCTTGGTCTTGAAAGCCTCCAGCCCGAGATTGGCGATGGTGTACTTCAGCCGGGCGACCTTGCGATCCTCCCGGTTGCCGAAGTCCCGCTGAACTTTGATGATCGCCTCGGCGACCAGATCGACCTGCTCCGGCGAAATGTACGCCAGCGGTTGGGCGACTGCCGCGAAGGTTTTCTCGGCGCTGGGGGTACGGCCCATGCCGCCGCCGACCATGACGTTGAAGCCGACGATCCTGTCGTTCTCGACGACGGCGAGGAGGCCGAGGTCGTTGGCAAAGATGTCGACGCAGTTGTCGTCGGGGAGGGCGATGGCGACTTTGAACTTGCGCGGCAGGTAGGTCGCCCCGTAGAGGGGTTCTTCGACCGGCTGGAATTCGGCGACGTTCTGGGAGACGCCGCTGTCGTCCGTCAGCCAGATTTCGTGGTAGGCGGTCGATCGGGGCTTCAGGCGCTCGGCGAGATGGAGGGCGAGGGCCTGCATCTGGTCCCGCACGGGGTTGTGCTTGAGGGGGGCCGGGCAGGTGATGACGTTCCGGTTGACGTCGCCGCAGGCGGCGAGGGTGGTCAACAGCGTGTTGTTGATCCCGGCGATGGTGGACTTGAGGTTGTTCTTGAGCACGCCGTGGAACTGAAAACCCTGCCGCGTCGTGATCTTCAGGGTGCCGTTGGCGTACTTGTCGCTGAGGTCCAGGTGAGCCAGGAACTGGGGGGTGGTGACTTTGCCCCCGGGGACCCGGGTGCGGACCATGACACTGTATTGCTTGCCTTTGGCGGTGCCGTCAGGATTCTTAGCTTTGCGCTCGTCCCGGTTGTCCTGTTGATAGCAGCCGTGGAACTTCATCAGCGTTTCGGCTTCGCCGCTGAACTGTTGATCGAGGACCGTCAGTTCGTGGGCGAGCGTGCCGCGAAGCTGTCGACTTTCTTCCTTGAGGACTTCCACTTTGCTGCGTTTGGCTTCGTCAGCCATCGGTCGATGCTCCAAGGTCAGGGCCGGCAACACGTTGGAAGGAGTGCCGGGCCATTGAGTGTGTCGATTTTCCGAACTATATCGGTCATCCGGAGATTTGAGTAGCGGAACCTCGCCCCGGTTCGCCCGGAAGAGCCCCGAAATGGCTCCTGACGCCGGAAGATTAGGCCTTGCCAGCACTTGGGCAGTGTGAGAGACTGGAGATTCGTCGGGAAGTCTCCCGACGGTCGCACCATTCCCGACACGGGTTTCAAGGACTTCCCTTTCATGATGGCGCGCATTACCGCGGTGGCCGGGCTGTGTCTGGCGTGTTTGTGGAGCGGCACGGCCGCAGCGCAGGTCGGCGTGTTCGAACTCCCCCCGGACGGCACCTGGGTTCGCTACGAAGGGACCTACTCGCAGGTCGAAATTCGCCCGGATTCCACGCTCGGCAAGCTGGAAATCCCCCCGTGGATCGAGCACGTCTGGATCAAGTCGGTCGGTGCAGAACAGGGGATGTACCAGGGGAAGGAAGTTCCCTGTCGATGGCTCGAGATCAAGATCGAACGGGGTCGGGAGCGTGACGGCAAGCTCGACACCGGCGTGACCGGGACGGAGATTTACAAGGTGCTGGTCCCCGACTCGGGTGTGATCGAGAATCCCAAAGACGAGAAGGGTGTGCCCGTCTCATTCCTGCCGGTGATCAAGGGCTTCCGCAAAATCGGGCAGGGCGAACCGACTCCGATTACTCAACCCGCTCTGCAGCTCTACCCTGTCGGGCTGGTGCTGGGTTATTACCGGAACTGGGAGACCGCCGAGAAGGACGTCGATCCTGAGGTGGGTCTTGGGGCGGTCAAGGCCGATCAGCTCGACGGAAAAGTGAATATCGAAAGCCCCGGCGGCCGGACCATTCAGGAAACGTCGATCTGGCGCAGCCGTGATGTCCCGTTTGGGCTGGCCCGCTGGAAGGCCACGATCACCCGTGAAACCAAAGATGCCCGCCAGCCGCGAGCGGAATACAAACCTGTCAGCGAAATCAATGTCGAAGTGCGGGCTCGCGAAAAGGGCGAAGATGCTCAGAGCGAGCTGATGGTTCCGTAGTGCTGCGGAACTGGTAAACTTGCGGAGCGGGGAGGACTGCATGTTGTCTCCCGATCGCTGGATTCGCGTCTGTCGGCGTCGACTGCTGGGTCGGGAGCTGATGCTGAGGGCTCTCGGCCCGCTGGCAGCCGCTGCGTGGTGCTGGGCAGGATTGCTACTGGCGGCCAAGCTCTGGTGGCCCGCGGCGGTTCCGGCCGCGCTGTGGGCTGGTGCTCTGCTGGTCCCCGCGGCGTTGATCTGGCGGTTGGCACAGCGACGGCCGACCGTCTCGCGGAGCGATGCTGCCGTCTGGCTCGATCATGAGCTCGAAGCCGGGGGACTGATCGTTGCCCTGGAAGAGGCTCCGGACGAACGCTGGACAGCCCTGTTGCCGCAAGCCCATCAGCGCTGGCGGGAAAGTCTCCCGCGCGGGCCGTGGAGCCGAGTGTTGCAGTCGCTCGCCTGGCCGGCCCTGTTTCTGGCGGGAACGATGATCATCCCGGCCAGGCAACCGGTTTCCGCAGCAGTGGTCGAGACGACGCTGGGGCAGGAGACCGCCCGCGAGCTGGCGGATATGGCGGCGGCGCTCGACTCCTTACCTTTGTTCGATCCTGCCGAAAAGGCGCGGCTCAAGTCAGAAATCGCCGCGCTGTCTGACGAGGTCAAACGAGCCCCGCTGACTCACGAAAAATGGGAAACGGTGGATGCATTGCGTCAGCGGCTGAAGTTCCGCGTCGACCAGGCGGGGAGCGAGCTGGGCCAGGCGGGACAGATCCTGTCGCTGCTGACGGCGGCGATGGACGCCGGCGGAGGACCGATTCCGGCTGATCAGCAGCGGCAATTGGAGCAGCAGGCGCTCGGCGTCGTGCAGAAGTTTGCCACGCCGGAGAACCTCTCCCGGTTGCAGAGTCTGGTCGAGCAGCCGGCCGTTCGAGAAATGCTGCAGCAGGGAGTCACCAGTCTCCCCAGCGATCCCGTACAGCGTCAGCAACTGTTGCAGGGGCTGCAACAGGCCGTCTCGGGCGAAGCCCGCGAGCTGCAGTCGTTGCAAAACCTGCTGCCGATGGCAGGCGCGTCGAAATCGCTAGCCGCCGCGGCGATGGGTGGAGCGATCTCGTCGCTGCTGGGCGGGAGTCCGCTGCCGACGTTACCGGGAATGTCGGGGCCTAAAGTTCCTGGAAAGCCGCTGTTCGGCGATGCGGGCCTGCCGCGGGCCGAGCGATTTCGGCCGCAGCCGCCGATGATGCACCCTGCAACCGATCCCGCGACCGCCCGTCCGGCGACGCCGAGTCCGCAGACGGTGCCGCCCCCGGTCAGACAGGGGCAGGTGGCTGCCGGAGCGAGTCCGACGGGGGAAGCCTGGACGCGGCAGGTTTCGCCGCGACATCGGGCGGCGGTCAAACAGTATTTCGGGAACTCGCCGGCAAGTTCTCCCGCGAAGAATTGAAGAGCAGGCATGGGGGTCGAATGGACCGCGCCCGCTGGAAATGGCCAATTTTCAATGACTGCTGCCGTCTCATCGCTCGATCCGGCCGAATTGAGCCGCCGGGTCAAGCTGGCGGCGACGGACGCCGGTTTCGAACTGTGCGGGATTGCCCCGGCGGTGTCGCCAGCCGGCCTGTTGCGGCTGGATGACTGGCTGGAGCAGGGCTTTGCCGGCGAGATGGGTTACATCGCCCGACGCCGGGAGGCTTATTCGCACCCGGAGAATGTCCAGCGCGGCGTGCGGAGCCTGATCGTGTGCGCGATGAACTATCGCGGCGCTGAGCCGGCAACGTGCGGTCCCGGAGAAGCCCGTGTGGCGCGATATGCGTGGTCCGGGGCAGATTACCACGATTTTCTGAGGGCGCGGCTCCATCAAGTTGCTGACACTCTGCATGCATTGGAACCCGGTACGAAGACGCGGGTGGTTGTCGACACGGCTCCGCTGCTGGAGCGGGACTTCGCCCGGCTCGCAGGGCTGGGCTGGTTCGGCAAGAACACGATGCTGATCCACAAGCGGATGGGGAGCCGGCTGCTGCTGGGGGCGATTCTGACGGATGCCGAACTGGCGTACGACCAGCCGCACGAGACGAGCCACTGCGGCACGTGCACGCGGTGTCTGGAGGCCTGTCCGACGGATGCGTTTCCGGAACCGGGAGTGCTGGATGCCCGGAAGTGCATTTCGTACCTGACGATCGAGTTGCGCTCGCCAATTCCCGCCGAACTGCGTCCCGGGATCGGAGACTGGCTGTTCGGCTGCGACGTCTGCCAGGACGTCTGCCCGTGGAATCACAAACCGCCGCGGACTGGCACCGTGGAGTTCATACCGCGCGACGATCTGAATCCGGCCAGTGCGGCCGAAATCCTGAACCTGTCCGAGTCAGAGTTTCATGCCCGCTTTGACGGCTCGCCTCTCGACCGGCCGGGCTATGACGGACTGCGTCGCAATTCCGCAATCGTCCTCGGCAACACGGGCGGCACAGCGTCGATTGCCGATCTGGCGCCGCACCTCGGCGACCCCTCTCCACTGGTTCGCGGAGCCGTCGCCTGGGCGCTGGGCCGGATCGGCGGCCATGCGGCCTGTGCGGCGCTTAACGAACGCATCGCGATTGAAACGGATGAAACGGTGCTGAATGAGCTGCACGCCGCTCTCGGTCAGCCATCAATTCCACCACCGAATTCTTCGAGTTCCTCCGAAATCTCTTCGTCGGTGACCGCTGGAGGAGGTTCCGCGGAGGCTGCGGCTTCGCCGCGAAGCAGGTCGTGATCGGCGGCGTGCTGCAGCGCGTGTTCGGTGCTCTGCGGATCGACGGCCCGGCAGGATTCGGTCAGTTGATTGGCCAGGTCGCGGAGCTCCGCACGCCAGAGTTCCGGATCGACTTCGGGGGGCGTGAACTGTGAGAACTCGCCCAGGAGGAGCACTGTCCGGAGGACGTGGCGGAAGATCAAACCCTCCTGCTTGGCGAGATCCCGGCCGCTGATGAACTTCGTGAAGTCGCCGCTGAAATTGAGCAGATCGCCGATCGCCCACACGGCCTGGATTCGCACATCGCGAACCTCGGGATATTCGTGCTCGAACAGCATCCGCACCTTTTCGGCGAGAGCCGGCGGATACTTGCGATCTTCGAACGGGACATCCGGATCGAAGTCGGGGTAGAGATCGCTGGCGGGCATCAGGCCCCGCTGCACGATCTCCAGGTCGACGCGCGTCGTCGCGAGCGGGCCGGGCGGCATGATTCGCGGCGGGGGAACGCGGACATAGCGCAGCAGGTTGCCCGGCAGTTCGAGCGTGCTTTCCCAGAGCTGGAGGCGTTCTTCCGGAGACGCGACCCCCATGAGTTGCACGAGGAACAATCCGTAGAGGGGATTGATGCTGCGGAAGCCGAACAGGAGCTCCAGGGTTTCCGTCGCGTGAGCCATCTTCGGGCGATACTGCGGTGCGGCGGTCTGCTGATCGCTGGCCTCAGCTTTCTTGCCTGTTTTCGCGGCGTGCTGCGAATCGATGGCGGCCTGCAACTGCTGCGACAGCCAGGAGGGCTGGGCGGTTTCCGGTTCGGTCTGGGCGACTTGAGCGCCGGGTTCCGGCGGGGCTGGCGGCTCCGGTTCGAGCCGTATGAAGCCCCCAGTGTGCAGCGCCAGCAGCATCCGCTCCAGGTGGCGTTCGTTGGCCTCCAGTTGCTTGGGGTCGACCAGACGTTTGCGAATCAGGCTTCGCAGCCGGTCGACGTCCGGCGAGAGTTGCAACAGGTAGGCGAGCAAGCGCCAAGGGAGATGGCCCCGGCTGACGAGGTCGCCGGCGGGCGCCGCACGCAATTTGTCGAACTGCTGCTCGTTCCAGTATTGCCGTTCGGGATTGCGCGTCGGCTGCTTCTTCTTGAGCGCCTTTTTGGCGCGGATCAGCATCGGATCCTTCGTGTCTTCCGGAATCTGGTCGTACTTTTCCTTCCAGCGCAGGATTTTGACGTCGTCTTCGTGCGGCAGGACGAAGACGAAGCCTTCCTTGTCGAACTGGGGGCGGCCGGCCCGGCCGAAAATCTGATGGGCGGAGCTGGGGTCGATCAGCTTCTGCTGACCGGGTTTGCCCTTCATCAGCGACGGCAGCACGACGGAGCGCGCGGGCAGGTTGATTCCCGCGGCGAGGGTTTCGGTACAGACGCAGACTGAGAGCAGTTTCTTCTGAAACAGCTCTTCGACGATCCGCTTGTAACGGGGTAACAGTCCGGCGTGATGGACGCCGACGCCGCGCATCAGGATTTGTTTCAACTTAGGGCCGGCGCCCTTCGTCAGGTCGTACTCGGCAAGCTGCGCCACCAGAAGTTTTTGCTGACCGTCGGCCAGCATCGACCGGCCTTTGAGTTCTTCAGCGATGCTCCAGCATTCGTCGCGGTTGAAACAGAAAACGAGAGCAGGCGTGCGGCGGGTCTCGGCGTCGCCGTCGGCCATCTCTTCAAGGTGCTCGATCAGCGTCTTGTCCGGAATCCAGCGATAGTTGAGGGGCACCTTGCGTTCGGTGCCGACGACCAGTTCCAGCCGGCGGCCGTGGCACTGATGGAGCCACGAGACGAACGGATTCGCGTTGCCAATTGTGGCGGAGAGGAGCATCAGCCGGACGTGGTCGGGCAGCAGCGAGAGTGAGAACTCCCAGACGATCCCGCGCTCGAGATCGCTGAAATTGTGAAATTCGTCCATGACCACTGCGGTCACATTGTCGAAGGGGAACTCCGTCGGATGGAGCAGCCGGTTGAGCAGGATTTCCGCCACAACGACCAGGACGCGAGCCCCAGGATTGACCCGCCGGTTGCCGGTGACCAGGCCGACGTCGTCTGCCGCAAATCCCCAGCTCACCGCGGCAGCCTGCATTTCGCGGAATTTCTGCTCCGACAGGGCGATCAGCGGCGTGGTGTAATAGACCGATTTGCCGGTATGGAGGGCCTCGAAGACGGCCGCCTCGGCGATGAGAGTTTTGCCGGTCCCCGTCGGAGCGCTGACCAGCACGCCCGTGTCCGTATCGAACCAGGCCAGCAGGGCTTCCTCCTGCACGGGATAAGGCGTGTAGGGAAGCTGTTCGAGGTATTTCAGCGCGAGTTCGTCGCGACTGGGCGGGGGGACGTCAGACGGCATGCCGGCTCCGGAGGCGGGGACTGGATTGGCCCCTACCATACCCGCCGCGCCGCGGCTCCCCCAGTCGTCCGCGAGAATTGGTCGGAGCTACGGCAGCTTGAGATCGACCCAGACCAGCCGGTGGTCGCTGGCAAGGCGGGCGTTCTCCGCTCCCGGCTCACTCTGCGCCGGCCAGTAGACTCCGGTTCCGCCGACCGCGAGTTCCCTTGATGGGAGGACGTAGTCCAGTCGGCCGAAGTTGGAAGTTTTGTACGGCAGGTAGTCGCTCAGATTCTGCGGGTTGCTCTGCTCGGCCGCGCCGGGGCTGGTCGGCTGGAGATCCATGACGCGTGCGTCCTTCAGCACCCACTCGATCGGGCGTCGCCCGTAATCCGCCTCGCTGCGCACGGGGTCGGAGTTGAGATCGCCCAGGACGACAAACTCCGCGTCGGCGGCGAGCCCCCCCCGCCGACCGCGGTCATCGACGATCCACTCGGATCTCGGATTGCCGGCCAGGTAGTCGCCCCAGAATCGCAGCTCGTCGTGGATGCGGCGACCGTTCGCGTCTTCCGGGCCGTCGAAAATCGGTGGCGTCGGATGGGAGCAGAGCAGGTGAATCGCGCGTCCTCCGATGGTCACCGGGACGTCCCAATGGCTTTTGCTGGAGAGCCGGAAGACGTTCACCGACTGCGGCGAATAGAACGCCGGTTTGCCAGCGGTCCCGTCGGGGAGCAGGTTGCCTGGCATCTCTTTCCAGAGCAGCTTTCGAAAGGTGCGCGCGCCAGCGGCATCCAGCGGGAAGCGGCTCAGCAGCACCATTGCGTATTCGCCGGGGTAGCGGCCGAAACCGTAAGCATCGTTGGGGCCGTCGAGCTTGGAATCCCCGTTGAGGTCGATGTTCGACGGCGTACCCGTATTCGACGGAGCGTAGAACCGGTGCGGATAAGCGAGCGGTTCCAGACCCGCGTGGGGGACCGCCAGGTACCTGCGGAGGAATTCCGCCGCGGCATCTTTCCCGGCCGGCGGTTCGCCGTCGGCGTCGACCGGGCCGGTGTAGTCGATTTCGTTGATCAGCACGATGTCGGGGCGGATCTGCTGCAGAATTGTCGCGGCGGCGACCAGTTGCGGATGGCTGCCCCGTCCCGTCGCATCGACCTGCTGCAGCTTCGGCCAGTTCAATTCCTGAATGTTGAACGTCGCAAAGCGGATCGCCGGCGCTGGTTCCGCCGACAGGCAATGCGACGATGCGCAGCACGCAAGACAGAGGACCAGCAGACGGACCGTGACATCTGACGACATTGGCACTCCTGGCCGGCGGCGCCGGCTCACTGGATCTCGGGGACTTTCACTTGTGAGTTCAGTTTGCGGGCCTCGGCCAGCGCCTCATCAGCCTGCGCCTGATCGTTCTGCTTCATGGCCAGGCGATAGCGTAGAAGGTGAATCTCCGCCATGTCAGCCGCTTCCTGACTCAGTTCTGAAATTCCAGAGGCGGCTTCGTCGAATCTTTCGAGTCCGATCCAGGCCTGAATCCGTCCGACGCGCGCTGCTTCGAGCTGATCCGGATTCAATCCGCCGCTCAACGCCGCGGCGAACTTCGTTTCGGCGGTCTGAAAGTCGCCGCCGGCGAGCGCCTCCTTCGCCGCATCCAGTTCCGCTTGCGCCGATTGAACGGTCGTCGGAGGGACCTGGGAACTATTGCAACCGCAGATCGAAAGCCCCGCGGACGCGGCGATGATCAACGTCGCGAGGCACGAGAAACGCATCGGCATCGTCCGCACCCTGAAATCGAAACTGTGGGAAGTTCGCGCGGACTGCAGACAGTCCGTCGATCATGGAGGTGGTCGTCGCGCCTCGCGATCAGAAGTCGCTGACGACTTCGCCGCCGGCCCGCGTCCCCAGCGCCCGCCAGATTCCGCGATCGATGTTGCTGCTGACGAAGCGAACGGATCCGTCCGCCAACTGGGCGTGCACGCCGCCCGTGTGATAGCTGCGGGCGGAAATGATGGCATGCTCCCCGGGGGTGTCGGCGATCGCGCTCCAGTTTCCGCAGTCTTTGCCGGTCCAGTTCGGAGGAGCGACGTGGTTGTACATCGTTCCGCTGTAGGCTGCGAACGGCCAGCCGTTGGAGTAGTCGCTGCCTGCCTGCCAGCTTCCGAAAGAGTTGAAGCTGAACGAGTCGATCGTGGCGTAGTTCGCGCAGGCGTTGAACATGACGTCCGGGTCGAGCATGGAGTTCGTCCGTCCGGGCATGGTGACTACGTCGAAGGGTGACGGAAGTTCAACGGCCAGATTCTTACCGCTCCCTTTCGCCCGTTCTGAAAACATGACCGTGTTCGACATTCCGTCGGTGAAATCCCGCTCGGCGAGGGACCGGCCGGCTGTGAACGCGCCGTTGCCGAGACAACTGAAACTTCCCAGCATCGCCGTATTATTAGTCTGTTGCGTGGTGCTGCTCGCCCCGGCATACGGCGTACTTCCGCCGAAGTTGTAGACGTAATTGTTTTCCGAAATGACCCGCCCGGAATTGCCTTCGGAAGGGCACAGGAACAGCCCGGCCGCGTTGGCGTAGGCCTGGTAGTTTGGATTCGTCGGCGTTCCGCTGGTGGTCAACCGCTGCGAGTGCACCCCGGAGAAATTGATCAGGTTGTAGATATTCGCCTGGTCCATGTAGGGCAGGATGAAGACGTGGACCGACCGGGTCCCCGTCCAGGAAGTCAGCGAGTTCGTCGCGTTGTAGTTGGTGTAGCTGGTTGCCGACACCCCGTTGGTGACGAGATCCGGCAGCAGCCGTCCCGGCGGAAACTTCGAGTGCGACGATGCGTAGTTATGCAGGGCCAGGCCGATCTGCTTCAGGTTGTTCCGGCACTGCGTCCGTCGGGCGGCTTCGCGGGCCTGCTGGACGGCCGGCAGCAGCAGTGCAATCAGAATCGCAATGATTGCAATGACGACGAGGAGCTCGATGAGCGTGAAAGCTCTTCGGTTCAGCGTCGCTCCCTGCTGAAAGTCTCGTGATCGCGTCATGAAAGTTGCTCCGGCATGAAAGAAAGAGTGACCGTGTCGTCGACGATGGACGGACAATGGCCCCGGCGGGTCTGCTTGCGACGGGAGGAGTATTCCAGGTCGCGATGAAGAAGCCGTTAGCCGGCCGTGAAAAGTGCACTAACAGATGAATTACGAGACGTCTACACATGCGGCGGTCATCACGGATCAGACCGGCCGCAGCGGCTGCGCAGAAGAGGCCGGAATCCGGCCGGCGATTTTCGCTGAAAGCCGCCGGGAAATTTCCGGGCAGAAGATTGTGAAGCGAGCCCGGTCGGGAGAATCGCAGCGGCGGGCTTCACCGTGCCATCATGGGCGTTAGAATCGTCGGGCCATTGCGCGAACGATAGTTTTCAAGGAACCGCCCGTGTCTGTCGAATCCACATGCGTGACCGTTTCGCTGGGAGAACGGAGCTACGACATTGAGATCGGTAGCGGAATTCTCGCCGACAGCGGCCGTCGGTTTCGCGGCTGGCTGCAGAGCCGGTCGGGAGGCGTACCGGTATCACCGACGGCGCTGATCGTGACCGACGCTCACGTCGGACCGTTGCATGCGGCGACGGTTGCTGAAAGCTTGTCAGCGGACGGATGGACGTGTCAGACGATCGAATTGCCTGCAGGGGAAACTTCCAAGTCGTTGGAAGTTGTTTCGCAGGTCTACGACCGGCTGATCGAGATGCAGGCGGACCGGCGGACGGTCATCGTCGCTGTCGGGGGAGGCGTGATGGGGGATCTGGCCGGATTTGTCGCGGCAAGCTGGGTTCGCGGCGTGCCGTTCATCCAAGCGCCGACCACGCTGCTGGCGGCGGTGGACAGTTCGGTGGGGGGGAAGACGGGGGTCAACCACCCACGCGCCAAGAACATGATCGGCGCCTTCTACCAGCCGTGGGGCGTAGCGATCGATCTCGACGCGTTTCAGACGTTGCCCGAGCGGGAGTACCGGGCGGGCCTGGCAGAGGTGGTCAAGTACGGCGTCATTCTGGACGAGAACTTTTTCGCGGAGCTGGAAGCGGGAGTCGAGCGAATTCAGGCCCGCGAGCCGGAAATGCTGCAGCGGATTGTCGCCGCGAGCTGTCAGTTCAAGGCAAATGTCGTCGAGCAGGACGAGTTTGAGCAAACGGGTCTGCGGGCGATGCTCAATTACGGCCACACGTTCGCACATGCTTTCGAGACGTTGTGCGGCTACGGCGTGCTGCTGCATGGCGAAGCGGTGTCGATTGGCATGCTTTACGCCAGTCGGCTGGCGGAGCGGCGGGGCTTGATCGATGCGGACGTCACGCTACGGCAGCGGTCGCTGCTGGAACGTCTGGGGCTGCCGATCTCACTGCCGCCGGGCGCTTCATTGTCGAACGAGGCGATCCTCGAGCGGATGCGGCTCGACAAGAAAACCGTCGGCGGCAGTCTGCGATTCATCCTGCCGACGAAAATTGGCCACGTCGAAACCGTCACCAACGTGCCCGAGACCGATGTCTGCGCAGTGCTAGACGAGCTGCGCTTGCAGTAGGCGTGGCAACCAGATCAGCCGACTTCGACTTCGTTGCGGATGGCGACATCCTGGGCAACGTCGAGCGCGGCATGGCTGATGAGCTGTTTGTGATAGTAGCTCGATGTGCGGCCGGAAATGATGAGCTGACCATCCTGAACCTGAACTTCCAGGCCGTCAATCACACTGTTCGTTCGACGTCGGACGTTCTGTTCGACGAGTCTGGCCAGGCGTTCGAGGGAAGGGAGCGGAGCAGCAATCGGCATAACAATCCTCCTTGAGCAGTCACTCTTGATGCAGCCCGCGTTAATGAGCCCGCATGAACGGTCTCAAAAGCCCGGAAATCACATCCGACCTGCCAGAATGACCGCAACGGGCCTTCTCTGCCGGCCGGCTGGTCCCTGATGAGCTGCAGAAACCTCGCTGTTTCCGCCTGCGCACCTCCTTGTGGCACCCACAGACCTGATCGGCGAACCGATCGCGCCGGTGAAGTCATTCACCGGCACCCCTTGCAGTGGCAACTCCACCGCGTGCCGACAGCAGGCCAAGCTGGCCCCGGGCAGGTGATTTCACTGTAAGCTGACGAATCCAATCGGTCAAACGAAAACCGTTCAGATGACGTCAAATTTAGAGAGTTCCGGCAGGATGCAGCGGACGAGAGTCTTCCTGTTTGACACCAGGTTACCCAGCTTCCAGGCTCCGGAAATCGGCGATCCACGTATGCCGTCGTTTGTGGGAGCACGTCACCAGCGGAGGTTGGTGACACTGGATTTCATCGCTGCCAACGGATAATCAATTCTTCACAGAAGAAATCACTTTTTCAGGACGCCGACGATGCTGACCGACGCCGAATCCCAGTTTCTCAAAGACCTCCTCCACGCACCCAGCCCGTCGGGATTCGAGCGTCCGGTGCAGAATGTCGTGCGGGAGTATGCCCAGTCATTCGGGGCGGAAGTTCGAACGGACTGGCACGGCAACGTCATTGTCGCCGTGAATCCGGGGGGATCGCCCCGGATCATGCTGGCGGGACATTGCGACCAGATCGGCCTGCTGGTCAAGCACATCGACGACCGGGGCTTTCTCTGGGTCCATGCGATCGGCGGCTGGGATCCGCAGGTGCTGATCGGCCAGGCGGTACAGGTCTGGACCCGGCAGGGACCGATCGGCGGCGTCATCGCCCGCAAACCGATTCATCTGCTCTCGACCGAGGAACGGAAAGTCGTCCCTGAAATCAAGAATCTGTGGGTCGATATCGCCGTCCGCGACGGTGAGGAAGCCCGGTCGCTGGTCGAGATCGGCGATCCGATCACGGTCCAGCTCGGATTCCGCCCGCTGCGGAACAATCTGGTCTGCGGGCCGGCCATGGACAACAAAGTCGGCGTCTGGACGGTAATCACCGCGGCTCGGCGCGTCGCCGAGGGGAACCCGCAGGCGGCGGTCTACGCGGTCTCGACCGTGCAGGAAGAAATCGGCCTGCGCGGCGTCCAGACGAGCGCATTTCAGATCGATCCGCAGCTCGGCATTGTCGTGGACGTGACGCACGCCACCGACTGCCCGACGGTTGAGGAGTCTCAGTTCGGCCGTGTGAAGGTCGGACAGGGACCGGTCCTTTACCGCGGCCCGAACGTGAACCCGGTCGTCCTGGAGCGACTGCAGCAACAGGCCGGGGCGTCGGGAATCCCGACGCAGCTCAACGGCCTGGCGGTTCCGGCGAGCAACGACGCGGCCCAGTTGCAGCTATCCCGGGGCGGGGTGGCGACCGGCCTGGTCTGTATTCCGAACCGCTACATGCACAGCCCGGTCGAAGTCGTCTCACTGGACGACCTCGATCACGCGGCGACGTTGATCGCGAAGTTCTGCCTGTCGGTGACGCCGGTGTGTGATTTTACGCCGTGAGTGAATCGTTGATGGTCGATCGTCTATGGTTGATCGTCGGAGAAGAGCATCCTTCTTGCGATCGACCATCAACGATCAACGAATTCGCCCCGCCGGATCCTGCCGGTAGTAGTCCCGGTACAGCTCGTAGAGCCGCGGGTGCTTCTCGGCCATTTCTCGCGGGCGTTCGAAGAAGGTCTCGCAGGTGACGGCGAAGAACTCGACTTCGCTGGTTGCGCCGTAGGCGTCGAACAGCGTTCGGCGACCTTGTTCGGTCAGTCGCTGCAGCTTGCGGAATTCGAGAGGCACGATTTCGGCCCAGGCGTCCGCCTGCTCCGGCGTGGACAACGCAGGGGCGCCGTCGACGTTATGGTCGGCCATGTCGAGCAGGTGTGCGAATTCGTGAATCACGACGTTGCGCCCCGCGGGGGCCTCGAAACAGTCGCGAGCGACTTCGCGCCAGGAAAACAACACCGGCCCCTGGTAGGCGGCCTGTCCGAGCAGCGGCAAATCCTGATCCATCGGTCCCCAGGGAGTTCGCCGGGGCTGCCGGGCGACGAATGTATCCGGGTAAATCAGCACCGACAGCAGACGTTCGAAGGGGATTTCCGGGAAGCCGAGCCCCATCAGGGCTGCGTGCGAGGCGATCGTGACCTGCATTTCCGCGGTCACGACGACGCCATTGCAGCCTTCCCATTGCTTCTCGTCGATGAACAGCAGCGTTCGCTCTCGCAGAAGCTGGCGCTCGGCGTCGGAGAGTCCGTGAAAGTGCCGGCAGCGGGTCTGCACCAGTTGCTCCCACTCCTCCGGAAACGGCTGCTCCAGACGCTTCTTCCGTCGCCACGCTTTCCACCAGCCCAGCACGCATGTCTCCCCGAACTCACGTTATCCGATGCCGTTTTTCGCCACGGCTCGGCGCTGCTTCTGTAGTACGCACACAGTCTCCCGCCGGATCACGTCGTCGTAAAGCCAGTCGCGCGGCTTGCCTCCTCGGTGGCGGCTTGGTCCAATCGGTTGCTGCGGCCGCGCATTCGCACGGCTCGGATGTCCGGCTTCTGGTTTGAAGGATCCCCGAGATGGTCTTACGCGGCGTGCTGGCGGTAATTCTGGCCGGGGGAGCGAGTACCTCAATGGCGGATGAATTCAAATATCCCGCAACGAAGACCGTCGATCAGGTGGACGAGTTCCACGGCAAGTCGGTCGCCGATCCTTACCGGTGGCTCGAGGACGACGTCCGCGAAAGCGCCGACGTCAAAGCCTGGGTCGAGGCGCAGAACAAACTGACGTTCGGATTTCTGGAGCAGATCGCCGAGCGGAACGCGATCCGCGAGCGGCTGACGAAACTCTGGAACTACGAAAAGTTCTCCGCGCCCTCGCGGAAGGGACCGCGCTATGTCTTCAGCAAGAACAACGGCCTGCAGAACCAGTTCGTCCTCTACACTCAAGATACGCTCGACGCCGAACCGGAAGTTCTGATCGACCCGAACGGCTGGTCGAAGGACGGCACCGTGGCCCTGGCGGGAACCTCTTTCAGCAAGGACGGCAAGTACCTGGCCTATGGCGTGCAGGACGCCGGTTCCGACTGGCGCGTCTGGCATGTCATGGAAGTCGCCTCCCGCAAGCTGCTCGACGACGAACTGCACTGGGTCAAGTTCAACGAGCCGAGCTGGCTGAAGGATGGCAGCGGATTCTTCTATGCCCGCTACCCGGAGCCGGAATCCGGAGCGGCCTTCCAGACGCTGAACCTCAACCAGAAGATCTACTTCCACAAACTCGGCACGAAGCAATCGGAAGATGTCCTCGTCTTCGAGCGGCCCGACGAACCCAAGTGGGGCTTCCAGGCCTCCGTCAGCGACGACGGCAAGTACGTCGTGATCACCACCTGGATCGGCACCGACGACAAGTACCGGATCTTCTACAAGCCCGTGGCAGACCTCGCCGCCCCGGCGGTCGAACTGATCGACAACTTCGACCACGAATACACGTTCCTAGGCAACGACGGCAGCACGTTCTACTTCCGGACGGATCTCGACGCCCCCCGGAAGCGGGTGATCGCCATCGACATCGAGAAGCCGAAGGCCGCCGACTGGCGCGAGCTGATTCCGCAGGCGGAAAATGTCCTGTCGGGCATCTCGCTGGTCGGGAACACGTTCATCGCCGAGTACCTTAAGGACGCCGTCTCCCAGATCAAGCTGTTTGATACCGCGGGCAAGTTCGTCCGCGACCTGTCGCTCGAAGGGATCGGCTCGGCGGGCGGCTTCACCGGCGACCGCGAAGACATCGAAACGTTCTATACGTTTTCCAGCTTCGCCACGCCCCCCAGCATTTATCGCCACGATCTGCAGACGGGCGACTCGAAGCTGATCCGGCGGGCCAATGTCGATGTCAATCCGGCGGACTACGTCGTCCGGCAGGTCTTTGCCACCAGCAAAGACGGCACCCGCGTGCCGATGTTCATCGCTCACAAGAAGGGGCTGCCGCTCGACGGCAATCAGCCGACGCTCCTCTATGGCTACGGCGGCTTCAACATTCCCCTCACGCCCGGCTTCAGCGTCTCGCGCGTCCTCTGGATGCAGATGGGGGGCGTGATGGCGGTCGCCAACCTCCGCGGCGGCGGCGAGTACGGCGAGGACTGGCACAAGGCCGGCACAAAGCTCAAGAAGCAGAATGTCTTTGACGATTTCATCGCCTCGGCCGAGTGGCTGATCGCCAACAAGTACACGAGCCCGAAAAAGCTCGCCATCCAGGGGGGGAGCAACGGCGGCCTGCTCGTCGGCGCCTGTATCACGCAGCGGCCCGACCTGTTCGCCGCCGCCCTGCCCGCCGTCGGCGTGATGGACATGCTCCGCTTCCACCGCTTTACCGCCGGGAGGTTCTGGGTCGACGACTACGGCTCGGCCGACGATCCCAAGGAATTCGAGGCCCTGCATGCCTATTCGCCCTACCACAATCTGAAGCCCGGCACCGCATATCCGGCGACGCTGGTAACGACCGCCGATACTGATGATCGCGTGGTTCCGGGCCACAGTTTCAAATTCGCCGCCCGTCTGCAGGCGTCGCATCAGGGACCGAATCCAGTCCTGATCCGGATCGAAACCCGCGCCGGACACGGATCGGGCAAACCGACCGCCAAGATCATTGAGGAAGCCGCCGACCAGTGGGCCTTCCTGGTTAAGGTTCTCGGCATGAAACTGCCGGAATAGCCATCGCGGCGCGCCATCCCGATTGACCAACTCCGGAGTCTGCCGCCATGCGATTGCTGCTGAGTCTCTGCCTGGTTTCGCTGGTCGTTCCGGCCGTTGCCGCGGAGAACGCCTCCGCCAAACCGCCGAACATCATCCTGATCCTCACCGACGATCAGCGATTCGATACGCTCGGATGCCTGGGACATCCCGTCCTCAAGACCCCTCATCTCGACGCCTTGGCGAATCGCGGCACGATTTTCCGCAACTCGTTCGTCACAACGTCGATCTGCGCGATCAGCCGGGCCTGCCTGATCACCGGTCAGTATGCCTCCCGACACGGCATTCAGAACTTCGCCAGACCGCTGACGCCCGAGCAACTCGCCAGCTCGTTTCCCGTTCGCCTCCGGCAGGCCGGCTATCGGACCGGTCTGGTCGGCAAATGGGGACTGGGAGGCCAGCTTCCCAAAGACTCCTGGGATTATTTCACGGGCTACAGCGGTCAGGGGCAGTATTTCAAGCCGGGCGAAAAGGGGACCGGCGAACATCTGACCGATACCCAGCGGGACGAAGCGCTGCAGTTCCTCGCCGGCTGCAATGCCGACCAGCCCTTCCTGCTGCAGGTCTACACCAAAGCCGCCCACTGCCAGGACGGCGACGCCTGGCAATACCAGCCGGCTCCGCGCTACCAGACCCTCTACGAAGACGTCACCTATCCACGTCCCGTGACAGCCACAGAAACCGACTTCCAGACGCAACCGCTCTTCCTGCAGACGTCCGAGGCCCGCAACCGCTGGAAACTGCGGTTCACCGAAGAGCTGTTTCAGCCGACTGTCCGGGACTACTTCCGGCTGGTCCAGGGGATCGACGACCTCGCGGGGGCTCTGACGGCGCGACTCAAGGAGCAGGGGCTCGCGGAAAACACCGTCTTCGTTTTCACCTCCGACAACGGGCACTACCTCGGCGAACACGGCCTCGCCGGCAAGTGGTTCATGCACGAGGAGTCGATTCGGGTGCCGCTGTTCATTTCCGATCCCCGCGTCGCGGCCGGCGCCCGGGGTCAGAATCGCCAGGAATTCGCCCTGACCATCGACGTCGCCCCGACGATCTTTGATCTCGCCGGCGTTGAACCCTCCCCAGGCCTGCAGGGCCGGAGCCTGGCACCCATCGTGCGGGGAGAGCAGCCCGCCAACTGGCGACCGGAATACTACTACGAGCACCGGTTCGTCCATCCGCACATCGCGCAGACCGAAGGGATCCGCACCGCCCGGTGGAAATACACCCGCTACATTTCCGAAACTCCGGTTTACGAAGAACTGTTCGATCTCGCCGCCGATCCCCATGAGCGGAAAAATCTGGTGAATCAGCCGGAATCGACAGCCATCCTGGCGGAGCTGCGTCAGAAAACGGATGTCGCGTACGCGGAAATCAAGTAACGTCTCCTCTGCTCGCCGCTGCCACATCGACCGACATCACCGCCGGAGAAGTCTCCCCATGTCACGCTGCATCTTGGCTCTCGATCAGGGAACGACCTCCAGTCGGGCCATTGCGTTCGGCGAACAGGCGCAGGTGCTGTCGGTCGCGCAGCAGGAATTTCCGCAGATCTATCCGTCGCCCGGCCACGTTGAGCACGATCCGGAAGCGATCTGGGAATCGCAGCTCGCCACGGCGAAGCAGGCGCTGCATCAGGCCGGCTGTTCCGCCACGAATGTCGCTGCGATCGGCGTGACGAACCAGCGGGAAACGACCGTCCTGTGGGATCGCCTCACCGGAAAGCCTATCTCCAACGCCATCGTCTGGCAGAGCCGGATCACCTCGGACATTTGCGCTCGCCACAAAGCGGCCGGCGAAGAAGACGTCGTCCGGCAAAAGACCGGCCTGGTGCTCGATCCCTACTTCTCCGGCACGAAGATCGAGTACCTGCTGGCGCAGAGCCCCGACCTTCGCGCCCGGGCCGAACGGGGCGACATCCTCTTCGGGACGATTGATAGTTTTCTCTTCTGGCGACTCTCGGGCGGCAAACTCCATATTACGGATGCAAGCAACGCCAGCCGGACGCTGCTGTTCAATTTGCAGACGGGCGACTGGGATGACGAACTGCTGAAGCTGTTCGGAGTTCCGCGGGCCATGCTGCCCCAGGTGCGGGCATCGAGCGAGGTCTACGGCGAGACCGATTCGTCTCTCTTCGGCCGGCCGATTCCCCTGGCCGGCTGCGCCGGCGATCAGCAGGCGGCGACCTTCGGCCAGACCTGTTTCGCTCCCGGCAGCGCCAAGAACACCTACGGGACCGGCTGTTTCCTGCTGCTCAACACAGGAAGTACTCCGGTGCACTCGCAGCACGGATTGCTCACCACGGTCGCGTGGAAGATCGGCGACGTGACGACCTATGCTCTCGAGGGAGCCGTCTTTGTTGCGGGGGCCGCGGTTCAGTGGCTGCGGGACGGTCTCAACGTGATCACTTCGGCCGGCGAAACGGAGGCTCTGGCGGCGTCGCTGACCCAGAACGACGGCGTCTATCTGGTCCCCGCGTTTGTAGGACTGGGCGCCCCCTACTGGGATCCTCAGGCCCGCGGCATCCTGGTCGGTCTGACCCGCGGCACCAGCCGCGCGCATCTGGCTCGGGCCGCCCTCGAAGCGATGGCGTATCAGACCGCAGACGTTTTGCAGGCCATGCAGCAGGACCTCGCCGCTCAACCGCAGGGGGGCTCCAGCGCTTTGACCGTCCTGCAGGTCGACGGCGGCGCGACGGCGAATTCGTGGCTGATGCAGTTTCAGGCGGACCTGCTCGGCCTGCCGGTTCGTCGGCCCGTCGTGCAGGAGACCACGGCTCTTGGAGCCGCTTACCTGGCAGGACTGGCCGTTGGAGTCTGGCAGAACCAGGACGAACTCCGCCAGCACTGGGCTCTCGACCGGGAGTTCCGACCGGAGGTCTCGGTCGAGGCTCGCACCAAGCTCTACAGCGGCTGGCAGCGCGCGGTGGAACGCTCCCGCGGCTGGGCCGTTGAAGGATGATCCTTCGCGTGTCCTCATTCCCAGGCTCCGCCTGGTAACGCCATCTGCAGATGCTCAGCGTCATTTCGAACAGCGCGCCTTCGGTCCGTCCATTGGATTTCGTGCATCGGATTTCGAATTTCGGTTCTCTCTGACTACCATACGTTTTTAGAGTCGCGCTGCAAGCCGATGGGAACCTCTTCAGGGTGGCTGGGGTCGGCCGCTTTGGGCCGCCCCCAGCGAGATGGTAAGACGCTGGGGGCTCGAAGACTCGACCCCAGCCACCCACCGCTTCTCAAGAGGATCCCGCAATTCGGCAGCATGACACGAGCTTCCCGACGATCCTTAACCCCGCGAGACATCCATGCCGGGCGCTTTGCTCGCTGCTGACCTCTGGATCAGCGAATACCTCACTCCCTGCGACGTCTGGCAGCACGGCGTCACCCGCTTCCTCGCGCACCGGCACACTGCCTTCCAGGAAATGTCTGTCGTCGAGTCGGGGCCATATGGCAAAGCCCTCGTCCTTGATGGCAAGTGGCAGACCTGCACTGGCGACGAATTCCTCTACCACGAGCCGATCGTCCACGTCCCCTGTTCGCTGCACGGCGCCCCAAAGACCGTCCTGATTGCCGGTGGAGCCGACGGCGGCGCTCTCCGCGAAGCCTTGAAGTGGAAGTCGGTCGAACGGGTCGTCGTGGCGGATATCGACGGCGAGGTCATTCAGGCCTGCCGGGAACTTCTCCCCGAAATTCACCAGGGGGCGTTTGACGATCCACGGGCCGAGATTGCGGTCGGCGACGCCTGGGACTATGTCGCCTCGACGCCGAACACCTGGGACGTGATCATCGCCGACCTGACCGATCCGATTGAAGAAGGCCCCGCCTTCAAACTCTTCACCCGCGAGTTCTTCGCTCTCTGCCGGAAAGCGCTGCGGCCGGGGGGCCTGTTCGTCAATCAGGCCGGCTCGATGTCTCCGCCGCTGTCGCACCTGCTCAGCCGGGTCGTCAAAACGATCGGCTCCGTTTTCCCGCAGACGTCGCTGATCTCTGCGAACGTCCCGACCTACGGTTCGCAGTGGGGAATGGCCCTGGCGAGCGATCAGCCGCTCAACACCCGGCCCGATCCCGCGGCGATCGACGCACTGCTGGCCAAGTCTCTGCAGGGCCGCCCTTTGCGGATGTTTGATGGCCAGACGCTGCTGGGGCTGCTGCAGTGGCCCAAGTATCTCCGCGACGCGGTTGCCGCGGAGACCTGTATCTACACGATTGACGCTCCGCCGAAGTTCTTCGGTCAGTCGCTCGGCGCGGGACAGTCCTGAGTTGCCGGTGCCGGCCAGCGATTCGCGTCAGGGGCAGTTGCAGGAGTAGCCGTTGATCCGAATGAGCTGCGGATTGCCGCTGAAGCAGACGTACCGGGCGTAGGACTCGGCGGTCACATTGTAGGGGCCGAAGGTCTGACCGAGCAGGTTGCCGGTGATGCTGGGCACCTGGATCGTTTGGCGGGCGCGGACGCCGAACGCCTGGCCGGACGACGAAATGGTTCCGTTGAAGAAGACCGTCGACCGATCCGCATTGACGCGAGTCAGAGTGCCAACGAGCGTCTGCCCGCTGACGACGATTCGCACCGTTGCTCCGGTGATCGTGAAGGGATTCGAGCTGGCCGCGTTGCTTGCGTCCGTCCCGAATTCGCCGCCAAAATCCTGAACCGCGGAGCCTACGCCACCACCCGCGCCGACATTTCCACTCACGCTGTCGGTGTCTGTTCCCCAGAAGAATCGATTCGTCCCCGGTGCCGAGGGGGGCAATCCGCTGCCAAGGGTGACTCGCATGACCCGCGGTTCTGTCGCGGTGCCGCCCGAAAAACTGAAGGTCGGACTAATTCCCGCGTCGTTGACGGCAATCAAGTTGTTGCCTGGCCCGGGGGGAGTCCCGATTCCGCGATTGTTGTCCGAATTCGACGGGCTGACTTTCAGGTCGAAGAAGCCGTCGTCTGCGACGGGAGTACCACCGACCGAAGAGGCGATCCGCAGATCGCGAAGATCCAGTTCCACGCTGTTGAGCACGAGCGGGGAGACTCCGCTGGTTTGAGTGAACTGTTCAACGCGGAACGTCCGATTCGCTTCCGTCGCCGATCCGGGGCCGGTCTGGATTTGAAAGGTGTCCCCGTTGGGATCGGTTTCGACGGCAAAGAGAGCCGTGAAAGTTCCCGTCACACAGCCGGGAACCTGGGCACAGTCGAATACGTAGTTGCTGGCGCCGATGTCCGAGATGGCTCCGAGGACGATTTCGCCATCACTTGAAACGTTGCCGTTATTACAGCCGCCCGAGGTCGCGTCCAGAGACCAGACCGCGCCGCGCACGGTATTGCTCATGAACGCCGCTTGCGCATCGAGCCGCGCCAGTCCCGTGCTGTTCCCTTCGCCCCAGGTCTTCACGCCGGACAGCGCCGCCGCATCCAGGGCACTCTTCAGCTCGATGTGCGACAGCCACAGGTTGGCGACGTCTGTCAGCACGACCATACCCAGCGCGAGGGCTGGCAGCAGTCCGATCACCCACATCGTGGAGATTCCACGGCGGATCGATGACTGACAGGGGAGTGGAGAAGAAGATCGCAACATATTCGGCCAGAATCCCGTCAGAGGCGGACCAGACGGAAGGTGATGAAGGCAGCTTGCGAGCGTCCGCAGCGGTCGGTCACCGTCAGAGTCACTATTCGATCTTGCGATCCGGGAGAGTTTGGTATCGGGAGTGTCGCGGTCGTGGTTGCGCCGGCGGAGTTGCTCAGCGGCGAAGCGGATGTCCACTGAAAGGCCAGGCTTCCGAATGGATCCTCGGCGTCACTCGACGCCAGAGAGTTCAGATTCACCGAGACGACTGTATTTGCAGGCGCGTTGTCCGGCGCCGTGATCGTCACCAGTGTTGAAGCTGGCGGTGAAGTCACGATCTGGCTGCCGCCGGGCAACTCAAAGTTCGGCTCGGCCACCAGATCCACGCTCATCGGATCGATCGACTGCAGCGGGACCGTCACAATCGGCGTCGGCGGGCTGTTGACCGGTTCGTAGCGGAATGTCGTCGAGTGTCGCAGCGTGGCGTCTTGCAGGGCGAAGCCGAAGGTGTCGAGCAGATCCGGGACATTTCCGGCGACCCGCACGCAGACGGTGACCCGCACAAATTCGGGATGGGCCTGGCTGCCGGGATAGGGAGAAGGCTCCAGCGGGCGAACCGGGGATTGCACCGGGGCACAACGACAGCCCGCCGGGATCGACGGCGGGCTCTGCTGCACGAACGGATCACCCGAACAGACGTTGTGCTCCAGAAAGACTTCGCAACTGGCCCCCAGCCCGACTGTGGCCAGGTAGCTGTCGATCTGAGATTTCAGCAGCGACGGATCACCCGTATTCAGTGTGCGCAGATTGATTCGCGACTGTTCGGACGCGATCTTCGCCCCGAATCGGCTGGCGTAGGCCACCTGCTTGTCGACCTGGTACAGAATCGCGAACTCGATCAGCGCAGCCAGGAAGATCATCAGCACGGGCAGCCAGAGAATCAGTTCCAGCACCACGATGGCGCGACGCGACCAACCGCGGCGGTCATCGCCGTGGCGGAGGCGGGCGGCAATCGATTTCCCGACCTGCATTCTGTTCATTCCCTCCAGGCACCTCACTCCGGAGTGCGCACTCCGGCCCAAAGGCCTCTGATTGCAGATGATGTGCCGAACTGGCGTCCGCCGCCGAGGAAACTCTCCGGATGTCCGAACATCCTGAATCCAATCGGTGGTCATCGGCCGTGTTCCGGTTGTGATGGAAGCCTACGTCATGCCGAAAGCGTTCCAACGGTTGAACAAATCGCTAACATCCGGAAACCTGCCCCCCGGACCGCGACGGACCGGCGAATCCGGACCAATGTGGACTTGCCGCCACGCGGCCGCGCTCCATGTTGCTTATAGACATCGTTCCGCCGGCTGGGCCCATCCCGTGGAGAGAGAATGAGTTTCGTGCCGCACGAATTGACTGGCGGGGACTTGCGGGAGCGATTGTGCTGGTCGTTCCTGGCCTGGTCGAGCTCCTTACTATATCTGTGCGGCCTTTCGATCGCCGATCCGGACCTCTGGGGCCACACGCTTTACGGTCTGCGAGCCCTCGAACAGGGCGTGGCTGCAGAATCGACCGACCCGTTTTCCTGGTCGGCTCCGGGGGCGGAATGGATCAATCACGAATGGCTGTCCGAAGACAGTATGGCCTGGGCCTATCGGCGGTGGGGAGACGGCGGGCTCGTACTATGGCGCAACCTCTGGCTGCTCCTGCTCTGGCTGGCCGTCGCCGATGCCTTCTGGCATCGCTCCACCTCGCTCTCCGGGCAACTGGTCTGCCTGGGGTTCGGGGCGCTCTGTCTCTCGAATTTCCTGGTGTTCATCCGCCCGCAACTTGCGACTTACGCCTTGCTGGCGTGGAACTTACGTCTGCTCGACCGGATGCGGGATCCGGGGAGGCAGTGGCTCAGCTGGCTGATTCCGCTCCTGATGATCCCCTGGGTGAACCTGCACGGCGGCTTTCTCGCGGGGGTCGGTGTCACGGTCGCCGGTTGCGCGGCCATCGCTTGGGAAACCCGCTCCGAGTTCCGCAGTCGCAAGTGGCGATTCGCCTTTCTGGCGGTAATTCCCGCCCTGACGATCGAGGCGACGTTCTGCAATCCCTACGGTGCCCGGCTGCATTCGATGCTGTGGACGCATCTCGTGACCTACCAGCCGGTTCGGGAATGGCAACCCCTGTGGGCCACGACGCCGTCAGTGGTCTATGGCGTCCCGTTTCTGCTGCTCGGATTGGCCCTCCTCGGCCGTCGCCAGTGGCGACCGCTGGAGGTTGTGACGGTGCTGGTGGTTGGCTGGCAGGCGGTCAACCATCTCCGCCACATTGGACTGCTGACGGTAACCAGTCTTGTTTTGCTGCCGGGGGCCGTCTCACTGGGCTTGTTTCGGCTGTTTCCCCTTCTCCACGAACAGTGGAGCGGCACGGCCGGACGCCGAACCCGCTGGGCCGGCCTGCTGTTACTCTGCGGGGCACTGGGGATGTTCCATCAGCGCGGTGCGGAACGTCTTTCAGAGTCAGGTCTTACGCCCTGGCAGGTGGCGGTGGAAATCCGCAGCAATGTCCCCGGAGCCCCGGCTCGGGCCACGCAGTGGCTGGCCGACCACAAAGTTCAGGGGCGTCTGCTGACGCAATACGGCTGGGGGCAATACGTTCTGTGGCATCTTTACCCGGACTGCTCCGTCGGATTCGACGGCCGATACCGGACGATCTACCCTGCCGAAATCGAGGCGCAATTCCTGGCGTTTCAAGAACTTGAGCCCGGCGACGATCCACCTCCATTGCTCGATCAGGCCGAGATCATTCTTTGGCCGGTCGAGCACCGCCCCCTGCCCTTTCTAGCCGGCCTGCCCGAGTGGATCGAGGTCTACCGGGATGGTCAGGCCAGCGTATGGCTTCGCGATCAACCGGTCTGGTCGTCTATCTTTGGTGATCGATCGAGCCTGCCGGAAACATCATCGGACCAGCGGCGCTGGCTCCGTTTTCCAGGCGGGCCACAGAACGGCATACCAGTTGCGACCAGTCGGAACCGTTAAGCCGGTTGGCGTCCCCTGAGGGGCCTGCGACCGGCGAAGGAACCGATTCACAGGTCAGCGGCGGGCCGCTCCCGCGAAGGTGGCGTTATGTGGCAGCGTGGTAAGCAGTTGCGTCGACAGGGGTCCGGGCGACGCAAAGGCACGATCTTCGTGGAGTACGTGCTCCTCGTGACTCTGGTCGGTCTCGGAGTAATCGTCGGACTGGCCGTTGTCCGGTCGGCGCTCGTTAACGAGCTCATCGATCTGTCGAATGCAATCAACGCGATCAACGCCTGATTGCTGACGTAGGTTAACTTCGGGAAGCGCTGTGTCAGCAAAGAGTGACGCAGCGCCCGGTCCCGTTGACACCCCCAGACCGCCGAGTGATCTTCGCCTTCCCTCGCGACGTCCCCGCCGGGCGTTTCATTTCCTGAACGCGGTTGACAATGCGTGTTGCCTTTCGACACCTCCGACGTCTGAGAAATCGCCGCTCGGGGCAGAGTCCTCGGCGAGGGGCGATCTACCTGGAGTTCCTGCTGGTCTTTCCGATTCTGTTCATTGCAACGCTGGCGCTGTTCGAGTTTCTGTTCGTTGCGCTGATCATGCAGACTGTGACAGCGACGACGCTGGAAGCCGCGCGGGAAGCGGCCAAGGTGGGAGCGACCCCGTCGGAAGTGGAACAAGTGGTCGCCGGGTATCTGGGAATTCACAACCTGGCCGCGGGCGGAACGCTCGATTCGACCTCCAACGGTCTCGTTCACGTCTTCGTCGAACGACCCGCCTCCGGGAACTATGATCTCGGCAACACGGCGATTCCGTGCTTTCCCCAAGGTGGCATTTTGCCCCCCAGCCAAACTCGGGTGACGGTCAGCGTCCGTCTGACCGATGACCAAGGCAAGCGCCCGGTCCCCAACATGTTGCGATCGTTCGGATTCGACCTCGGGACCCGCCGTTTTGAGCTGAGCTCGAAAGAGACGCTGGAATAAGCGGTTGAGTACGAGGTAGGCTCCCCACAGAGGGGATCCGCGTCCGGCGCACCGTCGAAGTTGTTTTCGGTGTGAGCGTCGGCCGCCGGACTCCGTCGGGAGCAGCCGCGTGTCACGTGTCTGGGAACAGTTCTGTTCGCGATTCGCCGCGGAACTGGAAGCCGATGCCCCCTGGCCCGACGCATTCCGTCTGGCGCTGGGAACGTCGCCCGGAATTCCCAGAATGGCCGTTGCTCCAGCCGAACCGGCGGCCCTGGCGACTTGGATGAACCAGGCGACATCGCCCGCCTGGCCGATTTCTCTCTTGGCCGATGCGATTGAGATTGCTCCCGATCATCCGCGACTCTGGGCGGTCGCCGCCCGGCGAGTTGTCGTGCTGCTCGATGCTCAGGACGAACTGTCGGACGAATGGCAGCGGCAGGTCCGAGCGGTTCGCCGGTCCGCCTGGCTCTGGCTGGTCGGGGCGCCGGCGCTGGCGGTGTGGGGCGCCGCTCAGGGATGGTCGGTGCTCAGCGGCGGTCTCGGGCAGCAAGGATCGCCGGTGGTCGCCGTCCTGGCGGGATCGCTGGTCGTGGCCGCGGCTGTCTGGTGGTGGCTCCTGCTGTCGGAGGCGGACCGACAACTTCCCCGCAAATCATTGCGCACGCTCGCGGTTAATCCCGACGTCCCTCGGCCATCGGCCGCACTGTCAGTCACTCGCGGTTCGGCCTAAGACGGCGACAGCCTCGGATTCAGAATGCACGAGCTCTTTTCCCAGTTCCTGGCGTGGTTCGTCCGCTTCGCGATTGTCGCGGGGGGGGCGTTGCTCGTTGTCCACCTCGCCGTTGGTCGTGCAGGGCGGACGCCGACGACCGCGCGTGTCGCGGCGGATCCGCTGCTGCGCCGGCGAGTAAGCGGGGCCCTGACCTGCGTCGCGGCAGGAGCACTGGTTGCTCTGTTGTCGCTGCAGCTGCAGGCCGGTTTGCCGGGGTGGGGGCTGGCAGGAATTATTCTGACTGGCGGACTGGCGGGCCTGGTAATCTTCAGCCGCCAGCGTCCGCTTCCGCCGGAGCCGGCTCCAAGTCTCGCAATGACTCTTGAACGGATGGCGGTCCGCATGGCCGGGGGCTGGGAGTTGGAACCGGCTCTTGCCGACGCCTGCGGCAAATCGGGAGTGGCGGCCCCCGACAGTCTGATCGGCCCACGCTGGCTGGCCTGGCTGCGCGACGTGGATGGCGACCGCACGGTGCCACCCGAATTGCGGGACGGGTTCGATATCCCGGCGGACTCAGACCGGACGACTTTGGTCTGGCGCTTTGCAGCGGCCATCCGTCAACGTGATGCCGATACCACTCTGGGACGAGCCAAAAGGCTCGCGAATGAGGCCCGCCGTCCCTGGCTGTGGTGTGTGGCGCCTGCCGTCTATGTCTGGTTCCTCGGACCGGCCATCATCGAGCTGGCCGGCTACTGGCAGCGAGTTCCAGCGGCGACCGTGCGCGCCGGCGACGTGGACCTCGATCACTCGGCGGGTGGATCAACGCCGCCTCCCGGCTGTGCGACCTGTCAGACTGGCCCGACGCAGCCCTGACCCGGAATCCGGTTACGCGACCGCTGGTTGCGGAGCAGAGTCGCGGTATGCTCAAATGCTGGCTGATGGGTGGCCCCTCCGTGCGCCACTCCGCAAAACAGTCCAGCGACGGCAACCGGGAATTCACAGGAGAGTGCGATGCGGCTTCGATTGACCCCCTGGCTGAGCCTGCTGAGCGCAGCTCTGCTGTGTGCACCAGCTTGGTTCGCGCCAGCAACGGCCCAGGCCGAGGACGACGGCGTCTCCATTTTTAACGGCAAAACCCTCGACGGCTGGGACGGCAACCCCGAATTCTGGCGCGTCGAAGACGGCACGATCACCGGCCAGACGACCGCCGAGAAGCCGACCAAGGGGAACACGTTCATCATCTGGCGGGGCGGCGAGGTCGGCGACTTCGAGCTGACGCTGGACTATAAACTCATCGGCGGCAACTCGGGCATTCAGTACCGTAGCTTCGAAGTGCCGAATGAGAAATGGGTGATCGGCGGCTACCAGGCCGACTTCGAAGCGGGAGACACTTACTCCGGCATCAATTACGGCGAACGCTTCCGCGGCATCCTGGCCAACCGCGGCCAGAAGACGATCGTCAAGAAGGGGGCCGACGGTAAGGTGCAGGTCGATGTCGTCGGCAGCGTTGGCGATACGAAGGAAATCCAGTCGAAGATCAAGAAGGAAGACTGGAACAGCTACCGGATCACCGCGAAAGGTTACACGTTCGAGCATCGGATCAACGGCGTGCTGACGTCGGTCTGTACCGATGAGCATCCGGACCGCCGGGCGACTGGCGTCCTGGCGCTGCAGCTCCATGCCGGTCCGCCGATGAAGGTGCAGTTCAAGAACATCAAGCTGAAGAAGCTCGACGCCGCAAAGACCTCGGCGGTCGGCAAGAAGCAGATCCTGCTGCTGGCCGGGCGCAAGAGCCACGGTTTCGGGGCGCACGATCACACTGCGGGCTGCCATCTGCTGGCGAAGCTGCTCAATGCGAGCGGGCTGCCGGTCGAAGCGAAAGTCCATGAACTGGAGCAGGCCGGCTGGCCGAGTCAGGCCGAGCTGGAGGCCGCCAATACGATCGTGATCTATTCGGACGGCGGCGGAGGACACCCTTTCAATCCGCATCTCGAACAGCTCAAGGCCCTGACCGACAAAGGAACCGGCATCGTCTGTATTCACTACGGCGTGGAAGTCCCGCAGGGACCGAGCGGCGAAGCATTTCTGGGCTGGACCGGCGGCTATTTCGAGCCGAACTGGTCGGTCAATCCTCACTGGGTCGCCAGCTACCAGAAGTTCCCGGCTCATGCCGTCGCCAACGGCGTGAAGCCGTTCAAAACCAACGACGAGTGGTACTACCACATGCGGTTTCGGGAGAACATGGAGGGAGTCACGCCGATCCTGACCGATCTGCCCCCGAAGGACAGCCTGAGCCGCCCGGACGGCCCGCACAGCGGCAACCCGGCCGTGCGTGAAGCGATCGCCAAGGGAGAACCGCAGCACATGGCCTGGGCTCGTCAGCGACCGGACGGCGGCCGGGGTTTCGGCTGCTCCGGCGGTCACGTTCACTGGAACTGGGGCAACGACCAGTTCCGCAAGTTGATCCTCAACGCCATCGTCTGGACCTCCGGGGCCGACGTCCCGGCCGACGGCGTCAACGCCGGGAAGGTGTCGGTCGACGATCTGCTGCAGAACCACGACGAACCGATTCCGGCGGATTTCAACAAGGCGCGGATCGAGGCGATGCTGCAGGAGTGGAATGCGCTGGCCTCTCGCTAAGTCGATTCGTTTCATAAGCTGGTCGAGTCAAAAGGCACTGGTGGCTGAAGGCCACCAGTGCCACCTTACGCCGTTAACCCTGCTTTCTGTCGTGTTTTGCAGGTCGCTGCCCGTTGCTGTTGCTTCGTCGTGGCGATGATGATCTTCGGAGGGCCGGCCGCGGTTTCCTTTTTCTTGCGGGGATAACTGCGACTCTGTTTGTTCGCGCGGGAGTACCCATCGACGACCGCCTGATCGAGCCGCTGATGGAATGTGGAGCCGTCGCCGGAACCGGCGACGGGCTGTTTCAGCAGGCCGCGGAAGGCGCGCAGGACTCCGGCCACGCTCAGTCGCTCGGGAGGAACCCGACGCCGGAGTTGATGCTGCTGGGCGTAGAGCAGCATCGCCCACAAGCCCAGCAGCGACCAGTGAGCCTCGCAGAGCACGTGCTCGGCCGCCTGGCTCCGCAGTTTCCGCCGGGCGAACGTTTGCTTGAAGTGACGGTAAAACAGTTCGATCCCCCAGCGACGACGGTAGATTTCGGCAATCTGGCGATCCGACAACTCCCGTCGCCGCAGGACCGACGTCACCAGATACCAGGGATGCCGGCCGCCCTGCACCACGACCAGACGCAGCACGAGTGGCGGTTGGCCGCGCCGGGCAGTCTCGTCCGGCCAGAGATAGACCGTACCGTGCGATTCGCGGACATACCCCAGCGTTTTGAGCAGTCGCACGTTGCCGCCGACGCGAATCAGCAGATCGTGCCCGGCCGCCAGCAGGCGGGACCAGACGTCGTAGCCGACGAACCCGGCGTCGGCCGTGATCAGGGAATTGGCGGGGAGACGGTCCATCATCTCCAGCAGGTGGCTCCGTTCGCTGCTGTCGGCCGGTCCCAGCCGCCACTCCCACGGCAATCCCGTGGCGGCATGCCAGAACGTGGTGATCCACAACTGGGGGCTGTTGGCCTTCTTGCGACGCGAGGCCTCCGTCTGACGGCTGGCCGCCCGACGTCGCCGGGTGAGACGGCCGCGACGCGCGGCGGCCGGCGCGAAACGGCCTTCATTCGAGACAGTTCGCGGCAGTTCGAGCTTGCTGCCGTCCACTCCGAAGACCAACCGTCCCGCCATCCGACAGCGCGATCGCAGGGAGCCCTGCATCCGTTCCCGCAAGACCTGCTTCAGTCGACCGGACAGTGTCTCCGTCCAGTGGACCAGCCGCTTCTGAAAGGCCTGAAACGAAATCGCGACGGGGCATTCCGCCGGCCACAGCCCGCAGACGACGCCGCGGACGACGGCGAACCGCCCGGTCAGCGTGGTGTCGTCCGACCAGACCCACAGCAGGGCAGCCACGACAAGCCCTCGAAACGACCAGCGACCGTCTTTGGGCGGCGTCAGCTCCCGGAAGCAGGATTTCGGGACGAGCCAGTCAATCACCCGCAGGAGATCTTGAGTGCTGGTTTCAAATTCGTTACGACAAGCCCGGTCTCGATGCGACATGCCCGAATCCTTTCGGGAGAGAGTTCTGCGGTTTCTTCCGTGTGGTAACTGAAAGAATCGCGGAAACTCTCAATCGCATCGAGACCTCTTTGCACTCGGCCCGACAGGGTTAACGGCGTAAAGTGCCACCCGCTCTCTGACATTTCACTTCAGCCGGGGGGCCCGCTCCTCGGCTGATTTCTTTCCGCCTGGTGCCTTATGCAGAACGTCGACGTCGCGGCCCTGTTTACCGAACTGGCCGACCTGCTGGAAATTCAGGGGGCCAATCCCTTTCGCGTCCGGGCTTACCGGAATGCGGCCCGGACGATCGAGAACCTGTCCGAATCCGTCGCCGGAATTGTCGCCGACCCAGGCCACGATCTGAGCAAACTGGAAGGGATCGGCAAGGATCTCGCCGAGAAGATCGAGACTATCGTCAAGACGGGGCAATTGCCGCAGCTCGAAGAGCAGCGGGCGGAAATCCCCGCCGACGTCCGCGAGATGCTGCGAATTCCCGGCCTCGGTCCCAAGAAAGTGGCGGCCCTCTTTCACGAACTGAATATCCGCACGCTCGGGGATCTGCGGGCTGCCGCCGAGAGCGGAAAAGTTGCCGAGCTGAAGGGATTTGGCAAGAAGACCGCCCAGACGATTCTGGAAGGACTCGCACTGCTGGAAGAAGTCGGCAAGCGAGTTTATCTTGCGGTGGCCAAGCCGGCCGCGGATGAAATCGTGGCCGACCTGCTGGCCTCCGGAACCGTGGAGCAGGCCTCCGTGGCGGGGAGCTGCCGACGGAGGAAGGAGAGTTGCGGCGATCTGGACCTGCTCGCCGTCGCTTCCGATTCGAAGGGGGCGATGGACTGCCTCGCCGCGCATCCGCTCGTGACGAAGGTCCTGGCCCGCGGCGAGACCAAACAGCGCGTGCGACTCCACAGCGGGCTGGAACTGGACCTGCGCGTGGTACCGGCGGAGTCGTATGGGGCGGCCCTGCAGTACTTCACCGGGTCGAAGGAGCACAACATCGTCGTCCGGCGCAGGGCGCAGGAGCGGGGCCTGAAGGTCAACGAGTACGGCGTCTTCCGCGGCGAAGAGTCGATTGCGGGGCGGACCGAGGAAGAGGTCTACGCCGCGGTCGACCTGCCGTGGATTCCCCCCGAACTGCGGGAGAACCGGGGCGAGATCGAGCTGGCGGAATTGCACAGGCTGCCGAAGCTGCTGGAGCTGTCCGACATGCGGGGCGACCTGCATATGCACACGACCGCAACGGACGGGACGGCGACAATCGAGGAAATGGTCGAGGCCGCCAGGGCCCGCGGGCTGGAGTACATCGCGATCACCGATCACTCGAAGCGGGTGACGATGGCGAATGGCCTCGACGCCGATCGGTTGCGCGAACACTGGCGGAATATCGACGCGGTCCGCAAGAAGACCAAGGGCATCCACGTTCTGTGCGGGATCGAATGCGACATTCTCGAAGACGCGACAATGGATCTGCCGGACGACGTGCTGGCCGAGGCCGACTGGGTGCTGGCCGTTCTGCACTACGGCTTGAAGCAGCCGCGTGCCAAAATCCAGGAGCGGCTGCTGATGGCGCTGCGGAATCCGTATGTTCACGCCATCGGGCATCCGTCGGGCCGGATTATCGGCCAGCGTCCAGGGGCGGACATCGATTTCGACGAGTTGTTCCACGTCGCGAAAGAGGAAGGCAAGTTTCTGGAGATCAACGCCGACCCGGCCCGGCTCGACCTGGACGACGTCCATGCGGCGGCGGCGAAGGCCCGCGGCATCCCGATCGTGATCAGCACCGACGCCCACAGCACCAGGGGCTTCGCATCAATGGAATGGGGTGTCTACCAGGCGCGCCGCGCAGGCCTGACGGCGGCGGATGTGATCAACACTCTGCCGTGGAAGGAGTTTTCGAAGAGAATTGCTCGGCGGTGAATATTGCCACTGGTGCCCAGGCTCTGCCTGGGCACCCACCTTTGCGAGGCTCTGCCTCGCTTCTCTCACGCGCCGGCGCAAGGTCAGATGCGACGCACAGCGTCGCTGCCGGACGCTCCCAGGCGGAGCCTGGGAGCGAGAGACTGGCCTGTTCAGTCCAGCGGAATCGGCCAGTTCATCCCCGCCGTGAAGCCGCCATCCACGTAGATCGTCTGGCCCGTCAGGAACGCGGCGCCGGGACTGGCGAGGAAGACTGCGGTACCGACCATGTCGTCCGGGTTTCCGAGTCGTCCGAGGGGGGAGTTCGCCGCGTTCCAAGCCTGCATGTTCGGATCGGACCAGAGCTTCTGAGTCAGGTCGGTGAGGACGAAACCGGGAGCGAGGCCGTTGACGCGGACTTTGTGCCGGCCCCATTCGTTCGCCATGCCGCGGGTCATCATGTTCATTCCCGCTTTGCTCATGGCGTAGGGCAGAACGCCTTTGAGGGGGGAACTGGTGTTGAGCGAATCGATATTCGTAATCCAGCCGCCGTTCCCCTGCGCGATGAACTGCCGGCCGACGTGCTGGGCGACGAAGAACGCTCCGCGGAGGTTGATATCGACGATGAAGTCGAATTCCTCGGGTGCATAGTTCTCGACCCGCTTGCGTTTGTTGACGCCGGCGACGTTCAGCAATCCGTCGATCCGCCCGGCTTCGCTGACGACAGACTGAACCATCGAAGCGACATCGTCTGTCAGCGAAACGTCGCAGACGACGGTTTTGACCGGGTAGCGGCCGGTCGAGATCACCCCCGCCGTCGTTTCGAGCGTATCGGCTTCCCGGCCGGCGATGAAGACCATGGCGTCGCGGGCGGCGAAGGCGGCGGCCAGTTCGCGGCCAATTCCCCGGCTCCCTCCCGAGACGAGAACGACCTGATCGGCGATGTTGAACAGCGGGTCGGTCATGGACGGTGTTCCTGAGCGGGAAGCGGCGGCGGAAGGACGTTCGAGCATGGTACTCGCCGCCGGCGGATTGCGGGAGTTTCACGGCGACCGATCGGCAGTCCCTGCCGATAACGACGGGCAAGGCCGACTTTTCCGGCCCGGAAGGTCTCTGGAGCCGGCGGTGCGGACGAGCTGGCGTTGAGGGATCCTGCGACCTGCGGTAACACGCACGAATCCCGTCCAGACTCAATCCGTTCGCGCCGATCCCGTCGGCGGCAACACCTCCCGTATGGAAGGTTTTCAGATGCTTGCGCAGTCTCTCCGTTTCACCTGGCTCTGGATGGCGGCCCTGGCCGTTTCCTGCCTGGCGTGCCCCGCTCAAGCCCAGGATCTGAGGGTGTATACGGTCATTCGCAACGGCGCGGACGAGGAAGTCCTCGGCCGGAATCTGACGCTGTTCCACGCCGGAAAAGTCTACGACTACACCGAGCCGGCCCGCGAACTGACCGTCTACGATGCGGCTCATAAGCAGTTCGAGGTCCTGAATGTCGGACGTCGCGTGGCGACGAGTATCTCGCAGGAACAGATGCGGTACTTCCTGAAACTGGTGGAGACAGACGCCAACAAGTTGCTGGATCAGGTTCACGAACAGTCCGATCCGGATCAACTGGCATCGGCGGAGATGCTGGAATTCCAGTTGCATCCGGTGTTCCGGTCGCAGTTCGATCCGGCGAAGGGCAAGCAGTTGCTGACGATGCACAGCAAGGTCATGCAGTATCGGGTGAACTGCACGGATGAGGCGAGCCCCGAAGCCGTCACGCGTTACCTCGACTATGCCGACTCGATCGCGCAGCTCAACTCGGTCCTGCATCCCCAGGCGCCGCTTCCGGCCGCGCGATTGCGCGTCAACGACCAGTTGCGCGAGATCAAGCAGTTGCCGGTGAAAGTGGAAATGACGGTCAATCCGGGCAAGGCTCCGGTCAAATTGAAGGCCGAACATCAGTGGATGTGGAAGCTGACGACCGCCGACCGCGGCATGATTCATGAGTGGGAAACGCAGTTGCAAGAGGAGGGACTCCGCCGTCTGCCGTTCGCGGAGTACCAGAAGGAAGTCCTGAGCAATCCGGGCGTCGCCCGGCTCGGACCCAGGAAGAACTAGCCAGGCCGGACTCGCTGCTCGGCCGACAACGTGTCGGCGGTCGGACGTTCCGCTGCGCACTGCTGTTGCCCTTGGCGCGGGTTTCTGGCTAGGATTCCGCGGATTCGGGCCAGTTGCCAAAGGCCGCGCCGCCATTGCGTCGAGACTCTCTTGCGATGGTGCGCTGGAAAGGGAGTCCCACAGTGCGCTGCAACCCGATCGTTCGATGGCTGTCCCGGGGTTTCTGCGGACTCCTCTTGTGCGGCTGCCTGGCCGCCGCCGACGTCGATCCGGGCTTGCGGGTTCCCGAGGGCTTCGAGGTCGTGCAGTTCGCCGGCGATGAGCTGGCTCACGACATCTTCTGCCTGACCGTCGACAGCCAGGGGCGGCCGGTCGTCAGTGGTCCCGGCTACATCCGGACGCTGATCGACGCCGATGGCGATGGCGTCGCCGAGCGGGCCGAAGACTTCGCCAGCGGGCCGAAGTCGGGCGCGATGGGACTGTTCTTTCACGGCCGCAACTGCCTGTGTGTCGGCGACGGCGGCGTGCTGATCTATCGCGATCAGGATGGCGACGGCAAAGCCGACGGCCCTCCCGAGCGACTGCTCCGCTGCCGGACGGGGGGCGAGCACGACACCCATTCGATTCAGCATGGCCCGGACGGCTGGTGGTACATTCTGGCGGGGAATACCGCAGAGATTACCGCGGCCTACGCCACGCTGCCGACTTCGCCGATTCGTCAACCGCGGGCCGGCGTGCTGATGCGGCTGAAACCCGACTTTTCGGGGGGCGAGTTGATCGGCGACGGCTTTCGTAACGCCTACGACTTCGCCTTCGGTCCGTACGGCGACATCTTCACCTACGACAGCGACGACGAGCGCGATATCTCGCTTCCCTGGTATCGACCGACACGGGTCTTCCAGACGTTGACGGCTGCGGATCACGGCTGGATCAGCAAGAGCTGGAAGCGTCCCGACGATTACATGGATATGCCTCCCGTCGTCGCCTCGATGGGACGCGGTTCGCCGACCGGCATGGTCTGCTACGAGCATTCGCAGTTTCCCGAGCAGTACCACGGCGGGCTGTTCGTGCTCGACTGGACCTACGGCCGCGTGAACTTCCTGCGGCTGCAGCGCGACGGGGCGGCTTACACGAGCAAAGTCGAGCTGTTCATGTCCGGGACCGGCGGGAACGGCTTTGCTCCGACCGATGTCGAGGTCGCTCCCGACGGCAGCCTGCTGGTCAGCGTCGGCGGCCGCGGAACGCGCGGCGGTGTTTATCGCGTGAAGGCCAAGACCGGGGACAAACCCGCCGAGATCGAAGAGCCGCTGGAAGCTTGCCTGCGGGCGCCTCAACCGCTGAGTGCCTGGAGTCGAGCAAAGTGGTTGCCGGCGGCTCGCGACCTGGGACGAGACAAGCTTCTGGCCGCGGCTCGGGACGGCGAACGTCCGGTCCGTGAGCGGACGAGGGCCATCGAGATCGTGACCGAAGTCTTCGGAGGGCTGACCGCCGAGGAATTGAAGGCCTTTCGCAGCGACAACCGATTTCTGGTCCGAGCGCGCGCCGTCTGGTCGCATGGCCGACGACCCGCAACGGAGTGGGACCTGGGCGGGATCGCGGCCTACGTCGCGGACGAGGACCCGCTGGTCGCACGCTGCGCGCTCGAAGTCCTGGCGGGGCTGCCGACGATCGATGATGCCGCGCCACTGATTGAGTCGTTCGCGAAGCAACTTGGATCCGACGACCGATTCACTCGCTGGCAGGCGGCGCTCGTCGTCCGACGATTGCCGGAATCGGCCTTGAAGGATCTCTCGGCTGCAGCCGGAAAGCAGGGTTCGCGGGCGGTCGCCACGTATGCCGCCGGCTGGCTGGACCGGATGCCCGATCTGATGACGCGCGCCAGGAGCACGGTTCCGACGCTCGCCACGGCGCTCGTCAAAGGCAACTACTCGGCGGACATTCGCCTGGACGCCGTGCGGCTGCTGCAGAATTCCCTCGGAGACATGGGACCGAGGGACGGCGTGCCCCCCGCGTTCGACGGGTACAACGGCGCCGTCGATCCCCAGCAGGAGGAGCCACTCCTGCAGCCGCTCCTGATTGCATTGTCGGAAGTCTATCCCACTGGCAACGCTCAATTAGACGACGAACTGGCCCGGCTGCTGGCCATGCTGCATCCGTACAACCAGGCGTTGCTCGAAAAGGTTCTCACACCGATCTCCGCAGACTCCGACGCCGTGCACGACATTCATCAATTGCTGGTTGCCGCGCAGTTCCCGGTCCCGCGATCGGCGACGCAGCGCCAACGGATCGCCGCCGGTCTGGTCGGACTGGACGTCAAGTTCGCAAAGCACAAGCTGCCGCAGGACACCAACTGGAACGACCGGATCAAAGAGTTGTATACGCGGCTGGCGTCGCGCGACGAGGACTATCTGGCCACTGCAATCCTGGACGAACCTGATTTCGGCCGGCCCGGACACGTGCTGTTCCTGAGCGAGATCCCGGGCGACCTGCTCCCCGGGGCCATCGCCGCATTTGTCAAGAACATCGAAAAGCACGGCGAAGACTACCCCTGGAACAACGACGTCGTCTTTCTGCTGGGGGAATCGAAGGAGCCGGCTCATCGCACGCTCATCCGCGAACAGTTCGAGCGGTTCAACGTCCGCGGCGCCGTGCTGATGGCGCTGGCGGGCGATCCCGATCCGCGCGACCGGCCGCTGTTTCTCCAGGGACTGGAGATGTCCCAGGTGGAAGTCGTCGAAGCCTGCGCCCAGGCGCTGCAGAAACTCCCCGCCGGTCAGTCCGCCGCCGAACAGTTCGCCCTGCTGCGGGCCTTCCGCCGGCTGGGACAGGACTCCCGCGAGTACGCAGTTCGCGAGCAGGTGTTGCGACTGCTCGAACGGAACAACGGGGTCGCGTTCCCGTTCGTCTCGGGCGAAGTCGGCTATCAGCCGCAGCCGGTAGCGACGCAAAAGTGGACCGACTGGCTGCAGCAGAAATGGCCTCAGGAAGCCGCCGGGCAGCTCGGCGGCAACGAAACCGACCTGGCGCTCCTCAAGCAGATTCTCGCCCACGCGTCCAACTCGACCGGAGACGCCGGCCGGGGAGAGAAGCTCTATCAGACACGCCAATGCGCCCAATGTCACGGCGGACGAAGCGGCCTCGGCCCCGACCTTGCCGGCGCCGCCGGGCGCTTCTCCAAGAACGACCTCTGGACCGCCATCGTCCTCCCCAGTCGAGATGTCTCGGCCCGGTATCAGACGACGATTCTGCAGACGCATGGCGGAAAGACTTATTCCGGACTGATCGTCTACGAATCAGTCGACGGTCTGTTGCTGCGCGACGGGCAGAATCAGACGTTCCGGATCGAAACGTCAGACGTCGCGATCCGCAGAAAATCCCCCGTCTCCCTGATGCCCAGCGGTCTGCTCAAAGATTTGAGCACGCAGGACTGCGCCGACCTGTACGCCTACCTGCAGACCCTTTCCAAACCGGCAGTGGCTGAAAAGCCCCGCCCCTCGCCCTCTGAGTAGACCATGTCCGCAACCGCAGGAGTGCCTGCCCCGACGATCTCACGTCGCGATCCCCGGCGTCACTTCCTCGCGTGCCTCCCCTGGCTGCTGCTGGTCGGCGTGGTGATCGGCAACGGCGCGGATCGGACTCCGGCTGATGCAACCGTTCCCGTCGCCTGGAAGGGACCTGCGCCTGTTGCCAGCAACGGCGACGCTCTCAGAATCGCCACGTTCAACATCCACGGCGGACGGGGCGCCGACGGCCGACTCGACCTCGGACGGACGACCGCACAACTTGGAGAATTCGACGTCGCCTGGCTGCAGGAAGTCCACGGCGGCGGCTGGACTGGCGGAATGGAACAGGCCGGGGAACTCGGACAGCGGTTGCAGCTCGCCTCGACATACCTCCCGACAGAACGGCGCTGGTGGACCGACCACTTCGGCAACGGCCTGCTGACGCGCCTCCCGGTCGAGCTGGTCCAGCGGTGCCCGTTACCAGGAACCCGCGGCAAAGCGTTTCGTCAGGCGGTCCTGACGGAGGTCACGCTGCAGAGCCGGCGAGTGCGCATTCTCGGCGTTCACGTCGACCGCCAGGAGGATCGTCTCCGACAGCTTGAGGTCGTGTCCCGGATGTTCCTGGCGCTGCAGCCGCCGGCGATTCTCCTGGGAGACCTCAACACGCATGCCGACGACCCCGCCCTCACAGCACTGCTGGAGGCGCCGGATGTCGTCGATCCTCTGGGCGGTATCGCCGCAGCCCGCGGTCACATCGACTGGATCCTCGCCCGCGGTCTCGAATGCCGGACCATCGAGTACGTGACGGGAGACGCCTCCGATCATCCCGCCGTCCGGGCCGAATTCAGCCTGCCGGCTGCTCGCTGAGCAGACTCTCCCCGCGAATCCCTGCGGGAATTCGTCCGAGATTCCGGTGTGCAATCAGCTCGGCGACGATGCTGATCGCGATCTCCGGCACCGTCTGCGACCCGATCTCGAAACCGACGGGGGCATAGACCCGCTGCAGAGCATCACGAGCAATCCCTTCCCGCAGCAGGTCTTCAAAGATCAGCCGGATCTTCCGGCGGCTTCCGATCATGCCCACATACCGGGCCGGCGTGTCGGCGAGATGATACAACGCCTCTTCGTCATGATTGTGCCCGCGGGTCACGATGATGCAGTACGTGCTGGAATCGACATCGAGCCCGCTCAGCGCCTGGTCGATCGGTGCGACGATCAGCCGCTTCGCCGTCGGAAACCGCTGCGACTGACAATACTCTTCGCGATCGTCGATGACCCAGACGTCAAAGTCGGCCTCCGCGGCAAGTTGCGCAACTTTCTGCCCGACATGTCCGGCCCCGACAATGACCAGCCGGCAGCGCGACAGGCACGGCAGATACGAGATCCCCCCCGCGACATACGGCCGGGGACGTTCGTCCAGCGGCCGCAATCGTTCTCGAACGCCGGCGCCGGCCATCTCTGCCGTCCCCGCCGTTCGCTGCGCAATCACGGCGCGTGTTCATCGAGCAGGTAACGATCAGCCTCGGCTCCGGACCCGGCGGATTCCGCGTCAAGAACCACCGCCTCCGTGCAACCCGCCCCCGTCAGGAGCCGATCGAACCACGTCTGGTAGTAGCGGCTGTCTTCGCCCGGGCGGATCGGATCGACGAGCATCTTCATCCGCCCGCCGCAGATCAGACCGTCATCCCAGCCGTAGTCGCTGTCGAGCTGAAAGGTCAGGAGGCTTGCCGTTCCTTCGTCGAGGAGTCGCAGCGCCCGGCGTTTGACCTCGGCTTCGACGCAGCCGCCTCCCAGCGTCCCGACCTGTGATCCGTCCGGAAAGACAAGCATCATCGCGCCTGCCTTCTGCGGCGTCGATCCCCGCGTTTCGACCAGCGCGCAATAACTGACCGGACGTCCGGTCCGAAGTGCAACTTCCAGCTCACGCAGCACCAGTTGCATGTTCGACTCTCTCCCGCAGGCAGCGACCGGAAAATCCCCGACCGGACTCCATCATAGCGGAGAACCCCGATCGAGCGGCATCGCATTGGATCGGAGAAAGGTGACGAAGATTCTCCGCGGAGGCGTGGACAGAACATCCGGAGAGTGAAAAGTGAGTATTGAAGAGCGAGTAGTGAAAAAAACATGGAGGAGATGTCGTTGAACCGTGAATCGCTTTCTCCGCCATTTTGCACTCATCACTACTCAATACTCACTTTTCACTCTCCGGATTCCTCCAGACCTCCCCTCCCCTCCTCGCCATCGCGGTGAATTCCTCTTCTGGCTCCTTACGGCTTCACCGGCTTGCCGCTCTCGATGCTGCGGGCCTCGGCGTAGCAGACCTTCAACGCGTCGCGGGCCAGGTCGCCGGACATCTGGGCCGGGACTTCGCCCGTCTTGACCGCGTTAACCACCGTCTGCAGTTCGGCCGTGAAGGCGGCGCACCACTCGGTGCCTCCCTTGAGCTTCGGCTGCGTGACCTTGCCCCCGGTGATCAGCGTCAGCGGGCGATCGGGACACCACTCCCCGCCAAGCGTCCCGGCGGAGTACTGCAGCGTCGCCTTTTCCAGGTACAGCTCGAAGCCGTGGGCGAAGGCCAACCCGTCGGCGGCGATGCCGCCGCTGACCGCCGAAACCGCCAGGCCCGGGTCGTCGAACAGATAGTTCGTGTGAACGTGATTCACAAAGCCCTCTTCAAGCAGACCCCGGGAAAAGACCTGATTCGGCTTTCCGCACAGCAGGCTGATGAAGTGGTTGTCGTGAATGTGCAGGTCGATTCCCCATCCGCCGAGTTTGCGGAAGTCGCTCATGTCGCCCGACCACTTGGGTGGGGAGATCACGCGGCGGAAGTGGGCGGCCCGCAGCTTGCCGTACTTGCCCGAGGCGACCAGATCCCGGGCGTACTGAAACTCGGGAAAGAAGGGCAGTACGTGGGCGACCATCAACAGCTTGCCCGCCTTCTTCGCCGCAGCCACCATCCGGTCTGCAGCTTTCGGGTCGACCGCGATCGGCTTTTCCACGAGAACGTGCTTGCCGGCGGCGAGGGCCGCCAGGACGACCTTTTCGTGCTGGTCATTCGGCAGGCAGACGTCGATCACGTCGAGGTCTGGATCGAGAATCATCTCTTCGTACTGGTCGTAGGCGCTGATCTTCGCCAAGTCGAGCTTCGGACCCCGCGGTCCGAAGTTGCCCTGGATCGACGACCAGTCCCCGGCCAGCTTTTCCGGACTGCGCGCGCAGATGGCGGCGACGGCCCCCCCCTTCAGCTTGGAGCCGGCGATCTTGCCGGCCTCCGTAATCTTCGTGGCGCCTGCAAAGTGGGTCCAGCCCATGAAACCAATGCCGACAATGCCGATGCGTACCATGAGCGTCCTCGTTCTGCGCGATGGGGGTGCCGCCGCGGACCGACCGCTCTCCGATAACCGGCGGACCGCGACCGACAGAATCACGGCGGCCCCGGCGAATTGCAAGGCGGCCCGCTGGTCCCGTCTCGGGTGAGCGTCCGGGAGTCCTGCCCCCCCCCTCCCGGCGTCTCCGCGGAGCTGTCCCGCAGTCCGGACCGGCAGCCGCCATCGAGCTGCCTGTTTTTTAGGCACCACTCAGCCTGACGCATGGGTCACCGGCAATCTCTGCCGGTTTGTGTCCCGGAGTCGCGCCACATTCAAGCCGAACCGCCCCACGAGCGGGCTTCGCAGGCCAATCCAGGCTGCCAAAACGGCGGCCCGACCGTGTTCAGACTGCCCTGAATACTGAACACCGCTCCGGACGATAGCCGCGGCACGGCTTTTCCGGATTTTTGGTTTTCTGCTGGAATTGGCTTCAGTCGAGCTGTAATCTTTGTGACCACGCCATCGGGTTGATGACACTCCCGGCTGTACGGCCGGATTGGTTGTCCATTTTGCAGGAAGCTCTCCAGGGAACATGGCGAGCCTCTTTCGAAAACGGGTCCGGTGGTGGTCGGAGACCAGGGACGTGTTCAAGGACCAGGAAAGGGGTGTGGGCTATGTTGGTGCTGTCTCGCAAGCCGGGTGAGAAGATCCTGATTGGCGACAACGTGACGGTGACGATCGTGAGGATCGGACCGAACACCGTCAGGCTCGGGATCGACGCTCCGCGTGACATGAATATCGTCCGCGAAGAGCTGTGTGCTCCGGCCGGACAGATCGACGACCACGACCTGACCGGACATGCCGCGCTCGACCCGATGTAGCGGTCGCCCCCCGGCAGTCTGGAATCAAACGATTCAACGCCGCCCGACCTCGCCTTGCCGCGCGGCCGGGCGGTTTGTTTTTTGACCCCGGCCAGTCAGATCGAACAGGCTTCCTCCACGATGTTGTCGCTTCTCGACCAAGTCTTCTTCGTGGCCCATACGCTGCTGATCGGCTTCAACATATTCGGCTGGGCCTGGCGGCGGACGCGCACGCTCCACCTGATCACCTTCGGACTCACAGCGTTCTCGTGGATCGTCCTGGGAGCGTTCTACGGTTGGGGCTACTGCCTCTGCACCGACTGGCACTTCCAGATCCGCCGGCAACTCGGCTACGTCGACCCTGAATCCTCCTACGTGCAGCTTCTCGTCCGCAAACTCTGCGGAGGCTCACTGACCCGGCCAGCCGCAGACCTGCTGGCCGTCAGCATCTTTATCGCGATCCTGGTCGCAACCACCGTCGTCTGGATCCGTGACTGGCGGCATCAAAAACGGACGAAGCCGTAGGGCAGGCTCCCGCCTGCCGAAATGTGCTCTCAATTTCCGTTCAACTGTGCGATTCGTGGCGGAAACCTCTTCTTGATCTCCGGCAGAGCGAGTCGTGCCATCCGCGGCATTTCGCCATCGGGAGCGTTATCATGCCACGATCGAGTCCGGGAGCGCCGCTCTCCCGAGTTTGAAGGTGTCAATGATTTCTGGAGCAGGTTGACTATGCGTTACTGGTGGCAGGCATTCTGTTTGTCAGGCATCCTGGCGACCTCCGGCTGGGTCGGACTGCTACAAGCCGCCGATCCTCCGCCTGCGTCGCTCACCGAAGTCGTCAAGGTCATCGACCTGCGCAAACTCCCCCTGCTGAAGGACGCCGACAAGCCGGGGGAATCGGCGGCGACTGTGATTCGATACGCCGCCCCGTCCAAAGTGGCGCCCGCGTTCGACTTCTACGAGGCCGCCCTCGGCAAGCTGGGCTGGAAGATCAGCACCGAGCCGGGCGGCAAGCTGGTCACCGACGACTACGCTCAAGGCATGTTTCTGAAGCAGGGGTATCAGCTTTCGTTGTCACTCTTTCCGGACGCCTCGAAACCGGGAGCGGTTTCCGTCACGCTGCTCAACCTGGGCAATATCGACACCCGCAAGCTCCCAGCTCCACCGAAGTCGAAAGTCCTCTACGGCTCCCCGGCCTCCACCATTCACGTCACTCCCGCCAAGGTTGCCGAAGTCGCCGAGCAGGTCCGCAAGGAATTGAAAAGCCGCGGCTGGCGACAGTACGTCCCGCCGTTCACTGCGCAGGCGGAGAACCCGGAACAGGTGGTGCTCACCTTCTTCCAGAAGGGCTTCAATCTGAGCGCCTATGTCGCTGTCGCCCCGGCTCAAGGCGGCCAGACGACCGTGCAATACGCCACGACGCTGCTGGTTCACGAACTCCCCGTGCCGGACGACGCCGAGAAGGTGGAGTTCGACACGAACCGCCCCTATCTGGCCTGCAAAACGGATATGAAGCCCGACGAGCTGGCCGGATTCTACAAAAAGGCGCTGGCGGAACTGGGTTGGAAGTGGCGCGACGCCAACAAGACCGGGGACGCCAAGGCCACCTGGTTCTGCGACGGCAGCGACAAGAGCGTCCTGATCATCGAACTGAAGCCGAAGGATGCGCCGCAGTCGGACTTCAAGATCGAGCTGATCTCGGCGGAACGGATTGCGGAAATGAGCAAGCCGAAATCGACCAAACCGCCGGCGGACACGAAACCGAAAGGCGTCCTCGCGGCCCGCAAGGTTCCCCTCCCCAAAGGGGTCGGCGAAGCCGAATACGACGCCGACGCCAAGGAGGTCCGCTTCTCCAGCCGACAGCCGGTGAAGGCGCTGATCGAGTTCTATCGCAAGGAGCTGACCGGCCAGGGTTGGAAGGAAGACAAGGACTTCACCGTCGCCGAGGAGAACGTCGGCTCGATGTCCCTCAAGAAGGGGGACGCCGAGATCGAGTTCGAGATGCTGAATCTCGGCCTGGGAGGCGGCACGGACGTCACGGTTTCCGGAAACGGATTGAGCTGGGAACCGATGAAGGAGTAAAGAAACCGACAGACCCAGCACCGTAATCGCTCGGGTGGCCGGGGCAGGCGCGTCTTCGCGATGCCCCGGTGCCATCACTGATCGACTCCCGGTTTAGCCCCCTTGGTATGCAGCTCGAATGGTCTACCATATGTCAGCCGACCGTTCCGGCGGCTGACAGCGGCGATCCAGTTTCATTTCGTGCTTTCCGCGGAGCAGAACAATGTCCGTCAAAGTCCAGATCGTATTCCACAGTCTCTACACCCACGTCTATCAGCTCGCCGAAGCGATTGCTGAAGGGGCGCGGGAAGTCAGCGGGGCCGAGGTCCTCCTCGCCCAGGTCCCGGAAACGTTGCCGGCCGAGATCCTGGAGAAGATGGGCGCAACCGCCGCGAAGAAGTCGTTTGCCCACATCCCGGTCGCCGATCCGCACGCGCTGGCCGAGGCCGATGCGATCATTCTCGGGACTCCGACGCGCTTCGGGGCCTCCACCGCGCAGATGCAGGCCTTTCTCGACGCCACCGGCGGCCTGTGGGCCAAGGGGGCGCTGATCGGCAAGGTGGGGAGCGCCTTCACTTCGACCGCCAGCCAGCACGGCGGCCAGGAAACCACCCTCGTCCACCTCCACACGTTCTTCTACCACCAGGGGATGGTCGTGGCGGGCGTCCCTTACGCGGCGAAGGAACTCTCCGAACTCAACGAAGTGACCGGCGGCAGTCCCTACGGCGCTTCGACGATCGCCGGCCCGCGCGGCGAGCGGACGCCAACCGCCAACGAACTGGCGATCGCCCGCTTCCAGGGCAAGCACGTCGCCCAGATCGCGGCGAAGCTGGCCGCGAAATAGAGCGAATTATTCATTGGGATTGCCATTGCTTTTTAACTAATCGCCACTTAAACAGGTGTCGCCGGTCACCTGCTGGTAGTTATTCTCACCCGTCAAGACGTTTGACCGCGGGCACTGAGCATGACCGAATGGTCGTTCTTAGAAGTCTCATGAAGTGTTGCGCCAATGCTATCTACTGACGATGTTCGGCCGCTCTTCAAAACACTGCAGTCACTGGTGCACCAAAAGGCGGATGAGAGTTTGAGACGTGCACTCGCGAACGGCACGCCCGAACTGATCGAAACTCAATATGACAATTGGAACGGCGGCACTCGGTACTACACTTTGGCAATTCGCGTGCCGATCGCGGCATACGCCGCAATTGAAAATCGGCTTGAGTCGATCGAGGAGTCACTCGCCGCATCCGTAGAGAAACTTCAGCGATCAGCGACTCATGACTTCATTACGAAAGTTGTGATCGAGCCTTCAGACGAACCAGCCGGTGTGAGCGTCGCGGAGGAGAGTCGGTTTTGGATTCCCGGGCACTTTCGGCTTTTCATTAGCCATCTATCGGCGAAGAAAGTTGCTGCAGCCAATCTGAAAAACTCGCTTCACAAGTTTGGAATTTCTTCCTTCGTTGCACACGAAGACATTGAGCCTACTCGAGAGTGGCAGAGAGAAATTGAGCTCGCACTTTTTACTATGGATGCTTTGGCAGCAATCTACACAGAAGGTTTTAGAGACAGCAATTGGACTGACCAGGAAGTCGGAGTCGCGATAGGCCGAGGTGTTGTGTTGGTCCCTATTCGAAATGGAATCGATCCGTATGGATTGGCGGGAAAGATTCAAGGAATTCAGGGCCACGGAAGGAGTGTTGGCGACGTGGCTCATGCCGTGTTTGATACGCTGCTCAGAAACGAACGAACATCTCATCGCCTTATAAGCTGCCTGACTGAGCAGATGGTTCTGTCACCAACTCCGCAAGATGCAATAAGTCGAGTCTCTTTATTGAACAGTGCGCCGATAGTTCCAAGCGAGCATTTGAAACGAATCGTGCAGAATATCCAGAGTCTTCCGGTCGCAGCTCGCACGCAAGAGGTGCTGGATGCAGTGAACGGGTTTCTTCAGAAGCATGGTGAGAAACACGTGGCTTTCGCACCGGACAATGTTGGTGCAACGTTCGACGATGTGCCGTTCTAGTTGTGCTTGATGACGGCAATACCGGACGAGGTCAATATCACCCATGCCGATGCGGAAACGGCTCCAGGTGCACCAGCACGTCGCGAATTGACATGAACCCTTGCACCAGCCGGTCCTTCACCAGGTGGCCGATCCGGTGCCCTTCCTCGACCATCAGCGTGGCATCGACCTCGATGTGAATATCGACCAGGTACTCCATGCCCGTCTTCCGCACCCGGAGCTTTTCAACCGCCCGGACGCCGGGAACGGCTTCCGCGGCAGCCCGGACCTGATCGACCAGCCCGGCGTCCGCCTGCGGATCGAGCAGCTCGCGAACGCTCGACCGGAGCAGCCGCCCGCCGGCCCAGAGGATCGCGAGCACAACCACGAGAGCGGCGACTTCGTCCGCCCCGATGAAAGCGGCTCCCCCCCAGCGAACCACTCCCAGCCCGATCAGCACCGCCAGAGAGCATAATGCATCGCTCCGGTGATCCCAGGCATTGGCCACGATCGCCATCGAGCCCGTGCGGATTCCGACGCGCCGGTTGTAGCGGTACAGCCCCTCCTTGATCACCGCGTTCGCCCCCGCGATCCACAGCGTCCACACGGGAGGCAACTCGTGCGGCAAGGTCAGCCGGCTGATCGCCTCCCATCCCAGAAAGAGCGCCGACAGCAGAATCAGCAGTGCGACGTGCGACGCCGCAATCGTCTCGGCTCGCGTGTGCCCGTAAGGATGTTCGACATCGGCCGGCCGCTGCGCATACCACAGCGCCCGCCAGCGTGATCACCGAGGTCACCGAATCCCCCAGCGAGTTCACCGCATCCGAAATGAGGGCGAAGGAATTCCCGAGAATACCCCCCGCAAGTTTCGTCACGCCGAGCGCCAGATTGACGACCAGCCCCAGCAGCGCGGCGCGGATCGCTTCGCGATAGAGCGGCGTTGGACTGGAAGTCTCGGGAATCACACAGATCTTTCTCTGGACTGACGGAACCGTCGAGATGCTTCGGACGCGGCAGTGTCCCGCTGCCGTAGTCCTCAGGGAACAATCCCTGTTCTTGTCAGCCAGGTCCACAACGGCGGGCCAAACAGACACGCTCCCACCAGAACCGCCGTCACTGCCGCACACAGCACTGCCCCCGCCGCTGCGTCTTTCGCCTGACGCGCCAGCGGGTGGATTTCGGCGGTCGTCAGATCCACGGCGGCTTCGACCGCGGTATTCATGATCTCGGATGCGAGGACCAGCCCCATTGTCAGGATCAGAATCGCCCAGCGCACGGCGTCGAACCCGACAACCGCCGCGGCGATCACGGCCAGGACTCCGATGGCGAGCTGGATCTTTGCGTTGCGCTGCGACCGGACGGCCTCCGCCAATCCGGTCATGGCGTGTCGCAGACTGCGGAGAAAAGGGGGCTGCTTCACTGCGGCCTGCTTCAATGCAAACAAGGAATTGACGACCGGTCCGCCAACGCAGAAGCCCAGGTCATTTCGACCTGGGCTTCATACGCATGATCTCGTCGACAAATACCGGACGACAGCCCGGCATCCGCTCGCGAAAACTACTTCACCAGCGCGTCGCTGGCCTTGACCACCTTGCTGATGGCGTCCTTGGTCAGCTCGCCCTTGTTGAAGGCGTGGCTGCTCGTGACCTTGCCTTCGACCCACATCATGACGGTGACGTCGGCCTTCGGATTGATCTTGTAGCCGTCCGGGCCGGCGGTGCCGTCGAACGTCGTCAGCGGAAGCTGCTCGATCTTGTTCTTCTTGGCGGCGTCCGCCAGCGTCGTACGAGCCGCTTCCGGCTTGTCGCTCATCAGAACCACGAAGCCGGCCATCCGCTCGTCGCGGTGCTTGGCGACCACGCCGTCGAGTTCCTTCGCCAGGGCGGCGACTTCGTCATTCATCTCCTTCGCGAAGATGCTGACCACCGGCTGGTTGCCGTAACGGCATCGGTAGCACAGTTCCTTGCCCTTCTGCGGGCCGGTCACGTCGTAGACGTAGAATGCAGGAACGCTCGCTCCCTTGTCGAGACCCGAGGTCACTTCGCCGGCCGAAACTGCCAGCCCGGCCGTCATCACAACCGCTGCCGCCAACGATGCGAGAAATCGCTTCATCGATGCCTCCTCCGCAAATCGAAACTGCAGACACTGTCCGACGCCGACACGACGTCCGGTCTGCAACTGTGTCCAGAATGGCCGCCAACCCTGGCTGCCGACGCCCCCGATTATAGCCGTCCGGCAAGACAACCGTTTGTGAAGAGTCTCACAGACCGCGCCGAATTTCGCAAGTGGCTGCTTTGCGAACACACCCAGTTTGGACCGGACCGCCAACCGAGTGAGAACGCGCAGTTGAGGCAGGTTGCGAAACGGCATCACGGCTGCCCCAGACGCTCCCACACGCGATGCACGCCCCCCACAATCCGTTCCTCCACATCCGGGGCGAACGGTCCCGGGAATCCCGTGTAGAGCATCGCCCCGCCCGCTTCGTAGCCCCCTTCATCCAGCACTCGCCGGCTCGGCACATAGCCGAACACGTCGTTGGAATAGGCCGCCACCCACAACGCCGAGCCCAGCCTCGACCACTCCCGCTGCAGCCGCAACGAGTAATCCACAACCACTTCGCCGCTGAGCGCCACCAGCGTCAACTCGTTCCCCAGCCGCACGCCGTGGATCAGATACGGATACTCGACGTCAATCTTCCCGCGTGTCTCCAGTTGTTCAATCAGCCGCTTCGCGTGACTCGCCTCGTACTTGTTGGCCGACTTCGCTTGCACGTCCAGTTCTTCCCGGCTCGCGGGCGGCGCGAACTCCAGCACGACAGTTTCCAGCGTGGTCGCCAGCGTCCCGGTCAGCGGCGTCGCCGTCGGCAGCAGTGCGGTCTCGACAGCATTCGCCAGCGACCGCCCGTGCTGCTGGGCCTGTTCCAGCTTGCCGCGCGGGTACGGATTTTGATCGCCGCCGCAGCCCAGCATGAACAGGGCCGTGACGTCCGGATGGGCCTCCTGCAGATACTCCTGAGCATAGCCGGCATAGTCGCCGCAGAATTCGTAGAAGCCCAGCGTCGTGTTGTGGCACGCATAACCAAACAGCACCGCCCGCAGTTGACCGTCGGGCGACTCCACTCGGATGACCGGCACGTTGTGGTCCACCGGCCCTTCGGGATAGGGGCTGTTCTGATAGCCCTTCGGACTCGGCAGCCGGCGATTCATCGCGAAGCCGCAACGGGCGTGGGAATAGCCCAGCTTCGACGGCGCCAGATTCGCCAGCGCCCGCTCGACCGTCTCGAACAGTTTCTGTTCGAGCTCTACCGCATAGGCCGCATTGAGGGCTTTGGCGTCGTCGCCGGGATTGACCGTAATCCGGCTGCCGCGCAATTCCGGTCCGCAGTGCGTATGCGAGGCGTTCATCAACAGCGACTCGGCAGGCAGCCCGTGCTTCTGCTGCAGTTTCGCCGCCAGCGTCTCCCGCATCGTCCGCGGCACGCCGATCAGGTCGAGCGTCAGAAACACGACCTTCCGATCGCCGGCGTCGCTGATCGCCAGCGCTTTCGCAAACAGGTCCTGCGCCACCCCCTCCGACGGTTTCGTCCGCGACGCATACCCCGCCATCCAGAGCGATTGCTCGGGCGTAATCTTCGTACTGGCGACGCCGGCTTTCCAGATGGCGTCGTCGGCGCGAAGGGCCGGCATCGATCCCAGCAGCAGACTTCCGAGCAAGAGGCAGGCCGCGGTCCTGAGCATGGACGAACTCCTTGACGGGGCGGGGTGACGAGCGGTGAGCGGGCACGGAACGGCACTGTAGCCGACCGGATTCCGGAATGCAGCAGGATTTTCACGCGACGCATCACCCTCGACACGAAATGGATGTCCCGAGGAAGCCCGCGTGAACCGAACGACGCGCCATTCCGTTACACTCACAAAGACACGTTGTGCTCAATCGAAGGTGCTGAAATGACTCAGGAACGATCGATCACGCCATCCGATGGATGGCCGATGCTCTCAATGAACCTGGTCGCACTCCTGGCCGGAGGATTGTGCGTCCTCGTCGGAGCAGTCCTGTCATCGCCGGTGGTCGCAGTCATGGGGATTCCAATCGCCATCGGCGCCGTCATCTCCCTCACCGGTCACTTCACCCTCGCCCCGAACGAAGCCTGCGTTCTCAGCCTGTTCGGCCCGTACATCGGCACCGTCCGCGAAGCCGGCTTCTACTGGGCCAACCCCTTCTACACCAAGCGCAAGATCTCGCTCCGCATCCGCAACTTCGAAGGGACGAAGCTCAAGGTCAACGACAAGCAGGGGAATCCGATCGAAATCGCTACCGTCGTGGTCTGGCACGTTTCCAACACGGCCGAAGCCATCTTCGACGTCGAAAACTACGAGCACTACGTCCAGGTCCAGAGCGAAACCGCTCTCCGGCACCTCGCCAACAGTTACGCCTACGACCACGGCGAAGAGCACGAAATCACGCTCCGCAGCGGCGTCGACGAAGTCTCTGGGACGCTCAAACAGGAACTGATCGAACGCCTCGACCGGGCCGGCGTCGTGATCGACGAAACCCGCCTGACGCACCTGGCCTACGCCCCGGAGATCGCCGGCGTCATGCTCAGGCGGCAGCAGGCCGAGGCGATCATCGCCGCCCGCCAGAAAATCGTCCACGGCGCCGTCAGCATGGTCGAAATGGCCCTCCGCGAACTGGGCGAAAAGCAGATCGTCGAACTCGACACCGACCGCAAGGCCAGCCTCGTCAGCAACCTGCTGATCGTCCTCTGCAGCGAATCCGAAGCTCAGCCCGTGATCAGCACCAAAAGCGGCGACTGATCGCGGACCTTCCTACGACCCCTGCGAGGCGATCTCCCGCACCAGCTTGCACGGCGCGCCGATATCAATCACCTCGACGCGCCCCACATACTCCGCCGCCGCGGGGACATCGAAGCCGCGTTTCCGGGCCACAAACGTCGCCGTATAGCGCGCTCGCACCGCCGTTCCCAGCGGCAGACCGGTATCGCAATCCAGTCCGCTCGGCAGGTCCACCGCAAAGGTCTTCAGCCCGCAGCCGTTGATCGCCTCAATCACCGTTGAAAACGGCGGCCGGACCGGCCCCTGCAATCCCGTCCCCAGCAAGGCATCGACGATCCAGTCCGATCCCACCAGGGCCGCCGTCCAGTCCTGCGGACGACCGCGATCTCCCGTCAGGACTCGCATCGGCGTTCTCGCCCGTTGCAGGACCTGCAAGTTGACCGCCGCGTCGCCGGTCAGCTCTTCCGACTCCACGCACAGCAGAACCTCCACGCGATGGCCGCGGTTCTCCAGGTGCCGCGCGATGACAAAGCCATCCCCGGCGTTGTTCCCCTTGCCGCAGCAGATCACCACTCGACCGCGAATGCCGAGCTGCTCCAGCCAGAGCGCCGCCCCGGCCCCAGCGTTCTCCATCAGCACCAGGCCCGGCAGGCCGTACTCTTCGATGGCCCGTCGATCGACTTCCCGGACCTGCGCCCGCGACAGAGCGGGCGTCACTTCGCATCGCCCGCCGGCGGTCCCGGCGGTCGCGGTCCGCCCGGGGGACCGTTGTCGAGAAAACTGCGGATGCGTTCGCCCGGCCGCTGCGGCCCGCCGCCGTCGCCATTGCGCGGCGGGAATCCGGGGCCGCGTCCGTCGGAGCCTGAACTCCGATCGCCGGGGCGTCGCCCCGGTCGCAACTGCATCAGACGCTCGAAATCGGGGTCGGGATGCTTCTTGAAATAGGCCCGGATCATCTCCCGTCGCCACTCGTCGCGCGTGAGTTGATTGAGTTCGAATCGCTGGGAGGGTTCCAGGTCGGAAAAATACTTCACCAGCGTCGCGTCATCGGGCGTCCGCTTTTCGATTTCCCGGTGCGTCTCGTGAAACAGCGACCGGCCGATGACCCCCGCCCAGGCGCCCCAGAGCATCCGCTGACGGTCTGGAGTCGACAAAAAATCCCGCACCGCAGGTGTTTCGACGGCTTCGAGCATTTTGTCGAAGGGGAGCACGATTGTTCCGGCCTCCACGGGCGGACGCCACAGATTCCCCGCGATCGCCCAGGCCTGTTCCAACCGCCCGATCTCGTCGCGAGCCTCCGGCAGTCTCGCCCGTCTGTCCTCGGGCAGCGCGTTCTTCACAAGGTCGAGAACGGCCAGCAGCTCCGACGACTCCAATGTCGGCACCTGCCACGGATTGCGACTGCCGGACTCCAGCTCCGGGAGCGGCATCTCTTCTTTTTCGACCTGCTCCTTCCGGAACTTCTCGACCAGATCCCGCCGCTTGTTGATGTCCTGCTCCAGCCGCAATTCTTCCCGTTGACCCGGCGTGAGCGTCTGCAGCCAGGCCGTATAGGTCGCCATCAACTGCTTCAAGCCGGGATCGCTCTCCACCGTCGCATTCAAATGGCGATAGGCCGCCTGCTCTTCCGCACTCAACTGCCGGAATGTTTCGATGTTCTTCTGCAGCCGCGCGCGATCCTCCGCAGTCATCTGCTTGACCCGGTTCGCGCGTTCCGCAAGATTCACGTCGTCGCCAGCCGCGACCGGCCGTCCGACGAACAGCCAGACGACCCCGATCATCCCCATGACAACGAACTTCGATGGACGGCTCATGGGGAGCCTCCCTGACCAACGGGCTCCGCGAACGCGTTAATTTTCTTCAACTGCTGCAGAAACTCCACGTCCTTGACGTCCTGATACTGATGCAGTTTCTCCAGCAGCGGCAGATCGCGGAGCACTTCCTCGTGCGGATTCGGCACCCACCGGCTCGTGATCTGAAATCCGATGGCGGCCGAAAGCAGAATCGCAATCGCCCAGACCGCCACCACCCGACCTCGGCGGACGTACTCGAACCACGGCTGGTCGGTAATCGGCGTACGTGTCTCGGCCACCTTGAGAGTGGACATGGTCGTTTCGGCAAAGTCGGTCGGGGCCGCAACCCGCGGAAGCACGTCCAGCAGCTCCCACGTCCGCGCCAGCGCTTCGACCTCGTGCCGGGCGACCTCGCTCCGGGCCAGCACCTGATCGATCTGTCCGGACCGGGTCTCTTCCAGTTCGCCATCCAGGTAGGCGACCAGGTCGTCTCGGTGCTCGGCAGTCAGTCGCGGGGCTTTGTCCATCACACCGTCAATTGTCGTTCAGAAGCTTTCAGGTTACGGCCTTTGCCGGCGGTCCGCTTCTACGTTTTCTGAATTTCCACCCGGTCTCGCTTCAAGCTTACTTGTGAATCTGAATGTATGCGTCCAGCACCTGTCGCAGGTTCTCCCGGGCGCGAGACAGCAGCGACTTCACCGCGGCGGGCGTCATTTCCATCGCGTCGCCAATGTCCTGGTAGCTCATGTCTTCAAACTTGTGCAGCAGCACCGCCATTCGTTGGCGCTCGTTCAGACCCAGCAGCGCCTCATGCACGATCGCCTGCATCTCAATCTTGTCGAGCTGTCGCGTCGGCATCAGCGCCGATTTTTCCTGAACCAGCGATTCTTCCGGGCGAACCCCCATCATGCTCGACTCGCCCCCCGCAAACGCCACCTCGCGTTTGCGGCCCCGGTCCCGGCGAGAATTGCTCGCCAGGTTGTTCGCAATCCGGAAAATCCAGGTCGAAAACCGCGCCGTCGGAACGTAACCGTGCCGCGATCGATAAATCCGCAAAAAGACTTCCTGCGCCAGGTCTTCGGCCTGCTCCTGACTCTGCAGGTGGTGGGAGAAAATATTGACCAGCCGGTCCTGATACGCCTTCACCAGTTGAGAAAACGCCTCGTCGTCGTCCTCACGGGCGCGCAGCATCAACTGGACTTCCGGGTCGTGAAGATACCCGGAGTCTTCCTTCGCGACGGGCACGCTCGTCGAAGACGCCACTGAGGCAACCTGAATTTCGTTTGCGGGCGAACCGCAGTTCGCCCGTATGACAGACCAAACACCGGGACCGCCGGAAAGTTTCTGCCAGGCAGCAAAGCCTTTCCGGCAAAACGATATCGACGTTCCAACAAGTATATTCTCACCGACCTCCAGCGTCTTCCCCAAAGGTGCAGGCTTCGGGAATCGGGCCTCGGGCTTCGCAGAAAAGATCGGTGAAGCGAATTGCGAGGCTCCATGTCCCGTGGTATCAGGAATTGGCGCGCCGTCTAGGCGTCGAAGACCTGACTGCAGCTGTTTTCTCTGCGAAGCCCGAAACCCGAATCCCGAAGCCCGCCGCAATGCCCTTCTCCCCCCTCCCCCTCAGCTATTGCACGAACGTCCATCCCGGCCGGACCCTCGCCGAAGTGGAAGACGGCCTCGACCGCTATACCGTCGACATCCAGCGGCGATTCGGTCATCCCCTCGCCGCCGGGCTCTGGCTCGCACAGCCCATCATCCGGGAATTGCAGTCCACCCCCGACGCAATCGCCCGCTTCCGCGACGGGCTCACTCGCCGCGGACTGACCTGCCACACGCTCAACGCCTTTCCCTACGGCGATTTCCACAGCGACCGCGTCAAAGAGCAGGTCTACCTCCCCGACTGGACCGATCCCCGCCGGGAGGAATACACCCTGCACTGCGCCGAAGTCCTGGCGCAACTCCTGCCGCCGAAGACCGACGGGAGTATTTCCACGGTGCCGCTGGGCTTCAAAGCCCTCGCAGATTGTCCTGGTTTTGTCGAAACCTGCATCGAACGCCTGCTGAACCTGACCGTCGCCCTCGACCGGCTGCGCCAGACCACCGGCCGCACGATTCGCCTGGCAATCGAGCCAGAACCTCTCTGCGTCCTCGAAACCACGCCGGAAGCGATCGCCTTCTTCGAAAAACTCTTTGCCGCCGCCGCGACGCGGGGAATCCAACCGCTGGCCCGCAATTTCCTGGGCCTCTGCTACGACGTCTGCCATCAGGCCGTAGAATTCGAAGACGTCCCCGCCTCGCTCCGTCAGCTCCGCGCCGCAGGCATTCGCATCAACAAACTCCACATCTCCTGCGCGATCCACCTGGACAACCCAGGCCACAATGCGGAAGGCCGGGCCGCCCTGGCCCGCTACGTCGAACCCCGCTACCTGCACCAGACGTTCGCCCTGCTCCCCGACTGCCGCCGGATCTCGGTGACGGATCTCGACGCCGATCTCACCTCCGCCCCGCCCGCCGATTTTGCAGACGCCACCGCCTGGAGAATCCACTTCCACGTCCCGGTCGACGCCGAAGCGCTCGGCCCCCTCCGAACCACCCGCCCCGAACTGCGCCAGGCCCTGGAAACGATTCGCGACTGGGACGACGCTCCGCACCTGGAAGTCGAAACCTACACTTGGGAAGTCCTCCCCGACGGCGGCCGGCCGCAGCTCGCCGAGGGCTTCGCCCGCGAACTGACCGCCACCCGCGCGCTGCTGGCCGAGATCGCCGCGCAGTGATTCGCTGGACTCGCACGACGGCCGTCATGCTATGCTGTCGGGCGTTGTAAAACCCCCGTCAAACATCCTTCCGATCGCCCGTGCGATCCACCGGGAGCCGATCCGATGAAACGCATCGCCAGTGTGCTGCTGCTGTTGTCCGCCGCGGGCTGCATGGAATCGCTGGACAAGCAAGCCCAGAAAGATCCAAATTCGATCATCGGCAAGACGACGCAGAACATCGGCGAGTTCAAGCCGGAAGCCGGCGCGCAGGTCAGCGACAGCAAGATTCGAGCAACGGACCCGATCACCGCCCCGGTCAGCGCCTACGGCCCGATGCTGGAGCAGATCAGCAAGACGCACATCGCCCACGCCGTGAACCTGTACCACGCCACGAACGACAAGTACCCGGCGAGCCTGGACGAGTTTATGAACGAGATCATCAAGCCCAACAACATCAAACTGCCGGTCCTGCCGGGCGGCAAGCAGTACCAGTACGACGTCGAAAACCACCAGCTCGTCGTGGTCGACGCACCTGCCGAGGGGGCGAATCCGACGCCGTAAGGCGATTTGTAGGGCCGGGCGCGCCCGGCCGTCTTCTGCCAGATACCGTCAAATTCCCGTCAGAAAATCCAGCCACGCCACCAGCACCTCTTCCGGAATCTCGTGGCTCCCCGGAAACGGCGTGTAGGTCACCCGGCAGCCGGCGTCGCTGAACAGTTCCCGCAGCGCCTCCGCCCCGCTGATCGGCAGCACCGGATCGTAGCTGCCGTGACTGATGAAGACCGGCAGGCCGGTCCGCGACTGTGCCAGCCGCTTCCACTCGTCTTCACACAGCAGCGTCCCGCTCAACAGCGTCAGACCCGCCGGGGAAACCGGCAGCCGCAGCGCCACATCCGTGCTGACCATCGCCCCCTGCGAAAAACCTCCCACCACAAACTGCGACAGCGGCACGCCGGTCGTTTCGCTCCAGAGCTGCAGCGTCTCCGTCAGCGCGGCACTGGCCTCATCCAGTCCCGGAGGAATCGTCTTCCGCAACGAATCTCCCCGCCCGGTGGCGACCATCTGCTGCAGGGCCATCACGTTGAGCTCCCACCAGGCGCGGCCCCCCGGCAGGCCCATCTCGGTCATGTCCAGCGGCGCGGCGGGAAACAGAAACTGCACCCGAGCCGCCAGCTCCGGCGACGCCCCCAGCACCGCCGGCCCCAGCCCGACCAGATCCGTCCCCGGCGCCCCGAAACCGTGGCAGAGCACAACCACCCGGTCGGGCCTCTGCCCCGGTGGGAGCTGATCGACCACCACACATTTCAGCGAACCAACTTTCACACTGCGCTGCGGCATCACGACCTCAACGTTCCGGGAGAATTCGACCGGACTGCAGAATCCCCGAACCGGCGGCGTTTCGCCAGTCCGGCGAGCCTTGCCGATCCTGAAATCCGGGCTCTGAAATCGTCGTCATCCTGATGACATCGTCGCTCATTGCGACCGCACCGTCCGGCAGTTGTCGCCGGCTGCCGCAGAGACCCTGCGGTCGGCGCAAGGTCTTGCCGTCACTGCGATTGCAATTCGGATCACATCGAGCCTCCTTCCGCGGCACGCGAAGTGTAATGACTGGGAATTATCGCGTGGTCACCTGGCGGGTCAGTGGTTGTCCGCTGTCCTGCCTCCGCGGGTTCTTTCGCACGACGTTCCGGAGGAAATGATGTCTCCCATCCGTCAATCGCTGGTCCTCCTCGCCGCCACTCTGCTCAGCGGACCGTCGCTCGCCTGGGCGGCTCATCCGCCGTCGACGACGATCCTGGTCCGCAACGCCCGGCAGTTGCATGCCATCGTCGATCGCGATTTCCGCGTCTCCCCCCTCTATCCGCAGCTCTGGCAGGCCACCGAGCGGATCGAGCAGCGGGCGGAGTCGATTCGAAATCATCTCGGCCATCCCGCTTCACAGATCCAGATCCGGCAGAACCTGATGGAACTGGATGCCGCCGTCGCCCACCTCGATCAGCTCGTCGCCCAGCTCCCCGCACGAACGGTCCTCCAGGCCCACCAGGCCAGCTTCCAGAAGTCCGCCGCAGTGCAGGTCACCATCGGCAATGGCTACATCTACCAGGCGACGCCGACCTACCGTCCGCAGGTCGCCCTCAATCCCCGCGACATCGCCCGGCTGCAGAACGCCCTGGCTGACTTCGATACCGCCGCCGCAGACTTCAGTTGCGCCCTCTCCGCCTGGGAACGGACCATCCTCTGGGATCACGGCGGCTGGGACCGCCCGCGCCATGCGCCGGTGATTCCAGTTTCCCCGTGGGGACTGAGCGACTCACGCCACCCGCAATGGCGGTAACCGACGTTCCGCCGGCGCGCTGAGCAACATCTCCAACGAATCCGGGTGGCTGGTTCGGAGTCTTCGACGACCCAGTCTTGAACCTGATGGATAGCACCGGTCGGTTTCTGGGTCGTCGCGGACTCCGACCCAGCCACCCCTGCCCCTCACTCCGCGCACGAACCCTCTCGCCGCCGTATCCGGCATCCACGCCCAACCCATCTCACAGTCGGCACAAACCGGCCGTGCCGGCCGGCACCGCCAATTATTTGTAGAGGAGTTGTTCGGGGCGTGGGAGATCGTCCAGGCTGCCGATGCCGAACAGAGACAGAAAACGGGGCGTGGTCACGTAGGGCACGTCTTTCGGACGGTCCGGATGACGCTTGACCGCGATCAGCTCCCGGCGGAGGAGCTGTCGCAGCACCGGTCCGCATTGCGGCCGACCGAGCTCCTCGATCTCCTTCTGACTGATCGGCTGGTGATAGGCGACGACGGCCAGGATTTCGAGGACGTCCTGCGACAGACGGACTTCCTTCGGGCCCTGGCCGTAAACCTTGGCCCGGATCCGGTCGTAGTCTTCGTGCAGCGTGAGGCGATAGCCCCCTTCGACCAGTCGGACCTCGTAGGGACGATTCTCGGCCGCATACCGACGATTCAGCGAGTCGATGAGTCGCTCGACCAGCGCCACTTCCGCATCGGTCCGCAGCACCGACAGCATCCGCTTCGCCGTCAGCGGTTGTCCCCCGACAAACAGGCAGGCTTCAATGATCTGCTCGGGGGTGACGGTCGGTTCGGCAACGGCGGCCGCAGGCGGGGGAGAAGCCCGTTCCGCCAGATCTTTGGCAAGCTGCTGCGCACCCGCCGAAACGCCGTCCGGGGGAGCCGCCACTGCACTGGAATCGGCAATGTCCTCAACAGGCGCCGGGGGGGGCGGAATCGTCGCTTCGGCGAATTCCAGCGTCTCCAACGCCTTGCGATAGGCCGCTTCCAGGTCGTCGCCAGACCAGTCGGCGTCGGCATCGTTCTCCGCAAACGCGGCAAACGGCAACCCGGTCGACTCTGCCGAGATTTCGTCGGGAAGATCGTCTTCGATTTCCGTCATGCCGCTCCTCCTCCCCGTTCCGCTGATCGGAGAGACTATCGGGCGGTTATTGGAAACGGTCAAGACAGAGTCGTCTGTCAGGAAGCGACGCTGGCCCGAAAAACGCAAAGAGCCGGTCGGAAAAGCTTCCGACCGGCTCCTGAGGTGCATTGGCCACGCGGCCTGCGTGCATCAGTTGTTGTAGTTGACGATGACCATGCCACGAACCGACGTAATGGCCACTTCGTAACGTCCGAAGTCGTAAATCACCTTGTCGCCCTGCCGACGGCACTTGATCTTCGGGCATTCACAAGGCGGAACGCAGATCTGCACGTTCACGCATTGCGGTCCGCACGTGTTGCACGGATCCTTGCAAGGATCGGCCACCTGAACCACCATCGGTATGGCGCACGGGTGGATCTTCCGCTGGTCGCGATAACGCACGTTTTCGTAGAGGGCCACGGGCCCCATGACCGAATTCGGCACGTCTTCATACGTCGGATACGCGTGTCCCGGCGGCAGCTCCTGCGGAGCGTAACCGCTGCCGAGCGGCGCCGGCATTGGAACCGGGTCCAGTGCCCCCGGAATCGACGGGATCGGCGTCGGTGACGCCTGCCCGAGCAGAGTCGGTCCGCCGAATCCCAGGCTGCGCGAGTAACCGCGGAGCGCCGGACCCTCGGCGGCGACTGCGGCCGAAGCCACCGTCATCACGCAGAGCGTCCACATTGCAATTTGCTTCACCATCGAATTTGCTCCTTCCCTGACCGGAACGAGGCCCCTTTCTCCGCTGAAAGTCGCCTGTTCCCGTACCCATGACCCAGATTGTGACACACAGCCGAAACCCCACACCCGGACTCCAGCCGATTTGCCGCAAGCGTTGTGTCTGCAGCAATAGTCGGCCAGATCGCGACGAGGTTCGGCAGAAACTGCCGGTTCGTGGAGCGGTTTTCCTCAACCGCTGCCCTAGAGGCTTACTGGGAAAACTGTAGGGAGGCAAGCAATCGCCCGCAAATTCTTCCCGGAATCCCCAGGACTCCACGTTGCCGTGACTCAACGTTCCAATTCCACCATCTACCCGTTTCAAAAAAGCATCATCGAACGAATCCTCCGCACCCTCACAAAGCCACCCAGAACACCCATTCATCACACACTGCGCCGCCCATTCGCGGTTGTCCGCGCAAGCTGCACGTACCGGCGCCGCCGCCGATCTCCGGAGCACCGTTTTGAACGTCCTAACCATTTGCAGTTTGTGGAGATGAGATTGATTGACCGTCTTGGTTGGGACATAATTCGTTCAGCCTCACGCTCCGGCGGAGACAGAGGCCGAACGATTCAAACTTGGCCTCAGTTCTACCGCAGGCGCGGTCGACTGAGCGACACCTCCTTGCGGACCGGGATCGCGGAATGGCGGCTGGCAGCATCGGAATTTCCCGCAGATTTCTCGCAGCATTCGGCACTACGCTGCTCGCCGGTCTCGTCGGCTGCAGCGGGACCGCCGAACCCCCCGCTGTTGACGCCAATCCTGCGCCGGTCGCGAAAGCTCCTTCAACAGCTCCCTCGGCGAAGGCTGGCGATCACGTCGCCGAGCCCGCTGCGAAACCCGCCGAACCCGCCAAAGGCGACCGCAAGTTTGTCGGAGACATTCCCTACGACGTGTTCTTCGACGACCCGCTGAACGTCGTCGCCGATTCGACAAAGGTCGCTGCCGCGCCTGCCACGCCCGACATGAAAGCACCGACCGAAGCGGCGCCCGTCGCGGCCGCCCCGGCAGCCGCCGGCGGGAAGCTCGATTGGACCGTGTTCCTGACCGGCGACGACATCCTGGACGAAATCAAAACCGTCCGTAACCATCTGAATTCATCGCTGCAGAACCTGGGAACCTACAACGGCGGAGTCAAGGATATCGCGATCGACGGCGCGGTGATCTCCGGTTTAGCCCGGATTCTCTCTGAGACCCCTGAAGAAGTGACCTGGAAGAAAAACGCGGCGCTGGTCGAGGACTACGGTCGACAGATCTGGGATGCCGCCAGCGGCTCAGGCGCGCTGGGGAAGGAATCCTACGAAAAAGTCCAGGCGGCCAACGAACGCCTCGTCTCTTCTCTCAGCGGCAACGTCCCGGCCGACGCGGTGACTCCTCCCGCGGGACGGACGTTCAATGAAATCGCTCACCGCAAGGGGCTGATGAAACGAATCGAGAGGGCCTCCGAATACCTGCGGGCCAACATCAACACCGAGGGCAAGCTGAAGAGCGAGCAGGAAAAGATTCTGCACGAAGCCGCGCTGATCGCGGCGTTCGGAACCGCGTGCTCGCTCCCGGGCTACGAATCCGCAGACGAAGAAGACTATCAGACGTACGCCAAAGATCTGATCGGCGGCGCCCAGGATGTCCACGGCGCCGCGAAAGACCAGACCTACGAAAAGTTTCAGTCGGGGCTCAACCGGATTCTGAAGGCCTGCAACGACTGCCACGCCGACTACGCCACCGGCGGCTGAGCCAGCCCGTCAACTCCGCACCTCGACTGCGACAAGCTTGCATCGGAGCTTCTCCAATGATTCGACGAAGGCCGCCCTGCCTCCTAATTCTGGCGATGATAGCCGCAGTCTGGTCCGTCCAGCCAGCGCTGCGGGCCGACATCATCGAACTCAAGTCCGGCCAGAAGCTGGAAGGGGATGTCCTCAAGGAACAGGCCGACGCGATCTACGTCGATATCGGCGTCGAAGTCGTCAAAGTCCCGCTGAACCAGATCCGCCAGCGCTCGGCGTCCGCCGGCTCCGCCAATCAGCCGCTGCAGGTCGAAAAGCATTCGCTGTACCAAACCGCCACGCTGCCGCGCAAGAGCATCAAAGAGCTCGCCGAGCAGTTCGGGGCCGGCGTTGTGCTCGTCCAGACCCCCGGCGGGCTGGGCTCCGGCTTCATTGTCAACGAGAACGGCTACTGCGTCACGAACTACCACGTGATCGAAAAGGAAACCCGCATCGCAGCCACGGTCTTCCTCCGGACAGCCGAGGGAGAATTCAGCCGCCGGCGGATCGACGACGTCAAAATCGTCGCCCTGAATCCCTTCTTCGATCTGGCCCTGCTCCAGATTCCCGTGCAGAAGGACATTCCCTTCAAGCCGGTGTACCTGTCGCAGAAAGACGATCTGCATCAGGGGGACGAAGTCTTCGCGATCGGAAATCCGCTCGGGCTGGAACGCTCGGTCTCGCAGGGAATCATCGGCACCACCCACCGCAACTTCAAAGGAATGGTCTTCATCCAGACGACTGCGGAGATCAACCCCGGCAACAGCGGCGGGCCGCTGTTCAACGCGCGCGGCGAGGTGATCGGCGTTACGAACATGAAGCTGCTGATGGCGGAAGGGCTCGGATTCGCTATCCCGGGGGCCTACCTCAAGCTCTTCCTCGACAACCACGAAGCGTTTGCCTTCGACCGCAACAATCCGAATTCAGGATTCCGCTACCTCGACGCCCCCCGGCGCAGGAATCCCGGTAATTCGCCTGAGTAGATTGACGCAGTCCCCCATCCGGCTGCGGACGCGTGGCGCATTGCGGCGCAGCATTGACACGCCGTTCGCCCCCCCAGAAAGCACCGGGCGTCGCTTCTCGACCCGACTGAATGACGTCCCGGAATTTGCGACCGGCACTTATGTGCTGACGGTAATGCGGTTTGGGGTTTTCCAATTTCTCCAGATCTGCGAGGATTCACTACTTGAGTCATGCCGTTCCAGGGATGGAGCCCGGACTTGCATCGCGCCGCTGCACAACTACGCGCTTACAATCGATTCCGGCAGCGTTACCCCATGTGGGGCGCGCTTTTGCCGTGGGTTCGTCGCTCGGTCAAACGATTTCTCCGACGCAACGTCGTCGAAGAGCTGATCCGCACGGACAACGACTTCCTGATCCCGGTCGACTCGTCGGAAGCGACCACCCGGCGTGTTCAGGTCCAGGGAAGCTTTGACGCCTCGCTCGAATGGATCATTCGCCGCTTCGCAAAGCCTGGCACGGCGGCCGTCGACGTCGGCGCAAATCTCGGTTACCTGTCGCTGGTCATGTCCGATCGCGTTGGCAGCCAGGGGTGCGTCTACACCGTCGAACCCAATCCCGCCCTGCACGGTTACCTCACGCGTCTGCTGCAGCTGAACGCGATCGACAACGTGGAACTGGCGCCGGTCGCCTGTTCCCGGAACGCCGGAACGCTTCGACTCGCGGTGGACCGTGCCGACCACACGCAGTTCTGCATTGCCGACGACGGCGGCTGCGAGGTCGAGGCCCTCCCCCTGGACTCAATCCTTGCGACCAATTCGCTGCCGGTGTCGCTCCTGAAAATTGACGTCGAAGGGCATGAGCCCGAAGTGCTGGCCGGAGCTCGCGCCACGCTGCTCCGGCACCGTCCGACCGTCGTGTTCGAAACCGGTCTCCATACGCCGGCCCAGATCGAAGCGATCCGGCAGATCCTGGAAGACGCCGACTACGAAGTCGTGGGAGTGATCCACGAGTGGGGCGTCGACGAACAACCCCTGTCGATGCAGATGACGACCAGATCCCATTGCAACGTTCTGGCCCTGCCCCGTTTCAGGTCGACGGCCGCTCTCGGTCGAGCGGCCTAGGACCTGCCTGCCGCCTCGTGCAGTGCAGAGTTTTACGACCGGCATTCAATTCCCCGTCGTTCTGCCAGGTTCTGAACCATGCAACTCCTGGACTGGATGCAGAAGTGGCGCCGGTCGCGTCGACGGGAACGTCGACGCGCCGAGGAGCGGCGTCTTCTGGACCGGTTGGCGCAGGTCACCGGGGAACCGGCGGCGGAATCGGACGGACGAGTGATTACCGTGGTTCTGGCCGGAAAACCCGATCCACTCCGTCCGCAGCGGACACTGGCCGACTTTGCCCAGTACATCCGGCCCTGGTGGACATCGATGCACCGCGTCGGGTTGCGGGGAACAATTCTCCACGACGTGCTCCCCGACGACTTCCTTGCCGCTCATCCTTCACCGCTGGTGGACTTCGTCCGCGTCGACCCGCAGGACTGGCCCCTCTATCACGAACGGCACCGGCTCATCCGCCAGCACCTGACCCGGCTGGACGACGAGCTCGTGCTGGTCACCGACGTTTCCGACGTCGCCTTTCGACGGAACCCCTTCGAGTTCCTGCGCACTGCGGGCCCGGCCCGGTTCGCGATCGGCTCCGAGCCGCAGAACATCCGTCAGAGCCGATTCATGCGTCAGGAAATGAACCGCCAGTTCGGCCAGATCTTCCACGCCGACCGACCGCTGCTCAATCCGGGCATCCTGGGCGGCCGCCGGGAACGGGTCATCGACGTCCTCGACGCGTTCATCGAGGAAGCCGGCGCGCAGGCTCCGCGGCTGAACGGGACCGACATGAGCCTGTTCAACAAAGCCATTCACGACCGGTTTCGACCGGACGACTGGCTGACCGGGCATCCCCTCCATTCGCAGTTCCGGAGCTGGGAGTTCGACACGACGGCGGCCATCATCCACAAGTAGCGACCGGGTGAGCCGTTCCGCTGCCCTGCGGCAGTTTCTGCCGGTGGCGTTCCTCAGCCCGTCGTCAGCCCTGCCGTTGCCTGCCGCCCAGGGGATTTTCCCGCCAAACCGGTCTGGAGGCGATCCGCCTCGATGACTAGAATCCGCCGCCATTTTGCCGATCCGACGCCATCGAAGGATTGGTCGAGTTTCCGAACGACGACTGCCGTCCCGACGGCAGGACTATGCGGGCCGCTTTCGGTCACTTCAGAGGATCTACTCCGCCATGACGGCATTCCGATTCTCCCTCGCCATCCTGCTCTGCGGGATCTCGATCAGCGCGCTCCCCGCCCAGCAGCCCCGGCCGCGCGGAAACGGCGGTCTACCTCAACAGCCGGTGCGACAGGAACGTCCTCTTCCGCAATTGAATACCGTCCCCGTCAAGCGGCAACCCATGGACCCCGATCTTCGAATCCTGCTCAATAGCTGGGGCACCAACTCTGCTCAGATCCGGGAACTCCGCGGAACCCATCGTCGACAAGTGTTCGATCACATTTTTCAGGTGGAAAAGCAATCGGTCGGCCACTTCTACTACGTCGCGCCGGACAAAGGCCGGATCGATCTCGAACCGACAAAGCCCGCTCCGAATGAGAAGTCCAAAGCAAAGAGCAAAGAGGGCGTTCCCTACGAACTGGCGGCGGATCGACGCGAGCGCTGGATCTGTACCGGGAAAGAAGTCCTGACGATCAACGACGAAGCCCGTGAGTACGAAGTCTTTCCGCTCCCTCCGGACCTGCAGGGACAGAATATTATCAACGGCCCCCTGCCCTTTCTGTTCGGGCTGAAGGCGGACGAGGCGCAGCAACGCTTCGATATGGAACTGCTCAGCAATGAGGCCGCAACGGCTCTGATTCTTGCCAAACCTCTCCGCCCGGACGATCAGGCGAATTATTCCGAAGCGCGAATCCTGCTTGACAAGACGACCTTTCTTCCAAAGGCTGTCCGGTTGCTGGACCCCTCGGGGAACCGGGAAACCCGTTACTGGTTCGATGGCCTCAAGCCGAACGATTCGAGCATCCGGAAGGTCGTCGAAGACTTGATGGGTAAAGATCCCTTCAAGCCGAATCTCGCCAAGTACAAGGCGATTCAGCCGCCGCTGGTCGAGCAGCGCCGCGATGCAGCGCCACGCGAAAGCGGTCTGGCGCCAGCTCCTCGGAGCGCCATTCTGCCCGTCGACGGCAAGGGCCGAGTTCGCATCAACGACTGACGCGGGCGGTTCATGCCGGTTTCATCTTTTCACGGGTCGCATCGACCGGTAGCATCAGGGACGCGCGATCACGTCGTTCCATTGTGTTTACTGGTGACCTCCCGTGGACACCGTCGCTCCGGCATTTCCAGACGTCGCCGCCCCGACTCCTGCCAAGTCGGCGGAAGTCGCTCCGCCACCGCCAAGGGCTCCGGAGAAGTCGCCCGTCGGCGGTGTCTGCTGGGGACTTTCGCAAGGCGACCGCTGGTTTCTTGGCGGATGCGGGGCGCTGGCGATCCTGCTGCTGGCAGCGCATCTGGCACTCAGGGACCGCTGGGGAGCTCCGGCCATTGAGGTCACCAGCCTGCACCCTCGCGAGCGGCACTACACCGTCGAAATCAACTCGGCCACCTGGGTGGAGTGGTTGCAGCTTCCCGAAATCGGCGAGGCTCTGGCGCACCGGATTGTCGATGACCGCGATGAGCGCGGACCGTTTCGCAGCGTCGAGGATATCGGCCGCGTCCGGGGAGTCGGTCCGAAGACGCTCGCGAAGATCCGACCGTTCCTCCGTCGGAAACCCGACTCCGTTGCTGCGAACCCGGCTCCGCAATGACGTGTCTTCCGGAGACCGGTCGCGGTGGAAGGAGCGTATCAGTCAGACCGGCAACGAGTTGCAGAAAATGACGGTCATCGATCGCGACTCGCCGCTGGACGAAATAGGGTCCCCTCCCCGGAGGAGTCCGGGTCCACGCTTGCAGGCTCCCGCCGGAGCGGGTAACTCTATAACGTTCCGGCGCGTTTCGACGCTGAACGGGCGGTTAACTCAGTGGCTAGAGTGCCATCTTCACACGGTGGAAGTCACAGGTTCGAATCCTGTACCGCCCACTCCCGACCAAAATCCCTCCCGGTTCCGACCGGGAGGGATTTTTTGTTGACGGGCGCCGCGCACGACCTTTCGCTTCGCTGGGCCTCCCCGCCCGGCCGATTTATTGGATCTTGTTGTCCGTTTTTCCGAACCATAACAAGCTCGTAAGTGTCGCGTCTGTTCCACATGAATTTTCCGGGATACGATGGCGGTTATCGCGGTCGTGCCTGCTCTTCTGCCATTCGGACTTTGTGGCAGTTTCGATGTTTCCCGTCGGACGGGAATGCAGGTGTACGGACGGCGATCGTCTGTCGTTCCTGTGGATGACTCGTTATCTGCTGCGACAAGGGGGATCTCTGGCTGGTATCGATTGACTGCCGCACGCATGCGGTTTCAGTCAGGGGCTGGCGTCGCCACTCGGATCCAGGCCTCTCCTCCGGAAAATCTGCGCGGCTCCATTTCTCCTCTGGTCGGCCGGCCCGAGCGCCCTCCGAGAGTTTGCGTTCGCCGCATGCGCTACGTCTTTGTCCTGTGCTGCGACGGAGACCTTGATGAGTACCGTGACCGAGCCACGCCCGGCGAAACCTGCTCTATCCGACCGTGCGACGCTCCAGGCGTCGCACCTTGAGCACGTCATTGGCTACGCTGCAAATCTGCTCCCCATTCAGGGGCCGATTACGGTCTTCGTGGCGCTGAACACGCTGCAGGCGCTGGAGAATCTTTCCTTTGACGAGGGTGTGCAGCACGGCGCCCGATTGTTCGACTGCCAGCCTTACTTGCCTGAGCAGCGCTACCGCGAAGCGCTCTTGAGGGGCCGGATCCGTGTCGAGGATCTGGAAGCCGTCCTGCGGCAGGATCTCGGCTCGGATGCCGATCAGCACGTGTTTGACGACGAATCCCGCTTCGATCTCCGTCTGGCGATGCTGCGATACGCCCTGCAGACGGCACCGGCGGAGGAGCTCCGCTGGTTCATCGGACAGACCGACGCCCTGGCATCTTTTCGGCGAGAGGTCTCGCTCCAGTCCCGGCAGGAGATGATTGACGACACGCGGCGCTGGGTCATGCGCGACCTGCGCGTCGCGCTTCAGCCGGACCATGCTCTCGATCCGCACGACCGCCAGTTCCCCCGCGCGATCCTCGACCTCATTCAGCGGTTCGGCGGGTCGTCCATTGAGCTCTGGAGCGACGAAACCTGGGAAGCCTTCACGCTTCAGGCGTTGCTGCGGATCTGCCGCGGCGGCGTACATGGCGTGCGAGGTCACTTTGAGCCATCGGCCTGGCGCTCCCGTCCGCGGGATCTGCTGCTGGAAGCCACCGGTTTCGATACGGATCTGCTGGTTCACGAGGTGCTGATCAAGTTCTGCGCCGGATTTCTCGATCAGGGAATTTCCAACTGGCCGATGCCGCACCGAGACGAAGGATTCTTCCGCGCGTTCGTGGCCATGTACGGCCAGGGAGGAGGACCGCCGGATCGGTGGCGAGAGGCGCTCCCCGCCGAGTTGCAGCGGCTCAAAGCGGCCGGGCTCACTCCTCTGGAGTCGATCGCCGAGTCACTCAAGCTGCTCGGCGTCCCCGAACCGGAATGGGCGCCATTTATTACCAGCACGCTGCTCGCGCTGCGCGGCTGGGCCGGGATGATTCACCAGGTGGAAACGCGACCCGACCGGGTTGCGATTCCGGCCCCTCCGGGGACGCTGGTCGAATTTCTGGCGATCCGGCTGATCCTGGAGCGGCTCGCGCTGACTTACGCAGCCGAAAAGCATCTCAATTTTCGGGGACCGCTCAGCGAGGTGAGCGATGCCGCACACGAGCGGATCCCCCGCCACGAACCGGTCAGTCTCGATCAGCGCGCTTTTCAAGTCTTCCAGCTCGCTCAGTTGCTCGACTGGAAGCCAAAGCATCTGCAGTCGCTGAGCAAGTCGGAATGGGCTCGACTGGTTCCGGAGATCGAAAAGTTTTCCAGCATCGAGCGCCGCCGACTGTTCAGCCGGGCCTACGAACGGCGCTACCGGCTGCGAACTCTCGACGCGATTTCCGTCCACTCGGCCGGCGGTCTGCGACGTCCGTCCGGTTTGCGGTTTCAGACGATTTCGTGCCTGGACGATCGCGAGGAGTCGTTTCGCCGACATCTGGAAGAACTTGCACCCGACGTCGAAACCTTTGGCGTCGCGGGATTTTTCATGGCGCCGATGTACTACCGGGGGGTCGCCGACGCCCATTTCGTCCCCCTGTGCCCGATCGTAATGCGTCCGCAGAACTGGGTCTCCGAAGAGGCCGTCGAAGCCGCCGCCGGGAACTACGCGCGGCAGGTCAAAGCACGACGTCTGCTCGGCACCGCCACCCATCAACTGCACCAGGGAACGCGGACCTTTGCGGGAGGGGCGCTGCTGACGGCGGCGCTCGGGCCGCTGGCTTCGATTCCGCTCGTCGCCCGCGTCCTGTTTCCTCGCATGGTGGCCCGATTGCGGCAATCGGCCCGCCGGCTGGTCCAGCCTCCCACGACGACGCGGCTGCAGCTCGAACGGACCGATCCGACGCCCGGCCCCGAAAACGGGCACGTGGGATACAACCTCGAAGAAATGACGAACATCGCCGAGCGACTGCTGCGGGACATCGGATTGACCGTCTCGTTCGCTCGGACGGTCATCGTCATGGGGCACGGTTCCAACAGCGTCAACAACCCCCACAAGGCGGCGTACGATTGCGGGGCCTGCGGCGGCGGGGCCGGCGGACCAAACGCCCGGGCAGTGGCCCAGATGCTCAACGACTGCCGAGTCCGGGAAAAGCTGCGCAATCGCGGCATCGACATTCCGACGGAGACCGTCTTCGTCGGCAGCCTGCACGACACCTGCAACGATTCCGTCATTTATTTCGATCTCGAACGGATGCCGGAGCGGCACCGCGCCGAATTCGATGAGATCCGAGAAATCATTGAACAGACCCTCGACCGCAACGCTCACGAGCGCTGCCGGAGGTTTCAGTCCGCGCCGCTGTCGCTTTCGTTTGCCGAGGCGCGCCGGCACGTGGAGTCCCGCGCGGAAGACCTCGCCCAGCCGCGCCCCGAGCTGGGGCATCAGTCTTTGACGATGTGCATTGTGGGACGGCGGGAGCGGACCCGCGGACTGTTCCTGGATCGCCGCGCGTTTCTGGCGTCCTACAATCCCGAACAGGACGACGCCGAATCCTCCACGCTCACCCGCGTTCTGCTTCCGGTGTTTCCGGTCTGCTCCGGAATCATTCTCCAGTATCACTTCTCGCGAACGGATTCACCAGGATGGGGCTCCGGCAGCAAGCTCCCCCACAACGTCACCTCGCTGCTGGGGGTGATGGACGGGGCGGCGAGCGATCTGCGCACCGGACTCCCCTGGCAGGGGGTCGAAATCCATGAGCCGATGCGACTGCTGATCGTCGTTGAGACGACGCCGGAGCGGATGACAAAAATCATGGAGCGGAACCCGAGCATCGATCAGCTCGTCAAGAATGAGTGGGTTCAGCTCGCGACGCTCGACCCGGATTCTCCGCAGATTCATGTCTACAATCGCGGAAAGTACGAGCCCTACCTCCCGACAACCACGGAATTGCCGCAGGTGACGTCTTCGGTCGACTGGTACCGCGGCTGGCGCGACCATCTCGAATTCGCCGAAATCGTTCCTTCCCCGCCGTTCTGAACTCGCCTCTCCTCCGCCGGTCTCCCCGCCTGTAACGCTCCGGAATGTCTTTCATGCTCGATCAGCCGCTGATTCCAGTTCTCCTGGGCCTGGTGGTCGTCTCGACGCCTCTGCTCCTCGTACTCGTGCTGGGGCTCTCGTCGCTGTTCGACCGGCCTCTGCAGGAACGCACGACCGGTCGCTGTGTGCAGCTGGCAAGCTGGATCGGGCTGGTCGCCAGCCTGGCGATGCTGGCCTGGATGCTGTCGACCGGCGCGCGGTACGTGCCGATCGAGCCGGGGAACTGGGTGGCGATCGAACACGAACATTCGCATTACCATTTCGAGTTCAAATTCGTCTTCGACCGCCTCTCGGTTCCGTTCGTCATCCTGACGTTCGTCCTCTGCGGTACGATCGGCGCCTTCGGGACCAAGTATCTCCACCGCGAGGCAGGCTTCAACCGGTTCTTCGTGCTGTACGCTTTCTTTCTGCTCGGCATGGTGGTCGCTTCGCTGGCCGGAACGATTGAAACGCTCTTCACCGGGTGGGAGCTCGTGGGACTTTCTTCCACGCTGCTGGTCGCCTACTACCACGAACGGCCGGCGCCGGTCCGGAACGGGTTGCGGGTCTGGTGCGTTTATCGCGTTTCGGATGCGGCGCTGCTGATCGCCGCGGTGGCGCTCCATCACCTGCGCGGTGAAGGTGACTTCTCGCTCCTGGCCGGCGAAGGCTGGCCCTACGGACAGGCAGGACTCACCGGCAACGAAGCGCTGTTTATCGGTTTGCTGCTCCTCCTGGCAGCCGCGGGAAAATCGGCCCTCGTCCCGTTCTCCGGCTGGCTGCCGCGGGCGATGGAAGGCCCCACCCCCTCCAGCGCCGTGTTCTACGGAGCACTTTCAGTCCACCTCGGCGCCTTCCTGCTCCTGCGATTCAGTCCTCTCCTGGATCTGTCGATCTGGCTCCGGGTAGCAGTCATTCTCGTCGGCCTGACCACCGTCGTCTTCGCTTCGGTAACGGCCCGCGTGCAGACCGACATCAAGAGCGCATTGTCATTCGCTTCGCTGACCCAGGTCGGCATCATCGTCGTCGAAATCGGCTTCGGATTGCGCTACCTGGCCCTGGCGCACATCATCGGTCATGCCTGCCTGCGGACGCTTCAGTTCGTGCGCGCCCCCATGATCCTCCAGGACTACCGCAACATGGAAAACGCCATGGGCAGCCGACTGCCCCGGCTGGCCAGCACCTGGATCCTGCTGCTGCCGGATCGCGGCCGCGACTGGCTCTACCGCTTCGCTCTCGAACGCGGCTATCTGGACGCCATTCTGACCGACTACGTCGTCGTACCCGTTCTGAGCGTGTTTCGCTGGTGCGACCGCATGGAACGACTCTGGACGGACAAACTGTCCAGCGGCAGTTCCCGAGAATCGGATCGCGTACAGCCGGGCGCCGCCAGCCCGCTCGAGGAGACTTTGTGAATCACCTCCACTTTGCCTGGCTCGAAGCCGCAATCGTCCTCCCCCTCGTCGGCGCCCTCGTCGTCGCCCGATTCCGCGATCCCGTTCGGGCACGCCAGTTCAGCTCTGTCATTTCCGGCGTCGCACTCTTCTGCACCGTCGGGGCCTGGCAGGACTTTTTCACGCTCCATGCCGAAGTGGCGAACGACCGCTGGGATCTCGTCTCGCAGTTGTGCGGCGCACGCTACCTCGTCATCGACGAATTCAGCGCTCCGCTGCTCCCCCTCGTCGCAATGCTCTACTTCCTGACCGTCCTCGCAACCCTCAGCACCAAACTCAAACGCTTCAGCTTCGCCTGGACCCTGGTGTCCGAGTCGATCGCGCTGGCCACTTTCAGCACCTCCGAGCCTCGCCTGCTGATCGTCCTCCTGGCCCTGGGCGCCATTCCGCCCTTCTTCGAACTGCGACATCGCCAGCGCCCCACCATGGTCTACTCGCTGCACATGGCGCTGTTCGTCGGCCTGCTGATGCTCGGCTGGTACTTCGTCGAGGCCGAAGGCGCAACCTCCCGTGTCCACTCGCTGATGGCCCTCCTCCCGCTGCTGCTCGCCATGCTGATCAGGAACGGAATGGCCCCGTTCCACTGCTGGATGTCCGACCTCTTCGAACATGCCACCTTCGGAACCGCGCTGCTCTACGCCACGCCCCTCGTCGGCGCCTACGCCACCGTCCGACTCGTGCTGCCCGTCGCCCCCGACTGGATTCTCCGCTCCATGGGCCTGATCGCCATCTTCACCGCCGTCTACTGTTCCGGCATGGCCCTGATCCAGCGCGAAGCCCGCCGATTCTACACCTATCTGTTCCTCAGCCATTCCGCTCAGGTCCTCGTCGGCCTGGAAGCGGCAACCAGTCTCGGACTGACCGGCGGCCTCTGCGTCTGGCTCTCCGTCAGCCTCGCCCTGGGCGGCTTCGGCCTCACGCTGCGCGCCCTCGAAGCCCGCCGCGGCCGGTTGTCCCTCGTTGAGTACCAGGGACTCTACGAGCACGCTCCCGCGCTGGCGGTCTTCTTCATCCTGACCGGTCTCGCCAGCGTCGGCTTCCCGGGAACTTTCGGCTTTGTCGGAACCGAACTCCTGATCGACGGAGCCGTCGCCGCCTATCCCTTCATGGGCATGGCCGTCGTCCTGGCCGCCGCCCTCAACGGCATCGCCTTCGTCCAGGCCTACTTCAAGCTGTTTACCGGAACGTCCTACTCGTCGTCCGTCTCCCTCAAAATCGGCCGCCGCGAAAAGTTCGCCGTGCTGACGCTGGCCGCTCTGATCCTCGGCGGCGGCATCTTCCCCCAGCCCGGCGTGGCCTCGCGCCACCACGCCGCGATTCACATCCTGGATCACCGTTTCAATCAGTCCGGCAAAGCGCACGAGGGAGTGCACCACGAGCACGAAGCTGTGGATCCGGCGGGAAGCTCGCCGCTGGCAGAGTGACCGCCGATCGAGACTTGCCGCTCGGTGATAACTCGGATTTCACCGCGCTGCAGCTCCCGTTCAATCGCGGCTTTCAAACTCGCGGTATCGCCAGGTACGTCGGCCTCACGCAGCTCGTCTGACGCCCTGAATGTGAACGAATTCATCCAGGATGACTTCCATCTGCTCATCCCAAAAATACTTCGGCATCAGCGCTATCGACTGGGCGGCTCGGCGGTGTGTCGATCTGTCCTGATCGAGACGCCGCAGTAGTTCGACCAGACTGTCTGTGTCGTCGTAGTCGACAGCCCAGCAGACTCCGGAGTCGAGGTAGGGAAGAGCCGTTTCGATTCGATGATTCGTGATAAATGGTGTCCCTGTGACGATGCAATCGTGCCATTTATTCGGTTCGGCAACGCGGTTGATAGCAATTCGTGGATCGTAGAACGCCAGAACAACGTGTGCCCGATAGCACTGCGCGAGCGCTGTTGCGGAATCGACCGATCCGAGATACTCCACATTTCGCATCGCTGAGAGTTGCCGGGCTTCGTCACTCTGGCAGTGTCCAGCAAGGATAAACTGGATCGAGCTGCCGGCAAGTTGCTGTGCCGCCTCGCGGATCATTCTCAGTCCGCGAGTCGTCGGCAGCCAACCGCTGACATAGACGGTGAACGTATCTTCCGAACGGCAATATGCGAGTTGTTCGGCCCGGCGCCTGGCATCTTCTGCATGCTGTGTCGTGGGCCAATTCTGCAGAATGCGAAGATTGGCCTCCTCTGTCGCCCATCGCGAACGCGATGGGACCACGTGCACCCGACTGCGCCTGGCAGTGAAGCGCTCCAGCCTCTCCAGGACCCAGCGGATCAATGCCGGCCAGCGATGCGAAAGGGAGACGTTGTCGGAGTCGAGATACAGAAACGTGACGGGCCGGATCAGGCTCACGCATGCCGCGGGAAACGCCGACTCGAATCGCTCGCAAAGATATCGGGCGCCCGGCCGTGACGTCAACAGACGCCAGCCGACGCGCACCATCCATAAGACGTACCAGAACGCCAGCCAGTGATTGCGGTTTCCACCGCCGGTCAGCAGCAATCGCAGGTTCTTGCACGCCTGGTTCCTCGAGGCGTCGGTTCGATCCTGTTCAGTCCTCGCCCAGCACCAGAACTCAACGGCCTGCCCGCGGGAATCCAGGGCGACGAGCAGCTTTCGAAGCTCTGCCGCGCGGTCCGGAATTGTGGCCGCAATCACGATCATCTCAGATTCGGCGGTCGCGCCGTCTCCCCGGAGGCTGGCTCGATTCGGCTGCTGCTTAGTCAACGAGTCTTCCTCCGTAGGCGGGCCGGCAAATCGGTCGTGATCGTTGGAATGGAGGCGAAATCCCAAAATGCCTCTTGCCGGAAATCTGCGCAGATCCCGACCGGTCGTCAGCGAATATGTCCATTGTTCGAGAACCGCGGGCGTCGCACATTTCGTCCCAGCGTCATCGCAAGGGCCGCAGTGAATGGAAGTTCGATCGACTCCATCATCAGGTTTCCCGTATACCCGGCGACAAGCAGCAGGCACATGAAAACCCAGCAGCAGACGATCGCATCGCGATACGTTCCACGGAGACCGGGAAGGGGTGTCAAGAGGCAGCAGACGATAAACGAAGTAAGCAGAATCCAGCCCAGCAGCCCGTTTCGCAAGAAATAGACGGCGAATGCATTGTGAGCATGATGCATCATTCCGTTTGACGAATTCGCGCCGCCGATATCCAACATCCCCGGATTGATTTCGGCTCCGAATCCGAGGCCCGTGATGCACCACCCCGCACGACCGGGATGCGAAAAGTGCGCATAGATCGCGCGTATTTCGTTGTGCCGAAATTCCAGTGTCCGATCTTCTTCGCCGTGTAACGCAATCCCCGACAGTTTCTCGTAGCCGCTGATCACTTTCTCCTGCAGTTCGCTGACGAGGCGTGAATCGGATGGAACGATGAACAGCCCGATCAGCGCGAGAATTCCCGCCGCAACGATTGATGCCAGCATGCGTCCCCCGGCGCGGGAAACGATCAGCCAGACGGACGAACCGGCGATCGCCAGCGCGGCCATCACCATTGTTGTTCGCTTTCCCTCAACTACGGCGGCAAACGCGCACACAGCAAAGACTCCCTGGAGTTTCCAGAGAGAGCCGGTCTGTCGAACAAGTGACCAGACGAGACCGTAGACGAAGGTTCCAGTCGAAAAGTGAGCTCCCCAATACCGCAGGCCGAGCGCGATGGTCAGAGCCGCATCGAGGAGCGCAACCCACATGTAAGCGTCAACGTACTTGACCAGCCCGGGCAGTCCCTCCGTTTTGCGGATCGATTCGAAGGCGATGATCAGCAGAAAGAATCCGATCCAGGCCGTGGAATATCGAGCGACATCCGATGCAACATGATAGAATCTGGCGGCATGGGTCGGAGAGAGTACGACCCCGACCGCGAAGACCAGTCCGCTGAACCAGAAGAGCCGCGCGGCGCTGGGAGTCAAGTGCGGCAAGCGCGCCGACCGGTGGACATACAACACGGCCGCAAGCAGCAATGGGCTCCACCCGAGCGCGCGGAAGGCCATCGACATCTCGGCCCCTTCGGCGTGGGCTCGAAAGAGATTGACGTAGACGGCCGCCAACTGCGCGACAATTGTTGCGAGACCCAGGCGTGCGATTAACCGCCCGTCGCTTGCAACTCGGCCCGATTCGCTCGCAGCTCCGCGACTCCTGATTGGATGTGCTGGCGGCTTGAATGTACTGTGGCGAGTCCCCGGAAATGCGGGAGGCGCTATTGCGGAAACGCTTCGTGCCATGTCCTGATACCCGTATTCGACGGCATTATGGCTGTCGTGCTGCAGTCGTCGGAATCGTCACGCCGAGACTCTGCGAACCGGTTCGCACAGCGACGCGTCGCAAATGCCTTTGCAGAGTACAAAGGCCTGGCATGCCAGTTCGGGTCGATAGCGCTCGGGCAGAATCGGTCCCAGCAGGCGACGGGTGGCGCGCTTCCAGAGTGCCGAACGACGAAACATGGGGTATGGCCCCTTTTGGGACGTAAGCACCTGAAGCGGATGGATGCTCACGTCGGGCAGATGTGGGCGAAATCGATCGGCAAGTTTGCCGACGAGCTCCTGATGCGGCGCCGGACCGATCGGCGACGCTCCCGAGATCCCCAGATCGATCGTTAGAATCAACCGGCCGTCCGGTGTCAGAATCCGCGCAATCTCGTCGATCAGCTGATCGGGCGGTTCGATGTGCTCAAGAACACTGATGCAATAGACGGCGTCGACCGAACCGGACGGCAGGTCGAGTAACCCGTCGCGGACTCGCAAGTGGCTCAACTGCCCGGTGCGACCCAACGCCTCTGAGGCGCGGCGCAGATCCCGCTCCACAACCGGGTCGACGTCGGCGCAGATCACGTGGCAATCAAGGTCCGCAACGGCAAACGGCATGAACGTGACGCCGCATCCCAGGTCGACGACGGTGGGACGCTCCCGCTGACCGGTCTGCTTTCGCCACTCCTGCAGATGGTGATACACGAACGGGTACTCCCACACCCTGCTCCACGTGTGAAGGGGGTCGCGGGGCCACGGATAGTCCTCGCCTCGAAACTCGCTCTCATGGCTCAAAAAGTTCTGCTGATACCGCTCGAGAGCGGTAAACAGCGAGTTCCACTCCGAGGTTTCGAAATCTGCGAGACTTGCGAGCCCGCAGCGGTCAAACGGGTGCTGAGGTTGTAGCACGATGTGGCGCTCCTGCGACTGAATGTAACTGCGAAAGGCAGTAAACGACGAATCCCGTGGTCCAGACAGCGTGGGCTCCGTATGCAATTGTCCGGGCCTGCGCCAGTCCAACGGCGTTCTGCACGCCGATGACGAGCAGCACGCCGATAAACGTCAATCCCCACAATGCATTCATCAGAAAACCGGCCCGGAAGTGACCGAACGCTTGGACCAGTTGCGCCGTCGGCGCCTGAATACAGAGAATTGCCGCCGCCAGAAGACATTGCCTGAGAGTGGCGCCGGCTCCCAGATACTGTCCGCCAAAGACGGCCATCAGCGAAGAACTCAGAATCCACCCGGCGACGAGTGCGGGCAGTGCGATTGCGCCGGCGCTTAGAAAGTGGACCACAATCAATCGCTTCAAGTCGCGGAATTCACGCGACTGTATCTTCTGGACGAGCATCGGCAGAATGGCCTGACCGATTACCTGCGGAACGAACATCATGGCTACAAACGATTGATTGGCCGCGTTGAATTCCCCCAACTGGTTGAGTCCGTCGGGTTGTCGGGCGAGCAGTTGCATTCCCAGCCAGTTCGCTCCCACAACGATCACGCCTGACGCTGCCGCCGGAATCCCCGTAGTCAGGATCCGTCGCGTTTCAGGGCCGAACTCAAACCCCAAAACAACCAGCAATCGTGATCGCAGCTCGCGGCGAATTGCGATTGCGTTTAGAAGACAGCCAGCCAGACCCGCACCGGCCAGCCCAAGTATGGCCCCGTTCAATCCACCGACCGAAATTCCGGCAGCAACGGCAAACGGAGCCAGAAGTGCCGAAAGCGACTGGGCGGCGGCCAACGACACGAAAGATTCGAATCCCGCAAGAATGCCTGACTGACACGTCGCAATCAGATTGACGGCAACAAGCAATGAACTTGCCCGGAGAGCCCAGACCATCTCAGGACGGTTCTCGGCGTCGGTTGGACAGAGCCAGCCCGCCGCGAAAAACATGATCCCGGATCCAACGAGAGTGATCGCCCATAAGGCGGTCAGGCTGGCCGATACGGCCACTCCGGCGGCTTGCGGATCGGAGTCTCGTGTTTCCGCGATTCGTCGTATCACAACGACGCTCAATCCCATGCCGGCCAGAATTCCGACCAGAGTCGCCGTCGTCTGGATATACCCAAGTGCTCCGTAGATCTCCTTCGTGAGCATCCGGGCCGCGACGATCATCGCAAGAAATGCCATGACGCGAGAAACCAGCAGGCCGATTCCCGTAGCTAGAGAGGCTTTGCCGAGCCGTCGCAGCAGGGGAGAGCGGACGGCTTGCTTCCACAGCGTGGTCGGATGTGTGCTGTTTCCGCTCTGGGCGGAAAGCTCCGATGCCGTCGGGGAAGTCGCCGCCAGAACCATCCACTGAAATCCTGCCGGCGTCGGCGACCTCGCAGCATGTTCATGTGCTCGCAGTGGCGCGAAGACAATTCTGCGGTCCGTAGAGCCGGGACGGCGTGGTGTAACGGCTGCACCAGACGTCTGACAAGACGAATCCGGCGGAATCCGCCGATCGGTGTGGTTGAGCCGCTGATCTTGCCGCACTTCGGCGAATATCCTACTGTCGCCGCGCCGAGCGGATGGCGCTTCGGGTTTTCGAAGGCGAACTGGTGGCCAGCATAACTCCCTGTATCGTGTTTGGTACTCGCCCTGAGGCGATCAAACTGGCGCCGATTCTTCAGGAGTGCGACGGCAGAGCCGACGTCACTCCGCTGGTCGTTTCAACGGGTCAGCACCGCGAGATGCTCGCGCAAGTCGTCGAATACTTCGGCCTTCGCGTCGATATCGATCTCGGCCTGATGAAGCCCGATCAGACTCTGTCAAATCTGACCGCCCGTTGCGTCGAAGCGCTCGACTCTGTTCTCGTCCGACATCGCCCGGATTGCGTCGTCGCACAAGGTGACACGACGACCGTTCTGGCGGCGGCTCTCGTCGCGTTCTATCACAAACTTCCGCTCGTCCATGTCGAAGCAGGCCTGCGGACCGGAAATCTGCTGGCCCCATGGCCGGAGGAGTTCAACCGTCGTGTGGCCGGAATCTCGGCCGCCTTGCACTGTGCCCCGACCGAGAGAGCCGCTCAGCAACTTCTCGCAGAGCACGTGCCGCCGGGCGCCGTTCATCGGACGGGGAATACCGTGGTTGACGCGTTGCTGTGGGCCGTTCGCCGAGAACGCGAGCGGCGCGATTTCTGGGAGGCGAAGTACGCATTTCTCCAGGACTCGAAACTCGTGCTGCTGACTGGCCATCGGCGGGAAAACTTCGGCGATGGGTTCGAGCAGATCTGTCTCGCAATTCGCGAACTTGCAACGTCTCAATTCGACGTACAGTTCGTCTATCCCGTGCATCTTAATCCGCGGGTTCAGGAACCGGTGCACCGGATCCTGAACGATCTGTCGAATGTCCATTTGCAGCCTCCCGCTACGTATGCGGAGTTCGTCTGGTTGATGGATCGATCCCATCTAATTCTGACGGATTCGGGTGGAGTGCAGGAAGAAGCTCTTTCACTTCGCAAACCGGTCCTCGTCATGCGAGACACGACAGAACGACCAGAGGGAGTCGAAGCCGGCGCCGTCGAGCTGGTTGGAACTTCTCCGCAACGAATCGTCGACAGAACCTTGGTCCTCCTTGAGGATCCGGTTGAGTACGCCAGGCGACAACTCGCTGTAAACCCCTATGGCGACGGGAAAGCTGCCCGCCGGATTGTGGATCTGATTGCGCGCAGAGCATGGGAATCGACCTCGCAATAACCGTCCGGACGTCACGATTATATTCTTGAGTTGTGTCGTTCGGAGCCGTTCGCATTGCGACTGGTCACGCCGTTTGCAGGCCTGTACCCTCAGGGAATCCGTCCGCGACAACTGCTCTTGGCCCCCTTTCCACCCCGGATCTATACTTCCCGATCATGCAGGACTTCCTCCGGGGGCGGACCCGTCGAGGAACTCCAATTCGAACTCGCACGGAGGCGAATCGTGGATCAGATCGTTGTCGCCGGAGTCGAAACGGCCGTGGGCGCCAATCTGGCGTCCGGACTCGGTAGCCAGGCGAACGTCGTCGGCGTCGTCACTTCCGGACCGGCTCTCGCCATTCCGGAGTGTCGGGTCGACGTCTGTTGCGAGCCCTCAACCGAGGCCGTTCGCCGGCTGCTGCAGCGATTGCGGCCGTCCCGTCTCGTGGTCTGCGGCCCCGGCGCCGCGTCCTGCTGGGATGAATCGCTGCGACCGACAGCTGCCGGCGCGCAGCAGGCGCGATACTGGATTGAAGCCGCCGCCGCCGAGGACATTCCGCTGACCCTGATTTCGTCCGACGCCGTCTTCACCGGACCCTGGATGTTCCATCCGGAAACCAGCCAGAGCTGGTGTCCGTCGCCCGAGGCCGTCGTGCTGCGCCAACTCGAAGACTATGCCCTGGAGCGGTCGTCTCAGACGCTGATTCTGCGGACGCATGCCTTCGGCTGGACTCCCGGCGCCCGGGGTGGCTGGCTGGAACGCATGATCGACCGGCTGACGGCCTCGCAGCCGCTGGCGGTTGACTGCTTTCGGCATGCCTCCCCCATTCTCGCCTCGGATGTTCCCGAACTCCTGCTCCGGATCTGGGCGGAAGTCTTGACAGGCGTCTACCATCTTGCCGGCGCCGAGCGGGTCAACCCGGCCGCGTTTCTCGGAAAGCTCGCGGTCCAGTTCGGGCTGCCGCAGCCGCTGTTTGCGGCCGCCGAATCCCTCGACAATCGAACTCGAGGCTACGGCGGCGGGGAAACGTCGCTCCAGACCCGCAAGCTGCGTCGTGCTCTCGGTGTCGGCATGCCGCTGATTACGGAAGGTCTCCAGCGACTCTATCAGCAACAAGTCGCCGGCCATCGCGCCGCGCTGCAGCACTCGACCGGCCGGCCGAGCCGCGTCGCCTGACGGCAAGAACTGCGGATTCCGAGTCGCGACGGCCTGTTGCATCGTTCCGATGCCGCAGGCCGTTCGCTTTCCCTGAAAAAGTAAGTTGGTCACTCCCGGTCGCCTGCAGCGATACCCGGTGTTGCGACGGATTTCCCCGCAGTACGCCACGGCGCGGCCGGCACATCCGCACAAGGCAGCATCGCCGGCACAGACCGCAGACTCCCTAATTCGGGCTTGTCGGGCAACCCCCGCATGACCCTCCAGCTTTGCGCGACAATTCGAGTCTCACGCGCAAAACCACGTTGCAAGACTGCAACTTATGAATCCGTGTGACGATTCATAGGGTGTTCGATGCATCGTCCGAACGACCCGCAGGTCCTGACGGCGGAAACCCTACGGTGAACCCACCCGGAGTTTCGCAGACACGCCGCCAGGACTGAATTCGAGACCTCCACCCGGAAGTCGCGACTGCACGCGGGTCGCCGGACTGTGCAATCGCATCGGCTCCACTCAGTTCTGATCCCCGACTCAAAATCCCGTGTCCGTGAAAATCCCCAGCCGCGGACGGAAGCCTGCGGCGGTTTACCAATGGAAGGAGACCAAGCGATGCTCGTTCTATCCCGTCAGCGCGACGAGAGCATCTTCATCGGAGACAACATCAAAATCACCGTGGTAGACATCCGCGGCGATAAGGTGCGACTCGGCATTGAAGCGCCGACCGAGATTCCTGTCCACCGGCAGGAAGTCTATGAGGCGATTCAGCGCGAAAACGCTCGCGACCGCGATCCCGCTCCGCTCAAGACGGAAGCGGCTGCTCAATAGACTCCGCCAGGCTTTCCTGCCTTCCCGGCGGATTGCCCCCCGCGTCCCCGCTGCCGGGACGACCTAAGTCCGCACTACAGACCGGGTCCGGTTGCCGCGCCATGTCCACTCAAGCCCGCAAGGGCGGGGCATTCGCAATAACCGGACCCAGTTCTTTTTTTCCCCCGTTGCATTCCGGCATCACCGCGAGACTCCTCGAACTATGGTCGATGTGTAGATGACGAGTCGATCCTCGGGACAAAACGGTCTGGAATGCGAACGCGGACGCAGCCGGCCGGTTTGACCCCCGATTCCACTCGACGAATCAGTACACAGCCGACGGGCCTGTCGACAGGTCCCAAGCTCCGCGGCCAGAGCGCGGTTTCATTACGGAGTCTCTGGTTTGCGGAGGAAGCGATATCGGTTCGGACGGGATTTGAGCCAGCCGTGATTGTCCCCCACGGAGTCCCGATCGGCCTCACGCGACATGCGGATCATCAGAAAGGTGATGCGGAATGACGAGAATCAACACGAATATTCAGGCCCTGCGCGGCCTGAATAACCTGACCAAGTCTGACAACCTGCTCAGCACGTCGCTGACGCGCCTGTCGACAGGTCTGCAGATCAACAACGGCAAGGACAATCCGTCCGGCCTGATCGCCAGCGAAAACCTCCGCTTGCAGATCACCACGATCGACCAGTCGATCAAGAACAGCAATCGCGCCAACAACGTGATTTCGACCGCCGACTCGGCGCTGGGCGAAATCGGCGGACTGCTCAATCAGATCCGCGGACTGGTCCAGGAAGGCTTGAACACCGGCGCCCTGTCGCAGGACGAAATCAAGGCCAACCAGTCGCAGATCGACGCCGCCCTGCAGGCCATCAACCGCATCTCCGGCAACACCACGTTCGCCGGCGACAAGCTGATCGACGGCAGCAAGGGCTTCAAGTTCGACTCCACCGCCGTCGACGCCGCCAAGCTCAGCGACGTCCAGATCAACGAGGCCGTCTTCGGGGCGAACCCCACCATCGCCGTCAATTCCACCGTGACCGCCGCCGCCCAGAAGGCCGAACTCCGGTACGCGGGCGGCACGCTGGCCTCGGCGACGACGATCGAAGTGTCGGGCGCGAAGGGGAGCCAGGTGCTGTTCCTCGGTGCCAGCAGCACGACGACCAACATCAAGGACGCCGTCAACAACGTCAGCGACGTCACCGGCGTCACCGCGTCCATCATCAACACGGCCCCCGGAGAGCTGACGGTCAACAATGCCACCGCCGGCACCGCCGAAGTCTTCAACTCGACGCCTGCGACGCTGGAAGCGACGACGGACGGGACGATTAACATCGCCCGCAACGCCCGGGCGGGTTTCGCTCAGACGGTCAGCGCGGAAGGCAACTCGCTGCTGACCTTCAGCGATGCACGCGCCACCGCCACCACCGGCGACGCGGCGACCCTGGGCGGTCAGATCAACGTGGTCCTCGTCAATACGGCGAGCAACCTCGCCAACAGCGTCGTGGACAGCGTCGCCGTCGATGGAAACGGCGACTACACCGTGACCATCAACCTCCAGGACGACGGCGCCAACTCGACCGCGACCCTGGCGAATATTCAGACTGCGATCGCGAACCATGCCGGTGCAGCCGGTCTGATCACCGCCTCCGCCACTGCCGCCGGCGGCTACGGAGCTGCGATCGGTAGTGACACGTACGGCGCGCTGGTGTCGACTCCGCTGACCGGCGGTCAGGACACCGCCAACAACGACGTCGTCTTCGCAGACGTTCGGCCCCTGGCGACTCGCGACGACTACAACGTCGCCGTCGAGTTCGTCGCCGCCGCCGCCAGCCAGGCGCTGGCTGTCGCAGTCAATACGAACGGCTTTGGCGACAAGACCGTCAGCATCACGCTGGCGACCGACGCCAACGGCAACGTGACTTCGACCGCCGCCCAGGTCGCCGCGCTCGTCAACGGCGACGCCAACGCGAACGTCCTGCTGAGCGCCGACGACTCCGGCACCGGTGCTGGTGTCGTGCAGGCCGCCTCCTCGACGGCTCTCTCCGACGTCACCAACAGCCAGCTCACGTTCACGGACGGCCGGGCCACCGACGAGGACGCGACGCCGACCAATGCCCTGAGCGTGATCTTCGCCAACGGCGGCGCCAGCCAGCCGCTGACGCTGGGATTCGTCGCCAACGGCGACGGCGGAACCTTGACGATCAATCTGGCGACCGACGCCAACGGCACGATCACTTCGACCGCGGCCGATATCAAGGCCGCGATCGAAGCCAGCAACGATCCGAATATCGCCGACAATTTCCTGACGCAATACTCCGGCGACGGGACGGGCCTGGTGGGTGCGGCGGCCAGTGCCGATCTCACCGGCGGCGTCGACGGCGCCAACAATGACCTCGTCTTCACCGACGCCCGTGCTACCGACTCGGTCGGCGAGTTTGCGACGACGACTTCGGTGCAGTTCGTCAACGGCGGCGCGAACCAGGCACTGAGTGTCGGGGTGACTGCGGACGCCAACGGCAACAAGACCGTCACGTTCAACGTCGCCACCGACGCCAACGGGACGATCACCTCCACGACGGCCGATATCGAGACTTTCCTGGCGAACGACAACAGTGCCGGGGCCGTCGAGGCTCGGACCCTGGTCAGTGTCGCCGCGTCCGGCGACGGCACCGGTCTGGTGCAGGCCAAGGCGCCGATCGCTCTGACCGGCGGCGACGATGGCGCCAACAACGACGTGACGTTCACCGACGTCCGTACGGGTTCGCCGACGAACGACATCAACGTGGCATTTGTCGATCCGGGCGCCAACAGCTCGGCCCTGAGCGTCGCCGTCACCATTGACGGCAACGGCGACAACGTCGTCACGTTCAATCTCGCCACCGACGCCAACGGCAACATCACGTCGACGGCCGATGATATTGCGACGTTCCTGGCCAACGACGCCAGCGCCGGGGCCGTGGCGGCTCGTGCACTGGTCAGTGCCGAAGCCAGCGGCGACGGGACGGGCCTGGTCGCGGCCCGTGCGGCCGACACGCTGACGCAGTCGTCCGGCGACGACATCGTCGTCCTGAAGAGCACGACGTACGGTTCCGCGGCATACGCAGAAATCAACGTTTTGAATGGGACGTTCGAGACGACGCTGGACGACGACGTGACCGTGGCGAAGCGGGACGTGGGGACCGACATCAAGGTGCGGATCAACGGTCAGGACGCTCAGGGCGAAGGCCTGGACGCCTCGATCAAGACCGCGTCGCTCGATGTGACGCTGAGCTTCAAGGAAAGCAGCAACGTCGTCGACGAGACGGCTGACCTCAGCATCACCGGCGGCGGCGCCCTGTTCCAGATCGGTCAGGAAGTGTCCGCGGCCGGCCAGGTCGGCGTGGGCATCGACGCGATCAACACGGCCCGTCTGGGCGGTGTCGCCGGCAAGCTGTACGAGCTTGGCACCGGCGGCGGCAAGAGCCTGCTGGACGTCGGCCCCAATGTGCAGGGGAGCGAGCTGGTCGACATCGTCGACCAGGCCCTGAACCGGGTTTCGACGCTCCGCGGTCGTCTGGGTGCGATCCAGAAGAACGTGATCGACACCAACGTCTCGACCCTGAGCGTGGCTCTGGAAAACATTTCCGCCGCCCGCAGCCAGATCGTCGATACCGACTTCGCGACCGAAACCGCCAACATGCAGAAGGCCCAGGTGCTCAAGCAGGCCGGTATCTCGGTGCTCGCGATCGCCAACCAGGTGCCCCAGCAGGTTCTCGCACTCCTGCGATAGTCCCTGACCGGGTGACACCCGTCTGATTTCGATCCGCAGGGGTCGCGAGAGTCTCTCTTGCGACCCCTGCGGTCGTTGACGGGCTGTGGAAATGTCGAGGGGGATTCCTCCGGTTCGCGCTGGCCATCGCGCCCCGGGACGGGCATAATCCGTCGTGCTCAAGTTCTCTTCGGAGTCCACAGTGAACGGTTCCGCCATCTGGGAACTGCTGATCATCCTGCTGCTGATTCTGCTGAACGGCTTCTTTGCGTCAGCGGAAATTGCGATCCTCACCGCCCGGCGCGGACGGCTCAAGAAACGGGCCGACGCGGGGGATTCCGGAAGCCGCCTGGCCCTTGCCCTCGCCGCCGACGCGGATCGATTTCTCCCCACCGTTCAAGTCGGCATCACCGTCGTCAGCACATTTGCGGCGGCTTTCGGCGGCGCCCGCCTCGAAGGGGGCCTGGCGAGCTGGCTCGAGTCGTTCCCGATCGCCTGGCTGCAGGAAAACAGCCACGGCGTCGCACTGACCTGCGTCGCGATCGGCATCGCGTTTTTCTCGCTGATTCTGGGGGAGCTGGTCCCCAAGCGGATCGCGCTGCAGAACGCGGAGTTCCTGGCCCGCTTCGTCGCCTGGCCGATGGCGCTGCTGCAGCGCGTGTCCCGTCCCGCGATCTGGGTGCTGCAGATGGTGACGCGGCTGGTGCTGCGGCTGCTGGGACAGGGGTCGATCCGCGAGAACAAGGTCTCGATCGAAGACATCCAGCATCTGATGGACGCCGGATCGCTCGCCGGCGAACTGGAAGAGACCGAGCACCGCGTCGCATCCGAAGCGCTGCGGCTGGGGGACCGGACGGTCGCCGAGATTCTGAAGCCGCGGGTCGAGATCGACGCGATCGACGTCGACACGCCCCCCGCCGAGGTAGTCGGGGCGATGGCGATGTCGGGCTTCTCGCGCGTGCCGGTCTGCGAAGGGGACATCGATCACATCATCGGATTCATCTACATCAAGGATGTTTTCCTGCAGCAGTACCTGGGCCATCCGATCAATATTCACAAGCTGGTCCGGCCGCCGCTGTTCGTTCCCAAGACCGTTTCGATCAGCCGGCTGCTGGAGCTGTTTCAGGAACAGCGGACGCAGCTCGCCATCGTCCTGGACGAATACGGCGGCACGCAGGGGATGGTGACTCTCGAAGACGTGCTGGAGATGCTCGTCGGGAACATTCACGACGAACACCGGCAGGACCACGAGCAACTGGTCGTCACGCGAGAAGACGGCAGCCTGCTCGTCGACGGGCTGACGCCGCTGCACGTGATGCAGGCGTCGCTGGAGATCGTCCGCTGGTCGGAACCGCCGCCGCGGGGCGTCGGGACCGTCTCCGGCCTGATGCTGGGACTGCTCAAACGTCCGCCGAAGGTGGGGGATACGTTCGAGTGGAGCCAGCTCAAGCTGGAGATCGTGGACATGGACGGTCCGCGGATCGACCGGGTGCTGGTGGTGCGGGCGACGGGTGGCGGCGGCGAAGGGGCTTCGGGCGGTCAGTGAGCGGCACGCCGGGCATTCCCCGGCGGAGCACGGGAACGAGGAAACCGATTGCGGGAGTCAGAGATCTCAATGACCGGCCACGAATGAGAGTCGCGCCGTCTGTTCTCCGTGGAGGACGCTCTGACATCTTCGAAGACCCTCACCCTGGCCCTCTCCCACTGAAGACAGCGGGAGAGGGGACAAGACGAGTCGACGCACTGTTTCAGAGTCGATGCCTGGGCGACATTGAATCGCCCCTGGCGGGGCTGGAGACTGATGACGGCCGCCAGAGCCGGCACTGCCAGACGGCCACTCGGCATTGCGGGGATTTCGGCGGCGGCGGGCATTCCCAGGCTCCGCCTGCGAACGAGGAAATCGTGGACATTTCGCCCATTCGATCTGCTATCGTGTGCGTTGCTCCGTTTGAGGATGCTCACCGATTCGCAGGCTACTTTCGCGGAAGGTCTTCCAGCATGCATGCGATTTCCCGTCGTGATTTTCAGCAGCAGACCCTGGGGGCGCTGCTGACGTGGTCGCTGCTCGACACGCTGTTCGCGCGGGACGCGTTTGGCGACGAAGTCCGGGTGATCGCCTCGAAGTGGCTCGCGGACCTCAACGCGATGAGCCTCGATCTGAAGGGGAAGAAGCTCGATCCCGTGCAGTGGCAGAAGCAGGTGGAACAACTGCTCGCCAGGGTCGACCTGGCCGACATGCTGAAGTTCATCAACTTCGAAAAGCTGACCAGCGGCGTCAAGATGCAGGAGCGGGGGGAACTGAGCCTGCGGGCCACGCTCCCGAAGGTCGAGGGGCTCCCGACCAGCCTGGTCTTTGGACATCAGGTTTTCGCCCTCAACAAGGACCGGTCGGTCGTCCCGCACGGTCACGACAACATGGCCACCGCCTTCCTGATCCTGAAGGGCGGTTTTCACGGCCGCCACTACGATCGGCTGGAAGACGACAAGACGCACATGATCGTCACTCCGACGATCGACGGGACGTTCGGCCCCGGTTCGTATTCGACGGTGTCCGACGTGAAAGACAACGTCCACTGGTTCCGGGCGATCGAGGACCGGTCGTTTATCTTCAACATTCACGTGATGAGCGTGAAGCCGGGCCGGACGGGCCGGGTCTACATCGATCCGGACGGCGAAAAGCTGTCCGGCGGCCGGATTAAAGCCCGCAAGATCAACCACGAAGAGTCCAATCGACTCTACGGCTGAGTGGCGTTGCAGGCTTCGAGAGTTCGAACCAGCTCATCGCCGCCTGATGCTGCAGGGCAAGCCGAAGTCGAACTGGCGGACGAGCCGCCAGTGGCACGCAAGTTCCACGGCTCTTCCCAGTTTCAAAGGTGAGTCGAGTCTTCGAGGCTCACCCCTGCGATAACGAGTTATGGTGAGCCTCGAAGACTCGACTCACCCTACAGCTTGCCCAGACGTAACTTGGAAAGAGCCGCGACGCAAGTTTGCGGGCGCTCGTGATCGGGATGGCTGAGCTGTAGAATGCGGATCTGCGTTCGAGCGTCCCGGGCGGGCCGGTCGACGTCCGGTTCGATTCCTGTTTCGGGGAGACTCTCGCGATGCTGCTGCGTACCTGTTCCGGATTCTGTCTGGCCCTGCTGCTCGCCGTCGCTCCCTGTCGGGCGGAGGAACCTCTGCCGCGGGCGTTTCTGGACGGGACGGGGCCGGGGTGGCGGTCGCTGGGCGAGGTCGATTTCGTCAATGTGAACTGCGACGACGACACGTGGACGTGGAAGGACGGCGTCGCCTACTGCACCGGTCAGCCGGTCGGCGTGATCCGCTCGCAGAAGCCGGTGAAGAACCTCGAGATTTCGGTGCAGTGGCGGCACATGAAGTCGGGCGGGAACTCGGGCGTGTTTCTGTGGGCGTCGGAAGAGTCTCTGACCGACTTGCCGAAAGGTCGACTGCCGCAAGGGATCGAAGTCCAGGTGCTCGATCACGGCTACACGGAGAAGTACGAGAAGCAGACCGGCAAGAAGGCAGACTGGTTCACGTCGCACGGGGACGTGTTTCCGACGGGCAAAGCGACGATGACTCCCTTCCCGCCCGTGGCTCCGGACGGCAAGCGCAGCTTTCCGACGAAGCAGCTCAGCAAGGGGGTCGGAGAGTGGAATCACTACTACATCCGGGCGATCAATGGTGAAGTCCGGCTGTGGGTGAATGGCGAAGAAGTCTCGGGCGGGACGGGCTGCGATCCGCACACGGGGTATCTGTGCCTGGAGTCGGAGGGGTCGCCGGTGGAGTTCCGGGCGCTGCGGATTCGTGAGGTTCCGTAATTGGTTATTGGTGGTTGGTGGTTGGTGGTTGGTCGGGGCTGGCGAGGGATTGACGGTGGCCGGCGCGGCCGGCCTTATGGGAGGGGTTCATGAATGCGCTGCCGCGCGGGCCGCTGGGGCGTGACCTGCAGGACGAGTATTCGGCGGAAGACGTTCGCCGGATCCGGGCGCGGCTCGATGGGGCGGGGACGTTTCGATTTCCGACTCTGCCGACGGGGCTGTTCGCCGTCGTCGAAAATCCGCAGGTCGGGGTGCGCGAGACGGTTCAGATCGCTCACGCTCTCTTTGTGACTGGCGAGGTTGACCTCGCCGTCGGGGCGATGCGGAGCCTCGCGGCGTTTCTGCTGACGCAGCAGCCGAAGATTCGCGGGATCATTGCCGGGGAGGTTGACGCCACGGATCCCATGCAGCGGCCGCACGTCCTGTTCGACGGCGTGCGGCTGGCCGAGTGGGATGGGCCACTGGTGCAGGATCAGAACGACGCTCTGGGCTATTTTCTCTGGCTCTTCGCCCGTCTGGTGCTTGCGGGGCGAATTCAGCCGACCGATGCGGAGTGGTCGCTGCTCGTCGATCTGCCGTTGTACTTCCGCGCGGTCCGCTACTGGGAGGATGAGGAGAGCGGCCACTGGGAAGGGATTCGCAAGGTTTCTGCGTCGAGCATTGGCGTGGTGGTGACTGGCCTTGTGGAGTATGCGCGCCTGCTGCAGCACCCGGCCGCCGGCCCCGAACTGCAGCGGACCGGCTTATCGCTGGACGGCAACGAGTTAGCGGAGCTGCTGGAATCGGGCGGCACCGCCCTCGAAGCGATTCTGCCGGCAGAGTGCGCTCAAGCCGATCCGCGGCAGCGCAGCCGTTACGATGCCGCCCTGCTCTTTCTGGTCTATCCGCTGAAATTGCTCGACGGACCGATGGCCGATGCGATCGTCGAGGACGTGACGACGCATCTGGTCGGGGAGCACGGCATCCGGCGTTTCCTGAACGATTCGGGCCGTCGCGACGCCGAGCTGTCGGAGCCGGGGTTGGAGGACCAGTGGTGTCTGTTCGACCCGATCATTTCGGTGATCTACGGGGCGCGGTTCATGAAATACCGCGATCCTGTGGATCGTCAGTTTCAGACGCGGTTTCTCAACCGGTCCCTCTGCCAGTTGACTGAGGTCGACGGCGATCGCGAGGCGTATCGCTGTCCGGAGCACTGGCGCTCGACGGACGGCGTGTACGTGCCCGGCCCGATTTCACCGTCGTTGTGGGCTCAGGCGAACTTGCGGCTGGCGCTCCACTGGGCGGAGCTGGCTGCCGATGCCGGCGCGTGACGCTGGCTCGCAGGGTGCAGAAGCTCAACGTTCATCGCTCGACGCTTCCCCCTGCAGCGTCAGGACCAGGCGGCGGGGGCCGCCGTGGTCGCGGTGCTCGCAGAGGTAGATGCCCTGCCAGGTGCCGAGGACGAGTCGTCCGTCCCTGACGGGGATCTGGACGGAGGCGCCCATCAGCGAGGACTTCACGTGGGCCGGCATGTCATCGGGGCCTTCCAGCGTGTGGACGTAGGGGAGGTTCTCCGGCGCCAGGTGGTTGAGTGCGGTCTCCATGTCGACGCGCACATCGGGATCCGCGTTTTCGTTGATCGTCAGCGAGGCTGACGTGTGCAGGATGAAAACGTGGAGCAGGCCGATGCGGATCTGGGAAAGCTCCGGGACTCCGGCCAGGACCTGCGACGTGACGAGGTGACAGCCGCGGCGGACGCCTGGAATCGCGATCTGATGCTGGTGCCAGGCCATACGTTTTCTCGGTTTGAGCGATGCCTGCGAATCGAAACGGTTCCGAGAGTCTGGTGTCGAGAATCGCTGGCGACGATCGAACTGATGCGGGCCGGCGTGAGTGAGCGGGAACGAGATTTTGGACTTTGATGGAACGGCGACTCGCCGTTCGCATTACGTTGCTGCCGGCTTGACGGCGTGGATGCAGGCGGCCGGGATGGTCAGCGACAGCTCTCCGGCTTCGGCGGCCATCGCGTTCAGCCGATGTTCCAATGCGGCAAATGTCGCCTCGACCGCTTCTTGCGGAGCGACGGCTTTCCAGGCGGGGATGAAGGCCATGCGAATGAAGTAGTGGCGGAGCAGCGCGGAACCGTCGACGAACCGTTCCCGAAACGAGTGAGTGGCGACGTCGGCGACTTTGAAGCCTGCTCGCTCCAGCAGTTTCGAGACCGAATCGACCGTGGCGCGATGATTGATCTGGGCGTCGAGTGCGGCGAGCCGATCGGAGAAGCCGAGGTCCAGAAGTACGCTGCGGTAGGCGTCGTAGAATTCGCTCATATGGCCGACGAGGTTGGTCGTCAGGAACAGACTGGCGGCTGGTTTCGCGACACGAAAGCAAGTCTGCAGCGTCGCCTGGGGGTGATCGAAGTTATTGATCCCGAGATTCGAGACGATGAGGTCGACCGAGGCGTCCGGCAGATCGATCTCGGCTGCGCTTTGTACGAGCGTCCGAGCATTCTGGATGCCCAGATGGTTCAGCTTGCGCGTCAGCCGCTGCATGGCGGCTGCCCAGGGATCGACCGCAATCACCATTGAATCGGGGCCGCAGCGCTGCGCCAGCTCGATCGTCATGAAGCCGGTGCCGGCTCCGACGTCGAGAATTGTCATGGCGGGCCGCAACATGACATGTTCGAGCAGCATCAGGCCGAACGGTGCGGACCACAGGGGAAGTTCGTCGTAGAGATCGCCGAACTCGGGCGTCTGATAATCGATGGGATCGAGGTACTTCATCGCGTCAGTCCGCGTTGCGGGTTCTGGTCGCAATTGCTGGTCAAAGCTGCGCGGCGTGCCTTCTCGACGGCGAAATCCACAGGGGCGGTCAGAAGTTGAGACTCTTCGGCGTTACCGCCGAAGGGTTCATTCTTCAAATGCTTCGCGACTGGAGGATTCGATTTCGAGAGCGCGTTGCGACTGGCGGTTCAATTGACCGGCAGGCCGACGAGTTGCTCCATGACTTCAATCGATTCACCGGTTTCGGCGTCTTCGCCGAGGAGTTCGAGCTGGCCGCCGCCGATCAGCTGGGAGAGGCTGGTCTGTCCCTGAAACAAAGTGATCAGGTCCCGGCTTTCGACGCGGCAGGTTGCCGCGGTTTCGTCGTGGATTCCGACCTCGGCCCCGACGATCTGACCGTTCCGGACGATGAGCTGCCACTGTCCGCCGCCGGGGCCGTAGACGTCGAGAGCCAACTGACGTTTGCCGCCTGCGCGGGCGGTGAGACGGCTGCCGGCTTCGGTCCAGGGCTGGAGGTAGGTCTGGACGTCGTGCTCGATATCGACCGGCTTTTTGCTGGGCGTCGGGAAGCCGGCGGCGATGACGATCTGGGAGAGGCGGAGGAGCATGTCGTAGTTGACGTGCGGGCAAGGCATGTGCGGCGCGGCGGCTTCGGTGTTCGTCCGGTCGAACTCGGGGTCCATGCGCCAGTAGGAGTCGTAGACGCGGATGTGATCGTAGAAGACGGCTTCGGCGTCGGAGAGGTTTTCCGGGCGATCCGTTCCGACGAAGTGGGCGCCGAAGAAGCGGTTTGAGTCTTCGAGGACGTCGCGGATGGTGCGGGTCGTCACCGGATGTTTGGGGGTCAGGTGATAGGTTTTGCCGTGGAGTTCGGGGTTCTGGAGGACGTGCAGCATGAAGTCGGCGACCCAGTCGACGGGGACGAGGTGTTTGGTCTCCTGTCCGGTCAGGGCCAGGCGGGCGGTCTGGCCCATGACGTAGCCCGACTCGTTGATCGGCTGGGATTTGACGATGGTGTGGACGAGCTGGAGGGCGGCGTAGAAGCCGTGATAGGTCGTCGTCACGCCGGTCTTGGAATCGCCGATGATGATGGCGGGGCGGAAGACGGTCGGCGTGTCGATGAAGTCGGCCTCGCGGACCATCTGTTCGGCGGCGAGCTTGGACTCTTCGTAATCGTTGGAGAACTTCTGGCCGACGTCTTGTTCGGTTTCGAGGACGCGGCCGGTGCGGAGGCCGGCGACGTAGGCGGTCGAGACGTGGTGGAACTTGCGAATGCGCGTGCCGCGGCAGAACTCGAGGACGTTGCGCGTTCCTTCGATGTTCGAGCGGAACGGTTCGCCTTCGCGGCTGGTGGCGTGGAAGGTTAAGCTGGCGGCATTGTGGATGACTGCGGTGCAGTACTCGGCGGCCCAGCGCAGGCTAACGGCGTCCAGCCCGAGATCGGGCTGGCTGATGTCGCCTTCGAGCACGACGGGACGGGGCAGCGGCTGCCCGAGGACGTCTTCCCATTCGGCGAGGAGGAGTTCGACGCGTTGTCGCGCCGTCTGGCGTCGGCCGGGGCGGACCAGAACTGCGACCGGAATGCCGGCGAGCAGGAGGTTCCGCATCAGGTAATTGCCCAGGAGTCCTGTGGCGCCTGTCAGCAGGTGATAGCTCATAAATCTCCGACTTCAATCTGTGGAGGCCGAGCGCCGGACCAGAAGATCCCGGGTTCAGCGGATCGGAACCCTACAACTGTAATTCCGGTTGGGACCGAATTTCAATCGACTGCTCGGCGGGGCGGGGTCAGTCTGGCGGGAACGGACGGCAGGTTTTGGCTACGTAGACGACAATTCCCAATCGGCAGGACATCGACGATCGGTGCAGGTGATTCTGCCGCTACAGCGGGTGCGACCGCTGCCCAATGAGGGCGTGAGCAGGCAGTACGAGAAAAGCTCAAGGGATGCAAACGCTGCGCCTTGCCGCCGGGAATTGCGGGGAATTCTCGACCTGGACGAGTTGGCGGCGAGAGCGGTCCCGGAAACGAAACCGGGGAGCGGTCCTGACTGGACGCTCCCCGCGGTGAATTCGATTTCGGTGCACAGAATTTAGAGACATTGACTCGAAAGCATGGCTCAGGTCCCGGATTCGGGACGTCCGATGAAGCGTCCGCCGCTGAAGAACATGCCGTTATCGCAGGGGGAGCACCACTCGATGGCGACCTGGTAGGTGTACTCGCGCGTTTCGCTGGCCAGCTTGACGGTGACTTCTCCGAGGGAAACGGCGCCCTTGTGAAACAGGCCGATGCCGTGCCGGCTGATTTCCCGGGTCATGGCGGAGATGGTGTTGCCGCGCTGAGTTCGGATTTCGGCGGGAACAGACAGTTCAATCCGCTCAAACGTCCGTTGATTCGTGTAGTCGTTTTTTTCCAGACTTTCCAGCACCGACCGCAGATCGTGCATGGTAGGCCGGCTCCAAGGGTCGTCCGTCGCCATTGCATCAAGCCTTCAGAGAGTCTTCCGCCGGACTTTTCGTGCGCTGCGCCCGAAATCTCACTACGACTCTACGTTATGTTTTCCCGGCAGGAGTCGCGCTCGGATGCAGATTGGGCCGTTTTCCGGGGGCAGGGTGCGGGGCAAGACCGCTCAAATTCGCCGACGGAACTGGCTACGCAGGTCTACGCCGCCGCCGGCTCGCGGCGATCCACACGCCGGCAGCCAGCGTCGCCAGACCGATCGCGCCAGTGATCATTGCGGTCGTCGCGCGGCTTTGATGCTGAGGAACTGTCCGGGTTTCGACCAGCGAAGGCCACGTCCATGTGATCGAAGTCAAGGTTTCCGGGACTCGTGGCGGACTGGTGGCGACAGTGGTTGGCTGGGGCTCGGACGATCGGGAGCCCGCTGCTTCGTGGGCTCGAAATCGCTCTCTGACCGCGGCGATTCCGGTCAGTTCGCGAGCATCGTCCCGGGCTGGCTCAGCGCCGGCGACGAATTCAACTCCGGCGAGCGCCGGCAACAGTTCCATCTGCCCGTCCGTTTCGGTAACGACTTTCGCTGGTTCCACTTGCGCTTGAGCGTCCGAGGTGGAGAATCCTTGATTCACCCGCATGACGGCGTTTGCGGTGATCAGTGCGGGGCCCGCTGTGGCAGGCGCGGCTGCGTGACCCGTCATGACCAGCGCCGGGCTGTTGGGCTCTGCGGTTCGGCTGTCGCCTGGAGGAGTCGCAACATATTTTGGCAAAACGGTTTGCGTTGCTGTCTGCTGATCAAGAAAGGCGATGACATCGACGGGTCGCTGTGCATCGGGCGCGAATTCCAGTTTGGCTTCTTCGGCCATCTGCTGGGCGAGCTGGGCCAGATGATTCGCCTGTGGCAGTTCGCCATTGTCTGCGAGCACCCGACTGCGGGACAGCAGGTTTTCCACGCGCAGACGGACCTGGTCCTGCCCTGGCGGCGTTGTTGACGTGGTGTCCGTCTTTCCCTCGAACCCCAGGGTCAACGCTGTTCGTAAGCGTTGGAGGCTTGGAGGGTTCAGTCGCGAGAGAGTGGCGTCGGACTTTGAGTCGTCGCTGGCGACAGACGTCGTTCCTGACGTCTTGGCTTCCGACGGCGAGCCTTCCGCTCCGGACTGAGCGACCTGTTGCGAGCGGGTTCGGGACGGGAAGAGGCCCCAGGTGCGGGGCGGCTCGTCCGCGGCAATTTCGCCCGCAAGTTGTTTCGGAACCTCTTGGTCGGACAGGGGTTCCGCATCGGGAATATTGGCGGAAACACGAGGTTCAGGCGGCTTGTCGGCGGGGTTGGCGGACCACTGCCGAGGCGTGACGGAGGTCCAGAGGGAGTTGAGGGTCTGCTGGGAGCTGTGGGCGCACCCGCAGAACAGTCCGGCGGTGCCGGCTGCGATGAACAGGGCCATCGTCGACCGCCGGAAGCCGGATCGGTCTGCCTCGCGGTCCTTCACTCCATCATCCCTGACGGTTTGCCCCGCATCGGGCGGGGCGCAAGTGTTTCGAGAATAGATCGGCTGGCGCGTTGGCGGAGCATGAGCCGGGATCGACTCGCGATGTCGCAACCCGCTTCTAGCCAAGAGAGTTACGGTCTTTTAAGACTGACGAGGCTCTTTGGGGCCCCGCACGGCCAGCCTGCTTCCGGCATGCCAGACGTGGGTGCTCATGCGCCTGGAAGGTTGCGTATCGAGCGATCAAGGGCCCGACCTGGACCGCATGTGACGTCTGCGAACCTCGATTTCAGATTCTGCGTATTTTCAGGAATCTTGCGGACGGTATCGCTGCAGCTCACGTGGATGGAGATCGGGTTCTGGCGAATCGATTCTTCAAAGGCGCATCCGATGATTTTCGGCTGCGGCCCCATCTCGTCGCCAGCCACCGGCGTCTCTTCAAGGACGAATTCCCTCGTTACTTGCCTGGCAAGGGCTCGAATCCAACGCCGCGGTCGTGAAGGACCGGGTCTATTCCTTCGTGCAGGAGTCAGGGCACGGAGCAGTCTCTTCGCAGGAACGATCTGCGGATCAAAATCATCTCGGACATCAATGGAGCGCCGCTGTTTTTGCGATCTGTCCAACGGCATCCTGGTCGAGTCTCTCCGGCTGGAATCCCAGGGGGATTTCCTGCTCTTGACGGATGAATGCGGCGTCCGGGTGGACCTGGCCAAACATCCTCGCAACGGTTGCCCCTGAATCTGGTCGACGAATGCGACAATTCCCTTTGGAACGATGTTCGCTCTGGAAACGCTTGCGCGGCTCAAGATGCCGTGACTGTTTGCGATGCTGACGTCCGCCCGAAAACTAGATGTGCAAATCCAGTTTCCTGTTTTTCCAGCTGCCGGGCCTCGCAGAGATCTTCTGAGACGAATGAAAATGCCGCAGCCCACTTTGACTGGCATCGAACGTCGAATGCATGTCGACGACCTCATTGTCAGCAAGACCGATTTACAGGGGCGGATCACGTACGCCAACCGGACCTTTCTGGAGATTGCCGGCTATACTGAAGATGAGCTGCTTGGCAAGGCCCACAACATCATCCGTCACCCGCACATGCCGCGCTGCGTGTTCAAATACCTTTGGGACACGATTGCCACCGGTCGCGAAGTCTTCGCGTATGTGATCAACCGGTGTAAAGACGGAGACCATTATTGGGTCTTTGCGCACGTGACGCCGACGTTTGACCTGGCGGGGAGGATCATCGGTTATCACTCCAATCGCCGGGCGCCGCTCCGGTCGGCGATCCAGCGGATCGAGCCGCTGTACCGGCAGTTGCTCGCGGTCGAACAGCGACAGGCCGGTCCGCGGGATGCCTGGCGGGCTTCGCTTTCCGTACTGGTGGAGATGCTGCAGCAGCGCGGCGTCTCGTACGACGAGTTCGTCTTTTCGCTCAGTCCGACCGACGATGCGCCGGCGGTTTTCGATACTGCAGCACGCAGTCGCGCGGCGGTCAGCCCGGCGTCTCGGATTCCCGGAGGTCGACGATGAGTGGAACACGTGGGAATTCGTGGTCGACGGTTGGGGGAGAAGCCCCGGTGGCAGACGTCGATCCACAGACCGAGCACTGGATTCGCGTGGCGTCCGAGGTTTTTCGCCGGGCTGCGGAAGGGGATCTGGAATCGCGCGTGCTGCGGATCGATGCGCCCGGCGAGCTGGGGGAGATGTTGCATGCCGCGAATCATCTGCTCGATATGACGGACGCCTTCCTGCGCGAGGCCACGGCGTCGCTGGACGCGGCGAGTCGGGACCAGTTCTACCGCCGGGTCCGTCCCGAGGGGTTGCGTGGCGGGTTCCGTCGGGCGGCTGGAGAGATCAACGCGGCCACACAGCAGATGGCGGCAAAAACGGCGGCACTGCGCGAGGCGGAAACGGAGCGGGCGCGGCTGGCGGAGGAACTGAGCGCGACCACGAAACTCGTGGACGACCTGACGACGGCGTCAAAGGAGATCGATCAGATTTCGCGGGTGATCGACTCGATCGCCTCGCAGACGAACCTGCTGGCGCTGAATGCCACCATCGAGACAGCCCGGGTCGGCGCAGCCGGCCGGGGGTTTGCGGTGGTGGCGACCGAAGTCAAGCGGCTGGCGCAGCAGACGGCGGGGGCCACGCGCGAGATCGAGTCCCAGGTGGCGGCGATCCAGTCGGCGAGTCGGGACGTGGCCGCGGCGATTCACAAGATCACGGAAGCGATTCAGCCGTAAGCGGTCCCGCATATGGAACGAAAAAGCCTTGTCTGCAGGGTTTACAGACAAGGCTTTTCGAGTGGAGCGGAAGGGAGTCGAACCCTCGACCTCTGCATTGCGAACGCAGCGCTCTCCCAACTGAGCTACCGCCCCGGTTCGCGAAACGTATCACAGATCCGGACACTGCCCGACCCTGCGACGGTTCGCATTGTAGGGGGCGATTCTCCGGATGAAAAGTCAGAAAGTTCTTCGCGGAACCGGCCCCCGGTCCTGGCAGAGCGGAACGCTATTTGGCAACGTCGGCCTGCTGCAGGGCCTGGAATTCCTTAATGAGATCCGGCACCTGCTGCGTGGTCGAAATCACGGCGATCGTCGAGAAGAAGACGCCCGCCAGCACCAGGCAGATCCGACGGCCCCAGCCCGGGCGGAGTTCTTTCGGCAGCAGAATCGAGTTGATCACCACCACGTGGAAGCAACTGAAACCGAGGGCGTAGTTATACAGAATGCCAGTTCCGATGACGAGGAGCCGGTCGCCCGGCACGACGGTCAGCATGATAAAGCCAAAGACCAGGTAGATGCAGAGGACGCCGAAGTAGAGCCGGCCGATGTGCCGCGTGTCCCATTTGCGCAGCCAGGGGACCGCGGTCCAGAAGACGTCGACCCAGCGGCGGAGGACACCGTCGGCCGTGCTGGCCATGCTCGTGCCGAGCACCAGCAGGCCGCAGAACAGCGTCAGGTACCAGAACGTGTCTCCCAATCCGGAGCCAAGCTTTCCACCAACGGCCTCCGAGACGCCGTCGGCGGTCATGCCCGCAGCCAGCCAGTTGTTAGTGAGGACTGTGCCGCGCGGCAGAAACTGCACGGAGAGCATGCTGGGCAGGGCGATTCCCAGGAAGCAGGCGGGCATCCATAGATACCATTGTTCCCGGGCGACGTGCTTCATCCAGCCTTTCCAGCGGTGGAGGGACTCGGCGTTGACGGGGAAGACCATGCCCACATGCGACAGCTTGATCGCGTGACCGCCGACGATGCTGGGAATGGCGCCGACGTGCCGGCCCATGCCCCAGCCCTGGTCGCGGGTGTAGTTGCTGATCGGGGTGTTGGTCAGACCGCCATTGCCGGAGATTGCCGCCATTGAGGCGAGGATGCCGACGACGGACAGATCGAAGGCGCTCGGCCCCTTGCCAAACAGCGAAAAGAGACGGCCCTCGCCCGCCGCCGTGAACACGTTATCGATGGTCTTGCCGTCGGCTGCAGCATGGATGGGAACGTTGCCGAACTTGACGAAGCCCGAGAAGATCTCGATCCAGGTGTCCCACGAGGAGAAGAACACGGCGAGAAACATCAGGAAGCCCATCACGGTGACGAGCTTGAAGGTCATGACGACCTTCATGGAGTTATAGACCTTTCCGCCGACGCTCAGCGGAATGAAGACCGATGCGAAGATGACGCACGATAGAACCTTCAGCAGCCCGCGATCGGTCAGTCCGGTTCCGAGCAGGTTCCAGGTTTCAGCGGTCGAACTGGGATCGGGGATGCGTTTGAGGAGCATGGCGGCGGCGGGGACCGCGGCGTTCGACGCGAGATAGGGGAGCACGGAGCCCAGGTCGAGGAGCAGATAGACGAAGACCCAGACCATGGGGCCTGGAAATGTCCGGAATTTTCCGGTGAAGATGGGTTCGCCCGAATAGAGGGCGTACCGGCTGATCTCGATGTTGTAGATGACCTGCCCGAGAATGCTCAGCGTGCAGAGCCAGAGGAGGCTGCCGCCGAAGCGGGCGGTCACCAGGGGACCGGTGAGCCATTCGCCGCCGCCGATCGCCGACGCTCCGAGCACGAGGCCGGGGCCGAGCATCATGGCCAGATTGCGTCCGGTGAAAATGGGGGCGGTCGGCAGTTCGCCGCCATCCCAGCGGGGCATCTGTTTCGAACCAGGATGCGGCGGAACAAAACCGGCTGGCGAATCGGTCAGCGGGCGGTCGCTGGGATCCATGAAGCGGCCAATCTGCGGGAGTTGTGAAAATCGTGTTGCAAAGGAACGCCCGATGGTATTCGCAGACCGGACCAGATGCGAGTCTCTTTATCTGTTCTCTCGTGAAGCTGACGGCGAAAAACGAGAGAACTGATGCGATCCGAAGAAACGAACTTCTGACGAGAAAACAAGATTTCTCGCAGAGACGCAGAGGGGAGCGCAGAGGCCGCGGACAAGGGCGGTGTCCGAAGACGGCCGGGCGCGCCCGGCCCTGCTTCGAAGGGCGTTTTCCCTGGCTCTCGACTCTCGTCTCTCGACTGAACCGCCTACGCAATGATTGCCTCGATCGGCTTGCCGTGATCGATTTCGAGTCTTTTTCGGCCGGGGACTTCGAGGCGGTGGGAGTCGAGGCCGAGCTGGTGCAGAACGGTGGCGTGGAGGTCGGTGACGTAGTGGCGGTCTTCGATGGCGTGGAAGCCGATGGGGTCGGTCTGGCCGTGGGCGAGGCCTCCCTTGATACCCCCGCCGGCGAGCCAGACAGAAAAGCCGAACGGGTGGTGGTCGCGGCCGTCACTTCCCTGGGCGCCGGGGGTCCGGCCGAATTCGGTCCCCCAGACGACGATGGTATCTTCGAGCAGGCCGCGTTGTTTTAAGTCGCCCAGTAAGGCTCCGATCGGCTTGTCGACCTGCTGGCAGAGTTTGGAGTGGCCGTTCTTGAGGTTGCCGTGGGCGTCCCAGGCGCCGGCTCCGCCGTTGCTGCCGTGGAAAATCTGGATGAAGCGCACGCCGCGCTCGACCATTCGGCGTGCCGCCAGACACTGCCGGCCGAAGTCTTTGGTCGCGGGATCGTTGAGACCGTAGGCCTCCTGCGTCGCCTGAGTTTCGGCTTCGAACTGCATGAGGTCGGGGACGGAGGTCTGCATGCGGAAGGCGAGTTCGTAGCTGCGGATGCGGGCCAGCATGGCGGGATCGTCGGGGTATTCGATCTCGGCCAGGCCGTTCAGGCGACGGAGCAGGTCGAACTCGGCGGCCTGTTCTTCCGCGGCCAGATCTTTGGGCCGGGCAGCGAAGGGGAGTGGATTGTTCGGGTCGACGTTGAGCTGCACGCCGGAGTGTTCGGGGCCGAGGTAATGGCTGCCGTGGGCGGCGTGACCGCCGCAGCAGTCGGCGATTGGGGTGCCCATGACCATGAACTGCGGGAGGTTTTCGTTGAGCGTCCCGAGCCCGTAATGGACCCAGCTCCCGACGGTCGGGAAGACGCCGTCGAGGTTGTGGCGGCCGGTGTGGAACTGGAGCTGGGCGCCGTGGTTGTTATCGGTGGTCCACATGGAGCGGACGATGGCGAGTTCGTCGGCGTGGGACGCGACGTGGGGCCACCAGTCGCTGATTTCGAGGCCGGACTCGCCGTGCTTTCTGTAACCGACCTGCAGCGGATAGAGCTTGCTGCGGATATGGCCGTTGGCGTCGTTGGGGACGACGACGCGGAGATTGTCTTTCAGCGCCGGCGAGACGAGACAATCCTTGTAGGGGGTCTCGCCGATTTCCTTGTTGGCATACTCCGTCAGGACCGGCTTGGGATCGAACGACTCGACGTGGCTGGTGCCGCCGACCATAAACAGCCAGATGACGCTCTTCGCTCGGGGCTTGAAGTGGGGTCGGCCGTCGGGGAGTTCGTACTTGCCGGTTTCAGAGGCCTGTGCGCTGCGGTCCTGCTGCAGCAGGGAGCCCAGGGCCAGCCCGGTGAAACCCATGCCGACGTCGGCGAGAAAGCCACGGCGGGGCGAGCGACCTGCGAATTGCGGGAACTGTTTCATGAGATTTCACTCCGCTCCGGGTGGCACGCCCGGAGGCATTGCGATGGGCGTGGAATTCAATTCCTGAAGACACGCCCTTCGAAGACTCAGGGCGTGCCACCCGTTTTGAGCTTTCTGACTTGTTTTGGATTTCGTGCATCGGATTTCGGATTCATCGTCTATCGCGCCGTCACAAAGTCGTTGTGGTTCATCAGAACATGCACGAGCTGACCGCGCAGCCGTTCCAGCTTGGAAGGGTCTGCTGCCGACTGCAGAAATTCCCGGCTCGTAGCCAGTTCTTCGGAGGTCGGTTCCCGTCCGAGGACGGAGACGAATGCGCGACGGACGAACTCCGTCGGATCTTCGCCGGTCCGGCTGGCAATGTCCGCCGCGAGGGTCTTGGCCTGCGTGAGCGACAGTTCGCTGTTGACCAGCGCCAGCGCCTGCTGCGGGACGATGCTCGTGTTGCGGCGGTAGCATTCGCCGGGGCTGGCCGAGTCGAAGATCGACAGGAACTCCATCGATTTCTCCGGGGCGTGGCGGTAATAGAGGCTGCGGCGGTTCGTGGTCAGTCCTTTGTCCGCGGCGAGTTCTTCGCCTCCCATGCGACGATCGAGCTGGCCGGCCGTCGCCAGGACGTTGTCGCGAATGACTTCCGCTTCGAGTCGTTGCGGCGTCATCCGCCAGTACCAGCGATTGTCCGGGTCTCGCTCGAGATTTCCGGCCGGAGCGCCGGCGAGCGACGAATGCCGCTGATAAGCATTGCTGGTGACGAGCTGGCGGTGCAGCCACTTCATGCTCCAGCCATGCCGCTGGAATTCGACCGCCAGCCAGTCGAGCAGTTCCGGATGGGTCGGTTTCTGCCCGTTGTGGCCGAAGTCAAAGACTGAGGCGACGAGCGGCTCGCCGAAGTGCCGCAGCCAGATGTGATTGACGGCGACGCGGGCGGTGAGGGGATTCGCCGGGTCGGTGATCCAGCGTGCGAGCGCCAGTCGACGGCCGGAACTGGTCGGCGGGTAGGACTCGGCGAGCGGGGTGTACTTGTCGTCGGCCTTGTGAGCGGCCTGCTGGGCCTCCCCGAGTTTCTTGCGGGCGGCATCGATCGCAGTGACCGCCTGTTTGTAGGATTTTTCCTTCTCAGCCTGCTTCTCCTTGGCGTTGCGCCAGGCGAGCTCCTGGATCAGTGCGGCATGTTCCTGCTTTGCGACCTCGGCTTCAGCCTGCCGCAGTCCCGCCTGCCGTTCGGCCGTTCCGGCGGCCTTTGCCAGTTCCTCCAGCGGCTTGGCCGGAGCAGGCGCGAACCGAGCCAGGTCGGCGTCTCGCCGGGCGACGAGTGCGGCCAGTTGGGCTTCCGCGGCGTTCACCGCCTTCGCGGCGGCGGCCTGTTGCAGCTTCGCGGTTTCCCAGGCTTCGACGGCGGCCCGTCCCGCGGGGGCGGAACCGCCGGGGGCTGAGGCGTCCGCGGGCAGATTCACAAACGGCAGGGCCGCTGCGGTTGCGGACTGAAGCTGCTGCTCGGCCGGGGCAATCTGCTGCCGGGCCTGAGCCAGCGCCGTTTCGGCGGAAGTCTGCGTTTCTCGCTGAATGAAGTCTTTTAAGCCCGGGAACCAGGCTTCGTTCGGGAGCGTGACCGGCTCGACGGTCAGCGGGCGTCCCAGCAGAAATTCAGGGACCGCGGGAGACAGCGGTTTCTCCTTCACCGGGTACTTGTCATTGCCGCGGACATAGAGATACGTGGGAGTCGTGAGGTCGGCATCGTAGACCCGCGTCAGGCCTGCGAGCGTGACGTTCGGCTGTCCCGGCAGACGATCGGTCCGCACCTTGTACGGCTCGAAGATTGCCCGGAATTCGTAATAGGCCTGCTGCGGGATCGGGTCGTACATGTGGAAATGGCACTTGGCGCAGTTCAGCGTCAGACCCAGAAAGGCCTTGCCCGTATGTTCCACGGCGCTGTCCAGCCAGACGTCGCGGTTAAAGACGTAGTAGTTTCTCGCCAGGAAACCGGTCGCCCGCAACGAGTCTTCGTTGAGCGGGTCGAGCTCGTCGGCGGCCAGCATCTCCTGGATCATGCGGTCGTAGGGTTTGTCGTCGTTGAGGGACTCGACGATCCAGTCGCGCCAGCGCCCAGATGTGCCGGGCGCTGTTTCGCAGCTCGGCCTGGTAGCCGTACCAGTCGCTGTAGCGCCAGACGTCCATCCAGTGCCGGCCCCAGCGCTCGCCGTATTCGGGACTGTCCAGAAGTCGATCGACGACTCGTTCGAGGGCTTCGGGGCTCTCGTCCGAGAGAAATGCGGCGACGTCGTCGGGACTGGGCGGCAATCCAACCAGATCCAGATGGACCCGTCGCAGCAGCACGGCCTTCGGAGCCGGTCCGACGGGCTGGAGTCCATGTTCCGCGAGCTTCGCCCCCAGGTAGGCGTCGATCGGGTTTCCATCACGGCTGGCGGGAGGAGTCTGCGGTCGCGGCGGCAGGAACGACCAGTGCTGAAGCGGATCGGGGGGAGCTTCTTCGTCTGCGGCGACGGCTCCCGCGGCGACCCAGCGTTTGAGGATCTCGATTTCTTCCGCTGGCAGGGGTTCGGCTTCCGCCGGCATCCGTGAAACGTCCCCCAGACCGAGAACCGCGGCGATCAGCAGACTGCCGTCGACCATTCCGGGCTTCAGGCCCGGCCCCGTGTCGCCCCCTTTGCGCAGGAACTGCACGGCATCCAGCCGCAGACCACCCTCCTGACGGAGGGCTCCGTGACAGGCGACGCAGTGCCGCTGCAACAGGGGTTTGACGTCCTTCAGGTAGTCGATTGTCGGTTCGTCCGCCGCCAGATGAGGAGTCGAGAATCCTGCAGCGACTGCGACGAGCAGCCACGGCATGGCGATTCGGCGACGGGATCTCTGGCTGGGGCGACGATGGCGCATGGGGCGGGGCTCCCGGGTGGGGCAGTTCGTCAAGGGGCGGGCAGGGACCATCAGACTACTGCGCGACCCGGCGGTTGTCATCAACGGTTGTCGATCTGTCGGCGTCCGGGCGGATGTCGGCGCGGCAGAACCTGCCGGACTCCGCGCGGAACGGCTCCGGAATCGTCAAAGCTGCAGTTCCCGCCGGTCGTTCCGTCTGGACTCGGATTTTTCCGGCAAATATGGTCTCGCTCTCCCTTTCTCACTGAAGTCGAAAACGCCAACAGCAATGCCGTCCGCAAACTGTCGGGATTTCCAACAGATTGCGGCGAAGGCCGGAATTCTCCGGACATATGAGGAGCCTGCGGAGCCATGCAGAGCCAGTTCTGTTTCACACTCACCCGTTCGTCGTGGCGCTCGATCGGCCAGCTGGCGATCCTCGCCCTGCTGGCCCTGTCGGGCTGCCGACATTCCACCGGCTGGGTGATGAACAACTCCGGCGCGGGATACTACGCCAAGGGGAATTACGCCATGGCCCGGCACGAGTTCGCCCGGGCGATTCAGGCAAATCCCCACAATCCCGACTATCGCCACAATCTGGCGATGGCGATGCGACTGCAGGGCGAGTCGGCGGAGGCCGAGGAGGTTCTGCGCCACAACCTGACCATTGACCCGATGCACCAGCAGACATACCACTCGCTGGCGGTATTGCTGACCGAGTCGGGACGCCAGCCGGAGGCGGTCGACCTGCTGCAGTCGTGGGTCGACACGCAGCCCTACCTCCCAGAATCGCATATCGAAATGGCCTGGATGGACCGTCAGCTCGGCAATCCCGCCGGGGCTGAGGAGCATCTGCAGCAGGCCCTGCAGATCCGCCGGAATCATCCGATCGCGCTCGCACACATGGGTCAGCTCCGCCAGGACCAGGGGCAGGAACAGCAGGCGATCGCCTACTACGAAGAATCGCTGAAGGTGAATCGTCAGCAGCCCCAGGTGGAATCCCGGCTGACGTCGCTGGCCGGCGGCCCCCGTCAACGCCAGATGGCAAGTCGGCGACATTCACAGGAAGCTTTCCCCGGCAGTCCCCTGGCCCACGATCCGCAACTGGCGATGTCGCTCGAAACGCCACATGCGAATCCGAGGCCTCGCGACATCCGCCGGCACCGGAACTCCGACACGGTGCAGACCGCTTACGCTCTGCCGACCTATGGATCTCCGTACGCCGAGACGACGATGGCCGGCCATCTGCCGGTGACCGCCGCGTACGCTCCCGGCGGGATGATTGCCATGGATCCCGGCGCGATGGCCATGCAGGGGCCGATCGTCAACGGGCAGATGATCTCCGGCCCGGTGATGACCAGCGGACCCGTCCCGCAAGGCCAATACCCGATGACGACCTCCGTCGCTCCTACCCCGGACCCGGTGGCCGGGGCTGCCGCGGGGCCGCAGGTGGTGCTGCAGCCGCCCCAATTCGTCTCGCAGCCGCCAGTCAGTCAGCAGTCGACACCCTGGACGCCGACGGCTCCGTCGCCGGTTGCGATACCGGCGCCGACACTGTCGTTCGCACCGGAAGAGGCGGCTTATGCACCGCCGGCCATGGCGGTTCCGCCGGCGAGTGGTCCATCACTGGGCGCCAATCCCGATCCGGCTCACACGGAGATGGAGCTGGACACGGTGGAACTGCCCGAGATCAATCCGTTCTGAAACGATTGAACTCCCATTTGACCTCACACAAGCCCGCGGCGACCCCGCGGGCTTTTGCGTTTTTGACAGAACGAATTGCGATAGTGATCCGCTCAGCTCCGATTTCGGCGACTTCCCGGAAAATGTGAAACGCAATGGTTGACCAAGGTTTCGTGGCGAGTCTAGAGTCGCTTTGGCAATTTGTGCCGATTGTAGCGACTGCGGAGGCCGGGCCAGCGTCCGTATTGTTCAGAGAACTCGTTTTGGACACTGGATCAGCACCGTGATGATGAAAAAGCTTGGGTCTGGCCTAGCCACTCTGACAATTTTCAATATCGCCTTCGGGGCATCCGCCATTGCCGAAGACCGGTCGATCGACGGGACCGGAAACAATCTGTCGAAACCGATGCAGGGGGCAGCCGGCGCCCGTTTGATCCGCATTGCTCCCAATTCATATGCCGATGGCAAATCCGAACCTTCCGGAGCAGACCGGCCGGACGCTCGGCTGATCAGCAATGCGATTGTCGCGCAGATCGGGTCGCTCCTCAATACGAGCGGCCTGAGCGGCTGGGTGTTCCAATGGGGGCAGTTCGTCGATCACGATCTCGATCTCACCAACGCCGCATCGCCCGGGCAGCCGTTCAATATTCCCATTCCGTCCGGTGATCCGATCTTCGATCCGCTGAACACGGGCACGGTGGAAATGCCGCTCAGTCGCTCTGCGTACGATCCCGCAACCGGCAGCACCGATCCCCGTCAGCAGATCAACTCGATCACTTCCTACCTCGATGCGTCCATGGTTTACGGCTCCGATCAGGCCCGCGCTGACGCGCTGCGGACGATGAGCGGAGGCCACTTGCTGACCAGCGGCGACAATCTCCTTCCATTGAATACGATGGGACTGCCGAACGGTGACAACGGAGATCCGAATCGGGCGCAGTACTTCGTCGCCGGCGATGTCCGGGTGAACGAACAGGTGGGACTGACTGCGATCCAGACGCTCTTTGTCCGGGAGCACAATCGGCTGGCAGACGAGATCTCTGCCGCCCATCCCGACTGGACCGACGAGCAGATTTACCAGCAGGCCCGCAAGCTGGTCGGCGCTGAGATTCAGTCGATCACCTACCGGGAATTCCTGCCGGCCCTGCTGGGATCGGACGCGCCCGGGATTGCCAGTCTCTACGATTCGACCGTCGATGCCACGATCGCCAATGAGTTTTCGACGGCGCTGTTTCGCGTCGGCCACACGATGTTGCCGCCGGAGCTGCTGCGGATCCAGAACGACGGCTCGGAGGCGCCCGGCGGGGCGATTTCCCTTCGCGACGCCTTTTTTCAGCCGTACAACATTGCCGACGGAAACGAGCTTGGTTTCCTGCTGAAAGGGCTGGCTTCGGAGCAGCAGCAGGAAATCGACGTTCATATGGTCGACGACGTCCGCAATTTTCTGTTCGGGGAGCCGATTCCCGGGACGGGCTTCGATCTGGCGGCGTTGAACATCCAGCGCGGGCGGGATCACGGTCTCCCGGACTACAATACGGTTCGCGCAGCGTACGGACTTTCGCCGGCTTTGACGTTTGCCGACATTTCCTCGGACGTTGCCGTGCAGTCCGCTCTGGCCAGCGTTTATACAAACCCTGGCCAGGTCGATCTCTGGGTCGGGGCGCTGGCCGAGGACCACGCTCCCGGCGCGTCCGTTGGAATCCTGATCCAGACGGCGCTGATTGATCAGTTCAGGCGTCTGCGAGATGGCGATCGATTCTGGTTCGCCAACGATCCCGGGCTGTCTGCAGACGAGCTGGCTTTCGTCAGCAACGTACGGCTGTCCGATGTCATTCAGATGAACACCGGCATCACGAACCTGCAGGACAACGTGTTCTTCACGCCGGTTCCGGAACCGGGTTCGCTCGTGCTGCTGGCGCTGGCAATGCCCGTCCTTGGGACGGGACTGCTTCGGCGAAGGCGACGACAGGAGACGTCGCCCGATCTCGACGGCTCTCGCTTCTGCGACTGACTTCTCCCGTCGAGACGACCGGAATTCCGCAAGGGCTGATGCGAGCCCCTGATTTGTACGTCAGAATGCTGGCAGGTCTTCGGACTGTCCGTTTCTGACTGTTTCAGGGATTCGCCATGCCATCAACTCCTTTCCGCACAGCAGTCTTCGGGCTGTTCGCCGTTCTCCTGCCGGCGTTTGTGTGCTGCGCCGCCGACGGACCAGCTTTTACTCGCACGGTTCAGGTGCGCGCCGCCTGGCAGTTGAAACCGGCGCTGGCCGATGCCCGCCCGGGCGATGACATCGTCATCGCGAAAGGGATCTACCCCGGGCCGATGTATTTCACCGTCGTCGGGACGAAGGAACAGCCGATTCGCATCCGGGGCGCCAGCGCCGCCGCGGCTCCGGTGATTCGGGGCGGCCAGGTTGGCCTGCAGCTTTCCTCATCGCACTACGTGACGCTGCAGGATCTGATTCTGGAAGGGGGGACGCGGAATGGATTGAGTCTTGACGATGGCGGCAAGCTGGATCAGCCCGCGACGGAAATTGATCTGATCCGCGTCGTCGTTCGCAAGGTGGGCGCCGGGGGTAACGAGGACGGAATCAAGCTCTCCGGGCTGCAGCACTTCCGCGTGCGGGACTGCACTCTGGAAGGCTGGGGTGGCGGCGGACAGGGGATCGACATGGTCGGCTGCCGGAACGGCGAAATCTCCGGCTGCACGTTCGACGGACTGGGGACTTCACAACTTGGCCTGCAGGCTAAGGGAGGCAGCCGCGACATTCTGGTTGAGCGGTGCCGTTTCCGCGACATCCGCGAACGGGGTCTGCAGATCGGCGGCACGACCGGCCCGCAGTTCTTTCGTCCCAGTTTGCAGGCGTTTGAGGCGAAAGATGTGACGGTCCGCGACTGTCACTTCTGCACTTGCGGGGCGGGCATTGCGTTCGTCAACATCGACGGCGCGGTTGTCGAACGCAACATCGTGTATCAGCCGCGCATGTGGGCTTTCCGAATCCTTCAGGAGAGCACCGGTCCGGAGTTCACTCCCTGCCGGAATGGAAAGATCTTCGACAACGTGATCGTGTGGAACATGAAAGAGTGGCGGACGGCCATTAACGTCGGCGGCGGCACTGCAGCTCAGACGTTTCAGTTCGCGCGCAATACCTGGTACTGCGAAGATCAGCCGGCTCGCAGCCGGCCGGACAGCCTGCCGGTCGCCGAGCAGGATGGAATCTACGGCAAAGACCCACACGTCACGGCAACGAAGGACTGCGCACTGAAGCTTGGGGACGGCCAGTAGCGACTGCTACCTCCCCGCGACGATCGTCGCACCCGCGTCCCAGCCGGTCGAGGCGAGGCTCTGAGCCGACGACCGGTATTTCAGGTCCTGCCACCAGTGGAGGGCGTCGGCCCGCACCCAGAGGCCGGCGCAGCAGGCCTGCAGCAGTTCGTCCAGTTCCAGCGCCGACTGCGGTCGGTCGCCAGGCTGCTTGGCGAGGCAGCGGAGCAGCACGCGTTCCAGCTCGGAATTGAGCGGCCGGCCGCACCGTTCAGAAGGAGGGACGGGCGGGGTTTCCGCATGCTGGCGGACGATTTCGAGGACATTCGCCCCCTCGAAGACGGGCCGGCCGGTCAGCAGAAAATAGCCCACCGCCCCGATGGCATAGATGTCGCTGCGGGCGTCGACGTCCTCGGGAGTTCTGATCGCTTCGGGAGACAGATACAGGGGCGTTCCCGTCATGCCACCGGCCGATGTGAGGTTGGACTGTTGCTGGGCATCGAGCGCCTTGACCAGGCCGAAGTCGAGGACTTTGACGAAGTCCGGAACGCCGCCGCGCAGGGAGAGCATGATGTTTGCGGGTTTGATGTCGCGGTGAATCAGCCCGATGCCGTGCGCTTCGGCGAGCGAGCCGCAGATCTGCCGGAGAATGTGGGCCGTCCGCCCGTCCGACTGCGGACCGTACTGCTTGACCAGGTCTTCGAGGTTCAGTCCGTCGAGATACTCCATGGCATAGTAGAAGATTCCTTCGGGCGTCCGGCCGTAATCGTAGACCGCGATCGTGTTGGGGTGGACGAGCTGACTGGTGAGCTTGACTTCGCGCTCGAAGCGGGCGACGGTCTGGTCGTTCGTCTTCTCGGGATGCAGGAATTTGATGGCGGTCGGTCGGAGCAGCAAGGCGTGATGGCCGTGGTAGACGACCCCCATGCCCCCTTCGCCGAGTTTTTCGTCGAGCGTGTACTGGCCGAGCTGTTTGGCGTCGAGCGCCGCCCGGCGGGCCTCGCGATTCAATCGCGCGTTGACGATGGAGAATCCGAAGATGGCGGCGGAGGCCGCCCCCAGCATCGCGAACATGCTCCAGAAGGTGGTGCGGATAATGCGCATGGCGCGAAACGCTTCGTCGGCGTTGACTTCGGTGCCGACTCCAAACTCGTATTCGTCGAGCCAGGTCCAGGCGCCGACAGACTGCACGCCGCGGTAGTCGCGATAGCCGACGGTATTGCTTCCGCTGGCGCCTGCGATGGCGCCGGCCGCCAGGGCCGTCAGCGGTTGCTCGGACCGGGGCGTTTTGGTGCGCTCGCCGGCGACAAGGTCGACACCCGGATTGCGCAACGACACGTTCAGAACCGAGTCGGCGTCCTCGGTCAGCAGACCGATTTCACGGAGCTGCTCGTCAAAGCGACTCTCCGACAGCAACAAGCCGCTGCGGTCGAACGCGTAGGTTTCGCCGGTGGTCCCGGCCCGCGCCACCTGCAGGATCTGGCTGAATTCGTCGTCGGGGCGCAGTCTCAGTCCGAGGGCAGCGATGACCGTGCCGTCGTCGGCTCTGACGGGGGCAAAGGCAAACATCGTGGGAACGCCGGCCCGCAACTGCCCGTGGCGATCGGGCAGGATGATGCGACTTTTCAGCGGGCGAGAGACTCCCGTCTTTCCCGCCAGGACGCTTTCGACCGTGGCCTTCGACTCCTCGTCCGTCGTGGTCAATCCGACGGCTTCGTCGCGTTCGCAGGCAATGACCTTGCGTTCCCGATTCAGGACAATGAAACCGTTCATGCCGTGCCCTTCCAGCACGGGTTCCAGTTCCGCCCGCAACCGGGGCAGATCTGCGGACGCCGTCAACACGTTCTTCGAAGACTCGGGTTGCTCGGCCAGCCTGATGAGCGCCAGGACCTGCTCACGCAATTGCACGTCGCGCGCAACGCCGGCGGCGACCTGCTCCTGTGACTTCAGCCATACGCGCAGCGCGGTGACGTCGGTTTCAAGAATTGCCTGCAGATCGGCCCTCAAATCTTCCTGCAGCGTCTTTTCGACGGCATTCCGCATGACGAGGCCGATGGCGCCCAGCAGTACCCCGGCGATGATCGGCCAGATCCAGAGCTGTTTGAGCAAGAGTACATTCGTCCGCGCCAGCGTCCGGACGACGCTTCGGGCGGAGGAAGTTCGGGAAGCGCGGGATGCGCCAGGTGAAGGCTGAGATTTCATTAAAGGTCCGTCGCAGCAGCGGCCAGAACTGAATCAAGTGAAGCGGAACCTGCAATCGGCGTCGACCGCCCGAAGTATCGTGGCAGGCCGAACGCGGTTTTGCCAGCAGATCCGAACTGTCAGCGTGAGCCCGGCTCCGAAGTCGAATCGGGCAGATGCTGATCGAACCAGTCGGCGAAACGGGGCAGGTCCAGGATCATTGTCGGCCAGCCATGCTTCTTTCCGGGACGGACATCGAGCCGGACCGTCCGACCGATCGCCGTGGCTTTCGCGGCGAATCGCTCCGACTGGTCGAGAGGAACGAGCGTGTCGGCGTCGCCGTGTACGATCAAAATCGGCGGAAGCGCCGGCGTAATGTGATCGATGGGGGAGAGGTCGCGGCCGAGAATCTTCCATTCGTCGAGAGTGTCGGCACGCGGCCCGAAACCCTTCTTGAAACTCTTCGGAGGACCGCCGTCGCCGGGATTCTCAGTGGACGCGCCGAGATTCAGCAAATCGGTTACCGGGTAAAAACAGGCGACGCATTGTACGGCGCTCGACTCGCGATCAATGGGATCGGGAGCGTCCACCGGTCCAGGGCCGCCGCGGGTGGCGAGCATCAGCGACAGGTGGCCGCCCGAGCTTCCTCCTACGACGCCGATACGGTTTTCGTCAATACCGTACGTGTCCCGATTGTGCCGGATGAAACGAATGGCCCGGTGCATGTCCTCCACGATATCGCCGATGTGACACTTCGGCTGCGAAATGTGCTGGGCCGCGAAGATCGTATAGCCCCGTCGGAGAAATGGTGCAAACAGGAACGGCTGCACTCCTTCCGGACCCGATTTCCAGCCGCCACTGACCATCAGGACGACCGCCGCGCCGTTCGGATGCGGCGGCCGGAAGACATCCATCAGTAACTCGGCATCGCCCCGGTGTCCGTAGACGACATTGGTCGTCCGCTCGGAGGGCGCCAGGAACCACCACCAGTAGATGCCCCCGACCGCAAGTGCGAGGGTCGTGAGCGAGATCCCGCCCCAGAGCAGCAGTCGTTTCAGCCAGATCATCGTGTTGCCCATGCCGGTAGCGTGTCACGCAGACAATCGCCGGGATTCGTCCGACTCAAACCGCCGACTCCGCGGACTTTCGTTGACGAGTTCTGCAGTCCGTTTATATCGCGGATGACAGAGTGGCGGCTACGAGCGTCGAAGACGCCGCCGAATCGCCCGGCGGAATTCCGTCCAGCGTTTCCGCCCGCAGCGGCGTACACCGGGCATCGACACTCCCGTCGAACGGATCGCTGCTGCGCCGAATTCAGGCGCATTCCCAGTCCCTTGCAGCGTTCGGTCAAGATCGCAACTCGTTACCAGTCAATCGATTACCCCAGGATGCAGAGCGGCTGGACCGAGGGTTCGGCCCTGCCACCGCCGAGGACGCTTCGCATGACGCAGGTGAATCTTACGGCCAAGAAGATTGTGGCCAACGTCGAAAAAGTCGTCATCGGCAAGCGGCAGGAGGTGCTGCTCGCCCTGACTGCCTGGCTCTGCGAGGGGCACATTCTGCTCGAAGACGTCCCTGGCGTCGCCAAGACGATGCTCGCCCGGGCACTCGCCGCCAGCGTCGGCTGTTCTTTCAAGCGGGTCCAATGCACCCCCGACCTGCTTCCGACCGACATCACCGGCGCCTCGATCTTCAACCCGAAGACGACGGAGTTTGAATTCCGCGCCGGCCCCCTCTTCGCCCAGACCGTTCTGGCCGACGAAATCAACCGCACCACGCCCCGCACCCAGGCGGCACTGCTCGAAGCCATGGCCGAACGCCGGGTGACCGTCGATGGCGTCACCTACGAACTCGAACGACCATTTCTGGTGATCGCAACCCAGAACCCCGTCGACCACGAAGGGACGTTTCCGCTCCCCGAGGCGCAGCTCGATCGGTTCCTCGTCCGCCTGTCACTCGGTTACCCCGAGGAGGAGGAAGAACGACGGATGCTGGAGCTGCTGCGCAAAGAACATCCGATCGATCGCCTCGACGCGGTCGTCTCCGCCGCCGAGATGATCGCCTGCCAGCAGGCAGTGCGCGAGGTCTACGTCGATCCCAAAGTCCGCGACTACATCGTGCAGCTCATTCGCAACACGCGGGAGCATCCGGACATCGCCCTCGGCGGCAGTCCCCGCGCCTCGATGGCTCTCTACCGGGCCGCCCAGGCGCGGGCCGCGATCCGCGACCACGATTTTGTCCTGCCCGACGACGTGAAGCGCGTCGCCCAGGCGGTTCTGTCGCACCGCCTGATCGTCCGCCCCGAAAGCCGCCTGCGGAAGATCACCGCCGCCAGCGTGGTTACCGAAATCCTGGAAGAGACCTCCATTCCCACCGTCTCTTCCACGGCAGGCGCCTCATGAGATGGATCCTCGGCGCCATCCTGCTGCTGATCGTCGGCATGGTGTTCCAGCTCGGGCTGCTGGTCTACGCCATGTACGTTCTGCTCGGCGTCCTCGTCGTCAGCCGGTATCTGGCCCGCGAGTGGATTCAAAACATCGTCGTCACCCGCGAATGCAGCCGGTTGACGGCCCGGATCGGCGAGACGGTCGCCGTCATTGTCACGCTGAAGAACTCCGGACGCTGGCCAATTCCCTGGCTGCTCGTGGAAGATTCCGTCCCGCGCGACGCGCTCGCCGAGCGACCGCCGCGGATCACGCTGGAGGGTAAGCGGGTTGGCATTCTGCAGTTCTCCTCCGGTGGCGAAAGGCGTCTGCTGTACCAGGTGACGTTCAACCGCCGGGGCTATTACCAGCTCGGTCCGCTGCTGCTGGAAAGCGGTGATCTGTTCGGGCTGCATCGCCGGTTTCGTGTGGAATCGGAGCCGCACTACGTCCTCGTCTATCCGCGCGTCGTGGCGATCGAAGGCTACAACATCGCCTCCCGTCGGCCGATCGGCGAAGTCCGCCTGACCTATCGCCTGTTCGAAGATCCCACTCGGATTGCCGGCGTCCGCGAGTACCGGGCCGGCGATTCCCTCAACCGCATCCACTGGCGGGCCACCGCCCGGACTGGGGCTCTGCACTCGAAGGTCTACGAACCGTCGTGCGTGGCCGGAATGACGCTGCTGCTCGACTTTCATCGCGACAGCTACCCGGCCCGTGGAGAGCCGCATCGTTCAGACTTGGCCGTGACGACGGCTGCGTCGCTCGCGAACGCCGTGTATCAGCTCGGACAGCAGTTTGGCCTGATGACCAACGGCCGCGACGCCGCCGACCGCATCCGCCAGGAAGGGGCGCGCCACGAGTTCCGGACCCGCGCGATGGCCAGGGACTCGACAGGCATGCTCGATCAGAACGACCGTCTCCGCCCGGTCGTCGTGGAAACTCGCCGGGGAGCCGAACAGCTCCAGCGGATTCTGGAGACGCTGGCCCGCGTCGAACTGACCGACGGCCTAACCTTTCCGCAGTTCACGCAGGAAGTCGCCAGTCGGATGCCGCGCGATGCGACCGTCGTGGCGATCCTGTCGGAAGTCCCCCCCGAGACGGCGATTGCGCTCGGCAACCTGCGTCGTTCCGGCTTCGCGGTGACGGCGGTCCTGACGCTGCCCAACGATGACCGTTCGAACGAAGGGGCCGGGCGGCTGATGGCCGAAGGGGTCAGCATCCGCAGCATCGGCAACGAAGTGGAGATTTCCAGTCTCTGCGGCGAACAGTGGGTGAGGTGAGGTCATGGCGAAAGTGCGCCGCGAGAAAACGCTCGCCGATTACGTGGTCATCGCCATCAGCCCGGCGCTGATCATGCTGCTCGTCGGGAGCCTCTCATTCTTTCTGCTGGAAGCCAGCTACGCGGGCGAACATCGGGAGCGGATGCAATGGGTGCTGTTCTGGTTCGTCTTCGGCGCCGTTCTCGTGGCGCGGATCGGCATCGAGCAGAGTCCGGAGTACGCCGGTCTGTTCGGCGGCGTGCTGGCCGCGGCGGCGGGACTGTTCTGTTTGCGATTTCTGGATTCCATCGTCATTGCCGGCCTGCTGCTGGCGGTGATTTCCTGGTGCTCCTGGAAACTCACCTGGGACTGCACGCTGATTGACGACAGCGAAGACGCCTCGGGCGAAGGACTGCTGCAGGCAGCCGGGCTCGATCAGGAGTCGGCCGATCGATCGAACCAGAACGGAGCTTTGCCACCGAAGGCCGCACAGCCGGACGACGAGTCGGAAACGGTGCCCGAGGATCGTCGCAAGCGCGCCCATGCCCCGGGTCTGTGGGTCATCTACTTCTCGCTGGCGGCGTTGCCGCTGTTCGGCATCGGCCAACTCTTCATCCCGGCGGCGGACGCCGCGCGCCGGTCGTGGGGCTTTCAGTTGCTGGCGGTCTACGTGGCCTCGGCCCTGGGGCTGCTGCTGACGACCAGCTTTCTCGGGCTGCGGCGTTACCTCCGACAACGCAAGCTGCAGATGCCGGCCGCGATGACCCGCGCCTGGCTGGGCATGGGGGCTGGCCTCGCGATGGTTCTCCTGCTGCTGGCGCTGCTGCTCCCGCGTCCGCAGGGGGAGTACTCCGTCGCCGGCCTGGTCGACAAATTGGATGCCAAAGTCCGCGAAGCGTCGCAGTACGCAATGCTCGGCAAAGATCGCGGAGAAGGGGAAGGCCGCCGGATCGGCCAGCAGGATCCTCAGGCCCAACAGCCGGGCGAAGGGGGGAAGCCCGCCGATCGACAACCAGAGCCGCATGGCAAAGATCAGCAGGCCGACGGTAAACGCGACGAGCATGCAGCACCCGGAAAGTCTGAGAATCAGTCGGGGAAACCTCCTCAGGATGGCGGTTCCGGCAAGTCCAGCCGCCAGGGAAAACAACAGTCACAGCAGTCGGGTCAGCAGCAACAGGGCCAGCAGAAAGCTCCGCAACAGGGGCAGGCTCAGGCCCAGCCTGGGCAGCCGGGACAACCGAAGCAGCAGCAGCAGGGACAACAGAACGGCGGGAAAGGCCGGAATCAGCCCGCTCAGCAGCCACAGGCCCCGCAGCCGCAGACGCCGCCGACTCCGCCGTCGACAAACTGGCTCGGCTGGCTCGCCACGTGGTTCCGCTGGCTGATTTACGCGGCGATGGCGATCGCGGTGCTCATCCTCGCGTACCGGAACCGGCAGGCGATTCTCGACTTTGTCCGCCGGCTGTGGACGGAACTGCTCAACCTGTGGAATTCGCTCTGGGGCGGCCGGACTGACGCGGTCGAAGGAGAAGCGGGAGGGAACGCGGCATCCGCCGTTCCTCCCCGGCCGTTTGCTTCATACGAAAATCCGTTCTTCAGCGGCGCGGACCGGCGGATGACGCCGGCGCAGCTCGCGCTTTACACATACGAAGCACTGGAAGCGTGGTCGCGCGAGCAGGCGGTCGAGCGTTCCCCCGACCAGACGCCGCTGGAGTTCGCCGACGAACTGGGGCGGCGCGTCCCCGCGCTGGCGAGGGACGCCGGGCAGACGGCTCAGCTCTACGCTCGGGTGGTCTATGCGCGGAAAGAGCCGGGCCGGGAGAGCGTGCAAGTGCTGGAGCGGTTGTGGCGGCGGATGCAGGGGGCAGGGTGACAACACGACTCGAGAGAACTGGCAACCTCGCGGGCTCGCGCCGCGGGGCTATGACTCTGGCCGCCCCTTCCGGGGCTCAGGAGTCGCAAGCGACCGATTTGCTCCGGCGCTTGTCCCCGAATTCAATCTCGACGAAGTCGTCCATTCGACATTCCGCCTTCAGCAGTCGACATTTCTCTTCTTGGAGTCTTTGCGTTCCTCTCCGCGCCTTTGCGTGAAATCTTCGTCTTCTCTCGGCTCACCGGGCTACCGTCGCACTTCCGCCAGGATCACGGTCGCGTCGAACTCCAGGGAGCCTCGGCGGATCGTCAGGCTGGTGGGGGCGCCGGCCCGTGAGCGGCTGATCTCGTCGATCAGATCTTTCGGCTGCAGAACCTCTTTCGGACCAAATCGCAGTACGACGTCGCCGGCCCGCAGACCGGCCCGCTCGGCGGGGCCGCCCTTGATGACCCGAGCGATCCCGTAACCCGGCTCGTTGTAAGTCCGGTCGATCACCACTCCCAGATAGGCCTTGGGAGGCGCGCCGGACAGCGAACGACTGACATTCGCCGGGCGGCCTGCGTCGGCCGGCTGGGCTCCGGCACGCTCGATCGGTGCGAGCTGTGCCAGGGACTCGGAGACGTCGCCGGACGCCGATGGCTGCGGTCGGTCTTCGGAGGAGGCGATCTCGGCGACGATGTCTGCGGTGTAGCGTGCCAGCGTACCCATCCCGGGGATGTTGAGCGTTTCGAAGTCATCGTCGGGCCGGTGATACTGGGGATGAAATCCGGTAAACAGGTGCAGCACCGGGACTCCGCGTTCGTAGAACGACGCATGGTCGCTCGGGCCGTAACCGCTCGGTCGATGCCGGAGCTTGAGGTCATAGGCCGCGCCCAGGCGGTCGACCATTTCGGAAAACTGGCGGGCCGTGCCGGTGCCGTACATCGTCAGTTCGTCCTTGCGCAGCCGCCCGACCATGTCGAGGTTGACCATCGCCACCGTCTGCTGCAGCGGGACGAGGGGATTCTGCACGTAGCGTTTGCTGCCGATCAGCCCCATTTCCTCGGCGGTGAACGCCATAAACAGCACATGCCGGCGGAGCGGTTCCGGCCGGGCGGCAAGCAAGCGGGCGGTTTCCATCAGGACGGCCGTCCCGGATGCGTTGTCATCTGCACCGTTGTGAATTGCCTTGCCCCCTTCCGATGAGAGCGAACCCCAGCCCCCCAGGCCCAGATGATCGTAGTGAGCACCGACGACGACAACTTCCCCATCGGCCGGATCAGTCCCGGGCAGGGCCGCAATGACGTTTTTCAAGGTCCGACCTTTGGGGATCACTGAGACGGCGCCCTGCAGGTTCCATCCGGTCAGCGGTCGACTCTGGGCCTGGCCGCTTTCGTCGATCTGCTTCTCAAGGCTCTCCAGGGATTCACCAAGCGCCAACTCGACCAGCGGCTCAACGGCCGACCGGCGGCAATGGACGACCGGGATTCGACGTCGTCCCAGGCTGGTGCCGACCTGGAACTGCAGCAGCGGATCGATGGCGTTCTCGTCCGGTTCGCTTCCGCGATGTTCGAGTCTGCGGGTTTCGATTTCGTGGGCGTCGGTCACCAGGATCACGGCGGCCGCACCGTGGTCGGCGGCATTGCTGACCTTCTGGGCGAAGAAGGCGTATTGAGTATGCTGCAGGCCCTCGAATTTGCTGTCCGGGTCGCTCTGCTGCGGCTCATGCCGAAGGATGATGACGGCTTTGCCCTGCACGTCGAGCTCGTGATAGTCGTCGTATTCGAGCGGCGGAGCGGTGATTCCGTAGCCGACGAAGACCAGCGGCACGTTGAAATTGGCCGAACCGCTCAGCGAGAGGGGCGTGAATTCGCGGCCGACGCTCCAGGCCGTTTCGACTCCGTCCGGACCGGAAATCTTCAGCTCGTTCGTCGAACCAAGGCCCAGCTTCGGAGTCAACATGAACTCGTGGAAGGGCTGTCCTTCGTAGAGATCCATGCGCAGCCCCGCTTTGCCGAAGCTGCTCGCAATATACTCGGCGGCCTGGTCGAGCCCCTCGGTGCCGACGCCCCGTCCCTGGCGATCGTCGTGAGACAGATAGGCCACGTCTTCACTGAGCCGGGCTTCAACAGCTGCATCCGCGGTATCGATGGCCAGTGGCTCTCGCTTGATCACAGACTTCAGCGGGGGCTCGGCCACGACCGGCTTTTCGGCCGTTATCTGAAGGGGGGCCGGGGCCGCGGCCCGAACGATCTTCTCGGGAGCCGACTTTTGAGGCGTCGTAGTCTGCCGGGCCGATCCGCCCGGCAGCGGATCGGCGGCGATCCAGCCGACGATCACGGCGCAGGGCAGTGCGATCAAAAGTCCAAGCAACGTGAGTCGGCGCTGGAAGCGGTCGGCGGCGGATTCCACCAGTGGTGGTTGGGAAATTGTCGTCTGCACGTTCACACCATCTGCACGAGTCTCGGGGCGATCCAGGATTTCAGGCTAATCGCCTCCGGAGACCGTTGTAAACCGTGGTTTTTCGATGGCAGAAGCAGTTTATTGAGTTTGTCCGGCGTCGAATCGCGAGGTGCAAAGAATCCGAAACAGGTTGATTGAAAGCCTGAACGATCCAGCGGGCGATCGGTAGTCTGTCTACGATTCGGACGATGTTCCGGCATGGTTTGGCGACGGGTCCGGTCCAACGCTACCATAGAGATTCCATCGGCAGTCACGCATGTCTTGGCGATGACTGCTCCGATCCCTTCTATTGATGATCATTCCGGGAGTCTCTTCCATGAAGCGATGTCTGGTGCTGGCGTGTGCCGTGATTCTGGCGGCGGGCTGTTCCGGCGGAGGCGGTGCGGCCCCCTCTGGCAAAGCGGGCGGCGGACCGAAAACGCTGCGGATCGCCATGATTCCCAAGGGAACGACGCACGAATTCTGGCGTTCGGTCCATGCCGGGGCCGAGAAGGCGGCGAAGGAACTGGGGAACGTTGAAATCCTCTGGAAAGGGCCGGTCAAAGAAGATGACCGGGAAAGCCAGATCAGCCTGGTGCAGGAGTTCATTGTCCAGAAAGTCGATGGCATCTGCCTGGCGCCGCTCGACTCCGCGGCCCTCGTGCCGTACGTCGAAGAGTCGGCCGAGAAGAAGATTCCCGTGGTCGTCTTCGACAGCGGACTGGCGAAGGAGGACGCGATTGTCTCCTACGTGGCGACGGATAATCGCAAGGGGGGCGGACTGGCCGCGCACCGTCTGGCGGAAGTCATGGGCAAGCAGGGGAACGTGATCCTGCTCCGATACAACAAGGGGAGCGAAAGCACCGAACAGCGGGAAGAGGGCTTTCTGGAAGTGCTTCAGAAGGAGTATCCCGCGATCAAGATCCTCTCGTCAGACCAGTACGCCGGGACGACGCCCGAGGATTCCCTGGCCAATGCCGATCAGATGCTGCGGAAGTACAAGGACGAAGTGAACGGGATCTTCGCCGTCTGCGAACCGAATGCGACCGGCGTTCTGGCGGCGCTCAACGACCTCGATCTGGCGAGCAAGGTCAAGTTCGTCGCCTTTGATCCGAACGCCCCGCTGATTGCCGGGCTGGAAGAGAAGAAAGTCGACGGCATCGTGCTGCAGGACCCGGTCACGATGGGCTATGAGTCCGTGATGGCGATGGTCAAGCACATTCGCGGCGAAAATGTCGAGAAGCGGATCAGCACCGGCGAATACGTCGCCACGCCGGAGAACATGCACGACGAGCAGATGACGAAGCTGCTCAAGCCGGAGCAGCACTGACGGGTGTCGTTGATGGTCGATCGTCGATGGTTGATGGTCAGACCGGAATGTGAAGGCCGCAAGGGTTTGCAGTGTTTTCTGACCATCGACGACCAACCATCAGCGATCGACCGCGATGTCCCTCCTCCAGATGACTGGTGTTTCGAAACGTTTCGGCGGGACTCAGGCCCTGCGGAATGTGTCGCTCTCCGTGCAGCCGGGACGGGTGCTGGCGCTCATCGGGGAGAACGGGGCTGGCAAGAGCACGCTGATGAAAATCCTCAGCGGGGCGCATCCGCCGGACTCGGGGGAAATGCGACTCGACGGCCGGCGTTATGCACCGTCCGGTCCGCTGGACGCCCGGCGGGCCGGTGTGGCGATGATCTACCAGGAGCTGAACCTGGCGCCGCATCTGTCGGTCGAAGACAACATCATGCTCGGGCAGGAGGCCCGCCGGTTCGGCTGTCTGCTGCAGCGGTCGGCGCAGCGTCCCCGGGTCCGCGAGGCGCTCAACTGGCTGGGGCATCCCGACCTCCGGCCGGAGACCCCGGTTGGCGAACTTTCCGTGGCGGCCCAACAGCTTGTGGAAATCGCCAGGGCGCTGGTGCTCGACGCCAAGGTCATCGTTTTCGACGAGCCGACCAGCTCGCTGCCGCAGCGCGACGTGCGGAGGCTGTTCGAAGTTGTTCGCCGACTGAAGGCCCAGGGCCGGGGGATTGTCTACATCAGCCACTTTCTCGAAGAAGTTCGGGAGCTGTGTGACGACTACGCCGTTCTGAGAGACGGAGAATCCGTCGGGGCCGGGGAACTGGCCGGGGTGACTGAAGATCAGATCGTTTCGCTGATGGTGGGACGGACGGTCGACGAGTTGTTTCCCAATGTTCCACACGCCCCCGGAGCACCAGTTCTGCACGTGGACGATCTCTCGGGCTGGCGGTCGCCGCGGGAGGTGCAGCTGGAGCTGAAGCGCGGAGAAATTTTCGGACTCGCGGGACTGGTCGGAGCCGGGCGGACCGAACTGGTCCGTTGCCTGTTCGGACTCGATGCGGTCCGGTCCGGCCGCGTACAGGTCGCTGCGCTGACGCCGGCTGCTTCGCCCCGAAGCCGGATGCAGGCCGGGCTGGGCATGGTCTCCGAAGACCGCAAGCGGGAGGGTCTGGCGCAGGGGCAGTCGATCGCCGACAATCTGACGCTCAGCCGGCTGTCTCCCTATGCCGGCGCCGGCTGGTTGAATCTGAGCCGGCGACGGGAGGCCGTGACGCATTGGCTGCAGCGGCTGCAGGTCAAGTGTCGGGACCAGGAGCAGATGATCGGCGAGCTGTCGGGAGGCAATCAGCAGAAGGTGGCGATCGCCCGCGTGCTGCATCAGGGGGCCGAGGTACTGCTGCTGGACGAGCCGACGCGCGGGATCGACGTGGGGACCAAGTCGGAGATTTACCGTCTGATGGGCGAACTGGCGGCCGCCGGAAAGACCGTGCTGTTTGTCAGCTCGTACCTGACCGAGCTGCTGGCGGTCTGCGACCGGATCGGCGTCATGAGTCGCGGACGTCTGCGGGAGGTCCGCTCAACCAGCGAGTGGACCGAAGAGTCGATCATGAATGTTGCCGTCAGTGGAGAGGGAGAGTAGATGAGCGGCCTGGGAAATCAGTCATCGGACGATGCGGCTCCCGCTGTCGGCCTCGGACGATCGTCCTTCCGCTGGGCGCTCAGTTTCGGCCCGCTGGCGGCACTCGTCTATGTCTTCGTCGGTTTTGCGATTGCCGAGCAGTTCGTATCCGACCGATCCGTTTTCTTGTCGTCCGAAAACATCCGCACGATGCTGGTCAACAGCAGTGTCGTCGGGATCTGCGCGCTGGGCATGACGGTCGTGATTATCGCCGGCGGTATCGATCTGTCCGTGGGAACCGGAATCGCCTTATGCGCGACGGTGCTTGCGTCCGCTCTGCTCCGTGGCCTGCCTCCCATACCGGCGTTGCTGCTGACGTTGGCAGTTGGAGCGCTGCTGGGCGCCTTTAACGGACTGCTGGTCAGCGTGCTTCGTGTGGTGCCATTCATTGTCACACTTGGGACGATGACAATCTATCTCGGTGCCGCCAAGCTGCTCGCGACGTACGCCAGCAACTCCCAGACAGTCCGCCCTGATCCGGAGACTCAGGTGCCAGCCGCATTGCTGTCGCTGCTCAGTATGCGAAATTCGGCCTTGTGGCCGACCAAGTTGACCGGCAGCCCCATCATTGACATCTGGTATGACTACCTGCGACATCCCGCTGGCATCTGGTGGGGGCTGCTGCTGGCCCTTCTGGTTGCCGCCGTATTGAAGTACACCATCTTCGGCAGGTACGTCTATGCGCTCGGCTCCAATGAAGCCACCGCCAGACTGTGCGGCGTAAACGTACCGCTCAACCGGATCGCCGTTTACGCGGTCTGCGGGCTGTTTGTCGGGCTCGCCGGGATCTATCAGTTTTCGCGGCTCTCCAGTGGCAACCCGACTTCAGGGGTGGGGCTCGAGCTCAAAGTGATCGCGGCGGTGGTCATCGGTGGAGGCAGCTTGAGCGGCGGCAGAGGCTCAGTCATGGGGACCCTGGCCGGAGCGGCGCTGATGTCTGTCATTTCCAGCGGCTGCACCCAACTGGGGCTGAGCAACGAACTGCAGGATATCATCATCGGACTGGTCATCATCGACGCGGTCTGGGTGGACCAGTGGCGGCAGCGGCGCAGTCAGACGGCCTGAAACCTGGCCAGTTGCCCCTTGACGTCAATTCCCTGCGGCTTGACTCCCCGCAGGCGTTCGACGATTCTGCGTGCTCACTCGGCACGGAGGACGTATGAGCGATATTGCGCCGCTGTTGGAAATCGACGGTCTCAAGACCTGCTTTCGCAGCGAAGGAAGTCTCGTCAAAGCCGTCGACGGCCTGACGCTGAAGATTCGACCGGGACAGACGCTGGGGCTCGTGGGCGAATCGGGCTCCGGAAAGTCAGTCACGTCGCTGTCGATCATGCGGTTGCTGCCGGACGTCGGCGCGTCGATCGAAGGGGGCCGGATTTCCTTCCTCGGGCGGAATCTTGTCCAGTTGCCGATCGCCGAAATGCGCAAGCTCCGCGGCCGGGACATCAGCATGATCTTCCAGGAGCCGGGGACATCCCTGAACCCGGTCTACCGCGTCGGCTGGCAGGTGATGGAGGCCATCCGCCTGCACCAGAAGGTTTCGGTCGAAGAAGCCCGTGCCCGGGCGATCGAGCTGTTTCGGGAAGTCGGAATTCCCGAAGCGGACCGGCGGATTGACAGCTACCCGCACGAAATGTCCGGCGGGCAGAAGCAGCGCGTGATGATCGCCATGGCGCTGAGCTGCAATCCGAAGCTGCTGATCGCGGATGAGCCGACGACCGCCCTCGACGTAACGATTCAGGCCCAGATCCTGGATCTGATCCGCCGGCTGCGGGACGAGCGGGGAATGGCGGTGCTGTTTATCACGCACGATCTGGGAGTCATCGCGGAGATCGCCGACGAAGTGGCGGTGATGTACCGCGGGAAACTGGTGGAGTACAAACCGGTCGTGGAGCTGTTCCGGAACCCGGAACATCCCTATACCCGCGGGCTGCTCGCCTGCCGGCCGCGACTCGATGCGACTCGCCGCCGACTGCCGACCGTCGCGGAATATATGGAGAGTTCCACGGGACCGGACGGCGAGCTGCTGATCGTCGAGAAATCGCTCAGTTCAGAACGGCTGGCGGAGATCGAAGGTCGGGGGCGTGGGCGTCTGCTCCACTCGGAGTCGGAGCTGAAAGCTGGCGGAATTGAGTGGAAGGCATCTGATTACCCCGCCGGGACCGCATTGGTTCCTGAGGGGACGGCGCCGCTGCTCGACGTGCGCGACCTGCACGTGTATTACCCGATCCGGAAGGGGTTTTTCCGGCAGGTCGTCGGTCATGTCAAGGCGGTCGACGGGATCTCGTTGAAGGTCTACAAGGGGCAGACCCTCGGGCTCGTCGGAGAATCGGGGTGCGGCAAAACGACGACCGGCCGGGCGCTGATGCGGCTGACGGCGATCACGGGCGGTGACGTGACGTTCGATGGCCTTCCCTGGAGCTCATTGCGGGGCGGCGAACTGCGGTCGCATCGCCGCCGGATGCAGATCGTGTTTCAGGATCCATACAGTTCGCTCAATCCCCGCATGACCATTGAAACCATGCTGACGGAAGCAATGGCGGTCCATCGGCTGGGGGCGTCGGCCCGCGATCGTCGGGACCGGGCCGCCGCCCTGCTCCACGAAGTCGGGCTGCTCCCCGAGCATCTGGACCGCTATCCGCACGAATTCAGCGGCGGGCAGCGTCAACGGCTGTGCATCGCGCGGTCGCTGACGGTGGAGCCCGAGTTTCTGATCTGCGACGAATCGGTCTCGGCTCTGGACGTCTCCGTTCAGGCCCAGGTGCTCAACCTGCTGAAGGACCTGCAGGAAAAACGCGGATTGACGTACATCTTCATCAGTCACGATCTGGGCGTCGTGAAGTTCATGTCGGACATGATGGCCGTGATGAACTCCGGGAGAATCGTCGAGTACGGCCCGTCCGACCGGATCTATGCCCGTCCGGAGAACGAGTACACCCGTCAGTTGATCGCGTCGATCCCACAGGCATCGCTGGCAGCCATTGAGCGCCGACAGTCGGAACGGGTGGAAAAGGCCGGCGGGAGGCACTGATTTCGAAGGCAAGGTTTACAGTCTGGTTCGCCGGCTGACCGCGGTGTGCGCTGTGTAAACAACTGGAATCAGCGCGGGCCGGTCAACTCGGTACCGCAAGCCCGCCAGCGGCCCGCAGCCCTTTGACAACGTGTTCGGGAATCGAAACAAGCCCCCTGGCGCACTGTCGATTCTTGACAACGCCGTGACACGGCGAGCTTCCGGTCTGAAGATCGTCCTGCAGCGTTCAGGATTGCCGTGACGCAAGTGGTTCGATTACAACGATTGAGCGAATTCCGTCGCTGTAACCTCGGCCTGACTGCTTCCGGCTGGCACGCGGAAGCCCAGAGCTGAACACGGTTTGCGATATGCAGTCGGCCGGGGATGATCGCAGAGGCTGAATCGGCCGGCGGACGTTGAGCTTTGCTGGGATGCATGTCAGGCAGACACCCAGAGGTGCGGGTTTGCAAGACGGCGTTTCGGAAAGTCAGCGTCACACGGTCCTGTCTCTCCGTGGAATTCCAGAGTAATCCCGGCGGGCTGGCACAACCGTTGCTAATTGACACCGGAACCTGTCGGCCGGCAGGTCAGTCTGGCGCCGCTCGGAGTCGCGATCCGCAGCAGGGCGTCTTCAGTTTTCAGGGTTCCAGTTCTGGAAGGTTCACCACATGTCTCTGTTCGCTCGTTTCATGAAGGAAGAGGCCGGTTTCGTGGTCTCGTCCGAGCTCGTTCTGATCGCCACGATCGTCGTCATCGGCCTGATCACCGGTCTGACCACCGTCCGTGACCAGGTTCTCACCGAACTGGCCGACGTCGCCGACGCCGTCAGCGAAATCGACCAGTCCTACAGCTACAGCGCCGTGACGGCTCACGCCGCCAGCACCGCCGGCTCGGTCTTCGCCGACGAACCGGACTTCTGCGAAGCTGTCGGCAACACCGCCGATCAGAACGGCGTCGCCGGAACGCAGTGCCTGGTGATCAACGTCACCCCGGCCGGCGAATAGTTCCACCTGGCTGTGCCCTCGGCAGCATGAGTCGATGCAAGGGTGAGGGCCGGGTTACTGGCTCTCACCCTTGTTGCATCTCTGCCACGCGGTGATGACGTCTCGCGACAGCGATTCATCAGATTTGATAACGAACGTTAACCATCGGGGGCCGGCAGGTATGTTGAGATCGGCAAACAGATTCTGGAGCGACGAGCACGGGGCAGTGTTCTCCGCAGAGCTGGTCCTGCTGTCGACGATCGTATGTATTGGCCTCATCACGGGTTTGGCGACGTTCCGAGACCAGGCGATCCTCGAATTGGCCGATGCGGCCGACGCAATTTCCGAGCTGGACCATTCCAGCACGTTTCCCGGCATCACGATTGCTGGAGTGGGAAGCGTGGCCGGTTCCAGCATGACGGACGGGGCCGATGCCGGTGAAGCCGGCGGGCTGGAAAGTGGCCAGGCGGATCAGAACGGTCCGGCCGGCACGCAGTGTGTTTCGATCAACGTCACGCCTGCGGGCGAGTAGTGCAGTGGTTCGGAAAATGGGCCAGCGGAAGGAAGCCGGAATGGATCGCGTTGGAAAATCGCTGCGAGCATGGCTGAATGACACGACGGGCAGCGTCGATGCCGCCAGCTTCATTCTCATGGTGACGATCGTGGCCCTGGGCATCCTGTGCGGAGCCGCAACACTTCGCGACCAGCTCGTTCAGGAGTTCGGCGACATTGCTGTCGACCTGGAGAACCTGGATCAGTCTTATTCGATCACGATCGGGACGGTGACGTCCTCATTTGCGGATACGGTTCCTGGAAACATCCAGCCGGTGACTCTCAACGGGGTGGCTGTGACCGGGGAGTGACCGGCATCCCCGCCTTTGGGCGGGCAGCGATCTGACGGCGGACAATTTCATTACTTTGGGAAGAAGAGGCTGAACTGTGGCTCGACTCAGTCCAGGCACGCTGGCGGTAACGGTGTTTGCGATTCTCCTCGGCCTGGCGGGCGCATTTGTCGTCCGGCAGCAGTTGCAGAAGCCGGAGGCGTTGGCGCTCATGCCGACCACCAGGCCGAAGGTTCAGGCGATCCTGGTGCCGATCGCCGCTGGCGAAATCAACTCCGGCCATGAGATGGCGCTGAATGACATCGTGATGCGGTCGTACACTCCGGAGGAATTCGCCAAGAGCGAATACCGGAACAAGGCGTACATGCCCAACACGACGCAGATCATCGGTCGGACGCTGCGACAGATGGTCAAACCGGGAGACGTCTTCTCGCCCGACATGTTCTATTCGGACGGTCACGGACCGGGGATTGCCGATCTGCTCAAGCCCGGATATCGCGCCGTCACGGTGCCGGTCGAAAACATCGGAGCCGTGATGGGCTTCGCCCGTCCGGGATCGTTCGTCGACGTTCTGTTCCGTTCGGAAGCCTCCGGAAAGCGTCCGGAGATCACGTTGACGCTGCTCGACATGATCGAAGTGCTGGCGATCGACAAGACGATCGAACCGGGCCGCATCGTCACCCTCGGTCAGAACAGCACCAGCAAGGGCACGGTTACGCTGGCCGTGACTCCCCCTCAGGCCAAGGCACTGAAAGTCATCGAAGGGCGCGGCCAGCTCAGCCTGTCGCTGCGAAATCCGGACGATCCGGCCAACATCATCCCGGTCAGCAAGACGAATCAGCGGCTGGTGCTGAACGACATCCTCGGGTTGCCCGATGATGCCGAACCGCAACAGATGGAAGTCTACAAGGCGGGTCAAAAGTCCGTCGTAGTCTTCGAAAGCAAAACTCGCGTGGATGTGCGGGACGAAATCCTCCCCGGCTTCATCAGCACCCCGGTCGCGGGGAACCCGGATGCACCGGAAATCGAGCCGGTCAGCGTGCAGCGGGTGATTTCGATCCCCGACAGCCGTGCTGGCGGCTCGTGATTCGCCGGCCCGGCTGAATCGTCTGTGAGAGTTGTAACGACCGGCGGTGCATCAACCTGTGATGCGCCGCCGGTTGTCGTTTCCGCGGCCCCCCGGATGGTCCGCGGTTTGCTGAATCGGGTATCCGTAAACGTCTCCGTCAGTCTCGTAAGGATGCTTCTGAATGTCGCCCATGAGCTCTCGCACGCTGCAGGTCTCTCCGGAAGTGGATGGCGCGAACGTCGATCCGGACGAACTCAAGTTCCAGCGGCTGAAAGTCGCGATCCACGAAAAGCTGGTCGATTCGCTCGATCTGTCGATGCTGGCCCAGGTTCGGCAGGATCAGCTCGAACGGGAAGTTCGTCTGGTCGCCGAGGAGATCGTCAAAGAAGACGCGCCGCAGCTGGCCGGGGCGATGCGCGAACGGATGCTCGATGAGCTGTACGACGAAGTCTTTGGCCTCGGGCCGCTGGAAGCGCTGATGCGGGACGACCGCGTGTGCGATATCCTGGTCAACAAGCCTTACGAAGTGTATGTCGAACGATACGGACGGCTCGAATCGTCGAATGTCATCTTCGCGGACGATGCGCATCTTATGCGGATCATTCAGCGCGTCGTGTCGCGGGTCGGCCGGCGGATCGACGAAGTCAGCCCGATGGTCGACGCCCGGCTGCCCGACGGCAGCCGCGTGAACGCCGTCATCCCTCCGCTGGCTCTGGACGGCGCGACGCTCTCCATTCGACGTTTCGGCGCCCGTCCACTGGGCGTCGAAGACCTGGTCGACAATCAGACCATCGTGCGCGACATGACGGAATTCCTCGCGGCGGCGGTGGAGGCGCGAATCAGCCTGCTGATCTCGGGCGGCACGGGCTCCGGCAAGACGACGCTGCTGAACGCGCTGGCTCAGTTCATCCCCGCCGACGAGCGATTGATCACGATCGAAGACTCCGCCGAACTGAAATTGCAGCACAAGCACGTTGTGCGGATGGAAACGCGTCCGCCCAATACCGAGAACACCGGAGAGATTACGCAGCGTTCGCTGGTCCGCAACAGCCTGCGGATGCGCCCCGACCGGATCGTCGTCGGCGAAGTCCGCGGCGCCGAGGCGCTCGATATGCTCCAGGCCATGAATACGGGCCACGAGGGCTCATTGACGACGATTCATGCGAACGACACTCGCGATGCATTGGCACGGCTGGAACTGATGGTTGCCATGGCGGGGTATGACCTGCCCATTCCCGTCGTGCGGCAGTACATCTCGTCGGGGATCGGTTTGATCGTCCATCTGGCCCGTCTGAAAGGCGGGCCGCGTCGCGTCATGCGGGTCTCCGAAATCGTCGGCATCCGCGACGGCGGACTGCTGGTCGAGGACATCTTCGGTTACGAACAAACCGGCGTGAACGACCTGGGAGTCGCTCAGGGCGAGTTCTTTGTCACGGGCTATCGTCCGATCTGCCTGGGCCGGCTGCGGGCGGCGGGCGTGCGGCTGCCGGACGAGATGTTCGACAAGCGGCGGATCCCCGTCCGCTGAGCGAACCGATGAGTCTCAAATTCTTCCGATCGTCTCCGTGCGGAATGATCTGACATGCTGAGTCTTCCAGTCATTGTGCTGCTTGTGTTTGCCGGAATCGCAGCGATCATCGTCGCCGCGGCGATGGTGGTCCGCGATCTGTTCGTCGCCGGTGACGCGACCGGCGGAGTTTCGCTGCGACCGCGTCCAATCCGGATGCGCCGATCGCTGGACGTTTTCGATCAGGCGCCGGCGCGGTCTCTGTTCGGCAAGCTCGACCAGGGCTTTGACCGGCTTGTGCTGGAGGCGACGGATGCCCTCAGTCCGATCTCGGCGGCTCTGCTGATGATCGCCATCGGGCTCGCCGTCGGCGGCGGAATCTGGATTGCCTTCGATCTGCCTCTCGCGGGCCTGGCCGCCGGAATGGTTGGAATGTTCGTTCCGCTGCTGGTCCTGATGCGGATGCGAAGTCGGCGGATTCAGGCGATCCGGATGCAACTGCCTTCGGTGTTGGATATGTTCGCCCGGGCTGTCAGGGCGGGCGAAAGCGTCGACCAGGCGATCAAGCTGGTCGGCGAAGAGGCTGGCGGCGAACTCGGTCGCGAGTTTCAGCGCTGCTCGCGCCAGCTCGAGCTCGGCCGATCGTTCAACAGCGTCATGAAGTATCTGGCAGCCCGCATTCGTCTGGTGGAGTTCCGGATTCTGACGAGCACGCTGATCGTGCAGCGACAGGCGGGCGGCAGCCTTCCCGACACGCTGGAACGGATGGGCTCGGTCATCCGCGACCGCACGACGGCCTGGCGGCAGATCAAGGCCGCGACCGGGGCGGGGCGGGCCTCGGCCCTCCTGATTGCGGCGGTCTGCCCGATTGCGTACCTGTCGCTGATGGTTCTGCAGCCCGAGCACCTGGCCGTGTTGTACTCGGATCCCCTGGGTCGCTCGATGCTGGTAGTGGCGATCGTGCTCGAACTGATTGGCATCCTCTGGGTGATGGCGCTCGTGCGACCCGAAAACTGATCGACTCGCATCCCCTCCCGTCTCTCGACCGTCAGACAGCCTCAGACCCGACGAGGAATGATTGTGACTCCTGAACTCCTGCTCGATCTGTTGACCGCCGGCGTCTTCATTGCCATCGCGGCGATGGCCTTTGCCCTGGGAAGCGGGTTCGTGAACGCCCGCCAGAAGACCCGGGATCTGACCGAACTCGGGGAACGCATCAGCGGCCGGAAAGCCAGTGCCTGGACGCGAGCCCTGGCGGGAATGCTTCCGCAGCTCGGGACCGAGGTCGAAGCGATCGACCAGGACCTGAAGCGGGCCGGCTACTACGGTCAGAACGCCCTGGTCGACTATCTGGCAACTCGCAACACGCTGACCGTCGGTTCGCTGCTGATCGGTGGCGGAATGGCGGTTGCCGCCGACCCGGCGACCAGCCTGCCGGAGATCATTGGAGGCGCCACGCTGGTCGTCGCGCTGCTGGGATACGCATTGCCGAGAATGATGCTGTCCATTCAGGCCCGGCGCAGGGTCGATCGCATCCAGAAAGGACTGCCGGATGCACTGGATGTCGTCCGGATGTGCCTGGTCGGCGGATTACCGCTCCGGGAAGCCCTGGAACGAGTGTCGCGGGAGATCGAGTTCTTCCATCCGGATATTGCCGTCGAACTGGAAATCATCCGCCGCCAGGCGGATGCCGATACGATGCCCCGCGCGCTGCGGCAATTTGCCCGACGGATCAATACGCCCGACGTGAACGCCCTGGCGGCTCTGGTCACTCAGACCGAGCGGACCGGGACGCACGTGGCGACTGCCGTGACGGAATATGCCGACAGCGTTCGGCGGGCGTGGCGGCAGCGCGCCGAAGAACAAGCCGGCAAGACCAGCATCAAGCTGTTGTTTCCTGTCGTCTTCTGCCTGGCACCGCCGATTTTCGTGCTGCTGATGGGGCCGCCCGTCGTGAAGCTGCGGAACTTTGTGATTGAGGGCCACCGTCCGGGCGGCATTCTCGACGCATCGAGTAACACCGCGAATGCCCGCTCGACAGAACCGTCGAACGAACAGCCGTAACGCGGTTCTACACCGGCGACCCGGCAACCGGCGGTCATCTGACGCGCGACGGCGTGCCGGCAGGCGCCGGATTCAGTCACCGGTCAGTCTGGAATGTTTGTCGGGCTGCGATCTCGGCTCATGGCATCGTCCGTATTGCTCAGGTTCGGGACTCTTCCTTCACCGTGTCGAGCATGCCGTACTTGCGCATCTTCTTGTAAAGTCCGACCCGGCTGATACCGAGCGCGCGGGCCGTGGCGGCTCGCTTGTGCTTGTGGGCGGCGAGCGCCTGCTCAAGAATCTCGCGTTCGCTGGTCGCCACGCGATCGGCCAGGGTCCACGCGTCCGCCGGCCGGCTGACGGCAGCCTCCGCCGGCTGGAACTGAGACCGAATCACCACGTGGGCCAGATCGTTCACCGTCAGGCGACCCTCTTCGCAGAAGAGGACGGCGCGGCGAATGTGGTTCTTCAACTCGCGGACGTTACCCGGCCACGCGTAGGCGCGCAGGGCATCGAAGAAGTCGACCTGAACGGCCTCGATCGTTACGCCGTACTCGCTGCTGCATTCCGCGACGAACTGCATCGCGAGTGGAACGATATCGAGCGGCCGATCGCGCAGCGGCGGCAGGCGGAACTCCAGAACGTTGAGCCGGTAGTACAAGTCCGACCGGAACCGCTGCGATTGCGTGAGCGTTTCCAGATCCACGTTCGCAGCAACAATCAGCCGGGCCTGGGAACTGCGGGGTTCGGCGGAGCCGACCATCTCGTATTCGCCGGTTTCGATGACCTTGAGCAGTTTCGCCTGCTCGTTGGGACCGAGTGAGTCGATTTCGTCGAGCAGCAGAGTTCCCCGCCCCGCCGCTTCGAACCGGCCGATTTTGTTGCGGTCGGCGCCAGTGAATGCGCCGCGGGCGTGGCCGAAGAGTTCGCTCTCGATCAGGTCCTTCGGGAGCGCCCCGCAGGCCAGGTGCATAAACGGGTGCCCGGCCCTCGTCGAAAGCTGGTGGATGAACTGGGCCAGAGTCGTCTTGCCCGTACCGGTCTCACCCACCAGGAGCAGCGTCACGTCGTGCGCCGCAATCCGACGGACCTGCTCCAGCACTGGTTTGAGATCGGGCTCGTACGTGGCGATTTCCACCTCCCCGGCGGTCATCAAGAATCGCGAGGGAATCCGCCGGGCCGGCGGGCGTCCGCCAGCAGACTGCAACTTTGCGATCGACGACTGAGAGACTTCACCGCGGGGAGGCCATTCCAGATGATTGATGGCCAGCAGATCGATCAGCCCGGCGACGCCAAGGGGCATCAGACGCTCGCCGAGCGTCAGCAAAGTCAACGGTTTGCCGGGAAATCGAGCCAGGCATTCGAGGACCGCTTCGGTCTCTGAGCTGACCGTTCCCCCGCGAACATCGACAAGCAGAATCAGTGGTTCCGGCTGATCGAGAAGGGCTGGAATGCTTGTAAGCGCGGGACATTCCGAGATCGTCCACGCCGGGACTTGATCACGCGTCCATGTACCGAGCTGAACCAGGAGTTCGGCGTCCGAAGTCAGACAGTATGCCTGAATTGTCATATTGAAGTGTCCTCATCGAGCGGGCCCGGTCGCCGGAGGAACACCGAACTTTACGTAACCGTTTATATTTCAATTGGTTACAGAACGGACTCGTTGTTCTTCCTGCTAAGCAGTGTTAGCAGTGACCGGATCCAATGTACTCAAGAGGTAACCGTTGTAAACGATGAATTGCAGCGAATACGCAGGAAAAACAGAATGGAGCGATTGCATGAAATGCAGTGCGTTTGGCGTCTTGAGCCGGCCGTTGCCCGACGGTATCAATCACAACCGAGCCTGCGGCTCGAAACGAGGCGAAGTCCGGTCTGATCGATTCTGGAGCCCGACGGTCCTAGAACCGGCGGGTCAGTTGCGGACGGGGCGCATATTGAATGGCCTGAGCGGGAGAGATCTCGATGTGTTCGGCCGCCAGTCGTTCAAGGTCCGCACGATAGGTGAGGCGATACAGGCTCAGACGCTCCGTCCCGTCGACGTCGCCCGAGGTCGACTCGCTCTGCGACAGCAGCTCCACAGTCCCGAAGCCGCGCAGCGCGGCTTCCTCTCCTGCCTGAGTCAGGACGAGAATTTCACGCTCCGAGATGTTTCTGTCTGCCAGAAAGCTCACGTTGTGGAGCGGCCGGGCGGAGTCGCTCTGGTAGAAGAGCTTCAGAAACGGCTGCAGCGGGCGATGGCCCTGCATATCAACGAGCAGCGGAAGCCCGGTCTCGGCCGCACTGACGCGGACTTCCTTGAGGAATGCCGCGTCGAAGCGGTGACGGTCGAAGTACTTTCCGGAGTAGACGTGGCCGGAGGCGTAGGCGAGCCAGAGACCGCCGAAGATGACGGCCCCGGAACGCCAGGGGCGGCGATCCACGAAACCGTAGGCCATTGCGAAGACAAAGACGGGCGTCACGGCCAGCAGCGCCCAGGGGAGCCAGGCCGGTCCGGCGATCCGATCGCGCAGCACCCAGATCGCGATGATGGCCGGGGTCGCGATCGACAGCAGGCTGGTGGCCGGATGACGGAAGAACACCGGCCAGCCCGGAATTTCCGCTTTCATCCGGCGGATGCCGAGTGCCGCCAGGATCGCCCACGGGGCCATCGCGTGCAGCAGATAATGGTGGTGCTTACCGCCGGGAATCGAAAATACCGCCGGGACCAGCAATGCCCAGCCCCAGAGGAATCGCTCGGGAGAGACCGTCTGAAACCAGGCGGAGCGCCACGTCGCGCGAATCATCCAGGGAGCGACGAAGGTCCAGGGGGCAATCATCCAGAGGAGATTGACCGGGTAGTACCACCAGGGCTGATTGATCAGGGTGTATTCCCCGCTGAGTCGCCCGCCGAGATCCTTGAACCAGACATCGACCGCATTCGGAAACCGCTGCAGGACCGCCAGCGGCCACGCGAACATGATCAGCGCGAACAGCAGCCCGCCCCAGAGCCAGACGTACTTTCGAAGGCGAGCCGGCTCCCGGCTGAGCAGGAGGTATCCGGCCATCGGAATGCCGGCCATCGCCGGGCCAAAAATCAGCCCCTTGGCCAGATTCGTCGCGCCGAGCGCCGCAAAGAACGCGACCGTCCACCAGGAACGCCGCCCGAAGACCAGGCTCAGCGGACCGCGGCCTTCCAACTGCTCCGTGGGCTGGCCAAATTCCAGCCGGACAAAGAGTGCAATTGACGCCGTGATGAGAGCGCACAGGAAGATCTCGTCTTCGGCGAGCCAGGTGTAGCGGGTGAACTGGATTGTCGTCGCCTGCACGAAGCCAGCCAGCAGCCCGATCCCCCGGCCGAACCAGACGGACGCCATCCAGGCGACGAGGCAGACGACGAAAGTGCCGGCGAGAGTCGGACCGAGCCGGACGATCGATTCGCTATCGCAGCGACCGAACGCCGAGGCGATCGCCACAGTGATCCACTGCGGCAGCGGCGGGCTCTCCAACCAGGGCTCCCCCCCCTTCTTGGGGACGAGCAGATCGCCGTCGGCGAGCATCTCACGAGCGCTCTGCGGCAGCACGGATTCGTGGAGCGTCAGCGGCCGGCCGCTGACGGTTGCGATGCCGAACAGCAGTAATCCGTAGGCAACCAGCAGCAGATAATCGCGTTTCCGCAGGCGAGACAATGCTTCCATGCCGCTTTCCCCTTCCCTGGAGCCGCCCGCGCTGAATCCGGCGGCCGGTGCGTACGCCGATCCCCCCGGAGCGGGTTACGGTGCGGCAGATGTAAAGCTCCCGGCGAATTCTGTCAACCGGGATTGCGTCCCGGCCCTGGCTGGCCGACCATCAAGGAACCCGTCACAATTCCCTCCGCGCCGTCGTCTGAATCGCTTGCTGCAGGAAAGTCCCCCGATGTCCCCGCTTGCCGTTTCCGTCACGCTGCTGGCGGGCTATTTCGCCGGTTCGATCCCGTTCGGCCTGCTCCTGGCCCGGGCGATTAAAGGTGTCGATCTGCGGACGATCGGCAGCGGCAATATCGGCGCCACCAACGCCAGCCGGGCGCTCGGCACAAAGTGGGGTCTGGTCGTACTGGTGCTGGATGCCCTCAAAGGGGGGCTGCCGGCGGTCCTGCTCCCCCGGCTCTGGACCGCGGACGATGTTTCGCTGCAGCAGTTGACGGCGGTCGCAGGTCTGGGCGCCGTGCTGGGCCACATGTATTCCTGCTGGCTCGGTTTTCACGGCGGCAAAGGGGTGGCGACTTCGATTGGCGTGCTGCTGGCGGTTTCTCCGTGGGGGGCGCTGACAACGTTCGCTACGTTCGTCGTGGTCTTCGCGGTGACGCGGTTTGTCTCGCTGGGGTCGGTGCTCGGGGCCGCAGCGTTCGCCTTGCACCAGATGATCGCGCTGCAGCCCTCCCCCTTTGGTCCGGAAACCTGGCCCGTCGGAGCATTCAGCCTGGTCGTGCCGGCGCTCGTGATCTGGAAGCACCGCAGCAATCTGCACCGGCTGCTCAAGGGGCAGGAACCCCGCTTCGGCCGCAGTCGACCCAAAGAGTCGGCCGGCGTCGAGCCGGAGGCAGCTTCGTAAGAAACAATTGCCGTCCGCCGCTACTCTCTCACCAGCCGGCGGGCTTTCATCTCGAACCGTGGTAGCGTGCCTGGCGGCACAACCTGGACTTCGGGGTGAAAGTTGAGGCGGTCCTTGGTGAGATGGACAAGCTGCTCCGCGATCGCCAGGTGACGTTCCGCGGAAACGTCCGGCAACGGCTCAATCTCCAGCCGGACGTGGGTCATCGCCCGGTGCGAGGTCACCACGATGCGGTATTCCACGATCTCCGGCAGCGTCCGGACCAGTTGCTCGATACTCGCCGGAAAGACGTTGTTACCGCGGATGATGAGCATGTCGTCGGCGCGACCGACAACCCCGCCGGCGAGACGGAGCAGGCACCGACCCGACGGATGCGGCTCGACGATTGGCTGCACGAGGTCGCCGGTGCGGTAACGCAGCAGCGGCGAACCGGTCCGTCCCAGGTTGGTCATCACCAGCTCGCCGAACTGGCCGGGGGGGGCCGGCTGGTCACTGTCAATCTGCAGGACTTCGGCGATGCATTCGGTTTCGAGGACCGTCAGCACGGCGGGATCGTCGTCGGCTTCGGTGGCGAGCGGCCCCAGTTCGGTCATGCCCCAGTGGTCGAAAACGCGTGCTCCCCAGGCCTCTTCGATCCGACGGCGGGTCTCGGGCAAGGAACCGCCGGGTTCGCCGGCGACGAGAATCGCCCGGACGGAACCGCGCGGGAGATCCATCCCCTGCTGCCGGGCGACTTCCGCCAGCCGCAGCGCATATGTGGGAGTGCAGCCGACAATCGTCACCTGATTCTCGGCGATCAGCCGCAGCCGGGCTTCACTGCTCATCCCCCCGGCGGCGATGCAGAGATTGCCGAGTTGTGCGGCCCCTTCGAAACCGGCCCAGAAACCGAGAAACGGGCCGAACGAAAACGGGAAGCAGAGACGATCGTCCGGACGCAGCCCGAGCAGACGGTAGTTCTGTCGCCAGCAGTCCAGCACCCATTGCCACGAGGCCGCGGTATCGAGCCAGCGCATCGGCTGCCCGGTCGTTGTGCCCGATGTCTGATGCAGCCGGGAATACCGTCCGACGGGTTCGGTCAGAATCGTCCCGTAGGGAGGATGCTCCGCCTGGTCGGCAGCCAGGTCGGCCTTGCGGATGGACGGCAGACGTCCGAGATCATCGAGCGAACGCAAAGTCTCGGCGGACAGTCCCGCGGCCTGGCAGCGGGACTGCCAGAACTTGTTGTCCGGCAAGACTCCCCGCAGGAGAACCCGCAGCCGCTGCGTCTGCCATTGCGTCAAGTCCGCACGCGATCGGCTGAGCTGCTCGAAATCCCATTCCATCCGTCGGCTTTCTGCTGCTGGGCCGACGGTGTTGCCGGCGTGTCCTCCAGCTTATCGAATTCGCAGTCGATGCCCCAGCAACTACTCGTGGCGGAGGGCTTCGATCGGATCCAGCCGGGCCGCCGACTGGGCCGGATAGAGACCGAACACGATGCCAATGCCGACCGAAATGCCAAAGGCGACGGGCAGGCTCCACCAGGCGATCTGCGGCTGCATCTCGGCGAACATGCGGGCCATCGGGGCCTCGCCCGACGACTTGTCGAGGATGAAGTTTTCGACGATCCACTGGATCCCGGTGAACGAGAGGGGGGTCAGGAGCCCCAGCATCACGCCGATCAGCCCCCCTGCTCCGGAGAGGACGATCGTTTCCGTGAGGAACTGCTCGATGATATCCCGCTGGCGGGCGCCGAGCGCCCGACGGATTCCGATCTCGCGAGTCCGCTCGGTGACGGTGGCGAGCATGATGTTCATGATGCCAATGCCGCCGACGACGAGGCTGATCGCGGCGATCGAACCCAGAACGATATTAAAGATCTGCCGGATCTGGTCCGCCTGGCGGAGCAGCTCCAGCGGAACGATGATGTCGAAGTCTTTCTTGCTGCCGTGCGTCTTCTGCAGCGACTCGCGGACGACCTCCGAGGTCGGCAGCACGTCCTTATCGCTCTTCACCTTCAGCGTAATCTGATTGAGCTGCACCTCCTCGGCGGACATGCTGCCGCTCATCCGGGTGAAGATGCGGTCCCCGATGCGGACGCGGAACGTCTGCAGCGGAATGTAGATGTCTTTGTTGAAGTCCTGCCCCGACATGCTGCCGCCGACCGCTGCGGAAGCGGTTCGCTGGCGTGTGACCCCGATGATCCGGAAGCGGAAGCTCTTGACATTGACGGTCTTGCCCAGCGGGTCTTCGAACGGGAACAGGGTGGACGCCACATCGCTGGCGATGACGCAGACGTTGCCCATTTCGTACTCGTCCTGATCGGTAATGAACCGACCGCGGACGAGCTGGAGATGATTCATGTCCGCGTACTCGGTCGTGCAACCGACCAGACGGGCGTTGATCATTTTCTGCAGGTATCGCGATTCCGCGATGATCTCGCGGATGGGGACGGCGCCGATCAGATTCGGCACGGTTTCCGTCAGGAGCCGGTAGTCCGAACGGAGCAGTCCGTACTGCAGGCCGAAGCTGCGGCCTCCGCCCCCGGAGGCCTGCTGGGAATCGTCGGGGGGCTTGACGCTGACCACGATGATGTTCGTGGCGCCGAGCTCCAGCACCTGCCGCTGGGCCTGCGCGCTGGCCCCTTCGCCGATTGCCAGCATCGCGATCACCGAAAAGACGCCGAACACGATGCCCAGCATGGTCAGGCCCGACCGCAGCTTGTGCAGCAGCAGGCTTTTCATCGCCAGGCGGATCGTGCGGAGGTAGTTCGCCATGCGGAGTATCTGTCGTCTGAAAAGTGGTGCGGACTACTTGGAGTCCGCTTCGTCGCCGAAGAAGCCCACGCTGGCGATCACGCCGTCTTTCATCACAATCTGCCGGCGGGCGCGGCGGGCCACCGATGTTTCGTGGGTCACCATGATGATGGTCCGTCCTTCGCGATTGAGCTGCGTCAGCAGGTCCATGATTTCCTTTTCCGTCGCCGAGTCCAGGTTCCCCGTCGGTTCGTCGGCGAGAATGATCTCCGGATTGTTGATGAGCGCTCGCGCAATGGCCACGCGCTGCTGCTGACCGCCGGAAAGCTGAAACGGGCGGTGGTCCAGCCGGTCCCCCAGCCCGACGCGCTCGGCGAGATCGAGGCAGCGCTTGACTTCCTCGGGGCCGATTTTCTTGTGTCCCGCGCGGTAGTAGAGCGGGACCTGCACGTTTTCCATCACTGTGTACTGCGGGATCAGATTGTACGACTGAAAGATGAAGCCGATCAGCCGGTTGCGGATGTCCGACAGGGCGTCGTCGTTCATCAGGCTGACGTCGTTTCCCGCCAGAATATATTTCCCGTCGGTGGGACGGTCGAGAGCCCCCAGCACGTTCAGCATGGTGCTCTTGCCGCTGCCCGACGAGCCCATGATGGCAACGAAGTCGCCGGTTGGAATATCCAGCGTCACGCCCCGCAGCGCGCGCACGACGTGCTCACCGAGGTAGTAATTCTTGACGAGATCGACCAGCTGGGCAGCGAAGGACATGCCGGAATGACCACCGAAGAGAGTACTGGGAGGGCAAGCGAGGACGAAGCGACAATGTCGCCCGTCCCCGGCATAGACAGCGATCAGCCTCCGCTGCCGCCACCTGCGTTGCCGGGGGGACGCCCGCCACCTTGACCACCTCCGCCACCGCCACCGCCACCGCCACCGCCACCTGCGGCCCGGAATCGCGCTGCCGCCGCGGACATCTCTTCCGCCGTGATACCGCCATCACCATCGGCGTCGAAGGTCGCGAACCGCGGCTTCATCCGCTCGTCGGCTTCATCTTCGGTGATCTTGCCGTCGCCGTTGGCGTCCATCTGCTTGAAGCGGGCGACCGGGTCGGGACGGGCTCCCCCTTCGGAAGGGCCGCCTCCACCAGGTGCACGTCCCGGTCCGCCGGGGCCGCCTGGCCCACCGGCGCCGGGCGGGCCGCCCGCTCCCGGCGGTCGACCGCCAGGCCCCGGGGCTCCCGCGGGAACGGCGGAGGGGACTCCCACGGGCTGCGGATGCTTGGCGGCCTCTTCGGCCTGCTCCTGGACCAGTTGCGTTTCCAGCTCCACGAGTTCGGTCGCGAACTGCGAGCGCGGATTCATCACGACCACGTCGTTCTCGTCGAGCCCGCTGAGGATTTCAATCGTGCGGTCGTTGGTCTGCCCGACTTTGACTTCGCGCCGTTCGACTCGTTTGTCCGTGACGACGAAGGCGAACTGCCGGGCGGCGACAGTGATGATCGACTGGACCGGAGTCTGCAGCACATTATCGCGCTGTTCCACCAGGATTTCCACGCCCGCCGTCAGACCGGGACGCAGCCGGTTCCCTTTCTCTGCCGTATCCAGCAGGCGAACGATCGCTTCGTACTCCTTGACGTCCCGGTTGAAGAAGTTCGTCGAGCTGGGGACGGATGAGACGGTATCGAGCTCACCCTGAAACACTTTGTCGGGCACCGCGTCGATCTTAACCGAGACCGGCAGCCCCGCTCGGATCAGACTGATCCGCGACTCGTGAACCCGGGCGTTGACCTTCATTTTGTCGAGGTCGGGCAGGTTGATGATCGCCTGCCGCTCGCGAACCATCGCCCCTTCTTCGATCTGAATCGAGTCGCTGCGCCCGTCGGTCTTGTTGGCGTAGATGACCTGGCCGTCCTGCGGCGCGCGGATGATGCAGAATTCGATCTGCTGACGCAGACGATCGAGCTTCGACGTCTCCACCTTGAGCGTCAGGTCCTTCGCCGCCAGTTCCGATTCGGTCTGGGCCAGCGTCGCCAGCGCCTTGCGTTCCGTCCGCTCCAGTTCGCGGCCGAATTCTTTGGCATTTGCGTCCAGCTCTTTGATCTGACGCTTGTAAGTGAACTCGCTCAGAACTCGCAGCTTCTCCTCGGCGACCGACACCGCCAGCTCCGCTTTGCGGACGGCGATCCGGCTGGCTTCCAGATCGTTCTGGGTCTTGTAGCCCTTCCGAGTCAGTCGCTCGTTGTAGTCAAAGTCCTCTTTCGAACGCGTCAGGTCTTCGCGGGCCAGTTCGACGGCCCCTTCCATTTCCTTGCGCTGCTGCTCGTAATCGCCCTGCAGGTACTTGTCCTTGTCCAGAATCGCCAGTTCGAGCTTCAGCTTTGCCGCCGCGATGTCGCTGTCGTTCTGCGTCTTCTGGATCTCGACGTTTTCCTTGGCCTGATCGTAGAGCGACTGCGCCGACGTGAAACTGATCGTCTGCTGGACTTCTTTGTCCTTCAGCGTCGAGGAATCCAGCTCGCAGACGATGTCCCCCTCTTTGACGTGCGTTCCTTCGGGGACGATGCTGATAATCGCCGTCGAACCCTCGACCTTGGAGGAGAGCACGGCGTTCCGCATGCTGTCGAGCGTGCCGCGCTCGGTCACGGTGACCTGGAACGGTCCCCGGCGGACGACATCCGTCGACAGATTGGTCAGCGTCGACCGGCCGGCGAACCACTCACTCTTGCCGATCACCGGCCAGGCGAACCAGCCCGCGATCCCGACCGCCGCCAGCCCCACTGCCAGCCAGGGCAGGATCTTCCCCGCTCTCGGCTTCGCGGAGAATGGGCGCGACGTCCTCAAGCAGACGGACCAGCCACTCCGGTTCGGGCGGCAGGCGGAAAGCGGCGGATTCGGGCGATGGCGGGAGTTCATTAGCGGGCTCGCTGGCGGAGGGATTCGGACGATCGGCGAGATCCTGGTAGACAGGGTCTATCCAGAGTCCGCGCTCGTCGATCTGCATGATACCCATATCCTGGTAAATGTTAATGCGATTCAGCTCATGCTGGATCCAAATCTGGATCAAACTGTTCTGGGCGTTCAGCACGTTGCCGAGGTTCGTCGTCAATTGCAGACCGGCGTTGCTGTTGGCGCCACCGCCCGCCCCGGGTCGAACCGGCGCGGCGGTCGCTTCGATCGAGGAATCCAGCGACATTCCCGAAAACCGCAGATTCTGGCGCGTTGTCTCGAAATTCGGACGCAGGACCGCCAGAGCCCGCCATTCGTTGCGGACGTCCCGTTTAATCGAATCTTCCAGTTGCATGTACGCCCGGCGAGCCCGCTGATAATTCACAATCGCCGCACGGAAGTTATTCCGTTGCAGAACCTGGTCTAGCGGAGCGGAAAACTGCAATCCCGCCTGGAAGCTGCTCTGATCGGCCCGGAAGTCAAAGGGCTTGTTCCCGGGATCGGTCCCCAGATTTCCCTCCGCCACCACATTCAGGACCGATTGCAGTCTGTTAGCGGTAATTTCCAGTTGCCGACGGGCGTCCATGACGTTTCCCCGGGCGTTCATCAGTTCGAGCCGGTTCTCCATCGCCAGCTCGACGACCTGCTCGATCGACATTTCAAACTTTGGCAACTCGATCAATTCCGCACGAAGCCCGGTCTGTATCACCTTCAGACTCTGCAGCGATTGCAGCAAATCTTCTCGCAATTCCCGCAGATTATTGACTGCGTCGATCGGCGCGATCCGGTTCTCCGCGATTCGGGCAGACGTCTCCTCGAAACTCTCCTTCAGCAGCCGAAATTTTTTGACGGCATCCCGGAACATGAACTGATCGCGTTCCAGATTGGTCCGGACCAGCAGCTTTTCCGCCTCATCATCCAGCAGCGAAAGACGTCGGTCGAGATTCTCTTCGGTCCTGCGGAAGTCGTCCCGAATGATCTCGAATCCGTTATCCTCCACTTCTTGAACCAGTTGGCGGACCCGGGGAATCAGCCGCTGAATCTGCTGTGAAAAGTCCTCCACAGAATCGAGCCGCAGTTCGGACACCTGGTTGACAAACCCCAGCAGGCGGGTCTCGGTGTCGGTCAATCTCGGATCGATCAGCTGAAACGGGCGGACCAGGGACGTATCGATCGTCAACTGCATATCCGGCGGCAGCCCGAGTGTGAACTTGAACTGATCCTGCTGGGTTGCCAAGTTCTGTTCGAGTGACCGGAGTCCTGTCTCCAACTGCGCCAGGCGGGTCAGCAACTGAGCCAGATCGTTGGGAATCGTTCCGGAGCGGACCCGGGCCGCCAGGTCGAGCACGACCTGCTGATACGCCGGGTCATCGCTCAGTGACAGCAGCCGCGTCCGGTCTGCGTCAGACATGACTCCGCGCCACGACAGGCTGGGGGGCGGCGGCTTCTCGACATCGAGCTTTGACTGCAGTGTGCGAGGCACATTCAGGTTCACCAGAACGCGATTCAGCTCGGGATTGTCGGAGACAACCGGCTTGGAGTTTTCGTCGACCTGGAATGGGTCGTCGGGCTTTGCAGGATCGTCTTCCTTGGGGCGACTCCGGTCTTCCACGCGCCGGATCAGCTCCTGAGCCGCCGCCTGGAACAGCGGATTGTCGCTCAAGTTCAGCAGGCTTTCCCGCTCTTCAGGCGTCATGACCTGCGATCGCCAGCCCAGGCTGGGCTTTCGTTCCGACCTGCTGATGATCAGCTTCTCTTTGAAGTCGGGGGGAATCTCGAACCCCTCCGGCAACTGGTCGATCGGTTCTTCCGGAGCGATCCGGTAGATCTCCCGGGATCGCTCGATCTGGACCACCAGCGCGCGAATATTCTCGCGCTGGTTCTGAATCTGCTGGGTCAGAAACAATTGTCCGTAGAACCCGCTGGCCTGATTCGGAACGACAATGCTTCCGAAGAACGTCTGCCGGAATCGCGCCAGATTGCGGATGTCGTACAGGACCTGGCGCTCCTGCTGCGTCAGACCTTCGAGCTCAATCTTGCGTCCTGCCCCGCGCAGCAGCGGTTGCGTCAGCGAAAATGCCAGCACCGACGAGGAGCTCGATTTCCCGCCGGAGAACAGCCACAGCGTGTTGTTCGCCAGTTCGGCAACCCACTGACCGCCCGTCGGCAGCACCTGGCTGACGCCGAACCGGCTGTTCGGGGCGCTCAGACCGTCCGAGACGCTTGGCCGATCGAAGAGATTGACCGTGGACGACGGCGTATTGCCGGCTGCCCCCAGATAACGCACGTTGTACTGGAACTGCTGATACGTCAACGCCAGCGCCGACAAGTACGCATTCTCGATCGCCGTCTGGTATTCGCGGCTGTGGATATACGACAGCTCGATGGCCTGGGGCAGAGTCAGGTTGAGGATCGTCGGGATCGGCTCCGGGCTCAGTTCTTCTTCTTTGTCCCAGCTGGCCTGAATGATTTTCGGCGAGAACCCGATGTTTTCCAGCCACTGCGGGTTCTCGACCGACAGGAGCTGGCCATATTTGTGCCAGCTCTTGTAGCCCGCCATCCCATCGACCATATGCATGTATTCATGCGCGGCGGGATCGTCCGGCGGCAGCGGAGGTTTTGTCAGGTCGTACGGGTCGTAGAATCGGCTCCGGACGTCGGCGTCGACCGTGACGCGCGGCAGATCCCAGCGGGGATCGCGCGTCTTCATCAACATCTGATTGTAAGTATCGAAGTCCGCCTGAGAGCGCCAGAAGTTGCGAGAGCAGCCGGGCAGAACGCTGGCGACGAGCAACGCGACGACGGCCGTCGCAGTGATCCTTCGGCAAGATTGCGGACTGCGGGCAGGGATGAGGATCGGCACGGGGCGCTCGGGACCGCGGTCGCTCGCGCGGAGACACATCTTCTGTGTCGCAGGCGGGTGATCGGCGGGCGATGGGGCTGGGTGTCGCATCCTGGTCGAGACTCCGGGGCGAAACGCGAGCGAACCGTCTTCACACGAAAACGGTTCTCGATGGAAGTTTCGTCCGACGAGCCGACCGCGCTGCAGGAATTTCCGGCATAATCGGCAAACCTTTCCAGGTGCCTGTCAATCCGTGTACGATTCCGCGGCACCAAATTCCGAGACGGCCGCCGGTTCACAGTTGAAGCGGCGGCGGAAACCGGCAAGAATCGCCGGTGAGGAAAACTGAGCCGGACGCAGCGCTCAGCGCGGTTGGGCCGGGCACGACGTTCGGCCCCGAAGTTGCAAAGAGAGATCGTGATGCGGATCGATCTCTCCGCAGACTGCATTGCTCCACAGGATGTTGGCGTGCAGATCCCCCGGCTGGGAGCCAGGGTTCGAGGAGGCAGCCGCAGGGCGTCAGCCTCCCGGTATCACACGGCGACATGAACCTGATATGACGGACAGCGGCCGCCGGGTCGCAGGAATGTCCTTCAGTCCCAGATGTGGACTTGCGATCGATGAACTCACTCAAGCACGTGGAATTGTCGGATCGTCAGCGGGAACTGCTGCTTCGCGGCCTGCGGTTCGTCCGCAGCAGCCGGATGCTGGAGTTCCGCGAATCGAGCGAATTGAACGACGATCAGCGGCGGGACGAATTGCAACAAATTCGCCAGTTGTCTGACCTGTTGCAAAATCCGTCCGCCTCGAATCAACCGGCGCACGTTTAGTTTCCCGCTGGCGACGCTGCTGAACGCGAACCGTTTCCCGCCCCGCGGTCTCTGACCGGCGGGGCGTTTTTACTGGATCCGCCAGGAACGCTGAGCGTATCCCCCCGAATCGCGGCATTGCCGCCGCAGGAACCTCTCGACCCATGGCGCGCACCGGCCGGATCTCGCGACAGACCGCGGAAACGCAGATCGAACTCGAACTGAACCTGGACGGCACGGGGACAGCCGACGTGTCGACCGGCGTGGGGTTCCTGGATCACATGCTGACCCTGCTGGCGAAGCATGGTCTGTTCGATCTGACCGTTTCGGCCACGGGTGACCTGCATATTGACGCCCACCATACGACGGAAGACGTGGGCATTTGCCTGGGGAAAGCGCTGGTTCAGGCCGTCGGCGACAAGCGCGGGCTGAGCCGCTACGGCAGCATGACCTTGCCGATGGAGGAGACGCTCGTCACCAGCGCGCTCGATCTGAGCGGTCGGGTGAAATTCGTCTACAGGGTCGAATTCCCGACTGAGAAAATCGGCGAGTTCGATACCGAACTGGTCGAGGAATTCTGGCAGGCCGTCGCCGCGAACGCCGCTATGAACCTGCATCTTGTGCTGCACCACGGCACGAACAGCCACCACATTTCCGAGGGACTGTTCAAGGCGACCGCCCGGGCATTGCGACAGGCCGTTACGATCGATCCCCGTCAGCCTGGAATTCCGTCGTCGAAGGGCGCGCTTTAACGGCGAGACGCGATCCGGAATGGGTAGCGGGGGCTGGAGCGTCCTCGCGAAGCCCCGGTTCTGGCGCTCCCGACCCAGTTTGTTCGTCGGGCTTCCTCGGCAAGCTGATCGGTCTTTGCCGGTTGTAGCGAAATTTCCTGCGGAGGCAGGGGACGCCCTGCCGATAGTTCCCGACAAGCGAACACCGTCCGCGCGGCCTGACGTCTCCGATCTGGAGTGACCGTCGGCCGGACAGGGACCACCCAAGGAGGGAACTCATGAGGCAGGCGATTCTGGCCGTTCTGACGGCCGCGGCAGTCTGGGGAATTGGCGGCAGCGCAGTGATGGCCGCGGAACAGGGTCAGCCGACCGATTGGGGCCGCTTCTACCATTACCCGTACGTCTATTACCCGCACAATTACCAGCCGCCGCAGCAGTACAATCACATGTACCATCGGTACCCGCAGGAGCGCCAGATTCCGGTCTACAACAAGAACTGGCACAACTTCTACCCGACGAAGCAGCAGTACCACATGGGGCACCACTTCATCCTGGACGTGTTCTAAACCAACAGGCGAGGGCTTTGCCCGCTCGACGGGCGGCTCCTGAGATTTCGACAACGCCGTGGGCGACCTGCCGGTTGCCCGCGGCGTTGTTCGTTTTCCGGTGGGCCAACGCGGCTGAGATTGCAAGATTTACACGGCATGGCGGTTGTAGCGATTACAACGGCCGGGCGAACAACCCGTAGTCTGGCGATTTCCCAGACTCGTCTCTTGTGTCGCAAGTGATTACCCAGTCGTTCCTTGCGTGGAATCATCTGCCTGGGGGATGCCGAAATCTGGCGATTGGCACGGCGACTGCATTAGGGTGGGATCAGAGTGAAAGTGATCCCGCAATCACCGGATTTGGCCAGGCTGGTCCCCGTCGAATCCGACTCACAACTTTGAATGCGACCAATTTCCCACCGGCCCGAGGGAGACGGGCCTCTACCTGCCTACAACCCACCTCACAACTCATGCCTACACTGGCCGAGACGCTTTCCCGCAGCGTCTCGGCCTCCTTCCTTTGATAGTGGCCGTTTTGCCGTCAACCCGGCAGATGGCAGAGACTGTGTTTCGCGTCAGCGGTTCAGCGGCTGCGCGGGGCTTCCAGCAGCAGGTAGAGCACGTTGTCCGTGAAGGCCGGATCCGCCGTCAGGCCCAGGTGATCCGTGAACAGAAAGTTGACGCTGGACCATGCCACGGGCGAAACCAGCCGGGGTGTCCAGGCCGATCCCTGGCTCAGTCGCTCGTCCATCAGGGCGCTGGATCGCGTGACGGTCCCGTCTCCCGGTGATTCCTCGGTGACCGTCAGATTTCCCGCGTCATCCACCGTGAAACGGGCCAGCGTCGGGTGGGCGTCCCCCGCAATCAGGTGCAGCGTCACGCCCGGCGGTGGCGTCGCCGGCTCGTCAATGGCGGCGTGAAACAGTTCCGCCTGGCGCAGACATTTCGTGAGATGGTCGTCGGCCAGTTGCTGGCGGGTCGAGGCGTCCCGGACTTCGGGCAGCAGTTGTTCGAGGACCCGCGCCTGACTCGGCGAGGCGAGACCCCATTTCCGTTTGCGCCAGACTGCCGGATCGAACAGATCCACGACGGTTCCGGTCGCCGCGTCGACCACGGGCTGGTGCCGGGTCCGAGGCAGAAGCTGATAGACCGCCGGCATTGTCCCCAGCAGAGCCGGTTCGTACTTGGGGAGAAACTTGGCATATTGCACTCCCTCGGCCAGTTGTTTGACGGCGGAACCGGCGCCGGCGCTGGGCGTCCCGATGATCACCAGCCGCTCGACCAGTTCTGCTCCCTTCCACGTGATCGTCGGGGGCGTGCCGTCGAGGGGCAACTGGGCCGGGCCGTACATAAGGTGATACCGGGCGACCAGTCCCCCCATGGAGTGGGCTACGATGTCGAATCGCACGGGGTGAGAAAGAGACCCGTACTTGCGGATCTCCTGCTCCTCAAGGAGCTTACGCTTTTCGAGCAGGAACGCGTGCAGCCGCGCCGCGTTCTCGGCGTTGTCGCGACGCCAGTCGTAGCCGAACTCGAAGCAATTGTGGGTTCCGTCGTCGTACTCGACCGGTCCGGTGTGTCCGTTCGGGTCGCGATAGCCGCCGACGCCGAGGGCTTTCAGAATGTCTCCATAGGCGGAGACATGAATCGACTGACCAAAGGCCTTCACGGCCAGTTCGCTGAGAACACCGTCTTCGCGAACATCATCGGAAAGTGCCGATAGCGGCCTGCCAGCCGCCATCGGCAATCCCAGCGCGTGGACCGATGCGGCCGTTCCTGGGATCGGTCCCGACGTTCCGAATTCGCCCCAGGCGACTTCTTCCGTGTGATCGTCCACCAGGCGGGAACCCAGAATGCCGGGAATGACCACAATGGGATTGCGGTCGCGGTCGTCGGCCCGGGCGGTGCGGTTGTAGAGCGAGCCCAGGTCGGGACCGCCCGTTCCACGGACTTCGTTCGAGACCAGCCGGACGGAGTCGGCCGCCCTGCGGACGGAATCGACGGCCCGCGTCAGCGATTCCCCAGCGGAGTGCGATGGACTCTCGTTCGCGCCGTCCAGTTTGCAGCCGCAGGCCAGCAGGGTGAAAACGACGACGATCCAACGGCGCGCGGAAGGTTCCCGCCGACGGCATGACGTGCGTAACACGTTTTCCCTCCTGGAATCTGCCTGGGTTGAGTGGCGGATTCTAGGAACGGAAGGGCCATGCGCGAAGACTGTTCGTGAACGCCTCCCCACCGGCTGATTCTGCCGGTTTCTCGACGTCCCGCCGGCCATCTGGCACAATCGACGCGGCCTCAGTTCGCCGTCCGTGCCGGGAAGAAGTCGAACTGAGGCAGCCACGAATGACACGAATTCGCACGAATGCGGAGAAGAAGATTGGAACCACTGAGGACACGAAGGGCACGGAGTAAGAAGCGTTAAGAAGAGCTTCGGAAACGATGGCTCACAGGGTCATCGCTTAGTCCTGGCTCTTGGCCATTCTTCAGTCAGCCTTCCGTGATCTCCGTGTCCTCAGTGGTTCCTTTCCTGACTTCATTCGTGGTGAGTTCTTCCCTCCGCCCAGAACGGAACGCCCTGCATGCCGCTGGTCCTGACCACCCGTCAGCTGCTTGATCTCTCCGTCGAGGTCGAGTCGCTGCATCCGCTCTCGCTCAGAGAACTGTCGACAACCGACATCTCGCGGCTGACCGTCGCGCAGGGGAACCGGATCGTACCCGTGGGCGAACTGTTCGATGTCGAGCGCAGGGGGGCAGACGATGACGTCGTCTTCGCGGGTGATACTGGTCGCCTGAAGCGAATCGGTGAAAAGCTGGCCGGCGGTCGGATCGTCGTCGACGGACCGGCGGGCATGCATGCCGGCGCGATGATGACCGCGGGAGAAGTCGTCGTCCGCAGCGATGCCGCCGACTGGGCGGGCGCCGAGATGCGCGGCGGGACGCTGCGGATTAAAGGGAACGCCGGCGACTGCCTCGGCGCGGGCTATCGCGGTTCCCGCAAGGGGATGCGCGGCGGCGAGATCATTGTCGCAGGCAACGCCGGGAATGAAGTCGGCACAGTTTTGCGACGGGGCCTGATCGCGGTCGCCGGGAATGTGGGTCACGCCTGCGGCTTCGGCATGCTCGCCGGCTCGATCGTCGTTTTCGGACGCACCGCCCAGCAACTGGGAGCCGGCATGAAACGGGGCACGATCATCTGTCTCGCCCCCGCCGCACCGCCCGACCTGCTGCCGACGTTCCGGCGGGCATGCGACTATCAGCCGACAATTCTCCGCGGGCTGCTAAAATACGTCGCCGGCCACGGCCTGCCAGTCGTTCGCGACCAGCTCGAAGGGACATTCCGCCGCCACTGCGGCGATCTGCTGGAACTGGGCAAAGGCGAAATTCTCAGCCTGCTGCCCGCCTGAACGGTAAGAAGACTTACCGCGGAGCCGCGGAAGACTTGGAGAAAACGGGGGAAGGTGGAAATGAAGACGGGCAGGCGAACCGTCTTAACCCGAAATCGTGATTGATTTTCTCGGCCCTGAACTGCGACCGCTGCTCCTTATCTTCTCCGCGTCCTCGTATGTTGACTCCATCTCCGCGGCGAAAACTCTTCTTCTCGTCCCGTTCACCCGAGCGTCCACGGCGCCCGGTAAGGACGGGACAGCATCGCTGCCGCTTCTTTGTCGCCGGGGATCGCTTCCTGCTGGGGATCCCAGGCGATTTTTCGTCCGAGCCGGATCACCAGATTTCCCAGGTGGCAGGCGGTCGCTGAGCGATGTCCGATCTCGACGTCGCAGATCGGCAGTTCGCGGGACTTGATGCAATCCAGGAAGTTCTGGTGGTGGTTCTTGCTGACGGTCAGATGAACGTCGCTCTCTTTGAGCGGTTCGGCGATGATGCGGGCGGGATCGCTGGTCAGCTTGCCGCGGGTCACGAAGATCCGGCCCTTCTCGCCGATGAACGTCGTTCCGCCCGGGATATCCTTCTGCTCCTGGCCGACGATCATCTTCGTGCCGTTGGCATACGTGTAGGTCAGCCGGCAGGAACTGGAGACTTCATACCGGTGGGCCGGATCGAACATCGCCGTCCCTTCGACCGCAACCGGCCCCGAATCGTCCATCCCAAGGCCCCACTGTGCGATGTCGATGTGGTGCGCTCCGAAATTAGTCATCTGCCCGCCCGAATAGTCCCAGAAGAACCGGAACAGGTAATGGACGTGCTTGGCGTTGTAGGGCCGCTGCGGGGCAGGGCCGAGCCACATGTCGTAGTCCAGCTCGGCGGGGGGTTCGGAATCGGGCACGGCGTCGCCGGAGAAATTACAGCCGGGAATCCCCACGAGGACTTCCTTGATGGCTCCGAGCCGTCCCGACCGGACCAGCTCGCACGCCAGCCGAAACTTGTCGTCCGATCGCTGCTGCGAGCCGGTCTGTACGATCCGCTTGTTCTCCCGGGCGGCCTGGACCATCTTCCTGCCTTCGGCGACCGTCAAAGACAGCGGCTTCTCGCAGTAAACGTCCTTGCCGGCCTGGCAGGCGTGAATTGTCGCCAGCGCGTGCCAGTGGTCCGGCGTGGAGACGACGACGGCGTCGATGTCTTTGCGTTCCAGCGCCTTGCGGAAGTCGCGATAGCCTTCGCAGACGATCCCTTTCCCGTTCACCAGCGATACCGCCTTCGCCAGGTGCTTGCTGTCGACATCGCAGAGCGCCGCCGGAGCCGTCCCGCGTCCCAGGAAGGCATTCAGGTTGGCGGTCCCCTGCCCTCCCACGCCGACGTGCATCGTCACGATCCGCTCGTTTGCCCCAAAGGCGGAGCTGGGGATGATGTAGGGCGCGGCAAACGCCGAGGCGGCGGCAGCCAGGAACGTCCGACGGGGCAGTCGCAGAGTCACAGCAAAGTCCTCTCGCAAGGGGCGATGGCAAACAACGGGGAGGATCTCTTGGTTCAGGAAGTTCCGAGAGCGTCACGGGCGGGCGAGCCGCCCGTGGCGCTCCATGCTCAGTTCCTAAGGAATCACCAGAAATTCTGGCGAATTCAGCAGCGCCCAGACGCAGTCTTCGGCCCGCTGACGCCAGTCCGCCGTCAGCCGGGCTGTCGGCGGATCGCCCGCTTCCAGTTCCCGCGCCAGAGCCAGCTTGCGCTCGGTCGCTTCCGGCAGCAGGTGATTCGACCAGGAAACGCCGGTCGTTCGCGGCGGACCCGGCTTCCGGACTGGAGGATTTCCCGGCGTGATCCGCTCGTCAAAACCGTCCTTCAAGAGATCGACCATCACGCTCCGCTCGCCGTCCGTCGGTTTGCGGGTCAGGATGTGCAGATACAGAGCATCGACATAGGCATCGGCAGTCGGATTCTTCAGCGCCAGATCGGTGAAGATGCTGTCATCGGAGAGTTGCGACGCCCGCCGGCCTGCCAGTCCGTTCGCCAGAATCGCCGGCTGGAGCACCGAGGTTTCCTCGGGACGGACCGAAATCGGATCCGGACGCGACGACCGCCAGCCGAAGGTCTCCAGCACGTTTACGAACGCCTGAGCCGCCGGAAGCGACAGACTCGGCCGGTCGCGCTCGTTGCTCATCGAAGTAAACTGCCAGGCGCGGGTCGGAAAGCCCAGACTGATCGACGATTTGTAACTCCGGGTGCCGTCGACGTCGATACTCAACTCTTCCGTGTTGAACGGCTTGGCTGCTGCGGTAAAGAGGGAGTCGACCACCTGCTCGGCCGACAGCCGGCGGGGCTTCGGACCGGCAAACAGCTCGGCCCGTTCGGGCTTCTCTTCCAGCGTCAGATCCGACTGCCGCTGATAGGTTTGCGACGTCAGGATCAGCCGGGACAGATGCTTGAGGTCGTAGCCTGAGGCGACCAGCTCGCGGGCCAGGAAGTCGAGCAGTTCGGGATGGGACGGCTCCGAGTTTTCCCAGTCGTCGACAGGTTCGACGAGTCCCCGGCCGAGGTAGCGCTGCCACATCCGGTTCGCGATGACCTGCGGAAACCGGCGGTTGCCGGGATTCGTGACCCACGCCGCAAACTGCTCGCGACTGTCGTCCGGCTTCTGCATCAGCCCCGCCGCCAGTTCGCCCGAGACCTTGTCGGCAAACGGCCACTCGGGCTTCACCGCCTCCCCGGGTTTGAGCGTCACCTTCACGCGACCGGCGGCCAGGCCGGCGTTCCCCGTCGGCACGGTGCTGGTCTTCGGCACCGCTTCCGGACCCCGTTTGAGCAGGGCGGCCAACTGAAACAGGTCGGACTGCTTGAAGTCGTGATAGGGCGCGTCGTGGCAGCGGGCACACTTCATTTCCAGCGCCAGAAACGACTGCGAGATGATGTGGGCCTTGGCGGCCATCGGGGCGTCGTTCTGCGAAGCGGTCTCGAAACCACCCGCACCGCCGTAGCGGTCGCTCCCCTCCATCAGCACCAGTTCGGTGGCAAACCGGTCGAACGGCTTGTTGTCGACGAACGATTCGTGCAGCCACCAGCGGAATGGCCCCGTGTTGTTGAGCGTCGGGTTGACGATGTTCGGGTTCTCGGCGAGCACGTCCTGCCAGTAGGCCACCCAGTGGTCGGCCCACTCGGGACTGGCCAGCAGCCGATCGACCAGTTTCGCACGATCGAGCGGTTGCGATCCCGCCTTGACTTCCGCCAGCAGCTCCGCGGGAGGAATCCGGCCCCAGACATCCAGACAGGCACGCCGCAGAAACGAAGCGTCGTCCGTCAGCGGCAGCGGAGCCACCTCTTCCTTCTCCAACCTCGCGCCGATCAACCGGTCGATGGGATTTGCGCCGGTCGGCAATCCCGAAACCGCAGGAACCTCCGGGGCCGGCCAATCCTTGAGAGTCTCCCGCGCCAGGTCATGCCGCTGTTCCCAGAACTTCGCATACTCCCGGCCCACTTCCAGCCGGCGGAGGCGATTCTGTTCGGCGAGCCAGGTCTCAAACTGCTGAGCGTGGGCCAGCCAGGCTTCGTCGGTCAGCGGCACCGGCGCTGCCGTCCCCGCCAGGTAGAACATGCCATCGCGTTCGATGGCGATGAGAGTCTCGCCCGCTTCAGGGCGGCGGCTGCTGCCGCCGAGCTGCATGTCCCACGTCACAAGGATCGGCTTGCCGTCGGAGGTGAATTCAAAGTCCTGCTCGCGATCGCCGGGCTGGGGAATGCGAATCGACGGCGAAATCTTGCTTCCGAGCTCGGGAACCGGGTTGTGTCCGTCCCCTTTCAATGGAGTGAAAGGGATGTCCGCCTGCAGCTCGCCATTGAAATAGACTTTCGACGCCCCGCGCGAACGGACCATCAGCCGGGACTTTCCCTCGGCCAGCGTCAGCCAGCCGGTCAATCGGACGAACGTCGGATTGCCGCGATCGATCCGGATGCCGTGGGCGTTGTACGCGTTGCGAATTCCCGTCAGCGACCAATCCGGCTGGATGTAGCTCTCGACTGGCGCCGGCGTGCTGAAATCCCAGTTTCCCTTGTCCGGAACCGGTCCCATCACCTCGACTAGCACGCCCCGCTGCGGTACCGACTCCAGCGGCGTCGCATAGGCCGGCGGACGATGCTCTTCAAACCGCAGAGCCATACGCTCCGCCGGGACAGCGGTTCGATAAATCGCGACTTCGTCGATTCCGCCCTGAAACGTGCTCCCCGCCTGGCCTCCCATCGAGGAGCCGATCCACAACTCATCGTCGTCGACGACCGGACCGGCCGTCGTCGCGCCACCGTAGTCCCATGCCCCCTGGACCGGCTTGCCGTCAATGTAGCCGCGAATGCTCTCCGGCTTGCCGAACGTGTAACTCACCGCGACATGGTGCCAGCTTCCGTCGGTACCACAGCCGGTCTTCGAGTTCCAGCGATGCCAGTCCTCCGACTTGCCGGGCCGGTTGCCGGCCTCGCGGAACAGGAAGCTCAGGCAGGCCTCGCCGCGCGTCTCAGTCACTCGCAGCCCGTAGTTCTGATTGTCATTCGCAGCGCTCGGATTCTTTGTCCGACCTTTGCCGAGAATGTAAACCTGCTGACCGGTTCCGAGCTTGGACGGCGAAATCCACGCTTCGAGTGTCAGCGAGTCTCCGGGGCCAAAGTCGAGCGGGCTGTTCTCGCCGGGATCGCCGAGCTTGAGGTACGTTCCGCCGCCACCCAGCACGACCGCCGAGTTGTCGGCTTTAAATCGAGGATAGCGCTCCGGCTGCGGTCCCGGTTGCCCCCATTTCACGGCTCCAACCGGCGCCAACGGCCCGAGATCGGCCGCTGACCGAGAATCGGCCTTCAGCCGGGCTTTGGCGTCACCTTCGAACCGCCACCACAGCAACGGCTGATCGGCGGCGACAATTTCATCGTAGGGAGCGTCGGCGGCAGAGCTGGAAGCGGCGGGAATCAGCAGCAGACCGATCAGAGTCAGGCAGCGTAACATGAGGGCAGGTCTCCGGTTCGCCGGGGAGGATGGTTGGACCATATAGTGTAACCGATCTCAACCGACTGAAACCAGCTCCACAGAATTCCGTTCAGGTCCCGTCCGCACAACTCTTTCGTTATTTTGCGATTGGCATTTTGCGCCTTTCAATCTGCAATGGCCTCATCTTCCGAGTGCTCTCCGCCTCCTGCGCTGGTATCCTGAATCCCGTCCGCCCGCCTCCCTCACCGAGAGACCCCACCGATGTCTCGTGCCTCACATCTCTGCTGCTGGACGATGCTTCTCGCCGTGGTCTCGGGGCCGGCGAACGCCGCCGAGCCGCCCGACTTCAATACGCACGTCCTGCCGATTTTCCGCAAATACTGCAACGGCTGCCACAACGACAAAGACGCCGAAGGGGGGCTGGTCCTGGCGAACTTCGCTGCGACCCTCAAGGGGGGCGATAACGGGGCCGCGCTGGTCTCCGGCAAGAGCGGCGACAGCCGGCTCTGGAAGATGCTCGACGGCAGCCTCGAACCCAAAATGCCCCCCGAGGACCAGCCTGCCCCCAAGCCCGCTGAGCTGGCGATCATCCGCGCCTGGATCGACGCCGGGGCGAAGGCCCCCGTCGGCAAGCTCGAAGGTCTCGTCACCCCCACGGTCCGCCCGACCGCGCCCGTGCGTGAACCCGTCACCTCGCTGGCCCATTCGCCCAACGGCCGCTGGGTCGCCGTTGCCCGGCCGAACGCCATCGAAATCCTCAGCGTCAGCGAGAAGAAGCCAGTCGTGACGCTGACCGGCCACACCGGGGCCATCAACGAGGTCGGCTTCTCCGCCGACAGCGAATGGCTCGCCGTCGCCGCGGGCGAAGTGGCTCTCGCCGGCGAAGCCACTCTCTGGAAGACCGCCGACTGGTCACGCGGAAAGATCTTCCGCGGCCACCGCGACGCCCTCTACTCGGCCCAGCTCAGTCCCGACGGGGCGCTGCTCGCGACTTCCGGCTACGACAAGCAGATCCTCCTCTGGAACGTCGCCACCGGGCAGGAGCAAAAGATCCTCGCCGGTCACAACGACGCCGTCTACAGCCTGGCCTTTCATCCCGCCGGCAAGCTGCTGGCCAGCGCCAGCGGCGACCGCACGGTCAAACTGTGGGACATCGCCTCCGGCGAACGTCTCGATACTTTCTCCCAGCCCGCCAAGGAACAGGTCACCGTGGCCGCCAGCCCGGACGGCCGACTGATCGTCGCGGGCGGCGCCGACAACCGCATCCGCGTCTGGGAGATCACCCAGGGGGGCAAGGAAGGAACCAACCCGCTCCGCTACGCCCGCTTCGCCCACGAAGGCCCCATCCTCCGCATCGCATTCTCGCCGGATGGAAAGCTGCTCGCGTCGTCTTCCGAAGACCGCCGGATCAAACTCTGGGAGACCGCGACATTTACGCAGGTCGCAGTCCTCGATCGTCAGTCCGACTGGGCCGCCGCCCTCTGCTTCTCTCCCGACAACCATCGGCTCTACATCGGCCGGATGAACGGCGAACTGGAAATCGTCTCCGTCGATCCCCGCTGGGCCGACTCGAAATCCAGCCTCAAACGCCTGACCGAGGGCTCCATCGCCGCGATCCCTGCCAGCGACCGCCGCCTGCAGGAAGTTACCGAACAGGAGCCGAATGACACCCCGGCTCAAGCGCAGCCGCTGACTCTGCCGGTGACGGTGAAAGGGGCATTCGCCGCCGGCGACTCCGATCTCTACCGCATCGACGTCAAAGCCGGCGAGTCCTGGATCGTCGAAACCAACGCCGCCCGCAACAAGTCGAAGTCCGATACGCGGATTGAGATCCTCCATGCGGACGGCGCGCCGGTCCTGCGGGCGCTGCTGCAGGCGGTCCGCGATTCATGGATCAATTTCCGCCCGATCGACTCCAGCCAGGCCGACGTCCGCCTGGAGTTCTGGGAAGAAATGGACCTCAACCAGTTCCTCTACATGAACGGCGAAGTCGGCAAGACGTTCCGCGCCCCGCAGGGTCCGGACTCCGGTTACCAGCTCTACCTCAACGGCGGCAAGCGGCGCTGTTACTTCGATACGACCGCGGTCGCCCACGCTAAGGACGAACCCGCCTACATCGTCGAAGCTTATCCGCCCGGCTCGGGCATCGTCGACAACGGCCTGCCGGTCTTCCCGCTCTACTTCGCCAATGACGACGACGACGAACGCGAGCTCGGCAGCGACTCCCGCCTGACCTTCACCGCCCCGCAGGACGGCGCCTACCTGGTCCGCGTGACCGACAGCCGCGGCTTCGGCGGCGACGGGTTCACGTACGCCCTGACCGTTCGTCCCCCAAAGCCGGACTTCAATGTTTCCATCGGCACGAAGAATCCGAAGATCCCCGCCGGGAGCGGCCAGCGGCTCTCGTTCAGCGTCGACCGGATCGACGGCTTCGATGGTGACATCCAGCTCGATATCACTGGGCTTCCCGCCGGCTTTTCCGCCGAGACCCCGGTCCTGATTCCCGCTGACCATCTGGAAACCCGCAGCGCGCTCCACGCCGACGGCTGGGCGATGCAACCCAGTGAGCAGGAATGGTCCCGCGTGGAAATCACCGCCACCGCGGTCGTCCGTGGCCAGACGGTCCGCAAGTCACTCGGCAACCTCGGCGAAATCAAGCTGGAAAAACCTGCCACGATTCGGGTCTTCCTGCAACCGGACGACTCGCGCTACCAGACGCCGGACGGCGGCTTGGTCATCGCGCCAGGAACGACGATCACGGCCCTGATCCGCGTCGAACGGCATGGTTTCGACGGTGACGTGAAGTTCGACGTCGATAACCTTCCCCACGGCGTCATCGTTGATAACATCGGCCTGTCGGGGGTGCTCGTCCGGGCGAACGAGACGGAACGCCAGATCTTCCTCACGGCCCGCCCCTGGGTTCCTGCGACCGAACGGCTGATCCACGCCGTCGCCCAGACGCAGGGGAATCAGGTCACGCCTCCGATCCGGCTGACGGTCCGCGGCACAACGGAACTGGCCGGCCCGTAGGGCACTTTTCTGAACTCTACGCAACGTCACGACTGAAACCTCTGTCCCAATCTCCGCTCGGGACTAAGATGTCAGCGTGACCATTACGCCGCTTTCCCCCGCTGAGCCCGGCCGCCTCGAAGCGATGGCCTATGCGCACGGACTGACCAGCGACGCCTACCTGGCCGTCGAGCCTTGGCGCCAAACGTTTTGGGGCAGTCATGGTGGCGCCATCTCGTACGCCCGAGTCGGCCCTTACCTCAAGGCAGTCGGCTCTCTGTTGGCTCCCCCAGGCGAGCGAGACAAGCTCCTCGCGGAATTCCTCGACACCGTCCGGACCCGACGGCAGACCATTAGTTTTTTCAACGTGGTTCCGGGAGAAGTCGATCGTTTTCGCCGACAGGGCTTTGCCGTCGTGAAATGGGGCGAAGACGCTCTGCTCGATCTTCCCGAATGGAACCCCGCCGGCCCGGCGTGCGCCTGGCTGCGCCGGCAACAGCGACATGTCTCCCGACTTGGCGGCGTCGCCGTGGAATCGCCTGCCGACCGATTGACTCCATCCCTGCGTCAGGAACTGGAGGAAGTCTGCGCCGCGAGCCTGCGGCTGAAACCCCAGTGGGCCGACATGCGGTTTTTCGAAGGGCGACCCGAGTTCGACGATCCGGGTCGCCGCCGGATCTTCGTCGCAAGAAGGGAATCCGGAACTGGCCGGATCGAGGCAGTCGTTGTTGCCAACCCGTATGCAGAGGGCGCCGGCTGGGGATTGGAGCTATATCGTCACCGGCCGGACGCCGTCCGGGGGGCCGTCCCCTTTGCGATGCTCGCCGCCATCGAGCGGTTTCGTGCGGAGGGCGTCCGCCAGGTTTCGCTCTGTCTCGCCCCCGGCCGCGGTTGCGGAACTGTCGCCGAGACCGGAGACTGGCTGGCTCATCAGGCGATGCGGCTCGGGTCCAGCCGGTTCAACGTCCTGTTCGATCCTCACGGGCTCAACCACTTCAAGAGCCGGTTCCGTCCGCGGTTCGAGTCGCGCTACGTCTGCGTCTGGCCTCGAGTCACGCTGGGTTCGCTCCTCTCTACCGGCTGGCTGTGGGGGATCTGGAAGGTCTCCCCGTGGCGGCTGGGACGCGTCATCGCGCGGCGACTGCAGGCCGCAAGCGCGCGGCGGAGTCTGGAACGACTGAGTACGACGGCAAGGCGCTGACAACGCACGGACGACACCCAGCGGAGGACGAGCGTCACGGAGCGGCAATCGACCGGCGTTCTCCTCCCGACAGTCGGTGGACGTGGGGGCGCTGCCCGGCAGGCGGGAGTCTGCCCTGTGCCGGCGATTCTCTATTCTCTGCTCCCACGGGGCGGTACGATCAGGTCGCTGACGGGACTGTCAATCATCAATGATCGGGCGAGTGAGGGAGAGCGGCCGTGTTAAAGGTGGGTGTGAACGGGGCGGCCGGGCGGATGGGGCAGCGAGTCGTCGCTCTCGCGGTTCAGGATCACGGCCTGAAAGTCGTGGCTGCGTACGAGGCGGAAAACAGTCCCCGGCTCGGTCAGGACGCAGGAGAGTTGGCCGGGATCGGTCCAATCGGAGTGCTGGTGACGAGTGATGTCGGCGAAGCGCCTGATGTGATCATCGACTTTTCCGTCCCCGAGGGAGCGGTGCGGATTGCCGGAATCTGCGAGGCCCGCCGGATCCCGCTGGTCGTTGCAACGACCGGACTGAGCGCCGAGCAAAAAGACGCAGTGCTGACCGCTTCACAGGTCGCCCCGGTGCTGATGGCCCCCAGCATGAGCCTGTCGGTCAATATCGCCATGAAGCTCGTCGCGGAGGCCGGGCGCGTGCTGCGCGATCAACCGAATGGCGTGGACGTCGAGATCATCGAACGGCATCACCGCTACAAAGAAGATGCCCCCAGCGGCACGGCTCTGAAATTCGGCGAAATCGTCGCCGGGGTGATGGGCCAGACCGAGCACATTCACGGGCGGCACGGCCGACCGGGAAAGCGGCCGCCGACCGAAATCGCCTACCACGCGCTGCGGGTGGGGGACAACGTCGGGGAGCACACCATCGTCTTCGGCATGCCGGGCGAAACCTTGGAAGTGACCGTCCGGGGACAGTCGCGCGACAGTTACGCGGTCGGCGCCCTGACCGCGGCCAAGTACATTGTCACCAGGTCCGCCGGTCTGTACTCCATGAACGACGCCCTCGGCTTGTAGTAGCGAGCGGAAGGCTGAAGGCGGAGAGCTGAAAGCCAGAGGCCGATCTGGAATTCCCATCAATGTCCGTGAATCGCAGGCCCTTTGTGTCGGCCAGTATTGCTGCTGCCATCCACTCGTGTTGCCATACATACTGGCTTTCCGCTGATTGCTTTCCGCTTTTCGCTCTCAGGAGTTCATCATGCTGCGCGTGCTGCTGGCGGTCTTGGTGTTGAACGGTGTTGTGACGGCGGCGACGGCCGGGGACCGGCTCGACATTTACTTCATTGATGTCGAAGGGGGGGCGGCCACATTGATTGTCACCCCCGCGGGCGAGTCGATGCTCATCGATTCCGGCTATCCCGACTACGGCGGCCGGGACCGGGACCGGATCATTCATGTCGTCAAGGACGTCGCGAAGCTGGACCATCTCGATCACGCGGTCGTTTCGCACTGGCACCTCGATCACTTCGGAAACCACGCGGCCCTGGCGGCGCCCTTGAAGATCCGCAACTTCTGGGATCGCGGAATTCCGGAACGGCTGGAAGAAGACGCCAAGTTCCCCGAGCGGATCGCCCTGTACCGGGCGGCTTCGCAGAACCAGTCGAAGTCGCTCAAAGCGGGCGATTTGCTGCCGCTCAAGTCGGAAGCGACGCCGCTGAGCTGTAAAGTCGTGACTGCGAGCGGCGACGTGATCCCCAACGCGGGACCGGCGAATCCGTTCGCCGACCGTCACAAACCGCAGGCCGATGACCCGTCCGACAATGCGCGGAGCATCAGCCTGCTGCTGGGGTTCGGCAAGTTCCGCTTCCTCTGCTGCGGCGATCTGACCTGGAACACCGAAGCGAAATTGATGACGCCGAACAATCCCGTTGGCCAGGTCGACTTGTTCATGGTGACGCATCACGGGCTGGAAGTGAGCAACAACCCGGTGCTGGTTCTCGCGATCGATCCGCGGGTCGCCGTGTTCTGCAATGGGCCGACCAAGGGAGGGCACCAGACGGTGCTGGCGACTCTGCGGGAAGGGAAGTCCCTGCAGGACATCTACCAGCTCCACCGCAACGTGAAGCTGGCCGCCGACCAACAGACGCCAGCGGACTTCATCGCCAACCAGGAGGACACGAGTTCCTGCAAGGGGACCTGGGTGAAGGCTTCGGTGGCGCCGGAGGGAAGCGAATATACGCTGCAGATCGGCCCCGAGGGAACGCCCCGGACGTACAAGACCCGCAACTGAAACGATCCCATTCTTGCGTCAGGATGACGACTTCTCATGCCGCTGCTGATCGGGATCGATGAAGCCGGGCTGGGGCCGAATCTCGGTCCGCTGGTAGTGGCGGCGACGGTCTGGGAAGTTCCCGGTCCGCCGGCAACGGCGGACTTCTGGGCAACGTTCGCAGACGTCTTGACGAACTCCCCGACCCGCGGCGACCGGCGGCTGCATGTCGCCGATTCCAAGGCGGTCTACAAGCCGCCGCGAGAACTCGGTGCGCTGGAGCGGAGCGTGCAGACGCTGTTGCGACTGGGCGGCGTTGAGGCTGGGACGCTAGACACTCTGATTTCAGCACTGTTGCCCTCCGCGGAGGAATTCCCGCAGTCGTCGCCGTGGAGCCAGACCGCGGCCCCGGTTCCGGCGGCGTGGAATCCCGAGGTGGATGCGGATCTGCTGACGCAGTGGCGGGACAAGTGCGGGGAAACCGGCTGGAGGCTCAAACGGGTCTGTGCGGCGGTCGTGATCCCGGAGGAGTTCAACCGGCGTATCGTGCGCTGGGAAAACAAGTCGTCCGCGTCGTCGGAAGTCCATTTCGAAGTTCTCCGCAGCGTGTGGCCGCGGGACGGACGGGAGCCCGTCCTCGTCGTCAGCGACAAGCACGGCGGACGCAATCGCTATGGCGACCTGCTGACCGATCTGGCGGATGGGGAGTTCGTCACCTGCCTGCGCGAGTCTGCGACGTGCAGTGAATATCGGCTGGGAACGACGACATTCCGCTTTCAGCCGCGGGCGGAGGAGCACGGGCCGGTCGCGCTGGCCTCGATGGTTGCCAAGTACCTGCGGGAGCTGGCAATGCATCAGTTCAACGGCTTCTGGCGGCAGCACGTCCCGGACCTCAATCCGACTCAAGGATATCCCGTGGATGCCCAGCGATTCCGCCGCGACATCGCAGCGGCACAGGCCACCCTCGAGATTTCCGACGACGTGCTCTGGAGATGCCGGTGATCCAGCGCCCCGCCGGCGGCGTTGTCCTGTATGGTGTTCTCGCTCGGAAAGGACGCAACCGTCATGAATAGTCCGGAGTATTTCGTCGGCTGGGGCACGCTCTGTCTGATCAATGCGGGCCTCGCCCAGGGCAAGAATCGTAGCGGGCTCGGCTGGTTCCTGCTGTCGCTGCTGCTGGGTCCGATCGCCACGTTCCTGCTGCTGCTGGTTCGAAAGCTTCCGGAAGAGCGGTACTGAGACGAATGTGATCCCGCTGCGTGCCAGGAACCTTCAGAGTTTCGAAGCAGTTCGAGTCGGCGAGGCTCACCTCTGCCGCTGGCCCAGGCCAACCTTAACGTCGTTGGAAGCGGCCATCGCGGTTTGCCTGCTCCCCAGCGGTCGGCGGGCGTGGTATCTTCGCGGAACAGCGAATGAACCACTTCTCATTTCCCGATTCCGCCGGGCTGCCGCGCGGGTCGCCTCCGGGAGCCCCGCATGACCTCCAGCTCGACCGGCGAACACGACGACTCCGCCTGGGAACCCGAGCCCGCAAAGCCGGCTACCGGCAGCGGCGACGGCGAGACCTACAAGCTCGCCGGCGGCTACACCGGTTCCGACATCGTGATCACGCCGATGCCGGTCATGGCGCCCCCCGAGCCCCGGAAATCGGCATTGAAGAAGAAGGGTCGGCGGGGGGACTTCTGGCCGTTGATGGGTTTCAACCTGCTGGTTTTCGTCTCCAGCGTCTGCGTGATGACGCTCGAACTGACGGCCTCCCGGCTGGTGGGCAAGCACGTCGGAAGCTCCCTCTATACATGGACTTCCGTCATCGGCGTGGTACTGGCGGGGATTACCGTCGGCAACTATCTCGGAGGCTATATCGCCGATCGCGTCGACCGCCGCAAAGCCTTGAGCTGGATGTTTCTGATTTCCAGCATGCTCTGCGCGGCGATTCTGTGGATTGACCTGCAGATCGCGGGGATTCCGCGGCCGGAGAGTTTCAGTTGGCCGATGTGGGTGCTGACGATCGTGGCTGCGCTGTTCCTGCTGCCGTCGATCGCCCTGGGGGCAGCGTCGCCGCTGGTCGCCAGCATGGCGATCTCGCGAAGTTCGAAAACCGGAATCACCGTTGGTAACGTCTACGCTTGGGGCGCCTTGGGCTCGATTGTCGGCACCTTTCTGACAGGCTTTTACCTGATCGATGCCTGGGGAACCCGTTCGATCATCGGCTGGACCTCCGCAGTGCTGGCCATGCTGGGCGTGATTGTTGCCAGCGGACAGTGGGTCTTTCGCACCGCGGTCGTGCTGGGCTGGCTGCAGACGCTGGGATTGCTGGTGCTGGCGACGATCGGCAGCGGCGAACTGTTTGCCGGCGTCGTCGATCGCCTGGCCGGGCCGCCAGCGGTCGACGACGTTGCTCCCGGAGAATGGCGGCAGTTCGCACGGGCCGTCGGGGAGAAATTTCACGAGTTCGGGCTGCTGCTCAAGCTGCGCGACGATTCGCCGGGACGCTATTACGACGAGAGCCAGTACTCATACCTGGAAGTGGGCAACGACTACGTCAACGACGCCCCGGTGAAGTACCTTCGACTCGATAAACTGATTCACAGCTACTACAACCCAGAAGAACCGACGGCCCTGTACTACGAATACGAGCAGGTCTACGCCGCGGTGACCAAACGCGTGGCAGGATCGCCCGGCCCAGTCGTGGCGCCGATCGCCCCGTTTCCCGGCACGGCAGAACTGCTTGCACAGCTGCCGGCGGGAGTCAGCTGGGACGAGTCGGCCGGCGTGCTGCGGGTGGAACGCCCGTCGGAACAGCTCTTCGAGCAGCTCTCAGCGCTCTCGCCGGATGCCCCGTTCTGGGATGTGCTGAACCGGCTGGAACGGGAGACGACGCGGCCTTCGTGGGGCGGCTTCACCGCGCTGCCTCTCGACAGTCTGCCGGGTGGTTTTAGCTGGCCGGCCGATCTGGAGCCGGAACTTCGGTACGACGAACTGTTCCACACGATCACGGCCCGCCAGCCGGTCACGAAGGCGATCCGCGACCGGCTCGTCGGATTGACGGCCACCGCCCCCTGGCAGCGTGCCATTCAGAAGCTGCGATTGGAGTCGGGCCGAGTCAACGCGCTGTTCCTGGGCGGCGGCGGTTTCATTTTCCCGCGGTGGGTGCTGGAACACTTTCCCGGCAGCGAACACCTCGACGTCGCCGAGCTGGATCCGGCCGTTCTGAAGGCCGTGATTTCGCAGTTCGGTTTCTCCCCGGCAGACCAGGAACGGATCACCACGACGATCGGGGACGCCCGGAACTTCGTGGAAGACCGCTACCGACAGAACGAACGACTGCTGCGCGACGGGAAGTCTCCAGTCCTTTACGATTTCATCTACGGCGACGCCTTCAACGACTTCGGCATCCCCTGGCACCTGGCGACCAGGGAGTTCACCGAACGGCTTCGCAGCCTTCTGTCGGAGCGCGGCGTCTTTCAGGCGAACATCATTGAGATCTATCCACGGACCGAGTTTCCCGGCGGTCTGGTCGAAACTTCCCAGGTCGTCTATCCCGGGATCCTGCCGGGGAGATTTCAAAAATCTAACGGAGCCGAATTCATCAGCGCCGAACTGCATCCGGAGCTGGCCCGGCTGTCGACGTCCGCTGCCGACGGAGTCGGATCGACGCTGACCTGGCGCGGGCCGATGTCCAATGCACTGCGTGACGCACTGTGTAATCTCGACGAAGCGAACGTCGCCTGGAAGGACGCAATTCGCGATCTCTGCGACCAATCACGCCAGCGGCGGGTCTATGAGGGGACGATTCCCGAGGGACTGCTCTCGGAGTCGACGACCGTTGAGTCCTGGATGCCCTGCCCGGGGAAGTTTGAGGGAGTCGAAATCTGGAAGCGCGATGACGGACGATACGTCGTAGCGGTTCGCGGCGGAATGACTTCGGAACTGCGCGAGCGACTCTTGCACCTGGCCCCCGCGGATCCTGCGTGGCTGGTCGCGATCGACGAGCTCGACCGGCGTTCGCATCGTCCCGAGGCGGGTGGACAGTTTCTCGGGCGTTACACGGCCACCTGCGCCGCGCTGTTTCCGAATCTGTATCTCTTCAGCACCTCGCAGCAGCAGCCCGGAAACGATCGCGATACGTTCGTGCTGGTCTGTTCCAACCAGCCGCTGGACCTCGACCGTCTGGAAGAAACCGGCGAATGGAACCATCCGCCCTTCGCGGCGCTGGAAACCAGCGCCGCTGGACAGCCGCCGACGATCTCCGGACACATGGCTGCTGTGCTGGAGTTGTCGCAGGATCAGATCCTGACCGACGATTTCGCACCGGTCGATACGCTGCTGAAGCCGGTCTTTACGCAGCAGGACGACTGAGCCGCCAGCGCGGACAGACAGATGGCAAACGACAACGCCCACGGGATCCCGTGGGCGTTGTCGCTGGATGTTCAGCGGGTTGCGGGGACTATTCGTCGGAATCGTCGTCGTCGTCGTCGTCCTCGTCTTCTTCGGCGTCGGCAGCAACTTCATCGGGAACTTCGTCGGCGATTTCGTCGTCATCTTCCTCGGCTTCGGCCTCTTCAGCGGCCGCTGCCGCGGCGGCAGCGGCCGCAGCATTTGCAGCGGCGGCGGCGGCGGCGGCCGCCATCATGCCGGGGCCTTCGCCGATGACTTCCTTCACGGGCTGAATGAAGTACATCTTTTTCGACTTCTGTCGAAGCTGTTCGATCTTTTCTTCGGCGGCGGCGTACTGGTCGTACGAGAAGCGCCCCTCTTCCTTCATGCTGCCGTTGTAGACCACCCAGACCAGCCGCTTGCGGGCCTGGACCTTTTCTTTGGTCCGCCGGGTTTTGGTCGCGGTGGTCTTCTTCGCACCGGTCGCCTTGGCCCGCGTGGCCTTGGCTTTAGGTTCCGCGACGTCGCCGCGCGCTTCGGCGGCTTCGACTTCTTTACGCTTATCGAGCAGTCTGCGAGCCATATCGGACGTCAACCTCAAAGGCGGGCGAAGACAGTTTTCCGGCGACGGTCACCCCGGCCCGAAGGAATCCGGGGAGTTCCGTCGCTCGTGCGAATCGGGGAGTTTAGCTGGAAGGCGTTGCAGACGCCAGTCATGCCGGAGCAACACGTAATCATTCGAACACATCTCATTCGCCGAAGCGAGGCGGCCTGCGGAGAGAAATCCCGATGTCGGCGGTAGTCAGCGGCTTTCCGGGGGAGGTATGCTCGTGGGAACGCCGGGTGGAACCCGGTTTTAGCCGAATCCGGTCGCGGTAGGGGAAAGAGGAGGCCGCCGTGCAGACTGTTCGAAGGCTGGGTCTCTGGTGCGGATTGCTGGTCCTGTGGAACGCGTCCGTCGCGTTGTCCGCAGAGCCCCGGCGCGTGGATCGGCTCGACCTGCAGGATGGCGACACCATCGTCTTCCTTGGGGACAGCATCACCCATCAATGTCTCTTCACGCAATACGTGGAAGACTTCTTTTACACGCGACTGCCCGGACTGCGGATTCGCATCCATAATTCCGGGGTTGGCGGGGCAAAGGCGTCCGACGCCCTGCAGCGATTCGATCGCGACGTCGCGGCCTACAAACCCAAGTATGTGGCGGTGCTGCTCGGAATGAACGACGGCGGCGTGAAGCCGTATGACGACGAGCTGTTCCAGACCTATCGCCGGGATATGAACCGGATCGCCGATCGGATCGTCGAAATCGGCGCCACGCCGATCTGGATGACACCCACGATGTACGACGCGACGGCGGCCCGGGCGAGCGGGAGGCCGGTTCCGGCGGAACGGACCGAGTTCTACAACGCAACGCTCGCCTACTACGGCGCCTGGCTGCGGGAGCTGGCCGGAACCAGAGGGGGAGCGTTCGTCGATCTGTACGGACCGCTCAATGAGCTGACCCATCAGGCCCGTCGGGATCAGGCCGGGTTTACCATGATCAAAGACGCCGTGCATCCGGATGCTCCCGGACAGCTCGTGATGTCGGCGGCGTTTCTTGCGGACCTGCAACTCGCCAAACCTCTCTCGAACATTCGCATCACTGTCGGCGGCAAGGGGCCGGTTGTCCGGGCGACGGGTGGGACCGCGACCGAGGTCTCCGGGGCGAGCGATGAATTGTCTTTTACGTGGGAAGCGGACGGGCTGCCGTGGGCGCCGCCGCCCGAGGCTGAGGCGGGGGCGAAGCTGCTCAACCTGGGGCACCGCTGGACGCGAGAAGCACTGGAAGTGCATGGTCTCGCAGCAGGGCAGTACGACCTGCTGATTGATGGCGAGCCAGTGGGTCGGTACTCGGCCGAACAGCTCGCGCGGCATGTCGAACTGCAGTCGAATCCGAAAACGCCGCAGTATCAGCAGTCGCTGGAGGTGGCGGAACTGAACCGAAAGCGGAACGACACGGCGATCCGGCCGCTGCGCAACGAGTGGCGGGAATTCCAGGCGGCCCGGCGAGTCGAAGCGAGCCTGGCGTTTCAGCCCGACAACGAAAAACTGAAGTCACAACTGGCCTCGCTTCAGAAGAGTCTGGTCGGAATGGAAGAACGAATCGCCGCTCACGAAGCGCTGGCGCGAGAAATCGACGCCGAGATTCGTCAAGTCAACCGGCCACGGCCGCGCAAGTACGAGTTGCGGAAGCACGAGCCGGCGGAGGTTTCGGTGCGGATTCGCGAAGGGGGCCGGCCGCTGATGAATGCACTGGTCCAGCTTCACGGGTTGCTGGGGGTGATGGCGGAAGCCCGTACGGACGGGACGGGGGACTGCCTGCTGCAGACGCTGTCTGACAGTGACATCGACCCTGGCGACTACTGGCTGGTGATCAAGCCGGAGCCGCGAATGGAACTGGCGGCGGCCGACATGTTTTCGCAGATGGTGACCGTCCGGTCGGGACGGAACGAATTCGAGCTGCAGCTCGAAACGTGTCTCAAGGCACAATAGGTGACAGAATGCGGATCGTGCTCCGGACGCGATTGGCTCAGCGTTTTTGTTGCTGCGGCTGCAACTCGCGCCACCGGCAGACGGTCGACTCGACGTCGACTGGCAGAACCCCTGCCGCAGGTCCCTCGCAGCCGGAGAAGTGGGCTGCCCGGATCTGCTGATTGAGCGCCTCCAGACGCCGGCGAACTTCAATTTCCGTCAAAATCGAGCAGAGCGACTCCAGGAACTTTGCGCGATCCAGCCGGGCCTGCAAGATGGGAGGCAGGGCGCTGAGCTGCTCGTCGCGGAGCTTCTGCTTGAGCCACCAGTTTTCCTGCGGCGGATCGTCGATACCGGGGATCGGCTGGCCGAAACCCGGCAGATTGTCGAATGAACCGTCCGCCTGAGCCTGACGGATCCGACGTTCAGCGAAGTCTTCCCAGGACTCTGTGGCGCGTCGGTCGACCATGGCGGAGCCTCAAGATCGTAGAGCGGATGCGCGCGACGCGGCGGCGGGACCGCGAATCGTCGCCAGGGCCTGTTCCAGGCGGCCCAGTTGCAGGTTGAGTTCGGCCAGTTCTGCTTCAGTGGGGGGAGCTTCGCCAAAGCGGGTGCTGTAGAACCACCGGGTGATTTCCAGCGGAAATCCCGCCAGACCTGCGGCGGCAAGCACTGGCTGCAGCCGTTCGGCGGCCGCTGCGGCAAATTCCTCGGGAGTGACCGCGGGCTCTCGCGCGAACCCGGCTCCCTTGAGCAGCCGGCAGAACCGGTCGTAGAAGGCGACGAACCGGTGGTGCCCGGCGACGGCGGCTTCGCGTCGGCGCCAGAGGGACCGGATCCAGTTCCAGGTCCAGCGGATGAGCCAGAGGGCAGCCGAGACGAGGAGCAGCACGATGGCCGTGATGACGCCGCCGGTCAGGCTGAACCAGTTGCGGGGATTCGACAGGAAGTCCTGATCGACGCCGAACCAGGCGAGCAGACCGGCGGCCAGCGATTTGACGCGGTTCACCACCTGCATCGTCATACTTCGCAACGGCTGGTAGATCAGTTCCTGCTGCCGGTCGAGCGAGACAGATACGACGTAGTCGTCCCAGAATCCGGTGCCGAGAGTTTTGATCCAGCCCCAGAAACTGCCCGACGGCGACAGGGATCGGACGCTTTCGGAACGGGCGGCGGCGGGAGTTGCGTCGAGTGTGAGAAAGTTCGAACCGCCGACGTCCGCTTCGACCCACGAGTGCGCATGCCGCTGCTGAACTTCGAACGATCCGCTGAGAGGGTTGATCTCTCCCCCTTTGAAGCCGGTCACCAGCCGGGCGGGGATTCCTTCCGCACGGAGCATCAGCGTCAGAGCGGTGGCGAAGTACTCGCAGTTGCCCTGACGTTGATTGAAGAGAAAGTCTTCGACGGGATCGATGCTGCGATCCTGAATATCGAGCTTCAGCGAGTAAGCAAATTCGCCGGAATCTCGCAAATGGGATTCAAGCGCCCGAGCCAGTTCGAGTGCGGTCGGTTCGCGACCGGGACGCCGCTGGCGGACTTCGTCGGTGACCCGCCGGGCCAGCGAGCAGAGCTTGCCAAGCTGAGCTCTCGGGAGCTGCCGCAGAGACTCCGCGTAGGAGCGCCCCCGCGTCGTCATCGGGCGATTTCGACCGTCAGTCAGAGCCAGCCCCTGATGGAACGGCTCGGCGTCGGGCCAGCGGCTGAACACGGTGTAGGCCAGCTTGCGTTGCCGTTCCTCAGGTGCATCAAGGTATGTCAAACCGGTTGTCGGAACCCAGACGGCGGACTCGGTGCTGTTGCGAAAGCGAACGGCTTCGGCCTGGTCGAGGCAGAACAGGACATCGGCGCCGATGGGTTCGAGCACGATCTCCTGGCGCACGCCCGGAAAGTTCCACGTCAGTGGCCGCTTCTGAGCCGAGGCGCCCGACGAATCCGTTCCCCAGCGGCCATCGCCGTAGAAGGTGAGAACGGCGCCGCGAAACAAAGGCTCGTCGCCACCGTGGCGGGCGGTGTACGTCGACATGTCGACCGGCTGCTCGGTCAGAGCGTCGTAAAGCCTGATGGAGAGCACGGGTGCGGAGCTCTCCAGGATCTGGCCCAGTTCCCCGAGTCGAACCTCGGTGGTGAAACCGGTCAGTTTTCGACGCCCCAGCGGTCCGTCGCGCCCGTCGCCGATGGAGAGCGGCTGACCGATCCACATCCGGGGAATCAGCAGAAAGAACATCGCTCCGATCAACAGTGACATCACTGAGAGCGAAAAGACTCCGCCGGCAAACCGGGCCGTCAGCCAGCGACGCTGAACGTCGTAGTGCATGGTGCTGCGAGCGTCGGCCGGCCGCTCGTACCAGCGTCCGCTGTCGAAGGCCGACAACTGCAGAGGTCGTTGTCCGGCAAGCACGGCTTCGTGAGCACCGGTCTGGAGAACGGCCTGGCCGAACTGGAGATCGGCCTCATGCAGCGAAAAGACCGCCAGCGCCCACATGGCAAGCGTATTGAACGCGACGAGCGAGATTCCGAACCATCCGCCGCTGGTCAGCACGGAGGCGACGGCAACTTGCAGAATCGAGAGTCCGAGCAGCGTCCAGTACTGCCGCGCAGCTTTGGGCTGCAGCAGCACGATCCAGGTGACGTAGACGATGAGGTGCGATCCGGAAAGCAGCCGGCCTTCAGGATTATCGCCGAAGAACTCGATGGCGCTGGCGAGCACAGCAACCAGTCCGAAGACATTGGACAACCACCCGGGTGAGCCGAATTGCCGGGGGGACTCCGTAAAATACCAGCCGAACACGGCCACCAGGATCGTGAGATACGACGTGATGTACCCGTCCTCGGCGCGACCGAGGATCGCCGCGGCGAAGATGACTGTGCCATACAAGCTGGTTCGAAACATGTGAGCGAGCGACAATTTCAGGCCTCTCTCTCAACGGGACTGGCGGACCGTCCGTTATCGACACTGACGGCTGATGGCGTGTGATCCACTTGTCCAAGGCGATCATCGTCGAACACCAGCCACTCGCGAACGGAAGCCGGATCGACGTAGATCACCTGCGAACGCGGGTCGGTGCCCGGCAGGGCCGAGGCTTGACCGGCGGTGGCGGCGGGCCGCGTCGAGAGACAGAGGATTCGATCGGCGGGCCCCGCGTGCTGCAGCGCCTCGTGGGCCAGCATCTCGGGAAAGTCGGCGGGACCGGAATCCAGGGTGGCCAGCACGTCGAAGAGATCTTCGAGGCTGGCCGCTGACGCCTGGCCTTCCCAGGTCTGCTGAGAGCGGCCGGAGGCCAGCAGGCGAATGGAACTTTCGCGACTGGCGCGGCGATGTTCAAGGCACAGCGTCCCCACGAGCGACAGCGCCCACTCAACACGATCAACATCCGGCGCAGCGGGGTTAGAGGGGGCCCAGAGGTCGAGCACAACGATGAGGTTGTGCTCGCGACTCTGGTGATACTCCCGCATGATCAGTTCGTTCCTGCGGGCCGAGCTGCGCCAGTGAATCGCGCGGGGATTGTCGCCGGGGCGATACTCGCGGAGGCGGTGGAACTCGTCGTCGTAGAGCCCGGAGCGGGATTGGGGAATCGTCACCAGTTCCGAGGCATGCAGCAGGTCCCGCTGCCAGCCGGACCGCAGCCGGCCGAGACGGGGATAGATCAGAATCTCGTCGCGGGCGGGAAAGACGCGGGCGCGCTCGATGAGTCCGAGTGGAAATCGAGACGCCACGGAAATCGGACCGAACCGATACCGGCCGCGGCGATACAGCCGGGCGTCGTAGTGGCCGATCTGTCGTTCGCGCGGCGCGACGTGCGTAAACAGAACCGAAGCGATCACGATGTCGTCGTCGTCGCGAGTGACCTCATCCTGCACCAGCATCATCCATGCGGAAAAGAGCGGCCGCACATTGGTAAACGTCACTTCTACGGCGAACATCTCGCCGGCCATCGCCCGGCGGGGCGTGGACCGGGCCACGGCGGCGGCCTGGAGCATGGTAAACGTTGCCCAGCCGTTAATCACGAATGGTCCCGCCATCATGGCGAAGACCAGCATCAGCCGGTTTTCGCGACCGAGCAGCGAGCCGATGAACAGGACGACCATGATCGTCAGATAAATCAGGCCCTCCCGCGGAAATCGGACCCGATAGCGGTTGAGCGACGGGAGCCGGCGTTTGCGGGCGGGGGGCGCCCAGGCGTTGGCGACCTGTTGAATGCCGGTCGCCGCGAGAATGACGATCAATCCCCAGTAGACGCCCTGGGAGAGCATTCCGCCGCCGCCAAATCCACGAAACCACAAGGGCAGCACGATCGCCGCCACCGTCAGGACCAGCAGCGTGCATCCCGATGCGATCGCAGCTCGGTCGACGCGACGCTCGGGGGGGGAACCGGCCATCCAGAGAATCCCAGTCAGACAGAATCCGCATCCGTATCGACGTCATTACACGGCAGACGGGGAAGACCGTCCAGCCCGCGATGAATCAATCCCGGTTCGATCGGGAAATCCCACTCTCTTCCAGCGCCTGCACCAGCCCCTGTTCGCAGGTGGGAAATTGCAGCGGATGTCCGAGCAGTCCTTTCAGTCGAGCGTTCGAACAGCGCTTGTTCAGACCACCCGAACCGCGTCGGGCCGGCGCGTCGGCGTCGAATCGCGGCTTCGGAGCACCGACCAGCGCCGCCAGACGGGAATAGTAGTCCTCGCGGGTCACGGGACGATCATCACAGACGAGCAGGGTCCCGTCGAAATCCGGCCGGGTCAGCGCCTCGGCGGCGATCGCGGCGGCGTCATCCGCGTGAATCAGGTTCAGCCATGCATTCCCCCGTCCCGTCACCGGTTCTCCCGCGCGGAGCGTCTCCACTTTTGCCAGCACGCGCTGCGGACCGTAGATTCCCGCCAGTCTCAGGATGCGGGCCTGACCGGAAGCGCACGCGTTGCGAATTAGTTGTTCGGCGGCCAGACAACATTGTCCCCCCGGTTGCACCGGTTCACAGGAAGACTCTTCATCCACCCAGCCGCCGTCCGCTTGTCCGTAGACGCTGGTGCTGGAGATATAGACGAACCGCTGGCACTTTCCGGCCATTCGGGCCAGTACGTGCCGCACGCCTTCCACGGCGACTTCGAGCTGTGGTCGACCGGCGCTCCGGTCGAAGCCGACGGCATAGAGGACGGCATCGACGGCGGGCAACTGTTCCAGCGTGGCCGGTTCGCAGACATCTCCCACGACCGGTTGCCAGCCCAGCGCCGCGAACTCGGCCGCTCGTTCCGGGCTGCGCGTCAGCGCGTGGACTCGCCCGGGCCAGGCGTGGGCGACCCGGCGGCCCAGATAGCCGCAACCAACGACGAGCAGATCCATCTCTTCGGTCTCCCTGGTCGACAATGACTCAACGTTTGCCGCGGATGACGGGCGCCAGCCAGTCAGTCCGATCGAACCGCAGGATTCGCAACAGGCGGCCGACCAGTTCGACGGCGATCTCCGGTGCCGCGTCGGGCACGATTCGTGAAGGACCGTTACCCGGCGACTGCACCGCGTGACTCACATCCTGCAAAGTCTGGCGGAGGTTCACACGGAACCCTGCCAGTTCGGCGCCGGTGAGATCCGTTCGTTGCAGCACCGTCGCGTCGCCGCTGCGGTCCCGAATCAGCCGGGCCAGTGTGTCTCCTTGCGTGCGGTAGAGCGCCGGCGCGACATACGCCCGCCTTAGTCGGTTGCCGGCGTCGAACTGGAAATACCGGTCCTGCCCGAGATAGATCGAGAACCAGCCGTTTTCACGTTCGCCGAGCAGCACCAGATCCGAAAACCCCGGCAGGCGCCACTCTGCGCGACGAACGAGTGCTACGGCCTCGGCAAGCAGATCTTCGCGGTCGGATTCGCTGCGGGCCATACGGGAGGGGCGATCTCAAGTGGAACAGCCCCCGCAGCAGGCGGCGATGGCCGGATGGCAGACAGGCTCCGTTGAACCGAATTGTCGCGGATGTTCAGGCGGAATTCACGGAATTTGCGAAAAAACCGGCTGATTTCCCTGTGAGAATGTCTTTTCAAAGCGCCGGACAGGCGGCAGAATGCCTTACAATTCCTGAAGGGGAAGTCTCCCCCGTCGTCATCGGCAATTATCTCACTGCTTCCTGGCCAACGCATACTGTTGTTGTTGTCCTTCCTTCCAGGCCAGTCTTCTCTCTCAGCGCCCGAAAGTCCAAGCCATCTCCGCCGCGGTGCTGGATGCCCGGCGACCCGTCAGACCTGCAGTCTGGGAATCGCACGATGCCCGTCATTCTGGACGCCTCGGCGCCGTTGTCTTCGGGAGAGTTTGCCGCCGTCGATCTGGACCGCCTGGCGGAGGTGAACCGCCGGCACCAGCTCGTCAGTGAGTTCCTGGAGCGAGAAGGCTACGCAGGACTTGCTCTCCAGCAGCCGTGCAATCTCTCCTGGCTGACGGCCGGCGCCGATCTGAGCCGGGGAACGTCCGGCGAAACCACGGCGGCGCTGTTCGTCACGCCAGAGGCCCGCGTCGTCGTCTGCGGCAATGCGGATACCGCCGAACTGTTCGAACATCACGTACCGGGGCTGGGCTTTCAGCTCAAGGAACGACCGTGGACGGAGCCGCGGCAGGTGATGCTGGGCGATCTGTGTCGCGGACGGAAAATCGCCAGCGATTCGCCGCTGCCGGGAACGACGGACGTCAGCCTGCGGATGCTGGGGCTGCGAACACCGCTGTCCGAGTTCGACCTGGGTCAGTTGCGGGAAGCGGGACGCCGGGTGGCGCATGCGGTCGAAGCGACGGCCCGCGCCATCCTCCGCGGTCGGACCGAGGCCGAAACCGCCGGCGAACTCTCGCACCGCCTGCTCAAACACGAAGTCCATCCGTTCCGCATGCAGATTCTCGCTGACGGGCGGGCGATCCGGTTCCGGCACTGGACCTGGTCCGATTCGCCGATTCAGAAGTTCTGCACTGTGGCGGCGGTCGGTCGTTATCGCGGACTGAACGTGGGAGCCGCCCGGACAATTTCGCTCGGGGAACCGCCCGAACAACTGCTGGCTGCATTCCAGAAAGCGGCGATGGTTCACGCCACGGGCCTGTTCTTCTCGCAGGTGGAATGGGAATTCTTCGAGATCTGGAATCGCATTCGCCGGATCTATGAAAAATCGGGCGCCGACGAAGAATGGCGGCTCGCCGACCAGGCCAGTCTGTGCGAGTACCAGTACGGGGCCGTCCCGCTGACTCCGAACAGCGAGTTCCGCCTCCCGGCTGGGGTGCCGCTCCACTGGCATCCGTCGGTCGGCCCCATCGTCTGCGGCGACACGCTGCTGACCACCCCGAAGGGGGCGGAGGTCCTCACGCGGGCCGTCGACTGGCCCCACCTCAGCATCAGCGTGAAGGGGACGGCGGTCCCCGTACCGGCGATTCTCGTGCTGGAGTCGTAGCGTGCCGGGTGGCACGCCCTGAGTCTTCGAAGAGCGTGGTCTTCATTATCTCAAGAACACGCCCATCGCAAAGCCTCTGGGCGTGCCACCCGCGCCAAACGACTCTCAGTCGAGTTCGTACGGCTGGACCAACTTGAACTTCGGGTGCGTCTCCAGATAGGCTTCAACGCGATCCTGGCGGCCGATCGCCGTCGGCAGGAACGCCAGCGCCTGCTGGAGACGATCGTCGGGCTCGGCGCAACTGAATCGCAGGAAGCCGCCGCCCGCTTCGCCAAAGCATTCGCCCCCGAGGCAGGCGACGCCGAACTTGTCGTCCGCGCCTTCGAGCAGGTAGAGCGCCAGGCCGTGACTGGTGATTCCGAGCCGGTTGCAGATCGGCTTGACGTTCGGGAAGACGTAGAACGTGCCGGCCGGATCGAGCGAGCGGAAGCCGTCGAGCTGATTCAGCCCGGCGGTCAGCAGCTCGACCTTGCGACGGAACAGTTGCATCTGGTCGTTCCGTTCGCCGGAGTCCCGTTCGAGGGCGGCCTTGCCGGCGAGCTGCACCAGGGGCGGAGTGCAGGAGAGGGTCGTGTTGATCATCTTGCTGATCGCGTCGGCCACTTCGGCCCCCGCCACGGCGAACCCCAGCCGCCAGCCGCTCATGCTGTAGGATTTGCTGAAGGTATAGGCGGCGACACACTGGTCGAGCATTCCGGGCTGGGCCAGCGGCGAGACGTGCTTCCCGCCCCAGACCATGTGGCAGTACGGCTCGTCGCTGAAGACGGCGATGTTCGTGCCGCGGAGCAGGTCGGCGACGTCGCGCATGTCCTGCTCGGTCATCACGCCGCCGGTCGGGTTGTGCGGCGAATTGAAGAAGATCGCCCGCGGCGAGGGATCGGTCTTGAGGAACTTTTCGATCTCGGACAGTTCGGGACGGAAGCCGTTCGATTGTTTCAAGGAGGAATAGACCGGACGGGCGCCGCGGCGAAGGATGTTCGGCACGTAGGTGGGGAAGTAGGGACTGAAGACCAGGACGCCGTCGCCCGGATTCAGGAAGGCTTCGCAGAAGAACTGCTCGAAGACCTTGGCGCCGGGAGCGACTACGACGTTCTCGGCCTTGGCGGGGATGGCGAATTCTTCGCGGACGAAGCGGGCAGCGGTCTCGCGGAACTCGGGCAGCCCGGGAGACGGGCAGTAGTGCGACTTGTTCTCCTGGATCGCCAGGACGCCGGTGGACTTCGCCGAAGACGTGCTGTCGAACGGGCTGTCGCCGATTTCGAGTTCGACGACGTCCTTGCCGGCGGCCTTGAGGGCTTTGGCGACGGCGAGCACGCTGAAGGCGGTTTCCACGGTCAGGGACCGGGCGAATTCACTCAGTTGCGGAGCCATGCAGAAATCCTTGGGCGTCGGGGAGCGGATTCGGGGGGGGATACGCGGCGGTCAACGGGCCGAGGTGGCCTGCTGCAGCGGACGCAGAACCTGTTCGATGACGGACTGTTCCATCAGCTCTTCGCAGGAGTCGCGCAGCTCCTGCAGCGTGGCGGCGTAGGACTTGGACGAATCCAGGCTGCCGTACTGGCGGACGGTGAAGTAGACGCTGATCTGCTCTTCGGGGAATTCGCCCCGGCGGACCTGGTAGGCGTTGGTCCGCGTCTCGATCATCAACCGGGCCTGTCGCCGGCAGGTGTCGTCGAGGCTGATGGTGATCGAGGGCTCGTAGTTGAGGAGCTGCGAACCGGGAACGTTGATCAGCCCCTCCAGCGAGTGATTGACGCCGAGCGCCTCGGCGACGAGGGCGTCGTGGTTGCCGCGGTAGGAGAAGTCGAAGCCGAGCATGTAGTCGAGGGCTTCGCAGTCGAGCGGGCTGACGGAGAGCATGTAGGGAACGAGTTCGAGCAGCAACGAGTGCTGCTCGAAGGATTCGTCGGGATTGTCGGGATTGATGTGCCCGCTGCAGATCCGGCGGGGTTCGAGCGAAATCCACCGCTGCTGAACCTGCTCCTTGTCCTCTTCCAGGACGAAATCGCCGTTATCGCGGGTGTAAAAATTGCGGAGCGAAGGGTATTTTTTCTGGACGCGTTCGAAGAAGCTGAGAATCGTTTCGCGACCGGCGGGGAGTGCCATCTCCGTATTGAGAGTCATGTTGACGTAGAAGTCGTCCGCCAGCGACGCGTAGGCGTACATCGCAGCATCCTTAAATGAAGAAAGACGTGACGGCAACGACTTCGCCCGGAAGTCTTCCGGGACTTGTCCGCTGCACGGCTCACGTCAGCACTGGTCACCAGCGACGGCCCTCCTCAGGCCACGACCGCACACGGAAACCGCCTGCGGTCATCGACGTATTCTATAGGGGGTTCGGTCATGGGTCAAAGAGTCGCCCGCGAGTCCGACAGCCGCAAGATGGCGGGAAACCGCGACGAGGTCCAGTTTTGCGCATTTTCGACCGCCAGCGGCTGGATGGGACTGGCCGGCCGGAACGGCCGGGTCTGTGGTCTGATGCTGGGACACGCGGATCGGCAATCGGTCATTGATCAGGCGGCGTCGATGTATGGCGACAGTTGGTGGCTGTCTGACTGGGCGCCGGAACTTGCGGCCCGCCTGCAGGCCTATTTCCAGGGTGGGGTCGACGACTTCGCCGACGTCGACCTGGAGCTTCCCGACAGCACCCCGTTTCAACTGGCCGTCCGCAATGCCGTCCGCGCCATTCCCTATGGCCAGACGGCCACGTACGCCGAAATCGCTCGCCGTGCGGGCAGCCCGCGGGCGGCCCGAGGAGTGGGAGGCGTGATGGCGTCGAACCGGATTCCTATTCTGATTCCCTGCCACAGGGTGGTGGCATCGGGCGGAAAGCTGGGCGGGTTTTCGGCGCCGCGGGGGGTAGATTTGAAGCGGTGGCTGCTGGAGCGGGAGGCGGCGGGGTTGGCGGTCAAGTGATCGCTTGAGGGGATACGAAGGCCTCCGCTTCGGGCAAGCACGCAACCCAAAGACCGTCGAGCAAAACAGGACCGGATGTCGGCCGCGCCGCCAACGAACCCTGTCCCGGACACGAAGACATGACCGCCTTGAAGGGCAGCATGTCACTCTGGCCAGCCGGGCCGGTCCTACCCCTTCTTCGCCCAGTCCTGCAGCGTGCAGACGTGCGGGTCGGGCTGGCGGGCCAGGGCTTCCAGCGCCTGAACGACCGCGATGCAACCCGGCAGCGTGGTCGCGCACGGGACTCGGTTGATCACCGCCGCCGCACGGATCCGGCCTTCGTCCGTCCTCGGTCCCTTGCCGCTGGGCGTGTTGAAGATGAACTGGATCTCCGAATTGGCCATCAAGTCGAGCAGGTTCGGTCGGCCTTCCTGCAGCTTGCGGACGATGTCGACTTCGATCCCAGCCTCCCGCAGCACGCGCGCGGTGCCGGAGGTGGCCACGATTCGGAAGCCCATTTCCTTCAGCCGCCGGGCGGACGGAATGATCTGGTATTTGTGCGGGCCGCACAGGCTGATGAAGACCGCTCCCGTCCGCGGCAGCGTATTTCCCGCCGCAATCTGGCTCTTCAGATAGGCCACGGGGAAGTCGTCGGCGATTCCCATCACTTCGCCGGTCGACTTCATTTCCGGGCCGAGAATGATGTCGACGCCGGCGAAACGGTTGAACGGAAAGACGCTTTCCTTGACCGAAACGTGCTTCGGCGTGACTTCGGTGGTGATGCCCTGGTCCTTGAGCGTCGTGCCGACCATCACCTTGGCCGCCATGCGGGCCAGGGAGAGGTTCGTCGCCTTGGAGACGAAGGGAGACGTCCGGCTGGCGCGGGGATTCACTTCCAGCACGTAGACCTGGTACTCGCCGCCGGTGTGCTTGACGGCGTATTGCACGTTCATCAGGCCGCGGACTTCGAGTTCGGCGGCCAGGGCGTACGTCGCCTGCTTGATTTCCTGCACGACGGAATCGGGGAGTGAGTAAGGGGGCAGGACGCAGGCGGAGTCACCCGAGTGAACGCCGGCTTCTTCGATGTGCTCCATCACGCCGCCGACCAGCGTCGTTTCGCCGTCGGAGATGGCGTCGACGTCGACTTCGATTGCGTCCTCCAGGAACTTGTCGATCAGTACGGGGCGATCGGGCGATGCCGAGACTGCCTCGATCATGTAGCGCTGCACCTGGTCTTCGTCGTAGCAGATCACCATCGCCCGCCCACCGAGCACGAAGCTGGGACGAACGAGCACGGGATAGCCGATGCGGTTGGCGATCCGGCGGGCGCCGGCAACATCGACGGCGATCCCGTTTTCCGGCTGCCGCAGCTTAATCTTGTTGAGAATCGCCTGGAATTGCTCGCGGTCCTCGGCGGCGTCGATCATCGCCGGGCTGGTCCCGATGATCTTGACGCCCGCCCGTTCCAGTCCGCGGGCCAGGTTCAGAGGCGTCTGGCCGCCGAACTGAACGATGACGCCGTCCGGCTGCAGGCGGTCGCAGATGTTGAGCACATCTTCGGTGGTGAGCGGCTCGAAAAAGAGCAGGTCGGACGTGTCGTAGTCGGTCGACACGGTCTCGGGATTGGAGTTGACCATCACGCTCTCGATGCCCAGCTCGCGAAGGGCATAGGACGCCTGACAGCAGCAGTAGTCGAACTCGATCCCCTGGCCGATCCGGTTGGGGCCGCCGCCGAGGATGACGACGCGCCGTTTTCCGTCGGTCCGCGGTCCGGGGGCTTCGTCTTCGGATTCGTAGGTCGAATAGTAGTACGGGGTGTAGGCCTCGAACTCCGCGGCGCAGGTGTCGACCTGCTTGAACGTGGCGATCACGCCCAGCTCGATCCGGCGGGCGCGGACTTCCGGTTCGATCGAGTCCCACCAGAACCCGAGCTGTCGATCGGAGAATCCGTGCTGCTTGAACCGCAGCATCTGCGCCGACGAGACGGCGTCTAGCCTGCCGACGGCCGTGATTTCGCCCTCCACCAGCAGTAACTGGCGGATATTCTCCAGGAACCACGGGTCGATGCGGGTCAGCTCGTGAATGTGCTCGATGGTCATCCCGGCTTTGAAGGCGTAGCGGATGTAGAAGATCCGCTCTTCATTCGGGCGGGCCAGCTTGGCTTCGATCTCGTCAGTCGACGGCTGACGTTCGCCGCCCCACAGGTCCTTCGAGCCGCCGCCGAGCCCGAAGTGCCCGATCTCCAGGCCGCGGAGCGCCTTCTGCAGCGACTCCTTGAAGGTCCGGCCGATGGCCATGGTCTCGCCGACCGACTTCATCTGGACGGTCAGTTCCGTGTCGGCTTCGGGGAATTTCTCGAAGGTCCAGCGGGGGATTTTGGTGACGACGTAGTCGATGGTCGGCTCGAAGCAGGCGAGCGTTTCGCGGGTAATGTCGTTGGCGAGCTCGTCGAGCCGGTAGCCGACGGCCAGCTTGGCGGCGATTTTGGCGATCGGAAACCCGGTCGCCTTGGAGGCCAGCGCACTGGAGCGGCTGACGCGGGGATTCATCTCGACGACGATCATCCGGCCGGTTTTCGGGTCGATGGCGAACTGCACGTTCGAGCCGCCGGTCTCGACGCCGATCTCGCGCATGACGGCGATCGTGGCGTCGCGCATCCGCTGATATTCTTTATCGCTCAGCGTCTGGGCGGGGGCGACAGTGATCGAGTCGCCGGTATGGACGCCCATCGGATCGAAGTTTTCGATGGCACAGATGATCACGACGTTGTCGGCCACGTCGCGCATCACCTCCATCTCGTACTCTTTCCAGCCGATGATGGACTCTTCGAGGAGCACTTCGCTGACCGGAGAGAGGGCGAGACCCTTGCGGACTTTCTCGTCAAATTCCTGGCGGTTGTAGGCGACGCCGCCGCCGGTCCCGCCGAGCGTGAAGCTGGCCCGGATGATCATCGGAAGACCGAGTTCTTCGAGCGCCTCGTAGGCCTGGTCCATGTTCCGGACAGCCCGGCTCTTGCAGACGTCGAGACCGATCTTGAGCATCGCCTGCTTGAACAGATCCCGCTCCTCGGCCTTTTTGATCACGTCGGCCCGGGCGCCGATCAATTCGACGCCGAGCTCCTGGAGGATCCCGCGGCGGTCCAGTTCCATCGCCGTGTTGAGGCCGGTCTGACCGCCGAGGGTCGGCAGCACCGCGCACGGCCTTTCGACCTCCAGAATCTTGGCGACATATTCCCAGGTGATCGGCTCGATGTAGGTCCGGTCCGCGGTCCCGGGATCGGTCATGATCGTTGCGGGGTTGGAATTGACCAGAATGACCTCGTAGCCCTCTTCGCGCAACGCCTTGCAGGCCTGGGTTCCGGAGTAATCGAATTCGCAGGCCTGTCCGATAACGATGGGGCCGGAACCGATAATCAGAATCTTCTTCAGATCGTCGCGACGAGGCACAGTTGGTTCCTCCGGCGGACCGCGATCCGGGACGGGTCAGGTCCGGTACTGCGGCTGGCGTCGGTTTCTGCAGCGGGTGGTTAAACAGCGACCGGATGCTGTCTGGGGCAGACGGCAGCCGGTCAATTACGGGCGGCGGGCTGTCCGGGGTGAGACCCACCCGAACAGGGTTGCGTGCGCGCAAAACTGCTGCAGCGTACCAATCCCGCGAAGAGATTCAAGCAATCGGGCTGAATCGCGAAATTGTCAGGTTGGCCGGGTCACCGCGAAGCATCGCCGCGGCGCCCCTCAACGGACAGCAAGGCGTTTGACGGCCGAGGAAATGGGCCGTTCAGGCCGCGACGCGATCTACCACGACCGCAGCCTGCAGACGCTCCAGCAGGAGTCCGGCGACGCGGGCAGTGGCTCCGGTGCTGTGGATTCGCTCTCGAAGCTCGTCAAGCTCGGTCCTGGCGTGTGCCAGCGCCGCCGGCTGACTGAGCCACGTCTCCAGGTCCACCACGAGCTGCCGGACGACCGGTTCCGGATCGCCGACGCAGACGTACTCGGGCATGATCTGCCGGCGCGCAATCAGATTCGGGAGCGACATATATCGGCAGGTCACCAGCAGCCGGCCGAGGATGTACGTGGGCCAGTTGCACTGGTAGAGGACCGCCGCGGGCGTCCGACGGGCCAGCATTTCGAGGCTCACGGAGCCGGAAACCATCAGGGCGCAGTCGGCCAGCTCGATGATTTCCGACGTTTTCCCGACGAAACAGGTGAGGGGAAGTTCTGGAGCGTGCTTCTGGAGGTAATCCGTGCACTCGATCCGCTGCTTTTCGCGGTAATTGGCGACCAGGAAGTTCACCTCAGGGTGCCGCTGGTGCAACCGACGGGCGACTTCGACGATCACCGGCCAGTTTCCGGAGACCTCGTGCGTTCGAGATCCGGGCAGCAGAGCGACGGTCGGCGCCTTCGCGTTGGTCCATTCGCGGCAGAACGCCTCGTCCAGCCGGTGCTCGGCGATTTCGTCGAAGAACGGGTGGCCGACGTACAGAACCGGGATCTTGCGTTCGGCGTACCAGTCGGTTTCGAACGTCAGCCCCGAGAGGACCAGATCCACGTACTTGCGAACCCGCCAGATTCTCCAAGGCGCCCAGGCCCAGAGCTGCGGCGGCAGGTAGTAGACGACGGGAATGCCCGCCTGCTTCGCGGCGCTCGCAATCCACCAGTTGAAACCGGGGAAATCGACCAGAACAACCAGGTCGGGCTTGTGGCGCTGCAGGTACTCGCGGGCCTGACGATACAGGCCGTAGAACTTCCAGATCATGGGAATGACACGGAACACCCCCATCACGGCCAGCGTGGTGAGCGGAAAGAGCAGGCTGCAGCCCGCCGACTCCATCTGTGGCCCGCCGAAACCCGAGACGCGGAGGCCGGGCGCGCGGCGGCGCAGATCCTGAATCAGGTGGGCGGCGTGCTGATCCCCGCTGGGCTCACCGACAGAGAAGAATATGTGCATGAACCGATCCGTGGTGCCGTGGCCTCGGAATCCTCCGAAGTTCTCGGAGCACATCCTGAGGCTCCTGCTGCACAATGACAATCGATCTCACAATTTCGCCGGCCCGTCAAGGTGGAGTTGAACGGAACGCGAATGTCTAACGTGCCCTATAAGTAATCACCCCAGCCCTTGCGATCGAGCTCGGAAATCAACTTGCGCAGTCCTGATTCATCCCGCTTGTCGGCGATGAGTGTCGCGGTTGGCGTATGGATGATGATCAAGTCTTTGACGCCGACGGTGGCGACCAGGTGCCCCCGCGTCGTGCGGATGAGGCAGCCTTCGGTTTCGACGTCGCAGACCGGGCCATCGCTGGAGTTGCCGTCTTTGCCGCGTGGCAGGAGTTTGGCGAGGGCCTGCCAGGTGCCGACATCATCCCACGAAAACGTCGCTTCCTGCACGTAGACATTCTCGCCCCGCTCGAGCAGGACCCGATCGATCGCAAGGGCCGGCAGCGCCGCGAACTGTTCCTGCAGCGTCTGTTCCCAGGTGGGTCCGCCGAACGCGGCACGCAGTACGGTGATGCCCTGATGCAGATCGGGGGACAGTTGGCTCAGCGACCGCAACAGCGTGTCGGCCCGGGCGACGAGGATTCCGCAGTTCCAGGAGTAGTTGCCGGTCGCGGCATAACGGGCCGCCTCCAGCATCGTCGGTTTCTCCTGGAAACCTGCCACGCGAAAGGTGCGGGCGCCGCCGGTGGCGACTTCGTCGCCGTGCTGAATGAAGCCATAGCGGGTCGACGGACGCTCGGCGATGGCTCCGAACAGCACGAACGCTTCCGGGGAAATCTTGATGAACCGTTCCGCCTGTCGGACGGCCAGGACAAACTCTTCGGCGGGTTCGATAACCTGGTCGGCCGGCAGGACCAGCATCACAGCGTCTGGATCGACCTGGACCAGGTGCATGGCGGCGAGCGCCAGGCCTGGTGCAGTACTGCGCGGGCAGGGCTCGGCCAGAATCTGTTCGCCCGGAATCTCGGGAAGCTGGCGGGCGGTTTCCGCAACCAACGAACTGCCAGTGACCACCCAGGACTGGTCTGGAGCGACAAGCTGGCGGCAACGTGACCAGGTTGACTGGATCAGCGTCTCGGGGCCGCTGAGGTGGAGAAACTGCTTCGGCAACTGGCGACGGCTCTGCGGCCAGAAGCGAGTGCCGCTACCACCGGCCAGTATCACGGAATGCAACATGGGAGAATCGAATCTTCACAGGGGACCGGAATTCGTCAATGCCTCCGAATTGTAACGGGGCTGCGACGTGCGGCGGAAAATCGACGGAAAAAATCAGCGGGGCGACTCGGGTGATTCCGGACCAGAGTCCAGCGTCGGACCAGCAAGACCGTCGTTCATCCGGACTTTGACTGGCATGACACCGGCGCTGGCATCGGCTTCGTCCAGGTCTGCCAGACAGGCGCAAGCGCCGACTCCAAACGCGTCGCCCAGTTCCACATTCACGGTAAAACGCGCGCGATCCCGACGGACGTGCAATCGAATGAGGCGTCCCGGCGCATAGCGAGTGACTCTCTGTGCGACGGGTGTGGACGGAGACATCGCGAAGTCGTCACACCCCAGAATGACGTCGCCTGGCCGAATTCCACAACGAGCCGCGGGCGTTTCCTGACCGACCCCCTTGACGTGGAATCCAAACTCACTGACTTCACCCTCGATCCCCAGGCACCCCTGCCCTTCGTAAACAACATGCGTTCGCGGAAGCCGACGCAGCAGGTCCGCAATCGCAGCCGAAGTCAGGTGGGCTCCCGGTCCGATGTGCAATTGCGAAAGCCCGCGAAGCCGAAGAAGGTGCATGAGTCCTACATTACCGCCTTGCCAGCGGTCGTCCAGCAGGACCATCCCGGCGGCCGCGGACTCGAAGGACCGATCCGATTCAAGCTGCCGGTAGATTCCGCCCAGTTCTTGAACTCGAACGAGGGCCCGGCTTGTTCGCAATGCCGCATTCTCGTTCAGAATTCGATCCGCCGGCATCGACAAGTCCAGCCGGTCTCCGCGCTGGAACTCCTCAAGCGATTCGGCGGCCAGTTCGGCGGTTCTTGGCTCCGAGGACAGAAGTTCCTGTTCCAGGACATAGAACAGGCGCAAGCGTAGTTCGACGGGTGCCGCGGGAATGGCCGCGGTGCAGACCGGAACCGACAGCGCGCCCCGCTTGAGAATTTCGTCGGCGGCCGCCCGCCAGACGTTGTCGCGCTCGTCGGCCAGGTACTCGATGAGCTGCGGCGTGGGCGCTGCCGCCATCCGCTCCGCCGCTGGTTCCGGAGCAATCCAGACCGCGGTCGCGCCGATCACGACGACGGCACCAAAGAGCCATCTCCAGGGAATGCCTCCCATGATGGAGCCTGCAGCTTCCTGAAACGGATTCGAGAACGGGATGCGCCGATGAGTGGAAAGCGGGACCGGACGTGAATGAACTTTCAACGGCTTCGTCTGCCGAGGACAACAGGATACGCCTGAACGCAGCTGGCGCGAATCCCCGGAATTGGCGTTTTTGTCCGGACTTCGGGAATTCCCAATCCCGGCGGCACGTGAATAACCCGTCAGTTCCAGCCGGCGAGCATCCGCTCGGCAGCCTGCAGGTGCGTCAGCAGGAGTTTCTTTTCCTCCTCTTCGCAGACACTCAGGCAATCCTCCAGCAGATCAACGGCGATTCCGGGCCGGTTCGACTTGATCGCAACCAGTGCCAGGTCGCGCTGCTGGTGATACGAGCCTGGCATCAGGGCGGACAGTCGCCGCTGAACTTGCCAGACCTGCTGCCAGTCCTCGTGCTTCAGATGTAACGCCTTCAGATTGTTCAACATCCGCAGGATGATGTCCCGCGGAGTCGCCGGTTCGAGCGACTGGAGCACCTGAGAATCGTCCAGTCCCGAAATCGATTCGAGCCAGGTCACACAGTCGTGGTACTTGAGAATCTGTCCCGCATGAAATGCATCCACGAATAGCGGGCCTTCTGCCGCATCGTGCCGCGTCAGAAAGTGCATGGGCGTGGCGACGCCCGAGAGCTCGATGCCAGCCGCATCGGCAACAGCCATGTAGACGACCGAGAGACTGATCGGAATGCCGACGCCCGTTTCGATGACGCGATTGACGTAACTGCTTGCTGGCTCGTCGAAAGCATTGCGATCGCCGTGGAGGCCGTGCATGCCGGACAGGCAGCGGGCCAGCTCCTTCAGGGCGTGACGCTCATTGCGGGCTTTAGCGACGGGACCGCGGAGCTCGTCACCGCGCCGGGCAATCCATTCCAGCGTATGACCGAAATCGAGTCGCGGCTGAGCGTCGCGCGCGATTTCGAGTGCGGCTACGACAAGGTTGACGTCGCGCCGCCGGGACAGCAGCTTCGCGAACTCGGAATCCTGGGAGAACTCTTCGTCGACCGACATTGCAATCCACCGGGTTTCGTTAGGAAGGTGAATTCTAGTCTGGCACGGAAGTCGAGTCGAGCGGAGTCTTGGGCAGCCCCCCCGAGGGATTCCTGCGCAGGTGCGACTTGCGATATTGAAAGGTGCTTTTCGGCTGTCTGGCTCGCAATGCGGGCAATACTGCTCGAAAACATGGCGACACGACCTTGCAGGTCGCCGGGGAATCGTCAGGAAATCTGGGCGGCGTTTTCCGGTCCCGAACGTGCAGGGTAGGATGCTGGCAAACCCAAGCGCCCGCGATCCTCCGCAATCTCGTTCCACGCCCATTGAAGACCGGTCACAATGTCGCAAGCTCCTGTCCTCAAACAAGATGTCGAAACTCTGCAACATCTGCTCGAACAGATCGTCACCGAGCAGGCGGGGGACGAGGCCTCTCGGTTGATCGCTCAGTTGCGACAGCTGGCGCGAGAACGGCGAGTCGGACTGCCGGGCGCCGACGATCGGCTGGCCAGCCGGATTCAGCAGCTCAACGAAGAAGAAATTGCCGTCGCCGTCCGGGCCCTGAGCATCTACTTCGACCTCGCGAACCTGTCCGAAGATCTGCAGCGTGTCCGCGTCCTGCGCGAACGCGAACTGACTGCGGGAACGCGTCCGCGGCCGGAGTCGCTCGCGGCCGCCGTCGCGTCGCTGAAGCAGGCCGGGATGTCGGCCGCGCAAGTCCACACGCTCCTCGACAAATTGTGCGTCGATCTGGTCTTCACCGCTCACCCGACCGAAGCCAAGCGGCGAACGACCCGCCGGATCATCAAGCAGTTGCGCGAGGAGCTGCCGGCGACGCACGGCGTCGGACTTCTTCCGCAGGAGCAGGCCAATGCGCGCGAGCGGATGCTGAGCGAACTGGCGCTCCTGTGGCAGATCGACTTGATGCGTCCGCAGCCGCCGACGGTCATGCAGGAAGTCGAACGGGGGCTCTTCTTCTTCGACAATCTCTGGGAAGTCGCGCCGCGCCTGCGTGGTGAACTGCGGGCCGCCCTGAAAGTTCAGTACGGCGAAATCCCGGCAAACCCGGAAAGCCAGCCGGCCTTTGTGAAGTTCGGATCGTGGATCGGCGGCGACCGGGACGGAAATCCCTTCGTCACCGCGGACCTGACGGCCCGGACGCTGGATGTGCTGCGGAAGGCGGCGATCGAACGCCATCTGGCGGAATGCCGCCGGATCTCGCAACTGCTCGTGATGTCGGACCGCCGGATCGCCGTCTCTCCCGAGTTCCAGACGACGATGACGACCACGCTCTCGCGCTTCGCCGGACTCCGGGCCGCGGCAGAGTCGATCGCCGAGGTCGAAGTCTATCGCCGGTGGCTCAAGGTCATCGAAACGCGCCTCTCGGCGACGCTGGCCTCGACCGGGGCGACCTCCAGCGAGAGCTTCGCCTATCGCAGCGCCCAGGAACTGCTGTCGGACGTCGTGCTGATTCGAAAGAGTCTGGTGCAGCATCGCGGCGAACGGATCGCCGACCGCTACATCGACGACTGGATCGATCAGATCATCACGTTCGGCCTGCACTTCGCGGCGCTCGACGTCCGGCAGGACTCGCGAGTCCACGTCGAAGTCCTGAACGAGATGTTCCGGTGCGGCGGCAAATGCCCCGACTATGCGGCGACCAGCGAAGCCGAGCGACAGTCGCTGCTCGTGCAGGGACTCGCCGTCGGCAACGAAGGCCTGCAGGACAAGCTCTCCGACATGGCCCGCGAGACATTGTCGCTGTTCAAGCTGCTGGCCCGGACGATCCGTTCACAGGGCGCCGAGCGGCTCGGCGGCCACGTGATCAGCATGACGCACCACCCCAGCGATGTGCTCGCGGTCCTGGCTCTGTGGCAATGGGCCTGGAAGGCGATCCCCGGCGACGGGCAGCGGCCGCTCGCCTATCTGCCGATCGTGCCGCTGTTTGAAACCATCGACGACCTCCGTCGCGGACCGGACATCCTCGACCAGCTGCTGTCGATTCCGCAGTACGTGGAGTACCTGCGATCCTCGGGCGAAGCCGAACCGTCGCAGGTCGTCATGGTCGGGTATTCCGACAGCACGAAGGACGGCGGCTACCTTGCGGCGAGCGCCGGCTTGTACCGGGCCCAGGAAAAGCTTGCCGAAGTCGCCCTCAAACACGGCATCCGCCTGGTCGTGTTCCACGGTCGCGGCGGCTCACTGGGTCGGGGCGGCGGCCCCGCCGCGCGGGCGATCCTCTCGCTCCCTCCCGACTCGGTGAACGGGAGTCTGCGGATGACCGAACAGGGCGAGGTCCTCGCCGAACGGTACGATGACGCCAACATCGCTTTCCGGCACCTGGAACAGGTGACGTGGGCAACGCTGCTGGTCAGCGGAAAACCTGCTGAGACCCCGCCCCCCGAGTGGACCGGGCAGCTCGAACGTCTCGCCCAAAGGTCATACCTGCGCTATCGCGAACTGGTGGAAGAGCCAGGCTTCCTGGCGTACTTCGATCAGGGAACGCCGATCTCGGAAATCGAACGGATGCCGATCGGCTCGCGACCGTCGCGCCGTCGCGAGCGCAAGTCGCTGTCTGACCTGCGGGCGATTCCGTGGACGTTCGCCTGGACGCAGAACCGGCACTTCCTTCCCGCCTGGTTCGGCTTGGGAACCGCTCTCGTGGAAGCCGTCCAGGAACGGAATGGCGACTGGTCCGAATTTCAGCAGATGTACGAGCGATGGCCGATGTTCCAGGCGATTATCGACAACGCGACGCTGGCGCTTTCGAAGGCCGACATCGCCATCGGGCAACGCTATGCCGAACTGGTCGAAGATCCGGAGATCGGCAAACGGTTGTGGTCGATGATCGCCGGCGAGTTTGAGCAAAGCCGGGCCTCCGTCCTGATGATCGCCGGCCAGCCCTCCCTGTTGGCGGGAACGCCGTGGCTGCAGCAGTCCATCCAGGAGCGGAATCCCTTCGTCGATCCGCTGAATCTGATTCAGATTGAACTGATTCGACGGCTGCGGACGGCTGCGGATGCGGGTGACGACGCGTCCGTCGATCGCCTGCGGCACCTCGTCCGGCTGACGATTCAGGGGGTCGCCTCGGGCTTGCGAACGACCGGCTGACACTCGGCTTTCCACGTCCCGCGTTGTTTCAATCCCGCCAATCTGGAATACTTCGCAGATTCCGGCGGAGGCAGGCGTCTCTGCGGAAGTCCGCTTCCTCCGAGACTTTGTGCTGCATGAGCATTCCGCCCGTCATCGTTCCTCCGCCCGCCGGCGGCGGACTCACTTTGATTCTGGAACCGATGGCGGACGTCGAGTCTGCAGCCTTTTCGCTGCTGGTCCCGGCGGGGACAAGTTGGGAACCGGAGGGCGGCGGCGGAACCGCAGCCGCAGCGGTCGACTGGATGCTCCGCGGGGCTGGCCCCTACGGCAATCGCGAGTTCTCGGATGCGCTCGATCACCTCGGCGTCCAGCGGCATGAGTCCGTCGCCGCGCATCAGATGGCCTTTCACGGAGCCTGTCTGGCGGACAAGCTGCCGGAGATTCTCAAGCTCTACGGCGAACTCGTCCGGGCGCCCCGTCTGGAAGAGGAATTCTTCGAACCGGTCATCTCCGGGGCCGAGCAATCCCTGCTGGCGATTGAAGACGATCCTCAGAAGAAGGTCATGGTCGAGCTGACTCGCCGCTGCTACCCCGATCCCTGGGGTCGCCCGTCCGAAGGCAACCTGACGGACCTCGAACAGGCAACGCCTGACAGCGTCCGCCAGTTCTGTCGCGAACGGATTCGTCCCCAGGGGGCCATTCTGGGCCTCGCCGGGAAGATCGATCCCGACACGCTGATCCCGCAGATTCAAGCCGCCTTCGCGGGCTGGGACCGGCCGCCTGTGGACGGAGCCCCCCCCGAGACCGGCGATTTCACCCCCGGCTTTTCCCATCTCACGCAGGACTCCACGCAGACGCATATCGGCGTCGCGTTTCCCGCGGTGCCGTACCGCGACCCCGATTACTATGCGGCGTGGGCGGCCGTCGACATCCTCAGCGGAGGCATGAGCTCCCGGCTGTTCACGGAAGTCCGCGAAAAGCGAGGTCTCTGCTATTCGGTCTACGCCTCGCTGCATTCGTTGCGGCACGCCGGCCGGGTGCTCTGCTATGCGGGGACCACCTCCGAGCGGGCGCAGGCCACGCTGGATGTGCTGCTCGTCGAGCTGAAACGTCTTGCAAGCGGCATCGAGCCGGCGGAACTCGCCCGCTGCCAGGCCCGAGCCAAAAGCTCGCTGATCATGGCCCAGGAATCCACCGGAGCGCGGGCGTCCTCTGCGGCCCGCGACTGGTTCCACCTCGGACGGGTCACTTCCCTCGAAGAAGTCCGCGGGCGGATCGAAGCCCTCACCGTCGACAGCGTGCTGGACTATTTGCGGCGACATCCGGCCGAGCGTTTCTCGATCCTGACCGTCGGTCCGGAGCCCCTGGCTCAGGTCTGAACCGTTCAGCCATCCCGCTCCGTGAATCTCAGCGACCGACTTCTCCGCGGAACCGCCTCCCATGCCTCAGTTTCATCACGCTTCGCTCGAAAACGGCCTGCAGGTCATCGCCGAACTCGACTCCACCGTCCAGAGCGTGGCCTTCGGGTTCTTCGTACGGGCCGGCTCGCGCGACGAAACGGACGAAGTTTCCGGTGTCAGCCACTTCCTCGAACACATGGCCTTCAAAGGGACGGAGAAGTTCTCCGCCGAGGATGTGAACCGCGTCTTCGACGAAGTCGGCGCGCAATACAACGCGGCGACGGGCGAAGAGAGTACCATGTACTACTCGGCGATTCTCCCCGAGTATCTGCCGCAGACGTTCGAACTTCAGTCGAGCGTCCTGTTTCCGTCGTTGCGGGAGACCGACTTCGACATGGAAAAGCAAGTCATCCTCGAAGAGATCGGCATGTATGACGATCAGCCGTCCTTCGTCGCCTACGAACACTCGATGCGCCGGTTCTTCGCCGGACATCCGCTCGGCCGCTCGGTCCTCGGAACGCGTGATTCCGTCGGGGGGCTGACCTCCACTCAGATGCGGGATTATCACACCGCCAATTACCGCGCCGGGAACATCACGCTGGCCGTCGCCGGCCGCACCGACTGGGAAACCGTGCTCGGCCTGGCCCGTCAGCACTGCAGTCACTGGCCGGCAGGCGATTCGCCGCGAACGAAGCGTCCGCCGCAGCCGGCCCCCTCCCAGGAATGGATCGTTAAAGACTCCGTCCAGCTCGAACAGGTGATGGAGCTGGCGGCGGCCCCGAACGGCGCCGATCCGCTGCGTTACGCCGCGGAACTGCTGACCGTGATCGTCGGGGACGATTCCAGCAGCCGGCTCTATTGGGATCTGGTCGATCCCGGCCACGCCGAGGTCGCCGAGATCAGCTACAACGACTACGAAGACGCCGGCACCTATCTGACCTATCTGAGCTGCGAAGCGGAGTCGGTCCGCGAGAACCGCGAGCGAATCCGGGCGATCTACGAGACGCTGAATCGGGACGGGATCACGGCGGACGAGTTGGAGCTGGCCCGGAACAAGGTCTGCACGAGAATTGTCTTGCGAGGCGAACGTCCGATGGGCCGGCTGTCATCGTTGGGGGGGAACTGGCTGACCCGGCGGGAATACCGCTCGGTCGCCGACGACCTGGCCATCCTGCGGGGCATCACGCTGGACGACATGCACCGGCTGATCGAGCTGTGGCCGCTGGAACAGACGGCGACGGTCGGCGTGGGATCGCTGACGGAGGAGTGAGGGGGCGAGAACGCTTCATTTCACCGTGAGTCAACCTTCGGCAACAACTCTCAACCCTGCCGAGACGCCGACAATCGTCCGGGTGGCTGGCGTCGGAGTCTTCGACGACCCAGCGCCAGTCAGGGAAGTTGGCCGGGCGTGCCCGGCCCTACTGCGACTCTTCCCGCTTCAGGCCCACAGCCGGCAACGACGCCGTCTTGAGCGTCTGCTCGATTCGAGCGCGGACGGCCGGGTCCATGTCGCTGAGCTGCGACTGGACTTCCGGCAGATCGAGCGTCTGGGACAGTGGCATGGGGCCGGGGCCGGCTGCGACGGTGCGTTCCAGTTCGAACCAGCGGACCGCTCCCGACGCCTCTGGCTGCCGGACGCTGATCTGCAGCGTCCGTTCCGCGCCAAGCTGACCGGGACTGCAACGAAACTGGACGGTGCGGGCCAGGAGTTTCTCGCGTTCCGCGGCATCGAGGTGCCGGCCGGCCGCCTGCTGGACCGCCTGGGGCAAAGATTTGAGATCCTCACGTAATGTTGTCACATCTCCCGACAGCGCTGCGGCCCTAAGCTGGCCTTTGGCATCGAGATACTCGAGGCTCAGATTGAACTGTCGGCCGTCTTTTGTCCGCAGCGTCAGGGCATGCAACGTGCGGGGGACGGTTTCCACATCAGCCAGGGCGTCAAGAGATTCCGGCGCCATTGAGCGTTCCGCTCCGCCGGTCCCCGCCTGCGGCGGAAAATGTCGCGCAATCAGCGTCGAGACGGTCCGCTCCCCCAGCGGGACGTCGAGCGACTGCATCTCCCCCTCGCGGATCACGCTCATCTTCAGCAGTTCGGCAGGCTTCCGCCGGACAACTCGCTCCTTGAGGTCCTCCGGACGTCCGACCGGCTCGCCGTCGGTGGCCGCGATGATATCCATGGGTCGCAGACCGGCCCGTTCCGCAGGCGAGCCGGGGAGCAGGCGTTTGACCAGCAGGCCACGTGCGCCTGGCAGCTGCCGGCGCAATTGCGTTGCAATCGCTTCGGAAACCGGTTCGGTGATGACGCCGAGATAGACTTCCGTCTTGCGGGTCACCGTTTCGGTCGGCTGACCGGAATCTTGAGCGTCGGCAGTGCGCGGCAATTCGAGCGCCAGCAAAGCGGCGGAGGCAATGACTGCCATCAGGCTACGGCAGCGCGGCGAAGTCATCAAAGGTCTCCTGCATCGTTGGATGCCACGGGCACAATGTCGATCGCCAGTTCGGGAACCTGCCACTCGATCGCTTCGCCGGAATCCGGAGCAACCCACGAAACCGTGGTTACCTTCAGGTCCGTCTGTTGCCGCATCAGGCCGGCTGTCGTCGCAAAAACTTCCCGCGGCCCCGGTTCCGTCACGGTCACGACGACCTCCTGAGGCAGCTTCTCTGTAGATTGAACGACGGAAGGCGGTTGTCGGTCTGGCGGAGCGATCACAATCAGCAACCCCGCCACGACAATCGCCGAAACGATCGTCGCCACAGTCCCGCGCGTCGCCTGGCGGCGTTGTCGGCGGGCCGGGTCCGGTGACTGCCGGTTCGCAGGCCGCCGCGGGACGCCTGGCATTTCCGACGGCTGTTCGGCGGCGAAGAACCGCGTCAGGGCGCGGTCGACATCGGCGTCGGTCCAAGGTTGGGGATCAGTCATGTCTCTCAGGCTGCAATCGGGGGCAAGGGTCGGTTTGCGGGAAACGAATCAGTCGCTTTCGGGAGGTTCGATCTGCATGCGGTTCAGGACAGCCGCCAGGCGCTGGCGGGCGCGCGTCAGTCGCATATCGACCGAGGCGGCCCGAACCCCGAGCTGTTCGCCGATTCTCTGGGAGGACCAGCCGAGCGCGTACCGCAGGACCAGCACTTCCCGATCCTCCTCCCGCAGCTCCGCGAGCGCCTCCCGCATGGAAAGCTGCAGCTCATGTCGGAAAAACTCCTCTTCCGGCCCACTGTGGGACTCTGTCAGGTCGTGAAACTCAACGTTGGATTTCACCGAACTGGCTTTCCGTCGGGCCTGATCCCGCAGCCAGTTGCGTCCCACGAACAACAACCAGCCTTTGGGATCGCGAATCGGCTCTCCCCGGTGTTCCTGCAGTCTGAGAAACGCCTCCTGCACGGCCTCTGTCGACCGCTCCGGATCGCTGCAGATCGTGTAGTACAACGCCCACAACTCCCGTGCGTACGCCTCGTACCATCCGGCGACCTGCTGAGTCCATGCGTTGCGGGACGATGCCGTCATTGGCTCCCTGGAATCGCCCTGCCAGGCACTTTCCCGCTGCGGACAGGACGCAAGCGGGAAGAAAGTCTCACACGTCGCGGACGGTTGCAGCTTCGGAAGAAACATGTGGACCTGCGTCCACAATTCGCAGCAGCAGCGGCAGCAGCACGAGATTGCCGAACAAGCCACCCAGCATCGAGACACTGACGAGAATTCCGAAATAGACCAGCGGGATGAAATGTGAGAGGGTCAGTATGGAGAATCCCGCCACGAGCGCCACATTGGCAAACACCAGGGCCAGCCCCACCCCCTGGCTGGTGGCGTCGAGCGCCTCGCTGACCGAGGCGCCGCGGCGTCTGTCGCTGTGATACGACGTGATATAGTGCACACTGGAATCGACCGTCAGTCCGAGCGAGACGCTGGCGATCATCGCGGTGGCAATGTTCACCGGCAATCCGATCCAGCCCATCGTACCGATGACCAGCAGAATCGGGAAAATATTAGGAATCAGTGAAATCAGGCCGATCCGCAGACTGCGAAACGCGATCGACATCTGAATGGTCAGCGCCACCCCCGCCAGAAGCGAACTGGTGAGCTGGTCGCTCATCAGGCTTTCAATAATAAACGTCAGCAGGACAAACAGCCCGGTCGCGCTGGCATCCGGGAACCGCTTGCGAGCCAGATCTTCGACGTCTTCGATCAGCTTGAGCTTGGTCTCCGACGGCTGCCGCTCCATCGCCCGCAGCATGATCCGCATCCGGCCCGCCTTGGGATTGTAGAGGCTGGAAGTGAATTCGGACTGAATCCCGCTGAGGAGCCCCAGCCGGGTCTCCAGCGAAAAGCGGGTGAACAGAACTCGCTCGGGAATCAGGTCCAGTCCGTCCGTGATCGAAACGACTTTGGTCAGGCGATCCTGCGTCGTGCGACGTTCAAGCTGACGCAGATCCTCGGCCAGCCCGCGGACCTGATCCAGATACTCTTCGGTCAACTTCGCCGGAGCGGGAAATCCAACTTCCCATGTTCCCGCACCACCCAGCTTGGTTTCAAAGAACTCCAGCGCTTTCACCACCGGACTTTCGGCGCGGAAATTCTTGCTGAAGTCGGTTTCGACCTGCAGGCGGAACAGCCCGATCCCGCAGACGATCATCAGCGTCGCCATGCTGACGCCGATCAGCAGGGGCGCCCGCTCAACCGCACGCGTGATCCGGGACAACCCGCCAGCGATCAGGTGCTCGGACGGAACGACTCCGGGCGTCTGGGTGTACCGGCCCAGCAGAATTCCGGCCGGTACGATCGCGGCCACGGCGACGAAGACCATCAGAGTGGCCAGCGTCATCATGAGGCCGAAACTTGCAACCGGCGAAATGTGGCTGGTCATCAATGCGGCGAAGCCCGAGGCCGTCGTGACCGTCGTCCAGAACACTGGCACGATCAGCTCTGCCAGCGTGGCCCGGGCGGCGTCGACCCGTCCAAGCGTCGCCCGCTTGTCGCGATAGCGGACAGTCACGTGCATGACCGTGGCGATGCCAATGATCGTCACCAGCGAATTCAGCATCGAACTGACCATGCTGAGCTGCAGCCCGCTGAGGACCAGCACCGCCCGCGTCCAGAGGAGCGAGAACTGCACGACGATAATCGGCAGCAGCATCCAGCGCAGACTGCGAAACAGGACGATAATCACAATCATCAGCAGGCCGGTGGATGCCGCCCCCAGCGTGCCGCCGTCCTCTTCGACGTAGCGGAACATGTCGTGGACCTGGATCGGTTCGCCGACCACCACCGCGACGGGTTCGTGAGCCGCCGCGATCTCGCGAATGTCGCGGAACGTCTCCGCCCGGGGAGGTGCAGCGGCGTCCTTCGGCTTGAGACGGGCGACGATTGCCGTCGTCGTCCCATCCGCACCCAGCAGAATCCCCGTCAGGAACTCCCGGATCTTGCTGCGGCCGTACGGAAACCGGAGCGCGTCGGCCAGACTCTGAATGCTCGCCGGATCGATGCCCGGCAGAGCGCGAATCTTGTCGGCGAGCGCGTTGATCCGATCCTGCGCCGCCTGCGACAGCTTGTTGGATTCGGCATCTTCGAACAGATCGGGATCGGCGTAGGAGACGATGACGAATTCGTCACCGCCAAACGTGTTCCGGCTGACGCGGTAATCGATCAGCCGCGGGTGGGACTCGGCGTAAAGCGACTCGATCGACTGTTCGAACTGCAGTCGCGACGCCGGAAACCAGGCGAGCGCCGCGAGAATCAGGGCTCCGATCCCCAGAAACGGCCACAGCCCGATCAGCCATCCAGCCAGTGCCTGCGTCCAGTCCGGCGTTGAGTCGGGGCTGGTCGTGGAAGGCGGTTCGGCGGGCTCCATAGTGCGACGTTCTTGACGGAAGTGAGGGGGAGGAAACGCTTCAGCGGAAGTCAGCAACATTCGCCGCTACTGTTTGGGGCGAGTGATCTTCACTTTGCCCCGCTGCTGTTTCGCAGTCTGCTCCCAGAGCTCCTTGCCGAACACTTCCAGAATCTGCGGCCGGGCGTCTTCCAGGCTTAGCTGCCCGGGAATCCGCTCCTCGACGAACACCAGATGGACGCCGAACGGACTGACCACCGGCTCGGTGATTTCGCCGGCCTGGAGTCGAAAAGCGGCCTGCGCCACCGAAGCGGGAATTCGACCGCGGAAAGGAATGATCCCCAGGTCGCCGCCAGTCTCTTTGCTGGGAGACTCGGAGATCTCGAGGGCGGCGGCGGCGAAGTCCCGTTTGCCGGCCAGAATCTCCTTGCGAACGGCGGCCAGCCGGCGCTGACGGATCTCAAGATCCTTCGGAGACGCGTCTTGGGGAAGCTGTAGAATCATGTGCCGAGCCCGGATTTTCGTCCCGTCCAACTCGGCCCGGTGTTCGTCGAAGTACTTGCGGATTTTCGCCGCCGGCACGGTTTGCTGGACGAATTCGGCCCAGGCCAGTGGCAAGGCCAGTTCCCGTTCGAACTGTGCCTGCGAGTAGCCGAGCCGTTTGAGGAAGGCTTCGGGCTCCTCCTGTCGACGGCGGATCAGCGCCTCGACCTGCTGCAACTGTTGGGCGAGCAGCTCCGGATGGGCGGTGATTTTCTTCTCCGCGAGAAACTGCCGGATCAACGTCCGGTCGATGGCCTCTTCGACGACGCGATCGGGAATTTTCGCTCCGCGGTCAAGCGGTTCGCCGCGCAACTCCGCCAGGAACGTGACGTCGCGGATCGAAATATTCTGACCGTCGACCTGGGCGACATAGCCCGACTCGTCGGAGTCGGCGAAACCGGGCGCGATCAGGACCGTCAAAAGCATGAGGGAGCTGGCGGACACGGAGAATCCTTCCCGGCACGTCGGCACAGTACGGGTCAAATCAATGTTCGGGTAGTATACCCATCCGCGAGTTCCGGGCGAAATGCGTCGGGCCGACTGCATGCGGAACGGCATCGGGCGCCCCGCCGGACCCGATTTCGGTCGTCCTCTTGAAAATGTGTGTCGAATGAAGATTGCGCTGGCTCAGCTCAACCCGACCGTGGGGGACCTGTCGGGGAACCTCCGGCTGGTCGAACAGGCATTCGCCGAGGCCGAAGTCGCCGGCGCCGACCTGCTGGTCTGCAGCGAACTGGTCATCAGCGGCTATCCGCCCAAAGACCTGCTGCTGCGGGAAGGCTTTGCCGCCGCCTGTGACCGGGCCGTGGAGAAGCTGGCCGCCCGGACGGCTGGCAGCCGGCTGGCCATGCTGGTCGGGCATCCGTCGGCCCGAGGATTTCCAAAAGACCGGGTTGCCAACGCCTGCAGCCTGCTCGCCGACGGCCAGATCGTCGACACGATCCACAAACTGCTCCTGCCGAACTACGACGTCTTTGACGAGCGGCGCTACTTCCGCCCGGCCGATCGCGTCCGGCCGATCGAATTCCGAGGTCGGAAGCTGGGCGTGCACATCTGCGAGGATGCCTGGTGGGGCGAGGCGGACACCTTTTATCACACCGATCCGTATCTGCTCCCCGATCCGGTGGCGCAGCTCGCCGCGGCGGGGGCGGAGATCCTGATCAATGTTTCTGCCAGTCCCTTCGAGGCCGGTAAGGTGAACCGCCGAGACGGGATTCTGCATCGGCACGTCGACCGCCATCGCCTGCCGTTTGTCTTCGTCAATCAAGTTGGCGGCAATGACGACCTGGTCTTCGACGGCCACAGCGTTGTATTCGACGGGAACGGGAACTGCATCCTGCGACTGAAGGGCTTCGAGTCGCAGTTCGCGGTCGTCGACCTGGAGCAGCCGGCAGCGTCCCTGCCCCCGCGCGATGTTCCTCCAGTCGCAGATCTGCTCGATGCCCTGGTGCTGGGGCTCGGCGACTATTTGCGCAAATCCGGCTTCACCGACTGCGTGCTGGGACTGTCGGGGGGAATCGACAGCACGCTCGCCGCCTATATCGCCGCCAAAGCGTGCGGTCCCGGTCACGTTCACGGCCTGCTGATGCCGAGCCGCTACAGTACCGACCACAGCATCAGCGACGCCCGCAAACTGGCGGAAAACCTGGGAATCGACGCCCAGATCGTGCCGATTGACGCTGTCCACAAGTCCTATGAGGCCACTCCCGTCGTCGGAGCGGATCTGGCCCTGTCGCCCGCGGGGCTGGCCGATCAGAACCTGCAGGCCCGCATCCGCGGGGCGATGGTGATGATCCGCAGCAATCACTATGGCTGGCTGGCCTTGGCCACAGGAAACAAGAGCGAACTGGCCGTCGGCTACTGCACGCTCTACGGCGATATGGCCGGCGGCTTCGCCGTCCTGTGCGACCTGTTGAAGCGGGATGTCTACGCGATCTGCCGCTTCATCAACGACGTCCGCGAGGGTCGGGAAGTCATTCCCCGGCACGTGATCGACAAGCCCCCCAGCGCCGAACTGGCGCCCGATCAGTTCGATCAGGACACGCTCCCCCCCTATCCCGTACTGGATGCCATCCTGCAGGGGCTGGTCGAGGACGAACTGTCGGTCGAGACTCTCAGCAAACTTCACCCGGCGGAAACGGTCACATGGGTCGCCCGCCGGCTCGACCGCAACGAGTTCAAGCGCCGGCAGATGCCTCCCGGCATCAAGCTCTCGCCGCGGGCCTTCGGCAGCGGACGACGGATGCCGATGGCGGCGAAGTTTGAAATCGAGTAGTCGGGCCGGACTCGAAAATCCGCAGGCTGCCCGGCCATAATCCGGATTCGAGCCACCCATTCCACGCAATGACGAAAACTTGCCGACCCATGAAATACGTCCTGATCATTCCCGACGGCGTCGCCGACGAACCCCAGCCATCCTTGGCCGGCAAAACGCCGCTGCAGGCGGCGGCGATTCCCCACATGGATGCCGTCGCCAGCTCAGGCGTCGTCGGGCGGGCCGATCATGTGCCGGCTTCGATGCCCTCAGGATCCGACGTCGGCACGATGAGCCTCTTCGGCTACGACCCGCTGCGGTTCCATACCGGCCGCGCCCCGATCGAAGCCGCCGCGCAGGGAATCGAACTTGGCGACAACGACTGGGCCGTTCGCTGCAACCTGGTGACCGTTCTCGACGGCGTCATGAAGAGTTTCACCGCCGAGCAGATCTCCAGCGAGCTGGGGCGGCTGCTCCTGGAGAAAATGCAGCAGGCGCTTCCGGCGGGCAGCCCCTGGCAGTTCTGCCCCGGAGTGAGTTATCGCAACTTGTTGATGTATCGGGCCGGCGACGGCAAGGGTCCCTTCAGCAGCGAGACGTTCACCACGCCGCCACACGACATCACCGATCAATCGGTCGCCCCGCATCTGCCGCAGGGGCCGGGATCTGAAGCGCTGCTGCAGCTCATGCGGCAAAGCGTCGACGTTTTTCGCGGGGTCACCGCGAATCAGTCGCGCGGCACGCACCCCGCCACGCAGGTCTGGCTGTGGGGACAGGGCCAGCGTCCGGCGCTGACGCCGTTCCTGGACCGATTCGGGAAGACCGCCGCCGTGATCACCGCCGTGGACCTCCTCCGCGGAATGGGCCGGTTGCTGGGCTGGCGGGTGGTGGAGGTCGAAGGGGCCACCGGTTACCTCGATACCAATTACGCCGGCAAGGGGCAGGCTGCCATCGAGACCCTCAAGTCCGGGACCGACTTTGTCGTCGTCCACGTCGAAGCGACCGACGAGGCCTCGCATGAAGGGAACGCCGCAGAGAAAGTGCGGGCGCTGGAGAACATGGACCGTCACATCGTCGCGCCGGTGCACGACTACCTCCGGAATCAGGGTGACTATCGGCTGCTAATCTGTCCCGACCATCCGACATTTCTGCGGACCAAGACCCACAGCCACGGCTACGTCCCGTTCGCGCTGTGCGGGACGGGCATCACTCCGGCCGGAGCGGCGACGTACGACGAAGAGGTCGCCGCGGCGAGCCCATTGTGCCTGGACCGGGGCTGCGAACTGATGCCGCTCCTGTTTCAGCCATAAAGTCTACGCAACATCGCAAAAGCCTCCACAACCTCCATTGGCACTATTCTTCCACTTCGGCACAAACGTGTTTGTGCTCGGAGCGTAACCGTTGTGCGCTGCAATGTTTATCGCCCAGTTTCCGCGCGTGACCGAACTGTGCGAGTGCCGCGCCACACGTGACACAGTCTGCGAAACCGATAGACGAACCCGCATCCCTTACATTCGACCCACTCATCCCATTTTTTCCACAGCCCCCTTGCGGAGGGACCTGCAGGGGACTCCACCGGCGGGCGCAGTCGCGATGAAGCTCTCTCGGACCGCCGTCCGATAGCCTCTCTCGGTGAAGATCGACAGAGGCGTTTTCCAGGGCGGGTCATGAGCGAACGAGAGTTGCAGGCGCAGGTCGAAGAACTTCAGCAGCAAGTGCGGCAACTTCAGACGCAACTGATGCAGGCGCAGAAGATGAGCGCCGTCGGTTCCCTGGCGTCGTCCATCACGCACGAGTTCAACAACATCCTCACGACGGTCATCAACTACGCCAAGATGGGGATCCGGCACAAAGACGTCGCCACCCGCGAAAAGGCGTTCGACAAGATCCTCGCCGCCGGCCAGCGGGCCTCGAAGATCACGACCGGCATGCTCTCGTATGCCAGGCCCCAGAGCGACCGCAAGGAGCCGATGGACCTGATCAACCTCGTCGAAGACGTCCTGGTCCTCGTCGAGAAAGATCTGCAGCGGTACCGGATCCGCGTCGAAACCCGCTTCGACGGCCGCCCCTGGGCCAGCGTCAATTCGGGCCAGGTGCAGCAGGTCTTGCTCAACCTGATCATCAACGCCCGCCAGGCGATGGCCAACGGCGGCAATCTGACCGTCGCCGTCCGTTCCGACGGCGCCGCCGGTCTGGCAGAGATCATGGTCCGCGACACCGGCTCGGGCATCCCCGCCGAGAAGCTCAAAAAGATCTTCGAGCCGTTCTTCACCACCAAAGAAGTCGATTCCCAAGGCCAGGGGGGGACCGGCCTGGGACTGTCGCTTGCCAAGGACGTGATGGAATCGCACGGCGGCCGGATCCGCGTGGAGAGCGCCGTCGGTGCGGGAACCTGCTTCACCTTGAAGTTCCCGCTGGTGATCGCCCCGACCACCACACCCAGGCTGCAGAAGGTCGGCTGAATCCCACCGCCGGCAGAGTTGCAGAACGGGGCCGTCGGCTGGCATGCTGACCCTCACGGCGGAATGGTCCGCTCGTGAGGACCGCAGAATGACTCAGGATCTGGCCGGACAGACGGCCGTTGTCGTTGGGGCCTCCAGCGGCATGGGGCGGGCCATCGCCGGCACGCTGGCGCGTGCCGGCGCTCACGTCGTCGCCTCGGCCCGGCGGGCCGACCGGCTGGCGGAATTGCAGACGCAACTAGCCGACGAAGGGCTGCAGATCGATACGTGCCCTGGCGACGCCGGCAGTGTCGCCGACGTTGACCGGCTGATGACTCAGGCCCGCGCGCTCACTGGCCGCATCGACTTGCTGGTATACGCCGCCGGGACCAATACGCCCCAGCGAGGGCTCGACGTCCTCAGTCCAGAGGGCTGGGCGCAACTCCTTGATGCGAACCTGACGGGAGCGTTCCTGTGCACGCGGGCCGCGGTCCCGGTCATGGCGGGGCACGGCGGCGGGTTGATCGTCTACCTTTCCTCGGCGGCGGTGCAGCGGCCGGATGTTTCGGGTGTGGCGTATCAGGCCAGCAAGCACGGCCTCGTCGGGCTGGCGCATGGGACGCGGGTCGAGCAGAAGTCGCACGGCGTCCGGACGTCGGTCATCTTTCCGGGCCTGTGCGACACAGAGATCCTGCTGGCCCGCCCCGTTCCGACGCCCCGCGAAGTTCTCGACCAGGCCCTGCAGCCTCAGGATGTGGCCAACGCGGTTCTGTTTCTGGCAAAGCTGCCGGCCCGGGCGCTGGTTCCGGAACTGGAACTGGTGCCCACATCGCTTTGGTAGCTGCACAGTCGCCCCCTGCCTGTTTGGCATTCGCTCAACCCGCGCAGCTCTCCACCGACTCGCGAATCGCCGTCGCGTACTGGTCGGCGATGGCGTCGGGGTGGCGGGCGCGGAGAACGTATTCACGCAGTTCCGGCGTCCGGGCTGCGAATACCGGCCATTGGTCGAGCACTTCCGCAACTCGCTCGCCGAGGTCCGCGAAGTCGGGACGGCACGCGACGTAGTGCCTGTCGTCGAGCGGCAGCGCAGACTCGATGAAATCGGTGCGGGGTTTGATCAGCACGCAGCCGGCGAGCAGCGCCTCGTAGTCGCGGATGCAGGTTTCGCCCCAGCCCCACGGCGAAACGCAGATGCGGGACCGCTGCAGCAGCTCGCGATACTGCTGATCGGGAAAGACCCGTCCGCGCCCGAGAACAGTCCGGATTCCCGGCAGACGCGAAAGTTGCTCAATCGCAGTTTCGCGGTGCCAGGTGATCGTCGGGCACACGTAGTTGACGGACACTGCGCAGAAGACATCGATCGGGCGTTTCCGGGCTTCTTTGAATCCGTGGTCCAGCTCCAGCGGAGCGCATTGATCGAACGCCCAGTAGCCGACTCCCAGCCGAATCCGAGAGAAAGCCTGGTTAGAAATAGGTTCAATCAATGACTCAGAGCCTGCCGGCAACTGGGCCGGTCGGGAACCGCGAATCAACCGGGCGTGGTGACTGGAGTCGGTTTCTTCCGAGTTATAGATGTGGCGCGATGGATAACGCGAGATCTTGATCAGCCCCATCAGATCCTGGGACTCTAGGATCGTGCGGACGATCTGACCCTGAGGCTGAAATCGCCACCAGAGGAACGCTCCGTCGGAGCGGTCGAGCAGCACGATCGGACGGTCGGTCGGCGGCGGACCGTGATCGCTGTCGGCGAAGATGAAATCGCCGGAGGTCGGATGGAACTCGATTCCCCGCTCGCGGAGTCGCTCGTGGACGCGCGCGAACGGCATCAGAAACTCGTCATTGAGTTCGATCGCGCGACGGAAATCGATATTGGTCTGGAACCGCAGAGCGCCTGCGCCCATGTCAGATCAACCCGCGGAGGAGCTGCTGATAGTCGCGAGCCATCCGCCGGGCGCCCGCAAAGCGCTCGACGAGGCGCCGACCGTCGTCGGCGAGGCTCATTCGCCAATCGTCGCGCTCGGTGAGCAGACCGAGCGCCCTCGTCAGGTCGCGGGGAGAGCCGTCAAACAGGAGCCCGGTTACCATGTCCTCAATGACTTCTGCGGCGCAGCCGACGGGCGTTGAGACCACCGGCAGGCCGCTGAGCATCGCCTCCAGCATCGCCAGAGAGCACCCTTCCTGGTTGGAGGCGAGACAGAAAATGTCGGCCGCTGCGTAGAGATCTCCCATGCCTCCGTTGCTCGACGTGAAGACGGCCCGACCCGGGAGGTGCTCGTCGGCAAGCTGGCGAAGGCTGGATTCCAGGTGTCCCGAGCCGATGACCAGCAGTTTGACGCGAGGGGGCAGGCAGCCGATGGCTTCGATAATGCTGTCGACTCGTTTCTCGGCGGCCAGACGACCGCAGAAGGCGACGACCAGATCCGAGCGGGAAAATCCGAGCGACCGGCGGGTTTCGTCGCGGTCTCGGGAACGAACCAGACGACGGTCGTCGATGCCGTTGTAGATCACGGTGGCGGGAACGTCGACGCAGACTCGATGCCGGACTCGATGGCTGACCGCGATGAAATGGTCGACGGTGCGCCGACTTCCTTCGAGGAAGAAACGGTTCCACGGGCCGTCCCCGTGAACGACCTGCACGGACAGGGGGCGCGGAGCGTCGCCGAGGTATCGGTCGAGCTGGACGCCCCAGCTCAACAAGATGTCTGAGTCGCGGGCCGCCGCCTGCACGGCCCGCGGACCACCCACCTCGACCGAGATATTGGCTTCCGCCAGGCGGGTCACGTACTCGACGTCAATCGTGGCGGCATTGACCGCCACGTGACGGGCGATCCGCATGACTGCGGGATCGAGAGAACCCGCGAGATCGAGCAGCCACTGTTCCGCGCCGCCGAGCTGCAGGTGCGGGCCGATGTGCACGACTTTGAGGGGACGCCCGGACCCGGCCACGGCGGGCTGTCGACAGACCGGAACTGCGACAGGCGTCGCAACTCCGGCGTCCGGCTCCGATTGAAGGTCGATCTCGGCGGTCAAGAAATCGTAGTAAGGAAAGGGATGGCCGGTCGCGGATTGGCCGGCTGGCGAAATCGCATGCTCATCGGCCCGCGAGGCGGCGCCGAACAGGTAATAGGGGTCTTCGATTCGACCTGCCGCCTGCGGTACTGCGGCCTCCTGGCTGCCTGGGGGCGAAAACGCCCCGGTGTTGATCTGTTTGGGGACGAATCCGCCGTTAAAGGAGCTGGACGACATCCGCAGTGGCCCTTGGAAGAGGAGAATCGTCGAGGGGAGATCAGTGCGTGTCGGGGGCGCGCGCTCCGACGTAGGAGGGGAGGCCATCGCCTGCGCCGCCGGAGGCCGCAGGGCTGGTCGCATGCGGGCGCAGGAAGCCCGGTTCGCCGGGTGAACGCGACTCCAGCAGTGCGTCGCGAACGATCAGCCCCAGCGGAGAGGCGAGCGTGGGATCGGCGGCGTTTCCGTCTTCGCAGATATTGTTGAAGAATCGCCACTTTCCCGAGCGTCGATCAAAGTCGGGCGTCCAGGGCGGTCCGCTGACCGCAACCAGGAGATTGTTGCCGACCTTGCCGTCGAACTCGGCGTCGGCCGGTCCAAATTGCAGCCAGTGGCGGACTTCGAAAAAGGAATTGTTGCAGATGCTGAATCCACCGCTGCCGGCCGCGGCGGGGAGCCGCAGGTGGATCGCGTCGCCGTTGCGAAAGACGTTGTGCTCGATTCGAACGTTGCGGGCGGCGTGAGCCAGCTCGATGTGCGTCCCGTCGCCGAAAAACTCGTTGCCGTCAATCAGGACCTGGTCGGCCTCAACAGCCGTAGGCGTGTCCTCGCGGCCTGAGAAGATCCCGTACTTTCCCGTCGCGAAGCGGCAGAGGCGGATCGTCAGGGGCGCCTCCGCGATTCCGCGGCACTCACGGGCCAGCATCAGATTCGCCCAGGTGGCCCCCGGCGGCTGTGCAATCGTCAGGTCCTGGAGAGTCGTTCCGGCAAGATCGCCGCTGAGATAGACGGCATGATGTTCGGCGCCCCCATTGACGAAAAAACCTTCGACGAAAACGTCGCGCGTCCCCATGATAATGAGCGAACCGAACCGGCCATTAGGATTGGACGCGTTGATGGTCGCGTGCTGCGGGGAAATCAGCCGGACGCCCCGGAGGCGAACGGGTTCGTCGATGATGATCGGGCCTTCGTACCCGGCGTTGTCCAGGACGCGAATCTCATCGCCTGGTCCGGCGTTCTTCAGAGCGCCACGCAGCGAGTCGAAGTCCGCTGTTCCGTCGGAAGCCACGGTCCAGGTGCGGGGAGCGCGCGGCCCGGCGTCGTGAGGCCCAGGAGCTGCCGACATGCCTGCGACGGGCAGAACCGACGACACTCCGAGCGGTTCTTCGTCTGCATGCGGTGGCGACGGGAGAAACGCTGGTCGGACTATAAAGGCTCCCATCAGGCTCGCGGCAATCGCCGCGAGGGCGATGCGCCCCCACGCGCCGCTCGTCGCCTGAGGCTGCGGCGGATCGGAATGACGATCGTCGGAAAAGACCTGCGTCGCTTCGAGATCGGGTTCCAACGCTTCCAGTTCCGGGTCGAGACAGCGGCCGAGCTCCTGATCGACTTCTTCGGCTGAGGAGAATCGCGAGGCTGGCTCCTTCTTGAGCAGTTTGTCGACGATGCGCGCGAGACCGCGGGGAACTCGCGCGTCGAGTTTATTGAGCGGTTGAGGCGAAGTCTGGATGATTCGCCACGTGGTCGTCGCCATCGTTTCGGAATGAAAGGGGGACTCGCCCGCGACCATCGCGTAGATCACGCAGCCGAGGCTGAAGAGGTCGGTCCGGTGATCGGTCGTTTCGCCGCGGATCTGTTCCGGCGACATATAGTTTGGAGTTCCGAGCGGCCGGCCGGTGGTCGTGAGATTGTCGGACCCATGCGAGAGCATGGCGAGACCGAAGTCGGCGATCCAGGCGGTCTGCCCGTCCTCATCAAGCAGGATATTCGATGGCTTGATATCGCGATGAATCACTCCGGCGACATGTGCGACCGCAAGACCTCGAGCGATCTGGCGGGCGATGGAAACGATCCAGTCGACCTCCCGCATCGGGTGCAACTCCAGCCAGGCCTGAAGGCTTCCGCCGGCGATCCGTTCCATGACCAGATAGAGCGTGTCACCATCCTCGAACATGCCGATCACTGGCACGATGTGGGGGCCGCGGAGAAGCGCGCCGGCCCGTGCTTCGCGCAGGAAGCGTTTGCGAAACTGCTCGTCTTTCGCGTTTCTTGGCAGAAGGATTTTGACGGCAACCGATTGACCAGTCGTCAGATCCCGACCTGCGTAGACGACCCCCATGCCCCCCTGCCCCAGCGCGTGCAGGAGTTCGTAGTTGCCAATTCTCCGGACGACGCCCGGAGCGGGCACTTTAACGGTGAGATCGTGGGCGTGATTGGTTTCTTGCACGGGTTCAGCAGCCAGAGTTGGAGAAAGCTGACGGAACGCGTTAAAGAGTCCTGCGGAGCGAATTCAGACGGGATCAGGATCCGTGCCGAGTTGGCAACAAAACCCGCAAGCAATGGTATCGCACGCACGGTTTACGTTCAATTTGTTTCAACGGTTCCCGCACGATCCCTGATTCCCGGCCGGCGGTCCGCAAAAATACCTAGCCGCCCGAGAAGTCGTTTCACCAGGGTCGGCGGGAGCCGGTCCTCAGTGGCGAAAGGAGACGATGGAAACGCACTTTTCCAGGGCTTCCTTCAGCACCTCGCGGTAGGCGTTCATGTCTTCGCCGGCTTCTTCGTTGCTCATCTGACGGCCGAGGACTCCCCTGGTGAGCCACGACAGCAGCGTCAGGGAGAAATAGCGCGTTGCCCGACGCGGAGCCGCATCAATCCGCTGAATCTCCGCCGGAATGTCTGCCAGCGAGAGATAGCCGATTTCCGGGAAATCCTCTCCGGTGTAGGGAATTGGCAACGGCGGACCAGAAGCGATCAGTTGCGACCGGTAGGGATGATTCCGCACGGCGGCCACGTCGCCTCCGATCAGCTCTCCCAGATGTTCGCAGAGGATCTTGAGGACGTAGCCGTAGACCGGAGCGGCGGCCTTTCCGTGCGAAATCGCCCCCGCGACGATCGCACCGAGGGCGACTTCCGAGGACGGCAGCTCGCCGGGGGCGCCCATATCTTCGAAGAAGTCATCGTTGTCGTGCAACACATGCGTTTGCGTCTGCAGCACTTCGGCCAGGAACTGCTTGTCGCGCGAGCCGTAGACCGCCTTCAGCCGGTCGAGGTCGACGCCATAGAACATGTGGCAGTAGCTCATGGCGGCGACTTCGAATTGAACAGAGATCCGTCAGCCTAATGCTGAAACAGAAACTCCCGGCTGGTCAGCACGCTCCAGGCCAGATCTTCCAGCGCCTGCCGGCGATCCGACTCGGGCGTCTCCGCCAGGACGGGGAGAATCTGCGCCAGTTCGGCTTCCCGCGGCAGACGCGACAGCGCCGCCAGGAAAAACTCTTCCGCGACCTGCCGGTCGGGGGTCTTGTCGGCGATCCAGCGGGCAATCCGGCCTTCCTTCGCTTCCAGCTTTTCCAGAACCGTCTTGCCGTTCGCCAGGTGCAGCACCTGCGTCATGTTCGGTTCGTCCGCCCGCTCGCAGGTGCAGGTCAGCACCCGCTCCGGCCGGCCGAAGGTGTCCAGAAAGTACGAGGCCACGTTCGCGTCCGGGAGCTGCAGGGCGCGCGTCCCGGCGGGATAGTCCTTGAACGGCGTCGGCACGTCGGTCGCCTGGGCGAAGGCGTCGAGAAGGATCTCCGCCGAGAGCCGGCGGGGATAGAACCTGGCATAGAACCGCTCGTCCATCGAGTTCTCGGGGAGGATTTCCGAAGAGCGCTGATAGGTGTCCGACGTGAGAATCAGCCGCATCAGCGCCTTGAGGTCGTACTTGTTGCGGACCAGTTCGACGGCGAGGGCGTCGAGCAGCAGCGGATTGCTGGGGGGATTCGTCAGCCGGAGGTCATCGACCTGCTCGACGAGGCCGACGCCCAGGTAGTTCGCCCAGACGCGATTGACGATGGCCCGCGTGAAGTAGGGGTTTTTGGGCGAGCAGACCCAGTCGGCGAGGGCTTCCCGGCGGTCGCGCGGGTCGTCGAAGGCGAGGGGCAGCGCATCGAGCGGACGGGGAGGCTGCGGCTTTCCGGTGCGGGGCTGGATCACTTCACCGCGGTTCGTGGCAAAGATCATTCGGCTGCCGTCGCCGTTGCGAAAATCGCCTCCCCAGCCTTTTCCGCGAACGCGGGCAAAGAGACTGGCCATGCCGTAGTAATCGTCGTTGGTCCATTTTTCGAGCGGGTGATCGTGGCAATGGGCGCACTGGATCGACATCCCGAGGAAGGCCATCGAGACCGTCTCGGACATGTCCTGCGGGTCCTGATGCAGGGCGTAGAAGTTGGTCGCGCCGTTTTCGAGCGTGCTCCCCTGCGCGGTCAGCACCTGCCGGACGAACTGGTCCCACGGCAGGTCCTCGGCGACGCGCTGGCGAATCCACTGGTAGTAGGCTTTGACGGCGTCGGGCCGCAGGCGGCTGCCAGTCACCAGCAGCAGATCGGACCACTGGTAGGCCCAGTAGTCGACGAACTCGGAGCGGGTCAACAGCCGGTCGACCAGTTTTTCGCGCTTGAGCGGATCGGCATCGGCCAGGAAGGCCCGAACTTCGTCGACGGTCGGCAGCACGCCGATCGTGTCGAGCTGCGCCCGGCGGAGGAACTCGGCATCGCTCGATCGCGGCGACGGGGGGACGTTGAGCGATTCGAGTTTCGAGAGGACGAGCTCATCGATCAGGTTGGCCCGCGGTGAGGCCGCGAAGATTTGCGGATCGATTTTGTGGGTGTAGGGGACGGTGACCGTGGCGGTCACGTTCTGGGCGAGATACCAGGCAGTGATGGCCCCTTCGCCGCTGCCGGTGACGTCCACCAGCCCCTGATCATCGACGGTGGCGACGGAGAAGTTAGTGCTGCTGTATTTGGCCCAGCGGGTGACGTCTTCGGAGTGGCCGTCGCTGAAATGCGCCCGGACGACAAACGGCTGCTTGGCCCCGACGGTCAGGCGCACGGCGGGAGGCAGGATCTCCAGGCGCTGAATGCGGGCGTCCTCGGTAGCGGGTCCCGGCTGCCCCTGGGCGATCCATTCGGAGAGGACGCGGTATTCGTAGGAGTCTTCGGCAAAGCGCAGCCCCCCCTGATGGGGAATGGCGCCGGTCGGCTTGGTGAGGATCAGGCTCCGGCCCGGATCGTGCGGCACGATGCGTCGGCCGCGAGCCTGGCGGGTGATCGTGTTGAAGTCGGTTTCGGGATCGTAGCCGCGCAGGGAGAGGCGAAAGCCTCCCTTGCCGGCGGTCGCGCCGTGGCAGGAGCCCATGTTGCAGCCGGCCTTGGTCAGGACGGACTGCACGTGGTTGCGGAAGCTCCAGGCGTGGGACTCGTCGAAGTCTTTGACGACGACCGGAATCGTCGTCGTGTCCGCGCCGGCACGGATCGAAACGGTCGCCTCGCCGTTGCCGACGGGGAAAATTCTGCCGGCTTCAATTCTGGCGACCTGCGGATTGGAAGACGCGAATTCCACGCCCTCTGAGATGTTCCCCCGGACGCGTCCGGCAGCGGTCTGCTGAACGACGAGCGGCTGAGCGGCTTCGCGACCGGTGAGTTCGACGGCCGCCGGGAAGACGGCGATGCCGGCGTGGGCGGAGGGCACAATGTCGATTGTCACGAGCACGAAAAGGGCAAGTCGACGCATTGATGCGAATCTCAATGGAGGTTTGCTAAAAAAGCTGGAAAGCTCACTTCAGTCCAAGCGAGGCTCTGAGGCAGTCGTCAACGCGGAGCATCAGCGATTCAGAGAAACGTCCAAGAATACTTCTGATTCGAGACTGCTGAAACGTCACCAGATTCTCGCATTGGACGACTGAATCCAGCCGCAGACCAGTTCCCGAACTCTCCGGATCACCCAATGCCACAAAGAGCTGAGTCGAAGCACCGATAACTCGCCGACGGCTGCTGGTGATCATCGCCAGGATCGTGTAATGCAAGCGTTGATTCCAATGATCGTCCTGGACAACCAGAGCCGGTCGGACTTTGGAGCCGGACCGGTCCGCAAAGGGATAATCGACCATGACGATCTCGCCCCTCGCCACGATCATGGTTCGGTCCCGCGAGCCAGATCGTTGTAAATATCCATTTCGGGATCGTCCCAGCCGGCGCGACGCGCGGCTTCCGCCAGCAAGTAATCCTGCTCAGCTTCGCTGAAACCGCCTGCTGCGGACGCGAGGGAGAGCGATTCGAACTCGTCGGCCGACACCACGATGTACTCGGCGTGCGTCTCGGGATCTTCCACGCGGACCGGAGCACCGCCTGCCGCCTGCAGAGCCTGCTGCAATTCTTTCGGGAGCGCGATCATCAGCGAGCCTCGCATGAGCTAACCGAACAGTTCCAGAATTGGCTTCGTCCCCGAATCGACCAGCGGGAAAGGTCGGCCGGCCGGGCCGGGGAGGAGGTGTTCCACGCTGTAACCGAGGCTGTGGTAAATCGTAGCGACGACTTCGGACGGGGTGACCGGTCGTTCGGCGGGGAAGCCGCCGACTGGGTCGCTTTTGCCGATGACCTGGCCGCCCCGGACGCCGCCGCCGGCGAAGTAGACCGTCCAACACTGCGGCCAGTGATCGCGACCGCCCGCCGGGTTCACGCGGGGCGTACGACCGAACTCGGAGACGTTACAGACCAGCGTGTCGCCCAGTAGTCCGCGCTGGACGAGATCTTCCAGCAGAGCGGAGTAGGCCTGGTCGTACATCGGGGCCACGATGTCCTTCATCCCTTCGATTGATGTGAAGGGGGCGGTGCCGTGGATGTCCCAGGTGACTTCATTGAAGACGGTTAAAAACGTGTTGATGGTGACGAAGCGAACGCCCGCTTCGACGAGCCGGCGGGCCAGCAGGCAGCACTGGCCGAAGCGGTTCATGCCGTATCGCTCGCGGACTTCGACCGGCTCTTTCGACAGCTCGAAGGCTTCGCGGGCCTGGGGGCTGCTCATGATGCGGAAGGCGGACTGGAAACCGGAGTCGAGAAGCTTGGCGTCTTCACTCCGCTCAAACGCAGCCAGGGTCTGGTCGACCGCACTGCGGAGTTTCTGCCGGCGTTCCATGCGGACTTCGCCGATCTGCTTGGGTGGGAGCAGGTCGGGGACGACAAAATCCGGCTTGGACGGATCGGCATTGAGAACGAAGGGATCGTAGGCTTTGCCGAGAAATCCCCCGGCCTGACCGTTCGGAAGATTGCCGCCGCCGGCGCCCATTAACTCGGGGAGGACGACGAACGGAGGCAGGTCGGTCCGGCGGCCCATCAGATAGCTGGCGACGGCTCCGGCATGGGGCGTATTGATGCCGCCGGAAAAAAACCGACCGGTCTGCATCAGTTCCCAGCCGACGTCGTGGACGGCGGGGGCGTTGTCGTTGACGCTGCGGACCAGCGAGAAGTACTTCGCCAGCTTGGCGTGCCGGGGTAGGATTTCGCTGATGCGGATGTCGGACGACGCGGTGGAGATGTCTTTGAAGGGCCCGCGGATTTCGAGCGGGGCGTCGGGTTTGGGGTCGAAGGTGTCGAGCTGACTGGGCGCCCCAAGATTGAAGATCATGATGACCGAGCGATTCGCGTTTCCGGGGGCGGACCCGGTTTCCGCGGCGCGGGCATCAAGCTGCTGCAGATGGGCCAATGACAAGCCCGTGGCGCCGAGGGTCCCTGCCTGAAGAAAATCGCGGCGGGTCACGCCGCTGCAGGTCTGGGCCGTTCCCTGTCCGGTGAGATCGAGCATGGGCAGAATTCTCCGATCCGGCGATCCGCAAACTCCAAAGTCTCGTTCCGCACGGCGACGGAATCGATCAACGTCAGTTTACGTGATTCGGACCGCCGACGGCCAGCAGGAACCTGCCGAGGCTGCCAATTGCGTCCGACGTTGTCGTCCGTCGTTCCGAATCTGGTTTTCCGCTTCGCCGCTTAATAACTGTCGCGAGTCTGCAGAAACAGGGCCTTCTTCTCGCCGGGCAGCGTAAAATCGAAGCCGCAGTGCTGGAAGAATTCGTCGGACGAGGTGACGGCCATCAGCTCGAAGACGCGGCGTTCCCGGGCGCGATCGATACAGGCTCTGACGAGTGCCTTGCCGATCCCCCGGCCCTGGTAATCGTCGGCAACGGCCAGGCTGCGAATTTCGCCGAGTTTGGTCGAATAGATCTCAAGTGCTGCAAAGCCGACGATCTTTCCATCAGCAATTGCCACAAACCCGTTGTCGGTCAGGTCTTCCAGTTCGTCACGTGTCCGCGGCAGCAGCCGTTCCCGGGCGACGAACGGCTCGATGAACCGGCCCAGATCTTCGACGTCCCCCGGAACGGCCGGGCGGACCAGAAACGCGGGGGCAGGCTCGGCAGACATGTCGGCGGTCCGTGGAACTGGCGGGAAGTTGAGGTTGATCGTCGTGAGTCACTCGCGGACCGTCAACCCCGCGCCGTCCGACGTTCTGCGGTCACCGTGGCTGGAGGCGATTGCACAGGGTCACCGCATGTCGTTTAATGCAACGGCAGCGATGTGCCGATTCGCGAATGCCTGCGAGAGGAAGTCCTATGAGTCTGCCAACTTCGATCAAGCTCTGGTGCGGCCTCGCGGCCATCGTGGCAGTCGCTGCAATCTCGCTGCACGAACCGCTGGTCGCTCAGACTTCCAAGACGAAGTCGGGCAAGACGAAAGGGGGCGCCCTGCCGCCGGCTGCCTCGCCAGCCGTGCGGGCGATCGATGTGAAAGTCGAAAGGCTGCAGGACGGATTTGTGCGAGAGTCGACGGACATCATCAAGCAATACGAAGATGCCGGGCAGTACGACCGGGCGAAGTTCCTTTGCGAAGTCCTGTTAAAGCTCGATCCCAAGATGCCGGGGCTCAAGGATAAGCTGGACAAGCTGACCGACCTGTCGCTGGAGTCCAACGAATTTGAGTTTGATCTCGACGTCGGCCGGGGCTGGACGAACGTGGGGGCGATGGCGGTCAAGGATCGTCTGGTGCGAATCGAAGCCAAGGGCGATTTCAAGTTCTCAGTCACACTGGAGACCACGCCTGACGGCCTGTCGACCGACGACGCCGGAAAGGATTTCGTCGCCGGCATTGCACCGGGGGCGCTGATGGGAGTCATCATGGTGGATAATAAGCCGGGCAAGCCGTTTCCGATTGGCAGTCGACACGAATTCACGCCAGATAAGAACGGCATACTGTTTCTGAAGGTGAACGCCCCCAACGGGCACAAGTGCACCGGGAAGATTCAGGTCACGCTTAGCGGATTTTCACGCGGCTCCTGATGTTGGATCCCTGCGGTCGCCTCCAGAAGCAGCAATCTCAATGAAGCTGGGCGTGTTTGGTCTCGGTCGGACGGGCCGATTCCGTCTGGAGCAGTTGCGACTCTACGACGAAGTGGAAGCCGTTATCGGCTGCGACCCGGAGCCCGAAGCGCGGGAACGATCACGGGAACTGGTCGGTGTTACGACGGGCAATCACGACGACGTCTGGTCCGTTCCCGGTCTCGATGCGGTCCTGATTGCGTCCCCCGTCGACCGCCAGTTCGCGCTGATGCGGGCGGCGCTGGAACGCGGACTGAATGTGGCGATTGAGTCACCGCTGGCAATCCCCACGAACTGGGAGGCACTCTCCGCAGCCGACCGCGTGCTGGTGCTGGACTACCCCGGGGATGACGATGAGCTGACTCTTGCTCAGAATCTGGTGCATTCCGATCGGCTCGGGGATGTGCGGACAGTCCGTTACATCACCCGGGAGCTACGGCTGCCGGACGATCGCAGGGCCGCTTCAACCAGTTCTGCGGAGACTGGTCGAGGAGTGCTGGGGCGCTTTGCTCCGGCGTTCTTTGCCAGGCTGCATATGCTGATCGCTGCTCCCGACAACGTGTATGGCAGAGTCTTCCGGGACGCTGCCGGGAATGAGACAGGATTCGCCGCCCACTTTGCGGACCGGTCAGGGCGTACAGCGAACATCGAAGTCCGTATGGATTCGCTCATCGGCGAACGAAGCGGCTGGGTAATTGAAGGGGATCTCGCAACTCTTTTTCGCAAGAGACTTTACTCCCGCCTGCCCGACGGGGAGATTCTGGAACAGCCGGCCGGTTCGGACTCCGACGACGAGGCCCATTCCGCCGACCGCTGGTGGAGACGGCTGGATGATCGGGAGTCCTGCCGACGTTCGATGCAGGCTGCGATCTGGGCGGCATCCGCGGTTGCTGCTGTCCGGGAATCAGACCGAACCGGGGCTGCGGTGAGGATTACCGGACGTGCGGACTGACGAGTCTCGGAGGTTGTTGCCTCCCCCCCCGTGACAGAAGAGGGGGCCGCGTGGCATAATCACTTCCTCGCCGAACCCGTCCGGGTTTCAGGCGTCTGTCCTGCCGTACCCCCGGGAAACTGCAACCGCCTGCCCCGCCGTTCTGTTCTGGTTCGAGGACCCCCGATGCCCAAAGCTATTCAGTTTGCCGGTGAAGATCGTTCGAACGCGGCTCGCCGGATTGTCGCCGAGCGCGAGCCGCTCGGCCTGCGGACCTTCACTCCCACCCAGGCGGTGTTCGCCAAGTCGGCGGGACCGTATCACTGGACGCCGGAAGGCCGGAAGCTGTTCGATTACTCGTCCGGCGTCCTGGTTGCGAACCTGGGTCACAATCCCAAGCGCTGGATGCAGCAGTTCGCGGGCTACATGGGCTGGCAGCCGGAATATTTCGGCGGGGCTCCGGCCCGCGCGGGCGAATACGTCGAAGCCCTCACCATGACCGCCTACAACGGCGTCACCGAACTGGAAACCGAGTCGGTCGAGCGGCTGCTGGCCAACCTCAAGCGATCCCCCGGCAGCGAGCGGCTCCAGACGATCATGTGGGCGGCGTCAGGGTCCGAAGCAATTCAGAAGGCGCTCTGGGTCGCGCTGGCCCGCGATCGGACCCGGGATATGATCATCGCCACCCGCTACGGCTTCCACGGCAAGAAGGGGCTGGCTAACGCCGTGACCGGCAGCGAGAAAGACGCCGAGCGCGATCCGCGGGTCCGTTTCATCAGCTTCCCGATGGAGGAAATCGCCGACTGGAACGGCGACCACGAAGCGATCGGCCTCGATACGTATCGGCAGGAACTGGACGCCCTGTGGCACCAGTTCGGCAGCCGTTTGACGTGTCTGATTACCGAACCCTACCTGGGTGGCGGCGGCAGTTTCCATCCGCCGCTGAGCTATCACCGGCTGCTGCAGGAATTCTGCCGGAAGCACGACATCCTGCTGATCTTCGACGAGGTCCAAGCCAACTTCGGCCGGACCGGCAAGATGTATGCGTTCGAGAAGTACGGCGTCGAGCCCGATATGGTCGTCCTCGGCAAGGGACTCGGAAACGGGGTGCCGGTGGCGGCAGTGGCGCTGCGAAGCGATCTGGCGGCGACCCTCAAGTATGGCGAAGCTTCGGACACCTGGAGCGCGAATCCTCTGTCGTGCGCAGCCGTGCTGGCAACGCTGGACGAGTTCGAGCAGACCGACGTCCTGGCTCATACGGAAGAGCTGACTCCCGTCTTCCTGCAGGGACTGGAACGGCTCAAGGAGACCGGGCTGGTGGTCAAAGTCCGCGGCGAGGGACTGGTGTTCGGCATGGAGTGCGCTCCGGTCGGGGATCTGTCGGCGGCGGAAGTCGCGGCGAAAATTGTCGAAACCTGCTACCTGGGTGAGCACAACGTCGGGATCCATCTGCTGGGCGCCCTGGCTGGTAAGGTGCTGCGAGTCAGCCCGCCGCTGACGATTACGCACGACGAGGCGAAGGAGTCGCTGGAACTGCTCAATCGGCTGCTGGCCCGCCTGGGCAAGCAGCTCGGCGCCCGCTCGCTGGCGGGCGCTGCCGTTTGAGAAGCCCCTCCTCCATGCACGTCCTCCTGTTCGATATTGACGGAACCCTGCTAAATGCCGGGGGATCCGGCCAGGCGGCGATGGAAGCCGTTCTGGCGCGCGAGTTTGGCGCGTCCGGACCGGTTGTGGGGATCCCCACGGCCGGCCGGACCGACCGGGCGATTACGCGCGACCTGTTCGACTACTATGGCCTGCCCGATCACGAAACGTCCCGGAGTCGGTTTCAGGAAGCCTACTTCGCGGAACTGCCTCAGCATCTCAGCGGACGCGAAGGCGTGGTGCTTCCGGGTGTGAGACCGCTGCTGGCGACGCTGACTGGGCGGGAGAACGTCACACTGGGACTGCTGACCGGAAACCTGGCGCGGGCCGCCAGGGTGAAGCTCGAACACTTCGAACTGCATTCGTACTTCGGCTTCGGCGGCTACGGGGACGAGCACGCGGATCGGGACGATGTCGCCCGTCAGGCCCGCCGGGAAGTCTGTCGGCGGCTGCCCGAGGTGCCGGATGAACGGATCTGGGTGATCGGCGACACGCCATCGGACATCCGCTGCGCGCGGGCCATCAATGCACGGGTCCTGGCGGTGGCGACCGGGATCTTCCGGTCTGACGAGCTGTCGCTCCATCAGCCGGACGTGCTTCTGGAGGACCTGTCCGATCTGGCGGGAGTGCTGCAATCTCTGGGCCTGTGATCGACGAATCCTCACACCGTGCAACGCGAAGCTGCAAAAGCAAAAACGCCCCCGACCGTGATTCGGTCGAAGGCGTCTCTGTATGCCCGGGGTTTGAATAAACAGATTCCGGCGATGACTCGTCCCTGACAGGGCATACCCAAAAACGATGTGGTCATTATCGAAGGTGCAAGCCTTCCGTCAAGAAAATTCTGTGAAGGACGGCCAGATTTTCTCAGGCGAGTAAATTTATCCGGCAATCCGGACGTAACCAATTGCCTGGAAACACCTTACAGAAGAGGCGGCGCACTCCTTCATCGCCAAACACTCAGTTAAACCAGACGGCGAACCCGATGAACTGCCCCTGAAACGTCTGCATCAGGCGATTCCACGTGTCCCGGCGGGTGCAGAGTCCCCGCTCGACGAACGGAGTGACTCCGGCTCCGTGAGCCCACAGCACCAGATCAAATTCCCGCGGCTCGGTAAAGACGCGTTTCAGATTGATGCCGTATTCCCCCTTCACGCGCCAATGCGGCACCAGCTTCCGGCCCTGCAGCAATTGTTCGGCTTCATCCAGAAAGGTGTGCCAGCCGGCGATCAGTTCCGCGGTCACGCGGACGCCCGGAATGACGCCCGTCTGCTGCGGATTCGGCACCCATTCGCGATCGTCGTCGGTCTCCTCCTGAATCGCCAGCCAGCTCAACCGGCTGTGACGGATGACCGCCTCCAGGTGTTCCAGAGCCGCCGGCCCCCGCTGCGGCTCTTTGACCGGCATTCGCAGCAGATGGATCGCGGCGATGGCGTCGGCAATGTCCTCTGTCCAGCGATTGTCGGGGCGGATCATCAGTTCCTCTTTGAGGAACGGGTGCGCTGGCGTGGCGAACGCGTGGGATGCAATGGCGTTGAAGAACGCTTCTCCGTCGTACGTCAACGCCATCTCCCCGAGCGCTGTCAGCAGATGGCAGTAGCCGGTGAGCCAGTGGACGTCGCCGTAGTCGAAATTGATCGTAAACGCTTCGGCCTCGGCCTGCGTGAATTGCTGATCCGCCCGCGCATTGCGGCCGACGGCCGCATAGATCCGCCACAGGGTTTCTTCGTCAGTCGCCCGACCGTCACCCGTCAAATCGAGCCGGATCTGCGCAAAATGGAGAGGCAGTTTCACGTCGCGATCCTTGATTGCAGACAAGGTCTGCTCGGCCTTTGCCAAGTCGTCGATCAGTGTCTGGAGCATCCGGCGGAAATCGGCATAGCTGATCGGTTCCGGATCGGGGTTCTCCGGCACCGGCATCTGCAACAAAGGGACTCGGATTCCGAGCGGAGTCCGCGAAGTCCCGGCGCCATAGCGGCAAAGCGACTGCCCGAAGTGTTCGACCGCCTGCAGAAACTGCAGCGTCCCCAGGCCAAACCGCGTCTGATCGTCCCCAGGATGGGCCTCCAGGTGCGCTTTCAAATCCCGCGCGCCGTCGGACAGACGTCCGGCAATCAGGAACGGCTCCGCACGCGGCGGATCGGCAGCGATCACGTTCAGCGAAGGAACTGTCAGACAGATTGCCAGGAATCCGGACCAGGAGCTGTTCATCAGAAGCGTCCTTGTGGCATGACCGGGTGTTGCCGCGAAGTGCGGCGCGAGTCGCTGACGGGAAATACCATCGCAACCGGCGGCAAAGTTTCACAAAAGACCGCCCGGCCTGAGCGCTTGCAGATTCCCAGCGGTCGGCGGCGATGCTGAATCGCAGGAGCGCTGCGTGTAGAGTGGAGCCGACTTCCGCCCGGCACCTCAGCGGCCCCACCCCGGACGACACACCATGCGCATCACCGGACTGACGGTCTATCAGGTCGATCTCCCCCTGCAGGAGGGATCGTACAAGTGGTCCGGAGGAAAATTGGTGACTGTCTTCGACAGCACCGTCATTTCCGTCCACACCGACGCGGGACTGACAGGCTGGGGCGAAGTCTGTCCGCTGGGCCCCGCGTACCTGCCGGCGTATGCCGCCGGAGTACGGGCCGGGCTGGTCGAACTGGGGCCGCAGCTCATTGGCGAGAATCCGCTGGAATTGACGAAGCTCAACCGCCGGATGGACGCCATCCTGAAGGGGCATCCGTTCGTCAAATCGGCCGTCGACATCGCCTGCTGGGATCTGCTGGGGCAGGTCGCCGGACTGCCGGTCTGCAGCCTGCTCGGCGGTCGCTACGGCGAAGACTTCGGGCTGTACCGGGCGATCTCGCAGGAATCTCCGGAGGCCATGGCCGAGAGCGTCACTGACTATCGTGCGCAGGGTTACCACCGCTTTCAGCTCAAAGTCGGCGGCGATCCCGATGTCGATATCGAGCGGATTCGGGCCGTTCGGGCGGTCCTGCAGCCGGGCGACCGGTTGATTGCCGATGCGAACACCGGCTGGACGCAGCACGAAGCCCAGCGCGTCGTTCGCGCGGTTCGGGAAATTGACGTTTACATTGAGCAGCCCTGCTTGACTTACGAAGAGTGTCTTGCGGTCCGGCGGAACTGCGATCATCCGTTCGTGCTCGACGAAGTCGTCGACGGAATCGACATGCTCGTTCGCGGCAAGGCCGATCTGGCGATGGATGTCGTCAACATCAAGATCAGCAAGTTTGGCGGACTGACTAAGGCCCGGCAGGCCCGCGATCTGTGCGTCTCGCTGGGGATTGGCATGACGATCGAGGACAGCTGGGGCGGAGACATCGTCACTGCGGCGATCGCCCACCTGGCTCACAGCACGCCGACCGAGTTCCTGTTTACGTCGACGGACTTCAACAGCTACGTGACTCGGTCGATTGCCGACGGAGCGCCGCAGCGTCGGAACGGCCGGCTGGCGGCTTCGACGGCCCCGGGGCTGGGAATCACGCCGCGGCTTGACGCGCTGGGCCAGCCGGTCTGGTCCTGCTGACGTGACATGGTTATCAGGGGCGAGTTCTCGAGACTGGAAATGTGTCGGCATGCGGGCGCTGGTGACGGGCGGAGGTGGATTCCTGGGCAGCGCGATCTGTCGCCGATTGCGGGCGGCTGGCTGCGAGGTGACCAGTTTGCAGCGGAGTCCGGCGCCGGAATTGGCGGCGACCGGCGTCGAATGCCGTCAGGGAGACATCGCAGACCCGGCGGCGGTTCTTGACGCTGCCAATGGCTGCGACATCGTATTCCACACTGCAGCGAAAGCAGGCGTGTGGGGGCCGGCTGCGGAATACCGTCGGGCCAATGTAACCGGCACGGAGAATGTGCTGGCGGCCTGCCGGGAGCTGCGGATTTCGCGACTGGTCCACACCAGCTCGCCCAGCGTGGTCTACGGCGGGCAGAACGAGGAGGGGATCGATGAGTCCACGCCATACCCGAAACGCTATCTGACGCACTACCCGCGGACGAAAGCAATCGCCGAGCAGGCGGTGCTGGCGGCGAACGGACCGGGGCTGGCGACTGTAGCGCTCCGGCCGCATCTGATCTGGGGGCCCGGCGACAATCACCTGGTCCCCCGCCTGCTGGAGCGGGCGCGAACCGGCCGACTGCGTCGCGTGGGCCGGGGAGACAACCTGGTCGATACGGTCTACGTCGACAATGCCGCGGACGCCCATCTGCTGGCGGCCGAGCGGTTGCTGCCTGGGTCCGTCGTCTGCGGAAAGGCATATTTCATCACAAACGACGAACCCGTCCCGCTCTGGGAACTGATCGACCGCATGCTCGCCTGCGGAGGGCAGCCTCCCGTGAAGCGATCAATTTCCGCTGGGGCGGCGTATGCCGCGGGAGCCCTTCTGGAAGGCCTGTACGCCGCATTGGGCCGCCGGGACGAGCCGCCGATGACGCGGTTCGTGGCCCGGCAACTTTCGACGGTCCACTGGTACGACATTTCCGCCGCGAAGCGGGATCTGGGCTATCGGCCCGAGGTCAATGTCGAGGAGGGGCTGCGGCGGTTGCGGAACTGGCTGCAGCAGACCTCCGGCGAACCGGGTTAGTCGCCCGCACCTTCATCCGCCTCTTCGTCGGAGATCTCGTCAGTTTCTACCGGGCCGGCGTCGGCGTTCTTGCGCAGTAGAAAAATCCGCATACTGGCGACTTCGAAGACCATTTCGGTCGTCCAGGCCGGCGGGAAAGTCGGCTCACATTGCAGCGGGGTCCGGATCACCAGAAGAGCGTTGTCGGTCGTCGTGTCCGGTCGGGCCAGGCGTTCGAGGCAACGGAAGATCGGCGTGCCGGGCTTCAGGTCGTCGGCCATTTTGTACGGCGGATCGAAGAAAACAGCTCGATACGGAGTCCAGTCGCCGGTCCCCTTCGGCCGGAACGAGCAGCGGAGGACGTCGACCCGCCAGCAGAGGACGTCGTCGGTGACCTTCAGGACTTCGGTGTTCTTGCGGAGGAGTTCGTGGGCGCGATGATCGGCTTCGCAGAACACGGCGCTCTTCGCACCCCGGCTGAGGGATTCGATCCCCAGGGTGCCGGTTCCGGCGAAGACGTCGAGGACGCGGGCGCCGGGCAGCTCGTGCCGGATCAGGTCAAACAGCCGCACTTTCGCGCGATCGATGATGGGGCGAGTGGTCTGTCCGGGATTGGTCAGAAGTTTGCGATGCCGAAACTTGCCGGCGATGATCCGCATGAAGTGCCACCGTTTGCGCAGGAGTTACTCGGGAACTCCCGGAGATTATGCCTTACGGCGGCGCTCAGCCCAATGCCGACGAATAATCTCGCTGATCTGCGTCTTCACGGGATCGACTCGAGCGGGCGTGGTCCGAACCTCGCTGACCTCGTCGATTGCATCGCGGATCGCGTTGGCGATCGCGGGACTGATCTCTGCCGTGTCGCCCGCCGCCGAGCTGCTCGCGTCATCCAGCCAGGCGGCGATGTCGGCGTCAGAAGCGTCGTCGGCGGTCTCCGCGACGACTTTTTTCGGGCGTGGGGCACTGGGGACGGCAAAAATCATGGCGCCGATTCGCAGCAGATCGCCCGGCTTGAGAATCGTCGCCTCGGCAATCGGGACGTCGTTCACGAGAGTCCCGTTCTGGCTTCCAAGGTCTTCGACGCGGATGCCTTCGGCAGTCAGCGACAATCGGCAATGCTGCCGGCTGACCAGCGACGAGGGCAGACGGACCTGACAGTCTTCGCCGCGTCCGACGATCAGCTCCTTACCTGCCGGCAGGACAAGTTTCTTGCCGGCGAGCTTTCCCGTCTGAATCACCAGTTCTGCCATGCTGTTCTGCCTTGCTGCAAACCCTGATGAATCCCGTCACGATCACGGTGGCCGCTTCGATGACGCCCCCAATCATCGTCAGCACGCAGCAGCAGGGATAACGCAATCGGCCGACGGACGCAATCTGTGCGGAGCGATATCGCCCTATTTTCATGCAGGAAACGTGCAATCATCGCCGCAGATCACGCGGCCGCCCCGGATCGGCGCGAGCAGGCTGCAATCCCGCCGGAGACGACGCAAAGCGGCCGCTTTTTCAAGGCATTCTGGCCGATCCAGTCCGCGAGACTGCGGGAATTGACGGCAGAATCGAAGGCGACTTACAGAAAATCCCGGAAAAACCTGCAGAAAACTGGGGTTCAGGTCATTGACTTTCGAATTTCGCCGCAGTTAACTACCCGCCAATGAGGATGCATGACGCCTCACGAGACATGGCAGTCGCATTCGTCAGGGATGTCAGAAAGACAGGAACGTCGCCAGCAGGAGTCCGGAATGGTTGAGAAGTCCCCCAAGCCGTTGTCGAAGTCCGAAGTGTTGAACGCGCTCGCCGAGAGCACGGGTCTGGCCCGGAAGGACGTGGCCAGCATTCTCACCGAGCTCTCGGGATTGATTGCGAAGAATCTTGGCAAGAAGGGTCCCGGCGTGTTTGCACTGCCAGGCCTGATGAAGATCACCGTCGTCCGCAAGCCCGCCACCAAGGGCGGCATGCGTGCGAACCCATTCAAGCCGGGCGAAATGATGAAGGTCGCCGCCAAGCCGGCCAAGAATGTTGTCAAGATCCGCCCGCTGAAGAGCATGAAGGACATGGTCTGAATCAGACCGTCTGTGCCGGGCTTACTGCAACGAATGTAGCGTTCCCGGGGACGGCGACGGCACTTTTGTCCGTCGCCGTCGCTTGGGTGCAACTCCGGCGCTCGGTGCGAATCCGCTTGACGAGACGGGAGACCGACTTGAAGCCGGTCGCCGACTCCAGGATTTCGTGCTGGGGCGACCCCTGAAGACTCGCCTACTTCCCACTGGCGCCACGTCTGCGTCTTCAGTCTAACCACTACCCCAATTCCTGATTGCTCTGCGGAACCTCGAGCTGCCATTGCGCAACTTGAGCAGATTCTCGTATTGACCGCGATTTTTGTAACCTCTACAATCCTGCGATGTCAGGAAATGTTGAGGGTCCGGTCAGAATCCGGTTGCCCTCAGGGTTGGCAACCTGCATCCCTGCGGGCATCGATTGTGTCCGCGCGGAGCGCAGCGGCAACAGGCGGGGAATCGGCTGTTGCGGGGATTCACTCCCGGTGGATTCGCTTGCTCTCCCGAATCGGCTGCCAGGGGAGTGCAGAAATCATGCTGGTGCTGTCGCGCAAGAAGAACGAGAGCATCGTGGTGGACGACGCCATTGTCATCACGATCATCGAGATCCGTGGTGACAAGGTTCGTCTCGGGATCGAGGCCCCACGCGAAGTTCCGATTCATCGGAGCGAAGTGCATGCGGCCATTCAGGCAGGCGAAGCTCAAACGCACGCTCCTGCTGCTGAATCCCAGAGCCATGAAGAGCTGTCGACGTAACATCTTTTAAGTGATGCTGTTACGATCATTTCGCCAGACTTGGCCGAGATGACTTTCGCGTTTTTCCAGCAAATGTCGAATCCCGAGAATCGGTTTGCTTGCCGTTTCCTCCGGAGCCGATATACTCTCGCGTCTTCCGGCCCCATCGTCTAGAGGCCTAGGACATCGGATTTTCAGTCCGAGAACAGGGGTTCGACTCCCCTTGGGGTCATTGGCTCGGGCTGCCATCAGGCAGCCCGAGCCAATATTGTTTGCGGTCTGGCCCTTTGAGACACTGTCATGAGCTCTGCAGACGGCTGGCGAAACCTGTTCGAGAACTGGCCGGCGGCAATTCCACGCTCAGGATTCATCGTCACCAGTTTTGGCGAGTCGCTGCCGTTCCGGGACTTCCTGATCTCAGGCTCAATCCTGCTGATCGACAGAGATGTTCCTGATAGCTTTGGAGCCCGGAAAGTCATGCTCACTTACGAAGCCATTGCGGCGGTCAAACTGACCAGCACGCTCGAATTGGCCCGCTTCCAGGTCATGGGCTTCCAGGGCTCGCTCTAACTTCGCACTGACGGACCTCGGGCGACGCAGCGCCTCGGTGTTCAGCCAGCCCGTTCCAACTGCGACAGAGCACCGAACAGTCGCGTTTGAATGGATTCGAGCATCAGGCGGTCGGCAGGCTGAGTGGGCAATCCGCGCCAGCGCCGCGGGTCTACGAAAAACTTACATGCGTCCGTTTCGTCGGTTCCGGCAAATTTTCGCAACATTGCCTGCTCCTCGGAAGTCAGCTCATGGGCCAGGCACAGCTGGTCAAAGAGCGATGACGGAGTGAGCTTGTCTTGCTCGGCCTGCCGCCTCCGCCGGTCGACCATGTAGATTGCCATCCACAAAAAACCGACGGCGCCAATCGCGGCGAACCACCACCCGCCGACGAAGCGATCCCCCATCGGCCGGTTGAAGTACTGGCCGGCGACTTCAAACGGATTGACTTTCGGTGCTGCGAGGAGCGGCGCGAGCCACGACATGGCTGTCGAGTCCTTTCAGAGTTCGAATCCGGCTCCATAGCCCGCCGGCTGACTGATCGGTGACGCTTCCGGATGTTCTGCGACGATCTGCAGCATTCCATTTGTCGCGACTTCCCGAACGCGCGGATGGCTGTCGCGGGTCATTTTCGAGAGGAGTTGCCAGCCGCTCTCCGACGTGCAGCGGCCCAGAGTCTCGGCGACCGTATAGCGGAGTACGTAGTCAGGATCATCCGCGAGCTGGCGGAGCGCCGGCAGAAGCTGGTCCACCAGATTCAGCGTACCGATCGCCACCAGCGCTTTCATCCGTCGCTGCCGAACGGGGTGAGACAGATCCGCGGTGAGCCGCCGCAGCGCGCTTTCGTCGACTTTCAGCAGGAGCTGGCCCACTCGCGCTCCGGTCTCACTGTCGATCGACGCGCAGAGCGGCAGGACCCGGTCGATATTGAAGCTGGACAGCTCCGCGCGAGCGGCATCGCGAACTTCCGAGTGGGGACTGTCGAGGCGGTCGACCAGGATTGCGAAGGTCTCAGGCACAGCGTGCTTACGCAACTGGCTGACGGCCCAGGCCTGGATCGCCGAGTCGGTATCGTTGAGGCTCTCCTGGACGACCTGGCTGACCATCTCGTCGTCGACAGTGCTGCCGGAGGAGGCCACTTCCTTGCGCGCTTCGGGAGACCCGCTTCGGAGCATCCACTGTTCAACCGCCCCCCGCAGGCTCGGCGGAGTCTTCGTCGCGGCGAGCAACTTCAGGACGGCCGACTGAATCTGCGGCGGAACGGTTGGCAGCGTGTCGTCAGGGTTCCGCAACCAGTCCAGAGACTCGATCTGCCTCAGATTATCCTGCTGATGGCGGTTCAGGCGTCCGGAAATCGACCGCAGCAGATACGAGATGAACTCCGGATCTTCCCGCCGTTGAATCGCTTCAAACGCCTTGGGATGCGGATAGGCGTAGTTCAATGAATCGCAGATCAGCGACAGCACGCCCGGATGCCGGCTGTTCATCAGCAGATGCGATACAATATCGCGAATCGGGGCGGCCGAATTCCACAGGACTCGCCGGACGAGCGCCTCATCCGCCCTTCCCAGAATCAAGACCCCCTCGATCACGACTTCGGGGTGAGCGATCTCGTCCGCTGAACCGAGCGCCTTGCCAAGCTCCTGGAGGACGAGCATTCGTCGCCCCTCGACCTGGGCCAGGGCGGCGGAATCTCCCAGATTTCGCTCGGACTGCCACTGGTCGTAGAGTCGGTTGATCAGGCTCTTCAGGGTGGCGACGGCGGAGGAATAGGCCGGATGGTGCGGTTGCTTCACGAGCGAAAGGACGGGTGCCACATGCTCGTCTGCGTCCGCGAGCCGCACGCAATACAGCAGTTGCTCTGCCAGCTCAGGACTCCCCTGCTGGAGCCCTTGTCGGAAGGCAACCTCTAGCCGTCGTCCGGCAGACCGGATTTGCGGCAGCACTCCAGGTGGCAGGAGCTCGCACCGTTTGAGGACCTCAATCTGCCCGGTGACCGAAGGCCGGCGCAGCAGGGCCGTTGCCGCAAGTTCCTGAATCTCGGGGTACGGGACATCGAGCGCAGCGGTGAGCACCTCCTGGGCCTGGCGCGTGCCGGAGTCCCGCAAGACAGCAAAGGTAGTCGCGAGAGAGGCTGACATATGAGACAAAACGCCAGATTGGGGAAATTCCTGTTTTCCTTATCGATGGATAGCCCGGCGGCGCTGCATGGGATTCCGTCAGTCCGCCGAACTGCCGGTTTCGGAGGCTGTTGACACGGCAACGTTAGGGAATACGTCTTTTCTGCGGCATTTACCGGATGTCGGGGTGAATCCCGCCACAACAATTGCAACAATCGTCTGACCGCGATTCGCCCACCTCCCGCAGACTGACTGTCTTCATATGCATCGTTTTTACCTGCCGACGATTCCGGAAGTCGGCGCCACACTCCTCGACGGACCGGAAGCTCACCATCTTTCGCATGTCCTCCGGATTGCGGCCGGGGACGAAGTCGAAGTCTTTGACGGCCGAGGCCGTTCCGCCGCGGCGACGGTGGCCCGAATCGGCAAACGGGACGTGGAACTGCTCGTCCACGGTTCGCGTTTCACGCCGACCCCGACCCCGGAGCTGACGCTGGCCGTGGCGGTACCGAAAGGAGACCGGATTGACTGGCTGGTGGAGAAAACCGTGGAACTTGGCGTCAGCCGCCTGATTCCGTTGATCACGACCCGCAGTGTCGTCGATCCGCGGGAGGGCAAGCTGGATCGACTGCGCCAGGCAGTTATCGCGGCCTGCAAGCAGTGCCGCCGGGATCATCTGCTCGAAATTCAGACGCCGGTGCGCTGGGCGGCGTTCCTGGACGGTCTCAGTGCCGACAATCCCTGCTGGATTGCCCATCCGGGCGGCGTTCCTGTCTCAGCCTTGCTGCTGCAGGCCGATTCTCTGCCGCTCACGGCAGCCATTGGCCCCGAAGGAGGGTTCACGGATGAGGAGATCGCCGCCGGACTTCAACGCGGAGCAACTTTGGCGTCGCTCGGAGATCTGATTCTCCGCGTCGAAACCGCCGCCGTGGCGATTGCATCACTCGTGCGGCTGGGTTCAATCGCCGGTCGTTGACTGATCGCGATCGCGTGGGCCGCCGGGAGGTTTATCCCAGCGCTCCAGCCAGCCCTTGCGCCAGACAAAGGCGAGAAACGCGATCCCGACGCCTCCCATGACGACAAGGGAAAAGGGATAACCCCACTGCCAGCGCAGCTCCGGCATGTACTCGAAGTTCATTCCGTAGACGCCGGCGATGAACGTCATCGGCAGAAACACCGTCGACAGGACCGTCAATGTCCGCATGATATCGTTGGTGCGGTTGCTGAGCTGCGAATAGTAGAAGTCCCGCAGATCCGAGCATGTTTCCCGATAGACTTCCAGAATGTCGATCAACTGGATGACGTGGTCGTAGCAGTCGGCAAGATACGGCATCGTCTCGGGCGAAACGCGCGTGTGACTCGATCGCAGCAGCATCTGGAGCATGTCGCGATGCGGCCAGACGACGCGTCTGAGATACAGCAGATCGCTACGGACGCGATGAATCTGCCCCGGTCGTGTCGTCATATGGATGGTCGTCAACCCGGAATCGAGTTCGTCGAGCTGCTCGCCAAAGCGTTCGACGACTGGAAAGAACCCATCGATGACGGCGTCGAGGATTTCATACAGCAGATAGTCCGGACCGGAGGTTCGGACACGTCCGCGACCGAGGCGGATTCGTTCGCGAATTGGATCCAGACAGTCTCCGCTGAGATCCTCCTGGAACGAGAGAACGAAATTTGCTCCGATAAACAGGCTCAACTGTTCCGAGAGAAGCGGGGGCCCCTGGACCATTCGCGACGTCACGAACAGGATGTCTCCAAAGTCATCCGCCTTGGCCCGCTGATGCGTATTGACGGTGTCTTCCAGGGCCAGCGGATGCAGCCCGAACACGTTTCCGAACTGTTGCAAAGCCTCCGCGTGCCCGAATCCATCCACGTTGATCCAGGTGACGGGCCAGCGTTCCAGCAGTGCTCGGGCATCGTCCGCGGAGGCGAGATTCCGCTCCTCAATCCCGTCGGGACCATAGCCGATGGCCCGAATCACCATCGCCGACGACTGCGGATCGACCACGAGCGTCCCCGGGGCCGTCCCCAGCGTCTGCGGTCGTCGAAGCGAACGTTTCCGATGCTTCCAGCGTTGCGTACTTCGAGCCACGACTCGACTCCTGCGCCAAACAGTCAGCCTGTATCCCGGTTGGTCGCCATCGTACAGGCGATCGAGCGAATCGTCTGCTCACGATCGCGCTGCCGGATCAGTCGGGTGATCGGAGTTCGGCGTTCGGCGGCGCATCGTCGGGAATCGGGGGAACAGGCGTGGGGACGAATCCGGAAAAACTCCGAACGTACAGGTCGCGCTGCGGGAACGGAATCTCAATGCCGGCGGCACGGAATCGTTCGATGATCTGGGTGTTCAAGGCATCCGTTGTCGGCAGGCGGTTGCTGAGACTGGGGACGAAGCAATACAGAACATACTTCAGCGAACTGTCGCCGAACTGCATGAACGTGACCTGGGGTGCAGGATCCCGCATGACGGGGGGCTGTTCGAGCGCAATTTGCAGCAGCAGCTCCTGGACCTGGCGCGGATCGGACGAGTATGAGACGCCGACTTCAATGACGAGCCGGCTCACCGTATTGGTCAGAGTCCAGTTGAGCAGGCTGCCCGTAATCAACTGCTTGTTCGGAACGATGAACTCTTTCTGGTCCCAGTCGCGAATCGTCGTCGAGCGGATGCGGATCTGCAGGACGGTCCCCGTCACGTCGCCGACGGTCACCACGTCGCCGACGCGAATCGGACGTTCCATCAGCAGGATGACGCCCGAAACGAAGTTGGCGAAGATTTCCTGCAGGCCGAAGCCGAGCCCCACCGAAGCCGCCGCGACCAGCCATTGGACGTTGGACCAGCCGACGCCGATCTGGCCGAATGCGGCGACGGCCCCCGCAATGAAGATGGCATACCGGCCGAGCAGAATTGCGGCGAACCGGATGCCGACGTCGAGCGGCAGCCGGCTGAGAACCGCGATCTCCAGCAGGCCCGGGATATTTCGGCCCGCAACGATGGCGATCGCCAGCACCACAACCGCGGTCAGGACATCTGCAGCCGTGACCCAGCGCAGGCGGATGACAGTCTCCTGCGTCTGCGCCGTCTGTTCGGTATCCGAAGCTCCCGCCACCTGCTCGACATCGCGAACAATCGTCTGCTGCTGCGCCGTCTGCCAGAGATTGACGCGATTCAGAATGCCGAGCGCCGGAACGACCTCCGCCCAGATCAGCCAGATCCCGATCAGCCCGACGATCACGAGGCTCGTATTCAACAGCCGGAGAATCTGACCGACGATGCCGCCGAGATCGAACCGTGCCAGCGTGAATCCGGTTTCGGACGAGTCCTGGGTCTGTTTCAGTTCCGATTCCGCCTGCGCTCGAAGCTGCTGAGCCTGCTGCAGCGCGAGTCGCCGCCGTTGCAGTGTGATCCATCGCATGATGATCGAACGCAGGATCAAGAGACCAACCCACAACCAGGCCGTGGCCTGCAGCCGCCGGGCCAGTTGACCGGCCGTGTAGAAGTAACCGGCCCAGACCAGAATCAGCAGGACTGCGGGAAGCATGATGCCGATCGATCTCGCCCAGTTCCTGCCCCGGGCGGCCCACGGATGGCCGGCGTCGGCTGCTGCAGAAGCGCCGGCGCCGGGCAGTACGGCCCGGCAAAACACTGTCAGCAGCAGCATCAGTACGATGAAGACAAGTCGGCCCAGCGACTCGACGGACGGCTCATCTCCGCGTGCATTGAGGATTCCTGAAACGCACGTCAGGAGCAGTCCCGCCGGAATAAACCATCGCAACCGCCGATTAATATTCCGGAGACTGCGGACGTTCCACGACAGGTGCTGTTCGGCCAGACCCCGCCGAGTGCAGACGGCTTGAAGTAACAGAAACGGCGTTCCGAACAGAGCGGCCTGCAGCAGGCCGTGTCCGATCGCCTGAGACCACTCCGAACCGCCGACCTGGGACTCCAGTCGGAAGCCCGGAAACCAGAGCAGGGCAATCGGCCCCGCCGCCAGCAGCAGGGTCAGCATGATCGCCTGCAGAGTCGGCGCGAACCGTCGGCAGGAACCCTCGGCCGCCTGATCTCCGACATCATGCAGCGTCCGGCGGATGCGGCCCCGCAACAGCCCCCAGATCAACAGCGCGAGTCCGAACACCGTCCATCCGGCCGGTTCCCGATGAAAGTCCCGAACGACGGCATCGGCCAGTTCCGTCCAGCGAGCCGCATCGGCGAACTGCGCGGCGGCGCCGAATGCGGACTTGGCTTCTTTCCAGCCGAACCAGTTGCTCGTCCGAATCCAGAACGCCCGCTCGTCGATGAAGTTGCCGTACGCCTCCGCGGAATTCATCAGTTTGATTTCCAGCGTGTCGAGGCTGGCAAGCTGTTCGATGTATTTGCTGTAGTTGTTGCTGAGTCCTGTCAGAATCTCCCGCTGATGCTTGAGCAGCGCCTCTCCTTCCGCAATCAACGTCTTGCTGGGCAGCTTCTGTGCCTCGGAGTTCTGCTTCGCCAGAGCTTTGGGAAGCGCAGATTCGACGTCGGACAGCTCGTCGATCTTGGCGCTCAAGTCAAACAGCGTCAGTCGAGTGCTCCGGATCTTATCGCTGCGTTCGCGGATCCGCTCTCTCAACTCGCGAGGATTGGCGATGTTGGCCCGCTGACTGCGTAACAGCTGGCCGATCGATTCCGTCAAGCCGACTTCCTCCACCATATTTTGCGTTCGCGTCGACTCCGCCTGGAGACTGTCGAAACGCGTCTGAGCCTGATGCAGGTCGTCCGCCACCTTGCGCAGATCTTCGGCGAGCGAGTGGTCCTCTTCCGCAAGCCGCTGAGTTTCGTCCGCGATCGGTTTCAGAAGCGGGTGCGCAAGGGCGGCTTCCCGCTGAGCCGCTTCGACTTTCTCCTGCGCCTCCATCTGACGACGCTGGTCCAGTTCGACCTGCAGGAGCTTCGCTTCATCCTGCTTGAGAGTCAGCTCCCGCTGGGCCAGCTCGCGCCGGTCTCGCAGCAGATCGCCAGTTTCGGCCGGTTCCAGCCAGGCCAGTTCCGCCTGCAAAGCCGATCGCTGCCGCTCCAGTTTCGTCCGCTGCGCCTGGAGCGCCATACGCCGGGCGTCCGTCAGTTCCTTTGGCTCGTTATCGGGAGGCGATGCGTCCAGATCCTTCTGATTCGTGTCGAGCGCGGCAGAGAGATCGGTGATCTGCGAGGGGATCTCCTGCAATCGTTTGACCCGCCCGGTCGCCTGTTCGTCGGTCGACTTGGCCTGCGCCTGCAGACCTGTGTCCGACTGAGTAATCTCCGTCTGGACTGACGAAATCATCTGCTGGAGATCGGCGCTGCCGACAGTCGCATCGACATTCGCAGAAGCCTGCTTGGGAAGCTTCTGAAGCTTGTCCTGAACCTGCTTGAGCGCCGCCGCCGACCGGTTGAGCTGATCTCGGAACCCCGCCGCCTTCTGGTCGGCGCCGGCTGCATCATTCAGCGCAGCCTGTGCAGCGGTGTAGCGATCGACGAGTTGCTTCTTCAAGTCGGCGTCGAGAGTTGTGTCCGTTTCCAGTTGTTTGAGGCGGCTGGAAATCTGCGAAGCCAGCGACGGTTCGGCCCGGGCTACGCGCCCCGCGGCGGCAGGCGTCTGGGCCGCCGCTGATCTCGCCGACAACAGGCTCACCGACAGGATTGCCGTCCAGACCAGGCAAGTCCGGGCTACGCGCGGCGTTATCGATTTCAGATCCTGCAGTTCGTCGCGCACGGGCATGACATCCATTTCTCTGCGGCGGATTTCACTTGGCCGCGACTGACTTCGCTCCGATTTGTCGAAGCAACCGGCGGACTGAGAGCAGGAGAGTCAGCCGACCTGTGAGCGGATCGAGCGGCGAATCCTGAGCAGATCACGTGTCCCCTTCCCTGATTTGTGTCACAATTGACTGGGAAGTGTCAACCGGGACCAAGGATTCCAGGCTGTCAATGTAAGGTGTCGTGGATGCCGCGATCTGGAGTCGTCGAATTGATCGACGTGTTGACGTTCACTGGTCGCCGGCCTGCAAGGGGTTACGCCGGGTTGCTCGTATCCGGGTTGACGGTCTTGCTGGCGTGCGCTCCGCTGAGAGCCTCACAGGATCCGATCACCGACCGGGTCATCGCCGGCCGCAGCATCACGCAGTGGCGGGAATTGATGAGTCAGATCGATCTCGCCGACCGTCAGTCGGCAGCTTACGTCCCGGGCCTCGTCGCGGTGATGGAAGACCGCGACGTCCCCTGGTTTACGCGACGGCAGGCGTCCCTGACGCTCGGCCGGCTCGGACCGCTCGCCCGCGACGCGGTTCCCAGAGTACTTGCGCTAATCGATGAAATCGGGGACGATCCAGAAACGACGGCGGCTCTCTGGTCCATCAAGGCGCTGGCCTTGTATGGCCCGACCGCAGCCGAAACAACTCCGGTGCTGATTCTCCACCTCCGGGCTCCAGATACGCACTGGTTCGCCCGGCTGTCACTCCTGGAGGCCATCTCGCAAATCGGCCCGGCCCACCCGGCTGCTTTACCGACACTCATCGACGCCGCCCGGGATCCCCGTTTGGTCTGTCCGCATCTTACCGCAGAAGAGTCGCTGGAGTTTCAGCGTCTGGCGTGCGAATCGCTGGGGGCGATCGGTCCGGCGGCGGCCGTCTCCACGCCAATCGTCGCCCGCCTGCTGGAGTCGGACGACCCACATTTGCGCCGAGCGGCGGCTGACAGCCTGGCACGCTTTGGACCGAACGCAGTCTCGGCCGGGCCGGCCCTCGCCGATCGTGTCTTGTTCGAAGAGGAAGTCGAAGTCCGCGACGCGGCACTGACGGCACTCGCCCGCATAGGTCCCGAGATGCTGTCTCGCGTGCAACCCTGGTTGACCGCGGACAGCCCGTTACTCCAGCGAGACGCTCTGTGGCTGTATCGTGAATGGGGGCCGGCGGTTCGTCGATCGCTGCCCGACGTGGCGCCGTTTTTCGAGCACCAAGACCGGCTGACCCGACTGGCCGCCCGCGCTGCGGCAATGAAAATGACCGGGCAGATCACTCCTCACCTGCCGTCCGTGCTGGAGTGCCTCGGCGACGACGACCGGGCCGTTCGCCGGGAAGCCGCGCAGATACTGATCGAGTGGGGGAAGTCCGAGCCGGCAGTCGCCGCGGCGGTCGAGCGACTGCGGGAGGATCCCCGGCCACAGGTTCGGACGGCGGTCCATCACGTCCTCGGGCAGATCTCCGCGCAGAAGCCCTGAGGTCGCGCGGTCGGTCGGAAACGCTTCAGTTCGAGGCAACGACCAGTTCATTCACGACGCGAGTCTCGCCCACGAGCGGCAGCAGCGATTCCTGAATCATCTGCTTCTGGAAGTAACTCCGGACCGAACCCCGCAGTATCACCGCGCCGTCGATGAGGTCGGCCTGAACCTGTCGCCCCGCGTAGGGCGAGCGCTGCAGCGTGTGTAGGACGAGTTCGTCGAGGCGATGGCCGGAATCGATTCGGTGGCAGGGATTGGCGACGGGCATAGCGGGAGACTTCCGCAAACAGGTGACGACCAGCCGAACGTCCCGAACGTGGGCCTCGACCGGCAGATTCTGCCGATGTGTTCATCGGCTCTGCGGAAAACCTAGTTCGATTTTCCCGGAGCATCGGAAAAAATGTTTCGAAAAAACTGCATCCCGCTCCATTCGGACCATGTTTCCGGGCTGTGGTCCTTCGCGAAACGTCCGCGAACTTTGCCCGAAACCGGTTCCGTTTCACGCGCCGAACTCAAGTTTCCACAACCAGATCGGTTGGCCGCGTCATCAGCCGATCCTGCCGCTGCTGACGGCGGGATTGCCAACAATCGGCAGTACCTGCGCAATCGGCAGTACCGATCCGGCAGGAACTGCCGAGATCTTGACCCGTCCGGCAGAATCTCCTAAAAACCGCCCGCCCGACGCGACTCGGACTCAAGAGTACTCCCCTCTCGCCGTCCCGCGTCCCCTGTCGACCTTTGCACATCACAGCAGCCGACGGTCGTTTCTCGACTTCGAACAGGAAGGTGCTCATGCTTCGTCACCCCCTCGGCAAGGTTTCTCTGTGGAGCGGCCTCGCCCTCGTCGCCGCGGCCCAGCCGGCCCAGGCTCAGTTGTTTCCGTTCGGCGGCGCCTGCGACTGCCCGCAGCCGGTCGTCCAGTGCGCTCAGCCGGTGATGCAGACCTGCTATCAGACCGTGCCGGTCACCGAGTTTCAGCCGGCCAAGCAGATGGTCCGAAAGCCATACATCGAAACGAAGTACGTTGAGCAGCCGGTGACGGAGTATCACCCGGTCACCGAAACCAAGGTTGCAAACGTCCCCACAACAACGTACCAGGACGTGACCGAGTACCGTCAGGTCTGCCGGAATACGACGCAGTACGTCCGCCAGCTCGAACCAGTCTGCAAGCCCTCGCCCTGCGAGATCGACAGCCGCCCCGGCATGCTGGGCTGGCTCAACCGCTCGACCTACGACTTCGCGTCCATGTTCACGCCGGCCTACCGGACCCGCGTCACCGCGATCCCCCAGACCTACGTGCAGAACATCCCGGTCACCCGCCGGGTCGCGATCCAGGGCACCCGCCAGGTGACGTACAACGTCACCACGATGGTGGCCGCGCAGTCGACCCGACGCGTGGCGATGAACACCGTCGCCTACCGCGATGAAGAGGTCACGGTCATGAAGCCGGTCACTGTCATGCGGACGGTTCCGATCGGCAGCGCGATGGCCTTCGGCATCCCGGCCTACGGTGCGCCGCGAACCGCATTCGGTCCGACTCCCGATCCGATCAGCAATCCGCGGTCGGCCGACCGACTCAACAACGCCGATCCGGAGGCCTATAAGCGAGCGAAAGAAGCTGCTGCTCCAATCAACCCGAAAACGTCCCAGCGGATTCCGCTCGACGAAGTCATCCCCGCCCGCGGGACAAGCGTCAGTCAGGTCGCTGTCGAAGAATCGGTCATCCCGGTCCGGTCGACACCTTCTGTCGTTCGCGTCGGCCAGTGGGTCGCCCGCACCACCACTGAAGCCCCCGCCGGAAAAATCGGCCCGACTCTATCGGTTGCCAACAATCTGCGGTAACTCGCAGATCCTCGACAGTCCGTGACGAACGCCCCGGTTTCCGCCGGGGCGTTTTTTTTGGTCAGGCGAACTCACGCGTTGCCTCGATCGGGTGGCTGGCGTCGGAGTCCGCGACGACCCAGATGCTCCGATTACGCCAGCTCGTGCTGGGTCGTCGCGGACTCCGACCCAGCCACCCTTTCCGTGGGCTTCTCTGCGGCCACTCCCAACTCTGCGCGAAGTCTTCTCTCGTTCCTCGCATCAGCCCGAGTGCACCCGACCGTCTTCCATGTGGATAATCCGGTCGGCGATGTCGAGCACGCGGTTGTCGTGCGTCACCATCAGCACCGGACACCCCCGGCCGCGCGCCAGTTCCTGCAGCAGGTCCACAACGTCGCGCCCGGATTGACTGTCGAGCGCGGCGGTCGGCTCATCCGCCAGAATCAGCGCCGGATCCGCCGCTAGGGCCCGGGCGATGGCGACCCGCTGCTTCTGCCCGCCCGACAATCGAGCCGGGTGATAGTCGAGCCGGTCGCCGAGTCCCACACGAGTCAGCAGGTCTTCCGAGCGCCGACGGACATCGGCCTGACAGACTTCCGGGTGGAGCTGAAACATCAGCTCGACATTCATCCGGGCCGTCAGAAACGGCAGCAGATTGTGCTGCTGAAAAATGAATCCAATCTGACGGCGGACCTGCACCAGGTCGGCGGCGCTCGCATGGTGCAGAGCGCGGGCCAGCACCGTCAGTTCCCCCTCGCGCACGTGCCGCAGGCCGCCGATCAGCGTCAGCAGCGTGGTTTTGCCGCTGCCGCTCGGCCCGGTCAGCAGCACGACCTCGCCCGGTGCGACATCGAACGACACATCGAACAGTATCTGCTTCCGCAGCTCTCCTTCGCCGAATGCGAAGTTCAGCCCGCGGGCGGCTATTGCAGAATCGCCCAGCCCCTTGCGAACAGCGACGGAGGGTGCTTGTGTTTCCATCAGAAGACATCCGCCGGGTCAGCGGCCCACGCTTTGCGGATGGCGATCAGGCCCGAGAGCCCGCACATGATCAACGTCAATGTAAACACCATCGTGGCGCGCTGCACCGTCATCGCGAACTGCATCTGGATGGCCACCGTCGCCACGCGATACAGCACCAGCGCCAGAAAGAATCCGGGAATGTACCCCAGAATCGATAATATAAAGGCCTGGCTGAGCACGATCTTGAGCAGGTAGCCATCGGTAAAACCCATCGCCTTCATCGTCGCGAACTGAGGCAGATGATTCGTCACCTCGGTGTAAAGAATCTGATATACCACCACAAAACCGATAAAGAATCCGACCGCCGCTCCCATTCCGAAAATGAAATCGATCGGAGCGCTCTCCCGCAGGAATGCCACTTCCGAGGCGACCAGCTCAGCGCGGGTCATGATCTTCGCTTCCTTCCCCAGCAGCGGCGCCAGCGCATCGCGCATTTTCGCGCCGTCGACGCCAGGTTCGAGCCGGACCAGCCCGATGTCCACCGCACCGGGGTCGCGGGTCGGAAACAGCCGCAGAAAATTAGCCGGCGACGAATACAAGTTGCCATCCGAAGTGATTGAAATCCCCACGTTGATCGTGTCGATAATCCTCAGCCGGCGGTAGTTGATCTCAGTCTCCAGAAACCCGTGTTCGCGCACATGATCGACGACCGGGCCGTACGTCGTCCGGCTGAAGCCGTCGAACAGAATCCGATCCGGAAGCTGTAACTCGTCGGCCCGGGCGGCGAAGCCGGGGAGGTCGAGCATCGGATGGAGCGGGTCGAGCCCGAACACATTGATCGGATGCTCGCGATGCTCCCAGGGATTGCGGAATCGGGCTTGCCCCATATACATCTCTTCGACAGCCGCCACGCCCGCGTGAGCGGGAAGTCGAAACAGCAGCCTCCGCGGAAACTGAGCCGACTGAAAGATCGTCCGCGTCCGCGGGCTGACGACGACCAGATCCGCGGTGATCCGCCGGGCGATCGCCACGCTGTTGTCCATCGCTCCTTCGCGGATGCCAAGCTGGACGAGCATCAGCATCACCGCGACGACGACCCCCGCCGCCGCCACCGCCAGCTTCATCTTCTGATGGCTCAGTTGGTACCAGGCGACTTTGGCGCTGGACAGCATGGCTCGCAGCTCCGGCCGGGGGCGTCGGCGTTACTCGACCGGCAGTTCGATCTGAACTTCCACGCGGGCGTTCGAGAGTCGGGCCACGCGCTCGCAATCCTCGGGCTTCAGGCGAATGCGAACCTCGACGACGCGGGCGTCGGTATCGCTCACGGGATCGTTGGACAGGACCGCCTTACGGGCGACGAGATGCCCCACCTCAGCAACTTCGCCGCGCAGTTCCTCGTTGGCGCAATCGAGCTTGACCAGGGCAACCTGTCCCGGACGGACGCGAAACACGTCGGCCTCGAAGATCTCCGCGACCGCTTCCATGTGCAGTACGTCGCCGATCTCCAGCAGTCCCTGGTCTCCGATCCGTTCCCCCTGATGGGTATGAATCTTGAGAATCCGCCCCGCCGAGCGCGTCCGGACTTCGGACGCATCCAGTTCAGACTGCGCCCGCTGCACCGCCGCCAGCGCCGTAGCAACATCCTGCTCGGCGACACGCACGTCGATCTCGCGGACTTCGCCGACGCTCTTCAGCAGTTCCTGCGCCCGCCGATGCTCCAGCTCCGCCCGGTCCACCGCCCACTGTTTATTGTCGAGATCCTCAATCGTCAGCACGTTTTTCGCATGCAGTTCGCGAGCACGCTTCAGCTCGCGCTGGGCCACCTTGATCTGCTCGACGACCACATCGACTGCGTATCGCTGAGCCGCGATATCTCCCTCCTTGGCGCCCGCCCGGGTCTGATTCAGCCGGGCCTTCGCCGCTTCGAGCCGGGCCTCCGCCTCGGCGAGCGCCGCCCTGCGCCGGTCGGCGTTGTCGAGGGTCGCGACGACGAAGTCCGCCGCGACATCGTCTCCCTCCGCCACCAGCATCCGCTCGACGCGGGCTCCTTCGTTCCCCGAAGGCGGCGAGAGACTCAACACCGTCCCGGCCGGTTCCAGCCGCCCCAGTGCATGGACGTGGTTCACAGGAATCGCGGCGGGATCCGGTGATGCGGACTCCCTTCCAGACTTCGAATCCGACTGCAGCCGGTGGACGGCAGTCGCTCCGGCGATGCCCGCCAGGACAACGACCAGCACCACGGACCAGAGCACCCGCGACTTCCGCCGTCCGGCTGCGACAGGAGCATGACTCATGGCAATTCCTTGCTGTCGCTCCGCCGGGTCAGATCCACCCGGTCGCGGATCGCAGCCACTTTGGCCCGCATAGCCGCTCCGATCTCGGCGTACAGCGGCTCATCCCGCCGGATCAGACCGACAAACTGCCAGAGAAACAACCCATCCACCGCCAACCAGACCAGCAACTGGTCGAGCCCGTCTTCGGGATCGCTCAGCAGCCGTTGTCGAAGTCGCAGCCCCATCTGCCGCAACGGCTCGATCAGACCGGGACTGTTCACAGCCGCCGCCACGGCAGCCAGCATAAAACCATCCAGCAGCTCGGGGGAGAATGGTTCGCCCTCCGACGGGGGCGATTCCGGATCGGGGAACAGGCAGCTCAGCATGCTGCGGACCCAGCGGAAGCGCGGCTCGGGATCGTCGGCGATCCGCTGCAGGATCATCAACTCGACCTTCGCCCCAAAGTATTCGAGCGTCCCGCGGACCAGCTCTTCCTTGGAGGGGAAGTGATACATCACCCCTCCTTTGCTGACCCCCGCCTCTTTCGCAACGTTATCCAGCGTCATCGCCAGAAGTCCATCCCGGCTCGCGGTCCGGATGGCGGCTTCACAGATTTTGTCGCGGGTCTCGGGGGAGGCCATGAAAGTTTCCAACCAGATAGTTTTTTTTACTGTACCGTTTGGTCGGTTTTTGTCAAGACGGGGATTCTCGGTCCAGAGATTGCGGAATGACTTCTGGTGTTCAGGGGTGTTCGCGCATATCATGCGCACGTGGGAAGTTCTCGCCTCAGAGTCGCAGTGGCGCGCCGACGCTATATTCTCCCCGGTTTTGTCTGCCGGCGAATTTCTCGACCTCGTTAAGAGAGATTGATGTCCGCAGTCCCGCCAAGCTGCAGCTCCTGTGCGTTTCCGATTCCTCTGGACCGTGAACAGTGTCCGCATTGCGGAGGTCCTTCGTTGTTCCCGAATGTCCGTGTTGCGGAGACTGCCGAAGAAATCGGCGCACTCCAGAGGCGCTACGAAACCGCTCGCCACTACGCTGTAGCCAACGGTTCCGAGTCGGTTTTCCGCGACTTTGAAGTCCATGTCGGGGGCTCGAAGGCCGTCATGGCCTGCAGCCTGTCGAAGTTGCTCCCGCTGGCCAACGGCCACACCCACCTTTATCCGTCGTACTCCGAATGGCTGAACCTGCGATTTACGTTCGACCCCGAACCGGGAGCCGAGAACTGGCATCTGTTACGCGGACTGGCGGAGCAAGCATTGCTGGCGGGAAGAAAGGATTCGCCGCTCCACTACGCAGCCCTCACAACGGACGGAATGTCGGCGCCCGGCTATGGCGAGTGCCACATCACGCTCGCCGATCACATGGTGTCACACCGCGCGACGACATTCGAAGGAAACAGCGCAACGCTTTTGCGGGACTGGAATTACAAACTCGCCCCGGGTTACTGGACGGTGTGGAACGAGCGGCGGAAGCACGCCTGCGCAAAACTCGGCGGGGAATTGACAAACTCCACGAAGACCGCAGAATTCTCAAGGATTCTGTTGAAACCTGGGCCGACGGCGCTCGATCATGAGTTTATCGAGGTCAATATTTACGGCCCGATGACGGTCAATACGTTCGGAAAAGCCCGCATCGTCGAGACTCCCTCCGGGAAGGGATCGAGTCGGCGGCCGCGCGCCAGACGCGGCCGGGCGCTCCCCGCGGCGATTCGAGAGCTGTTCGAAAAGGCAAACGTGCCGGTTGAGTTTGTATGACCACCGCCTATCTTTCCGCCCGCGCGAAACTCGCCCTCCGTCAGGAAGGACAGGATTGGCGCGTCCTCTCCTATGAAGCCCTGGAATCCGGCTGGGAGCCGGCCGGGGCGGATCTTGTCTGGTCCTTGATGAACTACGACGATGTCTCGAGATTGTCGGAGGTGAGCGATGAAGAACTGCAGGACCGCCTGATTGACGCCGTCGACGAATCCGAAGCGATGGACCTGACGCTCCTGCTGGTCGACCACCGGCTGTCGAATCCGACTCGATTGCTCGCGGCCGAAGAACTTGAAGAACTCGTTTGCGTCCCCATCATCCGCGAGCGACTGGAAAAGCTGTTTTCGGCTCAGCCCTTCCCGGCAGATGCCGCGGTGGATGACGCTCGCCGGCTTGTGCCGGAACAGTGCCCGCACGTCGCGGCGTATCTGAATTGGCTCGCAATACATCAAGCAGCCATTGGCGATGTCTTCGTCGCCTGGAACAGTTCCTGGAATTCCCAGGAGGACTCGGCAGAGGAACGGCGAGCGTACGAGGCCACATTTCTGGACCTTGGCGTGTTTCGCGATGTTGCCACGGAATGTGCCTCCAGCGGCACGGTCACGACGCCGTTGCTGGCGTGGTCAACGGATCGCGAACTCAAACGCCGTCTGCCAGGCGTTGTCTCTCGACTCAAGTCCTGGTTGAAACCGTTCCAGAAGTTGGGGGGACACCGGATTACTGGAGGGGCAGAGGGAGGCGGACAACACATCGAGGATCAGTCGGCTACTCCGGGGCCCTTCAAAGGAGATTCCGTGACTCGTCACGGCGTCCGGCTGCGGCCTCACGAAGCCAAAGTCAAAGTGGACCGCATGATGGATTACATCCGCGGCCAGATGCGACATCGCCATCTGGCCGAAGCTTCCAAAGTCATCGAGCAACTGGTGGCATTGCAGTGCGGGAACGATGGGAGCGGCGAATATGCGGCGCAGTCACTCTGCAATCTGGCGACGTTTGCCGAAGAGTTGAACCTTTTGAATCTTGAAGAACAGCTTACAGAGCGAGCCGTTGAGCTGTCGCCGAACGATCCCGTCGCGTGTTCACAACGAGCGCACATCTTCGTACGACGAGGCAGGCCGCTGGCAGGCTTAGAGCTGTACGATGAAATCGCGTTGCATCATCCCATGAATGTCGTCGCCAAAACGGGACGCGCCGAAGTCCTGAAGGCCCTAGGACGACTCGACGACGCGCTCGCCGCCTACGAAGATATCACCCGCGAACATCCAGAGAATGTCGTCGCCAAGAGCGGACGCGCCGAAGTCCTGAAGGCTTTGGGACGACTCGACGACGCGATCGCCGCCTACGAAGATATCACCCGCGAACATCCAGAGAATGTCGTCGCCAAGAGCGGACGCGCCGAAGTCCTGAAGGCCCTGGGACGACTCGACGACGCGCTCGCCGCCTACGAAGATATCGCCCGCGAACATCCAGAGAATGTCGTCGCCAAGAACGGTCGCGCCGAAGTCCTGAAGGCCCTGGGACGACTCGACGACGCGCTCGCTGTCTACGAAGCCATCTGCCGCGAACATCCAGAGAATGTCTTCGCCAAGAACGGTCGCGCCGAAGTCCTGAAGGCCCTGGGACGACTCGACGACGCGCTCGCTGCCTACGAAGATATCACCCGCGAACATCCAGAGAATGTCGTCGCGAGAACCGGCATGGCATCGATTCTGGTGCTCACCGGGCAATTCCAGTTAGCTCTCGACAACCTCACGCAATCGAATCCCGGAATATTTGATTTCTGGATTCAGGAACACATTCGGGGGATGGTTTTCCTTCGTATGGGGTGCCTGGATGACGCGGCGGAAATCTTCGCTCGTGGCGTCTCAGACTGTCCTTTTGCGAGTTCCCGAAGCTATTTCCAGAATGCCGCGGCGCTCTGTGAAATGCGGCGCGGCCGGTTTGAGGACGCCGTCGCGCTGTTGGACCGTAATGCCGCTTCGGCGGAAGACTGGGCCGGGAGACTGTTACGGGTTCACGCCCTGGCAGAGACGCGGCAACCGGAATTGGCAGCGACAGAGTTCGCGAAGCTACCAGATCTCTCACACTCAGCGGCATCAACCGTCGTGCAGGAAATTCGCTGCCGCTACATTCAACGCTCCGGTCCGCAGCACGCCGATCTCTGGCTGTTCGATGAAGAAGCGAAGATCTGCCTGTTGCATCAGGCCGCGTGAACAACCAACTCCTTCCGCAGTTGCGTCAGCCTCAGAAACCGCCCGCGCAATCCGTCCATTCTGCTACACCGCAAACGCCGAAACCAGTACCAGCACGAACGCGAAGAAAAAGGCCCCGACGATCGCCAGCCCGACCGGCGTCCGAAAAAACGCCTGCACGCCGACGCCGAACGAGCGCGTCGTCGTGAAGCTGAACTCGTACCCCTTGTCCGTCACCGGCTCCGTCGAGAACTGCACCTCGGCGATGGCGTCCGAGACTAGCGTGTCCTGCTCTTCGAGGCGAATCGATGCGATGTCGCCGATCGCGACCGGCTCGGTCAGCGTCCACGCCAGCCCGTCCGCGGCCGAGGTGTCGGGCTTCGCTCCCAGTTTGACCTGACCGCCACTCCGCAGCACGACGATCAGTTCATAATCGGGGAGGGCTTCCTTCTGCTTCACCAGTGGCAGGTTGTGGTCCTTCGGTTCGACAGTGTCTTCAAGGGCCGTGACCCGCACCGCGGAGAGACCGACGCTGTTGAGCGCCGCCAGCACGACGCAGGCCGCCAGGCTGACGAGGGCGACGCGGGTCGAGATCGACCAGACGGTGCGGGGCCAGGCGGATTTGGCGGCGGACATCTTGAGAGCTTTCCTCAGATTGAGAATAGAGTACGAATTCCAGCCCGGAGAAACTCACCGACTGGCAATGAGGACTGGAACGCGATGAGATTATTCCGCACTGGCATCGCCTGCGCCTATATCGCCCGCTTCGGCGTTCCCGTCCGCCGCCTCTCCACCGACCGCCACCGCAATCGCCAGGACTGGCAGCGGCAGTCCCACCAGCAGGGCTGTGCCAATCGCGAGCACGACTCCCGTCGTCACGCCGAAACGGGGAATCGCCAATGATGCGCCGATCGCGAAGCCCGTCAGCAGCAGCGTGACGGTGACCAGCGAGAAGCGATGGAGTCCGAGATCGACGTGCTGCAGCGCCCGATCGACGAACTCCAGCAGGCTCAACCCGACTGCCATGCCGACCGGAACGAACACCGCGCCCACGAGTCCGGCCTGAACCGGCCCCAGCCCGGTCAGCAGCGAAGGCCACGCGATGATCGAACCGGCAAAGGCGACCAGACCACCCAGCACCGGCCCCGCGCGTCGCACCCAGCGCCGGCGTGCCACACGCCAAGCGGTCAATCTCATTTCCCGATCGACCGCGTCGCGACGCACGCTGGCGCCGAAGCTGGAAACCACCGTTCGACCGTAGTCCGGGAGCGTCGTCCGGTCGCTCACGTTGGCAGTGAAGTCAACCAGCAGACCATAAATGTCGCCTCCGATGACGACCAGTTCGGTTCCCGCTTCGATCAGCGGACCGCGCGTCCGCGCCGAATGCCGCTGCCCTCGCACGACGACAGTACCACCGGGCCGCAACGGCGTCGCGGCCCGGGCGTCGTCGCCGATACGGACGAATTCGCCAGCAGACATTTCACACATCTTTGCAGGTGATGCAGACGGGCAATCGATTCCGGATTGAGCGATTTCAAACCCACGAATACTCTAAACGTGTTCTTCTGTGCGGTCCATCCGGCAGCCGGGGTTGAAAACATGTCGCTGACGGCGCGAGTCATTGCGAGTGACGTCCTTTTGGGACTGGGAATACTGGCGTGTATTCTCGAAAACCACGTTGTGGAATGGAGTGGCATCGCCTGGCTCCCGATCCCGTGCTTCCTACTCACGTTTTTGATTCGCATGGGCGACAAGGAAACGCTTCAGGACACGTCAACGATTTCGAGGAGGTCCTGGCGTTGGCAGCTTTTGATCTTCTCAGGGTTTGTGTTCATTGCCGTCACGTACAGAATCGTCTGGTTGGAGAGTCTGGCGTGGGCGATCTGGGGGGGCTTCTGTATTGGAGACGATCTGTTGTCGATGCGCCGAGACGCATCGAACCACCCCGTTGCCACATCACGGTGATTGATGAGTGGGTTCGATCCACGCAGATTTAAACGGTCACGGCTTTTGCGTGGCAGCGCATCGTGAGCGAAGAGGACGCGAAGCGTCCGGAAGAGGGCGTTCCCTGGCGGGAGCCTGGGAATGAGACGGCAACTCCCTCTGGCTCTCAGCCTTCCGCTCCTCTACGCAAGAATCTCCGTCACCACCTTGCCTTCCAGCCCCGTCAGCCGGAAATCCCGGCCGGAGAAGAAGTAGGTCAGCTTTGTGTGGTCGAAGCCGAGCAGGTGCAGGATCGTGGCGTGGAAGTCGTGGATGTGAACCGGGTTCTCCACGATCTTGATGCCGTGCTCGTCGGTCGCGCCGTACGCGATCCCCCCCTTCACGCCGCCTCCCGCCAGCCAGCAGGTGAAGGCGTCCTTATAGTGGTCGCGCCCGTCCGCCGCGTCCTTCTTGGCACTGGGAGTCCGGCCGAACTCGGTGCACCAGACGATCAGCGTCTCGTCGAGCAGGCCGCGCTGCTTGAGGTCGGTGATCAGCGCCCCCATGCCACGGTCGACGTTCTTCGCCAGCTTGTCGTAGGACTGCATCTTGCTGTGCGCGTCCCAGTTGCCGCTGGCCCCCTTGTCGATCAGCTCGATAAACCTCACCCCCCGCTCGCTCATCCGCCGGGCCACCAGGCACTGCCAGGCGAAGCTCTTCGTGTCGTTGCGGTCGATGCCGTAGAGCTTGAGCGTCTCTTCCGACTCGTCCGCCAGGTCGAAGACCTGCGGGGCGGTCTTCTGCAGACCGACGGCCGCCTCGAACGAGTACATCCGGGCGTCGAGCACGCCGTCCCCCGGCCGCGCGTCGCGATGCCGGGCGTTCATCCGGCCCAGCAGTTCCAGCTCGCGCGCCTGGTACCGGGCCAGGGCAGGGTCGGGATTCAGGTTGGCGATCGGCTCGGCCCCCGGCGTGATCCGCGTTCCCTGGTGGTAGGCGGGCAGGAAGTTGGAGTCCCACGCCTGCGAGCCGGCGTATGGCAGCTTCTCGGCAAAGACGACGTGCGACGGCAGGTTGGGGTTTTCGGTTCCCAGGCCGTAGCTGACCCACGCCCCGACGCCCGGCAGCGTCCCCGCCATCGCGCCGGAGTGCATGCTGAGGGTGGCTTCGAAGTGATCCCCCTTGTCTCCGTGCATCGAGCGAATCAGACACAGGTCGTCGGCGCACTGGCCCGTGTAGGGGAAGAGGTCCGAAATCTCCAGCCCCGATTCACCGTACCGCTGCGAGCCCCACAGGCTGCCGGTGAGGATGCGATCCTTGCCGACGTCTTTGCCGTGATCCCGCCGGAGGGCCGGCTTGGGATCGAACGAATCGACGTGCGAGACGCCGCCGGGCATGAAGAACAGAATCACCCGCTTCGCCCGGGCCGCGAACTGCGTCGCCTGCGGCGCCAGGGGATTTGTCCCGGCCAGGAGCGGCGAAGCTCCGAGAGCCCCCAGCCCCAGGGCGCCCGCCACCGCCTGCCGCAGCACTTCGCGTCGTGAAAGTTCGTTCGACATGTCGGACTCTCCGCACTTCGGGATCGCGTCCCGTGATCAATCGACGTAAACAAACTCGTTCGAACTGAGCAGCACCCGCGCCAGACTCGCCCAGGCGAGCTCACCCGCCTCTTCCGGCGTGCGTCCTTCCGACTGCAACTGCGACTGGTACGCATCCAGATACTGCAGGGCTTCCGTCCTCTCGCTCTCTTCCGCCGGCCGGCCCAGCGCCAGTTCGTAGGCGAGCTCCACGCGGGCGTCCCAAGTCGGGGCCGCTTCGCTCAACCGCTTCGCCAGGGCGGTGGATTTCTCGCGCAGGAACTTGCCGTTCATCATCGAGAGCGCCTGCAGGGCGACGGTGGAGCTGGCCCGCAGCTCGGTGCTCTTGTTCGGATCGGGACCGTCGTAGAGGGCCATGAAGGGGTGCTTGTTGAGCCGGGGCTCCATCAGGTAGACCGACCGGTGATTGTGGTCGTAAATCGCCGTGAAGGGATTTCCCTGGCTGAACTTCAGTTTGTCGTTCGGCGGGAACGGATGCCGCCCGCCGGTCCCCGGTTCGAGCGTCCCGCTGACGGCGAGGATCGAATCCCGCAGCGTCTCGGCATCCATGCGCTGCCGGTCGAACCGCCAGTACCAGCGGTTGGCCTCGTCGAGCTTCGCCTGCTCCGGCTGTTCGATGCTGCCGAGCTGGTAGACCGCCGACAGCACGATCTGCCGATGCAGATGCTTGAACGACCAGCCGTGAACCGTGAATTCGCGCGCCAGCCAGTCGAGCAGCTCCGGGTGGCTGGCGGCGTCGGCCTGCTTGCCGAAGTTGCTCGGCGTCGCCACCAGCCCCATCCCGAAGTGGTACTGCCAGATGCGATTGACGACCACCCGCGGCGTCAGCGGATTGGTGGGCGAGGCGATCCACTTCGCCAGCTCCAGCCGGCCGCTCTGCCCCTCGGGAATTGACGGCTTCGAAGCGTCAATCGCGCTCAGGTAGGCCCGCGGGGCGGGTCCACCCTTCTTGCGAGGATCCCCCCCCATGTAGACTGGAACATCGCCGACGCCCTTCGACTTGTCCCGGACCGCCCACGCTTCGGGGGAGTCGTAAACGGTTTTCAGCGACTCCGGAATCGCCAGCGTGACGAAGTCGGCCCGTTCCTTCTGATGCTCGGTTCCGGCGTGCGGATAGAGCGTGCTGTGGAAGTAGCCGAACAGGCCGTAGTAATCTTCGGACGTCACCGGGTCGAACTTGTGGTGATGGCAGCGGGCGCAGCCGAGCGTCAGGCCCAGCATCGCCCGGCCCATGGTGTCGATGGTGTCATCGACGATCAGTTCGTACTCCGCATTCCGCGAGTTGCCGAAGCGGCGGGAAAGGGCGATGAACCCCGTCGCGATAATCTTCTCGTGGTTCCGCGGATCGTCGGGCGTCTGCTGCGCCAGAAGGTCCCCGGCGAGCTGCTCGACCAGGAACTGATCGTAGGGCATGTCGCGGTTGAAGGCGTCGATCACGTAGTCGCGGTAGTAGCGGGCCTCGGGGACCGGCATATCGGTTCCGTCGCCGCTCGTGTCCGCGTAGCGGACGAGATCCAGCCAGTGCCGGCCCCAGCGTTCGCCATAGGCGTCGCTGGCCAGCAGACGATCGACCACACTGGCAAAGGCCTCGGGGGACTCGTCGGCGAGGAAGGCTGCCAGCTCGGACGGCGTGGGGGGCAGGCCGGTCAGATCGAGCGTGACCCGCCGCAGGAGCGTCCGCTTGTCCGCCGGAGACACGGGCGTCAACTGCTGCGATTCCTGAGCGGTGCGGATGAAGCGGTCGATTTCCGTCCGGCACCAGGCCGCGTCTTTCACATCGGGCAAAGCGACCGTCTTGAGCGGATGAAAGGCCCAGGGGAGTTCATTGGCGGCTGTGGGGTCCATCATCGGGCCGGCTGATTCCGGCCAGACGGCGCCGTCGCGGATCCACTGTTTGAAGTCCGCGATGACATTCGCGGGGAGCGGTTCTTCCGGGGGCATGACCAGCTCTTTGTCGCTGGAATCGAGCCGCCTGATCAGCTCGCTGGACTCCGGCTTGCCGACGGCCAGTGCAGGCCCGCTCATGCCTCCTTTGGTGAGGTCGGCGAGCCGCTCGATGCTCAGGTCGCCTTCGGGCGTCTTGCCGGCGTGGCATTCGCCGCACTTTTCGATCAGCACCGGGCGGATGCGCTTTTCAAAGAAATCGCTTCTGTCATCCGCCCGCGCAAGGGCCGGGATTGCTCCCAGCATTCCCAGCGTCAGGGGCAGCAGCCACGTGCGACATCTCGACGAACCGGCCTGAGCAGGAGAAAACATCAATCAGGCTCCCGCAGGGGGATGGATTCCGAGTCTGGGCCCGGGGTGGGATTTCGCAGGCGGGGTCGAGTGTATCGAGTCTGGGCAACGACGCTGCACTCCACTGCAGATTCTGATCGGCCAGAAACTGGATGTCAACATCCCGTTTTCTGCCAATGTGTGAGAATCCCGAAGCTGAGAACGCGTCCCCCACACTCACCGGCGAATTCCCTGTGAAATGAGACAAAGTTGCGATCACGCCGGTCAAAACCTCTGGGATTGCCGGGGCACCTATCGCCATTGGGAATCGCATCACACCTCGCAGTCAGAGTTCCATCTGAAATCGTGAAGTGCTGCACGAAATCCCTGTCCCGCTTCGCTCCGCCTCCCGTCCGGCTATACTGAAGCGTTCCTCGCCCCGCCCCGCTGGATTGCGCATGACTGCCTCGCCTGCCCTCGAATCTGTTCCCGTCTCCGCTCCGCCCCGAGTGCGCAAGCCGGAACTCCTTGCGCCTGCTGGGGATCGGGGTTGTCTCCGTGCGGCGATTGAGAACGGGGCCGACGCGGTCTACTTCGGCCTGACGCAAGGCTTTAATGCCCGCGCCCGCGCGACCAATCTGGACCTGGCGGCTCTCCCCGAGATCATGGCTGAGCTGCATCACCGCGGGGTGAAGGGCTACGTGACGCTCAATACGCTGGTGTTTACGAACGAGTTGCCTGAGGTCGAGCAGACCGTCCGCGAACTCGCCACGGCCGGTGTCGACGCAGTCCTCGTGCAGGATCTGGGGCTCGTCCGGCTGATTCGCTCGATCTGTCCTGACCTGTCGATCCATGCTTCCACGCAGATGACCCTCACCAGCGCCGAGTGCATCAACGTCGCCGAGGAACTGGGGATCGAGCGCGTGGTCCTTCCCCGGGAGCTGTCGATTCGCGAGATCGACCAGATTCACGGCCGGTCCGAAGTCGAGCTGGAAGCCTTCGTTCACGGCGCGCTGTGCGTCGCCTACTCCGGACAGTGCCTCACGAGCGAATCGCTGGGGGGACGCAGCGCCAATCGCGGCCAGTGCGCCCAGGCCTGCCGACTCCCTTACGAGCTGATCTGCGATGGCGCAGACGTCGATCTGGGGGCGGTGAAGTATTTGCTCAGCCCGCAGGATCTCGCGGCGTACGCGCTGGCGCCGGAACTGCTCGCGGCGGGAATCTGCTCGTTCAAGATCGAAGGCCGTCTGAAGACTCCCGAATACGTGGCCAACATGACCCGGTACTACCGCCGGGCGATCGATGCGGCGTTTGCGGGCCAGCCCGTCGCGTTCTCCGCGGATGATGTTCGCGAGATGGAGCTTTCCTTCTCCCGCGGCTTCTCTCCCGGCTGGCTGGAAGGGAACGATCACAAGCGGCTGGTGCCGGGACTCAGCTCGGCCAAGCGGGGAGTCTGCATTGGTTCGGTGGTTCGCGTGCAGCAGGACCGGGTCCTCGTACGGATTCATGCTCCGATTTCGCGCGGCGACGGCGTCGTGTTCGAAGGGGATCGCGTCGCCGGGGCCGAACAGGGAGGCCGGGTTTACGGCGTGTTCCGCCACGGCCACCTGCTGGAAACTCCCGCCACGACGGGTGTGGTCGAACTGGCGTTCATGCACGACAGCCTGGATCTCGAACAGATCGAGCCGGGCCTGCAGGTCTGGAAGACCGACGACCCGCAGCTCACGCAGCGGCTGCGAAAGTCATTCACGGGGCCTGACCCGCTCCGCAAACAGCCGGTCGACATGACTGTCCGGGCCGTGGTGGGTGACGTCCCCCGGTTGAGCGCCACGACCGAATCCGGTCAGCACGTCGCAGTTGAGGGCGAGGTCCCGCTGGAAGTCGCCCGCAAGCATCCGGTCTCCGAGACGTGGCTGCGGGAGCAGCTTTCGCGGCTGGGGCATACGCCCTACGAATTGCGGCTGCTCGACGCCGTCGTCGAGGGAGCGCCGATGCTCCCCATGAGCGTGCTGTCCGGGTTGCGGCGGGAGCTGATCGCCCGGCTCGATGCCGCGCTGCAGTCGCCGCCGGCCCGCCGAATTGCCGACGAACCTGTGTTGCCCGTGCTGAGGAGCAGTCTGCCGGATGTCACCGAGCATCGAGCGGCACAGCTGGCGACCGCGCCGCGACTGCGCTGGCTCTGCCGGACGCTGGAGCAGATCCGGGCCGTGCTGGCGACCGGCGCGATGGAAGTCACTGCCGAGTTGCAGGACATCCGGGAATATCGCGAAGCAGTCGCGCAGGCCCGCGCGGCCGGGGCGAAGATCTGGCTGGCGACGCTGCGCATTCAGAAACCCGATGAAGCGGGACTGTTCCGGGCGCTGGTCAAGCACGAGCCGGACGGTCTGCTGGTCCGGAACCTGGCGGGCGTGCGGTACTGTGCCGAGCGCCAGTTGCCGTTCGTCGCCGACTTCTCTCTGAATGCGACCAACGAACTGACGGTGCAGTACCTGCGGGAGCAGGGAGCCGAGCGCGTGACGGCGTCGTACGACCTGAATCGCGAACAACTGCTCGATCTGGTCGGCGTGGTTCCGCCCGACTGGCTGGAAGTCGTCGTGCACCAGCACATGCCGATGTTCCACATGGAGCACTGCGTCTTCTGTGCGGTGATGTCCCCGGGAACCAACAAAACGAACTGCGGGCGCCCGTGCGACGTCCATAAGGTCGAGCTGCGCGACCGGGTCGGGATGGAGCACCCGCTCAAGGCGGACGTCGGCTGCCGGAATACGCTCTACAACGCCGTCCCGCAGAGTTCCGCGGAAATCATCCCCACGCTCATCGAACAGGGGCTAAGGGATTTCCGGATTGAGCTGCTGGAAGAGACCGCGGACGATATCCACAGCATTCTAAAGATCTACAGCGAGCTGCTCGCCGGTCGGGTCCGCGGCCCCGACGTCTGGCAGCAGCTCAAGGCGATGAACCGCGTCGGTGTGACGCGCGGTACGCTGGAGGAACGTCGGAATCCATTGGCGATTCTCTGACGCCTGGGAACCACACTGTGACCGAGCACTGGGACTGCATCGTGATCGGACTGGGGGGCATGGGAAGTGCCGCCTGCGTGGAACTGGCCCGCCGGGGGCTGCGCGTGCTGGGTCTGGAACAGCACCAGCAGGCCCACGACCGCGGCAGTTCGCACGGCGAATCGCGGATCATCCGGCAGTGCTACTTCGAGCACCCTGACTACGTGCCGCTGCTCTTGAGAGCCTACGAGCAGTGGAACCGGCTCGAAGGAGACTGCGGCCGGCAGCTCTATTTTCCGGTCGGGCTGCTGATTGCGGGGCTGCCGGACGGCGAAGCGGTGAGCGGCGCCCGGCTGGCGGCGACGCAGCACGGGCTGTCGCTGGAAGATCTCTCACGCGACGACGCTGCCCGTCGCTTTCCCCTCTTTCGCCTGCCCAAGTCGCTCACGGCCGTTTTCGAGCCAAACGCAGGCTACTTGCTGGTGGAAGAGTGCGTGCGGGCCCAGTGGGCGGCAGCGCGCGCGGGCGGAGCGGTCCTCCGCGAGAACACACCGGTTCGAAGCTGGGCCGTACGCGGCGCGCAGGCGGTCGTCCGTACCGACTTCGGGGACTACGTGGCCGACCGGCTGGTGATCACCGCCGGGGCCTGGGCCGGCGAACTGCTGCGCGACCTGTCCTTGCCGCTGACCGTCGTCCGGAAAGTCGCGGGCTGGTTCCCAGCTCCGGCAGACCGATCGGGAGCAGACTCCGGCATGCCGACGTTCTACGTGGAGCACTCCGATGGAGCGTTCTACGGCTTTCCGAGCCTGGACGGCCGAACGATCAAAGCCGCCGAGCACAGCGGCGCCGAACCGGTCGCCGAACCGTCCGCGGTGAAGCGCACGGTCTCTTCCGAGGATGTTGTTCGACTGCAGACATTTCTGGCAGACGTGCTGCCCGACGTCGAACCACGTCCGGATCACACGTCCGTCTGCATGTATACGCTCTCGCCGGATCATCACTTCCTGATTGACCGGCATCCCGAGCATCCGCAGGTCGTCTTTGCCGCGGGATTCTCGGGGCATGGGTTCAAGTTCTGTCCGGTGGTGGGGCAGGCGCTGGCGGATCTGGCGACGGACGGGCAGACCGATCTGCCGATCGGGTTCCTTGGGCTACAGCGGTTTCGCGGACCTGTTGGCGCGCTCTGAGTCCGCGAAGGGCGTGTTTCCAACACCCTCAAGACCACGCCCTTCCCAGAACCTCAGGGCGTGCCACACAAGTCTGGCGCTTGATTGACGGGCCGATTCCTGCCACGCTGAACGGGACGACACGTCCGCCCCGTCCTCGGGAAAGTCCTATGACTGCTGCAACGGCCTCTGCTCCTGCGGCGAATCGCCGGGGTTTTACGCTCATCGAACTGCTGGTGGTGATTGCCATCATCGCGATCCTGATCGCCATGTTACTGCCGGGAGTGCAGCAGGCCCGCGAAGCCGCCCGGCGGACGCAATGCCGGCACAACCTGATGAACCTGGGAATCGCACTGCACAACTACGAGATGGCGTTTGAGACGCTGCCACCCGGCGTGGTCAACGCGACGGGGCCGATTCTGAACCAGCCGGTCGGCTACGACGTGAGCTGGATTGCGCAGATCCTGCCGTACCTGGACCAGGGAAATGCCTGGAAGCAGCTCGACCTGACTCAGAGCGTCTATGCCGCGGCCAACACCGCCGTTCGAGAACACATGATTTCCGGGCTGGTCTGCCCCTCCGAGTCACTGCCGAAACGCGTGACGGTGACGGGGTCGAATCCCCCCATTCAGGCCGCGCTGACCAGCTATGCCGGCTGCCATCACGATGTCACGGCGCCGATCGACGTCGACCAGAACGGCGTGATGTTCCTCAACAGCTCCGTGCGGCTCGACGACGTGCTCGACGGAACCACATATACGATCTTCGTGGGCGAGATGTTCTTCGATGACGGTCCGCAGCTCGGCTGGCTGTCGGGGACGCGCTCATCGCTCCGGAATATGGGGACGAAACCGACGAACCGTCGGCCGACGCCGATCACTCCAGCGGAGGCGCCGGTCGCCGTTTCGCTCGGCGAAGAGTCTGCGCCGGCGGTGAGTGACGCCAGTTCCGCCCCGGCCAGTCCGCCGGCGCCCCCGGCCGACGGTTTCGGCAGCGCACATCTGGGGGGATGGCAGGCGCTGATGGGGGACGGCAGCGTCCGATTCCTCAGCCTGAGTACCGATCCCGGCCTGCTGCGGAGGCTGGCGGATCGCAAGGACGGGCAACTGGTCTCCGATTTCTGAGGGGACCGGCATGCCGATTTCCAGCACACCCGGACAGCGAGTCCGTCGATCGACACGCGGCTTCACGCTGATCGAGCTGCTGGTCGTCGCCGCGCTGATCGCGATTCTGGTATCGCTGCTGCTGCCGGCCGTGCAGCAGGCCCGCGAGGCCGCCCGGCGGACGCGCTGCAAGGTGAATCTGGTCAACATCGGCGTGGCGCTGCACAACTACCTCGACGCCCACGGCGTCTTTCCCCCCGGGTCTCAGAACGCCGCCGGACCGATTGCGAGCACGCCCCCCGGTTACCACATGGGCTGGTTAACGCAACTGCTGCCTTATCTGGAGGAGACCGCTGCGTGGCGGCAACTCGACTTCACGCAGAGTGTTTACGCACCGATCCACGATCGCGTGCGGAAGCATCAGCCGCAGATTCTGCTCTGCCCCAGCGACCAGGATCTGCATCCGAACACGTTTGTCTCGAAAGACGGCGTCTGGACGCTGGAGACGCGACCGACCAGCTATTTCGGCTTTCATCACGACGTGGAAGCTCCGATCGACGTCGATCAGAACGGCGTGCTGTTTCTCAACAGTTCGATGGGGGAGCGGGATCTGCCCGACGGCCTGTCGCAGACGCTTATCGTCGGCGAAGGATACAACGATCCGTCATCGTTGCTCGGCTGGATGTCCGGCACGCGGTCTTCGCTCCGCAACGGCGGGACAACGATCAACTCGATGACTCCCCGAAACTGGCGAAACGCAACGCTGGCGGCCACTCGGCCCGACACGACCCAGCCCGACTATGTCGGCGGCTTCGGGAGCAACCACACCGGCGGCGGGCACTTCGTGCTGGGCGACGGGAGCATCCGCTTTCTCAGCGAAAACATCGCGCCGGCCGTCTATCGTTCGTTGATTCACCGCACTGACGGGGCCGATGCCGGCGAATTCTGATTCGATAGTTCTGACGGACTCAGGCTCGATTGATGACCAAATGGCGATCACGATCCCAGACTTCCCGCGGCGGCTTCACGCTGATCGAGATGCTGGTCGTCGCTGCGCTCATGGCGATTCTGGTGGCACTGCTCCTGCCGGCCGTTCAGCAGGCCCGCGAGGCCGCCCGACGGGCGCGCTGCCGAACCAATCTGATCAATCTCGGGGTCGCGCTCCACAACTACCTCGACGCCCACGGCGTCTTTCCCCCCGGGTCGCAGAACGACACCAGGCCGATTGCGAGCACGCCCCCCGGCTATCACATGGGCTGGCTGACGCAATTGCTGCCCCACCTGGAAGAGGCCGCCGCCTGGCGCCAGCTCGACTTCACCCAGAGCGTCTACGCGCCCGTTCACGACCCGGTTCGCAGACACCAGCCGCAGGTGTTGCTGTGCATGAGCGATCCCCACATTCATCCGAACACGTTCGTTTCGAAGGACGGTGCCTGGACGCTGGAGACCCGACCGACCAGCTATTTCGGCATTCACCACGACGTAGAAGCTCCGATCGACGTCGATCAGAACGGCGTGCTGTTTCTCAACAGTTCGGTGGGGGAGCGGGATCTGCCCGACGGCCTGTCCCAGACGCTCGTCATCGGTGAAGCGGCGGCCGAGTACAACGCCACGCTCGGGTGGATGTCCGGAACGCGTTCGTCGCTCCGCAACGGGGGATTTCTCCTCAACGCAGGTGTCCCGACCGGCTGGGGGCCACCCCTGACGGGACAGGCCGGCCTCGACCCGACGCAGCCCGAGTACGTGGGCGGCTTTAACAGCTTCCACACGGGCGGCGGGCATTTCCTGATGTGCGACGGCAGCGCCCGGTTTCTCAGCCAGAACATCAATCGCCCCGTCTTCCGATCTCTGATCCATCGGACTGACGGGAACGATCCCGGCGAGTTCTAAGTCGGCTTTCCAGTCGGTGACGGAGTGAGTTCATGATCGATCGACGATTGCATCCCGCGGCTCCTCGCGGCGGTTTCACAGTCATCGAACTGACTATGGTCGTCGCGATGATCGCCGTGCTGATCTCGCTCCTGCTCCCGGCGGTGCAGCAGGCCCGCGAAGGAGCCCGGCGGATGCAGTGCAAGAACAATCTTCTAAACATTGGACTGGCTCTGCAGCAATACGTGCAGACCTACGATCGCTTCCCGCCGGGCTGCGTCAACGCTACCGCGCCTGTGCTCAACACGTTGAACGATCAGCCGATGAGCTGGATCACGCAGATCTTGCCCTACCTGGAGGCCCCGGGGACCTGGCGCAAGGTCGACTTCACTCAACCGGTGTTTGCACCAGCCAATGCCGCAGCCCGCGCTTCGCTACTAACAGTGGTGCTTTGCCCGTCGTCGTATTCCGCCACCCAGGTGCTGGTGATACCGTTGCCGAAAGCCGACGGGGAAGAGGAGACCGGGGAGGTCGACGTCAGCGATCTTACCTACCCATTCGATTCGTACGGCATGTACGGCGGACAGCAGGGGGATCCGCGGAACGCCACCCAAACCAGTTATGCGGCCTGCCACCACGACGTCGAGGCGCTGATCGACGTCGCTCAGAATGGCGTGCTGTTTCTCAACAGCGGCGTCCGCTGGCGGGACATCACCGACGGCCGCTCGCAGACGATCCTCGTCGGCGAGACCAGCGGCGACCTGGTGCGGAACGGCGGCTGGATGCTCGGCAACCGGAGCACGCTCCGCAATACGGGAACGCCGCTCACCGGTCCGCCGATGACGCGCGGCAGCGGAATCTCCGGCCAGATCGCCTGGGAGGAAAACATCGACACGCTGGAATCCGCGAATCTGTATAACGCTTCGGATTTGCCGCAAACCGACTGGAACCGCTGGGTCGGCGGATTTGGCAGCTTACATACCGGCGGGGCGAACTTTCTGTTCGCCGATGGTTCGGTCCGCCTCATCGGAAACAACATCGACGGGAAGCTCTATCGGAATCTGGGCAATCGCCACGACGGCAACTTGGTCAGCTTTGAGTAGGCGGCGCGGGGAGCGATTGTGATGAAGTCGTTGCGGCAAGAACCACGCTCCGCGCATTCGACCGGTTTTACGGTGATCGAACTCGTCGTCGTGGTCAGCGTGATTGCCGTGTTGATGGGAGTTCTATTGCCCGCCGTCCAGCAGGCGCGGGAGAACGCCCGGAAATTTCAGTGTCGCAACAACCTGATGAACATCGGCTTTGCGATGCAGAGCTACACCCATACCTTCGGGCGGCTGCCGCCGGGCTCGGTCAATGACACGGCCCCGGTGCTGAGCCGGGTCGAAGGTTACCACATGAGCTGGATCGCACAACTCCTGCCGTATCTTGACCGTCCAGGAGTGTACCGCAAACTCGACTTCCGCCACTCCGCCTATGCGAGCGCCAACGCCGGAGCACGCGCGACCTCGCTCGAATTCCTGAACTGTCCCAGCAATCCGCGCTCCTTGCAGTCGACATTGCCCGTGGCCTCGAATTCCACAAGCGATTCCGTGGCCCCGCCCGCCGACGCCGAAGTCCCGCCGTCCATGTCCTTGAGTGATTGGGTCGCGGGGCAGAACGTTACATTTCTTTCGGTGTACGCCGGTTGTCACCACGATAGCGACCTGCCGATCGACGTCGACCAGCACGGCGTGCTGTTTCTCAACAGCGGCGTCCGCTGGCGGGATATCACCGACGGGCGAGCCTGCACGATTGCCGTCGGCGAAGTGACCAGCGATCCGCTGCGGAACGCCGGCTGGATCGCCGGGACGCGGGCCACGCTGCGCAACACCGGGCTGCCGATGAACCAGCCCGCAATCACCGCGCCGGGCATGCCGGTCGACACGGCCGCGTGGACGGGAAACTGGGAACTCACCGAAGCGCAGGCCGAAGAGCTCGGTATGCCGGTTGTGGACTATTCGCGCGTTGTCGGCGGCTTCGGCAGCGTTCACCTCGGCGGAGTCCACTTTCTCTTTGCCGACGGGGCTATCCGGTTTCTTTCTGCGAATGTCGACGCCGATACCTACCGGCGGATGGGGCATCGGAGTGACGGCGGGCTGAGTCCGGAAGAGTGAAGAGCACAGACAGGAATGTCGGTGCCACTCAATTGCCATTGAGTCGTCGAAACTCGAAGAACCGACTCTCCCTGCCGATGGTTCGTGCTCAACCGCGCGGCGGAATTTCGACCGGGAAGACCTTTCGCGTCCGCTTCTTGTGCGGCAGCTTGTGGAACTCGTGAGTCTGAATGGCGCGGGAGTCGACGTTGATGATCGATCCCGCGAACGGCTCGAACGATGCCCGGAAATGAGCGGCCGATTTCACCGCGATGTATTTCATCGCCCGGCAGTCGATGCCCAGCGTCTTCGCAAACGCCGGCCCAAGGGGCTGCTCGGCTGCCGTCACCACGACCACCGAGACCCCACCTTGCTTGAGCCAGGCGGAGCAGCCCATGTTGCCGGTCAGGCCGGCATACATCGGGCCGTCGTAGGTGAAGTCGCCGTCGGAGAGGGCCATCACTTCGGCCGGCATGACGACCGGCGGCCCCTGGATCGGGGCCGACTTGCCGCCGACCGGCAAAGTCAGCTTCGCCCCGACTCCGGCCGCATAGGCCTGCCCGGCGGCTTCGGGATCGACGATGTACAGGACCACGGCGTCCTGCAACCCGCGGTCGAGGAACGTCTGCAGGATCTCGGTGGAATCTCCTGGTGCGCCCCCCCCCGTGTTGTCGGCGTGATCGGCGAGAATGATGGGATATCGCCCGGCCGCTTCGCCGCGAGCGAGCGCATCCGCGACCGTGACGGGTGGCGCGTACCAGCGCTCGCGGTTGTCCCAGACCCAGCCGGCGAGTTCCTCGGCGGTCTGCTCGGCGAGAGCCCGGTCGCCGTCGGCCACGACGATCACGCTGGCGCCGACGTCGGGGACGTCGGCCCAGGGAAATCCCGTGGAAATGGTCACCGCCAGGATGCCCGGTCGCTGTTCGAGCCCATGGACGCGGCGGAGGACTTCGTCCATCGGCGGATGGGCCGTGACCTGCGACGTCGTGCTCCAGAATAAGGGGAGCTGCCGCAGGACCGTGACGGGACGGACTTTGCCCTGCAGCGTGGCGACGATCATGTCGGCGGCTTCGCGGCCGCGTTCGGCCATGTCAATGTGCGGGTAGGTGTCGAAGCCGATGACGGCCGTCGCGGCATCGATCCGGCGCTGCGTGTGATTGCCGTGCAGGTCAAACGTGACGACGATCGGACGATTCGGCCCAATGGCGGCCCGGACGGATTCGACGAAGTCACCATCTCCGTCGTCGATCCCCTCGACGACCATTGCGCCGTGGAGATCGAGCAGCACGCCGTCCACCGGCCCCCCTTCCGCCTCGGCCTGCCGCAGGCGTTCCAGGAATTCGGCTTTGAGAGTCGCGTAAGCTGCCGCCTCAATCACTCCGCTGGGATAGGCGAACGTCCAGAGGAGCGGGACGGCTTCGAAGCCGTGGCGTTCGGCCCCTTCCAGAAATCCGCCCGTGCAGATGTTCGCGCCGCGGAAGCGTTCGACGATCTGCGAACCGCGAAACAGCCCGAAGCCGGTCTCGAAGTCGCGCAGTGTTGTGGGCCGAACCGAAAACGAACTGGTTTCGTGCGAGACGCCGCCGATCGCAATGCGCATGGCCTGGCTCCAGAGGGAAGACGCTGTCAATGATTCTGTGGCGGATGGCTTACCGGAAGAGTGGATCCTCGTCGGCAAACGGATGAAGCGCCCGCAGAGTCTTCTCCCTCGGGAGCGCATCCAGCAGCGCCTCCGCCATCCGCAGGTCTTCCTGAGTGGTGATCTTCAGGTTCATCCGGGAGCACGAAACCACTTTGACCGACTCCCCGATCGCTTCCACGAGCTGAGCTTCGTCGGTCGGCTGCATGGAACCTCGTTTCGCGAAGGCGTCCAGGAGGATCTGCCGACGAAAGACCTGCGGCGTCTGCGCCTCCCACAATCCGGCGCGCGGGACGGTCTCTTCAATGGTTTGCCGGGTGTCGACGCGTTTGAGAGTCGCCGTGACCGGGGCCGCCAGAATGGCGCCGCCGGTCTGGATGGCCGCGTCGAAAACCTCGTCGATCCATTCCTTCGCCAGCAGCGGGCGGGCGGCGTCGTGCACGGCGACGAAGTCCACATCGGCCCGTACCCGGGCCAGGGCGCGCTCGACGGAGTCGGCTCGCTCAGCCCCGCCGGCGATAATCTCCACATTCATGAAAGCCAGGTTCGGTCGGAACTTTTCCTTGAACCACTCCAGGTCTTCTGCGGACACCGCGATGATCGTCTGGACGACGTCTGCCCGGTTGACGAAGTGCTCCGCCGTGCGAACCCAGACCGGCCGGCCCTTCAGGTCGACGAAGACTTTCTTCTTGTTCTGCTGCTGATGCAGCCCGAAGCGACTGCTTTTTCCTGCGGCGGGCAGGATAACTGCAAACGTGGCCATAATGCGATCTCCCTCAATCCCGCCATGATATCGGCGGTCGCGAAGCCTCGCCAAACCGACGACGTTGACCTCTCGCAGCATGTTGCCAAATTACCACATCCGGACAACAGCTCGTTGCCGGAAGACCCCCGTGAAACGCCCGTCGAAAAACCGGCGTCAACGATGTTTCGATCGCTTAACCGGAAACCTGTCAAGCGGTTGCGGCGCAATCGTAAGCAATGCGAAACACTTTGGCACCCCATTTGTTTCACGGTCTTGGCAGCGAGTGAATTCCCGCGAACAGACCGGCCCCGAAAACCCTTCGGGAGTCGCTCACCGGTTTGCCAGATCTGCCCGTCGGGGCGCTAAGGAGGCGAGATGTCGAAGCCAGTGGTCGTTGTGATGAGTCGAGATTCCGGGCTGAACAGCGAGCTGCCTGAACTGCTCAGAGATCAGGCTGACGTCAGGCACTGCGACACGCAGGACGACGTTCTCGACCTCACGCGACACATCCGACCTCAAGCAATCCTGGCGGACTTCCGCCGCGCCGCAGGTGGCGGGTTTGTCGAGCAGAAGCTGATCGACACGCTCCGCCAGCGGTTTCCAGGACTGAAGATCGGACTCCTCGCCGGAGAACACTGTCCGGAACTGATCGCCCGCAGTGCATGCGACGGTGGCTTGCCGTTCGTCCGAGGCGCTCTCGATCGCCACGAACTTCTCAAGCTCGTCGGCCAACTGATCCCGCTCGCCGAACAGGTCGATTCGCCCCAGGTCATGGAGCCCGTTCCACGAACGCCGGTCACAACGCCCGTCCGTGCGGTCGTAACGGCGCCCGTTGTGGAAGACCGGCCGGCCAGCGTCCTGAGCGGCGTGACCCGTCGTTTCGAAACGAACTCTCCCGAACTGCAGCAGATGCTGGCCGATCTGGAAGTCGCCGCCCGCCACGACGTGACGATCCTGCTCATCGGCGAAACCGGAGCCGGCAAGACATTCCTGTCCCGACTGATTCACGAAGTCTCCCCCCGCAAGAACGATCCGTTCCTGCCGGTCGCCTGCGGCGCTCTACCGAACGACCTGATCGAAAGCGAACTTTTCGGACACGTGAAAGGCTCGTTCACGAGCGCCCACGCCGACAAGGAAGGGAAGTTCGTGGCCGCCCGCCGAGGCTCGATCCTGCTCGATGAAATCGACGTTCTGGGGCTCGAACAGCAGGTCAAGCTGCTGCGGGTGATCGAGACCGGCGAGTTCGAGCCGGTCGGTTCCAACCAGACGCAGCGCTGCGAAGCCCGGCTGATCGTCGCCAGCAACCTGGAACTTCAGCCGCTCGTCGAACAGCATAAGTTCCGCCCGGACCTCTACTACCGCCTCAACATGCTGAAATTCGTGATTCCTCCCCTTCGGCATCGCAAGATGGACATCATCCCGCTGGCGAAGAAGTTCATCACCCAGTTCGCTGCTAAACATGGCACGCCGATCCATGAAATCGACACCGACATGCTGCAGGCACTGCTGGACTATCCGTGGCCAGGCAACGTTCGCGAACTGGAGCACGTGATTCAACGGGCAGTGATCTACTCGCGGGACGGCTACATCGGTCGCGAACACCTGCCGTCGCACATCCTCAGCGGACACGCGGGCCCGGTGAACGATGCATCGGTGATCCTTGGTCACCACGGCCCGGCGGAGACGGCTGTTCCGACGCCGAAGAGCCTGGGCGGCAAGATCGCCCTGACCGAGCGGGACATCATCGAACAGACGCTGCTCAAGAACAGCTTCAGCAGGACCAGAAGCGCGCGGGAGCTCGGCATCAGCCGGGTGACCCTGTACAACAAAATGAAGCGATACGGGCTGATGAGCTAAACTCGGGTCACGGGAATCGGGATTCGGGTATCGCAGAGAAATGCGACCAAGCGGTCGCTGGCTCTCGTCAGTCGACGCCTTCCTCTCGAAATTCCGCCTTCGTCATTCGAAAATTCCTCCTGGCGTCTTCGCGTGAAAACTTCTCCCTTCTCTGCGAACTCCTCTTCCTCTGCGACTCTGCGACTCTGCGACTCTGCGAGAGATCTTCCGAATTCTCCGCTAACCCAGCACATCGCGACAGACCCGGAGCATATTTCCGCCGAGGATTTTTGCGATGTCGTCGTCGGTATAGCCGCGCTGGACCAGCCCGACGGTGAAGAGGGGCCAGTTGGTCCAGGCGAGCGTGGCCTGACCGGGCCAGTTGCCGCCGAGGGCGCCTTCCGGCCAGAGGGCGGCGAAGCGATTTCGCCGGCGACCGCGACTGGGGGGCCCTTTCGCCGCGGGCGCGGCGGCGTACTGCGACGTGTGAGCGACGTCGGTGCCAATGGCGACGTGGTCGATGCCGAACTTCTTGACGACGTAGTCGATGTGGTCAAGCAGCGCGACGAGGTCCCCCTTGCCTCCCAGAAACTGCGGAATGCAGCAGATTCCGGCGAGGCCCCCGGTATCGCAGATTGCGCGAATGACCTCGTCCGGCTTGGCCCGGATGTGGTGCTGCAGGGCGTTGCAGGTCGTGTGACTGGCCACCATCGGCTTCGTCGACGCTTTCGCTGCTTCCAGGCTGGTCTGCCAGCCGCTGTGGGCGACGTCGACGATGACGCCGACGCGATTCATCTCGGCGATGGCAGCCCGGCCGAAGTCGCTGAGGCCGCCGTTGGCAGTCTCGGCGCAGCCGTCGCCGAGCATGTTGCGCCGGTTGTAGGTCACGTGCATCATGCGGATGCCAAGCTGGAAGAAGATCCGCACGTAACCCAGTTCTTCGTCGACCGTCGCCCAGCGTTCGGCGAGTGGAACGCCGTTGCCGGTGAGATACAGGCAATGCTTGCCAGCGGCCTTGGCGGCTGGCAGGTCGTCCGGGTTCGTCGCGCGAACCAGCGTTTCGCGAAGCTGATCGGTGAGATATGTGAATCGCGCCAGGCGCTTGATGAGCCGAAGGGGATCCTGTCCTTCTTCGCCTGCGTTCTGAAAGATGCAGGTGACGCCGGCGCAGCGCAGGGCTTCGGCGAACTCGTTGCGTTCTTCCAGGCTCTGCGCCGGGCGAATCATGCCCATTTCTTCCCGCAGATCGGCGAGTTCCTGGTCTGAGGCACCGGCCTGATCTGCGGCGATCAGGGCCGCGCCGTCCATCGCCGCACGCGGGGCAAAACCGTATGAGTCAAAAACGAGCGACTGACGGTGGACCTCAAGACCATGCTCAAGCTGAGCCCGTGTCGGCTGCAGCAGTCCGAGGCCCGCTTCGCGGCCTTTCACGACCCCCGGATTAGTGGTCGTCAGAAATGGATCGGCGCCGCGCGGTTGCGAGTCGACTGGGGGCGATTCCCCCTTTGCGGGAGCGGCCTGTACCGCGGCGATGGCAGTGGCAGACGCCGCGAGAAAGCTGCGGCGCGAAAGGCTGGGAGCGGGCCGGGGCATGACGGGGTTCCGGGGTTGGCGGCAGGGAGCGGAATCAGATTCACTTCGGGAATCATGCCAGACCCGCGCAGTGATCGCGAGAGGTTGTCCCGCCGGCCCGCAGCCGCTCCGGAAAATGGTGTGCCGATTGGTCTTGCGTCAGAGTGGCTCGCCGACTCTGATACGCCTCGATCTGACAACGGGCCAGTCACAACGGACGGAGGCAGACAACGTATGGAACTCGGCGAACGCGTGGTCCTGGTGACCGGTGGAGCTCACGGCATCGGGCGTGCCCTGTGTCGCAGAATTCAGCAGGAACATCCGGGCGGCATCGTCATCGCCGATCGCGATCTGGGTGCGGCCCAGAGAGTCGCCGACGAAATCGGGGGACTGGCAATCGAGTGCGATGTGTCGCAGGAGGCTGAAGTCCAGAACGCCGTTCAGCAGACCATCAACCGCTACGGCCGCCTGGACGCCGTGCTGTCGAACGCAGGGATCACCGCCAAAGGCGGGGTCGATACGCCCGACGCCGACTGGAATCAGTTGTGGCAGGTCAATGTGATGGCCCACGTGTATCTGGCTCGGGCGGCGCTGCCGCACCTGCTGGAACAGGAATCCGGCGCGTTCGTGGTGACGGCATCCGCAGCGGGTCTGCTGACGGAGATCGGCTCAGCCGCTTACTCGGTGACGAAGCACGCCTCCGTGGCGTTTGCGGAATGGCTGTCGGTGCATTACCGGAACCAGGGCCTGAAGGTTTCGTGCCTCTGCCCGGCGGGTGTGGCGACGGACTTCCTCGACCTGGACGATCCGATCCACCAGTTTCTGCACGTGAGCTCGGTGACTCCCGAGCACGTCGCCGAATGCGTGATCGACGCGTTGCGGAAAGAAACCTTTCTGGTGCTTCCTCATGGCGAAGTGGAAGAATTCTTCCAGTTCAAGACGCAGAACTACGACCGCTGGCTGCACAACTTCGCGCACGTGAATGCGCGAATGCAGAAGCGGAGGTCGCGACAGGTGGCCGAGATGGAAGCCGGCGAGACTCGCTGACCGTCGGGCGGCCGGTTCGCGGATGCCCGCAAAATTGGCGGAGTTGCCGCATCGCGACGGATTCGGCGGCGCAAGCTCACGGTTTGCCGGCAGGTCGGCGGGAAGTCATTCTCTGGCGCCACCGGCCGGAGTTGACTTCCGAAATGCCACAAGGCCCGGTTGCAGGGAGCAACCGGGCCTTGTGAACTGTTCGGTCAGCAGCGATACGCTGTGGCTAGCTCTTAGCACCCCGAGCAAGGCGGGCGAGTAGATCGCCCGGACCGTGATCGTAGCAGTCCTTATCGTGCCACAGAGGCACACCAGCCGCGTAACGGGCTGCGAGCATCAGCACTTTTTCTGGCGAACCGGGCTTGGCCGCCGTCGGACCGGCAGGGTCAATCCCGAGCGCCTCGAAATCGAGTTCGTCGAACTCGAGCACTTCATCCTCTTCAGTCTCGAAGTCCTCATCGGCAACTTCGACTGCGGAATCCGTCTCAAGTTCATCGACATCGTAATCGAACGACATTCCCCTCACTCCACGCAAAAAGACCGTCCCCGCAAAGCGAAGACTGAGCTCCCGCACGAGAATCACCAAGCCCTCGTGCGAGGGAAAAAACCAACAACCCTGAACAAGTATCCCACGTCATCGCATTCGCGTTGCAGCCGAATGCGGCGCCATTCCATGGCGGAAGGACGGGAAACCAGCATCGTGCTGAGGCGGGAAATCGAGGCAGGGGCCTCACGGTCGAGGCAGAAGCATTGTTCTGCAGACCCCGAGAATTGTCAACAAGATTTCTTCAAAACCAAGTCTCCATGGGGGCGATTTGCCCTATGAGAGCAGTCTCGGATCAGCTGACTTCCATATCTTGCCGGTTGAGTTTCTCAGATCCGGCAAAGCCTGCCGCAAGACTCTGGAGATTCCGTCAGGAACTACCGAGCAGGTCGTTCGACGTCGTAACGCTTCAGCTTCCGGTCGAGCGTCGAGCGTTCGATCCCCAGCAGTTGAGCCGCCTGCGACTTGTTCCAGCCGGTCCATTCGAGCATGGCCAGGATGTGCTCCTGCTCGATCAGGTCGAGCGGCACGGCTCGAAACTCGCCAGCCGCCTGCGACTCGACGGGAAAGACTCTCTCCTCGGCCGGGCCGCCGGCCCCCAGCGCGGAAAGCTGAATGTCCTGCCGTTCCACGATCGTGTCGGCGCAGAGGATGACGGCCCGTTCGATCGTGTTCTGCAATTCGCGAACATTGCCCGGCCAGTGATAATCGACCAGCGCGTCCAGGGCTTCTTCGGAAAACGCCGTCACCGCGCGCCCCGTCTTGCGGGCGAATTTCTGGAGGAAGTAGTTGGCCAGAACAGGAATATCGACCTGCCGTTCCCGCAACGGCTCGACGAACAGCTCCACCACCTGCAGTCGAAAGTACAGATCCTGCCGAAATTCGTTCTCCGCGACGGACTTTTCCAGATCGCGATTGGTCGCCGCAACCACCCGGACATCGACCTGAACCGGGACGCCGCCCCCGACGCGTTCGTAAGCATGGCCTTCCAGAACGCGGAGAAATTTTGCCTGGATCGCCGGACTCATCTCGCCGACTTCGTCGAGGAAAATCGTGCCGCCATGCGCCTGTTCGAACTTGCCGATCTTCCGGCCGATGGCTCCCGTGAAGGCACCTTTCTCGTGTCCGAACAATTCGCTTTCCAGCAGACTTTCGCTCAAGGCGGCGCAGTTCATCGTCACGAACGCCCCGTCGCGACGCTTGCTGTTGGTGTGAATTGCGCGCGCTACCAGTTCCTTGCCGACGCCGCTCTCCCCCCGGATCAGCACCGTCGCCCCCGTCGGAGCGATCCGGAGGATGCGTTCCCGCAGCCGGATCATCAGCGGGCTGGCGCCCACCAGTTCCGTTTCCGCCTGAAGCTGTTCTCGCAAAGTCTGGTTTTCATTGACGGCGCGAGCCAGTCCTGTCGCCAGTTGATCGCGCTGTCCGAGACCTTCGACGGCCACGGCGAGCTGGTCTGCCACGGCAATCGTGAAATCCAGGTCATCCCGCTTCAGGGGATTGTCGAGGTCCATGCAGTACAGATGAATCACGCCGTAGAACGCACCTTCCGACTTGATCGGGGCGCAGACGACGCTCTGCGCGCAAATGTCGCTTAAACTCTTGCTGAATTTTACCTTCTGGTCGGAATGCAGATCGCGGGCCAGAACGGCTTCCTGGTCGGAAATCACCAGATTTGTCAGGTGTTCCGAGACCTGTTGATAGCCCCCGACACCAAGACGCGACTTATAGCCGACGAGATTCAGATTCTTCGGCTTGGGCGGCTTCCCCGCGGGGAGAATCAGCACTGCGCCGATGTCGGCTCGAGTTCCTTCCAGCAGCGATTCCAGGACGATCCCGGAGAGCTGAGCCATGTTCGTCGCATTGCCCATTTCCAGGGCGAGGCGGTAGAGCTGGCCCAAGTCCCGAGCCTCGCGATCCTGCGCGGCGGCCGGCTCCGCGGACCGATAGCGATTGTGCGGCGCCCGCTCCAAGATCTCCGGCATCTGCGCGAGATTTGTCGCTGTATCGGCTTCGAGTGGATCCCGCCCGCTCGACTGGGACTCCCAGACAAACACCAGCAGCGTCGAGCCGAGCTGAATCGTCTCTCCCGGGCGAAGCTCCACGTCGCCGGTGATCAGCTCCCCCTGCACGCGAGTCCCGTTGCGACTGCCGAGATCCCGGACGAACCAGCGGCCCGAGGAAAAGAACAGCTCGCAATGGTTCCGACTGCAGATTTCGTCGGAGACGACGATGCGATTCGTCGGCGCCCGGCCGAGCGTGATCAACTGCTGCGGAGAGAGCTCGACCCGCTCCCCTTCACGGGGGCCAGAACGGAGCACGAGTGCGGCGTCGTTCGACGCCGATACCGTTTCACTGGGATTTGGCGAAGAATTCATGAACACCCACTATCCCGGCGGAACGCTGGCCAGATGGTCTCCGTTCCGCACGATACCAGACGCAACGGTTCCTGATAGCCTGCCATATTCCTGCTTCGACCGCAAATCCGAGAATCCGGCGGAATCCGAAGTCGTGCTTGTCAAAGATCTTCCGGAAGATACAGCAGGCGACCGCAGGTCTTGCAGAAGAGGGTCTTCCCCATTCGCAATTCGAGCAGGTTCTGATTCGTCAGCTTGACGTAGCAACTGCCGCAAGAGGAATCATCGACCGCGGCCAGCGCATCGGCGCCGTGGGCTTGAACCAGCCGGCGGTAGACTCCCGCAGCGTCTGGCGGCAGGAATTTTTCGGCGTCGGAGACTTGCGACTCCAGGTCGGCTTCGCGTTCTTTCAGTCCCGGCTCGCGAGCCTGAACGGCTTCAACTGTTTTTTTGAGTTCGTTTTCGGCCAGAACGATCGCCGCTTCGGCCTCTTTGACCGCTCCCTGAGCGGAATCGACGCTGTCCAGGGCTTCCAGGATTTCGTCTTCCAGGACGCTGTTGGCCATAGTGTCGGCCTGGATCTGCCCGGTCAGAATGCCGTATTCCCGATTCGAGCCGGCGGCATTGAGCTTGTTCCCCAGTTCGAGAATCTTGTTCTCGTTGGTCTTGAGCTGCAGGTTCTTCTGGTCCGCCGTCGCGCGAAGCTGCTTCAGCTTTCCACGCTGGGTTTCCAGTTCTGCCTTGCGCTTCTGGACGGTCTGCTCGCGGGCCGCCTTTTCCCGCGGGCCTTTGGCAAGCTGCTCCTGAATTTCGCGAAGCTGCAGGTGCAGTTCGTGTAGGCGCCGCAGGCCGGCTGACATGCCGCTCATGCAGGATACTCCGCAAATTGTCAAAGGAACGAGAACGGGGCCGCCGCTTCGGACAGGCCGATTACGAAAGTATAGCAAAAGGGCGTCGACAACGGGGGACCAGGCGAGTGGCGAAGCATCCAGTTTCCAGCCTCCGCCGCGACGGAACCTGCCGGCGCGGACCGCCTGACCTTGCATCCGCTCTCTGTTTCCGACAAAACTCCTGACTGACCAGCACTTGCGCCGACACGGCCGCCGCCCGGCACACCTCGCACGATCCGGAACTGTTTGACCATGTCTACGGACGAGTCCGCCACCTCTACGAACTTCATCCACGAGATCATCGAAGAGCACAACCGGTCCGGACGATTCGACGGTCGAGTGCAGACCCGGTTTCCCCCGGAGCCCAACGGCTACCTCCACATCGGCCATGCCAAGTCGATCTGCCTGAACTTCGGCACGGCGAAAAAATTCGGCGGCAAGTGCAACCTGCGCTTCGACGACACGAACCCCTCCAAGGAAGAGACAGAGTATGTCAATTCCATCATGGAAGACGTCCGCTGGCTGGGCTTCGATTGGGACGGCCTGCACTACGCCTCAGACTACTTTGAGCAGCTCTACCAGTGGGCGGAACTGCTGATCCAGAAAGGGCTGGCCTACGTCGACAGCTCAACGCTGGAAGAGATGCGCGGACAGCGGGGCACCGTGAATGAAGCGGGCGCCGCGAGTCCATTCCGCGAACGTCCCGCCGACGAGAGTCTGGATCTGTTCCGGAGGATGCGGGCGGGCGAGTTTCCCGACGGAGCCCACGTGCTCCGCGCGAAAATCGACATGGGGCATCCGAATTTCCTGATGCGAGATCCGGTGCTCTACCGCATCCGGCACGCCCACCACCACCGGACCGGCAATGCGTGGTGCCTCTATCCGATGTACGACTTCGCCCACGGCTACAGCGATTCGATCGAGCGCGTGACGCACTCGATCTGCACGCTGGAATTTGAAAATCACCGTCCGCTTTATGACTGGCTGATCGACGCGGTCGAAATCTATCATCCCCAGCAGATCGAATTCGCCCGGCTGAATCTGACCTATACCGTGATGAGCAAGCGAAAGCTGCTCGAACTGGTGCAGGGAGGCCTCGTGTCGGGGTGGGACGATCCCCGCATGCCGACGATCGCGGGCATCCGCCGGCGTGGCTACACGCCCGAAGCGATGCGGGCCTTCTGCGACGAAATCGGCGTGACACGCTTCAACGGCCTGACCAACCTGGTCGTGCTGGAGAACGCCGTGCGGAACGATCTCAACAAGCGAGCTCCGCGGTTTCTGGCTGTGCTGAAACCGCTGAAGGTGGTCCTCACGAACTACCCGGAGAATCAGGTCGAACAACTCGATGCGGTCAACAATCCGGAAGATCCCGCCGCCGGCTCGCGGCAGTTGCCGTTTTCGCGGGAGCTGTACGTCGAGCGGGACGACTTCATGGAGAACCCGCCCAAGCAGTTCTTCCGCCTGTCACCAGGTCGCGAAGTCCGTCTGCGTTACGGCTATCTCATCACCTGCCAGGAAGCGGTCAAGGACGCCAGCGGCGAGATCGTCGAATTGCGCTGCACCTACGATCCGGAAACGCGCGGCGGAAATGCGCCCGATGGCCGCAAGGTGAAGTCCACGATCCACTGGGTGTCGGCGTCCCACGCAGTAACGGCGGAAGTCCGGCTCTACGATCACCTTTTCAGCGTGGAGAACGTCGCCGACATTCCCGAGGACCAGGACTGGAAGACGTTCCTGAATCCGACATCGCTGGTCACGGTCACGGATGCAAAGCTGGAACCGGCGTTGACCGCCCTGCAGCTGGGAGATCGCTGCCAGTTCGAGCGACTGGGATATTTCTGCGTCGACATGGACACCGCCGCAGGACAGCCGGTCTTCAACCGGACGGTGACGCTCAAGGACGAATGGGCGAAAATTCAGAAGAAGGGCGGGTAGGGGACGAAAACGGGTATCGGGTATCGGGCTTCGCAGTGGAATGAAGATCGATGCGGGTCGCCAGACGATGGCCCTGCGCTTGCCGTAGAGTGCGCTGCAACGCACCATGACAGGAGTGTCTGCCCCGCGTCGGTGCGTCGAGACGCTCCCTACGAAAATACGACTGATGCCCCGCCCCGCTCCTGCCCGACTCCAGCCAATACGCCTCTGGCCGGCGATCGTCTGCTTCGTGGTCGGCGTCGGTCTGCTGGCGAGCCTGTTACAGACCTGGCTCGGAACTTCTTCGCTGGCGACGCAGTTCCTGTCGCCCGACTCATGGCGGCAACTAGCGACGACCGGGTTCCTCGGCGGGCGAATGTCCGCCGACGGCGCAACCGCCGAGCTGTCCTATGTCTCCTGCCTGCTCCTGAGCCTCGCATCCTGCATTGCGGCCGGGGCAGTCGCAATTTTCATGCTCCGACGACACGGCTGGGGGGCGGCATTCCGACAGGCCGCGCTGATCTGCGGCGCCACGGCGATCGCGCTCGATCTGTGGGAATGGGTCTGGCTGGCAACGGCTCTGCTGCCCTGGCAGGCGCCAATGCTGCTGTTGGGCGTTCTGCCGCCATTCTGGGCGGCTGCGGCGATCGGCGGCGGATTGACCGCGGTGTTTGCGGCGGCTCAACCGGAGAAACCGACAACCGATCCGGCCCGATCACAACGCAGAGCGGTCTGGGGGCTTGTCGCGACGTACGCCGTGGTCTTCGTGACCATGAACTGGCGACTCTATTTCAACTTGCTGATTCCCCACGGCGACTCGGCGATGTACGAGGAACACCTGTGGAATCTGCTGCACGGCAAGGGCTTCCGGAGCTATCTCGACCAGGGACTCTTCTGGGGCGAGCATATCCAGTTCGTGCATCTGTTTCTGCTGCCGCTGTATGCGCTGTGGCCCTCGCATCTGCTGCTGGAACTGTGCGAGTCGTGCGCCCTGGCGGCGGGGGCGTGGCCAGTCTATTGGCTGGCCCGACGGCATACGGGAGACTCGCGGGCGGCGGTCTGCCTGGCGGCCAGTTACCTGCTCTACTTCCCCACCCAGTTCCTCGACATCGAGATCGATATCAAGACGTTCCGACCGGAAGCGTTCGGACTGCCGCTGCTGCTGTTGACACTCGATCAGCTCGACCGTAAGCAGTGGCGCGGGTTTCTGGTCGGGCTGTTGCTGACGCTGACCGTCAAGGAAGACTATTCGCTCGTTTTCGGACCGCTGGGACTCTGGATCGCCTGGCAGGGCTGGTCGCAAACGGAAATCGATAATCCGACGACAGCAAGACGCTGGCAGTGGTCGGGACTGGCGCTCTCGGCGGCCTCGGTCGCCTACCTGTTTCTGGCGACGCGGGTCGTAATGCCCTGGTTCCGGAGCGGGGCCGAGGTCCATTACGCCCGGTACTTCAGCAAGTTCGGCGAGACCCCCGAGCAGATCGTCCGGACGATGCTCACGCAACCGGGGCTGCTGTTTGGCGAACTGATCTCCATTCCGACGCTGCTCTACGCCCTGTCGCTGCTGGTCCCAGTGGCCGGGATCGCATTGCTGTCACCGTCGCGGTTGCTGGTGGGCCTGCCCCTGTTCGGCATTCTGTGCCTCAACGAGCTGGCCAAAGATCCGCGGCATCAGTTCCATGCGCCGCTGGTGGCGATTGTCTTCTGGGCGGCAGCCGCCGGATTGCCGCGCGTGCCGGGAATCTTGAACGGACTGTCCCGGCGGCTGGGGCGAGAATTGCCGACGGAACGATCGGCGGCATTCGTGCGGCATGCGGTCTGGACGTTTTCGCTGGCGACGGGACTGTTCTTCAGCCTGTCGCCGCTGGGAGTGGCCTTCTGGGATCCCGGTTCGAGCTGGAGCTGGCAGCGACTCTACGCCCCGCAAGAGCGGGCGGCGAAGTTTGCTCCGGTCGCAGCGGAGATTCCTCGAACCGCTCGGGTCGCTTCGACCGACTTCGTCCACCCGCGGTTCACGCACTATGCACGGTCGTACGACTACAGCGGTTACGCGCGGAAGGTCAGCAACTACGAGCAGCGCGTGCCGGACGACACGGACTACATCGTGATCGACACCCGGCATCGCTACAGCACGATTCACCGCCCGGAAGACATCCCCGAATACCGCGACCATCCCGACCAGTGGGAACTGCTCCCCGACCAGACGGACGGGTACTTCATCATGTTGCGGCGCCGACGTTGAACACCACAGGAGAATGACTTAACCACGAATCTCACGAATGAACACGGATGAGGAATACGGAAGAGGAAGGAGGGAACCACGAAGAGCACGGAGTTCACGGAGAGGGAAGGAACGCCGAGTTCGGTCTATTGTTGTCCGACTCGAACATGCGAGTGCCGGGTGTCGCTCCAGCGAGAGATCCTCCAAGTCTTTTGTTTTCCGTGAACTCGGTGAGCTCCGTGGTTCCCCCTCTTCTGAATTCATTCGTGCGAATTCGTGTCATTCGTGGTGGCATGTCTTCCGCATTGTGAGGTTCGCGCCGATGTCCGCCCCGGGTCCATCTTGAGCCAAAACCCGGAATTCACTACACCTCCCCTTTCCTTTTCTGGATGTTCGGATCGAATTCGGCAAATCTTGCCGGACGACTTGTCCGCAAGCTTTGTGCTCCTTTGCTTTTACGGAGGCCCGGTCGATGCGTGCCGCATTCGTCGCACCGCTGATCTGCCTGCTGCTGACCGGCCCCCTCGCCGGCCAGGATCGCCGCTTTCCGTATAGCGCCATTGTCGACGTCGACGAAGAACCCGTCCGCAGCGGTCCGGGACCTAAATACTACGTCACGGCAAAGTTGAACCGCAGCACGAAGGTGATGGTCCACCGCCACGACCCCGGCGGCTGGTACATGATCGCCCCCCCCGAAGGGAGCTTTTCCTGGGTCAAAACCGACCACGTGCAGCGCACGGCGCCGGACCGCGGCACCATCACGATGAACAATGTCATCGTCCGGGTGGGGAGCGCCTTCGGCGACGATGTCGAGATCTGGCAGCGGAGCCTGTCGCGCGGTGACACCGTCCAGATCCTCGGCCAGAAGACCTTCCAGGCCGACTCCGGCCCGGTGTCCATGTACAAAATCGTGCCGCCGGAACGCGAGTTCCGCTGGATCGCCGGCAAAGCCGTCGTCCCCGCCGATGCCCCCAAGCCCTCCTTTGCCCAGCCCGATGCCAATCCGCCGGTCGCAAAGAAAATTCTCCCCGTCGACGAGCAGGAGTTCGCCTCAGACCCGGTCGCGACGAAGACCGCCACCGAAGTGGTCGAACGGCCGATGGTCAAGTCGGGGGGAATGAGTTCGCCGGGACCGGGCGGCCCGGAGGTCGCTGCGGCGGACGACGGCGGCTTTCGTCAACGCCTCGCAGAAGCGGACGACCACTTCCGGTCCATGATCAAGGACGCGCCTTCCAAGTGGGACCTGGCCAGCCTCGACCAGGCCTATCGACAGCTCGAAGCCGACGCGAGCCATCCCGCATCGGCCACCCAGCTCAAGCTGCGTCTCGACGCCGTCGAGCGCTATGCGAAGATCAAACAGAACTGGGAAGACGTGACCCGGATTACGGCGGAAACCCGCGCCCGCGACGCGCAGCTCGTGAGCATGGCGCAATCGGGACAGCTTCCGGCCGGGCAGCCGCAATCGGTTCTGCAGCAGCCGACTGCCGGAATCGCTGGCACGGCGACGGGAGTTGCCCAGCCCGGCGCAGTCGCCGCACCGACATCAACCCGCGGACCGATTCAGTTCGCCGGGGCCGGTGTTCTGCAGCGAGGCGGCCCGAACGTCTCCGGCGGAGCACCGTTCGTGCTGGTCGGGCTGGACAATCGCATCCTCGCGCACCTGTACCCGGTGCAGGGACTCGATCTGACGCCGCTGGTCGGACGACAACTCGCAGTCGTCGGCGAGCGGACATATCGCCAGGAACTGCAGGCCGACGTCATCGTCGTACGGCAGGTCCAGATGGTGCGATTGCGGCCGGCGCCGTAGGACGCCTTATCAGGCAAAACGGCCGGCTGGAAGAACCAGCCGGCCACCGTCGGTCGTCAAGCTTCGTCCATCCTGGATGCTAGTCGTTCCGGCGATGCGGGAACGGATCTGACGGCTTCTCCTTGTGGCAGACGGTGCAGTCGTTGATGACGCCCGCATGCCCCTGGACCAGCTTGGCCTGGACGTTGTCGGCATCGGTGACCGCCGGTCCGGTGGCGTGCTGCGGACCGTGGCAGGCGGCACAGTGGACGCCGCCGTGGCCACGGGACTCCTTGAACAGCTTGCCAGGTTCTTCGAACTGGAACTTCGGCTTCATCGCCTGGTGGCAGGAGGCACAGGTCGGCTCATCGACCCAGGGAGTCCGGCTGACGTCGCCGACCGCCGTCATGTCGCCGTGACAGTTGACGCAGGTAATTCCCTTCGAGAGGTGCACATCCCGCTGACACTCCGTATTCACGCCCGGATGACAGGCATAACAGGCGTTGGTGACGTTCGGCGGCAACTGGTTCATGCGCGGCGCGTGAGCACTGTGCATCGCGTGCGAAAACATGCTGACTCCCGGCATGCCGGTGGTGCCCAGCGCCGGGTCGGCGTGGCATCCCGCGCAGAGGACGGGTTTGCGGAGCTCCAGGTCTGTGGGGAAGTTCGTTCCGTTGGCGGCGTTGTACTTCGTCACCGTGGCATCGTGCTTGCGGAGGATGTCGGTGGCGACGCTGACGAGCACGTTGCCCTTGTCGTCCAGAACCTCCTTATGGCAGAGATTGCAGTTGATCTCCCACGACACGGGAACCACGGCATCGGTCTGACCGACGAGTGTTCCCTGTTCGTTTTTGACCGTGATGTGCGCGAGCTGAAACGGGTTGTTGATGCCGGCGTCGGTCACCGGAGTGATCGGAATGCCGGTGACGTTCCAGTCTCCCTTTCCGGTGGGAAACAGGCGGCCAAATAGTCCGTTACCGGTCAGTCCGATGTCGGGCGGTAATACGACGCCGAACAGGCTGAAGGCGTAGACCCAGAAATTGGTTTTCGTGACAGAGGTCGCGTTTCCCGGGATCGAGAACTCGACGTTGACATGCTCGGTGACAATCTCCGGGCTGCCTTTGGTTCGATCGATGACGGTTGCGTGCAGCGTGTTAAACGGCGGGAGAATGCAGATCTCGGAGAAGTCCTGGTTCATGCAGTGCATTCCCAGGTCGTTGTAGCCCAGCACCACGTAGGGCGGCTTCGCCGGCGTGGGACTGGGAGCCGGTCTTGGCTTTCGCGTTTCGGTCTCCTTGACCTTGACCTTCTCCTTCGATTTGGACTTTTCCTTCGACGCGCCCAGCGCCTGATCCTGCAACGGAGACGTCGAGATAACGACCCCCGCAAACAGCGACAACCCCAGGACGGAGAGAGAAACCGGGATCAGACGACGTCTGACGTGCGGCGACGAGCGGGCACGGACCATGTTGAGACTCCTCAAAACAATGGAATTCGAATCGGCGGCCCGCCACAAGACATCGTAATGAGACAGTCATGTCTGTCAATCGTGAATTCTTTATGTGGCGATTTGTCGACATGAATGTTTTGAAACTGATTTATTGGCGAAAAGGGGATCGCGCCCCGGCGACTGAGGCCCGAGCACTGAACCTTTTCACGCGGCCCTCAATGAGAATCCTCAAAAAATACCGCAAGATCCTCGGCCGGGCGGCAACAATTCTGGTGACATGCACACGTCACCGCCGAGCCACGGACGTCCGGCTGCGGAGCCCAGCGACTGGGTCTCCGCCCTCACGCTCCATCAGCGGTGGCTGCGGGCCGTGATTCTCGCCCGCAGCCGCGAAGCCCAGGCCGTGGAGGAGATCCTGCAGGAAGTCGCTCTCGGCGCGGTTCGAACCCCGTGGGGGACCGTTCCGGCGGACAGGGTCGCTCCCTGGCTGTATCGTCTGGCGGTTCGGCAATCGCTGCTGTACCGTCGCAGGCTGGGCCGATGGCGGCGACTGAACGAGCGCATCGGCCGGGAGCGCACGACGAGGATTGAAACGGAACCCGATCCGCTGGCGTGGCTGCTGGCCGGAGAACGTCAGCAACTGGTGCGGCAGGCCCTGGGACTGCTGGCCACGCGCGATGCGGAGATTCTGCTGCTGAAATATACCGAGGACTGGAGTTATCGCACGCTGGCCGAGCATCTGGGAATTACCGAAAGCGCCGTCGAAGCCCGGCTGCATCGCGCCCGCCAGCGGCTGCGGACGGAGTTGACAATTCTGCAGGAAAGCGAGGTGTCCCGATGAGCCTCTCTCCCGATCGAACATCCATGACTTCACGACCGCTGAATGCCGCGACCTGGGACCGCTGGGCCGATGGCGAACTGACCGACGCCGAGCAGCAGGACCTGCTGCTAAGGCTGGATCTCGAACCGGAACACTGGCGGCCGTTGGCGCTGGCGTTTGTGGAAGCGCAGGCTCTGCGACAGTCCTGCCGTGGACGACTGGCATCCCCCCCGGTCGCGCTGCGCGTCCCACTGCATCCGGCAAGAGCTCGTCGTGCCCCCAGCGCTCGCGGGGTATGGACGGCCCTGCTCGCTGCCACCTGCCTGATAGCCTTCGCTGGCGGCTGGTGGGGACACGGACACTTTGTCCGGCCCGTCGCCGAAATCGCCAACGCGCCCCCCCCCTCCACGTTCGCCGATCCCGATCCGAATTCCGCAGCGGTGGCTGCGGTCGATCCCCCTCAACGAGTCGAAACGCTGCGGATCGGCTTCGCCAACCCGGCGGGGGAAATCACCGAGAACGTGGAAATTCCCGTGATCGATCAGTCGGCGGGGGACGTCCGTGCCTGGCTCGCGCAGTCGATGGTCAGCGACAGCGAGCGCGAGCGGCTCAGGCGCGCGGGGAATGACGTGCGGGAGGAGACCGAGCTCTACCAGGTGACGCTCGGCGACGGTCGGCAGGCGCTGATTCCGATTCGAAATGTCACGTTCGGCCCCCTGGGCCCGGACGATTTTCAGTAGTTCGAGCCATCTCGGCCGCGCGCAAGGATGTCGCCGGTCGCCGTTTTCTGACTCAAAAAGGAGTGCTCGCGATGATGCGGACGAACTGGCAGCGACTCTTACTGACGGCGGCCTGCGCGGCTGCAACCTGGCCTGCGGCCGGACAGGCCCCGCAGCCGGCGGGGAGCGACGTGAGCTTTCCGCGACCGACGACTGACACCATCGTCGTCGATCCGAACCTGTTTCCCCAGCCCCCAGTTCCGAATGTGATCTTCTACCGAAGCGATCGGCCGGCCGACGCCCTCAAGGCCCAAATGGTCACAGTGCATGAGACGGGATCGCACTGGATCGGCGTCGGCTGCTCGCCCGCGACGGAAACGCTCCGATCGCAGCTCAAACTGGAAACCGGCGTCGGACTGGTCGTCGACCACGTGGTGCCCGGTAGTCCGGCGGACAAGGCCGGCCTCAAAGTCCACGATCTGCTCTTGAAGATCCAGCACGGCGAGAAGTCGATCGTCCTCAAAGATCTGGCGGACCTGTCGACCGCGGTCAGCCACGTGAAAACCGACGAAATTCAGATTGAGCTGTTGCGGGCTGGCAAGCAGCAGACGGTCGGCGTCACGCCCATGGAGCGACCGGAAACAGTGTCGTTCGTCTCTGTGGCCCCTCCTGTCCGATTTCTCCCCTCGCACAGCGTGGAGTACGAAATTGGCCAACAGGGGACCACGATCGCTTCGGGCGGGGAGCCGGGGCATCTGACGATCGTAACGACTCCTGCCTTGCGCTTGCCGGAACACCAATATGCCGGAGCGCCGGCTCGCGTAAAGATCTCCGCCGCGGGGAAAGGTCAAGGTCCGCTGAACGTCGCTGTTACACGGGATGGAAAAACGTTTCAGGCGACGGAATCCAATCTGTCTGAACTGCCTGAAGACCTCAGAGCACCGGTCGCCGATTTGCTCCGTCAGCAGCACGGGGCAGAATCGGGGGTGGCGACGACTTCGCCGGCGTTTGCGTTCGCAGGCGCCGGCGGCGTCTATCGCCTCAATGTGGCCGGGCCTGCGTTCGCCTATTCACACGTCCGCAAGTTCGGCGGCCTGCCCGAAGGCGTGACCGTCTCAATCACGCGGACCGGGAACGAGCCGGCCAAGGTGACCGTCAAGCGCGGCGAGCAGTCGTGGGAAATGACTGAGAAAGATCTCTCGGTCCTGCCCGAAGACCTCCGCGGACCGATCAACGAAATGCTGCAGCATCCGCCGCATCCCGTGACGTTTCCGTATCCACTGTCTGGAATCGGTAAACCTGGGGCGCCGCAGCCACTGATCTCAGCGATCCCCCAGATTGGCTACGGTCGGACTGCAATTTTGACGAGTCCGGTTCCGTCTAAGCCAGTGCAGATCGAGAAAGTCGTCCCCGGTCAGCCGCAGAAAGTGCAGAAGGAAACTCTGCAGCAATCTCGCGAAGCCCTCGAACGGGAGATGAACGCCAAGCTGGAGAAACTGCAGAAACTCCAGTTGCAGGAACAGAAGGCGCAACTCGAAGCCTTAGACAAAAAGCTCGAAGCCCTGCAGCAGGCCGTGGAAAAACTCCAGGCTCCTCCGGTCGAGAAGCCCCAGCCGAAGGAATAGCATTCCCTCGTCTCCCGAGTCCTCAACGCGCCGAGCCCGCGACTGTCCCAGTCGCGGGCTCGCGTCGTTCAGACTTCTGCCCTTTCTCTGCGAAGCCCGAATCCCGAGGCCCGAAGCCCGTCCCCATGACGTCCCGCCCCACACCCGGTACACTCTCCCCGACCGGCGGCGACGCGCCCCGGACCGCCTCCTCAAGGAACTCGATCGCATGAGTCAGTATGACGTGTACGGCGTCGGCAACGCCCTGGTTGATATTCAGTCCCGCATTCCCGACTCCCTGCTGGAGCCGCTCGGCTTCGGCAAGGGGATCATGACCCTCGTCGACGAGCACACCCAGGTTCGCGTCCTTAGCTCGCTGGAAGGGGCGAGCGTGAGCCGTTGCGCAGGCGGGTCCGCGGCGAACACGATCGTCGGCATCGCCGACTTCGGCGGAAAAGCCGCGTATGCGGGAAAAGTCGGCCAGGACGAGCTGGGGGACTTCTGGCTCGAAGACATGCGCAACCTCGGGATCAAGATCGAAGTCGGGCAGACGCCGGGACAGACCGGCGCCTGCGTCGTGCTGATCACCGAGGACGCCCAGCGGACGATGCTGACGCACCTGGGGCTTTCGGCCACGCTGGGGCCGGAAGACATCTCGGAAGCCGAAATCAAGAAGTCGAAATACGTCTACATCGAAGGCTACCTCTTCGCCGGCGAATCGACAAAACAGGCCGCCATGCGGGCCATCGAGTTGGCGAAGAAGCACAACGTGAAAGTGGCCTTCACCGTCTCCGACCCCTTCCTCATCGGGATGCATCGGGATCTGTTCTGGGAGCTGATCGCCGGCCCGATCGACCTGCTGTTCTGCAATCTCGAAGAAGCCCGCAGCCTGACCGGGCTCCAGGATCCCGTCGACTGCGCCCACAAAATCCACCACCACGCGGCCGACGTTGCCTTGACCCTCGGCGCCGACGGTTCGCTCCTGATGCACGAGCAGAAAATCCACCCGATCGAAGGGCAGCCCGTCGCCGCGATCGATACGACCGGCGCCGGTGATATGTACGCCGCCGGCATCCTGTATGGCCTCACCAACGGCCTGTCGTGGTCGCAGGCGGGGCACCTGGCCTCCCACGCAGCGGCCCGGATCGTCAGCCAGATGGGGGCGCGGCTGAGCCCGAAGTTCACGCCCGCAGAAATTGCCGAGCTGCGGGGCTGATCGCGGATGTTGACTGGACGCCAGGCAGCGTCCAGGACGTTTCCCCGGCGCCGCCGACGCTTTGAATCGGCGGCGCCGGAGACTTTCGCAATCCCCCGCCGTCGTGCTACCGTCCTCCGGCATGACGCCACCACCTCGTTACGTCGCCATTCAGCGAAACCCGCACTCCGGGCCACGGGCCCGCCGGCAGGAGCTGCTGGAACTGATTCGCGAACTGCGGATCCGGGGCTTCGCGCCGCGCATGTTCTCGCGTCGCGAACGGCTGCGGCACTGGATGAACGACGAGCGCCGGCGCAGTCGCCTGGAATGTCTCGTCGCCGCGGGAGGCGACGGAACCGTAGACGACCTCGTCTCGCGCTATCCCGGAGTCCGACTGGCGGTTCTGCCGCTGGGCACCGAGAACCTGCTGGCGAAATCGCTCGGGATCTCCCGCTCCGGACATGCACTGGCCGATTTCATCGCCGCGGGAGTGACGCGCCGGATGGATCTGGTCGCGCATGGGGACCGCCGATTCTGTCTCATGGCCAGCGTCGGAATCGACGCCGAAGTCATCCGCCGGGTCCATCACTATCGCCGCGGCCACGCCTCCCGCTGGAAATACGCGTGGCATATTCTCCGCTCGCTGGGAACCTACCGGTTTCCCGAGCTCGATGTCTATCTCGACGATGCCGCGGAGCCCCTGAAGGCCCGGCAGGTCTTTCTGATCAACCACCCGGCCTATGCGCTGGGGCTCAAAGTGGCGCCCGAAGCCCGCAGCGACGACGGTCTGTTGAATCTGTGGCTGTTCTCCCGAGGCGGCGTCAGTCATACTTTCGGCTGGTTCCTGGCGGCATGGTTCGGCCGGCTGGGTCAATCGGCGGATCTGGTGGCGCGAACCGCCGCCCGCGTCCGACTGACGTCGATCGGGCGGGCGCCGGTGCAGGTCGATGGCGACCCGGCGGGACACGCGCCCCTGGAACTGACCGTCGTTCCGAATGCTCTGGAAATCGTCGTTCCGCCCCCCGCGGCTGCCGGCTGCGGCTGAGCCTGCCTTCCGATGAAAGGATTCGTCATGCCGGTCAATCCCGTTCCCGTACAGCAATGGAAGTGCGGCGCCGGCCAGCCGCTGCTGCTGATCGCCGGTCCGTGCGTCATTGAGAGCGAACCGCTGGTGATGCAGATCGCCGAGCGCCTGGCGGAGCTATCCTCGACGCTGGACCTGCAGATTGTCTTCAAAGCCAGTTTCGACAAAGCGAATCGGACCAGCGTCGACAGCTTTCGCGGGCCGGGACTGGCGAAAGGCCTGGAGATCCTCGCAAAAGTCCGCGAGAAGTTCGGATTGCCGCTGACGACCGATATTCATGAACCCCAGCAGGCGGCCCCGGTTGCCGAAGTCTGCCAGATCCTCCAAATCCCCGCGTTTCTGGCCCGGCAGACCGATCTGGTGGAGGCGGTCGCCGAGCAGACCGCCAGACGGGGGGGCGTGGTGAATGTGAAAAAGCCGCAGTTCGTCGCCCCGGAAGACATGGTCCACGTTGTCCGGAAGTGCGAAGCGTTCGGCAATCCGCGGGTGCTGCTCACCGAGCGCGGCACGATGTTCGGATATGGACGTCTGATCAACGACATGCGATCGATTCCCGTCATGCAGTCGTTCGGCACGCCGGTCATTTTTGACGCCACGCACAGTGTTCAAATGCCGGGCGGCGCTACGACCGGCGGCAAACGGGAAATGGTTCCGTTTCTCGCCCGGGCGGCGGTGGCCTCCGGCTGTGACGGGGTGTTTTTTGAGACCCATCCGGACCCCGACCGGGCTCTCAGCGATGGCCCCAACATGGTTCCGCTCAATGAGTTGCCGAGACTCATCGATCAGCTCGTGCGCCTTCGGACGCTGGCCTTGGAGTTCGCCAGACCTCCGGAATAACAAGACTTCCCGAGGCCGTTCGACGTTCGGACAGGAAAGTTGGCCGGGATTTCGCCATCATCTGGCGTCGCTGCGGCGTATTTTCCTGAGGCGGTCCATCGCGATCGATCCTGGACTCCTCGTGAAGTTGGTTGATCTCATTTCTCGGTCGGAATTTCTCATGCCTTTTGCCGCCAGGCGGTCACCCACAGCCCTCATTGCCGGTCTGCTCGTCCTGATTGCCGGGTGTTCCAGGCCCGCCGCAAAGCCGGTCGCCGCCCCGAAAACGGGGGCAACGACTTCGACCAGTGAGAAGCAGGCGTCAGAGCATATGCTTGAAAGCGCCCTGCATCAGCTGCAGCCCGAGAACCTGGGGATCGATTCGGATCTCGAATCCGCCGTCAGCATGCTCAACAGCTGGCGATTGCTGGCCGAGGCCAACCCGGCCGTACCTCCAGTTCCGAAGGCCGACGATCTGCCGAAGGATTTTTTGAATGTCGAGGTTCTGGCGACCCTGGGCGAGAAGAAGTACACGCCCATGGACGCCATGCACATTCGCATGTGCATGCTGGCGCGGGCCGTCGCGGGATATGTCTCCGACCGCTCCGATGACGAGCTGGAGCGCGTCGTCCTGCTGTTCGAGTACGTCTGCCGCAACGTTGCGTTGAACGACGATCCCGTATCAGCCCCGCCCCTCTTCCCCTACGACATCCTCCTCTCCGGACGCGGAACCGCCTCAGACCGCGCCTGGGTCTTCTCCAATCTGCTCAAGCAGTGGCGGATCGATGCCGTCATCATTCGCCCGGAAGACGCCGGTGGCGACGAGGACGCCTGGTTGATGGGGGTTCCCGTCGGCGGTGAAGTCTATCTGTTCGATCTGATGCTGGGGCTGCCGATTCCCGCAGAGTCGACTCCGACGGAAGCCCATCCCCATCAGCCGGCAACGCTGAAAACGATCGTCGAACATCCCGAGTCGCTGGCGGCGCTCTCGGCCCGCACCGACCAGCCCTACCGCCTGGACGCGGAACAACTGAAGTCCCCGCGGATCGAAATCATGTCCGATCTGCCCGCCTGGTCGCAGCGGATGTGGGAGCTGGAGCAAGTCCTTCCGGGCGAGAAACTCTGCGTCCTCTACGACGCGCTCGTCGAATCGACGACGCAGCCGGGCCTGATTCAGCGGCTGGAAAGCGCCGGCGTCCCCAGGCCCGCGTCGGGCTGGACGTTGTGGAGTCATCCCCTGATCACGCTGATCCGGCAGCAGCAGATGCCGCAGCAGGATCTCATGAAAATGATGAACGACGTCCATATGCCGTTCATGGTCCCCTTCACCTACGAAGTCGACAAGGAAACCGGGCAGCCACAGCTGGGCCCGGCTGAGAAGCAGCAGCTTCGAGTTCGCACGAGCCAGTTGCTCGGGCAGTTCCAGGAAGCGACGACCGGCTTTCTGGCCATCCGGATGCTGGGACTGAAACCGTTCCCCGAACCGACGCGGCAACAAATTCACCAGATCGCAGCCGACGACGCATTCTACTGGAGCGCCGTCGGCAAGTACGAACTGGGCGAGTACGCTGAAGCGGCCGATGCGCTCGCGGACTATTCGCGCCGCATCGCCACCCGGCAGCGCTGGCAGCCCGCCGCCAGACAACTCCTCGCCTGGTCGCTGGCGGACCAGGGCAAGTATGACGAGGCCATCAAAGCGCTGGCACGTCCGATCGCCGATGATCCCTACCGTCCCGCCAACGCAGTCCTCGCGCGGCGCTGGGCGGCCTTGGCCGAAACCGCGAAGGAAAATCGCTGAACATGGCGGCAACCGGCCGCTTCGATCGACTCCGCGAGAACGCGACCGTCATCTTCGAGCAGCCGCTCGAGATGGAGCTCCTTTCATCTCAATGTCAATCGTCTGGTTCCCCTCCTTCACCTCTCGAAGGACCATGGAGCCTTCGCCGAAGTCCGGCGGAATATTGATCGCTGTCGGAGCGCCGACCGCCGAGATCCAGACGCGGTTGCGTCCCACGGCGACTCCCGCAATCCGATCGATGTAAAGCATCTTGAAATGCCCCTTCTCGTCCGTGATGGCGGTCGAAGTCCGCACCCGTTCCCCGCCTGCCCCACCCGTCTCCCCTTCGATCGGCGAAAAGTAGACGGTGGCGCCGACGACCGGCTGGCCGTCGAGCGTGGCGACCCCTTCGACATATCCCAGCTTCGGCAGCTTGATCCCCCCGCCCATCATGCTGTCAAAGCCGTAGTACGCGCCGGCGGCCGCCACGATTCCAATCAACAGGATCCCGACGCCCTTCAAACCAATTTCCCGAGCCATGCCGGCCCAGTCGATCGACGCCTCGCGTGCCTCGTGCTGCTTCAGCTCCGCCGAACCGTCCTTCATCGCCTTGCGGAGCTGTTTCGCCGCCTTGGCGTGATCCCACAGGTCGGCCGCGGCCGAGGCTCCCGAAACCGACGACGAATGGGCCGCCGTCGTGACGGGTTCGGATTCGCGGACCGGCTCCTCGCGACGCTGACGTACGACCGGCTCGGGCAGGCGCGGACGATCCGCGGGCTCCTGTCGCCGCGATCGCTCGACGGGGGGCTGCTGCTTTGGCGGCGGAGCGGCGCTCCGCGGTGGAGCGGAACCGTCGGGAGTTTCGTTCAGAAACGCGACCGGGTCAAAGTCTTCGTCTTCGTTCGCCGCGGGCTGAGACGGAGACGGATCTTTCTTTCCGTTCGTCGATGGAGCACTGCCTCGAACGTCCGGTATGACGCGCGCGAGTGGCGTGGCAATCTCGTGCGTATCGTCGTTCGCGTGCATTTCCGCAGTTCCGCCGTCCTCTTCGGCGGCTTCATCATTCGCAAGACTTGATCGCAGCACTTCGTCGCCATCGGTATCGCCAGAATCTCCGTTCCGTGAAGAAAACGCCGTCGACTGCGCAGCGTGTCTGGCTTCAGCGGACGACGCCGACATCTCATCGAGCTCCATATCGGACGGGGGAGGTCCGCCGACAGGAACGGGAATGTGCAGCTCGACTTTGCACTTGGGACAGTGCCGGACCGTTCCGGCAAGATCGTCTCGCACGTTTAACGCCGAGCCGCATTCCGAACAGAGCATGTGGATCGTCATCAGCGAACCTCTCATGCGGGCGCCGTTCAGTCACCGGAGAACTGCCGTCCGCAAGAACGACGGCGCAGTGCGGGCTCACTGCGCCGGGGAATGACAGGAGACTATTGGGGCAGATTGACCGGGCTGCCCTGGGCCATGTTGCCCAGGTTGCGCCAGGTGCGAAGATCGATATTGAAACCCACGTTTCGCACGCTGCCGTCAGCGAACAAAGTCTGCACGACCTGATCGTGCGGGCTGTCGGCCTCGTCGAAATACAGCCCGCTGTGCGGAGCGTTGCGGGCGCTGAAGAGAGTCGCCGGTCCGCCCCAGGCCCAGCCGTCGGCGCTGCGCTGCGGCGGCGGCGCCAGCAGTTGAGAGACCCGGCGCTCGGCGACGATCATGACGTTGGACGTCCCGTCCGTAATATCGCGGAGGCCGAACGCCGAGTTGACGCCGAAGACGCCGATATTGGTCTGATACTGCGTATATTGCGATGAGTAAATCGTCTGCCCGGTCAACCCAATCGACGAAACAACGGTATTGACCAGTTGCGCGGGGGTCAGCTCGTAAGTCTGCCGGTCGGTTGCGTCGTTGACGTTGTCGTGGAATGTGATCCCCGAACCGCTGCAGCCGGCGTAGTCGTTGCCCCCCTGTCCCCACGGCACCTGATTCTGCAGCGGACTCGCCTGCTCGACTCGATCGGGCGCCGAGTACGTCGATGTCGACATCATCGAAGACCGGCGCGACGGGCAGTAAAACACCCGGATGTCCGTCTTGGGCGCGTACAGCAAAGTCAGATCGGGAGGTGGCAGCTGCATGCCGATTTCGCCGTTGGACCGGACGTTGTTCCCGAAATTCCAGGCGTTGTAGAGCGGCGTCTGGTCCAGCATCGGCAGGATGTGCAGCATCCAGCTCGTGCCGTGATAGCCCAGATTGTTCAAGCCGTTGAGCTGATACGCCCGCGGTTCGACCGGACTCGCGTAGCGGCCGATGGTGTCCGTCAGGTAGACATTGCTGATCTGACCCGGCGGCAACACACCATGAGCATCGTGGTAGTTGTGGAGCGCCAACCCGATCTGCTTCAGATTGTTCTGGCACGAGGACCGGCGAGCCGCTTCCCGCGCCCGCTGGACGGCTGGCAGCAGGAGGCCGATGAGCACCGCGATGATGGCGATGACCACCAGCAGCTCAATCAGGGTGAAGCCGTTGCGACGCAATCGTGTGCTCATGGCATGCTCCCGGTCCGACGACAAGTTGAAGTCTACAAAATCAAAGCGAATCCCTTATTCGATTCCCCACTCGACGCATTCACGCGCGCTGTCGCCGCGCCTGCGAGGAGCAGGGGTTCAATGACCGTCGATGCGACGCAATCCCAATCCAGCGTAAACTTCGATGATCCTCCGATTGCAATTGCCTCGTCAATATGTGATTCGCCCGATGCACTTGTTTTTTTGAAAGCTTTTGCTCTCTCGGCAGCGACGCAAAAATGCTTTCGAGGCTTACCCCAACGTCGCAGGCTGAGTAATCTGACAGCGACAGCTCGCTTGAGCCCATTTCACAAACTCCAGCAGCAGCAAGCAGATCGGTCGAGATGCTGTAATCTGCGTCTCCGCCGCCTCCGTTCACGAATCAACTGTATGTGCAGTAGTGTTCGCACGGCTCGATTCGCAGACCGCTGGTCGCATTAAACCCATGCAGCGAACTTACAACTCTCGCCAGGACAACGCTTTGATCGCTCATCCGTATGCCCGGGAGAACGCCGTTGTCGAACTCAGACTCGCTCCTCATGCGACGAATTCGACCGTGAGCCGCGCCACGCGATGGCTGTTGATCATCGGCCTGCTGATCGCATCGACGGCGGTGGTCGCGAATGAACACTCCAAACCTGATGCCCACCAGGTTCAGTCGATTGAAGGCTGGACGGTCCGCGTCGATCAGCGACTGCTCGAAGGCGACGATGCCGCTCTCGGCCGCCGGGCGCTCCGCCTGCTCGGCGATCGTCTCTACGAAATCCAGCTGGTCGTCCCGGCCGCCCGCGTCGAACAACTGCGCAAAGTCACCATCCAGCTCGACCGGACTCACGGCAAGCTGACCTCCATGCAATACCATCCCAGCGCGGACTGGTTGCGGAACAACGGTTACAGCGAGAAACTGGCCCGATGCGTCCACCTCCCGGACGCGGCCCGCTTTGCGAGCCCGAAGCACCACCAGCAGCAGCCCTGGGCCGTCCTGCACGAGCTGGCCCACGCCTACCACGACCAGGTGCTGGACTTCGAGCACGCCGAGATCAAAGCCGCCTGGGAACGGTTCCGGGACAGCGGCAAGTACGAACAGGTCCTGCACATCGACGGCGGAGATCGCCAGCACTACGCGCTGACCAATCAGAAGGAGTTCTTCGCGGAGATGACCGAAGCCTACTTCGGTCTCAACGACTTCTATCCGTTCCACCGCGCCGAACTGCGACGCGACGAACCCGAACTGTTCAAGCTGCTGCAGGACATCTGGGGACCGCCAGCCAGCGAGCAGCGAACAGGGAATAGCGAGTAGCCAGAGAGGAAATCTGATTGTCAGACAGTCACGGCCGGGCACTTCTTTGCCGGCTCTCGACTCTGGACTCTTGACTCTCGACTCCCCACATTCGACATTCCTCGCGACCGGCGTGGTAAAGTATCTCCCCGGATTCCCTCCCCCCGATCGCCGGAGTCTCTGCGGATGTCTGTGACTTACGCCTTCGTCTCCCAGGGACGCCTGTTTGTCGCGCAGGACAATCGGCCGCCGCAGGAGCTGACCAGCCAGTTTGCCGGTCAGTATGAGGACCGCCAGGCGCGACAGCAGCAGGCGCATGGCTGGAAGGACCGCAGCGGACTGTGGGGCGAATTCGGCGTCGGCTCACCCTTTGGCAACATCGGCGGGCAAGCGGCTCCCAGACAAATCCGATTCAGCAGCGCCGCGCTGGGAATCGCACCGGGCGAGGTCTCCTATCTGGTCGACTTTGGGCACATGACCGGGCTCTTTCAACAAACGCTGACCGATCGCAGCGAACGCCGGCTGTTTCACCGCAACGACTTTCCCGCCCGCGAACTGACCCGCGACTGGCAGTCTGGCATGCTGGCGATGTCGGTCGCCCAACCGGATGGCTCCAGCCGGATCGCCGTCTGCGAACCTGACGGCCGGCTGGTCCGCGAGGTGACCGACGGCGACACAGTCGACGAAGCCCCGAGCTGGACCGGTAATGGTCAGCGACGAATCGTCTATCAGGCCGCCCCGATTCTGCGAAACGCCGCCGGATACCCGCTGGGACTGGGGCCGTACGCGGTCGAAGAAGTCGATCTCGACGCGAAGAAACTGTCCGTACTCCACGAGGAGGAAGACTTCGACTGCCTCCAGCCACGCGAGGACGCCACCGGCACGCTGTACTACATCCGCCGGCCGTACCGCCCGCCGCAGACCCGACCGTCGCTGCTGCAGGTCGCGAAGGACGTCGGACTGTTCCCCTATCGGCTGCTGCGGGCCGGTTTCGCATACCTCGATTTCTTCTCCATGCGCTACACGGGCGAACCGCTGCGGACGGCCGGCGGCCCCGAGCGGAAGATCCCCATTCCGGAAGATCTCTTCCGCATCTCGGGCCAGTGGATCGATCCCCGCAAACAGTACGGCCAGAAAGGAGAGGCCGCCTCTTCGCTGGTTCCGCGCGACTGGCAACTCATCCGGCGTTCGTCGAACGGTGAAGAAGAAGCCCTGGCCCGCGGAGTCCTCTCCTTCGACCTGACTCCAGCGGGAGACATCGTCTATTCCACGGGAACAACAATTCGTCTGCGAACCGCAGCGGGTGTCGACTCCGAACTCGCCCGGCAACGCCTGGTGGAGCGTGTCACAATACTGGCCGACGCCGAACCGGCAGCGGACTGAATGGCGTTCCTTGCCGCGGTGGACCTCGAACCTGACCGCGTGTTGTCCTCACTGCTTCCCGCAGAGTAAGATCGACGGATCTTGATGGGTCCGCGATGAGGCGCAACATGCAACGACTGACAATCCTGGCAATGGTCTGGAGTCCGGGACTCGCCGGCGAACTTTGCGCGGCCGACAAACCGCTCCCGGAGCAAATCCAATTCAATCGCGACGTCCGGCCGATTCTGTCCGACACCTGTTTTCAGTGTCACGGTCCGGACAAGAACCAGCGTCAGGCCGATCTGCGACTCGACCTGGCGGACGGGTACACGGGAACGGCCGAAAAACCCGGCGTCGTCGCTCCGCACAAACCGGAAACCAGCGAGCTGTTCCGCCGGGTGACGACCGCGGACCCCGATGCAGTCATGCCGCCGAAAGACAGTGGCAAGACGCTTTCCTCCCGCGACAAAGAGATCCTCCGCCGCTGGATTGATCAGGGAGCCAAGTACCAGGGGCACTGGGCGTACATCGCGCCGGTCCGCCCGGCGGTTCCCGCCTTGCCGCTGACCTCTCCAGCGCGCAATGAAATCGACCGCTTCGTTCAGGCCCGCCTGGCCGCCACCGGCCTGCAGCCGGCTGCCGAAGCCGACCGCGTCACGCTGATCCGCCGGCTGACCTTCGACCTGACCGGCCTGCCGCCGACACCGGAAGACGTTCAGGCCTTCCTGCAGGACGCGCGCCCCGACGCCTATGACCGGCTCGTCGAGCGACTGCTGGAGTCGCCCCACTTCGGCGAACGGATGGCCGTCTACTGGCTGGACCTCGTGCGGTTCGCCGACACCGCCGGCTACCACAGCGACAACCTGCGGGACATCGTCCCCTACCGCGACTACGTCATCGACGCGTTCAACTGCAATCTGCCCTTCGATCGCTTTACGATCGAGCAGCTCGCAGGCGATCTGCTCCCCGAACCGACGCTCAGTCAAAAGGTGGCCTCCGGCTACAACCGGCTGCTGCAGACGACCGAAGAAGGAGGCGCCCAGGCAAAGGAATACATCGCCAAGTACTCCGCGGATCGTGTCCGCAACGTCGCCGACGTCTGGCTCGGGGCGACGCTGGGTTGCGCCGAGTGCCACGATCATAAGTTCGACCCGTTTACCACGCGGGACTTCTACAGTCTGGGAGCCTTTTTCGCGGACGTGCAGGAACCGGCCATCGGCGGACGCGGACCGGGAATGATGGTTCCCAGCGCCGCCCAGTCGCAGCGACTGGCGGAGCTCGATCAGTCCATCGCCGCCGCCCGGCAGGAACTGGACGCCGCCGTGCAATCCCTGCTCGCTGGCGATGCCGGCTGGGAGCAGGAACTGCTGACCGACTCGGGCTGGCAGCCGCTGACGTCTGCCGAGTCGAAGGTCGAAGGGAGCGACGTGAAGCTCGCCGAACAGACCGACGGCTCGTGGCTGGCTCAGGGAACCGCCGGCGCTCAGGAGAGCTTTGTCCTGACCTTCCCGGCGCCCGCCCGCGGACTGACAGGGCTGAAACTGGAGGTGCTGGCGGATGACAGCCTGCCGACCAAAGGCCCGGGAACGGCTGGCAACGGAAACTTCGTGCTGACCGAAGTGAAGCTGTCGACGGCCGGCGCCGACGGCAAGGAACAACCCGTCAAGCTGGTCCGCGCCGTCGCCGACCATGCACAGAACGGGCACGCCATCGAGTCGGCGTTCGACGGCAAAGACGCCACCGGCTGGGCGATTCTCCCGCACGTCGGGCAACCGCACGAAGCGGTGTTTCAGGCCGAGATGCCATTCGTCAGTGAGGCAGCCGGGCGGCTGATCGTCCGCCTGGAATTCCGCTCGCCCCATGCCGGTCACTCGATCGGCCGGTTCCGTCTGTCTGCGACAACGCTGTCCGACTCGATCGCCCGCTGGACGCCGCCCCAGGTCCGGACAGTCCTGGCGACGCCGCGCGACCAGCGCAGCGCGGATCAGCAGACCGCACTGACGCAGTTCCTCCGCGATCAGTCGCTGCGGTTTCAGCCGCAACGGCAGGCGATCCAGCAGCGACAGCAGGCTCGGGATCAGTTTGCCGGAACGATCCCGCGATCGCTGATCACCCAGGCCGGTCCGCCGCGAACGGTCCGCGTCCTTCCGCGCGGGAACTGGATGGACGACTCCGGCGAAATCCGCGAGCCCGCCATTCCGGCGTTTCTGGGACAGACGAATGTCCAGGGCCGGCGAGCCAACCGCCTGGACCTCGCCGAATGGCTGGTTTCCAAAGAGAATCCGCTGACGGCGCGCGTGTTCGTCAACCGGCTGTGGAAGCTGCTCTACGGTGTCGGACTGTCGCAGACCCTGGAAGACAGCGGCAGCCAGGGGGAATGGCCGACGCACCCGGAACTGCTCGACTGGCTGGCCGTCGAGTTCCGCGAGTCGGGCTGGGACGTCAAACACATGGTCCGGCTGATGGTTCTCTCGCACTCCTACCGGCAGTCGTCGATCCAGACCCCCGAGGCGCGGGCCGTCGATCCGTTCAACCGCCTGCTCTCTGCCCAGCAGCGCTTCCGCCTGGACGCCGAGTTCGTCCGCGACAACGCGCTGGCGATCAGCGGATTGCTGTCGTCTCAGGTCGGGGGCGAGAGCGTGAAGCCCTATCAACCCGATGGGTACTGGGATTACCTCAATTTCCCGCGGCGGACCTGGCAGGCGGATCAGGGCGAGCGGCAGTATCGCCGGGGGCTCTACACGTTCTGGCAACGGTCGTTCCTGCACCCGCAGATGTTGATTTTCGACGCCCCGAGCCGGGAGGAATGCGTCGCCGATCGTCCCCGTTCGAACACGCCGCAGCAGGCGCTCGTGCTGCTGAACGATCCGACGTTCCTCGAAGCGGCTCGCGTCTTCGCAACCCGGACGCTCCAGGAAGGAGGCCAGACCGATCAGTCCCGGCTGGCATGGGCGTGGCAGCGGGCCTTGTCCCGACCACCGCGTGCGGAGGAACAGAAGTTGATCCTGGCGCTGTTGCAGAAGCATCGCAACGTATATGCGGCAGATCCTGCCGCGGCGAAGGCCCTGCTGACGTCAGCCGGCGCGGCCGCGCCGCCGGAGGATCTCAGCCAAACCGAACTCGCCGCCTGGTTCTCGGTAACACGAGTCCTGCTCAATCTGCACGAGACGGTAACACGGCTGTAACAGCCGGCGAAGTTGAGAAGATCTCTCGCAGAGACGCAGAGGGAGAGAGCAGAGGCCGCAGAGAAGACACGGATTTGAAGCAACGACGCCATTTCATCGAATGATCTTCGACCGACGAGGGTTGTCACCGGTCTGCTGACTTTCGACATTCCGCCTTCGTCATTCGACATTTCTCCTCTCTGCGGTCTCCTCCTCCCTCTGCGTCTCTGCGAGAGATCTTTTCCGGATCTGGACTCGCCACAGCGCGACAGCTACGCTGCCGGTCATGCCATCCACCGACGCCAGCCCTGATCGCCGTCTTCCTGCGAGCATCTGGGCGCTCGGCGTCGCCTCGCTCTGCATGGACACTTCGTCCGAACTGATCCACAGTCTGCTGCCGGTCTTCATGGCGACCACGCTCGGGGCGTCCATGCTGACGATCGGGCTGGTCGAGGGGCTGGCTGAAGCAACCGCATCAATGACGAAGGTCTTCTCCGGCGCCCTGAGCGACTATCTCCGCCGTCGCAAGTTTCTGCTCGTGCTGGGCTATGGCCTGGCCGCCATCACCAAACCGGTCTTCCCGCTGGCGACGTCGATCGGCTGGGTCTTTGCAGCCCGGTTCGTCGATCGCATCGGCAAAGGCGTTCGCGATGCTCCGCGGGATGCGCTGGTCGCCGACATCACGCCCCCCGAGTTGCGCGGAGCCGCCTATGGATTGCGACAGGCGCTCGATTCCGTCGGCGCATTCCTCGGGCCGCTGCTGGCGCTGGTTTTGCTGTCAGTGTTTGCAGACAGCATCCCGGCGGCGATGTGGTTCGCGGTCATCCCGGCGGCCATCACCGTGATCGTGCTGCTCGTGGGAGTTCGCGAACCCGCCGCCCAGACGTCCGCTGAAGCCCTTCGCCCACTGCCAACCTTCGCCGACGCCCGGCGGCTGCCGCGGCGATTCTGGCTCGTGGTGCTGCTGGGGGCCGTCTTCACACTCGCCCGCTTCAGCGAAGCCTTTCTGGTACTGAGGGCGCAGAACGTCGGCCTGCCATTGGCCGCCGTGCCACTGGTGATGATGATCATGAACGTCGTCTACGCGGCGGGCGCCTATCCCGCAGGGGCCGCCGCCGATCGCTTCAGCGCGCGGACGCTGCTGCTGATCGGTCTCGGGTTCCTGATTGGAGCGGACCTGCTGCTGGCCCTCGCCACTTCGCCGGCGGCCGCCCTGGCCGGGGCCGCTCTGTGGGGACTGTATCTCGCAGGCACCCAGGGCCTGCTGTCGAAACTCGTCGCCGACACGGCCCCGCCCGATCTGCGCGGCAGCGCCTTCGGCATCTTCAATCTGGTTTCCGGCTGCTCCCTGCTGCTGGCCAGCGTGATCGCCGGCGGACTGTGGACCACTCTGGGACCGTCGGCCACGTTCTTCGTCGGAGCCGCATTCGCGAGCATCGCCGTGATCGGACTATGCGCAGTGAGAGAGTAACAACTCACCAGAATCGAGGGCCGATCGCAATCGCCGATCGCCAGAAACGAGCCGGCATCGCCGTTTCGCTTCCCAGCTCTCGACTCTGGTCTCTCGACTCTCGACTTCCCCTACAATCTCCCGCTGCGAAAGATGCCGTACACGAGCCACATCGCCAGCAAGCTCGACAGCAGGTAAATCGGCACGCTGACCCAGAAGGTGTTGGTTCCGGCCGGGATGAGAATCGCGGAGGCCAGGATCAGCGCGGCGACGACCATGCCGACCACCAGCCGGTTGCTGGCCCGCTCGAGTTCGAGGATGAGGTAGTCGAGCCCGCGGTGATCCAGATGGACCTGCAGGTCGTCGTTGGCCAGTTTCTTGAGGGTCTTGCCCAGATGGACCGGCAGGTCGTGCAGCGAACCGGCCAGCATGCGGACGTCGCGGAAGACCCGCTCGGCCATCTTCCGCGGCTGATAGCGGTCCTTGACCAGCCGTTCCACGAAGGGCTGCAGATACCCGGCCAGATTGAACTCCGGGTCGAGGCTGGCCCCGATCCCTTCCAGCGTCACCAGCGCCCGGATCAGGAGCATCAGGCTGCCGGGGCAGCGGATGTGGTGCGTCGACATGATTCCGACAAAGTCCGACAGCAGCCGGCTGACATCGATCCGTTCGAGCTCCACGCCGTAGTAGTTGGCGATGAAGTCCCGCATGTCGACTTTCAGGAGCGACATGTCGATTTCGCCGCGCGGCTCGCCGAGCCGCAGGACGACGTCGACGGCGGCCTCCGCATTCTGGTTGGCGATGGCCTGGAGCAGGTCGACGAGCTGTTCGCGGGTTTCTTCGTCCAGCATGCCGATCATGCCGTAGTCCAGCAGGCAGACCCTGCCGTTCGGCAGGATCCGGATATTGCCGGGATGGGGATCGCCATGAAACATGCCGAACTCGAAGGCCTGTTTCATGAAGATCCGGGCGCCGTCGCCGGCGATCTCGGCCGGCGACCGGGGCAGCTTCAGCAAGGCGGCGCGATCGTTGATGTTGGCCCCCTCGACGAACTCCATCGTCAGGACCGCCTCGGTCGTCAGGTCCCAATAGACCCGCGGGACGTACAGAATGTCGTCGTCCTGGAACAGCCGGGAGAACTCTTCCATCGTCCGCCCTTCGCGGGCGAAGTTCATCTCGCGACGGATCGTGCGGGCGAAGTGATTGACCAGCCCGATCGGGTCGAAGATGCGCGATTCCGGAACGTGCCGATCGAGCAGCAGCGCCAGCTCCTGCATCAGACTGATGTCGCGCTCGACGTCCCGGACGACGTCGGGCCGGCGGATCTTGATCGCCAGCGGCGTGCCGTCAAAGTGCCGCGCCCGGTGCACCTGTCCCAGCGAGCCCGCCGCCAGCGGTTCCGCTTCAAATTCCGCGAACAGCGTGGAGGGTGACTTTTCGAATTCATACTGCAGCACCTGCACGGCCTTTTCGGGGCCGAACGGCGGGACTGTCTCCTGCAGTTTCTTCAGTTCCGTCAGCATGTCGGGAGGCACGACGTCCGGCCGGGTGCTCATCACCTGGCCGAACTTGATGAACGTCGGCCCCAGCGCCTCCAGCGTCAGTCGAACCCGCTCCACGGTCTTCAGTCGCGGCGCCGGCGGTTCCTTCCGTCGAAACAGAAAGCACTTCCAGCGCTGCCAGACCGAACGGAGGCCGATCCGGTCAACGACGTCGCCAAAACCGTGATTGAGGAGCACGGTGACGATTTGTCGCGTTCGACCGATGTTGCGCAGCAGCCGGAACGGGTGGCTTTCCAAGACTCTTTCTCCACAGATGTTGACTGACGGATTCTACAGGAGACGGAGACTCCTCGCATCGCCTGCCGCGAACTGTCCACGGCTCTTCCCAGTTTCAAAGCAGGGTAAGTCGAGTCCGCGAGGCTCACCTCTGCGATCACGCAGTTAAGGTGAGCCTCGAAGACTCACCCTTCAGCTTGCCCAGACGGAACTTGGAAAGAGCCATGTCGATCTGTCGCCCTGCGGTTGCCTGACGCATTGCAACTCTGCGACACTGGGGTAGAACGCTGCTGTGTCCTCGCAGGAGACAAAAGCGATGTCGACCAAGTTTTCGCTGGAGTTGCCCGTCGTCCAGCCGCCCGGAGCCTCAACCGGCGCGGAGACTCCAGAATCCGCCGAGCGGACCGAGTTTCCCGTCACCGGAATGACCTGCGCCGGCTGCGCCGCGCGCATCGAAGGGGCTCTGCGGGCTCAGCCCGGCGTGATCAACGCGGGTGTAAATTTCGCGACGTCGCGTGCCACCGTGGCCTTTGATGGCCGTCGCACCAGTGTCGGCCAGCTCGCGGAAGCGGTGGAGGGGCTGGGCTACGGCGTGGTCCTGCCCGTTTCTGCCGAGGACAGCGACCTGTCCCCGGAGGAACAACAGGAGCAGGCGGAGGCCGCCCTTGCAGACGACCTCTGGCGCAGGTTCCTGGTCTCCGCAATCTGCGCGGCGCCGGTCATGGTGATCGCCATGTCGCACGGCCTGATCCCGGCACTCAACCATTCTGGTTTCGCGTGGCTGCAGCTGGCTCTCAGTCTGCCAGTCATCCTTTACGGTGGCTGGCCCATCTTTCGCTCGGCCGGGCTCGCCCTGCGGCACGGCGGCTCCGACATGAATGTCCTCGTGGCCCTCGGCACGACGACGGCCTTTCTCTGGTCCACGGCGGTGCTGCTCGTTCCCTCGCTGGCCGGGGCAGCACATGCCGGTCATGGTGCGGCGGTTCCCGTTTACTTTGAAGCCTCCGCCACGATCATCACGCTGATCCTGCTGGGACGCCTGCTCGAATCGCGGGCGAAACACCGTGCCGGAGACGCCATCCGCAAACTCCTCGGACTGCAGCCCCGCACCGCCCGCATCATCCGCGACGGCGTCGAGCAGGACTGCCCGATTCGCGACGTCCGCGTCGGAGACACTGTCGTCGTCCGTCCCGGCGAAAAGGTTCCCGTCGATGGCGTGGTCATCTCCGGATCGTCCAGCCTCGACGAGTCGATGCTGACAGGAGAAAGCCTGCCGATCGCCAAGCAGATCGATGCACGCGTTTATGCCGGCACGATCAACGGGACCGGCGCGTTTCAATTCGCCGCAGAACGCGTCGGCCGCAACACAGTGCTGCAGCAGATCGTCCAGCAGGTCCGCGACGCCCAAGGTTCGAAGGCGCCGATCGCTCGACTGGCCGACGTCGTGGCGAGCGTCTTTACACCGATCGTGCTGGTCCTCGCCCTCGTCACCGGCGTTGCCTGGCTGATTCTGGGACCCAGCGGACAGCAGGTCTCGTTTGCCATTCATACGCTGGTTGCCGTACTGATCATCGCCTGCCCCTGCGCGCTGGGCCTGGCCACGCCGACCGCGATCCTGGTCGGAACCGGCCGTGGTGCGGAGCTGGGGGTCCTGTTCAAAAACGGCGCCGCCCTCGAACACGCCTATCGCCTGACCACGATCATCCTCGACAAGACCGGCACGATCACCACGGGGCAGCCGACCGTGACCGACATCGTCCCCGTCGGCGGCATCGACGAATCCGAACTGCTGCGCCTGGCGGCCTCGGCCGAGCAGCTCAGCGAACACCCGCTCGGCGCCACCATCGTCGTCGCCGCCCGACAGCGTTCGCTGGAACTGACTTCACCCGCCGACTTCCGGTCTCTCACCGGTCGCGGCATCGCCGCCCGTGTCGAGGGCCGTGAGATCCTGATCGGCAACGCCGCGCTGCTGCAGGAACGTTCCATTGAGACGTCCGAAATGATCGACGAGGCCGAGCAACTCGCGGCAGCCGGCAAGACGCCAATGTTCGTCGCCATTGACGGACAACCCGCCGGCCTGATCGCCGTCGCCGATCCTCCCCGGCCGGAAGCGTCCGAAGTCATTCAGCAGCTCAAGGCACTGGGAATCGAACCGGTCATGCTGACCGGCGACAACTCGCGGACGGCCCAGGCCGTGGCCGCGCAGGTCGGCATCGAGCGGGTGATCGCCGAAGTCCTCCCATCACAGAAAGCTGACGAAGTCCGCCGGCTCAAGCAGTCCGGGCAGACGGTCGGCATGGTCGGCGACGGCATCAATGACGCCCCCGCGCTCGCCAGCGCCGATGTCGGCCTCGCGATGGGTTCCGGCACCGACGTCGCGATCGCCGCCGCCGATATTACCCTCGTCGGCGGACGCCTGGAATCCGTACTGACGGCGCTCCGACTCTCGCGAGCGACGCTGAGCATCATCCGCCAGAATCTCTTCTGGGCGTTCGGTTACAACGTTGTGGCGATTCCAATCGCAGCCGGCGCACTCTACCCGCTGACCGGCTGGCTCCTCTCGCCAATGCTCGCCAGCGCAGCGATGGCGTTCTCCAGCGTGTCGGTCGTCCTCAACAGCCTGCGACTGCGTCGAGCGGAATGACTCACTCCGTCCGAACGTAGGGTGAGTCGAGTCCACGAGGCTCACCTCTTTCATCAACCCACGAACGGAATTCACTCCGTCCGGCCAAGCACGCGTTCGACCCCCTGACCAACCAGCAACTGCGCCACCGTAACGCCCAAGTCCTCCGGGGCGCTGACCAGTCCGCTGGCGGCCGCCGTCCAGCGGTCGCTGCCATCCATCGGCAGCACGACCGCCTCCAGAAACAGCCGGGCCCCGTCGATTCGCGTGCTGACTCCCAGCGGCGCATGGCAGCCGGCCCGCAGGGTGGACATCAGGCTCCGTTCCGCCAGCACGCGGGCCAGCGTCGCACAGTCGGTCAACTTTTCCAGCAGCGTCCGCAGTTCAAGGTCGTCCGTCCGGCATTCCACGCCGATCGCCCCCTGGCCAACCGCGGGATACATCACCGGCGGCTGCAGCACCGCGGAAATCCGTTCGCTCCAACCCAGTCGCGTCAGGCCGGCCGCAGCGAGAATCAGCGCCTCGTAGTCGCCGGCATCGAGCTTCTTCAATCGCGTGTCGACGTTGCCCCGCACTTCCGACAGCACCAGATCGGGCCGCAGCATTCTGAGCTGCGCCTGCCGCCGCGGACTGCCGGTCCCGACCCGGGCGCCTTGAGGCAGACCGTCCAGCGTCGGCGCCAGCGACGAGCCCTGTGGCAAGATCAGGGCGTCATGTTCCGGGGCACGCGGCGGTACCGCCCCCAATGACAATCCCTCGATGACATCCGTCGGCAGATCCTTCAGACTATGCACAGCCAGATCGGCCCGGCCGTCGAGAATGGCCGCCTGCACTTCCCGCGTGAAAACGCCGAAACTCCCCAGCGCCCGCAGCGTCTCCGTCTGCACGCGGTCGCCAGTCGTGGAGATTTCGACCAGGACCACTTCACGGCCCGGAGCGGCCTGCCGCAGCAGATCGGCAATGTAGTTCGACTGCCACAGGGCGAGCTGACTGGCGCGGGTGGCGATACGGAGCGGGGCGGGACTCATCAACGGCTCGACGACGAAGTGACCGGAAACGGACGATTCGTCCGTCAGAAATTCCAAGCCTGCACAGTAACGTCAGCCCCGCCGCGAGGAAACTGCATCAGGCATGCCGACCCAGTCCGCGGGCGATCGCCGCGACAATAACCCGCCCGGCCCCGGCGTCCTTCAGGGCACGGGCGGCCGCCTGAGCGGTCGATCCGGTCGTCAGAATGTCGTCCACCAGCAGAACCGTCTGCCCCGCCATGCGGGCCGGATGGCGGCAGCGAAACGTTCCCCGCTGCTGTTGCCGGCGGACCGTCGGCGACGCCCCCGCCTGTCGTGGCGTTCGGCGGATCTTCGCCAGCGCCGTACTGCGGACCGGAATCTTCAGATGTCTGGCCAGACGGCGGGCGATGGTCTCCGGGGCCGAGTGCGGCTGCTGATACCGACGCGTCCAGTGGGGCGGGACGGGAATCACACAGGAGAACCCGATCTCCCGCATCTGGGCTCCGCTCCGTTCCCAGACGAGGTCCGCCAGCACGCGGGCCATCGGTTCGCCCCACGCGGACTTGGCCCGCAGACACGCCTCCCGTAACTTTCCTTCGTAAACGTTGAGCCGATACACCGTCTCGAACACGAATCGGTCATCCCGGCAGTACGGACAGCCGCCGGAAGTATCAGCAAACGGTCCCGCCGGAGCGCCGCATCGTCGGCAGTCCTGCAACGCCGGCGGCTTCAGTTCGTCCCGGCAGTCGACGCAGAGCGAAGCGGTCCACCGCTCCGATTCGCTCCGCGACGCCGACAAGTCGCACAGGCACAGAACGCAGGCCGGCGGATAAACGAAGTCGACGGCGAAATCCCAGACGCTTCGTGCAGGCCGCCAGAGCGAGCGGGCCGTTTGGGAGAGTGTCGCAGGCATGCTGCTTCCGAAAATCCGCGGGACTCGCGTTACCGCCAGGAAATCACCCGCTAGGATACCGCCTCGTCGCGTCCGTCAGTAGAGGCAGGTTCGAACGCAGCCTTGAACGGGTGGCCGGGGCTGGAGCGTCTTCGCGAAGCCCCGGAACACCGAACCGGGCCTTCCTTGCGGTCCACCCCGACGTCCAATGTTTCAGTCTCAATCAGGTCGATATCACGGCATGGCGGATCGGGTCATCATCGTTGGAGGCGGTCTCGCCGGGCTGGCTGCGGCCGCGGGCCTCGCCGTGCATGGCGTGCAATCCGTGGTTCTCGAATCGCGCCCGCGGCTGGGGGGCCGGGCCAGTTCGTTTCGGGATGCCGGTTCGGGAGAATTCGTCGACAACTGCCAGCACGTGGCGATGGGCTGCTGCACCAGCTTTCTGCACTTCTGCCGGCTGACCGGCCTGGCCCCATTCTTCCATACGGCGGAATGTCTGCGCTTTATCGGGCCGGATGGACGAGTCCACCGTTTTGCGGCCGATCGCCTGCCGGCGCCGCTCCACCTGGCACGGGCTTTTGCCGGGCTGTCCTATCTGACCTGGAGCGACAAGCTGGCTCTGGCCCTCGGCCTGCGCGCCCTGTCCGCCCCGGAAGCCGCCGTGGAACTTGGCGAGACGTTCGCCGCCTGGCTGAAGCGGCATCGGCAGCCCCCCCGCGCCATTCGACTCTTCTGGGAAGTCGTACTGGTCAGCGCCCTCAGCGAATCGATGGATCGGATCAGCGTGCCGGTGGCGCGAAAGGTCTTTGTCGACTCGTTCCTGACCAACGCCCGCGGCTGGACGGTCGAGATTCCAACTGTCCCGCTGGACGACCTCTATTCGGGGCCGCTGCAGGACTGGCTCACGGGGCACGGAGTCGAAATCCGCGCTTCAACCGGCGTGGAACAGGTCCATGTCGCGAACGACGGATCGCCATCAGCTCAACTGCGCTCCGGGGAGACGCTGACCGCGAACGACCTGATCGTCGCTGTCCCGTTCTTCCGCGTCCTCGATCTGCTCCCGCCGGCACTGGCCGAACACCCCTCGATTCGCGGCGTCGCCAGGCTGGAATCGGCCCCAATCACCAGCGTGCATCTATGGTTTGATCGACCGGTCACCGATCTGCCGCACGCCGTCTTCGTCGATCGGCTGGTCCAGTGGGTCTTCCAGCGGGAACGCCCGGCCGTCGAGGATTCTCCCAGGAGCTGGTACTGCCAGGTCGTGATCAGCGCCAGCCGGATGCTGGCCGGACAGTCCCAGGCGGATGTTCTGCAGCGGGTCCTCGCCGAACTGTCGCAGGTCTGGCCGGCCGTCGCCCAGGCGACACTGCTACACAGCCGGCAGGTGACCGAACGGCGGGCCGTTTTCTCGCCGCTGCCGGACAGCGAGGCCTTGCGGCCTGCGCAGCAGACGCCAATCGCCGGGATCCAGCTCGCCGGGGATTGGACGCAGACCGGCTGGCCTGCGACGATGGAGGGGGCGGTCCGGAGCGGTTACCTGGCGGCGCAGAACATTCTTCGTCGACGCGGTAAGTCCGTCTCTCTCCTGTCCCCCGATCTGCCGGTATCGCCACTGACCCGCGCCTTGCTGCCACTTCCCGATCCCGATTTTCTGCCGGCCGCCACTCTGCGTTAACAGTTGCAGAAACACCATCGAGCCTTCATGCGACAGATCGTCCTCATCATTGGACTGCTGCTGGGATTCACGGCCGTGGGGGCGATCGGGTTTCGCCTGACGGAAGGCTGGGACTGGCTGCAGTGCATCTATGAAGCGGTCATCGTCATGACGACCGTCGGCCTGTCCGCAACCCGGCAGAGCGAACTGCAGCCCGCCACCAAAGTTTTCATCATCATCTATCTGCTGGTCGGTGTCGGCGTCGTGTCGTACTCGATCCACCAGCTCGGCCAGCACCTGATGAACCTGCAATGGCGGGTCCGTCGCGAGGAAAGGCTCATGGAACACGCTCTCGAACAGACTGCCGGGCATTTCATCGTCTGCGGCTACGGCCGGATGGGATCGACCATCTGCCAGTACCTGCATCAGCGCCGGCAATCGTTTGTCGTGATCGACAGCGATCCCGAACGAGTCGAGTCGATCGCCCGGGAACGGGGCTGGAAGTACCTGATCGGCGATGCCACCGACGACGACGTCCTGCGGCGGGCCGGAATCACGCGGGCAAAAGCGCTCGCCAGCGCGCTGCCGACCGACGCCGATAACGTTTACGTCGTCCTCTCCGCACGCCTCCTCAACGACCGATTGCAGATCATCGCCCGGGCCAGCGACGAAAAGGCGGTGCAGAAGATGGAGCGGGCCGGCGCAACGCGCGTCGTCAGTCCCTTCAGCAGCGGCGCCGTCCGCATGGCCCGTTTCATGCTCCACCCGGCCATGGAAGACTTCCTGGAAGTCTCGACCGGCGAAGGAGGCCAGTTCGAGATCGCCGAGGTCCAGATCGGCGCGGGAAGCTCCTGCGTCGGCTGCAAGCTCTCCGAAACCGACCTCGCCGAGAATGGAGTCATGATCATCGGAATTCGCCGGGCGAATGGCGAACAACTGATGCCGCCCCCGTCCTCGTCTGTGATTCAGCCTGGCGACAACCTGTTTGCCTTCGGCAGTTCGCAGGCGGTCAACGAAATGGTCTCCCGCTACTCGGGACGCGAGTAATGCCCGTCGGAGTTCGGCCGCGTGTCACACGATTTTCTTCCCACGGCGAAACTGGCGATTCTGCAGCACCGTGCGCGCCTGCTGCGGACTGTCCGGCAATTCTTCGACGATCGAGACTACTGGGAACTGGAAACGCCGCTCCTGTCGCATGACATCGTCGTCGATGCCTGGCTGGAGCCGTTTGTCGCCGACTGGCTGTCCGAGCCGCAGAAATGGGCAGTGGGCGGTCAGCCCCTCTACCTGCAGACCTCCCCCGAGTTTGCCATGAAGCGGGTTCTGGCCGCCGGGGCGACGGCGGTCTGGCAGATCTGCAAGGCCTTCCGCAACGGCGAAGTCGGCCGGCGACACAATCCCGAATTCACGATGCTGGAGTGGTACCGCGTCGGCGATGACCACCACGCCCAGATGCAGGTGACCGAGGATCTCGTGCGATCCATCCTGCAGGCTGGCGACGCCGTTCGAGCCGGATCGGAATCGATGGCCGTTCGACGGGGGTGCGAGGCTGTCCCGTATGAACGCCTGACGTACGACCAGGCATTCCAGCGGCATGCCGGTCGAACCGTCCTCGACGCCTCGCAGGCGGATCTGGCAGCATTGGGACTCAGACGCGGTCTTGTTCCGCCTCCCGGACTGACCGGCGACGACCGCGACGGCTGGCTCAACTTTCTACTGGCGGAACTGGTCGAGCCTCATCTGGGACACGACCGGCCGACCTTTCTGCACGACTACCCGGCGTCGCAGGCCGCGCTGGCGAAAACGCGCCGCGATCTTCCCGGAGAACCGGCCGTCGCCGAGCGATTCGAGCTGTACATCGACGGCATCGAGCTGTGCAACGGCTACCACGAACTGACCGATGCCGCCATCCTGCGGCAGCGAATCGAAGCGCAGACGGCGCTGCGGTCCGCCGCGGGACTGAGGCCGCTTCCGCGGGAGAGCCGGCTCCTCGACGTCATGGAAGCCGGACTGCCGGAGTCGTCCGGCGTAGCGCTGGGGCTCGATCGTCTGTTGATGCTCGCACTGGGCTGCACGTCAATCGACGAAGTTCTCGCGTTCCCGCTGGCCCGCGCGTGACGCCTGGTTCGCTAAAAGTAAAGGCGGGGACGCCAGGTTCTCCGAACCCCGCGTCCCCGCCCGACATCAGAGCAGGCAGCGGTCTCTCAGGTCGCCCACGCGCTCGTGAACTCCGATGATCACGCAGCGTGCGACACGAAGTCGCCCGCTCTGGCCCGGATCATCGAAGTCGAGGGTTGTTCAGAGCACGCATTGTGCCGAATGCTCGCCCAGACCACGGCCAGCAATCTTAAGGCGACCATAACCAGCTTCGCAGAAAACACTTAAGGGCGATCTGAATTCGCATCCCGACGGCACGCCCTCCCCCCGGAAGCGTTCACTCAATCGGCACGGCGCGCCAGAGAAATTGGACAAAACGTCCCTCGTCGCCATTCCGAATCCGCCGATCGCGCAGGCGGATCATGCGCCAGAATCGTTTCCAGTCTGCAGGGCCAATTGCCGCGAGACGCGTTCGCGGGATATGATTGCTGAGTGGTCGTCCCGTCATTGACGCGGACGATTACCCGTCCGTCGGCTTCCTCGCCGGACGTCCCGGCTCTTCAGGATTTCCCGACTGATGGCTTCTCCCGATTCCGGATCCAGTTCGTCTGCCCCGCCCGAACCGCCACGCAAACCTGCTCCCCGCAAACCGGAACGCGGTCCGGCGAGCAACGTCTTCTGGTTCCTGATGATCGGGATCGTGATCTCGGCCCTGGTCTTCTCGTTCGGGGGACGCAACCGCAGCGGACAGGAACTGACGGTCAGCGAATTCAAAGAACAGATCCGCAACGGAACGCTGAACCCGACGAATGTCTACGAGCTGGAAATCACTCCGGCTGCAATGACGTTTCAGGATCTGCCGCGCCAGCCCTCGGATTCCAAGGCGACGCCGAAGACGTTCACCGTCCATACCGTCGGCCTTCGCGATGAATCCCAGAAGTCGATCATCGACCTGCTCGAAGCCAACAAAATCGATTACCGCGGCGCCTCGCAGCCGCCCGACTGGCAGCAGGTGGCCTATCTGCTCATCGTCCCGGTCATGTTCCTGGTCTTCTTCCTCTACATCTTCCGCCGCATGAGCGGGCCCGGCAGCGCGATGTCCTTCGGCCGCAGCCGCGGGCGGATGTACGCCCAGGAAGACCTCGGCGTGACATTCGCCGATGTCGCCGGCATCGACGAACCGCTGGAAGAGCTGCGGGAAATTGTCGAGTTCCTCCGCAATCCGGCAAAGTACCAGGCGCTCGGCGGACGCATTCCTCACGGCGTCCTTCTCGTCGGCCCTCCCGGGACCGGCAAGACGCTGCTCGCAAAAGCTGTCGCCGGCGAAGCGGGCGTGCCGTTCTTCAGCCTATCCGGCTCGGACTTCGTCGAGCTGTTCGTCGGCGTGGGCGCCTCCCGCGTGCGGGATCTGTTCGCACAGGCCGTGCAGAAGGCCCCCAGCATCATCTTCATCGACGAAATGGACGCCATCGGCAAACGTCGGGGCGAAGGCGGCCCCGGCGGCCACGACGAACGGGATCAGACCCTCAACGCCCTGCTGGTCGAGATGGACGGTTTCTCCTCCGAGCAGAGCGTGATCGTCATGGCGGCAACCAACCGCCCCGACACGCTCGATCCCGCCCTGATGCGGCCGGGCCGGTTCGACCGTCACGTGGTCGTCGATCGCCCCGATATCAAAGGCCGGGAAGCGATCCTCGTCGTACACGCCCGTCGCGTGAAGCTCGACGACGAGGTGAACCTCAAGCATCTGGCCCGGTTGACTCCCGGCTTTGTCGGCGCCGACCTGGCGAATCTCGTCAATGAAGCCGCCCTGCTCGCCGCCCGCAAGAACAAAACCAGCGTCACCGCGGTCGAGTTTGAAGAGGGAATCGAACGCGTGGTCGCCGGCCTCGAAAAGACCACCCGGATTATTCCCGACGAAGAGAAACAGCGGGTCGCGTACCACGAGATCGGCCACGCGCTGGTCGCCTGCACGCTCCCCAATGTCGACCCGGTCCACAAGGTCTCGATCATCCCCCGCGGGATCGGCGCACTGGGCTACACCATGCAGCGTCCCGAGGAGGACCGGCAGCTCATCACCAAAACCGAGCTGCAGAACCGGATCTGCGTCCTGATGGGAGGCATCGCCGCCGAGGACATCATCTACCAGGAAGGCTCCACCGGCCCGTCCAACGATCTGCAGCGGGCCACCGATCTGGCCCGCCGGATGGTCACCGAGTTCGGCATGAGCCCCAAGCTCGGCCGGGTCCACTACAGCGAAATCGTCCGTTCGCCGTTCCTGGGTGGAGCGAACTCCGCAGGCGATCATCAGCACAGCGAGGAGACGATTCGCGAGATCGATCTCGAAGTCCGCCGGATTATCGATCAGGCCTACACCACGGCCCACGAAATTCTGCTCTCCCGCAAGCACGTCGTCGAACACCTGACGCGGGACCTGCTGGAAAAGGAAGTCATGAACGCCGACCAGATCGCGGCGATCCTCAACCAGTACCGGACCGGACCACAACTGAAGCCCGGCACGTTCGTTCCGGGAAAAACCGTGGAGGAGACCGTCATCGATCGCGACGCACCCCCGCTGGGCGAAGTCGTTCAGGGGGGCTGAACTCGCCGATTGTTCCGGATCGGCAGTGGTGCGAGGCCCCTTGAACGGGCACAATTCCTGAGAACGCTCGCGTCGCCCGCGGTCTGCGTGGCGACCGGTTTCCACTCTCGGGGATGCCCATCATGCTGCGCTGGTGCCTGGTCTTCACCCTGTTCGCCGTTGGCGCCGCCCGCGATCTCCACGCGGCGGAACGGCTCAACGTCCTGTTCCTGATCGCCGACGACCTGAACTGCGACCTGCAGTGCTACGGTCATCCCCTCGTCAAGACGCCCCACATCGACGCGCTCGCGAAACGCGGCGTCCGGTTCGAACAGGCCTACTGCCAGTTCCCCCTCTGCAGTCCGAGCCGGAGCTCGTTCCTGTCCGGGCGGCGTCCCAACGCCACGCAAATCCGCACCAACCCGGGAGGGGCGCGGTTCTCCGCGCGCAATACCGCCCCACGCCCCACTTCCGGGACTTCATCCCCGACACCGTCACCCTTCCCGAGCTCTTCAAGAACAACGGCTACGTCTCCGCCCGCATCGGCAAGTTGTACCACTACGGCGTTCCAGGACAGATCGGCACCAGCGGGCTCGACGACGAAAAGTCCTGGAACTACGTCGTGAATCCCGCCGGCCGCGACAAGGCCGAGGAGAACAAGATCTTCACGCTCACTCCCGGCAGCTACGGCGGCACGCTGAGCTGGCTCGCCTCCGAAGGAACCGACGAGGAACAGACCGACGGTCTCGCGGCGACCGCGGCCGAGAGCCTGCTGGAAGAGTACAAGGATCAGCCCTTCTTCCTGGCGGTCGGCTTCTATCGGCCGCATACGCCCTACGTCGCGCCGAAGTCCTATTTCAACGGCTACCCCACGTCCGATATCACGCTGCCGGAACTGTCGGCGGATGACAAACAGCGCGTTCCGCCTCTGGCCTACGCCAGCGCGAAGAAGGATCAGGAAACGATGTCCGACGACCTGCGTCGCGAAGCGATCCAGGCCTACTGGGCTTCGATCGCATTCATGGACGCTCAGGTCGGTCGCGTCGTCGCCGCTCTCGACCGGCTCGGGCTCGCCGACAAGACCGTGATCGTGATGACTAGCGACCACGGCTACCACATGTACCAGCACGGCCTCTGGCAGAAAATGAGCCTGTTCGAAAACTCGGCCCACGTCCCCCTGATCATCGCAGCCCCCGGCGCGGCGGCGAACGGCAAGTCGACGCCGGCTCTCGCCGAACTGGTCGACCTCTACCCGACGCTCGCAGACCTCTGCGGTCTGAAGGCGCCCGACTATCTGGACGGCGTCAGTCTCCGCCCGGTACTGCAGGACGCGCAGGCCACCGTCAAACCTGCCGCATACACTCAAGTGCGACGCGGCAAGGTCGACGGCTATAGCGTCCGCACTCCCCGCTGGAGGTTCACAAGCTGGGACGCCGGCATGAAGGGTGAACAGCTCTACGACCTGCAGGCCGATCCGCAGGAGGCCCGCAATCTCGTCGCCGATCCAGCTCACAAGGACACGGTCGCGGAGCTGCGAAAACTGATCACCGACTACTCAGCCAGCAGCAAACTCGCCGAGGAGAACTCCAAGTAGGGGGCGTGCAGCGAAGCGGAACGCACCGTCCAATGACTCAATTCGAGCGGACCATCGTGATGCCCCTGGCTGGCTGATCCTCTTCATCTGCAACTTAACGTCCGTCAGTCCACGAAAAAACCCCGGCAGGTCGGGGACTGCCGGGGTTTGTCATGTTCGCGTTGTGAACCGCGAGGCTGTGTCTGGCTTAGTAACGACCGCCGCCGCCACCGCCGCCATATCCACCGCCGCCGCCACCGTAGCCTCCGCCACCACCGCCGCCGTAGCCTCCGCCACCACCGCGGGAACCGCCGCGGGATCCTCCGCCTCCGCCTCCGCCTCCGCCACCGCCGTATCCGCCGCCACCGCCGCCGCTGCGTTCTTCACGCGGACGAGCTTCGTTGACGGTCAGCGTGCGTCCCTGGAAGGGGGCGCCGTTCAGTCCTTCAACAGCCTGCTCGGCCCCGTCCGACATTTCCACGAAACCAAATCCCCGTGACCGGCCGGTTTCGCGATCCGACACCACCTGGGCGCGGGTCACGGTCCCGAACGCGGAGAACGCTTCGCGAAGATCATCCGCGGTCGTCTGGTAGGGGAGGTTTCCGACATAAAGATTCTTAGCCATAGTCATCCTTCTGCGAGCCGAAGCGGCTCCGAGAGAAACCGATGCAATCGAAAGGCTGCCCTGGAACGGGCGTGGAAGAGGGGACCGACCGCAAACCAGACCGTCTCGCGATTCTCACCATTTCCGGTCTCCGCACCCCGACGGCGGCTGACCTCGACGTTTGAATTCCCGACGCATTCCGCCACACCCGCACTCCCCCTCAGGGAAGGCCGCCCTGCACGATCGGGCCGCCGATGAGTGTTGTGTGAGTTCCGTTCGTCGTCTTCCGGGTGGTTCCGCCTATGCCAAACCACTTGACGACGGTTATCGCACGAACACCAGCAAGATTAAAGCCTTTTTTATGGATTTCCGGAAGAATTTTTCAACTCCGTTTCCCGTTTCCGGGAACCCGGTTTTCGCTGCGTTACAGCTTGCCAGACAGGGGTTTTCTGCAATCGACGACCCGCGTTTCACACCTCGGAAATCACACGGACGGTCCCCCCCAGGCACCGCTCAATTCCCGTCGAAGTCCCGACGCGCAACGCACCCAATTCATCGATCCCGGCGCAGACCCCCTCAATCACCCGGTCGCCTGCCGTCACTTGGATTCGCCGCCCGGTCAAAACACAGTGGCGACTCCACTCGACCGGCCAGTCAATGTCCCCGACCGCCAGCCGCCGGAAGACCTGATCCAAGGTCCGAAGGACGCGCGTCAGAATCAGTTCTCGAGAAGTCGCAGAACTCGACTCGTCGCACAGGCTTGTCGCGAGGGATTGGATCGATTCCGGTGCGTCCCTCAACGAATTATTCACGTTGAGACCAATTCCGATCACCAACCGGTCCGCAACGCGATCGCTCGGCTCCAGCAGAATCCCCCCGAGCTTCCGTCCCCGGCAGAACACATCGTTCGGCCACTTGACCCCCACCGGCATCCCGGGGAACAGCTCGCCCAGCGACTCGCAGACGGCGACTCCCGTCGCCAGCGAAACCTGCGGCCAGATGGCCTCCGCCAATCCCCAGGCGCTCGGAGCCAGCAGCACGGAAAACGTCAGCGAACCCGCGCTCGACCACCAGGCGTTCGTCCCCCGCCCTCGGCCGGCCGTCTGCCGATCCGCCCAGTAGAGCCGCGGCAACTGTTCGACGGCCACATCCGCCGCCTGCTGCAGCGCCAGCGTATTCGTCGACACGACCTCCGGCAGCCACTCGACCGACCGCAGACAGGTCTGGTCGAGGAGTTCATTGAGAACGGATTCGTGCTCCGCCGGGCTGCCTGTCATCGTTCGTTTCGCCCCGACTTCCAGGGCTTCGCGAAGACGATCCAGCCCCGGCCACCCGACTCCACGAATCCTACTCTCACTGCCAGTCCATCAGGCATAGGTAATCAGCAGATCGCCGGCGCTGACCTGCGTACCCGCTTTCACCAGCACCTTGTCGATTCTTCCGTCCCGTTCCGCCTGGACGTTAGTCGCCATCTTCATCGCTTCCAGCGTCAGCAGCTTCTGCCCCTTCACGACCGCAGCGCCCGCCTGAACGCCGATCGTCACCACCATCCCCGGCATGCTGGCCCCGACGTGATTCGGGTTCCCCGGATCCGCCTTCAGATTCGACGGCCCCGTCGCTTCCAGCGACTTGTCGACGACGGTCACGTCGCGCGGCTGACCGTTCAGCTCGAAAAAGACCGTCCGCTTGCCGTCCGGATGCGGATCGCCCAGCGTCAGGAACTTCACGATCAGCGTCTTGCCCGGCTCGATCTCGATCGAGATCTCTTCCCCCGGCTCCTGTCCGTAAAAGAACACCGGCGTCGGCAGTCCGCTCGTGTCCGAGTACTTGTGCATATGGGCGGCGTACTCTTCGTAGACCTTGGGATACAGCAGCCAGCTCAGCACGTCGCGATGCAGAGGCTCGCGCTTGAGGATCCCCTTCACCTTGTCTTTGGCGGCCGCAAAGTCGGCCGCCGGCAGGCTCGCTCCCGGCCGGCCCTTGACCGGCTTCAGGTCCCCCAGGATCCGCTTCTGCACCTTCTTCGGGAACCCCCCCGGCGGCTGCCCCATCCGGCCGCCGATCAGGTCGATGACCGACTCGGGGAAAGCCAGCTCGCGACTCTCGTCCAGTATGTCGGCCGCGGTGTAATTGTTGGCGACCATGAACAGGGCCATGTCCCCCACCGACTTCGAACTGGGGGTCACCTTCACGATGTCGCCGAAGAGCTGATTCACCTCGGCATAGACCTGGCAGACTTCCGGCCAGCGCTCGGCGAGCCCCAGCGCCTTGGCCTGCTGATACAGGTTCGTGTACTGCCCCCCCGGCATCTCGTGCTGATACAGGTCGCCGGTCGCCGGCAGCATGACCGTCTCAAACGGCAGGTAGTAGTTCCGGGTCGCCTCCCAGTAACGGGCGGCGCCATCCAGCTTGCTCGTTTCCAGCCCGGTATGCCGGCGGGAGAACCGCAGGGCTTCGACAATCGCATTCAGATTGGGCTGCGAGGTGCCACCCGACATCGGCGCCATGGCGGCGTCGGCGATGTCGAGGCCGGCTTCGCTCCCCATCAGGATCGACGCCCCCTGAATTCCCGCCGTGTCGTGCGTGTGAAAATGGATCGGAATCCCGATCTCCTGCTTGAGCGTCTTCACCAGCAGCTCGGTCGCCTGGGGCTTGCACAGTCCAGCCATATCCTTGATGGCCAGGATATGCGCCCCCATCTTCTCCAGCTCCTTCGCCAGCTCGACGTAGTACTTCAGGTCGTACTTGGGACGCTCGGGGTTCAGGATGTCTCCCGTGTAGCAGATCGCCGCCTCGCAAATACCCCCCGCCTTCTGCACGGCCTCCATCGCGACCTTCATGTTCGGCGCCCAGTTGAGCGAGTCGAACACGCGGAAGATGTCCATCCCCGCCTGGGCGGCCTCTTTGACGAACTCGCGGACGATGTTGTCCGGGTAGTTCGTGTAGCCCACCGCATTCGACGCCCGCAGCAGCATCTGGAACAGGATGTTGGGGATCTTGCTCCGCATGTCCGCCAGCCGCTGCCAGGGACACTCCTTCAGGAACCGCAGCGACGTGTCAAACGTCGCCCCGCCCCACATCTCCAGCGAAAAGAGCTGCGAACAGTCGCGGGCGTAGTAGTCCGCAATCTGCAGCAGATCGTGCGTCCGGAAACGGGTCGCCAGCAGCGACTGGTGCGCGTCGCGGAACGTGGTGTCCGTGATCAGCAGCTGCCGCTGCTTCAGAATCCACTGCTGGAACTTCTCGATTCCCAGCTCTCTGTACTTGTCCCGGCTCCCCGCCGGCGGCGCGACGTTCAGATTGACGTCGGGAACCGGGGCCGGCGCACGGTTGATCTTCGCCACCAGGGCGGCGGGAGTCGCCTTCGCGCCGTTGACGATCGTCTCGCCCAGGAAGGTCAGGACCTTCGTCGCCCGATCCTTGCGGGGGGCAAACTGGAACAGCGCCGGAGTCTCGTCAATAAACCGCGTCGTGAAGCCGCCCGACAGAAACTGCGGGTGCGTCATCACCTTCACGAGGAACGGAATGTTCGTCTTCACGCCCCGGATGCGGAACTCCTGCAGGCAGCGTTCCATCCGGTCGGCGGCGTCCTGAAAGCGTCGACCCCGAACCGACACCTTGACCAGCAGCGAGTCATAAAACGGATTGACCACCGCCCCGGAGAACGCGCTCCCCGAATCGAGCCGGACCCCCACGCCGCCGCTCGAACGATAGTGCGACAGCCGCCCGTAGTCGGGCATGAAGTTGTTGGCGGGATCCTCCGTCGTCACCCGGCACTGAATGGCAAAACCGTTCGTGCGGATGGCGGACTGGTCGGCCAGATCGATCTCCGGATCGCTGAGGGGCGTCCCCTGGGCGATCAGAATTTGCGACTTCACGATATCGATGCCGGTGACTTCTTCGGTGACCGTGTGCTCGACCTGAATCCGCGGATTGACCTCGATGAAGTAGAACTTGTGCTCGTCGGTGTCGTAGAGGAACTCCACCGTCCCGGCGTTCTGATAGCTGACCGCCTTGCCGATCTTCAGGGCCGATTCGCAGATCTCGTTGCGGATGCCCGGTTCCAGGAACGGAGCCGGAGCGATCTCGACGACCTTCTGATGCCGCCGCTGGACGGAGCAGTCGCGCTCGAACAGGTGGACCAGGTGCCCATGCTGGTCGCCGAGCAATTGCACTTCGATGTGCCGCGGACGGGGAATGAACTTCTCGACGAAGATGTCCGGGCTGCCGAACGCCGTCAGAGACTCCCGCTGCGCCTGCTCGAACAGCCCGGCAAATTCCTTCTGCGTCGGAACGACGCGCATGCCGCGACCGCCCCCCCCCTTGGCCGCCTTCAGGATGATCGGGTAGCCGAGCGAGGCGGCCAGCTTTTCACCATCCTTGATGCTGGCGATCGGCGCCGAGCTCCCTCCCAGAACGGGAACGCCCGCCTTCCTCGCGATTTCGCGGGCGGTGATCTTGTCGCCGAGTTGATCCAGAATGCGGGCGCTGGGGCCGACGAAGGTGATGCCGGCGTCAACGCAGGCCTGAGCCAGGGCCGGATTTTCGGACAGGAAGCCGTAGCCCGGGTGGATCGCGTCAGCGCCGCACTGCTGGGCAATCCGGATGATTGCCGGAATATCCAGGTAGGCCCGGATCGGCTCGCCCGGCTTACCGATGACGTACGCCTCGTCCGCCTTGAACCTGTGCAGAGCGTAGCGATCTTCGTAAGTGTAGATCGCCACCGTCCGCACCCCCAGTTCGTGGGCGCTCCGGCAGACGCGAATGGCAATCTCACTGCGGTTGGCGACGAGCAGCTTCTGGATGCGTGGCATGGGTGTCGATCGGCAGGGGGATGCGGGAGTCGTGAGCGCCCCGTCACGGCCGGGGACGCCGTACCATACCCCACCCCTTCACCGCCCCGCAAATGTGCCCGTTCGCCGAATTGCAGTCCGGCCGGGCAATCCGCAATTCCGGCAGGGTCACTCCGTCCCGATCGCCGGAGTGGATTCCAGAATGTCCTTCGAGACCTGATCAGCCGTCGCCTCGAAGTCCGCCGGCGATTCCATGGTCCGGACAAGAGTCTCGCGTCCCGTCAGCGTCACCTTCCGGCCGGTCCGGCGGTAGACCGCCTCCTGAATTCCCGCCGCGTTCCGCTGGTCGGGCTCCAGCTGCAGCCGCACCAGATCCCTTGTCGCGCCACCCGCGTCGCCGTAATGGTCGGGCGGCAGATAGATCGTCCCGGACGAAAAGTCGACCGCGAAGGCGATCACTCCCGGAATCAGAAAAAACAGGCAGCCCAGTCCGTCCAGCAGCACGATCGACGGGTCGATTCGACCGGTATTCGGCTGCCCCCGTCGTTCCGGGTGCAGCAGGTACCCGCAACCGCCGGCAGGGATTCCTGTCGCCAGAATCAGGGCAAACAGAACCCCATTCCGCCAGACTCGTCGTTCCCGCATGCGCTGCCTTCCTGAAGAAATCGCAATGGGCTGCCGTTCCCAGACGATCTGCAGGGGCCCGCGACGCCGCTCAGTCGACGTCCCGTCAGTCGGTGGAATCCCCCCGGAGCGAGTCTCAGGGGAGGCGGCACGGTAGTGAATCACCGCCCGACGCTCAATGGCAGTCCGCAGAGGATGTTGTGTGCCAATGAAGTTCCCGACGTATTGCCGTTCCAGAGACGCTTGCCCCCTCGATCCACTTCGTTCTGGCTCTCGACTCTGGACTCTCGTCTCTCGACTCCTCCGTTCGACTGCTCTTGTCCAGCTGCGTTTCCCGGTGCTAACATCCGGCAGTGACTGCAGTTCCGAAGGCAAGGATGCTTCCATGACGCGCGCAGGCCGTTTCTCCTTCGGGATTGCGGCAGAAGACTTGCGTTCGCTCTCTCCCCGGCGAATCTGCCTGATCAAGCCCAGCGCGCTCGGCGATATCGTGCAGACCCTCCCGCTGCTGCCCGTCCTGCGGGCCGCCTATCCGCAGGCCGAGATGACCTGGGTCATCAACCGCGAACTGCGTGGCCTCGTCGACGGCCACCCCGACTTGGCGGGCGTGATTCCGTTCCATCGCCGGGGGACCGCCCGAGACTGGCTGACTCTCTTCGGCAGTCTGGCGCGCAGCCGGTTCGATCTGGTCCTCGATCTGCAGGGGCTGCTGAGAACGGCCGCGATGACCGCCGTCACCGGCGCCCCGATCCGCGTCGGCCTGCAGACCGCGCGCGAAGGCGCCCACCTGACTGTCAACTGCACAATCCCCGACACAACACGCCAGGTTCCCGCCCATGCCCGCAACTGGCGTCTGGCGGAGGTGCTCGGCCTGGGCGACCATCCCCGTCAGGCAACGATCACGACATCCGCGGAAGACGACGCCTGGGCCAATCAGCAGATCGAGGGTTTGCCTCGCCCGCTGCTGGCGTTTCACCCCGGCGCCCGCTGGGAAACGAAACGCTGGCCGGTCGAACGCTTCGCCGCCGTGGCGGCCCGCGCTATGCAGGCCTGGGGAGCCGGAGTCGTCATTCTGGGCAGCCCCGCCGAACGACCGGATGCCGACCTGCTGCAGCAGCAGATCGCCGGACTCGTCCCGCGCGGAGTCGTCCGCAACCTGACGGGATCATCGACGCTCAAGCAACTGTCGGCCCTGCTGAGCCGCGTTGACGCCGCCATCAGCAACGACTCCGGGCCGATGCACCTCGCCGCGGGGCTGGGAACTCCCACGCTTGGCATCTTCACCTGCACCAGCGCCGTGCAGTCGGGTCCGCCGGGTACGGCGCACGAACTCGTTTCGACGACGGTGGACTGCGCCGCCAGTTACCGCAAGACCTGTCCGCATCACGGAGCGAAAAAGCATTGCTGCCACACCGAACTCGATGTGGAGCGAGTCTGGCGCGGGCTGCAGCGTCTCGTCGAACGCAATGTTCTGTTGACGCCGTCTCGTTCAACGCGGGCCGCTTGAGCGGGCGATCTGATCCATCGGGCGCGGCGCCGGCGTAATCAGATAGGCGGAAAGCCGCCGACCGTAAGAACTCGCCGGGTCGGCGACCTGCCGGACCTGCCAGCCGCTCCCCGTTTCCGCCTGAATGTTGACCTCTCGACGAGTCCACTCGACCACGAGATAACGGGCCTCTTCGCCAGCGTCCCGGGCATTTAAATGCTGAGAGAGCCCCGGGTCCCACCCCTCGGTGACAACCAGTTCCGCCGCCGGCCAGCAGCTCCGCAGCAGCAGCCGGAGCTGAACCGGCGGAGGGGCCTGCGGCGAAATCAGCGAGATCCGCCGCACGTTCGGCAGTTCGGCCAGTTTCTGGCGAAATCGCGGCAGGCGTTCGGAACCGGGCTCCTGCCGGAGAGCGGTTTGGATGCATTCCGCGGTCTGGCCGACCAGCGTGCAAAGCAGGACGGCCATCAACAGGGGACGGACTTGCGGCTCCTGCCAGGGGCGGTCGTTCGAGAAGGGCCGCGTCGCCAGCGCCCCGCCAATCTGAATGGCGGCAAACACCAGGCCCCCGACCAGCACCACCAGCCACCAGCGGTCCGTCATCGACAGGGTCAGCAATCCCGCAGTGATCGCAATCGCGGTCGCCACTCCCCCAGCCGTCGCCTGACGGTCGAGCACGGCTTCAATTCCCACTCCCGCCAGAATCATCAGAGGAATGATCGTCAACGGCTCAACGAGCCCCGCGCTCAGCGGCAACGACGCGCCCACTCCTGCGATCCAGAAGCGGATCGCGACCGCCGCCACCCCCCAGAATAGCGCCAAATGATACAGCTCGCGCCGCGACTCGTGCCCCTTATGTTGCCAGTGAGAGCTGATCTGCCAGACCCCCAGCACCGCCCACCCTGCGACCCAAGTCTGCCGGATCAGCCAATGATCCAGGCGACCCCGCGCCGACAGCAGAGCCTCACTCAAGTAGAGGGAAGGCGACCGGCCGGGGGGCGTCGTCGGGAGTCCGGTCCACCAGCTCTGCTGGAACGACCACCCGTACTGCTCGGACATCATCAGCCCCCACCAGCTCGCGACCGGAATACCGGTCACGACCAGCAGCAGCCAGCTTCGAAACTGTCTCTGGAATGACGCCCGCGGGCCTCGCCCCGAAATCGGGATCACCGTGGTCCGCAGCCGAACCCACGGAAAGACCACCGCATGAACCAGCAGAATTCCCGCCAGGATTATCGCCAGCGGTCCGCTCCCCAGCAGACACAGCCCCCACGACAGCCCCGCCCCCAGCAGCGACCACGAGACCATGCCGAACGGAATCTGCAGGTGCCGCAGGAACAACCAAACCGTCAGACACGCCGTCAGAGTCGCCAGCGCATCCGGCGACGCCGAACGCACTTGCGACAGCACCTGCGGATGCAGGCAGAACCCCAGCGCCGCCAGAAACGCCAGGCGATGTCCGGCGAACTGGCTGACCATCCGGTACAGGCACCAGACGGTCAGAGCCGACCATAAATACGATGGCAAATAGGCCGCCACCCGACGGGAAGATCCCAGAATCTCCATGCTCGTCGCCACCAGCCACGCCTGCAGCGGCGGCTGAAACAGCAGCGACTGACTTGCGCCGCCGAATCCCGGACGCAGGGCGTCGTCGAGATCGTGACTCCCGAGCACGTCGAGCGCCCGCAGTCCCCACAACGCGCTGCGCGTCTCCGGGACGCAGTCCGCCAACGCCAACAGTCCAGGCAGCGTCGCCCCCAGCAGCAGCAGCGGTCGCAACATCGCCGAGCGACGCAACACCACAAAGAACGGCTCCGGCCGCGGCGCCGCCAGATCCAGCAAACGCTGATCACCGGCCAGGTCTGCCGCCAGGTGGACCGTTGAAGTCGGCCCGACAGGAGCACCTCCTGCAGGTTCATCGGCTTTCGGCCGGCCGAATTCCGGCGAGCCGTCGGTCACTTCGCTTCCCCGTCGCGCTGCGCCCGTTTCCAGGCGATCACGTCATCGAGAATCTCACTCAGCGGTCGGCCGGGCTGCATTCCCAGCGTCGTCTTCAACCGGGTCAGATCCGGCACGCGCTGGCGCACATCCTCGAACCCTTCGCCGTACGCTTCGCGATACGGTATGTGCCGGATCGCCAGGCCGGGATTGGCCTTCGCGATGACCAGCTCGGCCAGCCGACGGATCGTCACCGGTTCGTCGCTGCCGATATTGTAGACTTCTCCATGCGCTGACGACGCTTCGGTGAGGCGGATCACGCACTCCACCACCTCCTGGACGTGACCGAAACACCGGGTCTGGCCGCCGTCGTCATAGACTTCCAGCGGTTTTCCCGCCAGGGCGTGGTCGACGAATCGCGGGATCACCATCCCGTAATGTCCGACCTGACGCGGCCCGACCACGTTGAAGAATCGCCCGATCACGACCGGCAACTGAAACTTGCGGTGGTACGCCAGCGCCAGAAACTCGTCGATCGCCTTCGAGCATCCATAAGCCCAGCGCGCCCGCGTCGTCGGCCCGAAGTGGAGGTCGTCTTCTTCGGTCCAGCGTTCTCTGGGATTCTTGCCGTAAACTTCGCTGGTCGACGCCAGGAAAACCCGCTGACGTCCCTGCACCGCCTGCCGCAGCAGCAGTTCGGTCGGGTAGATATTGGTTTCGATGGTCCGAACCGGATCGTCCGCCACCAGTTTGACGCCCACCGCCGCGGCGAGGTGATAGATCACCTCGCTGCCGGCCATGACCTCCGTCAACAGCAGCGGATCGGTGATCGATCCGACACGCAGTCGAAAACCGGGATGGTTTTCCACGGCCGCCAGATTCTCTCGAAAACCGGTCGACAGATCGTCGAGGACCGTGACTTCATGCCCCAGTTCGAGCAGTCGTTCGGTCAAGTGACTCCCGATAAAACCGGCGCCGCCGGTCACCAGACACCGAGCCATCCGCTCAATTCCTCTCGTCTCCAAGGCCGGCGGCCGTCGAAGTGACGTCCCCAGGAACCCCGCCGTGCAGGCTCGCCTCGGACGGAACTTACGATACCGCGTTCGCCGGGGACGGAGTAGGGCGAACGCCTGTCACCCCCGCCGACGGGTCTGCCGCCAGCGACCGATCAGTCGACGCCGATGCGACTTTCCGCAGTCGCCAACCTGCCCTTGGCCGACCACCGGATTCGCGTCACAATGGAGACGCCGACCAGGCTTCCGCGCTCCTCCCTGCCCCGCCACCCCGCTTCGCGACTGATTCCCGCACATGCAACGTACGCTGCTCAAGGCGAAAATCCACCGCGCCACCGTGACCGATGCCAACCTCGAGTACGAAGGCAGCGTCACGATCGACAGCCGGCTCCTCGAACTGGCGGATATCGTCGAGTACGAGCAGGTGCATGTCTACAACATCACCAACGGCAACCGCCTGGTCACCTACGCCATCACCGGCCCGGCCGATTCGGGGACGATCTGCATCAACGGGGCCGGCGCCCACCTCGTCCGTCCAGGCCATCTCGTCATCATTTGCTCGTATGCGCAATTTGCCGAGTCGGAACGGTCCGGCCATCTCCCCCGGATCATTCACGTGGACGAACGCAACCACCCGCGCGAGTGAGCCGCAAGTCCCCGCCTGACAGAGCGAGTCGGAGCTGCGCCGGTTGACTTTCCACCCAGCCTGCTCTAGTTTGCCGAGACGTTCCGATGCTCGCTGCGGACTTCCTGCAGACAGCGTTCGGTCTTTCGCCCATGACGCTGCTTCTGTCGAGTGAAAGGGTTTTCCCTATGGGACGTCCGGTTACGCTGTTCACCGGCCAGTGGGCCGATCTCAAGCTGGAAGACCTCTGCAAGAAAGCCCGCGACTTTGGCTATGACGGCCTCGAACTGGCCTGCTGGGGCGACCACTTCGAAGTCGACAAGGCTCTCTCGGACGACACCTACTGCGCCCGCAAGCGCGAACTGCTCGAAAAGTACGACCTCCAGGTCCACGCCATCTCCAACCACCTCGTCGGCCAGGCGGTCCTCGACACCATCGACGCCCGCCACAAGTCGATTCTCCCCCCCTACGTCTGGGGAGACGGCAAGCCGGAAGGGGTGAATCAGCGCGCCATCGAAGAGATGAAGAACACCGCCCGGGCCGCGCGCAAGCTCGGCGTCGGCGTCGTCAACGGCTTCACCGGATCCAGCATCTGGCACCTGATTTACGACTTCCCGCCCACGCCGAAGTCGATGATCGACGACGGATTCAAGCTCCTCGCCGACCGCTGGAATCCGATTCTCGACGTCTTCCAGGAATGCGGTGTCAAGTTCGCCCTGGAAGTCCACCCGACCGAAATCGCGTTTGACATCTATACCGCTCAGCGGTCGCTCGAAGCGCTCGACAACCGCGAGGAATTCGGCTTCAACTTCGACCCCAGCCACCTCATCTGGCAGGGGGTCGATCCGGTCGAATTCATCCGCGCGTTCCCGAACCGCATCTACCACGTCCATATGAAGGACGCCAAGGTCACCCTCAACGGCAAGACCGGCATTCTCACCAGCCACCTCTCCTTCGGCGATCACCGCCGGGGCTGGGATTTCCGGAGCGTGGGCCGGGGGGGGGTGCAGTTCGAAGACATCATCCGCGCCCTCAACACCATCAAGTACGACGGGCCGCTGTCGGTGGAATGGGAAGACATGGGGATGGATCGCGAGCACGGCGCCCGCGAGGCCTGCCAGTACGTCAAGAACGTCGACTTCCCCCCGTCCGCCCGCGCCTTCGACGCCGCCTTCGCGGAATAGTCGCGTTTGTCAATTCGGTTTGACCGGGCGCCCCGCAGGATGCATCCTGCGGGGCGTTTTCATGGCCGCCGCTTACAACAGGACCCGATTGCCATGCGACTGTTGACCCTGCTCGGGGGCTGCCTGCTGACCCTCCCGATCGGCGCTGTGCTGGCCGACGAGCCGCCGCTCGTGGTGGCCCATCGGGGTCTCATGCGAGAAGCCCCCGAGAACACACGCGCCGCCTTTCAGAGTTGCCTGGCTCTGAAGTTCGGCTTCGAGTTCGACGTCCAGCGTTCGAAGGACGGGCAACTGATCTGCCTCCACGACAACACGCTCGATCGAACGACAACTGGCCGGGGATCGGCCGGCGCGCTGACTCTCGCCGAACTGCGACAACTCGACGCCGGACGCTGGTTCGATCCCTCCTTCGCCCGCGAACGAATTCCGACGATCGCAGAAGTCCTCGACCTCGTGCAGGCCAACCCGTCACCCTCGGCCCTGATGGCGGTCGATCTGAAGGACGCGGCCCACGAGGTCGGCGCGGAAGTCGTCCGCATGGCGGAGGAACGCAGGATCCTCGACCGACTTCTGTTTATCGGCGCGACGATTCAGTCTCGCGACTTGCGGGAGCATCTGCGAATGGCCTCGCCCCACACTCATACGGCCCGGCTCGTGGAGCGGATCGAAGACCTGCCAACTGCTCTGGACGACGCGACGGCCGACTGGATTTACCTGCGCGTCATTCCTTCGGCGGAGGACGTGCAGACGATTCACGGTCGAGGCAAGCGGGTTTTCGTCGCCGGGGCAAATTATGCCGGGCACGAGGAGGCCAACTGGGCCAAAGTCACCAGCGCCGGCGTGGATGCGATTCTCACCGATTATCCGCTGGAGCTGCGGAGGACGCTGCGGGCGAAGTGAGACGGTCTCGCAGTTTCGCCATTCGTTGTTCCAGACAACAAGGAGCGGCCAGACAGGAATGTCTGGCCCACGCGAGCGGAGCCGTTTGGTCCGCCAGGTGGCACAGACATTCCTGTCTGTGCTGATGAACTCGGAGCCTGCTCACTCCACCATCGACTCCAGCACTCGCGCAAACGCCGCGTAACTGCCTGCATCGAACAACACGAACTTGACCAGCAGCGCCGCCTTCGTTTCGGCAAGGAACCTGCGGACCTCGTCGAGCGCGTGCTCCGCGGCCAGATCGATGGGGAAGCCATAAATCCCGGTGCTGATCGCCGGAAAGGCGATCGACCGGCACTGATGCTCGACGGCCAGTTCCAGGGAGCGCCGATGCGCCGACCGCAGCAGCGTTCCCTCGCCCGCGTGGCCCCCCTGCCAGACGGGGCCGACCGCGTGAAAGATCCAGCGGGCTGCGAGATTTCCCCCGCCGGTCGCCACGGCACTCCCGGTCGGGCAGCCGTCGGGATATGTCTGCTCGATTTCCTCCGCAACGGACGGCCCGGCGGCGCGATGAATGGCCCCGCAGACTCCCCCACCGACCGCCAGGTGAGAATTCGCCGCGTTGACGATGGCATCGACCTCCTGCGTCACCAGGTTCCCCCGGGTCAGTTCCAGCGCCCCGGGACCGAAATTCACTTTCATCGCGTTCCTCCCGCACCAAAGCCCGAATCGCGCAGACATGCTCGCCGAAGCCGGGCGAGCATGCCACCCGAGACCGATTCGCCCGGCGTGGTCGAGTTGTCGCTCCGCCTCTACGATAGAGGGATGTCGCGGAGCCTCCCCACGTCGTCCGATCTCGAAACGCCCGGCGTGCCGGCTTCCCGTCCGGCGAGCGGAATCCGCTGGTGGCGCGGCGTTTCCACGTGCCTCACGTTTCTCGTGGCGCCACTCGGACGACTGCTGGGCGGACGCTGGGTGCGCCGGCTGGAGCCCGAACGACTCGATCGCGGACTCATTCTCATCCTGCCGGGCATCGAATCCCAGAGTTTTCTCAACATCTCGATTCTGCACGGCCTGCTCGATGCAGATCTGCCGCATGCGCTGGAAATCTTCGACTGGACGACCGGCTGGAATCCGCTGTTTCTCTATCACCTGCGCGGCCGGCGGCGCAACCGCCGCATGGTGGATCGACTGGCCCATCGCATCCAGGATTACCAGCGCGATTACCCGGGCCGGCCGGTCTGGCTGGTCGGTCATTCGGGGGGCGGGGCCATCAGCGTCCTGACGGCCGAGACGCTGCCGGAGATCGCGACCGTTTCCGGCCTGATTCTCCTGGGGCCGGCCCTCTCGCCCGCTTATCCCTTGAGCCCGGCCCTGCGGCGGACGCAACACGGCATCTGGAACTTTCATTCTCGCGGCGACTGGCTGTTCCTCGGCCTGGGGACGCTCGTGTGCGGGACGCTCGACGGACGCCACGGGCCGGCCGCCGGCTTCGTGGGGTTTCGCGCGGTTCCCGAAACGCCGGCCGATGAGCCCCCCCTCGTGCAGATTCCCTACGACCTCACGATGCTCCTGGCGTTCAATGCGGGCGGCCACTTCGGCTGTGCGAATCGAGTCTTTGTCGCCGAGCATGTCGCCCCGATTTTCTTCCGGGATCGCAACTTGTAGGGTCCGGATTGCGGACCTTATCGCAATACGAACTGGTCCGCACAGCGGACCCTACGAGGAGGCCGAGTGCGATCAAAATTCCGTTGACTCACGTTTCCCGCGACCGTTCCACGCATCTTAAACGGTCGCAAAAACGTGGAACTGTGCGTGGAACGCGCAGCATCGGGCGTGCGACTGGGGAACTTGAGGAAAAAGCGGTTTCACGGCGATTTTTTGCGTGTTTGATCTTCTCGACCGACTCTCGCGTTCGCTATACCTCCCGCCGCGTTGAGCGGGAATCCAGCGGCGATCAAACCGGTCTCTCCCCCGGTGCCAGGCCAGACGCAAGCTCCACATCCCCTCGAATTACTCCCGTCACTGTTCGGTCAATGAAGGGTCGATCATGTTGAAGCGTTCTGCTGTCCTGTTTGCCGGACTGTCTCTCGTCAGCTCGCTCGCCGGCTGCTGCTGCGGGCTCGGTCAGAACCGCTGCAATCCCTGTGGCGGCGCTTACTACGCCCCCAGCACCGGCGGTTGCTCCCCCTGCCAGCCGAACTACGGCGGTCAGCCGATCGGAGCCAGCTTCGGCACGGACTACAGCGGCATGGCCGCGGTCGAGTCGATGGGTGCACCGACCATGGCCGCCAGTCCGACCCCAGTTTACGCGTCGGCCGCGGCTCCGACGTATGCCGGACCGACCGTGACTTCGGGTTACGCGACGCCGGGCATGGCCTACCCGACGACCGCCGCCGTTCCGCTGCAGTCGCTGCCGACCCACTACTAAGCGGACCGGCCGTTCGACGATCGTCGAAAGAATGTCGGGGGCCCTGCGGCGCGATTGGCGGCCGCAGCGACAGACGCTCGCGCACTCAGCCCGTAACCACTGTCCACGCTCGCAGAATGAGACGTGATGACATAGAATTCCGGTCCGGCCAGCATCTGCTGGCAACTCCCGGAGATCTTTGGTCGTCATGGAAATTGTTCAGTATCCGCACCCGGCCCTGCGCTGGAAGTCGAAGCCGGTTCAGGAGATCAACGCCGACCTCCGCAAGGTCGTGGCGGAGATGTTCGAGCTGATGTACGCTTCCAAGGGGATCGGCCTCGCCGCCAATCAGGTGGCGCTTCCCTGGCGGCTGTTCCTGATTAACCTCACGGGCGACCCCGCCGAGAAGGACGAGGAATTCGTCTTTCTCAACCCCGAAATCCTCCGGCGCAAGGGGACGGTGGAAGGCGAAGAAGGCTGCCTGAGCTTCCCCGGACTCTACGGTCCGGTCCGACGCGCTGCGGACATCGTCGTCGAGGCGTTCGACCTGACCGGCGAAGCGTTCGAGTTCACGCTCGACGACCTCGGCGCCCGCGCCGTGCAGCATGAATCCGACCACCTCGACGGCGTTCTGTTCATCGATCGAATGATCGACTCCGCCCGCCGCACCGCCGACCCGATGATCGCCGACTTCGAGTCGCGGTTTCGTAAGCTGCAGGCAGAAGGGAAGACACCCGGCGACGACGAACTGAAACGCCAGCTCGCCGAATTGGAACCGAAGTAACTTCCCGATTCACAAGCTTGATTTCCGGGTGGCACGCCCTGAGTCCTCGAAGGGCGTGTTCGTTCCTTCCAGAGACCACGCCCATCGCAAAGCCTCTGGGCGTGCCACCCAATCTGGTTTGGCGTTTGTGAATTGGAGCTTTTTCGGAGTTCGTGATTTGGATTTCGAATTTGGGAGCTTCAATGGGTTTGCGCATCGTCTTCATGGGCACGGGCCGGCTGGCGCTACCCGTTTTCGAAGCCCTCTATGAGTCGTCTCATTTTGTTGCGGGTCTGGTGACTCAGCCCGATCGCACGGGACGCGGCCATCATCACCACGTCAATCCGCTCAAGGAACTGGCGCTCACCCGCGGTACGCCTGTGTTTCAGCCGGACAACATCAAAACTCCCGAGTCAGTGGCTCGGCTTCAGGAGTGGCGGGCCGATCTGCACGTCGTCGCGGCCTATGGCCAGATCCTCTCCGGCGAAGTGCTGCATCTGCCGCGATTTGGCACGATCAATGTCCATGCGTCGCTGCTGCCGAAATACCGCGGCGCGACCCCCATTCATGCTGCGGTGCTGAGCGGTGACGCAGAGAGCGGCGTCACGATTATCCAGCTCGAACCGAAGCTCGACGCCGGCCCGATGCTGGGAGTTGTCCGGACTCCCATCGGCCCGGACGACACCACCGGCGATCTCGAAGCCCGGCTCGCCGATCTCGCCGGCCCGCTGACGCTGCAGGTGATCGATCAGATCGAGGCCGGGACGACGACGCCCGTGCTGCAGGATCCCGGCCTGGTCACACGGGCCGGCAAGCTGACAAAACAGGACGGTCGGATTCCCTGGGACCGATCTGCGGTCGAGGTCGAGCGTCACGTTCGCGGCATGCAGCCGTGGCCGATGGCATTTACGACCGTTCATCTCGCCGACCGCGCCCCGCTACGAGTGATCGTCCAGCGCGTCCGGGTGGCCGATCCCGACAGCCAGGGCGTGCCGGGGACCGTCGTCGAAGCCACGGCTGATCGCTGCACAGTCCAGTGCGGAACCGGGAGGATCGACCTGGTGCAGGTGCAGCCCGACGGCAAACGACCGATGGCCGTCGCCGAGTTTCTGCGAGGTTACCGGCCCGCCCCCGGCGATCAATGCGAATAATCGGTTCGAAATCGAGAAACACGGCGTTTTGCCGCGAAAGTTCGTGTTGTGTACGCCTGCAGAGCGCGTTAGCGTTTTCGGGAGAGGTCCACCTCTTCGGGAGACGTTTTCATGCGGGGCAACCGACAGCCGTCGGTCAGCGAAGTCAATCTGCAAGTCGTGCGGACAGCATGGTTTGCGCTCGCAGTACTGGCGGGCGGCGGGTTCCATTCGACCACCTTGGCGGATGAACTGACGACCGCTCGCGAACACCTGCGGCGCGGCCGCTACGAGGAATCACTCGAAGTCTGCACCGGTCTGCTGACGTCCGATCCCGCCAATGCCGCCGTCGTACTGACCCGGATTCACAGTCTTCGGGCGCTCGGCCGCGATGATGAGGCCCTGAAGAGTCTGCAGTTGGCGATTGAGTCCGATCCCAGATCCGCTGACCTGCTGGCGGAACTGGCGCGGCTGCACTGGGATCACGGTCGTCTGGAAGATTCCGCCAATGCCGCAGCAGCAGCCCTGGAACTGGCACCCGACCAGTTGCGCGCCCGATTGATCGCCGCCGATCTGGCGGCAGCCCGCGGTCAGCTCAAAGAGGCCGAAGACGGCTATCGCTGGTTCGTGCAATACTACAATCGCAGCCAGCCGACATCCGCGGAGGATCTGCTGCTGGTGGGTCAAGGGGCGGCTGAGTACGCCCGCTGGAAGTCGGTGTCTCAAGTCTTCGACTTCGTGGTGAATACCGTTTGCCGGGACATCGAGAAAGCCGATCCGCTCGCCTGGGAGGGACGCTGGCTGGCCGGTTCGCTGCTGCTGGAAAAGTACAATCGGGCCCAGGGGATTCCCGAGCTGCAGGCGGCTCTGGCAATCAATCCGCAGGCGGCTGAAATCCATGTCCTGCTGGGGGAATCGGCCCTCGACCAGCGTGACTGGTCCCAGGCCACATCGCGTGCCGGCGCGGCGTTGGAAATTCGTCCGGAATATCCCGCTGCGCTCCGACTGAAGCTCGATGTCGCGCTCTCGACGGACGCCCGGGAAGCGGTTCCCGGTCTGCTCGATCGACTGCTGGCCGCCAACGGGACCGACGAACGGAATCTGGCCCGACTCGCTGCGTGGAAACTCCAGCAGCATGGCCCCCCAGCCCCCGAGCGCTGGACGAAGCTGCTCGAACACCTCGACCACATTGCCGACTGGAAGGTTGATGAAAGTTCCGAGGTGGAGCCGGTGTTTGTCCGCGTCGCACAACAGAACCCGCATCCGGGAGTTTTTCTGTCGGAACTGGCCGGCTGGCTCGAAGACTGGCGAAAGTTTCGCCTCGCAGAAGATCTCTACCGGCGGGCCATCGTCCTGATGCCGCCGCTCGCCCAGCCGAGAACGGGACTGGGGATGCTCTGCATGCAGACGGGGCGCGTCGACGAAGCCCGCACCCTCCTGGACGCGGCGTTCAAGGCCGATCCGTACCACGTAAAGATCAGCAACCTGCGGAAGGTCATTCGGGTCCTCGACGACTACAAGGCGGTCACCACCGACCATTTCGTCATTCACGCCGACTCGCAGCTCGACCGACTGCTCGCCCGCTACATGGCCGAGTATCTCGAAGAGACCTACGCCGACCTGACGGCTCAGTACGGTTTCGAGCCTCCACAGCGGACGCAGATCGAGATTTATAACAATGCCCGCGGACTTTCGGGGCACCAGTGGTTCAGCGCCCGGATGGTCGGGCTTCCGTGGATCCAGACGATTGGCGCATCGACCGGCCTGATGATTGCGATGACCTCGCCGACCTGTCTCGAGCGTCCCCTGCACTGGGGCCGGGTGCTGCGTCACGAGTTCGTGCACGTCCTCAATCTGCAGCAGACCGAATTCAACATTCCCCACTGGTTCACCGAAGCCCTCGCGATGCGGGCCGAAGGAACGCTCCGGCCGCTGGAATGGGACCGCCTGCTGGCGGAGCGCGTTGCGGCCGGAAAGTTGCGCAATCTCGAGACGCTGACGGAGGGCTTTGTCCTGGCGGGATCGAGCGAAGAATGGAACTTCGCCTATTGTCAGAGCATGCTGTATGCGGATTATATGGTCGAACGGGCCGGCGAGGAATCTCTCGTCAAGCTGCTCGACGCCTATCGGCGTCAGCTCAAGACGCCTGCCGCGGTTCGGGAAGTCTTCGGCGTCGATCTGGCCGAGTTCGAAGCGGGTTACCTCAAGTTCCTGCAGCAGACCGTCGCCGGGCTGGATGCCGCAGAGACTCGCGAAGAGCCGCAGTCACCCGCGGAGATTCAGCGGGCCTATCGCGAAGCTCCCGATTCGCCCGAAGTTGCGGCCCGTTATGCCGGTCTGCTCTGGATGGCCAGGAAACGGGACGAAGCGAATCGACTGGCACTCGATGTCCTGAAGGATCATCCCGCTCAGCCGCAGGCGGCTCTGGTGGCGGCCCGGGCAGCCGTCGCGGCGGAGGACTTGGCGGGTGCGGTCGAGATTCTGGAGCGGGCGCTCGACCGGAACGCCCCTCGGCGGGACATCCTGTCGCTCCTGCTCGACAGTCAACTCGCCGGTCAGAACTGGCAGGCCGCCGGGGAGCTGTGCGAACTCGGCCAGCAGAAGTTTCCCCGGTATCCCGACTGGTGGCGCGGGCGGGCGGCCATCGCTCTGGAGACGGATGATCGGGCCGGACTGAAGACGGCCCTGCAGTCTCTGCTGCCGCTGGAGCCTGACGACCCGATCGTGCGTTTGAAGCTGGCCGAATTTGCCCTCGCCGAAGGGGACGCCCGCGCCGCCCGAGCCTACGCCCGCGATTCGCTGCTGATCGACGTCCTTGACGCGGAGACACACCGGGTTCTCGCGGAGGCGGCCGTGAAACTGAATGATCGACCGCGTGCAACTCAGGAATACGAAACGGCGCTGGAATTGAAACCGGGGAATGCCGACTGGAATGTGGAGCTCGCCCGGCTCTATGCGGCCGACGATCGAATCCGTAATGCGAAGAGCCGGCTCATCGAGGCTCTGAAGCACGATCCGAAGCACCAAGGAGCGAAGACTCTGCTCGCTCAATTGCGTGGAGAAGAGTAGACTGGAGCGACGGGCGTTCCGCCATTGCTCCTCTCCTTTTCTCTCAGGATATGCCGGATCGTGACAGACAGCCCCGCTCTCTCGTTGCGAGATCTGCAGGATCTGATCCGCCGGATGTACGGCGCAAAGGACGCCGCGCGGGGTGTCGACGGCACGTTCATGTGGCTGATGGAAGAGGTCGGCGAGCTGGCGGCCGCGCTCCGCGAAGGTTCGCACGAGGAGCTGGCTCTGGAATTTGCCGACGTTCTCGCCTGGCTCGCCACCATTGCCAATGTGGCAGGCGTCGACCTGGATGCCGCCGTTCGCAAAAAATATGGCAATGGTTGTCCGGGCTGCGGGCAGTTTGCATGCACCTGTGATCTCAGCGAAAAACCCTGACCGTTCTGCTGTCGATGGAACGGAGGAAGCTTTCATGCCAGCCCGCTGCAACATCTGGTTCTTCGCGGGGTTCGTAGCGGGACTTCCGCTGTTCGCGGCGGGTGCGGACCAGGCCGCCATCGACAAGGCGATCGCCCGGGGACGGGCCGTCCTCAAGATTCAGTCGATCGACGCTCCGATCGGCGTCCTGGCGGCCTACGCCCTCGTCAAGACGGGCGAACCGGTCGATGCTCCCATCGTGCAGGCTGCGGTCAAGCGAATCGTCGGCCAGGTTGCGGCGGGAGAGTATTCCAGCACCCGGAATCCGGCGCACCATATCTATGAGGCGACGATCTCCCTGCTCCTGCTCGAGGCCACCGGTCCCGATGTCTATCCGTCCGAAGTCGACGCGATCACGCAGTACCTGCTGGCCCGTCAGAACGAAGTGGGAGTCTGGTACTACCCGAATCAGCTCAACAATGCCGGCGACACCAGCATCAGCCAATACGGAGTGCTCGGCCTGTGGGCGTCGGCCCGCATGGGACGCGAGATCCCCCGGGACGTCTGGGACCGCGCCGGACGCTGGTTCCTCTCGACGCAGAAAGAGGACGGCGGATTTGCCTACCATCCGCACGAAGGGACGAATCCGACGTTTTCGATGACTGCGGCCGGGACCAGCAGCCTGATGATCATTCGTCTGATGCTCCACGGTCAGGGGCGACTGACCGACGCGCCGCTCGAAAAGGTCGACGAGAAGTCCCCCGAGGATCCCGCAGCGCCGCCAGTGACACTCTCCGTCGTGATTCCAGGGCGAAAGCGCTATGGGATTCTGGAACCGGTTGCACCTCCGGAAGAGCCCAAAAAGGGGGTCGCGAACGGTGCGCGGCCGGATGTTCTTCGACTCTCCGCCAGTGAACTCGACCAGGCGATTCGCAAGGGGATCAGCCTGCTCGATCGGACGATCGTCGAGGGCCGCTACACGCTGGGCACCTGGACCTGCTATTCGATGTACAGCATCGAACGGATCGGCGCCTTGCGCGGTTCCGCGAAGCTGGTCGAGGTCGACTGGTACAATCGCGGCGCCGACATTCTCTTTGCGGCTCAACAGAAGTCTGGCGAATGGAATGACAGCAACGGACCGACGGCGTCGACCAGTTTTGCCCTGCTGTTCCTGACAAAGGCGACCGGATCGACATTCAAACCGTTGCCGCGGGTTCTGGGGGGCGGGCTTCTCGTCGGCGGACGCGGCCTCCCCGCCGACCTCAGCAACGCCCAGTTGAACGGTGCGGACGTCGGCGAAAAGAAGCCGCGCAGCCCGATTGACGAACTGCTGGCGAACCTGGAGAAGACGGTGGACGTCGAGCTGCCAACGCTGCAGACCGAACTGGTGGAAGCGGTGCAGCTCGACCAGGGACCGGAACTGGTCGGACAGGTTCCCCGCCTGCGCAAGCTGGCCGTCGATCCCCGTCCGGAAGTCCGGCGAACTGCGGTCTGGGCGATGTCCCGTTCCCAGGACATCAGCGCGGCTCCGCTACTGATCCGCAGTCTGGGCGATCCAGATGTGGCGGTCGTTCGCGAAGCCAGCTTCGGCCTGTGCATTCTCAGTCGCCGCCCCGAGGGGATTGGACCGGCGATTGAACCGCTGGAGGGGCTGCCCGAGGACGCCACGGAAGAGCAGCAGGCCGATCATCTGCGAACCTGGCGGGCGGCGGCCATGAAGAAGTGGAATGACTGGTATCTCAAAGTCCGCCCTTACGACGAACGCGAAGATCGCCAGCAGATTCAGACCCGCAAATAGCGGCACCTCCAGATTTGGTCCCACACTCCCATGGCTTCTCACCGGGAACCTTCGATTCGACCGCCCGTGCTGCGCGTCACCCGCTTCGACCAGGTCATCGCGGGGGTGCTGGCGGTGTTTGCGGCGCTGGTGTTCGCCTTCGGCAGCGTCACAACCGTCTGGCTCACCAATCGCACCACGACCAAGGTCACGATGGTCCCGGTCGAGCTTGTGGAACTTCCCGGCGGCGACGAGGACGGCTCGCCCGATGAAACCTTGCGCGTCGACAGCCCCGATCCGGAACGGGCCGATGCGGCTCCGGAGGAGGAGAACGCCGAACAGACCGAAATTGAGCAGTCGCTGGAGACCGTCATCGAAATGTCCGAGGCCGCCACCGAACTGGTGCAGCAGCAGTTTGAGGTCGGCGTACGCAATGTCGGCGTGGCCGGAAGCGCCAAGGGGACGGGGCGTCGGGGGCTGGGCGTCGGTCCCGGGATCGGCGGCATCCCCCGCGAGCAGCGCTGGTACGTCCGCTTCGGCGATCGGCTCACTGTCGACGAGTATGCGAAGCAGCTCGAGTTCTTCGGCATCGAGCTGGGAGTCCTGCTCCCGGACGGCCGACTGGGATACGTCTCCAAGCTGACGCAGCCGGCTCCCGCCGTCCGCTACACCACCAGCGGGGCGGCGGAGCAAAGGCTTTACATGAGCTGGCAGGGAGGCGAACGCCGCAAGGCCGACCTCGAACTGATGGGCCGAGCCGGGCTGAAAGTTCCGTTCGAGACGACTGTCCTGCACTTCTATCCGACGGAAACGGAAACCATGCTGGCCCGGCTGGAGCACGACTACCTCAATCGGCCGGTGGCGCAGATCAAACGGACGTACTTCGCTGTTGAACGGGACGGCGCCGGGTACAAGTTCACAGTGACCGGCCAGACGGCCCAGGCGCCGAAGGTCAGCCGCTGACGCGAAGGACCGCCCCGTTTCACACGGGAAACGGGATTGACTTAACTCCCATCCTGCGAGATGATTCCGCCGATCTGAAGGGGCCGGTGCGCGCCGGTCGCCCACGCAGCCACCGTCGCGGAGCGACGGGTCACACTCGCCAAGCCAGGGACGGCTGACGCATGTCGCAGCATCTCGTTGAGATCGTCGAACAACTCGGTACTCCCCGGATCCTGGTCCTGGGGGACCTGATCCTCGATCGCTACGTCTGGGGCGACGCCGAACGCATCAGCCAGGAAGCCCCCGTCATCCTGCTCCGCGAAGAGCGCCAGGAGAATCGACTCGGAGGAGCGGCCAACGTCGCCAACATGCTCCGCGGTCTGGATGCCGAAGTAACGCTCGCCGGCATCGTCGGCCACGACTCCGACGGCGTACTCGTCTCGCAGGAGCTCGAACGATCCGGCGTCAACTGCTCCGCAGTCATGAGCGATCCCGATCGCCCGACGACCGTCAAAGTCCGGTTCATGGGCCGGGCTCAGCACCGGCATCCGCATCAGATGCTGCGGGTCGACCGCGAAGTCCGCCGGCCGGTTTCTTCCGAGCTGGCCCGCCAATTCCTCCGTCAGACGCTGCCCCGTCTGCGGGACTTCGACGCCATCCTGATCTCGGACTACGCCAAGGGGGTCTGCACCAGCGAAGTGCTGCAGCCGCTCATCGAAGCCGCACGCAAGGCGGGCATCCCGGTTGTCGCCGACCCGGCGGCCGGCGGCGATTACAACCTCTATCGCGGCGCGGCAGGCGTCACTCCCAATCGCTCGGAAACGGGCAAGGCGACCGGACGCGACGTCCGGTCGATTTCCGAAGCATTTCTTGCCGGCGACCATCTCGTCGAGCAGTTCGATCTCGACATGGCGTTCGTCACGCTCGATCGGGACGGTATCGTCCTCGCCCGCCGGGACGCCGAGCCCATCCACCTGCCAACGCGAACGCGCGAGGTCTACGACATCACCGGCGCCGGCGACATGGTCCTGGCGATGATCGGCGTCGGCATGGCGGCGGGGGTCGATCCGGTCAGCCTCTCGCGGCTGGCCAACATCGCCGGCGGCCTGGAAGTCGAACAGATCGGCGTCGTCCCCATCAGCCGGCGCGAAATCCTGACCGATCTGCTGCAGGGCGCCCGGCGCAGCGGCGGCAAAGTCTGCACGCTCCCCGAGCTGCAGAAACAAGTTTCCGCCCGCAAGAAGATCGGCCAGCAGATCGTCCTGACGAACGGCTGTTTCGATCTGCTGCACGCCGGCCATGTGTCATACCTGCAGGAAGCGGCCCGCGAGGGGGACTGCCTGATCGTCGCGGTCAACAGCGACGACAGCGTCCGCCGGCTTGGCAAAGCTCCGGATCGTCCGATCTTCGACCAGGACTATCGCGCTCAGATGCTCGCGGCCCTGGAATCCGTGGACTATGTCGTCGTCTTCGACGAAGACACGCCACATGCGGTCCTGGAAACTCTGAAGCCTCACGTCCTGGTCAAAGGGGGGACGTATCGCGACGACGAAATCGTCGGCCGCGAAGTCGTCCAGTCCTACGGCGGCCGGGTCAAGGCGCTCGGAATCACGCCGGGGCTGTCGACGACGGATATCGTCCGCCGGCTCCGCGAGGAATCCGCCCACACGATTCCGTTCCCGGTTCCCGACGCCGGCCGGGTGGAGCGGCGCGCCGGATGAAGCTGGCCATCTACCTCCCGAACTGGGTCGGCGACGCCGTGATGGCGACCCCCGCGCTGCGGGCGCTCCCGTCTGGCCCACCGGGATGCGGAACTGGTCGGGATCATGCGTCCGGTGATCGGGGACGTGCTCGCCGGGCTCGACCTGTTCGACCGGACGATTCTCTACCAGAAGAAGTCCCAGCCGTCCGCCCTTTCCGGGTGGAAGCTCTGGCGACGTCTGCAGTCCGAACATTTCGACGCGGCCGTGCTCCTGCCGAACTCGCTCCGCTCCGCGTGGCTGGCGTGGGTTTCCGGCGCCCGTCGGCGGATCGGCTTCGACCGCGACGGCCGCCGCTGGCTCCTCACGGATGCCGTCCCTGCCCCCCTGCGACGCGAGCCGCATCCGGCGCTCGACGACTATCTGACGCTGGCCGCCCGGGCCGGCGGACTGCTGGCGACACGCCAACTGGAGCTCGCCCTGCTGCCGGAAGACCGTCAGGCGGTGCAGAAAGTCCTCGCCACGTTTCCGGAACAATGGCAGAGTCGACCGCTGGTCACCTTGAATACGGGAGGGGCATTCGGCGGCGCCAAGAACTGGCCGCGGGAGTCCTTCGCCGAGCTCGCTCGACGGCTTGTCAACGAACTGGGTGCGCGCGTGCTGGTTCTCTGCGGACCGGCCGAACGGGACGACGCCCGCTGGATCGCCGACGCCGCTCAGCACCCCGCCGTCCTGAGCCTGGCCGGCGAGCCGCTGAGCATCGGCCTCACGAAGGCCGCCGTCGAGGCGTCTCAACTGATGGTGACGACCGACTCCGGCCCCCGGCACTTCGCGGCGGCGTTCGATGTCCCCGTGGTCACGCTGTTCGGTCCCACGCACATCGCCTGGAGCGAAACCCATTTCGCCAGGGCGGAACACGTCCAGCTCGCCGTCGACTGCGGTCCGTGCCAGCAGCGCGAGTGCCCGCTGGGGCACCACAAATGCATGCGAGACCTGTCTGTCGACCACGTGTTCGCAACCGCCAGCCGGCTCTGGTCACGTCATTCCGCCCGGCGCGATGCCGCCTGATCGCTCTCCGACTGAAAGCCCCGCTCGCATGCGCATCGCCCTGATTCTCAAATACCTGGATCCCGCCCGCGGCGGCGCCGAGCAGTGGACGTTTCAGATGGCCGCCAGGATGGTCCGGGCCGGGCACGAGGTGGTCCATATCGGCCAGGCCCAGTCCTCCGAAGTCTCCGCGGCGGGCATCGGCTGGGTTCCGGTTCCTCCGACGCGCGGCGTGAGCGGCTTTGCGGACGCGGTCGAGCGGACATCCTGCGGCCGGGACTTCGACGTCCTCGCCGACATGGGACACTCCTGGACGGGCGACGTGATCCTGCCACACGGCGGCTCACGCCAGGCCTCGTTGCAGCAGAATGATCTGCTCGTCCCGCCGGCCCTGCGCTGGGTCCGCCGAGGTCTGCAGGCGGTCGCGCCCCGCTATCGCCAGCAACTCAGCCTGCAGCGGCGACAGTTTGACGTCGCCGACGGCCGGCTGATCATTGCCCTGTCAGAAATGACCGAACGGCACTACCGGACGCTGGACCAGATCCCGACCGCGGCGATCCGCCAAGTCTACAACGGCGTCGACATCGATCGGTTCTCGCCCGCGCGCTGCCAGTCGCTCCGGTCCGCTCAACGGATGGCCTGGGGTTTCGCCGGTCAGGAAACGGTCTTCCTGTTGGTCGCCCATAACTTCGCCCTGAAGGGCGTGCGCGAGCTGATTGCGGCCTTCGCGACAGTCGCCCGGAAGGACTCGAACGCCCGGCTGGTGATTGCCGGGAAGGATCGTCCGGGACGCTACCAGCGGCAGGCTGACCGGCTGGGCTGCGGCGACCGCGTGCAGTTTGTCGGTGCGATCGCGGATTCCCTGGCCGCCTATGCGGCGGCGGACGCCTACGTCCACCCGACCTACTACGACCCCTGCAGCCTGACGGTCCTGGAGGCACTGGCCTGCGGCCTGCCGGTCATCACCACGGAGTTCAACGGAGCGGGAGAACTGGTCACTCCCGGCCAGGAAGGTTTCGTGATCCCGGCCCCGTGGAGCCTCGACGAGATGGAGACGGCAATGACGGCCCTGCTGGACGTCGACCTGCGGCAGGCGATGAGTCAAGAAGCCTGCGAACTGGCAATCGATCATTCGCTCGACCGGAACTACCACGAGTTCCTGGCGGTGTTGAGTGAAGCCGCCAACCGCCACACAGTCCCCGTCCGCCGCGCCGCTTGAGCATCGAATTGTCGACTCTCGACACTCAACTCTCAACTCTCAACTCTCAACTCTTCCAGCACCGCCCGATTCGCCGCGGGCCAGTCGAGCGGCTGCATCTCCGCCGGAGTCAGCCAGCGGAACCCGTTCAACTCCGCCGCGATCTCCGCATTCGGGAGCGGCTGACAGAGCCAGAAAAACAGCTCGACCGTGCCGTGGTCGTAGGTGTGCCGCACCTGGTGCAGCAATCGGGTGGCGTTGACTGCCAACCCGGTCTCCTCGCGGCACTCGCGAATGGCGGCGCCCTGGGGATTCTCACCAGGCTCGGCCTTGCCGCCCGGGAACTCGGCCTTGCCGGCCAGCACGAGATCGGCCCCGCGCGTTCCGACCAGGTACCGTCCCCGGTGCTCCACCACGGCGATTCCGACGCGCGTGACTGACGACATGACATCCCCTCGGAAACATGGAGAGCCCGCAGACGTTGCAACGCCTGCGGGCTCCCGGAAATCACTTGCGACCGACCGGCTCTCGCTCAGCCGAACTTGGCGTCCGCAGGGGGAGCGCCCATCACGTGGTAGCCCGAGTCGACATGCAGCGTCTCACCCGTGACGCCGGTCGACAGGTCCGAGACCAGGTAGAGGCCGGTCTTGCCGACTTCTTCGATCTCGACGTTCCGGCGGAGCGGGGCCATCGCATCGTACATCTGCAGCATGACGTCGAAGTCCTTGACCGCCGACGAGCTGAGAGTCTTGATCGGGCCGGCGCTCAAGGCGTTGACGCGAATCCCCTGCGGTCCGAGTTCGTGCGCCAGGTAACCGACGCTCGACTCCAGCGCCGCCTTGCAGAGCCCCATCACGTTGTAGCCGGGAATGACCCGTTCGCCACCCAGGTAGGACAGCGTAATGATGCTGCCGCCGCGGGGCATCAGGTCGCGAGCCCGCTTGCAGACGGCCATCAGGCTGAAGACGCTGATGTCCATCGACGTCTTGAAACCTTCCCGGCTCACGTTGTAGACGGGGCCCTTGAGGTCGTCGATCGGGGCGTAGGCGATCGAGTGGACGACGAAATCGAGTTCGCCGAACGTCTCCTTCGCCGCGGCGAATGCCCGGTCGAGATCGCCGTCGTCCTGGACGTTGCAGGGGGTGATGAGCTTCGCGCCGATCGGGTCGGCGAGCTTGCGGACCCGGCGTTCCATCTTGGGATTGGCGGGATCTTTGTCGGGCAGGTGCGTAAAACCGAGCTGAGCCCCCTCCTGGTGCAGCTTCTCGGCGATCGCCCAGGCGATCGAGTGATCGTTGGCCACGCCAAAGACAAGACCCTTCTTGCCAGTCATCAAACCCATGCTCAGCTCCTGATGCGATTATCCGCGAGACCAAACAGGCAAAATAGCGACTGGCGGGGAGAGCGGCAACTGCGACCGTAGTGGAAGATCTCTCGCAGAGGCGCAGAGGACGAGGAGTTCGCAGAGAAGACGGGAAGATTTCACGCAAAGACGCAAAGAGGAACGCAGAGACGCCAGGAGGAAATGTCGAATGTCGAAGGGAGTCGAGAGACGAGAGTCCAGAGTCGAGAGCCCGAGAATGTGAATGAGAATGGCGGTGGCCGTTTGTCTCAGCCCCGACAGGGGTGGAAGAGGCATAGCCCCGCGGCGTCAGCCCGGGGTGATTGAGTGAGGTTGAGTCCGCAACAGCCCCGGAGGGGCGAAAGAAGGAATGTGGAGAGAACCGCAGCGCAGAAATGATTGCGCGCACGATCGCGCTGCGCGGGACTCGATGAGTTCGCGATGGGAATTCGGTACATTTGATAGTCGTCCGGCCGGACGCGGCGGGGGTGGGGCGTCGTGCCCCGTTCCCTCCGCCGCGGTTTTCGGCTGGCTTCGATCAGGTCAACCCCGTGCGGTCACACGTCGGGAGGACTTGACGTCAAGTATCCGCGCACACGAGGTGCGCCCCCGCGAGCCCCTCGGACGAGAAGCCCGGTTCGGGCCCTGACCCGGCCCGCTTGTCCGACGTGTGCGCTCGAGCAACGCGGCCATCCGCGTCGTGGATCCAGCCCGCCTCACACCCGACAAGGGAACACGCTGACACTGGTTCTGGCGAAGTGCAAGAGCAATTGCCGGACTTTTTTGAAAAAAAACGAAGAGAGGATTTCGGGGATCAGGGCGGGATTGTGGAAGGCGTTGGCGAATGCTGAAGGGAGGATTGCCGCATCAGGTACACCGGATGTCCGCGGCGTCGATCGGAAGCTACCAGTAGGCCGCCGACAGAAAGGCCTGGCTGGAGGATGCGTCGTACCAGACACGAAATCCGCCCCCGCGGCGTGACGTCGGACCTTCATAGAGCTGCATGTCGTCGGTAGGCGTCCATCCGTACTGGCCGAATTGCGAGGCGAATTGAATGCGGCGCAGCTCTTGCGATTCGGGATCGATTTGCTTCGCGGCTCTATCGACCACGTCGGGCTGCGCATGCTGCTTCGCGAGCCAGTTCGTCATACTGTCAGGAGCGATGGTGAACCGAACGCGATGGCCTGATGCGAACTTCCGCACTTCGATGTCGCACGCCGCTGGCGGCAGTTCGATGTACGGATCACGGATGGCTGCAGGCGATGCATAGTGGAATTCACCGTAACGGAAGTGATCGACGATATACGACAGGCCCGCGAATGTCGGAATGAGCAACAACGCGCAAGCCAGCGCCGCCCAAGCCAGGGACTGAACGAGAGTCGCTTTCCGACGCCGGGAGAAGACGAAGGCGACGACGAACAGGCCGCACAACGCCATCAGGGTCCATTGAAACGGGAGAATCAGCGGCGTGAGCATCAGAGGTTCTCAGCAATCGCTCTTTCGCCCCGCCGGGGCTGTTGCGGCTCAACCGCACTCGATCGACCCCGGGCTGACGCCGCGGGGCTATGACTCTTCTGTCCCTCCGGGGCCGAGACAACCGGCCAGCGTCGTTCTCATTCTCCAGCTCTCGACTCTGGGCTCTCGTCTCTCGACGGAATCACAGGCCACGATTGTGAGGCGCGCCGTCTTTTCTCCGTGGACACGACTTCGGCATCTTCGAAGACCCTCACCCTGTCCCTCTCCCACTGAAGACAGCGGGAGAGGGGACAAGACGAACAGACGGGCTGTTTCAGGATCGATGCCGGTGATTTCGCTTCGACATTCGACATTTCCTCCTGGCGTCTCTGCGTTCCTCTTTGCGTCGTTGCGTGAAATCTTCCCGTCTTCTCTGCGAACTCCTCTTCCTCTGCGCCTCTGCGAGAGATCTTCTCCCTCAATTATTCAGCGGCTGCGTCGAACGCAGGTAGGCGAACAGGTGGCGGATCTGGTCTTCGGTCAGGTCTTTCAGCAGCCCCTCCGGCATCAGGCTCTTCTTCTGAGGAACCAGTTCGTCGATCTCGGCGCGTTCCACCGCGATTGTCTGGCCGTCGGTGTTGCGCAGCACGACCACCTGCGGGTCCTGTTCGACCAGGAAGCCCTGCACGATCCGGCCGTCGTCCAGCACGGCGAGCAGGTTCTCGAAGCCTTCGCGGATCTCGGCGCTCGGGTTAATCACGCTCAGCAGCATGGTCCGGCTGTCGTCCCGCTTGAAGGCGGTCAGGTTGGGGCCGATCTGGCCCCCCTGATCGTGGAGCTGATGGCACTTGCCGCAGCTCTGCATATAGAGGGGCTTGCCGATGTACGGGTCGCCGCCCCCCGCGTTGATGGCGGCCAGCGCCCGCTCGAACTGGGCCTGCATCTCGGCGGTGCTCGCACCTTCGACGTTGCCGAACAGTTTCTTGACGAGCGCCGCCACGCGTTCGTCGCGATGGGCGGTGAGCTTGCGGACCGTCTCCACCGGCAGCGCCTTCGCGTTGATCTCGCCCCGTTCCACCGCTTCGAGCAGCGCCAGAGCCGTGTTTTTCCGGCTGACCAGCAGTGACTGGGCGACCGAGCGGATGTCGTCCGTGATCTGGCCGTACTGCTTGAGCACCGCCGGGGCGATCCGGTCGTCGTTGTAGGCCTGCAGCGACCCCAGAATGCCCGCCTTCACGCCGTCGTCTGAGGTCTTCCCCAGGACGTCGAGCAGCACATTGACCGCCGGGGGATGCTTCACTTCGCCGAAGAGCTGGATATATTCCATCCGCTTCCCGGCCGGCGTCTTCTCGTTGGCGATCTGCCCGAGAGCCTCTTGGATGGCCTGGGCGTCCCCCTGGCGGATCTTGAGCGACAGCGAACCGCCGCCCGCTTTGGAGAGGGCTTCGACCAGTTCGGGGGGAACGCCGGTCAGGGACCGGCCCTGGAAGGCTTCTTCGAACCCGCGCATCAGAGCTTCGGTGCTCGGCTTGCCGGGGGACAGCTTGAGGAGCTTCGCACAGATTGCGAGGTCTTCGCGCTTGCCCGTCGCGGCGAACCGCCGCATCAATCGGGAGAGGATTTCCTTCTCGACGAGCGGTTCTCGCCACAGATCGGGATTGTTGAACAGCGACAGGACGGCATCGTGAGCCGGCTGCACCTGGACTTCGAGCGCCCACCAGACCAGCAGCGGGAACCGGGGATCGTCGATGAATTCCGAGCGGTGCAGCAGGCTGTCGACCACCGGCAGCCCCTGCTCGGCGGATAGCCGTTTGGCGGAGCAGGCGAGCTGGCAGAGGACTTCAATGTTCGCCTCCGTCCGGGCGGCGCCGGCGATCGCACTCGCCAGTGCGGGCGAGACCTTTCCGTTGTCGCAGAGCAACCGGACGGTCCACTCCCGAACGGTTGGATTCTTCGCCTGTGTGAGTGCCTTGAGAGCCAGAGCTTCATCGGCAGCGAGACGACCGTCGACCGCTGTGAGGCTGATGGTTTCGAGGGAACGATCCGGTGCAAACTGCGGATCCTGCTTCGTCGCCGCAGCGACCTCCTGAGCCGGACGATCTTCCAGCAGACGCAGAGACGTCTGACGCAGCCAGCGGTTCGGCGAATCCAGCCGATCGAGAAGTTCCTGCGTCGAAAGCTTCGCGAGATCGAGCGGTTTCTTTTCCTCCGTCACTTGGCTCTTGGCACTCGGCACTCGACTTTTGATCCGATAAATCCGCCCGTGCTCCTTGTCGATCCCTCCCTGATAGTTCGCCGTGTGGGCGAGCTGGCCGTCGTACCAGTCGGCGACGTAGAGCGCGCCGTCCGGACCATCCTTGATGTCGACCGGGCGGAACCAGGAGTCGGCCGATTCGATCGCCATTCCCACGTCCTTCGTTTTGAACGTGCTGCCGACCGGAATTCGCTCGCTGATGATCACGTGGCTGGTGATCGGGTTCACGGCGAAGATCTTTCCCTGGTATTTCTCGGGCAGAGCGCCACTTTCGTAGACGACGAAATTGTGCGTGAAGCGGGCATAGTCGCCGTGCTCCATCGCGGGGAAATAGCCGAAGGCATAGGGATTTCCCAGCGAGCCGTGCTTGCCGAAGCCCTTCTGCAGATAGGCCCCCTGCAGGTAGTGGAAGCCGCGGGTGTTCCCGCCGTTGTGACCGGAGAAGATCCGCCCGTCGGCGTCGATTTCGACGCCGAACGCGTTGCCCCCCCCTTCAGAGAAGACTTCGTAGCGTTTGGTTTCGGGGTGGTAGCGCCAGATGTTCTGCCCCTGCGTGAAGACGCCATTCTTCTCGCTCGGACGTTTGACGTTGGCGCTGACGGTGCTCCCCTGGGCCGCGTAGAGCCAGCCGTCCGGTCCCCAGCGGAGGCTGTTGATGACGGAGTGAGTGTCTTCGAGGCCGAAGCCGGTCAGCAGGACTTCCGGATCGCCGTCCGGGATGTCGTCGCGATCTTTGTCGGGATAGAACAGCAGGTACGGCGGATTCAGAACGAACACGCCCCCTCGGCCCTGCGCAAACGCCGTCGCGATATTGAGACCGTCGATGAAGGTTTTGTGCGCGTCGAACTTGCCGTCACCGTCAGTATCCTCGTGGATCGTGATCTTGTCCCGGCCCTTCACGCCGTGGGGGGGAGGCTCGGGAACCTTGTCGTAAACGGCCCGCCACCACTGGTCCTTGCTCAGGAGCTTCAGGCCGGCAGGTTCCGGGTATTGCAGGTACTGCAGCACCCACAGCCGGCCGCGCTCGTCGAAGTTCATGAACAGCGGCTGCGCGACGAGCGGTTCGGCCAGGACCAGTTCGACTTCCAGGTCGTCGGGAACCTTGAACAAGTCCATCGACTGCTGCGGCGTGAGGGGTTTGTCCTGCACCTGCCGACGGATGACCGTGGCGAACGGGCTGAGCTTGGGGACCGGGCCCACGCTGTTGAAGTTCGGCAGCTCGGCGGGCGTCTCTTTCGCCCAGGCGAGATCGTCGCCGGTGCGGAACTGCCAGTCGCCGGTCGTGGAGATCGCCTCGTTGCCGCCGATCAGGCTGGGAGCGATCCCTTTGAAGCCGGCGTTGCCGTCGTGATCGTAGACCCGGATGGCGACGACGTTGGGGGCGTCGGTCTTGACGATCTCGGGCGGAACGACGTAGCGGTGCTGATTGGAGACGAGGCCGCTTTCGTACTCTGGCGGCAGCTTGCCGCTGACGCCGATCTTCACGCCGTTGAAGAACGTCTCGCACGCATTGTCGACGTTTTCGACATACAGATACAGCGACCGGCTCTTCCAGGCGGCGGGGACTGATATGCCGCACCGATACCAGGCAAACCCGTCGTACTCCTTCAGCCGCGCGGGATCGAGGTCGTTCCAAGTTCCGGGGACTTTGAGCGTCCGCCAGCCGCTCTCCGTCTTCGTCTGGCTTTCCGCTTTCTGCTTTCCGCTGCCGGCTGCCCACGCAATGGCATTCTGCAGCAGCGCCACGAACTCCGGCCGCTGGAAGTCGTCGATGTGGCCGAGCGAGGTGTAAAACGACTTGCCGCCATCCTTGCGGGTGAAGGTCCAGGCGACCGGTTCCTGCTGATCGACACCGGCGACCTTGCCACGGATCAGCTCGGTCGCGCCGGGTTTCAGCGGGGAGGTCTGATAGAGCCCGCCGCCGCCGGTGAACTCTGCCTGCGGGATCCCCTTGAGAATCGGATGGTCCTTCGCTTCCGCCAGCGGCCAGACCGTCGACTTGAGATTGTGGCCGTGGTGATTCGAGTAGCTGCCGCCGAAGACGTCGGCGTCGAGCGTCGGCCAGTCGGCGAGGCCCGCGGGGGCCGGTTGATTGCGGAGGTGGAAGGCATGACTGGCGGTCCGGATGCCGATCACCGGTTTGCCGGCGGCGACGTACGACTTGATCAATTCCATCTGCTCGGGGATCAGCGGCCGACGGCGGGCGCTGATGAACAGCACGTCGGCGTCCTTGATCGCTTCCAGGCCGGGGAAGCTCGTCTTGGTCTTTTCGTCGAGGAACAGCAGCGTAACCCGATAGTTCTTGCCGAGATGTTCGGCGGCGAATTTGGGGAGCGTGGTCGCGGTCTGGTATTCCTCTTCGCCGAGGAGGATCGCGACGTGCGGGCGGGTGTCGGCGGGGAAGCGGAACGGCTCGCCGCCGGCGAGCTGGTCGCTGGTGATCGTCGGGCACCAGAATTTTTCGATGTGGTCGACGACCAGGTCGGTCCCCGTGAAGTGGCTGACGAAGGGGGCCTTCGCCGGGTTGTACATGGTGTCGGTAAGATCGCGGACGAGGGCGACGTTGAGTCCCTGGTAGACCATCTGGCGGATGGAGAAGGGGCGGCCGAGGACGCACATGTTGGTGTGGACTCCCATCACCAGGACGTTCTCGATTCCGCGCTGTCGCATCAGGTAGTAGGCTTCGGCGGAGTCGGTGATGGCGTCTTCGTCGCGGATTTCGATGGCGGCGATCTGGCGGGACCAGGCCTTGTAGTTCTTCACCGGTTCGTCGCAGTCGCATCCGCCGTCGGTATCGTCGATCGGCAGGGCCGGTTCGCGCTCAGGATCGATCCGGCACCAGCGTTCGAGGGGTCGTTTCGCTTCGACAACCGGGGCCGCCTGGGCCCGTTTGCGGGCGGGATGGTCCTTGTAGAAATCGAGCGTGTCGCTGGGGCAGTGGATGATCAGGATGCCCTGTTTGCGGGCGGCTGTGACGACTTCGTTCATGCGGGGGGCCATCTGGCCGACGCGCAGGGTGGAATTGGGGCACCAGTGCTTGTCCCACATGTCGCAGATGACGAGGGCCGTCTTCGCCGGATCCCACGATGCCGGCTTCTCGACCGCGTTCCAGCCCTGGACGGCGGGGCCGACTTGATCTCTCGCGCGCAGGGAGAGCTTCAGGGGTTCGGCGGCGTTCGCCGCGACCGTGACCAGTAGTGCCGAGAGCCAGACCGAGCGCGTGAACCAGGACATCCGCGAACCTCCCCTGCAAGGACAAAGCATGCACGCATTCTGATGCGTACGGCAGGTCTTTGCCAGCGGGAGGGGGGGAATCGTTGATGGTGGATGGTTGATCGTTGATGGCCAGAACGAAGAGCCGGAACTCCCCGCGTTCGGACCATAGACGATCAACCATCAACGATCGACGAAAACGCGGAGCGGGCCTGTAAGCCGGGTTCTGTCGAGGACGACCATTTCTCTAGGGCGGCAGTTGCCTGCCGCCTCGAGCAACCTACCCGGAGACTGGGTACGGGCCGGACCGACCCGTGTCGCGGAGAACCGCGCTCTGCCTCCTGCTTGGTCTTGCTTCCGGTGGGGTTTACCAAGCCGGACCGGTCGCCCGGCCCGCTGGTGCGCTCTTACCGCACCGTTTCACCCTTACCTCGCCCGTCTTGCGACGGTCGGTCGGCGGTCTGTTTTCTGTGGCACTGTCCCGGTCCTTGCGGACGGTGGGCGTTACCCACCACCGTGTCCTGTGAAGCCCGGACTTTCCTCCCCGGAACCTCGCGGTCCCGCAGCGGTCGTCCGGCCCGCTCCGCAGAGCCACTGTAGAGACTCGGAGCGGGGGAAGATAGGTCGGGGGAGTTGGTGGTTGGTTCTTTGTTCTTGGTGATTTGTCAGTTGTCAGTCGTCAGTGGCCAGGTGCAGGAATGCGGGTGCACGTGCGTCCGGCAGGTCTTCAGTTTTGCGATTTGCGTTTTTCATTTTGCAATTTGCAATGATTGGCCTCCTGCCCCTACTTCTCTCGACTCGTTCCTTTCGGCATTTCCCCGTCCGCGAACTTTCCGTGAATCCCGCTCCCCGGCGGAATCGAAACCGCCCCGGCAGCGTGGCGGCGGGAGAGAATTTGTGGTACGCCATAAGGACGTGTTTATCCCGACGGGCGAACCTGCAGGACGGTCCGGGGCTCCTTGCACACGGAACGTCTCCGCTGGCGTTGTCTCCACAACGAGCGCCACGGGAGTCGACGTTTCTCAAGGGATTGAACCGTGACCGCAGTCCTGCAACGTCCGACGCTGGTCCTCAACCGCTGCTGGCAGCCGGTGGGCGTGGTCCCCGTGGCCCGCACCCTGAGCCTCGTCTGCGCGGGGACGGCCCGGATCGTCGATCACGACTACCAGCTCTATTCGTGGGCCGACTGGGCGAGCCTGATCCCCGCGGACGACGAGCCGTTCATCCAGGGGGTCGGTTTCCGGCTGCGGGTGCCAGAAGTCATTTCGCTGACGCGGTACGACCGGCAGCACCGCGGCTCGGTGCCGTTCTCCCGGCGGAACCTGTATCGGCGAGACCGGTTCACCTGCCAGTATTGCGGCAGCCGGCCGGGGACCACCGAACTGACCATCGATCACGTCGTCCCGCGGTCGCACGGCGGACTGTCGACCTGGGTCAACTGCGTCCTGGCCTGCGTGCAGTGCAATCGTCGCAAGGCGAACCGCACGCCGACTCAAGCGAAGATGCACCTGGCGACCGTGCCGGTCCGCCCGGCCTGGCACCCTCAATACGCCTGGCCGAAGACGTCGCCCAAGAGCTGGAAGCAGTTCCTCAGCGACGCTTATTGGAACGTCGAACTGGAAGAGTAGTTGGTTGGTGGATAGTGGGTGGTGGGTAGTGGATCGGAATCGCCGACTCACCGCCGCTGTCCAGGTCATCTACGCCCAACCCATCTCCACGTCGGCAGCGGCCCCGCCCCCGGCGGGTTAGAAGTCGATCTGGCACATCATGGCGACGATGTTGGTGCTGCTGGGGCCGTAGTAGGGATGTCCGGGCGCCTGGTACTTCGAGTTTGCGCGGATGTAATTGAACGCGATTTTCCAGTTCGGATTGATGAACCAGTTCACGCCGACGGTGTAGTCGTTGAGCGTTCCGCCGCGGATGTTTTTGTCGTTGAGATCGAGATACGAAATCCGCCCGGCGACTTCCCAGGCTCCCCAGCCCCCTTCGCCTCCGCGGGGGTCGAAGTCGTGGAAGGGAATCACGCGGTCGATGGCGCCGGCCTTGCGATCGTAGGGGCGATGCTCGCCGGTCAGGAAGTAACCCACCTGTCCGTAAACGCCCCACAACGTCGCCGTCGACCCGCCCGACTGGCTGACGAAGTTGGCCATCGCTTCGCTCTGGAACGACAGCGGGCCGTTGACCCACAGGACCTCCTTGCCGATCACGTTGAAGACATTGACGTTGGTCAGCGCCCCGGTATTCACGAGCGGAGGCGTGCCGTTGAAGGCGCCGGGAGCTGGCTGCTGGCTGGTTCCCAGCACGCCGTTGGCGTTCTGGCCGATGTAAAGCTCCGGAATCGTCTTGAACGTCGCGGTATGGTTGGGTGGAGCATTGAGGTAGTGTCCGAGGCCGACGTGCAGGTAGCAGTTGCCGTTGGAGGAGTCGTCCCAGTAGGGCAGCCAGGTGATGCGCTCGGCCGTGCCGACGCCGCCGGCGTTCGCGATCGACCCGCCGAACTGATCCTGGCCCGTGGCGATCACCGACGCCGCCCAGGTGGCCGACTGGTCTTCGTTCGTATCGTAGAATCCGACGCCGATATGTCGGAAGGGCGTAAAGGCCTGAAACAGCACTGAACGCTCGATGAAGGTCGTAAAGCGGAAGCTGCTGACGACTTCGAGGCTGAAAGGCTGCTTCCACTGGCCGACGCGGACCGTGCCAAACAGCGGCAACTGAGACTGCTCGACCCAGATGTCGGTAAACGTCGGCCGCCCGAAGAACGCGAAGTCCATCTGAAAGAAGTAGTTGACGGTGTCCGACAGGCTCCCCTTGGCGGAGAGGCGCGCCCGGCGGAAGTCGGCCCCGTTCTGCATCGCCGCCCCGTTCTGCAACGGGGCGTACGTATTCAGGCTGTTGGCGTCCTGGTTGAAGAACCCCATTTCTGCCTGGAAGACTCCATTGATCTGAACCGTCGGATACTTCGGCTTGGCCGGCGCGGCCGCGGGGTCCTGGAAGTCGCCCGCGGACGACTCCACGAACGCGGGACCGGGATCCGGCAGGGCGGCCGCGGAGTGGCTGGCGGGCTGCACGCCTTCGTCGCGGAGCGACTTGACCTCTGCCTCCAGACTGTCGAGGCGTTGCAGCAGGGCTCGCGTTTCACGCGGCGAAAGTTCGCCTTCGTCCTGTGCGAAAGTCGGGGGGGCAGCCCCGGCGACCAGCAGAAGGATTCCCCATGACCATCGACTCGCACGTGCAGCCATGATTCGACGCCACTTTCCGACCTGACCGCAGGTCACGCGTTGCCGGCCAACCCCATTCGAATCACGGCACTGACTGAGTACGAGAGGGTCGGAGCAACGTGGCGGAGTCGTAGATTGTCACGCAATGCGCGGCAATTCCCATCGCTCCTGTGGAACGAAGTCCTGCTGAGAATTCAGGTTTCTCGGTCTGAAACGGAAATCGACCGGCAGTTTCCGCCGCAACGCGACCGCTGACAGGCGAAGTCGACAGAACGAACCAGGCCGGCGGAATCACTTCCGCCGGCCTGAAATCTCGCAGCGTCCGCGAAGACTTGTGCTATGCGTCGTAGGAGTCGAAGACGCGCACGCCGGCCCAGGTCGGCTTGTGCTCTTCGATGAACTGCAGGTGCTTGGGGGCCGTCTGGTAGTCGTCGTGGGCCTTGCGGTTGGCGAAGACGACGCACAGGGCGACGTGGAAATCGCGGACGTTGACCGGCCGGGCGAGATCCTGCACCAGAGGACCGGCCGCGAAGAACAATTCGCCCGGATGCCCCTTGAGGTACTTGTGGCAGGCCTCGGTCAGCGCCTGGATGGCTGCCGGCGACTCGTCCTTCAGCGAGAAGAAGACGTTGTGAACGAGCGGTCGGTCGGTAGACTGGGTCATGAGTCGGAAGTCCCGGTGCGAAAAGTGGGTTCAATGCTCAGCTCCGATCGATGTCGGAGTCGGCAGACGCAAATTCTCCGGCGGAACACGGAGCGATGCAAGGGGAGCGATTCGCCAGGCGACAATCGCTCTGATTCGAGATCCGACATGACATCGCAGCACCTCGAAGTCGGTTCGCAAGGAATGCCTGAGAACTTTGGACGGTGAGCGTCACATTCGGCGTACGAGGCCGGCAGACTGTCGCGGGTGGATTTCTCGCCCATTCGACTTCCGCAAAAACTGGAACGGACAACCATGATCCACCGACTTCCTGTCATGACTGGCTGCCTTCTGCTGCTGGTCGCAGTGGTGAATTTGACTTCGCTCGCCGCGCCCGGCGATCAATACCCCGAGCATTTCCTCGACCTGCTGGCGCCCGGTCAGCGCGTGGTTCTGGTCCCGGTGAAAGAGACCGGTGCGTTTGAGATCCACATCGTCTCGCGACCCCTGCCGGGGACAGTTCGCGCAGACCGCATCCAGAGGATCATGGCCCGGGGGCGGGATTACGTCTCGCTGCGGTCCGGCGAAGAAACGCTCCACATTCCGCTGCATTCCATCCGGTCGATTACCGACGGATCGCTCGACGTCCTCGAACGCCCGGTGACGCTGGAGCTCGCCAGGACGCCGCTCCGCGAGGCGATGGAGATGCTGTCGAAGGAGATCGACGTTCCCATTCGGATCGACGGCGATGCGCTGAAGATGGACGGCTATACGCTCAATATGCCGGTGAGAGCCTCGCTGAAGGAGGCCCCGGCCCGCAGGCTGCTGGCGATCATCCAGCAGGACCAGCAGGGGCTGATTCTGGCAGTCTTCGACGACCACTTTCTCCTGACGACGCGATCCGCGGCGAAACGGGACAAGCTGGAGGTTCGCGACTTCCGGGGTGATTGATCGCGCCGCTGACTTACGCTGTTGCGGCGACCTGGTTCTAAATCGCCGGCCACGGCATCGAGCCTGCGCAGCGGCAGCGACGGCGAAATCCCCGTTTCCTCCAGCAGTTCGCGACGCGCGGCCTGCTCGGGCGTTTCTCCGTCTTCGGCTCCCCCTGATACGAACTGCCAGACGTCGGAGTCCGCACGCAGAAAGACTGCAAACTCCCGAACGCGGTCGACTGATCACGAGGGTTTGCAGGGGAGCACGGGCCATGTCGATTGCGCCGGAATGACCGGATCAGGAGGCTTCGGGAAGTTACGTTGAACTCGCATCTCGGTCGCCAGTCAACGCAAACACGACCGACGCCGAATCCGCCGCGACGTACGTTTCGTCGTCCGCGAAGGCGTCGTAGTGATGGTGGCAACGCATCGGCGGCTCCGGCAGATCTGCATCATCCGGGAACTGAAGAAACGACAGGAAACTCTCCGCGATCTCGGGCGCGATCTCAATCACTACTCGACCGCCTTCAATGCTCACTCGATTCGGGCGACTTCTGCGACGGACGACGATTTCTGCGATGCTCGACGAACTGCTGCTGACAATGGAAACAATCTGTTCGGCTCCGGTAGCCACAACCTGACGTACGACGTCCAACAAACACCGGTAATCTTCGCGATGCCCGTCGAACAGCAACTCCCCCGACTTTGGATCATACTCTACCTGCAGCATGGTGACCTTGGTCCCGCTTGTCTCACAACCGCCCCACCCAGGTCTCCACATCCAGCACCTCACTCAACAGGTGCTGCTGAGCACACAAGATCGCCCGGTGCAGTTCCTCGGCCGTCACCTCCCCCGCCGGGTTCGACAGCGCCAGCGTCCCCGTCGCATCCCGCAGAAACTCCACCGTGAACCCCCGATGCACCGCCTGCCGGGCCGTCGTGTCGCAGCACATGTGCGTCATGTAACCCGCGATGGTCACCGTCGTGATCGACCGCTCGCGGAGCCAGCTTTCGAGGGGCGTCCCGGTGAAGCTGCCGGGGAGATGCTTCTCGATCAGCAGATCCCGCGGCCGGGCCCCCACTTCGGGATGCAGCTCCCAGGCGGGCGTCCCCTGCTGAAAGATCGGCGGCTGCGGCTGGGTGAACGTGTGCTGGATGACGACGACCGGCACTTTCGAGGCTGTGGCGGCATCCATCGCCTTGAGGATCTGCTGCAGATGTCCGGCGGGATGGGTGATCGGCAGGGCGCCGGTGAAGTATTCGTTCTGGACGTCGATGACGAGGAGAGCGCGGGACATGGGGGGGCTTTCAATGATGTTGAACTGAGTGCTGGTTTGCACTCGCTCCCAGGCTCTGCCTGTGAGCGGCTCTTCCGGACGCTTTGCGTCCTCTTGAATCTACTCGTCACTCCATCGAAGAGCGAGGCAGAGCCCCTGCAGCCAGGGGCGCCAAGGCGGTGCCTGCGAATCAGATGCCACGTCATTCACGCGACTGCCGCAGTCGCTGAACAGCATCCTCCATGATCTCGCGGACATGGTCATCGACTTCTCGGGCCAGTGCCCCTTCGAGCAGCGGCAGAAACTCTTCGGCGCATTCCGGAAAGACAGCCAGCGCCGGTGCGACGCATTCGCGGACATCCGCCTCGGGATCTTCGAGAAAGGGGACCAGCAACGGCAGCGCCTCTCTGGCCGCCCGACGGACCCGCTGCGTAATGTCGAGTTCGCGTTGCTGTTCAGTCTCAAGGCCTTTGCCCTCCTTGCCGAGAATCTGCTTCCACTCGGCCTCAAACAGCTCCGGCCGCGCGTGGACCTCCAGATAGCCGCGGCCATCGGCGATCGACGCCAGCAGGCTGGCGATGCCCGCCTTGTCGGGCGTCTCAGGGTGGGCCAGCAGTTCGATCAGAAACGGGACCGCATCGATCGTGGCTTCGTAGACGGTTCCCAGGTGCCAGATGTTGCCGAACAACTCGTACAGGGTGTCCTTGCGGACCTGTTCGTCCGGTGAAATCAGCGAGCGCAGGAGATCCGGCACGTCGTCCGCGGGGCCGTACGCATGCGTCCGTTCTTCCCAGTCGATGTCGTCGAGGCCATCGAACATTGATGAACCCTTCACCCGTGGCGCCTGCGCTCCACGGCCAAAGCAGCCGTTACTACTTTTCCTCCTGCTGCGGTGGCTTTGCTTTCTCGGGTCGCGTGACTCCGTTCCGCTCGCGCCAATAGCGGACGGTGCTGCGCGACACGCGGGACCGATCCGCGATCGCCTGGTCCGACAGACCTTCCTGGACCCACTGAATGATTTCTTTGCGATAGCCGTCGAGCCACATTTCAAAAAGTCCTCACAACTTCCCGGGCGCCATGTCATGTCTCGCCCTGGCTTCCCGCGGGAACATACTCCTCATAGACCACGAGCCTCCCGGGCCATTCAGCGAACACCCGTTCGATGATGACCCGCACCTTGCACCACGACAATCCCCCATAGCCGACGCCGATCCGCGGCATCGCAATGCTGCGAATCCCCTGCGTATCGGCTTCCTCGCGCATCCGCAGCAGCGCCTGCTCGATCGCCTCGTAGGACGCACGGGCATGCCAGAACTTCTCCTGGGTGCCAAGGTTGAAGACCGCGGTCTGCCCCACTTCCCGCCAGAGCCAGGCGTCACCGAGGTTGAATTGCCGGGGATCGGCTTTGCACCGCGCACGGTACTGCTCGAACATCGCCGGGTAGCGCAGCCGGAATCCTTTGGCCACACCGGCCCCCATCGACCCCTGACAATTGCAGCCATGAGCCAAGGCTTCAACGCCGTGAACGTTGGCGAACAGGTCGCCGGAAACGAAGTCGATGGGCATGGTCTGAGACTTGATGCGGATGCAGCGGGTGCGGTGCTTGCAGCTCTGGCCAAGCATGACACGCGACTAAGCAGGGCCTCCGAAACTACGTCTGAATTATGTTGTTTGCATCCACCGTGTAGCCTGCTTTCTTCAATTCACGAACCAACTCAAATCGCCAATGTCCAGCCGAGTCGTACGGAGTGTAGATGACTCCGCTGACGTCTGACGGCAGTTCGAGGTTCTCGCCTCGTTTGAGTGTGAACACCCGATCTCGACCGAGACTCCCGATGAAAAACCCAAGTTCTAAGACGACGTTCTGCCTTGCGCGCGCCTTTGCCTTCTTCGCGCTTTCGCCAGCCGGAAATGCCATATCGTCGGGTGATAGCAGTACTATTGCGAAGCTTACATCGGAATGGTGTTCAAACTTCTCGATGATGGTCCTGCCAGCATTTGGCTGCTCGTGAAGAATAATTGGGTCAAGGCCGAGTTGTGACAATGTTCGAGCAACGTGTTGCTTTATTTCCTCGTCGTGGCCATGTACGACGAAAACGCGGTTGGTTAGAAGTCGCTCCCGAACGTCACTTGGGAGCGTCATCTCGATACTTGATTGATCGCCCTGTAAATCAGCCAGCTCAAGGATGGCATCGAGATGGGCAACAAGTTTGTCCCTTGTATTCTTCGCTATAGTTTCGTTCGCTTGGCGTTCTGCATGCTCAACTCGTGAATTGTCGCTCTGCACTCTGCCTGATAGAGAGAACACTCTGGGAAAGGCAGCCCAATTCACGACGATCAAACGATCAAACGGCTCAAGGTGAGTCGAGAAACATTGAGCAATGAGAGGACGAGTCTTGGTGTGCCATTCCTGCACCTTGCTCCAAGACTGGTATCCAGCATTCAAATCCACCAATTCATCGCGACGCTGTCGTAGAGCCGCCAGTGGCTTCGCCTGCATTTAGTTCTCCACCCAGTCAACGTCCGCACAGATGGCGAGTCTCACAAGGTAGCAAGGCGATTGCCATTGTCAATCCTCGTTGTTTGCAGTCGTGTGCGAGTCTGAAGATCGCCGCGCACACGGGAAGAAAGTGCCCTACGCCAGGATCCCCCGCACCGGCGAATGCTCCTCGACGCCCGTCAGGCGGAAATCCAGCCCCTGAAACCGGTACGTGAACCGCTCGTGGTCCAGCCCCAGCAGGTGCAGAATCGTCGCGTGCAGGTCGTGCACTTCCACCGGGTTCTCCGCCACGTTGTAGCTGAAGTCGTCCGTCTTCCCCCACGTGATGCCCGGCTTCACGCCGCCGCCCGCGAGCCAGACCGTGAAGCAGCGCGGATGGTGGTCCCGGCCGGCTTCCGGGCTCTTCCAGTCACCCTGCCCCGCCACCCCCCGGCCGAACTCGCCGCCCCAGACGACCAGCGTGTCGTCGAGCAGGCCCCGGCGTTTGAGGTCCTGCACCAGGGCAGCCGAGGCCTGGTCGGTGTCGCGGCAGCGGGCCGTGCACCACGACGGGAGCCGGCTGTGGTGGTCCCAGTCGGGATGAAAGAGCTGGATGAACCGCACGCCGCGCTCCGCCAGCCGGCGGGCCAGGATGCAGTTGGCGGCGTAGCTCCCCGCCCGGCGGGAATCGGGGCCGTAGAGTTCGAAGGTCTCTTCGGACTCGTCGCTCAGGTCGGTCAGTTCGGGGATGCTGGTCTGCATCCGGTAGGCCATCTCGTATTGCCGGATGCGGGTGGTGATCTCGGGATCGCCGGCGGTCTCCAAATGCTGCTGGTTGAGTTCCCCCAATCCGTCGAGCATATTTCTTCGGAGCGAGCGCGGCAGGCCGTCGGGATCGCGGAGATACAGCACCGGATCGCGCGAGTTGCGGAGCTTGACCCCCTGGAAGCTGGAGGGGAGAAATCCGCTCCCCCAGTAATGATCGTAAAGAGGCTGATCGCTCGGCCGCTGCATCCGTGAAATCAGGACGATGAAGTCCGGAAAGTTCTGGTTCTCGGTCCCCAGGCCATAACTGACCCAGCCGCCGACGCTCGGCCGCCCGGCGAGCTGGTGCCCGGTGAGGAACTTGGTCATGGCGGGGGCATGATTGATCTGGTCGGTCCGCATCGACTTGATGAAGCAGAGGTCGTCGGCGACGGAGCCGATATGCGGCAGCCACTCGCTGACCGTCGCCCCGCTGTCGCCCCACTGCGAGAACTTCGTCCGAGACGGCATGACGAGCTGTTTCTGGTTGGCCGTCATCCCGGTCAATCGCTGTCCCATCCGAACCGAATCGGGGAGCTCGACGCCGGCCCATTCTTCGAGGCCGGGCTTGTGGTCATACAGTTCGAGCTGCGAGGGACCGCCCGATTGTGTGAGGAAGATCACACGGCGGGCGCGCGGGGCGAACTGCCACGGCGACGTCGTTTCCGCCTGAGACTGCGAGAGGAGCGAGTTAAGGGCGATGGCGCCGAGGCCCAGGCCGGCGGAGCGGCTGAGAAAGGCCCGCCGGGCGATGTCGATGGCAAGGGGATCGGGATCCGTCATGGCACTCGGTCACTCGTGCGTGATGGTTTCATCGAGATTCAGAATCAGGCTGGCTGCGACCATCGCGGCCGCGGTGCCGGGGGCGGCCGGCTCAGCGACCGGGGCGGACTGGCCGACGGTCAGGAACTGCACTGCCTCGGTGGGATGTTCGCGGTAGTAGGCGAGGGCTCTCTCATGTTCGCGAATGAGAACCTGCAGTTCGCGATCATCCGGCGAGCGCGACAGGATCCGCCGAAAGAGATCCCGCAGACGTTCGCTGGTGTCAGCGATTGTCTGCACGCGATCGGCCAGAGCGCGGGCGGCTTCGAGGGAATTGACGTCGTTGAGCAGCGTGAGAGCCTGGAGCGGCGTATTGGTGCGATTGGTGCGGACTTCGCAGACGCGGCGCTGGGCGGAATCGAAGAGGAATGTCGGCCCGACGGCCCGCCTCCAGAAGGCATACAGCGTCCGCCGGTACTGGGCCGCTCCCTCGCTCGGTTCGTAATGGAACCGGCCCATGAACATCTCTTCCCAGACGCCGTCGGGCTGCCAAGGCCGGACCGACGGCCCGCCCAGCGCGGGATTGAGCAGTCCGGACGCCTTGAGCCCGGCATCACGAATCATCCAGGCAGGCAGGCGAAAGCGCGCCCCGCGGGCGAGCAATCGGTTTTCCGGATCGCCGGCGAGCAGGGCCTGGGAAACGTCTGACTGCTGCCGATACGTTTCGCTGGTGACGATCAGTTTCAACACGTGCTTGACGTTCCAGCCGCTCTCCATGAACTCGACGGCGAGCCAGTCGAGCAGTTCGGGATGCGTGGGGGCTTCCCCCTGCAGGCCGAAGTCTTCGGGCGTCCGGACCAGCCCCGCGCCGAAGGCGAGCTGCCAGAGCTGATTGACGACGACGCGGGCGGTGAGCGGGTTGTCGCGGGCGACGAGCCATTTCGCCAGGCCAAGGCGGGTACGGCCTTCATCCGCAGGCCAGGGAGCGATCGCCGCGGGGACGCCCTGCTCGACGATGTCTCCCTTCTTATCCCAGACGCCGCGGACGAGAACATGAGTCTCGCGCGGCTCTTTGCGCTCGCTCAAGACCATCACGTTGATCTTGCCCGCTGCCTGCTGGACTTCTTTCAGTTGTGCCTGTGCCCGCTCCAGGGAAGCCCGTTCGACGAGGTAAGGTTCGTGGTCGGCCAGGAACTCGTCGAACAGCCGCTGGCGCAGTTTCTCGTCGAGCTTGCTGAGATCGGGTTCCGCAATCAATGCGGCGGCGAGTTGTTCGAGCGGCGTGGTCTCGACACTCCGCACGGCCGGGCCGGCTTCACTGCAGGCGGCCAGACGGAACCGGCCGATGTTGGCGTCGCCGCGCGTGGAGCGCTGGCGCAGTTCGAACACCACCTCTTCGTCCTGTGCGAGGACCAGCGGTTCGGCCAGCGCGAAGACGACGGTGTGCGGATGAAAACCCTCCTCGCCCTGCGTCGTCCAGCCGTTGCGCGGGTCGTCGTCGAGCACGTGCCGGACTTCGCCATAGCCTTCCAGCTTCTTCGGATCTCCCTGCACATCCGCGACCGCATTGGACAACAGGATGTCGCGGATCTGCGAACTGCTCCGTCGTCGGACCTGGAGTTTGACGTCGGTCAGGATGAAGTGGCCGGTCTTGCCGCGGGAGTAGCCCCTCTCGGTGAAGGAGGGATCGGGCAGGACTTCCAGCCTCAGGCCCGTGATCCGCGGCAACTTCGGCGTCGTCACGAAGCGATAATCGTCCTGGACCGGGTTCGGCCCGCCGGCAATGACGCTGCCATCGTCGGTCTGCTGGAGCTGGGTTCCTTCGGACGTTTCGAGGTGGGACGCTTTCAGCACGGACCATGACTGATGCCCGCCTTGTGACTCCGTGGCTCGATGTTGCAGCCATTCGGCAAATGGAGATTCCGCCGCCAGTTTGGCCGCCGCTTCGCGCGGCGAGCGCTCGTCGAGGAGCCACTGGGCTTCCGCCACCGCCCGCTGGGCCCGCGGAGACTGATAGGCCAGGTATGGCTTGGCGGCGGTGCTCGCCTTGCCGTCTTCGTCGATGCTGTTGAAGAAGGCGAACAGGCTGTAGAACTCCGCCTGGGAGACGGGATCGAACTTGTGCGAGTGGCACTGGCAGCAGCCGAGCGTCAGACCCAGCCAGACCGTGCCGGTCGTGCTGACCCGGTCAATGACGTAATCGATCCGCGATTCCTCGGGGTCGCGGCCCCCTTCGCCATTGGTCATGTGATGCCGGTGAAACGCAGTCGCGAGCTGCTGCTCGGGGGTGGCGTCGGGGAGCAGATCCCCGGCGAACTGCTCGATCGTGAACTGGTCGAACGGCTGGTTGCGGTTGAACGCGTCGACGACCCAATCTCGCCAGGGCCAGTTGGTTCGCGTCGCGTCTCCCTGGAAGCCGTCCGTATCCGCATACCGGGCCGCATCCAGCCACCACATCGCCATCCGTTCGCCGAAGTGCTCGCTCGCCAGCAGCCGGTCGACCTGCCGTTCCCAGTCCTCGGAGGAGTCATCCGCCACGAACGCGGCAATCTCTTCCGTCGACGGCGGCAGGCCGGTCAAATCGAACGACAGCCGCCGGAGCAGTTTCTCCTTTGCCGCCCTTGGCGACGGCTGCAATCCTTCCTTGGCCAGACGCGCTCGGACGAACGCATCGACCGGATGCCCGGCCAGTTCCGGCACGGTCGGCCGAATGGGAACTTCGAACGACCAGTGCTTCCCCCACGGAGCGTCCGCCGCGATCCAGCGGCGCAACTTGTCGATCTGCTCTGCGGTCAGCGGCTTCTTCGACTTCGCCGGCGGCATCACGAGGTCGGGGTCGGTCGACGTGATCCGGTTCAGCAGTTCGCTCTCGGCTGGCTTGCCGGGGGAGAGGGCGGCGAGCGCCCCGTCGCGGGTATCGAGCCGCAGCTCTCCCTTGCGGGAGTGCTCATCCGGGCCATGACAGCCGAAGCAGTTGTCGGAGAGGATCGGCTGAATGTCCCGGCTGAACGAGAGCGGTTCGTCCGCGCGGACGGCGACGGCCGGGCTGCCTAGTACAACGATGATCAGCCAGGCTCGCAACACGCTCGCTCCAGTTTCATGCTCTGTCAGATCTGGGTGGCCGGGGCAGGAGCGTCTTCGCGATGCCCCGGCGAGTGGAAAGACCGGGGCTTCCCTTCGATCCGGGCCCTGCCACCCGATGTCCTTCTACGCAAACAATCCCATCGCCGGCTGCCCGAGCCCGTCTTCTGTCGCATAGAACGGTCGCTTCTCAACGTCGAAGACCGTCTTCGGGCTGATCCCCATCGCCGTAAAGATGGACGCGTGCAAGTCAGTGACCGTCAACGGGTCTTTGATGGCCAGGAACGGGCGCTCGGGGGCCGATTCGCCGTACAGATGCCCCTTTTTGACGCCGCCCCCCCAGAGCATGATCGACGCGCCGCCGGTGAAGTGCCGGTGCTGGCCGTAGTGCTTCAGCTCCTGCAGCACATCGACTTTTTCTGTCGCCTGGTCGTTGGCGTTGGAGCCGGGCCGGCCTTCCATGATCATGTCCCGGCTGAACTCGCTGGCCAGGATCACCAGCGTCCGGTCGAGCAGCCCGCGGGATTCGAGATCGAGAATGAGCTGGGCGATCGGCCGGTCGATCTCTTCTTTCATCCGCTTGAGCGTCGTGTGCCCGTTGGCGTGGGTGTCCCAGTGCAGGAACGGGACGTACTCGGTCGTCACCTCGACGTAGCGGGCACCGTTTTCTACCAGCCGGCGGGCGAGCAGGCAGCCGCGACCGAACCGGCCGGTGTCGTACTTGTCGTAGCTCTCCTTCGGCTCCAGCGAGATGTCAAACGCGGCCCGCTCCTTCGAACTGAGCAGCCGATGGGCGTTTTCCATCGAGCGGACCAGCGACTCCTGCTGGTAGTCGCTGAGGTACTCCCGCTGCGGGGTCTGGTCGATCAACTGGCGGTAGAGCTTGTAGCGATCGCCGAAGCGTCCGGGCTGCATGCCCTTCGGCGGGCGGACCGACGCCGACGCTTCTTCGGGGTACGGCAGGTTCATCGGGCCGAATTCGCTGCCGAAGAACCCGGCGGTCGTGAAAGCCTTCAGCTCCTCCTGTTCGCCGACCCCTTCGAGCCGCTGGCCGATGTTGATGAACGGCGGGATGACCGGATTGAGCGGTCCCAGCACCCGCGCCATCCACGCCCCGATGTGCGGGCAGGCGACTGTCTGCGGCGGGACGTACCCGGTGTGCCAGTGATATTGATGCCGGGAGTGCAGAATGCTCCCCAGGTCGGGCAGCACGTGCGAGCGGACCAGCGTTCCCCGATCCATGACCTGGGCGATGTGCTCCAGCCCCTGGGTGATCTTGATGTGATCGACGACCGTGTCGATGGCCGGGAAGGTACTCTCGACCTTCGCCACAGGGACGCCCGGCTCGAAGGGGACGTACTTCTTGGGATCGAAGGTATCGGGCGCCGCCATGCCGCCCCCCATCCAGAGCAGGATGCAGGAGTCGGCCTTCGCCTTGGGTTGGATGATCACATCGCCATTGGGGGCGGCGTGCAGGCGGCGCGGCTCATTGGCCATCAGGGCCGCGGCGCTCCCCAGCATGAGCTGCTGCAGGAACCGGCGGCGGGCGACGGATTCGGGAAGCGCGGGGTCGACGTCGAATTCAGTCATTGCAGTTCGCTCTTGATCATGCGTTGTCGCGTTCTGGAATCGGTACAAAATTCAACCTGTCGGCGTCATCCCTGTCCGGGTGAGGGAGCTGGAAGAACTGTCCGATCTCCGTGTTCTCCGTGACTTCCGTGGTTCAATCTCTTCATCGTCTTCATTCGCGTCCGTTCGTGTGCTTCGTGGTTTCTCTTCGTTCTATGTTCTATCGCACGAGCTGAAACTCGGGGAGCATCACGATCGCCCACAGGACATCTTCCAGGCCAGCCTCGGTCAGCGGATTGCCTAGGGCGGCCTGCAGAGCCGAAGATTCCTCTGGCGTCGGATCGCGACTCAGGGCGAAGCGGTACAGGTCCCGCACGCAGGCGCTCGGAGTCGTCGGGTTGCGGGCGAGAATATTCTTCGCCCCGCTGCGGAGCGCCTCCGCGAGGACCTGGCCGTTGGAAAGATCCATCGCCTCCAGCGTCGTGAGCTGTTCGGGGCGGACGCTGACGATCTGGTCCCGATTCGGCCGGCCGAGGGAGCGCATCAGAAAGTCGCTCTTCACCAGCGACGCCCGGACCATCAGTCCCGCGCTCGTCGAACCCTGTTTCAAGGTCGCCGCCAGCGTTCCCTGTAACCGGTTCGCCCAGACTTCGGGATGCGCGACCGGAGCCGCCGGCTGCCAGTCGGTCGGCTCGGACTTGTACCGGCCGTTCCGCTCGGGCTGCGTCGCCGTCCACTCCCAGTCGTCACCGGTCGCAATGGTCGTGACGGAGCCGTCGGCCAACTTGAGGCGGGCTTCGCAGAACAGGCCGGCCGGATTGGGACTGGCGCCGCCGTTCTTCGCGACGATCAGGAGCTCGTTCGGCCCCGCCTTCAAGTGCGGCGTCAACAGAATGGCGTCGGGGGCCTCCCAGTTCTCGCCGGCGCCGGCCCGCTGCCCATTTACGAACAGCGTGTAGCTGTTGTCGCACGTCGCGACTGCCAGGCCAAAGGTCGGGGCGGCGGGCAGGTCGAACTTCCTCCGGAAGGCGATCGTCTCTCCCGCGGGAGCGTTGCCCGCTTCCGCCCGCGACCAGATCCACTTGCCGGCAAGGGCTGTGTTCTCGGCGGCCGGATCGGGTTTCCCGCGGAGCACCGGTGCGTCGTACCGCGTCGGGGCCGTGCCCGTGAGCTGCCAGACGGTGTCCATGAACTGCTCGGCGGTCAGGCGCTTCGCGCGGGGGCCGGCGTAGACGTAGCCGTGGTCGTCGATTCCCTCGGCGACGACCTGCGTCTGGCTCTGGTAGGCCTGTGACGTGGCGATCAGGGCCAGGACCTCCTTCAGGTCGTAGCCATGATCGACCAGTTGGGCAGCCAGTTCGTCGGGGAGATCGGCGATCCAGGGGGGTGACTGCATCGCGTCCACCGGATGCACGATCCCCCGGCCCATCAGGCGATGCCACAGGCGGTTGACGATGGTCCGCTGGAACCGGCCATTCTCGGGATGAGTCATCAGGGCCGCGAGCTGCTGCAGCCGCTCCGGCTGCGGCGCTGCCGCGTCGACCTGTCCCAGTTCCGGAAAGAGCCATGCCGCCTGGGCCGTTTTGCCGACCGGCTTGTCGCAGCGATGAATCTCCAGCGGCCGGGTCGAGTAAATCGCGGCCAGGCCGAACGACTCTTCGAGCGTCCAGCGATCGATGAAGCTGTCGTGACACGAGGCGCACTTGAGATTGATCCCCAGGAACGACTGTCCGACGCTCTGAGCGAACTGAATCTCGACCGTCTGGCCGGCACTCACATCGCCGCGCCAGCGGATGCCGTCGATGTACCCGGAGTTCTCCGGCGTCGGTGCAATCAGCTCGCGGGCGAACTGGTCGTACGGTTTGTTCGTGACCAGGGCCTGGTAGAGCCACTTCGAGATCTGCTTCCGGCCGCCGGTGATGAATCCCGTGCCGGTGTAGTCGTTCCGGAGCAGATCGTTCCAGAAGGTCAGCCAGTGCTCGGCATAGTCCACGTCGCGATTGAGCAGCTCCCGGACCAGTCGGGTTCGCTTGTCGGGGGAGGGATCGTCGAGAAAGGCCTGCAGTTCGTTCGGCGTCGGCAACAGGCCGATCAGATCCAGCCAGGCCCGGCGGGCGAAGGTGGCGTCGTCGATCGGTTGTGGGCGGGGGCGTTTCTTTTCTTCCAGATACGCGTCGATGATCCGATCGACCGGATTGGCCCGTCCGTCGACGACCGGCGGCAGCTCGGGCCGGCGGGGCTTAAGTTGCGGTTCGTACGGCCGCTCGCCGAAGCTGAAGCCCTGCTCCCACGATGCTCCTTCGTCGATCCAGCGTTTCAGAATCTCAATCTTCGCGGCGGGGACGCGCGGTCCCTCCGGCGGCATGCGGGTATCGTCAGTCGCGAGGACGCGCAGCACCAACTCGCTCGCCGCGCTCTTCCCCGCGGTCATCGCCGGGCCAGACTCTCCCCCAGCCAGCGAAGTTTCGCGTGTATTGAACGACAGCCCCCCCTTTTTCTGATCCCCGGCGTGACACTTGCCGCAATACTCTCGCAGAACGGGAACGACTTCGTGCGCAAAGTCGATGTCCTTCCCGGCGGCGGGAACGGCGGACAGGAGGAGCAGAATCGGGGCAACCCAGTGGCGCATCGGCGGTCTTTCGGGGCGGCAGGGGACGTCGGGCGGGAGTCTCGGGCAGGCAGATCAGGCCACCCCTTGTTGTAAACCCTTTCAGGGCCGATGTCTATTACCATTCGGCCGCCAGAGAACCAGCGCTGCGGTTCAGCGCGGCGAAACGGGCGACTGCGCGGCCGCCGGCGCTCGCAGGTCATAGACGCGAATGGCGCCTTGTTCGAAGACCGGCGTGGGTTCCATCGGTCCCAGGTGGTCGGTGACCAGATACGCCGCTCCGGTTTCCCGCTGCAGATCTCCCAGCTCGGCCGTGGAGTAGAGCTGGTCGGCGTAGTGCTGCTGGAACCACTTCTGCTGGAACAGCAACCGGCGATTCCATTCCACGATCCCCGCCGCGTCCTGCGGACAGTCCTTGAAGTTCACGAATTCCGGCAGTCCTGCGTACCACTTGAATGACCAGGAATCGTGCGGAGTCAGCACCAGCGAGTCGGCCGGCGCATGGTCGCGCAGCCAGCGGCAACCGGCGATCCAGTCCGGGTTCTGTTCCTTCGTCAGCCGGTACTCGGCCGCCAGGCTCCCGCCGCGCGCCAGCGCCGCAACCAGCAGCAGCCCCGCCAGACTTCCCAGGAGCCGCGGGCCGGCTTTGACCTGCTGGACGATCAGTACGCAGACCGCCAGCGGCAGTAAGGCGTCCGCGAGTCGGAAGGGATAGAACTTCAGCAGATGCATGCGGTGCTGATACCAGGGCATCTGCTGCGGCGGACGGGGGCCGTATCCGATTGCGACTCCCGCCAGTGCAAACGCAACTGCGCAGAGCGTGACCAGGCAGAGCGCTCGCAAAAGTGGCTGCGAACGCTGCCGCCAGACCAGAATCAGCAGCAGTCCCAGCAACAGCCCGTAGCCCGCGTAACCGGTCCACGGAAAGAGCATCGGGTCGAGATGATGTCCCAGCCGGTGATACACCTGCAGGTAGGTCCCCGCGAAACGGACGTTTGCGGCAACGGGCTGGCTGAGCATTCGGAGGGCAGGGACCAGCCCGGGCAAGGCCGCGATCACCAGGAGGCCGGCGGCTGTCAGTATTCGAAGCCAGGAGATGCCGCCTGATTGTGGCAGGAGTCGAATGCCGGTCAGTCGCGCGACGAGGACTGCTCCCAGCGCAGCGAGGAGCCCCCAGCCGCCGACGACCGGATGAAACGCCATCGCGATTCCGGTCCAGAGCCCGGCCATGATCAGGCGACCGCGGCAGAGCGCCCCCCAGCCGCAGAGGAGTCCCGCGTAGGCGAAGACTTTCCCTTCGATGCCGCCAACTACCCATTCTCCCGAAAAACTGCCGCAGGCCTGCAGCGCCAGCCAGCCGGCGACGATCAGCCAGATCCGCGTGCGACTGCCCGCGATCGGCTGCAACGCAGAGACAAAACCGGCCGCGAGCCACCCCAGAGCCACGACGCGCCCCAGCCAGGCGACGACCGCAAACGGCAGCCACGTCGTCCACCAGCCCATCAGCTCGTAGAACACCGCGTGGGCGTTGAACGACTCCAGAAACAGATCGCCCCGGCACCAGGTCGGATCCCAGAAGTGCCGGGCTTTGCAGAGATAGTGCGGCTCGTTGACGTACGGCGTCGGCGCCGCCGCCAGGGAATACGCCAGCAGCCCGCCCCACAGCACGAGCCACGCGACCCGATCAAAGCGGGGCGGGAACAGTGTGTCGGGGGCTTCGGACATGGCCGGCTCCTCAAGCACAAACGCCTCTGCGGGGGCAGAGGCGTGGTGCCGTGGTCGCGGTGTGCCGGTGGCAGCTACTTCTTCTTGGTCGCCTTCTTGGCGGCGGCCTTCTTGGTGGCCTTCTTCGTTACCTTGGCGGCGGCTTTGGCCGGGGCCGCGGCGGTTTTCTTCTTACCGAAGGCCTGATCGAAGTTTTCCCAGAATTTGGGCGTGGTGCCGGTCCGGACGATGGGGCCGCTCATGCTGACATTCCTTCCTGCTGACAGACCAATAACAACTCCGGACGCGCCCGCGGCGCGCCGGCCGTGATTTGCGAGACGGTGCGCGGTGATTGTTGGAACCGACTGGGGCCCTGTCAAGGTTCATCGGCAGAGTCAGCGAAAGCGTACCGCGGAGAAATGTCGAATGGCGCAGGCGGAATATCGAAAGGGGGACGTCGAGAGTGACAGTTCGGTACGCCGGACGTCCGCGTCCGGCGTACCGAAGACGTGGTCTGTTCGAAGTGCGCGGGGCGTGTTCCCAAAGTGGGGCTGCAGCTTGCATCGGCGGCGTGGCGGTCGGAGAATCCGGGCATTCGTCCCGTGGCCGGCGTGCGCGGGAGAACCCCGTCTTCCAGGATTTCCCCGAGGATGCCCTTCATGAAACTCAACGTCTGGATGTTCTGCGGCTGTCTCGCACTCATCAGCCCGCTCTGCGGCGCGGAAACGTCGATCGTCGCCACCCGCGCCGAAGAGGCCGGCAGCGATTTTCCCCTGCAGGGCGAGTACGTCGGCGAGATCAACCGCGACGGCGCCCAGGTGAAGTTCGGCGTGCAGATTCTGGCCCAGGGGGAGGGCAAGTTTCACGGCGTGGGCTACGCCGGCGGTCTGCCGGGGGACGGCTGGGACGGTTCCGAGCGGATTGAAGGGGACGGCCAGCGGGAAGGGGACGCCGCGGTCTTTGGCAAAGAGGAAGTCGTCGCCCGCGTGCAAGACGGCGAAATTCGGATTCAAGCGGGCGGGATCACGCTCGGGGTCCTGAAGAAGGTCGAACGGAAGAGCCCGACGCTGGGCGCGTCAGCTCCTGCGGGGGCAGTGGTCCTGTTCGCCGGCAAGTCGGCAGACCAGTTTTCCGGCGGCAAAGTGACCGACGACGGCCTGCTGCTGCAGGGGGTGACCAGCAAACAGAAGTTCCAGAGCTACACGCTGCACCTGGAGTTTCAGTTGCCCTATATGCCGGCCGCCCGCGGCCAGGGGCGGGGCAACAGCGGCTGCTATGCTCAAGGACGGTACGAAGTCCAGATCCTCGATTCCTTCGGCCTGGAAGGACTGAATAACGAGTGCGGCGGCATCTACAGCGTCAAGGCGCCCAGCGTCAATATGTGCTATCCGCCGCTCGCCTGGCAGACGTATGACATCGACTTCACGGCGGCGAAATACGACGCCGACGGCAAGAAGACCGCCGACGCGAAGCTGACGGTGAAGCACAACGGCGTCGAAATCCACAAGGACGTCGCAATTCCAAAGGCGACGACCGCGGCCCCGGTCGCCGAAGGCCCCGAGCCGGGGCCGCTCTACCTGCAGGACCACGGCAATCCAGTTCGTTTCCGGAACATCTGGGTGGTTGAGAAGAAATAGATCGGAGAGAAGATTTCTCGCAGAGACGCAGAGGAAGAGGAGAACGCAGAGAAGAAAATGTCGAATGACGAAGGCGGAATGTCGAAAGGAAGAGCCGACCAGCGTCCGCCGATCTCTTCGTCTGGCGATTTGTGATCAGCGAACAGCGATAAGCCCTCTTCTCCGGCGATTCGCTATTCCCTACTCGCTTTTCGCTTTCTTTGCATGCAGCATCTGCAGCGTGAAGGCCAGCGAGTTCATGCGGGTGGCGGTGGTATCGGCGCGGGACATGAAGACCACCGGGGCGCTGGTGCCGCAGAGGTAACCGCCGAACCGGCATTCGGCGGTGTACATGATCGCCTTGACCGTCAGGTTGGCGGCCAGCAGGTTCGGGAAGAGCATCGCGTCCGCGTCGCCAACGACCTGTCCAGCGATTTTCTTCTTTTCGCCGGCTTCGGGAGCGTAAGCCAGGTCGAACGAGAGGGGGCCCTGCACGATGCCGCCGGGGAATTCGCCGGCCTCGCCCCGCTTCTGCAGTTCGGCCGCTTCGAGCGTGTCCGGCATGCTGTCGGTCGGCTTCTCGGTCGCCGACATGACCGCCACCCGCGGCGCAGCGTTACTCGGCGTCTGGGCGTCTCTCAGGAGCCGGGCGGTTTCGATCAGGCTGCGGAGCAGGTCCGCCTTCTGATCGAGCGTCGGCTGAATCGTGATCCCGGTATCGGTCAGCAGCAGGCGGCGGTCGTCGCGGGGGATCTCCAGCAGGACGATCTGACCGATGACGCGATCGGTCCGCAGTCCGGTCTCGCGGTGTAATATGGCCTTCATCAGCGCGGGCGTGGAGATCTGCCCCTTCATCATCAGGGCGGCCCGACCGTCGCGAATCTCGGCGACGGCCGCCTTTGCGGGCTCGTCGCTGTCCACGATGCGAAACGCGGAGACGTCGATCCGCAGTTCGCTGGCCAGCTTGCGGATGGCCGCTTCGTTGCCGGTCACGATCGGCTTGATCCAGTCCCGGCGGGCAGCCTGAGACAGAGCTTCCAGCACGGTCCGATCGTCGCCGCCGGCGGCAACGACCCCGACCTGCGACCGTTGCGCATCGACGGCCCGATAAATCTCTTCGAATCCGGCAATATACATCGATCTCGTTCCGCCAAATCAGGAGATGAGTGAAGGTTGCATGAAGTTCAGCCGCCGGTGTCGATCCCGACAACGACGGACGACGACTTGCCGATCGCGCAGTAGGCGCCGGTGGAGTGCGGGGCCCGGACCAGCGACGTCCCCTGCATGTCGCTCCAGAGGGCGATGCCGCCGAGCAGGCCAGCGATGTTCGGCACGATCCGGACGTCCGGCGGCAGTTCCGACTGATCGAGCTTGCGCGCGTTCCCGCCGCCGAGATACAGCACGTTGAAATTGAAGATCCGGCGGATCAGGTCGATGGCCTCATACAGCTTGGCCTTCCAGCGTTCGTCGCCGAGCGCGTCGAGCGACTTCTGGCCGAGCCACTGCTCGTAGGTACGGTTTTCCGAAAACGGATGGTGGGCCAGTTCGAGATTGGGGACCAGGATGCCGTCGATAAACTGGGCCGATCCCAGCCCGGTCCCGAGCGTGAGGACCATCTCGAGCCCTTCGCCGTGAATGGCGCCGAAACCCTGGACGTCGGCGTCATTGGCGGCGCGGACCGGTTTGCCCAGCCGGGCCGCAAGTTCCCGTTCGAGGTGAAAGCCGGCCCAGTCGGGATGGAGATTGGGCGCGGTGAACGTGACTCCCTGCTTGACCACCCCGGGAAACCCGACGGCCACACGGTCGAAGTGCGGTTGTCGCGAGGCCAGGTCGGCGATGACGTCGAGCACCGTTGGCGGCGTCGCCGGACGCGGGGTGGGGAGTTTTTCGCGGGGACTGATGGCGATCCCCTGGTCATCCAGCACCAGCGCCTTGGTTCCGGTGCCGCCGATGTCGACCGCCAGCGTCCGCAGATGGAGCGGCAGGACCGAGGCGGGGGCGGTGCTGATGGCTGTCACGACTCAAGTCTCCCGGGCCGGTTCGCAGGTCTGGAACGGCGGGATTATAAGAAGTGACCGGCCAGTTTCACGAGAGTGAAAGCCATCAACAGGGGTCTATTCGTCGCCGGAGGGGCGTTTGCGGCCCTGTTTGACCTGGCCGCGAGCCTGTTTGCTGGCCACGCGACGGCGCTGCGAGGCCCGGCTGGGCTTCGTTTCCCGACGGGGTTTGGGTGGAATCAGGACGGCGCGAATCATGGACTGCAGCCGGTCGAGGCAGGCCTGCAGATTCCGCGGCTGATCGCGGTATTCGTCGCTGGCCAGCGCAATGATCCCCTCGGAACTGACCCGCGTCCCAAACTGAGCCAGAAACCGCTCCCGCACCGGCTCGGGCAGCGACGGGGACATCGTCACCGGCCACTCCAGCACCACCCGGGAGTTGACCTTGTTCACGTTCTGACCGCCCGGTCCCGAGCTGCGCACCGCCTTCCAGCGGAACTCGTCCGCGGGAATCGTCAGTCGGCTGGAAATCACTAGGTCGGTCAGTCGTTCGGCCATGATGCTTCACACGCGTGCGGCGTTCTCTCCTGCGTCCGGGACGGCGAGCCCTCGACGACCGAGTCCTGCTACGCATAGACTCATGGAGATCCGGCAGGTTCGCAATCCCGACCGGTCGGGATCCGAAAATTCCTCAGAAATTCCCGCTTGTGAGTTCGAGCGCCGCCGACGCTGCCGGTGGACCCGCCCAGGATGCCCGCCATGACTGCTGCATTTCCCCGCATGATCCGCGTCCGGCAGAAGTTTCCGACCGACCGCGTGGACGACATTCCGGGGGAAACCCGCAGGCAACTGGAAGGACTCAACCTCGCCAGCCGGATCCGTCCTGGCCAGACCGTGGCCCTGACCGCCGGCAGCCGGGGAATCGCGAATATCGACGTGATTCTCAAGGCGATCGTCGTCCACCTGCAGGAACTGGGAGCGAAACCGTTCATCGTGCCGGCCATGGGCAGTCACGGCGGCGGCACCGCCGAAGGACAGCGGGACATTCTGGCGGGTTACGGCGTGACCCCCGAACGGATGGGCTGCGAGATCAAGTCGTCGATGGAGACCGTGATCGTCGATCACACGCCGCACGGCGTGCCGGTCCACTTCGACAAATACGCCTCTGAGGCCGATCACGTCTTCGTCTGCAACCGAGTGAAGCCGCATACGGGCTTCGTCGGCGCGATCGAATCCGGGCTGCACAAGATGATGCTGATCGGGCTGGGGAAGCACGAAGGGGCGAAGATCTACCACCGCGCCATTCTCGACCACAGCTTCATGGAGATCATCACCGCGGTCGGCGGTTCGGTGCTGAAGAAGTGCCGGGTCGCGGGGGGCGTGGCGATCGTCGAAAACGCCTACGACGAAACGAAACTGATCGAGGCAGTGCCGCCGGAGAAGTTCTTCGACCGGGAGCAGGAATTGCTCAAAATCGCCGTGGAATCGCTGCCCCGGCTGCCGTTTGTCGAAACCGACCTGCTGATCATCGACCGGATCGGGAAGAACATCAGCGGGACGGGCCTGGATACGAACGTGGTCGGCAGGAAATTCAGCGACCATGCGCCGACGGAGCGAGATACGGTCCGAGTCCGGCGAATCTTCGTGCGGGGCCTGACCGAGGAGACGCACGGCAACGCGACGGGGATCGGCATCGCCGAGTTCACCAACGAACGGACGATCGCCCAGGTCGATCGCAAGAAGACGGGCATCAATTGCATCACGGGGCTCCATCCCTCGGCGGCGATGCTGCCGATTGCGTTTGAGACCGACCGCGAATCGATTGACGCGGCCCTGCAGACCGTGGGGCTGGTCGAGCCGCCCGACGCGAAGGTCGTGCAGATCGCCGACACGCTGCACCTGGCGGAAGTGCTGGTGAGCGAAGCTTACTTGCCGGAACTGCGCCAGCGGGCCGATCTGGAGATCGTGTCGGACCCGCAGCCGATGGCCTTCGACGCGGCGGGGAATCTGAGGCCGGTGTCTGGGAGCTGAGTGCCGAACGTCTCCGGCTCGCCTGCGGGTTATTTCGACGACACGAAGTAGAGCGTCCTGCCGTCTCGGGACCAGCACATCCCGGAGTTGTGGCGATCGGCGGGCTGCCCCTTCAGCGGCGTCGGTTCTTCGTCGTCGTCCGGCCCGAAAACGTAGATCGCTCCGGGCTGCTCCGCCGTCGCGCTGCGGGGAATCGTGATCCGCGTTCCGTCCGGCGACCAGCCGATGTCCGGGTTGAATCCCGCTCCGCTGCAGCGCACCTTCAGCTCGGGTTCGCCCCCCGTCGCCGAGACAATCGCGATGTCGTCGGAGCCGTTGAGGCGAACTCCCTTGAAACAGATTCGCTTGCCGTCGGGAGACCACTTGAGGTTGTGCAGAATGCGGACGTAGGGCGAATTGCCGCCCGGAAACACGTCGTGGCCGATCTCCCGAATGAAGTCGTAGATCACAATATTCCCTCCCTTGACGTAGGCGGTCTTGAATCCGACGGGGGCGGCCTGAATGCCCCAGCCCTGGGCGTCGATCTGTCGAGCCTCGATTCCTTCAAACTGACGAATGCAGACGCCGGATTGCCCATGTTGCTGCGTGTAGGCAATCCACTTTCCGTCGGACGACCACGTGGGCATCATTCCGAAGCCCAGGTCGCGCACCGTTCCCGTCTCCACCTTCACAAACAGCAGATGGGCCTGGTTCAGGGTCTGCCCGTCCTTCCAGCCGTCCACGCCGATCCAATTGCCGTCCGGGGAAACCTCCGGCGAGTTGATCGTGGGATAGCCGTCGATGGCGGCAACCTTCCGGGCGTTCGTGCCGTCGGAATCCATCGCCCAGATTTCGATCCCCTGCCCCAGGGCGGCGTCGGTCCAACCGCACCCGAGCGCAACAGCAGTCAGCAGCACAGCCAGACGCGGCATGGGAGCTCCTTGCGGACGTGGAGTTGAGACGGGAGGGACATCGTAACGTCCCACGGTCCGATGTTGAATTCAACGGTCCTCTCGATGCAAGGGGCAGCTCCGCTCATTGAGACGTCTCATCGACCGAAGTTGCGACTTTTTCAACGCTCGCTGGCCGCTTCTGACGAAGTTGCGTTGCGCTCATATGTGGGCCGAAACTCTCCGAAATCGCTGATCAGCAGACAATCGGATTGCAGACGTCGAAAGTCGTCTATTCCCGCCTGCGTCACGCGGGTTCCCCGGACATCCAACGCACGAAGCCCGTTTGCAGATTTCAGGCGGAGCAGACCATGATCGGTCAAATCGCTATTCACGAGTGACAGCGTCACCATCAACTGGTTGTCGGCGAGAGTTGCAGCCAGCGGATCGCAGTCAACTCCATCCACCGCGACAAAATAAGATTCGGTGTCTGTGAAGCAGGTGAGCAGCGCCCGGTCGGCGGCGCTGAGTGACACACCCTTGGGAATGGTAATTCGCGAAATATTCCTCGGTCGCCCATCTGAAATGTTGTCCATTGTGATCGGCTCGTGGTCGCTTCCAAAATAAAATCCACCGAGTTCCACACCCATCGACAGGAGACGAAGCGCCGCGGCCTTTCCCGGATCGTTGCCGATCGCGCGTACCTGATCCCCATCGCCAACGATGAGCCTGAAGTGCGGATTTGCAGATTGAATGGTTTCTACAATCGCCACGTCGGGAGATTCAAAGTACGGCAGATGCAAGGTTCGCAACTGCGGAAAGCGAGTCAGCGGTTCGAGGTCCGGAATTGCTTCGCCCCAGACTTCGATTCGCCGGACGCGCGGCAGGTACTGCAGAAACCTCCATTGATCGTCAATCGCTCCTGGACTCAGCGCCAGCAATCCGAGATTCGGCAGATTGTATTCGTCTGAAAATGTAGACGCTTTTAAGCTCGTATCTCCAAGATTGAGCCACTGCAACATCGACAACTTCGTAATCCGGGCCGCGGCGCGAGAGTCGATTCCGGGGCCGCTGAGCGACAGACGCTCCAGACGCGAGGCCGCGGACAATCGATCCAGATCGGCGTTAATGACGTCGCGGCACTGCGTAAGTGAGATCTCTCGCATCACGAATCGACCGGCCGGAAGCGAGTCTCTGACGCCGAAGCTGATCCTGCCGGAGCCGTCAACCGGCTCAACGATGCCAGAGCCTCCTTTCGACTGGACCCATTCGGCGAGCTTCCGCTCTTCGTCGAAGGCCATCGTCGCGGAGTCCGGCGGCCCGGAATCGCCGACCGTCGTTGAAGATGCGAGGGCGCCGTCTTCCGTCCGACGACGGACGATGCGAAACACGAGCACTCCGCCCCGGCGGACGAGCGGGTCCGTAGGGGAGTCAATCACGAACTGATCGGAAATTGCGTCGGGCAATCGGATATCAACTCGCCCGGCTGAAACGATTCGCTCATTCTGGCCGGCCCCGACGCTCCAGTCGACCGAAGGGTGCTTGCGATCGATGAGCAGCGCGAGCCGTGTATTCGGCGGCAGGTCGTCGGGAGCCTCGACGATTACACGTCCCTCTCCGCCCATAACGGCAATCAGTGCCATCAGCAGCACCGCCAAGATGCCGACCGCCGCGAGCGTCAGGCCTCGAATCCGGCGAACATTGCCGGACGCATGGTTCGCCGGTTCAGTACCTCCGACGACGCCTTGAGGCGTGCCTGGGGGAGATGTTTCCGTCAGGATCGTCGAACTCAGCGCGTTGAGAATCGTTGCCCGATCGCCGCCACTCGACACCCCGTCACCTCCGGCGGCGGCGGGCGACATCAGGATCGCCAGGTCCGCTCCGGAGGCGAATGGCGTGAGAGCCTCCACGACAGCAAAGGGGATTTGCGGCCTGTCGGCTGCAGATTTCGAAAGCATTCGATCAATGAGGTCCGATAGCGCCGGCGGGCAATCGCTTCTCAGCGTTCCGGCAGGCGGGGGCACGTAAGTGCTGACCGCGAGGAGCTTCTTCATCGTCGAGCCGAATTGATTCCCGGAGACTGGAATCTGGCCGGTGAGAAATTTATAGAGAGTTGCTCCAAGACTATAGATATCGGCACAAATGTCGACGGCATGAGAATCGCTGACCTGCTCCGGCGACATATAGTCGACCGTACCGACGATCTGACCAGTTGATGTCAGTTCTTCAGATCCCTTGCTCAGGGGATCGTCGAGCAGCGCCAGCCCGAGATCGAGGATCTTTACGGTCGGAACTCCTCCGCTCTGCGGTACGGCGAGGATCAAATTTGACGGTTTGATATCACGATGCACGAGTCCGTGCTCATACACGTGCTGTAGTCCGATCGCCGCCTGCCGCACAAGTTCGCATGCCTCGCGAACTGGAAATGGCCCAACCCGCCTGGCGAGCGTTGCCAGATCCACCCCCTGAATCAGTTCCATCACGAGATAGTGAGTCCCGTCAATGTCGCCGGCGTCGAGTGCCGTCACGATGTTCGGATGATCCAGCTTGCCGACGGCCCGCATTTCGCGTTCGAACCGGTCCACCGCTTGCGAATCGTTCAGGCGGCCTGGCCGCAGCAGCTTGACTGCAACGAACTTGTTCAATCGGGTATGGCGGGCTTTGTAAACCGTTCCCATTCCTCCCGTTCCCAGTTCGCCGATCAGTTCGTACTGTCCAATCTGCGGAAGAGGAGTGTCACTCACGTTCCAGTCCTTCGAATTGACGGTTTCCGCGACGCGGAACGGACGATGCCAATCTGGAGAATCTCGCCGGCATCTGAGGAATTGACGCCGGGAGACTCTCACCATCGAACGACAATGCAGGAAATGGGTGTGCGCCTGCAATGGTAGAGTGATTGCTGCGTACATTTACCTATTGATTGGAAGCCAATTGCGGCGACTCAAAAATCGAGTCTTTCCGCAACATTCTGCGACGAACGAACGATCTCAGCAGGGGCGACACAAGACTACTGGCGACAGCCCAATTCGAAGGACTGGCGTGTAGCGACACGATCGGCCGGGCGCGCCCGGCCCTACACTTGCTCTGCCCGCCACGTCGCCAGCGACCGCAGTCCCACCACCGAGTAGTCGATCGCCGCATACAGGCTCAAGCCCCCGACGAACATCAGGGCCGAGAGCGAGCGCTCGGGCCACGCGGCGACCGCCAGCAGATACAGAAACTGCCCGGCGGTAGCCACTTTCCCCGAAAAACGCGGACGCATCTGACCCAGCCGCGAACGGTCAAGGAACAGCACGAGGGCCGTCAGGCCCAGCACGGCGATGTCCCGTGCCGCGATCAGCAGCAACTCGCCCCACGTCAGCCGGCCGTGCCACAGAAACGTGCCGACCGCCGCCAGCACGAACGCCTTGTCGGCGACCGGATCGAGGAGCTGACCGAACAGCGACGTCACCCGGAGCATCCGGCTGATCCAGCCGTCGATCAGATCCGTGATCCCGCCGAACAGCAGCCAGCCCAGCCACCAGTCGCTCGGCACGAACGGAAACGCAATCCCAGCCAGCAGCCGGGCCACGGTGAGGGAGTTCGGAAACCACGCGATCCACGAGGAGGCGCTTTCACCCGGCGCCGGTCCGGCAGAATCGGTCATGTGACGTGCTCCCGGATCAGACCGTCCCCTCGTAGAGCACCACCGGCTCCGCCTGCCCCGGCCGATACAGCACCAGCCCGCCGCGTGCGTCGTTAACCCGCACGACGCAGTCCGGTTCTCCGGCCACGTGGTGATCCAGGATCGCTTCCAGCGCCTGGACCGCCGCGACCGTTTGACGATCCGCCGCGAGGTCGTTGTACCCGAGCCCCTGCATCGCGGCGAGACGCTCTCCACGTTCCGCCTTCGGACCGGCGTACTCGACGAAGGCCGCTTCCCGGGCGAAGCGTTCGAGGACTTCGATCCCGTAACCGCGCTGCGATCTCTCACCCCACGGTTCCACGAACGTCCCGTTGTAGTGGTTGTTCATAGTCGTTTTCATCTTCGTCGGCGTCAGTCCCTCGACGGTACACTCGACGCCCCGCTTGCGGCTGTGGCCGTTCCAGACGCCGTTGTCGAAGCGGAACTGCACCTCCTGTTCGACGTAGCCCGGAAAGTTGTCCGGCGTGACCCACGACGTATGAATATCGAACGCCGCTTCCCGGCCGTCATCGTATTCGTAGATCATCCGCATCTGGTTCGTATCCCAGGTCGGACCATCTTTCGGACCGACAAGGCCGCGCTGGCCGGTCGCGGTAATGGTCTTCAGCCGACCGCCGAACGTGAAATCGATCAGCTTGATGTAGTGGACTGCGACGTAGGTGCCGGGATTGCGGCCGATGATCCACTCGGCGAACTGTCCGCCGGAAATCGACTTCGGTTCGAGCAGCGAGCAGTAGCCGGTATTGACGTGCTGCAGCACGTTGTCGTGAACGAGGGTCCGCAGCTTCTTGTGATCGGGATCGAGCAGCTTGTGATAGACGGCCTTGGCAAGGACATTCTTCTGTTTCGCCAGCGCGATCAGGGCGTCGAGCTCCTGCAGTTTCAGGACCGAAGGCTTCTCGACGAGCAAGTGGCAGCCCGCTTCGAGCACCTTTATCGAGGCCTCGAAGTGGCGGTTGTCGGGCGTGGCGACGCAGGCGAAGTCGACCCCCGCAGCGAGCATCTGGTCGACCGAGTCATCTCCTTTGAAGCTGACGAACGGATGGACCTTGTCGCCGGCAGCCGCCTTGTACGCTTCGGCCCGTTTGCCGGTCTTCGACGCCATCGCCACGAGGGGGACGGAGACGTCCCCGAACCGGCGGTCGAACAGCCCTTCGCGGTGAGTCCGCTCGAAGAAGGGCCGGTAGGTTTCGTCGAAGATCATGCCGACGCCGACCATGCCGGCGCGAAGGGTAGGTGCAGTCATCGACACAAAGACTCCCGCAGGCGTGCTAAGTCCACTCGAACGGCTTCCAGCCGGATCAACCCGCTCCTATCTAGACGGATTCGGCAGGAGATTCAACGATGAACGCCGGGGGGAGGAGGAAATGTCGAATGACGAAGGCGGAATGTCGAAATGGAAGAAGTCGAGAGACGAGAGACAAGTGTCGAGAGCCTGACAATGGCAGGACCCGCACTTCTCCGGCTATTCGCTATTCCCCACTCACGATTCGCTACTCCGCCACATACAACGGCTCCCGGATCACCTTCCCCGCCAGCCCCCTGCCCTGCAGGTCGCCGGCCTCCAGCGCGACCAGCGGGCTGATTTCCACCGGAACGTCGTCGGCCACCTCCGCCCCCGCGGCGCGCAGCCAGGATCGATGCAGCGCCTGTAGAGCGGCTCGGGCGGTGTCGGGCGAGTCGTGCCCGTCGCGGTTTTTGACCGGATTGAACTCGACGGCCCGGTCGGCCTCGACGATCAGCGCCCGCTGCGCCAGCGGCAGCACATCAAAAATGAATCGCTCGAACTTGTAGGCATTCGGTCTGACGGGCGTCGTGGCCCCCTGCTCCGGATGCCAGTACGGCACCGCTTTGTGCCCCAGGTGGAACGGCAGGCTGTCGGCATCCCGCACGACCCGTTCCAGAAACTCCCGCTGGAAGGCATGGATCGCCGTGCTCCCGGCCCAGATCCGCAGCCTGCCGGCGTCGTCGAGCTGAGCCGCAATCTCGTCCGGCAGGTCGCTGTATTCGATGATCTGCGTTCGGCCGTCGATCGAAACCGCCACGCCCATCTTTTCTTCGGCCGAGCGTTTCGCGACGACTTTCGTCGAGACCTCCGACGCGCGGAGGACGTGCCAGCCCAGAAACGCCGGGTCGCACAGGATCGACGTCGCATTGTCGACCTGGTGGTAATACAGCGTTTCGATCCCCTGCCCGCCCCATTCCGCCAGCAGACCGGAGCTTTCGAGCGCCGCCAGCAGACCGCCGTGCCCGTCCGGGCTCAGCGCCAGGCGTCCCGGTTCGGACATGAGCGCCTGCCCCGAAGCCGTCTCGACGGCGGGCATGTTCCCCTGCCTGAAGAACCGCACCTGGTTCGGCGCCAGCCCGAAGTTCTGGTGCTGCTTGAAGTACGCCACAGTCTCGTCGTGGGTGGCGTCGCTGGTCATCACGGCGTAAGGAATGTCGTATCCCGCCCGTTGGCTGCGGGCCCGAATCTGCTCGCAGAACAGCTGAAACAGCGTCTTGTGGCTCAGCGGTCCGACGGGAAACATCCCTTTGGGATGATCGAAGCCCAGCCGGGTCCCCTGTCCCCCTGCGACAACGATGGCGGCGACTCGCTGCGACTTCAGCAGTTCTTCACCCGCTGTTCGGGCCCGCTGCCAGTCCGCCAAGGCCGCCGCATCGCTCGCGCCAGGCCGTCGGATCAGTTCGGTGGGAGGTTGAATCCGGCGGGCCAGCTCGGCGGGCGATTCGCCGCTGCCGCCAGGCCCCGCGGACAGCGCCGCGAACAGCCGGCCGACGCGATCCCAGTCGATCGAGCGGATTTCCGCCAGGAACTGCCGACGGTCTGCATCAGACAGGTGTGCGGCCGCTTCCAGCAGGTGCAGCTGGCTGGAACGGGACAGAATCTCGTGGATGGCGTCGACAGTCGTCATTCCGGCCTCGGAACCTTGGAGCCGCTCGATTTCCGCCCATGTCCGCTCGGGGATCACTCGGGCAGCGAACTTCCCGCTGCCGGGCGACAGAACTGGAAACGATTCCAGACTGAATATTGTGAGCTTAGTCCCTTTTCGGGCTGCCAGAAAACGATGAAGGCGAGGCCGCGGAACGATTTCCACAACCTCGCCAGCATCAGTCGACCCACGCGCACGGTAAATCGCCTCAGCGCCCCCAGCCAGTTGCCTCCGCTCATCCCCATGAACGGTGTACCGGCATGCGCCTCAACGACCGACCTTCCTCATTTCAACGACTTCCGGTGCATTCCCGGACAGCTCCTCTAGCGGAACACGCCCACCCAGTACGGCGTGCCATTGAAGTTCTGGTAGCCGAAGCCCACTTCGCTGCCGCTGAGCATGATCCCGTGATGAGCTGGAGAGTAAATCCAGCCCTGGATCGCAGCCTCGGCGGAGCCGGGTCCGGCGAAAATGATCTCCATGTAGGGGAGATTGCTGTGCGTGTAGACGCCTGTGCTGGCCATCCAGGAAGCGTGCTGCTGGGCGCTGGCGCACATGTGCGGGTTGATCCGCACGGGGCCCAGCCCATATTGAGCACGGTGAGCGTTCGTCAGTTGGACGAGCTTCTGGATGGTCGGATGCTGCACCAGGGCAGCATGCGGATCGGCCGGCTTGGCAGGGGCCTTGGCCTCGACAGGTGCCTTCACGGCAGCGGGGTCCGGTTTCGCCGCAGCTGCTTCAATCGCAGCCAGGGCGGATGCCGGCAGAGATTCGACGCCCATCTGGGCCGGGCCCTCGGCTCGGAGTGCCGAGACTGCCAGCAGGCAGACCGTTCCCAGCGTCGCGATTCTCAGCGTTCCGTACTTCGTCATTCTGTGCCTCCATGAGATCTGGCCACCCTCCGTGGTGACGCTGTGCGTGCGGACTCGGCCGTCCCTCTGACGGCTTCCGCGGCAGACACGGTAAGCCACGGAAACTTTGCGGGGCAAGTGTGCGAATGAAATGTAACCAAAAGTTCAGTTGACAGGATTGTGGCGGTTGCTCAAGCAAAAACAATGCACGGGGGTATCGGGGAACGGCTCCGAAGACGTCAGAACCGCCAGATCTGACAGAAAACGGTGCAAAAATGGCAACATTCCGCCGGCTGCGACCGTGGCGACCCGGAAACGTGAATTGTGGTTTTCCGGCATCAAAGGTGGGGCTGCGCCAGTTCGCCAGCGCAATTCCGACGCTGAAAAATTTCCGGAGCGCCTGGCTTCGGTCCCACTGACGGCCGCCCATTCGGAACAAAAGTTCCCTCCGGAACCGGACATCGCGGATTTCCGATGCGACCATTTACACCCGCCGGGGAGTCGGACACACTTGGGGAAACTTGGGAAAGCACCGCCTGCGCACCAGCCCGGGCGGCATCCTGGAACTCCTCCTCTGTGTAAGGTCCTGAGCCCATGCTGCGTACCTGTTTTGCCGCCTTGCTGACCCTGACGGCCGCCTCCGCCGGCTTCGCCGCCGATGGCCCCGAAGCCGGCTTCACCAGCCTCTTCGACGGGAAGACCCTCAAGGGCTGGAAAATCAACGAAAACCCGGACGCCTGGAAGGTCGAAAACGGGGCCATCCGCGCCAACGGCAGCCGGAGCCACCTCTTCTACGTCGGCGACGACAAGCCCTTCAAGAACTTCGAACTTCGCGTCGACGTGCTGACCAAGAAAAACAGCAACGGCGGCATCTATTTCCACACGAAGTACCAGGACGAGGGCTGGCCGAAGTACGGCTTCGAGTGCCAGGTCAACAACTCCTACGATAAAGACCCCCGCAAGACCGCCAGCCTCTACGCCGTCAAGGACTGTCTCGACGTTCACGTCAAGGACGACGTCTGGTACACCGAGACGATCGTCGTCGAAGGCAAGCACATCGTCACCAAGATCAACGACAAGGTCGTGATCGACTACACCGAACCGGCCGACGCCAAGGCGGGCGACGACTTCACCCGCGTCGTCGACGAAGGAACCTTCGCCCTCCAGGCCCACGACCCCGGCAGCACCGTCTACTTCAAGAACATCCGCGTGAAGCGCCTGCCGTAAGGCACCGGAGGTGTCGCCGCCCGCCGCGGGCGGTCTGTGCCGACTCAGAGATGGGTTGGGCGTGGATGCCGCATTCGGCGGCGATGGAAGACGGAGCGGGTGGCACGCCCTGAGTCTGCGAAGGGCGTGTCTTCCGCCACCAAAACAAAAAGGGCTCCCGGAACGTTGTTTCCGGGAGCCCTTTCCTGTTCGCTGTTGCTGTCCGTGGGTGACCTACCGCTCCAGCTCCGCCGGCACGATCTTCTCCCCCTCCCAGATCCAATCGTTCCCCTCCCGCACCAGCAGCCGGTGGGCGCTGCCGGGAACCGCCGGCTGGTCGATCTGCGGCAGCCAGCGCTGGTGGTCGCGGATTACCTCTGCGTACTGCGGTTCGCGGGCCAGGTTGGTCCACTCGTTCGGATCCTGCTGCATGTCATACAGCTCTTCCGAATCGTCCGCATAGCGGATGTAGCGCCACCCCCGACTGCGGATCGTGTGGTTCCCCTGATTGTGGCTCGTGATCGCCGGCCAGTAGCGGGGCGTGGCGGCGTGTTCGAGCTGGGGCTTCAGGCTGTGCCCTTCCAGTCCCCCGCGCATCGGCAGCCCGCACAGCTCGATCAGCGTCGGGTAGACGTCCAGCAGTTCCGCCGGTTCCGCACAGCGGCTGCCGGGCGTTACCCCCGGGCCGGCGAAGATCAGCGGGACCCGCGTCGAACGCTCCCACAGCGTGTTCTTGCCGGTGATCCCTTTCTCTCCCAGATGCCAGCCGTGATCGGACCAGAGACAAATGATCGTATTGTCCGCCTTGCCCGTCGCTTCGAGAGCGGAGACCACCCGGCCGATCTGCGAGTCCATGAAGCTCGTCGACGCCAGGTAGGACTGGACCAGATCCCGCCAGTGGCCCACCCGCTTCAGCTTCGACAACCGGGGTTCGGGGAGCTTCCAGTGCAGGTACCAGGCAAACTCGGGCACGTCTGCCCGGTCGTCGTCTTTGACGGGGGGCATCTGCAGCGTGGCGTCGGGATAGAGATCGAACCACGGCTGCGACGCAAAGCACGGCACGTGCGGCAGGCGGAAGCCGGCGGCGATGAAAAACGGCTTGTCGGCGGGGGCCGTTTTGAGCTGTTCGATGGCGGCGTCCGCAATCTTCCAGTCGGCCTGGAGCTTGTCGTCCGCAGGGAAGACGCCCCAGTCCATCGCGGGGTGATCGCCGACGCCCTCGGCGAGTTTCTTCGGCGGCCGGGGCATGCCGGGGGCGATGCCCCAGACGTCGACTTCCTTCGGGCGATCGGCCGGCTCAATCGACCCGTCGTGATAGATCTTGCCGAAGACCGCGGTGAAGTAGCCTTCCTTGCGGAAGTGCTGGGGGAGCGTGACGGTGTGCTGGAGCGCTGCGACATCCCGCATGCCGGGGGCGAGGGTGTAGACGCCGGTCGTCGTCGGCCGGAGCCCCGTCAGCAGACTGGTCCGCGACGGATTGCAGAGAGGCGACTGGCAATGGGCGTTGGTGAAAATCGTCCCTCGGGCGGCGAGAGCGTCCATATGCGGCGTCTTGACCTGCGGATGCCCCCCCAGGCAGCCGACCCAGTCGTTGAGATCGTCGATGGCGATCATCAGGACGTTGGGGCGGTCGGCGGCTTGGAGCGGGTGAGTCAGCAGTCCGCCCAGGAGCAGCGCAAGAATGGGGAGTATTCTCATGGCGTATTCTCCAGAAGTCGCTGGCATGGGTGGCTGGGCCGGAGTCTGCGACGACCCAGAATCGTACGACCAGTCGCACTTGCTGATCATACAATGACTCCGGGTGGCACGCCCCGAGTCCGCGAAGGGCGTGTACTGCCAGCGAAGACACGCCCTTCCCAAAACCTCAGGGCGTGCCACCCGAGAAGTGATGCCATATCGCCCGAAACTCTGCCGCTACGCCTTCTCCCCCACCAGCCGCAAAGCGTTCTCGCGAGCGATCTTCCTGAAGACATCTTCGGGCAGATTGAGCTGCGTTTCGAACAGTTCGAACTGTGGGACCTCCTGGCCCGGCTGCAGGTAATCGGTACCGAACAGGATCCGGTCCTGCCGGCGGATCAGAAACTCCCGGCCGAACTCCAGATCCCGACTGATCGCGTTCGATCCCGAACCCGCGGAAAGATCGCAGAACAGATTCGGGTAGTTCTCCATCAGGCGATCGAGGGCGCCGCCAGGCGGAACTTTTCCCGTGGGATATCCTCCCAGGTCCGCCTGTTTCAGTTCGCCGGCGATGGAAGCCCAGAAGCCGGGGCCGTGACCGATGAAGTTGAGCTTCGGGAACGTCTTGAGGGCCGCTTCCAGCCGCGGCAGCCCCGGCGAATCCTTGCCCCGGATGTTATCCATGTGGAACAGAATCGGAATCCCCGCGGCCTCGACTGCTTCGTACACCCGCAGCATCAGCGGGTCGTCGAAATCGAGGCCAACCTTATGCTCGCCGAAGCCTTTGGCTCCCTGGTCGACGTATCGCTTGACGATGTCGTTAAGTCCCTGCTGACCGCCGACGATGATCGCCCGCGGATCGAGTGCGCAGAAGGGAATCAGCCGGTCGCGATGCGCCTCGGTCGCCTTGAGCGCCACCTCAGGGGTCTGCAGGTAGGTGGTCGACTCGGGCGAAACGAGCGGCAGGACAAACGCCTTCTCGATGTTGTGCTCGTCCATCCAGCTCAGCAGCTCGGGAACCGACAGCGCCTTATTGTTGTTCGTGTAAGTCCCGATGTGCGTGTGCACGTCGACGTAACGGACCTTCGCCGCCGCCTGGCTGGCCCAGACCCGCGGCGCCAGGGCGGCCAGAGTCGCAACCGAACAACACTGCAGAAACTGACGACGCTGCATCGAGATCTCTCCGGCAAAAACGAATACGAAGAAGTTTTACCGCGGAGACGCGGAGAAATCGCCGGAGAAGACGAAGTCTGAGAAGATCCGGAAAGTGAAAAGTGAGTAGTGAATAGCGCAAAATGAAAGAGTACCCGCCCGGCCGATAGATCATGTTCTCCGTCACTTTACACTTATCACTACTCAATACTCACTTTACACTCTCCTGATATCTTCTCCGTGTCCTCCGCGCCTCCGCGGTGAATCCTTCTTCTTCGTTCAATGGACGGCCCCTAAGAAAGCAGCCCGGGGAGAAGTGTCCTCGGGCTGCGTCGAAATCGGCGGTCAGACTCAGGCAGCTACGAGAACAGGCGGGTGATGGCCTTGGCCTTCACCAGTTCGCGCGGCTGCTTGAGGTGGTTGTAGACGATCGTCTCCGGGTCGATCCCGAAGGCGTGGTAGATCGTCGCCAGCAGCTCGGTCGGGTGGACCGGATCTTCCAGCGGGGCCGAGGCGGTCTTGTCCGACTTGCCGAAGACCGTCCCCCGCTTGATCCCCGCACCGGCGACGACCGACGTGAAGCAGTACGGCCAGTGATCGCGGCCGTCGGCGCTGTTGCCGTTGCCCGACGTGCTGACCCCCTTCTGCGGGCTCCGGCCGAATTCGCCCACGCAGACGACCAGCGTCTCTTCGAGCAGGCCCCGTTCGTCGAGGTCGGCGATGAACGTCGCCAAGCCCCGGTCGAGCATCGGACCCGACTGGTTCTTCATCCGCTCGTTGAGGCCCGTGTGGTGATCCCACGAGTGGTTGTCCGAGTTGGCCACCTTCGGCCAGATCACTTCCACGACCCGCGTCCCGGCTTCGACCAGCCGGCGGGCCAGCATCAGGCTCTGGCCGAACGTGTTGCGGCCGTAACGGTCGCGGACGTCGCGCGGCTCCTGATCCAGCGAGAAGGCTTCGCGAGCCCGACCCGAGACGACCAGATTCAGCGCCCGGTCGTAATACTCGTCCAGACGATACTCGGCGACGGCCTTGTCGATCTCCGGCATCGACAGGTCGATCGAGTCCCGCAGCTTCGCCCGGCGTTCCAGACGGGCGGCAAACACGTCGGCCCGCAACTGCAGGTCGTCGACGCGGATCCGGCTCATCTTGTCCATGTCCATGTCGTCACCTTCCGGGTACAGCGTGTACGGGTCGTACTCGCGTCCCAGGAAGCCGGCAGTGCCACCCTTGCCGACAACGTTGCTCTCCTGCAGCGGACGGGGGAGCATCACGAACGGCAGCATCGGCTCCGTCGGAGGCTTCAGCCGGATGATGTTCGAACCGAAGTGCGGGAAGTCCTTCGGGCTCGGCGGTTCGAGCTGCCCCGACGGGCTGACCTTGTCGGTCGTGTAGCCGGTCTGCATCTGATAGATGGCGGCGGTGTGATTGAACAGCCCGTTGGGGGTGTAACCCATCGAGCGGATCATCGTGAACTTGTCGTTGACCTGGGCCAGCAGCGGGAGGTTCTCGGTGAACTGCACGCCGGGCAGCTTGGTCGAGATGTTCCCGAAAACGCTCTTCACCTTATCGGGAACGTTTTCCTTGGGATCCCACAGGTCCAGGTGGCTCGGTCCGCCCTGCAGGTAAACCATCACGACGCTCTTGGCCTTGCCCCAGCCCGGACCGCCGTGGACGGTGTTCGCCGAGGCGGACTGCAGCTTGAGCATGCTCCCCAGCGACAAACCGAGCATTCCGGAACCGCCCGCACGCAGCACCGCCCGGCGGGTGACGCCCAGGTTCCGGTCGCAGAGATCTTTGCCAGGTTGGCCGGGAATGATCAGCATCGAGAAGCTCCTCAACGTCTATCAATGAGCGGAAAGCACTTGGTTGTGTGATCTGCAGTGGTCGCTGGACTCCGCCGAGCCCGTTCATTCGGAAATCGCGTAAGCTGTGATCCTAGGCGATTGTTCGAGGAAAACCCATCAAAATCTGTCGAAACTCTGTTTCGGATTGGCGCCGGCGTCCCGCAGCCGCCAGTGTCCCCAACTTGGGAGCCGAAGCACGGTCGGACACCGAAAAATCTCAGACCCATTCCTTGATCAGCTTGCCCTCGTTGAGGAGGACCGGGCGACCGTCCGGGGCCTGCACGTGCAGATCGGGCGGCAGGCCGAGTTTGTGGTAAATCGTCGCGACGATGTCGTCGGAGCTGTATTCGTTGCGGATCACCTTGCCCCCTTCGGCGTCGGTGGCCCCGAGGACCGCTCCGCCGGGGATGCCCGCACCCGCCATCACGGCGAAACCGGCGCTCCCCCAGTGATCGCGTCCGCTGGCCGAATTCACCGTCGGCGTCCGGCCGAAGTCGGTCAGCCAGACAACCAGAGTCGAATCGAGCAGCCCGCGCTGTTCCAGATCCATCACGAGCTGCGGCAGGGCCTGGTCGACCGGCGGAATCCGGCCATCCTTGAGGGCCTTAAAGTTGTTCTGGTGCGTGTCCCAGCCGCCGTCGGTCAGGGTCACAAACCGGACGCCCGATTCGATCAGCCGCCGGGCCAGCAGGCAGCTCTGGCCGAAGCGATGCCGACCGTAGGCGTCGCGCAGCCGGGGATCTTCCAGTTCGAGCTGGAAGGCCCGCTTCGTTTCCGACGCGGTGATCATGTCGAAGGCGGTTTTGTAGTTCTCGTCGAGCGCGTCGAACTGCTTGGGCTGCACGCTCGACTGCTTCTGCAGTTGCTCGACCATCGACAGCACGTTGCGACGGCGCTGCACCCGTTCGCCCGCCATGCCGGCGGGGGGCGTAATATCCCGGACGGTGAAGTTCGCGGCGTTCGGGTCGGCGGTCAGCGTAAACGGATTGAATTCGAGCCCCAGAATCCCCGACGATCCGCCGCCGAAGCGGTTGTCGAGCGACGTTCCGAGCTGCAGATACGGGGGCATGACCGTCTTGAAGCCCATCTGGTGGCTGACGACCGAGCCCATGGTCGGGTAGTGAATGCCGGGATTGAACCGCCGGCCGCTCAGGACGTGCTGGTCGGCGACGCCGTGGCTGGCATTCCCCGGATTCCAGCCTCGCAGGACGCCGAACCGGTTCAATTCGCGGGCGAAGCGGGGAAGGATTTCCGCGAACTGCACGCCGGGGACGGCGGTGTCGATGACGCCGAACTCCCCCTTCACGCTGACAGGCGCTTCGGGCTTGGGATCGAAGGTGTCGTGATGGCTGGTGCCTCCCTGAGTCCAGATCACGATGCAGTTCACATCCCCAGCCCGTCCGCCCGTTGCGGCCTGAGCAGCCCGCTGCGCCAGCATCGACGGGAGCGAAACACCCAGACCGGCGAGAGCGCCCACCTGGAGGAAACTCCGGCGAGAAACGCCGTCACAGGTCCGCGTGGCTTTGGAAGCAATGGTCAACATGGCAGGGCTCCGGGGCAGGAAGGAGCAGGCGAGACCGTCAACAAGGCGGGAGCAGCAGGCAGTCAGAATGCGGGTTGGGACGGAGATCCGCAGACCACCACCCCACACCTATCAAAATACCTTTACATGTCGGTTCAAGCAAGAGGCTGTATCGAGCCCGAATTTCGTGATGTGTCTGCGTGTTCACGTCTTCGGAGGTGGAAAGGCTCGGAGAGAACCACGAATGACACGAATCCCCACGAATCAGGAATCGTCAGGAATCAGGAAATCGGGGATTCGGGTGGCCGGGGCAGGAGCGACCTCGCGATGCTCCGGACTTGGGGCAGTATCCAGCCGCACCTGCCTTCTCCGTGTTCTCAGTGTCTTCCGTGGTTCAATTCCTCCAGTTCTCTTGCATTGATTCGTGCTCATTCGTGTGATTCGTGGTTGTCGCCTTTTCCTCGTTTTCAACTTGCAGCTTGCGCCAACGATCACTGTTCTGGCGAAAACTCCGGTACTGTCCGCCTTTATTGGGCATGGATCCACGGTCGTCAAGAATCGCCAAAGTCGAGTGATTTCTGCTGATTCGGGTATGTCTCGCTTTTTTGAATGGCAAAAGCGGCGACTTGCCGACACTTTTCGAGGTTCTTCGACAGACTCGCGAGATACTCGTTCTGATGCCGAGAGTTTACATAGCTCTGGATCCTGTCAAACGCACCGGCTGCTAGAAGCCGGGCCTTCTCTGCAGCAGCGTCGCTGTCCGGATCTACGTCCCATCCAAAAAGCGACGGATCCTGAAACACGACGTACAACACAAGGCGTTGCAGGTTAGCCGCAACCATATCTGCGCGTTTCGTGGACCCAAGCCCCTTCAGTCCGGTAGTCTGATCAGCGGCCCGCATTATTTTAACCGCGTTCCATATTCGTGTCGCGGTCAACGTCTCGTGGAAGATCCGTTTGTATGCAGCGGATTCCGTGTCCCACAGAACACTGATCTCACGCTTTGCCTGAACGGCAAACCACAAGTCAATGTCGGCGCAGGCGAGGGCGACTGTGGCTTCCCTGAGTGTGCATCCAGCATCTCCAACCGGGCTGTCGGATCCTCCCCACCGAAATGCATACCTGCGCTTCGCTATTGCAAAATCGGTCGCAATTCGAGACTGCGTAGGATCCAGACTCACGAAGTCCTGAATTCCGATTGCATTTTGAAGATTCGTATATTTGGTTACTTTCCTCTCGAACTCCTGTGCGGATGGATTTACTGCTATAGCGCGAACCTGAATCCACAGTTTCGCTCTTTCTTCTTCGTCAACGAGAGACAGCTTGTCCGCAATCACTCCAGCCGTCTGGGCACCATTCACAAGACTCACGCCATGCAGTGTGAATAACGACACCTCGTGGTTTCCTAGTCCGAGCACGGCTGGCTTAATTGAGTCGCAGATAAGCGTAAGCCCGTTATTAAAGTACCAGAACTCTTCGGGCTCATCGCTTATCGTTCGTCCAATCGCAGCGTTGACGTCAGTCCTGCGGTTATAGTCACGTAGATTGCGGTGCGATAAATGAGCGTTCTGTTTCCAGAGTTCTGCTAAGTGCGAACCCTGCATTCTACCGTATATCGCATGATGTGGAGTCTTGACTTCTCCCCAGTGAGACAGATAGATGCTCGCTGTTACTTTCGGGGGATCAGCCTCTGACGCGATGGCAGCAAGTATGCTGGATTGGAACCAGTGGACGGTCGTGACAAGCTCTCCCGTTTCATCTAGGCTCTTAGCGCAGTCGTCGATTCGGCGCAGCACTGAGGCGTCAGCCGGTTTCGCTCCGACACAAACTGATATGAGAACCAGCTTCACAGACGACGCGAGGGCTGTTGCGATTTCGTTTCGCCGTGCTGTGATTTTGTCGTTCTTTGAGAATGCCGGCCAATTCGGCGCGATGAGATTGCAAACTCCGTCTGTGAACTCTCCGGCCTCCTTCCATCCAATTCCGTTCGACCATTTCGCTTGCACAAGCAAAAGCTGGGATCCGGAGGAGTCGTAGAAAATGGCATCCAGGCCCCGGTCGAAGAATCGATCTGTTATCGAAGCGGCTGCGAGTTCATTTGTCGTATTGGCGAGGCATTTTACGCAGTATGCAGCAAGCGCTCTCGATAATGCCGCCTGAGTTTTCTGTTGCGGTCGGTTTTCGTAGTCGTCGATGTCGATGAGCGGAACAAGCGTTTCAAGTCTCTTCTCAATTCGCATTTTACCGAATGAGCCGTCCGAACTCATATTGCTACTCCGCAGGAATCGGTACCACGAAACAACTGGCGGCTACTCAGGTTCAGTCAATTCGCGACGTATGACACGACTGGCCGATACAAGCACTCGGATCGCCTCTGTGATCGCCTCGGAGCGATTCATCCCGCGACCATTGGCATATTCGTCCAAAGACGCGACAAGCGACTCAGGGACCTTGGCCGAGACCGTGACAGTCGCCCCCTCCGGGTGAAGCGGCTTTCTTCCGGATCCGGCACGCCGCCCGCCGTGCTGATTCTCTTTCATTCGTATTAATCTCGAAAAAGTAAACGAAATCAACTGGCAATTCATGCGGATTCAGTTTACCATTTCAAGTGTGGACGGCAAGTCCAAAGAAAAACCCCGGAATCGCTTGGCGGCGAAACCGGGGCGACCAACATCCAGGCGAACCCGAATGCCAGCGTGACACCTGCATTCTACCGCGGTTCGCCAAAGAGAAAAGGCGAATCGGATGAACTGCCCGAAGTGCGATTCAGGATCCTCTGTGAAGTGCGGTAAGGACGGGAACGGTTTTCAGCGGTTCCGCTGCAACGGGTGCGGGAAGAAGTTCACGGAGCCGCACGCGATGGCCGGCAAGCACACCAGTATGGAGGACGCTGTCCGCGTGCTGCGGATGCTGCTGGAAGGAATGTCGGTCCGGTCGTGCGAACGGCTCACCGGGATCCACCGCGACACGATCCTGAGCCTGATGATCGACGCCGGGGAATCCTGTCGTCGGTTCATGGAATCGCGGATCCGCAACGTGCCTGCGTCGACCGTCGAGTGTGACGAGCAGTGGGCATTCGTGGCGATGAAGCGGAAGACTGCGGAACGGCTTGGCCGGGATACGGAAGTCTGCGGCGACCGCTACGTCTTCACGGCAATCGACCGGGATTCGAAGCTGCTGCTGTGCTGGCATGCGGGTCAGCGTGTGGCGAACGACACTTGGCGATTCGTCGACAAGCTGTATCTCGCCGTCTCCGGTCGCCCGACGATCAACACGGACGGATTCGCCAGCTACACGAGCGCGATTCCGCTGACGTTCCGCCACAACGTCGATTATGCTCAGATCGTCAAAAACTTCCAGAACCCCGGCGGTCGAGAGGCCGCTGTCCGGTATTCGCCGGGATCCATAACAAGCATCACGCGAACCGTTGTCTGCGGCGACGTTCCCGAGCAGGAAATCGGGACGAGCCGCATGGAGCGGTTCAACCTCACGACCCGGATGCAGGTTCGCCGGTTTACGCGGCTGACGAACGCCCACAGCAAGAAGACCCGCAACCACGACGCGAAGCTCGGACTCTACTTCGCGTGGTACAACTGGTGCCGCAAGCACACGACGATCAAGACGACTCCCGCAGTACAGTCTGGGCTGGCAAGTGAGCCGTGGACGATGGAACGCCTGCTGACGGAGGCGGCTAAGGTGCCTGCGATGTGACTTGTATGCCGGTTGCGTGCAATCGCCGATTCCGGATGAGTGGCGGAAAAACCGCAAATAAACAGTCTTGATATCATTTGCGGGTTTGATAGACTTGGTGCCGTCCGTGCGTTTACTGGAGGAGGTTCCGAATGAACATGCACGAAGCGATGGTTCAAGACATTGACAGCGAAATCGAGCGTCTCAAAATCGTCAGGGCGTATCACGCAGCCAAGATTGCGGAGGAGGGGCGTACGGCTGCCTCGGCGGTGTCCGAAGCGCAGCCGATACGACGATTCGTAGAGCGAGTCGCTGTTCGTCGACAGCACGCAGCAGCAGCGTCTAGGCATGGCCTCGCGGAGATTCTGCTTCGCGAGAATGGAAAACCGATGACCACTGGCGAGCTTCTCGCTGCATCTCAGGCGAAGGGTTTGGATACTGACGGAGACGAGCGTGGGATTCAGAACGCCTTCTTTACGTCGATGTCACGGCATCCGGAGACGTTTGTGAAAGTTGATCGCGGCCTGTGGGGGCTTGTTGGCCGCGACGGTTCCGTAAGCTGATCGACTACGGTAGCGGAGCCGCAGGATACGAAGCATACACGGAGGGCGACGATGACGAGAGTTTAAGGGTGGCCGGTCCGCCCGGAGAAGAAAGGGGAGCGGGCGGTTGGTCTTGCAGGACACAACCGCACCGCACACCCAGCCGACGAGCCCAGATTCCGAGAACGCGGACAACTCTTGACAGGGGCGAACCGCGGATCTCATCGCCCCCCGGCTGCTTGTTGCTGCCGGGGGGTGTCTTTCGGCTGCGCTTTCGCTCAGCCTGCGGACCGTCTCGGCTATTGTACGTGGCCTGGCCCGCTGGAGTCAACGTGCATGCCAGGAGAGTATCATGGTCATGAAGACCAGCAAGTTCCCGCCGCCGCCTCCGGGATTCCGGTGGGTTTACGCGAAGGTTGTGTTCCATTGGCGATCGAAGAAGCCGATGGTTCGGAAAGACGGATTGCCGTTCCGGTTTCTCGTTCGTCGATGAACGGAACGTGATGGCATAGGTTAAATGGAGCGGTCGGGTCAGCACATGCTGGCCCGACCGCATTCATCCATGTCCAATAAAGCCGGACAGTACCAAAACTCCGGCCGAAGCCCAGCGGGAATTCGGCACAACCGGCCCATCTCCCGGCATCGGCAGATTTTGCCGAACCGGGCGGCGGTACGAGGAAGGGGATGGCGTCCGTCTGACCGATCCGTAATAATTGATGTGTTCGACCCGCCTGAAACTCCCGCCTGCGACTGTTCCCTCCCACGGAGGCCCCGCCATGCTTCGCACTCTCTTCTCTGTCTTCGGTTGTCTCGTGCTCGCACCGGGACTGGGATTCGCGGACGATGCCCTGGCCGTCACACCGCCGGAAGTTCGACTGACCGGCAACTTCGCGGAAATCCAACTTCTCGTGAACCCGCCGGTCGGGGACCTGGCCTCGGGACACGTGGATGACTGGACGCCGCGAGCGCAGTTCCGCTCCGCGAATGAGACCATCGCGATTGTGACGCCCCAGGGGCGCGTCATGCCGAAGGCGGACGGCACGACCGAAGTCACCGTGCAGGTCGAGGGGGCCACCCGGACGATCCCGGTCACCGTCAGCGGGATCTCCGCCGAGCCGGACGTGGACTATCTCGACCAGGTCCGCCCGGTCCTGACCAAAACGGGTTGCGCGATGGCGAGCTGCCACGCCGCCCAGTTCGGCCAGGGGGGCTTCAAGCTGACGGTCTTCGGCTTCGACGGCGCCGCCGACCGGACTGCGATGGCTCGCGAAGTGATGGGCCGGCGGATCAACGTGATGGATCCCGACGACAGCCTGCTGCTCCGGAAACCGACGATGCGGACCGCCCACGCGGGCGGCCGGCGGATCGAATTCGGCTCGCGCGACTACAAGCTGCTCGCCGCCTGGATCGCGAAGGGGGCGCCCGCCCCCAAGCCCGAAGAACGGGCCATCAAGCAGCTCGCGGTCACGCCCGCCCAGCGGATCGGCGAACCGGGCCTGCAGCAGCAGTTGCGGGTCGAGGCCCACTACGCCGACGGCGAAGTCCGCGACGTCACCGCCTGGGCCCGCTTCGATTCGCTCGACGAAGGAGTCGTCACGGTCTCGAACAACGGGCTCTGCACCGTTGGCGGCCGCGGACAGTCGCCGGTAATGGTCCGTTTTGAGGGTCAGGCGGGGCTCTGCACCTTCGTCATTCCTTACGGCAAGCCGGCGGACCTGGCGGGATGGACAAACAATAACTTCGTCGACGAACTGGCCGCGACCAAGTTCCGCGAGCTGGGGATCGAACCCTCGGGACTCTGCGACGATCACACGTTCCTCCGCCGGATCTTCCTCGACGCGACCGGCACGCTGCCGTCGCTGGAAGAGATCCAGGAGTTCGCGGCGTCAACCGATCCGAACAAGCGGCAGCAGTGGATCGATCGCGTGCTGGGGCTGGCCGATTCGCCCCTGAAGGCGACTTACAGTGACCGCTATGCGGCGTACTGGACGCTCAAGTGGTCCGACCTGATCCGCAACAACAGCCGGGATCTGCAGGACACCGGGATGTGGGCGCTCCACAACTGGATCAAAGAGCAGTTCCGGCAGAACGTCACCTTTGACAAGTTCGTCAGCCAGCTCGTGCAGGGGAAAGGTTCGATCTATTCGAACGGCCCGGCGAACTACTTCCTGGTCAACAGCAATCCGTCCGAACTGGCCGAATCGACCTCCCAGCTCTTCCTGGGGAGTCGGCTGACCTGCGCCCAGTGCCACCATCACCCGTTCGAGAAATACAGCCAGGACGACTATTACAGCTTCGCCGCGTACTTCGCCCGCGTGAGCGTGAAAACCAGCCAGGAATTCGGTCTGTTCGGCGGCGAACGGGTTGTCATGCTGAAGACGGGCGGAGATGTCCGGCAGCCCCGCACCGGCAAGGTGATGACGCCCAAACCGCTCGACGGCGAGCCGCTCGATCACCCGCTCGACCGGCGGATCGCTCTCGCCGCCTGGATGACCTCGCCCGAGAACAAGGCCTTCTCGAAGGCGGTCGTGAACCGCTATGTCTCCTACCTGATGGGCCGCGGGCTGGTGGAGCCGGTCGACGACATGCGGCCGACGAATCCGCCGACCAACGTCGCGCTGATGGAGGCGCTGTCCGAGGACTTCACGAAGTCGGGCTTTAACCTGAAGCACCTGATCAAGACGGTGATGTCGTCGCGGCTGTACCAGCTCGATTCGCAGCCGACGTCGCAGAACGCCGCGGACGAGCGGTTCTACAGCCACTTCCACGTGAAGCGGCTGACCGCCGAACCGCTGCTGGATGCGATCGACGCCGCGGCGGGGACGAAGACCAAGTTCAAGGACCTGCCGCTGGGGACGCGGGCGATCGAGATCCCCGACGCCGAGTACCCGGACTATTTCCTGACGACGTTCGCCAAGCCGCGGCGGACGAGCGTCTGCGAGTGCGAACGCCCGGCGGAAGCCAACCTGGCCCAGGCGCTGCACACGCTCAACGGCGACATCCTGGCGAACAAGATCGCCGCCAAAGACGGCCGCGTGGCCACGCTGCTGGCCGCGAAGAAGCCGCACGCGGAGATCGTGCAGGAACTGTACCTGGCCACGCTCGCCCGCCCGGCGAGTGCGGGGGAGATCTCGGCCAGCGAGCAGATCGTGGCGCAGTCCCCCTCGCCGAAGGAAGGGTACGAAGACCTGCTGTGGGCGCTGATCAACAGCAAGGGGTTTTTGTTTGTGAAGTGAGCGAATAGGGAATAGCGAGAAGCGAATAGCCAGAGAGGCCGGGGTTTTGTCCCCGGCCTCTTTTCGTTGGAGGCGTGCACGTCGATCCGGGTGGCCCCGATTGCCCGTCCGCGGGCTATCGGGGCGGCGCAGTCGTGGGAGGAAGAGTGAGTGTAGGGCCGGGCGCGCCCGGCCTCTTCGCTCAGCAGGCACTCGACCTGGGTGGCACGTCCCAGAGGCTTTGCGATGGGCGTGTCCTCCAGAAAAGACCACGCCCTTCGAAGACTCAGGGACGTGCCACCCCCGCATGACTCGACAAAACGTCCTCAATCGCCATGCGGCCGGGCGCGCCCGGCCCTACTCGTACCCCAGATTCGGCGACAGCCAGCGTTCGACTTCAGAGATCGGCATTCCCTTCCGGCGGGCGTAGTCCTCGACCTGGTCCTTCGTGATCTTGTCGACCGCGAAGTACCGTGCTTCCGGGTGCGCGAAGTACAGCCCGCTCACCGCCGCCGCCGGGTGCATCGCGTAGCTCTCGGTCAGGTGAATGCCGGTCGTCTCTTCCGCCTGCAGCAGCTCGAACAGCTTCGGCTTCTCCGTGTGGTCCGGGCAGGCCGGGTAGCCGTACGCCGGTCGAATGCCCCGGTACTTCTCGGCAATCAATTCGTCGCTGGAGAGCTGCTCCTCGGCTCCGTAGCCCCAGTCCCGGCGGGCCTTCGCGTGCAGCATCTCGGCGAACGCCTCCGCCAGCCGGTCGGCGATCGCCTTGGTCATGATCGAGTGGTAGTCGTCGTGCTCCTCCTCGGCGAACTTGTTCGCCAGCTCGTCGCAGCCAATCCCCGCTGTCACCGCAAACGCGCCGATGTAGTCCTGCCGGCCGCTGTCCGCCGGGGCGATGTAGTCGGCGAGCGAACGGAAGTCCTTCTGCCCTTCTCGCTCCCACTGCTGGCGGAGCATGGGGAAGATTGTTGAGGGTTGAGAGTTGAGAGTTGAGAGGTCAGCCGTGGGCGCATAGACATGAACATCATCCCCCACCGAATTCGCCGGCCAGAAGCCATAGACGCCCTTCGCGACCAGCAGCTTCTCCTTGATGATCCGGTCGAGCAGCCGGCGGGCGTCGTCGTAGACCCGCTTCGCTTCCGTTCCCACGATGGCGTCTTCGAAGATCCGCGGGTACTTCCCCTTCAGCTCCCACGTCATGAAGAACGGCGACCAGTCGATGTACGGCAGCAGTTCCTCCAGCGGCTGATCCTCGATGACCCGCGTTCCCAGGAACGCCGGCGTATCGATCCGGACCGTCGACCAGTCGGTCTGGAACCGTCGCTTCAGGGCCTCGGAATACGGCGTGAGCGCCTTCTTCATCAGGAAGGCGAACGTATCGCGGTCGCGCTGCTGCGTCGCGCGGACCTTCACCAGGTACGCGTCCCGCCGTTCGTCGTCCAGCAGATTCTCCACCGCGGGGACCGACAGCGACGCGTCGACCACGTGAATCACCGGCTGATCGTAGAACGGCGAAATCTTGACCGCGGTGTGCTTGGAACTGGTCGTGGCGCCGCCGATCAGCAGGGGGATCTTCAGCCCCTGCCGCTGCATCTCCTTCGCAACGTGCGACATCTCTTCGAGCGAAGGCGTAATCAGCCCCGACAGTCCGATGACGTCCACCTGCTCGGCCCGGGCGACCTCCAGAATCTTGTCGCAGGGAATCATCACGCCGAGGTCGATGACCTCGAAGTTATTGCACCTCAGCACGACCGCGACGATGTTCTTGCCGATGTCGTGAACGTCTCCCTTGACGGTGGCGATGAGGATTTTGCCGCGGGAGGAGGATCGTTGATCGTCGATCGTTGATGGTTGATCGTTAGCAGACTCTTTCTGACCATCAACCATCGACGATAAACCCTCAACGGCAGCGGCGGCTTCCGCCGCTGCAGCCTTCTCCGCCTCCATGAACGGCTGCAGATAGGCCACCGCCTTTTTCATCACGCGGGCCGACTTCACCACCTGCGGCAGGAACATTTTCCCCTGACCGAACAGGTCGCCGACGACGCTCATGCCGGCCATCAGCGGACCCTGAATGACGTTCAGCGGCCGGCCGTATTTGATGCGGGCCTCTTCCGTGTCTTCGTCGATGAAATCCGTGATTCCCCGCAGCAGCGCGTGCTTCAGTCGGTCTTCAATCGAACCGAGCCGCCACTCTTCGATGGCGGCCTCGCCTGGAACGTGATTCGCCCCGGCGGCCTTCAGGCGTTCGGAATAGTCGATCAGCCGCTCGGTGGCATCCGGCCGGCGGTTGAGGAGCACGTCTTCCACGTACTCCAGCAGTTCCTTGTCGATCTCGTCGTAGACCGCGAGCTGGCCCGCGTTGACGATGCCCATGTCGAGACCGGCGTGAATCGCGTGGTAGAGGAACGCCGCGTTCATCGCTTCGCGGACGACCTCGTTGCCGCGGAACGAAAACGACACGTTGCTCACGCCGCCCGACGTCCGAACTCCGGGACAGGTCGCCTTGATCTTGCGGACCGCTTCGATGAACTCGACCGCATAGTTGGCATGCTCTTCCATGCCGGTGCCGACGGTCAGGATGTTGCAGTCGAAAATGATGTCTTCGGCAGGAAATCCGGCCTTCTCCGTCAGCAGCTTGTAGGCCCGCTGGCTGATCGCGACTTTGTGGTCGCACTCGGCAGCCTGACCTTCTTCGTCGAAGGCCATGACGACGACCGCAGCCCCGTACTTGCGGATCGTCCGCGCGTGTTCGAGGAACTTTTCCTCGCCTTCCTTCAGCGAGATCGAGTTGACGACCCCCTTGCCCGCGAGGCATTGCAACCCGGCCTCGATCACCTCGAACTTCGAGCTGTCGACCATGATCGGGACTTTGTTGACGTCCGGATCGTCGGCGATCATGTTGAGGAAATGGACCATCTCGGCCTTGCTGTCGAGCAGGCCCTCGTCCATGTTGACGTCGATCATGTTCGCGCCGCTATCGACCTGCTGCCGCGCGACAGTCATCGCCTCGTCATAGTTCTTCTCCCGGATCAACCGGGCGAATTTCTTCGAACCCGTGACGTTAGTCCGCTCGCCGATCATGAGGAAGGGCGTCGAAGACGCGGCCGGTTGATCGTTGATCGTTGATCGTTGATCGCCGGACGCATCTTTCTGACCATCAACCATCGACGATCGACGATCAACGTCGTCATTACGCAATTCCAGCAGCTCGCTGCCGCTGTAGGCGGACCAGTGGTGCGCCTCCGGGATGTGCCGGGGCTTCTGGTCGGCGACCGCTTCGGCGATTTTCTGGATGTACTCCGGCGTCGTCCCGCAGCAGCCGCCGACGATGTTCACCCAGCCGTTCTTTGCGAACTCCCGGATGTTCTTCGCCACGTCTTCCGGCGTCGCATCGAAGCCCCCCATCCCGTCGGGCATGCCGGCGTTCGGATAGCAACTGATGTACTTCGGAGCGCGCTCGGCGAGCGTCTCCAGATACGTCCGCATCTGGGCCGGACCCAGCGCGCAGTTCAAACCGACGGTCGTCATCGGGAAGTGCGACACCGCCGCCCAGAACGCTTCCAGCGTCTGCCCGGTCAGCGTCCGGCCTCCCTGGAAGATCGTGCAGGAGACCATCACCGGCACCCGCCGACCGGTCTGCTCGAAGACCTGCTCGATCGCGAACAGGCAGGACTTCATGTTGAGCGTATCGAACGACGTCTCCGGCAGCAGCACGTCGACGCCGCCGTCGAGCAGACCGCGGATCTGTTCCGCGTACGAGGCGACCATCTGATCGAACGTGACGGGGCGGTAGCCGGGCTTGTCGGCGTTAAACGACAGTTGAACCTTCGTCGGGCCGATGCTTCCCGCGACGAACCGCGGCTTGGCCGGATTCCTGCGGGTGAATTCGTCGGCGACTTTGCGGGCGAGCTGGGCCGCCGCCTTGTTCATCTCGTACGTCAGGTCGGCGAGGCCGAACTCTTCCAGCGACACGATATTCGCGTTGAAGGAATCGGTCTCGATAATGTCCGCGCCGGCTTCCAGGTACTTGCGGTGGATTTCCTCAATGATCTGCGGCTGGGTCAGCACCAGCACGTCGCTGTTGTTCTTCAGATCGATCGGGTGATTCTTGAACCGATCGCCCCGATAGTCGGCCTCGGACGGATGATAATTGTGGATCATCGAACCCATCGCCCCGTCGATGACGAGGATGCGCTCGGAAAGAAGCTGTTCGAAACGGCCGGACTGATCGGAGGCGGGCATGCTGCAGTGGTATCCAGAAACAGGCGGACGGGACGAATTCCCAGCCGGGGAACCGTCAAAGTTTGTCTATTGTGGTCGCGGGGGGCCCCTGGGACAACCGACATTTCCGGCGGGTCGGCGACCGAACCCCTGATGGGAACTGGATCTTACGGCGATAACGGCTATGACGTGAACCGAACTGGACAGGTTCGCGTTCTCTCCGGCAGGTCGCCGGTGGCCCCGTCCGCTCCGGACTGTCACCCCCGGCCCTATCTGTCATCCGGCAAACAGGTTGTGCCACGTCACCCGGCAAGCCACAATGCCGTTGGACCAGAAGTTCGCAACCCGCTATCTCATACCATTCTCCGTCTTCCGTGCTCTCCGTGCCTTCCGTGGTTCCGCTCCCCGCATTCATTCATTCGCGTCCATTCGTGCAATTCGTGGTCAAAACTCTTTCCCCCTCCTGATTCGCGAGTTCCCGACGCCATGGACATCCTCTTCGTCATCGTCCCGCTCTTCATCGCGTTCGTCTTCGTGATGATCGTCGCCGGTTCCATCCTGCAATTCTTCGCCCTTGGCTCGATTTTCTCCCTGATGCGGAAGAAGATGCACGAACATCAGGAGATGGTCGCCCCCAGGCCCTGCACCTATTGCGGGGCGACCATTCCCCAGGGACAGCCGCAGTGCCCGTCGTGCGGCGCCTCGCGGGAACTGTCTCCCGGAACCTGAACGCTGCCCACTGAGCGAATCCCATCGGAGAGCAACAACAATGCGTGGTCTGGTCACCTCGATCGTCGGCCTCGGAATGTGCCTGGCCACCGCAACGGCCACCGCGGCCTCGCCGTTCGAACTGCGCGACGGCGACCGGGTCGCCATCGTCGGCGGGACGTTCGTCGAACGCGAAGCCCAGTTCGGCTGGATCGAGACCGCGCTCACCGCCTCCCTCAACGACCGCAAGATTCTCTTCCGCAACATGGGCTGGAGCGGCGACACCGTCTGGTCCGACAGCCGGGGGGTGTTCGATGCCCCCGAAGTCGGCTATCAGCGGCTGCTGGACCTGATCAAGGAATTCCAACCGACCGTCGTCCTGCTGGCCTACGGCCAGAACGAATCCTTCGCTGGCGAAGCCGGCCTGCCGGCGTTCGTGAAGCAGTACGAGAAACTCTCGACCGACGTGAAGGCGATCGGCGCCCGGCTCGTCTACGTCACGCCGCTCCCCTTCGCACGACCGGTTGCGCCCCTGCCCGACGCCACCGCGCACAACCGTCTGCTCGCCACTTATTCCGCTGCGATCCGTGAACTGGCCGCCCGGGAAAACGCCCCAGTGATCGATCTCCAGACAATCCACTGGCCGTCCGACGCCGCCACACGCGCGAACCCTCTCTCGGAAAACGGTATCCACCTGACGCCCGAGGGCTCCCGCTACGTCGCCGGGCAGATCCTCGTCCAGGAGAAACTTCGCCCGGTCGATCTGACGTCCCCCGCCGTCGAGACCCTGCACCGGAAGGTGCTGGAGAAGAACGAACTGTTCTTCCACCGCTGGCGACCGCAGAACTCGACCTATCTCTTCGGCTTCCGCAAGCACGAGCAGGGAAACAACGCCGTCGAGATTCCGCAGTTCGATCCATTGATCGCGAAGGCGGAAGGTGAAATCAACCGGCTGAAAACCGTGAAGTAGTCGTCGCTGGTTTGGGCGTCAGTGACCCGGATCGACGAGAGCTTCGGCATGCAGGATGTCGATCAGTTGACGCAGAATCCGGGCCATGTGCTTCCGGTCGGCAGCCGAAAGCTGTTCGAACAGCGACGCTACCGCCGCGTGATTGGCCAGTGCGCTTTCTTTGCAGACCAGCATCCCGGGCGCGGTCAGGCGGATCAGCGTGGCCCGTCGGTCGTCGGGATGCTGCTCCCGGACGACCAGGCCCTCCGCTTCCAGACCGTCGACCAGCTTGGTGACATTCCGGGGCGTCACGTCGAGCTGCGTGCCGATCTCCGACATCTTGCACGAACCGCGACACTGCAGCACCATCAGCAGGCGGGCTCGGGCCGGGGTCGTTCCGGCCCGTCCCATCTCCGCAAACAGTTTGCGGGTATAGGCTTTGCCGAATTCCGCCATCAGCGGGCCAAGTTCCTCAGGTGCAGTCATAAGCCGGAGTTTAATCGTTCCGGGCCGGCAAATCGAGATTGACGAAACTATAGTACCGGTTCATATTGTACTGGTACCCTCCGGCCCGGTCGCGCCGCAGGATCGGGTCCTCAGGAGCACGCAATGAGTGACGCATCAGTTCCCCAGGCAGCAGCCTCCCCCGAAACTTCACCAGCCGTAAACTTCCCCCGCGTCCGGATCTGGCCGGGTGTCGTGATCATCGTCGCCTTGTGGGCGGTCCGAATCTGGGGCGGCATCGGCGAGGGGTCGCCCGGAAAATTCTTCTTTGCCTACGTCATCGCGCCGCTCATCGCGACCATCGGACTGCTGCTCTGGTGGCTCCTCCTCAGCCGCGTCCGCTGGAGCGACCGCGGCCTGGTCGTGGGAGCCTACGTCGCGCTGGCGGCGATTGCCGTCGCGGTCTGTGGCCAGGACTTCCCGATGATGGCGCTGATTCTCTATGCGCTCCCCGTCGTCGGGTCGGTCTGGGTCGGCTGGCTGATCCTCAGCCTCGGGATGGCCTGGCCCTTGCGGCGCACCTTGCTCCTCACGTCGCTCGCGCTCGCCTTCGGAGCCTTCATGCTGCTGCGCGTCGATGGCATGGACGGCGCCTTCGCCGCCACCTTCAACTGGCGCTGGACGCCGACCCCCGAGCAGAAACTCCTCGCCGAACTGAGCAAAGCCCCGGTCCCCGCCCCGGTCGAACCGCTCGCCACCACCGACGTGATCGAACTGCAGCCCGGCGACTGGCCCGGATTCCGCGGGGCGAATCGCGACGGCCGGCTGGCCGGCGTAACGATTGCCACCGACTGGACCAAGTCTCCGCCGAAAGAACTTTGGCGCCGCCGCGTCGGCCCCGCCTGGTCGTCGCTGGCCGTAATCGGGCCGCGACTCTATACCCAGGAGCAGCGCGGCGACGACGAACTGGTGATCTGTTACGACGCCGATACGGGTGACGAGATCTGGTCGCACGCCGAAAAAACCCGCTTTACGGAAGTCGTCGCCGGCCCCGGACCGCGCGGCACGCCGACCTTCCACGCCGGGAAGATCTATGCCCAGGGGGCCAACGGCGCCCTGCTCTGCCTCGACGCCGGCACCGGCGCCGTCAAATGGTCCCAGGACATCGCGAAGGACTCGGAAGCCAAGATCCCGGTCTGGGGCTTCTCAGGATCTCCCCTGATTGCCCACGGACTGGTCACCACCTTCGCGGGCGGCCCGGAAGGCAAGGCCGTGCTGGCCTACGATGCCGAGACCGGCAAGCTGAACTGGACGGCGGGCGATGGAACGCTCAGCTACGGTTCGACGCAGGAATCGACCTTGGGAGGGGTCGATCAGATCCTCATGACGACCGACGCCGGCCTGACGTCGCTGGAGCCGGAATCCGGAAAACTCCTCTGGGTCCACAAATGGCCGACGGAAGGGATCGCACGCATCGTCCAGCCCGCCGTCCTGAACGACACGGACATCCTGATCGGCACCGGGATGGGCGTCGGCACCCGGCGGATTCACGTCGGGCACGCGGGCGACGAATGGCCCATCGAAGAAGTCTGGACCAGCAAGCAGTTCAAGCCCTACTTCAACGACTTCGTCGTGGTCGGCGACCAGATCTACGGATTTGACGGCCCGATTTTTCTCTGCTTCGACCTCGCCGAGCAGAAAATCCGCTGGCGGGCCCGCGGCTACGGCAACGGCCAGGTTCTGCTGCTCGCCGACCAGAGTCTGCTGCTCGTGCTGACCGAAACCGGCGAAGTGGCCCTCGTCGAAGCCCAGCCAAAGAAGCACGTCGAACTGAGCCGGATTCCCGCCCTCACCGGCAAGACCTGGAACCACCCGGTCATCGCCTACGGCAGGCTGTTCGTCCGCAACGGCGAAGAAATGGTCTGTTTCGAACTCCCCGAAGCCGCCGAAAAGGCCACACCGGAAACACCATGAAAACTTGTCATCGGCTGGTGAGGAATCGTGCGCGGGTGGCACGCCCCTGAGTCCGCGAAGGGCGTGTCTTCTCGTTCCGGTTCACGAGCAGCCAGTGGTCTTTTACGACCAGTCCAGCACCTTGACCGCGTTGTCTTCGGCAATCTGCCGCCGCAGCGCCTCACCGAGGTCCGATTCCTTCAACTTCAGCGGGGCCGCTTCCGGCGCGAAGAATGGAGCGTGAGTACCCATCAGCAGCCGGTTCGCCGGCAGATGCTTGAGCGCCACGCCGATCCCGGCGACCCCTTCCAGCATCGCAGTCTCAAACCACACCGGCCCCGCGGCGGCCCATTTCGACAGCGCCTCGCCACGCACCAGCCCCAGCGCATTCAGCAGCACCACGCGAGCCTGCGGCCGCTTCGTCAACCAGTCCTTCAGCGGCTCCAGTTCCACCGGCGGAACCGCCACCAGCGGATGCTGCGTCCGTTCGTCCTCCAGTTTGGCGACAAACTGCACGACCAACTCTCGTCGCGTCGCCTGATCCAGCAGCTCGCCAACCGCAGGAGCATTCAAACCATAGCCGTGGTAGCTGGGATAGAGCCGGACGATTCGCATTCGATGCACTTCGTGACACCGCCGCAGATCCTCCTCCCAGCCGGGAAGCCCCAGGTGGAGCGACCCAACCGGTTCCAGCAACCCGTCGCCGTGCGCAGCACAGTCCTCCGCCAGCCGGGCGTTGACCGACGAAGGCTCGCGATGCAGGATCGCGTCGTAACTCCCCGCCCATGCGCTCGTCACCCCCAGCGACTTCAGTCGCTGCACCAGCTTCGCCGTGTCGTCGAGCGGCAGCCGACGGAACGGCCAGCGCGACAGATGGACGTTAACATCAATCACAGCCGCATCCCTTTCGCCGTGAGGATCGGCTTGAGCAAGTTCCGCAAGTTTTCGCCGAGAATCCGCCGTCGCGCCGGCTCTGTGATCTCCGCCCCGGTCACCTTCGCCAGTTGCGAGGCAAAACTCCGCCCGCCGATATCGCTGCCATACAGCACCCGCTCGTCCCCCAGCTCGCGGACCGCCAGCTCCACCATCCCCGCCGTGGGATCGAAGCCGGCCGTCTCAACGTAGACATTCGGGCAATCCCGGATCGCCCGGATCCCCCGCTCCCAGTTGCCGCCGGAGTGTCCGCAGATCAGCGGAACGTCCGGATGCCGCTTCGCCAGCAGCGCCAAGTCATCGGGCGTCGATTCCCCCGCGTAATTGCCCGTCGTCTTGTACCAGGTGTGCTGAAAGATCAGCGCCTTGAGCCCCGCCGCCTTCTCGATGATCGCATCCAGCGTCTCGGCGCTGCACCGCTCGGCGACCCACAGCTTCACGCCCACCAGCGGACCGTCCCGGACCACCCGGTCCAGCTCCTCCAGCGACTCCTTGCCATGCTTCGGATTCAGATACGCCAGCCCAGCCGCCCGATGCTGCCAGTGGCTGAGGGCCTGAATCACCTGATCGTTCTGCTTGCGAAACTCTGCGGGATCGGGATCGAGGGACCAGGAAATTCCCATCGAGAAAATCAGCCGGTCGATCCCCATTCGATCGGCGATCTCCATGAGCTGGGCGATCCGCTCGTCGGGAGTCCGACCGTCCACGCCCGACAGGTGACAGTGCAGATCCCAGATCATCGACGGACCTCGGCAACAGAGGGTGTGCGGACGAACTCGGGACCGCGCAGCCGCTCCACGGTCGTGATCACAATCTCGGCCGCGCGGTCGATCTCCTCGGCCGTCGTAAACCGGCCGAGTCCAAACCGCAGGCTGGCCCGCGCCAGCGTGTCGGAGACACCGAGCGCCCGCAGCACGTGACTCGGCTCCGGCTCCGCCGAACTGCAGGCCGCCCCCGAGCTCACCGCCAGGCCCTTCAGACCCGCCAGCAGCGCATCGCCATCGACGCCGGGAATGCCGACGTTCAGATTCCCCGGCAGCCGCTGCTCCCTGTCCCCATGCAGCACCAGTCCGGGCAGCTCCCGGTGGAGCCGCTGCCGGAGCCGTTCGCGCAACGCCGTCAGCCGCGGAATTTCTTCATCGAGCAGGTCGCGGGAGCGGGCGCAGGCCGCTCCGAAACCGACGATCAACGCGACCGGCAACGTGCCGCTTCGCAATCGGTTCTCATGCCCGCCCCCGTCCAGCAGCGGTTCGAGGGCCAGCCGCGGCGAACCGCGGCGCACGATCAACGCCCCGATTCCCTGCGGGCCATACAGCTTGTGCGCCGACAGGCTCACCAAGTCCGCGCCCGTCTCGCGCACGCTGAAAGGAACCCGCCCGCACACCTGGACGGCGTCGGTATGAAAAGCAATCCCCCGTGCACGGCAGATCGCCGCAATCTCCCCAACCGGCTGCAGCGTTCCGATCTCATTGCTCGCCGCCATCACGGAAACCAGCACCGTCTGAGGCGTCAGACTCCGTTCGAGCGCCGTAACATCGACCCGCCCTGTCCCCTCCACGGGAATGACGGTCACCAGCCTCCCGCGCCGCTTCAGCCGCTGAACGACATCCAGCACCGACCGATGCTCGATCGCCGAAACGACCACGTGTCCCTCCGCCGGCACCGTCGCCAGCAGCCCCTTGAGCGCCAGGTTGTTGGCCTCGGTCGCCCCGCTGGTGAACACCACGCTCCGCGGGTCGGCGTCGACCAGCTCCGCCACCTGCCGCCGGGCGACTTCCACCGCCTCCGCCACGAATCGACCGCTCGCATGCTGCTCGCTGGCCGCATTGCCGACATGCTCGGCAAAGAACGGCCACATCGCATCCAGCACCGCCGGGTCGACCGGCGTCGTGGCGTGATGATCCAGATAGATCTCGTCGCGGGGCGGCGTGGTCATCGGCATCCCCTCGTCGCCTGAGCCGGAGTCCGGCTATTCCTTGCGCTCGTACGGACTGACATAGCCGGCCGGCTTCACCGCGACCAGCGAGGCGTGGAGGTGCGGCAGCAGCCGCTCGGCCGTGTTCCCCAGCAGTACGCCCGAGATTCCGCTGCGCCCCTGGGTCCCGATCACGACCACGTCCACTTCGTTCTTGTCGACGAAATCCGGAATGGCGTCGTCGGGCGTCCCTTCGAGCACATGGATCTGGACGCCCTGTGTCAGCGTCCGGGCATCGGTCGCCGCAATCTGCGCCTGCAGCTTCTCGTTGGCTTCCTTGTGGAGCGTCGCCCGGTATTTGACGACTTCTTCTTCCGAAACGCCCGCCGTCCGCAGATACGTTTCGAACGGGAACTCCAGAGAGTGGACCACGAACAGCTTGGCGTTCAGGGCACCCGCCACGCGAACCGCCGTCTGCACCGCCGTCTGAGCCGCCTCGCTCAAATCGCTCGCCACGAGCACTTCGCGAATTGCGCGGACCTCGGCGGGTTTGACGATCCAGACCGGACAGGGACAGAACCGGACTAGTTTCTGAGCCGTGCTGCCGAACAGCATCCGCGAGGCCTTGCCCCGTTCGCGGGTTCCGACCACGACGCAGTCGTGCGCCCCTTCGATCGCCTCACGGGTCAGCTCTTCCCAGCTCCGACCGATCCGGATCACGGTCCGGGCGTTGAGCCCCCGTTCCTTGACGCTGGCCACGAGACGTTGCAGGGCCTCGGCGGCATTGTCCTCGACGGTCTTCTTGACGTTGAGGTGGTCGATTTCAATCAGGTGCAGAGCCTGCTCGGAGATCTCCAGAACGGCGCAGAGCGTCAGGTCCGCCTTATTGTAGCTCGCCAGCTCGCACGCCTGCTCGACCGCGGCAACCGTCGTGGCGCTGAAATCATCCGAAACCAGGCGGTCTCCCTGGTGCAGGTCCACTCCGACGAGAATATTCTGCAAGCGTTCCATGAGAGGCCTTCATCCTGGTGGTCGCGGATGCGGTTTCTGCGAACCGGCGTGCACGTCCAGTCGCTGCGTCTTCCGGGCAGATCGGCAATTCCCGATATTGTGGCACTCCCCGCCCCCGGCCGCAACCGCTTGAAACGTCGGAAGATGGGCTTACTGACGCCGCTGGAAAGGTCGTCACGACCGAACCTGCACCGTCCCTTTGACGTCCAGACGGCGACCGAACTGCCCCGGCCGATTGACGCCCCCTGCAAAATGTGTATTCTTTCTCTCTCCCCGCAGCCGGGCCCAGCCTGGTCGCGCGGATGGACAGGTAGCTCAGCTGGTAGAGCACAGGACTGAAAATCCTGGTGTCGGCGGTTCGACCCCGCCCCTGTCCACTCTGAAGGCTCGGTAGGGCCAAATCGAGTGGCATTTGCACGCCGAGCTGGCGGACGTCGTCCGCGGGTTCGGCGTGTTTCTTTTTCAGCCGTGGAGAAAGGAGTCACATGAAAAAGGCCAGCAAGAAAGCTGCGGCAAAGAGGCCCGTAAAGGCGAAGCGAGCCGTCACGGCTGCCGAACCCGAACATCCCGACGACTTCCACCCGGCCGTCGTCATGCTCCGACTGATCTTCAATGAGGTTGAGGATCTGAATCGTGCCGCATCGGACATCGTTCAGGGCAAACACCTCACGGAGATCGAAGGCGAGCTCGAAGGAATCAAGGAACAACTGCAGGCGCTCACTGAGGCCGTGGCAGCACTTGCAGCACGCGATAGTTGAACGACTCCCATGCGCGGATGACGGAACCGGCTTCGCTGACACGCCCTTCCTGCAGCAGCTCGGCGGACAGCCTCGCGACCTCGGAGCTGACGTGATTCGCCAGGGCGGCCAGTTGCTCGTCTGTCGTTTGAACCTTCTTCGCCATCACCAAGTCCTCCTGACCAATTTTCGAACCGAACGCAGTTCCCAGCACGACAGAAGAATGTACTATAGGGGCATGGTCGAAATGCAGCCACACGAATTGCCAAACGTCTTCAGTCGCAACCTGCGGGCATGGCGGACTCGCCGGAACCTCAGCCAGATGGCGCTGGCCAAGGAGGCGCACATCTCGCACGTGAGCATCGTGAATTGGGAATCCGGAAAGAATTCCCCGACGCTGACGTCAGTCGTGCGCATCGCCGAGGCGCTCCGAGTCAACCCGGAAGCCTTGTTGAACGACATCGACGCTGCGTCGCAAGCTGAGAACTCACCGCCGAAGATTCTGGCCAACGCCGGTTGACGGCAATACATTTTTCTGTACGATACTCCCCGTCGTGAACGCGACGGGTCGAACTTTGACGCCGCCCGGTCACGACCGGGCGGCGTTTTTTGTGCGCTGTCCGCGCATCGCCCGACACGTGGCAAAGTCGCCACGTCTGTTGCGAAATGTGAACTACGCTTCACGCGGACGGAACCATGCACACGAACGCACGGAGGTGTTGCCCACCCACTGATGGAGCAACTCTCGATGTCAGTTGGCCCCGCGCCCGCCTCTGCGTTTCCCCCTGCCTCGTCCCGGTCGCCCTCGTCGCGACACTCGTCGCCGCGTCCGGACTCCTGGCCGCTCGCACCTCCGAGGCCCCCCATGCCGGCCGTTCCGCTGCCCTTCGCCCCCTCCGATCCGTCGCCGCACATCCTCAAATTTCCCACGCTCTGGCAGCCGGGGCGCGCACAGGACAATGTCTCCTGTGCGCACCCCCCGCAGGCCCGGCGGAAGCATCAGCCGGACCCGCAGCAGGAGACGCTCTGGCCGTCGCGGATCGACCCCGACGTGCTGGCCTATGCGGAGGCCACAAAGGTCGAACTGTCCGCGCTCATCGTCCCCGAGCATCAGCGGGAATGGGTCCGGCAGAACTTGACCCTGCGGGACTTTTACAACGACTGGATGCGGCCGGACCTGGAGCGAAGGGTGGCCAAGAAAAGCCTGTCCGCGGGGACGCTGGCCAAAGACCGGCAGGCGCTCAACCGGTGGGAGTTGGTTACCCGGCCGGACCACTGGGCGGAGGAAAAAACCTGGGCGGGGCTGCCGATCGGCTACATCACTTCCAGGGCCGTTCAGACGTTCCTGGAAGATCTGTTCGAGGCGACGAAGAAGGGGACGGCCCGCAGCACGTGGAGCCATCTGCGGAACATCCTCAATTACGCGGTGAAGGTCCGGGCGATCGACGCCTTCCCGAAGCCGGATCGCATCCCGACTGGCGAGGACAACGACGAGGATCTGGTGACCTACTTCCGCCCCGAGCAGCTCGCCGCCGCATACACTGCGCTCGGAGACAATCCCGACCTGCAGGTGGCGATGGTGCTGGCGGCGAATGCGGGACCGCGGACGCACGACGTGTTCGTGATGACCTGGTCGTCGGTCGAACTGGATGGCCCGCGGCCGGCGATCAGCTTCAAGGCCAAGAAGACCGGCAAGCTGCAGCGCGTCCCGCTGGCCCCGTTGACGGTGAAGCATCTGCGCCGGCTGCCATCCTTCGGCAAGTCTCCTTATTTGTTCCCGTCGCTGGGCAACCCGAAGGCGAAAGACCCCGAACGAACGCGACCGGCGCGGAGGCGGAAGGAAGTGCTCCGCGCGGCCCTGCTGTCGGTCGGGATCGACTTTCCAAAACCCTTCCAGGCCCTGCGAGCCACGTGCAACAAACGCCTCGAAGACTGGCGGACGGGCGTCGGCCAGTTCGTCCTGGGGCATGCTTTGACGCTCAACGCGCGCCACTACTACGAGCCGAGCGACCTCATCTGCGAAGCGGTGAACGCGGTGCAACAGCCGCCCTGCTTCGCTCTCGACTGAGCCCTCGCCGGGTTGTTCAAGCCACCATCCCGTGGAGCCGTGACGCCGGCCGGAGTCCTGCCCTGAAAGGGTGGCAGGAACTTCCGGCCGGCGTCGGCGTTTGCGGGATCTCTTCCACGGACGTCGGTCGGTTCTCCCGGTGTTCGGGCGAGGCCAGTCGCCCGGCCGACGTCCGCGTTTTTTCCAACTGTTGAAGGGATGCTGCCTTGGAAACTGATCTCGATCGCCTGTTTCGCAACTATGTAGGGAAGGCCTTCGCCAACCCCGAGGACCTGTCGGCCGATGGAGCTGCCGCCCTGAAGCGGGCGTTCTACGCCGGGGCGTGGTCAGTGCTGACCACGCTGCCGACCGCCAACCCGGCCCTGGCCCAGCAGGTCGCCGACTTCGCACGCCAGACGGACGTTTGCGCCGACTTGCTCCGCCAGCAGTGTGCGGCCTTCGCCGCCCAGCTCAACGGGACGCCAGCGCCGCGAGTGCCCGAAGTGCAAGTGCCGGCTCCCGTGCCGGCGGAAGATCCACCAGCGCCCGCGGTCGACTCGGCTCCGGCCGCGACGTCCGACAGTCCCCATTCGGACCTGCCGATCACGACGGAATGACCCAGCGCCGGACGTCGGTCAAAGCTGGCCCGTTCCCTGGCGGTCCGGCTCCTGTCCAGGCCGACGTCCGGCGTCTTGATTCAGTGGGCCGGGACTCGTTGTCCCGTCCTGAGCCTGCGTCGCTCGTCTCTCAATCCACGCTTCGGCGCAGTGCTTTCACCGCCGGCGTGGATCGTGTGCGCCCTTTCTGCGCTCGCGGTCCGCGCCGGCCCTTTACACACGGAGGTCGGCATGGCAACCAAGGCTGAGCTGCTGCACTGGATGAAGACGGCCCCGCCGATTGAGACGGAACTCTCGCCGGTCCACGCGATCGTCCTGGCCGCGCTGGTCCGGCGGGCGCTCGCCGACCACGACTTCCCCGCCGACGTCCGCATCATCGCGACGAAATTCCTGGAGGCCGTCGACGCGGTCCTGCCGCCGCACCTGGCGGGGATCTGCGATCGAGTCGTCGTGCCAACGACGGGCTTTCCGTTCTCGCCGTCCCCCAACTGATTGGAGACCGTCATGGACCTGCTGCCCCGCGATCCCCGCCTCACCGCTCACAACAAGCAGCTCGAAGGCTGGGTCGATCGTCTGGTCGAGGAGTTTCGCAAGGTCGTCCCGCAGCGGCCGCGGACATGCGCGGACCCACGTTGCGACGGGCTGCGGTCCATCGTGGAGGAGATCCATCGGGACGCCTCGCCATTCGCCGTGCTGCTGCTCACCGAGATGTTGGTCACGAACCCCGAATTGCGATGGCTCCGGCACTTCGTCGGCCACACGTTTACGAACATCGAATTCCCCGAGGCCGTGCAGCGCCGGCAGGCGGCCCCGTCCAACTGATTCCCGCCGAAATCACCCGAGGAACGCGCTATGCGGATCTGTCGCGAATGCGGTTGCCACGACGAAGCGGCCTGCGTCGATCCGCTGGTCGGCCCGTGCTGGTGGGTGGCGATCGATCTCTGTTCGCACTGCGCCGCCGATCCCAATGCGGACGACGACGTCCGGCTTGCCAACTTTCTCTCACTCCTGATGGACGCGAGGCCCATGACTTTTCCCGATGCCGAATTTCGTTCCATCCCGGTGGAGATGGCCGCCCAGATTGGCGCGGACTGCCACAAGGATCAGGTGATCGTCCTCTCCTTCGATCGGTCTTGCGACGGGGTCGCCACTGCCACCTGGGGCAACACGCCGCAAGACAAGATCACCGCCGCCCGACTCGGCCAGGAGCTGCACTCGTTCGTCGGCGGCGACCTCTCGCGCATGGTTAGCCACGCCGACTTCCGCCACGTCCCCGCGGCCGAGGCCGCGGCCCGGATCGAGGCGTTGCTGCTGAAGCTGGAAGAGGCCCGCAGCCTGATCGAGTTCATGCAGCAGTGGTACGCCCCGGACCGCAATCTCCTGAAGTTCTGGGCGACGTGGGAAAAGAGATTCCCGGACGGCCCGACATCCTGGGCGGAGACTGCCCAGTCCTGGCTCGCAGCGACCGCGCCTGCAGAATCTTCACCCGCCACGGACCACTGACCACTCGCCCTCTCTCTTCGGGAGTTCCCCTCATGCTTTACCTGACGCCCAAGGAAGCCGAGCAGATCGTAATCGGCGACGACATCACGATCACGATGGTTCGCCGCAACGGCGGCCTGAGGATCGGCATCGACGCGCCCCGCGAGATCCCTATCAAGCGGCAGAACATCCTCACGTCGCCACCGACGCCCGTCCCGTTCGACGTGCCGACCTGGCCCGTGGTCACGGTCGCCGACGAGTCCTCGCTCGCAGTCGCGAAGCAACGGCTCGGGGCCGCATGACGCCGGAAGCCGATCCGTATCGGAACTTTGAAGACGAATGGACTCGCCCGTGGCAATGACGCCTCAACGTTCGTTTCGTTTCCCCGGCACCGGATACCCCGGTGGCCGGCCGCAGTTCTTCGCTCTGAGGTATCTGCGGCACATCCTTCGCGAAGGGGTGCTGGTGAAGCTCCCGCCCGAAGCCCTGGCCCTGCTGACGAAGGTCGTCCTCGAAGAGGATCGGCGGCGGTACCAGGCCCCGGCGACGCTCTTCAACGATGACCTCACGTCGGCCCTGGGCTGCAGCCGGGACACGGTCCGGCGGACGCGGGACGCCCTGGTGAAGGCGGGGCTGCTGCACTACGAGCGATCGGCCGACCGCGGGGCCGGCGTCTACTGGGTGATCGAGGCCTCCTGGTGGGAGCCGATCCACCGCACGAACGACGAGCATGGGGAAAACTACCAGCGCACCAGTGCGCCAGTAACTGCGCAGGTAACTGCGCCAGTAAGTGCGCCCCCTTCTTACCCTATAGAAGACTTATCCCCACCCCCCTCTGCCCCGGACCCGTGGGAGGCGGTGGTGGAGGGATTGAGAAAACTCGGAACGATGAGCCCTGCGGGCTCATCGGCAGACGCCAGGCGGAACGGCTTCACGCCGGAACTGGCCCTGGCCTGCATCGAGTTCGTGCTGCAGCCCGACAACCGGACCGCCCTCGGTCCTGGGGCTGTGGTGAAGCGTTTCCGGAACCCGGAGGCCAATCGCTGGCCTGCCAGCCAGAACTGGCCCCCGGTCAGTTCTCAGGCTCAGTTGCTCCGGGACCGGGAACGCGAAGCCGAGCGGGCCGCCCAGGCCCGCCAGGCGGAGGCTGCGAAGGCGGCCGAGGTCTCGACGCTCCGCAAGCGGCAGGAGCAACTCCTGCTGCAGTGGGGCGACGAGATCGATCGACTGACTCCCGACCAGCGCGTCGAGCTGGTCCGCGACAGAGGCCCCGCGATCGTCCGCGAGGTCACCCGGCAACCCGACTGGCGTGCGAATGCCTTCATTCGCGGGCCGCTGCTGGAAGCGTTCGCCGCACGCTACGGCAGCAACTGAAAGGCAGGTGAGGCCATGACCGGGCCGGTGATGGCGCGGATGAGTCGCTCGATCCGCTGGCATCGCGGAATCGCGATTTACCAGTACACGGAAGTCGAACGCTACGACTCGCGGACCTGCATCGGGCGGTTCCCCGACTCGACGGTCAATGAGTTCCTGGAGGCGGCGCGGAAGCACACCGCGAAGTATGGCCACGAGCCCGGACAGCGGGCGGTGATCGTCATCCACTGCGGGCGCCTGCATCTGGTCGTGGAGGAAGACCTGACGGACGAGGCCCCGCCGGCCCCGCCTCCGATCGTTGTGCCGGTCAAGCCGGCGAAACAAAAGGCTCTGTTCTGAGGGGATGCGTCATGAGTCGACTGGAATGTCGGATGGCTCACACGATCACCTGCCCGGACGGCACCGTGCTCCCGGAGGGCGATCGCGTCGAGCGGTTTGTCTGGAAGTGGCATCGCGGGCGGTTTTCGCCGGCGCTGCTGGACTCCGCCCGGATCACCGCGGACATGATCACCCGCCGCGCGGAAGGCCGTCGCTGGCTGGAGCCGGAGCTGATCATCTACCGCGGCCGGCTGCAGGTCGTTGAACGCTGTCACCTGACCTGGCTGCAGCCCGGTCCCGGTCCGTACGAACGTCCGAAGGAACGGGCGCGACTCAGGCAGTTGGAGCTGCTGGATTGATCGACACCACACTGCCGCAACCGGGGGAACACATCCCGCTCCCGGGTCAACGTTCGCTGCTGCCCGACGAGCCAGCGGGCACGGAAGCCCGCGCCGCTCTGCGGGATTGGTGGCTGCTCAATGGCGGCGAGGCCGGTCTGCCGCAGATTGCGAGCCTTCGCTCGCTCGACATGCCATGCAAGGAGGGAAGCCGTCAGGAGGCCTGGCGGACACTGATTCTGCGAGCGGCCGAGGAGGAGCTGGGGCCGCTGAACGATCGCCGTCATGACTGGCGACAGTCGACCGAGTCCGATCTGGAGCTGGGATTCGGCCTGGCCGACGAAGCGATCACCGATGAAATCAACCTGATGCTGGCCCGCTTGTGCGGGCCGGAACCAACCCCTGCGAAGGAGTCCACCATGCCCGCTGCAGTTGCCCGTAAGACGAAGACCCCGAAGCCGGCGAAGACGAAACCCACGAAGCCCGCGGCCGTCGACACGTCGACGACTGCCAAGCCGGAGCTGTCCGAGTCGCTGATGCGGATCGATGTCGACCTGCTGCATCCGAGTCCGTACCAGACGCGGCGGCCCCCTTCGCAGGAGCGGCTGATCGAACTGGGCAACCTGCTCGTCCAACAGGGGCAGCTCACGCCCTGCCTCGTGCGGCCGTTGCCGGCGGTCGAAGGCTTCGAACTCATCGGCGGTCACACGCGGACCGCCGCCGCCAAGTCGCTCGGCTGGCATCAGATGCTGTGCCGCCTGGTCGAATGCGACGACGCGACGGCCCGGCGGCTCGTGCTGATCGACAACGTGAGCCACGAAGGTCTCACGATCATCGAGCAGGCCCAGGCCCTGCAGGGGCTCGTCGACGACTACGCGGCCGCCGGCAGGTCGCAGCGTCAGCTCGCCGTTGACATCGGCCTGCCGCAGTCGGAGATCAGCAACCTGGTCCGGATGCTCAAGCTGCCCGAGGTCTGGCAGGAGCGGGTGATTACGGAAGAAATCAGCAAGACGCAGGCCCGCGAGCTGCTGCCGTGGGTCGACGTCCCCGACCTCTGGCCGGTGCTGGAGCGGACGCGCGAGGACGACGATGGATTGACCTTCTCGCAACTGCTGCACGAAGCCCTGCTCGACGTCAGTCGGCCGCTGGCCGGATCGTGGTACGACGAGACTCGCTCCCGCTGGTCCGTCGTGGCCTTCAAGGCGACGCCCGACGAACGCAAGGCCCTCAACTGCCGCAAGGTCAACGGCGTCGAGCGGGCGTTTGCCTGGCAGCTCTGGGAGTCGATGCAGCACGTGGCCGAGGACAAGGCGGCGAAGAAGGCCGGCAAGCAGGTCGAGGCGACCGCGGGGAAAGTCGCGGCCGGGAAGCTCGATCCGCAGAAGGCGGCCGAACAGCACAACAAACGGCTCTATCGGTGGAAGGTGGCCTGGCTGCAGAAGCGGATCTCCTTGGCCCTGGATGACGCCGAGCACATTGGGTTGCTCCCGATCGTGCTGGTGTGGTTCGCGCTCGACGGGAGTCCTCGGACCGGCCAGCGGCGCGAGATCATGGGGAGCCGCCTCGGCCTGAAGTTGTCGCACCAGTTTGCATGTCACGACCCGCTGGAAATTGTGCAGACGCTGGCGGCGAAGCCGGACACGCAGCGGCTGACCCAGGTCCGCGAGACGGTGCAGTGCTGGCTGACTTGTTCAGCGGAAGGAAACACAGACGTCCCGCCGCCGTTCGTCGAGTGGCTGGCTTCGCGGCTCGGCGTCGACATCGTCCGCAACTGGACACTGGACCGCGACTATCTGGAGCTGCTGACGACGGCCCAACTTCAGGAGCTGGCGACCGAATGGAAGCTGGTTCCGCCCGTCAGCAAGCGAGCCGAGCTGATTGACTGGCTGTGGTCGGCGGGAGACGAAAAGCCCTGCCCGAAGGCGGTGAAGGGCATCAAGGCCGTGGGGCTGCACTGAGGGAAATGGCATGAACCTTGTCGAATGCCGAACCGCCGGCTGCAGCGGCAGCGAGATGTTCGCAACCTCTCCCGACGACTGGCGGGACGTCCGCGCCAGCAAGGGGAAAGGGCGAACGCACGTGGGGATGTGCCCGGCCTGCGTGAGTCGATCGCAGACGGCGGAGAAGCCGGCCGCGAAGCCCGCCAACGTGAAGACGTCCGAGCTGCTCGACCTGGTCGACGTCGTCCGCCGGCGGGGAGCGGGCTACGCGGTGAGCTGGATGGGCGACCGACGCAGCAGCGATCGGATCCAGGCGGTGGCGATCTTCGGAGTGCCGGGGATCGGCCCCTGGCCCATGCCGCCGGCCGAGGCGGCGGTCAAGTTGCGGGCCGCCCTGGGCGTGCCAGGGCGGTGAGAGGTCATCAGCGCTGCGGCGCGGGAGGGAAGGCAGGATGGCGACGAAATTGGGCGAGACGCTGGCGCCGGGACCGGCGCCGAAGCGAGTCAGAGTGGCAGCGGACGGCAGGACCGGGACGGTGCAGATGGTCTATTACGACCGGCTGCACACCGGCGACAGCTACGACGAGCTGACAGTCGAGCTGGACGACGACGGGACGGTCAGGGGATCGGCGGCCCTATTCGAGTCGATCGACGACGAGACGCCGGCGGCAGTCGCCGCGAGCTAACGGCTGGTTACCGCTTCCGGGCGGCCGCGATCAGAGCATCGGCGATCGACGACTGTGAGACGCCGGTTTCGCCCAAAGCCTTCCGGCGGTCCGATTCTTCCGCGAGCCAGGCGACGTTCTCCGGGCTGAGCTTCAGCATTTTGGGCACCGTGTCGACGTGCCGTCGACCTGAGCCTGGGCGAGCGCCGCCGTGCTGTTTCTTCTCTGTTTGGTTTCGTGTCACTTTTTTCAACTTGACGCCTCCGTTCGGTTCGATAGAATCTACACACAACCAACGCGACACGCCAGTCGCAAACCCGAACCTGGAGCCAGACCGATGACCGACACCTTCGCCTTCACCGTGCCGAGACGAGCCAACGCCGCGGGCCGCTACGTGAGCCAGTGCTTCCGAAACGGGAAGAAGTGGCCGGCCGGCAACGTGGACTGCGGGACGGACAAGACCGCCGCCCGCCAGCAGGTGGTCGAACTGACCAGGGTGGAAGACGAACGACGGGCCGGGAACTGAAGACAGGCTGCCCAGGGCGGCGGGGACTGCGAACCCGCCGCCCGCTCTTGGAGAGGAGACTGACGTGTGCGAGCATCCGAAATCACCCGAACTCCGGCGCATGGTCGAGGCGATCGAGCGGGCGGTGGCCCAGGCGGGCGAGTCCGGAGTGCCGAAGCATCGCATCGCTACATGGATGGAGGCCCTGGCGACTTGCCTTCGCGCCGAGGAGCGGGAGGCAACGACCGCGGCTGCGCGGTGATTCCGGGCGGAATCGCCTTGACGGATCGGGCGGGGCGTGCACAATTGGCCCCGTCGTTCGACATGGGAGAGTTTCGCCGCGGGGCAGCAGGGATGCTGCCCCGCGGCGTTTTTCATGCGCGCTGATTGACTATCTGCGCGCGGGCTCCTGGCCGTCTTGCATCTGGCATCTTGCCTTGTCGTAGTACTCGACGAATGGCATTGTCGGATCGCGCAGCAAGCGAAACTCAACGCCGGGTAGCCGGAGCGTGCCCTCCACCGGCTGGTCGCCGTGCCGAAATTCGATCCGCATGGCAACCGCGTCGGTGACCTTGTCTCTCTCGATCGTCAGGCGATCCAGACGTCCGGACGTGAGGTCGTCAATTACCGTGGCCAGCAGGTCGTTCATTTTCTTGGCTCCAAAAAACTGTGGGCTCGTGACTCACACTGTAACGAGCCAGGCTCCGGAACTCGCGATCGTCCTGCAGAGCCCGCAGAGCAGCCTCGACGGTCGGACGGCCCCGCGGCTGCATCAGGGCGAGATTGAACGGCAGGGCGGCCACCGTGACGAACCGACTGATGGCCTCTGCGGTTGCCAGGAACGTCCGGTAGCACTTCAGGCCGTCCAGGAGGACCGGCGGGCCGTAGACGCCGCCGACGCGATCCTGGAAGACGACGCCCCAACGCTGGCGACGTCGGCGGGCTGCTGCCGTTCGGCACTTCATGATGCGGGCTCCTGAGGGGCGGTTCTGGGCTTCAGCTTGGCGATGCGGGGCTGGAGCCACTTCAGCAAGATCGCGTTCTTCGAGCGGCGGGAGTTCGCGGACAGGTGATCGAGGCGTTGCCAGAGGTCCAACGGCAGCTCGATCGTCACCTTGCGATGCGGCATCTTGTGCGCCATTCGGGTCAGCTTCCGTGCCTGAGGTCTTGACAGCGAGGAAGTCCCTACTCTGGACTGCCTCTCGGTCGCCGATCGACCCCAGGGCCACGCCGGTGCATGGATGCGTCCGGCTGGCCCTGGTCATTATACGCCCCACGGCAAGCGGCCGAGGCCGCAAGGATGCGAAGGGACTGACCCGCCATGCCGCACGACCGCCCCGCCACCCTCGGACGAACGCTGCAACTTACGTCTACTATCGACGTCGACGCAGCCCTCCATGAGATGTCCTGGCTGACGATGCGCCAGCGGTCGATCGAGGCCGACGCGAAAGCCCGCATTGAGGACATCAAGCTGCAGACCGATCAGCAGCTCGTCTGCGACGTCGACGGGGAGTCGATGACGATCCGCGATCGCTGGGACGCCCTGCAGAGGGCCGTCTTTGCGTGGGCGAAGAAGGGGCTGGCCAAGGCCCTGCCGCCCAACAAGAAGTCGCTGAAGCTCTCGCATGGCGAGCTGAAGACGCGAGCGTTGCCCGCTGCCGTGGTGATGCTCAAAGGGAAGAAGCCGGGCGACGCCGCGCTGGCGATCGCTCGCGAAGGCGGCCTGATGCAGCAGCTCGAAACGCTGCTCGAAGCGAAGGTCCACGGGACGCAGCTCGGTCAGTTGGTGACGATCGAGGTCAGCCTCAACAAGGATGGCATCAAGGCGAATTTCGATCCGGAAACCAAAGCCAAGTTGCACGAGTTTCTGCAAGGTTTGGCGATTTCCGTCGAAGCCGGGCAACAGCAGGTGACCATCGTCCCGGCCGACCTGAAAGTTTCCGCGGACTCGGAATGAGGCCCGCCGGGCGTCGATTTTACGGGTCCCCCCTGGCCATACGCCCGCCCCCCCTACGGGAACAGTCACGGCGCGCTACAAACTTTCTTGCCTGCCGCCGGCTGCAAAATCCAGACGACGTCCCGGCACTGACGGAGTCGGTCGCATGAGCCCGCGCAAGTCGAAGCCCGCCGCCGCTCCCGCGCCGAAAAAACAGTCGGCCGGCTACGAGAAAAAGAAGACCCGCGAAGTCGTCCGCCAGCGCGAGCAGTCCCACAAAGACCGCGACATCGCCCCGCTGCCCGACGTCGTGAATCCGAAGCGCCGCGCCGCCGCGGTGAAGTCGTTCCGCAAGTTCTGCGAGAGCTACTTCCCGCTCCGCTTCAACATGGCGTGGAGCCCGGACCACCTGGAAGTCCTGACCGACTTCCAGCGGATCGTCACCGGCGGGGGCGTGCTGGCGCTGGCCATGCCGCGCGGCTCCGGCAAGACGTCGCTCGCCGAGGTCTCCGTCCTGTGGGCCATCCTGTGCCAGGGGCATCGGTTCGTGATGCTGATCGCCGCCAGCAAGACCAAGGCCAAGGAGCTGCTCGCGTCGGTCGCCACCGAGCTGGAGTACAACGACCTGCTGATGGAAGACTTCCCCGAGGTCTGCTATCCGGTCCGCCAGCTCGAAGGGGTCAACCAGCGGAAGCCCCTCTTCAACGGCGAACGGATCGTCGTCCAGGTCGGCAAGACGCAAGTCCTGCTGCCGGCGCTGCCCGGTTCCGGGTTCGCCGGCGGCGTCATCCGCTGTGGCGGCCTGAAGGGATCGGACATCCGCGGGGCGTCCTACCTGCAGCCCGATGGCACCCGGCTCCGTCCGTCGTACTTCGTGGCCGATGATCCGCAGACCGACGCCTCCGCCAAGTCGGACCTGCAGAACGAAGAGCGGGAACTGCTGCTCTCCGGGGCAGTGCTCGGCATGGCGGGACCGGGGAAGGCGATCGCCGGCGTCGTCCCCTGCACGGTCATCCGCCCGAACGACATGGCGGACCGCATCCTCAATCGCGAGATCCACCCGGAGTACGGCGGCCGCCGGTACCGGATGCTGACCCGCATCGCCCCGGACAAAGACCTGGGGCCATGGCGCAAGTACGGGGACGTGCGGTCCGAGGGGCTCCGGGCCGGGGACGGCGGCAAGGCGGGCAACGCGCACTGGAAGACGCATCGCAAGGAGCTGGAGTCGCTGGCGCAGGCGGCCTGGCCGGCCCGTCACAAGCCCGACGAACTCTCGGCCGTGCAGAGTGCGGTCAACCTCTGGCTGGCAGACCGGCGGGCGTTCTTTGCCGAGTACCAGAACGACCCCGACGCGGGCATCGTCACCGAGACGCGGAAGCTCGATCCGAAGGAACTGGCCCGCCGGCTGAGCGGTCGCGAGCGGGGCCTGGTCCCGATCAGCGTGCAGTTCCTCGCCGGCGGCATCGACTGCCACGCCGACTTGCTCTACTGGGCGGCCGTCGCCGGCGAGGAAGTGCAGACCGGCTACGTGACCGACTACGGCACGTGGCCCGATCAGCGCTCCCGCTACTTCGCCAAACGGGACGCCAGCCCGACGATCGAGAAGGCGCTCCACGATCGCGACAAGGTCGAACGCGACGTGAAGGCGCAGCTCTACGCCGCCCTCGACACCCTGACCACGCAGATGTTCGAGCGGGACTTCCCGCGCGAAGAGGGGGCCGGCTCGATCCGCATCGGGAAAATCGTCATCGACGCCGGCTACCTGCCCGACGTCGTCTTCCGGTTCTGCCGGGAGTCCAAGTACTCCGCCATGCTGTTTCCGACGCAGGGCGTCGGCAAGCAGAAGATGCCCAACCCCAACACCCGCCCCAAGGGGGGCGCGTACTGGGGCGAGGACTATTACGTGCCAGCGCCCGGCCGGCGACCGGTGCGTTACGCCATCGTCGACGGGGCCGCCTGGATTCAGAAGACGCACAACGCGTTCCTGGCGCCCAAGGGAGCGGCGGGGGCCTGGCTGCTGTTCGACGCCCCCGCCGCCGATCACCGCTGCTACGTCGATCACATCTGCTCGGAGTCGCCGATCGACAAGCGGGAGCCGGACGGGCGGATCGTGAGGACGTACCAGCTCAAGCCCGGCGCGGACAACCACTGGCTGGATACGACCAAGCTCGCCGGCATCGGCCTCCGCGAGCTGGGCTGCAAGTCCGCATTTGAAACGATGGGCGGGCCGCCCAAGAAGCCCGCCCGCCGCGAACCGAAGGTCTCTTACCATTAGCAAGGACGCTCCGATGGCTGCGAAGAAGAAACCCGCTCCCGCCAAGAAGGCCGCCGCGAAGAAGCCCGCCCCGGCGACGAAGTCGGCCGTCGCCGCGACGCCCGCGCCGGCGGCCAAGGGACGGCCGCCGGGCAGCCCGAACATCACGGCCGTCGTGACGGTCATTCCGAGCCGCTGCCAGAAGTGCCAGAGCACGGAGCGGACGCCGTACACGAACGCGACCGACCGGCCCTATGGCGGCCTGACGGCGGACGGCAAGCCCTACACGAACATCGTCTGGCGGTCGACCACCTGTGCGAACTGCGGCCAGGCCCGCCGCGACCGTTGCTTCGAATACCGTCCGGAGGCCGCCGCGGAGAAATAATCGCATCGCGATTTGTTTCCCGGAATTCGGCTCCGCCCCCTCTTCGCGCCTCGTCAGTCCCTGTCCTATCGGTGGGGACTGACGGGACGCCGGAACGTGATTACGCGCGGAATCAGAGGGCGGTCTGATGACGTTTGCCGAGGAAATGCTGGCCAAGATCGAGGACGTGCTGCGCGAAGCGGCCGGCCTGCAGTCCGCCAATATCGCGGGGCAGACGGTGACCTACGCGGACCTGCTCGCCCAGCGCGAGCACTGGCGGCGCGAGATCGCCAAAGAGCAGGGCGACCGCCCGCTCCTGCTCGAAGTCGACATGAGGGGGACCTGATGAGCGAAGCCTTCGCCGCAGCCTTCTCCCGCGCCGCCACCGGCACGGAACGCCAGAACGCCTTCGGCTACGACGCCGCCACGAGCGACGGCAAGCGCCGGCCCGCGACGGGCGTGCTGCGGTCCGAGGATCGCGAGCTGCAGCCGATGGAGCGGCGGAAGCTCATCGCGCAGTCCCGCGAGGTCCACCGGAACTTCGCGGTCGCCGGCTGGATGCTGCGGCAGCACCTCAACTACGTCTCGACGTTCAACTTCCAGGCGCGGGCGGAAGACCGCAGCCTGGCCCGCCGCGTGGAATCCCTGATGGCCACGTGGTCGCAGCGGAGCAACTGCGATCTGGCCGGCCGGCTGAGCCTGCCCGCCATGATCCGCATGACCGAACAGCGGGCGACGATCGACGGCGACTGCGGCATTCACTTCCTGCAGGACGGCCGGCTGCAGGCCATCGAAGGCGATCGCATCCGGACGCCGATCGGCGGACTGCCGCCGGGGATCGATCCGCTGACCGTCGTCCACGGCGTGCAGGTCGACGACTACGGACGGGCGCTGCAGTACTGCGTCACCAAACGCAGCCGCTCGGCGGACTTCGCCCCCAACGGCCAGGACTTCCAGTTCGAGCGGATGGTGCCCGCCCAGCACCTGTACCTGCACGGATACTTCGACAGGTTCGACCAGGTTCGCGGAATTTCGCCGTTAGCTCCGGCGCTCAACGAGTCGCTCGATCTGTACGAATCGATCGATCTCAGTCTGGCAAAACTTAAAGTCCAGCAGATGTTCGCGCTGGCCCTGTTCCGCGGCGATCCTCAGGCCATCACGGCCGCCGAGCGACTGACCGGTCAGGACTACACGCAGATCAAGCTGGGCAAGAAGCCGTTCGTGCTCGACATGGATCCCGGCGACCGGGCCGAGTTCCTCGAATCGAAGACGCCCAGCAGCGAGTTCCAGTCGTTCACTGGGCTGCTGATCCAGTTGATTCTGAAGGCGCTCGACATCCCTTACTCGTTCTTCGCGGAGAACTTCACCAACTACAGCGGAGCCCGCCAGGCCCTTTTGCAGTACGAGCAGGCCGCCCAAGTGAAGCGGAATAACATCCGGCAATTGCTCGACCACATCACGGCCTGGCGACTCCGACTGTGGATGCTCTCCGGCGACCTCCCGTTCCTGCCGCTCGATCAGCTCGGCTGGGAATGGGTGGCGACCGGCATCCCCTGGATCGATCCGCTGAAGGAAGTCCAGGGCGACCTGGCTGCCCTCTCCGGTGGCCTGACGTCGCGGACCCGCATCCTCAAGTCCCGCGGCGAGGACTTCGAAACCATCGTCGGCGAGCTGCAGGCGGAGAACGAGCTGCTCACCGCCGCGGGCCTGCCGACCAGCACGACGCCCGACAACGCCCTCATCCGGGAGCTATCCGCCAATGGCCAGTAACACGCGCGCCGTCCCGAAGTCCGCCTTGATGTTTGCCGCCGATTTCCAGGCCGGCGACGAGGCCCCCGTGCAGGTCGACGGGACGACGCTCTATCCCTTCAGCATGCTGGCCCGCACGAACGGCATCGCCACTCACCCGTTCTGGGGGCTCTGCATCCACGACTTCGCGGGGATGGTTCAGCCCAAGCCTTCGGTGACGGTCGACTACTGCCATTCGCAAACCGAGGTCATCGGCTTCGCCGATCAGATCACGGTGACGCCCGAGGGGCTGCGGATGGCGGGCGCCCTGGTCAGCATCGCCCCCGGCGATCGGGCCGCGGAGATCCCGGCCAAACGCAAGGCGGGCGTCCCCTACGAGGCGTCCATTCTCACGTGCTGGGACGGGCTCGTCGTCGAGGACGTCCCCGAAGGCTACCAGGCCGACGTGAACGGCCTGACGGTTGAAGGTCCCGTCACCATCTTCCGGCAGTGGGAGATCTGGGGAGTCGCGATCCTCCCCTACGGCTCCGACACCGGGAGCGAGCTGCAGTTCTCCGCCGGGCTGTCCGGCGATGTCAACGTCACCGTGAAAGGCCCGTCCATGACCAAGCCCGCCCCCGCCCCCACCCCCACCCCTCCCGGCTCCGAGAAGACCGGGAAGGACTACATCAACGCCTTCGGACCGAAGGGAGCCGTCTGGTTCGTCGAAGGGAAATCGTTCGCCGAGGCCGCGCAGAAGTTCGGCGAAGACCTGCAGCAGGACTCCGAGGCGAAGGACGAGAAGATCACCGAGCTGGAGGGCAAGATCGGCGAACTCGAAGGCGAGCTCGAAAAGACGAAGGCCGAGTACGAAGCCGAGCTGGAGAAGTCCAAGGCCGAATACGAGGGGCAAGTCGAGGAGCTGAAGAAGGAGTTCGCCGGGTTCACGGGCGGGAAGCCCGTCAGCAGCCCGCCGCCGGCCGGCCCCGGCAGCGCCGCGAAGCCGCTGGTGCTGACCGACAACGTGTCCAAGTTCGCGGGGCACATCGCCCAGAAGATGCCGAAGTCGGAGTAACCGGCCTGGCTCCGTTCCCGTCCGCTCCGTGTCTCCCCGTTGCGACCAACCTCTGCCTCTGAAGGAATCGACCGATGGCTGTGACCCTGCTCGATATCGCCAACTCCCACGGGAGCGAAGGCCTCGCCGCCCTGGTGGAGGAAGTCGTGAAGGCCGTCCCCGAGATCCAGATGGGGGACGCCCGCCCCATCAAGGGACTGTCCTACAAACAAAACGTCCGGACGGCACTGCCGGGGGGCAGCTTCCGGAACGCCAACGAAGGGACGACGCCGGGCAAGTCGACCTTCGAAGAGCGGCTGTTCAACTGCTTCATCGCCAATCCCGTCTGGACCTGCGACAAGGCCGTCGCGGACATCCACGAGGACGGAGCGGCCGCGTTCATCGCGACCGAGGGCATGGGCATCACGCAGGGGCAGTTCATCCACGTCGGCAAGCAGTTCTACTACGGGACCGGCAACGACGCGAAAGGCTTCCCCGGCCTGAAGGCGATGTACGACGCCGCCGCCATGACCGTCGACGCCACGGGCGACACGGCCGACACCGGCTCGTCGGTCTGGCTGGTCAAGTGGGGTCCGATGGGCGTGCAGTGGCTGTACGGCAACAACGGCAGCCTCAACCTGTCCGACGTCAAGGAAATCGTCGAGACGGCCGCGGACGGCAAGGTGCTGACCAAGTACCACCAGGAGATGCTGGCCTGGGTCGGTCTCAAGCTGGCCTCGCTGAACTCAGTGGTGCGGATCAAGAACCTCACGGCCCAGGCCGGCAAGGGACTGACCGACGCCCTGCTGGCCGACGCCATGGCGCTGTTCCCGGTCGGCTACCAGCCGGACGCCATCCTCTGCAGCCGCCGCTCGCTGACGCAGCTCCGCAAGAGCCGGACGGCGACGACCGAGACCGGCAAGGAAGTCCCGCTCCCGCAGGACTTCGACGGCATCCCGATCGTCCGCACCGACTCGATCCTCAACACGGAGGCCATCGAGTAACCGGCACGGCCGGTCTGAGCCTGCGGCAGCCGGAGCGATCTGGCTGCTGCAGGCGCTCTGCAGCGATTCACCGCTTCCCACCATTTGCCATTGTTCGGAGAGCATCATGGAATTCGGAGTCAAGGACGCTTCCCTCAGCGTCACGAAGGCCCTGCCCAACGGAGCGGCCACGACGGCGAGCGACGGCATCGACCTGGGCCACGGAGCCAACGGGGACTTTCTCGCGGACTGCGAGCTGCTGATCGAGGCCCCGGCCCTGGGCGTCACGCCCATGCCCAACGCCAAGACGATGACGTACGACGTCTACCACGACACCGACGCGGCGTTCGGCAGCGAAGTGAAGCTCGGCACGGCCGTCCTGGTACAGACTGGAGCCGGCGGCGTCGGCTGTGCGGCCGCCACGGCCCGCTTCCGGTTCCCGTCGAACGTGAACCGGCACGTCCGGGTCAAGGCCACGGGCAGCGCGGTCGGCGACGCAAGCGCGTCGTCCTTCACGGCCGGCCTGCGGTTCTGATCCGCGGACGATTCTGGCAAGGGACGGACGGCCATGGCGCTGGACATCTTCACGAACGGACCTCTGCGAACGCTCTTGCGAGTCGGCGGCCTTGACGTCGTCTATCGCCGGGGAGCGCTCACGTGCGCCGTGCGGCTGATGCCCGCCGACCAGGGGAGCCCGGCCCAGGCCCAGCAAGGCTTCGTCCGCCAGTGGTCCGAGCGCGACTGGCTCGGACTGCTGGCGGATCTCGTGCTCGACAGCGTGGCGATCACCCCGGAGCCCGGCGACGAGATCCTGGTGGACGTCGTCGACGGCGTGCCGGGGGAAGTCTGGCAAGTCGCGCCTCAGGCCAATCAGCAGTGCTGGGAGCCGCTGGCCGCCAACCGCTCCGGCTTTCGCGTTCACTCGATCAGGATCCAGTAATGAGCCAGCCGCTCGAACCCGCCATCGCCATCGCCGACGCCCTGGTCGCCGCGTTGAACGGTCACACGTTCACGCTGCCGTTTGCGGCGGCGCGCGAGTACGTGGCGCGGCGGGAACTCGTCTCCAGCACCACGCTGGCGGCGACGGTCCTGGTGGCCGATCTGGAGTCGGAGGTCGATACGCGGCGCGACGACGCCGAGACCCACACGATCGTGGTCGTCATTCATCAGAGGGTCGCCGACCTGGAAGTGGCCACGCTCGATCCGCTCCTGCGGCTGACGCGCGAGGTCCACAACGTTCTGCGGAACCTCGCGCCGGCCGGAGCCCGCGTCATGCGGCGGAAGATGAAGCCGCGGTATGACCTCGAAGCCCTGCAGTCGCAGCGGCAGTTCATTTCGTTTCTGTCGGTCGAGTGCAAGCTGATCTACAACCCGGAGGACGCCGCATGACGTTCTCCCCCGGAAAGATCGGCAACAAGGTCGGAGCCACGGTCGGCAAGTGGTTCTTCGATCGCCATCGCGTGCTGCTGCAGACGACCCGCAAAGAGGCGGCCATCCTCAGCAAGGCGGGCGCGTTCGTGCGGCGTCGCGCCCGCTCCAGCATTCGCCAGGCCCGCCGCAAGCGGCTCGCCGAGCTGAACGAGCAGGAACGGGCCGCCTACGACCAGGCCGTGGTGAACGCCGCCATCGCCGGCCGGCCGAAACCGAAGATCTGGTGGTTCGCGAGCAGCCAGCCGGGGGAACCGCCGCGGTCGATCTTCGGACTGCTGCGAGACCACATCTACTTCGTGTACGACCCGGCCCGACGATCGGTGGTCGTCGGCCCGGCGGAACTCAACGGGACCGGCGGGGAAGCGCCCGCCGTCCTCGAATTCGGCGGCAGCGTCACCAACCGCCGCAACCGGCGATCGACCATCGCGCCTCGCCCCTACATGCGACCGGCCCTCGAAGCCGAGACCGACAACTTTCCGGAGCTGTTCCGGAACTACCTCCAGTAAGGACGCCCCATGAACTGGCTCCCCCTCTTTTCGTTGCTCGCCGGGCTGGCGAGCAACAAGTACGTGAAGTCCGCCCTGATCAGCCTGGCCGGCGTGATCGGGGCGGCCATCACGCAATCGGCCACCGGCCAGGATCTCAGCGGCACGGGCGCGGCGATCGCCGCCGGCGTCTCCGCCTGGCTGGCCAACCTGCTGAAGGATCTGGCCCCGCTGCTGCTGGCCTGGCTGCAGGCGACACTGGCCGGCAAGACGACCACGCCTGCCGATCTGGACCTGCAGAAGCTCGACCTGCTGGGACCGCTGACCGACGAGCAGGTCGCCACACTGCGGGCCGGCGGGTTCGACGTCGAATACGTCACCCCCCCACCGCCCCCGGCGATGGACATGACCAGGCTCTCCGGTGGCGACGACGATGTCCCGTTCTCCCTGCTCTGGCTCGTCCCGCTGCTGTGGCTCTGCTGCAGCGTCGCCCAGGCCGCGCCGCCGACGGCGATCATTAACGGCCCGACAACCGGCGTCGGGGGCGAGATCCTCGTTCTGGACGCGACGGGCTGCGAAGGGGAGCCGACGCACTTCACCTGGAAGATCAGCCCCGTGTTGAAGGGGCGGAAGCAGCTCGACGTGAAGGACGGCGGCCGCCGCGTGCAGGTGGCCAGCTATGGCGGCTCCTACGTGGTGACGCTGCTGGTCAGCAACGCAGACGGCAACGACGTCCTGACCTGGCCGCTGACGATCCCCGGGGACGCTCCCTGCCCGTCTCCCGAGCCGCAACCGGTCACGCCGACGCCGGTCGATCCGATTCCCGTCGAACCCGCCCCCCCGCGGCCGCCGGCTCCCGAACCAGTCATCCCCACGCCCCCGCCAGCCCCGCAGCCCGTGACGCCCACGCCGCCAGCTCCGTCGCCCGGACGGTTCGGCATTGCCGCGCGAGTCCGGGCCGCCGTCCTGGGCGTCAGCTCGCCGACTCGGGCCATCGAGGTGGCCGGGCTGCGTGGTGCGCTCGGTGCCCTGATGACCCGCGCCCGGTCCGGGCAACTGACGCAGCAGCAGTTCCTGGACTCACTCATCGCCGAGTTGAAAGCCTTGCCCGACTCCTGGCAGGTGGTCAAGACGCTGGCCGCGCTGGGGATTCGCGTGCTCGTCACCGGCGGGCAGCTCAAGACGGTGGAAGACTTCATTGACCTGGCGGCCGAGATCCTCGACGCCCTGTCCGGACTGTAGGGGCCGCTTGGCGGATTGTTGAGCGTTGAGGGTTGAGCGTTCAGAAGGAATCCCATGAAACTCGGTCGCATCATCACCGCCGCCTGCCTGACGCTGGTCGCTCTGCTGGCCACGGCGAAGCTCTCCTGTACCGTCAACATCGGCCTGCCTCAGCAGACGACGCCGCCCGTCGTCCAGGCTCCCGCGGCTGGCGCCGGTCAGGCGCCATTGGGTCTGCCGGCGGACTGGTTCGAGCAGTCCCGCGAGGCGTACAAGGCGTTCCCGCGGGCCTTCAAGGCGGCGGGCGCTGCCGACGTCGAGCAGCTCCGGCGGAAGAAATTCCTGCTGGCTGACGCCGTGCTGCTCTGCGAGTCCCCGAACAAGCCGAAGGGGCGGCACTACACCAGCGGCCCGCAGCAGACGACCGACTGCGTCGCCTGGTCGATGGCCACCGCGACGTACTACCGGCTGGCCCGCCAGGTGCAGGCCGGCGAGTCCGAACGGGTGGACGATCCGTTCCAGGCGTTCAACTACGGCATGGCCCGCGTGACGCAGGGGGGCGGTCGACCGCGCTGTGGCTCGGGCGGGGCCTATCCGTCAGACGCCGCGCAGGGGTTCGCCGCTTATGGCTGGGCCAGCTATCGCGAGGCGGGCCTGCCGTACTCCGGCCGGCTGGCCGATCAGTGGGGCTGCAAAGGACCGCCGTCCGGGCTGCTGGCGATCGCCAAGGCCCGCGCCGGCGGTTCGACGCATCCGATCCGCACGACGGATGAGACGATCGAGGCCATCGCCTACGGCTACCCGGTGACGCTCGGCATGCCCTGGGGCGGCCGCAAGGAACGCCAGGCGGACGGCTACACGGTCACGGAGTTCAATCTCCGCGCGTCGGAAGGCCACGCCATCTGCATCGTCGGTTACGACGGGACGGCCGGCGACGGTCAGTTCGTCATCCACAACAGTCACGGCCCCAACGCCCACGTGCAGAACCCCGGCGACCCGCCGGGCTCGTTCCGCGTGGCGAGCCGTCACTTCGACCGGATCGTCGACGTGAGCGAGCTGTGGGCCTATTCGGACGTCCGAGGTTTTCCTGCGAAGGAACTGGACCTGAGCGGCCTCGACGATCTCGTCCTGCGGCAACCTGCCGCCCCTCAGAAAGGAACGCGTCATGCGTCCGCAAAACTCGTCCTGGCTCCGTAGTGTCTTCCCGATTGTCATGGCCCTGCTGGTGATGGTGGTCTGCTCCGCCGTCGCGCCGGCGCAGGATCTCAACCTGGCCGGTCTCGACGCCCTGGAGGCCTCCCGGCCGCTGCAGGCGGCTCCCGTGGCACCGCTCGATCTGAGCGCCCTCGATCGCCTGGCGGCCCCGCTGACGGCCGCCCACGGCCTGCAGCTCGCCGGACTGCAGGAGCTGGAGCACGTCGCCCCGCAGTCGCCGCCGGCCGCTCAGCTCGTGTTGCCCGCTGCGACCCGTCCGCCGGCGGCCGTTCCCGCGACCACGGCCAGTCCGGCGCATGGGCGGGCGGGCGTGGTCTGTGTCGGCGGCCAGTGCTTCAGCTCGGCCTCCGCCATGACGCCCAAACAGTGGCGGCAGTGGAAGAAGTCCCAGCACTGACCGCCTTCGCCGCCGAGTGATTTCGCCCGGAATCAGTCCCCGTTCCGTTCCCCTGCAAGGATGCCACCATGACCCGTGCCTCTCTCGACTGCGTGCTGGCGCGGAACTCCGCCACCTTCGTCACCCCGACCTGGGTCACGGTCAACAACGTCAAGGACGTCGGCGTCTCCAAGGGGAAGTCGATGTCCGAAACCACGACCCGTGGCGACGGCGGCTTCAAGACGTTCATCGGGACTGTGAAGGAGTTCGGCCTCGAATTCGAAATGAACGCCGACGACGCCGACGACGACTACGCCGCCCTGGCGGACAGCTACTGGACCAATGCCGCCGTCGACCTGCTCGTCCTCCGCGGCCCGAACACGGCGGGCACGAAGGGCGTCCGCCTGCAGATGGAAGTCGAGACGTTCGACGAGAAGCAGGACCTCGAAGGTCACGTCGTCGTCAGCGTCAAACTCGTCATCCGCAAGACGGAAAACGCGCCTGTGGTGCGGTACACCGTGCCCGCGTAGTGCCGCGACACGCTCGGAGTCGAGGTTTCGGAGTTCAGAAAGGAATCGGATCGTGGCCCAATTTCGCGACAAGACCGGCCGGACGTGGCTGGTGGAATTCACGCTCGGGAGCCTGACCCGGGTCAAAGCCGAAACCGGCGTCGACCTGCTCACGCTGCACATCCCCGATTCCCCGGCCATGTGCGTACTCCGCGACGACGTCGGCAAGCTGCTGGACGTCCTGCTCGTGCAGCTCCGGCCGCAGATGCAGGAGCGTGGCGTCACGGTCGAGCAGTTCGGCGAGCTGCTGCTGGAGGAACATGTCTGGGACGCCGTCGAAGCCATCCTGGAGGGGATGGTCGATTACTACCCCCCAGCGAAGCGGGCCGCCCTGCAGCCGCTCATGAAGCGAGTGATCAGCGCGGCCCGCAGAGTCCGGGACCGGGCCACCCTGGAAATCACGCGGGCGATGGCGGGGACGGACCTGGATCAGATCGAACGAGAGGTGGAGGCGGCGATTCAGAAGTCGATCTCTGGGAACTGCACTGGCGGTTCGCCGGCATCGTCGGCGTCGATCCCCGCTCCCTGACCCTGCGGCGTCTGGTGTTCATGGTCGAAGCCCGCCAGCGCGACCAGTGGCAGCACACGGCGCAGGTCCTGTGTCTGGTGGCCAACTGCAATCGCGACGAAAAACGCCGATCTTCGCCGTACGAGCCGTGGGAGTTTCACCCGCTCGAACTGCGGGATCGGCGGCCCGTCAAACAGCGGATTCCGTGGAAGGCGTTTGAGGGGCTCTGCGGACTCGATCCCGACGAAGAGGAATGAACATGGCCGGCACAGCGGGAGGAGTGAGAGCGGGCGGCGCGTTTGTCGAGATCTTCACCGACAACAACCCGCTCGTCCGCGGACTGAAGAAAGCCCAGACCATGATCGGCGGGTGGGCCAAGAGCCTGCGGTCGGTGGGGACGAAGATCGCCGCGCCGCTGGCGATCGCCGGCGTGACCGGTCTGGGTGCCCTGATGGCCATGTCCGACCAGTTCGTGAAGATGGGATCCACGCAACGGGAGACCGCCGGTTCGGCGGCCGCTCTGGGTCTCTCGTTGCTCCGTCTGCGGAGCGGCGTGCAGGTCCTGTCGCTGCGGATCTTCGCACTGTTTGCGCCGGCGCTTGCGCAGCTCTTCACCTGGCTGGCCCGCGTCGCGGTCGGGGCGTCGCGCTGGATCGCCCAGAACAAGGGCCTGATCATGACGGCGCTGTGGGTTGCCGCGGCGATCGGCGGAGTCGGCGTCGCTCTGATCGGCGTCGGGACCGTGCTCAGTATTGCCGCGACGGCCGTCGGCGGCTTCCTGGCGCTGTGGGCGGGCGTCGGAGCGATCCTGTCGTTCGTCCTGTCGCCCATCGGGCTCGTGATTGCCGGGCTCGCCGGCCTCGCCACCTGGGTGCTGACCAGCACGGAGACGGGCCGCAATGCGATCGCGTGGTTTGCGGCGGCCTTCGGGACGCTCGCCGGCGAGGCGACGACGGCCTGGGGTGGGATCGTGGCCGCGATTCAGGCCGGCGACCTGCAGGCGGCATTCAATATCGCGATCGCGTTCCTGCGGCTGCAGTGGGTCCGCGCGACCAACTTCCTCGAATCCAAGTGGCTCGACTTCAAGGATGCGTTCTCCGAGGTCTGGTCGCAGGCCCAGGGGAACGTCGCGGTCGGCTGGATCAACACGACGGCGATGCTGGAGACGGCGTGGATTCAGACGACGTCGTTCCTGGCCGATGCGTGGACCACCTTCACCACGCGATTCATGAACGGCTGGCGGACGGCGCAGAACTTTGTGGGGAAGGGCTTCGCCTGGCTGATTGCCAAAATGGAAGGGCTCGATCCCGACGAGGTCATGGCCGAAATGGATGCCGACCTGGCCCGCCGGAACGGTGGCGCCTCGTCTTCAGCCGACGCGGCCATCATGCAGCGCGAGGACGCCCGCAAGAAGCGGCTGGCAGAGATCGAAGCCAACCGGAGCGGGGCCGTGGGGGAGGTCGGCAACGACGTCGACCGGCGACGCGCGGACCGTGAACGCAATCGCTCTGCGGCCGCCTCGCGCGAAGAGTCCGCCCTGGCGGAAGCGCAACGCGGTTTTGCCACCGCGGTGAAGGCGACGACGAACCAGCCCGGCCTGCAGGGCAAGGACTTCGGTCCGGGCCTGGAACGGACCACGCAGGCCGCGGCGGCGACCGACGTGCGATCGCAGGAAGGTTTGAAGTCCCTGATGGCGGCGTTCGGCGGCAACACCGATCCGCAGCAGATGATCGTGCAGTACACGAAGAAGACGGCCGACGAAGCCGAGGAGCAGCGAAAGGAACTGGCGCGGATCCGCCGGAACCAGGAGAAGCCCGCGTCGGACGAAGACACCGTCAATCTGAGGAGAGCCTGACGATGGGTCTTGTGTCGTGCGACATCGCCGATCAGGGCGAACTGAATATCGACAGCAACGGAGCGGCGTCGCTGATCGACCTGTACGTGGCCGTCATGGACACGCCCTGGGACACGCGCCGGCAACTCGTCGAGGCCCTGCCGGCGCTGCAACGCGGCGCGACTCACGCCACGGAGGCCGGCCTCTACGTCAACGGCTTCGAGGCCAAGCAGGACGCGAACAGCGCGATCTGGCGGCTGCGCGTGACCTACACCGACCAGTTCGACGCGGACAATCCGCTCGCCAAGCCGGCCGAGGTCCACATGAAGTCCCAGCGGGGCACGACGTACACGCTGCTCGACAACAAGGGCCGCATCATGCTCAACACGGCGGGGACGCCGTTCGAGCCCCAGGAGAAGGGCGAGACGCTGTGGGTCATCAGCGTCAAGAAGAACGTCGCGGACTACCCGGCCTGGCTGCTGGAGTATCCGGGCGCGATCAACAAGGACGCGGTCCGCATCCGCAAACTGAGCTGCCGGCCCGGCACGCTGTCGCTGACCGGCCTGTCGATCCCCGACTACGTGCCCGCCACCAAGTCGCAGCCCGCCTATCTGCCGCTCGAATTCGAGGTGACCTACAAGCAGAGCGGCTGGCACACCGTCGTGCCGTCGCGCGGGTTCATGGAGCGCGTGAAGCTCTCGCACTGGGAGGCAGCCGACGTCGGCAACACCGTCGAGGTCGAATGGCAGACCGCTTACACCGTGCGGCCGATTCGCGACTACCGCGGCGAGCCGATCACCAATGCCATGCTGCTCGACAAGGACGGCGCGGCGCTGCGTTTCCCGAAGCCCGCGGACGTCGTCACGCTCAAGTTCACTATCCCCGACGAGCTGCCGTTCAACGCGCTGCCGTTCAAGTAGCCGAGTGCTGAGTGCCAAGGGCCAAGTGACAGAGGAAGAGACCCATGACCAAACGCATTCTTCGCGGCGATGCTCCGACGCAGGCCCAGATCAGCCGATTGGCCAGCCAGGCCACTGGACTGATTACGCTCGGAATCAACGGCAAGACGGGCGTCGCGGTGTCCGCCTGGGACGCGGCTGCGATCGCCAGCGCCTGGAACGCCTCGAAGCTGCCCGAGTTCCTGGAAGTGGCCGCGGCGGCTGACGGGGCCGACGTGCTGCTGACGTCGAAGACGCCGGGCCAGCCGTTCGAAGTCTCCGGCCTGGTCAACGGCGAGGCGACGGCCGACGACGAGCAGCTCGTGACAATCAGCCCGGCCGGCGCTGGGGGAACATTCCCGCTGACGTTCGCCGGCCAGACCGCCGCCGGGATCTCGGCGACGGCGCTGCCGTCCGCTGTCCAGGCGGCGCTGGAGGCCCTGACGTCGATCGGCGCGGGGAACGTGCAGGTGACCGGGGAACCGGGAGCCTGGCGGGTGCGGTTCGTCGGCGACCTGGCCGACGTCGATCAGCCGGAGCTGACGACCGACCGGACGAACCTGACCGGCGGGAACGCGGCTGTCTCGATCGAGACGCTGCAGGACGGCAGCGGCAGTACGTCGCCGTTGCTCGTGACTCAGGAGACCGCCGGCATCGCCGGCACGAACGAGCAGCAGCGGTTCCGCTTCACGGCCGATCCCGGCGTGTCGCTGAGCACGATCACCGTCCGCTGGGCGGTGCCCAACAGCAGCGGGTTCAACTACAGCGCCCCGTTTGCCGCGGATGCCAGCCTGGCGACCATGATGGACGCGCTGGAGGCCACCCGCTGGGGGAATGGCACGGGCGTCTGGGGCGAGGGTAACGTCTCGCTCTCCGGCACGCTGGCCGCGTCGTGGGTCAATCCCACGGATGGCGTCGTCGTCGAATGGGTCAACGTCTGGAAGGCCACCGACGTCGCCCAGATCCAGCTGCAGGTCGTCGCCGGCGGCGGGACGCTGTCCAGCACGACTGTCGCGGAGGGAACGGCCGGCACGAACGAGCAGCAGTCGCTGCGGCTGATCGGTCCCACGGTCGGGACCGGCTACCGCCTCAAGCTCGGCGACAAGGTCACCGGGGAGATTCCGTGGACGGCCGAGTTTTCCGACATTCTCAACATCCTCAATGCCGCCCTCGGGGGCAGCCTGAATTCCCCGGTCAAGGCCGGCACGGGACAGACTGACGCCTCGGAGACGCTGCTCGCCAGCTACTCCGCCGACGGCATTCTGTATTTCGAGTTCTGGGCCTTGGGTTACCAGTCGACCGATCTGGCCCTCCTGGAAGTGATCGGCTTCGGGGGCGAAGAGATCCAGCAGGTGGCGATCAGCGCGGACTCCTGGAAGGGGACCGTCACGCTGACGCTGGGGGCCGACACGGCCGCGGCGCTGGACTGGGACACCACCGCCGCGGAGATGGACGCGGCGCTTGAGGCGCTGGCGGGCGTCGGCGCGGGCAAGGTGACCTGCTTCGGCGGCCCGTGGCCGGCGGAACCGATCACCTGCCAGTTCGACGCCAGCCTGGGCGACCTGCCGCAGATGACCGCAGTTCACACGCTGACGAACGCCGGCATCGCCGTCAGCACGCTGCAGCAGGGCGGGGCAGCCGTCACGGTGACCGAGATTCAGCGCAGCCGCGGCCCGCTCCATTGGGACGACCCGCTCAACTGGGCCGACGAGAACGGTGCGCCTGGCGTTCCCGGCGCAGGAGACACGGCCACGCTCGACAGTGCCGTTACCGACCTGCTCTACGGCCTGCGGCAGCGCTGCGCGTTCGTCGCCGATCCGGCGACCGACCGGCTGACGCTGGCCACCGGTCGGGCCACGTTCTGGAATGGCCAGACGCTGCGGGTCCGCTCGTCGACCACGCTCCCCGCGGGCCTCGACGCCGCCGTGACGTACTACGCCGTGAACGTCACCGGCGCCTCGCTCCAGCTCGCGCTGACGGCCGACGGCGACGCGGTCAACATCACCGGCGCCGGGACCGGACTCCACGAGGTCGGCGTCCGGCTGCCGGCGCTCTACGTCGACAGCACATTCGCGAAATCGCTCGGGCTGCCCCGGACCAACCGCGCCGGTTACGACGAGTACCGGCCGCAATCGCTCGAACTCTGGGCGGACCTCATCGAGGTCGGCAACGGCCAAGGCTCCGGCTCGAACCGGACGAAGTTCGACACCGGGGCTATCGCGACGGCGCTGGAAGTGATCCAGACGGGGGGCTCGATCGAGGCCGGCGTCCCGGCGCTCCTCTGGCAGGGAAACCATGCCGACAACCGCGTGGAGAACATCAACGGCGACGTCGGCGTCGGCTTCTATGCCGAGGACGCCGCGACGGTGGCCCTGCTGATTCAGCGGGGCGGCAACGTCGTCCTCGGACGCAACGTGGATGTGACGCAGATCAAGCGAACGGGCGGCACATTCGCCAGCCTCGGAGCCACGATCAACGGCCAGGTGGTCTTGTAGAAACGGCCAGAACCCATGACCGGAAAACGCATCACCGCCGAGGACGCCAGACGCCTGGGCACCGTGCTGCGCGCCTATGAAGGGGGGCAGCTCACCAGCGCGAGCCCGCCGGGCGACGAACTGCGATTCGGCATGCCCGCGCCGCTCGTTGCGTTGCTGCACGGCCTGACCAGCGCCCAGGGCCAGGACGTCGACTCGACCGACACCGGTCCGGAGGACCTTCCCGGCAGTGCCTGGAACGTCGCCGACATCCCGGCCGAGTGCATCCCCCTGGAGCCGGTCGACGACCGCGTGCAGTGGATTCGGATCGTCGGCGCGGAGCTGGGCTCGAACGGCCCGCAGTTCGTCCAGGTGCGCCTGCACGACTTCACGCTCTTGCCGGAAGACCAGACCACCGACCACGCCACGCTCTATCTGCAGGACAAGCCCGACGACGTCCGGCAGAAGCTGATCGCCCTCGGCCTGCCGGATGACATCGTTGTCCGCGGCTCCGGCGACACCTTCGAGGATGGCGTCGCGTGGTCGCAGGCCAACGTCTGGGCCGTGCGCTTCCCGACCATCGCCAACAACGACCGCCAGTTCCCCCTGGAGTGGTACGACGATCCGGACACGCTCAGCCTGGTCGCCCGTGTCGACGCTTTCCCCTGGTGGCCGCGCCTCGAACGTGCCAAGGTCTGGAAGCCGTTCCCCTCGCGCGACGCGATTCCCGGCGGGGCCTTCCTGCGGGCCTCGTGGGTCTGGGGCCGGGGTTACGTCGCCGATCATCTGGAATGCGTGCTCTGATGTGTGAGCGGCGTTTGACCACGGTTCAACTCAGCCGCGCCGGCGACGTCGTCGACACCTGGCTCTTCGGCCGGCAGTCCTGCTGCGGCGGCGCAACGCAGGTCTCGCTGGTCAGCGCCAGCCCGGACGGCCTGCTGCTGCAGCTCCGGGGCGACTACCCGCAGCTCTTCGGCACAGTGACGTTCTACGGCGAGGGAGTGCACGGCCGCGACGAACTCCGCCGGCCGGCCACCGGCGACGTCCTGCGGCGCGATCTGCGTTTCCCGTCGACGTCTCCCTTCGGACCGACGACGTCGATCCGCCCGGAGCCCGCCCGCCTGCTGCACAACGGTCTCTGGCTCAATGACGTGCAGTGGCTCTACATCGAAAGCGGCCGGCTCTGGCTCTGCACACTGCTGCAGCTCGAACGCCCGCTGCTGGCCGACGTCGGCCCGAATGTGGTCGCCCTGGCTCCCGGGCCGGACCGCACGTGGGGGGCGCTCGTCCGGGGGACATCCCCGGCGGCCGTCCTCGTCGGCGGCGATTCGGCCGCCGAAACCGTCTGGCAGTTCGAACCAACCACGCCCCCCGACCGGCTGGTGCTCGACAGCGCCGGCCAGCCGGTCGTCGGCTGGGAGGCGAGCCAGGGCGACTACACCGTCGCCGGCCTGACGACGTCCGGGGCCACGCGCTGGACGGCTGCGAATCCGATCGACGGCCTGACCGACCCGGACATCTGGCAGGAGACCGTCCTGCAGATGGATGCCGGACCGGACGGGAAGACGGCCGTCCTCTGGCGACGCTGGCAGCGCCAGGACGAAGTCGACGGCCCGGACGTCACAACGGCCTGCCTGGCCGTGTTCGACGCGTCCGGGGCCGTCCTGTGGAGCCGGACGCTGCTGGAGTTCGACGACCCGCCCCCGCTGCTCGCGCTCGACTGGGCCTGGCTGCTGTGGGACGCCGACCGGCTCTATCTGCTCTTCGACCGTGTTGCCGGTCGCTTCGAGAACGGCGTCCCGATCACCGACTGGGGCAATCACGTCTACTGCCTCGACGCGGCGACCGGGGACACGCTCTGGGAACGGGATTTTGTGGACCGCGACAACGAACCGATTCAGATCGGCAGCCTGACCATCCCCCCCGCCGGCGGCCTGATCGTCGCCGGCCGCCCGTACCTCGCACCACCGGAGATCCGATGAGCCTCGTTCGCCACGCGCCCGGCAACGCCCACCAGCCGCTGCGAGCAGCGCCGCCCCGCGCCATGGATCCAGTCCGGCCCGCTGCAGTCCATTCGTCTGCATCCACGGTCGTGGCCGGCCCGCTCGACTGTGCCGTGGTCATCCCCTGCCACAACTACGGCCGATACCTGGCCGAGTGCCTCGACTCGGTCCTGGCTCAGACGCGGCGGCCGGCGGAGATCCACGTCCTCGACGACGCCAGCGCCGACCTGACGCCCGTCGTGGCGCAGCACTACGCCGCCCAGGGCGTCCGGTACCACCGGGTGGAGTTTCGCAACCTGCATCGGGTCCGGGGCCACGGCTGCAGTCTGACTCGTCGGAAGTACGTCCTGTTCCTCGACACCGACAACACGATTCCGCCGGCGTACCTTCAGGCGGCCGTCGAGCAGCTCGAAGCCGACCGCGGTCTGGCGTTCGTCTATCCTACGCTGCAGCAGTTCGGCCAGCGGATTGGCCCTGCCTTCGAGCCGCCGGAGGAAGTCACGGCGGACGACATCGCGACCGCCAACCGCTGCGACGCCGGCTCGGTCATTCGCCGCGAGCTGCTCGCACAGTCCCTGACCTTTCGGCGGGAGATTCCGCGGAAGGTCTCCGAGGACTGGCGGATGTTCCGCGACGTCCTCGGCAGCGGCCCCTGGCGGGCGGCGCTCAACTCCGAACCGCTCAACTACCGGGTTCACGCCGCGCAATGCACGCAGACGACGTGGCGGGGCCGGACCTACATTGAGGACGCCGCCCTCGATCAGGAGGTGGTGACGGTCGTCGTCACCGTCTCCGGCCGCTGGGCGCTGTGGCCCCGTCGACTGGCCGGCCTGCGGGACTTGACCTGGCCCCGCGACCGGCTGCGGGTGCTGGTCGTCAACACGACTCACCAGCCGCAGACGCTGGCCGGTCTGGCCTTGGCCGACTTCCGCTGCGCCGGTCTGGCCCTCTATGACCATCCCGTCGGCCGTCCCGGCCTGGCCGATCTCGATCGTCGCGTCTCGGAGGATCTCCGCTGGGACGTCGACGCGGCCGTGGCGGCGATCTACAACCGGGCCACGCTCGAAGCGGGGGCGGAGTTTCTGGCGATCCTGGAAGACGACGTCTTCCCGGCCCGGCCGGACTGGATCGAGCAGCTCATGCAGAGCATGGGGCCGCGCACTGCCGCCGTCTCCGGCAAGTATCACCATCGGTACCAGCCGGACAAAGCGGTGGCGTTCCGGGTGACGGAGCCCACCTCCTGCGGGCTGCTGCCCCTGACCGTCTCCGGCCGGCAACGCGTCGACGGGACCGGCTTCGGGGCGCTGCTCATCCGTCGTTCGGTCCTGCGACAGTTTCCGCTGGCGGCCGATCAGCGGAGCCATCCGCACTACGACGTCGACCTGGCCCGCCGGCTGAAGGGAGCCGGCTGGGAATGGTGGCTCGACGCCGACGTCGACTGCGACCACCTCTGCGGCTCGGTCCCGCAGCGTGAGTGATTCCCCGCGAAATCGCCGCCGCCGGCGGCCCGTGCCTGCGGCAGCCGAAAAGGAGTTTCGCTCATGCAGCTCGCTGATTCCATCGCTCAGTTCCTATCTGCCCTGCAGACCTTCGACCGGCTGCAGCCGGCGACGATTCGCACCTACCGGTCCGGTCTGGCCGGTCTGGTGGCGCGCCATGGCGAGCTCGACGTGGCGCTCCTCGAGAAGGCGCTCGTCACGACCTGGCTCCTGGAAGTGAATCAGGGAAAAGCCCCGGACACGGTCCGGCTGACGCTCGTCGCCTGGGAGCGGTGGCAGGCCTGGGCGGTCGCAGCGGGCCATCTGCCGGCCCCGCTGCTCGCCAAGCAGCGGAAGCCGTCCGGACGCCAGCGGACGGCCCTGCCGTCGAAAGAACAACTCCGGACGCTGGTTGCCCACGCCCCGGCCGACTGGCTGCTGCTCTTCCGGGCGTTGCGATTGACCGGCGCCAGGCCGGGCGAGCTCTGCCGGGCGACCATCGCCGACCTGACCCGCGATCGCGGGTCGATCGTCCTGCAGGAGCACAAGACGGCCCGCAAGACGGGCCAGGCCCGCGAGATCGCCCTGGGCCACGCCGCCCTGCCGGACATCCTCGCGACGGCGATCGGGGAGCGGACGGAGGGGCCGATCTTCCTGCGGTCCGGCGGCCACGCCTGGACGCCGCCGGCGTTCGGCGGAATCTTCCGCCGGCTGCGGGACAAGGCGGGCCTGCCGAAAGACTTGATCCCCTACCTGCTGCGCCACGAGCACGGGACGGAGATGTACCGCAAGACGCGGGACATCCTCGGGACCGCGAAGCTGATGGGCCACAAGAAGGTGACCATGACCGAGCGGTACGTCCGGGTGGATCTCGGCCAGCTCCAGCGCGACCAGCGGTTGTTCGACGAAGGTCTGGAGCCCCCGCCCCCGGACTGATTCCGCGCGGAATCACCGCCGCGGGCGGCTTGTGCCTGCGGCAGCCGGACGCTCAACACGAAAGCGACCGGCCGGCAGATTGGCCTCTGCCGGCCGGTCCACACGTCAGCCTGATGGACCAGGCCGACATGCATATCCCAGAAGGGAGCTGCATGCCTGCCTTCAACCTGTCTCACCGTTGCTCGTCGCGCCGCCGGATCCCGGCCGGGGCGAAGTCTGCTGCGCGGATCCGCGGGCCTCCGGCCGTGCGATCGAACCCGCTCGTTCGTTCGATTTCACACGCACACAAGGCCCGCACGATGCGACCCTACTTCCAGACCGACCTGACCCAGATTTTCCACGCCGAGATTCACGAGGCCCTCCCGCAGCTCGCACCGGCGAGCTATGACGCCGTGATCACCGACCCGCCGTACTGCTCAGGCGGGACCACGGCGGGCGAACGCCGCCGCTCCCCCGAAGACAAATACTCGCAGGACGGCGAACTCCGCGGCCGGCCGACGTTCGGGGGCGACCTCAAAGACCAGCGTTCCTTCACCTGGTGGTGTATGACCTGGCTGAGCGACTGCCGCCGGCTGCTCAAGCCGGGCGGGTACTGCCTGGTCTTTATCGACTGGCGACAGCTCCCGGCGATGACGGACGCCTTCCAGGCCGCCGACCTCACCTGGCGGGGAATCATCGCCTGGGACAAGGGAGCCGGCAGCCGGGCTCCGCACAAGGGCTACTTCCGGCATCAATGCGAGTACGTTGTCTGGGGGACGAAGGGCGCCTGCCCGCAGGCCACGCACGCCGGGCCGTTCAACGGCTGCTATCAGGTGGGCGTCCGCAAGGCGGACAAGCATCACCTGACGGGCAAGCCGACCGAGCTGCTGAAGGAGCTGGTGCAGGTGGTCCCACCCGGTAGCCGGATCCTCGACCCGTTCGCCGGCAGCGGAACAACGCTGGTCGCGGCGCAGGAGCTGGGCCGGTTCGCCGTCGGCATCGAACGGGAGCTGCCGTACTGCGAGATCACTCGCGACCGCCTGCAGCCTGGTCGATCGACGCCGCCGGACTGCAGCCTGGCCGTGTGACCCGGAAAACGAATCGAGGCCGGGAGGTCATGCCTCCCGGCCTCGATTTCGTTCCCGTGACAGGTGTCATTCCCGCCGCCGCAATCCCCCGCACGGCGAAATGTGCTGACCGGCCAGCCCGGCCGCCCAGGCGACGCTGAGTTCTGCGAGACCGCCGCAGACAGCCCCGGTCATGTAGAGCGTGAACGACACGTAAGTCAGGGCCACGCACCAACCCAGGCTGACTCCAAAAACCATCGATCCACCGGCCGCTGCGAATCCGCCACCCTTGCCGGGAGCGACGATCAGTACGAGCCCAAAGAGCATTCCAAAGAAGGCGATCACCGCGCCGATTGCGAACAGCAGAGCGAAGACCCGCACCAGGGCGGAGTAAATCTCCAGGCACCAGGAAGCCGAAACGACGAGCGGATAGTGGCCTTTGACCCGGTCCCGCAGCGTCTTCAGGTTCGGCGTTTTCCACGGCGACGGCTTGGGAGGTGACGACGTCAGCGGAGCGGCCTCGAACGCTTCTTCTTCGTCCGCCTCAATTCCGGGAGGCAGCCAGGCGTCGTCATCCTCCGTCTCTGCAGCAACGGGCATCAGCGACACCGGTTCCGGCAGTGCCGATTCCGCCGCGGCAACGACGCCTGCCGGCTGCAGTTCGAACTTCGCTCCGCACTTCGGGCACTGCGCCGTCTTTCCCTGCAGCTCGTCCCTGACCTCCTTCTCCCATCCGCACTCACACCGTACCAGCATCGCGTCGGCCCCTCGGAAGATGCACTGTTCGACTGACAACTGCCAATAGAACCTACGTCACCAGTGCCGCCGAGGCAAGAGGCTGACCGGCGACTGCCGGACACCGCCCCGATTTCGGAGCGCAACTAGGTCGAAAACCTAGTTGCGCTGCATGAGATTTGGCTGACCCACAGGACTGAAAATCCTGGTGTCGGCGGTTCGACCCCGCCCCTGTCCACTCTGAAGGCTCGGCAAGACCGAGACTTCGCCGGTAACCAAACGCCGCCCCTGCGGACCAAGTCCGCAGGGGCGGCGTTTCTCGTTTTGAGGCCAGGCCGTAAGGCCGGAGCCTGCCGACGGCGTTCAATCATCGAGCGGCGCGGAAGCCAAATCGCCGACCACGATGCGTGAATCGGGGGCATGGAATGACACGCAGGTCCTGAATCGCCGCTGGACCGCTATCGCTGCTGAGTGAGCATTTGTCCGATCGCAATGAAGGGAAGACTCCTGGGATCAGTGAAAGCCCAGATCTCCTCTTCGGTCCATTGCACGTCCGGAACTGGAACCGGGCCAAGCTCGAAGAATTTCTCAGGGAACCACGGTTGGCACCACGGCGGAAGCCCCGGCAGAAATCTGGCACTGGCCATTTCCGCTCGGACCGCCAGGATCTCCTCCGTTGCAATTCGAAATCGTTCCGCCGCGTCACGCGCTTCAACCGACCAGGAACCGAGAGTGCTTGCCAGGAGCGCGAGCAGATTGGCGCGCGTCGGCGACGACTGCCAAACCGTTGCATCGTCTCCGCCATCGTCAAATCCAGGAATGTGAAAAAAACCAACCCGGCGGAGCTCGGCGCTGGCGACGACTTTGAAAGCCAGTCGCAGGAGCGGCCCCGGGTAAAGTCGCCCGGATTCGATGGGGGTTCCCGACATTGCCGGGCCGACACTCCAGAACCAGAGTCGCTCGAAATCGTCGATGTCAATGAACCATTCGGGCAGCTTCGCCTTCGAGCGGTTGTGGACTCTGACGTCTGTCAGTTCCCAGATCCTGAGCGTTGGTCTGGCCTCCAACTCCCTTTGATGCCGCTCCCACTCCTCTCGATTCGACTCGATGTCTCTGGCCAACCGGGCTCGAATTTCGTCCGGGGAGGGAAGTCCTTCGTCACGTCGACGGAGTCGCTTCAGCCACGAAGTCATTTTTTGGAACATTGCGTCAGCCCTCTGACGACGCACGGAACGTCACCGCAATCTCGACCAGATCATCCGGCGCAAGACTGACGCCGTCGAGTGGCAGTTTCGCGGCGAACGACGGATTTGGGCACCGCCGCGGCAAAGGGCGCATGTCCGCAATGCCACGCACGCCGATCCATTCGCCGGCAGCGGAACGACGCTGGCCGCCGCGCAGGAACTGGGACGATTCGCGGAGACATCGAACGGGAAGACGAGTACTGCGAGATCACCCGCGTTAGGCTCAAACCAACCGATTGCCCGATCGTTTCTCGACGCTCTCCACCGCCGAATCACTCGCTCGCCGCATAATAAGAGTGTCTCGATCAGAGAGCGGGGCAAGGCCCCCCCCGCTCTCATCATTCGCTACTCGGCTTTGCTCCGGCGCTCTCTACGACGCCGCAACGCCCCTAACACAATTCCAACTGTGGATAATCCCGCCAGCGTAATCGATGTCGGCTCAGGAGTTACCGTCGGCGGAATGGATTCCGGTTCCCGCAATAAATTAAAGCCAGTAGTCTGGAGGGAGGGGTTATAGGCCTGGAACGCTCCACCGGCGTTCCTGAGCTGAAGGCCAATCGTGTGACTTCCCGGCGTCAACATCAGTTGCTGAGGAAGAACCGCGGTTTCGTAGAACCCTCCCAAGCTTTGGTAGAAGATCTGAGACTGCGGTGTTCCATCGACGACGTACCGCATCTCCGCCCAGCCTGAGCCGCCGCCCACGATTACCGATGCATTGAAGTCATAGAGTCCGGTCTTGGCGGGATCGACATTCACCGTGTACATCGAGGCGGCAAGGTTCGTGAAGCTACCGCCATTGATCACAGTGCCAGGTGGCAAGGTTGCGTCGACCTGCCCCGTCGCCGACGCTTGGCTATCCACGGCATTAAAGCCGGTAGTCTGAAGGGTGGGGTTATAGGCCTGGAACCCTCCACCGGCGTTCCTGAGCTGAAGGCCGATCGTGTGACTTCCCGGCGTCAACATCAGTTGCTGAGGAAGAACCGCGGTTTCGTAGCCATACCCTGGCAAGCCTTGGTAGAAGATCTGGGATTGCGGTGTTCCATCAACGACGTAACGCATCTCCGCCCAGCCTGAGCCTGCGCCCACGACTACCGTTGCGTTGAAGTCATAGAGTCCGGCCTTGGCGGGATCGACATTCACCGTGTACATCGAGGCGGCAAAGTTCGTGAAGCTGCCGCTATTGATGGCAAGGCTAGCCGAAGTCGCGTCGACCTGCCCCGTTGCCGACGCTTGGCTATCCACGGCATTAAAGCCGGTAGTCTGAAGGGTGGGGTTATAGGCCTGGAACGCTCCACCGGCGTTCCTGAGCTGAAGGCCAATCGTGTGACTTCCCGGCGTCAACATTAGTTGCTGAGGAAGAACCGCGGTTTCGTAGCCATACCCCGGCAAGCCTTGGTAGAAGATCTGGGACTGCGGTGTTCCATCGACGACGTACCGCATCTCCGCCCAGCCTGAGCCGCCCACGATTACCGTTGCGTTGAAGTCATAGAGTCCGGCCTTGGCGGGATCGACATTCACCGTGTACATCGAGGCGGCAAAGTTCGTGAAGCTGCCGCTATTGATGGCAAGGCTAGCCGAAGTCGCGTCGACCTGCCCCGTCGCCGACGCTATGAACGCCGCCTGCGCTATTCCCGCTGAGATGGTGATCAAAAAAACAACTACTGCACCAGCCACACCCACCACACGCCGCATGCCCGTCTCCCGTCATGACTTACTGCCGCCCGTCGCGACAAAACGATCTCGCACGCTCACAAGATGCGTTGACACTTTCAGGTGAACCGATTCCGAAAACGGAGGTTCCACGCTCGCCGTTTCACGGCCTTCGCTAAGAGAAAGCCACGAACTCGCGAGTTCTCCGCGCCTTTTTTGAAAAGTGCGACAGATTTTCGGAAAAAACGAAGCAGACATGAACACCTGAATCCATGCCTGATAGGTGTCGCTGCCCCTGCCAAATGGGTCTTCCGGCTGGATCGCTCGCGCACAATACTGCGGCACCCTGTCAGGAGCTGACGAAGCAAACGAATCATCCCCGGCAGACGGCACTTCTGCTCGCGCGCACCCAGGTTGAAAAACCAGTTGCACTGCAAGGACAAGGACGCCATCCGGTCACCGCAACTCGTGCGGCGCTTGCCGGCTGTGGCATGCCTTCAACGGACCCACAGGACTGAAACTCCTGGTGTCGGCGATTCGCCCCCGCCCCTGTCCACTCGGAAGCCTCGGCTGAGCCGGGATTCAACACGTAGCCAAGCGCCGCCCCCACGGACCAATTCCGCAGTGGCGGAGTTTTTTTAAATGCCGGGGTGCAAGGCCGACAAGTTTCCCTTGACCGGCAAGCCGACCGAACTGCAGCGGGACCTCGTGCAGATCGCTCCACCCGGAAGTCGGATTCTCAGCCAATTCGTCAGCAGCGCCAGCCAGCCGGCCAGCCAGTGTCCTCCCAGAATCTCGACCGCGGCGCGAACGGGAGCGAGAATACTATGAGTTCACCCGCAACCGCCTGCTGTTGGTCCGTTTGATCCAACCCTGACGACATTTCCGCCGCTGAAGCGAAGCTTGGCGAAGTGATTTCTGACGGCAGAAATCACGCGAGGACTTCGCCGCGACATATTGGGAGCTTTAGGCGAGAGATGCCGCGCGAAATTTCCAGACAAAAGTCCATCGATTACTTCCGGAATCTCCGCGTTTGAGCGTTGGTAGCAGCCTCTCACAATGCCTACCGCGTGACTGAGACCAGGAATTTCCGTCCTTTTTCGAAACATCTCCAGTTTTCAATGAAAACGCTCTTCGTTACCGGCATCTAGTTGTGGCCGTCGTTCATCCACGCAAGCATGCCGCCCACTTCAGCTCTTGATCGGGAAAGAATGTTCGATGCGGGCGAAAAGCAGGGCTGTCGGTTTCGTAGAACGGGATGAGGTGACGTACTCACATGCGTTGCGCGGGTAGCACTCTGTCGTTGAAAACTTGGAGAGTTCATGAGAACTGCACACGGGATTGCCGCTTGTCTGTCCATTTTCCTCGCCGCAACAGCACTTGTCAGCGGACCAAGCGAGGCCATAGCCGGGCACAGTCGCAGTGACAAGGAAAAGGCCGTACGAGAGCGATTCGAATGGGTCGTCTTTGGGGGCGAATACCATCCATGGCAGCTCGTGCCCATAGGACTCGACGCAGCATTCACCTCAGGCGGACTACTTTCGGAGGAGTTTGCGAAGAACGAGGCCAAGAAACTTGGAATCGACTTCGCAGCCAGGCTGGTCAGCGAATCAAAGAAATCGCCAATTGCTTCTGGCATCATGTCATTCACGATGTGGGAGAGCCCCTTCGGTCAGCGAATCAATCTAGGGGACAAGTATGTCCCCTACATCGGTGTCTTGAAACGCGATAGCAAGCCGGAGGCCTCTCCTCACATAGAAGTGCCGGCACCGAACGGCTATTCAGAGTTCCGACGCAGAATGGATGAAGCCACCTCTGGCAAAGCAGAATTGCCCGCCCTCAGAGATTCGATCGAATCGCAGTGGTTGAAGTACATTTGCAACCACTGCGTAGGAAACTCGAATACGCGAGACGGGTATCTGGAGTTCCGACGACGGCTCGACGTCGCGTACCAGTACCGCTATGCACCCGGAGAATTTGACAAAAACTATCGGGGAAAGCCGAACCTCGATCTCGAAACGATTCCCCCTGCTTTTCCGGCAGATTCGAAAGTTGGCGCTTCGCTCAAGGAATTCGTCGCTCACTGTGTCGGGAACCCAGACGGTGAAAAAGGGTATCAAGAGTTCCATCGTCGGATTCACGATGAGGTCTATCCTCGGGCGGCGAAGAACCTTGCCGGAGTTGACTCGGCTGAATCCGCCTGGACGATGTACCTGATGTGGCACCTCGTGGGAAATGTCCCAGTTATCGAGAAGTGACAATTAGTTCTGTCGAATTGAAGCAAAGTCGAATGGGGCGGAAGGAGTATCCTTCCGCCCCATAATCATTTCCCCAGGCGCTGAACGCCCGAGTAACCCTCCCACATTTCCCAGGCCACGAAGAATGCTAGATTGGAAACCTAGTTGCACTGTGTGAGGTCCGGACGTCGCTCGTTGGCTGCAAGTCGTTGAATCGCAGCCAGTTATGGCTTGGTTCCGGCCGACCCACAGGACTGAAAACCTGGTGTCGGCGGTTCGACCCCGCCCCTGTCCACTGTTTGTTTCAATGGCATTGGACGTTGCTACCGACTGATCACAAACCCCCTCAACCCCTGCCGCATCTCCGCCGCCGACTGAAACCGCTTCTCGGGCGTCTTCTCCAGCGCGCGGTGCACCAGATGCGCCAGCGCCGCCGGGATCTCCGGACAGTGCTGCTGGATCGGCGCCGGGGCGTCCTCCAGGATCGCCAGGAACTTGCAGGGGTGGTTCTCCAGCTCGATCGGGTCGTGCCCGCTCAGCATCCAGTACAGAGTGGCCCCCGCCGAGTACAGGTCGCACGCCGGCCGGGCCTCGCGCGAGTTGATGAACTGCTCGGGCGACATATACGGCAGCGAGCCGATCACGTCCCCCGCCCGCGTCACCTGGCTCATCCCCGCGTTCGAATACTGCTTCGCCAGGCCGAAGTCGGCCAGCTTCGCGATCAGCTTCCCGTTCGTTCGCGAAACGAGAATGTTCCCCGGCTTCACGTCCCGATGGACCATCGACCGCGCATGGGCATAGTCCAGCGCCGAGAGAATCTGCGACATCAACCCGCACGCAATCCGGATCCGCTGAGCCGTCGAACTGTTCGCCACCAGCCTGCTCCACGGAATCGCGTCGACGAACTCCGTGCTCAGAAACAGGTCCGACCCCGCCGCTCCCATCTCGATCATCCGGACGATATAGGGATGGTCCAATTGGTTCAGGATCGACGCCTCGCGCAGAAACGTCTGCACGGCCTTTTCGTCCGTCTTCTCCGCCGCCGCAATCACCTTCAGTGCGCACACCTCTCCCGACGACAGCCGCGTCGCCCGGTACACCGTCCCCAGATCCCCGTCCCCGATCTGCTCGTGGATCCGGTAGCCGCCGATCTGCACTTCCTCGCTGAGATCCGCCGCATCCCCTGCAGACGCCGCCTGCGCAAACACCACCTCCGGCGGCGGAGCAGCCGGACGTCGCGGGGCGGGCGCGGCGGCCGGTTTCGTCGGCCTCTCCACCGCAGCCGGCTGCCTGTGAGGGATCGCGTTCAGCCCCGGCTGCTGAATCGAGATCGCAATCTTCGTCCGCCCGCCCGACACGACGTCGCCGTCCTGCAGAAATCGCTCCGTCACCCGCTCGCCGTTGACCATCGTCCCGTTCCGGCTCCGCAGATCCATCAGGTAACAGGTCGGAGGATTGAGTTCGAGCCGAAAGTGATGCCGCGAAAAATGCGGATCGTCTTTGAGCCGCAGTTGCGCCTGCAGCGACCGGCCGACCAGCAGCGTGTTGTGCTCGTCGTACATGAACTCCTCACCCCGGTGGGGCCCCTCGATCACCCGCAATGACACGCGGGGGCCGTCCCAGTTGACGGTTTCTTCGGGCTGAGCGATCGGTTGAGACATCGAGGAACGTCCGTAAGACACTGGCGGCGTCGGCTGTCTGGTCGCAGAGGGGGAACGGCCGGTGAGCTGCGTCAGAATCAGCTCCTGCTGCAGCTTCTGCAGCGATTCCAGCAGCCGCGGCCGCTCGGGGACTTCGCAGCGCAGCAGGTAGTCTTCAATCCGCGGCTGAGCGCCGCTCCGCCAGGCGTCCTCGAAGCTGTCGCACGCGACATCAATCCGACGGAGCGCCTTCACCGAGAATTCGTGATCCATGACCTGATCCATGCACGCACCCGCCCGTAAACGATGTTCGACTCCCGGCGACGGACAGCTCCGTAAAACTCCGATCATTGATCAGGGGGATGCTGATCTCCCAAACGTAGATGCGAAACGGCGGCGACTTCCCGACAACAAAAAATTTCAGCCCCTCCAGTTCCCGACTTCTTCCTCCCAGACGGCCCGCACTAACTGCAGTTTCCGCTCCACTTTGCGCTCGCTGCAATCAAATTCCGCCGCGATCTCGGAATTCTTGTGGCCCATCAGCCGCAGCAGGGCAAACGACCGCAGATCGGGGTCGAGCATTTCCAGCAGCTCGGCGCAGACAAGGTCAAGCCCCACCTCTGGCTCGGATCCCGGCGCGTTCTCCAGCGGAACGCCGCTCACCACCCGGCCGCCCCCCCGCTTCTGCGCCCGCTCCTTCTCCAGCAGCTTGATCGCCTTACGGACGGTCATCTGCCCCAGAATGTTCCAGAGATCGTCCCGATCCAGACCGACTTCCAGATCCCCCTCCTCCACCCGGCCCCAGAAACTGATCATCGCGCTCTGCAGCGCATCCTCGGCATCGGCGACCCGCGGCAGCCTGCCGGCGAGGGTCGAGTGCGCCAGCGCCAGCAGCCGCGGCCGAAAGCGGGCAATCAGATCCCCCAGTGCCGCCGGCCGACCGCCTCGCCATTGCTGGTACAGGCCCGTAATCGAACCCGACGGCGACAGGTCGCTCTCAGAGGCTTCATCCATCGCATCGGCCTGTCGGAAAGTACGGAAGCGAGCCTCGGATTCCGGACACCGAATCGCCTCCCAGCCACATGTCCAGATGGTAACTCGTCGACATCCCAATTGAAAACCGCCTTCCCATGGCCCCGACATCGATACATCAAGGCCGTGGGACGGTTTTACCGTGGCTTGAAGCGCAGCCGGCGTGGTAAAAACGTCAGGCGCACATCCGGCGACCGGACGTCAGTTTCCGATTCCTGACTTTGCCCTGACGGGCGCCGACCCGTTTTCCGCATTTACTCCTGGCAGCCGTCGTCGCAGACGGCATTCTCCCCGCGGTTTTTGAGTGGAATTCGACATGGCCCGCCCGTCGCAGCCGACCCCGGATCGCCAGGCCGCCGCCCAGGCGAGCCGGGAGATCCCGGCGTCAGCCGCCAGTCGGGACACCAAAAAGCCCTCCGATTCCGTCCCCATGGCGACAGGCCCATTCGCCGCCTTGCCCGCCCGGTTCGGACGCTACCAGGTCGAAAAACTCCTCGGCCGCGGCATGATGGGCGCCGTCTACCTGGCCCGCGACACCCAGCTCGACCGCCTCGTCGCCCTCAAGATCCCCCGCGTCTCCGCCGCAGGCTCCGCCAAACTCCTCAAGCGGCTCGAAGTCGAAGCCAAGGCCGCCGCCAAACTGCATCACCCCAACATCTGCAGCGTCTACGACTACGGCGTCCTCGACGACGTCCACTTCATCGCGCTGCAGTACGTCGAGGGCCAGGATCTGAAGAGCTGGCTCAAACGCCGCGGACGCCCCCTCGCCCCGGCCGCAGCCATCCGATTGATGTCAAAGCTGGCCGCCGCCGTCGGCGAAGCCCACCGCCAGGAAATCATCCACCGGGATCTGAAGCCCGAAAACATCATGCTCAAGCCGGACGGCGAACCGGTCATCATGGACTTCGGCCTCGCTCGCCGGGCCTCGGGCGCCACCGACGCCGGCCTGACTCAGGGCATGATCGTCGGCACGGCACTCTACATGTCCCCCGAACAGGCCAACGGACGGGCCGAAGGCATCGACCATCGCAGCGACATCTACGCGCTCGGCGTCATGTTGTATGAACTCCTGACCGGAGCCTGGCCCTTCTCGGGGACCGCCTTCGAGGTGATGGGACAGAAGACCATCCAGGAACCGCCGACGCCGCTGGAAGTCGACACCAATCTGCCGCCCCAACTGGCCGCGCTGTGCCACAAGATGATCGCCAGGAAGAAGGAGGACCGCTACGCCACCTGCGCCGAAGTCGTCGCCGCCCTGGAGGCCATCGATCTGAACGCCCCGTCCTCGTCCACAACGTCTCCCGTCCAAGAAATTCTGTTCGACGCTCTCCCGCAGCAACCGGGACCCATGCCGTTCCGTCGCAAGTCGACAAAACCGGCCCTCAACATCCCCCCTCTGCTGGCGACTCTGACAGCCTGGTGGCCCAGCCTCCCCCCAGTCGCACGCTGGACAACGCTCGGCGGAGCGGGCGCGCTCAGCGTGGCGCTGGCAGTCCTCCTGTTCTTCCAGACCCCCTACGGCGTGCTGCAAATCGACATCGAGGATCCCACGCTGGCCGTGAAATTCGACGGCCAGTCGATCACCATCGACAACGACGGCCACCCCATCCGCGTGACCGCCACCGCCGAACACACCCTGGAAGTCCAGCGCGACGGCGCGACGATTGCCGCAGCCACCCGGCAACTGACGCTTAAGCGGGGCGAACAGCGGCTGATGACGGTGTCGCTGATCGACGGGCAAGTCGCCATCGACGGCGATCCCGTCGCGGCCTCCCGCTCATACAGTTCGGACTTCTTCAACGGTCGGGATCTCACCGGCTGGCAGGGCCTCCCCGGTCACTGGAGCGTCGAGAACGAAGCGATCGTCGGACGCTGCGCCGCAGGCCAGTCCGCCTACACCTTCCTCGTGAGCGACAAAAGCTACAAGGACTTCGATCTGAAATTCGAGGCCCGCCGGCGGGGGGGCGACAGCACCATCGGTGTCCAGTTCCGCTCCTGGGTCACGGACCCCATTCAGTTCAAAATGTCCGGACCGCAATGCGACGTCGCGACCCCCAACGGTGTCTTCCCGATCGGCAGCCTGGTCACGGAGCCCACCGCCCAGCCACTGGCCGAAAAGGCGCGTCCGGAAGCGGTCGCGACCTGCCGGCGCAACGAATTCAATCGCATTCGCATCCGTTGCATCGGCAAACACGCAACGGTCTGGGTGAACGATGTCATCTCCGTCGACGGCGAGTTTCCCCTCCCCGACGAAGGCCGGATCGCCTGGCCGATCGACGGCGGCGCCGCCGACCACGAGATCGTCATTCGAAACATCGAATTCACCGATCTGAGCGAAGCCCCATCGACGGCCGGCTTTGTCCCGCTGTTCAACGGGAAAGACTTTGCCGGCTGGGACCTCATCGGGCGTTTCGACGCCTTTGCCATCGACCCCGACCGGCAGACGCTCGTGATGAAGCCCTCCTCCCCGGTCAGCCGGCTGCAGACCGATCGGGATTATCAGGACTTTCACCTGCGTTTCGAATTCCGCATCGACTCGCACGGCGCCCGAAGCGGCGTCAACATCCGCATGCCGTCCCGCGCAGAAGGGATCCTGCCGGCTCTCAAAATCCAGGTCAGCGACGATTCCACGCCCTATTCGCTGTCAACCGGCGGCGTCTACTACAGCGAAACCGGATGGATCAAACGCAGCCGCGACGATCTGCAGAACGATTTCGGAATCTGGAACCGGATGGAAATCATCGCCGACGGCTCGCGGCTGCAAGTCTCCGTCAACGGTAAGACATGTATCGACACAGATCTGCAGCAACTGCCCGGGCAGAATGCAATTCCGACCGTGAACCGCACCACCGGCCGGATTGCGCTCAATGCCGATCTCGGCGAGGTCTGGTTCCGCAAGATCGAGATCCGGGAGATAACAGACACCAAGACCGCGGCCGCGACGACCCAACCGGCCGCTTCGACGAAATCCGCCGCCGAAAGCGAAGCGGAAGAGATCGTCCGCCTCAAGCAGTGCCTGCTCGACTACCGTTGGAACTATGTCGACAGCCTCCACCCGCCAGGCGGCCCGCTTCGCTTTTATCCCAACGGCAAATTCGACGATCGTTGGAAGTGGAATTACTGGGTCGTCGCCCCCCGTACGATGCACGTACAGTTCTGGGAGAGCCGCTATGACCCCAAGAAAGCAGTCGTCTTCCGCTTCAACGAGGAACTCACGAAGTTCACCGCCACCTTTGACAAACATCGGGTAACAGGCACTCGGCTCAATCGGGTTCGCTGACGACGAATCCGGTGGTCAGACGCCAAGGTCGGACTGGCTGAAATGGAGCCTCATGACGGAGCAAGTTTGCTCAATGACATCAACGTGATGAAGAGGTGCGACCGACGTCCACGTGAGTGCGCTGTGCCGGTCATCTGTCGCAATGGCGAAACGGACCGCTCCGTCGACTTCCAGCACCCCGTCTGCCGATTGCCGAGAAATGTCGTCCCGGAATCTGGATCGCGTCGTCCCCAACTCGTGCAAATGCCCGCTTCATGTGACACCCGAAGGCGAATCATGCCCAGTCCGCCGCAGCCAACCCCCGACCGCAAAGCAGCAGCAGCGAGCCGGGAGACGCCCGCCGCGGCCGCCAGCCGGGACACCAAAAAGCCCTCCGATTCCGTCCCGCTGGCGATCGGCCCCTTCGCCACTCTCCCCGCCAGGTTCGGACGTTACCAGGTCGAAAAACTCCTCGGCCGCGGAGCCATGGGCGCCGTCTACCGCGCCCGCGACACCCAGCTCGACCGCCTCGTCGCCCTCAAGATCCCCCGCGTCTCCGCCTCGGGCTCCGCCAAACTCCTCAAACGCTTCGAGATCGAAGCCCGCGCCCTGGCCCAGGTCGATCACCCCCAGATCTGCAAAATCTACGACTACGGCGAACTCGACGGCGTCACCTACATGGCCCTGCAGTACGTCGATGGCGAAGAACTGAAGTCCCAGCTCGACCGGACCGGCCGAAAACTCGCACCCGCCGCCGCCGTCAAATTGCTCCTCGACCTCACCCGCGGACTCGCCGCCGCCCACGCACAGGGCGTGCTCCATCGCGATCTCAAACCCCAGAACGTCATGCTCAACCAGTCCGGCATGCCGGTCATCACCGACTTCGGCCTCGCCCGCCGGATCACCGCCTCCAGCGACCCCGGCCTGACCCAGGGACTGATCGTCGGGACCGCCGCCTACATGGCCCCCGAACAGGCCAACGGCAAAGCCGCCGAAGTCGACGAACGCAGCGACATCTACGCACTGGGCGTGATCCTGTTCGAACTCCTGACAGGAGAATGGCCCTTCACCGGCCCCGCCATCGAAGTCATGGGCCGCAAATGCGTCTGCGACGCCCCCTCCCCCCTGAGCATTGATCCTGAACTCCCCCCGCAACTCGCGGAAATCTGCAGCCGCATGATCGCCCGAAACAAGGACGAGCGCCCCGCCAACTGCAAAGAGGTCATCGCCGCGCTGGAAGCCGTCGGCCTCGACGCTGCCGGGCCGACCCCGGGACCAACTGCAGATCCCACCCGCGCCGTACGACTCACGCCAGCCATTCGTCGGATCGTGGCCGGAACGGCCGCCACCATCGTCGTCGCCATCGCCGCATTTCTCCTTTGGCCGACACAGAACGGCGTCGTACTACCGATCGAAGGCTCCGCTGCAGCACCCCCGAAGACGGAACCATCAAATCCCGCCCAGCCAGCGGCGAACGCCGCCGCGGTCCTCACGGAGCTCCCGCCGGACTTCCGCGGCGAACTGCTCAAGAATCCGGGCTGCGAAGAGCTGATGTACGCCGGGGCCATTCCCGGCTGGGAGTCGATGCCCGCCGGCTGGTCCCGCCGCCGCGCCGATCCGCCCCCCGACACCGGCCGCGCCTACTTCTGGGCCCCGCCAGTGCCACATGCCCAGCTGGTGCAGAACGTCTCGCTGATCCCCGTGGCCGACGCGATTGCAGATCAGAAACTCGAACTGCTGCTGGAATTCTCGGTTCGGACCTACGACCAGGAGCCCTCCGACACGGCCCAGCTCATCGCCGACTTCCGCGACGCGGACAACAACAAGACATTGTCCTCCTACGATTCCCAGCAGATCAGAAGCAAGCGAGGCTGGCGAAAGTTCTCCAAGGTCCTGCTCCCGCCGGCCGGCGCCCGCTGGGTTCGCGTCCGGCTCATCAGCCACCGGCATGGCCAGAAGCACAACGACGGCTACTTCGACAGCATCTCACTGACCGCTCGGCTGATCGCCAAACCGACGACGCCTTGATCGCGCTTTCACGAAACTTCCCGGGCCATGTTTTGCGCGCCGCCCCGGTTCCATCCATCAACGAATTGTTCTGACTCGCCAATCGGTGCAACAGGATCAGCCCTCGCTCAGCCCCCACCCGTCCCGTCGTTTTGAGGTGGCTGTTGCGTCTGCCGGCGTGGTAAAAGTGGACACAACCTCGGTGAACAGAGGAAATGCTCGAGGAATCGGGAGCCGGCCAATCTCCGGCGAATTCGCATTTCCTCCCCATTCCCCTGACGGGCGCCAGCCCGTTTTCCGCATGTACTCCTGGCAGCCGTCGCTCCAGACGGCATTCTCCCCGCGGTTTTTGAGTGGAATTCGACATGGCCCGCCCGCAGCAGCCGACCCCGGATCGCCAGGCCGCCGCCCAGGCGAGCCGGGAGATTCCGGCGTCAGCCGCCAGCCGGGACACCAAAAAGCCCTCCGATTCCGTCCCGCTGGCGATCGGCCCCTTCGCCACTCTCCCCGCCAGGTTCGGACGTTACCAGGTCGAAAAACTCCTCGGCCGCGGAGCCATGGGCGCCGTCTACCGCGCCCGCGACACCCAGCTCGACCGCCTCGTCGCCCTCAAGATCCCCCGCGTCTCCGCCTCGGGCTCCGCCAAACTCCTCAAACGCTTCGAGATCGAAGCCCGCGCCCTGGCCCAGGTCGATCACCCCCAGATCTGCAAAATCTACGACTACGGCGAACTCGACGGCGTCACCTACATGGCCCTGCAGTACGTCGATGGCGAAGAACTGAAGTCCCAGCTCGACCGGACCGGCCGAAAACTCGCACCCGCCGCCGCCGTCAAATTGCTCCTCGACCTCACCCGCGGACTCGCCGCCGCCCACGCACAGGGCGTGCTCCATCGCGATCTCAAACCCCAGAACGTCATGCTCAACCAGTCCGGCATGCCGGTCATCACCGACTTCGGCCTCGCCCGCCGGATCACCGCCTCCAGCGACCCCGGCCTGACCCAGGGACTGATCGTCGGGACCGCCGCCTACATGGCCCCCGAACAGGCCAACGGCAAAGCCGCCGAAGTCGACGAACGCAGCGACATCTACGCACTGGGCGTGATCCTGTTCGAACTCCTGACAGGAGAATGGCCCTTCACCGGCCCCGCCATCGAAGTCATGGGCCGCAAATGCGTCTGCGACGCCCCCTCCCCCCTGAGCATTGATCCTGAACTCCCCCGCAACTCGCGGAAATCTGCAGCCGCATGATCGCCCGAAACAAGGACGAGCGCCCCGCCAACTGCAAAGAGGTCATCGCCGCGCTGGAAGCCGTCGGCCAACATGCTTCCGCCGAGACTCCCAAGCCCACCGCCGAACCAGCACGACCAGCGTGGCTCAGGCCGCCTAAATCGATTAGCTCTGCCGAAAAATCGGCCTTCGCGGAATTCTGGCGGCGGCCAGCGGGACGATGGACGACTCTTTGCGGACTAGGCTCGCTGGGCCTCGCTCTGGCGGCAATCCCGTTCATCGCCTCAAATGACCGGACGGCCCCGATGGAATTCGCCGCCGTACCAACAGTTGAATTGGTCGATCGTGAACCTCCCGAACCCCCGGCGGTCACGGAATCCGTCCCGGATCCGGCGCCGGAATTTGATCGGACTCAGTTCCGAGTCGTCAGCGGCAATTGGAGAGTCGAGGGGAGCGAGTTGCTCCAGACCGATTCGAACGAACCTTTCCCGATTCTGGTGTTCGGCGACAAGGCCTGGCAGGACTACGAGTTCACGGTCGACATGATGCGAGTTGAAGGAAAGGATCAGGGCGCGGTTGGTTTTCGTGTTGCCGACGGGAACTTCTACATGTTTGGCATCGGGACAACCCGCGCCGCGAACCAATGTTACGCGGAAGTCCACGAGGGCTCGGACTGGTCAAACGTCGGAACGTGGGAATACCAGACCTATAATCACAACTGGTACACCATCCGTGTGCGTCTGGAAGGCGATCACGTGCAATGCTTCCTGAAGGACGGAGACACGGAATTCAACGTTTTCGACTTCTCCGACAATCGGTTCGGAAACGGATGTGTCGCCCTGCGGGTCTACAAATCGGCCTTTCGCTTTCGCAATATCAAGGTGACATCGCTCGACGGCAAGGTCCTCTGGGAAGGCATGCCGGCGTTGCCATAGTGCTCTGGAATCGGCAATTCTCGCGGAGCCCTGCGACATTTCCCGGAATTCCTCGCGAAAGTTGCAGATTCCCCGTCGGCAGGCGACTGTAGTTCCGCATCTACTCGTGTCCGGAAGGCTGTGCGAGAGACCGTCATGCCCGTCAAGCTCACGATTGAACGTCAGACGCTCCAGTTCGAAACCGACTCCGTCGGCATCGGCTCGGCGCCCGACAATCTCATCGCGCTCCCCGGCGACGCCCGGCTCGCGCCCCGACACGCCGTCCTCAAGTCCGTCAACGGCCGCTGGATTCTCGAAGTCCTCGACGGCTGCCCCGTCCGCATCGGCGACGGCCGCCCCGTCCGCTTCGCCTGGCTCAACTCCGGCGACGTCATCCATCTCACCGAAACCGGCCCGGAGCTCCAGTTCGAGGCCCCACTATCATCAGCACCTCAGGTCGCCGCGACGGCGCCCGCCAGTCCGCCTGTGACTGCAACGCCCCCATTCAAAGCTCCCGAAACCAAGGCCCCTCCCCGAACGCCGGCAGCAACGCTCCCTGCGGCGCCGTCGGTCGCCGCCGACAGTCCTGCCGTTGCCGCCACAACCTGGCGACCCACACCAAAACTTCTCGCCGGCGGTGCCCTCTCGCTCGCCCTGGTCGCCGTCGTCTGGGGCGTCTGGCAGCGAAATGACCACGCCGACCCCGCTCCTGTTGTCTCAGCAGACCCCCAGCCGCCAGTCGTCGCGCCCGCGAAACCAGACCCGACCGCCGATCCGCAGGAATGCCTCGTGCTCATCGGCATCGGCGACCTGCGCAGCGACAATCGACCCCACATCCTCGGCGTCGGCTGGCTCTGGAACGATCGCACCGCCGTCGTGCCCCGCACGCTCGGCGACACCCTTTCCGAACTGGTCGTCGCCACCGGCCGCGAAGGAGAACCGCGCCAAGCCTGCGTCATCCAGGGCGTCCCTCTCGAAGCCGGAGAAATCACCCACCCCTCCGGCAACTCCGACATCTCACTCGTCCATCTCAAACAACCGGCCGAACTCGCCTCCCCCATGAGTCAGCGCTGGCGCCGCGTCACCGCGGCCGATATCGAACGCCTCCGATCGCGCAGCAAGTCGCTCTCGTACCTCTCCTACGCCCCGCTCCCCCGCTCCCCCAAACTTCGCGGCACCCACGGTTTCTCGCTCCATCCCTACGATCCCGAATCCGTCCGCCTTACCACGGAAGAAGCCCGGCTCCTCTACGAACAACGCCAGCACCTCCTGAAATCCGACAACCCGGCCACGCGCCTCGAACGGGGCGGCCTGCTCCTCGACCCCGACCAGAACATCGTCGGGATGACGTTGCTCGATTCGTCCATCATCTGGACCGACTCCCTCGAAGCCGCGCTCGGAACCCCCTGATCATTGCAGCACAGGATTCGTCTCCATGAAACTTCATCCCGCCTGCCGGCTGGCCTGTCTGATCTGTCTGCTGGCTTCTTCGTCGTCGTCAGCATCGGCTCAGTCCGCCCTCATCCGCGATCTGCTCTACGACCTGCGATTCGTCGAACGAGAAGAAGCCGCGGCCAAGGCGATCCGCCTCAAATGGATCAGCGAGGAACGGACCCGGATCCGCGCAGAACTCACCAAGTACGAAGACGAACTGACCGAACTGCGTAAGAGTGTCCCCGACCCCATCAAACCTCGCGTTGTCCCCCCCGCAGTTGCAAAAGCGCAAGAGCGGGCCCAGACCAACTTCAACCTCTGGGCCGCAACCAACGATCCCCTCCGAAACGTCGCAATCATGAAAGGAACCGGCCTCAACGCCCTGATCCGCATTCTCGGCCCCATCGCCCACTGCCGACGACAGCGCGGCGACGCCAGCCAGAGCCGGGCCCCCTTTCCCAGTCTCTCCCCCGGCGCCAGGTTGACGACCTCCGACGTTGCGCATCTGCGGCTCACTCCGGCGACTTCCGCCGGTTCCCGCGTCGCCGTCCGCTTGAACCAGTTACCCCTCGAAATCCAGTGGTCCCCGATCATGAGCCAGTACTGGAAGTCGGACTGCAACAACATCAACAAGGTCCGCGACGCCTTCACCGATCAGCTCGCCTTCGCCACCTCCGGCAATCACGTTCACGTCGACAGTGGCGAACTGCTCGACAAGTCGATCGAACTGCTGCAGGCCAAGGTGCTGCAGAAAAAGAAAATGGTCACCAAAGACCCCACGCTGACCATCGCGAAGCGGACGCAGATCCATCGCGAACTTCAGGAAGCCGTCCGCTACCTCGAAACCGTCCGCGCCACTGCCGAACGCTTCAAGAATGTCCCGAGCGACTACAAAGTCCGGACCTTCGCCGGTGGCTCCATCGAAGACTTCATCGACTTCTGCTACATCCACGGCATGGTCTTCCAGGAAGGCCGCCGCGACGACGAAGAAGCCTACATGAACGTCTTCCATCGCATGCAGGACTACGCCCACGACGTGCAATACGTCGAGGACTGGAAAAGCGACGTCGAACAGCGCATCCGCGAACTCGACGCCCAGGACCAGGCCCTCGTCTGGCGCGCGTCCCGCCAGTAGCCGTCACCTGCAGGTCCCCGGCCGGCGACCGTCACTCCTTCGATTCTGCCTCGGACCTCTTTTCAGCCGCCCCAGGCGTGAACTTCAGCGACACCGAGTTGATGCAGTACCGCTGACCCGTCGGCGTCTGCGGCGCATCGTCAAAGATGTGTCCCAGGTGCGAATCGCACTTCGAACACGTCACCTCCGTCCGCACCATCCCATGTGATACGTCCGCCGTCAGCGTGACCCGATCCCCTGCTTCGGCCGCGTAAAACGCCGGCCACCCGCACCCCGAGTTGAACTTCGCCTTCGACGCAAACAGCACCTGCCCGCACGCCGCACAGGAATACGTCCCCGGCTCAAAGTGCTCGTCATACTTGTTCACAAACGGCCGCTCCGTCCCCTTCTCACGCAACACCCGGTACTGCTCAGGAGACAGCAGCGACTTCCATTCGTCATCGGAATGAACAACTTTTTCGGACATGGTCTCAGCTTCCACGGCAGGGGCAGATTTTACGGCGGGAGCGGTAGTCACCGCGGAATCCGCCTGCGGCTGAACGGAGGACGCCGCTGTCCCGCACCCAGCCAGCGCGCCACAGACCAGAATCACAATTCGACGACGAGGCATCCTGCACTTTCCCATTCATGGTGACGGAATTGTCACGGCTTCTGCACGTGAGCGGTCAACACAACCACGCTCTGTTTCGTACCGTCAATCGTGGACGACGTAAACCCTCCCACGACCTCCGGCACGCCGTCCTTTATTCGAACCGTCGTCTGGCAGGTCTGCATTTCCTTCGACGGCGGCAGCGGAAAATCCTTCTCACCCTCTGCCTGCGGTTGGGCAGGCTGAGTTTCGAAGCGGCTCTGCTCCACCTTCAGGAACACCAGGATTGTACCACTCTCTTCCACACGCGGCGTGGCGGAGATCAGCGTCCCCGCCTCTTCTCGCGTGAACGTTGGCTGCTGCACCATCGGGTTCCCGCCGCGACCGCCAGGAAAAACCGTTCGTCCCGTGATCAGTGGGACGACTTCGCTGAACTGAAACTCCGCCGCGCTCTGCTCCAGTGTGTGAACCTTGATCCGCGTCAGGTGCGTCAACTTGCCTGCTTTCGACCACGCTTCAATCTGTGCCAGCGCCTCTTTGCCCGCGGGACGCTCCGCAGCCGCGGCCTCCTCTGACGGAACCGACGCCGTCGCCAGCACAATCTCCAGTTGAACCACTTTTCCCGCCGCCGGCGGTTCCTCCGCCCGCAGCCCGGCACACACGCTCAACACACCCAGCACGGCACTGCAGAATCCCATCCGAATCATGGCACGCATCCTCATCGGGAGCTCCCAATCGCCGACAGTCCACTCTGAGGAATTGAACACGTCCGGAAAACAGCGGTTTCGCAGGAATCCGGAATTCTCACCCTCTCCCCGCCCCTCTGGCATCCACCGCTCCCCCTCCGTAAGCTGATCGCAACACCCCCATCCGACACCCGCGATGAAAGACCCGCCGATGCGACTCCCCCGCCTCGCCCTGCTGGCCCCCCTCCTCGCCGCCACCGCCACACTCGCCGCCGAACCCGCCTGGCAGCGCATCCAGCTCGACGACACGTTCCGCGCCGAAGGGGCTGCCGTCGGCGACTTCAACCGCGACGGCCAGCTCGACGTCAGCGCCGGCGAGTTCCTCTACCTCGCCCCTGACTGGAAACCCACCGAGGTCCTCCCCCCCGGCCAGTATGTCTACGACAAAGGCTACAGCAACAGCTTCGCCGCCTGGGCCTTCGACGTGAACCAGGACGGCTGGGACGACATCATCCACGTCCGCTTCCCCGGCAAACCCTGCCACTGGCTCGAAAACCCCCAAGGTCAACCCGGCCACTGGAAACAGCACGAAATCTGGCACAGCGCCTGCAACGAAACCGTCCTCTTCGTCGATATCACCGGCGAAGGCCGACCCGAGCTCGTCATGGGCTCCCAGCCCGAACGACAGATGGGCTTCCTCGAAGTCCCGCCCCCCGAAAAGTGCCGTGAAAAGTGGACCTTCCACCCCATCAGCGAAGCCGGCGAGCCCGGTCAGAACGGCTCCCACCACTTCTATCACGGCCTCGGAACCGGCGACATCAACGGCGACGGCCGACGCGACGTCCTCATCCCCCACGGCTGGTGGGAAGCCCCCCGCGACCGCCGAGCCGGGCTCTGGAACTTCCACCCCTGGTCCCTCTCCAAAAACAACCAGGGCGCCCCCCTCCCCGCCGCCAACCTCCAGACCATCGACCTCGATCTCGACGGCGATAACGACATCATCATGACCTCCGCCCACCAGTACGGCGTCTGGTGGTTCGAAAACCCGGGCGGCGACTTCACCGGCGAGTTCAAATACCACCTCATCGACGAATCCTTCTCCCAGACCCACGCCCTCGAACTGGTCGACCTCAAGGGAGACGGCGTCCCCACCCTCGTCACCGGCAAACGCTTCTTCGCCCACAACGGCAAAGGAGACCCCGGCGAACATGACCCCGTCCTGATGGTCTATTACGACATCATTCGGGGCAGGGGCCAGCCCCCAAAGTTCCTCCGCCACGAGATCGAAGCCGGCCTCGGCACCGGCATCGGCACCCAGTTCACGGTCCAGGATCTCAACAGAGACGGGACCCTCGATCTGATCCTGGCCAACAAGAAGGGGGTGAACCTGCTGCTGCAGCGCGGTGTCCGGTAGACGGCGGACTTTCCGGAAGTGCTGAAGTCGCGGACTGTTACGCCGGCGCAGGCCCTCCGGCCGGGGGGCGGAAAAAAACCGGACGGCGAGCGCTTGCCCTCTCTGTGCGAAGCGCGTATCCTTCACGACTCGCACCGAGCCCAGGTGGCGGAACTGGCAGACGCGCTAGGTTCAGGACCTAGTGGTAGTAATACCGTGCAGGTTCGATTCCTGTCCTGGGCACCTTGATACGGAAGGGGTTACGACGACCGCAGTTGCCAGACACTGAAAAACTCACCTAGTGACATTTGCGTGAGTTTGGGAGGTCTGGGAGCCGTTCAGGCGGTCGCCCTTGAGTGTCAGCAGGAGAACACAACACGCCGATCGGACTCACGAGCTGAGACCGGTCGGCGTGTTTTGTTTTGCACGGAGGATACGCGATGGAAATGCCCAAGCATTCGGTCGTGATCAACGACCCGCGGAAGAAGAACGCCAGCTACGAGCTGCTCAGCTACCGGGCTCTCAGTGAGCAGGAGGCGTTGGGCTATCTGCAGGTGTGGATGCGGACGCATCGGCAGCGAGCGAAGGCGAACCAGCGTCTGACGATCGTGACGATGGTCGGAGTGCGAGATTGAGGTGGGTCATGAGTCGCTCTGCCGCGGTCGCCGCTCAATGGGGGGCGGTACCAGGGCAACAGCCGTTTCAGCAATTGCAGCACGCCAAGTCCTCCTGACCGAATTTCAAACCGAACACACAAGGAAACTGACGGGCTGGCTGACGGGCGAAATGCTGCAGCAGATCGCAATGGTCCGCGGAGATCGGCTACGCGTCCGAGTCGACGCAAGATGAGAAAACCCTTCGAACCGATCAGCCAGACCGTCTTTTCGAACCAACCGCAGTTCCCAGCCCGATGCTGGACGCTAAACTAAGAGGATGTCAGAACCAATGCCACCTGAAAAGCTCAAGCAGATCATCCGCGAGAACGTGCGGGCGCGCCGAGAAGAGATCGGCATGACGCAGCTCCAGCTCGCCGCAAAGGTCTCAATGACGGGACCGGCAATCTCCCAAATCGAGCGCGGGCACTGCAGTGTGTCGGTTGAAGTGCTCGCCAACATTGCGCAGGCGCTGGGGATCCAGCCGTCCCGATTGCTGGTGGAACACGAGTTTGCGGTCGAGGAGGCAGTGGCCTGAAAATCCGAATCGACTGTTGACGCCATATAAGTTGGCGTTAAGATGCTCCCCGTCGCACTGACGACCGGGGCTCGAATTCAAGAACGCCGGTCGTGCTCTGCGGAGGACGGCCGGCGTTCTTCATTTGCAGAACCCCGTCCGCTCCTCGCCGAAGATGTGGCACAGAGACCACGTCTGTAGAAAACGTGAACTACGATTCTGGCGGACGGAGCCTCACGATGTTTTCACGGATGTACGCCTTCGCACATTGCGGAGCGATCCTGATGAGCTTTGCCCTCGGGCAACAAGCGTCGCCTGCTTCCGAGCGTTTCCATTCGCTGTTTGATCCGCAGCCCTTCCATCGAGAAGAGCCGCGCCCGACAGGCCTGGAGCCGCACATGAAGTGGGTGATCCTCAAAGAGTTGCACCTCGAACGCCTTGAAGTCCGCTCGCCAGGAGCCGATTACAATTCCCAGATTCGCCGCGTGCTCGATCGGTTCACGCACTACCGCGGCCTGGTCGTGAAGGAGCTGGGGGCGATCACTCAACTGGACCTGGAGCAGTACGTCACCCGGCGACGGACCGACCTCTATCGCGGCAAATTGCTGTCGGCTCGGACGATCAACAATGAGATCGCCATTTTGAACGCGATCTTCGCGTGGTGCGGTCCACCCGAGACGCGCGGCCCAGGGCGCAGCAATCTTGGACTCCTGCAGCGCCCGCCGTTTCTGACTCCTCTGGATGAGCCGGACGTCGAACCCGTGGCCGTCTCCGACGAGCAGCTCGTGAACTATCTGCGGGCAACGCAACGTGCGACCTCACCGCGCATCCGAGGATGTTCGCCCCAAACTTTCTGGACCTGCGTGCTGCTGCTGGATGGGGTCACCATGCTTCGTCGCGGCGGCCTGCTGAGGATCGTTCGCCCAACCGACTACGAGCTGCTGGAGTTGAAGCAACTGAAACTGCCCGCCGGCATCAACAAGAGCAAGCGGGACGAATGGCTTTCGCTCGGCAGCCGCGCGAGCCTGCTCGAACTGCTGGCCGCACTTCCCTCACAACCGGGTGAGCCGCTGCTGCCCTGGCGGGACCGTACCGGCCGCGCGATGAGCCTCAATCATTTCTCGCGGACGATGGCCAAGTTTCAACGAGACGCGGGAATCTCCGATTCAGATCGGGTGCGACTCAAGCAACTCCGCTCGACCGGAGCCACCGAGGTCGGCGACGAGTTCAACGACTCCGTGGCGAAGCGCAAGCTGAAGCACGGCCCGACGACGAACACGTTCGACCAGCACTACAAGTCCCGGCGGCCCACGGCCGCCGAACATGAAGCTTCGAACTATCTGGCCGACAAGCTGCTGCGCGTGGTGGCCGTCTCGCAGGAGAAGGTCGTCCCGCAACTCAGCGTGATTGGCTGAGCGAGATCACCATCCCGGTGTTGCCGTGACGCCGGCCGGCTGCCCGCTGTGAATGCGGGACGCGTAGAGCCGGCCGGCGTCGGGGCCGGACCGGGACACGATCCACGGACGTCGGTCGGCTCATCCGGTGTTCGGGTGAGGCCAGTCGTCCGGCCGACGTCCGTTCTCTCCATCGGCCGAAAGGATTCCGCCATGTTGCATCGTTCGCTCAGTCCGTGACCCAGCGCCGGACGCCGGCGCAGAGTCCTCCGGTTTACTCCTTCGCGGGTGGCCTCTGCGTCCTGGCCGGCGTCCGGTGTTTTGATTCAGAGGGCCGGGGGGCGTAGCCCCGGCCCGAGCCTGCGTCGCTCGTCTCTCACCCGGTCCCCATCCCGGCCGGGGCTCACGCTTCGGCGCAGTGCTTTCACCGTCGGCGCGCATCGCTTCGCAACTTCTGCGCTCGCGGTGCGCGCCGACCTTTGTTCCGGAGCCCGAACCGTGTCTCAACCCGACGCCGACTTTCGTTTCATCCCGGTCGACATGGCCGCCCAGATCGGCCGCGACTGCCACAAGGACCAGGTCATCGTCCTGTCCTTCGATCAGTCCTGCGGCATGCTGGCCACCGCCACCTGGGGCAACACGCCCGAGGACAAGATCGCCGCCGCCAGGGCCGGCGAGTCGCTGACGGCTCTCGTTGGCGGCGACATCCACCGATCACTCTGCAACGCCGACTTCCGCCACGTTCCCGCGGCCGAGGCGGCCGCCCGGATCGACGTGTTGCGGCAGCAGCTGCGGGAGGCCCGCGACCTGATCGAGAACGAACTCGATCGGTCGGTCCGCAGACTCCCCGTCGAGCGGTTCGCGGAAAAGTGGAACGCCCGCGGCCTCCCGTTCTCCGGGGAACAGTGGGAACAGGCCGCGCAGTCCTGGCTCGATCGCGTTGACTCCCTTGCGCCCCCGACCCCGCTCTGAAAGATTTCCCGCATGCTCTACATGACGCCCAAGGAAGCCGAGCAAATCGTGATCGGCGATTGCATCACGCTGACGATCGTCCGCCGCGGCAGCAGCGTGCGGATCGGGATCGACGCGCCCCGCGAGATCCCCATCCGACGGCAGAACGTCCTGACGTCCCCTCCGACGCCGGTCCCGTTCGACGTTCCGACCTGGCCCGTGGTCACCGTCGCCGACGCGGCTTCGCACGAAGTCGCCAAACAGCAGCTCGGGGCCGCATGACGCCGGCCTGGCCGATCCCCTCGGCCGATTCGTATCGGTTTCTCTTCGAATGGACTCGCCGTGGCTGAACGACAACACGACTGGACCGAGTTCTTCGCCCGTCAGGATCGCCAGCGCGACGCCCGGCGGTCTCTGATCGACGGACTGCCCGTCGATGCACGGACCAAGGCGCTGCTGCTGGCGATCGACGACCTGGCCACCGAACGGGGCGTCCGACAGCCGGACGGCTCCATGCTCCTCTCCGTCCCCCTGGAAGTTCTGATCTGGAAACTCAACCGCAGCCGGAACACCGTTCGCGCCTGCATTGATTCTGCCGGAGGAACTCCGTACCTGGCCGTCACGCCGTCCCAACATCGCTCTCACACCTACCTCCTCCGATGGCCGGTCATCGTCGATGACAGCCGGCCAGTCGGGGAAACCACCGTGGGGGGATGCCCGCAGGAAGCAAAGGCACACGCGTCCGGCCAGGGCGGAGGGACTCCCCGCAGACAACGCGTCAGGGGGTCAATCCGTCAGCCCGAGGGGGTCAATTCACCCCCTCCGAGGGGGTCAACCGGAGGGGGTCAAGGGGGTCAAACTCCCGCCCCGAGGGGGGCAATTGACCCCGGTCAAAAGGGGGGCTGGGGGGTTAAAACCCCGGGTCTTTTGATTTCTGGAAATGAAAACAAAAACCCCGGGTCTTCTCCGGAAAACCCAGCTCCAGCGCGCAACTCGCTGGAGGGGGTCAACGCCGTCCGGTCGGGCTTCTGGCAACGCTGGCGGACCGAGATCGCCGTCCGCGACTTGAGCCGGCCCGAGGACGTCCAGGAGCTGTACCAGCTCGCGGTGGCCGAGGGGCTGTGCTCCGACAGCGAGCAGAACCGGCTGCGCGTGTTCGCCCAGGCGGCCCACGACCGGCGGGTGGCCAGGACGCCGAAGGCCGTCTTCCGGGAGAACGTCGCCAAGGCCCGCTGGCTCTGCAGTCACGACGACGAGGAACTGGCCGCCGAGATGATCGCCGCTCTTGCAGGCCGCACGGACGGGCCGAGAACCGCGGACCTGCTGGCGGAAGCCGAGCGGGGAATGTCGGAGTCAGACATGAGCCGGCAACGCTTCCGCGAATTCGTGCTGCAGCGCACGGGGAGAGGGTGAGACCATGAACGAAGGCCTGTGGATGGGCTGGAGTGTCCGGTTTTCGACGGGACACGTCCTGCGGCAGAACGAGCCGGTCGAAATCTACAACTCGCGGCTCTGCCGCGGCCGCTTTGAAGATGCAGCGATCGAAGCCGCGTTCGCATCCCTCCGCCTGATGCAGGCCCGCGCCGGAGACGACAAGGGGCGGAAGCCCGTGATCGTGATTCACTGCGGGCGCCTGCACGTCGTTGAGGCGCGTTGCCTGACGACCGACCCGCCGCCGGCCCCGCCGGCGATCGAAGTGCCGGCCCGGCCGGCGAAACAAAAGGCGTTGTTCTGAGGGAGAGCGTCATGAGTCGCATTCAATGGCGGATGGCCTGCAACGTGCGCTGCCCCGACGGCACGCTGCTGCAGAAGGGAGACCGGGTCGAGTGGTTTAACGCCCGGTACCACCGCCGGCGGATTCCGCTGGCACAGATCGAAACCGCGATGATCACCGCCCGGCAGCTCGCCCTGCGAGCGGACGGACGAGCCTGGCTGCAGCCGGTCACCATCATTCACGGCGAGAAGCTGCAGGTCATCGAACGGAACTGCCTGACGATGCAGGTGGTCCCACCGCCGGCTCTCGATCGGCCGCGGGAAGCGCCGCGCCTGCGGCAGAAGGAGCTGCTCGATTGATCGACGCGACGTTGCCGCAACCGGGGGAGCACATCCCCCTGCCGGGTCAGCTCTCGCTGCTGGAAGAGCCAAGTGACGAGTGCCAAGAGCCCAGGAAAGGCACGGAAGCCCGCGCACGTCTGCGGGATTGGTGGCACTGCCATCGGGCGGACTTCAGCCCGCCCCGGATCGAAAGTCTGCGGAAGCTCGATCTGCTGTGCGAGGTGGCCCGCGATCGCGAGTTCTGGCAACTGGTCCGGGCCGCGGCCGAGGAGGAGCTGGGACCGCTCGGCAGCCGGCGCTACGAGTGGCGGCAGGCCACGCCATTCGAAACGGCCGACGATGCGATCACGGATGAAATCAACCTGATGCTGGCCCGTGTGTGCGGCCAGGAGTCGAGAGACGAGAGTCCAGAGTCGAGAGCCAGAGAGGAAAGACCCATGCCCCAGGCTGCAGCCCGCCGAACGAAGGCCGCGAGGCCGCCCAAGCTGAAACCCGCGAAGCCTGCAGCCGTCGAGACGTCGACGACCGCCAAGCCGGAGCTGGCCGGCGAGCTGCGGATGATTGACGTCGGTCTGCTGCGGCCGAGTCCGTACCAGACGCGGCGGCCGCCGTCCGAGGAATGGCTGATCGAGCTGGGCAACTCGCTCCGCCAGGATGGTCAGCTCACGCCCTGCCTGGTCCGGCCGTTGCCGGAGTCGAACGGCTTCGAACTGATCGCCGGGCACACCCGCACGGCCGCCGCGAAGCGGACGCATCGGCCGCAGCTCGAATGCCGGATCGTCCAGTGCGACGACGCAACGGCCCGCCGGCTGGTCCTGGTCGAGAACGCGAAACGCCGGGATCTCGACATCCTCGAAAAGGCCCGCGCCCTGCAGGGACTCGTCGACGAGTACGCGGCCGCCGGCCGCTCGCAACGGGATCTGGCGGACGACATCGGCATCAGCCAGTCCGAGATCAGCAATCTGACCCGCCTGCTGACGCTCCCCGCGGCCTGGCAGGAGCGGTTGATTACGGGCGGAATCACCAAGACGCAGGCCCGCGAGCTGTTGCCCTGGATCGACGTCGCGGCGCTGTGGCCGAAGCTGGAGAAGGTCCGCGACGATGAGGGGCCGGAGCTGTTCTCCCGCGACTTCTCCCAACTGCTCGACCAGGCTCTCTACGACATCAGCCGGCCGATGGAGAAGGGGGCCGGGTTCTACGACGAGCAGCGGCAGCGCCGGACGGTGATGGCCTTCACGGCGACGCCGGACGAACGGAAGCACCTGCAGGTCCGCAAGGTGGGGAAGTCCGATCGAGCCTTCAACACGGCCCTCTGGGACTCCATGCAGCACGTGGCCGAGGACAAGGCCGCGGCGAAGTCTGGCAAGCAGGCGGAGGCCACCGCGGGCAAAGTGGCGGCGAAGAAGATCACGCCGAAGCAGGCCGCCGAGCAGTTCAACAAACGGCTCTATCGGTGGAAGGTCGCCTGGCTGCAGCAGCGGATTGCCGCGGCCCTGGAGGACAAGACGGAGGCGGATACGCTGGTCCTGTTGCTGGTCTGGTTCGCCCAGGACGGGCACACGGCCTCCCACGAGCGGCGGACATCGCTGGCGAAGGCGTTCGGCGTCCGCCGCACGTCGTGGTACCAGACGGACGCCATTCACATCCTGCAGGCGGTCGCCGCGAAGCCGGCCGCGGAGCGGACGGCCAGTCTCCGCCGGATCCTGCAGGAGTGGGTGCAGCACCCGGCGGACACGGGATCGACCGACATGCCGGCCCCGCTGGTCGACTGGCTCGCGGAGCATCTGGGAGTCGACATCGTCCGGCAGTGGTCGCTCGACCGGTCGTATCTGGAGCTGCTGACCACGGCCCAGCTCCAGGAGCTGGCGGCCGAATGGAAGCTGAAGCCGGCCGCGACGAAGCGGGGCGAGCTGGTGGAGTGGCTGGCCGATGCCGGGAAGGAAAAGCCCTGCCCGAAAGCGGTGCGGGGGATCAAGGCGGTTTCGTTGGTTTGAGGCGTTTGACATCGGGCAGTGGTTAGCTCTCCGACGCATCTCTCAGTTTTTCGAGTAGGGATTTCAAGGTCGAACGCTGCCGCTCCATCCCTTTGCTGCTGAATTTCTCATCCAATGCCTGCACCGCTCTCTCAGCTGCGTCAAGTTCTTCTTTTGAAAGAACGACAGTGAAAGTCTTCTCTGCCATCGCTGGATTCTCCAGTTCGGAGGAACGAGCACTCTCAGAAGCCACCAACGAGCGACAATAAGCATGAACACCGAACCACGCAACCCTCGGACGCGTGAGGAATGGCAGGAGGCTGCCGACGCCGCCCACGTTCTGCTGACGATCGACGCGGCCCGCCAGTACGGGCTGATCGAAGGCGGACCGGAGTGCAATCAGAAGCGGTGTGTCGAGATCCTGCGGCTGGCGAAACGGCGGGGGATCGCGCCGCGGAAGGACTGCATCGAGAGGGCGCTCGGTGGTTGAGCGATGATCGGTCGACCACGGCTCCGCCGTGCAGAACCCTTGCAATCGGCGCAAAACGGGTGTCCAGCGGCCTACCGCTTCAACGACGACACCAATGCTGAATGCGGGGCCAGCTTTAACAATCCACAGTCCGAGGACGTCCATCCGAAGGGTCGCCTGGAGCATGGGTGCAGTTGAAGCAATGCTGAATCGAAGACGCCAACTGCGGCAGGCGCGCCATCAGCCACGGTTGAAGTTCCACCCATCCAGGACGAATTCTCCCCGGGCGGCCTTCAACCAATTCCCGAATGTCATCGCTGAACAGTGGACTTCGTTCATTGAGCGTCGCTGAGTACATATAGTAGACGGCTCGCCCCGCGCCGTAGTACTCCCACACTTCCCAGGCTACGATAATCCCCACAAGTCTCGACGATTGCCGTAGAGCTTTATCAATCGCCCTGTTGATCAACGGCTTCGCCCCGGGAATTTCTACCCAAGCTTCTGGGATTCGTAGGAAAATCAGTCCCGGCTGCCCCTTGGGGAGTTGCTTTCGGGCCTTCTCACATGTGCTCCATATGGTCTGTTCCGACAGTGTAGTGCTCTCGGTCTTGGTCTTAATCTCGCAGTAGACGGTGCGTCCTGCTGACGTGCGCACTTCCGCTTCATAGTCGGAGCCCTTTCGACCAACTGGAACTATGAATCGCAGGTCGTGGGATGGATCCGACAATGAGGCCGCGCACTCTAACTCGCCTATCGCAGACTCAAGGTCGCAGCTGTGAAGAGTACTGATCCGATGCTGGATCCCAGGAACGTGCTGAAGGTTGTAGAGCATCGAGGCAAGGTTTAGGACTCGCTGCTGCCAACGAAAACGATCGTCCGCTGAATCACCTCCTGTCCGTAGATAACGGCGCCCAGTCTCGTACTGTGGAAATAACGCAGCGTCGTTCGGAAAGACGTGGGCACTGGTCCACTCTTGCCCCATGTAGAATTGCAGCAAGTCTGCCGCGAGGAGGATCTGGTACTTCTCAGGGATGTCAAGTTCCTTCTTCTGCAGCAAATCCGCAACGATCCACATGCCTAGGATGAAATCGAGGTGCTCCTCATTCAGAGCGTCGATCTCGCCTCGCAACTCGGCGAAGTGTGACATCGACCGCCCGATCATGCGGTGGGTGAACGTGTCGGGAACCGGCCAGACGTCGGCGGCATCGTCATTGGACATCGATCGAAACTCTCCCACTGCAAACCGTAAAACGCGGCTTCCTTTCCGCAGCACTCACCAGCGACCCGCCGACATTATGGTCGCATTGTCAGAAGAGTGGCTTTCTCGCCGTTACGTCCGTATTGTAAGGATCGGCCGCTCGCAAGAGGAATAGGCAATCCGCAAAGTCGTTCGTGCCCCGCTAGTAGACATCAAATGATTGCAGTCACCTTTTCACCGCCATGCCTGGAACTCATGGAATTCCAGAAGATTACTGAGGCCGAAGTCCAGTCAACCCTCAACGATCGACATCGAGGCCTGACTGACAACGGTCTTTCAAGAATTGCCGCAGCGCACTGGTTCTCGGAGGAGCGAATCGTTTTCGTTGAATCGGTCGTGACGAAGAGAAAACATTTGAAGAAGCGGAATCAGGTCCGATTTCGCGAGACGTGCGCAGCAATCGCACTCGAATTGACGCCGATACTTCCGGCAGGCCCGATCAACCGAGAAATGCGGATGGAGGAGATCTTGAGGACCGTCGCCAAGTCGTTCGGCCACTTGATCTCTTGCAGCCCAGATTCATTCCCGATGGCGCTGTACACTGGACCTTGGGATGGCCAAACGCTTGCCAATTCGATCTCCGCGCCTGGCAGCACTATGTACGTCTGCGGAACTTTTAGTCTTGAGCGAAGATCGGCTGAGCTAGTGTGGGCTCTCGATGCTGATCGATATCGCCGATGGTTTGACAATCGTTAGCCGCTCCCAGAACACGCCCGTGATCGCCATGCCCCGCCGGGCGGAGTAGTTCCTCAGCCGCAATCAGTCGGCCCGCCGCAAGCACACGCCCAACTGCTTCTTCGGTCCAACCGGACCATCCCCCGTCCTTTCTTTGCCCGCATCCATGCTCGTCCCTCTTTCTCTTGCGGACCTCGTTTACCAGTGTCGCAAACGGACGTGGTGTTGAAGACGGCCCCGAGGTCAGGATGGCCCGCTAGATCAGGGATGATCATGTCGGGGCTCTTCCGCTAGTTCCCGTGAGGCGCGAGGCAAAAGGGAACGAACTGGCCCACCGGCATTTTGGCTGCGCGCTGATGGGCAATCAGCGCGCGACCTCCTCGGCTTGGGCGGACGGGCGAGGCTTCGACTTCGCGATGCGTGGTTGGAGACATTGCAGCAAGATCGCCTTCTTCGACCGGCGGGAATCTCCTGCCAGTTGGGTGGGAGTTCTACCTGTTCCGCCCCGCAACTGCCTTGTGGGGTTGCAAGCGTTTTCGTTGGGCGAGTATGAAATCGCTCATGCGACTCAACAGCCTGCTGCTGATGCTGGTGGAAGCGATCCCGGAGGAATGGCCGGTCTGGGTGTCCCTCCGGCAATTTTCAAAATCCCGGGAGGGTTTGCTGACCGTGGAAACGCTCGACGAGTCGTCGGCCGTCCGTGTCTGGGTTTCCACGAAGCTCTGGATCGAGTCGGAGAATTCGACGGCAGTGACGGCCGTGTGGCTGGAGAGCGGCGATCCGATTGGTGAGGCTATCGAAGCCATTCGCCGACAGTTGAAACTGCAACTCACTGATGGACATTCGGGGCGGCGATGACCTGGCGAACTGAGATCGGGGAGCGGACGTTGGCGGGTGCTGAGGCGGCGCTAATTCGGATGAAGTTGCACCACGTCGTGACGATCATCGACGAGGTACTGGAAGGGCACCTGAAAGGCTGGCAGTTTGGCGTTCGCCTCTTCGATTCGTTGAATTCGAGATCCCAGTTAGCGCTACTGGCCGAAGTCGGGGCGGGTTTGCTGAGAGAGACCGTGGTTTGCCCGGAATTGAACGCGCTGAACGAGGCCACGATTGCCGTTCTCTTCCGCAGCATGGAAGACGGGATCGAAATCGAGCTGGAGTGCCAGGACAAGATGAGCGATCCGACCTGTCTGCGGCGGGCGATCCTGGCCGCAGTGCAAGAGGCCGGCGACCTAGAAGGCTTGCCGGAAGCAGACTGCAATGACTTCGAAGAATGGAAGATCCTCGTCGACGTGCTGGAAGAGCGGATTCTGTGGGGCGCCGACTTCGAGAACGCGGACCAGTTTCTCGACGCCGCTCCAGAGCGGGCCGCCTTCCTGCGAGCGGAGTTGAGCATCGACGCGGACTACTTCCGGGCCATTCCTCCCGATCCCCTGGAGTCGGAGATCCCGGCCCTGATGGCAAAACTGAATGCACTCAGCGACGGTTGACCGGGCCGTCCGTCAAGCTTCCTCCGTCGATCGGAGATCCCGCCGCAACTCGTCAATCAGCGGCCGCAGCCGCTCCCAGAAGACGCCCGTGATCGGCAGGCCCCGCCTGGCCGCATGCGCTCGCAGCCGGAGCCAGTCTTCGCGCTCGACGTAGATCCCGATCTGCTTCTTCGGTCCAACCGGACCGTCCCCCGTCTTTTTTCTGCCGGCATCCATGCTCGTCCCTTTTGCTCTTGCGGACCTCGGTTACCAGTGTCGCAATCGGCCGTGGTGTTGAAGACGGCCCCGAGGTCAGGATGGCCCGCTGGATCAGGGATGATCATGTCGGGGCTCTTCCGCTGGTTCCCGTGAGGTGCGAGGCAAAAGGGGTTTCCTGCCAGAGACCCCGCCATTCTACGTGGCGACCCGCACCCGCGGGAATCTTTTTCCTCTCTCACTTCATCGGCCGCCCTGGGGAACGTCTCGCAACTTGTTGCGTCGAGCACGTTGTCCCGTTGGCAAAGGATGGCCGATGAAGTGGCTCAGTCTGTTCCTGACCCTGGCCTCGAACACGCACGTCAAATCCGCCCTGATCAGCCTGGCGGGCGTCCTCGGCTCGCTCCTGACCCAGGCGGCCACCGGGGCCGATCTCGGCACGGTCGGAGCGGCGACGGCCGCCGGCGTCTCCGCCTGGCTGGCCAACCTGCTGCAGAAACTGGCCCCGCTGCTGCTGGCCTGGCTGCAGGCCAAGCTGACCGGCGGCGACGGCACGCTCGACGTCTCCGGGCTCGATACGCTGGCACCACCCAGCGCACGGCCGGACGCCGACCTGCCGCCGGAGTCGCCCCGGCTGATGCGGGACGAGATCCCGTTCTCCCTGCTGTGGCTGGTCCCGCTGCTCTGGTTCGGCTGCCAGGTGGCCCAGGCCGCCCCGCCGACCGCGATCATCAACGGCCCGACGACCGGCGTCCGGGGCGAGATTCTCGTCCTGGACGCGACAGGCTGCGCCGGGGAGCCGACGCACTTCACCTGGAAGATCAGTCCGGAGCTGAAGGGGCGGAAGCAGCTCGACGTGAAGGACGGCGGCCGGCGCGTTCAAGTCGCCAGCTATGGCGGCTCCTACCTGGTGACGCTGCTGGTCAGCAACGCGGACGGCAACGACGTCCTGACCTGGCCGCTGACGATCCCCGGCGACGCGCCGTGCCCGTCGCCGGAACCGCAACCGGTCACTCCGACGCCGGTCGAACCGATCCCCGTCGAACCCGCGCCACCGCGGCCGCCCGCTCCCGAACCGGTGATCCCCACGCCCCCGCCGGCCCCGCAACCGGTGACGCCCACGCCCCCAACTCCGACGCCGGGGCGGTTCGGCATTGCCGCGCGGGTCCGGGCGGCCGTGCTGGGGGTCAGCTCGCCGACCCGCGCCGCCGAAGTGGCCAGGCTGCGGGCCACGCTGACCGACCTGCAGACGCAGGCCGGGGCGGGCCAGGTGACGCCGCAGCAGTTCCTCGACGCGCTCGTCGCCGAGCTGAAGTCGCTCCCCGACTCCTGGCAGGTGGTCAAGACGCTGGCCGCTCTGGGCATCCGCGTCCTCATCACCGCGAAGCAGCTCGTGACGGTGGAAGACTTCATCGACCTGGCGGGGGAGATCCTCGACGCCCTCAACGGGCTTTGAGAGCGGAAATTCAGTAGTTCCCAGATCGGGAGGTGATCTTCAAATGAACGCAGGGCTTTCCTACACAATGACTTGTGGAACAGGGTCATTCATGGAGGAAGCCCATGCGTTCGAGAAACAGTGTGACTGTGTCGGACCGGCAGGTCCAGATGCTGGCCGAGGATTGGCTGCGGACGGCGATGCCGCTCAGGGATGTCGGATGGAAGTGCACCTCCAGACGGTTGTGGCAGATCGTATTGCTGGCCGCAGCTCGCATGAGTTCGGTCTTCGCGGTCTGCCGCGATCTGGTCGGCGCTCCTTGCGATCAGGCGGTTCGCAACGCCCTGACGGCTTGTTTGCCGGCGCGTCCGCTGACGCTCGAACAGTGGCTGCATCCGGCGCTCTGCGGGCCGCAGTTGCCCGGGGCGATCTTTCGCAAAGCCCGGCAGGTCGCCATCGACTGGCATCTGATCCCCTACCACGGACAGCCGCACCGGCATGCCAACGAACTGTATCACAGCCTGCCCAGGTCGGGGACGAGCAAATTTCACGCCTACGCCACGGCCTGCGTCGTCGAACAGGGCTATCGTTACACCCTCGCTGCGACGTCGGTCAAAGGGAGCGAGTCGCCGCTGGCCGTGCTCGAACGGTTGCTCGATCGTCTGCAGGCGCGGGGGCTGAAGATCAATGTTCTGCTGCTGGATCGGCAGTTTTTCAGCGGCCCGGTGCTGGAACGTCTGCAGCAGCGTCGCATCCCCTTTCTGATGCCGGTGGCGCTGCGCGGCCGCAGGCCGAAGCGTCGGTCGCGACGCGGCACACAGCCGGGCGTACGGAAGCTGCGAGATTTCCTGCGCTGTGCCGCCGGACGCTATCGCTACACGTGGACGGTCAAACAGAGTTCGGCCTCCTTCACCGTGGTGGTGGCGTACAAGAGCTATCGCCACGACAAAACCGGGCAGCGCCGCTCGAAGCGCCTGCTGTTCGCAGCCTGGAACGTGAGCGGCGCACCGGTCGAACTCCGGGAGCTGTATCGACGCCGGTTCGGAATCGAGTCCAGCTACCGACAGCTCGGCCAGGCCCGCATCCGGACCTGCACGACCGATCCGGTGCAGCGACTGTTCTTCGTGCTGGTGGGGCTGGTGCTGAGAAACGTCTGGGTCTGGCTGCACTTCACGTACTTTGCCGAGCGCCGGAACGGCGAACTCGTGCTGCATCTGGAACGTCTGCGTTTCCGCCGGATGCTGCACTGGATCGCCAACGCCATCACACGCGAACTTCACGACGGTTCCAGTTTCTCAACGCAACTTCAACTTGAATAGCGGTTTGACGCCGATCGCCGATCTGGGAACTACTGAAAGTGGAAAGCGGAGAGCGGAAAGCCTGAAGCCAGAGGAAGGAACCCATGAAACTCGGTCGCGTGATCTCTGCCGCACTGCTGGCGCTCGTGGCGTTGATTGCCACGGCGCGGATGTCCTGCACCGTCAACATCGGCCTGCCGCAACAACCGGCGCCTCAGGCCGCGCCGGCTGACGACGCGGCGAAAGCCCCGCCGCTGCTCGGCCTGCCGGCTGACTTCAAGGCGAAGGCCGACGAGGCGTACAAGGCGTTCCCGGCCCCGTTCCGGATCCATGGCGCGGCCGGCGATGCGGCCAACCGGAAGAAGCAGGCCTTGCTGTTCAAGGCGGAGCTGGCGATCGAGGCCCCCGGCAAACCGAAGGGGGAGTTCTTCCCCTGCCGGTTCCAGCAGTCGAGCGACTGCGTCAGCATGGGGGGCGCGCGGGCCATCTTCACCACGGCCGCGGTCCAGGTGGTCAACGGCAAGGCGGCCGCGGCGGTCCCGCCGTTCGAGCCGCATCTGTACGGCCTGTCGCGGGTGACGATCGGCGGCGGCCGTCCCCGCTGCAATCAGGGGGGAGCCTATCCCGACGACCTGGCCGCAGGGTTTCGCCGGTACGGCTTCGTCAGCTATGCCGAGGCGGGCGTCCCGTACTCCGGCCGGCTGGCCGATCAGTGGGGCTGCCAGGGGCCGCCCCGCGCGCTGCTGGAGGTGGGGCAAGTCCGCGCCGGCGGCGACGTCTATCCCGCTCGGACGACGGATGAAGCGATCGACGGCCTCTGCAACGGCTACGCCCTGACGGGCGGGATTGAGTGGCGGCCGGGCCGGACGAAGCCGCTGAACGGTTTCACCATCACGCAATTCGACGGCCGCAACCTGGGGGGCCACCAGGTGGCGCTGGTCGGGTACGACGGCCAGGCGGGCGACGGCCAGTTCATCTTTGCGAATTCGCACGGGGCCGACGCCCACCCGACGAACCCCGGCGATCCGCCGGGCTCGTTTCGCGTCACCCGTGCGACGTTGGACTGGATGATGGAGACCGGGACGTTCTGGGTCTTCTCATCCGTGCCGGGCTTTCCGGCGAACGAGCTCGACTTGAGCGGGCTCGACGATCTGGTGATGCGATCGGCGGCAACTCCCGCCGTCGCGCAACGGGAGAAACGAAATGTCGTCTCGAAACGTCTGCTCGCTCCGTAGTCTGGCGGCGCTCTGCCTGCTGGCCGTCTGCTGTTCCGGTCACGCCCGGGCGCAGGATCTGAACCTGGCCGGCCTGGATGCGCTGGAGGTTTCGCCGCCCGCCGTGGCGGCCGCTCCCGCTCCGCTCGATCTGAGCGGACTGGACCAACTGTCCCAGCCGCTGTCCGTGGCCGGCGGCCTGCAGCTCTCCGGCCTGCAGGAGTTGGAGCACGTCGCCCGCAAGGCCGCACCAGCCGCCCAGCTCGTGCTGCCGGCGGCGGTCCGTCCGCCGGCGGCCGTTCCCGCGACCACGGCCCCGGCGGGCGTGTTTTGCGTTGGCGGCCAGTGCTACTTCCGGCCGCCTAAGGTGCGGGGGCGGAAGGGGCGGTGAGCTACGGGCGTTTCCGGCGCTCTCGATCGAGCAACGGTCGACTCAGCCGAAGCTTCGGTCGTCGTCGCTGGTTGAAGCGATGCAGGTAGAGGAACGCCAAGCCGAAGTCGAGACTCAGCAGAATTCGAAATATCCGCCAAGGACTGGACGGCAACACGGCGACGACCTCTGCGAACGAGCGTTGATTGAGACTGTTCAACAGCCAACTTACGCCAGCGGCCGCGATTTGCCTAGCCGATTCCGGGCCGCTGGCAGCCGCTGATTCCGCGCGGAATCACTCAGGGATGGAACCCGCACACCGTGGCAGAAAGGACTCGCCATGATCCCACGTCCCGAGACGCTGGGCGTTGAATTGAAGCTCCACACGCTGGCCGACGTCGACGCGGCCCTGCATGAGCTGGGCTGGTGTCGGCAGCAGACGGCCGAGGTGGAAGCCCGGACGCAGGCGACCGTCGACCGGCTGAAGGCCGAGGCCCAGCAGCGGCTGGAGGTCGAGATCGAAGAGGAAGCCGTGTTCATCGCCGATCGGACGGCCGCCCTGGAGGCGGCCCTCGTGACGTGGTGCGGGGCGAAGCTGGCTGGCCACCTGGCCGAGACCGGCAAGCAGTCGCTGACGCTGGCCCACGGGGTCATCGGGACGCGCTCGCTGCCGGACGCCGTGGTCTGTGACGACAAGGCCGTGCTGGCGGCCGTGAAGAAGCGGGGCGGGCTGGTCGGTCTGATCGACAGGCTGCTGGAGACGGCCCTGGGAGCGATCACGCTGGCCAACGTGATCAAGCTGAAGCCCGAGGTCAGCAAGACGGCGGCGAAGACCGCCTGGGGTAAGTCGGCCCGCCACCAGCAGACGCTGAAGAGCCTGGGCGTCACCGTCGAGACCAACCGGTCGTCGTGGGTGATCGAGCCGGCAGCGATCGAGGTGGCCGCCCCGGCCGGCTGAGCGCCATCAGGCCGGACCGGGCGAGACGTCGTCAGCTCCCGACACGTCCCGCCCGGCCGGCCACGAGGCGACAGATCGTCACCTCCCGACCTGTCGCGGGTCCTTCCGTAAGTCCTGAAAGGCGACCCCTACGGGAACAGTCGCGCTATGCGAGACACTTTCTTTCGCGCGCGTTCCCCGGCCGGCCGCGGACCGTTCCGAAAGGCCTGAATGCCCAAGAAACGGCCCACCAAACGCCCCCAACCGCAGCCCGACCCGGTCGTCCTGGACGTCACCCCGGCTGCGGATTCCGTCCCGGCTCCGGCGGCCGACGCGGGCGGGCTCCCGCCCGTGCCGGCGAGCTGGGCTCCGGCCGTCGACGCCGTGGTGGCGTGGATCGTCGCCGGCGGGAGGGATCAGCAGGTGCTGCAGCTCCTGGAGCAGCAGTTCCCCGGACTGCCCGCCCTGCAGCTCGTCTCCTACGCCCTGCAGACGATCCGGGACGCGGCCGACGTCGACGCCGAGCTGCTGCGGGGCTGGGCCTTCCTGGCCACGAAAGAGGCGTTCCGCCGGGCGCTGGCGGCCGATGACTTCGGTCCGGCTCTGCGGGCCGTGAAGCAGGTTCTCGACCTGGCGGGCGAGTGATGGGGTTCTTCAGCGGCCAGGGGGCCGCGGCGACGAAGCCGGCCAAGGGGACGGCCGAGTACGAACGCCACCGGCAGAACGCCCGGGCCCGGCAGCAGAAGATCTCCGCGGCCGGCCGGGACATCGGCCCGATTCCCGCCGTCGCCGATCCGAAGCGGCGGAAGCGCTGTCTCGAGTCGCTGGAGGCCTTCGGCCGGACCTACTTCGCCGAGCGGTTCAACCTCAAGCTGTCGAAGATCCACAAAGGGTACATCGCCGACCTCGAACGGATCGTCAAACACGGCGGCCGCCTGGCCGTGGCCATGCCCCGCGGGTCCGGGAAAAGCTCCTGGGCCGAGGTGGCCGTGGTCTGGGCCATCTTCCGGGGGAACCATCGGTACGTGCTGCTGCTCTCCGCGACGCAGGGGATGGCCCGCAAGCAGCTCGCCACGATCCGGAAACTGCTGCTCGAACGACCGCTGCTGACGGCCGACTTCCCGGAAGTCTGCTACCCGCTGGCCTGTCACCGCGGGGTGAACCAGCGCCGGCTGCTGAGCGAAGGCCGGTCGCTCACGATGGAGATCACCTCCGAACGGATCCTGCTCCCCGACGTCCCCGGCGCGACGGCGTCGGAAGCGATCATCGAATGCCTCGGCCTGTCGGGAGCGATCCGCGGCCGGGCCTACGAGCGGACGGACGGAGCCCGCGCCCGGCCGACGCTGGTCATCGCCGACGATCCCCAGACCAAGGCCACGGCGAAGAGCCAGAAACAGACCGAAGCTCGCGAAGAGCTGCTCAAGGCCGACGTCGCCGGCCTGGCTGGTCCCGACCAGGCCATCGCGATCATCATGCCCTGCACGGTGATCTATCCCGACGACCTGGCGGATCGTCTGTTGGACCGGGAAAGAAACCCGGCCTGGAACGGCCGCCGGACGAAGCTCCTGGATGCCCTGCCGGACGAGGGGGCGATGGAGCTGTGGAACAAGTTCCAGGAGATCCGCGCCGAAGGCCTCCGCCAGGGGGACAACGGCGCGGCGGGGACGAAGGTCTACCGCGCGAATCGCAAAGCGATGGACGCCGGCGCGAAGCCGACCTGGCCGGAACGGTTCGCGCCGGGCCAGCTCTCCGCCGTTCAATACGCAATGGAGATCTACTTCGACAGCCGGCAGACGTTCTACAGCGAGTATCAGAACGACCCGGCCGGAGCGATCGAAGACGACGGGGGCTCGCTCGATCCCGGCGACCTGATGCGCCGCACGAACGGTCTGAAGCGCGGGCGCCTGCCCTCCGCAGCCGAATACATCGCCGCCGGCGTCGACGTCCACGGCGACCTGCTCTACGTCACGACCGCGGCCGCCGAACTCGACCCCACGATCGCCGTTGTCGACTACTGGACCTGGCCCCGGCAGGTGCTGGGGTACTTCTCGAAGCGCGGGGCGACCCGCACGATGAAGAATCACCCGGAGCTGAAGTCCCTCGATCCCGAGGCCCGGCTCTATCGAGCGCTCACGCTGCTGGCCGACGAGCTGCTGGCCCAGGAGTACGAACGCCGGGCAGGCGAGAAGCTCAAGGTGGGGCTGGTGGTGATCGACGCCCGGTACATGACGGAAGTCGTCACCCGCTGGTGCAAGCAGTCCCCGCACTCCCGGCTGCTGCTGCCGGTCATGGGTTCCCCCAAACTGGAAGACTTCGGCCGCCGGCTGGCTCCTGGCACGCGCCCCGGCGTCGACTACCACGTTCCGCCGCAGGGGAAGTGGCCGGTGCGGGTGGGGCAGATGAATTCGAACGCTTGGATCACCCGCACGATCAACGGGTTTCTGACGCCGATGGGAAGCCGGGGAGCGTGGACCCTGTTCCAGGGGGAGAACTCCGAGACGCACCGCTGCTTCGCCGATCACATCACCGCGGAGTCGTCGACCGACTGGATGGACAAGAAGACCGGCCAGACGCACCGGATCTGGACGCCCAAGCCCGACCACCCCGACAACCACTGGCTCGACGCGACCAAGATGGCCGCCCTGGGCTGCTTCGAGCTGGGCTGCAAACTCGCCTACGTCGAAAAGCGGGACGCGACGAAAAAGAAGGCCCCGCGGGTGTCGTACCACTGAGCAAGGAAGGTTCTTTCCACCATGACAAAGCCGAAAAACGCCAGACCAACGATCGAGACGCAGACCGAGAAGAAGCCGATCGGCCGGCCGCCAGGCAGTCCGAACGTGAAGGAGACGGCGGTTGCCGTGCCGTCCCGCTGCAACGCCTGTGGATCGACCGAGCGCGGGGCCGTACCTCGACAAAACCGAGTTGGAATTCGGCGGGATCGACTCCGCGGGAAAACCCTTCACGCACATCGTCCGGCGGCGGGTGCGGTGCGCGGGCTGCGGGCAGATGCGAATTGACATCACGCGGGAGAATACGATACGTCTCGGATCAGATTGAACTTAATGTCATGACACCTGTGGCGGATGCCACATCTGGTCGGTACGATCTCTGCGGACGCCTGCCGTCGCGTTGGCCGCCATACGTTCTCATCGAATGTGGCCTGGCAGGCAAGTTGTGTTCACTTGGAAACAGGCGAGAAACCAATGGCTCGGTACGACACTCTGGTGATGTGTTCTGGTGGACTTGACTCCGTAGTAATGCTCCACGAGCTACTCCACCACGGTCAGACTTGTCGAATGGTGTATGGGAACTTCGGCAAACGGTCGACGGCGCAGGAGATCGCCACTGTCCGACGGCTGTCAATGTCATTAGGCGTTCCGCTGGATATCATCGAAGTTGCCGGACTTGCTCAACTTCAACGTGCCTACGATTCTCCATCGCGATTTGACAACGAAGAGCTTGATGTTGGCGGTCACATGAGCACTTCGCGTTGCAACCGTGGAATGCGTGACGACGAAGCCTTCATTACCGGAATACACTGCATCCTGAGCATCTGCTCGTATGCTGCACATCTGACGGACGCAGGAAGCGTCGCTCTCGCTGTTACGAAGGATCAGGCGTTGCAGTTTCCCAATATCGGAAAGGCGTTCTGCGCTTGGGAAGAATGCGTTGCACTCTTCAATCCGGGAGTATCGCTGAAAGTGCTGACTCCAACTATTGATCGGACGAAGAGTGATCTCGTGGCACTTGGTGCGAACTTGGGAGTTCGGTTGGAGGAGACCTGGAGTTGTGTCGTTTCAACGACGCAGGAGCACTGCGGTAGCTGCAACCAGTGCCAGTCACGTAAGCACGCTTTCACAAGTGCGGGCATCGCTGATCCGACTGCATATCTTTCATAGCAAAGGCTTGTCTTCGGGGAGTTTCGTGGCTCAACAGCCGTTTTGATGCTTGACCCGAAGTGACTGCTCAGGTCGGCGCTTGGTTCGATTTGGCCTCGACGAGAGAATAGCCTTAGATCGGCTATTCTCTCCAATTCCCCCTTCCAAGACCCGTCTACCAGTGTGAACCTGAATCGCGTCCCCTGCCTGCAGGAAGGTCGCGATGCCCACGTTCGCCGAAGAGATGGTGGCCCAGCTCGAAACGCTGCTGCGTGAGAACGTCGGCGTCCAGACCGTCACGTTCGGCGGTCAGACGGTCAGTTACGCCGACCTGCAGCAGCAGTACCAGCGCTGGAAGGCCCAGGCCGCCCGCGAAACCGGCAAACGGCCCTTCCTCCGGTCCCTCACGATGGAGGGGCCATGAACGCGTCCGGTCTCTGGCAGAGTGCGTCCGGCCTGTTCGACGCCGGCCTGCGTCAGGCGCGGCAGGCGTTCGGCTATGACGCTGTCGACACCGGCGAAGGCAAACGCCGTTCGCCCTCCGGCGTCACCCGCAGCGAGGACGACGAGCTGCCGGTGCAGAAGCGGCGGAAGCTGCTGTCGCAGACCCGCGACCTGGCCCGCAACTTCGCGCTGCTCGGCTGGGCGATCCGCCAGCACCTGAATTACATCACCACGTTCAACTTCCAGCCCAAGACTGGCAGCCGCCGGCTGAACCAGAAGCTGGCGGCCTTCCTGGAGAACTGGAGCGAGCCCGAGAACTTCGACGTCGCCAGGATCACGCCCCTCTGGAACTTCATCCGCCTGGCTGAGGTCCGCCGGTGTATCGACGGCGACATGCTGGCGCTGAAGCTGGCCAACGGCCAGGTGCAGGCGATCGAAGGGGACCGGTTGCTCTCGCCCCGGACGGCTCCGCGCGAGATCGCCGCCCGGAACTGGTTCCACGGCGTCGAGCTCGATCGCTACGGCCGCCACCTGGCCTACGCCGTCCACGGCCGCGGCAAGTCGAACGACTTCGGGGCGGTCGGTTCCAGTCAGTTCGTGTTCGAACGGGCGGTCCCGGCCCATCAGGCCCTGCTGTTCGCCCACCGCGAGCGGTTCGACCAGGTCCGCGGGATCACCCCCCTCACCGCGGCGATCAACTCCCTCGTCGATACCCAAGAAGGCATCGACTTCATTTCAGCAAAGCTGAAAGTTCGAAAAGCCACATTTTTCATACGCGGCTCCGTCCTCCGACGGAGCCGCGTTTTTCACTGGGATTCTGCAGTGATTCAGCGGGACTGTCGTCTGGCCGATCGAAGCAGCGGCAGCCGGAGTCGCAGATTTCGGGCGTTGGTTGGTCCGTTTGCCGCGCCGGCCGTGTGTCCCGGCGTGGCGGCGGCGGAGTGGAGAGAGTGATGACGAGCGGAGCAGAAGTCGGAGGCGAGTCCCGGCGCGACCGGGCATTTCGGGCTTGGGCTGTGGTCCTGCTGGGGCTGATCGACGGGCACGACGAGGGGGATGCGCCGCCAGACGGGCCGATGCCGGTTCAGGCTCCCGCAGCTCATCCGCGCCGACCGGAACTGGGGCCGGCAGCGGAAGCGTGATGCGGATCAGCGCCGGAATTCTGGCGATTCACGCGAGTGGCTCGCAGGTCCGTCAGTAGGCTGAAAGCCCTGCGGACGGCTCTGCCGACCTCGGAGATGTCGGCCAAAAGTCGCGCGAAAGAAAGTGTGTCTCCTACCGCGACTGTTCCCGTTGGGGTCGCCAGGCGGACCGGCCGGGAAGTACCTACAGCCGGTCGGTCGGAAGCGGAATGCGTCGTAACCAGTTGAGCCGCCAACCCGTTTCGAGTCATGCTGCCGGGCCATCAGATTGAGTACCGACAGCCTGACGACCACGCCGAAATTCTGGGGAACGAAATCACACGATGGAGTGGATGCCCGTGAGAGACTAACGCTTGGCTCACTGGTGGTTCGGGCCACGGGGACACGCTTGCCGAGTTCAGCCGCTATTTCTTCTTGCGACCGCTGCTGACTTTCAAAGGACTGGCAGCCTTCTCGCGCCCTTTGACCGGCAACGTCTCCGCCGAGTCCGCAGCGACGCCGCTGATCCGTCCTTTAACCGTCTCAAAGGAACGAAGCACGAACCTGCGTTCAAGCGATTGCGGATCCCGTTCTTTCTGAGAACGACTGTCGATTTCGCGAAACGTCTCGGTATGGACGGACGTAAGCTCCGGAAACACCGCCCAGCTCACCGTTTCCAGGTACGGTTTCGACGTCAGTGATCCCTCGTAACAGTAGAACGTCGTCAGATTGGCGGGAAGAAGGGAGCTGACCCGAAGCGAAGCGGCACACGAATTCTCCGGTCCGCTTCGATTGACACTCACGATGTGTCGCATGGCTTCGCTGGCATTCTTGGGGTCGTCTATCGCGTACACTGCCAGCACGACCTTTGGCTCCAAGTACTCGGCCTTGAAAGTTTCGTGGAGCAGGTGAATCTCGTATGTGCGAGGTCCTTCGGGACGCTCTTCGGTGACAGGACGATCCGGAATGCCCTCCACATCGTGCTCCGTACCGTGATGCACATGCACCTTCGCCAGGAAGTACGTCTGACCGCGAAACGTGATTCGCGGACGAATGTCATCGGCCTCCAACGCCGGTTGCGCCGTACGGTCGCCGGCGTGAATTCCCTGACGATAGAGCACGAAATTGTCTTCCGTCAGCACGCCATCGTAAGAGCACTCGCTGCCGACGTACGAGATCTCCAGAAAGTCCTTCAATTGAGGAACGTGCAGCGACTTTGCTTCCGACAGTGCAATCGGAGATTGCTGGAACCAGTGGCACAAAGGCGAAAACGGCCCCAGATGATTCTCGTCCATCAAGATGCTCCCCTCTCATGTCATTGATTTGCGAAATCTCGTAGGGAGTCGAAACAAAAGCGACCCGCTACACCAGGCATCTACGCCGCCCCCTCCGTCCGGATCTGCTCATACACCTGCTTCGCCAGGTACTCGAAGACCGCCTTCTGGAAGTCTCCCTCGTTCATGTACTTCGCGAAGATCTCGCCGTTCTGGTCCATCCGGTCGATGAACAGTCCTTCCAGGGCTTTCTTGAAGACGTAGCCGAAGTTCTCCAGCGTGTTGGCCTGGGCCGCCTGGCGGATCGACTCGTCGCCGACGGCCTCTTCGCGGAGCTGCTGGAAGAACAGCTCGTCGGCCTGCGTGAACTGCGTGCCGAACCGTTCGTTGATCACGTCGATCAGCTTCGACAGCGGGACCTTCGGATCTTCGCCGGCCCCGGTCCCGACCGCCGTCGGGCCAGCGACTGGGGCGACTTCCCCCTTGTTGAGCGAGATTGAACCCTCGCTGATCTTCTGCAACCGGTAGAACTTCAGCCCCACCTCGTCATCGAAGATGTGCCTTTCGCCGGTTGATCGGCGGGGGAGCTTCGCCGCCAGGAACTTCAGGTAGGTCGCCAGCTTCTCCAGGTCGGTGTCCTGGAACGGGATCACCTGCGACAGGAAACCGTAGAGATTGCGGAACGTATTCAGCAGCCCGCGGAACTCTTCCCGGTCGTCTTCCGACATCTGCCCGAAGCGTCCCACCGCCGGCGTCAGCAGGGCGTAGAGCTTCGCCTGGTCGGTCGGCGTCTGTGTCGCCTTTGGCTTGAAGAATTGCTCGCAGAACATCTCCACGTCGTGTTTATCGAAGACGTGGTATTCGTCCAGCTTGGCCTGCAACTCGTAGAGCTGGTGGGCGTCGGCCTGCTCGCCGATCACCGTCTGCTCGTAGTACGGCTGGAAGGCCGCCTGGATCTCCTCCGGCTTGTTGACGAAGTCCAGGACGAACGTCTCCCCCTTGCCGGGACACGTGCGGTTCAGCCGCGACAGCGTCTGCACCGCCTGAATGCCATCCAGCCGCTTGTCGACGTACATCGTGTGCAGCAGCGGCTGATCGAAGCCCGTCTGGTACTTCTCCGCCACCAACAGCAGTTTGTACTCGTCGGTGGCGAATTTCTCCGGCAGCTCCCGCTCCTTGATCGGCTGCCCGTTCTTGTCCCGGTTCATGTCCGGCTCGGTGTACGTCTTCCCTTTCACGTCGGGATCTTCCACCGTCCCCGAAAACGCCACCAGCGTCCGGATGTCGTGGTACTTCTTCTCGGCGATCTGCCGGTCGAACTCTTCCTTGTACCGCACGGCATGCAGCCGGCTGCTGGTCACCACCATCGCCTTCGCCCGGCCGCCGATCTTGTGCCGGGTGAACGTCCGGAAGTGCTCCAGCATCACGTCCGTCTTCTGGGCGATGTTGTGCGGGTGCAGGCTCACAAACCGGGCCAGCGCCTTCGCCGCTTTGCTCTTGCTGACCTCCGGATCGTCCGCGGCCGCCTTGATCAGCCGCCGGTAGGTCGCGTAGGTCGTGTAATTCTGCAGCACGTCGAGGATGAAGCCTTCCTCGATCGCCTGCCGCATGCTGTAGAGATGGAACGGTCGCGGCTTGCCATCCGGCCCCTTCACCCCGAAGACTTCCAGCGTTTTGTACTTGGGCGTCGCCGTGAAGGCGAAGAAGCTCAGGTTCGGCTGCTGCCCCTTCTTCTTCACCTGCTGCAGGATCTTTTCTTCGTAGTCCTGCAGCCCCTGCGCAGCCGCCTCGGCTTTGGCCTGCTCGTGAATGTGGTTCGCCGACAGAACTCCCTTCAGCTCGGCCGCCGATTCGCCCGACTGCGAACTGTGCGCCTCGTCGACGATCACCGCATACCGTCGGTCGGGCATGTCGCCCACCTTGTCCGTCACGAAGGGGAACTTCTGCAGCGTGGTGATGATGATCGGCACGCCCCCCTTCAGCGCCGTCGCGAGCTGCGTGGAATCCTCGTCGATCTTCTGCACCACCCCCTGTTTGTGGTCGAACTGATAGATCGTGTCCTGCAGTTGCTTATCCAGCACCCGGCGGTCGGTGATCACGATCACCGAATGGAAGATCTTTTCGTCCTGCGCGTTGTGCAGGCTGGCCAGGCGGTGCGCCAGCCAGGCGATCGAGTTGCTCTTGCCGCTGCCGGCCGAGTGCTGGATCAGGTAGTTCTTCCCTGCACCGTGCGCCCGGGCGTCCGCCACCAGCGAACGGACCGCGACGAGCTGGTGATACCGCGGGAAGATCAGGGATTCCTTGCGGATCGTCTTGCCGCCGACCGTCTTCTCGTCGACCTGCAGATGCACGAACCGGCCGAGGATGTCCAGCCAGGAATCCCCCTGCCAGACCTCCTCCCACAGGTACGCCGTCTTGTAGCCGTTCGGATTGTCCGGATTGCCGGCGCCCGTGCCGTCGCCCCGGTTGAACGGCAGAAAGAACGTCTTGTCGCCATCCAGACGGGTCGTCATCCAGACCACGTCCGGATCAACGGCGAAGTGGACCAGCGTCCGTTTGCCGAACTTGAAGACCGGCTCGTTCCCGTCGCGGTCCTTCCGGTACTGCTGCTTTGCGTGCTCGGCGGTCTGGCCGGTGAAGGGGTTCTTCAGTTCCGCCGTGGCGAGCGGCAATCCGTTCAGGCTCAGCACCAAGTCCAGCGAGTTTTCGTTCTTTGAACTGTAGTGGACCTGGCGGGTGACGGTCAGCCGGTTCGCGGCGTATTCCTGTTCGGTCTCCGGGTTCAGCCCGTGCGCCGGGGCGAAGTAGGCCACGCGGACCAGCTTGCCGAAGCACTTGAAGCCCTGTCGCAGGACCTGCAGCATCCCCAACTGGCCGTCGAGGTTCTTGACCAGGTCGGCCAGCAGGACGTCCCCCGTCGCCGGGCCGTGCAGCTTTTCCAGCGCCTGCCAGGTCTGTGGCTGCGTGGCCTGCACGAACGCCAGCACTTCGGCGGGGAAGATCGCCCGCTCGCGGTCGAACGTGGCCGGGTCGCCGAGCGTGTAGCCGCCCGTCAGCAGGGAATGTTCGATCGCCGCCTCGAAGGCTTTCTCACTGTAGTCAACTGGCATGCTGAACCTATTCCGACGGAAACCTCAGATCGTCGATAAGGCGGCCCACATCTCCATCGGCATCGGTCACTGTCGATTCTTCACCAAAGTGATACGAGACAAATCGAGTACCAGATGGGTCGAGTCGATTGTAGAAGTAGCATGCCGGTTGCGGCGACTGACGGATCTTCACGAGTTGGACCAGCCTCAGCGCTCTCGTATGACCTGGATTATGGAGATGAAGCTGTCCGGTGATCGGAGTCGAGACGACTTCCAGATCGACGTGTTCAAATTGCGGATTTGATCCCATCACCCGCCGCGCCGGCCCCCGGTAGATCGGACCCGCAGCCACGGTCATTTCCCGCGGTTCAATCAGCTGATACTGAAGAAAGATCGATCCGCACTGAGAGCGGAACGAATTTAGCTCCTTGAGAATCTGCTCGTGTCGAACAGCCGCATCCTTCTCACTGGCAGCCCCACCGTGCCCGGTCCAGTCGTTCCGGAGCGAGTTCGTTCGCTGCAGTATTCCCGCGACGGCTTTCGAACACAGAAACTCGATCGGCTTCGAATCCTTGGACTCATAGAGGTCGAGAATAGAAGCATTTCCCTCGTTATTTGAATTGAGTTCCTTCCTGACAAGCGTCCCCGCATTTTCGACGATCGTTCGCCACATTCCAAACGTCGGAAACGTCCACTCGAACTTTCGCATTTTGAATAGCGGCTGCAAGGCGTCGCGGAACTCCGACCAGCGATTCGTGTCCCCCCGCAACGCGCTCACGTGAATTGTCGCGACAAAGGCCGCCAGCGCTTCGAAGAAATGCAGAAGTCTTTCGTACTTGGCTCTGTCCGTACGGTCAATCGCGTGGTACGCGCGCAACACGGAGGCGAGCGGGAACGGGAGCGTCTCAACCCAATCCTGGAATCGATCTTCGTGATTAACTTGTGAGATGCGCTCGCGGACGCTGCTTACCTGCCGCGGACGCTCCCAGACCTGCTCTTCCAGTTCACCAAGTTCCATCCTTAGCTGGCGGATGGACGCAAGTGCTTCAACTGCGAGTACCTGGTCCGCGTATGGCGGAAGATAGAGCGTCGCCGTCATCAAACGGTCTGCACTGATGCGAGGAATCGTTGTTCCGCTTCTCGCAGAGTCGCGGACTGCAAGTCCCAGCGGCGTATTCAGGAGTCCCGCCAGATACTCCGGTTCGACGCGATCGCGGCGGACGATCAACTGAAGATAGGATTTAAGTCGCTCGGGAAGTTGCTCTTGAGTAGTAGTCGCGTCGGTCCGGGCCATTTCCGGGAGGTATACCGCATCCGGATCATCAGGAAACCGCTCGACGCCGCCTTCGCAACGGCGAGGCCGATTGATCGCCACCAGAACTTCTGAGAACACAACTGGAATCAGCCCTCGATGCTGCGATAGGCGATTCGCCCGTTCGGCAGCTTCCAGACAATCCAGACCAAAAAACGTCTTCTCCGTGACAAGTCGGCCTAGATTCGGCTGCGGGCCGTCATTTCGTTCTCGCAATCGGACAATCAACTCGTCTTGCGCTTCAGTGGTCTCAGGCAAGGCCGCCACGAATAGATTGTCCCGTGGTATGCGTTCAATGACTGCAAGTTCGAAGGCAATCGATGGTACCTCTGCGAACGCTCCTGGAGGAATCTGGATCAACGCCGACAGGTGAAGCCCGAAGCGGCTCAGATTTCTCCGGACCGATTTGCGAGAGTCGTCGAAAGCGAATCGTGGTGGCACGATCCACAAGAGCAATCCGTCGTCGGACAACGACGATGCGACATCGAGCATTCGAACCAGTCCAGGTTCGTCACTTACTTCATCCGCGCCATCGGGCGTTGCAGGACGCTCCTTTCGTCCTCCGTAGACCGGTGGCATGGACACGATGGCGTCGAAGGTCTCTCCGGCCGGATCAAGTCCGGTCACCGCCAGCCGATCCATCCGCAGCCTTCCGGCCAGCCACAGCGCCGTGCTGTTTGTCGTTACGGCCACGACATTGGTGGCCCGTCCGAGACTCGCAATCTGCGCCGCAAGCCAGCCTTCGCCGGCCGCCGGATCGAGCACAGTCAACGCTTCTCGGGCTGCAAGCAACTCGGCTACAAAACGCCCCAGATAAAACGGGGGCGTGAAACCTCCGTCGCGAGTCCTGCCCGGATACTGCGCAATGAATGCCAAGTCCTCGTAATCCAGCGATTCACCACGGCGTTCAAGAGTGTCCACCAAGGCTGGAAGATCTAAGATCGAGACGTCGCCCCGGATCTGATCGAGCATGCGCCGCAAGTGACTTTGACGGCTCTCATCCAACATTCGGCTTCTCCCCCTTGCGATACCCTTCGATGTGGGGCGCAAGCGCTGCTTCCAGGCGAATCATCCTCTCGACCATCGCCGTCTGCATGGCCTCCCATGTGGACTCGTCTTCGAACGATCCCGCTTCGACGACGGAGTCAATGCGACTTGGCCCCGCCTGATCGTTCCGATGCCAGTGCAACTCTCCTCCGAACGCCTTCTCGATCTCACCCCGCTTTGCGAAAAGTTCGTCGAAGATTGCCTTGTTCTCGGCCTTGTCGGACCGACACAGATACAACTCGACCCGTCCCTTCCCCTTCATCGTCACGTAGCTGAACATCATCCCCATTCGGTCAGCAGCGACCCACTCCGCCTTGCCGGGAGAGCACTTCTGGTGCAGCGTTGTCAGGGCATTAGCCTTATCGAGCAGTCCCTTCCAGAATCGCTGATAGCGTTCCTGCTGCTGTGTCACGCCCTGCCGGGCCGCCCGCTCCTGCGAGGCTTTTTCGCGAACGCGGATCTGGTACTCCTCAGCCTCCGGCAGCGGGATCACCTGCTGCACGTCCAGCAGCGTCTGAGAACCATTCTTGTACGGCACCATCCGCACGCAACGGATATCGACCTCGCGTTCGTTGAGCCACAGGACCGCCGTCGTCAGCTCTTTGGAGAAATCCGCCGAAGCCAGGACGATCCGCACGTCCTGATTGAACTCTTCCTCGTCCTGCGTTTCCCAGCTCAGGAACTTCAGCATCCGTTCCTGCGGGTCCTCGTCGATGTTGCGCTTTCGCAGGTACTCCCGATGCGCATCGACTGCCTGCTGCCACGTCATCGACGAGATCATCGCCGCATACCGCAGGGCCTGCAGCTCCATGTGCCCGCCGTCCCCGGTCCGCTTCAATTCGACCACGACCAGGTTGGCGGTCTTGTCGAGCAACAGCAGGTCGATCCGGCGACTCGAATCCTGCCAGTCGCCGAACTCTTCGGTGAGTACTAGTGCGCCAGGAACGAGAATCGCGATCTCATCCCGCAGCAGCCGCTGCAGGTCGCCCCGCTCCTGAATCTTCTCCGCCTCGAACGTCGTCGTGGGAAGTTTCTGAATGCTGTCGGTACCGAGGATATAGAGCGGCATCAGCGGGACTCCCGTCGGGCGTCAGTCTTGCGAGACAGGTTGACGGCTCCTCCGGCACGGTGGACGTTCAGGTACGGGGCCAATGCCGCATCGAAGCGGATCATCGCGGCGATCATCGCCGACTGAATCTTGCTCCACTTCAATTCGTCGAGGACTTCGTCAGGTTTCACCGGCATTTCGATTGTGGGGAAATGGCGAGGATCGTCGCCCTTCCACCGAAGCTTTCTGCAGCAGTTCGCTTCGATCTCATTCTGCTTGGCGAGGAGTTCCTGGTAGATTGCCCGGCTTTCGACTTCGGGTTTTCGCCCTAGGTAGACCTGAACCCGGCAGTTCCCCTCATAGGCAATGAAGTTCATCCAGATCCCGAGCTTGCTCGCCTCACATCGGTTGCCTTTGCGTTTTCGCCACGAATGGTGCTTCAAACCCGTGACCATGAGCACCTTGGCACGCAACTCTTCGGTGAAGCGATCGCGTAACTCCCGTCGAACCTCGACAGCCGTCTCATTCTCTTGGTGCGGCATCAGCAGACCTCCTTGCGCACGTCGATCTGGCCGGTAACCGCGGCGGAAATCAGGGCGGAGCGGTATTCCCGAAGAGCCCTAACCGCTTCGGTAACCTTCGCCATCAATCCGGCGTACTTTGCCACGGCACTTTTGACAGCTGCTACGATCACTCGTTGTTCCGCTACAGAAGGGCACGGAACTCTTACCGACTTCACGAAGCTTCCAGTGATCAACGGCTGAGCATTCTGAGACGCCCACCGATTGAGATTCATTACACGGAGAACGTGCACTAGGTACTCGCGATCAAAGCCTCGAAACCGGTCGACGACGAGTGCGTTGTCGGTAATCCATGCCGGCGGATCAACGCAATGCACGTTTCCGCAGTGTGCGCCAACTCGCCCGATCGCAACTACTGGGCTAGAGACATTCGCCAGAGATGTATATCCCATGACATCATTGCCTCCGATCACGGGCACAACATGATCAACTGACTTCTCTGTTTCAAACGCCGAAGTTGGCAGTCCGTCGCCGCTTGAGATCTGAATGTTCCATCGAAGTGGAACGATCGGCCAGTGCGATGGCACATTTCCGATCCAATCGACGTCCGAGGAGCGATATTCGACCTCAACTGAGGTCCCGAGGAGTACGAACCTACGAACAAGGCCTTTGGTGGCGTGTTCAAGCAACTCGATCAGCCGTTCCTTCTTCGCGATCAGCTCGTCGATCCGGGCCGTTTCGCGGTCGAGGAACGCGGCAATCGCCCGCTGCTCGTCGAGGGGCGGGAGGGGCACCCGCTCACAAAAGTACGAGTATGCGTCGAGGTTCTGGATACCGGTCGTTTGCTTGATCGAACGGACGTTGACACGAGCGGAATACAGATGGGCATGCAAGTACGTCAGGAACCGACTGTCACACGATGGATCGGGAACAACGCGGGCCAGGAAGTTTGAGCAGACGGCCGGCCTGTCAGAGCCGTACATCGCCACGGCTCCGACCGGCTGATTTTCACCGCCTCCAGACTTCTCCAGTAGCAGATCTCCGCGAGCTAAAACTCGCCCGCGTCGCTCACTCTCGGTGACGGCACGCACCGTGGGGACTTCGTCGGCTACCATGAACCGCGTACGATCGAAATCGGCAACCCTTACGCACGGAATGTCGTGTTCGCCATCGGGTTCATCTCCCCAAATCCCGTTCCGAGACGAAAGCACGGTCCACCTGAGGCGAATCAGTGGCCATGCCTTGGGTGCCTTCCCAACCCAAGGGATGTTGGTTTCGCCCATCTCAATAACCGGGCGTTTGCGACGTTCAGGCGATCCAGTCTGCACAAAATTGGTCGAGAGTTCCACCTTCATCCCACCACCTCCCGCAGCATCTTGACGATGTCCTGCTCCAACGCGGCGATCTCCGCTTCGATCACTTCCAGCGGCCGAGGTGGGACGTATTTGTAGAAATGCCGGGTCAGCGGGATCTCGTACCCGACAATCCCTACCTTCCCGTCCTTTTCGTCGACCTTGCTCTCGTCGATCCAGGCGTCGGGGACGTGCGGAAGTACTTCACGGGCGAAGTACTCGTGGATGTCCTCCTTCAGCGGCACGTTCTCCGTGTCCCGCAACTCGGCATCGGCCTCGGGGTTCCTGTCGCCATCCCGGCAGACCTCCGCCGTCTCGTCACGCTCCGACAGCGCCGCCAGGATCGCCTTGCGAATCGGAGCGGCCAGCTTCACGCTGATCGCTTTGCAGGCTGCATCGAGATCGGCGACGAACTTCTCGCGGTCGCGATAAAGCTTGCTCCCGTCCAGCCGGCCGAGCACGGCGAGAATCTCCGCCTGCTGGGCTTTGCCGGCCGCCTTGTCCGCGGCGATCGCCTTCTTGTCCTTCTTCTTGCTCTTCGCCAGGTTCTGGAAGGCCGAAACCTCCTGCAGCTGGGCGAGCCGCTCGGGGGACGCCTGGAAGTTCAGCCTCAGCGGCCGCTCGACGGTGATCTTCCGGAACCCAAAGTCGGCGTTGTCGAAAATCTTCGACCGTTCCCCCTCGGCGAAGTCGCCGTACAACCGGGTGATCTCATCGATCTGGGCCTGGGCGATCTCGTTCCGCTTGTTGTTGAGGCTCTTCCGCATCTTCTGGCACAGGTCGACCGCGTTGATCAGCAGCACCTTCCCCCGCCGCTCGCGCGGCTTACGGTTCGTCACGATCCAGACGTACGTGAAGATCCCCGTGTTGTAGAAGAGCTGGTCGGGGAGCGCGACGATCGCGTCCAGCCAGTCGTGCTCGATGATCCAGCGGCGGATGTTGCTCTCGCCCGAACCAGCGTCCCCCGTGAAGAGGGGCGAACCGTTGAAGACGATCCCGATCCGGCTGCCCCCCTCCTTGACCGGCTTCATCTTCGAAATCATGTGCTGCAGAAACAGGAACGAACCGTCATTGATCCGCGGCGTCCCCGCCCCGAACCGACCGTCGAAGCCCAGGTCATCGTGCTCCTTCTCGATGAAGTCGGATTCGGGTTTCCATTCGACGCCGAACGGCGGATTGGCCAGCAGGTAATCGAACTTTGTCTTCGGGAAGCCGTCCTTCGAGAAACTGCTTCCGAAGACGATGTGCTCGATGGAGTGTCCCTTGATGAGCATGTCCGAGCCGCAGACGGCGTACGATTCCGGGTTGAAGTCCTGCCCGAAGACTTCCAGCGTCGCCTCGGGATTCAGTTCATGCAGGTACTCGTCGGCGACGGCCAGCATACCGCCGGTGCCGCAGGCCGGATCGAGCAGCGTCCGCAGCGTGCCGGGCTTCACCAGCAGATCCCGATCAGGCGCGAACAGCACATTGACCATCAGCCGAATGACTTCGCGGGGCGTAAAGTGATCGCCCGCCGTCTCGTTGGCGGCTTCGTTGAACCGCCGGACGAGGTCTTCGAAGATGTACCCCATCTCGATGTTCGAGACGGCTTTAGGGTGCAGGTCGAACTCGGCAAACTTCTGGATCACCAGAAACAGCCGGTTGTTCTCCTCCAGCCGGGCGATCTCCGGTTCGAAGTTGAACTTCTCGAAGACGTCGCGGACGTTGGCCGAGAAGCTTTTGATGAACTTTGTCAGGTTCGGGGCGACCTTGTCGGGATCGCCAGCAATGGCTGAGAATGAGAACTTGCTCGTGTTATGGAACGAGGCGCCGGCCGCCTTGTTGAGGACGGCGTCAAGGGGTTCGACCTTCTTCGCCTTCAGCTCGGCGACTTTCGCGAGCACCTTCTCGCGGGTCGGCTCCAGCACGCAATCGAGCCGGCGGAGCACGGTCAGCGGCAGAATGACCCGCCCGTACTGGGCCGGCTTGTAAGGTCCGCGCAGCAGATCCGCCACGCTCCAGAGAAAACTGACTTTGTCCCCGAAGTTCGTCACCGATGGAGGTCCCGTTCGATCGCTTCGTGCGCCTCCGTGGGAAATTCACCGCGCCGGCCACCGTGCCGACGCTGGGAACAAATGTAGCGGACCGCTAGGCTGGGCGACAGTGTGAACGGGGAGGGGCGGAAATGCTGTCGCTGCTGCAAGGTAAGGCCAGAGGAGCCTCGGTCGCGTGGCAGTTCTGCGCCGTCTCGACTCCGTTTTGCGTGGCCACTCAGCGTTTCCGACTCAGTTCCAAAACAATCTCGTTCTCACTGAAACTGAACTTCATCCGCATGAATTCCCGGATTTCCGGGGATGGCTCGCCCGTGGACCGGGCAAGCACAATGCCGCCGACATCCTTGGGATTGAAGCGGGGATCTCGCGTCAGGCCGTTGACGAGTTCGATCAATCTGTCGGCGAAGAGGCCGAAGTACGCATAGCACGGCTGGCCCGCGTCGTTAGTGCCTTGCACGAGGATGCACGTGTAGAGGTTGGACTGCTCCAGCCGTTGGGCCGGCGAGAGTCGAAGGTCGGAGACGGTCAACATTGCTGCGGCGCTCCTTTCGTTCGATGGGGCTACTTGTTTTCCCGCCGGATCGGCTGCTCGGCCACCTCGGGATCGAACCTCGCATTGATGTGCCTGGCGATCCAGACGACGAACTGTACGAGCCGCTCTTCCTGGTCCGGGCGACAGTCGGCGTGAGCCGACCCAACTCGGACATGGCCGACAGTGGCGAACGGGAAGTCGTTCTCACTCTCGACGACGCGAATACGGGAGGTTTCCGCGCCGGGACGACATCGTCGAATCCAGTTACCGTTCATACTTTGGCCCTTCGGGTTTGATTCGGCGCTGCCCCTCCTGTTCCGGCAATTGCTCCGGAAGCGGTCGCCCGGCATAGAAGGGGTTGGGATCGAACAGGCCGCGGAACAGCGGGTCTGTCAGGTAGTCGCACCGCTGGCAGCGTTGCGCTCCCTCGCCGCGGATGAACAGGATCTGCTCGTGCGGTTCGAGGTTCATCAGTTCGCGCGGCGAAACTCCCAGCAGCTCCGACCATTCCTCGGCGGCCCGGTAGTTCGTCAGACCAAAGACTTGCAGGACGCCGATGTTGTTCAACACAGTCCGGTAACCGTCCGGGAAGGCCGAGCGGATCTGGTCGAGATCCTGCCAGACTGTGAGCACCTGCACGCCGAAGCCGCGGCACAGCGTCAGCATGGTTTCCAGAAACTCGAAGTTCTTGAGCTGACCGATCTCGTCCAGGATGACCAGCGTATTCTGTGCGGGAAGCTGTCGGCGGCTGAGCAGTGCTCGCAGCAGGACGCCGATCCAGAGTTTGATCAGTCCGCGGTGACTGTCGATCCGGTACGGTGGCATCGACAGATAAATACTGAGCGGGTCGCCCTTCACGAAGTCTTTGAGCGAGAACGTCGAGCTGGTCAGCGATGCCAAAACCGAGTCGCTCAGAAATGGCTTGACGTAACTCGTGGCGGTTCCTTGCACGCCGGGGCGGGTTTCTCGTTCCGGCAGATTGAGGAAGGACGCCAGTTCCCAGCGCGAGAGTCGGTTCATCTTCTCGCCCTGCGCGTCGAGCAGCGAGGCAAGCGCGTAGGGGAGGTCATCGGAGAGCAGAATCTCCAGAAACCGGCGGAAGTGCCGGTTCTCTTCGGGCTCGCTCGCCAGGTGCGCCAGCACACCGCTGAGCACGCCGCAGCCGTTCAAATCCCAGAAGGGGTCTTTCGAAAACTTGTTCCCCAGGCTGAGCAAGTGAGCCATCCACTGAGCTTCAGCGGCCTGATCGATCCCGCACAGTCTGAACAGATCGAGGGGATTGAGGGCGTCAAGCGTCTCCTTCTCTGATCGAAACGGAGCCAAATGGACCACTTGGTGCCCCATTTCGCGACGGCGGCGGTGCGTGACGTCATAGCTCTCGCCCCCTTTGGCATCGAACACCACCACCTGGCCGGGGTAAGTCAGTAACAGCGGCACAATGAAGTTGCGGCCTTTGCCGCCTCCCGTCGGGGACACGCACGCGATGTGCTGATCCTTGCGATAGATGATGGGCTCCATCGCACGGGACGAGGTGGAGCGCGGGGCCAGACCAAAGCGGTTTTCGTCGGAACGATACCCCAATAGCAGCCCGTCGATCGGCGGAACTGCAACCCGGTGTTTCAAATGTCGATCCATCGCAGCTCCCCCAAGTGCAAAAGGAAAAACCGTGCGGGAGAACGCGACGCGGAGTTCGCGTTTCCTCGCACGGTCGTGATGAGACGACGTCGCAGAGGACTGGACCGCCAGCGTCAGGCCCCGATCCAGGCGGGAAGCTGAATCCCCATGAAGAGCCCGAAGCTGAATCCGAGCACGACCACCAGAGACGCCAGGCGGAGCGGCACGGCCGGCCGGCGCTCGGGCTGGTAGTCTTCAGCGGGCGTCAGCACCGTGGTTGTCGACGTCCCCGGCCACGGTGGAACGTCCGTCGTCTCATAGAACGTCCCGTCGACGCCATCAATCCTGACTTTTCGCGTTTTGAAGTGCATGGTCTTCTCTCTCGCACAAGGCCTGGGACTCGTCGGGGTCGACCGCCGCCAATGGGCCGCGGTTCCTACAGGTCCAATGCCGGCAGCGCGAGAAGTTGGGAGCGAAGTCGCTCCGATTTCCTCGTTTCAAAGAAATCCGCGTTTCCAGGAATTCTGCGCCCAACTCTGCTGCGGACGGACGTTCGGGAATGTGTGGCTGCACGACTTGCCCGCCGCCGGTTCATCGAGAGAGAATGTTCAGGTCGCACCTCCAGCCGCGTCGGGACCGGGAATCTATGGCATCGCTCAACCAACTCCGCGAAGACGGACAATGGGACAAGGTGTTTGGACACGTGCTCCGGCCCGAACGCGATCCCAAAAAGCAGACGAAGGACGAGTTCAAAGAGACGTGGCGGTTGCGGCTCCTCAATCACCTCACCGGTCGCCGCTGTCTGCTGCTGGAAGCCGCCGCCCCGGCTCATGCCGAGGGCACGCTCTCTGCAGTCAGCCAAAGACTTACGAAATATCCAGGGATGAAACGGCTGGGTTCGTTGCTGGAGAAGGCCGGGCCGGCTTACGAGGCCCGACGAAAGCTCATTTCCGTTCTTGCAGACAAAGCAGTCGGCGAGCTTCAGATCGCGACGGCAGTTCGCCACGTCGTCGACGCGACGGAACGAGGCTGGCAGTATTCACCCGATGGTTCCGTCGATCGGCTTGCCCGCGAACGCATCCCGTACGGTGAAGCCATCCCGTCCGGTCATGCCCGCGAACCGTCATTCATGAACCTGCTGCCCGGCGAGTCGTGGCGAACGATCTTTCGCCATCAGGCTTCGCAATTGGGCTGGATGCATCCGGGACTCCTATTGGCCGGAGAGACGCTGGCGGCGATTGTCGGCGACCATCGAACACCCGACGCCGTCGCGGAAACGTGGATCATGTTTGCCTGGAACGATCCCGGCAGACCGCAAGGAATCCTCGCCCGGCTGAAGATGGAACGCCTGCCGAACGGTTGCGGCGTCCTGCTGCCGGATGCCTGGTCGGCCGGCTATCTGCAGATGGACGCCGACTTTTCGCGCGGGCTGCAGCGGGCGTGGCTGGCGGTGCAGCAGCGGTTCCGAACGCCCTGCGAATTCGATTGGCGCTGGTCGCTGGATCTGCAACATGCCACGCGTCGTCTGCCCGGTGCTCCCGTTGTCGTCCCGCTCACGGGTCCGTCGGCCGAGGCGGCATTCGCCTGCGCATTGCGGGCCGTCGACGGACGGGACACGAAGCTTCCCAGGACTGGCGAAGTCCTCGATCCCCACGTGGCCATTACGGCCAGGCTCGACCAGGATCTGGGGCGCAATCCCCGGTTGCAACCGGTGACCGACGTCGGCATCAAGACACTGAATGGGCGATTCGTTGAACGGCGGATGCAGGCGGTCGTTCTGGCGAAAGGCCATGACGACGCCGATCTGCCGCCGACTGACGAACGTCTGCGGTTCGAGAAGATCGCAACGTGTGATGAGGCCTACCACCAGTTGACCCGTTGGCCGAAGATTACGCGGGCCGTCAAGCGGTCAATCCATGCCGCGGCGACGAAGCTGCGACACAAACTGTGTGGAGCCGAACTGGCCGATTGGCGCGAGAGCGGTCGCCGGTATGTCCCGTCTCCACTGGCACAGGTTCTGCCGGTGTTACACGGGGCCGACATCAACCCGGAACAACCACGAGAACCTCGTCCGCTCTCGGTTCGCGAACTGAAAGCATTCTCGCACGGTCGCTGGCGGTCGTCACCCCCGGACGACGGGGAGATTCCACGCGAACGCCGCCGGGCACCGCGAATTCGACTGTTTGCCGACTCGGGCCTCGGTAAGTCGATTCAACTCCTCATCTGCGAGCAGAAGATTGCGGCGACGTCGGACGAGTCCATTCCGATTCGATTGGGCAAGACCGACAAAGACAGCCTCAACCTGTCTGCCATCCGGTGGACCGACGATCCCGATGCGGTGCTGCGAAATCTGTTGCGCAAATGCGTGGAGGATCACCTTCCAGAGGAAGACAGGCTCGTCGCGGAAGACTGGTTTCGCGATCAGGTCCGCCGCGGTCGGGTCGTGTTTCTCCTGGATGCGCTCGATCAGTCGAAAGGCGATCTGGAAGGGCTGGGCAGTTTTCTGAACTGTGCGCTCCTGGATTCCTGCCCGGTAATTCTGGCCGGTCGCCCCGAAACGCGTTTCGGGAAGTCCGAAGCCTTTGAAGGCCTGTCGGATGACGCCTGGAGCACGTTGAGAGTCCTCCCTTTTGGACGCCGCCAGCAAGATCGCTTCTTCGGCACTCGCCTGTCGCCCGATTTGATTCCCGAGGATGACGAGCCGGAATCCTGGAAAAGCAACTACGCCGAGGAGCTTCGACGCCATCAATGGAAAGACCTGCTGGGGGTTCCGCTGCTGTTGCGGTTTTTGAAGGATCTTGCCCTGGGGGGCGACGGCGTTTCCGGCAAACGCTTGCAGGACTTGACGAATCGCTACGTGATCTATCAAGCCGCCATCGAACAATTAGTTGCCAAAGGGCTTTCGACCGTCCCGGGCTCACCAGGGCTGCTGCGTCTCCAGGTTCAACGGCTGTTGCCGCGGATAGCATTCGAAGCGGCTCGCCGCCACAATTTCAGCGGTGTCGTCGAAGGCGATTCCTTCAGCGCCGTGTTCGATCAAGTTGAGAAGCTCTACGAACAGCTCGTCCAGGTCGACCTGGTCACCGAGCACTGCGTTCTAGATGATTTCGGTAAGGCGGGTCTGGAATTCCGTCACCGATCGTTTCTGGAGTATTTCGCGGGGTGCCGGCTGGCGGAGTTGTTTGCAGACCCCGCGACGCGTGGGGAGGCAGTCGCCGTCTTACAGAACGTCCAATCGGTCCAGGAAGACACCGGAAACGTTCGCGGCGACATTCTCAATGCTGACGGGGAAACGATCCGCGATCTGCCAGCGGACTGGCACTGGACGCTGCGGTTTGCGCTCTGCCATGCGGCGACGCTCGGGGTTCACGACGCCCTGGCGGCGCAATTGATACGCTTGGGGAACCCGTGGATCGTGTACGACGCTCTTGACCGGGATGGGCTGGCGTTCGATCCCGATCTGGCGCAGGTCTGTCGCTGGTTGGTGCATCGGGACTACGGACATCGGGATTACCGCGACGCCTGGCAGGCGGAGGAGAGTGCGCCGGTGGCGTCGTGGGGGGCGGTCTGCCGGCGACGAGAGTTCGGACCGGCTGGCACGGCCTCGACGGCGGGCTGGCTGGAGGAACTGTTATTGAATCGTTCGACGCGGGACGGGGCGTATCTGCAGCCGCTGTATGAGCTGCTGGAGACGACGATCGCTGAGGCCGACGGCAACGCGGCGCTGGGCGACGTGGCCTCGGCCTGCCGGACGGCGCTGGAGAAATACCTGCAGGAATCGGCGGCCCGCCGCCGGATCGCCCCCGGCATCTTGCCGGTCTACGAGAGTCGGTTCATTCCGTTGCCGCCTGGCGATTTCGATCCGGCCCGTTTTCACAAAGAACATAGGCTGCGGCAGGCCGGCGTGACCGGCCCGGTCTCCATCCCGGCCGGTCTGAAACTGTCGGATTTCCCGGTAACGAATGCGGAGCTGGAGGAATGGTGTCCGACGCACCGGCGGTGGCGGGACACTCGTAGCCATGCGGACGACCAGCCGGCAGTTTACGTGAGCTGGTACATGAGTGTGGAGTTCGGGCGTTGGCTGACGGGAGAGCGAACGGACGGAACGTATGAATTGCCGACGGAGTGGGTGTGGGAGTCTGCCTGCCGGTGGAAGACTGAGAAGGAGTACTGGTGGGGCGACGAGACGCGGAACGCTTTCTGCTGCTATAGACAGTGCTATAACCTGACCAGCACTTCTGGCACACGGCATCGCGAGGACACGATCCAAGCGCAGAACGCGGCCGGAGTACATCATCCGAGTCGCGAGTGGGCGTTGTCTCAGGGCCTGGCTGGTTCACCGGGTCTGCTGGACGTGCACGGGAACGTGCGGGAGTGGACAGAGAGTGTTCCAAAGCGCGTGTACCCTGGTCAGGTTAACCAGGGCGGCTCGTGGTACGACAACGAAGACACCTGCCGTTCTGAGGTCCGCGCCGTCAACGAGTCCGGCTACCGTTGCGACCACATTGGATTGCGATTGTGTTGGCGTTCGCGATTTGTTTCTCCCGAGTCGTCCTCTTCTTGAACTCTGATTCTCTGCTCTCTGTCCTCTGATCTTCTCTGTCCGTATGGGGGTCTGGGGGCTATCGCCCCCAGACGCGTTGAAAGTTCTGCGCCCCCTTTGCTGGACGGACCGGTTACGCGCGTTCGCGATGTTCGTCCGCTGACAGGTCGAGGTCGTCCCAGATCCACGGAGCATCCGCCGGGGGGACCAGCGTTTGGGTGGATTGCCAGATGTGACGCACGTGGCGGCGGAGTTCCGCACTGACACGTGCTGCAGCCCGCCCTTCGATGCAGACCGCTTGAACGAAATCGCGACCGTCTTTGAAGAGCGGGCCGTCCTGGCGATGGTCGCGTTTCACCAGAATGGCACCGTGCAGTTTTCCGGCGAGCTTCGTCAGGCAGGCATCCTTGATGACAAAGCGACTGCAGATCTCGGTATCGGACTTGCGGTCCAGATAGCGAGCCTTCAAGGCGTCACCGTCGTGTTCGGTGCAGTGTCCCGCTTCCTGCAACCCACAGATCGCCATCGCGAAATCGAGCTTCGGCCCCACGGTTGACTGGAGTTCCTCCAGCTTCTGCGTGTCGATCTGCAATTGACGACACAGGAATTCATTCCGTTGCCGTTGACCGAGACCGCGCTGCTGACGCATTTCGAATTCCTGACACCGGATGAACTGAATGTCCTCCAGCGACAGATGAGACCCCAGCAATTGACAGGCGGCATGGACTCGCATCTTGCGATGCAGATTCTCCCGTAAGGTTCTTGCTTCGTGGACATTGATTCCGACCATCGCTGCGAGCTTCGCGTCAGTAAGTCGCGATCCATCGACCGAGCTGGCCGGGATCTTAAGATCGCGCGGAGACTCGCGATCCGCGACCAGCTCGGTTTCCGTCAGAGCGAGAACGGCATCAAAGTACTTGATCTCGTCGGGCGTCAGGTGCCCTTGGAGTCCGTCCTTCAATGCGATCAAGTCCTGAATCGCGACTGTGCGGCGCGATGTCCCACGGTCGATAGCAGGCTCGATGCCGTCCGGCATCTGAAGCGCCCGATGCTCCCGCGTTTTCCAAGTCACGAACCGACTCTTCGCCGCCCTGCAGAAGTATCCCAACGGGTTTTCGACAATCTTCTTGACGGTGCCGTCCGGGAGCCGTTTTGTTCCGGTTGACTTCGGGAATGACCGGTAGACCGCATCGATCACGTCAGACAGCAAGCACTCCGTGACATGAGGATCGCGCGTGCGGCGATAGAGGTACATATCCAGCTTGTTGGACACCTTGACGACCGCGTTCCAGAAGGCCCGATTCGCGGCCGAGCGGTCGGTTGCCCACAACTCGCGAAATTTGAACATTTGCGAGTTGATGGTCGTCACTAGATCCTCCTCAGAGGATTGGTGATAAAAAGGCGCCGGCTGTTCGCTCAGGTCCTCCTCGCACGGCACGTCGGACAAACAAATCGTCACGTCCGAGTCGAAACAGCTCTGCGGCAGTGCGGCCAATTCGAAGCGATCGCCGTTCTTCCACAGCCGCACGGCGTCGAATTGTTCTTCGGCCAGCAACCGGGTCACATCCGACGGACCGCGAGACGCGTCGTTGTCGAGCAAACAGTAATCGGCCGGCGAGATCAGACTGACTCTCACTACGGGGCGGCACGCGAACGTTTCAACGGGCTGCGGAAAATCCGTCTGCCCGCGCCACCGGCCGTCCTTCTTGCTCTTTTTAAGGCGAATCGCCTTTCGCAAGACTGGCGATGAGGAATCGTTCTCGCACAGTTCTGCGACAACGAAGACCTGCTTGGGATTGAGAACGGAAGTGAGAATGACATTGAGATTCTTGGCGTCGGGTTTCGCCTGCTGGTTCCAGCGGAATTGGAGACTGCAGGATTCCTCGTCGAGATCCGGAGGAATGTCGTGATCGTCCTCGTCAACTTCATCGCCACTGTCGCCACTTGCTGCACCGAGCGAGGTGTCAGCCAGCGAATTGGCATGTCTGTCTCCCCTGGCAACGAATGGTTCGCTGGGGCGTAAGGACGTGAGGCGTGCTGGGAACTCCTGTTCGACTGCTGCAATCGGCAGAGCCCGAATCGTCTTGAAGACGATAACCGACCACGGCCGTCGACCGGCCGGCCAGTCGGCGGCCGCGATGCTCAGTCCGCCATTCGCTGTCGGATGAAGCGAGAGCTTGAATGACTCGGGCTGCCCTGCGACCAGACGGGTCGCCGTACACAAGACCGGCTCGCCGGTTCTCACGCAATCCCGGATGGATGCTTGCGGTTCCAGCGTGACCAGTTGCTTTCGTCGTTCCAGGTAAACGAACCTGGCGATCATCGCACGGGTATTCTCGGGAGAATCCGAGTCGGTTCGGTCCCAATTATCTGAGGTTCCGGCATTCATGACAGCGTTCCACTGACGGAGGTTTTGGCTCACTCGGGCGATCCCGTCGATCGCGCTCTACTCCACCAACGCTCGCTCACGACAGATTTGGGCGCAATTCGGAGAACTTTTCCCCGAAATTCTGGAACTCGTTCCATTTCAAGAGGTTACGCCATGAACAGCCAGAACCGCCACCGCCGCACCCAGGAAATCTGGCACGGTGACCGCGGTCAGGAACTCCGTGTGACGTGTGCCGACGGCGTCTGCCTGGCCGAATTCTCCTTGGGCCCGAACCGGCGAGAACCGCCCCTGACCGCACGGGTGGAAATTCTCTTCCAACCCCGCGATGACCGCCGGCTGCCCTGCGGACCGCCGGTCCTTGTCTTGCGTGAGGCCGTCCCCCTGCGGCCGCAGTTCGGGAGCGAACGCCGGTGCGGTCGACTCTGGCTGCCGCAGGGGCTGTCGCCCGAGACCATCCGGGACTGTTACTTCCGCATCGTCGCCGCATCCGAGGGGCTTGCATCGAGTGAGTCCGATGAGTCTGATTGAGGGACACTCCTGAACCAGAATACACGACAAGGGCCGGTCATTGTGCTGGAAGAATTGCGAATCCTCGTCCAAAACGAGCAGTTCGACCAGGTCATCGCTCGGCTGCTGCGGACGTGCGACGATCTGGTGGACTACGGGGAACAGTGCAAAGACGAGCGTGAGACACTCAATGCCGCGGTAGCCACGCTGGGGCCAGCCCTCGCCGAACTGTTTCAGCCAGATGGAGAACGCCCGTGGAGCTGCGTGCTGCTGGAGACGCTGCGCCGGCAGCCAATCAAATCAATCCCGATCCTAAGTGCGCTGGTTCTCACACTAGACAAACAAATTTCCGCCTTGAAGCCTCTCTGCGGCGGCGAGTTCCAGTTGCTCGATTCCGTTCGTCTGCGGGCCAGAACGCTGGCTCTGCCCAATGGCAAAGAGCCGGCCATCGGCCGAGCGTTGCAGGAACTGCTGCAGGGCTATCGCTCGCTCTGGCACACCGAAGTCTGGACGACAGATGGAACCCCATCGACAACGCTTCGGCCGGCAGGCTTTCGACTGCTCCAGCAACGCGACCGCAAGTTGGGCGATCTGCTCGACTCCATCGTGATGGAAACTCCCTTTGGCTGGCACGATCCTGCGGCGACATTCCTGGCCGATGCCCTGCTGGAGAGTCGCGGCGGGGGCGCATCGGTCGCGGCCGATGGAGCTACTCGCTCCGGACAGACGTGGCTGCTCCTGTCGGCCGACGATCCGCAGAAGTGGTCGACCGAGCCGACCGGCCTGGTCCTGCGGCTCACGGTCGAACGGATTGCGGATGGTTGCGGGGCGTTCTACCCCCATCCGGAACACGCAGCTCACCTGACATGTACGAAATCGTTCCAGCAATCGCTGCGCAACGCTTGGCAGGTGGTCCTCGGACGCCCTGACGTCATCGCCGAGATTAGGAAGTATGACTACCGCTGGTCGCTGCAGGTGGTCGACGATTCCCACCAGGTGAAACTCGACAAGTCGGACGACGGGCAACTGGCTGCAGAGGGACTCTGGCACCGGCGGAGGTCCCTCGTGTGCGTCGCACCACTTGATGGACGCAGCGGCGAAGTCGCACTCGCGGCCGGTCTGCGGTCGGCCGTCGAACAGGTTCCACTCGATCTCAGCCGCGCCGTGACCGGCTGTTTTGCCGCAGATCAAACGACCGAAGACAATCCGCGGATCAATCCCGTCCTGGACATCCCGCAAAAAGATATCGGGATCGGCGCTGCCAACGAAGTGCTGCAACGCTCGCTGGGACTGAGTCGCATTCAGGAATTGCTGCTGCCGGCCGAGCCCGCCGCTGGTCTACCGCTGGGACGGCCGACCCTGGGCGTCACCGACTTCTTCGACGCCTGGCGGAAGCTGTCGGAACATTCGATTCTGACAGAGCGCTACCACCGGGCAGTTCTGAAAAGCACCCGAGAGTGGTTCCGCAAGAATTGCTTCGCCGATGAGCAACCGGCCGACGACCGGGCCGCGATCGGTACTTATATTCTCAATTCGCTAAAACTCGGCGATCGCATTCTCGACGAGGAACAGGCGGAGCAACTCGTTCTCGGGAATGTCAGCGCGGCCTTCCCTGATCTGGCCGGGGGTAGCCCTGCCAGACTGGTCAAGGTGGTTGCCGATTCCGGGATTGGCAAATCGTCATTCCTCGTCTACTGTCAGCATCGGATTGCCGCAGTACGTAGCGAACGGATCGCACTCCGAATCGAAGAGCTGACGACGTTTCTGGCTGGCCAAGATCGAAGCCATCTGCTGGAAGCCGCCGTTCGGGAAGTCGTCCACCTCCTGGGGGCGGTCGACGACGACGAGGCCGAATTGCGAAAGGCCGTGCGGGCTTGGCTTGATCGGAAGTGCTCACGCGGAGAGGTGGTCTGGCTCCTCGACGCCCTCGACCAGATGTCGGACCACCGGGGAAACTTGCCCCTTCTGGCAAAAGAGTTTCCCCGCTGCTCGGTGATTCTGACGCTGCGACCGGATGCCGATCTCCAGCACGCGACGGTTGTCGGAACCGGTCTGGCCGACGATGCCTGGACGAAGCTTGGTCTGTGCCCCTTCGATAAAGAGCTTGCTCGACGCTATCTCGGGCGCTATGCGGACCATTTCTTCAATCTGTTGTCAACCGGGAATCGTGCGGACACCAACGAGCAGAACGTGCTCGCGATTCCTCTCCTGTTGCACCTGCTGCGGGAGTATGCGAGGGGGAATGAAGAGCGACTGCTGTCAGAAGACGGGACTTCGACGGCACTCCGCAACCGTTATGCGATTTACGACAAGGTCGTTGCGGGAGACGGGGGCTTGATCGACAAGGGGTTGCAGTCGCTCATGTTGGCGGACCGTAAAACTGCCGACGTGTTCGGCGGTTCGGACCAACTTGCGGAGTGTCTGGAATGCATGGGCCAGCTTGCCTGGTTGCAGGTCAAGCAGCATCACTTCGACACGACCGTTCGCGACTTGCTTTACAAACACATTGTTCAGCCGCTCAAGGCTTCGTATGGAAGAGACGCCGTAAGTGCCATCCAGCAACTCAATGTCGTGACGCGACTCCCCGCGTTCGACGACGCGAAACAGGGCAGCTTCAAATGGCGTCACCGATCGTTCCTGGAGTATTTCGCGGGTTGCCGGTTGGCGGAGTTATTTGCAGATCCCGCGACGCGCGAGGAGGCGACGGCGGTCTTACGGGGCGTGCAGTCGGTCCTGGACGACACCGGCAACGTTCGCGGCGACATTCTCAATCCTGACGGGGAAACGCTCCGTGATCTGCCGGCGGACTGGCACTGGACGCTGCGGTTTGCGCTGTGCCATGCGGCGACGCTCGGGGTGCACGACGCGCTGGCGGCGCAATTGATCCGTTTGGGGAATCCGTGGATCGTCTACGAGGCGCTCGACCGGGACAGGCTGAAATTCGACGGCGACCTGGAACGCGTCTGCCGCTGGCTCGTACATCGGGATTACGGTAATCGAGATTACCGCGACGCCTGGCAGGCGGAGGAGAGTGCGCCAGTGGCAGCGTGGGCGGCGGTCTGTCGGCGGGAGTTCGGACCGGCTGGCACGGCCTCGACGGCGGGCTGGCTGGAGGATCAGTTGTTGAATCGCTCGACGCGGGACGGGGCGTATCTGCAGCCGCTGTGTGAGCTGCTGGAGACGACGATCGCGGCGTCCGACGGCAATGCGGCGCTGGGCGACGTAGCCTCGGCCTGCCGGACGGCGCTGGAGCAATACCTGCAGGAGTCGGCGGCCCGCCGCCGAATCGCCCGCGGCATCTTGCCGGTCTACGAAAGCCGGTTCATTCCGTTGCCGCCCGGCGAGTTCGATCCGGCCCGTTATCACAACGAAGGCGGGCTACAGCAGGCGGGCGTGACCGGCCCAGTCTGGATCCCGGCCGGTCTGAGACTGTCGGATTTCCCGGTGACGAATGCGGAGCTGGAGGAATGGTGCCCGACGCACCGGCGGTGGCGGAATCAATACAGCCACGAGGACGACCAGCCTGCAGTTTACGTGAGCTGGTACATGGGGAAGGAATTCGCGCAGTGGCTGACGGGGAGGCGGACGGAAGGCGCGTATGAATTGCCGACGGAGTGGGTGTGGGAGTCTGCCTGCCGGTGGGGTACTGAGACGGCGTACTGGTGGGGCGACGAGATGCGGGACGACGTCTGCTGGTACACCAAGACGAGTCACGATTCCGGCACGCGGAGCCGGCGGGAATCAGAAGCCGCGGGGTTATCCCATCCGAGTCGCGCGTGGGCGTTATCTCAGGGGCTGATTGAATCGCCGGGCCTGTTGGACGCGCACGGGAACGTGTGGGAGTGGAATGCGAATAGATCGGCACGTATGTTCTCTGCACGGGCTGTTCGGGGTGGCTCGTGGTACTCCAGCGCAGCCGTCTGCCGTTCTCCATACCGCAACGTCAACGTGCCCGGCCACCGTGACGACTACATTGGATTGCGGTTGTGTTGGCGCGCGTATCCCATTTCTCCCGAGTCGTCCTCTTTTTGATATCTGACTCTCGGTCCTCTGATCTTCTCTGTCCAAATGGGGGTCTGAGGGCGATAGCACCCAGTCGCGTCGAAAAACGCGAATTCGCGCCCAAGTCCCCACTTGCCGCGCATTGAACTCTCCAGAACGACGGACATCAGTCGTCTGTCGAATCGAACATCCCTTTCTGGAGAACGCCCCCATGATTCCGCCAACGCTCGAACTGCGGCCGCAGATCCCTGCGGCCCCAACGTCACCGCCATTGCGTGGGCCGGACCTCCGCTCCCCCGATCTCGAACGCCTCCTCACGGAGCAGGAGCAACTCGAACTCGACCGCCGGGCGCAGGAAGCCCTCGAACGCCAGGGGGCGGCGGCCGGCAAAGACTGATCGGCCCCGTCTTCCAACCGCGTTCATTCGCTCTGGGCGCAGCGAGCCCCCTCGCTGCGCCCGTCTCTGTCTGTTAGAAAGTGCCACCATGCCCAGCACCGTGGTCATCCTCCCGCAACGGGCGTTTCAACAAGCCGTCTCCCCGCTTCTCGTCGATCGCGACCGCTGGGCCACCGCTTCCATTTCCAGCCGATCCACCGCGCGAGGTCGGGAACTCATCGTCGGAGACTGGACGCCGCGCGACCGACCGCCGCAGGGTGATGAGTTTCCCCCGCTGACGGAATTCGCGGTCCTGACTTCCAACGTAAACGGTCGCCAACCGTCGGCCCGGCTGCCGGAGTTGATCCACCCCAAGCGATCCCATCTCGTCCTGGGGATCGCCCTCGAACCGCGCGATCGTTCTCTGCTGCCCGTCTGCCTCTGGGAGCACGAACACGTTGTGCCAGTCACCGAAGTCCGGATGATCGGCCCCCGCCTGATCCGCCTGCCAGAGGAGTCCGTCATCGAGTCCCCGGCTTCCGAGCGATTGTCCCGGCCGCACGGAGCGCTCCGCGATCTCTACGACCGAGTTGGCACGCTGGCAGGCATCCTGATCGGTGCCGGGGGCGGTGCTTCCGAACTGGCCCGGCAGCTCGTCGCCGCTGGCCTGCGTCGGCTGGCGATCATCGACCCGGACGACCTCGGCCCCGAAAACCTCGACGCCATGCCGCACACGTCGCCCCGGCAGCTCGGCCGGTCGAAGGCCGTGCTCCTGGCAAAAGCTCTGCAGCGGAATCAGCCGGACCTGACGGTGTCCTGCCTGTCCGAATCAGTCACGTCGGCCGCGGGGCTGACGTATCTCGACCGCGCGCGGGCCGATACGGTCTTCAGCTTTGTCGACAATGACGCCGCCCGGCTGGCGACGAGCTGGAAGTGCCGGCAGGGAATGATGGTCCATCTCGATGTCGGCACGCTGATCCGCCACGACGAAACCGGCCGCCGGGTGATGCGGGCCGACATCCGGCTGTTTGAGCCCGGCCGGGGCTGCGTCGCCTGCGTCCCGAAGCTGCCGAACCTGGAAGACGCTCTCTACGAAGTCTCCGCGCCACCCGGCGCGCTGCGTCGCGGCCGGCCGGTCCAGTGGGATCAGCAGCGGAGCGGGAGCCTGCTGCATCTCAACGCCCTGGCCTGCGCGCTGGCGGTCGAACTCTGGCTCGGCTATGTCGCCGGCACGATCCGCACGTCGCATTGGATTCGCGTCCACTGGCCGGAGGGGGCCTCGCCGCGGATCGAAGCGGCCGACGTCCAGCCAGCGGACGACTGCCCGTTCTGCCATCCCCGGCACTCGGCTGGACGGCTGACATGAGCCTCTGATCACCGCTATCATCTCGGCACCGCAGGAATCGTTTGCACACCGGGCCAGGATCGACGATGCCACCTACCGAATTACTCGCCGCACGTCTTCGGACCACCTTTGACGCCTGGTTGAGACCGGCCGAGAATCGCTGGTCGGACTTCTGGACGAACTGGCGCGGCCTCGGCGATGGTAACCAGCCGGATGACAACTGCATCGCCGTCGTCCAGTACTGCCGGGCGGCGGAGTGTGTCGCTGATTCCGAACTCCAGAGACAGCTCAGCGTCTTTGACCAGATTCGGCCAGACGAGCATTTGTGCGCCGCCGGCTGCTACGTGCCTCGCGAAAACAAACAAACTCCCGAGGGTCTTTCCGACGAGCAGCGGCGGGTGTTCCGCAATCGACAGTACCGAGTCCAGCAGAGCCGACAGCACCAACTCGCCGCCCTGGTTCAAGGGCTGGTCGCGACCGTCCAGGCCGCGATTGCGCACGTGGGCGGGGACAACGATCTCGCCGGGCAGAAGCTGGCACGGGCGGCCGAGTGCTATGACCGGGCCTGGAAGCTGACATCGGTCCGCGTCGAATCGTCGGAAGTCGATAACCTGTTCGAGCACGTGCCGCCCCGTTCCGTTCGACTCCTGCGGGAGACTCTGCAAAGTCCGCACGGCAGCAACGGCATGACCGTCAGCACGTGGCTGATCCTGCAACGACTGCTGGCGACACTCTTCAGCGAACCGCTCGATCATCCTGACGCGTTTCACAATCACGCCACGCTCCTCTTGGTCAAACCGGACGGGCGTGGAGATCCTGTCGGCCACTTGGAAGACGCCCTCGTCGAATCCCTGCCGGGGCCGCAACTGGGGCTGTTGCTCGATCCGCTGACCTTCGGCACAACGCTCCTGTCTCCGTCGCTCCAGCAGAGTTTGCGGCTCGCGCTTCGCTGCTGTCGTCAAAGCTGGAAGGCCACCAACAGTCGAGCGTCGGGGGCACTGCGACTGGAGATCGAACTTCCGTGGTGGGCCACGTTACTGGAAGGGGACTCGGCCGGCGGACTCCTCGCCGGGGCACTGCTCGCCACGGCCCGCAGAGAACCTCTCGACGTCCGGCGTTCGGCGACGGTAGCGCTCCAACTCGACCACACCGCCGAGCAGAATGATCTGGCCCCTCTGACCGCGGAACAGGTTCTCTTGAAGAAGGTCGGCGGCGTCATTCCCAAACTCCGTGCGGCCGGCAAGCTCGACGCGGCCTTGGACCAGATCGCTCTCCACATTGAGAACGACACGGAGTGGCAGGCTCACGACGGCCGGTTCGCGTTGCGCCCCCTGACAACGGGCGTCACGACGCTGGCAGAAGTGCTGGACGTCCTGCGCGGCGAGGCCCGGTACGAAGATGTGCTGGAGCGACACTGTGAAGCCGTCGAAGGCGAGTGGAAACGCTTGGAGGACCAGGGAGCCGACGGTTACGAAAACGACGAGCACCGGTTCGATTGCTACGTCCACCCGACGTACCACATCGAGCGCCCACGGCCGCTCGCGGCGCTGACACAGGAAGCCAGCGAGCCGACGGGCCCCGAAGTGGAGCCCGTTCCCGGCGAAAGAGACGACGCCCTCCGACATCTCCTCGGCCAACTGACTCCGGAGCGGGGATTGGTCGTCTACGACCGGGCGGGGGCCGGCAAGACGGTCTTCTCGCTCCGCCTGCGGCACGTCGCGGCAGGAGACGACTCCCGCAACTTCTTCAACCGACGCGCCCCGTTGGTGGTTCGCCTGCACGGCGGCTGGTGGCCGGAGCCCCCCTATCCGCGCGTGCGGGAGATCCTGGCCAACGACGCGATCCTGCGGCGACTCGTTCCTGAGAAAGCCCAGCGCCGTGCCGTCGTGGACTATGCCCTGAAAGAACAGCGCGTCGTATTGATTCTCGACGGCTTCGACCAGTTTCACCGCGCGGAGCGTGATCACGTCGCCGACCTCTTGAGGCTCGACCACGCCGCCGCCGATTCCGACGCCCGGAACTGCGGCTGGGTGATCACCAGCCGCGTCCACTGCATCGACGAACAGAGCCAGTTGTTCGACGCGAAGCGCTGGCTGCGCGTGGGAATTGATCCGCTCAGCCCGGAGTTGCAGGACAAGTACTTTGAGCTGGCGAAGAATCATCCCGGCTTTCCGGAATGGCGACAGTTGATGCCAGACCAGGACGGCACCGATGACCTGCTGGGCTTGCCCCTCGTGCTGCGAATGCTCCGTCGCGTGCTGGAAAAGAGCCCGCAGGGAGAGCCGTTGCCCCGTTTCCACACGTTGGGGGAACTGTTCCTTCGCGTGTCGCGCGACTTACTCGAACGTGCTTTGCTTACCAGCATTGAGGAAGGCCGCCTCTCCAAGGTCGACCCCGGCCTCGATCCCAAGGATCGCCGGCTCTTACCCCTGTTGGAGCATGTCTTGAGCCTCCTCGGCTTCCAGATGCTGCTGGACCAAAACTACAACGGCACGCTGCAGGGCCGCGGCGAAGACGACGTCAACGAGGTGTCACAATTTCTCGATCGGGCTAGGAGTCGCTATTTCCGCGAAAACGACGAACAGCGCCGGGAATCGTCGCTGCCGGAAAGCAAGAAGGACGATCTCAGGAAACGCGCTGCCAAGATGCAAGACGACTGGGATCGTGCCGTCCGCGTCCTGATGGCCATCGAACTCAATCACCGCGCGGTGCTGGAAGCTCTCGACGCCCAGATGATCGCCTTCCGCAACCGCAAGATGGTCGAGTGCTACGCCGCCCTTTATCTGACGAAGTACGCCACCGTCTGGGACCGCGAAGCCACCGACGCAACGTCCGCCTGGGACTTTACCGGCGACGGCCAGTGGAAGTCCTGCTGGCAGTTGCTGATCGAGATGCCATGCGAGAGGTCGTTTGAGAACGTTTGGGTCGAGTCGTTGAGCCTGCTGTTCCGCCCGACCCGGAAAGAGAAAGAGCAGTTGCGCCCGACCGAATTGATGTTCCGGGCCTGGCAACTCCTCAAGCGGGAGGATTCGCCTCACCTGAAGCCGATCCTCCAGTCTTACCGGCAGGAATTCCTCGACATTCTCAACATCGGTGACGAGGAACAGGGCAAACTGGCCGCGCAGCTCGTGCCGGAGTTTGTCCTGGCCGGCTACGTTCCCGATGAGGCTCGGCGAAAGGAGATTGCACCGCATGAGAGCCACCCCGCGTACGTCCGCTGCCCTCCTGCGGGCGACCGGCTGGAGTTCTGGATGGGGACCGCGGAGGACGCGCCGCACGGCCGTGACGATGAGAAGCCCCGGCATCCGGTCGCCGTGCCGGCCTTCTGGATGGCGGCCTGCGCGGTGACGCGGGCGCAGTATCGGTTGTTTGACCCGAACCTGGAGATTCAGGCACGAGGGAACTTCGACCGTGTTTCCCCGGACCCGGACTGCCCGGTGATCGACACGAACTGGTACGACGGCTTCTGCCTGGCGCTCTGGCTGGGGGACGAGGCGTCATTGCCGACGGAACTGGAATGGGAAGGAGCCGCCCGCGGCGGCCGCGACGGTCCGGCCGACGTGATTGGCATCCCACCGTACGACGCCTCGTTCACTCCAGGACAAGTCAACTTCAACAGAAACCGGACGCTGCCGGTTCGCTGGGATGCCGAGCGACGGGAGGCAGCGTCAGAAGACTTGCATCAAATTCCGGTGTATGCACCGAATGCATTCGGGATCTGGCAAGCGCACGGAAATGGCGACGAATGGTGCCAGTCGGTGTGCGACAGAGCGATCTACCAGCGCCGCGCGGCGGCTGGGGAACGCGTCCTGATTGAGGCGGAGGATGTTGTCTCGTTTCCCGTGTCCGTCGGGCGGGTTATCCGGGGCGGCACGTGGAGCCGCAACGGGTTCGATTGCCGTTCTGCGTACCGCGACGCCTCCGCGCCCGACGGCACTTACGGCGGCTTCGGTTTGCGGTTGTGTTGGCGTTCGCGTCGAGTTTCTCCCGAGTCGTCCTGTTCGTGACCTCTGACTCTCTGGTCTCTGCACTCTGGTCTTTCTTCTCCGGGGTCTTTTCTGTCCGGAAGGGGTCTGGGGGCGTAGCCCCCAGTCGCGCAAAAACATGAAAACTCCCGATACGCCTCTGTTCGTCAAGACGCACGATTTCGTGGTCTGGTTACTGCAGCATTCCCAGCGGTTTCCAAAGAATCTGCGAGCGTCGTACACCATTCGACTCGAATCCCTGGCGTTTGACTTCGAAGAATCTCTCTTGATGGCGAATGCGGCCCGCGGTACGCAGCGCCGGACGATCCTGAAGCGGACCGTCTGAGGCAAAATCTCCGCAATCGCCTGGAATCTGCGCCCAAACTCCCGCCCGCCGCACCTTAAACCCGTGCCGGCAGTCGGCCGCGGGAGGACCGCGAGGAGCCAGTTCCACTCGGAACAAAGCACGCCGCACTGCCGCGCCAGGTCCCCACGGGATGAGGAGTGCGTGCCATGCAGATTGGGAAAATCCTCCGGTGGTTGCTGACGTTGACGGCCATCTCCCCGGCGATGTTGCAGAGCCGGCCGGCACTGGCCGCCGACCCGGAACCGGGAATCGCCAGCGTCATCGAGAAGCTGCAGCTCGAACGGGACGAGTTCCAGGAACTGGTCACCGAAAAACTCTCGCCAGGCCAGCAGCAGCTCCGCGACGCGTTTCAGGGGACGGTCAAGGACCTGGAGCGAAAGCTGCTGCAGATCCACGGCGACCCGGCGAACGCCCGGCTGAAGGCGGAGTACGAGGAAACGCTCTCCAACGCCCTGGCGCAGGGAGTGCATCTCCTGCAGGAATTCAGCACCCTCAAAGGGCCGGCCGAGAAGCAGTTGACGAGCCTGACGAAGGCCCTTGCCGAAACGCGCCAGGCGTGCGAAACGGAAATCACGTCGAGCCGGGAGCGTGCGAAGGAATATGACGCGACCGCGTCGCAACTGGAAACCAAGCTCGCCGCGCTGGCGAAGCAGTACGAAACGGTTCTGACCGCAAGTACGGCCACGCTGCCGGAAGATCTGGATTTCGACATCCAGGTGCTGCAGGTGGATCTCGACATCGCTCGCCGCAACGCCCAGTTCTGCGAACTGGCCCAAGCCGACTTCGCGGCAGCTCTCGACGATTTGCGCAACCAGGAAGGGGAACTGCGCAATTTGCGGGGCGCGTTGCAGGTGATGTTCCGGCAGAGCGACGGCCAGACGCTGCTGCTCAAGAATGTGGCGATGATCAAAGAGCGACGCCTGGCCGCCAGCCGGATCACCGGCAACCTCGTCAAGATGCGGCAGATGATCGGCGACACCCGCACGCAATTCACCCAGGTGCAGAGCCTCGTCGATCGCCTGATCAAGCACGATCTGCAGATCCAGCGCCCGGCCGGTGCAGCCGGCGGCAAGATCGCCCAACGCGGTCCGCAAGCCGGGGCCGACATCCTGCGGTCCCATTTGAAGCCGGCCCCGCCGGTCACGGAGGTGACACGTGCGAAGTAACTTGCTGCTCGCCGCCGTCGTCACTCTCTTCACGGCAGGATTCCTGGGAATCGATCTGCTGGGGCTCCGGACTGCTCGTCCTGTTCCACTGTCATCAACGCCGAGCCCGGAACTGTCATCGGATCGGGATTACATCACTCCCGTCACGACCGCCGAGCCGGCCGAAATCTCGCTCGAAGATCTTCCGTCCGATGTCGATGTGGCGTCGCTCCGCTTGTTGAAGGACCTGGCCGATGCCTGGTCCGGCAAGCCGGCGGAATCTCAACCGGAAACTTCCTCTCTTCTTGAAGGACAATGAGCCATGAAGCCGATTCTGCCCATTCTGCTGACGATGATCTTGGGACTGTGGAGTGCCGACGACGTCCGCGCCCAGGAGACGCTACCGACTGCCGCGCCGGAACCTTCCGTCCTGACGACCGGAGAACCGACCGACGACGAAGTCATTCGCCAGCGGCTGGAACAGGCCCTGCTGCGTTATCGCAACCTGTCGGCCGATGCCCGTGAGACAGAGCGGGCGTGGTTGAACGGGACCGCCGAGCTGATTCGACGCGTCGAGGAACGCCTGCGGCAGTTCAAAGCGGAGACGCCTGACAAGGTTGCTGCCGAATCGAGTCCGGTTCGCGCGGTGGTTCCACCGACGATTCAACCCGCGTCGGTCGTCACACCGGCGACTGGACCGTCTCCGCTGGCTCCGCACTCAACAGTTCCCGTGCAGCCAAACGACTGTCGGCTCCTTACACGTCCCATGCCGCCGTCTGCGGGAGTTTCGAGTCAGACCGCATCGCAACGGACTCTGGACCGGGCTCGCCGGCTGGAAGTCATGGCGACAGACCTGTTGACCCTGGCGGCCGAACTGCGGGCCAGCACAGACTCCTTCACGACACCCCCAGCGAAGTAGGAGAGCCGCAATCATGGGTGTCTTGAACACACTCACGAACGGAGGACTGGCGGCGCTCAGCATTCTGGCTGTCGCCGCCTTCCTCCAGGCGGCCTGGACCGTCTGGTTCGGGCCGCGGTGGGAAAAGACTCTTTCCGGAACTCTGTTGCCGGGGATGCGCTCTCTCGAAACCGCGGAACACGTTCGCCGCTACCTCCAGGCAGTCGAGCAAGCCCTGATTCGCCGGTCGTCGCCGCCCGCCGGTTCACTGCTGGCGGCCGCCCGGATGCTCGTCGAAGACGGATTTGAGTGGCAGGTCATTCAGAGTCAGATACTGCGGTATGTCCATCAACTCGATCGAGGCGCCCAGCGCTGGATCGCCTTTCTGGTGAAGTCGGCTCCGCTGCTGGGGCTTGCGGGAACTCTGGTCGGCGTCTCGGAAGGATTGGCCAGCTACGCGGCAGACCAGTCCTCGACCACCCGGATCATCGAGTCGTTCGCGTTCGCAATTTCCACGACGCTGTGGGGCGTGGCGATCGCCGTCCTCGGGATGTGCACTTCCCGCCTGATGTGGCAACCGTATCTCGAAGGGGTCTATATCACCGCCGAGCAGCAGGCCACGGACGTGTTGCGTTCCAGAACCACACAGATTCACGAAAGGGCTTCCGATGCTCCAGTTCGTTCCCGGCGAGTCGGCGGACGACGACGTCGATCTCACCAACCTGATCGATCTGATGGTGACGCTGGCAGCGTTGCTCATGCTGCTGCTCCCCACCCTGCCAGGGCGACTGACGCAGTTGGCCAATCTGCCCGAAAGTCCGTCAAGGTCCGGTGAAATCGCTGACATTGCGACGGACGCTGTCGTGGTTCGGTTCAGTGCCAACAAGGAACTGCTCTGGAACGAAGAATCCATTTCGCTCGACAAATTGGTGGCTCGCGCCCGAGAACTGCCTGAACCCCGCCTCGTCAATCTCGCCGGCACGGATGACGCCCCGTACGGTCTGAGTGTTCAACTCCGTCTGCGACTGGCCGAATGCGGCGTCACGGTTCAGGAACTCGCCCGCATCCCGGAAGGAGACCAACATGCCCGGTAAACTCTGCCTGATGCTCTCGGTGCTGATCCACGGTCTTGCAGGCTGGTGCTGTTGCAGTACGTCGGCGAGAACCACAGAAACAGTCACAGAAGCCGTCACCGTCCTGGCCCCGTCCACGATCACGACGGCGGAGCCTGCAGAGGTGGCGTCGATTCGGGAGGCACCCGCCTCCCCGCCGGTACCTCCCGAACTGCTCGTCGGCGAGACTGTCGAACAGCCCGCCCGTCCGGTGGAGTACGCGTCGGCTACTCAAAGCGAACCCACGGTGAAAGACGATGCCACTACGGAGCCACCTTCGGAGAGTGTCGGTGAAGTCGCCTCAACAGCCCCCAGCCCGCCGGAAACGCCGGACGGCTCACTGCCCGTCGGCACGGAGTTCAGCACAGAGGGACTTCGTTCGCCGACCTACCGTGTGGAAGGTCTGACTCCCGAGGTCGTCGAGCGATTGATCCAGTCCGGCAACGCCTGCGTCTGCGTCTTCGACGAGACGAATGCCTTCGTGGCAGTCGGTTCGCCGCGGACCGTGCCCCGCCTCGATCCCCTCGCGACATCGCCCTGGCGCTCGAAACTCTCCGAAAGAATGCTCCACTTGCCGGGAAGCCTGGCGGAGGCGGTCCGAACTCACCTGCGGGCCGATTATGCTTACGCGACGTCGCCGCGCGTCCGGTTGGGCGTCAGCACGAGTCTCGACGCAGAAATCCTCCGCCAGCAGCAGCGGGCGGTCCGCGAGGCCGGGCTCGCCTGGGAAGCTTCAGCGGAGACGGTCGGCCACTTCGTCTGGTCTGGAAGTCGCGTCTCGTTTCGGGTGACGGACGTCCGGGGGAGGTAGGGTTCGACAGTGCGGGGAGCGGGCAGCCGGCAGCAGGCCCGCGGCCGAAGCATCCGGTACGAACTGGAGCCAACATGGCAAAAGCCTTCCGGAGAACCCGGCACGGGCCGGCCCGCCACCAGTCGACATGTCGTTGGATTCCGAGAGGTCGCGGGTCCTTCCTGCAGGTTGGACGGTCGACCCCTACGGGAACAGTCGCGCGATGCGAGACACTTTCTTTCGCGCGAACTTCCCGGCCTCCCGACGGTGCAGGCAACGCGTCTGAAATCGCGCCGGGGGCCGATTTCTCCCCCGGAGAAGCGGCATTTCTGCCGCTGCCGATCTCGATTCTCTCCCGGTTCCGCCGGTGCCTGCCGAAACCCCCGCCAGACGAGTTGCTGGTCCCGGGCCAGTCGGTAGGATCGGTCGCTGAACGCTCGTCAGGCCGATCTTGCTCGTGGAGCTGGTGGACTGGCGGCGTCGTTTTCCAGGAGCCTGACTGATGAAAGACCTGAGGATTCCGGCGGTCGGTTACATCCGGATGTCGACCGACAAACAGGAGGACTCGCCCGCACGGCAGCGGGGCGAGATCGAACGGATGGCGGCCAAGGGGGGCTATCGCATTCTCGGCTGGTACGAGGATCACGGCCTGACGGGGACCGAGTCGTTAAATCGTCCCGAATTCCAGCGGCTGCTCAAGGATGCGGCCGCCGGCAAGTTCCGGGCGGTGCTGATGTACGAGCAATCCCGCTTCTCGCGCGAGGACGCCCTCGATGCCATGATGCACTGGCGGCTGTTCCGGGATGCCGGGGTCAAGCTGGTGACCTGCCAGCGGGGCGAGATCCGCTTCGACGATCTGGCTGGGCTGATCACGGCCATCGTCGGCCAGCACGAGGCCCGCGGCGAGTCGATCCGCCTGGCTCAACGGTGTCTGTCGGGGCGCTCGATGCGGGCGCGACAGGGCATCCACACCGGTCGCGTGCCCTACGGTTACGACCGGGAGATCTTCGACGAATCCGGGCAGTTGGTCCGGCGCGTCGCCTGGAACGAGGGATTCCGCAAGCCCCTCGCCTGGAAGTCGCAGATCATACCGACGGCCGACCGGCCGGTGACTGAGGCGATCCAGTTTGTCTTTCAAGAGGCGGCCCAAGGGCGGTCGCTGCAGCAGATCGCCGTCGTCCTCAACCGTCGCGGACTGCGGACGCCGACAGAGAAGACGTTCTCCACGCACAGCATCACGAAGATCCTGCGGAATCCGGTCTACGCCGGGATTCTGCGGTTCGGGCACAAGCCCGTCGGGAAGTTCGCCCAGTGCAACGAGGAGACGATTCTGATCCCCGACGCCCATCCAGCGATCGTCGACCTGGCGCTGTTCGAGCAGGTGCAGGCCGTCCTGGACGGGGCTTACAAGAGCCACGGGAAGTGCGAACCGGGAACGTATCTGTTGTCAAAGATGGTGTGGTGCGGGCATTGCGGCCGCAGACTGGTCGGTGCGTTGAATCGACGGGATTATCGACCCGACGGCATTCACCGCAGCTACCGGTGTCGCACGTCGATCGACGGCTTTGTCGCCTGCGAGGTCTACCCGTCCATCGATGCCCAACGGCTGGAAGGTCTGGTGCTGCGGCTGGTCCGCGAACGGATTCTCTCGGATGCGAACCGGGGCCCGTTGCAAGCGGCCGCTCGCCGATTGGAGGCCCGGACGAAGGCTCCCAGCCTGGACGAGCAGCAGCTGGCCGAACTGCGACGGAAGATCGAGCGGGGGACCCGGAACCTGGCGCTGGCCGAGGGGGACAATTTCGCGGCCATCGCGAAATTGCTCGACGACTGGCGGGACCAGGAGCGGAAGCTCGTCGCCCGCATGCGGAGCGGAACCGACCAGGAGATCGCCCTCTCGCCCCGCGTGCTCGATGCGCTGGCCGATCTGGCGAAGATGCGGAACCGGCTGGAGACGGCCAACCGGGTCCAGTTGGCGGCGGCGCTGCGGGAGTCGCTGGTGAGTGTGACCGTGCACCGAGACTTGCAATACCTCGGTCGAACGTCGCTGAACCGGGTCTTCGGGACCGTGACGTTTCACGAAGAGCTGTGGCCGGATGGGCCGATTCCGTTCGACGACTGGGACTTGAATCCCGAGGCCCATTACGTCCGCGTGGCCAAGTACGTGACTGACGTCGGACGACGCGTGGGTCTGAAAGAACTGACGAACGTGATCGGGCTGACGTCGACGACGGTCCGCTACCACGCCCAGCGGGCAGTGCTGGCCGGACTGATTACAGCGAATGAGCAGCCCCCATATGGCTGGCTGCCCCTCTCGAACCCGGCGTTCCGCGGCTGAAACCCCGAATTTCCCGGGTAAAACTGACCCTACGAAAATTGTGGCGCTGCGGACCTTTAGTAAGCTCAAGGTTCACGCGTTGTTCGGCCTGGCCGTCATGCGGGGAGATCCGAACGGGCCGGCCGAGGACGCGACCCAGGACTACACCCAGCTCATCCTGGGGAAGCGGCCGCTGATCCTCGATATGGATCGGGGGGAGCGGGCGGAGTTTCTGGAGAGCAAGACGCCTGCCCACGAGACGCAGGCCTTCCTGGAGCTGCTGATCCAGCTCACGCTGAAGGCCCTCGATATCCCGTACTCGTTCTTCAAAGAGAACTTCACCAACTACTCCGGCGCGCGGCAGGCGCTGGTCATGTACAACGAATCGGCCAAGATCAAGCGCCGCTCCGTCCTGTGGCTGCTGAACGGGCTGACCCGCTGGCGGCTGCAGCTCGCGGTGCTCGATCGACAACTGCCGCAGCAGGTCCTCGAACCGTGGATGTGGCAGTGGATTCCGACCGGCGTCCCCTGGATCGATCCGCTGAAGGAGGTCCAGGCCAACGCGGCCGCCCTGGCGCTGGGCGTCACGTCGAAAACCCGCATCTGTGCGGCGAACGGTCTCGACTACGAGGAGATCCTCGACGAGATCGTCGAAGAGCGAAAGCTCGAAGAGGCCCGCGGCCTGACGTTCGACGTCACCACGGCCGCGCAGGTTGTCACGCCAAACCCCAAGCGCAGGAAGCGCCTGAAGCAAAAAGCCCAGGGAGGGGCGAAGAATGGCAACGCTGGTTGAGAAGCGGGTTCCCGCCCGCGCCATGGCCTTCGCCGCCGAGCTGCAGCTCCAGCCGGCCGACGACGGAGAGACCAGGATTCGCCAGGGGAAGATCGTCGCCCGGACCGGCGGCGAGGCCTTTCACTGGTACTGGGGTCGCTGCGTCCATGACCTGGCGGGCATGAACCTGCCCAAGCCGCGGGTTCCGCTCGATTACTGCCACAACCCCTGCGACGTCGTCGGCTTCGCGGAAGGCTTTGACGCCGCCGCCGGCCAACTGGAATGTGATGCGAGCCTCGTGACACACCGGCCCGAGGATCGGGCTGCGAAACTGATGGCGGATTCCGACGCCGGTGTGCCCTACGAGGCGAGCATCCTCCAGTCGGCCGCCGGCCTGGTGGTCGAATGGGTCGACGCCGGCGCGACGGTCGACGTCAACGGCCAGTCGTTCAGCGGTCCGGGCGTTGTGTTCCGCCAGTGGACGCTTCGCGGCCTGGCGACCTGTCCGCAGGGTTCCGACGCCGCGACGTCGTCCGAGTTCTCCGCCGGTCCGCTGGCCGGCGAAGTCACCATTTCCAATTTCCCCGGAGAGTTTTCGATGACCACTGCCACGCCCGCCGCGCCGGCTCCGGCCGCCCCTGCCGCTCCGGCCGCCCCTGCCGCTCCCGCTCCGGCCGCCCCCGCGCCGGCCGCCAACGCCCTGGCGGCCCAACCCCCGGCCAATCCCCCCGTTGCACCCGTCGTCGCCCCGGTGGCGCACACCGGCCAGCAGTTCATGGACGCCTTCGGCGAGAAGGGGGCGGTCTGGTTCGCCCAGGGGAAAACTTTCTCCGAGGCCCAGACCCTGTTCCACGCCGAAGTCGCGGCGAAGAACAAGGAGCTGACCGAGCAGGTGCAGGCCCTCACCGAAGCCAACCAGAAGCTCCGGGGGGCGTCGGAGCCGGTCTCGTTCACCGGCGCGCCCCCGGACGGAGCCAAGCAGAAGCAAGGCTTCGCCGGCCTGATCAAGTTGCCGGGGGCTGCGAAGTAGGAGTCGTTGAACGTCGATCGTTGAGCGTTGAGAGTCCGGACGGCCTCTGCGAAGCCCGAAGCCCGAAACCCGTTTCAGAAAGTTTCCATCATGGCCAACGAGTATCTCGGCCTGACCGAGCTGCTGCAGATCAGCGACATGAATCTCGCTGACCTCAATGTCACCGACCTGCTGCAGGACGCCCCGCTGCTGGCCGCCCTGGCCGCGGGTCCCGCCTCGCACGCGACCGAGCACAAGTACCTCAAGGAGACCGGAGCCCCGGTCGTCGGCTTCCGCGCGCCGAACGCGGGACGCGAGAACAAGAAATCGGCCGACACGCTGGTGACGATCGTCCTCAAGATCCTGGCCGCCTCGTTCGACTGCGACAAGGCGATCGCCGACGCCTACCCGAAGGGGGCTCAGCAGTGGCTGGGCCGGGAAGCGATTCGCCATCTGAAGGCGGCCTTCGCCGGGGCCGAGGGGCAGATCCTGTACGGCGTCGGGGCTGACGCGGACGGGTTCGTCGGCCTGGCCGATGCGTCGACCCTCAACGCCCTGGCCGACGCGATGGTCGTGAACGCCGCGGGGACCACGGCCGCCACGGCGTCCTCGGTGTTCCTGATCCGGACCAACGAGGACGGCAACGACTGCACGTTGATTGCCGGCAAGGAAGGAAAGATCGAGGTCGGCGATACGGTGGTCATCCAGAAGGACGACGGGACCGCGACCGGCAAGTCGTACCCGGCGTACTACACGCCGATCGAGGGCTGGCTCGGTCTGCAGATCGGTTCGGCCTACTCCGTGGGCCGCATCGCCAACCTGACGGCCGATCCCGGCAAGGGGCTCACCGACGCGCTGATCTATGAAGCGCTGTCGCGGTTCCCCGCCAGCCGGCAGCCGAACCGGATCGCCATGAATCGCCGGTCGCTGGAACAGCTCCGCAAGAGCCGGACGGCGACGAATGCCACCGGCGCGCCGGCCCCGATCCCGACCGAAGTGGAAGGGATTCCGATCGTCACCACGGACCAGATCAAGAGCACGGAAGCGCTCCTGACGTAATCCGCGAGGTTGAGATGAGTTTTTCCGCAGCCGCGGCGGGGGCCTTCAAAACCATCCGCCGCATCGCCGGCACCGACGTCACGTACGACCTGGGGACGGGAGCCACGCTCCCGCTCCGGGTTGTGCGGGACCGGTCGACCGTCGAGAGCGAGCAGGACGAGGTCGAAGAGTCCTGGACCGCCTGCGACTGGCTGCTGCTGGCCAGCGAGCTGGTGATTGACGACGTCATATTCCGGCCGGAGCCAGGCCACGAGATCCAGGTGGGGGGCGAGATCTACGCCGCCCTCCCGGATCAGGACGCCTGCTTCGGCTACGAAGATCCCGGCCGGGCGGTGATCCGGCTCCACACAAAACTGGTGGGCAGTGGTTAGTGGGTGGTGGATAGCAACGCACCCTCTGCGAAGCCCGAAGCCCGAAGCCCGAAGCCTTCCCATGCCTGCCCTCTCCCGCACCATCGCCGAGGCTGTCGTCAGCGTGCTCAATGCGGCGACGTTCGACCCTGCGCTGACGGCCGAGCGGGGTTACGTGCTCCCCGTCCAGCTTGAAAACCAGACCACGCTGAAGGCCTGGGTGATGGCGGCCGAGATCGAGAGCGAGGCGGAGAACCACGGCGACGACCGGGAAACCCATGCCGTGCATATCGCCCTGGTCCAGCGCGTCGCCAACTTCGCCCCGGCGACGCTCGATCCGCTGACCGACGTCGCCGAAGCGGTCCGCGATCACTTTCGGAACCTGACGCTCCCGGGCGTCGACGCGATGGTGACGAAACGGGACGTGAAGCTGCTCTACGATCCGCAGCGGCTGCGGTTGAAGCGGACGTTCCTGTCGCTGATTTCGCTCGAAATCACCGCGGTCCGGGAGGTGGGATAATGCTTCACGCCCGCTTTACGATGAGCCAGGCCAAGCGGATGTTCTTCGACCGGGCCATGATCGACCGCAAGGTCGACCGGGCGATCCTCCGCCAGCTCAGCAAGGCGGGGGCGTTCATCCGCCAGCGGGCCAGGTCGTCGATCCGCAAGCGGAAGAAGGCCTCCAAGCCGGGGAAACCTCCCACGAACCGGAAGGGACTGCTGCGGAACAACATCGTCTTCGTCTATGACCCGCAGAGCCGCTCCGTGGTCATCGGTCCGACGCTGCTCAACATGATCTTCTTCAACGGCGACGGCCAGCCGGTGAAGGGGACGGTCCCCGGCGTCCTCGAAGCAGGCGGTCAGATCTCGATGCTGATGCGGTACATCCCGTACCTCGGCAAATGGGTCCGGGCCGATCTCCGCAGCCGCCGGCGCCTCGTCGGTCAGCAGCTCAAGCGCCGCACGGTGACGATCGCCGCCCGGCCGTTCATGGGGCCGGCGTTCGAAGCCGAGCGGCCCAAGTTCGCCCAACTGTTCCTCAACTCCGTGAACTGAAGGAGTCTTTCCCATGACCACGCGCCAGATGGTCGGCATCGCCCAGCGGCTGTACTACAACACGGCCAGCCCTGACACCCCGACCTGGGTGGAAGTGAAGATCGCCAAGGACATCAAGGTCACGGCGGACAAGGAGAAGGTGGAGATCACCAACCGGGGCCACGGCGAAACGAATCGCTACGCCGGCGGCGGGGTCGACATCGGCTTCACGTTCGACGTCTCCAACAAACCGACCGACGCGGCCTATATCGCGTTGCTGGCCAGCTTCACGGCGAAGACGTCGATCGAACTGGCGGCCGTCGACGGGGACATCACGGTCGCCGGCACGCAAGGCGTCCGCGCCGTCTGCGAGGTCTTCAAGTTCGAGAAGACCTCCGGCCTGAAGGGCGAAGCGAAGTGGGACGTCGAGGCGGCCCCGACCGATTCGGTGGAAGCTCCGAGTTTCTTCACGGTGACTGCCCCGTAAGGCCGGGCGGAGCCGGCCCGTTGATGGTTGATGGTTGATCGTTGATCGTTGAGGAAGACCGCCGTGAAGACTTTCAGTGACAACGTGGGACGCACCTGGGAGCTGGTTGTCGATCCGTTCGACGTGAAGCGGATCGAGGCCCGGCTCAAATACAACCTCCTGGATGTCCGGCTCCAGGACGAGCTGCTCGCCCCCTGGCTGCAGAACCCGGTGCGGATCGTCGACACGCTCTGGTTGCTCTGCGAAGAGCAGGCCGCCAAAGCCGGCGTCAGCGAGGAATCGTTCGGCCGGTCGCTGCGGGGGAAGCTGTTCGACGCGTCGCAGGCCCTGCTGGAGGAACTGACCGATTTTTTCCCCCTCCAGAGCCAGCGCGACGAACTGACGGCGCGGCTGGCTCTGCAACTGCAGGGGATGGACCTGGAACGGAAGACGCGGACCTGGGTGGCGGAGAAGCTGAAAGAAGCTATCGCGGCCGCGACGCCCTCCGGGACTGTTTCGAGCTGGCCGGACTCGCCGGCGTCTCCCCCCGCGGGCTGACGCTGCGGGAACTGGTCTGGATGTCCCAGGCCCGCCGGCGGGAGGCCTGGGACCGGACCGCCGACCTGATGGCCCACCTGGGGAACCTGCACGCCGGGCAGGCGCTCTGGACCAGCCGTGACTTTCATCCGTTCGCCGAGACGCCGACCGAGCTGCCGGGGCTGGGCGGCTTCGCGGCGGTGTTGCCCCAGACCACGCTTAAGGCCAGCCCATCATGAGCAGTAAAGGCGTTCGCGCCGGCCAGGCGTATGTCGAAATCGGGGCGGACGACAAACAGCTCGATCTCGTCCTCAAGAACGATATCGCCAAGCTGCAGAACTGGTCGGGCTCCGTGGCCACCCTGTCGGCGAAAGTGCTGGCGGTGGGGGTGGCCAGTGCGACCGGTCTGGGGTTTGCGCTCTCGAAGGCCAGCGAGTTCGAGCAGACGCTGGGGAAATTCGATTCGATCTTCGGCAGCCTCAGCGAAGCCAACAAGGCCTGGGCCGACGACCTGGCCAAACAGTTTCACCGCAGCCGGCAGGAAGTTTTCTCCTTCCTGGCCGACACCCAGGCGGTGATTGTGCCGCTGGGGTTCGAGGCGGGGGCGGCCGAGACGATGAGTCGCACGCTGACAAAGCTGGCGATCGACGTGGCCACCTTCCACAACAAACAGGACGCCGACGTCATCCGGGATTTTCGGTCTGCGCTCACCGGCGAGAGCGAGACCATGAAGAAGTACGGGGTGATCGTCAACGAGACGGCCGTCAAACAGGAGCTGCTGAACCGCGGGTTCGACATCAACAAGGTCAGCGAAGCGGAGAAGGTGCAGGCCCGCTACAACATCATCCTGCGATCGACCGCCGTCGCGCAGGGAGCGACGATCCGCGAGTCGACGACCTTCGAAGGGGTCTGGAGAGCACTCCGGGCGGCGACGGACGACCTGGCCATCACGGTCGGCAGCAAGTTGTTGCCCGTCGTGAAAAAGATCGTCGGCCCGCTGGCCGCGGCCGTGCAGGCCTCCGCGGAATGGCTCGATCAGAACGGCCATCTGGTGGAGAACGCCGGGATTCTGACGGCGGTCGTGCTGGGAGGAGGGACGGCGCTGTTCGCCCTGGCCGGAGCCATCCGCATCACCGCGGCCGCCCTGGCCGCCTATCGCGTGGTGACGCAATCGGCGGCGGCCGCCCAGGCCGTGCTGCTGGCGCTGCAGGGACCGAAGGGCTGGCTGACGCTGGCCGTGGCGGCCGGCGTAGCGACCGTCGCCGTGGCCGGCGTCTACAACTCGCTCTCGTCGGCCGAACCGGCGCTGAAGCGGGCCGAAACGCAGCTCGATCAGACCGCCCAGGCCCAGACCCGGCTGAATCGGGCGATCGCCGCCCAGCCGAAGCAGACCGCCGCCGACGTCGAGAAGATGTTCACCGACGCCCGGACGCCGGCGGAAAAACTCCGGCAGGAGCTGGAGGCCCTCAACAAAGCCCGCGACGAGTTCGTCGCCGGGAACGAGCAGGGGACGCGGACGCTGGACGGCTTCGACCGGGCGCTGGTCCAGTTGCGGGAATCGGCGATCAACGCCGGGACCGGGATCTACGACGCCATGTCGAAAGCCCGCGACGAGATCCGGCTGTTGAAGGGGCAGACGACCGAGAGCGAGCTCGAACTGGAGAAGATGGCCCGCAACGGCGCGCCGCAGGCCCTGATCGAGCAGTACCGCCAGCTCCAGGCCGCCCGCGAGAAAGCCAAGTCCGACAAAGAGGCCGCCGAGAAGCGAGACACCGAACGCCAGCAGCAGATCGACCAGATTTACGGCGACGCCCGCTCGTCGGCCGCCCGCATCGCCCAGGAGACCATGACGCCGGAGGAACAGCGGCAGCAGCAGGTCCAGGAACTGCAGCGGCTGCGGTTCAACGTCGACCCGACCACCGGGAAATCGTTCATCGACCAGCGGACCTACGAACGGGCGATGCAGAAGCTGGACGAGCAGGCCAAGCCCGACGCGAAGCAGATCCGCCAGCAGACGCAGACGGCGACGACGGGGAACGACCTCCGCAGCGAAGCGGGCGCCCGCGACCTGCTCGCGCTGTTCAACAACGGCCAGGGGAAGGCGGCCGACGTCACGGCCAAGGAAGCCCTCAAGCACACGCTGCTGCTGAAGAAGATCAAGGACGGGGTGACGCAACCCGGACCGCAGACGGTGAGCCTGTCATGACGTTGTTGTCCTGCGAAATCCGGAGCCGGGGGAAGCTCGACAGCGACGCGAGCGGGAGCGATTCGTTCGTCGACGAGTACATCGCCCGCATGGACTCCGCGGCCGCGACGCACATGGAACTCCGGCGTTCGCTCCCCGAGCTGCAGCGCTGGCAGCCCCACCCCGTCGAGGTCGGGTTCTACGTCGACAAGTTCAGCGCCGAACAACATCCGAACTCGCGGTTCTGGAACATCGAAGTCACCTATGCGACCCGGACGGAGAAGAGCCCGCTGGACGAGCCCTGGAAGTGGTCGGTCTCGTCGCAATCGCTGTCGGCCTACACGCTGGTCGATCATCAGGACCGGATGATGCTCAACACGGCCGGCTTCCCGTTCGAGCCGTTCGAGAAGAAAGAACGGATTCTCATCTTCCGCGGCCGGAAGAACCTGCCGAAGTGGCCGTCCTGGTTACTCACCTATCCGGAGTGCATCAACTCGGACGCCGTGCGAATCCAGGGGCAGAGCTGCCCGCCCAAAACGCTGGCGATGGCGGGGATGAACGTCGAGGAACCGCAGACCCAGGACGAGGTCGAGTTCTTCCCCCTCTCCGTCGAGCTGCATTACCGGGAATCGACCTGGCTGACCGTCGTCCCCAGCAAGGGCTTTCAGGAGCGGATTCCGATCACCAGCCCGATCGCGATTCAGGCCAACGGCGGCAAGAAGTTTCGGACGGCGATCATCGTCAACGACCTCGGCGAACCAGTGACCGAACCGCAGTTCCTCGACGCCGACGGCCAGGCCCTCACAGACCCCAAGCCCGAGGACATCGTCTTGTTGAAGTTCCAGATCCCCGCGGCGAAGGCGTTTTCGACGATGCAGCTGAGATAGCCGAGTGCTGAGTGCCAAGGGCCAAGTGACAGAGGAAGAGACCCATGACCAAACGCATTCTTCGCGGCGACGCTCCCACCCAGGCCCAGATCAGCCGATTGGCCAGCCAGGCCACTGGCCTGATTACGCTCGGAATCAACGGCAAGACCGGCGTCGCGGTGAGCGCGTGGGACGCGGCCGCGATTGCCAGCGCCTGGAACGCCTCGAAGCTGCCCGAGTTCCTGGAAGTGGCCGCGGCCGCTGACGGGTCCGACGTGCTGCTGACGTCGAAAACGCCGGGCCAGCCGTTCGAGGTATCGGGACTGGTCAACGGCGAGGCGACGGCCGACGACGAGCAGCTCGTGACGATTGGACCGGCCGGCGCGGGGGGAACCTTCCCGCTGACGTTCGCCGGCCAGACCGCCGCCGGGATCTCGGCGACGGCCCTTCCGTCCGCCGTCCAGGCGGCGCTGGAGGCCCTGACGTCGATCGGCGCGGGGAACGTGCAGGTCACCGGCGAGCCGGGAGCCTGGCGGGTGCGGTTCGTCGGCGACCTGGCCGACGTCGATCAGCCGGAGCTGACGACCGACCGCACCAACCTGACCGGCGGGAACGCGGCGGTCTCGATCGAGACGCTGCAGGACGGCAGCGGCAGTACGTCGCCCTTGCTGGTGACGCAGGAAGTGGCCGGCGTCGCCGGCACGAACGAGCAGCAGCGGTTCCGGTTCACGTCCGATCCCGGTTCGCTCTCGGGCATCACGCTCCGCTGGGTGGCGAACGGCGGTCTCAATGTCAGCGCCCCGTTCGCGGCCGATGCCAGCCTGGCGACGATGCAGGCGGCGCTGGAGGCGACCCGCTACGGTGCCGGCACCACAACCTGGGGCGAGGGCAACGTCGCGCTCTCCGGCACGCTGGCCGCCTCGTGGGTCAATCCCACGGACGGCGTCGTCGTCGAATGGGTCAACGTCTGGAAGGCGACCAACGTCGTCCAGATCCAGCTGCAGGTCATCGCCGGCGGCGGCACCCTCGCCAGTACGACCGTCGTCGAAGGGGCGGCCGGAACCAACGAGCAGCAGTCGCTGCGACTGATCGGCCCCACGGTCGGCACGGGCTACCGGCTGAAGCTGGGGGACAAGGTTACCGGCGAGATTCCGTGGACGGCTGAGTGTTCCGACATTCTCAACATCCTCAATGCCGCGCTCGGGGGCAGCCTGAACACCCCGGTCAAAGCCGGCACGGGACAGACCGACGCGTCGGAAACGCTGCTGGCCAGCTACTCCGGCGACGGAATCCTGTATTTCGAGTTCTGGGCCTTGGGCTACCAGTCGACCGACCTGGCGTTGATGGAAGTGATCGGCTTCGGCGGCGAAGAGATCCAGCAAGTCGGCATCAGCGCCGACTCCTGGAAGGGTCAGGTGACGCTCACGCTGGACGATCAGACGGCCGCCGCCCTGGACTGGGACACGACGGCCGCGGAGGCGGAAGCCGCCCTGGAGGCCCTCAGCAACGTGGGGGCCGGGCTCGTCACCTGCTACGGCGGTCCGTGGCCCGCCGCGCCGATCGTCTGCGAGTTCGATCAGTCGCTGGGGAACCTGCCGCAGATGACCGCGGTTCACACGCTGACGAACGCCGGCATCGCGGTCAGTACGCTGCAGCAGGGCGGGGCGGCCGTCACGGTGACCGAGATCCAGCGCAGCCGCGGCCCGAAGCATTGGGACGACCCGCTGAACTGGGCCGACGCGGACGGCCTGCCCGGCGTCCCCGGCGCTGGCGACGACGTCTCGCTCGAACTGGCCCGCGCCGAGCTGCTCTATGGCATTCGCCAGCGCTGCCAGTTCACGGCCGATCCGGCGACCGACCGGCTGACGCTGGCCACTGGCCGCGAAACCTTCTGGAACGGCCAGGCCCTGTCCGTCCGGACCTCGAACACGTTGCCCGCCGGACTCTCCGCCGCGACGACGTACTACGCCGTGAACGTCAATGGCGCCTCGCTGCAGCTCGCGCTGGCCCCGGACGGCGACGCGGTCAACCTGACCGACGCCGGAACCGGAATCCACCAGGTGGGCGTCCTGCTGGCGCACCTGTTCGTCGACAGCCGGTTCGCCGGCTCGAAGCTCGGGCTGCCCCGGACCAATGCCTCCGGTTACGACGAGTATCGCCCCCTCAAGCTGGAGCTGTGGGCGACGTCGATCGAGATCGGAGCCGGCCAGGGGGCCGGTTCGAGCCGGGTCAAACTGGCGACCGGCGATCAGAAGACGTCGATCGAGGTCATCGCCACCGGCGGCGGGACCGAAGCCGGCATCCCTGCCGTCCTCTGGGACGGCGACCATGCCGACAACCTGCTCGAAGTCGTCGACGGCGAACTTGGCATTGCGCTCTTCCCCGAAGACGCCGCGCAGTTCGGCAAGCTGACGCAGCGGGCCGGCCAGGTGATCATCGGCCGCGACGTTACGGTCGGAACCATCCGCCGGACCGGCGGCGAGCTGACCATCCTCGGGGCGACCGTCAACGGGGAGACCTTCCTGTGACCGGCGTTCTGCTCGATTCGCGAGATCTTCCGACGCTGCGGGCGCTGCTGCGAGCGTTTCGCAACGGCGAGCTGGGAAACCGGCGGCCGCCGGACGGCGGACAGGTCCGCACGCCTCCGTCGATCGTGGCGCTGCTGCACAACCTGACCAGCGCTACCGGAACCGATCCCGACTCGACCGACACCGGACCAGACGACCTGCCGGGGAGCGCCTGGAACGTGGCCGACATCCCGGCGCAGTGCGTTCCTCTCGAACCGGTCGACGACCGCGTGCTCTGGATTCGGATCGTCGGCGAGGAGCTGGGCTCGAACGGCCCGCAGTTCGTCCAGATCCGGCTGCACGACACCGACCAGGTGGCCACGCTCTATTTGCAGGACAAGTCCGACGACGTGCGGCAGAAGCTGATCGCCCTCGGCCTGCCGTCCGACATCACAGTCCGCGGTCTGGGGGACTCGTTCAACAATGGGACGACCTGGTCCGGGGCCAACGCCTGGGCGGTCCGGTTCCCCGGAATCCCGAATCGCGACCGTCAGTTCCCGCTGGAGTGGTTCGACGATCCCGACACGTTGTCCCTCGTCGCCCGGGTCGGCGCCTTCCCGTGGTGGCCGCGGCTCGAACTCACCGAAGTCTGGAAGCCCTTTCCGTCGCGCGATGCGATCCCCGGCGGGGCTTTTCTGCGGGCCTCGTGGGTCTGGGGCCGCGGGTACGTCGCCGATCATCTGGAATGCGTGCTCTGATGTGCGAACGGCGTTTGACGACAGTGCAGCTCGATCGCGACGGGAACGTCGTCGACACCTGGCTGTTCGGCCGGCAGTCGTGTTGCGGCGGCGCGACGCAGGTCTCGCTGGTCAGCGCCAGCCCGGACGGCCTGCTGCTGCAGCTCCGGGGCGATTACCCGCAGCTCTTCGGCGCGGTGACGTTCTACGGCGAGGGAGTGCACGGCCGCGACGAACTCCGCCGACTGGCCACCGGCGACGTCCTGCGCCGCGACTTGCGCTTTCCCGGCGCGCCAGATTCGACCGTCCACCCGGAGCCCGCCCGCCTGCAGCACAACGGCCTCTGGCTGAGCGACGTGCAGTGGCTCTACATCGAAAGCGGCCGGCTCTGGCTCTGCACACTGCTGCAGCTCGAACGCCGGTTGTTGGCCGACGTCGCCGGCAACGTGGTCGCCCTGGCGCCGGGCCCGGACCGCACCTGGGCGGCGCTCGTCCGCGGAACGTCGCCCGCGGCCGTCCTCGTCGGCGGCGATGCGGCCGCCGAAACCGTCTGGCAGTTCGAACCGACCACGCCGCCGGACCGGCTGGTCCTCGATGGCGCCGGCCTGCCGGTCGTCGGCTGGTCGGCTCTGCATGGTGACGATTCGGTCGCCGGCTTTACGACGGCTGGCGCCACTCGCTGGACGGCCGCCAATCCGCTCCCCGCCATGACTGAACCGTACATTCTGCGGGACGACGTCGTCCAGATGGACGCCGGACCGGACGGCCGGGTCGCCGTCATCTGGCGCCGGTATCAGCAGCAGGACGAAGTCGGCGGGCCGGTGGAGTACTCGTCCTGCCTGGCCATGTTCGACGCGTCCGGCTCCGTCGTGTGGCAACGCGAGCTGCTCACGTTCGACGCCCCGCCGCAAGAGATCTCGCTCGACTGGGCCTGGCTGCTGTGGGACGCCGACCGGCTCTATCTGCTCTTCGACGTCCTGCTCTGGCCTGACGCCACCGCCCCGAACCCGATCACCGACTGGGGCAATCACGTCTACTGCCTCGACGCGGCGACGGGGGACACGCTCTGGGAGCGGGATTTCGTGGACCGCAACAACGAACCGATTCAGATCGGCAGTTTGACCATTCCTCCCGCCGGCGGCCTGATCGTCGCCGGCCGCCCGTACCTCGCACCCCCGGAGATCCGATGAGCCTCGTCCGTCACGCGCCCGGCAATGCCCGCGGACCGCTGGTTCCTGCTCGCGCCATGGCCCCCGCCGCCGGCTGCGCGGTGATCGTCCCGTGTCACAACTACGGCCGATACCTGGCCGAGTGCCTCGACTCGATTCTGGCCCAGACAGTCCGGCCCGCCGAGATCGTCGTCGTCGACGATGCCAGCATGGACAACACGTCCGCGGTGGCCGCGCGATACGCCGCCAACGGCATCCGGTACCGGCGGGTGGAACTCTGCGATCCCCACGAAGCCCGCCGGGCCGGCCTCGCAGCGACCCGCGCCCCGTTCGTCTGCTGCGTCGACGCCGACGACTGGATCGCCCGCGACTACATCGAACAGGCCTTGGCCGTCCTGGACGATCCTGCCATCGGCCTGGCCTGGTCTTCCCTGCAGGAGTTCGGCGATCGGCACCAGCGCTGGGACCCGGTCCCGTGCGACATCGAGTTCCGCAACTGGATTCACGCGGGGGCCGTCGTCCGCCGGGCCGCACTGGAACGGAGCCGGGCCTTCGAGATCCCCAACGGCCGCACGTCCGAGGACTGGGAGACCTGGAAGCGCGTCCTGCGGGACGGCTGGGGGACCGCCCGCAATCCGGCTCTCTACCACTACCGCAAACACGCCGGCTGCCGTTCGGAGCTGCGCCCCGCCCGGCTCGATCGCGTCGTTCTCAGCACGTACCTGACCAGTCGCCCGGACCCGCAGAGCGGGCAGTCCGTGGCCCCCGACCGCTGGGAGCTGGTCGCCGGCTGGGCCGAAGGGATTCGCGCCCGCGGCCTGCGGGGCGTCCTGCTGCACGATCAGCTCTCGCCGGAGTTCGTCGCCCGGCTGCAGCCTTACCGGGTGGAGTGCGTGCGCTGCGCCCCGGTTCCGGAGTCGACGCATTGCAACGCCTGGCGGTTTCACCTGGCGGCCGAATGGCTGGGCCGGCAGGACTGCGCGACGGCGTTCCTGACGGATCTGTTCGACGTCCGCATCAAGGACGATCCGTTCGACCTGCTGCGGACCGACTTCGATCTGTGGATCGGGACCGAGCCGTGGATGATCGACGACGGGACCAGCTCCGGCCGCTGGCTGTTGCGCCGACTGCAGCAGACGTTCGGCCAGGTTCCCCCGCACGTCCTCGGCCGGCCGATTCTCAACTGCGGCATCGTCGGCGGTTTCCGCGCTCCGCTGCTGGCGCTGTTCCACGAGATCTGGGGCACGCTCTCGCACCGCGGCCCGCTGGCCGCGGACATGGCCGCGCTGAACGTGCTGGTCTACGGACGGCCGGACCTGCAGCGCGTCTGGAGTCGCGGCGCGCCGCTCCACTCCCGCTTCAAAGCCTACGAACAGGAGGCCCCCGTCTGCTTCGTCCACAAATGACGCGGGAGTGATTCCGCGCGAAATCAAAGCGACCGGCCGGCAGCTCGAACTGCCGGCCGGTCCACACGTCAGCCTGATGCTGGCAGGCCGACATGCGTGTCCCCGTGGGGTTCCGCATGCCTGCCGCCAACCTGTCTCACTGTTGCCCGTCGCGCCGCCGGTTCCCGGCCGGTGCGGTTCCTGCTGCGCGGATTCGTGGCCCGCCGCACGTGCGATCGACTCGGTTCTTCTCTCCGATCCGATCCGCACGAAAGGCCCGCACGATGCGACCCTACTTCGAAACCAAGGCGACACGTCTTTTTCAGGCCGAGATCCACGAAGCCCTCCCGCGGCTCGAACCGGCGAGCTATGACGCGGTGATCACCGACCCGCCCTACTGCTCAGGCGGGACCACGGCCGGCGAACGTCGCCGCTCCCCCGAAGTCAAGTACTCGCAGGACGGCGAGCTGCGGGGCCGGCCGACGTTCGGCGGCGACCTCAAAGACCAGCGTTCCTTCACCTGGTGGTGTCAGCAATGGCTGATCGACTGCCGGCGGCTGCTCAAGCCGGGCGGGTACTGCCTGGTCTTCATCGACTGGCGACAGCTCCCGGCGCTAACTGACGCGTTTCAGGCCGCCGACCTGACCTGGCGGGGCGTGCTCGCCTGGGACAAGGGGGCCGGAGCCCGCGCTCCGCACAAGGGCTACTTCCGGCATCAATGCGAGTACGTCGTCTGGGGCACCAAGGGCGCCTGCCCGCAGGCCACCCACGCCGGCCCGTTCAACGGCTGTTATCAGGTGGGAGTCCGCAAAGCGGACAAGTTCCACCTGACCGGAAAGCCGACCGAGCTGCTGAAGGAGCTGGTGCAGGTCGTCCCGCCCGGCAGCCGGATCCTCGATCCGTTCGCGGGGAGCGGAACAACGCTGGTGGCCGCCCAGGAGCTGGGCCGCCAGGCGGACGGCATTGAACGGGAGCGGGAGTACTGCGAGATCACCCGCGGCCGCCTACAGCCGCCGCGATGCTCGGACGGGCCATCTCGCGGCAACGCAAAGGGACGGTCTCTCGCGATTTGAGCGGCTGCGAAATGCAGAGAGCGGGCGACCTGCGTTGGCCGCCCGCTCTCCGTGGTCCGGTGGTCCGGTGGTCCCGCCGCGCTACGCGGCTGCCGACTTCTGCTGCCGTCGGCGACGCCAGGCTCCGACCGCCATCCCGATTCCGGCGAATCCGGTGAGGGCCAGGGAGGTCGGTTCGGGTGTGACAGTTTGGGGCATATCGGAGGTAATCTGGAACTCTGCAAACAAGCTCGTTACGCCCCTCCCGAAGAACAGCCCAGTGAATTCCACATCAAGGGAGTTTGCCGTGAATCCAGAGTTGGTGATCGGCAACGTATTGCCAGCAATGAGGGTGAATCCCGTCAACGAGCCGCCGCTCACCCCCCAGTCAATCGCGAAGGAGGTACCAAACCCCAGGAATTGGTGGCTGCCTTCCAGTTCCGGCGCGACGTGAACGAATTCGATTCTCAATCGACTGGTTGATGGATCAAAATCTGCAAGAACTTGGGAATCAGAGATCGAGCCAGTGAACTCAGCACCAGCGCCAATGACGGCTGTCGGACTGCTGTAATAACCTGGGGCAATTCCATCCGCCGAAACGCTGGCATTCCCCCAGAATCCCTGCACGTCAGTGCCGATCAGGCCGGCCTTGGCCTGCCCGGTCGCAGCCATCAGCACAGCGGCCGCAATCGCAAATCGAATGACCCGCATTCCGTCCCCCCTCACAGACACCGGTGGTTGGATCGGCACCGGTGGTGAGCTGGTGGCGATGTGCACGTAATGTGCGTCGCGAAGTGATGGTCCTTTAGATACTGCCGCAGACCAGCCTGCCGCAATCGTCCGTTTCCGCGAATCCGGAAAATTGATCAGATCCGCACGTGTGGCCGTTGAAGCGCATCCAAACGGAAGCGCAAAGCGGTCATGTCACACTCGCCAGGAATTCGACGACACTGGTGGCCGCGCAGGAACTGGGCCGCCAGGCGGACGGGATTGAACGCGAGCGGGAGTACTGCGAGATCACCCGCGGCCGCCTGCAGCCGGTCCGTCCGGTTGAAAAGCCCCGCCGATCGCCGCCCCGGAATCGCTCGCTGGCAGTGTGACCGGCGCGACCGGCCCAAGCCGCCTCGAATTCCGCGCGCAACTAGGTTCAGGACCTAGTGGTAGTAATACCGTGCAGGTTCGATTCCTGTCCTGGGCACCTTGAAAACAAAGGACTTACGACCACCCGTCGCAAGTCCTTTTTTCATGCGCCCACCGCCTCCTCCACCGCCAGCACGGCATTGTCCCGCACTGCTGTTCCGGATACCGTCCTCCGTGGCAATTTCACCCGGCGTCCGAAACGCGAACGGAGCGGGATGCACTCCCACCGGACGATCCCAGTCATCGATCTCTTCGCAGGCCCCGGCGGCCTCGGCGAAGGCTTTTCCGCATTCCGCCCATCGTGTGCCACCGACGGCTCGCGTGCCACGAGTGGCCTTCAAGCCACCAGCGCTCCTCGCATCGCCGCGGAATCCGGCATCCACGCCCAACCCGTCTCTCACTCCGTACCAGCCGCCCGTGGCGGATTCCGCATCGCCCTCTCCATCGAAAAAGACCCGCACGCCCACCAGACGCTCCGTCTCCGCAGCTTCTTCCGGCAGTTCTCCTCCAACGCCGCCGAATGCGATAGCCACCCCCAACCCTTCTCTAAGTCGGCACCCGGGCCGCGTGTGGCGGCCGCCGCCGAATGCGACATCCACCCCCAACCCAACTCTGAGTCGGCACAGACCGGCCATGCCGGCCGGCAGTTTCCGTCGGGAAGCGTCCCCGAGCTGTATTACGAACTGCTCCGCGGCGAATTTCCGCTCGCCGAGTTCCCCGACCGCCTGAAAGCCGCCTCGAAAGACTGGTTCGAAGCCTGGGAGCGGGCCGGCGAGGAAGCCCGGCAGTTCGAGCTGGGGGCCCCCGGTCACGATCACCAGGATCTCTCCCGACGGATCGACGAAGCCGTCCGGACTTCGCAGGGCCAGTGGGTGCTGATCGGCGGCCCGCCGTGCCAGGCGTATTCGGTGGTTGGTCGTTCGCGGAACAAGGGGAAAGCGGGATACCGGATCGAGGAAGACCACCGGTCGTCGCTGTACCGGGAGTATCTGCGGATGATCGGCGACCACTGGCCGGCGGTGTTCGTGATGGAAAACGTCAAGGGGATACTCTCGGCGAAGCTCGACCGATCCCCGCTAAAAACGCGAAATCGCGAGATCACAGATACTTTGGCACGTACGTATCCTGTATCTTCCTTGACAGCGACTTACGGCCAGTGGTTCAATGCGTACAGGTTCAACGCGCGTCAGCTATCTTACGACAGCGGCTGACGCTTCCGTTCGTTCGAAACAGAGTAACTGCGTTATGTCTTTCTGATCGAGTCCTTCGGAACGGTGCGATTCCCCAGTGACCATCAAAACCCAACACTTCTGGACGAATCAGTCCGCCGCCCTGCTTACCGAACTGGGCGATCCATCGGATGTCGTAATTCAACGAGCACAGAGCCTTGCAATTAGCGCGATGGAGAAGGGATGGAAGGGCCCTCCGTTCGATGTTTTCGAACTTGCAGAGTTTCTCGGCTTCTCGGTTATCCCTTGTGACTCAGTGCGTGATGCTCGACTACTACCGCACGGCCGAGACTCGTACCGAATCGAATACAATCCCCATCGTCCACAATCGAGAATTCGCTTTTCGATCGCGCACGAAGTCTCTCATACATTGTTTCCCGATTGCCGCGAGCGAGTACGCCATCGAACGGCTCGACATGAGATCGTTGGCGATGAGTGGCAATTAGAAATGCTCTGCAATGTAGGCGCATCTGAACTTCTGATGCCCGCGGGAAGTTTTCCGGAAATCGCCGACGCCGAGATCTCAATCGACTCATTTCTATCGCTCAGAGAACGCTTTCAGGTGTCTACGGAAGCAGTACTGCTTCGATTTCTCAAGCTTACTCGCGATCAATGTGCCGTCTTTGCGGCGTCGTACCACTCCGAAGATGCGACGTCGATGACGTTGGACTACGTCAGATGCGCAAACAATTGGGGAAATGAGCTGACCGCCGGGATGCTGATTCCCACAGAAAGCGTCGCGACTGAATGCAGTGCAATTGGGTTTACCGCTAAGGGTGCAGAAACTTGGATTGGCTCACTTGGTGAGATGAAAGTCGAATGCGTCGCGATCCCGGCATTTCCCGGGAACTCAAATCCTCGCGTAGTCGGCCTGCTTTTACCAGAATCAGGCTCGCACAACTCCCTTCCAAGTGTGATGTACTTGGTCGGGGACGCGGTGATCCCAAGGGGCAAGGGGACTAAAGTTGTCGCGCATGTAGTTAACGATGCTACCCCGAACTGGGGTGGTGGCTTTGCAAGAGTTGTCGCCAAGAAGTGGCCCGCGGCGCAGAAAGACTTTGTCGACTGGATTTCCAGTGACCGCTTGAATTTGTCGCTCGGAAGCGTCCGTGCAGTTTCTGTCGATGACGATGTGATCATATGCAGTATTATCGCGCAGCACGGGTATGGCGACTCGAAGACACCACGCATTCGATATCACGCACTAGAAGCCGGCCTAGGCAAACTCGCAGAGTTGGCTCTTCAATCCAATGCGTCTGTCCATGTTCCGCGGATCGGATGCGGTCAGGCAGGTGGCAACTGGTCAGTCGTTGCAGAAATGCTGGATCGCCATTTGTGCCGTCGAGGTATAGACGTCGCAGTCTACGACCTCGCCGCAGAGCGTCGCAAGTGGGTGTCCAGTAAGGGACAGCGAGAGTTATTCTGACAAGCACTGTCGGTCGACGGAGATAGACTTGAATGGCCAGGTTGATCGTCCTGCTGTCCGGCTCCGTTGCCGCTGGGAAGAGTACATTATCGAAGCTGCTTGAAGAAGAGTTCGGATTTGTGATCGTGAAGACGTGGCAACTTTTGCTTTCGCGTTTTCCTGAGGCTGATCAAGACCGCAACACGCTGCAGGAACTTGGCGAGAAACTTGACGCTCAGACCTCCGGCGGATGGGTTCTCGAAGAATTAGCCCGTGTAGTGAGAAAAGCTTCGCCTGACGCGAGATTTGTAGTCGACGCAGTTCGAATGCAGGGCCAGATTGACGAAATCCGCCGCGGATTCGGAAATCGAGTGAAGCACATTCACCTTCAAGCCCCACGAGAGGAGCTAGTGTCGCGATACAAACTCAGACGAGGCGGTCCGATTTCCGAACTGGCTTCATATGACGATGTTCTTAAGAATGCGACTGAACGCGATGTTTTTCATTTGGCAGATGCCGCCGACATTGTAGTCGACACGAAGCAGAACACGACGAACGATGTGCTTGTGCGGGCGGCGTGCCATTTGGGGCTTTACGGTCGTGGTTACGAGCGAGTGGTCGATGTTTTGGTCGGTGGTCAGTACGGTAGCGAGGGCAAAGGACAAGTTGCAGCGTACATCGCGCCGGAGTATGACGTACTGGTGAGGGTTGGTGGTCCCAACGCAGGACATAAAGTCTACGAAGATCCCGAGCCATTTACCTTCCACTCACTTCCGTCAGGTACTAGAGTGAGTGAAGCCAAAATAGTCATTGGAGCGGGGGCCGTTATTGGCGTGGACAGCATTTGGCGCGAGATTAGCGCCTGCCAGTTAGATGTCTCTCGCCTCACGATTGATCCTCAGGTTATGGTGATTTCTGACGAAGACATTGCACGTGAGGAATCGCTCGTCAGATCGATCGGGTCCACTGGCCAAGGAGTCGGTGCCGCAACCGCGCGCCGGATTCTCGACCGTGGGATAAATCACGTTACGCTCGCCGAGCACGTCAAGAAGCTGCGTCCATTCGTTCGGCCGGCGCGAGAAGTGATTGAGGAGGCCTGCCGCAATCGAAGTCGAATATTGCTTGAGGGAACTCAGGGTACCGGCCTCAGCCTCTTTCACGGGCACTATCCGCATGTTACCTCACGCGATACCACCGTCGCCGGTTGCTTGGCCGAGGCGGGAATATCTCCGAGCCGAGTGCGAAAAGTCATAATGGTCTGCCGTACTTATCCGATCCGGGTTCAGAATCCGGAAGAGGGAGGCGGAACATCCGGGTATATGTCCCAAGAGATTTCGTTTGCCGAGATTGCCAGGCGGTCGGGAATTGGCGAGTCGGAGCTTCGAAAGACGGAAACAACATCGACAACGAAGAAGAAGCGGCGGATCTCTGAATTCGATTGGGTGCTGCTGAAGAGAGCATCTGAACTGAACGCGCCGACTGACGTGGCGCTGACGTTCGCTGACTATATAAACAAAGAGAATCGCGATGCTCGCCGTTTTGAACAGCTTACCAAGGAAACCGTCCAGTTCATTCAAGAGGTGGAACGGGTTTCGGAAGCCCCGGTGTCGCTGATTTCAACACGATTTCATCATCGAAGCATCATTGACCGTAGATGTTGGTAGGGGGTTAACTGTCGTGTTTTCGCGTGAAGATCTCGTCCGAGTACGACCGGTGTTGTACCATTTGACAAGTTCCGAGAACGTCGCAAATATCGCGAGTACGCGTGTTTTAATGAGTGCTGCGACCATATTTCGGCGGGCGGGTCGCTTAGAGATAATGGCAACGAAGCGACCCAGTCTGCTTAGAATCGATTTGGACGGCGTTGCTTTTGTCATCCGTGATCAGAAGCCGTTGCATTCAGGGAACGTCAGGTACGAGGGTGGGTGGTCATTTTCAGATTTGGTTTCGAGTTTGAATGCGCGGGTATTTTTCTGGCCGGGCGACGAAAACGGTCCGATTAGCTACGGTGAACGTCATTTTGAGCGGTATCGCAATGAGAATCCGGCGATTCTTCGTGTTCCGACTCGCGATCTACTGAGTTCCAATGCGGCTGCCGATCTACGCGTGTGCCGATACAATTCGGGTTCACCACGATGTTCACGCGGACTTGGTAGCCGTCGCGGACCAGACGTGTTTGTGAGGCCTGAATGTGCCGAGTTTACGCCTGGCGCCACTGTTGAGGTTACAGTCATTGACAGTGTTTGCTTGCCGATGTCAGCCGAGGTGTGTGAATTGAATAGTGGCGTGTGGAAGTTGCTTTAGCAGAGTGGGCTGGTAACTGTTGGGACGGTTTGTGTGAGAGAATCGTGAAGGTGGATATCTGGTCCTCCGCCGAAGTCTCCCTCATCGTCGCGGACTACTTCGCGATGCTCGCGCAGGAGCTGCGCAACGAGCCTTTCAGCAAGACCGAGCACCGGCGCATTCTCAGCCCGCTGCTCAACGGGCGCTCCGACGGCTCCATCGAGTTCAAGCACCAGAACATCAGCGCCGTGCTGGTCCGCATGGGGCTGCCTTACATCAACGGGTATAAGCCGCGGATGAACTCGCAGGCGCTGCTCATCGACGGCGTGCGCGAGTATCTGGAAGCCCACGCCGGGCTGCTGGATGCGTTCGCCAAGTCGCCGCTCCTCGCGCCCGAGCATCTGCCGGCGGGGGCGTCGCTGGTTTACTCCGAGGTCTACGAAGACCGCCCGGACGTTGTCGAGGCGCCGATCGCCACCGGCAAACCGTGGCTCACGCGCAAGGGGCGGCACATCGATTTTGTCGGCCGGGACGCCGCCAACCGCCGGCTCGGCCGGCTGGGCGAAGAGTGGGTGGTGGCGCTCGAACGGGCTCGGCTGGTGCAGGCCGGGCGGGAGGATCTGGCTCCGAAGGTCGAGTGGGTTTCGCAATCGCTCGGGGACGGGCTGGGGTTCGATGTTCTGTCGTACGATGGGCGGAGCGACGCCGAACGGCTGATTGAGGTCAAGACGACCGGGCTGGCGAAGTCGTTTCCGTTCTACGTGACGGCGAACGAAGTGCGGTGCTCGGAGGATGTGCCGGAGCAGTACCATCTGTATCGGGTCTTCGACGTGGCGAAGGCTCCGAAGCTGTATGTGCTGCAGGGGGCGCTGACGTCGACCTGCCGGCTGGAGCCGGTTTCGTTCCTGGCGCGGGCGTAGCCGCCGCACCGCGTAGGGCAGGCTCCCGCCTGCCGATTTGTGGTCTCCAGGTCCATTCCGGCACGCGGGAGCGTGCCCCACATCCTGCCCCCTCGCCCGGCGTCTTCGCTGGGAGAGGGCGGGGGGTGAGGGTCTTCGCAGATGACGTTGTGGGGCGCTCGAAGACCCTCACCCTGGCCCTCTCCCACATCGGAATGCGGGAGAGGGGACCGAGGAGAAGACCACGCCCATCGAAGACTCTGGGCGTGCCACCCGATTTGCGTTTTCTGCTCCCAATCCACTACCCACTACCCACTACCCTCCCCGATTCCTCCCGCCTTGATCCAGGCGTCGACCATTCCCTGGGCTGTGTTCAGTAACCAGCTCATCTGATCGAGGGCGGGTTCGTGTCCGATGGCGGCTTCCAGGCGGTCGAGCAGCGCTTCGGTGCCGCCGAGGCAATTCGCGTCGCAGTAGTCGTGCAGCTCGGTGAAGGAACCGACGTTCGGCGGAATCAGGCCGGCGCGGACGCCTTGCAGAACCTCGGCCTGAATGGCCTCGGCGAGTTCCGCCGGACCGGGGAGTTGCAGATCAGCCATTGACGTCTCCCGCCGGGAATGGGAACCGGGCTCCTTTGAAAAGTAGGGTACAGAATAGAGTAATGGAGTGGCAAGGGATGGTTTGAGGGGGGCCTGATTTCTTCAATCTTCTGCGACCCCTGCCGAGTCGAGGTGGAGTGGATGTCTGATTTCCAGGGGTGTCGCTGCGCTCAACCCCTGGCTCCTGAGGAACACGCCGATTTTGCGTTTGGAGAGATCCGTTGCCGGCGGGTGGCTGGGGTCGAGTCTTCGAGCCCCCAGGATTGAAGCCAGTTTGCATTCGCTGGGGGCGGTCGCAGACGCCCGACCCCAGCCACCCGTCCTCCGCTGAGCCTGCGTTCCTCCCCGACGAGTGTCCCCGCGGGGGGCGGAGCAACTACCGTCTGGCATCCCTGCGGGATGCTGGAGATGCGGGGACGTTGATGGAGAGCGGGCGTCGATGCCGTACGTCGGCAGGCGGGAGCCTGCCCTACGACCTGCCCCCTCGCCCGGCGTCTTCGCCGGGAGAGGGCGGGGGGTGAGGGTCTTCATCACTCCGTGGACGACAACGCGATCCGTTCGAAGACCCTCACCCTGGCCCTCTCCCACATCGGAATGCAGGCGAGGGGACCGGAGAATGGCGAACCGGAATCATGAATTCGGCGCAACAACCCCCCTTCTTGTAGGGCAGGCTCCCGCCTGCCGAAACAGACCCGCAATCCACAAACCAACCCGCCGAACACGCCCCACCATCCACCAACCGACCACGGACCCAATTATGAATTCCGCGCAACACCCCCCCTTCTTGTAGGGCAGGCCCCCGCCTGCCGAAACAGACCCGCAATCCACAAACCAACCCGCCGAACCACACCCGACCCTCCAGCAACTGACCACGGACCACTGACAACGGACCAAATGATGAATTCCGCGCAACAAACCCCCATAAAGTGAGAGGACACAATCGCCCCCTGTTTCCGCCGACCCCGGCAGGGGTCGCAGAGGGTAGCCAAGGGTTGAGGAGCGCTTCGCTCCGACACCCCTGGAAATCGAGCCTCCACATCACCCCGACCCCCACGGGGTCGCACATCCCGCGTGCCCTCCGCTCTCAATCCAACACTCTGCGACCCCGCCGGGGTCGGCCCATCGCCACACCCAGACCAGGGGTGTCGCCGCAAAGCCGGCTCAACCCCTGACGACCGTCTCGCATCCCTCCGGGATGCCCAAAGAGCCCCCCACCATCCATCAACTGACAACTGACAACTGACAACTGACAACTGACAACTGACAACTGACAACTGACAACTGACAAAATTATGAATTCCGCGCAACAAACCCCATAGGGTAGGGAACACCACAAAAAACACGCCCATCGCAGACTCTGGGCGTGCCACCCACGCCCCTCGTCTCCTCACTCCCCCCCCCTCTTCTCCTCACTAGCCACCACCCACTTCTTCGAGGCCCCCCATGCCCACCCGCGACACCCTCCTCACCGAACTCCAATCCCTCGCCGCCGATCTCGGCCCCGACATCACCCTCTTCAAATTCCACCAGGCCACCGGCATCGACCCGCACCACGTCTATCGCAAGTGGGGCAACTGGACCACCCTCCGTCTCGCCGCTGGCCTCCCGCCGCGGGCGAAGGTTCCCAAGGTCTACTCCGACGACTACCTCTTCGAACGCCTCACCTTCGCCGGCGACCGCGCCGAAGAATTCCCCACCATCAGCGCCTTCGGCCGCTTCGCCGGACACTGCTGGGCCACCCTCGCCCACCGCTTCGGCAAACGCCTCGACATCTGGCGCCGCTACATCCACTGGCTCAAGAAGCGCGACGTCAACGAGCGCCCCTGCTATCTCAAAGAAATGTCCCTGGACGACGACCCCGCCGCCATCCCCGGCGTCACCAGCCACCAGTCCCGCGAGGACCGGCAGAAGGCGATCGACGACTACAACGAACAGCGCCTCTACCTCCACGAGTCGCTGTTAGGCCCGCCTCCGCCCGGCTGGACTCCAGGTCCGCCCGACATCAATCCCGCCAACTGGACCTTCGACGTAGGGCCGGGCGCGCCCGGCCTTCCTCGGCCTGCCCGCAGCACATCCCCCGCCAGCGCTCTTCCCATCGCCGCCGAATGCGATATCCACGCCCAACCCATCTCAGAGTCGGCAGACACCGCCCCCGGCGGGGCGGCCGGGGCTTTGCTTGAGACGGAGCAATCACCGCCTGCTGCTGCTCCGGCGAAACCGAAGCCGGTCACGCCGAAGGACTGGAGCCGGTTCAAGCGGGGGCTGTACGTGCTGGCGTGGATTTCGCGGGCGGCGATGGGCGGGCCTGGATGCGGCGTCGCTGACAAGTTCGTCAGTGAAGCGGCCGGAACGGGCTGTAGCGGGGCTGCGGGAGGTGGGAACGGCCGGGGTTGCCTGACGGGCCAGGCGCGATCGGCTATGATCGGTGGGACGAGAAAACCGTGGTGGTTTCGATTCCTGGAGTTTGCGGATGTCGAAAATGTGGATCGTTCTTTTGTTTGTGGCGGGAGCGGCGTTGTCCTGGGGTCTGTATGTGCCGTCGGTGCACGTCGCGGCGACGACGGCCAAGAGCAGCCTGCGGGCGTTTCTGCTGGTGGGATTGGCCTATTTCATCGTAGCGGTGATGATCCCGGCGATCATGATCTACGTCGCGAAGTTCGATCCCACAATCAAGGGGGATCCGAACTTCAGCGGACTGACGATCCGATGGGGCCTGGCGGCGGGGACGTTCGGGGCGATCGGAGCTCTGTGCGTGATTTTCGCGGCAACGGCGGCGGGCAAGGGAGGGGTGATCTACGTGGCGCCGCTCGTGTTTGCGGGGGCGCCGATCATCAACACGATTGCGACGATCACGTACTTCCATAAAGTCGAGAAGTCTCCGGACTGGCGTTTCTTTATGGGATTGGGGCTTGCGGCTGCGGGCGCGGCGATGGTGTTGATCTTCAAGCCGGTCGATGATCCCAAGCCTGTCGATGGACATGGAGTTGCTCCGGCTGCGGCGACGAGCGGGTCGCACTGAGGTCGGCGGGCGATTGCGGAATCAGCGTGGAACACCTCGCGGGACGTCGATTCCGGCGGGGTGCTTTCGTCCTGTCGGATTCCTGGCGGTTCCGGCTACAATTCCGGGGCGGGCGGATGGGTCGCCTGACGAGACCGATTTTCGAAATGAGTTGTCATGCGGATTCTGCTGGCTAATCCCCGCGGCTTTTGTGCGGGCGTGAATATGGCGATCGAGTGCCTGGATGAAACCATCCGGATGTTCGGCTCGAACGTCTACGTCTATCACGAGATCGTGCACAACAAGTACGTGGTCGACCGGTTCACGCAGCAGGGTGTGACGTTCGTCGACCGCATCTCCGAGGCGCCGGAAGGTTCGATCCTGCTCTACAGCGCGCACGGCGTCTCGCCGCAGGTTCGCGAGGAGGCCCGCAGCCGGGGGCTGCACACGATCGACGCGACGTGTCCGCTGGTGACGAAGGTTCATCTGGAGGCGATCAAGTACGCGAAGAGCGGGTATCACATCGTCCTGATCGGGCACGACGGGCACGACGAAGTGATCGGGACGATGGGGGAGGCTCCGGCGAGCATTACGCTGGTGGAGTCTCCGGGGGATGTCGAGCGGCTCAGTTTTCCGGAGGACGCGAAGCTGGCGTACCTGACGCAGACGACGCTGAGCGTCGAGGAGGCCGGGCTGGTGATCGGCGCCCTCAAGCGGAAGTATCCGCATATCGAGTCGCCGCCGAAGGAAGATATCTGCTACGCCACGACGAATCGTCAGCATGCGGTGACGCAGCTTGCGGCGGAGGCGGATCTGGTGATCGTGCTGGGGAGCCAGAACAGTTCGAACAGCCGCCGGCTGATGGAGATCGGGGCGACGTCGGCGAAGCCGTCGCATCTGATCGATGGCGCGGCGGAACTGCGGGACGAGTGGTTCGAGGGGATCGAGACGGTTTTGATCACCGCGGGGGCGAGCGCTCCGGAGATTGTGGTGCAGGATGTGATCGACGTTCTGACAAAACGCTATGGCGGTGTGGTGGACGAAGTTGTGACGCGTGAGGAACATGTCTCGTTCCCGCTGCCGAAAGAGCTGCGACGGATGCAGACGGAACGGGCCGGGGCTTAGCGGTTCTGGAAAAGAACACCACGATGCGGCGCGGCCTGCTGATCCTGTTTGCGGTGTCCGTGACGACCGGACTGGCGGCTCAGGAACCGCTGGTCCGGCGGCCGTTTCGCGAAGCCGCGACGGTTCCCGCCGATACAACGGTGGCCAAGTCGCTCGGGCAGGTGGAGGAGTTTGCGGCGGCCGGGCGCTGGCAGGACGCTCTGGAGATCCTGCAGCAGCTCACAGAAACTCATAGTGCGGCCCTGACGCAGATCCGCGCCGGCGAAGCGGGGGGAACGGCGTGGTATGCCAACGTGGCGACGCGGGCGAACATTCTGCTGTCGCGTCTGCCGGCGGGGGCTCGTGCCGACTATCGAGCCCGACTCGATCCGCTCGCGCGGGAGTGGTTTGCCGAGTGGAAGGAGACACGTCGCGAGACGGCTCTGCAGCGGATCCTCCGGACGGCGTTTCTGAGCAGCTTCGGCGATGACGCCTTGTGGGCGCTGGGGGAGGCGGCCTGGGACCGCGGCGAGTTTGCGACGGCGCGGCGGCTGTGGACGCAGCTGGTCCCGCTTCCCGCGGAGGTGACCGACGATCGCTTTCCCGGCGTGTTGCGATATCCGGATACGGAACTCGATCCGGCGGCCGTTCGTGCGCGGTTGATACTTTGCAGCGTGATGCTGAAGGAACCGGAACGAGCCAAGCGAGAGATCGAACGCTTTGCCGCCGAATTCCCGCAGGCGGAAGGGGAGCTGGGCGGGCGGACGGGATTGCTGGTCGAGCTGCTGGGTCAGATGTCGGAAGCGATCGGCTTGCCGCAGCCGTTGCCGTGGAGCGGGGATTTTTCGACGTTTGGCGGGAGCATGTCCCGGCAGTGGATCGCCGGGCCTCTGCCCGACCTGGCGACGCCGAAGTGGTCGGCGGAGCTGCGGCAGAATTCGCTGCCGCTGTGGTATCGGCAGGTGCTGCAGCCGGATGGCGGCCCGCTGGCTTATCACCCGGTGATCTGGCGTGATCTGGTGCTGGTGGCCGATGAGGGATCCATTTCCGCCTGGAACCTGCTGACCGGCGAACCGGCCTGGTCGACGGAGGGGAGTTTACGACCGGAGATTTATCCTTCGGTGCCGGAGGATCGCGAGTCGGCCCCCGATCGCCCGTCGCTGGGGATGCCGAACTACACGCTGACAATCGATGACGGCCGGCTTTTCGCCCGGATGGGCTGGCCGGTGACGTCGCCGTCGCGTCGGGAGTTGCGACCGCTCATTTCGACGTTGATCTGCCTGGATCTGGAACATGGGCAGGGTCAACTGGAGTGGATGGTCTCGTCTGAGGAGCTGCCGGCCGAAGGGGGGCCTCCCTGGAGCTGGGAGGGGACACCGGTCGTGGAGCAGGGGCGGGTGTTTGCGGTGGCATGCCGGCGTCGGCCGCAACTCGAACTGGCGGTGGTCTGCGTCGAGCCGGCCGAGGGGCGAGTCGAGTGGATGCGCCCGGTCTGCACGGGACGTCCGCAGGCTGAAGAAGACTACAACCGGATCAGCCATCTGCTGTTGAGCGCGGCGGAGGGGCGGCTGTTTCTCTCGTCGGACGCCGGGGTGATTCTGTCGCTCGATGCGACGGACGGTCGGCTCGACTGGGCGGTGACGTATGAAACGGCGACGGAGCCGGGCGGGTTTCGACAGATGATGCCGGGGTTCTCGCTGCTGCCGTGCATTGTGCACGACGGCCGGGTGTATGCGGCGCCGAACGATTCCGACCGCATTCTCTGCCTGGAGGCGGCGACGGGGCGGACGATCTGGAACCAGCCGAAGCCGGAGAGGCTTCGGTCTCTGATCGGCGTCGGCCGAGCCCTGACGCACGACGTGCTGATCACGAGCGGCCGTTCCTTGTGGGCTTTCGACGTGCGAACGGGGAAACCGGTCTGGAGGGACCACAGCGACGAGCGTGGATACGGACAGGGCGTCCTGTGCGGCGAGCAAGTCCTGTGGCCGTCGCGGTCTGCGTTGCAGGTCTTCGACCAGGCGACGGGGCAACTGCGGCGGCGGATTGAAGTCGACAATCCCGACGCTCCGGGGACCGGCGGCAACCTGGCCGTCGCTCCCGGCTGGATTGTCGTCGCGGAGCCGACACGTCTGGTCGTGTACTGGGAGTATTCGGGGCAGCGACGGAAGCTGCTGGAGGGCCTGTCGCTGGAGCCTTACGACCATCGATTGAGATTGCGACTGGCCGAACTGGACGCGGCGCGCGGCGACATGAACGCGGCCAAGGAAGAGTGGATTCGTGTGCTGGAGATCGCGGACCGGAACGGCAATGCCGCCATCCGCCGGGAGGCTGAAGGGGCCTGGCTGAGCTGGGCGGCGCGCTGGTCGGGGAAAGCGTCGGAGGAAGGTCAGGCTGAGCTGGCAACGCAGCCATTGCGCGAGGTGCTGGAACAGCTCTCGACGCCTGAGCTGCAGGAGGGCGCGTACTACCGGCTGGCGCTGAGTGAGTTCCAACGGGGCGAGAATGGAGATCCGTTGTCGCCGCTGGTCTCGCTGATCAAGACGGGGCGCCCGATGACGGACCGTTCTCGCCAGTTGCTGCGGCAGGTTCTGATCGACGGCTCTGATTCGGTCCGCGAACGCTATGCCGGTGAGGCGGGAGCGGACTGGCCGTTCAGCCCGGCTGCTGCCATGACGGCGATCGAGAAGGGCGCGACGGCGACGCGTCGGCAGGAAGTCCGGACAGCGCTCGCGGCTCTGGAGCCCGTTGCTCACTGGCCGGTCTCGAAGGCCTTGATGGATCGGGCCCGGCAAACCGTCGACGTACTTGAGCAGCGTCTCCGGATATCCAAGGACTCGGAGGAACCAGTCAACTCGCGGGCCGATTCGTCGCCCTGGTGGCGAGTCGGTTGGGAACGGTCGCTTCATCCCGGTGAGGCGGTTATGGTTCCGCAGGCGGGGGCGACCGCCGCGATTCCGCCTGTGCTGCTGCTGGTGAACGACCGCGTGACGGCGGTCCGCACGAACGATGGTCGCACGCTCTGGACGCGCGTGCTGGGAGAACCGTTGCAGCGAATCCTGGCCACGGCGGATTCGCTGATTCTGATCGGGTCGCGGACGCTTGTCGCCGTCGATTCGTGGACCGGCGATGTGATGTGGCAACGGCCATCGGACGAACGGGCTGGAGCGCCGTTGATTCCCGCAGAGATGGGGCTCGATTCGGGAGTGCTCGTGCTTCGCTGCGACGACGGCACGTTTCTCGCTCGGAGCGTTCGCACGGGCGAGGTGCGCTGGCGGACTCGGCCGCCGGCCGGGCGGTTGCAGGCGCGGTGGTCGCTGGCAGAAGGGCGACTCTGGTGCCAGACGCTGAACCCGGCTCACACCTGGTGCTGCTTTCTGGAAGGCGGAGTCTGGGAACCGCCGCGGTTTGGACTGGAGCATCCGTGGAAGTCCGCCCCATGTGTTGACGAATCGCTGACGGTGGGAGTGATCGGCGACGATCACGCGATTCACAGCATTCCCGATGGGGAAAGCCTGTCGGATCGGCGCTTTGCCGGTCCGCTGTCGCATTCGCATGCCGATCCGGTGCTCCGGACGGACGGGAAGCGCTGGTGGGCGATGGTCGATGGATTGTCGATTTCGCGATTCGAACCGCAGACCGGAATACCGAGCGGCAGCGCGGCCCTGACCGGCTGGCCCAACCGGGGGCTATCCGGCGAAGTGGCCTGGGGCCGGCACCGGGTGTGGTGCGCCAGCGACGGTGTATTGCGCGGGGCGCTGCTGGAGGATCCGACCGACGTCTGCGAGTTGCCGCTTGGCGATGACCGGCGGTGGTGCGTGGCGTTCGTGCCGGCGTTCGACGACACGATGAGTGGTTCGATCTGGACGTGGCCCGCCGAAGGAGCGACGGTGGTTGTGGTCGTCGACGAACGGGAAGGACGGCTGCGACAGCGGCTGCCGTTATCGGGCGACGCCGGCCTGCGACAGGTCGTGCTGACCGTCAGCGGGGCGGTGCTGGTGACGGAGCGTTCGCTGCGTCAGTACGCACCGATTCCGCGGGTGACGACCGCGGCTGTGCGTTGAGGCGGAACCGCCGGGCGAATTTCTCGACGGCCTCGGTCCCGGTGACGACTTGCGTCGTCCGCTTTCCCGTGAAGCGATTGGCGAGGCCGTCCCACGTGATGCGGACATCGGGTTTGCCCGGGCCGCGGGCCACGGCGAGCGCGACCCCGACCGCAAACCGATCCTGCGGATAGATCGGCGCTCCGATGGCGGTCAGCGACCAGCGATCGATGCGCAACTGGCGCCACGGATCGAACGGGCCGGCTGGTTCCAGCCATGGCTGCAGGTTCTCCGGCAGCTGTTCGGCATCCGCGTCGGCGATGGAAACGTAGCTCCGCTCGGGGCGCGAGGCGTAGACGGCCCAGCCCGGCCAGTGATCCCACGCACCAAACGGCTCAAGTGCGGGGAGCAGAATGGCGAGTCCCGCGATGCCCCAGGCAAAGCGAGTTCCCGCGGGCTGCTCGCGCCAGGCCGGACCGGCTGCGGCCGGTCGAGCGAAGAGCAGCAGGTTCTGGCCGATGAAGAAGAGGTTCCAGAGGAGAACGCCTGGCTGATGGCCGAGGCCCAATGGTCCCAGCGCGAGCAGCAGGACGAGATGCATTGTGATCGAACCGACGAGCCCCACGAGTCGCGTTCGGGGAATCAGCAATGTCACGGCGGCCGACAACTCGGCGACGGGAATGGCGACGGCCAGACGGTTTCGCGCGGTTTCGCTCCAGAGCCCGAGGGCGTCTGGCTGGCCGAGCGCGCGAAACAGTCCTCCGAGCAGGAACGGGCCGTGGGACTGGAAGAAGGTGACATCCAGTTTGGAGAGCGCCGACCAGACGTAGATGCTGATTGCCAGCCAACGCCATGCGGACAGAGCCGCCGCCGGAGATGCGCTGCCGATCAACAGGCCCACGAGCAGGAACTGCCACGCCCAGGGTTGCAGTCGATGTTGATTCAGCAGGATCAGCAGCGCGAGCGCCGCCGCGGCGACCAGCAGCCCCACGCGCCCGACACGCTGTGGAGCCGGCTTCCAGAGGACTGCGATCCAGGCGGCGATCAAGCTCGCCAGCAGGGACCAGTCGACCGGCAAGGGGACGGTTCGCAGCGCCGCCAGGAGCGGAACCTGGGGAAAGTCGCTCGTGCCGGTCCAGAGCGGCCACGTTGCCCCGACGAGGGCCAGTCCGCCCAGCGCCAGCCAGCGTGAAGCGAAAGTCATCGTGGCGGCGGCGGGATCCGCTTCGGTGGTCATCATTTCTGGCTCAGCGCGACGATGGTTCCCACCACTGCGGCAACGGCGAGGAGAGTGAGGGTGATTTTGACCCAGCTCCAGGGCCGTTCGCCCTGCACTTCGCCGGTCGCCGCGTTGATCATCACCTGGTAAGTCTTGTCGTGATACTTGTAGGCGAGGAGCCAGACGGGGAGGAGAATGTGCTTGAAGGTCAGCGCGCTGAGCTGCACCTTGAGGTCATCGACCCGCTGTTCGTCGCCGCCGATCCGGCTGCGGACGTCGCTTTCCAGTTCCGACCGGACCCGCTTGCGGCCGTCTTCGAAGCACTCGGGAAGTTCGACGTCGTAGGTTCGCGCGAAGAAACCGGCCATGACTTCGGGATTGAAGGGGATGCACTTCCCGAGCGGCCAGGGTTCGAGCCCGAGAACCAGTTTCCGGTTCATGCCGCGGACGGCCAGGACCAGGACGTCATCGAAGAATCGCTGAAACTGCCCGGAGACCCAGGTCCAGCTCGTCCGGCGTTCCTGTCGCTGATCTTTGCCCGAGCCGACGGTGACGTAATAGTGGTCGCCGCGCTGTCCCGACCATTGAGTAAAGGTCATGGCGTCGAACGTGAAGTAGGGGAGATAGACGCCGTTGAATTTGCCGTTGGCGCCCATCTTTTTAAATTCATTGGGAGCAAACCACAGCGACTGCACCCAGTTGCGCAGATTCGTCGAGGCCCGCGTTTCCGGGACCAGGAACGGCAGGACTCCGTCGACATGGATGCGCGTTTCGGCGTCATGGACGTTGTCCCGCTGAAGCGGCGAGGCGCAGTAGGGACAATGCGAGCTGGTCAGGGTTCCGTGAAAGACGACGTTCGCGCCGCACGATTCGCAGCGGACTTCGTGATCGCCGAGGGCCTGATCGTCCTCGGTCCCTTTCTCGTGCCACTCCGTCAGCCGGGCGAGCATCTCTTCCAGGTCGCGTTCGTGGAGCTCGCGGATTTCGGTCGGCTGGAGTTCTTCCATGGATCCGCAGTAGGGACACTGGAGGCTCTGCTGGCCGATGGAGAATTCGAGGTCGGCCCCGCACCTGCGGCAGGGGAAGATTCGGCCGCGGCCGTTGTCGATGGCTTCGCCGGCTCGTTCGGTCGACCCGACGGCGTCCTCGGGGAACAGGGGGCTGGCCGGTGCGGGGGGCGGCGTCACGGCAGGTCTCTCCATACGGCGAATCTCCGAGTCGACAGGATACCGGCGTCGGCCCAGTCGGGCGAGCGCCCGGGAGAACGGAGGGATGTACCGGTTGGATCATGGTTGGCTTGCAGATTCCGAGCGTCCCGTCGCTGACGGCAGCGGATTGAGAGGGACTGCTGATGTGCGTCGGCAGGACCGGTTCACGGAGCGAGTGACGTCCGGTCGTTCTGCGGCCGCCTGGGCCTCTTCGGTGTGACGCGTCCGCGAGACCGGCCAAGCCGGGACGCAACTGACGTGCGACGGTCGCCAGTTGCTGGCGAACGCTGTTGTCAGCGATTCGGGCGGAGCGATCGACTGAAAGCGCAGCGATTGCCCGGTGAGCGGCGGCGGGAGAAGTAGCCGTCAGGCGTCGCGCCTTCTTCAAACATTAAACAGGAAGTGGCAGATATCCCCGTCCTGCATGACGTACGTCTTGCCTTCGACGCGGAGCTTGCCGGCGGCGCGGATCTCCTTTTCGCTGCGGTATTTTTCCAGGTCGTCGAGGGTGTAGACTTCGGCCCGGATGAAGCCTCGTTCGAAGTCGGAGTGAATGACTCCCGCCGCCTGCGGGGCCGTGGCGCCGATCGGGATCGTCCAGGCGCGGACTTCTTTTTCGCCCGCCGTGAAGTAGCTGTGCTGGCCCAGCACGCGATAGGCCTCGCGGGCCAGGGACGCCAGCGCCGGTTCCTTGAGGCCGACGGACGCCAGCATTTCGGCCCGGTCGGTCTCGTCCAGCTCGGCGATTTCGGCTTCGAGCTTCGCGCAGACCGGAACGACCGAGGCGCCCACTTTGGCGGCGAATTCCCGGACCTGCTGGACCAGCGGATCTTTGCCTTCGAGATCGTTCTCGTCGACGTTGGCGACGTACAGGATGGGCTTGGCGGTCATCAGGCCGAAGCTGGAGACGATCTTGGCTTCGTCTCCTTCAAAGGTCGCTTTCCGCAGCGGCTCGTCGGTCTGCAGGTGGGCCAGGCACTTCTTGATGACGTCGACGCGGAGCTTGGCTTCCTTGTCGCCGGTGCGGGCGGCCCGTTCGGCTTTCGGGAGAGAATTGTCGAGCGTCTGCATGTCGGCGAGCATCAGCTCGATTTCGATGACCTCGATGTCCGAGACCGGGTTGACCGATCCGGATACGTGGATGACGTCGGGATCTTCGAAGCAGCGGACTACCTGCAGGATGGCGTCGACTTCGCGGATGTGGCTGAGAAACTTGTTCCCGAGCCCCTGCCCTTCGCTGGCCCCCTTCACGATGCCGGCGATATCCACCAGCTTGATCGCGGCGGGAACCAGCACCTTGGGGACGATGATCTGGCTGATCCGCCGGAGCCGGTCGTCGGGGACGCTGACGACCCCTTCGTTGGGTTCGATGGTGCAGAAGGGGTAATTCGCGCTCTGGGCGGATTTGGAGCTGGTGAGTGCGTTGAACAGGGTGCTTTTGCCCACATTGGGCAAACCGACGATACCGGCTTCCATAATGCCGCGACTGCCTTACCACGAGAAATTGACGGAACCTGCGGGCGCACCGCTCCTTGCGGAGACGCTGTCCCGAAGGGGAATGTGATAGCACACGCCCCCCGCAAAGTCACGCCGGGGGCCTGATCTGCAGGGGGGGTCCCGGATTCCGGAACAAGGCGGGACCACGAATGACACGAATTCGCACGAATGAAGAGGAAGAAAATTAACCACGGAGGACACGAAAGTCACGGAGAATTGAATAGAGATCGACGCCAACTCCCATTCTTCCGTCCTCCAGCTCTTCCTAGTTTTCCTCCGTGCTCTCCGTGACCTCCGTGGTTCAATTTCTTATTCGCGTGAATTCGTTTCATTCGTGGTTGAATCTTCGTGGAACCTGGAGACTTGGCTTCCGTTGCGCCTAATCGCGCGGTGCAAAGCCCGCCAGCCGTCGCGTCAGCTCGCCGTCGCCCGACGTCATTTCGTGCAGTGCGTCTAGAAAATGCCGGTCAGTGAGAATGGTGGGAGCTTCCTCGTCCTCGATCTGTTCGACCGCAATCAACGCCGCCTTCCGGACCAGTTCCTTGATGAACGCCGGGCTGGCGCCGTCGGTCTTCCGCAGCACCGTCTCCCAGTCGTCGATCGCCAGCGTCGAACGGCCGCGGTAGAGCTCGATCAGCCGCTTCCGGCAGTCGTGATCGGGGAGGGGGAAGTGGATCGCCTGGTCGATCCGGCCGGGGCGATTGGCGAGAGCGGGCTCGATCTGGTCGGGCTGATTGGTCGTCAGCAGGAACAGGACTTCCGCATCGGAATCGAGGCCGTCCATTTCGTTCATGAGCTGGTGGAGCGCCGTGGTCTGAAAGCTCTGGTCCCGGCGGGTGGCGATCAGATCGACGTCTTCCAGGATCAGCATGGCGGGCGAAAGCGAGCGGGCGAGCGAGCAGGACTCTTTGATGTTCCAGAGCTGCTCGCCGGTGACCAGAAAGACTGTCACATCCTTCAGCGAATGCGTCAGCCAGCAGGCGGTGCGGGTCTTGCCGGTGCCGGGCGGACCGTGGAACAGGAGTCCCCGCTTGACCGAGTGCCCTTCCCGCTTGAGGCGCGGCGCGTGGCGGAAGAAGCCGACGGTGTTCCGCTGAATCATCGTCATCGTCGCCTGGGGCAGGATGATGGCCTCGCCGGAGACGGCGGGGAGTCGGTGAAAGCGGACCTGGCCCCAGCCGGAATGATCCGAGTAGTCGTCGTCGCTGTGCTGTTTGCTCTCGATGGAGATTACCCGGCCGCGATAGATGCTGTGCTGCCGGACCAGCCGTCTAAGCGTATCGAGGCACTCCCCCGCCAGTTCGCGCGTCGCGGCCATGACGTTGAGCGTTGGAGCGGGAACGCCGTAGTTGTAAACGCCGGACAGCAGAATGGCGTAGCGCTGCTCGCCGGCGGCGAGCAGGTAGAGCGGATTTGTGAGGCAGTCTTCGTGGATGTCGACGTCGATATCGACCTGCCGGTACGAGGCGGCCTGCGGCCCCAGGTCGGTGGCCTGGAGCGGTTTGGCGTTGACCGACAGGACCTCCAGAGTCCCGCCGATCTGCTGCGCATAGGCTTCAATTGCCCGTCGCACGTTGGGGAGGTCGAGCGCCGAGAACGAGCGACCGACGACGGGGAGCTGCCGGTAGCGCGGGCCGCCGAAGTGCCAGGCCAGCCGCCGTCGAATGCGGCTGTTCCGCCAGCCGACGACAGCAAATGAAATCAGACCGATGAGGGCCGCGGTGCCGACGATGACCACGAGAATGATGTCGGGAAACGGATCACCGGGACGGGCGAGGACGAGGGACAGGTTCTGAAAACTGGACTCCATGTCGATCATCCGGGAACCTCGCGAAGCGGTGGCGGCATTTTCATCGAAGTGGCCCCCGATCGTATTCGCTGCAGTCGCGAAAATCTGCCTTATTTTCATTGATGGAGACGATACTCTGCCGGACGGGTGCCGCCGCTTGCGGGTTCACGGACACGTCGTTCCCGGCCTGGCCCGGCCTAACGGGGCCTGGAGATGCGAGTTTCTGAGCTTGCCGTAGTTGTCGGGCGGAATCGGCAAGGTCAACATCCACCTGACGCAGGTTCCCCGCAACCTGCCGCCGGAAGTCCTGCCGGGCTGCCCGGAGGATAAGCTCGGTGCGGGGATGGCGTTTGTCTTACAGTCTGGCGATCCGCTGTCAGACGGTTGCTCGGTCCCGCGGAGGGACGGCTTTATCATTTCAAACTGAACCATGCCTCGCTGCTGCGCTGTGCCGCTCATTCTGGCTGGGACGCCGAGCCCTTCGAGGCGGCGAGCCGGTAATTGCTCGCGTCCGTCGGCGGAAGCCGGCAAGCCGCAGGGCCGGTATCATCTGGGCCGGGAGTACGTTGAGGGGAGAGGCAGACTTCAAGATGCGCGCCGCGGCCTCGAATTGCTCCGTTCCGCCGCGGGCCGGGGATTTGTGCAGGCACAACTGGCGCTCGAACACGTTGAGAGCGAGCCTGCACGAGAATCGGAGGATCCGTGATTCCGTCGTTGTTCTCTCCGCCATGACTGCGACCGGGTCCTTAGGCAAGTGCCCGTCAGTTGCTGCGGTTCACACCGATGCCGCACGGCAGGGGGTCTTCGGGTCGCCTGATTTCGTCAGGTGGGGGCCGGATCGGCGAAGACGTCGTCAGGATTCCGCGTGGCACCACCGAATGTGAGTGCGGAGGAGGCTTGCACCCCGGTCAGTCCGTGAGCCGAGCGGTTGCGGGACAGAGTTGGGGGGTTCGAAACGGGCCGATTTACTGGGAGAAGTCGTTCGGCTACACTGCGAATCGACGCGTGGCAGGAGGGTCTTCACCTGGCGGCGCGTCGGATGCGTATGCTCCCGTAGCTCAGCTGGATAGAGCGACGGTTTCCTAAACCGTAGGTCGTGCGTTCGAATCGCGCCGGGAGTACTTATTTTCAGGGCTGAAACGCACCTCGGTGCGCGCCGCGCGGCCCGATGGACTTGGAAATGGACTCGCGCCGCTGCAGGAGCTGCCTGCGGCCGCCAATTCCCGCCCTGTTGCGACAGATCCTGCCACCAGCGGCACACGATTTGTGACAGGAAGTGACAGGAACGCCCGCGGGGCCTCGGTTTGCGGGCAAACCTGCGGTAACTCAGACCGTAGGTCTGGCACGGTGTGGCACGGGTCGCTGGCGAGATGGATCGGCCGTGAATTGATTCACGGGCGTTAATCTGCCCGGAGAGCCGCCTGCGGTTGCTTGCCACCGGGCTGGTGGCCCGAGACTTTGCCGGAGGGGCTTCCTTTGCGTTCCGTTGGCCTCTGGCGGGTCGCCGCGGCCTTTGGTGGCGGCCGGCTGGCGGAGGCCCCGGAGAAGGCAAAGGAAACGGCTTCGGAAAACTGGACGCTACTGGATTCACGAGTGACAGTGGGGCTGTGAACGCTCGCTCAATGGTAAGCAACCTCGGTCGTTCCATCGGAACTTGAGATTCCAAGGCAGATTCCCCGCAAGGCGTTGCGGTCGCTGGAACTTGTGAAATCGAGTCTAATTGCTCTTGGCCTTTGGTGTTTCGGCGGGCAGCGGGATTTCGCGGAGGACACGGAAGCCGAAGTGATAGACGGCGAAGGTTTCCCCGCCCCACCACGACCAGCCGTAGGAACGCGGCGAGCAGCCGAGAGCCTCTGAGTCAAAGGCTCCGCCGCGGGCCAGGTGACCGCGTTCGGGATGGCTGGCCGGTCCCTGGGGATCGACGAACGTGCCGCGTGGGAGATCGCCGACGTAGTCACTGACCCATTCGGAGACGTTGCCGTACATGTCGTGGAGCCCCCAGGCATTGGGTTTCAGCTTTCCGACCGGTCGCGTCCGCAAATCCTCCCGGCAGTTCTTAGAGTACCAGCCGTACTCGGACAATTGCTTTTCATCGAAGCCGAAGGCCCACCGGGATTCGCTGCCAGCCCGACTGGCCCATTCCCATTCGGCCTCGGTGGGGAGTCGGTGTTTGACGCCATCGGTCTTTGTCAGCCAGTCGCAGAAGGCGCGGGCATCGTTCCAACTCACCTGCACCACGGGATGGTCGTCGGCTTGCTGGAACCCGGGAGTGCGCCAGTTGAGATCCTTACCCTTGCGCTGCATCCCTTTTGGAATGCGGAGATCGCCGCCGAAGCGTTCGGCGTCGGTGACGTATCCGGTGGCCTCAACGAACTTGCGGAACTGGGCGACGGTGACTTCGGTTTCGCCGAGGTAGAAAGGGCGGGAGATGAGCACATCGTAACCTGGGCTCAGCCACTGTCGACCGTTACCGATTCGCCGCAACTTGACGCCATCGGCAGTGCCTACTACCGCGGGGAGTTTGAGGGCGTCGGCGAGGGCAGACTGAAGAGTGGGGCCGGCAACCGTTTCCTCGATACGAGTCTGTTTGTCGATTGGTTGGTCGATCTCGCTTAAGGCGTTGGAGCGTGTGTAAGGGGACTTGTCGTCCGCGCTCCAGATTCGCAACAAACCAGAGATTCCCGCCCGCGGGGAAAACGGGCTCGTATTCAGAGTTCCTCCTGCGATCAGGCACCTCCCCGTCCTATCAAATTGTGGAGAAAGTACCGCGGCGGGTGAGATGGTACGCTGGGGAGCCGCGAATCGAACAATCTGCTGAAGGGTGTCGACATCCCAAAGGCGAATCGCCGTATCGATTCCCGTAGAGACTAACCGCCTGCCATCCTTGCTGAAGGCGATTTCCAGGATTGCCCCCGTGTGGCCTGCAATTTCGCTCATCGGCTCGTGCGTTTTCGCATCCCAGAGTGAGATACCGACACTCGTACTGGCTGCCAATCGATTCCCCTGGGGGTCAAAGGCGACGCCATGAAACTGATTCCCCATCGGGCTTGAGGTACGCCAGATTTCACGTTGAGTGTCGACATTCCACACTCGTAGCGTCCCGTCGCCTCCGACTGAGGCCAATTCGCGTCGGACGGGATTCGCGGCCACTTTTAGTACGGCTCCAGTAATCGTGGGGTGATAGCGGATCTGTTGTGTTCGGGTCGAAAAGTTGGTGACAGCAGGAACCGATCCTGCCTTTGGCGCCAGAGGCGGTTCCTGAATCGGAACAGCTTGATCGGGATGAAGAGTATTCCACTCCAAACGTAGAAAATGGTCTCGGGTGGTATGCCCCTTCAACGTGGCGACTTCACGGTTCTCGACAAAATCCCAGACGCGAATGTCGCGAGCTTCACTGCAACTCGCAATCCAGCTTGTATTCGGGATGAAGGCTATGTCGTGACACGCATCTTCATGCTGAATCTTAGCCGGAAGTCGTGAGCGACTTGCAACGTCAAAGACGATCACACTCCCGTCATCCATTCCAATTCCCAGATAGCGATCACTTGAATCAAACCGGACTCGCGTGATGTTGAAGGCATCCGTTGGTAGTCGCGGCATGAGCGAAACGCGTTCTTCAAACGTCGGACCTCCAATCAATATCGCGAATTCTCGCTCGGAGTCCGCAACAAGATTCGAACCTTCCGAATCAATTGCCAGGATATTATTGAGAGTCGTCAGACGCAGGTCGCGGTACTCCGGCTGCCGCGTTGGTGTGTCCGACCATATGTCGTCGTATTCTCGGTGAAGTGCTCCGATCTTCGCCCGTCGGCCTTCCGAATCTCCTTCGGCAAAGTGGAGGCCGCGAAATGTGCTTGTCAGCAAAGATCGATTGAGATTCCAGATTCGGCAAAGGCGACCACTTTGCGCAACAGCAACACGAAGTCCGTCTGGACTGACCGAAAGTCCTTGCGATTCTTGATTTGCCGGACCCTCGGCACTTAATGTCGTCAGCTGAAGCCCACTCCGCGAGTCCCACACGGTCAACTGGTCGCGGCTTCCAAGGCCCACAACCAGAGCGGAGTTCTTGGCGAAAGCGAATGTCGAATGAGGCTCCCAGGCTGGAAGTACGAACTTGCAAAGGTGACGTCGTTCTTGGTACGCCCAGAGGGAGGCGGACTGTCCGAACAGTAGCAACACCTCGTCTGTGCTCGGAGAAAACCGAACAGTGCGAAGAAGGCCGTATCCGGCTTTGTCGGTATCGAGCAATTCAAAAATCCGTGTTCCGGAGAGGACATTCCATGCGATAACTCTTTTGACAGGGAACGCCTGCGTTGCCGCTCCGCTGACTGCAGCCAGCTGAGAACTGTTTGGATGGAAGACTAGATCTCCGACGTTGAAGTGGGGCGGTGGTTCCATGGTCAGCAGTTCGATCTGATGGACTGCATCCCACACCTTCACATTGCCAGCGCGATCTCCCGTCGCCAACAGGGTCCCGTCCGGGCTCAACCGCATTACGGTCACTGCGTCGGGGTGCGTGTAGAACTTCTTGTGAAATGTGGCGTAGTCCTTGCCGTCTTTCTCTGCGACTGTCCACGTCGCGAGCCTCCGATTCTCAAGGACGCCAATCACCGTCCGACCGTCGTGGAGCATTAACGCGGAAGAAGGGGAAGTCACGTTGTCGGCCGGCGAGGGCACAAACTGAATCGGCGCTTGCGGTCGGGACAGCCGGTCCCAGTAGTACCATTCGAAGTTGCGGCGATCTTTCTCGCCCTCTTTCGGAGTATGCCGGGCCAAACGCGTGCGAATCTCCGGAAGTTCGCCCCGTTCCCATGCCTGCTGGACGTACTGCATGTCGGAGTCGTACAGGAGCTGCGCGTTGTAGTCGGCCTGCTTACGAGCTGCGTCTTCGGCGGCGCGGGCCTGGCCCGCCGCTTCTGCCGCGAGTTTGCGTTGGGCTTCGGCGGCATTTTCGGCCCGGCGAGCGGCGTCTGCGTCCTGTTTGGCCTGGATCAGGGCGGATGTTTCGCGTCCAAGGGCGGTTTCCGCAATTCCCGCGCGGTCGCTGGCCTGCCAGGCAAAGACGCTGGTCGCGACTGTCCCGATCAGCAGAGAGGACGCTGCTGTGACTACCAAACCTGCTTTCACGGGTTCACGCCGGCACCAGCGGACGGCTCGTTCGGTCGCCGTCACCGGCCGAGCCACGATCGGATGGCCAGTCTGGAACCTGTGTAGATCGTCGGCGAGCGCTGCGGCTGACGCGTAGCGCTTCGCGGGTTCTTTTTGCAGGGTTTTCAGGCAGATCGTTTCGAGGTCGACGGGAATGGCGGCGTTGAGCGCTCGCGGTGGCACGGGTTCCTGCTGAATGACCTGCTGCAGCGTCTCGACGACGGTCGCCGCCTGAAACGGAGGGCGACCGGTCAGCAGGCAATACAGCGTTGCGCCGAGTGAATAGACGTCGGCGAGCGGGCCGACAGCGGCGCCGCTTTCGCCGGCCTGCTCGGGCGGCATGTACGCGGGCGTCCCCAGAATCTGGCCCGTCTGGGTCAGTCCAGTATCCCGATCGAGCAGTTTGGCGAGACCGAAGTCTGTGACTTTCGGCTGACCGTCGGCCGCGATCAGGATGTTGGCCGGCTTGAGGTCGCGATGGATGACGCCGTGCTCGTGCGAAAACTGCACGGCCCGCGCGGCAAGCTCAACGATCCGCGCCGCCTCGGACGGTTCCAGCGGCCCGTCCTGCACGCGGCGGGACAGACTCTCGCCTTCGATGAACGCCAGGGCCAGAAAGTGCTGGCCCTCGTGTTCGCCGACCTCAAAGACCGGCACAATGCCGGGGTGATCGAGCTGGGCGGCGGCCTGGGCCTCGGCGGCGAAACGAGCGACTTCTTCTCCCGAGGCGAGCTTGCCGGTGCGCAGGACTTTAATGGCTGCCAGACGGCCAAGACGCCGATGCCGGGCCTTGTAAACAACCCCCATCCCGCCCTTGCCGATTTGATGCAGGATTTCGTAGTCGCCAAAGAGAACGGGGCGGCTGGTCTTTCGATGATCTCCGTCAAGGGCCGGCGTTGAACCATCTGCCGGTCCGAGACGAGTGCTGGCGGAGGGATCGGCGACCGATTCGGAGGGGGCATTGATAGTCGGAATGTCTACGGAGATCCGTCGGATCTCATCCGCGAACTCGGGGAGAGCGGCCACATAGTCATCGGCCGAGGGAGTCTCTCCGGAGTCGGCTCGCAGTTGCCAGTCTCGCAGTAGAAGTTCGCGAAGCAGGCTGGATCTTACGGCGGGGGGCACGCGTTCGAGGAACGGACGGAGGGAGGGCCGACTGGTTGAACACCAGGCGTCCTCAAATTCCCGCACGACGTCAGTCCACCCCGCCGTTTCTGGAGCGAAATGTTCGGATCGGAATGAGGCGGTCATTGATGTTCCCTGGCAGACTCGCCCGATAGTGGCTGCTGACCACGCTGGCGCACAAGTGGCACGGTGCGCTGCCGAGATCATAATCTACTGGCACTACCGCTTGAACTGGCGGATTTGGGCGCTATTGATATATTTCCCGACTTTCAGTCGACCGAGCCCCTTCCCAAATTGAGCGGATTACTGCGAATCTGGGCGGGGTCAATCGCTGCCCCCGAAGTTGATGATGTGTTTGTTTGAATGGCGACGGTAAAGCAGGTCGCCATGTCAACCTGCGTTACGTGGACTCTTGCGAAGCAGCCCGCGAGGTCGCTCGACGCGCGCTCGCGGCACGGTAGGAGGGGACTAAACGATGGCAACTTCGAGGAACATTGCGGCCGGTTCAAAGTATTGCCGTGACTGCGGCGGTCCGATCACCGAAGGCGGAGGACTGGCGACATGCGAAAACTACGAGCCCGGCGGGAAGCAGCTGACGCCTCAAGATGTCTGCGAGACTCTCGGCCCAATGCGGCGGCGATACTGCGAACACTGCTGAGCCGAGAACCCGCTTTTTTATGTCCCGCGTCGTGGTCCGATCAAACCGGCCACGCTGCGGGACATCCTGATCAAAGAAGTCCTCAAGCTGTCGACTGAGCGTTTTCTGACGGCGGCTGGCGAGGCTGGTTTTGCCAGCGGCCGGCTGTACAGATTCAGGCACCTCTTCCGCAGTCTGAGCGCGAACAATGGCGTGCCCGGGCGGGCGGTGATGGACTGTCTGGTCCACGCGGACGCCGCGATTATCGCCTGAACGCCGAGGAATCACGTCGTCAGACGGATCGGGTGTCGGTCCCGAGCGTACACGCGGATCCGGAGCTGATCGGCGGAGATGTTGTCGCTGAGGAGGCGCCGGACCGAGAGAGCGCCAGATGGCCCATGAGGCTCGCCACCTGGCACAAGCGTGACGCTGTGCCGATGCGCCAAAACAGTCGCCTCCGCAACTCGTTGTGTTCCAACAGGTTGCGGAGGCGGAATTCGGCGAGCGGAGAGGGGGGGATTCGAACCCCCGGTACGGTTTCCCGTACACAGCATTTCCAGTGCTGCACAATCGGCCGCTCTGTCACCTCTCCGGGTTTCGACCGCCAGACACCCGTCGGGCGAATTCGGTTCGGGTTTGCGGCAGTGGAAGAGGAATCATACCGCCCCCCGGCTGGCAGCGCCAAGAGTGGCGTTCGAGGATCTGGATTCCGTCGATGCTCGTTGTGTAACGTGTGCCCTGGAACATCGTTACAGGCGGTCTGCGATCGGGCCGCCGACCGGATGCGACGGACGACCCGCGAGGGATCGGCCGACTGAGGGGCCCCGACTCCTCTTCAGGCGTTGCGGTATTCAGACAATTACTGCCTGCCGGAGGAGCGAAAATGGACCGCTCAAACGCAGATTTCTGCAAGCCTCCACCGATTGGCGACCGGGGAGTGGGCGCTGCGGACTCCACATGGCCGAGGGCTTGCCCCCCCCAATACAATCTCATCGAGTCATGGGCAAGGGTCGAACGTCCCGTCCTCGAAACCCGGCTTGAGGGCCGCGTCCTCTCTTTCGTCGATTTGGAATATGACCAGCAGTTGGTCAATTTCCGCCAACTGGCATCCTACGGGAAGAAAACGGAGGATGCACGAGCCGTCACGGTTCGCGCATCCTCCGTCTTACGTACGTCTGACGTCCTCTGCAGCGGACTAGTTGTCTCCGATAACCAAGCCATCGTTCTTATGCAGTAACCGCTGCCAGATACCCATGTAGTTAGCCAACTGCGTCTTATCCAGGAAGACGCCTGGTGCGCCGTCACCGCAGCCCCCGGCCGTGTTTGTCCAGTAGCAGCCCATATCGGGGCTATAGCCGGTCGGGGTGGCGAGCGTGTTGAGTGTGTGCTGAATGTTCTCCGAAATGAATCGAACGGAGCCGTCGGCCATCAGGAACTGTGCGCCTCCGGTATGATCGCTGCCATAGCGCACGTTGGCGTGGAGCATTCCGGCGACGTATTTATTAGTAATTGGATACAGTCCCCAGTTCAACCACCAGTCCTGGCAACAGGCGGTATCGGCCACGGGGGCCGAGGTCGATGCCGGCGCCGCCGCGGTCACTCCCAACCATAGGCCGCCGGTCCAGACGCGATAGGTCGATTCGCCGATTGCGATCGTATTCGTCGTCCCGTCGGAAATCGTGGCAATCGTCGACATCGGAGCGGGATCGATCGTGAAGAACCCGCCGGACAGTCTGGGATTGGTGCTATCGCTCCAGCTGTTGAAAGCGCCGGTGCTGCCGAAGTAGCTGGTTGCCGGCGAGGCGGTCTGGGAGTTTGCGCCTCGCTTTTTGGGTCGTTCCGAATCGCTGGGACAGAGGACGCCGGGAATGCCAGACAGGCTGGTGATGAGGGTGAGATTCGTTCCTTCGCCAATGGTCAGGCTGGAATTGAGCTGATTGTAGAGGGGCGCCTGGTCCATGTAGGGCAGAAGCATCGCTCCGTAGGAGAATCCATTGCCATATTCGAGGCCGCTTCTTGCACCGCGGATCTGCCCGGGGGGGAAGCAGAGGTGCGTGTCGTGATAGTTGTGGAGGGCCAGGCCGAGTTGCTTCAGATTGTTTTTGCACTGCGTTCGACGAGCCGCTTCTCGCGCCTGCTGGACGGCAGGGAGCAGAAGCGCGATCAGGATTGCGATGATGGCGATGACCACCAGAAGCTCAATCAAAGTGAAGCCCCGGTGCAACGGTCGTTTCGACTTGAACATGGCAGCCCTCAACAGATGATGTGACAACGACACGAAAAGAACGCGCGGACAGAAACCGGATCCGCGAGAGTGACTCTGCCGGAATCGGCGCGAGTGTCTACACGTAACACCCGGTCGGGCCGGGCGGATTCGCAAAATCTGTGAGCTGCGCTAATTTTTTTTGGAAGATTTGCTGGGCGCTGTGGGAGGCGGATTCGTCGCGGCCCCGGCATCGAGCCCCGGATCGGGTGCGCTGTCGGCGGCACGAGGGCCGCTGTGCCCGCAACCAGTCAGGAGCAGCGGCGCCAGGCAGAAACCGGCGAGAAAGACCATGTGGAGAACCGTACGCATTCCTGATGCACCTCTCGACTGGTTAAGCAATAGTAGAGAACTCCGCACTGACAAAACGTCTGCGGAACGGCAATACGTGACAATTGGCTGCGGCGATGTCTGTGTGTATCGACGGAGCCGACCAGCGGGCGAATCCGTACTGGGAAAAGAATACCACCTGGATCCACGATGACGCGGGCGCAGAGGCCTGCCGTCGTGACCGGCGGAATCGAAAACGTGACTGGAATGGAAGTGAGGCCCGAAGAGACACGATGACCCAAGGTTCGGCAGCGGGATCTGCTCCAATAACCGATCACCGGTGTCATCGATCGATAGGCATATTCACACGAGGCAACTGCGGAGTCAATGCGCGAATCGGGCAGGGCAGAGAATTTCTCTCCGGGCGGGCCATAGTAGTTCTACTAGTCGCGTGATTGCAACACGAGGATCGCATCGGGGCGTCGCTGTCGCGAAAAAGCAGTCGGGCTCTGCTTGCGCCGGCGCGAGGATAAATTGCAATTGCCGGCGCGAATGAGCGCCGACGCGGGTTGGAGGATGCGGCCGCGATCACCAGATATCGACGCTACGACAGCGACCGGCTGGTTGAGTCGCGGCGCTGGATGTCGGCCGATGAACCACCTGGCGACGAGCGAACCAGGCGGTTTGCGCATCGCCACATTTGGACCGGGTGGCGGGTATCGATCAGAAGTCGCCGATAACCAGGCCGTCGCTCTTGTGATGCAGGCGCTGCCAGATTCCCATGTAGGTTGGCAGAAGCGTTTTATCAAGGAACGCACCGCCGGTGCCGTCTGCACAACCTCCAGGGGTGTTTGTCCAGTAACAGCCCATATCCGGATTGTAGCCAGTCGGAGGGGGGAGAGTGCTGAGTGTGTGCTGGATATTCTCGGAGATGAATCGGACCGAGCCATCGGCCATCAGGAACTGAGCGCCGCCGGCATGATCGCTGCCGAAACGCAGGTTGGTATGCAGCATTCCCGCCGTGTACTTGTTCGTGATCGGATAAAGTCCCCAGTGCAGAAACCAGTCCTGACAGCAGGCTGAATCGTTAGACGGATTGCTCGGATCATTGGAGTTGTTGGACAGGCCGAGCCAGAGACCGCCGGTCCAGACCCGGTAGGTCTGCTCGCCGACGGCGATGGTGTTGGACGTTCCGTCCTGGAAGGCCGCGATGGTGGACTTCGGACCGGGATCGATCGTGAAGAATCCGCCAGACAGCCTGGGACTGGTGCTGTCGCCCCAGGTATTGTACGGGCCGATTGTGCCGAAGTAGCTCGTTGCCGGAGCGCGGGAGACGTAATTCGGAGTTGCAGACGAATGGACGCTGCGGAATGGCGGTCGCTCGCTGTCGCTGGGACACAGCGTGCCGGGAATCGCTCCCAGAGATGTCACCAGCGCATTGTTCGGGCTACCGGACTGGGCCTGGGTAATTCCGAAGTTCAGATTGAGTTTGTTGTATAAAGGAGCCTGGTCCATGTAGGGGAGGATCATTGTTCCCCACGACGCTCCATTTCCGTACTCAAGGTTGACGGCGCCGCCTACATAGCCGCGGATCTGTCCCGGTGGGAAGCAAAGGTGCGTGTCGTGATAGTTGTGCAGCGCCAGGCCAATCTGTTTGAGGTTGTTCTTGCACTGCGTTCGTCTGGCGGCCTCCCGCGCCTGCTGGACGGCAGGCAGCAGCAAGGCGATCAGGATTGCGATAATCGCAATCACAACCAGAAGTTCAATCAGCGTAAAGCCCCGGCGGATCGATGATCGAAGATGCGACATTGGGATGCTCCAGAATGAAGTACAGACGGACGCCCAAGGAATAGCGGCACAAAAGTCGACAATAACGCGGTCGAACGACCGGACAGAAAGTGGATTGATGACTTCCGGCCGTTGAAGTTACGGAAATCGCCCGATCGATCTGATCAGTGACTACTTCTTCTTGCTCACGTCCCCGGTCGGAATTCTCGTCGCCGCCGCAGGATCGATTCCCGGATCGGGCGCTTCGTCGGCGGCACGGGGGCCGCTGTGCCCACCGCAACCGGCTGCCAGCAGCGACACCAGAATGAAACCGATCAGGCAGACATTCCGAAAATGATCGCCCATATCCTGTTTGACCTCCTGAGGAGACAAGCAATGGGAAATCCCGCGCTGGCGAACGCCTTTGCGGGACGGCAATGTATGACGATCGAATCCCGTGACACATTGACACGGACGAACTGGATGATGGACCGGATTGGTATCGAGGAGACGCCCGAGAATTCACGATGGCAGGGATTTGGTCGGCCGAAGATCGCCTGGAATGACCAAGTGGCGACGCCATCGTTAGTTAAATATGATCACATGAGTCAACTGCTGAGTCAATGCGCGAATCGGCCGAGACGGAAAAATGTTCGCGGCCCGGTTGTTAGTGATTCTACGGAACCCCAGGGGAAGATTAACGAGTGCGAGATCGGCGCAAGGTGGTGGATTGTCGATGCGACCTCGGCCAATCAGATTGCCCGAGTGCGTGGAAGATACGAGTGACGCCCCCGGCGATCGGGAAGCAAAGCGGATTGTTTGATTTCGACGGGCCACGACTGGAATGCGATTGCGACATTGGTTGCGCCGAAAGTGCATCGCGATTTCGTCGATGACACGGCTTTCATAGATTGGTCTTGCCGCGGACCGTTCGAGCAGGCGGCCCGACGAATTTGCGCGGAGATGGAAACGAAGAACGGGCGGCCGGACCGCGCGGTGTACGTGCGGGCTCGCCGAGCAACCTCGGAACTCCAAATCACTTTGATGAATGCGCTCGCGTCGCGGTTCTTGCGAGCCGTGAAGTTGAGATCCAGCATCGTCTCGTTGAACTCGACGATTTCCCTTCGTCGCCAGGAGGCATGCGTCGCGATCTCTGAGTTGCGCGCGTGTCTCGGCGGCGCGAGTGCGTCGGGGTCGTTCGGCGAGCCTTCCTGCGAGATGGCGGCGACCGCCGCCGGTCGGCCGACAGGACGAAGTGCGGCCGAGAATCGGTTATGCTGAAATCGAACTGTCGTTGAGAAGGTTATGCGTATTCTGCATCGCTGCGGGGGCCTGTCTCGTGGAAATCTGTCAGCTCCGTTATTTCCTCAAGGTTGCCGAACGGCAGAGCTTCACGCACGCCGGCGAGGAACTGCTGGTGAGTCAGTCGGCGCTGAGCCGGTCGATTGCGAAGCTGGAGCAGGAGATCGGTCAGCCGGTGTTCGAGCGGCAGTCGCGAAGTCTCGTGCTGACCGACGCCGGTCGGATGCTGAAGATCCGGGCCGAGCAGATTCTGTCCCTGGTCGAGGACACGCTGGCGGAGATCACGGACGACGGAGAGTCGGGGCGGATTCGCGTGGGGGCCATTCCGACGATTGCTCCCTTCCTATTGCCTGCGGTGCTGCGGGAGTTCCGCACCCGTTTTCCGAAGGCGAATCTGATCGTCTTCGAAGAGACGACGGACAAGCTTCTGCAGCGCTGCCATCAGGGGGAAGTCGACGTCGCGCTGCTGGCCGCGCCGATTCCGAAGCAGCACCTGACCGTCGAGCCGCTGTTCGAGGAGGAACTGCTGCTGGTCCTGCCCGAAGGACATCCGCTGATCGACAGGAAATCGGTGACCATCGCCGATATCGATCGCTACCCGTTCGTTCTGCTTGACGAGACGCACTGCCTGTCGGACAACATTGTCTCCTACTGCCGGAATCGGTCGTTTCAGCCGGTCTCCGTCGAACGGACCAGTCAGCTGGCGACGGTGCAGGAGCTGGTGACGCTGGGTCATGAGATCTCGTTAATCCCCCGCATGGCCCGGGCGGTCGATGCGAGCGAGCGGCGGATCTACCGGTCGCTTGCCGAACCGAAGCCGACGCGGACGATCGTGCTCGCCTGGAATCCTTACCGCTTTCAGAGTCAGATCGCAGAACGATTCAAGGAGTGCGTCCGGGATATTGCTCCAGAGTTTGGCGAGGCGGCGATCGCGGCTCGGACTCGAAGCCGGGCCCGACGTTAGCGGACCGACGGGTCGTACCGGGGTATGATGTCGGCGAGCTTCTGGAGGACCGAGCGATGCAGATGTATCTGGGCGGGCAATGGGTCGGCGCGGCGGAAACGATGCCGGTCGTCAATCCGTTCGACGAAAGCGAGATCGACCGCGTGCCGCGCGGAACTCCCGCCGACGTGACGCGCGCAGTCGAGGGCCTGGTCGAGGGAGCCCGGCAGATGCGGGCGCTGTCAGCATTTGACCGCAGCCAGATGCTGCGCAAAGCGGCGGAGCTGCTGCGAGCACAGTCCGAAGACTTCGCCCGGACGATCAGCGCGGAAGAAGGAAAGATCCTCGCCGAGGGACGCGCCGAAGTTTCGCGGTCGATCGAGACCCTGGAGGTCTCCGCCGAAGAAGCCCGGCGGGTTGTCGGCGAGATGGTGCCGCTGGACGCCGCCCCGGGAGCAGGCGGGAAACTGGGTTTCACGCTCCGCGTCCCCTGCGGGATCGTCGCGGCGATCACGCCGTTCAACTTTCCGCTGAACCTCGTCTGCCACAAGGTCGGTCCCGCACTGGCGGCCGGGAATGCGGTCCTGCTCAAGCCTGCCAGCGATACGCCGCTGACGGCGCTCAAACTCGTCGAGGTGCTGTTGGAGGCGGGCTTCCCGCCGGCGGCGATGGCGTGCGTGACGGGGCCGGGGCGTGAGATTGGCGCAGCGATCTGCCGGGAGCCGCGGATCCGGAAGATCAGCTTCACGGGGAGTGCCGAGGTCGGCGAAGGGATCTGCCGGACGGCCGGTCTGAAGCGGGTGACGATGGAGCTGGGGAGCAACAGCCCGGTGATCGTGCTGGAGGACGCCGATCTGGAACTGGCGGTGCGGGCGATTGTGGCCGGCGGTTATGCGAACGCAGGGCAGACGTGCATCTCGACGCAGCGCGTGCTGGTGAGCGAGCAGGTGGCCGACCGGCTGATTGAGGCGTTGCAGCCGCAGGTGGCGGCCCTGGCGTCAGGCGACCAGTTCGATCCGGCGACAAGGGTCGGACCGATGGTCCGCGAGTCCGACGCCGCGCGCGTTGAAGTCTGGATTCGAGAAGCGGTGCAGGGGGGCGCGCGGTGCTTGACAGGAGGCAGTCGTCGTGGTGCGGTGATCGCGCCGGCGGTGCTGGATCGCGTGACGCCCGACATGAAGGTCAGCCGGGAGGAACTGTTCGGCCCGGCGGTCACGATGACGCGATTTGCCGATTTCGACGAGGCCGTTCGGCTGGCCAATGATACGCGCTATGGTCTGGCGGCGGGGATTTTTACGCGGGACCTGGATCGGGCGTTGCAGTTTGCCCGCGAGGTGGACGCCGGGAATCTGCACATCAACTGGTCGAGCACCTGGCGGGCCGACCTGATGCCCTACGGCGGACTCAAGGAGAGCGGCTTCGGCAAGGAAGGGCCGCGGTACGCAATCCGGGAGATGACGGAAGAGAAGATGGTCGTCATCCACGGGTAACCGCCGTTCGAGCGGTTGGAGCTACGAGTCACGTCTCATTGGGGAAGGCACAACTCGAGGACTCTTTCCATGGACTCGACGCGATTGCGTCCCAGGTTCTTGGCTCTGTAGAGGGCGCAGTCGGCGACTTTGATCAGCTCCCCCGATTCGGTCATGCCGGGAGCGTTCTGAGCCACGCCGATGCTCATCGTGACGGCGAGAGAGTTTCCCTCGTGCTCGATGACGATTCCGGCGACTTCCGCGTTGAGGCGCTCCGCGAGCTTGGCGGCCTCGACCAATGTTGTGCCGGCGAGGACGACGCAGAATTCTTCGCCTCCGTAGCGGCCGACGTCGTCGCATTCGCGGCAGACGGTTTTCAGCACGCGGGCGACGTTCACCAGGACTGCGTCGCCCGCCTGATGGCCGTAGGTGTCGTTGATCCGTTTGAAGAAATCGATATCGATCATCAGGAGGGAAAGGGGAGCGCGGTGTCGAGTCGCTTTGATCCATTCCCGGTCCAGCCGTTCGAGCAGTTCGCGGCGGTTGAGGACTCCCGTCAGTGCATCGGTCCGGGCGAGTCGCTCGGCGGAGAGCCGGGCGTGGTTCAGTTCGACGATGGTGTTCGACAGGCGCGAGTCCAGGGGGCCGGTCACCCAAAAGTGAATGACTGCTGCGACCGCAATGGTCAGCAGCGGCGCGTCAAGGACGTGCCAGATGTGACCATCAGGGTCGTACTTGACGAACGCTGCCAGGAGCAGCGACTCAATGAGAAACACGACGGCTCCGACACGCAACAGGATTCCCTTGAGCGGAGCCGACGGACTGAACGGGAGTGTGGAAACTGAGGACATGGAGACTCGATTCAAGGCCGTCGCAGCGACTGGCGCGGCACGGGGAGACTACGCCTGATTCATCTGGCATGTTGATGTCGCAAGGTTATCTTACGCTTCTGGAAGATCCTCGCTCGCATCGTCGAATCTCGCTGGCAGGTCGGGGCACGGCCGATTGCGCGGAAAGTTGCGATTGGAGGGCTGTCGCGCCGAGCTGGAGAACCGGCACGTTCGTTCCATCTGTTCCCACAAACGCAAAGGCCCGCGGCGAGCGTTCGCCACGGGCCTCGGGGGGTGAGATGGAGTTGCAGATGATTACGGCGTGGAAGCCGTCGGAGCGGCCAGCGCCGGAGGGTTGATCGTCGGAGGTGCGCTGACCGCGGGACCGACCGGAGCCGGATTGACCTGCAGGACCGGATCGGGGTTCTGAGGCTGGTTGGGATTTCCTGCGGCCGGCGGCGCCTCGGGCGGGGCCAGCTCTTCCGGCTTCTTGGTCAGAGCGTCGTAGAGCGCCTGGGCCAGTTTGTCTTCCGGCTGGAGCTGCGTGACGATTTTCAATTCCTTGACGGCATTCTCGATGTGTCCCAGCGAGAGATAGTGGTAGGCCAGGAGGAAATCGGGCGGCGCGGATTGCGGATTCGCCCGGCTGTAAGCCTCCAGCGCCCGGAGCTGCTCGGTGTAGACCGCGGCGCTCGGATAGAGCGACCGCAACGTGTCCCAGTTCCAGCCCGGACCGGCTGCGAGGACCGGATAGATCGTCGCCGCGGCTTCGTCGTACCGCTTGAGGGCAAAGAGTGTCAGCGCCCGGAACTCGTGCATGCTGGCGTCGCTCTGGACGAGCTTGATCGCACCGTCGATGTCGGCGAGCGCCTGGTCATAGTTGCCGGCCATGAACGAGGAGCGGCCGCTGTCGAACTTCGACATCGCGGTCTGTTCGGTGGCGTCGGCCGGCGCCGTCGCCGGGTTGACGTTCAGCGTCTGCTGCGGGGCCGCCGGCAGCGGATCGGCGTAGTTGTAGCAGGTGACGTAGGTCGTCGGCACGGTGTAGTAGGGGTTGTAGTAATTGTAGCCGTACCCGCTGTAACCGAGGCCTCCGTACCCGCCGAGACCGTATCCGTATCCACCGTATCCGCCATAGCCGCCCCAGTACCAGCCGGGCCAGTAGCTGTAGAGGCCGACGCCCCACCAGGGCCAGTAGCCGCGGTTCCAGCGGTAGTTGTAGTTCGAGTACCAGTAGTTGTGGTTCCTCCAGCCGGTGTTGTGATGGACCCAGCCGTAGCGATTCGCTCCGAAGTTGCTGTAGTTCGTGTTCCTGGCGTAGTGATTCCACTGATGGTTGAAATTGCGATTCGCCGTGCCGGGGTTGAACCCGCCGTGGTGATGGGCGAAGTTCTGGCTGACGCCGGCATGCCACGGCGCATGGACCGCCTGCGACAAGGGGGCGCGCTGACCGCCGTGCAAAGCCTGCATACCGTGATGCTGGAAGCCGCTGTTCCCCAGTCCGCTCTGCAGGTGGTGGTTCATTCCCGGCAGATTGCCGCTTCCGGGACGATGGGCCAGATTGCCGAACTGCTGCTGTCGTCCAATCCCGGAATTGCCGTGATGGCCGCCGAAGTTCTGCCCCTGATGCATGTAGGAGGGGGCCGCCGGCATCCCCATGTGCCGCTGCTGCATTCCCGAGGCGCCGATGCCGCCGTGGTGCTGCAGGGTTCCGGTCCCGATCCCCGAGTGACGCTGAAATGACGGACTGGCGATGCCGCTGTGGTGCTGGAATCCGCCCGAAGGGAAACTACCGCCCCGGTGAATCGCCCCGCTGGACGGAAATCCGCCGACGTGGCCGCCGCTGAAGCCGCCAACGTGACCTCCACTAAACCCGCCTGGATGGCCGCCTCTGAAGCCGCCAGAGTGACCTCCGCTGAAGCCTCCCATGTGGCCGCCGCTGAACCCGCCGGAATGTCCCCCGCTGAACCCGCCGCCACCCATGTGACCACCGCCCATATGACCTCCGCCGCCGTGTCCGCCACCGCCGTGATGCTGGGCGAACGCCGGAGTTGTCAAAAGCAGGGCCAGACTGAAGATGGTCAGTCCGAAGCCAAGGAGTCGTTTCATGATGCTCCCCCAATTCCCAGAACCGCGTGTCTCGGTCGGCGAGCGTTGACGGGAGTCAGATCGCTTCGAGCCAGGGGCACGTTGCAGAAACCGTTCGGTCAGAGACACCCGGCACCCGGGGGTCGCCGAAGTCGAGCCCGCAATCGCAGAGACGGAATCTCTGAAACCATTGAAGAATCTTACGGCTGCCGACGCCAGCGGGAACAATGGACCGGCTGAAGATTGCGACAGGTGCCGAAAGAAGCCCAAGCAACCGGGTTCCCGCGTCTCAGGCCGGAGATCCGCTACCCCGGCACGGAGAGTTCGACCGTCGCGGGCCCTTCGTGCTTCAGGCGGAGCTGGCCGCAGGCGGCGTCGATGTCGGCTCCTTTTCGCTTCCGGACCGTCGCCGGGATGCCCGCGGCTTCCAGGATTCGCACGAACTCGTCGGTCCGGGGGGCGGTCGGCTCGACGTAGGGGAGTTCGGCGACGCCGTTCATCGGGATCAGGTTGACGTGCGCAATCCGCGGTTTCAACAGCCGGGCCAGCTCGCGGGCCTCTTCCGGCCCGTCGTTCACCCCCGACAGCAGAACGTACTCGTAGGTGACTCGCCGGCCGGTCTTCTGAAAATATTCGTCCGCCGCGTCGAGGATGGCTTCGATGCCGATCCGGTGGTTGACCTTCACCAGCTTGTCGCGGAGAGCGTTGTTCGGGGCGTGCAGCGAGACGGCGAGATTGAACTGCTTGTCGAGAGCCGCCAGCTCGCGGATTTTGTCCGGCAGTCCGACGGTGGAAACGGTGATTCGCCGGGCTCCTAATCCCATGCCTCCCTTGTCGTTGAGGCTTTCCAGGGCGGGCAGCAGCGACTTGAGGTTGGCCAGCGGTTCGCCGATCCCCATGACGACAACGTTGGTGATCCGTTCGTCGGGACCCAGCCGGCGGTCGAGCCGGAGAACCTGCTCCAGGATTTCGCCGGTGGTGAGATTCCGCTTCAGTCCCAGCATCCCGCTCGCGCAGAACACGCAGCCCATTGCACAGCCGACCTGCGTGCTGATGCAGATCGTCCGCCGGTCGGTCTCGCGCATCAGCACGCACTCGATGACTTCGCCGTCGTGCAGTTCCAGCAGGAGCTTTTCGGTCCGGTCGCCGGCCACCTGGTGGCGGACTTCGGTCGCGGGGAAGAGCGAAAACTCCTCGGCAAGCAGTTTGCGCAGGGCCGCCGGGACGTCGTGCATGGCGTCGAAATCGTTGACGCGTTTGCCGAAGATCCAGCGCCGGATCTGCTCGGCCCGGTAGCCGGGAAAGCCCTGCGACGTGACCCAGGCCGAAAGTTCCGGCAACGACTTTTCGTAAACTCTCGGCCGGTGCATGTGGTTGTCGGGTGGGCTGTGCCCACCGCTTTTCTATTTTCAAATGCAGAGAGGGCTGGTGGGCAGCGCCCACCCGACGAAGAGCACAGACAGGAATGTCTGCGCCACCCGCGATTGCCGGGAACCGACAATTATTGTCACGCAGAGCCGCCGGGCACAGTCCCGACTACTTCAGGACGGCCTGAATCCGGCGAACGGCTTCTTCGACGTTTTCGCGGCTGTTGAACGCGCTCAGGCGGAAGTAGCCCTCGCCGCTGGCCCCGAAGCCGCTGCCGGGGGTGCCGACCAGGTGTGCGGTCGAGAGCAGCCGGTCGAAGAATTCCCAGCTTGTCGAGTTGCCGGGGGTCTTGAGCCAGACGTAGGGGGCGTTGACTCCGCCGAAGACCGTCAGGCCGGCTTCCCGCAGGCCTTTGCTGAGAATTGCGGCGTTTTCAAGATAGAAACTGACGAGCTGGCGGACCTGCTCCTTGCCGGCGTCGGAATAGACCGCCTCAGCTCCCCGCTGGATGACATACGGGACGCCGTTGAACTTGGTGCTCTGCCGGCGATTCCACAGGCTGTGCAGCTCGACGGCCTCACCGGCGGCGGTCGTAGCCTTAAGTCCCTTGGGGACAACCGTAAACGCGCAGCGGGTGCCAGTGAATCCAGCAGTCTTGCTGAAGCTGCGGAACTCGATCGCCACCTCGCGGGCCCCTTCGATCTCGTAGATCGAGTGCGGAATGCCCGGCTCGGTGACGAACGCCTCGTAGGCCGCATCGAAGAAGATGATTGCCTTCTCGGCACGGGCGTAGTCCACCCACTTCTGCAGGGTCTCGCGTGTGGCGACTGTTCCCGTGGGGTTGTTGGGATAGCAGAGATAGATCAGGTCGACGTGCCGGTCGGGCAAGGCCGGGACGAAACCGTTCTCGGCGGTGACGGGGAGGTAAACGAGCCCGGCGTAGCGTCCGGCGGCATCCGCGTCCCCGGTCCGTCCGGCCATGACGTTGGTGTCGACGTACACCGGATAGACCGGATCGGTGACGGCCACCACGTTGTCGTTGCCGAAGATCTCCAGAATATTGCCCGAGTCGCACTTGGAGCCGTCGGAGACGAAGATCTCGTCGGCGGACACGTTGCAGCCACGGGACTGGAAATCGTTCTGAGCAATGGCGTTGCGCAGGAAGTCGTAGCCCTGTTCTGGCCCGTAGCCGCGGAACGAGGCTCGAGTGGCCATCTCGTCGACCGCCTTGTGCAGAGCTTCCGTCACAGCGGCGGGGAGGGGCTCGGTGACGTCGCCAATCCCCAAACGGATGATTTTGGCGTCCGGGTGCTCGGCGGCGTACTTGGAGACGCGACGGCCGATTTCCGGAAAGAGGTAGCCGGCCTTGAGTTTCAGGAAGTTTTCGTTGACCAGCGCCATGCGTGCCTCTCCGCCTCGTGCAAACGGTCCGCCCCGGACGGGCGAAAACCCGGACCGATGGTTGTAGAGGTGCGGGAAGGGCTTTGCAACTCAAGGCGGACGTGCGAACTCCGACCGGAGCTAACCGCTCCGGGGTGGCACGCCCTGAGGTTCTGGGAAGGGCGTGTTTTCCCAATCGCAAAGACACGCCCTTCGAGGATTCAGGGCGTGCCACCCGAGAACCGGGCCCAGCCACCTAACCGGCAGCCGCCAGTTCCGCGTCTTCGGGCTCGGCGAGGCTCAGGAAGTTGTTGGTCACCGCCTGGCGGCCGAGCGGGGTGAGCTGATAGAGCACACCGGCGTCGCGGGCGCCGACTTCAAACTTCAGGAAGCCGTGCGCGATCAATTTTCCGTGGACGGACGACAGCACGGCCGACTCGATGCCGGGAATGCCGGCGATGCGGGAGATCCAGGCTTCGGCGTCGGCCGACTGACTCCGCAATTCCTGATAGCGGTCGAAATACGCCTGCAGCACGGTCTGCCACTCGGGGTGTTTCTGCAACAGGGCCAGCTCGAAGTCGTCCATGCCGGTGATATCGGACCGGCAGCGGTCGGACTCACCAGTCGGACGGGCGGCGCAGGTGCAGGCCGGATTTGCGGCTCTACCGCTGCGGGCGGTTCTTCTGGATTATTCGTCAGGGTCGAGCTGCCGCAGTGGACGAGATCTGAACGGGATGCAGAAATTCGTAACCTGTTCTCTGGAAGAAGGTTGGGTGTCGGCGGAAAACATTCGGCGATTCGGGCCTCGGCGTGCGTATAATACGCTGAGCGAAGCTTCGTCTCCGGATCGCGGGGAGGGGCAAATCGCTCGGCATGCAGAGATTTCCGGCCAGCGGTTCAGGTGTCCGGGGCGGAGAATTGATGACCGGGTCTGCCGGTCGTCGCCGAAAACAGGGTGAGCGGAGCGGCGGAAGCTGCGCCGCTTTCTTCGACCGAATCTGGACACGACACTTCCGGTTGGCCAAAGTAGCGGCATGATTCGTTTTGCGTTGTCTTCAGTAGTGCGCGAGGGGAGTGTTCCCATGTCGCAGGCGGTGCTTGCCGGTCCGATGGCGGCCGATGCAGTTCCAACGGATGATTTCGACTATCGCGTGGTCCCGCTGACGGTTCCGATCAGCGCCGGATTCGTGCTGCTGTCGGTTCTGGCGTTCGTCTGGGAACCGCTGGTGCTGATTCCGCTCGTCGGAGTCGTTCTGGCGGGTCTGTCGCTCCGTCGCATCCGACGGGAGAGACAGTATTTCACGGGCGGTGTCGCGGCGGCGATCACGTTGGCGCTGAACCTGCTGGTCTTTACCGGGGCGTCGACTCTGCACGCCTACAGTTACGCGACCGAGGTTCCGGAGGGGTTCGAGCGACTGAGCTTCGTGGGTGACATATCCTCGAAGGAAGTGTCGCAGCGGATGGACGGATCGCTGGCGGTGGATCCCTCGGTTGCCGAGCTGAGCGGCAAACCCGTCTTCATTAAGGGCTACATGTACCCGTCGCGGGATCACTTCGGACTGAAGACCTTTGTCCTGTGCAAAGACAGCGGCGATTGTTGCTTCGGCGGAAATCCCAAGGTGACCGACATGATTCAGATCCGGATGACGGGGGATCAGGCGGCAAACTTCCGCACGGGTCTGGTCGCGGTGGCCGGGACATTCAAAGCCGAGCCGACGGTCGATCCGACGGGACTGCAGCCGGTCTATCAGCTGGAATGCAGCTACTTCGGCCCGGCGAAGACGTCATACTGAGCGGAGCTGTTCCGGGGCGACGGTCATCCGACTGCCGGGATTTCGTCCGTCTTGCCGGTCTGCGAGCAAACAAGGGACTGAACCATGCGCCGACGCACTGGCTGGACGGTTGCAGGTTGTCTGGCGGCCGGAGTCACTGCAACCCTGGTCGGCTGCAACGATCCGTCGATCGGCGAGTACCGGACTTACGACCAGATTCATGGCCCCGAAGAACGGGCGCCCTCCGCGGACGGACCGGGCGCCATCGCAACGACTCAACCGCTGGCAGCAGGCGATGAGGAAGTCGCCGTCCCGGCTTCGGCGCTGGCTCCGGTCAACGTGGTCGACGGGTCGAGCGTTTCCTCGGTGCTGAATGTCACGGACCGCGCACCGATGGCGCCCCCGGCCGACGCCCTCGATCCGCAGAACGCCGGCGCGAACCGCGTCGTGCAGATCCTGATTCCCGAAAGGGAATTCCGGACAGAAGGGGCGGGGGGGACGATCCGCGTCTCCTACGACGACCTGGACCTGCTGAAGGTTCTGAACATGGAGCCGGTCACGCCCAACGCGGTGGAAGTGATGCCGTCGTGGTTGAAGGAGCTGGACGGCAAGAAGATCCGCATCCGGGGATTCATGTATCCCACATTCGAACCGACCGGCATCGAGAAGTTCGTGCTGGCCCGGGACAACCAGATCTGCTGCTTCGGGCGGGACCCGAAAGTTTACGATCTGATCGCCATCGAAATGAAGGCGGGGAAGACGACCAACTACATTCCCAATCGTCCGTTCGACGTCGCCGGCACGTTCCGCATCGACATGTTCGAAGACGGCGGCAAGCCGCTCGGCCTCTACTGGATCAGCGACGCCGAGATCTTCCAGAAGTAAGACGCGGTCCTTCGCGCCGGCGCTACCTGCGGGGGGCCGGAATCGTTGGCGGCGCCACGCCCGGTAATTCGTTCTGCTGCAGAATGAACAGCATCCGGATGTTGCTGGAGGCGGCCAGCCGTTTCTCGGTGAGTCTCCCCTCGAGATTGCGATCCTTCTGCGAGTTATCGCTGGCTGGCTTTGCGGTCTCAGCGACGTTGTCGCCGAGCAGCTGCACGACCTCCGGTCGTTGGCGCAGTTCGAAACGCTGCATGACCTGCAGTTCGTCAGCACCGGACTGAGTCGGACTGTCGTTCCCGGACGCCCGGCGTCGATCGGCCAGGGCGACCCCCAGCCTGGTCTCTGGGCGACTCGCCGCCGCGATCCCCGAGCCCGATGGCTCCAGACTTCCGCGGGCGCCGCCGAGCCCCTGGCCCGCCGAGTTCTGCATAGCCGTGTTGCCATACTGAATGCCGTTGCGGACCAGAACTTCTTCGATCTGACGGGCATCGACCGGCGTCGATTCGCTGAGAAGTTCGTCCCCGGGAACCGGCGGCATCAGATCCACCTTGACGACCCACGGCTCCGATTCGAGCTGTCGAATCACCCGGCCCGCCAGTTCCGGTCCCGTCTGAACGTAAAACGCAACCAGACTCTCCGAGCGATTGCCGCTCTGCTTGCGGGCGAGACCATTCGGCCTGGGCTTCTCCTCCCGGGACTTTTCCTCGGCAGACTTGTCGCCGGACTGCGGTTTGACATCGTTGCGGCTCAGCAGAACTTCCAGGCTGTCGGCAGCCTGATCGACGTCAATCACCGTGAACTCAATCACCGACATCGCACCATCGCGGTTCATCGCCAGATACGGAATGACCTGCCCGAGCCGGATGCTGTTGTTGGCAGTGTTCATGCTCCCGAAATCAGTCTCGCTCGATTCCTGCAGACCGCGATTGGCGAACATCGCATCCGCCGGGGCGTCCGAGAAATTCAGCACCTCAGGAAGCGCCTGCGGAGTCGTCGATGCCGACAGCGGCTCGCCCGCCGGAGCTGCAAACCGGGTGTCCGGCGCAGGCGCAGAAGGAGCCGGATCTGCACGCAGCATGAACGAGTTCTGACGGGCTCCGACGACCCGTGCGGGCGGGGCAGCCCCGCCGCCAACTCCCCCCGCAGACTCCGCCAGGCCTTCGGCTTCAAGCTTCTTAAAAGTGGCCCCACGAAATTCGAGACTGTCGTCGACAGTCGCCGACTTGGCTTTGCCTTCGCCGAAAGGCCAGGCATTCTCACTCTTCGCAACAGCCTCCGGCGTCGCGCTGTCGAAAGCGACCAGCGCAGATTCCGTCGCCATCGAACCGACCGGCGCATGCTCGGTCTGGGGCAGCGTGTTGACCATCAGCAACACGGCGGCCGATGTCGTCAGCAGCCCCGCCAGCACCACCAGCCACTCGCGACGACGACGGGGACTTGCAACGGCGACCGGCCCCGCGGCATGCTCGAACAGCGTCTCCCGTTCGGCCCGCTGCAAGGTCGCCGGCAGCAGAAAGTCCGGCGCGGCTTCGTGCGGCAGCGACCTGAGCAGATCGGACAATCCGCCGATCTCTTCCAGTTCCTGCCGCGCCGCGATATCCCGCTCCAGGAGCTGCTCGGCGGCGGCGCGCTCCGCAGGCGTGACTTCGCGATCGAAGTACGCCGACAGCAGATCGTCAGTTCCCGGCCGAGGCATTCTCGTCACTCATCATTCTGATCGCCGACCGGCGTCGGCGACCGCTCGCAGTCTCGTTATCATTCCCGACCTCACAGGGCCGGAGACACTGTTATTCCGTTCCCGCCGCGAGGAAACTGCGAAGTTTTTCCCGCAGTTCCAGTCGTCCACGATGAATCCGGCTCCGAACCGTCCCGATCGGACAATCCAGAATCCCCGCGATCTCCTCGTAGCTCAAGCCGTCCATCTCCTTCAGCACCACGCACGTCCGAAACTCTTCCGATAATGCCGCCAATGCCGACCGGACGACCCGCTGCCGCTCGGCGACTTCCATCGCGTGTGCGGGGGCCGATGAGCCCCGTTGATCGGCCGGTTCCTCCCCCGACTGTTCGCGCATCGCCTCCACAGAGACTGTCGGCCGCCGTGGTTTCCTGCGCGAGGAAATCGCCGCATTCATCGCAATCCGGTACAGCCACGAGTAGAAACCGGACTGTCCCCGGAACGTCCCCAACTTTTGAAACGCTTGCACGAACGCATCTTGCGCCACGTCCTGGGCGTCCTCCGAGGAGCCGAGCATGTGGACAAGGGAATGGTACAAACGATGCTGGTACCGACGGACCAGCGCCCCGAACGCCTCGGAGCTGCCCGACAGGCTGCTTTCGATCAATTCCTGGTCGCAGGTCGTTTCCACGGTGGCCGTCATCTCAGACGAGGCGGCGGGGGGAAAAGTTCCCAGACTCTCCCCGGAATCCGGGGCGGCGGTTGCTTCCGGGCGTACGGACTGCGGAAATGTCGCTCTGGTCCCCGACATCCGGGGGTTCCCGTTACGTGAGGGAATCGTTGCAGACTGGATCCGACAGATCGATGGAGACGGGACTGGGACGCCAACAGGACGCCGGGAGCGGAAATACCTCACGCCGGAATAGCAGTGGTCCTTGTCGAACGCCCCCGGACCGGGAGCCGCCACAGGACAAGATTGTACACGACCCCGCAGAGGATGATACCGATGCTGACCCACTGAGAAATCGTCAGTGAGGTTCCGAACTGGCCGAATTCGTCTCCACGCAGCAGTTCGACCAGAAACCGCGTCGTGGGATAAATCAACAGAGCGATTCCAAAGACCGAACCGTTCCGTTGCCGGTAAGGGAAATACGCCAGCGTGATCGCACAAATCAAAAAGCCGTCGATCGCACTATAAATCTGCGTCGGATGAAGTGGCGGGGTGAAGGGAGCGTCCGGCGCGAGAAAACCGCGATCGACCAGCACTCGGAACGGGACGCTGTCGTGCGGAAACGACAAACCCCAGGGGAGGTTGCAGCGGTCGCCGAAGCAGCATCCGTTGAGCAGGCAGCCGATGCGACCGAAGCCGATCCCCAGAAAGACCGATGGCGTGACGATGTCCGCCAGCAGCAGCGGCTGAACCTGCCGTCGCTGGCAGAACACGAAGTACGAAACCGTCCCTGCCAGCAGTCCGCCAAACAGTACCAGCCCGCCGTCCGGCAAATTGATTGCCGCCCAAAGCAGTTCGGGCCCCCGCTTGCCGGCAAAGACCTGGTGGCCGTACTGAACGAGGTAAAAGACGCGGGCGCCGATCAGTCCCGGGATGAATAGCCACATGGCCAGGTCCCAGATCAGATCGGGATTGAGTCCCTCCCGCCTGGCGCGCCAGACGGCCAGCAGGGCGCCGCTGCCGAAGCCGATCAGCAGCATCATTCCGTAACCGTAGATCGGCAGGCCCTGCGGCGCGAACTTCGGGCCAAACACCGGAGCCCAGATGATGGCCAGCGCGATGGCGAACCACAGGCCGATCGACGACCAGTCGTCGCCAGTCCAATGGCCCCGGCGGCTCCACAAAGAGCGCAATGACCAACCGCCGACCAGCACCCAGGCCAGCAGGACGAGCCCAAAACCGAATCCGGGCCACTGGCCCAGCGGGCCGAAGTCCCAAGGCTGATCGAATGGGAATCGCAGCAGAACCTGTCGCATGAAAATCGTCTCAGTCGAATCGCGTCGGCCGGCCTCGTATCCGGTGGGCAGTTCGGACCGACCGCTTCTGTCCAGTATAGGCGGGGGGCGGGACGGGACCTACCCCAGTTGGGGCAGAGTTGAGACCCAGAGAGGAATTGCCCGTCGGACGGATGACTGGGGAGTGGAGGCTCCTTTGTCTATGATTCGGGAACGGTTCCTCGTAGTCCCTGGAGATTTTCTGCGATGCCTCGGCAGGTGCTCAGCGTTGGTCAGTGCGGTCCCGATCACAGTTCGATTTCGCGGTTTCTCAAGTCGAACTTCGACGTCGTGATTTCAACCGCGGACACGATTGTCGACGCCATGTATGACCTGCGTGCCGCGAAATACGACCTGGTCCTCGTCAATCGCAAGTTGGATGCCGACTACAGCGACGGCGGCGAGCTGATCCGGCTGATGAAGGCAGACCCGGCCCTCGCGGACGTGCCGATCATGCTGGTTTCGAACTATCCCGAGCATCAGGCCAACGCGGTGGCGCTGGGGGCGGAACCCGGCTTCGGGAAGCTGGAACTGGGGAAGTCGGATGTGGTGGTGCGGCTGGAGGCGTTTTTGAAGTAGGGCACGCTCCTGCGTGCCGCATTGTGGTGTCATTTGCGCCCTGCAAGAGGGCGTGGAGCGTCCAGGAAAGACGTTCGCAGCCAGAGCCCGGGAACGATGTCGATAGGGCGCAACGTCTTTCTGTATAATTCGTTGCGGAACTTTCCCTCGCCTGACCCTTCGCTCTCCGCCTTCCGCTTTCCGCCCATTGTTGCATCCGCCGCCTGCGTTTCTCTATACTTTCCCGCTTCCACCCCCGGTTCCTGGGCGGCTGATGCTGCCTGGATCGTCGCTGAGGCGACGCCGTGTCACCGCCTTGGCACGCCCCGGACTTCCTGAACCCGAGTCGAGTCGAATGTTCGAAAGCATCACCACCAGCCTGAAGTCTGCGCTCTCGGTGTTGGGTCGCGGCGGGAAACTGACCGAAGCCAACGTCCGGGATGGTCTCGCGCAGGTCAAGCGGGCGCTGCTCGAAGCTGACGTCCACTACGACGTCGCCACCGGTTTCATCAAACGGGTGACCGAGCAGGCGCTGGGTGAGCAGGTTCTCAAGTCTCTCCGCCCCGATCAGCAGATCGTGGGCATCGTCCATCAGGAGCTCGTCAACCTGATGGGCCCGACGGACAACTCGCTGCATTTGCGGCGGGACTCCCTCAACCGCATCATGATGTGCGGTCTCCAGGGCTCCGGCAAAACGACGACCTGCGGCAAACTGGCCCGCATGCTCAAAGAGAGCGGCCAGAAGGCCATGCTGGTCGCGGCCGACCTGCAGCGCCCTGCTGCTATCGAACAGCTCAAAGTCATCGGCGCGCAGCTCGGCGTTCCCGTCTACAGCGAGCCGCCGCAGGGGACGACGCCCCTCAAGGTCTGCACCAACGCCCTGGCTGCTGCGAAGCAGGCCGGCGATATCAGCGTCATCATTTTCGATACGGCCGGTCGACTTCACGTCGACGCCGACCTGATGCAGGAACTCGAGCTGATCGACCGGAAGGTCCAGCCCGATCAGATCCTCCTGGTCTGCGACGCCATGACCGGCCAGGACGCCGTCAACAGCGCCAAGGCCTTCAACGACGCCCTCGAACTCGACGGCGTGATCCTCACCAAGCTCGACGGCGATACCCGCGGCGGCGCCGCCCTCTCCGTCCGCGAAGTCACCGGCGTCCCGATCAAGTTCATCGGCGTCGGCGAACAGCTCGACCGTCTGGAACCGTTCCACGCCGACCGCATGGCGGGACGCATCCTGGGGATGGGCGACGTCGTCACCCTGTTCGAACGGGCCCAGCAGGCGGTCTCCCAGGAAGAAGTCGAGTCGGCCCAGAAGAAGATGGCCGCCGGCAAGTTCAGCCTGGAGGACTTCCGGACGCAGATGCAGTGGATCCGCAGGCTGGGGTCGCTCAAGGACATCATGAAGATGATCCCGGGCGTCGGCGGCATGATGGATCAGCTCCCCGAGATGGCCGATCCCGAGAAGGATATGGGCCGGATCGAGGCGATCATCAGCTCGATGACCTCCGAAGAACGGCTCAATCCCGACCGGATCGACCGGAGCCGTCGGCACCGCATCGCTCGCGGCAGCGGCACCGATCCCGCGGATGTCAGCCGGATTCTCAAAGACTTCGGCGCGATGTCCGGCATGATGCAGAAGATGTCGGGCCTGGGAATGATGGACCGCATGAAGGCCATGAGTCAGCTCGGCCAGGCCGGCATGTTCAATCCCGGCGCCAATTTGAAGCAGCAGAAGGAGCGGAGCAAGCGTGGTCCCGCCGACCAGAAGCTGGCCGACGAGAAGCGCAAGAAGGCCCGCAAGGAATCCAAGAAGCAGAAGAAGCGGAACCGGTAATCGCGCTCCGCCGAGTTGTGAGAAGACGAAGACAGGAACCACGAATGACACGAATCAACACGCATTGGAAAGTCCTGTAGGGTGAGTCGAGTCTTCGAGGCTCACCACTCGTCGTTCTGATTTCGTGCATTCGTGGTCAAAGAATTCACCGGGCTGCGGCCCGTGGACATCGTTTAACCCATTATTTTTGAGGAGTCGATTGCGTGGCAGTTCGCATCCGTATGAAGAAGATTGGACGCAAGCACCGTCCGTTCTACCGCATCTGTGTCATGGACTCGCGCGTGCACCGCGAAGGGAAGGCCATTGAGGAAGTCGGCTGGTACGACACCTCCGTCGTCGACAAGTCGAAGCGCGTCAGTGTTCAGCTCGACCGCGTCGAATACTGGCTCTCCGTCGGCGCCAGCATGTCCGATCGCGTGGCGACGCTGGTGAAGAAGGTGAAGACGAACCGGTTCGGCGTCGCCGCCGCTCCCGCTCCGCTGCAGGCCCCCAAGGTCCGCGAAACGGTGCCGGAAGTTCCCGAAGGGGCCGACGAAGCCCCTGCGGAAGCCGCCGCCGAATAAGCGCCCCTGTCCCCGCACGATATGTCTGACCGACCATGCGCTTCGACGTCCTGACGCTGTTCCCGGAGATTTTCACCGGCTATCTCGAACAGAGCCTTCTCAAAAAGGCGATCGAGAAGAGTCTGGTGGACGTGCATCTGTGGAACGTCCGCGACTGGGCGAGCGACAAGCACAAATCGGTCGACGACACGCCGTACGGGGGAGGGCCGGGCATGCTGATCATGTGCCCTCCCGTCTATGACGCGGTGGAACACGTGCAGGCGCAGGGCCCGGCGCCGGGACAACTGGTGATGTTGACGCCGCAGGGACGCCGGCTGGACCAGACTCTGGTCCGCGAGCTGGCCGACCACGAGCGGCTCCTGCTGCTCTGCGGCAGGTACGAAGGATTTGATGATCGCATCGTTCAGGGACTCAAGCCGCTCGAAGTTTCGATCGGCGACTTCGTCTGCAACGGCGGAGAGGTCCCCGCGATGCTGGTGATCGACAGCGCGATCCGGCTGGTGCCGGGTGTGCTGGGGGACGAAACCAGCAGCAAGTACGACTCGTTCGCCGAGAAACGACTGCTGGAATACCCTCAGTTCACCAAGCCGCGGGAGTTTCGGGGCATGACCGTCCCGGACGTCCTCCTCAGCGGCAACCATCAGGCGATCGCGGCCTGGCGAGAACAGCAGAGCCTGCTGCGGACGCGCGAGCGTCGGGCGGACTTGCTCGATGAACCCGGATCGAATAGACGCGATTGAGACAGCTTAACCGGCGGCGAACCCGCCGCCCGTGAAACAGGACCCCGCCAGCCGCGGGGTCGAGAGGAGCGTAACGCCATGCAACGTAAACTGGTCCAGCTTGTGGAAGAGGCCGGCCTGCGCGCCGAGCCGCTCGAGTTCGAAATCGGCGACACGGTCGACGTCCATCAGCGGATTCTGGAAGGCGACAAAGAACGCATCCAGATTTTCAACGGCGTCGTCATCGCCCGGAACGCGGGAAGCATCCGCGAAAACTTCACCGTCCGCCGCATCGTGGCCGGCGAGGGTGTGGAGCGAACGTTCCCCATCCACAGCCCCAAGGTGGCGAAGGTGGTCGTCAAGCGGCACGGTAAGGTCCGGCGCGCCAAGCTGTTCTTCCTCCGCGACCGCACCGGCAAGGCCGTCCGCCTGGTCGAGCGCATGGAGAAGTCGGCGAAGGCCGCAAAGTAGTTTTGCGACAGATGCGAACGTGATCCGCAGTGCAGATCCGGGTGGCACGCCCCGAGGTTTTGCGAAGGGCGTGTCTTTGCAGGACCACGCCCTTCGAGGACTCAGGGCGTGCCACCCACCCTTTCGGCGAGGCCGCCCATGTGGTCTTGGCTGCGCAAGCTCTGGCCCGGTTCAGCCGCGACCGACGATCGCGGTCGGGAAGGCGAAGCGCTCGCCGAGCGGCACTTGCGCGGCCTCGGCTGCCGCATCCTCGAACGCCGGCATCGCAACCGGGGCGGCGAACTGGACCTCGTTGCGCTCGACGGCGACACGATCGTCTTCGTCGAAGTCAAAGCCCGCACGAGCGACTTCGCCGGACACCCCACCGAAGCGGTCACGCACGACAAACGCCGGCGACTGACGGCCGCGGCCCTGGTCTATCTGAAACGCCGCCGCTGGCTCGGCCGGCGCGTCCGGTTCGACGTGGTCTCAATCGCCTGGACCGACGACGGCACGCCGCCGAAACTGGAACACTTCCGCGCCGCCTTCGAGCCGCCAGGGTTCGGGCAGATGTGGTGAGGCCGAGCGGTCTGCACGTCGGAAGCCCGTCAAAGATCGCGTGCTCCCGTCGCACGGCTGGCCGTCGGCTGCCATAATGGAGAGAGAAGCTTGCCCGCCCCGGAAGCCCCGATGTCCGCCGTTCTCCCCGCCACCGCCCCGTCCACCTTCTGGCTGCCCGTTTACACGCTGGCCGCGCGAGAGCTGGTGCGGTTTTTCCGGCAGCGGACGCGGGTGGTCGGGGCGCTGGGGCAGCCGCTGATTTTCTGGATTCTGTTCGGGGCAGGGCTGCAGGGTTCGTTCCGCGGTCCCGCTGGGATGAGCTACCAGGAATATTTCTTCCCCGGCATCGCGGTGATGATCGTGCTGTTCACGGCGATCTTTTCGACGATCAGCATCATCGAAGACCGCCGCGAGGGGTTTTTGCAGGGCGTCCTTGCGGCCCCGGTTTCGCGGCTGGCGATCGTCTGCGGCAAGCTCTGCGGCGGCGCGCTGCTGGCCATGCTCCAGGCTGTCCTATTTCTCGTGATCGGTCCGCTGCTGGCCTGGGTCGAGCTGGCCCCGGCCATGGAGACCGGCCTCACCGTGCAGAACCTGGTTCCAGTCCTGCTCTGGCTGACTCTACTGGCCTTCACCCTGACGGCTCTCGGCTACTGCATCGCCTGGCCGATGGAGTCGACGCACGGCTTTCACGCGATCATGAGCGTGTTTCTGATGCCGATGTGGCTCCTCTCGGGCTCGTTCTTTCCCGCAGCGGAAAGCGGCTGGCTCGCCTGGGTCATTCGACTCAACCCGCTGACGTATGGTGTGGCGGGGCTGCGCCGCTGGCTGGCGCATTCGCCGGAGCAGGTGGCCGGACTCCCCGGCCCGGCTCTGTGCATCGTCGTCACGCTGGCGTTTGGCGCGATCTGCATCGCCGCCGCCGCCTGGCTGACGACCCGCCGGAGCGCTCTCAACGTCCGCTGACCGCCGCAGGCGGAGGATTTTCCATGACTGAGCATCGCAATCGATCGGGCCGAGTCGGCATTTTCTTCTGGGTCGGACTGGTCCTCTGGATCGCTGTCTTCGCGGGGCTGTTCCTCATGCGGCTCAGTCGGCAGTCCGCCGCTCCGTCGATGAAACTCGAACTCCGTTCCGACGATCCCGCTGTCGCACCGCAGACCGTGTCGATCGACATGTCGCAGGGATCAGCCACGGTCGACATTAGCCAGTTAATGGCCGGCAATACTCAGAATGCAGCGTTGCGTCCCGACGGCAAGTCAGCAGCCCGGAATCATGCCGACAGCGACACAGACACCATCTGGAGTCCGGATGGCATTGAAGACTTTTCCCTGACCAACTGCGACGGCCGGACAATTACGAAGGCCGACCTGCTCGGCCGGCCGTGGGCGGTGGCTTTCGTTTTCACCCACTGCATCGGTCCTTGCCCGACGGTCACCCGCAAGATGAAAGACCTGCAGGATCAGCTCAAGGAGGACGACGTCCGACTGGTCCTGCTGACGGTCGATCCGAAACGCGATACCCCCGAAGTGCTCAGGAAGTACGCCGAGCAGAATGGAGCCGACCTGTCGAAGTGGTTCTTCCTGACGGGGGACGCGACGCAGATCTACGGCCTGATCCACCGCAGCTTCCTGATGCCCGTGCAGGAAGTCCCCGAGGCGGACGGCGGCTACGACGTGATTCATTCGATCTGGGTACTGCTGGTCGACGAGCAGGGAGTCGTGCGGGAAAAGTACAACGCGGCCAAGGACAACGAGATGGCCCAGCTCCGCCGCGAACTACAGAATCGAGCCCGGGCTCTGGCGGGAATCGCCCCGGCGGATGCGGAGATGCCCGTCGTCCCTTAACGAATCGCCGCCGATTGAGGATTTACGAACGGTGGCTGGGGTCGGCCACTTTGGGCCGCCCCCAGTCATTGAAGAAGATCCGGGGGCTCGAAGACTCGACCCCTGCCACCCGTCAGCGGGCGTCGTTCGAAGCGGCGACCAGCGTCAGCTCGCGTTGCGTGACGACCCACAAGCCCCCCAGATAGCCGACGAGCGCCAACGTCAGTCCGCTGGCTGCGACGACGACGCGCAGCGTGAGCGACGGGTCGGGCATCGTGAGCCATTCCAGACCCGCGTACCAGCGGAAGACCGTGATGCCGAACACGACGGAGACCGCCGTCAGCCACATCGAGTGGTAGAAGAACGGAACCTCGGACGGGCAGACGGGCAGCAGCCACTGTCGCCAGTTGAGATGCGCTCCGCCGGTGGCCGCTTTGAGGAATTCGGCCCAGCCGTGCGGCTGAGCGGCGATGATGCTCCCCTGCAGGATTTCCCGGTGCCGCAGGAAGGCGAGCCAGACGCAGCAGAACAGCGTCATAAAACCCGCCTGCGTCATCAGCAGGTGCAGGTGGACGAACGGCAGAGAATGCTGCGTGTCGAGCAGGATCCGGACGTAGGGGTTTCCTTCGAAGACCAGATCCGGACTGCAGATTAGAGTGACGCCGACGTCGAAGATCGCCCCGCCCGCCAGGAACGCCAGTCCCAGCCAGCCGGAGCGTCCCAGCACGGCCGGTTCCGCCTGTCGCAGCAGACGCCACAGCAGACCGATGACGGCGAGGCCGAAAGCCGGCAGCAGATAGGCCGTCGCCAGTCGCCACTGCCTCAGACCGGCGGGAGACAGGGGCTGAATTTCTACCGGCAGACAGGGGAGGAGCAGGTCGACGGCGATCCAGGCCAGCACGGCGGTCGAACCGACCAGGAAGTGCCGCAGCGCCCCGTTCGCCTGCCAGTGCATCAGAGCGGCGGGCGAAGTGGGCATGGTGACAGCTCCTGCGGGTCAGTGATCCCCGTCCGAATCCTTACCAGCTCGACTCTAAAATCAAGGCTCCTTGTCGTCCGCATCTGGTGGAGGGGGCTCGCCGCGGTAGTGCAGCCGCACCGTTTCATTCGACAGCAACAGGTCGAGCAGTTGCGATTCTGGATTGGCCTGCAGATTCAGATACGGCTGCATGTTCGCCGACCGGGATTCGTAACTGACTTCGCCGGTCCGCTTGTCGATCAGCCGGACCTGTCCGTCGCCGAGCTGATTTCCGCCCGAACCGTTTGCCGGCAGTTTCCAGATCTGCCACAGAACCGGCGCATTGCGAAACTGGTCGATGGGGAATGGTTCGTGATGCAGCCTCCGCCGCCATTCGATCTGCCCGCTCGATCGGCTGATCGCCAGCAGCGTCCCGTCGATGAACGGCATCCGGAAACTGCTCCGTGGCTGACCTTTCTGCAGCAGCCACAGGTTGTCCAGCCGCGGCGTCCAGGTCACGTACCAGCGGTCGGCATCGACCGCGACGGCGATTCGATCCACCGACGGCGGACAATCCACCGTCAGCGGTTCGCCGAGCGGGGCGCCGGTTTCCGCCGAGAAAATCGCCAGCACACCTCGCGGATCGAGCACGCCGATTGTCTGACGGTCGAGCAAGAACGGTGTGGCCTCCCCGAACCAGACCTGCCGCCAGAGCGTTTCGTCCGTGACGACATCCACCAGCCGGATCGCCGTCTGAGGGCCGCGTTCGATCACCCACGCCCGGGTGTCTTCGATCTGCAGGATGTCGTCGGGAGACGCCGGCCAGCTCCGTTCGTCCAGCGTCCGGCCGTCGATCGCGCTCAGCAGTTCCAGGCGACCGGTTGTCGATTGCCAGACGGCCACCACGTCGTCGTCGCCGAACGTGATCGTCCCGTCCGGCAGGTCGAAGCGTTCCCAGAGGGCCGCTCCGGTCGACGTCTCGATCGCCCGCAGGACCGACTGTTCGCGATAGCACAGATAGCGCGGCCTGACGGGGCCCACGGCGGCGATTTCCCGGCCGAACGGGTCGAACATTGTCAGCTCTTCCGATCGCACCCCCGTGCGATCCCGCAGGGGGACAACGTCGACCTGATCGGACATCGGCTGAATCGTCGCCGCGGTGTCGACCGTCCACAACACCTGCGCCTGCGGCTCGCCGCGGGCGTTGAAGGGTGTGACGGCGAACAGTTCCGACCCGACGCGGACAATTGCCAGCCGGCCCCAGCCCCAGGAGGCGTGACGGAAGTAGACATACCGGAACGGCGATGACGACGATGGAAGATCGGCCTTCCACGGGCCGGACTGCCCGTCCCCGGCAAACTGAACCCACCGCCCCTGCCGGTCGATCGAGACATCCAGCCGGTCGATCAGGCTCCCCGGTTCGGCCCGCACATCCGCCCCGAACTGGTAGACGTTTTCATTGCGCCGCTGCTGAGCCTCCGACCACGGCTTGCGCATCGGCCAGACATCGGCGGCCGGCTGGAAGGCGGCGGACCACTCGGGACGCTCGCGCAGTTCGCGCCACAGGCTGGCGACGCTGGTCCCGTCCGCAGAGCGTGCTCCGGGCTGCCGGTTCGACAAGTCGTCCAGTAGGGCGTGCGCATCGCGCGGGAACCCGGCTTCACGCAGAAACGCCGCCAGCCGCACCCGGCCGTCGACGTAGGACGACGACCGCGAACTGCCGGAAGGATCCAGCAATCTCAGTTCGGTCTCGAGCAGCGAGCGTCCGAGGAAGGCCGCCTCCTGATGTTCGAGCGTCCGTTCCCGCGCCCAGGGGAGCGGACCAAGCCGGTCCAGCCAGCCCTGCACACCAAATGGGTCTTGCTTGGCCAGGACATCTCCCAACCGCTCCTGCAGGTGCTGTTCGAGGCTGGACCGCCCGGCCGGTTCGGCGGCTCGCAACAACTGATCGATCCGCCCTTGCAACAGTCGGTCGCGACGGACCACGCGCATCGGAGACGAATCGATCCGCCATGTTCCCTCCGGCCGTTCATCCAATGCATCCAGCGCAAAGGTCAACGCGGCTTCGGGCTCACCCGCTCGGACTGCGGCATCCAGCAGCGACAGCCGGACGGTGAATCGTTCGTCCGCCGACTGAGCAAACTCCAGCAGTCGCGGCGTCACCGTTTTCCAGACCGACGCATCGCGTTCGAGCCACGCCAGTCCCGTCGTCAGCAGCGCTTCCCGCCGGGTGTCGTTCATCTGCCCGATCAGCCGCTCCCAAGCTTCCTGCGGTTGTCCCTGCTGCAGTTCCAGCCGGGCCAGTCGTACTTCGCGAGCCGGGCCGCCTGTCGCGATCGGCTGTGCTTCAATCACCCCGGCGGCTTCGGAACGACTCGCCAGCGCACACAGTCCGCCGGGTCCCGCCAGCAACCAGCCTTGATTCGTGCGGGTCAGCCGCCCCATCGGCAGCGGATCGCCCCCCCGCAACCATTCGACCCGGCCGTCTGCGATCCGAATCGTCGCCAGGGTTCCCTCGGCGAGCGGCTGAACCAGGACGTCGCCGTCGATCACTCCCAGCCCCGCGAGATCGCCCGTGACCGCCCGCCAGCGCACTTCGCCGGTTGTCAGATCGACGCCGCGGATCGCCGAGGACTCCGCCAGCACCAGCGTCTGTCCGACGATTCCGACAACTGCAATCGCCCCATTGCGCGCTCCTCTCTGCACGACTGCCCCGTCGGCGACGTTGAGCAGCAGCCACTCATTGCTCTCCGGCGACACGCATAAAACATGCTCACCAACGGGCCACAGGCTCGCCGTGCGCCAGGCGTCCCACCAGGACTCCGGGCGCGACCGCGGGCGGATGGCGCCGGGCTGCGGCAGCACGATTTCCCGCTGCCGGTCCGGATAGCGGGCCAGCCAGCGGAGCTGACGCGTCGTGGCGTCCACCGCAGCGATGACACCCGCCGTCGTCGGACAGATGAGCAGACCGTGGTCCCACGTGACGGGGCAGGCCGCACCCCGGCGGAGCAGATCCCCCGACAGGGGCCGCTCGACGAGACCCAGGGTGACCCACCACAAGAGTTCGCCGCGTCGGCGATCGAGGGCGTAGACTCCCAGTTCGCTCGCACGCTGGCCGACTCCATACAGCGTTTCGTCGACGGCCGTCGGCGGTCCCAGGAAGTAGACGCCCCCCAGCGGATACGACGGGCTGATCGACCCGCCGCCGATCCGCCACGCGAGATCGCCGGTGGACACGTCGTAGGCGGCGAGATGATTGGAGATCGGCGGCGGCGCTTCGTCGTCGCGCTCGGGCGGACTCGGCCGCTGCGGCAGCATCTGCCGGGCCTGGTCGGAGGACTCTTCGACTGCGAAGACTCGCTCGCCGTCCGTTGTCAGCGAGGCGAAGACGGAGTCGACCTGCTCGCGCCGCCAGAAGGAATCGAGGATCGCCGTGCGATACATCGAGTTTTCGAGCAGCGCCGGGTGATCCTGCAGGCGCGAGAACTCGGGGAGGGCCGCCCGCCACTGCTTTTCGCCGGTGGTCAGATCGCAGGCGATGAGCTGGTCGATCGTCCGGACGAGGACCGTGTTCCCCGCGACGACCGGCTGCTGCACGGGGAACGAGATCGCCCCGTGCGCGCGGAAGGGCTTCGCCAGCAGCGACAGTCCCTCGCTGATCGGAGCCGTCGGTCGCAGATCCCGCTGCCAGCTCGCGACAAGGACCGGCAACGTCTCCGCGCTGGCGGTTGCCTTGGGCCGATTGCCAGCGGATTGGAACTGCTCGGCGACGAGCGCCGCCAGCGGCTTCGCCCGACCTGCCTGCAGGACGGGCACAGTGCCCAGGGACGCTTTCGAATGGTCCCAGATTTCATTCGCCGCAGCAGTCTTCCCGCTCTGCAGGAGTGATTCCACGGTTAACAGCAGCGCCGACGCCCGTTGGGCGGGCGTCGCCGCTCGGTGTGCGAGCACCCGTCGGCCAGTGGCTTCCGCCGTCTGCCAGCGGGACTTGTCGCGGGCTCGCAGACCGGTGGCCAGCCAGCCAGCCGCCCCGGATCGCGTCCAGCCGTACTGCCGCAGGGCCAGCCCCAATTGCAGTTCGTCACCACTCGTCAGCGACGCAGTCAGATCCTCGCGCGCACGAGTAGCGACCTGCTGTTCCAGTCGCTCCCGCAATTCGGGAGTGAGCGCCTCGATGGCGAGTTCGGCTTCGGTCTGCAGCGGACCCGACAGGTCGTCGGTTTCGCGAACGGTCCGCTCCAGCAGCGGAAACGCGTCGATGGCGTCGCCAGCCGCAAGTTGCTCGCGAATCGCGGCCTGATTGGCTTCGGCCGCGCGGGGCGGAGTGCTGCGGAGCGCCCGACCGGTGCTCGCCGACTGCCCCAGCCCCTCCAGCGACAGACAGGCCATCAGCATGATGGCAGCCGCTGCTCGCTGAAGCTTCGCGATCATCGCTGTGCCACCACTCTGAGGAATCCACGTTCCGGCCGAGAGCCCATTGTGCGACGGCCGGCGACTTTCCTGCAACGGCAAAGTCTATGCCGGTTTCCCGGCTGTAACACGGTCCCGTCGCCATTCGCGCCTTGCGTTCTCCTCAAATCGACCTCACAATCGCACGAAACATGAACGCAACCGCAGTGACGCCCATGCTTGCAAAACTCGCCACCTATTCACTGCTCGGCATCGAGGCCGCCCCGGTCGAAGTCGAGGTCGACATCTCCCCCGCGGCGATGCCGAAGACGATTCTCGTCGGACTCGCCGAGGCGGCGGTCCGCGAAAGCACGCACCGCATCGAGCGGGCGCTGGTCAACAGCGGCTACGTCCGACCCATCGACCGGATCGTAATCAATCTCTCGCCCGCCGATCTCCCCAAGGAAGCCGCATCGTTCGATCTCCCCATCGCCCTGGGGATCCTGATCGCCAGCGGCCAGCTCAGTTCGGACCGGCTGCAGCAATACGCCGTGGTCGGCGAACTGGCCCTCGACGGCAACTTGCGTCCCGCCCGCGGCGCGCTGTCGCATGCGATCTCGGCCCGCGATCATGGTCGCATGGGCCTGGTCGTTCCGGTGATGAACGCCCGCGAAGCCGCCGTTGTCGAAGGGATCGACGTCATCCCCGTCGGCAGCCTGACGGAAGCGGTCGGCTTCTTCAGCGGGCAGCTTGAGATTCCCCCCCAGCCCTTCTCGTGGGACGACGCCGTCCGCGAGTTCGGCCGCTACCCGATCGACTACGCCGACGTCAAAGGCCAGGAGATGGCGAAGCGCGCGGTCACCGTCGCCGCGGCGGGTTCCCATCATCTGCTGATGATCGGCAGCCCGGGGACGGGCAAGACACTCCTCGCCCAGCGGCTGGGATCGATTCTGCCAGATCTCGCCCCGGAAGAAAGTCTGCAGACGACCCGCATCTGGAGCGCCTGCGGCCGGCTCGACCCGGCTCAGCCGCTGATGCTCCAGCGACCCTTTCGCTCGCCGCATCATACGATCAGCGAAGCGGGGCTGGTGGGAGGCGGCAGCATGCCGTCGCCGGGCGAAATCAGCCTGGCCCATCACGGCGTTTTGTTTCTCGACGAGCTGCCCGAGTTCAACCGGCGAACGCTGGAGGTTCTGCGACAGCCCCTCGAAGACGGCACCGTGACGATCTCCCGCGCCCTGGGGAGCCTGACCTTCCCGGCGAACGTGATGCTCGTGGCGGCGATGAACCCCTGCCCCTGCGGCTATCGGGGCGATCCCCGTCGGCAGTGCCATTGCACGCCGATGCAGATCGAACGCTACATGGCCCGCATCAGCGGCCCGCTGCTCGACCGGCTGGACATCCACATCGAAGTCCCTCCGGTCCCGTTTCGCGAGCTGTCGGACAGCGCCGTCGGCACGACCAGCGTGCAGATGCGGGAGCAGGTCATCGGCGCGCAGGCCAGGCAGCACGACCGCTTCGGCCCCCGATCCTCGCGTCTGAACGGCAAGATGAACCCGTCGCAGATCCGCAAATTCTGCAAGCTCGACGCCGACGCGGAGGGGCTGTTGAAAGTGGCGATGGAAGAAATGGGGCTCTCGGCCCGCGCCCACGACAAGATCCTGCGGATCAGCCGGACGATCGCGGACCTGGACAACAACGACCGGATCACGGCGACGCATCTGACGGAGGCGATTAACTACCGGGCGCTGGATCGGACGTACTGGCAGTGAGGGGGGCGGTCAGAATTTCGGCATCCGAAAAAGCCGACCGTCATCGCCTCGATCATGGAGAATTCGGATTATTTCGTCGTCCGGAAACGCAATTAATCTGTCGTCGGAATCACGGGGAAGATCGTCCTCAATCACCGTTAAGATGTATTGCAGACCGTATGCCGCGCAGGCTTCCCGGACGGCTGCGATCCAGCGAAGCTTGCGCCGATTATCCTCCGTCTCCAGTGCTCCATCATGGTACACAAACCGAAAGAACGCCGAGTTTGCGTAAGCCTGCAGCACGGCCAAGTCGAACGCCATGCACAAAAACTTGCGGTACGTCGTCCCTCGTCCCTCGCTCGTGAACGACCCGTCGTCATCTTCTCCCTGAAACTCTGCATGGAAATCAAGATTGCCATCACTGTTGACTTTGACAAACATCTCCGCGTTGCGATCAAGAACATCTCGCACAAGCTTCGCAAAACCGAGACGAATGGACCTGTAACGCGCCGAGTTCTCTCGCGTTATCTCGTCGATCTGCGTGACGATTTGCTGCCTTTCGAGTTTCATCGCATTAATACGCTTTCGAAGGGCAATCAGTTCCGACATCTGCGAAAACCGCTCCTGCATCAAAGCTAGCTGGGCGCGATTTCGATCGTGGCTCGCCTGAATCTGTTTGAATTTCTTCATCACGTCCTGCTGCTTCAGCACTGCGAGCAGACGCATTCTCCGTTCGGCGCTAGACGCGTGATTCCTCTCTGCCTCCTCAAGTTCTGCTGTCAGCTCCCCTAGTCTCTCTGTCAGATGACTCCTCCGCTCTTCGAGTATTCGACGATTGAACGTGACCAGTGCCTCATAGCCGTTCTTCAGTTGATCCGGAAAGTAGATTGATGCTTCCCGAAAGACTCTGTCGACAGCAGTCACGTCGAAGGGGACATCCGTTGCGAGGCCGGCGCGGGCTTGCTCAATGTCATAACGCAAATTATAGATACGGGTGTTTAGTTCACTTGTCTCTCGTTCGACATCTTCGACCAGCTCACTTGCGATTCCAAGTTCAGCGTCGTGAAAGTCGAATTCGTCGATTTTGCCTTGTTCGCTGGCTAGCTCGTCTTGCTTGATCTCGATTTGCCCACGTAAACGATCGAAGTCATCTTCGTCAAATGAGGCGCTTGCACGAACACGAGAATGCAGCTTCTCCTCGTCTTCGATCGCTTGATCGGCGTCGTATTTTGCGATGAGGATATCCGCATTAAGTCCTAGGACATGAGCGACGTATGGCTTCCACTTGCGGTCCTTCCCACGGCCAACTCCCCCAAGCCTAAATACATCGGTGAAATCAGATTGGCGACGGAGAAAGTATCCCAAACCAGTCCTGTAGGGGAACGGCTGCAGGGACGTTAGGGCAAGAGCGCCGTCGAGCCACTGCACTGCCCGTTCGAATGGCAGTAACCAGTGATCCCATTCTTCCTCCGCGGAATTAGCAAAGTCAGCTCCTGGCGATGGATGCCGCCGAACGCTGGCTTTCGACATCTCTTCGACCGTGCGGCGAATTGTAATGCAGGTACTGTTCGTGATGATTTCGAGATAGAACTCGAATCCGTCGAACCGGTCGCGATGTCGTTTCAGAAAAAAGTCAGGCTGGCACTTCTTGAGCATACAGAAGTCGAGCACGTCGATCAGGAGTGTCTTTCCCAGACAATGGCTATCCTTCGTAGGATCCTTACGCTCCAGAACCCTCGCAAGCACTACATTTATTCCCGCACGAAATGTGATCGCGGGAAAAATGTTGGGGCGGTTGGAGTACAGTCGGCTGAAGATCATGAATGTCCCCCAGTCGAACCAGGGGAAATGTACTCGACGACGTCGCGCTGAGGCAGGTATTCGACGCGTCCGAGGAGAAACAGCAGATCGAGCGCGGGTAAGAAGTGAACGTCAGCGTCGTTTCCCAGCCGCGTCTGGACGCGTTGCTGCAGCTCGACGAATCGCACGACCCGCCGTTCGCAAAGATCCTCAAGAATCACAGCGGCGATCTGGATGACGCAAGTTCGCAAGTCGAGGTGCTTTTCCGGGCGAATCACGATTCAATCTCCTCAGATCCAGATTCGCCGACGTCGCAATTGCAGTACATGTAGTGGAGAAGGATTCGCACAAGTCGCTTGCGACCTGGCTCAAGGAGCTTTGGTTCCGACTCCACCAGAGAATCGCAGAACGACTCAAGAACCTCGTCAAAGCCGCCGAATTTTTGGCGATGTGTCATGATCTTGGCCTGAATCTCATCTGCCGACTCATGATATCGGTCGCTGAGAAGCTCATTTCTCGGGTTCTGGAGGAAGGTCCGAATGGCCGCAAAGTGCGGCTCGGAGTTCCTCCGAATTGACGAACGAAAATAGCGGTCCTCCATTCGATTAACGCGATTCTTTTCTGCGATGCCGGGATACGAGGCAAAATTCCACTTGGATTCGGCGCGGCTAATTGCCGCAGTTTTGTGCTCGTGTAGAGCGATGATCACTTCTCTCAGTTCCTGTGGCTCGACGCGAATCGGCGAAAGAAAGTCGAGCTTGTGCTTGCGGACGATGGCGGGTAGCGATCCAAGCCATCCATTGATCTCGTCGATTCCTCGAAGGTGAATTGACGAGCAGGTGGTCTTGGACTTCAGCTCCTCTTCCAAAGTTGTCGAGCTGATTGCATTTTTACGTCGATTAGCAAATACGATCCAGTGCTCAAGTTCGTTTGAGGCCATCAAGGCGATGACCTTGTGGGCTTCTTCGACTAGCAGCTTTCGCCGAAATGCTGAATCGTCGAACGTCGAGTCTTCCAGGGATGTCCATTTGGCTTGGACAATTATCGGGCCGATCAGCGGTTGGGCTGCTGAGGGAAATTGATCAGCTCGTGGGCCACGGAAGCGAATGTCTCGACCGCCGTCTTTTCCCTGTGCGAACCATTCAGCTCCCTCGCCGAGCAAATGGCGGCAAAGATCCCACACAAGTTCCTCAAAATCACGGTCGGAATGCAGTTGATGGAGCGGATAACGCATCACTTCTCTTTCTGCCTCGTCAGTCCGAGCGGCACCTGTCCTGCTGCACCGATGGCGGGTACAAAATATCACGTCCTGCGGGCAGTTCCAAGCACTTGGCTTCCTGGTCGATCACCTTCAGTCGTACTTTGCCTCCGCCCTACCCCTCCGCCCCCAAACTCGCGACAATGCCCCGTTCGACCTCTGAAAAGACTCTCTCAACCGCGATCGGGCGAAGCAAACACAGTCATGGTGCATCAGTCGCGGGGGGGCCGCCGCTCGCAAAAGGCGGTCCTCACCAATCACAACCGTTGCTGGATCTGGGGACGCAACGTCGTCCTCGAAACCCTTCGCGCTGCGCGCTGGCCCGTCCTCGAACTGCTGCTGTCGGAGCGGGCCGAGCCCGATGCCGCCCGCGAAGCCCGCCGGACCGCCGAACGCCTCGACATCCCACTGCAAGTCGTCTCCGACGACCAGCTCCAGAAGACCTGCCGGGTGGGCGATCATCAGGGGTTCGCCGCCCGGATGAGCGAATTTCCGTACCTGGCGCTCGCCGACCTCTGGCCGCTCCTGCCGGACGCTCCCCGCCTCGTCGTGCTGGACCACATACAGGATCCGTTCAACCTGGGGGCGATCCTCCGCTCCGCCGAAGTCCTCGGCTGCGACGGGCTGATTCTGGGGCACGACGGGCAGTCGGGCGTCAACAGCCAGGTCGCCCGCAGCTCTGCCGGGGCGGTCAATCATGTCCCCATCGTCCGGGTCGATAGCCTGGGTGACGCCCTTGATCAGCTCACGCGGCGCGGCATCGCCTGCTGGGCCGCTTCCGAAAAATCGTCCCGGCCCGCGTGGGAGGCCGATCTTCGCGGCGGCACCGCCATCGTCATCGGCAATGAAGGCCGGGGCGTCGACCCCGAACTGCTCGCCCGCTGCGCGGGTGCGCTGCAGATTCCCGTAGCCGGCCGCGTCGGCTCGCTCAACGCCGCCGTCTCGGCGGGCATCCTCTTCTACGAAGTCCAGCGGCAACGCGCCCTGGCGGCGAAAGATCCGCAGTCATGACTCTCTCCCTGCACAATCCCCACAGCGTCCTCGCCGCCCTCGAAATGCGACCGCACGACGTGCTCGAAGTCCGCGTCCCCCCCGGCAAGCCCTCGTCCGGCTGGGCGGAAGTGGTCGAAGCCGCCCGCGCCCGGCAGATCCCCGTCCGGACCGAGCTGGCCGAGGCCCCGAAAGCCCGTTCGCGCGACGACAAATCGGCCCGGCTGAGCGCCGCCAGCGCCAACGTGGTCGAATGCCGCGAAACGAATCTGGACGTCTTCTTCAAACCCTCCGGCGACGGCACGCCCGGTCTCTGGCTGGCGCTCGACTGCCTGCAGGACCCGCACAACGTGGGGGCGATTTTCCGGACCGCGGCCTTCTTCGGCATCCGCGGCATCCTGGTCACGAAGGACCGCTCGGCCCCGCTGACCGGCACCGTCTACGACGTCGCTTCGGGGGGCATGGAACACGTCCCCTTCGCGCAGCCGACCAACCTCAGCCAGGCGCTGAAACTCGCCAAGGACGCCGGGCTGTGGGTACTCGGTTCCTCAGAACACGCGACGCAATCGGTCTCCGCGGTCGATCGCGGCCGCCCGTGGCTGCTGGTGGTCGGGAACGAAGAGCAGGGCCTCCGCCGGCTGACGCTCGACCTCTGCGACGAAGTCTGCAAGATCCCGGGCGAGGGAGCGGTTGGCTCGCTGAACGTCTCGGTGGCGACGGGGATTCTGTTGTCGCAGTTGAGTGGGAGTTTGTAATTGGTGATTAGTTCTTTGTGATTTGGTGTTTGGGAAATGGAGCTTTGCTCTGGGTGGCACGTCCCTGAGTCTGCGAAGGGCGTGGGTTTTCTCCCGAATTTGACCGCGATGACTGGCCGGCGTTTGATCTGTTCCGCCTTCAGGCTCGTTTGTACTGTCTGCACGGACAGCGAACCGAACTTCAGAGGCGACGCGATGAGCCAGACCTCCCAACCACCAGCGTGTCCGCAATGCGGGAGTTTGAACGCATCCCTGGGCTCCTTGACCAACTCCCTTCCCGCTCAAAAGTGGTTCAAGTCCAACGAGATCTTCCTTGCGAACTTCGCCGTTGAGTCAATCGCCTGCACGGAGTGCGGAATCGTCACCACGCGCCTGACGGAAGCCTCCAGAAACGATCTGGCCTCCCGTCTCAAGTGGCAACGGATCGAAGCCGAGCGAAAGCAACAACGCGAGCCATCAGCCGAGCACTGAAATCGAAGACACGCCCTTCGCAGACTCAGGGACGTGCCACCCGAATTGCAACGGACCACTGACGACGGACCACGGACTAACTTTCAACCCTCAACGGCTTCTTCACCGTCTCCGGTTCTTCCACCTCCGGCGTCTCCAGTTCTTCCTCGATCGGCTCCGGTTCCGGCTCGACGGGCAGCGGCGTGGGGGGGATCGGCTGATAGGCCGGCTGCATGGGGATCGGCGTTTTTCCGCGCAGGCGATCCCACAGCTCGCGGGCCTTGCGCGTCCACGCCGACTGCAACCGCAGGACCGCCATGGAACGACCCTGCAGCGGGTAGCCGTCCCCGGCCGTCATCCGGCGGGACAGATGCGTGTCAGCGGTATCGAGGAGCGGCTCCCAGTACTGGTCGTCGTCGTGGCCCGGCAGCTTGAACGGGATCTTCTCGTGGTGGGAGTTGAACAGGAGCAGCAGCGTGTCGCCGACAATCGGACCGCCCCGATCGTCGATCTCGTCGGCCATCCGCCCTTCGAGCCGCATTCCCAAGCAGCGGACGTAGTGCTTGCTCCAGTCATCGTCGGTCATCTCCAGGCCCTGGGGCGTCATCCAGACGACGTCCCGCACGTTGACGCCGCGGATTTCCCGGCCTTGAAAAAACTTCCGTCGCCGGAGGACCGGCTGGCTCTTCCACAGGCGGATGGCTTTCTTGACGAACCTCAGAAACTCCTGCTGCCCTTCGTCGAGCCGCCAGTTGATCCAGGTGATCTCGTTGTCCTGGCAATAAGCGTTGTTGTTGCCGAGCTGCGACTGGCTGAACTCGTCACCGCTGCGGAGCATCGCCACGCCCTGCGAAAACAGCAGCGTCGCGATGAAATTCCGCTTCTGCCGTTCGCGCAGTTCGCGGATCTTCGGATCGCTGGCGGGGCCTTCGGTACCGCAGTTCCAGCTGTTGTTGTGGCCGTCGCCGTCCTGGTTGTTCTGCCGGTTGGCCTCGTTGTGCTTGTCGTTGTAGCTGACCAGATCTTCCAGCACGAAGCCGTCGTGACAGGTGACGAAGTTGATGCTGGCGTAGGGCCGGCGGCCATTGTGCTCGTAGAGATCGCTCGATCCGCACAGTCGCGTGGCAAACTCGCTCGCCGTGTGTCCGTCCCCCTTCCAAAACCGTCGCACACAGTCCCGGAACTTGCCGTTCCACTCGGTCCAGAGGACGGGGAAATTGCCGACCTGGTAGCCCCCTTCGCCCAGATCCCACGGCTCGGCGATCAGCTTCACCTGCGAGAGGACCGGGTCCTGGTGGATGATGTCGAAGAAGGCGCCCAGCTTGTCGACGGCGTGCAGTTCGCGGGCGAGTGCACTGGCCAGGTCGAAGCGGAAGCCGTCGACGTGCATTTCCAGCACCCAGTACCGCAGGCTGTCCATGATGAGCTGCAGCACGCGCGGGCAGAGCATGTTGAGCGTGTTGCCGCAGCCGGTGTAGTCCATGTAGTACCGCGGGTTGCCGTGCACCAGACGGTAGTACGACTGATTGTCGATTCCCTTCAGCGACAGCGTCGGCCCCAGGTGATTGCCTTCGGCGGTATGGTTGTAGACCACGTCCAGGATCACTTCGAGCCCGTTGCGGTGGAGCGTCCGCACCATCCGCTTGAACTCGTTGACCGAACTCTGCCCCGTCCCGCGCGACGAAAAGCGGACGTCCGGCGCCAGGAAGCCGAGCGTGTTGTAGCCCCAGAAGTTGACCAGCCCCTGATCGGCGAGAAACCGCTCGTCCGCATGATGATGAACCGGCAGCAGTTCGACCGCAGTCACTCCGAGCGACCGCAGATGCCGGAGCGAACCCTCGCAGGCCAGACCGGCATAAGTCCCGCGCAGCTCCCGCGGCACCCAGGGACTCCGCCGGCTGTAGCCCTTGACGTGCATCTCGTAGATCAGCGTCTCGTGCCAGGGTGTCCGCGGTGCGCGGTCGTTGCCCCAGTGAAACACCGGATCGATGACGGTCGCCAGCGCTGCGGTCGACGCATTGTCCCGTTCGTCCCGGCTCAGATCCGCCCCAGGGTCGCCGATCTTGTAGCCGAAATCTTCATCGCACCAGGTCAGATCCCGGCCGATGGCCTTGGCGTAGGGATCCAGCAGGACCTTGGTGGGATTGAAGCGCTGGCCCTGTTTCGGATTGTACGGACCGTGAACCCGGTAGCCGTAGAGCTGGCCCGGCTTGAGTCCCGGGACGTAGCCGTGGAAGACGAAATCGGTTTGCTCAGTCAAGCGGATGCGGGCCGACTCGCGCGGGGCCGTCGGCGAATCGAACAGACACAATTCGACCGCCGTTGCATGTTCCGAAAACAGGGCGAAATTGACGCCCCGTCCATCCCACGTCGCCCCGAGCGGCGAGGGTGTCCCCGGCCAGACCTGCATTCCCGACTCCTTTGCGCCCCGGAAAAGTTCCCTCGGCCGATGGCGATCCCCGGGCATGACTCGATGAGCCCGCCTGAAATCGCGATCGACCGTCCGTCACCCCCTGACGCACGGCCGACATTATCCCGAATCCCGGACGGAAGGGTAGGCCGACTCGTGAATCTTGAACGAGCAGCTCCGTGCCCTACCGATCAAATCAGAACGCGGAATCACGCGATTCCGGCGGCACAGACAATCCGGCGTTTGCGGCACAACCAACCTTTGTCTGTCAATCTCCAATTGTTCGTCTGGCACTCGCCTCCAGCGGCCGGCTCACAGAGGTCGGCCGTTCTCAGCCCCGAAGGGGCGTTGGGCTGTAGCCACGGGTGGAGCGCAGCCCGCGACCAGCGGGCAGAGCGCAACCCGTGGGACGAAACGCCACGCGCGCAGCCGCCCCGGGAGGGGCGGAGGAACGGCAAACTCGCGAGTCGGACTGCGACGCAATTTCGGTCGACCTGTCTGGAACGCAGAACTGACCAGACCTCCGCAACTCTGGACCGGCAACGCCTCACTTTGCCCAGCACTTCACCGAATCCCCCTTTGCAGTTCGCGCCGGGGTGGGTGGGGGGTAAACTCCAAGGAACCGTCAACGATCGTTGATGTGTTGCCCCTGAGGAATTGGCATGCTCCGTTGGTTTTGGGTCTTCATCGTTCTGGGATATCTGCCTGTCGCGGCGGAAGAGACGCCTTCGCCCGAGCAGCTCGAATTCTTCGAGAAGCGGGTGCGCCCGGTCCTGATCGAACATTGCCAGAAATGTCACGGGGCCGATCAGCAGAAGGGGGGCCTTCGGCTCGACAGCCGGGCGGGAATGCTGCGTGGCGGCGACTCCGGGGCGGCGATCGTCCCAGGCCAGAGCGCTGAAAGCCCGCTGGTCGAAGCGATCGGCTACGATCCCGACGGATATCAGATGCCCCCTAAGGGAAAACTCCCCGCCGAAGTGATCGCCGACCTGACGAAGTGGGTCGAACTGGGTGCTCCCTGGCCCGCCGAACGGGCGGTCGCAGACCCCGTCGGGGGCTCCATCAACATTGCCGAACGGGCTCAGCACTGGTCATTCCAGCCCATCCAGCATCCCGTTCCGCCGGAAGTCCATCAGTCCGACTGGTGCCGGGGACCCATCGACCGGTTCGTCCTCGCGAAGCTCGAAACGGTCGGACTTCAGCCGGCCGGCGAGGCCGGTCGCAGGGCGCTGTTCCGCCGCGTGACGCTCGAGCTGACCGGCCTGCCCCCGTCGCCCGAAGAGCTGGAATCGTTCCTGGCCGATCAGCGTCCTGACGCGTACGAGCAGCTCGTCGACCGCCTGCTCGACTCGCCGCGCTACGGCGAGCGCTGGGGCCGGCACTGGCTCGACCTGGTCCGCTTCGCCGAGACCGGCGGACACGAGTTCGACTACGAGATCCCCAACGCCGCCCCCTACCGCGACTACGTCGTCCGGGCCTGGAACGCCGACCTTCCCTACGACCAGTTCGTCATCGAGCACGTCGCGGGGGACCTGTTACCAGCGCCCCGGCGAGAGCTGCGAACGGGCTTGAACGAATCGGTCACCGCCACCGCGTTCTACTGGTTCCCGCAGTCGAAGCATTCCCCAGTCGATCTGCGGGCCGAGCAGTGCGACACCGTCGACAACCAGATCGACGTCTTCGGCAAAACCTTTCTCGGCCTGACGATCGCCTGCGCCCGCTGCCACGATCACAAATTCGATCCCATCACAGCGCGGGACTATTACGCGCTGGCAGGCTATCTGAAGAGTTCGCGGCTGAATCAGGCCGACCGTAACCCGCCCGTGTTGACCAACGGCATTACCGACCGCCTGCAGGAAGACGCCGCCGTCCTGACGCCTGCTCTCGTCACACAATCCACCGCCCGGCTCCGCAAATTGCTCGAAAGCTGGCCGCAACTGGCCGGCAAGTGGCAGGACGCCGCCAAAGACCCGGGGCATCCGCTCTTCGCCCCGGTGGCCCTGGCTTTGGGAAAGACCGACGACGAGTTCCAGCAGCGCCGGGCCAGCGTGCGGCAGGCGCTGCAACAGCGCCGCAACGCGGTGGAAGCCGCCTGCGCAGCCTCCGAAATCTTGCCGCCCGTCAGCGGCTGGCTTCCGACGGGGTTCGCCTTCCAGGGGGGCAGGACTGTCGGCGGCGAGCCGATTCTCCAGCCCGATCCGCAGCAGCCGGTGCGGCAGCTCGCGTTGCCCGGCGAAATGCACAGCGGACGGATCAGCGGCCGACTGCGGGGAGACCTTCGCTCTCCGAGTTTTACGATCCGACACAAATTCATCGACTACCTGATGGTCCGCCGCCCCGGCAACGGAGCGCCGCAGCGCCGCCACAAGTCGGGCCAGGTCCACCTGATCGTCGACGGGTTCCACATCATTCAGAACCCCCTCTACGGCGGTCTGACCATCAATGTTCCGACTGGCGACCGCCCGGTCTGGGTCCGGATGGATGTCAGCAAGCTGATCGGCGCATCGGCTTATATCGAAGCGGAAGATCTCGACGACGGCTGGCTGATCCTGCAGCAGGTCCAGACGACCGACGGTCCAGCCCCGGCACTCTCTCCCAACTCGCTGGTCTCCGCGCTGGTCGACGATGCTTCGATCAGTTTCTCGGGCGAATGGCTGCAGCGGTTCCAACAACTTGTCGAACGCGAACTGACTGCGTGGGAGCAGGGCTCGCTGTCGCGCGAGCCCGACGCCGCCGACCGGATCGAATTGATCAACTCGCTGCTGCTCTGCGCCTCAGACGCACCGGAAACCGCCGGTCCCGAGAGCGCACCGCTGACAGCGTGGGCCAGAACCCGCCGCGAGCAGGAAGCTGCAATCCCGCTGCCTGCCCCGACGATCGCGATGACGGATGGCTTCGCCGATAACGAACATGTTCTGATCCGCGGCAATCCGAAGAAACCGGGCGACGAAGTCCCCCGCCGGTTCCTGGAAGTCTTCGCAGGTCCCGATCGCAAGACCGAATCCCCCGGCAGCGGCCGCCTCGAACTGGCCCGCCAGCTCGTCGACGGCAGCAACCCTCTGGCGACTCGCGTCATCGTCAATCGCCTGTGGCTGCATCACTTCGGCCGCGGACTGGTGCCGACGCCCGACGATTTCGGCAAGATGGGACAGCCCCCGTCGCACCCCGAACTGCTCGACTGGCTCGCGACCGAACTGGTCCGGGGCGGCTGGTCGCTCAAACGGCTGCAACGGCAGATCGTCCTTTCCGCAGCATATCGTATGACCAGTCATCCGTCAGACGCGAAGACCGAAGACGCCAATCCCCAAAACGTGCTGTTGCATCGCCAGAATCTGCAGCGACTGGAAGCCGAGGCGATCCGGGATTCACTGCTGGTCCTCTCGGGCCGGCTCGACGATCGGATGGAGGGCCCCAGCGTCGCGCCCCACCTGACGCCGTTCATGGAAGGCCGCGGACGGCCGGGCCAGTCCGGCCCGCTCGACGGAGACGGTCGACGCAGCCTCTACATTAACGTCCGCCGGAATTTCCTCACGCCGATGTTCCTCGCCTTCGACTTCCCGACGCCCTTCACCACGATGGGCAAGCGATCGTCATCAAACGTCCCGGCCCAGGCCCTGACGATGATGAACAACCCGTTCGTCGTCCAGCAGACGGCCGCCTGGGCCCAGCATGAATTGGCCATCGCGCGGACCGACGCCGAACACGTCGATCATCTGTACGAGGCCGCTTACGGCCGGAGTCCCACGGCGACAGAACGGTCACGCAGCCTGGCGTTCGTGGATCAGCAGGCCGGCGAATACGGCGGCGACCGGGCCAAGGCCTGGGCCGACCTGTGCCACGTGCTGGTGAATGTCAAAGAGTTCTTGTTTGTGGAATGATCCGGTCGCCGACCGGTTGAAAGTGCTCTGAATGTCCCATTGCCGCCGCTACCAGCCCGACCCGGCCAGCCGTCGCGACTTCCTCGCCCGGACCGGCTGCGGGTTCGGGCTGACCGCCCTCGCTTCGCTGGCCCAACAGGCTACCTATGGAGCCTCTCCGATCGATGACGGATCGCTCCTGCCCCGGGAACCCCACTTTCCGCCCCTCGCAACGCGCGTGATCTTCCTCTACATCGACGGCGGCCCCTCGGCGATGGATCTGTTCGATCCCAAGCCCCTGCTCGCCAAAGAGCACGGCCAGCCGATTAAGATGAAGGTCCAGCCCACCCAGTTCGATAACGTGGGAACGGTCCTCAAATCGCCGTGGGAATTCCACAACCACGGCGAATCGGGCCTGCCCCTCAGCACGCTGATCCCCCACATCGCCAAACAGGCCGACGACCTCTGCATCGTCCGCTCGATGACCTCCGAGTTCTCCGAACACACCAACGCCAACTACTTTCTCCACACCGGCCACGGCCTCCAGGGCCGGCCGAGCATGGGTAGCTGGGCCTCCTTCGGACTCGGAACCGAATGTCGGAACCTGCCGGGCTTCATCGTTCTCAACGGCGGCCTGATACCCCCCGGCGGTCTCGACTGTTTCCACAACGGCTTTCTCCCCGCAACCCATCAGGGCTCGGTCTTCAAGCCCGGCAAGACTCCGGTCGCCGATCTCGATCGCACCGAGCTCACCGACTCCGCCCAGCAGCGCAAGCTCGCCCTGCTGCGGGACCTCGATCGGCAGGTCATCGAGCAGGCCGGCCGGCAGGACTCCCTGGAATCGGCGATCGCCAACTACGAGCTCGCCTTCCGCATGCAGACCGCCGTCCCCGAACTGACCGACATCAGCTCGGAAACGAAGGCCACCCAGGAAATGTACGGGCTGTTCGCCGAGTACGAACCGACGCAGATCTACGGACGCAACTGTCTGATCGCCCGGCGGCTCATCGAACGGGGCGTTCGCTTCATCGAACTCACCTGCCCCGGCGTCGGCACCGACCGCTGGGATCAGCACAGCGGCCTCAAAGAAGGTCACGAGCGGAACTGCCGGGCCGTCGACCAGCCGATCGGCGCCCTGCTCGCCGATCTCAAAGCTCGCGGTCTGCTCGACGACACGCTGGTCGTCTTCGCCGGCGAGTTCGGCCGGACGCCCATGGCCCAGGGCTCCGACGGCCGAGATCACAATCCCTTCGGCTTCTCGGTCTGGCTCGCGGGGGGCGGGGTGCGCGGCGGCATGACCTACGGCTCCACCGACGAATACGGCTATCACGCCATCGAGAACAAGCTCGAAATGCACGACCTCCATGCCACTATCCTGCACCTGCTCGGCATCGACCACACACGGCTGACCGTCCGCTTCGGCGGTCGCGACATGCGCCTCACCGACGTCTTTGGCCACGTCGTCAAAGACATCATCCGCGCGTGAATCCCGGAAAGAGGATTTCACCGCTTAGGTCGCGGTGAATTACCTGAGAAGATTCCGGAAAGTGAAAAGTGAGTATTGAAGAGTGAGCAGTGCAAAATGAGAAAGATAACTTTGAACCGCTGTTCGTCGTCTCCATCACTTTACACTCATCACTACTCAATACTCACTTTTCACTCTCCGGAAATCTTTTCCGCGTCCTCTGCGCCTCCGCGGTAAAAACTCTCATTCATCATTCCCTCGGCTTCGACTATGCCCGTTGAACCCCGTCTCGCATTCGCCACGCTCCCCGAGCTGGGACGATGCTGGCGCGCCGGCGAATTCACCGCCTTGGAGCTGACCGACTTCTTCCTGCAGAGGCTGGAGACCATCGGCCGGACTTACTGCGCCGTCGTGACCATCACCGCCGATCGCGCCCGCGAGGAAGCCCGGCGGGCCGATGCCGAACGGAAAGCAGGCCAGGATCGCGGCCCCTTGCATGGCATTCCCTACGGGGCCAAAGACCTGCTCAATACCGCGGGGATTCCGACATCCTGGGGGGCGGGACCGCTGCGGGATCGGACGCCGGACGCCGATGCCACCGTCATTCGCAAGTTGAGCGAAGCCGGGGCGATCCTGGTGGCCAAGCTGGCGATGGTCGAATTGGCCGGCGGCTTCGGCTACCGCCAGGCGGACTGCACCTTCAGCGGCATCACCGGCAACGCCTGGAATCGCGACCGCTGGGCCGGCGGATCATCGTCGGGGCCGGGGACCGCCGTCGCCGCCGGGCTGACTCCTTTCGCTATCGGCTCCGAGACCTGGGGGAGCATCATGACCCCCGCCGGCTACAACGGCATTTCCGGACTCCGGCCGACCTACGGTCGGGTCAGCCGCAATGGAGCGATGGCTTTGAGCTGGTCGATGGACAAGCTCGGCCCGATGGCCCGGACCGCCGAAGACTGCAGCCTCGTCCTCGCAGCGATCGCCGGCCCCGATCCCGCCGATGACACCGCAGCCCCGCTGGACTTTCGCCATGCACCGGTCGGCAGCGAGCCCCGTTTTCGTCTGGCCACGCTCAAAGAAGCGGCCAGCAAAGTCCAGCCGGAAGTGCGGGCCAACTACGAACAGTCGCTCGAAGCGCTGAAGCCGTTCGCGACGTTTGAAGAAATCACGCTGCCCGACTTTCCCTACAGTACGGTCGCCGGCACGATCATCTCGTGTGAAATGGCGGCCGCCTTCGAAGAATTCATCGCCGAAGGAAAAGTCTGGGAACTCACCGCCCCCGAAGATCGCTGGGGCGGCCATTCCGGACTGACGATACCCGCCAAAGACTACATCAACGCTCTACGGATTCGCCGGAAGCTGCAGCGGGAACTGGACGCCTGGATTGCTCCCTTCGATGCGACCGTCAGCCCGACGTTGACGACCGTCGCTGGTCCGAACAGTCGCCCGTTCGCCGAGTGGTCGCGGGGCTACATTAACAGCTCCATCGGGGCGGCCGCAAACGTTGCGGGTCTGCCGGGGATCACCGTCCTGAACGGCTTCGGACAGGACGGCCTGCCGACGGGTCTGCAGTTCACGTCCCGCGCCTTCGCAGAGAATCGCCTGTTGGCCGTGGCTCAGCAGTATCAACAGGTCACGGACTGGCATACCCGCTCGCCCAACCTGACAACCGCTGCCGGAAAAGCATCGAAGTAGTATTCCCGAAACCTCCCAGTCGGAGCCTGAAAACGCATGTTGACGATCGAGGGACGCCGTTACGACACCGGCGAGCCGGTGCGAATCACCACGCAGGGCGAGCGGATTGCCGATATTCAACCCGCCTGGCCGACCGGACCGGTCACCGACTGGCCGTGGGTCGCCCCCGCCCTGTTCGACCTGCAGATCAACGGCTACGGCGGCGTCTGGTTCAGCGACGACAGCCTCACGCCGGAAATGGTCCTCAAAACGCTGCAGCCCTACTACCGGTTCGGCGTGACCCGGCTCTGCCCGACCTTGATCACCAACTCGCAGGTTGCACTTGAGGCGGGCTTTCGAGCCATCCATGAGGCCTGCCGGCAATCCGACTGGGCCGCGCAGATGGTGCCGGGCTGCCATCTGGAAGGCCCTTATATTTCCCCGGAAGATGGCGCCCGCGGCGCTCATCCGCTGGAACATGTCCGGGCTGCAGACTGGGACGAGTTCGAGCGCCTGCAGGCGGCCGCCGGCGGACTGATTCGCCTGGTCACCCTGGCGCCGGAAGTCCCAGGCGCAATCGAGTTCATCCGGAAGGCAGTGGCGGCCGGGATCGTGATCTCGCTGGGTCACACCGCAGCGACTCCGGAGCAAATCCGGGCCGGGATCGACGCCGGGGCCACGCTGGGGACCCACCTGGGCAATGGTTGCGCGGCCATGATCCACCGTCACCGCAATCACTTCTGGGAGCAACTGGCCGACGACCGGCTGACCGTCAGTCTGATCACCGACGGTCACCACCTGCCGGGAAATCTTGTTAAAGCGATAGTTCGCGCCAAGACGACACGTCGAGTCGTGATAACCTGCGACGCTGCCGGCTGGGCCGGGTGTCCCCCCGGCATTTACGAGAGCAAACTCGGAAAGAGCGAGATTCTCTCCAGCGGCAAACTGGTGGTCGCCGGACAGCAGGAGCTACTGGCGGGCTCGTCTTGTGAGACAGACCTCTGCGTCGTGCGCATGATCGATTTCGCCGGCGTTTCGCTCAAGGACGCCGTCGACATGGCCAGTCGCAACCCCGCTCGTCTGCTGGGGTTTCCGACGGTCCGGCTCCGCCCGGGAGACCCCGCCGAGCTGATAGTCTTTCACTACAAGCCAGGCGACACCAGACTCGCGGTCCGGGCCGCTGTCGGCGGTGGGGCGCTTCGTTTTGGCGAGATCGGAACGAACGCCTGAACGGAGCGTCCTGTCACTGCCGAATTGCCGCCAGTTTCGGGGGATTGAGCAGTCGCGGAAGAATTGTCAAAGTTTCGTCGGCGATTCGGCTCGTGAGTTGCGTATCAGTAGCGAGTGCAACGCAATCGCTCAGAGCGGAATTGAAGGGCCAGCCGCCAGTTCCGCGCATCGCAGGCGCGGGTTTGCTATGATGCAAAATTCCCTCATTCCGGCGCGGGTCTGGCCCGCACGGACGGTAACTTCCGACGACGTTTCCCACGCGAATTCTGCCGCTATGAGATTCTCCAACCCCTTGGAGCTGGAAGACTTTCTGCTTCAGCGAAGGCTGGTGGAACCCGAGCAGTTGCGGGGTGACGGGGATCTGCCGCAGACAGCGGAAGAACTGCTGAGTGACCTGGAGCGCCGTGGCGTTCTGACCTCGTATCAAACCGGCAAGTTACGCCGGGGTGAGACCGACGGATTGCGGGTGGGGCAGTATCGCCTGCTGTATCGAAACGCGGCGGGCAGTTTCGCACGCGTGTTCCGGGGTTGCTCGGTCGAAGACGGCTCGATGGTGGGCGTCAAAGTCCTCCGGCAGCGCCTCGCCAGCGATCCGCGTGCGGTCACCCTGTTCCGCCGGGAAGGAGAACTGGGCAAGCGACTGAAGCACAAGAACATCGTCCCCATCTACGAAGTCGGTCAGGACGGGGATCAGTTCTACATCACGATGGAGTTCGTCGAGGGAGGCAACTTCCGCGACTTCATCAAGATCCGCAAGTGCTTCTCGCCCGAAGAGGCGACGAAGTACGTGCTCGACATCGCCGAGGGCCTGAACTACGCCCTCGGACTCGGGTTGACGCATCGCGACCTGAAACTGACGAACGTATTGCTGAGCGCACAAGGCGTGGCGAAGCTCGTCGACTTTGGCCTGGCCGGTAACGACAACGGCCTGTCGCAGTTTGAAGAATCTGTAGACCGCGCCGTCGAGTATGCGTCCCTGGAACGCGGGACGAACGCTCCATCGAACGATCCACGGAGCGACCTCTACTTTCTCGGCGCAATCTACTACGAACTGCTGACCGGGGTGCCTCCCTATCCGCCGACGAAAAGTTCGGCCGAGCGCAAGGACTTCCGCCGCTACTGCAACATCCGCCCGCTGCGATCCGTGAATCCGTCGCTGCCGTCGAACGTGATCCAGATCGTCGAACGGCTGATGGAAATCAACCCCTCCGATCGTTACCAGAAGCCTGCAGAAGTCATCGCAGACCTCAAAGATGTGCTCGGTCAGTCCGCGGACTCAAAAACGCCGGCGACGCCCGCCCCCCAGGACCGACCTGCGCAGGCAACGGTGATCTGCGTCGAAACCCGCCCCAAGCAGCAGGACGCGCTGCGCGAATACTTCACCAAGCACTCCTACCGCGTCCTCATGCTCGGGGATCCGCAGCGTGCGCTGCAGCGGATGAAGACCGAGCGACCGGCGGGCCTGGTCGTCATGGCGGAAATGTCGGATCACGAGGCGCGCGACTTCTACGCAAAGGGGATCGCCGCCTGCCGAAAGTCCGGGACCGCGTTCATCCTGGCGCTGTCGCGTGGACTGAACTCGCTCAGAGACGAACTGGCCGATTCGCCCGGTGTCTCCCGCGTGCTGGCTCAGCCCGTCACGCTGCGCGACATCCGCAGCGCGATCGAAGAACTGCGGGCGGCGGCGAAGTAGCCCTCGCACCGCGGCCCGGGCCGTCAATCCGCCGTCTTTTCCGACGGCCCCGATGTCAGCCGGATCGGTCGCTCCGTTTCTGCCGCGGGCTGACGATAACTGTTCTTCAAGGCGGCGGCCGCCAGCGCTCGGACCTGAGCATTGTCGGGCTGCCGCGATGCGCACCACTGAAGTTCCTCGGCGGCGCCGTCGAAATCCTCCCTCTGCAGCAGCAGCTCGCCCAGCAGGCGATGGAAGCGGAAGGTCTGCGGACAGTTCTGCAGCGCCTCCCGCAACGTCGATTCCAGGAGATCCTGATCGCCGAGCTGTCGACGGGCCTCCACGGCATGAGACCAGTGACTCTCGACAATCTCGGTCGTCGCGGAACGCGCCAGATCCTCGGAGCGCGCCGCGGCGACTTCCAGGATCTGATTCCGCTCGGACGTTCGACGTTTCTGTTCGAAGACCTCGGCCAGCAGTCGCAGCGCCGGTTCGTCCGGCTGAAACTCGTCGAGGAAGAACCGGGCTGGAAACTGCCCGGCAAGCAACTCGGCAATCTCGCGCTGGTGCCCTTCTCCACAGCGAAAGGCGACCTTCCAGTGATCGAGCGCAACGGGCATGTCGCCGGCAAGCAGTGCTTCGCGCCCGAGGAAAAACCGGATGCGTCCGTCGTTCGGGCGGGTCGCCAGCGCCTGATTCAACAGGTCTGCCTTCAACTCTCCCGACGGATCGTGCAGAAAGGCAAGCTGAGCCAGCGTCAGATAGGCTTCGCCCCGCAACGGCGCTGCGCGGACTGCCCGCAACGTCGTCTGCCAGGCGAGATCGAGCAGTCGGATATTCGGTCCCGCCTGCTCCGCGACCCAGTCACGCACTTCATCGACCGTTTCAAACTCGCTCCCTTCGCAGGAATTGCGAATGCGACTGAACGTCTGCGGCCGGCCGGCCGCGGCCTGCTTCAGGTCGAACAGTCGCAAGTAGAACGTTGCCGCAGTTTCCTGGGCTTTGGGATGCAGACGATCGGCTTTGGCGGCGCGATGCACCAGCCGGAATCGCTGTCGCCAGAGTTCTTGCGCTTCGGCTTCGGTGACGTCGTCTCCGGACGAACCGTGAAAGGTTGCCGTCAGGTACTGACTCCAGGGGGCCTCGGCCCGAAACGCCGGGAGCACCTGATTCCACATCCATCCCCCCGTGAGCAGCAGCAGCGGAAACGCGACCGGAGTCCACGCCCGTGGCAGCGGACGCTCGCACGGGCGATTGCGCAACGGCAACGCCGTGAGCGTGTAGAGACGACAGGCCGCGGCTGCCAGCAGCACCGCCATCAACAGGCAGGCAGGCGTATGCCAGACAAAATCGACGGCGGCGTGGGCCGCAGAAGCAATCAGACTGGCAAGAATTCCGCAGGCGGCAGCCTGCGCTCGCGGCTCCCCGCGACGCATCACGATCGCGCACCACCACAAGCAGACGAGCAGCATCCCCGCGCCGATGGACGCTCCAGCAAGCCCGGTTTCCGAAACCACTTCCAGCAGACTGCTTTCCGCATGCACGAACTCGCGACCGTCGGATCGCGGTTCGAGTTCGAGGTAATGCGCATCGACATGACTTCCGGCCCCGGTGCCGAACCACGGAAATCGCTCGGCGACCGCGAGATTCGTCTGCCAGATCGCATAGCGGTCGTTTTCGTCGAGCAGCGCGAACCGATTCGCAAGCACGTCGAAACTCGTCATCGAGAACACACCGCACACGATGGCGGTCACGGCGGCCAGCGAAACACCGGTGCGGAAGGGGATCCAGCCGCAACGGGTCAGTCCGATGCACGCCACGACAGTGGCAATGACCATCGACACAGTCCCGGCGCGCGACAGCGACAACAGCACGGCCAGAACGGCGACGGTCAGCGCGGCTCCCAGCAACCCGGCCGGCAGCGCCGAACCGTGCTGCGAAATGCCTCCCCCGTCGGTCTGCTTGCGCCCGCTGCACAAAGTCGCCAGCCAGGCGATCGCCGGCCCGATCCCCAGCACCACGAACTGCGCAAAGTGATTGCGATTGAAGAAGCTGCCAGTCGCGTAGTACGTCGTCGAGACGTCCGGGTTCTCGAAGATCCAGTAGAACTTGCGGTTGGCAGTCGCGTACTGCAGCACGCCGAACGCTGCCATGCCCAGGGCAAGCCCGGCGACAATTCGCAGGAGACGGACGGCGTCTTCCGTCGTCCGCAGCCCCTGCACCGTCATCACAAAAACTGCCGCACAGGCCGCGTACACGACGAGGGCCGTTTGAGTTTCGCCGGGAGCCAGGCTGATGCACTTCCAGGCCGTCAGGCCGAGCAGGGCGCTGGACTCCGTGGACCAGAGGGGCAGGATCTCCGCCTGTGCCGGTGAAATCATCGCCAGCCATGACGCGGGAAGCGGCACGATCTGCACGAGCAGAATCAGAACTCCAGCCAGCGCCAGAACCAGTCCGGGAGTCGGAATCCAGACGGGCGAACCCTGTCGCCAGAGCCCAACCAGCCAGCTCAAGGTCAATGCGATGGCTCCGACGACGAGCGCCATCTGTCCGGTCGGCGTCCGACCGCCCCAGATCATGGCGACAATCAGCACGAGGGCGCCCGCCGCGATTGGCTGATACCGCGAGAACGTCCAGGGCGCCGACGAGAATCCGGCGCTCCCGAAACCCGTCGAAACGGACCGGTGTCGCCGACTGGAGCTGTGACGTCGCCGATGATTGAGGGAGGACGGTTGAGTCGTCATCGAGTTCTCCACCGTCGCGCAATCATCGCCCTTCAGACGCGCAGCAGCCTCTCAAGCGGCCTGCAACCGCGTTGCCTGCGGTTCGTCCGGGTCGTCGCCGAGTCCACGCTGGTCGTCCTCGGTCTCCGGAGCATCGCCATGTCCATATCCGTAGCCGTAACCATACCCGTAGCCGTAGCCGTAGCCGTACTCGGAACTCGAATCCATCGACAGGTGGTTGACGGCCATTCCCAGCACGCGAATTCCCGCCGCCTGAAATGACTGCAGCGCCCGAGTGACGACTCGGCGGCGGTTCTTGTCGGGGCGGATCACCACCACGGCGCCGTCGACCTGCCGGGCGATGATCGCCGGGTCGGTCACCGCCAGGATCGGCGGCGCATCGATCAGAATCTGATCGTAAACTGTCTCGGCCCAGGCGATGACGTCGTTAAAACGCTCGCTCGCCAGCAGTTCCGAGGGATTGGCCGGGCGGGCGCCTGAGGGGATGACGTCCAATCCGTCGACGCCCACATTGAAGATGTTGTCCAGACAGCTCTCGAAAATGGGCCGGTCGTCACGCAGAATGTTCGACAGCCCTTGCGCCCCGCGCAGCTCCAGCAGGGTCGACAGGCCCGGCCGACGGAGGTCGGCGTCGATCAGCAGCGTCTTCTTGCCCGACTGGGCAAAGGCCACCGCGAGGTTCGCGAGCGTTGTCGTCTTGCCGTCGCCCGGCTCCGTACTGGTGATCACCAGTCGCTGCGAGTCCCCGTCGGCGAACGTAATGGCGCTCCGCAGCGAGCGGAACGCTTCCGACTCCAGGCTGTCCGGTCGGAAGAAGGTCTGAATCGCATTGACGCCCGTCTCCGTCGTCTCCGGCATTTTCCGAATCATTGCCAGCACGGGCAGGCCCAGTTGCCACTGCAGCTCATCGGGCGAGCGGAATCGATCATCGAGCGTGTCGATCAGATAGATCGCGCCGAGCCCGATGAACAGACCCGCCATGACCGTCAGAGCCACCGTATACGTCAGTTTTGGGGAAACGGGAGACGTAGGAACCCGCGGTTCGCTGACGACGCGAATTCGCAGTCCATTGTCAGATCCGAGATCGATGTCCTTCATCCGTTCCAGGACCAGATCGTAGAACGACCGCATCCGCTTCAGATCGAGCTCCAGAATCTCCTGAGCCGCGACGTGCGCATTCATGCTCAGCAACCGCGTTCTCCTGCTCGAACTGCTGACGCAGCGCCGCCTCGTGGGCAGTCGACTGATGGAAACGCTGCCGGGCCATCTCGACCAGCCGCGGGCCGAGCTCCTGAGTTCGGATCTGCCGCATCCGCTCGGCGACGGCCAGCTGGCGATTGACGAGCCACTCCTCGGTCCCCTGAATCCGATCCCGCAATTCGACGACGAGCGGATGCGCGGAACCGTACTGCAGGCGTCGCCGCGTCAATTCCGAGCGATCGTCCGACAGCTGCTGTTCGAAGCGCGCCATCGTGTAGCCGTCCTGCGTGCCGAGTCCCATTTCCTTCAGAAACACTTCCTTGGCCACAGCGTCCGCCGTCTGCAGCACGAACTGCTGAATGTCCGCCCCGGTCCGGACCGCCTCTTCGACGGCGACGAGAAATGCCTTGGACTCCAGCGACTTCTTCTGCGCCTCGACGAGTGCGTCGTTGAGTTTGACGGTTCGCTCGATCAGCACGTGCGTATTGCGATCTCCGCCCGTCAGCAGAACTCCCGAACTGCTCTTGAGCTGGATCAGCTCTCCTTCTTTCTCCTGCAGCCGCTGCTCCAGGTCGGTCTTTTCGCGAGTCAACACCTCCAGCACTTCGCGGGAACTGCTCCTGTGAGTCTGATCCATGAATTTCAGATAGGAGTCCAGAATCGCACCGACGACCACCGCCGACGTCTGCGGGTCGCTCGAACGAAACGTCAGCGAAATGATGTTAGTCTGGCGCGTCGAACTGACTCCGACCCGGCTCCGGAGAGCTTCGACCCAGCGTTCCTTGGACGAGCCGGCCAGGTCGATCCGGTGTCGTGCCGGCAGGGACTTGATCGCTCCCTCCAGCACGGCGGCACTCGACAGTACCTTCTCGTAGGTGGGGATCTGCTCCAGGACGCTCCGCTGATTGCTGCTGTTGGCGTCCATGACGTTGCCGCCAGTCTGCAGCACCAGAACCTCGGCACGGGACTCGTAGGACCGCTGGGCCAGAACGTAGTAGACCCCGCCGACCAGTCCCGCCACGAGCAGCGACAGGATCAGAATCTTTTTCCTCGCCGCTACGATGCGGCAGAACCGGACGAGATCGGCGATGACGCTGCCGGACTGGGCCGGCTCGTTACTCGCTTCGTCGATCACGTCCATCTCCATCCCCCTCAGGTCGACCGTCTCAACTCCGCCGGAATGCAGCCGTCAGAACAGCGGCACGCTCGCACCGAGGCTCATCCGGATCAGGCCCAGCGCACTCATGAAGACGGTCGCCGGCGTCGACTCGAGACTGACAACGTCACCCGGCGACAGCAACACGTTCGCCTGAGGGTCCCGCTTCGCCGCACGAATACTCGCCTGGATTACCGCCGTTTCCGTGCTCTCGGGCTTGCGGCGAACGATAAACACCTTGTCGGCCACCAGCGATTCCGCGCCGCCGGCGAGTGCGAGGGCGTCGAGCATTCGCAAGTCTTCCGAAACCGGGAACTCGTAGCGGTTCGGACGCCTGACCAGTCCGATCACGTGCACCGGTTCCGGCGCCCGCTTCTCGATCATGACCACCGCCCCGTCACTGACGTACTGCCCCCCCTCGCCGGACCGCGTCGCCGAAACCAGATCCACCTGGACCGACGTCAGAAGCCCGGAGCTCGATTGGGAGAGCGGCAGCGGAGCGCCGGAATGACCGGTCGCCTGGACGTCGCCGGTCGCGCTCGACGCCACGGCAGCCGGCGGACTCGCCTCGGCGCCCCGGTCGGGGGTCCGAATCTCGACCATCGTCCCCGCGTCTTCCGCCAGGCCCCCGGCGGCGGTGATCGCCGCCAGCAAGTCGCTCTGTCCGCGCGGCAGTTCGTAAACTCCTGATTCTTTCACGGCGCCGACGACTGTCACGCGATTGACGCGCTGCTTCTTCATCGTGACCGTCACGTGCGGATTCAGATACAAGTCGCGCTGCACGCAGGCGGAGACGATGTTCGCTTCAGCAGCTTCCGGTTCGAGCCCGGCCAGGTAAACCTGGCCGATCACCGGCAGCTGACCGTAGCCGCCGTCGTTGATTCGGACCGGAAACTTGACGGTGTCTTTTTCAGAGAGTCCTGCAGAAATGGAGACTTCGACGACGTCTCCCCGATCCAGCACGTCGCTCTTGACCGCGGCACGCGCCAGACGCGAAAGATCAATCGTCTGTGGATTGGCCTGCCGCGTCGCCGCAAGCGCCGTCGGAACCTCCGCGTAGGAATACTTCTCAAACGCGTGAGTCCCGGCCGACTGACAGCCTGCGGTCAGTCCGACCAGCAGCAACAGGGCCGGAACCAGTGACCGAGGGCGCACGCAGGCTCGAAGCGACACGCCGTCGCGGCGTTCGTCCGAGATCACCGAGTGATCGCTCATGGCGCCCTGTTGCTTCGAGGGAACATCGCAGAACGGGATGACGCTGGCCGCCCGAAGACGACAGTCCGCAGAATCTGCCGCTTCCGAGGCCCGCAACCGGCAGAAACGGCGGCGGATCGTAGGACAAGCCCCCCGAACGGTCAAGACGGATGACAGCCCCGTCAGGAACTGAACAGATTCCGGGACTCGTCCGTGCGACGCGCGTTCCAGAATTGCGGATTCCTCGTCAGGAAACGCTCTCGCAGAACGGAGTCGGCAACCGGTCTCTCTGCTGAACACCTGCTGGCGGAACTCGGTCCGGGCGTTGAATTCGCCCCGCCGGAGACTATCATCGAATATCTCCGAGTCTGCGGCGAACGCTGGTTCCGCCGCCCCGCCGGTCTTCCCACCAAGTAAAGTGAGCTGGTCGTGAGCAATGTTTCCGCTGCGGCGATCGCACAGGCCAAAGAACAACTCGACGCCCACACCTGCGAAATGGTGAAGTGGCACTTCAGCCCCGAAACCGGCAGCCCGTTCTGGCTGGAAAAGGCGAAAACCTACTCTTTCGACCCGCTGAAGGACGTCCGCTGCTTCGACGATCTCAAGAAGTTCCCTCTCTTCGAAGATGACTGGTTCCGCGGCGGCCCGGTCCGACGCTGGCTCCCGAAAGGACTCGAAGGGAAGCCTCTCTACGTCTTCGAAACCGGCGGCACGACCGGCATTCCGAAGACCCGGCTCGTCGTCGAAGATCACTGGATCGACTACGAACAGTTCAGCCACACGCTCCCCGACGAGTACTTCCCCAAAGGGAGCAACTGGCTGATGCTCGGCCCATCCGGCCCTCGCCGGCTGCGCCTGGCCGTCGAGCACCTCGCCCAGTACCGCGGCGGCATCTGCTTCTGCGTCGACCTCGATCCGCGGTACGTGGTCAAATTGATCAAGCGCGGCAACATCAAGGAAGCGGAGGCCTACAAGGAGCACGTCATCGATCAGGTAATGACGATCCTGTCCGCCGGGCACGACATCAAGTGCGCCTTCATGACCCCCAAGCTCCTCGAAGCCCTGGCCATGCGGCTGATCAACGAAGGCTCCAGTATCGCCGAGACCGGCATCACCGGCATCTTCGGCGGCGGAACCGAGTTCGCTCCGCAGTGGTACCGCAACTGCGTCGAAGAGCTGCTGGGACCGGACGTCTACATCACGCCGACCTACGGCAACACGCTGATGGGCCTGGCCTGCAGCAAACCGTTCGACCCGGCGGACAACTACAAGATCACCTACCACGGCCCTCAGCCGCGGGCGATCATCGAAGTCGTCGACTTCAAGGACTACAACAGGGTCGTCGGCTACGGCGAAACCGGTCGCGTGAAGCTCTACACGCTGACCAAAGAACTGTTCATCCCCGGCTTCATGGAACGCGACGAAGGCGAACGCGAACTCCCCTGCGAAAAGTTCCCCTGGGACGGCATCAGCGGCACCCGCCCCTGGCACGAAATCGCCAAGACGACGACGGTAGGGGTCTATTAGATTGTGTCAGTTGTCCGTAGTCAGTGGTCAGTTGCACGAACGGACTGCTCATGGCGAGGACGCAGTTTGAAACGTTACAGGTCTATCGCCTGGCAGAGAGTCTCGCGGATGCCCTCTGGACGATTGCTCGCGACTGGCCGGAGTTCGACCGCCGAACGTTAGGACTTCAACTGGTTCGAGCAGCGGACAGCATCGGCGCAAATATCGCCGAGGGGAGCGGTCGAGGGACTTTTGCAGACAATCGACGGTTCGTCCGGATGGCCCGAGGGTCACTCTACGAATGCAAGCACTGGTTGCGCAGGGCGTGGAACAGACAGCTCCTCACGACCGGCCAAGTCGAACAATTGAAGAAAATCATCGACGAACTGGGGCCAAAACTGAATGCGTATCTGAAATCGATTGGCAACAGCGGACAGAGTGCCGGTCCGCAAGCACCGGCGCCTTCGAATATTCGCGGTGACAACGAGTCGCCGTCTTCGCACCACTGACCACGGACTACGGACCACTGACCAATGTTAGACATCCCCATCCTCCGCATGGGCCAGGTTTACGAGAGCATGGAGAAGCAGCCGGTCGTGCACTTCGCGACCGGCGAGCCCGTGGCCCAGCTCCATCAGGCCACCGGCATGATGCTCAAGCTGGACCTCCGCAAGGCCCAGAAAGCCCGCGACGCCCTCCGCGAGATCCCCATCCCGAAACTGCTGGAAATCTGCGCCAGGGCCAGCGACCTGTACCTCAACGCCACCCTCCCAATGGGCAACGGCGAACTCTCGCCCGCAGAGTTCTGCCGCATGCAGTCCGCCACCACCGGACTCCCCGAGCACATGTGCGCGGGAAACATGCGGAAGAACGCCTTCGTCCTCTCGCACATGGGCGACGTCCTCGACGCGCTGACCCGCGGCGTCCCCTTTGACATCCTCACCCGCGGCTACGGCCAGGAAGCCCGCGGCGTCATGGTCAGCTACCAGGCCAATTCTCCCGTCCTCGGAGCGGTGCTGCCGTCCAATTCGCCCGGCGTCCACACCCTCTGGCTGCCGGCGATTCCGCTCCAGATCGGCCTGATGCTCAAGCCCGGCTCGCAGGAGTTCTGGACCCCGTATCGCATCACCGAAGCTCTCTTCCAGGCCGGACTGCCGCGCGAGACCATCGGACTCTATCCGGGCGGGCACGACGTCGGCGGCGGACTGATGACCGACTGCCGCCGAGTGATGGTCTTCGGCGGCCAGGCCACCGTCGAACAGCACTACGGCAACCCCCGCATCAGCGTCCACGGCCCGGGCTTCAGCAAGATCGTCTTCGGCGAAGACATGGTCGACCGCTGGGAAGAGTACGTCGACCTCATGGCCGACAGCGTCTTCCTCAACAGCGGCCGGAGCTGCATCAACTGCTCCAGCATCTACGCGCCGCGTCACGGCGAGAAGATCGCCGAGGCGCTCGCCCAGCGGCTGGGACCGGTCGAGCCGCTCCCCCCGACCGATCCCAAGGCGACGCTCGCCGCCTTCACCACGAAAGGGGTCGCCGAAGCGATGCACAACCAGATTGAAGAGGGGCTGAAGACGCCCGGCGTCACCGAGGTCTCGGCGAAGCATCGCAGCGGCAGCCGGCACGTGCCGCATGAACGGTACGACTACCTGCGGCCGACCGTCCTCCACTGCACCAGCCCCGATCACCCGCTGGCCAACACCGAGTACATGTTCCCGTTCGTCTCGGTCGTCGATTGCCCGCAGGCCAAGGCGATCGCGTCCATGGGATCGACGCTCGTCTGCACGGCGATCACGGACGACGCGAAGTTCAAGCAGCTGCTGCTCGACGCGACGACGATCGACCGGCTCAACATCGGCGCGGTGAAGACCGTTGCCCTCAACTGGCTGCAGCCTCACGAAGGAAATATCGTGGACTTCCTGTACCGCAACCGCGCATTCCAGGACGCCCCGCCACCAGCCCACTGACGAATTCCGGAGCCCCGCCAGGGGCGGATCACAGTAGCCCAGCGGCGTAAGCCCTGGGCGACCCGTCCTATTTCCGCACGCGCTTGCCGGTCCGCCGGGCTGCGCTGGGCAACGCCGGGGCTTTCGGCGACTTCTTCTTTCCCTGCTGCTTCAGCAGCTTGGGAAGTTCCTCCGGGCAGACCACCCAGCCGCGGCAGGCGGCAGCTCCGCACAGGCACTTGATCGCTCCGTCGGCGCTCCACGCGTAGTCGATCGTCAGTTCCGCGCCTTCCGGAATATCCGAGATCGCTTCGACGTGAATCTCGGGCGGCGCCGCAGTCCCGTCGTCGAACTCGCAGTCGAACGAAAAGAGCTGGCTGTTGGGCTCGCAGCAGTGGTTGAGATAACGGAACGGCGCCCGCGGTTCGAGCGACATGTCCGATCCCAGATCGATGCAGTACGCCGACGCGTAGAGCGGATCGTGGATCACCCGCCCCGTCACCGTGCCGATCGATTCTCCCTTGGCGATGGCCCGGCGGGCAAACAGCCCCTTGCCGAACGGAACTTTCCCGACTCGTACCAGCGGATGTGCGGCGGCCATATACTTCGTGCTTCCTGCGTGCGTCCTGCGGGCCAACGACCGGGGTCAACAACGAATCCCGGGGCCGGCGATTCGACGTAAGAATAACGAGAGCGAGTGCAGACTGCGACAGTCCGCGAGCCGGCCCCGGTGGCTTACGGTTCCAGCGCGGCCAGCGACGGCTGCACGGCGATCATGGCGCGAACTGGAGGCTCAGGTCGGCTGAGCGGCCGCGGGTGGAAGTCGTCGATGACCTTGGGCGGATGCTCCGGATCGAGCCGGGTCGGGATCAGCACCGTGAACACGCTGCCGCGGCCGAACTCGCTCTCCAGGTGCACATCGCCGCCAAGCAGTTTCGACAGCTCGCGGATGATCGACAGTCCCAGCCCGGTTCCCTCGTATTCGCGCGTCAGCGTGTCGCTCTGGCCCGGGTTGCCTTTTCCCTGCCGGAACTTCTCGAAGATCTTCTCCTGCTCTTCCAGCGGAATGCCGATGCCGGTGTCTTCGACGATCAGCGCCAAGTCGACCTTGTCGCGACGTTCCGCACGGACCCGCACGCGTCCCCCTTCCGGGGTGAACTTGATCGCGTTCGACATCAGATTGCCGAGGATCTGTTCGATCTTGCCGGAATCCTGCATCGCCAGCGGGACATCCGGCTCGACGTCCCAGCCCAGATCGATCGACTTCTTTTCCGCGAGCGGCGACATCTGAGCGACGAGCCGCTCGATCAGATCGGCGATCGAGAACTCCACAATGTGGAGCTCCATCTTGCCCGCTTCGATCTTCGCCAGATCCAGTACGTCGTTGATCAGGTTCAGCAGGTTCTTGCCGGACGTCTGAATGTTGGAGACATACCGCCGCTGTTTGTCGGTGAGTCCCTGGGCGTTGACCAGCACGTCGCTGAACCCGAGGATCGAATTCAGTGGCGTCCGCAGCTCATGGCTCATCGTCGCCAGGAATTCGTTCTTCAGGTTGTTGAGTTCGTACAGCCGCAGGTTCGCCTGGGCCAGTTCGTCCACCTTCACTTCGTAGCCGCGGTTGAGCTGCTGCAGCTCCTCCTGGACGGTCACCAGGTGCCGCAGCATCCGGTTGAACGCGTGCGACAGCTCCTCGAACTCATCGCCCGTCCGGATGTCCGCCCGCTGATCGAGGCTGCCGCGCGCAATCGCGTCGCTGACGTCTTTCAAGTGCAGCACCGGCTTGACGATCACGTAGCGGACGATCGCGTAGGCGGCCAGCATGGCCAGAAACGCCGTCACAATGGCGGTGGCCAGCAGGATCGCGTTGTTCCAGGCCAGCGCGCGCTGCGTCTTGTCGAGCGGGAAAGTGATCTTCACCATCCCGATCAGGTCGCCAGTCTTCAGGTCCGGCTGGTTGAAGTGCTGCTGGTGACACTTCACGCAGGAATCCGTGGCATAGACCCCCGCGTAGTAATTGAACTCTTCGTATTTGCGATTCGTATCGGTGTCGAGCTTGTTGTGCAGCCGCACGATGACTTCCCGCTCTCCGTTGGGCTTGGAAATCCGCTCCAGCGCCCGGTAGCCGGCGTCATCGGATGGACGCGAGGCCGAGTCGTCGAGAACGGCCTTCGAGAGCGTCCAGTTGTACTTTTTCATGTCCGCCGGCTTCAGATCGACCGTCATCTGCCGGACTTCTTCGGCGATACTGTGTTCGCCGCGGTTCTCCGACCACTTCCAGTGCTTCTCCATGATGATCGGAGCCACCAGCAGCCGCGCCGCAACCAGATTCTGCTCGTCGATCAGCTTGGTGGTCTGAGACGCATAGAAGTAGAAGCTGCCCGTGATCAGCAGCAGCAGACCGCTGCCGAACAGGAAACGGCATTTCCGCTCCAGGCTCGTTTCACCCAGCAGTCGTTTGATGGTCTTGTAAGACATGAACCCGTCGCGCCGGCCGTGCAGGACTCACCAGCCGCGAAGCGACCGGCCGCAAAACACCATGTCTGTTCTAACCTGTGGCTGTCCGGCAGGGCAATGTCAGCTTAGCGTTCCGGCCGCCGTCATCAGTCCCGCGACGACCGTGGCAACCCGGTCGACGGCCTCGTCGATGTCCGTGCGGGTGTTCAAGAAACTGACCGAAAACCGCACGGCCGACCGCCGGATCTCCTCCGAAAAACCCATCGCCGTCAGGATCGGCGCCGTCTCCAGCGCCCCGCTGGCGCAGGTCCCCCCCAGCGAGCACGCCACCCCCGCCAGATCGAGCGCCACGAGCAACGCTTCGCCGTCAATGCCGGGAAACGCGATGTTCAAAGTATTCGGCAGCCTTGGCGACTCCGCTCCGATCACCACGGTCGACGAGCAGCGAGCCGTCAGCCCGGCCTGCAGGCGGTCCCGCAATTCTTGCACGCAGCAGGTCCGGGCCGCTCGATTCTCGTTCCATAGTTCCAGGGCCTTCGCCATGCCGGCGGCCAGCGCCGTCAGCTCCGTTCCTGCCCGCCGGCCCGCTTCCTGGTGTCCGCCGAAATGGAGCGGCTCCAGCCGGCATCCCTCGCGAACCAGCAGCACGCCAATCCCCCGCGGACCGTGGAATTTATGCGCGGCAAAACTCAGCGTCGTCGCCCCCAGTTCACGGAAATCGACGGGGATCTTTCCCACGGCCTGAACGGCGTCGACGTGCCACGGCACGCGATGCTGACGGCATTGTTCGCGCAACGGCGTCAAATCCTGAATGACGCCCGTTTCATTGTGCGCCAACAGGGCGGACGCCAGGCGGACTTCACTCCAGGGGGCGTCGCGAATCCCCTCCGGCGTCAACTGACCGCTGCGATCGACAAGGAGTTCTCGCAGAGACCAGCCACGAGCCGCCAGCGCCAGGCAGGTTTCCTTCGTCGCCGGGTGCTCCCCAGGCGCAAGAAGTATCGTTCCCGACGTTCCCCGCGCCAGACCGCGCAGAGCCAGGTTGTTGGACTCGGTTCCGCCGCTCGTGAAGACCACTTCGCCAGCGTCGGCTCCCAGAATGACGGCGATCGATTCCCGGCTGGTCTCCAGAATCCTTCGGGCCTGTCGTCCGAAGGAATGTCGGCTGCCGGGATTGCCATAGGCCTCGCGCTGGACCTGCGCGACGGCTTCAATCACCTCTGGAAACAGGGGCGTGGTGGCATTGTTATCGAGATAAATCGGAGTCACGCGGGGTCGCCTGCGGAAATCAGTGTCTGCATCGTCCGCAGAATTGTAGCCCGCCGGCCCCCGTTATGGGACGCCCTGGCGTCTCCAGTTGTACGCCCGATCCCCCCGCCGAACCGTGGTGTCATCGTCAACCCTCAACTATACTCGCGCAGCGCCCGCGATTCGGCCCTCGGTCGATCGAGCGAATCTCCAGACGTCTCTGAACCGGAAATGAGCATGCTCCGCCAAAGTTGGATTTTGAGTCTCGTGGTGGTCCTGGCAGTAGCCGAATCCGCCAGGAGTCAGGACGACGTTCCGGCTCCGAAGGCCGCCGCCGCCGACAAGGCTGCGCCCGTGTCCCGCAGCGAGCAGTTGCAGGCGCTGATCCAGTCGCTGGAGACGAAGGCCGGCAAGCTGATCGAAGCGCTCCCGGAGGAGCCGACCGAAGAGCAGCGAATCGCCGCCCAGAAGGAGCTCGATGCGCTGGTTGAAGCCACTCGGGCCGAAGTCTTCGCGTTCGCCAAGGCGGATCCGAAGGACCGGCCGGCGCTGACCGCGATGGAGTGGCTCAGCCAGTTCCCGGACAATCCCGAACAGTCGAAGGCGATGGAGGAGTGGCTGCTGGAGTACCACGTCGCCTCGCCGCGACTCGGCGGGCTGCTGCAACTCCTGGAAGATGCGGAACTGACTCCCGGCCAGCGCAAGTTCCTGGAGGCCATCGGCGAGAAGAACCCGTTCCCGCCGATGAAGGCCGCGGCCCTGCTGACTCTCGCCCGATCGCTCGTTAAAAAGTCCGATGCTTCCGATTTGAAAGAAGCGGCCCGCAAACCACTGCGCGACCAGGCCCGGCAGATCTTCCAGCGGTTGCAGAAAGAGTTTGCTGACGTCGAGAGCCCCGAGGGTTCCTTCGGGGAGCTGGCCGAAGACGAGATCTATATTCTCGAGAACCTGTCGATCGGCAGCAAAGCGCCGGAAGTCACGGCGACGGAGCTCACCGGAAAGCCGGTCAAGCTCAGCAGCACCCTGGGCAAAGTCGTCGTCCTCGACATCTGGGCCACCTGGTGCGGCCCCTGCAAGGAAATGATCCCGCACGAACGGGAGCTCGTGAAGCGGTTGCAGGGCAAGCCGTTCGCCCTGGTCGGTCTCAGCGCCGACGACGACCGCCAGACCGTGACGGAGTTCATCGCCGAAGAGCCGATGCCCTGGACGCACTGGTGGACCGGCCCCGAAGGCGAAGCGCTGCAGACCTTGCGGGTCCAGTTCTTTCCCACGCTCTATATCCTCGACGCCAAAGGAGTCATCCGCTTCAAGAACCTCCGCGACGAAGAGCTCGACAAGGCGGTCGATGCGCTTCTGAAAGAGCTCGAAGCCGCAAAGTAAGGCCCCAACTCCCGCATCGACGCCACGTAACCTCTTCAACAACCGGAACGCCGCACAATGTCTGAAGGGGCCGAAGAGGGGCATGGCCGCGCGGCATTCTGGGGCCGGCTCATCGGCGTCGCGCTGTTCCTGGCGATCTGGTTGATGCCCACTCCCGCGGGGATGTCCGTCCCCGCGCAGCGGCTGGCGGCGGTGACGGCCCTCATGGCCGTCTTCTGGGTGACGCAGGCCTACGCCATTGTGGCGACCAGTCTGTTTCCGCTGGCGCTCTATCCCTTCCTCGGCATCCTGCCCGCCAAGGAAGTCTGCCAGGCCTATATCAGCGACAGCTCGTTCCTGTACCTTGGCGGCTTTCTGATCGCCCTGGGAATGGAGCGTTGGCATCTCCACCGGCGGATCGCCCTGCACATCATCTGCCGCACCGGCTCCAGCCCGCGGCAGATCGTCCTCGGTTTCATGCTGGCGACGTTCGTCCTTTCGATGTGGGTCAGCAACACCGCCACGACGCTGATGATGCTCCCCATCGCCATCGCGTTGCTGACCTCGCTGGAAGACAGCCTAGACCACGGACCCAAGCTGGCCCTGCAGCAGGACCCCGCGTTTCGGCACCTGGGCCAGGCGGTGATGCTCGGCATAGCCTATTCAGCCACCATCGGCGGCGTCGCGACGCCGGTCGGAACCCCCACCAACGCCGCCTTTCTGACGATTTTCGCGAACCAGTTTCCCGACGCCCCGCGCATTTCCGCCGGTCAGTGGATGATCGCCTGGGTGCCGTTCGGCGTCGTCTTTCTGGGGGTAGCCTGGCTGGTTCTGACGTGGGGGTTGAAGCAGCCGCCCGGTTTCGAGCGTTTTGATCGCTCGTTCTTCCGCAGCCGCCTGACCGCTCTCGGTCGCGCGACGCGCCCCGAGCTGGCGATGCTCGCGGCCTTTCTGGCGATCGCCGGGCTCTGGATCTTCCGCACCGATTTCTCGATCGGCGATACGCCCCTCATTCCAGGCTGGAACCGGCTGGTGATTGCCTGGCTGCGGTCTTCCGGCGTCACCGGCGAGAACCAGGCGCTGGGAGATTACGTCAACGACGCCGCTGTCGCCATGACCGTGGCGCTCGTCCTGTTTCTGATTCCGGTCCGCGACCCCGCCAGCGGCCGGAGCGTTCGCCTGATGGACTGGCGGACCGCCCGTTCCGTCCCCTGGGACATCCTGTTTCTGTTCGGGGGCGGCTTCGCGATCGCCAACGCCTTTCAGAAGACCGGCCTGTCGATCTGGGCCGGGCAGCATCTGGAGGTTCTCGGCCGCGACCAGCCGGCGATTGTCGTCGTCGCCACGGTGACCCTAATGATGGTGTTCCTGACCGAGTTCACCACGAACGTGGCCACGGTCGCGGCGACGATGCCGCTGCTGGCGAGCCTGGCGGTGGCGTTGGAGGTCGACCCCCGCCTGTTGATGGTTCCCGCCACCGTCGCCGCCAGTTGCGGCTTCATGATGCCGGTCGGAACTCCGCCGAACGCCATCGTCTTCGGAACCGGGCGGGTTCGCGTCGAGTGCATGGCCGGCTACGGGGCGATTCTGAACGTCATTGGAATGATCCTCGTCGTCGCCGCGACTTATCTGGTGATGGCCCCGACCTGGAACGTCCGGACCGACCACAATCCGGACTGGGCAAAGCCGAAGGCGGCACAAACGATCGACAGTGCCGCGCCCGCTCGAAGTCCAACGACTCCGGAAAGTGCCAAGTGAGTATCGAGTAGTGCAAAGTTCACGAGTTCAAATCGCTCGTCACTTTGCACTCATCACTCCCCACTACTCACTTTTCACTCTCCGGAACTCTTCCTCTCTGCTCTGCCGTTTCACGCAGTCGTTCCACGCAACTGGCCTTGTCGCAGTCGGCGGTCTCAGGTATTCCACGCCCGTTTCCGGCAGATTCTGCCGAAGCTCCGCTGGTGCAGGATGCATTGGCGGCGACCGAACGCCACCAGCCAGGGACGGGCCGTGACGCTGTTGCTGCGACCACTCGATGGTGGCTTCTGCCTGCGCCTGTTCGTCGCCGGTCTGTTCCTGCTCGCGACCCCGGCTGGCGCTTGCGCTGAGGAACCATTGCCATTCGCAGCAGAGAATGCACGGCGTCAGATCGCGATTCCGAATCCCCTCGATCAGGCGAACTGGGAAGTCCCGTCGCCGCTCGAACGTGCGTTGCCGGCCCGCAGCCGTCCGTCAGCCGCCGGCGAGGGAGCGAATCCCCGTCGGCCGGCCGCCACCCAGTCGGGTTCCCTCTGGGTGACGCTGGTCATCGTCGTGGCGACGTTCGCAGGTCTGGCGATGGTGACGCGCTGGCTGAAGACGCACGGCCCGGCCCAGTTTCGTGCACTCCCGACCGAGGCCCTGGAGCTCCTCGGCCGCCGGACGCTGGAACCCCGCGTCACAGTACATCTCGTCCGTTGCGGCGGACGCATCCTGATGCTCGGCGTCGCCCCGGACGGCGTCCGCACGCTCGCCGAGTATACCGATCCGGTCGAAATCGACCTGCTCGCCGGCGCGTGCCGGACGACATCGGACAATGGCGCGGCCCAGACGTTTGGAGCACTCTTCACGCAGACTGCGAAGCCCAAGCCCGGCCCGGCGTTCCAATCCAGCGAGTTCGTCATGCCCTCCGGCCTGGAGCGGACTCATGGGTAGGTCGGACGACATTCGCGGTTACGCAACGCATTCAAATGCCACGAAGATCGGTCGTAGGGTCCGCTGTGCGGACCAGCGGATCGACGGCCGGTTCGACGTACAGTCGGTCCGCACAGCGGACCCTACGGCGACGGGCATCCTGAGAAACTGGCCAATGAAATCGGCGCTGCTGCTGCTCGCCGTCGTCCTCGCCCCGCAGACTCTGCAGGCTCAGGCGACCAGCCGGACTCCCGGCGGGTTCATTCAGCCCGCCGTCGAGCGGCAGATCCCGGCGGTACAGCCTCCCAGGCTCGTTCCGCCGCTGGCGGAGAATCCGAACGGTCTGGCCAATCCGCTGGGGGTCGACGTCGGTCAGATGACGTCGCCGCAGGGTTTGACCGGTTCGCTGAAGGTGATGGTCCTGCTGACGGTCCTCAGCCTCGCCCCGTCGATCCTGATGATGACCACGTGCTTCATCCGCTTCGTGGTGGTCCTGGGACTGCTCCGCCAGGCGCTGGGCACGCAGCAGTTGCCGCCCAATCAGGTGCTGATTTCGCTGGCGATGTTTCTGACCTTCATGGTGATGGGGCCGATCTGGAGCAAGGGCTACCAGGACGGCGTGCGGCCTTACACGTCCCCGGGGCCGGGGGAATCGCAGATCGACGAGATCACGGCCTTCAAGCGGGCGGTGGCTCCGATCCGCGAGTTCATGGCGGAACAGATCGACCAGGCCGGCAACGCGGAAGTCGTCTGGATGTTCGTGGACTTCCAGCGGCCGGTTGAAGGGACTCCCGAAGCGGCGACCTGGAAGGACCCGGAGACGTACGAAGACGTGTCGCTGCTGGCGCTGGCCCCGGCCTACATGCTCAGCGAATTGAAAGTCGCGTTCCTGATCGGGTTTCAGATCTATCTGCCGTTCATCGTGATCGACATGGTGATTTCGTCGGTCCTGATCAGCATGGGCATGATGATGCTTCCGCCGGTCCTGGTTTCGCTGCCGTTCAAGCTGCTGCTGTTCGTGCTGATCGACGGCTGGTTCCTCACCGTGGGGATGCTCCTCGAAAGCGTCCGGCCCCTCTCGGGGTAGGGCCGGCTGTGCCGGCCGATGTTTGATGGAAGCCAATTGATGACCTCCTGTTGATCACAGGAACCGACAAGGGACGTCGCCATGCATTGGATCTGCCTGACTCTGTTGAGTGTCTGCGCGACGCAGGTGGACGCCTCGGTCGCAAATACGGAAGAGCCCGCCATCTCCCAGGATGGAGTCTTTGGCGACGAATCGGCGTGGGTCAAAGTCATTGAGTCAGAGAGTCTGGCGACTGTGGTCAAGCGAGAACCGCGCGAGCAGCCGACGTCCTCGTCGGCCATTTCGGTGGAACGTTTCGCGAACGGATGGGCCTGGTACGACCACCGCTCAGCGTCGAAACGCAACAGGAGGCCCGACGACGAACAGAGGCTGAACGACAGTCTCAGAATTTCCTTCGGAGCGGCGACTTCCTGGGTGGATCTGATTGAGTCCGACGGGGAGACCGCCATCCTCATGAAGGGACCGTCGAAGCGGCAGCCGTCGAACAATTGGCTCATCGCCGACGAACATCAGAGTCCGTTCCTCTCCCCCGACTCCGAGCGGTCTGCGGACGGAAACGATCCGAGGGGAAGCGGGGCGCTGATCCTGGATGCCGACAGCCGTCCGTCATTTCGAGAGTTCGTCTCGCCCTCCGGCGATTTCACTTTGTGGAACCTTCGTCGATAGCCCTCGCTACTGCCCTCCGGCTTTCCGCTGACCGCTTTCCGCTCCCGAGCTTCTTCCATGACCATCGATAGCGCCGTCGAACTCTGCCGCAATGCCGTGATGCTGACGCTCGCAATCGGCCTGCCGGTGATGGTGTCGGCGATGGCGGTCGGTCTGCTGATCAGCATCGTCCAGGCCGTCACTCAGCTTCAGGAGCAGACGCTGAGCTTTGTGCCGAAACTGGTCACGATGGTGCTGGTCCTGCTCTACACGCTCCCGTGGGCGCTGTCGCTGCTGGTCGAATACACCACGCATCTGTACCGCGGCATTCCCGGCACCATTTAGCTCGCAGGGGACCGCTCGTGGACGAAATGCTTCAGCCGCCGGCGCTCGACCGCCTGCAGAACCTCGCCTGGCAGTTGCTGCTCCCCGGCGCCGTCGAGCAGTTTCACACGTTCATCCTGGTGCTGCTGCGGCTCAGCGGGCTGCTGTTCCTCGGCCCGATCTTCGGACAGTCGACCATTCCCCCCAACGTCCGCATCCTGATCATCATGATGCTGGCGATGATCATCACTCCCACGCTGAACTCGCAGGGCCGGCGGGGTTTCGAGCGGCTCGACGAGAACGGCGACGGCCGCCTCGTCCGTGAGGAAGTCCCCCCGGGACTGGAGGCCCGGTTCGACACGTTGCAGCAGGCGGCTCACCTGTCGCCCGACATCGGCCTGGCGCCCGAGGAGTACCACGTGCGCCCGGTCTGGCCCACGAGCTGGATCGAGCTGGCCTGGGTGGCGGCAGGGGAGATCAGCTTCGGTTTGATGCTGGGGCTGGGGGTGACGGCGATCCTGTCCGGACTGCAGATCGCCGGGCAGCTCATCGATCAGCAGAGCGGTTTCGGACTGGGGGAAATCTTCAATCCCGACCTGGAAACCTCCGGCTCGATCACCGGGCAGATGCTCTACATGCTCGGCACCGCGGTGTTTCTGATGCTCGATTCGGTGGGCGGCCACCTGCAGATGGTCCGTATCATGGTCGAGACCTTTCAGACCTTTCCGCCGGGGACGGCGTTCGTCTCGCACTCCTCGATCGATCTGCTGCGGGAGCTGGTCCGCCAGTCGCTGGTGATCGGGGTCCGGATTGCGGCTCCGGTGATGGTGCTGATGTCGCTGATCGACCTGACGGTCGGTTTTCTCAGCCACACCGTGCCGCAGATCAACGTGCAGACCGTCGGCTTCGCACTGCGGGCGATATTGAGTTTTCTGTTCCTCGCTGCGACGCTCGGCGGACTCGGCGATTCGGTGTGGGATTTCCTGCCGGAGACGCTGGACCACTTTGGCGAGGTGCTGGTGCTGCCGGAGTCGTGAGTGCGGCGGGATCGATGGAGTTGAGTGTTGAGAGACGAGAGTTGAGAGTCGGAGAAGAGGTGGGGCGGCAACCTCCGGCGATGAGCGACAAGCGATAGGCCCGCATTTCCTGGTGACTCGCGATTCCCTCCCCAACAACTGACCTTCCCAGGGCTGCCCCGGCGTGGCTTCCGACGAGAATGGCGAGAAGACAGAGCTGCCGACAGATCGCCGCCGGACGCAGGCGCGCGAGCAGGGGAATATTGCGCGCAGCACGGACCTGGCCGCTGCCGTCGTGCTGATGGGGGCGACCAGCGCCCTGTACTTCTTTGGTCCGGAAGTCGTCGAGACGCTGGCCAGCTACTTGCGATCATCGCTCACCGCGACGCCGGTCTTTGAGACCGACATCCCGACGTTCACGAAGAAAACCTGGCAACTGGTGGCTCTACTGGCGGTCAGCGTGTTGCCGCTGATGCTGGTTGTCGCCGCGGGGAGCCTGGCCATCAATCTGGCTCAGGCCGGCTTCCTCTGGTCGCCGGAAGCCCTGATGCCGAAATTCGAGCGTCTCAATCCGCTCAAGGGGGCCCAGCGGATCGTCTCGATCGCCGCCCTGGTCAAGCTGGGGGGGAGCCTGTTCAAGCTGGTCGCCATCGCGTCGATTGCGTACTGGTACGTCTCGTACCAGGTGCGGAGCGTGCACAACATCGCCGACATGGATCTGCTCCTCGTGCTGGCGCATGCCGGGCAGTCGACGGTCGAACTGGGGTACTACCTCTCGGGAACGCTGCTGATTCTCGCCATCCTCGACTACGGCTTTCAATGGTGGAAGCACGAGCAGGACATGATGATGACCAAGCAGGAGCTGCGCGAGGAAATGAAGGATATGGACGGCGACCCGCACACGCGGATGCGGCGCCGCGAGGCCCACCGCAAACTGACCGAAGGCCGGAACCTTCAGGCGGTCAAGACGGCGGACGTGGTGATCACGAACCCGACCGAACTGGCGATCGCTATCAAGTATGACCCGGCGACGATGCCGGCGCCGACGATCGTCGCCAAGGGGGCAGACGAGATCGCCGCCCAGATCCGGAAGATCGCCGCCGAGCACGGCATCCCGATCATCGAACGGAAACCGCTGGCGCGAGCTCTGTACAAATCGGTCAAAGTGGGCCAGCAAATCCCGGCGGAGATGTACGACGTTTTCATCGAGATTCTGGCATACGTCTACCGCATCACAGGTCGGCAGCCGCCGATGTCGGCGTAGCATCGCTTGCTCCGTACCGTCTCCTCTCGATTTCTGCTAGAAATGGAGTCACATTCCGCCGTCGGATCGATGGCGTCACTGGCTCGATTTCCGGCAGAGAGGTGCTGCGTTGGCTGGCAAAGCGTGGGGCGGGGCGTTCGGGGAACATACGGATCCCCGCGTCGAAAAGTTCACCGAGTCGATCAGCTTCGACGCCCGCCTCGCCGCGGTCGATATCCGCGGCTCGCAGGCCCATGCCCGGATGCTCGCCGAGGTCGGTCTGATTACCGCCGATGAGTGTTGTCAGATCGTCGAAACCCTGGATGTCATCGGCGGCGAGATCGACCGGGGGGAGTTCGCGTACCGCACCGAGCTCGAAGACATCCACATGCACATCGAGTCCGCCCTGATCCAGCGGATCGGAGACGTCGGACGGAAGCTCCACACGGGCCGGAGCCGGAACGACCAGGTCTCGACGGACATCAAGCTCTACGTTCGCGATTGCCTCGACGCTCTCGATGCGCAACTGGTCGAACTGCAGCGGGCGTTCGTAGCGCGCACCGAGATCGACGATGGGGTGGTCCTGCCCGGCTACACCCACCTGCAGCGAGCGCAGCCGGTGATGGCGTCCCATTACTGGCTGGCCTACTGCGAAAAATTCGAACGGGATCGACTCCGGCTGCGGGACTGCCGCGCCCGGCTCAATGTTTCGCCTCTCGGGGCCGCCGCCCTCGCAGGGTCTTCGCTGCCGATCAATCGCCGACTCACGGCCGAACTGCTCGGCTTCGACGATGTCGCCGCGAACAGCCTCGACGTTTCCAGCGACCGGGACTATCTGGCGGAATCGATCTTTGCGATGTCGCTGATCGCAATCCATCTGAGCGGCTGGGCCGAGGAGTGGATTCTCTGGTGCACGACGGAGTTCGGCTTCCTGAAGCTGCCGGATGCCTACACCACCGGTTCGTCGATCATGCCGCAGAAGCGGAATCCCGACGTGCTGGAACTGATCCGCGGCAAATCGGCTCGCGTCGTCGCCGACGTCCAGCAGATCCTCACGCTGCTGAAAGGCCTGCCGATGGCCTACAACCGCGATCTGCAGGAAGACAAACTGGCGTTCTTCGACGCCTTCGATACGGTCTTCGCCTGCCTGGAACTGGCGCCATCGGTCGTCGAACACGCCCGGCTGCGGACCGAGACGATTGAGGCTCGCCTGGAAGAAGGTTTCCTGGACGCCACAACGCTGATGGAATATCTCATTCTGCGCGGCGTCCCGATGCGCACCGGCCACGAAGTCGTCGGCAAACTCGTCCGGCTGTGCGAGCAGAAGCAGATCCGCCTCGCCGAGCTGCCGCTCGCCGAATTTCAAGCGGCCAGCGACAAGATTACCGACGACGTCTACGGCGTGCTGGGGGTCCGCAACGTGGTGGCCCGGTTGCAGAGCGAAGGCTCGGGCGGCGCCGGCCCGGTCGCGACGCAAGTGCAGCGATGGCGCGAGCGGTTGGCGTAGAGAGAGTGGATGGTGGGTAGTGGATGGTGGATGGGGAAGAACAGAGTGTGAAGCTGGGGTCAGGACTCCTTTGTGAAGAGATTTGACTCAGGCTTCACGGGCCGATGGTGACCCGCTTTCGTGAGACCCCGTCATGCAGGATTTCGAGAAGCTCGGCGCGTTCTACCTGGGCAAGACGTACGATCCTGCGGCGAAGGCCGCGCGGGATGAGCTGCTGCTCTACGATGCCAAGGACCTGACGACGCACGCCGTGTGCGTCGGCATGACCGGCAGCGGCAAGACCGGGCTTTGCCTGGCCCTGCTGGAAGAGGCCGCGATCGACGGCATCCCGGCGATCATCATCGACCCCAAGGGGGATCTGGGGAACCTGCTCCTCACGTTTCCGGATCTGCAGCCGGGCAGCTTCAAGCCCTGGCTCGATCCGGCGGACGCCACGCGCAAGGGGCTGTCGCTCGACGAGCTGGCGCAGAAGACCGCCGACGACTGGCGGAACGGCCTGGCCGCGTGGGGTCAGACTCCCGAACGGATTGCGAAGTTCCGCGAGTCCGCCGACGTGGCGATCTATACGCCGGGCAGCAGCGCGGGGCTGTCGCTGACCGTGCTCCGTTCGTTTTCCTCGCCCGGTCCGGAGACAATGGAGAACGCCGACGCCCTCCGCGAGCGGATCAATGCCGCGGTCTCGGGCCTGCTCGCTCTGCTCGGGATCGACGCCGACCCGCTGCAGAGCCGGGAACACATCCTGCTGGCCAGCCTGATGGAGCGGGCCTGGAAGGACGGCAAAGACCTGGATCTGCCGCGGCTGATCCGCGAGATTCAGTCGCCGCCGTTCGACAAGATCGGCGTGATGGATCTGGAGAGCGTCTTCCCGGCGAAGGAACGGTTCGGCCTGTCGATGAGCCTCAACAATCTGCTGGCTTCGCCCGGGTTCTCCGCCTGGATGGAAGGGGAGCCGCTCGATATTCAGCGGCTGCTGTATACGCCCGCCGGCAAGCCCCGACTGGCGATTCTGTCGATCGCGCATCTGTCCGATCCCGAGCGGATGTTCTTCGTCACGATCCTGCTCAACGAAGTGATCGCGTGGATGCGTCGCCAGTCCGGCACGGCGAGTCTGCGGGCGCTGCTCTATATGGATGAGGTGTTCGGCTATTTTCCGCCGACGGCCAATCCGCCGGCGAAAGTTCCGATGCTGACGCTGCTCAAGCAGGCGCGGGCGTATGGGCTGGGGGTCGTGCTGGCGACGCAGAACCCCGTCGACCTGGATTACAAAGGGCTCTCCAACGCGGGGACCTGGTTCATCGGGCGGCTGCAGACGGAACGGGACAAGGCCCGCGTGCTCGACGGGCTGGAAGGGGCGTCGACGGCGGCCGGTGCGTCGTTCAACCGACAGCAGATGGAGTCGATTCTGTCGGGGCTGGGCAACCGCGTGTTCCTGATGAATAACGTCCACGACGACGCGCCCGTGGTCTTCCAGACCCGTTGGGCGCTGTCGTTCCTGCGCGGGCCGTTGACGCGCGACCAGATCGCTACGCTAATGGCCGATCGCAAGGCCAATGGGGCGCCGGCGGCCGTGCAGCTGGTGGTCACTCCTTCCGTCGCGAGCCCCGCTCCAGCGGCTCCGGGTTCTGCTCCGGTTGCGGGCGGCGCGCGCCCGGTCCTGCCGCCGGATGTGCCCGAGTTCTTTGTGCCGGTTCGATCCACGGGGCCGGTGACTTATCGGCCGGCGCTCGTCGGGACGGCCCGCGTCCACTTTGCCCAGGCGAAGAGCGACGTCGACGTCTGGGAGACGCTGTTGCTGACGGCGGAGGTTGCGGGAGACATCTCGGCCGACGTTTGGGACGGTGCGAAACTGACGATCGATGAGGAGCCCGAGCTGGAGAAATCTCCGGTCGATGGGGCTTCCTTTGCAGAGCTTCCGGCGGAGCTGGCTCAGCCGAAGAAGTATGCGAAGCTTTCCACGGCGCTGAAGGACTTTCTCTATCGGACGCACGAGCTCGACATCTGGAAGTGTCCGTCGCTGAAGCAGTTCTCGCGGCCCGGCGAAAGCGAGGGGGACTTCCGCGCGCGGCTGAGCCAGGGGGCCCGCGAGCAGCGGGATCTGCAGGTCGACAAGTTGCGGTCGAAGTATGCCCCGAAGCTGGCGCTGGTGCAGGAACGAATCCGCCGGGCGCAGCAGAAGATCGAGAAGGAGAAGGCCCAGGCGAGCGATCAGACGATGTCGGCGGCGATGTCGTTCGGCACGTCGTTGCTGGGAGCGCTGTTCGGCCGGAAGCTGGCGAGCACGGCGAACGTCGGCCGGGCGGCAACCGCGATGCGCTCGGCCGGTCGCGCGGGCCGGGAACGTCAGGACGTGACCCAGGCGGAGGAGAATCTGGAAACGCTGCAACATCAGCTCCAGGAACTGGAGGCGCAGTTCCAGGCGGAAACGGAAGCCCTCGAAGCGACGGCCAGTCCGGACCGGCTGCTGCTGGAAGAGATCACGATCAAGCCGAAGAAGGCGGACATCTCGGTGACGCGCGTGGCGCTGGCGTGGCGGGGGGAAGAAGTGGTCGGTGGATAGTGGATGGTGGGTAGTGAGGAGAAGAGAAGAGGTGAGGAGTGGTGAGTGGTGAGTGAGAAGACGTCGGTGCGATGCGTCGGGATGAATGGGAGGTTGTCGCGAGGGGCCGGATTGTCTGGCTGTGGTGCAAACTGAGACGGTTGTCGCAGATTGCGGCATGCGGAAGTTTGCGTTTGGGGATTTTGCGAGGTCGATCTCCGTCGGCCGGCAAAGTTGGGACGTTTTGACTTCGATTGGCGCGGAAACTGCCTGATTAAGTCCTTTCAGGAGTGGCTCCTTCGCGACGTTGGCGCAAGTCAACATTGTGGACTTTCGGCGACACCTTTCTGCGTTGAGCGGAGGGGCCGGGGAAAGGAGACCGGCATGGCCATCCTGCACAGGATCGGAACTGCGTTGCTGCTTTGGGCCGGGTCGGCGCTGGGAGTCTGCCTCGGCGCGTCGCCGGGCGTAGCTCAGGACTGGATGTATCGCCGATCGTACTTCAGCCATCGGCTGGTCGACGAGCGAGCGCCGCCCCATCCGGTTCCGGAGAGCCGCTCGGCGTATCGCACGGCCTACTACCGCGAGGGCCTCACGTTCGAGTTCCGCAGCGGGTATCGCGTGAACAACTTCGTCCTGCAGAACGGCGGGCGGGTCGACCGGACTTATTATCGCGAGGGGTGGATTGAAGTGCGGCCGTAGAGGTTGGCGCGGTGCGCGAGCTTGCCTGGCGGCGGCCGGCACAGCCGGCCCTACCGCGGCGGACGAGGACGTCCATCGTACGTACCGGCATCGATTCTCGTTCCGGATGGCACTGGCTCTGCCAGTGATCTTCTCAAACCAGATGGTCGGCGTCTCGCCGGAAGGACTCGCAGCAGCCCGCGAGCTGACGAGAGATGCACTCGATGAGATGCCGCCGGGATTGATCGGGCTGCGGGGAGGAATCGGGAGAAGATGCTGGGGGTGTCGGTGCTGCGCTGCCGTGGATGCCGCAATTCGGCAGGCGGGAGCCTGCCCTACGCGCAGTGTCGTACGTACCGCGATCGGCTCCGGCGGGTCGGCTTTCTTACGGCCGTCCCGCCGGAGTCCGTCTGGCGGTGATGTTGCGCCGGTGGAAGTCCCGGCGGTTCGGTCACGTTGATCAGGTTCGCCGGTCTTGCGGCCGGTTGAACGGGGAAAAGCTCGACGTCGAGGCTGTGCGCACACGAGGTGCGCCCCTCGGACCGCTCTTGCGAACGGTCCGTCGCTGGGCCCTGATCAGGCCCGGTTTGACGGGAATCGTCCGGAACGCCGGCAGTGGTCCGCCGACGCGCATGCTCCTATGTCCCCGTCATAAATAGCGGGTTTGTTGCGCGGATTGTTGTAAAGGCTGGAGTGGATTGTGGTTAGTAGATGGTGGATAGGGAGGAGGGGAATCGCTGGGATGGCTCTTGACTTCACCTACATGTGTAGGCATAATGCCGACAGACGTAGGAGGACTGTCATGGCTGCCGGGAAACCTGTTCTGCCGCCGCTGTCGGCGGCTCAGCTTGAGATTATGAATGTCGTCTGGGATCGCGGCGAAGTGACCGTCGGCGAGGTCTACGAGACTCTCGCGGCTCGCCGGAAGATCGCCCGCAATACCGTCCAGACGACGATGGTTCGGCTGGAAGAGAAGGGCTGGCTGACGCATCGGACCGTCGCCAACGCCTTCCGGTACGTCGCCGCGTCGCCGCGACAGAAGACGCTGCGGCAGATGGTCACCGAACTGGTCGATACGGCATTTGGCGGTTCGGCTGAAGGGCTGGTGATGACGCTGCTGGAGAACCGCGAGCTCTCCGCGTCCGAGGCCGATCGGATCCGCGCGCTGATCGAAGAATCCGAGCAGAAAGGGAAGTGAGCATGTCCATTCTGGTGGATCTGTATCCCGGTGCTGAAATCGTCCGCAGCCTGTTGATGGGGGCCGGCGAAGTCACACTGCTGATCGCGGCGGCACTGCTGTTCGTGCGAGTGTTCCGCATCCGCAGTGCGGCCGTCCGCGACGGCGTCTGGCTGGCGGCACTGCTCGCGAGCCTGGCAGTTCCGTTCGCCATGCTCGCCGTTCCGCAGCTCGGCTGGCGGACGGCCGACGTCAGCGTGACGGTGGACTCGCTGGAAGCGATCGCGCTCCGCCAGATGGCCATCGTGCTGCCTCGTCCCATCGGGACTGCCACGCCGCCTGCATTACAGCCATCAGAGACAGCCGCGCCGGCAGTTCCCCAGATGCTTTCTCCAGTTCCTCGCGCGCCGGCGGAAGTTCCGCCGGTGCTTCCGCCGGATGCGACAGTCCTCGCGCAGTCGGTCGCGACGCTGCTGGTCGGGAGCTGGGTGGTCGGGGTGATTTTCCTGTCGTTGCGGCTGATCTCCGGCTGGCTGCATATTCGCGGGCTCCGGTTGAGCCTCACAACTCCGCCCGCAGCTCTGGAGGAGGATTTGCGGAGTCTGCTGCGGGAGATGCTTCCTGGCCGGCGACTGCCGGAGGTCCGCTACAGTTCCCGCGTTGGCGGCCCGCTGGTTTGCGGCCTCCTCCGGCCGGTCATCGTACTGCCGGAAGATCTTCCGTCGCAGCTCAGCCAGGAACAGTGGCGCGACATCCTGCTGCACGAAGTCGCGCACATCCGCCGGCGGGACAACGTGGTGGGAATTCTGCAGCGGCTGGCGGCGATTCTGTACTGGCCGCATCCGCTGATTCATCGACTCAATCGCCGGCTGTCTCAGTCGCGGGAAGAGGTCTGCGACAACTACGTGCTGCAGGCGGGGGACCGGCACGTCTATGCCCGTACGCTGTTGTCCGTTGCGGAGCATTGCGGCTCGCATCCCGCGACCGCCTGGACGGTCGGCCTGCTGGAGCCGGGCTGGAAGCTCGAAGACCGCGTCGCGGGGCTGCTCGATCAGACGCGGAGCCTGGCGCTCAAGGCGGGGTTCGTCCGGCAGGGGGCCTGCCTGACGATGCTGCTGGGGGCGGTCGTGCTGATGGGGGGTGCGGACGCCACGAAGCCATCAGCGGAGGAAGCGATCACCCGGATTCGCGGCCTGGGAGGGTTTGTCTCCGGTCTCGGCAGCACTCCCGGCGGAACGGAGCAGGTGATCCTGCCGTACGACTGGTCGGGAACCACCGACGATCTGCGCTCCCTCAGCTCGGTTCCCGGGCTGGAGGAACTGTGGATCAGTTGCAGCGAGCTGCCCGCACTGAATCTGCGGGATCTGCCCGAGCTGAAGAAGCTGCTCTTCATCCGCAGCTACTACAACAACCAGTTGCGTCGGCAGGTCAACGTTTCCTCGCTGCCGATCCGGAGTCTCCGGCTCGATTATCTGCCGAAGCTGGAGCTGCTGGATCTCAGCGGGACGCAGGTTGAAGCGGTGACGCTGACGAACATGCCCGGGTTGACGCAGATCGAGCTCATCCGGGGAACGGCGACGGACGACGTCTTGCGGGGACTAAGAGGGGCGACGAACCTGCGACTTCTCGGCGAAACGATGGGCTCGACGGTGACGCCGTCGGTCGGCAATGGGGTCACCGACGACGGACTGACTGCGATTGCGGGGCTGGCGAAGCTGGAGAGCATCTCCCTCAGCGGGACGAAAGTGACCGACGAGGGTTTGTCGGTTCTCACACGCCTGCCGTCACTGCAGGCGGTCGGCATCGAGTCGTCGCAGATCACCGATGCCGGCCTGCGGCACTTTGCCGAGATCAGGCAGCTCAAAGGGCTGGGAATCGGCAGTTCGCAGATCACCGATCGGGGGGTGGAAGCGTTGCTGAAGTGTCCTTCGCTGCAGTCGCTGCATGTCGCCGATACAAAGATCACCGCGGCCGGACTGGCCCGGCTGAACTCGCTGCCGACACTGAAAATGTTGTCCGTCAACGCGTCTCAGTTGACGGCCGATTCAAGTGAGGCGTTGTCAGGGTTGCAGATGCTGACGGTGATGGGAGCTGGGGACCGGCCGGCGGTGATCCGGGGTCTGAATCAATTGACGATGCTGTGGTTCGAAGGTGTCGAGGTGCTGCAGATCGAGCCGGGGAGCCTCGCGGGCCTGAAGACGCTTCACCTCCGGAACGTTGGCCCGCAGGCGATGCGGGCGGTGTTTGAGAACTTCCCGTCGATGACGCAACTGACCTATCTGGAGATCAGTCCCGGCTGGAATCCCGATGGCTCCATACGGACCGACCGGCCCGTCCCTGTTGATGACGGGCTGATGGCCCGGGTCGAACATCTGTCGCTGCTGGAGCAGATCTGGATCGATCCGTCGGCTCGGGTGACCGATGCGGGGATCGCCCGTCTCGGCAAGCTGAAACACCTCAAACGGGTGATTCTGGCGGGATTGCCGATCACGGATGCGGGAGCGGCCACCCTGGCGAGTCTTCCCGAGCTGGAGTTTGCGCAGCTCAGCAACACGCAGATCAGCAATGCGGGGATGGTGAAGTTCAAGGACTTGAAGCACTTGAAGCAGCTTTACCTCAACAACACGCTCGCCGATCAGGGGGCTGCCATGGCGTTGCAGGCCGAACGGCCGGCGACGGAGTTTCAGGCGCATCGGTTTCCGTAGCTGCGGGGTGGGGAGTGGGTCGTGGATGGTGGGTAGGGAAGAGACGGGGCGGGGTCTTGTCTTTCATTCTCCCGACCTGCCATATCGCCAGCACAGGTGGAGCACCCATGCCGCGGGAATGCCGAGGACACCGCCGAGGTAGGAGGCATTGTGCATCCACCCGGCGCACATGAAGGCGCGGACGTCGGTGACGTCTTTCGGTACGAACCTGCCCCACCGCTCGACTCTTTCAGGTTCAATTGACGTTACAAACGCACTCACGAGGCCCGCAAGCCCCACGAGCAGCGTCACGCTGACCAATACGACGAGTGACCACAGAAGCGCACGGCGCATTTCGCGCGGATCACGCTGCAGAAATCCGCCAGCCCCGACCAGAATTCCGATGGGGATGCCCATCCACCAAGAGGCGAGGAAGCCGACGACGGAGGCTCGGACGCGTTCGGGCCAGGGAACTTCAGTCAGGCCGAACTGAATGAACTTGAACTTCGTGAAATACTCCGGCGAAACGGTGTAGCTGACCTGGTTGTGGAGGATGCCGTAGAGGCCTGCGATTACGATCGAGAGAAGAACGAAGCCGTTGAAGATGGTCAGGCGGCTGTCGGCGAGGCGGGCTGACGGCGCGGGATGGCGGGATTCTCCGCCGGGGGCATTGAGCTGGTTCATTGTTGTGTCTTCCGCTGCTGCTTCTGTCGATGGATGGCGAGCCAGATCGGTTCCGCTCCGAATTCATGCATTCGGCTCGAAGCGACCTGTTGTTCGCGCAGGGGTGATTGGAGAGCCGTCTGCCAGACCCGCTCGAACTCGGCCGGTTCGATCTCAAACGACTCCCAGAATTCCGTGGACTGCGGCGGACGTTTGATCCGACCATCCCCCAAGATGCCGAAGCGATCTCCCCAGTGGGTACGGTCATAACTCAGCGACTGGCCGCCTTCGTACTGGTCGACGCGCCGAAGTGCCCAGAGATCCTCCGCGACTTCGAGATAACTTGTCAGGCAACCCCATTGACTCATCGGTTCGTAGGGAGAGATCCGATGATGGATCGCCTTTTCGTAGAACACACCAACCCGCTGCAGGCGATCTGGTGGCACATGACGGATGCCCGATGCAACTCCGTCGGAAGCTTCCTTGCAGAGGATTGAAACGCGATTGGAAGCGGCCTTCACGACTTCCGCGCGAACCGGGATTCCGACTTCGCGTGACCGGCCTTTCCACCAGTAGACCTGATCGCCGGATTGAAACGGGGAGTTCATTCAAGTGCTCCGGCATGTAGGGCAGGCTCCCGCCTGCCGCAATGGACATGGATGCCACAATCCGGCAGGCGGGAGCCTGCCCTACGCGCTGTGTCTACAAAGCTTGCAACTGCGGGATGATCGCTCGGTAGAATTCCCTGAGATCGGGAAACTTCACGAATCCCAGATCTTGTGGCGCATACTTTGCTCTCAGGGGCCATAACGGAAATCCACACCCCATGCAGACCCACCGGACGTAGCCGCCAAGATTTCTACAGAGCCTGTCGGTGGTGACGACGCCGTCGAACTCTTTGGACGGAATCTCCACTCCCATGGGATCATTATTGGTCCCGCAGGCTCCGGTCGGCAGAAAGCTTGTCGGTCTGTCGCTGTTGCAAAACTCGGGCGGAATGATCTCGGATTCGCAGACTTCAAGCGGATCGAATACGAGTTTGCAGTTGAATCCGAGGCCCGGCAGCGGCGCATCCGCGACTTCGCCTCTTCGTTCCTGTTCCAGGATCTCCGGATCCTGCTGAAAATCGATCTGATGAAACACCGAGTACCAGGCCCGGGATGCGATCGTCAGGGAGCCATGACGCTTCTCAAAATCATCCAGCCGGGGAGCAGCATCCTTTTTCGCCCGCACCAGAACGTGGTCGGGGTTGCGAAATGCATAGCCCAGTCGACGCAGCTCCTGCTCAATGACCGAGAAGTTCCAGAATGCTCGCTCTGCGAACTCCAGGGCGACGGTCTCCATCTCCTCGCGAAGGTCGTCGGAACAATCCTTTTGAGAGAGAGCCTGGATCTCGTTCCACACGCTTTCGCAGAAACCCTGTTGATAGAGGTCGAAGTATCTCATGAATGAGTCCTACGCGATGCTTGCCGCAACGGACGTGGATGCCACAATTCGGCAGGCGGGAGCCTGCCCTACGCAGAGAGTTCCTTTGCCAGCCGTAGCAGCCCCTGCAGGGTTTCCTCGGCGGCATCGACCATCCGAATCGGTCCCGTGAGACGCTGGGCGATCAGCTCTCGCAACCGTGGAAAGCGTTGTGCAAGGCCACCGGACAGCACGATGCCCTGCCAGTCGCGGTTAGGGCGCAGACGACTTGCACACAGCTCGTAGTTGGCGGCCATCGATTCGAAGGCGGCGAGGAACAGGTGGCCGACGGTCAAGTTTTCCAGCCGGATCTGGTCGATGCTGCCGTGGTTCCCCAGGCTGCCCGCGAAGAAGGCGAGATTGACCGTCAGCTCGGAAGGCTCAGCATTGACGACGGCCTCGGCGATCTTCGACCACGGATCGCGCAGCGGGTGACCCTCCGCGGCGGCCAGTTCCCCCAGCAGCCCGACGAGGGCGTTGAGCGAGCGACCCGCTGGCAGATGCGTGATCGTGTTGAGGTATCGTCCACCGAGGTAGGGGCGGGTCTGGTAGTCGCCGGGGTTGAGCGACGAAGTCAGCACGGCGGCCTGGGAGCCGGTCGAGATATTGAGCGAGAGTTCCCCCTCGGCGAGCTCCGCCCCGTAGAGCGCCGCCTGCTGGTCGCCGATCGCCGGATAGCAGGGGATCGACTGGCCGGCGATTTCGCAGCAACCAACGGGTTCGTCGTGAGCAATCAGTTCGGGCCAGGCGATCTCACTCAGGCCGAGACGGTCGAACCAGTCGTGTTTCCACGTGCGCGTCTGCAGATCGAGCGTGCCGAGAGCGAGGGTCGCCTCCTGGCAGGGTGGCGTCCCGCAGAGGCGTGACACGACGTAGTCGGTCAGATTGACGGCGACGGTTCCGGCGGGAAGCTGGCCGTTTTCGCGGAGCCAGAAGAGGAGTCCCGGCGTCGAGCCGGGGCGAAGTTCCCGGCCGATGGCGAGCAGGTCATACTCGGTCGTCCGGCGCTGCAGTTCTTCGAAGTACGTGCCGTGGCCGTTCGGATGCGGTTCGAGGACGCGCTGATCGCGCCAGGAGAGGTAGTTCGTCCGATGCTGCTGGCCATCGGGGGTGACGAGGATCACGCCCCCCATCTGGCTGCAGCCGAGGAGGCCGGTGCAGGGGGTGGGGCTGAGGTCGACCAGTTCAGCAATCAGGTCGCGGACGTAGGCGATGACGGGTTCGGGATCGATCTCGAACCAGAGGGCTGGCTGAGCGGGAACGGGATCGGGGAACGGGCGCAAACGGACGTGGGAGATCTGACCGCTGGCGGGGTCGAGGAGGGCGGCCTTGATGGATGTGGAGCCGAGGTCGAGACCGATGAAGCTCATGCTGAGACTCGGTTGGTTGGCGACGCCATTGATTCGCCCCGGCGGGGCTGATCCATGCCGAATACGATTGTCGCAAGCAGCGAAGCGGCACTGTTTGAGAGTGTTGTCAGGGAGCTGGCGGCTCGAAGACGATGTCGGTGGACGTGCCGAACTTCGCGGGGAGGGGCATGTTGGACCAGCTCGGGTCGTCGCCGAGACGGAACTGCCAGCGGCCCGGAAGCTCCAGCTTGCGGTCGCCGCTTTCCAGGGTCGGGGTCTGCGACAGGCTGCCGGCTGCGACGCGGAGCACCAGCAAGTTGGCGTCGTCGACCGTCAATGCCTCGGCGGGGATCGTGTAGCTGGCCGTTTCGCCGTTCAACTTTGCGCCAAGGGCTGTCCCGTTCCACCAGGCTTTCACCTCGGCGGCCGGAAGGACCACGGCGACACCGCTCGCTGCGAGCCAGCGTTTGGGCACGCGGATCGTCGCCCGGTACCAGGCCGGTCCCGAGAACTTTCGTTCGGCGGGGAGCGAGATCGGGCGCCAGTGGTCGCCGTCCGTTTTCACTTCGCTCAAGTGTATAACGTCGGCTTCCGCACGCTTGTCCGACTTCGACCGGAACGGCTGGCCGCCGAGGATCTGGTCGCTGGTGATCGTCGGGCAGACGAAGCGTTCGACGTGGGCGATGATGAGATCGCAGCCGGTGAAGTGGTCCACGTAGGGCCAGCGTTTCGGATTATACATGCAGTCGGTCATATCGCGCATCAGGACGACGTGCTTGCCGTTGCGGGCCATCTGGCGCAACCCGAACGGGCGGCCGAGGACGCACATGTTGGTATGCACGCCGGTGAGAATCACGTGGTCGATCCCCCGGCTCTGGAGAATGTTCCAGACTTCGTCCCCCTTGTCGCTGAGGAAGTCCCGTTCGGGGTCGATCGCGATCATGTCGGACTGTCGCTGCCAGGGCATGCCGGGGTTGCGGCCGAGCGATTTCAGGTGTGAGGCCCACTGGGCGTGCTCGGCGGGGTCGTCGTCTTCGCCGCCGTCGGACTGATCGATGGGGTAATGGGCCTGTTCTTCGGCGGGGATCCGCGAGCACCAGGCTGCGATGTCTTGCGGGAGATCTTTCGCCGTGGGTGCGGCGATCGCGCGGAGTCTGGCGGGGTGATCGGTGTAGGCCGGCATGCAATCGCTGGGGGAGTGGATGATTGTTGCGCCGCGGCGGCGAGCTTCTTTGAGGAACTCGTTGAGACGGGGGCCGAATTCTTCGAGGCGGCGGACGGCGTTGCGGCAGTGGTGCAGGTCCCAGACGTCGCAGACGATGACGGCGGTTTTCTCTGCGGGCCAGGTTTCGTGGCGGACTTCGCGAATCCGCGGAGTCTTGCTGAAAGGATCACCGGGAATGGAGCGAAGCTGCAGGGAGAAGTCGTCCGCGGAGAGGGGCAAGGCAACCATCGGGAATGCGCCGAACAGGAGCAGGAGCAACAGGGAACGCAGCACGGTCAGCATCTCCGTGGAAAAGCAGGATTGGCGACTCTGGTGGATTGTAACCGGTCTGCGATCTGTCGGGATGCCTGAAGTTGGCGGTCGAATCTTCCCACTCCTGTCGGAGTTCTGCTGGTTGAGGCGACGGGGCTCCCCTCCCGGACGGTCGGGGCTCTGAGGCCTGTCGCTCCGGTCTGTAAAAAGACCAAAGCCGGACCGGTCGCGAAGGACCGGTCCGGCTTTGAAAAATCAGGCGTCAATCTGTCAGATCAACCGCGACATTACTCGTAGAACGGGCTGTTCGCGCTGTTGTAGCCGGTCGGCCGGATGGCCGGCTGGTAGTAGCCGTTGTAGTTCGGCGTCTGGTAGACCGGCTGCTGGTAAACGGGTTGATACTGCGTGCTCCGATAGACCGGCATATTGCCGTACTGAGGGCCGCACTGGCCGTTGGGGCAGTTCGAGTATCCCGTGTTGGGGAGCGGGCAGCGGCCGTTGGCGCAGCTTCCGGTCGAGCAGTTGCCGTTCGGGCACGACCCGCATTGACCGTTGGGGCAACTCGACGACACGGTGCGACCGACGGGGAGGATTCCCAGACCGAACAGTCCGGTGTGGCGGACCGGAGCCGCGGCATAGGCCGGGCGGGCGCCCCAGTTCGAGCCAAAGAAGTCCTGAGCCTGGGCATTGCTGCCGGCGACCATGATCAAGGCGCCGGCGACGCAGACGGTTGAGAGTTTCTTAAACATGATACGTTCCTTCGCAGAGGGAGATTCCAGAAGCGGACCGTTCGAGACTCGTCCGCCGCCCGGCCGTTCCGGGCGGCGATTCTCGAACCCCTATCGATCAACTGCCGCGGATCATTCCGTTACCGGTAGGACCCGTGTCCCGAGTTCCAGGTCGAGTGGCCGTAGCCGGGCAGGTTGTGATTGAAGGCACTGTTGTAAGTCGAGGGCCGGTAGACCGGCAGGTACGACGGGCTGCGGTAGGGGAGCGTATTCACAGACCGGTTGTCCCACCGGTTGTTATCCCAGCGATCGCGGGACCAGGTGCCGTCGTACGGCCGGGTTCCGCAGGAACCGCTGGTGCAGTCCTTGCCGTAGCAGCCGCCGACCGCGATGCCGTTGCCCCGGTAGGCGTTGCTGTAACCGCTGTTGAAGTTTCTCACATTGCTGGAGACGTAGCTGGGTCCGCTGCCCCAGCTCGGCCCGAAGTAATCGGCGGCGTTGACGTTACCGGCGGCCATGACGATCGCACCGGCCACAAACAGAGAAGTGAATTTCGTAAACATGATCCGTTCCTTCGTTCAAAAGATCATCGAGATCCCAGATTCCGTGGAGGACAGTCCGCCGCCCGGACCTTCCGGACGGCGATGAGTTGCTCATGTCCGTTACCGAGACCAGAGGTGGCTGGAGCCGTAAGTCGAGGTCGAACGGTAGCCGGGCTGCGAGTAGCCGTAGTTGTTGCTGTAGCCCGGCACCCGGTAAGCCGGCAGGTACGCCGAGCTGCGGTAGGGCTGGGTGTAACTGTAGCCACCGCCCCATTGAGCACCCGGCCAGGCAGAACCGTACGTGCCGCCCCGGTATGCGCTGCTGTAGCCGCTGCCGTTGTGATTTTTGAAATCGCAGCCGTCGTCGCGGAAGCGATTCTGGCTGGCCTGGCCGTAGTATCCGCTGGAGTTCGAGGCAACGTAGGCCGGTTGATAACCCCAGTTGTTGTGGCGGTAGTCCTGAGCCTGCAGGCTGCTGCCGGTCGAAAGCAGCATCGCACCAGTCACGCAGAGAGCGGAGAGTTTGGAAAACATGGTTCGTTCCTTCGTGGTTTGATTCCGGGATGCGACTCGTGCTTGAGCGATCCCCAGGTCGGTCTCAGCCGGCCACCGTTCGGCGGGCTTGATGGGAATCACTGTGATGCACTCACCGTGCCAATTGATGTTGTTTTGATTTTTCTACGGGATTCCGTTCGATTCCGGACCGCGAATCTGCCTGACATAAGAGGTGTCTCCGCGGGTTTCTCGCGAGGACGCATTCGTCAGGAAAATCATGTCGATGGCGCGTCGCCAGTTCATGTGTCGCAAGATTTACACAGGCCGGCCCACAGCTCGGGAGAAAGTTACATTCTCACCCCGTCGTCTGGCCGGTGAACACGCCCGCAAGCGGACCTTACAACGCACAAGTCCCCATAAAATGTGCCTCGCGGGCGGAAAAGAATTGCTGGCGCAGAATTGGCGCGCGACGTGCATTGAGTGGTCGCCGTGACGACAAACTGGTGAGTCTCAATGACTTCTTCCGGCACGTCGCCTGGAACTGTAACTCACGACACAGGAAGGGAAACCATGTTGATCCTGACGCGAAAACGGGACGGTGTCATCCAAATCGGCGAAGACGTGGTGGTCCGTGTGATGCGGACGGGGAGAGGTTCGGTCAAAATCGGGATCGAAGCCCCGGCCCACGTCAAGATTCTGCGGGGTGAGTTGGGCCCCGATTCGACGGAACTGGCCGCAGTTCAAAACGCGGCGAATGCGGTTCAATTTCCGCTCTGAGTCCCCGAGAATTCTTTTTTAATCCCATGCATCCGCCGATCAGAAGATCGGCCGCAAAGACAACGGAAGGAACCCGATCATGACTCGCATGTTGACTCACTTTGGAAAGAGCCTGACCGGCTGGCTTCGCAGTGCGGCCTGCGCGGTTCTGGTGGCCGGGGCGGCTGTCCCCGCAATGGCTCAATACGGCGGCAATTCGAATTTCGGCGATGACTTCGGTCCGTCGCCGGACAGCTATCTGGGGCGAAGCGGCCCGTCGTATGACCGTGCGACGCCGCCGGCTCCGTGGTCGGGGCCGGCTTTCAACGACTCGTACCGGGAGGACCGTTTCCAGGAGGATCGTTCGTTCGACAGTCGACGGTTCGACGATCGTTCGCTCATTCCGGCTTCGAACGGCTTCAACAGTCAACCGGGGCTCTACGGACAGTCGGGCAGCGGTTTGAACGGCCGCGGGTTCTTTGACGACGGTCGCGGCGGCAATGGCCGGGATCCGGTCCGTCAGTCCGGTCGGCATCGGGACCGGCTGAACGGTCGGGATTCCGGGGAAACGTCGGGCGGCTATGGCCTGGGCCGCGACCAGTGGGATATGACTCGACGATCCCCTGCGGATCAGGGTGGATTCGATTCGCTGCCGACAACGCGGGAGCGAGTTCCGTACGACCGCGTACCGCAGTACGACCGGCCGTTGCAGATCGGACCGGCATCTCCCGCAATCCCGGCGGCGCCGGCGTCGACGCTGCATCCGACGGTCGAGCAGAAGATTTCGCAGCGGTATCAGGATCCGCGTGTGATTCGCGTCCTGCAGAGCCTGACGCAGCAGAGCGGCGAAGCGGCATACATGGAGCTCTCGCAGCTCATCGATTCCAGGCACATCGAACCGACGACGTACACCCAGCGGGCGCAGTCGGCGCTGGAGCACCTTTCGATCGCGGCCGGAACGCCGTCGTACCAGACGGCGCTCGGACTGCAGAGCGGATCGCAGAGTATACCGCAGTTTCAGCAGGCGATGCGGCAGCTGGCGATGCAATCCAATGTGCAGTCGGCCAACGACGCCATCGGCGTGATGCGGCAGGCTGGAGCGGCGGCGAACCAGCTGCTGGGGGTCAACCCGGCGACGGTTTCGCTGGAATTCGTGTATGGGGCGCTCGACACGCTGGATCAGTATTCCATGTTCGTGCCGCCGGAAAAGTCTGGTGCTCCGAGCATGGGGCTGGAGAACAACATTGTGGGGATCGGCGTGGAGCTGGAGTCGAATCCGCGAGGGCTGATGATCCTCAAGGTGCTCAGCGGCAGCCCGGCGGCCCAGGCGACGTTACGCCGGGGTGATATCATCGCGGCGGTCAACGGACAGTCGGTGGCCGGCGTTGATCTGAATCAGGCGGTCGACAAGATCACCGGGCCGCAGGGTTCGACGGTGCAGCTCACGATTCGCCGGGACGATCTGGTCGGGGATACGACGCTGATGCGGCAGCAGGTGACGATCCACAGCGTCGCCGACGTGCGGATGGAGGATCCGACGAACAAGATCGGTTACATCAAGATCGAGAAGTTTGCCGAATCGACGTCGGAGGAACTGGACGCCGCCCTGTGGCAGCTTCAGCAGCAGGGGATGCAGTCGCTGATCCTCGACCTGCGGGGGAACCCCGGGGGGCTGTTGTCGACGTGCGTGGCGATCAGCGACAAGTTTCTGCCGCAAGGGACGATCGTGTCGACGCACGGCCGGAACCCGAACGACGAATCGATGGAAGTGGCTCACCCGCAGAATACCTGGAAAGTTCCGCTGGTCGTGATGGTGGACCACAACAGCGCTTCGGCGAGCGAGATCTTCGCGGCGGCGATTCAGGACAACCATCGCGGAGTGATCGTGGGAGAAAAGTCGTACGGCAAGGGGACGGTGCAGACGCTGTTTCCGATTCAGTCGCTGGGATCGGGGCTGCGGTTGACGACGGCCCGATTCTACTCGCCGAAGGGGGTGGCAATGGCCGGCGTGGGTGTGACTCCCGACGTGCTCGTGCCGCAGGTGCGAAACGATACGAGCGCGGTTGACCGGGGTCTTCAGTCGGCCCTGAGCGTGGCTCAGGATCCGCAGTTGAAGAACATGGCGAACGGCCTGGCCCGGAACGGAATGGTCGGAACCGGGACTCAGGGCTGATCGGAGCGTGCCGGATCATTGACGATCCGGGTGTTCAACCATCTTCCGCCGCAGGATGTGACGATTATGCATCGCGACAACGTCGGCAGGCCAGGGTGATTGCCCTGGCCTGTTTTCGTTTTGGGTTGAGATGAAGAGGGAAGATGAAGAGGGAAGATTTCACGCAAAGACGCAAAGACGCAAAGAGGAACGCAACGACGCAGAGAAGTAAGGAGGGATGGCAGAATGGAAGGCGCGGTCGACATTCCGACGAACTGACGAAATCTCCGTCTGGAACTTGGCGTCTGGAGCTTCGCTGAACGGATCAATGTCCCATTTGCAGGACTTCGTTATCGATCAGCCGGGTGGTTCCGACGCGGGCGGCGATCAGGGCGACCATCTGCGGGAGGATTTCGGGCAGCTCTTCCAGCGTGTCCGGGTGCCGCAGCACGGCGTAGTCGGGTTCTACGCCGGGGGTTCCGGCGAGGATTTCGTGCATCGCCCGCTCGATGGTTGTTACGCACTGCTCGCCGGAGTCGACGATCCGCTGAGCGAGATGCAGTGCGCGGGAGAGCGACAGTCCGGCCTGGCGCTGTTCGGGGGTCAGGTAGGCATTGCGGCTGCTCATGGCGAGCCCGTCGGGATCGCGCAGCGTCGGACAGACGCGGATTTCGGTCGGCAGATTGAGTTCGCTGACCATCACGCGAACGATCGTCTGCTGCTGGTAGTCTTTCTGCCCGAAGTAGGCGCGGTCGGCTCCGGCGATCAGCAGCAGTTTGGTGACGACGGTGGCCACGCCCCGAAAGTGTCCGGGGCGGACGGCGCCTTCGAGGAGGGAAGACAGCCCGGCGACTTCGACGAACGTGCGGTAATTCGGCGGATACATGACTTCGACGGGGGGGTAGAAGACGAGATCCATGCCGGCGGTCCGGCAGAGTTCGAGGTCGGCGTCGCGGGGGCGCGGATAGCGGGCGAGGTCTTCGTGGGGGCCGAACTGCGTCGGGTTCACGAAGATGCTGACGATGTGGAAGTCGCATTCGCGGCGGCTGGCTTCCATGAGGCTGCGATGGCCGGCGTGCAGGGCGCCCATGGTCGGCACGAAGCCGACGCTCTTGCCGGCGGCACGGGCCGAGCGGACTGCGATTCGAACCTGGTCGACGGTTTCCGCCACCTGCATTGCGTCCCCTTCCCGATGGGTGACGGCAGGGGATCGGTCCGAGCAAAACGGACCGACGACGCGGTCCCGCGGAACAGCCTGCCAGGCACTCCGGCAGATTCTACCTCCGGGACGCAGAAGTCACACGGCAGGCGCCATCGGCTCAAGGGAAGTTGAACTTGGGGTTCTTCGGGTCGAAGTCGTTGTCGCCAAGTCCGAGGTTCACGCGGATCTTGGTGTAGGTGTACTCTTCGACGATCTGCGGGGCTTCACCGGCCTTCGTCGGGAACAGGTACTGTTCGACGCGGACGGGGAACTTGGTTTCGCTGTCGATCCAGAGCCGGGTGAGGTGATACTTGAACTGATTGCGGGGCTGCGGATGAGTCGCTTCGAGGACGTCGCACTTGCGGCCGTCGAGTTTCGATTCGGGTCGGTGCTGGACTTCCATTTCGCCGTACTGGCCTTCGAATTCCCACTGCTGGATGATCTTGTCGACCAGATTCCGCATGCCGACCATCGTGATGGGGTAGCGGTTTTCCGCCATCGCGGTCTTGTCGTCCGGCTTGAACTTGAAGGTTCCCAGCAGTCGCGAGACTCCGTCTTCGTGGACGAGCAGCTTTCCGTCGTTGCGGCCGGAAAAATAGAGCACTTCGCGGCCGGCGTTACCGGTGTCCATGAACTTCAGGTAGACGCAGAAGGGCTCTTCGCGGACCTTCAGGCTCAACGTACTTGCCAGCAGCTTCTTGCCGACGATCTCTCGTTTGGAGAAGACGGCTTCGTAATCCTGGACGGCATCGAGTGCCTTGCGGCTTTCGTAGGCGCGTTCCAGGAGCGGGACGATCGGATGGTTTTCGTCGATCTTGGCGGTCGTCCCCGGCTTGACCTGCTCGGCGACGGAGGAGGCGGTCTGGTTGTTCCGCAAGCGTCGCAACGGTTGCCCGCAGGCGTCCGCCAGCGGAATCAGGGACAACGTCAATCCGACGAGAACTGCGACCGAAGTCCGCGGGCGGGCGGCAGCTTCGGGGCACGAAAACGCAGAGGTCCACATCGAATCCATCCTCATCGGGATCGGCCTGCCACCGGCAGTATTTGACGGAAGCTGGCCACTGTTTCGCCGGGATTGCCGGACGACATCCAGATCCAGGATCGGCCCTGCACGCCCTTGCATGCGATCCTGAAGCAGTGACAGGCTACTCCACCTCGCGTTTTCCCGCAAACCGAGTTTGCGCGTCGCGCGCTCCCCGGCGACTTTTCCGGCGGGATTTCGTGCGGTTGGAAGGTCGCCCGAATCTGCCTATGATGAAGCAGGTTGGAAGTACCAAAAACTGGGGGATCTGCGGGGATGTCTACGTCCGACGAAATGTACGATGCCGCTGTGAAGCTGAAGGATCTCGGGGATCTGGCGGGAGCCGTCCTGAAGCTGCAGGAGGTCATTGCGATCGACCCAGGTCATGCTGTGAGCCATTCGGCCCTGGCTGTCTATCTGCAGAAACTGGGCAGGCTGGATGAGGCCATCCACCACGCCCGGCAGGTTGTGGAACTGGAACCGCACGATGGATTTTCCTACACGCAGCTGTCGGTGATCTATCAGCGCTGCGGGAAGATTCCCGAAGCGGAAGAAGCTCTGGCCCGCGCCCGGATCATGAACGGCGGTCATTGAGCCGAGTGCGCTGCTCAGCCGACGGGAAGCACCATGAAAGCCGGCCGGCTGCTCCTGATGCTGGTTGTTGCGGGATGCAGTTCCGATCCTCGGCAGCAGCGCGCGATCCAGACGCAGCGCGCCGCCGGGGCGACGGTACAGATTGATGTCCGTGGGGATGCGTCGGCTCTCGATCTGAGTCAGTGTCCGTTGACTGACGATGTGCGCGGCGCGCTGGCCGACTTGCCGCGTTTGAAGTCGCTGACCGTTGGCAGGAGCTATCGCGACGCAGACGCGGGAATCCTGGCGGGGCGGGCTTCGCTGGAGAATCTGGATCTCTCGTACTCGTGGGCGGCGGGGGCTTCGCTGGCGGCGTTGCGAACTATGCCGGGGCTCCGGTTTCTGTCGCTGAACGGGCTGGCGCTGAGCGATGCGGATCTGGAGCTGGTTGCGGAGCTGCGATCGCTCACTTCGCTGAGCCTGATTGAGGCGACGGTCTCAGACGGGGCGCTGGAGCGGCTGCGGACGGCGAGTCCGCGGTGTCTGATCGCGAGATAGCGAATCCGTCGCTCGGCTCGCAGGACTGCACTGGAGTTGTGCAGGTTTGATCGCTCGCGCGCGGCGAGAGTCTGACTCGGAATGTGGATTCCGTGTCAATTTTCGGGCAAGACTCCGCCGTTTTTGAAAACTCGTAACCACAGTGGCATCAATTCGTTGTGTCGCTTTCACGCCAAACTCTCCCGGGCGGCCTCTTCCTGTCTGCCTTCATATCTGGCATGGTAGATGCTTGTCCAAAGCAGGTTGAGGACGCTGTGTTTGGATCACGGCGTCTCCCGCCATTATTCCTTCCCGTTCCAGGATCCCTGCCCATGACACGCGCCCCATGTCTTCCAAAGCGTCGCGGATTTACGCTGATTGAACTGCTGGTGGTGATTGCAATCATCGCCATCTTGATTGCGTTGCTGCTCCCTGCGGTGCAGCAGGCGCGCGAGGCGGCTCGGCGGACGCAGTGCAAGAACAATCTGAAGCAGCTCGGCCTGGCGTTCCACAACTATCACGACGTCTACGACAAGTTCCCGAACGGGAGCCATCCGACGCCAACGTATCCGGGCGGCGGGTATCACATGGGCTGGGCGCCCAAACTGTTCCCGTACTTCGACGAAGCCCCGCGCTATCAGGCGATGCAGCAGTTCGATCCGAACCCGATCTCACAATTGGGACCGTGGCGCCTCGACACGGCGCCTCACAACGGCTCGAACCCGATCTGGGGACCGATCAATGTGCTGGCGTGCCCGTCGTCCCCTCTGGGGAACCGCAGTCCGGATATCACCAGCTTTACGTGGACTTCGCAGCAGGGAGCACTGCACTACCGGGCCTGCGCCGGACGGATTGAAGATATCACCAATCCAGCCGACGCGGCGAACTACCGGTGGGCCAACACCGGCATCATGTTTCCGCACAGCGTCACCCGCATCACCGACGTGACCGACGGTTCGTCGAACACGATCCTGCTTGGCGAGACGTCGTCGTCGCAGGGCTGGACGGCAGGCACCAAGACGAGCTGGGGCGGCATTCAGCCGTGGACGTGGGGCATGTACTGGTACGTCAATACTCAGCGGCTGACGATCGACAGCAAGACCATTCAGTTCCCGATCAACTTCCGCGGGTCGTTTGCGACGAACAATACGCCGTACACCAGCACGCACACCGGCGGCGCCCAGTTCCTGATGGGTGACGGTTCGGTCCGGTTCATCAGCGAGAACATCGACCTCGGGTTGCTCAAGAGCCTGGGGACTCGCGCCAAGGGCGAAGTTGTCGGCGAGTTTTAGACCCGCATTCCGATCCGCTGTTCGATTCATCCCGCGTCGTTCTGACGGTGCTCTTTCATCTCTGGAACTGAGGAATCGATGACTGCATGTTCTGGTTCTGGTCGGACGCTGAGCGCGCTCGCCAGCGTTGTCATGGCGTTGACAGTCTTGGGCTGCGGCGGCAACGGTCGCCTGCCGACGGCTCCGGTCAGCGGGACGGTGACATTCGAGAGTGCTCCGGTCCCCACCGGTTCGCTCCTGTTCGTTCCGGAAGGGGGCGGGCCGTCGGCGCAGGGGAATATCGATGCCGAAGGCCGCTATACCCTCGGCACGTATACAACGAACGACGGCGCGATCCTGGGTCGCTTCAAAGTGATGATTACGGCCTTTACGCAGCCGACGGGCGGTACGGGCTTGCCGGAAGACGCGATCAAGGGTGACGCCGCCCCCATCTCGTTGATCTCGGAGGTCTACGGAGACTTGGAGAATTCTGGCCTGACGGCAACCGTCGTCAATGGCAAGAACGTCGTCAACTTCGACCTCGAAAAGAAGGAAGACCCGCGCAGGGCGAAGAAGTAGCCTGCGTCGGGACTTCTGGCTGGAAACTGGACCGGGCCTCCAGCAGTCGCCATGACTGTTGGAGGCCCGGATTCTTTTCAGAGATCGTGGTTGCCTGGAACGGCCTACTTCTGACGGATGTCGTAGCAGAGGATGTCGTCCCCTTCGCGGAGGTAGAGCCGACCGCCGTCGATGACCGGATGAGCCCAGCTCGGACGGTCGCCGCTGCCGGGGGTTTTGAACGAGCCCGTTTCGTCGTAGCCGTCCGGTCCGACCTTGGCCAGGGCGACGACGCCGTCACTGTAACGGACGTAGAGCCGGCCGTCGGCGGCGGCGACGGAGGCGGACCCTTTGCCCGAACCCCGCTTCTGCCATTTCACTTCGCCGGTCTTGAGATCGGCGCAGTAGGGGATACCGGCATCGTCGGAGTCGCCGTAGAGATAGTCGCCGAAGAGGACGACGCCGCCGTGCTTGTTGGCCAGGCGCGTCTGGAGGGGATAGATCTCTTTGATTTCGACGGCGCCGTCGGCGCCCGGGACCTGCTGCAGCAGGGCGCCGCCGCGTTTGTACCCAGCGACGAAGAAGACCAGGTCGCCGCGGACGATGGGGGTGGGGATGATCGCGGTCGTGCGGTCGACGGGATACTGCCAGAGGAGCTTGCCATCGCTGGCGCGCACGCCAATCGGCCCGGAGCCGGTCGACTGGACGTAGACTTTCTCCCCCCCGACTTCGGAGATGACGACCGAGGCATGCCCTGCGCCGCGGTCACCGGGGTTGACGGTTTTCCAGATTGGTTCGCCGGTCAGCTTGTTGAGGGCCGCCAGCGTGGTCTGCTCGCCGCCGGGGGTGCAGATGAGCTTGTCGCCGTCGATGAGGACGGATTCGCTGTAGCCCCAGTTGTCGGCCTTCTTGCCTCCGAACTCCGCCTTGAGATCCTTACGCCACTTTTCAGCTCCGGTCGCCGCGTCGCAGCAGACGAGGGTTCCTGCCGGGCTGAGGACGTAGACGCGATCGCCATCGACGGTCGGCGTGCTGCGCGAGCTCTGCCAGGACTCTTTGCCTTCGTTCCAGGCGGGGCCCGTCTTCGTTTTCCAGATCAGCTTGCCGTCGTCGGCGTTATAGCACTGGAGGTATTCGTCCTTGTCGGGGGCGGTCGAGAGTCCGTCGCCGAGCGTGTAGACCTTGCCGTCGGCGATGGCGAGGCTGGAGTAACCGCGGCCTGCGCCGACGGCTTTCCAGGCGAGGGGGGGGCCGGCGGCGGGCCATTCCTGAAGGAGGCCTTTCTCCTTGGAGACGGCGGTCCGGTCCGCGCCGCGAAACGTCGGCCAGTCGGCGTGCGCGACGGAGGCCGCGAGGAGAGCCCCCGCGCCTGCTGCCGCGCCGCATCTGGTCAGCCAATGCACCATCTTCCTGTCCCTTTCAAGCAGTACGCGGTCTGCCGGGTCCGAGAGGTGGCGAGACCGCAAAGTTCCCGGGGACATCGTAGTCGGGCGGGAGTGGCCGGCCAAGACTTGGCGCGGTTTCGAGGAGTGTGCCCGCCCTTCCGAGACAGGTCAGTACGCCTCGCGGTCGGGCCGAACTAATGAGATTCCAGGTCCGATGAGCCAGTCGCAGTCGGGTTCGCAGATGTCGGCGATTGCCGTCGTCGAAACGGGTACAGCCACTGCGAGAAATAGTTCTCCGGGACGTCATTGTTGCGGACGCCGTACTCCGCGGGCCAGCGGTCTTCGGGCAGGTGAAATGTGCCGAAGAGCATGTCGAGCACGGGGAAGTGGACCGCGAAGTTCTTGTCGATGGCCTCGGCTTCGCAGCCGTGGTGCCAGTGATGAAACTGCGGGGTGGCGATGACGTAGCGCAGCCAGCCGAAGCGGAAGTTGAGGTTGGAGTGGATGAAGACCGACTCGACCGCCACGAAGACGATATAGAGGAACAGCGGCAGGTCGGAGAAGCCGAGGATGTAGGCGGGGACGAAGATCAGGGAGCGGGTGGCGGCGAGGTCGACGATGTGCAGGCGGTTGCCCGCCATCCAGTCCATGACGGAGGCGGAGTGGTGGATCGCGTGGAACCGCCAGAGCCACGGGATGACGTGGAACAGGCGGTGGACCCAATACTGGACCAGATCGGCGAGGAACATGATTTCCAGGAACTGCAGCCAGCCGGGCTGACTGCGGACCCAGCCTTGCGCGGCGGGATTGACGGCCCAGTCGAAGAGGACGAACGCCGGCTGCACGGTGAGATACGTCGTGATCTGCACCAGCAGCGTGCTGATGAAGAAGTAGGTGAGATCGATCTGCCAGCCGTAGCGGAAGACGCTCTGTTCCAGCCGGCCGAAGAGTTTCTCCAGCGGGATGAAGACGAACGAATAGACGATGAGGATCAGCAGGGCGTAGTCGAGGCCGAGGTAGTAGTCGTCTTTCAGTTCGCCGTCGAGTTGGACGCGCGACCCGCCGAGCAGGGCCGCGGCGAGGACGACGCCGATGCCCAGCACGCCCAGCGTCTTGTTCTGCCGGAGCATGATGCTAAGGAGGCCGAGGAGAAACGCGAGGACCAGCACGACGTGCAGGGCGGCCCGGACGATGGGGAGCGGGTAGTAGGACCGGACCTCGGGGATTGTCAGGTAGGACGGGAAGTGGAAGCAGGCGACGGCGAGCAGGCCGATCGAGGCCAGGACGACGGAAAGGGCGCCGCTGACCCAGCCGGAACCGAGGCGGCGGTCGGCGCTCGAAACTATGGGTTCACTCATCGGGTGGTGGTCCGGAACCGAATCGGGGGAAAGTTTGCGCCAGAGTGTACCCAGTGCGGAACCTGCGCTCAGCCCGAAACTCGTCGCGGGCAAATCCGGATTGACGTCCCCGGCGATCCCGGGGAGCATACCGCACAGGTGTGCCGTGCTCTCGCGGCGACACCTTTTCCCGAGTTCACGAGGAGTCCGACCCATGACCCGCAGCCTGACCATCGCGTTCCTGGTGCTGACGTCAGCCGCCTGGGCGGCCCCGCCGAAGCTGTCGCCGGTCGAAACGACGCTCGGCCCGAAGCTCTACCGCGACGGGGACGTGATCGAGATCACCGACGTCCGCGCCACGTCGCCGCGACTCGAACAGGGGGACACCGTCGTCGTGAAGGGGCGAGTCCGGCTCGACAGCAAGGCCGCCGCGAGACTGTGCCTGTATCTCACGCAGTCGAAGGGGAGCGGCAGCGAGGAAACCGACGCCGCTCAAGAAGCAAGCGTCGCGTCGGGCCTGCACGACTTCGAACTCAAGACGACGATCAAGCACCGGGGGGTGCTGCACCTGACGCTGTACGACGCGCAGACCGACCGCCCCATCGGCGGAACGTATTTCGGCACGGCCGAGCAGATGAAACGGATTGCGGACTGGAAGCTGGATTATTATCTGAAGGATTGAGGGGGGCGGTTGGCCCGGAATGGCTGAATTCGACCTATCGTGTGACAGAGCCACAGGAGTTCGCACCACGACCATCTCGCGCGCCTTCCTGTCGCTCCGCGACCCCGGTAGCCGTCGGAATGGCATCGGGCCCACCCGTGTCGATATTCCAGATTGACTCGTTAATGCCACACCGCGAGGCCACGGTAACCATCTATCGCACTTCGGCGGTCGAATGCCTGTAATACCCCGAATTCGGAATACCTGACGTGGTTATCACTTTGGAGACCGCGATTCAACAGTTTCTCGATCAGGCACGTCAACTGCAGGCCGAACCTACGCCAACGGCCGAGGCTGTTCTGCGACGCGTGATCCAAGATTACCGTGATCTCAGAATCGACGGCACCCTACTTGACTCCGATGGTGACATGCTTCTGTTGCAATGGGGCAGCACGTTTCCTCTCGTGACTGAGAATCCCGTTGATTTGCGGGACACGTTGGATGACAACATCGCATTCGAGGAATCAGAACGACAGTACATCAATCTCACCCGACAGGTGTTCGTCACCCGTGAAGACGATGAATTCGATAATTCAGGAATCCATCTGAGCATATCCCTGGTGTATGGTCCTGCGAGAGGTGATGAGCCATCGTCCAATCAATGGATCGACAATCCGGAAAAACTGAAAAGCGACATCGAAACATTTCGAAACGTCCCTTTCGTTAAAGAATTGCTTGACGAGATGCCTTCGCGAATTGTCGCGATCGCGCAGTTCTGTGGATGACGCAGGGTGGCGCGGATTGGCCATCCGTGGATCGCCGCTCAAACTCCGCCTCAATCTCCGGCTTCCGCTCCCCCCAAATCCCGCCGCGGATTACAATCCGGGTCGAACACCTCCGCCCGAACCCCGGATTCCGCCGCATGCCGTCGATTCCTGTCGAACTGTTGACGACTCTGTCCGGTCTGTCGACGCTGGTCATTCTCGGCGTGGCGGCCGTCCATCTGCTGGCGTTCGTCTGGCTGTCGATCTGGGCCCGGCTCGATCTGCGGCGGATGGCGGGGGATCTGGACAGTTTCACTCGCGAGCTGAAGCACCGGAGCGTGCTGGATCGGGGGTCGCGGCTGTCGGATCAGATCGATGCGTTCCTGGCCGACGTCCGCGACGTCCTCGATCTGCCGGCCCGCCGGGCGGATCGCATCGCGCTGTCGCAGCGGCTGCGGATCCTCGACGAAGAGCGTCGCTACCTGCAGTCGCACAGTTTCGAGACCTGCTACAACGTCTGCCGGACGATGATCGAGGCGTATCCGCTGGCGGGCGTGCTGGGGACGATCCTGGCGATCGGGGCGGCGCTGCAGCTCGGCGACGCGGATGGGGCGCAGACGGTCAACGCGATCGTGAAGTCGTTCGGCGATGCGATCTGGTCGACGTTCGCCGGGCTGATGGCGGCGATGCTGCTGATGTTCATCAACAGCGTCGTGGAGACGGGTTTTCGCCGGCTGGCCGAGCATCGGCTGCACGTGCGGGAGACCGTGGCGCGTGCGAAGCGGGAGCTGGCGCTGGCGGCGGAAGGGGACGCCGCCCCATGACCGCTTACCGCCGGCTCACGTTTCAACTGACGCCGCTGCTCGACCTGCTGCTGATCGTGATTTTCGCGCAGTACCTCGATATCCGGACGAGCGTCCGGCGGGAGACGGTCCGGCTGGAGAGCGAGCGCGTCGCGGCGACGGCGGATCTGCTCAAGGCGCTGGATCAGCTCGCGGTGCTGCGGGAGCAGCTTCAGCGGGCGGATGCGGCTGTCCGGCAGTCCGACAGTCTGCAGCAGGAAGTCCGGCAGTTGCGGGTCGAGCGGGACCGGGTTGGGTCGCTGGTGCGCGAGCTGTTCGGCGCGAAGGATCCCGAAGTCGCCGCCCGGCTGCGACCCGGGACGGCCGATGCGCCGGGGCTGTCGACGGCGGACATCGCCCGCATCCGGCAGCGGTTTCAGGCGCTGGGGCAGGCGAAGACGGATGAGGTGGTCGATCATCTGGTGACGTTCGAAGAAATGCGGAAGCGCTGCGACGTGTGGGAGCTGTATCTCCAGGACAACGGCGTCTGCGTACTGACGTTCGGCGACAAACGGCTGGAGTTTCGCGGCGAGACGCGGGCGCAGTTTGCGGATCGGCTGTACGAGGCCTACAAGACGCTGCCGCAGCCGAAGAGTCTGGTGATCGTGCTGATGAGTTACGGAGACGCCCGCTTCGGGGACCGGCAGGCGGCGTTCGACGCGCTGCCCGATGCGCTCGAACGGATGCGTAACGACACCGCCGGTCGGACGCGGTTCGAGTATGCGATACTGGGGTATCGGGTGACGCCGAGCGGAGCTCGATAGACGATGGCTGTGCTGCGGGGCGGATTTCGTGGATCGAGGAAACGTCGGATGACGAAGGCGGAATGTCGAAAGAGAGCCAAGTGGCAAGTGGCAAGTGGCAAGTGACAGAGAGAAGTAGAAGCTTGCGGCTTTTGCCACTGACAACTGGCAACTTGCAACTGACTCCAACAATGAGGACTCGCTGAAGAGTGCCCCCTGTTGTTTTTTCCGGTGCCGTGGCGCCTCCTCGCAAGGCGGTGGATTGTGATCCGCCGGCGCTGGGGACGTACCGGGCTTCGGATGGTTATCCGCTGGCTTACCGCCACTGGCGGCCGCGCGGCGGTGCGGCGCGATCGACATTCGTGCTGCTGCATGGGATTCAGAGTCACGGCGGGTGGTACACGTACTCCTGCAGCCGGCTGGCGGCGGTCGGCCACGAGGTTTACCTGCTCGATCGTCGCGGTTCGGGGTTGAATACGCTCGATCGGGGGCATGCTTCCCACGAGGACCGGCTGGTCCACGATGTGACGCAGTGGCTGGAACACCTTCGAACGGACCAGGTCCCGGCCCGTCCGGTGGTCCTCGCCGGCCTGAGCTGGGGAGGGAAACTGGCGCTGTCGATCGGGCTGCGGCGGACCGAGTTGGTGGACGGTCTGGCGCTGCTTTATCCGGGGCTGGTCAGCCGGATTCAGGCGACGCGCCTGCAGCGACTGGCACTGCAGGTGGCCTGCGCCTGCGGGGTGCGGAAAGCCCGGCTGCCGATTCCGATGATTGCTCCGGAACTGTTTACCGACGAGCTGCACTGGCAGGCATTCATCCGGCGGGACGAACTGGCGCTGCGACGGGTTTCGACGTCGTTTCTGCAGGCCAATCTGCGGCTGACGGATGAGATTCAACGTGCCGCGCGGCCGCTGGCCAAACCATTGCTGATGCTGCTTTCGGGGCGGGACCGGATTATCGATAACGATCGCACTCGCGAGCTGTACCGGCGGCTGGACGACGGAAGCGGGCGGCTGGTCGAGTATCCGGAAGCCTGCCATACGCTGGAGTTCGAGCCGAATCCAGAGCGCTTCATCGCCGATCTGCTGGGGTGGCTCGATTCCGTCACCGGCGAAGTTGCGGACGAGATGATTTCACGCAGAGACGCAAAGCAGAACGCAGAGACGCCAGGAAGAAATGTCGATTGACGAAGGTGGAATGTCGAATGGAACAGGTCGAGAGACGAGAGTCTGAATCACCGGCCACGAATGTGAGGCGTGACGTCTCTTCTCCGTGGACAACACCGCGACATCTTCGAAGACCCTCACCCTGGCCCTCTCCCACTGAAGACAGCGGGAGAGGGGACAAGACGAAAAGACGGACTGTTCCAGAATCGATGCCGGTGATTTGGAGCCGGACGGAGTTGCGAGTTGATCAGTCCTCGCTCGGACGATCAGCGACAAGCGATTCACGATTCCCTGCTCGCTATTCGCTTACTCCAGTTCCCCGTTTGCGACCCCCCACCGCCCCGTGCTACGCTTTCCACCGTCCGCATCGGCTGACGGCCACACCTGCCTGAGGATCCCACCATGTTGCTCCGCACTCTGCTGACGCTGGCTCTCCTGGCGTCCCTGCCTGCGGTCTCGTCGTCTCAGGACCGCTGGCCGCAATGGCGCGGACCGAACGGCGACGGCACGGCCACCGACCCAGGGCTGCCAGTGACCTGGACCGAGCAGGATATTGTCTGGAAGACCGAACTGCCGGGCGGGGGGCAGTCCTCGCCGGTCGTCTGGTCGGACCGGATCTTTCTGACGGCGTTCAAGGATCGCGGTCGCGAACGCATCGTGCTCGGACTCGACCGCTCCAGCGGCAAGATCCTCTGGCAGGAGAAGGTCTGGCAGGGAGAGCCCGAGCCGGTTCACAAGATGAACGGCTGGGCGTCGGCGACCTGCGCCACCGACGGCGAACGGGTCTACGCCTTCTTCGGCCGCGGCGGCGGACTGTTCTGTTACTCGGCAGACGGCAAGAAGCTGTGGGAGCAGCCGCTCGGGAAGTTCGAAAGTCCGTGGGGGACGGCTGCCTGTCCGATTCTCGTCGGCGACCTCGTCGTGCAGAACTGCGACGCCGATGCCGACGCCGTCCTGCTGGCGTTCGACAAACTGACGGGCAAACCGGTCTGGAGGACACCGCGGGAGAATCAGCGCGGCTGGAGCACGCCGGTCGTGGTGGCGTCGGCGAGCGGAACGCAACTGCTGCTCAACGGTCATTCGGGGGTCCGTTCCTACGACAGCCGGACGGGCGAGGAGTTGTGGTTCTGCAAGGGCTACAACGGACGGGGCGAGCCGACTGTAACGCCTGACGGTTACGGTAAGTTCTTCGTCGTCAACGGGTTGCCGGGGGATGTCTACTGTGTCTCCGCAGACGCCAGCCAGCGCGACGGCGAACAGCATCGCGTGTGGCATACGCCGCGAAAGGGGGGGCGGGATCTGCCGTCCCCCTGTGTGGTGGGGGACCATCTGCTGGTGATGAGCATGCAGGGGATGCTGACCTGCTACAACGCCACGACCGGGGCCGTCGAGTGGAGCGAGCGGATCGGCGGCAATTACTCGGCGTCCCCCACGGTCTGGCAGGGTCGGGCATTCTTCCTGGGGGAAGAGGGGGAGACGGTCGTGATCGATCCGGAGGCCGCCGAGCATGTGGCGGCGCGAAATTCCCTGGGCGCGAGCAATCAGGAGATCTTCCGGGCGTCGATCGCCGCTCACGACGGTCAGCTCCTGATCCGCTCCGATCAGAATCTGTACTGTATTGGCAAGAAATAGGACGAAATGGCGAAGAGGCAGCCAAGTGTCGAGCGACAAGTGCCAAGTGCCGGAGAAGTCTCGACTGGTTCTTGGTGGCACAGGGTGGACTGTGTCCTCCGTTTGCCGTGATCTTCAGCCCCGCTAGGGGCGATCAGAGTCATAGCCCCGGACGTGAGTCCGGGGTTCAGATTGCGCAATAGCGTACCAGCCCCGGAGGGGCGACAGATTGACGATAGTCCGGGTGCGCCCGGCCCTGCTTTGCGAGAAGTATTCCATGTCTGAATTGCCGTCGATCGTGCTGGCCAGTCGAAACAAAAAGAAGATCGGCGAAGTCCTCGAACTGCTCGCTCCGCACGGCATTGCCGTGGTCGGCGTGGACCAGTTTCCCGAAATGCACGAGGTCGAAGAAGACGGGGCGACCTTTGAGGCGAACGCCGTCAAGAAGGCCTGCGAGACGGCGCTCAAGCTGGGTCGCTGGACGATCGCCGAGGACAGCGGGCTGTGCGTCGACGCGCTGCACGGGGCGCCGGGGGTCTACTCCGCCCGGTACGCCGGCGAGCAGGGGAAGGACGAGGCGAACAATCTGAAGCTGCTCGAAGCGCTGCAGGCGGTTCCGGAGCACGAGCGGACTGCTCACTACGTCTGCTATGCGGTCCTCGCCGATCCACACGGCAAAATCCGGGCGGCGGCCGAAGGCCGTTGTGGCGGACGGATACTGCGGGAGTTCCGGGGCGAGAACGGCTTCGGCTACGACCCGCTGTTTCTGGTTCCCGAGTACCATCGGACGTTCGGAGAGCTGGACCCGGCGGTCAAGCGGCACATCAGCCATCGCGCGCGGGCCTTCGAACGCTTCATTCCGCAGGTGGTCCGGGTGCTGAAGGAAGCGGAGGAATAGATCGTTTCACCGCGCCGCCGCATACGATCGCTGCTTCCATGTGGCCGGCTGGCCGATCGACCTGGCAAGCAGGGCTGACCACTGGATCGCCAGAAACAACGCGATTCCCAGCGGGTGCAGCACCGCGCCCAGCCACGACTGGCGAAAGCGAAGCGCTCCGAGCAGACGGGGCAGCCAGGCGCAGACGACACCGACTGCGCTGCAGCCGATGGCCCAAGGCGACGTACTGCTGATCAGGGTGGCTGGCAGCAGCACGAACGGCACGATCTGTCCCAGGGCCAGCAGCAGAGTGGCGGGGACGATCATCGCGGGGGCGGCCAGTCCTTCCGTGGCGTTCTTGGCAAGGCCCCGCCAGACTTCGCTGCCCGAGCGATACATCCGGCAGACGGCCGCCGGGGTGGCGTCGAACAGGTCGGTCTTGAGTCCTGCGGAGCGGTAGGCGCGGGGAAGACGGACCCCGTCGTGGAGCGATTCGCGGATGGCGGCATGGCCGCCGGACGTTTTGTAGGACTGACGCGTCGTGAGGAAGAACTGCCCGCAGCCCGCGCCGTAGGCCGGGTGCGTCGATTGGCGCATGCGGTCGAGGGGCAGGAAGGCCAGCAGGACGAAGTGAATCAGGGGGAGCAGCAAACGTTCGAGCAGAGTGACGGTTTCCTGCCGCGGGACGCCGCTGACGAGACTGGCTCGCGACGTTTGCAGGAACTGCACCGCCTGCGCAACGCCCGTCGGTTTGAGCCGGACATCGGCGTCGAGAAACAGCCAGGTGTCGAACTTCGCCAGCGTGGAGAGCACGTGGCAGGCATGCTGCTTGCCGCACCAGCCGGTCGGCAACGGCGGCGCCAGTTCGTAGTGGGCGCGCGGATCGCGGGCTGCGAGCTCACGGACAATCTGCGCGGTCCGGTCGGACGAGTGGTCGTCGAGGACGACAATCTCCAGTTCGACCCGCTCGCTGGCCAGTGCCGCCTGGAGCGTCGCCGCCAGCCCACGCTCCTCATTTCTGGCGGGAATCAGGATTGAGACTTGCGGTGAGCTCTGTGTGGTCGCGTCGATGGAAGGGGAAGTGCGGTAGGCTCGCAGGTTCCGCACGAAGAGGAGGGCCGGCATGGCGGCGCACAGCAGGGACGCGATCGACAGCAGCAGGTGCGTCATGGAGTGCGGCTTTCGTCCGGGCGGGACTTCGGCGAAGTTCCACGCAGCCAGCGCCACCAGCCGTAGATGTTTCCCGTTCCCGTCCTGCCGGACAGCAGTATTTCGAACGCCGCCGGATCCCGGGCCATCACGCGCTCGGCGAGCCGGTCCTGGGTGACGGCGAGTCGGTCCGCGACGGCGTCGGCCCACCAGTCGGAGTGGCGCAGGCCGGCATCGGAAACTGACAGCGGCTCACCGAATTCGGCAAACGACTCCGGAAGGCGTTCGGACCAGAACCCATATTCCAGAGCCAGCGGCAGCACGACCCCGGTCTCGGCCCGTGAGAGCAATGTCGAGAGTCCCTTGAGCAATCGAGGCGGGCGCTCGCGGGCGTCGGCAAACCGGCCGTGGGGCGTGATCCACAGTACGGTGTCCGGCTCCGCCAGCAACTGTTCCCCCAGCCGCAGGAATCGAATCGCGCCGCGTCCGCTGCCGCGCTCGACGCCGACGAAGCCAAGTCGTTCGAAGAACTTGTAGCCCTGCAGCGCATGGTCATCCATCGCCGCGTAGTGGCGACGGCCGGGAAAACAGCTTGTCGCGAGCGTCAACCCGATCAACGGATCCCACCACGATGGATGGTTCATGCAGACCATCACCGGCTGGCCGGTCGGCAGCGCCTTCACGCTGTCGGTAATGACCCGCAGTGCATGAAAGTGCCGCGCCAGGTAGCCCCGGCTGTACCGGGCGAACCACTGAAGCAGCCAGGGAGACACCCGCGGCAACGGCGTCTGCCGGGTCGTCTGAGAGGGTCGATCGACGATGGCACGCGGCATGATCACGTTCGCCCGCCGAGAGCGAGAGCTGCGTCAGGGCGAGGGGCTCCGCCGCGATCCCGATCGAGCGCATCGGCGGCGATCCAGCCCGACATCATGACCATCGGCATCCCCGGTCCCGGGTGGACCGAACCGCCTGCGAGGTACAGGCCGTCGATGCCCGCGTAACGATTCGCCGGCTTGAACGCTCCCAGGAACCGGCCGTGACTCGCGAGTCCGTAAATCGCTCCCTGCAGCGTGCGATATCGGTCGCGAATTCCTTCGGGCGTCAGAACCTCCTCGCAGACGATCCGGCTTTCGAGATCTTTCAGGCCGGCGGTCCGTGCGAGTTTGTCGAGGATCACCCGGCGGTAATCCGGCAGGAGCTTCGACCAGTCCTGACCCGGACGGAGGTAAGGCGTGTGGACCAGGACGTACAGCGCTTCGCCCCCCTCCGGTGCAACCTCGGGCTCGCTGATCGCCGGGGCGCAGAGGTAGCACGTCGGGTCGGGGGCCGGAATCCCCTGGCGGTAGATGGCATCAAATTCTTCGTGCGGATCTCGAGAGAAGACGAAATTGTGATGCAGCAGGTCTTCGTAGCGCTCTTTGAGCCCCAGATAGAGGACTACGCCCGAGCAGGCCGGTTCGTACTTTCGCCGCCGGTGGAAGGCTTTGCGAAACTCGGCATCCAGGAGTTCGTCGTGCATGCGGACGCAGTCGGAATTCGAGATGACGCCGGCGAAGCGTTCGAACTCGGATTCGCTGGTCGCGATGCCCGCGACCTTCCTCCCCGCGGTCAGGATGCGTTGGACGACGACGCCAGTGCGGAACTCGACGCCGAGTTCCTCAGCCAGTTGCCGCAGCGCCCGCGGGACGGCCGCGGTGCCGCCCTTCGGATACCAGACTCCTTCCTCGGTCTGCATGTGAGCGATGCTGCACAGGACTGCCGGCGAGGCGTCCGGGGCGGAGCCGACGTACTGCGTGAAGTGGTCCACCATCTGGGCGACACGCGCATCGGGGATGAATGACCGCACGGTCCCGGTAACCGACCGACCCATCCGGAGCGAGAGGACTTTCTTCAGCATTCCGAGATCGAACAGCCCGGCTCCGTCGAAGGTGTCGCGGATGGAACCGACGCTCTTCCAGAAGAAGACGTCGTCCGAGACCTGGTGCATCGTCCGCGAGACATCCAGAAACTTCCGGTAACCCGCTCCGACCTGCGGCCCCGCGGCGAAGGTATCGAGAGTCTGGACCATGCGGTCCACATCGGCGAACAGGTCCAGCTTCGATCCGTCCTCGAAGAAGCAGCGCCATTGGGGGTCGAGCGGAATCAGATCGAGAGAGTCGGCCAGATTCCGGCCCGCTTCGCCAAAGATCCGTTTCAGGACCGATGGAACCGTCAGGATGGTCGGCCCCATGTCGAAGCGGTAGCCGTCCTTCTCCAGGACCGCTGCCTTGCCGCCGACCCAGGGGTTGGCTTCGAACACGGTGACTTCGAAGCTGCGGGCGGCGAGCGTGCAGGCTGCGGCCAGGCCACCCAGTCCGGCGCCGACGACGGCGATGCGTTTGTCGTTCATGGGGATCATCTCGTCAATTCCTGCGGTCGTCATTCGTCAGTCGACTCGAGCAGCGGATCAGCGTGGCTTGCGATGCGCGATCAGGCCCCAGAGGCCGCGGCAGCGCGACAGCCAGTCGGGACCGTGGGTAAACTGCAGAAGCTGTCGCATCTGCTGGAGATCGGGCGGGCCCGGTTCATCGAGATAGGGCAGCCAGCGGGAACGCTGCTCGATGGTCGCTTTCACGCGAGTCATGGCCAGCAAACCCTCCTCGCCACGAGTCACCCCGTAGCCGCTCGCACCCCACGCCGGAAACGGAGCACGGGGATCGGCGGTGGGGGCGATCAGATCGTTGATTACCACAGAGCCGGCCCTCAGTCGGCGAGCGAGCGCCGTGGCTTCGCTCGAGCTGCCGAAGACGCTGGCGCCAAGCTGGTATGGACACTGACGACACCACTCGACCGCCTCTGCCAGATCGCGGCTGGCCATCACGCTGGTGACCGGTGCAAACAGATCGGAGCGGGCGACAGGCATCTCGGGCCGGACGCTGTCGAGAACGACCGCCTGCCAGGCTGACGGAGACGTCTTGCCGCACCGCCGGGTCGCGCCCTCGGCGAGGGCGGATTCGATGGCGAGATCGGCGCGGGCGGCTGCACCGGCCTCCACAATCGTCGGCGGGAAACTCTTCAGGCGATGGACGAGTCGCGACACGAAGTCCTGGCGACTGTCAGGGGCGATGAAGAGTCTGCGGGGGGAAAGGCAGGTCGCACCGCCGTTGAGCATCAGTCCGAATGCGACGGCGCGTGTGGCGACGTCGAGATTGGCTGAGGGGAGGACGAATACTGCGTCGCAGCCGGACAGTTCCATCACGCAGGGAGTCAGAGTGTTGGACAGGTCGGAGAGAACTCGCTGCCCGGTAGTCGAGGAACCTGTCAGCGTCACGAAGTCGACGCCCGCTTCCAGCGCCGCACGATACGCTCCCAGCTCTTCGGGGAGGACGGCGACCAGATCAACCGGAATTTTCGCATCGCTGCAAAGCGTCTGCAGGAAACGGGCTGCCGAGGTGCTCTGTCGACCGGGCTTGAGCAGGACGGCGTTGCCTGCCACCAGCGCCTGCAGCAACTGGATGCCCGGCAGCATCAGCGGATAGTTCGAGGGGCCCAGGATTAGCACAACGCCGTGCGGCTCGCGGGAGACTTGGACTCGCGTCCCGGCACACCAGAGCGGCCGGCCCCGTCGGCCTGCAGTCCGCGGCCGCAGCGTTCTCCGGGCGTTCAACTCCAGAGAGCGGCAGGCGTCGGCGAGCGGCAGGACTTCTGCCGCGAGAGTTTCCCCTGGAGAGCGCTGCAGCAGTTCGATCGACTGCAGAGCCTCCTCGACGCGTTCGACGAGCAACTTTCGAAATTGAGCGAGACAGAGCAGTCGCTGCGAGACCGATCGAGACGACCACTTAACCTGGGCGGCCCGAGCGCGAGCAATGACGTCCTGCACGATTCCCTCCTGCGTCCGGGGGCGTGTGCTGAAAACGGCATTAGACGACAGCGCGATCATCGGCGGACAGTCATTTCCAGTCAGGCGTCATTTTCCCACGACTCAGCGAGTCACCAGTTCGTGATCGGGCTTGGGGAACTTCGTCCGTGCGGGATGAGCAGCGTTGCCAGGTTTGCCGCCCCGATCTTCCAGCAGCAGCCGCGTCGTAATCCGGCTCGACTCATAGATCACCGGCAGACCGCTGCCGGGGTGAGTCCCGCCGCCGACCAGATACACCCCGTCGAGATCCTCGAACCGGTTTTGCGGTCGCAGGTGGAGCATCTGCTTGAGCGAATGAGCCAGGTTGAACGTGGCCCCCAGGTGAATCTCGTGCTGCTGATCCCAGTCCGCGGGGGTGACGATCCGTTCGTAGCGGATCCGGTTGCGGACGTCTGAGAGGCCGAACTTCTCTTCGAGCTGGCGGAGGACGACTTCGCGAAAGCGCGGCGTCTCCTCCGACCAGTCGACGTTGGGATGCTGATGCGTCACGGGAGCCAGTACGTACAACGTACTGCTCCCGGGCGTCGCCAGCGTCGGATCCGTCAGGCAGGCGTTCTGCACGTAAGTCGACGGATCGGCTGACAGCACGTGCCGTTGCTCGATGTCCGCCAGATTGCGGTCGTAGTCTTTGGCAATGTAGATGGAGTGGTGGGCCAGGTTGTCGTAGAGCCCGTCGATCCCCAGGTACATCATAAATGTCGAGCAGGAATACTGCTTCTTCTTCAGGGCCTCGTCGGACCAGCGTCGGCGGAGGGAATCTGGGACCAGCCGCTGCATCGCCCGCGAGAAGTCGGCGTTGATCACCAGCGAGTCGGCGCGATATTCGTCCCGGCGAGTCTTGACGCCGATCACCCGCCGGCCGGCGAAGACCAGTTCTTCGACCGGTTCCTCCGTCGAGACTTCCACACCCATTTCCACGGCGATCTCGGCCATTCGCTCGCTGACGGCGCTGCAGCCGCCGATGGGATGCCAGACGCCGTGTTCGTATTCAAGAAACGAGAGAATGGAGAAGAGGCTGGGGCAGCGGAAGGGGGACATCCCCAGGTATTTCGACTGAAAGCAGAAGGCCAGCCGCAGCCGGGGGTCGTGAAAGTACCGCTTCAAGTCGTCGTCGACAGACGCCCACGGTCGCACCCAGGGCAGCATCTTGACCATCGTGGGGGAGAGGAGGTCGGTCCAGCGTGACCAGGGAGACTCCAGGATGGGGCGGAACTTGGCCAGCTTGGTCCGATTGTCATCAAGGAACTTCCGGAAGTTCCCGGCGTCGTGCTCGCTGAATTCGCGGAGTGCAGCTTCCATCCGCGGGATATCGCCGGTGGCGTCGAGCTGGCCCCCTGCACCGAACAGCAGGCGGTACTGCGGATCGAGCCGGACCATCGGAACTTCCTGGTGGAGATCCCGGCCGATCGACTGAAAGATTTCCTGCAGCACGCGAGGGTAGAGGAAGAATGTCGGCCCGAGATCGAAGCGGAAATCGGGAGTCTCAATCGCCGAGGTCCGGCCACCGACGCAGTTCCGCCGTTCGAGAACTTTGACTTTCAGGCCGGCATGCGCCAGTTGCAGAGAGGCGGCCAGGCCTCCAGGACCGGCGCCAACGATGACTGCGTCAAATTTCTGCATCGGTTCATCCTCTGGCTCAGCCAGATGTCAGGTCTGCACGAGGGGCCGAGGATTATTGAACCGAGCCCGCAGCCGGCCAGTGCCGGATGAACGATTTTGACGATTTATGGCTCGCCACAATCCGTGTCGCGATTCTCGCACGTGCCGCAACACGACACAGGGGAACAGGTTGTGTTGGTCGCCGGGCCGGTCAGCGGCAGCCGTCAGCCAGCCATGACTCCCCCCCGACGTACGATGTCGAGTCCACTTCCGCGAGATCCCGTTGGCTGTCGGCCTGGAAGTGATCGGGTAGACTCACGCGGTTAGCCGGCCCGAATCGCAATCTTCCTGTGAAGCTCCGAGGTGACTGTGGACACGCTGCTCGAACGGTTTCTCCGCTACGTCCGTCTCGATACCCAGTCGGACGAGACCAGTACGACTTACCCCAGCACGGAGAAACAGCTCGTCCTCAGCCGGATGCTGGCCGAGGAGTGCCGGGCGCTGGGCCTGGCGGACGTCACCGTCGACGAGTTCGGGATCGTGATGGCGACGGTGCCCGCGACTGTGCCCCACGCGGCGCCGACAATTGCGTACGTCGCGCACGTCGATACGTCGCCCGAGTTCACCGCGACCCACGTCAATCCGGTGGTCCATCCGAATTACGATGGGAAGGACATCGTCCTGCCCGCCGAGCCGACCCGCATCCTCAAAGTCGCCGAGAATCCGGAGCTGACAACGTGCCTCGGGCACACGCTGATCACGACCGACGGGACGACGCTGTTAGGGGGCGACGATAAGGCGGGGATTGCGGTGATCATGCAGGCGGCGCAGGAGCTGATGCAGAACCGCGATCTGGAGTGCGGCCCGGTCCGGTTGTGTTTCACCTGCGACGAAGAAATCGGCCGGGGGACCGACAAACTGGACCTGCAGAAGCTGGGGGCCATTTGTGCTTATACGCTGGATGGCGGCGGGCAGGGGCAGATCGATTCCGAGACGTTCTCCGCCGATCAAGCAGTCGTCACGGTGCGCGGGATCAACACGCATCCTTCGATCGGCAAAGGGTCTATGGTCAATGCGGTGCGAATTCTGAGCGCCTTTCTCGATCGGCTGCCGCAGGCACGGCTGAGTCCGGAGACGACCGACGGACGCTCGGGCTTCATTCATCCTTATCACGTCGAAGGGGGCGTCGCCGAGGCGTCCGCCCGGCTGATCCTGCGGGACTTTGAATCGAGTGCACTGGATGAACAATCCCGACTGCTGGAGAGCATTGCCGGGACGTTGCGGCAGGAATTTCCGCGGGCGGTCATCACCGTGGAGATCCGCAAGCAGTACCGCAACATGCGCGAGGGGCTTGTCAAGGAACCCCGGGCGCTGACCAAAGCGGAAGCGGCCGTAAAAGCCGCGGGACTGGCGCCGGAGCACACAATCATCCGCGGCGGGACAGATGGCTCGCTGCTGACCGAGAAAGGGCTGCCAACGCCGAATCTGTCGACCGGTCAGCATAATCCCCATTCGCCGCTGGAATGGGCCAGCCTGAATGAGATGGAATCGGCGGTCCGGGTGCTGGTCAATCTGGCTGTGGAATGGGGCCGGGAGCAGGCGTAAGACTCGTTTTCATCGAACGTGGTCAATGAAACAGGGTCAGGAGGCCTGGAACCGGCCCCCTGACCCTGACAGATTCGCTCGACTCCAAGTGAAGTCTCGCAGCCTTGGGTTCCCAGCAGCAGGACTACGCTGCGGCCTTGCTGCGTTTCCTGGCGGGCTGCTCGCGAGAGATCGCCAGATCTGCGATCCGGATCCCCGTCTGGAGCAGCGCCCGCTTCACATCTTCATTGTCCGCGAGCCGAGCTTCCTCGCAGATCACTTCGACCAGGCGGAGCGCCGAGTCGACGGTGATCTCCGCCACCTTGTTCTGTGCCATACAACCTCCTTGTTGACCTCAAACTCCGACAAGCCCCCGTCGCCGAACCGGGGCTGCCGGTCACCCAACCTATCGGCCCGGAGAGCCCGCTCGTCGCGCGGGATTCGGCCCGAGTCGGCGTTGAGCGGCCGTGATTCCGGGCCTGGGATCGCGCAACACTCCGAAGTTCTCTATTTACCGCTGAATACGCAGTATTACGAAGTCTGGGGGATCGGCGGATTCTGCCGATTTGGCACCGGGTGTGCTTACAAACGCTTGGCGACTGCGAATCGGATATCCCCTCTTGCCGCAGGTCGTCGGCATGGATCTCAAGACTCGATAAGACGTTATGGCTGACATTGGCAGTCCGGACCATGGAAGGGACCGGGCCGTCGCGTTGTAAAAACGTCCGTCAGCCGACTGGAACGCTTGCAAGACTTACAAAGGCACGGAGGCCGCCCCCATGTTCCCGACGTCCCCGGCGATTCCGCAGCGAGCCCTGTCAAAACGCAGCACGCAGCTTTGGGTCTGGCTGGTGCTGGGCCTCTTGAGCGTCGGCATCACGGCCACCGTCGCCGTCCCGACGCCGATGAGTGCCGGGGATGAGTCGGTCGACAACATTCTGCTCGACTTTTCGGCGACTTGGTGCGGTCCCTGTCAGCAGATGCACCCGATCGTCAAGCGGCTGGAGCGGGAAGGGTTGCCGATCCGGCAGGTCGATGTCGACCGGAATCCCGGACTGGCGCAGCGGTTTAATGTGACCTCAATTCCGGCGTTTGTGCTGGTCTCCAACGGACGCGAAGCCGACCGGGTTGTCGGGCAGGTTTCCGAAAACCGCCTGCGACAGATGATCGCCAAGCTGCCGGCGACCCGCGGGACTCGCGACGAAGCCCCCGGCAACGGGTTCGCCGTCCTGGGCGCTCCGCAACCGATTCCCCGAATTCCCCGGCAGCCGACGGAGCCGCCGCAGTTCCAGCCAGAGCCGCCGGAGCAAGGGATCATTCGGCAAGTACCCTTCCCCGTACCGGGAAGTCCGGAGTTTCGCGCTCAGAATCCGGAAGTCGCGGTGTCACCCGACGATTCCATGCCTTCGACCGTCCGGCTGCGCGTGCGGGACTCGGGCGGGCAAAACTATGGCACCGGGACCATCATTGAAAGTCGGCCCGGTCAGACGCTGGTGCTGACGTGCGGACATCTCTTCCGGCAGGCGTCCACGGGACAACAGGTGGGTGTCGAAGTCGACCTGTTTCCGCAAGGCGGCAAAGTTGAGACGCTGGTGGGTCAGGTCGTGGCTTACGATCTGGAGGCCGACGTTGGACTCGTGAGCGTACCCAGCCAGCAGCCGCTGCCTGCGACGCCCCTGGCGAGCCCGCGCAAGCCGTTACAGGTCGGAGAGTCCCTGGTCAGTATTGGCTGCTCGAAGGGAGACGATCCGACTCGCCAGGCGGTCAAGTCGACCGCTCTCAACAAGTTTCAGGGACCGGACAACATCGAATGCACCGGGCTACCCGTGCAGGGCCGGTCAGGCGGAGGACTGTTCCGCGAGAACGGAGAGCTGGTCGGGATCTGCATTCTGGCCGACGACAAAGCGGGGCGAGGAATTTACGCCGCTCTCAACCCGGTCTACGCATTGCTGCAGAAGCAGAATCTGGCCCATCTGATTCCGCGTGGCGCTGCCGAATCGGAGAGTGCTCCCGCGGCGCCGGGGATCGAGATCGCTCAGAATCCACCTTCCGCGGTGCTACCGCAGGAAAGCCCATTGACCAATGATCCCGTCGCCGAAGCTCTGCTCCGCGGCGCCACGTCGTCTTCCGGAGCTTCGGCCGGGCCGTCGCTCGCGGAGGCCCGCGACGCCGAAGTGATCTGCATCGTCCGTCCCAAAGATCCGTTGCTGCCGAGTCGGGTGATCATCGTTAACGAAGCGAGTCCCCGGCTGCTGAATTACCTGCTCGACGATTCGGGATCGTCGATGGCGCACAGCGCGAAGCCGCCGGTCGACGTTCGCGTTGTCAAGACCACGCAAGACGGACAATAGCCGCAGCGTCTTTCGCTTCAGACTGATGGCGGGAATCGCCGAAGGGAACGGCAGGCAGACACGGTCGGCGTTGTCGGGACGGTGGGACTGTTGATGCTTGTCGAGATCGCCGCGGCACTCGTGATCTGGGGGTTGATTGCCACGGCCAGCCGGCGCATTCGTCCGGGGCGGGTCTCGACGTGCAGCGGCTGGCTGGCTCGACGACCGCGGCAGACCATCGTCGCGATCGGAATTCTTAGCGGGCTGCTCTGCGCCGGTCTGGCGCTGCTCCGCGGCCTTCCGATTCCGATGACCCACGACGAATTCGGCTATGTGCTGGCCGGCGAGACTTACTCCCGGGGACGGCTGACCAATCCGCCGCATCCGTTCTGGCCGCACTTCGAAGCGATGCACATCATTCAGCAGCCGACCCGGATGTCCAAGTATCCGCCGGGGCAGGGGTTGGTGCTGGCGGTCGGCGAACTGCTGGCCGGCCGACCGATATTGGGCGTCTGGTTGAGTCTGTGCCTGACGGCGATGGCGATCGGCTGGATGTTGCTGGAGTGGCTGCCGATCCGCTGGGCCCTGCTGGGAACCGCTTGCGCGGCGCTCCGGATGGTCGGGGGCGAGTGGGGCAACGGGTACTGGGGTGGCGCAGTCGCGGCTGCCGGAGGAGCACTGCTGCTGGGAGCCATGCGACGCCTGGCCGATCGTCCCGACTGGCGAGGGTCGACGCTCCTGGGGGTGGGGCTGGTGATTCTGGCGAATTCCCGCCCGTTCGAAGGCCTGGTCGTCGCCTTCGTTGCGGGGCTGGTGCTGACGGTCGCCTGGTGGCGATGGAGGCCAATTCGCAGCATCTCACACGGACTGATCGCCACGATTCCCGCGTTCCTGGTGGTTCTGGCGGGTGCCGCGGCGATGGGCGTCTCCAACGCCGCTGTCACGGGACATTTTCGGCAACTGCCCTACCAGGCGCATGATGCGCAGTATGCGGGCTGTCCCACGTTCCTGTTTCAGACGCCGGGGCCGCTGCCAGAGTATCGGCACGCGGATATGGAGCAATACTACGCGGGCTGGGAACGGAATCGATTCATCCGCAAGCACGCCGGCTGGGGATTCAATTCCTCGTTCTTCACCAAGCTGCGGAACTTTCTGGAGTTCTTTATCGGCCCGGCGCTGCTGGTCCCGTATCTGATGATGGTGCCGTTTCCAGCGGCCTTCTGGCCGCGGTCGGCCTGGCTGATCCTGGCCGCAGCGCTCCTGGCATCAACGCAGACGCTGTATCTGTTTCCGCATTACCTGGCGCCGGTCACCGGGCTGGTCTGGTTTGTCGTGGTGCATGGGGCAAGACGACTGGCGGCCTGTCGAATTCATGGGTTCCGTCAGCCAGTGCTGGTTGCAGCACTGCTGGTCGCCGCCGGGGTTGGGCCGTCGACGGGCTTTCCGCACGATTCGAGAAGCCAATCCATCCGCGGCAACCTGGTCGAGCGGCTGCTCGCGGAACCCGGGCGCGACCTGATCCTATTGGATTTCAGGCCGGATTACGACATTCACGAGTCCTGGGCCTACAACGCTGCGGACATTGATGATTCGCCGATCGTCTGGGCGCGGTCGCTCGGCGAAGAAGAGGATGCTAGGCTGCGCGCTTACTTCGCGGATCGACGCGTCTGGCGCGTGTCCGTCGGTTGCCGAACCGCAATCCTGATGCCGGACGAAAGCGCTCCGTCAGGTCCGTCGTAGGTCACAGTGCGGCTTCGAGAATGTCCAGCAGGTCCGCCTCCGTCGGCCGTCGACCATTCAGCAGCATCAGCCGCTTGATACCGAAAGACTTGGAGGCAAAGCCCGGAAGTTGCTCGCGCGTGACGCCGAGTTGTCTCAACTTCTGCGGGATGCCGATTCGTGCCTGCAGCCGTTCCACGGCGACGATTGCCTGTTCGGCCGCTTCCGGCACGGGGAGCCCCGCGTCGGCGACGCCCAGCCACTGGCCAATACGAGCGATCTCTTGCGCGCGTGTCGGCAGGTTGAAACGCATCACGTACGGCAGGAGCAGTCCGTTGCCGGCGCCGTGCGAGCAATGGACCGCCGCCCCGATCGGATACTCCAGTGCATGCACGACGGCAACGGCCCCGTTGGAAAAGGCGAGCCCCGCGAGCGTCGCCGCGAAGGACATTCCTTCGCGGGCGGCGAGATTCGCCGGTTCGGCCACGGCGGTCGGCAAGTGATGGCCGATCTTGCGGATCGCCGCCTCGGCGAAGACGTCGCCGAGCGGGTGTTTGCCGTCGTACGGAAACGGCTCGGTCGCCGGCACTTCCAGCGCGTCGAACGCGGTCGCGGTATAAGTCTCGATGGCATGCGTGAGCGCGTCGATGCCGGAGTCGGCGGTCGCTTTCGGGGGGCACGTGAGCGTCAATTGCGGGTCGACAACCGCCAGCGCCGGGCGGAGATGCTGACTGAGCGTGCTCTCTTTGAGCTCCCTTTCCGTGTCGGTCAGAACCGCGGCATGAGAAACTTCGCTGCCCGTGCCCGAGGTGGTCGGGATACAGACCAGCGGCTGCACCGGACCGGGGACTTTGTCGTAGCCGAAGTAGTCGCGGTACGTGCCGCCGTGCGCGACCACCGCGGCCGTGATCTTGGCCAGGTCCATATTGCTGCCGCCCCCGAGGCCGATCAGCGCGTCGGCCTTTGCAGAGCGAGCCGCGGCGATGGCCTTGTCGGCGATCGCGCAGGATGGTTCGGCTTCCCCTTCGTTGAACACGACGACGTCGATGCCCGCTGCACGCAAAGGATCGACAACCTGCGCTACAACTCCGACTTGTTCCAGAATGCGGTCGGTGATCACCAGCACGCGCCGGGCCTGCCACGGTCTGACAAACAGCGGCAGGCGGGCGATGGAGCCCGAACCGAAGACGAGGCGGCCGGCGGAGTAAAAGTTCCAGAAGTGGCGGGGATCGGAATTCATGGCGTGACCTCTGGTTGATGGGATGGAACGGTCAGTCGCTGAAAGTGATGCAGAAAGATGCCGGTCGCGACGGCGACGTTGAGCGAATCGGCGCCGGGGGCCATTGGAATCGTGAGGCGGCGATCGCAGAGTTCGATCCAGCGGTCGTCGAGCCCGAAGGCCTCGTTGCCGAACAGCAGACCGAAGCGGTTCGCGCGTTGCGTTGTCGGGTCGAGCGGAACGGCGGCCGGATCGAGGATCGTGGCGGCGAATTCGAAGCCCCACTCCGTCCGGAGCCGGAGGAGGTCCCGTTCCAGGTTGCGGGTCTCGATCACCGGCTGGCGGAAGATAGCGCCCATCGAGACGCGGATCACGCGCCGGGAAAAGGCATCGCTGCAGTGGGGGCCGAGCAGCAGGAGGTCGACGCCGAAGCCGAGGCACATCCGGACGATCGCGCCCAGGTTTTCCGGGTTGTCGCAGTTGGGGCAGACGACGACGGTGAGCCGCTGACGATCCTGTGGCAGGACCGCGTCGAGCGTCGGGCTGCGTTGACGCCGGCCGCAGGCGACGACGCCGACGTGGAAATTGAAGCCGACGAGCTGATCCGCTTCCGACTGCGGGACGAGATAAACCGGGATGTGTTCCGGAATTTTCGACAGCCACTCGTCTGCACGGCGTTCGGTCAGGAGCACGCTGTCGGTCTCGTAATCGCTGTCGAGCAGTCGTTCGACGACGCGTACGCCCTCGGCGATGAACCACGGACCCTGACGGGACAGGTTTTGCGCCTTCAGGCTGCGGTACATCTGCACGCGGGGGTCGTCGAGTGTCGAGATCGGAATGGCAGGCATCGGGCGAAGCACGGATTTGAGGTTCGAGATGGGGGCCACCGGGCTGCGAACCGGCTGGCGCGTGGCGATCTGTCGGCTCAGAGCTTACCATGAAATCCCGCAGAACTCCTGCCGCCGCCCTCGCACGCGAGGGCAGGAGGCAGCCGCACTCGCGCGGCTGCAGCGGCCAGCCCATCATCGGCCCGAGACGCACCGCCCTGTTGCGATCCAGCCCGGAAGATCTGCCATGCCCGATCCAGTCGCCATTGAATGTCCCGCCTGCCTGGCCACGCTGAAGGTGCCCGAAGACAAGCTGGGAAAAAAGATCCGCTGTCCGAAGTGCTCGGAGATCTTTGTCGCCGAAGCCTCCGAGACCGTCGAGGATTTTGACCAGGAAGAAGAACGCCGCCCGGCGCGCGGCAAAGGGGGAGTCAAGAAGGGCGGAAAGAAACAATCCGGTTCCGGGCTGCTGATCGGCGGCATCGTCGGGGGCGTGGCGCTGGTCGCCGTCGCGGGAGTCGTGATCTATCTGATGAGTTCCGGCGGAGGGAATGATGCTCCCGCGCCGCAGGGGGCGCCATCGGCCCCTGCCGTGGCAGCCTCTCCGCCTCCAGCGGCAGCCGCCATGGCTGCGTCGATGGGCGCTCACGGGGCCATGGCCGGTGCGGCGCACGGCGCGCCGCAGGCGGTTCCCACGACGGCGCCCGCAGCCTCGACAACGGTGCCTCCGACGGTGAACGCACCAGCCGCGCCATTCGTCTCCCAGAGCAGCAGCGGGCCGGCGAAGCTTGACCTGTCGTGGATCCCAACGGAATCCGAACTGATCATCGATCTGCGCCCGGCCGCCATCTGGGCCGCGCCGGCCCTGCAACAGGCACTTAAGCATCCGTTGGTCTTCATGGCGATCGGCCCGATGCAGGCGATGACCGGCATCGTTCCGGCCGATATCGAGAGTGTGACCGTGGCGATGAAGCTGCCCGATCCCCGCGCTGCGGCCGCACCGACGACCGGGGTCGCGCTGTCGCCAGGCGCCGAGATGCCGCAAATCGGCAATCTGCAGCCGGTGATCGTCGTGCGGCTCAAGAAACCGCTGCTCGAGTCGGTCTGGGAGCGGCCCGATTTCCCTCTGGAAACCACGGAATACGCCGGGCAGACCGTGCGGAAGTTTTCTCCTCCCGCCGCCGACGGCAAGCAGCTCACGTTTGCATTCCATCAACCGAACGAGCTGACGATTGTGGCCGGTCTGGACGGGACCGTCCAGAAGCTGATCGATGCGAAGGGGGATGCAGAACTGTTCGCCGACTGGGCGCCGCTCGATCCGAACTTGCAGTTTCAGTTGGCGGCACGTCCGAAAGACCTTGCGCCGCAGTGGGCCGCCGCCCGGAAATCGACGCTGCCGATCGATGCCGAGCAGGAGCGGCTGCTGGCGGCGTTCGAGAAGCATCTGCGAGCGTTCGCGTTCGGTCTGCAGATGACCGATGGCGTCGAACTGGCTGGGTATGTCCAGGCCGACTCGGAAGCAGGGGGCCAGGAACTGGCTGAGGCGCTCAAGCCCCAGTTGGCCAAGGCCCATGCGGAGTTTGCCGCCGGGTTTGAGAAAGGCTTCCAGCAGACTGGCGCTCCGGCGCCATCCGAGCTGAAAAGTCTCGTCGCGTCGGTTCAGGAAAACAGCAAGTTGACTCAACAGGGGGCCGTGGCCAGCCTGACGTCTCGAATTCCAGCCGACAAAATGGGACTGTTTGCGCTGCTGGCGCAGAAAGCCCAGCAAAACCCGATGGCCGGCATGATGCTGGGAGGGATGATGCCCGGCGGGCCGGCCGGCAGGCCGCCCGGTGGTCCTGGCGGTCGGCCGACAGGGGAACGCTCGGGGCAGACCGAGCCGATGGCCACGAAGACTCCCGGCGATCTCCCTCCCAATCTCGAATTGCAGGCCTCAACCCTCTGGGACGCGCCGCAATCGGGAGCTGCCAGCGTCCCGCTGCTGATGCAGTTTCGAGTTACCGCCACCGACGACGCCATTCTGTGTGCCGCAGGCGAGTTCGAATTTCGTCCCCCCACGACGGACGCCGGCGCCTCGCTGACGGCGACGTCTCCGCGCCAGACGACGCTTTCGGGTCCCGAGCAGCTGCTGCGCACCTACCTCGTGCCGCTCGATCCTCTGGAGAATGGAAAAGCGAACGTCGCGACGTTCCATCTGGCGTTCAAGGAGCCTGACGCGAAGGCCCGGTCGCTGGTGAGCTGCGAGGGAAAGTTCCGCGTCGTGCGGGCGAAGTCGCAGACCGACTTCCAGATCCCTCTCCGGAAGCCGCTCCCGTCGAAACTCGATCTTCCCGAGGCCCTGACAGCCGCAGGGCTGACCGTCAAACTCGAACGGACGAAGCTGGACAGCGGGCCGATCGCCGAGGAACTGGTCGTCAGCGTTGGGTCTTCGGCCGCTGTCGCGCGGTTGAAAATTCTGGACGCCGATGGCGGGGAGCCGGCCATCGGCTGGGAAACGCCCGCGACCCGCTATGTTTCGGAACGTGGCGGCATTGTTCAGCGGATCAGTTCGGAGTCCGGTGATCCATTACCGGATCGCTTCCTGCTCAGCCTGGTTCTGTTCGATGGCACCGAGACTTTGACGGTTCCATTCTCCTTCGCGGATCTCCCACTGCCCGATCCAGCAACCCGGCCTGTCCAGAAGGCGCCGCAGTTCCCGGGAGGTCCCATCCCAGGCGGACCGCTTCCCGGCGGGGCGATCCCAGGCGGTAATCGCGAGTAAGAGCGTTGATCGGGCGGCCGGCGGGAGCCGGTCCGCGATAGCCGGACCGGTCCGTATGGAAGCCCTCTGATCGAGAATTCAGCCGGCCAACGGGACAATTCGCGATGGCGGAGCTTGCCCGGCGGTCGGCGAATGCGAGAGACTGCCATATTATGATCCCGCACTGCTGACGTCCCCCCCTCAGAAATACTCCACCGCGGCCGGCAAGTCCCGATTTCCCTGAATCGATTGCGAGAGTGCCATGTTGCGTCTGTGGATTGCGCTCGGCGCGCTGAGTGCGTCAGCCATTTCAGCCAATGCCGCCGAACCGGCTCAGTCGGCCAATGCTCCGATTCCGGTCGGGGTCGCTGTGGCGGATATCACGCCCGATTACCCGGTCCGCCTCAACGGTTTCGGCTTCCGCCGCGAAGAGTCCGACGGCGTCCGGCAGCGAATCTTTGCGAAAGCCCTGGCCGTCGGCAGCGACGCGGACGGGCCGGCGGTGCTCATCACTGTCGACACGCTCGGCATCCCCGATGCGGTCGCCGAGCGATTAAGGGACGTCCTTCAGCAAAAGGCCGGGATTCGTCGTGATCGCCTAGCCGTCACCGCCACGCATACCCACTCCGCACCGATGATTAACCGGCTCTCGCCCACGCTGTTCGGGGTGCCGATCCCACTCGAACATCAAGAGCATATCGACCATTACTCAGATTGGTTCCTCGTTAACCTGATCGAAGTCAGTCTGGCCGCCCTCAAGGACCGGCAACCTTCGCAACTGTCGTGGGGCCTGGGCCAGGTGAAGTTCGCGAAGAATCGTCGGACGAAGGACGGCCCCGTCGATCACGACCTACCCCTGCTGGCCGTGCGGGATATCTATGGACGGCTGCGCGCCGTCTACGTCAATTATGCCTGCCACTGCGTCTGCCTGTCCGACAACCGGATCAGCGGCGACTGGGCCGGCTATGCGATGGAGCAGATCGAGCGCCAGAACCCTAAGTGCGTGGCGCTGGTCTCCGTCGGCTGCGGCGCCGACGCCAACCCGCTCGAAGGAGTCGTCGGGGACAAGTGGGAGGTGGCGGACCGGCATGGCCTGGAGATCGCCGCCGAGGTCCATCGACTGCTGCAGGGACCGCTGACGCCGGTGACCGGTCCGCTGAACACGCAATGGGAGCGGATCGATCTGGCGTTTGCTCAGCATCCGACGCGCGAGGAGTGGGAGAAGCGGGCCGAGTTGCAGAACGCGATTGGGCATCACGCCCGGACGCAACTGGCCCGGCTGGATCGTGGCGAGGCGCTCTTGACGAAGGTCAGCTACCCGATTCAGACCTGGAGTTTCGGCGACTCGCTCGCGATGGTCTTTCTGCCGGGAGAGGTGGTCGTCGATTATTCGAAGCGGCTGAAGAAGGAGCTGGACGGCCGGCGGCTGTGGATCAACGCCTACGCCAATGCCTGCCCCGGTTACGTCCCTTCCGAACGAATCCTGACAGAGGGGGGGTACGAAGGAGGTGGAGCGATGGTCTACTACGACCTGCCCGGCCCCTACGCACCCGGTCTCGAACAGCCGATCGTCAGCACCGTCCGCAGGCAGCTCGACGCAACGTTCGCACCGCCGGTCGAAACCGGCCGGACGCAGGGAATTCCGCCGCGTTCGCCGGCTCAGTCGATTGCGGCGCTGCGGTTGCGCGACGGGTATGTCGCTGAGCTGGCCGCCGCAGAACCGCTGGTCGTCAGTCCGGTGGCGGTCGACTTCGGGCCCGACGGACGACTGTGGGTTGCGGAGATGTACGACTATCCCGCCGGCGCCGACGGCCAGTTCAGCCCGGGCGGCCGGGTGCGGGTGCTGCACGACGATGACCGCGACGGCCGGTTCGACCGGGCGCAAGTCTTTCTGGAAGGGATCCCGTTTCCAACCGGCGTCACCGTCTGGCGCGACGGCGTATTGGTCTGCGCCGCGCCTGACATTCTGTTCGCCCGCGACACCGACGGCGACGACCGTGCGGACGACGTGCAGAAGCTCTTCTCGGGCTTCGCGACGCACAACTATCAGGCGCGCATCAACAGCCTGGAATACGGCCTCGACGGCTGGGTCTACGGTTCGTCCGGTCTGTTTGGCGGCGACATCACCTGTCACAAGACCGGAAACGTGGTTTCCCTCGGACGTCGGGATTTCCGGATCGATCCGGATCGCGGCGTGATCGAACCGGCGATCGGCGCCACCCAGCAGGGACGGGTACGCAACGACTGGGGGGACTGGTTCGGCTGCAACAACAGCCAGTTCGTGCTGCATTATCCGATGGACGAAGCGGCGCTGCGACGGAACCCCCACTTCCAGCCGCCGGCCATGGCCGTCTCCGTGCCGACAGGAGGAGACGCCGGACAGGTCTTCCCGATTTCGGAAACGATTCGCTTCAAGTTGTCCGGTCCGGCGGGTCGGGCGACGGCGGCCTGCGGGCTGGGGATCTATCGCGATGATCTGCTGGGTGCCGGTCTCGCCGGGAACTCCTTCACCTGCGAGCCGGTCAACAATCTGGTTCATCGGCGAGTGCTGTCGCCGATGGGAGTCGTGTTCCAAGGGGTGCGCGCGCCGGGCGAGGAACAGGCGGAATTCGTCGCCTCGACCGATCCGTGGTTTCGTCCGGTGCAGGCGCGAACGGGTCCGGACGGCGCCCTGTGGATCGTGGACATGTACCGGTTCGTCATCGAACATCCGATCTGGATTCCGCCGGAGACTCTGGCCGAACTGGATCCCCGCGCCGGCGCCGATCGCGGTCGTCTCTACCGGATTCTGCCGCGAGGAGAGACGCCCCGGGAATGGTTGCGACTGGCGGAACTGGACGGCCCCGGACTGGTCGCGGCGCTCGATTCGCCAAACGGCTGGCAGCGCGACATGGCGCAGCAGCTCCTGGTCTGGAATCAGGAAGGCGGAGTCGCCGACGATCTGGCGGCCCTCGTCCGCAACGCGGACCGACCCGTCGTGCGGATGCAGGCCCTGTGCGTGCTGGAGCGGCTCGGCGAACTGTCGGCCGAGCTTCTGACTCAAACGCTGACCGATGGTCATCCAGGCGTGCGGCGTCAGGCGGTGCGAATTGTGGCGTCGCGACTCAAGGAAGACGGTCCCCTGCTCGACGCCATGCTGGGACGGGCGAGCGATCCCGACCGGCAGGTGCAGTTGCAGATTGCCTACTCGCTCGGTAACAGCAGCGATCCGCGAGCCGCGGTCGCATTGGCGCGATTGGCGCGGCAGCATGCGGATGACTCGTACCTGGTGGCTGGCGTCCTCAGCTCATTGACGGCGGAGTCTGCAGCGGCCGTCTATCAGGCCGCGCTGACGCAGCCGGGGGAGACTCCGGCCACGCTGCGGAAGGCATTGCTGGCGCAGGTGGCGGCGTTGTCCCCCCCCGCAGCGCTCGGACCGGTCATCGCCGGAATCTGTCGACCCGTGGCCCCGGAACGGCAGGCGGACCAGTTCCGCTCGCTGTCCGAAATCCTGCCGATCCTCGCTCGACAGTCTCGATCCGTCGAGGATCTCCTGCCGGAAGCCGATCGAGGACACTGGGAGTCGGTGGTCGCCGCAGCTCGGTCGACCGTTGCCAGCGCCAGCGCCGCCGAAAGTCTGCGACTCGCGGCGATGCGACTGGTCGCCGTGTTGCCGGGTGGTCATGCGGAAGACGTCGAGTTGCTGGGGCAACTCCTGTCGCCGCAGACACCGGGAGGTTTGCAGCAGGCGGCGATCGCGGGGCTCTCGCGCCAACCCGGCGATCAAGTCGCCCACGTCCTGCTGGCGCACTGGGGCGAGTTGAGCCCGATTCGGCGCGGCGAGATCCTGGGGGTTCTGTTGAGCCGGCCTGCGTGGACCGGTCAGCTGCTGACCGCGATGGAAGGGCAGGCGATCCAGGCGGGCGAACTGGAGACGGCCGTCCGCCAGCGACTGCTGGAGCATCCGACCGTCGCACTGCGGGAACGGGCGGCGAAGCTGCTGACTCTGCCCGGCTCCGCAGACCGGAAGGAGCTGATTCAGCGCTACCTGGCGGAAGCGACGGACGCGGGAAATCCGCAGCAGGGGCGGGAACTGTTCGCCAAGCGCTGCGCAACCTGCCATCGGCTGCAGGATGTCGGGCAGGCGATCGGGCCGGACTTGTCCCCCTACAGCACCAAGCCCTTCTCCGCACTGGTGACCGCGGTGCTGGACCCCAATCAGGCCGTCGATCCACGCTACCACAACTATGCAATCGCCCTCGATGACGGGCGCGTGCTGAGCGGGATGATTCAGGAAGAAGCCGCCGCAGGCTTCAAGGTCGCTTCCGCCGACGGAAAGTTTCACAGCGTCCTGCGAACCGAAGTCGAGGAGCTGAAAAACTCCGGTCGTTCGCTGATGCCGGAAGGATTCGAGAAGGACGTCTCGCCAGCCGCCCTGGCCGACCTGCAGACATGGCTCTCGTCACTGCAGTCACCCCCCAAGTCGTTGCCCGGCAATCAGCCGACGGTCGTCAAGCCGGGGGCCGACGGAATCGTCGTGCTGACGGCGGCGAAGGCCGCAATCTACGGCGATCAGATCACGTATGAAAAGGAATTCGGCAACATCGGCTACTGGCACTCGCCGCAGGACTACGTCATCTGGACCTGCGAGATTCCGCAAGCAGGCGAGTTCGACATCTGGGTCGATGCCGCCTGCGACGCCACCGTCGCCGGGAACCTGCTCGGGCTGTCGGTCGGAGACGCCACACTGACGCAGAAGGTCGCCTCGACCGGAGGCTGGAATCAGTACCGCCTGTCAAAGCTGGGTCGCGTGACGCTGCCGGCAGGATCGCATCACGTGCGCGTCCAACCCGCCGGAGGTGGATTGGACGGCGCTCTGCTGGATCTGCGAATGGTGGCCCTGACGCCGCCCGGAAGACGACCGCCGAGCGCCGGCGGCGCCCTGGCGGCAGCCGCTGTGATTCCCGGCGATCCCGCCTCCATGGCGCGGTTTCTCATCGATGATGCTCATCCCCGCGACCAGCGGGAGAAGCTGATCGCCGACTTTCCCCAGCACTCGGCCGCAATGATTGCCGTGCTGGGCGCGACGATGGAGCCGGGGACGCCCGAAGAGTACCGACGAATCCCGTGGATCTGGCGAATCGCCATCGCCGCAGGGAAGCGAAATCAGGACGCCGAACTGGTCGGGATTCTGAAAGTGACTCTGCCACGCGACGGAGAGCCGCTTCGGGACTGGCAGGCCGTCGTCATCGGCGGCGGGCTCATCAACGGCGTCAGCATGCTCAATGTCTGGCCCGGCGAGCGATTCGCAAAACTTCTCGCCGGCGAGGACGTCCTGCGGGCGCGTTGGCAGCGGAGCCTGGAGCTGTCCCTCGTCATGGCGGACAACGACAAGGTGCCGACAGGGACGCGCTACGACGCCCTGCGAATGCTGCCCCTGCTGGGCTGGGAACGGGCGCAGGCGTCGCTGACGAGGTACGCTGCAAAGGGAACGCACGCGGAACTGCAGATGGGCTCTGTCAGCGGCTCGATCGACGTGCCGGCGCCGGAGGTGACTGCGCTGCTGGTGGGGCTGCTGTCCCATGCTCCGCAGCAGAATCGCGAGCTTGCCCTGGACGGCCTGCTCCGGACTCCCGACCGGTGCCTGGCCCTGCTGGAGGCCGTCAAAGCGGGAACTGTGACACGCGAACAACTCCGCGACAATCGCATCGCAGCCCTGCGACAACATGCAGATGCAGCAGTGCGCGAAGCGGCGGCAAAGGCGCTGCCGTAGTCGATTCTGACGCAACGCGGAGCGTTGCCAAGAGACATTCCCAGCCAGAGCGTGGGTCCGAGTCAAGACAACACTGCCCGGATGCATTCTCTGTCTCTCAACTCTCAACTCTCAACTCTTGGCTCTCCCAAGGATACCCCTTCCGACATGCGACTCGGCTACAACACCAATGGACTGTCCGATCATCGCTGGGATCAGGCCCTGGAACTGATGGCGGCAGTGGGATACCAGTCGGTGGCGATCACCATCGATCATCACTGTCTGAACCCGTTCTCGCCCAAGCTGATCGACGACGTCAATCGCATGCGGCGGTTGCTGGATCGGTATCGATTCACGTCCGTCGTGGAAACCGGCGCTCGGTTCCTGCTGAATCCCCGGCAGAAGCACGAACCGACGCTGGTCAGCCCAAAGGAGTCGGATCGGGCCGGGCGGATCGACTTCCTGCGACGCTGCATCGACATCGCCCACGATCTCGGCTCGACCGCCGTTTCGTGCTGGTCAGGCGTGCTGCGGGACGACGCTCCAGCGGAGGATGTCTGGACCCGCCTGACGTCGAGTCTGCCGGGAGTGCTGGACTACGCAGCAGCGAAAGGGCTGCGGCTCGCCTTCGAGCCGGAACCGGGGATGTTCATCGAGACGTTCGCGCAGTTCCGCGAGCTGGGAGAGCGGCTGAGACGAGACGACCTGGGACTGACGCTCGACATCGGACACGTCCACTGCGTCGAGGAAGGGTCCATCGCCGACCACATCCGCGCATGGCGGGGGAAGCTCCTCAACGTCCACATCGAAGACATGGTCCGCGGCGTCCACGAGCACCTGCGGTTCGGAGCCGGGACCATCGACTTCCCGCCGGCGATCCGGGCGCTGAACGAGATCGGCTACGCGGGGGGCGTACACGTCGAACTGAGCCGGCACAGCCACATGGCGCCGGAAGTGCTGCGCGAGTCGTTCGAATTCTTGAGCGGATTGCTGAAAGCGGAAGAAGAGCGACCGTAGGGCCGGCTCCGCCGGCCGAATCTTTCAATCGGACGGAGTTCTCCCGTCGGGTGGCACGCCCGGAGCCCGCGATGGGCGCGGTCTTCCCACGGCGATGGAACGGCCAACGGTCGCTTGGCCGCATGATACGTAAAGAAGGCGGGGGAGACTCTTGAGAAGTCTCCCCCGCCTCCGGATTCAGGCGATCAGTCCCGTCGGACCATTACTGCGGCGGCAGCGGAGCCGGAGCAGCTTCGACCGGAGCCGGGGTGGCTTCCACCGCAGCGGGGACCGGGGCCGGAGCGGCACAGGCAGCTTGCGGAACGGCACACGAGGCCGGGGCGGGTGCCGGAGCACAGTTGCCGGGATCGGCCACGCAGCAGGTCTGGACCGGCACGCGGCGGCAGACGGTGCGGGGAACGCAGCAGGTCTTGGTTTCGACGACCTGTCGCGGCACGCAGCGGGTCTTCGTGACCATCTTGGTTTCACAGACCTGACGGCAGGTCGTGTAGGGAACCTTCTTGGTGACGCATTCGCGGGTCATGGTGCAGGTCGTGTAAGGAACCTTCTTGGTCACGCACTCGCTGGTCCACGAGCAGGTCGTGTAAGGAACCTTCTTGGTCACGCACTCGCTGGTCCACGAGCAGGTCGTGTAAGGAACCTTCTTGGTCACGCACTCGCTGGTCCACGAGCAGGTCGTGTAGGGAACCTTCTTGGTCACGCACTCGCTGGTCCACGAGCAGGTCGTGTAGGGGACGCGCTTCGTTTCGCAGACCGGCACCCGACGGCAGACCGTGTAAGGAACCTGGCACTGCTTGACTTCCTGCTCGTAGCGGGTGCAGGTCACCGTGCGGCACTCGGTGCGCGGGCACCAGACTTTGCGGCAGCAGGTCGTCGGCGGACACTGCTCGCAGACGATCTTGCAGCAGCCGGGCTTGTACACGCAGCAGCAGCGGCAGGGATCCCACTCGCAGGTGCCGGGTTCCGACACGCACTTCTGCACCACCGGGCCGGGAACCGTGTAGGTCTCGGTCTTCCACTCGCCGCATTCGACCTGGATCTGCTTCGTCTCGCAGACCGGCTTGCAGACGGTGTAGCAGACGTTCTTGTAGCAGGTCTCGGTCTCGGTCCGGTAGGTCGTGCAGCAGACGTCGCGATAGCAGGTGTTGTAGACCGGCTTGCGGATCGTGCAGCACACGTCGCGGTAGCAGGTGTTGTAGACCGGCTTGCGGATCGTGCAGCAGACGTCGCGATAGCAGGTGTTGTAGACCGGCTTGCGGATCGTGCAGCACACGTCGCGATAGCAGGTGTTGTAGACCGGCTTGCGGATCGTGCAGCAGACGTCGCGGTAGCAGGTGTTGTAGACCGGCTTGCAGATCGTGCAGCACACGTCGCGGTAGCAGGTCTCGTAGACGTTGCGGGTGCAGGTCACCGGGCACTGCTCGCAGATCTGGTCGTAGACCGTCCGGCAGCACGTGTACGTCTTGGTGTCCCAGACCGTTTCACGAACAGTCTGGTAGCAGGTGCGGCCGCACCGCCGGCCTGCACAGTAGTCGCCGCTCGGGGCGCACGCGTTTGTAGGGCAACATTTGTAGCTGGCGGCCCCGAAGTAGGAAGCCTCCGCCGTCGTGTCACTTGCGAGCGCCATCACTCCCGCAAGGACGACCATCCAAGCTGCGTATCTCATCGATCTGTCCTTATCCCTGAAAGAACCTAATGAGTTCTTCGGGGGTGGTGGAACCGGCTCATCCGTGATGACAACGTCAAACTCTCCCTTATCAGCAGCATCGGCCAGCGGAGCCCGCCTGCATGAGCCAAAGCGCGCATTTTCGCGCATCGGCAAGGTTTGACATTGTCCGACACTGACAAGCCGAGGCCCTGACAGTCACGTTCGCTGCCGCGGACACCCCTGCGCCGAGTCCCGTATCTGCCAGTCCCTGCAGATGCGGTCCATCCCGAATCATCCCGAGACTCGGCGCATCGTTCATCGGCCCGAACTGAACGGGAACTCCCGCGCAACAGTCGACGCTTGACGGACACACCGCAGGCTTCCCAATCGGAATCGCCGGATTTCTTTCGCCAGAAAGCACAGCCCGTCGCGTGAAACGGCATGGCGTGAAACGGACGGCCGCGAAGCTGCCGACGATCCGGACGGGCGGCACGGCGATCGCAATGCGACTCTCCCGCGACCTTCGCGATTTGGCAACCGGCCCTTCCGTCGGTTACTGTGACGGGAGTCGGCCGGAGTCTGTCGTACCAGGAAGAGGTGGAGCCCATGAAATTCGCAATCTGTCAGGAACTCTTCGAGGGCTGGGACTGGGAGCGGCAATGCCAGTTCATCGCCGAAGTCGGCTACACCGGAATCGAAGTGGCGCCCTTCACGCTGGCGGACCGCATCAGCGACGTCAGCCCCGAACGCCGAAAGGAGCTCCGTCGCCAGGCGGAGAAGCAGGGACTCACGATCGTCGGCCTGCACTGGCTGCTCGCCAAAACGACCGGACTGCATCTGACCGCGTTCGACCCGCGCACGCGAAATGAGACCGCCAAGTATCTGCGCGAACTCGCGCAAGCCTGCGCCGACCTCGGCGGCTCCACGCTGGTCTTCGGATCGCCCGCACAACGATCCCTCGAACGCGGCATGAATCGCGATCAGGCGATGGCCAACGCGATGGAAGTCTTCTGCGCCGTCATGCCGATCTTCGCCGACTGCGGCGTCACCCTCTGCATCGAACCGCTGACGCCGAACGAAACGGACTTTCTCAACACGTGCGCCGACGCCAGAAAGCTGATCGAGATGGTCGATCATCCGAACTTCCGTCTGATCCAGGACGTGAAGGCCATGCTCAGCGAGTCGACGCCGATTCCGCAGTTGATCGCCGACTACGCCGACGTCACGCGGCACTTCCACGTCAACGACGACAACCTGCTGGGACCGGGAATGGGACCGACCGATTACAGGCCCATCCTCCAGGCCCTGCTCGACAGCCAGTACGACCACTGGGTGTCCGTCGAAGTCTTCGACTATCGTCCCGGCGCCGAGCACATCGCGCAGGAGAGTCTGCGCTACATGCAATCGGTTCTGCAGGAACTGCAGCCGGCGAAATGACGTTCGCGTCCATGCAACTCTCCGGAGCACGCAGAGGCGTTTCTGCAGTTTTTCGCCGCAGAAACGCCTCTTTTTCGTTGAATCGCCGGACCGCACGACGCAGGACCGCACGACGCGCTGCAACGCTTCGAGCGCATCCGCGCCGCTCCAGTGCGGAAGGCCGCACGACGCGCGCGCCGCACGGCCTCAGTCCCTCGTCACGTCATCCGCAAAGCAAGCCGCTCGTCGACCAGCGCTACTCAGAGAACGCGGTTTTCTGCAGTGGAGAATGCGATGTTCTTCACAGCGCGAATGGCGCGACACGGCGACGACGAGTCGCACGAAATGCGACGTCCATGACGCGCTGCGCGCAGCGCGCGGCGCAAACGAATTCGAAAACTCTGCACTTTTTTTGTCGCAAACCCAAACAAATGGCTTGAAGGAATCTTTGAAATGCTTAGGATGTCCGCCAGTTCTGTGTTGATGCGCGTGACACGGCTCCTGTCAAGTCAAAGAGTGATTGCTGCCGCAATGCTCGAACGACGAACCAGGGCTCACGCAAATCATCACGCGACTTGTCAAGGTTGGCAGGTCGGAATGGATTCGAGGGTGTGACGCGTCTTTGCCGATCAGCTTAGCCCGGTGCGCCAGCGGCAAGACGGTCACCCAATGTCTCTCTGGAAGGAGGATTTGCGGTGGCCAAGAAGAAAGCAGCAAAGAAGGCCGTGAAGAAGGTCGCGAAGAAGGCCGTCAAGAAGGTCGCGAAGAAGACCGTCAAGAAGGCCGCGACGAAGAAGGCCGTCAAGAAGGTTGCCAAGAAGAAGGCAGCCAAGAAGAAGGCAGCGAAGGCCGCTCCGGCGCCAACCGCCGGCAAGTAGCTTCTCGAAGCTTACACGCAACAACGAGTGGAGGCGGCCGGATCTTTCCGGTCGCCTTCTTCCATTTCATCCAGCAAGAATCAATCCCGGTCGATCAGCGGCTCGGCAGACGCTTCCGGCGCGTACCCCGCAGAGCGGCCCTGAATCTGAAACCACGCGTTCTCCGCAGCGCGCTGCTCCGCGTCCTTCTTGTTGGGACCCCACGCGGACTCGAACTCTTCGCCGCCGATGATGGCTGCGATCAGAAAGCACTTCGAGTGATCCGGTCCCTTCTCGTCGACGATCCGGTAGACCGGCGTCTGCCCGAGCAGCTTCTGCGTGTGCTGCTGCAGCAGGCTCTTGTAGTTCTTGCCGTGGCTCGAATGGACCACCCGATCGATTTCGGGCCCCACCAGCCGGCCCACGAACGCCTGCGCCGCGTCGTAGCCTCCGTCGAGATAGATCCCCGCGATCAGCGACTCGAATACCGCCGCCATCACCGAACTCGGGACCGCGTTGAAGCCGCTGAGCCCCTTGCCAATGAAAACCTGATCGTGCAGGTTGAGATCGCCGCTGATTTTCGCGCACGTCGTCCGGCTGACGACGACCGACTTGATCCGCGTCAACTCCCCTTCCGGTTCGTCGGGGAATCGCTGAAACAGCATCTCGCACACGACCGCCCCCAGGATCGCATCCCCCAGAAACTCCAGCCGCTCGTTGGACTCGAGTCGCGTCGGTGCAATCGACGAGTGCGTGAGACAGCGGCGCAGCAGGCCCCGGTCGCGAAAGGCGTACTGCAACCGACGTTCGCACTCGGCCAACGGATCGCTGTCGTTCACGACGTCGGAAAACTCTGCCATACGGTCACATTGCGATCGGACGCGAATCGTCCGATCCAGGTTCCTGCCCTTCACCAGTACTCTGGCAACATCTTGAAAGCACGATCGACGGCTGTCAACCGGCTTCCAGCAGCGTCTTCAGGTGCAACGCCACGCTCTCGCCGAGCGCCGCCAGGTCGTAGCCCCCTTCGAGCAGGCAGATCAGCCGCCCCTCGCACCACTCCGCCGCCGCCTGCTGCACCAGCTTCGTCAGCGTCCCGAAGTCTTCCGTTTCGAGGCCGAGCGAGCCGATCGGGTCGAGCCGGTGCGCATCGAAGCCGGCACTGACCAGGACCAGCTGCGGACGGCAGCGAGCGCAGGCGTCCGCCAGCAGCGATTCGAATCGCGAGAGAATCTCGCGGCGCGTGGTTCCGAACGCCAGCGGCAGATTGAACGTTGCCCCCAATCCTGCGCCAGTCCCGGTTTCCGTCGTGGCCCCCGATCCTGGATAGAAGGGGAACCGATGCGCCGACAGAAACCAGACGTCCGAGCGGTCGTAGAACAGATCCTGCGTCCCATTTCCGTGATGCACATCCCAGTCGACGATCAGGATCCGATTGAGGTCGTAGACGCGCAGCGCGTGCTCGGCCGCCAGCGCCACGTTGTTGAAGAGGCAGAACCCCATCGGAGCATCCGCGACGGCATGGTGGCCCGGCGGACGCACCAGGCAGAGCGCCTGACGGTGTCGACCGGAGACCACTTCATCCACGGCAGCCAGCGCCGTCCCCGCGGCCAGACACGCAACCTCCCACGACCGCCCGCTCATCACGGTATCGGCTTCGATCCGGCCGCCCCCCTGACCGGCGAAAGCGAGAATCCGGTCGACATGTTCCCGCGCGTGGAGTCGGCAGAGCTCGTCGACGGTGGCGGCGCGCAGGACGCCCGGGGTGCAACGCGCCGCCAGCCCCTGCCGGTCGAGGGCCGTGCGGATGCTGGCCAGACGCGCCGGCTGTTCCGGGTGCCGACCCGTCTGGTGCTCTTCGAACACCGGGTCCTGATAAAGAAGTGTCATCGAAAACCTCCCGGGCCGATGTCAGGAATCGGACTCTGCTCCGTTGCTGCTGGTGAAGTCGCGGCGCCGATTCGTCCGGTCTGCCGTAAGTCCTTGTTGCAGGCGGTATTGTGCTGTGTGATGGGGGTTTCGTACAATCCGCAGGCGGCGATTGCGATCCCGGCCGGACGGGACAGCTCGTCGCGGATCAGGCGTCGCCGTCGTTGCGGGCGTTACAACCGGGTGTTGTCGGCATGCGAAGCCGCCAGCCCGGTCCGATCCGCGTGTCCGGCGTCACCGGCAGACTTCCCGTCCGGACCCGACGCGATTCCGCCGAACGCGGGTGGTAAACGGTTCCGAGGAGAGGTAGTCTACAGGAACTGTAATTGGCAGATCTGCCAGGAAAATCCGGAGACGTTCTTGCCGCTCCTTAGAGAAGCTCACTCGGCTTCGCATTCCGATCGGAAGGATCGCTCCGTGCCCATCTCGACTGTTCCCGCAAACTCCCTGCGGCGTAGCTCCATGCCAAAGACATTGATCGTTCTGGCCTTCGTCGCAACCTGCGGCGTGCTGGTGAGCGAACCCGCAGTTGCACAGCGGCCGGCGGCGAAGAAGAAATCCGCTTCAGGCGCGCAGCCTGCCACACGACCGGGCGCCCCGACGCCCGCCGGACCGACGCCAATTGATTCGGAGACGCTGCCCAAGGACTTCGAACCGCCTCAGACGCCGCCCGAAGTCATGCAGATCAATCGCCCTCTGCTGACCAAGGAACAGCTTGACGCCCTGAAGAGGGTCGACAGCAAGTTCAACGCGGCAGTGACCAAAAGCCAGTGGAAGGATGCCCAATCCCAGGAATTGATCCGAGGCGGAATCCAGTACCGGCTGGCGCGACTCACGAACCTCGACAATCGTGAAGACTGGATGAAGGCGCGCGATGAGCTCATGCGCAGCATCAACGGGATGGGAAAGCTGTCCCCCAACGCCGACGAAACGAAGAAGGCGCGGGAATTCATGCTGACCGAGGTCGTCAAGCAGTGCGCGCCCCTGCTCGACAACAACTTCTACGCCCGACTGCACGCCGTCTTCATTCTGTCCGAGCTGAATCTGACGGACGAAGATTCGAAGAAGAATCTGAAGACCGAGGCCTTCATCCCCGCGATCGAGCCCCTGCTGACCGTCCTCAAGGATCCAAACCAGCCCGAGGCGATCAAGATCCTGGCGGTCCGCGGCGTCGTGCGGATCCTCTCCAACAGCAGCCCGGACGTGAAAACCAAACAAAAGGTCGCTTCAGTCCTCGTGGCCGAACTGAGTAACGAAAAGGCTCACCCGTGGTATCAGCGGCGGCTGGCCTACGCCATGGCGTTTGTCGATATCTCGGTGGACCTCAATCGGAAGCCCATTCTGGTCGAGACCCTGCAGAAAGTCGTTGCCGACCCGAAACGCGACTGGGTCACGCGCGCCGAGGCCTGCCGATCGCTGGGGCGCGTTGCCTACGACCCCTCGGTCGATACGAAGGCGACCCTCGCTACGATTACGAATTTCATTGCCGAGGCCGCGACAGCCGCTTCCACCAGCGCCAAAAACCCGCTCTGGAAGTCCGTCTTCGGCCGGCTGTACCTGACCTTCAAAGAACAGGACGCCGACGATCGGGACGTCGAGAAAAAGGGACCGGGCGGACTGCTCAACCGCCCGCAGTTCAATCAGCCGACGGTCAAACAGGTCTATCCCCTCGTCGTCGACGTCTTCAACGCCACGATCGCCGGCGCCCCGATTCCCGCCGAGGCCGTCAAGGCGCTGCAGGCTCTGCAGAAGCCCGGAGCGCCCCCCAACAACCAACCAGTCGTTGGTACCGCTCAATAGGCTCCCACAGCCGCGGACATCCGTCGCGCTGAGCCGTTCCGCTTTGCGGCATGCTGCTGCGCCGGTCCGACCCACTCTTGCTGGTTCAGAATGTCGGCAAGTTCCCCGAGCGATTCCACCACCAGTTCGGGACGATAGGCGTACTTCAGCAGATCGGAGCGACTCGTCCCCCCGCTGAGGACCAGCACGGTCTGAAACCCGAGCTGCACGCCCCCCAGAATGTCCGTCTCCATCGTATCGCCGATCATCGTGGTCTCAGCGGTCGCCAGTCCCAGCTCCTTCCGGGCGGCCCGCATCATCACCGGGCTGGGCTTCCCTACGCTGAAGGCCTTCACGCCAGTCGCAATTTCCAGCATCGCCACCATCGCCCCGCAGCCGGGCCGCAGCCCGTTCTGCACCGGACAGTTCGGATCGAGATTCGTCGCAATCAATTTGGCCCCCTGCAGGATCATCCGCACGGCCTGCTCGACCAGCTCGAGATTGAACGTCCGCCCCTCCCCGACGACGACGTAGTCGGGATCGTGATCCACGATCGCATAGCCGTACTGATGCATCGCCGTCAGCAACCCCCCTTCGCCGATGACAAAGGCGGTGCCGCCCGGCTTCTGCTCGGCGAGGAACCGCGCCGTCGCCATTGCGCTCGTGAAGATGTGTTCGTCCTCGACGTCGATCCCCATGCGAGCCAGTTTGGCGACGACGTCCCGGCGGGCGCGCTGGCTGTTGTTCGTCAGCAGCCGGAACGGGATGTTGCGCTCGCGGAGCGTGTTGATGAATTCATCCGCCCGGGGGATCAGCGCGGAGCCGCGGTACAAGACGCCATCCATGTCGATCAGATAACCATGTTTTCCGGAATTCCCTGGAATAGCCACGGACAGTTCTCACTTGGCAAAAGGCGAACGAAGGTCGGCGGAGCAGAGACTTCCATCCCCGGACGCCCCAAGCACAAGGACGTCTCCGACCGAGGAGGCCGGAACGCAACTCCCATACCGCAGGATGTGAAGAGCCCGTGAGCGAACGTCAACGTGTTGCCCGCCAACGATTTGAATCGCGCTGAGAGCCATGCCCGGAAATCGCGCAGCGGGTCGATGCTGCCGGTGTTACGCGCAGCGCATGCTGGGAGAAGGTTCCGTGGAGAACCGAAGAAGGAGCTTCACCACGGAGGCGCGGAGGACGCGGAGAAGATTATGGAGAAGGCGACGGCTGAGACTTGAGAACTTGCGTTTCTGCTGCGCCACTCGCAAGTCCGCAGAGAACCGCGAGTTGATCGGGCGATACTGTGGGAGATTGTCTCGCAGCGGGAAGTTGACGACACTATTGGTTCAAGGCCCCCAGCAGTGCTGGCGACGATTCCCCTCCCAGGCAGGCCTCTCATGCCCAGCAACACCGACATTGAACCGGGGCCAGACAGCCCGCCTGTCAAAGCCACCCGCTCGCTGGGTTGCTGGCCCATTGCGATTCGGATCGTGATCTACAGCGGCATTGTGCTGTTGCTGATCGCTCTTCTCATGCCGGCGCATCGAGGGCGCGAGCCGGCCCGGCGTACGCAGTGCAAGAACAATCTGAAGCAGATCGGCCTGGCCCTCCACAACTATCACGACACGTATGGAGCCTTCCCCCCGGCCTATACCGTCGACGTCGACGGCAAACCGCTACATAGCTGGCGAACGCTGATCCTGCCGTACCTCGACCAGCAACCGCTCTACGACACGATCGACCTGACCAGGCCCTGGGACGACCCGGCGAACGAGAAGGCCCGCGAGACGATGCTGCATGCCTATCGCTGCCCATCCGTCGCCGACATGCCGCCGAATCACACCACCAGCCTGGCCATCGTCGCCCCCGGCAGCCTCTTCGCGCCAGCAGAATCCCGCAAGTTGTCCGACATCACCGATGGCACAGAGCAGACGATTGCGGTCCTCGAAGCCCCCTCCGACCGCTCCATCCCGTGGATGTCCCCCCAGGACGCCGACGAAGCCCTGTTCCTGAGCCTGAGCAAGGAATCGAACCTGCCGCATCGAGGCGGAACCCACGCTCTGCTGTGTGACGGCAGCGTCCGCTTTCTCAGCCTCAACCTGTCCCCCGCCGCCCGACGAGCCCTGATCTCCATCGCCGCCAGCGACAAAGTCGGCGACTTCTGACGCCCCACATCTTCTTCGTCTTCTGTCTTCTCCTCCCTATCCACCATCCACTAACCACAACCCACTCCAGCCTTTACAACTTTCCGCGCAACAAACCCCCTATTTATGAAGGGGTCAAGGAAGTGCACTCGTGTCTGCGGACCTCCGCAGGCGTCCGGATTGACCTCTTCAAACCGGGCCTGATCAGGGCCCAGCGACGGACTGCTCGCAAGGGCAGTCCGAGGGGCGCACCTCGTGTGCGCACAGCCTCGACGTCGAGCTTTTCCCGTTCACCCGGCCGCAAGACCGGCGAACCTGATCAATGTGCTTGAACCGCCGGGAATTCCACCGGCGCAACATCACCGCCAGACGGACTCCGGCGGGACGGCCGTAAAACCGCCGCCCCGCCGGAGCCGATCGCGGTACGTACAGTGGACGTCATCCGCGTAGGGCAGGCTCCCGCCTGCCGAATTGCGGCATCCACGGCGAACCAACTCTCTCGCACCCCAGGCACCGCTAAGAACGAGATCGACGAACAAGCCGTACCAGCTCGAACGCGCCCAGCGGAACCAGCCACCCACCCCACGCGGCAAACACCTCCAGGCCCGGCGGTTCAAACTCGATGACCGTCGACACTCCGATTGTCAGCCGCAGCACCACCGTCGAGCAGAGCGCCAGATAACACCGCCACATCCACCGCCGGTGCTCCGCAAATCGTCGCCGCACCGCCGACCGCCAACCTGACACGACGGTGATACCGGTCCAGACGGCCAGCAGCACAAAGCCCAGCCCGGCCGCCGGCCCCGCCTCTGCCCGCGTCGCCATCCACACCCCGGTCGGCGCCACCACGCACAGAACCGCCGGAACCTGCACCCGCCCCAGCACCCGATGCCACCCCGGCCACCGCCGTCGGAACCCGTCGCTCACCAGCAGCGTCCCCAGCACCAGCGTCACCGGCCCGGCGAAGATGTGCGGATAGAACGCCCACTGGTAAGCGTCTGCGAAATACGACTCCCGCCCCTGCAGAAACCCGGACTCAAAATCCGGCGGGAAATAATCGACGTACCGCAGCACAATGCTGACGGTCACCTTGAGCACCAGCAGGCCGGCCACAACCTGCAGAACGCGCAGCAACGTCATTGAATCAGGAAGTCGCATCGCGCACAGTCTTGCTGGGGACCGATTCGAGTTCGGGAACTGGCAAGCTAAAGCCCGAACGCGCGGTCCGCAATCCCGGAGTGAGCAGGTGCGTGTAGGTAGAAGGAATCGCGAACGTGGGCGTCGAAGCATTTCTCTGGTCGTATCGCGACGGCGAAGTGGCGCCGCTGCCCTTCGAGCCGATTCGGAACCTGTTCGCCAGGTACGCGACCGACTGGGATCCGGCGACTGGCAGAATCCACGTTTGCTTCGAGGACGAATTCACGTGCTGTGACATCTATTGCGGCCCTGAAGTGGAGACCGCGAACTCCGTCGGCGGTCTGATGATCTCCAGGCCCGTCCAGCATCCCAACCTGTGGCGATGCGTCCTCGAAGTGATGCGCATGGGCCATGTGCTGCTGTTCTTCTCGGACGACACGACACCGCTCTTTACAGCGGCGGATGCGCCGAATCACTTTCCCGGCGAACTCCTCGAATCGTTGGGAACCCCTCGCTACGTGTCGACGCCCGATGACATTCTTCAGTCGCACGAGAAGTGAAGATTCAAAACAAGACGGGGTCAGGACTCTGTAGAAAGGAGTCCTGACCCCGTCTTGGCATTTCGTCGCCTCCGCTCCCTTTTTCCTCTTCTCCTCACTCGCCACTGACCACTCGCCACTAATCACTTTCTCCGACCGACTACACCAGCCCCGACAGCGGCCCGTCCCCGCAGAAGTCCGCATTCCCGAACTTCTCGATGTGATGCCCGAACCCGTGCGCCAGCGACAGCAGCAGCCGGTTGTGCGACACCTTCGGCATCTTCACCGAACGGCCCATCTTGAAGTCCAGGCCGTTCCCCACCAGCACGAACGGGATGTTGTCCAGCGTGTGCGAGTTCCCCTTGCCCAGCTCGTTCGTCCAGACAATCAGCGTGTTGTCCAGCAGGCTCCCCGTCCCCCCCGGCTCCGGCGTCGCCGCCAGCCGCTCGGCGAGGTACGCCATCTGCTCGCAGTACCACGTGTTGATCCGCGTCAGCTTCTCCTGGGCCGACTCGTTCGAGTCCGGCTCGTGCGACAGCTCGTGGTGCCCCTCTTCGACGCCGAGCCAGCGCATCTTCGCCTGGCCGACCGAATTGGTGATCTGGAACGTCGCGATGCGGGCAAAGTCCGACGCGAAGCTGTTGACCATCAGGTCGACCTGCATCTTGCTGATGCGCGGAATGTTATCGTTCTCTTCCTTCACGCCCGGTTCCAGCTCCGGCGTCGGATGGTCGAGTCCCGCTGTCCCGGTGTTCCGCAGTTCCTGCTCCATCTCGCGGACGAACGTCGCATGCTCTTCCAGGAGCTGGCGATCCTCGGCGCTGACGAGCGACTCGACCTTCTTCAGGTCGGCCTGCACGTCGTCGAGGATGCTGCGCAGACTCGCCTGGTCCTTCTGCCGACCGTACAGCTTGCCGAACATCTGGTACGGATCGTCGATCGGCGCAATCGGCTTATTCGGGCCGGAGTAGACCATGCGGGTCCAGGTGTCGGCCCGGTCGGGGACCATCACGCCGAATTCCAGCGACCCGAACCGCGTTCGCGTCTCCGGATTCGCCTGCAGGTAGTTCTTGATCTCCTGGTCGATCGAGATTCCGCTCGACCAACCGGCGGGCGTGTGCGAGCCCCCCTGGATGTTGCCGGGGAACAGCTCGACGCCCGTCAGCAGGCAGCCCATGCCGCGCATGTGGTTATCGCCGTCCCCCCGGACCTTGTCGCAGACGCCATTGACGACCATCGTCCGTGACTTGAGCTGCTCCAGCGGCGCCATGATCGGCTTGAACGCGAAATTGTCCCCCTCTGTATCGGGCCAGAAGTTCTTGGGAACGATGCCGTTCGGGCTGAACATCACCACCAGCCGCTGCTTGCGGACGCCCGTCCCGGCAAAACCCAGGCTGGGGAGATTCAGCACAAACGGCAGAGCGGCGGCGCCCAGGCCGAGGTCGCGGAGAAATTCGCGTCGGTTTGCAAAGCGGGCCACAGTCAGTCTCCAACAGCAGAGGAAACGTATTTGATGTCAGTTGGCAGGTGGTGTCGTCGCGGCGGCGGTCTGTTGCGTTTCCGTAGTCAGCGCGGCATTCACCGCAATGTCGACTACCAGTTTCCGGATATGGAACTGACGGTGGACGAAGTCGGCTTCCAGCCGGTCGAGAGTCCCTTCACCATACGCCCGAATCGGCTGCTTGACCAGATAGTGGAACAGTTGTTCCGCAAAGGCTTCCTGCGTCTCGTCGCTGGCCGCCAGGAACGTCGCCAGATCGCGGACGCCGGTAAACTTGACCGTTTCTCCCGAACGGGTGACGTAGTCGCCGGTCGGATCGACCGGTTTCCCGTGCTCACTGGTTCGATATCGACCGTCGGCGTCGAACTGTTCCAGCGTAAATCCCAGCGGATTGATCAGGTTGTGGCAGGACTGGCAGGCCTCCGGCTTCGTCTGCAGCAGCACCCGCTCCCGGGTCGTCAAGTTGGCATGCAGATCCGGCGGCAACGGCGCCACCGCTTCCGGCGGCGGCTTCAGGAACCGGCCCAGCACGCTCCGTGAGATGAAGACCCCCCGATGAATCGGCGAACTGGTCGCCGTGTACGCAAAGCCCGCCATCAGATACGGGTGCGACAGCACTCCCGCCCGGACTTCCGGATTCAACGTGACCTTCCGGAACTCGGCGTTCCCCGGATTGGTGGCGTCCGCCGGAAGTTCCGGAGCGTAGTAGTCAGCCAACCGGCCGTTGAGGTAAACGTCGTCCGACAGAATCAACTGACGGAAGTCAGAGTCCGGGCTCCAGACGACGTCGTCCAGGAACAGATCCAGCGAGGTCCGCAGGTCCGCAGCCATCGCGGCGTTGAATTCCGGAAACCGCTCGGTGCTCTTGGACAGATCGGGCGGCTGATCGACTTTCAGCCACTGCAGCAGAAATTCGCGAAGCTTGAAGTGCACTCGCGGATCGGTCGCCATCCGCTCCGCCTGACGCTGCACCTGCTCGCGCGAGTGCAGCTCGCCCTTCGCAGCCGCCTGCAGCAGCGGCGGATCGGGGAGCGAATCCCACAGCGCAAACGACAGTCGCGACGCAATCGTGTAGTCATCGGCCGACCCGCGGCTGATTTCGCGGTAGAGAAAGCGGGGCGATTTCAGCGTCAGCAGCACCACCCGCTTGATCGCCAGGTCCAGATCGCCCGCCTCGACGAACTGACGTTCGATGTAGAGCTGGCGTTCGTCTTCGCTGAGGGGCCGGCGGAAGGACCGCTCGACGAACTTGCCGGCGAACTGCTTCAACTTCTCGGCCCGGTCCCCCGCATCGTTCTTCACGCCGGCCAGTTCCGGAAGATGGTCAGCCACGTAGGCCGCAGTTTCGAACGCGGCGTCGGTCGTCGCCTGATCCCAGGCTTTCGAGATCGACGTCCCCCGTTCGTAACCGATGCTGCGATCATCGGGGGGGAATTGCGTCGTCACCACGAAGGATTCGGGGAACCATTGCGGCGACAGCAGTCGGGCGGGGATCGGTTCGTCGACCAGATGCGGCGGCTTCCAGAGCAGGGCGACGGAGGCCCGCTTCTCTTTCGCCTGTTTCGACTTGAAAAATTCGAGGCGGAGCGGATAGACCCGGCCACCGAGCAGCCGAATCGACTCCCGCAGTTCGATCACGCCGGCGCCGGACTTGACGCCAGCATCGATCAGCGGCTGACGCTGGTCGTTGACCCACAGCCGGACGCCATTCTCCGTGCGGAGAATGAACTCGTAGTCGCCGGTCTCGGGCGCCAGCACCGCCCCCTGCCAGCGGACAGAAAACTCCTCCGCTTCGAATCCCTCTTTGCCGGGCACTCCTTCGCCAAAGTCGAACTTCACCTGCCGGTCGACGCGCTCGATCAGCCGGTCTTCTTTTCGCTGGCGGCGAGTCTTGTAGTACTCCCCCTTCAGCCCCTGCTGCGCGTCGCGCTGGATGGTCGGACGAAACGAACCGATGAGATCGGTGACCGAGTTCTGGTACTGCCGCACCGTCAGCCGGGAAAGTTCGATCCGGGCCGGCTTGTTCCGCGCCTGGGCCGTCGGCGAGTAAAAGGCGTGGTGGATGTACTCGGCCACGGCCCGGGCGTCTTCGCCGACGCACTTCTCGGGCGCCTTGAGCGGCATCGTCCGGGTAATCAGGGAGGCGAGCTGCCCGATCGACTGATCGCCGACCAGCCCCTGCGGATAATGCTCCTCGGTCCCTTCGCCGTTCGGCCCGTGGCAGTTGGCGCAGTGCTGTTTGTAGATCTGCTCGCCGGTGCGCGGTTCGGCGGCGTGCGCGGCGGTTACGCAGAATCCACAGGCGATGAGACAGGTCAGAAACGACTTCATGGCAGGCTCGGGCGGGAGGATTTGCAGGCGGCGCTTGCAGGGAAGCGGTCCTGCGGCGGGCACGCCCCATTTTAGAGGAGGCCAACCCTGCCTGCCAATCGGGATCTCTCACATCTCGACAGTTCCGTGGAATCGAATGTACACTTTGTTGGGTATCGGCCTGGACCGCCAGGACGTGCAATCGGGTCGCCCGCGGCGTCGAACGGGCTCAAAACAGAGGATGAACATGGCGCAGGACATTGTTGAATTGGCGCGGCGCTGGTTCGAGGAAGTCTGGAACGAACGCCGGGAAGCGACGATCGAAGAGCTCTTGTCGCCCGAGAGCGTCTGCTTCGGGGAAAGCGGCCCGGTCATCGGTCACGTCCAGTTCCGCCAACAGATGTACGCACCGCTGCTGGCCGCGTTTCCGGATGTCCGCGTCGCCATCGATGACATTCTGGGCGTGGGAGACCAGGCCGTGGTCCGCTGGACCGCAACAGGGACGCATACGGGGACCGGATTGGGATTCGGCCCTACCGGCAAGCCGGTGACGTTCCAGGGGATCACCTGGATTCACGCCCGCGACGGCAAACTCCTGCAGGGCTGGCAATCTTCGAATATCGCCGAGACGATCCGCAGCCTGGCCGAGTCCGCGGACTGAACAACTACCCTGCTCAACCCGCCATCAACAGGCTCGCCGAGGCGTTCTCCAGCGCCGTGACGAGCGCCTGCAAAAACCGCGCCGCGGGGGCTCCGTCGATCACTCGATGATCGAACGTCAGGCTGAGCGTCAGCAACTCTCGGACAGCAATGGCCCCATCCGGCAGCACGACCGGTTCCTTGCGGATCGCCCCCAGCCCCAGGACGCTCGTTTCCGGCAGATTGATCACCGGCGTAAAGGCGTCGATCCCGAAACTGCCGAGGTTCGTGATCGTGAAGACCCCGCCCGACATCTCCGCCAGCGTCAATCGTCCCGAGCGGGTGCGGTCAATCAGCTTCCTCGCATCGGCGGCGATCTCCAGCAGCGGCCGATTGAGAACGTCCCGGACCACCGGCACCAGCAGGCCATCGTCGGTATCGACGGCGATGCCGATGTGGAAACCGGTGTCGCCCGGCAGTTCGATCCGATCGTCTGCCCAGCGCCCCGCCAGTCGCGGATGCTCCTGCAGTACATGCGCCGCCAGCTTGGCGATGATGTCCGTAAACGCCGGCACGGGCGTCGCACCCGCCGCCTTGAACTGGTTCCGCAGATTCACCAGGTTCGTCGCATCGACGCGCGTCGACAGCGTGACCGGAGCAGTCTCGCGCGAACTCGCGAGCATCCGTTCGGCGATCGCCCGACGGCGCGGCGTGATGGGGATCGAGCGCGCGGCTCCGACCGTCGTCGACGTGACGGTCGCGGCCCGGACATCCTGCTCGCGAATCCGCCCCCCCCGTCCGGTGCCAGTGAGACGAGTCCAGTCGACGCAAAGCTCGCGAGCGACGCGACGAGCGCGGGGCGTCGCCGTCGGGGTCGACGGACCGGGTGAGGCAAAGCGGATTTCAACGGCCGGACGCGCAGCACGCTCCACATCGGCCGCGACGATTCGGCCGCCGTTGCCCGAACCGGCCACGAGATGCAGCGACACCCCCAGCTCCCGCGCCTTTCGGCGGACCGACGGCGATGCCGGCGGCGGCTCGGGCGCTGCTGCGGATTGTTCCACTGCGGGCGGAACGCTGGCGTCTCCTTCCCAGGGCGGAGACTCTCCATCAGCCAGTACGTAGCCGAGCAGGCCGCCGACGGGGACGACGCTGCCGGGTTTTGGAGCATCGGGTGGGATGCGCAGGATCCCGGCGTCGAGAGACTCGATCGGCTGCAGGGCTTTTTCCCCTTCGAGCTCGAACAGGGCTTCGCCGACGGCAACGCGGTCGCCGTCCTGTTTGAGCCAATCGACGAAGGTTCCTTCTTCCATCGACCAGCCGAGACGCGGTACGCGGATTTCAGCGGGCATGGTTATTCCTCCACCAGTTCGCGGATAGCGGCGGCGATCTCGCGCGGTCCAGGCACCATCACCGCTTCCAGCGACGGAGCGTAGGGCGTCGGGGCGAAGAGGCCCGTCAAGCGGCGGATTGGGGCATCGAGGTCATTGAAGCCGGCATCGGAGACGCGGGCCACGATCTCGGCGGCGAACCCGCAGGATGCGGGGGGTTCGTCCACGACCAGCAATCGCCCGGTCTTTCGGACCGAGGCCAGGATGGTTTCAGTATCGAGCGGGACCACGGTGCGCGGGTCGATCAGCTCGACGGAGATTCCATCTTTCGCCAGTTCCTCGCAGACAGCCAGCGTCTGGTGCACCATGCGGGCCAGCGCGACGACGGTCACCGTCTCACCCGGGCGGACAATGCGCGCCTGGCCGAATTCGATCTCGTAGTCCCCCTCGGGGACCGGGCCTTTGATCGTCAGGATCTCGCGATGTTCGAGGAACATCACCGGATCATCGCCCCGGAGGGCCCGCAGCATGAGCCCCTTGGCATCCCGCGGCGACGAGGGAACCACCACGCACAGGCCGGGGACTTGGGCGTAGATCCCGTAATAGCTGCCGGAGTGATGCGTCGCGGCGGAGTGGCCGATGCCGATGCAGCCCCGCAGCAGGACCGGCATCTTCAGCCGGCCGCTCGACATGTACTGCATCTTGGCGATCTGATTGACGATTTCGCCGAACGAATCGAGGACAAAGTCGGCGAACATGAAATCGATCACCGGTCGCGTCCCGGTCATCCCCGCCCCGCACGCCAGACCCACAAATCCCCGTTCGCAGATCGGGGTGTCGCACAGCCGGACCGGGCCGAACTTGTCATAGAGGCCCGCGGTGGTCATGAAGTTGCCCCCGCGCTTCCCGATTCCTTCGCCCATGACGAAGATCCGCGGATTGGCCGCCATTTCTGCGGAAAGAGCCTCCAGCGTTGCCTGCGTGAAGTTGAGCTGACGGCCCTCGGCGGACGGAGCTGGCTCGGGCTGCGAAACCGGCCTCAGCGCCGCATAGACGTGTGTCGTCGCGGTGGCTGGATCGGGAGGCGGGCTCTCTTCGGCGAATGTTCGCGATTCCGCGACCAGGGCGGCAATCTCGTCGTCGATCTGCTGCAAAGTCGCTTCGGGGACGCTGAACTCGGTGATGAGGCGTTGACGGAACACCGTAATCGGGCAGCGCTTCTTCCAGGCGTCGACATCTTCGCGAGTGCGATAGCCGAAGTCTCCCATCCCCTCGGCGTGAGGTCGCGTCCGGTAGGTCTTGCATTCGATCAGCGTGGCTCCGCCGCCGGAACGGGCACGGGCGACGGCATCTTCAGCCGCGGCAAAGACGGCCAGGGCATCGTTGCCGTCGACTTCGACGCCAGGCAGTCCGTAGTTGGCCGCCCGCCGGCCGACGTCCGGGATGCCGCTGGAGTACGTGAAGGGGACTTCGGTGGCGAACTGATTGTTTTCACAGATGAACAGCACCGGCAGCTTCCAGATGCTGGCCATGTTGAGGCCTTCGTGGAAGGCCCCGTTATTGACGGCGCCGTCGCCGAAGAAGGCGGCGGAGACTCGGCCGGACTGCATCAGTTTGGAGCTGTAGCCGCCGCCGCAGGCCTGCAGTATGCAGGGGGCGACGATGCCGCTGGTCCCCATCATGCCGATCTCGGGAGAGAACAGGTGCATGCTCCCGCCGCGACCGCGCGAACAGCCGGTCGCGCGGCCGAACAGCTCGGCCATCAGCTCGCGAGGAGGCATTCCTTTGGCGAGGGCGTGCCCGTGTCCGCGGTGCGTGCTGAAGACGGTGTCCTCGTGCGTCAGGTGAGCGCAGACCCCGCTGGCGATGGCCTCCTGCCCGACGTAGGTATGACAGGCCCCGTGAATGAGCCCCCGCTGATGGCAGCGGGCCAGTTCTTCTTCGGTCAGGCGAATGGTCAGCATCGTGCGATAAAGTCGCAGATGCGGGTGTTCGGTGGGCATAGATGGGTTTCTGAATCGGAGGCTTGAGACTGAGTGACATACTGGTGGGACACGAGAACTCGGCCCATCTCACTGAAGATTCGAGTTATCCTGCAACTCCCACGCCGCCGATCGTCCCGCCGGCGTTCATGGCGAGGTTGCCGCCGTCCATCGGGATGATCGCCCCGGTGATCCAGGAAGAGGCGTCGGAGGCCAGCAGCACCGCGAGCCCCTGGAAGTCGCTCGGGTCGCCGAACCGGCCGCGGGGGATGCCGCTGAGCCATTTCGCTTCCATGGCGGGGTTCGCGCTGATCCGTTTCGCGAGGTCGGGGTTCATCGTCTGAGCGGGCAGGACGGCGTTGACGCGGACGCCGCGGCTGGCCCATTCCGTGCTCAGTTCGCGGGTCATCTGGACGACGGCCCCCATCGCCATGCTGTAGGCGATGTGGTTCCGGCCGAGAGCGCTCACGCTCGCGATCGACCCGATATTGAGAATGCTTCCCTTCCCCGCGGCGAGCATCCGCCGGCCCGCTTCCTGACACATGCAGAAGCGACCGAAGACGAGGTTCTGAAAGACCCGCTGCAACTGCTCCTGGGTAATTTCTTCGGGCGAGACGCGCAGGCCCTCGCCGGCGATGTTGGCGAGAAAGTCGATCCGGCCGAACTCGCGATCGATCGTGGCGAAGGCCTCGCGGATGCGGTCTGGTTCGGAAACGTTGCAGATAACCGGCAGCGCACGCCGGCCGAGAGCGCGGATCTCGCCGGCCGTCGCCTCCGCCCCGTCGGCGTTGAGGTCAAACAGGACGATGTCCGCGCCATGCTCGGCGAGGGCGAGGCAGGCGGCCCGACCCATGCCGCTGGCGGCGCCGGATATGGCCGCGACGCGGCCCGTCAGATCGAAGAGTTGGCTCGTCATGTGCGAAAAGTTCCCAAGGCCGTAGGGTCCGCTGTGCGGACCGCAGTGTGTAACTGACGTGACATCAATCGGTCCGCACAGCGGACCCTGCGTCGGATTAAACTCCCAGTAGTTCCCACAGGATCGGGAGTTGTTTCGTGGCGAACACGAGCCACGCCATACCGAGATAGAACGTGCCGCAGCCGATGAGGCCCAGCCGGTGATACCAGCGCGGTTGGAGCGCCGGCGGCAGCAGCGTGCTGTTGATCCAGAGGAGATGAAAGGCCGTCACTCCGAGCGCCAGGTTGTTGAGGTTCGCGATGACCAGCGTCATCAGTTTCGGCGTGCCATACGTGCTGAAAAGGTAGGTGGCGACGACGGTCCAGGCGACGTAAGTCCCGAGGATCGTGTAGTAGATCCGCTTGACGGAATTGCCGCGGAGGCTGCCCCGGATGCGGCGGCTGCCGGACCAGAGGATATCGGTCCAGCGCCGGCTGAAGTCATCGACGATCGACATCTGGCTTGGGAGCATCACCAGCATCCCGACGCAGACTGTCAGGATCCACAGAGCGCCGGCCAGTTTCGGAGAAAACTGCGGGGCATGGCGAATGCCGTCGGCGGTGATCAGCGACTGCGACCAGTCGAGCTTGACGCCCGTCAGGCTGGAGTTCGGGGCGAATTCCAGCGAGAGGAGCGCCGGAAGCGCCATCCCCATGAAGCAGCCGGGGGCCCAGACGTAGACCTGGTCGACGAGAATGTACCGCCACCAGGTGCTCCAGCGCCGGCGGTTCTCGGGCGTGATCTCGAACACCTTGCCGACGTGGCTCAGCGTGACGTTGTGGCCGCCGACGGCGCTGGGGATCGCCCCGACGACGCTCCCCATGCCCCAGCCCTTATCGCGGACGAAGTTGCTGTAAGTCGCGTTGGCCAGCCCGCCGCCGCCGGCATAGCCGGCGAATGCGCCGAGTACGGCGATATTGGCCAGCGAGACCAGCGGCCAGCCGCCGTCGGTCCACCAGTGTTGGAAGATGTTGACGGTGCTGTCATGCCCGTCGACGATCGTCGGGACCGAGCCGAATTTCACGAAGCCGCTGAAGACATTCCACCAGTTGGCGGGACTGACGCAGAAAAGGCCGATGGCAAGACAGAAGCTGAGGACCACCACGACTTTCAGGGTCATGATGAGCTGCAGCATATTGTAAACTTTCCCGCCGATCAGGACGGGAAGCGCAACCGCCACCAGATAGACGTAGGCCAGCACGGTCACGAGCCCCCGGTCTGCCTCCAGGGGCGGGCGGTCGAGCCACAACGCCGCAGTCATCGCGGCGGCGTGCGTCGACAGGCCGGGGATCAGGGCGCTCAGGTTGAGCAGCAGGATCACGCTCATCCAGAACCGCGGACCCGGACTGGTCCGCATGAAGCCGGTGAAAATCGGCTCGCCGCAGTAGAGGGCGTACCGGCCGCATTCGAGATTGTAGAAGACCTGCAGGACGATGGCGACGGTGGCGATCCACATCAGGCTGCCGCCGTAGCGGGCGGTGACTTCCGGCCCGAGGAGCCATTCGCCGCCGCCGATCTGAATCCCCATCATCACGATGCCTGGGCCGATGAACCGGGTCCAGTTGCTCCAGCGGAGCGGCTGAGGTTCCGGCAGGTCGGCGACCTCCCACGGGGGAATATTGCTGTCCGGCGATGGCGGTTGCGACATGGTGCAGAGTCAATCGATGTTGGCGGCAGCGCGGGTTGTCAGTCAGGCGAGGATTTCTGGGATGACCCGGCCATGGACGTCGGTCAGGCGGTAGTGCCGTCCCTGGAACTTGAACGTGAGCTTCGTGTGATCGATTCCCAGGCAATGCAGCATCGTTGCATGCAGGTCGTGGACGTGGACCGGGTTCTCGGCGATGTTGTACGAGTAGTCGTCGGTCGCGCCGTAAGTCGTGCCGGGTTTGATCCCTCCGCCCGCAAGCCACATGGTGAAGCAGCGCGGGTGGTGATCGCGGCCGTAGTCGTCGGCGGTCAGCGTCCCCTGGCAGTAGACGGTGCGACCGAACTCGCCCCCCCAGACGACCAGCGTGTCGTCGAGCAGTCCGCGCTGGGCGAGGTCGCGGATCAGCGCGGCGGAGGGCTGGTCGGTATCACGACACTGCCCGCCGATCTGCTGCGGGAGTTTCGAGTGCTGATCCCAGCCGCGGTGGAAGAGCTGGACGAAGCGGACGCCCCGTTCGACAAGCCGGCGGGCGAGGAGGCAGTTGGCGGCAAACGTGCCGGGCTTGCGGGAATCGGGGCCATACATCTCGAAGATGTGTTCCGGCTCGCTGGAGACATCAGTCAGCTCGGGGACGGACGTCTGCATGCGGAAAGCCATCTCGTACTGAGCCATCCGCGTAGCGATTTCGGGGTCGCCAGCTTCTTCGAGTTTGAGCCGGTTGAGCCCCGCCAGATCGTCGAGAAACCGCCGGCGCGAAGGCGCATCGAGCCCCGGAGGATTCGACAGATACAGCACGGGATCCCCGACCGAGCGGAACTTGACTCCCTGGTATCGGGACGGGAGAAAGCCGCTCCCCCAGAGCCGGTCGTACAGCGGCTGATCGTTGGGATTACCGGAGCCCCGGGAGATCATGACCACGAACGCGGGGAGATCGCGGTTCTCGGTCCCCAGGCCATACGACAGCCACGCTCCGATGCTCGGCCGACCGGCAAGCTGAGCCCCCGTCTGAAAGAAGGTCACGGCGGGATCGTGATTGATCGCCTCGGTATACATCGACTTGATGAAGCAGAGGCGGTCGGCGACCTGCGCAGTGTGCGGGAGAAGTTCGCTGAGCCAGGCCCCGCTCTCGCCGTGCCGGGCAAATTTGTACTTGCTGGGAGCGACGGGGAAAGACGTCTGTGAGGCGGTCATGCCGGTGAGACGCTGGCCCTTACGGATCGAGTCGGGGAGTTCGGTTCCGCGGAGTTCGGCCAGCCGCGGCTTCCAGTCGAACAGATCCATCTGCGAGGGCGCGCCCGACTGGAAGAGGTAGATCACCCGCTTCGCGCGGACTGGCAGGTTCGGCAAGCCGGGGAGGCCTTGGGCCGGAGGCGCATCCTGTGCCTGACCGCTGGCACGGAGCAGCGTCTGCAGTGCAACAGCACCGAGTCCGGCCTGGCCGAACATGGCGCGGCGGTTGATCAGGGGGAGCTCGTCAGTCATGGCGTTGTGGCCGGTTGGGAAGATTCCGGTGAGCCTCGAAGGCTCGACTCACCCTGCGAACTCAGAGTCATTCTTTGGTGATCGTTTCATCGAGATTGAGCATCACGCCGGCCATCGCGGTCAGCGCAGCCCGCTCAGCGGGATCGAGTTCCAGGCTGCGGGGCGATTCTCCCTGGTTGAGCAGTTGTTCGGCGGCTGCGGGATGCTGCTGAAAGTGTTTGAGCTGGGATTGCCAGCCGGCGGTCAGCAGTGTGAGCTCCTGCGGTCGTGGGTTGCGTGAGGTGGCCAGGCGGAAGGCGCGTGTCAGCCGGGCTTCCGGAGTCGGATTCGACTCCCGCGTCGCGCGCTGAGCAAGGACGCGGGAGGCTTCGACAAACGTGACGTCGTTCATCAGCGTCAGCGCCTGCAGGGGCGTATTCGTCCGGGTCTCGCGGACGATGCAGGTCTCGCGGCCGGCGGCGTCGAAGGTGAGCATCGTCGGCGGCGGAATCGTCCGTTTCCAGAACGTATACATGCTCCGGCGATAGAGGCTGGGACCGTGATCCTGGACGTAATCCGCGTCGGCCAGCTCCTTCCAGAGACCTTCCGGCTGATAGGGTTTGACAGACGGACCGCCGAGCTGCTCGACGAGCAGGTCTGCCGCGAAGAGGGCCTGATCGCGGACCATTTCGGGCGAAAGCCGCTGGCGCGGGCCGCGCGCCAGCAGGCGGTTGTCCGGGTCGCGCTGCAGAAGCTCGGGCGTGATTCGCGAAGACTGGCGATAGGTCGCGGACGTGACAAGCTGACGCAGCACGCGTTTGGTATCCCAGTCTTCCGCATATTCGACGGCGAGCCAGTCGAGCAGTTCCGGATGGCTGGGCCACTCCCCTTGCGCTCCGAAGTCGTCGACGGTCTTCACGATGCCGGCGCCGAACAGCATCTGCCAGAGCCGATTGACGGCCACGCGTCCGGTCAAGGGATGGTGCGGATCGGTCAGCCAGCCGGCGAAGCCGAGCCGGTTTGCGGGCTGATTTTCGGGCAGAGGAGGCAGGCAGGCGGGAAGCCCGAAAGTGACACGTTCGCCCGGCCGGTTGTATTCGCCGCGCAGCAGGACGTGCGTCGGGCGGGGTTCGGGCAACTCCTGCATGACCATTGTGGTGGGAACACTCTCGATCAGCTCCTGCCGCTGGCGGGTCAGTTCCTGCACGTGCTGGTGTGCCTGGCGGATGGGCTCCGGAGCCCCGTGCGCGAGGTACGTTGCACGGAGCTTTGTCGCTTGGGCGGGCGTCCGTCTGTCGACCGGAGTCGCCAGCAGCTCGGCGACCGAGTCGGGCAGAGAGACAATCGCAATTTCGTCGGGAGTCAGCAGATCCTTGAAGACACGGACGTCGTCGATGACGCCGTGGAACAGTCCCTTCGGTCCATTGCCGCCGCCGATGCGGACCGGTTCCTTCGTGGCGAACGTCTGATTGAGGAGATCGAGATTCACCTTCAGCGGCTGACGCTGGCCGTTGAAGTAGACCGCGACTCCGCTGGCGACGCGGGAGCCGTCGTAGGTCACCAGCACGTGACTCCACTGATCGGCAGGCAGCGACTCCACCGATTCCACGCGCAGCGCGTCGTCGAGCCAGCGTTTGACGAGGTTGACCTGCAGCTTGCCGTTATCGAGGACGAGGGCGTAACCGTCTCCTTGCGGGACGTCGGTCATCTTCGAGAGGATCGCGCCCCCGTTGGGCCCGCGCGGATAGATCCAGGCGGAGAGCGTGAATTTGTCGAGGAAGCCAAAGTCCCCCGTGTCGTGGTAGCCGACGCCAACGGAGTGAACGCCGTTGACGTGGTGTCCACGGTCGGTCTTGCCCGAAGAGTAGAATGCCTTATCGGCGATCGCGGGATCGCCCGGCGAAGATCGTACTTGCTGACTGGCCGGATCGGGGACGAGGGGCAGTCGCTGGCGGTCGACCTCGTGCTCCCACCGGGCCTGGTCGCGGGCCAGCTCGGGTTGCAGACCATCGAACACGCGCGCTGCTGTCGCAAGCTGTTCTTCGAGCGTGACGAGCTGCCGCTGCTGGTCTCGCGTCGGCGTCGGGATATACGGCGGCGAGTTCTGGTACTTCATCGCCCGGCCGGATTCGGGGACGTTATTGAAGCAGGCAAAGACCTGGTAGAACTCGCGCTGAGAGATCGGGTCGAATTTGTGGTCGTGGCAGCGGCCACAGCCCATTGTCAGGCCGAGCCAGACGGTTGACGTGGTTTCGACGCGATCGACGACGTATTCGACCGCGTATTCTTCGGGAATGATCCCCCCTTCGGAGTTGCCGCGGTGGTTCCGGTTGAATCCGCTGGCGATCTGCTGGTCGAGCGTGGGGTTCTCCAGCAGGTCCCCGGCGAGTTGTTCGGCCGTGAACTGATCGAAGGGCTGATTGCGGTTGTAAGCTTCAATCACCCAGTCCCGCCAGCGCCACATGATCCGCTCGCCGTCGCTCTGGTAGCCGCTGGTGTCGGCATAGCGGGCCCCGTCGAGCCAGCGGACCGCCATCCGCTCCCCATAGCGGGGCGATGCCAGGAGCCGGTCGATGACGCGTTCCCAGGCATCGGGACGGTCATCGTGCAGAAAGTGGTCGACTTCCTCGGGCGTGGGGGGCAACCCCGTCAGGTCCAGGGTCGCCCGCCGCAGCAGCGTGATTCGATCCGCCGGTTCTGCGGGTGCGAGCTGTTCCGCTTCAATCCGTCGGAGGATGAATGCGTCGATCGGGCTCCGCAACCACTCCGGATGGCCGACGGCGGGCGCCTTCGGACGCTGCGGCGGTTCGAACGCCCAGTGCCCGCGCCACTCGGCCCCCTGTTCGATCCAGCTTCGGATGGAGTTTTTCTGGGCCGACGTTAGAACGCGACCCGAGTCCGGCGGAGGCATCACCTCGTCGGCGTCCGCGGATGTGATCCGCCGATAGATCTCACTTTCCGCGGGATTGCGGGCGGTCAGTACGGTGCGGGCGCCGTCTGCGTGGTCGAGGCGGAGTTCAGCCTTGCGCTGGTTGGCGTCCGGACCGTGACACTGGAAGCAGTTGTCCGAAAGGAGCGGGCGGATGTCGCGGTTGAAGTCGACAGGGTCGTCTGCCGAGACAAACGCCGGAACCCATGCCGACACGATCAGCACGAACAGGCCGAGGCGGCTCATGGCTGCAACGTATTCTCGCATGGATTCCAGACTCCGATCTTCGCAGGATCGAATTGAGACGAGGTGAGCCTCGCGGACTCGACTCACCCTACCATCTCAATCAGAGGTGCTCCTCGATCACGGGATTCGTCAATGCGCCGATCTGGTCGATCTCGATGGTGACCGTATCCCCGGGCTGCAGGAAGACGGGGGGCTTGCGGGCGCCGCCGACGCCGTGGGGCGTGCCGGTCAGGATCACCGTGCCGGGGACCAGCAACGTGCTGCCGCTGAGGAACTCGATCAGCGCCGGCACGTCGAAGATCATGTCGTTCGTGTTCCAGTCCTGCATGGTCTGTCCATTGAGGACCGTCCGGATCCCCAGGGCGTTGGGATCGGGGATCTCATCGGCGGTGACCAGACACGGACCGAGCGGGCAGAACGTGGCGAACGTCTTCCCCCGGCACCACTGTCCGCCTCCCCACTTGAGCTGCCAGTCGCGGGCGCTGACGTCGTTGGCGCAGGTGTAACCCAGGACGTACTTCAATGCATCCGCGCGGGAGACGTTATGGCAGGCCTTGCCGATCACCACGGCGAGTTCGCATTCGTAATCGACGGCGTCGCTCCGGAGTTTGCGCGGCAGGACAATTGGATCGCCCGGGTTCTGCACCGTGCCGACGTTCTTCATGAACAGGATCGGCTGTTCGGGAATTGCCTGGCCCCCCTCGGCCGCATGCTTCCGGTAGTTCAGTCCGATGCAGAGGATGTCCCGCGGCTCGATCGGGGCGAGCAGTTTCGTGACCGTCGCGGCTTCGCCGGTGTCCTGGTAATTGGCGTAGATGTCGCCGGCGATGCGGGTCACCTTGCCGTCGGCATGCTGTCGGCCGAAGTGGGTCAGTCCGTGAGCGTCCTGATAGCGGATCAGTTTCATGTCGAAAACTCTTCGTAGAGGGAGACTCGGAAATCAGTACAAGGCGATGGCCCGGCCATAACCGCCGCGGGTCCCTTCGATCTTGACCGGTGCGAACAGAAAGAAGGCGTCTTTGTCGCGGAGGTCGGCGACATTGGTCAGGAATTCAACGACGAAGATCCCGCGCGAGGCGGCGAGCCAGTTGACGAACAGCGCGTTCTCGCGATCGACGCCTCCCAGCGTGGGGCCGTCGGTGCCGATGCAGCGGACGCCCTTCTCGGCGAGGTATGCGACGACTTCGGGCGTCGGCGCGGGCCAGCCTTCCGCCTTGCCCGCCAGCGGAGCGGCAAACAGTCGGTCCAGGGCCGGAGCGTCCGGAAGCGGCCGGAAGTGATCGTCGGTGTAGCCGGATGAGAAAATCACGACCTCGCCTCGTTGGATCAGCCGTCCACTGGCTTCGTGCTTGCGGATGAGGTCGAGCGTGATGCGGGGTGAGGCGGGCCAGTCGGCCACTTTTGTCGTCCCGACAAGACTGCGGACGTCGATCACGTGGGCTGCTCCCATCAATTGTTCGAGCGGTGCCTGATCGGTCGTCAGCGAACTGGTTCCGCGAGGTCCGAACTGGGATGCGTACTTCTTCAGCAGTTCGCGAATCGGCGCGGCGTACTGCTGATTGTCGAAGCCGGGACGGGGGAGCGAGTAGCCGGGCAGGACCACGTGGGTCCCTGCGAAGCTGTCGAGCAGGTGGGTCATGGCGAAGTAGGGGCCGCGCGTCGCGGAGAAGGCATTGAGCGTCTTCGAAACATACCGGCTCGCCTCTTCGCCGGGACCATACCCCGGCCAGGTGATCGGCAGGTCTTCGTCGAGCGTGACGGACAGGTCCACCACGTGTTTCTGGCGGGCGCTGTCGATCAGTTTCGCCGCGAGTTTCGGTTCCGTGATCGCCACGCAGCGCACTTCGCCCCCGGAGCCGCCGGCGTGTTTGGCGGCGAGCATGGCGTAGAACGCGCCGGTCGTGGGGAGCGAACCGAGATTCGTGGCGCACTCGGTCCAGATCATCCCCCGCTTGCCCCCCGCCTGATGCGTTGCGACCGCCAGATCGGGCAATGGCCCCATGCTTGCGCCGTCGAGGCCGAGCGTCAGTACCCCCTTATCGGCGAGGTACGACATCGTTTCCGGTTTTGGAGCAGGCCAGCCGGGTGACTTCTTCGCCAGCGCGTCCGACACAAAGCGCTCGCCGGCCGGGAAGGCCCGGTAGTAACGGTCGGTATAGTCGCTCCGGAAGAGGACCACGTCCCCGAAGCGCAGCGGGCGGTGTTTCGCTTCCCAGTCTTTGACGATTTCGGGACCGATGAGAAAGCTGCTTCCAGCCGGGGCGTCGTCGCAATGCGAGGTGATATCGATCACGCAGGCTTCGCCGCAAAACTGCCAGACGGGAACCTTCTCGCCGGTGATCAGTCCGTTCGGTCCGGCGCCGGGGAGGCCCGAGTCCGGCGGCGGGACGAAGTGGGCTGGGGCGTCCCACTGGGTGCCGGTGTGTTCGTCGATGACCAGCAGGTCGCGGTGGTAGGGGCTGAGTCCAATCGTCCGCGTCGGAACCACCGCCAGTGGCGTCATGCCGACCGGCCAGACGCAGGGGAGGTCACGGGCCACGACCAGCGTCAGGTCTTTCACGTCGGCGGACGAGACCTGGGCCTCGCCCGGCGATGCCAGCAACAGGCTGGCAAGGCAGGCCATCAGCCACAACGGCAGTCGTTTCATGAGGTCGCTCCAGGTGGTATTCGTCGGGAGTTGTTACGTCAACCAGTCTGCAGTCAGTTGATAATCGGCGGCGACCTGCCGCAACTTGGCGCGGACGTCTTCGGGCAGGTCGATCCCCTCGGCATGGGCCTGCTGGCGCAGGTTCCATTCCCGCTCGCCGGGGAGCAGGACGCGGTCGATGCCGACCGCGGTCGGTGCGGCGTGAATCTCGTCGATCAGGTGCTGGATCCGGGCGGCGAAGTCCTCGGGAGGCGCAATCGTCGCGACGTCGATCGCGATAAAACCGGCGTTATGCTGCGACGGTTTGTCGGGAGGATCGAACATCCACGTTCCCACCTGCCAGGTCATCGCGCCGCCCGGCAGAACGCCGGCCAGAATCTCCGCCCAGAGGCCAATGCCGTAGCCTTTGTGCCCGGCCATCGGCGCGAGTGCGGCGTGCCGGGGATAGAGACTGCCGTCGGTCGTCGGCTGACCGTCGGGACCGATGAGCCAGGTGGGGGGAATCGGTTCGCCGCGCTGGTGCGCCGCGTAGACTTTGCCCCCTGCGACGGCAGCGGTGGCCATGTCGAGCAGGATCGGCTCGCTCCCCTCGACCGGAATTCCGTAGGCGAGAGGATTGCTTCCGAGGACCGAGCCTCGCGAGCCGGGGGCGGCGACGCTCGGAACGTCGTTCCCGACGACCATCGCAATCAGGCCCGACCGGGCTGCGTGGGCGGCAAAGTAGCCGGCCGCGCCGATGTGCCCGGTGTTGCGCAGGCCAACGTAGGCCACGCCGACAGTCCGGGCTTTGTCGATCGCCGTCTGCATCGCAAAGACGCCGCCAACCTGACCGAGGGCCGATTCGCCGTCGATCACGGCCCAGGCCGGCCCCTCCCGTTCGATGCGCGGCCGGGCGGTCGCGCGGTAGCCGCCGCCTTTGAGACGGTTGAGGTAACCTCCCAGCAGCTTGGTTCCGTGGGTGAAAACTCCCATCGTGTCGGTCGTGACCAGGGCGTCGGCGGTGACATCGGCGTCGGCCTCATTCAGGCCGGCCTGCCTCAGAGCGGCGAGACAGAAACTGCGGAGCGATTCGACGGGAACTCGCATCAATGTTCCTTCCGGACGCGATCAGGGCTGGTGTGTTGAGCCTGGATCTTGCCGCCCGGCGCGGTAGAAGTCGATGGTTTTCCGAATTCCCTCCGCAAGCGGCGTGACTCGCCAGTCCGGGAAGAGCTGCGTGAAATAGTGCGGGTGGGGCGGAATGTTCGACGGAATCCGCGGACCGTCGACGCTGAGGCGACTGGCCGCACCGGGAATCACGGCATCGATCTCCCGCACGAAGTCTTCGGTCGTTGCCGGGTTCCCCGGCAGGTCAACGACGTGAGCGCCCGCCGGGGTCTCCAGAGCGGCCTGCACGAACGCGCGGGCGACGTCTTCGACATAATCGTAGCTCACGACTCCGGTGTAACTGATCGTGTAGCGCTCCCCCAGGGCGGCGGCTTTCGCCGCGAGCGAGGGGCCGGCGGTCAGACCGGCGTCGCGTTCCGGACCGTAGACCACGTGCGGGCGGACGCCGACCGATGCGATACCGAAGTGCCGCCAGTACTGCTCGGCGATCAGATCGACGGCGAGCTTGAAAGCGCCGTAAAAGGTCGGGGGGCGGTCCTGCGCCGCGTCACCCGCCTGCGGGCCAGCTTCCTCTTCGGGACCATAGACCGCATACGAACTGGCATAGGAGAGTCCCTGAATCGGGAGTCCGGCTGTTCGAATCAGCTCGAACAGGGCGACGCTTCCCAGCAGATTCACTTTGCAGCCCGTCCAGGGATCCTGCTGGCAGGCGGGAGTCAGCAGCGCAGCCAGGTGAATCAGGTGCTGCACGTCGTGCTGCTGGCAGGTCTGGCGGAGCCGGTCGGTCTCCAGCAGGTCTCCCTCGACGAAGATCACGCGGGCCGCGTCCGAGCCAAGCACCTGGCTCCAGCGCCGGGCATTGGGCCGGACGTCATACACGACCGGCGTAATGTCCCGCTGGAGCAGTTCCCGCAGAACCCATGTTCCAATGAATCCGCTGCCGCCGGTCACGAGTGCTGTGGAGCCGCTCATGACTTCCGCCCCGGCGTGACGCCATTCACGATATTGGGCAGCTCTTCACCGCGAAGGGCGGCCAGGGCCAGCTTCGCGGCGGTTTCTCGAAGCTTGCGGACGGCAGGAACGCTGACGGATGCGATGTGCGAGGCCAGGATGACGTTCGGCAGACTCCGAATCGGGTGGTCGGCGGGGATCGGTTCGGGGGCGAAAACGTCCAGAGCGGCGGCAGCCACCTTTCCCTGCTGCAGCGCCGCCGTCAGAGCGTCTGAATCGACCAGATCGCCGCGCGCCAGGTTAATCACCACCACGCCTGGCTTCATGTGTTCCAGCGTGACCCGGTTAATCATCCCGCGAGTCTGGGGCGTCGACGGGCAATGCAGCGAAACAATGTCGGACTCGGTCAGCAGCGCCGTCCGATCGGTCGGGATGCAGCCGGCGGCCTCGATGTCTGCCGGCGGAGTCACGGGATCGTGCACCAGCACCCGGCACTTGAACGCCATCAGCCGGGCGGCGACTTCGCGACCGATGCGTCCGAAGCCGATCAGCCCGACGGTGAGGTGTTTCAGCGCCTTCAGGCTGTCGAGCGGCGTCGCCAGGCCCCAGCGCCCCTCGCGGACGTGCAGGCAGTTCGGCACCACCTGTCGCGTCGTCGCCAGGATGAACGCCAGCGTGTGATCGGCGACTTCGTCGATGCAGTAGTCGGGGACATTACAGACCGGGATGCCGCGCTCGCGGGCGGCTTCCAGATCGACGTTGTCCACACCGATCCCATACCGCACGATCACCTTCGCCCGCGTCATCGCCTCGATCACTTCGCGACGGACCGGGGCAAACTGCGTGATGACGGCGTCCGCGTCGGCGACCAGCGGGATCAGCGTCTCCGGGGTCTTGCACTGCTCCCCGACGAGCGTGACGCCGGCTGGCTTGAGGATGTCTTCTTCGAGCTCCAGCGACGGAAACGAGAAATCCGTGACGACGACTTTCATGGCGGGCCCCAGGTGCTGTTCTGAAGTGCGTTCAGCCGAATGGCTGGGATTCGAGGATGCGAATGTGACGCCGATATGAGACACTCCGTCTTCGCGACGCCGGGGAAGACGCAGTGACGAAAGACGGAGAAAACCTTGTCGAAGACCAGATTGTCAGATAATCTATCCGGGTCGGAGACCGCACGCAACCTGCCCAAGAGGGAGACCATGCTGGAGACCATCGGCCGTCCGAAGCTTCGCGACGTCGTGGCGGAGCGCCTCAAGTCGTTCATCGTGACGGGGAATCTCCGCGCCGGCGACAAGCTCCCCACCGAGACGGAGCTCGCCGCGCAGTTCGGCGTCAGCCGCCTCAGCCTCCGGGAAGCCACCAAAGCCCTCGAATTCCTGGGGATCGTGGAAGCGCGCCCCGGTCGGGGTCTTACGGTCGGCGCCGTGAATATGGAGCGGGTCACCGAGTACCTCGGCTTCCATCCCGCGCTCCATTCGGTCTCTCCCGAAGAGCTGATCGATACCCGCGTTCTGATCGAAACCGGAGTCTTGCCGCACGTCGCCCGCCGGATGCAGGCCGCACCCGAGATCTTCGAACGCCTGGCCGGAATCAACGACGAGCTCCGACGGACGCGCAACCTCCAGCGATGGCTCGAACTCGACATGGCCTTCCATCGCGGCCTGATCGAGGCCAGCGGACTGTCCCCCCTGCTGGCCTTCGGAGACTTGCTGGCCATCTTCTTTCAGCGATTCCGCGAAAGCGTCAAGAAGGCCGAATGGAAGATCGGGCTCGATGGACATCAGTTGATCATCGAGTCGCTGCGGGACGGCGATATCGAACGAGCCTCGACCGAACTGCGACACCACATCGAGAGTCACCGCGACCGTCTGGGAGAGAGTGCATGCGTCACGGAGTGAGCACCTGGGCTGCCGTTCTGCTGCTGAACTGCAGCGCGATCGCCGCCGCCGAGCCCGCAGCCTTTACGAAGCTCGGCGCCGAGTACGACCGGACGGCGCTGCCGCTGCTGAAGCACTACTGCCTGGGGTGCCATTCCACCGAAGATCAGGAGGGGGAACTCGACCTCGAACGCTTCGCCCGCTTGAGCGATGTCCGCAAATCGCCGCGCGTCTGGCAGAAGGTGGTCGACCAGCTCACCACCGGCGAGATGCCTCCTAAAGACAGCCCTCAACTCAGCGCCGAGCAGAAGCAGCAACTGCTGAAGTGGACCCGCTCTTATCTCGACGCCGAAGCCCACGCCAACGCGGGCGATCCCGGCCCCGTCGTCCTCCGGCGGCTCAGTAACGTCGAATACAACAATACGGTCCGCGATCTGACGGGCGTCGACCTGCAGCCGGCCCGCGAGTTCCCGGCCGACAGCGCGGCCGGCGAAGGCTTTACCAACGTCGGCGAAGCCCTGGTCATGTCTCCCGCGATGCTCGACAAGTATTTCTCGGCGGCCCGACAAATTGCGTCGCACGCAGTACTGCTGCCGGACGGCTTCCGCTTTTCTCCCAAGGACACCCGTCGCGATTGGACCGATTCCCTCGTCGCCGACATTCAGCAACTCTACCGGCAGCACTCCAGCGCCGAGGGGGCGCGGGCCGTCCATCTGCACGGACTCGTCTGGGAAGCCGACACTGGCGGACGCATTCCGCTGGAGGCCTATCTCAAAGCGATCATCGAAAATCGCGGCCCGTTGGAGGACGGAACGACGAATCTGCCGGAAGTCGCCGCAAAAACCGGGCTGAGCGAAAAGTACCTGTCGGTCCTCTGGTCGCTCGATCAACATCACGACATCTCGCCACTGCTCGATCGCCAGCGTCGCCTCTGGAAGACGGCGACAATCGAGGACATCCCCGCCCTGGCGGCCGAAATCCGTCAGTGGCAGGCAGCCCTGACAAAGTTCAACAGTGTCGCACACTTCAAGAAGTGGCTCGAACCCGTCAACCCGCTGGCCGAGTCGCAGACGTTCCGGATCAAGCTCGCTCCCGCCCCGGAAGCCAAAGACCTCACGCTGACTCTGCTGGCGGCGACCGATGGCGTTCTCGGCGGCATCTCGATTGAAGATGCGCTGGTCGAATGGCAGGAGCCTCGTCTCGAAGCCCCCGGGCGACCGACAATCTTCCTCAAGGACGTCCGCAACGGCCTGAGCGGACTGGAAGCCAGACGGGCGCTGCTGGCCTCCGCGGCGGATTACCTGGCGGCCGTCGACGCCGCCCGGCAGAGCGCCACTCCGCTTACAGCGGATACCCTCGCCGAACAACGCAATCTCGATCCGCAGTTGCTGACCGCCTGGTTCGACTACCTGGGTATCGCCGGGACGCCGACCCTGAAAGTCGAAACGCTCTTCACGGAAAAGCAGGAAAAAAGCGGCGACTACGACTTCGTCAAATCCCTCGGACCGGCCGCAACGCCGATCATCTCGGCGAACTCGTCCGACCAGCAGGTCCGCGTGCCGGGGATCATGAAGCCGCACAGCGTCGCCGTCCATCCCTCGCCCACGCAGAACGTCGCCGTCGGCTGGCGCAGCCCGATCACCGGCCGCATCCGGATCGAAACCGTCGTCGCCCATGCCCACCCCGAGTGCGGCAACGGCGTGGCCTGGGCGATCGAACGACGGCGAGGGAGCGAACGCCGTCGGCTGGCCGGCGGAGAGATCGAGCGGTCCCAGTCGGCGACAATTCCGCCGATCGATTCGGCGGCGGTCCAGGCAGGCGACCTGATTTCGCTGCTGGTCGGTCCGCGTGGGACGGACCACAGTTGCGACCTGACCGAAGCCAACCTCACGCTGACGGAACTCGAAGGGGACAAGCGGCAATGGTCCCTCTGGAAGGACGTCTCCAGCGACCTTCTCGCCGCCAATCCGCACGCCGATTCCCTCGGCAATCGCGAGGTCTGGTACTTCTATCACGAACCGATCACCGCCGGCTCCAGCGCCGCGTTCGCCGGTCTGCCGGCCGGCTCGCTCCTCGATCGTTGGCGCGACGAGGCGGATGCCGCCGAGAGGATGAAGCTGGCCGGTCAGGTGCAGGAGCTGGTCAAGAACGGTCCCACTGCCGCGGCCGACAATCCCGACGCCGTCCTCTACCGGCAGTTGACCTCATACAGTGGTCCTCTGCTCGGATCACTCGACTTTGCCGCATTGGCTGCACGTGGGGCTCCGGCCGAAAGCAGCGCGAGTGGCTACGGCGTCAATCCGGAAATCTTCGGGCAGCATCCCTCCGGAAAGCCGTTCCCGGCCGGTTCGATGACCAGCAACGTGTCAAGCCCGCTCGCGATTCGCCTCCCCGCGGAACTGGTCTCCGGTCGGGAGTTTGTCGTCACGGCCGCCGTGGACCGTTACGGTTCGCCGAATCTGGCCATGCAGGCTCAAGTCCATGTCGATCGCCACCCCGGACCCGTCCACGCAGTTGCTGGCAACCCGGTGCTGGTTCGCAATGAAAGTGTCGCACAAAGGGCGATGATTCAGAGCTTCGACAACTTCCGCAAGATCTTCCCGGCCGCCCTCTGTTACGGTCAGATCGTCCCCGTCGACGAAGTTGTCACGGTCGTCCTGTTCCACCGCGAAGACGAACCCCTGATGCGATTGATGCTCGACGAATCCGAGCAGCGCCGCCTCGACCGCCTCTGGGACGAGCTCAGATTTGTCAGCCAGGACGCTCTCAAGGTCGAAGAAGCTTACGTGCAGTTCATGGAATACGTTACCCAGGACGGCGACGTCCGGATCTTCGAACCGCTCCGCAAGCCGATCAAGGACCGGGCCGATGCATTCCGCAAACAACTGGCGGAGGCGGAACGTTACCAGCAGGAGTATTTGCTCAACTTTGCGACCCGTGCCTACCGGCGACCTCTCACGTCCGACGAGCGGACGGGACTGAACGATCTCTATGCACGGCTGCGGACGCAGGATCTCGATCACAAGGCCGCCTTCCGGCTGACGCTGGCCCGCATCCTGGTCGCCCCGTCGTTCCTCTACCGGAGCGAACCTCCCGCGGGAAGTTCCGAGCCGAAACCCGTTTCCGACTGGGAGCTCGCCAGCCGGTTGAGCTACTTCCTCTGGTCCTCCATGCCCGACCTGGAACTGCGGAAACTCGCCGCCGCCGGAACTTTGCACGAGCCGGAAATCCTCAAGGCCCAGGCCCGGCGGATGCTGCAGGATCCGAAGGCCCGCGCGCTGGCGACGGAGTTCGGCTGCCAGTGGATCGACATCCGGGGCTTTGATACTCACAACGAAAAGAGCGAGCAGGTCTTCCCGGAATTCGCGGCGCTCCGCGGCCCGATGTATGAGGAGTCGGTCCGCTTCTTCATGGATCTGTTCGCCCGCGACGGTTCCATTCTGGATGTCGTGAACGCCGATCATACGTTTGTGAATGACGCGCTGGCGAAGTTCTACGAACTGCCTGGCATTGAAGGACCGGAATTCCGCCGGGTTGACGGGGTGCAGGCCCATCATCGGGGGGGCGTGCTCGGCATGGCGACGCTGCTGGCCAAGCAGTCCGGCGCGTCCCGGACCAGTCCCATCCTCCGCGGCAACTGGCTGATCGAAACGTTCCTCGGCGAAAAGCTTCCCAAACCGCCGAAGAATGTGCCGCTCCTCCCCGAAAGCGAGCTCGGGGCCGATGGCCTGACCGTTCGTCAGATCACCGAAGCCCACAGCAGCATCGAGTCCTGCGCCAAGTGTCATCGCAAGATCGACCCGTTCGGCTTCGCTCTGGAGGGCTTCGACGCCATCGGTCGCCGTCGTACGAAGGATCTCGCCGGACGAGCGATTGAGACGCAGGTCGAGACTCCGGACGGGGTGAAGTTTGGCGACATTGAGGGCTTGCGGGAGTACATCCTGACGCATCGCCGGGATGATTTCCTGCACCACTTCAGCCGCAAACTGCTGGGCTACGCCCTCGGCCGGGGAGTACAATTGAGCGATGAACCGCTGCTGCAGGAGATGCAGCGGAAGCTGCGGGAGAACGACTACCGGTTCTCGGCGGCGCTGGACGCCATTCTCGACAGCCGGCAGTTCCGGCAGACGCGGGGGATCGAGACCCCGCTGGAAGAAGTCGGCGCCCGCTGACCGATTTGAAATCCGACGCGACTTTGTCTGAAAACCTGAATCCTCACCTGCGTGGAGTGCTTCGATGACTCGCCACCTTTCGCCGCTGACGATGCATCCCTTTGACCGCCGGACCTTCCTGCGGGGTCTGGGCGTGACGATGGCGCTCCCGTGGATGGAATCCCTCCGCGTCTGGGGGGATGAGTCCGTCGGCAAGGAGCCCTCCAGTCAGGCCCCTGTCCGCTTCGCCTGCTTCTTCTCCGGCAACGGTTTCCACAGCAAGGAGTGGTGGGCCAAAGGGTCCGGCAAGGACATGGAGCTGGGCAAAGTCCTCCAGCCGTTCGAGGGGACGAAGGAGAAACTCACCTTCATTCGCGGGCTCTACAACGAGCAGGCTCTGAAGGGAAATATCCACAGTTCGCAGACCGGCAACCTGCTGTCCGGGGCTCCTCTCGCCGCAGGCGGCGCCATTCGCTCCGGCACCAGCATCGACCAGGTGCTGGCCCAGCACATCGGCCATCAGACCAAGGTTCCCAGCCTGGTCCTCGGCTGCGAGCACTCGATGGCGGCGGTTCACAAGAACTACTCGATGCTCTACAGCTCCCACATCTCGTGGAGCTCGCCGACGACGCCGACGCCCCTCGAACTCTATCCGGCCCTCGCCTTCGACCGGCTGTTCAAGGAAGACGATTCGCTGAACGACAAGAGCGTCCTCGACGCCGTCCTGGCCGAGGCGACCTCGCTCCGCGGCAAGATCAGCAGCGCGGACAAGGTGAAGCTCGACGAGTACCTCAATTCCGTCCGCGAAGTCGAACAGCGGATCGAGCGAGCCGGCAAGGAGCGGCAGATTCAGGGCTGGCGGCCGACCCTCGCCGAACCGGACATTCCCCGCCCGAAAGACGGCGTGCCCCAGGACATCGCCGAGCACATGCGGCTGATGTGCGACATCCTGGTACTGGCCTTCCAGACCGACACCACGCGGTTCTGCACGCTCAAGCTCAACAACGACCACTCGTCGCTGCGGTTCCCCAACCTCAACGTCGACTACATGATTCACCACCTGCTGTCGCACTCCGACGGCGACGACTGGCTGAAGGTCAATCGTTTCTTCGCCGAGCAGGTGGCCTACGTCGCCGCCCGTCTCGACGCCATCCAGGAAGGGGAACGGACGGCCCTCGACAACTCGATCCTGATGTACTGCTCCAGCATGATGTCCGGCCACCACGACGCGACGCAGTTGCCCCTGATCGTCCTCGGCCGGGCCGGCGGCAAGCTGGAATCGGGCCGGGTTCTCGATTACCTCGGCAAGCCGAACCGCAAGATGTGCAGCCTGTACTTGTCGCTGATGGACAAATTCGGCGTGCCGCTCAACGAATTCGGCGATTCGACCGAGCGACTGACGGAGGTGTAACGTTCAGGCGAAATCCACCGGGATTTCTGTTGGCGACCGACGGACGCCGGCCCTACAGTAGCTGGGGGCCTGATCGAAACTTTTCCCGTCGTCGGCAGAGATCGTGCGAAGTCTTCGTTCGATTCCCATCCCCCGCAGGCTCCTCCAACCGGTCATCCTCCTGTGGACGGGACTGATTCTGTCCGGCTGCGGCACCGAGAACGGGCCTCGACTCTATCCAGTGGCTGGTTACGTCTTGCTGGCCGGCGCTCCGTTGTCCGGCGGTTCGGTGACCTTGCGGCCGAAATCGACGCAGGACGGCTGGGAACAGCCGACCGGATCCATCGAGGCCGACGGCCGGTATCAGGTCTATACGCAGGGTCGATCCGGGGCACCCGCAGGACGCTACGTGGTCGTCGTCTTTTCCACGACTTCGAGGCCGGGCGCTTCGGGCGCCGCCCATCCAGGGCTCCCCTCTTCGCAGATTCCCACCCGTTACAACGACCCGACGCAAACTCCCTTGCGGATCACCGTCGGCGAATCGGCGGGGCCGGCGTACGACCTGGAGCTGAATCGTGACGAAACTCGCTGACCGCAGGGGTTTTACCCTGATCGAACTGCTGGTGGTGATCGCGATCATCGCGATTCTGATCGCGCTGCTGCTGCCGGCCGTGCAGCAGGCGCGCGAGGCGGCCCGGCGGACGCAGTGCCGGAATAATCTCAAGCAGCTCGGCCTGGCCGTCCACAACTACGAAAGCACGTTCGGGACGTTTCCGATCAACCGGTACGGCGACTACACGTATTCGTCGGTCTGGAACCACGCGTACGAGGACTCGCAGTCGTGGAGCTGGCTGGCTTCGATTCTGCCGTACCTCGATGCTTCCCCGCTCTGGAATCAGAGCGGGATTCCCCACACGGCACTCAAAGACAGCCCGGCCCTGGCGGTCTCGATTCCGGCTTACCTCTGCCCGTCCGATACGTTGTCCGGCAACGGTCCACGCAACGAGCGATCGCACTACCTGCGGACGAATCCCCTGGTGGGGATGACCAATTACAAGGGCGTGCAGGGGGCGAATTTCTGCTGGGGGGACTGGGCCAATCCGGGGACCGGCGGACATGGGTGCGAACCCTGGGAAGATGGCGACGGAGTTTTTTATCCGCTCAACTGGGCTCATGTCCTCCGGCTGCGGGACGTGACGGACGGGCTCAGCAACACGACGATGATCGGCGAAGACGTCTACGATCCGAACGCGCCGGGCGACCAGCACTATGGGCTGGGCTACGCCTGGGCGCATTCCGTCGAAGCCTGCGCCGTCGCGAACTTCCCGATTAACGCACGGCGACCGAATGGAACTTCGTATGCTTCCGGCGACTGGCAGGGCCAGAACGGCTTTCACAGCCGACACACCGGCGGGGCTCACTTCACACTGGCGGACGGCAGCGTGCGGTTTCTGAGCGAGAATATGGCGCTGGGTCTGTACCGGGCGCTGGCGACTTTGCGGGGTGGAGAAGTCGGCGGCGATTGGTAGCCGGCGAGATCTGCTTCCGTGACAAACGGGAAGGGCCGCGAAATCCAGAGGATTTCGCGGCCCTTCGCAGTACCCCCAAGGGGGGACGAACTGTTTGACGTAAGTGCTGAGTCTGTCAGGGAATCGGCGTTTCTGGTGGAAGCGGACGGTGCAAAATCCGGTGCAGCAGAGTCATGTCCCGAGCTGCACCGCATCGCAACCGTTTGGCCGCTGCTGCCGGCCGAGCTGAAACTGCAGATTCTTGACATGCTCCCAACGGGCACAAACCCTGCAAAACCGCTTGAATCATCAAATCTCTCACCGGCCCCCTCCCTTCTCACCCTTTCGATTCTCCTAACTCCTGGACTTGTGTCGCCACACTTGCCACACTCGACCTAAACTTTCGCTACCGGTGCCAACGCCACCCGCTGCCCATTGTCCGTGGACTGCTCGATGCATTCAACTACGCCCTACATAGAAAACTCCGAACTAAACGAGCTGAGACCGACGGCATCCTCTTCTACAGTGACACCGCCAAGCCACCTATATTCCCTCGACGCTCTCCGCGGGCTCGCCGCCCTCGCTGTCGTCTTCTGGCATTGGCAGCACTTCTTCTTCCGTGGCACGAGTCTCCCCCCCCACGTTCGACAGAACCGAACAGCCGCTCTATATCCTCTTCGCACACCTTTACGAACACGGTTACCTCGCGGTCGATCTCTTTTTTTCCCTTTCAGGATTCATTTTCTTTTGGCTCTACTCCAGCAACATCTACTCAAGACAGGTCGCCGCCAGTCGCTTCTTCATTCTTCGCTTCTCGCGTCTCTATCCGCTTCACCTGTTGACATTCTTAGTCGTGGCCCTTGGGCAACACTTCTACCTCTCGGCGTTTGGAACACCATTCGTCTATGGCCACAATGACAAGTGGCACTTTCTTCTGAATCTGTTCTTCTTGAGTTCCGTTGGCCTGGAACGGGGCTGGTCGTACAACGCTCCCGTGTGGTCAGTTTCGGTCGAAGTTGTGCTCTATGCTGTCTTCTTCGCGGTCTCACGCTTCCTGAAACCACGCTTGCTAGTCGCTTTCGCGCTCTCATTGTTTGGGCTGATTCTAGTTTTTCGCCTGAACGCTCACTTGGGTCGAGGAATGACTTCCTTTTTCCTCGGCGGCGGAGTTTACGTCGTCTACGCTAGGATTGTGACTCTACGGCGGCAGTTAATCGTCGTCACCGTTACGGCTGTCGCCTGCGTAGCTGCGTGGATTGGAGCCCTCTGTGGTGCATCCAACACCGAGTTTCTACGGGGAATGCCCGGCATTCGGGGACTCCCGATGCCGTTCGAGGTTCTTGTGGTGTTCCCCTTAACTATACTCTCTCTAGCGATTGTCGAGTCGTACCGCGGACATCTTGGTCGGCGATTCTCGGCCCTTGGTGACATTTCGTATTCGTCGTACCTGTGGCATTTTCCGCTTCAACTCTTGTTTGTTTCCGTCGTCTCAGCAAGCGGACTTGAGAACTCCGTGTTTAGGGATAGCTCCGTGTTGATACTTTACTTTGTGGTACTCATCTCCGTGTCGTGGTTGAGTTTTCGGTACTTCGAAGTTCCGGCACAGCGTTATATCCGGAGCAAGTGCTTGAAGCGGAGGTGATACCGTGACGCCCTCAACGCCGAGGTAACTGGTGCAGTCAGGTCGTTTCAGCTGGGATAGACATAGAAAACCGTGTTGTGTGACGTTTAGTCCTCAACGAAGCATACCCCCCCCCCCCCCCCCCCCCCGCGTCCTTGTGACGCTTGCTCGGGAAAAAGTTGAAATCCTTCCGCGTTGTCCAGGGTTTCAGGAGTAACGACACTCTTCGAACCACGGTCGCACGGAAGGATTTCGAGTGAAGGCCATGTTCCGCCGCCGCAGCCAGTCCCGCAAGCGTCGCATCGAACGCCGGCTCGACCGGTTTCGCTTTCCCAACGACTGCTCCCAGCCCGTCGTGCGGGGCGCTCCGGTTTGCAGGGCAACTGGACAGCGGATCGGTAAATGATTCGGCGTTTCTGGGATGCAGGTCGATGTTGGGGAATTTTTCGGCCACCAGGTACAGCAGGCTGGCCTTGGCCAGCCGTTCGAGCTGCGTTGAAAAATCGAAGCAGGCGAAGATACCCGCAGGGCGGGGGAGAACGCCTGGACGTAGCCGAGCAAGTTTTGAACGTCGCGTTGGATTTCAGCAAAGGGCGACATTTGAGCTACAAAGTTGGGTACAGTTGGAAGTGATTTCAGCAATGCTTGTTGTGCCGCGATAGATCGTTGCAACTGCAAGACGGGACTGTTCATGATGTCCGCGTAGTTCGGGGGTAGTCCGCGACGCTGCAATTCGGTCGCCCTCTCCGTGTGCTCGACGTCCTTTTCACCGGGATCTCTACTCATGCACTGCCTTCCGGTCAAAAACTAAATTGATGTCGTCCGTCGAAAGGGCAAACGCCCCTACGCCGGTCTCCCCGTCCCGCCAGCCGCCCTGTCCCGCAAAGTCTCATAGAGCTGAGCGGGACCGAGCAGGACGTCTTTCAGCCCTTCCCGCACCGCCTCCGAATCCAGTGCCTGCGTGCTCATCGCCGTGTGAGCGTCCAGGGCGGCGATGATGGCGTTCATCAGCTCCGTCTTCAGGTCCGGCGAATTCGCGAACTGCTCCTTCGTGTTGTTCGCGGCCTGTTGAACCAGCTTCTCCGACTCCAGCAGCTTGCCCATCAGCACGTTGTTGACGTACACGAGCTTGTCCTGATCGGTCAGTTCCCCCTCGAACAGGTCGTTGACCTTGGCGATGATCTCGGCGAGCAACGCCTTCTGTTTCTCCTGCACCGAGCCGGAGCCGGTTTCAGTGAGCGGTGCGAGTTTCGGGGATTCGCCCGTACTGAGCGGTAACGTTCGCTTGCCCTGATCCTTCAGGTTGTGGTGCGTCAGGATCACTTTCGAAAGGTCGATCCCTTCCCGTTCCCGGCCGAACTCCAACAGCCGGACGAGATGCTTGAAGAAGATGGATCGCTTCTCGATGCCGGTATTGCCGTAGTCGAAGATCTGCGAGAGGAACGTGTAGAGCCGGACGAACGCCCCCATGTCGGACTTGAACAGCCAGAGTGCGTTCAGCTCGTTCTGAGCGGTCTCGATGGCCTTCTCGTCGTTTGCGGCTCTGGAGGTCTTCAGCTCCGTCTGTGCCGCCTTGTATCGCTTGGTCAGCCGATCCGCGACCGGTTCCAGAGCACTGATCAACTCGCTTTGCCTGGCACTCGGCTTTAACGAGACGGCAACGACGCGGTCGACCTCGAAGTCGTCGTAATACCCGGCTCCGTCCAGCTTGGCTCGCAGACTGAAGACCAGATTCGGATCGGTGACGTCGGCCAGTTCCGCCGTCGTGTGGTACATCTTGAACGCTTCGAGAATCTCCTTCGTGTCGTTCGCAAAATCCAGGACGTACGTCGTGTCTTTGCCGGGATAGGCTCGATTCAGGCGGGATAGCGTTTGCACGGCCTGGATGCCGGCCAGTCGCTTGTCGACGTACATCCCGCAGAGCAGCGGCTGGTCGAAGCCGGTCTGGAATTTATTCGCGACCAGCAGAATCTGATACTCGTCGGTCTTGAAGGCTTCGCGGATGTCGCGTCCCTTCAAGTTCGGGTTCAGCTCCTTGCTGTTCTCGGTAAACGGGTCTGGTCCGGAGTCCTTGTCGTTCACTTCCCCGGAAAAAGCCACCAACGTCCGAATCGGGTAGCCGCGGTCCTTGATGTATTTGTTGATCGCCAGTTGCCAGCGGACGGCTTCCACCCGACTGCCGACGACCACCATCGCCTTGGCCTGACCGTTCAGCAGCGGGGCGACGTGTTCCCGAAAATGCTCGACAACCACCTCGACCTTCTGGGAGATGTTGTAGGGGTGCAGCCGCACCCAGCCCATCAGCCCCTTCATCGCCTCGCCCCGTTCGACTTCCTTGTCGTCCCATTCCTTCCCGTTGTGAGCCAGTTTGAACGCCAGCTTGTACGGCGTGTAATTCTGCAGCACGTCCAGGATGAAGCCTTCTTCGATGGCCTGCCGCATCGAGTAGACGTGGAACGGAGCCGGCAGATTGTCCTTGCTCGCCGGCTGGCCGGGATCGGGACGGCGACCGAACAGCTCCATCGTTTTGGCTTTGGGCGTGGCGGTAAAGGCGACGTAAGTAATCCCCGACTCGCCAGCCTGTTTCGCCATCTGAGCGGCCAGCAGATCTTCGGTGCTGAATTCGCCGCCGTCGGCCAGCTCCTGCTGTTCTTCCGCGGACAGAACGGCCTTCAGCTTGGCTGCCGCTTCACCCGTCTGCGAACTGTGAGCTTCATCGGCAATCACGGCAAAGCGTTTGCCCTGTGTCGCCGCCAGTTCACGGACGGCTTTCAGGGCGAACGGAAAGGTCTGAATCGTGCAGACGACGACCTTCTTGGCTCCGGAGAGAGCCTCTGCCAGTTCGCCGCTCTTGCTGGAACTCTCTCCCTTGATCGTCGCCACAACGCCGGTCGTTCGTTCGAAGGCGAATATCGCGTCCTGCAACTGCGAGTCGATGACATTCCGGTCGGAGACCACCAGCACGGAATCGAAGACCTTCTTGTGCTGAGCATCGTGCAGGTCCGCCAGAAAGTGAGCCGTCCAGGCGATGGAGTTCGTCTTGCCCGAACCGGCAGAGTGTTGAATCAGGTATTTGCCGCCCGCTCCTTCCGCCAGCACCGCGGCCTGAAGTTTGCGGGTCGCATCCAGTTGATGGAACCGCGGAAAGATCACCGCTTCGAGCTGCTTCTTGTCGTTCTTCTTCGGAACCAAGTACCTCCCCAGAATCTCCAGCCAGCTTTCCCGCTGCCAGACTTGCTCCCAGAGATACGCCGTGCGATGACCGCCGTCGGGATTCACCGGATTGCCGGCGGCTCCGTGATCCCCCTGATTGAACGGCAGGAACTGCGTCTCAGGTCCGTTCAACCGGGTCGTCATCCGGACTTCGATGTTGCTCACGGCGAAATGGACCAGAGCACCGCCCGGAAACGACAGCAGTGGCTCGGCGGGTTTGCCTTTCGGCTTCGGCAGGCGGTCGAAACGGTATTGGTCGACGGCGTCGTCGATGCTCTGCGTGAAGTCGGTCTTCAGTTCGACCGTTGCGACCGGCAGCCCATTGAGGAACAGCACCAAGTCGATGCAGTTCTCGTTCTGCAGCGAATACCGCACCTGCCGGATGACTCGCAACCGATTGGCCGCATACCTTCCCAGAATCTGCGGATTCATCCCGAGTGCCGGCTTGAACTGAGCGAGTGCCAGCGGCTGCTTCAAACCGAGAACTTCGATCCCATGCCGCAGGACGTCCAGCGTTCCCCGCTCGTTCAGCGAATCCCGTAGCCGCGTCAGCAGGACTTCAGCGGCCTTCGATCCGTTGTTCTTGGAAATCGTTTCCCAGGCAGTGGGCTGCGTTTCCTGAACCCACGCCAGCAGGTCCGCCGGGAACAATGCCTTCGCCCGGTCGTAGTCGGCGGCATCCCCGTCCGCGTACAGCCAGCCGTTGGCGGCGAGCTGCTGGCAGATTTCGACCTCGAAGGCGATTTCCTTGTGTACGTCCATTCGGTTCCTTCGACGGTTCGGCAGTCAGACGGCGTGGTCGAACTCTGGCTTCTCAGTTTGTAACTACATTCTCAGAAAAGGGTTCCGTCCGGGATTGGCGAGCCTTCAACCGGCCGATTCCCCGTCTCGCGTTGTGTCTCGTCGGTGATTCACAAACTTCTTTGTGTATCGAATTTGTCGTTTTTTAAGACACAACGGGTTTTGTGTGTCTCCGACGAGACACAACGGACCGTCACAGAACGGGGCGTCCTTCCGCCCGGTTCAGCAGTTCCGGGAACACGAACAGCGTCGAACGACGGCCACTCCCCTCCCGCAACACTCGCAGAATCCCCGCCTCCCGCAGCGTTCTCAAGAACAGCAAGGCACTCGGGCGAGGAATCCCTGATCGCTTCACAAATTCGCTCGCAGCAAAGATCGGCCGGTCGAACAGCGTATCCAAGACCCTCACCGCATGCTGTGACCGCGTCAGCTCCGCCACCTGCTGCTTCATCTGCTCGTAGAGCTGCAGAATCCCGCGAACCCGCCGGGTATTCGATTCCGCCTGCTCGTGAATCGCGGTCAGAAAGAACGCCACCCAGCCCGTCCAGTCCCCCTGCTGACTGATCCCCCGCAACCCGGCGTAGTACGCCTCCCGATGAGCTTCGAGGTATTCGCTCAAGTAGAACATCGGGCTGGCCAGCGTCCGCTTCTGGTACAGGAACAGCGGAATCAGCAACCGCCCGATGCGTCCGTTGCCGTCGTTGAACGGATGCAGCAGCTCGAACTGAGCGTGAACGACCGCCACCTGGACCAGCGGGTCGATATCGTCCGCCGACAGATACCGCTCGAACGCTTCCAGATGGTCGAGCAGTTGCAGCGGCGAGGGCGGCACGAACGTGGCCTGCTCGATGGTGCAGCCCGGCGAGCCGATCCAGTTCTGCTGCACCCGAAACAGGCCGGGGCTTTTGTCGGCTCCCCGCACACTGTTCATCAGCAGGCCGTGCATCTGCCGGAGCAATGACAGGGTCAACGGCTGTTTGCTCAATGCGGACTGAGCCAGCTTCAGCGTTTCGCGGTAGTTCACGACTTCCTGAATGTCGTGGACCTTCTCCGGGTCGAATTCGATGCCCGCTTCGTACTCCAGCACTTCGTCGACAGTCGCCTGCGTCCCTTCGATCTTTGACGACAGCACGGCTTCCTGATTCGTCAGCGGCGAGAGCATGACGTCGGGATTGATGACGCTCTGCAGCAGCCCGTCGTACCGGGCCAGAGCGGCATTCGCCGGTCCGGTGAGGCGAATCAGCCGGCCGGCATCGAGCTTCGTCAGCGGCAGCGATTCGGGAACGTAGGGAGACATTTCAGACCGATCCTTTGCTGACGATCTGGGAGAAGTCGCCGAGCAGGCTGCGGGGGACTTCGATCACCTGCAGAATGCGGGTCGTAATCTCGGCAATCCGGATGCCTTGCGGGTCGCCGCCCGGCAGGAAAATCTGAATCGTCTTCGGCGTCTGGTTCATGCCGATGCCTTTCCGGCCAAGCCCCGCACGTCAATCTTGCCGGTCACGGCGGCCGAAATCAGAGCCGTCCGGCGTTCCCGGAGTAGCTCAATGGCTCGCACGGCTTCCGTTTGAAGCCGAGACAATGTCCCCGATTGCACGTCCAAGTAATCAACTATTGCCCGTTGCTCTCCCATCGGCGGAACCGCGACCGGCAATTCGTCGAAGCCTTTCTGGTTCACGTAGACAATCGTGGCGGCTGTGCCTGTTTGCTCGAAGTAACTGGTTGAGAGCAGAATCAGCAAGCGAAGATATTCTGGATTGATGTCAGGGCCGGGTATGTATGCCTGTAGTTGCTGGTTGATGATGACATCGACGCGATTTATTGTTGCAACCTCAAACTGGCCGACACAACTGGCAATCACCGCACCACTCTTTAGCACCTTTGATCCGGCGTTTGCCGATGCTTCTTCCGAGACGTACAACGGCGAATCCAGGATTTCAGGATTCTGCATTTGCTCCATCGTTATCCAGCACACACCATTGCCGCTGTCGTTCAGCTCTGGCTTGTTTCTCTGTGGCACAAATACTGACGCAACTCGCTTTGCTTTCGAAACGCTCCAATGTTGCGGGACATCGCCGAGCCACTCGATTCCGGAAGCCTTCATCGGCACGTCAGGATTCAGCCCCTTGGTGACGGCATGGGAAATGACGGCCTGCCGCTTCTCCTGCAGCAGTTCAATCAGCCGCTGCTGCTCTGAGACGAGAGCGTCAATCTTCTGAGTTTCTCGGTCGAGTGCGTTCGCGATCATCGTCTGTTCGTCGACCGGTGGAATGGCAAGGCCAATCGCTTTCAACGACTCGCGATTGATCTTGGGCATCGCAACCCGTCCCGATTCAAGAACTGCAACTGCCGAGAATTGCTCAGAGAGGATCAGCCAGAATAGGAATCGATTCGTTAGTCCGGAGTGGGATCGCAGGGGGTACATGTCCGCACTGCAGAGACAATCTTCCGGTGCAATACAGACCTTCCTCAATGCCGGACGAATCTTGCTGTAGACGACGTCGCCTGCTCGGCACAGGTACTTGCCACTCTCCGCTCCTTGGTCCGCTGCAGTTTCGAGATCCAGGAGCCGCCCCGTGCCCGACTCAACGTGATTTGGAGCAATAAGTGGCATGTTGGAAAAGTTAGAAGTCTCTGGATCGACCTGCCCTTCGGCAACATCGACGCATCGCTGGAATCGACTTGCTCTCCAGTGCTCCGGCACTTCTCCAAGCCACTCAACGCCGCTTGCCCTGTACTTCGAATACTTCGGGAAGCTCATTGGGACAGCTCCCCGATCATCTGGACGATGCGGTCCGTGACGCCCTTCAGCTCGGCATCGATCTCAGCCAGCTCACGGGGCGGTTTGAAAACGTAAAAATGCCGGTTGAACGGAATCTCGTACCCGACTTTCGTCTTCTCGGGATCGATCCAGGCATCCGGAGCGTGCGGCAGAACTTCCCGCTCGAAGTACGCCTGGATGTCTTCAGAAAGGGGAACGTTTTCGGTGTCCCGTAAACTGGCGTCCGGCTGCGGCTGCCCCTTCAGCTTCCCCTTCGTCGCCTTCACGATCCGCCCGGCTGCGTCTCTCTCGGGCCGCTCGACCGTGATCGTTCGATAGCCGAAGTCCGCGTTTTTGAAGATCAGGCTGATTGGCACGCCGTCCTTTGTGACCTTCTTGGCCTTGCCGAACAGCTTGGTGATCTCGGCAATGTGCTCATCGCTCAGCTCTTTCCGCTTGCTCCCCAGACTCTTCCGCATCTTCTGCCAGAAGCCGCTGGCGTCGATGAGCTGCACCTTCCCCTTGCGGTGAGCCGGCTTGCGGTTGCTCAGAATCCAGACGTACGTGCTGATCCCCGTGTTGTAAAACATGTCGGTCGGCAGCCCGATGATGGCTTCGACCAGATCGTTTTCCAGAACGTACCGGCGGATCTCACTTTCCCCCGAACCCGCTCCCCCCGTGAAGAGGGGCGAGCCGTTCAGCACGATGCCGAATCGGCTGCCGCCGTCTTTGGCGGGCCGCATCTTGGAAATCAGATGCAGCAGGAACAGCAAGGAGCCGTCACTGACACGAGGGAGACCGGGACCGAACCGCCCGTTGAACCCCTGCGTCTCTACTTCCTTGCGGATCTCCTTTTCGATCTTCTTCCATTCGACGCCGAACGGCGGATTGGAGAGCATGTAGTCGAACTGCTTCCCGAGCAACCCGTCATTCGAGAGGGTGTTCCCCAGGACGATATTGCCGACGTCCTGCCCCTTGATGAGCATGTCCGCCTTGCAGATGGCGTACGACTCGCCGTTCAACTCTTGCCCATACATGACGAGCCGGGCATTCCGGTTCAGTGACTGCAGATACTCTTCCGCGACCGAGAGCATCCCCCCCGTCCCGGCGGTCGGATCGTACATCGACCGCACCACGCCCGGCTTGGTCAGGGCGTCGTCGTCTTCGATGAACAGCAGATTCACCATCAGCCGGATGACCTCACGGGGAGTAAAGTGCTCCCCGGCGGTCTCGTTCGACAGTTCGGCGAACTTGCGGATCAGCTCCTCGAACACGAGCCCCATTTCCGTGTTGTCGACCGCTTCCGGGTGCAGGTCGATGCCCGCGAACTTCTCCGCCACCAGATACAGCAGCCCGGCCTTGGCGAGCCGTTCCACCTGCGTGGCGAAGTCGAAGCATTCGAAGATGTCGCGAACCGCGGGTGAGAACGCCTGGATGTACGCGAACAGGTTTTCCCGGATGTGGTCCGGGTCGCCCATCAGCGTCTTCATGTCCATCGGCGATGTGTTGAAGAAGAGCTGTCCCGACTTCTTCAGCAGAAACGGTTCGGGATTCAGCTTCGCCTTCTGACGAACGGCCAGCTCCTTCAGCACGGCGGCCTTCGTCCCTTCCAGAACGCAATCCAGCCGCCGCAGCACGGTGAACGGCAGAATGACCTTGCCGTATTCGGACTGTTTGTAATCCCCGCGGAGCAGATCGGCGACGGACCAGATGAAGGACGAAAGGTTGGTGTCGGCCATGCTGCTTTCAGTCGAATCCCAGATGAGCTGTCTTGCGGAATTGTCGGAAGGCCGTCGTCTGTCCGCCCGTTCTCAGGTGATGACAAGGTAAGCGGGGAACGGAGCGTCCGAAAGCCTTCCGGGGGTGATCTCTCGACGAATTAGCCGGCACGGCGCTCCATCGCCGGGATGCTGCACCGGAGCTGGTCGGCGATCAGTGAGGGTGTCGCGCCGTGAAAGGCGCACTCCGCAAACGAACAGAGCCGCGAAGCCCATTGGGCTTCGCGGCTCTGTGTTGAAGGTACCCCAAGGGGATTCGAACCCCTGTCCGCAGACTGAGAATCTGCTATCCTGGGCCTCTAGACGATGGGGGCGTCTGAGCTTCCAGTATGGCGACACGCGGGCACGTGTCAAGGTTCGCCATTCTCCCTGCAGACGCAAGGCCGGGCGCGACCGGCCGGCTGTGCCGATTCGCCGGACGACAGATCCCCTGGGGCGTCGCAGACTCCGACGCCAGCCACCCCGTCAAACCCCATCTTCTTCGGTCGCGTAGGCCTCAACTTCGAACGGATTCTCCCGATACGGGTCCCGTCCCCGCGTCCAAAGCCACACGCTGCACAGGAGATACGCCGGCAGGAAGGCCGGGCCCCAGCGTTCGTACTGGCGGACGTGGACCCGCTCGTGCGTTCGCGAGGTCTCCAGCCACTCGCGGGAACCCCCCAGCACGACATGGCCGAATGTGATTGCCGCGACCGGTCCGACGAACCAGACGCCCCGATTCAAGATCCGGGAAATCCAGCCGCCGTGAGCTTCCAGGACGCCGGCGACCACCCGCGCCCGCCCGCCGGTCGCCACCGCAATCGCCGCCAGCGTCAGGCCGACCAAGGTACCGGGACTGGCCCAGAGGTAGCGGACGACGAGCAGCATCGAAGTTCCCCTGTTACCGAGGGGGAGCCGTCTCAGCCCACGTGATCGACGTGGTCCTCGTGCGGCGCATGTTCGGGAGCCGGGAAGACGAACGAGGCGCCGATCCCCGCGGCGAGGGCGACGACGATCAACGTCAGGGACGAGAGGGGGGAAATCTCGAAGTAGTTGTGAGCCAGCATCTTCACGCCGACGAACGCCAGGACGACGACCAGGCTGTATTTGAGGTAACGGAACTTGTCGAGCAGGTCCGCCAGGGCAAAGTACAGCGACCGCAGCCCGAGAATCGCAAACACGTTCGACGTGAAGACCAGAAACGGGTCGTGCGTGATGCCGAAAACCGCCGGAATCGAATCGACCGCAAACAGCAGGTCGCTGGTTTCCACGACGACCAGCGCCAGCGCCAGCGGCGTCAGATGCAGCTTGTTGTGGACCCGAAACAGGAAGCGGTCTCCTTCGAAACTCGAATGATATGGCAGGAACCGGCGGAACAGCCGGACCATCTTGCCTTCTTCGAAGTCGATTTCTTCCTCGCCCGACACCAGCATTTTGAAGGCCGTGTAGATCAGCAGCAGCCCGAAGATGTAAATCACCCAGTGGAAGCTCTCGATCACCACGGACCCCAGGCCGATCATCACGCCGCGCATGATCAACGCGCCGACGATGCCCCAGAACAGCACCCGGTGCTGGTAAATCGCGGGGACCTGGAAGTACGTCAGAATCAGCGCGATGACAAAAATATTGTCCATGCTGAGCGACTGCTCCACGAGATATCCCGTGAAGAACATCGTCGCGGCGTCACTTCCGCTGTGCGGCAATGCCTTGCCGGATCCCCCGCGAGACGGCGACTCGAACGGATACGCCAGCCGGAACCAGGGTTTGTGGGGGGTTGCGGCGTGCCCGTCGGCGGTGGCGACGACGGTTTCCTCCATCAGCCCCAGGTCGAACCAATGGTGCTCGTAGGCGTAGTAGACGAAAACCGTAAACCCGCACGACAGCAGGAAATACACCAATGTCCGCAGCAGCGCCTGCCGCGCGGTGATGGCCTTCTCCTCGCGATTGAAGAAGCCCAGGTCGAACGCGAGGATGATCAGGACCAGGACGACAAACGCCGCCCAGACGAGAACTGTGGCCACCCGCAGAATCCTTGAAGAGGTTGACGGCGCCCGGCGGCGTCGTTGCCCGCCAGCCAACTCGGATCGGGCGGTGCGGTCGGGGATTCTAACGTATCCGCCGCCATTGTCCCATTCCGGCGGAGATGACCGCCGAATGCTGCTGACAGACACCTCGGATTCTGATAACTCCCCCGTCGTCTGGAGCTCGGTTCGGACATGTCCCCACATCGTCGGTGAAAGCCTCGAATGACCTCTGCCCCGACGTCTCGCTCGCGCTTCGAATTCGCGGTCGTTGCCGTTTCGCTGCTGACCGTCGTGCTCGTCGCCTGGAATCTGGCCGATCCGGGGAGCTGGCGGACATCACTGCCATTGGCCGAGGTGCCGCGAATTCCGCAGACAACCTCGACTCCAGCCACATCGCACCGTCTGATCCGCGTCCGCCTGACCGTCGATGCGGTCCGCGAAGCGAAAATTGACGTTCCGGGACCTTACGCCATCCGGCCGGTCGGCTCGGATCGGGTTCTCGCACGCGGAGCCAAGCTGACCGCCGCGACCGTTCGTTCGATTGCCGGCGGGTTTCGGGTTGGCGACCGAGAATACAAGGTCGGCCAGCTCGAAATCGTCCCGGAAAACTCGCCGGGCCTCCGCTATGACGGACATCTTTACCGGGGCAACCTGCGAATCCACCGGTTTCCGAAGGACCGGCTGGTGCTTGTGAACGTGTTGCCGCTGGAAGAATACCTGGCGAGCGTCGTGGATTCCGAGATGCCGGCCCGGTTTCCAGACGCCGCCCGTGCCGCTCAGGCGATCATCGCCCGTACCTACGCCCTGCAGCAGATCCGCGATGCGGTCCCGGCGGCCGTCTACGATGTCTTCGCCACTCAGCGCAGTCAGAAGTATCTCGGTTTCGAGTACGAGTCCGGCGGTCGACGCCTGGCCGGGGAAAGCGCCGCCAGCCGGAAAATCGTCGAGTCGACATCAAGTCTGGTCTGCACATCCCAGGGCAAATTGTTCACGGCCTACTATGCCGCTTGCTGCGGCGGGCAGACGACCACGGGAACGGAAATCTTCGACGACGCGTGCGAGGCGCTGAATTCTGTGACCTGCAACGGCTGCCGCGACGCCGAACGTTACCGCTGGACCGTTCGCGTTTCCATTGACGATCTCGCCAGCGCGGTTGCGAAAGCGGTTCCGTCGCAGCCCCGCTTGAAGAGCATTCGAACCGCACGTCAGACGACGGGGCTCGGTGACGGAAAGATCTCGCGGTTCGCGATCAGTGATGGCAGCCGTTCTGTCGACGTGACTGGCGTGCAGCTCCGGTCACAACTTCCCAAGCTGCTCAGCCCCCACTTTTCCCTCAAAGTTCAGGGGGCGGAAGTCGTCGCAGAGGGCCGGGGGCACGGTCACGGCGTCGGCCTGTGCCAGTGGGGCGCCCGCGGCATGGCCCTGCAGGGCAAGTCGGCCCTCGAAATCCTGCGGCACTACTATCCCGGGTGCCGGGTCGCGCCCCTCGTCGACTGACGATTGCGGTGGCACTTGTGGCCTTCAGCCACCAGTGCTCTTCAGAAGAGCGACCGCAATCTGACTGGGTCGTCGCGGACTCCGACACCAGCCACCCGGCCGACGGCAGGATCCACGCTCAGGCGGCTCGACGGCGGCGACGGCGGTAGTAGGCCACCGTATTCACCGCGCCGCCCGGCACAGTCCCGTCGATCGGTTCGACGAGATAGGAATTTGACATCACGCGATAGAACAGCAGCAGCATCAGCGAACCGCCGGTCCCGGCGACGAAACCCAGCGGGCTGATCGGCGAGACGCGATAGCTGGCGTCGTAGAGGAGCAGCAGGCCGCAGCCGATCAGGCTGCCGCCAATGCCCATCAGCAGCGTACCGATGGCGCCGCCCGGGTCGCGGCCAGGCATAATGGCCTTGGCCACCAGGCCGACAACCGTCCCAAATCCAATCCACACCAGCATTTCGTGCGCGGCCCGTTCGACCGCCACTAGAAGATCTGCGTCTGCCATTCCGTGGCCTTTCTCACCTCGACAGCGGCCCGATTCCGCCCGTCTTGCGAAACTCATCGACGAAACCGCGGCCGAGATGCACCCGAATCGGAAAGTCAGGAACACTCCCCTCAACTCCCCTGAATTCGCCAGTCGTTTCACGTTCGTCGGGAGATCCGGTGTCCCGTGGCGGCGGATTGTAGGTCGCAACCGCAGGCGGTGAAATAGGATTCTGCCCGCGGTATACTGGCCGGCGACGAATTTCTCCCTGTTTCACGAGCTTCAGAGAGGGCGGACCTCCATGGCAGTTGCGGCGATTGTTCCCGGGAAGACCCGAGTTGGCTGGATCGGGACCGGAGTCATGGGGACCAGCATGGTCGGCCACCTGATGGCCGCCGGGTTCTCCGCGACCGTCTACACGCGGACAAAATCCAAAGCCGAACCGCTGCTCGCCAAGGGGGCAAAATGGGCAGAGACGCCCAGGTCCGTTGCTGAACAGTCCGACGTGATCTTCACCATCGTCGGTTTTCCGCACGATCTGCGGGAAGTCACTCTGGGGGAACAAGGGACGCTGGCGGGAGCTGGCGCCGGGGCGATTCTGGTTGACATGACGACCAGCGAGCCCTCGCTGGCCCAGGAAATCTACGCCGCGGCCAAAGCTAAAGGGGTCCACTCGGTCGACGCTCCGGTTTCCGGCGGCGACATCGGGGCGAAGAACGCGGCCCTTTCGATCATGATCGGCGGCGAAAAAGAGGTCGTCGAGGCGCTCCATCCCTGTTTCGCGGCGATGGGGAAGACCATCGTGCATCAGGGGGGGCCCGGCGCCGGGCAGCATACAAAGATGGCGAATCAGATTCTGATCTCCACCGGGATGATCGGCGTCTGCGAAGCTCTGTTGTACGGCTACAAGGCGGGGCTCGATCTGCCGACGGTTCTGCAGTCGGTCGGTCCCGGCGCCGCCGGGAGCTGGTCGCTGACGAATCTCGGTCCTCGGATCATGAACAACAACTTCGACCCGGGATTCTTTGTCGAGCACTTCATCAAGGATATGGGGATCGCCCTCGCCGAGAGCCGTAAGATGGGGTTGTCGATGCCCGGTCTGGCCCTCGCCGAACAGCTTTATCTGTCCGTCAAGGCGAAGGGCTGGGGGCGCAACGGGACGCACGCCCTGATGCTGGCGCTGGCCGAGATGTCGGGCGTAAACTGGCGCGAGCGAACGTAGTTCGCCGAACTCGCGGCAGGCCTTTTCCTTCCTCAGAGCAAACCGTCAACGAAACTTCAGCCGTCGCCCGGCCGGCGGCTCCAGCACAGCAGCGAGAGAGTCATGCAACGCAAAGGCGAACAGTTTGCAGGTCTGACGGTGGCGATCATCACGCCGTTCAAGAACGGTCATGTGGATGAGGTTGCTCTCAAGAAGCTTGTGGACGACCACGTTGCGGCGGGGACCAACGGCCTGTGTCCGGTCGGAACCACGGGCGAGAGCCCGACCCTCACGCACGAGGAGCACAACCGGGTGATCGGCATCGTCTGCCAGCATGCGGCCGGTCGGATCAAGGTCATGGCGGGGACCGGCTCCAACAGCACGTCCGAAGCGATCGAGATGACCAAGTTCGCCAAATCGGCTGGTGCGGACGGAGCGATGATGGTCGCTCCGTACTACAACAAGCCGACGGGCGAGGGTTTCTACCAGCATTATCGCGCGGTGGCCGAAGCGGTCGACTTGCCGATCATCCTCTACAATATCCCGGGCCGGACGGCGAAGAACATGGAGCCGGAGGTGATCGCCCGGATCGCCGAACTGCCGAACGTGGTCGCGATCAAGGAGGCCACGGGCTCGATGGATCAGGCCTCGCGGGTGCTCGCCGAGACGAACCTGACCGTCCTCTCCGGCGACGACAGTCTGACGCTGCCGCTGTTGTCGATGGGGGGGAGCGGGATCGTCTCCGTCGTCGGCAACATCGTCCCGCAGGACATGCTGAAGCTCCTCTCCGCCTGGAAGGCGGGCAACGTCGCCGAAGCCCGCGAGTGGCACTTCAAACTGTTCACTCTGTGCCGCGATCTGCTGGGCATTGCCACGAACCCGATTCCGATCAAGATCGCCATGCGGCTGCTGGGGCGCGACAGCGGGGAACTGCGTCTGCCGCTGACGCCGCTGACGGCCGCGGAAGAGAACCGGTTGAAGAAGACGCTCGTGGACTACGGTCTGCTGTAGTCTGCTCCGGTCGCCGAGACATCTGCCGATCACATCGCAGCCGGTCTGCGCGGAGGGTCCGTCCGCCGGGGAAGCCCGCGCTGTGGTGCGCTTGCGGCAGGTGATGGCCGCCGTCATTCTAGAGACTCCATTCGATCTTCCGGGGCGGAAGGGGCCTCTTCCGTCCGGCCACCTGGTTCCAGGGCTCACACGGGCTGCAAGGAGTCTGGCGTCGTGATTTTCGGCATGTTCAAAAAAAGCGGCGGCGGTGGCCGCGACGACGATGATGATGACGAAGAGATTGAGCTCGTCTCTTTCCTGGGCGCGATCAACGGCAAATCGGCCGATCTCGCCGCCAATGCTCGACTGGCCCAGGCCGGATTAATTCCCGCCAAAGAGCTGGTGACCGACGCGATTACGCGCCGGGCCGAGATGGTCCGCGTCGAGCCCAAAGGGGAGCGGGCGTCGGTCACCATGATGGTCGACGGCGTAGCCTACGCCGGGAGCCGGTTGTCGAAGCAGCAGGCCCTGGCGATTACCGGCATGCTGAAGCTCCTCGGCGGGATGGACGCGAAATTGCGAGGGCGGGCCCAGTCGGGCGGCCTCAAGGCCGACCTGGAGGGGATTCCGTACGAAGTGCTGATCGACGTGACGCCGCTGCCCGAAGGGGCGGAACGGCTGGTTGTCCGGCTGCGGAACCTCAAGGTCAAGCTGGATACGCCGGACGATCTCGCCTACAGCCAGTTTGTGAAAACGAAGATTCGCGAGCTGACGTCCCGCCGGCGCGGTCTGCTGCTAGTGGTCGGACCGCCCAATTCGGGGACGACGACCACGCTGTTTGGTGTGCTGCGCGGGATCGACGTCTACCTGTTCTCCATCTTCTCCATCGCGAACCTCGGCACGCGCGACGTCTACAACATCAACAAGTTCGAGGTCAACGAGGGAGACGATCTCGAAGCGTCGATCATGCGTATGAAACGGGCCGAGGCGGACGTGATTCTCGTCGATCCGGTCCAGGACGCCGAGACTGCGCGGACGCTGCTGGAGGCGGCCGAGGATGTCTGCCTGCTGGCGGAGATGGCGGCCAAGGACGGTATTGCGGCGATTGCGCAGCTGATCCAGTGGACCGGCAATCCCGCATTGGTTGCCAAAGGGCTCGACGCAGTCTTCAGCCAGAAGCTGATTCGCCTGCTGTGCACTGACTGTCGCGAGGCCTTCCGCCCGAATCCGAAGTTGCTGGAGAAAGTCGGCCTGCCCCCGGAAACGAAAGTCCTGTACCGGAAGGGTGAACCGGCTGTCGACGAGAAGACCGGAGAAGAGGATCCGCCGTGCCCGAAGTGCAACGGGGTCGGCTACTACGGGCGCGTGGCGATGATCGAACTGCTGACGCTTTCGGATGAGCTGCGGAAGCTGATTTCGACGGGAAGCGCGACTCCCGAGCAGATTCGGAGTCAGGCCAGAAACGACGGCATGTTGACCTTCCAGAAGGACGGCCTACGGCTGGTCGCCGAGGGAAAAACGTCCCTGGAGGAGCTGCAGAGGGTCTTCAAGACCGCGTAACTTGTTTCTGAGAAACAGTTTACAGCAGTCGCTCTGCCCGTCCGGAGGTTGCTCCGGGCGGGCGTGATCGTTTTTGAACCCCTGGAAAACTCTGAGCTTTGGGACGATTCTTCCGAAGTTTCCGGCTCTGGCGTCCGATCTATTCTCTCGGAGAGACGCACGTTGAGCGTCAACCGCAGAATTCCTGCCGATCCGCCTGGGACGGCAAGTCGGTCGGCACGCCGCAAGGACGCAGTCATGAACCGGAGTGTGAGCACGTTGGGACAGAAGCTGGCCTTGGCTGGCTGCCTGCTGGCATCTGCCACGGCGACGGGCTGCTTTCAGACCACGATCGGCGGCCAAACGCTGCCGTCGGCCTATTATCTGGAAGACGACGTGCAATATTTCCCGGCTGGAGCGGAGAATAAACTCTCCAACCAGGTTCGCGCTCTGGAGCGCTACAAGCTCGAGCAGCAGTCTCAGCAGGATGGTCCAGCCGACTATTAGCGTCCGGTTGAAGCAGCGCGAAGCCTCTTCCATTCGGTCTTCGGTTCCTCCTCGCCGAGGCTGATGCGGAGGGGGCAGAGCGTCCGTTCTTTCGACGCCCGCGCGGCCCTTCCACAATCGTCGGTGCGACCTCGGCGTCGTTGCACGACGTTTGCACTGCCATCGACCGGGGATCGTCGCTGTCGTTCGCCAGGAATGCGTGAATCTCGCTGTTTTCGCGGCGAAAACAGGACAAACTGATCCGCATTTCGTCTTGACGCAATCCGGCCTTCCGCTAAGCTTCCGCCTCAAGCTGGCGGTTGTCGATGCCGATCCGTTGCCGAACCCGCCAGCCGGCTTCCAGGGAGGGAAGTTCATGCCGCGCTGGGTCAGCAATCTCTTCATCTCCGCCTATTTGAGCGCAATGGTGCTGGGCATCGGCTGCCAGGCGCTCAAGTTCGGCACCGCGTCGCACCCGGTCATGTACTACTTCGTGTGGGACATGTTCTGCGGCTGGAGCTCGCACGAGATTCGCTTCCACGTTCTCGGCGAAGGGGAGAGCGGCAACTATTACCGCCTGGCCCCCGGACCGTGGAGCAGCTTCTCGCCGTACGGGGAGCTTTCGCGACACCACTACGACACGCTGGGGAACTCGTTTCACAAAGTGGCGCTGACGACGCTCCGCCACACCGAACACGAACCGATGCGGCGGATTCTGGTTCTCGAGGAATGCTGGCCGAAGAAGTACAATCTTCCGGACCTCCTGTGGAACCTGCGCTACGACGAACCCAAGGATCCGCAGAGCTACTTCTGGCTCCGACAGGTTCACGATTCCGACGGCAGGATGCTGGCGTTCCACGGCGACTGGCTGTCGCACGAAAGCAACAAGGCGATGGCCAACAATCCGCGACTGCTCGCAGATGCCCGCCGCGGGAAACCATTCTTTGCGATCAATCCCGCACTGCGGCAGCCGCAGCATCCCCTCGGATCGAGCCAGTGGGAGAGCCTGTCGTCGGCGGGCTCTCCCTTCAGCGCCAATTAGTCGGCGGCAAATGACTTCTCCGGGGCCGATTCGCGCCCCGATCCAGGTCTCGGACTGCAGGGAGGCAGGATCGTGTCCCACGACTCTTCGACCGGTATTTTGTCGGGCGTCAGAAGATTCTTCTACGACCAGGAGACGCCGTACGGGCTGGCTCTCGCACGCATGCTGCTCTGCGCGGCGCTGCTGAGCCTGTACCTGCCGCGCTGGCCCGTCGCCCGCGAGCTCTACTCGACCGACGGCGCGACCGCTCAACTGGGGGCGGGCTACGGTTATCTGAACTTCATGCCGGAGTTTTCCGCGCCGATCGTCATGGCGCTGATCAGCATTCTGGTCTTCACGCTGGTGACCGCCGGAATCGGATTCTGCACCCGGATCTCGCTGATCGTCGCGGGCGCCATTCATACTTACCTCAGCCTGATCGACTGCGTCAGCACGATGACGAAGTACACGGTCATCGCGACCCACATGTTCGTACTACTGTCCGTTTCGCACTGCGGCGCCATCTGGTCCGTCGACGCCTGGCTGAAGGGTCGACGGCGGAACTGGTGGCCCGGCGAACCGGCCTCGGAGCAGCCGCAGTTCCCGGTCTGGCCCCGTCGACTGCTGCAGCTGCACATCGGCCTGGTCTACTTCGGCGCCGCGATCACCAAGATGAATACGCCGACTTATCTCAGCGGCGACCAGCTTCAGTTCTGGATGCAGACGCATCTCAACTTCCCTCATCCGCTCGGTGAGTTTCTGAGCCTGTATCCGGTGCTGATGGTGGCCATGGGCTACGTTGCGCTCGTCTGGGAAGTGGTCGTCGTGTTCCTGGTCTGGAACCGCATGTGGCGACCGTGGGTTCTCGGCCTCGGAGTCATCTTTCACACGCTGACGGTTCTCACGCTCGGGCTGATGCTGTTTCCCGTGATCATGTTCGCCGCGTATCTCTCGTTCGTCGAGACGTGCGACGTCCAGCGCGCCGGCGTCTGGTTCCGTCGACAGTTGCGTCGCCGTGCGTGGCTGGCGAACTTGTTTCACCGCTGGCGCGATCAGATCGAGTTTCGCCCGGTTCCCGCGAGCTGGAGACCGGCAGCCGCCGGGGTCTTCGCCTTTGGCTGCATCGTTGTGGCGGGCGGCGGCATTGAACTGGAATACCTGCTGGACCCCTATCAGATCCGTCGCCCGGAAGGGCGCAATGTGCTGCAGCCGCTCGAACCGGCGGTGGCCGACGCCATGTTGAATTTCTCAACCGGCATCCGCGACGTCGATAAGTTCACCGCCATCGACACGGGAACGCTGCTCGTGGGAGAGATGCTGGTGGATCGCCGCAAGGTCTTCCGCCAGGGGGAACAATTGATTACCCAGTGCACGCTGTCGCCGCCGCACGAAGACCTGTGGCTGGAGTGCCGGCTGGTCGACGCGGATAACGTCGAAGTTCAACGGGCGATGGCCGTCGCGCGGTGCGAGCAGTTTCGCTCGAATCTGCTGGTTCCGCTGAACGACCGGGTTCTTCCGGGCGAGTATAAGCTGATCGTCGAACTGGCCGGGCGCGAAGTCACTCAAAAGAACATTACCGTGCTGCCACGCTCGGGGAGTCTCTCGGCCAACTGAACCTGCTCCCGCAGACAGGCATTGTTTTCGACAAAGACTGCGACGGATCGACGATCTGCCGCAGTCTTTGCGTTGAAGGGCAGGATGTCACTGGGCGGCCGCTGCGGCGCCGCATAGACTTGGGGTGGTGCGTGGAATTCTCCGCGTCGCCGTCCCCGCCTCTCCGGAGTTTCCAGCCATGTGGTTCACCGAGGATGCCTGGACTCCGATGGCGCTGCTGGCGATCGGGGCGATCGTCTGCCTGGGATTGTGGAACACGTCCCGGCGCAACGGTTATCTGCTGGCTGCGGCCGTCTTTGTCCTGGCCTGCGGAGCGACGTGGGTCATCGAGAGCTCCGTGCTGACCGACCGCGAGCAGCTCGAGGCCCTGGTCCAGAACCTCTGCGACGATTTCCGTCGCAAGGATCCCAAGACGCTCGACTACTTCTCGGCGCAGGCGGCGCCGCTGCGGGAGATGGCGGCGGGGGCCATGGCGCTGGTCGACGTGCAGGACGACCTGCGGGTGACGGACTTCGAGACGAAGCTGACTGACGAGAATACGCGCGGCAGCGTTCATTTCCGGGCCAACGCCACGCTGTCGGTCGGGGGCTTCGGCAATGTTGGACGGCAACCGTTTCGGGCGATCATCGACTGGCAGCGGGACGCGGGCGCCTGGAGGATCGTCGAGATTCGCCGCCTGAACCCGCTCAATGGCCAGGAGATGCCGGTCATGACGCACGGCAGCAACTGATCAATCAATCGTTGGCTTCTGTGATGATTCCTGCGGTCGTCAGAACGGCTTCACTTCCAGCCAGCCTTCGCGGTAGTACGTTCGGTCGACGCGGCCGCCGTTCTGCAACACGAAGTTGTTGATCCGGTAGGCGCTCCGCACCGTGAATCCCGCTCCTTCGTTGTAATAGGCGGTCCGGTAGGCCGAGCGGCTTTCGGGGACCGGGTGAGGGGGCGCCTCGACGCCCTCCGGCAGGCTGTGGCTGAAATACGACCGTCGGTACATCCAGTCCTGGGCGTCGGCGGATGCGGAAACGCAAAGCAGTCCGGCTGCAGCCAGGACGATCCGGCACAGGCGAGGTGGTGCGGCGATCATGGAACCCCTCCGGCAGCTCCCGCGCTCGCTCTCGTGAACGGTGTTGTCAGGTTAACACGCGAATCGTTCACGAAAATCGACAGAGGCGAAAGCTCAACGCCGGAGAACTCGTAAAGGCAGGTTCTGCGCCACGCGGCCTCGAATCGCCCGGATGTTTCAGACTCTTTACACCGGGTCCGCGGCGGGCGGGCTGTCGGCCGGAAGTTCCCAGGCGGCGTCCTTCAATCGGTCCAGGACGGGTCGCTCGGTCAGATCGAAGTGCAGCGGCGTGATCGTGACGTAGCCGTCCAGCAGGGCTTCGATGTCGGACCCCGGGTCCATGTGGTGGCTTTTGATCGGTTCGATCCCGCTCCAGAAATAGGTCCGCCCGCGCGGGTCGACCCGCTTCTCGATCGTGTCCGTATGCCGCCGGACGGCGATCGATACGGTCTTCACGCCCAGCGGCCACTCCGGTTTGTCCGGTGGGAAATTCACATTCCAGAGCGCCCCCGGCCCTTCCCACCGTTCCAGCAGTTGCCGGCAGACGGCCACGGCGTTCCTCGCAGTCTTCTGGTAGTTCGGCGGACCGCTCAGCCACTGGGACAGCGCGATCGACGGGACTCCGAAGAAGGCCCCTTCGATCGCCGCGGCCACGGTTCCCGAGTAGAGGACGTTGATTCCGACGTTCGCGCCGGCGTTGATGCCGCTGATGACGACATCCGGCGGCCTCGGACAGAATTCCAGAATGCCGAGCTTCACGCAGTCGGCGGGGCTCCCTTCGGCCTTCCAGCCGAAAAACTCGCCGTTGCGGTATTCGCGATGGACGACGATCGGGTGGAGGTAGGTGATCGTGTGCCCGACGCCGCTCTGTTCGACGGCCGGGGCCACCACGGTGACGTCGCCCCAGCGGACCAGCTCGGCGTGGAGCGCCTGCAGGCCGGGGGAATGGATTCCATCATCGTTCACCAGCAGAATCTGCAAAGTCGGGCTCCTGGGTTTTGCGCGTCGCGGCCGCCGCGGCCGCTGTACGATAGGCGCAGCGTAGTCCCCGAGTCCGACCCTGCCAACCGTTCGCATGATTGTCGATGTTGTTATGGCTCCCACGCCGCGCGTCTTTGCCGTGGTTCCTGCGGCCGGACACAGCCGTCGCATGGGGCGTCCGAAGCTGTTGCTGTCGCTGCGTGGCGAGCTGGTGATCGGCCGGCTGCTGAAGGTGCTGCAGCAGCCGCCGGTCGAAGACGTGGTCGTCCTCGTCCGGCGGTCCGACACCGAGCTGGCGGCCGCCGTCACAGTTTCCGGAGGAACGGTGGTTTCTCCGGAGACTGACCCGCCCGACATGCGGTCCAGCGTCGTCGAGGGGCTCCGCGCGCTGGACTCACGATATTCCCCGGCGGACAGCGACGTCTGGCTGCTGGTTCCCGCCGATTACCCTCTCCTCGAATCGGCCGTGTTGCCGGAACTGCTCGCCGCGTGGTCCACGTTGCAGCCGGACATCCTGCTGCCGACGTACCACGGTCAACGGGGCCACCCGGCTCTGTTTCGCTGGGGTCTGGTGACTCAGATCAACGCACTCCCCCCGGATCGAGGCCTGAACGCCTTGCGTGATCTTCCCGGAATCCGGGTGATCGAGCGCGAAGTAACCTGTCCGGGCGTCACGCTGGACCTGGATACGCCGGAAGACTGGGAACGCCTGAATCGTCTTGTTGACCGCGAAAACGAGGATTCCGAGTCGGCCGAGATTCGCCGCAAGTAGTTTTTCAGCGGAATGTTGCGTCGCAGAATCTGCCCGGCCTTCGACAGAACTCCGGCCCGTCGGCTTTCTGTGGGGTAGACTTGAGCGGGTTGCGTCGATTTTTCCGAGCGATGCGGCGGCGACACAATGTTGCATTCTAGTAACGGCGTGTTTCGCGGATTCTCATGGCAACCCTGCAACGTGGGATGAATGGGCAATGTAGGGTTGTAAGGTGGCAGGGGCTCGGCGAAGACGTCCGGAACCTTGAGTTTTCCCCGGGGAAGATTTGCTTCGGGCGAAAAAACGTGACCACAATAACAAACGCAGTGAATCTGGGGGAATTGGCGATCTCGTCGATTGTCGGTCTCGCCGGGTCGGTTTCTTCGAGGGGAGGTCACATGATTCAGACGAAAGTCGGCGCAATGTTGGCGCTGGCGCTCGTCGTCGGCGCACTGCCGGGATCTGCAGAAGCTGCCGCCTATTGTGGTGCGGCGAGCTACAACTGCTGTCCCACGGCGGCGTGCCAGCCCACGGCCTGTTACACGGCATGCCGGGTGGAGCGTCAGACGTGCTATCGCACCGTTTACGACACGGTGATGGAGCCGCAGCCGTACACGGTCAGTCGGACGGTTTACGACACGTCGTACGAAGACGTCCGCGAGACGTGCTACCGGACGGTGGTGGAGACCGCCTATCGCGACGAGCAGTACCAGGTCGCCCGCCCGGTGTTCGAGTGCAGCGAACGCGAGGAGCGCCACACCGTCCAGCGGCAGGTCTGGGAAACTGGCTACCGCGACTGCAGCTACACGGTTCGTCGGCCCGTCTGGGAAACCGCTTCCCGCGAATGCCGCCGGGTCGTGCAGCGACCGGTGATGGAGACCTGCGAGCGGGAAGTCTGCCGGACGGTGATCCGGACGGTCAGCGAGACGATCAATCAGGAACGCTGTCGGACGGTCCTCCGGCCCGTCACCACCTACCGCACGGTCCAGCAGGACTGCGGCCAGTGGACGACGCAGCGGATCTACCATCCCGGTCCCGTCTGCCCGCGCGTCACGCTCGACGAGTGCGGCTGCCCGCGGACCTGCATGGTGCAGATGCCGGGCTTCACCACGTGCCGCCGCGTCTGGTGTCCGAACATCGTCGAGCGTCAGATTCCCTGCACCACGATGCAGGCGGAAGTCGTCCGCGAAGTCTGTCCGGTGACCGTCTGCCGACGGGTTCCGGAAACGATTGTGACCAAGGTGCCGTATCAGGTCTGCCGGATGGTTTCGGAAGAAGTCGTCGAGCAGATTCCGGTTCGGACCTGCAAGTGGGTGAATGAAGTCGTGAACCAGCAGGTTCCGGTTCGGACCTGCAAAGTGGTCTGCGAAGAAGTGGTCCGCAAGATTCCGGTCCGGACCTGCAAGATGGTCACGGAAACCTGCTCCCGCAAGGTGCCGGTCTGCGTGACCCGTCAGGAGCCGGTCGAGGTGGTTCGCCGGGTGGCGAAGTGCGTGCCGCGCTGCGAGCAGATTCAGTGCACCCGCATGGTTCCGCGCTGCGTGGCCCGTCAGCAGGCTTATGAAGTCTGCCGGATCGTCCCGCAGACGGTCTGTCCGAGCGGCCCCTGCAGCGCTTGTGCGACGGGCAACTGCGACGTCGTTCCGAACAACGGGACGCTCGCGCCGAGTGCGGAGTCGACCGAAACGGAGAAGCCCGCGTTCCCGTCGCCGACTCCGATTCCGGAACCGCCGGCGGAGCCAGAGCGGACGCCTGCGACGGCCGGTCCGAATGCCTGATCGAATTCGCGATCGGGAATGATCGATGAAAAGACGGGGGCTGACTCACCGCGAGTCAGCCCCCGTTGGTCGTTTCTGGCGGCCGTCAGAATCGGGTATTCTCGCGGCGTACCTGATGCTGACTGGAGACTTCCGCATGCTGCAGCGCACAAGTCGGTTTTTGATCTGCGTTATGGCTGTACTGGCGGACTGCGGGTCGCTGACGGCCCAGTACGATCCCGCCGCTCCGGAACCAGTTGGAAAACTGCAGGGGGCGTTGGTTCTGCATGGCGGCGGGCCGGTCTCGCAGGAGGTCCGAAGGACGTTCGTGGAACTTGCCGGGGGAGCGAAGGCGAAGATCGTCATCGTGGTCGCCGCCGATGGCGACGGGCAAGTTGCCGAATGGGAGGCCGCGGAACCGGGATCCATCGACGTCGTTCGCGTCTCATCTCCCCATGATGCCGTCCAGCTGGAACTGGCTGAGTCGCTGGCTGAGGCGACCGGAGTGTGGTTCCAGGATTCGAATCCTTCTACCATCGCGGCCAGAACCGGCGACCAGACCGTGGAAGCGGCCGTTCGGGCGGTGATTCAGCGTGGCGGCGTTGTCGGCGGCACATCGGCGGGAGCGGCCTTGTCCCGCGTGGTCTTGCGGAAAGACGTTGAGGATCAGGACGGACTGGACCTCCTGCCCGGTGCGATCCTCGCGCCTCGCTTTCAAGATGAGAAATTGCGGGATCGGCTGATCGAACTGGTAGCCGCCCATCCCGAACGCGTGGGCTTCGGGATTCCGGAGAACGCGGCGCTGATCGTCCAAGGTCGGAGCCTGCGGGTGATCGGCCAGTCGGACGTTCTGGTCGTTCTCGCCGCTTCGTCACAGCGACCCGTGCGAATCGATCGGCTGGCGGCCGGGCAGCAGGCTGACCTGGTCGCCCTCAGCCGGGCGGCTCAGGCCCGTTCGCGGTCGCCGTTTCCGCCTGCGGATCCGGCTTCTCCGCGGATGGAGAACGGGACTCTGGTCATCGTCGGCGGTGGCGGGATGCCTTTCGGACTGGTGAAATGCTTCATCGAACTGGCCGGTGGTCCGGATGCTCCGCTGGTTGTGATCCCCTGCACGGAGCAGGACGTCGTGCTCAATGACAGTTTTGTGGAAGTGCTCAGCAAGGCGGGCGCCAAGGAGGTCACTCTGCTGCACACCAAGGATCGCAGGAAGGCGACTGGTGATGACGATTTTCTGGCACCGCTGAAGCGGGCGCGGGGGATCTGGTTCGGCGGCGGCCGCCAGTGGAATCTGGTCGATTCCTGGCAGCACACGACTGCGCACAAACTGATGCACGACGTGCTGGCCCGTGGCGGAGTGATCGGGGGCTCGTCAGCGGGGGCGTCGATTCAGGGCGACTACATGCCGCGCGGCAATCCGCTGGGGAATCGCGACATCATGTCGGAAGGCTACGAACAGGGACTGGGGTTTCTGACGGGGGTCGCCATCGACCAGCACTTCACGCAGCGGGATCGGTTCGCGGACATGACGTCACTGATCAAGACCTATCCGCAACTTCTCGGCATCGGGATCGACGAGCGGACGGCGATTATCGTCCGTCAGCATGAGGCCGAAGTCGTCGGCAAAGGAAAGGTCGCGTTCTACGATTCTGGCCGTCAGGACGCCGATGACGAAAAGGACTACCTTTCGCTTGGTGCGGGAAAGCGATTCGACCTGAAGGCTCGTCGCGTGGTGGAGGTAGTGAGCGAGTAGGGGATCGCGAATCGCCGGTCGCCGGAAACACCGGTGTCATTCTCAGTTCTGGCTCTCGACACTCGACTCTGGACTCTGGACTTCTTTCGACATTCCGCCATCGTCATTCGACATTTCTCTGCTCCGCGACCTCTGCGTCTCTGCGAGAGATCTTCTCTTGATTCCCGTGCTGGACGGCTTTGTCTGCCCCGGCTACGCTGCTGACCATGCCAAACATCGCCCCCTATCCGTGGTTTGTCCGTCGCGATCTCGACGGGTTCTTCGGCCTGTTCATCGACAATCTGGTGCAACTGCTGCTGATCGTGGCTCTCTGTTCGACGCAGTGCGGCATGACCGGCGATGCGGCCTGGCTGCTCTACGGGCGGATCCTTCCCGGCGCGGCGGTGAGCATCATCCTCGGCAACCTGTTCTACGCCTGGCAGGCCCGCCGGCTGGCGCAGCGTGAGAACCGCAGCGACGTCACCGCCTTGCCGTACGGCATCAACACACCCTCGCTGCTGGTCTACGTCTTCTTCGTGATGGGGCCGGTCTTCCGGCAGGGGATCGAACAGAAGCTGACGCCCGTCGCCGCCGCCGAGCTCGCGTGGCAGATGGGGCTCGTGGCGTGCGTCGGTTCGGGCGTGATCGAGTTTCTGGGATCGTTCGTCGCGGAGTCAATCCGCAAACGAACTCCGCGGGCGGCGCTGCTGTCGACGCTGGCCGGGATTGCAATCGGCTTCATCGCAATGACGTTTGCATTGCAGATCTATCAGAAGCCGCTGATCGCCATGCTGCCGCTGGCCGCGGTGCTGATCACCTACTTCAGTCAGTCGTCGTTTCCACTGGGGCTGCCGGGCGGGCTGATCGCCGTCGGACTGGGGACAGTCACGGCGTGGCTGCTGACCGGGCTGGTACAGGTCTGGCCGGAGGCCCCAGCGTGGATCACCAATTCTACGATGAAGGCTGCCGCGGTCCCCGCCGCCTGGAATCAGGCCAGGCTGCAGCTGCCCCATTTCTGCGGCGACGCTCTCTGGACGGTCCTCTCGAACCCGACGGCATGGCTGGGGCATCTGTCGGTGATCGTGCCGATGGGATTATTCAACCTGGTCGGCAGCCTGCAGAATATTGAATCCGCAGAGGCGGGGGGCGATCGGTATTCGACGGCCCCGTCGCTGGCGGCGAACGGGATCGGGACGCTGTGCGCCGGGCTGTTCGGGAGCTGCTTCCCGACGACGATCTACATCGGACACCCCGGCTGGAAGGCGCTCGGCGCGCGGGCCGGGTATTCGACGCTCAACGGCGTCGTCATCACCGCCCTCTGCTGCACGGGGACGGTCGCGGTGATTCAGAGTCTGATCCCCATCGAAGCGGGCGTGGCGATCGTCCTCTGGATCGGGATTGTGATTACGGCTCAAGCCTTCGCCGCGACGCCGACGAATCATGCCCCCGCCGTGGCGATTGGTCTGTTTCCGGCAATCGCCGCGTGGGGCCAGACGGTGGTCCAGGGCGCCTTTATCAGCGCGTGGGACTTCCTGAAGGTTCCGCACGACGAGTTCGCCGCGCATGGCGGGCGGACGATGCAGGATCTGTTGACGGTCAACCAGTCGGCCGAGATCAACGGCTTCCTGCTGCACGGCCTGCTGTCGATCGAGCGGGGTTACATTTTTACCTGCATGATCCTGGCGGCGATCTCGGCGTTCCTGATCGACCGCAAGTTCCGGGCGGCAGCGTTCTGGGCGCTGCTCGGGGCGGCCTTCGCGGGCGTCGGTCTGACGCACGCCTACCAGTTGCAGGGAAACATCGTCGACTTCCTGTTCGCCTTCGACGCACCGCGCGACGGGTCGCTGGAATTCCGCGCGACACCGATCGCGATCGGCTACCTGCTGACCGCCACAGCGTTTCTCGCCTTCGGCTGGTACCACGCGAAGCATGGGGACGATCGGCGGGTGGAGCACTGAGGAAAGCCAAGTGACAAGTGCTGAGAGCCAAGTGATTGGCAGACTCAGCGTTTCGCGACTTTGGCCCGGTTAAGTCTCAATGTTCGGGGCGATGAAGCTGGTCCAGCGAGACGAACCCCTCCGGTGCGTTAGACGACTTGTTGGCCGGGCAGGCGTCGCAACCGGTACCACAGCCGGCTTTTGCTCGGCCGGAGACCGACTGCCAGACGCGCAGGGCGACGTACGCGGCTGCCGCCAGCACGATGCTTCCGGTGAGTAGTCCCTGCCAGTCCACGGGCGTTTCCGTTTGGTGTCCGTCGTTCGCGATCCGCCTCTATTTCCATTGTAGGCCGCGGAGGGCTGCCGCAAAGTGCCGGCCGCGGTCTCAATTCATCCGCCGGCGGAACAACCAGGCGGCCAGGGTCAGATTCACGACGGCGATGATCGCCATCGGCCAGTACTGGTTGATCAGCAGTTCGAACGGGGTTCCTTCAAGGAAGACTCCCCGGATGATGATCAGGTAGTACCGCAGCGGGTTGAGGTATGTGACGGCCTGCACCGCGGAGGGCATGTTGGCGATGGGGGTCGAAAACCCGGACAGAATGGTGGCCGGGACCATGAACAGGAACGAGCCCAGAAGTCCCTGCTGTTGAGTCACTGCGAGCGAGGAGATCATCAGACCGAAGCCGATGGTCGCCAGCAGGAACAGGACGACCCCGGTATAGAGTGCGATGAGACTGCCGCGAAGCGGGACTTCGAACCAGTGAACCGCCAGGAAGATGATGACGCTGGCTTCGGCGAGACCGATCAGGAAGCCGGGAATGGCCTTGCCGATCAGGATTTCGAAGGGGCGGAAAGGAGTCGCCAGGAGCTGATCGAAGGTTCCCTGTTCGCGCTCGCGGGCGACCGATAATCCAGTCACCAGCACCGTCACCGCCAGCGAAAGCATGCCGACAATGCCCGGCACGATGAACCACCGGCTTTCGAGGTTCGGGTTGAACCAGGCGCGCGTTTCGAGCGTCGCCGGCAATGCCATCCCCGCCGACTGCTCGATCCGGTCGCGGTTGAAGTCTTCCACGATCGATCGGACATAGTTCAGGGCAATGGCGGCCGTGTTGGAATTCCGTCCGTCGACGATCGCCTGAATCGTCGCCGAGCGTCCTGCCGCAAGGTCCCGGCTGAACTGCGGACCAATGTGTACGACGAGCAAGGCCGATTCTCCGTCGATCAGCGGAGGAATCTCTCGATCGTGCGAGAGAGCCGCAATGACTTTGAAGTTGGGCGAGCCCGAGAAGCGGGCCAGCAGGTCTCGCGAGACCACCCCGCGGTCTTCGTCATAAACGGCGAAGGCCAGATCGTTGAGATCGAACGTGGCGGCATAGCTGAAGACAAAGAGCTGGATCATCGGCGGCAGGATGATGACAGTCCGGCTGCGCGGATCCCTCAGCAGCGCCAGGAACTCCTTGATCGTCAGGGCCAGAATCCGGGAGAACATGAGAATTCCTGCCGCACTAAGCGAGTCGCTTCCGAGCCACGAACCGGGTGAGTCCGAGAAATACGGCCGCCATGATCAGCAGCGCCACGCCGTTGGGGAGAAGGATCTCGGGGACGTCGCCGGCGGAGAAAATCGTCTGGAGCGACGAGACGAAATAGCGAGCCGGCAGGAGATAGGTTGCGCCGCGGATCACCGCCGGCATGCTTTGAATGTCGAAGATGAATCCGGAAAGCATGAACGCCGGCAGAAACGTGGCGATGATCGCCACCTGGGCCGCGACGAACTGCACCTTGGCCAGCGTGGAGATCAGCAGGCCCATCCCCAGAGCGGCCAGGAGGAACAGCGATGTGGTGCCGACCAGGATCCAGAGCGAACCGCGCAATGGGACTTCGAACAGCCAGACAGCCATCACGACGCTGATCGTCATTCCTCCCATCCCGAGCACAAAGTAAGGGGCAATTTTCCCGATCAGGATCTCGGACATGGCGACCGGCGTGACCAGCAAGGCCTCCATGGTGCCCCGTTCCCATTCGCGGGCCATCACCAGCGCGGTCAGCAGTCCGCCAATCAGCGACATGATCACCGCAATCAACCCGGGCACCAGAAAGTTGCGGCTGCGGAGGTTGCTGTTGAACCAGACCCGCTGCTCGACCTCGACGGGAACGTTGAAGTCCTGGCCGGATTCCGCGATGCGATCCTGCAGCCAGTGAGACCAGACTCCTTCCACGTATCCGATGGTAATTCGGGCTGTATTGGCGTCGCTGCCATTGACGATCAACTGCATCGCGGTCCCGGATGGGGTATGCAGCCGCTCGGCGAAGTCGGCCCGCAGACGGAGGATGCCGTCGACGTCCCGTCGCATCAGGGCGGCCTCCGCTTCCGGCATGGTCGGCAGCACCACGGGCCGGAAGTAGCGCGACCGCTGGAACGCGCCGACGACGGCCGCGGTGTCGGTCGTCGGATGCTCGACCACGAGAGCCAGCGGCACATTCTCGGCGTCGAGCGAGACCCCGTAACCGAACAGGAGCAGGAGCACGACGGGGAGCAGAAAGGCGATGGCGATGCTGCTGGGATCGCGCACGATCTGCAACAACTCCTTGCGGAGCAGACCCTTGAGTCGCATCCGTCGCCGCGCGCGAGGACTGAGAATCCGGGCCGTGGCTGTCATGAGGCGGCCCTCTGCTGGCGGGATTCGATGACTGAGATAAAGGCGTCCTCCATGGTGGGATCGGGGCAATGTTCCGAACGGGCTTTGGCGCGAATGGCGTCGGGCGTGTCCAGTTCCGGGACTTCCCCGGCGACCATGATCGCGACCCGGTCGCAGTATTCGGCCTCCTCCATAAAGTGCGTCGTCACCATCACCGTCACATGCCGGGCGGAGAGTTCGTTGATCCGCTGCCAGAACTCTCGCCGGGCCAGCGGATCGACTCCCGATGTCGGTTCATCTAGAAACAGCACGTCTGGCTCGTGCATCAGCGAGCAGGCCAGCGCCAGTCGCTGCTTGTAACCGAGCGGCAGGTCGCCGCTGGTGGCGTCGCGGACGTCGTGCAGTTCGAAATGGTCGACGGCCCACGCGGTCTGCTCCGTCTGGCGGCTTCCCGTCAGTCCGTAAGCCTGACTGAAGAACCGCAGATTCTGCGCCACCGTCAGATTCCCGTAGAGCGAGAACTTCTGCGACATATAGCCCAGTCGCGCACGGGCGGCGGCGGCCGTCTTCCGGACATCGACCCCTGCGATTTTCAGCGTCCCGCCGCTCGCCGGCAGCAGGCCGCAAAGCATACGAAAGAGGGTCGACTTGCCGGCTCCGTTCGCCCCCAGCAGCCCGAAGACTTCGCCCCTGGCGACGTCAAACGTCACGCCTTTGACCGCGTAAAAGCTCCCGAACCGCCGCCTGACGTCGCGGACTTCGATCATCGCCTCCGGCGTTGCGCTCTGCGGAGGTGGGACGGGGACCGCTGTTGTCCGGATCGTTTTCGGGACCCGCTTTCGCAGGAGGTCGACGAAGCGGTCTTCCAGCCGCGGCGGCGTCGGGAAGACGTCTGCCGATTTCCATTCCTCCGGAAACTGACTGGCGTCGGGCGGAGCGGCCGTCTCCATGACGAGCCGCACCCGGCTTCCCTGGATGACGGCGTCAGAGACCCGTGGCAGTCCCGATAACTGCGACTGGACCCGGCGACGATTCTCGTCCGGGGCGTTGACCAGAAACACGCGACCGTCCAGGCCGGTCGTCAGGGCGGACGGGGTTCCATCCCCCAGCACTTTGCCGTCGTGAAGGATCACCAGTCCGTCGCAACGTTCGGCTTCGTCGAGATAGGCGGTGCTCAGCAGCACGCTGGTCCCTTCGTCTTGCACCGCGCGTCCGACGATCCCCCACAGCTCGCGCCGCGAGACCGGATCAACGCCGACCGTCGGCTCATCGAGCAGCAGCAGATCCGGCGAGCGGACCAGCACGCAAGCCAGCCCCAGCTTCTGTTTCATCCCCCCTGACAGATTCCCAGCCAGACGCTTCGTAAACGGCGCCAGGCCGGTCATCTTCATCAGCTCGGCGTATCGTACCGGCCGCCTTTCATATGGCACGCCCTGCAGATCCGCGTAGAGATCGAGGTTCTCCTGGACCGTCAGGTCTTCGTAGAGACCGAACCGCTGCGGCATGTAGCCGATGTCGGACTGCACACCGAGGGGGTCGCGCAGCACGTTTCTGCCGACGGCGGTGATCGCGCCGGCGTCCGGCAGCAGCAGCCCGGCGCAGAGCCGCATCAGCGTCGTCTTGCCGGCGCCGTCGGGACCGATCAAGCCCATCACGCGTCCACGGCGCAGCCGCAGACTCACCCGGTCCAGCGCCTCAACGTTGCGGCCGCCGGTGCGAAAATGCTTCGACACTCCGCGGACGTCCAGAACTGCATCCGCAGAGCCGGCGATCATACCGGTTTCGGCGGGTTCAGCGGACGGCGGGAGTGACATCCTGCTCCTTCGTCGTCTTCGGCTGCGCGAGGTCGATGTGGACGGTCGCGGGCATCCCCAGCCGCAGTTCGTTCTGCGGATTGCCCGCGAAGACCCGCACCTGATAGACCAGCCGCGTCCGCAGTTCGGGAGTTTCGACCTGCCGGGGGGTGAACTCGGCGGTCGGCGAAATGTAGCCGACCCAGCCGTCATACGTCTTGTCGGGGAAGGCGTCTGTTGAAATCGTGGCTTTCATGCCGGGCCAGATGCGGCCCAGGTCGGTCTCTGCCACGTAGGCCCGGACCCAGACTGGATCGACCAGTGCGACCGTGAAGACGGGTTTCTGCGGCGAGGCCATGTCCCCGACCTGCAGGATGCGATTGCGGATGATCCCGTCGGACGGGGCGTGCAGCGAAGCGTTCTGCAGATCTCTTTGTGCGAGGTCCAGAGCGGCTTCCAGCCCCTTGAGGGCAGCTTTCGCCTCCAGGATGTCTTCATTCCGTGGACCGGCGATGGCGAGGTCCAGTGCGGCCTGGGCGGATTCCTGTTGTGCGGCGGTCGTATTGGCGGTCGCTTCGGCATCGTCGAGCTCCTCGCGCGTTGCAACCTTCATGTCATGCAGCTTGCGGACTCGACCCAGCCTGGTCGCGGCATCCTCGGCCGTTGCAGTAATCGCCTCCAGCGCCGCGCGCGCTTCGCGGATCTCTTCGGGGCGGGTGCCGGCCTCCAGACGGGCGACGACCTGCTGCTGCGTTTCGAGTTGCGCCTGGGCGCGGGCAACTGCAAATCCGAAACCCGCGCTGTCCAGTTTTGCGAGGAGCTGCTGCGACTTGACACGATCGCCCTCTTCGACGAGCAGCTCAGTGATCCGTTCGCTCTGCTGGAAAGCCAGGTCGACTTCGCGAATATCGATGTTGCCGTAGAGCTGCAGGCGATCCGGATGGGAGGCCTCCCCGAACCACAGCGCGCAGCCGGCAAGCGAGCCGGCGGTCGCCAGATACAACGCCACATTCATCGTTCGACGCTCGATCATGAACGGAGTCCTGTGTCAGAACTTGCGTTCGGCACGCGGCAATCTTCTGGAGATCTTCCAGCAGGATAACATGCGGCTCGCTCGACCGGGATGCAGCGACAATCTTCAATTGTCTCCCATTCTGTTGGGGCAATTCCCCCGGTACACTGTCCCGGAACCATGACCGACGTGACGCAACTTCTGCAGAGAATCGACACCGGCGACGGCCGCGCGGCTGCCGAGCTCCTCCCCGTCGTCTACGACGAACTGCGGCGGCTCGCAGCGGTTCAGCTCGGTCGCGAAGCCTCCGGTCATACTCTGCAGGCCACGGCCCTGGTCCACGAGGCCTATGTCCGGCTGGTGCGGGGAGCGGGACCCGATCGGTGGGATCACCGCGGGCACTTTTTTGCCGCAGCGGCCGAGTCCATGCGGCGGATCCTCGTCGACCACGCCCGACGGAAGCATGCCCTCAAACGGGGAGGGGGACAGGTCCGGCACGATGCGGAGGAGTACGCGATCACGCTCCCCGAGCCGGTCGAGGATCTGCTGGCGCTCGATGAGGCCCTGACGAAACTGGCCGACGAGGACCCGGAGAAAGCCCGGCTCGTCGAACTGCGGTACTTCGCCGGTCTGACGGTGGAAGAAGCCGCGAACGCCCTGGGAATCTCGACCGCAACCGTAAAGCGGCACTGGGCTTACGCGCGAGCATGGTTGTATCGGGAACTGGCCGGCAGTCCCCCGGATTCGAGTTCCTCGGAAAATCCGCGGACCGAGTGAGCCCGATCCGCTGCGGTTTTCGCATGTTGGAGCAGACGACTCGACAGCCCGTGACGGGGAAGATTCCACATGCACGATCCCACCCTCTTCGAAATCGCCCTCAATCAGCCTACACCCGCCGAGCGGACGGCTTATCTCGATCGGGTCTGCGTCGGAAATCCGGAGCGGCGCCGGGAACTGGAGGCGCTGCTCGCCGCCCACGACGCGGCCGGCGGATTTCTGGAACGCCCTGTGGTCGAGCAGCTCGGCGGATCTGCACCGTCGACTCAAGTCCGCTCCAGCCTGCCAGATGCAAAGACGGTAGCCGGCGATCTGGTCGGCCGCGAATTCCTGGAGCCGGCCACCCGGCCCGATTCTCTCGGCCGACTGGGCCACTACCACATTCTCGCCGTGGTCGGGCAGGGGGGCATGGGGACCGTCTTCAAAGCCTTCGACGAACAGCTCCACCGAATTGTCGCGATCAAGATCATTTCCGGCGAACTGGCCGCCCACGCCACGGCCCGCCGACGGTTCATCCGGGAGGCCCGCGCGGCGGCCGCTGTCGCCCACGAACACGTGGTCACCATTCACGCGGTCAACGAGGAGCACCGGCCGCCGTTCATCGTCATGCAGTACGTCGAGGGCTGTTCGCTGCAGGAGAAACTCGATCGCCAGGGGCCGCCCAACCTGCCGGAGATTCTGCGGATCGGTTATCAGATCGCCGCAGGACTGGCGGCGGCCCACAAGCAGGGGCTGGTTCATCGCGATATCAAGCCGGCGAACATCCTGTTGGAGAACGGCGTCGAACGGGTCAAGCTGACCGACTTCGGCCTGGCGCGCATCGCCGACGACGCCAGCCACACGCAGAGCGGCGTGATTGCCGGGACGCCGCAATACATGTCCCCGGAGCAGGCGGAAGGTCTGACCGTCGATCACCGGAGCGACCTGTTCAGCCTGGGAAGCGTGCTCTACGTTTTGTGTACCGGTCACGCCCCGTTCCGGGCGACGACGACAATCGCCGTGCTGAAACGCGTCTGCGAGGATGACCCTCGCCCGATTCGGGAGATCAATTCGGACATTCCGGAGTGGCTCAGCGCGATCATCGGTCGACTGATGGCCAAGGATCCTCGGGATCGTTACCAGACTGCCGAGGAAGTGGCCCGATTGCTCAGCGAGCACCTGGCTCACCAGCAGGGGCTGGCGCCGGCGCCGGTCTCTGCGGAACCGATTGCTGACAGGACGCGCCGCACGCTCCGCCGGCTGATGCAGCGAGTCAGTCTAGGGACCATCTCCGTTGTCCTCGCTCTGCTGATGCTCTGGCTGGGACCGACAGTCAGTCGCATGGTCACCGGCCACGGGCGGCTGTCATTCCGCCAGCCAGACGGCACGATCCGGCTGGAGGTCTATCGCGACGGGCGGCTCATCGGGGACTACGGCGGATTCGATAAGGTCGAGATCGCCGCTGGGAATTACGAATTCCGCCCCGTTCCATTCTCGGGTTATCGCTTCTATGACATGGTGGCGGAGCGGCGAACCTGGCCCTGGACGTTTCAGCATTTGCAGTGGCGAGCGCCGAAAATGATGTACCGGATTCATCCGGGTGACGACATCAACGTGCTGATGTCAGTGACTCAGGAACCGGAGAGGCCCGAGCTGCCGGTCGAGCGGGAACCACCGCCGGTGAAACCACTCTCCGCCGATGAAGCCGCCGCGGTTCAGGCGGCCTATGCTGACCAGCACGCGTTACCCGAGCAGTTGACTGACCCTCTTGGAATTACACTTCGCCTGATTCCTCCCGGCGAGTTCGAGATGGGGGCGACCCCCGAGGAGCTGCGCGACCTTCTGGCGCGGCTCACGCGGGAAAAGGGCTCCGACTACGACAAGTTCGTGGCCAGTTCCAGCGGGCCGAGGCATCGGGTAACGCTGACTCAGCCGTTCTACTTCGGCATCCACGAAGTCACCGTGGCCCAGTTCCGCCTGTTCGTCGAAGCTACGGGCTATCGCTCTACACTGGAGGAACAGTCCAAGCCAGCATTCACCTGGAAGACGTTTGCGGCAAATCCCGGCGTCGACCGCCGACCAGTCGTCGGCGTGAGCTGGAATGACGCACGAGCATTCTGCGTCTGGCTGAGCGAGAAGGAAGGATTGCGTTACGACCTGCCGAGCGAGGCCCAGTGGGAGTACGCGTGCCGGGCCGGCAGCCAGACGCTCTGGTCGTTCGGCGATGATGAACGGGATCTGCGGCAGTATGGCGTGTATCACGACGGGATCGCGAAAACGGTGGCGGATGTCGGCAGCCGGAAGCCGAACCCGTGGGGCCTGTTTGATATGCACGGCAACATCGACGAGTGGTGCCTGGACTGGCACCAGCAGGACTATTATCGCGTCGGACCGGCGACTGACCCGATCTGCCTGCAGGAACCGATCCAACCCAACTCGGGCAAAGTGGCCCGTGGAGGCATCTGGAGCAGTCATCCGTGGGCCACGCACTCGGCGATCCGCAACTTCGACTTCGCCCGGACGCCGCTCACGCACAAGGGCTTCCGGGTGTCGATTCAGGGAGATCTTTCCCGGATCAGCAATGATCTGCGACGACTGAAGGAGCAGCGGAATGGAACGCTACCGGTTCCGGCCCCGTCGCCCGCTCCCGAAGCCGGCCCTGCCGATGCCTCTCGACCGGAGCAGATCGCCCCTCCCGCTCGAATTTCAATCCGCGTACCACGGGCCGCTCGCCCGCTCATGCGGTTTGCAGTGACGTTTCCGCCAGCGTGCCGCGAATTCACCGACATTGATTCTGAAATGTGCTTCTTTGGTCTGGTCCCCTCTCCCGCCGTCTTCAACCGATTCTGTTCGGCACACGATTTGCGCATCACCCTAATGATTCATGGAGACTGTCAGCGCCATGCGAAAATCTTGTGCCGAACAGGATTGGGTGACGGCTCGTCGAGAGGATGAGGTGGATTCAATCCCATGCGGCATCGGCCCGGTCGAGCGGCCGCAGTGACGGATTCGGCTAGACGCCAGCGTCTAGTCCTGTTCGAGGCGCCACCCGATGAGTTCTTCGGCTTTGCCGTCGATCGTCACGCGAAAATCAAACGTGTGCGGAAGAGGCGCCGAAAAGGGCAGTTCAAACATCTGAACGTCGCCTTGAGGAGCCGCGGTCGGTATCTCGATCCATTCAGGTGGATCGCCGGGATTGGCAAAACGGATTTCTAGCCTCTCGACCGGCTTCTGCTCGGCCGACGGACGAGTGTGTCGGACGACGATCGATGCGAGCCCCGAGAACTCGTCGATCACCTGCTCTTTCATGGCCACCGTCAGCCGGGAACCCTGCGACAGCGGCCACTCACGTTCCCCAACGAATCGTACGCGGGCCGCAGGTGCGACCGCTCCGCCCGCGCATCCGGCAATTGCACCGACGACGAATACTGCTCCGAGAATGCCTGCGACCCAGCCTCGGAGGAGCGCGATCCGGTTAAGCGTCATGCGAAGATCCCTCGTTGCTGGAACCTGTCGACGGCAGCCACGGCGAAACGATCATACTGGCTTCTCCGGCCGGCGTGGAAATCGTGTTCCTAACCGACCTCGTTGAGGATCTCTACCAGGCTTTTCTCCAGGACGGCCAGCATCTCGTCGATCTGTTCGGCGGTGCTCACCAGCGGCGGGCCGAAGGCGATCCAGTTCGGGTCGAACCGGCAGAGGAGGCCGTGCTGCAGCGCCCGGCGGCCGACGCGGACGCCGAAGTTGGTCGCTTTCGGGAACGCCGTTTTCGCCGCGCGGTCCTGGACGAACTCGATCGCCTGGAACAGGCCCTTGCCGCGGATGTCGCCGATGCAGCCGTAGCGGGCCGCCAGGCGTTCGAAGCCGGCCCGCAGGCGGGCCCCCTGCGTGCGGGAATTCCCGCACAAGTCCCGTTCGAGGATTTCCTGCAGCACCGCGATCGCCGCGGCGCAGGCGACGGGATGACCTTCGTTGGTGTGGCCTTCGACGAACCCCGGGTTCTTCTCGATCGGCCCCCAGAAGGCGTCGGCGATCGGGCCGCGGACGATCATCGCGCTGATCGGCACGAAGCCGCCGCTGAGTCCTTTGCCCGTACAGAGGACGTCGGGCGTGACGCCGAAGGTCTCGGCGGCGAACATGCGTCCCGTCCGTCCGGCGCCGGTGATGACTTCGTCGAAGATCAGCAGGACGTTGTGCTTGTCGCAGTACTCGCGGAGGAGGGGGAGATACTCCTCGGGGGGATCGATGACACCCCCGGTGTGGCCGATCGGTTCGACCATGATCGCGGCGACTGTGGCGGGGTCTTCCATGTCGATGGTCTGTTCGATCATGGAGGCACACGTCAGGCCGCACTGGCCCCCGTTGTATTCTTTGCCGTAGGGGCAGCGGTAGCAGGTGGGTGGAAAGACGTGCAGGAAGCCGGCGGGGAGGGGTTCGTTGACCGTTTTGCGGGACTTGAGTCCCGAGGCGGCGAGGGAGCCCATCGTCGAGCCGTGCCAGGACTGATAGCGACTGATGATCTTGTACTTGCCGGGATTGCCCTGGAGGCGGTGGTACTGGCGGGCGAGCTTGATGGCGGCCTCGGTGACCTCGGCTCCGCCGCATTCGAACTTGGTGGTGTTGAGATCGCCGGGGGTGACGTCAGCGAGGAGGTTGGCGAGGCGGACGGCGACGGGGTTGGTGCCGTGCATGGGGGGGGAGAAGTGCAGCGTGTCGAGCTGCTGCTTCATGGCTTCGATGACCCGGCTGTTGTTGTGGCCGACGGAGACGACGTAGATGCCCGAGAGGGCGTCGAGGTAGCGTTTGCCGTGGATGTCCCAGTAGCAGACGCCGTCGGCCTTCGCCATGATCAGCGGATCTTTGGACCATTCGGCCATCTGGTCGCGGACGAAGATCTGGCGGAGGTACTGTTCTTCGGCGGACTGGGCGTCGGTGATCAAGGGCGGGGAGAACGGTGCGGACTCGGACATCGAATCATCTCGCGGGGAGGGAGGGATTGCACGTGGCACCGGGGGAGCGGCGGCGAGTATAACGGGTCCCGCGTTCCGAGGAATGTCACGGCCTGAGGATTCGGGACGGGGGTGGTTCGGCCGCCGAGCACCACGTCGTTCGAGGAATCAAGGTGTGCCCTCACGAAGTGAAACGAGTCAACCACCGGAGACGAGATGCCGGCAGCGAATGAGAGAACCACCAGCGCCCGGTACGTCGTCCTGGGAGCTTTCTGCCTGGCGGCGATGATCGCATACATGCAGCGGACGGCGATCGGCGTGGTGGCGGGGAATATCCGGAGCGACTTCGGGCTGTCGACCGGGGCGATGGGCTTCGTGATGAGCGGCTACTACTGGACCTATGCGTTCAGCCAGTTGCCGGCGGGGTGGCTTGGCCAGCGGTTCGGCTCGCGATGGATGCTGCCGGCGTGCGTGGCGCTCAGTTCGGCGTGCGCCGCGGCCCTCGCCTTCAGCAGTTCGTGGGTCGCGATGATGCTGGTCTGGCTGCTGGCGGGGATCACCATTGCGGGGATCTTCCCCTGCTGCGTGCAGTCGATTGTCCGCTGGTTTCCGGCCCAGGAACGGGCGTTTCCGTCGGGGGCGCTGGGGAGTTCGATGTCGGTCGGCGGGGCGGTCTCGACGGCGCTGACCGGCTGGCTGGTCAAGGTGCTGGCGGAGTCGACGTGGCCGGGCTGGCGGGTGGCATTTGTTTTGTATGCGCTGCCGGGACTGCTGTGGGCGGCGATCTTTCCGTGGTGGTTCCGCGAACGGCCGGCGCAGGTCGAGGCGATTGCGAGCGATCAGCCGCGGCCGGTTGTCGTCGAGATCGACGACAGCCCGGAGTGGTGGACCGACTCGCGGACGATTCTGATCTGCCTGCAGCAGTTTCTCCGGGCGGCCGGGTACGTCTTCTACGCAACGTGGTTTCCATCGTATCTACAAGCGACGCGGGGGGTGTCGACGGCTGAGGCGGGGTTGCTGACGAGTCTGCCGTTGCTGGGGGTGGTCGCCGGCGGCGCGGCGGGGGGCTGGGCGATTGACCGGATCGACCGCTGGAGCGGCAGCCGGCGCATCTCGCGGCAGCTCGTCGGGGGGCTGAGCCATACCGTCTGCGGCCTGCTGATCTTCGCCGCGGCGCCGATTCAGAACGCGACGCTGGCGGTGTCGGTGATTTCGCTCGGATCGCTGGCATTCGCGCTGGGGAGCGCCACAAGCTATGCCGTGACGATGGATCTGGGGGGGCGGCGGGCGGCGACGCTGTTTGCGGTGATGAACATGTGCGGCAACATCGGAGCCGCTTTGTGTCCGCTGGCGGTGGGGCTGCTGGTGCCGCACATCGGCTGGGATGCGATTTTGTGGTGCTTCGGCGGCATCTACCTGGGGGTGGCGTGCTGCTGGGCGTTTCTCGATCCGACTCCACGAACGGTTTTCGCATGATCGACTGCATTGCTACTCCGACGAGCCGTTGCCGATTCGGCCTGGCGCAGGCGGATATTACGCCGCCAGTGGGGATCTATCACCGGATGTGGGGGGCGGCGACGCACGACCGGGCGACCGGCGTGCATCGTCCGTTGACGGCGTCGGCGCTGGCGTTCGCGCCGCTCGATACCGCCGGACTACCGTTCGTGCTGGTCGCCCTCGATCATTGTCTGTTGTGGCCGGAGATGATGTCTTCGCTCCGTCAGACCGTGATGACGGCTCACGGGCTGACGGAAGAGCAACTGCTGGTGACGTTCTCGCATACCCACGCGGCGGGGCTGATGGATCCTTCGCGCGGCGACCTGCCGGGGGGAGACCTGATCGAGCCATACCTGGCCGAACTGCTGATTGTCGTCGTCGACGTGGTGGGCCAGGCGCTGAGTGCGTTGCGGCCGGCGACGATTTCTTATGGCGCAGGCCGCTGTGCTCTGGCGGCCCATCGAGACGCGTGGGATGAGTCATCGCAGCAGTTTGTGTGCGGACTCAATCCGGAGGGTTTCGCCGACGACACGGTCCTTGTGGGAAGAGTGACCGGCGACGACGGGCGGCTGCTGGCGACCGTTGTGAACTATGCCTGTCATCCGACGACGCTGGCGTGGGACAACACGCTGATCAGCCCCGACTATCCGGGGGCGATGCGCGAGGTCATCAAGCGGCAGACCGGGGCGCCTTGCGTGTTTCTGCTCGGCGCATGCGGGGATCTGGGGCCGCGGGACGGGTTCGTGGGCGACGTGGCGGTGGCCGACCGCAACGGACGCGAACTGGGCTATGCAGCGCTGGCGGCGTTCGAATCGCTGGGACCGGCGGGGACGGATTTTGTCTACTCGGGGCCGGTCGTTTCGGGCGCGACGCTGGGGACGTGGAAGCACGAGCCACTGACCGCCGGCCGGGCCGAGGCTGTGAAACACTTTGCGGTCCGCCGGGTCACGGTCGAGACGCAGTATGTCGCGAGCCGTCCGCGACTGGAGGATCTCCGTGCGGAACGGGCGGACTGGCAGGCTCAGGAAGAGGCTGCCCGCGCCGCGGGCGATGGCCTGCGCACGCGCGACTGCCGGGCGATGGTGGAACGGCTGACGCGGGCGGTGACCCGCTGGAGCGCCTGCCCGCCGGGGGAGACGTTTCCGTATCAGCTCTGTCTTGTGCGCATGGGTGACGCGATCTGGATCGCCGGCGAGGGGGAGATGTACCAGCTCTTTCAGACGGAGCTGCGAAAGCGGTTTCCCCGGTGGACGATCCTGCCGATGATGCTGGGGGACGGCTGGCGGTGTTCCTATCTGCCAGCACGCGAAACGTACGGCAAGGGAGTCTATCAGGAGCAAATTGCCATGCTTGCGCCGGGGTGCCTGGAAGGGGCGATCGAGGCGGCGGCCGTGGCGATTGCGAAAATGACCAGCGAGACTTGAGCGTCAGTTATACGTTGCGTCACCGGGCAGTCGCTCCAGAGGCCTGGCGGTCCGTGGATGCCAAGTGCGCCACTGCCATACCGGTTGTTGAATCGCTTTACGGTGTGGCCGGGATCGTACGGGTGAGCTGGACGCGGTCTGTGAGGCGGTCCGGGTAGAGGACGGTCACCGTCAGGCCGGCGGGGTCGCGGCGGATGTCGACCCGGGCCGCAAATCGGTCGCCGAGATCTGCGGCGGTGATCCGCCAGGTCTCGCCGGCGTAGTCCGGCGATGTTGCGAGCTGTGCTGCGGCGCGGTTGAGACCTGCCTCCACGAGGGCTTCTGCCTGCAGCCGCCTGGGGGTCCGCTGGAGCTGGCGGGCGTGGGCGATGACCGACCGGACGACGACCACCCCCAGCAGCGACGCGACCGTCAGCAGCACCAGGGCGATGATCAGGGCTCCCCCTCTGCGAGGGGAGCGCGGGCGTGTGAGCCGTCCATGGCGCGCGGAAGTCCGTCGGCTCATCGCGGAGGCTCCGTGGCCGGGGGGCGTTGACGGTGTTCGCGTCCCAGTTCGGCGTCGATGGTCAGGGCAGGCACGCGGGCGGCAGGGTGAATTGTGTCGTCGAGTGCGGCGGCCGGGAAGGTTACACGGAGCGTGACGAGCCGGGCCTCGGCGTCCTGAGTCACTTCGGTCTGCTGATCGGGAAATCGCCAGACATCGTGACGGGACATCGATGGTTGATGACGTTCGATGGCTCCGTCGCGGAGGACGTAGTCGATTCGTCCGCCGGGCGCGGTGAGCTGCAATTCCTGACCGATCGGCTCGGCGGAGACGAAGATGCCTGCATCGGTCGCCGCGTGGAGGTCGCGGCGGAATTGAATTGTGAGCTGCTCCCACTGACGAAGCTGCGAGACGCGGGCGGCGGTGGCGACTTCGGCGACGAGCAGTCCGCGCAACAGCGTCCCGACCATCAGGAGGAGTCCCGAGAGGATCGTGATGACGACCATCAACGAAATCAGGCTGACGCCGCGGCGGGTCGACTTCATGGGGAGGCTCCCGCGCGAAAGACCCAGCCGGTGAGTCGGACGGGGCGGGCCGGTCCGTGGCGATCCTGCCAGCGAATCGTGACCGCGATCCGTCGGGCGGGGGGGCCATCGGGCTCGTCCGCGACGGCGACTTCGGCTTGGCCCTGGGGGAGCAGATGGAGGACGTCTTCGGGGAGAGGGACGGATTCCGTCGCGCCGGCGGCCAGGTCGACGTATTCGCGGGCGGTCCAGCGTTCGAGGACGTTGGCGGCATGGGTCAGGGCGACGAGCCGGCGGTCGGACGCCTGGCGCTGTCGTGCGGTCGACGCGAGCAGCGGCACCATCACGGTGAACAGGATGCCCAGCAGGACGCAGGTGACGATCAGTTCGAGCAATGTGAACGCGCTGCGCCGACGCACTCGCGAAGCGTTGCGTCGTCCGGCGGTCACGACAGTCCGAAACAAAACCAGCATCCGGGATTCCGGGGAAGGAGCCACGCGAGCGATTGGAGGCGGATCAGTGCGAGAAATCGAGCACACGCGTCACCCTCTGGATTAACGTACCCGAAGTCGGAACGCAAGCGGCCCGGACGAGGCTGCGGGGCCTATGGCTCTTTCCCGATCCCGGCCGGGCGACGCCGGGCGGATTCCGGCGGGCGTTCGTGGTAGTCTTTTCCGCATCCACTCTCTCCGATCTTCCTGCACTGAGGACTGGCACGCTCCATGATTTCGATCGATCTGTCGGGCAAGGTGGCCGTGGTGACCGGCGGCGGTCAGGGGCTGGGGCTGGCGACGGCCCGTCGGCTGCAGGCGGCGGGGGCGCGCGTCGCGGTCAACTATCTGGATGACGCCGACGGGGCCAATCGTCGGACGGCCGAGACGGCCCTCGCGGAACTGGGGGACGCGGGTTTCGCCGCTCCTGGCGACGTGCGCTCGCGCGTCGGGATGGAGCAGTTCTTTGACGCCGTCGTCGCGAAATGGGGGCGGGTCGATCTGCTGGTCAACAATGCGGCGATTCTGCGGGACCGCACGTTGAAGAATCTCAGCGACGCCGATTGGGACGACGTGATCGAGACGAATCTGTCGGGGGTGTTTCGGGTCTGCAAAGCGGCGCTGCCGCGGATGCAGGACGGCGGGCGGATTGTCAGCATGGCTTCGATTTCGGGAGTGATCGGCTTCTTCGGCCAGGCGAACTACGCCTCGGCAAAGGCCGGGGTGATTGCGATGACGAAGGTGCTGAGCAAAGAGCTGGCCCCCCGACGGATCACGGTGAACGCCGTCGCGCCTGGAGTCGTGCTGACGGAGATGGGGAAGTCGATTCCGGACGAGGTCCGGGCGCAGATGATTGCTCAGATTCCGCTGCGGCGGTTCGGCGAGCCGGATGAGATCTCAAATGTCATCGCGTTTCTCTGCAGCGACCTGGCTTCGTATGTGACCGGACAGACGATCCATGTCAACGGGGGTTGGTGGGCATGACGTCCCCCCTTTCGCACAAGCTCTGCACGGTGGAGGCAGCCGTCTCGCGAATTTCGTCGGGTGCGACTGTGGCGTGCGGCGGGTTCGTCGGAGCCGCGCATCCGGAGGCTCTGACGAGTGCGATTGAAGGGCGTTTTCTGACCACGGGCGCACCTCGCGATCTGACGCTGGTCTACGGAGCGGGGCAGGGGGACGGGAAGCTGCGGGGGCTGAATCATCTGGCGCACTCCGGCCTGCTGAAACGGGTTATCGGTGGCCACTGGGGGCTGGCGCCGCGGCTGGGGCAGATGGCGCTTTCCGGGGAGATCGAGGCCTACAATTTCCCGCAGGGGGTGATCTGCGAACTGTTCCGCGACATTGCCGGTGGGCGTCCCGGCTGCATTACGCATGTCGGGTTGGAGACGTTCATCGATCCGCGGCACGGAGGGGGACGCCTGAATGCGAGGACGACCGAGCCGCTGGTGGAACGGGTTGAACTGGCGGGGCGGACGTGGCTGTTTTATCACGCGTTTCCGATTCATGTCGGTCTGATTCGTGCGACGGCCGCCGATCCCCTCGGCAATCTGGTGATGGACGACGAGGCCGTGATTGGCGAAGTGCTGCCGATCGCTCAGGCGGCGCGAAACAGCCGGGGCATCGTGCTGGCGCAGGTCCGGCGGCTGCTCGACCGGCCCGCCGATCCGAAACGGGTCCGGGTCCCCGGCATCCTCGTCAATCACATCGTCGTGGCGGACGAGGACCATCACTGGCAGACGTTCGGGGAAGCCGGCAATCCCCGGTACTGCGAACCGGCTTCCAGCGACGGCGACTGCTGGAAGCTGCCGCCCTTGCCGCTGGATGAACGACGGATTATTGCGGCCCGGGCGTGCGACGAACTGCCGGCCGGGGCGATTGCGAATCTGGGTATCGGTCTGCCGGAAGGAGTCGCCCGCATTGCGGCCGAGCGAGGTAGCCTCAACGATTTCACGCTCACCGTGGAAAGCGGCCCCATTGGCGGGCTGCCGGCGGGGGGGCTGAGCTTTGGCGCGGCGATTCATCCGCAGGCAATCATCGACCAGCCGTCGCAATTTGATTTCTACGACGGCGGCGGTCTCGATTTTGCGGCGCTCGGGGCGGCGCAGGTGGACGCCGCTGGCAATGTGAATGTCTCGCGGTTTGGAGAGCGGTTCGCGGGGGTCGGGGGATTCGTCAACATCTCGCAGAACGCGCGGCGGCTGGTCTTCTGCGGCACGTTCACGACGGGCGGGTTGGAGGTTGCCGTCGAGCAGGGTCGCCTGCGGATCGTCCAGGAAGGTCGCGTCCGCAAGTTTGTCCGGCAGGTCGAGCAGGTTTCTTTCAGCGGCGAGCAGGCCCGGCGGCTCAACCACGATGTGCTGTTCGCCACCGAGAGGGCAGTCTTCCGGCTGACCGGCGACGGCCTGGAGCTGATTGAGCTGGCGCCAGGGATCGATCTGCAGTCGCAGGTGCTGGATCTGATGGAGTTCCGACCGCTGATGAGAGAGGTCCGACCGATGGCGGCGCATCTGTTTGCGCCGCCGCGGTGTGTTGAGGAATCGGCGTCATGACGCGCATCGTGATTTGTGCGGCCCGGCGGACTCCGTTCGGCAGATTCCGCGGCGGGCTGGCGAAACTGGGGCCGGTCGAGCTGGCGACGGCGGCCGGGCAGGCAGTCCTGCGGGATCTGAATCCTGCGGGAATCGACCTGGTCGTCTTGGGGAACGTGCTGGCGGCCGGCCACGGAATGAATGTTGCCCGGCAGGTCGGCGTGCAGCTCGGGCTGCCGCTCGAAGTCCCGGCGTACACGGTCAACATGATGTGCGCCTCCGGGCTGCAGTCGGTGCTGCTGGGGGCTCAGGCGATTCGGGCCGGGGAGGCGCGGGCGGTTCTCTGCGGCGGCGTGGAATCGATGTCGCAGTCGCCGCTGCTGATTTCGCGACCGGCCCCGAAGGAGCCGCCGGATGTCGCCACGGCGGTCGACTCGATGTTGCGCGACGGCCTCGTCGACAGCTTCAGCCGCCGGCACATGGGGGAGACCGTCGAGGATCTGGCGGCTGAATACGGCATCACACGCGCGGAGCAGGACGCGTTTGCGGCCCGCAGTCAGCGAATGTATGCGGTGGCTCAAGCGGCGGGACGCTTTGCGGACGAGCTGGTTCCCTTGAACGGGCTGGAATCCGACGAGCATCCGAGACCGCAGTCGACGGAGGAGTCTCTGGCGAGCTTGAAGACGGTGTTTCGACCGGACGGGACGATCACGGCGGGGAATGCGTCCGGGGTCAACGACGGAGCAGCGGTGCTGCTGCTGGCGGACAGTGAATGGGCGATGGCGCAGGGCTGGCCGGTGCTGGCGGAGTTCGAACTGGGGGTCGTGGTCGGTTGCGATCCGCAGCGGATGGGACTGGGGCCGGTGCATGCGCTGCGGGAGCTCGTGGCACGACGAGGGGGAAGCCTTGTCGATTTCGATACGCTGGAGCTGAATGAGGCCTTTGCGGCGCAGAGCCTGGCTTGCCTGAAGGAGCTGGGACTGTCTGCGGATGAGTCTTCCGCGGTCAATCCTGACGGCGGGGCGATCGCGCTGGGTCATCCGATCGGCGCCAGTGGCGCGCGGCTGCTGACGCATCTCGCGTGGCGGATTGCCCGCGGGGAATCGAACCGGGCGGCCGCAGCGCTATGTGTTGGCGGAGGGATGGGGATTGCCGCGGCGGTGAAGGCCGTGTAGGGCCTTGTTACCGTTCCCACTTCCAGCCGGTAACGCCCGGCAGGTTGCGGATGCAGGGGGCGGGCCAGCCCCCCTGCGAGAGGGTGACGATCGTATTGGCGGCCATCGTCAGCGTGTCGCGCTGCGATTCGTGATCGAGACCGGCGATGTGCCCGCTGAGCATGACATTGCTCATCGACAGGAACGGGCTGCCGGTGGGCAGCGGTTCGACGGCAAAGACGTCCAGACCGGCCGCTCGCAGGTGTCCCGACTGCAGCGAGGCGATCAGGGCCGGCTCATCGACGAGTGCGCCACGGGCGGTGTTAATGAAGACCGAGCCCGGTTTCATCAGCGCGAACGTTCTGGCATTCATGATCTGCTTGGTTTCGGCGCTGACCGGCAGGTGCAGCGAGACGTAGTCGGATTGCTGGAGGAGATCCTCGAAGCCGACCATTCGGATGTCCCACTGCTCAGCGAATTCGACGGGCGGGTAGGGATCGAAGGCGATGACCTTCATGCCGACGCCTCGGGCGCGCGTGGCAACGGCGCGGCCAATTCGACCGAGTCCCACAATTCCCAGCGTCGAACCCATGATTCGCGGGGTCTCGCGACGCGTCCATTTGCCGACGCGGACTTCCTGGTCGCGAACGGGGAACTCGCGGGCCAGGCCGAAGAGGAATGCAAACGTCTGCTCGGCGACGGCATGGTGATTGACGCCCGGGGTGGTCGCCACCACGATCCCCAGCCGGTCGCAGGTCGGGACGTCGATGGCGTCGAAGCCGACGCCCGTCCGGGAGAGGACCCGCAGCTTCGGCAATTGTTCGAGCAGGTGCGGCGGGTAGGATTCCGAACCGGCGACGACGGCCTCGCAGTTCTGCACGACCTTGAGCAGGTTCGCCGGCTCGTACAGGTTCAGATCCCGCGGCGGATGCAGAATTTCAAAGCCGGCGGCTTCGAGAATCGGGATGTGCGGACCGGTCTCGGTATTCAACGACGTACAAAGCACCCTGGGCACGGCGGAAATCCTTGGTGAAAGCGTGGGAGACTGCGGCGTCGCGACGTCGGAGGCGCAGCAAGCGTAGCGAACCGCCGATGCGTCGTCGAGGTTCCCGCTTCTGGCTATCGACGGTCCGTTCGGTCCAGTCAGAAGTGCGGCGCGTGGTCAATTGGCGCCAGATCCGGCCACAGATCCGTTTTTCGCCGCCGCCCGTCGGATCGGCCGCCGTTTGACCAGCGTTACGGCGTTTCCCGTGTCGTTGTAGGAGACGTCGTCCATGAAGGCCCGCATCAGCATGACACCTCGGCCGCACGGCAGGTCGAGATTCTCGGTATTGGTCGGGTCGGGCAGCGTCTGCGGATTAAAACCCGGACCTTCGTCTTCGACCGTGATCAGGGCCTGTCGCTCATCGAGGCTGAATTTGACCGTAATTCTCCGATTGCCGTAGGGCTCCTGCGTCAGCCGGGCGTTGGCCATCGCGTAGAAATCGTGGTGATTCGTCAGTTTCAGCGCGGACGAGACTTCCAGGTTGCCGTGGTAATAGGCGTTGAGCAGTGCTTCTTCCAGAGCGGTCCCCAGCCGGAGCCGTTCGATTTTTTCGAGCCCCCAGCTTTCCGTCAGCGTCTGCTGCAGATAGCGGCACATCGACATCAGCAGGTCCAGATCGGTTTCCAGCGTGAAGACTTCATGCCGCGTCGTCAGCCGCCTCATCAACTGCGACAAAGATTGTTCTTCCCGGGTGGCCGCCAGCACCCGGCGGGAGATTTCGACCAGATCCGTGGCCAGCGACCGCTTGGGGACGTAGCTGTTGGCGCCCACGCGCAGCGCTTCCGCCGCCAGCTCTTCGCTCCCCTTCGCGGTCATCAGGATGATCGGCATTGCCGGATATTCCCGCCGCACTGCGGTCAGCAGCTCCAGGCCATTCATCTCCGGCATCTGCATATCAGTGATGATCAGATCGGGCGGCTGCCGCCGGACGGCGTCGAGCGCGTCTTCGGCGTCGCCCGCGTAGAGGATCTCCCAGACGGAGTCCTTTTCCAGAATTCCGCCGGCAAGTCTCCGATCGATCGGAGAGTCGTCTACCACCAGTACCGTAGTCATTTCGGAATTCCTGCCGCAGGTCCTCACCTGGCCCAGTTCGGCCGCGAATGCATTACACGGCCCCGTCGTACCGAACGCAACGAGCAACACGTTCCGGCGGATTTTCTCGCGACGACGGCCGGTTCCCGCCTCGGCTCCGGCGCGGTATCCTATCGGAGATTTCCGATCATTGATGCCCGGTCCGCCCATTGACTGCCCCGCCATGCACCGCAGACTCCTTCTGGCCCTGATCGTTGCGACCTTCGCGGGAGAACGCGCAATCGCTGACGATCCCGACTTTGCCCGGGACGTGCTGCCAATCCTGTCCGACAACTGCTTCCTTTGCCACGGTCCCGACGCAAAATCCCGCGAGGGAGAACTTCGGCTCGATGTCCGCAGCGACGAGCTGTTCGGCTCGCGGAAAATCCTCGTTGCGGGAAAGAGCAAGGAAAGCCTCCTGCTGCAGCGGGTGCTCAGCCGCGATCCGGCCGAAGTGATGCCTCCTCCTGAAACGAAAAAGGCGCTGACACCTCAACAGGTTGAAATCCTGCAACGCTGGATCGATGCGGGCGCTGCCTGGGGGCAACATTGGGCGTATGAGCCGCTCGATCGACCGGAAATCCCCGCGGTCAACGAAAGAGGCTGGCCCCGCGGCGATCTGGATGCGTTCGTCCTGGCCCGGCTGGAGCGCGAGGGACTGCAGCCGGCCCCGGAGGCCGACCGCGCCCGAATGCTCCGTCGCGTCACCCTCGACCTGACCGGACTGCCGCCGACGCTGGACGAAACTGCCGCGTTTCTCGCCGATCCCGCTCCTGATGCCTATGAACGCGCGGTCGATCGGCTGTTCGCCTCGCCGCGCTTCGGCGAGCGGATGGTCTGGGACTGGCTCGACGCCGCCCGCTATGCCGACTCGAACGGCTACCAGGGGGACGGCGAACGGACGATGTGGCCCTGGCGCGACTGGGCGATCGGCGCCTTCAACGCCAACCAGCCGTTCGACGAGTTCACCATCTGGCAGCTCGCGGGGGATCTGCTGCCCGAGGCCACGCTCGAGCAGCGCGTTGCGACCGGATTCTGCCGCAATCACATGATTAACGGAGAAGGAGGCCGCATCGCCGCGGAGAACCGGGTTGACTACGTCATGGACATGACGGAAACCACTGCGACCGTCTGGCTCGGCGCGACGTTCAACTGCTGCCGCTGCCACGATCACAAGTTCGATCCCTTCACGCAGCGCGATTACTATCAGCTCTTTGCCTTCTTCAACAGCACGCCGGTCGATGGCGGCGGCGGCAATCCTCAGACGCCTCCCGTCGTGGAACTTCCTTCGGACGAGCAGACACGCCGGCGTCACGAAGCCGGTCAGCAGCTCGCCGATCGACAGGCGGATCTTGCCCGCTATGAACAGGAGAAGTTCCCGCGCGACGCAGGCCAGTCCGCCGACCAGTCTCCGGCTGCTGCGGAACGTCCCGAAGAGATTCGCAAGCTCCTGGCCATCGAGCCCGCAAAGCGCAACCGTGGCCAGCTCGATCAGCTCGCCAAGCACTGGCGGGAGACGCTGAAAGACAATCCGGAGGAAGCGGCCTATGCGGAACGGGTCGAGGCGCTGCGCAACGTGATCGACCGCCGGGATGGCGTCGACCGGGAGATTCCGCGGGTGATGATCATGGCCGATCTGCCGCAGCCGCGGGAGACGTTTCGTTTGAGCAAGGGGCTGTACGACAAACCGCTCGACAAGGTCGGCATCGGCGTCCCGTCCAATCTGCCGCAACTGGCGACCGATGCGCCGACGAACCGGCTGGGGCTGGCACGCTGGCTCGTCTCCGACGACAACCCGCTCACCGCCCGCGTCACTGTCAACCGCTTCTGGCAGCAGTTCTTCGGCCTCGGCCTCGTCAAAACCACGGAAGACTTCGGCGTGCAGGGGGAACGGCCCGTCCACCCCGAATTGCTTGACTGGCTCGCCGTCGAGTTCCGTTATTCCGGCTGGGACGTCAAACGGCTCTGCCGGACCATCGTCACCAGTGCCGCCTATCGGCAGTCGTCGCGTGTGACGCCCGAGTTGCACGAACGCGACCCCGAGAACCGCCTGCTGGCCCGCGGGCCCAGACAGCGTCTCCCCTCCTGGATGCTCCGCGATCAGGCCCTCGCCGCCTCAAGTCTGCTGGTGGAGAATGTCGGCGGCGCTCCCGTGCGGCCCTATCAGCCGGCCGGCGTCTGGGAGGAGGCCACTTTCGGCAACAAGCGCTATCAACAGGACCACGGCGACAAGCTCTACCGCCGGAGCGTTTACACGTTCTGGCGTCGGATTATCGGTCCAACGATGTTCTTCGATACCGCCGCCCGGCAGACCTGTTCGGTCAAGCAGACGCGGACCAATACTCCGCTGCAGGCGCTGGTGACTCTCAACGAAGTGACCTTCGTGGAAGCCGGCCGCGCCCTCGCCGCACAGGTTCTCCGGGAAGCGCCCGCCGATACGGATTCGCGAGTTCGAGCGATGTTCCAGCGGGTCCTGTGCCGACCGGCGGAGCCGCGCGAGACGACCGTGCTCAGCGCGGCAGTCGCTCGACTTCGACAGCAGTTTGCAGCCGACCCATCGGCGGCGGAGAAATTCCTCGCCGTGGGAGAATCCTCGCGCGACCCGCAGCTCGATCCGGTCGAACACGCCGTCTGGGCAGCACTTGCGGGGACGATCCTCAATCTCGACGAGGCGCTCTGCAAGGAGTGACCGCAAGGCTCACTCGGCGAAGTCGTCCGGATCGAAGTTGACCAGGCGCCCCTCGCGGAAGAACAGGGTCACGCTTCGCCCCTTGCGGTCCGGCCCCCAGCGATAGCCCTTGTCCGACTGCTGGTAGAGCCCGCCGGTGTTCTTGTACTGGCCATCGTGTTCGATTCTCTCGCCGGCATCGCCGAGGGCGGAGTTCACTTCTTCCACCGTCATGCCGCTTTCGACGCTGTTTTTCAACAGCCAGTCGAGCGATTTCGGATCCCCGTCGATCAGGAACTGCTGCTGATGTTCGGCGACGACTTTCTGGGACGTGTCCTCGCGGGCAAACCACGGCAGCACCGGCACGCCGCCGCAGCCGCTCAGAACCGGCGCGCAGCTCGCTGCCAGGCAGAGCGCTGCCACGCAGCGACGAAGTTGACCGCGGGTTGCATTCATCGATTCGTTCTCCCGACCGGCGGCCGCCGGCCCTTCGCGCGGAACTCTAGCCGAACGCTTGTGTTGCGGGGAGACGAGTTTCTTTGCGGCTCTGGCGATCCAGATCGTGAAACGGAGATCACGTTCCGCCGTTTCACAACCTGCCGTCAGAACAGGCCGTGCAGCGGTCCGCCGGGGCCAGCCAGATCCTCCACCCGGCGGACGACCGCGGGATCCTCCACTAGCGGCGGCGCATGGTGCGGCTTGATCCGTGCATCGATCACCAGCGAGCCCCGGCAGCCCCAGTGTTTCTGCACGGTTGACGCCTCGATGCCGCCGATATCAGCCGCGGGATTCGAGCGTGTAAACGTCACCCACAGCCAGTTGTTGAGTGTCCGGGCCGTGAACTCGCAGTCATCGACAAGGACGATCAGCGGAAACGCGTTGAGCGGATCGCCCGCGCGAAACGCACCGCAGAACGACTCGACGGCAGGGTCGACGCCGTTGGAGTCCGGCACGTATTTCGGCGCCTGCACCGCCAGCACGCCCGGCAGACACAACCGCGCGCCCGGAAAGCCCGGCGGCAGTCGCAGATCCCCGGTCACTTCCGTCGGCAGCTCCCGTCGCTTCGGTCCCGCCGCGGCGACGACCAGCTTGGAGCCTTCGTTGAACCCGCTCCCCGAATAGTCGAGCGTGTCGATCGTCGTCCGCGTCTGGAAGTGCAGATCTCGCTGCCAGCCGACCCGCTCCAGGACGTGGCGGAAGAATTCGTCGATGTGGTGGATGTCCAGCTCTGGTGCATCTTCCTGGGCAATGATCCACAGGTACTTCGCCAGCGAAAGCTGCCCCTGGCCGAGGATGGCGTTGGCGATCGTCAGCAGTTCCTGCGGCCGGCGCTCGGCGGCGTAGGGGACGTACCGCTCGCTGCCGATCGCCAGCAGCAACGGATGCACCCCCGCGGCGTCGACGGCGTGGACCCCCTTCACGCCGGCCAGAACGGTGGGAATGATCGGTCCGGTGATCTCGTGAATGATTTCGCCGAACGCCGTGTCTTCCTGCGGCGGTCGACCGACGACCGTAAACGGCCAGATGGCGTCCTTGCGATGCCAGACCCGGTCGACATCCAGCACCGGAAACTCGTGGGCCAGGCTGTAGTATCCCAGATGATCGCCGAACGGACCTTCAGGTTTCGTTTTCCGGGGATCGATCGTGCCCGAGATGCAGAAGTCGGCGTCCGCCCAGACCGGCAGCCGGCCCGGCTCGCAGATCATCCGGATGCCCCGTCGACCCAGGGCAGCGGCAAACAACAGCTCGGACAGGCCCTCCGGCAGCGGCATGACGGCGGAGAGGGTCATCGCCGGCGGACCGCCGACGAAAATATTAACCCTCAGTTTTTCGCCCCGGCGGATGGCCGCCGCGTGATGCACGCCGATGCTGCGATGGATCTGGTAGTGCAGGCCGACTTCGCGGTTCGGGAGGTAGTCGTTGCCCGAGATCTGGACGCGATACATCCCCAGGTTCGACTTCGCGAAGCCCGGCTGATCGGGATGTTCGGTGTAGACCTGGGGCAGCGTGATGAACGGCCCGCCGTCGCGCGGCCAGCTCTGCAGCGGGGGGAGCTGATCGAGCGTCGTCTGACATTCCGAGACCGGCCCCTTGCGAACCTTGCGAACCCACATGGTCCAGAGCGTCTGGGGGACATCCCGGTAGCGCCAGGGATGGCGGGCCAGTTGACTCGGATCGATCTTCAGTTCGACCAGATGCCGGACGGCTTCCAGCGAATCGCGAAACAGAAACCGCGTCCGGTTGAGCGTGCCGAACAGGTTGCCGAGCATCGGAAACTGACAGCCTTTGACCCGGGTGAAGAGAATCGCCGGCCCTTGCGCCTGGTAGACGCGGCGCTGAATCTCGGCCATTTCGAGCCGGGGATCGATCTCCGCATCGATCCTTACCAGTTGCCGGGACTGTTCCAGATCGGCGACGCATTGCTGCAGGCTGCGATAACCCATGTCGAAACGGATCTCTCACAAAGGTACGGAAGTCGGCTCCGTCGGCGGCTCGGCAGCGACACGCGGGGATTATAGCGAGAGCGGGCGGAATGGCTTGTCGGGGGGTGTGCTTTGCGGAAATCGGATCGGCCTCTGGCGAGCAGTTGCCGATTTCCGGGTGTCTGGTCGACCAGGTAAAGCCTCGTTTGTTCGTCGGCCTTAGTTCTTCCCGAAGCGAAAACGAGGATCTTGAGGCGGCGGCGTCGCTGGAGCGCCACCATTCCATTCGCCCCCGGTTGCTCTCAGCCAGGCTTCGCGGCTCGCCTCGTTGTTCGAATCCCATTGCCGACGGTCGCGCTCGTACTGCTCAACCGCTTTCTGGGATGCGCAGCCGACTACGCAGAAAACGACGATTGTGTATCGCAACTTCATTTCAGGCCGCGAAGCATCCGTTGATTGTGAAGCTTGCGATACCTGTATGGACATTGACTCGACAGGTCAATACGAATTCTGACCTGCCCACCCCTCAACAGTCCACGCAATCCAGACTGCAGGGAGGCCTCGATGGACTTCAATATCTACTTGCTGCCATTCGCAGTCACCGGCTCGCCGAGGACGATGCGATGTCCGTCGGGCGTCCGGAGGACGAACTCGCGGAGCCCCCAGGGTCTGGTTTGCGGCTTCGACAGGATCTCTGCGCCCCGACTGGCGACCTCGTCGTGCAGCCGGTCGACGTCGTCGACGATCAAATGCACGAACCACGAGTGATTGCCCAGTTCGCCCGCAGGCGTCGCGTCCCGGCACTCGCCGAGCATCAGACGAAATCCGTTCCGAGACAAAAAGCTCCAGCCATCAGCCCCGTCCCCGAAGTCGCGCTGAAAGCCCAGCACATCCATGTAGAACTGCGTCGAAGCGGCCAGATCGCGCACGGCGAGTACGCAGCGGGAATTGATGATCTGCGGCATCACTGTCTCCGGAAACATACCGACCCGCCGACATTCTCTCATGGGGGGCGACACACCGAGAATACGTCGTTCGTGCCGACCGTCAATCCCGTCGTGAACTTCGCAGGGCTCACGAAAGCCGGACGAGGAACTCAACCTTTCGAAACCATTCCAGAAGGGGCTCCGCCCGGGACGGCAGGCACCATACGCCGAGATACGCCGCATGGAACCGCACGACGCCAGCCGGTCGAAGTTCGGCGTCCGACCCCACGGCCACGACTCGGGGTAGCAGCCGACGGCTTTGTAGGACTGGTAGTCGGCATAAATCAGGAAAATGTTCGGCCGGGCCTGCGCATCGTTCCTCCAAGCATCCCGGACGGACAGGCAAGGTGCAATCAGCAGAGTTCCCAGGTGTTTCCTGATTCGAGCAGCCTGTTACAGATGCGGCGAACGCCAGTGAGACCCCGTGCTGAGATACCCGATCGCGCGGGACGGATGTCCGCCGAAACTTCTCGCTTGCGGCGAGAGCGTCAATCCGCGAAGTTGGACCACCCCCTCCGATCGACCGCGACGAATCCCGAAAGGTCCGCAGATGCCACCTGCAGCAGCTCCCGTTGACTTCTTTCACCGGACCTGTCTCATCCTGTCTTCGTTTCGTTACGCCGTCGCATCCGTCGTCGCGTCGTTGCGTGAAATCTTCGCCGTTCTCTGCGGACTCCGCTTTCCCCTCTGCGTCTCTGCGAGAAATATACTGCTTCTCTTGCTCGTGGTCGTCGCTCCGCAGGAGATCAGTGCGGCCGACGCTCCCCGGCCAAACATACTGTTTCTTTTCGCCGACGATCAGTGCTACGAGACAATCCGCGAGTTCGGGCTGACCGATATCGACACGCCGAATCTCGACCGTCTCGTCCGGAGCGGAACGGCCTTCACACAGGCCCACAACATGGGCTCCTGGAGCGGTGCCGTCTGCGTCGCCAGTCGGACCATGCTGATCACCGGCCGCAGCGTCTGGGACGCCAACGCCGTCTACAAGTCCACGGACAAGGAGCGCCAGGCGGGGGTGCTCTGGCCGCAATTGATGAACAAGGCCGGCTACCGCACGTACTTCACCGGCAAGTGGCACATTCAGACCGACGCAACGAAGTGCTTTGACGTCGCCCGCCACGTCCGAGCCGGGATGCCGGCGACCGTGCCGCAGGCCTACAATCGCCCGCTTGCCGGCGAACCCGATCCCTGGAGTCCGTTCGACACCTCACTCGGCGGCTTCTGGGCGGGCGGCAAGCACTGGAGCGAGGTCGTCGCCGACGACGCGGTGAGCTATCTCGACGACGCGAAGCAGCATTCGCAGCCGTTCTTCATGTACATCGCCTTCAATGCGGCCCACGATCCCCGGCAGTCGCCGAAGGAATACGTCGACCGATATCCGCTGGACCGGATCAAGGTGCCGGAGAACTTTCTGCTGGAGTATCCCTACAAGGACGCCATCGGCTGCCCGCATACGCTCCGCGATGAGAACCTGGCGCCGATGCCGCGGACCGAACACGCCGTGAAGGTGCATCGGCAGGAGTACTACGCGCTGATCACGCATATGGACGCCCAGATCGGCCGGATTCTCGACGCCCTGGACGCGTCCGGACAGGCCGACAACACGTGGATCTTCTTCACCGCCGACCACGGACTGGCGGTCGGTCACCACGGACTGTTCGGCAAGCAGAACATGTACGAGCACAGCACGCGGGTGCCGTTCCTGGTCGTCGGCCCCGGCGTCACGCCAGACAAGCGGTGCGATAACGCGATCTATCTGCAGGACGCGATGGCCACCTCGCTGGAGCTGGCCGGCGCCGAGAAGCCGGACCACGTCTTCTTTCACAGTCTGTTGCCGCTGCTGCGCGGCGAGCAGACGACCTCTTTCTACGAATCGACCTATGGCGCGTACCTGGACCTGCAGCGGTCGATCACGCACGACGGCTGGAAGCTGATCGCCTATCCCAAAGCCGGCGTGCTGCGACTCTACCATCTCACCGAGGATCCACTGGAGCAGCACGACCTGGCCGCCGAGCCCCGGCACCGCAAGCACAGAGAACATCTCTTTGAGAGGCTCGTGGCGCTGCAGAAGGATCTCGGCGACTCGCTGGATCTTCAAGCCGCCTTCGCCGCCCGCTGAACCCGAGAGATAACATGACACCACGCACGTCCGCGATCCTTGGTCTGATTGCCGGATTGTCGATCTCGCTGGCCCCGGCCTGCGCCGCGGACGCCGCAACGCCGAACATAGTGCTGATCATGGCCGACGACTTCGGCTATGAATGCGTGACGGCAAACGGCGGGCAGTCGTACCAGACGCCGCACCTCGACCGACTGGCCGCCGGCGGCGTCCGCTTCGAGCATTGTCACGTCCAGCCCCTCTGCACGCCGACCCGCGTGCAGCTCATGACTGGCCTTTACAACGTGCGGAACTATCTCAACTTCGGCACGCTGCCGCGCAGCGAGACGACGTTCGGACAGCGGCTCAAGGAAGCGGGCTACGCGACCGGCGTCTGCGGCAAATGGCAGCTGGGACACGAGGCCGATTCGCCGCAGCATTTCGGCTTCGACGAGTCGTGTCTCTGGCAGCAGACCCGTCGCCCGCCGCGCTATGCCAATCCCGGCCTCGAATACAATGGGGTCGCAAGGGACTTCCAGAACGGCGAGTACGGTCCGACGCTCGTCAACGACTTCGCCCTCAACTTCATTGCCCGGCACAAAGAGGGACCATTCTTTCTCTACTATCCGATGATCCTCACGCACGCCCCGTTCCAGCCGACCCCGGACAGTCCCTACTGGGATCCGGCCGCTGTCGGGGAGAACGTGAATCGAGACGTCCGGCACTTCGCCGACATGACCGCGTACATGGACAAGCTGGTCGGCCGGGTGGATGCGAAACTGGCCGAACTGGGCATCCGCGACAACACGCTGCTGCTGTTCCTGGGGGACAATGGCACGCTGGGGAGCGTGACCAGCCGCTTTCATGGACGCGAGTATCGAGGCGGGAAAGGGACGACGACACGCCGCGGCACGCACGTCCCGCTGATCGCGAGCTGGCCCGCCGTGATGACGCAGGGACGCATCAACCGCGACCTCGTCAGCAGCGTCGATCTGTTTCCCACGCTCTGCGAAGCGGCTGGAGTTCCGGCTCCCGCGAAGACAGACGGCCTCAGCTTTCTGCCGCAACTTCGCGGCGAAGCCGGCCGGCCGCGCGAGTGGCTCTACTGCTGGTATTCGCCCCGCCAGCAACTGGATCTGACGGTCCGCGAATTTGCCTTCGATCGCGAACACAAACTGTATCGCGACGGACGGTTTTTCGACCTGACCGCCGACCCGGACGAAAAGTCGCCGCTCGACGTCGCACAGCTCGCCGGCCCGGCGATCGACGGAGCCAGGAAGCTGCAGAGCGTGCTCGACCGCTTCGCCGACGCCCGTCCCGAGCAGCTCGATCGCGAGTTCGAAGCTTCGATGAAGCAGAACGGCGGGACTCCAAAGGCGAAAGGCAAAAAGAAAAAGGCCGTCGACACGAACAAGTAGGACAAGTCGAGTCTTCACGGCTCGCCTCGCCGATCAAGAAACGACTGAGGTAACCCCATGCGTTTTCCGCTCGCAATCTTGACTCTGTGCTCGCTGTTCGCGATCCCCGTCAGCGCTGCCGACACCCCTCGACCTAACATCATCTTCGTGATGGCGGACGACATGGGCTGGGGCGAAACCGGCTACCGCCATCATCCGGTCCTCAAGACGCCGAACCTCGACGCGATGGCCGCCGCCGGGCTGCGCTTTGAACGTTTCTACGCCGGCGGACCGGTCTGCTCGCCGACGCGGGCCAGCGTCCTCACCGGTCGCTCGCACGATCGGTGCGGCGTCCTCAGCCACGGCTATGCTTTGCGGCTGCAGGAGAAAACGATCTCGCGGGCGTTGCAGACAGCGGGCTATGTGACGGGTCACTTCGGCAAGTGGCACCTCAACGGCTACATGGGTCCCGGCGCCCCGATCCTGGCATCCGATCCGCGCCACCCTGGCCGTTTCGGCTTCGACCGGTGGACCTCGGTCACCAATTTCTTCGACCTCAATCCCCTTATGTCCCGACAGGGGCAGGTTGAAGAGTTCGCCGGCGACTCTTCAGAGATCGCGGTGAATGAAGCGATCACGTTCCTCGACCTGCACCACGAAGGTGACAAGCCAATGTTCGCCGTCATCTGGTATGGCTCGCCCCACAGCCCGTTCCGCGCGCTGCCGGAAGATCGCGCCCCCTTCGCGGAACTCAACGAGGCCTCCGCGAATCACTATGGCGAGCTCGTCGCAATGGACCGCAGCATCGGCACTCTCCGCCGTCGCCTGCGCGAACTGGGAATCGCCGACAACACCCTCCTCGTCTTCTGCAGCGACAACGGCGGACTTCCGAACGTCACTCCCGAAACCGTCGGCGGACTGCGCGGCAACAAGGGTTCGGTCTACGAAGGGGGCCTGCGCGTCCCCGGTATTTTCGAGTGGCCCGCCGTGATCAGGACGCCGCGGATCACGCAGTATCCGGCCTGCGTGACGGATCTCTTTCCCACCGTGGCCGATATTCTCGGACTGCCGACTGAATCACTCACTCAACCCGTCGACGGCGTCAGCCTGAAGCCGCTGTTGACCGCCGAACTCCCCCGCCGCGAGAAGCCGCTGCCGTTTCGCTTTCAGGGCCGGCTGGCCCTCGTCGACAATCGCTACAAACTGCTGAGCAACGCCCCGCAGAAAGGGGAATTTCAGTTGTACGATCTCGAAGCCGATCCTGCCGAATCGCGCGACATCAGCGCCGAACAGCCGGAGATCGCGGCGAAGATGACGCGGGAACTGCTCGACTGGAACAAGTCGGTCGACGCCAGCTTCGCCGGGAAAGACTATCCCGAGGGAACAGTCTCGCCCCCCGATCCGGAACCGATCCAGTGGACCGAGCACCCCAGCTATGCGCCGTACCTGGCCGAATGGCAGAAGCGCGTCGAATATCGCCCCAACCCGCGCGCCAAGAAGGCCAAGAAGAAAGCGGCCGCCAGGCCGTAATGAAGTCATGTTTTCGAGTCCAGCATTCCGCGATATTCTATGATAGCGCCACTGCCGAGTTATTCGCGAATTGGCAGCGTTCTTCAGTATCCAATCATGTGACGAAACAGGAGCGACGGCGACGGTTGTCATTGACGTCAACTGATGCTGGCTCTATCCCCCCTGATCGGAGAACGTACCTTGACAACGTACTTTCTCGTCTGTCTGACCATTCTCGTCGCGGCTGGCTTTGGAGGCAGCCTCCGAGACTTTTTAATTCTCCGTTGGCGGTGGCACGAGTGGGAGACCACGGATCCCGGTAACCGACTTGAATGGCCCGAAGTCGTGCAACGTGCCCGTCGGGGAGAAGGCAGTCTCATCGTCACCGGCATGCGAAATTCCGTAGTCTGGCATCCGGATCGACTCCACCGAACCGACGATCTTTGTGAGGCGAGTGAAGCCGGTTTCTGGACGAACGCCCCATTTGGCTCCCGGACGGCGCTCGTCCTGAAGCTCCGTTTCCCGCGAGTTCCTGTGCTCAGACATACGATCAGCGGGTTTGAGTCATAGCCACCGAAGGGCTTCACAATCGACTCTCAATTGCAACATTCACCGGAATTCGGTCAACGTTGCCAACTGCCATAAAATGTCCCTCCACAATCCGGGCACTCTCTCATGCGTTTCCTGTTTTTCTCCCTGGTTCTGAGCATCCTTGTCACCAGTTCCCGGGCCGCCGAGCGGCCCAACGTCGTCGTCATCTTCGCCGATGACCTCGGCTACGGCGATCTCGGCTGCTACGGCTCGCCGACGATCCGCACGCCCCACCTCGACCGCATGGCGGCGGAGGGGTTGCGGTTCACTGACTTCTACGTTGCAGCGGAAGTCTGCACACCCAGCCGGGCCGCCCTGCTGACGGGTCGCTATCCGATCCGCAGCGGGATGTGCGGCGCGCGACGCGTGTTGTTTCCGAATTCGAAAGGCGGGCTTCCCGCCGGCGAAGTCACGATCGCCGACGCCCTCCGCGTCCAGGGCTACAAGACCGCTCATGTCGGCAAGTGGCACCTCGGCATCCACGCAGGCTCCCGCCCGCTCGATCAGGGCTTCGATCAGAGTCTCGGCCTCCCCTATTCCAACGACATGGACGGCCGACCGGGACTTCCCAAGGGTTCTTCCGGCTCCGCGAATCCCCCCCGCGACGGCTGGAATGTCCCGCTCATCCGCAACGGCAAGGTCATCGAACAGCCGACCGACCAGACGACGCTGACGAAGCGCTACACGGAAGAGGCCGTTGCGTTCATTCGCGGACAGAAGACTTCGCCGTTTTTCCTGTATTTCGCGCACACATTCCCGCACGTCCCATTGTTCGCCTCACCCGAGTTCTCCGGTCGGAGCCGGGCCGGGATCTATGGCGATGCCGTCGAGGAACTCGACTGGAGCGTCGGCCAGGTTCTGGAGACCCTCCGCTCCGAGGGTCTGGCGGAGAACACGCTGGTCTTCTTCACCAGCGATAACGGCCCCTGGCTGATCATGGGCGATCAGGGCGGGAGCGCGGGGCTCCTTCGCGACGGGAAAGGAAGCACCTGGGAAGGAGGCATGCGCGTTCCCGGCATCGCCTGGATGCCCGGCCGCATTTCGCCCGGCGTCACAACCGAACTGGCTCACGCGATGGACCTGCTGCCGACCGCGCTGGCCCTCGCGGGCGCCCCCCTCCCCTCCGACGTCACGCTCGACGGAATCGACCTGGCGCCGCTCCTCTTTCAGAATCAATCGCCGCCGGATCGAGCGTTCTTCTACTACCGCGGCGACCAGCTTTTCGCCTGCCGGCTCGGACCGTGGAAAGCCCACTTCAAAACACAGACCGGCTACGGGCAGCCGAAACCAGAAGCTTTTGAGACGCCCCTGCTGTTCCATCTTGGCCGCGATCCGTCGGAGAAGCGCAACGTGGCGGCCGACCATCCCGACGTCCTCAGCGCGATTCAAAACGCGGTGACGGCGCATCAGGCGGGCGTGGTCCCCGGTCCTCCGCAGCTCGACTGAACAACATATTCCCGCTCGACGACGACCATCACCGCCCGTCGCGGATCACCTCGCACTGCGGCAGACTCTCCAGAAACGTCCGGCCGTAGGGCTTGGTCTTGATCCGCGGATCGAGAATCGCCACCATTCCGGTGTCCGTCTTCGTCCGGATCAGCCGGCCGAAGCCCTGCTTGAGCTTGATCACCGCCTCGGGAAGCTGGTAGTCGACGAACGGGTTGCCCCCCCGCGCCCGGATCGCTTCCACGCGGGCCTCCAGCAGCGGATGGTCGGGGACGCTGAAAGGCAGCTTCGTGATGATCACGTTCTGCAGGGCGTCCCCCGGCACGTCGACCCCCTGCCAGAAGCTGTCGGTCCCGAACAGCACCCCCGCCGGATCGTTCCGGAATTTCTCCAGCATCTGCGTGCGGGGCATGTCGTTCCCCTGCGTATACAGACCGTAATTTCGGCTCGTCAGCCACGGCGTCAGCCGTCGGACGCAGTTCTGCAGCATCTTGTAACTGGTGAAGAGCACGAACGCCCGTCCGTGCGTCATGTCGACGTAGCGCTCGATACAGTCGCAGACCGACGACTCGTAGGCCTGGGGCGCCTCGGTCGGATCGGGCATTCCCTCCGGCAGATACAGCTTCATCTGTTCGCGATAATTGAACGGACTGCCGAGCTGCAGCTCATTCGCCTTCGTCAGTCCTAATCGCTGACGCACGAAGTCGAAACTCTGCTTCCCCACGGCGAGAGTGGCGCTGGTCAGAATGACCGTGCTGACCTTGTTGAACAGCTCGTCGCGGAGCACGGGTCCGACATCGACCGGGGCGCAAACCAGCTTCATCCGCTGCTGCTGCGGGCCGCTCGACTCCATCCAGTACACGCAGCCTTCCTGCGACTGTTGCAGCCACGCGTTGAGGCTGTCGGCAAGATTCATGCAGCGGTCCGAGGCGGAAACGAACTCGACGCGGTCCTCCTCGGCGGGGATCCGCTGTGCAATGGCGCTGATCTGCACCGCCAGCGTCTTCAGGAGCGGGCTGAGGTTATTGCGGATCTCGGGCGATTTCCGCACCCGGCCGTTCTGCAGCCCCCGTTCGCGTTGCCACTCGCGCAGCTCGTCGAACAGCTCGCGTGCCTCAAACCGGGCGTCGGAGGCGGATCGCTGGGCCTCGCCGCCGTCCGGTCGCATCAACAGCCCTTTCTGCGACCGATCGTTGTACAGCCGACCCAGCAGATAGTCGACCTGTCCGCTCGAAACCGTCAACCCGAGGTGATCCCCCGCCACCTGCTCGACCGTGTGCGCTTCGTCAAGAATCACCACGTCGTAGTCCGGCAGCACCGACGCCCCTTCCCGTCGCAGCGCCAGGTCGGAGAAGAACAGTGCGTGGTTCACGACCAGCAGGTCGGCGTTCCAGACCCGCCGACGGGCGCGGTAGTAGAAGCACTCGTTATAGGTCGGGCACTTCTTGCCGAGGCAGTTGCCATGCTCACTCTGGACTTCATCCCAGAGCTGGGGCGTCGGCCGGAACGGAATGTCCGACAGGCTGCCATCCCCCGTCTTCCGGGTCCATTCGACAATCCCCTGCAACTGCTCGATCTCCTCTGGTCGGGCGAACAGATTGCTGGCCCGCTCAATCGCCCCCTTCGTCCGGCGGAGGCTGATGTAGTTTGACCGCCCCTTGACCAGCACCGCCGAGAATTCCACCGGCAGCACGGAGTTCAGGAACGGGATGTCCCGGCTGATGAGCTGTTCCTGCAGACTGATCGTGTGAGTGGAGATCACGATTCGCTTGCGGGGGCCGCCGTCCCCCTGGGAGGCCGTCGCCGCGAGAATCGCCGGTACCAGGTACGCAAAGCTCTTGCCGGTGCCGGTTCCCGCCTCGACGACGAGGTGTTTTCCCTCGGCAATCGCCTGTTCGACCGCATCGGCCATTTCGAGCTGCTGCGGCCGGCTCTCGTAGTTCTTGAGCCGCTGGGCGACTCGCCCCTCCTGGCCGAGAACATCCTCCACTTGCAACTGTGCCACCGCGCGCCGCCGATCCGTCCGAACAGAGTCGCAGCCGGACACCTCTCCGACTGCGCGACCATTGTGCGTCACGGGAGGTGAACGGTCAAACGGGTGGCCGCGTTGAGGGTTGAGAGTTGAGGGAGGAGAATTGCGTCGACTCCGATATGTCGAGCCTTGACCTCGCTCGCTGGCGGCATGCTGAGCGGGATATACTTTCGCAGTTCCTGCCCCCTCTCCCTCCGGGAGAGGGCTGGGGTGAGGGCCATCCGCCAGACGGACTTCGAAGACCCTCACCCTTTCCCAGCGAAGACGCCGGGAGAGGGGACCGGACCTGCCGCGAACTTTTCAGCCAGGAATTGTCGAACCCCGTATGCCCCGCCTCGAAACCTACGAACAGGTGATCGAATTCCTGTTCGGCCGCATCAACTATGAGCGGGCGACGACGGACAGCTATTCGACGGTCGACTTCAAGCTCGACCGCATGCGACGGCTGCTGGAGCGACTTGGCTCACCCCACGAACGGATTCCCGCGGTCCATGTCGCCGGGACCAAAGGAAAGGGGAGCACCTGCGCCGTGCTCGCCTCGGTCCTCAGCACCGCGGGCCTGCGCACCGGGCTCTATATCTCGCCCCACATCACCGCTTTCGAAGAGCGCATGACGGTCGACGGAGTCCAGCCGACCCCCGAGCAGCTCGTCGAGCTGGTCAATCGCATTCGCCCGATCGTCGAGGACATGGACAGCCAGCCCGGACGAATGGAGCCGACGTACTTCGAACTCGCGACGGCCCTGGCCTGGATGACCTTCGACGACGCCCGTTGCGACGTGGTGGTCCTCGAAGTCGGCATGGGCGGCCGGCTCGACTGCACCAATCTCTGCAACCCCGCGGTGACCGTGGTGACCAACGTCAGCCGGGACCACACGCAGATTCTGGGAAGCACCGTTCGCCTGATCGCCCGCGAGAAAGCCGGGATTATCAAACCGGGCGTGCCGGTCGTTACCGGCGTCTCGCACCCGGACGCCATCGACGTTGTCCGCGAAACCGCCGAACGGACCAACGCCCCCGTCTGGTGGCTGTCGCAGGATGTCGAACTGCTCCGCCGCAAAACGACCGCGGCAGGCACCTTTGTCGACATTCGCACGCCCGAATCAACACACGCTGGACTGCCGGTGCCGCTGGTGGGCGAGCATCAGGCCACCAACACGGCCCTCGCCGTCGGAGCGATCGACCTGTTGCGCCGACAGGGGTGGAACATTTCCGAAGAGGCACTGCGGGACGGACTGGCGAAGGTGGTCTGGCCGGCCCGCGTTGAAGTCGTCGGTCGCCAGCCGACAATCGTGATCGATGCGGCTCACAACTGGGAATCGGCGAAGGCGCTGGTCCGGGCGGTGGAAACCGAATTCCCGGCCCGTCGGCGGGTCCTGCTCTTCGCCGCGACGAAGGACAAAGACGTCGCCGGCGTCCTGCGCCTGATCGTCCCAGCGTTCGACACGGTGATCTTCACGCAGTACGTCGATAACCCGCGGGGCGTCCCGCCGGGCGAGCTGCGTTCGCTGCTGGCCGCCATGAGCGACCGGCCGGCTCATCTCGCCGACAATCCGCCAACTGCCTGGAAACTGGCCCGCCGCCTGGCGGAGCCGGACGATCTGATCGTCGTCACGGGTTCTTTTTTTCTGGTCGCCGAACTGCGGGACCTGATTCTGGAAGAATGTCGCCAGACCCAGCCGTCGGCTGTTCCGGTCGAAATCGAAGCTGTCGAAGAGCTGCGCTGATCGGATGAAGTGGAGACAGCATGACTCAGGTCCTCAGTCAGGTCGCAAGTTGTCTTCGGGTGGCACGCCCTGAGTCTTCGAAGGGCGTGGTCCAGGAGTTCAGCACGCCCATCGCAAAGCCTCTGGGCGTGCCACCCCAGCTCGTGGCCGCACTCTGTCTGGCCGCGCTGCTCCTGACAGCTCCGGCCAACGCCCAGGACGGCGTGACCTACCACAAAGCTGTCGTCGCCGCCGATCATCCCCTCGCCAGCGCCGCCGGTCTTGAGATGCTCCAGCGCGGCGGCAACGTCGTCGACGCCGCCGTCGCAACGTCGTTTGCCCTGTCCGTCCTCCGCCCTGAAAGCTCCGGCCTTGGCGGAGGCGGGTTCATGGTCATCTGGGACGCCAGGTCCCAGTCGGCCGTCGCCATCGACTTCCGCGAACGCGCCCCCTCCCGCTCCACCGCCGACATGTTCGACAAAGCCGCCGCCGCAAACCCGGGACCCAATCCCAGCGAATTCGGCGGACTGGCGGCCGGAATTCCCCTGTTTGTTCCCGGCCTCGCCCTGGCCCTGGAGAAATACGGCAGCCTCGATCTCAAGACAGTCCTCCAGCCTGCCATTCGCCTGGCCCGCGACGGCGCCCCCGTCGACGAATACGACGTTTCCACGCAACGCAACGTCCTCAGACGACTCGACGGCAATGCCAAACTTGCGAGTCGCTTCAAACTCCTGCGCGAGCGCTATCTCAACGACGGTAAACCGCTGCAACCCGGCGACCTCGTCCGCTCGCCACAGTTGCTTGCCCTCGAACGCCTCGCCGCCGAAGGCCCGCGATCCTTCACTCACGGAGCGATCGCGCAGGCCATGCTGGAGGCCGTCAACCGGGACGGCGGCGTCTGGACCGACGAAGACCTGCAGTCCATGCAACCGACCATCCGCAAGCCGCTCCAGGCGAAGTGGGACGGCTTCGACCTGATCACCATGCCCCCTCCGTCCAGCGGCGGCATTGCCCTGATCGAGTCACTGCAGATTCTCGCTGCATGGGAAAATCGCTCCGGGCAGCGGCTGGAATCACTGGGCCACAACAGCCCGGCGTACGTCCACCTGGTCACCGAAGCCCTCAAGCACGCCTTCGCAGACCGGGCCGAGTCGCTCGGCGATGCCGACTTCGTCGATGTCCCCGTCGCGAAACTCCTCTCCACGAAACGAGCCGAGCGGCTGGCCGCCGGGATCGATCTCCAGCGGACCGGGACGCCCGAAAAGTACGGCCGCTCGCTGACCGCCGACGATGGCGGCACGACTCACTTCTCCGTCATCGACGCCGCAGGGAATGCCGTCGCCTGTACGGAAACGATCAACACCGCCTATGGCTCCTGGCTCGTCGAACCGAAGTTCGGCATCGTGCTCAACAACGAGATGGACGACTTCACGGCCCACCCCGGCAAGCCCAACGCCTTCGGGCTGGTCCAGAGCGCCGCCAACGCCGTCGCCCCCGGCAAGCGCCCTCTGTCGAGCATGACCCCCACGATTCTCATCAAAGACGGCAAAGCCGAATTCGCCGCCGGCGCCAGCGGCGGGCCCCGCATCATCACCGCCACGCTGCAGGTCCTGCTGAACCGCACCCGCTTCGGCCTCTCCCCGGCGGCGGCGGTCGCCAGCCCGCGGTTTCACCACCAGTGGATGCCCGACGAACTGCTGTTGGAGCCGGCGCTTAAGGCCGCCGAAGCGGGGCTGAAAGACCGAGGACACGCAGTGAAGCTGCGCGGCAATCTGGCAGCGAGTCAGGCGGCAGCACGCGTCCTCGAAAGACTGACCGGCGGGAGCGATCCCCGGAAGCATGGGCAGCCGGCGGGGGAGTGACGCGACCACGCACTTGTTTGTCTCGCCCCCCGGGTGGTTGTCAGAAAATAGTGACGCTTGTAGAGTGACCTTGCGTCACTGCGTGTCGGCATCTACGGTAAACCGTGAATGACCGCCACCATTGACTCGCTCCTCTCGCTGACAGCGCTCTTCATCGCCCGCGGAGTCTCATCATGCGTGACGAAGGCGTGGCACCGAATGCCGCCGTTAACAAACCGCGCCGTCGCTCCCCCATCGAACGGACAGTCGTCTGGGGGGCGATCGGTGTGCTGGTTGTCGTCGTCGGGCTGGAGCTTCAGGCGCGGGTGTACTTTCAGCGCGCTGCGGACGCATTGAGTTCCCATGTCGGCACTATCGCCAAGCATCCGCTGCTTTCGGCTGAGCAGGCCGAGAGGCTCATGGGCGGGCTTTACACCCGATTCGACGGTCGCACCCGCGGTCGGCAGAAAATCGCTTACCGCTGGTGGAGCGTATTCCGTCCATACGCATTGGAGATCATTCTGACAGATGACGATCGCGTCGCCTCGATTAATACCGACGCTGAATCGATTCAGGCGAACTTGTTGCGTCCGTCGGCCACAGCGGGATCTGGGCCGAGTATCGATCAACTGCTTCCGCCGAAGGGTTTCGCGGATGAAGGAAAGCAGGCGCTGCGTCTTTCGACCGCCGACGTCATGTTCGGCGACCAGAGCGGCGAAGCGCCGGACGACGTGGAGCTGAAAGTCTTCTACGGAGCCCTCGTACGAGAAATCGTGCGTCAGGCATTCCTGATTAGCGGTGAAACCAACTTTCAATCGGCGACGCGCGACCAGTCGCTCGGCGCTGCCATGGGCGACTCCGATCGGCCAGTGTCATTTCCCTGGACGATCTCCAGTCGCATTCATCGTCAGGGGGCCATGGAGGTTGAGATCAGTCGCCCGGCACAGAATCGGCCTCCGCTGCGTGTCGTTCTCGGGCCGTTTCCGCTGGTCCGGGGACGGCTGCATGAGAGTCTGGTCGAATGGATCGAAGGACTCTCTCGCAAGGAGTTTCCGGACGTCCTGCGCAAGGGAGGTCTCGACGGAACTCCGCTGGCGTTCGAACAGGCGGGCGCCGTCGCACCGGACGCCCTGGCGCTGTTGGATCGCATGGACGAACTCTCGCAGTACGCCGCGATCCGGCAGCTCCACGCCCAGATCGGTCGGGAGGGAGAATCGTCTGAGCGTCTGGGTGCGCTGGTTCGCGGCTACGCGAATCTCGGCAACATGACCGAGCCCCACTGGCAGTTGCATCACAAGGTGCTCAAAGCCCGCTCGCTGATTTACGCGCAGCGCCTGGTTGCTTTGACAGACTCGTCTCCATGGGCGCTGGCACACCGGGCTTATGCCTGGACATTGGCCGGACGTCCGAGCGCAGCCTCCGTCGACCTGGAGTCTCTTCAGAGCCTCCCCGTCGGCCAGACGGTCGATTTGCCGACATGGCTGCCGGCGCTGCGGGCATATTGCGACTATCGCCCGGAGGTGCTCGACGACGTCGCGCAGGACGCATCGCTCAAGGCATATCTGAAGCTGCTGCTGGCCAATCCGACCACCGATGTGAAGGGGACGATGAAAGCGGCCCAGGAACTCCTGGAAACGGCCCCGGCGTCGGAGCGCGTGGTTGATCTGCTGTGTCAGATTCCGACACTGGGAATTGCCCGACGCCTGACTGAAGGAGCCCTCGACGAAGCGTGGCCGGCGCAATACGCCGCTCTGGCCGCGGTGTCAGACCTTCCGTCCGAGGGCCGGACAATCGCCAGTCGGCAGGCGGAAGGCGGGGCGGGTTTTGACGAAGTCGAAGACCGTATCCATCTGATGAAGATCCTTTCCGAAGCACCGGATCAACGAGCGGGACTTTCGTTCGAATTCTGCGGACGATTGCTTCGCGAGTTTTCGTTCCAGCACGCCGTTCAATCGGTTCAGGTTCGCAAGTGGAAGCTGGGGGCTCCGGCTGACGACCTGATCGCGAAGTTCGAACCGACCCTCCAGGACTATCCCTACGCGAAATTCCTGAGCGCCTTCGGGACATCGGATCCGCAATCCGCCGGCCGGCAACTGCTCGATCAAATGACTGCACTCCCCCCATACGAACTGGATCTGACGTGCGCCCCCCTGATGAAGCTGGTCTACCAGCTCAAAAGTCCGGCGGCCTACCAGCGCATCTCCCGGCAGTCCATTCCACACCAGGACTTGATTGAGCCGCGACTTGCTCCGGTCGATCGCGTGGACGCAAGACGGACAGGACAAATTCGATGTCGTCGATCGGCTCGAACGAGCGAGCCCGCACCTGCCGCAAACCATCGTGTCCATCATTCGCATTCGCCCCGACGTGACGGACCGGCAGATCGCAGACTGGGAAGGCCGTTACAATCGAGACGTCGGCGTCCTGTCCGAACTGGCGACCTGGTACGAACAGCGGTTGCGCTACGCGGACGCCAATCGCGTGTTGAACCGCTGGATCGAACTGGCGCCGGAGCACGCCCCGCTGTATCGACTGGCCAATAACTATCGTTACCAGGGCGACCGCGAGAAGTGGCTGCAGACGCTTGACCGCGTTCTCCGCGTGCCGTCGCTGGGACTCGAGCATACCAGGGTTCACGTCGATATCGCATACGATCTGATGCGCCGACACGAGTGGAAGGAAGCCCTTCCGCACGCGGAAGAAGCCGCGGCAAGTTACTCGGCCTGGGGATTGCGTTGCGCTGCTGACTGCTACGAAGGACTGGGGGACTTCGACCAGTCCGAGTCGATGGTACAGGCGATTTCCGGACGGTACGAAGACCAGGCTCTTGACTGGTACTTCTGGTGCCTGCGCACCGACAAGGGCGATCGGGTCTCCGCTCGTCGGTTCGCCGAGCAGGCGTTGCCGCGGCTCAAACAGCTCCATCCGACGCAGCGGTTTCCCGTGGCAGTCTGGCAGCAGATCAACGGAGAGTTCGAACAGGCGATCGAGACTTACGGCGGAGATATCGGCAACTCCGCCAGCAGTCGCGGCGCAATGTTCGGGGCGGTTCTGGCCCATAAGTGTGGAAAGCCCGACGTGCGCGACAAGTACCTCGCGTGGCTGATTCACAATCGGAATCAAGATTTCGAGGCGGCGAGTTTCGCCGATCTGATTCAGCTCAGGCTGCAGTTTTCCGGCGAGCCCTGGGACGAAGCCGCCTTCGATCAGTTCCTGGCTTACGCCCGCGCCGATTGGCTGCCAGACTTGTACTATCTGGCGGGGATGATCCTGACGGCCGAACAGCCCGATCTGGCACGACGGTATTTGCAATGCGCCGCAGCGTCACCCCGGACAGGCTATTCCAGCGTACTGCTCGCCACGGTCGAGACGCGCAAGGCCGGCCTTGAGGTTCCAGCGGAACACAGCAACTACTGCGGAGAACTCGCCGATCTCTCAGACTTGATCGACGAATTGCGCGACGTTCGACGGAGCGGAACGGCCGATGACGTCATCCGGGTGGCCAACATGTTGTTAAATCTGAAGCCCGATCTGTTGCCGGCACTGACGTCGCGGGCCGGCGCCTATGAACGTCTCGGCAAGTATCCGGAAGAAATTGCCGATTTTGAACGCGTTCTCACGTTGAGCCCGCGGAACCGCCTGGCTCACCACAACCTGGCAATGCTCTTTGCGGCCTGCGAAGACGACTCGATCCGGGATCCTCAGCGCGCGCTCAAGCACGCCCGTCAGTCCGCCGAGCTGCAGTCCAGTCCGGACTTCGTCACCCTTGCCGCACTTGCGACCGCCTCTGCTGCCGCCGGGGATTTTGATAACGCGGTCGAGCAGCAGAAACGGGCTCTCAAGTTGGCTCCGGCCGACGATATTCCTGCGGCGGAACAGCGGCTGCGGGGCTTCAAAGATTACAAGCCCTATCGGCGCCCTCCGCGAAAATCGGAATGACCAGTGCCATTCCGGGGGGGGGGCTGACCGACTCGACTGCCACTGGCGCTCCACCTCGCTACACTGTATCCTGCTGTCGATTTTCCAAGATCGCCCCCCCGCCTCCCCGCACGGATGCCGCGCCCATGTCGCTGCCGCTGGCTGAAAACGCCATTCACAATATCGACTGCCTCGACGCCCTCCGCTCACTCCCCGCGGGCGCCGTCGACCTCGCCTTCGCCGATCCGCCGTTCAACATCGGCTACGACTACGACGTCTACGACGACGGCAAAGACCCCGAAACGTACCTCGGCTGGTGCAAACAGTGGATCGCCGAGGTCCACCGCGTCCTCAAGTCGGACGGCGGATTCTGGCTGGCCATCGGCGACGAATACGCCGCAGAGCTGAAAGTCATCGCCCAGCGCGAAGTCGGCTTCCACTGCCGGAGCTGGGTCGTCTGGTACTACACCTTCGGCGTGAACTGCAAAACCAAGTTCACCCGCTCGCACGCCCACCTGTTCCACTTCGTCAAGGACAAGGACAAGTTTACGTTCCGGGCCGACGCTCTGGAAAACCGCGTCCCCTCCGCCCGGGCTCTCGTCTACGGCGACAAGCGGGCCAACCCCGCCGGCCGGCTCCCCGACGACACCTGGGTCATCCCGCCGACGCAGTCGGAACACGCCGACAGCACCGCCGCCACCTGGGTCCTCCGCCCGCAGGACTTGAGCCACTGCTTCACGGCCCAGGAAGACATGTGGTACTTCCCCCGCGTGGCGGGGACGTTCAAGGAACGGGCCGGCTTCCACGGCTGCCAGATGCCCGAACAGCTCCTCGGCCGGATCATCCGCACCTGCTCGCACGAAGGAGAATTGGTCCTCGACCCCTTCAGCGGCAGCGCGACGACGCTGGCGGTCGCCAAAAAACTCGGCCGCCGGTACCTGGGCTTCGACCTCTCGCCGCAGTACATCACGCTGGGTCTGGAGCGGCTGGCGGGGATCACGCCGGGAGACCCGCTGGACGGCAGCGCCGAACCGACGATGAGCGCGCCGACGACGAAGGCGGGGCGGCGGGTGGAGGACGTTCCGACACGACGAAAGCTGGTCAAGAAACGACCCGATGCGGAGAAAGCGGCTGTGCGGCTGAAGGCGTTGCCGGGGTTGGAGACGTAGTCCGGACTTCGGAAGCTGCGTAAACTGCTTCGGCCGACCCAAACTGCCCGGCGTAGGCAACGCAACCTGAAGCTGAGGACGTATCAGAACCAGTTGCCTGGAACAAGTTGATGAGCGAGTACCAGTGGATCGCGTTCCGGGCCATCGACGCGCCGGTGAGTCCGGCCAATCTGGAGTACATGCACAAACAGTCGTCTCGGGCGGAGATCACCCCGTGGTCGTTTGAGAACACGTATACCTACAGCGATTTCCGGGGCAACGTTCCCGAAATGCTCCGGCGGGGGTACGACTTTCATCTGCACTACGCCGACTTCGGCATTCGCAAACTGGCGATCCGCCTGCCCTGGGGGTTACCCAATCCTGCCGCAGCGAAGCCGTATGTGAACGAACGCGAAATCACATTTGTCGAAGACCCCGCGGGACCGGGAGGCATACTCGAAATCCAGCCGTTCTATGAGCCCGATAGTTTCGAACTCGACATGAACTGCGAAGACCTGCTGGAGGAACTGCTTCCGCTACGGGATGAACTGCAGGGCGGCGACCTGCGTCCGCTTTACTTGATGTCTCTGGCGGTGGCGTGCGACGCGGAGCACGATCCGGAGGAAGCAGTCGAAGGCCCCGTGCCGGCAGGACTGGACGAACTCACCGACGCCCAGGAGTCGCTGGCCGAATTCTACGGCCTGAGCGACTCATTGCTCAAAGCGGCTGCGGAAGGGTGCCCTCCGAAAAATACAATCGGCAAATTGGGGCTATCTCATGCGGCATGGCTCGGCCAGCAGACGGATGCTGCAAAGAATGCCTGGCTGCTCAAGCTCATGTCGGACGACGGAGCCGCCGTCAGAAGCGAAGTGCTGAGCGAGTATCGGTCGAGTCAGCAGACCGAATCGTGGCCGGTTGCCAAACTGGGGCGGACGATTGCCGCGCTGGAAGCCGAGGCCGCCTCGCTCGACCGCGCCGCGGCGCAGAAGGCCGAGACCAAGGCTGCGCGCGAACGCTCCGAACGGCTGAAACTGATGACGAGGAATCCTGCAAATACCATAAGCGAGGTTGGCCGACTCATCGCAACACGTTCGTCTTACGAGTACGGAAAGGCCGCCGAGCTGCTGGCCGAGCTCCGAGTGGCGCTGCAGGGTACCGACAATGAAGCGCTGCCGGAGCAGCATGCCCGCGCCCTGAAGGAAGCGAACCCGAGTCGTCGTGTTCTGATTGCCGCATTGCGACAACACGGGTTTCTGAAGAAGCAGGCAACCGGGGTACGGCGCAAGCTCCGCACCTGCAAGTCTCGGCAATCAAACACCGCGCCCTGCGCAGTTCCGCCTCCCCAGACCAACCTACCCCAGAATCCGTTTCAGCCGCGCCTGGTGATACGCCAGGCGTTCGGCGGGGGTCATCTTCGCGAAGTCGGGCTAGGCGGCTGTCATGTGGCTCCATCGCTCCAGCGGTGCAAAACACGAACCGAGCCGTGACCGCGTAACACCCCGGCCTCGCCTAGATCCGTTGCCCGTTGTGTCACCGACAATCTTCGCGCGGCCCCCGCCCCTCCTCCTCAAAATTCTCCTCGTCGATCACCCCCGACTCCCCCTGCTCGGCAAGCTGCCGCGCATAAGGCGCCAGACTCGCCAGCACGATCTGCCGCAGCGCCGGAGACGGGTTCCCCGCGGCCGGGCTCGAAAACAGCCCGAACACGTTCCGGCCGATCTGAATCGGCGTCACCAGCATCCCCCACGGAAAACCCCACCAGCCCAGCGCGGCGCAGTAGACCGTCGAGAACAGGTGGTTCCGCGCCTTGCACGAGCGGCAGCAGAGGACGCCGGGACTCGACCAGCTCGTCATCAGCAGGGCCGACCAGACGCGGTGCGAGTGGTGAACATCCACCGGACCTTCGCCGCCGCACTGCGGACAGGCGCCGTGATGAGTCTGCAGGAGCGCGGCCTCAATCACCTCGTGCGGAATCATTTCGAGGGCCGCAGAAATGCCCGCCTTCCGCTGGCAGGCCGCGTTGCAGAACCGCAGCCCGCCTTCGGTCACGCCGCCGAAGAGAATCATGGTCCCGCAACCAGCGCACGTCGCCATCACCGCTCCTCCAGTCACCCACCGGCCCGTGGAGTTCCACTCGACCGAGGGTGTACAGATTGAGCGGCCAGCGGCCGAAATGCAACGTTTTTTCAGGCAACCCGCCAAGGTGCAGCGTTTGGGGAGAGGTCAGAACGATCTTCTCGCGATGCACTCCATCCCCAACACAATCTACCCCAGAATCCGCTTCAACCGGGCCTGATGATACGCCAGACGCTCGGCGGGGGTCATCTTCGCGAAGTCGGGGTTGGCCGCCGGTTCGGCCGGGCTCTTTGACTGCGAAGGTTTCGCGGGTGCGGCTGTCGTTGATGCGGGCTTGGGCTCGTCCTTGGCGATTGCGGCGGGTACGCTGACCGCGCCGGCGCCGCCGTAGCTCATCACCGCCGTCTGCAGGACCATGTCGTCCGCCAGCGACCGGTGCGGCTGCACCCCCAGCTTTTCCAGCACGCCGTGGTAGGCGCGGACAGCCTCTTCGGGCTCCAGCACGCCGTCGGCGATGAGGCGCAGGAACTCGATGAAGGCGAGCTGGTTCTCGGCGTTGTTGATCTTGCGGCCGAACAGCGCCGCCCGGGCGCCGTACTTCTTCGCTTCACCCAGTAGCTTGAAGGCGTCGTAGGTGGTCCCCGCCGCGCCGCCGAGAATGCCGACCACCAGGTGCGGGTCGTAGCGGACCAGCTCTTCCATCGCCTTCGGGCCGTGATAGACGATCTTCAGAAAAACCGGCCGGCCGGCTTCGGCGACGCCGGCCAGCGTCCGCGCGATGAGATCGTTGATATAGCTCGGCAGGATCTCCGGCGTCACGGCCCCGGCGACGTTGGGGTCGAAGACTTCCAGGAAGTGGCGGAAGCCCTTGCGCTCGGCCTCTTCGCGGAACTCTTTGTAACGGTGCAGCGTGTCGAGATCGCGGTCGATGTCGTTGACGAAGGTGACCGAGTAGAGCCCCAAGTTGGCTCCGCGGGCGCGGGCTTCGGGGGCGCAGTCGAGCTGGCCGCACTGCATGTGATCGATGGCCGCCGAGCGGAACGGACGGGCCGGTTCCAGGTGGGTCCGTCCGCCGCGGGGGAGGTGAACGTCGCTGGCGTCGTTGGCGCGGGCCGCGGGCGTGACGTGCGAGTTCTCGAACAGACCCTCATCAACGGCGAGTTGATCGCAGGTGCTGGCGGACATCAGGACGATATCGGCGAGGCCCTGGTGGATGACCTGGCGGATCTGCTCGCGATACTCGGCGAGGGTCTTGAACCGCATCTCGCCGTCGTGCCGTTCGGGCGAGTTCCCCGGCGCTCCGACGCCGAACGCCATATCGGCGTCCTTGGCGTCGGCCAGGATGAAGTCTTTCGCGCCGGAAGGATCGGCGTGAATGGCGGCGAGTTTCTGATCGAGGGATTTTTGCGGAGGCAAAGTTCAGGCACCTGGAAAGAGAGGGCCGAGGTCACGGGCGCCGTGGACGCACCGCAGAATCACAACACCGAGATCGTCGACTCGATAGACGATCAGAAAGTCTTTGATCGGCACAACCAGCAATGGTGCGGGCAAGTCTTCGTGTGGAAATCCGCGATCGGGTCGACCACCGATCGACTCACAGGCTTGTTCCAGTCGGTTCGCGAATTCGTAAGCTGCCACGGGATTGTCGCGGGCGATGTACTCCGCGATCTCCGCGAAATCGGACTGGGCATGACTGGTATAGCGCAGAAAGCCCATCACTGGCCTCGCGCTGCCTCGACTGCCGCAATACGTTCCCGCACGACAGCGAAGACTGTCTGGTGATCAATCAGTTCGCCGCGGTCAGCCGCCATGACTCCTTCCTGCACCTGAGTTCGCAGTCGCTCGCGCCGTTCGAGCAGCTCCAGTGCGGCATCCAGAACGGCCTCGTCATCCCGAAATTGCCCCGACTCAACCAGGGACCGAACCCGGCCCAGATTTCGCTCTGTGAATGCGATGGTCATACTCGATCCCCTCGAAACACTTCGATTTTCGTGCCCGCTTTCCGACGATCAATTATACGTTTGAGACAACTCGGCAAACACGTCTTCAGCAGCGATGCGTTGACCGCCATCGAGTTCGTCGAGTCCGGCCTGAATCTCGGTTCGAAGACGTTCCCAGCTTTCGAATCGGCTGAGGGCAGTACGAATTAATTCGGCTTCGCTGCTGAAGCCACTCTTGGTCATCAGATCCCGAATACGTTGTTCGTCGCTCGGAGTCAGCGCGATGGTCATTCTCAGGCCTCCTGAACTTATGACGTCACATGTCGACGAAAAAACTCCGCAGCCTCGTCCTTGGAGATTGAACTGTCTGCAACGCCGAGGGTGAGTTGTTCCACCGCCGCATCATCTGCACTCAACTCGAAGCCATTCAGTTCCAGAAAAACTTCGGCCGCGGCAAGGGCGATTCGCTTGTTGCCGTCGACGAACGGGTGGTTCTTGCAGAGATGGAACAGGTACGCCGCCGCCATCACCGACGGATCGGCATGCAAGTAAGCCCCGCCGAATTGCGCAGCGGGCATGGCCACTGCCGATTCGAGCAGACCGCGATCCCGCAGCTCCAGGCTGCCGCCGTGCTCTTCGATGCAGCGCTGATGAATGTAGAGCACTTCCTCGACCGTCAGAAATCGCGGTTCCATTACTGCGCCAGCCGCCGCAGCACGTCCTTGCGTTTCTGCAGGACATGCTCAACCGCGTCTTCGAACTGCTTCGGTTCGGCGGTCACCGGATGGACGGGAGCGACGATCAGCACGCCGTTTTGAACGGTGAGCTGGACGTGACCACCTTCAGACAATCCCAGCAATTCCAGGAGCGGCTTGTCGAGCACGAGCGCGTTGCTGTTCCCGACTTTCCGAAGTTGCTTGATCATGCCATCTCTCCCAGAACCGACCGAAACACACGTTATTACAATGTTATTCCGGTTTTCAGCTTTGGTCAAGAGGCGACTTTCCTGATCGACGGCAGGACAAGTTAGAACAAACGGTCCTACAGCACCTTCTCAATCGTCTCCCGCAGCACCTGTCCCGACTTCTGCAGGGCGATCTTCTCCTTGGGCCACAGGTCGATCTCAATCGTTCCGAGCACGCCTGCCCGGCCGACGACCGTCGGCACGCTGATCGCCACGTCGCGCAGGCCGTAGGCGCCGGTCTGCAGCGACGAGACCGGCAGGATGCGGCGCTGGTCGAGGGCGATGGCGTGGACCACGTCGGCGATGGAGACGCCGACTGCGAAACCCGCGCCCCCCTTCTTCTTGATCACTTCCGCGCCGCTGCCGCGGGTCTTCTTCTCGACCTCGGCGACGAGCTGCGTGTTCACGCCGGGAAACTTGTCGAGCGGCAGGCCGGCGATCTGGGCGTTGGACCAGATGGGGACCATGCTGTCGCCGTGCTCGCCCAGGATCGTGACCTGGACCTGCGTCGGCGGGACGTCGAGCCGCTGAGCCAGCATGCTGCGGAGTCGGGTGGTGTCGAGGACGGTGCCGAGGCCGATAACCTGGGCCGGCGGCAAACCGAGCTCCTTGATCGCCAGGTAGGTCAGCACGTCGACCGGATTCGACACCACAAAGACGATCAGATCTTTGCGGTACCCGTGCTTCTTGATGTCCGCGAGGATGCCGCGGAACAGCGTCACGTTGCGATTGATGAGATCCAGCCGGCTTTCGTCGGGCTTGCGACGGAGACCGGCGGTGATGACCACCACGTCGGCGTCCTTCACCCCTTCGGTGCCGGTTGCGGTGATCTTCTGGTCGGACAGGATGCTCGCGCCGTGAAGCAGGTCGAGCGCCTGTCCTTCGCAGAGGTCCTGGTTCACGTCAACCAGGTTGATTTCGCGCACGATCTTCCCGGCCTGCAGCGCAAAGCCCGCGCAGGAACCGACCAGACCGCCGCCGCCGATGATGCTGACTTTCATGCTGATATCCAGAGTCGTGAGAGTTTCAAAAGATCTGCGGCCCTGTCCGCAACTGCGGCGGGCTCGGCAACGGTGTCTATTTCGCCAGCGAAGCCACCACCTGCTCGGTGATCAGCCGGACCAGCGTTTCCATGTCCGGCTCGGCGGCAGCCTTCGGAGCCGCCGGCGACTTCTGTCGTTCCAGATAACCGGGATAGGAGGGAGCCGGCTCGAAGGCCTGCGGCTGGGGCTGCCCCTCTTTGTAGCCATCGCGGAAGGCGCTGTTGCCGCACAGATCGCAGTCTTCGACGTGGAAGCGGGGATCGTCGAAGCCCAGCTTCTTCTTGAGGTCCAGCAGTTCGACCGACTTCTGCTCGTTGAGGTACTCGACCCGGCCGAGTTGCTTGGCCAGCAGCAGAATCCGGCAGTACGCGTCCAGGATTTCCGTCTTCCAGTACGCCTCTTCGAGGTTCGCCCCGAAGCTGACCGTCCCGTGGTTGGTCAGGATGATCGTGTTGGTTCCCTTGAGGAACGGCACGACCGTGTTCGCAAACGGATGCCCGCCCGGCGTCTCGTACGGAGCGATCGGAACTTCGCCCATGAAGACTTCGATCTCCGGCAGAATACATTGCGGGATCGGTTCGCGGGCGACGGCGAACGCCGTGGCGTGGGGCGGATGGCAGTGCACAACCGCCTTCACGTCCGGCCGGTTCTTCATGATCGCCAGGTGCAGCAGGACTTCGCTGGTCCGCTTGCGCTTGCCGGCGATCTGGCCCCCTTCCATATCGACCGCACAGATATCGTCCGGGGTCATGAACCCCTTGCAGATCATCGTGGGGGAGCAGAGGACCTCGTTCTCGCCGACGCGGATCGAGATGTTTCCATCGTTGGCGGCAGCGAAGCCCTTGTTGTAGACCCGCCGACCGATCTCGCAGATCAGTTCTTTCAGCTTGCGGTCATTGATGCCGGAGTTCCATTGCGCTGACATGACTCAATCCTCTCGCGAAATCCCCGGCCGCGGCCGGAAGGTGAATGCGTTATTCGACTTCGATCGTGTCCAGAATGCAGGCGTTATAGGCGTCGAGCGGTTTGTGGTTTGGAGCGAATGGATTGGCAGCCTCGCCTCCCTCGCTGAATCCGATCCGGGCGCCCAGTCCGGCGCCGAGCTCGTCGTAGACCACGAGCGGCTCTTCCCGACCCAGCGGATCCCCCTTGAGCCCGGAAACCGTGAGCGGCGCGACGACCAGCCAGGTCCCCCCCGAGACGCTCGGGTGGCACTTCGCCAAAATCACCTTGCCAATCACTTCGCCGACCCGCATGGGGCCTCCACTGTCGTCCGATCCGTATCGGAGTTACTTGTCCCAGCCAGAGGGAATCGTCGGCGACGACTCCCCGATATCCTTCAGCAGATTTCTCAGTTCCATGAATGCCAACCCCGACGGCCTGACGCAGACGACGTTGGGGCTCAATTGACTGCGCATTGGAGTCCACAAACTTCGACCGGCGACCGCCGCCCCGCGGATCGCCCCGTTGCGATTGGCCCGGCAGGCGGCGACCTCGGGGGCCTCGGTGATGATCACCGCCCCCTGGACCTCCGCCTTGGCGACGAGCCCCACGGCCTGATCGACGGCCTCGCCGACAGTCCCCGACAGTTCGGCCCGCCAGCCGGTCGACTGCTGGAGCAGCCAGTCCTTCACCCCGGAGACGACCGGCGTGACCGACTGCAGGATCAGACACCAGCGGGCGGAACCGGGAGTCTCGATTGCCGACGCTGCACGAGACCGGCCGCGCGTCCAGGTGATCCGTTTCGCCTTCAGCCAGTCGGCGGCGGCAGGCGTCAGAATGCTCTTCTCGCCAATGCGGATCTCCCGGACTCCCGCCACCTGCTTCGCGAGCAGATCGGCGGTAATCACCGCCGCGCTCACTTCGACAGGAGTTGCAATCGCAGGGGCCGCGGCCTGAGCAACACGTCCTGCAGGCGCGAGTGTGCCGACTTCAGGCGCAGGTGCGACCGCGGGCGCAGGCTGCAATTGAGCCAGCACGCTGTTCACGATCTCATCAATCAAACCTGCGTTCATCGCCTGCAATCTCGCGCCGGTGGAACCGGCGTTTCGTAGGGCCGGTTCCACCGGCCAACTTGTTTGTGTTGTCGTGGCGGCCGGCACAGCCGACCCCGCTTCAATCCACAATTCCCATCACATGCCAGCGAGCTGGCGTCGTCTCGGCCCCCACCATTTCTTTTGCCGCTCGACCATCCGAACAAATGATGACCCTGTCGCCCCGTCCTCCGCCCATCCGATCGATCACCAGTTGTGGCGGCCCATCCGCCTTGTCTCCAGGGCCCAGCGGCTGGACGAGCAACAACCGCCACCCGTGAAGCGTGGAATGCTTCACGGTAGAAGTCGCTCGGCCGATGACGGTGGCAAATTGCATAGGAGTTGAGAGTTGAGAGTTGAGAGTTGAGAGGAAGAGTCAACCTTGGCTCTTCAAACTGGCTCCCAAGCCGCTCAGCATTCGCGCCAGCTCATCAGCCAGCACGTAAATTCGTTCGTGATCGCTATCTGTCAGGAATCCTCTTCGTTTCGCAATTTGAATCTGTGAGACAGTTTCGAGCAGCGATCCATATGCGATTTCAATGAAACGTCGATAGTCGGATCGCGATGACCTGCTGGAGCCCTCCGCAATGTTTGACGATATCGACACCGATGCTCTACGCAACTGATCGGTCAGTCCAAAGCGTTCATCGCGAGGAAAGTGCGATGTTGTTTCGTAGATCAATTCCGCGTACTCGATCGCCTTCTGCCAGACCGTCAGCTTCTCAAAGTTGAACCCGGTCATCGGGGGCTCCATTGCAGAATCTGACTCTCAACTCTCATCTCTCCGCTCTCAACTAAATCACTCTCAAATCATCCGCCATCACGCACCGTCGCACCCGCGTAAACGTCAGCGGATTCGTCACCCCTTCGCCCGTCGGAGTGGCGATGCTGAAACTCAAGTAGCCTTCGCCCCCCAGGCCCAACCCCGCGCCGCAGGGACCGTTCTTGATGAACAGCGTCGTGTCCATCGCCCGGCCCATCTTGGTCATGGTCCGCACGTTGCGCGAGTGGATCAGGCTGGTGTGGCGGAAACCGTGTTCGTGTTCCAGAGCCATGTCGATCGCATGATTGACGTTCTTCGCCCGCACGAACGGGACGAACGGCATCATCTGCTCTTCAGGGACGAACGGATTGGATTCGTCGGTCTCGCCGTAGAGCAGTTCGGTCCCGGCGGGGACGCGCACGCCGATCAACTCGGCCAGCACGGTTGCGTCTTTGCCGACCAGTTCCTTATTAACGTGATAGTGGTCCTTGGCGTCCTTGGGAGGCGTGAAGGCGATCTTCGTCAGGGCGGCGATCTCGGCGTCGCTCAGACGATACGCCTTGTGCTTCTCCATCGTGTCGAGCAGTTCGTCGAAGATGCTCTCGACGGCGAACACTTCCTTCTCGCCAATGCACAGCAGATTGTTATCGTACGCGGCTCCCGTCACGATCGAACGGGCCGCCGTTTCCAGACAGGCTGTTTCGTCGACGACGACCGGCGGATTTCCGGGACCGCCGACAACAGCCTTCTTGCTGCTGGCCATCGCCGCCCGGGCCACCGCCGGGCCGCCGGTGACGCAGACCAGTCGCACACCCCGGTGACTGAAGATCGCGGCGGCCGTTTCGAGCGTCGGCGTCTGGATGATCGTAATCAGGTTCTCAAGGCCGGTCGCCTTGTAGATCGCCTGGTTGAACCGCCGGACACCCTCGCAGGCGATTCGCGCCCCGCTCGGGTGCGGATTGACGACGATCGTGTTTCCACCGGCGATCATGTTGATCGCGTTGCAGGCCAGCGTCGGCAGCGAATGGGTGACGGGCGTAATCGCAGCGATCACGCCGAACGGAGCGTACTCCACAATCGTCAGGCCATGGTCGCCGCTGTAGGCCTCGGTGCGGAGGAACTCGACGCCGGGAACAAGTTTGATGATCTTCAACTTCTCGATCTTGTGATCGAGCCGGCCGATTTTCGTTTCTTCCAGCTCGGCGCGACCCAGCTCTTCGGCCTGAGTATCGCAGAGCTGCTTGATGCATTCGATCGCTTTGACGCGATGTGCAACGGGCGAATCGCTCAGCTTGCGGAACCCTTCGGTCGCGGCGGCGACGGCTTCGTCGACCGACTGGAAGACGCCCCAGTCGCCCGACTTGTGCGACTTGCCGGCCGGGTAGCTCTTGCCGAGCTGCGCCAGAACTTCCTGCACGACCTGACGAATCGTCTGCTCATTGGGAGTTGCGGTTGCCATATCGATCTCTCACAAGTCCGCTCGGGCCGGATGTTCTGAAATTGGAAGTGTGTCCCGCGGCCGCGGCCGCCTGCCTGAAACTGCTCTGCTATTCCTGACTCCGGCGAGTCTGATCAACCCACTGTTCAAATTGCCCCTGCGAAGGGAACGTAGCCGCCATGACGGCCAGCATTGCGCCTGCGGCTGCCAAGCTGATAGATTGTCCTTCAATCAGGTAACTGATGAGGCAAAAGAACGCGACGCCCTCGAGCATTGCGTTCCCGACGATCACCTTCATCTGGTAGACCGGCGCTAATGCCTCACGAAGATCTCCGCCGGCCTCCAACGCCTGTCTGGTCGGGGCCGAAGAGACGATGCCGGGCAGAACGATCCGCAGACCGAGCATGACCGCTGCGGCACCGGCAGACATCCAGGCGAGAAGCGGCGTTTGCGGATTCGGAGCCGGCTGTGCGCGACCTGGTTGCAGAACGACCAGCACGACAACGCCGAACATTACGACGCCCATCATGAGCGCGCCGACGATGATCTGCGACATCCGGCCGACCTGATCGGCGCCCACCTGAGGCTGAGCCGTCACGACGCACCTCCGCCGCTGGTCGCGTGCTTGGCGTCGAAGATGCCCAGAGCGCCGACCTGGACGAGGTCGACGATCCCGATGATCGCGCAGTCGATCGGCAGCGGCTTGGTCTGCGGCGTAAACCGGGCACTGGAGCCCTGGACGATCAGAACGACTTCCCCTTCGCCGGCCCCAACGGTATCAACGCAGACAAACGTCCGCCCGGTCCCCACCAGCGAGGACTTGTCCTGCTCGTTGACGCGCAGCGGCTCCACGATGAGCAATTTCTGCCCGATCATGGAGTCGACCTTCTGAGTCGAAACTACGCTGCCGGTGACGCGGGCTAAGAACATGGTAATCGTCGATCGTTGATGGTTGATCGTTGACGGTCAATTCGGAGAGACGATGCTCGACCGGAGCTTGCTGAGCATCTTTCCGAGACGCTCGGCAGTCTCGTATAGTCGCTCATAGTCTTCCTCCGCCAGCCACTATTGATCCTTTGCGATTCGTAGATGCGACACGGTCTCCATCAACGAACCGAATGCAATCTCAATAAAGCGTCCAAAGTCTTTGGGCGTGCCGCGGCCACTTCCTTCAGCGAGATTGGCGGCCACTGAAACCGCCGACCTGCGAACCTGATTCGTGAGCCCAAACCTCTCCTCGGCCGGGAAGCGTTGAGTGGATCGATAAATGTCGTTCGAATACGAGATCGCCAACTGCCAGACGTCCAGCTTCTCAAATCCAAACATGGCAGGTCTCCGGTCCGGCCATCAACGATCAACGATCGACCATCAACGATTTCCTAAGACTTCCGCCGTTTGCCGCGCCACCACAATCTCCTCGTTCGTCGGCACGGTCCAGATCTGCACCGAGCTGTCCGCAGCCGAGAGTTTCACTTCTCCCTTAGCTGTTGCGTTCAACGTTGGATCGAGCTTGATTCCCGCCCACTCCAGACCCGCCAGCGAATCCTGTCGGACGCGGATGCTGTTCTCGCCGATGCCGCCGGTGAAGACGATGGCGTCTGCCCCGCCGAGCACGGCCAGATACGCGCCGAGATACTGCTTGATGGACTGCGTGAAGACCTTGAGCGCCAGGTCCGCCCGCGCGTTTCCGGTAACGGCCGCCTGTTCCAGATCCCGTACATCGCCGCTCAGCCCGCTGACTCCCAGCAGTCCGCTCTTGTTTGCCAGGTCGACCAGCAGCTCCGCCAGGGACTTGCCGGTGGCCCGCATCAGGACCGGCAGGGCGAACGGGTCAAAGTCGCCCACGCGATTATTGTGCGGCAAGCCACTCTGCGGACTCATCCCCAGCGTGTTGGCCTGCGACACCCCGCCTTTGAGGAGCGCACAGCGAATTGCTGCCGCCGAGGTGGCACGAGATCACCCTCAGGTCATCACGCCCGAGCAACGTCGCAATTCGCTGACCGATATAACGATGGCTGGCGCCGTGGAACCCCCACCGCTGGATTCCGTATTCCTCATGCCACTGCCAGGGGATGGCATAGGCCCGGTTCTCGGGAGGAATCGTCTCGTGGAAGGCCGTCTCCAGCGCCGCCACGAGAGGAATCTGAGGAAACGCCTGCCGCAACTGCCGCATCGCTTTCGCATACGGCGGATTGTGGGCCGGTGCGATGTCCGACAGGTTCTCCATCGCGGTCAGCAGTTCATCGTCGACGATGCGGATGCCGCTCAGCTTGCCTGCAAAGACAGCCTTGAAGCCGATCCCCTGCACCTCGTCCACCGACTTGAGGCAGCCCCATTCGGGATGCATCAGGTGTTCGAGGCAAAGGCGAACCGCCGCCGCATGATCCGGCACATTGCGGGTATCTTCAGCCCGATGGCTGCCGATCTCCACGAAGCACTGACTCTGCGGTTGTCCGATCCGGTCGATGCCGCCCCGCGCCAGTTGCCGCTCGTCCGTCAAATCGAACAGACGGTACTTGAAGCTGGTCGAACCCAGATTCGCAACGAGAACTTTCATAGGCGCAGCTTTCCGCGTTCCGTGCCTGACGACTGCGGGACCGTTCAGACGAAGTGCTCGAGCAGACTCTTGTCCGGACGGGCGATGATGTGCGAGCTGACGAGCTCGCCAATCTGACTGGCCGCCGCGGAGCCGGCGTCGACCGCAGCGCGGACCGAGCCGACGTCGCCGCGAACGATCGTGGTAATGTAGGCGCCGCCGATCTGGACCTGCTTGACCAGAGTGACGTTCGCCGCTTTCAGCATGGCGTCCGCGGCCTCGATCTGGGCGACCAGACCGCGGGTTTCGATGAGACCGATCGCTTCACCGCTCATTGCGTGGCTTTCAGGAGAGGCCGGTGTTTCCGGCTTGGGTTGTCGTTTGGGCATGATGCTTTACCTGGGCGCAACCGGCTGCAAGCCGGTCAACCGGAACGGTTTCAGGCGGCGGAGCCGCTGCCCCCCTTGGCCTTCGGCAGGACGGACGAAAGCTCTTCGTGCGGGCGGGGAATCACCTGCACGCTGACGACTTCGCCGATCTTGCTGGCGGCGCCGGCGCCGGCGTCGATCGCGGCCTTCACCGCGGCGACGTCGCCGCGGACGAACGCCGTGACGATCCCGCTGCCCACTTTTTCCCAGCCGATAAACTGGACGTTGGCAGCCTTCAACATGGCGTCCACGCCTTCAATCAGGCAGACCAGGCCCTTGGTCTCCAGCATTCCGAGAGCTTCCATCGCGTTAGCCATTGAGTGAGACTTTCAGTCTAGAGTCGAGTGACCAGTGTCGAGTGCCAGAGAAGAAACGCCTTCGCCTGAATGACCACTCGACGGAATTTGTCGCTTTCCTATGACATCACCACGGAGTGATGTTGCATCCGCGGTCGAATTGATGCTCAATGAGGGACTTTGCAGGCACAGGGTTCCTGCTTGATGAGCTCCACGCTGGAAGCATGCTCCAGATCGACCGCGTTTCCCTCATCCGTATCGAGGTGAACTTCGAGCTTCACCTTCGGATCTGCCCGCACTACCACGTCTTCGAGGGTGGTGGTGCAAAACTGGCTGACGACCCGCAGATTCAGTTTGTCGCCGTTCTTGACGCCGTAGTGTTCGAGGTCGGACGGTCCCATGTGGACGTGCCGCATGGCGCGAATGACGCCCGCTTTGAGTTCAACCACTCCCTTGGGGCCCATCAGCACGCAGCCCGGCGTTTCGCGGTGGTCTCCGCTGATCCGCACCGGCAGGTCGATCCCCAGCGAGATTCCGTCGGTGAAGGCCAGCTCCACCTGCGAGGCGTCGCGACACGGACCGAGCACACGGACGTCCGGCAGCACCCGCCGGCGGGGCCCCAGAACCGCCACGGTCTGCTTGGCGGCGTAGTAGCCGTCCTGGTAGAGCCACTTCGTCGGTTCGAGCTCCGAACCCTTGCCGAACAGGATCTCGACGTGTTCCTGCGTCAGATGCACGTGCCGGGCCGAGATGTTGACCACCAGCGGATTGCGGGCCGCCGGGGCAACCGATGCCGCAGCGCCGCCCCCCATCTGCTTCTGCAGCACCGTGCGGACAATTCGCTCGATATCCTGCCGACTGTAGTTGCCCAGCACTTGCGTCATTGCGACTTTCCCGACAGTCATCGGCCCCGGCGACTTATCGCTGGGAGACCGGTAGTGTTTCCTGGTTGGCTCGCTCTTCGACCAGATCCATCTGCACGCCGGCGTCCCGCACCACGGTGCGCCACGACTCCGGCAGTCCGTCATCCACAATCAGGCGGGTCGCCGCCGACAGCGGGCAGAGATGCACGAGCGCCGAGCGCCCGAACTTGCTGCTGTCCGCCACCACCCACACTTCGTCCGCCGCCTCCAGCATCTGCCGCTCGCATTCCACGAGCAGCGTGTTGCTGTTGAACAGCCCCCGTTCCGTAATCCCTCCCGCGCTGAGAATCAGCCGGGACACATGCAGCCCCTGCAGCGCTGCCGCAGCCAGCGGCCCCAGCGCCACGCCCGTCCGGGGATACAGGTACCCCCCGATCAGGATCAATTCGATGTTCGGTTGATTGACCAGCAGGTTCGCGATGGGGAGCGAGTTCGTCACCACCTGCAGCGACTTGCCATTCAGGCAGCGAGCCACTTCCAGGGTCGTGGTTCCACCGTCGAGCAGAATCGTCTGCCCCGACTCGATCAGCCCCGCCGTGTACCTCCCGATCCGCTGCTTCTCGGTCAGCGCCCGCTCGTGCCGTTCTTCGAACGGCATCAGCGACTCGCCCGTGTAGGCTGCCCCACCTCGCGTGCGGCGAACCTGCCCGATTCCGTCAAGATACTCCAAATCCCTTCGCACTGTCGACTCACTGGCCCCCAGCCGCTCAACCAGCTCGTGCAGAGACACAAATCCCTTGTTTTCAATGACTTGCAAGATCTCCGTGCGTCGTTGATCCAGCAACATCGGCGGAAACCACTTCCTGCTTGGCCCGGAGCAAGCTCCGCAAATTTCTTCCACTCTCTTTAGATTATCACGAACAAGGCAGAGATCAAGCAAAAAACGCCAAACGAATTTGAAAGAATTTGACGTATTGTGATAGATTTCAGCCATCACCTGTCGGCCGCAGGTTCAAACTGACGAATTGCGGTTTGTCAAACGCCGAGAAGACTCCGCATTCCCCATCGACCCCCCGCCACGCAGGTCTTGACGACCTTCCCGAAGATCCCAACGACCGGATTCGCGTGGATGGCCCAAACAACCGCAAAAGTCTTCCCGGGCTCCGCAGACACCCAAGTCTTCCGGGCTATCGCGATGGCAGCAGGGGGAGCAGGTCGGCCAGTGATGCCAGACCGACCCCGGGAGTGCGACCCTTCCGGTCAACCAGCACGGCCTGCCAGTCGGCGTCACGGGCGCCAGCGACATCCAGAATCGGATCGTCACCGACCATCAGAATCTCGCCAGGCGTGCAGTCGCAGGCCGCGGAGACGGCCGCAAAAAACTCCGGGGCCGGTTTGCGGTAACCGATCTCCGCCGAGATGCAGCGAGGCTGCAACCGGGCCAGCTCCGGCGTCGCCTCGCACACCGCGTGCAGTCGGCGGTCGAAGTTGCTGGCCAGCGCAAGCGGCCAGCCGTCAGCCTGCAGGCGGGAGAGGACCGGCAGAACGTCCGGGTAGCAGGCCCACGCCTCCGGACGGGCGAACCAGGCGAACAGTTCCGCATAACAGGCTTCGAAGTCGGGAAAGTCTCCCAGCGACTCACGGACAATCCACCGCCAGCGCTCGGCCTCAACCGCCTCGCTCGTCCGCAGGGGATTGCCCGGGTCCGTCAGACCGGGCAGCTCCGCGGATTCGCTCCGCCGGAACGCATCCCGGAACTTCCTATCGAGCTTCGCCACGTCACACGCGACGCCATACTTCGCCGCCACGCGCGCATAGATCATCGGGACCGGAGGATCGGGATGCAACAACGTCCCGCCGGCATCGAACACGATCACTCGCACTGCGTCGCGAAGAAACATGAAATGGTTCTCTGATGGCGAGTGGCAGCCGACATTTCCTCGACTTCGCTCCGCGGTGAATCCGGTCTTCACCGGTTCGTGACCGGCAATCGAAGCTCGGCCTGCGTCACCCGCTGCAACGCGGCACGATCGACGGAGATCCCCAGTCCTGGGCCGGCGAGAGCCGGCGCATAGCCGCCGAGACCGAAGGTCAGATTTTCCCGCGTCAGCGTCTCGCGCACCAGGAATCGATCAAAGCTCCCTTCCAGGTATTGCAGTCCGCTGACCGACGTCGCAAAGTGCCGCCCGGCCGCCGAGAGAATGCCCGTCTCCCCCACCTGGCAGCCGAGCTGATAACCCAGCCCCGCCCGGTGCGCCTCAGCCGCGAGTAGCAGCGACGTCAGAAAGCCACCGCACTTCGACAGGCGGAGATTGAACAGGTCGCACGTACCGGCCTCAATCGCCCGGCGGGCATCGACCAGGCTGCAGAGTGACTCGTCGAGCATGATCGGCACCCCCAGCCGGGGCCGCAGGGCCGCCAGTCCGGCCACATCAGCATGAGGGACGGGCTGCTCGACGGAGGTGATGCCGAAGGGAGTCAATTCTCGCAATCGCTCTTCGAGATTGGCGCAGGACCAGGCTTCGTTGGCGTCGATGCGAAGATCGAACGACGAGCCGAGCAGCCGACGCAACCGGCGGAGGAGCGGGCGGTCATCGACGCCGGGAACGCCAACCTTCACCTTCACCTGGTGAAAGCCGAAGATGCGCAGCTTGAGCGCCCGAACGTACTGGCCCCAGAGGCTCATTGCGGTGAAGACGCCGCTGTAACGCACGCGATCGACCGACTGGCGGAGCGGAACCGCCTCGGGAACCAGCGTCGTCACATGCGACACCGGAACTCCAGCCGACCGGCACGCCGCATCCAGCACGCTCAGCTCGATAGCGCAGCGGACGGAATTGCCAAAACACTCGCGATCGTCGCCCGGTACGGCCGGAAGTCGGAACTGATGCAGGCGTTCCACGATCTCCGGCAGGCCCGCATACGTTCCGCCCAGCGGTTCTGCGAGCCCCGCTTCCCCGAGCTGCTGCCAGGCGGACTCGATCGTTTCGCCAGTGACATACGCTCGCGGCAGTCCCTCGCCCCAGCCTTCCGTTCCGTCCTCCAGCAGGCAGCAGACAACCAGCGAGTCGGTATCAGTCCGCGAGTGCGACGCGTGCGTAATCGCCTTCCGCAGCGGAATGCGAACGTGATACGCGGTCAGCTCTTGAATGCGCATGGCGGCGGGCCGGGTGGCACATCCCTGAGGCTTTGCGAAGGGCGTGTCCTCGATGCCAGATACACCCTTCGAGGACTCAGGGACGTGCCACCCAAGAATCCGCCCGTCACACTTCACTCAAGTTCCATCGACCGCCAGCGGGGCGGAAATCTCCAGCAGGTCGACCGCCGGCTGACGATTGCAGAAAATCGTCGCCATCCTGCCATACGTCACGCCGCCGACGGGCATCGCCAGATAACGGGCCAGAGGCAGTCCCGCCGTAATCTCCAGGATCGCTCCCAGGTCGATATGCCGCAGCACGTTGTGCTCGATCAGGACCCGCCCCAGGGGAATCTGCTCGGAGAGAATCTGCTGGCGGACCGCTTCGGTCACATACTGCAGATTGAACCGGACCAGGCCGAACTGCACGGGAATCCTGGTGCCGTGCTTGTAGAGGACGATCTTCCGCACGTACAGATCGCCGTCGAGCCGACGGTCGAGAACGTCCACATCGACGCTGGTCCGGTGATACGTCTCCATCGCCACCGTCATGTGGTGGTCGTGAACCAGCATCGTCTTATACGGTTCGGGCGTGGTCGCCGAAGGAATGTGAATCGCGCTCACGAAGAGCGGTTCCGGCTCGGGAAACAGGTCGGTCAGCGCGCGAAGTTCGTCCAGCGGATTCATGCGGCAGGTATCCACACACGGGGCGGGGCGACACCGTCGAAAGTTTCTGAGACTGAATCAGGTATAGCGGACGGACCTGTGCTCGGGTTCGAAGTATTCCGTCAGCAGGGTGTCGACCTGCAACAGCCCCTTGCGGGTCAGGACGATCTCGTCCCCCTCGACGTTGAGGTAGCCCTTGGCCTGCTGGTTGGCCAGCGGCTCGGCGAACTCCTCCAGAACGTCCACGCCAAACTTCTCGCGGAACGGCCCCGCCGAAACGTGGCCTTCCTTCATCAGCAGAACGAACTCGCGGATGAGCATCTGATGCGGCGTCGGCCGCAGCGCGCGGTTCACCGGCAGTTCGCCCCCTTCGACCGTCGTCAGGTACTCTTCGATCTGATCCAGGTTCTGGTAATGCACGCCCTGGAAATGGCCGAACGAGGAGACCCCCGCCGCAAGCAGATCGCAACCGCGCCAGACGTTGTCCCGGTAAACAAAGTGGTCGGTCGCCGGATTCTTGATCAATTCGTTGCCGCTCGACGCTCGATAGCCGTCCAGAGCCAGCGTGTCGTAGGCTTCGTTGACCCACCGTCGCTTGGTGTCCCAGTTCGCAATCGGCGACGTGATCCCCAGCTCCTTCATTTCCTTAGAAATGAGCGTGTTGTGCGGCAACTCCATCTGGTAGATCGTGATATTGTCCGGAGCGAGCTTGCGAGCCTCGGCAACGCACTTCGTCCAGTTCTCGTCAGTCTCGCCGATCATTCCCGCAATCAGGTCGATGTTGACCTGCGGAAAACCGGCGCTCTGGATCCAGTCGTACGCCTTGTAAACTTCCGGCGCATGATGCGCCCGCCCGTTGGCTTCCAGAATCGCGTCATCGAAGTTCTCGACTCCCAGCGAAATCCGCGTCACGCCGATATCCCGGAGCGTCTTCACCTTTTCTTCATTGAGCGTCCCCGGTTCGCATTCGAAAGTCACTTCGTCTGCGTCGTCCCAGGTCACCGACCGGCTCAGTTCCTCCCGCAGAAACCGGAGCTGTCGCGAGCTGAGGTACGACGGCGTCCCCCCGCCGAAGTAAACGAACTTCAGCGAGCGCCCCTTGACCCCGCGCAGCTCGCTCAGCAACTGCACCTCGCGGGCAAGCGCTTCGACGTATCGCTCGATCGCCTTGGCGTTCTGGTTCGTGTAGACCCGGAAGTAGCAGAACTTGCAGCGCTTCCGGCAGAACGGAATGTGGATGTAGAGCCCCAGGGGCACGCTTCGATCCGGCTCGGCCTCGAACGCCGTTTGAATCTCCGACACGTACTCCCGCTGCCAGAGCGAGAACGGCGGATAGTTCGACACGAAGTAGCTGCCGACTTCGGTGGCTGCTGAAGTGTCGGTGCTCATCTGGCGAGTCTCCGGGGCGGGACGGCGGGCGGGGTCGACCTCTCCAGAATAGTCTGACCGGCCAACACGATGCCACGCCAACGGACAATTCGACAGGGCGCCGCTCCGCCAAACTCTACGCGCCGACAACCGGACTTCACACCGCCGGCGCCACGAAATGACCGGAGCGTCCCCCCTGCTTCTCCAGCAGCCGAGTCGGTCCCAGGACCATCCCCCGGTCAACCGCCTTGCACATATCGTAGACCGTCAGCCCCGCAACCGTCACCGCCGTCAGGGCTTCCATCTCGACTCCGGTCCGACCATGCACCGTCGCCGTCGCCTCGATCCTCAGCGTCCGGTCGTCGACCGGCTCCAGCGCGACGATCACCCCATCCAGACCCAGCGGATGGCAAAGCGGAATGAGGTCAGCCGTTCGCTTCGTGGCCATGATCCCCGCCAGCCGGGCCACCTCCAGCACATCCCCCTTGGCAAGCTGCTTGTTCAGAATTAGCGCCAGGGTCGCCGGATCCATCCGCACGTGGCTCTCGGCCCGCGCCATGCGCAGCGAAACGTCTTTGCCGGCGACATCGACCATGCGCGAGCCGCCGTGGTCGTCAAAGTGCGTGAGCTGTGGTGCGTTCATAAATCCGCTGACGTGGCCGAGCGACCGACAGTTTCCAGAAGGGTCGGCCGCTGTAAAAGTCGCGACCCGAATCAAAAAACCGGCCGACTACCACTCGGAAGGTGGCTGTGCACTGGCCGGAAGAATCCTGGAATCGGGCGATCGAGACGGACCTGCATTCTCCCCGACGGCCTGAAACTCCGGATCGGTCTTGAACAGGTTTCGCGGCGTGCTGAACACACCCTTCGACAATCCCGAAAGCTGTCCCCCGCCCTGCCAGGCCTCCGGCGGATTCCCCAACTGGGGACCAAACGACACGCCAACGATCATCAACACCGCAGCCGCCATCGCCACGGCGGGAATCCAGCCGTTGAACCGTTCGTGCCGCTTCTGCTTCTCGTGCCGGACAATCTCCGACTTCACCTGCGGCCAAATGCTCGTCACAAACGCCGGCGGTCCCGACTGGGCCACTCGCAAGGCTTCCTGCGAGGCCTGTAACTGCGTCAGATACCGGGCGCACGACGGACACCGCGACACATGTCGCCGTAGCGCCGCAGCCTCCACGGCGTCCGGCAAGTCTTCGCCGACCCATAACGCCAAACCGGTTTTCGCCCGACGGCAATCCATGACTCTTCCAACCCCCTCAACGCCGTGCAGTACAAGCAAGAAAACGCCACACGGGAAACCGCCCCGACCGTCAGCTCTATTCGTCCGACTTCCGCCGTCGCGAATTCCGTTGTGGCGCCACCGCATCCGCGGATGATTCCGCAGCCGAGCCCTTGAGCCCGTTCTCCTGGCGACGCTGCCAGATCTCCTGGAACTTGGCCCGCGCCTCGGACAGTCGCCAGCGAATCGTCGACTCCGTTCGCTTCAAAATTGCCGCGATTTCCGAGGTCGAAAAATTCTCCAGATCCCTCAAAATCAAAACCGTCCGATAGGCCTCGGGCAATTGTTGCAGGACGGCACTCACCTCCTGCTTGGTATCCAAGGACTCCCGGGGATCGTCGACCCCAGGATCGACGGGACGCTCGGAATCCCGCTCACTGAACAAAAGCCACCACCCGCGCCGCTTCTGGCGACGGAGATGGTCTAGCGTCAGGTTGACGCCAATCTGAAATAACCACGGTCCGAACCGGCGGCCCGGATCGAACTGATCCAGCCGCTGATACGCCCGCAGGAACGTTTCCTGAGCCAGATCCTCGGCGACATCCCGACGATGGACGAGCTGCAGAATCACCCGCAGCAGCCGGCGCTCGTACCGCAACACCAACTGGCCAAAGGACTCCCGGTTCCCCAGGCGCGCCTCTTCCACCAGCCGGGCTTCACAAGGCTGTGGCCCGCTCAGAGGCTCTTTCGAGTCAGTCGCTTTCTGCGAACACATAGTCTGTTGCATGTTTCACCCGTGTTTCTCTACGCAAACACGGGCTCGGTTGCTGGACCAGATTCCACGGAATTCGAATTTCAAGAGGTTCGGGGCGGCCCCCCCCTGCGCTCTCCCTTCAAAATCCTACCTTTCCCACCCCCCCGCGCCGATAGCGTTTGTAACGCCCCTCCCGAAATTGACAGCCGCCACATTCCGCCAATCGCGGCGGTCGCGGTTGCGGCGGCAGCGCTCCACCGTCCAGAATGGCCGCTGATTGCATCGACTTCGACTTCTGGACCCCTGCATGGCTGCGCGCAAGATCGGACCGTTCGAACTCGGAGATCGCCTCGGTGTGGGAGGCATGGGGATCGTGTACCGCGCGGTCTACACCAAAACCGGCACCCCCGTCGCCATCAAGGTCCTCTCGCCCGATCTCTCCGACGACACGCAACTCCAGGCCCGCTTCGAACGCGAAATCGCCATCCTCAAAAAGCTGCAGCACCCGAACATCGTCAAGTACTACGGCGGCGGCAAGTTCGGCGCCCAGCGGTTCTACGCAATGGAGCTCGTCCAAGGGGGCGCCCTGGAAAGTCTGCTCAAAGAGAAGCGCCAGCTTCCCTGGGAGCAGGTCGTCGAGTTCGGGATGCAGATCGCCAAAGCCCTCGAACACGCCCATGCCGCCGGAGTCGTCCACCGCGACCTGAAGCCGGCCAATCTGCTGCTCACTCCGGAAGGAACTCTCAAGCTCACAGACTTCGGCATCGCCCGCGATACGCAGGCCACCGCCCTCACCGCCGCCGGTCGGACCGTCGGGACTTACGCCTATATGGCGCCCGAGCAGATTCGTGGCAAGCCACCGGTCGACCGTAAGACCGACCTCTACGCCCTGGGTTGCGTGCTGTTCGAAATGCTCGCTGGCGAAACCCCCTTCAGCGGAAGCCAACAGGGGGAAGTCCTCATGGCCCACCTGCAGGAGGAGCCCCCTCGGGTCACCTCTCTCGCCAGGAGTTGTCCCCAGTGGCTGGAAGACCTGATCTTCAACCTCCTGGAGAAGAACCCGGACGACCGCCCCTACGACGCCCTGCAGGTGCAGGTTGCCCTCGAAGAAGGCCTGAAGAGCACGACTCAAGCGACGGTCCTGCAGCCGACCATCGACGGCGACACGAACGCCAGGCCCGCCGAGAAGCCGAAGAAAAAAAAGAAAAAGAAGGGCTCCAAGGCCGATCTCGAAACGCCGTTCTACGAGCGGGCCTGGTTCCTGGGACTCTGCCTGCTGATGCTGATCGGCGGCGTCGTCTGGCTGATGCAGCCTCTCAGCGAGGCCCAGCTCCTCGCCAGAGCGGAACCGCTCATGGCGTCTGAAGACGAGTCAAAGTGGATCACGGCCCGCGACTCGTATCTCAACCCGCTCCTGAACCGGTTCCCGGACGGGGACGCCGCCCGGAAGGCGCGGGACCACCTCGACAAGCTCGAAATGGCCCAGGCCGAACGACGGGCCGGCATCAAGGCCAAGTCGCTCGACGAAGCGGACAACGAAGCCCAGCGACTCTACATCGAAGCCAGTCGCTACGAGGTCAACGGCGATCGGATCAGCCAGCTCGAAAAATACCGCAGCATGCTCGAACTGCTGAAGGGCAGGATTGGCGACCCCGACTTCCGCCCCTATCTGCTCCTCGCGCAGCGCAAGATCCACCAGATCGAAGCCGCCGGAACCGACTCCGTCGACCGGCTGGCCATCGTCAAAGGAATGCTCGACAAAGCCGAAGAAAAACTCGCCGCCAGCGACAAGCTCGGCGCTCAGGCCATCTGGCGGAGCATCGAGAAACTCTACTCCGGCAACCAGGAGCTGGAGGCGGAAGTCGAGCAGGCCCGCGCCCGCCTGCAAGGCAAGTAGCCGGAGCCGGACGAACCGCCGTTAATCCTGCCACCAGGGCTTGCTCGCCCCGGTCTTCCGCGGGACATCCGACGGCTTCGGAGCAGGTCCGTCAGCCAGGTCTTCCTCGTCATCGTCCGGATCGCTGAAGCCCCCCAGGCCAGTCCCCGCGGAAAAGTCGACAGGGCGGATCGGGTTCTTCTTCGTCTCCGACTTCCACGCGGCCGTCTCCGCCGTCCGGCTTTCGCTGGCGGCAACTCGCGGCTTCGTCGCGGCAGGTTTCGGGCTGGACGCGGTTTCCACGCGGTCCGGCATCTCCCACTCGCTGGGCCGCGAAGGCAACTTCTTCACCGAGGCCCGCCCGGGAGCTTCGTCGACTTCTTCCACTTCAAAGTTCAATTCGGGCGTCTCTTTGACCGCCCGCCGCACCGGAACCGAAGGCTCGCGGTTCGGCCGCGTCTGCGGGCTCTTCTCCTCGGCGGAAACCGGGACGACATCCCGACTGCTCCGCGGCGCCGCAGATGGCGCCGCAGTTCTGGCCGGCAGGGGCGCCGCCTTGCTCCGACCGGCGACCTGCTGGGCCGATTCGACCCGCTGACGGGCGTCCGCCAGTTGCGTCAGTCCGTTCGCCGCGACTTTCAGGCTGGGATCGATCGACAGCGCCTGATTGTACCGACGCATGGCCTGGTCCCCTTCGCCACGCTGCACGTGCACGTACGCCAGGTTGCACAGCGCTTCGGCTTCAGAGGTCGACCGGCGGAAGTATCGCAAGGCCTCGTCGGAATCCCCCTGGAACGCCAGAACCATCCCCATGTTGTTCGCTGCACGGGTATCGTTCGGCTTCCGATCCAGGGCCTCCTTCAGCAGCTTCTCCGCTTTGGAGTAATCCCCTTCCAGCAGTGCCGCATAACCGCGGTCGGTATAGATGTCGACGTTGTTCGGGCTCAGTTTCTGAGCGATGGCGTAGTACTTCTCGGCCTCGACGAAATTGTCGGTCCGCGCATAGACGTTCGCCAGTCGGTGTGCATACTCGGGCTTCTTCGGATACTTCTGGTGCAGTTCGAGGAGCAGCTCTTCCGCCTGCCGGACGTTGGAATTCCGTTCGTGCAGCCGGGCCATGCTGTACTTCGTCTCTTCCTCGCGCTTTGGCTTCTCGATCACGCTCGTGACTTTGTTGGTCACAGAGCTGGTGATGCCGCACCCTGACAGCAGCGCCACACCGAGTACCGCCGCCGACACACCGCTGAAAGTCAATCGCTGACGCATGGACGTTCCTTCGTCCGGGAGGCCGTATCTCGGCGATCAACGCCCCGGAGCAGGCTCCGGGAATTGGCGCACGCCGGCCCGCACGGTCCACTATCCCTCACGGAATCTATCGACGCATGGAATCCAGACAGTTCAGCTCATTCTGCGGGTTGCAGCAGGTCTACGAATTGCCCGTGCGTGAAACCTGCGGTTTCACGATCCGCAGCAACACCGGCCCGCAACCACACCGCAATTCGGCCGGCCGACAACTGAACACGCCGCTCATGCCGGCCGCCCGACTCTGTCGCGTTTCCGCTCTTTTCACGGTACAAATACACGATTCCGCCCGAATTCCGTCAACCCTGGAGCCCTCCGCGTGCGTCCGTCGCAGTTCACGTCCGAAATTGAAGATGCCCTCAAGTCCGAAACGTTCCTCATGCTGGTCCTCAGCCAGCCTCGCCGGAACAACGAGACGGCCAAAGTCACCGTCCGCCCCGTCGAATTGAAGAACGGACTCCACTACCAGTGGGCCGAACGCATCGGATCCAAGGAAAAGCATCGCAATCTGACGGCCTCCGAACTTCTCCAGTCGACCCGTGAAGCCTTCCCCAACGGCTTCGGCGACGCCCATCTGTATACCGAACTGGTCGACATCACCGCCCGGACCAAGGGAGGCTCGCTGCAGCTCAAGCGCAAGCCCCCCTCGAAGAAGCCCGCACTCACCAGCCACAACCGCGAAAAGCAGTACATCATCCCGGTCGGCGAGCCCTGCCCGTTCCTCGCCGAGATCGGCGTCATGACCCCCGCGGGCGACGTCCGCCCCGCCATGTACCACAAGTTCCGCCAGATCAACCGCTACCTCGAATTCCTCCAGGACGTCCTCCCGGCCCTCCCGAAGGACGGCACGCTGCAGATCGTCGACTTCGGCTGCGGCAAGAGCTACCTCACCTTCGCCATGCATCACTTCCTGACGACGATCCACGGCCGCGCCGTCGAGATCGTCGGCCTCGACCGCAAGTCGGACGTCCTGACCCACTGCACCGGCATCGCCGAACGCCTGCAGTGCAATGGCCTCCGCTTCGCCGAAGGGGACATCGCCACCTATCGGCCGACCGGGGAAGTCCACCTCGCCGTCTCGCTGCACGCCTGCGACACCGCCACCGACGACGCCATCGCCGCCGCGCTGAGCTGGGGCAGCCAGGTGATCCTCGCCGTCCCCTGCTGCCAGCACGAGCTGAATGCCAAACTCGATCGCGGCGTCCTCCCCGGCCTGACCGAGTACGGCCTGCTCAAGGAACGCTTTGCAGCGATGGCGACCGACGCTCTGCGGGCGCAGTTTCTCGAAGTCCACGGCTATCGCACGCAGATCGTCGAGTTCATCGAACTGGAGCACACTCCCAAAAACCTGCTGATCCGCGCCATCCGCCGCGCCGAACCCCACCCCGCCGACAGCGAATCCCGCCGCGAAATCTACGACCAGCTCAAGTCGCAGCTCCGGCTGGAGACGTGGCACCTCGAAGAAGCGTGGCAGCGCGTGCAGCCCTCGTAAGCTCCAAATCCGAAGCAAGGCAGTTAAAAACACCAAACGCAGAAACGGGGTTGTGATCAACCCCGTTTCTGCGTTTTGAACTTGGTGCTCGTTTCGAATTTCGTGCTTCGGGTTTCGGATTTTTCCCCTTGGACCTTGTCGCCCTCTTCAATGCGCTCGAAGCCGCCTGGTGGCTGATCGTCGCTCTCCTGGTCGGCGTCGAAAGCCAGCGCTCCCGCCGACCGCGCAAACTCACCATCGGCCTCTGCACGGCTCTCGTCGTCTTCGCCGTCAGCGATGCCATCGAATACCACACCGGCGCCTGGTGGCGCCCGTGGTGGCTCGCCGTCCTGAAGGTCGCCTGCGGAACAACAATCGGCCTGCTATCGCTCCGGCTCTACCGCAGACGGAAATCCGAAACTCGAAACACGAAATCCGAAACGAATCCGATTGAGACACGAACTGTGAGACGGGACTGATTACCGCACCGTTTCTGTGTTTTGAGTTTCGTGCCTGTTTCGAATTTCGACATTCGGATTTCGGATTTCCCCCTTCATCCCACCCTGAACGTTTCTTCCGCCGGCGACGCCATCCACGTCCGCTTCACGCCCCGCCCCGGATTCGCCGAGAGGTGCTCCAGGATCTTGTAGACCCACTCCACCTGCCCCGGTTCGCCGATCGCCGCGGCCACCTGCTCGGCGGTCTGCCACTCCCGCACCTGCTGCAGATGTGCGACAGCCTTCGACTGCACTGCCAGCACCTGCGCCGCCGCCTTCTTGCCCGCTTCCACGCCCGGCTGATGATAGGCGTTGATGTCGATCACTTCGGCATACAACCCTACCGCCCGCTCGTAGAGCGCAATCAGCGCGCCGATGCTCTCGCCGCTGACGTCATTGACTGTAATCGTGATCGAATCCCGACCCTTCTCCGCCAGTGCTTCCCGCGTCCCCAGCAGCAGCCCGGTCAGGTAATCGCCCGACGTAATCCCCGGCTCCACCTCCAGGCTGGTGCGGATTCCATCCACCGCAAGCTGCGGACTCGTCCGGTCGGCGAGGACCTCGATGAACGTCACAAAAAAGTTCGGAATGCCATCGCGGAGCTGCTGCACGTAAGCGTGCTGATCGGTCGACCCTTTGTTCCCGTAGACCGCAATTCCCTGCTGCACCGTGTTGCCCTGCCGATCGAATTCCTTCCCCAGCGACTCCATCACAAGCTGCTGCAAGTACCGGCTGAACAGCAGCAGCCGGTCCTTGTACGGCAGCACCACCATATCCTTCAGCCCGCAGCCCCCCGTGATGTGGTGCCACATCATCGCCAGCAGCGAAGCGGGGTTCTGCCGTGGATCCGTGCGACGCGTCAGCTCGTCCATCTGCGCCGCACCGCGGAGCAGGTCTTCGACCGGCAGTCCCTGCAGCGCCGCCGGCAACAGTCCCACCGCCGACAGGACCGACGTCCGGCCGCCGACCCAGTCCCACATCGGGAACGTCGCCAGCCATCGTCCGGCAACCGCCGTCTTGTGGAGTTTGCTCCCTTCCTGGGTGACTGCCACGGCATGGCGAGCAAAGTCCAGGCCATCCTGGCGATAGGCCGCTTCGATCTCCAACTGGCCGTTTCGCGTCTCAGGCGTCCCCCCCGATTTGCTGACCACCACCACCAGCGTCTCGCCCAGTTTCCCCCGCAGGCTGGCCAGCACCTGGTCGATCCCGTCCGGATCGGTGTTGTCGACGAACGCCAGCGTCACCGGATCGTTGGCCGATCCCAGGGCCTGAGCCACAAACTGCGGCCCCAGCGCCGAACCGCCAATCCCAACCTGCAGCACATGTCGAAACGGCCCCTTGGCTCCCCGCGCTCCTCCCGAGTGGACGCGTTTCGCAAACTCCAGAATGTCCCTGACGGTCGACTGAACCTCCGCCGTGATTTCGGGCGTCGGCGCCTTGTCCGGCGATCGCAGCCAGTAGTGCCCGACCATCCGGTTCTCGTCGGCGTTCGCGATGGCCCCCGCTTCCAGCCGCTCCATCGCCTGCAACGCACTTTTCATCCGCGGCAGCAACGGCGCCAGATCTGCATCCGTAAACCGGACCCGGCTCACATCCAGCGTGAACCCCAATTCGCGGTCCACAATCAGCGAACCCACATATCGCTGCCAGCCGGTTGCCCCGTCGCCCATGTTGACCGCCTTCCTGCCGCGCCGCCTCAGGTTCCACACACCGCCAGTATCCTATCGCCAACTACCAGACCGCGCCCACCGGGGAATCGGCCGCGCAATCCGCAAAGCCGCTGCGACCCACCCCGCAATCCGCCCACCGGTCCCCGATTCTCGCTTCCTCGCCGTCATGGCCGTCACAGAATTTCCAATGAGTCTTTCCACACATTCCCGGCAGAACGCCATGTCCCCGATTGCAGGCATCGGACAGGGATACAACACCCTGGTGAACTCCCTCCGACAGATCGGCGAACGAGTTTCCAACGTGGCCTCCGTCGTGGCTGACCCGACCGTCGACCCCGCCGAGCAGACCCTGGCCACCGCGATCGATCTCACAAAACTCAAGGTCCAGGCCCGCGCTGCGGCCACTGTCCTCGACACGCTGGACGACCTCTCAACCTCCCTGCTTCGCGCACCGCGCAAGTAGCGCCAGCCGGTGAGATCGCTTCCGCCGCCGCGTTCTCGCACCCCCTTCCCAAACTCCCCTGTTTTCCCGCAACCTGACGGGGGCTCCCGCTCGAAACACCACAGTCAGGACTTGCTCTCTCCGGCATGGACGCCTCGGCAGCCCTCTGCGGTGGTGAATCTTCATGTGCAGCATTTCCTGCTCCGGCGGCCTGGCGGCCAGCCTCGCCGCCAACGTCTCAAAAGCCAGTTCCCAGGCGGATGCCGCCCTCTCCGCCATCGCCGATCCCGAATCGGGCGGCTCCACCACCGACCTCGCCGCCGCGCTGGTCGCAGTCAAGCAGTCCAGCCTCCAGGTCGCGGCCACGACAATGGTCCTTCAGACCGCCCAACAGCTCTCCGACAGCCTCCTCTCGATGCCGCGCCAGTAGTCGAGGCTCCGCCAAAACCGAATTCCCCCGCGGTCGGACGACGCTGGACCGCGGGATTCGTACAATACCCGCCGGTTCCGGGCCGGCTTCCACCGGCCGCCAAATCTCCGCACCGTCGGCCAGAAGACGTCCCTTGAGCAGTGTTTCCACGGCGAATCCCCCCGGCTGGGCAACTCTCCCCGAGTCCCTGCAGGCCCCAGCCCAAAGTCTGCTCCAGCCCGGCGAACAGCCGTTGGCCTGCCTCGTCGTCGATGTCGATCCGACCCGCCGATTCCGCGAGACCATCCTCCTTCTGACCGATCGCCGGCTCCTCAGCACGCCAGTCTCTCCGTCCGGCGTCCTCGAATTGTCCGCCGCCGAATGGCCCCATGCCGACATCGTCCGTCTGAAAACATTTGACCGCGGCGGCCTGGGAACCCTCGAACTCCTCGGCAAGTCCTCCCGCCTCGCCGTCTGGCACTACACCATCGGTCACGGCCCGCAGGTGCTGGCCCTCATCGAACAACTTGAGCAGCTCAAGCACCCCGCCGGCGAACAGTCTGGCCCGGCCGAGGCCACAGAACCTCCGGAAGCGGAGACGTTTAAGTCCCCACCGGACACGCGGGCTCTGTTCCGCCTCGCACAGTTCGCCTGGCCCCACGGCCAATGGATCCTCGTCGGCCTGCTCCTGTCGATCGGCGGCACGATTGCCAGCCTCGTCCCCCCGGCGCTCGTGAAGCCGTTGATGGACGACATCCTCGCTCCCGCCCAGACCGTTATCGAAGCCCGTCAGGCCGCCCAGGCGGCCGGCCTGCCCGTTCCCGACGCGCCCGCCATCCCCTTCGGCTCGGCCGGCTGGTATCTCTCGGGACTGTTCCTCGCCGCCGCCGCCGCATGGATCCTCAACTGGGCCCAGGCCGCAGTTCTGGCGGCTGTCAGCGAACGCGTCACCGCCGATATGCGCAACCGCACCTACTCGCATCTGCAGAAGCTGTCGCTTGAATACTTCGGCGGCAAGCGGACCGGCGATCTGATGTCCCGCGTCAGCACCGACACCGACCGGCTCTGCTCATTCATGGGAGACAGCCTCGTCGACTTCATCGCCGACGCCCTGCTCGTCATCGGCACCGCCGGCGTGCTCCTCTGGTGGGACCCCCGCCTGGCCATCGTCTCGCTGCTGCCGTTCCCCTTCATCTCGTGGCTGATGTACAAGTCCCGCCAGCACCTGCAGCACGGCTTTCAGTCCAGCAGCCGGGCCTGGGGGCACATGACCAGCGTCCTCGCCGACACCATCCCCGGCATCCGCGTCGTCAAAGCCTTCGCCCAGGAAAACCGCGAGATCGACCGCTTTGCCCAGGCTAACGATGTCGTCGTCCAGGCCAACATGCGCGTCAACGCCGTCTGGACCTTCTTCTGGCCCATGATCGGCTTCTTCAACCGGATGGGCGTCCTCGTCGTCTGGGCCTGCGGCGTCTGGCTCGTCTATCGCAACTTCCTCTCCGGCGGAACCGACAACATGACCGTCGGCGACCTCGTCGCCTTCGTCGCCTACATCACCCAGTTCTACGGCCGGCTGGAAATGATGAGCCGGTTCGTCAATTCCTCCGAACGGGCCGCCGCCAGCGCCCAGCGGATCTTCGAAGTCCTCGACCGCGTCTCCAGCGTCCCCGAGCCCGCCCGCCCCGTCCCCCTCACGCGACTCAACGGCGAACTCGAATTCCGCGGCGTCGGTTTCCGCTACGGCAACCGCAAGGTCATGCACGACCTCACTCTCAAGATCGCCCCGGGCGAAATGATCGGCCTCGTCGGCCACACCGGCGCCGGCAAGAGCACACTCATCAACCTCGTCTGCCGCTTCTTCGACGTCGCCGAAGGCGCCATCCTCGCCGACGGCGTCGATATCCGCTCCTATCGCATCTCCGACTACCGCCGCAACGTCGGCATCGTCCTCCAGGAGCCCTTCCTGTTTTTCGGAACGATCGCCGAGAACATCGCCTACGGCCGTCCCGACGCCACCCGCGCCGAGATCATCGCCGCCGCCCAGGCCGCCCGCGCCCACCAGTTCATCCTGCAACTCCCCGACGGCTACGATTCCCTCGTCGGCGAACGGGGCCAGTCGCTCTCGGGGGGCGAACGCCAGCGGATCAGCATCGCCCGCGCGTTGCTGATCGACCCGCGGATTCTGATTCTCGACGAGGCGACCTCCGCCGTCGACACGCAGACCGAGCGGGAGATCCAGGAAGCGCTGCAGAACCTGATTCACGGCCGGACCACGATCGCCATCGCCCACCGCCTGAGCACGCTCCGCCAGGCCGATCGGATTGTCGTCCTCGACCGCGGCCGGATCGTGGAAGTCGGCACGCACGAAGAGCTGCTGGCCCACGCCGGCGTCTACGCCAGCCTGCACCGCGCCCAGCAGGAACTGACGCGGGACATCGGGTTGTGAGCGACCAGACTTGGCGTCCCCTCGACCGCCGTTGAGATTGACAATCGCCCTGGGGTCCCAGATTCTCGATTCGGATCGTTTGCAATAGAAGAAGCTCAGTTTCGGGAGGGTGTCGTCCGTGCGAGTCGTCTTGCGAAACCCGCACGCGGCCGATGGGCGGGACTTCCGGCACTCGCTCACCATCGGCGGCGAGTACGAAGTACTCGGCATTGAGGGCGATTCACTTCGCCTGCTGACGGACCGCGGCGAACCGGTCCTCTTCGACCCGGAATGTTTCGAAGTCACCGACCCTTCCGTGCCGTCGTTCTGGGTGCTCGTATTCGGCGATGAGGGCGAGCAGTACGCCTACCCACCGGGGTGGGGTGAACCGGGGTTCTTCGAGGATTGGCACGACGGAGTCGCAGTCGTTCGGCGGCGGTTCGCGGAGCAGCTCGCGACGTGGTATCCCGCGGTGCAACGGCAGGCCACACCGGGCGCTGCAGCAGGCGACGAGGCATGATCGCAACAGTTTTCTGCCGTCCGAGGAACTGAGCCCCCACGTCCCCGACGGCTACGCGACTCGCTGGAGCCCTCCTCCGAACCGTCGACGGGCCAGCAATGTTCCCGCCAGGAGTCAGCGTCTGATCCGCCCGGCGGGGACCGACGATCGCCAGAAGCCACTGTTGCAGTACGCCGAAACATTCTGCTGCGGCCTCAAGTTCTCATTCCTTCGATGGAGTTTGACATGTCCGAACCGTTCAACCCAACTTGACCCTGACGTGCGGATGGCTCGTCGATACAAACTCGGTCAGCCGATCGGACAGCTCGATCATTTCGGCGGGCGCGAGGCTTCGTGTCGGAACATACACCAGCGGTCTCATCCGCTTCTCCGATCGGAGTCGAGCGATCAGTTGGTGACCGACGAAAGGAATCCATACGCAATCAAGACGATCTATCTGCCCCAGGGATAGTGCGTTTCGTATGCAGTGACTCCGGTCATATCGATCCGACCGCGACAGATCGGCTTCAAGACAATGCGTCGAATCGCGCCGAACAGCAGACATCCGAAGACGACCAGGACCATGAGAGTCAGGAAGAGACGCTGATGAAGCATCAGGATTTGGACCGTCCAGAGCGACAGAAGCGATGACGCGACGATCAGAAGAACGGCGACACAGCCCATTGCCGCCAGGAAAATGGGCAGCGGGCGGAACACTGAGTAGCTCGACTCCAGGAACACCTGGTCCCCGCGAGAGGCTGTTTCCATGTTGGTGCGACCGTAGCGGAATTGCTCCGGAAACCGCTTCCGCGCAGGCCCGGAAGCGAACATCTCAACCGTATCAGTTCACGCCATAGTTCGCGACACTCGGTTGCTCGACCGTCACGAACCAGGCGACGTTTGCCGGGCTGAGCTTCAGGATCTTCGGCGCCGTGTCGACCGGCGGACGGCCGGCGCCAGGACGGGGGCCGCCATGCCCCGCTTGAACTGATGGCTTTTGTCTCTCTTTTTTCAACCTGACGCCTCGGATGGCGTTGATAGAGTATTCTCAGAATCAACGATACGCCACACGGTGTTGCGAACTGCAAGCGGGAGTGGTGAGGATGGCCTGGTTCGAATTCTTCTGGACGCCGGAAATCGAGGCCCACCTGGCAGAACACGGCGTGAGTCCTGAAGAGTTCGAGGAGGTTGTCTCCAGCCCGGTGTTCGGCGGCAAGAGCAAGACGGAGCCGCGGTTGTTTGCCGATGGATTCACGTCGTCCGGACGGTCACTGCGATGCATTGATGAGCTGGAAGGAAGACGAGATCACCGTGATTCCGGTGACGGCGTTCGATTATCGATGGGAGTCGGCAAATGGCCGCAGATGACACGGATCCCAGAACTGAGGAGCGGTTGGTCCGGTGGCGGACCTCTCTGGCCGCGTTTGAGAGCGAGAGGCCGCAAGTTGACGCCGAGATGGACGCCATCCACAAGGCCGGCGTGGAAGACACGTTCAGCGGCCAGGTGCGAAGAGCCATTCACGCCAGCAAACTGTCGTTGTCGGAGATTTGCGAGGCATCCGGCATCAGCCTGGAAGTCATGCGCGAGTTTTTGATGGGGAAGGCGGCTCTTTCGAGCGACGACCTCGACCGGCTGCTCCCGAGGCTGCCGGCCGAAGCCGGCATCACGGTTGTCAAGAGTTCGTGAAAGGGATGTGCGAGAGAGGTGAACATGAGCGACAGGACGCCCGAGGAACATGCTAGGCTGGTCGCGCGCTGGCGTCAGTCAGTGGCGGAGTACGATCAAGTCGCCCGCGCGGCAGACGACGCACTGATGGACGTGATCGTCAAGGCGAAAAGCGAGCTGACGTTCAGCGGTCGCCTCCGGACGGCGATTCACCGCAGCCCCCTGACTCTCGCCGCGCTGATCCACCAGGCTCGAGTGGATCGCGCCGTGCTGCAGGCATTCCTGATCGGTGATGGCGACCTGCCGAGCTCGGCGATCGACCGACTTGTCGAGACCCTCAGGATCGAAGTCGCCATGTTCCCGGCCAGCAGAGAGGGTGAGTAACTTCCGAGTTGACTCCGGAGTCGCGAAAAGACACCGTGTCGCATGGGGAATCACCTCCCCGAATCGACCTTCGGAGCCGCACCATGCTTCGCCGCCTGTTCCCCGCCTTGCTGCTGGTCGCCAGTCTGACGCCGGCTCTCTCCGCCGCCGACCGGCCCAACATCCTCTGGATCAGCGCCGAAGACCTCAGCCCGGACCTCGGCTGCTACGGCGATGCCTACGCCCGCACGCCGCACATCGACCACTTCGCGAAGGAAGCCGTCCGCTATACACGCTGCTTCGCCCACGCCGGAGTCTGCGCTCCCGCGCGGAGCGGCCTGATCACCGGCATGTATCCCCCCTCCATCGGCACGCAGCACATGCGCTGCAAGGGCGTCCCCCCGGCGTTCGTCAAATGCTTCCCCGAATATCTCCGCCAGGCGGGCTACTATTGCTCGAACAACTCCAAGACCGACTACCAGTTCGATCCCCCCGGCTCCGCCTGGGACGAAAGCAGCGGCAAGGCCCACTGGAAGCAACGGGCCGACGGCCAGCCCTTCTTCGCCGTCTTCAACTTCACAACCTCCCACGAAAGCCAGGCCCGCAATCCCAGCCCCGCGACACAGAAGCTGATCGCCGCCCTGCCGGCCGCGCTGAAGCACGATCCCGCTCAGGCCGTATTGCCCCCCTTCTGGCCCGATACTCCCGTCGTCCGACGGAACTACGCCGACTATGCCGACAGCGTCTCCGCGATGGACGCCCAGGTCGGCGCAATCCTGCGGGAGCTCGAAGCCGCGGGGCTGGCCGACGACACCATCGTCTGGTTCTGGGGCGATCACGGCCGGGGTCTCACCCGCTGCAAACGCTGGCTCTACGATTCCGGAACCCGCGTCCCGTTGCTGGTCCGCGTTCCGGAGAAGTACCGCCAGCTCGTCTTCGGCAACCACGCCCCGCAGCGCACGCCCGGTTCCACCTGTGACGAGCTGGTCGCTTTCGTCGACTTCGCCCCGACGATGCTGACGCTCGCCGGCATGCCCCTTCCCGCACACTTCCAGGGTCAGCCATTCCTCGGCCCCGAGCCCGTCACGCCTCGGCAGTACGTCTGCGGGCATCGCGACCGGATGGATGAGGCCTACGACTGCATCCGCATGGTTCGCGACAAGCGGTTCAAGTACCTCCGCAACTTCCTGCCGCAGGTCTCCTACGGGCAGGACATCTCCTACATGAACGAGATGCCGATGCTCAAGGAGATGCGCCACATGCATGCGGAAGGAACGCTCGCCGGACCGCCGGAGCTTTTCTTCCGCCCGACGAAGCCGGTGGAAGAACTGTTCGACACCGAAGCCGACCCCGACGAGCTGACCAACCTCGCCGACCGCCCCGAGCACCGCGCGACGCTGCTCCGCTTCCGCATCGAGCTCGACCGCTGGATGCGCGAAATTGGCGACACGGCCCTCCTCCCCGAACCGATGCTCGACGAACTCAAACGACCGGGTGGAGTCTGGGCGATCACCGCCGCACCGGGCATTGCCCGGGACATCCCCGCCGATGGCGGCGGACGCCAGGCCTATCGCGTCTACTCCAATACGCCCGGCGCCTCGATCGGCTGGCGTCGTAAGAACGCAGGCGCGGGCAATCGCCAGACCTGGAACCTCCCCGACGCAACCGGCCGCGTGCTGCTGGACCGCGATGAAAAGATCGAGCTGCGCGCATTCCGGATCGGTCACAAAGACAGCGAAATCGTCCCGTTCCAGCCGGGCGACGAGGACGTCGCCGCGAAGCCGGACGTCGCGCCGGTCCACTGGCGGGAAGCGCTGTTCGAGTCCGGCGAACTGGAGCGTGCGAAAGCCCTCAAGGATCTCGAACTTCAGCCGGGCGATCACACACAGGACTATGTCGCTGCATTGACCGACCCCGCCGGCTCCGTCCGCTGGTGGGCGGTCTGGCAGCTCACCGACGGCGCGAAAGCCCTCCCCGCAGCCCTGGTGCCGCGGTTCGAAGAACTGGTCGCCGCGGAAAAATCCCCGGCCGTCCGGATCTTGTTGGTTCAGACGTTACTGGCCGCCGGTTCGAAGAAGGTCCAGCTCAGCGATCTGACAAAACGGCTCGACGATCCCCAGGACAGCGTCGGCCTCCACGCGGCGATCGCGCTGAACCGCCTTGGCGAACTGGCCCGCCCGGCGATTCCCGAATTGCGGAAGGCCGTCAAAGCCGGCGAGTACGTCGGGCGCGTGTCGACGACGGTGCTGGAACACCTGGGCGCCAAGCATTAACGCAGGAGACGAGGCAGACGTCGAGACAGACATCCGCCGGGTGTCTGGGGGCTCGAAAACTCGACCCCAGTCACCCGGTAATTTCTCCGTCGGTTCCCGAACTGGTCTGTCGGCACAGGACGTCAATCCGCCGATTTCCGGCTCAGCCAATATTGCCGGGGAATGCTTCCCAGTCCGATGACGGCGAGCTGGGACAGGACGAATACGCCGAGCCACATCAGCAGGCCTTCGCGGAAGCCGTAGGAATGCAGGCCGACGCCCAGCTCGTTGACGCCGAACCATGACCAGCTCACCGCGATATTTCCCGCAACCGCCAGCAGCGCCAGTCCTCGGTCTTTCACCATGCCGCCCCAGCGGGCGTGCAGGCACAGGGCGTTCCACAGCACGATAATCAGCGCGCCGTTCTCTTTGGGATCCCAGCCCCAGAACCGGCCCCACGAATCATCCGCCCACAACCCCCCCAGCACCGTTCCCACGAAGCTGAAGAAAATCGAGAAGCACAAGGTGCCGTAGATCATCCGCACGAGATCGCGGGACAATCTGCCGTTCAGCAGCGGCGTACAGACTCCCAGCCCGACGAACAACACGCCGAGCAGCCCGGCCAGGTACGTCGTCGAATAGCCCAGCGTGATGCAGACCACATGGGTCGACAGCCAGAACTGCGTGTCGAGCACCGCCTGCAGCACGGCGAACGTGTCGGTGCCGTCCGAGGCGAGGTGTTCCGCCACCCCCAGGCTCAGGAAGCCGGCGACGGTCGCCACCACCACGCCGAGCCCGTTGCGGAAGATCCGTTCCAGAATCAGCGCCAGCACCGCACCGCCCCAGCCGATGAAGACGGCGGACGAATACAGGTTCGTGACCGGCGGCCGGCCGGAAATATAAATCCGGCCCACCAGGGCGTACGTATGCAGCACCAGAATCAGCATTGTCAGCCACACCGCCGCCCGCGTGAACGTCTTAGGCAGCGTCAGCCAGCCGAACACCGCCAGGACGAAGGCCAACACGTACAGCCAGCGCGACAGGAAGAACGGCGCGAAGCGATTGAAGGACGCTTCGAACTCGGACTTCGGCAGGTCCAGACCCGGGAAGTCTCCGGCCTTCAGATAGGCCATGTAGTCGTCGATCGCCGCGTTGAACGACTTGGCGTCCTTCTCGCGATAAGCCGCCAGGATCGCCTCGAACTTCTCGTACGCGGGATTCCGCGTCTCGCTCTTGAACTGGCTCTTGATGATGTCCTTCACCGCCGCATTGGCGTACGTCTCCCACTCGGCGGAATCCAGCGGCGACCGCTGATCTTCCGGGGTCTCTATCGCGGATTTCATCGGCGGAATCGCCAGCGGCGGCGGAGTGCTCCGCTTCAGCAGCCGCTGCTGCGACTGAATCGCTCCCAGCAGATCCTGGGCGAGATGGTCGGCGTCCGTCCGGATCGGCGGCATCGTGAACGACTGGAACAGTAGATCCAGAATCCCCAGCTTTCGCTCCAACTCCAGGATCTTCCGCTCCTTCACCGACAACTGCTCGGCGGGCTTCGCGCGGGCGGCCTCGGCCTCCTCGGTCAGTTCCTTCAGCTTGGGCAGGAACTCGGTTGGCGAGTACCGGAAGTGCTCGCGCGGCTCCAGCCCCAGCAACTGCTGGACTTCCAGATTGGGAATCTGAAACGTCCGATGGCCCAGGACGGCCTCGCGGTCGGTCAGCAGATCCATCAACCAGCGAATCGCCGGCTGCGTCTTGTCGTTGGCATCCTTGAACGTCTCGCGCGACGCCGTCGCCAGCAGACTGTGACGGGCCAGCGTGTCCAGCGGCTTGGCCCGTCCCTGCGAGATCACCGGGATCTCGCCAAACCGGCTCAAGTCGAGTCCGCCGTCCTTCGGCTTGCGGGGCGTCAGCCCCACGGCGATGACCGCCAGGCCAATGGCCAGCGCGACCGCCGGGATGCCATAGGCAATCCAGACCGGCGCCTCGGCCGTTTCGATAACCGGCTCCACCGCCTTGGGCCGGGCCACCCCTTCCGGCAGGTTCTTCGCGACCGAAACTTCGATCGGCGCTCCCGACACGCGATCCGCCCGGTTCAGGAATCGCAGCAGGGTGATGAAGAAATGCGTCAGCATCCCGAGCGCCACGATCATGCAGCTCACGTAGGGAATCATCCAGCTCGTGTTCGAGACCACCTGCAGCGTCGTCTGTTCGACGCCGGTCGACGGGTCCTTGAAGTAGCCGCTCTGGTAGAATGTCTCTCCCGCAAACCGCAGCGGGTTGTTCATCCAGATATGCACCGGCCGGTCGACATGCCGCTCCGGATCGACGAGCTGCACGTCCGAGGAATAGTTCCGCGGCGTATCGGTCCCTACATAGTCGTCCTTCCGGACATCGACCAGCTTGACCGAATACGGCTTGTACATCCGCTTGAACCGCAGCGAGATTTCGTACGGCTTGCCGTCGACGTCGACCGTGTCGGCCGATCCGCTGCTCGAAAACAGGATGCCCGTCAGATACGTCCCAAGCGGCGTGTCGCCCGTCTTCGGCAGCAGCGTCACGTAGGCCGCCGTCATGTCGACTTTCGAACTGGTATCGACGCCGGTGCCGGCCTTGACCGGATCGGCGATCCATTCTTTGCCCAGTCCCGCGGTGGCCGGGTTCTTCTCGTCCATCGGCCGGACGCGACGGACGTCCGAGTTCTGCAGGAATTTGTCGACCTGCACGCGGAACGGCAGGTTCTTGTTATCAATCGGCTGCTTCGAGGCCTCTGCGGCCAGCAGGACGCTCCGCGGGATGACCGTCACGCGATCCTTCTGGGAATCGGACGGATCGACGACCGCGAGCTCGACCGTGCGGATGTCCTGCACGTAGTTGACGACTTCGCCTTCCTTGAGATGCATCTGGCCTTCGACGGCCGACATGCCTACCAGCAGTTCGCCAAACATCATCAGTCCGACGCCGCCGTGCAGCAGCACAACGCCTGCTCGCTTACGGAAAACGAGAATGCAGCCGGCGAGCAGCGCCGCCGCCGCCGCGCCGCTCTTGGTGAGCTGCCACAGAATTCGCATCGAAGCGTCGCCGGGTTGATTCAACAGGCCGGCGAAGAACAGCGCGGCGATGCCGCTCCCCAGCACCACTGTGGCGCCCGCCAGCAGCCAGCGGGTCGTTTTGCGCGACGGCGCCGTCATGTACCAGCCCGCCGCGGCCCCGGTCAGAGCGCAGAACAGGCTCGCCTGATAGACAATCCAGACCACGCGATACGACAGCCAGTGATCTTCCTGGACGCCATCCTTGTTGAAACCGCTCTGGATGACTGCATAGGTCAGCACCATCCCCGCCAGCAGCACGATCAGCCCCGAGACCAGCCGTCCGCCGGAAGCCTGCACGCGGAAGCGGATCAGATGCGCCGCAAGGAGGTTCAACGACATGACCGCCCCGATCAGCCAGCCACCGGGGAAGTAGAAGCCCCCGGAGATCTTCGGCATGCCGGGAAAGAACGACGGCGGGAAGAAGATCTGCAGCGGAATCCAGGCGATCGCCGTCCGGAAATACTCGTTGATAACCTGCCAGATGTCGGCGTCAACTTGCGCCAGCGTACCGGCGAGGATGATGAAGATCGCCGCGGCGAACAGCCCGACCGTCAGCTTCAGCGACGCGATCGGCCGCAGGAGCTGCACCACGACCGGCGGCAGTCCATGGTCCGTCCGGTCCACCTCGTCCGGGTCGATTGCCAGCGATGCAGACATCTCAGTTCTCCAGAATTCTCAGCAACGTCCGGCATTCGGCCGACCAGATCGAAGTTGCGTCTTAGTACTCTCGTTCCCAGGCTCTGCCCGGGAACGTTTCATTTCTCGCTCTCAGCGTCGACTGGGTGGCACGCCCTTCGAAGACTCAGGGCGTGCCACCTGAAATCATCAGTTCTCTTGGGAATCTGCGTTTCGTGCTCGTTTCAGATTTCGAGTTTCGGACTTCGTGCTTCACTCAAACCTCAACGACTTCGCAAAGGCTTCGAAGTGCTCCCGTTCGCGTTCGGCGAGCTTCGCATCTCCCTGCAGCTTGATGAACCACGTCAGATCGTCACGATCGAGCAGAACTCCCAGAATGGTCTGGGTCCGGCCGCCGCTCGGCTCACCTACCAGGATGCAGTAGTCTCCCTTGAGGTCGCCGATCTCCAGCGTCTGAAGCTGTTCCATCAGCGCCTTCTCGTCGATCTCCTTCAGGCCGACCTGCATCCGCCAGCGATTCACGTTGGCCAGCCGGTCTCCGCCTGCTTCACGCGGCAGATCAATGACCGTCGCCTCGACCTTGCCCAGCTCGTCGTCGGTCACCGTAAACGCGGCCTTCCGCAAGCCACCCACCCGGCCGGGCTGCCAGCCCTCGGGCGTTTCGTACTTGATGGCCGGCGCTGCGGGGGCGGCCGTCGTCGTCGGCAGCGATCCCCGCCCCATTCCCCCAGCGAACGGCGCAGCTCCCATGCCCCCTCCGCCGGAACTCTCACCCAGCAGGTTCACCAGCACGACCGTGCCGACAGAGGTCTCCAGCTCCTCGGACTCCCCTTTCAGTTCGCCATCGGCGAGGGGGCGCAATCCGAGCTGGCCGCGCCAGCGGTTGATATTCGCAAGCAGCATCTGCGGCAGCTCGCCGGCCCCCTGCGACAACATGCTGACGGTCAATTCCAGCGGCGGCGAACCTGTTCCGACCAGCACCGTCGCAAACCGCATCGGGTGCGACTGGTCCGACGACCGCCAGCCCTCCGGCAGCGTCCACGTCGGCGCCTCCGGCGTCGGGAACGTGATCGATTTCAAAAACTCGCGAAAGGCTGGCTCAACTCCGGCCACCGGCTCGGGATCACCCGTCAATTTGAAGAACCAGAGCTGATCGCCGTGCGGCAGAATCGCTCCCAGCATCCGCGCCGGCTTCGCCGGTTCCGGCGCAACAGCCGCGGCGGCGGTGCCGCCCCGTTCCTTCTGCAGCTCGGCGTGCTTCAGCACTTCGTAACTGACGATCCCGTCGGTGGGACGGCAACCGCTCGAAAGTGCCGAGAGACCGGCCGCGGCGATCGCCACCAGGGAAAAACGGTACGCAGACCAGCGGGGATGCATCCACATGGTGCGGGATCACCTGGAAGTCGAGGAAGGCCAATCTCAGCCGGCAGGCCGCACCAGCGTGCGGGGAGTCAGGCGGGAAAGCCACAGAACTGACCGGCAGCGACTCTGTATAACCTGTTGCAGCAACAGGCATTGCAGAATGCCGTTACGCGGCGGCAATGCGGCTCCTGAAGGATTATAGTCGCCGTCTGACGCGAAAGTACACACGCATCTCCTTCCGCCGATCAGAAGCCGCTACGCCGAGACAGGCGTCCGCCCCTTGTCCCGCAGAGCCGGGTCTGCCCAGAATATCCCCCTCGCCGGTTTCCAACCTCGCCACCAGGAAATGCCGATGTCATTCCCCGCTCATCTGCCCGCCCCTGCCGACCCCCTCAATCGACGCCAGTGGCTGGGAGCCGCGCTCGCCGGCGCGTCGGCGGTCACCCTCGCCGGGACCTCTCCGCTTCGCGCCGCGACCCCACCCGTCCGCAATGGCAAGTCGCATATGAAGCTCAGCCTGGCGGCGTACTCCTTTAACCGGATGCTGCTGAAGAACTGGCTCCCCGAGCAGATCACCGGTGCAAAATTCACGCTGGAGCAGTTCATCGACTTCTGCGCCGAGCAGCAGCTCGACGGGACCGAGCTGACCTCGTACTACTTCCCCAAAGACCCAAACGAGGACTATCTGGTCAGCCTGAAGGAACGGACCTTCCGCCTCGGGCTCGATGTCTCCGGCACCGCGATCGGCAACGACTTCTGCGTCGCCGCCCCCGACGCCCGCAAGAAACAGCTCGACGACTGCCGTGCCTGGATCGATCGCGCCGCCGTCCTGGGAGCGCCGGTCATCCGCATCTTCGCCGGCAACGTCCCCAAGGGGGACTCCGAAGACGCCGCCCGCGAACGCTGCATCGACGGCATCAACCAGGCTCTCGATCATGCGGCCAAACGGGGCGTCTTCCTGGCCCTCGAAAACCACGGCGGCATTACCGCGACGCCGGAGCAGCTCCTGAAAATCGTCGCCGGCGTGAAGTCGTCCCCGTGGTTCGGGATTAACTTCGACGGCGGGAATTTCCACACCGACGATCCCTATCGCGATCTCGAAAAGATCGCCCCCTACGCGATCAACGCGCAGGTCAAGGTGGAGGTCATGCCCAACAACGGCCCCAAACAGCCGGCCGACCTCGCCCGCATGGTCAAGATCCTCCGCGACGCCAATTATCGCGGTTACGTCGTCCTGGAATACGAAGCCTCCGAAGACCCGTTCGTCGCCGTCCCGAAGTACCTTGAGCAGCTCAGAGAGCTGATTCACGCCTAACTGAAGAAACACCAAACGCCAAACACCAAATCACAAAACGGACGTCGCAATGTGTTTCCGGTTTGAGATTTGGTGTTTGTGATTTCGAACTTCCCCCCATGCCTTCCCGCAAACCACCCCCCGCCTCCGTCTGGCAGGACGTCAAGCGTCTGGCGGGGGCGTTGCGTCACGAGCACGAGATCTCGCTGTTCATCCTGGTCAGCCTGTTCGACATCCTGATGACCTGGATCCTGCTCTCCCGGCCAAAGGACGCAGGAGGCGTCTATTTCAACGAGTCCAATCCGGTCGCGCAGTTCTTCCTGCACCACTGGGGCCTGAAGGGGATGATCTACTTCAAGTTCTTCATGGTCGGCTTCGTCTGCGCGATCGCCGAAATCGTGGCCCACTACCGGCCCCGGTCGGGGAAGTTCATCCTGCAGCTCGGCATCGCCGTCGTCTCGGTCGTCGTGATCTACAGCTTGATGCTGTTGCTCCGGGCCGAACAAGGCGGCGGCGCGATGCCTGTTCTCGACTGAGACGCAGGGTGGCACGCGACATTGAATCCCCACGCCGATCGCAGAGCCTCTGGGCGTGCCACCCACCACGCGCCGGCCGGCGGGAGCCGGCCCTACGGCCTTTTCGACGCTCAACGATCAACCATCAACGATTCTCACCCCAGCCGCCACCGGGCCTGACGCAACTGGGCCAGCGGCGAATCCTTCAGCTTCTCATACCACACCGTCACCAGTGTGCCGTCGTCGCACTCGACCGTCGAGGGATACCCCAGGTCGCCGCCGGCGCCGTCGTCCGACAGCGTGATCGGCTCGCCCCACGTCTTCCCATTGTCTTCGCTGAGCCGAGCCTGGTTCCCGAACGGCTTCCGCCGATAGCCGTAGCTCATCAACAACCGGCCGTCGCGCAGCCGCAACAGATGCGACGGCAACCCCCACACGCCGATCGCATGCGGCGTCGACCAGGTCTTGCCGCCGTCTCTCGACTCGCTCTGTAGCGTCTCGCCGGCATTCGGCTTGTTGTGATTGCGGATGTGGCAGATCAGCGTCCCGTCCGCCGCCTCGACCGCGTGCAGTTCGTGATACTGCAGCGGATCGTCCCCCGGCCGGGTGGGCATGTCCGCAATCCAGTCCCACGATACGCCGTCATCCTTCGACAGGCAGACGCCGACCTTCCGCTCGGGCGTCCACAACGCCACCCCCGGATAAAGCACGTCGCCGTTCCGAAGCGAAACCGGTCCGTGCGGACTGTCGACCGGCACGCGATAGCGGGCCGACCAGTTCACGCCTCCGTCCGTCGAACGGAGCATCCAGCAGCCCAGTTCCTGCTGCCGCTGCTCGGCCGTCAGCCGACCATGCACCGCCTGCCACTCCGCCAGCAGATGCGGATCCCACGCCCCAGGCTGACCGGCGGGAATCTTTTCCGCCTTCTCCAGGATCGGCTGATAGGCCAGCGACGTAAACGTCGTCATCAGCAGCGAACCCTGCGCCGTCTCGACGACCCCCGCGTCGCGGTCGTCGATCGGTCCGTCATAGATCACCTGCGGCCAGCCCCACGTCAGGCCGTTGTCTTTCGACCGCATCAGCTCCAGACGCCCGAAGGGACAGACGTGAGTCTCCCGTCCGCCGGAAAACGCGAGCAGCAGCTCGCCATTCTTCCGCCGGGCCAGCGTCGGCCAGCCGTGATAAAGCGGCGGCTTCCAACTGATGATCCGGCGGTCCTCGATCGTCGCCGCAGCGTACGCTCCCCGCGCCCAGAGTCCCGCCGCCAGTCCCGCACCCGCCAGCTTGAGCCAGTCCCGCCGATGATGTCGCCGCATGTGTCGTCTCCCGGGATGTCGTTGAGCGCAGCCTGAGCCGCCGGACCGATGAAAAGCAGTCTAACGGGACCGCATGGCCGCCGCATCCTCCGGGCCGGGTGAGCACGGCTCTTCCCGGTTTCAAAGTAGGGTGAGCCGAGTCCCCGAGGCTCACCACGCTTCAATGAGCGCGGACGTCTGGCGCGCCTCAGCGACTTCTCAATGCCTTCAGCTTCAGCGAGCAGTAGATGCAGTTGACGACATCACCGATCAGCGTGAATGCCGTCATTCCAAGGACGATCACGAGGACAATTGTCAGCCAGACGGGAATCGTCGCGAACTGGCCGAACAGCCAGAAGAGGATTGCGACGACAGCGAACAGGACCGCGTAGACCGGGATCGCCCGGCGGGACTGTCGCCGACGCTTCTCAAGCTCTCCGATTTCCTGATCCGGGCTCATCATCCTGCCGCCATGCGCGACTCAGGAGGTCGCTGAACTTCAAAATCACTCCGCCCCCGCCGCGGCCACTTTCTCCAGCACCAAATCAATCCGCCGCAGACACCGCTCCCGGCCGATCAAGCTCAGCGCCTCGAACAGCCCGATCCCCACCGTCCGCCCCGTCGTCGCCAGCCGCAGCGGGTGGATGATCTGGCCGATCTTGATCCCCTGCGTCTCGACGAACTGGTGCACGAGGTGATCCAGATCCGCCGTGGCGAACGACGCGCAACTCAACAGCTCGGCCCGGATCCCCTGCAGCAGGCCGGTCGATTCCGGCACGGTGACCAGTTTCTGCCGGAATCCTTTTTCCTCTACGGGGAGCGCCTCGTCGGCGTAGAAGAACTCGGTGTAGTCCAGGATGTCGCTGAAGATCTTCAGCCGATCCCCGATCGCCGTGACGATCTGCCGCAGGTACTCCCGCGTCTCCGCAGGGACTACCGGCGATTGTGGCACGGCTTCGGCGGGAATCGGCGTCGCGGCCGCCACCGGTTGCAGAGCGCCATCGGTCGGCAACAGCCCGGCCTGCATCAGGAACGGCACGCAGCCGTCGACCTTCGCATCGAGCGACAACTGCCCCATCCAGTGAGTCTGGTAGCTGATCAGCTTGTCGATATCGAGCGCCGCCGGCTTCTTGACGATCCGGTCGAGCGTGAAGTTCTCGACGACCGACTGCAGCGACATCAGCTCGGTCTTGTCGTCGAGCGACCACCCCAGCCGGGACAGCGCGTTGAGAACCCCGGCGGGCAGGTAGCCCAGCCGCTCGTAGTATTCAACCATCACAGGATTGAGCGTCGTCGAGTCTCCCAGCCCGAGCCGCGGAAAGACTTCGTCGGCCCGGTCGAACATCTTCTTGAGCTGCGGACTAGTGCGGAGCTTTTCGAGATCCCGCTTGCTGAGTTTCTTCGTCGATCCCGGCGCGGTGATGAACGGAATGTGTGCGAAGACGGGCAGCGGGTTCCCGATCGCCTCGTGCATCAGCGCCTGCACGGCCGTGTTCGTCAGGTGCTCCTCCGCCCGGATCACGTGCGTGATCTCCATGCTCGCGTCGTCGACGACCGTCGCGAAGTTATAGAGGACCGAGCCGTTGCTGCGCATGATGATCGGGTCGGCAATCAGCGCGCAGTCCCATTCGACGTGCCCGCGGACAGCGTCGTCGATCGCGACGCGGGTCTCTCGCGGGACTAGAAACCGCACGACGTACGGTCGGCCCTCGGCCTCGAACTGAGCCCGCTCCGAATCCGTGAGATCCAGCGACCGGCGAATGTTGACGAACGTCTCTTTGCGCTTCTCGGCGGCGGTCCGGTCGGCGGCGATCTGCTCGGGAGTGTCGAAGTCCTTGAACGCCTTCCCGGTCGCCAGCAAATTGTTGACCTCGGCCTGGTACAGGTCGGTGCGCTGCGACTGGTAATAAGGCCCGAAGTCGCCGCCGACATCCGGACCTTCGTCCCAGTCGAGTCCCAGCCAGCGAAAGGCGCGAAAGATCGGCCCCAGCGCACTCTCGACGTTCCGCCCCTGGTCGGTGTCATCAATCCTCAGAATGAACGTGCCGTTGTTGTGGCGCGCCCAGAGCCAGCAGAACAACGCCGTGCGCATGCCTCCGATGTGCATGTAGCCGGTGGGACTCGGAGCGAATCGCGTGCGAACCTGAGACATGGAGCCGGATTTCCTGCGAACGGGCGGTCAATCAGAGAAGACATGATACGCGGGGACGGAGCGGGTGACGAGAGACCCGGCGAAGCGGATGAAAGTGAAAAGTGAGTATTGAGTAGTGATGAGTGCAAAGTGCCGGACTGCCTGGCACTCCAGCCATCTTGCAACTTTGCACTTTTCAGTACCCACTACTCACTTTTCACTCTCCGGGTCTGCTCCGTGTCGATGTCTCGGATCCGGAAAAACGAAGCAGGGCGGGAAGATTCCCGCCCTGCCGAAGCATCATCGATCAGCCCGCCGAATTTACTCGGTCAGCACCTTGATCTGGATGTTGCGGAACTCGACCGGGTCCGAGTGACCGGCGAATCCGAAGTAACCCTTCGTCAGTTCCTTCCCCGGGTGCGCGCTGTTGGCCATGTACTCGGTGATCGTCGACAGGTCGGTATCGAGGATCACGTTGCCGTTGAGTTCGACCTTGATCGTCGAGCCCTTGACCGTCACTTCCTGGAAATTCCACTCCCCCGCCTTGCGGAGGAAGCCGCGGGCGGCGGGCGCCATGCCGTACGCCGAGCCGTGGTACTGGCGGGCGTCGAGCTTCGCGTACTTCTCGGATTCATTGTCGAGCACCTGCAGCTCGGTCATGCCGGCATACGCGGGATTTCCTTCTCCGGGATACCGGATCGCGAGGCCATTGTTGCCGCCGGGGGGCACCTTGAATTCCACGCGGGCTACGAAATCGCCGTACTCGTCGGCGGTGTGGAGCACGCCCCCCTTGCCCGGCTTGCAGCGGATGGCGCCGTCGACGACTTCATACTCGTCGACTTTCCCCGCCCAGCCCGTCAGATCCTTGCCATTGAAAATGGACTTGAACCCTTCGCCTCCCTTGGCGGCGAGCAGCTTGTTGGCTTCGGCCGCGGACAGTTCGCGAATGTAAATGTTCTTCCAGCGGATCTCGCCGCCGTGGGTCTGGAGCTGAATCGGGCCTTTCGGAAAGAGAGGTTCCTTGCGGTCCTTGTCCCAGTAGTTTTCCAGGAGAGCGTTGTCGACGACAAGCTGGTCGTTGTAGACCACCGTCGTGCGTGCGCCGACCTGCGTGATTTTGAAACTGTTCCACTCGCCGAACGGCTTGTCCGCCTTCACCAGCGGATCTTTGCCGGACGCGCCGGGCGAATTGTTCCAGAGCCCGCCTGAGCCCTTGTCGGCGCCCAGATTGAACTTGGACGGGTCGGTCGAGTCCCAGATCTGCACCTGCGGCGAAGCCTTCAGGTAAATGCCGCTGTCCGCCTTGGCGACGGTCTTGTAGTCGATCCAGAACTCGTAGTCCCGGTAGTCCTTCAGCGTGGTGGCATAGGGGCCGAAGCCGTCGTTGACCAGATCGCCGTTCTGCACGGTCCAGTGAGCTTCGAACTCCTTCTGATTCGCTTCGCGCTTGGCCGCCTGCTCCTCCGGAGTCATCGCCCACAGCTTGCGAGGATCAAAGTGTTCCAGGCCATACCAGCCGGTCAGGTCTTTGCCATTGAAGATCGCGGTAAATCCCTCGGGAGGGACGTTGTCGGCGGCGCTCAGATTTGCCGCGGCGCACACCAGCAGCGCACAGACCGCCCAGGACAGTCGTTGGACCAGCACAGACACTCTCCTTCGCAGAAACCCCGGAGCCGGCGGGCAGGTCGCCGCCGCACCCATCAAGTTTGGTTGAAACGAAGCATATCCCGCGACAGACTCGCTTGCCAGACTCCCGCGGTGGGACGCCGACCGGCCCGGCGGCCGCAGGCCCGATGTCGGCGACTCCCCGCCTGTTGCGCGCGTTTTGAGCGAGATGCCGCGTTTCAGGCATCTGCCAGCCCGCAGAGAGGGCAGAGGTGCTGCGACGGCGCGCAGAGGCCTCCGAAATTCTGCCCAACTTCCGCGCACACGCCACTGCGATGCGATTCCTAAAGTCTTACCCCTGCAACCGTTAGCACACGATTTCATCCTTCGCCCTGTTTATGGGCACACCAGTTGCGTCAGAGGTATTGCGCTGCGGGAAGCGAGCCCGCGGCTCAAATTGCGTCAAGCACAAGGCGGCCGCACCGGATGGGGTCCCTCATTCGATCATTCAGGGAAACTTTTCAGGTCGTCCTTGGAGGACGCGAACACATGCGGCGGAAAGCCTTTATCAGGGGAAAGGATCAGCGAATGTTGCGATTGCTCGGGCTCTCTTCAATGGCGGGGCTGCTGCTCTGCTGGTGTCTCACCGCGGCGCCACTGCTGGCTCAGGATGCCGCGCCGGTCGAACCTGCAGCGGCCGCACCGGCCGTTGAAACTACGCCTGCCGACGACAAACCCGCCGAAGCGGCGGCGCCCGTCGATCCCATCGCGGACCTCACGGCAAAGTACGGCATGCTCGCGGTCGCAGTGGACTGCGTCTGGGTGCTCGTCGCCGGCATGCTGGTGTTCTTCATGAATCTTGGCTTCGGCTGCGTCGAATCGGGCATGTGCCGCGCCAAGAACTGCGTCAACATCGTCTCAAAGAACTTCGTTGTCTTTGCAGTCTCCACGCTCGGGTTCTGGGTCCTCGGCTGGGGGTTGATGTTCGGCAACGGAAACGACTGGGTCGGTACCAGCGGGCTCTGGCTGGTCAGCGGCGCTGACAACAGCCCGGTCACGCTCGCCGATTACAAAGGCGACTACGGCGCCATCAACTGGACCGGGGTGCCGTTGTGGGCGAAGTTCTTCTTCCAGCTCGTGTTCTGCGGCACGGCGGCGACCATCGTGTCAGGCGCCGTTGCCGAGCGAATCAAGTATCTCTCATTCATTATCTTCTCGCTGTTTATGGCAGTAGCTATCTACCCTGTCGTGGGGCACTGGATCTGGGGCGGCGGTATCCTGCAGGTCAAATGGGGATTCGTGGACTTTGCCGGCTCCACTCAGGTGCATAGCGTTGGTGGCTGGGCGGCCCTCGCGGGAATCATCGTACTCGGTCCGCGTATCGGAAAATTTGGCGCGGACGGAAAGATCAACGCGATTCCCGGCCACAGCATGGCGCTGGCGTTCATCGGCTGCCTGGTGCTCTGGTTCGGCTGGTTCGGTTTCAATCCCGGCAGCACGATGGGCGTTTCCGCGGACGGCGGAGCAGTCGCCGCAGAAGTGGCTGTTACAACGAATATTGCGGCCGCCATGGCCACCATCACCGCAACCATGACCGCCTGGCTGATACTCGGCAAGCCGGATATCGGCATGACACTCAATGGATGCCTGGCGGGTCTCGTCGCAATCACTGCACCGTGTGCATTCGTGACTGCCGAGGCCGCGGCGATCATCGGCGCGACGGCGGGAATCCTCGTTGTGCTGTCCGTCATGATGTTCGACCGGATCAAGATCGACGATCCGGTCGGGGCGACGTCGGTGCATCTCGTCAACGGCGTGTTCGGAACGATCTGCGTCGGTCTTTTCAGCCATCCCGACCGGCTTGCCCGCAGCGCCAACGCACTGCACAAAGCCGGCCTGTTCTACGGCGGCGGAATGGAGCAGACCATCACTCAGATCAAGGGAGCGGCGGTCACCGGGATTTACGTCTTCGTGCTCTCGCTGGCGTTCTGGCTGATTCTGAAGGCCGTCATGGGCATCCGCGTCACCGAGGCTGAAGAAATCGGCGGACTCGACCACGGCGAACATGGCAACGAGGCCTACCACGGCTTCGTGATTCAGGCCTGAAACCTGCCTCCCCACTTGCCCCGGCAGGATCGCCGGGGCGGGGAGGAATGAAGAAACACGCCGGCCCGGGGACGGATCCCCGGGCCGGCGTGTTTCATTTTCAGGAGTCAGATCGCTCAGAGGAGCTCGTCGTCGTCCAGATCCTCGGCGCCGTCTTCCACGGGCGTATCCCACTGGGCGAAGGCGTTGTTGACGTCGTTGACATCAAACTGCTCGGGATCCCATTCGTCGAGCCACTCCCGCCGCTCCAGATCGAATTCGTCCAGCTCCGCTTCGGGGAGCTTCAACAGCTCGATCAATTGCTCGTAGCCCCCAATGCCGCCACAGTCTTCGGGCGGACAGGCCCGCTTTCCGCTGACGCATTTCGGCGTCGGCCGGTCGTCTTTGACGGGCCAGGCTTTCACCAGCGTGACCGTGTGCTCCCAGCCGTCGCCGAAGTCGTACATGTAGCGGAACTTCTTGTAGCCCGCCTGCCAGGCCTGACCGATGGCGATGTCTTCTTCGGGCAGCACGTCCGGATCGTGGTCCCACGCTCCGACTTCGTCGTCCTGATCCGGGACCGGTCCGACCCGATCCTCGCCGACATCAAATTCGTGCAGGTGGCAGTCCTCCCAGCCCATCGCCACCTGGATGCAGTCGTGCAGCTCGCCGAAGGACATCTCCGGCAAGTGCAGCACGCGTTCGACCGGCGGCCTGGTGTGCTTGAGCGTCACCTTGACCTCGTAGCACATCAGCGGCTGGTCGTCATCGAACGTCATATACCATTCGTCGCCGGTCATCCCGAAGTAGGACAGCAGCCCGGTGCGGAACTCCTGCCATTGCGGATGTCCGGAAAGCTTGACGGCGACCTCTTCGATTCCCTGCAGATCGAGCTCGGCCGGGTCGCTGATGCCGATCGACTTCAGCAGACTGGTCACGATCGCCGGGGGCCGCCGGACTTCCTCCGGCGAGAACAGATCCGGAAACTGCAGGACGTCGCCAATCCGGTCAATGGCGGACCGACCGGACGCCTTCGCGGCCCTCTTCTTGGCCGTCTTTTTCTTAGTGGCTTTTTTCTTGACGGCCTTCGGCGTCGCGGCACTGGCCCCTGTCTTCTTCGCCGGCGGCTTTCCAGCCGTTTTCTTGACAGCCTTCGCCGCCTGCTTGACGGTCTTCTTGACCGATTTTTTCTTCGCCACCGGGAGTTCTCCTGAGATCCATTTGGCCCGTACTGACCTTCTGATTGTGGTTCCACATCCAAAAATCCGCCAGACTGATCTACGGCTTTTCTCCGTCTTCATCGAGAAGAAAGACACCGATGCTGCACCGAGTTCTCGAACCCGAAGTCATGGAATCCGCCGAAGAGGCCCATGACTACGACACCATGGACCATTCCCAGGTCAACCGCGTGTTCGTAGACGACCTGCTGGCGGCAACACAGACATTAAGTCTTTCCTCTGGCGACAGTCACCGTGTCTTCGACGCCGGCGCCGGCACTGCCCTGATTCCGATCGAACTGGTCGGTCGCGGCGGTTCGTTCTCCGTGGTCGCCGCGGATGCCGCCGTCGAAATGCTCCAGCTCGCGCGACAGAACATCGCCCGCTCGGGCATGTCGCAGCAGATCACGACTGCGATCGTCGACTGCAAGAAGATTGCCGACGCCGATGGCGCTTTCGACATCGTCATGTCCAATAGCATCATCCATCACATCCCCGAGCCATTCGAGGTCCTCGCCGAGCTGGTCCGGATCCTGCGTCCCGGCGGGCTGCTCTTCATTCGCGATCTGTTCCGCCCGGAGACCGACGGCGATGTTGAACGGCTGGTCGCCCTCTACGCCGGCGGCTCGAATCCCCATCAGCAGCAGCTCTTCCGGCAGTCTTTCCATGCGGCGTTGACCGTCGACGAAGTCCGGCAACTGGTCGCTTCCCTGGACATTCCCGCCGACTCAGTCGCGGCCACCAGCGATCGCCACTGGACGCTCGCCTGGCGGAAGCCAGCCGACTGACTCTCAGGCTCGCAGAAATCCTTGTGGCGTCGCTTCACTTTGCGGGATAGTTTGCCCGCTGCGCCGAAACCCTCTGCAGGCAGGAGTTGAGATCATGCGAAACTGGACGCCTCGCCGATTCGCCGTCGGCAGCCTGCTGGCTGTTCTCGTTGTCACTTCGCTGGCCGCTGAGGACTGGACCGGGTTCCGGGGGTCTCGCGGCGATGGCGTCTCCCGAGAGGAGCACGTTCCGCTCGAATGGAGCCGGGATAAGAACGTTCGCTGGCGCGCTCCGCTCCCCGGCCCGGGGGACAGCAGCCCGGTCGTGATCGGGGATCACGTCTACGTGACCTGCGCTGCTGAGGGTGGCAAGCAGCGGAGCCTGTTCTGCTTTGACCGGGCCTCCGGCAAAGAACTGTGGGTGCGGACGGTCGAGTACGACAAACCGGATCCGACCCATAAGACCAATCCGTATTGCGGGTCGTCCCCGGCCGGTGATGCCGACCGGGTTGTCGTCTGGCACGGCTCCGCAGGAACGCACTGCTATGACCATGCCGGGAAACTCCTCTGGTCGCGGGATCTGGGGGAGTTCCGCCATATCTGGGGATATGGTTCTTCCCCGGTCATCTACGGTGACACGGTGCTGATGAACTGCGGCCCCGGAGCCCGGACATTTCTGATCGCCTTGAACAAAGCCACGGGCGAGACCGTCTGGCAAACCGACGAGCCCGGCGGTAATTCCGGCGACGATAAGGACGCCGTCAGCGGCAAGGCGATCTGGAAGGGATCGTGGAGTACGCCCGTGATCGCGCAGATCGACGGCAGAGATCAGGTGCTGGTCAGCTATCCGCAACGGCTCAAGGCCTACGATCCCGCCACGGGCAAGGTGTTGTGGTGGATCGATGGACTGGGAGATCTGGTCTATACGTCTCCTGTGATTGGGGATGGTCTCGGCGTCGTGCTGGGAGGCTTTCACGGCCCTGCGATCGGCTTCAAAACCGGCGGCGAAGGAGATCTGACCGAAACGAATCGTCTCTGGCGGCAGGCCCAGCGAAATCCTCAGCGGATCGGCTCTGGCGTCGTCATTGGCAAGCACCTGTTCGTGGCCAACGCGAATCCCGCCGCCGCGCAATGTCTCGATCTGGAGACGGGAAAAGAGCTCTGGCAGGCCCGGCTCCCGACCGGTGAGATCTGGGGCTCGGTCGTGCTGGCGCAAGGGCGGTTGTATGTCACCAATCCGGAGGGCAAGACCTACGTCTTCGCCCCCAACCCGGAAAAGTTCGAGCTGCTGGCGACGAACGAACTGGGAGAATCCACGAACTCGACTCCCGCGATCTCCGACGGGCAGATCTTCCTGCGGACGTTCCAGGCGGTGTATTGCATTGACGACAGGTAACCGAGGCGGCACTCTCGCGGCGTGTTGAAGTTACGAGTGATACAGACCGACACGAAACACTTCTGATGAGAAACGAACCACGGAGCTCACGAAGGGCACGGTGAGAAGAGACCGATCCGATCCCCTGTCGGAATCTTGTCGTGCTTTTTTTCCGTGCCTTCGGTGTCCTCCGCGGTTCGTTCTTCTTCGGTCTGTTCTCCGGTCGGTGGGTTGCGGGTCTCCCGCGCCGACGCCTACCATCTACGGCGATTGACGGTCCTTGACATCAGCAAACTTCGATTTGTGACGGGTGGCGCTCCCTCGGGACCGTCGGGTTCCGCCGCTCGTTCTCCGGTTACTCGAAAGCACACGCTCCCATGGCCAAGAAGACAATCGCCGACGTCGACGTCAATGGCAAAGCCGTCCTGATGCGCTGCGACTTCAACGTCCCGCTCGACGATGCGCTGCAGATCACCGACGACCGCCGGATCACCGAAGCGCTGCCGTCGATCAAGTCGGTCCTCGACCGCGGCGGCCGGGTGATCCTGATGAGCCACCTGGGTCGCCCCGAAGGGAAAGATCCCGCCGCCGACGCGAAGTACAGCCTAAAGCCGGTCGCCGACCGTCTGCAGAAGTTGCTCGGCTGCCCGGTCCACTTCGCCAGCGACACCGTCGGCCCGGACGCTCAGGCCAAGGCGAAAGCGGTCAAGGACGGCGAAGTCCTGCTGCTCGAAAACGTCCGCTTCAACAAGGGCGAGAAGAAGGGCGACCCGGACTACGCCGCGGTGCTGGCCTCGTTCGGCGACGTCTACTGCAACGACGCCTTCGGCACCTGCCACCGGACCGAAGGAAGCATGGTCGCCGTCCCGAATGCGATGACCGGCAAGCCCAAGGTCTGCGGGTTCCTGGTCGAGAAGGAAATCAAGTTCCTCTCCGAAGCCATCGCCAGCCCCGGTCGCCCGTTCGTGGCGATCGTCGGCGGGGCCAAGGTTTCCGACAAGATCAACGTCATCCAGAACCTGCTCAACATCTGCGACAAGGTTCTCATCGGGGGTGCGATGGCCTACACCTTCGTCCTCGCCCAGGGAGGCAAGACGGGCAAGAGCCGGGTCGAGCCGGACAAGGTCGACCTGGCGAAGGAACTGATGGCAAGCGGGGCCGGCAAGCTGGAATTGCCGGTCGATACTCACTGCGGCGATGCCTTCAAAGGGGACTGTAACAAGATCGTGGTTAAGGCCGGTCAGATTCCGGACGAGTACGAAGGCCTCGACATCGGCCCCGAGACGCAGAAGAAGTATGCCGAGATCGTGAAGTCGGCAAAGACGGTTGTCTGGAACGGCCCGATGGGGGTGTTCGAGATGCCGCCGTTCGACGCCGGGACGCGGGCGGTGGCGAACGCCATCGTCGAAAGCAGTTCCGTCAGCATCATCGGCGGCGGCGACAGCGCCGCGGCGATCCAGGAGTTCGGCCTTGCCGACAAGGTGACGCACGTCAGCACCGGCGGCGGCGCGAGCCTGGAGATGCTGGAAGGGAAGAAGTTCACTGCAGTCGAGTTGCTCGACGACAAGTAGCAACCTGGCGGAAGAAGTCGCGTTCAATCTGAGCACCCTCCAGTTTCGGGCTGGAGGGTGCTTTCGTTGGCCGCGCGAGAAACGTCTGGCGATCGCGCAGTGACGAGTCCGCGATGGCCCGTTCTACGATTTCTTCTTGCGGTTGGGGGGATCGCCGGCGCGGCCGCCGAGGTAGGGGTAGGCGTCGAATTTCTCGGCACCGCCGATGACGCGCGGGTCCTGCGACGCTTTGAGTTCGCTTTCGAGCTGCTGCCAGAGGCGATCGCGCTGGGTGCGGAACTCGGGGCGGTCGGCGACGTTGACGAGCTGCTCCGGATCCGACTTGAGGTCGTAGAGCTCCTCGGCGGGGCGTTTGGCGAACGCCAGCTCGAAGAAGTACTTCGTCGCCGGGTCGTCCTGGTGTGCGATCAGGAACGACTTGGTCGGGCCGTCGTCGCAGTCGGCGAAGGCGTTTCCTTTTTCGGAGGCTTTCCCGTCGGCGATGCCGTTGGGCCAGAGTTCCGGGCGGAAGTTGCGGATGTAGAGGAAGTCGCGGGTGCGGATGGCCCGGCCGGGGTAGCCGGCGGTGTTGCCCCGCTCCTGCGACGGGACGTGCCGCTCCTTGCCGAAGATCACGTGGTCGCGGCTCGGATCCCGTTGGCCGGTCTGCATCGGCGTGAGTTGAGCCATCAGGCTCCGGCCGGTCATCTCGGCGGGGATTTTCGCTCCGGCGGCCCAGAGGAAGGTGGGGGCGAGATCGGTCGTGCTGACGAAGTCCTCGACGATCGTGCCTGCCGGAAACTGGCCGGGCCAGCGGATGACGAGGGGCACGTGGGTTCCCAGGTCGTAGAGGTTGCTCTTGCCGCGGGGGAACGGCATGCCGTGATCGCCGGTCATGACGATGATGGTCTTGTCGAGCTCGCCGGCGGCCTTGAGCTGTTCGAGGGCTTCGCCGACTTCGCGGTCGAAGCGTTCGACTTCGAAATAGTAATCGGCGATGTCGCTGCGGATGGTTTCGTTGTCCGGAAAGCACGCCGGCACGCGGATTCTGCCGAGGTCGAGCCCCGACTTCGCGCCGGTTCCCGCCACGTAGGGGCGATGGGGATCGGAGGAGCCGAACCAGTAGCAGAAGGGTTTCCCCTCCGGCCGCTGTTTGAGGAATTCGCCGAAATTGCGGAAGAGGGGGCCGGTGGGGTCTTTCTGGCGGCCGCCGGCTTCGAGTCGGCCGGGGCCCCAGGCCTTGCGGCTGTGTCCGGTGGCGTAGCCGGCGTCGCGGAGGATTTCGGGGTAGGTACGGAACTTGGTCTGCAGGGTGCTCCAGAGGTTGGCGTTCTCTTCGAGTCGCCAGTGGTACTGGCCGGTCAGCAGGGCGCCGCGGGAGGGGGTGCAGGAGGGGGACGAGACGAACGCGTTGGCGAACAGGACGCCTTCTTTCGCCAGCCGGTCGAACGTCGGCGTGCGGACGACGGGATCGCCGTAGACGCCGGCATGCGGCCAGCCCCAGTCATCGGCCATGGCGATGAAGATGTTGGGAGGCCGGTCGGCGGCGGAGAGACTGGTTGCTGCGGCGCACAGCAGAGCAAAAAAGAGGGGACGGAGCATGGGGTCGGTCCTCGTGGGGAGAATCGCGCGTGGTGGAGCCATGGTAACGGATCGGGCGGGACGGGGCAGCGCGCGGATTCCGGGACTCTGCTTACTGTTGCGATTGGGATCGGCTTGCGTGGGATGACGCCGGGTTGAATTTGACGCTGTGCATCTTCGTGGCGTCGACATTCGCGTGGTTCACTGGCCAGCGACCGACGATGCGGGAGTCCTGTCCGGCCCGGGAGGCCGCGTTATCGAGCCGGAGCGAATGCTGTTAATGCGAGAGGCAATCAATCGAAGCGTAGTATCCTTCGTGGTGAAAGAGCACGATTTGTGAGCGGGCGGGAAACAAGAGAATCACGTCGCCGTCGAACACGAAGCGACCGAACGTCAAACGATGCCAGGATGTGAACTCGTTCAATGAGGCGGCGGCCGTTCGAAACGGACCGCCACGCACGAATGACTCGTCCGTAATCACAATGACATCTGCGTCACCGACTCGCGATTCCGGAAGAATCCGGGCCAGGATATCGAGGTCATCACGGGATTCGTGATCTTTCATCGGGAGGAACGTAAAACTTAAACCGGCCGCACTGGCGGCATCTGCAATCCTGTCAGGAAGCAGACCGCCCTGATCGCGGATGGAATCCCGGCTATTCGGCAAAAGTAAACTTATCGCCGACAGCGCATCGGACCAGTCAATCGATGTGACAACCATGGATCGCTGCACTCGCTGGGCCGGTGTGGCAATCACCCGACGTCAACCGGTTCCTCTTGTGCCCTTGGCACCCAGACGCCCAAGGCGGCGTCTGGGCCACCCGAAGCAGGTTACTTCGCGAGTACCGGTTCCGACTTCAGTCCCGCGCTGTTGATCGTCACGATCTCGTACTTGTGCTGCGTATCGGCTCCCGTCGTCCGATCGACGTACCTCAGCTCGGCGACCGGATTCTCGGGAGTGTCGTGATACGACATCCCCTGGAAGAGCGCGCGGCCGAAACGGGCGACGGGCTTCTCAGGCAGCGTGACGAGATCCTTCCCATCCCGCCGGATCAGGAAGGCGCCCACGCCCGATTCGAAGTCGGCCTGCACGTCCCAGGTCAACACGGCGTTGCCGTCGGGGTCGCGCGTCAGGCGGACATCGCGCGGCGGCGCGGGGGGTGTCGTGTCGCTGGTGACGCCAGTTTTGACGTACTCCGCCCAGGCGCGGGCGAAGGCTTCGCCGGGGAGCCAGCTCGCGTCGAGCGCGTTGCCGGTGAACTGGGAGGCGGGGACGGCGGCGTCCCCTTCGAGCGGAGCGAGCCAGCCGGAGTTCGGGTCGATCGGCTTGAGGGCCTGACTGGCGGCGTCTGGATCGGGAAGACGCCGCGCCAGGCAGGCGTCGAAGAAGGGGATCGCCAGATAGCGCGAGTCGCCGCATTCGTGGGCAGTGCGAGGATCGGGTGCGAAGCCGACGAGGGCGCCCTGCGGACGATAGGCTTTGAACATCGCCGTCGAGCCGGTCCAGGCCCCGGCGAAGCGTTTATCGTCCCGTTCCTTGAGGCCGGGATTGAGCATCATCGGGATGCCGTAGGCGGCGGCGGGGATTTCGGGTTTGGGGATCTCGCCCTTTTCCCAGGTGGCGTAAGCGGTGCCGGAGCGGAACCAGATGGCGACGATCCGTTCGGGGTGCATGGTCTGCATCAGGCTGGCCCAGAATCCGCCTCCGGAATGCCCCCACAGGCACCACGGAACAGTTTCGACTTCGGGGTGGCCGGACTGCCTGGCGAGGTCGGTGAGCGAGCGCAGAAAGGTCTGGTTGGAGCCGTTGCGGGGATCGCACCAGAGCCGGCAGTTTTCGCCGTCTTTCTGGTGATAGGAGGGGCCGAGGAGCGCGCAGTCCCACTTGCGGGCGAGAGCCTGCCAGTGCAGGTCGTATGCAGCCGTTTCGCCCCCCTTGCAGGCTCCTTCGCCACAGCCGTGCTGATGGACGATGACGCCGCGGAGCGTCTGCACGCCTTCCGGAACCCACAGCGAATAGGTCACGCCGTAGGGGAGTTCGCCCTCAACTTTCGATGGCGGGTACTCGACGACGAAGTATTTGCCGTCGGCGTGGAGGGGGGACGTCAGCGCAGAAAACACGAGCGTTCCCAGCAAAATTGCCCTGGTGAGATTCATTGGAACCCTTGCAGATGGAATTGCGAAGTCGCGATCACGTGCCGTGATCATCTCGCGTTGATCGCTGCGGCTCAAGTCCCGCACAGGGCCGCGTCGCAGACGTGGGGCTCGGGAATTGCGTTGCAATTGAGCCGAAGATCACGGGGCCTCGGACTCTATCTGCGACACTGCGTGGGGCAAGTGAGCGGCGATGACAAGACTCGCCAGTCGCCGTGCCACTGCGACGCTCTGGAGACTGCTGCCGAACTGTCGCGTGACGTAGGCCCCTTCCATGATCAGACACAGTTCGCGAGCCATCTGGGACGGATCGGCGGCACCCGCTTGAGTGGCCAGTTCTGCGACGATCGCTTCGATGGCCCGCTTGTGTTGAGCGGCGGCCAGATGCGCCGGTTCGTGAGGCAGTGGAAACTCCATCGCCACTTTGACGAACAGACAACCCTGAAAGTCTTCAACATCGATCAACTTCTGGACGATGTCGAACAGCGAGCCGAGCTGGCCGACCGGATTCGTCCCTCCGTACTGGCGGATCATGTCCCGGAAGACGTCCTGCAACCATTGATTCTGCATCTCGAGGACCGCCAGCATCAGGTCTTCCTTGCACTCGAAGTGCTTGTAGAAAGCCGTCTTGCTGATGCCCACATCGCCCAGCACCTGGTCGATCCCGACATTGCGAAAGCCGTCGCGGTAGAAGCGTCGGACGGCAGCCTGAATCAGGCGCTGACGGGTCGTCGACATGCCGCTGTTCCTTTTTGCCGGCCCCTGGAAGTCAACGTCGACAGGTTGACTTCCAGTCAACCGCCGGTTGACCACAAGTCAACTTTTCCAAGCGGATCGATGCGCCTTTAATGCGTCGCACAAACGCGGTCCGCGTCTGCGAGACGATGGAAGCGCAACGAATCGCACTGAGAAATAAGAAGAAGGAGAGATGTCGATGAAACGCTGGAGCTATCTGATTTATGGAGCTGTCTGCCACCTGTTGTTTCTGGCGACGTTCGCCTACATGGCGGGTTTTGTCGGTGACTTTGTCGTCTCGAAGTCGATCGACTCCCCCGCTTCGAACGACGTCTGGGCGGTCGCGATCGATATCCTGCTGATGATGGTCTTCGCCCTGCAGCACTCGATCATGGCGCGTCCCTGGTTCAAACGCTTCTGGACGCGGCTCGTGCCGGAACCGATCGAACGGAGTACCTATGTACTACTTTCCAGCGCGGTTGTCATCCTGCTGATGTGGCAATGGCGAAGTCTCGACTTCGTGATCTGGGATGTCAAACATCCCCTCGGACGCGGACTCCTCTGGTTCCTCTTCGCAGCCGGATGGGTGCTGGTTCCCGGAGTCACGTTCATGATCAATCACTTCGACCTGTTCGGCACGCGGCAGGTCTGGCTGCATCTGCGCGGGCTGCAGTACTCTGTGATTCCGTTCCGCACGCCGCTGCTGTATCGCGTGGTGCGGCATCCGCTGTATATCGGCTGGACCCTCGCCTTCTGGGCGACCCCCACGATGACAACCGGACATCTGATGTTTGCCGCAGCCATGACGTTCTACATGGCGGTCGCCGCGCTCTTCGAGGAGCGGGATCTCGTGACGGTGTTCGGCGCGAAGTACGTCGACTATCAGCGCCGCGTGCCGATGTTCATTCCGGGACTGACGCGGAAGCGACGATCGCCCAACCCGTCAGTCACAGCCCCGGCAACGACGATCGCGGCCGATCCTTCAGGGTCGTATTTCTAACGCGCAACGGTCTTGCCGAGCCGAGCGTCAGCCTCGCATCCGGAGCAGCCCGGGCAGGAACCGGTCACTCCGGCCACAACTCGCACTCACACGAGTTCGGGGATCGGCCGGCCCCCTTCGACGACGATGGGGGTCGGGCGACCCTGGGGGCTGATCCAGTGCGTCGAGAGATCGATTTCAAGGTGGCGGAAGACCGTGGCCGCGAGATCCTGCGGGCGGACGAGGCCGTCCTTGATGTCGTAGCCGCGGGCGTCGGTGCTGCCGACCGCCTGACCGTGCCGGAGACCGCCTCCCGCCAGGACCATCGACATCACGTTCGTCCAGTGCTCGCGTCCGGCTTCCTTGTTGATCACCGGCGAACGGCCGAACTCGCCCATCATCACGACAAGCGTGTCGTCGAGCAGGCCCCGGCGTTCGAGGTCGTTGACCAGGCCGAAGAGAGCGCGGTCGACGTGCGGCATCAGCGGCGTGAGCCCCTTGACGATGCCGCCCCACTGGACGTTGTCGCCGTGATGATCGAAGTAGCCCCACGCCCCGCTGACCAGCACGAACGTCGAGCCGGCTTCCACCAGCCGGCGGGCGAGGATCGCCTTTTCGCCGATGCTGTTCCGGCCGTATTCGTCGCGGGTGGCGTCGGTCTCGTCCTTCATATCGAAGGCTCGCTGGACGCTCCCTCCCAGGACCATTTCGAAGGCCTGACGGTTGTAGCGGTCGAGCTTGTTCAGCACGTCGCTCCGGTCGAGGTCGTCGCGCATGCGGTCGAAGGACGCCCGCAGCGATTCGCGATCCTGCAGACGGTCGACCTGGACTCCCTTGGGCAGACCGAACTTGCCGACGAGATCGAGGCCGTTGACGGGAGCGTACGCGGGGCCGAGCTGGCCGGCTTCGTAGACGTCGGCCTTCCAGGCCGGGGCCAGTCCGACGAAGGCCGGCATGTCCGGGTGGTTGGGGCCGCGGAACTTGGAAACGACCGAGCCCATCGAGGGCCAGCCGTCGCCGTCCCGGCCGTTGTCGGTGCGACGGGCCAGGGGGTTGCCGGCCTGAAAGGTGATCGGGGTATGGTTGCTGGCCCGGCAGTCGACGGCTCGCAGGAACGACAGCTTGTCGGCGATGGAGGCCTGCAGGGGCAGGTGTTCGGAGAGCTGGAGACCGGGAACCTTGGTGGGAATCGCAGACCAGGGGCCGCGGATTTCGGCGGGAGCTTCGGGCTTGGGATCCCACATATCGATGTGGCTGGGACCGCCGGAGAGCCAGAACAGAATGACCGATTTCTTCCGGCCGGAACCGGCGCCGGAGGCTTCTTTGGCCGCGGCGAGTTGGGCCATGGAGAGTCCGCCCAGACCTGCCATGCCGGTCTGGAGAAACCAGCGGCGCGAGCCGGCGCGGAACAGATCGTTCGGGGCGGGCTGGAAGGCGGAGAATGCGGAGGCGAGCTGGTGACCGCGGGCGTGGGCGGAGTCGGCGGGCATGAGACGATCCTTGGCACGGAAACGAGACGGCAGCGGGCCGGGGTGCGACGGACTCTCAGGTAAGCACATCTGGATGCGTTATCGACATGGTAACGGGTGTTCCTGCCGAAGAAAAGAGGAGAGGTCGCCAATTTCCGCAACCCGTCCTGCGATTGGCCGGTGGTACGATGGACGCATCATTTTGTGTCAGAAATTGGCTGGCTTCTGCAGCGTTTGGACGACGGGCCGGCGGCAGCATATGAACAAAAGGCCCGTGCGAAAGTCCCGGTCACGTCTTGAAGGAATTGCACGAACGCCGTTGTTGGACGGGTCGAGATGGCTGGAGGCGACTCGACCTGCGCCCGCTTGTTCCGCGCCCGGCCCCCGGCTACGCTCGACTCGCCGCCACTTCCTCTGTCGCACCTCTCTACGGGCAACTTCTCATGGTCCGTCCATTTTCGATCGCGCTGCTGCTGCTCGCCGCCAGTCTGCCGTGCGGCGCGGCCGATTCCATCCGAGTGGTTCTCTGGGACGAACAACAGCCGGCCCAGAAGCAGGCGTACGACAACTTTCTCGGCAACGCGATCGCGAAGTACCTCGGTCAGCAGCCGGGGATTGAGGTGAAGTCGGTGCGTCTCGACGACTCCGAACAGGGGCTCTCCGTTGAGACGCTCGATTCGGCTCAGGTTCTCGTCTGGTGGGGACACGTTCGGAATCGCGAAGTCTCCGCCGAGAAGGGTCGAGAGATCGTGGCGCGGATCAAGGCGGGGAGGCTGTCGCTGATCGCGCTGCACTCGGCTCACTGGTCGACTCCGTTCGTCGAGGCGATGTACGAACGGACGCGGCAGGACGCGGCCCGCAAGTTTCCTGCCCCCGCCGGCGGAAAGGTCGAGTTCGAGTACGTCGCGCCGCCGCTGGCCTATACGGTTCCGGCGCAGGGTTCGCTGAAGACGCCGGCGTATTACGTGACGAGGCGGGGTGGCAACGTACTGCACGTACGGGTCGATCTGCCGAACTGCTGCTTCCCGGACTACCGCCCGGACGGCAAACCCAGCACGATCAGGTTGCTGAGGGCCGACCACCCTGTCACACAGGGACTGCCGGCGACGTTCGTGGTTCCGCATACCGAAATGTACAACGACCCGTTTCACGTTCCGCCCGCCGACGAGGCGCTGTTCGAAGAGTCGTGGGAAGCGGGTGAAACATTCCGCAGCGGGCTGGTCTGGAACATTGGCCGGGGGAAAGTCTTCTATTACCGTCCGGGGCACGAGACGTTCGACGTTTATCAGCAGCCGGAGTCGTTGAAGGTGGTCGAGAACGCGGTCCGCTGGCTGGCGGCCGAGCAGTCCGCGGTGCGGCACTCGTTCTTCATCGCGGGGCCGACGTTCACCGGGATCATCGGGGAGGACGGGGAGCCGGAATGGGATTCCGGCCGGCCGGGGGCGCGGGATGGATTCGTGCTGCCGAACGGGAATGTGCTGATCGCCTGGGGAGACGAGGTGAAGGAATTCGCGCGCAGCAAGGAGGTCATCTTTGCTTACAAAAAGTCGGCGGAGAACAAGGAGATCGGGACGGTTGAGCGACTGGCGGACGGGCGGACGCTGATCACCGAACTGGGGCCGAAGCCCCGGCTGCTGGAGGTCGATGCGGCTGGAAACATCGTCCTGGAGTTTCCGCTGCAGCCGGAGACCGACAACGCACATATGCAGACGCGGATGGCCCGCAAGCTGGCGAGCGGCAACTATCTCGTACCACACCTGCTGGCGTTCCAGGTCAAGGAGTACACGCCCGAAGGGAAAGTGGTTTCCGCATTCCCGACCGATCTGGCGGAGCTTGGCGGCCGGGCTGCGGAGAATTGGCCCTTCACGGCGATCCGGCTGGCCAACGGAAATACGCTGGTCACCCTGACACACGGCAACAAGGTGGTGGAACTGGATGCCGCGGGCAAGGTGGTCTGGAAGCTGACCAACGACGATCTGGAGGGAGCCCCGCTCGCCGATCCGTGCGGCGCCCAGCGACTGCCAAATGGCAATACGGTGATCGCCAGCTACGGGACGCGCGGGCCGGTCAAGGTGCTGGAAGTCACTCGCGACAAGCAGATCGCGTGGCGGTACACGGGACCGCACAATGCCCACGAGATCCAGGTGCTGACCACGAACGGCGAGCCGGTGACGGGAACGCCGTTGAAGTAACGCGAAAACGGTGTCGCGACTCTTCTTGGTGAAGAGTCGCGACACCGTCGTTTTCCCGGCGTGCGCCGCGGCCGCTGGGCGAGTGCGCTGCCGGGCACATTTTCCCGGGGATCGGTCAGTCCCACCACCAGGGATGGGATTCTGCGCGCTGTGCTTCGAGGGCGGTCGTCCGTTGGCTTTCGAGGCGCTGGCCGCTTTCGGCCTGCCAGGCGCCCGGGTCGAGCAGGACTTTGGGGACGATGACCACGCCGCCGCCGACCAGTCCGATGATCGACTTGTTGGCGGGTTTGGCGTTGACCAGAGAATTGACGGTTCGGGGGGCGTTGATTCGCGTGTAGTCCGTGCGCTCGGGGTCGCTGACGACGTCCATGGCCCAGTGGACCTGGTCTGCCAGGCCGTCCCGGCGGATCAGAGCGGAGACGAGGGTCCAGTCGATCAGGTTCTGCAGTTCGGCATAGAGCGGCGAGCGTTCCGCCAGAGCGGGATAGCGCTCGGTAAACTGCTTCGCAAACGCCTTGGTCGACAGCCGGGTGGTTGGCGCTTTGGATCGCTTGCCGGTTCCGTCGGTCAGTTCTTCTTCCGACAGCAGTTGCACGCGCTGACCTTTGAAGGCATAGGTCAGCCCTTCGGCGCTGCGGACCAGTTCCTCGTAGAGGGGGACAAAGTACCAGCGCTGCATGCTGTTTCCCCCGCCCGAGTTGAGCATTGCCAGGTGGCTGCGGAGCCCCTTGACGCCGGGGGTTTCCAGGCCGAGCGAGATGCGTTTCATCCGCCAGTCGGCTTCGACGAGCATGCCGCCTGCATGCGAATCGGCGGGGACGCCGAAGACCCGTACGTTCTGCAGGCCGAGGATCTCGGGCATTTTCCGAAAGCGGGCTTCGATCAGAGAGGCGGTTGCGGCACTGCTGTTCTGGCTGAGGAACTGCTGCAGCGCCGCCAGGCGGGCGGGTTCGGGGTCGATCGAACATCCGATCTCATTCGAGATCTGCAGCGATCGCCAGACGACGCAGAAATCTTCCAGATTGAGCGCCGGCCGGCCGGACTCGACGCCGACCATGCGGCCGGCGGCGTCGAGGACGCAACCTTCCGCCGGTCCCGCGATGACAAGGTCGCGGCTCTCGGGGAGCACGAAGAGATAGTCGATCCGCTGCAGGCCGGCGACCTGCAGGATCTCCGTCGGGACCGGTTCGCCGGTCTTCCGGGCCGCGGCGTAGGCGTCTTCGAGCTTGTTGAGCGAGACTTTGCGGCAGTCGCTGGCAGCGGTCCAGTCTCCGGTGGCGTTCTTCTTCGCCAGCGCGGCGCGGCGCCGATGATTCAGGTTGGCTCCGGCGTCTGTCGGCAGAACCGCAGTGACCAGGCCCGAGGAATCAATCAGGATACCGCCGCTGCTCCGGTTGTTCCCGTTATTCCCACCCCGACCGCCACTGTTTCCACCGCCGCCGAAGCCTCCCCCGCCGCCACCGCCACCGCCAAAGCCCTGTCCTTGAGCTGGATCCGCGGTCAGACATGTCCCCAGACACAAAGCGCAAGTCAGCAACAGACGGAGTTTCATCGCAGGGCCCTGTCAGCATGGAGTTCATCAAGGATCCGCCGTGACGGTCCGGGGGATCTCGCGGTTTCGTTTACGCAGCCACGACCCGCAAAGTATTGAGCCATCACTACGAGACAGTGCAGTCATAATTCACGCCGCTACTGCAGTCATCCGCCAATGGCCGTACCTTACGATGATGGAATCCAATTCTGAGACGGGCTGCCGGTCTGTCTGGACCGGGACGGCTGCGGCGCGGGGACCGATTGGCCCGACTTGTTCGTGACGGCGACACGGGCGATAATCATCGATTCGCTGTGAGATCCGCTGTCGCACCTGAGCCGCCTGAGTTTTATGTCCGTTCGCATTTCCAACTTACGTCTTCCCGTCGAAACTCCCGAAGACGTGGTGCCAGACCGGCTCGCGCAGCGGCTTGGCCTGCGGACGGAGGATTTCACGCGCTGGCGGATCCTCAAAAAGAGCCTCGACGCCCGCTCGCCGGTCGATCTGCAGTGGGTCTATACCACGCTGGTTGATCTGCCCGAAGAAGTGTACAGGTCGGCGGCGCTGCAGAACCGGCTGCAGGGCGATGTGGTGGCGTATCAGCATCCCGGGTTCGAGGATCCGGCTCCTGGGACGACGCCGCTGCGCGAGCGACCGGTCGTGGTGGGCTCGGGGCCGGCGGGGTTGCTGGCGGGGTACTACCTGGCGCTCAAGGGCTATCGGCCGCTGATTCTGGAACGGGGGATGCCGGTCAAGGAACGCGTCCCCGCCGTGCGGGCTTTCGACGCGGGGGGTGAATTCGAGCGCGAGAACAACTATCTGTTCGGCGAGGGAGGCGCAGGCTGCTTCAGCGACGGCAAGCTGACCTGCCGGCTGGAAGGGCCCGACGTCGAATGGACGCTGGAACGCTTTGTCGAGTGCGGCGGCCGGTCGTCGATCATTTACGAGAACCGGCCGCACCTGGGGAGCAACAAGCTGCCGATGATCTGCCGGAATTTCCGGCGGAAGATCGAGGCCCTGGGGGGCGAGTATCGCTTCGGCTGCTGCGTCGAACGGCTCGACGTCCGGGACGGGCAGATGGCGGGGCTGATGACGTCGTCGGGGTACATTCCCGCGACGCACGTGATCCTGGGAATCGGCCACAGCGCCCGCGATACGTATGAGATGCTGCACGAACTGGGCGTGCCGATCGTGCAGAAGGCGTTTCAGCTCGGGGTGCGGATCGAGCAGCCGCAGGCGCAGATCAATCATCACAAGTACGGTCGTCCCGAATACCTGCAACTGCTGGGGGCGGCCGATTACACCTTGAACGCCCGCGGGCCGAAGGACGTCTTCACGTTCTGCATGTGTGCGGGGGGGGTGATCATTCCGAGCATTTCGGAGCCGGAGATGTTCTGCTCGAACGGCATGAGCAACTCCCGGCACGACACGCCGTTCGCAAACAGCGGCATCGTGGTGACGCTGGAGCCCAACGAATTCGGCAGCGATCATCCGCTGGCGGGGGTCTACCTGCAGCGGAAGTACGAGGCGCTGGCCTACAAGCTGGCCGGGGCGAATTATTACTGTCCGATTCAGCTGGCGAAGGACTTTGTCGCCGGGCGGTCGCCCGATCCGAAGGCGAAGTTCGAGTGCTCGTACGAGCGGGGGGTCCGGCCGCTGGCTCTCGATCAGTTTCTGCCGCCGGTGATCGCCCAGGCGATCCGCAAGGGGCTGCCGGTGATGGACCAGAAGCTCCGCGGCGACTTCCTCAAGAATGCGATGCTGGTCGGCCCCGAGATGCGGGGGAGCTCGCCGGTCCGGATCGATCGCGATCTGGCGAACCGGCAGTGTCAGAACATCGCCGGGCTGTACCCGGTCGGCGAGGGGGCCGGCTACGCGGGAGGGATTGTGAGTGCGGCCGTCGACGGTCTGCGGAGCGCCCGCGTGCTGGTGCGGGATCACGCGCCGTCGCAAACCTGAAGATGCGAGTGTCGTACCGCTGAATTGGGAGAGATTATCGTTGGGGGGATTGGGTGGCTGGGGTCGAGTCTTCGAGCCCCCAGATTTTTGCCACTTCACTGGGGGCGGCCCAAAGCGGCCGACCCCAGCCACCCCATTTACGTCCCATCTGCACGAGGCACCACACTCGGAGTCCACGATGCGTCTGCCAAGGGTCCTGTTCGCGACGGTCTGCCTGCTGACGTTGTCCGGGATGGCGACGGCCGATGAACCGCGTGTTGAAGACGTCGCCTTCAAGGCCGACTGCGACGGCTCCGAACAGCGGTACGTGCAGATCGTGCCGGCGAAGTTTGACGCGCGCACGGCCCACGATGTCCTGATTGCGCTGCACGGGCATGGTTCGGATCGCTGGCAGTTCGCGAAGGACGGCCGGGACGAGTGCCGGGCCGCCCGCGATGTGGCCGCCCGGCATGGCATGCTTTACATCTCCCCCGACTATCGGGCGAAGACGTCGTGGATGGGGCCGAAGGCGGAAGCCGACGTCGTGCAAATCGTCAGCGACCTGAAACGCCGGCAGCGGATCGGCAAGGTGTTTGTGTGCGGCGGATCGATGGGGGGAACGTCGGCCCTGGCGTTTGCGGCGCTCCATCCGGAACTGGTGAGCGGAGTCGCCGCGATGAACGGGACGGCGAATCTGCTGGAGTATCAGCAGTTTCCGGAGGCGATCACCGAGTCCTACGGCGGCACGAAGGCCGAGGTGCCGGAGCAGTACAAGCAGCGGAGCGCCGAATACTGGCCCGAACGCCTGACGATGCCGATCGCCGTGACGACCGGCGGCAAAGACACCCTCGTGCCGCCCGACAGCGTGCTCCGGCTGGCGAATGTGCTGAAGCTGATGGGTCGGGAGCCGCTGGTGATTCACCGGCCCGAGGGGGGACACTCGACGAATTATGAGGATGGGGTGGCGATTCTTGAGCATGTGATCCGGGGAAAGTAGGCTCGCAGTACTCCCAGCTCGCGTCATTGGTCATTTGACGAGGTAACTCTCCGAGTCCCCAACAACGCCTGCCATGAAGTAGCAGTCAAAGCCCGCTCGGTCGAAAGCCGCTGTGGCAACGAATGACATTCAAACACAGAGACGTGCGTGGCCTTGGCACTGTCGACATTAAACGACGCGGCACTCTATTGCCACGGATACTTACGTCTCCAGACAGGATGCATGCAGCATGCCGTTACGTACGCTAACAATCCGCGACGCTGAGTCGGTGATTGATGCAGAATCGAAGATGCAGGTATTTCACGTTTTTGATCCGCACGCTTTGGTGCAAGCGGCCGGATACTTGAAGTTCAAGAATGGGTCGGCGCGATCCGAGGGGGTCTATTTTCGAGGAGAAACGAAGTTACATGGTTCATTGTCCCCAAGTCTATTTCGAGGTATTCGCAATCAAGCCGCTCAATCAAATAGGCAAAACCAACTGACTTCTGCAATTACAGACATATGTAGCAGAAACAAGCTATTCTCGTCGTTCCCACCTCTCGCTCACGAAGCACTCTTGCAGCATTACGGTCTGCGAACTAGTTGGATTGATCTGGTCGACAACGTGTGGATTGCCTTGTGGTTTGCGTGCCACAAAGCACACGCGACTGGACCGGCCTCCGAGTACCTTCATTTTGAAAAACGAAGCGTTCACAAGGAACCTGGCGGGTTCTCTTACATTCTCCTGATTGCCGCCGATACCGGGCGGGACGCACAACGCGAACCTGGTGTTAGCGTCGGAAACACGACCGAACTGATCGACCTGCGATGTGCCGCTCCATCTATTTTTCTCCGACCGCACTCTCAACATGGATTGCTAATGCGAATGCGTGGTGACCATGTCCGACGGCCGTTCGACTACCAGAGTCAGGTTCGTGGGGTACTAAGAATATCTCTTGCAGATGCGTTAAATTGGTTGGGAGACGGGCAGATGCTCGGCGTTCATGCGCTGTTTCCGCCTCCATATTATGATTGCGGGTATAAGATACTTTTAGACGCTGAATTGAAAGGGTCAAAGACTATTAGGTCAATTGCTCATGTCGGGTCGTAGCGAAAAAAGGCAGTTTTCGAGACGTAGTTGAATTGGAAAAGGATTGCGCACCTCGAATGGACACCGGGTTCTGGAGCTGGAGTTCCGCGAAGTTGTCGGCGAAGATGAACGACGTAATCTGCATTGTCAGCAGGCGAAGTGCGTGATTGATCGCTGATTCACGGCTCTGGTCGAAGGCCTGCGCTAGCAGCCCGTTGATCTGACAAGATGCGCCAATCAGCCGGCCATGCGATCTCGTCACCACAACCGTCCGATGACAAGAAGGGCGCAGGTATCGAGTGAGTCGGGTTCGCGTGGCAGAGCGGCACGGGGACGCATTCATGGTGTTGGCACTCCGATTGAGCGAGGGGGCCAGCCTCACTGGAGTTGCCCAGTCCTGAAGCCCACGCGGCGCCGCATCAGGCGTCACACCCGAACCAGACCCCGGAAGCCTCTGGCGGCGTAGTAGGACTGCGCGCCGTTGTGATACACGAAGACCTTGCCGAAGCGCCGGTCGCAGAAGAGGGCGCCGCCGAGGGCGCGGATGTCTGCCGGCGTCCTGATCCAGCTCGATGTCTTCGCATCGAACTCGCCGAGCTGCTGCAGCTCGCGGTACTGCTCTTCGGTCAACAGGTCGACACCCATCGCGGCCGCCAGTTCGACGGCGCTCCCCTGCGGCTTGTGTTCCTTGCGCGAGTCGAGCGCCGCCCGGTCGTAGCAGATGCTTCTGCGCCCCGCCGGGCTCTCCGGCGAGCAATCGCAGAAGATGTAGTGGTCCGTCTCTGCGTCGTGGGAAATCACGTCCGGTTCGCCGCCGGTCAGCTCCATTTCGCGGAGCGACTTGAGCGCGCCGGGATTCTGTTCCAGCCGGGCCAGCACCTCGGCCCAGACGGTTCCCTGGTGCCTGGGCATGTTCTGCTCGAAGCGCTCCTGCAGCGTCTGGAGCAAGACTTTGCGTTCCTGGGCCTTCATGGTGTTCTCGGGGAGTTCCGGATGGATGGGGCGGCGGCGACCAGCGACTATTGATTCCGATACGACGTCCTGGACGATCAATTGGAGGCGATTGTCGACCAAGTAGCAATATTATTACACGGCATCAGGAGCCCCTGCGATACCAGAGACGCCACGACTGTTCGATGGGTGCAGTCGGCCGTTGATCGTCCACACGTACGGAGGTTCTGACGGCTCTTCGCCCCGCCAGGGGGCGACGGGCTGTCGCCACGGGTGGAGCGGCGCGGCAGCGAAGCTGACCGACGCGCAACCCGCGGATTGGTTTCCGTCACGACGGGAAGCCCCGGAAGGACGATGGAAGCCCTGCGGTGGCGTTCGGTGCATGGCCGCGATTCCTCCGCCCCTGCCGGGGCGGTTGTGCGTGGGGGGGCGACATATTCCACGGGTTGCACTCCGTCCGCCTGCCGGCGGACTCCGTTTCACCCGTGGCTACAACCCGTCGCCCCCTTCGAGGGGCTCAAGATCAGCCCAGACCATTTCGACGATCAGAATTTGCAGCCCTGTCCGGTGATCCTGGATGGATTTCCGAAAAGCCACACGGTTCCTCGATGAAGATCGCCCATGCCGACCGCATGATGCCTCTAGCAGAGTGGTCCGCCGAGTCTTCGAGCCCTCTGGTCTTTCGCGCGATTGCTGGGGGCGGTCCAAAGCGACCGACCCCAGCCACCCGCTATTATCGCGTTGATGAACTCCGGCGAATCGTCCAGACAGGAATGTCCGGGCCACCTTTTCCGAGGAATTCTCTTCAGGTGGGACAGATATTCCTGACTGTCTCCAATTCGCTAACCGGCTGCGATGACAATTGCGATCCTGATCGCTTTTGACACCCCAGATACGCCACGAGGCCCGGCGTGCGCCGGACCTCGCAGGTTACAGAATCGGGCGAGCGCCGGTCGGCCTAGTGGTTGAACAGGAACGCCGGGCTGTTGATGAGGGCCCAGGCCAGGTCCTGGGCCGTCGTCAGGCGGCGGTTGTTGAGCTGGGCCTGGCTCTGCTGGACGTCCTGCCGCAGCCGGACCAGCTTCGGATCGTCCTTCACTTCGACCCTGGCTTCCTCCAGTTCCTTGCGAAGCTGAACCAGCTTCGAGTCGGTCGGCAGCGGGGCCATTGCCTGGGCGAGGGCCTGCTTCTTTTTGGCGTATTCCTGATCCTGCCCGGCGACGAACTCGATCAGCGCCTGCTTGTGGGCGTCGGTCCGCTGGTCGGCGGCGACCGCCAGGGCGTCCTGCACATGGGCCGGCAGCCCCAGTTGCACCGGCTTCTTGTCCGTGGTGAACGACAGCCGGAACTTGCCGAGCTGGTGCGTCTTGTCGGTGTAGCGCTGGTGCATGGTGATAATCCAGCGCGTGCCGCCCTCGTACTGGCTGGCCTCCTTGACCTCGAAGACCGCCCAGTGGGTGACGCCCGTTTTCGGGGCGACGGCCCAGCCGTTGTTGGCGGCCTTGTTGTTGCCGTCGATCGCCGTGGCGATGGCGAAACTGTCCTGCTGGAAATCGGCTTGGGCGTTTTCGAAGCTCGCCGGCTTCTGACCGGCGGCTCCCGCGTTGGCGACGGGGGCGGTTTTCGCTTCGAATTCGGTGAGGACGAAGTTGCCGTTCGCCGCCCGACCCGGGCCGCCGCCGCCGAGGCGGGAATCGGCGAGGGCTTCGAGGCGGACGCCGGTGACGCCGGTCAGTTCCGTATCGACGATGATCGTGTAGGTGCCCACGTTGTTATCGCCCGACACGAAGATTGCGCCGTCTTCACCCTGCTCCAGCGTGGCCTTCATGCTCGACTTGAGCTCTTTGGCCTTGAGGACCGTCCAGACCGGCAGATCCTTCTGCTGAGTCTCGAACTCGGTGACCTTCGTGGCGAACATGGCCTCGTAGTCCTTGACGGCCTTCTCGGCGTCGGCGATCCGGACTTTCTGCTGCGCCTCGGCCTCGACGATCTTCGGCGCCAGCTCCTTCTCGTAGTCCGCCAGCGTCTGCTCGGCTTTGGCGATCGACTGAGTCCGCTGCTCATCCAGTTTCATCCGGACCGGCGCCCAGGCGGCTTCCTGTTCGGCCAGGAGCATGCTGAGCTGCTGATGGTCGACATCGAGCCCCGCCATCTCGCTCAGGACAGCCGCAGTTTCCGCGTCCTTCGCGGGACGGTTCAGGATACGGAGGAAGATCTCGTTGATCAGTTCCTTGTCGTCGGCGATCTTGCCGACGAGCTGCGTGAGCTGATTGCCCGGATCGGCGATGGCGTCGCCGACCGTCGGGCCGCTGATCAGCGCCATCACGGGACCGAGCTGCAGGCCTCCCTGGCGTTCGCATTCGCAGGCGCTTTCGCGCGGGGGCTTGCCGAACGTCTGCAGGAAGCCGCCGCCGAGGGTCGAGGCGACGTCGGGCAGCGAGGCGGCGCGGGTGCCGACCGGATAGCCCGGGAACTTGGTCTGGGTGCCGGTGACTGCGTGAATGGCGTCGTAGAGCGATTCCGCCTGCAGCCGGCGGGGCATGGCGTGCGAGTAGTTGATCTTGTCGTCTTCGTTCCATTTGTTGGAGACGAAGGACAACTGGTAGGTCCGGCTCTTGCAGATGAGCTGAATCACGTGCCGGGTGTTGAAGCCGCTCTTGAGGAACTCCTGGGTCAGGTAGTCCAGCAATTCGGGGTTGGTCGGGGGATTGCCGGCGCGGATGTCGTCGATCGGATCGATGATCCCGACGCCGAACATGTAACCCCACAACCGGTTGACGTAGCTCTTCGCAAAGTACTGGTTGTCGGGCGAGGTCATCCAGCCGGCGAGCTGCTGGCGGCGGGTGGCGTTCTCGGCGACGTCGAACTTCGCGGGATACGGGAACTTCGGCGCCGTTACTGCCCCTGTCCGATCGTGCTTCACTTCCCCGGCGGGACGATCGGCGACGATCTCAAACAGCGGCTTGGCCCCTTCGACGGCCGTCCCGCCGATGTTGCGGTCCTTGCTCTCGGGGTCGCGATCGAGCCCGAACTGGGCGAAGTAGGCCGCGGTTTCGTAATACTGGTCCTGAGTCCAGCGCTCGAACGGGTGATCGTGGCACTTGTTGCAGTTGAACCGGACGGCGAGGAACAGGTGAGTCGTGTTCTCCATCGTGTCGACCGGGTCGCGAAGCACTTTGTAGTACGATGCAGGCGGGTTCTCGCGATTCGAACCGGTCGCGGTCACGATCTCCTGGACGAACTTGTCGTACGGAGTGTTCTGGGCGACCTGCTTCTCGATCCAGTCGCGGAGGAGCTTGGCCCCTTCGCCGCCGAGGAACTTGGGGTTCACCTGCAACAGGTCGGCCCACTTGTTGGTCCAGTGCTCGACGTAGGCGGGACTGTCGATCAGCTTATCGACCAGTTCGTCGCGCTTGACGCGGCTGTCGCGGGCGTCGTTCAGAAAGGCCCGGACATCGTCGGCGGAAGGGGGCATCCCGGTCAGATCGAGCGAGACCCGGCGGATGAACTCCGCGTCGGTGCAGAGCTCGGACGGCTGGATCTTCATCCGCTGCCACTTGGCGGCGGTGAACTCGTCGACCGGATTGAACTTCGGCGGGTCCTGCCAGACGAAACCAGATCGATCCCCCATCACCGTCAGCGTGGTCGCTGCATAGGCGCCTTCGAAGCGGGCCAGCAGCGGCGCCTCGCCGCGACGGATGGCGGTCAGCATCCCCTTGGAATTGGCGGAGGCGACGTCGCCGTTGCCGCTTTCGATGAAGGCTTCGGCGGTGACGTCGCGGCGGGTTCCGTCGACGTAGGTGGCGATGACCCGCATCTGCTGCGTCGCACCGGCGAGCGGGGCGACCGGATTCTGCGGCAGGAGTTCGATTGAAGCCACTCGCGGCGACTTGAGATCGACGCGGGCGCCGCCGGCGATCCAGTTGCGAATGATCTGATAGGAGGCGTCGCCGGGGCGAGTGACCTGTCCGCCGACGTGCGGCACGAAGTTGGTCGACTTGAGGAGCATCAGGCTGTCGTCGGGCGAGGCGACGTTGACCCGGCGGGACGACAGGTCGTCCGTGAAGGCACGAATGTCGTAGACCGCATCGTAGCCGCGGAGGGACAGTTTGAAGCCGTTCTTGCCGTCCTTGGCCCCGTGGCAGGTACCGGAGTTGCAGCCGAGCTTGGCGATTACCGGCGTCACTTCGCGGATGTAGTCCACGCGGAAGTCGTCGGCGAATCCGGCGATCTTGACCGGCAACTGGATCGATTGACCGGCGAGCGACGCCGTCACGGTGGCCTCGCCGTTGGCATGGGCGGTCAGCAGGCCGCCCGGAGCGATGACTGCGACCGGGCTGGTGATCTGCCATTGGACCATGCGGGTCACGTCCAGCGTCTCGCCGGTCGAGAGGCGGGCCGTCACCAGCAACTGGGCGTAATCGAACGGGCGGCCGATCTCGACCGTCGCAGGGGAGATTTCGAGCGCCTGGACCTGGAGTCCGTCGGCGAGTTTGTCGGTCGGGGTCGGCACCGCGGACGCTGCGGTCATCACGACCGCGGACCGTCCGGAGCCGGACTCCGGCGTGATCTCCGCCACGGGGAACTGGCTGACGATCTGGCCGTTGGTCGGGTCGATCAGCCGGACCTGACCGTCGCCGCCGGCCGCGGCGAGCCGGGTTCCGTCGGGCGAGAAGGCGATGGAGTAGATCGCGCTGCCGTCGATGCGGACCTTGGCGATCTGCTGGACGCCGTCGGTAATGTACTTCTGGAGCTTGGCGTTCTCCTCGGCGTTGCGGGACGACGCCACCTTGGCCATGACCGACTTGATGTCGTCGGGCAGGGCAGTGTCGAACTCATAGCCGTAAACGGCGACTTCGCCGACGCCGTCGAGCGTGCTGGCGGCGGCGATCCGCTTGCCGTCCTGGCTGATGTCGACGCTGAAGATGCGGCCGGTCAGAGCCGGGAATTCGCGGATCAGGTTCGAGTCGTCGCCGATCACCCGGTTGACGAGGCGGAAGACGCGGTAGAGCTTCGGCACGCCGTCGGCCCCGCCGATGATGATTTCGTCGCGCTGGGGATGGCGGGCGATGGCGGCCAGACCGCCGCTGAGTGCGCCGGGGGTGATCGAGCTGATGTTGTCGACGAACCGCTGGGTGGCGACTTCGGTCAGCTTCGTCGTGCGGTCCCGGCTGACGGAAATCAGGTTCGAGCCGTCGGTCGAGAAGACGGTGTCGCGGGGCCAGTCGTTGTGCGAGCCCATGAAGAGGACTTGCGCACCGCTGGCGACGTCGAACGCACGGACGCTGTTGTCGGTGGCGCCGAACGAGATCAGCTTGCCGTCCGGCGACCAATTGACGCCGTAGAGCACGTCGTAGGTGACCGTGATCGACTGGACGAGCTTGCGGCCTTCGACGTCCCAGATCTGCACTTCGCCCAGCCGGCCGGGCAGGCCGCCCGCGACGGCAAGCTGCTTGCCGTCGGGCGAGAAGCGGACCGATTCGATCCGTTCGGCGAGGCCGATCAGCCGGGCGACGAGGCCGGAGCCGTCCGCTTTGTGGAGCAGGACTTCGTGGAAGCCGGCGACAGCGATCAGCGAACCATCCGGGGAATAGTCGATTGAGGAGATGACCGGCGGTCGGGTGTAGACTGGCGGGTGTTCGGCGTCGACCGAGCTGGTGGCGTTCGCCGGGCTGTCGTCGACGGCCCCTTCGGCGATCCACTGCCGGACGAGCTTGAGATCCCGTTCGAGCAGCGGGTCTTTGCCCTGCGGCATCGCCGCCTTGCCGTCTTTGTCGGGGGTGATTTGCTGGAGCAGGTAACTCTCGTCGAGCTTGCCGGCGACGATTCCCGCCTTGCCCGATTCGCCCGGCTTGAGCAGTTTGGCCAGCGAGGTCGTATCGTAGGCCCCTTCCGGCTTGGCAGGCTGATGGCAGCCGTTGCAGTTGGCCTGGAAGATGGGGCGAATCTGCTTATGGAAGCTGATTTTCTCGGGCGCGTCCGCGGAGAACGCGAGACACGGCAGAGCCAGAATTGCCCCGAGGGACAGAGCGAGAGAGCGAACAGACATCAGGTGCACCTCTTCGGCGTTAAGTCGAATGAGGTTTCCGGACTGTGCTGGCCGGGATTCCGGGAGGGAGCCAGTTCGGTCGCCGATGTTCGCGGGTGCGAACGAAACTTCAGTCGACGACGGTGCTGGCGGGCGGAAGGTCGGTCAATCTCAGGCGGGAACCAACATTTGACGGCGGTCGGAGACGCGCCTATCCACCCGTCCGACGGAACGGTGGTAGCTCACACCGGGCAGGGAGAGCAGGCGGGTGCGCTGGAGAGAGGTCTCCGCAGCGGCATTCTGCATGTTACCCGATGCGGGGCGAAGTTCAAGCAGATTTTGATGGGACGTCGGTTCCGTCTGGAGAACGGACGTCGAGTTGCCGGCGGGGAATAATGCGGCGAATTTCAGGATCGTACCGGTGGGAGCTCCATCCCGGTTTCAACCTCCGCACGCCATCTCGGGTGACGGTCATGACTCGAATCGCCTGCCTGACGGTCCTGGTCGGCGCTCTCGCGGGGTGCGTGCAGAATGAGTACGACGTTGAACTGACGCCCGTCGGCGAGAAGCTGCAGCGCCGGATTCACATTCAACGCCTCGGGCCGGCCGCCACGCCGGAGGAACTCCAGCGTCTCGCCACCGCCTACTCCGCCGACGTCCCCGGGAACCTCAAAGTCCAGGAATTCGAAAACTCGTTCGCCGGTCGGCTGCCCGACGACATCGGGGGACACGGAACCTACTCCCGGTGGGACACCCCCCTCGGCTCGGCTGCGCTGTACGTCGAGCGCTTTCGGGGCGTCGACGATGTCGCCGCGGAATGGGAACGCCGCAAGGTGGCTGCCGATCGCGTGACCGAGCACCTGATCGGCTGGCTGGGGCAGGAGTTCCAGAACGATCCGGGCTGGCCCCCGCTGAAGGAGTTTTTCAACTCCCACGTCCGCCGGGATCTGCTGAATCTCTCGCTCTATCTCTGGACCGCCGGGCTGTCGCGGCAGGACGACCACAATCCCGAGATCCTCGTTCGCGTCATGCAGTATCTGGTCGAACGGGGGTATTTCACTTTCGAAGAACTCCCCGCGCTGATGCGCGCCGATGCAGACGGTCGTCGAGACGACGGCAAGCACTTGCTGGAAGTCATTCGACAGAAAATTGTCGCCCGCGCCCGGGACGACCTCTTCGCCGAAAGTCTGAAGTTCCTGGCGACTCCCGAGTCGATGGAACATTCCTTGGACAAGTACCTGGAAACAACCGCGGAGTTCCAGCAACTGCTCGACGAGTGGCAGAAGCAATTGCGCGAAGATCCGACGCTCGCTCGTCCGGATCCCTTCGACGTGCTGGGGCTGTATAGCGAAGATCTGCTCGCCGGCGCGATTCTGGAAGGAGGCGACCAGCTCACGCTCGGCCTCAAGACCGGCCGCGAACCAGTGGCGACGAATGGCGACTGGTCTCTCAAAGACCGGCGAGTCTCCTGGCCGAAGCAGTTCCTCCCCCGGCCCGGTCAGCCGCCGCAGTTGTCTTACGCGGCCTGGGACCAGCCGGACGCTACGGCTCAGGAGAGCCACTTCGGCAAAGTCGTCCTGCACGGAGAATCGCTCATCGAATATTGCCTCTGGTACCACGGCCTGACCGAGGTCGAGCGGCAGGAGTGGGACGCCTTTGTGGATACTCTCCGTCCCGGCGACGAGCTTGCCGGCAAGCTGAAGACCTTTCGTTTCCTGCACGAGCCGGCCGACCGCCAACGGGAGGACCGGATCGCGGCGTCTGCAGTCGACGCGATTCTGGCGGGGTTGCACGCGGAGCCGTGAGTCGTGCATTGGGGTGGCTGGCGTCGGAGTCTGCGACGACCCAGTCTTCGACTTCCGCAAGGATCTGTGTTGTCGCGGGCTCCAACACAGCCACCCGGAACCCGTGTCGCCCGCTGCTCTACCGCGGCGGCGCAAACGTCACTTTCACCTTGAACTCCTGCCCGGCCCGGATGATCGTGAACTCCGTCTCCTCGCCCGGCTTGAATTTCCGCAGCGCCAGGTCGAAGTCGTCCAGCCCGGTGATCGCGTTCGTGCCGAGCTTCACGATCCGGTCCCCCGCTTTGAGCCCCGCCTTATCCGCCGGGCTGCCCGGGGCCGCTCCGGAGATTGCGTAACCGGGATCGGTCGTGCCGAAGTCCGGGATCGTTCCCACGTAGGGCCGGCTGCCGTCCCGCATCGGGTTGGCGGTCCCCTTCACTTCGACATACGCCGGACGCTCGGGATTGGCCGCCGTCTCGGCGATCAGCGGTTCCAGCAGAGCCGTCACGCGGGCAATCCCTTCGACGTTCAACTTGTCCGCGTCGTCGGACGGACGGTGATAGTCGGGATGCGTGCCGGTGAAGAAGTGCAGCACCGGGATTTTCTTGCCGTAGAATGACGAGTGGTCGCTGGGCCCGAAGCCTTCCGGCTTGAATGCGAACTCGAACTTCGCGGTTTCGTTGAGGGCCTTCAGCTCCGGCTCCCAGCGGGGGCTGGTGCCGGTGCCGAAGATCGTCAGCTTGTTGTCCTGCAGCCGACCGACCATGTCCATGTTGAACATCGCGATCGTCGATTCCAGCGGAAAGACCGGCTCCTTCACGTACCGGGCGGAGCCGATCAGCCCCAGTTCTTCGGCGGTGAAGGCGATAAAGACCAGCCGGCGGGCCGGCTTCTGCGGCAAGGAGCCGAAGTGCCGGGCCAGCTCGATCAGTGCGACCGTTCCCGAGGCATTGTCGTCCGCGCCGTTGTGGACTTCGGTCGATCCGGGCGCCAGCGAATTCGCGCCTCCCTTTCCGACGTGGTCGTAATGCGCGCCGATGACGATCGTTTCGCCAGCCAGCGGCCCCTCCCCTTCCAGCACGCCAATCACATTCTTGACTTCACTGCGGGTCTGCTCGACGGAGATCTCCCCCTGCAGCTTCCAGCCGGTCAGGACGGCGCTCCGCGGCTTCAGGTCGGAGTCGATTTCCGCTTCCAGAACCTTCAGCGGCTTGCCGAGCGCCCCTTCGAGGGCTTTGTTGGCGATCGCCTGGGTGATGTGGACGGCCGGCAGAGGCGAAGTCGCCTCGCCGCCGTTGCCCGCATATCCGAATTTCATCAGCACATCGTAATCGGCGGTCTTCGCGGCTTCCCGGTCCGCCTGCAGCTTGCGGACCGCTTCAGTCAGCTTCTGCTGAGCATCTTTGACCGCTGCTTCGTTGGCGGGATCGGCGGCGATGAAGGCTTCCGCCGCAACCACGACGGTCGACTCCGTTTTGGTGATCTGCGTCTTTCGGCCTTCGGCGGCTTCGCGAATGGCATGCGGATCGTTGACAAACACCACGGCGGCGGCCTCGTGCTGGGTGGCCTGGCTGAACTTGCGGCGCAGATCGGCATGGCGGGTCAGATCCGGGGCCTTGTCGTCGCCGGTGGCATGGGGGTTGCCGCCGTGGGGATCGGCCCCATCGGACTGCCCCGGATTGCGTCGCATGACGATCAGGGCTTTGCCCTTGGCGTCGAATCCGGTGTAGTCGCTATAGCCGTCCTTGGGGGCGTCGATCGAATAGCCCGCGAAGGCGAGCTCGACGTCGATCTTCCCGGAGCCTCCGAACGAGCAGACTTCGAAGTCCTTGCCCATTTCCAGCTCGGTGACCGTACCGTCGGGAGCGACCAGCTTCAACGTATTGACCGGCCCCTTGGTGGCCCCGGTCACCAGCTCGAACTTCTGAAAGGCGCCGCCGTTGACGCGGGTGACGTCGAGTCCTGCTTTCTGGAACTCGCTTTGAATGAAGTCGGCGGCCTTATTGAGGCCATCGGTCCCGACTCCCCGGCCTTCGAGGTCGTCGGCGGCGAGGTAGCGGACGTCCGCGTCGAGCCGGCCCCGGGCTTCTTCGATCGTTCCCGCGCGCCCCGTCGACAAATCCGCCGCAACGGACAACGCAAGGACAACCGCCGCCCCCAACCAGACGCGCAAGCCGCTCATCGAGTGCTCTCCCGGAGCTGAATCGTTTTGGGAATGTGAACTGAGAATTCTACGTTCGCGGCGACCGGAATGTCGAATCGCACTGCCGCCGAAACCAAAAATCGCACCCGACGGAAACAGGACGTTCCGCCGGGTGCGATCTGACATTTTCGATGGACTGCGTGGTCGAAAGCGAGTCTTCGGGCCTCAACATGACGCGTGATGACAGAGGTGGGACTCGCCCCACTCTCTTCGCGACTGACCACCGACGACGGACCTCTTTTCTGCGATACCCGAATCCCCAGACCCGATACCCGTCAATCAGGTTTCCAGACCCGTCAGCCGGCCGCTGCTGTCGCCCAGTTTCTCCACAGGAATCCCCGCCCCGTCGAGCATCGACAGGTAGAGGTTCGTCAGCGGCGTGCCGTCTGCATAGGCGATGTGGCGGCCCGGCTTGACCAGCCCGCCACCCTTCCCCGCCAGGATGATCGGCAGGTTGTTGTGGTTGTGCGCATTGCCGTCGCCGATGCCGCTGCCGTAGACGATCAGGCTCCGATCGAGCAGCGACTCTTCCCCTTCCTGGGCGGCCTTGAGCCGTTCCAGGAAGTACGCGAGCTGCGTGACATGGAACTGGTTGATCTTCTGCAGTTTGGCCTGCTTCTCTGCCTTCGATTCGTGGTGCGACAACTCGTGGTGACCTTCGGGCACATCCAGGAACGGATAGCTGCGGTTGCTCCCTTCGTTCGCGAAAACGAAGGTCGAGACGCGCGTGGTGTCGGTCTGAAACGCCAGCACGACGAGGTCACCCAGAATCCGCAGGTGCTCTTCGTACGAAGCCGGGACGCCCTTGGGACGGTCCATCGGCACCGACTGCCCGGCCGGTGCATTGGCGGCCTTGTCGATTCGCACTTCCAGTTCGCGGATGGCGGTCAGATACTCGTCGAGCTTCCGGCGGTCGGCGACGCCTACGTTGCTCTGGAGGCGACGTGCGTCATCGCGAACCATGTCGAGGATGCTCTTGTTGTATCGCTCGCGCCGGGCGCGAGCCTCGGCCGATTCACCCGGCCGCCCGAACGTGAACAGCCGGTCGAAGATCAGCTTCGGATCGACTTCCTTGGGGACCGGCTGAGATTCGTTGCGCCAGGCGATGTTTGAGGAGTAGGCGCAGCTATAGCCCGAGTCGCAATTGCCCGACTGGCCGCCGGCATCGGCGCCGACTTCCAGCGAGGCGAACCGCGTGGACTTGCCGAACTCGTGAGCGGCGAGCTGATCGATGGAGACGCCGGCCCGGATGTCGGCGCCGTCGGTCTTGCGGGCCTGGGTGCCGGTCAGGAATGTCGCCAGGGCGCGGGCGTGGTCACCGCCGCCGTCACCGTTGGCGTTCGCCTTCTGCTGCGTCAGTCCCGACAGGACGCAGAAGTCGTCTTTCAGACTGGCTAGCGGCTGCAGCGTTTTCGGCAGTTCATACCCGCCCCCTTTGGTCGTCGGGAGCCAGTCGGGCATGTGCTTGCCGTTGGGGACGTACAGAAACGCCATTCGCAACGGCTTCGCCGCCTGCTCCGCAGCCGCCCACGACCGGGGGAGCATGGCATCCAGCATCGGCAGCGCAATCGCCGTTCCCAGCCCCTTGAGAGCGGTCCGGCGGGAAATACGTGGCAGACCCATTGACGTCACCTTCGATCTCTGGAACTCACAACCATCAACTGAATTTTATGCGAAATCCCCGCCGCAGACTACTTCCACAACGTTCATCGGCAGACACCAAAGCCCAAGACAACCACGAATCGCACGAATGAATACAACTCATTCTTAAGAAAAGACTTGCAACGCATCCCGGCGCCCTCGCAGAAACGCAATTCTGCTTTCAACCATCGGTTCCGTCCCGCTTTTCCATTCTCCGTGGCTTCCGTGAACTTCGTGGTTTTCTCTGCCTGTCTTCTCCGCGTCCTCCGCGACTCTGCGGTGAATCTTCGGCTTCTTTATTCCGGCATCGCCGTCCTGGCCCGCTGCCGGAACGCCGTGCTCTTCACGATTTCCAGCACCAGCACCGAAAACTTGTCGTTCTGCGATTCCATCTTCGCCGTGATGTCGTTCAGCGCGCACTCGTCGAAGTATTCCAGCCCCCGACCTAGCGAATAGGTCAGCAGCTTGGTCGCCACGCACCGGCGGAATTCCGCCTTGCGCTCGATCAGAATCTGCCGCAGTTCGACCGGACCGCTGAACGTCCGCCCGCCCGGCAGCTCGCCCCTTGGATCGACCGGCGAATCGTGGTCCTTGTCGCGCCACTTGCCGATCGCGTCGAAGTTCTCCAGCCCGAACCCCAGCGGGTCCATGAGCCGATGGCACGCTGCACAGGCCGGATTCGACCGGTGCAACTCCATCCGCTCCCGGAGCGACGCCGTCTTCTTGGTCTCTTCCTTCTGCGCTTCGAGCGACGGAACATTGGGCGGCGCCGGCGGCGGAGGGGCCGCCAGCAGGTTTTCGAGAATCCACTTCCCCCGCTTCACGGGCGATGTCCGCGTCGGGTTCGACGTCACCGTCAGGATGCTCGCCTGACCCAGCAGTCCACCCCGCGGCGACCCAGTCAGCGAGACCCGCTGAAACTCGTTCCCGGTGATCCCCTCAATCCCGTACAGCTTCGCGAGCGGCTCATTCAGATAGGTGAAGTCGGCGGTGAGCAACTCCAGCACGCTCCGGTCTTCGTGGATGATCGCCGCAAAGAGCAGCTCCGTTTCCCGCCGCATCGCCACGCGCAGTTCCGAGTTGAACTCCGGAAACTGCTTCGTATCCAGCGAAATCGTCTGCAGATTCCGCAACTGCAGCCACTGCCCGGCAAAGTTTTCGACGAGGGCGTCGCTGCGGGGATCCTGCAGCATCCGCCGGACCTGCTGCTCCAGTACCGCGGGGTCCTTCAGCGTTCCGGCGCTCGCCGCGGCACTCAGCTCTGCGTCAGGCTGGCTGCTCCAGAGAAAGTAGCTGATCCGCGTCGCCAGTTCGAAGTCATCCAGATCGCGAACGGCGATCGGACCTTCTGCCGGCGGGTCCTGCTCGACCCGGAACAGAAACCGGGGCGACACCAGCACCGCCTGAACCGCCACCTGCATGGCCCGCTCGAAGCTGGCCTTGTCGTCGAGCACCAGGTTCGCAATCCCCACGTATCGCTCGACCTCTTCCGCGGCCACCGGACGGCGAAAGGCCTGCGGCAGCAGCGGCGTCAGGTTGGCCCGCACGGCCGTCAGTTGCGCGTTTCGATCGGCGACAGCCGCTGGCGTGTGAGGAATCAGCCGCCGATGCGATTCCGGCAGAGTCTCCGGCAGCGCTCCGATCGGACCACTCACCGACACCGACTGCACATGGAGATTCCGATCTCCCTTGAGCTTCGGATCGGGATCGTCGGGCTTGTAGTAATCGTTCAGAAACTTCACCGTCACGCGGTGCTTGCCCGGTTCGACGCGGGTGGTCAATTCATAGGTCCCCGGATCGCTCGATGTCGTCGGCACGTCGACCGTCTGCAGCTCCTTGCCATCCAGCAGAAACGCCATCTTTGTCGGTTCGAGGCCGGCCTGGTCGCCGTAGGCCTGCACGCGGAACAGGTAGTCGGCGTTCGCCAGGAACTCGAACTCATCTCCCGCCTCGGAGACCGACGCCAGCACTTTGCCGGGCTTCGTGACGACCGGGGCGAAGTCCAGCTCCGGAACCAGAATCGCCCGGCGGACGACTTCATCGGCGGCGTCCAGGTATCGCTCCAGCAGCACCGGCGGCAGCGTCAGCACGTCCCCGATGTTGTCGAAGCCGTAGCCGACATCGTCCGACGGAAAATTGTCGGCGGGGCGGTAGTCGATCCCGATCAGATCGCGGATCGTCCGGTTGTACTCGCTCCGGTTCAGCCGGCGGAGAGTGACGCGCCCCGGATAGGCCGGCCCGTCGCAGATGACGGTGACGGCATGGCTCTGCACCCACGCCGCCATCTTCGCCCGTTCTTCGGGCGAAGGCTGTTCGGCGTCGGCCGGCGGCATGATTTGGGCGTCGAGCTGCGTGAAGACCTTTTTCCAGGTCGCGCGATCGCGCGTGCGGGCCAGGTCGATGTTGAGCCGTTCGAACGCCACCCCGGCATCGGGCTGATCGCCGCTGTGACAGTTGCCGCAGAACTTTGTCAGCAGCGGCAGGACGTCTTTCTGATAGTCGAGCTGAGCCCCGGGATCGGCCTGTGGTTGCGGAGTCTGAGCGGGAACCGTCGACTGCAGACAGACGACGAAGAGAGCGCAGCCGAAAACGCGGGCAAAGCCGGGCATGGAAGGATTCTCGGGGCAGGCAGGTCAGTCAGGCGGGGCGACCCTGCAGGCAGGATCGCGGCTCAGGAGTGCTCTCCCCATCATATCGACTGCGCACGATGCGAAACAATCCCGGAATTCCGGGGAGGGATGGGCAACGGCAGAGAAAGGAGCGTGGAATCGGCGAGTGGTGTGCGAATTCAAAGTCGTTGCGGGTCCAGGACTTCCGTGGAACCGTCATTGGGTGTCACCGGGTTGGACGTCTTCGTCCTACCGGTTATGGCAACGCCAAAGGAAGCTGGCGGGGCGATGACAACAACCACAGCCCCCGTGTTCTCGTTCCGGTATCATGTCGGCGTCCGAGACCGCGAAGCCGTTTTGAGAGCTGTTTCAAACATGGCTACAGATACCTTCCTTCCGGCTTATCCATCGCACCGAGTATGTTTCGCACGAGCGCGGCACGAAGGTTGTTTCCAGACAACTCGAGGAGTTCGGCGAGCCGGCTACCGTAGGTCAGTGGATTAAGGTTGTAGCGTTCTCGAAAACTTGTTGTCTCCATCGCGGCTCGATCTCCGATCAGGTTCCAAATCCGAGCAGCCTCGGAGTAAGAACCGGCTGTCGCATACTCTTCGACGATCAGTTGAAGAACGTCGATGTCGGGGTTATCTGATAACCCCGTCCTGAACGTCAATTCGCTGATTCGCTTGGCGAATGGATCATCAACCAGCGACTCGTGGAGCGTCTTGGATTGCTGGAACCACATGACGGCTTTGCGATTCCAATCGTTCCGAAACCGTCCCGGCAGCGATGTGTCTGACCAAAAGGAACCGCCGTAAAAAGCCAGCGGACCAATCAAAGACTTTCGCAAGTGAATGGTGGCCTCTTCTGGACGGCGTTGGCGTCGAAGGACGGATGCCAGGCCGAAATGAGCGGCAACGTATTCGGGCAGGTGGCCGAGCGATTCGCGATACTTTTGTTCCGCGGCTTCGACATCGTTCTCGGTCAAATAGACATCGGCGGCCGCGCACAAGTAATACGGCGAAGTCTCGTCCAGCAACAGAAGTTGGTCGTAGTCGTCAGGAGCCACACCGCGAAGGTCATGGTCGATCGGCGGTTTTCCAATCGCCTTTGTCACCAGCTCACGGTAATCATCGGAGGAGTCCGCATCTTCATTTGCGCGTGCCAGTTCGCAGTTATAGAGCGTCTCGATGTTGGAATGCTCTGGGATCAGCGACCACGCATCGTGACTGCTGAACGCGATAATTGGCGGATCTTCCTCCCAGCCAATTGGCCAATAGAAGCCGTGGTAGTCTCCGTTCCCGATGCCGTAGAAGGGGAAGAATCCGATCGGCGGAAATACCAACGAGTAGACTCTCGACTGAGCCGGCGTGCTGTCCGGGTAGAACCTGCCCTCATGGCCGAGGATGTCATCATCGTAGGTGGTGGGAAGTTTCATGTGTGCGTTGTCTCGCAGGGTGGCACAAGTCGGTCGTTCTTGTCATTACCCACATCTTAACCTCAGAGCCTCCGCGCCGCGGAGGCTCTGAGGTTATCAGCGTGCGGGAGACCGCCCAGTCCATCTGCGGGCCAGCTGTGTGCTTGCGGAACTCGCCACGGTATCACCGTCCCTTCGGTCGCATAGCGCCCGGCGAAGCCGGCGCGTCGCTTTACCAACGCCAGCAGAATTCAACGGCGCCCCCTGTCGCCCCCCTGGCCGTTCCAGTAACGTATCGGCGTTGCTGCATCCGATCAAAACACCCGTCGCGGACTGCTCAGAATGCGTCGCTCGATCTTCGCGCTCGTTGCCACTTCGCTCTTCGCCTCCCCCCTCGCCGCCGCCGACTGGCCCCAGTTTCGCGGCCCGCATGGCGCGGGCCTCGCGCCGGATCGAGCCTCCTACCCGGAAAAGATCGGCCCTCAGGAGAACGTCCTCTGGCGGACGGAACTGCCCCCCGGACACGCTTCGCCGGTCCTCGTCGGCGACAAGATTTTCATTGCGGCCGTCCGGGACAAGACGCTGTTGACGATGGCCCTCGACCGGGCCAGCGGGAAGGTCCTCTGGGAACAGGCGGCGCCGCATGAGAAGCTCGAAGAGATTCACCGCATCGGCAGCTACGCCCAGTGCACGCCGGTCGCCGACGCCGATTGCGTGATTTCGTTCTTCGGCTCCGCCGGCCTGTTCTGTTACGACCACGCCGGGAACCTGCTGTGGCAGCGGCGGATGGGGCCATTCAACGACGATTTCGGAGCCGGCAGTTCTCCGATTCTGGCCGGTGACCGGGTCATTCTCGCCCAGGATCACGACACCGATTCCTTCGTGATGCTCCTCGACAAGCGGACGGGCGAGACGATCTGGACCGTTGACCGGTCCGAATTCCTCCGGGGCTACGCGTCGCCGGTCCTCTGGGAACAGGCCGGTCGAACCGACATCGTGCTGGCCGGGACGCTGCGCGTCACTGGCTACGACCTGGCCACCGGGAAGGAACGCTGGACGGTCCGGGGGATCTCGCGAACGGTCTGCATGACGCCCTCCGTCGGCGACGACGGCTACCTGTATGTCGCCGGCTGGGCGGCCGGCGGGGACGTCGGAGGCGACCCGCTCGTCATCGAACCGTTCGACGAGCTGGAAAAGACCGCCGACAAGAATCAGAACGGCGGCTTCGAGGAAAGCGAACTGGAGTCGGGCGCGATCAAGCAGCGGTTTACTCAGGTCGATCGCAACAAGGACGGTACGATCTCGCGGGAAGAATACGAACATTTCCGCGGTCTGGCCGGAAGCGGGCGCAATTTGGTCCTCTCGATCCGCCCGGGTCCCGAAGGGGAAGCGACCGAGACGCATGTCCGCTGGGAACAGGCGAAACTCGTCCCGTTCTGCGCATCGCCGCTGTATGTTGACGGGCTGGTCTTCACGGTCAAGGACGGCGGAATCGTCTCATGCCTCAATGCGGCCACCGGCAAGCCGACGAAGCAGGGCCGGCTCGAAGCGAACGGGAACTATTACGCCTCGCCCGTAGCGGCGGACGGCAAGGTCTACCTGCTCGACGAGCAGGGCCGCCTGACGGTCCTGTCAGCTCGCGACGCCTGGGAAACGCTCCACACCGCGAATTTTGCGGAGGACGCTTATGCAACCCCCGCCGTGGTGGACGGCCGGGTCTACCTTCGCACGGCCAAAGCGCTCTACGCGCTGGGAAGCCTTTGATCCGCATTCGGCGCCAATGACGCCGTAACGGTCGGCACTCCCGCCAGCTCTGGCGGGGGATGCTCCGGCAGCACGACCGTAATGGTCGTTCCTTCTCCGATCCGACTGGCGACTTTCACGCTCCCGTTGTGATTCTGGATGATCGCGTTGCAAATGCTCAGTCCGAGTCCGTTGCCGCGCGCGTCCGGTCCGCGCCGCCGCGCACGATCGACCTGATAGAACCGCTCAAATATGCGCGGAACATCGTCGGCGGGAATGCCGGCGCCGGTGTCCTGCACCTGCAGCTCGGCGCGGTCCTCGATCAGCGACCGCAGCTTCACGGTTACCGTTCCTCCCGACGGGGTGAACTTGATCGCGTTGTCGACCAGATTGGTGACGAGCTGCCGCAGTTGCCGCTCTTCGCCCCAGGCGGTCACCTTCGGGTCGCACTTCGATATCAGAGAGACCCCTTGTTCCTCGGCAACCGGGCCGAACATTTCGACGGCTCTGTCGACGATTTCGTTCAGCAGGACGGGCGACTTTTCGAGCTGGGACACGCCCGCTTCGCTTTCGGCGAGCTGCAGCAACTGGTTGACAAGGACCGACAGGTGCCGGCACTCGTCATCGATGGAATACAGCAACTCCTCATACTCCTCCGGGCTTCGCGACTTCTGGAGCGTCACCTCGACAGAGCTGAGAATGGCCGTCAGCGGTGATCTCAGCTCGTGAGCCGCATTGGCAAGGAAGTCGCGATTTCGTCGAATGTACTCGGCGATCTGGTCCAGAAACTGGTTGATCTTGTAGGCCAGCTGGTCGAGCTCGTCGCCGACGCCGCGCAGCGGAATCCGTTCTTCCATTTTACTCGGCCGGAGTCGCTCCGTGAGGCGGATCAGGTTTTGCAACGGATCGATCGCCCGTTCGGCGAGCAGGAATCCGCCCATGGGCGCCAGGAGCAGGATCATCAGGCCGACCGGGGCCAGAACTGCGGTCAGCCGCTCGACGTCCTTGGTGACGAACGTCAGGGGCGTGCCGACGCGCAGGTAGTACTCCGGCAGCTTCGGGTTCTTGAGCTTCCGCTCGACCGACATCATCGACTCGGAGGTCCAGACCGTGTAATCGGGACCCGCGCGCAGCAGTTGCGGAAGGGGGGATTCTGCCGCATTGTCGCTGGCCCAGATCGTCCGGCTTCGTTTGACGTCGAGCCACCGGATATGCCAGTCGCTCGCCTTATGTCCGTCGGCGATGCGCTGCAACTGCTCAATGGCCTGTTCGTTGTCCGGATAGACCGCCTCGATCGCCAGCAGCGCAACTTTGACTTCTTCGTTGAGAACGCTTTCGATTTCGTTCGTCAGGTAGAAACGGAGCCCTTCGCGCACGCCGTAGAGCGCCACCACGACGGCGATCAATACGACGAGCGTGTTCCAGAAGACGAGCCGGGAACGGAGCGTGCGGAAGACGACAAACCAGGATCGGTCAGGCGGCCGGTAGGGCATATCCGCGACCCCGCACTGTCTTGATGAACGAGACGTCGCGTCCGCGGTCGAGCTTGTTGCGGAGCCGGTTGATGTGGACTTCGATCACATTGGTGGTGCCGTCCCAGTTGAAGCCCCAGACGTGCTCGCAGAGCATCTTGCGGGTTACGACCTGGCCGGCATAACGCATCATGAGTTCGAGGAGGCTGAACTCGATCGGCGTGAGGTCGACATCGACGCCGCCGCGCGTCACCCGTCGCGTCGTCAGGTCCAGCGTGAGGTCGCCAACGGAGACGATCGCCGCGGGGCGGACGCTGGTCCGGCGAGTGACCGCGTGCAGACGAGCCATGAGCTCCGCGAATTCGAAGGGCTTGACGATGTAGTCGTCGGCGCCGGTGTTCAGGCCTCCAACACGTTCCTCGACCGAACCCAGGGCCGTGACGAGTATGACCGGGCAAAGGACCCCTTGGCCGCGGATCTCTTTGAGGACTTCCAGTCCGTTCTTCTTCGGCAGCATCTGGTCGAGGACGATCGCATCGAACTGCTGCGAGCGCGCGGATTCAGAACCAGCCTGGCCGTCCTGAACCCACTCGGCCCGGTGCCCGGCCTCGGTGAATCCCTTGACGAGCGCCCGGCCGGTCACCGCGTCGTCTTCGATGATCAGGACCTGCATCTGTGGTTTCCCGTCCAGGATCAGTTCCTCCACAACCTGACAAGAAGTGTAACACAACCCGTTACCAGTGTAGTACCCCCGAGCGGCTCGTCTGCCCCGCTCGCCTCGCTTCTTCGCAAGGTTCGGGATTCGATTTCGCGCGGCCGGTGCGTAGAGTGAGATGACCCAGGTGGGGCGGGGACGAATCGATTTCACCGACGCCCCCGCCCTCGCACCGTTCCGGTCCGCCAGTGCGGCAGTTAGAATCGCCACTTTCCCCGATCGTCTGCATGGCCGTCGCGAAGAAGAGATCTTTCCATGACCGAATTCCGCACCGAACACGATTCCATGGGCCAGGTTCAGGTTCCCGCCCGGGCCTACTACGGCGCCCAGACGCAACGGGCCGTCGAAAACTTTCCCGTCTCCGGGTGGGCGTTGCGGCCGGAACTGATCCGGGCGATGGGGCTCGTGAAGTGGGCCTGCGGCATCGCAAACCGGGATCTGGGGAAACTGACCGGGACCGGCAAAAACCCGCTCAACGACGCCCAGGTCGCGCAGATGCTCGAAGCTGCCCGCGAAGTCGCCGGCGGGAAGTTCGACGGCGAGTTTCCGATTGACGTCTTTCAGACGGGATCGGGCACCAGCAGCAATATGAATTGCAACGAAGTGATCTCGAACCGGGCGATCGAGCTGGCTGGAGGAGATCGCTTTCAGGAAAAGAAGCCGATCCACCCCAACGATCACGTCAACATGGGACAGAGCACCAACGATACATTCCCCACGGCGATTCATGTCGCCGTGGCGATGGCGATTCAGAACCGGCTGATCCCGGCCCTGGAATCCTTCCGCGACGTTCTGCGGGAGAAGGCCCAGGCGTGGGACAAGATCATCAAGATCGGCCGGACGCACCTGGCCGACGCCACGCCGCTCCGGCTGGGGCAGGAATTCGGGGGCTTCGCGCGGCAACTCGAATTGTCGGTCGATCGTGCTCACAAGGCGCTCAAGCCGGTGCTGGAGCTGCCGGTGGGAGGAACGGCGGTCGGGTCGGGGATCAATACGCATCCGGAATTCGCAGGACGAGTCTGCAAAGCCCTGGCGGACGAGACGCAACTGGGCTTCTTCGAAGCCGAGAACCACTTCGAGGGGAACGCCCAGCGGGACGGGCTGGTGGAGTGCCACGGGCAGTTGCGGACGATCGCCGTGACGCTGTTCAACGTGGCGAACAACATCCGCTGGCTGTCTTCGGGCCCGCGCTGCGGATTCTTTGAAATCAAACTGCCAGACCGCCAGCCCGGGAGTTCGATCATGCCCGGGAAAGTGAACCCGGTGATGTGCGAAAGCCTGATGCAGGTCGCGGCGCGCGTCATGGGAAACGACCAGACCGTCTCCTTCAGCGGCGCAACCGGCGGACAGTTCCAGCTCAACATCATGATGCCCGTCATGGGGCACGCTTCGCTGGAAAGCGTGGCGCTGCTGGCCCAGGGGACGCAGGCTTTCGTCGACCTGTGCGCCCGCGAGATGGAAGCGAACCCGGAAGCCTGCGAGGCGTCCGTCGAGCAGAGCCTGGCAATGGTGACAAGCCTGAACCCGTACATCGGTTACGAGAAGGCCGCCGCCCTCGCCAAAGAAGCTTTCAAGACGGGTAAGACGATCCGCGAGCTGTGCCGGGAGCAGAACATTCTTCCGGACGACGAACTGGCGAAAGCGCTCGATCCCTGGAGCATGACCGAACCGCAGGCGTAGGGATCGGGCTTCGGGGTTTCGCAGAGGCCGACGGTGTGATCGGACTGGACCGAGATGCCGGCCGGTGGCCGGAACGTCGTCGCGAAGACCCGGTCGAGCGGCCGACTTTCCAGGTGGGCATGCTCGTCCGCTACGTCAGACAGCAGCAGGTTCGGCGGCCGTTCGCAGGACGGCGATCGGTTCGGCGATCGGATCGCTGTGCCGAAAGGTTCTCAGTTTGTGGAGATGGTCGTCGGTCAGTTCGATACCGGATTTCAGCAGCAGCAGGCCGCGGGTCGTCACGACGTGCCCGGCGAGAACCATGCCCGGCCGGAGGTCGCGCAGGCCGATCTCGGCGGGTTCCGGAGCGTCCAGTTCGTCCCGCAGATGCAATTCCAGCGCCTCGACGAGACGCGGATCGAACTGTTCGCCGCTGTGGCGGACGACTTCGGCCAGCGCGGTCGCAGGCGAGGTCTGCGTGAATCGGGTCCGGCTGTTGAGCGCGTGGTCGTAGGCGTCGCAGACGGCGATGATCCTCGCGCCGAGCGGGATGTGATTTCCCGCGAGGCGGTCCGGGTAGCCGCCGCCGTCCCAGCGTTCATGATGACCGCGGACCAGCGGCACGGCTTCGCTCAGATTGGGAACCATGTTCGTGATCCGCTCCCCCTCGACGACGTGCCGCTTGAGCAGTTCCCGCTCGTTCTGGTTCAAGGCGGCGAAGTCTTTGGAGACCAGTTCGGCCGGCAGGGCCGTCATTCCGATGTCGTGCAGCAGAGCTGCCGAGTAAATGGTGAAGACCTCTTCGCGGCTCAGGCCCAGCTGTTCGGCGAGCGTCTGGGCCAGGCGGGCGACCCGTTTGCTGTGGCTGCCGACGACGGGACTGTGCATTTCGCCGAGCTGGGCAATGACGAAGATCGAAGCCGCGAAGCCGCGGCGGAGGTCGTGGTTCAGCCGGGTGATTTCCGCCGTCCGACCGGCGACTCGGGCCTCGAGATTCTCATTCAGTTCACGCAGCTCCGCATTCTGGCGCTGGGTCAGTTCATGGAGCCGGCGGTTCTCGGCCCGGAGGTTGTAGCTGGCGACGGCGTCGTTGATCTCGCGACGGAGGACGTCGTCTTCCCAGGGCTTGGTGAGAAATCGGGAAACCGATCCGCGGTTGATCGCGTCAATGGCGGCGTCTTTGTCGGCGTATCCGGTCAGCGTGATGCGCACCGCATCGGGTGCGATGGCCCGGGTCTGTTCGAGCAGTTCGGTCCCCTGAATCTCGGGCATCCGCTGGTCGGAAACGATGACCGCGAACTCCCGCGCCTGAATCGCAAGGAGGGCTTCGGCCGGAGACGCGGTGGCCGTCACTTCGACGGGTTCGCGCCGCAGAACGCGTTCGAGCGCGCGGAGCACGCCCGGTTCGTCGTCGATCAGCATCACGCGGTTGCAGGGCATCTCAGCGCACCTCACGGAGTGTATTCGCAGAACCTTCTGGAGCCGCGCGGCAGGACAAGTCCAGCCGCTCGAGACGACCGCGGATTTCCTCGGATTCGAGCGGAGGACGGAACGCGGCACTGCAGGTTCCGTAGACGTGACAGGCTTCGGCGACTTCTAAGGGCAGGTTCAAAGCGAGGCCATTGAGCTGTTCGAGCGTGAGCGACGATCGTAAAAGCGTTCGCAACGATTCAGTATTGACGCAGGGGTTGCCGCTGGAACCGATTTCCAGGAGTTGCGCCAGCGAATTCGCAGCCGCCAGCGCGAGGTCGATCGGCGCATCCTGTCCCGGTTCGTGGTGCATCCGGACGACACGCGCCAGCGAGGGGGGAAGATTCCAGAGCTCGCAGAGCCTGCCGGCGATCTCGCCGTGATCGCAGCCGAATACCTGCCGCTCCAGAATCGCGGGGTCGCAGAGCCGTTCGGCGGCCTCGGCCAGCACCTGGCGATACGAATCGGGATCGATCGTCGCCAGAAACGGCTTACCGAGGTCGTGAATAAGACCGGCGAGAAACGCTTCGTCGGCGTTGGCGGGGTCGAGGAGCTTCACGATCCGGCGAGCGGTAATCGCGACCGCCAGAGTGTGGTCGAGAAAGGCGTAGTGATTCAGGCCGCTCGACGACGTCAGTTTGAGCCCGAAGACCTCATTCGCCTCCGGATCGGGGAGCAGGGCCACGCCGATCGCCAGATTGCGGACCCCTTGAATGCCGAGGACAACCACGGCGTCCTTGATCGTCGCCACGCGGCGGCGGAGGCCGAAGAACGTCGAATTGGCCAGACGGACGATCCGCGTCGCGAACACGGGGTCGAATTCGATGAGGTCGATGATCTGTTGCAGAGGAACGTCGCTCGTGCTGGAAACAGCCAGCAACTCGCGGGCGACGCGGGGTAACGGGCGGAGGCTGTGGAGAGCCCGCTCGATCTCCTCTCCGAGGCTGCGTTCGCGGAGTCCGATCATCATCGACCTCCCCCGAGAATGATCAGGCAGCCGCGGGTCTGCCCCTCCGAGGAGAGCCGCTGGAGAAACACGTGAGCGTCGGCCCCCTCTTCAGGTGTTTCGAGCGACTGAAAGTCAACCTCTCCAAGAATGCAACTGCGGGCGGCGGTGGCCAGCTCGGCCGGCAGGGAGTGCACGAGGTCCTCTCCTGGAAAGATATGATTCCAGGGCGCCGGAGCATCGGTCACGGCGTCGTTTCGCAGCGCCACCACGCCGTCCGAGCCGACCCCGATGACCGGCATCGGAATCCGGGAGAGGACTTCCTGGGCGAGTTGCAGGGAGCGGGTTCGCTCTTCGACGACTTCGGCAAGCCGCAGATTGAGCCGTTCGAGTTGCGCATTCTTGACCGCGATCTGCTCGGTGAGCCGGCTGTTCTGCCGGGCGATGTCAAACTGCCGGAGACAGTCGCGAACGCCGCCGCGGAGGACTTCGTCGTCCCAGGGCTTCGTGAGAAAACGGAAAATGTGGCCGTGATTGATCGATTCGAGAATGGTCGCGGCGTCCGCGTATCCGGAGAGCACGACGCGGATACTGTCGGGGTGCAGCTGCTTGGCCCGGTCGAGGAACTCCGTGCCGGACATGCCCGGCATTCGCTGATCGGAAATGATGACTTCGGGAGCGCAGGTCTGGAGAACTTCGAGACCTTCCTCACCGCTGGTGGCCGTCAGAACCTGGTAGTCTTCCTTACGAAGCAACCGGCGAATGGCGCGCAGAACGTTGATTTCATCGTCAACGCAAAGAATTGTGGGCCCCGACATCAGGCCACCCCCTTTCGCGGAAGGACCACGGTGAAGGTCGTCCCCGAACCGACCTTGCTGGCGACTTCGATCCGGCCGCCATGCTTCTGGACAATTCCGTACGAGATCGACAGGCCGAGTCCCGTCCCGGCGCCGACGGGTTTCGTCGTAAAGAACGGGGTGAAGAGCTTCGTCAGGTTTTCCGGAGGGATGCCCTTCCCCGTATCGATGATGGAAACGCAGACATCGTCGGCTGCGGCCCAGGTGCGGATCGTCACTTCTCCATGATCGCCGATCGCCTGCGCCGCGTTCATCAGCAGGTTCATGAAGACCTGATTGAGCTGACCGGCATAGCAGCGGAGGCGGGGAATCTCTCCCAGCTCCAGTTTGACGTCGCACTTGTAACGGAGCTCATTGGCGACGACCTTCAGCGTCGTCTGGAGGCTCTCATTTAAGTCCGCCTCTTTGACTTCGGCCTCGTCGAGCCGGACAAAGCTCTTCAGGTTCTGCACAATGTCCTTGACCCGGAGCAGGCCCTCCCCGGAATCCTCGAAGAGCTCCCCGATGTCGGCCAGGATATCGTCGTAGCGTTCGCGGCTCCGGAGCTCGCGAACGCGGTTGACACTGCGGCCGACTTCTTCCAGATCGCCGGCGACAGCGGCTTCCGCGGTTGCCTGGTAGCCCTGGATAACGGACTGAAACACCTCGACATACTCCTGGAGCGTGCCGAGGTTGCTGAGAACGTAGGCAATCGGGTTGTTGATTTCGTGGGCGACGCCGGCGGCGAGTTGGCCGAGAGAGGCCATCTTCTCCGACTGAACAAGCTGGGTTTCCAGCTCCAGCCGCTTGGAAACGTCGCGGATAAAGGCGTTGATCAGCCAGACGCTTTCAGATTCCACCGCCGTCAGACAGACTTCGACGGGGATCTCCCGCCCATCGTGATCGATGACGGCGGTCTGCAGCCGGCGCTGATGCGGAAATCCGTCCGGGTTCCGACGGAACTGTTGCATCAGCTCGCTGCACGCCACGCGATGCTGGGGCGGGACGATCGTATCCAGCACGTTGCTGCCGAGGGCATGATCGCGCGGCAGGCCGAACATGCTCTCCGCAGAGCGATTCCAGTCCATCACGGTGCCGTCGGCAAGAATGGAGACGAAGGCGTCCGGATTGGAGTCGACGATCTGCCGCATTCGCTGCTGAGAACGTCGGACGGAGTCTTCGGCTTCTTTCAGAATGCGATCGACCTTCAGTCGCTTGAGGAGGCGCTCGACGACTGTCGGGAGCATCTCGCAGAAGGCGCCGTCCTTGATCAGATAATCGATCGCGCCGCGTTTCATCATGGAGACGGCAACCTGCTCGGTGCCGCGGGCGGTGATGACGACGAAGGGAGGCAGAATGCGGGCCGCCTGCAGGCGATCGACGAGTTCGTCCGCCGAGACATCAGGCAGTTCGTAGTCGACGAGCACCAGGGTTACAGTTTCCGACTGCAGGATCCGCTCGGCCTCAGCGCCGGTGCTCGCCGTCAGGATCCGGGCCGGCAGCACCGACAGACTCTGTCGCATCGCCTGGAGCTGCGTGCGGCTGTCCTCGACGAGCAGGATGGAGTCAGAGCGCGGCGATGCGACGCGGTCAACGGTCGCCGACGTGGGAGCAGAAGCAGTCATCGACGATCTTTCGAAAATGCAAGGCGTCGACACGACGGGGAGGCCCGCAGCAAAACCCGTGTGTCGACGCCCGCAGGAGCCGGGCTGAATCTGTCTATTCGTTGTGTGCTGGTGCCGCGTTCGCGCAGACCGCATTGGTGACGTCGTGTTCGTTGTGGCGGCACGTTTCATCGCCGACCTGCGGAAGAAGTCTGAAAACCTTCTGGACCAGACTTGAGTTCAGGAACGGCTTGCTCAGAAAATCCTCGGCCCCGGACTCCAACGCGCGGGCGACGGCGGAATCGCCTTCGCCGGAGACGACGAGAACCCTGGTCTTCTGGAAACGTGGCGAGTCCTTGAGGAACGCGAGAACCCCGAGGCCGCTCGTGCCCGGCAGGTGAAGGTCCAGCGTCACGACGGCCGGCCGGAAAGTTCCCAGCAGGACGCCGGCGCGGAAACCGTCTGAGGCGACTTCGACTTCCAGGCCGCTCCGTTCGAGGACGCGACGCATGGAGCGCGCAAGTTGCGAACTGTCTTCCACGATCAGGACGCGCGAGCAGAGGATGGAAAACTCGGGCGGGACCGGGAGCTCGTGGCGACGGAGGAACTCCAGAAAGTCCGCCACAAGAACGCGATTGTCGCCTCGTCCCGGGATTTGATGGGCCTTCAGCTCGTCCCGCTGGATCCAGCGCAGCACCGTACGAAAGTGCACTTTGCAGTATTCGGCAATTTCACGGGCGGTCAGCGTTTCTTCGAGCGGCGTCAACGTGGACTCCCGGTTGCTATTGGCAATCTCTCAGTCAGAAGTCGTTCCGATCCGAGGCAGTCGACGCGAACCCGAGCTGGATCCGAAGGATTGTGATTCGATTGGAGCGCAGGGATTGAAGAGGCTTGTTCATCCCGATGGTGAACGGTAGGTCGAAGCGTGAGCCCGTCAAACAGGAGGCTGCGGGGCAACGCCGGTTTTGTGACTTTTGTGACAGCGTCAGGTGCCGCCACTGGCCACAGGCCCCACAATCCGCACGACCCGAACCGTCGGACAGGTTTCGAGTCTTCGCCGCCGAATCGGCTCGGGATTGGCCCTGCCGGCAGGGAGGTCTACAATTGACCGAGGACGAGCCTGCCCATTCGCCAGCATCAGGTCTGCCCATGTACACGATCAACGTCGAACTGGAATTCTGTTACGGCCACCGGCTGTTGAATTACGACGGCAAGTGCCGGTATCCCCACGGGCATAACGGCCGGCTGCAGATCTCGATGCGCGGTGACCAGCTCGACTCGAACGGGATGCTGGTGGACTTCACGGTGCTCAAGAAGGACGTCAATCGCTGGATCGACGAAACCATCGATCACCGGATGATTCTGCACGAGAGCGACCCGCTGGTCACATTCCTGCGCACGCAGAACGAACCCGTCTGTCCGATCCCGTTCCATCCGACGACGGAGAATATTGCCCGGATGATTTTCGACTATTGCAAGTCGCGCGGATATCCGATCGTCGAGGTCACGCTGTGGGAGACCTCGAAAAACTGTGCGTCATACTCAGGCCGGCCAGCAACGTAGGCACCGCATCTGAAGCCGGCGGCTGACGCAATTCAGTCGGGCTTCATCTTCTTCTGCATCTCTTCCCACTTGGTGACCCACTTTTTCGGGTCTTCCTCGAAGGCGGCTTTGCAGCCGGTGCAGCAGACCCAGTAGCTCTTGCCGGCATAGGACACCGAAATCGTGCCGAGCCCCTGGGAGATCAGGCAGGTCTTGTCACCGTAGTCGGTATCGCTGATTGCGAACGACGTCCCTTCCCGCTGGGTATTAACGGTGTCGACCCGCTGAAACCGCCCGTTGCCACGCTTGCGGTCGACTTCGACGATGTAGCGGTTGTTCTCCTGCTGGCCGATCGCGAGCTGCCACTGTTCGGCGGCGTCCTCCGGCACCGCTTCCGTCAGAAGCAGCTTGTAGGTGCGCTGGGGCTTCTGATCGTCGCCGGGAACATCCTGAACGGGCTTCGAGAAGACGCCCCGGTAAACCTTGCGGTTTCCGTCGCCGTCCTTGACGGAGAACTCATACTCCTGTGAGGCAGTGAGGAACGTCAGGCGGCCTTCGTGAATATAGACCCCCTTGTCAGAGGTCAGGACGAGGGCCGGCTGACCGGGATCAGTTGTCAGATCCCAGACCCACTCGGGCTGATCGAGCACCGCTTTCCGGGACGTGCCGTTCCAGCGGCCCAGCAGAATTTGCAACGGTCGCAGGGCAGCCATCACCGAGTCGACTCGGGCCGCCTCATCAATGGGATCGGCTGACGCCTCGCTGCTCGCCGACGCCAGGCCCAGCTTGACGGAGGCCGCATGGCGGCGGGAGGGGGGCGGAACGTTACCGTCGGAGGCTGCAACCGCTTCGGTGATGACAGGTTCGCCGGCGGCGAATGGCGACGCCTGCCGACTGGCGGAATCCGCCTGAGGCGTCGCGGGGGCGGGCTGACCGCATCCTACATACATGCATAGGCCTGCGTAGGACCAGATCGTCAGTGATCGCAGAGGTTTGCTCCGACTCATTTCCAGCTCCCGACCAATCGCCAGATTCGCGGCACCAGGGTGAGGCACCATGTTACACGCTGGCCGGCCAGCGGGGTTCGCCGGATTCCCGCGCCCGAGTCCAGAATTTCTGCCGATCCTCCCGCCGCAATAACGCAACCGGCGTGCCGCGGAATCGAGTTTCCTGAGGGAACTCCCGATCTTGCTGAGATTCCTGAACTCTTGAATTCGAAACGAGATAAGTACGTCTGGTGCGATCGTGCGAGTCCCTCTCAAGTCCGCCCGATCAGTCTTCCGATCCCTCAGGAACGGGCAGGGGTCCGTTTCTTCCAACAGGGGTCGGAGTGGATGGCAGCCAGCGGATCGCAAGAGCAATTCCGGTTGGGGTTTCTGACGGCCATTGAGGATCCGGAACGTGGTTACGTGGGTGGCCTGCTGATTACGAATCGTTTCGGTCGGCCGCTGGAATTTCAGTGCACGGCCCCGGTCAAACCGAACCGGACGCAGCAGATCCTCTATGGCCCCACCCTGAAGCCATTCGTGCTCGGGGAACTGATCGGCCGAACTCTGGTCGAGAAAGCCGGCGTCAAGCCGCATCTCGTCCTGACGGAGCACGACGACTTGCTGGATCTGCGGGACTACGTCTCGGTGCCGGTCGCGAGCTTGTCGGATCTGCCGATTGCGAAAACCGGGGAAGATGGGCCGAGACGCCTGAAACTGGGCAACCAGCTGCTGACGTTCCACGGCGGCCACAATGAGGACCGGACCGAGATCGAGCGGCAGGCGGCCCAGATTCCGTCGTCGGCGGATCTGAAGGAGCCGTTTGACCGGGTCCGCGAAGCACTGACGGAGACGATCAAGGCCGCGACGGCCGCCCGATGATCTTATCCGAGGGAGATCGCGCACGGATTGCGCGATCGATTGGGGATTCAGGAAGGCGCCCATGCAACCGGAAACAACCAACTCGACTCGAACCGTCGGCAATGCCCTCGAAGGCGTCCTGCGCGGGCCACACATTCCGGCAGGGCAATTCGCCGGCGACGAAACGGCGCAGGGTACGCCAGGTGTGCAACGGCTGGAACTGGGGCTGGACTGCGACATCTACACGGCGGGCCTCAACAGCGCACTGCAACGAGTGCCGCGTATCGAGACCTCGACGGTGTCGCTCCCCAGAACGGTGACGCTCGGTCCGTCGTGGAAACCGACTCGTCCGCGAGTCGTGACGTTCGGACTGACGTTCGCTGAAGGGACCGAGTTCCTGCCGCGGAAGCCCGAGAAGAAGCCCGACGAAGAGCTGAGAACTCTCGAACCTCCCAAGGCCGACTTGCCGGCCGTCGAAGAGGAGACCGGGGTCGAAGCCCCGAAGAAGCAGGTCACGCGGATCAAACCGCCGACGAGCGCGGTTTCGCTCGAAGACCGGCTGTTTTACGTGCTGCAGCCGCCGCTGCAGACCTGGCTGGCGGGCCAGGAGCTGATCATGCCGTTCGAGCCGTTTCCCTATCAGTACGAGGGAATCGGCTGGCTGTTTTCGCGGGATGCCGCCCTGCTGGCGGACGAAATGGGTCTCGGCAAGACGATGCAGACGATCACGGCGATCCGGCTGCTGATTCGCAGCGGCCAGGTCCGCCGGGTGCTGCTGATCTGCCCGAAACCGCTGCTGCCGAACTGGCAGCGGGAGTTTCAGACGTGGGCGGAAGAATTACCGTTCGTCGTCGTCGAAGGGGATACTGAGCGACGGCGTATGACCTGGACAATGCAGGGAGTCCCGGTGCTGATCGCCAACTATGAGGCGATGGTCCGCGATTTCGCCTCGTTTCCAGAGGGCGAGTTTCCCAGCTTTGACCTGGTGGTGCTGGACGAAGCGCAGCGGATCAAGAACCGCGAATCGCGGACGGCCGTCACCGCCCGCGCCCTCCCCCGTAAACGAAGCTGGGCCCTCACGGGAACGCCGATCGAAAACCGCCCTGAAGAAATGGGCGCACTGTACGAATTCATGGAGATCGTTCCGCCGGGCGCCAGCCCCGATCTGCGGCAGCTCCAGGCGCTGTCGAAGGAATTCGTCCTGCGGCGAACCAAAGACCTGGTCATGAAGGACATGCCGCCCCGGCTCGACCGGGACGCACTGCTGGAACTCAGCCCGGCCCAGCAGATCGCCTACGACATGGCTGAAAAAGACGGCATCGTGCACCTGAACGAACTGGGAGACCAGATCTCCGTGCAACATGTGTTCGAACTGGTGCTGCGGCTGAAGCAGATCACCAACTGGGATCCGCTGACCGGAGAATCCGCCAAGTTGGACCGGTTGCAGGCGGATATGGAGGAAATCGCCGCGAGCGGCGGCAAGGCCATCCTGTTCAGCCAATGGACCCGCTGCCTGGACTGGCTGTACGAGCACACAAAGCAGTACGGGGCGCTGATCTACCACGGCGGCGTACCGACGAAGAAGCGCGAGCCGGTGCTGAAGAAGTTCAAGGAAGACCCCGATTCGCACCTGATTCTGATGAGCTATGGCACGGGGGCGGTGGGATTGAACCTGCAGTTCGCCGGATACGTCTTTCTATTTGACCGGTGGTGGAATCCTGCAATTGAGGATCAGGCGATCAACCGGGCGCACCGGATCGGTTGCAAAAGCCAGGTCATCGTCACGCGGTTCATCTCGACCGGCACGATCGAGGAACGGATCGACCGCGTGCTGAACGAGAAGCGCGAACTGTTTCGGGCGATTCTCGGCGATGGGGACAATACGAATGCATCCCTCAGTCTCAATGCCTCGGAGATCTTCGGGCTGTTCGATCTCAAGGCCCGCAGCCCGAAAGGCCCGCGGAGCATCGGGCCGAAGCCGCCTGAGGCCGCCTAGTACGGGCGTCCACTCGGATCGGCGGAACGGGCGGCCTGCACAGTTCGCGAGGTCTTCGAACCGAGGCTGATCGCACCCTCGTCTCTCATTATTGAGAAACCGAGCGGGTTTTGCGGGTTGGGAGCAGTTTCCGGTCCACGCCGTTCGATGTTTGCCGCACTCACGGGTCCAGCGACCGCATCGCCGCGACTTTTCCAGCGATGTTCCCGTTGAGTCTGACGGCTTCGCAAGACTCAGAAGTCCTCTGCGAACTGCACTTTATCGAGTGTGGGAAATCCCCGCAGAAGGTCCCAGTGGGCGTTGCTGTGTTGTTGTGAGAACTCTAGACTGCCGCGGTTGACGTCCCTCGGTTTCCTCGGGCTCCGCGCCCGAGGAGCCGTTCTGGCTCCAGGGGCTGCACTTCGCAGCGATTGATTTGAGTCCAATATGAGACGGTTCCAATTCCCGACCTGGGTCGACCGTCTTCTGCCCATCGCTGGCGCAGGAGTCGTGTTTCTCGCACTCTATGTCGGTGGCGCGATTTACGTCGGCGATGCACCGGGCACGCTCGACGTTGGCTATATGCCGAAGCAGCCGGTCCCGTACAGCCATGCGGTCCACGCCGGCAAGCTGAAAATCGACTGCCGGTTCTGCCATAACACGGTTGAAAAAGCCAGCAATGCCGCCGTCCCGCCGACCGCCACCTGCGGCAAATGCCACAGCGGACCAGTCGACGGCGTGCAGGTCAAAACGGCCATCCACACCGCCAGCCCCAAGCTGACTCTGGTGCGGGAAAGTCTGACCACCGGCAAAGCCATCTCCTGGGCCAAGGTCCACGACCTGCCAGATTACGCCTACTTCGATCACAGCGTTCACATCGCCCGCGGCGTGAGCTGCGTCAGCTGCCACGGTCGCGTCGATCAGATGGAAGAAGTCCGCCAGATCGCCCCGCTGAGCATGTTCTGGTGCCTCGAATGCCATCGCAATCCCGATCCAAACCTCCGTCCGCGCGAACTGGTGACCCAGCTCGACTGGAAGCCCGACGAAGATCCCGCGGACCTCGGCAAGGCGCTGCGGACCGAGCATCACATCGACCCGAAGGTGAATTGTTCGACATGCCATCGGTAACCGAAACCAAAAAATACTGGCGCAGCCTCGAAGAGCTGCAGGACACTCCGGAATTCCGCGAGATGCTGCACCGGGAATTTCCCGTCGCCGCCTCCGAATTTCCGTCGGGATTCTCGCGCCGCCGCTGGATCCAGCTCATGGGCGCCGCCCTGTCGCTGGGAGGCGCCGCCGGCTGCCGCTGGCAGGCCGATCACGAAGTCACCTTCGCCGTGCGGCCCAAAAACCGCATTCCCGGCGTACCGCAGAAATACGCGACCTCCTACCAGGTCGCCGGCATCTCCCGCGGACTGGTGGTGACGGACTACGACGGCCGCCCGATCAAGGTCGACGGCAATCCCCAGCATCCGCAGAGCCTCGGTGGCACCGACGTCTGGTCGCAGGCCCTCGTCCTCCAGATGTACGACCCGGACCGCAGCCAGCACATCCTGGATCGAACCGGCAAAGAACCGATCGAGAAGTCTTGGGATGAGTTCAAGTCCGCCCTGGCCAAGCTGGTGGAATCCGCCGGCGCGTCGCAGGGCAAGGGCCTCCGCGTCCTGTCCGAGACCAGCTCCTCGCAGACGCTGGCCATGCTGAAGGCCAGGCTGCTCGAAAGGCTGCCGCAAGCCCGCTGGATCGACTACGACCCGATCAACCGCGACAACGAAATCGCCGGCTCCGAGCTGGCGTTCGGCAAGTCCGTCCGGACGCTGCTCAACCTCTCCAAGGCCGACATCATCCTCAGCCTCGACGCCGACCTGTTCGGCGATCACGGCTCGAAGCTCGTCAACATCCGGCAGTGGGCCGCCCGCCGCGAACCCAAGACTGATGGCGGCATGAATCGCATGTACGTCGTCGAGAGTCTCTACTCGACGACCGGAGCCAACGCCGATCACCGCCTGCCGCTTGCTCCAAACAACATCGGTCCGTTCCTGGCCGCGGTCGAAGAACGCGTCGACACGCTGCTCGCCGGCAAAGAACCGGCCGCCGCAGGCGAGAAGTTCGATGGCAAATTCCTGGCCGCCGTCGCCTCCGATCTCGTCCAAGCCAAGGGCAAGTCCGCGGTGGTCGTCGGCAGCCGTCAGCCGGCCGCCGTGCACGCCCTGGCGCACCGCCTGAATCTGAAGCTGGAAAACCTCGGCAACGCAGTCCTCGCCGCTCCGGAAACCCAGTCGGGCGGACAGCTCGCCGCCATCAAAGACCTCGCCGCAGAAATGGCGGCTGGATCGGTCGAAACGCTGGTCATTCTGGGCGGCAATCCGGTTTACAACGCTCCCGTGGACGCTAAGTTCGGCGAGGCCCTGGCCAAGGTCGCCAACAGCATTCATCTCAGCGAATTCGACGACGAAACCTCGCACGCCTGCAAGTGGCACGTCAACCGGACTCACGCCTTCGAGGCCTGGAGCGACGGCCGTTCGTTCGACGGCACCGTGACGCTCGCTCAGCCGATGATCGAGCCCCTCTTTGACGGCAAGTCGGACCTCGAACTGGTCGCCGCAATCCTCGGCGACGATCGCGACGGCCAGACGCTGGTCAAGGCCGCCCTCGCCGACGTCCTGCCGAAGGACCGGGCCGACAAGGCCTGGAACAAGCTGGTCCATGACGGCTTCCTGGCCGACTCGGGCCTGGCGTCGATCCGCGTGCAGCTCAAGCCGGACCTGAGTCTCGAGTTCAAGGGCAGCGCCGCCGACTCGACCGATCTGACGATCATCTTCCAGACGGACGCCAGCGTGTACGACGGCCGGTTCGGCAACAACGCCTGGCTGCAGGAAACGCCCGACATCGTCACCAAGATGGTCTGGGATAACGCCGCTCTGATCAGCCCGAAGACCGCCGAAAAGCATGGTCTGAAGATCAGCGACCTGATCGAAGTCGCCGTCGGCGGCGCCAAGATCATCGCACCGGTCTTCATCGTGCCGGGTACCGCGCAGAACGTCATCGGGCTGGCGCTGGGCTACGGCCGGACTCACGCCGGCCACGTCGGCGGACTGGCGTACGAGAAGGTCGAATCCGTCGGCTGCAACGCCTACACATTGCGGACGACCACGGCTCCCGATCACGCCATCGGGGCGAAACTCACGAAGACGGGGAAAACGTACCCGCTCTCAACCACGCAGGATCACCACGCGATCGACCTGGCGGGTCTGGCCGAAACGTTCGGCCGGATCGGGCTGCTCGCCCGCGAAGGAACGCTCGAAGAATACAAGCAGGAGCCGCACTTCGCCGAGCACAAGGTCCACCATCCGCCGCTCGAATCGCTCTGGACGGAGCGATCGCGGGAAGGTCATGCCTGGGGCATGTCCATCGACCTCTCCAAGTGCGTCGGCTGCAACGCCTGCATGGTGGCCTGCCAGTCGGAGAACAACGTCCCGATCGTCGGCAAGGATCAGGTCGGCCGGAATCGCGAGATGCACTGGATCCGGGTCGACCGGTACTTCAGCGCGGACCCCAAAGATCCAGACAGCTTCGACAATCCCCAGATGATCACGCAGCCGCTCCCCTGCCAGCAGTGCGAAAACGCACCCTGCGAGCAGGTCTGCCCGGTCGCGGCGACGGTCCACAGCGCCGAGGGCCTCAACGACATGGCTTACAACCGCTGCATCGGCACGCGGTACTGCGCCAACAACTGCCCGGTGAAAGTCCGGCGATTCAACTTCTTCGACTTCAACAAAGAGTACGACAAAGCCAACACCGAACTCCAGCAGATGGTCCTCAATCCCGAGGTCACCGTCCGCGAACGCGGTGTCATGGAAAAGTGCACCTACTGCGTGCAGCGGATCCAGAACGGCAAGATCGTCGCAAAGCGCGAAAACAATCGCCCGCTGGTCGACGGCGAAATCCGCACCGCCTGCCAGGACGCCTGCCCGGCCAACGCGATCGAGTTCGGCGATCTGATGGTCAAGGAAAACCGGGTTGCCGTCGCTCACGACAATCCGCGGGCCTACGCCATGCTGTCCGAGTTGAACATCAAACCGCGAACGAAGTACCTGGCGAAGATCCGCAACCCGCATCCGTCGCTCGCTCCGAAGTTGGCCGACCACGGGCATGGGCACGGCGGCGAAGAACATCACGACGACCACAATGACGCTGAGCACAAAGACGAGAAGAAGGCCTGATCGGCAGGTCCGAGGAAGCTGAGGGGCGGCCTGTCGGGCTGCCGGGAAGACCACACGACTGACGCCGCCTGGTGCGGCTGAGCGAAGTACGACGCTTATGGCCACTGTCACCGCTTCACTGGTCGACAACTCGATCGAAACACCCGGTCAGCGCGCGCCGCTGGTCCTGGGCGGACAGGACTATGCGTCGATCACCGACACGGTCTGCGGCATCGCCGAGGCTCCCCGCCCGCCGCTGGCCTGGTATATCGCCTTTGCGATTTCGACGTCGATTACGGCCATGCTGGGTGCGGTCGTCGGTTATCTCCTGATGACCGGCATCGGCGTCTGGGGCAATATGAACCCCGTTTTCTGGGCGTTCGACATCGTCAACTTCGTCTTCTGGGTCGGTATCGCCCACGCCGGCACACTGATTTCCGCCGTGCTGTTTCTGTTCCGCCAGAACTGGCGGACGAGCGTGAACCGCGCCTCGGAAGCCATGACCATTTTCGCGGTCATCTGCGCCGGTATGTTTCCGGCGATTCACGTCGGTCGAATCTGGGTCATCTGGTACACCGCCCCCCTCCCGACGCAGAACTGGGTCTGGCAGAACTTCCGCAGCCCGCTGATGTGGGACGTCTTCGCAATCTCCACATACGCCAGCGTCTCCGCCGTCTTCTGGTACATGGGAATGGTCCCCGACTTTGCCACATTCCGCGACCGCGCCACCAACAAGTGGAAGCACCTCGCCTACGGCATTCTGAGCCTTGGCTGGAACGGCTCGGCTCGCGCCTGGCACCGGTATGAACGGGCTTACCTGCTGCTGGCCGCCATGGCCACGCCGCTGGTGCTGTCGGTCCATACGATCGTGAGCTTCGACTTCGCCACGTCGCAGCTCCCCGGCTGGCACACCACGATCTTCCCCCCCTACTTCGTCGCGGGAGCCATCTTCAGCGGCTTCGGCATGGTCCTCACGCTGATGGTCCCGGCCCGCGAGCTGTTCGGTCTCAAGAACCTGATCACCACGCGGCACCTGGAAAACATGTGCAAGATCATCCTCGCCACGGGCATGATCGTCGGCTACGCCTACTCGATCGAGTTCTTCATCGCCTGGTACAGCGGCAGCCGCTTCGAACAGTTCGCGTTCATCAACCGGGCCTTCGGTCCCTACTGGTGGGCCTATTGGACGATGGTCTCCTGTAACGTGCTCAGCCCGCAGCTCTTCTGGTTCAAGAAGTTCCGCACCAGCCCGTGGCTGATGTTCATCATTTCGATCTTCGTCAACATCGGCATGTGGTTCGAGCGGTTCGTGATCGTGGTCACCTCGCTGCACCGCGACTTTCTGCCGTCCAGCTGGGCCTACTTCACGCCGACCACCATCGATATCTGCACGCTGATCGGCAGCTTCGGGCTGTTCTTCACCCTGTTCCTCCTGTTCTGCCGGTTCCTGCCCATCGTCGCGATGGCGGAAGTCCGGGGTGTCATGCCTCAACCGCACGGTGAGGGCGAGCAGCACTAGTCCGAAACCGCGGATCCCTTTCCGCCAGACGAGATCGCCCCGGCTTTCAGACAGTCAGACACGATTTCCGGACCATCCGAGCGGATGGAAACAGACGCCATGAGCCATAATCACGACAAATCGAACGAACCGGCCCCGCAGCCAGTCCTGGCCGCGATGGTCGCCGAGTTCCATACTCCGCAGGACCTGATCAAGGCCGCGCGGCAGGTCCGCGAAGCCGGGTATCAGAAGTTCGACGCCCACAGCCCGTTCCCCGTCCACGGGATCGACGAGGCCATGGGCATCCGGATGACCAGGCTCCCCTGGTTCACGTTCATCGCGGCGTGCATCGGCGGGATTTCGGCCGTCGGCATGCAGTGGTGGATGAACGCCATCGACTATCCGTTCCTGATCAGCGGCAAGCCGCTCGCGAGCATTCCCGCCTGGATGCCGATCGTCTTCGAGCTCTGCATTCTCCTGGGAGCGTTTACGACCGTCATCGCCATGTTCGCATTGAACGGACTGCCGCGGTTTGCGAGCCCGTTCAGCCGGGCCATGTCGACGCTTCGGGGCAGCACCGACCGGTTCTTCGTCTCGCTCGACGCTCGCGACCCCAAGTTCTCCCTCGAAGGCTCCCGCCAGCTTCTGGAGTCGATCGGGGCGCAGCATGTGGAAGCCTGTTACATCGATCCGGCCGACGCGAAGTTTCCGACGGTCCTCATCTTCGGCGCAATCATGCTCGGCAGCGTGCTGGTGGTTCCTCCCGTCGCCATCGCCAAGCACCGCTGGGTCGAAAAGCGGATTCCGAAAGTCCACTGGATCCAGGACATGGATTTCCAGACCAAATTCAAGACGCAGAAGGCGAACAAGTTCTTTGCCGACGGCCGTTCAATGCGGCAGGAAGTCGTGGGAGCGATCGCCCGGGGCGAGCTGGAAGACGACGACAGGCTCTTCAAGGGCCTGGAGTTCGACGATGGAACGCTCGAAAAACTGCTGAACGCTCCTCCTGCCCCCCCCGCAGCTCCGCAGCCGGCTGCGGCCGGCGGGGCTCCCCCCGTCCAGGCCCCCGATCCGCTCGACGCTCTGCCGTGGGTCAAGACGGCTCCGATTCCGGTCACTCTCGAAACGCTCAAACGCGGCGAAGAACGGTACAACATCTACTGCTCGACCTGTCACGGTCTGGCGGGCGACGGCGACGGGCTCGTCACGCTGCGGGCAATGGAGCTGCAGCAGGGAACGTGGATCAAGCCGGTCTCCTACCACACCGAGAACGTCCGAAATCAGCCGATCGGCAAATTGTTCAATTCGGTCACGCACGGCGTCCGCAAGATGTCCGCGATGGGCGACGTCGTCACGGTGCAGGATCGCTGGGCGATTCTGCTCTACGTGCGGGCACTGCAGAAGACCCGGACCGGCGATCCCGCCGACGTGCCGGCCGATGTCCTTCCCGAATTGAAAGACGTGAAGTTCGAGTAGTCCGAGCGACGTCTGCGTCGCTGTAAGCTGCCCGACCCTGCGAGACTTTTGAGATCCGATATGACCGCCTCGACCCATGCCGCTGAGCCCGCCGACTTCTCCAGCCAGACGCTGTCCGGCTGGGGTTCCAAGCCGCTGAACCTGTGCCTCACGGTCGGGCTGGGCGGGCTGATCGCAGCGTTAATCCTGGGGATCGTCTCGGGGGGCATGCTGCGCGTCTCTCTCGCCTACCTTTTGAGCTTGCTCTTCTTCCTGAGTATCTCCCTGGGCGGACTGTTCTTCGTCGCGGTTCAGCACCTGACGCGGGCCGGCTGGAGCGTCGTCGTCCGGCGACTCGCAGAAATGATCGCCTGCGGTATCGCCCCGATCGGCGTCTTGTTCGTTCCCATTCTGCTGGCCGTGCTGCTGGGGAGTTCGATCCCGTTCATCTGGAACAACGCCGAACTCGTTGCGGGCGATCCGTTGCTCGCCGGAAAGACGCCGTACCTGAATGCTCCGTTCTTTGCAATCCGCTGCATCGGCTATTTTGCCGTCTGGCTGCTGATGATCCGAAAACTGTTCGGGATGTCTCTGCAGCAGGATCAATCGGGCGACCCGTCGATCAGCAACCGGATGGAATCCTTCAGCGCACCGGCGCTGATCCTGTTTGCCCTGACAATCACGTTCGCGGCATTCGACTGGATCATGTCGCTCGACCCGCACTGGTTCAGCACGATTTACGGCGTCTACTACTTTTCCGGCAGCGTCATGTCGTTCATGGCCGTGCTCGGCATCCTGGTCGTCAACCTTCAAAAGCACGGACTGCTGCGGGACGCCATCACGGTCGAACACCGGCACGACATCGGCAAACTGATGTTCGGGTTCATGTGCTTCTGGGCCTACATCGCCATGTCGCAGTACCTGTTGATCTGGTACGCGAACATTCCCGAAGAAACCATCTGGTACAAGGCCCGCCAGGAGCACGGCTGGCAGTACGTGTCGATCCTCCTGATCGCCGGACACTTCGCAGTCCCGTTCGTCGGCTTCGTGTCGCGGTACGCCAAGCGAAACGCCACGACACTGGTCTTCTGGTCGGCCCTGCTGCTGGTCATGCAGTGGGTCGATCTGTTCTGGCTGATCTATCCGAACTTCATTGCAGAAGGCCAGTTCCAGTCGCCGCCGATTCCCTTCGTCGAACTCGCCGCACTGGTCGGCGTAGGAGGCGTCTGGCTCGGAGGGATCCTGTACTTTGCCGGCGACAAGCCGCTGATTCCGCTGAAGGATCCGCGTCTGGCCGAGTCGCTGGCTTTCCACAACATCTGACAGACATGGCAATTCCGGCTGCCGGGACCGGCAGCCCGTTGCGGTGAAAGCAAATCATGGCCCGCTACGACGACATGAACAATAAGGTGATCGGGGTGATCGGCTTCGTCGCCGTCATGCTGACTCTCGCGCTGGTCTTTTTCTTCCAGGCCCTATACTACGGATATCGGGACTCCATTGAGGGACCGCTCGCCAATCGCGGCCCGAACGCCCCGGAAATCGTGATCCAGCGCAATCAACGGGCGAAACTCGCCGAGTACGGCTGGATTGATCGTGATAAGAAAATCGCGGCTTTGCCGATCGGCAAAGCCATGGAACTGGTCGTTCAGGAAGCAGCGGCGAAAGCGCCGTAGACCGAGGCAAATGCGAGTGCGTCTGGCGATCTGCGGAGTCCTCGTCTGGCTGAGTGGCGTCTGTGCGCTGCCCGGCCCGGTCGCGGCGGCTCCGTGGGACACGACGCCGAAAGAACTGGAAAACCTCGACGTCAACGAACGGGTCGGGGAATCGCTGCCGCTGGATCTGATCTTCCGGGATCACCGACGGCAGGACGGACGCGTGCGGGACTGGTTCGAAGGACGTCGGCCAGTCATTGTCTCGATGAATTACTCCAACTGTCCGATGCTCTGCAATCTGCAGTTGTCGGGTCTGGTGGAGTCGCTCAAGCAATTGGACTGGACGGCGGGCAAAGAATTCGACGTCGTCTCCGTCAGCATGGACCCGTCCGAAACTCCGGAGCGGGCCGGGCAGACGCGACAGAGATACCTGGATTTGTACGAACGGGCCGGGACAGGGAGCGGTTGGCGGTTTCTGGTCGGCAACCGGCAGTCGATTGATCAACTGGCAGCCTCGATTGGTTTCAAGTTCCGGTTCGTCCCGGAAAGAAATGAATACGCCCACCCGGCAATGTTCGTGCTGTGCACGCCGGACGGGAAGATCGCTCGATACATGTATGGGGTCGACTTTCCGCCAGAGACGCTCAAGCTGAGTCTGGTGGAAGCCGGCGAGGGAAAGGTGGGTGGAACGTGGGAACGGATCCTGCTGTTCTGCTTCCACTACGATGCAGAGAAGGGTCGGTACGCTCCGGCAGCCCGCAATCTGATGCGGACGGGCGGAGTGGTAACGGTCGTGGTGATTGCCGCGTTTGTCGCCTGGCTGCTCCGTCGGGAGCGACGAATGAGAACGCCGAGAGCTGGTTCTGGCCCGGTCGGGCCGGTGCCCGCCTGAACGCGGACAGCAAGAGTCTGAGAATCCGGAATGCAGCGGTCGCCAGCGCCGATCGCGATGGAAGATGTTGAGAACCGATCATGGATAAGTCGCAGGACACCGCCCAGTTCGTCGCCCCGCCGTGGGTGGAAGAGGGCTCGACGTTCTGGTTCCCTGTACAAAGCTCGACCGTCGCCGGGGACGTGGACTGGCTGTTCCACTTCATCCTGGGCATCTCGACGGTCTTCTTCCTGGTAATCGTCGGCCTGATGATCTGGTTCACGGTTCAGTACCGGCGACGCCCCGGTGCCGCGCTGCTGGAATCCGCGCACCACAACACGGCGCTCGAACTGACCTGGTCGATCATTCCCGCCATGCTGCTGATTCCCATGTTCTTCTGGGGCTTCACGGGCTACGTCGAAATGCGGACTCCACCCGAAGAAGCGGGCGATAACGAGATCCGCGTCACAGCCAAGAAGTGGTCGTGGCTGTTCCACTATCCGCAGTTCGATCACTTCAGCGACACGCTGTACGTGGAAGTCGGCAAGCCGTTCAAACTGACGATGATCTCCGAAGACGTGCTCCACAGCCTGTTCATTCCGGCTTTCCGCGTGAAGCAGGACGTCGTGCCGGGCCGGTATGCAACGACCTGGTTCACGCCGACCCGCCCGGGCGAGTACACGTTGTTCTGCGCCGAGTATTGCGGCAAAAGTCACTCGGACATGCTGGCGAAAGTCATCGTCTACCCCGAGGGCCAGCGCGCCGAGGAACTGGCCAAGATCATCGTCGTCGAAGAAGAAAAGACGCCGCCGCTGGAACGGGGACTGAAGTTGTACAACCGCCGCGGCTGCGCCCAGTGCCACACAATTGACGGATCGGCCAAGGTGGGACCCTCGTTCAAGGGGATCTTCGGGACGCAGCAGAAGCTGGCGGACGGTTCCTCGATCACCGTCGACGACAACTATATTCGCGAGTCCATCCTTGAGCCGAACGCCAAAGTCCGGGCCGGCTACCGGCCGCAGATGCCCAGCTTCAAGGGCCAGCTCAAGGACCGCCAGATCGAAGACCTGATTCTGTTCATCAAGAGTTTGAACGAAAATCCGAAATAGGTTCCGCGGCGGGTCGGGAAGTCCCGGACGGGGAATCGAATATCATCGCTGCCTGGCGGCATCATGCGGCCGGGCAGTACCAGACGGAGTGGGGAGCAGTCCCATGGCAACGGCATCAGTCATCACCGAAAGCGGATCCGGCGGGCAGACCCCGCGCCGGAACTACTTGAATGAGTCCAGCGGCGTGCTGAGCTGGGCGATGACGCTCGATCACAAGCGGATCGGCGTCATGTACCTCGTCGGGGTCATGTCGGCATTTATGCTCGGGGGAATCTTCGCTCTCGCGCTGCGGACCGAACTCCTCACCCCCGGGCGGACAATCATGTCCGCCGAAATGTACAACCAGATGTTCACTCTGCACGGCGCGGTGATGACGTTCCTGTTCATCATCCCCGGCATCCCCGCCGCCCTCGGGAACTTCGTCCTGCCGATCATGCTCGGCGCCAAGGACGTCGCGTTCCCACGCATGAACCTGATGAGCTTCTACCTCTGGGTCGGCGGAGCACTCTTCTTCGTGCTGACTCTGTTCCTCGGCGGGCTCGATACCGGCTGGACGTTCTACACGCCCTACAGTATCGACACATCGACGAGCGTCATATCCGCCGTGCTGGGGGCGTTCGTCCTCGGCTTCAGTTCGATCTTCACCGGCCTCAACTTCATCGTCACGATTCACACGCTCCGACCGCCCGGCATGACCTGGTTCAAGATGCCGCTGTTCCTGTGGGCGCTCTACGCCACCGCGATTATCCAGATCCTGGCGACCCCCGTGCTGGGCATCACGCTGCTGCTGCTGTTCGCGGAGCGGACGATGGGGATCGGCATTTTCGATCCCAAGCTCGGCGGCGACCCGGTGCTGTTCCAGCACTTCTTCTGGTTCTACTCGCACCCGGCCGTGTACATCATGATTCTGCCCGGCATGGGCATCGTCAGCGAACTGATCTCCGTCTTCAGCCGCAAGCCGATCTTCGGCTACCGCTTCATCGCATTCTCCAGCCTCGCCATCGCTCTGCTCGGATTCCTGGTGTGGGGCCACCACATGTTCACCAGCGGCGAGTCCAAGATGGCCGCCATCGTCTTCAGCGGCATCACCTTCAGCATCGCCATCCCCTCGGCCATCAAGGTCTTCAACTGGCTGGCGACGATGTACAAGGGCTCGATCAGCCTCGCCACGCCGATGTGCTTCGCCCAGTCCTTCATCGTACTCTTCTCCATCGGCGGCCTGACCGGCCTGTTCCTCAGCACCCTCTCCACCGACGTCCACCTGCACGATACCTACTTCGTCGTCTCCCACTTCCACTACGTCATGGTGGGGAGCACGCTGACCGCGTTCCTGGGCGGCCTGTTCTACTGGTGGCCCAAGATGACCGGCAAAATGTACAACGACATCCAGGGCCAGGTCGCCGCCCTGATCATCTTCGTCGGCTTCAACCTCGCCTTCTTCCCCCAGTTCATCATGGGCTCGCGGGGCATGCCCCGCCGCTACTACAACTACCTCCCCGAGTTTCAGACATATCACCACCTTTCGACCTACGGCTCCTACATCCTGGGAGCAGGTCTATTCCTGGCCCTGTGGGTGCTCGTCCAGTCGCTGCTGAAGGGCAAGCAGGCTCCGGATAACCCCTGGGGCGGCAACTCGCTGGAATGGCGCACCTCGTCCCCTCCTCCGCTGGCGAACTTCGAGGACACCCCCGAAGCCACCGATCCCTACGACTATCACGCCAACAAATACGATCCCGCCGTCGGCGGCTATGTTCCGATCCCCAAGTCGCAACAAGTCGTCGATCCGTACGGCGGTATTGAATAGGGCGCCCCGCGCCGGCTGTTTTTCCAGGCGTTGCGAATAACGTCCGACAAGGTTTTTCCGCATGAGCACTCTCGCCCCCGCCGCACTTCCGGCTGACGGCCATGACCACGGGCATGATCACGGACACGGGCATTCGCCATTCCTAGCCCACCACTTCGAAAATCACGAGCAGCAGTTCGACAGCGGCAAGCTGGGAATGTGGCTGTTCCTGATCACCGAAATCCTCTTCTTCAGCGGACTGTTCACCGCCTACGCGGTCTACCGGGCCAATCACCCGGAGATCTTCACGTACGGGCACATGTTCCTGAACCCCACCCTCGGCGCAATCAACACCGTCGTCCTGCTCTTCAGCAGCCTTACGATGGCCTGGGCCGTGCGGTGCGCTCAGCTCGGTCAGAAGCAGGGGCTCGTCATCCTGCTCGCCATCACCTGGCTCTGCGCCCTCACCTTCCTCGTCGTCAAGTACTTCGAGTACTCCCACAAGTTCCACCTCGGAATCTACCCCGCCAAGTACTTCGTCTACGGCGAAGATCCCCACGGGGAAATCAAAGCGACGGGCGCGGCACCGGCGGCTGAGGCCGGAGCGGCGGCCGACACTCACAAAACGGACGCCCACGCCGATCCCGTTCACGAAGCCCACGCCGACGCAAAACCGGCCGGCGACGCACACGCCAAAGGCGAACACGCCGCCGGCGGCCACGGCGACGAAGGCCTCCCCACGCGGGCCGAACTTCCCAAAGACATCGGCATCTACTTCAGCATCTACTACTGCCTCACCGGACTGCACGGCATCCACATCGTCGGCGGCATGATCGCCATCGGCTGGATCTTCTGGCGCTCGCTGCGGGGAGACTTCGGCCCCGAATACTTCGGCCCGGTCGACTTCGTCGGTCTGTACTGGCACCTCGTCGACCTGATCTGGATCTACCTGTTCCCGCTGCTGTACCTGATTCACTGATCGCAGCCGACTGACTGGCGATTGAACTTCGCGGATTCCTCCCGGACGGGTTTTTGAAGATGTCTGATCACGCTTCCCACGCCGACGCCCACAGCTACTCCCACCCGGTGCCGCTGTCGATCCTGTTCGGCACGTTCGTGGCGCTGGTCCTGCTCACCGCGCTGACGGTGGCGCAGTCGAAGCTGGCGCTCGGTTCGGTCGAAATCTATGTGGCCATGTCGATCGCCACGGTCAAAGCGGCACTGGTCCTGATTTACTTCATGCATCTGCGGCACGACAAGTCGTTCAATATCCTCATCATCCTGTTTTCGCTGGCGTTCGTGGCCGTGTTCATCGGCTTCTGCTCGATGGATTCGCTCAGCTATCAGCCGGAAATCGAAGCCTTGACCGTCGATAAACCGTAGCGACCGTCCCCGTTTCGGGGGAAATTGCCATGCCAGCCCGCCGCGTATTGATTCAGAAGGAGTTCGGGCTCTATCTGCTCCTGGCGTCCCTCGGGATGTTCTTCCTCGGAGCGATGTGGGCCTTCATCCTGATGCGGCGAGGCGTTCCGGTCACCCCCGGTCGGTTCCCTCCCGTGCTGTGGGCCTCCACGGTCGTGCTGCTGGTCGGGGGTGTCTCCCTCCGCCAGGCACTCAAAGAGGTCCGACGCGAGCGGCAGACCGAGTTTCGCCGCTGGCTGCTGACCGCCTTCGGCTGCGGCTGTCTGTTCTGCGTGCTGCAGACGATCGGACTGACCGACCTGCTGCTGGCTCACTTCGCCAACCTGCGCTCCGCCTCGCTGGAGCCGCAGAGCCTGCGCTTCGAATCGCTGCGCGCGGTCCGGTTCTGGGGCTTTCTGTTCGTCCTCGTGCTGCTGCACGTCCTGCACTTCATCGGCGGCCTGGTCGTTCTGTTCCGGGTCGTGCTCGAAGCCATGCGCGGCCGGTTCGATCACGAGTACTACCCCGGCGTGAAACTGTGCGCCGTCTACTGGCGGTTCCTCGACGTGGTCTGGCTGGTCATGCTGGCGACGTTCACCATCTCGGTCTGAAGAGGCTCGCCCCTATGAGCACCCGCCATCGGATCGCCAGCATCAGCGATGTCCCTCCCGGAACCGGCAAAGAATTCGTCGCGGACGGACGGATTATCGCGCTGTTCAACGTCGACGGTCAGTTCCATGCACTCGACGGCATCTGTCCCCACGCCGGCGGGCCGCTCGCGGAAGGTTATCTGCGGAAGAACGTCGTGACCTGCCCCTGGCACGGCTGGCAGTTCGACGTCACGACAGGTCAGCACTGCCTCAACGCCAGACTCAAACATACGCGATTCGAGGTCGTGGTCGAAGGAACCGACATCTTCGTTGAGTTGGCATGAGGGATATTGGTCAGTTGTCCGTGGTCCGTTGCGAACTGCGGTGCGTGCAAGTTGTCCATGGGGAGATCCGGTTCTCAATCTGCACTCTTCCATTTTGCACTTTCAGTAGTTCCCAGATCGGCGATCGGCGTCAAACCGCTATTCAAGTTGAAGTTGCGTTGAGAAACTGGAACCGTCGTGAAGTTCGCGTGTGATGGCGTTGGCGATCCAGTGCAGCATCCGGCGGAAACGCAGACGTTCCAGATGCAGCACGAGTTCGCCGTTCCGGCGCTCGGCAAAGTACGTGAAGTGCAGCCAGACCCAGACGTTTCTCAGCACCAGCCCCACCAGCACGAAGAACAGTCGCTGCACCGGATCGGTCGTGCAGGTCCGGATGCGGGCCTGGCCGAGCTGTCGGTAGCTGGACTCGATTCCGAACCGGCGTCGATACAGCTCCCGGAGTTCGACCGGTGCGCCGCTCACGTTCCAGGCTGCGAACAGCAGGCGCTTCGAGCGGCGCTGCCCGGTTTTGTCGTGGCGATAGCTCTTGTACGCCACCACCACGGTGAAGGAGGCCGAACTCTGTTTGACCGTCCACGTGTAGCGATAGCGTCCGGCGGCACAGCGCAGGAAATCTCGCAGCTTCCGTACGCCCGGCTTTGTGCCGCGTCGCGACCGACGCTTCGGCCTGCGGCCGCGCAGCGCCACCGGCATCAGAAAGGGGATGCGACGCTGCTGCAGACGTTCCAGCACCGGAGCGCTGAAAAACTGACCATCCAGCAGCAGAACTTTGATCTTCAGCCCCCGCGCCTGCAGACGATCGAGCAACCGTTCGAGCACGGCCAGCGGCGACTCGCTCCCTTTGACCGACGTCGCAGCGAGGGTGTAACGATAGCCCTGTTCGACGACGCAGGCCGTGGCGTAGGCGTGAAATTTGCTCGTCCCCGACCTGGGCAGGCTGTGATACAGTTCGTTGGCATGCCGGTGCGGCTGTCCGTGGTAGGGGATCAGATGCCAGTCGATGGCGACCTGCCGGGCTTTGCGAAAGATCGCCCCTGGCAACTGCGGCCCTCAGAGCGCCGGATGCAGCCACTGTTCGAGCGTCAGCGGACGCGCCGGCAAACAAGCCGTCAGGGCGTTGCGAACCGCCTGATCGCAAGGAGCGCCGACCAGATCGCGGCAGACCGCGAAGACCGAACTCATGCGAGCTGCGGCCAGCAATACGATCTGCCACAACCGTCTGGAGGTGCACTTCCATCCGACATCCCTGAGCGGCATCGCCGTCCGCAGCCAATCCTCGGCCAGCATCTGGACCTGCCGGTCCGACACAGTCACACTGTTTCTCGAACGCATGGGCTTCCTCCATGAATGACCCTGTTCCACAAGTCATTGTGTAGGAAAGCCCTGCGTTCATTTGAAGATCACCTCCCGATCTGGGAACTACTGACTTTGCATTCTTCACTTTTAATTTTGCACTGACTTCCCCTCCCCTGTGAAACGCCCTCGTTCCACGCGAGGCATCCTCTTGACCCCGCCGATCCCCCCCGCCTAGACTCCGCCCCCTGCGATCCGGTCCGGGAGTGGCAGTATGCGACGGTGGGCTCTGGCGGTGGTGTTCGGCGTGGCCGGTCTGATGCAGGCCCGGGCTGAATCGCCGTGGATCGACGAAGTCGCCGTCGCCCCGTACGTCTTCCGGTCCGAGTTTCCGCTGCGCGACGTCGACGGGCTCGTCCACGAACTGGGTGACCTTCAGGCCGATCTGCAGAATGCTCTCGCCATCGAGTTCCGCGACCGGCCGATCGAAATTCACCTCTTCGCCAGCAAGTCGTCCTACCAGCGCTACGTCTCGGCGCGGGTGCCCGGCGGTGAGAAGCGGCAGGCGCTCTACATGCCGGGGGAGGGGGCAGGACTCGTCTACGCCTATCGGCACCGCGATCTCTCCACCGACGTGCGCCACGAAGCGACCCACGCAACGCTGCGAAACGCCTTGCCGTATGTGCCGCTCTGGCTCGACGAAGGACTCGCCGAGTACTTCGAAGTCCCCCGCGGCGCCCGGTTGAACGACAACCCCCATCGCAAGAGCCTGCAATGGGCGATCCGCTTCGGCTGGAAGCCCCGCCTGGAAATCCTCGAGGCCAAGCGAGAAATGCTCGACATGGGGGGAAAAGACTACCGCGACGCCTGGGGCTGGGTCCATTTCCTGCTGCACGGGCCCGCCGAGGCCCGCGAAGAATTGATCTTTCATTTCGCCGACATCCACTCCGGCCGAGCGCCCGTCCCGCTCAGCGAACGCCTGAAACGCCGGATGCCGGATCTCGACAAACGGGTCATTCAGCATCTGAAATAGTAGTTGGTTCTTTGTAATTGGTGATTTGTCCGTGGTCCGTCGAGTGAACTCTTTCGTCGATTCTCGACTCCTCCCGTTCGACATCTCCTCCGCGCCTCCGCGCTGAATCCTCTTCGTATCTGGTACGATGCCCGACGACACACGGCCAAGGGCGTGAGGACGATGGCAAACGCGGCGTTTCTGGCGGAACTGGAGCAATGGGGACCGGCGGCGCTGGCCGGGCGTCCCGCTCCGTCGCTGGAGGATTCCCGCGCATTCTGCCGCAGGCTGGCGACGAGTCACTACGAAAACTTCCCGCTGGTCTCCTGGCTGCTGCCGCCGGGACTGCAGCAGCACTTCTACAACGTTTACGCCTGGTGCCGGTGGGCCGACGATCTGGGGGACGAAGTCGGCGACCGCGATCGGTCGCTGGAACTGCTCGCCTGGTGGGAACGGGAACTGGAATCCTGTTACGCCGGGCAGACGCGGCACCCCGTGTTTGTCGCGCTGGCGGAGACGATTCGCGAGTTTCAGATCCCGCGCGAACCGTTCGCCGATCTGATCTCGGCGTTCGTGCAGGATCAGTCAGTCGTCGAGTATCAGTCGTTCGAACAGCTTTGTGACTACTGCCGCCGGAGCGCCGACCCGGTCGGTCGAATTGTGCTGCACCTCTGCCGCAGCGTCGGCCCGCAGGAGTTGTCCTGGTCAGACAGCATCTGCACCGGTCTGCAGCTTGCGAACTTCTGGCAGGACGTGTCGCGCGACTTCGCCATCGGACGAATCTACCTGCCGCGAGAGGACTACGAGCGATTCGGCTACCGGCGTGAGGATTTCGAGCGGCGGCTGCAGAACGAGGCCTTCCTGGAACTGATGCGGTTTGAGGTCGACCGGGCGCGGGAGTTCCTGTCCGCCGGACTCCCCCTCGTCGATCGCCTGCCGGGCCGTCTGCAGGTGGATATCGATCTCTTTGCCCGCGGAGGGCTCCGCATTCTTCAGCGAATCGCGCAAATCAGGTATCGTGTCTGGGACATTCGACCCAAAGTCACGAAACGCGATGCCCTGCTTCTCCTCGGCGGGGCGCTGACGCGGGCGGCGTTGCGCTGTTGCACGGCGCGGCGGAGAGGATCGAGCAAGGCGACCACCGATCCATGTCCGGTCCAGCACTGACGCCGCTGCACGAATCGTACGCCTGGTGCCGCAGGCTGACGCGACAGACGGCTCACAACTTCCATTTCTCGTTTCTGACGCTGCCGCGCGACCGTTACGACGCAATGTGCGTGCTGTATGCGTTCATGCGTCTGAGCGACGACCTGGGGGACGAACCCGGACGGAACGCCGAACAGCGTCGCCGCGAACTGACGCTCTGGCGGCAGTCGCTGCGCGCCGCACATGGCGGAAACCCCACGGAACATCCGCTGTGGCCGGCGTTCGCCGACATCTGCCGGCGCTTCGCCTTGCCGCTGGAAGTCCTGGAGGCGGTCCTGGACGGCGTCGAACGGGATCTGGAACCGCAGGCCATCGAGACCTTCGAAGAACTGCAGCACTACTGCTACTGCGTGGCGGGCGCAGTCGGCGTCTGCTGCATCCACCTGTGGGGCTTTCGAGGCGACGAGGCGATCCCGCGCGCGATCGACTGCGGAACGGCCCTGCAGCTGACGAACATCCTTCGCGATCTGTCGGAAGACGCCGGGCTCGGCCGGGTCTATCTCCCCCGGGAGGATCTGGATCGTTTCGGCTATTCGAGCGAAGAACTGCAGCGCGGCGTCTGCAACGACCGCTTTCGCGACCTGATGCAGTTTCAAGTCGAACGAGCGCGGTCGTACTATCGGCGGGCCGACGAGCTCTTTCCCCTGATCGAGCCGATCGGGCGGCCGATCCTGCGGACGATGCTCAAGATCTACGGCGGCCTGCTCCACGAAATCGAGCGCCGCCGGTTCGACGTCTACCACAGCCGCGTCCGGCTGCCACGCTGGAAGAAGCTGTGGTTTGCCGCGTCGTCGATGTGCGTCGTCGGCCGCCTGCCGGGAGACCGACTGTGAGCGGCGACGTCCTGCAAATACGCAGCGGGCTCTGCGGGGTCGCAACTCCCATCGTCCTGGCATGCGCCTGCCTGCTCCACGCCGCGCCGCCCGCTCCGCCGCCCCTCGATCAACTGCTGAAGGACGGGGGCGTCGAACTCGTCTTTTACGACCGTGCCGAAATGCCACGCGATTTTCCCGGCCAGACGACGTTCACTTTGTCCACGGAATGGAAGTATCAGTTCCAGTCCGACTTCCGCCGGCGCGACAGAGACCTGGAAGTCAGCCTTCGCGTCAATATGCACACCGCCAGAGCCACGCTGACGCATAAGGTCGAATTACCGCTGGAGTACGATCGCCCGCAGCTCTGGAACACGAGCCTGGCGCGGCACGAACTGGATCATGTTCTGCTGAGCACCGACCCCCGCGCCCGATTGCTGAACGAGGCCGTGCTCAAAGCCCTCAACCTGGTCCGAGTTCGGATTCCCTCCGGCCAGAAGCCGACCGACAAGCTGTTCCGGGAGAAACTTGACGCCGTTTGCGACGAACGCCGCAAGGCCGTCACCGACCTGATGAACGCTCTCCAGCAACGGCTCGACACGCTGACGCGCAACGGAAACGCATCACTCGCCAACCGCGGGCAGTTCTTCGGCGAAGCCTACGGCAAAGAAATGCTGGCCGAACTGAAATTCCAGTATCTCGAAGACGTTCTGAAGGTCGTCGACAGCGAAGACTACGAGGCCGCGGGACGCGAGTACGTCGAGCGGTTTGTCCTTCAGCCCTGACGTCATGGGTGGCAGACCGCGGCGAACCCGACCATGCTGGGAGTCGTGTTCCCGAGTCGCTCCCGAGGGACTGCTGGATCGTGTCGACTGCCACGCCACACGCCAACATTGAGCAACCGCCCGGCCGCCGCGACACTTCCGTCGCCCGGTTCGCCCGCCCGTTGCGCCGACAGATTCTGCTGCCAGTGGCAGGGCTGCTCCTGATCGCGGTGCTGGTCAATACGATCGCCGCAGCGTGGCTGGCCTCCCGGCGGACTGCCCAGGCCGCGCTCGACCGTCAACAGCAGATGGCGCAAGTCCTCGCCGAGGCCAACTATCCACGATCGGGTGCGGTGCTCAGGCAATTGTCGCGACTGACCGGCGACCACTACATCACGTGGGATACGCGCCGCAGCCTGGCGCTGGCGACCTCGCTGCCGGACATCGACGAAGCCGACCTTCGACTGGACCTCCGTGGAGACACCGCCCGGCTGCTGCACACCGTGCAAATCGGACCAACGCAGTATCGGGCGTCGGTTCTTTCGGTGGGGCCAGCGGCCCCGGACGAACAGATCGTCGTCCTGACGTCGTTCGAACGCTGGACGCGGTCGCGCTGGCTGGCCATCTGGCCCGCGCTCGCCTTCGGCGGCATGACGCTGCTGCTGTTGATTCCGCTGACAGTCTGGCTGTCGCGGCGACTGGTCCGGCGGGTCCAGGATCTGCAGCAGCATGTGGCGGCGATCGCCGGAGGAGACTTCGGGCGAGTCATCACGCTGTCGGGGCCGGACGACGAAGTCCGCCAGCTCGCCGATCGCGTCAATCGGCTCAGCCTGGAGCTGCAGAGCCTGCGGGACACGGTCGTCCATTCCGAGCGGGTCCGCGTGCTCGGACAGCTCGCCGCCGGGGTGGCGCATCAGCTCCGCAACGGGCTGACCGGCGCCCGGCTGGCGATTCAGCTCCACGAGCGGCGCTGCACGCCGTCGACGCCCGATACCAGCCTGCAAGTGGCGCTGCGGCAGCTCACGCTCCTGGAAGAAGAAGTCCGCGGGCTGCTGTCGCTGGGCCGACGCGAACCCGAGGAACTGCGGCCGGTTGACCTTGCCGAACTGCTGCGGAGCGTCGCGGAGCTGGTCCAGCCGGTCTGCGAACACTCGAACGTCCGACTTGAAGTGGATGCCCCGGCGGGGTTGCCGCCAATTACCGGACAGCGGGATGCTCTCCGGGCGGCCGTGTTGAATCTGACGCTCAACGGCATCGAAGCGGCCGGCTCGGGGGGCGCGGTCTGGCTGAGCGCCGCTGCAACCGCCGGCCGGGGCTTTCTGCGAGTCGATGACAGCGGCCCGGGGCCGGCCGGGGGCGTTGCGGGAACTCTGTTCGAGCCGTTCACGACGACCAAGCCGGAAGGGCTGGGGCTCGGACTGGCGATTGCCCGGCAGGTGGCGGAAGACCATCGGGGCGGGCTAAGCTGGAGTCGTAACCCCGGCCGGACCTGCTTTGAGTTTAGCTGGCCGCAGCACGAGAGCCCGCACGATGAGCAGGATTCTGATCGTTGATGACGAACCCTCCATCTGCTGGAGCCTCCGTTCGTTTCTGACCGACGAAGGGCACGAAGTCGAAGCGGCGGCGTCCGTCGAGGCGGCCGAGCGCGTGCTCGATCGGTTTCATCCGGAAGCGCTGATGCTCGACGTCCGCCTGCCGGGCGAAGACGGCCTGACTGCGATGCCCCGGCTGCAGGAACGTGCGGATCACGCCCCCGTCATTGTGATGACGGCGTTCGGCGATCTGCCGACGGCCGTTCGCGCCATGCAGCAGGGCGCCTTCGACTATCTGGTGAAACCCTTCGACCTGGAGCAGGCGGCCGAAGCCGTCGCGCGGGCGCTCGCACCAGCACCCTCCGAGACGAGTCTTCCAGCGATCGCCGTCGCCGAAGCGGGAGAGCCCATCGGCGTCTCCCCGGCGATGCAGCGGGTCTTCAAACAAATCGCACTTGTTGCGGGAGCGGATGTCCCCGTCCTGATCACCGGAGAAACCGGAACGGGCAAAGAGCTCGTGGCGCAATCCATCCACCGCCACAGCGCGCGCCGGGCCGGGCCGTTCGTGCCGGTCTGCCTGGCGGCGCTCAACCCGGCGGTGATCGAAAGCGAATTGTTCGGCCACGTCCGCGGGGCCTTCACCGGTGCTGCCGAAGAGCGGCGGGGCCTGTTCGAGTCGGCTGAAGGGGGCACAATCTTTCTGGACGAGATCGGCGACACGCCTCTCTCATTGCAGGTCAAACTGCTCCGCGTCCTGGAGTCGCGCCAGTTCTCGCCGGTCGGTTCCGGATCGCTCCGCCCGACCAACGTACGGGTGGTCGCGGCGACCAACCAGGTGCTGCCGGAGCTGATTCTCCGCGGCGAGTTCCGCGAGGACCTGTATCACCGGTTGAGGGTCTTCCCGATCGACGTCCCGCCGCTCCGGGAACGGCCGGAGGATCTCCCGTCACTGGTCGAGCACTTCCTGCGACTGGCGGTCGGCAGCCGGATGCCGTCGCTCACGACCGAGTTCCTGACGGCGGTCCGCGAACGGAACTGGCCGGGAAACGTGCGGGAGCTGCGAAATGCCGTCGAGTGCGCGGCCGTGCTGTCGCGCGGCGGACCGCTGCAGGCGGAACATCTGCCGCGTCCCGCCCCGACCTCGCAACTCGCCGCGACGTTGACCGCAGGCCGAGGTCTGGACGAGGAGCTGATGGCGTGGGTCGAGCGGGAGGTCACGTCCGCCGCCGCGGGAGAGGCGGGCGATCTGTATCGCCGGTTCCTGCAGCTTGTCGAACGTCCGCTGCTGCAGTCGGTGCTGGCGCACACCCATCAGAATCGAACGGCGGCGGCGCGGTTGCTGGGGCTCGATCGAGCCACGCTGCGCGCCCGGCTCAAAGCCGCTCTCGGCACAGACGACGTCGAGCCCGGCTGAACCAAGCCCGTTTCCGCTCAGGTCGACCAGCTCCGCCCGGTCGTCGGGGCGTCTTCGTACGCCGGGCGCGCGGCAACGCCAGCTGGTTGTGCTGCGCCGAGCTGCAGTCCCAGTTCGACCCAGGCCTCGCGATGGATCTCCAGGATGCTGATGGCGTCCCGAATGAGCTGCGCGTCCCGATCGAAGTCGGCCTTCGCCAGATTCCGATAGACGAAGATAAACAGGTCCTTCGTCGGGTCGACCAGCTCGGGGGCGATGTCGGGCTGCAGACCGCCGATCAGTTCGGACACGCAGTCGCGAGCTTTGCTGAGCGACTGGAACATCACCTCCCACGCCTTCGCTTCGAGCGATTCCAGACCGCGTCGGGCGTGGCGGAGCGTAGCGTCGATGACCATCAGATGGAGGCGGTGCGGGGAAGCGGTGAACACCTGGTTTTCGAGGTAAGTCGCGGCCTGCTGCACGGTTCGGGCATCCTCTTCGCGGCAACCTGGAGGTTGATCTTGAGCGTCGAAAGACACATCGTCCGAAGTCGACCGTTCGCTGATGCCAGTTCTTCCGAGACGTCGCAGTCGTTAAAAACTGAATCGGCGGAAGGAAGAACCGATGATTTCCGGTTCTGTCAATTGTCTGACGAATTGGTAACGGAATCGAACATCGCCTTGATGGCGTCCTGCTGCGTCTGCAGTTGGGAGATTGCGTTGTCCATTCTCTGGAACTGACGGAGCAGTTGGTTCTGCCGGTTTCCCAGCAAGGTCTCCAGATCGGCGATCCGGCTCGTCATGGAGTCCGCGACGGTCCCCAGGCCGTTGATCTCGACGGTCAGGGACCCTTTGGTCGAATCGTTCAGATTGGTCAGAGTGTCCAGAAACTTGACGCCGAAGCCGTTGTCGGCGTCGGTAAACAGCGCCGCCACTTCTTCCGGATTGCTCTGCAGCGTGCTGGTCAGTCGTGTGGAGTCAATCGCGAGCTTGCCCCCCTTTGAAACCGTCACGCCGACGTCGGCCAGCGAGCGGACTGGGTCGCCCTGCGCGCCCCGGACGCGGTTGATGAGGTCGGAGAACCGCTGCTGAATCCGCAGCAGAGTCCCGCTCCCCTGCAGCGCCGCCCGCGTGGTCGTGACTGTATCGTACTTGGAAAGCGAAGCGGCCGTATCGATGTAGGTGTTGTAGAGGGTGACGAAGTTTGAAATCGCGCTCTGAATCTTGCTCGTGTCCTGCGTCGTCGTCACCGACGCGACCGAATCGCCGGTCTGCAGCAGAGACACGCTGATTCCGGAGACCGCGCTGGCAAACGTGTTGGTATTCGACGTCACCAGGTAACTGGAAGGGGACGAGATTGCTCCGACGCGGAGCACGGCGTCCTGCCCGGGGGTCTGCGTCGAGAAATTCAGACCGAGACCGCCGTCGTCGAACTTCAACGAACCCGCCGCTCCCGATGTGGCCGACGTCACGCTCAGCCGGTACGGGTTCAGCGGAGAGCCGGTATTCACGACCGACGACCGGAACATCCCGCCGGCGGAGTTGAGTTTCGTCGAGATCTGGGTCAGCGTGTCGGTCGCCTCGATGTCGATCACCGTCGACATGCGGCTGTCGATGTGGAACTTGCCGTCCCCACCCAGCGCGGCCGGGCTCATGAGCCGCAAGCTGGCCGCTGTCTTGCCGCCGACTTCCGTGACGGTTGGCGTACCGGCGCCTCCGGCGTCGTCCACAATTTCGAAGCCGTCCCCCGTGGAGTTCAGCTTCGCGGTGACCTGGATTCCGCTGGCGGCGTTGATCCGATCGATCACGTCGCCGATCGTCTTGACGCTGCTGGTGATATTGATGACCGCTTGATTGCCCGCAGAGTCCGTCACCCGGAACGACCCGGTCGGAACCGACGTTCCCTTCGGTCCATAGTTTGCCAGACTCTGCGATTCGCCGACATAGCGATGGTAGAGGTTTCCCGAACCGACGGTGGTCTGGGCGGCGCTCACCGCGATTCCCAGATCGGCGGCCAGAGTTCCCCCGCCGACGTCGGCGATCACCAGATCGTTCGCCGTTGCCCCCGACGTATCTTCAATGACAATTCCGGTTCCATTGTCGTTCAAGCGGCCGGTCAACTGCAGCTTCACGTCGCCGACGGACTTCGCCGAGTTGATGGCGCTCAGCACTTCGTCGAGTGACTCGGCGGCGCTCAAATCGATCGTAGCGGTCGTGCCAGTCCGGTCGGTCAGGGAAATCTCGCCTCGCGCGGTGATCCCCTGTCCGCCGCGGAGATTCCGGAGCAGCACGCTGTCGAGGCCGGCGATCAGCCGGTTTCCGGTCAGCTCGTTACCGCTGGCCGCGGCGTCGAGTCCGAGAACGGTCGCGGCATTGCTTCCCGACGCGCTGGCCACAGAAAGCGTTCCGCCGCCGCCGGTGTTGTCGGTGAGTTTCAACCGGCCGTTCACCAGGGCCGCCGTCAGTTTTCCCTCGTTGCCGCTCGCGCTGTTGATGGCGGAGACAACATTGCCGAGCGTTGCCGCGTCGTCCAGGTTGACCGCGAGAATCGAGCCATCTTTGAGGGTCAACACCAGGTCGGAGGCCCCAGTGGACTGGCGAATGCCGTTCCCGTCGTCCAGCAGCCCCAGCGTGAAATCGCTGTTGACGGTCAGGATGTCGCTGCCGGTCAGAGAGTCGGCGCTGACGGAGTTCAGAATTCCCAGGTCGGCCGCGGTCGTGCCACCGCCGATTTCGGCGACCTGCAGATTGTTCGCCGTCGAGCCGGTGGTGTCGGTGAGCATCAGCCGGCCGCCGACGGTTGAGGCGGTGACGCCGATTGTGGACTTGTTGATGGCCTGAACGACGTCGTCAATCGTGACGGCGTTTCGCAGATCGATGTCGGCTGCCGCCCCGTTGCGGGCCGTGATCCTGATCTGGCCGCGCTGGACGCCTGCGCCGTCGTTCAGGAGTTCGAGCCGAAGGGGGTGATTCAGGTCCCCCCCCATGCTGATGACGATCTGACCGGCTCCGACGGTCTGCGTATTCGTCGCGTAGCCTCGCGACAGCGACTGATTGGTCGACGCCAGCCGCACGGACTGCAGGGCATAACTGCTGGGAGTTGCGCCGGGCTGAGTGGTGACGGTGAATTGAGAGGGGCTGGAGTTCTGGACGTTGAGGGATTTGAAAGTGCTGGAGGACTGCAGGGAGACGATCGACGTCGTGAGAGACAGCAGGCCGGCCTGAATGTTACTGAGGGCGGTCTTCTGGGCCTGGATGTCCTGCAGGCGGGTCTGGAGCTGGTCGATCGGCTTGTGCTCAACCCCGATAATCGCTTTGACGAGCGCGCCGATATCGATGCCGCTTGCTAAGCCGGTCGTGGATTGAATCGTCGACATAAAGTGCGTCCGGTACTCCGCAAGGCGTTTCTCAGAATCCTAGATCACTGTCCGGAATTCCGTGGGGGGCGCCTGCTTTTCCTCGGTTGAGATCGTCCATCCGGCTGGCTCGTTTGGAAGGAAATAGCGAAGCGCCCGGCTGCAGCGACTGCGGCGACTTGACCGGCCAGGCCCGCCAAGGAAACTGCCTTTCTGTTCACGCATTCACGAAAGATTTCTTGACAAATTCGCTGCGGCTGGGTGTAATTACCCAGTGAATTATGGACTTCGTCATCGATCCGGGCAGGGGTGTCCGAATCGGAAGTCGCTCTCAACTGTGCCGCTGGGGTCCGCCGACGGGGTTCGTTGGCGGATGGTGCAACGGGAGTGGCGGAAGTCTGCGATTGAATTGGGTGTTCTTAGGATTTGGAGCGGCCCTGATTCGGGGTACCGATCGGATCGTCGGGATGGTTCCGTGGGAAGAGATTCCCTTGGGAGTGTTTCGTCGGCATTGTGAGGCTGCTCTGCACGGCGAAGCATTCGCAGGCCGATAACAACAGAGACGAGGTGCCGGACTCGCGAAAGCGACTGGCGCTTTTGGTTTGTTTAACAGGCTGCATTTCCAGACTACGTAACGAGTTACGCAGCAACTGCCGGCCCGGCGGAGTCCGAAGGATCTTGGGGTCGGGAGGCGGGGATCGCCGTCGGAAAGTGCATTGGGGTAGTAACCGCCCTCCGAGGGATGCCGGAGCGCGGATTGCGTACAAGGTCAGGCTATGACGGCTCAGGCCGCTTTTCCTCGCGTGGTCGTCTCCGGAATCGGAGTCGTATCGCCGATCGGCATCGGGTGCGACCCCTTCTGGTCCAATCTGATTACCGGCCGGACCGGGATCGATGCGTTGTCCGCCTTTCCGGCGACGAATCTCCCGTCAAAGCTGGCTGCGGAAATTCACGATTTCGATCCGCTGCAATACATCCAGCAGAAGAAATTCCTGAAAGTTATGTCCCGCGACGTGCAGCTCGGGGTCTCCTCGGCGTCGATGGCGATGAAGAATGCCGGTTTGGCTCGCGGCGATATCGATCCCGAACGCTTGGGAGTCGAATTTGGTGCAGGACATATTTCCACCACTCCGGAAGAACTGGCGGATGCTGCCCGCAAAATGCAGGAGTGTGTTGAAGAGGACGAGAGTTTCACCCGCTGGGGTGAAGATACGATGGGACAGATCTGTCCCCTCTGGCTGCTGAAGCAGCTCCCGAACATGCCGGCCTGCCATGTGGCGATTGAGCACGACGCCCGCGGGCCGAACAATACGATCACCGCCTGCGAATCTTCGGCCCTGCTGGCGATCGCCGAGGCGGTCCGGGTGATTCAGCGTGGCCGCGCCGACGCGATGATCGTTGGCGCATGCAGTTCCTATATTCATCCGCTCGAAATCGCCCGGCTGAACCTCTACGAGAGCTTGTCCCGCGGGGAAGATCCCGCGTCGGCCTGCCGTCCGTTCGATCTTCATCGCGATGGGACGGTGGTTGGCGAGGGGGCGGCGGCTTTCGTGCTGGAGAGCTACGAGCACGCGATTCGTCGCGGTGCTCCGATCTACTGCGAAATCGCCGGCGTGGGCGCCGGTTCGGACGGCGCTTCCGATCGGGAATCGGGCGTCGGTCTCGAACGTGCGATCCAGGCGGCTCTCCGTCAGTCGCAGATGACTCCCCGCGATCTCGGGCACATCAACGCTCACGGTAAGGGGACGCGACGGGACGATATTGCGGAAGCCCGGGGATATCAGCGGGCGCTGGGACTGATCGCCGAGAGAATCCCGGTTACGGCACTCAAGAGCTACTTCGGCCATTTTGATGCGGGCGCCGGCGCGGTCGAACTGGCCGGAAGTCTGCTGGCGATGCGGCACGGACAACTCCCGATGACGCTCAATTATCGAACTCCGGATCCGCTCTGCCCGCTGAATATTGTGCACAGCGAGCCGATGCAGATCAGCAGCAGCGGCATTGCGCTTAGCGTCAACCGGACCCGCATGGGACAAAGCGCCGCCGCGGTGATCCGGGCCGTCTGACGACTTTCGTCCGTCGCGGACCTACAATCTCAAAGATCCGAGCGACCCCGGCCGAGTCCATCGCCGGGGTTGTTCGCTTCCCGGACCGCACCTGACCCGCCTCCGCCGACTGCGGAGCAGGAGTTGACCCCGATGACGGTGACTGACCCGCTACCGGTGATTGGATTTCTGGGCGCCGGCCAGATGGCCGCGGCGCTGGGCAAGGGATTTGTCGCGGCGGGGGTCGTCGGCCCGGATCGACTCGTGGGCTACGACGTCTCGGCAGACGCCGCGCAGCGATTTGCGGCGGCGACCGGCGGAAAGACGGTCGCGGGCGTCGCCGATCTCCTGAGCACCGCCCGCCTGATCGTTCTGTCGGTCAAACCGCAGCACATGCCTGATGTGTTGAGGCAGATTCGCGACCTCGTCACCTCCGACCATCTGCTGGTTTCGATCGCTGCCGGACAGTCGCTGACTCGAATCTCGGACAGTTTGCCGCCGGGAACGCGGCTGGTGCGAGTGATGCCCAACACCCCCTGCCTGGTGGGCGAGGGAGCCAGCGCGTTCGCGATGGGGCCGCATTGCGGTCCGGGCGACTCTCAAATGGTTCAGACACTGCTGGCGACGACGGGTCTGGCGGTGGAAGTGCCGGAGAAGCTGCTCGATGCGGTGACCGGTCTATCCGGCAGCGGGCCGGCGTACGTCTATCAGATCATTGAAGCGCTCAGCGACGGCGGCGTGCGGATGGGACTGCCGCGCGACGTGGCGACCCGGCTCGCGGCGCAGACGGTGCTCGGATCGGCGCGGATGGTGCTCGCGACCGGCCAGCATCCGGGGCAGCTCAAGGACGCCGTCACGAGCCCCGGCGGCACCACGATTGCCGGCCTGCACGAACTGGAGAGGGGCGGGCTGCGCGGGATTCTGATGGATGCCGTCGAAGCCGCCACCGAGCGATCGCGCGAGCTGGGGCAAAGCTGATCGGAGTCTTGCCTGTCATAGCTCCAGCCGGACGAGCCGGCGGTTGCCGGTGTCGCAGATCAGCAGCCGTCCCTGCGAATCGACGGTCAGTCCCCACGGGGTCATGAGCTGATTCTCCCCCCCGCCTGGCGTTCCGAAACGACCAATCAGCTGACCTTCGAGGTCGATCGCCGTCACGCGACTGCCGCCGTACTCGACGACGAGCAGCCGGTCATCGGGAGTGAGAGCGATGTCGTAAGGGTAGTAGAGTGAAGCGCCGTCCGTGCCGTCGGCGATCACCCTGACGAACTGGCCCTGCTCGGTGAAGACCTGGACGCGGTTGTTGAACGCGTCGACGACGTAGAGCAGTCCGTCGCGCCAGACGATGCCGCTGGGACGCTGGAATTCCCCCGCGGCGGTGCCGAACGAGCCGAATTCGCCAACGTAGGTACCGTCCGGCCGAAACATCTGCACGCGATCATGGCCGCCGTACTCGCAGACGAAGAGCGTGCCCGACGGAGACTGAATCACCTTCACCGGGTAGATAAAGTCCCCCGGACCTTCGCCGAGTTTGCCGAATCGCAACTGCTCGACCCCCTGCGGATCGAAAAGGACGACCCGGTGGTAGTGTGTGTCGGCGACGGCGACGCGGCCGTCCTGCAGGACGCAGACTCCCTCGGCCTTGCCGACGTCGTAGTCCGGCATCCACCACTGGCGGAGCAGTTCGCCGGCTTCATCGTAGACGAGCACCCGGCCGGCGTTATCAAGGACATACAGTTCGTGATTTGGGCCGGGACAGATTCCCCGCGGCGCCGGCATCCGGCCATCGTGTGCGGGCAAGGACCAGGAATCGGTCGTGTGAGCGGACAGCACGGGTTCAGCCGATCTGCCGCAGCCGGGAACCAGAGCCAGCAATAGCAGGAGCAGCCCGGACAGGAGACGGAGACGGACGCGCCCGCCGGTCTGCAGGGGCTGTTCGGGGACGCGGTGCAGCAGCCGGATTTCGAGATTCGGACTATGCTGCCGCAAACAGGACTCGCTGTACTGCCCCAAGCTGCGAGTGCCGACGACGTCGCAGGGACCGTCCCCTTCGGCTTCAACGACCAGTGACTCCGGACGAATGCAGGGATGCCGGTCGGGGAGCGAATCGTGCAGCCAGCGGGCCCGGCTGGAGTCATCAAGCCAGTTCGCCGGCCCAAGCAGTTCCGCCAGACCGAGCGATGGGGGGCGGTGGTAAAGCTCGGTCACCGCCCCGGCGTACGTCAGGCGGCCCCCTTCCAGGCAGATGACCTGCGTGGCTTCCCGCAGGACTGCTTCCCGATCGTGAGTGGCAAAGACCAGGTGACTGCCGGATCGCTGCATTTCACGGCGCAGAGCCTGCCAGAAGCGGACCTGGCGGCCGGCCTCCACGTGAGCCAGCGGTTCGTCGAGCACGAGCACAGAAGCTTCGGTCGCCAGCGCACGGGCGACGTTGAGTCGGGAGCGCTCGCCGAGCGACAGCCGTTCGGGTCGAGCGCCAGTCAGCGGCGCCAGATCGAAGTCGTCCAGGAGCCCATCGATGCGGGCTGTTGCAGTGCCTCCGGGCGCGACGGTCGTCAGATGCTCGCGCACCGTCAGGTGCGACCACAGACCGTCGTCCGGCGGTCCCCAGAAGATCTCGGCCTGTCCGGACGGAGCAGTCAGAAGCCGCGTGACCCGGCCGGATCCGGGCGTGTCGAAACCGACCAGCAGCGCCAGCAGGGACGACTTGCCGGCTCCGGAGGGACCGAGGACCGCGGTGACCCCTGCGGGCACGTCGAGCGTGACGTCGTCCAGGCGGGGCCGAGGCCGCCCTTGCAACGTCACACGTTCGAGTCGCCAGAGGCCGGATGCATTGGTCATGCTGACTCAGGTCCCGTCGGAGATTGAGGGTTCGACGGCGCGGCGGTTCGTGGCGGAACGGCAAATAATCCGCTCAGATGCGGAGCCAGAGCTAAGGTAGCTGACGCGACGGCCAGCGGCGTCAGCAGCAGCACCGCGGCCTCGGCCGACAGAGCGGCCGAGCGACCGTAGTGCATGAAATTGTAGAGCCGAACGATCCCGGGAACCATGCCGGTCGGGTTCAGGAGGTAGGCTATCGTGATATCCAGGTACCCCCACCAGCAGACCAGGCCGACCGCCAGGCAGGTCGGTTGATGCTCCAGCCGCCAGACGAGCACGCGACTTGCTGCGTTGCGCCCGGCCATCGCAGCCGCCATGCGGGCTGCGTGGACGGGCGAGCCTGGCCGCATCCGCTGCAGCCAGACCTGCAGCAACGCTGCGCGGGGCAACAGGATCATCGTCAGCCCCAGGATCCAGGGAATCGGGGTGTCATACACTACGTGCAGTCCCCCGCGCTGGAACAGGTTGACGAGCGTCAGTCCGACGACGAGCGAACCACAGCAGCCGGGGATCAGCCACAGCCAGCCGGAAGACCAGCCGGACCGGGGACGAATCTGGTCCGCCAGCCACCACGCCAGTCCGCCCGCGCAGGTGGCGACTCCCACGCCGCCGACCAGTTCCCGTCCCAGACCGGACCATTGCAGCCGCTGCAGAAGATGGGCGGTCAGCGCGCTCCAGCTCGTGCGCAGCAACAGGCCGACGGGCACGATGCAGACCAGGAGAATCGCCACCACGAGAAAGCCCTGGCAGAGCCAGCGGACCGACGGACGGGGCGGCGACGGGATCTCGCGCGACCAGTCGCCGGCGCTGCGCGTGACCAGGACAATGATCGGCAGGAGGATGGCCAGCTCGCCGAGCAGCGGGAGCATCGCGAGTCGCCAGGAGGTCGAGAGGGGCAGTCCGCCGACTTGAGCGACGAACAGCCAGTCTGCCCAGGAAACCGTCTTCAGCAGCGCCGCCAGCTCGAACTCCTGAAACAGGACGAACCACATCAGGCCCAGGGCCGGAATGGACCGGCGGACCGAGCGTTCCCAGATCCAGCGGACAGGACTGCCCAGCGTGCGACCAGTGCCGCGGAGCAGACTGCGCAGATGCCAGGCCGACGCCGAGACGCCTGCCGGAGGAGCAATCATGAGCGTCACCGCGCCGATCGGGATGATCCGCAGCCAGAGAAGGAGACAGCACAGGCCCTCGGCGGGCCAGGGAATTCCGGCGACCCACGGGGCATAGGCGTATCCGGTGACCAGTTCGGGGAACAGGAAGGGGAGCAGCACGAGAGCCAGGCCCAGCGATCGCCGCGGACCGGGGACATTGCGGAGATGCTCGGCCAGGGTCGCGCTGACCGGCCAGGCCAGGAAGGTCAGCAGCACACTCCGCAGCAGCGTCCACCCGCAGGCAGACAGCCAGGTCACTGCAGATACTCCGACTTGAGCCAGGCGAGGCAGGCGTCACGGTCGGGGAGCAGATCCCGCAGATCGTGCCCCTCCGCCGCCCAGGGAAGCAGTTCGCGGACTTCGGCGGGAACATCGGACTCCGGGACTTCGCCCAACGGAATCTGACGGGCGGTCGATCGGGCGAGCGCCAGTTCGGTCTGCGCGGACAGCAGATAGTCGACCAGCAATTGGGCGTCGCCCCGATGAGCTGTGCCGCGGATGATGGCGACCGTGTTGGGAATCACGACCGTCCGGCCCTCGATCTTCAGCGGCAGCATCCGGACGGGTGCTCCGGTTTCGAGGGCTGCGAACGTGTCGTCGGTATCGGTCCAGCCGGCTGAACATGTCGCGGCGGCGACCATGTCTTTGACGAGGCCGTTGCCGTTGACCTCGCGCACGCCGCGCTGACGGACTTCACGGTGCCATGCCTTGAGTTTCTCCGGTCCCCACAGCTTCCAGAGGAGACTGTATTGGGTGAGAGTGGTCCCGTAGAGCGGCTTGGCGATCGCCAACGCCGGCGGGTTGTCCGTCCAGAGATCTTCGAGCGACGCTTCGGTCGCGACCGGCAGCAGATTTGTATTCACGATCCAGACGCGAAGTCGTGCGCCGAACCCGGTCCAGTCTCCTTCGGGGTCGCGATACTGCTCGGGGATGCGCTTCCAGCCGGCGCCCCGATAGGGCTCGAGAATTCCCTCGGCCTGCAGATGGAGCATGCCGAGCAGTTCGTTATTCCAGAAGACGTCGCAACGGGGCCGTTCGCGCTCCTGCAGCAGCAGATTGACCAGCCCCAGCGTCTTCGTGGCTTCCGTGTCGAAGCGGACTTCGACCGGAATCCCGAGTTCCTGTTCGAACCGTCGGAGGACGGATTCCGCATAGACGGCGTCGTGACTGCAGTAGACCACCAGCGGAGCGTGGCCGTTGATCGAACGTCGCCCGGTGCTCCAGACGAGGAGCACGCAGGCCGCGGCGATCGCGGGGAGCCACAACCAGCGATGTCGGGAGCCAGGCATTCGGACGGTCGACTCCGGAGGCATTGCTCACGCAAGGCGTTGAGGGGGAACGTCGAAAAACGCTTCAGACCGCGATGGTCGTTTCTAGCGGTTCGACTTCTGATCGGCTTCGAGTGCGTCGAAGTAGCGTTTGATGCCGTCCACATATCCAGGCGGAACCTGTTCCTGCAGGATGGCCTCGTTGACTCCCTGCTTGACCTGCTGGACGGCGGCCTTGTACTGAATCTGGGCCTGCGGCTCGTCCTGATCGGGAGCCGCGCGGGTCTTCATCGACATCAGCACTTTGCCGAGCGTCATCTGCGACTTGGATTCTTCGTCCTTGAAGCCGGTCTTCACCGAATCGTCTTCCGGAGCCGCCCCGCCCCGGCCCATCCCCTCGTCGCCCATTCCCTCACCTTCGCCATAGTTCCCTTCGGCCAGAAGCTGGGCGTAAAGCTCTTCGTAGTCGGCGAGAGATTCGCACTGACCGGCTGCCATTTCGCCGTCGAGCATTTCCTGCTCGTTCAGTTTCTTGGCCATCTGCAGAGTCTTGAGGGCCTGTTCGAGCTGCTGCATATCTTTCATGGAGACCGCAAGCTCTTCAAACTCCTTCCCGGCGAGGTCCATCGACTCCATCGCCGCCTGCAGGGCTTCGGGTGTCAGGTCCTGCATCTTGGACAGATCGAGCTGCTCTTTCGCCCGCTTGAGGGCCGCACTCATCTCCGGGGAGCCCAGCTTGTCGCGGGCCATCCGTTCGAGCTTGTCCATTCGCTGCTTGAGCTCCTGCTCGATCTTCTGCTGTTCGGCAGGATCATCGGTCTTCGCCAGCTTCTGCAGGGAGTCCTTCATCGCTTCCAGCTCGCGCTTGAGACTCTCGGCGGACCCGTTCTTCAGATCCTCCATCATCTTGCGCATCTCTTCGTCGCTCGCCATACCGAACTGCTGGTCGGACAGGGAGTCGCTGTTCTTGAGGAACTCCTTCAGCTTGCTCTCGCTGAGGCCGCGCCACATCTCGCCCAGTTTCTTCTGCTCGGCCATCAGGGCCTGCAGGTTTTCCCTCTTTTCCTTCGGTTTGGTCTTGTTGAAGGCGAACTGCAGCTCTTTGAGCGCCCCTTCAGTCGGGTCGGATTCTTCCCGCTCCTCGGCCTGCTTGCGGACTTCCGCCAGGCGCAGCGCTGTGGCTTTCTTCGAATCGTCGAGGCGGACCTTGCGCTGTTCGATGACGTTGGCCTGCGCGAGCTTCTGGAACGGATCGAGCTGCGGGAGGAAGACCCAGCCCAGCACGACCACGGCGGGCGCCCAGAGGAGATTCCAGTACTTCTTCTGCCAGGCGAACGGCAGCACTTGCTGCGGCACGACGGAGCCGGCCTTCTGTTCCGCGGCCAGCAGCACAAGGGGCTGGTATTCGCCGGCCGAGGTCTTGAGCATCGACAGCGTCAGATAGAGATCCTTGGTTCCCGCCCAGACATCGACAGCGCGGGCGGCGTCGGCGGACGTCGGTCGACGATGCAGAGCGAACGCCGCCAGCAGCGCCAACGCCGGCAGCACCAGGAGCGACCACCACGTGAAGAGCTGCGGTCCGTAACCCGTCAGCCGGGCGACGAGCAGGCCGGCGGCGTACACCGCACAGAGCAGGAGCAGCGAGCGATACCAGCAGCGGCCCAGCGCGGCGAGAAACAGCCGTCGACGGACGGCGGACAGGAGACGTGCGGAGAGCGGCGAATCGGACATGAGCGTGGCTCCTCGGAACTCGACATCTGTTAAGGCTATCGGGTGGAGGGCGATCGGGCAAGGAGATTTTTACCGACCAATCGACCAGACCCGTGAACGGCTCGGACGAGAGTTGAAATCCGACGTCACAGTCTGGGATCGGAATTCCGCGACACTTGCAGTTTTCATTGTTCATTCGCGAGGCATTGACTTGAACCTCCTATCTTGTCCCGCCATCCAACGCGACCCGATGGAGGCGACCGCGGTGAGCTTGGAATTCTGTTTCTTTTATGGGCCACAACTCAATGTACAAGTTCATTTGCCTGTTTGCGGCGCTGACATTCTTGGCGGAGCCGTGTCGTGCAGCCACGGTGACCACTCCAAGTGTTGTCGCTCCGAATTCCCTTTCGAACGCAGGGAATACCTATTCTCAGGATTTCAATTCGCTGGCCTCCAGTGGTACGTCAACGCTGCTGCCGGACGGGTGGCAGATCTTTGAGACGGGAACTGGAACTGCGGCCAATGGTGTTTACGCGGCGGGCACCGGGTCGTCGAACACCGGGGACACGTACAGTTTTGGAGCCGCAGGAAGTTCTGAGAGAGCATTGGGCACACTTTTCAGCGGTTCGAACACGGAGTACTTCGGCGTCGAGTTCCAGAACGGCGGAACGACAAAGCTTCAGTCGCTTCAGATTAGCTATACTGGTGAGGAGTGGCGTTTTGGCGGGTCAAATGGTCGCGTTGCACCGGATCGACTGGACTTTCAGTACTCACTGGATGCTTCCAGCCTGAATTCAGGCTCCTGGATCGATCTTGATATTCTGGACTTCTATTCGCCGGCCTACTCGACAGCCACTACGACCATCACGGTGGGTGCGAAAGATGGTAATTCTTCGCAGTTTCAGACGGATCTTTCGGGAACGATTTCCGGGTTGAATCTGGCGATCAACGGCGTGATCTGGTTTCGGTGGAGGGAGTTTGACATCGCTCCCGGCTCCGACGATGGTCTGGCGGTTGATAACTTCTCGTTGACGGCGACCTTCGAGGCCCCGGTCGTAGATCCGCCGACGGGACCGGTTGCACCGGAACCCGGTACGCTGGCGCTGTCACTGATCGGTCTGGCTGGCGCCGTTGGCTTCTGCCGCCGACGCGGCGCAGAGAGGTAGTTCTCGCGAATCGAGTGTTTTGGAGACAGACCGACGCCAGCCCGCACCCTGATCGGTGCGGACTGGCGTTCTTTTTTTCACTCGCTCCCTCGATCTGGTACCGCTACCATCTCATCAACGGTGATTAATGCGTCACGGTCTTGAGTGGAGCGAAAGTCATGGTTGCCCGACTCTTATTGTCTCTGTCCTTGCTGGTCGCCCTGCCACAGGTCGTATTTGCCGAGGACAAACCCCAGTACGAGTTCGGTGACATCCGGATTCCGCAGGCGTCGTCGGCGGAACCGTTGCGGAGTGAAGTCTCCGTCGAGCATGCGCTGCGTTATCTCGACCAGGGGGCAGTCGCCTGGAACGGGGCGAGGAAGTGCGTCAGTTGTCACACCAACGGGACCTATATGACGGTCCGCCCGGCCCTGACGCCGCAGCTTGGTGCGCCGCCAGAGGCGATGCGGGACCATTTTGTCGCTCAGCTCGCCGAGCTGGCGAAGGTTGAACTGCGTGATCTGAAGAAGTCGACGAAGCCGGCTCAGGTGATCTACACGGCGGCCGGTCTGGCCGAGTGGGATGCGCACGTGTCGAAGACGCTGTCACCCGAGACCGACCAGGCGCTCAAGCTGATGTTCGCGATTCAGCTTGACAGCGGGACGTGGGGGACGCTGGACTGCTGGCCGCCGTACGAATCGGATGCCTTTCACGAAGCGACCGTGGCCGCGATGGCGATGGCGGCGGCGCCTGGCTGGCTGGCGGGGCTCAAAGACGAAACGCTGCTGGCCCGCATTGAGAAACTGAAGAACTACCTGCGGACGCAGACGCCGCCGCACGATTACAGCCGCACGCTGCTCCTGTGGACATCGACCCGGCTGCCGGACCTGCTGGCGGACGACCGGCGGCAGCAGCTTGTGGACATGCTCTGGAAGCACCAGCGGTCCGATGGCGGCTGGTCGATCCGGACGTTCGCCACGCCCGAAACATGGGGAAGCGGCAATCGGGCCGGGAAACTCAAGGGGGAGCCGGAGTTCGCGGATCCGCCGAGCGACGGGCATCAGACGGGCCTGGCGATTATCGTGCTGCGTCAATCGGGGGTCCCGGCCAGCGATCCCCGGCTGCAGCAGGGGGTCAAGTGGCTCCGCACCCATCAGCAGGAGTCGGGGCGCTGGTGGACCCGCTCGCTGAACACCGACACCTGGCACTTCATTACTTATAGCGGCACGGCGTTTCCGGTGCTGGCGCTGGCCCTGTGTGAAGCCCTGTAGTGTCTGAATCGGCCATCGGTGAAGGCCAATGCATCGGCACAAGTCGGGTGGCACGTCCCAAAGGCTTTGCGATGGGCGTGGATTTCAGGATTCGCAGACACGCCCTTCGAAGACTCAGGGACGTGCCACCCAGGCTGGTTTTCCAACGCCGCCGTGACAACGCAGCCGAATGCGGCGTCCATGCGTAACCCATCTCAGAGTCGGCACAGACCCCCCGTGGCGGGCGGTTAGCCCTGGACGGGGATTTTGCGGCCTTTGCCTTCGGCGGTTTTGGGGAGGGTGACCTGCAGGATGCCGTTCTTGTAGGACGCGTCGATGTGCTTCGTGTCGACGAACGGCGGCAGGGTCATCGAGCGGTAGAATTCGCTGGAGGAGAATGATTCGTCTTCTTTGGCGCCCTTTTTCTTCTCTTCGTGGCGAGCCTGCAGGACCAGGTTGTCGCCGCGGAGTTCGACGTTGAAGTCGCCGGCTTCGAAGCCGGGGGCTTCGGCCTTGATCACGTAGGCTTCCGGCTGATCTTCGATTTCGAACGACCAGCGCAGGTCGAAGCGTTCGGCGTTCCAGATCGCGGGGACGTCGTGGAAGAGCTTGTTCCAGAGTTCGTCGAATTCCTGTCGCATGCGATTGAGGGCGGGGAAGCCCAGGTCCTGCAGGGGTTCTCGCGACAGTGTCGTCTTATCGCCGGTCTCTTTTTTCGGTTTGGTGACTGCTGATGTCATGATCTGCCTCTCCGTTCAAGACACACGAAATTCCGGGTGGCCACGTTCTCCTCCCGGCGATTGACGGACTGAGTTCCGATCGACGTGATCTTCAATTCACCGACCCGGCGAGCGCAAGCTCCCGCCGCGGCGCCGGGGATTCCAGCGTTGCGGTCGAAACGCGGCGGATCGACATTTCCGCCGGGGCGACAATGCCCAGCGTGACCCGGTTGCCGCGCACCGAAAGCACGACCACTTCGACGCCGTCGCCAATCACAATCCGCTCATTGATCTTGCGAGTCAGTACCAGCATCATTCATCCTCCTTGAATGGGCTGCGGGTGCCTGCAGGTTCCCCCCTGCTTCATGCAATCCGTAGCAACTGTTTTCGCGATTACCGATGAAAGTGAGCCGTCACTTCCAGTTGATTGTCGACTTCCAGCTCCGTCCCGAACCGGTCGAGCAGCAGGCTCTGCGCCATCTGCTTCAGATAGAAACTTGAGACCTGGCCGCTGAGCGCCAGCCGACGGTTCACCACGCGGCAACGGACTTTCCGCAGAGCGAGGAATGACGACTTTCGCAGTTCCTCGTGCGCGGCGAATTCGGACGACAGCTCATCGGGATGTTGTTCCGGGGCGTCCAATCTCAGCAGGTCGATCATTTCGGATTTCCCTTTCGAAACTCTCAGGCGCACGCCGGATCGCCGCCGAGGGGGTGCTGCGATAAGACGCCCTCCCAGAACTGCCACCCGGCGGAGACAGCACGAACCGTGTCCCGCAGCACGCTCGGCTCTTCCCCCTTGGTGATCAAGCCCTTCGCTCCCAGTTCCCGGCAGCGGCGGACGGTTTCCGCCCCATCCTGAATCGTGTGCATTACGACCGGGATCGAATGGCCCGCCTGACGGATCAGCTCGAGGAACCGGAAACCATCGGATTCCGGCATACGCACGTCCACCAGGGCTACGTCCACGGCATGCTTGCGCAGTTTGTCGAACGCCTCTTCGCCGTTGGTGGCCTCGGCGACAATCTCGATTCCGGATCCGGCAAACGTCATTCGAAGTCCCTCGCGAATGAGGTCGTGGTCGTCGGCAATCAGCAGTCGAAGTTGCATGGAGCAGGTGTTGATTCGATAAGCGATGTGTCGAACGCGATGCGGCAGATTCTGCCGATTGGGGACAAATCCGCCTATCGAAGAACCTGCCGTTTTCGGCTGGTCCGATCCCCGAGGAGGCGGGTGGTGAAATCCGCCATTTCCCGTCAGGAGTTCCACCAGCCCCTTGTCTTTGGTCCGTTCAGATTTGAGAATCGGTTGGCCCGAGTTGCTCCGGGAGAGTTGGCTGGCAGCCACTTGCTGCAGATCGATTCTGCTGCGGACGGGAATGCGGGAAATGTCGAATCTCGATCAGTTGTCTCAAACCGTCGGTTCGAACCACACCGCGAACTTGCCCCTCCACGACGAAGTCTATTTGCAGTTCATCGAAGCCGTTCACGATTACGCCGTCCTGACGCTCGGCTCCGCCGGTGACATCAGCTCCTGGAATCACGGCGCCGAACGCCTGTTCGGCCTCTCCGAGGCGGACGCGCTGGGCCGGCCGATCGACGAACTGTGTCCGCCAGCCGACCGCGCCGGCCGCGAACTGCAGCGCAGCCTCAAAGTGGCTGACGAACAGGGCCGGGTGGAGTTCGAACGGAAACTGGCTCGCGGCGACGGGACCTTCGAGGCCCGCGTGGGAATTGCTCCCGTCCGCTCAACCAACCCAGAGACTGCAGGGTATTGCCTGGTCGCCCACGACGTGACCGCGTACCGCCAGCGCCTCCGGGAATTGACCGATCAGAAACGCCGACTGCGATCCATTGTGGAAACGGCCATCGACGCGATCGTCATCATCGACAACCGCGGCCTGATCGACAGCGTGAATCGCGGAACCGAGCGGATGTTCGGCTACACTCAGAAGGAACTGCTCGGTCGCAACGTCAGCCTGCTGATGCCCGAACCCTACGCCTCGGAGCACGACGGCTACATTCAACGTTACCTGCGGACCGGGAACGCCAGGATCATCGGTATCGGCCGCACCGTCCAGGCCCGCCGCAAAGACGGTTCGCTGTTTCCCGCGGATCTGGCCGTCAGCGCCTTCGAGGACGGTCGTCCGTACTTTACCGGGATTCTCCGCGATGCGTCCGAACGCAAAACCCTCGAGGCCGAAGTTCTGCACATTGCCGAGACCGAACAGCGCCGCATCGGTCAGGAGCTCCACGACGATATCCAGCAGCAACTGACGGGACTGACGCTGATCACCCGGCATCTGGCGGAAGGCCTTGGCGCCGTCGCCGGCGACGATCCTCGCGCGGCGCCGCTGCAGACGATTGCCCTGCGCATCGCCGACGGCCTGCGCCAGACCAACCAGTCGGTGCGCGCACTGGCCCGGGGACTGGTGCCGCTGCACGTCGACTCCGAAGGGCTGGGCGCCGCCCTTGCCGGACTGGCGAAGCAGGTCCGCGAAACGCATGCGATCGATTGCGCGTACGCCGGCCAGACCGCGCCGTCCGGTCTGGACGGCCAGCAGACGACTCACCTGTACCGCATCGCGCAGGAAGCCGTGCAGAATGCTCTGAAACATGCCAAAGCTGCAAAAGTGACCATTCGGCTCTTCGAGCGGGACGCGCAGCTCGCACTGGAGATCGCCGACGACGGCGTCGGCGTCGTCCGCGAAACGCAGTCGTCCGGTCGTGGACTGCATATCATGGCCTATCGGGCCGACCTGATCGGCGCCGTGCTGACCGTGCGTCGCGGCGAAACGGTCGGTACGATCGTCAGTTGTGCTCTCCCTTTTCACCGTGCGGCCCGAACCGAGTGATCTCCAGCGAAACTCCGATGTCGACCCGCAAAACCCGCATCGTCATCGTCGACGACCATCCGCTGATGCGAGATGGCCTGGCTCTGCTGCTCAGCAGCGAGGCCGACCTGGAAGTCACGGGATTGGCCGGTTCGATCCAGGAGGCCGAACAGGCGATCGCGGCCGCGCCCCCGGATCTGCTGGTGACGGACCTGTCGCTCAAGGACGGCTCGGGAATCGAACTGATCAAGTACGTCAAGGACCGCTTTCCGCGCATCCGGATCCTGGTCCTTTCCGCCCACGAGGAACACCTCTTCGCCGAGCGTGCGCTGCGGGCCGGAGCATCCGGCTATGTCCACAAGCAGGAGTCGGAGGACAAGCTCCTGGAAGCCGTCCGCGCCGTCCAGGCGGGCCGCCGCTATGTCAACGAAGAGACGCTGCAGCGCCTGCTCGACCAGGCGATCGCCGGTCCCGACGCGAACACCGACAATCCCGTGTCGCGGCTGACCGATCGCGAACTGGAGATCTACCGCAGTCTCGGTCAGGGCGAAACCCCGGCCGACCTGGCGCGCCGGCTCCACCTCAGCCCCCACACCGTCGATTCCCACCGCGAAAACATCCGGCACAAGCTCGGACTGAAAAACGGCCGGGAACTGCTGCAGCATGCGATGCGCTGGATTCTCAGCCAGGAACATTAACGCCCAGCGTACTTCGTGCGCTCCAGTCGTCCCCGACGGTCGATTTTCCTGCGTTTTCCCACGACGTGTTGCGAAATCAATATAGACATTTGCTCCACCAACAACCCTTCCGCTCCGCAGCAGCGGATGACTTCGCTCGCGTCCGGAACTCAGAACCGGCGTGCTGCAAACAGGTTCTGGAACAATCCAAAACCCTCAGGCATCTCGCCGGCACGCATGTTGCATTTCCTCCACGCCAGCCCTGACACGCCGTCAGGTCCTGAAAGGGAGGTTTGATCATGCACGCGAAGACGATTCGATACGGCTTCGCAACGGCGCTGCTGGCGGGGAGTACGGTGCTCGCCTCAAGTGGCTGCGAAGAACCCAAGCAGAAAGTCCTCGACATCAAGGCGCCAGGCGTCGACATTGAAGTCGAGCGCTCGAAATCTGGCAGCGACACCAAGGTCGAAACGGGAGATGAGAGCTCCGGCACAAAGCTGGAAATCGACTCCAACGCAAAGGATGGCTCGTCGGTGAAGGTGGAACCCAAGGAGTAACGGCAGCCCACGCCGCCGTCCGGGCCAGCCGGTCAGGCCCCTGTGGCCTGAAACGAGGCCTCAACCCTCCGCAAACTCGCGAGGTCCATCATGCAACTGACCAATCGACGCACCATCGCGGTTCCCCGTAACCTGGGAACCCTGCTCCTGGCCGCCTGGCTCATCGCCGTGGGAACGGTTTCCCTGCTGAGCCTGGGCAGTCCCGTCCTGTCGGCCGTGCTGAATCTGCTGGCCGTCTTTGCCGGCGTCATGCTGCTGCTGGAACGCCGCTGACGCGAAATCCACCGGTTGACCTGGTCGGATCTGCAAATTCGACGGTCAATTTCCGGCTCATGTGTTGAGCCGCTGTATTGCTTCGCCGCCCGCTCCACGGGGACGCTGTGCGCTGTCCCTTGCGCGCTGCCGCTCATCCCACGGCCGCGCCGTGGAGCGGGCCGGGCGAGGAGTCCCTCCACCCGTATTGAAAGAGGTGCGACATGTTGTCTTGGGCACTGACGTTCATCGTAATTGCGATTATTGCCGGCATCCTTGGTTTTGGCGTGATCGCTGGAACGGCCGCAATGATTGCCAAGTTCTGTTTCGTGCTGTTCCTGATCCTGTTCGTCGTGGCGCTGCTGACCGGTCGCCGGCTCAGCGTCTGACCTGAGTCCTCACGAACCCGACGAGGGGAGATCATCATGATCAAAGCCGTTGTCCTAGTCGCGATTCTGGTCGGCGTCATGGCGTTGCTGGGCTGGCTCAGCATCAGCAATAACGCGTCGCAGACAACAATCATGATCGACAAGAACAAAGTCCAGCAGGACGCCGGAAAGGCCGTTCAAAAGGCGAAAGACTTCGCCGAAGACGTCGAAGACAAAGTCGACGACGCCGTCAAATACGGGGAGGCGAAAACTCGCTGGCCGTCGGTACCGTAGGACCGCGATAGTTTGAATTCCCCTGCGACTACGGAGGGGCCCCGAGTCCGGCCCGTCGCCTCACGGCGGCGACCGGGCTCGGGTTCTTTTCATTGGGGGGAAAGGACTGTCGCAACTTCGAACGTCAACGACTCCGTTTCCGAAGCAGCCGGGTCAGCACCTGATCGAGCGTGGTCGCGAACGTATGCCGGTCCTTGGCGCTATAGGGAGAGGGCCCCCCGGTCAGGCCGCCGGCCGAGCGGGTTTCCTCCAGCATGTTCCGCAGCGCCAGCCGCTGGCCGACGGTGTCGGGCGTGAACTCCAGGCCCCGCGGGCTGATCGTGACGACCTGCTTCTCCACCAGGGCCGCGGCCAGCGGAACATCCTGCGTCACCGCCACGTCACCCGGCTCCGCCTGATCGACGATGTACTTATCGGCGGCATCGGCCCGGCCCTCGACCACCACCGCACTGACCAGCGGATTCCCGAGCGGCGGCCGGATGACCGTATTGGCCACCAGTATCACAGGAAGCTGCAGGCGTTTGGATGCGCGGAAGACGAGGTCTTTGACCTCCTGCGGTGCGGCGTCGGCGTCGATCCAGAGTTTCATGGAGGGGTCAGTCTCGCGGTCCTTCGGGCAACACAATGTCTTCAGGACTCAACAGGTCTTGTCCAGAACCCATTACGTGCAAAATGTAAACAGTGTCGCCACGAATCACGAACAGAACCCGGAAGAACCGCCCTCGACGCGTCTTGAATTGCAGTTGGAGAATCTGCTCGGGACACGAGTCGCTCTCGGGAGCTGTCCCGCACTGATCTGCAGACTGGCCAAGTCGCTTCGTCGCCAGCACCCACTGGCGATACCAGGCTTCCGCCCCGGCCCGAGACCTTTGATTGAGCCAGCGGGCGATTATTGCCACGTCGGCCCGCGCCCGGCGAGTCTGGACAACTTCGAATCTCATGACTCCGAAAAACCATACTCTTGCCGCAGTTCGTCTAACTGCTCCTGAACCGGGCGGCAGCGACCGGCGTCGACATCCGCCAGAGCCACGTGAAGTATTTCCACGACCTGTTCCCGCTCGCGACTGTCATACCACCGCTCCAGCAATTCGCCGAACTCCAGCGGCGTCTCACTTTCGCGAATCAGTTCCGCAGCGAAACGATGAAACTCATTCAATTCGTCCAGCGTCGCCGACATGGCAGACTCCTGAAATCTTGAGGATCGCAGAATTCAGAATAGCAGCGCATGCAAACGTGGTCAAATGTCTCCGTTCCGTCTATGCTGGCTGATACCTGCACGGCGGATCGGTCAGCCTGTCGAGAGCTCCCATGCGAATCATCGACCAGACCCGGCTCTTCATCGGCCATGCTGGCGACATCCGTGATCTCGGCGCGCTTCACGCGGCGGGGATTGAAATCGTCGTCGATCTGGCGGCCGAGGAGCCGCCCGCGGTCCTCTCGCGCGATCTGGTCTACTGCCGGTTCCCGCTGCTGGACGGCGGCGACAATCCGGATTGGCTGCTGCGATTGGCGGTCGAGACGGTTGCCGATGCTTTCCGAAATAATGTCCCTTGCCTGGTCGGCTGCAGCGCCAGCCTCTGTCGGACTCCAGCGATCGCGGTTTTCGGACTGGCTCGCGGCTTGGCGCGGCGACCTGAAGCGATCCTGGAACATGTGGCGGCAACCGGTCGCGTCAAAATTGCTCCGGGACTGTGGCTGCAGCTTCTACAGGTCTGCGGACAGGACAGGCCACCCGGAGTCTCGTTCAAGACCTGATCTGCCTCTCTTCCGATCTCCGCGTCCTCCGCGCCTCCGCGGTGAAATCCTCTTCTTCATCAAATGGAGTTGAAGACTGAGCGGCCCTGCTACGCCTTCTCCGCTCCGGCCTTCCCGTCTTCTACAACGAACGACGCCCTCGTGATCTTCGGCGCCCCCGGCTTGTCGACGTACTCCACCACCTGGTAGTCCGCCCGGTACTCTTTCGGCGTCAGCGTGCAGCTCACGTAGCCCCGTTCGGCATTGAAGAACTTCACGAACGGATTCTCCTGTTCCATCCCCTGCGCCCGCGGAACCGTCTGGGATCCATTGCCTCCCGAGCTGATTGACGTCCCGACGAACTCCGTCGCCACCGTCGGCGAATCGGCTTCGCGGAAATTGACCTTCAGATCGTTCACCCAGTTGGAATGAATGTCGCCGGTGATCACCACCGGATTGGAAATCTGCTGATCGCGCAGAAAGCTCAGCAGCCGCGTCCGCGCCACGTCGTAGCCGCCCCATTGATCCATGCTCAATTGGACTTCCGGACCCGGCTCGAAGTCGACCGGCGCGACCATCACCTGCTGCGCCAGCACGTTCCACTGGGCCGGCGAACTCAGCAGGCTGTTGTTCAGCCAGTGCTCCTGGTCCCCGCCCAGCATCGTCGTCTGCGGATCGAGCACCGCCCCGGTCGGAGACTTCTTCCCGTCGCCGTTCGGCTGGTCGCTCCGGTACTGCCGGGTATCCAGCACGGAAAACTGCGCCAGCCGGCCGAACTGGATGTTCTTATAAAGCCGCATGTACGGCCCCTGCGGAATGCTCATCGGACCGAGCGGCATGTGCTCGTAATAGGCCCGATAGGCCCGCGCCCGCTGCTGGAGAAACAGCACCGGGTCGACCCCCGACTTCTCGGAGATGTCCCCCGCGCAGTTGTTCTCGAACTCGTGATCGTCCCATGCCACAACCCACGGACAAGCCGCATGCATGGCCTGCAGGTGCCCGTCGGTCTTGTACTGGGCATGCCGAATCCGGTAGTCGTCGAGCGACGTCAGCTTGGGTCCTTCGTGCTTGCGGACCCGTTTGTCCTTCCCTTCGGCCTCGTAGATGTAATCCCCCAGATGAGCCACCAGATCGAGGTCTTCCCGCGCCATGTGCTCGTATGCGGTGAAGAGTCCCGACTCGTAGTGCTGGCAGGAGGCGAACGCGTAGCGCAGCTTTTCGGGCAGGACGCCCAGAGCGGGCATTGTTCGCGTCCGGCCGATCGGGCTCGCTTCGTTGCCGACGAAGAACCCGTACGAGTACCAGCGGTCCGGCTCCAGGCCGTCGACCTCGACGTGCAGCGAATGGGCGAAGAGAGGCGTGGCGATCGACCGGCCTTCGCGGACCACGTCGCGAAGCTGATCGTCTTTCGCGATCACCCAACGGACCTCGACGTTCTCGGCAGGCATTCCGCCGTCGGGTGTCAGCGGCGACGGGGCCAGCCGAGTCCAGAGGACGACGCTCGACGGCGTCGGATCGCCGGAGGCCACGCCAAGCGTAAACGGGTTGCCAGTGAACGTCTGCTGGTGCTTCACCAGCAGCGAAGAGGCCTGGGCCCGCCAGGGGAGACCGGCGAGCGCCAATCCCGACAGAACAAACGCCCGGCGATTCAGTTCCCCGTTCGGCAAACGATGCATGGCAGTGGCCCCGGCAGATCTTGCAGTGGGATATCAGTTCCCTGCAAGATCGCCGGTGCGGTGACGGACTGCAACGGACAGTTGGCGAAAGGTTGATGAATTGTCGGTGAAGGAACCTGCTCCATACTGTTTTGCTGACTCGGATATCGTCGTTCGAACTGCACAAGCCGTAAATTCGTGCATTTCCTGCCTCGAACGACAATTTCGGCCAGTAGACTTCCATCGGAAGTATCGAAGAGTCGGCTTAGCCCCTTAGAACACGGGGAAAGCAAGTTTTGGCGAGTCACTGGATCTATCGAAAATGCGATATCGACTTCTGGACGCATTCCGCGGCATCGCTGCCTTTTGGGTCGTGCTGCATCACTACGAGTTTTGTGAACGGACGACCACAATCAGTCCAATCTTGTCACATGCCTTCAAAGCTGGCCACTTCGGCGTCCCGATGTTTTTCGTGATTTCCGGCTACTGCCTGATGGCTTCGGCGTCGGCGTCCATGGCTCGTAAAGAAGCCCCGCTGTCGTTTCTCTACCGGCGTCTTCGGCGCATCTATCCGCCGTTCTGGTTTTCGATTCTCGTCGGTGTGTCTCTGCCGTTCTTCCTTGAACTCATTTCGTCCCTGAAGACTCGTTCCTATGTCTGGCCAACTCCAGAGAATCAACCGTTTCTCGACTTTACCGTCCTGCACTGGTTGGAACTGGTGACTCTAACGCGAGCCTTTGTGCCCTTGCCGGAGACCTCGCTCATTGCAAAGTTCTCCGGTTTCAGCAACGTCTACTGGTCACTCGCCATCGAAGTGCAGTTCTACGTAGTTGTCGCCCTCGCTCTGGCCGGCAGAATTCCGTTTCGACTTGCGATGCTGATCGTCACTGCGCTTTCAGCCGTCTGCATCTTCGTCCCTGGTTCGTTTGACTCGGGACTCTTTCTCCCCTACTGGCCTGCGTTTGCCTTCGGCGCGGGTCTATATTTTTCGCTCAGCGGACACCAGTCCGCCTCCCGATGGCTTGGGAGAACTTCTCTTCCGTGCTTCGCGTTGTTCCTAGCACTCGCCGCCCCGCCGCAGTCTCCTTCGTGCCCGATGTCTCCGAAAACCTGTCGTTTCTTGGATTCTCGGCTCTATTTGCTGTGTTTCTCTGGTTTCTCCACGACTATGACGACTGGCTGACCGTCTCCGTGCGATCTGCCGGGATAAGAGTCTGCGTCTGCGGACTTTCGCGACTCGGACTGATCTCGTATTCCGTATATCTGCTTCACACAAAATTCTTCCACATCGCGGACGTATTCGGTCGCCAAATCCCCGGAGACTCACTGCTCGAAGACGGTTTGCGAATCGCGCTTACGATCGCGCTGTGCATTCCGTTCTACTGGCTCTGCGAGCGTCCGTTTGCAGGGCCGACGGGCCGAAAGCCTGCTGACCTGACTGCGCACACAAATCTTCGCCCGGCCAGGACGTCTCAGTGAATTGACTGGTTCAATTCCCTGGCGACATTGCAAAGGGATTGCCGAACCGAGGGATGTCAGCCACGTCTGGTGGATCAGTCAGCGGCAGCCTGGATCTGCACCAGCTTCGCCGACTCGGCGTCGCTGACCACGTCACTGTGGCAGACGGCCTTTTGGCCCGTTTCGGCGCCGACCGCCTTCTTGGTTTTGCTGGCCAGTTTGTGGATTTCCTGCGGGCTGAGGACGCCTCGCTTCTCCAGAATTTCCTGCTGCTCGGGAGTCAGGGCGGCGGAGACTTTCGCCCGCTGCCACTGGTAGTTTTCGTCCTTGCCCGAGGTGAACTCGACGATCTCCTTGCTGATCCGCACGCTGCACCAGTCGTGCCCGCACATCGCGCAGAAATCGGTGTCGACGTCCAAATCCTCGTCGTGATAGGCCCGGGCGGTGTCCGGGTCGAAGCTCAGGTCGAAGTGCTTCTGCCAGTTCAGGGCGGCCCGCGCCTTGGTGAGCTCGTCGTCCCGGTCCCGCGTGCCGGGAATACCGAGCGCCACGTCGGCCGCATGGGCGGCGATCTTGTAGGCGATGCAACCCTGCTTGACGTCGTCCTTCTTGGGGAGCCCCAGATGCTCCTTGGGAGTCACGTAGCAAAGCATCGCAGCGCCGTGGTAAGCGGCGGCCGTCGCGCCGATGCAGCTTGTGATGTGGTCGTAACCCGGGAAGATGTCGGTCACCAGCGGGCCGAGGACGTAGAACGGGGCGCCGTGGCAGAGCTGCCGCTGGAGCTTCATGTTGTATTCGATCTGGTCGAACGGCACGTGCCCCGGCCCTTCGACCATCACCTGCACCCCCTTCCGCCAGGCCCGCTCGGTGAGTTCTCCCAGCGTGCACAGCTCGGCGAGCTGCGCCTGATCGGAGGCGTCCGCCAGTCCGCCGGGGCGGAGGCCGTCGCCGATCGAGAACGTGACGTCGTACCGGCGCATGACGTCGCAGATGCTTTCCCAGTGCTCGTACATCGGGTTCTGCTGGCCGTGGTGGATCATCCACTTCGCCAGCAGTGAGCCCCCCCGGCTGACGATGCCGATCAGCCGGTTGCGGATGAACGAGAGATGTTCGTGGAGCACTCCGGCGTGGATCGTGAAGTAGTCGACTCCTTGCCGGGCCTGGTGTTCCAGCGTTTCGAGGATCATGGCAGGAGTGAGCTGTTCGATCTTCCGGCCGATGATCATCGAATAGATCGGCACGGTGCCGATGGGAACGGTGCTGTTCTGGATGAGGGCCTGGCGGCAGGCATCGAGGTCGCCGCCGGTCGAGAGATCCATCACCGTATCCGCACCCCACTTTTCCGCCCACTGCAGCTTTTCGACCTCTTCGTCGGTGCTCGACGAGACGGGCGAGGCCCCCATGTTGGCGTTGACCTTGGTCTTCGAGGCCCGGCCGATCGACATGGGGTCAAGGCGATAGCCGAGGTGGACGGTGTTCGCCGGAATGACAAGGCGGCCGGCGGCGACTTCGTCCCGGACCTGCTCGGCGGTCAGATGCGGCTCGCGCTCGGCGACGCGCTGCATTTGAGAAGTGACGACCCCCAGACGAGCCGATTCGAGCTGCGTGATCGGTACAAAGTCGGCCGGGAAGGTAATCCGTCGCCAGGTCCCGTCAGCGTGGGCAAAGACGCGCTCGCCCGGCGCTGCGGCGGGAGCGCCGCTGGATAGTTCTTCGGTCGTCCAGCCTTCGGGCAGAAAATCCCACGCGGTCTGATTCGACGGGGCCGGCATGCCCGGGGTATCCGGGGACGCAAATGTCCGGGCGCCCGCGACTCCCGGGAGAATCTTCGGCGCGAGTGCAAAGCTGCCGGGATTGGTCCCCTGGGCGGTGGTCGAGGGATTCAGCCCCAGAGCAGGCAACTGGTATCCACGGCTTCCCGGACGATCGATCATCTTCAGAACCTTCTCACTCAGGAACCGGCCCAATTCGGGGGTTCTCGTCGGGTGGGCTGTGCCCACCAACCCTCTCTGCAATGTCTTCCACAGAATCATGTTGCGTTCCGCAACGCGAATGCTGCATCCTAGTCACCCACCGGACGATTTCAAAGGCCGGGAGTCTTCAACACGCACCGGGACAACATCCGGTCTTCCCGACCCTCATCGTACTCGTACTGCTCCGAGGACTCCCGGATGAACTTTACTGGATTCGGCGATCCGTCGATGATGATCGGCCGGCTGATCGGCCAGGCTCCGACTCTGCTTCTCTGGCTGATCGCCACGCTGCTGGCCTTACGGAACCTCCGCGACCGCCCGCGCGAGAGCTGGACCGTCCTTGTGCTGGTGGGACTGGAGGGCTTCTCGAATTTCGCCTTGCCGGTCGTCACCAACGTGATCATAACACTGACCGGCGGCTTCCAGCCCCGCGGCGAAAACGCCTGGGGCTTCTGGATCCTCATGACCATGCCCCATTCGATCGTCAATGCGATTCAATGGGGTCTCATCCTCTGGCTCGTCTTCGGCAGCCAGTCAAAATCGACCGGCCGCTACCTGAAGGAAGAACCGACTCCCTGAAACGGCGTACGACTTCCCATCCCCGCCGAATGGGCCATCTACGAAAAACCCGTCTCTAAGTCGGCACCCGGGTCGCGCCTGGCGACTCGACGAACTGGGTCTGGAAGACGCCCTTGCTCTCGATGATCGACTCGGCGTCGAAGCGCTTGCCGAAGTAGAGCGCCTGGGCGTTTTCGTCGCGAAGGACCGTCTCGGCGTTGCCGCTGCAGAGAATCTTGCCGGCAAAGACCACGTAGCTGCGGTCGGTGATGGTCAGCGTTTCCCGCTCGCGGTGGTCGGTCAAGAGGATGGAGATTCCCGAGTTGCGGAGGTCGGCGATGATATCCTGAATGCTGTGAATCGTGACCGGATCGATCCCGGTGAAAGGTTCGTCCAGCAGAATCAGCTGAGGCTTACTGGCCAGGCAGCGGGCGATTTCGAGCCGACGGCGTTCGCCGCCCGAGAGCGTGGAGGCGATCTGCGTCCGCTTGTTCGTCAGCCCGAATTTGTCGAGCAGCTCGTCGAGACGGAACTGACGGTCCTTCCGCGAGAGCGGCAGAAATTCCAGGACGGCGATGATGTTCTGTTCGACCGACAGCTTGACGAAGATGCTTTCGTCCTGCGGCAGGTAGCCCATGCCGAGCTGCGCCCGTCGATAGAGCGGCCAGTTCGTGACGTCCTGACCGTTGAAGATCACCTTGCCGGCGGTGGGCGTGACCAGACCGCAGGTCATGCGGAAGCTGGTGGTCTTGCCGGCGCCGTTCGGTCCCAGCAGCCCGACGATCTCGCCGACCCCCACGTTGAAGCTGACGCCGTCGACCGCCCGCTTGGACGGGTACTGCTTGATCAATCCATGACATTCCAGCAGCGACATTGTCCAGTCCTCCTTGACCTTGAGCGGCGAATCGGGAGTAGCGAATAGCCAGGGAAGAAAGTGGATCGCTTATCGCAGATCGCCAGAGTCAAGACAGCCTCGGCTTCTCTGACTTTCAACTCTCAACTCTTTCGCGCCTTTGCGTTCCTCTTTGCGTCGTTGCGTGAAATCTTCCCGCTTCCGACCTCTCTCCGTTCCGCTCTGCGTCCTCTGCGAGAAGTCGGATTCTGCTCGACGCTACCGAATCCGATGCATCCGCCAGAACTGCGGATAAAACGGGATCGTCACGCTGGGATAGTTCTCGATTTTGGAATCAGGCACCGTTGTGTGATTGAACAGGGCGTATCCCTTGCCGTTGTTCAGAAATGGCACGCCGTGCGGCCAGAATACGAAGAACGCTTTTCCCAGCAGGGCGCTGCGCTTCACGGCCGGGCGATTGACGGCGTCCCGGCTGTTGGGCCACAGTCGACTGTCCTGGCTGCGCGGGCTGTTGTCACCCATGACGAAGTATTCGTCGGCCGCCAGCGGATCGAATTCGGCAGCCCGGGACCGCTCGCGATACAGCCGGGCCCATTCCGCAGGATTCGTCAGTTGCTCGTTGAGGTCGCGGGCGGAAATCTGCACCTCGGAGTCGTGCCCGCTGTAACCCGTGGAGTCGTTCGACACGCTCTCCGCCCGATAGTAGATGTCCCGCTGCAGCAGCAGTTCGCCCACGGTGACCGTCAGGCCCGAGGCCCCGATGCCGACCGGAGCCAGATCCGCAGTCTGCGGCGAGGGATCGGGGGGCGGCAGATATTCGGCCGCTGTTCCGAACGGGATCAGCCGGTCGTTGATCCACAGACAGACGCGATCATCGACATTCGCCAATGACACCCGATACTTGCCGACGCCGGTGATCGGCGTGGCCGCCTTGGCAAGTTCGATTTCGCGATCGGCGCCTTCGCCAGCCAGATCATCGGTGTGGGACAGCGTCGCCGCCCCCGACGGAATTTCGATTCGAACGCGATACCGACGGGCCCCTTCGACGAGCTCCAGAACCAACCTCGCATCGGCTCCCTCGACCTGCTGAATATCGATCAGAGCGTTGATCGTCAGATCGCCGACCCAGAACTGGTGATCGTCGGGATCGGAATTGGGGGTTCCGCTGGTACTGTTGTACCCGCAGTAGTCGGTAATCAGCGACGGTCGAGGCAGGCTGTGCGGCGCCTGCCCGTCGGCGACGGCCTCCCAGTCGAAGCTCGTGGGGATGAGATGCTGATAACGCAGCCACTGGACCTCGGACTGAGTGGTCAGTTGGTATTTTCTGTTGTCGGAGTCGGTTTTCCAGCCGGCCAGGCTCGGCGACCAGCCATCGACGGCCTCAGGGGATTCGCCCCGGACCAACGACTGCCATCGCTCAGGCCAGCCTTTTTCCAGCAGTTTCCGAGGAGGATGGGCGTCGTCGTAGACGAGTTGCTGCAGAATTCGCTGCTTGGACGGATCCTTCTTTCGCAGAATCCCGAACTCGCCGAGTTCGCCGCTCCGGGCGTAGACGTCGCCCCGCTGAATGCGGAGCGTTTCCCCCGGCAGCCCGACGAGACGCTTGATATAGTTGGTCTGGGGATCCTCGGGATATCGGAAGACCAGCACATCCCAGCGGTCCGGCTCGCCAAATTCGTACGGGAACTTGTTGACCAGGATCCGATCCCCCTTGAAGGCTGGTTCCTGGTACACGTCCATGGTGTAGCGGCAGTTCGGGCAAGTTGCATTGCGGACCCGTGCTATCAGAACCTGCTGCAGCTCGCGGTCCAGCTCGTCGCTGGCCCCGACGGTATAATGGACCCCGCATTGCGCGCAGCAGACATCCTTGTGCCGGCCCAACAGCGTCGGCGCCATCGATCCGGTCGGAATAATAAACGCTTCCGAGGCGAACGCACGGAAAATAATCGCCAGAATCAGCGCGACGAAAATTGATTCTACCGGCTCGCGGAGTCCGTCCTGGTGACGGACGTGGCGACCGGCAGATGCAGGGCTGGCATGGGGTTTCGCAGCGGTGGCGCTGGCGGTCATCACAGTGTTAAACCTTTGGCAGGCTTCATGTTTCAATCGAGTCCGGTTCTGCCATTTCCAACTATACTCGACGCGGCGTCCGACGGGAATCCGAACCGGCGCTCGCCGAATTTCGCAGTCCTCCCAGTTCAACGGCTGCGGCAGATTTCGGTTCATACCCCGGCCTGTCAAGCCGATGGCATCTGGCGGAGCAAGCTCAATTCGGGGTATTGTGGCAAATACCAGTGCAGATCGGTTCAAACGCTGAAGTCAAGCCAAGGTCCGGAGTCTTCCGCCGGTACCGACGGGGAGTTGATCGCGTGGTGACAAGGGAATCTATGGCGACATCGGACTCCCGGTCGACGAGCGACGACTCCGTATCAACGTCAATTACCCTTTGGCTGAACAGCTTACGCCACGAAGATGCCGAGGCGATGCAGCGGCTCTGGGATCGCTATTTCACCAGTCTGGCGGAGCTGGCGGACAAGAGAATTCGCGGAACGCCCGTCCGCAGCAGCGATGGGGAAGATATTGCTGCGAGCGTGATGGAGAGCCTGTGGAACGGCGCCCGAAACGGGCGATTCGCCGCGGTCCGCAATCGCGACGAGCTGTGGTGGCTGCTGCTCGCTTTGACACGACGCAAAGTGGCCAGCCATTTGCGGAGCGAACAGGCCGCGAAGCGCGGCGGCAGCGGTCCGCGCATTTCGCTGGACGATCCCGTCGGGAAAGACGGAGCCCTGCTGCTGGAATTGATTGCCGAACCGCCCGACGAATCTGATCTGATCGCCATGAACGATACAATCCAGCACTTGGTGGGTCAGATCGATGATCCCAGAATGCGTCGGATTGCGGTTTTAACATTGCAGGGGTCGTCTGCCGAGGAAATTGCGGTCGACCTCAACGTGGCCGTCGTCACGGTACGCCGGAAACTCAGGGTGCTTCGTAAAGGCTGGGCCGAGGAACTGGATCGATGAACAATGTCAGTCAGGCACATCGTGGCACATCGCTTTCCGATGAAAAACTGATTGACTCCGTGTGCGACCGTTTCGAGGATGCGTGGAAACACGGGGACACCCCCGGAATCACCCGATTTCTCGCGACCACGACCGTTGAGCTGCGTCCCCGTCTCCTGATCGAACTTGTGCGCCTGGACCGTGAATACCGGGTCAAAGCCGGTCAGACGGTCGAGCTGCAGGACTACGTGAGTGAGTTTCCCGGCGATCAGGAGTCACTCCAGGAAATTGCCGACGAGTTTCTGCCCGTCGAGGCGACGCAGGCCCCCTCTCAAGGCCACCGCCGGGTTTTCATCGCGAACGACCGAGTCGGCGGGTTCGACCTGGTCAAGCCGATCGGAGATGGTGGCTTTGGAGACGTATGGCTGGCTCACGATCCGCAGTTGAAGCGGGACGTCGCCGTCAAGATTGCCCGTTCGAGGTCCGTTCGCCCGGTGCCAAATTCCCTGCTGGCGCGCGAGGCTCAGGCCGTGGCCCGGCTGAGCCATCCCGGAATTGTACACGTCCTGGCGACGGGAGAAGAGGACGGAGTTCAGTACATCGCCATGGACTATATCGCGGGCCAGAATCTGCAGGACTGGCTCAAGGGAAATTCGCTGCCACCGGTAGGCGCCGCGCGACTCTGCAATCAAATCGCCAGCGCGATTCAGCACGCCCACGAGCTGGGAATTGTGCATCGTGATCTGAAACCGGCCAACGTGATGATGGATCGGACCGGGAATCCGCACGTTACCGACTTCGGGCTGGCGAAACAGTCTGACCGCGAATCCACGATTGGACAGGAGGGCGGAATTATCGGCTCGATCGCATACATCAGTCCGGAGATGGCCTCCGGACAGGGCCAGCAGTCCGATGGGCGATCTGATGTCTATTCCCTGGGAGTCATTCTGTACGAGCTTCTGACCGGCTCGCCGCCATTCACCGGCGACGTTTCGCAGGTCTTGCGGCAGGTTGTCGAGGCTGAGCCGGTCCCTGTCCGCCGGCAGAATCCGATGGTTTCCCGGGATCTGGAAACCATCTGCCTGAAGGCCATCGCCAAGCGTCCTGCGGACCGGTATGCCAGCGCGGGCGAATTCGCGGCCGATCTTGACCGGTATCTCGCAGGCCGGCCCGTGGTCGCGCGACCGCTTTCGCTGCCGACTCGTCTGGCCCGCTGGATCTATCGCCACAGCATCGCCGTCCTGCTGGGAACCGCTCTGTTTGCCGGTGGTGGCATTGCGGCTGCATTGGCGGTCGGCGCCATGAACGACGATCGGGTCCGTGTGATGCTGGAGACCGATCCGCCCGGCGCCCGGCTGGCTTTCGTCCCGCTCGACTCGCGGACTGGAACTCCGGTTCCCGACGCGCTGACTCCGTCCCGCTCGCCAGCCGCCATCCGCCTCAAAGCAGGCGACTACCTGGTGGTGGCCGCTTTCGACGATGGACGATTCCATGAAGTTTTTCGCAAGGTTCCCGGACCGAGCGACGTCCCGCAAGTGGAATTGATGTTTCACAAAACCTGGAAGCGACTCACCTCTGGGGCGGTCCGTCTGCCGTCAATTCGGATTCCGGGAGCGAACGTCGCCGAATCCATGGTGCGGATCACCGGGACCGACAAATTTGCGGCCGGAATTCCGTTCTCGCCTGCCTATTTCTCCGTTCCGGACTTCGATATCGAGGCGTTTGAGCTCACTCCGGCCGACTATGGTCGGCTGACCCGCCTGGAGCTGCCGGCATCCGCGAAGGATTTGCCGGCCGATTTTGCCCTGCCGGCGTCGTGGGACAGCGCGGTCCGGATTGCCGAGCTGCTGGGAAAGCGGCTGCCCGACGAGATTGAATTTCAATATGTGACAACCTCCGGCGGGAGTCACACGTATCCCTGGGGGGACGAACTGCCCGCCGACCCGGTCGGCGCGCTGAAGCCTGCGCCGGTGGGGACTCCTGACTGGGACCGGCTGCCCACCCAGCCGCCGATCTACGGGATGTGCTCCAATTTGCCGGAGTGGACTTCGACGCGGGCGCCCGGCTTGCTGTTTTCCAATCTGGAACCGATGGTGGTTCCGAACGGTGTGACCGACGATCCGCTGCAGATGGGCGGAACGATGTCCAACCAGCGAATCGCCGGTGGGGCGGTCCATCACGTTCCGGCAGCCCCCACTCAGACGTTTCCGTTTCCGCGGCTATCGACCGCCTGGCCGGAGTCGGATCTGAAGGCGATCCGGCTCGTTCGCAGCAGCAGGGCGCGACTGACGGCGGAAGACTTCCTTCGCCCGATTCCGGCGCCGAACAGGACAGGCGACGGAGTGACACATTGACGCTGGAAAGCTGCCCCGTACGACCTCCCCGGCCGGTCAGACCGAGGAGGTCGAATGCGAGGGTTTCCAATCGCAGGGATCTCCGGACCGATTCCATCGGGAAGCCGTTCCGCCTCGGGCAATTGCATCGCCCGTGCTGCATCGCGGAATTGCGGGAGCGGATACCGGGTCGCCGCGGTCGAGACTCCGAGTCCCCGACGTCCCCACTACGGAACTGAGGGCGGTCCTCAGCGGCCGACTCCACCACCGGTGGAATCCCCTCAGGACGAAACATGACCGAGACTACTTCACCTGCAGAAGCAGAACCTTCTGGCGGTCATTGCGACCATACTGGGTGCGGAGTATCCCCTGCGGGAGATCACATCGGAAGACACGAGCGTCATTTTCGGCGATACCGCTTTCTACCTGTTCGAGGTCGCCGACGCGATAAACCGTTTGCGGGACGGTCGCGTCGGAACGCATTTCGTAGCCGAAGAAGATCTCCCGCTCCAACGGAAACTCTCGCCCGGCGCCGCGAGCTGCGAGCGTCACTCTGACCCGGTAGCAGACGTATTGACGTCCCTTTTGGTCCTTGAGATAGAATCTCAACTGGGAATCTTCTGCGGGCAGGAATTCGGCGAATTCCAGCGTCTCCTTCGACACGTCGACCGTCGCCCCGTCGCCCGCCAGTCGCGGGTCATGGGTCGGTTCGACGGCCTTTTTTCGTCCGGGAAAGGGTTTGTCGGCCCCGTCATTGGCAATTCGCAGGGACGTAACGCAGTCCGGGCAATATTGCGGACACGTATAGTTTCCCGTGAGCAGGACCGCGGTACCTGGCAGATTGCATGGCGTCGCTTCGTCATAGTAGATCGCGTAGTAATAGTAAACGCCAGGGCTCTGCTGCCCCATGACCATCATCGGGCACGTCTGTGCCGGAGTGACGAAGTTTCCGGCTGGAAGAGGAACGCGCGGCGACTGCGCCATCGCCCCGCTCATCATCAGTCCGACGGCCAGAAATGCAATGCCGCCCAAGTTCGTTCGACAGACACTCATTGTTCTTGCTCCTGCAGGCCCATAAAGGCAGTCACAACGATCAACCAGTTCTTCCGCCAGATCGGCGGACCGGTCGTGTAAACACAGGTTCTGGAAGAACGCTCGACCGCCGCACGGCAGTCTCCCAATCCTGGATCGCGTTTCATGCACGCGTCATTTCGAAGTCTGCACGGCGAGAATGAGCGAATTGTCAGACCGCAGCGATGTTGAAATGTCGAGCGATTCTTGTTCAATTCTGCTCGCAAGAATCCTGGTGGACAGGAAAACTCGAACTCCGTCGATCGCAAATTCGTGGTTTTGTCGACAGATGGCGATTCAATCCGCGAGATCAGCAGACTCTCGCATATCAACAGGTTTTGAAACTCCGGCGATCCGGCCAGCTGCCTGTCCCGGGAAGTGCGGGCTCCGAATGGCGTCGAACGTTGCGGTGCGCCATCAACAACTCGGGCGGCGCACGTGCAATCGAGATCATCGAGTCCGTAGCGACCCGAATCGCGTCACCGGATTGGATCGGGTATCACCCCGACAACGGAACCGTAAGGCGACGAATGCGCCAGGCGAGGACCTACGACTTGAAGACCTTCGGCAGATAGGAGCCCGGCTGCGGATGCTCGGACGCCAGTTCCAGGAGCCGCTCGACAATTGCGTCGGGCCCTACGCCGTCGGCCTCGGCGTTGAAATTGGTGATCAGGCGATGCCGCAGAACGGGGGCCGCGATCGCCCGGACGTCGTCGGTTGCGGCGGCGGGGCGGCCGTGCAGGATGGCGCGTGCTTTGGCGCCCAGCACCAGGTACTGTCCGGCGCGCGGCCCCGCGCCCCAGCTCACATACCTCTGCACGAAGTCGGGCGCGTCGTCCTGCCTTCGCGTCAATCGGGAGAGCTGCATCGCATAGCGGACGACGCTGTCGGACGCGGGAACGCGGCGGACGAGCTGCTGCAGCTCGCGCCACTGGTCGCAGGTCAGAACCCGGTCCAGAGTCGGGGGAGCGCCGCCGGTCGTCTGGCGAATGATCTGGAATTCCTCGTCTTCGCTGGGGTAGTCGACGAGGATCTGAAACATGAATCGGTCGAGCTGGGCTTCGGGCAGCGGATAGGTTCCTTCCTGCTCGATCGGATTCTGCGTCGCCAGCACGAAGAAGGGATCGGGAAGCGAGTGCCGCTGTCCGCCGGCGGTCACCTGCCGCTCCTGCATCGCTTCGAGCAGCGCCGCCTGAGTTTTGGGGGGCGTCCGGTTAATCTCATCCGCCAGCAGCACGTTCGAAAAGACCGGCCCGGGGAGGAATTTGAAGTCGCGCTGACCGGTCGACTTGTCCTCCTGAATCACTTCGGTCCCGGTGATGTCGGCCGGCATCAGGTCGGGGGTGAACTGAATGCGGTTGAACGTCAGGTCGAGCGTGTCGGCAAGCGTCCGGACCATCAGCGTCTTCGCCAGCCCTGGCACGCCGACCAGCAGGGCGTGTCCGCCGGCGAGCATCGCGATCAGCATCTGTTCGATGACGTTCGCCTGACCGACAATCACCCGGCCCAGCTGACCCGTAATCTGGCGATGGGCCGTCCGGAGCCGTTCGATCGCCGCCAGGTCCCGCTCGGAATCGGAAATGTCGGAATCGGTCACGCACGAGTCTCCGGAAAGGGGGCGGCCGGCGGATCGCTGATAGTGGAATCTGCCGCGCCGGACGCATCATCGGGGGTTACGCGCCGCGTTGTCAAACCCGCGGTCTCATCACCGGCCCGCGGAATTCACCACGTCCCGATCCGTTGCCGAACGTCGCGAGTATCGCAGCTCCTCCGCGGCCTGGCAGGCGCCGACGAAGGCCCGCACGCAGAGCACCATCGCGCCAACTTCCAGGAAGAAGGCAATGATAACGGTGATGAAGGAGAGTTGCGGCGAACCTGGTCTCAGGCCGAACGGACCAAGGACGGCACTCCAGACCGGAAGACCGAAACTTCTGGAAACTTCCGGGAAACAGCAGACCGAGAGAGCGGCGAGATCCAGACCGAGCCCCAGGAAAAGCTGCCGATAGCCGCGGGGATACCAGCCGATCAATCGAATCGCAAACAATGCAATGAGAGCCCAGCCAGCACCATGAATCACAAGCAGAATGAGGCCGGACAGCATCAGTGGGACTCCACGCGAACGCGGTGGTCATCCCGAGGAGAAACGACGCCCGCTCGCTGGAGTCTATGCGGACTCCGCACGACGGACCAGCCCCATTCAGGCGACCCGGTGCTGGAGAACCGGAACAACTTCGGCCAGAACGCGCCGCATATCGGCGACGATGCCCCGTTCAAGTTCGTCCGTTGAGATCCCCTCGCAGGCATGGACACAGGCTTCAATCCGCCGGACCAGTTCGCGATTGGCGGGCGTGTCGACTCCCATCAGTTCTCCCTCGACGGAGAGCACAAACATCGGGGTAGAAGTCGAAGATTGCGGCCGATCCATAGGGCATCCTCGGGCAGAGTGGGCAATTTACGGATATGAGGACCGCGAACTGCCGAAGACTCGCGTGAGCATCGGTGGAAATCGGCATTCGGCGAGGTTGCCACGCAGGCGTTTTCGCTTCCGACCGCACTTTTCGCAGATCTGCGCAATTGACGCAATTTCAGGAATGGATTGGGAGGCAGGCGGAATTCAGCCGGCCGAATCTATTCCGCTTCGGTCTCCGGCGGATACTGCAACTCGTTGCGGACCGTGCGGACACCCGGCTCCAGGCGGGCCAGATTCGCCGCCAGTCGGGCGTCCCGTTCCGTGGGGACGGTTCCAGTCAGCACGACTTCTCCGGTTGTCCCCGGGTTCACACCGACGTTCTGAAACTGCGGATACCGGCGGGAAATGCCGGTCAATTGCTTCTGATATGAGGCCTGAATCCTGGCCGGCGATGGTTTCGGGAAGTCGAACGCAACCTTCTGACGCGGGCGAATTGCAGGAGCCGTCGACGTCTGACCTCCCTGGTTTCCGCCACCTCCCATGCCACCCAGCAGATTCAGGAGATTCTGGTTCTGTCCACCACCGCCCCGGTTGTTGCCTCCCCGGTTCTGATTATTCTGAAAGTTTCCGGTCTGCCCTTGAGCGTTCCGGCCAATGAAGCTGCCGCTGGTGTTGGCGCCGAGAAAAGCCGCATTGGCGGCTCCCGCCTGGCCCTGGCGCTGGCCCCCCGTCTGCCCGAAGCCGGATTGCCCGCCGGTCCCGCCCAGACCGGACCCGAACCCGGTAGAGCCCATGCCGCCTCCGGCGGTGCCCCCCAGCCCCGACCCGAATCCGCTGCCCCCCATTCCGCCAGCAACCCCGCTGGTTCCGCTGCCGAACATGCTGGAACCAACGCCCAGGCTGGAGGCCGAACCGGTCGACCCTCGGGTGGAGGGCGTGGCCTGCGCCTGAACGGACTGACTCACCGGGAATATTGCCCCGACGAGTACGGCGATGATGGCTGAAGTGCGCATAACGGACCTTCCGCGCGGCGAGAGGTGAACTCCTTTTCTATTCTCTCGGCAGCCAGCCTGACCGGCAAGCAGATTCTTTCCCGTTGCGGGGAGAATCACCGGGGTCCCCTCCGAATTGCCTGTCCCGCATATCATTTCACCGGATGGACTGAATGATCGCCTCCACCTCGTCCTGATCCCAGACCGAGTCCTCGATTTCCAGCGTGAACGTCACCATACCCTCTTTGCCGGTGAAGTTCCCACGCACCTGATGCAGGGTCGTCTTCGAGCCCGCGTCGTCCCCCTTCGCGAACACGAACTCCACCTCCTGCCCGCCGAGCATGAACGTCTTCGTTTCGCTCGTGATATTGACCAGCGTGTGGAACTGATCCTGCTGCTTGTCGAACGACTCCGCAAAGCCCTTCTGGAACCCGTCCTTGAAGTCCTCTTCGTTCCCCATGCGAGGCAGCACCTCCATGAGCATCAGCCGACCCTTGCCGTCGGTCCGCTCAAACAGCGCCAGCCGCATCAGCATCATGAAGTTGTCGATTTCCATCGACTGCCGCCCTTCGTAGGTCTCCGGCAGCGTGATGTCGCAGATCTTGGCCCCCAGAGCGGCAACCTGCTGCGGGCTGGTGGAGACGTTCGGCGCAAAGCTGTAGCCCACAAAGCCGCAGACGCCGCAGCAGGCAAGCATGCCCATGCCGCCGACAATGCCGAATACCAGCAGGAATTTGGAGAAGGTGCTCATCCCCTGCTTCGGCTGGGCCGGCGCCTCGTCATCCCAGTTTTCGCGGTCGTCCACCATCGCAAAAATCCTTCACAGAAATCGGTCAGCCGGCCAGCGGCCGCATTGTTGAGCCTGTCGGCACTGGAGTCAAACGGCGGCACTGCATCCGCGAATCAACGCCTTGCAACTCACTCCGTCGGCAGGTCCATTCGCATCCCGTGCGCCCAGAGGCGGAAACCGAGCTTCTCGTAGTACGGAATCAGCGTCTCCGCGCAGTCCAGGATGACTTTGTAGCAGCCGTGACCCCGGCAGATCTCGATCAGATGCCGGACGATCATTCCGCCGATGCCCCGCCCCTGCAGATCCGGATGAACGGCGACATCTTCAATGTGCCCGACCAGCCCGCCGTTGTGCAGAAACTTCGGCTCAATGAACAACGACGCCGTCCCGATCACGCGATCGTCTTCCAGGGCCACAAACGTCGAAATCCGCGCGCGCAGCCGGTGCTGAAAGACGACGATCGCCTCGTCCTCAGTCATCTGCAGCGGGGAAAACGCCCCCAGACAGTCCAGAAAGCCCCGCTGGAGATCGGTGGCGAACATCTGGCGGACTTCGATCGGACCGTCGGTTACAGGCATCGCGGCAGGACCCGTTGGAGGACGCGGAACGAGGCAAGAACCGACCACAATGTTCGCTGCCGCGTTCCGACGTCAAGCGCGAGCGACGTCAACCGGCAGAATCCCGCCCCCCCGGCGTCCGTCGGATCTGATCCGGTCGCTGAACCGCGGCGATCTCACTGTTTTGCCCGAATCTGCACGTAGTCGACGCCGACCAGGTACGATTTTGCCGCCTTCGGATTCGCCCCGACCAGTTGAAACGAAAGCACATGCGGCCCGGGCTTCAACTCCAGCTTGGGGAACGTCAGCACGCCCGAAGTGACGACCTGCGAATCGTACAGATCAATTGGCTTGCCGAGCGACTGCCCGTCCAGCGCGAGTTGCACGATCCCGTAGTCCCGCGCGCAGGTCAGGACCACATCCAGCTCCGCCGGACCGGCCTGGTCGGGCAGCATCAGCTCCAGCGTGTCCCCCGGCCGGCCACCGGTCCAGAAGAGCTGCTTGCCGCCGCTCCACTTGTCGCCGGTAAATCCAGTCATGGCCTGCGTCCCGACGTTGCCCGACGACGTCTTCGTCTTCAGCGATTCCCCTTCCAGGGCCCCGGCGACCTCGCCGGTCGTCTCGTCCGGGGCCACCTTCGGCCCGCGGAGCGCACTGGCCCCTTTAGACGACGGCACTGGCGGCCCCTGATAGTGTTTCGGCTGGGCAGCGTCCCACGCAGCCTTGTCGACTTCGGTCTTGCGATGGAGCAGCACGTGCCCACCGACCATGCCGCCGACGACAATGTCCGGCAGACTGTCCTTGTTGAGATCGACCACTGAAATCTGCCGGCCGACACCCGCGACATCGTCGATCTTGTACGGCACCCAGTCGACCCCGTCCGGACTGCGGACGAGACGGAACCAGTAGACCACCGCCCCCGCATCCCACATCGGGCTCCCTTTGTGGTGCGAATAGTAGGTCTTGCCGGTGACAATGTCCTTCAGTCCGTCGCCGTCGATATCCGCCAGCGCCACCGAATGCAGTTCGCTGAACACCAGCCCGTACCGGTTCTCGGCGGCGTGCGAGCCCATGATCAGGTGCGGCTTGAAGGCGATCTCGCCGTCCTGCCGAACCTGTTCGAACCAGGACAGCCCGAAGTCGTGCGCGGCCAGGCTGGTGATGACATCATTGTCGCCGTCGCCATCGACGTCGTAGGCATACATCTCCGCTCCGCCGTAGGCGTTGGTGAAATCGGCGTCGTGCGACGACCAGCGGGACGTCGTCGCAGCTTCGGCAGGCTGCTCGTACCAGCCCTTGGCGTGGATAATGTCCAGCCGACCGTCGCCGTTGACATCACCGATCCCGAGGCCGTGGCCGAACCGGTCGGCGGTCACCTTCTCGGAGATCTGGTGGAACTTCCACGCCTCGAACGGCTTCTCCCAGTCGATCGTCGCAAAGCCGAAAAATCCTCCGCGGGTGCAGACCAGCTCGGGACGCTCGTCGCCCGTCAGATTGATCAGCTGCGGCGATTCGTTGGCGACGGAGTCGAAGACCTGATGCTTCTGCCAGTGCTTGTCGAAGCCGCCGTCGCCGGGGTTCTGATAGACATACGCCGGCGTTCCGGGAAAACCGACCCTGAAGACGTCTTTCCAGCCATCGCCGTCGAAGTCGTAGATCCAGGCGAAAAAGTGATCGGAATAGCCTTCTCGGTTCTGCGGTTTAGGAGCGTAGATCTCATGCTTCGTGGTGAAATCGGGTCCTTCGTACCAGTGCGGGCCGTAAACGGCGTCGCCGTGACCATCGTTATTCAGATCCCCGCCGTTGGCCCCTTCGGAGTAGTATTCCGTCGTGAGCGGCTTCCGCTCGAACGTGTCGAGCGAATGCTTGTCGGCGGCGGACGCCGGAGTCGAGGACGCGACGGCCGTCGCCATCAGCAGGCCGGTCAACAGAGCGAACAAAGGGCGGCAATTCACAGTCAACATCCTGGGAGTTCCTCGTGTGGCTCGAACGGCCGCTATGATGCCGAGTCTCTCCGCGGAAGGAAAGAAGTTTGTTCAGTTTCTGGCGGTCACGCTGGTTCCGGAAGAGCGTCTGGACGAGACTACAAGTCTGCGATTCGCGGGCATACCAAGTTTGCTGGTGATCCGACGACGGGCCGGCGGCGTTATCGATCTCTGCCGAAACTGACCGCAGTCGAGACAATCCTTTGCCAGGGCCGTTCAAAATGTCATTTCACGTCGCAACGCTGGCTCGACTGTGCGTCCTGACCGCTGTTGCGGCGGGAAGCCTGCTGCAAGCTCAGGATGCGAATCGCATCAAACTCGAACGACCCGGGCCGCGCGACTTCATCGTCGACAACGCGAACCTGATCAGCGAGGCCGACGAGCTGAAAATCCGGCAGCTCGCCGACAAGCTCCTGACCGACAAGGCCGCGCCCATCATCGTGGTCACCATCGAGTCGATGGCCGCGCACGGCGGAGCCGGACTGCGAATCGAAACGTTTGCCCGGCTGCTGTTCGACCAGTGGGAAATCGGACCGGCCAAGCTGGGCGAGAATCCCTGGAATTACGGCATGCTGCTGCTCGTCTCGCGCGACGACCGTAAGGCGAGAATCGAGCTGGGAGCGGGCTGGCGGCACGACAAGGATGTCGCCGCCCAGAAAATCATGGATGAGCTGATCATACCGCATTTCAAGGCGGGCGACTTCTCCGGCGGCATCGTCGCCGGCGTCGAGGGGCTCGACAAACTGGCGCGGGACCTCAAGCTGCCGGAGGCAGTCGCTCCGCCACGACCGGCGTCGCACTACTGGATCGGCCTGGCGTTCATCGGGCTGTTGATCTTCACGGTCGTCTCGCTGATCCGGCGGGGATCGAGCGGCTGGGCATGGCTCTTCTGGGGCGTTGTCTTCGCCGTGATCGGGACAATTCTCTACCAAATGGCCACCAGCCGGTCCAGTTCCGGAGGCGGCGGTTACTCCGGGGGATCGTTCGGCGGCGGCTTCTCCGGGGGCGGCGGAGCATCCGGTTCCTGGTAATTGGCAACGGAGACGGGGCGAAACGTGACAGAACCAGACCTTCGAATCAGCGATGCCGAACGCGAACGAGTCAATCGGGCCGTCCGGGACGCAGAGTCCGTGACCAGCGCCGAGCTCGTGCCGGTCGTGGCGCAGTGCTCCGGTCGGTACGACCGGGCGGAAGACGTCGTCGGACTGTGGGGGAGCCTGCTGGCGCTGGCCGTCGTCTGGATGATGCTCCCGTCGACTGTCGCAGACAGCGGAAGCTGGGGGCATCCGTCGCCGGGCGGGCAGCTCGTCGCCCTGCTCGCGGCCGTCGTGGCGGGCTTTCTCGTCGGGGCCATCCTCGCCAGCCGGTTGCCGGGGCTCCGGCGACCGTTCACGCCGCACCGACAGATGGAAGAAGAAGTCCTTCTGCGGGCCCGATCGGTCTTCTACGACCAGCGGGTGCATCACACGACAGCCGGTTCCGGGCTGCTGCTGTACGTGTCGCTCTACGAGCGGATGGCGGCGGTGATCGCGGACCAGAGCGTCCTTGAGAAGCTGGGACAGGACCAGCTCGACTCCCTCTGCCGGGAGCTGACGCAGCAGCTCCAGCACCGCACGCCGGTCGACGCGTTGTGCGCCACGCTCGAAGCGGCGGGACAACGGCTGCGGACGGTGCTGCCGCGGAGCGAAGATGACATCAACGAGCTGGCGGATGCGCTGGTGGTGGTTTGATTGAGGGTCTACCGGGCGGCTCTGACGCCGGTCAATGACCGGCGGTCTGATTGCTCTCCGAACTCATTCGGGCGTCGTCCGAAAGTCCTCTCGAAGACCCCGTAGCGGTTGACCCTCATGCAGAGCGATCTGGGAGGTTCGCAGCCGCCTTTTTCTTCAGCGCCGAATGGGCTACGTTTGCCGACAAGAGACCGGAGACCGCGAAAAACAATGCGACGCAGGTCAGCGGGTCGATCTCGATTCTGCCGCGCCGCAACGCGTCCATGACGAGCATTCCGATGCCGACGCCATTGATTGCTGTGCTGGCGGCATAGACGAACACCCAGCGGTCAATGAGTCCGAAGCCAAATCCGAAGTGCTTGTTGAGTTGGCGGAGCATTCTTCATACCTGCAACGAAGGTACGTCGCCGTCCTTCTGGTCCGCGGTGCTTGAGGGACGACAAAGAACCCCGAGCATCCGCCACACGGCGACCTGGGTCAATTCGCGACATTCATCGTCGACGCTGCGACGAACGAGACGGGAAAACTGCGTCCCCCTCCCTAAAACGCATCCCCGTCAGAGGGCTGATCCTCCGACCCCGTCACCATCCCTAAACTGTCCACAACAATCCTGAGTCTGCCGCCGGACCGGCTGACTCTCTCACGGCAATCTGCGAGGTCCGGAACGCTTTCTTCGTTGACGGTAATCTTTTCAAGGTGCCCCAATACGACGCAGTCATCCGGGGTGAGGACCAGGTCAGGGCATTCCATCGCGTACCAGCGCTGCAATGATTGGGCCTTAGATAGAGCATTTACGACGTGCCGACCAATAGGACATCCATTCGTAGATATCGCTTCCAGGTGCGGCAACTCCGCGAGTTTGGCTATGTCGGCATCGAACAACGGAAGATCGTCAACGACCAGATACTTGAGTCGCTCAAACGACTGCAGCGTCGCAATGGCACCTGAATCCAGTTTCGTCCTGGCTACGTTAATGCTGAATACGCGGCGACATTCCGACAGGAGTCGCAGTTGATGGTTCTCTAACGACGAATTCACGAACAGCAGTTCTTCCCACGCGTGGGTATACGATGCCGCGAGCCGGAGATCGTCGTCGTGGACCGTAACAGATGACATCAAAATTGCCGGTCTGCCAATCGCATCAATGGCACTCCTGGAAAGAGTCCCCGGGATCCGCGAGACCTGATTGTCCCAAGCCTCTGGAAGCGGACTGCGATAAATGGCTCCAACGGTCGATGCCTGTGCTTCGAACGCTCGCCGACGCGACAGCTGTCTCTGAAACAACGCGAACGTGACGCCAAAGCAGGCGAGCGCGACGCACATTGCTGCCAAGAGCCGTCTTTTTGTCAACGGTCGCATCATCATGTCTCACGACTCACGCTCGGGCGCCAGATCCAGGTCATCCGCGAACCATTAGCGTACAGCACACTCGTCTCCCGGTGGAGGGGATCAAAAATACTGCTGGCCCAGGGCGGCCAACAGTGCCACCCAAATCGATTCGAGCAGCAATGGTCATGGCCGCCACGCGGCCACTGTCCGCACTTCACCGATATTGACCATCCCCTCACTGCTCACCAGCCCATGCAGTCGCGGATCCTTCAACACATCGATCACGTCCCGCGTCTCCCCATCCACAACCATCTGACGCCCCATCAACCGCACCCCGTGACTGTAATCCAGATACCAGTCGACGTGGCCGACGTAGAGCGACTGGATCGGGAGGCCGTCCGGCTGATGCCAGCCGTAGATCGCCACCTTGTGCGGCTTTTCCCGCAGGCGATTGCTGAGCACGACGTCCTTCTTGATGCCGGCCGTCAGCGGACCGGGCGGCTGCCCTGCGAACTGCTTTTCGATCAGCCGGTGATGCTCGAAGAAAGTCGCCACTGCGTCGCGATTCTCCGTCAGCGGCCTGGGCGGAGCATTCCGAATGGCAGCGGCGAAGATGTCGTCGGAGATCTTTGTGGTGATCAGTGAGGCCTGCAGCTTGTCGGCCAGGAGCGAACCGGTGTATGGCGTCAGCGGCAGTCGGAAGAAATCCGCGTCGGAACCGACGGCGAGATAGTCCGACATGACGTAGTAGACTGCGGAATGCGACTGGCCGGTGGCGTCCGTCGCGGCCACTCGGATCGGTACCAGCCGGCGGAGAAACTCGGGGACGTTGCCGTGGGTGATCTCGCGGACGACGGCGGTTTCGCGCGACACGCGATCGAGGTCGGCGACTCGCCGGTAGAACTCCGATCCGGTGACCGCATCCGCCGGACGGGGCGGCAGCGGCAGGCTGCGTTCGGGAACATCGCTCGCCACGACCGCCGCCGGGGGCTTCGATTCCGCAAACGGGGCCGCCTGAACCCAGGCGGTATAGGCCCGTGGTCCGCCGAACTGGCCCCAGGCATTTTCCTGCGGTCCGGCGACAGTCAGACTCTGCAGCAGCCCGTTCATCTCGCCGACGAGGGCGGTGTGCAGGATTTTGCTCTCGGGATTGGGATGGACGAAGACCTGCACCTGGCCGTCGAGCGCCGTCGTCCGCCGGAACAGCCCCAACTCGGCCTCCGTCAACGGAAAATCCTTGCGGATCCGGGCCAGCAGGCGCTCGGTCGCCCGGAAGGTGCCGCCGTCCGGGCCGACCACCTTCTTGCCGTTGAACGTGATCTCCCGGTCGTCGTACGCGATGACGATCAGCCGCCGCGACGGACTTCCGTTGAGCCATGCCAGCAGCTTGTCGGCATGTTTCTGGTCGGAGTAGGAATAGTTCGCGTCGAGGAACGCGATCCGTGCGATCGTGCCCGGAATCGCATCGACCGCCTCAATCCATCCATGCACAAAGGAGCCGCCGCCGCTGTGGCAGGTGAGGTCGACGCGGTCCGCCGCGAATTCGCGGATCAGGTTCGCCACCAGGTCGCGAATGATCTCACCCGCCTCGGCCTGCTGCTGTCGAAAGGCGGGCCAGCTCAACTGAGGCGCCTGGACCACGACGAGCAGAATGTCCTCGTCCGGCGTGATTTCGCGCAGCCGGCGGATCTGGGCGGCGACGTGCTGGATGTCGAATCGACAGTCGATGTCCTTGTCTGCCGCACAGCCGAGCGTCTGTTCGAGCGTATTTCCGTTCGGCGTCGCGAAGATCACGAGGCGTCGTTTTGCCGCCTGGAGTCGGACGGGGGCGTCGACGAAGACGCGTACGCCGGACGGGAGGCGGGTCCAGCGGACCTGTTCGTCGAACTGTTCGGTCCGGGCGAATCCAGGCAGCAGGGTCTCTGCCCCGTTCACGGGCGTCTGGCCAAGAACGACAACCCAGAATCCGATGACTGCGAACGATCGAACCTGCATGGGATGCTCCACGAGCCGCGGGGCCTGCCGGACGTGCCGGCGGACGCCGCGGTTCACCGATATGATAGTGCCGTGCGGCAGCCGCCGAACCATTCTCCCGATCGAATTGTCCGTCCGCACATTCTGAACCCCTCCAGTTCCTTGCGAAAGACCCTCCATGTACGTCCCGGCGGCCTTTGCCGAGCACGACCTGTCAAAACTCCACGACTTCATCGAGCGGCACAGCTTCGGCCTGCTGGTGTCGCAGGTGAACGGAGAACCGTTCGCGACACACATCCCGTTGTTGCTGGAGCGCTCCACCGGGCCGCAGGGCGCGCTCGTTGGCCACGTCGCACGCGCCAATCGGCAGTGGGAATCTCTGGATGGGCAGACTGTGCTCGCCGTTTTCTCCGGACCGCACGCCTACATTTCCCCGTCGTGGTACGAGGCCGACAACGTCGTCCCGACCTGGAACTACACCGCGGTGCATGCCTACGGCCGAGTGACGCTGGTCGAGGATCGCGACAAGCTGTTCGAACTCGTTCAGGGGACGACCGAAGCCTACGAGCGATCCCGGCCGGCCCCCTGGGCCGTCGGCGAGCGAAGCACCTTTCTGGACCGTCTGCTGGCGATGATCGTCGGCTTCCGGATCGACATCGAACGGATCGAAGGGAAATGGAAGCTCAGCCAGAATCATCCGGTCGAGCGCCGGCTGAAAGTGATCCGGGCGCTGCGAGACCGGGACAATGGTAATGACGCAGAGATCGCAGTCCTGATGGAACAGTCGCTCCCGGCGGATCGCGACGACTGATGGGGTGCCACGGAATTCGGCCTCCGGCGTTCGGTGGCGGAATGATATGCTGCAGGTTCGAGGGGTCACGAGGTTCGGAATCGATCAGTTTGCTCGACACCGGAAAGGACTGCCGCCGATGTCCCGACTCTTCAGATCGAGAACCCGATCCGGGCTGGGGTGCATGGTGTTGTTCGCGGCGCCGTTCGCGTTAGTCGGACTGGTGGTCGATCTGTCTCTGCTCAAGCTGGGCTACGACGACCTGCAGATGCACTCGTGGCGCGAAACGCCATGCACGATTCTCGCCGCGGAGCTGATCGAAGTTCACGGCAGCGATTCGACGACCCGTCGAATTACCGCCCGCTATCGATACTCGGTCGACGGAGTCGAACACGACGGCCGCCGGGTTTCGCTCGATTTCGGCAGCGACAACGTCGGAACCTGGCACCAGCGGACTTTCTCCGAGCTGGAGGAATATCGCAATTCGGGCCAGCCCTTTCGGTGTTTCGTCAATCCCGGCCGTCCCGAAGAATCGATTCTCTATCGCGATCTGCGCTGGGAGCTCACGGCGCTGCAGACGCTGCTTGGCATCGTGTTCAGCGCCGTCGGTTTCGGCATGCTTGCCGCCGTGATTTCGGTCTGGCGCGCAGAGGCTCCGCCCGCAGGCCACGACGTCCTGCCCTGGAACCGGCGAATCGAATGGGTCCGTAACGAAATGAAGTCTTCCGACCGCCGGGTCGGAACGTACCTCTGGTGGATCGGCTGGCTGACGCTGATCATCAGCGGACCGTGTCTGCTCAGCAGCGGCGCCGCCCTGGTGCTGCACCAGGAGCATCTGGCAGGGTTGGGGCTCCTGCCGACCGGGCTGGGGCTACTGCTGCTGGAAACCGGGAGACGACGGCTGAAGCGATGGCGACGCTATGGGGATTCGACTCTGACGCTGGCGAAGGTGCCGGGGGTTGTCGGAGGCCTGCTGGCGGGAACAGTGCGGACGGATGGCCGCGTCGAATCTCCCGACGGCTTCCGCGTCCGACTGTACTGCACCGAAACGGCATACACGTCCGGCGACAACGACAGTTCCTCGAATCGCGTTGTCTGGGACGAGGAACGAACGGTCATTCGCGAGCTTTCAGCGGGGGAGCTCGCCGGGACTGTCATTCCAATTGTGTTTCCGCTGCCTTACGACGCTCCCGAAACCGCCATTGAGCCGAAACAGGATCAGCGCGACTGGCGTCTGGCGGTCCGGGCCGCTACCCCAAGCGTCGACTACCAGGCCACGTTCGTGGTGCCGGTGTTCCGGACCGAAGAGAGTCTCCCCGATTTCCGGCCGGATCAAAGCCTGCTCGCACAGTACGAAGCGCCCACCGACTCGGGGATTCCTTTGGTCGGCGCTGGAATTGTGGCGGAACCTCTCGATCAGGGCGGGATGCGGTTTGTGTTCCCGCGCGGGAGGAACGTCGGCTTTTCCGCGGCAATGCTGCTGGTGCTGGCGGTCTTCGGCGCGTTGATCGTTGCCGGGGTCTGGTACTGGTGGCCGGCGATCTGGCCGTATGTGGCGGCGCTGCTGGCCTGGGGATGGCTCCGTTCGCTGTTCGATCAATTCCTCTACGCGAGCGAAGTCGAAGTGACCCCGATGGTGCTGGTTGTCCGCGGGGGAATTTTCAGCGGCGGCGCCGATCGAAGTTTTGAGCCAGCCGACATTAAACAGATCGTCATCCGGGACGCCGGGAATGCCGGCAGCGTGACAGCCTGCGATCTGTGCGCCGTGCTGAACAACGGCGCCAGCGTCATCCTGGGGAAGCGGATCACACCCAAGTCGACGGCCGAGCGGATTCGACAGCGGATCGAAGCGATTTTGATACCAGGTGGCGGGGCCGACAAGACGGCTCCTCCCGAAACTGAGGACACGGACTCAGACGACGAGTTCGACGCCGGCTGAATCTCTCGGTGGATGGTCGCAATTCGTGCAGTTGATCGCGGTCGGTGATCTCCGGACTCATGGAACGGATTGCAGCTCGCGGCGTACTTCACGCATTGAGAATTCGTCACCAAATTGACGAGTCCTTGCCGGAGCGATGGGGTTTGGTTATGGTTGAAAAGGCCAACACCTGTTGAAACGGGTATTGGGTCGGGGACCCTCCGACGGCATCTGCCATTGCCGAGAAACCTGCCCGGTCCCGCTCGAATTCCGCGACACTCCAGGGAGCCGCTTCATGTCTGCCCGCATCTCCCCCGCCCGAACTCTCCTCCTGCTCGCGACGGTCGCGTTCTCCGCGCAGGCCGCGCTGGCGGCCGATCCGCTGGACTGGTCGTACTGGCGCGGTCCGGAAATGAACGGGATCTCGCGGGAGAAGAACCTGCCCGACACCTGGTCGCCCGACGGCGAAAACCTCGTCTGGCTCAAACCGGAACTGGCCACGCGATCGACGCCGATCGTGATGCGGGGCAAGCTCTACACCCTCGCGCGACACATGCCGCACTCGAAAGAAGAGTGTGAAAAGGTCATCTGTGCCGACGCGAAGACGGGCGAGATCCTGTGGGAGACGGCGTTCAACGTCTTCCTCAGCGACGTCCCGGACACCCGCGTCGCCTGGTCCTCCGTCGTCGGCGATCCGGAAACCGGCAACGTCTTCGCCCTCGGCGTCTGCGGCTACTTCGTGGGTCTGGACGGACAGACCGGCAAGACCCTCTGGTCGCACTCGCTCAGCGAAGAGTACGGCATGCTGACCACCTACGGCGGCCGAACCAACTTCCCCATCATTCACGAAAATCTGGTCATCATCAGCGGCGTCACCACCGGCTGGGGCGACCAGGCCCGTCCGGAACATCGCATTCTGGCGTTCGACAAGCGGAACGGTCAGTCGGTGTGGGTGGCCGGCACGCGCCCGCTGCCGGAAGACACGACCTACAGCGCGCCGATTCTCGCCACGATCGACGGACAGACGCAGTTCGTGATCGGCGGCGGCGACGGAGCCGTCTACAGCCTGCAGCCGCGAACGGGGAAAACCCTCTGGAAATACAACGTTTCACTGCGGGGGCTGAATACGACTCCGCTGCTCGCCAACAACATGATCATCTGCGGTCACAGCGAGGAAAACCTCGACGACACCAAGATGGGGGCACTCTTCGCCATCGACCCGACGAAGAGCGGCGACATCACGACGTCCGGAGAAGTCTGGCGGACGAAGGAACTGTTCATCGGCAAGACGCAGCCGATCGTCGTCGGCGATGTGATCTTCGCAGTCGATGACGCCGGCACGCTGTTCTCGGTCGATCTCAAGACTGGGAAGCAGCTTGGCAAGCAGAAAATCGGGACGATGGGCCGGGGGAGTCCCGTCTTTGCCGACGGCAAAATCTACTGCACCGACGCCACGGGCCGCTGGTCGATCTTCGGCGTCGACAGCGCGGGCAAGCTGAAGAAGTTGCATCAGATCCGGCTGGATGCAGAGATCAACGGCTCGCCGATCGTCTCGCACGGCCGGATCTACCTGCCGACGGACGTCGGCATGTACTGCATCGGCAAGCCCGACGCCGAAGTCGCCGCCGATCCCGCCCCGGAACCGGCCGTCGAAACGCCGGTCGCGCAGGATCAGGAAGCCGCGACCGCCCTGCTCACACCGGCCGAGTCGCTCCTCGAACCGGGACAGAAGCAGCAGTATCAGGTTCTGCTCTACAACAAGAACGGTCAGTTCCTGAACGCCGCCCCGGCCGGCGACGTGAAATTCTCCGTGGTCGGTCCCGGCGCCATCGACGCGGCGGGCAAGTATACGGCCGCGGGCGACAAGGCCGCCGGCGTCGTGGTGAATGCGGAAGTCGGGATGTTGAAGGCGCCGGCTCGTCTGCGAGTCGTGACGCCGTTTCCGTGGGACATTACGTTCACCGACGGACTGGTGCCGATCAACGGCATCGGCATGCGGTATCGGCACATCGCGATCGACTTCGACCTGTTTGCCGCACTGCGGACGAAAGACCCGCTCGCAGCGAGGCTCTACATTTTCCTGATGACGCAGTACACGAACGCTCCGCCTCCTCCGAAGACCGATAAACCGGCAGGACCGCCAGTCGCGAAGTTCGACAATACGACGCCGGCTCAGACTTGGACCGGCTTCAAGACCTACCTCGGCCTGCTGGAAGCGATCACCAATCAGGATCAGGCGAAAGAGAAACTCGATCCGTCGCTGAAACTTCTGCAGGACGAAGGGGTCATTGCCGAGTGGAAGTGGACCGGCACCGCGGAGATCGGCACGCAGCTCCAGGCGACGAAGGGGACGCGGAAGATCGACGGCAACGGAGTGATGTGCAAGATCACGACGATTCCGAAGGGGACGCGCAGCCAGGGGTGGCTGGGTTTCCCGGCGTCGAAAAACTACACGATTCAGGCAGATACGTACGCTGTGAAGGGAGAAGCAAATGAAGCTGACCCCAACAGCGCCCTGCCCGACGCGGGTGTCATCAACCAGCGGTACCGGCTCGATCTGATGGGGGCCAGCCAGCAGCTCAAGCTCTACTCGTGGTACCCGCACGACCAGAAATTCTTCGACCTTCCGTTCGCGTGGACCCCGGACACCTGGTACACGATGAAGCTGGAAGTCACCAACGAAATGCGCGACGGGGAGGAATGGTCCGTCTGTCGCGGCAAGGTCTGGAAACGGGACGAAGCCGAACCGGAAGCGTGGTCGATCGAATGGGCGGACCGCCCGGCGAACGACACCGGCAGTCCCGGGCTGTCCGGCAACGTCAAGAACTCGGAGCTGTTTTTTGATAACGTGAAGGTCACCCCGCGGACGAACTGATGCGGGGTTCGCAGGGGTGACAGGATTGCGAGGGAGGGGCGTCATGGAAACCCTCGATGCAGTGACCGCCCGGCCTGTCGGGCCGTGGGCGAATGGCATGTTGATGACGCCGGAGGAATTCGACGCGACGACCGAGTGGGATCCGGACTATCGGTACGAACTGGTGCACGGAGTTCTGATTGTGTCGCCACCGGCTGACATCGGGGAACGCGATCCCAACGGGGAGCTGGATTTCCTGCTGAGGACGTGTCAGTACAGTCATCCGCGGGGATCGTGCCTGGATAAGACTGTCTCCGAAGAGACAGTTGCCACCTCGGCCGGTCGTCGCCGGATGGATCGGGCAATCTGGGTCGGCCTCGGCCGGATTCCGCAGGATGGGGACGTTCCAGCGATTGCCGTCGAGTTTGTCTCGGATTCGTCGCGTGATCGTCGCCGGGACTATGAATCAAAGCGGCAGGAGTATCGCGAGATCGGCGTTCGGGAATACTGGGTCATCGATCGGTTTTTGCGCCGCATGACGGTGTATCGGGGCGACGACGTGGCGGTCGTTGCCGAACAGGATGTTTATCACACGGAATTGTTGCCGGGATTTGAATTGCCGCTGGGACGTCTGCTGAAGCTGGCCGATGATTGGCTGGCGGGAGCGTCCGGGGGGCAGGCTCCTGCTACTTGAAGGAACTCTCATGGTTCGCTGGTCGTTGAGTGTGTGCCTGCTGCTGGTGGTCTCCGGGACCGTGGCGGCGCAGGAGAAGTTCAACCCCGTCGCCGACGCGCTGAAGGTCATCACGAAGATGAAGGTCGGCGCGAAGGACTGGCCGCAGTGGGGCGGCAGTTACCACCGGAATAATACTCCCGATGGGGAGAACATCCCTTCGGAGTGGAACCTGGAAACCGGCGAGAACGTCCTCTGGGCGGTTCCGCTCGGATCGCAGACCTATGGCAATCCCGTCGTCGCCAACGGCAAAGTGTTCGTCGGGACCAACAACAGCTACGGCTACCTGAAGCGATATCCCTCCAAGGTCGACCTGGGCTGCCTGCTCTGTTTCGACGAGAAGACCGGCAAGTTCCTGTGGCAGGCCAGCAGCGCGAAGCTGCCGACCGGCCGCGTGCACGACTGGCCGCAGCAGGGGATCTGCTCGACGGTCTACTGCGAAGGCGACAAAGTCTGGTACGTCTCCAGCCGCGGCGAAGTCATGTGTCTCGACGTGGAAGGCTTCCACGACGGCGAAAACGACGGCCCCTTCAAGGCCGAGCCCAACGAGAACAAAGACGAAGCCGACGTCATCTGGCGGCTCGACATGATGGGCGATCTGGGCGTGTCGCAGCACAACATGTGCAGCTGCTCGCTGACCTGCGTCGGCGATCTGTGCTTCGTCAACACCTCCAACGGCGTCGACGAGTCCCACATCAATATCCCGGCCCCGAAGGCTCCGAGCTTCCTCTGCATTAACAAGAATACCGGCAAGGTGCTGTGGCAGGACGGCAGCCCGGGGCTCAATATTCTGCACGGCCAGTGGTCCTCGCCGCTCTACTTCGAGACGAAGGGCCAGGCCCAGGTCGTCTTCGGCGCCGGAGACGGGTGGATCTACAGCTTCGATCCCAAGGGAGATGGCAACGGAAATCCCTACCTGCTCTGGAAGTTCGACGCCAACCCGAAGGACTCTCTGTACCTGCTGGGCGGTCGGGCGACCCGCAACCACATCATCGGTACTCCGATCTTCTACGACGGTTACGTCTATTCCGCGGTCGGCGAAGATCCGGAGCACGGCGAAGGCGTGGGGCACCTCTACTGCATCGACCCGAACCGTCGGGGGGACGTCAGTCCGGAGCTGGCGTTCGATAAGAACGGCAAGGAACTGCCTCCTCGCCGGCTGCAGGACATCGATGTCAAGAAGGGGGAGACGTCGCAACCGAATCCCAACTCGGCCGTCGTCTGGCACTATTCCGCCGTCGACGCCAACAAGAACAACAAACTCGACTTTGAAGAGACGATGCACCGGACCATCGGGAGTGCGGCCATCAAGGACGACCTGCTGTTCATCGTCGACTTCAGCGGTCTGGTCCACTGCCTCGATGCCAAGAAGGTTGTCGACGGGAAGCCGGTCGTCTACTGGACCCACGACATGTTCGCCGCGTCGTGGGGATCGCCACTGATCGTGGATGGCAAGGTGTATTGCGGCGACGAGGATGGGGACATCACGATTTTCGAGCTGTCGAAGGATCTCAACATCATCGCCGAGATCAACATGGTCAACTCGATCTACAGCACGCCGGTCGTGGCGAACGACACGCTGTTCATCTCCAACAAGTCGACGCTGTTTGCCATCAAGCAGGGTGCGAAGCTGGAGGGGGGCGTGAAAGAGGATCGCCGGGCTGCCGGCGGCGACTCCGAGTAAACCCAGTGTGACTCTGCCGTGAATTGACAGCGAGCCCGGAGGCAACTTCCGGGCTCGTTGCATTGATGGACGTGAGGGTGGATGGGGCAGGTGCGTCTTCGCGATGCCCCGGTGTACTCTCAGCAGCTTGAAGGCCGGGGTTTGCATTCGGGACAGCCCCGGCCTCCCGTCATTTGACTACACGGATTCCCAGGGAATGCTCTGTTTCGCGGCTGAGAGCAGCGGAGCAAGTTCTGCCAGATCGCATCGGTGCAGGAGCACTTCGCCCGATTCTGCGGGCAATGGCGGAAACAGTTCCGGCAGGTGCGGCCGCCAGACTTCCGATGCGGCCGTCCATTCCTCGAACAGGCGGTCGGTCGAGCCGAATCGGGCCGGGTCGATCACTACGCAGACGTGTTCGCTGCCGTCGCAGAAGTGGGTGCGCTTCCGCTTGTGAAGCGGCAGGCGACTGCCGGTCAGGCCGGTCGTCAGGGCGGACGACATGAGCGCCAGACCGATACCGCACAATCCTCCGGCCGGGCGGAGCAGGTCCGCCTCGGCGGCGGCGCTGGCGGGGAGGCCGTCCGCGGTCCATGCGGTGGCGTCCGGCAGAACGCCTCCCAGTTGCCGATGCCGGTTCAGACCGGCCGCAGAGACCGACGCGGCGGTCATCGAACAGGACCAGCCCGTTCCATCCCGCGTCGGAACGCCGACGGCCACCGGATGATCACCCAGAATCGCCGGGCTGGCCAGCAGGCCTGTCGTATTGGCTTTACCGGTGCTGGTCGTCAGGATCGCCAGGAATCCCTGCCGGGCTGCCAGGCGGGCGTAGACTGCGGATTCTCCGCAGGGCTGGCTATTGCGGATGGCAATGACCGCGACCCCGACTTCACGAGCCTTTTCGACCGCCAGCGTCATCGCCCGCGAGACGGCGACGTGTCCCATTCCGGTGCTGCCGTCGAGCAAGGCGCCGGCGGGGAAGTCGACGGTGGTCAGGACGCGGGCGCGCGGGTCGATGTCGCCGGAATCCATGGCTTCGAGCAGTCGGGGCAGGGTGCGGAGCCCGTGTTCGTGGCGGCCGAGGAGTTCGGTGTCGAGGAGCCGGTCGATCGCAATGTCGGCTTCCGCGGCGAACATCCCCTTCCGGATGAGCAGTTTGGCGAGGGGAGGGCGCAAGGTGTCGCGGGGCAGAACGACAGTCGCAGACGGGACATCCGGCATGAGCAGATCCGACGCAGGGGCAGACGACGCGGTTAAGGACGTCTCCCTATCAGAACCAACCACTGAAGTTGCAGCAAGTGGCCGGCGGGGCCGGCCCCGCTGCGGACTCAGAGATGGGTTGGGCGTGGATACCACATTCCGCGGCGGCCGCCTTACGCGGCACGGCTGCGGACTCAGACATGGGTTGGGTGTGGATGCCACATTCCGTGGCGGTGGAAGAGGTTGGAGGGTGATGAGTGATGCGTGGTGAGTGGCGAGTGAGGAGAGGGACACGGGTGATGGGGGTGGAGCGGAGGTGCTCCAGGCGGTGAGAACGCCGAGGAGGAAGACATAGAGGTCTTTGAAGCCGAGATCCCGTTCGACGATCGATTGAACAGCCGCCAGCCGCGGCCCGGCTGCCCCGCCACGGGTGGCCGCCTCACGCGGCACGGGGGCGGACTCAGAGATGGGTTGGGCGTGGATGCCGCATTCCGCGGCGGCCGCCTCACGCGGCACGGCTGCGGACTTAGAGATGGGTTGGGTGTGGATGCCACATTCCGCGGCGATGGGAAGAACACTGGCGGGCGAGCCGCTTGTGGCGTACGGGGGGGCTCCGGGCGCTAATGCTTTCGGCTCGATGGGGCGCAGGCGGGAGGGGGCGCCTGGGCCGACTTTGCGGTGGTATTGTACGCCGGGGATCTGGGAGGGGTCGGTGTCTGGGGGGAGGTTTGCGAGGTAGCCGGGGTGCTGGTCGTGGGGCTGGGTAGCGAGCCAGGCGTGGTAGCGGTTCCAGACTTCGTGGCGGCGGCCGAATCGGCGTTTGAGGGTTTCCCAGCAGCGGGGGGAGAGGCGGTCGAAGTCGGCGGCGGTGGGGAATTCGCCGGTGAGTTCGCCGACGCGGGTGAGTTCCTGGAAGAGGTGCTCGTCGGAGTGGATGTGGCGGGGGGCGACGTGGGACGGGAGACCGGCGGCGATGCGGAGGTTGGTCCAGTTGCCCCAGAGGCGGTAGACCCAGAAGGGCTCGATGCGGGTCAGGCGGAAGAACTTGAAGAGGGTGAGGTCGGGGCCGTAGTTGCGGGCCAGGATTTCGAGACGTTTGCGGAGGTCGGACATTTCGAACATGGGAGGGGCCTTGAAGAAGTGGGGGGGGGGGGGGAGTGGCTAGTGGGTAGTGGCTAGTGAGGAGAAGAGGGGAGACGGAGGCGGAGGTGGCTTTGGGGGGCTTCTACTTAAGGGGGATTGTTGCGCGGAATTTAGAAATGGGTCAGTTGTCCGTGGTCAGTGGTCAGTGGGGAAGAGGGGGGGAGTACGGGGGGGCTTGCTGGGGGTTGGGAGATGGTTGGCCGGTCTGGCTGAGGGATGGGTGAGGAAAGCTGGTGCCCGCGGGGGCGCGGTTGTCCCGTCGAAGGGGGAGGGGCCTGGGAGAAGTGCGTTTTGGGCTCGCGCCTCACGGGGATCTGCGGAAGAGTCCCGACTGGACGGACTGTTGGGTGTCGTTCGCCGGCCGATCCCTGATCCAGCGGGCCATCCTGACCTCGGGGCCGGCTTTGAGCCGTCTTCGCCCGAATGGGCAGGCGGATTGCGCCACTGGTCGCCGGAGGTCTCCAAGGGCGGAAGGGGCGAGCCGGGATGCCGGCGGGAACGAGACGGGGGACGGACCGGTGGGACTGAACGAGCAGATCGGCGTTCATTTGCCGAGAGTGAGCTGGTTGCGGCTGCGGAACGACACGGCGAGGCAGCGGGTGCCCATCACCCTGGTCTTGTGGGAAGGGCTTCGGCCGCTGATTGAGAAAATTGCGACGAGAAGGTCCCGAGTCGGGCGAAGCGTGTGAACGAAAAACGCCCGCTGGAGATCTCCTCAGCGGGCGTTAAGTTACTGCTCGCACACGAATCACCGCATCCAGCGGTCCACCTTCCAGTTGCCGTCTTCGCGTCCCAGGACGATTCGCACTGTTTCCCCCGACTTTGCTCGGAAGAGATACTCAGACCGGGCCTGGTTGCCCACGGAGACGGTCTGCACAGACACGAAGTCCATCGCATCTTTGAGAAATTTCACCGGCTTCACCTCCCGCGTGAAGGCCTCCTTCCCCTGAGCACTTTTGAACTCTGCGGTCGTCGACTCCCACGCTTGCGGGATGTGGCCCTCGCGCAATTCGGTCAGGAAACTTTCCGCAACCGCCTGCCCGGCGTCCAGACCCGGCTGCGAACTCGGACGCGACCAGAGCCAGAAGGCGAGCACCAACAGGACGACGAACAGGACCAGCAATACAACCAGCTTTGCTTGACCGCGACGGGGAAAAACGGTTTGGGGGCGCATGCAAGGACTCCGAAGTATTGGAGAATGAGGGACGACGCGCCGTGATGTTCCCGGCGCGTCGAGCACAAACGGACGGACTCGCCCACCGGCTCAGTCGAGCGACTTGGCCTCGCCCCCGGCGCGGGTACCGACGGCACGCCAGATCCCGAGGTCGATGTTGCTGCTGATCGTTCGCACTGAACCATCCATCATCAGGCCGTTGACCAGCCCGGTGTGGAAGCTCCGGGACGTAATCGCCGCGTAGGTGGGGGCAGTGGTCGATTCGCCGTCGCGCATTGACGTGATGTCGATGCTGTAAGTGATCCCGGCGTTCGTGTAGGGCACGTTGGCATTGGGCGTGAAGGTTGTCGTCACCCCCGATTCGTGGACGTCGCCTTCGACCCATTCGGTGTGGCCGTTGGAATCGAACGTCCCCCCATAGAACGCCGAGGCTGCTGCCGGATTCGCGGGCGGGGCAACCCCCAGAGTTGCAGGATTGTTCGTGTCCCACATGTTGGGCTGGTATGCCTTGACCTCGGCGACTCCCAGCGTGTTGCTCATGCCGTCGGCAAGGTCCGCGGCCTTGAAAGCGCGGTTGGGGTGAAAGACTCCGTCGCCGACGTTGCCGGTGACCGGATCATAGATGAACCAGGTTCCTTCGTTGAACGCGTAATTCAGCGGGTAGTGGATCATCGTCGGGGTGGTGCGGGCACGGTCGTTGATCTCGCTGGGACACATGTAGATTGCAACGCGGGTCTTTGCCGCCGTCGGGTTTGAGGTGAATTCGGAGCTGACGTTCCAGTCGATCAGGCCGGCCAGATTGGCTTGCTCGATGTACGGCAGCAGCCGGACATGGGCCGAGTACGGCTCAAATGTTCGCCCCGACGGGAGAACCGACACCGGCGGAAAGCGCGTGAAGGCGTCGAGGTAGTTGTGGAGCGCCAGTCCGATCTGCTTCAGGTTGTTGCGGCACTGCGTCCGCCGCGCCGCTTCACGAGCCTGCTGGACAGCCGGCAGGAGCAGCGCGATGAGAATGGCGATGATGGCGATGACCACCAGCAGTTCGATCAAGGTGAATCCGCGAGGTGTTCGTCCGGGGTTTCGCATGAGTCTGCTCCATTTGAGGGAAACTGAGACGACCAGAAGGTTGCCTCGTGTCAGGGCGTGGCCACGGCGAAACGGTATGCGAAGGCGGAAGGGTGTCAACGCGAAGCTCACCCGACGCCCGTAAAAGCGCACTCAGCAATTCGCAGCAGCACCGTTTGCGGTTCGCGGCAATAATGCTGCAACCCTCACCGAGGTCATGGGATACAACTCAGGCGCGGCATTGCAGAACTCCCCGCGTCTCGCGATTGCCCGGCGTTCGCATGACAGACTTTTCATCCACACGGCCTACGGTCGATGACTGTTTTTTCACGCAAGCCGGCGTACCGTCCTGAACCGCGGGTACTCATACTGGAGCGGTCGCTGAGGAATACTGAATGGCCTGCGTGCTGATCGTCGAGGATGAGAAACGCCTGCTGAGAACCCTCCGGGAGGGATTGTCGGAAGAGGGCTACGAAACCGTCACTTCGAATAACGGACCGGGCGGACTGTGGGCCGCCCGGTCCCAAGCCGTCGATCTCGTGGTTCTCGATCTCATGCTGCCCGGCATGCATGGATTCGAGGTTCTGCGACAGCTCCGTGAGCAAGGTTATTCCGGCCCCGTCCTGATCCTGACGGCGTGCGACCGCGTCCGCGACCGGGTTGCCGGGCTCGATGGCGGAGCTGACGACTATCTGGTGAAACCGTTCTCGTACGCCGAACTCCTGGCGCGGGTGCGCGCCCTGCTTCGCCGCGGATTGCCGCGAGAACAGTTGGAGCTGACAGCGGGATGCCTCCGGCTCGACCTGCTACAGCGCCGGGTCTTTCGCGATACTGAGGAGCTGGACCTCAGTCGGCGAGAGTTCGAGTTGCTGGAATTCCTGATTCGCCATCAAGGGGAGGTCGTCTCGCGGGACATGCTGGCCCGAGAGGTCTGGCGCGATCCGCAGACCCTCGTGACGAACGTGATTGACGTATTCGTGAAGCGGCTGCGTCGCAAGTTGGATATCGGGAATGCGGAATCGTGCATCCAGACCGTCCGCGGCGCGGGCTACTTGATCCCGGAGGCGACTCCATGAAGCGGCTGTCGATTCGTTTGCGACTGACACTGTGGTATGCCGCCAGCCTCGCGGCCATGCTGCTGCTGTTCGGCGTGCTGGTCGATTCGCTGATGCACGAGCGGCTGCTCTCGCGCACGGACTTCGAACTGGACGAAGAATTGCACGAGCTGGTGCTGGAAGCAGAGCTGGCGCAGGGACGCGATCAGCTCCTCGAACAGCTCCGGCTGCGTTTCAGCGATCACAAGACCTTTGAGTTTCAGGTGCTGGATGCCACCGGCTACCGGATGTTCGCCAGTCGCGGGTTGCGGGATGTCGTCGTCCCGGTGTCAGCCGCTCTCTCAGGAGGTGAGGCAAGCTTCACCAGTCTGGAGCTGCCGTCACTGCGTGACAGCCGGATTGCGTCGCAGCGGATCCCTACGGCCGACGGAGGATTGATCGTCCAGGCCGTTCTGCCGCTGGGACGCTATGTCGAAGAACTGCGTGATCTCCGTCGCCTGATGCTGGCGATGGGGCCGCTCGTCCTTCTCGTTGCGGTCGCCGGCGGCTACTGGCTGGCCTGGAAGTCACTGCGTCCCGTGGACCAGATGGCGCATAAGGCTGCGCAGATTTCGGCTCACGATTTGAGCGAACGACTCGATGCTGTCAATCCGCACGACGAGCTGGGGCACCTCGCTCAGACGTTCAATGACCTGCTGGCTCGATTGCAGCAGGCGTTTGACGACCTGCGGCAGTTCACAGCCGATGCCGCCCACGAATTTCGAACGCCGCTGTCCGTGATCCGCAGTTCTGCAGAACTCGCCCTGCGCAGCCGACGGCGTCCCGAATACTATCAGGAATGCCTGCAGGGGATCGCCGAGGAAACCGAGCGACTCACCACTCTCTCCGACCAGTTGCTCCTGCTCGCTCGCGAAGATGCTGGTCTGGCCGATGAGAGTCCGCAGCCAGTCAACATGACGGTGCTGGTGGAGGATCTTGCCTCGGACCTCAGCCCGCTGGCCGAGGAACGCTCGCTGACCATCCGTTGCGATCTGATGAGGCCGTCTGTCATCGTTGACGGCGACGCGCAGCGACTCCGACGGGTCGTCCTGAACCTGTTGGATAACGCTCTCAAGTTCACGCCCGCGGGAGGATCGATTTCGCTGGCCCTCACTCGGCGCGTCGACCGGGCTGTGATGACCGTGACTGATACCGGCGTCGGCATCGAGCCCGAGGATCTGCCCCACCTTTGTGAACGATTCTATCGGGTCGATCCGTCACGGAATCGGGAGACGGGGGGTGCAGGGCTGGGGCTAGCCATCTGCCGGGCCATCGTCGCCCGGCACGGCGGCACGCTCGGAATCACGAGCACCGTCGGGCGTGGGACAGCGGTGCAGGTGGAGCTACCTCTGACGCAGACAGTCCGTTCTGGTCCAGGGGACGTCGCCGATCGGCCTCAAACAGTCTGGAACGGCGATCGAAACAATGGACACTATTGCGACGGTCCGGCCGCATTGCAGGGGCGACGTTGAACTCTGCGGCAGCCAGCCTCAGTGCTGAAAGATCCGGCACGACTTATGCGATGGTCCCGCCTCTCTACGAATCGCGGCACAGCACCGGTCCAATGTGGCCAACGAGACGTCCCTGCCCTGCTTTAAGTCCATCAGTGTCAGTTGTCGCGTTACTTCAGCTTCTCGAACTCGGGATGCTGCGATTCCATGTGTCGCTGCGGGTTCTGGAACGTCCGGTTGCGGCATGGGCAGACGCCGTGGGCTGCGTTGGGAGCGTGTTGAAGAGTTCCTGCGAAGCGCCCGGACGGGGATGTCTGGGCCGCCGTTTCCGAGGAATTCTCGTCGGGTGGGACGGACATTGCTGTCTGTCTCCAAGTCTTTGACGGGCTGCCGGGAACGGGGACGGGAACGGGGGGGGCTATTCTCCGTGGATGACGCTGCGGTACTTGCGAAGACCCTCACCCTGCCCTCTCCCACTGAGGACAGCGGGAGAGGGGACTGGAGATGGCGCGCCTCGGGCTGCGTCACCGGCTGTTGAGGGATTGGTTGCGTGTACCACGGGGGTGTCGGGCGGGATGGTTTGAGAGGGGGTTGGAGCGCTCGCACGGCTGACACAGCCGTGGCACACGTGCTTTCTACGGACGGCTGCGTTGACGGTCGGGGTTGTGAGGTGTGGCTTTGGTTCGCTCGCTCGACGTCTGCGTTGGGAACGGGGGAGGGGTGGATTTTCTTCGTGGGCGGCGTTTCGGAACTTGCGAAGACCCTCACCCTGCCCTCTCCCACTGAAGACAGCGGGAGAGGGGACTGGAGATGGCGCGCCTCGGGCTGCGTCGCTGGCTGTTGAGGGATTGGTTGCGTGTACCACGGGGTGTCGGGCGGGATGGTTTGCGAGGGGGTTGGAGCGCTCGCACGGCTGACACAGCCGTGGCACACGTGCTTTCCACGGACGGCTGCGTTGACGGTCGGAGTTGTGAGGTGTGGCTTTGGTTCGCTCGCTCGACGTCTGCGTTGGGAACGGGGGAGGGGTGGATTTTCTTCGTGGGCGGCGTTTCGGAACTTGCGAAGACCCTCACCCTGCCCTCTCCCACTGAAGACAGCGGGAGAGGGGACTGGAGATGGCGGATCTGGCTGCGTTGACGGTCGGAATCATCGCGGCGAGGGGGGAATTCGCGTATCCTGTGAGATGGTGAAAATGGACGGGGGGAGTCGTCCGGGGGTGCGGGACTCCCTCTGCGGAGAGCGTTATGTCTCGGCTGGTCTGTCGGATCGGACTTGTCTGCGTCCTGGGGTGGACTTGGTGCGCCCCGGCCGCCGGGCAGCTTATTCTGCGCCCGCAGAACGGGCCGGAGGAGCCGGCCGATCCGTATCTGCTGCCGCGGCACGAGCTGCTGCAGGCCTATGCCGAAGCCAAGGAACAGATTGGCAACAAGGACTACCCGGACGCGATTCGCAACCTGCAGCGGATTCTAGATGAGCCGGAGGACTATTTCCTGCGGCCGGTCCGACGCGGCATCTTTCCGCCGGTTCAGGCGGCCGATGAGGGTGGCGTGTCGACGCTGAAGGGCGAGGCGCGGCGACTGCTCTCAGAGTTGCCCGACGAGGGACAGAAGTCATACGAGTTGCTGCGCGGAATCTCATCCGCCGAGGCCTTTGCCGAAGCCAGGTCGCGGGACGACATCGCGGCCGTCGAGGTCCTGGTTCGTCGGTCACCGCTGACCGCAGCGGGGTTGGCGGCGCAGCGCTGGCTGGCCGACCGGGCCTATGATGACGGCCGGTTTCTCACCGCAGCACGAATCTACGTGCAACTGGCAACCCTCCCGTCGTCCGGTGAATTGAAACCTGCTCTGACGACCCGGGCGGCGTTTGCGGCGTGGCAGGCCGGTCAGCGCGAAGTTGCCGTGCGGCTCATCCGTGAAGCGAGGTCCGCGGCCGGATCGGATTCGCTGAAGCTGGCTGGCGTGGAGATCGACTGGTTTGAACGTCCGGAACAGGCGGCGAACTGGCTTCAGCAGACAACGCCGTCGGTCGGGTCGTCCGAGGCTCCCGCGGAGACCTGGTCGATGTCTCTGGGGGACGCAACCCGCAACGCGGTGGCGGCCGAGGTCTCGCCGGCTGGCGGCGAACAGTGGCGAATTTCAACACTGGCCCATGTGAGACCGGATGTCACTCCCGAGCGGAGCGAACTGATCCGCGAGTTCCTGCAGCGGCAGGTCCGGGCGGCCCGCGAATCGCTCCAGGCCGATCGCATTCCCGCCATTCCGTCCGCGCAGCCGCTGGTCGTCGGCGACCGAATCGTCTACCGCACGGTCAACGACGTGACTGCGGTCGACGCGGCGACGGGGATGCTGGCGTGGCGCGGCGCGCTGGAGAACCCGGATGTTCGACAGGCCGTCCGGACTCTGGAATCGGACTTCGACGAACAGACGACGCTGGACGACTTCGGCTCCATGTTCGAGAGCGTTTTGAAAGTGCAATCGTTTGAGAATGGCGCGGCCGGGAATCTCAGCACTGACGGTCGATTCGTGTACGCACTCGAAGAACCGCAGCTTGTGACCGCCGGCAATGTGGGGAATCTGCGAGTGACCACCGATCAACTGGTGAATCGCCTGGTTGCCTACGAACTGGAGGGGGGACGCATCGCATGGGAGGTCGGCGGGACCCGTTCGCAGAAAGATCCGCTCTATTCGGGAACCTGGTTTCTCGGGGCGCCGCTTCCCGTGGACGACGCGCTCTACATGCTTTGCGAAACGTCGGGCGAGATCCGGCTGGTCTGCCTCGCGTCGAGCGAGGAGGGGGTGGAGCTCCGGTGGTCCCAGGGGTTGATGAGACCGGATCAGTTGCAGGAAATCGGGACACATCCTTTCCGTCGCTGGACGGACTTGAGCCCGTCGTATTCGGAAGGACTTGTCGTCTGCCCGACGTCTGCCGGCGCGGTGATCTGTGTCGATCCGGCCGGTCGCATGCTGCGCTGGATGTACGAATACGAGTCCGATGTCAGTCTCGCCTCGTTGCGGAACATGCCCGACCGGCAGTTCGTGCAAGGTCGCGCCGTCATACCGAGTCCCAGGGGGGAAGCGGATCGCTGGCGGGACGAGGCGGTGCTGATTGCCGGCGACCGGGTGATCCTGACGCCCCGAGATTCCGGGCTGCTGCACTGCGTCGATCTCGATCGCGGCGAACTGGTGTGGAGCCGTCCCCGCGAGGAGGGACTGTACGTGGCTGCGGTCCATGAGGATCTGGTTCTGGTCGTCGGTCGCAGCTCGATCTGGACGGTCCGACTGGAGGATGGAAGCGACGGATGGGACAAGCCGCAGCAGATTCCCGCTCCGTCCGGACGCGGGCTGAATCTGGGGGACCGCTATCTGCTGCCGCTGTCGACGGGCGAGCTCCTGACGCTCGATGTTCGCTCGGGACGCATTCTGGCGCGGAGCCGGCTGTCCGGACAGACGCTGCCGGGCAATCTGGCAGCGGGGGAGGGCCGGCTGGTTTCGCTGTCCGCGGGCAGTTTGGCGGCGTTCACGCCGCTGGCCGGTCTGGAGCAACAGATTGCCGATGGTTTGGAGCGGAATCCTCGAGACGCCGCCGCGCTGGCTCGCCGGGGCGAACTGCGGCTGCATCGGGGCGACGAGGCAGGGGGGGTACAGGACTTGCGGGATTCCCTCGCGGCCCGACCGGACCAGCACGTCAAGAGCGTATTGGCGGGAGTGATGCTCGAGGCGGTGAAGGGGGATTTCGAACGCAACCGCGGATTGGCCGCTGAGATCGAAACGCTGATCGCGCCGGGACCGCAGCGGGATCAGTTTCTTCAGTTGGTGGCGGAGAACCTGGAGCGCCGCGGCGAAGGACTCGACGCTCTGCGGGCCTACCTGCGGCTGGCGCAGCATGCCGGCTTTGAGAAACGACTGGAGACACTGGCTCCCGACTGGATGGTTCGCGGGCAGCGCGTGGTGCGCGGCCGGATTCAGACGCTCGTCGCGGCACTGTCCGCCGGCGAACGGGTTGTCGCACAGGGAGAAATTCAGAAGCTGCTCCAGGCCGCTGCGGTGCAGGACGGAGGTCCGGCGGAGTTGCAGCGATGGCTGCGGCTGCTGGGAGACCTGCCCGAGGCTGCTCCGTTCCGGCTGCAGGCGGCTGAGGCGATGTCCTCCGAGCCACAGGGACTGGCTTGGTCGCTGACCTGGGCTGGCGTTGCAGACTCTCCGATTCCGGAAATCGCCGGCCCGGCGGTTGCGAGGTTTGCCGCGCGGGCGGTGGTGCGGAAGCGCTTCGATGCGGCGCAGTTCTGGATTCAGCGGTTAAAGGACAAGTTTCCGGCACAGGACTGCCTCGACGGAAAAACGGGGCTGCAACTGGCGGAGACGTGGGAAGCGTTGCCGGAATTTCAGGCCACGACTTCAACATCACTTCTCTGGCCGACGGGCGAAGCCGAACTGCAGCGCGTGACCGAAAGGAATCCGCTGATCCGGAGCGTGCGGCTGCCAGTTTTGTCACGTAGCGACGACTCTCGCGGGTGGTCTTTCGAATACTCCGTCGAGGCCGGAGAGCCGACGGTGATCGCGCGAAACGCGAAGGGAGAGCGACAGTGGGCTGTCCCCGTTCCCCCGGCCGAAGAGAGGCTCCCGTTCGGATTGAGCTCGCCCGACCAGGCCTTCGTGCGGTTGCGGGGAGACTTTCTGGTGCTCGTGCTGGAAACGCATATGGTTGCGTTCGATACTTCCGCACCAGGCGAACCCCGCAAGCTCTGGGTCCATTCTCTGGCGCGGCGGCGGAGCGGTGAGGGCGACCAGCGCGCCCGTATCGTGCGAGCCGAGCAGGGCCGGCTGATTTACCGCAATGCGCCGGGTGACGTCCTGGGAGTGACTGCCGAAACGGTCATCTACGGGATCGGCGGGGAACTGGGGGCGCTTGATCTGCTGACGGGGCGGACGGAGTGGGTTCGCTACGACGTTGCGCCTTGGACGTCTTCGTTCGTCGATGACGAGCAGATTCTGCTGCAGTTCCAGCAGGTCGCGGTGACGCCTGACGGAGCCCCGCTCCTGGCTTATCGGGTTGCAGACGGCGCTCCGCTGCCGCCACGCCGGCTGCCGCGCGGGAACGTCCTCTGGTCGGAAGGCTGTCGGGCTCTGTTGCAGACGGTGCATCCGCCGCAGGGGCAGAGCTGGCAACTGGTGAATCTGGCCAGCGGGGAGACCGAGTGGAGCCGAGACCTGACGGCGACGGGACGCCCGTGGGTTCAGGAGACGCCGGCGGAGATTCTCGTTGTCGACACGACTGGAGAATTGACGGCGTGGGGCCTGGAGGATGGTCAGCCACGCTGGAACCTGGAGTTGCCAGTCAAGTTTGCTGCCACGGACATTCCGATTCTGCTGGTCCAGCCTCAGGGCGATCGCCGACTGCTGCTGTGCGGCACGGATCAGCAGACTCAGGTCCGCGTATTTCCCGACAGCCCCCATCAGCAGGTTGCGATGGACGCCACCGCGATCATGCTGGACGCCTCGACGCACGCGGTCTTGTGGCAGACGCCTCTCGGCTGGAACTCCTTCGACCTGGGTCAGGCCCCGTGGTCCCCGATTCTGGCGGCGGCTTCCCGTCAGTTTCAGCTGGGGGGCGGAGCCCCGGGGCAGCGACTGGCCATCGTGATCCTCGACAAGCGGAGCGGACAGAAACTCTATGAGTCCAGCGAAAACTCGGCCGCGTCGTATATCGCGCTGAACTACGAACCCGGAGCCCGCGATCTCAAGCTGCAGATGATGAACTGGAGCTTCCAGCTCCAGTTTGCCGACGAGATGCCTTGAGTGGTCAATCGACCGGCAGGAGACGAGCTCTGTGTGCTGGCGTTCCTCGGACGGTCCGTTGTTGATGCCGTCACTTCGCATCACGTGGCAAAGCTGCGCGGTCGTCGTCCTGTTGTCGACTCTGGCGGGCTGCGGTTCCACCGTCCCGGATCCGACAGGCGAGGCACTCCACGCGGTCGAGTCCGAAACCGATACGACGCCCCCCGTGAACAATCCGCGCGACGAGGCGCTGCCGGCAGGGACGTCGACCGCATTGAAAGTGGTCACCGCGGAATCCGGCTGGAACGTGTTTGTGGACGGAGTTTTGGCGGTAACGGCGGAGGATCGACCGCTCTTCACTCCGTGTACCGTGAACCTCCCGGACGGTGCGTGGCGCATCACCGTCTCCCGGCCGGGAATTGCGGATCAGACGCAGCGGGCGCTGGTGCCGGAAATCCGCGAACTGCAGTTCGAGTCCGGTCAGCCTGCCCCCGAAGGACAGATTTCCGCCGTCGAAGCGCCGCTGCAACAATTAGCACCCGGCGATTCGACGCCGCTGGTCTCGCTCAACTCACCGGCACGCGATACCGCCCCCTTCGTGACCGCCGACGGTCTGACAATCGTATTCGCCAGCGACCGTCCCGAAGGCCGGGCCATCTATATGGCAACGCGTCCCGGACTGGAGCATCACTTCGACGCGCCGCGACAGGTCGTCCTGACCCGCGGTGCGGATCGCCCGGCCGGTCCGTCGCTGTCTGAGGATGGTCTGCTGCTGGCGTATCTGCTTCCAGAGCGGTCGCGCGTCTGGGGGCTGCAGCGAGGGGAACTTGCTGGAGAGTTTGCGGACCGCAAGCCCCTTGTGTATGACGACCAGAGTCGATCGCCCTGGCGGAGCGCCCAGCTGTCCGGCGACGGACTGAGAATCTACTGGACGGCAGACGTCGATGGAAACCCGACCGGTTTTGCCGCGACCCGCAAGGCGGTTGAGAAGTCGTTCGGCAAGCCCGTGCCATACGAGCTGCCGGGCCTCCATCCCTGTCTCTCTCCCGATTGCCTGAGGCAGTACACGTTCGACGGTCGCATGATTCACCGGCTGCGCCGCGGCTCGCTTCGGCAGTCCTTCGGCGAACCGGAATCGATAGCTGAAGTCGAGCTGCCTGTCCCGCTCTCGGATCGGGATTCGCGGTCGTGGTGGGTCAGCGGGGACGAACAGTGGCTCTTCTGGACCGGTCAGGGAGCCGAAGAGGATCTGTTCGTAACCCGTCTCCGGAATGGCCCCGGCTGGGGCCGGATCTGGCGCGGCGAACCGCTGGTGCTCAAGCCTGCGGTCGCGGCGATGGAGATAAAACCGGCCGAGATCCCGGAACCCGTCGATCCCCGCGCGCTGCCGCTGCCGTATACGCGGCATTGGCGCGAGCTGGAGAAGCTCATCGCAGCCCGTCAGTTTCCGGCAGCCCGCAAGCTGGTCCGGACCGCGCTCGAACGGCCGGAACTGGCCGGAGAGCGCGATCTGCTGCAGTGGGATCTCGCGGCCACCGAACTGGTTCGCAACTTCTGGGCCGGCGTCCTGGAAAGTCTTTCGAAGTTGAAGCCCGGCGACGAAGTTCCTTACGGGACGACCAGGGTCGAATTTGTCCGCTTCGAGAATCAGACGCTGGTGCTGAAGACGAAGTTGGCCGAGCTATCGAAGCCACTTGCGGAACTGCCGACGATGGAAGTCGTAGACCTCTACCTGTTGTCTCGTCCCGAACCGACGCCGCAGGACGCCCTTCGGATCGGCGCCTATCTGTCCTTCACGCCTCGCCGATACGACAAGGTCACATCGAGCCGGCTCGAAGCCGCGGGGGCAGACGGCGCCCGGTTCCGTGACGAATGGTTCACGCGCCTGACGCGGCAGGCCGCCGGCGAGTTCGATCGCGGCAAGCTGACCGACGGTATGGCCTTTCTGGAGGAAGTCCTGGGGCATGGTTCGGGATCCAGCGCATATTCAACCGCCGGGACGCTGCAGGCAGGGCTCTACGACCGGATGGACTGGGAATTGCGCGGCAATCGCAAGTGGACCCGCGACAAAGAGGGAGAGTTGCGCGCCGAGGCAGGACGTTTCGAGCGGTCCTATGCGGTCTCGCGGGAGATGTACGGGGACTTCGAGCTGAGCTGCGAATGGCAGGTGACCGGGGCGACGGGGCAGGGGGGGATCTACTTTCGCTATCCGGGGCAGGGGGATCCGTTCAAGACCGGGTTCAAGATCCAGCTCGCATCCGATGCGGGCAAGGGTGTCGATCAGTACTCGACCGGTTCCCTCTTCGGTCAGGAAGCGCCGCTGACGAATGCCTCAAAGGCCGCGGGACAGTGGAACACGCTGAAGCTGCGGGTCGTGGGTGAGGACGTGACGGCGACGATCAATGACGTGGTCGTGCTGAAGGCGAAGGCGATCAGCGAGACGGCGGCGTTGACGGGTTATGTGGCGCTGGATGGGGTTGCCGGGGGGATCAGTTACCGCCGGGTGCTGATTGTGCCGCTGAAGTAGGGGGCGGTTTCACCGGCCGCTCTTCGACTGCGGACGAACATCTCGCAGGAGAACGAAGGGGAGTAAGACGACGCGGAGCGTCGGAAGAGGCATTCCCAGGCGGAGCCTGGGAACGAGAGGTGTTTCACCTGCTAACCCTCGGCTCCTGTTGCCGGAGAGATCCGGAGTTCGGCTCCTATCGGGATATTCTGCTTCGTGATTTCCGGCGGAAGCAGGATGGGGATGGGCTGCTGAGGTGACCACGGGGTGCAAAGTTCGAGTCCCGCGACGTATGTTCGAAGAATTGTTCGACCGTCCTGTCGCACTTCGACGGCGTCGCCGACTTTGAACGGTTCTTTCCCCGAGAACGCCTCGTAGGTCTTGTCAGTTGCGACGACGAGGCCCCGGCCGGCGATCTGGAAGGTGTCGACGACTTTGAACGTGGGCATGGGGTTGGACTGCTGGTGAGGTCGGGTTCTGCCGGAAGCGGAGACGATCCACTGTGGTGTTCTGCGCCCCCTTCCGGAGTCGATTGTGCGATTCGGCCGGATCCCCGGGGTGTCGCTGCGCTCAATCCCGGGCTACCTTCTGGCATCACTTCGGTATGCCGGAACGAAGAAGCCTCCGGCCGCGGGACGGGGGCTAAGAGGGCCCTACTTGGCGTCGCGCCAGAGCCAGCGGAGGGAGTCGGGGAGGATGGCGCCGCCGTGCTTGCCGTTGTGGCCGCCGTCGCCGTAGTCGAACTGGTAGTCGTATTTGGCGAATTTGAGCGCCGCCGCCATCTGCTGGTTGGCGAGGGGCCAGTTGCCGTGGAGGTTGTCGAGGTCGTTCGAGCCCTCCTGCAGGAAGACCCGCAGCGGCTTCGGCTCGGTCTTGCGGATCAGGGCGGGGTAGACGTGGCCGCCGCGGATGTTCGTGAAGCTGCCGACGTGGCTCAGCACTTTGCGGAACGAATCGGGGCGCTCCCAGGCGACGGTGAAGGCGCAGATGCCTCCCGAACTGATGCCGCCGATGGCCCGCAGATCGGGGTTGTCGGAGACGCGGAAGTTGTGTCGCTCCTGCAGGCCGGGAAGGACTTCTTCGATCAGAAAGCGGGCGTATTCGCCGCCGAGGCTGTCGTACTCGTAGCTGCGATTGCTGCGGGGCTTCTGATCGGACTGGGCGGCGGGGATCTGGCCCGGGTTGAGGAACACGCCGATCGTGACCGGCATCTCCTGTTTGCGGATCAGGTTGTCGAAGACGACCGGGACGCGGAACTGTCCCTTGGGGTTCTGGTAGTTGCCGCCGTCCTGGAAGACCATCAGGGCCGCCGGCTGGGAGCCGTCGTACTGGGCGGGGAGGTAGATCCAGTAGTCCCGTTCGGTGCCCGGATAGGTCTTCTCGCTGACCCACTGGCCCTGAACGATTTTCCCTGCGGGAACGCCGGCCTGCGGTTCGGAATCGGGTCCGAGCTTGTAGTCGTCGGCTGCGCGGGAGAGGTCGATCCCCGTTCCGAGGGCGAGGGACAGGAGCGTGATTGTAAAGGTGAGCAAAGTCCGCGGCATGGCAGGCGTCTCCGAAGTTTCGCGCAGGCGAGGCAGGCAACTTCGGACAGCGTAAGCCGGGCAGGGAGCGGGAGCAACCGCGGCGGCGCCACCGAGCCGGACGGGACTTCTGTCGCTGAATCGCGGACTGCATTCGCTTCGGTGAATACCGATGCATCCAGTCCCCCTTACGTGTCTGCAATCGTTGCGGAATCTGCCATTGTCGTCGTCGGTCGCACGTGGTGGAATCCCGGCACAAGGAAGTTCTGCGTTCGCTCGAGGTGCTCTTCATGCGTCGAACCGGCTGGTTGATTCTGTGGCTCGGGTGCTGCGCGGTTCCGCTGCTGGCGGCGGACATCGTGGACAATCCCGAGGAGAACGTCTTCGGCCTCCCTCACGCGGCCATGGAACGGGGCGGGACGCTCGTGCTGCATGGGGGCGGCGAGCATATCGACGACGTTTGCAACGAGTTCGTGCGGATTGCGGGAGGCAAGCAGGCCCGGCTGGTGCTGATTCCCTCGGCCTATCCGTTCGACGATGATGAGAGCTACACGGACGCGTACGAAGGCTGGATGAACTACGACGTCAAATCGTTCGACTTCCTACATACCGACGATCCCGATGAGGCAGACGATCCCGAGTTCTGCAAGATTCTGGAGGTCGCGACCGGCGTCTGGATCGGCGGCGGCGCTCAGGCGCGGCTGACGTATCGTTATGGGGGGCGACGAGTCGAGCAGCTTCTGCGGACGGTGCTGGAGCGAGGCGGGGCGGTCGGTGGGACGTCGGCGGGGGCGTCGGTCGTCTCGGGACTGATGATCCGGGACGGTTCCGCGACGCTGGCCGCCACCGATCGCGGCTTCGGGCTCGCTCAGCGGCTGGTCGTCGATCAGCACTTCTCGGAGCGCGGGCGGTTTCCCCGGCTGCTGGGGGTATTGGAAGACCACCCGCGGTACTTCGGCATCGGCCTGGATGAAGACACGGGGATCGTACTCAGCGGCAATGAATTGCGGGTGATCGGCAAAGGCCGGGTCGCCGTTTGCGTGGGACCGACGACGACACGGGGCGGGGTGACGGTCCATCGTCTGGAAGACGGCGAAGAGGCCGAGCTGGTGATCAGCCGGCCGAGTGCGCGGCGAGTGACGTTTGATCTGAAGCGCGGGCAGGGGAAATAGCGTCCGGGCGGAAATGACGAATGTCGAACGGGCCTCGTTGCGCGGCGGGACACACGAGCTCGCCCAGGGCATACGCCGCCAGGCGACATTGAATCGCCCCTGAAGGGGTTTTGGAACTCTGCGAGTTCGAATCCTGTGGGGGCAGAGGGGCGCGCCGCCGTGCCCCATTTTCCGGGAAATCCGCTTGACCACGTCGATCCGTCGCATACTATGTCACGCAGAGTGTGTGTGGCCGTGTAGGGAGCGGGATCATGCGGATCGAGCGGGAACTGATGCGGGGGGCCGGGCCGCTGGCGGTTTTGAAGCTGCTGGAAGACGGTCCGAAGTATGGGTATGAGCTGGTCGATCTGCTGGCGACCCGGACTGCGGGGGTGCTGGAGATGGGACAGTCGACGCTGTATCCCCTGCTCTACAACCTGGAGTCGCAAACGCTGGTCGAATCGTACGAGGCGGCGGCCCCGAACGGGCGCAACCGGCGATATTACCGGCTGACGGCGAAGGGCCAGCAGCGGCTGGCGCGGGATGTCGAGCAGTGGCAGCATGTCTGCAAGGCGATGACGCAGCTCGGCGTCCTGACGACACGGCGGCTGAACTGGGAAGGGGGGCTCGCATGAGCGGTACTCCTCAACACAGAACCTGGGGGGCGTTCTGGCAACGGCTGGCGTTTACCCGGTTGCAGGACTGGTTTTCGACGTTGCCGGTCCAGCGGCTCAGTCCGGAATACGCCGTGCAGGCGACGGGGCTCCCGACCGAGGTCGGGACGGCGATTCTGGAGGTCTCGGGGAGTCGCAAACTTCCTCGACGGGTGGCGACCTGGCCCTGGTGGCTGCTGACGATCGTTTCGCTGCTGCTGGGACCGATCGCGCTGGTGGTCGGCCCGTGGTGCTGGTGGCGCTGGCGGCGTTCCGAACGGCGGGCGTGGATCAGCGAGCTGGCGGGAGTCGCGAGACTGCTCGCCGACCAGGGACTTAAGGCGTCCGCAATCGCCGAGCGGCTGAGGCAATACGGGGACCGCGCCATCGCGACGAGCCGGTTGCGAGGGGCGATCGAGCGGCGCGGCTGGCTGCCGAACTTCGGATGGCTGAGCCGGCGGAACCCGGTGATCGATCAGGAGCAGGTGCTGCTGGCGGGAGACGCGGGATTACTCGTGCTGCCGGGGACGCCGGCCGATGCGATGGCGACGCTTTCCGAAACACTGGCCGAACAATCGCTGCCGGTTGCGGCCATGGACCGGGTGGCGGAAGTTGTCCGGCGGAGCGGACTGTGGCCGCAGGAGAAGGCTCTGGTGGCGAGCGAGCTGCTGGCTCATTTTCAGGATGGAGTAAAAGCGGGTCGGCCCGTGGAAGAGCTGGTCGGGGAGTTTGGTGCGCCACGGGAGGTCGCGGGGCTGATCCGGCGGGCGCGAATCCGGCTCCGTCCGCTGGCGTGGCAGACGTGGCGGCGGAGCTGGCAGGTTTCGGCAGTGGCGGTCTGCCTGTTCGTTGTTTACTGCGGGACGCTCTGGGCGCGGTTTCGCCTGGCGACGCCGGGGGCGCTGCCGGATTTCATCGGCGAAATGGACGTGGTCGGTCGACAGCATCGGGAAGCCGGGGCCGCGTGGCCGTACTATCGGAAGGTGCTGACGGAACTGCAGCGCATCCGGCCCGGTGTCGGCGAGTCAGAACTTCGGGAGGCCGCCATGACGGGACTGGCCCATCCCGGGTGGAACGTGGCGAGCGAGTTTCTCGACAGTAATCGGCGCCTGCTGCCGCTCTTGCTGCAGGGGACGGAGCAACGTCACCTCGGTTACGTCTATCGCGACCCTGAGAATGACGCGTGGCTCAAAGTGATCCACCGCGGGACCGAAGTCCACGCGGCGGATTATTTCGCTCCCGGCAAGCCGCCAGTTTCGATTCTCCTCCCGCATATTCAGGATCTGTCGCTGTCTGGCGCACTTTTGCAGATCGCCTGCTGGAGGGCCATCCAGGCCGAGGATGCCGATCGAGCGATCAATCTACTCGACGCGCAGCGACGGCTGGCGGACCAGGTGGCGACGGAGAATGCGTTCCTGGTGAATCAGCTCGTGGCCGCCGCCTGGGATTCCATCGCCTGCCGTCAGGCGGGAGTCGTGCTGTCGCGTCTGGGACGTCAACTGTCCGATGCCGACCTGGAACGGCTCCGGGAGGCCGTGCCGAAAATTCGACGGCTAGATCGGACGCTGGACCGGCAGATCTGCCGGCTGACGCTGGAGTACTGCTATGCGTCCGGGCGGCCCGAATCTGCGATGCTCCTGCCGCGGGGCGTGGACCTGCTGGCGTCGCCGCTCACCGACGCGCAGCGGTTCCCGGAGCTGAAGTCGCTGATTCCGGACACTCGCGACCGGACGTGGTGGACGAATCTCCGGCGCGAGATGACGACCTTCCGAACGGCGACCGGAGTTGCACCTCTCGGCGAAGCGCTATTGGCTTACGAGGAGTTGAGCGACGCCCTCGATCGCAGCTCGACGGCTGACGAGGGACTCGACATTGACGAATACCGAGAGGTGTATGACGCCATCGTCAACGATCCCGCCCGGCGAAGCCGACTGCTGCCGGTGCTGGCGGTGGCAATGTCACCCGCGATGCTGGTCGGCGACCCCCTGCCGCACGGCGTGCAGCGGGCGGTCACTTACCGCGCGTTGATGCTGGCGTTTCGGGCCGAGCAGATCCGTCGGCGGACGGGAGAGGTTCCGCAGTCGGCGGGGAATCTCGATCTGCCGGCAGGGGAGTCGCAGATTGCCGATCCGTTCGTACCGCAGCAGTCGTTGCGGTGGAAGGCGACCGACGCCGGGCCGGTGATTTACTCGATCGGCCCGGACGGCGTCGATGACGGCGGGATCCCTGGGGCCGCGGCGCCGGGGAGCATTCCGACGAGCGGCGACTGGGTGCTTTATCCGCCGGCGGGGGCGTTTGCGGACGAGCCGGCCGAAGCCAGGCCTGACTGAACCGCATGGCCCGTGAGCCCGGCCTCCAGCCGGGCAACCGATCTCGCCGCCGCAGACGGCCCGATCGCGGGAGCGCCTGCGGCGGCGGAATGCCACCTGGCCGTCTGCCTGATCAATCGGCGAGAGCGCGATCAGCGGCCACGAATGTGTGGCGCGCCATCTTCACTCCGTGGACGACAACGCGACATGTTCGAAGACCCTCACCCTGGCCCTCTCCCACTGAAGACAGCGGGAGAGGGGACAAGACTGAAAGAGTCGCTGTTTTAGAATTGATGCCGGTGATTTACCCCATCAGTTCCGGAATCGGTTTGCCGTGGTCGACGATGGGCGTCGGGCGGCCGTTGAAGTCGCGGATCAGCGTCGTTGCCGAATCGATTCCCAGGTGATGGTAGATTGTCGCCAGGAAATCGCCGGGGCCGCAGATCCGTTCGACGACGTCTTCGCCCCGCTTGTCGGTCGCGCCGATGAAGCGGCCGGTTTGAATCCCGCCGCCGGCCCAGATGTTCGAGAACGCCCGGGGCCAGTGATCGCGACCGGGCTGTTGCGTCCCGGACGGGGCGCTGGCGTCGCCGGCGCCGGTGCTCGCGGCATAGCTGATTTTGGGAGTCCGGCCGAACTCTCCGGTGACGACGACGAGCACGCGCTTGTCGAGGCCCCGTTCGTAGACGTCCTCAATGAGCGCGGTCACCGCCTGATCGTAAGCCTCGGCCCGGAATCGCATCGCGTCGAAGACGTTGTGATTGACGGCATGGTCGTCCCAGTTCTGAACGCGTCCGCAGAGGGGGCCGCTCAGGCTGGTGGTCAGGACGTCGACGCCGGCTTCGACCAGCCGCCGGGCCAGCAGCAGTTGCTGCCCCCAGGAGTTGCGTCCGTAACGGTCGCGAGTCCGATCGTCTTCCCGGCTCAGGTCGAAGGCTTCTTTGGTCGTGGGATTCGTCAGCAGCGTCATCGCCTGCGTTTCGAACTCGTCGAGCGCCGCCAGTTCGCCGGCCTGGTCGAAGGCGCGTTCGAGCGTGTCGAGGTTCTGCCGCAGGGTCGAGCGCCGGCCGAGCCTGCGAACTTCACCCGCATCCGACAGGCCGATGTTCGGCACCGAGAAGTTCGGCGCGTTGGGATCGCCGGTAACGGTGAACGGCGAGTAGGCGTCGCCCAGATAGGCGGGGCCGTTGTACTCCAGCGGCGGCTTGATGCCGACGTAGGCGGGCAGCGGATTCTGGCGCGGACCGCTTTGCGAGCGCAGGTAGTTGGCGACCGACATCCAGTCTGGATAGCGAGGCTTGGGTTTGTCGCGGGTATCGGGGTCGCCGGAGAGGAGCTGCATGGAGCCGGCGGGGTGCCCGCCTGCGGACTGATGCATCGAGCGCAGCACCGTGAATTTGTCGGCGAGGTTCGCGTGCCGCGGCAGCAGTTCCGTGAACTGCATTCCGGGAACCTTGGTCGGGATCAGCCCGAACGGACCGCGATACTCGCTCCCCGATGTCGGCTTCGGATCGTAGGAATCGATGTGCGACAGGCCGCCCGGCTGCCAGACCATGATCACGGCGGTCTTCTCGCGGGCGCCGCCGGTCGACTCGGCAGCGTGCAGGGCGTTTTGGGCCTGCAGGCGGAGGATGCCCGGCAGGCTCAGCGTGCCGAAGCCGGCGAGGGGGGTCTGGAGGAAGTTGCGCCGGCTGCCGGCGCCCAGGCCCAGCGGACCCGCGCAGGAGGTTGCGGAGAACGGGAGGAGAGAACGGCTCATTTTGACTCCGCTGGCTTGACGCGAATCGCGATCGGTTCGGACACCACAATATCGACAATATCTCTGGGCTGGGCCACTGCTGTGGCCTGCTTGACCTGTTCCGCGGCGGCGGCCAGCGCGGCGGCGGCAGCCTTCTGCCGGACGGCGATCGCCTCGACGGCCTTGGCGGCTTCGGCCTTGGTTTCAACGGCCGCTGCCGCGGCGGCTTCGGCCAACTTTTTGGCCTCGGCGTCGAGCGCCATGACTTCCTGCTCGGCTTTCAGACGGGCGGCCTCGGCGGCGGTGACTGCGTCCGGATTGTGCCGGTATTTGGCGACGGCGCTGCCGTAAAACGCGATCAGATAGTCGCCGGGGGGCGTCTTCAGCGTCGCCAGATCCAGCATCGCCTCGCCGGCGTCGGCGGTCAGTGAGACGTCGAACGCCGGGACTCGCTCGAAACCGGCTCCCGTCGTCTTGAGCTGCATCGTCGCCCCGGAGAACTCGCTCCGGCGGGTCTGGACGAGCGGAATCTTCAACTTCGTCCCTGCGGCGACTTCCAGGACGTTCTTGTCGGACGGGGCGATCGAGAGAGGGGCAAAGTCGAATCCGCTGACGGAGACCGGCACGTCGGCCAGCAGGCGCGGGCTGGGAATCTCGCCCCAGGCATCGGCGACCGGCCAGGCCATTGAGGCCAACTTGCACGGCCGCGTTACTACCGTGTCGCCGATCTTGGACCGGCCGTAGAACGTCGCATTGGCCATGGCCCGGGGGGCATTCTGATGTGCGGTGACGAGCATCATGCCCCGCGACTGGCCGGCGGGGATCTTCAAACCGTGAGCGGTGACGCCCTCTGGCAGGCCCTCCATCACCAGCTCGATGTCGCCGTCAAAGCCATCCCGCCGCACGGCGACGACTTCCAGCGCCATCGTCGCTCCGCCGCGAAGGGCAAGGGGTTTCGACAGGGCGTTTCGATCGCCGTTCCGGAGCTCCATGTGGAGGGCCCAGGCGACCAGGGCGAAGTCGGGAGCGGCCTTGCGGACCACGAGGCGATAGATGTTGCGGGCTTCGTTCCGCGTTCCGCCGAACAGATCCTGCAGTTGCAGGCGATGGAGCCCGTCTGCCTTGATGACCAGTTTGCCGAGAATGTCCGAGCTGCCCGCGTTGTAGGGGGGGCCGTCGTAGGCGTAGCCGTTGCTGGAGACCTTGACCGGGCTGGGGATGTCGCTGAACTCGGCGACGTCGGTCAGCGTTTCGCCGTCGGGCGTGCGGGTCACGTGCTGGACGAGGATCGCCGGGTCGGTGGGGCGGCCGAAGCGTTCCGATGCAACTTCAACCCACCACTCTTCGCCCTTCTTCGCTTCGAACTCGAAGACGTCGACGTCGGCGGCCGGGAAGAAACTTCCCGCGATATCGCAGGGGAGAGTGATTTTCTGCGCCTTTGCGCTGCCATTGTTCGGCTCGGCTTCCGCCAGCTCGGCTTCGCCGCGGAGGCCCTCGGGGGGCCATGAAAAGGAGTTGACGGTTTTCGTCGAGGGCTGGCGGACGACCGGCGTACCGGCCTGCTGCTCCCAGACGCCGAGGCGATAGAAGTAGGCGGGTCCGCCTTTGAAGGTCAACTCGTGGACCTTGATCACATACTTGCCGTCGTCGGGGACGTCGAAGTCCAGCACGCCCCCGCGGCGCTCGACCAGCAGGTCGCGGCCGGCCGCATCAGCGATGATCACCACGCCGTCGAGTTTGGAATCGACGCCGGCGGTGGCGCAGTCGACGATGACCCGTTGCCCCTTCCGCCCGTCGAACGTGTAGTGGTCGACGGCGCGCACCGTCATGACGGCGTTGCAGACGGAGTTGACGGGCAGTTCCATCGCCGTCGCCAGCGACGTGTTGGGCTTCGTCTGCACGACTTCCGGCAATGCGCCGACCGAGAAGACGCGTGACGACGAAACGCCCAGCCGGGTCAAAACGCGGGCTTCGTAGACGCCGAGCGGACAATTGTCGGCGATCGCGACGACGTACTTGTTCGGTACAGGCTGCCCCGCCGGATCAAGCTTCCGCGTCGCGGTGATGCGGGGATCGGAGAAGACGAGCTGATCGGCGTCGTCGAGATGGTCTCCGGTGATCGTGATTTCGACCTGCGTTCCGACCTTGCCCCCCATCGGCATGGTGGTGAGCAGACGGGGTGCGGGGAGGCAGACCGACTGGGCGGGCAATGCCGAAGCGACGCACAACGTCGCCACGCAGAAAACTGTCAGACGATACATGGAATTCATCTCCCCTGTTCTTCCGGTCCATTCCCGCAAGGAGCACGGCATGTCAGTCCTCTTGCGGCTAATGGTTGAACAGGAATTCTTTGGTATTGATCAGCGCCCAGATCAGATCCTGGAAGTTGTCGGCCGCCGCCTTCTGCGGGTCGATCGTTTTCCCGTCGGCGTCGGTGCGGGGTTCGGTCAGATAGTCGAGCGACGTTTTCAGCTCGTCGGGGCGCGGCTGGCGCGAGAAGGCCGCCAGGTACAGCTCGCGGACTTTTGCCTCGGGCGTCCGATCGTCCTTCGCGATCCGCACGGCGCGGCCGTTGGGGTTGCCGAGCTTCGCCTTGATGTCGGCCGCATTGAGCAGATGCAGGCTCTGAGCGAGGCTCGACGATTGGACCCGTTCGCATTCGCAGACGCTTTCGCCCTCCGGGCGTCCGAAGACTCTGAGGAACGGCGAGGATCTGTTGTAGCTGTTGTCGGGGAGCGCCACCGCCCGCGTCCCGGCCGGCAGATTGGCAAAGTCGGTCTGAGACTCGGTCAGCCGGTCGATCGCATCCAGCAGCACCTCGGCCTGCAGCCGGCGCGGATAGTACCGCGAGTAGTTCTGCCGATCCGAGATGTTGTGCTCGTTCGGCGTGGCGCTCAACTGGTACGCCTGCGAACGCGTGATGACCCGCACCAGTTCCTTCAGATCGAAGCCACTGGCGACGAAGTGTTTTTCGAGGGCGGCCAGCAGTTCCGGGTTGGTCGGGGGATTCGTATCGCGGATGTCGTCCTCGGGCTCAATCAGACCCCGCTGGAAGAAGTGCTTCCAGTAGCGATTCACGAGCGACTTTGCGAAGAACGGGTTTTCCGGGGTGCTCATCCAGTCGGCAAGCCGCAGGCGGGGATCTTCGTCCGCCGTCATCGGGGGGATGGCGTCGCCGAGCGCGGCGGGCTTCAGCGGCAGGCCGGTTTTGATGTTGGTGGCGGCGGCGATGCCGCGCTTGTGGAAGATCAGATCCTCGCCGCGCGTCGACGACGGCTTTCGGCCGACCTGACTGAAGAAGGCGGCCAGCGAGTAGTAGTCGTCCTGGCTCCAGCGTTCGAACGGGTGGTGATGGCACTGAGCGCACTGCATCCGGACGCCCAGAAAGAGCTGGGCGACGTCTTCGATCTGATCCTTTGGTTCTTTGACTCGCTTGTACCAGGCCACCGGCGGATTGCCGATCACCGTCCCGGTCGCCGCCAGCAGTTCGCGGACGAACTGATCGTACGGCTTGTTGGCGAGCAGGCTGTCGCGGACCCAGGCATGAAAGGCGAAGTTGGAGACGATGTCGCTGGTGTCGTCGCGACGATTCTTCAGCAGCGCGGTCCACTTGTTGGCGAAATAGTCCGCGTAGTCGGGGCTGCGCAGCAGCTCGTCGATGGCGCGGTCCCGTTTCTCGGGATCGGTGCTGGCCAGGAAGGCGGTCGCTTCCTGCTCGGTAGGAAGTCGCCCGCCGATATCGAGCGTGACTCGCCGCAGGAACGTCGCATCGTCGCAGACCGGGGAAGGGGGGACGCCGAGCGCTTTCAGATTGGCGAAGACGGATTCGTCGACAAAGTTCCGGGAGGGGGGCAGATTCTCGACCGGCGCTCCGAGCGGGACCGAGGCGCTGAAGACCGCGACCTGCCCCTGGTAACGAACCATGACGGCGACGTTTCCGGAAAGATCGAGGATCTTGACGAGTCCGCGATCGGAGACCTCGGCCATGCTCCGGTCGTTGGATTCGTAGAGCGCCTGTTCGGTGACGTCGCGTTCGCTGCCGTCCGAGTATCGGGCCAGCACTTTGAGCTGCTGTTCGCCGTGACGGGCGATCGAGCCCCGCTTTGGCTGGACTTCGAACGACCGGAGTTTCGGGTCGCCTTCCTTGTCATAGGCGGCGCCCTGTCGAATCCATTCGCGCAGGAGGGAGTAGCCTTCGGAAGCAGCGTCCAGACGGGCGCCGCCGCCGTGCGGCATCTGGCCGGAGGCCTTGAGCAGCAGCAGGCTGCGATCGGGAACGCCGGCGAAGAGTCGACGACCGCGCCCCTCTTTGACCAGATGTTCGAAGTCTTCCTGCGGCTCGAACCCGAGCAGCGACAGTTGGAATCCGTTCTGTCCACCCCCCGCTTTGGCGTGGCAGACGCCCACATTGCAGCCGGCCTTCGTCAGGACCGGCATGACGTCGTTGACGAAGCTGACGGTTCGATCGGCGGCCTGTGCGAATTGCGGGGCCGAGGCGATGAGCAGCCCCCCGACGATGGCGAGGACGAGACCTCCCGGCAGGAAACGGTGTCGGCGACGGTGGTGGGGGAAGGTCATTTCAGTTCCGCGGGAGGCTGGCAGGCGGGACGGCGGGGTGGATGATCGACTTCGATTGTAGCTCGTTCCAAGCGCTGATTCGGCCGAATCCATCAGCAAAATTTAATATGTCAGAGGGATTCGCGTCAACGGTCGATTCATTTCCTCGCGGACAACCGCAAAAAACGGTCCCGTCGGGGCTGAGGGCGAAAGTTCGGCGGCGAAAGTCGCGCGGGGACTCGGAAAATGCGGTCTGGAGCGCGTTTGCAGGTCTGGCGGAATGGTCGTCGACAGAACGCCGAGTGCCGGTTTCGGCAGCCGGACTGCAAATCTCCTTGGCTTGGCGTCTGCCGGACGCCTATACTTAGCAAAGTCTCTTGGTGACCTTCGAGAGCCAGCATGACCGCCAGCCATCAGTCACGACGCACTCCGCAGCCCCTGTGGGCCTGGCTGAGATTGTGTCTGCTGCTGACCCTCTGGCAGGCGCCCATCCCGCTGGTGCACGCTCACGAGTTGGCCGGCTGGGATCGGGCAGCGCTGGCGCGGCACGTTTCGGAGTTCCACGGCGACACGGCTGCGCCGGGAGAATGTGAGTGGCACTGGCACCTCATTCTGCCGGCATGGAGTTGCCCGGCGTTACCGACACAGTCCGATGACGACCTCGCGGAACCCGTCCAGTTCGACGTCACCGTCGTCCGTCTCAACGATTCTGTCACGCAGGATGCGTCGGCTTCCCTCGGCACAGACCTGGCAGAGTGGTCGACTCCGCAGCCCGACCCGTCGATGCGCCCTGCAACGGCGACGGCCGGCGGCTCGTTTCTGACGACCTATTCCATCGATGTTCCATTGCATCAGCTCTTGCGGGTCATCCGCTGCTGATCGGCCACCGCCGACGTCTCTCTGGGACGACCGGCGGGGACATCGATGATGTCTTCCGGCAAGGCTTTCCGCGCTTGCCAGCGCCAGCCGAGTGATTTGCGCGTATGTTTCTGCGCATCCTCCGCCCGGCGCTCAGACCGTGATCTGAAGGGTTCGTGCAATGAAGCGGTTGTGGTCGATCCTGTTGACGGGTGTCTTGCTGACGGCCGGTGGCCTTGCCGCCTGGTACTTCGGTCCGGAATTGCTCTCTTCGAAGACGGCGGCGCCCGAGCCCGTTCCTGAAGACGAGACGCCCCCCAAGGACCGCGTCGTGTTGACGCAGGCCAAGTACGACGCGGCGCACTTGAAGTTCGCGGACGTCACTCGCCAGCCGATCGTGCCCCTGAAATGGGTCCCCGGCCGGATCGAATACAACGCCCGCCGCCATACCCACATCAAGGCCCCCTCCGATGGCGTGATCCGCGAGATCCTCGTCCGCACGGGGGATACCGTCGAAGCCGGTCAGCCGATGTGCGTCATCGACAGTCCGGATATCGGGGAACGCCGTGCCGACGTGCAGCAGCGGGAAGCCGACCTCAAGCTGGCCCGGCGGGAGTCGGACTGGTGGCACGAGGTCCAGTCCAATCTCGGCGATCTGATTCAGGCCCTCGGCGAAGCCACCGACCTGCGGAAGGTCCAGGCGGCGTTTCAGGACCGGACTCTGGGGGACTACCGCAACCAGCTCATCGGGGCCTACTCCCGCTTCCTCCTGGCCGATCGCCTCTCGGCCCGGCTGAAACCGCTCGCCGACGAGGGTCTGGCGACCGTCCGTTCGCTCAACGAACAGATCTCCGCCCGCGAAATCGGCGAAGCGGAATTCTCGTCCCTCTGCGAACAGGCCCGTTTTGAAGTTCAACAGAAGCGGGGACGGGCCGATTCTGCCTTCGCCGACGCCGAACGCCGGCTGGCCATTGCGCGCCAGCGACTCTTCTGGTTGACCGGGGGCGGTGAGCCGCTCGACAGCATGAAAGAGGAGTCGCTCAGTACGTGGCCCCTCGCGGCGCCGTTGTCGGGGACGGTGGAGGAAGTGCCGATTGCCCCGCTGGAGCGCGTGAAGCAGGGGGACGACTTGATGCTCGTCGCCGATACGACGCATCTCTACGTGCAGGCGGACATTCGAGAAAGAGACTGGGCGGCAATTCATGTCACCCGGGGCCAGATGATCGAGGTCCGGAGCCCGGCCCTCGCGGGACGTCGGCTCGAAGCCAAAGTCTCCTACATGGGACGGTCGGTTGTGATGGAATCGCGTGCCGTCCCGCTGATTGCCGAGATCGATAACCCCGACGGGCTGTTGCGGCCGGGGATGTTCGTGCGGGTGGCGCTGCCGGAGGCCAAGCCGCGCGAGGTGATCGCCATTCCGGAAAGTGCCGTCGTCGGCAACGAAGGACGCGTGATGGTCTTTGTGGTGGCGGGCGAACGCGAGTTCCTGGCGCGCGAAGTGAAGACCGGCGTGATGGAAGACGGGTCGGTCGAAGTCGTCGAGGGACTGCAGCCGGGAGAACGGATCGTCACGGAGGGCGCCTTCGTGCTGAAGTCGGAACTGCTGCTGGAGCCCGAGGAATAACGAACCTCCAGGGCGTCACGCGGACTCTCTTCTCACCTCCTGCTCGAGACGGGCTCTTCCCATGCTCTCCAAACTGATCGACTTCTCCCTCGACAACCGGCTGCTGATCATCGCCATGATCGCGCTGATGGGGCTGCTCGGCGTTGTCTCGGCGCTGAATCTGCCGATCGACGCCGTCCCCGACATGACCAACGTGCAGGTGCAGGTCGTCACGGACGCCGGGGCGCTGACACCGCTCGAAGTCGAACAGTACGTCACCTTTCCCGTCGAGCTGACAATGGCCGGGCTGCCGGGCGTCGAGGAGATCCGCAGCGTTTCGAAGTTCGGCATCTCGTCAGTGACCGTCGTGTTCCAGGAAGGGACCGACATCTTCCGGGCCCGTCAGGTCGTGAACGAACGGCTGACCGACGCCGCCGAACGGATTCCGCCGGGCTACGGCACCCCCCGCCTCGGCCCTCTGACCACGGCGCTGGGCGAGATTCTCCAGTTCGAAGTCCGCAGCGACATCCGCACCCCCATGGAGCTCCGCACGCTGCTCGAATGGGAGATCTCTCCCCGGCTGCGCGAAGTCCCCGGCGTGACCGAGGTCAACTCGCAGGGGGGCTACTACAAGTCGTTCGAAGTCCGTCCGGATCCCGATCGGATGGCCAGCTTCGGCGTTTCGCTGAGCGACGTCTTCACCGCGCTGCAGCAGAACAACAGCACTGCCGGCGGCGGCTACGTCGTCCATCACGACGAACAGCGCTTCATCCGCGGCCAGGCCCTGCTCAAGGGCGTCGAAGACATCCAGCAGGTCGTCCTGCGGACTTCTCCAAAGGGGACCCCCATCCTCATCCAGGACGTGGCCGACGTCGTCATCGCCCCTCTGACACGCCAGGGCGCCGTCACGCGCGACGGTCGCGGCGAAGCCGTCATGGGCATGACGATGATGCTCATCGGTTCCAACTCGCGCGAAGTCGTCCATGCCGTCAAAGACCGGCTGGTGGAAATCGAGAAAACCCTCCCCCCCGACGTGAAGCTGGAGGAAACGTACGACCGGGCCGATCTCATCGGCCGGACGCTGCACACCGTCGAGAAGAACCTGTTCGAAGGGGGCGTGCTGGTGATTATCGTGCTGCTGGTGATGCTCGGCAGCCTGCGGGCCGGGCTGATCGTGGCGCTGGCGATCCCGCTGTCGATGCTGTTCGCGGCGAACATGATGTGGGCCACCGGAATCACCGCCAGCCTGATGAGCCTGGGGGCCATCGACTTCGGGCTGATCGTCGACAGCTCCGTGATCATGGTCGAAAACTGCATCCGGCGGATCTCCGAGAACCATGCCAACCGGCCGTTCAAAGATGTCATCCGCGACGCCTGCCTGGAAGTCCGCAAACCGACCATGTTCGGCGAACTGATCATCAGCGTGGTCTACGTCCCGATCCTGGCCCTGCAGGGGACCGAAGGCAAACTGTTCAAGCCGATGGCGCTGACCGTGCTGTTCGCGCTGGCGGGATCGCTGGTGCTGTCGCTGACCTTCATGCCCGCGCTGGCCTCCCTGGCGCTCTCCCGCAAGACGGAGGAAAAGGAGATCTGGATCATCCGCATGATCCACAAAATCTATCACCCGCTGGTCCATATGACGATCGCCCATCCCGCGTGGACCGTCGTCGTGGCGCTGGTCGTGTCGCTCGGATGCATTCCGGTCGCCGCCCGGCTCGGCGGAGAATTCATGCCCCGGCTCGACGAAGGAGACATCCTGATCGAAGTCGTCCGGCTGCCCAGCGCGACGCTGGAAGATTCCGTGGCGATGACGACCAGAATCGAAAAACTCCTGCTGCCGCTGCCCGAGGTCCGGACCGTCTTCTCCAAGACCGGCCGCCCGGAGATCGCCAACGACATCATGGGCGTGCATCAGACCGACGTCTGGTGTCTGCTGCACCCGGAACACGACTGGCCCGTCCATAAATCACGCAACGAGCTCATTGAGGAAATGTCGAAACTTCTCAACGACAACGTCCCGGGCGTCGTCTTCGGCTTCTCGCAGCCCATCGAGATGCGCGTCGACGAACTGGTCGCCGGCGTGAAGGCCGACGTGGCCGTCCTGCTGTACGGCGACGATCTGCCGACGCTGAATCGCCTGGGGCAGCAGATCCAGGGGTTGATGCGGAAGATTCCGGGCGCCGTCGATGTGAAGGCCGAGCACCAGGCCGACCTGCCGTCACTGAGGGTCCAGGTCCGCCAGGACGCCCTGGCGCGGTACGGCGTCGACGCCAACCAGGTGATGCAGACGGTCGCGGCGCTCGGCGGCGAGAAGGCAGGCCAGGTCTTTGAAGGCCGGGCCCGGTTCCCGATCATGGTCCGCATACCGCAGGCCTGGCGCGAGTCGATCGAACTTCTCTCTCAGGTGCCCGTGTTTACCGCGAGCGGCCAGCCAATCCCGCTGGCCGAGCTGGCGGACCTGACGATGGAGGAATCGCCCCCTGCCATCGAGCACGAATCGAATCGACGCCGGACCTACATTCAGGCCAACGTCCGCGGACGCGACGTCGCCAGCTTCGTTCAGGAAGCCCAGCGGGTGCTGGGTCGCGAAGTCCGCCTGCCCACCGGCTACGAGATCCGCTGGGGAGGCGACTTCGAAAACCTGCAGTCGGCCAGCCTCCGCCTGGCGATCGTGACCCCGTTCGTGCTGCTGGTGATCTACCTGCTGCTCCACACCACGTTCCACTCGTTCCGCCTGGCGTCGCTGATCTTCCTCGCCGTCCCGATGGCGGCGTCGGGGGGGATTTATTCGCTGGCGTTGCGGGACATGCCATTCAGCATCTCGGCGGGCGTCGGGTTCATCGCGTTGTTCGGCGTAGCGGTCCTCAACGGCCTGGTGTGGGTCAGCGCCGCGGAACACAACCGCCATGCCGGCATACCACCGCGGCAAGCGTCCGAAACGACCGCCTTGACCCGGCTGCGACCGGTCCTGATGACCGCCATGGTCGCCAGCCTGGGCTTCCTGCCGATGGCCATGTCGACCACGGCCGGGGCGGAGATCCAGCGCCCCCTGGCCACGGTCGTGATCGGCGGGTTGATCACGTCGACACTGCTGACCGGCCTCGTTATCCCCGCGATCTACCCTTGGTTTGTCCGCGGGCTCCCGATCGATTCCGAGCAGGCGGCCAGGCTGGGGGGGCACTGATCGCCCCGAAACTGGTCTCGCCAAACAAGACGGGAGCTGCTAGTTTCCGCGGTCCCATCTTGTCGTCCGTTCGTCCGGCACATCATAAGTCCCGTTGCGACAATGGATTGCCGCCTCGCCACCTCCGGCGTCAGCGATCCGGCCGGCCACTGCCGCCGTCGTGGGATCGGAGTCTGCAAACGGCTCGTCGCCTGCTGCGTCACCTGCATGCTGGTCCTGGCCGGTTGTCAGACGCTCCGGGAGCGGGCGGCCCGGCGCTCGGCGGAATGCAGCGATCTCTGCTCGCAGGCCGCCGCCGCCCACGAGACGGGGCGCAACGACGAAGCCCGTCAACTCCTGGACCAGGCTCGGCGACAACGGCCGGAGGACACGGAAGTCCGGATTCGCCTGGCGGAGATGATGTGGCAGGTCGGTCGTCGCGACGAAGCGCTGGAAGAGTTCTCGGCGTTGGCGCACGAGTCCCGGTCGGACGTGAAACTGCTGTCGCGCTACGCCACCGCGCTCTGTGAAACCGGGCAGATCCAGGAGGCCGACGTCTGGGCGCAGTCGGCCCTCAGCGTCGATCCCGTGAATGCGGAAGCGCTCCTGGTGCGCGCCCGTTGCGCCGCCCAGCGGGCGGACTACACCGCCGCGCTGGCGGCGTATCACGAGCTGCTGCAGGTCTCCCCCGAACATGCCGAGGCCCGCCTGGGCATGGCCCAGGTCCAGATTGCGCGAGGACAACCGGAACTGGCGGCGCCCGTCTTGCGCAATCTGCTGCAACATCCCTGGGCTTCAACCATTGTGCAGCACGAAGCAGAATGGGCGCTCGGCCGGGCCTATGCCGCCACCGGTCGCTGGGACGACGCCGCCCGGCTGATGGAACAGGCAATCGCACAACGGGCCTCCACGGCGGACGACTGGTGCCAGCTCGCCACGGCACAGGCTCGTAGCGGCCAGGTCGTCGCCTCCGGTTCCAGTGTCCAGCACGCCCTGCAGATCGATGGCAATCACGTCGGCGCCAGGCAGCTCTCGCAGGAACTGGCCAACGGCAGTTCGGCCAGCGATGTGAAGTCCGCGGCATTCCAGGGAGAAATGACTCCCGCCCGACGAACCGCATTCTCCACGGACGAAGCCAGCCCCGTCCGCTAAACGCGTCTGGACCGACCAGACGGCGATGCGGTCACTCACGCAGCCGGCTTCAGAACTCCATGCGGGAATAAATCGTCACGACAGAGCGTCTCCAGACCGCGGTCGACGACCGCTGTCACAAAGACAGCGCCGGCCTGGCGGGCGGCTCGTTCCAGGCCATCGCGCAAGTGCTGCAGTCGAGCCCGATAGCGGGCGATGGCACGGGGAGTGATCACCAGATCGAGGTGCTCGTCGGTCTCCGGATCAACGAGCCGGCGCCCACCCGGACTGGTGGGCTCCAGTTCCCAGGCGGTGACGGTCTGAATGATCCACAACAGGCCCGCGCCGTCAGCCAGACGCTTCACCAGCGACCCGGGTTCGTGAGGAAACAGAAAGTCGCTGAGGGCAATCCGCAGCCCGTACGCCTGCCACGGGACGGCCCGCGCGGCCACAACGTCAGCGAGGCTGCCGCGGCCAGTGCAGGACCAGTTCTGCAGTTGATCGAGGCTGGAGCCGGACAGGGTCGACGGTGGCCGGCGATCATCGGCCGCGTAGACCCGGGCCGGTCCACCGAGCTGCTCGGCAAGCATCGCGAGAGCGACCGCCAGTTGTCGGGAAACGCGCCACTTGTCGCCGTTGCCCGCGGCCATCGACGCGCTGGCGTCGAGCAGAATGTCCGTCCGGGGACTCAGCTCTTCCCGGTGCAGCCGGATCATCAACTGGTCGGTCCGGGCATAGGCCGACCAGTCGAGCTTGCGGACGTCGTCGCCGGGCAGATACTGGCGATACTCGTGGAATTCGAGCGAGCTGCCGGCCGAACGCCCGGCGATCTCGCCGCTGCGACCGCGCAAGGCGGCGTGCGGCAGCGCCAGTTGCCAGGCGGCAACCGCCCGATGAACATCCGGGTCGTCTCTCACGATTCTCCCCCGGCCACGTGAGCGGTGATTGTCGGCGTCCAGATCTCGCGGACGCCGGCCACCATCCGTGGCAGCAGCCACGCCAGCACCAGACCGGCGGCGATCAGCAGCAGAAACATGGAGGTCATCACGTCGCCGCTGACGCCGCCTCGATCGACCTCCGAAAGGGTCTCCAGAGGATTGCTGACGAAGAGAACCTGATATCCACCCGGCAGTCGGTCCTGCAGCAACTGAGGGAAGTACGGCACGATGACTCCGGCGGCGAAGATGAGCAGAGTGATCACGCGAACGTGGGCCGGGAGCAACAGAGGGCGAAAGAGATGGCCGATCGCCGCCCCGAGTCCGAGATAGAAAATCACGTAGCCGGCGCAACCGGCGGAGAAGAGGAGCATTCGACGGATGTCTCCTGGATCGATCATCCGGAAACCGTAGCCTAACACCAGGATCGAGGCCGGCAGCAGGGCCAGCTGAAGGACGAGCAGCAACAGGCCGCGGCTCCCGCCCGGCAACCAGGGAACGAGGCAGAGCCGCAGAAACGCGTTTCGCGGCAGTCGGCGCTTGAGCCGGCGCGACAGCTCGTCGGGTTCGACACAGAAGAACATCCCCAGCGCGGTCCAATGGAGAGCCGCCGCCACGCAGTAGATGGTCAGCACTTCGCCGGCCAGCGTCGTCGACCGCGAGAAGTGCCGGGCGGCGACGGGAATCGCGATCAGCCAGGACAGGTACTGCAGCGCGGCGATGACCCGGATCCCCGAGCTGCGGTTGTCGCTCTCGAAGGTGAGCTGAGAAACCGCGACTTCCTGAAAGAGGATCACGTACGAGATCCCCGCCAGCAGCAAGGTTCCGAGCACGCGCCAGAAGTCGCCGTTGAATTCGACCTGAGCGACGACGTTCTCGCCGACGACGGCCGCCTGGTACGAAAAGAACGTACTGACGAGGCCGCCGATGAAGAACATCGAAATGACGCCCTGCAGGTGCCGCTGACGGCTGACGGTCGCCAGCATCAGGCCCAGCATTGAGGTCCCCAGCGAAATACAGAGCGTCAAACTGATCAGCAGCAAAGCGCGGGGCAGATCGAAACCGTCCATCAATGACGTGAAGGCAATAAACGGTGCGACGGCCGAGTAGAACATCAGGACCTGCAACAGCGCTCCCAGCAACTTGCCCCAGACGATCTGGCGCGGTCGCAGCAGCGTGATGCTCAGCAGGTCGTAGGTATTGAAGTCCCGCTCGGCGAGCAGCGACCGATAGGCCGAGATCGGCACAAGGACGTGCGCCGCGACGCACAGGACAAAATAGTAACCCATGAAGAACCGGTGCCCGGCCGGGGTGTACTCGACCAGCGGACCTGCCCAGGCGAGGCCGCCGACGGTCACCACCCAGGCGCTGGTCAGCAGGAGCAGGAACGTGATGATAAACTGCCGGCTCTTGAGCGACTGACGGACTTCCTTGACGAGGATTGGATTGAACAGATCGCTCGCCCGGTCCTGCCAGCGGGAAAGCCGGTCGTCGGTTCCATTCCACAGTTCGGCGCTGCTCATCGAAGCGTGATCCTCTCCCGCAATGCGTTATTGCATGATGCCGCGGGTAATCGCCATGAACGCGTCCTCGAGCGTCTCGGTCTTGCCATGAAACTCGACAATCCGAAAGCCGGCCTGAATGGCAGCCGCCAGCAGTGCCGCGCTGGCCGACTCGTCCCCCGCATACTCGAACGCGAAACGCTGCGGTCCGGCGCTGGTCGGACGTTCGACCCACGGCTGCTCGGCGAGCCAGCTCTCGAACCGCGCTGCGTCGTCGAGCACGCGGACCAGCATCGTGCGGACCGACGTCCGACCCTGCTGCTGCCGCTGCTGATCCTGAATCTCGGCGATGGTCCCCCACGCAAGCACCCGGCCGGCTTCGATGATGCAGGCGGCGTCGCAGATCTCGCCCAGTTCCGTCAGGATGTGCGAGCTGATCAGCACCGTCTTGTTGAGCTGCGACGAGAGGAGCGAGATCAGCTCGCGCAGCTCGACGCGGGCGCGCGGATCGAGGCCCGCGGCCGGTTCGTCGAGGATCAGGACGTCGGGATCGTGGATCAACGTCCGACCGAGGCCCAGCCGCTGAGATTGTCCTTTGGAGAGCGTGTCGATGGGCTTGTTGGAGAGTCGGTCCAGTTCCGTGAAGGTCAGCACTCGATCCAGGGCGTCGCGCCGCCCCGTCCCCCGGTAGCCATAGGCGCGGGCATAAAAGTCGAGATACTCGAACACGCTGGTGTTGGTGTATCGCCCGAAGCTGTCGGGCATGAAGCCCATCCGCCGGCGGACGCGGTCGGGATCGTCGATCACCGAATCGCCGCAGATTTTCGCATCGCCCGATGTCGGCGTGTCGAGCGTGGCCAGGATCCGCATGGTGGTCGTCTTGCCGGCCCCGTTCGGGCCGATGAAGCCGATCACCTGGCCGGGCCACGCGGAAAACGAAATCTCGTTGACGGCCTTGAGCCGGCCGAAGTGCCGGTGCAGCTGCTGCACCTCAATGGTCGGCGTGCCGGTTCGTCGCGAGAACGCCTCGGAGGCAGATTTTCTGTCGATCGCTACCACGCTGTCTCCCGCCAATTCTCGCTCGCCGGCTGGCGATCAGTAAGATCCTCGCAGGACATGGATGCTGCCACGTTCGACGACCCGCGGCACGCCCGTCGCGATTCCCGGGTTGGCCTCCAGAATGGCCAGAAACGTCCGCGGCGGCAGCGGCCCGTCCGCTTCAATCAGGCGACCACATTCGGCCCACAGGTCTTCCAGCAAGCCAGGCGATGACGCGGTCATCGCCTGAGGCCGGGGGCGACGACGAGGGCCCCAGAATCCTCGTCGGAACGACGAGGTGGCCTCCACGAGATCGGGATCGAGATCCTCCGGCAATTCGAGAGGGAACTCCTGCCAGTCGCGGAGGAAGGCCCGTCTCGCAGCGTCATCCGCGGGCGCCAGTTCAACGGATCCTCCCGCAGGCACGGTGCCACCGAAGTACACGCGGCCGCGATCATCGGAAGCCAGTACGGCTTTGAGTCCGACTTCGAAACCATTGCTGAGCGACAGATCGCCGGAGCCCGACGGCCGGAACTCCAGCCGACGCCGTTCGACATGAGGCGCCACGGTCAGAAACTGGGTCCGCGTCCGCGAGGGGAGCCAGCCCGGACCGAGCTGTTGACGTTCGGTCCAGTTGATGGAGTCCAGTCGCGGAACGCTGCCGGGACCGTGGAGTGGAATGACGGCAGAGTCCGCGGAGAAGACGGGCCCCGCCCCCGGAGCGAACGGAGCGTAAAGAGAAATCCGGGCGATCGTGGTCGCCGCCTGGCTGGTCTGATCCAGCACGGTCAGACTGCGAATTCGCGCCTGCGCCGTGAATCCAAACGCCACCAGCGAATACAGAAGGAGCAGAAGCGTTGTCGCCAGGGAGAATGCCGGAACCGTGATCAGCAGGAGCGACAGGCGCCGCCGATGCCAGGCCAGCCAGTAGTTCAGCGGTCCGATGGCGAGCGTGAACAGCGTCACCAGGACCAGCATCGCCCCCACCGGCACCGAGCGTTGATCTGGGATCAGGAACTCGAGGAAACGGGAATTCACAGTGCGCGCCGATCCTCCGTATCGCTGGGCCCAGGACAAGTCGTACATTGGCAGCGACCGCAACAGCCACTGCCAGTCTTCCGAAACGGCAGCACCGGCATCGAACGGATTGCCGGGCACGACGGCAATCTGTCCCAGTCCACTCCCGCGGATTGCGAATGGAGCAGGAGACAGCGGCCAGGTGCCCGCTCCTCCCCGCGGACGGTGTTGTCGTTCTGCCAGACTCCACCCGGCCGCCGTCGGCAGGCCGAGGAGCTTCCCCAGCGAAGGATCATCCGCCGGCAATCGATCCGTTTCCGTCACGATCAGCGTGCCACCCCCGGCGGCCCAGTCGAGCAGCGCCCGCCGCTGCCCGGATTGCAGCTCCGACAGATCGCTGCGTGTCACGACGGCGAGATCCACCGTGGAGAACGCCAGCCAGTTCTCCGGCAGTCCTTCCGGGGCGACAATCCGATGGTTGGACGGGCGAGCGCTCCACGACATGGCAACCGTGGCCGCCCAGGAGGCGGCGGGAAACGTGCCGGGAACATTCGACGCCGTCCAGGACTGATGAACCTGGGGCAGTGCGACTTCAAGCGGCCCGAGATTCGGCGCCGACCGGGAAATCACCAGGACCGCAGGCCTGACGTCTCCAGTATCGGCATCCGGCAAGGCGATCGAGCGTGCCATCCCTTCGAGCGCCTCGCCCCCGATGGAAACCTGGAACTGACCGGACGCGCGTTCTCGGGCCAGGGGGACCAGCAGCGTCAAGTGAGTGGTGGCTCCGGCATCGAGCTTGAGCGTCCGCCGGGCCCCGGAATAGCCCGCGTCGCGACAGACGAAGGCGAACTCCACATCCCGGGATGCGCCCTTGTTGACGGCTTCGATCCGCAGCGGGTAGTAGCCGCCACTGTCGCCGCCCACCCAGCGCCAGTCGACGTGAATCTGCAGATCGTGACCTTCGAGCCTGACCTCGTCGGCCTGCAAAGGCGTCGCCGGCGCGAGCAGCGCGACGAACACGACCGTCAGGAGACATTGCCGAGTCGCCCTCATCGGTGTGACTCTCCGGAGAACCTGTGAGCCGTCTCCGGCAGGACTTCGACGAGCCGGCCCACGAGCCGCACAGGACTCCAGCCATCCAGCCGGGCGGAGTAGTCCAACAACAGCCGGTGCGGAAGCACGCTGCCGGCGACCCGGCGGACATCCGCAAAACCGACGCTCGGCTTTCCAGCAAGTAGAGCCGCGGCGCGGGCGGTCTCGGCCAGTGCAATCGCCGCGCGCGGCGACGCCCCGTACCGAATGAACTTGCGGGCCTCTTCCGAAGCGTGCGGATCTTCCGGATGAGTCGAGGCTACCAGGCGCGCAATGAAATTCGACACGGCGGTCGGGAGATGCACCGCGTCCGTCAGGGCGAACAATCGCTGCAGGTCGGCCGCGGAGAGTGCGACGCGGACCTCCGGCGGCCGGCCGTGCTGTCGGGTCGCCACGATGGCCTGCAGCGTTTCGACGGAGACGCCCGGAACGTCAACCTTGAACGTGAAGCGGTCGAGCTGGGCTTCCGGAAGTGGGTAGGTCCCTTCGAGCTCGATCGGGTTCTGCGTCGCCAGGACGAAGAAGGGGAGCGGGAGAATGTGAGTTTCGCCCAGCACCGTCACCCGCCGCTCCTGCATCGCTTCGAGCAACGCGGACTGCGTCTTCGGGGTCGCTCGATTGATCTCGTCGGCCAGCAGCAGGTTGGTGAAGATCGGGCCGGGGTGAAAGACGAGCCGGCGACCGGCGCCATGGTCTTCGAGAATCGGCGATCCGAGAATGTCCGCCGGCAACAGGTCCGGCGTGAACTGCACGCGGCGGAACTCCAGCCCCAGGAGCCGGGCGAGCGTCTTGACCAGTTCGGTTTTGCCCAGACCGGGAAGGCCTTCGAGGAGCAGGTGTCCGCGGGCCAGTAGACAGAGGACGACCAGCTCGACGAGGTTCCGCTGGCCGAGAATCACCGTTTCCAGGCCCTCGACGAGCCGCTTCAGCAGCGTCTGGGCTTCGGCAACCTCTTCGGGCGCCAGCAGCCGCGCAGGGGGGGCGACAGGATCAGCGGACACACGCAGGCTCCGGCGAACGGGCGACTGGGCTCACGCCCGGAACCGGGCGACCTCTCCATGTTGCCAGAAACCGGCCGCGGAAGGAACCGGGCAGCATCCTGCCGAAAATGACAAACCGGCCGCGGAGAAAGTTTCCCCCGCGGCCGGCGAGCAGGATTTCGAAATCATCGCGTTCTGCTTAGAACTTGACGATCGCGTCGATGCCGAAGACGGTCGCATTCCACAGATCGGCATTGTTGCCGGGCGACCACATGTAACGGACTTCCGGCCGGATCACCACGTTGGCGTGCGGGATGACATTCACACCGCCGGTCAACGTGTTGTAGGACGTGCCGTCCGCCTTGTACCATTCGTAACGAGACCCCACCTTCAGGCAGTCGTTAATCTGGTAGAAGGCATAGTTGATCAGTCCCGTGGAGTCCCTGGCGGTCAGGCTCGCGGGATCCTGGAAGTCCGACGGGTTGTTGGTTCCCAGCACGTCGAACTGGTGGACCGTGCTGAACTTCTCGGTCCACTTCGCCGACAGAATGGCGCTGTTGACCATGCCGTCGCCGCGCCAGCCGAAGTTGCCGAAGCCGTTCATGTAGGTCAACGTGAACATGTCGCTGATCGAATACACGAAACCGCTGATCCCCATGCTGCCGTTGTTGAGCTGGTCAAAACCGGTGTCCCAGCCCAGCACCCAGCCGCCCGTCAGCGACAGCTTGTCATTCAGCTTGTAGTTAGCGAGGGCACCCGTGTGGGTGAACGGCTCGCTGTTCCAGAAGTTCACCTGACGGCTGTAGAAGAAGTTGTCCGGCGAGGTCACGACTTCGTACCCGATCGGCGTATAGAAGTGGCCGATCTTGACCGACAGGTTTTCGACGGCGATTTCGCCGTAGGCCTGCGGCAGGGCGAATTCGTAAATGCCGTGGTCGAAGCCGTTCTGATAGTCCCAGTTGCCAGGCTTGTTGCCGAACGACTGGGCGTCGTTGCCGTCGACGCCGTACATGGCGTCGAAGCGGAAGCCCCAGTCGACGCCCTTGCTCCCGTCGGCCACCTTGGTGGCATACAGGTAGAGCTGGTTCAGGTTGAACTTGCCCCATTCCTTCTGGTTCAGGAACGGGCCGTTACCGGTGAACGAGCCGTCCGGCTTGTTCTGGTAGCCCATCTGGACCCAGCCGCCGTAATCGAAGCCTTCCTGCTTGGAGAGCTTCCACGGCTCGCCGAGGTTGCACCAGCTGCAGCCGTCGTCGCAGCCGCTGCTGCCGCCGAACAGCTTGCCGGTGTCACAGCAGCTTGAAGGCGTACAGCCCGCTTGCGCGGTGTAGGCGCTCAGCTGATTGCCGGCGTTCTGGTAAATCTGGTCGCAGCAGGCCGCGTTCGGCCCGCAGCCTGGAGCCGGTGCATTGCAGACCGGGTCAGCGGCCTGCGCCATCCCTGCAAACAGCAGGCTGGCGCCGCCGATCACCGCGGACAGTCCTGTCCCGATGTCGGCGAATCGAAGTGTCTTCAAACTCCACATAACGAACTCCTGAGTTTCGCTCGTCCGTTCCCTCGTCCGTATATGAACAGATGGGTCTGCGTTCCCCGAATTCCTGACTGGCCGATGTCCACCTTGCCCGGCCCGTCATTGCCCGCCGAAAACCGGCATCCGTTCCACGCCTCCACCGACCTGGCCTGCAATTGAGGCAAATCAGGCCGAATGGTTCTCGATGGCTTGATCGTCATCGCCGGTAAACGTGGCGTAAGGATTGAATCTGGCTTCGCAGGACTGTCACGACCCCGACAATTTCGCCACGACTTCCAATCTCCCCAAAAACCCCAGGATGCCGCCACCTTCCCAGACCGTATTCCTGCCGCTCTTTTGTGCAATCGGCTTCCAAGTTCGACACACTTCGCGAGCAAATGGCACAAATCGAATTGTGAAGACGCAGTCCTTCAGATCCACGGCTTTGCCACGATTTCGGGCAGCCGTACCGGTCTTGCCCATCCCCGGCAAATCTGAGATCCTCCCCGCCCCCTCACCGATCTCAATTTCACTCACGTCACGATCCGAGCGCCCCGGATGGCTACGCCTACGCTCTACGCCGTCCTCATCCATTGGAAGTGCACCCGCACGCACCACAAACTCGCGCTCGATGCCCTGCGCCACCTCCGCTGCGACCACGCCGAAGACTGGCGAAACCTGTTCCTGCGTCACGTAGAGCCCTACCTTGCCGGCACGACCGCACCCGACGAACGGTTCGGAGACTTCAAGAACCACGTCGTCCACGTCGCAGAGAAGTCCTGGGGCGGAGCACCCGCCGCCGCGGAAGCCTGGTACCTGCGAACCCTCGCCGAACTGAAAGCCCGTCGCTGGAAAAAGGCGGTCTACAGCGCCGGAATTCTGAGCCACTACTACGTCGATCCGCTGCAGACCTTCCACACGGGGGAAACGCCGGAGGCGGGCGTCCTGCGGAGGCCCGTCGACTGGGCCATCTCGCAGGCCTACCCGGAACTGCAGCAGATCCTGGAGCAGGACCTGGGGGGGTACCCGGAAATCGCCGTCCCAGCCGGCGGGGACTGGCTCTCCCGCATGGTGCTCGCCGGAGCGACTGCGGCCCACGCGCATTATGAGGTGTTGATCGACCACTTTGACCTCGCACGGGCCGTCCGCCGACCGGCGGACGGGTTCGATCAGGAATGCCGCGACCGGATAGCCGGCCTCCTGGGTCACTCGGCAGCCGGCTGGGCCCGGATCCTCGACCGACTGTTCAAAGAGGCTGAGGTCGAACCGCCCCGCGTCCGGATCGGGACCCTCGGCCTGCTGGCCCGGATGACGATTCCGATTTTCTGGTTCACGCGCCGAGCCCACTTCGCGGCCCAGCAGGCCGTGACGGCTGACATCGCCCGGGAACTGCTGCGGACCGGCAAAGTCGTGGCGTCGCTGCCGGACGAATGCCGGGCAATCCGCTCGCTCCACGCGGAAGAGGTTCTCAAAACCCCGGTCGCGGACGTCGACGCCACCAAACCCCGCCCGATCGGCACGCTCTACGGCACCGGCAAACCCGATCGACGACCGAAACCGGCCCCCAAACCCGAGGTCGTCGCTGCGCCGAAAGTCGAGACTCCCAAATCGCCAGCGGCCTCCAAACCGGCTCCCCCCGTGCCACTGAGCCACGCATCACCAATCGATCAGAGCCCGGGCGTTGCCTCCAAACCCGCGGGCCAATTGCTGCAGGCCGGCATTAAGACCGTCGGCGATCTGCTGATGGCCGATCCGCAGGCGCTGCTCAAAAAGGTCGGGCAGCGGTTCCTCGACGCCGGAACGGTCCGGCAATGGCAGTTGCAGGCGGAATTGCAGTGTCGCGTTCCCGGGCTGTCGAGCCAGATCGTGCAACTCCTCGTCGGCTCCGGCGTGGAGTCGGCCGAGGATCTGGCCACCTCGGACCCCGACACGCTCTTCGAACTGGTCACGACGCTGGCCGCGACCCCGGCGGGAGAGCGGATGCTGCGCGACGATGCCCCCCCCACACTGGCCGACGTCGAGCAGTGGATCGACGCCGCTCAGCCACGGGCCGCAGCCGCTTAGTTCAGCGCTGCTACTCCGGCTTCTTCTCGACCGAAACAAACACCGGCGGGCCGCTGTACGTCGCCTTCATCACAAAGTTGATGGCGAAATTCGCCATCACGGCGCAGACCTGGCGCTCGCACGGCGGAGCCGACGCGTCAGCCTTGAGAACGATCGAACCAGCACTGTTCTTGCCGGTCAGCAGCGTCTTGCTGGCGCCGGCGTCGATCGAGACGCCTTCGGGCAGGCTGTTGCCGTAAATCGAGCCAAGATGCCGACAAAGCATGTCGAGCGTGATGTTGGCGTTCACCCCCTCCGCGCGGTCGAGCTTCACGGCGATCGTCTTCGACTCACCCGGCTTGAGACGGATGTCCGTTTCGCTGAGCTGAAAACCGCGGATGTCGGCCGGAGCGCCGACACAGACCACATGGCTGTCGACCGGCCAGTGACCACGGCCTCCGCCAGGGAGATAGATCTCTTCCTGAGGCTGCGCCACCGTCGCCAGTTCGACGGCCGCCTGCCCTTCCATCGGGGCCGGCAGCGTCGCCGTCCCGCGAATCGTGATGTTCGCGGCGGAGAGAGGCGCATCGGCGACGGCCGTCAGCACGATCACTCCATCCGTCGACTTCCCCTTGAGAATCCGGCCGGTCGTCGCGGTCACGCCAGGCGGAAGTCCGTCGACGTGCAGAGTGATTTCCTCGTCGAAGCCGTTCTTCTTGAGCGCACGGACGAAGATCACATTGAACAGGCCGGGCGAAAGCTGCGTCTTGTCGGTATCGACCAGCAGCTGAAAATAGGGTTCAGACCGCGTGATGGAGAGCGCATACTCGAAGTTGGCGCCCCCCCGCAAATGAACGTCGCGGATCTCAACGGTATAGGTCCCGTCGGCAGGGACAGTCCAGTTTTCCAGCCAGGTGTCCGAGCTGGTCTGGCTGCCGATCCGCAGATCGTCGTCTTCGCGAACCGCCTGCCCCTTCTCGTTGAGGATCCGCAGGAACGAATCGATCCGGGAACCGAATCGGCGTCCCAGTACTTCAAGGCTGATTCGCTCGCCTTTCTTCGCCGCAAACGAGTAGCAGTCGAGATCGGCTTCCTTCTCGATCCGTCCGCAGCAGACCGCCGGCCAGGCGTCGAGCTTCACCGCGGTTTCGGGAGCGTCGTTCGGTGCATCAGTCTCGACGACGCGGGGCAGATCGGTCACGAAGGCCATCACCGGATCGGTGGACTGTCCGTTGACGCTCAAGAGCAGTTCCCGCGGTCCGACGGGCGTCTCCGCGGAAACCGTCACCGGTGCGCGAGGATCGGCGGGCAGGAGGAAGCCGCTCAGCTCCAGCGATGACTCCTGTCCGCGGGTGACTGCCAGCGGATGCACGCCGGTCACGAACGGACGGTTGGAAACCTCGATGCAATAATCCCAGAAGGGATTCCCTTGGTAGCGGACGTCGCGGATTTCCAGAACGTACTCGCCAGCCTGCTCGAACCGATGTTCGAGAAAGGGATCGGCAAAGTTGGCGTTGTCGGACATCGCCAGCACGCCCCCGGCCGCGTCGCGCAGGAACAGAATCGGATCGATGTGCGTCTGCAGGTCGTGGATCTTGTCCTCCAGCCGCTGGGCGCGCACGTGGAAGGTCCAGGCGGAACCGGCTTCCACCTTGAACTTGAAGAAATCGAAGTCTTCGTTCTTCTCCAGCGTCCCGGCGAGGGCTGCCGGGAGCGTCACCTCCTGCGCCTTTTCGCGAACATCGTTGTCTTTGGCTTCGCCAATCACCGGATCGCGAACAATGACGAGCTGCCCGACCGTGCTGACTCCCTGAGGCGTCACCACGCGGAACTCGCGCACGCCGGGTTGAGCCTCGGGGGCCACGGTAAACTTCAGTTCCAGCTTCGTAACGTCTTTGGGCTTTTCGCCGGCTTTGGGTTCTGGTGGCGGGACGACTTCGGCCGACACGTGACCGCCGGTCACCAGCACCTGATGTGCCCCGGCCATCGTGTAGCGGGACTGAACCTCGCAGGAAACCGTTGCGCCCGCCTGCACCGCGACCGGCTTGAGGCTCATCAGCATCGGATAGGACTGCTGGGCCGAGGCCAACGCGGTCGTCAGCAGGCAACCGGCAAGTGTTGCAGTCGCTCGGAGGGCGGACGAGAAGGCAGGCATTAATGGTCTCCGACAGGTGGCCGCCGGGAAGCTGGCCGGTGGGGGCAACGCATGAGCGCAGCCCGATATTTTGACTGGTTCGCGGGGTGACGACCAGTCCAATTCCGGGAACTCAGTTCGCCGGAGTGTTCAAACGTGCGGGAAATGCGGGTTCCAGGCGACTTCCCAGAGAAAGCCGTCCGGGTCCGCAAAATAGCCCGTCCGGCCGCCCCAGTCCGCCGGTCCGGCCGGCTTCAGAATCCGACCGCCCCCTGCCGCGACCTCCGCCAGCAGACGATCGACCCCGGCTTCATCGGCAACGTTGTGCGCCAGCGAGAAACCGGAGAACCCCGAACCCTCGGCGGAAACGCCGGCGTCGGCAGCCAGCAAGTCCCGCGGGTAGAGCGCCAGCCAGGTCCGCCCCATCTCGAAGAACGCGACCGTCGGGGGCGTCTCGCGCCGCGGAAGCTTCAAGACCTGCTCGTAGAATTCGATGGAGCGTTCCAGGTCGCCGACGCCCAAAGTCACAAAGCTGATCCGGGGTTCCATGCAATTGCCGCCTTCAAGAAGTTCGACCGCTGATCTCTGAAAACTATCGACGGCCGACGACAGAATCCAGACTGTGAACCGACCGGCTCCTGCACTCCGCGAAACGGACAGACCCCGCTACTCACGAAGGCGAGTCGCAGGGTCTGATGGAATTCGATCGACGTTGGTCGAAGGCAAACTACACGGGCTGAGTCCCGGACTCCTGAGGCGCAGCCTCCGCAACCGCCGGCCGTCGACCGGCCCGTCGGCGGGCCGTGATCACGCCAAGCTGAGCGGTCTTCTGAAAGGCGTCGAACGCCATATAGATCCCAACGACGAGGAACACGGTCCCCTGCATCCAGAACATCTCGTAACCCGCCAGTTCGCCCGAAAGAAACGCCATCGCTCCCGCGAAGCAGACAAACGCCGTCAGACTCCGCATGACGATCGAGTTGCGCAGATGCTTGCTCTGGTGCAGATTGAGGGCCGACTGCGTCGAGTACTGGGACACTTCGCGAAGCGATCTGAGATTCTCTCGGGCTTCCTCTTTGTCGACCACAACCCGCGGAACGATCGGCCGGTCGTCGTCTTCCGGTCGTGAATCGACTTCCATCGCGGGTTCAGCGGCAATGCTCTTCTCCCGGACGGTCGCTTCCGGCGCAGATGCAGCCGTCCCCATCGCTTCGGCGCGGAGCCTGGCAAAGCGGATCGCGGAGTCGTCGGTCGGTTCGAGTTCCTCTTCGACGGTCGTCTGCAGCACAGACGCTTCCGCGGGATCGACGACCGCCGGCCGATCCTCGATGGCGGGCAGCTCCGGCGATTCCAACTCCCGATGCTGATCTTCGGGCCGAATACCGAGCAGGCGAAACGCGGCGGCGGCCCGTTCTTCGGGCGTCGATTCGCGGCGGTCCGTATCAACGTCTGTCTCCGCGATGCCGTCGGACGCAACCGCGTCTTCTTCAACGTCGAAAACCGCATCAGCCTCATTCTGCTGAGACTCGAAGTCCTCGCCTTCGTCCAGGCGCGGTTCGTCGGAGACGTCCGCCGACTCGTCCTCAGACTCCGCCACGCCAGGAGCTTCGAGTTCCCCGCCAGATTCTGCCGGAGTCTCCGGCTGCTGGCTGGCTTCCCAGCGGCTCCGTTCTTCCGCGACAGCCTGACGCTCGAGATTCAGTTCTTCGGTCTGCAGTTCCAGTCGCCGGTTCAACTCATCGCCGCGCTCGCGTGCTTCCGCCAGCGCCGCCTCCGCATCCCGCAGGCGCGCCTCCAGCGTCTGCAGCTCCCCGGCCCGTGCTTCGCGAGCGACCCGCTGGTCCTCGACACACTGCTGTTGCTGACGTTCGAGATCCCTCTGCTGCACGGCGAGAGCCGCTCGTTCTTCGTCGACATCTCGCTGAAGCTGAGCGAACTTCTCCCGCTCGGCCTGGATGGATTCCCGCTCAGTCGCGAATTCGTTGCGCTCGCTGACGGTGATCTCGGCGACCCGGGCGCCTACGAGGATCGTCGCCGCCTGCATTTCGACGCGCTCGCGCTCGTCGGCGAGTTCCGCCGCCTGCTGCTGCAGGATCTGCTTCTGCTCGCGGAGACGAGTCCGCTCGGCGTTGAACTCGGCGGACTTTTTATCCCACTCGGCCTGCTCCTGGCGAATCATCCGCTGCCGGGTCGAGAACTTCTGCAGTTCGGTTTCGAGCGTCTCTTTCTGCGTCTTGTATTCGATACGCCAATTGCTCTGGGCTTCGTCGAGAGCGGCCCGATCCTTCTCGATGGCGCGGCGCTGCTGGTTCAGCTCCGCAGTCCGGCGAACGATTTCCGCTTCCAGAATCTGCAGGGCGGCCGCGTGCGAAGACTGAGCGGGTGATTCAACGTCCGCTCCGCCGGCAGCCCGTTCGTTCAACTCAGCCTCGCGCAGTTGCAGCGCTTCGCGGGCCGCGACAAGGGCCTGCCGGTCAGCTTCGATCTGGTTGCGCGCAGCAGCCAGTTCTGCACGCATCGCTGACAGGGAATCCGTCGAATCAGCCTCAGTCTCCCCTTCGAGAGCGGAGAGTTTCGTCGTCAGGTCATCGAGCTGCTCAAGGGCAGGACTCTCGAATGTTTGCGGAAGAATCGGCGGCGGTTCGCCGTTGGAAAAATCGGTCATTGCGGTTTCCGGTTCATCGGCTGCAGCATCGAAACGAGTCAGACGCGGTTCGGAGGGGGCCGCCGCGGCGGCCAGGCCCAAATCCTGAATCAGACCGTCGACATCACGTTCGGGATCGGCTTCAACCTGCGGTCCTGCCGCATCAAGGCCTTCGATCGACGGTTCATGGTGTTCCGTTGCGGGGTGCGAGCCATCGTGAGGTGACATCAAATGCCTTTCCGGCGGGAGATCGATCTCGAGGGATCGCATTCCCGGGACCGAAGGCCCGAAGAGCCCCGAGGTGAGCGACGACACGCGGTAAAAAAGCAACACGCCTACTGAGGCTATAGGTTGCGTTTGCCGAGTGGTCAAAGTCTGCCGGCCGCGCATTCCGCAGTATGACGCCATCCAGTGGCTTCAGCCGGACCACGGGAACCCGGGCGTAGCGATTGACGGGGTCTTAACGAAAATGTTGCTACGGCTGCGCCGGTCCGGCGATGACTTCGTACAGTCCAGCCAGCACGACGCCTTGCCGACGGATTTCGAAGCGCGGGACGCCGGGCGACGATTGCAGTTCGGGGGACAAGTCCGCCCGACGCCAGTACATCAACCGCCAGCGCAGACCGCCGGTCTCGCTCCCGCCGGCGACCAGTTGAATCCCCCGGCGTCGCAAGACCGGGGACTGCCGGACTAGATCGTCCAACTGGAACTGGTGGAGGACCGGTGCGAGGCCGACAGATTCTCCTTCCGGGACAATGCGGGCGGTCGCCGCGAGAAGTTCGCGCGTCAGGCTGTCCCCCCAGTAGGTGATCTCCTGCCCAGAGGCGGCAGCGCCCGGCAATCCGCCGGCCAGCGCACCGAAGCCGCTGAGGTAGCAGGGACTGCACGAGAACTGATTGACGCCCAGCAGGACGCCCAATCCGACGGCGATCAATCCGCCGATTCGACTTCCGATCAGAAGAGGCCGCAGATCCTGAAGGAGTCGCCAGCCCCGGCCGACGAGGAGTGCGACCGGCGGGCAAACGATCAGGAACAGCCGTTCCTGGTCGTAGACCGCGACGCCGGGAAGGGCAAAGACGATCAGCGGGAGCAGGACGGCCGCAATCAAAACGCCTTCACGTGTCAGCATCCACTCCGAGCCGGCGCCCGGCCGACGCTGGCGAATGACGCCGAGCAACGCCATTCCCACCGTGATCAACGGCGTCGTACCGAGAAACACGACGAATGGAAAATGCCAGGGGACGGAACGGTCGCCGTAGTGTCGACCAAAGTACCAGACGGACAATTCCGCCCGGTTTGTCGTCCGGCCCAGGTACTCCAGCACATGGCCGACGGGATCCAGCCACAGCCAGGGCCAGGCGGCGAAGAAGACGCCGGCTGTCGCTGCAAACCACAGCAAAGCGGGACGCCAGCCAAGGTGACGGATCGAGGTCGCCCAGAGAACCGCCAGCAGCGGCATCCAGAGGATGGCCTGAATTTTCGTCAGCAGGGCCAGTCCCGCCGCGACGCCCGCGAGGAGCGCGGCGCGTGGGACATGCTCTTTGCGCTGCACCGCCCAGACCGAAGCCAGCAGCCCTGCAGTGCACGTCAGGTTGGTGACGGTCTCCAGCGCCGCCAGATGTGCGTGCCCGAACGGATGCGGCATCAGGACGAGCGCCAGGGCCGCCGCAGCTCCCGCAGCCCGACCCCACCAGACAGTGGCCGTCCAGCCGATCAACCACACGGTCAACGCAAACGCCGTCGCGCTGCCGGTCCGGGCGCACGCTGTGACGATCAGGCCATCGGGATCGGTGGGAGGAACCAACCAACGGACAAGATGATGGTGCAACCCGAGCCACAATCGACCGACCGGCGGATGATCCGGGAGATAGGCGGCGTTCGAGAACAGCTCCAGGCCGCTGCGGGGATCGAGCAGGGCCAGGTTGTACGCGCGGACTCCCTCGACGAGAAACACCCCCTGCTCGACGTTGAAGATCTCGTCGACGGTCAGGCCGGGACCTTCCGGAAGCGACGGATAACTGCCGGCAGGATCGAGCTGGAGCAGAACCAGCCCCAGCGTCGCGCAGGCGATGACGCCCGGCCAGAAGGCCGGTGAGGCGGTCGCAGTTCGACGATCAGGACGAGAGTGCACCGGGCATCCTCCGGGGAATGCTTGAGCTTAACTTGCGACGTGGAGGACGCACAGGTTGGGAGGAAATGTCGAAGAACGAAGGCGGAATGACGAAAAAAGTCCGTCGAGAGTCTCAATCACTGGCATCGATTCTGAAGCAGTGAGTCCTAATCGTCTTGTTCCCTCTCCCGCTGTCTTCAGTGGGAGAGGGCCAGGGTGAGGGTCTTCGAAGACGCCGAAGCGTTGTCCACGGAGAAACGACGGCGCGCCTCACATTCGTGGCCGGTGATTGAGAAGCGAGAGCCGGTCCGGAATGAGGGCACGAGTCACAGTGTCGTCAGCGAGTCATCAGCGATTCGCGGCCAGCCAGGCCGTAAGGACCTCCTTCAGCCCCGGCACGGCGACTTGTTGCGTGGTGGTGAGCCGCAGGCAGACGGAATCGCGCCCTTCCTTGTGAGATTCGACGGCCGGGTTGACCCCCAGCGCGGAGACCCTCCCCAGTGGAATGGCCCCGAACGGGACGTCGAGGACCAGGTCGACGCCGGCCGGGCGCTTAGTGACGATGGTGGCGACGGCGTGCGAGCCGCGCGAAATTTTCACGAGAACCTTCTGCTTCCAGTCCCACTTCAAGTCGGGATCGAGCGACTCGATCATCGTCACCAGTTCTTCCAGCACCGTCGGTTCCCAGAGGACCTTGCCCTTCAGGAATCCCTTCCGCATCAGGTGCCACTTGCGACCGAGCTTCTTCCAGGGCATCAGCTCGTCGAGATCCTGCTGCTCGGGCTGCGCGAGCTCCAGGAACGATTTTCGAGCCTTCGTGAAGAACTCTTCGAACGCCGGTGTTGCGACATCCGCCGACGCATGCAGGGCCAGCGTCACTTCGTCCCAGATCCCCTTGGCGTGCTTCACGCGGACGCGAGGAGCCCGGCCGTAGACCGGGATGTCGTCCAGATCGTCGAAATCTTCGAGTCCGAGCGCCTCGGCGAGTTCGGCTTCGTCGAACAGTTGCCGCTTGACGCGAAACTTGACCGTCAGCACCCATTCGTCGCCCGTCAGGGCATGCACGAACCACCCGGCAAGTTTGTCCGGCCCGCCGACTTCCACGACGCTGCGGGCATTCCAGTTGATCGGCGCAAAGCCCGTCTCTTCGTCGATGGCGTCGAAGAGCTGCGCGAGAATCGCGCCGTCCCAGCGGCAGGGTTTGCCGTTATGAGCGATGCGGTCATGCAGGTGCCACTTCCGGCCGTCGGTCTCCCAGGGCATCTTCGCCCCCTTGCCGACCTGCGAAAGCTCGAGATCACCCTGGCGCTTCGCTGTGACCGAGCGGGGATCGAACGACTCCCGCTCGGCCCGGGCCCCCTGTTCCAGCACCGGAGCCAGGCACTGGGCGGTGAGGGAGAGCTGAGGGTTGAGCGTCGAGAGTTGAGAACCCGGCGACTCATCGCCTTGCTTTGTCTTCTGTCCGGCTCTCGGCTCTCGACTCTCGACTCTCGACTTCGCCACCACATCCTCGGGGGTCCCCTCCGCAACAATCCAGCCCCCCTCGTGGCCGGCCCGCGGACCGATGTCGATCAGCCAGTCCGCCGTCTTGATGACATCGAGATTGTGCTCGATCACGACCACCGTGTTCCCGGAGTCCACCAGGCTGTTGAGAATCTTGAGCAGCTTGCGGATGTCGTCGAAGTGCAGCCCGGTCGTCGGCTCGTCTAGCAGATAGAGCGTCTTGCCGGACTGCGGCCGGGCCAGTTCGGCGGCCAGCTTCACCCGCTGCGCTTCGCCTCCCGAGAGGGTCGGAGCGGACTGCCCGAGCGTCAGATAATCGAGGCCGATCGCGCACAGCACGCCGAGCGTCCCGCGAATGCGCGGAATGTTCTCGAACAGCTTCTGAGCCTCGCCGATCGGCAGGTTGAGGACATCGGCGATGCTCTTGCCGTGAAATTTGACCGCCAGCGTCTCGGCGTTGTAGCGCTGGCCCCGGCAGACGTCGCACTCGACCCACACGTCGGGCAGGAAGTGCATCTCGATCTTCTTCTGGCCGTTCCCCTCGCAGGCCTCGCAACGCCCCCCCTGGCGGTTAAAGCTGAACCGGGCGGGGCGGTAGCCGCGGACCTTGGATTCCGGCAGCCGGGCGAACAGCTCGCGGATCTCTTCAAAGACGCCGGTGTAGGTGGCGGGATTGGACGCCGGCGTGTTCCCCAGTGGCTGCTGATCGACGACGATCAGCTTGCCGAGATGTTCCAGGCCGTGCAGTTCGTCGAACGGCCCCGGCTGCTCGGACGCGCGATGCAGCTTGCGCGCGATCGCCCGCGCCAGCGTGTCCTGGATGAGAGAACTCTTCCCCGAACCGCTGACGCCGGTCACCACCGTGAACGTCCCCAGCGGTATCCGCAGGTCGACGTTGCGAAGATTATTCTGCCGCGCGCCGAGCAGCTCCAGCCAGCCGCCGCCCGGCGTCGGCAGCCGGGTCAACGTGCCCCCCGCTTCCGTGCCGCTGGACGGCATCCGTCGCTGGTCCGGAATGGCGATCTGCTCGCGGTCGGCAAGGTACTTGCCGGTGAGCGAATCCTTCGAGCGCTTCATCGCCTTGGGCGAGCCGTGGGCGGTGATCGTGCCGCCGAGCCGCCCGGCCCCCGGACCGAAGTCGAAGAGCTGGTCGGCGGCTTCCAGGACTTCCCGATCGTGCTCGACCATCACCACGGTATTGCCGAGATCCCGAAGCTGCCGCAGCGCCGTCAGCAGTCGACCATTATCCGACGGATGCAGACCGATCGTCGGCTCGTCGAGCACATACAGCACGCCGGTCAGCGCGCGACCGATCTGTCCCGCCAGCCGGATGCGCTGCGACTCGCCTCCCGAGAGCGTCGGCAGCGGCCGCGCCAGCGTCAGGTAATGCAGGCCGACATCAACGAGGAATGTCAGCCGACCAGCGGCTTCACTCTGCAAATCGCCGGCGATCCGCTTCTGCCGGGCGTCGAGCTTCAGCCCCTGAAGAAACGGCAGCGTCTGATTCAGCGGCAGATCGCAGAGCTGCTTGACGGTTTTGCCATTCAGCCGCACCGCGGCGGCGTCCTCCCGCAACCGGCTGCCACTGCACGCCGAGCACGGAACTTCGCCCACCAGTTCGTAGAGCCGCTGCCGGTACGGAAACGACACGCGCGATGCTTCTTCGATGGCCGGGTAGAGTCCTTTGTATTGGAACGAGAGGGCGGGCTTCGGGCTTCGGGTTTCAGGCTTCGCAGAGCGCCTCCTGGGCGTTCCCTCTGCAAGCGAGAACCACTGGTCGCCGGCGCCGTAGAGGACGACGCGCTGGTGCAGCGGTTCGAGTTGCGAGAACGGCACATCGAGCGGAATATCCAGCTCGCGGGCCATCACCGTCAGCATCTGCTGGAACAGGGCGTTGCGGGCCGGGTCGGGCCACGCCGCGACCGCCCCATCCGCCAGCGTCCGCGTCGGATCGGCGATCAGCGCGGACAGGTTCGTCCCCTGCTGCGTCCCCAGTCCCTCACACGACGGACACCAGCCAAGCGGGCTGTTGAACGAAAAGTTGTGCGGAACCAGTTCCTCAAAACTCCGCCCGCACTTCTCGCAGGCTCGAAACAGGCTGAACGGCTCCACCTTCCAGCCAGACTCCGGACGGTCTTCGTCAACCACCGCGGCCCGGATCATCCCCCGCCCCAGGTCAAACGCGGCTTCAACAGACTCCGCCAGCCGCGAGCGACCGCTCGGAGAGATGGTGACGCGATCGACGACAATCTCGACCGCATGCTTCCGCCGACGGTCGATCTCCGGAACCTCGTCGAGGCTGTACGTCGCTCCGTCGATCCGAACCCGCCGGAACCCCTGCTCGCGCAGCCGCTCCCACAGTTTCTCGTACTGCTGGCCGACCGTCACTTCCTGCGGAGCCAGGATCAGGACCCGCGTTTCCGCCGGGTAACTCATCAGCCGGTCGATGACGTCGTCGGTCGTCTGCGACTTCACCGGAACCTGACAATCGGGGCAATACTGCTGCCCCAGGCGGGCGAAGAGAACCCGCAGATAGTCGTAAATCTCGGTGACCGTGCCGACTGTCGAACGAGGCGTGTGACCGACGGTCTTCTGTTCGATCGCGATCGAAGGCTGCAGCCCGTGGATGTGCTCGACCCTCGGCTTGGGCATCTGACCCAGAAACTGCCGGGCGTAGCTGGAGAGAGACTCGACGTACCGGCGCTGCCCCTCGGCGTAGAGCGTATCCATCGCCAGCGACGACTTCCCCGAGCCGCTGGGACCACAAAAGACCGACATCTGATCGCGCGGAATCAGGATGTCAACGTGCTGCAGATTGTGCTGCGAAGCCCCGCGGACCACGATATTCTGATCTGCCCCGTCGACCGCTTCGCGCAGCACCCCACCCGTCTGCCAGCGGGAATGCGCCTCGGACGTCTTCCGGGCCGCGCTCGACAACGCCGGCACCGCCTCAGCCTTCTTGCTCTTCCGTCCCTTCTTCACCGTCGCCGGGACATTCAGATGCGAACGCAAGGCGCGGCCCGTATGCGATTCCTCGCACGCCGCAATCTCTTCCGGCGTCCCCTCGCAGACGATCCGGCCCCCTCCCGAGCCCCCTTCCGGACCGAGATCGATAATCCAGTCTGCCGTTTTGAGGACGTCGAGATTATGCTCGACGACTACCACCGTATTCCCGGCCTCGACGAACCCGTGCAGCACGCGCAGCAGATGCTCGATGTCAACAAAGTGCAGTCCGGTGGTCGGTTCGTCGAGAATATAGACCGTCTTGCCGGTCGAGCGCTTCCCCAGCTCCCGCGCCAGTTTCACCCGCTGCGCCTCGCCCCCCGAAAGCGTCGGCGACGGCTGTCCCAGCTTCAGATAGTCCAGCCCCACGTCGTGCAGCGTCTGCAGCATGTTGCGGATCTTGGGAAGGTTCTCGAAGTGTTCGAGCGCCTGCTGGACGTCCATGTCGAGCACTTCGGCGATGTTCCGTCCCTTGAAGCGAACCTCCAGCGTCTCCTTCGTGAACCGTCGCCCCTGGCAGACCGGACAGGTCACCCAGATGTCCGCCAGGAAATCCATCTCCAGCTTGTTCGCACCGTGCCCTTCGCAGGCTTCGCAACGACCGCCGGCCACATTGAAGCTGAACCGGCCGGGCTTGAATCCCCGCAGCTTCGAATCCGGAAGTTGCGTATAAAGATCGCGAATCAGGTCAAACAGCTTGACGTACGTCGCGGGATTCGACCGCGGAGTCCGCCCGATCGGCGACTGATCGATGTCGATCGCCTTGTCGACATGCTCCAGCCCGGTCATTGCGGCGTGGGCGCCCGGAGAACCGGTCGCGCCATTCAGTTCCCGATTGAGCACCTGCCAGAAAATGTCGTTGATCAGCGAGCTCTTTCCCGAACCGCTGACGCCAGTCACGCAGACCAGCTTTCCCAGCGGAATATCGACCGTCACGTCCCGCAGATTGTGATGCGTCGCTCCGCTGATGCTGATCGCGTTCCCGCTCCCCGGACGTCGCGTCGCCGGCACCTCGATCCGCCGCTTGCCCGAGAGAAACTGCCCGGTCACACTCTTGGCCGACTTGAGCAGATCCTCCAGGCTCCCCTCGGCGACCACCTCGCCCCCCCGCACACCGGGGCCCGGGCCGAAGTCGACAATGTGATCGGCCGCTCGCATCGTATCTTCGTCATGTTCGACGACGATGACGGTATTCCCCTGGTCCCGGAGATCCTGCAGGCTCCCCAGGAGCATATCGTTATCGCGCGGGTGCAGGCCGATCGACGGCTCGTCGAGGATGTAGACCACGCCGACCAGCCCGCAGCCGATCTGCCCGGCGAGCCGGATCCGCTGACTCTCGCCCCCCGACAGCGTCGGAGCGGTCCGGTCAAGGGTCAGATAGTCCAGCCCGCACCGCAGCAGAAATCCGAGCCGACCGCGAATCTCCTTGAGGACTTCCTCAGCAATAAACTGCCCGGTCTCGTCGAGGTCGAGCTCGGAGAAGAAAGCAGCGGCTTCGGCGATGCTCAGGGAGCAGACTTCGGGGAGGGAGAGGGGGAGGAACGGGCTTCGGGTTTCGGGCTTCGGGCTTCGCAGAGAAGATTCGGAAGCGGCGTCACCCGTGACCTCCTGAGCCTTCCGCTTCTTCTTCCGAGGAGAACCCTCGGTTTCAACGACATCGGCCTCTGCGAAGCCCGAAGCCCGAAACCCGAAGCCCGCAATCCGGTAGCTCCTCGCCTGCCGGCTCAGCCGCGCCCCGCCGCACGACTGGCACCCGGTGAACTCCATGTATTTTTCGAGCTGTTTGCGCCGCATCGGATTGCGGCTCTTCCGGTAATCGTCGAGCAGTTCGTTCACGAAGCCGGCGTACTTGCCCCCATGCTTCCAGATCCCCCCCGCGTGCCGGTAGGCAAACGTGATGTTCTTGTCGCCCAGCCCCTGCAGGAACAGCCGCTGAGCCTCCGCCGGCAGTTTCTCCCAAGGCGTCTTGAGGAAGGCCCCTTCCTTCATGTCCAGCGTCTGCTCGATGGCCCGGGCCACGCCGTTATAGAGGTGCTTCCGCCAGCGGCCGATCTTGCTGAACTTCCCCAGCAGCAGAATCGCCCCCTTCTGGATCGACAGCGACGGATCTTCGATCAGCCGGTCAGGCCGGAAGTCGAACCGCATCCCGAGCCCGTCGCAGTCCTCGCACATCCCCAGCGGACTGTTGAAGCTGAAGAGCTGCGGCGAAGGAGGCTCGTAGCTGATGCCGCAGTGCGTGCAGGCGTAGTCGGTGGAGAAGAGCCGATCGGGTATCGGGCTTCGGGCTTCGGGCTTCGCAGAATCTGCAGAATTCAGATCGTCGGGAGGCTGCACCCCTTCTTCCTCCGCGAAGCCCGAAGCCCGAAGCCCGAAGCCCGTCTCCTCCACCACCAGCTTCCCGCCCGCCAGGTTCAACGCCGTCTCGACCGCCTCCGCCACCCGGCCGCGCGGCGTCTTGCCGGCGACCAGCCGGTCAACGACCACGTCGATCGTGTGCCGCATCTGTTTGTCGAGCTGCAGATCGTCGGTGAGCTGCACCACCTTGCCATCGACGCGGGCGCGCAGGAATCCCTGCTTCAGCAGGTCCGTGAAGAGGTCGCGGAACTCCCCCTTCTGCCGCTGCACGAGCGGCGCGAGAATCGAGTACTTTGTCCCCTCCGGCTGGCGGAGGACCCCCTCCAGGATCTGCTCCCGGCTCTGAGCGGTAATCGGCCGGCCGCACTGGTAACAGGCCGGCTTGCCGACGCGGGCAAACAGCACCCGCAGGTAGTCGTAAATCTCCGTGATCGTGCCGACCGTGCTGCGAGGATTCTTGCCCCCGGTTTTCTGCTGAATCGAAATCGACGGCGCCAGACCGGTGATCGCGTCGACGTCGGGCTTCGGCATCTGCCCCAGGAACTGCCGGGCGTAACTCGACAGCGATTCGACGTACCGGCGCTGCCCCTCGGCATACAAGGTGTCGAACGCCAGCGAGCTCTTGCCGCTGCCGCTGACACCCGTCATGACAATGAGCTGATTGCGAGGCAGCGTCAGGCTGACGTTGCGCAGATTGTGTTCGCGGGCGCCGCGAATCACGATGTCGGCTGCGGGCATGCTGGATCGATCGCCGGGGGAAAAAGCGTCGGGGGGACAGTCGTTCACACGAGTATAGGCGACGCGCCCCGACCGGCAACTGAACGGGGGACGGGCTGACTTTTCGTCCGGTCCCCTGCGATTTACGGGTGAGCCGACGAACCATTTGCGTTAGACTTCTCTCCACGCCTGTTCATGCCATTTGACTGAATTTCGGAGGGCTCCCATGTCGCCGTCCAGTCCCCTCTGCGGGTTTCTGCTGCTGGTTGGCCTGACAGCCACCGGCTGGTCGTTGCTGCAGGCTCAGGAAGAAGTCGACGCGGATGCGCCGGACCTGGCCGGGCTGACCGGCAAGACCGTCAGCGTGCTCCTCAAGAACGGCAAGTACCTGCAGGACGCCGAGGTCACGAAGACAGTCCCGGGAGGCGAACCGAATTCGCTGAAATCGCTCTCCGTGCGGCCGGCCGGCGAGAAGCGGATTCAGACGTCGGCGGCCATCAACGTGACCGAGATCTTTCTGGAAGGTCAGCCGCTCGACGTGGCCTCCGACCTGAAGACGAAACTGCTGAAGTTCTCGCCGGAAGAACGCCGGGAACGACTGACGTGGGAAGAGCGCGTCTCCGCGCAGCTCGAAAAGCGTCGGGCTCACCTGTGGCCCGAGCTGACCGCGGAAGAAAACGCCGAAGCCGTAGCCGAATATAAGACGTTCCTCGACGAAGTCCGTCAGGCGTCCCCTCAACTGCCGTGGAACCTGTACGAAACCCGTTACTACCTGTTCTTCACCGATATGCCGCAGGCGCAGATCGCCGGGTACGTGACGTATCTGGACGCGATGTATACGCAGCTCTGCAAAGCGTTCGGCGTCCCCGAAGGGAAGAACATCTGGCGCGGAAAATGTGTGATCCTCGCGTTCGTCGACAAAGAGAATTTCTATGCCTTCGAGCAGAAGTACTACAATCACGACGCGGTCGGCGCGCAGGGGCTGTGTCACTCGCACGGCGACGGCAAAGTGATCATGTCCTGCTATCGCGGCGACAACCCCACGTTCTTCGGCGTGGTGCTGGTGCACGAAACGTCGCACGGCTTCGTGCACCGTGTGAAGTCCTCCGCCCGCGTCCCCTCCTGGGTCAACGAAGGAATCGCGGACTGGATCGCCCAGGCCGTGGTGACCAGCGACAAGGAAGTACAGCGTCGCCAGCAGGACGGCATTACGCGGATTCGCCAGACCAGCTCCGTCGGCACCAATTTCCTCGCCGACGAGGCCTCTATCGAAGCCTGGCAATACGGCCTCGCCACCAACATGGTCACCTTCCTCCTCAAGCTCGACGGCAAGAGGTATCGGGAGTTCATCGACGGTATCAAAGAAGGAATCCCCCCCGAGGAGAGCCTGCAGAAGTCGTATGGCATGAACTACCAGCAGTTCCTGATCCGCTACGGGCAGTCGGTCGGAGTGCCGCAGTTGCGACCGTAGGTGAAGTGCTCTGAAACCTGACGACCTGACGCGTGGTACCACAACTCAATCCACAATCGATAGAGTCTGAATCTCTGGAAATTGATGCCATGCCTTCTCGACTGCTGCTCGCGACTCTCACCGTGCTGGCCCACATCCCCTTCCTTGGGGCTGCCGAACCGGCCTCCACGTTTCAGGCCCGCGACACCTTGTCGGTCGGCGAGGAAACGTCCGCCGATGCGCAAGCCTGTTTGGATGGGCTCTGCTGGACGCCCACAACCTTCGACGTCACGCTCGAACCGCCGCGCGACCACGGCGGCATGGAAGCCTACGTCCGCTTTCCCTCTCCTCGCCCCAGCGGCAACGCCATCAACGACCTGGTGTCAATGGAGTGGTATCCCGCCCTGGATGAGAACCGCCAACGGATGCGGGCGCCGGCCGTCGTGGTGGTCCACGAGTCCGGCTCCCAGATGGAAGTCGGCCGACTGTTCGCCAAGGCCCTCGCCGCCCGGAAAGTCCACGCCTTTCTGATCCAGCTCCCCTACTACGGACCGCGGAAGCCCGAGGGCTTCAGCCGCGATGCCGACAACGTCCTCCCCGCGCTCCGGCAGGCGGTCGCCGACGTCCGGCGGGCGCGCGACGCGGTCGCCGTGCTCCCCGACGTCGACGGCGCGCACGTGAGCCTGCAGGGGACGAGCCTGGGGGGCTTCGTGACGGCTTCCGTCGCCGGGCTCGATGCGGGGTACCAGCGAGTCTTCATCATGCTGGCCGGGGGAGACCTCTACGGCGTCATCACCAACGGCACGCGCGAAGCGGCCCAGCTCCGCGAACTGCTGGAGAAGAAAGGCTATACGGGCGAGCGGCTGCGGGAGATCATCCTGCCGATCGAGCCGTTGCGCCTGGCGCACCGGATTCGACCCGACGCGACCTGGATCTACTCCGCGGACAAGGATCAGGTCGTACCGCTGCAGAACGTCCAGCGGCTGGCGGACGCCGCGAAGCTCCCCGCCGACCATCACGTCACGCTCTGGGGCGACCACTACAAAGTCATCGTCTATTTCCCGGTGATCATCGAACACATCGACCAGCGTTTGAGCCGACCCGAGTAGCGTCAGCTCGGTCGGCCGAAAAGGCGGAAGATCTCTCGCAGAGGCGCTGAGCTGGTAGATTCCGCAGAGAAGACGGAAGAGAGAAGATCTCACGCAACGGCGCAAAACGGAACGCAAAGACGCGACGAAGAGAACTGTCGAATGAAGAAGGCAGAATCTCGAAAGTAACCATGTGCCAGGCAAAACGACCGCTCGCCCTGACTTTCACCACCGATGATGGACAACTGACAACGGACACTTCTCTGGCTACTCGCTATTCCCTCGACTCACAACCGGCACGAATTCCCTTAAAAACTCCGCGTACTGTCGATCCAGCTCCTCGTACCGGACGCCGGTCAGATCGTCGAGCGACCGGGCTCGGGCGCGAATCGACGCGTTGCCGCTGTAGAGCTGCGTCAGATGGGCGACGAGGGCGTCGCGATACCGACCGTCCCCGTAGTGCATGAAGAAAGCCGCCAGCCCCGAAGCCTCCGAATAGTTCTTGCCAACCTGGGGATGGTACTGAAACTCCTTGGCCCCCATCGCCGACAGCTCCTGCAGCGGGATGGAGTACCGGTCGACGAGCAGCGTCTGTCGGGCGTTCTCGAAGCGGATGTACGCCGGGTCGCCGATCGAAACGCCCCGGGCGTTGCGACGGAACGACTCCATGTAACAGGCGATCCCCTCGATGATCCAGAAGTGGCCCTCCTCGGCGATCGGCCGTTCGTGATCGAACGCTTCGTAGAACAACTGGTGGGTCGACTCGTGATACAGCGTCGCCAGATTTTCCGCGGCCTCGTCGTGGAAGAAGTGGACGGTCCGGTCGGTGGTGTAGTACAGCCCGTTGGTCTGAGCGATCTGCGGAAACCGGTCCTTGAGCCGATCGACGTACTCTTCGCGCGTCCGGTAGTAGTTCACGAGCTTGGGAGACGCGACCGAGCGAGAACGGGCCCCGTCGAACATCTTCCGCATCTGGTCGGGAGTGCTGAAGTATCCGGCGAAGACCTCGTGAAACAGCTCGTAGTACTCTTCGAGTGCCCTCCCCAACTCGACTCCTTTTTCCAGGCTGACATTCGTTCGGATCAAGTAGTGATCCGACTGCACCTCCCACGCCTTCCGGAAGTCCCGCCGGACTTCTGCCGCCCGCGCGGCCGACATCCAGCGGCTGTCGACGAGCTCTTCGCCCGCCTCCAGGTGCGGCAGATGGCTCTTGAGGACCCACCCGAATCGATCGTCCCAGACATAGCCCTTACGCAGTTTGTCGGCAGCCAGCGCCGAGACCCACCGCTGCTCGTGCCGCACGAAACCGAGCACTCGCCGAGCCATGTCGTGATCGGGATCATGCCGCAGCGCTTCCCGCACCATGTTGTAGGCATAGCCCGAAAATTCCGCCTTGAGCACCCGGCGGGCGAACAGATAAACGTCGCCGGCGTGTCGCTTTCGAAGGTCGCGGAGACGGTTCCAGACGGCTCGCCCATCGCGAGTCAACCCGTCCGGCGGATTCAACTGAACCTCTCCGGGAAGGGGTTCGCTCTTCAGCTCAGAGGGCTTGGGAAGTTCCTGGAGCTGATCGATCTCCTCCGCCAGCGCCGTCAGCCCCAGTTCGATGCAACGCTCGCGAACCGACTTCAATTGCGAGACGTAGTCGGCATGCTGCTTCTGAAACTGCTGCTGCAGCGTCGTCAGCTCACCGCCCGGCGCGGCGACCGCGGGAACGGTCAGCAGCAGACACGCGACAATCACAGCGGGACGCAGCCCGGCGAACGGCATGGGCACTCTTCCGATCCAGTGACAGCGTCGGGCTCCGAGGGGGGGGAACGGATTCCGCCGCCTCGCACCTCATTCACAGTCGATTCTACGCAGGATCCGACGACCTGCGAAGACGGGTTCGCCGAATCGACCGTAACTCATTTCACAATAGACACTTACTCGACGAAGCGAACCTCTTGGGCAGAGTCCCTTCCTGGACCTGGAAACCGATCCATATCGGTTTCCAGTCACCTGAAGGATCGGACACGGGGATGTCTGGACGGCACACCGCTTGCATTTCTCCCGCATGAGTGAAGCATTTCCGGGGAGGGGGACCGGCATTGACCCTCTTTCGTGGACCCAATAAACTCCGATGCCAAGACAGTTTACGTCGTTCTCTTCCCGCATTCGGCAGCCGATTTCGAGAGGTGCACCGGTTGTGGCAGAGTCGGCGGTTCGGTGACGGTAACCCTGTCAGACTGGCAGCGGGCTGCGGATTGTGACGGGGAAATTGGTAAAATCGACCCACCGAAAAGGCCGAATAGCCGGTTTCGAAGTCCGGTGAGCCGGGTGCGATCTGGTCGCGTTCCCGGTGTTGAACATTCAAGGGATTGTTTCTGAAAGGTCGCACCAGCCTGGACGGTGCCGGGAAGCCCCTGTCCGCGAGCCACACGACTCGCGACCGGAGGGCGATTCCCCCATCGTTCTGCTGGAGCGGACGTTACGTACGGATACCGATTGAGTCAGACCCCCTGCTCCTGAAACCCGTTCTGACGTGTCCGCCGGTCCGGCGCCACGCCAGCGGGAACCTGGAAGCGGGATAACTCCGCGAGCGGATTGCGTCATGGAATTTCTCGAGAAGATTGGCGTCATCTTCAGCACCGTGCTGTCGACCATCGAACGGTTCGTCACCGGACTGTTCGGCTCGTCCAACGAGCGCCGCGTGCGACAGATCGGTTTCGTCCGCGATAAGAAGACCGGGGAGACAAGAATCGTCCCCGGCTCGCCGCTGGACAAAATCAACAAACTCGAACCGGTCTATGAAAAGCTCACGGACGACGAGCTCAAGCTGACCGCCTCCCGGCTGCGCGCCCGGCTGGCGAAAGGCGAAACGCTCGACGACCTCCTGCCTGACGCTTTCGCCGCCGTCCGCGAATCCGGCAAACGCTATCTCAAGATGCGGCACTACGACGTGCAGATGGTCGGCGGCTACATCCTCCACAAGGGGATGATCGCCGAAATGGTCACCGGCGAAGGCAAGACGCTGGTCGCCACCCTCCCCACGTTCCTGAACGCCCTCGCCGGCAACGTTCAGGTCATCACGGTCAACGACTACCTCGCCCGCCGCGATATGGAATGGATGGGTCCGACCTACATGGGCCTGGGCCTGACCGTCGGCGCGATTCAGTCCAACATGCCGATCGACGAGCGTCAGAAGGCTTACGCCTGCGACATCACGTACGGCACCAATAACGAATTCGGCTTCGATTACCTCCGCGACAACATGAAGCCCACCGCCGAAGCGCAGGTGCAGGGCCAGCTTGTCTACGCGGTCATCGACGAAATCGACAACATCCTCATCGACGAAGCGCGGACGCCGCTGATCATCTCGGGCCTGGCCCACGACGACGTCACCAAGTATCCGAAGGCGGACCGCATCGCCCGGCAGCTCAAGCCCGGCGAGCACTTTGAGATCAAGGAGAAGGAGCACACCTGCCACCTGACGGAGGCGGGGGTGCGGCATGCCGAAGAACTGGTCGGCGTGGAGAGCTTCTACACCGCCGGCAACATGGAGTGGCCCCACCTGCTCGACAACTCGCTCAAGGCCCACTGGCTCTACAAGCGGGACGTCCACTATGTCGTCGAGCCGACTGGCGAGATCGTCATCATCGACGAGCACACCGGCCGCAAGATGGAAGGCCGGCAGTGGAGCGACGGCCTGCACCAGGCGGTCGAGGCCAAGGAAGGGGTCCGCGTCAAAGAAGAGACGCAGACCCTGGCGACGATCACGCTGCAGAACTTCTTCAAGCTCTACAGGAAGCTCTCGGGTATGACCGGTACGGCCATGACCGAAGCGAACGAGTTCTGGAAAATCTATAAGCTCGACGTGCTGGCGGTTCCCACCAACCGGCCGACCCGGCGCGTCAATCACCCGGACGCCATCTATCGCACCATGAACGAAAAGTGGGACGCGGTCATTCAGGAAGTCAAAGAGGTCCACGCCACGGGACGCCCCGTGCTGGTCGGTACGGTCTCCATCGAAAGCTCCGAGTACCTCAGCCTCAAGCTGAAGCAGCACGGCATCAAGCACAACGTGCTCAACGCCAAGTACCACGAGCGGGAGGCCGAGATCATCGCCCAGGCCGGGCGGCACAACGCCGTCACCATCTCCACCAACATGGCCGGCCGCGGCACCGATATCATCCTCGGCGGCAACCCCGAGTATATGGCCTGGGACGAGCTGAAGCAGACCTACGCCACGCGTCTCGATGTCCCGAAGTCGGTCTGGGACGAGACGACAAAGCGGATCGCCACTCAGGAAGGAATGGTCGCCGAGGGGCGCAAGGTCGCCGAGCTGGGTGGCCTGCACGTCGTCGGCACCGAGCGGCACGACAGCCGCCGGATCGACCTGCAGCTCCGCGGCCGCGCCGGTCGTCAGGGAGATCCCGGTTCGAGCCGGTTCTTCCTGTCGCTGGAAGACGATCTGATGCGGAAGTTCGCCGGGGACTGGGTCAAGGACTGGCTGACCGCTCTCGGCATGCAGGAAGGGGAGCGGATCGAGAGCCGGATGGTCAGCAACCGGATCGAGGCCGCCCAGAAGAAAGTCGAAGAACGCCACTTCGACATGCGAAAGCATCTGCTCGAATACGACGAAGTCATGGACGAGCAGCGGAAGCGGGTCTACGGCTATCGCCAGGGGATCCTGGAAGGCTCGGACTGTCGCACCCTGATTCTCGAGATGATCGACCGGCAGCTCGAACGCTGGACGAAGCATTTCCTGTCGCCCGGCTACCGCTGGGAAACGGTCGCGGAGTGGGCGGGGCAGGCTCTGGGGCTCGACATCGAGCCGCGCGACGTCCAGAACATGACGCGCGAGCAGGCGGAGGCGCACATCGCCGGCCAGGCCGAGCGGCAGGCCGACCTGGCGATTCAGGAACAGATCGACGAGAATCTGCCCGAGGACGTCGAAGACGATCGCGAGCGGAACTGGAACGCGATGGCCCGCTGGGTCAACGCGCGGTTTTCGCTAAACACCAACGATCGCGAGCTGAAGAAGATCGGTCTCGAAGGCCTGCAGGTCTATCTGCTGGACCGCGCCCGCGAGGCGCTGGCCCGGATCGATTACAGCCCGCTGGACGCCTTCCTGGCCCCGGACTGGAACCAGCGCTCGCTGGTCGGCTGGGTGGCGCAGCAGTACGCGATCGGGCTGGAGCCCAATGTCTTCGACGACATGACTCCGGAACAGGCCGCAACGTTCATCCGAGCACGGATCGACGAGCTGTATCGCCATAAGGAAGTCGAGTTCCCCGTCTCCGTCGGCATGACGAACTTCATGGCCGATCGTGCCGGCGCCGGCGAGCGTTACGACCGCGAAGGGCTGATTCACTGGGCGAGCGGGCGCTTCAATGCGCACCTCCTGGTCGCCGAGGTCGAGTCGAAACCACGCGGCGATATCGCCCGGATGCTGCTCGAACTGAGCCAGAAGTTCCTGGAGCGAGGAACTGCGATCGAGCAGCTCAACAGCTATCTCGACAAAGCCTACGGTTCGCCGAACGGCGTGGCTTCCGGCGCCAAAGCGGCGAAGGTAGAGCACGCGGTCGATCCGCAGGGACTGCAGACCCTCATCGACTGGGCGAACGCCGAGTTTCAGGCCAGTCTCGACGCGACGGAACTGGAAAAGTCCAGCCGGGATGCCGTCGAGAAGGCGGTCCGCGTCGGCTTCGAACGGCGGTTCCGTCCCGAGCTCTATCAGACCGAGCGGTCGCTGATCCTGGAGATCCTCGACACCGCCTGGAAAGACCACCTCTACTACATGGACCATCTGCGAGCCGGGATCGGCCTGGTGGGATATGCCCAGAAGGACCCGAAGGTCGAGTACCGTCGGGAAGGGATGCGGGCGTTCGAGCAGATGTGGGATCGGATCGGCGGCCAGGTGACTTCGGCGATCTTCCGCATCGAACACCAGAGCCCCGAGTTCGTCGGTTCCCTGTGGCGGATCAGCGCCGCGACGCACTCGGCGCCGGCGGCGGTCGAAGCGGAGCCGCAAAAGCAGACAACTTCGAGCGGGAGCGGCTCGACGGGTCCGGGCGAAGTGCAGGCGGTGGAGACGATCCGCAACTTCGGCGACAAGGTCGGCCGGAACGACCCCTGCCCGTGCGGGAGCGGGAAGAAGTATAAGAAGTGCTGCGGGTTGAACTCGTAGAGGCGTCCCATTCTGCTTCACCATTCGTCTCAGACCGCGCATTTTGCGCCGCCTGTTGCAGAATGGTTCGTGGCGACTGCGGGATTCTGCAGCGGAGCGCAGCGTCGTAACACGTTGTCGCATTGATGGTTAGCGGCAGCGTTCCCGCAGAAACGGCATATCCCGCGAGTCCACACTGAGGTCGTCGTTCCGGGGCCAAAGTCGCCCTTTCGAGGAAATCCTGCGGACTGCGGTCCGTGTTTAGTCTCTCCAGCGGGAGTCATGCTCGACTCCCGAACCTACTGGGAGGCGCCTCTCATGGAATCGCTCGTCCTGTCCGTCGTCGACTGGATCCACATCTGGTCCCCTGAGAACTTCGTCTACGCAGCGCTGGCCATCGCGGGCGGGTCGCTGGTCTATCTGCACGTCATGTCGAAGATCCGCTGAGCGATGAGTGAAGGGTGGCCGGGTCGGAGTCTTCGACGACCCGGAGCCAGCGTCGCACCCCGTGGAATCTGGGTCGTCGCGGACTCCGACCCTGCCACCCGTTACGAGACTCACACTGGTGGCAGCGGTGAGCCTCGCAGACTCGACTCACCCTACGTCGCCAGCCACCCGGACATGCCGAATCAGCACTCCGCTTAGCGCGGATCGCGGGGCCGGTTATAACTCCCTGCACTCTGGGGAAGGGAGTCCCGATGGCAGCGCTGCTGCTCAACCTGATTTACGGTTCGCTGCTGTTGTTCGCTGCACCGTGGCTGTGTTACCGCCGCTGGGTGCAGCGCAAGCCGGTCGCCGGTCTGCGGGAGAAACTCGTCGGCCGCATCGAGCGACGGTTTCCGGAACAGCGCTGCCTCTGGATCCACGCCGTCAGCGTCGGCGAGGTGCTGCAGCTTCAGGGACTGATTCCCGCGCTGCAGTCCGGTCATCCGACGGCCGAGCTGCTGCTGACCGTCACCACGGGGACCGGCTACGACGTCGCCCGGGCCAAGTTCCCGCAATGCACGGTCGCCTATTTTCCGCTCGACTTCTCCTGGTCGGTCCGACGCGCACTGCGGTCGGTCCGTCCCGATCTGATTGTGCTCGTCGAGCTGGAGCTCTGGCCGAATTTCCTGCTGGCGGCGAGGTCGCTCGGGATTCCCGTCGCGCTGATCAACGCGCGGATGAGTCCCCGAAGTTTCCGGGGGTACCAGCGGCTGCGACCGCTGGTGTCGCGGTTGTTCGGCGGCTTGCACGCGATCGGCGCGCAGACGTCCGAATACGCCGAGCGGCTGATTGCGCTGGGGGCGTCGCCGGACCGCGTCCGGATCACCGGGAACATCAAGTTCGATCGCGCCGAGCTGCGGCGCGACAATCCCCGGACCCTTGAGCTGGCGACGGCTTTCGGGCTGCAGCCGGGCGGGCGGGTTTTCATCGCGGGGAGCACGCAGGAAACCGAGGAGGAACTGGCGGTCGAGACGTGGCTGGCGCTGCGATTCCAGTTTCCCGAACTGCGACTGATTCTTGTTCCCAGGCACAAAGAACGGTTCGAAGATGTCGCGCGACTGGTGACGGACCGGGGCCTGCCGCTGCACCGTCGCAGTCAGTCGACCGTGCCGGCCTCCGGCCAGCCGGTGCTGCTGCTCGACACGCTCGGGGAACTGGGGGCGTGCTGGGGTCTGGCCGACGTCGCCTTTGTGGGGGGAAGCCTGACGCAGCGCGGGGGACAGAACATGCTCGAACCGGCGGCCTATGGGGCCGCGGTGCTGTTCGGACCGAACACCTGGAACTTCAAGGACATCGTCGCCGAACTGCTCGCGCGGGATGCTGCGGAAGTTGTCCGCGACGGGGCCGAGTTGACGGCTGCCGTTCATCGGTTGCTGCGCGAACCCGAACTTGCGGCCGAACGTGCTCGACTCGCCCGCGAGTTTGTCGCGACTCAACAGGGAGCGACGCAGCGAACGGTCGAGCTGCTCGACGCCGTCTGGCGGGGAGAAAACGCCACGCGGCACGCGGCCTGAACTGATCCGGGAGAACGTCGGTTGACACCCCAACTCTCGGCGACCCTCATTGACCTCGTTATGGTCGCGAAATGCGGCCCTCACCCCTGCCCTCTCCCAGCGAAGACGCCGGGCGAGAGGGCAGGCAACGGACCGGGGCATCGCGAAGACGCTCCTGCCCCGGCCACCCGGATCGTCAAGCGTTCCTTGTCGACGTTAACGCTTCCGAACTCGGGCCTTGGAAACCGCCTCGACGAATTCTGATTGCAACTCCGCCAGCGATTTCCCGGTCGAGCGTTCGACGAGCAGCTTTCGCTCGGCCGGGTCCGGCTCCGCCAGCGGCTCGACCTGGCGGTAGTGATTCAGAATCTGCTGATAGGCTTCCGGATAGCGAGTCAGCAGCAGCCAGTGGAGTCCCCAGGACTGCGCATAGACCTGGGCGGCGAGAACGTCCCCCTGGAAGGCCTTGTCGTTTTCGACGAGATCGGTCCAGTCGGCTTTGCGCGTCCGCAACGCCACTGAGGCATACCGCTCGTTGACGGCGCGCGGCCCGCTCTTGACGCGGACCCCGTCTCCTTCGAAGCCGCTGGCCAGGCCTTCGTGCAGCCATAGCGGGACCGGGGCGAGCCGGCGGATCAGGCCGCGGTTGTAGACGAGTTGATGGATGGACTCGTGCAGCGGCGTATCAAACGACCGGCACTCGCGGGCCCGCAGGATCAGACGATTGGACAGCACGTCGTAGAACGAAGCGACGTTCTTCGCCGACAGTCCGGCCTGTTCTCCCAGCTCGGTCCGGTAGAACGCGTCGAAGTCGCTGTCAGACTCGAAAATCACGACCGGCAGTGCGTAGCGCAGCGGCTGCAGTTCGATCTCCAGCTCCTGCATTTCCTTCTCGAACGAAGTCTGCACCCCGTTGAGGAACAAGCCCGCCTTCTTCAGCAGGGCCTGGACGCGATTCTTCGTCGCCCGGTCAGCCCCGTTCGGAGCCGCCATGACGACGGCCAGGACGTACGGGGCTTCGACCCGCGTAACCGTGCGGCCGGCTCCGAAGCGGTCGACGAGTTGCTCGGCGAGTTCGTCTCCTGTGAGGGGTGTCGGATCGTCGGCGGGCTCGCGGGCGACAATCCGATCCTCCGGGATCGGCTGCACGCGACCGCTGGAGAATTCGAGAATCGCCACCTGCCGGCCGCTGCCCCCCCAGCGGGCCGACACAGTCACCTGTTCGCCGTTGTCGTCTTTGACCGTAAAAACATCGGCGGAGGCCGGGGCCAGGCACCACGGGAGGAGCAGCCCGGCGGCGATGGTTCTGCGGAAACGCATGGGGATGTCCAGAATCATGAGCAGAGCGGGGGGTTCAGTTTAGCAGTTTGTGGGCTGCCGGTGGGGGAGACTCTGGAGGCGATCACGGCTCATTCCAAGTTCCGATGAGGCACGGTTTACAGGGTGAGTCGAGTTCGCGAGGCTCACCATAACTCGTTATTGCAGAGGTGAGCCTCGAAGACTCGACTCACCCTACTTTGACTAAGACAACGACGGACGAGGACGTCCGTCTTACCGAAGTGGCGATAGCGTGTTCATGCCGCGATTGCTTCTGTCTGCTGGTGGAAGTAGCGTAAGGTCAGGGTCGCCCGTCTGGCGGCCAGTCGTTTCCGGGAAAATTTTCCATGCCCCGTCGTAAGGCTGTTGCTGCTTCGGCCGAGAGCCACGCCGATCCGATCAGCAGTCAGGTCTGCGAGCGCGTGAAAGTGCTCAGGCAGCAGCGCGGCTGGTCGCTGGAGCAGTTGTCCGCCGGGAGCGGCGTCAGCCGGTCGATGCTCAGCCAGATCGAACGGAACCAGGCCAATCCGACCCTGGCGGTCACCTGCAAGATCGCCCAGGCGTTCGGGATGTCGCTGGCTGAGTTCGTCGAGATCCCGGGCGCGTCTTCGTCGATTCACGTGATCCGCGCCGATGACCGGGCCCATCTGTACCGGTCCGACGCCGACTGCGAAATCCGCACGCTCTCTCCGCTGCACCTGGAAAAGGATGTCGAGTTCTATACGGTCCGCCTCAAAGCCGGCGGGTCGCTCCGGAGTGCGGCCCATTTTCAGGGGACGCGGGAGTTTCTCACCGTCGAGCAGGGACGCATCCGGCTGACCTCGGGTGAGGACACGTCCGAACTGGCGAAGGGCGATTCTGCCAGCTATCGCGCCGATGTCGTTCACTCCCTGGAGAATGCGGGCCGCTCGGATGCGATGGTTTTTCTGGTTGTAATCTATCAATAGGCGGCGCAACGATGAGAGTCGATGCGCTGGCGGCCGATGCCTGACTTTTCGGTAGATTGAAGACCCTCACCCCGGCCCTCTCCCACCGAAGGCGGCGGGAGAGGGGGCAGGAATGATGAGGCTCGCGACACTTTAACCTCGAAATCTGTAACGACCATGCCTTCTCCGCGCCTGGCTGACCGACGTTTGTTCCTGCAGGGCGCCGGTGCCGCTCTGGCGGCCAGTTACGCGACGAAAACGGCCTCCGGCCAGGATGCCGCTCCGATCACGGTGGGGGTGATTGGCACCGGCGGTCGGGGCTGCGATCTGATTCGTTCGCTGAGCACGATCGAAGGCGTCCGAATCGTGGGCGTCTGCGACGACTACGGCCCGCACCTGGAACGGGGCTGGCAATACGCCGGGCCGCAGGCGCGTTCGTTCAGCGACTACCGGAAACTCCTCGACGAAACAAGACCGCAGGCCGTGGCGATCGCGGTGCCGCTGTTTCTGCACTTTGAGATGGCGTCGGCCGCGCTCAATGCGGGGTGCGCCGTCTTCTGCGAGAAAACGCTGGCCTACGATCTGGAGCAGGCCCGCGAACTGGTGCGACTGGTCGAAGAGAAGCGGGCCGTTTTCCAGGTCGGGTTGCAGCGACGGTCGAATGCGATCTACCAGCAGGCGGTCGCGATGGTTCAGACGGGACTGCTCGGACGGATCACCGCCATCGAAAGCCAGTGGCATCGTCATAACGACTGGCGGAGACCGGTGCCGGTCTCGCCGGACCACGAGGACTTCACTCGGCTCGATCACAAGCTGAACTGGCGGCTGTATCGTCCCTTTTCGCGCGGACTGCTGGCCGAGCTGGCCAGTCATCAGCTCGACGTCGTCCAGTGGATGCTCGGCGTCCCGCCGAAGCGGGTGCTGGCGACTGGGGGCGTGGACTACTGGCGCGACGGCCGCGACGTGGCGGACAACGTCTTTTGCATTTACGAGTACGAGGTGACGCCCCCTCCCGAGCGGCCGAATGCGCCGCCGCTGCCGCCCGGCGTCGACACCCGGCCCTATCAGGTCCGGGTGACCTGGTCCTCGCTGCAGAACAATGCATACGAAGGAGCGAGCGAGCTGATTCTGGGGACGAAGGGAACGCTGTTCCTGTCGCAGAACAAGGGGCTGCTCTATCGCGAAGCCGTGGCGGACGACATTGCCTGGTCGAAGGCCGCCGACAGAAACGCGGCGGTTGTCACTTCCGGCAAGACGCTGAAACTTTCCAGCGACCCCTGGGCCCACCGGGGAACGCCGTTCGAGATCGACGCCGCTGGCGATGACACGCGGGACGAACTGGTGTCGTTCATCGAACACGTCCGGTCGAACGATCCGGCGACGATTTGCACCGTGCACGACGGGCTGATCAACACGGCGACCGTGCTGATGGCCCACGAGGCGATGGATCGCGGAACGCCGCAGGAGTTTCCGGATTTGTAACTCGCTCATGCGCTTGAGGATTTCGACACGCGGCGGCAGAGATTTCCCAGCCGTCCCGATTGCTCCCCCGGACAGAGCGCGTTAGGTTCTCGGTCAGGTAGAGACTGCATCCGCCAGCCGATTCCCATCGGTCTCGCGGTGCGGGCGCTCTGCGTTCACGGAGGATCTTCCGCAAACGGACTCTTGCGAACCGACCACACTCCGGTCGTTCGCCCATGTTTGCCCCCTGGCTGACTGATCCCCTCGCCACGCTTGGTACGCCGGAACGCTTTATCGCGTTCCCGGAGAATCAGTTTGCGCTGTCGGCTCTGCAGCGGATCACCCAGGCGGAGTCCCGGAATCGGGGCCACGGTCTGCTGACGTTTCTCCACGGCCCGGCGGGGGCCGGGAAATCGCATCTCGTACGGACCTCGTTGCGCCGGATCCTCGATCAGGCGCCCCGCAGCCGGCTGCTGCTGGCCAGCGCGGTCGATCTGGCGGAGACGCTGGAGGCGGCGGACGAACTGGGAACGTGGTCGGACGTGATGTCGGCGATTGCCGGACACGCGGTTGTCGTCTGCGAGGACCTGCACGAGTTGCCGCCGCTCGGTGGACTGCAGGAGCGATTGTCGACGCTGTGGGATCAACTGCTGGAAGATGGGCGCCAGCTTGTGGTGACGTCGCGGATGCCAGCCGCCGAGATCGAGGGTTTGAGTCTCCGGCTGGCCAATCGACTGCATGGCGGGCTGACGGCGGGGATCCGTTTGCCGGGCGAAGAGGGACGGAGTCGGCTGATCGAGCACTTCGGAAGTCTGGCGGGAATTGCGTTCGGCCAGGACGCGATCAGTCTGGCTGGCGAGCGGCTGACGGGTTCGCCGCGGGAGATCCGGGGGGCGATCGAGACGTTGGCGCGGCGGATCGGACGCCGGCAAGACCAGGTGACCGCTGCCCAGCTCGAACAACTCTGGCAGCAGCCGTCTGAAGTACGCCTGCTCTCGTTCGAGCAGATCGTGACGGCTGTGGCGATTGAGTTCGGTCTGCCGTCGACGGAGCTGACGTCGCGATCCCGCCAACAGACGCTGATTGTGCCGCGGCAGGTGGCGATGTCGCTGACGCGCGAGCTAACCGGGCAGTCTCTGGAGCGGATCGGCGCCTTTTACGGTCGTACGCATACGACCGTTGCGCACGGTTGCGAGCGGCTGCGGGAACAGCTCAAGCAGTCCCAGACGCTGCGTCAGCAGGTGCTGTCTTTGAAGCGTCGGCTGCAGCGCATGCCGCAGGCCGAATGTGGATAACTCGTCGACAACCCGCGCGGCCCCGGCCGGGTTTGTCGACAGGCTCCTGCGGCGATGTTCGTCGTCGTCGACAACCCCTGACGGGATCGTCGGCCGGCCCACGCGTCCTCACCGCGCGTCCCACACGTTTCCCACAGGCGGCCATTGTGGAGAACGGTTCGCAAGCTGTTCTGTCGACGACGCTTCGGCTCTGCACAGTCCGAGTTATCCACAGCGACCGGCGCTGCTCTACTAAGACTGATATGTCATTTCATGAAACCAGAGAAGAGAGAGCCCGGAAGAGACGCTCGGCTCTGGATGACCATCGATCGCCGGACTGCGGGACCTTGCTCATTGCAGCGACGGGATACGTACCACAGTCTGTGATCGGCTGGAAGACAGGATCGCCTGCGTAGTTTCCCACACTGGTAACGCACATTCTGGTGGGGCAAGTTCTTCCGCGCCGTTACAAACGGAATCGAGGAAGTCGGGGACCGGTTCGGACTGCGGGGCCGTGACTTCGAGCGGCTCGATCCGATTGTCGCCGGCGATCCACAGCCGGTCCTGCCGGAGGATCAGGTCGGCCCGTTCGCAGTGGATGTGGAGGTCTTCGCCGAGGTGCCGGGCGTGGCCGACGAAATCGAACGTGGCGATGACGTCCCGTTCGAGCAGGGCGGAGACGCTGGTGACGATTTCGACGCGGCTGCCCCAGTTCTGGCTGCGGGCGAAGACTTCGAGCGGCTGGAGGCCGGTGACGTAGAACAGGGTGTCGAGCTTGTGGCTGCCGGCGTCGGCGACGAAGCCGCCGGGGTTCTGGAGCGGGTCGTCGCGCCAGGTGTCTGGGATGGAAGACTGCCAGTCTTCGACGTTGTGGGCGGAGACGGCGCGGACGGCGCCCCAGCGGCCGGAGCGGACTTCGTTGCGGAGGGTGCGGAAGGTGGCCCAGTGGCGGCGCTGGTAGGCGACGGAGAAGGCCTTCCCGGATTGCCTGACTTGACCGGCCCGCGCGATGAGTTCGAGGAGATCTTCGCGGCGGGTGGCGAGGGGTTTTTCGCAGAGGATGTGCCAGCCGCAATCGAGGCAGCGGGAGGCGTGCAGGAAGTGATCTCCGGTGGGTGTGGCGATGACGACGGCGTCGACATCGTCCCGGCCGAGGAGGGCCTCCAGCGACGCACAGCGGGCCGCAGCGGGGGCGAGCTCCTGGCAGAGGGTTTCGGCCGCGGCGGCGACGGGATCGAAGACGGCCTGGATTGTGGCGCGGGGATCGCGGGCGAGCAGGCGGCCGTGGTGCAATCCCATGCGACCGCAGCCCAGGAGAGCGAACCGAATGACTCGTGCAGGCATGACAGACTTCCGGGTGGGGGCGGGACTTGAGAAACGCCGGGACCGGGAATGGAAACAGCCCCCGGCGGAGGGGAGTCCGCAGGGGGCTGTTGTTGACGATTGCCGGGGCTATTTAGCGGGCTTTGCGGGTTTGGGATCGCAGTACTTGAGGGCGATCAGCGCGTATGCGGTGGCGAGGTTGGGGTCCCCTTCCATCCAGCGGGCGTTCTCGTTGACCCAGCTGCCGTTGGGTTTCTGCAGCGAGAACAGGTGGGTGGCGAGCTCTTTGCGCCAATCGTGTTTGTCGGCGTCGGCGTCGGCGATTTCGTCGAGGTCGAGCGTGGCCAGGGTTTTGGCGAAGACCTGGGAGTAGTAGTAGAGGCCCTGCTGGCCGAGGCCCGGGTTTTCCTTGACGGAGTAGAACTTGCGGATCCAGGTCAGGGCGGCATTGACGCGTTCGTCTTCAGGGGTGAGACCGGCGAAGATCATGCTTTTCAGGCCGGCGTAGGTCATGCTGCCGTAGGAGCGGAGGCCCCCTTCGGGGGTATTGCCGGCCTGGGAGTTCCCGCCGGCGGCGGGGGTGTAGTAGAACCCGCCGTCGTTGACTTTGGCGGCGAAGGGGGTGGTGTTGTTTTCGGTTTCGAGGTTCTGGCAGCGGGAGAGGAAGACGAGGGCCTTCTGCACGGCGGGGTCGTCTTTGGTGGCGCCGGCGGTTTGCAGGGCGTCGAGGAAGAACGAGGTGTTGGAGAGGTCGGGGCGGTCTCCGGTCCGGCCGTAGCCGGCGCCGCCGAACTTGACATCGGACTTTTCGGTGTCCTTTTCGTCCCATTGGGCTTTGCGGATGTATTTTTCCGCGGCGGCGATGCGGTCCGTGTATCTGCCATCTTTGTTGGCGGCCTGAAAGGCCATCATCACGATGGCCGATTCGTAATTGCCGTGGTGGGCGTCTTTGTTGTAGACGCCGCCGTCGGGCTGCGTGAACGACTCCAGGTGCTTGAGTCCTTTCTGGACGGCAGGGTGGTTGACCGGGGCGCCGCCCGAAAGGAGGCCGTAGACGACCAGGCCGGTCACGCCGGGGGCGTTGGGAGCAGTCCAACTGCCGTCTTCGGCCTGAGCGGCGGCGAGGTAGGCGATGGCTTGAGTACGGGATTTCGCGAGAGCTGCGGCGTCGGGACCGAACCGATCAGCGGCGACGCTGACGGCTGGGATCCAGGCGGCGGCGCACACGGCGACCAGGAGCTGCAGTGGTCTACGGGTGAGCATAATGCCTCCAGACAGAAACGGGGGAGAGAGACTGATGCGGCGCGCACAGCATAAGCTGCGGCGTGCAAACCGGTCGAGTCTGTGCGACTCGAGCAACCGGTTTGAGTTGTCCCGGACAAGACGCGTCAGAGCCAGAGTCTCAAACAGCGATCGAACCAGTTTACCAGCAGCAGGCCGAGCACGAGCGCAGCGACCGATGCTGTGAAGACCTTCCCCGGAGGAGCGATCCATCCCGAGATCCGGAGGAGTCGATACGGGATCTGGCCGGCGATCAGCAGAGCTGCCAGCCAGCCGAGGCGATGAGTGGCGTAGGCCTCCTGCCAGCGGCCATGGGCCAGGTGGATCTGACTGCGGGTCATGCCGCAGAGCAGACAATCGATGCCTAGCAGCGATCGGGCCGTGCAAGATTCCGGCAGCGGCTGGTCGGGCAGGACCGCCAGAGCGACCTTCTGATCGGGACGGACTTCAAGCAGGAGGGCGGCCAGGGTCGCCAGAATGGCAAGGATCAGCCACACGCGGTCGGGCGTCAGGAAGATCCGTTTCGCGTGGGGCGTTTGCGAACTGGGCATGGCTGGTCGACCACACGACCTTCAAACCGGGACGTCTTTGATCGTGAACAGCGTGTCCAGATTCGTGATCCGGAGGACTTCGCGAATGTCTTCGGAGGGATTGTAGAGTTCGATCTGATCGACTCGCCGCCGCAACGAGGTCAGCAGGCCGAGCATGCCGCTGGGGATCAGTTTCACGCCGGTAAGGTCGAACGCCAGGGTGCGGACGGGATACTCGCCGAGCAGGGCGAGGAGCTGCTCGCGGTAGCCGGCAATGCAGACTTCGTCGGGGATGTCCCGTCCGGAGAAGCCGACAACGGTCAGTTCGCCGATCTCGTAGACATTGAGCAGGGGCTCGCCTTCCGGGAGAACTCTCGACTCGGGTTTGTCGTTCATGGTTCGGGATCCTGGAACTGAACCGGCGGAGGACGGTCGGCGTGAAAAGGCCGAAAGGAATCTCGACTATACCTCTGCGGGCTCGCCGGCACCATGAGTTTCTGCGGCGACCGCGATTGCCGTCCGTAAGAGTTGCCAGGCGGCCATGCGCTGGCGGAGCTCCCGTTCCGACGACCGGTCGATGAGGTCGGCCGGGAACTTCGGGAGGCGATGACGGACGTGACCTCGCGAATCGCGCGTGGCCCAGCCGTGAAACGTCACGCCATCAAGTTCGACCGGAGCGTCCGGGCCGAGATGCCCGGTGATGGCCACCGCCAGGTCGGCTTGGGGAGTCCGTTCGAGCACGCCGTCGGCCATCGCGGCCGCCGTCTCGCCGCTGACGACGCCCGGACCGCCGGGGAGAAAGTACTCGGCCGGGACACCCAGCCAGGCGGTCTTGGTCGTTTCCTGATAGACCACGGCGGATCCGCAGAGGTAGCGCGAGATGCCGGGGATACGGGCCAGATGGGCGGCGGCGAGGCCTGCTGTGCAGCTCTCCGCCAGGACCAGCCGGAGGTTGCGGCGGTCGAGGATGAGGGCCAGTTCACGGGCGACGACCAGCAGCGCTTCATCTGAGGGAATTTCGGTTGACATTGACGATTATCCGGAGGGTTTACCGCAGTTTCAGGGACCGACGGGGTCGTCGCGGCGCATCGGACTTGAGCGAAAACAACGGGATACAGGCGTGATTTGGCGTTTGAGAAATCCGTTGGTCTCATCGTAGCGACTCTGCCGATCAATCTGTTACGCCAGTCGCGTCGCCCGCTGCGATCGGAAATCTCAAGCGGGCGATGACACCCGACTGGCACAAGTGGAACGCTCACGGCACCGCGACGACCCAGACGCGGCGAGCCGTCTCCGCAGGCGTTCCACAGGGGGGAGAGGGTGGGCATGCTGCGCTCCAGAGTGAGCGGCTACCTGCGGTGCGCCTTGAGCACCGGGGCCGCATTAGTCGCTTTGCTGCCGGCGGCGATTGCGCCGGCGGCGGAAGGGATCGACGCGAAGGGCGAGGTGACGCGGGTCCAGTTTCGTCGATCAGCTCGCGATGCTGAGTCCGATGACTGGCTCTACCGCGGCATCGAAACGCTTCAACCGGGCAATTCGTCCAGCGCGATTCGCCGGAAGGCGATCGGCGAATTGCCCCTGGATCGACTTCGTCCGGAAGCCCGCGCCCGGGCTGAGTTGATCCTCAAAGATGTCGGTCTCTTCCGCCGCCTGCCTGCCCTCCAGTTCGAAGTGGATCCGGAGGTCTACCGGTACTTCCTCGAACATCCCGATGTCGCCGTCGGCACCTGGCGGGCGATGGAGATTTCGAAATTCGAGTTGAAGCCGACTCGCGCCGACGTCTATCACGCAGATGCGGGTGACGGCTCCGTCGGAGAAGTCGAAGTGTTCTATCGAACGCCCGGCGACACGCTGATTGCGTGCGACGGCGCGTTCAAGAGTCCGCTGCTGGCTCGGCCGATTGTGGCGAGAGCGCTGATCCGCGTGCAGACGGAGTTCCACCGCGAAATGGACGGGCGCGTGATCGCCGTTCAGAACGGCGACCTCTTCGTGCAATTTCCGTCCACGACGATCGAGACGGTGGCGAAGATCATCTCGCCGGTCAGTCATTCGATTGCGGATCGCAACTTCAAGCAGATCACGCTGTTCATGTACATGATGTCGCAGGCCACGGGCAAGCAGCCCGGCTGGGTCGAAGCCATCGGTCGCCGGCTGGACCAGATCAGCGAGGAGGAACGGGTCAAGTTCCTCGAAATGGCTGCCCAGGCCTACGTGACAGCCCGTCGGCGGGAGCTGACGGCGAACGAGCCGGATCGATCCTTCTCCGTGGACGAAATCCTCGCTCCGCTCCGCCAGTCCTCAAGCGTCGATCCGATGGGAACAGCGGTCATCCGGGCGGCTTCCGGCGAGATTCCGATGAATCTCCCCGGCCAATCTCGTCGTTAGAGTCGTTGCGATCGTTAAGCTTATCGCAGGGCAGCGAATCGTCACGCAGTAACGGCGCATGACCGGTTGGAAAGCGCTCGCTCGCGTTGGAACGTTCTATGCTTTCGTCGAAGGACTGCATCGAGATCCGATGCCGCCGATCTCCGACGGAAAGTTCGAGAACGTACGCCGATGAGCGCTTCGGTCCTGGTTGACGATGTTGAAGACCGATCCGACGACTTGTCGGACATTTTCGATCACTACGTCGCCAACGAGAACCTGCCGTCGCTGGAGTGGCTGACGCAGCTCAAGCTGGAACGGCCGCGCCGCAACGTGCGCTGCCTGAGCCTGTCCACCCGGATCGGCAAGCGCGTGCTCGACATCGTCGGGGCCCTGGTGCTGCTGACAATTCTTGCCGTGCCGATGGTCTTCACGGCGATTGCCGTTCGCCTGACATCCCGCGGGCCGATCATCTTCCGGCAGACGCGGGTCGGCCTGAATCAGCGCAGCCGGCGTCGCGATCGCCGAAACCGGATCTTTCGGCCCCTGGCAGAGGGTGTGGAACGACGGCAATCGGAGGGCGATCGCCGTCAAACGTACGGATTCGGTCTGCCATTCACGATCTACAAGTTTCGAACCATGCGGATCGACGCCGAGAAAGACGGCGCCCGCTTTGCCGTGGCGAACGATCCGCGCGTGACGCCGATCGGCGGTTTTCTCCGTAAGACCCGTCTCGACGAGGTTCCGCAGTTGTGGAACGTTCTCCGCGGCGATATGTCCCTCGTCGGCCCTCGCCCGGAACGGCCGGAATTCATCGAGAAGTTATCGGTCGAAGTTCCCAACTATCTCCATCGCCTGGGACTGAAACCCGGCCTGACGGGCCTGGCGCAGGTCATCAACGGGTACGACAACGAGATTGACGGCTTTCGCCGGAAGGTGAGCCTGGATCTGCTGTACCTGCAGAACTGCTGCGTCTGGAACGACCTCAAGGTGCTACTGCGCACCGTGCGGGTGGTGCTGACCGGCAGTGGGGCGCTGTGAAGACGAAGATTTCTCGCAGAGACGCAGAGGGGAACGCAGAGGCCGCAGAGAAGAGTGGAGATTTTGCGAGACGACGCAACTAAGGGAAGTGCGAAAGAAGAAGATTTACCGCGGAGACTCGGAGGACGCGGAGAAGAAGAAGTCGAGAAAAGTCGGCCTAAGTAAAGGCAGGAAATACGGATCGAGGCGAGCAGGATGGATCACGGAACGGGCTCAGATTTGCTTTCGATGATCAACCGGGTCAGTTCGCCTTCGATGTCGTGTCCCTCGTAGAACCAGAGTCGGCCGCGGGTGGTGACGGTTTCGCCGGGCGGGCAGTCGGGGAGCTTGGGATCGGAGTGGAGGCAGGGGACCGGAGGGTTGGCCCAGACGCGCTGGCACGGTTCCCAGGCGGTGATGATCCAGCGGTTGACGCCATCGGCCTTCACCGCGATGAATGGCTCCCGCAACAGCTTGTTGCCGTTGGTCTGCGCGTTGAAACCCAGCGCAGCTTTGAGCATGACGCAGGTCTGGATCCGCATCTGCGTCAGCGGTTGGTTGGTTCCATTCTTCAGCCAGATCTCCATTGCCACGTCCCGTTCGCCGGGAATGACCCGGCTGCCGAAGGCGATACCGTTGGGGAGAGTGCGTTCCAGCTCCAGTCCGCCATCTGGCCGCGTCTGCCATTCGAGGCGGGCCAGCTCCGTGCCCTGTTTCGACCAGATCGTCGGGACGTGGGTGTGGGCCAGATACGTGAGGCCCAGGTTCGTGAAGAGGGCTTCGGGGACATCGACGACGACGTAGCCGCCGTCCGCCCAGGGAGGGAAGACGCTGATTTTGGTTTCCCGCTGGGGAACGAGCGCCCCGTCGAGGAAGCCAGTGCGCGGATGCCTGCCGCCGGGATAGGGGAGCACGGTGACCTTCCCGGACGGCGCCGGCAATTTGCGTGCGAGCGCAGCGACCTGTTGTTCGGCGTCTGTCAGAGACAGTCCGGTGGCCAGTCGGACTTCTTCCGGCGTGAAGCGATGCCACTGGATCATATTCTTCAGCCAGCTCGCGGCTTCTGCGGCGTCCTGCAACGGTCGAGCTTCCTGCGCCGCCTGCGGGGCATCATCCTGGACGGGGAGTGCTTCATAGGCGGCGAGTGCCCGGTCGTACTCGGCCATGGCTGCTGCCGGCAGCACTCCCTTGCTCCGCTCGATCTCGGTCTGCATCCGCCCGATCAGGTATTGCTTCTCTTCGAGCCGCGGCCGGAGTGTGGTTCCGGCGACCTCCACGTGCCACGGGGCGGTATGCGCGAACCGGAAGCGGCCGCCGGGGCGATCTTCCCAGACCCGGATCGCCAACCAGCCCGACTCTTTGACAGCAATCGATCCGGCAATCTGTGACTGATACGCGCCGTCAGCCCGTTTCCGGTTCTGCGGCATCCAGGTCCGCACCGGGACGCCGTTGGCAATCAGTTCCAGAAACGCCAGCGGCGCTTCCGACGTGATGTCGAGCGAGACGGGCAGGTCCCCCGCCTGCGGCAGGTGGAAGTCGGTGCCGGGATCCTGGCCGTCGACGGTCGCCAGCAGCATCGGACCGGTCGTGACAAAGCTCCGTCCCGCCTGCAGACCCTGCAGCCATTTCTCGTAGGAGAATCCGTCGGGGAGATGGACGTAGACCCGGCCGAAGCCGGCCGGGACCGGATGGACGCCATTGGCGGTGCCCGCGGTCGGCTGGAGCTTCTGTCCGCAATTCAGGAGCGTGTAGTACATCCCGAGCGTGTAGTTCAGCCATTCCCGTTCATTCCCGGTCGATGCTCCGAGCGGCGGCTGCAGATACGGGGGCGTCGGAGAGTTCCACTGCCGGAAGCCGAATTCGGTCCGCCAGATGTGGTTGTTGGCGAGCTCGTAGAGTCCGGCCCCCGTGACAGTCGGGAGCAACATTGCAAAGGGCCAGTCGAGCTTGTCCATGTCGAACAGCGCGCCTTCGGAGCGGGCCTGATCCGCAACCGGTCCCCAGGGAGGGACGCCTGCCGTGAAGACCGATTTGTGATTCAGCAGGAACAGGGCGCCCAGCGTGTGCCGTTTGTCGCCGATCGTGAAGATTTCGTATTCGGTGTTCCGCGGCCAGATGACGTGCGTGTCGTCGATCTGGATCAGTTCGGAAGGGATGTCTCCCGGCAGATTCTTGTCGCCGGCCGTGGGAGGGGCGAAGCCCTTCGTGACCCAGTACGACAGCGGAAACGCGACGTTTAGATCTTCGGCGGGCAGGACGTTGCGCAGTTCGTCGATCGTGCGATGGATGTGCGTCTCACCGGAGTACCAGCCCTTTGCCGCCATGTCGCTCCAGCGTCGCAGCGGCACGTCGAGAACGACGTCGTTCCCTGCGATAACGACCTCGCGCGATTCCGGAAAGAACTCTTTGCCGCGTTCGACGGTCAGCGTGTACTTCCCGTCGGCCAGGTCCGCCACGCAGGGATGAGCCGAGACCGTCGTGTGGTACTCGACGGCTTGTTTGTTATTCCAGTTCTGCTTTTCGTACCGGATCGCAGTCCCTTCGGCGGCGGTCGAGCTGAGGAAGTGCCATGTTCCGTCCTGGCCCTGGAGGTAGACGCGGGCTGGCAGGGACTGGCCCGCGGTCTGGTCGCGAATCGTCAGCCGCAGCTCGGCGGCGGCAAGGTCGCTGGATGCGAACGTCAGCAAACTCAGCACTGCGCAGCAGCGCATCATGCGGCGAACCATCGCGCGACTCCCTCTCAAGCGTCAGTGATGTCGAATCAGAATGGTGTTGCGAGAGGCGCTCGACGCAGCAGTCTTAGAACAAAGCTCCGGCACCGCCGGACGCGTCTTCGGCCTCGTCGGACTTGGCAGGCGCCGCCGATCCTCTTCGTCGTCGGCTGGCCCCTTCGCTCGTCGACAGCGTCGACGAAGCGTCGAACGCTTCGGTGAGCGGTTTCCCCTCGGCGTCGAACCCGGTCAGGATTTCGATCTTCTGTTCCGCGGATTCGAGCAGTGCGTAGCAGGAGCGGAGCAGGCCGATGCCCCGTTCGAACTGCTGCAGCGATTCTTCGAGTCCCTGCGAGCCCTCTTCCAGGCTCTGCACGATCTGCTGCAGTTCGGTGAGGGAGTCTTCGAAGCCGGGGGATTCGCCGTCGGTGGTTTTGCGCTTGGCCATGAGGGAATTTCGTCTTTGATGGGATCTGCGTAGGGTCCGCTGTGCGGACCGGAACAGGTTTTGACTGCCGCATTCCAGAGAAAGGAAACGGTCCGCCGAGCGGACCCTACGGCTTCGGCATGCCGCGTTTCCAGTCGGCGATCCAGAGCTGGCTGCTGCCGTCGGGGGTGCGCGTGCTGGTCCACATGAGCTTTGTACCGTCCGGGCTGAAGACCGGGAGAATGTCCGCGGCGGTGCTGAACGTGATCTGGTTCACGGCTCCCCCCTTGAACTCCTTCGCCGTCCACTCGGTTTCCATCGTAAACAGGTTGAAGTGGGCTCCCGAGGGGCCGCGCGAATAGTCGGCCCGCGCCCAGATCAGATACTTCCCGCTCGGATGGAAGTACGGGCACCAGTTGACTTCGTTGTCGTTGCTGGTGAGCTGCACTTCCGTCTTGCCGTCGACGGAGACCGCGAAGAGCTGCAACATGTGCTCCTTGTGCCGGTCGCTGCGGAAGATCACCCACTGGTTGTCGGGGGAGAAGAACGGTCCGCCGTCGTAGCCGGAGGCGTTGGTGATCTGCCGGACGTTGCTGCCGTCGGCGTCCATGATGTAGATGTCCGCGTCGCCGTCCCGGCTCGACGTGAAGACGATGTGCTTGCCGTCCGACGAGAAACTTCCTTCGGCGTCGTAGCCGGCAGCGTCGGTCAGCCTCCGGAGTCCGGTGCCGTCGACGCCGATGACGTAGAGGTCCATGTGCGGATCGAAGTCCCACTGGTAACGCTTTCGTCCGCCCGCGGCGGCCTCGTCGCGCGCCTTCTTTTCGGTCTGCTCGATGTCCGGATCTGTATGGCTGGAGGCGAACAGGATCTGCTTCGCATCCGGCGAGAAGTAGGCGCAGGTGGTCCGACCGCGGCCGGTGCTGACGAGTCGGGGTTCCTTGCCCTCCAGCGGCTGGACGTAGATCTGATAGAACGGGTAGCCGATCGGATAGGCCTGGTAGACGATCGATTTGCCGTCTGGCGAGAAGTATCCTTCCCCGGCGCGCGGCAGGCCGAACGTCACCTGGCGGATGTTTTCCAGGCTTTTGGCTTCCGCCGCGGCGTCGGTTTCCACCGTTCGGACGGGCTGAGCGGCCGCCGTTGCTGCCAGGGCGACGGCGAGGCCGAAGGCTGATACGGAGAGCATCTGTTCAAGCTCCGGGGGAATTTTGAACTCGTTTCGCCTCGGGGGGCGGCGGCTCCAGTTTAACCGGCACGGCCGGCAGGAGGCATCCTCGCGACCTGTCTCCACCGGCTTTCTGCTTTTTGCCGGAAGCTTTCCGGTTCGTGCTCTCCCTCTTGCGTTCGCAGGGGAAATCTCCGATATAATTCGAAAGCGCCGCCCGAAGGACTCTCCCGCCCCCGAAAGCCTGCCATGCTGACCCTCATCGGCCCCCGGATGCGTTACTGCGACAGCGTGAATCGCCGGTCGTTTCTGCAGATCGGCGGCCTCGCTCTGGGGGGCCTGTCGCTGCCGCAGTTGCTGCGGGCCGAATCCGCCGGCGGGGCGGCCGGGCGGCACAAATCGGTGATCATGGTCTACCTGTCGGGGGGCCTGGCCCACCAGGACACGTTCGACCTGAAGCCGGATGCCCCCGCCGAGGTCCGCGGTGAGTTCAAACCGATCGACACCTCGGTCCCCGGCCTGCAGGTCTGCGAGCTGCTGCCGCGGCTGGCAAAGGTAATGGACCGCTGCACGCTGGTCCGGTCGGTCGTCGGGCAGCGCGACGAGCACTCCAGCTTTCAGAATCTGACCGGCTATACGATGGGGGAGACCCAGCGCGACGGGCGGCCCAACTTCGGCTCCTTCTCGGCCCGCGTCCTCGGTCCGACGCATCCGGTCGTGCCGCCCTTTGTCGACCTGTTCCCCACGATGCAGCACCGCCCGTACAACAGCACGGGTGCGGGGTATCTGGGGCCGGCATTCAACCAGATCCGCGCCGACGGCGAAGACATCGCCAGCATGAAGCTGCGGTACGTCGAGCCGACTAAGTTTTCCGAACGTCTGCGGCTGCTGGGTCAGATCGATCGTTTCCGGCGGACAGTCGACGACGCGGACATCGACGCGATGGATCAGAGCTACCAGCGTGCCGTTGACGTGCTGACGTCTTCGCGCGTGGTGGCTGCGCTGGATCTCGAGAGGGAGGATCCGAAACTTCGCGATCGGTATGGCCGGGGTTCGTCGAAGCATCTGGGCGACGGGGCGCCGATGTGGAATGACCAGTTGCTGATCGCCCGCCGGCTCGTCGAGGCGGGGGTCCGCGTCGTGACCGTTGCCTACGGTTTCTGGGATACGCACGGGAACAACTTCGGGCACATGAAGGCGCATCTGCCGACGTTTGACGCCGGGATTTCTTCGCTGATTGAAGACCTGCACGAGCGGGGTCTCGATCGCGACTGCAGCGTGATCGTCTGGGGCGAGTTCGGTCGGAGCCCCAAGATCAACAAGGACGCGGGGCGGGATCACTGGGCTCCGGTTCAGTCGGCCTTGCTCGCGGGGGGCGGCGTTTCCGGGGGCCGGGTGATCGGGGCGACCGACAAGACGGCGGCGTATGCGTCGGAGCGGCCGATCGATTACCGCGAGATTCTGGCGTCGGTGTACCACCGGCTGGGGATCGATCCGCACGAGTTTGTGCGCGATGCGAACGATCGTCCGGTGACGGCGCTGCCGGAGGATTATCGACCGGTGCGGGAACTGATCTAATCCTGTCGCGGTGGAGATTGGCGGCCGCGCGCCCGGGTCTACGGGATCTCGGGCGCGGGTTCGTCTTCAATGGGCATGACGTCGACGCTGACGGACAGCGCGTGGCGTCCGCCGCCGATGTAGACGCCGCGCAGGGGGGGGACGTCGTCATAGTCCCGGCCCCAGGCGATGGTGATGTGTTCGGTGTCGGGAAAGACGTCGTTGGTGGGATCGAGATCGACCCAGCCGAGCGTTCCGCAGTAGATCGAGAGCCAGGCGTGGGAGGCGTCGGCGCCAACCAGCCGGGGCTGCCCGGCGGGGGGATAGGTTCGCAAGTAGCCGCTGACGTAGCGGGCGGCGAGCCCGAGCGAGCGGAGGGCGGCGATTTCGACGTGGGCGAAGTCCTGGCAGACGCCGCGTCGCATCTCGAAAACTTCGTCAACCGTTGAATGGACGTGCGTGGCCTGCGCGTCGAACTGGAATTCGCGGTGAATCCGGGACGTCAGGTCGGCGATGGCGGCCAGCATCGGTCGGCCGGGAGGAAACGAAGGGCGGGCGTAATCGGCGAGTCTGGTGGAGGTTCGCACGCGCGGCGATTCGTAGGCAAACTCGCAGGCGAAGAGGTCGGACTCCGTCGGGCGGGTGGTGAGGTTGTCGAGGACTTCTTCCCAGGGGGGGCTGGGATCGTTCGCGGCGCGGCCATGCGGCGTCAGGTGGACATCGCTGATGGCGGTCACCTTCAGTGCGTCGTAGCCCTGGTTGAAGGAGAAGACGGAGACGTCGTTGCCGAAGTAGTCAGACCGCAGGGTCTGCATCGCGGGGGCGGGCAGGATGTGGAGCTCGTGCGATCGGCAGATCTGGTAGCGCAGTCGCCGGGGGCGCAGCCGGGCTTCGTTGTGGCAGACCGACACGGGCTCGTCGCCTGAATACGTCGTCGTGTGAGTGACGCGATAGCGCATTAGCGTCCCTCCGAGTCGGTGATCTGCCGCGGTGCCCCCGAGTGGACCAGGTACTTGCGGGTCAGGGTGTCGGACAGCGTGCGGAGCTGGTGTTCCAGATCGGTGAGAACCCGCTCGACTTCGAGGGGCGGAGAGTCCGTCAGTTGTTCGGGGGTCAGCATCCGTACGTCGTGGACCGCGGCCATCGCCAGCCGTTTCTCTTCGGTCCGGAGGGGGGTGACGAGATCCCGCGGCAGCATGTCGACGTGGTCTGCGAGCGTGACGACTTGAAAGGCGACCGAATGAGGATTGGTCTCGTCGGTCACCGCCAGATCGAGGACGGCGTTCTGCTGGACGTTGTCGAGATACCGCGAGCGATAGGTCATGCGGCAGTCGAGAATTTCGAGCAGCACGCGCAGGACCGATTTGTCGGCCACCTTGCCGGTCTGCAGCGTGCTGACGATCAGGCTGGCGGTGACCCGGCCGCGTTCGATCCGCCGGCCCATATCGAGCAGTCGCCAGGCGGGGCCGCGAATCATGCCGTCCTGAATCAGTCCGCTGACGGCGGCCAGGTCGACCATCAACTGATTGAGCGTGCCGTAGGCATCGGCGAGGTCGACCCGCCGCCGTCCGCCCGCGGTTTGAAAGATCGTGGTGATGTGATGAATCGTCCGCCACGTGTCCGGCGAGAGCCAGTCGCGGGCGAGTGAGGCCAGTCGCTTCATCTCGGAAATGGCGGCGGCCAGGCCTCGTGGTTCTGTAGGGTCGAAGATGACCTTGGGGAGGCTTTCGGTCAGCTCCGGCAACTGCTCGTCGAGGCCGTCGACGGCGAAGCCGGGTTCGATCTGTCCCTGGTCGGCGAGAGCCCGGATCAGCACGGGGAGTTCCGGCCAGTCCTCTTCGGACTCGGCCGTGAGACGGTCGACCACCGGTCGCAGCAGACGGCAGAGGAAGTCGGCGCGGTCGAGCGACTGTCCCAGCCAGAACAGGTCATCGGCGACCCGGCTGGGGAATGCGGCCCCGGTGCGACGGAGCGGCACCGGCTGATCGTCCGGTTCCAGCAGCGTCACGTGCTCGATGGGACCGTCCGACAGAACCCAGAGATCCTTGCTGCCGAAGCCTGCCGCGATCGACAGTTCCATCGGCGCCGTCGTCGTGGCGACGCGGATCAGACCGCCGGGCATGATACTGTAGCTGTGCGGGGTGTCGGCGACCAGGAAGACGCGGAGGGCCAGGTGTCCGCAGTGGACGCCGCCGTCCGACCAGATCGGCGACGCCGAGCGCTGGACGGTTTCCTGGGCGATGAATGCATGGGGACGGGCGATGATCCGCGACCGCAATTCCGAGAGGCGGCTTGAGCTCAGCGATCCCGGCAGGATCTCTTCCCCGCCACTCTTCTGATAGGCGGGCTTGATGACCAGCGAATTCAGGTGATCCAGGACGTACTGCCGCTGTTGCTGATCCCCGCACCACCACGTCGGGACCGACGGCAGGTGCAGGTCTTCCCCGGTGAATCGACGGCACAGCTCCGGCAGAAACGCCATGAACACGGGCGTTTCGATCAACCCGCAGCCGGGAGTGTTGGCGATGGCTACGTGCCCCTTGCGGACCGCCTGCAGGATTCCCGGGACGCCATGAGGCGCTGAACCACCCAGTTCCAGAGGATCGATCTGAGCTTCCGCCCCGCGGGAGTAGATGACGTCGACCGGCAGCAGGCCGCCGAGGGTCTTGAGGTAGACGCGGTCCTCGCGGACGGCCAGATCGCCCCCTTCCACCAGCGTCAGGTTCAGATAGCGGGCGAGATAGATGTCTTCGAAGTACAGCGGGTGCCTGGGGCCCGGAGTCAGGAGTACGACGCGCAGGCTCTCGGACGACCGCGACCCGCGTTGCTTGAGCGCATTCAGGAGCCGGACGAAGAACGGCGCCAGTCGTTTGACGCCGACGCGATGCATCACCTGCGGCATCGCCCGCGATGTGACGATTCGGTTCTCCAGCGCGAACGCGGCCCCGGGGGGGGCTTCCGAGCGGTCGGCCATTACCTGCCAGCCGCCCTCCGGCAGCCGGGCGAGCTCCGCCGAATAGAGCGTCAGGGCCTGTTCGCCGGCCGGTCGCAGGTGGTGGAACGCCCGCACGAACCCCGGATGGGCGTAGACCGCTTCGGGAGGCAGCCAGCGGTCTTTGAGAAACTTCTGCGGTCCATGGAGGTCGCGAATGACGGCATCGAGGAGCTTGGCCCGCTGATCGAGCGCCCGCTCGACCCGGCCCCACTCGTCGCCGGGCACGATGGCAGGGAGCAGGTCCAGCCGCCACGGACGCTGCGATTCGCCGCCGTCGCCAAAGACGTTATAGGTGACGCCGTTCTGCCGCAGCACGCGATCGGCCTGGATCGTCCGCTGCGTCAGCTCGTCGGGGCTGACGTTCTTGAAGGCTTCGAGAAACCGGTTCCAGTGCGGTCTGGGCGAGCGATCGGCCTGGAAAACTTCGTCATAGACCCACGGCGGCGGGGCGTAGTCCTGCAGCGAAACAGTCGAAGGTGTCGCCACAGAGGCCATAGTGAGTCAAAGCTGAGCCAGAGGGATGAAAGCTACCGAAGAGGCGCACGATCCACGAACTCGCAGAACAGGCCCCGGCCGAAGTCGTGTGTCGCAGGCGCAACGCCTATCATTCGTCGGACGGTCCCCGCTCGATGATCATCTCTCGATCCTTCGATTAGACGCGGCGCAGGTCGAGCGTGCAAGGATAGTCCGGATGGAAGGGAACCGTCCTTGGGGAAATGCCGCCGACCGTATGGCCAAATCTGAAGAAACGCGCCGCCCGGCGGCTTTCCGCTTCGAGGGAGTTCACCGGATAGAGCCCCGGATTCAGTCCGCCCGGATGATCGATGTGGTACCGGCAGCCCCCCATCGAGCGGCCGTGAATGCGATCGACGATGTCAAATACCAGCGGCGTGTGGACCGGAATCGTCGGGTGCAGACAGCTCGGCGGCTGCCAGGCCCGATACCGCAGACCGGCGACAAATTCCCCTTTCTGCTCGGTCGCCTGCCAGGGGAGCTCGACCCCGTTCACGACGACCGTATACCGGTCCGAGAACATACCGGTCACGCGGGCCTGGATCCGTTCGACGGACGAATCCACATACCGCGCGGTCCCGCCGCTGCGCGCCTCTTCACCCAGCACGTACCAGGGCTCGATCGCCTGCCGCAGTTCGAGTCGGATCCCCTGGTATGCGACTTCGCCCATCAGCGGACAGCGGAATTCGACGTGCGTGGCGAACCACGACTCTTCGAATTCGAATCCGGCGCCGCGGAGGTCGCCGATCACCGATCGCAGATCTTCCTTCAGGTAATGCGGCAGCAGGAACCGGTCGTGAATCGTCGTTCCCCAGCGGATCGGATTCACGCGGTAAGGCGTTTCCCAGAACCAGGCGACCAGCGCCCGCACCAGAAGCTGCTGGGTCAGGCTCATCCGCGAGTGCGGCGGCATCTCGAACCCGCGCAGCTCCACCAGCCCCAGTCGCCCGGTGGCATGGTCGGGGGAATAGAGCTTGTCGATGCAGATTTCGGCCCGATGCGTGTTGCCCGTCAGATCGACGAGCAGGTTGCGGAAGATCCGGTCGACCAGCCACGGCGGAACATTCCCGTGATCCGGGATCTGGTCGAAGGCAATCTGCAGTTCGTAGAGTGCATCCCGCCGGCCTTCGTCGACCCGCGGCGCCTGACTGGTCGGTCCGACGAACTGGCCGGAAAACAGATAGGACAGGGCCGGGTGATTGTTCCAGTAGCCGATCAGACTCCGCAGAACATCCGGCCGGCGGAGGAACGGACTGTCGGCCGGCGTGGCGCCGCCGAGCACGATATGGTTGCCGCCCCCCGTCCCGGAATGCTTGCCGTCGAGATCGAATTTCTCGGTCCCCAGCCGCGCCTCGCGGGCTTCCTCGTAAACGCCAGTCGTGATGTCCTTCAACTCGTCCCAGTTGCGAGCCGGATGGATATTGACTTCGATGACTCCCGGATCGGGCGTCACCTTCATCACGTTCAGGCGGTCATCGTGCGGTGGCAGGTAGCCTTCGATCACGACCGGCTGCTGCAGCGATTCCGCCGTTTCTTCGACGGTCGCCACGAGATGCAGGTAGTCTTCCAGCGTCGTGACGGGAGGCATGAAGACGTGCAGCCGGCCGTTACGCGGCTCGATGCAGACGGCGGTCCGGACCATGCCCGGCGACGACGCCGGGGGCTGGAAGCGGTCTACGGGCTTGTGCTCGGTCGCAGGACCGTCATGCGGCTGCGTTTCGATCGGAACTTCCGACTCGATCTCCCGCATCGCCCGGACCGCCCGACGGATCTCCACGTAGCCCGGGAGCGGCAGGCGTCCTGCGAACGGATCGATGGCGTACACCGTCCGACTGTCTCGGCTGCCGCCGGCCGGCAGCGAATCCAGCGGCAGACGCAGGCCGATCGGCGAATCGCCGGGAATCAGAAACAGCCGCTCGGAGCGGAAGGGCCACGGCCCGCTGATCCAATCCGGTTTCGCCTGCCACCACGCCCGCGTCAGCGGCAGGACGTAACCGGAAACGCGGCTGAGGCCCTTCTCGATAGTCTGAGCCAGCCGCCGGCGCTCCTCGTCGGCGTCCAGATCGAAGTCCCGCGGATCGACATCGACGGGGAGCTTCTGTTCCTGCTCGATGACGTTCCAGACGTCCTCGTGAGCGGGGCGAATCCACTTCGCGCCGACGCCCAGGCGCTCGGAGAACTCGACGAGAAACTCTTCGGCGGCCTGGCAGGTGGCGCCGGTCGGTGCGGAGAGTTCGGCCAGCAGAGCCGGATTCTGCCAGATCGGCTCGCCGTCCTTGCGCCAGAAGCAACTGTAGGCCCAGCGGGGGAGTGATTCGCCGGGATACCACTTCCCCTGGCCGAAGTGGAGCAGCGCGCCGCGCGAGAACCGCGATTGCAGCCGGCGCAGGAGGACGTCCGAGAGGTGCTGCTTCATCGCGCCGACGGCGCCGGTGTTCCACTCTTCGCCTTCCATGTCGTCGATGGAGACGAAGGTCGGTTCGCCCCCCATCGTCAGCCGGACGTCGTGCTGGTTCAGTCGAGCGTCCACGGCATGGCCGACGGCGTCAATGGCGGACCATTCGTCTTCGCTGTAGGGCTTTGTGACGCGCGGGTCTTCGTGGATCCGCGTGACGGTCATCTCGAAGTCGAACTCGACTTCGCAGGGATCGAGCATTCCGCTGATCGGCGCCGCCGTCTGAGGCACGGGCGTCGCGGCCAGCGGAATGTGTCCTTCGCCGGTCATCAGCCCCGACGTCGGGTCGAGTCCGATCCAGCCGGCCCCCGGCAGAAAGACTTCGGTCCAGGCATGCAGATCGGTGAAGTCCTGCGTCGGCCCGACGGGACCTTCGATCGGCTTCAGATCCGGCGCGAGCTGAATCAAGTAGCCCGAGACGAACCGGGCCGCCAGGCCGAAATGTCGCAGGAGCTGCACCAGCAGCCACGCGGAGTCCCGGCACGATCCAGAGCGTGTCTTCAGGGTTTCCTCGGGCGTCTGGACTCCGGGCTCCATGCGGATCAGATACTTGATTTCTCGCTGCAGCCGGGCGTTCAGATCGACCAGGAACGTAATCGTTCGGCGGGGAGTGACGTCAATCGTGCGCAGGTATTCCGAGAAGTGCGTCCCGCCGCCGAGACGTTCGAGGAACGGACGGAGATCCCGCGACAGGTCGTCGTCGTACTCGAACGGGTAGTGCTCCGCGTCTTCCTCGACGAAGAAATCGAACGGATTGATCACCGTCATATTGGCGACCAGATCGACGGCGATCCGCAGGATCCTGGTCTGCTTCTGAAAGACAAAACGGGCGAGGAAATTCCCGTGAGGATCCTGCTGCCAGTTGAGGAAGTATTCGGAGGGATCGACCTGCAGAGAGTAGCTGTCGATCGGCGTCCGGCAGTGCGGGGCGGGACGCAGGCGGATGATGTGGGGACCGAGCGAGATCAGCCGGTCGAAGCGATACTCGGTCACATGATGCAGGGCGACACGGATGGTCATGGATCACCGGTTGTGGAATATGAATCAGCGTGAAACTGGACAGTGAGGTGCCGATTCAGCAGCTCCGTTTCCAACCGGACCGGCCCTCGGGGCGCAGCGTCTGCGCAGTTTTCATGCGAATGTACCATGCAACTGTCGCGCCGGATTGCATCGCGGCAAGAATTGGCCGGGAATCGCGTGCCTGTAGAGCAGGCATATGCCTCGAAAGCAGGCAGCACTCGCCGCACAGACTCGCAGTTGTCGGAATTCTCAGCGTGTCATCGCGAACCGCCGCTCGCGAATTCCAGTCCGGCCGGGTTCAATGTCCGATTTGACCGGTCTCGCCTCACGTCCTGTTCCGGGGATTTCGCCGTCATGCCTCTCGAATACGCCCTCGAACCCGATTTGCCGGTGCAGGAGTTCATCGATCTTCTCAGTCGCTCGACACTCGCCGAGCGTCGACCGGTGGCGGAACCGATACGAATCGGCCGCATGCTGCGGGAAGCCGATCTGATCGTAACGGCCCGAGCGGACGGTCTGCTGGTTGGGGTCTCCCGGGCTCTCAGCGACTTCTCATTCTGCACGTATCTGTCGGACCTGGCCGTCGACGAGGCCTTCCAGCGGCAGGGAATTGGTCAGGAGTTGATTCGCCGGACCCGCGAAGCGGGCGGCCCGGATGCGATGCTGATCCTGCTCGCCGCGCCCAAGGCCCGCGAGTATTATCCACATATCGGATTTACGCCACATGATTCCTGCTGGTACCTGCCCCGGCAGTCGGACTGATTTCCAATTGCTCTTCCATTCGTCGACAATCACAAGTGAAGTGTCTCCGGGTGGCTGGGTCGGAGTCTTCGACGACCCAGAGAAACGCCGGAATTCCCTTGGATTGTCGTGATCCAGTCCAGAATGCATCGCACGAATTTCAACCTTCCTGGGCATGCGCACGAGCTGGCATTCAGTTGCTACCGAAAGTATGCCTTTCTGAAGGCGGATCGGGCGTGCCAATGGTTCGCCGACGCCGTTAGCGCAGCACGAGATCGCTGGCATTTCGATGTGTGGGCGTACGTCTTGATGCCCGACCACGTTCACATCATCATTCGCCCGCGCGACGTAGAATACGATGTTGCCAGGATCCGCTCGGCGATCAAGGAACCGGTCTCTAAAGCGGCGATCCGATTTCTTGAACAGTCTGCACCTGGGTGGTTGCCACGTATCACTCGAAAGCGAGGATCGCGAACCGAGCGACATTTCTGGCAATCGGGCGGCGGGTACGATCGGAACATCACGGAGGGGACGACCCTCATCAAAATGATCGACTACATTCACCTCAATCCGGTTCGTCGCGGATTTGTGGAGCGGGCAGCCGATTGGAAGTGGTCGAGTGCAGCTTGGTATGTCGCGCAACGCGAACCACCAATTCCTCTCGACCCAATTCCGCCGGAGTGGCTGGTCTGACAGTCTCGCTCTGGGTCGTCGAAGACTCCGACCCAGCCACCCGGACCCGCGAAGCGGGCGGCCCGGATGCGATGCTGATCCTGCTCGCCGCGCCCAAGGCCCGCGAGTATTATCCACATATCGGATTTACGCCACATGATTCCTGCTGGTACTTGCCCCGCCAGTCAGAATGAGTTTCCGGAGGGAATTTCCATGATTCGCGCGATGGTTTCGCTGGTTGTATTCGTGCTGCTTGGAGTCGCGACGTTCGCTCAGGACCAGAGCGTCAAGCCGGGGATCAACAAGAGCTTCGAGAACGCCAAAGCCCCGGAGTTTGTCGAGCGCTTCGAGAAGGAAGGCCGGGACGTCTACGATAACCGCAAGCGGATCGTCGACGCCTGCGAGATCAAGCCGGGGACACTCCTCGCCGACATCGGGGCCGGGACCGGCCTGTTTACGCGGATGTTCTCGCCGCTCGTCGGACCGGAGGGCAAGGTCTACGCGGTCGATATCACCGAATCGTTCGTCCGGCACATCGAAGAGTCGGCGAAGCAGGACAAGCTGGACAACATCGTCGGGATCGTCTGCCAGCCGGACTCGGTCGAGCTGCCACCGGCGTCGATCGATCTCGCCTTCATCTGCGACACGTACCACCACTTTGAGTATCCGCAGAAGACGATGCGATCGATCCACAAGGCGCTGAAGCCGGGCGGTCAGGTGATTCTGATCGACTTCCGCCGGATCGAGGGTGAAAGCAAGGAATGGACGCTGGACCACGTGCGTGCGGGCCAGGACGTCTTCACTCGCGAAGTCGTCGGCGCCGGTTTCCGCCAGATCGACGAGAAGCAGGACCTGCTGAAGGAGTCGTACTTCTTGCGGTTCCGGAAGGTCGACTGAAGAGAAGATTTCACGCAAAGGCGCAAAGAGGAACGCAAAGACGCGAAGAAGAGAAAGATCGAATGAGAGAACGGCGAAATGTCGAACGGCAGCGGCTGATCGCTGAGCGCCGGCACTGAAGTCTCGGCCCTTCTGACGATCAGCGATCCGCCCTCTTCGTTGTCTGGCGTCTAGCCTTCAGCTTTCCGCCTTCCGCTCGCTTCAAAACAAACGGTTGTATCCGTTCAGGGCGGCCACCCGGTACGCTTCCGCCATGGTCGGGTAGTTGAACGTGGTGTTGATGAAGTAGAGCAGAGAGTTGTGCGGCTTGGGCTGGGCCATGATGGCCTGGCCGATGTGGATGATTTCGGACGCGCTGGCGCCGAAGCAGTGGATGCCGAGAATCTCCGTCGTTTCCCGGTGAAAAAGCAGCTTCAGCATGCCGACGGTCTGGCCGGTGATCTGCGCACGGGCCAGGCTCTTGAAGTGCGCGTGGCCGACCTCGTAGGGAATCTTCTCGTCGGTCAGCTCCCGCTCGGTTTTGCCCAGCGAACTGATTTCCGGGCTGGTGTAAATCCCGGTCGGAATGTTGGAGGGGGTCGGGCCGCAGTTCTCGCCCAGAATGTGACCCGCCGCGTAGCGACCCTGTGTGTAGGCGGCGCTGGCCAGGGCCGGGGCGCCGATCACATCGCCGACCGCGTAAATGTGCGGGACGGAGGTCTGGAAATTCTCGTTGACCAGCAGGTTGCCCCGCTTGTCGGGAACCACGCCGGTGCACTCGATGTTGATTCCGTCGGTGTTTCCAGTCCGACCGGCCGCCCAGAGGAGCGCGTCGGTCTTCAGCGCTTTACCCGATTTGAGGTGCAGAATCGCGCCGTCGTCGCAGCCCTCGACGCTTTCGCACTCCTCGCGATGGCGGATCAGGATTCCGCGATCGCGCAGGTGGTAGCTGAGGGCGTCGACGATTTCTTCGTCGAGGAATTCCAGCAGCCGGTCCCGCGTGTTGACCAGGTTGACCTTGATCTCCAGGTTGCGGAACATTGAGGCGTATTCGCAGCCGATGACTCCGGCGCCGTAGACCGTGATCGACTTGATGTGCTGGCCGAGCGTCAGAATCGAATCGCTGTCAAAGATGCGGGGATGGGAGAAGTCGATGTTGTCGGGGCGGTAGGGCCGGGCGCCGGTCGCGATGACGATGCTCTTGCCGCTGACGAGCTTGATGGCCCCCGCCGGCTCGTGAACGGCCAAGGTGTGCGGGTCCACAAAGACCGCCTGGCCGCGAAAAATCGGAACATCGTTCCGGTCATAAAATGCGGTGCGCATCTTGACCTGGGCTTCGATGACTGATCGGCCGCGTCGCAGCAGTTCCTGAACGGTGAATTGGGCCGAAATCCCGTGCTCGCGGAACAGGGTGCTCTGGTTGACCTCCATCATCTGAAAGATGGCGTATCGCAGCGCCTTGCTGGGAATTGTCCCGCGGTGCGTGCAGCTTCCCCCGATCAGCGGGTCGCGTTCCAGAACGGCCACCGATTTGCCGTGCTTGACGGCCTGCATGGCGGCCCCTTCACCGCCGGGACCGGTCCCAATGACCACTACGTCGAATTCCGCCACTTCCGTCATCACCGCCTCCGTCGCGAGGTCTATCCTGTTGTCGATCCCGGCTGCACAACAGCGAACTGCGTGCCGCGAATCCGTGCAGACCGGGGGCAGGGTTCCCGCCGCGTTTTAACCAAATCCCGGATCGCCGCGAAGCCCGGTCGCCACTGATCCGGACTGGCTTGCGCAATGCACAGGCATTTCTGCGCCGGAAGCGGGCCGATGCGGGTCAGGCCTTCCGGATTTTCTCGCGGCCTTCCACCACGTTCCGCGTGGCATTGCGGGTATCGAGCACCAGTTGTGCATGCCGGACGATGTACGCGAAGTCGTACGCGGAATGCTCCGTCGAGACCAGCACGCAGTCCTGCTCGGCGAGAAATTCGGGTGTCAGCTCCTGACTGCTCATGGGGGGCAGGTCCGGGTGGTGCCGCATTCTGGGGAGCTGGGGAACGTGCGGGTCGTTGTAGCTCAACACGGCCCCCCGCTGGCGCAGCAGCTTCATCAATTCGAAGGTCGGGCTCTCGCGGGGATCGTCCACGTCTTTTTTGTAGGCGGCTCCCAGCAGGCAGATCCGGCTCCCCTTGATCGGCTTGCCCAGGTCGTTGAGAAACTCGCCGAGCCGATGGATCACATACGTCGGCATGTGCGTGTTGATTTCGCCGGCCAGCTCGATGAACCGCGTCTGCTCGCCGTACTTCCGGGCCAGCCAGCTCAGGTAGAAGGGGTCGATCGGAATGCAGTGTCCCCCCAGCCCTGGGCCGGGGTAGAACGCCTGGAAGCCGAAGGGTTTCGTCTTCGCCGCTTCGATGACTTCCCAGACGTCGATCCCCATCTTGTCGTAGAGCATTTTCAGCTCGTTGACGAGGGCGATGTTCACGGCCCGGTAGGTGTTCTCCAGGATTTTGCAGGCTTCCGCCACTTCCAGGCTCGACACCGGCACGACAGTGACCACCGCCGACGAGTACAGCGCACAGGCCAGTTCGGTGCTGAGCGGGTCGTAGCCGCCGACGACCTTCGGGATTCCCTCAGCACTGAAGGTCGGATTGCCGGGATCTTCCCGTTCCGGGCTGAAGGCCAGGAAGTAATCCGCTCCCGCGGTCAGTCCCGATTGGGCCAGGATGGGCAGGACGACGTCGCGCGTGGTGGTGGGATAGGTGGTGCTCTCCAGCACGACCAGTTGCCCAGGACGGAGCGTCGCCGCGATCGATCTAGCAGTCCCTTCGATATAGCTGAGGTCCGGGTCGCGCGTGTCGTTGAGAGGCGTCGGGACGCAGATGATGACGCAGTCGGCTTCGTTGAGCCGGGTCATGTCGGCGGTCGGCTCGAAGCGGTCGGTCTCGATCAGCTTCGACATCGCCCCGGCGTCGATGTGCTTGATATAGCTCTGGCCGGCGAGCAGCTTGTCGACCTTGACCTGGTCGACGTCGAAGCCCATGCAGCGGAAGCCGTTGCTCGTGAACGCCCGGATCAGCGGCAGGCCGACGTATCCCAGGCCGATCACGCCCACGATGGCCTGTTTGTCGCGAATCTTTTCGGCCAGTCCGTGACTCATTGATCCCTGCATCCTTGGCCCGACTTGGCAAAAAACTCCAGCGCAAGCGTCGGAGACGGACTCCGGACGAATGCGGAACCCGGATCGTAACAGTCGCCGGAAATCGTCGCAACGTGAGTTGTATTAAGGTTTTGCCGAAACCGTCTCGACGGGCTGAAAAGGAGCCGCAACCCTTGAACGCGACCGGACCGACGGGCTACAACGATGCCATTGCGGGTTCCCTGCCGCCTTGTCCGGTCTCGAAGGAGCGTTTATGACCGCCGGTCGCTTTCCCCAGGTCTGGGATCTCGCCAGCCTGCTGCCCCATCCGTCGTCCCCCGAATTCCGCGCCTGCCTGAACGAGTACAAGCAGGAACTGCTGGGGCTGGTGACTGCATCGCGCAGCCTCCCGGCCGTGACTCCCGCCGCCGCCGACCAGTGGGCCGGGTTTCTGGAAGCCTACGGCCGGCTGGATGCCATCAGCGGGGACCTGCGGGCCTTCCTGGAGTGCCACTGCGCGGCGGAGGCGGAGAATCCGATTTTCCTGCAGCTCGATGCCGAGGTCGCGGCGCTCTCGCCGCAGCGGGAAGAGGTCACGACGAATCTCGAATTCGCCTTGAAGGAGGCGTCGAGCGAACAGCTTGACGCGCTGCTCAAGGCCGATCCGCGTCTGGAGCAGATTGCGTACTTCGTCCGGACCCGGCAGAAAAACGCCGTGCTCCGGCTGCCGCGCGAGCAGGAGCTGCTCGCCGCCGACCTGGCCGTGGACGGCCTGCATGCCTGGGGCCGGCTCTACGATCGGCTGTGCGGCAGCCTGCGGGTCACTGTGACCGAGAAGGGGCAGCCGGTTACCAAGTCGGTCGGGCAGGTCCACTTCGATTCGGCGGAGCGGTCGGTCCGCGAGAACAATTTCTTCGCCGCGGACGCCGCGTGGTCGAGCATCACGCTCCCCTGCACCGAGGCGATCAATCACATCGCCGGCACCCGGCTCACGACGTATCGCCGGGCGGGGATCAAGGATTATCTGGAAGTTCCGCTCCGTCTGAACCGGATGACCCGCGAAACGCTGACCACCATGTGGCAGGTCATTACGGAGCGGAAAGGGGTGCTGAAGGATTACCTGGAGCGCAAGGCCCAGCTTCTGGGCCTCAAGCAGCTCGCCTGGTACGACCTGTCCGCCCCCTTGCCGCAGCTTCCCGGAGCCGTCGGCGCGGACAAAATTCCCTATGACCAGGCGGGTGACTGGATCATCGAGTCCTTCACTCGCTTCAGTCCCGACTTCGGCGAGTTCGCCCGGATGGCCTTGGAGAAAGGCTGGATCGAAGCCGAGAACCGCGCGGGCAAGCGGCAGGGCGGATTCTGCACCGGCTTCCCCAAGTCGAAGCAGACCCGCATCTTCATGACCTACACCGACTCCGCCGACGCGATGTCCACGCTGGCGCACGAGCTGGGTCACGCCTATCACTCGTGGGTCCTCCGCGACGAGCCGATCCTGCTCCAAGACTACCCGATGAACCTGGCGGAGACCGCCTCCACGTTCGCCGAAGCGGTCCTCGGCGCCCGGCGGCTGGAACAGTCCACCTCGACCAGCGAGCGACTCAACATGCTCGAAGGGATGCTCGGCGACGCGGTCGGCTTCCTGATGAACATCCACGCCCGCTTCCTGTTCGAAAGCGAGTTCCATCGCGAGCGGGCCGCCGGCGAAGTCAACAGCGAGCGGTTGAATCTCCTGATGCAGCAGGCCCAGCAGGAGGCCTATCTGGGGGCTCTCGCCGACGGCGGCTGGAACCCGCGGTTCTGGGTCTCGAAGCTCCACTTCTACATCACCGGCTGGCCGTTCTATAATTTCCCCTACACCTTCGGCTACCTCCTCTCGATGGGGGTCTTCGCCGTCGGTCAGGAGGCGGGGCCAGGCTTCGCCGAGGACTACCGCAAGCTCCTGTTGGCGACCGGCTGCATGGATGCCGAAGAAGCCGTCCAGAGCACGCTGGGCTTCGATCTCCGCAAACCCGACTTCTGGCACAAGAGCCTCGACATCGTCGAAGCCCGCGTCAAGCAGTTCTGCCAGCTCGCCGACGAAGTCGTCGGGAAGTGTCAGCAGGCGTAGGGCAGGCTCCCGCCTGCCGCAATGTGATATCGATTGCGATTCGGGGTGGCACGCCCTGAGTCTTCGAAAGGCGTGGACTTCAGACCAAAAGAACGCAACCCCACGCCCATCGCAAAGCCTCTGGGCGTGCCACCCGACGTCGATGATGGACGCCGCAATCCGGCAGGCGGGAGCCTGCCCTACGGAAGAGTCTCATGTCCTCTCCGATCCTCTACTGCGGCGACACGGAACTGACCGGGGCCGCCAGCTACCTCGCCGGGCTGATGACCGCCTGCGGCTGGTCGTTCGACTATGTTCCCAGCGATCGACCTCTCTCCGAGGAGACGCTCGGGACCGGGCGGAAGCTGTTCATCGTCAGCGACTACCCGGCTGCGCAGATGCCGGCTTCCGTGCAGGCCGCGCTGGTCGAACAGGTCTCGGCGGGGGCCGGGCTGCTGATGATCGGCGGCTGGGAGTCCTTCCACGGGCTGGGAGGCGACTGGGACGGGACAGACGTCGGGAACGCGCTGCCCGTCCGGATCGGCGACGTCGACGACCGGGTCAACTTTCCGCAGTCCGCGTTTCTGTCGGTAAATGCTCCCGATCATCCGGCGATTGCCGGCCTGCCGTGGTCCAGCACTCCCCCCGCCATCGGCGGTATGAACCTCGTAACAGTTGCTCCCGGGGGAACGGTCGTCCTGACCGCCCGGCCGCTCCAGATGTCCGCCGCCGGCCCGCATCCCTGGCAGGCGGAATTTGGGCCGGAACTGCCGGCGCTGGTCGTCGGCGAGCACGGCCGGGGCCGGACTGCCGCGTTCCTCAGCGACGTCGCTCCCCACTGGGTGGGCGGTTTTGTGGACTGGGGCGATCGGCGGGTGACGGCGCAGGCCGCAGGGGCGCCGGCCGTCGAAGTCGGCGGCTGGTACGCGGATTTCTGGCAGCAACTCTTGAGTTGGACCGGCCGTCTCGCATAATCCAGCCTGCTTCCTGGAGAGAGACCCCCGACGCCTCCAATTCCCCTGTGGCCCCCGGCCAGAAAGCTCAGCCCTCATGCTTCGCGGAAATGCCCTCGTGGGACAGTCGGGCGGACCGACGTCTGTGATCAACTCCTCCCTCGCCGGCGTCGTCGACGCCTCGCTCAAATCGAAGGGCATCGGCCGCGTCTTCGGCATGCGGTTCGGCATCGAAGGCGTCCTGGGTGACTACCTGATCGACCTCGGCAGCGAATCGCCCGAGGTCCGCAAGGGGCTCCGCCACACCCCCGGCAGCGCCCTCGGCTCCAGCCGGCTGAAGCTCCAGGAAGAACACTTCCCGACGATCCTCAAGCAGCTCAAGAAGTACGACATCCGCTACTACTTCATGGCTGGCGGGAACGACACGATGGACACCATCCATCGCGTCGTGAAGTATGCCAACGAAAACGGCCACGAGCTGCTCGGCGTCGGCGTCCCCAAGACCGTCGACAACGACCTGTTCGGCACCGATCACACCCCCGGCTATCCCAGCGCCGCCCGCTACGTCGCGTTGAGCGTCATGCAGGCCGGCGTCCTCGCCCGCGACATGCAGAAGGTCGATCAGTTCGTGATCTACCAGTCGATCGGCCGGAGCGCCGGCTGGCTCCCCGCCGCGGCGGCCGCCGGTCGCTCCGCCAACGGCGCTCCCCACGTCCTGCTCCTCCCTGAACGGGCCTTTCACCGGGACGCCTTCCTGCAGACCGTCGCGGCTGCGCATAAGAAGCACGGCTTCGTCTCCATCGTCTGCGGCGAAGGGATCTGCACCGCGGAAGGCGTCCCCGTCAGCAATTCACAAACGAAGGACAAGTTCGGCAACGTCGAATTCGGCGCGATGGGGGGCACCAGCGCCGCGATGTACCTGCACCGCATCATCAGCGACGAGTTCGGCTGGCGCGGCGAGTTCCAGGTCACCGAGTCCCTGCCGATGTGCGCCGCCGACCGGGGCGTCAAACTCGACTTCGCCGAGGCCTACGCCTGCGGCCAGCAGGCGGTCAAGCTGGCCACGCAGGGTCAGTCTGGCGTGATGGTCACGATGATCCGGGCCAACAAGCCGAGCGAACCGTACCGGATCGAGTTCGGCTCGGCGTCGCTGAGCGAAGTCGCCAACCACGAGCGCCCGATGCCCGACCAGTTCATCAGCAAGGACGGCTTCGACGTGACGAAGGCCTTCCTCAACTACGTGAAGCCGCTCGTCGGGGACCTCCCCGAATACGTCGCCCTCGCCGGGAAACGGGCGAAGGCGTAGTGTTGTAGGGTGGGTCGAGCGGAGCGAGGCCCACCATCTTCGAATTCAGATCTATGACATAGCGTGGTGAGCCTCGAAGACTCGACTCACCCTACTGCCCGGAAACCATCCCCATGCAAACCAACACCGCCCCCTACTCCGACTTCGGCCTCGTTACGGACATGCTGCAGACGCCCGAGGTCATCCGCAGCTTTAACCCCCAGGTCGTCGCGCCGATCGTCGACGCCATCCGCTCTGCCGGGAAACTGTTCTTCACCGGCGAAGGCTCCAGCCGGCTGTTTCCGGGGAAGAGCGCCATCCGGCGGTCGCGGATCAACGGCTGGCCGCTGGTGCTGCACACCGAAGCCGGGCGGCAGTCGCAGGAGTACAAGCTCCAGGACTGGGCCGTGCTGGCCATGTCGAACTCCGGCCGGACCGCCGAAGTCATCCGCCTCTACAACGACCTGAAGGCCGCCAACCACCCGGCCCTCTTCAGCCTGACGGCAATGGCGCAGTCGACGCTGGAGAGCCTGGCGACGAAGGGCTTCGTGCTGGGCTGCGGCAAGGAAGGAGCCGTCGCGGCGACGAAGAGCGTCATCGAACAGGCCCTGTTCTGCCAGGCGCTGGTGGAAGCGGTCGCCGGTCAGCCCACGCTGGCCGGCAAGCTGCCGGGACTCGCCGACGCCGTGCAGCAGGCGCTGACGCAGCCGATCGATCCCGCGCTGACCGAGAAACTCTGCGCGGCCGGAACGATCTACATCGCCGGACGGAACGACGGCGTGGCGGAAGAGCTGGCGCTCAAGGCAAACGAGATCACCCGCAAGCGGAGCGATTTCCTCGAAGGGACCTACGCGGTCCACGGCATCGAAGAGATCATGAACGCGGACGACGTCGTCGTCTGGATCGATCCGTATCCGGAGTCGGAGCAGAAGTTCCACGACTGCCTGGTGAAGGGGGTCGGCCTGACGGTGATCGCCATCTCCAGCCGGCCGACGATGTTCCCCACGATCCAGATCCCCGCCGCCGGCGAGCTGAGCGGCTTCGTGGAACTGGCCGCCGGCTGGAATCTGCTGGTCGAGATCGGCGTGAAGCTGGCCATCAACGTCGACAAGCCGACGCGCGCCCGCAAAGTGGGGAACGAGTTCACGGGCTGATTTTGATTCGCGGGCAGATTCGGCACCCGCGAGGCGGGATGTGTCGCCGTGTGGATCGGCTTGTTATCCGTTCTTTTGTCTCCGCCCGGGCTTGAGTTGTGGCGGGCCAAAGCTGCGAAGAATGTCGCGGACATCTCTGGGCCGATGATCGCGGGCGTTGGCGAATGTCGAGACCATCGCCGGTTCACAGTGTGAGATTGCCTCGGCGAAGTGAGGCAACGGATCCATGGAAACCGATTCGGCGGCCGCCCGGGCAATCACAAGCGAGACAATGGAATCGCGATAATCGCAGATGGCGTTTTCCAGGCTGGCGATGCGGAGTGCAGAGATCAGCCAGCGCGGATCGTGTGTTTCGAGGATTCGGAGCGCCATCCGCCGGACGTAGGCCAGGAGATTCCAGGACGCGGCTGCATGCAGTGACCTGCGGAGCGTGCTGCGTTGCGTTGCGTCGCACTCTCCGTAGAAGTCAGCCAGCCGAGACAGTTCGACGTCCAGCGGATGAGTGCCAATGGACTTCCAGAACTCCCGGGTTCCGTACGTGTGCCGAGCCGCATCCGGACCAAGGAGCGGTTCAAACGCTGTCAACAGCGCGTCAAACTCCGCGGGCTTCATGATCAGCGAACCGGGATTCGTACGGCGAAGTACGTTCGAAGAATGCCGAATTGTGTCGGCGTGGCCAGGAGTCGTCAATTGCGATGCGTCATGCCCGGCAGGGTGCCGCGAGGATGACCGCGGGTTGCGGTTCCGACGGCTACCGGGGTCGCAGAGCGACAGGAAGCCGATCAGTTGCGTTGCCGATTCGACTTTACTCGGCTTCGCCGCCTCGATAGTGAGAAGACTTGCAACCGGGGCCACTCGCGTCATGGCCTTGAATATATCATCAGCGAGTGTGACACGGCGACGACAAAACTACGTCCCGTGTCGGAGAACCCGAAAGCCCGAATTTCGTAATCCTGCTCAATCTTGGTGCACCCGTCGGCAAATCGCTCGATGAGAACGCAACAGCCCGGCGGCTGCACGATGACGGCTTGAAGTGGCCAGTCTGGCGCGACCATCTCCAAGCTCCAGCCATCCCGCGCCATTCGTGGCAGGCCGCCCCCGTGCAGACCGGCAAGGCGGATGAACTGCTGCTCGGCGGGTCCGATACCCAGCGCCAGCAATCCTGTCTCGTCATACCAGTCGTCGTCTTCCGGGAGTGTGCGATCGCGGGCCACTCGCTGCCCGCTGATGCAATCGAAAAGACCGCGACCGGTCGACGTAATCGTCAGGAGCAAATCGGTGGCTGCCACGTATCCAATTTCAGTGAGACCGCCAACGGCGTGAATCGTCCGCTGCCACGGTTGAGGCACCGGCTCAATTTCGAGACGGCGCAATCTGTCATTGAGTTCGGAAGTGTGACTCATGGCGAGCGTAATTGACACCAAGCAGGGATCTGACCGTAGAAGTGCGGCAATAGTTCAGCACATTTCGGCAGCGAGGCATGCCGTCACGGCGGCATGCGGAGCAGGGAACAAGATTACGCCGCATCGGAAGTTGATGCCAGACCGTAGTTGCCCGGCGTTCTTCGCCCCGACGGGGCGCAGGAGTGTAGCCACGGGTGGAGCGTCGCGTCGGCTGCGCCGACCGACGCGCAACCCGTGGTTCTGGCCCGTACTGAAATCCAGGGAGCCCCGGCGGGGCGAAGGAGTCTGGGCCGCGCGGTCCGACTCACAAGTGTGCCGTTCCGCCGCCCCTTCCGGGGCGGTGGCGCGTGGGGGAGGCGTCGTCCCACGGGTTGCACTCCGTCCGCCTGACGGCGGTCTCCGTTTCACCCGTGGCTACAGCCCGTCGCCCGCTTCGGGGCTCAAGACGCACGTTTTCAGCGTCGATGTCGGGGATTCAGTCAGCCCGTCGGACTGACGAAATCCCCCGGCCCGCTCACCTCGCCCCCCTGCCGCCGGGCCTTGCGGATGCTGATCGCCAGGCCCGCCCCAAACAGCAGCAGGCCAATTGCGAACGACTGCACTCCCGCCCAGCCGGTCGTCAGCCGGATCAGTTCCGTCAGGTCGTAGCCGCCCCGCAGAAGGCCGATGCCTCCCACCATTCCCGCAAACCAGCCGGCGGGGGCCGTCCACAGCCGCAGCGCGATCAAGCCCGACAGCAGCGGCAAGCCCAGCAGCCCGGCGACCCGTTGCAGCGCACTGAGCTGCCAGTCCCCGCGATCGAGCTGCAGCGCCAGGGCCAGGCTGGCGACGAAGTAGACCTGCAGCAGCAGAAACCCGAGCTGCCGGGTCCAGGCGTCCCGGCCGGTGATGACGATCAGCGTCAGCAGCACCGCCAGCCCCGCCACCGACGCCTGCACCCGCAACTCCAGCGGGAGCGGCAGCGCCGCCAGGCAGAGGGCCAGCGGAACCGCCGCCGCCATCCACCAGCGGCTGTCGCGAAGGCCGAGCGCCAGGCCGGCGGCGGCCACGGCCGCCAGCGCGGCCGGGACGAGTTGCGGTAGCACCAGCTCGCCCGGGTTGTGCGTCGCCGGTCCGACGAACACCAGGGCCAGCAGCGTCAGCCACAAAGGCGTGGCGGCTGCCGTCATCCCACGCGCCAGGGCCAGGGCGTAGACGCCGACAACCGCCACGCACGCGATCCACAACGGCGACCCCGCCGTCGCTTCGAACTGCTGCAGAAACAACTGCTGGGGAACGTTCAACTGCTGCGGCAGACACGACAGTCCGATCGCCGCCGCCGGCAGACAGAGTCCCACGCCGCGCGTGATGAGATTTCCCGACAGCCGCCCCGCTTCCAGCACCAGGATGGCGATGGCCAGCAGGGTCGGCGCGAGGAAATACGGTGCATACGCGGACTGCAGGGTCATGGCGTCGGCCGTTGAGAGCGACGTCGCCGGGTCAAAGGCGGAGCTCAGGGAGAAGCCGCGCAGGGCCAGGCCGACGCCGAGAAACGAGAAGATCGCCCACGGAAAGACGGGCCACTTCCAGGGGGTGCCGTGCCCGGCGATGTACGCCGCCCCGCCGCGAACCGCCCGCCAGAGCAGGAGCCACACACCGGCCAGCGCCAGGTGAAAACCGTAGACGCGGCCGACGACTAGGGCCGAGCTGGTCTGTGCCCCTTCCAGCACCCAGAGGGGATAGAGAAACAATAAAGCCAGCATGGCGTGCAGGGGGCCGCGGAAACCCCAGCGCAGCCGGATGCCGATCAGCCGGAGGACAGCCTCGCAGGTCAGCATCGAGAAGCCGCAGCCGATCAGCAGCAGCGCGGTGCCGGTCTCTGGCTGCCGGATCAGGACATCGTCGAATGTCAGGGCGAGTTCGGTCAGCAGCAGCAGGATCACGGCGAGGATCGAGCGGGCGTCGTCCCAGACGCGACCCCAGCGGACGAGGAGCACGCCGGTGACCGCCATCAGGGCGACGTAGCCGCAGATCAGGCCCATCAGCGGCCAGGGGGAGAACTCGCCTCCCTGTTGCTGGAACCAGAAGGCGGTGCCGTGCAGGACGAAGCAGACGCTGAGCAGATAGAACGGATTCTGCGTCATCACAAACCGCCAGATCGTCCGGGCGTGATCCGGCGCAGGCGGCAACGACGAGGGGGCCCCATTCGACATGACGGAACTCCTGGTGGTCCGAAATCGAATCCCTCAGACATGGAAACACGATCTCCGGGCGCGGACGGTAGCGGCCGCGCTGGAGCAGGGTGTCCAGAGATTGAAACGCACGCGAACCGGCGGAATCGCCGGAGAGAATCGGCTTTTTTGGCAGGACGTCGAGATTTCGACGAAGACGAAGATTTCACGCAAAGACGCAAGGAGGAGCGCAGAGGTGCAAAGGAAGAGGAAGAAATGTCGAATGGAAGAAGTCGAGAGACGAGAGCCAGAATGAGGAAATCCGGATCTGGCGATAAGCGATCAGCCCTCTTCTCTGGCGACTCGCTATTCCCTTTTCGCTATTCCCTCCACCGGCAGAACCCGCACCCGGTGATTCTCGATCTCCAGTCGGCCGGCGGCGAAGAGGCGGATGGCTTCGGGGTAGGCGAGGCATTCCTCGGCGAAGACGCGGGCGGCGAGCGTTGCGGGGGTGTCGTCGTCAAGGACCGGGGCCGTCCGCTGGACGACGATCGGGCCGTGGTCGTATTCGTCATCGACGAAGTGGACCGTGCAGCCGCTGACTTTGACGCCCCGTTCCAGCGCGGCGGCGTGGACCTTCTCGCCGTGGTAGCCCTGGCCGCAGAAGGCCGGGATCAGAGACGGGTGAATGTTGAGGACGCGGTGCTGATAGTCGGGAGGGATCTGCAGCAATGCGAGGTAGCCGCCGCAGATCACGAGATCGACCCCGGCGTCGCGACAGCGGGAAAAGACTTCCTGGCTGAACTCGGCGAGCGACGCGTAGTCCTTCCGGCGGATGATGGCGCAGGGAATGTTCGCGGCGGCGGCTTTTGCGATGCCGCCGCAGTCGCTGCGGCTGGCGATGACGATGGGAATCTCGGCGGCGAGGGTTCCCGCCTGGATCTGCACGGCCAGGTTGGCCAGCGTGGTCCCCCCGCCGGAGATGAGGACCGCCAGGCGGATGGGACGGTCGAGCGGCTGGGCAACGGGGCGAGCGGCTGGCATGGAAATTCGGGCTTCGGGGATCGGGCTTCGGGCTTCGGGGATCGGGCTTCGCAGAGAGGAGAACGGGTCGCTGACGATGAATTCTCCGGTTCTCAGCTCTGGGCTCTTGACTCTCGACGGCTCTACGAGTCATTCGTCTCGACGAACGTTTCTTCTCGCATTTCTACGGGCGGAAAGGCGTCGAAGTCGCGGCCGGCGTAGCGGGCGGCGATGGCGGCTCGCTGGGCTTTGCGGATCTGGACGCCGCGCCACCAGAAGACGCCACCAACCAGGGCGATGCCGACCGTCAGGTAGACGTAAATCCGATTCGGGAGGGGCTGGAAGGCGTGGCTGGTTTTCGCCGGGATCCATTGGACTTCGCCGGCGAGGATCATGGGGGCTTTGCGGGTGGTGTCCTGGGCTTCGTAGCCGTACATCTTGAAGAAGTAGCCGGTGACGTCGACCTCTTCGACGAGATTGCCGCCGATCGGCAGGCCCTCGGGTTTGCGCTGGAAGACGACGACGGCGGGATTGTTCTGCGAGTCGGCGGTGTAGAGCCAGCCTTCGTAGACCTCGCCGATCTTATTGTCGTTCGGACCCGGGTCGAACTTGACCAGGCGACGCAGGTAGCCCTTCAGAGTGACGGGCCGGCCGCGGTACAGATCAGGATTGAGAAACACGTCGATGAACGTCGGGAAGTCGCCGGCCGGCCGCTTCTGATACTTGGGAACTTCGGCGCGGCGTTGCTCGCGGAACTGGAGGGCGAACTGCTGCTGCCGCTCAACCGGAAGCTGTTTGGCGAGGCTGAGGATGCGGAAATAGGCGCTGCGATCCTCGAATTGCAGCCCGAGCTGGTTGTCCTGAACCTTGGTCAAGACCTCGGGATTGATCGACGCGCCGCCATCGATGGAGATGGGGGCTGGCGGCGCATCGTCGGCAGTTCTGGCCGCGGGTGGATCGGCGGGAAGCGCCCGGCCCCGCTGCGAGGCGGGAAGCGGAAACGACCGCGTTCCCGGTTTGGTCGTCGGTTTGGCCCCCACATCGGGCGGCGGGGCGCCGAAGGGGTTGTCGTCAGGAATGGTGTTCGCCGGGCTGCGAGGAGCCGGTTGTCCAGCCGGAGCCGCTTTCCTGGCGTCCAGGGCAGGGGGCGGGGCGCCGAACGGGTCATCCTCGGAGGGGGCGGACCGCTCCTGCCCGGTCGCGGAAGGGGCGCACGCGCACAGACAGCTCAGCAGCAGCATGCAGCGCAGTGTGACCATCTGGCGAGTCCCCGTCCTCTGGCATGACTTGTGCCGCGGCGTTCCCTTCCGCTGGCCGTCGGCCGATTGCGCTCATTCTGATTGTCCCGGCGGGCGATGTCGAGACCGGCGTCAAAATGGGGCGAGGCTCCATGCCTGCAGGACCGCTCCCACGACTATACTCAGCGCCGAACCTCCGGTTGACGGCGGTGTCGCTGTCTGCGTGTGTGACTTCGTCCGGGCGGAAACTGGCATGCGATACGGACTGGAGCATCTGGCGGTCGGATTCGGGGCGATTTCCGGCGTGCTGGCCGCCCGCGGTCGGCAGATCGACCTGTTCGGCGTACTGGTGCTGGCGTTCGTGACGGCGGCGGGGGGCGGGACGCTGCGCGATCTGGTCCTCGACCGGCCGGTCTTCTGGCTGGAAGACAGCAGCTTTGTCATGACCGCGTTCCTCTGCGGCCTGACGACGTTCGCGGTGGCCCGGGTGCGCAGTCTGCCGCAGCGGTGGCTGCTGATCGCCGACGCGTTCAGTCTGGCGTTCGTGACGATGCTCGGGACGGCGAAGTCGCTGAATCTGCAGGTCCATCCGATCAACGCCGTGCTGCTGGGCGTGGTGACCGGGGTCGCCGGGGGGATTATTCGCGACGTGCTCTGCAGCGAGGTCCCGCTGGTGTTCCGGCGGGAGATTTATCTGTATGCGACGGCGGCGGCCATCGGGGCGGTCGTGTTCTGTGGCCTGAGGTGGTCGGCCTGGTGGGTTGGCATGGACATGGTGCTGGGAGCGGCGGTCGTGCTCTGCCTGCGGCTCGCCGCGATTCGCTGGCGACTGGCGCTGCCGCTGTTCGAGGCCGTGGATGACGGGCAGGGGAGCGCCTGAGCTCTGCCTCGGCTCCGAGTTTCAGTCGCTTGGCACTTGGCTTTCAGCACTCTGCCCTCGTCACACGATCTGGTAAATCCTCAGGAAGTAGTGGATCGACAGCACGAGGCCGATGCCGATGACGGTCCGACGGACAAGGTTCTTGTCGAGTCGGCGGGCGACGCTGGCCCCGAGGAAGCCTCCGACGCTGGCGGCGACGATCATCGGGATCGCATAGTGCCAGTTGACCTTGCCGTTCCAGAGAAAGATCGCCACCGCGAGACCGTTCATCACCGACGCGAACAGCGTTTTGAGGGCGTTCATCTTGTGAATGTCGCCGACGCCCATCAGCGCGAGGGATGACAGCATGAGAATTCCAATCCCCGCCCCGAAGTAGCCGCCGTAAATGCCGACCAGAAACTGGAAGGCCACGATCGCCCAGATCACCTGCGGCGACGGTTCCTCGTGACGCTGGCCGATCCCGGTTCTTCGGGCGATCCAGGGCTGGAGCAGAAACAGCAGCGTGGCGGTCAGAATCAGCCAGGGAATGAGCAGCTTGAACCAGGTCGCGGGGAGCTGGACCACGAGCCAGGAACCGAGCAGGCCGCCGAGAATCGAAGGCCACAACAGCCAGCGGATCCAGTGCGCCGTGCCGCGAAACTCCCGGCGATACCCCCACATCGAGGCTAGCGAGCCGGGGAACAGGGCGGTGGTGCTGGTCGCATTCGCGACGACCGACGCCTCGGCCGATTCGCCGAGGGCCAGGATCAGCGCGGGGAACGTCAGCAGCGTTCCCCCTCCCGCGACGGCATTGACGACCCCCGCCGCCGCTGCGGCCAGGCAAAGCCAGATCAACCGATCGTCCATGAACGGGGGCTTTCCGAGAGGGGCGAAAGGCCTGTGGTTGGTTATTGGTGATTGGATCTTGGTGATTTGTCAGATCACGATTTTTTTGGCTCTCGACTCTGGACTCTCGTCTCTCGACGTCCTCACGGCTTGACCGCGTAGACTTTCACGCTGGCGGCGTAATCGTTGACGTCGTAGCGGTCGAGGAGGTCCTTGAGCCGGGCGTGCAGCGACGGATCGACGACCGCCGGCGAGCTGCAGCACCCGCCCCCCTCTTCCAGCACGGCCAGTCCGCCGCCGAGCTGAACCATCGCCGGCGAACAGCAGCCGGCCTGGTTCTCGACTTCGCCATACGCGTTGAGATCCGCTCCGGAATCAATGAGATCGACGGCGGCGAACCCGGCGGCGGCAAGGCCGGTCCGATAGTCGTCGAACGAGATCGCACCCGCGATGCAGCCGACGAAGGCCATGACGTCTGCGGCAAGGTCTTCCGGCAGGGGCTGCTTGAGGGCGATATCGCTGACCGCCAGCCGGCCGCCCGGCTTCAGCACCCGGGCGATCTCACGGAACACGGCCGGTTTGTCCGGCGCCAGATTGATGACGCAGTTGCTGATCACGCAGTCGACAGAGCCGTCCGGCAGGGGCAGGGCGTCGATCGTCGCCTGGTGGAATTCGCAGTTCGTCAGCGACGTGCCGCCCGGGCCGGCCTTGGCTGCGTTCCGGCGGGCGCGGTCGAGCATCTCGGGGGTCATGTCGATGCCGATGGCCTTCCCCGTCGGGCCGACCTGCCGGGCGGCGAGGAACACGTCGAGTCCGCCGCCGCAGCCGAGATCGACGACAACTTCACCCGGTCTGAGCGAGGCGAATGCGGTCGGGTTGCCGCAGGAGAGGCCCATGTTGGCATCCGCGGGAATGGCGGCGAGCTCGTCGGTGCTGTAACCGAACGCGCGGGCGACGGCGTGAACACCCTGATGATCGCTCGAAAGATCACTGGCGGCGACGGCGCCGTAGTTGGACTGAATCGTCTGTTTCAGGGAGTCGGACATGGGAACTCACTTTCGGATGGCGCTTCGGCCTGGAAGCCACTGACGGGAGAGTCGCCGGTGGCACACAGGGCTCGAAGATTCGCTCGCTTCTATTCGGCGGGAATGTAGTTGCGGAGGTAGGTGTGGCTCTGGCGGAGGGATGCCTGGCGGGCTTCGAGCGGACCCTCGTAGGCACGGTCCTCGACTTCGACGCAGACGGGACCGCGGTAGCCGACATCCGTCAGGATCGAGAAGAACTGGCCCCAGTTGACGTCGCCCAGGCCGGGGAGCTTGGGCGTGTGGTACTGGGCCGGCATCGCCAGGATGCCGACGTCGTTGAGGCGTTCGCGATCGATGCGGACGTCCTTGGCGTGGACGTGGAACAGCTTGTCGCGGAATTCCTGCAGTGGCTGCAGGTAGTCCATGTGCTGCCAGATCATGTGGGACGGGTCGTAGTTGAGTCCGAAGTTCGGGCTGGGAATGTCGGCGAACATCCGCCGCCAGATGGCGGGCGAGATCGCCAAATTCTTCCCGCCGGGCCATTCGTCCTTGCTGAAGGACATGGGGCAGTTCTCGATGCCGATCCGGACGCCGTGGTCCTCGGCAAACTTGATCAACGGCCGCCAGACCTCCAGAAAGCGGGGCCAGTTGTCGTCGACCGATTTCGTCCAGTCCCGGCCGACGAACGTGTTGACGCGGCCGAGTCCGAGCAGCGGCGCAGCAGCAATGACTTTCTTGAGATGGGCCACCGCCGCCGCCGCTTCCTCGACAACGGGAGTCAGGGGGTTGGGATAATAGCCCAGCCCGCTGATGCAAACGCCGGTCTCGGCGAGCGTGGCCTGCACGTCGTCGGCGCGGGCCGGGGAAAAGTCGGCGACGTCGACGTGCGTGACGCCGGCATAGCGGCGTTCGGCCTTGCTGACGGGCCAGCAGCAGACTTCGACGCAGTCGAAGCCGATGCCGGCGGCGATCCTCGCGACCTCGGCGAGGGACAGTTCCTGAAGGATGGCGCTGACGAAACCGAGCTGCATGGTGCGGCTCCCAGGAAGGGGGAAAGCACCAAGCCTACGGGAATGGAGCGAGGATTTCACGCAAGGATCAGGAGGAAGATCTCTCGCAGAGACGCCGAGTGAGCAGAGGCCGCAGAGGAATCTGAAGAGAGAAGACGTGAAGAAATGTCGAAGGGAAGAGGCTGATCGTGAGACGCTGATTGCCAGAACTGACGTCTCCTCCAGTCTGGCGATCAACGATCATCGATCCGCGACAAGCTCCTCTGCTCCAGCCATTCCTGCTTCCCATTCACCGGATATGCAGCACTTCAAAGGTCGAGCGTCGAACGACGTCTGAGTGCGGTTCTTCACAAAGACCCAAGAGCCAAGAACTAATTCACAAGCCCCGCAGTCATTTCGCCTCGGCCGCCTCTTTCGCCGGCTCTGCCGCCGGGGTCGCGACCGGGCGGCGGGCCTGGAAGAGGCGGGGGGCGCCGCCGGTCAGGGGGACGCGGAATTCGGAGTGGGTTCCGCAGTTCAGCGTATAGACTTCCCAGCCGGTCTCTTTGGCGTAACGACGGTAGGTGAGCGGGTAGGGGATATCAAAGAACTGCGATTCTCCCGGCTTGACGGTGTAGGGACCGCCCCAGCCGCTGTAAGGGCCTTTGGTCTCGTACGTGAAGGGCTCGACGCTGAGGTTCGTCAGCTTGACCCCGGCAGGCTTGAAAACCGCCTCCAGGACGGACGGTTTCCAGCCGAAGTCCTGAATTCGCAGGCGGGTGAATCCGAGCGACAGGTCGGGGACTTCGGAGACCGCGATCGGCTTGTCCTTCGTCAGCGCGTCCCAGCTTTCGCGGAACAGGCCGACCAGTTCGTCCGATTTCAGCATCGCGTCTTGCGGCTCGTAGCCCTTCACAAAGGTGGCGACGCCGTCCACCCGCTGTGTGGGGAGCCAGTCGAGGCGCACGATGCGCAGATCGAAGGCGGGCTTTTGAAGTTCGGCGGAAACTTGCTCCTGGATCTCCAGGTCGACTTGAGCGCAGGGCTGCCAGGTCTTCTCGGCCGGGTCGGACTTGATCGAGACAATCAGCCGGCCGCGGGGGAGCCGGAACTGCAGCGGGCCGTCTGCGGACGGACCGACCTCCAGCGGGGAGAGCATCTGAAACTGGGTCCGGACCTGCAGCCCGTCGCCGTAGCGCTTCAAGTCGGGAATCAGTTCCCGCAGGAGGGCGGGGTCGGCGAATTTGGCAAACGACGGCTCGGGGATGTCGAGGACGTCGAGCTTCGCCAGCCCGGAATCGACGATGAGCTGCGTCAGGGGCCCGAGGAGCTGAGGGGCGATCGCCAGCGACAGGTCGCCGCCGGTCCCCACCGATTCCAGGCTCGCACCGGCCGGCTTCGCCTGAACCGGCGTGGCGGGAGAGTGGGCGGGATCGAGGCTTTCTGCAGAGAGCCCGACCACCAGGGACAGGCCGTTGGCGTCGACCGTCACCTGGTCCGGGAAGACCTGGACGCGGGGCTGGTAAACGGGGAGCGGCCACAGGCCGGCGAGGTACTGGTCGACGTCGATGACCTGCAGTTGTTTTTCGAGCTGGGCGACGATGTTCGGGGCGAGGTTGCGGACTTCGTTCTCGATCCGGCCGCGGGCGCCGTAGAGCCCGCTCATCAGCCCGTCGTTGACCCGCTCTTCGGTCATGCCGAAGCCCTGGGTCGAAATTCCCGCGGGAGACGAGACCGAGTAGTTGTTGGCGGGAATCTGGAAGCTGGCGTTGTTGAGGCGGAGGCGGAGCTTTCCGGCTTCGACGTAAGGTGTCACATCCAGGCTGAGCCAGACGGGGCCGTTCTGGCCGATGTAGATGCCGATCGGACCGGCCTGGGCGGAGTGCCGATCGCCGTTGATATAGGTGGCTCCGATCGTCATCACGACATTGCGGACGCCGAGCTGAATGCTGAGGCGGCCCGGCTGCCAGCCCTGGATGTAGACCCGTTCGAGCTGACCGGTGTAGCTGAGCCCGGAGAACTGGACGGAGAAGGACCGGCCGGCGGCGGAGGTCGAGTCGTACATGTCGTTGAGCCGGCCCGTCAGGAGATTGGGGGGGACGAGCTGGGCCAGCGAATAGGAGAGAGCCTTCAGCGAGTCGTTGCCGAGGCGGATGGCGGCGACCTGTGGAATGTTGACCGCCGGACGGAACTCGGGCTTCGGCACGACTCTGTCGGGTGTGTTGCTGGGCTTGAGGACCGGCGGCGATTTCGAAGGATCCGCCAGCCAGTCGTAGAAGGCGTCGCGGCCGTAGACGGCCCCGAGGATGTCGTGCCCCATATCGGGCAATTCCTGGGACGTGACATTTCCCCCCGCGTCTTTGAGGGCGGCGACCATGGCCCGCGAACGCTCGACGGGAACCAGACGGTCCTGTTCGCCATGAATGGACCACACGGGGATCTTCGCGAGGGGGGCGACTTTCGTGGAGTCGCCGCCGGAAGAGAGGGCGACCACGGCGTTCCAGCGATCGGCGTGCGCCGCGCCCAGACTCCAGGCGCCGTATCCCCCCATCGACCAGCCGGTGAGGGTGACTCGCTGCTTGTCGACGCGATAGTGACTCTCGACGTCGTCCAGAATCTTCACGACGCGGTCGCCATCGGGGGTCCCCGCCGCCCAGCCTTCCAGCAGGCGGCCGTCGGTGTCTTCGGATTGCGGGAATACGACGATGAACGGCAGGGTGGAGGCGCGGGCCGCCACGTGCGGCGCCAGGCCGACGGCAAGCTGCTTGCGATTGTCCGTGCCGCGTTCGCCGGCACCGTGGAGAAAGACGACCGTCGGCCAGGTGCGGTCGGCGCTGTAGGCTTGCGGGATGAACACGTCGTATTTGTGGACGCCATCCGCGTCCTTCAACGTGCGGTCGATCCACCCCGTCCGCGTCTGAGCGGCGGCGGGAGTGACGACTGAGACCAGAAATGCGGCGGCGACGACAGTCAGCCGGGCAAGGAGGCGGGGCGAAAGCAGAGTCATCGTGCACCTGTCAGGGGCAAATTCGGACGCCGATCGCGAGACTCCAGGGGTTCTCGGAAGACTTTGGCGATTGCGCCTATCTTTCGGCAGCGAATTCGGAGAGTCAACAGCGTGATGTGAATCGGACTCCGATTCTTCAACCTGGCAAGGGAGGTTGACGTGCGTTCGCCGCCTGTGCTGGCTGGGGAGCCAGCCGCAGAATGATTCAAGTTTGGAGTCGCTGACCGTCTTGGCGAGCGGTTATCGAGAGGTGGGAAGCTCTCGAACGAACCATTGGTCGAAGGCGGCCTTGTCCTCCGGATCGGCGATTCGATCACCGGCGGCACGGGCTTCGGCCCGGAACGCGGCCGCCGACGCATCTCCCGCCGCTGCGTGGGCGCGGGCGAGCGCGTCGTGGGCAAATGCCCAGTCCCAGTCGGTCGCGACTTCGTTGGCTTCTTTCAGCAGTTCCTGAGTCCGCCGGGCGTGATGCAGGGCCGGTTCGCCGCGCCCGATCGCGGCGTACGCGTTCGCGAGCAGGTTTTGAGCGCGCGCGTGATTAAGCAACGTACCGACCTGCAGCCAGTGGTGACAGGCCGCGTGCGCCAGGTGGATCAGTCGTTCCCCTTCCGTAGCTGTCCGGGAGGCGGCCTCCAGCAGCGACCAGGCTTCGTTATTGCACTCGATAGCGAACCACTTGTGAGCAACCGCCACTTCGAAGGATGGTTGGGCCATGCGCAGGTCTCCAGGCCGGGGACTGGCTTCAGCGTCGGGACGCGGTCTTCGCGGGAGCGACGAGGAGGTCGGGCCGCTTCAGAACAAAATAATGTCCGTGGTCGGCCGTGACAATCAGCAGCGACTCCTGCCAGTTGCTGTGCCGCTCGACCCAGTCGGTGATGGCTTTGACGGCCTTGTCGCCGGACTTCACGGCCCCGATGGAGTTGTCGAGGTTGTCGTCGTGGTTGGCCCAGTCGACATCTCCCGGTTCGACCAGCAGCCAGAATCCCTTGGGGTTCTTCGAGAGGACCGTGATGGCCGCTGTAGCCATATCCGCGATCGTGGGATTCTCCAGCAGATCCGCGGGAGTGTACTCTTCAACTTTGTCGGTTCGGCCCGGGGCGGGCCGGAAGTCTCCGTCCGCGGTTGCAAACGGCAGATGGCTGGTCGCGGCGACGCCGTAGAAGCCCAGGAGGCGGTGTCCGCCTTCCGCCGCCGTGCCAGCATCGGCCAGCAATCGGTTTTCCCCAGACTGGCCGGGCGTTCGCTGCGAGACGACGTATTTCCCGCCGTTCTTCACGTCGACTGCGTTCCGGTCGGCGTCGGTCAGGACGGCGTTGCCGGGAACGAAGTTCTTCCCCTGCCCGGAGTCTTTCGTCCGTTCGCCGCCCCATCCCGTTCCGATGATGACGTCGAGTCCGGGCAGTGGTTCATTCGGATGGCTGATCGACTTCAGCCCGAGCAAGTCGCGGGTGAGGTCCTGGTAGTCGTCCCGGTCGACGTTGTGTGCGTAGGTGCAGGCGGGGGTGGCGTGGCTGATGGGGACGCTGCTGACGGCGCCGACCGCAAAGCCCTGCGCCTGGACCTGATGGGCGATCGTTTCGAACTGCGCACCGGCCGCATCGACATTCACCGAGTTGTTGTAGGTTTTCATTCCCGCGGTCATGCTGCTCGCAGAGCTGGAAGAATCGGTATATGCGTGCTGGAACGCCGGGTCCGGGTCCTTGGAGATCGGGTAGAGTGGCTCGCTGCCGGGGATCCAGGGATTCGGGCCGCCGTGGGCGACGCTGTAGCCGCCGAACATGGTGCCGCCAGGGTTCTTGACGGTCTGGGAGTCGACGTCGACGTCGGTGCCGTTGTTGTGCGGGCTGGTGCACATGTAGCCGAACTGCGTCGTGCCGCCTGCGGTGTAGTCCTGGAAGTGCAAGCCCGTGCCGCGGCCGGCGTCGTATTCGATCTTCTGGCGCTCGTAAATTGCGGCGTTGCGGGTGGTGTCCCAGTCCATGCCGTCGAAGACGACGAGGAAGACGTGTTTCTTGCCGGCGGCGAAGGCGGCTTTCTGAATGTCGTACAGATTCGTCTGGTCGAGATACTCCGCTTCCGGGTTGAGCGTATTCGATGGCAGCCGGCCGTAGATTCGTTTCAGCTCCTGCTCGCTGCGATAGGGGCTGTTCGCTCCCGTGTACGACGTGAGATCGACTCCCTTGCCGGCCCCCAGCGTGCCGAACGTGTAGACGGGAATCAGCCGGTTCGAGTGCGATCCCCAGGCGATGTAGTTCTTCGGATCGGGACCCCAGTGGCCGAAGTCCGCTGACTTCGCCTTGACGGCGGCCGTCTGTAGATCGCGGATGTAGTCCTGGGCCGGGAGTGACGAGGCGACCATGACGGCCGTCAGGCAGGCGAGCAGCAGAGGGCGGGCAGTCATCGAAACGGTTTCCTGAATGAATGAGCGAGAAGGTCGGGGGGAGATCAGTCTTTCGTGGTCCAGGCGACGGGCTGAGGTTGCAGTTCGGGGGTCGGCTGGCCGCCGGCGTCTTTCCGTCCGCTTCCTTCAAAGCGGCTGATGCAGCGGACCGTCATGTCCTGGTCGACCAGAACCTGGCAGCTCAGGCGCATGCCAGACAGACCGCGGGCTGCGAGGAGATCCTTTTCCGCGACGGTAATGTTCTGCGGTTCGCCGGCGACGAATTCCACGCGACAGGTCGTGCATCTGGCGTTGCCGCCGCAGGCGTGGAGCTGGTCGACTTTGGCGTCTTCGGTGAGAGCCAGAACGAGGCGTTTGCCCGCCGGGACTTCGAATTCGCCCACACCCTCAACAGTCAAACGAGGCATCAAGACTTCTCCCTGGCTGAAGCCAGCCGGGCTCCAGCTCTACCGTTTCTGACCGCACGCGACAATTCGCCGACGTGCTGTTCATGAACTTTGCACAGACTCTTCGCGAAATCACCACACGTCCGCGGCGGCCACGCGACGGGCGGCGGCGACTTCTTCCGTCGGCCGACATTCGAGACCCACGAAGTCGCGATAGCCGAGGTCGTGAGCCTCTTTCAGGACGCGATTGTAGTGAATTTCTCCGGTTCCCGGTTCGTTCCGGCCCGGGTGATCGGCAAGTTGCAGGTATCCGATGGTCTTCGTCGCCATCCCCTCGCGCAGGTGTCCGCACAGGTCCCCTTCGGTGATATGCATATGATAGAGGTCCCAGTTGATCTTCACATGGGACGAGCCGACTTCCTGGCAAATGTGAATCGCCGGGGCGCTGCCGTACAGACAGTGGCCCTTGTGATCGACGCGGATATTCATCGGTTCGAGGATCAGCGTCAGGTCGTTGTCCTCGGCGATCTTCGCCACGCTCTTCAGGGCGGTGATGACGTTCTTGTGCATTTCGGCCTGTGTCATGCCGGGGACGTCGTCGCCGGCGACCACGCAGGCCTTTTTGCACTTGAGCTTCTTCGCGGCGACGCAGGCGTCCTTGATGGACTGCACGACGGCCGGATGATTCTTTGGCTCGTTCATGCCGGGCTTGAAGCCCCAGGCGGTGAATTGCACGACTTCCAGCCCGAGATCCTGCGAGAGCGACGCGACCGCGTCCAGATCTTTGCCGGCGAGCGGCCAGAATTCGTAGCCGGGGAAACCGAGCTCAGCCGTCTTTCTGATGCGGTCGAGGAATGGCAGCTTCGTCCACCACATTTCGCAGTTGACGGCGAACTTTGTATGAGGCGTCTTGCCGATCGATTTCAGATCCGCGGCGGAATCCGCCCCGGCATGAACGTGCGGCGCGAGGGCTGCCAGTCCGGCGCCGGCGGCAGCCGTGCTGAGGAACGAACGTCGAGAAACAGTCATGGTGCAGATCCTGGAAAAAACACTGGACAGCGGAGCACGCCGGGACTCAATATACCGCAGTTGCCGGGGACTGCCCACGCGCTGGGGTTCCCGAGAGAAGTCGCTGCCGGGAGCCGGGCCGATCATGAGTGAAGACGCACCTGCCGCTACGAACTGGTCGATCCCGCAGGTGACGATCGGCGTCTCGATCGTCGTGGCGCTGTTGTTCTGGTGCTGCGCCGCTTCGGCCTATGCCGACCGAGATGGACATCGGTTTCAGCGACCGGAGAGAGGGGTGCGGCGGACGGCGCCGCTGGTCTTCTTCGGGCAGATGGTGGGACGGCTTGCCTGGCAGAGCGTGGCGCAGATTCCGTCGGCGCCGTGGGTCATCGGCTATGTCGTGACCGAGCGGCGGGGGCTGCTGATCGGCGGGCTGGTCGTTGAAGCGATGGTCATTACCGGCGGGATGGGGCTGCAGATGCTGGAATCGCGGATCGATCCGCCGCGCAAGAAGAAGCGAAAGCGGCGGAAGATTGCGATGCCGGTTGCCGAGTCGGATTGAGAGTCTGCCGCGATATTCCCGGCGTCGATCAGCCGAGCAGTTCAGTTGCCGGCCTTCACATTCACGCACACGATCTCGCGGTCATCGCGGAGGTAGAGCATTCCGTTCGCCAGCGCCGGCGCCTGGCGGGTCGACCGCAGCAGCGTCTGTCGTCCCAGCTCTTCGTACTTCTCGGGCGAAGCGTTGATCACGACCAGTTCTCCCTGCATGGTCGTGGCGAACAGTTTGCCGTCGGCGAGGATCAGGTTCCCTTTGCCGAACCGCAGTTCCTGCCACTTCCTCTCGCCCGTCGCAGCTTCGATACAGGTGAGGTGCGTCACTGGCCCGGCGCTGCCGACGTTGTCGAAGCCGTAGAGATAGCCGTCGTGCAGAACAGCCGTCTGCCATTCGGTCCGCAGAACGCTCTTCGGACCCTGCGACTCCCAGGCGACGGTCGCATTGTACGAGTCGCCGGTCTTAACGATGTCGAGCAGCGTGCTGCCGTGGTTCTCGCCGGAGGAAATGAAGACTTTTCCGCCGATCGAAATCGGTGTGGCGATGTTGCAGTCGTAGTCGGTCACGTAGGGATAACGCCACAGCAGTTTGCCGGTCGCCGGCGCGATTCCGATGGCGGCTTTCCCTTCGAAGGCGACGAGCTGCTGTTCGTCACCGACGTTGAGCAGTGCGGGGGACGAGTAACCGGCGGTGTCCCGACCGCCGCCGGCCACGGCCTGCCAGGCCGGCTTGCCGGTTGCGGCCTCGAAGGCGGCCACCGTTCCTCGGGAGGCGCCCGCCGTGACGACGACATTGTCCCCCACCAGCAACGGCGAACAGGCCATGCCATACTCTGCCGGCTTGCCGCCCAGTTCGCTCACGACATCGTGCGACCAGACGACTTTGCCATCCTTGACATCGACGGCGGCCAGGATTCCTTCGCCGGTGTAAACGTAGGCCCGGTCGCCGGCCAGAGATGGAGTTGCGCGCGGACCGGCTCCCATGGGGTTGTCGAATTCGGGTGCGACCGGGACGGCGTGCAGTGTTTTGCCCGTTTTCGCGTCGAGCACCAGCACGAGCTGGTCGCCATCGCGCTGGATCAGCGTGACCGCGCGACCGTTGAGGATGGCCACGCCAGACATCCCGCCGCCCCCCTCGACGCGCCAGAGGACTTTGGGGCCATCGGCGGGCCATTGCTGAATCAGGCCCGTCTCTGCGGAGATCCCGTTGCGGGCGGGTCCCAGGAATTGCGGCCACTCGGCGGCTTGAGCGATGTCGCCGAGGAGCAGGATCGCCAGCGAGGCGTAACCGAACAAGTGGCGTGGCTGGGATCCGAGCGTCATAACGAGGGCTCCGGGGGACTGAATTCACTGTGTGAGTCGACGGCAGGCTAGCGGAAACATCAGCATCCGCCAACACCTTTGTGCCGGGGAGGAGTGGCGAGTCAGGGGTCGTCTCCAGTTTGGGGGGGGAGCATGTGCGACCCCGCTGGGGGCGGTGGCGCAATCGGGGATCACCCGGGGGCGTCGTCGATTCGTTCCTCATTCAACGGCATCGTCGTCGCAGCCTGCCAGGGGTGTCGCTTCGCTCAACCCCCGGCTACCCTCTTCGACCCCTTCGGGGTCGAGACGGCACGACAAGGGGTGGCGTACTCCGTCCGAACTGCGTTGGCTGTCCCTTTCTCTTGACGTTTGAGACAATCGTCTGCGTCGATCAATCGCTGCGATGTCCCAGGAATCACCAACATGGAATCCGCTCCTGCCTCCAATCTGCTCGTCGAAAATTCGGCGGGCGTCGTGCGCGTCACTCTCAATCGGCCTCAGCGTCGCAACGCTCTTTCGGAGGAGCTGCTGACTGAACTGGGAGGGGCTCTCTCGGCCATTGCGACCGATTCCACCGCGCGGGTGGTGGTTCTCGCCGCGGCGGGGCCGGTGTTCTGTTCGGGGCACGATCTGTCGGAGATGACCGGGCGGACCGAAGCGGAGTACCGCCGGCTGTTCGATCGCTGTTCGCGGGTCATGCAGCAGCTCCGTCAGCTTCCGCAGCCGGTGATCGCCCGCGTGCAGGGGCTGGCGACGGCGGCGGGCTGCCAGCTCGTGGCGGCCTGCGATCTGGCTGTCGCTTCGTCGGACGCGAAGTTCGCCACGCCCGGCGTGAAGATCGGACTGTTCTGCACGACGCCGATGGTGCCGCTGGTGCGGAACATCACGCCGAAACTGGCGATGGAGATGCTGTTGACGGGTCAGCCGCTGAATGCCGAGCGGGCTTTGCAGGCGGGGCTGATCAACCGGATCGCCGCCCCGGATGAACTCGACGCGGTGATTGCGGAGCTGACCGGCGCCATCGTGGCGTCGAGCCCGCTGACGGTCCGGCTGGGGAAGGAGGCCTTCTACCGCCAGCTCCACCTCGACGAGCCGGCGGCGTACTGCGACGCGGTGGAGGTGATGACGCGGAACGCGGTGGCTCACGATGCGCAGGAGGGGATTGCAGCGTTCCTGCAGAAGCGACCGGCAGTGTGGCGGGGGGAGTGAGGACGGATTTCTTGCAGAGAGGGCAGAGGCCGCAGAGAAGTCGGAAGGGTGAAGATTTCACGCAAAGGCGCGACGGGAAGAAATGTCGAATGACGAAGGCGGAATGTCGAAAGGGCGACGAATTGATTTCGCCGTTCGACCGCTTGACCGCGGACGGTGTTGCCCTCGTCAAGGCCGCGATTGGCGACATTGAGATCGAGCGATTGTCGTCGCTGATCGAGGCGGCAGCGGACGTCGTTCGTCGGCGATCGGGGTCAGCTTATGCGGCGCGGAATCTGTTCCGGGACGTGCCGGAACTGCGCGAGGTCCTTGCCAAATGTGGCGTCGATCGACTCGCGAGCGAAGCACTCGGTCAGGCGGCGTTTACGGTCGATGCGATCTATTTTGACAAGCACGCGGAAGCGAACTGGGGAGTTCCCGGGCATCAGGACGTGCTGATGCCGATTGTCTCCATCGGCGAGCCTGGTGCTCGGCGTCGCGGGCGCGTCCGTGACGGCGTTACCTACCTCGAAGCGAGCGACGAGACGCTGGCTTCGCTGGTGGCCCTGCGGCTGCACTTGGACGATTGCGACCCAGCCAATGGAGCGCTCTGCGTGGTTCCCGGCAGTCATCGGTCAGGGCGCCTGCGCGAGGCGGAGATTGCAGCGATTCCCCTGGAGCAATACGTGGCCTGTCCCGCGTCCCGGGGAGACGTACTGCTGATGAAACCGCTGATCGTTCATCGGTCCGCACCGGCGCAACGCCCAGCCCGCCGCCGTGTGTTGCACGTGGTCTATGCGACAGAACAACCGGGGGAGGGATTGCGCTGGCGGGACTGGGAGAGGCCGTCCGCCGACACCTGAGCCGATCGTCTGGCAAGTCAGCGGCAATGGCGACTGCACAGCCACCAGGCCCAGCGTCGTATTGTTGCCCAGCGGCCAGCCACAATCCGGCAGGCGGGAGCCTGCCCTACAGGCGCGGCTTAGGGGGCGTGACCGGATCCTGCCAGGGGATGACACCCGTCGCATTCAACTTCCGCTTGAAGACTTTCCCGCCGCACGTCACGTACAAAATGTTCTTTTCCGGACCGGCGAAGACGGCGTTGGAGAGCCAGGCGGGGTCGGGCTTTTCGAGCATGTAGTGTACGCGGCCGAGCTGGTCGAGGACCTGCACACCCAGGTTCGTTGTGACGTACAGCCGGCCTTCGGTATCGACCGTCATCCCGTCTGCCCCCGTTTGTCCCGTGTGGTCCGGGCGGTGCAGCCAGCCGTATTCCTGGCGGTTGGCGAGCATGCCGTCGGGCTGGATCGACCACGAAGTGATCCACCGGCCGCGCGTGTCGTTGACGAACAGCAGCGTTTGATCGGCGGAGGGGATCACGCCGTTCGGGAACTCGATCCCCTCGGCGACGAGTTGCTTCGTTCCGTCGAGCGTGAAGTGCCAGACTTTCTTGTTGCCGGGATCGGTGAAGTATCCGCCGCCGGTCTTGAGGAGCACGAGGTCGTTGCTCGGGGCGTCGGTGACGACGACTTCGTGCTGGCCTTCGGTGTTGTAGCGGACGATCCGCTGGGCGTTGTTCTGGCAGGCGTAGAGCTGGCCGTCGGGGCCGAACATCAGGCCGTTGGCGCCGTTGGTCTCCTCGGCGAAGACAGTCACCTTGCCGGCCGGATCGATCTTGTGAATCCGGTTCTTGGGGATGTCCGTAAAGTAGACGTCACCGGCCGGACTGACGGCCGGGCCTTCCGTGAATCCGTGCCCTTCGCTGACGAGCTGCCAGTTTTCGCCCGGGATGAGGACTTCAATCCGCTTGTTCGACGGGGCGGCCGCGACCGGCTGCGGGTAGTCGCGCCACAGCCAGCGGAGCGCGTCCGGCAGAATCGCGGTGGCGTGCTTGCCGTTGTGGCCCCCTTCGCCCCAGGCGTGGTTGACGTCGTAACCGGCCCATTCGAGGGCGGCGAGCATGTCCTGGTTGGCGACCCACCAGCTTCCGGCGTAGATGTTGTTATCGTTCGAGCCATCCTGCAGGAAGACCCGAATCGGCTTCGGTTCCGACTTGCGGATGAGGACCGGATACTCGTTGCCGCCGCGCAGACCGACGTAAGTACCAACGCCCGTGAAGACCCGGCGGAAGGCGTCCGGGCGTTCCCACGCGGCGGTGAAGGCCGCGATGCCGCCTGAGCTGGAGCCGGCGATGGCCCGGTCGTTGGGATCCTGGCTGAGTTTGTAGGTCTTGCCGACTTCGGGGAGGATCTCCTCGATCAGGAAGCGGGCGTAGCGGTCGCCGAGGCCGTCGTATTCGAAGCTGCGGTTGAACCGCGGCTGGGCCTTGTCGTGCGGCGCGGGGACGACGCCGGGGCTGACGAAGATGCCGATCGTGACCGGGACCCCTTTCTTGTGGATCAGGTTGTCGAGGACGGTTGGCACCTTCCAGCCGTTGGCGAGTCCAAGGCCGTCTTGGACGACCATGACGCAGGCGGGTTTGGAGCCGTCGTACTGGGCGGGGACGTAGACCCAGTAGTCGCGGACGGTGCCGGGGAAGATCGTGCTCTTCCAGGGGAACGGCCCTTCGATTTTCCCCTGGGGGACGCCGTCCTGGCGTTTGGAATCGGGATGCTCGGGGTAGGTGTCCTGGGCGATAGCGGGAACCGTGCCGATCAGCGCGGCGAGCAAGGTGAAGGGGGTCCAGAGGCGCGTCATGTGGGAAACTCCGGCAGCAGGGGAGATGGTTTCACAGAGTGAAACGAGCTTGGCTGACTGGCGGGAAGAAATCCAGTGGGCGGGGCTCTGGTAGGTCCGGCTGGACGTGAACCACGTACGAACAAATCCGGGAACTCTCGCCTGCCGACAGGCGTCTGATTCCGACGAGTTGACAATTTCCTTCAAGAGCGCTGGAACCGAACCGATGAGCCATCACCAGAAATCACTCGTCTGCGCCTTCACCATCGTTCTGCTCGCTGCCGGCGCCCTGTGGAGTGCCGCCTGGGCCAAGCCGCCCCTGGAAGAGCCGCGTCCCGTGGTCCGGATCTTTCAATATCACACCATATTGAAGGACAAGGACAAGCTGCAGGACGGCCACGATGGACCGATCATTGCCCTTGACGGCGAGACGGCACTGATCTGGATCGACCGGATGCCCGAAGCCCGCTACGCCCATCCGACCGAGTACGTGCTGATTTCGGGGAAGGAGACGCGTGTGGTGAAAGGAGACTGGTGGCCGGTCCTCAACGGCCGGGCGCTGTTCCGCGACGGGCAGAAGTTCCAGATCAAGTTCCCGCAGCAAGTCGTCCGCGAGTAGGGCCGGGCGCGCCCGGCCCTACTCGTCACCACAATTCGGCAGGCGGGAGCCTGCCCTACGTCCACATCCCTGACGACCTCAGCACTGCCTCCTGGACGTGGCGGTCGTGGTCGTAGTTGAAGTCGCTGGCTTTTTCGCCGCGGAGGATCTGCGCCATGTCGGCGGCGTCCGCCACGTAGCGGGTGAACTTGGGAAAGGTCACGTTCTGATATCCCTTGCGGTACTCGCCGCGCGGTTGCGAGAGCGCGATGCGGGCGCCGGGGTTGTCGAGCGGCTGGATGTGGAAGGTCCCTTCCGTGCCGCAGACGGTGAACTGCCGGCGTTCGCCGCCGTCGACTTCGAGCGCGGCCGAGCGGACCGTCGCCGTCGCCTGCGGATAGTCGAAGACGGCCAGCATGTTGTCCGCCAGCGTGTCGCCGAACCGGCCGGAGGTGCGCGAGTAGGGGGCGATCGCCGTCGGTTTTCCCAGGACGCCGATGACCAGGTCGATCACGTGGCAGGCCAGTTCGAACATGATGCCGCCGGGGAACTCGGCCAGTTCCTTCCGTTCGGCGGGGGGGACGACCTTGCCCATGATGGTGGAGACTTCGAAGACGTCTCCGAGCCAGCCTTGCTTGAGGAACTCGCGCAACAGGAGGATCCCCGGGTTGTAGCGGTACATGTAGCCCATCTGAACCATGAGCTGCTTCTGCTCGGCCGCCTGCAGCAACCGCAGATATTGTTTCCAGTCAGCTCCGGCCGGTTTGTCGAGATGAACGTGCTTTCCCGCGGCGATGCAGAGTTCTGCGTTATCGAGCAGTTCGCGGACGTGCGTTTCGACGAGGACCGCCTGCAGGCCGGGCGCGTTGAGGAGCTGTTCGCGGGTGAGCCAGGGGAGATCGCGATAGGCGGGTTGCTCCATCGCCCGCTTTCTCAGTTTCTCGTTGGGTTCGACGATGCCGACGACTTCGTAATCGGGCGAGGATCGATAGACGGAGAGCTTGCTGGCGTGGGCGTGCTCGACGCCGATCTGGCCGATTTTGATCTTCGACTTCGCCGGACTGTCCTGCGCCCGCAGAACGCCGGGGAGGAGGCTTGAGACCGCTGCGGCGGAGAGGAACTGTCGACGGGTGGCGGAGATCATGGAAGCCTCAAACAGATGAGAGTTGAGAGTCGAGAGTTGAGTGAGCCAGAAAACATGCTGCACCCCACGGTCTCCCGGGTGAGTCTCGCATCCGGTCACGCTTTTCGAATGAACTCTGCGGCGTAGCTGCGGACTTTGGTTCCGTTGAGCACGTGGAACATGCGGAGCTGCTGGACGGTTTCCTGGCTGAACTTTCCCAGCGGAACGTGCAGCAGTTTTTTGCCGTAGCGGCGGGCGATCTGTCGCCAGGCGGGGCCTGGGGGGGCGGCGCTGAGGATGGCGATGTGCCGTTCGCGGGCGTGCAGGCAGGCCGCGGCCAGCAGCCGCTCTTCGAGAGTGTCGACATAATCGAATCGCGGATCGTGCCAGATGTCGGGGACGGCGCGGGGCGGGAACAGGAACAGGGCTCCGCCGTAAGTGGCCTGGCCGATTCCCGGGCCGACCATGTTGCCTCGGTACTCGGTGGCGAACAGCGCGAGCGTGGACTCGTCGTGGTGCTCGGCGTGCCAGGTGACGCGCCAGGGGTACTCGCGCGGGTCGGCGGGGGAATCGAAGAGCATCACGACGCAATCGAGGGCGCCGCGCGACGGTGGCAGGACTTTCACGTACAGGTCGCCGGTGTGCCAGTTGCGGAGCGTCTCGCGGATATCGAGGCCGTCCTTCATGCTGGCGCTGAACTTCTCGCTGCGGGCGAGGTCGGTCCCCAGCAACGCCAGGGCCACGTCTTTGACGTGGGTCCGGAACTTCTCGATGGCGATGTCTTCGAGCGGCCAGCTGCACTGGTGGAACGGATTCCACCGCATCTGCCACTCTTCCTGCGAGGGCTTTGGCGGCTTCGGCTGCAGCCGGCAGGTCCGCCAGCTGAAGGCCCGGCCCGGCAGGCGGCATTTCAGCTCGGCCAGCGACTCGTCGGGAAATCGCGCCCGGCGTTTGCCGAGCTGGACCGTCGGATAGGGGATCGCGCCGACAAAGGGATACTCGCCGGCGGTTTCGGCCAGGTGAATGGCGAACTGATCGCCGGCGATCTGGCGGGCGGCGGTGATCAACGTGTAAAGATCGGGCGTGAACTGCCGGTCGATGAGCGACAGATTGCGGACGTATTGAAAGTATGTGCGGAGCAGCTTGGGGGAGATTTTTCGGGCGCGCTGACCGAGGTCTTCCTGATAGCGATCGCGGGAGGCCAGCAGCATGGCTTTCACGCCGTCGACCGACAGATTTTCGTCGTCGTCGAGCTCGTTGCGGGCTCGTTCGTAGAGGCCGGTGATGTAGGGAAGTTCGCCGAGCAGAAAGAGCAGCGTTTTCGGATCGGCCGCGTAGATGGCAGTCTCTTCGACGTCTTCTTCGGTGACTGGCGGCTGCACCCGATCGATGTAGGCGTCGCGGATCCAGGGCCAGTCCATGATCGAGCAGACGAAGACGATCGACTCGTAGCGTTCTTCCAGCTCCCGCAGCCGGGCCGCCATGGTGACCGCCCGGTCCTGAGGCTGACCGACGGGCAGGCGCGGGATGGAGGGCAACAGGGCCGCGGCGAACCGGTCGGGGCGGACCTGTTTGAGGGCGTAGGGGTCGGGGAGGTGGGCGGTCAGGACTTCGAAGCGGGCCGTCTCCCGATCGATGAACGCGCGCGGGATGCGTTCCTGCATCGCCATCCGCAACGCCGCCACGACTCCCTGACAGGGGTCGATTGGAACGTAGCTGGCCGAGGGGATTTCGTCATCGTCCTCCTCATCGTCGTTGGTGGCGTCGGATTCCGGAGTCCACTCCGGAGTGGCGAAGGTCTGTGGCTCGGGCTGGACGACGAGCGAGATGGTGGGGAGGAATTCGATCGCGCGTTCGACGCCGGTCTGGAACGAGGGAGGCAGCGGAACCGCCAGGCAGTCGCAGGGATGCGTGAGCAGAAATCGACGGACTTCCACCGCGCAGTCGCCGCTGCCGTGAATGATCGGCAGGCAGGTGATGCGGTCGCTGAACCGGAGAACGGGGAAAGTGTTCATGGAAGACATGATACCCGAAGCGGGGAATTTGTTCCTGGATCTTTGCCCGTGGTCAGTTGTCAGTCGCCGGGATTCGGGATGTTGCGCATTTCGCTCCATCTCCCGACGTCTTGCTTTCGACATTCCGCCTTCGTCATTCGACATTTTCCGTCGTCGCGTCCCCGTCGCGTCGTTGCGTGAAATCTTCTATTCTACCCTGATCGAAATCCAGCCAATCCCAGGGAGTCCAGCGATGCAGATCCGCCAGGCGTATGAGGAAGCGAAGGAGCTGCGGGAGTGGATCGTCGGGCTGCGGCGGGAGTTGCATCGCTTTCCGGAGCTCTCCTACTACGAAGTCCGCACCAGCGCCCTCGTCCGGCGGACGCTCGACGAGCTGGGGATTTCCTACCGCTATCCGGTTGCCGAGACCGGCGTGGTGGCAACATTGGGCCGGAGCGACGGGCCGTGCGTCGCGCTGCGGGCCGATATGGACGCACTGGCGATTCACGAACAGGCCGACGTGCCGTTCCGCAGCGAGATCGACGGCAAGATGCACGCCTGCGGCCACGACTGTCATACGGCGATGCTGCTCGGGGCGGCGAAGATTCTCAAACGTCATGAAGCATCGCTCACGGGAACGGTGAAACTGCTGTTCCAGCCCGCCGAGGAGGGCGATGCCGGGGCGGAGCGGATGTGCCAGCAGGGGGCCCTGGAGAACCCGAAGGTGCAGCGTGTGTTCGGGCTGCACGTCTGGCCGGCCTTGCCGACCGGAACCATCGGCGGGAGGACGGGGACGTTTCTGGCAGCGGCGGGACAACTTAATATTGTGGTCCATGGTCAGGGAGGCCATGCGGCGATGCCGCACAAAGCGATCGATCCGGTGACGACTGCGGCGAAAGTGATCTGTGAGCTGCAGACCATCGTTTCGCGGGAGCTGGATCCGCTGGAGCCTGGGGTGGTGAGCATTACGATGGTCCACGCCGGGCACGCCTATAACGTGATTCCGCCGACGGTGGAGCTGGCCGGGACGATCCGGTCGCTGTCGCTGGAGGGACTGCTCTTTCTGCAGCAACGAGTGCGCGAGATCGCCGAGCGGATCTGTGCGGCCCATCACTGCCGGGCGGAGGTTTCGTTCCCCGGCAACGACTATCCGCCGACCTTGAACGATGCGACGTTATGGCAGGTGGCGCGGGAGCTGGGGAGCGAGCTGCTGGGAACCGGGCAGGTTGTCGAGTTGCCGCCCACGATGGGGGGCGAGGACTTTGCGTACTACACGCAGCAGGCGCCCGGCTGTTTCGTGGCCCTGGGGATGCGGAACGAAGGGGAAGGGGCGGTCTACAACGTGCACGACCCGCGGTTCAAGATGGACGAATCGGCGCTGCCGCTCGGTTCGGCCCTGCATGTGGCGTTTGCGCTGCGGTCGCTGGAGGAGTTGAAGTCGTAACTGCTGCGATCTTCAGAGCGGATGTTGTGTCGGTCGTCGCAGCGCCAGAGGAACTCGTGCTCAGCTATGGTAGTTCTTGAAGCACAGACAGGAATGTCTGTGCCACCTGATGGAAAAAAAGAAGAGCACTGGTGGCTTAAGGCCACCAGTGCCCGGCACGGCCGGATAGTGCCGACTCAGAATTGGGTTGCCGGTGGATACCCCTCGCGGCGGCGATTGAAAATTTGACTACGCCAGTCGCTTCAGTTTCGAGACCCGGCCGGTGCCGACCCATTCCGCCACGAAGATGCTGCCGTCGTGGCCGAAGCAGGCGTCGTGGGGGTGGACGAACTTTCCCGGGAGCCACTTGGCGCGGTCGCCGCGGATCTGGTTGCCCCCCTCGGCGGTGATGCGGCCGATATCGTCTCCCAGCCGGGCGACGACTTCATTTTTCTCGTTGAGGAGCGTCACACGGGCGCGCAGCTCCGGGACGACCATCAGGTTCTGCCAGGTCTCGACGTTGGCGGGCAGGCCGTAATCTTTCAGCGTTTCCCGGTACTTGCCGTCCATTGAGAAGATCTGCAGCGTGTTGTTGGCGCGGTCGCAGACGACAATCGATTCATCGCGGCCGGGGCGATTGTCGACCCAGACGCCGTGCGGCAGGTTGAATTTCCCCTCGCCTGCGCCGACGCCGCCGAAGCAGGAGAGCCACTTGCCGTTCTTGTCGAAGCGATGTACGTAGTAGGCGCCATAGCCGTCGACGAGCAGGAAGCCGCCGTCGTCGAGGAAGGCGAAGTTCGTCGGCATGAAACGGTCCCGGCCCCATTGGCCGGTCGGTTTCGTGTCCTCTTCGGCGGCATAGACCCCCGATTCCATCGGGGCGTACTGCTGCCAGACGGTCTCGCCCTTGAGGTCGAGCTTGGCGAAGGTCTTGAGGGCCTGGTAGGCGCAGACGTAGAGGAATTCCTGGCCGTCTTCGGCGCGGATCTCGATGCCGTGGCCGCCCCCCTGGAACTGTTGGCCGAACGAGCGGATGTATTTGCCGGTCGAGTCGAACACGAAGATCGACGGATGCTCCTTCTGATCGGCCCGGCCTTCGTGGATGACGTAGAGGTTGCCGGCCTTGTCGACAGCGACGTTGTGGGTCGTCTGCCAGGTGAACTGGTCGGGAAGCTGCGGCCACTCGTGCTGGACTTCGAACTTGTAGTCCCCTTCGCCGACGATCAGCGGGCCATCGGCCTTGCGGGCGGCGTGGACGAAGGGGGCACCGAGGATCGTACCGGCGGCGACGGCGGAGGTAGCGGCGAGAAATTCACGGCGGGACTGGGGCATGGTGCGGCCTCGATGAGAGTGACAAGTTGAGAGGAAACAGCCTAATCGGTCGGAGGCGGGGAGTCAGCGGAAATTCGGCAAGACGAAGATCGCACGCAACGGCGCGACCGAAAGAATGAGGAAGTGGATTCACCGCGGAGACTCGGAGGACGCGGAGATCGGAAGGAGAAGATCTGCCCGGATCCGGCAAGGGAAAAGATTGACGCGATTGCGTGAACCTGTCGTAGCCACGTCGTGTCCGTTCTGTGCTTCGAACTTGGGTTTCTTTCCGGATTTCGAATCTCGCATTTCGTGCTTCGCCCCGCCCGCAGGGAACTCCCGGCGACGGCCCCGCGTGGTCCGGGATTGCCGGCCGTGACTGAGCGGCCTATAAATTCCTCTGGACATTTGCCCGCCGGAGTGCGGGATTTCCTTTCTCTCTGAGAGCACCACACCCTTGCCTGAACCTATGCGTGATGAGCTGCAGGTGCAGCACCGGACGGCGGTCCTGGTGGCCGTTGTCGAGTCGTCCCGGAAGCTCGACCGGGACCAGGTGCTCGACGAGTTGAAGGGGCTGGTGAAGACCGCCGGGGTGACGGTGGTCGGCGAGCTGGTGCAGATGCGGGCGAAGCCGCATCCCAGCACGTGCCTGGGGAAAGGGAAGATCGAAGAGCTGAAGAGCCTGGTCGAAGCGACCGGGGCCGAGCTGGTGATCTTCGACAACAACCTGTCGCCCGCCCAGGGCCGGGAACTGGAGCGGGAAGTCGACCGGGTCATCGTGGACCGGAGCGAGCTGATTCTGGACATTTTCGCCACGCACGCGCGGACCTTCGAGGCCAAGCTGCAGGTGGAGCTGGCCCAGCTCATGTATACGCGAACCCGCCTGAAGCGGATGTGGACTCACCTGGAACGCATCGACGGCGGCATCGGCGCCGGTCGCGGTCCGGGTGAAAAACAGATCGAAATCGACCGCCGACTGATCGGCACGCGCATTTCCGAACTGAAGCGGCGGATCAGCGAGATTGAAGTCCGGCGGGAGCGGATGGTCCGGCAGCGGGAATCGCACGCGCTGGTCTCGCTGGTGGGGTACACGAACGCCGGCAAGAGCACGCTGATGAATGCGCTGACCGGGTCGGACGTGTACGTCGCCGACCAGCTCTTTGCGACGCTCGACACGCGGACGCGGAAGTGGCGCGTGCCGGGCTGGGGGGATGTGCTGCTGAGCGACACTGTCGGTTTCGTGCGGGATCTGCCGCACCAGCTCGTGGCCAGCTTCAAGTCGACGCTGGAAGAGGCCCGGCAGGCGGACCTGCTGCTGCACGTGGTCGACGCCAGCAATCCGGAGGCGGAGGAGCAGGCGGAGACAGTCGAGAAGGTGCTGGAAGAGATCGGCGTCGAGATCCGCAATTTCGTGCTGGTGCTCAACAAGTCGGACGCGGTCAAGGACCGAGAAATCGTCGATGTGCTGCGGGCGAAGTACGCCTGCTCGGTGACGGTCAGCGCCGTTACCGGCGAAGGGTTCGACCAGCTTGCGGCAATTGTGGCGGAACGGCTGGGGAACGGTTTCGTCGATGTCGAGGTGGAGACCTCGGCGGGGAACGGCAAGCTGTTCGCGTACCTGGCGGAGCACTCGGAGATTCTCGACCGGCAATACACCGACTCGCGCGTGACGCTGACGTGCCGGCTGCCGCGCCCGCTGTTGTGGCGGATTCAGGGGGAGGATACCGAGGTACGGGTGACGGAGCGGTTGTCGGTAGTGAAGTAGAGCCTCCCGGATCGTTGTGATGCTGCGATTTCCTGCGACGCACAGGTTTGCCCAGTTCGCGGGATATCCCGGTTATTTTACGGAAATGGACGATGTGCTGCGGGCGGCCAGGCGCGAGTTTCCGGAGTATCGGCTGGCCGGCGACCCGGCATTGCGGGTTTTCACCGAGTCCGGTGACGATGAATGCGAAATCGACGAGGCCCCGACTGAGTCTCCCAATCGCCTGGCCCGCGATCAGATCAGTTTCTGGCCGGGCTATTGTGGCGGTGGGCTCCTCGCAGTCCCTGAGACGGTTACGGACCAGAGTCTTTACCGCTTCCTCAGTGACGCACTCGACGACATCATGTTTCGCGTTGTGAAGGGGACATGGCTCGGGAACTTTCGCCCGCTCGACCGTGCCGGCTACACTGCCGGCGAAGACATCATGCACTATCTCTTCTGCGTTGAACCCCCGCAGGTTCCCGCGCTGGCCGTTCGATTCGGCCTGGCTCGCAAGGTGCCGGAACCAACCGTCGGAGTGACGATCGAGCATTTGACAGAAGCCGGCGATGATCGCTGGTTGCTCGTGGTTCCGAAGGCCACGCGGAAGCGGGCTCTCAAGTTCGGCGATCGCCTGCCCGAGTGGTTCCGTACGTTTGGCGTCGATGCGGGGCCTGCAGAACCGGTCACTGACGAGCTGCGAACATTGTTGTCCGAGTGGTTTGATGATCCACAGCGGCCGATGTGGCGGCATCGACTGGAGGGAGGCATCGACGATGCGGCGTGGCAGCTCGGCGTTGTGAACTACGTCGCGGACCACTGGAGCATTCAGGAACGCGGTCTCGACTCGGTCCATCTGGTGGCGCAGGTCGAGCGCGAGCCGGGGTTTCGGCGGTACTGGACTTCGAACCGGTAGTGGTGAAGCGGTCTGCTGTCGCCTCTCCAGGGCTGGCTTTGCCGGATGACAACGTCGTCCCCGAGCTGACGCCGCGACCGGTGCTGAAGTCTTGCCCGTCGGGCGGGTGGGGCACATACTCAAGGGAACGCCTGCCAGAGTCCCCCTCCTGACGAAGCCGCAGCCATGCCCGACCCTCTCGATGCATACCGCCTGCAGGTCACTCGCCGGCAGTTTTTTGGACGCAGTGCACTTGGTTTAGGGACTGCGGCGCTCGGCGGGTTGCTGCAGCGGGACGGGCTGGCGGCGGCTCCTGTCGGTGGACGGCTGCCGGGATTGCCGCATGCGGCGCCCCAAGCGAAGCGGGTGATCTATCTGTTTCAGAACGGGGCGCCGTCGCATGTCGACCTGTTCGACTACAAGCCGCTGCTGAAAGAGATGCACGGCAAGCCGGTCCCCGAGGAATATCTGGGAGAGCGGCGGTTCAGCACGATGACCGGCGACCCGAAGGGAAAGCTGATGCTGGCCCCGGTCGAGCCGTTCCGGCAGCGCGGCAAGTGCGGGGCGTGGGTCAGCGACTTTCTCCCTTACACCGCGTCGATCGTCGACGACCTGTGCTTCGTCAAGAGCGTGCATACCGAGGCGGTCAATCACGCGCCGGGGATCACGTTTTTTCTGACAGGGTCAGAGCTGCCCGGTCGCCCGTCGATGGGTGCGTGGCTGACGTACGGGCTGGGGAGCGACACGGAGGAGCTGCCGGCGTTCGTCGTGATGACGTCGATCAGCAAGGGGACGAGCTGCGGGCAGATCTTTTACGACTTCTACTGGGGCTCCGGCTTTCTGCCGTCGCGGTATCAGGGGGTCAAGTTCCGCGGGAGCGGCGACCCGGTGCTGTATCTGTCGAATCCGGACGGCATCAGCCGGGAAATCCGCCGAGGGGTGCTGGATGACATCGCGCAGCTCAATGAGATGAAGCTGCAGGAGTTCGGCGATCCGGAGATCGCCACGCGGATTGCCCAGTACGAGATGGCGTACAAGATGCAGGCCAGCGTGCCGGAGCTGACCGACTTCTCCGACGAGACGCAGGCCACGCTGAACATGTACGGTCCGCAGGTGCTGGAGCCGGGGACGTTCGCGCACAACTGCCTGATGTCCCGCCGGCTGGTCGAGCGGGGCGTGCGGTTCGTGCAACTGATGCATGCGGGGTGGGACCAGCACAACAGCCTGACGACCGAGCTTTACAACCAGTGCCGGGATACGGACCAGCCCTCCGCGGCGCTGGTGCAGGATCTGAAGCAGCGGGGGCTGCTGGACGACACGCTGGTGATCTGGGGTGGGGAGTTCGGGCGGACGCCGTTCATTCAGGGGAACATCAACGACCGACCGCGCTGGGGACGGGATCATCATCCGTATGCCTTTACACTGTGGATGGCAGGGGGCGGAGTGAAGCCGGGAATCACGTACGGAGCCTCGGACGATCTGGGGATGAACGTGGCGACCGATCCGGTCCATGTCCATGACGTGCAGGCCACGATCCTGCATCAGCTCGGCATCGACCACGAGCGGCTGACGTACCGCTTCCAGGGCCGGGCCTTCCGGCTGACGGATGTCTTTGGGAAAGTGGTGGAGGGAGTGCTGGAACAGGCATGAACTGCGGCGTGAAAAACGAAGAGTGATTCGGAGAATCGAACTGCTTCAACGCTTTTTGAGCTGCTTTGCACGTGCTGCACGTCGTCCTTTCAGTGAGCCAGACCAACCATGTCCGCTCCCCGTCAACTCAGAGAACTGCTGGCCCGGCCGGGGATCATCCGGAGCCTGGCGCCGCATGACGTGTTTTCGGCCAGAATTATGGAACAGGCGGGGATCGAGCTGCTGTTTCTGGGAGGCTTCGGGGCCTCGGCGAGCCTGCTGGGACTCCCGGACACGGGGCTGATCACGCAGACTGAAATTGTTGAAGCCGCCCGGCGGATGACGTCGGCTGTTCGCGTGCCGGTCATCGTCGACGCGGACACGGGGCACGGCGACGTGCAAAATGTGGTCCGGACCGTGCGCGAACTGGAGCGGGCCGGGGCGGCGGGCCTGCTCCTGGAGGATCAGGTTTTCCCGAAACGCTGCGGTCACTTTCCGGGGAAGCAGGTGACCAGCGCGGAGGAGATGCTGGTCAGGTTGCGGGCGGCGCTCGATGCGCGCGTTGATCCGGACTTTGTGATCATTGCACGGACCGATGCGTTGACGGTGCACGGCGTGGACGACGCGATCGGCAGGGCGCAGCAGTATGCCGAGGCGGGGGCCGACGTTTGCTTTGTGGAAGCCCCCCGGTCTGTCGATGAGCTGGCGCGGATTGCGCGCGAGATTCCCCGACCGCAGCTTGCGAATATGCTGGTCGGTGGTGCGACGCCGATCCTCTCTGCGTCCGATTTGGATCAACTCGGATTTCGAATCTGCGTGTCGCCGGTGGAGAGCCTGGCGATCGCGGGCTTTGCCGTCCGTGCACTGGCGCAGGCCATGCAGAGTGAAGGGCGGGTCGATGGACTGTCGGACCGGATGCTGTCGTTCGCCGAGTTGAAACAGACCCTCGGGGTTGCGGAGTCTCTGAGCATGCGGGAGCGGTTCGAGAGTCGCGATTAAAGTCGAGAGGGTCGGGCAACTCGTCTCGAAGTCCTTCGCCCTTTCTCGTTCTCTCGGCGAACGTCTTTGTGCGGATTCGACGTCGCAAGTGTCCGCCGGAACGGGGTGTTGGTAGTTCGCGATCCCGTCGCTCGTTACGATACCCATCAATGTCTGATGATCCTTTCCGGGCCACTTCGCTCGTCGTCAACTCTGGGAGTCCGCAGCATGCAGTGTCGTTCGTGGGCCGTCTGGTCCCTCCTCGCCGGTAGCCTCGCGGTTGGTCCGCTGACCGCCGCCGAAACCACCGACGGCAAGGTCTACACCCAAGTCCCCGAAGTCGTCGACGACAATTCAACACTGAAGGCCGAGCCCCCGAGTTTTCAGGAGGGTCGGGCCCCCGTCTGGATCTGGGGGCCCGAGTCGGACGGTCGCTACTTCCTCAAGCAGGCGCTCCCCGCCGGCGTCAAATCCGCCTGGATCAAGGTGTCCTGCGACAATCATGTCACGGTCTGGCTTAATGACGAAAAGGTCGGCGGCAGCGATGAATGGCAGCAGCCCGTCACGCTCGACATGACGAAGCAGCTCAAATCGGGCGAGAATACTCTTGTCCTTGAAGTCTGGAACGACGGCGGCATCAGCGCTGCCCTGGCAAAGGTCGTTCTGGCCGATTCGGCCGACAAGGTCTCGTACCTGGTCACCGATGAGAGCTGGGCCGTCCTTGCCTCGAAGGACTCGACCGAGAAACTGCCCGTCAAGACGCATGGTCAGCTTGGCGTCCAGCCCTGGGGCGACGTTTTCTCCCGCGTGTCGACCGGCGACAGCAAGTTTCACCTGCTTCCTGGATTTCAGGTCGAACGCCTCTTCACGGTTCCCAAAGAGGAGCTCGGTTCCTGGGTCTGCCTCGTTTCCGACGGAAAGGGCCGGTTCATCGCCAGCGACCAGGGCGATAAGGGGTTGTATCGCATCACTCCTCCTGCGCTCGGCAGCAGCGAGCCGACGAAAGTCGAAAAGCTCGACGTCAAGCTCAGCGGTGCGCAGGGGATGCTCTTTGCATTCAACAGCCTCTATGTGACTGTGAATGGCGGACCGGGGAGCGGTCTGTACCGCCTCCGCGACACCAACGACGACGATCAGTACGACGAACTGCTGAAGCTGAAGGAAATCCGCGGCGGGGGCGAACATGGCCCGCACGCACTGCGACTCTCGCCGGACGGAAAATCGATCTACCTCATCTCCGGCAATCACACGCTGCCGCCGTTCGATGTGATCCGCAGCGCCGATCCGCAGACGATGGGGGGGATGCGCGCGGAGCCGCTGCACGCAAAACTCCCCGAACACGCCTCCAGCCGGCTCCTTCCCAGCTGGGACGAGGACCTGCTGCTGCCCCGGCAGTGGGACGCCAACGGGCACGCCCGCGGGGTGCTGGCTCCCGGCGGCTGGATCGCTTCGACCGATCCCGACGGCAAGAACTGGGAAGTCTTCAGCAGCGGCTATCGCAATCCGTACGACATGGCTTTCAACGCTGATGGCGAGCTGTTTGCCTACGACGCCGACATGGAATGGGACATGGGCATGCCCTGGTACCGCCCCACGCGCGTCGTGCACGCCACCAGTGGCAGCGAGTTCGGCTGGCGCAGCGGCACCGGCAAGTGGCCGACGTACTACGTCGACAGCCTGCCGCAGCTCATCGACATTGGTCCCGGCTCGCCCGTCGGCGTTGAGTTCGGCCATGGAGCGAAATTCCCCGCGAAGTACCAGCGGGCGCTCTACATCCTCGACTGGACCTTCGGCACGATGTACGCAGTCCACATCGAACCCGAGGGGGCCAGCTACCGCGCGATCAAGGAAGAGTTCGTGTCCCGCACGCCGCTGCCGCTCACGGACGCGGCGGTGGGAATCGATGGCGCGTTCTACTTCACCGTCGGTGGACGCGGGACGCAATCGGAACTCTTCCGAGTGACTTATGTCGGCAAGGAATCGACCGCCCCGGCGACGCTGACCGATGCCGCCGGCGCGGACCTGCGGGCTCTCCGCCGGAAGATCGAAACGTATCAATCCCGCCAGGCCGATGCGAAGGCAGCCGTGAGCTTCGTTTATCCGCACCTCAGCCATGCTGACCGCCATATCCGATATGCGGCCCGCGTGGCCCTCGAGTGGCAGGATCCGGCCGCCTGGCAGAATCGCGTCCTCGCGGAAGAGAGCCCGGACGCACTGATCCAGGGGATCGTCGCTCTGGCCCGCGTCGCCGACAAGCCGGCGCAGATCGACCTGCTCAATGCGCTCGGTCGGCTGGAGTTCGCGAAACTGTCCGAACGCCAACAGCTCGACGGCCTGCGGGCGCTGTCGCTGGTGCTGATCCGTCTCGGCGAACCGACCGATCCCGTCGTGCTGGCCGACATCGCCAAGCCGCTCATCCCGTTCTATCCGGCCAAGTCCGACGCACTCAATCGCGAACTGTGCATGATCCTGACTGCGGTGCAATCTCCCGAGGTCGCCGCCAGGACGATGCCGTTGCTGACCCGTCCGTCGCCGACTCCCTCTGCCGGCGAAATTGCCGCGCTGCTGGCCCGCAATCCGGGGTACGGCGGCTCGATCGCAAAGATGATCGAGAATCAGCCCGATCTGCAGAAGCTTGAGCTGCTCTTCACGCTGCGAAATCTCAAAGCCGGCTGGACGATTGCCGATCGCAAGATTTACTTCGACGCCCTCAAGGAAGCCCGTACCAAGGCGGGAGGCGCCAGTTATCAGGGGTTCCTCAAGAACATCGACCGCGAGGCCTTTGAGAACGCGACGGAGAAGGAGCGCCTGGCGATCGAAGCGGGAGGGGCTCGAGAACCGTTCCGCCGGCCGGAGCTCCCGATGCCGGCGGGTCCGGGGCACGACTGGACGAGCGAGGAAGTCATTGCGCTTGGCGACAAGCTCAAGGGGCGGGACTTCAAGAACGGCGAGAAGATGTTCGCCGCCACCCGCTGCGTCATCTGCCATCGGTTCGCCGGCGACGGCGGGGCGACCGGTCCCGATTTGACGCAACTGGCGGGGCGCTTCAATCTGAAGGATCTGACCGAGTCGATCATCGATCCGAACAAGGTCGTCTCCGACCAGTATCGGGCTTCTTTGCTCGTCACCGACGCCGGCAAGTCCTACACGGGCCGGCTGGTGAGCGAGACGAAGAACAGCGTGACGATCCTGACCGATCCGGAAGACTCGACCAAGGTTGTTGAAGTTCCTCGCAGCGAGATTGAAGAGCTTCGCCCGGCCCCGACCTCGCTGATGCCGAAGGATCTGCTGAAGCCGCTCAACGAGACTGAAGTCCTGGATCTGCTGGCTTATCTTCTGTCCCGTGGCGATCCGGGGAATGCGATGTTCAAGAAGTAGGCTTCGCTGATCGTTTCGCCAACTGCGTCACCCCGGGCAGTCCCTCTGCCCGGGGTGTTTTTTTGCCGGTATTCCCCTGTCGATGCCGTCGAGATCTCTGCGGCGCCGCCGGCGGTGGGAATGGCAGCCGCAGCAACTGGCGGCGGTCGCACCATCCGGGAGACCGTGAAAACTCCTCTTGTCTTTCCTGCCGCATCGCTTACCCTTTCCGACCGGCTACAGGTCAGAAAAGGAATTCGACATGCGAGTCACGGCTCTCTTCGTCCTGCTCGAGCTTTTCGTCGGGACGTCTTCTACGGCATTCGCTCAGCCGCACCGGCACAATCACTGGCACAACCGTCCGCCGGTGAGCGTCTATCTGGGTGGCTATTACGGTCCGCCGCCCCCCGTGGCCTACTACGCTCCGTATCCCTGGTATGGCGGTTACTACTCCAGCCCTTCGCTGTCCGTGCAGATCACCCGGCCGGCTCCGGTGGTCCGGATTGCGGGCGTGCAGCCGACTCTTGCGTCCCCGCCGCCGCCTGCGGAACCGCCACGACCGATCATGAGCGCGTTGCCTCGAAATCCGGAACCCCAGTTCTCCGCGGCGATCCGGCTGATCAATCCGCGTGAGAACGGCGTCACGATTGCCTACAGCCTCGGGGATCGGATCAAATCGCTGGCCTATGGTCAGGACAAGGTGACCTATGTTGCCGGCCCGACTGACATCGTGTTCAATCGCGGACGGGATCTCGGCCAGCGCCGTTACACTCTGGACGGCGGGACGTACGAGTTCCGCCACCTCGGGGAAGAGGGCTGGGATCTGCTGCCGCTACCGGGCCGCACCGCCGGTCCGGCCAGCGTGAACAGGACGCCGACTCCGCTGCCTGGGCTCTCGGCGCCGTCGCCTGCCCCGCTGCCGACGGAAACAGTTATTCCCGGTTTACCACCGCTGCCTGCTCCGTGAGATTTGTCGCGACGGAACGCGATCCCTCTCCCTGGATCTCCCCGTCGCGGACATTGAGCGGTCCACGGCTGACTGATGCGCACTGCGTGCTACTTTGGCGCCGGCGACACCGGGATCTTCCCGACGCCCGATTTTTCGGCGTTCCAGTACAGTCGCCACGTCCGGCGGTCGAATCCGAAGTTGTTCCCGGTCAGTTTCTGCAGCGCCGACAGAACCTCCGCGTTCTGGTGGGTGTAGTTCACGGTGACCAGTCGCGTTCGCGCTTCCAGGGGCGGCCCCGGACCGTTCAGCACGATGACCCCGTTCGGGTACTGGCCGGTCCGCAGGCCCGCTTCAATTTCCGGCGGCAAGGAGTTGCCTCCCGATCCGCCGATGCTGCCGTTTGCGCCGAGCGCCACGCTCGTCTGCGCGACCGGGACTCGGATTGTGTACTGGTGGGTGGTGAGCAGGGCCTGGATCAGCGGGATGACGGCCTGCTCGTCGCCGATCTGCTCCAGCGCCGCTGCTGCCCGGCAGACGACCACGTTCTGTTTATGCCGCAGGTCCCGCAGAAGGTACGGTTGTGCCGTCGGGTATTGATCGGGCTTCAGGGCGTCGAGAGCGGCCTTGCGCAGTTCCGGCGCGGGATCCAGCACCAGGAGTCTGGTCAGGCCCACGACCGGTTTGGGACCGCCCGGCTGAGACAGAACCTGGACCGCCATCTGCCGGATCGCCGGACTGTTGTCTTCGGCTAGAAAACGGACCACTGCCGGACAGGCGTCAGGATCGGTGAGACCTTGCAGGTTGGCGATGGCATCGGCCTGACGCTCGAACTGCGATCCCTTGAGCCAGTTGACCCAGAGCCGGATCTTCGGAAACCAGGCCTTTTCCGCGGCGACTTCTTCCTCGGTCTTCTCAATCAGCTCCATTTCGAGCGTCGTGATGTACTTGCCCTTGTACTTCACGTACCCCTTGGCGGCCATCATTTCGTCGCGGTCGACCCACTGGCCTTCGTGCCATGTGTGACCGAGCGCGAGTCGCGTTTTCTCGTGATCGGGATCCAGCTCGACCACCCGTTCCAGATGCTGCGTCCGCTGAGCGGTCAGCCCTTTGAGCCGGCACCACTCGGCGAGTTCCAGTTGATCGGGGACTGTGTCGAGCGTCCGGCGGGCGCGACTCTCGTACTCCTCAATCGTTGCGGAACGGAGTCTGACGAACTCGACGGCGGTGGCGGGGACTGCGACCTCGGCGCCGGACTCGGTTGTCACGGTCACGAGGCTCTCGTCCGCGGACTTGATGAGCTTGCCGCGCAATTCTCCGCCGGTCTTCAACCGCACGAGGTCCGCGGCAGCAGGCCGGGGAGACAGCCAGCAGGCGGTCGCTGCAAGCAGCAGCAGTGGCGACCAGCAGAATCGCATCGCAGGTTCCGGGCAGAAGTCCTGAGCTCGTCGTCCTGATCCATCGACACGCCGGCGGGAAAACTGTCTCCAGACTATCCCTGCGAACGTTATAGACGCAACACCCGGAGAATTTTCTCAGGGCCGAGCAGATCGATGAGCGAAAGATTGCGGGCTGCGTCAGTCGGGGACCCGAAAAACCTTCGAGACTGGTTGTGGAATTCGGTCGCGCGAACTGGGTAAGATGCGGTTTCTGTCTGTCCTGTGCCGGGGCAGACGACGGGCGACTGACTTTCCACGGCGTTCTGCCGCCAGAGTCGCCGAGTCAGCGGCAGACAGGTGGTAGAGTTGAATTGGACGTTCGGCGTCCGTCTTCTGTTTTCCCGCCACGGAGGGTCTTGCCGGTCGGGACGATCGTGGCGCGTGTCGCTCCACGGAGGCCCGGGTCTCCGGCTGGTTTTTCGAGGTGCCAAGATGCGCAGCGGTTTGCTCGTGTGTGGATTGCTGGTTCTGGCGTGTGCGCCTGTGCGCGTTGCTTTGGCTCAGCGTGTCGGTGGAGATCTGCTGCCGGGGCCGCGGCAACTGAGCCGGATGGGTCTCGAACGTGCCTGGAACGGTCAGGCGAAGCTCAATCCGCAACGCGACAAGGTCACTCAGTTCGTCGTCGACGAAGACATGCTTTATGTGCAGACCACGGCGGGGCTGATCACGGCTTTCGACTCCGAGACCGGTCGGGAAATCTGGGCGGTCCTGCTCGGCCGTCACGATGACCCGATGTTTCCGGTTGTCTCCACCGAGACCGAGGCGATGGTTGTCGTCGGCCCGACGCTCTATTCCCTCAGCAAGCTTACGGGGCAGATCCGGTGGGAGTTGCGACTTCCGGACGCTCCTTCCGCGTCGGTGGCGGCCGACGAGGATCACGTTTATGTCGGCACTCTGGGAGGGGCGGTCTACGCGTATAATCTCAAACGGATTCGCGTCCTGTTCGAGGAGTCTCTCCTCCCGGCATGGTCCAACGACGCACTCGTCTGGAAGTGCCAGGTCGGAAAGGCCATTTCTTCGTCCCCGATTCCCACCGGACGGATCGTCAGCTTTGCCAGCCGCGATGGCTCCCTCTACGGCGTCACGGCGACCCGTCGCGAGGTGATCTATCAACTGGAGACCAACAATCCGATCAACACGCCGCTCGGATTCGCGTCGCACAAGAATCTGCTGACGAACGCCGTCACCGAATGGACCTTCGTCGCCGCCCGCGATCAGAGTTTTTATTCCGTAGAGTCGGAGACCGGCCGCGTGCGATGGGAATTCATCACCGGCAAGCCCGTCAACGTCGCTCCCATGTCGGTTGATTACGATCTGTTTCTGATCCTCGATCACGGCGGCGCCGTCTGCCTCAATCAGCGCGATGGCGAACCCCGCTGGTCGCGCCCGAACCTGACTGGGATCGTCGCGGTCGCCGGTGACACTGTTTACGGGTCGGACGTCGAAGGCAACCTGATCTCCGTCGACCGCGGCGACGGAGCGGTGAATGGGACGGTCAATCTGCGAAACTATACCCAGCGGATCGCCAACGAACTGACCGACCGCCTCTACATGGCGACTGATGCCGGAACCATCGTTTGCCTTCGCCAGGCTGGCCGCCGGTTCCCGATCTATCATCGCCACCCGGAACGCCGGCCGCTCATGCCGGAGTTCGCTGCCGAAGAAGCAGCAGTCTCCGAACCCCCTGCCGCCGAGCCGCCTCCCGCGGCGGAGTAGGTCGCGGGCGCATTGGCCTGAAGTCTCACGCGAAGAGCCCGGGTTCCTTCGGAAACCCGGGCTCTTCGCATTGGCGGGACTGATCCTTGCGCCGATCGCCGGTACGATGGAACGATCTGTCTTCCGCGATGCCGTTTGGAATTCCGCCATGACTCGCTGGCAACTCATCCGTCACAGCCTCCGTTACTACTGGCGCACGAACCTGGCCCTAGTGCTCGGAGTCGTAGTCGGTGCGGCGGTCATCGGCGGTGCGCTCATCGTCGGGGACTCGATGCGCGGCAGCCTGCGGAAGATGACTCTCGACCGACTGCAGCAGGTCGACTACCTGGTCGCCGGTCATCGCTTCTTCCGCGAACAGCTCGCCGACGAACTCGCCGCTCAACTCAAACTCGACGGCGCTGCCGCCGCCGTTGCCCCCGTCCTGACGATGCCGGGCGGACTGCAGCGCAAAGCAGAAGGGAGCATCCGTCGCGCCGGAAAGGTTTCGATCTACGGCGTCGACGATCGCGCTTGGAAGCTCCTTAACGCGACCGAGCCCGTTCCCGCCGACACTGGGCTCATTCTCAATCAGGAGGCGGCCGACGCGCTGACCGCGAAGGTTGGCGACACGGTCACTCTCTGGATCGAACTCCCCAGCGCGATTCCCCGCGATTCGCTCCTGGGTAACAAGGACAATGACGCCCAGGAAATCGACCTGACCGTCTCTGCCATCGCCCCCGACGAATCCGGCCCGGGACGGTTCGGCGTCCAGCCCAGTCAGCTTCTGCCACTCAATGCGTTCGTCAGTCTGAAGACGCTCCAGGACCGCCTCGACCTCGCCGAAATCCGTCCGTCTCAGCGCGATCCCCGCGGCGCTCCGGCTCGCGTGAACACGCTTCTGGCGGCGATGCCAGCCGCCGATAATCGTCTCGGCACTGCCAAAGCATCGGCCGCCCATCTCAGCGAAACTCTCGACGCAGTCTGGATGCCGACCGACCTCGGACTGCGACTAATCGTCGATGAGACGCTCGGAGTCCTCTCCGTCGAAAGCGAAACTCTGATCCTGGAAGACCGTCTCGTCGAGGCAACCGAGAAGGCGGCAGCGAAACTCAAGCTCGGTACGTCGCCCGTCATGGTCTACCTCGCCAACTGGCTGCGCAACGCCGACAAGGAAAAGGGAGAGAAGCACTTTTCGATGTACTCGACCGTCGCCGGGCTGGATGTCGTGGGACTCGTTCCTCCCTTCGGACCCTTCGAGTTCGTCGGCTCCCGTCCTGAGAAGGTCGTCGAGGGGGAGATCCTGCTCAATGACTATCTCGCCGAGGACCTGCAGGTGGAAGTCGGCGACGAAATCCGAATGGGGTATCACATCGTCGGCTCGCACGGCGAACTCCCCGAGGAGGAGAAGACCGTCCGTGTTGCGGGAATCGTCAAACTCGAAGGCCCTGCAGCGGATCGCAACCTGACGCCCGAAGTGAAAGGGATCACCGACGTCGAATCGCTCGACGACTGGGACCAGCCCTTCCCGATGACTCTCGACAAAGTCACGACGCGCGACGATGAATACTGGGACAGTTACCGCGCCACGCCGAAAGCTTTCGTGCCGCTCGCCGCCGCCCGGGCTTGGTGGCCCAGCCGTTACGGTACGCTGACGTCGATTCGCGTTGCGCCCTTGCCGGGCAAGTCGGCCGCCGAAAGCATCCCGGAGTTCCGCGCCGCGGTCCTCGCCGCGTTGACGCCCGATGAGCTCGGGCTGGGCTTCGTCCCGATCAAAGCGCTCGGCCTGCAGGCGGCGACCGGCTCGAACGATTTCGCCGGGCTGTTCATCGGCTTCAGCCTGTTTCTGATTCTCTCCGCAATCATCCTCGTCGGCCTGCTGTTTCGCCTGGGGCTCGAACAGCGCGTCCGGCAGGTCGGACTGCTGGCGGCGCTCGGCTACCCGCCGCGTCAGGTCGCCCGGTTGCTCCTGGTCGAGGGGACGCTCCTCGCACTGCTCGGCGGAGCCCTGGGCTCCTTGGCCGCTATTGGCTACGCCCACCTCATGGTCTACGGTCTCAAGACCTGGTGGATCGGCGCCGTCGGCACGCGGTTTCTGTTTGTCTTCATCCAGCCGGCCAGTGTCCTGACCGGTTCGGCGATCGCGGTCATCGCGGCCCTGGGGGCGATGGCGTGGTCGCTGCGCCAACTGCGGGCCGCCAGCGTCCGCGAACAGCTCGTCGGCGTCCTCGATCCCGAAGTCCCGCTTGCCACGCAGATCGGACGGATGCGGGGGTCGCGCCGGCGGGCGCTGATCTCCGGCGGCATGGCGCTGGCCGCCATCCTCGGCATCCTGACCGGGCTGATTCCCTCGGGGGACGCGTTCGCCGGCTTCTCGTGGGCGATGGTCGTCTTCTTCGTGGCGGGAATGCTCCTGCTGACCACTGGCCTCTCCGGCTTCTCCGCCTGGCTGCAGGGGGCCGGCGGCCCTGCCGTCAAAGGACACGGTCGCGCCGCGTTCACCCGGCTGGGTCTCAAGAACGCCGCCCGGCAGCGTTCTCGCAGCGTGCTGACGACGGGACTCATCGCCGCCGCCACGTTCCTCATCACCGCCGTCGCCGCGGGACAGAGAGATCCCTCGGCGGATCGTCCCGACAAAGCCTCGGGCAACGGCGGCTACACCCTCGTCGCAGAGACCAGCAGCCCGGTCCTCTACGACCTCAATACGGAGGACGGACGCCGCAAACTCGGGCTGCCCGAGCATCCGGACCTGTGGAAGGGCATCCATGTTTCGATGTTCCGCGTCAAGCCGGGTCAGGAGGCGAGTTGCCTCAACCTGTTCCAGACGACTTTGCCGACGATTCTCGGAGTCCCTCCCGAACTGATTGAGCGCGGCGGGTTCAAGTTCATGGGTCTGGGGGGCAACCCGTGGAAGCTGCTGCAGACCACGAATCCCGATGGCACGATTCCCGTCTTTGGCGACGCCAATACGCTCGACTACAGCCTGCACAAGTCGCCGGGCCAGGAGATTCCGCTCCCCGCCGGCACTTCGGCCGCGCCCGCCACGCTGAAGATCGCCGGCAAACTCGACAGCAGCATCTTCCAGGGGGTCCTGCTGATGTCCGAAGAGCACTTTCTGCAGCTCTTTCCCGAGCAGAAGGGTTTCAAGTATCTCCTCGTCGAGACCCCCTGGGCAGAGCGCGACAAAGTCGCCGAACTGCTGGAAACCGAACTCAACGAGTACGGCTGCGACACCGAGCCAGTCGCCGAACGCCTGGCGCGGTTCCTCTCCGTCCAGAACACCTACCTCTCGACGTTTCAGTCGCTGGGAGGCCTCGGGCTGCTCCTGGGGACGCTGGGGCTGGCGACGGTGATGCTCCGCAACGTCCTGGAACGCCGGAGCGAACTGGCGCTGCTCCGCGCAGTCGGCTACCGGCCGCCGGCCGTCCGGCTCCTGGTTCTGGCGGAAGCGTCGCTGCTGCTGGTCAGCGGGCTGGCGATCGGGGCCGGCTCCGCGGTGATTGCGATGTCCCCCCACCTGCTCAGCATCGGCGCGACGCCTCCCTGGCTCTCGGGTGCCATGCTGCTGACCGGCGTGCTGATCACCGGCCTGCTGGCCACGACCGCCGCCGTCGTGGCCGCCGTCCGGACGCCGATTCTGGAATCGCTTCGCGGGGAGTAGGGCCTCTGCGCGACGGCTTTACGGCGATCGTGGAGGGGAATGGATTGGACGTAGTCGTTCAGACTGCGGCTTCTTTTCGCTGCGCGATCCGGCCCTGCGGGCCGGACCCCCCAGCGCGATTGCCTCAATCACTTCACCGGCGGCTTCGCCGCCGGATGCGAGGCCAGCAGCTTTTGAAGCTCCGCCACCACCTTCGGCCGCTCGGCCGCGAGATTCTTCGTCTCCGACGGGTCGGTCTGGTAGTCGTACAGCTCGAACTCCGCCGGCTCGCTGCTGCCGCCGAACTTCTTCCACTCGACGAGGCGGTAGCGTGACGTGCGGATCGCCCGGCCGAGGCGCTGGCCGCGCGGGTAGACGTGGATGATTGAGTCCTTCGTGGCTTCGGAAGGATCGCGGAGCGTGGGGACGAAGCTGCGGCCGTCGAGTCCCTCGGGAGCCGGCAGGCCCGCGAGTTCGCAGACGGTGGGATAGATGTCGACCGTCTCTGCCAGCGAGGTCGTGCGCGTGCCGGGCCGCGTGACGCCCGGCGCGGTCACCAGGACCGGAATACGGGCGGCCTGTTCGTAGTTGGTGTGCTTGCACCAGATCCCGTGGTCTCCCAGGTGCCAGCCGTGATCCCCCCAGAGGATGATGATCGTGTCTTTGGCAAGACCCGTTTCATCCAGCGCGTCGAGGACGCGGCCGAGCTGGGCGTCCATGTAACTTGTCGCCGCGTGGTAGCCGTGGATCAGCGTCCGCTGCAGCTCGGCGTCGAGGTCTCCCTTGTCCTGGATGCCGGAGTACTGGCGGAGCTCGCCGCCGAACTGCGGGGCGTAGCTCGGGGCGCCGTCGGGCGGAGTTTGCCGGGCGGCCGGCTCGAACTGCGAGCGGTCGTAGAGATCCCAGTAGCGTTTCGGGGCGCAGAACGGCAGGTGGGGCTTCACGAAACCGACGGCGAGGAAGAACGGCTGGTCAGGCCGGCTGCGGGCCGCCTGCAACCGGCGGATCGCTTCATCGGCGGTCCGGCCGTCGGGATAGGCATCGTCGGCGACGTCCGCCGACTCGTAGGCGGCCCCGCGGGGGAGCCCCTGGGCCTTCTTGTTGGAGAACAGAGCCTCTTCGCGAGTCAGCCCCTGCTTCGCCCGGCTCTCGGGCAGTGCATAGGCGATGACCTCCGCCTTCCAGTGCGGGACGCTCCAGGAAGCAGGATCTTCGTGATTGCCGTGACCCACGTGGAAGATCTTGCCGAGCGCCTCCGTCCGGTAGCCGTTGGCTTTGAAGTGCTGCGGGAGCGTGATCGCCTCGGGGCGGGACCGGCGGAAGTTGGTGCCGAGATCGTAGATCCCCAGCGTCTGTGGACGGAGACCGGTCAGCAGCGAGTTTCGCGAGGGAGCGCAGACGGCCTGGTTGCAATAGGCGTTTTCAAACAGCATACCGCGGGCGGCCAGCCGGTCGATATGGGGCGACTTCACCGTCTTGTTGCCGTAGCAGCCGAGCAGCGGCTTGAGGTCGTCGACGCAGATCAGCAGTACGTTGGGGCGGTCGGCGGCCGAAGTCGGCCGGGCGGCGTTGCACAGGACCACGAGTATCAGAAATGCACGAAACATGATGGGACTCCGCGAGGTAACTCTGGAAGTGAGTCGGGACGATATGGTCGGCGACGCAGCAGCCTCTGGCAACCGGGGATGCAAAAACAGTAGGATTTCGTCCAGTCCGGGACTTGATGGAGGATTGTGGAAGATGGCTCTGCGCTGGTTGCTGCTCCTCGCCGTCGCGCTCGTCGCGGCTTCGCCCGTTTCCGCGGCAGGACCGCGGATCGGAGATCAGATCTCCGATCTGCGATTCAAGGACATTCGCTTTCTGCCACGTTCGCTGCAGGATCTGGGCGAGCACCAGGCGTACGTCTTCGTATTCACAAATACGACCTGCCCGATCGTCCAGAGGTCATGGCCGAAACTGAAGCGGCTCCACGACGAGTTTCGCGATCGCGGCGTCCAGTTCGTGAGCATCAACGTGGGGCCCGAGGACGAGATCCCGGAAATCGCCCAGCAGGGGATCGACTTCGGAATCGAATTTCCGCTCGTCAAGGACACCGACGGCGGCTGCGCGGCGGCGCTGGGCGTCGAGCGGACTCCCGAGGTCGTCGCCCTCGACAAGGAACATCGCCTGCGCTATCGCGGTCGGATCGACGATCAATTGCGGCTGGGGGGCGAACGCCCGGGAGCAACGCGCGAAGACCTGAGGCTCGCTCTGGAAGACCTGCTCGCCGGTCGGGCCGTCGCCGTGTCGGAGACCCCCGTGGACGGCTGCCGGATCACCCGCGCACAGCCGGTGGTGTCAGCGGAACCGGTGACGTACTACGAACACATCGTGCCGTTGCTGCAACAGCACTGCCAGGAGTGTCATCACCCTGGCGGCGGTTCGCCGTTCTCGCTGATCACGCTGGAGGAGGTCTCCAGCCAGGCGGAAATGATCGCCGAAGTCGTCGGCGACCGGCGGATGCCGCCGTGGTACGCCAGCCGGCAGCATCGCTTCGCCAACGAACGCGGACTCTCCCGCACCGAGCGCGACCAGTTCGCCGTCTGGGTGCAATCGGGCCGACCGGCAGGAAATCCCGAGAAGGCTCCGCCCCCCCGCGCGTTTCACGACGGCAAGTGGGAAATCGGCGAGCCCGATCTGGTCATCAAAGCCCTGGAAACGCACGAACTCCCCGCAGAGGGCTTCGTGGACTACAAATATGTCGTCCTGCCCTATGTGTTTCTGCACGAGACCTGGATCTCGGCGGCGGAGATTCTGCCGTCGAATCCGGGAACGGTGCACCACTGCAACCTGGGCTATTTCGCCGTGGGGAAACAGTTCGACGACAGCAATTTCATCACGGGACGTGTGCCGGGGGGAACGGCGATGCGGCTCGACGACGGCCTGGCCTTTCGCATTCCGGCAAATTCCGTTATCGGGCTGCAGATTCACTACACGACGACCGGCAAACCGGAGAAGAACCGGATGTCGGTCGGCTTCAACTACCCGCGCAACCCGGTCCGCAAAGAGCTGCATCACGTGCAGGTGACAACCTCAAAGTTTGCGATTCCTCCCGGTGCGGGCGCTCATCCGGTCACCGCCAGTCGGACGCTCCCCTGTCACGCCAGCGGAATCGGCATGTTCTCCCACATGCATCTCCGCGGGAAAGACATGACGTTCGTCGCACACCCTCCCGAAGGGGAGCCCGAGACGCTGCTGACGATTCCCAACTATCACTACGACTGGCAGCAGAATTACCGGTGGGAGCCGGGCACGAAAAATTTCCCGCCGGGAACGCGGATCGAAGTCACCGCCCACTTCGACAATTCGCGGTTCAACCCGTTCAATCCCGACCCGACCGTGACCGTCAAGAATGGTCCTCAGACCGTGCACGAGATGATGTTCGGGTTCTTCTTTTACACGGATGACAGCGAAGCACTGGATCTCAAGATCGATCCGCAGAACGGGCGAGTCATGCAGGCCGCGGCGGAGTGAGCGATCCCGCCTCGATTCAAGCGAGGCAGAGCCTTGGAAGGCCGGGGTTCCCAAGCGGAGCCTGGGAACCAGATTCGTAGTGCGGCAGCTTCAACGCACTCCAACGCCGCCGAATGCGGCATCCACGGCAAACCCATCTCAGAGTCGGCAGCGTCCCCGGCGGTCACGCCGCAGCCTCGGGGAGTTCGATAGGGTGGGCGAGGGTTTCTTTGTGGAAGCGTTCGCCGCGGGCGTCGTAGTAGAAAACGTGATTCTGATCGACGGCCCAGACGGCTCCCAGGCGAACCTGGCGGGGACCGTGCAGGACGAATTGCAGACCGCAGGTCTGGCCTTTGCGAAGCAGCGGAACCTCCTGCAGTTGGAACTGATCGGCCACGAGGTTTTCGTGGCGGCACAGCATGTGGTGAACGTAGTCGCGCAACTCTCCCAACGTGCGGACGCTGCCGGTCGACTCGGTCATCAACGGTCTTTCATGCAAGGGGCAATGGGACTCGACGAGGCTTTTAGAATCGGCAGGCTTGGTTGATCGGCAAACCGCCTCGCGAACCTGCGACGAAAAATCCCGCGCTCCACACCTCCGTCAAGGAGGCTGCGATCCATCGCATCCCGCCAACCATTACAACGCCAACTTGAGTCAAGTTCTGGAATTCCGGGCCGCTCCCCGGGCCTGCCCGGGAACCCGCGAAGTTCGCCGCGAACACGGGAGATTTTTCTGCGGCCGCCTCCGAGTTTCCATCGGCAGGCTTCCGGAGAATTCATCGCGGCAGAGTCTGCCGGCAGTGCCGTCTCTGCGGACTCTGCGGTATGATGCGGGCTCCTGCCGAACCCGTTTCTGCAAAGTTTCCACCCCCCTCGGAGAATTCCCTGTGCCCGTCCTGAGTGAATCGCGATTGCTGGAGTTCACCGAGGCCCTGTTTCTCGCCGCCGGCCTCCCCCCCGAACACGCTCACATCGTCGCCGACAGCCTCGTCCAGGCGAATCTGCGCGGCCACGATTCTCACGGCGTGATGCGCGTGCCGTTCTACATCGGACGGGTCAAAGACGGCGCTCTCAACCCGGCGGCGAAACTCAAGATCGAGAAGGAATCGGCCTGTTCGATCGTTGCCGATGGACAATGGGGCATGGGGCAGGTGCTCGCCCAGGATCTGACCCGCCGGCTGATCGAAAAATGCGAGACCGCCGCGATTGCCTGCGGCACGCTCAAGCACTCGTCGCACATCGGCCGGCTGGGCGAATACGCCGAAATGGCCGCCGCTCGCGGTTTCGCCGCGATGATCTGCGCCAACACTCACGGAGCCGCCCAGCGCGTGGCGCCGGTCGGCGGCAAACGCCCCAGACTGGGGACGAATCCGATCTGTATCGGCATGCCGGGCGGGGAGGCGGGGCCGTTCGTGTTCGATATCGGCACCAGCGCGACCGCCGAGGGAAAAGTCCGCGTCAAGAAAATCGCCGGGCAGCAGATTCCGCTCGGCTGGGTGCTCGATCCGGACGGTAAGCCAACGACCGATCCCAACCAGCTCTACGGCGATCCTCCGGGGACGATCCTTCCGCTGGGGGGCGACCAGGGCTACAAAGGTTTCGGTCTGGCTTACATGATCGAGATGCTCTGCGGCGGGATGTCCGGCGGACAATGTTCCTATCCGAATCCGCCGCCGCCGATTGGCAACTGCGCCTGGTTCCTCGTCATTAATCCGGAGTTCTTCGGCGGATCGAACCACCTGCTGCAGGAAGCGAAGGCGCTCGAGGCCTATGTCCGCAGCGTGCCGCTGATCGACGGCGTGAAAGAGGTCTTCCTGCCGGGTGATCCGGAACGACGCACGATGGAAGGCCGGAAGGTCCACGGCATCCCGCTGGACGACGGCAACTGGAAGGCGCTGACGGAACTGGCGGCACAGCTCAGCGTCCCGGTTCCGGCGGTGTAGGAGACGAGAGTCGAGAGACCAGAGCCGGACAGGATTGCGCTTTGTCCCGTCCCCTCTCTGGCGATCAGCGACAAGCGATTTGCACTATGCTCTCCGCCTCTGGCTACTCGCTATTCCCTACTCGCTACTCGCTCGCCAGTCCGGAGCTGCCGCCATGTCCAACGACGATGACGAACTGGTGATGTCGGACGGCCCGGCGGCGCCGCAACCCGCCGAACCGCCGCCGGCGGTCGATGACGTTCCCGACGTCCGCCTGTATGCCTGCGATCCGGACGCGTGGCAGGCCCACGTGAAATACGATTCGGAGCGGATCTACTGTTATTCCAAAGCGCCGGGGCAGGACTATTTCCACCTGATTCTGAACGGCGAAATCTACCTGCAGCGCGACGACGAGAAATACTGCCTGCAATGCGCCCTGCGACAGGGGGTAGCCACGCAGGACCGGCTGTTCTGGCAGAACCGCGTCGGACGGAAGAAGTCCGAACGGCTGCCTTAAGTGATCGAGAATGCCCTGTGAGTCGAAGGCTGCGGGGATCGCCCGCACCTGTCTGATCAACCTCAAGGAGAATGCCTGATGCGCCGCTGGACTGCTCTGCTCTGCACCGTTGCCGCGTTCGTCACCGCGGGTGCGATTCATGCTCAGGAGAACGACGCCGTGAAGCCCGTCCCTCGCGAAGGGACCTGGATGAAGCGGCACGAGTCGTTCAATGAACGGGTCAATCAGGGGAACGTCGACCTGATCTTCATCGGCGATTCGATCACTCAGGGCTGGGAAGGGGCCGGCAAAGACGTCTGGGCGAAGCACTATACGCCGCGGAACGCCGTCAACCTGGGAATCGGCGGCGACCGGACCCAGCACGTTCTGTGGCGGCTGGACAACGGCAATATCGCGGGGATTCACCCGAAGCTGGCCGTGATCATGATCGGCACGAATAACTCGGGAACGAATACCCCGGAGCAGATCGCCGAGGGGACGACCGCCATTGTCAACAAGCTCCGGGCCGCGCTACCGGAAACGAAGATCCTGCTGCTGGCGGTCTTCCCGCGCGGGGCCGACAAGAGCGACGCCAAGCGCCAGGTCAATGAGAAAACCAACGCCATCGTGGCGAAGCTCGCCGACGAAAAGATGATCGAATACCTCGACATCGGCCCGAAGTTCCTCGCGGAAGACGGGACGCTGAGCAAGGAAATCATGCCCGACCTGCTGCACCTCAACCCGAAGAGCTACCAGATCTGGGCCGATGCAATCGAAGAGCACGTCGCGCGGATGATGGACGAGAAGAAATAGTCGGGAAGATCTCTCGTCACGCCCAGAAATGTCGAAGGCGGAATGTCGAAAGGAAGTCGGTCGGAAGACGAGAGTGTAAAGAAAAGAGCCAGAGGGGATCTGCGTCCGATCGCAGTCTTCTCTGGCTCTCCGCTTTCGGCTTTGAGCTTTCCGCTCCCCTCTACTCCTTCGGCAGTTCCAGCGTCCAGACCTCATTGCTGAGCGGCTGGGCGTGGCCGCCGGCGAGCCAGAGCTTGTCCTGAAACACGAACAACGAATGTTCGTGACGCTCTTTCCAGATCACGTTGGACTTGAGCTGGGTCCAGGTCCTGCCGTCGCGCGAGGACCAGACGTCGCCCTGATTGCGTGCGGGATTGTTCGACCAGCCCCCGACGACCCACATCCGGTCGCGATAGACCGCCGAGGAAAACCACAGGCGCGGCGACCAGCCTGCGGACGCGGTTTCTTCGCGCCAGTGGACGCCGTCGGCGGAGCTCCAGACGTCGTTCTTCGCGTGATACTCGGGCACATAGTTGCCCCCCCCGAAGACGTAGATGCGGTCGTTGAAGACCAATGCCTGATGGTACGCCCGCGGCGACCACCCCGCGTCGGCCGTCGCCAGCTCCCAGGACTTGCCGTCCGCCGATGACCAGACATCGTTCTTCAGGCTCTTCGCATCGCCGAAATAGTAGTTCTCGATCCCGCCGAGCAGCCACATCCGGCCCTTGAACTCCACCAGACCCGCGGCGAGTCGGGGCGTCCAGTCCGCATGGGGCGTCGCCAGCTCCCATTTCGCGCCATCGGTCGACGACCAGACTTCGTGACTGGCTTCGTGGCCGGGCAGCCGGCCGTTGTACCAGCCTCCCATGAGCCACATGCGATCGTTGTGGACGACCGTCATCGGCAGATCGCTGTGCTTCCAGGGCGCCTCCTTCGCGACCAGATTCCAGGTCTTGCCATCCGCCGAAGACCAGACGTCTCGCGGCGGCGCTTCGAACGACTGAAACCAGCCACCGAAGATCCACAGGCGATCCTTGTAGACCACCTCGCCCTGCGAGTCCCGGGCCTGCCAGCCGGCGTGTTCGGCGACGCGCACCCAGTCGGGGCCGGTCTCAACCTCCTGGCTCCAGCCAGGATTGATAACGAGAGTGGAAAGGATCAAGGCGGCGATCGGCAGCTTCATCGTCGGGCCTTCCAGGAGCGCTAAGGGAGAGAACGAGTGATCTCGCTGCACTACCTGTACCGCCAGGAGCCGAATGTCGCCAGCGGCGAGCTCGGAATCGGCCAGATTCCGAGCGTGATTGTCGGGAGGCCCGATCGACGGGATCTGGTGCGCACGGCGAAATCTTCGAAGTCACTGCGCGGCGATGGACTGCCATCGATCGCACCGGCTGAGCCAGCGGATCATTTTGTCGCGGAAGACCGAATGCTCGAACGGCTTGATCAGATAGTCCGAGACGCCGTGACGAATGGCCTCGATCACTTCAATTGGTCGAGAGGTCGTTGTGATCATGACGACTGGCACCGTCTTGTTGGAGACGCGAATGGCTTTAACGAAGTCGAGGCCGTCCATGTGCGGCATGTGCCAGTCCGTGACGATCAGATCGAAGCGGCGATTCCGGAACAATTCCAGAGCTTCCCGGCCGTCCCGAGCTTCGACGATTTCCAGAGCGCCAAGATTCTGCAATCCCTGACGATGCATCCTGCGCATGGTCGAAGAGTCGTCGACAACGAGTACCCGCATTTCATGGTCCGGGAGAGGGCCAGTGGAGGAGCCGGCGAGGGAGCCGGCGCAGATTTCGGCAATTGATCGAGATAACGTTAGCTCTCGATCTCATGAATTGCGCTGTTGCCGAATGGGATCCCCGGCCTCTCAGTCTGACGCAGGAACATCGCAAGGATTGCACCGATTTTTCCGCAGAACCAGAGGCGATGTTCTGCGCGAAAGACGCAGACGTACGATCCTCGGAACTCTGTCGCGGCTGGTTGGGTACCAACAGGAACGGTGTCGCCACGTCGCAGTCCTATTGTTTACCGTGGCGTACGCGTGCCGGACGCGTCAGTTCTTCGCGAAGCCGTTTGAGCGTTCCGTCTCTCTGCCAGCGGCGGAAGCGGGCATAGACCGCCTCCCAGCGCGGCAGGTCGTGCGGCAGCATTCGCCAGGAGCAACCGGTCGTCCATCGGTAGTTGATCGCGTTGATGACTTCACGGGGCGGCAGCCGCCAAGGCCGACCGGGTTGCCGTCCGTGTTCGAGGAGCGGCGCGATCCGGTACCACTGCGTGTGCGACAGGTCGCTCGGGTAGCTTCGCCGTGACCAGGAGTTGGTCGCCGTCATTCCTCGTCGGGGGACTCCATTTCCCACCGGGTAGGGGTCTGACGCCTGAGCTTGTCCATGTGCGGTCGGATCCACTGCCGGCAGAGCTCGGTGATTGGCAGCCGTCTGCGAGCGGCTTCGAGCCGCAGGATTTTCCAGTCGGAGACCGGAAGGAAGAGGGAGATCTGTTTGCGGATTTCGTCGGTCATGGGTTGAGCCTTGCATGGAGTGGGCCTCTATCATGGAGATGTCGGGGAAACTCGACCTGAAGCGAACAAAAACGAACGCCAGGAGTTTCCCAAGGAAAGTCTTGCAGAGACGTGCACGTGAACGTACACTTGATCTTCGAGGCGTTCAATAGAAATGTTCATTTTTGTTCGGATTTTGTTTGGCACGTTGCTCGCAGGATTCGGCCATGTCTGTTCCGTTCCCCCCTTCCACCGGCGACGAGTCGCCACAACCTCTTTTAGGGAAAAAGATTCGGGAACAGCGGGCGCATCGGGGCTGGGACCAGACCCGGCTTGCGCGCGAGGCCGGAATCTCGCGGACCACCTTGTCTCAGCTTGAGAATGGCACGGGACCGGAACCGCGACCATCGACCGTCGGAAAGGTCAGTCAGGCCCTCGGCCTGCCGCCTGCCTGGTGGAATGAAGACCGCGACGCGGCGGGCGCCTTCGACCGGGCGACGAATCCCGAAGTCCAGGCGGTCGCGGACCGACACCCCGAGGTCTTTGCGAACCTGACGACAGCGGACTGGGGAGAATTGCATTCGGTTTTTGGGACGGGCGGCGCGCTGACGGAAGAGGGAGTTCTGTCGGAGGTTGCCCGGCTGCAGGCGAAGCGGGAGCTGATCCGCCAGCTGGAAGTCGTGCTGGAGACCCATCTGGGTGAGGCGGCGACCGCGATGATCCGCGGGCTCTATGAACGAATTACGCTACCGGCAGAATCGTCACCGGATACCGACAGGGTGTGAACGTATGGTCGGCGTTTTGCGGGAGCCAGTTGCAATCCGGGGTTTCGAGGACTGTAATGAAGTCGGGTACGGTGGCCTGCTGGTCGCCGGTGAATCGCAGCAGGCGGGCCTTGGTTGGCTGTGGGTCGCCGAAGAATGTCTGCTGCAGACTGGGGTTTGACGAGGAAAGAATTTCATGCGTAAGTTGCATCTGGCCTGCTCGCTGTTGACCGCTATGGCGTTGTCACTGGGTGCTGTGGGCTGTGCTGAGCAGGGCAAGCCGGCCACGAGCGGCGGCGATGCCGCCAAGCCGGCCCCCGCCGCTGGCGGCGGTTCGACGCTGGGTGGCGGAGCGGAAGTCCCGGCTGCTGCCGAAGAGAAACCGGCTGCAGAAGAGAAGCCGGCCGCCGCCGAAGAGAAAAAGGAAGAGGCCGCTCCTGCTGCGGAAGAGAAGAAGGAAGAGGCTCCGGCCGAAGCCAAGCCCGAAGAGAAGAAGGAAGAATAGTTCCTTCCGGTCTCTACAAGTGCAGACAGCAGCCCCGCGTCGACGATGCGGGGCTGCGTCGCATTTGCGGTTCAGTGAAAGTCGCGAGACTTGGACCGCAGTTCGTTCAAGCGATCGGACAAGTCCTCAATCCGGCCTGCCAGAATGTGGGTCACGTCGTGCTGCCGCTGCAGCAGGCCGGTGACCAGCATCACCGTCGCCGTCCGGGCCGCTTTGTGAAAGCGCTCCCACGTTTCCTGCGAGATAATCAGATTTGCGAAGCCGGTTTCGTCTTCGAGCGTGACGAACGTGATCCCGCGGGCGGTCCCCGGACGCTGCCGCAGCAGGACCACGCCACACACTCGAACGCGCCTTCCGTCCGGTAGACGCGGCAAGTCGCCGTGCCGGGTGACGCGGAGCGACTCCAGCTCGTTTCGCAGGAACGACACCGGATGCGCGCGAAGCGACAGCCCGGTCGTCTGATAGTCGGCGACCACTTCCGCCAGCGGCGTCATCGCCGGGAGTGAGACGTCGGCTTCGACGTCTTCGACGCTGCGCCAGAGACCGTCAGACTCGCGGGCCGGCAGTGCGTTCCAGTTGGCCTGCCGCCGGGTCTGGTCCAGCGACCGGAGAGCATCCGCTTCCGAGAGTCGCTGCAGGAGCGAATGGGGCAGGCCAGTTCGACGGGCGAACTCGTCGAATGCGGTGAAAGGACCGCCGTGGATTCGTGCGTCCACGATCCGCTCGGCGTCATCTGATGAGAAACCGCTGAGCATTCTCAGGCCCAGGCGCAGAGCCGATTCGCTCGCCTCGCCAGCGACGGTTTCCAGCGTGCAATCCCAGTCGCTGTGGTTAACGTCCACCGGCAGGATGGAGACCCCGTGCTTGCGGGCATCGCCCAGGAGCTGGCCGGGAGCGTAGAAACCCATCGGCTGACTGTTGATCAGCGCCGCCGCAAACGCTGCCGGGTGATAGTGCTTGATCCAGGCTGACACATAAACCAGCAAGGCGAAGCTGGCCGCGTGGGACTCGGGAAAACCGTACTCGCCGAAACCCTGGATCTGCCGAAACAACCGCTCGGCGAAGTCGGTGCTGTAGCCGTTCTCCAGCATGCCGCGGATCAGCTTCTGCTGGAATTGCTCCATGATTCCCCGGCGGCGCCAGGCCCCCATCGCCCGACGGAGCTGATCGGCTTCTCCCGGTGTAAAACCGGCGGCCACCACGGCCAGCCGCATGGCTTGTTCCTGAAAGATCGGAACGCCCAGCGTCTTTTCCAGGACGCTGCGGACGCGCTCATCGGGATAATCGACGGCCTCAAGTTTCGCTCTGCGGCGGAGGTAGGGGTGGACCATGTCCCCCTGAATCGGCCCTGGACGGACGATCGCCACCTCGATCACGAGATCGTAAAACTTGCGGGGCTTCAGCCGGGGGAGCATGCTCATCTGCGCCCGGCTTTCGATCTGAAACACCCCCATCGTGTCGGCCCGGCTGATCATCTCGTAGACCGCCGAGTCTTCCGCCGGGACCGTTGCCAGTGCGAAATTCCGTCCGGTCGAACTCCGGATCAGCGCAAACGCGCGGCGGATCGCCGAGAGCATCCCCAGGCAGAGGCAATCGACTTTCAGAATCCCCAGCGAGTCGAGGTCGTCCTTGTCCCATTCGACGACCGTTCGACCGGGCATCGCGGCGTTCTCGATCGGCACCAGTTCGCAGAGCGGGCCGCGGGTCATCACCATCCCGCCGACGTGCTGCGACAAATGCCGGGGGAAGCCAAGAATCTGCCGCATCAGCCCTGTCAACTGCCGGCCGAGCGTCGACGTGGGATCGAGCCCCGCCTCGCGAAAGCGCAGCGCCAGCTTGTCATCGTCGTGGACGTTGTCGAGGACTTTCGAGAGCAGGTCGACCCGGTCGAGCGACAGTCCCAGCGCCTTGCCGACGTCGCGGACTGCCGAGCGCGGCCGGTAGCTGATCACTGTCGCCGTCAGCCCGGCCCGTTCGCGTCCGTACTTTTCATAGAGGTACTGCAGGACCTCTTCCCGGCGTTCGTGTTCGAAATCGATGTCGATATCAGGCGCTTCGTTACGCTCCCGGCTGATGAACCGTTCGAAGAGGACGTCGATCCGCTCGGGATCAACGGAAGTGACTTCGAGGCAATAACAGACGGCTGAGTTCGCCGCGGAACCCCGGCCCTGGCAAAGGATGTCCCGGCTGCGGGCAAAGCGGACCAGATCCCACACGGTCAGGAAATAGGCTTCGTAGTTCAATTCGCCGATCAGTTTCAGTTCGTACTCGACGAGCCGGACGACTTTCTCCGGCGCGCCGGCCGGATAGCGTCGGGCGAGTCCCTCGTGCGTGAGCCGGGTCAGATGTTCGAGAGGCGTTACACCCGGCGGAGCGAGTTCCTCGGGATATTCGTACCGCAGTTCGTCGAGCGAGAACTGGCAGCGGTCGGCGATCTCGACCGTGCGGGCCAGCAGGGCGGGATCGCCGTACTGCGCGAGCAGGTCATCCGCCGGGCGCAATGCCCGCTCGGCATTCGGGAATGCCCGGCGGCCGAGTGACTCGACGGTGCAGCCCAGCCGGATTGCAGTGAGGACGTCGTGCAAGTACCGGCGGCCCGGATCGTGGTAATGCACGTCCCCGGCGGCAAGGAGCGGAATTCCCGTCTCGCGGGACCAGTCTCGCCAGTGATTCAGTCGCGTTCGGTCCTCGGGGCCGCGGTGCAGTTCGGCCAGGCCGTAGAGCCGATCGCCGAAGGCTTCGCGGTAAGCATTGCAGCTCGCGTCGCTCTCGGACAGCTTCGTGAGGACGACGCCGGCCAGCAGGCCGTCGGAGTGCTGTGCGATGTCTTCCAGCGTGAGCTGGCACCGGCCCTTTTCGGCCCGCCGTCGTCCGACCGTGATCAGCCGGGACAGCCGGCCGTACCCGGCGCGGTGCATGGCCCAGACAACGACGGGGGGACCGTCAGAGGGGTGCAACTCAGCACCAATGATCAGCTTCAGACCGACTTCTTTCGCCGCGACATGCGCCCGGACGACGCCGGCCAGCGACTCCCGGTCGGTGACCGCCAGGGCGCGATATCCCAGCGCGGCGGCCTGCTGCACCAACTCGTCGGGGTGAGAGGCCCCTTCAAGGAACGAGTAATTCGTCCGGCAGTGGAGCTCGGCAAACGGAGCGGCGGCGACAGTCTGCGAAAGTTCTGCAGGCACCGGGCGACGCTTCGAAAGGGGCGGATCGGGCATGCCGGCGAGAATAGCGCGCGACATGGAGGACGCCAAGGGGAGGCGTACAGTGGTCGTTTATCGTCGAAGATTCGCGGGCAAGGCTCGAGGGGTGATCCTCCGTGCGACAGCGAATTCACACTGCAGTCGTTTGTTAATCGGAAGTGGTCAACGGGGCGCCTCAATCCGCCGCCCCAATAGACAGATTTGTGATTGACTCTGAAAAAGTCCCTGTCTGACCTGTTTCGCGCGGCGGTCGGCCCAGGAAGACATGTCGTCAGTCGCTTTGACGGGCGACTCTTGCGGCAAACATTGTCGATTGGGGTGATTCGCTCGATTTTTGACAACTGAATCAACCGCAATAGCTGGAATGCTCGATGGTCATGGCAGCCGGGCTGCGCTCCGGGGACGCTGTAGACTTCAATGGACAAGGATGTCCCGAATGGTGCATGACTTACTCATTCGCGCGCTGGTCGTCGCCAGCCTGATCATCGCCGCAGGACGGCCTATGGCAAACGCCGCCGAAATGGTCTTCGACGACCCGGCGCTGGCGCTCCAGTCGCCAACCTGCCCGACGGCGGCCTGCTCCGGGTTGCTCGACAATCTGGAGCTGTTTCTGGGTCTCGAAGGCTCCAAGCAGCCGCAAGACTTCGGCGTCAACGCTCAGTTCGGCGGACGGGCGCACGTGAACTGGGCGATCCCCATTTCCGAAGAGTTCGGACTGGGGCTGCAGGTCGGGACATCCATCAATCAGACCAAACATGCGGTGGCTGTGACGCACGCGATCGAAGGGTCATCAAGTCGAACCCAGAACTTCACAACCATCGGAGTCTTTCAGCGGACCGACAACGGCTGGACCTGGGGAATGGCCCACGATTTTCTGTACCAGAATGACTATGACACGTCATACCTGACCCAGTGGCGCGGTCGGGCAGGCTATGCCGTTTCCGAGAACGACGAAGTCGGCGTGATGGCGATGGTTCCTCAGACTGCCGCTGACGCGTCCTGGGCCGGGGTTCCCGTCCGACTGAAGCCGCTCGCGATGGGGAGCGGCTACTGGCGACATAACTGGGCGTTCGGGGCGCAGACGACCGGTTGGCTCGGTATGGCGGACCGTCACGGCCAGGCCAATATCGCGCTGGGGGATCGTCCGAGCACGGGCAATGTCGTCGTTTTCGGTGCGGACCTGCAGGTTCCGCTGAACGATCACTGGGCGCTGTTCGGCGAAGCCAACTTCGTGACGCCGGCCGACACGGGAACGGTCGATGCCTACCTGGGGATCTGTTACTACCCGGGCGGCGGTGCGGTCCGCTGGCGGAATCGAGCCTTTGCACCGGTCCTGCCCGTGGCGAACAACACGTCATTCGTCACGAATCTCCGGCGATAATTGGTGGAGACCTCTCGATACTTCGCCCCAGGACTCGCGTTGCACAATCCGCCGCTCCCGCGTAATCCGAACGGTCTGACAGGTCAGATTGTCAAAAACCCAAGCCTGCGATCTCCGGAATCCCGTCTTGCGGTCTAGGCTTCATCGCGGTCTGCCCCAATTTCGCTGCCGTCGCGGCGATGTCAGCGGGGCCGTCGTATTTCTCTGAAACCTGCCATGCCCGCTGACCAGTTCGATCAGACCGCCGAGATGGATCTCGACCAGATCCTTGCGGCTTCCGTTGGCGTTGCCCAGCCCGAGTTGCAGAGTGCGGCCGTTGTTTCGGATTCGACCGATGAATTCCTGCCGGATCTTGGAGCCAACTATCGTCTGAAGCGCAAGTTGGGGCAGGGGGGGATGGGCACGGTTTACCTCGCGGAAGATGTCCGGATTCGTCGACCGGTCGCAATCAAAATTCTGTCTCGTGAGCTCGTGCCCGATCAGTACACCCGGCAGCGATTTCAGAAGGAAGCCCGGCTGCTTGCCGAGGTCCGCCATCCCCATGTCGCCAATCTCCTCGACCTGGGGGAATTCGACGGAACCTGTTTCCTGGTGCTGGAGCTCGTCGACGGGATCGACCTCAAGGAAATCCTTCGACGCCACGGGCCGCTTGCCGAGAGGCCGGCGCTGCAGATTATCCACGATGTCGCCTCGGCCCTGGGCGTGGCGCATGCCGGCGGCATCGTTCATCGAGATCTGAAGCCCGGCAACATTCTGGTCTCCGCCGCGCCGGTCGACGGCGAGTCCCCGGCGGATGCGGTTCTGCAATCTCTGGCCGACGGCCTGCCGGTCTCAGTGAAGCTGACGGACTTCGGCCTGGCGCGGCACATCGACCAGACCGAGTCGCTCAATTTGACGCGCACCGGGGCGCTGTTGGGAACTCCCAATTACATCTCTCCGGAGCAATGCAGCGGGACGGGATTCGTCGGTCCGGGAACGGATATCTACTCGCTCGGCGCCACACTGTTTGAAATGCTGGCCGGCCGCCCGCCGTTTCAGTCGGATGATCCCGTCAAATTGATTTCCCTGCACTGCTTCGAACCTCCGCCGGACATCCGAAAGCTGTGCCCCGCTATCACCGACGGCGCCGCGGCGCTGGTCGCGCGGATGCTTGAGAAGAGCGGCTCAGACCGCTATGCCGACGGCCGGCATCTGGTCGAAGAAATCGATCGCCTGCTCAAGGGCGAACTGAACTCGGCTGCTCCTCATCCCGTGGTTCCGCCCGCGAGATCGACGGTGGTGGAAGCGGTCTGGGAATGGCGAATGGCGAGTTCAGCGGAGGCTCTCTGGCCTTATGTCTCCAATACTGACCGGATCAACTCCGCAATCGGTTTGCCGTCGGTCGATTACCAGCTCGAATCGAACGCTGACGGCGATCGACATCTTTTTGGAGTCGTCTCGCTCGGCTGGGCGCGACTGCGCTGGCAGAAACACCCTATTGAATGGATCGAAGGCCGGCGATTCGGGATCCTGCGGCAGTTCGAAAACGGACCGTTCGACTGGTTCCTGAGCACCGTGGAACTCGCGCCTCACCCGGAGGGTGGAACGCGTCTGACGCATACCGTTCAGATCGCACCGCGGAACCTGGTCGGACGAATGATCGCGGCGGCGGAAATCCGGTTTCGCGCCAGGCGGCCTCTGGATCGCGTCTATCGCCACATCGATCGAATCGTTTCCGGACGACGACTGGAGACTGCCGCGGCAGACGCATTCGTTCCCCGCGAGTCATTACCGGCCGCGGTGCGTAAGCGACTGCAGGCGAGACGGGAACAGCTCTTGAATCGCGGCGCGGATGCGGAGTGCGTCGGACGTCTGCTCGAATTCCTGGAGGTCAGCCCCGCCCAGGAACTGGCGCGCATCCGGCCGCGCGCTCTGGCACACCGACTGGGACTGGAGTCGCACCACTTCACGACGGCCTGTCTCGAAGCGTGCCATGTCGGGCTGCTGGAACTGCACTGGGACGTGATCTGTCCCACGTGCCGCGTCGCCGCGAGCGTCGTCGACACGCTCTCCGAAATTGACCAGCACACTCACTGCGAGGCCTGCGAGCTGGACTTCGACGTCGATTTCTCGAACGCCGTCGAGTTGATCTTTCGTGCCCATCCGGAGTTCCGCAAGGCGGACCTGCGAACGTTCTGCCTGGGCGGGCCGATGCAGGCGCCGCATGTCATCTCGCAGACGCGGCTGGCGCCGGGAGAGTGCCTGGAGCTCGACCTTCAACTCGATCCCGGAACCTATGTCTTACGCGGGCCGAGACTGCCCTACACCCTTCGACTTCTCGTCGAGTCCGGAGTCGGGACGGGACGCGCTGCGCTGGCGTTAACTCCGGAATTGCAACCGTCGCGAGCCGTTCGACTGCTGGCCGGGCGGCAACTGTTGGCTCTGGAGAACGGGTTCGCCGACTCGCAGGTCGTTCGCCTGGAGCGAACCGCGGCCCGGACCGATATCGTCACCGCCGCCGAAGCATCGCGACTGCCGGTCTTCCGTAAGTTGTTCCCGGCGGAAATCCTCTCTCGCGACCGCCTGTCGAGCTTGTCGACGTCGACGCTGCTGGCCGTTCGCGTGACGAATGTGCTGGAGCTGTTCAGCCGATGGGGTGACGCGGAAACCTGCGAACGGCTGCGAGAATCGCTGGAGACCTGTCGTCTCGCGGTCGAGTCGTGTGGAGGACATCTGGTCAAGGAACAGGATGACGGCATGCTGGCGGCGTTCCCGATCGCGCTCGACGCCGTCTCCGCGGCCCTGCAGCTCATGCAGGAACCGCGTCCCGCAGAAGCCGACGAGCCCCATCTGCACATGGCGCTGCATCGCGGTGCGTCACTCTCCACGACCATCAACGGCCGCGTGGACGTATTCGGCCGAACCATCGCCACCACCCGCCGACTGCTGGAGGCATCGACAGCAGCCCGCCTGATCGTCTCCGCCGAACTGGCCGAAGACCCGGAAGTCGCCGAATTGCTGCACTCGTGCAATCAGTCGCTTCGTCCGCTCGGCAAGGTCGGAGATCTCGCGGCGTTCGAGTTGTCCCAGACCTTGGAGCTCTCGGACGGCGAGAACACAGTTCCCAGCTAACGCGCCGGCCGTTGCGTCAGCCAGGCGTCGATCGCAGTCTGGCGTGCGGTGTGGACTTTGACCTGTTCGTTGATGTCGGGCGCCGACTGCACAATCGCCAAGGTCTCGGCTACTCGCTGCTTCAGGGCCGCGTCGGTCGTTTCGCCGGCAGCTTCGAGCGCTGCCTTGTGGGGGCGGGCGAGCTGGCCGAAGAGCTGGAGGGCGCCTGCGGCGTTCAGACGGACCCAGTTGTCTTTGTCGGCTAGCCGCGCAGCGATCATCCGGGCGCTGTCGACGTCGTACGGATCGATCGCGGCCAGAACGCCGCAGCCCCAGCCGCGGACGGAGGTGTCCGTGCTGTCAAGAATGGCCGCCTGGCAACGGCGCTTCAGTTCCGCGGCGGTGACGACCTTGGCGCCGGCGGGGATCTGCAGATCTTCGCAGCGGACGCGATCGCCAATGTAAATCGTCAGCCGCGGGCTGGCGGGCCAGACGCGGCCGCCCTGGTCGACTGTGGTCAGATGCCTTGAGATTCCGCCACAGACTTCGATCTCCCAGTCGCACGGCAGGTCCTGCGGCTCGAACGTTCGGGTCTTGCCTGGACCCGGGAGCAGGACGATTTCGGTCTGCTCAAGATTGGCTGCGAGATAGAGTTTCACCAGTTCATTGATCTGCGGCGTTGACGCCAAACCGACGAATCGTTCGTGCCCGTTAACCCAGGACTGGTAGTAGCGCGTCGTGTGGTTCAGGGCCGGGACAAGTTCGGGCCACTCTGCGTAGTTCGCCTTGTTGACCGGCGCGTTGCCGAACTCCTGGGTTCCCAGGGCAAAGGCGGAGCCGCCGCCGGTCCAGGAGGCGAGGAGCAGAAGACAGAGGTTCAACGTTGCCTGTCGCATGGCGGCGTCTCCGCACCGGGAATAGAGAGCAGGCTTGTCAGCCTGACGCATCCATGGGAAGACGTCGAGACTGGTTTCCGAGTTCCCGAAAAATCCCGCTTCGGTCGATCGAGCTTGCACCCGGCTTGAGAATTGGCTCACAGCCCTGGCGATTCGATGTTTGACGGCTCGAGTGAAACTTTGGCCGGAACAAGTTGCCGACAGACTTCCCGAAACATCGCGAGAATCCGTCGGGAGTCATCAAGCTCACAGCTCGCCAGCGTTGTTTGCATCCGTCCGCTGCTCTCTTCCCAGATGTCCATCCCGATTGCGCAGAGATGAATCCGAGCGACTTGCCGGTCTGATCTGTCAATCAATACGTCCGGAAATGTGAAACCACAGGCCGGCTGCCCCGGGTCTGCGCTGACTTGCCGGATGTTCTTCCAGGGTGCATCGCGAAGCGCTCCGAGAATTCGCTGACGAACCTCGGAGTCGTGCACGGTAATCTTCGCATCGCCGTCAAAGAACCCGCCGTCGAAGGTTGCCGTTGAGACCTGCAGGACGATCTGGTTTTCATCGCCGAACAGCTCAACGAGCTGGGCATCCAGATCGAACGGAGTCGACCTGGCCGACAGGATTCCGATGACCACAATGGTCATCGTCAGTCCGACGGCAGCGGCGAGCACAGTACGCTGAGAACGGCGGCAAGATGTCTTCGGCTGCATTCGGAGCCTTCGGCGATGAATGACGACTCTTCGCGTGTCACTGCGTTCAGGGTAGCCGGTCGTCGCAGGCGATCAAGAGGGATCGGTTCTTCGAAGCTTAGCAGTTCATGAGCGTCTGCCGCGCAGCGTCGTGAATGCGGGCGTGGCTCGCCGTAAAACGCCGACAGCGTCGAGAGGGTGACCTTTCGACGCTGTCGCGATTCGCTGCTCAATCCGAGACGGGATCGGACACTCAGTCGTTGCCGGCGGGGGGACGGCCCGGGCGTCCGCCGCCCTGTCCGCCGGGGCCACCGCGACCGCCGAACCCGCCAAAGGCAGGGAATTCGAACTTGGCGCCCTTCATCGTTTCGAGGGCCGCGGTCTGGTCGGCCGTCAGCACGGCCAAGGCGTCGGCATTGGCTTTTTCCCGCTTGGCCTGGAACTCCTGCATCGCCTTCTGGCGATCTTCCTGGGAGGCATCGCGGCCGATGGACCGGAAGTCCATCTGGCCGGAGGCCAAGGCGGTCTTGATCTTCTCTTTCTGTTCGTCGGTCAGCTTCAGCTTGGCGGCGACTTCGGTCCGTGCCAGAGCGCCGGCGCCTTCGCGCTGGATGCGGAGCTCTTCCAGCCGGGAGAGCTGCTTGGCGTCGAGGTTGGCCTTGAGGATTTCTTCGGCCTTCTTGGCCCGTTCTTCGCCCTGCTTGCGCATTTCCTCGAAGAACTTGGTGCGTTCTTCTTCCGACATTTCCTGGAAGTTCGGGCGATCACCGCCGCCGGGACCGCGACCGCCGCCCAGTTCGCGCATGGCCGTCTGGATCTTCTCAACCTGCTCCGTGGTGACGCCGATTTCCTTCTGGACTGCTTCCATGGAGATCAGGCCGGCAGCGCCTCCCCCGCCGAAGCCGCCAAATCCACCCCGTCCGCCGCCGAAACCTCGCTGGCCCTGGGCTTGCGCCTGGCTGGCGAGGCTGACCAGCAGCGCTGAGGCCAACACCACTGTTGTTCCGAATCTCATGACTGAATCTCCTGGTAGACACGCAGACGGAAGTTAACCAGCTCGAACAGCCGAAACGCCAACTGCAGTTCCCTGCTGGGGAAAATGATCGGGCGCAGGAATCACCGATGTAAACGTGGATCGGGAGAATGCTGCGTCCGCGTCGTCCCTGGCTCCGGTCGGTCGGACTGCTGACGATCCTGGACTGCTGATTAAACACCGGCTGCCGACTACGGTTTCGTCAGTCACCGGAGATTTTCTGAGGACGGCAGTTCGGTCCGATACTTGTCGAGCGACAATCCAATCCGATCCAGCGGGATGGCTTTGAACCCCGGGAGCTGCTGAAAGACGGGAGAATCCGATGTGAGCCGGAAGTCCAGCCGATTGAGATCGGCGAACCCCGGTTCGGTATCGTAAGCCAGGTTTTTTCCAAATACCAGAGGCTGTTTCGTAGAACTTCCTGCGAGATAATGTTCCTGCCCGGCCGCGCAGGCGACAGCACAGCCGACGGCGATGTTGTTCGCGAACCCGACCAGCGATTCGCTTGGGAGCTGGAAACCGACCCCGCAGTCGACGGCCAGATTGTTGGTGCAATCGACCGACGAAGATTCCGCCGGCGACATGGCCGACCGGTCGCGGAAGGCTGCGCCAAGTTCCATCTGGCACACCACGTTCCCGACCACGAGTGCCTCACACCGGGCCTGCAGATCAATTCCGTGCGCATGGCGGCCGTGATGCACGAAATTGTGGCGGATGGTGAGTCCTCCCGAGCCGTCGCGGGAGTCCCGGCACAGGAATCCGGCGCCGGGATTGGGCCCGGGACTTCCGACGTCGAAGATTTCGTTGTATTCGAAGATATTGTCCCAGCCGCCCAGCAGAATCCCGGCCTGCGGAACGTCGTGAATCCGATTGTGGGCAACATGTACGCCGACGACGGGCTGCCCGGGGGCATCTCCCAGCCAGGGATGCCCGCAATTGATTCCAGCGACGGTCGCTCCCGCGCGTGGGATCAGTTCGCCGATTTCGTTGTTGATGACGCGGTGGCCGGCCGAGCGGCGTGGCATCGCGGCGGCATCGCCGCCCGACAGCCAGACTCCGCCCCCGGACTGTTGGATGTCGCAGCTCTGGACAGCGTGCTGAGATCCGCCGTCGAGGATCACGCCGTAGCCGACGAGATTGCGAAGTCTGCAGCCGGCGATGACGTTTTCGGTTCCCCCTTCGACGAGCACGCCAGACCCCGGTCCCCCTTCGATCGTCAGGCCGCGCAGCATCAGGTACGAAACGCCCTGCAGATGGACCAGCGGGAGAGCCTGGGCATTGAGGGGGGCCGGCTCGTCGGGATTGGAGTCCTTGCGGCTGCCGACCAGTCGCACGACCGCCCGCGGCACGGCCCGATACAGCACCCGGGCCTCGGGGGCGCCGGAGTCCTCGGCCGTCAGAACGAGCGGTTCAGCAAGGGGCCAATCCCCCGGATTGATCCAGACCGTGACGGCCTCGGCCGGCTTGTCCCGCCGGGAGGCCCGCGCCTCCGCCTGAGCCCGCTGCAGCGTCCGGTAGGGCTGCGCCCGGGTCCCCGGCCCCGCGTCGTCTCCGGTCAGCGCGACGTTGATATCGCGGGCGCCGAGCGAACTGGAGAACAGTCCGACCATGATCGCCACACAAGTCAGCCAGCGTGCGATATTCCGCGACATGAATGGGCTCCGGGAGCGAACGGCCTTCGAACTTCGGTGTCGTGTTCCGCGACGTTCGTCGTCGCAGTTATACACGAATCGGCGGGGGTCAGGAGAGTGCTGGCCTGCAGCCAGCGGTCGGAGATTCCGACCGAGGAGAGGTGGCGCTCCCGTTGGCGATTCGGCGGCGTCATGCGCTCGATGGTCGCTATTCGACCGGCGGCAGACCGCGGCTGCTCACCAGGACCTGGCCGACGACCCGCCGCTCGGGGAAGTTTGCCAGGACGTAGGCGTTGCGGCCGTCGGGGACGTCGACCATCACCGTCGCGGTCGAACCGACCGGTCCCTGTGTCGCCGCCGGCTGCAGCGTCAGCGACTGTCGGCCCGCTGGCAGTTCGATGCGGAGCACCTGAATCCGGTCCGGCAGCAGGCCCCAGCAGCGGGTGTCGGCCTTCTCCGTGGCTTCCCACGCGACGCCGGCCACGTCCATCAGCAGGTTCAATTCCTGGTTGACCTGCGCCCCCTGCTTGACGGCGTAGACGGCCCCTTTCTTGATCACCCGGCGGGCCACTGCCCGGCCGATGATCTCCGGATACCGGGCTTCCTGCTGCTCGCGGGCCATCTCGCCGATGTCGACGATGGTGGCCGTCTGGCCGACCGGCTGCCCGTCGTGCGTCACGGCGATATGGTCCACCGGGCTGTAGAAGGTGACAACTTGAGGAATCTTCACCGGCGCGATTGTCGGCGGCAGTCCGCGCTTTGTGAAGGCGCTGACGATCCGATCCGCGACCAGCAGTGCCGCTTGCGTGGGGATCTCGGCGACCTCTTCCTTGATGGGACCGCGGCCGACCAAAGCGAAGACGTAGACGACTCCGCGGCCGGGGGCGACCGGTTTTTCGAACTTGGCTCGTTGAAGGTCGCTTTCGGCATCGCGGAACCCGGGTTCCCAGGAGGCGACGAGGGTGCGCGCCCGCACGGCTTCGTCGAGCGTGAGGGGCGATTCTTCCGCCAGGGCCGCCCGAATGTAGGGGCCTAAGGCCACCTGCTTATAGGCCAGCACGGCGTCGGGAAGTTCCTCCGACTTCGACGTCACCGCCGCAATCACCTGATCCTGCTTTTCGGTGAGCTGGAGCGCATACGCTCCGGCGTCACCGCCGTCGGTCATCAGGTTGGAGATTGCCAGGAAGGCGCGGATCAGGACGCGTTCGTAGTCTTCGCCGGCATATGCCCGGGCCGTGTCGTCCGTGGCGTAAAGAGTCAGTTCCTCCTTGAGGTCCTTCTGCTCCAGCGTGTCAAATCGATCGCGCACGCGGCGGAGAATCTGTTCCGCTTCGCGCGGCCGGCCTGCCGACAGCTCGATCATCGCCTGATCGAGCGCCAGGACATCCGCCTCGTTCTTGCGTTTCTCGGAAACCTCGGCAATGGAGGCCCGGGCTGCGTCGAGCTGGCCCGCAAAGAACTGCTCGCGGATCGGCTGCAGACGGTTGGTGTGCGATGCGCAGCCGCTCAGCACCAGCGCTGCGCCGCACAGGAGTCTGCCCAATGAAATCCGGCATCCATGCATAGAACTTGCCGACCGAGTCTCCGGGGCTCTCCGCCGGAACGAGTCTCCGGCAGACGAGCGACCTAACGGCCCGAAACTACGCCTTGCGAAGACCGACCCTGTTTTTGGAATAGAGCTTGCGCAGTTCGGCGGACTCTTTTTCACTGCGACCGGAGTCCATGTCGATCAGTTCCAGCGTGAGCGTGTAATTCCGCTGCGTGGTCTTGTTGTCGGGGGTGGTTCCCGAAGTGACGGTGGCGTACATCAGATAGTCGAACGGCTGATTGAGCTGTTCCATGGCGGCGGAGAACATCCGGCGGTTGCCGGGAATGAACAAGTCGTCGGGCCGGAGCTGGCACTGCTTCAAGCCGGCTTCCACATACCGCTTATGAATGACGTCAAACATTTCGGACTGCGAGATGCAGGTGTCGATTTTCTGGTAGATCTGCTCTTTGAAGTCGCCGATTTCTTCGGCGCTTTTATTTTCCACGCCCACGAAGCAGATCTTCTTACGCGGCAGATTTCCATCAAGGTGCCCGGCGGGCTGAACCTGGGCGATCTCGTTCATCTGGCGCCCGAGCAACTGGCTGACCGAGCTCTGGATCAGCGGCTCCCAGGTCTCGGCTCCGGCGGCGTGGCTGCCGACCAGATCGGGGGCGTCGGCGCTCATGACCTTGGCGTGTTGCGTTCCGCGACAGCCCGTCGCTCCCGCCAGCCCGACTGCCGCCGCGCACTGCCAGACTGAAACCAAAAACTGCCGCCGCTCCATGGCCTGCTCCTGCGGGGCGTCCGGCCCCAGCTCCTGCGATTCATTCGCGACCGCACGATTCGCGTAATCGCTACAGGTCTCCGTGCATCTCTATTTCGGCCGCCACGCTCCAGAGCTTGATTGGCGGTCTCTGCTTCGCAAATTTGCAAGGGGGCGAATCATAGTCCGAAACGCGATCCGTGCTCCAGATGGACTTTCTATCACGCCGTAACACATTACAGGGAAAAATGTTGTCGCGATTCACTGCTGCCGCGTTGGCTACTTCCGGGCGAGTGAGATCACCACTGGCCCGGCCGTCAGGGCGGCTACAATCAATTGCTTCAAACGCGCGATTGACACATTTCGCTGTTCAGATACAATTGATTGAAACGAATGTTTGAATCGACGCGTCGAGATGCCGCAACCATGAACGACGACACCAAGCAACGCCTGATTGACGCCGCCGGGGAAATCTTTGCCACCCAGGGATTCGCCGCCGCCAGCATTCGTGAGATCTGCCGTCACGCCGGTGCCAACGTTGCCGCGGTCCACTACCACTTTGGCGACAAGGAGCAGCTGTACCTGTCATGCCTTGAACAGGCGCAAAGCTGCCAGGCCGCCGACGCCGCCGATCCGGCTGTTCTGCAGGAACTTCCCGCCCGCGAACGGCTCCGCGTCTTCATCCGCGGCATGCTGATCAGCAAGCTCGCGTCCGGCCGTCCCCGCTGGCATCTCGAGATGATGCTCCGCGAGATGATTCGCCCCACCGAAGCCTGCGCCGCCATCGTCGACCGCTACATCCGTCCGATGGCGGAAGTCCTCTGGAAAATCATCGCCGAACTGCGTCCCGACCAGGCTCAGGATCGCCACTTCTGGCTCACCGGCTTCAGCGTGGTGTCGCAAGTCATCTTCTACTACGTCCATCAGCCGATCGTCAGCCGACTGATGGGAGACGACGTATTTCGGCAGCTCACTGTCGACGAGCTGGCCGACCACATTGCCGCGTTCTCGCTGGCGGCTCTCGATCATCCCGGCCCGTATGTCACGCCGAACGCTCTGGCGGTCGACCCCGCGCCGGAGGAGAGCACGCCATGAACTGGGTCGCCTGGAAGATGCTCAACGGCGACCCGGCGAAGTACCTGGGGACCGTTTTTGGCGTCGCCTTTGGCGTGCTGCTGATTTCGCAGCAGTGTTCGATCTTTGTCGGGATCATTCTGCGGACCGCGAACCCGACGGCCGAGATCCGCGAGCCCGACCTGTGGGTCATGGATCCCTATGTCCCGAATGCCGATGAGATCAATCCTCTCAGCGACAGCGACGTCTACCGCGTCCGCGGAATGCCGGGCGTCGACTGGGCCGTCCGACTCTACAAGGGGCTCGCCCGGGCCAAGGTCGAGTCCGGCCGGTTCCGTCAGGTGATTCTCGTCGGTATCGATGATCAGTCCCTCGTCGGCGCGCCGCGCAAGATGGTTCGCGGCAATCTGGCGGACCTGCGTCATCCCGACGCGATCTTGATCGACAAAGAGGGGTACAAAATGCTCTGGCCGGGGGAGGAGTTCCGCCCCGGCCGCACGCTGGAGATGAACGACAGGCGGGCGATCGTCGTCGGCCTCTGCGACGCAGCCGCCCCGTTCCAGTCATTCCCCGTCGTCTACACGCGATACTCCCAGGCGATCCGCTTCGTCGCCAGCGAGCGGCAGCAGCTTTCGTTCGTGCTCGCGGGCGCCCAGCCAGGGCATTCCATTCCGGACATCGTCCGGCAAATCAACGACTCGACCGATCTGCGGGCGCTCAGCCGGTCCGAGTTTCTCTGGCTCAATATCAAGTACTACCTGGAACACACGGGTATTCCGGTCAACTTCGGTATCACGATCACCCTGGGATTCATCGTCGGGACCGCCATCGCCGGTCAGACCTTTTATCTCTTCACGATCGAGAACCTGAAACAGTTCGGAGCGCTCAAGGCAATGGGCGTCAACAACATGCGACTGATCGGCATGATCCTGCTGCAGGCTCTGATCGTCGGCGTCCTCGGATATTCCATCGGCATCGGAATGACATCGCTGTTCTTTGAAGTCACGAGCAAAGCGCTTCCCGATCTGCGGGGACTGCATCTGCCGGTCAACATCGCGCTCGGCACCGGCGTTGCGGTCGGCCTGATCATCGTCCTGGCCAGCATCCTGAGCCTGCGTAAAGTTCTTTCGCTCGAACCGGCAGTGGTCTTCCGCTAGTCGCAAGGATCGTCAGTCATGACCGCTTTGATTGCACCCGTCGCCTCCGTCGACGCGTTGGAACAATCGGTCGGCGTCGCCTGCCGGGGGCTGGTGAAAGAATTCGGCGACGGCGACTCGCGGATCCGGGTGCTGCACGAGATCGACGTCGATGTGCTGACCGGCGAGTTGACGCTGCTGGTCGGTCCCAGCGGTTGCGGCAAGACGACGCTGATTTCGATTGTCGCCGGATTGCTGTACCCCACGGAGGGGGAAGTCGAGCTGTTCGGGACGCCACAGACGGCGCTCAAGGGCCGGCGGCTCGTCGATTTCCGAGCGAGGAACGTGGGATTCGTGTTTCAGCAGTACAATCTGCTGCCGGCTCTGACGGCGACGGAGAATGTCGCGGTCCCGCTGCTGATTCAGGGGCTTTCGCGCCGGGATGCCTTTCCCCGCGCGAGTTGGGTGCTCGAATCGGTCGGGCTGGGTGACCGGATCAATTCCTATCCCTCGCAGCTTTCCGGGGGCCAGCAGCAGCGCGTCGCCATCGCGCGGGCGCTGGTCCACGAACCACGCCTGCTGGTCTGCGACGAACCGACCGCCGCTCTGGATGCGCATTCCGGGCAGACGGTCATGGAGCTGTTGCGGAAGGTCGCCGTGCAGCCGGACCGGGCGGTCATCGTGGTCACGCACGATGCGCGGGTCTACGCGTACGGCGACCGGATCGTCGAGATGGCCGACGGTCGCATCACGTCGGTCCGCTCCCGCGCCGATTTCGAATCGGGTCCGCACCATGAATAGAGAGAAGGCAGTCGAGAGTCCGGAGACGAGAGACGAGAGCCAGAAATGAAGTGCGAGCGCAGGTATCTGAGTCTGGCGATGCTCGATCCGCGATAAGCGGTCAGCCCTCTTCGCCGCCGACTCGCGACTCCCTTCCTCAATGAGGTCGATCATGAAGTTTCGCCGAAGTCTGATCTTGCCGCTGATCGCCGGGGGGGCGCTGCTCTTTGCGACCTTTCACATTGCGCGGACGCACGAGACCCCTTCCGAGACGGCTCCGCTGATCTCGCCGAGCAAGTCGCCCTACAGCGACGTGATTGCCGGCGCCGGCCTGGTCGAGGCCCGTTCCGAGAACATCAAGGTGGCGACCGAGCTGCCGGGGGTCGTCACCGAGGTGTTCGTCGAGGTCGGCCAGCCGGTGCGGACAGGGGAGCCGCTGTTCAAGCTGAGCGACCGCGATCGACTGGCGATCCTGGCGGTCCGTCAGGCGAGTCTCTCTGCGACCGAAGCGGACTTGCACAGGACGCGCGCGCTCCCCCGGCCCGAGGACATTCCGATCAGCGAGGCGGCGGTCGAACGGGCCCAGGCCGATTTGGGTCTCCAGAAGGATCAGCTTCAGCGGACCGAGGAACTGTTCGCGCGCAAAGTGACCACGCAGGAAGAATTCACCCAGCGACAGCTCGGCTTTGCCGCCGCCCGTGCCGAGCTTTCCCGGATCGAAGCCGAAGACGAGCGTTTGAAGGCCGGCGCCTGGAAGGAAGATCTGCTGCTTCGCGAAGCGGAAGTCGCAAAAGCGCATCAGGACGTCGAACAGGCGCAGATCGAAGTCGAGCGACTCACGGTCAAAGCGCCCATTGACGGCACGATCCTGAAAGTCGACGTTCGTCCGGGCGAATATGTCGGGACTCCTCCCAACCAGACGCTGATCCTGATGGGGGATGTGTCGACGCTGCATGTCCGGGTCGATATCGACGAAAACGACCTGCCGCGGTTCCGGCCGGGTCTGCCGGGGACCGGCTATCTGCGGGGCGACGCCAGCGATCCTCTCAAGCTGGAATTCGTCCGGGTGGAGCGTTTTGCCGAACCCAAGAAGTCGCTGACCGGAGCCGGAAACGAGCGCGTCGATACGCGAGTTCTGCAGGTCATCTACCGGATTCTGCCGTGCGACCGGACGGTCTATGTCGGCCAGCAGATCGACGTCTATCTGGATGCCGCACCGAAACCGTCGACGGACGCCAGCAGCCGAGAATGACCGAGTTCCGGTTTCCATTCCGCCCGCGGGGGCAGGGCTTTCAGCGAATTGACGTACTGCACGCAGTGCGGGCAGTGCGACAGATGGGCTGCGACATTCCGCTCGTCCTGCGGCTCAATCGACTTCTTCACGTAGGACTCGGCCAGGTCGTGGCACTCCGTGCATGTGATTCTCCGAGCCACGAGCGGCGAATTCGATGGCAGCAGCCACCAGAATGCTCCGCCGAATGCGAGCACCAGCCCGAGGGCCGAGGCCGCCGAGACCAGCCGCCGCCGTCGTTCGCGGCCCCGCCACGTCCGGGCGCAGCGCTCCAGCGATCCCGCGGGGACCGGCTCCCATCCGTCGGCAGGTGGCAGGGGTGTCGTCATGGCCTGAAGCTTTTCATCGTCGCGGCCCGGCGGTCTGCCGCGGCACAACTCTATTTTCCGTCAAACTTTGGGTCAATGTCTGTAAGCGGTCTCACACAAAGTCGCCGTTATCGGAGTCATCCTGGCGATTCGGCGGCCGGTCGCGTCGACGCGAGTCCCGGACGGGGGACCGGGATTCCCGGAAGATCCGGTACCGGCAATCCGAGCGACCTGGCCATCCGTTCTGGGGCCAGGATCACAACTCGCTGGCGGCCGATCTGAACCAGTCCTTCCGTATGCAACTCACCCAGCAGCAGCGTCACCGACTCGCGCGTCGCGCCGATAATGCTCGCCAGATCCTGATGCGACAATTTCAGATCGATCAGCACTCCCTCGGGAACCGGGCGACCGTACTGCTCGACCAGTTCCAGCAGCAGGCTCCCGAGCCGTTCCCGCGTTGACCGGAACAGCAGACTCTTCAGACGCCGTTCGACGCGCCGGCGGCGCAGGCCGATCAGTCGCGTGATTCCGAGCGAGAATTGCGGGGACTCCAGCAGCAGATCCTGCAGGACGTCTCCCGGCAGCAGGATCACCGTCGAAGTCACCACGGCCTCGGCGTACTCTTCGCGCGTGCCGCCGTCCACCAGTGCGAGTTCGCCGAAGACTTCTCCCGGCTCGATGAACGCAAGGATGGCCTGTTTCCCGTCGGGAGTCAGACTGCTCAGCCGGATTCGTCCTTCCGCCACGAGCATAACCCCCTGGGAAACGTCGGACGGGAGATAGACCGACGACCCCTTGGGAAACGTCTTCTGGCGCGATACGCCGTTCAAGCGCGCGAGTTGCTCGGGCGGCAGCCGCTCGAACAACCGACAGCGTTTGAGGTACCAGTGCCGCTCCATCGCCCGACGCCCCTGCAGTGTGGAACCTCGACCACCTGCCGGGGAACCGTTCCGAATTGTACCGCGATCCCGTCCGCAGAACAGCCGCGGTGATTCGCGGCGCGGCTCGCCGATCTGCGAATCGTACAGGATGGACGCGACAGTCCTTCCGAACTCACGCTAGAATCGAGGCGGATCGCTGGTCATCGTCCGTCAGGAAGGCTCCACCATGTCGCCGCGCCGTTCGTGGATTCCGGGTTCCCTCGTCCTCGTCGCCGTCTGCATGAGTGCGGCGGCAGGTCTCGCTCAGGAGGCGGCCCGCAAGCCTGTCATCGAACGCGAAGTGTCCTGGCAGGTCATCGAGATGCTCGGGCAGCGCGTCGGCTATGGGCGTTCGGAAGTCGCGCCGGTCGACGAGGACGGCCGGAGCATTGTGAAGTCCGATTCGGAAGTGCACATGCTCTTCAAGCGATTCGGTCAGAAGATCGCCATTACCGTCCTGATTGGAACGCGCGAGACCCCCGAAGGGGACGTTCTGTCCTTCGAGTACGTCACGCAGAACCCGCCTGCCGCTCCCAGCCGGATCGCGGGCGTTGTTGCCGACGGGCAACTGACGCTCACGACCACCGTCGACGGCAAGGCGAAGACCTCCACCCGCGCCTGGAAGTCCGAGTGGAAGTCCCCCGCCTACCAGGACCGGGTGCTTCGCGAACAGCCGCTGAAAGCGGGGGACCAGCGCAGCTTCGAGGCGTATCTGCCCGAGTTTGCGAAAGCCGCCCGGATCGATCTGAAGGCCGGCGTCGTCGAGACGATCAAACTTCTGGAGGGGCCCGACCAGTCGCTGCAGAAGGTCACGGTGCGGAATTCGCTGCTGCCCGGCATTCCGATGGACATGTGGCTCGACGACAAGGGCCGGGCGCTCAAGACCTCGACGAGCCTTCTGGGCACCGACATGATCACTTACACGGTGTCCAAGATGGAGGCGTTGAAGTCACTCGACGGCGAGGAGCTCGACTTCGCGGTCGGAACGCTGGTCAAGGTGCAGGCGATCCCGGACGGATACACCGTTGGCGAAGTCGTCTACAAGATCTCGCTTCCGTCGCCCGAAGCGGTGGAGGCGCTCCCCGACTCCCTCAACCAGCACAAGAAGCCCCTCGCCGGGAACGTTGTCGAGCTGCGGGTCACGCGCGAACGACTGCCGGCGACGGCCGCGATCAAACCCGCGGACGCCGAATTCACCGGTCCGACCAAGTTCCTGCAGTCGGATGACGACGAAGTCCGGAAGCACGCCCGCGCCGCCGTCGGCGACGCGACCGATCCGGTCGAGAAGTGTCGGCGGATGGAGAAGTATGTCGCCGAGACGCTCAAGAATAAGAATTTCTCGACGGCGATGGCCTCGGCGGGCGAAGTCGCACGCACGCTGGAGGGGGATTGCACCGAGCATGCCGTGCTGCTGGCGGCGATGCTGCGTGCGGAAGGAATCCCCTCGCGCGTCGCGGTCGGTCTGGTCTACGTCGCCAGCGATCCCAACTTCGGCGGCCACATGTGGACCGAAGCCTGCCTCGACGGCGAATGGCATGCCCTCGACGGGACGCTGGGTCGCGGCGGCGCGACCGCCGTCCATCTGAAGCTGGGGGACTCCAGCCTCGCCGAAGAGGGTCTCTCGCAGTCGGAGCTGTTCGTCCCGCTGGTGACGATTCTCGGGAAGCTGCAGATCGAGGTTGTGTCGGTCAAAGAGTGAGCGGTCGACGGGCCGGTTCAGGTTTCCGTCATCCAGAGGACGTTGGTCAGATCGACTTCCTTGCCGTCGACGGTGAGCAGCGCCTTGCCGTCGGCGACGCGCACGCTGTCGACGACGCCGCTGACAAGGTCTTCATCCTGCGTCGCCGCGACAGTCTTGCCGAGGAACGATGCGGCGCTGGAGAGCTGCTGGTTCAGCGAGACGGTTTTCAGCGTGCTCTGGAGCTCGATGTTCGCCTGCAGGCTCTGCATGCTGGAGACCTGCTGCAGGAGCTCATTGCTGTCGGTCGGGTTGGTCGGATCCTGATTCTGCAACTGCGTGATCAGGAGTTTCAGAAACGTTTGCGACGTCAGGCCATTGAGGCCGGCCTTGCTGGCGTCGACCGTCTTGACGGCGGACGCCGGGTTGGTCGCCGCGTTGACAGCATTCTCGATTGCGGACGCCATGAGCGGAACTCCCTCTCCAGACTCCGTCCCGCCGCGGGGACGACATTGTCGCTGTTCTCAAACTCGAATATTCAACTCGCCGAGCGCCAGTGACCCGCGCGACTCGGCAGAACCCGGCTCCGAAACTTCCTCGTCGTCATACAGCAGCGGCGCAGCTTCGGTTCGCTGATCCTGTTGCGGTGACTGCCAGTTCGAATCGGCCATGCTCTCGCCCGGCGCCGAATGATCGGACTGATAGACGTCGATCCGATCAACGCTGGCTCCCTGCTGCTGCAGCGCCTCGCGCAGCTGCGGCAAGTGCTCGGCAAGGAGCTGCCGCGCCGCCGGGGAATCCGCTTCCAGTCGAGCCGTCAGGACGCCGCCGTGGGAATGAACTTCAATTCGCACCGTCCCCATGTCGGGCGGAGTAATCTGCAGCGAGAGCTGCTGACCGGAATCGTGCGATTTCAGCACCAGCTGCGACACCCGGTCGACCAGCGCCTGAGAGTCGTGCGGCGATACCTGAACGACCGGGATTGTCGGATCCGCGACAGCTGGTGATTCATTGCGACCGGCCGTCAGCGGTCCGAGGCTCGAAGAATCTGCGGCCTGCGGACCTGCGGGGTCTTGTGTGGCGACCGACGGGAGAATCGTTTCTGGCACGGCCTCGTTCGCCTGGGCCGTCGCCGATGTTCGCTCTCCACGAGCAGGAGTCACAATGGTCTCAAAGACGATCGGGTCCGGCCCGGAACTGACGTCCGTCGTCGCGGCTGAGATCTCGATCGGCGCCTGCTTCGAATCTGACTTCCGGGCCGACGATGCACTGCTTTGCGCCGCGGTCGTGATCTCTGGAGTCGCGGCGACGTTCTGCGGACCGACCGCCGCCGAGATCTGAGTCGCGGCCTGGGGCACTTCATCCGTCTTCGGGACCTCCGGCTGGAAGGCCTGCGGAACGGTGACTGCGGGAACCGGAATTGCCAGCGGCGAAACCGTTGGCACCGTCGGCGTCCCCGCATCCTGCGCGGCGGCGGGGTGTTTCTCTTTGGCGGGCTCTACGGCCGCCGCAGTCGCCACCTTTGCCGCGACGACTTCCGTCACGGGCGCGGCAACTTGCAGAGGAACCGTGGCAGACGCCTGCGCAGGCAATTCCTGAGCGGCCGCCGGAATCTCTGGAGCGATCCGTTCCGCCGTCGGTCCAGATTCGGTTGGAGGAAGGTTGGCGGGCGATACGGCCGCGACAACAATCGGCGCCGGCTGAGCCGTGCTGACCGTGGCGACCGGAGCGTCCGTCGAGGCCTTCGTCGGTGACCCTGACTGTGTCGCCGCCTGTGACGCCATGGCCGCCGAGAGCGCCAACTGCAATCCCGGGGGCATCGTCGCAGTTGCGTCGCCAGGCGCGGTGTCCGTTGTGGTCCCGGTTTCTGGAGGCATCGGGGCGGCCGCGGCGGTCGTCTCGACCTTCGCGGCTGTCGCCGGCTTGGCAGAGAGCCATTGTTGCAGCGCCGACGGCATTGCGAATGCAGACCGGCGGGCCGCCGGCGCAGCTTGCGAGGGAACCGGCGACGGAATTTCATCCGCCACCTGCAGAAGTGGCACGTCCGTCGCAACGCTCGGATCCGTCGGAGCAACTTGCGGTACCGGCTCGACGACGATCGCGACCGCTTCGGCTGCCGCGCTGGCTTCCGCTACGAATGCGACAAGTGACGCACTCGGGTCGTCAGCCGGTGGCGCGACCGGCAGCGGCGCGTCGGCCTCATTCGGAGCGACCTGCCGGGCTTCCGGGTCTGTCGGATCCTTGGGGGTCGCGGGAGTCGCGGGAGTCGCGAACTTGGCGTCATTGTCCGACGTCGTCGATGTTCGCGACGGGTTGGAGCCGTCTCGCTGGACCTTGCGGAGCGATGAGAGGAAGCCTCGCGTCGGCTGAGGAGCGTCTTTCGTTGCGTCCGCCGGCGAACTCGATTTCGGCGTCGACCGAACCGGCACAAGGCCTGCGGCCTTGAAGAGCGAGCCGATTGGGTCGTTGGTCGGCATGATGACTAACCGTTTTCGGGTGTTTCAGAAGGCGGGCCGAGGTTCTTGAGGGCCTCGTCCACCAGCGGGCCCTGCGGGCTGCCGCGGAACAAGGCTTCAAAAATCTCCTGACCGCGCTTCAATGTTTCGGGGTTAAGGTCGAAAGCCTGCAGGATCTTCGCCGTCGTCTTCTCCGGAACGCCTTTCAGCAGCTCCACGCTTTCTTCGAGCGACAGTCCCATCAATCGCTGGACGGTGTCTTCCGGCCTGGAGGCCAGCAGAATCGCCCGCGCCTGTTCGTGAGCCTCCGACTGAATCCGTTCGTCCAGTTCCTGGAGCGTCTTGCGAAACTCCTCCTTCATTACATCGAACTTCTGACGCTCCTGAATCGAACCAATTGCTGCCTCAGTCGCCAGAGACTTGAGAGATTTCAGCTCTTCCTCCCGCGTATCGAGCTGCAACGCGCGCACGGTTCGGAGTTTGACGACCTCTTCCGTCGAAACTCCGGCCGTTTCTGCCGGTTCGGGCAGCGGTTCGGTATCGGTCCGACCCTCCAGCATCATCCGCACTGACCACAGGTTCTCTTTCGACAGCCGCCCCTGCGAATACAGCAGCCCGACACCCACGGCTTCGCAGAGGAGCAGAACGAACGACAACAGACCGACGAGCATCATCAGCGTACGAATCATGACCAGCTCTCCCGCAGACGCGCCGCCTGCCAGTTGTCTTCCCGCTCCCGGGCCGCGTGACGCTCAAGTTCCGCCTCGAACTCCATCTGCTGCTTTTCGGACAGTTTTTCGAGCACCTTGACGCCCTGATCGGCCTGAACCAGCACCTGCCGGCACTGCGCCACGAGGACCGCCGCCTGCTGACGCTGCAGGTCCAGCTGTCGAAGCCGATACGCGAGTTGACCGGCGTGGTACCGGCGCGCAGCGGCTCGATCGATCACCAGCTTGTCGCCATCGTTGAGATCCCGCAGCTCGGCCAGAGTCGCCTCTCTCTCGCGTTCCACATCCGCATGCTGTTCCGCCAGCTCCGCCTCGACGGCCAGCGCCTGGGCCAGCGACTGCCGGCAGAGATCCCGCTGGTTCTCGCGGTATTTCTGCAGCGACTCCAGACGAAAGCGAAACTTCGCCACAACAGCCCCGTCCTTCCCTTCAGATCAGCTCGTTCAGGCGCCCACGGGTTTGTCGATCACGCGGCGATTCATCGCATCCCGCAGTCGCGCCAGCTTCTGCAGCAGATCCGAAGACTCCGCCAGCGTGTTCCGCTCGTGGACCTCCTGCTGGAGGTACTGCAGCAGCGCCGGCCGGAGCTGAATCGCCGCATCGACCGTCGGATTGGTCCCCGACTGATACGCGCCGATCGAGATCAGATCCTCGGACTGGTGATAGGATGCGAGCAGCTGTTTCAGCATATTCGAAGCGTGCCGGTGCTCGGGCGACACCAGATCCGACATCAGTCGGGAAATGCTCTGCAGCACGTCAATCGCCGGATAGTGCGCCTGATGCGCCAGCTTCCGCGACAGCACAATGTGCCCGTCCAGAATGCCCCGGACCGTATCGGCAATCGGCTCGTTCGTGTCGTCCCCCTCCACCAGGACCGTATAGAACCCGGTGATACTCCCGGCGTTCGTCCGGCCGCTGCGCTCCAGCAGCCGCGGCAGCAGCGCGAACACGCTGGGCGGATATCCCCGCGTCGCCGGCGGCTCGCCGGCCGCCAGGCCAATCTCCCGCTGCGCCAGCGCAAACCGAGTCACGCTGTCCATCATCAGCAGGACGTTCCTGCCGCGGTCCCGGAAGAACTCGGCAATCGCCGTCCCCAGATAAGCCGACCGCAGTCGCAGCAGCGCAGGCTCATCACCGGTCGCCACCACAATCACGCTGCGCGCCAGCCCCTCGGGCCCAAGATCCTTCTCCAGAAACTCGCGGACCTCGCGACCTCGTTCCCCGATCAACACAACGACATTCACATCGGCAGTGCTGCCCCGCGCCAGCTGGCCCAGCAGTGTGCTCTTGCCGACGCCGCTCCCCGCGAAAATCCCCAGCCGCTGCCCCTGGCCGCACGTCAACAGGCCGTCGATCGCCCGCACTCCGGTTCCCAGCGGCGCATCGATCCGCGGCCGGTCCAGCGGCGAAATCGGCTTGCGCTGCAGTCCGACCCGGTGCGGCAGAATCACCGGACCGCGATTGTCGATCAGCGATCCCCGCGAATTGATGACGCGTCCCAGCAGCGCCTCGCCGACATGCGCAATCGGGACCGACTGCACCAGTCTCACGCGCGTTCCGCGACGGATCCCCTGCAGGTCGCCATACGGCAGCAGCAGAGTCTCCTCCCCGGAGAAGCCCACCACCTCCGCTTCAATCGGATTGCCGTGCTCGCGCTCCAGCTCCACCGTCGCCCCCTGCGGGGCCGGGAATCCGCTGACCGCCGCGGTCAGACCCACCAGGCGGGTCACCCGTCCGGTCAGCTTGACCGGAAGCATCTGGCGCACATGTTCGACGAGAGCATCCATTTTCGGTCAGCCGCCTGTCCGGAAGGTACGATTAGGCCACGGGAGGCTGTCCGAGCAACTCCGCCGCGATCCGCTCCAGCATCGTTTCGATCCGTGCATCGATTTCGCCGTGCTGCGTGACGATCCGGCAGTCGCCGGGACTCAGATTCGGGTCTGCGATCAGCCGCGCCTCGGCGCAGCCGCTCGTCAAGCGGAGAACCTCGGCGGCGTCGGCTCCCAATTGCTCGACGTCGGACGGCGCCAGGTGAATCGCCACCTGACTCTGCCCGGCGGCCAATTGGAGGACTTCGCGCAGCATGGTCCGCACCCGGTCCGGCTCGACATTCAGCAGTCCCCGCACCAGTTTTTCCGCGACAGCTACCGATAGTTCGACGGCCGTCGCTTCCCAGCGCACCAGCCAGTCGTCCCGTTCTGCGAGTAAGGTTGCCGCGGCCTGCTGAAGCGCCGGCAACGCCGTTTTGAGCCGTTGTGTCGCCAACTGCTCGGCCCGCTGGGTGACCTGCTGCTCGATTGTCAAATGGGCCGCCTGCAGTCCCTCGGCCCGCCCCGCTTCGCGACCTTCCTTGCGTGCCTGATCGCGAAGCGCCTCGATCTCCTTGCGGGCGCTGGCGAGCATCGCCGATGCTTCGGCGCTCACCTGCGCCATGTAGTCTTCGCCCTGCTTGCGAAAGTCGTCGAAATTGAACGCCACCCGCGCGCCCAGCTCGCGGACGGCGTTGGCTTTCATCACTCTCTGGAATCCATCCGCCATACCAACCTCATACTCTGCCGCCGCCGGTCAAGACGACCGTCAACCGGCAAATCAAGTTACGAGCTGTTCGCTGCCGCCGCCGGCGACCACGATCTGGCCGGTCTCTTCCAGCCGGCGAACGGTGTCGACGATCTGCGACTGCATCGCCTCCACATCGCTGAGCCGCACCGGCCCCAGGTACTCCATCTCTTCCTTGAGCATCTCCGCCGCCCGTTGCGACAGGTTGGCCATGATCCGCGTCTTGATCTCTTCCGACGCTCCCTTGAGAGCCACCGACCACTGGCTGTTGTCGACCTCTTTGAGCAGGCTCTGAATCGCCTTGTCGTCCAGTTTCAGCAGGTCGTCGAACACGAACATCAGCCGGCGGATCTCGTCGGCCAGATCGTGATCCTCCTGGTCCAGCGACTCCAGAATGCCTTTGTTCGTCATCCGGTCGGTGACGTTCAGAATCTGCGCCACAGCCGCGATTCCGCCGGCCTTTTCCGTATTTTGATTGAACAGAGACATCATCCGCGTCCGCAGCGTCTTCTCGATGTCGCTGACGACTTCGGGGCTGGTCTGCTCCATCGTCGCGACCCGTCGAACAACCTCGAGCTGCTTGTTCGACGGCAGACCCGCCAGCACTTCGGCGGACATGGCCGCGGGCATGTGCGACATGATCAGCGCGATCGTCTGCGGATGTTCTTCGGAGATGAAGGTCAGCAGGTTCTCCGCCCCGGCTTTCTGCAGAAACGAGAATGGCACCGAATTGATCGACTGCCGTACGTTCTCCAGGATCGCTCCGGCCCCCTCTTTTCCCAGCGACTGCTCCAGCAGTTCGTTGGCCAGGTCGAGCCCGCCGCGCTCCATTGGAACTTGCTCGAGCATCGTATCCCGGAACTCGTCGAGCACTCCTTCGAGCTGATCGCGTGACACATCGTCCATCTTCGCAATTTCCAGCATCACCCGCTCCACCTGGTCGCGCGGCAGCTGGCTCAGCACTTCGGCGGCGACCGGCTTCTCCAGGCTCAGCAGAAACACAGCGGCTTTTCGGACGCCATCCATCGTTGATATTCCCGTCGCCTACTTGACCGCCTGCAGCCACTTGCCAATCACATTTGCCGTCATCTCTGGATTGTCCCGGGCCAGGTTCTGAATCAGCTCGCGCTTGGGCATGTCCTTGAGAACGATCTCCTCCAACGGCGCCGGGGCTGTCACTGCACCCGGCATTCCTGGAATCGTCTGCCCAGCCGTGAGTCCTGCCGCGTCCGCCATCGACGACGCTTCCGCGGGCAGCGTTTTCATCTGCCGCCGCAGTATCACGAGCGCGGCCAGGGCCAGCAGTACCATGCCGGCCGGTCCGCCCCATTGTCGGATCAGATCGGTAACCCTAATGCTCCAGACGATCGGCGGATCCGCAGCATCGGTCGCGACTCGCTCGAAAGACGTCACCGTAATGGCCTCGACAGGCGATCCCGTGGGAATCAGCCGAGCGACCGACTTCTGGACGCTCGCCAGAACCTCCTGTTCGATCTGAACGGCATCCGTGCGGGTGGGATCCTTTTCGCCCGCCGCCGTCCGCTGATCGGCAATCTCCCGATAGTAGTCTCGCGGAATCTTCACGCTCACCTGAACCGCTTTCGGCATCGCCGCAATCAGCGCTTTCTCCGTGACCTCAAACGACACGCCGCGAATGGCATTGGTCCCCGTTTCGTTCAGCTGCCGCGTCCGCTCCGGCGCGGCGGACGCCGCCAGGGCCCCCGGCTGATTCGCCCGCAGACCGGCCTCTCCCTTCGGCGGCCGTTGCTGGACGTTGTCGGTGGTGGTGAATTCGCTCGAATAGACGTCCGCCGATTTCTTCGGATCGACCACCTGGCTGCGGGTCACCGACGACTTCAGATTGTCGACATCCACATGGACTGTCACTCCCACTCCTGGAATATAGGAAAGATCCTTCTGAATCTGCTGCTCGTACTGCCGCGTCAGCTCGCGGATCCGGTTCACCGGGCCGCTGTTAAACGGATCGTCGGTGGACTCGCCCGTGTAGCTGACGGCGTTGACGACATCGAATATCGTGACATCCGAAGGCTTCAGGTCCGGCACCATGCTGGAAACCGCCGCCCGCAGCGACGTCACCAGACGCTGAGACAGCTCCCGCCCGGCACGCGGTCGCACGGTCACGTTTGCCGTGACGTGGCTCTTCCGGCTCCAGCTGCTCGGGCGGCCCGAGTTCGCAATTCCGACGCGCGCATGTTCGATGTCCGGAACCGCCATGATCATTCGCTGCAGCTCCTGCAGCAGCAGCGCTTCCTTCATATCCTGCCGCTGACGGTCGGTGCTGAACGGCCCGAGATTCTCGAACTTCCTCAGCAGTTCCGAGCCCATATCCTCGGGCATGGCGTCGAATTCCAGCAACGCCGCGTTGTAGCGATCGGCTTCGCCCGCCGGAACCATGATCCGCTGGCCTTCCCGCCGGAAGCCGGTCAGATTCGCCTCGATCAGGGCCTGCTCCGTCTTCATCAGCTCATCGGTTGAGAAAACCTTGCCCCACGACAGTGCCGTGTAAGAAGCCCCCGGCTGGGACCACAGCAGCATTGCGAAGGCGGCAACCACCAGCAGTGGCACGACGATCAGCGTCCCGCGCTGACTGGGCGTCATGCGCGAGAACAACTCCTGAAACTGGCGGGCGGTGCGGTTCAGCACGTCCATGGGCGATATCGATTCTCAAAGGCCGGGTCGCAATCAGACAGTCATCGCAAGCGACGAACTACATTCGCAGATTCTGGATTTCCTGGTACGCATCCAGCAGCTTGTTGCGGATCTGAATCATCAGCCGCAGCGCCAGATCCGATTCCCGCACTGCCGTAAACGTTTCCACAAGCGCCGGATCGTCGCTGCTCAGAGCCGCCTGGATCGCCTGCTGCGCGTCGCCCTGCACACCCTGCATCTGCTGCCAGGACTGCAACAGCGTCTCCTGAAAGCTCCCCGACGGCGGAGTTCCCGCCGACGGCAACCCCTGCGGCATCTGCAGTCCGGGGGTTCCGGAGATCATCGACAGCGGCGAGATCATGCTCCGTCCTCAGTTCTCGTCGATCACTCCGGGACTAGCCCAGAATCTTGAACGTCCCCTGAAACATCTGCTTCGTGATATCCATCGCGGCGATATTGGCCTCGTAGGCCCGGCTGGCCTCGATCGCGTTGACAAATTCCGTCACCACATCGACGTTCGGGTAGTGCACGTTTCCCTCGGCGTCCGCATGCGGATGGCCCGGCTGGTGTTGAATTCGCGTCGGCGACACCTCGTCGATTTCCACCTTCGCCTGCACGCCGACCCCGCCTGTTGCGTGTCGCGTCGACCCCTCGGTCTCCATAATCGCCATCCGCCGCCGGAACGGTTTGGATTCGCCGTTCTCATTCTCCGTCGTATTCACGTTCGCGATGTTTCCCGCGATCGTGTCGATCCGCAGACGCTGAGCCACCATTCCGCTGGCGCTGATGTTGAGCGTTCGAAACATCGTGTCCTCCCGGAAAACTAGGCGCGTTCGGTAATCGCCGCTTCGAGTTGGGCGTACTGGGCCGACATCAGCTGCAGGGCCAGCGTCTGCAGCAGCGAGTTTCGCGTCATCTGCAAGGTCTGATTCTCGATGCTGCGGTTATTGGCGTCCTGAAACGTGATGCCCGGCTGAGATCCCGGTTCGCGCGCTTGAAACAGATCCGGCGTAAACGCCGCCGCGGGGCTCTCGAAGAACTCCGGAACCGGTTCGGCCCACTGCAGCGACAGCGGCGCCTCGCCGGGAGAAACCGCCGGCCGGTTCAACCGGCGAATCGCTTCCTGCATCGCGCTCTGGAACTCCGCCACCGGCAGATCTCGCATCTTGTAGCCCGGCGTATCGATATTCGCGATGTTTCCCGCCAGCACGTCCTGCCGCCGTTCGGCGAACAGCGCCAGTCGCTTCAACAGCGGCTGTGTTCCGGACTGCAGGATCTGATCGAGCATCGCCTGACTCCTCGTTCATGGCCGACGTCCCCATTCTGTGAGCAGAAATGGGGACGACCGACGGGGGAACTACGCCGCTTTCGTTTCCATCGCCGGCAGCTCGATGACCGCCGGCCGATCGGCGTCCACTTCCGGACGCCAGGGCTTCAGGTTCGAACCGGGGCCGCCCCGCGGCGGATAACCGTAGTCGCGCAGCTTGCCCGACAGCGTGCGAATTCCAATCTGCAGTGCCTTGGCCGTCTTCTCGCGGTTTCCGGCGAACCGGACGAACGTGGCTTCGATGAGCTTCCGCTCCATCTCCGCGAGCGTGAGCCCCGCCACGCCTTCCGAGTCCTCCTCGTCGGTCGGGCGGGCGAGCCACGGCTCGATCATCGAAGCGGTCAGCTTGGTGCCCCAGTCGAGAGCACAGGTCCGTTCGATCAGATTCTCCAGCTCGCGAACGTTGCCTGACCACGAATAGTCCTGCAGCTGCCGCAAGGCTTCGAGCGTAATGGAACGGGGCGGCCGGCCCTCCCGCGCTGCCACGCGACGCAGGAAGTGTTCGGTCAGGAGCCCGATGTCTTCTTTGCGGGATCGCAGAGTCGGCAGTTCAATGCGACCGGCCCCGACTTCGGCATAAAGTTCCCGCCGGAACAGCCCGCGCTCCATCAGATCATCCAGGTCGACGTGCGCACTGAGCACGATGCGAACGTCGAACCGAACCCGTTCGTTGTTCTGCGGATGATCGAAGCGTCCTTCGTGAATCATCTGCGTCAGCCGACGCTGCAGCGGCAGCGCGATGCAGTTCGCGTGGTCGAGCAGCAGCGTCCCGCCATCGGCCAGCTCCAACCGTCCGGACTGCCGCAATGGCGCTCCGTGCGGCGTCTGCTCGACCAGACCGCACAATTCTTCCTCGAGCACCTCCGCGGACAGGACGCTGCAGTCGATCTTGATGAACGGCCGATGCGCCCGGCGGCTCGAATCGTGAATTGCCTGGGCCACCACGTCGACTCCGGTTCCCGGCTCGCCAAGAAGCAGTACGCCGCCCGTTGCCTCGGCCGCCTGCTGGACCTGCTGTCGCAGGACCTGCATCGCGGGACTGTGTCCCACCATGTCCCGCAGGTTGCGATTGATCAGCTGCCGCCGCAGCCGGCGGTTCTCGCCGTGCAGCTTCGAACGCTGCATCGCCGCGGAGATCGCGTGAGTCAGCATCAGCGGCGTATAGGGCGAGGCCAGCAGCTCCACCCCGGCCGTAGCCGGCAGATACGTCGGCAGATCCGACGCCGGCGCCGGCAGCAGGCACACCAGCTGCGTCGACCAGCCGCGCTGCAGGATCTGAGACGCCAGACCCGCCGCCGACTCGCCGGACGACAACTGGCCGACCAGGCAGACGTCCGAAGACTGTTGCGCCAGGGCCTGCAGCGCCGCGTCGATTGTGTGGACGACCCGGCACGGAGCGCCAGTCGCCTGCACGTCGAAAGCCAGCTGTTGAGCCTGGTGCGGATCGACCGCCAGGACCACGACAGAAACAGGCGATTCCGTCGGCGCGCTGGCCCGGCCTGGAAACGGAATGACATGGGGATGTGTAAACGTCATGCAGTGTACCGTGTCAGGTTTCTGGAGATTCGAAACTGGGAGATGAGAGAGCTGACTGTCACGTATCAATACTGAAATGCCGCGTTCCGTCCTTGAAGGTCATTCCCTCGTAGGCTTCGCGCACCCGCACCCCCCGATTGACCGACGCCAGCTCCCGCTGCGTGACGTCGTGTCGCTGGTTCAGGAGTTGCGTGCCGGCCTGCTCCTCCCGCAGGAGCTGAGCCAGCAGTTCCTCGATCTGTGCGAGCAGCTGCTCGCACTCCGTCCGTTCCGCCGCCCGCAGTCGATCCCGCCGATCAGACCACGAGCTCCAGGCCAGTTTCTGCTCGCGGGCGGCCCGCGCCACGTCGTCGAGCAGTTGCTGTTTCTGTTGAAGCAGAGCGAGCAGTTCCGTGTAATCGTCCTGCCGGATGCAGTCCGCCTGCGCCAGCGACAGTTCGAGCAGCGCGGCGCAAAGAGCGCGGCGTTCGCGAAAAGCGGCCAGGTAGTCGGGCATATCGGACTCGGACGACACGATGTACGTTCCTTGAGCGCCGGCATCGCAGCGGCTTCGTTGCCGCAACGCTGTCGTTCGCTAGTTTCGGACTCTGGATTGACGAAGCGAAACGGGAGAGTTCAGAGCAGCGTCTGCAGCGCCCGGTCCAGGAATTCGCCCCACTCTTCGGGGGAGAGATTCGTGTCGGGCGCCTGGAATGACGCCTCAGGGATCTGTTTCTGGTTCAGAATAACCCGCGCCTGCTCCAGCAGGCTCCGCGCCTCGACCTTCTTGCCGAGTCGCGAATAGCAGCGGGCCATCTGCACGTAAGCCGTCAGTAACTGAGCACTCTGCGGCGCACTGTTGGCCGCTTCGTTGTAGGCGGCAATTGCTTCATCGTAGCGCTCCAGGGCGAACAGCACCTGCGGGACTTCGAGCATCGTATTGTCGAGCAACCGCAGGCTGCGCAAGTCCAGATGATCGAGCTGTCGTTCGACTTGCAGGTACCGCTGCAGCTCCTGCTGCATCAGCAGCGAACGCTCCCGCGTCGATCGAATGTTCGCCGCCAGACGCTGCCGTGCGGTCTCCGTCTCGGCCAGTTCGAGCTGATACTGCAGCCAGTCGGCATGCTGCTGGAGCGCCCGGGCAAAGTAGAACCGCGCCTCGGGAGCCGTCTCATCCTGCGCATACCGCGCCAAATACTCTTCGTAGAGCTGAATCGACTCTGCCCACCGCAGTGAAGCACTCGTCCATCGCTCCCGCACAGCGGCCGGATCGACTGCGACGGCGCCGCTCTCGGCTTCACGCCGTTCCAGGGCTCCCCGTTCGAATTGCAGTCGTGCCAGCGACAGCAGTGATTTCTGCCACTCTTTTGCATCGGGAGTCAGCTGGTCAGATCCGAGGACCTTCCGCCAGGCCGCGTCCGCCTGCTCCAGTTCTTTGCGCTCCATCCGGGCCGTACCGATCAGGTATTCGGCGCCGAACGCCGCGGGATCGGTCGGAAACTTGGCAACGACCTCCTGCAGTTCCTGCAGAGACTCGTCCAGACGGTCCAGGTCGAGCAGCACCTCTCCTCGCCGCACGCGCGCCGTCGCCAGCAGATTCGTCGGAGAAGTCTCCAGAAACAGATCCAGTTGCTTCAGGGAATTCTCGAAGTCTTGTCCGCGTCGAAACTGTTCGGCGCTCTTCCACAGCGCGTCAGGATAGGTCGCAGCGCTCCGTCGCAACTGAGCCAGCCGGGCATACGCTCCGCCCGTCAGACGCCGCAGCAGCTGCAATTCCGCCAGTTTGACCTTCTTAACGGTTTCCGTCTGTCCCGCCAGTCCGGCTTCACTCTCGTCAGCCCAGCGCTCGTGGGCCCGGGCGGCCAGCTCGTACGCCTGATCCTGCGGAAAGAGCGGAGTCATCACCTCGGTCAGGGCAATGGCGTCGTTGTAACGTCCCTGCGACAGCCACGATTCCCAGGCCGCCAGCACTCGTGACCGAACGTCGTTCAGGCTGATCCAGGGATTCGCGAAGACCGCAACCGCAGGAGCGGTCCGCAACGCCGCTCCATAGCAGGCCAGCGACTTCTCGTGGCTTCCGTCCTGCCGCAGCAGATCGCCCAGATAAACATTCGCCGCCAGGGCTTCGTCGGTCCGGTCGAACCGGTCAAGCGTTCGTTGAAACCAGGTAATCGCACGTTGCCGCAGGTCCCGAATCCGTACGAGATCGTCCGTCGCCGTCTCCCCCTGGGCTCGCAGCAGCGCGAGCGCCTCCTGATCGGCGATCAGCCCCATCAGGTACGTCGCCTGTCGTACCGTCTCGCGATACAGCCGCTCGTCGGAAACCAGCGGCTCCAGCATTCGCGTCGCCTCGGCGTAGCGCCGTTCGGCCATCAGGATCCGGGCCTGCAGGATATCTTCGAATGGCTCCTCTTCGAGATTCCGGACAACGGTTGCCAGTGCCTCGGCTGCTTCCGGCAGTCGACTCTGCGCCAGCAGAATCTCCGCTTGCTGCCGCAGCAGACGCGACTGATCATCGGACTCGGCGGCCTCGTCCCGCGCCAGCGTGTTGAACGCCAGCGCCTTCTCCAGCAGCTCAGGCGTCCGGACGCTGGGGTCGAGGTAAATGTTGGCCAGCATCTCTCCCGCTGCGGCGCTCTGCTCGGCACGCTGGCGCACGGCGGTTTCCAGCAGCGGACGCGCTGCCGCCGGAGAGTTGGTCTGGTACAGGCTGCGTCCATACGCGTAAGCCCAGGAAGGCTGATACTCTTCACTCAGCGCCCGCAGGCCGGCTTCCTTCAAATAGCTCGCCGCGACCACATAGTCCTGGCGGTCGGGGCCGTTCTGGTCGGCTTCGGCAACCTGAAACGCTGCGATCCCGAGCACGTACTCGACCCCGGCGGCAAATGCCGGATCCCGGTACTGGGACTTTTCGAGTCGCTTGGCGATCTCGCGGGCCTCGCGGCTGCGCCCTTCTTCCAAGTGTTTTAGCGCCGTCCGCAACTGTTCCGAAGGAGTTGGCTCCTTGGGACGCGTCAGATACCAGAAGACGCCGCCGCTGACCAGCACCAGTACAGTCGCCCCAAGTCCCAGCCGGAGCGCCGGCGCCGACAGTCCGAGCACGCGCCGCGGTGCGGCCTGCTCTGCGACGTTCGGTGCTCCAACGCTGGCTGCCATGACGATTGGCCTCGGAACCTGACTCCGCGGAAGAATTTCCAGCGGAAATGGGAAACGGATTCAAAGCTGCAGACTAACGACTCCCATGACCGACCGGTCGGAGGGAGCAATCAACGTCAGACGTGTCCGCCGCGTCCGATGTGCGGCGCGAAATCAGCGATTCGTGATGGGAGATTGATGGGGGAGTCTTAGTTCCGATGGCCCGAAAGTGTCAACGCGTTTTGCTCGGGAATCGGCAGGAATCGCAGGGTTTTTCCCTCAATTCGGGCACCGACTGCCGGTCGCGGGACTGTGGAACGCCCGCCGCGAGTTTCACACCCCCGTCTGCCGGCAGCAACTGCTGTTCGACCCCCTGCATTGTTCGGCGGGACCTCGGTCGACAACCCCGCGTTCTCACCGCACGGAGGAGACTTCAGTCGAGCCGGGCGATTGCGGCGACTTTGACGATTGGGCTCAAGTTGCGGGCGGCAGGGGCCGATCCTCAAGGAACGAGGAACTTTCGTTCGCGAGGTGGATCATGATGTACGGGCTCTATCTCTCTGCGCAGGGCGCCGAGGCGCAGAGCTTCCGTCAGGCCGTCGTCGCCAACAACATGGCGAACGCCGGCACCACCAGCTTCAAGCGGGACTTTGCGGTCCTGCGCTCCCATTTGCCGTTCGACGCTGTCCACGGTCCCGAGCACCAGTTTCCGGAAACGCTGCTGGATCAGACAGGCGGGATGTCCGTCGAAGGGACCGTGACGGACTTCTCCCAGGGGCCGCTCAAACAGACCGGCTCCGCCTTCGATATCGCCCTGGTCGGTGAAGGCTTCTTTCAGGTGACCGACGGAAACTCAACGTTCCTGACCCGCAGCGGCCATCTGGCCCTCGACTCGCAGAGCGCGCTCGTGATGGCGGATACCGGATACGCCGTGCTCAACAGCACCGGCGAGCCGTTTACCGTTCCCGCAAATTTCTCCGAGCTGTCGATCGGTCCGGACGGAATCGTTTCTGCCGTGTCCTCCGATGGCGTACGGGCGCCGCTCGGTCAGCTCGGTCTTGTCCAGCCCGCCGTCTCGACCTACCTCATCAAGGAGGGGCGAAATCTGTATCGCTCCGTGAGCGACGTCGAACCGGCCCTCGACGTTCAGGTCCGCCAGCAGTTTCTCGAAGAGTCGGGCGTCAATCCCCTGGAAGAGACGGTGACGCTCATCGAGACGAACCGCGCCTTCGAAATGAACATGAACATGATCCGCATGCAGGACGACATGCTCACGCGACTCCTGCAGAGCGCCACTCCCGCTTAACCCCTTTTGCGAGCCGGTGACCAATGCTCTATCGAGCGCTGCATTCCGCCGCATCTGGCATGAATGCGTACATCTTCAACCTCGACGTGATCGCCAACAACATGGCGAACACCGGAACGAACGCGTTCAAGAAGTCGCGGACGAACTTTGAAGACGTCTACTACCAGAACTTCAAGCTGCCCGGCGCTCAGGACAGCCTCGGCCAGCGCACGCCCCTGGGGACGGCCCTCGGCCTCGGCGTGACCGTCGCAGCCACACAGCAGGACTTTACACAGGGGAGCCTGCTGCAAACCGGTCGGCAGCTCGACATCGCCATCGAAGGTTCGGGCTTCATGGAGGTCCAGGACGTCAACGGTCCGCTTTACACGCGTAACGGGCAGTTGACTCTCAACGACAATGGCGACATCGTCATCGGCTCCGCCAATCGAGGTCGGAGGCTCAATCCGCCGATCAGCATTCCGAACGATGCCACGCAGATTTCGATCTCTCCCGAAGGCATCGTCGCGGTGCTGCAGCCCGGTTCGCCGAATCTGTCTCAGGTCGGGCAGATCCAGCTCACCCGCTTCATCAATCCGGAAGGGCTGATGCAAATGGGCGAGTCACTTTACTCGCAGTCGGACGCATCCGGTCCGGCGATTCCAGGCCAGCCCGGTCAGCTGGGACTCGGCACCATCATGCAGAACTATCTCGAGATCTCGAACACGGAACCAGTCGTCGAACTGGTCGACCTCATCAAGACGCAGCGCAACGTCGAACTCAACAGCCAGGTCCTCCAAGCCTCCGATCAACTGCTGCAACTCGTCGCCAATATCCGCCGCTGACGAACGCGGAACCCGCGGATACCGCAAACTGGAATTCGGAACGTGACCTTCATCGTCCCCCGCACTGTCGTCCTCCTGATGGTCGTCGTCGGCTGCCTGTCTGCCGAGTCGGCCCGGGGTGCAGTCGTGCGATTGAAGGATCGCGTCGAAACGACGGGCCCGGTAATCCGCCTGGCCGACGTCGCCGAGATTTCCGATGTCGATCCCCAGGTCGTCGCCCGACTGGGAGCGATCACGCTGCAACCCGCCACGGGAAAAGCCGTGCGCGTCGATTTCGACCTCGTCCGCTCCCGGCTCATCGCACACGGCGTGAACCTCGCGGAGATCGAGTTCGTCGGACAGTCGTCGGTGGCATCTGCTGTTGAGAATCGCCCGGCGGCGCCGATTCCGCAGCGGGTGACGCCGGCCGCGGCTCAAGGCCCATCGCCGCAGGAACGCGCTCAGGAGATCATTCGCGAGGCCTTCGTCCGCCGGTTTCAGACTTCGTCGCTGACGGAAGACTCGGCCTACGTGCTGACGGTCCAGGTCCGCGATGAAGACCTGGACCAGGTTTTGGCGACACCTCCGGGGGCCATTCGCTTCCAGGAACGGTCGCTGGTGGCCGGCGGCCCGCAGCCACTCACGCTGGCGATTGCCGCCACGACGGAGACGTCGCCCCGACAGGTCCGCGTTGCCGCCTGGCTTGAGCCGCAGGCCCGGATCCTGACCGTCCGCCATGCGTTGCCGAAAGACCATGTCCTCCAGCCGCTGGATCTGCAGTGGAAGAAGGCCGAGCAGGACGACGCCGGTATTTCCAGTCTCGCCGAAGCGGTCGGACGCGCGACCCGGAAGGCGATCCGTCCGGGGGAGATCCTCCAGCCGGATGACCTGACCGTGGTTGCTCTGATTCGCGGCGGCGATATCGTTTCGGTCCGCGTCTCCGCTCCGGGAGTCGTCGTCCGTCGACAATTCAAAGCGATGTCCGGCGGCGGACTCGACGAAGTCGTCAATCTCGTCGCGCTCGACGACGCCCGCGACCGTATTCAGGCGCGCGTGACCGGCTTTCACGAAGCCGAACTGGTTTCGGCACGTCTGGGCGACGGACCGTCTCAGTCGACGGCCGGACCGGTGCACTTTGTTCCCGAGTCGGCGAGCACTGGCCGGGGAGGCGTCCGATGAACCGCCTGCTGACACTGACCGTGTTGTTGACGGTCTGGATGCCGTCGGGACTCGCGCTGGCGCAGCCTGGTCCGATTATCGATCCGATGGGATCGCCGCGGATGCAGGATTACTCCTGGGTCTACCTGGAGCCGGCACCGCCGCCCCCCCAGATCATGGTTCACGACATCATCACGATCGAAGTCGACGAGAAGGCCGAAGTGATCGTGAACTCGAGATTCAACCGACAGCGAAACGCCACCTATACCGCCCAGCTCAAAGAGTTCATCCGGCTCGTTAACAACGATGGATACCAGAAGGTCGTTCCGGCGGCGGCCAGCCAGCCGACGGTTGACGCCACTCTGACGAACCGTCTCCAGACGATTGGTCAGTCGACGGATCTCGAAGGCATTACGTACAAAATCGGGGCCACCGTGGTCGACATCCTGCCGAACGGAACGCTGGTCCTTGAGGCTCGCAAATCGATCCGGACGAATCAGGACTTCTTCGAGTACCGTCTCACGGGACGCGTCGACAAAGCGAAGATCAGCCCCACGCGATCGGCTCGGACTGAAGACATCGCCGAACTGCGGATCGAGCGGAAGCAGAGAGGCAAAGTCTTTGACAGCACCAAGGTCAACTGGGGCGCCCGCATCCTCGATACTGTTCTTCCCTTCTGAGCCGACGACGGCCAAGGGCTGGAGAAACCTATGATTCGCCGGAGCACTTTCAGTGCGATGGTTCTGCTGCTGGCCTGCCTGCCGCAGATCGCCCACGCGCGCGTCCGGCTCGAACATATCTGCTCGGTCCAGGGCCAGCAGGAGGTTCGCCTGACCGGGTTCGGGCTGGTGATCGGTCTGCCGGGGACCGGCGACGGCGCAAAGAACGCTCCGACCGTTCGCGCTTTACGCGCTGCATTAACGCGAATGAAATACCCCATCGCCGACGGCGAGATCAAGAACGCCGACAACGTGGCCGTGGTGATGGTGGAAGCCACGATTCCCAGGACGGGACTTCGACGCGGGCAGAAAATCGATTGCCACGTCAGCGCCATCGGCGGCGCGAAGAGCCTCCGCGGCGGGCGGCTGCTCTCGACGCCGCTCACCACCGCCGCCGTCCGAAGCGAAACGGCGGTGGGCCTCGCCGGGGGGGGGATTGACCTCGAAGACGTGGTTCGGCCGACGGTCGGCAAGATCTCGCTGGGCGTCGACCTGATGACCGATGTCACGGCTCTGTTTGTCAGTCAGCAGGCGGAGAACCCTGTTGTCACCCTCCTGATCGACCCCAATCACGCCAGTTTCTGGACATCCAGCGAAGTCGCCCGCGTGGTGAACAGCGAGTTCTCATTCGAATCCTCGGGCGCCGAACTCGCCCGTCCGGTCGGTCCCGCCTCGGTCGAGATCCGCATTCCCGAGCAGTACCGCAAGTCGACGGTCGACTTCGTCGCGCAGATCCTGGAGACGGCGATCGACCTCCCGCACACCCAGGCTCGCGTGGTCCTCAACAGCAAGACGGGGACTGTGATCGTCACCGGGGAGGTCGAGCTCAGTCCCGTGGTGATCTCTCATAAAAGTTTCAGCATCGAGATCGACGGAGACGTGGCGCCGCCGGGGGCCGCCGGACCGTTTGTCGCGATGATGGAAGGGAGCGGGCGGCAGTCCCCGCAGCAATTCAAGCAGCTCGTCGACGCCCTCAATCAGCTCCGCGTGCCGACCGACGACATCATCGCCATCATTCGGGAGCTGCACGCCACCGGCAAACTTCACGCAGAACTCGTGGAACGCTGACGTTTCACGTGCACGTGGGCTTCGAACGTCAGCGACCCTCGCAGAAGACAGTCTGATGACTCCGATCGCCTCCATCACCGCCTCCAGCAAGACCGCCCAGTCTTCGGCAGGCGCCATCGACAACGACAAACTTCGCGAAGCATTCTCCAAGTCCGTCGGCGAAGTTTTCTACACGCAGATGCTCAAGTCGATGCGGCAGACCGTCGGGAAGGCCGCCTATCTGCATGGCGGCCAGGCCGAAGACATGTTTGAAAGCCAGCTCGACCAGGTGCTGGCCGAAAAGATGGCCGCCCGGGATGGCGACCGGCTGACCAGCGAGTTGTTTGAGCGGTTTGCCGCCGGGCTGCGGGCCTACAAACCCGACCTCACCTCTCGCGCCGCAGACTCGCCTCAGCCGGCAAAGTCGCCGCTCCCAAGTCAGATCACCCCAGCCGAACAGCTTTCGCAACTGGCGCGCCAGTCACAAGCTGCAGTCGGCGACGCCGGAATCGCAACCGGCACGCCAGCTACATTCCCAACCTTCCGAAAATAGGAACTGTTGGGAGTCTTCGGCAAGGTCGTGTCATCCAATGGTTGTGTGGTGAGCTGCATTCCGCGCATCGGCGGCGCAGATCGCTCGCACGAACGGTTCAGGCACGCCGCGTCGACTCCCGCAGATCCCGTCATTCGGGAGAGGGGGGATGCGATGCAACTGTCCGAGGAAATCGCGCGCTTTGTGAACGTCTTTGCGGAAGCCCAGCAAGCGCTGCTGACGCTGCTGGCGGAAAAGCGACATGTCCTGGTGACCGCCGCCGGCGTCCGTCTGGCGGAACTGAATGCCGCCGAGCAGAAACTGACGGGGCGGCTGGAAGCCCTGATCGTGTGGCGCAGCAGGCTGCTGAAGGCCAGCGCCGGGCAGGGCTGCGTCGGAGAGTCGCTGTCGGACGTTCTGATCGAGCTCGACGATCCGCTGTCGGTCGAGCTGCGCGACCGGCTTCCGCAGTTGCAGCAGCTCTCGGCGGCGCTGCGTCAGGAAACGTGGATCCAGTGGGTCATCAGCCAGCGCTGCGAACGCCACTATGGCGAGATGGTGGAAGTGATCGCTCGAGGGGGTCAATCCGCTCCCACCTACGAAGAGCGTCCCGCCGGCCAGTCGACCGGCGGAGCCGTCCTCGACGCTGCGGTCTGACCGTCGGCCGCAGGGAGGGAGCCCCACGTGTCACTCAACAGCGCATTATCGATCGCCTCCAGCTCGCTGGATTTGTTCTCGCTCGGCATCCAGGTCGCCGGGAACAACATCAACAACTCCTCGACGCCGGGATACGTCCGGGAAAAGCTCACGATCCAGGCGCTGCCGCCGACCAAATCGGCGGGTGTGCTGGTTGGCACGGGCGCTCTGGCCTACGGCGTCAAGCAGCAGCTCGACAAGTTCCTGGAAGCCCGGATTCACATCGCCAATACCTCGGTCGGACTCTCATCGACCCGCAGCGGCATCTACCAGCAACTGCAGAACGCGATGCAGACGCTGGGCGATGGCGATCTGTCGAATCAGTACAACACGCTGATGGGACAGCTCCAGTCGATTGTCAACCAGCCGGAGAATGCCTCCCTCCGCGCCGCATTCATCGAGTCGGGCCAGCAATTCGCCACGGCCGTCACTCAGCTCCGGCTCAAACTGACCGACCTGCAGAATCTCCAGGACAGCCAGCTCAAAGCCAGCGTCGACGAAGCCAACACTCTGATCCAGAAGATCAAGTCGCTCAATCCCCAGATCAGCCAGCTCGAAGCGAACGGCCTCAGCCGGAATGACGCCGGCGGATTGCGCGTCGAGCGGTTGAATGCGATCAATCGACTGTCCGAACTGATGCCGATCCGGGCCCTCGAACGCCCCTCCGGAGCCGTCGATCTGTACTCCGGGTCCGACTACCTGCTGCTGGACAATCAGGTTCAGACACTGAAGATCGCCATCGATACGCGAGAATCGGGTCTGAAGGGGCTGCAGGTCCAGCTCTCGCAGACGAAGAGCTTTCTCACCACCGGGGGAGGCGAGATTCGCGGCCTCATTGAGGGGCGGGAAAAAATTCTCGGCGGCTTTGTGAACCAGCTCGATCAATGGACGGGCTCGTTGATCAACGAATTCAACAAGGTTCACTCGGCCGGCGAAGGCCTCGCGCGATTCACCAGCATTACGGGTGCGACGCAGCTTTACGATTCGACATCGCCGCTCAGCAGCGCGGGGCTCCCGTTTGCACCGCAACACGGCAGCTTTGAAATCAAGGTCGTCAATCAGTCTACGGGCATCGTCGAAACGAATCAGATCAACGTCGATCTGGACGGAATCGGGAGCGACACGTCGTTGTCGGATCTGCGGGCGGCCATCGCCAGCGTTCCGAATCTGACGGCGACGATTACGACGGACGGCCGACTGAAAATCGGCAGCGCCGCCGGGTACGAGTTCAGCTTCGCCAACGATTCGAGCGGCGCCCTCGCGTCGCTGGGGATCAACACCTTCTTCACCGGGAGCAGTTCGGGAGACATCGGCATCAATTCTCTCGTCGCCTCCGATCCCCGCTATCTGGCGACCGGGCAGGGGGGCGGGCCGTCGGACAACTCGAATGCGGTCGCCCTCGCGCAGCTTTCCGACCAGAAGTTCGCCGCGCTTGGCGGCGACACTCTGCAGCAGTTTTTTGAACACGTGACGGGCTCGGTCGTCCAGGGGGCCGCCGCGGAAGACGCCCTGTCGCAAGGGAATGAAGGCTACCGGAACTCGCTGACGAACCAGCGGGAACAGACGTCCGGCGTGAGCCTCGACGAAGAGACCATCACCATGATGCAGCTGCAGCGGAACTACCAGGCCGCGGCCCGGATCGTCTCAGTGATCGACCAGCTGCTGAACACGTTGCTGCAGATCTGACGGGGGAAGAGCCGAATGTCGAAGGCGGAATGTCGAAGCGAGCGCACTGCGACTGGAACCATGTGAACCAGTCCGCTCATCGCCGTTCTCGCCTGCAACTGACTCACTACCAAGAACCAATGACCAATTCCCCATCATGACAATCAGTACTATCCTTCCCGGACGATTGCCGATCTCGCTGCTCGGGGCGCGGCTGCAGGAATCCGTCGGCTCCAATCGCGCGGCCCTGTCGCGTTTGCAGGAGCAGTTGAGCACGGGGAGGAAGTTTCTGCTGCCGTCGGATCTGCCGGTCCAGGCGCTGCAGGCCCTGACGATTCAGACGCTCGCTCAGCGGCAGGACATCGTGACGGGCAACGCCGTGATCAACGACGGCTACCTCGGCGCCGCCGAACAGAGTCTGTCGACGGTCTCCGACGCGCTCAACCGGGCCCGATCGATCGTGCAGGAGGGGATCGGCGACTCGGCCACCGACTCGCAGCGACAGGCGCTGGCCAACGAAGTCGCAACGATTACGAAGTCCGTGCTCAATGCCGCCAATCTGAAGTACAGCGGCCGGTCTCTGTTTGGCGGAACTCAGTCTCTGGCAGAGCCATTCACGATGCCCGAGACCGGTGTCGTTCGCTACGGGGGCGATCAAGGGCAGATTCAGACCTTTGCCGACATCAATCTGCTGCTGTCCAGCAACGTGGACGGCGCTTCGGCGTTCGGTGCGATGAGCCAGCCGATTTCGAAAGACGTGAATCCCGCTCTCACCGTGAATAGTTCGCTAGGGGACCTGTATGGCGGTATCGGCGCCGTCCCGGGACGGATTACGGTGACCGTCGACAACGGCACACCGATCACCAAGACCGTCGACCTGACTGGCTCGAAATCGATCGCGGACATCAAAACGCGGATCGAGGACGCATTCGCCCTGGAAGCGGAAACCGTGACAGTCGGCATCAATGCGACCGGCGACGGAATTCAATTGGCGCCCTCGAACGGGACGATCGCAGTCACGGATCCGACCGGTTCGCGCACGGCGCAAGTCCTGGGAATCGCTTCGGCCCCGGTCGCGCAGATCGACGGAGGCAATCTCGAGTCTGCCCTGACGGAGTCCACGCCCCTGTCGGCGCTCAACGGCGGCGCGGGGATCGCGGCCGTTTCCGGGACGGGGCTGCGGATCGTCAACGGCTCCCGAATCTCGATTGTGGACCTCAACGGGGCGACGACGGTCGGTGACGTGCTGAACCGGGTCCGGCTCGCCGATCCTGACCTCGTTGCCGGGATCAGCGCCGACGGGCGGGGAATCGCAATCTCGACCCGGCTGAGCGGCGTCGACTTCTCCATCGGCGAGAACGGAGGGACTGACGCCGCCGACCTGGGCATTCGGACGTTGACCGGGACGACGCGGCTGGCCGATCTGAACTACGGGGTGGGCCTGTCGACGGAGCCGTCGACTCTGGCGATCACTCGCCGGGACGGCACAACGGCGAATATCGATCTCGCCGGCGCGGTCACGGTTCAAGATGTCCTCGATCGGATCAATGCGGTCGCACCGGGTAGCCTTGTCGCCTCGCTGGTGACGACCGGCAACGGAATCTCGCTAGCCGATGACTCGGGGACCGGTGCGCTCACCGTCGCGAGTTCCAATCTTTCCAGGCAACTGGGCATCGACGGCAGCGATAACGGTGGAACCGCCGGGGTGCTCAACGGGCGCGAGGTCAACCCGCGTCAGGCGGATGGCGTCTTCACGCTGCTCAGCCAGCTCGAAACGGCGCTGCGGTCCAATGACAACGCGACCCTGGGACGTCTGGTGGGACGGATCGAAACGGAAGCGACGCGAATCTCCCAGGTCCGCGGTGAGATCGGATCGCGACAGAATCTGTTGAGCACCACCAACACCAGTCTGAAGGACGCGGCGATCAACACCAAGGCGACGCTGTCGCAACTGATTGACGCCGACCTGACCGAAGTGATCACGGAGCTCACGCAGAAACAGCAAATTCTGCAAGCGACGTATCAGGTGGCTTCGCAGACTCTCAAGATGACGATTCTAGACTACCTCTGATCGCCGCCGCGGATCACGCGGGCCGCTTCTGCGTTCTCGGACAGATGCTCCTGGTTGATCCCGCCGACCACCGCACTGTCGACCGCAGCGTTCTGCAGCACGAAGGCAAGCGCTTCACGTGCCGGCAGCCGACCGGAGGCCAGGGCCTTCTTGACGACCACACCCAGGCCCCGGCTGGCGGCCGTCGCCATCACGGCTTCGTGGGATCGATCGTCGAGATGGTACTCGACCATCAGTGCGTCGGCCCATTGCAATGCCAGCTCCGCACCGGCGACGGTCTTGCCGGAGAGGCCAATCGCGCGAATCAGTCCGCGCTGGCGAAAGTCCTGCAGGACGGAGACCACATCGGTTTGCTGCTGGATCGCCAGGTCGTCGCCGTTCGAGTGAATGAAGACCAGATCGAGCACGCCGGTCCGCAGCCGTCGCAGGCTGCGCTCCAGGCTGGACCGGACTGCTTCCGCCGAGTAGTCGTAGCGCGACACGCCGTCGTCGAACGTCTCTCCCACTTTGGTCGAGAGCACGAACTCATCTCGGCGGTGAGAAATGCTGCGACCGATCCGATCTTCGCTGATCCCGTAAGCGGGAGCAGTATCGATCATCGTCAGACCCAGATCGAGCACGCCGTTCAGCAGGCGGTCGACAGCGGCGTCATCCGGAAGATCGTAGCCGGCGGGGTATTTGGTCCCCTGGTTGCGTCCGATCTTGAAAGCTCCGAATCCCAGCGCCGGAAGCTGCAGGCCGGTGGTCCCCAGCGGCCGCAGCCAGCTGGATGTCGAGGGCGACTTCGGCGGCATACGAGAATCCCTCTCTGCGAAACGCAGCCACGAAGTCAGGCGGCTCGCGCACGGGGAGACTCTTCACTCAGTCGCAGCCAGGTCCGATCCGGCTCGTCCCAGAGTGGAGTCGCCACGGCCGGGCGCGGCCAGTCGGCCAGCTCGGTCCAGTTGTGGTTCGCTCCGCTGGTGGGGGTACTGATCCGCCCGGCGATTTCGCGGGCCAGGACCGGCGCCAGGGCGAGCTTTGCCGGCCACCCGGTCGTCACGTTTCCGGCGCAGAGAACCTGCACATTATCGGGACGCCCGCCTTCGGCGGTCACCCCTTCGGCGCGATCAACGCGACAGGTCGACCATTCAGTTTGAGTGAAGTCGACGTCCGGCAGGACGACCTGTAGTTCGTGCCGGGCGCGGCGTACCTGCTCTGGCGCGGCGAGGGCTGTGCCGTCTTCTGCAAGCTGACCGCCGACCTGCCAGATCGTGCGGCCTGCCGAATCGACATCGGACGTAATGGTGACGCGGGTCCGTGCGCCGTCGACACAATGTCCGTTCAGCGTCGGCAGGCTGCCGCGCGCGAGGACCATGTGCAGGGGGCGGCGCTGCATCGACTGACCGTCGAGACCGGCAAGCTGCCGGAGCGAAGCGTTCCCGGCTCCCGCCGTGAAGATGACGTGCCGGGGTTGCAGTCGGAGCGTGCGGCCGTCGGCGGGGGACATCAGCACGATGGCCCGCACGTCGCCCGGGCTGTTGAGTTCGAACGCGAGTCCGTGCTGCGCGTCGATCCGCAGGAGCTGAGTGCGATACTGCTCCGCCAGATCGGCCAGGAGGCTCTGTACGCAGATGACTTGTTCGGGGAGACGAACGACCGTGCCGGAAACTCGCGCCAGCGCGGGGGGGCGATCTGCGATGGTGACCGGTTCCGGAGTGACCTGGAGGGCCAGGCGGGCCCCCAGCATGCCGGCCCGCGAGGCGAGTGAATCCGTCTGCCAGAGGAAGCACTCCTCAGCGCGGACCCGGGTTCGCGTGAGAACTGGCGTGGTGCGTCCGAGCAGGGCGTCGCGCCAGACAGCGGGCATTTCGCGGATGTTGCGGGCGGACTTACTGAGGAGTCCCTGCAGGGAATACTTCATGCCGCCGTGAATGATTCCCTGGGCGGCAATGGTCTGTCCGGACCCGAGGGTCCCGGCTTCCAGCAGCAGGCACTGATTGCCTTCGCGCGTGAGGCGATCCAGCAGCCACAGCCCGGCGACTCCACCGCCAAAGATTACCGCATCCAGTTGCATGTCCGGCTCCGTTCGTAGAGACCCGCCGTTGCGGGGCTCGCAGCGGGGGGAGTTTTAGCGAGGGCGGCGATGGCTGAGAAGACCAACCGTCTGCGAACTGGGACTGATCTTGACGGTGATTCGCCCAGCAGATTAGAAGACCGTTCGCGCGGGCCTGTCATTTTCCTGGAGCATGCTGCGATGGCCTATTCGGCCTCACCCTTGATTCCTGCGGTCCCGGTGCAGATCTCTGCACGCGTCCTCAGCCGGATTCTGATCGGTCATCGACTGGCCTTCGGGTCACGAGTACTGCTGGTCGGCTGCGGAACAGGGGAACTCGCGTCGTTTCTCACGGACATTTCGTTCGAGGTTTCCGGAATCGACGATTCGTTGGGCTCCGTCGAAGAAGCCCGAGAGATGTTTCCGCGGGTCGAGTTCCAGGCGGTCCAGCTGTCGGAGTCGGTCCCGCTGGACCATCACCGCTACGATCTGGTACTGGTTCAGGGGTGTGGATCATACGCCGGCAATCTGCTGGGACTCCCGGCCAGGACTGCCACGGCGAACCTGCTGGCATGTTTGAAGCCTTGCGGGCATGCCGTGTTCGTGCGGCCGTTCGGAGACGATGGACTGCAACCGGAGGAGCGGCATCAGCAGAACTGCTGGACCCGGCACCTGGCGTGTTTTCCGGGCGAGGCGACGATCAACAACTGTGCCGATCCCTGGCTCAGCCGGTCGACGTGGGACTGGCTGCGCGGCCGGCATGCGCGGCGAGGTTACTACACCGTGAGCTGGCGGGCGCCGCAGGTGCTTGTCTCGCTGGACCGCTGGCGCGAGTTCGCGAAGCAGGGCCTGATGACCGGGCTCGGAGCCTGTTGCGAGGCGGCGAGGGCGTCCTGCGAGACCGTTGAAAGACGCGTGGCATAGGGCGCGACGAGCCCTACTCGTCCAATGCCCGGATCGGGAAGACTTCGGACTTCACGCGCTGTTCGGCCATCAGCTTCGACAGCTTCGCCACCAGTTCCGGATGGTTGTCGGCGACATCGGTCGATTCGGTCGGTTCAGCCGTCAGATCGTAGAGTTCGATCGGGCCGGCGTTGAGCGGGCGGCGGGCCGGGGGATTGAGATTCTGCCGCACGGCTTTCCAGTCGCCGACGCGAATCGACTGCTGACCGCCGTAGCTGGGGAACTCGCGGTACAGGAACGGTCGATCGGGCTGCGGTTTGCCGAGCAGCGTCGGGACGAGACTGATTCCATCCAGTCCGTTCGGAATCGCCTCTAAGCCGCCGGCGACTTCGACGAGCGTGGGGAACCAGTCTTCGAAGCCGCTGACACGCTTCGATTCCGTCCCCGCCGCGATTTTCCCCTTCCAGCGGACGATGGTCGGGACGCGGACGCCTCCTTCGTAGAGCGAGCCTTTCCGGCCGCGGAAAACTCCTGCGCTCTGGAAGAAGTCGGTGTCGGTGCCGCCGAGCTTGTCGTAGAGCGGACCGTTGTCGGAGGAGAAGACAAAGATCGTGTTGTCGTCGAGTCCCTGGGCGGCCACTTCCTGCATCAGCCGGCCGATCTCGCGGTCGAGCCGGGTGACCATCGCGGCATACGCGGCGCGGGGCGTGCGATGGGGCAGGTAGGCCTTGTCGCCGAGGTACGGCTCCTCGGGAAACTTGCCGGCGTACTCTGCCAGCGAATCGTCGGGAACCTGCAGGGCGAGATGCGGGACCGTCGTCGGGTAGAAGAGAAAGAACGGACGGTCTTTGTTGTCTCGAATGAACTTGAGCGCCTGGGCCGTGATGAAGTCGGGCGCAAAGTCTTTTCCCGAGTATCGTGCGTAGCTTGCCGGGTCGTTGGGATCGGCGGACGCCGGGAACTTCTGAGTCGCGGCAAAGGGAGGATTGTTGAGCGGCAGTTTCACCCCGTTGTCCCAGAGGTAGGTCGGATAGTAGTTGTGCGCGACGGCCTGGCAGTTGTAGCCGAAGAAGCGGTCGATCCCCTGCTTGAGTGGCTCGCCGGTCGTGTCGGGCGCGCCCAGACCCCACTTGCCGAACGCGCCCGTGGTATAGCCCAGTTCCTGGAGAACCTCTGCCAGTGTGACAGTTTCGGCGGGGATGGGCCACTGGCCTTCGCTCCCCTTGCGGTACTGGCGGTTGTCGCGAATGAAGGCGTGGCCCGGGTGCAGTCCGGTCATCAGGACGCAGCGCGACGGGGCGCAGACGGCGTTGCCCGAGTAGTGGGTCGTGAGCTTCATCCCTTCGGCGGCGAGGCGGTTGACATTGGGAGTGCGGATCTTCTGCTGACCGAATGCGCCAACATCCCCAAAGCCGAGGTCGTCGCAGAGGAGGAAGACGATGTTGGGTTTGTCGGCCGCGGATGCCGGAGCGACGCCGGCGGAGAGCACGTGCGCGAGCGCCAGGACCGGGACCACGGCGGCGACTCGCCGCCAGCTTGCGAAGACCGTCCGCATCGGGATTGCCTCGGTATCAAACCTGTTGAGATTGAGGAACGCTCACTCGGAGAGCGAACTGCACTCAGCATGAGGGATGACACCGGGTGAGGCAACCGGATCGCAGCAGGTGCGTGCGAGGAGCGCAAGAATTGCATTGAACGGCACACACTCGAACTCATGCGTTCAGATGCTGCGATCCGGGCTGTTCTCTCCTACAACTCCCGGAAAAAAGGACTGCCGGTTTGCACCGTCAAAACCAGCCCTTTGGCAGGCAACACTTCTTGAACCGCCGGCCGGAGCCGCACGGACAGAGATCGTTCCGGCCGAGCTTCTCCTCCAGCAGCTTGTCGCCATGCACGATCCGCTCGCCCCGCTTGACCTGGGTCTCTGACGGGAAACCCCGGCGGCGCTTGCTCATCGTTTCGAAAAAAACGGCAGTTCGTGGGGGAAGTCCTGATCCATGTTGCACCTCTTCGAAAGACGGAAATGACAGCCGGCAACCATCGTCGGTTCGCTTCAAGCAGCGACGACACCGCAAAGTCGATGGAGGTTCGCCCGCGCATTGCGGATCGGAAGCGGGTGACCGACAATTATCGAACCGCTCATCGCCATTTGCGTATCGATCCTTGGGGACGCTCTCCAAGCTCTCTTCACCGATACAGGATCTTTCAATGGACTATCAATACGCCGATATCGCAAAGATGATCGATCACTCGCTGCTCAATCCGACGCTGACCACGGTCGATCTGGAGGCGGGCATCTGCCTGGCCCTGGCTTACGACGTCGCCAGCGTTTGCATCCTTCCCTACGCCCTCGGGCGCTGCGCCGAACTTCTCAAAGGGAGCACGGTCAAGGCCAGCACGACGATCGGCTTTCCGCACGGCGGCCACACAACCGCAATCAAGCGCGCCGAGGCCGAACGAGCCCTTGCCGATGGCTGCGAAGAGCTGGATATGGTCGTCAACATCAGCCAGGTTCTGAGCGGCAACTGGGACTACGTCCGGCAGGACGTCGCCGCGGTGATCGAACCCGCTCATGCCGCCGGGCAGAAAGTCAAAGTCATCTTCGAGAACTGCTATCTCAAGGACGAGCACAAAATCCGGCTGTGCGAGATCTGCAGCGAGCTGAACGCCGACTGGGTCAAAACGTCGACCGGCTACGGCACCGGCGGCGCGACCCACGACGACGTGAAGCTGATGCGAAAGCATTCCGCGCCGCACGTGCAGGTCAAAGCCGCCGGAGGCGTCCGTGATCTCGATAGTCTGCTGGCCGTCCGGGCGCTGGGAGTCACCCGCTGCGGCGCCAGCCGGACGAAGGACATGCTCGACGAGTGCCGACGACGCCTGGAACTGGCGCCGATCATCCACACGCCCTCCGGCCCGATCGGCGGTTATTGAAAGCGGAAGGGGGCAGGACTCCTGCCTTGAGAGTCCTGACCCCGTAGTCGCGCAGCCTCTTGCTTCTTTGCCGGCTACTTTTTCGCTGACACGCAATACAGGTGCTTGTTCGACCGGATGAACAGCTCGCCGTTGCTGATTGCCGGCGTCGCGGCGAATGTTTCGCTGTCATCGGTCACCTGGTTGACGGCGAGGGAATCGTACGAGTCGCCTGCTTTCAGCACGTGCATGTCGCCGGAGCTGGAGACGTAGTAGATTTTTCCGTCGGCGGCCACCGGCGAGGAATAGTCGGAACCGCCGCGACCGCCACGGCCTCCGCCCGGTCGACCGCCCGGCGGCGGAGCATCCGCCACGCGATCGCCCCCCTGCAATCGAGCCTGGAAGACCTTGCCGCCGTTCTTCGCATCGATGCAGTTCACGATGCCGTTGGACACGAAGTACAACCGGTCGTGATACACGACCGGCGTGCCGAAACGGTTGATATCCCGGCCGCTCCAGACGACGTTCGTCTTGGTGACGTCCCCTTTGCCGCCGGCCCGCAGGGCGATCGATCCGCCGCTCCGGCCTTCGATGGCGTAGATCACGCCGTCCTGGACGACGACGCTGGTATTGAAGCTGTCGGTGTCCATCGCTTCGCAGAACCAGCGCAACTTGCCGGTCTTGGGGTTCAGCCCCCAGATTTCAAACGGCGCGCCGATGACCACATCGGTCCGTTCATCGTCGATCTTCGCAATGGCGGGCGTCCCCCAGACGTTGCCCAGCGAATCGGACGGAGCTTCCCACAATTCGTTGCCGGTCTTGGCGTCGAGCCCGACGATGGCCCGGCGTTCGGGGCCGGCGGTCACGATCACGACGCCATCCACCAGAATGGGACTGGACGAAGAACCCCAGCGGCGGGGATCGGATTCGGTGCCGACCCCGTGCTGCCAGAGCTGCTCGCCATTCAGATCGAACGCCACGACGCCGGACTTGCCGAAGAACGCGTAGACTCGCTGGCCGTCGGAGACCGGCGTATGCGATGCATAGCCATGCTGGGGAACCCCCATGCCGGTGAAGGGGTCCTCGGGCAGGACCGCTTCGATCGTCCTGTCCCAGAGAACCTTGCCCGTCTGGCGATCCAGACAGACCATGTGCCGCTTGAGATCTTTCGGGTCCCGGCCTTCGAAGCCGTAGCCGGAGTAGGTCGTCACGAAGACCCGGTCGCCGACTACGATCGGGCAGGAGACGCCCTCGCCCGGCAGCGCGACCTTCCACTTCAGGTTCTCGGTGGGGCCCCAGGTGGTCGGCGTCGGCACATCGTCCGGGCTGACTCCCGATCCATTCGGTCCCCGGAACCGCGGCCAGTCGCCGGCCATACCCACATTCGCCAGACAGCCGGCGCCGACGACAACCAGAAGCAGGGATCGGAGCGGCATGAGGCCTCCTGTCGGGAATGCTGTAAGAAACCGGCTAAGCCGACGTGACCGTTGCCCCACGATCGCGGAGGAGCTGGCGGTCGGCATAAATCGTGACGACGTGCTGGAGTCGCCGACGTTCGATCCGGCGACCTCGGAAGTAGACAATCGCCAGCGCAATGAAACCAGCCGCGACAAACACGCCGATGGTCGTTGGCGAAAGCTGGGGGATCAGACTGGAAGCGATTCCATCTGCGACGTGACCGGCCGACGAAGCGACCGCGGAGTTCGAGACTACTTGCATGATAGCGCCTGACTGAGGGGAGAAACGGCCGCGGCGACTCGTCCGTGAGTGCTGCCGACTTTCCCGCCTCCTGACTTGGCAAACCCAGGTCCGGAGGGAAGGTTTCGGAGGATTCCGAAAAAACTGTTGGATGCCCGGTGCGTCCAGCGAGTTCCCGATGTCTACGAAATAGACGGATTTCAGCACAGCTCGGTGCGCGCCAACCTCCGAATTTTTCAGCATCCGATCGCAAAACTGTCGCGATCAACAGGTTCCGATGCATCCGGCGGACGATGGCCCCTCAAGGTTGACTTTTCCCGCGTCGCCCGCGCTACTACCTCGTTGATGGTTGCGGCCGTTCAGGTTGCGACGACTGAGGTCTTGAGGAATTCAGCTCCATGGGGCGCGTTACCGCCGCTTTTCGCGTTTTCTTTCGCACGCTCTTTGACGCTCGAACCGCCGAGCAGGTTCAGGAAGTTCTCAGCGGCCGTGCTCTCCCTGCGCCCGCCGCCCCGGCCGCCGCTGCCAAAACACCCGAACCCGCGGCTCCGCCCCCCCCGAAGAAACCGGTGGTCAGCGACGGGCTTCTGGTCCTGGCCGCTCTGCAGCGCGAAGCCCGGTTCGTCGATTTCCTGAAGGAAGACCTCTCGGCATATTCCGATGAGCAGATCGGCGCCGCGGCGCGGGAGATTCATCGCGACAGCGGCAAAGTCGTCGACCGCATGTTCGGCATCCAGCCGGTGCTCGCCGAGGAAGAAGGGGCTGCGGTGACCGTCCCCGCCGGTTTTGACGCCGCCCGGTATCGCCTGACCGGCAAAGTTTCCGGAAACGGTCCCCATCAGGGCCGGCTGCGACATCACGGCTGGGAAGCGACTCGTTGCGACGTCCCGGTTTTCACGGGAACGGAAGCCGCCGCGAAAGCCATCGCCGCGGCCGAAGTGGAAATCGAATAGCATCCGTTTGCGTCCGTGATTGACCGGCTTTGATGCTGAGTGAACCGGCGGAACAGCACACCGCACGGCAGTTTGCCGTTGCGTCAGGACGAAGAAGGAACGCCACGCATGGCTGCGAAATATTGCATCGGAATCGATCTGGGGACCACCAACAGCGTGCTGGCCTATACGCCGCTGGAAGTCGACAAGCCGGAGGTCAAGCTGCTCGCCATCCCGCAGCTCGTCGCCCCGGGAACGGTCGACAACCGGACCATGCTGCCGTCGTTCCTGTTTCTCGGCGGGAAAGCGGAAGCGGCGTCCGGCGCCTATGACCTCCCCTGGCAGCAGGGTCGTGAGTTCGCAGTGGGGGAACTCGCCCGTCGGCAGTCGGCCGATCTCCCCGAGCGGACCGTCGGAGCTGCGAAATCCTGGCTCTGTCACAGCCGGGTCGACCGGCATCAGGCGATCCTCCCCTGGGGGGCGGGCGACGACGTTCCGAAAGTCTCTCCGGTCACGGCGTCCCGCCGCTATCTGGAGCATCTCGTCGCAGCGTGGAAGCGGGCCTTTCCCGACGCTCCGATCGCCGAGCAGCAGGTGGTTCTAACGGTCCCGGCGTCGTTTGACGCCAGCGCCCGCGAACTGACGCGCGAAGCCGCCTCGGCCGCCGGATTGCCGGAATCGCTGGTGCTGCTCGAAGAGCCGCAGTCCGCGGTTTATGCGTGGCTGGCCGCGATGGGCGATCACTGGCGGAAGGTGATGCAGGTGGGCGAGACGCTGCTGGTCTGCGACGTCGGCGGCGGGACGACGGACCTCACCCTCGTCGGCGCCGCGGAGGAAGGGGGCGAACTGGTCCTCCGCCGGATCGCCGTCGGCAATCATCTGCTCGTGGGCGGCGACAACATGGATCTGGCGCTGGCCCATCATGTGGCCGGCCTGTTTGCCAAGAAAGGGGTCCAGCTCGATCCCTGGCAGTCTGTCTCGCTGTGGCATTCCTGTCGGGCCGCCAAGGAAGCCTTGCTCGCCGCCGACGGTCCGAAGAAGCATCCGATCTCAGTCCTCGGCCGCGGCAGCAAGCTGATCGGCGGAACGGTGACGGTGGAAGTCGAGCGGAGTGCGGTCTCCGACCTGCTCGCCACCGGCTTCTTTCCCTCCTGTGCGACGACCGATCAACCACGCCGGCAGCGGGCCTCGGGTTTCCAGGAGCTGGGCCTCCCCTACGAGCACGACACCGCCGTCACGCGCCATCTGGCGGCCTTCCTGCAGACGCACGGCAACGACGAGGACGGCCCGGTCCGACCGACCCACGTCCTGTTTAACGGAGGCGTCTTCAAGGCCGACCTGCTCCGAACGGGATTGCTGGGCGTCCTGAAAGAGTGGTTCCCCGAGAATCCGCCCGTCCTGCTCGAAGGCTCGCACGACCTCGATCACTCGGTCGCCCAGGGGGCCGCGTACTACGGGTTCTCCAAGCTCAAGGGAGGCGTCCGCATTCGTGGCGGAGCCCCCCGGTCGTACTACATCGGCATCGAAACCGCCGGACTCGCCATTCCCGGCGCTCCCCGGCCGTTGCGGGCGCTCTGCGTGGTGCCGCACGGCATGGAAGAAGGGACCGAGCTCGACGTTCCGTCGGAGCCGATCGGCCTGATCGTCGGCCAGCCGGCCCAGTTCCGCTTCTTCAGCTCGCCCACCCGCAAAGACGACGGCCCCGGCAGCCGGCTCACTGCCTGGACCGATGAAGATCTGCAGGAAACGGATTCGCTGCAGGCGACCCTCCCGCCGGACGACTCGATTGACGACCACTACGTCCCGGTCAACTTCCACACGCACATCACAGAACTGGGCGTGCTGGAGCTCTGGTGCGTCAGCGCCCGCGGCTCCGGGCGGTGGAAGCTGGAATTCAGCGTGCGGGACGACGCGGAGAATTGAACACCGCGTCAGACTGCACCGTTCATCGTCCAACCGCCGAGTTTCGATCGCGTTGCGAAGGGATGGACGTTTCTTGCGGGGATCGCTGTTCGATCAACAGCCACTCCCGATTCCCTTCCAGTTGATGGAAGTCCTGTCGCACTCCGGACGGCCACCGGACGACCACGGTTTCGGCGACCTGACGGGGGCCAAGGCCAAAAGTCAGCCGGCGCTCGTTGGAAGCGTGAAAGCCATCGCCGGCCGTCAGTTGCCGGATCGCAATCAGATCGTCGGCGACGACTTGCACGCTGGCGCCAATTGCGTCTCTGGCGGAATTCACCGCGATGAGACGGAGAGACAGGAAGTTCCCCGGAGCCTTGGTGCCGTTGGTCAGCAATGCCGCCGGTTCATTGAGGTGAGAAATACAGACGTCCTCTCGACCGTCGCGATTCCAGTCGAGCCGTGCCAGCGAACGACCGGACAATTGCCGCTCAAAGAATTCGCCGAGCTGCCGGTCGGGAACCTCGGCGAATCGACCGCCACCCAGGTTACGAAACAACTGCGCCGGCATCCGATATGGAATCCTGGCGTCGAGCGGGTCGTGGACGTGGCCGTTGGTCACAATCAGGTCGAGCCGACCATCCAGATCGGCGTCCAGGAACTGCGTTCCCCAGCCGAGCTTCAAAAAACTCGCGTCGAACAGCATCGCTTCCCGAGAAATCTCGCGAAAGGATCCATCGGCCTCCTGGGCATACAGATCGTTCGATTGGCGATAGAAGTTGGTCACAAACAAGTCCAGCCGCCCGTCCTGATTGCAGTCGCCGGCGGCAATTCCCATGCAGGCTTTCGGCTGTCCCAGATGGTCCAGGGCCAATCCGGAAAGCAGAGCGCTCTCTGCGAACTGAATCGATTCGGGCGACATAGTCTGATTGAGAAAGAAGAAGTTTGCGGTCATATCGTTGGCGACGAACAGGCTCAGCCGCAGCGAGCCGTCAAAGTCAGCGGCAACCACTCCCAGGCCCCTGCCTTCGGCAGCCTCGAGACCATGAGTTTCCGACAGGTCGCGGAAACTTCCGTCGCCGCTGTTGAGGTAAAACCGGTCCGGCTCAGCGGCATATCGCAGCGGGCTGCAGCGAGGATGAACTCGCTTGTTACACGCCTGATAGATGGCCTCGCCACCGAGATAGGTCACCGCGTAAAGATCCGGTAAGCCGTCCTGATTCAGGTCGGCCAGCACGCAGCTCGAAGTCCAGCCGCCCGCCGCGGTTCCCGCTGCTGCGGTCACATCGGAGAACGTGCCGTCGCCGTTGTTGTGATAGAGCTGGTTGCCGCCGACATTTCCCACGTAGAGATCGGGAAATCCGTCGTTGTCAAAGTCGCCGGTCGTCACCCCTTGACCATAGCCGACGTCCCGCAATCCCGCCGCCACCGTTACGTTGACAAACCGCTCGTGGATCGATGAAGCCGCCGCGCCTCCCGAATTGCGAAAGAGCTGGTCGCACCGCACGGCGTCAAACGGAGCCGGCGGAAGGCTTCCCCCCTGAGTGAAAAACACGTCGGGCCAGCCGTCGCCGTCGTAATCCAGCGCCGCGACTCCGCCGCCGTTCATTTCCAGCAGCGACTCCAGGTCGCCGGGTTCCGCCCCGTTCTGATAGGTAAATCGCAGACCCGTTGCCGCCGCATCGTCCTGAAATGCGATCCCCCCCGACGAGGTCGCAGTTGACGACTCGTTCGTCGGCTGCAGGTCGCCTTGCGGGGCCGGCAGCCGGTAGTGTGACAGATCGATGATCCGGGACGGGTCGAGTGACGGAACGTTCCATGCCGGATTTCCCGCCAGACTGCGGGACAGACGCGATTGAGCTGCGCGGGCCCACTCGGGCTGACTGCCAGTTGTTTTAAGGATCGCGTCGCACCATCCAGCCGCTTCCCAATGGCGTCCCAGAGTCTCCAGCTGCTCGACGATCGCAGGGAGCGTCGTCAGATTCAATTCGTTGGTGAGGGATGACATTTCCAGTGAAAGTTTCGTCAATTGCTTCGCACGCTCGGCAAAGGGTCGCGCCTGCTCCGGCCGCTGCAGCGCCGCCAGAGCCTGGGAGAGTCCGTAATTGGCGCGGACCAGATCAGGGTTGAGCCGCAGCGCCTCCCAATAGCAGCGAGCAGAAGCTTCTGTTTGCCCTCGCCTTTCGGACGCAATGCCTCGACTCAGCCAGATGACAGGATGGTTCCGAGCCGTCGGCGGCAGACGTTCGCACGCCTGTTCGAACTCATGCAGCGCCCCGGACTCCACCACGACCTGCCCGAGCAGGGCGTGTGCTTCCAGTAAATCGGGGTGTTTCGCCAGCACCTGTTCGAGCTGGTCTCTGGCCGACTGAACCTGATTGTCGCGCCAGTCCTGCTGAGCGAGCACGAGCCGGGGCAGTGGCTCGTCCGGCACGGCAGACAGGCAATTCTCGGAAAATTGCGACGCCATCTCGAGACCGCGATCGGGCTGCCCCGCGATCATCAGGTAATTGGTGGTGACAACGCCCGACCGGATTCGATCCAGAACCAGGGCACGCGCTTCCCAGCCGCGCCCCTCCAGCATCAGCAGATAGATCAACTGGTCGAGAGTCGCCGCGTCACCGGGGGCAACCTCCAGCGATTTCCGCAACGACTCTTCCGCCAGAACCACCCGACCGGAATTCATCGCGATCCGGCCCAGTTCTCGCTGCGAGACGCTGAACAGCAGCGGATCGTGCGTAGACACGCGACTCAAGTAGGCCTGTGCCGAAGACACGTCCTGCATGGCCAGGCTCGCCATGCCGGCAACCGTCAGTGCCCGATCGGAACCGGGGTGAGTTCTCAGCTCCTGGGCCGCCAGCCGCCGTGCGGTCCGAAGATCGCCGCGACCGAGCGCGAGTTCCGCCCGAACGATCGCCGTTGACGTGGTCACGACGATCCAGGTCGAACTTAAGACAATTGCCAGCGTCACCAGAAACCAGACAGGTACGGCCGGTCGGCAGTGATCCGGCGTCTTCGATCGTGTCGACCGGCCTGTCCGTACGGTGCGGGGAGCACGTTCGCGTGAGTTCATCCCGATTTCCGGTCGCCAGTAACGCCCAGAATCAGAAGTACGAGCCCCGCCGTGACCGCGGTTGCCGAGAACGGGAGTAAAATCTTCCAGGCAAAAGACTGGTGGGGAAAGCCAATCAGAAGGGCATGCGAAAACGCGTGCTCACCCGCCAGTATCAAGATCGCCCCTGTTACGGCTCGCATTCACAAAACCCCTGCGCCGCCCAGTCTGTTGCCACTGAGAAACGAACTCATCGGCAAAATCAGCAGCGTACGTTTGATTTCCGGTTGGAACGGTCGGCTGCTTGAACCGCTGCCGTGCGCCGATTTCGAGGCCCGTCGACCCCGTTCACCGCGAGATTCAGGCTACTTATTCCGCAGAACGCTGGCAACATTCTTCCCAACGACCTCCAATGACAAGATGCCAGGAACCGTACCTTGCAGACTTGCCGAGTTTCAGGTGACAATGACAGCGTCTGACCGAGGTGACTTCTCGTGCTCCGTGGTTTGGCATCGCTGCTGCTGATTCTCGCCGCGCAGATCGTGCAGGCGCAGAACGTTGCCGTGCAGCAGCCCGTCCTGCAGGACTTCAGCGTCGACACGACCGTGACTGTCCCCGACCGCGGAACCGCCCTGCTGGGGAGCGTCAGTGCCGGGGCCGCCGGGCGGACCTCGTACGGCTTCGGCCCGTTCCGCAACGGCAGTTCCCGCGGTTGCAACTTGTCCGGCAGCTCCGTCACAACCAGCGTCTACATCCACGACTTGCGGGCGATGGACGATGCCCTGCTGGCGACGGCGGAACCGTCGACGACAGTCGTTCATCGCTGGGAAGCGGCGCTGGTTCGGCGACATGCCGCCGACCGCACTGCGGGGTCGCCGCGGGTCGAGCCCGAACCGGATCTCGACAAGCGGCTCAAGTTCGAGCGGCTGGCCCGCGAAGCCGAGGCCAGCCGGAAAATGTCGCTGGCGCTGGCTTACTGGAAGGCGGCTGCGAAGTACGGCTCGCCGACGGCTGCCGAGAAGATCGCCGCCCGGTAGCCGGCGTGCGTTTCCCGATCGCCGAATCTAACGACACGTTGCCAATCCGCGGCAACGTGTTGCCGTCCGGCGACGACGGTTCTGCCGATTCTGCGGGCGGGGCCGCCGTGCGAAGTTCTGGTCGCCGAATCCCCCTGCGCATCGCTCGGCTGCACATGGTCGCAGCCTTCGATCCCTCCCTACGCTGAAGGGAGATGGGACGACGAACAGGCGGCTGTGCAGAGGATTGCCCACGCGCCATTCGTTCCGCATCGGTGGAAGGCGTCAGGATGCGACCGTACGCAATCGAATCGAGTTTCGGATTTCTCAGCCGCGGGCTGGGTCGCGCCCTGCTGGCCGCGAACTTCATCTTCGGCGGACCGGTAGCGCAGTCCGCCGACGCAGCCGCCCGGCACTTCGCGCCTTCGACCGGATCGACGGAACTGTATCCCTTCACGGCGGGTGAAAGCCTCGTCGGACAATGGACGCTCATCCGTCAGTACGGGCCGGACGACACTCCGAACGGCATTGAGGAACTGACTCCCGGCCCCGACGGCAAGCTCTACGGCGGCAACGCGCAGGGGCAGGTCTTCCTCGTCGATCCCGTCGATGGCGGCCTCACCCTGGTCACGGAGCTGTCGGGAGACGCACTTCTGGCCATGGCAGAAGGTCCCGACGGCAGACTCTATTCGGCCACAGCGCCCGGCCCGCTGATCGTCTTCGATCCGCAGTCGGGAGCCACCACGGTCCTGGCGAGCTTCACTGGCGAAAACGGCCCCAGTTCCGTCGATGCCCTCGCGTGGGGTCCCGACGGAAAACTCTACGGCGGCAACACGCAGGGGCAGATTTTTACCATCGACCCGACGACGGGCGACTACGCGCTGCTGCATCAGGCCGGCAGCGAAGAAGGCATCCGCTCTGTGATGGCTCTCGCCTGGGGTCCCGACGGAATCCTGTACGGCGGCAACGCCGTCGGTCAGTTCTTCAAGATCGATCCCGCGACGGGTGTTCCCGACCTGATCCGGCAGTACGACGTCGAACAGGAGATCGGTTCCATCATGGGACTCGCCTGGGGGGCCGACGGCAAGCTCTACGGCGGCAACGCCCAGGGCCAGTTCTTTACGATCGATCCGCGCGAAACGACGTTCCTGACCGCCGGTCAGTGCAATCTGTCGCCGCCCGCGCCTGTCGAAGACGACTTCGTCCCCGCAGAGACTCCCCCGGCCGATCCGCAACCGGCATCCGTTGTCGGCGGCGGGTACGCCGGAGCGAGCGGCACCGGCCTGACCGGAGGCTCGGGATCCGATTCGGGCATCGGGACCGGAGGAAGCGCCCCCAGGTTCGGCTCGTTTGGGGGCGGCGGCGGTGGCGGCGGGGGGGGAGGCGGTGGTGGTAACATCCCCTACACCTATCGGCTTCCTCCGACCGGAGGCAATCCGCCCTTCAATCCACCGGGAGGAGACCCCGACCCGGATGGGGGCAATCCCCCCGGACGGCCGACGCTGTTGAACCCGGAACCCTCCTCGCTGCTGCTGGCGGGTCTGGCGGGACTGGGAGCAATGATCGGTCGGGTACGTCGCCGATCGAACCGGGCTGCAGGTGGAACGTCGACTTACAACTGAGGTCCCAGCAGCGCCGCCAGTTCCTGGAGGCTCTGTCGGGCCGGATGCGTCTCATCGATCACTTCGACATGCGCCAGCGCCACGATTCCGGTGACTGTCCCTGCTTCAGAAAAACAGGGGCAGGACAGCGAACAGGCCGCATCGAATCGATCGAGCCAGGTGGCCGACGTTCCCAGCGACATCGGTCCCTGATGCCGACGGGCCATCACCGGTTCCCGCTTCAAGACGGCCTGCACGATTCCCAGTCCGTCGTGACTGAGCGGGACCGTCCGGGTCAGCGCGGCAAACTCGGCGCGGGTCGCCGCATGCATCTCCGGCACGGTGGTGAAGCCGAGCTGGTGCAGGGCCTCACCGTCGAGCTTCCATAACCCCGTCGCACGGGCGCCGGTCAGGTCGAGCAGATGCTCTGCAGCCGCAGGGCCTTTCCCGTCTCGGACGGCTTGAACGATGTCGGCGAGTGTGACGTCAGTCATGATGGGAGTCTCCGGCAGGGAATCAGCGGACTGCCGACGAGCGCGGACGGGGGGATGCGGCGGAAGAAGTGCTTTCGGCCCGCCAATCAACCAATTGTAGCTCCGCCTTCGCCTGACCGCGAAACCGATTGATCACCGGCTGGAAACAAATCGCAAAGTCGCCCGAGTGGGCCGCCATCTCGTCGGCCCATTCGCCCCGTCCAAATGCCACCGCCCGCAGCGTCTCGCCATACTGCCGCACCAGCAGCGACAGATGCCGTTCTCCTTCCCCCATCTTCTTCGGCGGCGCCGCAAGCTGGACCCCCGAGGCCGCAAAGACTGGCCTCGCATTCGCCGCACCGAACGGCCCCAGGCGCTCAAGCTGTTCGACCGCACGCGGCGTGATGTCCTGCAGTCGCACTTCCGCATCGACGGCCAACTCAACATCCTCCGCCGTCGGCCGATGGTGGGCCGCAACGTACTGCGTGAACTGCTCGCGGAAGGCGTCGATCCGGTCGGGCGAAATCTTGAGCCCCACCGCGGCGTGGTGCCCGCCAAATGTCGTCAGCAGCTCCTGACACGCCGTCAGCCCGGCATGCAGATTAAACCCCGCATGCGAGCGCCCCGAGCCCTGCGCCAGTCCCTGCGGCCCGTTGTACGAAAGCAGAATCGCCGGCTTCTGGAAGGCATCTGCCACCCGGTTCGCCACGATGCCGATCACCCCCGCATGCCAGTCGGCATGGGCCAGCACGAGAGCCGGTTCGTCCTGCCACTTCGGATGCTCTTCGACCATCTCCTTGGCCTGCTTGAGCATCCGCCGCTCAACCGTCTGGCGGTTCTTGTTCAGCTCGTCCAGATACGCCGCCAGGGCCGTCGCCCGCTCGGCACTGTCCGTCGTCAGCAGTTCGACGGCCAGTCGAGCCTGCCCCAGCCGGCCGGCGGCGTTGATCCGCGGCCCGATGGCAAACCCCAGATCCTCCGCCTGCAGCGACTCCCGCTCCGCCAGCCCGGTGATCGTCAGGAGCGCCCGCAGACCGGGGTTGGCCCGTTCGAGCAGGCCTCCCAGCCCGGTCGACACGAGCACGCGGTTCTCGCCGATGAGCGGCACTACGTCGGCGACGGTGCCGATCGCCGTCAACCCGATTGCGCTGAGCAGAAACTCGCGCATCCGGGGCGACGCCTTCTTGCCATCCCCCAGCCGGGCGCAGATCGCCCAGGCCAGCTTGAACGCCACCCCCACGCCACAGAGATCGCCGAAGGGATAGTTTCCGCCGGGCAGGCGAGGATGGACCAGCAGCGTATCGGGCAGGCTCTCGGCGAACTGGTGATGGTCGGTGATGATCAGCTCCAGCCCGATTTCCTTCGCCAGCACCGCCTCGGCGACGCTGGTGATGCCGCAGTCGACGCTGATCACGATCCGGCTCGGGTCCTCGGTATGGAGTTGCCTGAGGGCGTCGCAGTTGAGGCCGTAGCCTTCTTCCATCCGGCAGGGGATGTAGTAGTCGACGCGTCCCCCTGCCAGTTGCAGGCAGTGCCACAGCAGGCTGGTCGCCGTCACGCCGTCGACGTCGTAGTCGCCATAGACGGTGATCCGCCGGCTCGCTTTGACCGCTTCCACGAGCCGGTCGGCCGCCTGGGAGACGCCCGGCAGCAGTTCGGGGTCATGCAGGTCGGTGAGCTTCCGGGCGAGAAACGCCTGGGCATCGGCGGCGGAGCGACACCCGCGGGCTGCCAGGACCTGGGCGACGAGGGCGGGGATCTTCAGATCGGCGGCGAGCTGGCCGACATAACCGGCGTCGTGAGTGGCAATTCGCCAGTGTCTGGCCATCAGCAGGGCGTCCGTGCAGGAGAATCGAGAGCTCCCGCAGCAGGCGAGAGCCCCCGATTACATCGCCCCGCGCTCCCGGAGTCAAACCGCCCGCCACCGGCGGCCCCTGCCGACGCAGAGCTGGGATTCTGCGTGGATGGTCCATTCGGCGGCGATGGAGTAGGGCCGGGCGCGCCCGGCCGTCTTCAGCCGGCGAGTGTGCCATTGGCGGCTCGCCCGCGTAGGGTCCGCTCCGCGGACCATTCTCTACTCCGTCCCCTCCAGCGCCCGCTGCAGCGTCTGGAAATCGTCTTCGGTCATCTGCTGGGAGGTGCTGCGGAGCATTTTGAGGAAGTGTTCGATCCCATCGGGTTCGGACTTCGACGGAAAGCCGATGTAGTACCCCTTGGCGTCGTTCGACGTGGTCAGAACCTTGCCGTCGGCATCGAGGATTGCAAGCCACGGGTTCCCCCAATACAACCCCTTCCGGATCTCCTGGGCCACCTGCGCTCCCTGCTCCGAACGATGATCGAGCAGGACCACGACGTAGTCTTTGGACAAGATTGATCGGTGCTGATGCAGGAATCGACGGAGTGCCACGCTGGAATCCGGCCAGCCGGAAGTCTCCTGGACGAAGACTTGTTTGTTCACGGCCTTCGCCTGCTTGAGAGCCTCGACAAGTAGCTCGCGGGCGTGTCGATGCTCCGGAGCATGTTTCCGCAGGAACTGCAGCACAGCATCGCGGTTGTGACGCTGGCCATCGACGGAAAGGAGCTGCGGCCCTGTCAACTGACCCATTACCTTGCCGTTCTCATCCTGAATTACCAGCAGGGGAGTACCATCGGACGGAAGCGATACTCCGAGCTGTCGGGCCAGGGTTTTCGCCTCTTCTCGCCTCGTTGGAATCAACGGCACGATCTGCCCGGGATAGTCTTGCCAGATCGGATCCTGCGGCCACTCCTGTGTTGACTGCGGAGAGAACCAGACCGAATCGGGATTCACAAACCGCGTCAGCACCCGCCGATTTGTCAGCGGAACGACTTTCATGACTGCGGAATGGCGTTCGATGGCAGTCAGAGGATCGTCAACGAATTGCTGCAATTTTTTAGCGACTTGCTCCGGAGTATGGCGAACGGAGCCGAGGTTTTTCAATTCGACATCACCCCGGTCGTGCAGACCGGGCTTGTCCGCAAAGATATCTACAAAGTGGTGGTCGAGAAACGCCGTACGGCTGCCAGCAAGCCGGACGAGGCGCACTTCGTACTCCGCGCCGACGACCAGCGAGGGGAGCGTGACCCGGCCGTCCTTATCGGTCTGCACCGTGCCTCCGAAGTCTCTTTCCTCAAGTTGGCCTCTTGAATCATCGTTCTCAATCCGAATTCCATAGGCGACCTCGCATCCCGGCGGCAGCGGGCGCGGACCGTCGAGAATTCGGAAGCGGCAACTGGCCGTCGGGGCAAGCTTGATCGTCGCCCGCGAATCGTCCGCATCGATTCGGCGAAATCCGGCCAGTTTTCCATCTGGCGTTTCCGCGTGCAAAACTATCGGCGCCAACTCGCGATTGACCGAGAATTCGCCCCGATCGTCAGCCATCGCCGTCAGCCAACTCCTCCTCGACGGTGACAGTACGACGCCGCCGATGATCGCCCCCGCCACTGCCACCGGCGGATCTCCCGTCACGACACGACCTCGCAGCACTCCATGCTCCGGCACTACTGAGTCGAAGTTGACCTCCTGCTCTTTCGCATCCGCAACCACGATCCGTCTGGTTTCCAGATGGGATCGCCCGCGCGAAAATCGCAGGTCGTATCTGCCCGGCCCCAGGAAGACTTCAAATTTGCCGTCGGCGTCCGTCGTCACCGAACGCCACTGAACGGGAACCAGAGCCCGATTCGATCCGTCCGGGTTCAACAGCTCCACGTCTGCCAGATCCCGCGGACCGCGGCCAGTCCAGCTCAGCCGAATCTCGGCGGATGCCACAGGGACGCGTTTCTCGCCCTCCGTCACTCGCCCGAACACCCGCGTCCCCGGCTTGAGCAGAATTGTCAGGCCATCCTGCGGCTTTCCCGTGCGGACAACCAGACGATCGATCGATCCGATTTTCTGGCCATCCCTGGAAATTGCCGTCAGCAGATAGACCTGTTCCGGCGGCAGCCGCAGGACGAATTTCCCGTCCTTGTCGGCAGTCGCCTGCCACATCGCACGATCGGACAGGTATCCGGCTCCCGCCGCGAGGACCTCGGCCTCCGCCGCCGCCATGCCGGCCGCATCCCGCACCCGGCCCCGCACCTCGACCTCTCGCCTCAGGACCGTCGTCAGGACGCCGTCCACAACTTTCTGCGGGTCGAAGACCACCCGGTCGCGCAGTCGGTCCGGTATCGACACCTCGAAGGTCGTTGGAGCGTCGTCCCAGGCCGGCAACCAGTCGAAGGTGACCTCTCCATTGGCAGCCGTGGTCAGGCGCGTCCCGAGCGGCAGCAGCACCGTTGAGCTCAGCGCCTCGGCCTCGCCCGGCTTGCGAAACTGCGTCGGATGCACCCTCAACGCGCCGACCGGCTCGGCGTTCTCATCCACGAATCGCATCCGGGCCGTACGCGCCCCTTCCAGCTTGAGAGGAATCGTCTCACCGTTCGCCGGCTGACGGACTCTGGAAGTTTCGCCAAGCTGCTTCGGGGCGGGAAATGACTTGTAATCCAGTCCCTCGCCGGACTGATACGCGGCGACCAGGCTGACGTGCAGGCCCTCCGGTATCTTGAAGCGAACGCTTCCGTCGAGCCCTGTCTGCCGCATCGCCAGCAGATTCGGGTGCGCCATGAACGCGACATGCGCCCCGGCGGTCTGCGGAGTCACTTGAACCGTCAACTCCTTCGCAGGTTGCAGCACGAGCGTCATCGGTTCGGGATCGACCGGCTTGAACTCATACTGGGCGGGGATCAACGGAGATGCCGCCTGCAGACTTCCGTCAGTGCACTTCGCGATCAGCGTTATGTCCTGGATCGCGAACTGCCCGGGAATTTCAAATTCCCCGCGAACATCCGCTGTGGCAAAGCAGACATCGCACCACGACCGAACCTCGATTGACGCATCTGGCACGGGATTGCCGTCCGCTCCGCGCACCGTTCCACGCAGTTGATATGGCCGCAGAACCTCTGGCGACTTGGCGCGGACAACCCACGCCGCAACATCCTCACCCAGCGAAATCACCAGCACGCCGTGCCGGACAACAATCGTCGGTTCAATCGACGGTTCGTGTTGCGTTCCGACGATCAAATGGAGTGCGCTCCGCAGCGTAGTACCGGACGCGTTAAAAGAGATCGGTTTGTCGAGCCGGACTCCGCGCTGGACAAAGGAGAGCAGCTCCAACCGAATGGGAATCCGGTGCCGCCGCGCCAGATCGGACAGAACGTCCGTCAGCGGCATGTCGTCGACCTTGACGTCAACCTTCTCATTCAGAATCTGCACAACCCGACGCGACGCCTCATCGTCCTCCGCTGCCGCCTCGGCGGGCGGTTCTCCCTTGCCCTTCTCGTCTGCCGCAACCGGCTCCTGGTTGACCTCCGCCTGCGGTTCCTCCACCGCGGACGCACTGCGCCCCGGCGTCACCGCCGCTACGACCAGCAGCATTGCCGACAGGCCCGCCAGCGTGGCCGCCGTTCGCCACCGCCCCGCCGGTCCGCGCTGCAGCGTCGCGTCGAGAATCGCTCGCACCCGCCGTTCGATCGGGCTCCGACTCGCCATCGCCACCGCCGGCGCGAACCGCAACGTCCCCCGGCGGAGGTCGCTCGCCACTTCCACCAGTTGCGATGCGTAATCGCTCGGGCGATAGCCCGCCAGCAACACGGCGTCGTCGCACGCATGCTCCCGTTCGACGCGCAGCCGCCACAGCGCCAGCCAGGCCAGCGGATGAAACCAGGTCGCCGCCAGACACATCTGCGCCAGCGACTGCCAGGCGACATCGCCGCGCTTCACGTGCATCAGCTCATGGACCAGCACCACCGGCAGCCGCTCGGCCGGCCAGGCTCCGAACCCGGTCGGCAGCACCAGCGCCGGGCAAGCGACGCCGGTCACGAATGGCACCGCCGTCTCCGCCGACGTCAGGACGCGGACCGGCCGCCGCAGACCCAGCCGCTGCGTCAGGTCCCGGGCGAGCTGCAACACGGGTTCGTGCGTGACCGCCAGACTTCGCCGCAAGAGGCCGGTAATCCGCCGCCGGGCCAATACGCTGTGCGCCAGCGCAACGAGCAGCCCCGCGCACCACAGTCCGATCAGCACTGCGGTAAGCGACGGGCCCCAGTCTCGCGGCGGCGCAGACGACGCGGGCGATACTGCGTCTTCAAAGGCGACGGGTACGTAATCGGTCTGCGGCGCTGACTCTGAAAGCTCGCCGATGTCGACAAACATCGGGGGGCCATGCTCCGGCCCGGCATCCAACGCCATTTCGGTGAAATGCGGCTCAGGCATCTCAACCGCCGACAGTTCGACGGCCGGCGCCGTGACGGCGACCTTCAACAGCGGGACGGGCCACACCAGGCTGCGCGGTAGTGGAACGGTCAGCGCCGCCAGCGGCGCGATCAGCACCGCCGCGCACGACAGCCCCCACAGCCGGTGGCGCAGCGCGGCCGAACCGCGCCGGCACAGCAGCGACAGCGACCCCGTCAGCGACCAGATCAATGTTCCGCCGACGGCCAGTGCTGCGATGATCGATAACCATGTTTCGAGCGACTGAGTCATGTTACCGCTGCTCCTTTCGCGCCTGGTCGATGAGCTGCTGCATGCGGGCCAGATCGTCGTCCGACAGTTTCCCCGCCGAGAGGTCGAGCAGCGCCGCCACCGCGTCCGTCGGCCGGCCGGCGAAGAACGTCCGCACCAGATGGCTGAGGGCCGACTTGCGGGTCGTCTCGGGGGAAGTCGCCGGGCGGTAGAGGTATTTCTTTCCCTCCTGGCGGACTTTGAGAATCTTCTTTTCGACCAGCAGCGTCAGCATGGCGCGGACGGCGGAGTAGCTGGGGGGATCGGCGATGTTCGCCAGCACCTGCGCGACGCTGGCCTCGCCGAGGCGATAGACCGCTTCGGCGAGCTGCCGCTCGCGTTTGCCGAGATCGAGGGGAGGTGAACCGGCCATGAGGACTCCTGCATCCGGGCTCGCAACAATGTGCTGCTGAATTAGCACGTGCTGGTAGATTAGCAGGTAGGAGGAGGAAGTCAACGGGAAAAAGAGTGGCGAGTGACTAGTGATGAGGGGCGGACTTCGGAACTGTCGGCGACATGAGGCATTCTGTGACTTGGCACTTGTCTCTTAGCGATTGGCACTTCTCCGGATTCATACCTTGACGGTCGAGGCATCGCCCGCCTATGCTTCATGGCATAGACCGTCGAGGCATGGGGGCAATCGTCATGGATCCGCAGAATCTCTGGGGTGCGATGGAAATGCTGATTCTCGAGGTCGTCTCGCACGGCCCCAGCTACGGCTACGAGATCGCGCAGACGGTCGGCACGCGCTCGAACGGCTTCTTCGAGCTGAAAGAGGGGAGCCTCTACCCCGCCCTCCACCGCCTCGAGGAGCAAAAACTCCTCTCGTCCTACTGGGAGCCGGTCGAAGGCCGCCGGCGGAAGTATTACCGCATCACGTCTTCGGGCCGGAAACAGCTCGACACCCGCAAGTCCGCCTGGCGCGCGTTCTCGCAAGGCATCGAAGGTGTCCTCGGCATGGACCCGAAGCTCCAGATTTCAAACACCAACTGACAAAGAACCCAGAACGACTTCCCGTTCGCATCGGAACCCGCAGTGTCCTTCACACCTTCCGACCTCCTCGCCGACCTGCCGGACCCGCGCGATGACGAACCGTCGTCGCTGCGATCGGACATCGCCGAGGAGCTGACGGACCATCTGGTCTGCTCGGTCCGGCGGGAGATGGTCAAACGGGCGGACGAACCGACCGCATGGGAACGGGCTCTGAAGCGCTTCGGCGATCCCCGGCAGATCGCCCGCAAACTCTGGTGGCTGGCCATGAGGAGACGCATCATGAACCAACGGCTGATGCTCGGAATGCAGGGAGCGATGCTGGTTGCCGTCATTGCTGTCGCAGCGGCGATGATCCAGATGTCGAATGCCCAGCAGCGGCAGATGGCGCAGCAGCAGGAGGTGCTGACAACGGCACTGGTGAAACTGAGTGAGCGGTTGGACGCAGCAATGCTGGCCCCCGTAACGGTCCCGGACGCGACGCTGACGGTCGAGGTCCGATACGCCCGGCCAGACGAGCCTCGGCGCAGCGGCGAGTCCGCTGAGTACACGGTCAGCTTGCGCGGTGTTGACATCTCGAATGAGACAATCAAGGCCGAGCGTCCCTGTGATCCGAAGACGGGAGTTGCGAGCTTCGGTACGCTTCCGCCCGGCGGCTATGAGGTCTGGGTGAGTGCACAGTTCGGCATGCTGCGAGCGGTTCGGCGAATTGAGGTCGAGCGTAGGGAACAGCACCGAGCAGTGTTCGCCGAGCCGCCGCTGCGCGTTCGAGATGAAACCGTGACGCTGGATGTCAACGTTCCGGCCGACTTTCGCGCCACGCTGGATAATCAGCATCTGGCGGTTTTACTCGAATTGACGCCCGAGCCAGTTTCTTTTCACGATCAAGATTGGGAACTCGAGCGACCCTTGAGGCTGATTTGGACTCCGGAGCGAACGTTGACGACGTGGCCGACTCCCGGCTTCTCTCCAGAGGACCTGCATCGGGAAGTCGTGAGAAAGAATGCTCTTGAGGCGATTGGAAAAAATGGCGCGAGCTGGCCAGAGGAAGACGGATTTAAGCCGCACCAGTTCAGCCGCCGCAAAGGGGCACATTTTCGATTGAAGACGGTCGGAATTATCGCCAACCCATTCTGGGAAGCGAAGCCTGCGAGTGAGGGCCAACTGTACATGTCGAGGTCAATCCAGTTTTCGGTCGCTGCCATGCTGGATTCCACCAGCCCCGACTGGCCCGCCGAACTCGACACCGTCTTCGTGGCGGAGGCGGACAAGCCCTGGCGAGTCACTCTGCCTCCAGCTCTGACCGCTGCCGCCAGGGCGCAGCTCGCCGAGCTGGCTTGCCAACCTCCATTGCCCGGTAGGCCTGTTGCCGGCGATCCTGCACCCGCAACCGCCGACTCCGCCCACAACCGCGTCCAGGTCCGGGTCGTCGAAGGGAACGCCGACGGTCCGGTGATCACAACTGCAACGGCCTGGCTCACTCAACCGGACTGGGAGAAGCCCCTGGCGCCGGTCATCGAAGACGACGGAACGCTCGACTTCGGATACCTCGACGCAGGCGTCTATTCGCTGACAACATTGTTGAAGTGGGGACCGAAGGGGGAATGTCGCTTCGTCGTCCATCCGGGGAAGAATGTGGTGGAAACTGTCGTCGCACCGGTTTCGCCAGAACACGGACTGGAAGTCAGGATCGTCGCTCCGCTGCCGGCGAAGCTTCGCGAAGCCGGGGTCGTTCTGCAGCTCGATCCCCAGCCGGCTGGGTTCGCGGCCCCTTTTGAAGCGTGGAAGTGGGAGACCGAGGGTTTCTACGACACGATCCGTGGGTCCTCTGGAGGAGGAAAACTTCCTCCCATACGGTTAACCGAGCAAGCGGGCGATTCGTTAGTCGGGACCATAACACTGCCTCCTGGAACCTACATTTGTCCGACGGCATGCCTCAGGGATCGAAGCCTGAAAAGGGTTTTGGCTCAAGGGAAACTCCTCAACCACGACAAATCCGGAATCGCACGCCCGAACGAAGGAATCATCACTCTGACCAAACCCGACCAGGAATGGCGGATCGATCTACCGACAGATCTGGTCGGTGGAGCTCTAGACTCGCTGACCACCCCCGAACCCGCTAGCAAGTAGGGCCGGGCGCGCCCGGCCGCCCTGCGCGATTGCGTCTACCGGGTGGCTGGGTCGGAGTCCGCGACGACCCAGATTCGGAATCGCAGAGCCAGGGCCTGGGTCGTCGAAGACTCCGACACCAGCCACCCGCGTCGAACGGAAGATCATCCGGTTGCCCCGCCGTTCCGTGGGGCGGTTTCGCCGCCAGAGGTTGCCGTTGGACACACCGTCGCCAGACAGCCTTCTCGCCACTTTGCCGCTCAAACTCCGACCTCGTGTCCCTGACGAGATCAGGCCCGCCAGTCCGGACTACCCGCCGCGTCGCCTCTTTCATTTTGCAATCTGCATTCTTCGTTTTGCATTTTGCAATGACGTCCGCTCCCCTCTCTTCCCCGCGTCCTCCGAGCCTCCGCGGTGAAACTCTTCCTCCCACCCATCCATTTTTTCCGATCTCTTGCGAGACACCCGCCCCCCGACATGCTGTAATACAGCGTTCCGCGCCCGCGCGGTCCTCGGTCGATTGCCTCGGGGGTTCCATGATCCGCCTGCTCACTCTTTCCGCCTGCGCACTCCTGGCCGCTGGCTGGCTTCCCGCGGATACCGTCTCCGCCGCCGAGCCCGCGCCCGATTTCCAGCGCGACATCCGGCCGATCCTCTCCAACCTCTGCTATCAGTGCCACGGCTTCGACGAAGCCGCCCGCGAAGGCGAGCTCCGTCTCGATCAGCGCTCGGTCGCCATCGAAATGGAGGATGGCAAGGCGGCGATCGTCCCCGGCAAGCCGGACGAGAGCGAGCTCATCCGCCGGATCCTCTCGAACGATCCCGACGTCCAGATGCCTCCCCCGGCGAGCAACAAGGTCATCACCGATGCCCAGCGCGACCTGCTCCGCCGCTGGATCGCCGCCGGCGCCGAGTACCGCAATCATTGGGCTTTCGAACCGCTGCAGCAGCCTGCCCCGCCCGTCGTTGCATCGCACGACACCGTGCCGCGGAACGAGATCGACGCCTTTGTCCTGGCGAACTTGCAGAGGCGCAAGCTGTCGCCCTCCCCCGAAGCCGACCGCTACACGCTGATCCGCCGGCTCTATCAGGATCTGCTGGGCATGACGCCTGAACCCGAAGACGTCGACGACTTTCTCGCCGATGCGGACCCCGACGCCTACGAACGGCTCGTCGACCGCGTCCTGGCCAGTCCGCACTATGGCGAGCGCTGGGGTCGACACTGGCTCGACCAGGCCCGCTACGCCGACTCGCACGGTTACACGATCGACGGCGCGCGGGTCATGTGGCCCTACCGCGACTGGGTCGTGCAAGCTCTCAACGCCGATCTGCCGTTCGACGAGTTCACCATTCAGCAGCTCGCCGGTGACCTGCTGCCGCAACCCGACAAGACGCAGCTCATTGCCACCGCCTTCCACCGCAACACGATGATCAACCAGGAAGGGGGCGTGAAGCCCGACCAGTACCGCCACGAGGCTCTCATCGATCGCGTCAACACGACTGGGGCCGTTTGGCTCGGCCTGACCGTCGGCTGCGCCCAATGCCACTCGCACAAGTTCGACCCCGTCAGCCTCGACGACTACTACCGACTCTACGCGTTCTTTAACCTCTGCGAAGACACGAACAACGTCGGCCCGACGGTCCCCGTCATCGAAACCGAAGTCTTCGGACTTTCGCCGGAGCAGCAGACGGCGCTCAAGGAGCTGGAAACGCTCCGCAAGCAGGCTGCGAAATACGAAGGCCTGATCAAGCAGGCTGCCGCCCGCGAGAAGGAAGCCCCAAAGTTCGAGTGGCGGGCCGTCGAATTTTCCGAACGGAAGACCAGCACCGGCGCGGGCTTCCAACAGCTTAAAGACGGCTCGCTCCTGGTCGACTCCGCGGTCGGCCCGAACGATGCCTACGAGCTGACGCTCGCCGTCACCGAGCCCCAAGTCACTGCCGTCCGCCTCCGCACGCTGACCGACGAATCGCTGCCCAAACAGGGACCAGGCCGGGCGGGCAACGGGAACTTCGTACTGACGGACGCCGCCCTGCGCCAGGGGGACAAAGATGTCCGCTTCAAACGGGCCTGGGCCGATCACGAACAGGCCGGCTACCCGATCGTCCACGCCATCGACGACCAGTCGAAAACCGGCTGGGCGATCAACGTCAGCGAGGCCCAGCGGAAGGACAAGCCCGATCTCAAGATGAACGCCCCCCATGAGGCGATCTTCATCCTCGCCGAGCCTCTCGCCCCCGTCGACGGCAAGTTGACCCTCCACCTCAAGCACGACCTCAACGAGCAGTACCTCATCGGCCGGCTGCACGTCGACGTCTCCGCGTCGCCCCCCCCTCCCTCGACCGATGAGCCGACACGCGAGTTGGACACACTCAAGCCTCGCATCGCGGCCCTCGAAGCCACGCTCCCCGGCCGCGCCCAGACCGTCTCCCAGATGGTCATGCGCGACCAACCCAAGCCTCCCGAGACTTTCCGCCTCCTGCGCGGCGACTTCCTCAATCCGGACAAGGACGCGGGGCCCCTGTCGCCGGGCGTCCCCGGTTCGGTGGCGGGCGGAGTCGACATGGAATTCCGCAACCGCCTCGACCTGGCCCGCTGGCTGGTCAGTCCGCAGAATCCCCTCACGGCCCGCGTGACCGTCAACCGGGTCTGGCTGCGGTTCTTCGGCGCCGGACTCGTCGAAACCGAGAACGACTTTGGCTATCAGGGAACGCCTCCCAGCCATCTGGAGCTGCTCAACTGGCTCGCGTCCGAGTTCATCCGCCGCGAGTGGTCCTTCAAAGCCCTGCATCGGGTGATTGTGACCTCCGCCACGTATCGGCAGAGCAGCGCCTATCGCGAAGACCTGGCGGAAGTCGACCCCGCCAATCGCTGGCTCGGCCGCCAATCCCGCGTCCGCGTCGAAGCGGAAATCGTCCGCGATATGGTCCTTGCCGCCAGCGGTTCGCTGGCGCCGCAACTCGGCGGCCCCAGCGTCCACCCGCCGCAGCCCGAAGGGGTCTACAGCTTCACGCAGACCCCGAAAGCCTGGCCCGAGAACAAAGACTCCGGTCGCTACCGCCGGACGATGTATACCGAGTTTTTCCGCAGCGCGCCCTATCCGCTCTTCTCGACCTTCGACGCCCCCGACTTCAGCACCGTCTGCACGCGCCGGGTCCGTTCGAATACGCCGCTGCAGGCGCTGGCGCTGGCGAACGACAAGGTCTTCTTCGAACTCTCCCAGCACCTGGCCACGCGAGTTCTGACAGAACTGCCGCCGACGGCTTCACCCGGCGAACGACTGACATACCTGTTCCGCCTGGTCCTCACGAGGCCGCCCGGCTCCGCCGAACGCGAACGGCTCCTGTCTTACTGGCAGCAGACGGCGAAAGGCTTCGCGCAGGACGAAGCCCGCGCCAAGTCGGTCGCGCCGTCCGAGATCCCGGCCGGCGTCACCCCCGCCGAAGCCGCCGCCTGGACCAGCCTCGCCCGCGTCGTGTTCAATACGGATGAATTCGTCAATCGCGAATGACCTCAGCCATGCCGTGCATTTCTCTCACCGATGCCGCGTCCAACCGTGTGCCACTGGCGGCTCGCCAGCCAGTTCATGCGCACTTTGCACTTGGCACTACTCAGTTCTCACTTTTCACTTTCCGGTAATCGACTCAATCCGCGCCATCAAGGCACCCCCAGCCATGCCACATAACCCCTCCCTCACCAGGCGCGACTTTCTCCACGCCGGCCCGATCGGCCTCGGAGCCATCGCCCTCTCGCAACTCCTGCAGCGCGACCTCCCGGCGGCGGAATCGAACCCGCTCCTGCCGCACCCGCCGCAGTCCACTCCGAAGATCAAGAACGTCATCTTCCTGTTCATGGCGGGCGGCCCCAGTCAGCTCGATCTGTTCGAAGACAAACCCGTCCTGCGGACCTACGACGGCCAGCCCCCCCCCGACAGCCTGATCGCCGGGCGGCGTTTCGCCTTCCTCAAGCCCGACGCCAAGCTCCTCGGCTCCCGGCAGAAATTCGCGAAGTACGGCGAATGCGGCATGGAGCTGAGCGAGATGCTCCCGTACCACCGGCAGATCGTCGACGACGTCTGCTGGCTCCGCGGCGTCAAGACCGACGTCTTCAATCACGGCCCCGCCAAGCTCTTCTTGAACTGCGGCTTCCAGGCCCCCGGCCGCCCCAGTCTCGGTTCCTGGGTGACCTATGGCCTCGGAAGCCCGTCGTCGGATCTTCCGGGTTTCGTGGTTCTGCAGTCCGGTCCCCGCGGTCCGCGCGCCGGTAATACGCTCTGGTCGAGCGGCTTCCTGCCGACGAGCTACCAGGGGGTTCCCCTCCGCGGCCAGGGCTCGCCGATTCTCGATCTCGACAACCCCGTCGGCGTGACCCCCGACGATCAGCGCGAGTTCGTCAATGCCGTCGCCGATCTCAACCGCCTGAGAATGCAGACCGTCGCCGATCCGGAGATCGCCACCCGGATCAACGCCTACGAAACCGCGTTCCGCATGCAGACCAGCGCCCCGGAACTGATGCGGCTCCAGGACGAAACCGCCGAAACGCTCGACCTGTACGGTGCCAAACCCGGCGGATCGTCGTTCGCCAACAACTGCCTGCTGGCCCGGCGGCTCGTCGAGCGGGGCGTCCGTTTCGTCCAGCTCTACCACACCGACTGGGACCACCACGGCGGCCAGGGAGCCGACCTCGAAGAGGCCCTCGCCAAGGTCTGCAAGGACGTCGACCAGGCCGCCGCCGCCCTGGTCCTCGATCTGAAGCGACGAGGACTCCTCGACGAAACGCTCGTCGTCTGGAGCGGCGAGTTCGGCCGGACGCCGATGGGCGAACAGCGCGGCACACTGGGCCGCGATCACCACATCGACTCGTTCACCCTCTGGATGGCCGGGGGCGGGCTGAAAGCCGGGCACCTGCACGGCGAGACCGACGAGCTCGGCTTCGGCGTGACCGCAGGCCAGGTCCACGTTCACGATCTGCACGCGACGATCCTGCACCTGCTCGGCTTCAATCACGAACAGCTCACCTACCGCTTCCAGGGCCGCGACTTCCGCCTGACCGACGTCCACGGCAAAGTCGTGCATGACATCCTGGCCTGACGGCGATCGCGTCCGTCCGGCTCCTCGATCTTTCACTTGGCCCTCGACACTTGACTCCTCCCGCCACAATCTCCTCCGTCGGCCAGCTTGAAGCTCTGCTCAGCAAGCCAAGCCCGGCAGCCATTGAAGCCCTCAAACAGACTCCCGGCGATCTGATCATTCTCGGCGTAGCGGGCAAGATGGGTCCCACGCTGGCGCGGATGGCGGTGCTGGCTTCCAAGGTCGCGGGCACGAAGCGGCGCGTGATCGGCGTCGCTCGGTTCAGTGATCCTGCGGTCTGCGCCAGCCTCGAACAGCATGGCGTCGAGACGATCCAGGCCGACCTGCTCGACCCCACGGCCCTCGCTGCTCTCCCAGATGTTCCGCTGGTCCTGTACATGGCCGGTCGCAAGTTCGGTTCGTCGGGCCAGGAGTCCCTCACCTGGGCCATGAATGCCTGGCTGCCGGGACTCGTCTGCCAGCGCTATCCCGGCTCGCGGATCGTCGCCTTCTCGACAGGCAACGTCTATGGGAACTCGCCGGTCTCGCAAGGCGGCAGCCGCGAAACCGACCCGGTCGCGCCCGTCGGCGAATACGCCATGAGCTGTCTCGGCCGCGAACGGATCTTCGAGCACTTCAGCCACACCGCCGGCACGCCGGTCGCACTGCTCCGCCTCAACTACGCCTGCGAACTGCGTTACGGCGTCCTCGTCGATCTGGCGTTGAAAGTCTACCGCGGCGAACCGGTCGACCTGACGATGGGACACTTCAACGTGATCTGGCAGGCCGACGCCAACGCCGCGGCCCTCGCTGCATTCTCGCTCGCCACCAGCCCCGCCCGCGTCCTCAATCTCACGGGCCCCGAGACGCTCAGCGTCCGGCAGGTCTGCGAACAGTTCGGCCCGCTCTTCGGTCGGCCGCCAGTCTTCACGGGCGTAGAAGCCCCCGACGCACTCCTCAACAATGCAAATCTGCTGCTGGGCCGCGTCGGCCATCCGCGCGTTCCCCCCGAGCAACTGATCCGCTGGATCGCGGAGTGGATCACCGCAGGCGCCCCGCGGCTCGACAAACCGACTCACTTCGAAAGCCGCGACGGGCGCTTCTGAATGACCCAGCCCCTGCCAGATATCATCCGCCAGACGCTGCAGCTCGGCGTGGCCATCCCCGCCCATCCGCTGGCGCTCACCAGCGACCGTCGGCTCGACGAACGACGCCAGCGGGCTCTCTCCCGCTACTATCTCGCCGCAGGCGCTGGCGGTCTGGCGGTCGGCGTTCACACGACGCAGTTTGCCATCCGCGAACCGCAGTACGGCCTCTTCCAACCGGTCCTGGAACTCGCCCGCGAAGAGTTCGACTGGGCCGACGCGCAGCGAATGTCTCCGGCAATTCGCATCGGCGGCATCTGCGGTCCCACGGCGCAGGCGGTCCGCGAAGCCGAACTGCTCCGCGACCTCGACTATCACTGCGGTCTGCTGAGTCTGGCCGCCTTCAAAACGGCCACCGACGATGAGCTCCTCGCCCACTGCCGCGAAGTCGGAGACGTGCTGCCGCTGATGGGCTTCTATCTGCAACCCGCCGTCGGCGGACGAGTCCTGCCCTATTCGTTCTGGCGGCGGTTCGCCGAACAGGAGTCTCTCGTCGCGATCAAGTTGGCTCCGTTCAACCGCTACCAGACGCTCGATGTCGTCCGGGCCGTCGTCGACGCCGGCCGGGATGACATCGCCCTCTACTCCGGCAACGACGACAACATTCTGCTCGATCTGGTCACTCCCTTTCGCTTCATCCGCAACGGTCAGCCGGTCGACCGCCGGATCGTCGGCGGCCTGCTCGGCCACTGGGCCGTCTGGACGCAAAAGGCCGTCGCGCAACTCAACGCGGCACACGACATCGTCCGCACCGGCGGAACAACCCCTGCGGACTGGCTCGCGCTGGCGCAACAGGTGACCGATGCGAACGCGGTCGTCTTCGACGCGGCCAACGGCTTCGCCGGCTGCATCGCCGGCATCCACGAAGTCCTCCGGCGCCAGGGCCTCCTGGAGAACCTCGTCTTCCTCGACCCGGCGGAAAGACTCTCGCCGGGTCAGGCGTCAGAGCTGGATCGCATCTGCCAGGCGTACCCCCATCTGCTCGACGACGAGTTCGTGGCGACACATCGTGATGAGTGGCTGCGGTGATGAGCGCGAGCTGACGGAATGACCGCCAGTCCACCTTCGTTCTGATTCGGAAAGTTCTCCAGCAGATCAGTCTGGCCGGAATGCAGTCCGTCTGTCTATATTTGATTCACGTCGATCGCTCTTCTCCGCCAGACAGGTCGAGTCATGCTTCCACGACGCCCCGCACTGATTGCCGCTGCGCTGCTCCTGAGCGTGATGCCTGGTGTTGCTGTCGAGGCGGAAGACGATCCGCCGACGCAACCCGCCGACATGAAAGCCTGGCAGCAGCTCTACCTCGACCGCGCCCGGGCGCTCGTCGCAACGGAAACCGGCGACGCGGAGACGCCGCTGGCGCTCCAACCCCGCCCTCTCCTGTCTTACTCCAATCCCGTCCGGCCCGACGTCCAGCACGGCGGCGTTTTCCTCTGGACCCGAGACGACCGCCCCGCGGTCATCGCCGCCATCTGGTCGGCCTATCATCCGGAAGATCGGACGCGCCGCAGCCTCTGCTATGAATTCCATTCGCTGTCCGACCGACCGGTCAAAGTCCCCGTGACAAAGGACGTCACCTGGCGGACCACGGAACCGGGAATCACCTGGATTCGACTCCCGGCGGCTCCAAAGCCGGCGGCCTCGCGCCCCCTCCGGCTCACCCAGATGCGCAATCTCGTGGCAGTTCTCTCCGCCGCCGGTAAACCCGACGAGGCCGAGCTGCGACTCCTGCGACAACCCCTCTATCGCTATCCCGACCGGGAATCCGCCGAGATTCTCGACGGCGCCATCTTCGCCTTTGTCCTCGGAACCGACCCGGAACTGTTTCTGCTGATTGAAGCCCGGAAAGACGCGACGGCCGAGGATCCGACCTGGCACATCGCCCCGGCCCGCTTCAGCGGCACGGAACTGTCGCTGCGCACCGGCGACACGGTCCTCTGGAGCAATCCCCGCTGGGACGTCTACTCGCGAGAAAGGATCTACGACTTTCTCTACGGCATCGAATCACTCTCCGCCGAACCGCCAGTCGCGCCGAACTGATGCAGGTGCATCGCGACGACAAACCTGAAACGAATCCAGAGCCCCGTCTCTCTTTCCTCTGCGATCCCCGAATCCCGATACCCGCCCCCTCACACCGCCGACAGCAGCTCGCTGATCGGAGCCCCGTAGGGCAGAATCGGCATCGGCCGACCGCGGTGATCCAGGAACGACTGCTCGAAATCGATTCCCAGGTGCCGGTAGACCGACGCCCACAGATCGTTCGGCGACAGCGGCCGATCCTGCGGATGCTCGCCCCGCGAATTCGTCGAGCCGATCACCTGCCCCGTCTGCATCCCGCCGCCAAACGTAATCAGCGACATCGCCTGCGGCCAGTGATCCCGCCCCGGCTGCTTCACCCCCGTCTGCGAACCAACCGTGCTCTCGATCCGCGGCGTCCGTCCAAACTCCCCGGTCACGACAACCAGCGTCTTGCGATCCAGTCCGCGATTGTAGAGATCTTCAATCAACGCCGTGACCGCCTGATCGTAGATCGGCAGCCGCAGTTTCAAATCGTCCCAGATGTGGCAGTTGACTGCGTGGGAATCCCAGTTGTAGGTTCCCTGCTTCAGCCACTCGATCCCCGACTGGTACGGGTTCTCCAGGATCACCGTGCAGAAGCTGCAGCCCGCTTCGACCAGCCGGCGGGCCATCAGCAGCCGCTGACCCCACGCGTGCTTGCCGTAGCGGTCGCGCGTTGCCTGGTCTTCCTGCGACAGATCGAACGCCACCTTCGCCTTGTCGCTCGTCAGCAGCCCGAACGCCCGCTCGTGGAACGTATCGAACGACCCCATCAGCCCCGACTGATCGGCCTCCCGCCGGAACCGGTCGAACGACCGCAGCAGGCTCGTCCGGTCATCCAGCCGCCCGGCGACTTCCGCCACCGGCGCAATGTTCGGCACCTTGAACTCGGACTTGCTCGGATCACCCGGGACCATGAACGGTGTATACGACGGCCCCAGATACGCCGCCCCCTGGCTGAACGTGTCGACCTGGTCCCGCCCCGGCTCGACGACGCAAACGTAGTTTGGCACCCCTGCGGAAACCTGTTCGCGTACACGGGCGACGATCGAACCGACCGCCGGGGCGTCGTTGACGAACTCGGTCGGCGTCCGCGGATCGCGCCCGGTCATGAATCGCTTGTGGCCGCCGCCGTGATCGGCGAACGTGTGCGCGATCGAGCGGACCACGTTGTACTTATGCGCCAACTTCGCATGCAGCGGCAGCAGGTCGCAGACGTCGAGCCCCGGCACCGTCGTCGGAATCGGCCGGAACGCCCCGCGATACTCCGCCGGCGCGTTCGGCTTCAGATCATACATATCCATATGCGGCGGCCCGCCCGGCAGCCACACGAAGATCACCGAGGTATCCGGCGCCACCCGCCCGGCGACCGCCGCCTGCGCCTGCGACCGCAGCAGGTCGGCCATCGTGAACGACCCGAGCCCCAGCGCTCCCACGCGAAGAAACTCGCGACGGGTGGTCGGACCGGGACAGCAGCGGCGGGGAGACGTCATGGCGGGTGACTCGGCAAGGTGCATCAGGCAGGCAGGTCGGTCGAGGACATCGCCTCAACCCGTAAAGTATCGGTCCGAAACACGGGACAAGTCAACAGGTTTTGATGGGTTGTGGCCGGCAAATTCGGTCTCCTGACCCCGACAGGGGTCACAGACGGTAGCCAGGGGTTGAGGAGCGATAGCTCCGACACCCCTGGAAATCGGCCCGCAACAACGCATCGACCCCGGAGGCGTAGCACAGGCCGTTACACTCCGCGCTCCTTGCGGGCGATCCCCTCCAGATGCACCCGGCGTGACTCTGTTCGTCGTTCACGATCCCGGCGACGGCAAATGCGGCAACGACGCGCAGTCGTAAACACGTCCCCTTTGGCGACCTCGTACCACCACTTCTGCTGGGTCGCCGTCCAGACTTCGTCCTTGCCGCAGTCCACGCACGTGAAGGGCTGATCGAGGTAGTATCCCCGTGCCGCAAAGTCCGGGTCGAAGTAGCTGTTGTGGGGAGCCAGTGCGGCGCGATTGACCGGTGCAGACCCGCGACCGTCTTTCTCTCGCTCTCGTGCAGCTTCCCGGGCCGCACTCTCGTCCTTTTCAGATTGCTTGAGGCGAGATTGCTTCAGCTCGGCGCGTCGTTGTTTGTTGCTTTTCATCGGAGTCTCCTTCCTCGGCGTTCTACCCAAGACACCTGTCTCGCGCCGATCATTCACTCGGCTGCACCCCAATCGCTCCGAACAACTCTGCTTTCATCGTGCGCAGCGGTTCCGCCTTCCCGTGCTTGAAATCCTGGAACGGCTGCCAGAAACGAAAGCCTTGCGTTCGCCCGAAAGGATGGAACACGACCGCGAGCGGATTGAACTCCCGGTCGCCGCCAAAGTGACGAAAGGCCCTCCGAGCCACCGACCAGCGCCACCTCTTTCGCTCCGACCAGTTCAGCACCACAGCCCGGTTGCCAAGATTCGGCAGAATCCGGCGCTCGATCTCGTCATGCCAGATCGGGCTGTCCGAGTACACAAATAGAACGTCCCGGCCGCGCGGACACCACAAAGTCCAGATGAACAGCCGAAGTCCGAGACCCTCAATGACTAACCAGACGAGCGCCAGAATCGCGGCGAGCATCAGAAATGGCGACAGGGCGACTGCGATGGCGATCTGCCACCACCTGGGTCGACGGTTGTGTTGAGTATTCGCCATTCGCCTGAAGTCAGTCCGGGGGCCAAATTCCAAAAGTAACCGCACCGAAGATATAGGCCTGCGATTTCCGGTCAACGAATTCGTCTGCGAGACGGGCCGCCTTCAATCGACCCCGGCAGGGGTCAAAGAGGGTAGCCAGGGGTTGAGGAGCTTCGCTCCGACACCCCTGGAAATCGGCCCGCCATGACGCATCGACCCCGCAGGGGTCGCACAGGTTCGAGTCCATTCCTTCGAATCTGCGACCCCTCCAGGGTCGAATTCGCGCGCGGCATTCGAATTTCCCCGGGTGTCGCTGCGCTCAACCCGGGGCTACCTTCTGCCATCCCTCCGGGATGGAATTCGAATAGCTCCCGCCACCAAGACACAACAAGCCGGGCGGATCTTTTGATCCGCCCGGCTCGCACCACAGCCGACCTGCCGAGGGGGGCAGGCAGGTCAGCCAGCGTTCAGAATCACTCCACCGGCTTGACGCTGATCTTCTGCGTCGTCGGCGCCGTCACAGCCTTCAGCAGCGTGATCGTCAGCACGCCATTCTTGAACGTCGCCGTCACCTTGTCGCGATCGACTTCCGTCGGCAGCGGAACCACCCGCTCGAATCGGCCGAACGAGCGCTCGACGCGGTGGAAATTGTGTTTCTTCTCTTCCCGCTCGTCGCGTTTCTCGCCGCTGATCCGCAGCGCATCGCCCGTCAGCTCGACGTCGATCTCCTCTTCCTTCAGCCCCGGCAGCTCGGCGGTCACGTGGACCTCGGTTTCCGTTTCGGAAACATCCAGCTTCGGCGACAGGCTGCCGAGCCGGGTCGGCAGACCGTCCAGTTCGTCCTGGGCGAAGAAGTTCTCAAACGCCCGGCTCATCTCCCGCTGCATCGCCGCAAACGGATCCTCCTCGACCCGCCGGACCCCCGTCTTGTCCCAGTTCCACGGCATCAGACTGTTGACTCGCATGATTTGATCCTCCAAAGGTCAATCCTGAGAAGCTCCAAATCTCAAACGCCAAATCTCAGATTTCGAACGGAAGAGGGAACCACGAATGACACGAATTCGCACGAATGAATGAGAAGAGGTTGAACCACGGAGAACACGGAAGTCACGGAGAAGCGGAAAAGGACTGAAGCAAAGAAAGAGACAGCAATCCTCTGTCCGTTCTGGCACTTCTTTGTCTTCTCTCTGTGATCTCCGTGTCCTCCGTGGTTGCCTCCTCTGCATTCAGATTCGTGCGAATTCGTGTCATTCGTGGTTGTTCCTCACTACAGTCTTCTCCACTCAGCCCGCCACCACCGTCACCTTTCGCGTCTGGGCGACCGGCAGCTTGGGGAGCTTCAGTCGCAGCACGCCCTGCCGGATCGTCGCCTCGACGGCCTGGCGGTCGATGTTGTCCGGCAGCTTGAAGATCTGCTGATAGTTCCCTTCGCGGTACTCCCGATGGACGAGCTGAAAGCCGGGCAGGTCGGTCGGCTGGACCCGAACGTTCAGAATCAGCCGGTCGGGTTCGAGCGAAATCTCCGCCGACTGATCATCGGCCCCGGGAACTTCGCAGACGATCTCCCAGGCCTCGGCGGTTTCCTGAATCCGCGTCCGCGGCACAAACTGCAGCTCGGCCGCCTGCGTCGGAGGGGTGGCTGTCACATGAGTCATGATTTCCATCTCCAGTAGGGCCGGGCGCGCCCGGCCGATTGTTTATGTCACCTCGTTCCCAAGGCTCTGCCCGGGAACGCCGTTCCAGGAGGCTCCGCCTCATTCCGTCAGCACTCACTCCCACAGAGAGCCGACTCGAAATCTGCAGGAAAACTCGAACAGAGAACACGAACCACGGATGACACGAAACTGAATGCAGAGGAGGCAACCACGGAGGACACGGAGATCACGGAGAGAAGACAAGGAAGTGTCTGAACGGGCAGAGGCTTTCTGTCTCCTTCATTCCTGCATTCCTTTTCCGCTTCTCCGTGACTTCCGTGTTCTCCGTGGTTCAACCTCTTCTCATTCATTCGTGCGAATTCGTGTCATTCGTGGTTGTTCCTCTCCTCAGTCTTCTCCACTCAACCAGCCGCCACCGGCACCTTGCGTGCCTGCTGCGAAACCGGCCGCTTTAGCCGGACGGTCAACACTCCCCGTTCATAGCCGGCTTCCGCCGACTGCGAATCGACCGGGAACGGCAGCTTCACCGTCCGGGAGAACTCCACGGTCTCCCGTTGCCCGGGCTCCGGCGCCCAGACCGGTCGCTGTCCGCGGACCGTCAGCATCTCGGCGGCGACCTCCAGATCGATCGTCGCGGGATCCAGCCCAGGTGCTTCCGACGTCAGGACGACCTCTTCGGCGTTCTGGTACACGTTGAACAGCGGGTACTCCGCGCTCGGGGGCCGGCTGTGCTGCGCCAGCCGCTGAACATCGTGCTGCAGCCGGGCCAGATCGCGCCAGGGATTCCATCGTTCTTGGACGAGTCGCATGGGAAAACGCTCCTGAAAAACCTGCCTGCGGAAAACTCACTGCGCGGACCTCCGGCGAGCCGGGAGTCACGCAATAACTGCTGTCAAGCCTGTGAGACTCATTTTGCACGTCGCGTGCCAAAATCCAGGCTTCGGAATTCTCAAACCCTCCGGTATTCGTAAACCTTTGACATAAAATGTGTTACGGATCAGTCTCGGGGATGGGCTCACCGTGCGCACGTTTTGGCAGACGTCGCGTGGCTGTCAAAGTGGCGGAACTCTCTGGCGGAGTTCGGTCCATTCGACGGCGACTGCTGATCTGGCAGTCTCAGCTTACCCAGTGTGAACGATGCGACTTCCGGCAACTCGAATGAAACTCCGCCGGTCGTTCCTCCGATGAATGGGGCGTAAGTCCCGTGGAAGACGGGTGCTCGGGAATTGCGCCAGCAAGCTCCTGGAGCGGGAGAACTGCAGGGAGGCAGTGGCCAGGGAGCGGGCTGGAATCGGAGAAGTTCCCCAGCGGACTTCCGATCGGATCGCCTCTTCGCCCTTGTCGACCGGCGTGATCCTGCGGGCAACGATTTCCGCGGCAACTCTTCCTGAGTTCCTCAGCCTGGATCGCCGGTCACCCCGAACATGTCGGTGCAGTTTGTTGGCGCGCGTTCTTCCGACGACCGCCGCCGCCGTCGCCTGGCGGTGAGCGCGGAAGGGAGCGGTACAGCGCTTTCCCCCGAAGACGCCGCACGGATCGAACGCCGGGGCCTCTCCGCCGATTCCATCGTCGCGGTCGCCGCCCCTTGGATTCCGCAGGCGCTCTGGCGCATCTGGACCGCGGGCGTCCTGCTGCTCGTCGGCCTGGCCCTGGTGGGGATCGCCAGCGTCAGACCGCTCGCCCTCCGGCCCGAACTGCAATCTCTGCAGACGCATCTCCTGGAACAGTCCCGCCCCGTGCTGGTCGACTACCTGCAGTCGGTTGTCTGGACCGGCATCACTGCGTGGGCGTTGCTGATCGGCTGGTACCGCTCGCGGAGCGAATCAGACTTCGGCGGCCGCTACCGCATCTGGACCTGGTTTGCCGGGCTGCTGGCCGTCGTCGGCTTCTGCGCCGGGACCGACGCCCACCAGGCACTGGCCCGGATCGCCGTCGAATTCAAGCTGCTGCCGGAACACGTCGGCAGCCTGATCTGGCAGATCCCGCTTCTCTCCGCCGGACTTCCCCTGGGACTCATCATCGATCGGGATCTCCGCCGCTCGCGCATGACTCTGATCCTGTACCGCATCACCGCGGTCGTGCTGCTGACCGCTGCCGCAGCGCCGCTGTTCCAACAGGCGCTGGCGGGGGCGCCGTGGTTCGAGTATGCCGCGATCCTGCTGCCGCTGACCGGCATGGGACTGCTGTTTCTGACCCTCTGGCTGCAGTCGTGGTGCGTCGCGTACTTCTGCCCGGACCCGCCGGAAATCGCCGCCGGCCGTCCGTCGCTGTTGATTCGCGTGCTGGGACCCATCGCCGTTCTGTTCGGCAGCTTATCGCGCCTGTTCCGCCGGAAGCCGGCGGACGGAGGGGACGAAGAGGCCCCAAAGCCGCGCCGCCGCCGGAAAAAGGCCGACGCTGACACGGAGTCCGAGGCCGCACCCGCCGCCGCCCGTCGCAAGCGCAAAGCACCGGCGAAGCGGACGACAAAACCGCGGACCCGGACGCGCAAGGTCGAAGGCGAGGAAACCGAGGCCGAGGGGCCGGACGAATCCTCGAATTGGGACGAAGAGTCGACAGCCGAAGAGTCCTGGAACGAGAGCTCAGCGGATGCTGACGACGCTGCGGAGTGGTCCGAACCGGAGGAGACCCCACCGACTCGCAAGGCGTCCAGTTCGGCGAAGTCGTCATCCACCAGCCGCCACTCGGCTCCGGAACCTGAGGACGAGTCCTCCCCCAGTGAAGAATGGAGCGACGACGAAGGGAACGACTATCGCGTCGACGGTCCCTCCGCCGACCAGCTCAGAGGCCTGAGCAAAAAACAACGCCGCGAGCTGCGCAAGCAATGGAAAGACCAGCAGCGCAGCAGTTGAGCTGAGCGGTCGGGCCATGCAGCTCGAAGAGCGAATGCATGGAAAAGTGCAACTTGCAAAATGACAACGCGTCGGCGTCGCCTGCCGTCCGGCGATCAGCGATCCGAGGAGCAGTTGAAGTTGATGATCGGTGTTCGAAAAAATGCAGCGTTCCGGACGTGGAGATGGCCGGCCCGCGTCTTGAGCCCCGAAGCGGGCGACGGGCTGTAGCCACGGGTGAAACGAAGTCCGCCGTCAGGTGGGCGGAGTACAACCCGTGGAATGACGCGTCCTCCACGCGCGACCGCCCCGGAAGGGGCGGCGGAACGGCGAACCTGTGTGTTGGTCCGAAGAACGTCCTTCACCCCGTCCGGCGATCTGCGATCAACCCTCGTCCACTGGCAATTCCCCGCTCGCGACGCGCTCTCTCGCTCACAGCACCGGCGAAAACATCCGACAAAAGTTCTCCTTCAGCCGCTCGACCGTCGAACGCTTCGACCACGTTTCCGGTTCGATCTGCCGGGCGTCGGGCGTGTCCAGATCGAAGTGGGCGTTGAGCTGTTCCGCGATCGTGACCTCGTAAATCGCCACGGCCACCTCAAAGTTAAGGAAGAGGCTGCGGGCGTCGCAGTTCGGCGTTCCCACCAGCGACCAGCATTCGTCAATGGCCAGCGTCTTGGCATGCTGCTGGCCCCGACGGTACTCGTAGATCTCCACCCCCGCCTGCAGCAGCGAATCGTAGAACGATCGGCAGGCGTGCCGCGTCATCCAGTACGTCTTCGGTCCGGAAACCATGATCCGCACCCGGACGCCGCGTAACGCGGCCGTCTCCAGCGCCGTGACAATGGCCGCCGGCGGGACAAAGTACGACGTCATCAGAGTCACGGAGTGCCGTGCCTCATTGATGGCCGCGAACATCAGCGTATGAAACACGTTCTCATCGTCATCGGGACCTCCCGACAGGACCTGGGCCGTGACTCCGCCGGTCTGGACCGCTGTGGGAAACAGCTCAGGCTGAAAGAGCCGCTCGCGCGTGGCAGACATCCAGTCCAGCGCAAAGACTTCCTGAAGCTGGAGCACCACCGGCCCCCGCAGCCGCAGGTGCGTGTCCCGCCAGTAGCCGAAGTACGGATCCCGCCCCAGATACTCGTCGCCGACATTCATGCCACCTGTAAAACCCACCCGGCCGTCGACGATAACGATCTTGCGGTGACTCCGCAGGTTGATCGACCAGCGTTCGAACAGATTCCGCCCCGGCACAAACGTGGCGACGTGAATTCCCGCATCGCGCATCGGCTGCAGGAAGCGACGCGTCAGCCAGATCGACCCCAGCGTGTCGTACAGGAAGCGAACCTTCACTCCCGCCCGCGCCCTGGCAATCAATAGATCGCGGAGTCGCGTCCCGGTCCGATCCGGTTGCCAGATGTAGTACTCCAGATGAATGGACGACTGCGCGTTCTCTATGGCGGCCTCGATCTCGTCGAAGACCCGATCGGCGTCGTGCAGCACATCGACCGCGTTGCCCCACATCGCCCGCGTACTGCACAGTCGACGGGCGATGCGGCGAAGCGCCGCCGGGGCCGTGCCGCATTCCGCGTCCTGCGCCATCGGGCTCTCGGCGATCGGCGGCAGCAGACCGCTGAAACTCGCCTGGACTTGTTGCCGGTTCTGCAGCCGGCGACGGGCGACGCGATTGACGCCGAATACGGCGAACAGAAAGGCTCCGACAAACGGCATCGTCACGATCGCCATGACCCAGGCGACCGTCGAGACGGGCTGCTCCTTCTTCGTCAGCAGCACGACGGGCAGCAGCAGGAGCGTCAGCGCATAACCCAGGATGGACGCAAAGCCGACCAGCGATTCCCAGGAGTCCATCATGCCGCCGTCCGCCCGTGGTGAGAGTGCCGCAGAGATTGTCAGACGCGGACCAGTTCTCGACAACCCCCGCGGAGGTTTGTGAAACGAAACGTTTCACGGCTCCGGGACGAGTCTGGCGGCAGATTCTGCCAGTATCGCCGGCAATTCTCGGCAAGCATTCCGGTTCCCGCCGCCTCTTGCAGAATTGCTGTTGACCCTTGGTCGGCACGTGAACTATTTCGCCCGCTCGTCTGGTGAACTCAGCGGGCCCGCCACTGGTCGTCACGTCGACTCGGCCGGCAGTCAGTGGCGCAATTACCCCCATGTCCGCAGTCGTCGTGGACTGTCCCGAAGTCGGGGCCGCGGCGAGTCAGGACGTCTCCGAATCCAGGAAGGAGCAGCATCGGCATGAAGCGATTCCAGTTCGTCAAAGTCGCCATCGTCAGTCTGGCGACGTTCGGGGTCGTCATGCCCCAGGCCGGCGTGCTCGCGGCCGCGGAGACTCGCGCTCCAGCCCGCAGCAGCGTCCGGATTGTTCGTACCGGGGACGTCGCCGACGTCACACTGGCCAGGGACGGCACCTTTGCCGGACGAGTGGTCGATCACGGCGGCATGCCGCTCGCCAACGCCGTGGTGGTTGTCCGCCAGGGGCAGCGCGAAGTGGCCCGGACGAAAACCGACGCCAAGGGCGCCTTCACCGTCATGAATGCCCGTGATGGCGTCTACGAAGTCGCGGCCGGGAAAACCGAGGGTCGTTTCCATCTGTGGACCAGCGACACCGCCCCGAAAATCTCCCGGGATCAGGCCCTCCTGGTGATGGGCGAAAACGGGGCCCGCGGTCAGTACGGCGCCGTCGATCCCGCGCTCCTGCTGCTCACCGCAGCAGTGATCGCGTCAGTCATTCTCGGCGCCATCGCCGTGGACAAGATCGACAACGTTCAGAACGACGTCAACAACCTTCAGGACCAGGTCAACAAGATTCAGCAGTCGCTGTAGAGATTCCGCGACTGCTCATCGCTCTCCATCGCCGGCGCCGCCGCAGGTCATTCTGGGTCGACCTGTGGCGGTGCTGTTTTTTGCGAGGCCTTACGATCTCGCAATTCCCAGGTTCGTGGAACGCCGGTCTGGCCGTTTCATGCGCTTGGCGCATCATTCGCGGATTCCCGTGCCTGCCGAGACTTCTCGTCTTCCGTGGAAAGGCCGGAAATAGCCGGATGTCGGGAATATCGCGCTCAGCGCTCCGGCCGCTGCTGGCCGATATTGCCGTTGACGGAGGAAACCGGAGAATCTGCGATTGCGTCGCCGCGGCATTACCCTCCTTCCCCGCATTGAATCGTGGACTTTCTGTGTTCGCGTCTCGAGGGTCGCGAAATGGCACGGATGACCGTAACGGACTGGGCCCAGGAGCTGTACGACCATGCAGAGATTCTCGCTGTTTAAGGGGGCGATCGTCGCCCTCGCCACGTTCGGCGTGGTTTGCCCGCAGGCCACCGCTTCGGCCGCAGGTAAAACCGTCGCCGCCAAACCCGTCGTACACATCGCGCCGGCCGGCACGGTGGCGAACATCAACACTGCCAAAACCGGCGTCTTCGCCGGCCGCGTCGTCGATCACAATGGGTCGCCCATCAAGGGGGCGGAAGTGGTCGTCCGTCGCGACGCGAAAGAGATCACCCGGACCGCAACCGATGACCGGGGCGTTTTCCAGGTCAAGCATCTCGAAAACGGCGACTACCAGGTCACCTCCGGCGGAACGGAAGGCAACTTCCGCGTCTGGAGCGACAGCTCGGCGCCGTCGACGTCCGACGAATATGCTCTGATCGTGCAGGGTGAAGACGGGGCCCGTGGTCAGTACGGCGGCATGGGCAACGGCATGTTCTGGCTGACTGCCGCGGCCATCGCGGCGATCATCGCGACTGCGATTGCGCTTTCCAACAACGACGACGACAACGTGAACGCACCGGCGCAGTCCTTGTAGGTCTTTGCCAAACCGGTCAATTTGACGGATTCACGGACTTGCCGTCGGCTGCCCTGCTGCAACCGACGGCATTTTCGTTTCAAGCCGCCCGCGTCTGGTTGTTTTCGAAGCGATCGAGCAGCCGATCCAGCTCGGGCGCCCCGTGCAGCACCCGCAGCCGCTGATCGACCGCCAGAACCGGGACGCCGCCAAGCCACTCTTCGGGCAGCTTCACCAGATCCTTGAGGGTCGTCACGAGCGCCACGTCCCCCATTGCGTCGGCCTTCCGCCGCAGTCGTTCGAAGTCCGCCGCCGCGTAGTGGTGGTGGTCGGGAAAGACTTCCAGCTCGGCAGAGATCCCCGCCGACTGCAACGTCGCTGCAAAACCCTCGGGGTTGCCGATTCCGCAGAACGCCAGGCAGACGCGTCCCGTCAGCGACGAGAGGGGCGTCTCGCAGCCCTCGCTGTCAATCAGCATGCCCGGCTCAAAAGCGATGTCCGCAATCGGAGCCGGGGTGATCTCGGCGACCTGCCGGCGCAGCTCGGCCAGCCGCGCGGCCGGCGCCTGATCGGCCCGCGTGATGACGATCAGATCGGCCCGTCGCAGACCCGACATCGGTTCCCGCAATAGTCCTCGGGGCAGGAGTCGTCCGAAGCCCCACGGACGCAGCGCATCGATCAGCACGATCTCCACGTCCCGCTGCAGACGCCGATGCTGCAGCCCGTCGTCGAGAATCAGCACTTCGCAGCCGAACTCGCGAATCGCCCGCTCCGCACCGGCCACCCGATCCGGATTCTGCACCTGCGCCACGCCGGGGCAGAGCCGGTCCAGCACCCGCTTTTCGTCGTTCTCCGTGCCATCGAGCGAACGATAGCCCCGGCTCAGCAGCCCTGGCCGCAGCCCCCGGGACTGCAGTTCGCGGGCAAGAAACGCCGTAAAGGGGGTCTTGCCAGTCCCCCCGGTTGTGAGGTTCCCGACGCTGATGACGGGAACCGCCGCACGCCGCGACGCCAGCCAGCCTCGGTCATACGCGAGATTCCTGGCCGAAACCGCAATTCCATACGGCGCCGACAGGCCGGCCAAAAGAAAACGGGAGAGCGCCGCGGACAGGCCGCGTCGCTCTCCCGACAGGATCTCCAGCAGCCTCGTCTCATCCATGAGAGCGGCTTTCGTCAGCGTATGAACTACATCGACTGCATCTTGGCAATGATCGCGTCGGCCATCTGAGCCGTTCCGACCGCCGTCGGATCGGTCCGATGCGGCTTCATGTCGTAGGTCACGTCCTTGCCTTCGGCAATGACCGCGGCGACGGCGGCTTCCAGCTTCTCGGCGGCAGCCTTCTCGCCCAGGTGCTCCAGCATCAGCTTGCCCGACAGGATCAGCGCGGTCGGATTGACCTTGTTCTGGCCTTTGTACTTGGGAGCGCTGCCGTGCGTCGCTTCGAAGATCGCCGACGACGGACCGATGTTCGCTCCGGGCGCGACGCCCAGGCCGCCCACCAGGCCGGCGCACAGATCGCTCAGGATGTCGCCGTACAGGTTCGACAGCAGAATCACGTCGTACTGCTCGGGCTTCTGTACGAGCTGCATGCACATGTTGTCGATCAGCCGCTCCATGTAAGCGACCTGGCTGGCGTCGGTCGTCTTGCCGGCCAGCTCGGCGTCCGGGGCGACCTTCAGCTCCGGCTGCTCGAACTTCGCGCCGTAGGCGGCGGCGACGGCCCGGGTCTCGTCGTACCACAGCCCGTCGGTGAACTTCATGATGTTCGCCTTGCAGACCGAAGTCACCGACTTCCGTCCCGCCTTCACGGCGTAGTCGAACGCGAAGTTCGCGATGTTCCGGGTTCCCTCGTACGACATCGGCTTGATGCTGACGCCGGTCGTCGCCTTGCCCGTACTGATCTTCCGACCCGTGGCTTTCGAATTGATGAAGTCGATCAGCTCGGCGGTGGCGGGGAGACCGGCCTGGAATTCGACGCCTGCGTAGAGGTCTTCGGTGTTCTCGCGGACGATCACCAGGTCGACGTTCACCCCCGAAAAGAAGCTCCGGACCCCCTTGTACGTCTTGCAGGGACGCAGGCAGGCGTAAAGCCCTAACTCCTGACGCAGATAAACGTTAACGCTGCGAAAGCCCTTGCCGATCGGAGTCGTGATCGGTCCCTTGAGAGCAACCTGATTCTTGCGAACCGACGCCAGCACCGATTCGGGGACCTTGCCCAGCTTCTCGATCACTTCGATGCCGCATTCCTGGACGTCCCAGTCGAATTTGACGCCGGTCGCTTCGAGGCAACGACGGGTGGCTTCGGTAATTTCCGGTCCGGTCCCATCGCCCGGAATCAGCGTGACGTGATGCATGTTGCGTGATACCTAACGTGTTGTAAACCAACGAATTCCGCTCGAAGAAGGGGGCGTCGCTCAGCGGACGCGCCCAGCGCACCTTCCCCGACGTCGCAGGCCCTGCCGACGCTAACACAACCCGAAGCCCCCTTGCAAGCTCAGCGGGTTGTCTGCTGATGCGTTGAGCGGCTGGAAGACAGACGAGTCTTACCGCAGAGACGCGGAGGACGCGGAGGGAAGAGATACGAAAATCAATGCAAAAACGCGAAGGGAGCCAGAATCGCCAGAGGGCAACTCAGACGACTGGCCCGCCGTTCTCGCTGGCTCTCGACTCTGCCCTCACCCCTCCAGCGCCTGCTTGAAATCCGCCACCAGGTCGTCCGGATGTTCGATCCCCACCGACACCCGCAGCGTGCTGGCGGTGATCCCCGCTTCCCGCCGGGCCGGCTCGGTCATCGAGGCGTGGCTCATCGTGTCCGGGTATTCGATCAGCGACTCCACCCCGCCCAGCGACTCGGCGAGTTGGAACAGCGTCAGCTTGCTGAGGATCTTCTCGACGACCGGCCGGCCCCCCTGCACGTCGAAGCTCAGCATCGCGCCGAACCCCTTCTGCTGTCGCTTCGCCAGCGCGTGCTGCGGGTGCTCCGTCAGTCCCGGGTAATAGACCTTCGCTATCGTCGGCTGGCCGTTCAAAAACTCGGCCAGCGCCTGAGCCCCTTTCTGATGGGCTTCCATCCGCGGCCCCAGCGTCTTGACGCCTCGCAGCACCAGCCACGCGTCGAACGGCGAACAGGCCAGGCCCAAGGCGTTGACGACGTAGCTCACCCGCTCCGCATGGGCCTTGTCGCGAGTGATAATCGCCCCGCCCACGACGTCGGAGTGTCCGTTCAGATATTTCGTCGTCGAATGGACGACGATGTCCACGCCGAACTCAAACGGCCGCTGCAGATAGGGCGAGAGAAACGTATTGTCGGCGATCGTGATCACGCCGGCGGACTTCGCCACGTCGCAGATCGCCTGGATGTCGACGATATTCAGCAGCGGGTTGCTGGGGGTCTCGATCCAGATGCACTTCGTATTCGGCCGCAGCGCCTTGCGGACGTTTTCCGGATCGCCCATCCGGACGAATTCGAAATCGATCCCCATCTTGCGGAAGACGGCATCGAACAGGCGGTACGTCCCGCCGTAGATATCGTGCCCGGCAATGATGTGATCGCCCGGCTGGAACAGGTGCAGCACGCCGGCAATCGCCGACATCCCCGTGCTCGTCGCCCGGCAGTCGATCCCCCCTTCGAGGGCCGCCAGATTTTCCTCGAGCGCCCGGCGGGTGGGGTTGCCGCTCCGCGTGTAATCGAACCCGCGATGCCCGTCCAGGTTGTCCCAGCGGAAGGTCGATGACGGATAAATGGGGGTCGTGGCGCTGAGCCAGGTCGAATCCTTGTCCACGCCGGTGTGGACGCATCGCGTTTCAAAATGCATGGGCCGTTTTTCCTTGCGCTACTCTCGGGAACCGGGCACAATCGTAGGTGAAACCCTCGCAAGGAACAATCGCTCCGACGCAGGGCCGGTTTCCCGCCGGCCTTCCGCAACTCGGGTGGCACGGGCGGCCTTCACGCGGCCAGTGTCTTTGACGGATGAGAATCGCGACGTTCATCCCCGACAGCGCAGCGCGTCCAGCAACTCTTCCAGCGGCGCGACTGCCTGTTCCAGCGCCGCGGCAGTCGCCGGGGCGTCGGCCTCAATCGCCGCCCGCTCGATGTTCCAGAACGCCTCGCGGGCACGGAGTGCGCCGATATTGTCCGCCGAGCTTTTGGCGGAATGGGCGACGCGCCGGGCCTGTTTGAAGTTTTCCGCCGCGACGAATTCCCGAATCAGTCCCAGCCACTGCACGCCTTCGCTCAGCACGAGCCCGAGGATCTCGTCGCAGAGCGCCCGATCGCCGCCGGTCCGCTCCAGCGCCACGCTGCGGCTGTAGACACCCGCCGTCCCGGTCGAGTTCGCGGGAAACGAGGTCGCACGTCCGGCGGAGGACTCCCGACGTCGTGACGGCTCGATGGCGACGTCCGCGGACCTCAGCGGCAGAGACTCTGCCAGCAGCGCGTACAGCGACTCCCGGTCGATCGGTTTTGTGGCGTATCCCGTGCAGCCGGCCTCAAGACAGGCCTGCCGGTCGCTGGTCATGGCATTGGCAGTCAGGGCGTGAACCGGCCCGGTCCACCCCTGACGCTGGAGCTCGCGGGTCGCCTCGTAGCCATCGAGGACCGGCATCTGCATGTCCATCAGGATGACGTCGAACGGCTCCCCGGCAGCCCGGCTCGCCAGTGCTGAATCAACCGCCTGCTGGCCGTCGTTCGCAACGGCCACTGTCAGCCCCCACTTTCGCAGCAGACTGGCGATCAGTCGCTGATTGTCCAGACAATCTTCCGCGAGCAGTACGCGTCCGATGAGAGTATCCACCATCCTGAGTTCCACACGATCAAAACGTCGACTAAGCTCTGGGCCGGCGGCCGTCATTCGAAGTCCGCGAGCCGGTTCCGTCATATCGTTGCATGGCGACTTCGCCAAGGTCCGCCGGCCGGAGCGTGAACGGACTGCGGATTCCCGCTATTCTCCCCGCAGTCTCAGCCGGCAAAATCGTTCCAGGAGTGTCCCGTGGCCCGCAAACGGAAGAGTCAACCGGGGCCGTATCTGCGCTACCTGGAGATCGCGCGATGAATGTCGGCAGCGCCAATCACAACTGGGCGGCATATCGCCCCGGCAGGGGCGCAGGAGTGTAGCCACGGGTGGAGCGGCGCGGAGGCGAAGCCGACCGACGCGGAACCCGTGGATCTGCCGAATCAAAGGACTCGGAGCCCCGGACGGGGCGAAGGAATCCGTGCCGTTGTCATTCCCGCAAGGTCGTCATTCCGCCGTCCCTCCGGGACGGCTGCCCGAGAATCGCATTGAGTCCCACGGGTTGCACTTCGTCCGCCTGACGGCGGACTCCGTTTCACCCGTGGCTACAGCCCGCCGCCCCATTCTGGGCTCAAGACACGGATCGACAGCGTCGACATCCTCAGTCCGTCCTGCATCCGGACCGTGGCGTACGAAGACACCGAGCATTTCCTGGCCAACCCGCAGCCGACGCTGTCGCTGCTGATGGCGGAGGACCTTCCCGCTCCCGATCAGGCTTTGACGGAAGAGGAAGTCTGAAGTGAACCCCTCGGCGCCGTCGCCCAGATACATGCCACGGCCAGCGGCAGCGGCACCGCGCAGAACAGCAGCAACGCCAGATCGAAACTTCCCGTCGTGTCGCGCACCAGGCCGGCGAAGAACGGCCCCACGCTCGACGACGCCACCGCCACCGTCATCAGGATGCCGCGGACCTTCCCCAGGTTTCGCCGGCCGAAGTAGCGCGACCACAGCGGCTGGCTGGTCCCGAAGTAGATCCCCTGCGAAATCCCCATCAGCACCCCGCAGGCCCAGGCCATCGCCGCGGTGTGCATGCAGTGCAGACAGATCAGCGAGCCGCCGAACGCCGCCATCCCGACCGTCAGCAGCCAGCGGGCCGGCCAGTGATCGGCCAGATAGCCCGCCACAAGGTGCGTGACCGCCAGCGCGGCCGCGAACACCGCCATCAACTGCGCCGCGTCCCGCTCGGTCAGCGATCGATCAAGAAGCAGCGGCACCAGTGAGAAGAAGACGGCCGTCTGCACCAGCCCGAACCAGGCCGTCCCCGCGGTCACAATCCAGAACGACCGCGCGCGGAGCGTTTCCTCCAGCGTCAGCTCCACCGCCTCATCAGAGTGCTCCTGGGCCAGCGCGCCGACGGAACTGCCTGACGTTCTGCCATCCCGCACCTGTCCCACGTCTTCCGGGCGATTGCGAAACACAAATGCGGCGATCGGCAGCAGCAGCCCGGCGACGAGCACTCCCAGCACCAGGTACGCGCCGCGCCAGCCGAACGCCGCGACCAGCGCGAGATTCATGCTCGGAATGACCGCCATCGCCCCGGCCATGCCGATCTGCCGGAGCCCCTCGACGAAACCGAGCCGACGATGAAACCAGTGCGCCAGGATATTTCCCGACAGAAAGGCGAGCGCTCCGGGGCCGAGCAGCCGCAGCAGGAAGAACGCCGCCAGCAGCGACAGCCAGCCCTGCGCCGTCGCCATCACGCCGCAGGCCCCCAGAAAGGCCACCGTCGCGAGGACCAGCGACCGGCGGAGGCCGTGGCGATCCATGAAGCCGCCGATCCAGGTGATCGGAATCGCCGCCAGCAGCGTGCCGAGCATGTAGGCCGACGCCAGTTGCGAATGCGACAGTTCCAGCGACTGCCGGAGCGACTCGTTGAAGATCGACACGCCAAACGTCTGGCCGGGAGAGCTTGCTGCCAGGACCAGCACGGAAACGCCGAGCATGATCCAGCCGTAGAACAGCCGACCACGGACTGGCGGCGGACTGGTAACGGAAGTCTTTGCGGTCGGAGCTGCGGTGAGTGCAGACATTAGAACTCGGACGCTTTCCGGTGACCGGGCGAGGCGGCAGGCGGGGCAATCGCGGGGCGGGCTCTAAGTGGCAGGGTCCAGCTCGACGCTCGTGTCGTAAAAGTTGGTGGCGTGACTGACCGAACGGAACGTGATGCCCGGGTTTTCGCGGCTGTAATAATTGCAGGCCCACTCGGACCGGAACAGCACGACCGGCTGCATGTGCGAATCGAGCACGATGCGCGACTCCCGATCCAGTTTGAGCTGATGCAGGTCGGCGGCGGGCATGTCGACCCAGCGAGCCAGGGAGTAGGGAAGCGAGTCGATCGTGACGGAGGTATTGTATTCCGTCTCCAGCCGGAACTTTACCACGTCGAACTGCAGCTCGCCGATCGCCGCCAGAATCGGTTCCCCGATCTGGCTCGACGACGGATAGAAGACCTGCACGGCCCCCTCTTCGGCCAGCTGCTCGATGCCGCGGGCGAACTGCTTCCGCCGCTGAGTCTCGGTGCAGCGGAAGACCGCAAAGTGCTCGGGCGGAAACTGCGGCAGCCGCTCGTAGTGAAACACGGTTCCCACGCAGAGCGTGTCTCCGAGCTGCAGCCGGCCAGGATTGACCAGCCCCAGGATGTCCCCCGGATAGGCCACGTCCAGCGTCTCCCGCTCCGCCGCGAAGACCTTGTGGCAGCGCCGGACGTTGATCTGCCGCCCGGTCCCGGCGTGCGTCACCGCCATATCCCGCTCGAACTGGCCGCTGCAGACCCGCACGAACGCCACCCGATCCCGATGCCGTGGATCCAGATTCGCCTGGATCTTGAAGACGAACCCGGAGAACTCGGGCCGGTCGACCGGGATCGGTCCCAGATTGCTGTCGCGGTTCTGCGGCGACGGCGCCAGCGTGAGAAAGTGATCGAGAAAATTCTCAATCCCGAAGTTCGTCAGCGCGCTGGCGAAAAACACCGGCGTCTGTCGACCGGTCAGGAAGTCCGTCTGGCTGAAACTGGCCCCCGCACCCGCCAGCAGTTCCAGTCCCGCGGTCAATCGCTCGTGCTGAGCCGGTTCGACCTCGGCGTCAGTCAACTGGTCGAGTGGTAGCGACTGAAACGGAACGATCTGGTCGCTGGCGGCCTCTTGATCATAGATCAGCGCCCGTTCTTCGCGACGATCGTAGACGCCCCGGAACTCCCGGCCCGATCCGATCGGCCAGTTGAATGGCACCGCCTCGAGGCCGAACTTGGATTCAATTTCGTCGAGCAGCTCGAACGGATCGCGCCCGTAGCGGTCGACTTTATTCACGAACGTCAGGACCGGAATCTTCCGCATCGCGCAGACGCGAAAGAGCTTTTCCGTCTGGGCTTCGATCCCCTTTGCGAAGTCGAGCACCATCACGGCGCAGTCGGCCGCATACAGCGTGCGGTACGTGTCCTCGCTGAAGTCCTGGTGCCCCGGCGTATCCAGCAGGTTGATCCGGTGGCCGCGATAGTCGAAGGTCAGCACGGTCGACGTGATCGAAATCCCGCGCTGCCGCTCCAGCTCCATCCAGTCGGATGTCACGGCCCGGTTCGACTTCCGCCCGCGGACCATCCCGGCGACGCTTAACTGCCCGCCGTAAAGGAGCAGCTTTTCGGTGAGCGTCGTCTTCCCGGCGTCGGGGTGAGCGATGATCGCGAAAGTCCGGCGTCGCAGCGCCTCATTCCGCACCGTTGAATCCGACGCCCACATTCAGGGTTCCTCAAGACGACTGCAGGAGCCGCGGCCGGCGAAGTGCCGACACTCAACATCCAGCACTACTGCTGCGATGGAAGGCGTTTCCCGCAGACGACGACGATTTTCGCCCGAGTCTGGCCGATTGTCGCGGCCGAAACAACTCCGGACGGGCAAACGCATGTCGCCAGCCGGTCCCTCAACGACACTGGCCGGTTCCCGGGCGAAACCTGGAAACCAGCCAGCATGGACTCCCGGCAATGCAAAGTTGTCCCTACTTCACTGCAAATTTCGCTTCATAGGCCAGGCTGGCCAGGAAGTGCTTGGCAGTAATGTATTCGACCGGCTCAAGCTGGTGGATGTTCGCTTTGACAAGATCCATCATCTTCGTGCAGGCCTTGTCGATTGCGATCGCGTTGTCGGAACCGTCGCCGCTGTTGCCCGGCGACCGCTCGTGGTACAGCTTGTCGATCGCGAACCGCGATTCCGCGAACTCTCCAGCGCGCAGGGCATGCGGCCAGTAGATCAGGCTGTGGGCGCGGTCGAACTGATCGTCGGTCAGCCGGTGCGGGGCCTCCATCTGCTGGATCTGGCGGTGCACTGCCTGAACGTGCGTCGCATACTCGGCGGATTTCGCCAGCTCGGCCTTCTGGTGAGCTTCGAGGTCCGCCTGATTCTTGAAATGCGTATCCAGCTTGAGCCGCTGGTTCTGCAGGTACTCCGCGACCACCTGCTGATGGATCAACTGCGCCTGCTGGTTCGAAACCTGGTACTGGCCGAGGCCGGACGCAAAGTTCCCCATCCCGGTCGCCTCGGCCCCCATGCCCATCCGGGCTCCCATTTCGGGCGTCATGCCGCCGCTGAAGCCGCCGAATCCGCCGTACCCGAATCCGCGGTAACCGTAGTAGCGGTGATACTGGGCCTGGGCCGGATCGGCCGCCCCGAGAATGACGCCGCCAGCGATTGTCGCCAGTACTAAGAGTCCACGCATGCCAGCCCCTTCCAGATCTTTTTTAAGGATGTGCATCTGAAGACGAACGCCCGGAACAGGCAGCATCTTGTCAGATGTCGCTGCCGTCATCCTAACGCACGTCTCGAAGAGTTCCCACGACCTGCTCGCCAATTCGCAGAATGGCCGGGGCGACCAGGGAGAATGCAGGGAAAGTTCCACGGGCAGGGGCGTTTCAACCCTTCCGATCGCCCGTCAGTTTGCGCGGCTTGCGCTCGTCACCCCGATCCAGCAGCTTCGGCCGCGGGGGCTGAACTGTCGCCGGTTCGCCGGTCAACTCGGTCTCGCTCACGCTGCGGTACAGGCCGATCGGGAACAGCAGCGGTCGCCAGGGGAGACCTCCCAGGATCTCGCCCATCACGTATTTCACCGGCAACGCATTCGGTTCGCGGATCTTTCGCACCCAGCCGGCGGCCACCCACCGCAAGACGATGCTCCCGGCGAACATCATGTGAAAGTGGCCCCACGAACGTCCCAGCAGCTCCCACCGCTGCCCGGCCATCATCGTCATCAGTCCGCCTGCCGCGATCGACGTCACTCCGCCCACGATCCCCGCCAGGGCGGTGCTGGCGGCGATGTACATCGTCCGGTTCTGCGACGGCGAATGCTTGATCATGAACCCGTTGTTCGCAATCAGAATCCCCGCGTTGAGCACCTGGTCGAGCATGAAGATCGGCGCCAGCGTCCAGAACGCCAGAACCGGCGTCGGCGGAATCAGCAGCAGGGCGATCATGTTGACCGACTTGAACGCCACGCATAGCACCAGCACCGGCCGCGCGCCGAAGCGATCGGACCAGCGACCCAGCCGGTGCGAAAACATCGCCCCGCCGATCCAGGAGAACGTCCAAAGCAGCAACACCTGGTAGAGCGTCATCCCGACCTCTTCCAGCAGGTACAGGCTGATGAAGGGAGCTCCCGCCATCGCCGCGAAGTGCCAGAAGCAGGTGAATTTGATGAACCGCTTGAACTCGCGGTTGCGGAACGGCTCCGACAAAACGTCTCTCAACCGCGGCTGCGGCACCCGCGTGACCGGCGGCTCGGGAACCTTCACGAACAGCAGCAGATCGGCGGCTCCCAGGACTGTGGCCAGGAGCGTGAAGGCGGTGAAGGCCGTGCGGATGTCGAGGTGCAGTTCGTAGAGCACGGTGGCTGCGGCGAACAGCGAAACGGCGCTGGTCCACTGCATCCAGTATTGCCGGGCGCCCCAATAGCTGCTCAGACCGGTGTGCGGGAGGTAGTCTCCCATCCACGACAGCCAGAGAGGTGAGCTGAAGTGCAGAAGCGCCTGGTTGACGGCCGTCAGCCCCAGCAGCAGCCAGATCCAGGTCGGGCCGGACGTTTCCGGAAACAGCCAGGGACCCAGCGCGACGGGGAGGAGCATCAGCCGGTGGGCCATCGCCGTCCAGAACCAGAGCCGCCGGCGGTACTGCAGATGATTGACGGCAATGGCGGCCAGGAACTGGCAGAAGAGCATCAGCGTCGGCAGCGCGCCGAGAATGCCGATGTGCAGCTCGTTCGCCCCCAGTCGTCGGGCGTATTCGATCGTCGCGGGGGACGTCGTGAGCTGGGTATACGCAGCAGCCAGGCAGCCGGCGAAAACAATCGCCCGCTGCGCCTGAGGCAAAGACCACACGGCAACAAACTCGTTCGGAACGGAGAATTGGGAGGCGGAGTGATAGCAGACCGGCCCGACCGGCGGCTAGAGGGAGTCGCGCGGAAGTGAGGCGGATATCAGGAAGAAAGAAGATTCACCGCGGAGGCACGGAGGACGCGGAGAAGATTTCCGGAGAGTGAAAAGTGAGTATTGAGTAGCGATAAGTGTCAACTGACGGAGAACGCAATTCTCGAATCAGCGACGTCTCTTCTATTTTGCACTACTCACTCATCACTACTCACTTTTCACTTTCCGGATCTTCTCAGTCTTCGCGTTCTCCGCGTCCTCCGTGCCTCCGCGGTGAGTCCTCTTCTTCCTCCGAACCTGTACGTCTGCGACCCGGAAAAAGCTCGCCTCGACAGATTCGGCTGCAGTCTTTAAAGTTTCGCCGCCTGTCGAGGCCCGGAATTGTGGAATTGGCGTCGCGACCGGCGGAAAGTGCTGGTCGGGCTCCGAGAACCGGGTTCCGGCCGGTCGGTCCGATGGGATGCGGGCTGCATCATCAGAGGGATTTGGAATGACACTTCGAACCTGGCCAGGGATGGCAGGCGGATTGCTGACGCTGCTGCTCTGCGGCTGTCAGTCTGCCAACTGGTTCGCTCACAACCGAGAACAGCGCGAACCACCCGGCAGCAGCCTGGCGGATCGTCGCGACGACTCCAGGCCCGAACGGAGCAAGTCTCCCGAGAAATCACCGAAGGAATCCGGGACGAAGATCGCCCGCACGGGATCGGATTCCGGCTCCAAACGGACGTCCTCAAAGAGTCCCGCCGAGTGGTACACCGAAGGGGCCAGGCTCGAAAACGAGCGACACTACTCCGAGGCTCGCGCGGCCTACGAACATGCCATCGACGCCGATCCGTCCTTCGCCGAGGCGCACCACCGGCTGGGGGTCATTGCCGACCGCGGCGGCGAGTTCCCGCTGGCCGACCGGCATTACAACAAGGCGCACGAGCTGAAGCCGTCCGATCCGTCGATTCTCAGCGATATGGGATTTTCGCTCTACCTGAGAAAACAGGACCGGGAAGCGGAACGGTTGCTCAAGCAGGCCCTCGAACTCGATCCGCAGCACGCGGACGCCAACGGGAATCTGGCCCAGGTCTGCGTTCGACAAAAGCGTTATGACGAGGCGTTCGCTGCGCTGAAACGGATCGAGCCGTTCGATGTCGCCAAGGCCAAGCTCGCCAGCATGCTGCCGCCCGGTTCTCCGTCAATCGAAGAGATCGCCCAGCGCGAAGGCCCGGATTCAACTCCACTCCGTGGCGGCATTCAACAGGTCGCCGGCAGCGGTGCGATGTCCTCCGACCAGGCCCGCTGGCTGGAAGAGCAGACGCAGGGCTCCGATGCGGCGGGTGCCGGACGAAGCGATCAGAAGGTGATTCACGCCGGCGGCGCGAATGAGTTCTTTGACGAAGCCGCCGAGCAAGCGGCTCCGCCGGCCGGACGCGGCAGCCTGCCGACCATTGCACCGATCGGCGGAAGTGGTCCGCAGTCGGCGACGCCACAGGCTGGGCCGCTGGTGGCCGAAGCGGGCGGCTCGACCCGTCCGGCGCCGACCGGCAACGGAGGTTTCTGGCAGGGGACGCCGCTGCCGGCCGTCGAGCCCGGGACTCCCAGGCTGGTCCAGAATCCAACCACTCCACCGGCCGCCGCCCCGGCGAATCCCGTGCTGCCCCGGGCGACGATTACGGACATCACTCCCCGCAACGACGTCGCTCTGACAAGCGGCACGGCGCCCGCGACGGCGCCGGATCGCAATTCGATCAGCCGACTGGCGGCGCTGGCCGGACTCGATGCCGGACCCGGCAGCCTGTTTCCGACGGGGGCCACCGCAGCATTGGTTCCAGTCGCGAGCGCGAATCCGCCGGCACTCGGAGCAGCCAATCCGTGGGGCAACTCGCAACCGGCAGGGTCAGCGCAGGAACTGCCGACCTGGCCCGGTCGCGACGAACAGCCGTCCGCCCCGGGCGTCGTCCAGGCGGGAGGAACGCTGGCCGACTGGCCGGCGGCACGGAAACCGGCGCCTGGAGTTCAACCGCCGCAGGGAGATCCGCTCGCCGCCTTCCAGTACGAGATCGACCAGCAGGCGGCCGCTCAGGGAGGTCGGATTCTCCCGGGCGGTCCGGCGACCTCCGCCGTGCAGCCTGCGGGCGGCACAGATGCGGGATTCTCACCCTGGCCGGCGCCGTCCGCCAGCACGACGACGACGGCCGGAACGAATCGACTGGCCGCTCAACTGGACACAGCCCCTCGTTCCGGATCGGCTCAGCCGTGGCCCCCCTCCCGGTCGCAGACGTTGCAGAAGCCGATTGCCCCCGTTCAGGCGATTCCCTCGGTGGCCTGGCCGGCACCGCAGGTGGCTCAGCCGTTGCCCGCGTGGCCGTCGGAGACGACGCAAAGGTGATCGAGGGAATAGCGAGAGAGAAAGCGGTGGCATGCCCTGAAACTTTACAAAGGGCGTGATTTTGTGTGTCAACCACGCCCATCGAAGACTCTGGGCGTGCCACCCGGTCGGAAATGCATGCGTGGCGTGGGAGGCTGATTCGTGAGAATTCGCAGTCGTTGGGCGCCCCGGGTCGCCGGACTGATCCTGTCCGTCGTGATGCGCCTCTGGTTCGCGACCTGTCGCAAGGTCTTTCTCTCGTCCGATCCGTCGCTACGGATCAACCACGTTCGGACAGCGGCGGACACTCAGCAGTTCATTCTCTGCGTCTGGCACGACGCGGTGATGGTGCCGATCTTCGCCGCCCCGTCCTATGCCCGTCGGCAGACCTGCTGCCTGGTCAGTCAGCATCAGGACGGTTCAATTCTGGCGAAAGTGCTTCGTAGACTGGGCTACTCGACCGTCCGGGGTTCGTCGAAGCGGGGCGGCGCCCAGGCGCTGAAGCAGCTCATTACCGACACGGACGGCAGGAACATTGTGATCTCCCCTGACGGGCCCCGCGGTCCGCGACGTGAAATGAAGCCGGGAGCGGTCTATCTGGCTTCGCAGACGGGACGGCGGATTGTCCCCGGCGGCTACGCCGCGAAGCGCGCCTGGAGAGTCAAAGCGAGCTGGACGGACCTGCTGGTCCCGTGGCCGTTTACGACGGTGTATCTGGTCTCGGGCGAGCCAATCGCAATTCCGCCCGATCTGAGTCGCGAAGAGCTCGACAGTCATGTTGCGCGCGTGCAGGCGGCGATGCAGAACTGGACCGACTACGCCGAGCGCGTGGCCCGGGGCGAAGCGGTGGAGCCCCTCATCGCCGGCGCGGTGACCGAACCGGTTCGGAACCGGGCGGCGGCCTGATCGAACCGGACCAGCAGTTCACGGCCAAAGCCATCCAGTGAAAACTCCCGCTCGGCCCGCTCCTGCGCCAGTCGTGACATCCGCCCGCGCACAGCCCGGTCGCACAGCGCATTCAGCGAGGAGATAAACTCCGCCGTCGTGCTGCAGAGTCGGCCGCAGCCTTCGGTGACCTGCTCCACGAAGCCCCCTTGCCGATCGACTACGGGAATACAGCCGGCCCGCATGGCCTCCGCCACGGTCCGCCCGAAGGATTCTTCGATGCGCGGATGGTGGTAGAGCAGGACATCCCAGTTCCACAGCCGGCTCCGCGCGGACCAGCTCGCGGGATGAAATGTGGCGCTGTGCCGGCAGGCCTCAGTCAACGGACGCTGCAGTTCGTCGGGACAACCGATGAAATCCCAGACGACATGCGGACACGCCGACGCCAGCTCGGCGTACCACGTGACGAGCTGTGGCGGCCATTTGGCCGCCACAGGCGTGCAGAGGCGTCCGACCACCAGACGACCGGCCTGTCCACGCGGAGTCGCCGTGGAGTCCGGCCCCGGTGCAGGACGCGGCACGGCCTGCCACAGGACGGACTCCTGCGACAGCTTCAGCCGCGTTGCCAGCCAGCGCGAGCAGCAGAGGGTGACGTCCGCGGTAGCCGGTCGAATGGCAGAGTGCAGGTACTGAATCGTCGGCGCCGGGAGGCGCTCGCGCAGCCGCTCCGCCGGCTGATTGTGGAGCAGGACGATGTCCGGCTGCGCCGCGGAGACCAGATCGCGTTTGATCGGTTGCTGTTCCCACAGGCAGGCGGCCTGGAAGACCTCCCGTGTCTCCGGAGTCGCGGGGCCGGGAAACGCGATGTGATGGTCCCACGCGGGGAGGCTGCGGGTGATGGTCCAGGCGCAGGCCGCCGTGCCGCCGCAGATCTGGCCGACGTTGCAGAATTGCAGGAGGCGTGGTTGAGGCATGGGTGGAACCTGGTGATTTGTGATTTGGTTGTGGAGGGACGTAGGGCAGGCTCCCGCCTGCCGAATTGGGGCGTCCAGCACACAAATCGGAAGACGAGAACTGAATTACCGGCCACGAATGGAAGGCGCACCGACTTTTCTCCGTGGACGACGCTTCGGCGCTTTCGAAGACCCTCACCCTGGCCCTCTCCCACTGAAGACAGCGGGAGAGGGGACAAGACCAGAAGACGCACTGCTTCGGAATCGATGTCGCTGATTTCGTTCTGCGACTCATGGCGTGCCATCTGATTTGAGAGCACAATCCGGCAGGCGGGAGCCTGCCCTACGCCAGATCTCGATGAAGCGTTGTCGGTCGGCGCGCCAGAGCGCCTCGCGATCGGACGATCGCCGAGTAGTGCGATGGCCGAGATGCTCTATGGGGAGGTTCTCAATCACCGCCAGAGCGTTACTGCCGTGCTGTCGAACGGCGCGCCATTGGAAGTCGGTGTCGGACCAGTAGAGCCGCAGCGAGGAGTCAAAGCCGCCGAGCCGCTGCCAGGTCTCCCGCGCCAGAGCGAGGCACCAGCCTTCCAGCAGTTGAGTCGCAGGCGACTGAAGCAGGAGTGATTGAGGCAGCATCCGTTCGGTGCGCCAGCGGGCGCCGGCGATCATGGCGGTCCCGTCGCGGAGCAGCTGCAGCAGCTTTTCCAACCACGGACCATGAATCAGGACATCGTTGTTGAGCAGGATCACCCAGCGTTTCGTTGCCGCGGACAGTCCCCGATTCCAGGCGGCGGTGACCCCTTGCGGTTCGGCGCGGAGCACCGTCACGGGGCCGGGCGCGAATTGCTCGACCTTGTCTGCGGAACCGTCCGGACTGCCATCATCGACGACGAGGACTTCGCCGATGTCGGGTTCGTGCTGGAAGAGTCCCGCCAGGCATTGCCGCGTCAAATCTGCGCCGCCGCGCTGGGGAATGATGACGGTGACGTCGTCGGGCCTGATCATCAGCCCTCCTCGATCGGCGCGGCATACGCGCGCTGCGCAAACGGCTCCCAGCCTTCCCGCTCGACGATCAGTTCCTCGACGGGAGCCGGAGGGATCACGTCCTGCGCGGGTTTTGGATCTGCCGTGCCGGGCGAACGGTAGTCGCGCATCGGCCCGGCTTCGGCGCAGCGGCGTGGCGATCGTTCGGTGTAGAGGCCGCGAGTCGGTTCGCGGGCCGGGTCGCCAATCTCGGTCCGCAGTTCCTGGAGGACCTTCTTCGCCGGAAGATACGGGAAGAAACCGTTCAATCGGCTGCCGGGTGTGACGGAGATCAGCTCCACGCCGTGCAGGGCCAGGTTCCGACGGGAGAGCCGCAGGTACTGGACGATGCGAAAGTAGTGCGCATCGGTCGCGATCGCCGCTGCGAGTGATTTCTGCTCGTCGAAGTGATACTGAAGGCCGACGGATTCATTCTGCTGTGTCAGCTCGCGCAGTCCAGCCTGGTCGCAGCGCTGGAAGAACTCCTGCAGCAGTTCGCCGGGCTGGTATTCGACGCCCCGCTGCCGCGCCAGGTCGACGACTTCCGTCGACGGGGTCACGCACAGGTCGCAGCCCGCCAGCAGGATCCGACGGAAGCCGAGCCGATAGAGGATGTCGATCCCCTGTACGAGCGAGTCGTTCCAGTCGATGATCCCGGCGGCGTGCGGGTCGAGCAGATTGTCGAAGCCGCGCGCGCCGTCGCGATCGAAGACGTACGTCGCCGGGCACTCGCAGACTTTGAACGTCGTCTCCGGAACGAGATCCATCGCCCGCCGACGGTGAACGAACTTCGTGATCCCCGCGTCGAGATAGATCGACCGGTGAAAGCGGACGGTGGGGTCGTATGACGTCCAGAATGTCGGCCGGATGAGGCCGCACCCCGACAGATTCACGGCGAGTTTCGGACAGGGACTGGCGGCGATCTGGTCGGTCGGCAGTTGAGTCAGGGACGGCCCGCCGCCGATCAGCCAGCAGGTGCTGCGGGTAGTTCCGGCGTACTGGTCCTCAAGCCAGACGCTGCGCTGTTTGCCGGAGGTGGAGAGGCGGTGGAAGAGGGGCATGATCGGGTCTCGGGATTCGGGTCTCGGGTATCGCAGAGAAGAGAGCAGCTCGTGAGGACAACAGTCGGCGAGCCTTGACGGGGTGGGCAGTGCCTACGCTGCTCCGTGACTCACGCTGACGACGTGCCCCAACTCGATTCGCCGCTGGCGGGTCCGGAGGAGGCGCCGGGAGGTTGGCTGGTCGTACCGCCGCCTGTCGTGCCCGAGGGCCAGTCGGACTGCGTACCTCCGCTCAATGTGCCGGTCAGCGTCGTTTCCCCGCCGCCAGAAACCGATGTGGCATTCGAGCCTCCGCCTGAACCTCCGGCGGAACTGTTCGAGCCGCCCCCGGCAGTGCTGCCGGCTTGCGACGTTCCGGACCCGGCGGAATCGGAGCCCTGGCCCGACGTTCCGCCCGCGGTCGAGACCGGATCGCTCCCTGTCCCGCCCGCCGACTCGCTGGCGTCGGTTCCGTTACTGGACGTGGTGACCGGATCGGTCCCGCCCGACGACAGGTCCGACGCGACGAACGAACTTCCTCCGGAAGAGTAGAAACCGCTGGAGGTGAGCTGGCTGGAGGTCAGGCCCGACGAGACCGGCGGATCGGAGGAGTCGATGTCGCCAAGGCTGGTGGAGTGGCCAACTCCTCCGCCCCCTCCGCCATCGACCGGCAGCGAAACATCGCCGCCGCCCCAGCCCGAGACGGCCGTCGACCCCTCCGGCCAGCGTTCGTCGTGCGGCGGTTCCGGCCAGTGCGTGTGCGGATCTTCCAACCCCAACTGAAGCCGAAACCGCGGGCGATGGTCGAACTGCACGCGCAGCGTCGTGACGGCTGCGGTGAGAAGCTCGGCGCCGTGCCGGTCTTCCAGGCGAACTACGCCTTCCCACGGTTTGACGAGCGCGTCGCGATCCGGCACGTCGAGCTCGTAGTTCATGGACGGCGTGGCATAGGTCGCAAAGAACGACTGGACGAAGGCCCGCGAATCGGCGGCGGTCCGGATCCACGGCGTCCAGAGCCGGATGCGGCGTTCGCCGTAGGTCGCTCTGCTTGCCGGCTGAAGATAGTTGCCGCGCCAGCGGAAATTCCTGCGGAGGCCGCTGGAGATCTGCTGGTCATAGACGTAGCCGCCCGTCAGCAGAACGCGATTGTAAAGCAGGCCGCGGTCCGCCGTTTCGCGAAGCCGGACGGCATCGCGACCCTCGCGCCATGTGGCCGCGACCGTCGTTCGCGGCTGGAGAAAGAAGAATTTTCCGGTTTCGTCGACGCCCCAGGGGACATTGCCGGCCCGCAGTCCGACTTCTTTAAGAATCGAGCGGACCGACTCCTCGCCGTGGAACTTGGCGCTCTCCAGCGTGACGGAATGCGTCTGGTTTTCGATCCGGGCGGGATCGACGTTGATATGCGTCGCGCCGGCGACGTACTGCGTCAGCATCCGCCGGACCAGATCTTCGGGGCGGGTCACGATGTCGACCGACTCCTGGGCATAGTCCGGATCGCCGACGAAACCCTCCGTGACGCCGTAGCGGTGCGGCTTGCGGCCGTCTGCCGTCAGTCCAAAGCCGCCGGGAAAGACTTCACCCAGTTCGACCGCCATTCCTTCGAGCTGCAGTGCGACGCCGGCGGAGCTGTCGGCGGTCCGCGATTCCACGCGGCCCAGGTACCAGCGCTCGCCGTCGTCGAACTCGAAAGCGATCCACTCGCCGACCTCGACGAGGTTGCGGTCGGCGAACGAAGTTCTCAATTGAACTTCGCCGGCGCCGCAGCCGCCCTGGCGGAGCAGTTCGAACCAGCAGCCGGCGACGGCATCGTCGGACAGCGTCCCCTGCAGGTCCGCCGGATCGGTTCCGTAGCGCAGGATGCGTCGGCGGAAGGGCATGGGAGGCCTCGAAGAGGTGAATGGTGGATAGTGGGTGGTGGATAGGGAGGACGAATGCGCGTAGGGCAGGCTCCTGCCTGCCGCAATGTGCCTGGCAAACTACAGATCGGCAGGCGGGAGCCTGCCCTACGCGCCGGGGGCGGTTGTGTAGAGGACCGGGTCTTCGGCGTGGATGATGGCGGAGTAGGTGTAGAGTTTTTCGTTCGACAGGTCGTAGTCGAGCCGGACCGTCGAACAGTTGCGGAAGTGACGGTAGGTCGAACTGGCGTCGTCGTGGAACAGGAAGAATGCGTACCGGTCGTCGTCGGGGCCGACGTGCAGGGCCGTCCGCAGGGCTTCGATCGCCGCGAACATTTCTTCTTCGGTCAGCTTGAGCGCCCCGGCCTGGCTGCCGACCTGTCCCTGCAGCGCGATCTCGACGCCGTTGCGCGAGTGGCCGACCCAGCGGTCGCCATCCTGCAGCGGGACCTTGAAGCGTTCGACGTCCCACGATTCCTGGACCTTCAGAACCGGGACCGGCCGGGGGAACTCGAACAGGATGGAATCGCGCCAGACAGCGGGTTTGAAGCGGAACATGGGGGGGCCCGAGAGTGGATAGTGGGTAGTGGATAGGGAGGAGGAATGCGTGTAGGGCAGGCTCCTGCCTGCCGCAATGTGCTCCGCAAACCATAGATCGGCAGGCGGGAGCCTGCCCTACGGCTTAACCTCGCCGCGTGGCGAGGCGGGACTGTTCCTTTGCGAGCGTGTCGATGACGTGGCTGACGTCCGTTGCAGTCTGAACCTGGACCGTGATACCGCCGAAGTGGTTGGTCACGCTGGCGCTGTCGGCAGCGCTGGACTGGGGAAGATCTCCCCGGCGGATGCCCTGCGGGCGGTCGTTGAGAGCCTGCAGGAAAGCGACGCCGAGTTGTTCGACGGCAGCCGGACGCAGGACGAATTCGCCGGCGGAGAGCCAGGCGGGAACCCGGTCGATGCCTGGTAGACCGCCAACCAGTCCGCCACGGGCGTAGCCGTCGACCAGGCCGACCGCTCCAAACGGGCCGAATGTCGGTCCGCCGAACGGAATTCCCGGACTGACGGGGAGTGACAGGGACTGCAACTGGGCCGCGACTTGCGCGATGGCCTGGCTGAGCGTGTTCAGCGCGTTGAGCGCGGGAGTCACGTTCAGCGAGATCGACATGTGGCTCAAGGAGTCGACCTGGCCGGCGACCTGCTGCAGCGCCCGACCGAGGTTCTGCACCGGTCCAATCGCTGAACCCAGGCTGTTCGCCGCGGAGCCGGCCTGCTGAAACCCCTGCTGGACGCTCTGCACGCGGGACTTCAGGCTGTCGAGCTGACTGACGACGTTCTGCAGCTCGCTCTGCAGCCCGGAACTGTCGGCGGTGAGCGTGACGGTGAGGGATTCGGAGAACGCGGACATGGGAGGATCCTGGGGAACGTCTATCGTTGACCGTCGATGGTTGATGGTCAGAGTAAAACGTTGATCGGGTGCGTCTTGCCATCGACGATCAACGATCGACCATCAACGGACCGTCAGGCTCTGCTGACGGTCGGCGCCGCTTCGAAATCGCGGCCGGTGAAGGCGATCACGTTGCCGTCGTCTCCTTCACGCAGAGTCAGGGCCTCGCGGTAGACCTTGGCGAAGGTGATCTTTTCGTGGGCGACGTTCGCCGGGTCGCGGACTGTGAACTCGAACTGCAGGGTCTGCTGTTCGCCGGCCTGGGACGTGCTGACGGCGCCGGTTCCGGCGGCGAACGTGAGGAGTTCGTAGAGCTGCAGGGGATCGGCGGCGTTGGCCGACTTGCCGAGGAGCTGGGTCCATTTTGCGGTGAAGGAGATCGCGACGGACTCTTCGTCGCCGCGACGGGTATGGCCGGCGGCGATGGAGCCGCGGTCTTTGATCTCGATGGTCCGCGAGCGCTGCGTCCAGGAAAGGTCCCCTTCGTCCAGGAGGACCGTCAGGGAGAGGGGCGTGGGACTGGTGCCATCTTTGATGACCAGTTCGCCGTCGCGGAGATTGCGGACGAGGTTGGTGACGGACATGGGGGGCTCCGAGGAAGTGGTTAGTGGCTGGTGGATGGTGGGTAGGGAAGAGTCGGGTATCGGGTATCGCAGAAGGGAGAAGTGGATGGTTTGGATTCTTCCGGCCATCTACGATCGACGATCAACCCTCAACGACCACTTGAGCCACACCTCGGCAGCGGACCAGGGCGTGACGCAGGGGGATGTGGCGGCGTTCGCGATTGCCGCGGGAAAGGTCGAGGATTTCCGGCTCGTGCAGTTGCAGGTAGCCGAGCAGGGGATCGGCGGAGGTGGCGCGGACGGGGATCAGGGCTGCGGCCAGGATTCGCCGGGCGGTCTCGGCGAGTCCCTGGACGCGGCCGGCGTCGAGGCCCGGTTTCGTGAAGCCATGCACGCTGACGGAGACGTCCCAGCTCTCCGGCGCGCCGGCCCGTTGAGTCCGCGTCGACCAGGCGTCGACCCAGAGCTCGTACCACTCGGAGAGCGCCTCGGTCCCGGCGTCGATTCCCGGATAGATCGTGACGATGTCGGTGGTCATCGCGTCGCTCCAGTGCCGGCAGACGCTGGTGGTGATGTCGCGTGCGGAGAGGTGGGGCATGGTGGGACTCGGTGAGGCGGAAAGCTGAAAGCTGAGAGCGGAAAGCCAGAGGAAGAATTTCGAAGGAGAGCCAAGAGCCGTGAGTCGGAGATTGCGTAGCGCCGGGGCATTGTGACTGGCGATGAGCGATACGCGATCGGCCCTCTTCTACGGCTTTGAGCCTTCTGCTTTCAGCTTTCCGCTCGGTCCATTCCCTCCAGCAGTCTCGCGGCCAGTTCGGCGAGCGCCGCCGGGAGGTTCTGGCGGACCATCGCGCGCGGACTGCGCCCCGCGCCGCCGTATTCGAGGAGGCCGATGTAGTCGACTTCGTTGAAGAGCGAGACTTCGGCGCGAGTACCGTTGTCGGAGAGATCGGCGCCGCCGAGTGTCGAGCCTTCGGCGATGGCGGCGGGGTCGGGATGATTTCCTTGCCAGCCCCCTGGAGGAGTCCCCCCGAGGTCTTCGAGGGCTGCGACCCAGGCGCTGCGGGAGCGTCCGGAATCGACGGGATTGGCCGCGATGATGTTCTGCAGCAGCGCAACGCCTGCTTCCTGGACGGCGTTGCCGGGCGCGGCGGTCGCACGGCTGCTCCACAGATTGAGGCGCTGCCGCAGGCCGATGTCGTCGACTTCGAGCTGCCAGAGGATTTGAGCCATGAGGAGGACTTTGTATTTGTAGGGCAGGCTCCCGCCTGCCGAAATGTGGCAACGAACATCCAGATCGGCAGGCGGGAGCCTGCCCTACGTGCGCCGCTGTCCCGTCAGGCGTGTGATGCCGGTGGCGTCGTTGTGGTCGACTTCGAGGACGTCGTACTCCTGCCCGTCATGGACCAGGCGGCGGACTGCGCCCGCCGGCAATGCCGGCAGGGCGGTGCTGGTGACGCGGAAGTTGCGCAGCTCAGTGCTGGCGTGACCGGCGGTCCCGGGAGCGGGGCGTTGTTCGGCCGTGGTGACGAGCGCGGTCAGCGCGACGTCCGTTGTCGCCTCGCTGACGGACTGCGTGTCGGGATCGAACGTCGCGACGACGGTGCGGTGCGTGACTGGTTCACCCCAGTCGGCGAGGATCTGTGCGATATCGGCGGTGGTGATGGGCATGGGAGGAAGTGGCTAGTGGGTAGTGGATGGTGAGGAAAAGAAAACGGGTATCGGGTATCGGGACTCGGGTATCGCAGAGAGGAAGAGCCGGGCCACTGGCCTTCGTCCTTTTCGTCGCTCAACGCTCAAAGAGTTACGGTCCTCCGCCGGGGCCGAGGCGCTGGAGGATCAGGTTGAAGACCGAGCCCAGGACGAAGGTGCCGACGGCGAGGACGGGGGTCAGGGCGCTCTGCCAGCGTTCGAGGCCGCGGAGGCGTTGCTCGTGATCGGCGACCGTTTCAATCAGTCGCTGCAGCGAGACCCGCAGGCTCTCGACATGGATCGTGACCTGCTGGACGGATTCGAGAATGCGATCGAGTTTGTCGTCCATGGGGAATACTCGTTGATGGTTTATGGTCGATGGCCAGAAAGAAGAGACGGAGAGTGGTCGGTGATGATTGGCGGTCGTGTCTGACCATCAATGTTCAACCATCAACGATCGACACTCCTGCAGCACGTTTCCGCCTGCGATGTCGTCCAGCCTGGCAGGGATTCGAGCAGGCGCTGGTATTCCTGGCGGGCGGCGAGGAGCGCCTGCAGGTTGGCGGCCCGATCGGCGCCCAGTCCGGCGCCGCCGGGGAGGCTGTATTTCAGGGCGGCGAGCTTGCCGTCGCGCAGCAGATTGGTGACGTCGAGGTCGATCTGCGCGAGGATCCCTCGAAGCTGGGTTTCGGTCAGCTCGCTGCCGGCGACAGTGGAGAGGTCGGGGAGGTCGGACATGGGGGGCTCGTTGATGGTTGATGGTCGATCGTTGATGGTCAGACGAAGAGGTTGAGGGGTGCAGGTCAATGCGCGAGTGGGCGCCTGGCGTTGTTTCCGGCCATTAACGATCGACCATCGACCATCAACCCTCTTCGCTTCTCCTCAGCCGGTCGTAGGCGAGCCAGCGGAGCTGGGTTTCGTAGGGGGCGGCGTAGAAGTCGCTTTCTTTGAGGCCGAGGCGTTCGCAGGTGCGGAGGATGTACCAGGCGAGCGTGCGGGGGGTCAGACCGGGGTCGGCGGTCCCGCCGGAAAAAAACGGGCTTCGCTCTCCTTCAGATGACTGTCGAGCAGATTGCTGAGCTGCATCACCTGCCGGCAGAGCCAGACGAGATCGCCGGCGGTGAAACCGGCGCGGACGAGCTCGTCGTGGAGCCGATCGGCAAACGGCCGCCAGTCGTCGGAGAAAGAGTCGGCGCGCGTCTCGAACTCAATGCGGTCGTCGTCGCCGAGGGCTTCGACGACCGACAGCACCGCGAGCCGGCGCTGGTAAAGGTCGCGCTCGCGGCGGAAGTCGGCGTCGTGTTCGTCGGGAAGCAGGACCGCTGAGCCGTCCGCCTGGCGGAGCGGACGGCCCTGGCTGTCCCGCGCGACCCGGACGGGAGGCAGCGGTGGCGTGATCTGACGGGTCGCCAGACGTTCCGGGAAACCGAGCGGCAGCGGCCGGAGGGAGAGGAAGGGCCCGCCGCCGCCCGGCCGCGGGAGTTCGACCGTCGTGGTGAAGTGAAGATTGAGAGGGGAGCCGGAGAGTTTCATGGGTGGGCCGTTGATGGTCGATCGTTGATGGTTGATGGTCAGGAGAAGAAAGCCCTACTGGAGTGGCACGTCCGGAGTCCGCGATGGGCGTGGACTTCGGGGGCCAAGACACGCCTCTCGAAGACTCAGGGACGTGCCACCCTGTCGGGCGTTGATGGCCGATCGTTGATCGTTGAGAGAAGGAAGGAATGACGCGGATCCAGTTCTCCTCCGTCCATCAACGATCAACGATCAACCATCAACGATCGACGACTCATTCCCCGTCCACCTTCGTGACGAACACGGTGTCGACCGCCGAGACGCCGCCGTAATAGCGGACCTTCACGCGGAGGACGACGTCGCGGTCGAAGGCGGCTTCGCTGTCGGCTCGCTGCAGGAACGTCTGCACCGGCCAGATCTCGGTCCAGACGAACTGCCGGCGAAAGTCGCCGATGTACCAGTCGTTGAGAGCCTGGCCTCCCTGTTCGTCGATGAACGGCGAACTGAGGACTTCGAGCTGGCCGTGAATCGGATTGGCGAACCGCGTCTCCTGCTCGGTGCGAGTGACGGTGATCTCCGTCGAATGAATGATGCTGCGGGCCTGGCCGCGGAGGCGTTCCGGGACCAGCATTTGTCGGGCGGGGGCCATGATCGGCCGGGTCGTCCCGTCGATCCGGTCGTCCTTGACCTCGGTCGCCCGGTAGTTGAGGGCTTCGTCGATGTCGGTCCAGTCCTCCAGGACGACGGCGGCCGCGAAGTCGGTCGAGGTCGTGTTGCCGGCCCCGATCCAGTTGCGGTGCGCACCGTCGGTCTTGTAGAGAACCGTTCCGCCACCCGACGGGCGATAGACGAACGTGCCGCCGGCGGCATCGGCATCGGTGACGGCCCGGACGATCGTCCGCTCGCGTTCCTGGCGGAGGTAGAAGCCTAGGGCCATCGCCCGGCGGTTGATCTCGCCGGTCTGATCGAAGGCGATCAGTTCCTCGTTGATCGACAGGACGCGGCCCTGCTTGCTCTCCGCGGTGGTGACGAATTTGTCCTCGAACGTCGATTCCTCGTATGGATGGCCTTCGGCGACTTCCGCAGGGCCGGAGAGAGCGCGGAAGCCGGCGAGCCGGGCGTTGCGCAGCCGGCTCGGCAGCACCGTGACGAGCTTGTCGCCGATGAAGCCAGAGGCGTCTTCGTAGCCTTCGATCACCTTGCGGCCGATTAGTTCGCCGGTGACGACCTGGAACAGGGCGGTGCCGACGCCCGGGTTCGATTCCCGCAGCAGCGAGGCGACCGGCGCGCCGCCGGGGGACCATTCCCGCAGCCGGCGGAGCTGGGGGAGGACGCCGCAGGCTTCGGCGAGTTCGTAGTAGCTGAAGTCATCGACGATGAGCTGCTTTTCGTTGAGCAGCGAGCAGACTTTGTCGTAGAAGCCCTCGGCGCCGAGAGATTCGACGAGGGATTTGAGAGAGGTGCCGCGCATGGAAGGGTCCTGAAGAGAGTGGTTGGTGGGTTGTGGATGGTGGATAGGGAAAACGAAGTGTGGAGAGTGGCAAATCTGGCCCCCTCTCCCGGCGTCTTCGCTGGGAGAGGGTGAGGGGTGAGGGGCTTCGAGCGTTTCACAAGGCCGCCCTACGGCAGCAGGTACTGGTCCAGTTGGCACGTCCCTGAGCCCTCGAAGGGCGTGTCATGGCGGAGAATGAGAAAGTGTCACTGGTTGAGCGTCGATCGTTGATGGAGGAGAGGACGTGGCGGTTGTTCTATTCCGGCCATCAACGATGAACTATCAACGATCGACGATTTCTCACCCGATCGCCGCGTTGACGTTGCTCGAACCCGTGTGCAGGGCCGAGGCGAACTGGACGCGGAGGTGCGACGACGAAGCGGCCTTGTACTCGGCGGCGCGGGCGATGGCCCGGCTGGCGGCGGAGACCTTGGCCAGCCGCTGGTCGACCAGAGCGCTCGGAGCGCCGTCGACGCCGAGGAGACCGCCGAGTTCGAACGTGTCGGCGACGACGTCGAATTCGTAGACCGCCAGAGGGCTGAGATCGATCGAGACGGGATCGGCCTCGCCGACTGCGGAGGGCTGATGGACCACGCCGGCGAAAACGTTGGCGAAGTTGGCCTGGGTGGTCGCCAGGTCGGTGGTCCAGGCGAACGCGCTGGCTGGTTTGACGTCGTCGGTATCGAGCCAGACGAGGTCGCCGGCTTCGAGTTCGGTGGCGCCGTCGACGCGGACCTTGTGGAGCTCGACCTGGCCGGAGCGGAAACGGAGGCGATTGGACATGGGGGGGGCCTTGAAGAAGTGGTTGGTGGATAGTGGGTAGTGGATGGGGAAGACGGGTATCGGGCTTTGCAGAGAAAGTGTCAGTGGTCCGTAGTCAGTCGTCAGTGGTGAAGAGGGTGGCACGTCCCTGAGTCTTCGAAGGGCGTGTCTTTACGTCGGAAAACCACGCCCATCGCGGACTCTGGGCGTGCCACCCGGGCTACCCTTCCCAGCCCGTCAGGACTGATGGGCGGAAGCCGCGGATGGCCTGAACGAGGTTGGTGTCGTCTGCGGCTGCGCCGCGGCGGGCGGTGGAGAGATTGCGGGGCGTAAGCCGCTGGATCAGTTCGCGTCGTTCGCGGATCAGCTGCTGGCGGGCGTCGTTGTCGTTCGCGTCGCGGACTTGCCGGCAGAAGGCTTCGGAGAGGGCTTCGGGTGGGAGACCGGCGGCGCGGAGCAGGCGGTCGGCGGCATCGGCCCGGTCGCGCTGTTCGAGGAGCTGCTGGAGCTGCTCGCAACGGGTTTCGAGCTCGGCCTGTCTGGCGGCCCAGCGGGCGGCTGCGTCGCCGTCGGTCTGTTCGCCGAAGCCTTGCGTGGTCGCCGGGAAGACGACGGCGTCGACGCTGATGACGTCGTGAATCCGTTCGACGAGAGTGCGATCGGCGTTGCGCTGGGCGAGGACGACGTGGCTCATGCCGACCGCCGGTCCGTCCGCCTCGGCGAGGCCGAGGAAGATGCGGCCGGCTTCGGTGTCGAGGACCTGGATGTCGCCGCGAATGCGATCGCCTTCGAAGCGGGGATTGCGGACAACGCCGACCAGATCGCGCGTGCTCCGTTCATACGGCCGGGAAGGAGTGACGGCATGGTCGAGGAAGACGGGTTTCCTTTCGTAGAGAGGGGCGGCGTTGCGAAGGGCCTCGCTGGCGTAGCGATGGCCGTTGCGGGAGACGTCGCCGCTGAGGGTGACGTTCTGCACCAGGCGGGAGGTACGGTCGACGGCGAGATCGGGCGAACGCCATTCGGCGACCTGTTCGACGAGGGGTTCAAGGGGAGGGGCTGTGTCGGACATGGGGGGCCTTGAAGAGAGTGGATGGTGGATGGCGAGGAGTTGGCCGATTGTGTCCTCTCAACCTATGGGGGTTTGTTGCGCGGAATTCATAATTGGGTCATTGGTCCGTCGTCAGTTGTCAGTGGTGAAGACCGTAGGGCAGGCTCCCGCCTGCCGAAATGCGATTGCCAGGGCACAATCCGGCAGGTGGGAGCCTGCCCTACGAGATGGGATTCACCACATTTCCTGTGTTGTGTTGGAGCCAGGCTTCGAGGCGTCTTCGGGTCCGGTCGATGGCCGTGGGGGTTGCGGGGAGGATGCAGGACAGCCATTTGGCGAGCCGCCAGGGGAGCAGGACATACAGCCCCGCGGGGCGACGGCAGGGGATGCTCGGGCGCTGCCACAGGCTGAGACGCGTCTGGTCGTCGACGTACCGCCGAAGCTGCCCGGCGATGCGCTGTCGTGCCGCTTCAGGCTGGTCCAGCCATTCGAGGACGAAGTCGACATCGCCCGGCGTCGCGGCGTGACAGACGGCGTCCGGATGCGGCGGACGCTCGAAACCGAGCCAGAGGAGACGGGGGGAGGAAGTGGGCATGGGGGAGAGTGGGTCGTGGGTAGGGAAGAGAAGTCGGGCCGAGTGTGTCCTGTCATCTATAGGCGGTTTGTTGCGCGGAATTCATAATTGGGGTTGGTGATTGGTTTTTTGTGATTGGTTATTGGTGAAGAGAAGACGAAGTAAAGACCGTAGGGCAGGCTCCTGCCTGCCGATCTGTGGTGGCGAAGGCACAATCCGGCAGGCGGGAGCCTGCCCTACGTCTGCACTCATCACTTCTTCTCCCCTACATCTGCTCAAGCGCCGATTGCGGGGCTCCGGTCTCTTCGCGCAGTTCGGCCTGCATGGTCTGCGGGTCGACGTTATCTCTACGGGCGACTTCGGCGCGGCTGAGGACGCCGGCTTCGACGAGGCGGACGTCGGCGAGACGCTCTTTCGAGCGATCGCGGTTGACGAGCTGCGGAAACGTCCAGCCGGGCTCTACCTGATCGAGGAAGTCGGCCGGGAGGAATCCCTGGGCAATCGCTTCACTCATCACCCAGCGCCAGAGTCGGTCGAACTCTGCCGCGAAGAACTGCTGCTCGCTTTCGAAGAGCTTCACCGCGGGACCTTCGGCAACCATCGTCGACGCGAAGTTTGCGTTGGAGGCGTCGCTGCTGAGCATGAACTCCGGCACGCCCGCACCAGCGGCGATCGACAGGAGCACGAGCCGGCCGAGCGGAACGGCATCGCCGAAGTTGGTGTGGGGCTGCAGAAACTGCAGGTCGGTTCCATGCGAGGTGGTGAGGATCGTCCCCGGGCGATAGCGTTCGCGCCGGCCGGCTCCGTCGCTGTCGGCTGCGGCGTCGGCGAGAGCTGCCGCCTGACTGGGGGAGCCCTGGACTTTGCGCCAGAGGACGATTGAGGCCTGCAGCTTGCGGGCCTGCAGTTCGGTATCGAGCCACTTCTCGAAGCAGCACAATGCGTCGAGGACCGGGGCCAGGAGCGTGACGCCGCGGAGCTCGTTGGTGTCGACGCCGAGGCGGGTGTGGATCATTTCTGCGGCGGGAACCTGCTCGACTTCGGCCCCGGACGACGGATCCAGCCGGCGGTAGGCCAGCACCGTCTCAATATCGTCCGGAGCGCTCACCAACCCGTCATCGTCGGGAGCGCCGGTGGGAGAACCGATCAGTTCGGGATCGACGAACCGCACAGTCGGCGGCCATTCGACCTGGCGGAAGAGCCGCAGGAAGCATTCGCCGTCGCGCCAGGCCCGCCGGGCATGTTCGCGAAAACTGAAGTGCGCGCGATTGAGCTGCAGGAACGAGCGCCAGAGGCGGTCGGCGACTTGGAGGACTTCGGACGAAATCGTCGCGTTGGGAATCGGTGCGGGTGTGACTTTGAGCCCGGGGCCGACGACGTAGACCTCCAGCAGCCGGACCAGGTTGCGGGCGTAGGGATTGGTGCGGATCAGGCGGCGGGCGCGGGTCCGCAGCTCGTCGCGGTTGAGGGCGTCGAGCTCGGCCTTGCCGGAGCCGGCGAGGGTCCAGCCCCCCGCTTCGTCGCTGACCGGTCGAGGACGCTGGTCTTCGGCGAGGGCCAGAAGCTGCTCCTGGACGAGCCGGCGGTAACGGGCGCGAAGGCGGACGGTGTCGAGGGTGTCGCGGAGCCAGGTGAGCATGGGGGCCTCGAAGAGAGTGGATGGTGGTCAGTGGGTGGTGGATGGTGAGGAGAAGGATTGCTGAGTGTGTCCCGTCACCTATAGGGAGTTTGTTGCGCGGAATTCATAATTGAGGTTGGTGATTGGTTATTGGTGAAGACCGTAGGGCAGGCTCCCGCCTGCCGAAATGTGGCGGCGAGCGCGCAATACGGCAGGCGGGAGCCTGCCCTACGCGGAGGGCCACAGCAGGCCGCCGTCTGACGTCGGGGGCGTGATGACGAGCCAGTCTCCTGTCGGGCTGTGTTGCAAGGCTTCGAGGCAGGCGACGCCGAGGGCGAAGGCGCGGTCGTCGTGGCAGTGGGGCTCGTTGCGGTGGTTGATGCGGATGCGGCCGCCGGCGGTGGTTGTGAGGAGCAGGCTGGCGAGTTCGGTTTCGAGGTCGTCGCGATGAACGCCGTCCAGCGCGCCGCAGCCGGGGTACCAGGCGACGTGGCGATGGACGATCAGGTTGCGGAGCTGCAGCGCAAGGGCGTGGTTCCCTTTGCCGCCGGAGAAATCGAAGCGGGCGACGTCGTACTGGCCCTGGAGCTCCTGCAGGACGCCGAGAAGTTGATAGTCATCCAGGACGAAGCGGACCTGCCAGAAGGTGGCGGCGATCCGTTCCATCCAGTCGCGGACCCAGCGGACGGGGGTGGGACGTTCGGGCGCGGGATCGATGACGTCCATGCGATCGACGATCAGGCGTTCGCCTTCGCGGTGGAGGATCACGCCGACGGTGCGGTCGTGCTTCTCAGCATAGTCGAGCGCGGCGAAGTATTGCCGGCCCGGTCGGCCGGCGGACTGTTCGACGAGTGAGGAATCGCGGCAGGCTTCCGCTTCGGCGAGGGTGACGAATTCGCCGTCGGAGTGCTGCCAGAGATTCCGCCAGAGGCGGTCGAAGACGGGCTTGGGAAGGAGTCGGGCCTGTTCGGCGATATCCTTGTCGCTGATCCAGGGGGCCTGCGAACCCTGCAGGGAGGAGAAGTGCCAGTCGGGGGAGGTACGGGCGGCTTCGCGGATATCCCATTGCCAGCCGCGACCGATGCCCGCGTTTGTGAGGACCGCCAGGACGCAGGTGGACTTCTTGGCGGCCGACGAGAGGAGCGAATACCAGAGGTCGGGCTGAGCCCAGTGGCAGAGTTCGTCGCAGATGACGAAGTCGGGGAGCTGGCCCCACGAACTGCGGACGTCTGAAGCGATGATTTCCAGATGCGCACCGGTCTGTGTGTTGCGAACCATGTGGAGCTGGACTTCGAGGTCGCCGCAGAGATCCGGATTGCGATGAACGAGGTCGCGGATTGCAGCGCGGATCAGGCCGGCCTGGTCGCGGTCCGCGGCGGCGGCGATCCCGCGCAGCGGTGACTCCGCGGCCTGCAGCACCCACGCGGCCTGGATGGCCATGTCAGTGGTTTTCGAATGGCCGCGGGGTCGTTCGGTCCAGGCCCGGCGAATTGCCGGAGTCACCTTGTGGCCGGCGAGGCAGCGCCAGGCTTCGTCGAGTGCGGCGAAGTCGGTCTCCTGCCAGTCCTGAAGTCCGTCGCGAAGGCGGCCCTGCTCGCCGTCACGAATCCGGATGAGCTGGCGGAAGATCGCGGGATGTTTCTTCGATGCGGAGGACTTCCACGCGGAGTGTGCGGACAGCTTTTCGATCAGACTCTGCCGCGCGGTCGTGCTCAAGGAGGGTGTCGTCACTGGCGTGTTCCAGGCTGGTCTGCGTCGGGGTTTGCGAGTCGCGATTCCAGAAGAAGGGGGGAAGCTGGCGGAGCAGGAACTGCTGCATGCTGACGCTCCCTCCCATCGCCGACTGGTAGGCCTTGGACGCGACGTTGAGATTCAGCGTGTGCTGGGTCTGCTCGTAGCGGGCTTTGAATTCGAGGTCGACTTCGAGCGTGTTCCAGAAGGCCTGCATGCTGAGGCCGAGTTTGCGGCAGGCCAGCCCGGCGCCGATGCCGTGCTCGGCGTTTTCGAGGATCACTTCCTGTTCGTCGGGGGTGAGCAGTTCGGGCGACTCACTGCGCTCTCTCGGGGCGATCGGCAGCAGCGGCGCTTCGTCGTCCGGCGGATCGGTTGTCGTAGATGTAGTAGACCGGCGCGGTCCAGCGGCTTTTGTCGTGGGTGGCGGCGGTGACGAGTCGGCCTCGTCCATGTCGTCCCTTTCCATAGAGTTCGGAGTGTCCGTTGAGGCTGCGTTTGCCGGCGGCGACGTCGACGCGGACGAAGCCGGCCCGTTCGAAGAGGGGGTGCAGCCGGCCCATCTCGGCGAGGGTCTCGATCCAGGGGAACGGGCAGAGCCGGCAGCTCGCGCGGACGAAGGCCGAGGCCAGCCCCGCGCCGCGGTAGGTGGGATGCAGGACGACCCGGCTGAGCGTTACGAGCTGGGCGCTCTGGGCCTGAAGCTGGGCGCGGGACCATCGGCCGCTGAGACCGAAGTAGCGATTGCGGCCGCGCAGCGAGCGGGCGGGGGCGGCGAAGACGCAGATGCCGACGGGCCGGTCGCCGTGTCGGAGGACGGTGACGAAGCGGATGCAGGCGACGTCGTGACCGCGGTAGTGCCAGCGGGCGAACGGGGGCCAGTCGGCGGCGGAGCCGATGCTCGTCTGGAGCTCATCGGCGAAGGAGATCGGAGTCGCGGATTGACGTTCGCGGCGTTCGACAGTCGGCTGGCTGGTGAGATCGCAGCGAATGACAAGATCCGGTTGGAGATCGTCGAGGATGTCCTCATGCGTGGTCGCCAGCAGGCAGCCAAATCCGCTGCGACGTGCGAGACGGCGGAGGTTGAAGGCGACGACTTTGGCGAGCGTGCGATCGAGGATGGCGGTGAATTCGTCGGCGACGAGCCAGGCGGGCTGGAGGGCGGCCGAGCGCGCGAGGCGATAGCGAAATCGCTCGCCGTCGCTGAGCTCGGCTGGCATGCGGAGCATGAGGCGGGGCTCGCCGAGCCCGCAGCGCGTCAGCAGCTCGAACGCGGCGTCGGCGGGGAGTCCGAGTCCGTCGATGACGAGGCCTTCGCCGAGTTCCAGGCGATCGAGCCAGATGGCGTCTTGAAGTTCTCCCGCTGCGGCACGGAGCAGGCTCGACTTTCCCGAGCCGGAGGGGCCGAGGAAACAGGCGATGTCGCCGGGCTGGAGCGGGAGTTCCAGGTTTTCGGCGATGACATGGCGAGAGAGCTCCGGTCCGATCCCGAAGCGGTCCATGACCAGAGCGGCGTGGCAGCTCTGGCGGTGCGGCGGGAAGGTGTGGGAGAGGGTGAGTTGCATGGGGGAGGAAGTGGCTAGTGATTAGTGGTGCGTGGCGAGTGAGAAGAGGAAAGACGCTCAACGAAGTAGGGCAGGCTCCTGCCTGCCGAAATGTGGTAATGAGGGCACAATGCGGCAGGCGGGAGCCTGCCCTACGCTACGCATCCACATGCAATCTGCAGTTGAACCGTTGTGCGAGGTCGTCGATTTCCGGGCGGGCCGCTTCCCAGTGCTCGCGGGGGATTTCGAGGGTGACGCGGACGGTGTTCGATTCGGCGTCATCTCCGGGGAGGTCCTTCGCCGGTTCGAGGAGCAGGTCGTGCAGGGCTTTGTCGTCGAAACCGGTGAGAGTGACGTCGAAGTCGGGGATGGCGGTCAGTTCGTCGAGCAGCTCGACGAGACGCTGGGCATCCCAGTCGCTGCCGACCTGGCTGTTGTTGAGAGCGACGTTCAGGGCCTTTTCGCGCTCCAGCGGGAGCTTGACCACGACAGCGTCAATGGTGGTGTGGCCCTGATGCTTGAGGATTTCGAGCCGTTGATGGCCGCCGACGACATGGCCGGTCGTTTCGTTCCAGACGATGGGCTGGACGAGGTCGAACTCGCGGAGGGAGCGTTCGAGCCGCTTCCAGCCGGGCGAACCCGGCTTGAGCGGCCGGCGCGGGTTGTAGGGAGCGGGCTTGAGATCGGCGATGAGGAGGGGGCGGAGCAGCATGAGAGGTGACTAGTGACTAGTGGATAGTGGATAGTGAGGAGAAGACGGGCCGATTGTGTCCCGTCACCTATAGGGACTTTGTTGCGCGGAATTCACAATGTGGTCAGTCGTCTGTTGCCCGCTGTCAGTGGCGAAGAGGGCGGCACGTCATGCGTCGGAGACGCACTTTGTCTTCACTAGCCACCAGCCACTCGTCACTAGCCACTCTCCTACGGCTCATCCGGGTCCGAGAAACCGTCGTCCAGCTCGATGAAGCGGCGGCCGTCGCGGAACTTGCGACGGAGCTCCTGTTTGACGCACAGAATTGCGCGGGTGACGTGGCCGGGATGGCGGCCGGTTGCGAAGCCGATCTGGTCGATGGTCCAGCCGACGCTTTCGCGGAGGGCGAACATCGCCAGCCGCTGCCAGGCGAGAGGGTCCTCCTTGGCATAGATCTCCTGGATCTCGGACCAGAATTCGTCGGCGCCGTGCCGGGGGAGGAGCTGTTTCTGCTCGAACGTGTCCATGAGAGACATGGGGAACTCCAGAGTGGCTGGTGGAGAGTGGCTGGTGGTTAGTGAAGAGAAAACTGGCCGATTGTGTCCTGTCATCTTTAGGGACTTTGTTGCGCGGAATTCACAATGCGGGCTTCGGGTCTCGGGCTTCGGGCTTCGCAGAGAAAGACGCAATGCCCGTCATTGCACCTCTCGACGCTCAACCCTCAACGACTTTGAAGACCACGCCCTTCGCAAAGCCTCAGAGCGTGCCACCCGGGTCCTGGTTCTGTTCTGCGAAGCCCGAAGCCCGATACCCGAAGCCCGGTTCAACTGACGCGAACGGAGAGTCGCTCTGGTACAATCTCTGTTCAACCCCATTTTGTGCGGATTTCCTGTGAACGAATTGAACTCCTCCAGCGACGACCTGGACCGTTACAGCCGGCAGATGCGGTTCGCCCCGATCGGCAAAGCGGGTCAGCAGCGGCTGCGCTCGGCCCGCGTGCTGCTCTGCGGCTGCGGCGCGCTCGGTTCGACGATCGCCGACTCCCTCGTCCGGGCCGGCGTGGGCTTCCTGCGGATCGTCGATCGCGACTTCGTCGATCTGTCGAACCTGCAGCGGCAGGTGCTGTTCGACGAAAGCGATGTCGCCGAGCGACTGCCCAAAGTGATCGCCGCCATGCAGAAGCTGCAGCGGATCAATTCGCAAGTCGCCGTCGAGCCGGTGATCGCGGACATTCGGCCGGCGAACATCCTCGAACTGAGCCGGGACGTCGATCTGATTCTCGATGGTTCCGACAACTTCGAGCTGCGGTTCCTGATCAACGATGCGGCGCTGGAGACCGGTCTGCCGTGGGTCTATGGCGGCGTGGTGGGAAGTCACGGCCAGACGATGGCGATCCGTCCCGGCCACACGGCGTGTCTGCGATGTCTGATGGAAACGATGCCGGAGCCGGGTTCGACGGAGACATGCGACACCGCGGGCGTGCTGGCGCCGGCGATTCACGTGGTGGCGTCATTGCAGGTCGTGGCGGCGCTCAAGCTGCTGACCGGGCAGGGGGAAACGATTCCGCAGCAGCTCACGATCGTCGATGTGTGGGGCGCGACGTGGCGGACTGTGTCGCTGGAAGGGCTGAGGGAATGCGGCGAGTGTTCCGCGTGCGGTCAGGGCCGGCGTGACTGGCTGCACGGCAAGTCGGGGACGCAATCGACGGTGCTGTGCGGTCGGAACTCGGTGCAGATTTCCCCGGCGGAGGCCTTCCGGCTTTCCCTGGAGGAACTGGCGGCGAAGCTGAGTCCGCTCGGAAGCGTCAAGCAGAATGCCTTTCTGCTGCGATTCACGCCGACCGGCAGCGACTGCGAACTGACGATCTTCCGCGACGGCCGGGCCATTATCCAGGGGACGGATGATGCGACGGTGGCGCGCGGGCTGTATGTGAGGTATGTGGGGGGCTAAGGGGCAGCGGAAAGCGAAGAGCTGAGAGCGGAAAGCCAGAAGAAGAAGTGACCTCGGGTGGTCCAGCCCAAGGGGCTGGATCGCGCAGCGACAAGAGGCCGCAGTTGGAGCGGCACGGTGACGACGGGCGTCACATCGACAATGACGGATCAAACGGCGACCACGTCGGCTTTGCCGACGGTCAGGTTGCGATTTTCAGGCCGATGATGCCGGCCAGGATCAGTCCCAGGCAGAACAACCGGGCCGCGGTCGCCGGCTCGCCGAACAGGACCATGCCCAGCGTGGCGGCTCCGACAGCGCCGATTCCGGTCCAGATGACGTAGCCGGTGCCGATGGGGATCGTGCGCACGGCGAGGCCGAGCAGGAGCATGCTGAGCGCCATCGCGACAATCGTCGCCACGCTGGGCCACAGCCGGGTGAAGCCGTGGGAGGACTTGAGTCCGATGGCCCAGCCGACTTCGAGCAGCCCGGCGAGGATCAGATACCACCATGCCATGACGCGACCTTTCTGGCGTCGGCAGGGTCGTCCCTAGCCGTGTCGGATTGCTGACGCACGGTCGTCCGTGCGTAGTACGCCTGCAGCGCGCGTCAAACGATACGCCGCGACTGTGGCCGGGCGCGCCCGGCCCTACGCCTACGCGGGGGCGCCGTTCTTCAGAATGTCGCCGACCACCTTGGCCGGACGCTTCGCGGTCAGAACCTGTTCCTGGCCGTTGTGGCGGTAGATGAGCTGCTGGTGGTCGAGGCCGAACAGGTGGAGCAGCGTTGCCTGGTAGTCGTTCGGCGTGACGACATTCACCGCGGCGCGATGGCCGACTTCGTCGGTCTCGCCGTAGGTCATGCCCCCCTTCACGCCACCCCCCGCCATCCAGATGCTGAAGCCCTGGCCGTTGTGATCGCGACCGCAGCCGGCCCCTTCGCCTTCGGTCACTGGCAGCCGGCCGATTTCGCCGCCCCAGTGGACCAGGGTCGAATCGAGCATGCCGCGCTGCTTGAGGTCTTTGACCAGTGCGGCGGCGGGCTTGTCGGTCCGGGCGGTGATCCCCTTGAGTCCGTCGCGGAGGTTGCTGTGATTGTCCCAGGGCTGGCCGCCGAGGAAGAGCTGGACGAAGCGGACGCCCCGTTCGACGAGCCGGCGGGCGATCAGGCAGCGCGTGCCATATTCGCGGGTGGCGTCCTGGTCGAGGCCGTACATTTTCTGGGTGGCTTCGGTCTCCTGGCTGATATCGAGCGCCTCGGTGGCGGAGGTCTGCATGCGGGCGGCGAGCTCGTAGCTGGCGATCCGGGCTTCGAGGTCGGCTTCGCCCGGATGGCGTTCGAGATGGCGCCGGTTGATCGCGGCGAGGAAGTCGAGGTTCTGCGCCTGCAGATCCCCTTTGAGACGGGGGGGCGGATTGAGGTTCAGGATTCGCGGCTCCGAGGGGCGCAGAACTGTCCCCTGGAACAGCGGCGGGAGAAAACCGTTGGTCCAGTTGTGGGTGCCGTCGACCGGGTGTCCGCCCGGATCGACGAGGACCATGTACGCCGGGAGGTCGCGCGTTTCAGAACCGAGGGCATAGGTCAACCAGGCGCCGAGCGTGGGGCGGCCGAGGACGGCGGGGATGCCGCTGTGGAAGTAGCGGATGGAGACTTCGTGGCCGTTGTGGCCGGTGTGCATCGAGCGGATCAGGCAGATGTCGTCGACAATCTCGCCCAGGTGGGGGAGCAGCTCGGACAATTCGGTGCGGCATTCGCCGTGTTTCTGGAACTTGAACGGGCTGCCGAGGAGCTTCTTGCTGGCCCGGTTGACGAAGCTGTAGGTCACTTCGCCGGAATAGTCCTGCCCGTCGTGCTTGGTCAGTTCGGGCTTGGGGTCGGTCAGGTCCATGTGGGCGGGGCCGCCGTGCATGAACAGCGAGATCATTGCCTGGGCCTGCGGCGCGTAGTGCGGCGAGCGCGGCAGGAGATCGCGGTGCACTTCCTTCTCGGCGACGATCGGGGGCTTGGCGAGGAGGTTTTCCTGCTGGAGCAGCCAGGCCAAGGCGACGGAGCCGACTCCCATGGCGTTATGAGCCAGGAACTGACGACGCGACGGGAGCGATTGGTCGAACATGTGAGAACCTCGTCGGCGGGGCCGGGCAGGCTGGCTGTGGCAGGCAATGTGGGCAGGCGGACAGGGGGCGACGTATCAAGCGGCTCCCATGAGAGATATCTTCGGGCAAACGGGCGGTGGTTGTCCAGTGGAGAACGGCGAATCGCGGGTTGTAGGGTCCGCTGTGCGGACCAATTCTGAATATTTTGCCGACTGAAAGACTGGTCCGCATAGCGGACCCTACATTAAGAGAGATGTATTCTGGACGCTTCGACGTTTTCACGGTTTCGGAAGGCGTTGCTCAAGTGGCACGCACAGCATGGACGCGATCTGCCGTGGCGGAATCAACGGGATGCCTATCTCGTCTGGATCAGCGAGATCATGCTGCAGCAGACGACCGTCGCGGCGGTCAAACCGTACTTCGACCGGTTTCTGCAGCGATTCCCCACGGTCCGGGAACTGGCGGCGGCGGACGAGAGCGATGTGCTGCGGTTGTGGGAGGGGCTTGGTTATTACAGCCGGGCGCGGAACCTGCATCGGGCCGCCCAAGTCGTCGTCGAGCAATTCGGCGGGGAGTTTCCGTCGGACCCCGCGGTCCTGGAGACGCTGCCGGGAGTCGGGCGATACACGGCCGGGGCGATTGCGTCGTTCGCTTTCAACCGGCGGGCGCCGATCGTTGAGGCCAATACGCTGCGGCTGTACTGCCGGCTGCTCGGCTACGACGGTGATCCGCGATCGACGGCCGGGCAGCGGGTGCTGTGGGAATTCGCGGAGAAGATCCTGCCGGCGACGGGAGCGGGGGAGTTCAACCAGGCGCTGACGGACCTGGGGGCGACCGTCTGCACGCCGTCGCAGCCGGACTGCGACCACTGCCCCGCAAAGACCTGCTGCGTCGCCGCGGCGGAGGGTCGACAGCAGGAATTGCCCCAGCCGGCGAAGCGGCCGGAGATCACCGCCGTCACCGAGGCGTATGTGGCCGTCTGCCACAACGGAAAATATCTGCTGCGACAGCGGACCGCCGACGAACGCTGGGCGGGGCTGTGGGATTTCCTGCGCTATCCGCTGGAGGATCACACGGCGACCGTCGCGTTGCACAACCTTGTGCGCGATCAGACCGGGCTGCAGATCGAATTGGGGCCGCAGGTGGCGGAATTTCAGCACAGCGTGACGCGATACCGGATTACGCTGAAGTGCCACGTCGCCCGGCGGACCGGGGGGCGGTTGACAGTGCGGGAGACGCCGGCCGAGTGGGTGGCCGCCGAGCGGTTCGAGGAGTATCCGTTGTCGGTGACGGGCCGGAAGCTGGCGGGGCTTCTCGGGGCAGTTGAGAGTTGAGAGACGAGAGTTGAGTGCCGGAGGAAGACGGCCGGGCGCGCCCGGCCCTACGGACGACTGACAAAGGGCAACTGACAAATTCCTCGCTTCGCGATCCTGATCCACGACCATCCGTTCTTGCACTGGGATCTGCTCCTGGAGGCCGGGGAGGTGCTGCGCGCGTGGAGGCTGCTGGCGGAACCGGCGGCGGACGTGGCGATTGCTGCGGAGGCGCTGCCGGATCATCGGCCGGTGTATCTGGACTACGAGGGGCCGGTCTCCGGGGACCGCGGGACGGTCGCCCGGTGGGATACGGGGGAGTATGCCGGGGAGCTTGACGGGGCGAAGCTGTCCCTGACTCTCAAGGGGCGCCGCCTGAAGGGGAATGCCTCGCTCGCCGACTATGGTTGCGAAGGTTGGCGGTTCGTGTATCGGCCGGAGGCCTGAGTCTACGCACGACACTTCGACTCAATCGGCGGCCTCATGTCGGCGCGTGATCCGGCTCGCCAGGCAGCACTATCCGGCAACCTCTTTGATTCTCTGGCTATTCGTTACTCGCTACTCCCTGCTCGCTCTCTTCCCTCCCCCGGCATGCCATTTGCCAATCTCTTAGGCGACAGCACGCCGTCTGATCGCAAATCCTGCCCAACCTCACGACTGGCATGGTGTTTGTGACTGAGCTGGCTGACGGATTTCGCGACGGAACGACAAGAGTGACCTGAAACACGGCACGGAACGCCTTGAAAACGAGCATGGCGGGTTTCGCGACGGGCGAGGATCGGACACCATGGAATCGCACGAACCGGCACCTCCAGCAGCGTCGAACGCCGTCGGCCGGCTGGGGAGCGAATATGCCCTGTCCGCCGCCTACGACGAGATGTTCGACCGCGATCTGCAGCCCCGGCCGCATTACCGGACGCTGGCCCGCCTGCTGCAGTCGCTGACTCCCGACGAGTTCCGTCGCCGCAAAACGATGACCGATCTGTCGATGCGGCGGGACGGTGTCGGCTTTACCGTTTATCGGGCCGAGGAAGGGATCGAACGGGTCTGGCCCATGGATCCGGTGCCGCGGATCATCCCCGCTCACGAATGGCAGCATATCGAAATCGGGCTGACGCAGCGGATCACGGCGCTGAACCTGTTCCTGGACGACATCTATCACGATCAGAAGATTCTCAAGGACCGAATTCTCGACCCGCAGCTCATCTACGGCGGGGCCTACTTCCGCCGGGAATTTGTCGGGGCCAAGGTCCCCAAGCGGATCTATATCCACGTCTGCGGGACCGACCTGATCCGCGACGCGGACGGGAACTATCTCGTCCTGGAAGACAACGGCCGGACGCCGTCGGGCGTGAGCTACATGCTGCAGAACCGCCAGGTTCTCAAACGGGTCTTTCCGCTCGTCTTTCAACAGTACAACGTCCGTTCGACGGACGATTACCCGGCCGCGCTGCTGGATGTGCTGAAGTACATCGCATCGGGATTCTCCGCCGATCCGACCGCGGTCCTGCTCAGTCCGGGGATGTTCAACTCCGCCTACTTCGAGCACAGCTTTCTGGCCCAGCGGATGGGGATCGAGCTGGTCGAGGGACGGGATCTGGTCGTGGATCAGAACCGCGTTTTCATGCGGACGACGCGCGGTCTGCAGAAGGTCGACACGATCTATCGCCGGATCGACGACGACTTCCTCGATCCGCTCACCTTCCGTTCCGACAGTATGCTGGGGGTCCCCGGTCTGGTGAATGCGTACCGCGCGGGCAACGTGGCGCTGGCGAACAGCATCGGGACCGGGATCGCCGACGACAAGGGGATCTACCCCTTCGTGCCGGACATGATCAAGTATTACCTCAAGCAGGATCCGATCCTGCCGAACGTCGAGACATTCCGGCCCGAGATCCCGGCCCAGCTCGATCACGTGCTGGCGAACATCGACAAGCTCGTCGTCAAAAAGGTCAACGAATCGGGGGGCTACGGCATGCTCGTCGGCCCGGCGAGTACGAAAGAGCAGCAGGACACCTTCCGCGATCTGCTGCGGGCCTGTCCGCGGGACTACATCGCCCAGCCGACGATTCAGCTCTCGACGCATCCGACGTTCGTCGACGGCCGGCTGGAAGGGCGGCACGTCGACCTGCGGCCGTTCGTGCTGACTGGCGAAAAGACTGTCATCGTGCCGGGCTCGCTGACCCGCGTGGCACTGCCGAAAGGGAGTCTGGTCGTCAACAGCTCGCAGGGAGGCGGAAGCAAGGATACGTGGGTGCTGGCGACGGATGAGTAGAGGGAAGAAGTGGCTGGTGATGAGTGGCTAGTGGCGAGTGAAGAGCAGGCAAGAGACAGCAGCCGGCCGGGCGCGACCGGCCCTACCCGTTGACGGGAATGAATCATGCTCAGCCGCGTTGCTGATGCGATGTACTGGATGAGCCGGTATCTGGAGCGGTCCGAGCATGTCGCCCGGCTGCTGGATGTCAGCTTCCATACGGAGCTGGATCTGCACGGCGTGCTGAGCGGGCCGCTGAAGCTGCAGTGGAACGCGCTGCTGGCGATCCTGCAGGTGGATGTGATCCCGGAACCGGAGGAATCGCTGCAGCAGGCGATCAGCCGGCGGCTGACGTTCGAGATGGAGATTCCCACCAGCATCATGATGTGCGTCAACCGCTCGCGCAACAACGCGCGGAGCGTCCGCGGATCGATCGCCTCGGAGATGTGGCGGGAGCTCAACAAACTCTACTGGCAGTTGTCGGACCCGGATTTCCGGCAGCAGGTCCTGACGTCGCCGCACGATCTCTATCAGACCGTGCAGGTGGGGAGTCAGCTCTTTCAGGGAATCTGCGACGCGACGATGTCGCACGACGAGAGCTGGCAGTTCATCCAGCTCGGGAAGTATCTCGAACGGGCGGACAAGACGCTGCGGATTCTCGACGTGAAGTCGCAACTGCTGTCGCGGCTGACCAGTCCGACCGAACTGCCGCTGGCGAACCTGCAGTGGGGTTCGGTGCTGATGAGCTGCTCGGCGTACGAATCGTACCGCCGGCTCTATATCAGCCGGGTCGAGCACGAGCGGGTGATCGAGTTCCTGCTGATGAACCCGGAACTGCCGCATTCGGTTCGCTTCTGCCTGGAGCGTGCGGCGGACGCGCTGGTCGAAATCAGCGGCAAGCCGCTCGAACGGAACGACAGCCCCGCAGCCCGGCGGCTGGGACGGATCATCAGCGGACTGCGCTACCGCGACATCGACGACCTGATCGAATCGGGCCTCCACGACGTCCTGGCGACGGCCATGGCAGGAGTCAGCCAGCTCAGCAGCTCGATTCAGCAGCAGTACTCGCTCCACTGACGGAGTAAGTTTCAAACACCAAATAACAAAGAGCCAATCCCCATGATTCTAGAGATCCAGCACGAGACAACCCTGGAATATTCCGCTCCCGTGCGGGAGTGGCTCGCCGAGCTGCGGATGGAGCCGGTGACGGACGGCGAGCAGAGCTGCCATCTGTTTCATATCGCCGTCAGCCAGCCGACGTCGGTCCATCGGTACTCCGACGGCTTCGGCAACCACGTGCATCACTTCAACCTGCTCCAGCCGCATCGCCAGGTCCGGCTGCTGGCGGCGAGCATCGTGGAGACCGATCCGCGACGGCGGGACCTGATGACGAGCCAGTCGACCTTCCCGCTGCAGTTCGACAACGTCGATCTGTCGATCTACGATCTGCTGCAGCTTCGCGGCCCGGTCAGTCCGACCCCGCTCCTGAAACCGCTGCTGCAGGACCTGCACCCCCGCGACCACGGGCGGATCGGCATGTGGCTCTGCCAGACCGGGGAATACATCCGCAGCCGCTTCGAGTATGCCCGGTACTTCACCGACGCCAATTCGCCGATCGACGACATTCTGAAACATGGCAAAGGGGTCTGCCAGGACTTCGCGCACCTGATGATCGCCGTCTGCCGATCGTTCGGCGTGCCGGCCCGGTACGTGAGCGGCTACATTCATCGGCCCAACAAGGAGTCGCAGAGCCACGCCTGGTGCGAGGTCTGGATTCCCGACATGGGCTGGGTCGGCTTCGATCCGACGAACGGGTGCCCGACGAGCGAGCGGTTCATCAAGGTGGCGATCGGACGGGACTTTACCGACGTGCCGCCGAACAAGGGGACGTACCGCGGCGAAGGGAACGAGCTGATCAACGTGCGGGTGGCGACACGGGAGCTGGACCGGATGCCGTCGCTGGCCTGGCAGGAGCAGTTGCCCCCGCTCGACGTGCCGATCACGGCAATCGCGCGCCAGCGCCGGGAAGACTTTGCGGACGAGCAGATTCTGCAGCAACAGCAGCAGCAACAGCAGGCGTGAGGGTTGTCACTGTACGTTGCGATGCCCATCGATATCCCGCGGCATACGTGATTACGGTCGCGAAATATCCTCCAGCTCGACTGGCTTTCCCTGTTGATCATTCGTGCGGAATAGCATTTGACGAACGTAGTCGGACGCCAAACTGCCAGCAACTCCGAGCGCAAGCGCCGTCGTTACCGCGATGGGGCCGGAGTAGACTAGGGCTGAAAACCACTTCTTTCGGAGTCGTAATCGAGACTTTCCGGCACCAATCGCGAGAATGGTTCGCGGCGGCATTGCGATAATCATACCAGCCGTAGCGGTAAGCACGAGAGTCGCCATGATCCAATAGGGAGAATACGACGATACCATTGCTGGGCGACTCTCAGAGATGTGCTGAAGAATCGTTTCGATTGCACGATCTCGATTGCTTTCGCCAACACCCACACTAAGCAAGCGGTTTGCCTGCTCAATTGCCTTGAAGTTGTCGCTTGGTGCGTTCTTTTCGGATACAAAGTAGGTGCACAGGAAAGCACATGCCATAAATGTGAACGCAATCAAGAGGGGCCAATGCTTGTGCCACCAACAAAGGCTTGGATTGCATCTATGACGCTGTGCCCAATCTTCGAGTTCCACGAGAGCCGGACCAGTAATGTCTCCGCGTGGTTGAATTGCGACAGTAGCAATATCAGACTGAAATCGACGCTTCAGCGAGATTTCAACTCGGTTCTGGCCAGCTTGAATTTTCGCGTGAAACTCCGTCGGAAACGTGTTTCGAAGGAGATCGCTGCCAGCAGCTTCAGAAAAACTAGCGCAAACCACGCTCTCGCGCTTTGGTGATGCAATCACTATCTCGATGCGTTCAAGTCGATTGCGAGATGCAGATCGCACTTCGCTCTTGCGCGCGGCAAGAGCCGATTCTCTTCTGGGATCTTCTGGAGCAAACCGCTGGTCGATGGACCTCGATTCCAGCCGTATCTCTCGCTGAACGTCTTTATCGCGTTGCTTCTTAAGCTGCTTCAACTGCTGAGTCAGAATTCCGTCTAACTCGTTGAGTGCTACTTCGTCGAGAAACCAGACTCCCTCGACTTCGGCGAACTGGCGATACAAAAGTTCGGCCATTGCGAGGTCCCAAATCGTAAAATAGAGGCGAACGAGCGGATAGGCTGGCGCGCCCGTCCATGTATGATCCTCGGATAATGCCCTCAGGCCGTGCCAGAATTCAAGTCCATTCGCCATTCAAGACTGAATCGCCGTCTGTGCGAGAGGACTCGTAGTCTCGCATGGATTGCACTCGCAATAATTTAGACGACCATAAAGCAAACTTCGAATTCGTTCAGTTCTTGAGCGTAGTTGCGTAGCCCATCTGCCTCTGCGCCGTTGCGAGAGATCATGTCTCCACAAAAAAACACAGCCCCGGATTCCTTGCGAAATCCGGGGCCGCGATTCGGGTCCTCGTTCAGGATCAGAGATCCTTCACGAGTCAGTGGCTGCCAGTCGGCAACCCGTCGACTGCCACTAGCAGAGGCCACTCTCCTGGCGTTTACACTCGTAATCCAAAAGACCACCTCCTCTCGTAAAGAACCCCCTGCTTCGGCCGGGAGCCAGGCCCGGTCACTTCGCAGGCTTCGGAACCGTCGCGTAACGTCTACGCGAACCGCTCTACAGGGATCTTTTCTGATTTCCCCAGTTTCGACAACCCCGATTTGCCCCGCCAGCGAGAAAAAATGCGGAAATTGGGGAAGAAACGTCCTAACGGGGCCTGTATTGCGAACGCCCTGTGAAGGAACGCAGACCCGAGATTCCGCACCTCGGATTCGAGCGAGGTGATGGACCACGGTCAATTGCGCTCGGCGGCTATGTTCGCCACTCCGCGGAGTTCGCGCAGCCGGTCGCGCTGCTGCCGGGCGCGCTCCATCGAATGCGGCAGGTCGGCATTCCGGGCGATCGACAGCGCCCGTTCGGCGCAACGTTCGGCAGTCTGCAGCCAGTCCCGTGCTTCGCATAGCGCACACAGATTGATCAGGTCGCAGATTTCCCCGACGACGTCCCCGGCGTCGCGATGCAGGCGCAGGGCGGCGAGGACGAGACGCAGCCCTGCGCGCGGCTCCCGTCGAATTCCCCGCGTCAGGCCCAGCGTCCCGAGCAGTTCCGCCGCCAGTTCCGGCTGGTCGGCCGGCTCCACCAGCTCAAAGGCGGTTTCGAGGAGTTGCTCGGCCAGCTCGAACCGGCCCGCCTGCAGGGCGTCGTTGGCATGCGCCAGCAGTTCTTCCGCTCCCACATCGGCCTGAGACATCAGCGCCCGCTGCTGGAAGCGAGCTGCCAGTTCGTGCTGGCCCAGCGCCCGGTAGACCGCCGCGAAGTTGTGATGCAACCGTGCGGCCAGGGATGCGTCGTCCGACTCTGCGGCCGCATCTTGCGCGACGGCGAGCTGGCGGAGGGCTTCTCCATACCGTTCGCGACCGCCCAGGAACTCGGCCAGTCCAAGGTGCGCGGCGAAGGATCCCTCGGTTGCGATCAATTCCCGAAACAACTGCTCCGCAGCGTTCCAATCCCGGAAGCGGAGGCGTTCCTGGGCGCGCTGCAGCAACGATCGGGAAGGACGGTCAGCGGCCGCGGTCATCTGTCGATCTCGTGGAGGCGGGGCACGAAGGATCGAGCGCGTACCTGCATCCCAAATCCACTGGGAGCGGGGAGAAGCGACCTGAGAGATCTTGATTGTCGCTGACCGGAGGGATCGCTGTCAATTGCGGGGGCTGCGAGGAGTTTGTCGATCGGGGAGCGAGCGGCAGCGGCCTGGCAGTTTCCGTCCGTGGCGGACTCAGGCAGGGTCTGCCAGATTGGCAGCGCCCCGAGGAATCCGGGCCGGCCGGACCGTCGGGATGGCAGTTTCGATTCGCCTTCGCAATCACGCATCACGCGCCACTGCAACACGTTACGTCATGTCGTCCTGTGGCATGCGATTCGCATCTGACGCGTGGCGACACACGATCGCGTCACTGTGCGCGAGGTCTATACCAGGCATCGTGGTTAACTGCTGGAGGAAATCTGAATGGCGAAGAAGTCGTCCAAGAGTGCTGATGAGATCAAGCTGGTCCCGCTGGGCGACCGCGTTGTGCTGAAGCGGGCCGAAGCGGAGAAGAAGACCGCCGGCGGCATCGTGCTGCCCGATTCGGCGACCGACAAGCCGCAGCGCGGCGAAGTCATCGCCGCTGGCGAAGGCCACGTCAAGAACAACGGGCTGCGCGTGGGCCTGACCGTCAAAGCGGGCGACGAGGTGATCTTCAGCTCGTACGCCGGAGACGAATTCAAGGTCGGAGAGCAGACCTACCTGCTGATGCGCGAAAGCGACATTCTCGCGGTGGTCGGCTAGTTCCGCATTCCGCTCCGCTGCACCCGCAGGACTGCTGCGGATGATCGCCCGGGGCTTTTCGCTTCCCTCCATTGAACATCGCACTGCATTACCGGAGTTCTCTCGATGTCTAAGATTCTCGCGTTTGATCAGGAAGCCCAGGAAGCGATGCGTCGCGGCGTGCAGAAGCTCGCCAAGGCCGTTCGCGTGACCCTCGGCCCCCGCGGCCGGAACGTCATTATCGAAAAGAGCTTCGGCTCGCCGACGGTCACGAAGGACGGCGTCACCGTCGCTCGCGAGATCGAGCTGCCGGACAAGTTCGAGGACATGGGCGCCCGGATGGTCCGCGAAGTCGCCAGCAAGACCAGCGACGTCGCCGGCGACGGCACCACCACCGCCACCGTGCTCGCCGAAGCGATTTACTGCGAAGGCCTCAAGGCCGTCGTGGCGGGCGTCAGCCCGATCGATATGAAGCGCGGCATGGACAAGGCCGTCGAGATGATCACGGAAAAGATCCGTGGCATGGCGGTCAAGTGCGACAAGAAGCAGGCCATCGCCCAGGTCGGCACGGTCGCTTCGAACGGCGACACCGAGATCGGCCAGATCCTCGCCGACGCGATGGAGAAGGTCGGCAAGGACGGCGTGATCACCGTCGAAGAGGGCAAGTCCCTCACGACGACCTTCGACATCGTCGAGGGGATGCAGTTCGACCGCGGGTATCTGTCGCCGTACTTCGTCACCGATCCGCAGTCGATGGAATGCGTCCTCGAAGACGCGTACATCCTGATCCACGAAAAGAAGATCAGCAACATCAAGGACCTGGTTCCGGTCCTGGAGAAGGTCGTCAACTCGGGCAAGCCGCTGCTGATCGTCGCCGAAGAAGTCGAAGGGGAAGCCCTGGCGACGCTGGTGATCAACAAGCTCCGCGGGACGTTCAAGATCGCCGCCGTGAAGGCCCCGGGCTACGGCGACCGCCGCAAGGCGATGCTGCAGGACCTGGCGATCATGGTCGGCGGCCAGGCGATCTTCGAAGACCTGGGAATCCAGCTTGAGAACGTGCAGTTGTCCGATCTGGGCCGCGCCAAGCGGATCGTGATCGACAAGGACAACACCACGATTATCGAAGGCCTCGGCAAGCCGGCCGACATCAAGGCCCGCACCGAGCAGATCCGTCGGGAAGTGGCGAACAGCACGAGCGACTACGACCGCGAGAAGCTCGAAGAGCGGATCGCCAAGCTGTCGGGCGGCGTGGCCCAGGTCAACGTGGGCGCCGCGACCGAAAGCGAAATGAAGGAGAAGAAGGCCCGCGTCGAAGACGCCCTGCACGCCACGCGTGCGGCCGTCGAAGAGGGGATTCTTCCGGGCGGCGGCGTGGCTCTGCTGCGTGCTTCGCTCGACTTGAAGCCGGAAGGCCTCAACACCGACGAGACGACCGGTTTCAACATCATCGTCCGTTCCTGCCGGGCCCCGCTGACCCAGATCTCGAACAACGCCGGCGTCGACGGCGCCGTCATCTGCGAGAAGGTTTCGGAGCTGAAGGGAAACATGGGCTACAACGCCGCCAACGGCGAATACGTGGACATGGTCAAGTCGGGCATCATCGACCCGGTCAAGGTGACCCGCAGCGCGCTGCAGAATGCGGCCAGCGTTTCGACGCTGCTGCTGACCAGCGACGCGCTGATTGCCGAGAAGCCGAAGGGCGACGAAGGCAAAAAGGGCGGCCACGATAACGACCTGTACTAAGGCCCGTCACTCCGCGACACGCGGAACCTGATGGCTGATTTCAGACGCCCGGCTTTCTTCGGAAAGCCGGGCGTTTTCGTTTGCGCAGGTGCAATCGCTCATGGCTATATGGTCATTGGAATTCCTGCTAGTTTGCGGTGCGTTCTTGCGTGCGCGGGCGGCAGGCAAAGACGGTCCGTCTGATGCACAATCCGTCGCTGATTCTCTGCAAACAACTACCGCATAAACACTTGAGAATAATCCATTTTAACTGGTAGCGAATTTGCTAGTGGAGTGATTGGATTTCCGAGGTCTCTCCGGAATCCAAGTCGATTGTTGATTGACGGTCGAAATCTGGCCGATAGGCTAAGGTTGAGTACGTGTTGTTACTTAGTTGTACTTGTTCGTACGTGTATCAGGGAAACTCGCATGTCTTTGCTCCATTCGCGCCGTCGGGCGTTCACGCTCATTGAGCTGCTCGTCGTGATTGCCATTATTGCGATTTTGATCGCTCTGCTGCTCCCAGCGGTGCAGCAGGCCCGCGAGGCCGCCCGGCGGACGCAGTGCCGGAATCATCTGAAGCAACTCGGCCTGGCCCTGCACAACTATCACGACACGATGAACGTGTTTCCGTACGGCGTGATGAACGTCGGGACCTTTCATCTGCGCGACACCTGGATGCAGGCGACCCTGCCGTACATCGAACAGGCCCCACTCTACAACCAGTATCAGGCGTGGATCGGGCAGTGGGTCATGGATACTCCGGCCGCGATTCGCGATCAGTCGATCAGCGTCCTGATGTGCCCGTCGGACCCGTCGGGACCGGCCAAAGGGGGCAGCGGCGGATTTCGCAGCGGCGCCGACGGCTTCCAGGGGAACTACGTCGGGTGCATCGGGAAGGCACAAGTTTACGGCGCAGACAACGGCGGCATGTTCTGGTGGAACTCTTCGACCCGGATTCGCGACGTCATCGACGGCACCAGCAATACCGTATTGGCGAGCGAAGCGATGATTCGCGGCCGCGCCAATACCGGCGGCTGGGGAGAATCGGGAGGCTACTGGGGGGGCGGCGAAGGGGGCGGCTTCGGCTTCACGACGCTGGAGCCTCCGAACTCCTCGATCACCGACCAGAACTACACGTGCAAGAGCACGACCTGGCCCAATGCGCCGTGCACGAGCATGACGACTTATGCGACTCAGCGGAATCTGGCTCGCAGTTATCACACGGGGGGCGTGCACACGCTGATGGCGGATGGCGCCGTCCGGTTCGTGTCCAACAACATCGACCGCACGATGTGGCAGAATCTGGGAACCCGGGCCGGGAACGAAGTCCTGGGCGAGTTCTAAAGCCGCTTTTCGACGAGCTGTCGCGACTCCGTCAGGACCGCGACAGCTCCTTAAGAAGTCGGGCGTCATTCAGGCGGCAGCAGCAGGCTGCCGCCACTTCCGGGCTTGTAAACGCGGCTGATCGGCCGCCTTGGAGCACGCTTTGGCCATGCTGCGGTCTGCGACGATTTTCGGTCTGATGTGTTTGTGTGTCGGAGTTCTTGCCGGTTGCGGTGGCGGCGAGAAGGGCCCCACGCTTTACAAGATCGACGGAACCGTCACCTGGGAGGGGAAGCCGGTCCCCGAAGGGGATGTTGCGATCATTCCGATGGAAGCTGGGGGAACCAGCGGCGGCGGCAAGATCGTCGACGGCAAGTTCTCGGTTCAGGTCAGCTCCGGTCGGAAGAAGATCGAAATCACCGCCATGCGCGACGTGCCCGGCAAATTCAGCGAAGTGAATCCGGGCGAGAAGGTCCAGATTCGCGAACAGTATCTGCCCGCCAAGTACAACTCTGCTTCGGAGCTGGAGCTGAACGTGAAAGCGGAGGGTAAGAACGACCCCGTGTCGCTGGAACTGGTCCCGTAATCGAAACTCTGAGTCGAGCATGGAACCTCCACAACTTCGACTCATTTCACCGCAGCCACTTCCGACAGTGGCGCATCGCTCCAGCTCAACGCCTGCAATGTCGCAGCCAGCGTGAGAACCGCGTCGCAGGCCGGGTAGTCTTCGTCGAACCAGCAGCGCGGGTCGCTGCCGGCTCCCAGGACAGCGTGCTCCGCGGCCACCGCCCGGGCCAGGGCGGCGGGGTCGGCATCGGCCACGAGCAGCCTCCCGGCGAAGCTGTCGACGAGGGCCTCGACGCTTGGAACGAGTTCCGCCGTAACGACGGCGGTCCGTCCGGGGTGGTCGCGCAGCAGCCGTCGACAGAGCAGGCGGACGAGCTGCTCCTGGCTCAGCAGTCGCCCCGCTTCGTCGAGAACGCTGCAGCGTTCCCCGTCGTCGTCGATCACCAACCCCAGATCGAACCCCTCCCGCGTCACACACTCGGCGACCCGGACGATGTCCGCGTCGGCGGGATCGTCGAGCTGACGCTGGCGGACCGGAAGCGGCACCGGGATCAGCCGGCAGGGGAGCTCCGCAAAGAGCTGTTCGAGCCAGCGCATTCCCAGTCCTCCCGGCTGGCCACAGGCCAGCCGGAGCGGGCGCAGCGCGTGGAAATGCTTCCGCAAACCGGCCCGGTAGGGGATCATCGCCTGGAAAGAACGAACCGCGCCGGCCTGCCGGGTCGGACGCATCGACGTTTCCCGCGACCGCTCCTCGACCCGCGTCAGCTCGGCCGTGCTCCAGGGAATCCCCGATCGACCGGCCAGATCGAAACCGGTCCAGGCCGGATCGCGGCCGGCGCCTGTGACAAAGATCCCGGCGGCCCCCTCCAGATGATGGACGGCAAACCGCCAGCACGGTTTTGTGGTGAGGCCGATGTCGATCACCTGGCAGCCCATTCGCCGAAGTCCAAGAACCGCGCCGGCGAAGAGGTCGGGCGACGACGAGCGTTCGTCGTAGCCGACGACGACGCTCGGCCCGGCGTGTCGACTGGGAGGGCTGGCGGAGTCCGGGGCCGCGGGTGGCGTCGGTGATGTTCGACCCGGCCTGGGGATGTCATCCCAGAGCCGGAGCGCCAGGGCGGCGGCCCAGTCGGCGGTTCGGGGGCGATCCAGTTCGTTGAGATAGACCGCGCGGACTCCTTCGCTCTTGATCCACGTCGGCCGGGGGGCGCGCTGCCGGGTCTCGGCGAACCGGCCGATCAGTTCCTGCGGCAACTGACCGGTCTCATTGCGGCGCGGGCACTCCCGGCAGGCGGGGTAGAACGCCGCCAGCCGGGCCAGATGAACCGAGCGCGAAATCGGGTGCGTTTCGCCCGGGCAGTGGTATTCGGCTGGCTCGCGATCCGGGGCAGTCATGATTCAGGGATCCGGCGTACGCATCGCGCCCACGAATGGAAACCGCCCGGTCTTGTATGGCAATCTCCGCCGGGGGTCAATCAGATCCGGTCGGGGACGGGTGCGGCGAGCCGCTGGTGGCAATTCCCCGGCGGCGACGTCAGAATGTGACGCATCAACGATCGGCCTTGCGTCGTCGACTTGTCCATCACGTCTTCACTTCGACGGAGTTCCTCTGCATGCTACCCTCGTCCGGCGTCGCCACGGATGTTCCACCTCTGCGGATGGATCTGCGGATTAATCTGTCGATCATGATGTTTCTCCAGTTCGCAGTCTGGGGAGCGTGGTTCGTGGTGCTGGGGAACTACCTGGGGCACCTCAAGTTCAGCAACACGCACATCGGCACGATGTACAGCCTGATGCCCCTGGGGGCCATCTTTTCGACGCTCTTCGTCGGCCAGATCGCCGACCGGTACTTCTCGTCGGAACGGCTGATGGCGATCCTGCATCTGGCCGGGGCCGGGCTGCTGTATGCCATGGCCCAGGTGCAGAATCCCGACCACTACATGATGCTGATCGGTCTGACCTTCGTCTATTCGCTGCTCTACAACCCGACGCTGGCGCTGTCGAACTCGATCGCATTTTCGCACATTCCCAGCGGCGAACGGGACTTCCCCGGCATTCGCGTGCTGGGCACGATCGGCTGGATCGCGGTCGGTCTGATCGTCGGGCAGGTGCTGTCGACGCCCGACAAGCCGGCTTATCACACGAATCTGCCGCTGCTGCTGGCGGCGGGACTGTCGGCGGTCCTGGGGCTCTTCAGCTTCGCGCTGCCGCATACGCCTCCCACTGGAAAGGCAGGCGACGCGATCCCGTTCATCCGCGCGCTGGGGCTGCTGAAGGATCCCTCGTTCGCCGTCTTCTTCGGCGTGTCGTTCATCATCACGATCGTGCTGGCATTTTACTACAGCTTCACCGGGAAGTTCCTGGAGACGGGTGCGGGAGTCAAGGACGTCGCCTCGACCATGAGCATCGGCCAGTTCGCCGAGATGCTCCTGCTGCCGTTCCTCCCCTGGTTCCTCAAGCGATTCGGCATGAAGTCGGTCCTGGCGCTCGGCATGCTCTGCTGGGGCGTCCGCTACGCCATGTTCGCCGTCGGCAGTCCGTTCGCGCTGGTCATTATCGGCGTCGCGCTGCACGGCATCTGCTTCGACTTCTTCTTCGCCGCCGGATTCATCCATGTGGATAACACGGCCCCCAAGGAGATCCGGGCGAGCGGACAGGCGCTGTTCAGCTTTCTGACCTACGGCGTTGGCATGTACCTCGGCAGCGTGCTGTCGGGTTATGTGGCAGAGGCTTATACCAATCCGGAAACCGGCGTGACCGACTGGCGGGGCTTCTGGATTGTTCCCGCCGCCGGCGTGATCGCGTCGCTGCTGATCTTCCTCGCGGCTTTTCGAATGAGGCCCGCAGTTGCCGCCGCCGATCTCTCCGCCGACCTGGCGGCCGAGCCGGCCGGATTGCAATAAACGTCGAGAGCTGGTGACCGAGCGCCCGGGCATCGTCCCGGGCGCTTTCGTTGATGGACTTCGCTAAGCCGCCGCCCGCCAGCTCGGCGCCGTCTGCTCGGAGTCCGGCAGGGACGCAAAGTCCCAGCCGGCGTCGCGCAGCCGCGGCAGGTAGTCGTCCAGCAGTGCCGGCGTGACCGCGCCCGACGCGACGTTGTCGTGCAGCAGCACGATGCTGCCGGGACGGAGCCAGTGGTCGAGGGACTGGCGGACGGTCCGCGGGGAAATGCCTTCACGATAGTCGGGCGGCGCGAAGTCCCACATCACCATCCGCTGGCGCTGCTGTCGGCACCAGGCGATCAGCGGCAGCGTGAGGTGACCGTACGGTGGGCGCATCCACTGCGGGGGATGCCGGAGGATATTGGCGAGGGCGTCTGTTCCCCGGTTGAAGTCCGCCAGCAGCGCCGGCGTCCGGACGCGCCAGCCGTCGATGTGGGTGTCGGAGTGATTCCCGATGACGTGACCGGCATCGGCGACCCGGCGGACGAGATCCGGATGACGCCGAACGTTCCGGCCCAGCATGAAAAACGTGGCGGGGGCCCGGTGACGGGCCAGCGCCGACAGGATGCGTTCGGTGACGCCCGGCTCCGGTCCGTCGTCGAAGGTGAGGGCGATCCGTGGTCGAACGGAGTCGCCGGGTAGCGTCCAGAGGGCGCTGTCGAACATCCAGGAGACGCAGCGCGGAACCATCGTTCCGGACCACTCGCGGAGCATACTGGCTTCCCTGCCATGGAACCCGGTCGACGCGACGAATCGCACGCGGGACCGATTCCTGCGAACACTCCCTCAAGGTCTCGACGAAGCAGCACGAGACCTTGAGGGAGTTGGCGGCCGAGGGATCGCGAATCGCGTCTCAATTGGGCGGTTCCCGGCAGAGTTCGCCGCGGCTCTCCAGTCTGCCGCCGGTCCGTGGCGAGGTCTGCCGGGGGCGGCTATCATCCTTGACGAACTTCGATTGACACATGTCTGGCTGTCCGACCGCCTGCAGGCGAAGCGGACCTGCGGGAGTGGAACCGATGCTGCGACGGGCTCTGGGCGTCTGGCTGGCCGGTGGAATTCTGCTGTTTCCCGCAATGGCGTTCGCCGCCCATCCGCAGGTCCCCGGTTTCGAGCGGTTTTACTCGGCGACAGACGCCGATGCCGCCGAAGGGGGCCGGCTGCTGCTGGCCGAACTCAACTGCCTGGCCTGCCACAAAGGCGAACTGGCCACCGCCGGAGTGAAGGCCAAGCAGGCCCCGATTCTGGATGATGTCGGGGGGCGGGTCCGTCCGGAGTGGATCCAGGCGTTTCTCACCAGGCCCCACGACGTCAAGCCCGGCACGACCATGCCGGACGTGCTGGCAGCGCTCCCCGCAGCAGAGCGGCTTGCGGCCGCGGAAGCGCTGACCCACTTTCTCGCGAGCACCGGCAGCGTGTCGGACACGTTCCCCGATGCGGGCGCGGCCAAGAAAGGCGAGAAGCTGTTTCAGCAGGTCGGCTGCCTGGCCTGCCATGCCCCGCGCGACGGCAAAGCCGCGGAGCTGACCACGTCGGTCGCCCTGCCGGATCTGGCGAAAAAGTACACGTCGGCGAGCCTGCAGGCGTTTCTGAAAGATCCGCTGAAGAGCCGGCCGTCGGGTCGCATGCCGGCCTTCCAGCTCAAAGATGAGGACTTCCGCGCGATCGCGCACTCGTTCGTCCGCGATGTGAATGTCGCCCCGAACCTGAAGTTCGCCGTCTACGACGGGGGCTGGGACGACCTGCCGGACTTCAGCACGCTGAAGCCGAAGTCCGAGGGAGAGTGTTCGGGCTTTGACCTGACAGTGGCCGGAAAAACCAACAACTTCGCGGTCCGCTTCGAAGGCTGGCTGAGCATTCCGAAGACCGGGAGATTTCAGTTCTTTCTGGGATCGGACGACGGCAGCCGACTGCTGATCGATGACATCGAAGTCATCAAGAACGGCGGAGTTCACCCCCACCAGGTGAAGGAAGGCCGGATGCCGCTTGATGCCGGCTGGCACAAGCTGGTGGTGGAGTACTTCCAGGGAGGGGGCGAATGGACGCTGGACCTGGAAATCGCCGGCGGCGGCATCAACCGCCAGCCGGTCGCCGGCCTCGTCTCGCTGACGAAAGAAACGGTCGCCGCCAAAACGGGCTTCGTGCGAAACGCGGAACTGGCCGAAAAGGGGAAAGCCCTCTTCAGCTCGCTCGGTTGTGCGGCGTGCCACCAGCTTAAAGAAGGCGACCGCAAGCTGGAGTCGCAGATTGTGGCGAAGCCACTGGCGGAACTGAAGGGAACGACGGGTTGCCTGGCGGAGTCACCGGCCGGGAAGTCGCCGCGGTTCGGGCTTTCAATGGCTCAGCGCACGGCTCTGGTTGCGGCCCTGAAGCAGCCGCAGGGGGACGACGCACCGGCGGCGGTGGTCCATCGCTCGCTGACGGCTTTCAACTGTTTCGCCTGCCACAAGCGGGGCGAGATCGGCGGCGTCGAGCCCGGGCGCGACGCATTCTTTGAAACGACGATGAAAGAGATGGGGGACGAAGGCCGGATTCCGCCGGCGCTGACCGGTGTCGGGGACAAGCTGGAGGCGGACTGGCTGAAGGAGCTGTTCCAGAAGGGGGCCGACGACCGTCAGGCTTACATGAAGGCCCGGATGCCGAAGTTCGGCATGGGGAATGTCGGGCACCTGGTCGAGGCGTTCGTCAAGGTCGATCAGCAGCCGGACACTGCTCCAAAAGTCGAGTTTGCTGAGCCCGACTACCGCGTGAAATCGCACGGCCGGCAGCTCGTCGGCGGCACGGCGCTGTCGTGCATCAAGTGTCACGACTTCGGCGAGTACCCGGCCCAGGGAATTCGCGCCGTTTCACTGACGACGATGACGAAGCGGCTGCGGGCCGACTGGTTCGATCGCTACATGCGAAATCCGCAGGTCTATCGACCGGGGACGCGCATGCCGGCCCCGTGGCCGTTCGGTCAGAGCACGATCAAGAACGTGCTTGGCGGCAATGTCGACCAGCAGATCCGCGCGGTCTGGCTGTACCTGGGCGACGGGGACAAGGGAGCGGTACCGGCGGGGCTGGTCCGCGAGCCGATCGAGCTGCTGCCGCAAGGCTCGCCGATCGTCTATCGCAACTTCATCGAAGGGGCTGGTGCGCGGGCGATTGGCGTGGGGTATCCGGAAAAGGCCAGCCTGGCGTGGGATGCCAACGACATGCGGCTGGCGCTGATCTGGCACGGGGCTTTTATCGACGCTTCGCGGCACTGGAACGGCCGGGGCGCCGGTTATGAAGGGCCGCTGGGGGATCACGTGATTCCGCTGCCGCAGGGACAGCCCCTGGCCCGGCTGCCGTCCGCCAATGAAGCCTGGCCCACCGGCAAAGCACGCGACGCGGGTTTTCACTTCCGCGGCTATCAGTTCGATGACAAAGGCCGGCCAGCGTTCCGCTACGAATGGCAGGGGCTGACCGTCGAGGATGCCATTGCACCGCTGATGCGCGAGGGTGATCCCTACGCGGCCTTCCGCCGGACGCTGACTGCGAAGGGGACCGGCGAACCGGCGCAGTTCCGGGCGCTGACCGCGGACAAGATCGAGCCGCAGGGGGATGGGAAGTATCTGGTGGATGGCTTCTGGACGCTGGTGGTTCATGGGTCGTTGGAAGCCCCGTCGATCCGAGATTCTGCGGGGAAGAAGGAACTGCTCGTTCCGCTGACGTTGAAGGATGGCGGAGCGCAGATCGTGCTGGAGTATCTCTGGTAGGTTCTCTTTGAACTCCTCGCGAATTGCGGCAGGCGGGAGCCTGCCCTACGAGAGACGACTTGATGCAGCGGTTACTGTGGCAGAGTGGGCTGGTCATCCTTGCGATCCTCGCGTCGCCGGGGCTTGCTCACGCCCAGACGGACGCACGGAATCCGTTCTTCGCGTATCTGACCGATTCCACCCAGCGCGCGACGTTGATCTGCTATACCCCGTCCGAGCTCGATCCGCGCAATCCGGCCAATCAGCGGGCACTCAAGAGCAGCTCGATCAAAGCGGACCTGACGGCTCTGCGTCCGGCGTTCGATGGACTGGTGCTGTATGGCTACCACGAAGCGTGCACGCCGCGAGTTCTGGATCTGGCGGTCGAGCTGAAGTACCGGGCCGTGCTGCTGGCGCTGTGGGATCCTCGGTCGGCGGATGAAGTCGACGGCGTGTTGAGCCTGGTCCGGCAATTCAACGGCAAGCTGGCGCTGGGCGTGCTGATCGGCAACGAAGGGCTGACGTTCGATCGTTACGAGACCGAAGATCTGTCGATCGCGCGGCATCGTCTGCAGGCGGGGCTGCCGGCGGACGGACATATCCCGTGGACGACGAGCGAGCCGCTGGTTGGCTACGAGCGGCCGTTCGTGCTGGAGTTCGGGGACTTTCTGGCGCCGAACATTCATCCGGTGTTCGACCGGACCGACTTCCCGCCCGACAAGGCGGCCGAATGGGTCCATACGGAAGCGTTGCGGCTCGCGAAGGCGACTGGCAAACCCGTCCTGGTGAAGGAGACCGGGTTTCCACACGCCGGTAAGCCGATGTATTCGCCGGATTCGCAGCGGGCTTTCTGGTCCGCTTATACGAAGGCGGGGACCATTGGCGGAGCCGGGAACGCCTGGACGCATCACGGCGTGGGATTTGAGGCGTTCGATCTGCCGTGGAAGTCGGAAGAGTCGAAGCTGGAGATTGAGAAGTCCTGGGGACTGTTTTCGCAGCGGCGGGAGGCTTATCCCGCGGTCGAAGTCTGGAAGGCTGTGAAGGGCCGGTAGAGCGAATTCGCTCGTCAGCGTAGTTGCCAGCGAAACGCGGCAGGCGGGAGCCTGCCCTACGAGAGATTGCCCATGATTCGTCACCTGTTGTTGAGCGTCGTGCTGCTGGGAAGCGTGACTCCGGTTCGGGCCGCCGATCCGGTCGAGAACGACTACTACAAGCTGACCTCGCTGCCGACTCCCGAGGGGACGGTCCTCGAGATCGGCGCCATCGAGCCGCTGCCGAACGGGCAGGTGGCGGTCTCCACCCGGCGGGGGGAGATCTGGCTGGTCGAAAACGCCTATGCCGAGAACCCGGCTGAGGTGAAGTGGACCCGGTTCGCACACGGACTGCACGAAGTGCTGGGACTCGCCTGGCGCGACGGCTGGTTGTATGCCACGCAGCGGGGCGACGTCAGCCGCCTCAAGGACAGCAACGGCGACGGCCTGGCCGATCTGTTCGAGATCGTCAACGACGAGTGGGACATCAACGGCGATTACCACGAGTACGCGTTCGGATCGAAATTCGATCGCGACGGGAACATCTGGGTCACGTTGTGTCTGACAGGGTCGTTCACCAGCGAGAACAAGTACCGGGGCTGGGCTCTGCGGATCACGCCGGACGGCAAGTGCATCCCGACCTGCAGCGGCCTCCGTTCGCCGGGCGGCATGGGAATGAACGCCGTCGGGGACATGTTCTACACCGACAATCAGGGGCCGTGGAACGGGACGTGCTCCCTCAAGTTCTTGCGTCCTGGCTCGTTCCAGGGAAATCCGTCCGGTAACAAATGGTACGACCTGCCCGAGGCGAAAGCCGCGATGGGGGAGAAGCCGAAGGAACCGGATTCGGGGAGCCGGTTCATGACCGAGGCAGCGAAGATCCCCGAATACGAACCGCCGGTGATTCTGTTCCCGTACAAGAAGATGGGGCAGTCGGCGAGCGGAATCGCTTGCGACACGACCGGCGGCAAGTTCGGCGTGTTCCAGAACCAGATGTTCGTCGGCGACCAGACCAACAGCACGGTCATGCGGTGCTTCCTGGAAAAGATCGACGGGCACTATCAGGGGGCCTGCATTCCGTTCCGAGAAGGCTTCGGTTCCGGGACGCTTCCGCTGGAGTTTTCGCCCGAGGGGGCGATGTTCGTCGGAGGGACCAACCGGGGCTGGGGCTCGCGGGGCAGCAAGCCGTTCGCGTTCGAACGGCTCAACTGGACCGGAAAGACGCCGTTTGAAGTTCACGAGATGCGCGCCAAGCCCGACGGCTTCGAACTGACGTTCACCGAGCCGGTCGATCCGGCTGCGGCCGGAGACGTCGCGTCGTACAAAATGATCACATACGCCTACATCTACCAGGCATCGTACGGCAGCCCGGAGGTCGACTTCACCGACCCGAAGATCACCGCGGCCAAAGTGGCTGCCGATGGCCTGAGCGTTCGATTGACGGTTGATGGACTGCAGGCGGGGCATATCCATGAACTGACGCTGGGGGGCGTGAAGTCCGCCGGCGGGCTGCCGCTGCTGCACAAAGAAGCGTACTACACGCTGAACCGCATCCCGAAGGAGTAGTGCGTCCAGACGCACGACGAGCCGGTCATGGAAGAGCCCGCGTTGCATCGCCCCCGGCGGCCCGGCTGGTGGAAGCCAGTCCTGAAATGGACGATCTTCGCGGTCGTTCTGGCGTTCATCGGCCAGCGGGCGGTCGTGATGTGGCGCGAAGCGCCGCCGACCGACGTCGAGCTGCGCTACGGCTGGCTGTTGTTGTCGGGCCTGCTGTATCTGGTGGCGTGGCTCCCTTCGGTCTGGTTCTGGAAGGTGATGCTGGAGGGACTCGGGCACCCGGTCCCGTGGCGGGACGCCATCCGGGCCTATTACATCGGGCACCTCGGGAAGTACGTCCCCGGCAAAGCGATGGTGCTGGTGCTGCGGGCCTCGCTGCTGAGGCCGGCCGGCTGCCCGCCGGGACTGGCGGCGCTGACCGCCACTTACGAGACGCTGGTGATGATGGCCGCCGGGGCGATGATCGCCGTGGCTCTGGCGCCGTTTGCCGCGGGAGATTCGTTCTGGTCGAAGACGCCGGTCTGGCTGCACGTCGTGAGGGACTGGGGCTGGGTGAGCAGTCTGGCGGTGATCCTGGTGACGATTGCGACGACGCCGTTCAGCTCGGCCCTGTTTACCCGCATCGGGCGCGCGATGAGCACTCGCACGCAGACGGACTTCGCTCCCGGGATTCCGACCAGGATGGTGGTCTGCGGGCTGGCCGTCATTTCGCTCGGCTGGCTGGTGCAGGGAGCCAGCCTGGGGTGTGTGATCCAGGGAGTCTCCGCCGAGCCGGTGTCGCTGTCGGACTTCCCGCTCTGGTTGATGGCGACATCGCTGGCAACGTTCGGCGGCTTCGTGATCCTCGTCGCCCCCGGCGGACTGGGAGTCCGCGAGTTCCTGCTGGCGGAAGTCCTGCTCAGTCAGCCGGGAATGCACGCGGGAACGGCGCTGCTGGTCGCGGGCCTGGCCCGGCTGGTGGGGTTTGTGGCGGAGCTGGTGGCGGCGGGGGGGCTGTACTGGCGGCGAATGTCGAATGACGCAGGCGGAATGTCGAATGGAAGCGAGTAGCGAGCAGGGATTGGTGAAGGTCAGAGAGCCTCCTTCAACTCCCGCAATTCATCCACCAGCACCGGCATCGCCCCAGCCCGGCTCGCGACCAGCGCGCCCACGCGGTTCGCGAAGCGAGCCGAACGGGCCAGCTCCCAGCCTTCCAGGCGGCTCCAGATCAGGGCGGCCGTGAAGGCGTCCCCGGCTCCGACCGTGTCGACCACCTGCACCTTTTCGCCGGGGAGATCGCAGCTCTCGGTGCGCGAGATCACCAGGCAGCCTTCGCTGCCGCGGGTGATGCAGACCAGCTCTGCCGGGTAGCGGTCGAGGACCCAGCGGCTGAATTCGGCAGAGGTCAGTGGGCCGGCTTCGAGCAGCGGCCCGAGAACGGCGACTTCTTCGTCGTTCAGCTTCACGAGTCTTGCGTAGCCGAGCGACTGTTCGATCCAGCTTCGCTCGTAGAACGGCGGCCGGAGATTGATGTCGTAGACCAGCAGGCACTCCGGCGCGGCCAGCGACAGGCAGTGCTGAATCGTCCGCCGGGACGTCTCGCACCGCTGGCCGAGCGTCCCGAAACAGACGGCCTGGGCCTGCTGGAATGCGGCGGCGAGGGGCGGAGTGACTTCCAGAAAGTCCCAGGCGGAATCTTTGAGAAACTCGTAGCTGGCGGAAGCGGACGGCGACAGCTCAATCGTGACAGTCCCCGTTCCGTGAACCGGATCTCGCTGGACGAGGTCGGTCGACAGGCCTTGGCGGTGCAGAAATTCCAGCAGTTCCCGGCCCAGCAGGTCGTCGCCGACGCGGGTGACGACCGCTGCGGCCAGCCCGAGCTGCTGGGCGTGAAACGCGACGTTGGCGGGAGCGCCTCCGGGCAGCCGACGACCGGGAAAGCAGTCCCAGAGCAGCTCTCCCAGCCCGATGACTTGCGGGGAATTCATAGTGCGCCGCGCTCCCGGAATGGGTGGTGAGGAGTTTCACCGATGGAAAATTATCGTTCAGGTCGTTGACCGGTCGACGTATACTACAGGAGCGGGCCTGCGACGCCATCTGTCGCGCACCGACCGGAGTTTCGCCCGGTTCGCTCCCGATTTTCGTTCCCAAGCGACGCCATGACGACCCCCGTCCGTTCCCCGCGATCGACTGGACCACTGCCGGCCGGCTCGCCAAATGAGCCACCGGCAGACGAGGTCGTTTTCCAGCCGGCGGAGCCGACGCAGATCGTCGAGGAACCTCCAGTCGAAGGATTCGCGCCGCCGGCCCCCTATCGGCCGGGCTGGCTGCGCCCGCGCCCACGGGTTGAGCAGGACCCGCTGGCGCTCCCGGAAGCGACCGAGCCGGCTCCGCCTTCGTGGTGGCGGCGAGCGATCGGCCGAGAGGGGACCCGCGGGATCCTGGTTTCGCTGGTCGTGCATCTCCTGCTCCTGCTCGGAATGTCACTCTGGGTCGTCAATCAGGCCGGCGGCGACTTCGGCATGATCATCAACTCGGCGTTCGTCACCGATAACGTCGACATGATCGCCGACGTGCAGTTGCAGGGGGCGCTCGACGATCCCGGCGAAGAGGCCGCTCCCCTGCACTTCGTCCCCGCTCTCGAACAGCTCAACAACGCCGCAGACTTCACACCGTCGGAGCGAATTACCGGCATGCTGGAAGGGGATGGCAAGGAAACGGACACCGGCGCCGGCGGCCGGCTCCCGGAAGTCGCCGGCATCAACGTGCCGGCCTACGCCATCACGAAGGGGAGTTTTTCCGTCTGGACGGAACCGAAGGATCCGCGGCCGAATCGTCCGTACCATATTGTGATTCAGATTCGGGTGCCGACCGACCTGGCGCAGAAAGCCAAGGTTTTCTCGTTCAGCAGGGATATTACGGCGAATGTCAGAGGAACCGATGGCTATACCTTGAAAACGAACTTCAAGGGGACGCCGTCGATACCGATCGAGGATGGTTACGCGAAGACATTTATCGTGATACCCGGCGCTCTGCAACTCGTCCGCGACCACATCAAAGTGACCTCGAAGATGCTGAAAGAGACGCAGGAATTCGACATCGAGTTCTAAGCGTCACGGGTGACCTGGCGGAGTCGTCGATTCGAACGCCGCATTGCGATACGCCGCCGTCTGCCAGCCCGAGAGCCCCGCATACGGAAAGACCTTCTCCAACCGGAACCGCAGACCGTCGGCGACGATCAGTTCCGGCTCCGGCGCCCACTCAAGATCCTGATTGTGCAACAGCAGCCACTCAGGCCCCCCCGGCGGCCAGGGGCCCGTTCCGAAATGCATCAGCGACTTGTCGGGCGGCAGCTCCCGCAGGTAGTACGCCAGCACCAGACCGTGTCGGAACGCGTTGTCGCTGCCGACCAGGACCTGATCGCCGGCCGTCCGCTCCGCCATCCAGCGGACCACGGCGGCGGGATGGCCCCGTCCCTCCTGAAACAGCGTCTGCAGATGCAGTCCATTGCCCAGCGTGATCGCGGCAAGCGCCCCCCAGGCCATGATGCGCAACGCTCCTCGCCGCGCAAGAGCCCGCCCGAGTAAACAACCGAGGGCGATCTGCAGGCACACCACCGTCGCCAGAAAGTACCGCGGATAGACGACTTCGTGCCCCAGCACGGCGATCAGCACCGCCGGTACGATCACGATCGCCAGCCACAGCACCCAGCGATCGTCGCCCGCGCGGATCAGCACGACGACCTCAATGCCGACCATGATCGCCAGCAGCAGCGCGCCCAGCAGAATCCCTTCGCCGGCCGCCGGCCCCCCGAGCAGCAGCGACGCCGTCGCCGCTGCGACGAGCCAGGGATTTTCGATGTCGCCGCCGCCGATCTGTAGCTGCAAGTAGCTGACCAGCCACAGGGCCATTGCGAACAGCCCCGGCAGCAGGAACAGCGCAAGGAGCTCGGCGAACTTCGAGAGCCACATGGTGCGGGACGTCAGGATGCGGCAGGCGGCCCACAGTCCCAGCGCAGCGAACGCATAGTAGAACGTTGCGTGCGCCAGGCAGCCGAACATCGCGCTCAGCCAGAACAGGCCCAGATCGAGTCCTCGACGCCAGCCGGACGCTCGCGGCCGCGGCGCTTCACTGCGTCCCGGAGGCAGGAGCCGCTGCAGCAGGACCAGGCAGGCTGCAACCGCGAACATCATCCCCGCATAACCGCGGGCTTCCGAGGTGTATTGGATCAGCAGGTAGGACGGAGCCGTCAACAGCGTGACGGCTCGCACCGCGTGGAGACCATCCCGCTGCACGGCCCGCCGCGCCAGCAGCACCGTGGCGCTCCCCAGCAGCACTGACGGGAGTCGATACCAGCGCCAGTCGACATCCGGCCCGAGCGTATAGATCCACCACGACGTCAACAGGTGGTTGTTGTCGTGGCGCAGGGCGACGAGGATGTCGAGCGGGTGCTTCACCTGCTCGCGGACCAGCGCCCAGCTCCAGATCTCGTCGAGCCAGAAGTCGTCCAGTCCGGCGGCAAGCCGCAGCAGGCAGGCCGCGAGGGCCACCAGCACGATCTGCAGCCACAGGGGCAGCAGGGCCCTGGCGACCGGCGCCGACGGGCTGGCGGCCTGCGTCATGACACTCTCCGCGTCGACTACTGCGCCTTGAGATCCAGGCAGATCAGGTTGTCCTCAGCCCGCAGAAACAGCCGGCCCCGCGACAAAACCGGGGCCGCCCAGCACGGGTACTTGAGCTTCGGAGCGGGAAGCCGGGCCAGCTCTTCGAACTTGTCCGAAGACGCATTGACCAGCGCCAGCGTCCCCCGTTCTCCCAGGACGATGAACCGGTCGCCAACCAGAATCTTCGAGCCGCGTCCGAAAAACGGCCAGGGAATCACCTTCTTCGTCTTCGCGTCAATGATCCTGCCCGAACTCGGATCCTGCTCGAGATCGTCCTGCGGACGGGTCCAGCCATTCGTCTCCCAGACCAGCTTGCCCGTCTGCAGTTCGACGCACTGAAACATCGCCTCCTGCTCGTGCCGTCCGCTGAACCCGTAGATGAAGCCGTCCTTGTAGATCGGCGTCGACCAGTGGCACGACATCCCGTCCGCGTCGCTCCAGACGACGTCGTAGCCGGCGCTGTCGGGATGGACCTTGAGCAGCGCCGCGCCGGTGTCGTAGGCCGCGGTCAGAAAAATCTGATCGTCGACGACCACCGGACGGGCCGCATTGACGGAGTCGTTCAGCCTCGACCGGAACCAGTACTTGAATCGCACGTCGCCCTTCGCAGGATCGAGCGACACCAGCCCCTGACGCACCAGGCAGAGCAGATGTCTCTCGCCGTGGATCGTGGCGACGATCGGCGACGAATAGCTGACCAGCTTCTCCGAATCGGACCACTTCAGCTTGCGGCCCGTATTCCACATCTCGACGCCGTCCCAGGTCTTCTTGCCGACCGACTCCCAGACGACCTTGCCCGACTCCGCATTGAACGCAACCACGCCCGAATCGGGCTGCCCGCCGACCAGGACGATCAGCAGATTTCCTTCCAGGATCGGCGTGCAGCCGGCGCCGAAGAAGTTCGTCGGAATCTTCCATCGGCTGGCGGTGTCGTGTTCCCAGACGACGTTGCCGGTTTCCAATTCCAGGCAGATCAATTTCCCTTGCGGGCCGAACGTGTAGCAGCGGGTGTCCGTCAGCAGCGGGGCGCACCGCGATCCGTTGTTGTAGCCGTAGGGATCTTCGAAGTCCGACGGATACTCGTGCTTCCAGAAGGTCTCCCCCGTGGCGGCGTCGAGGCATTCGACGATCTCCAGGTCGCGCGGACGATGATGCACGACCAGCCGGTTGCCAAGGACCGACGGCGCCGCATAGCCGGTGCCGATCTTCCGGCTCCAGACGAGCGGGGGTCCCTCTTCGGGCCAGGACCTCAGCAGTCCCGTTTCCCGCGAGATACCAGTCTCCAGCGGGCCGAGGAACTTCGGCCAGTCTTCGCCGGCGCGCTCTTCCGCCGCGGCTCTGGCGGCAATCACTCGCGGCGCCTGAGCGACAATCTGCGGATCTGAGTCTGCCCCGTCAGAGGCGTCAGACGGCCCCTTCCCGGCGGCCGAGATGCCGCAACCGGTCAGCACGAGCAGGACGGCCCAGACCAGCCCAGCGCGCCCCGTTATTCCTGCCCGACAGACCAGATCTTGCATGGGAAGCTTTCTCTCGACGTGTCGTTCGCCTTCGCGACTGGATAACAACCTGCCGGACCGGGGCGCGAAACGCAAGAGTTGCTTCCGTCTCGGGGACGTCTCAGTCTGCATTTCGCTGAGCGGCGGCGTGCTCATCCGCGTGCAGCTCGCGGACCTCGAGGAACTGCCGCTTCATCGACCGATACCGTCGCTCCAGCATCACAATGATGACCACGATGATCGCCGGGCCGCCGAGCTTCACCAGCAGCGAGTTTTCGGGAAACAGCGCCAGCATGACCTTCGACAGGTACAACATGGCCCCGTTGCCGATGACCGCTCCGATGACGCTGCCCCAGAACGTCGCCCAGCGGCTCAGTCCCAGCAGCCGGCCGAAAATCGCGCCACCGACGCTGCCGGTCGCCGCCAGCGGAAACGCAATGAAGGCGATCAGACCGAAGAACGTCGCCTTGCGCATCCACGGCTGCAGCGACAGAATCATCTCTCCGTCGACGGTCAGCTCGGCGATTTTCGGGCCGATCTTCGGCAGTTTGAAGAGAAACCCGACATGGAAGGCCATGAACAGCGCGACCATCACGTCCTGGTACGTGACCATCCAGAACATGTGCCAGGGCTCCAGCAGATCGAGCCCCTTCAGATTCGCCACGGCGTCCAGCGGGATCGCGAAGCGGCCGGCGAAGACGAAGGCGACGACCGACGCCGTCAGCATCTGCCAGAAGAACCTCGCTCCGGCGAGCAGATAAATCGCGACTGCCACGAAAAACGTCACCAGCCACGGACCGATCAGGGTCCCCCACCACACGACCGGAAAGCGCTGCTTGAAGCTCTTCTCGAACTGATGGAACGCATCCAGCAGTTGCTGTTTCCGCGCGCGGTCGGCGTCTTCGGCGCGCGTCGGCGACGCTCCTGCGGGTTCCGCAACAGAATCAACCGGAATGGGCTGCATGTCCGCCACTCGAAAGCGGTGCTCCCGCCTGGTCACTCAAAACGATCGACAGTTCTGCGCGGAAGCACGTCGCCCCGCCCGACGGGCGATTCTTCAGCCTTACACGTTCTGCAGCGCCAGCCACAGCCAGCTCGGAGCAAAAAACAGCCCCAGCGTCGCAGCACCGCACAGCCCCACCGCGATCACCGCAGGAGTCGGGCTCGGAGCATGCTCCGTATGGACCGGATCCCGCAGGTACATCACTCCGATAACCTTCAAATAGTACCAGGCGCCGATCGCGGCGTTTACCGCCAGCCAGATTGCCAGCCACTGCGAAGACTCCGTTCCCTGCGACCACGCCGCGTAGAACAGATTCAATTTGGCCAGGAACCCGGCCGTCGGCGGCAGCCCCGTCAGGCTGAACAGGAAGACCGCCAGCATCAGCGCGACCCCCGCGTTCGTCCGGCTCAAGCCCGCCAGATCATCCAGCGTCTCGATCTTCCGGTCGCTGGTCGTCAGTGCCGACAGCGCGGCAAACACGCCGACCGTCATGGCCCCATAGACGGCCAGGTAAAACAGCAGCGCCTCGATGCCGTCGACATGCGACGTCGTCGATTCCCCGACGATCAGCCCGATCAGCATGTAACCCGCGTGAGATACGCTGGAAAACGCCAGCAGCCGGCGGATGTCGTTCTGCAGCAGCGCCAGCAGGTTGCCGACGAACATCGTCAGCACCGCCACCCACCACAGCATTGGACTGGCGACGCCGCTCAGCGTCCATTCGTTGGCCACCGCCGCACCGGCCGGAGACAGCGCCAGACGCAGCAGCGCGACAAACCCTGCAATCTTCGGAACGTAGCTCAGCATTGCCGCCCCGGAGAGCGGCGCCCCCTGGAACACGTCCGGAGCGTAGAAGTGGAACGGCACCGCGGTCAGGCGGAAGCCTAGGCCCGCCACCGCCATCACGGCGACAATCGCCAGCAGCGCCGGCATCGGTCCAGTTTTGCCGGCGGACAGAGCCGCGTAAATCCCTTCCAGGTTCGTCGTGCCGGTCACACCGTACAGGTAGCTCAGCCCGAACAGCAGCACCGCCGAGGAAAACAGGCTCAGCAGGAAGTACTTGAGCGTCGCTTCCTGGCCAGCCGCATCCTTCTTCGGCAACAGCAGGTAGAGGTACGTCGGGATGCTGATCAGCTCCAGGGCCAGGAACAGCATGACGAGGTCGTTCGCGGCAGCGACGAGGTTGACCCCCGCGACAATCGCCAGCAGGCACGCCTGGCTTTCCGCCGACCGCGAATCGTCGGCCTGATTCCAGTTGACCAGCACCAGGATCACCCCGGAGCAGAGCGACAGACCGCGGATGAACCAGGCCAGCGGGTCGAGCCGGAACGGTCCGGTCCCGACTTCCACAGGCGTGCTCGTCCACCACAGCCAGCCTGCGAACAGGAGGCCGATCAGCGACAGCCAGCCCCAGCGATGACGCAGGCCCGGCTGCGTTTCGCCGCGTTCGGTCACGAGGAACGGCGCGGCGAAGAACATCACGCAGACCGTCGCCAGCAGGACGATGTCCGGCAGCACCAGCTTCGCGGCAAGATTCAATTGCTGGATTGCTTCGCTCACGGACGACCCTCCCCGGCAGGCATTCCCATTGGCACTCCCATCATCGCCCCGCCTGCCCCGCCCTCGGCGTCACCCTGCGGGGAGACGCCTTGCTGCGAGACCGAATACTGCTGGGCCAGCGCATCCACGTCCGGACCAATCAAGTCCAGCAGCGGCTGGGGAAACAGCCCGATCCACAGGCACAATGCGGCCAGCGGAGCGATCGTCACCACCTCGCGGATATTCAGATCGGTGATTTCCGCCAGCTCGTCGCCGTGACCGTGCAGGTGCGGCTCTTTCAGCGGGCCGAAGAAGGCGGACTGCAGCATTCCCAGCAGATACCAGGCGCCCAGCACGACGCCCATCGTGCCCAGAGCGGCCAGGAAGGCGTCTCGCTTGAACATGCCGATCAGCGAGAGAAACTCCCCGACGAACCCGTTCAGGCCGGGCAAGCCGATACTCGCCAGCGAGATGAAGACCATCGAGACGGCGAGCAGCGGCAGCCGATTGGCCAGTCCTCCCAGGTCGCTGACGAGACGGGTGTGATAGCGTTCGTAGAAGAAACCGACGAGACAGAACAGAGCCCCGGTCGAGAGGCCGTGATTGATCATCTGGAGCACGCCGCCGGCGATGCCCTCCTCGTTGAGAGCGAAGATCCCGAGCATGCAGAACCCGAGGTGAGCGACCGAGCTGTAGGCCACCAGTTTCTTGATGTCGTTCTGCGTCAGAGCGCAGAACGAGCCGTAGATGATTCCGATGACCGACAACGTGGCGATCAGCGGCACGCCGGTATGTTCGCAGGCGTACGGCAGCATCGGCAGGACCAGCCGCAGGAACCCGTAGGTTCCGAGCTTCAGCAGCACGCCCGCCAGCATCACCGAACCGGCCGTCGGCGCTTCCACGTGCGCCAGCGGAAGCCATGTATGGAACGGGAAGACCGGAACCTTGACGAGGAAGCCGGCGGCAATCGCCAGGAACAGCGTCGTCTGCAGCTCAGGCGACAGAGGCTTCTGGACCAGCGCTTTCGCCAGATCGGGAATCGAAAACGGCGTCTGCAGGCCCGTCTCGTTGTGGACGGAAATCGCCAGGGCCACCAGCCCCAGCAGCGTGATCAGACCGCCCGCGAGCGTATACACGAAGAACTTGGCGGCGGCGTAGCGACGCAGCGGGCCGCCCCAGATGCCGACCAGGAAGAATAACGGCAGCAGCGTGAATTCAAAGAACACATAGAACATCACGAGGTCGAACGAGCAGAAGACTCCCAGCAGCCCCGATTCCAGGATGAGCAGGCAGGCGTAAAACTCGGCGGACCGGGTCTGAATCGAAGTCCACGAAACCAGCACGCTGGAGATCGTCAGGATCGTGGTCAACACGATCATCGCCAGGCTGATCCCGTCCAGACCGAGAAAGAACTCGATCCGCAGGCCTGGATCGACGGCGACAATCGCATCGGTTGCACCTTCCGTCGACGTCGTGACTTCCAGCTTCGGGGCATCGAGCGTCAGCCAGGTGAAGCGGTTCTCGAACCGCGGAGAGACCGGGGCGCGACCGTCCACGATCTTCTCGGGCAACTGATAGAACTGGGCGGCGACGCCCCACGACAGCAGGAAGGTGGCCAGCGTCGCCAGCAGCGCGGTCCACCGTGCGCGGGAAGGCGGCGCCTTGGGATCCAGCAGCAACATCGTGACCGCCGCCACCGCGGGCAGGGCGATCATCGTTAACACCAGGCTGGTCATGCTTTTCACTCAACAGGAAAGGGAGGTCGTTCTGCCGGCCCCCTCAGATGGGTCACCCCGGTCCGCCACAACCGTCACATCGCGGCCAGGGCTCTCAATACGCCGACCAGACAGAACGCCAGCCCTACGAGCATGATCAACGCATAGGACTGCACGAACCCGCCCTGAATCGGCCGCAGAATGCTGCCGAGCACGATCGGAATAAAACCGACTGCGTCGACCAGCTTGTCGATCACCAGACGATCGATCAGCTCGGACAGTTCCGCCAGCGCCCGAATCGGCCGGACGACAAACGCGAGGTACAGCTCGTCGAAATACAGAGCCTTCAGCGAGAAGTTGTAAGCCGGTCCGTGTAGGGTGTCGGCCGTGTACGGCGCTCGCTCCGTCTTGCCGTACATGCTCCACGCCACGAAGATTCCAACGAGCGCCAGCACGGTGCTCAGGACCATCATGGTGATGTTGGCCGCGTGCGCCTCGGCATGGGACAGCGACGGGGAATTCTCCAGGTAGTGCCCGTACCAGTGCGTTGCAGGACCGGCCAGGAAGCCGATGCCGACGGCGCCGGCCGCCAGCAGGTACAGCGGAACCGTCATGATGCTCGGAGATTCGTGCGGATGGTGGCAGGCGGCGGGGAATCGCTCGGGCCCCGAGAACGTCAGGAAGTAAGCGCGGAAGGTGTAGAACGCCGTCAGCAGGGCCGTCAGCAGCGAGACCGCCAGGACGATCAGGTAGAACGTCTTGTGCTCGCCGGTCTGGCTCGCCTGGTGAAGAATGGCGAGGATCTCGTCCTTGCTCCAGAAGCCCGAGAACAGCGGGAAGCCGGCGAGGGCCAGCGAACCGCACAAATAGGCGAGATGGGTCTTGGGCAGCGTCTTGCGAAGCCCGCTGAATTCCCGCATGTCAATCACGTCCCCCATCGCATGCATCACGCTCCCCGCGGAAAGGAACAGGACGGCTTTGAAGAAGGCGTGCGTGAACATGTGGAACATGGCGAACGTCACGGCATGCGTGGCGAGGGCGGCATCGGCCCCGGCGGCGCCCAGCGCCATGAACATGTAGCCGAGCTGGCTGACGGTCGAGTAGGCCAGGACCCGCTTGAGGTCATACTGCGTGAGGGCCGTGATGGCTGCAATCAGTGCGGTCGCCGCGCCGATCCCCGCCACGGTCATTTGCGCCAGCGGAGCGTGGACGAACAACGGCGTGCATCGGGCCACGAGGTAAACGCCTGCGGTGACCATCGTCGCCGCGTGGATCAGGGCGCTGACGGGCGTCGGGCCTTCCATCGCGTCCGGCAACCAGACGTGCAACGGGAACTGAGCCGACTTGCCGACGGCGCCGATGAACAGGAGCATGCAGATCGGCAGGAAGACTTCCGGCTGGCTCGCCACCGTCTCCTGAATCAGCCGCGGATCGAACAGAATCTGGGAGAATTCGAGCGTCCCGAACGTCGACCAGATCAGGAAGATGCCGATCAGGAAGCCGAAGTCGCCGATCCGGTTGACCACGAACGCCTTTTTGGCGGCCGCCGCGGCGCTCGGTTTACGGAACCAGAAGCCGATCAGCAGATAGCTGCACAGACCGACCGCTTCCCAGAAGACGAACATCAGCAGGAAGTTGTCGGCCAGCACCAGCATGCTCATCGAAAAGACGAACAGGGCGATCTCGGCGAAGAAGCGGGGATAACCGGGATCTCCCTGCATGTAACCGGCGGCGAAAATCGCCACCAGCAGGCTGACGGACGTCACCATCAGCAGCATCAGCGCGGTCATCGCATCGGCCTGCAGGCCGATCTTGACGTCGATGCCGCCGACCTTCATCCACTGATAAATCTGCCGCGTCGTCGGAGTACTGGTCAGCACCTCCGGCCTGACGAGTTTCTCGTGGGATTCCTTGGCCTGTTCATCGTGGTCGTGGTCAGCAGCCGCATGGGCGGCGTGCTCGTCTTCGCCTTCGGCGTGATGCGCGAAGGTCTGCGGAACAATGCCGAAGACCAGGACCAGCGTCGCCAGAAACGACACCGCCAGCGCCAGGATAACGGGCCGGTGCGCGTTGTGCCGATGGCAGAACTGCCCGACCACCACAATCCACAAGCTGGCCAGCAGCGGGGCCGCCGGGATCAGCCAGAGGGCGTTATTGTGAAGCCATTCGAACACGAGGATCGTTCTCCTGCCAGAAGCGGCCCCGTGCAGCGGAGAACTTCTCCGCCATCAGCGTGGCCCGTCTGACGATCTTCAGGGCTTGGTCGGCAAGGTCGAACGCGGGGTCGCCGGGTAGGCCGGCATCCGTCCCGCCACGGACAGATGCGGCAACGGTTCTTCGTGAGCTGCAGGAGCCGGCGGATACGTGTCGTCCGCCAGACGCGGCAGATCGGGTTCGCCCAGATTCGTCCAGAGGTTCACGTCCAGCGACTTCTTCCGCCGGTACATCCCCAGAATCAGCGACAGACCGAGGCCCGCCTCGCACGCGGCGATCGTCAGCACGAAAATCGTGAACGACTGCCCCTGCGAGTTCCCGTGATACTGGCTGAACGCCAGCAGGTTGATCGATACGCCGTGCAGCATCAGCTCGGCGGAGAGCATGATCAGGATCAGGTTGCGACGGGTCAGAAACCCGATCGCCCCGAGCACAAACAGGATCGCTCCCAGAACCAGGTTGCTTTCCAGACTGGATGTCATAGCGTCCCCTGTGCACGACGCGGCGCGAGTGCAATGGCGCCGATCGTGGCGATCAGCAGAATCGTCCCGGCGAGTTCGACGGCGTAGAGATAGTCACCAAACAGCGAACGCCCCACCCCCTGCAGCGTCCCCAGGTCGCCGTTGATCGGCGCGCTCAGCGGATTGGCGACGATCCCCTCGGGAACGGACAGGAACTGCGTCACCGCCGGGGCCGGATCGCCTTCCGTCGGCTTCGGATCCTTCCAGTCCCGCAGAACGAACATCAGCCCGGCCAGCAGCACGAAACCGAACACCGTCGCCAGCAGCGGCTGCGCGGCACGCCGGTCGTAACCGGCCGCCCCCGCCTGTTGAGCGAGCATGATCACGAACAGGAAGGTCACGACGATCGCCCCGGCGTAGACGACCACAGTCGCCGCGGCGAGGAACGGGGCCGAGTTGAGCATGAAGACGCCGCAGACCGCCAATGTCGCCAGGGCGAACCAGAGGGCCGCGTTGATCGGATCGCGATCCGAGATCATCAGCACGCCCGAAACGACCGCCAGCGCCGCACACACAAAGTAGACGCCGGATTGGACCAGCGGCCCCGTTGGAGCAGGGAGTAGACCCTGCAGCAGCACCATGGCGATCACGCCCACAATCCCCCCGAGGATGCGGGAACGGGATTTGTCGCGCGGCAGCATCCGCCACACCGCCAGCCAGCCCAAGGCCAGCGGCAGCAGGAGCCGCCATTCTTCGAGGATCCATTTCATCGGTCGATACCGCCCGAATTACTGTGAGAAAACCGCCCAAGTTGTACCGGTGCCGCCGGGGTTCGTCAAAGGACCGCTTCTTGCGCCGGCTGCTGCGCACAACGGTCGATCGTTCCCGGACTGGTGGCATGCGACGCACGATCGTCCGGGTGAATCGACGTTGCCGGCCCCACGGTTGGCAGCGACCCGAACTCCGAACAGCCGCTCAGGCGGCCGCGATGGGTCCGGGTCGGGTCGAGAGCGCAGTCCTTGGTCTTGTCGTAGACGTTCAGCAACTTCTCTTTGTCGAACATCATTTCCTGGCGGGTCTTGCCCGTCAGATCATAAATGTGAGTCAGCTCAATCGCGTCGCACGGGCAGGCTTCTTCGCACATGCCGCAGTAGATGCACTTGAGCTCGTCGATCACGAAGCTGGCCGGAAACTTGTCCCGTTCCGCCCAGAGCGGATCGTCCTTGGGAGCCGGTGCCGCGACGATCTCGATGCACCGGGCCGGACAGGCCGTGGCGCACATCATGCAGGCGACGCACTTGACGCGGCCTTCTTCGTCCCGGTTGAGACGATGCACGCCTCGGTAATGCAGCGGCAGTTCGGGCTTCACTTCCGGATACTGCTGCGTCACCGTCTTGTTGTCGGTGACGTGGCTCCCCGTGATCCGCAGCCCTGCCATCAGCGACGTCAGAAACGTCGACTCCCAGAACGACAGCTTCTTCGGCTGGTCCACCCAGACCACTTCGCTGGACGCAATCGGCATGATCGCTTCCTCAATTCTCTCAGGCCGGGATCGTTCCCGGTTTGTGGATTCGGTAACTCATACGATCCCGACCGGCGGTCGAAATCGCGTTTGTCGTCGCTAGTGATGCCCGTGGGCCGGAGCCAGCGCCGCAACTGCCGGCTTCCGCTCGCCCTGCGTATAAACCAGTCCCGCCGCGGCAAAGATCGCCATCGAAATCGGGAACAGCCAGAACCAGTTGATTTCGAACTGCCGGACGACCATCACCATCAGCACGTTGACGGTGGCCATGGGGATCAGCCCCTTCCAGGCCAGTCCCATCAGCTGGTCGAACCGGAACCGCGGAATCGTCCAGCGAATCATCTGAATCAGCACCAGCACCACGCCGACTTTCGCCAGCAGCACCGCCACGTACGGCAGCGCCCCGATCAGCGAACCGATGAACGAGGCATCGGCTGCAGGCAGCGACGACGCCTCCGCGATCCACGGGAAGTGCCAGCCGCCGAAGAACAGAATGATCGTCAGGAAGCTGACGGTAATCACGTGGCAGTATTCACCCAGGAAGAACATCGCGAACTTCATGGCGCTGTATTCGGTGTGGAAACCGCCGACCAGCTCCGATTCGCATTCCGCAAGGTCGAACGGCAGCCGATTCGATTCCGCCAGCGCCGCCGTGAAGAAGATCAACGCCGCCAGCGGCTGATACCAGATGTTCCAGCCGAAGATACCGCAGATGCCATTCCAGCCCTCTGCACGAATCAAGGCGGCGTTCTGAGCCTGGTCAAACAGAATCTTTTCCAGGTTCATCGTCCCCATCAGCACCGCAATGCCGACAACCGACATCCCCAGCGGAATTTCGTAGCTGATCACCTGGGCGCTCGCCCGCAGCGACCCCAGCAAACTGTACTTGTTGTTCGACGCCCAGCCACCCAGGATCACCGCGTACACGGCGAGACTGGAGATCGCGAAGATAAAGACCAGACCCAGGTCCACGCCCGGCGCGATGATCCAGTGGAACTTGTTGACCGCATTATTGACCGGCCCGAACGGCACGACCGAGAACGCGAGGAACGTCGTCAGAATCGAGATGCACGGCGCGAAGACATAGAGGAACTTGTTCGCCTGCCCCGGAATCACGTCTTCCTTCAACAGGAACTTCGCCCCGTCCGCCAGCGGCTGGAACAGCCCCGCATAACCGACGCGGTTCGGACCGATCCGGTCCTGCATCCACGCCGACAGCTTGCGCTCGAGGAGAATCAGATACGCCGCGGCTCCCTGGATCCCCAGGAACGCCACGTGAATCGCCACGAACGTCAGGACGAACTCAAACCAATGATCGTGCCACCAGCTCATTGCGCTGCACTCCCGGCGGGCTGACGGGCTTCCGCAGCCGCACCGTCGTGTTTCAAGAAGATGCCTGTCTCACCCACGTCGCCGACGATCAGGGCCGCCAGCCCCGTCACCTCGCCCGCAATTTCCTGCCGCAGCGTCGGAGCGTGGAACAGCCCCTTCCGCCCGGCGAGCTCCCACAGAATCCGTCCGTCCGGCCGCGCGTCGTCCGGTCCCCGCAGGGCCCGGTGAATCGCCTGCGCCAGGCCGTTGTGATTGACGAACGTCCCTTCCTTCTCCGCCCACGCTCCGCCCGGCAGCACGTACTGCGCCTTCTCGGACAGCGGAGACGCCAGCAGATCCTGGACGATCAGCAGTTTAGCCTTCGCCAGCTTGCCGGCTTCCGCCGCGGTAAAGCCCGCCGGGTCGCCGCCGAGGACATAGATCGTCTCGAACTCGCCCTTGTCCGCCTGACCGGCGAACTGGTCGAACCCGATCACCTTCCCCTGGAACTGCTTCAGCACGGCTTCGACGCCGGCACGGTTCGGACACTTCTCCGCCCGGATCGTAAACCGCACCGGCTGCGTCGGCCTGCCGTCGACACCCTTCGGGTACTGATCGTCCACGCCATCGACCCGCACCGGACCCAGCGCCAGCGTCACGTCTGCGGACAGGCCCTTGACCAGCTTCGCCAGCAGGTAGGCTTCCTCGACCGTCGCCCACGGCGAGATCACCGCGGCCACTTTCTTGCCGTTCTTCTGGATGGCTTCCTGCAGCGCCTGTCGGACGGCGGGCTCGGCCGTCTCCCAGCTCGCCGGGACCGCCGGTTCGCCGCCCGACTTCACCAGCGGCGTCTTGAGCCGCTGCTCGGAATGAATGTATTTCCAGCCGAACCGGCCCTCGTCGCACATGAAGTGCCCCTGGGCCTGCTCGTTCTCCCGCGGCCGGAGCCGATAGAGCGTGTCCTTATTTTGATCGATCTTGATGCTGCAGCCGGTGCTGCAGCCGGGGCAGACCGAGTCTTTCGTCTGCAGCCACCACACGCGCTGTTCGTAGAGGAAGTCCTTGCTGCAGAGCGCGCCGACCGGGCAGAGATCGACCACGTTGCCGGCCAGCTTGTTGTTGCAGGGCTGGCCCGGGAAAATGTCGATCTCTTCTTCCGAGCCGCGCGCCGTCACCTGCAGCTCGGCGGTGCCGCTGATCTCCCGCGTGAACCGGACGCACCGCGTGCACATGATGCAGCGGTCGGTAAACAGCGTGATCTGATCGCCGATGTAATCCTTGTCCGGCTTGATGTTCTTCGGTTCGTTGAGCCGGCTGTAGCCGCGACCGTACTTGAAGCTGTAATCCTGCAACCCGCATTCGCCGGCCTGATCGCAGACCGGACAGTCGAGTGGGTGATTGAGCAGCAGGTATTCCAGGGTGCCGGCCTGAGCGGCTTTCACCTTGGCGCTCTCGGTGACGATGACCATGCCGTCCTTGACAGGCGTCTGGCAGCCGGGAAACAGCTTGGGCTGCATCGCCACGGAGCCGTCCGGCTTCTTGTCGCCGATCTCGACGAGGCACATCCGGCAGCTCGCCACAACGGACAGCTCGGGATGCCAGCAATAGCTCGGCACCGTCTGCCCGGCGCGCGCCGCCGCCTGAATGCAGTTCAGCTTCTCGTCGGCCCCGATCTCGACCGGCTTGTCATCTACATATACGGTTGGCATGGGAGTGGCTTGTGGATAGTGGATAGTGGGTGGCGAAGAGGCGATTACGCCGAAAGCAAAACGTTCAAATTACGATAACCGCCTCCTGACCGACTTTCGCAAGCCGGTCAGCATCCTTCCCAGTTCATTGACGCGTTCCAACAGTGCCTGTTGCTTTTCGTGGCTTACATAACCCAGACGCGCTGCGACTTCCAGATGAGTGTCGACTTCCGCAAGCGAACCGCCCGCCACCGTTAAGTAGTTCAGGAACGCTTTCGTAGTCCCTCTGGCTTTACCTTCTGCAATATTGGCCGGGACAGAACTTGCTGCCCGCTGAATCTGTGATGAAAGTCCAAATCGTTCGTATTCAGGAAGCTCTCGGGTGATGGAATAACATTCGATGGCGAGTTCGACACCTCGTTGCCAGACAATCAAGTCCCGGTGACTTTGAATCGCCATCGCGAACCTCGCTGTCGAGCAGCAGCAGATCACTCCGATGACCAGCCGCCAAACCACCTCAATCGATCATCGAACACATCTCATCTTCTTCTCTGCCCATCCACTACCCACCACCCACTGTCCACCAGTCTCAATGCGCTCCCGCCACAGCCAACTCGCACTCTCTCACCAGCTTCTTGCCGCTCTTGATAAACTCTTCGAATTCGCCGCGGAACTTCTTCACCGCGTTCTTTACCGGCCAGGCAGCCCCGTCCGACAGACCGCAGATCGTCGTCCCCGGAATGATCCCGATCGAACCCGAGACCTCCAGCAGCAGGTCCAGATCCCGCAGCTCGCCCTGACCGTTCCGGATCCGCTCCAGAATCTTCCGCATCCAGGCAGTCCCTTCCCGGCACGGCGTACATTGTCCGCACGACTCGTGCGAGAAGAACCGGGAGCAGTTGAAGAGAACGTCGACAATGCTGGTGGCGTCGTCCACCACGATGACTGCCGCGGTTCCCAGGCCGAGGCATCCCGCCTTGCCCGGACCGTTGAAGTCCAGCGGAATATCCAGCTCGTCGGCGCTCAGGAAGCCCATGCTGATCCCGCCCGGAACGACCGCCTTGACCTTGCGACCGTTCGGTACGCCGCCGCCATACTCGTCGATGAGCTGCCGCGACGTGATTCCCAGCGGAGCTTCATAGCAACCCGGCTTGTTGACGTGACCGCTCAGGCAGTACAGCTTCGGACCGTAGCTGCCGGCGTCGCGCGGAATGTTCGGATCGGGCGGCACGCCGATCGACTTGAACCAGTCGGAACCCCGTTTGAGGATCTGCGTCACGCAGGCCATTGTCTCGATGTTGTTGACGATCGTCGGCTTGCGGAACAGCCCTTCGATCGCGGGGAAAGGGGGCTTGATCCGCGGCCACGCCCGCTTCCCTTCCAGGCTCTCGATCAGCCCGGTCTCTTCGCCGCAGATGTAAGCGCCGGCGCCGCGATGCAGGTAGATGTCCAGGTTAAACCCGGTCCCCTGGATATTCTTCCCGATCAGACCGGCCGCATACAGTTCTTCGATCGCCTTCTTCAACACGCGGTAGCTGCGGCCGAACTCGTAACGCAGGTAGATGTAGGCGGCGCTCGACTTGATCGCGTGGCAGGAAATGCAGATGCCTTCGAGCACCTGATGGGGATCTTCCTCCATCAGGATCCGGTTGTTGAACGTTCCCGGCTCGGACTCGTCGCCGTTGATCGCCAGATAAATCGGCCCCGGATGATTCTTGGGCAGGAACGTCCACTTCACGCCGGTGGGAAATCCCGCGCCGCCGCGACCGCGCAGCCCGGAATCCTTCACGACGTTGATGACGTCGTCGGGCGGCATGGCCAGGGCCTTTTTAAAGGCTTCGTAGCCGCCGTCCGCCCGGTAAGTCTCCAGCGACTGGCTGTTGGGCTTTCCCCAGCGGGCCAGGAGCACAGGTTCAAACTTCGCCATGAATCACCCTATCCGCAACCTCACCGGTCGCCTCGTTCCCGCCGCCATTCGCCACGTCTTCCGACGGATAGCTGGCCAGTCGCCGATCAAGTTTTTCAATCACTTCGGCAGGATCGTGCTGGACGACCTGGCCATTTTCCCAGCCCACCATCGGCACGCCAAAGGCCCGATGCATGAGCGCCGCTTTCCGAACTCCGCGATCGATCGCCCTCAAGTCGCGCCACGGCTGAACGTAGCTGCGGTCGAGCCGCTCGCGACTATTCAGTGTCTCAGCCATAACGACACATCTCACTCACAGCTTCTTGATGATCTCGTCCGCCTTGTCCGCCGTAATATTCATGTGGCATTCGTCGTTCACCAGAATGCAGGGCGCCCCTTCACAGGCCCCCAGGCACTCGGCGAACTCCATCGTCACCTTGCCATCCGCCGTCGTCTCGCCCGGCTTCACGTGCCGCCGTTTGCACATTTCCGCCAGCAGTTCTTCGCCGCCACGCAGCATGCAGCTCAGGCTGCGGCAGACCCACACACGGTCCTTGCCGAGCGGCGCCTTCTCGCTGCGGAAGAAGCCGTAGAAGCTCATCGTGTCGTGAACTTCCGCCGGGTGCAGCTCCAGCAGTTCCGCGATCTCCTTGATCGCCTCGATCGACACCTGACGCAACTCGTCCTGCACGATATGCAGCGCCGGCAGCGTCACCGCGCGCTTGTTGGGATACTTCGGGAACTCGTCCTTGATCCGCGTCCGAATGGCGTCCGAAAGGGCCGGCATGAGTACTCCACGCTCCCGAAGGTCGAAGGCTGATCCGGTTTCCCGCCGCAAATCCCGGGGGACTCTCCCCGTCCTTGCCGCGCCAAACCGGTTCCCCGTTCGCCCTTTCTGTTCTGTCGTTGTCTGCGGATTGTTGTGCTGCGGACGCTGCCGGAAGACTCGACCTACCGGTCAAGTTCCGCAGCGATGATGTTCAAACTTCCCAGAATCACCGGCACATCGCTGAGCATGTAGCCCTTGATGATGTGCGGGAAGATCCCGAAGTGGACGTAGGACGGCGGACGCGTTCGCGCCCGGTAGGCCCGGGACGATTCGCCATCCGTCACGATGTAGTAACCCAGTTCGCCGTTCGGAGACTCGGTCGCCGCGTAGATCTCTTCGCGCGGCGTTTCGAAACCCCGGTTCGGCATCACCATTTCGAAGTGCTGAATCAGCCCTTCGATGCTGCGGTAGACGGCCGGTTTGGCGGGGAGCACGTGCTTGCCGTTCGGATCGACGTTCACCGGACCGCTCGGCAAATTCTCCAGCGCCTGGTGGGCGATCTTCACGCTCTCCAGCAGTTCCTGCATCCGGACCAGGTACCGTGCGTAGCAGTCGCCGCCCGTCGAACAGATGACTTTGAAGTCGAGATCCCCGTAGGCCAGGTACGGCTCGTCCCGGCGCAGATCCCGGACCACGCCGCTCGCCCGGGCCACCGGACCGGCCGCGCCGAAGTTGATCGCGTCTTCCTTGCTCAGATATCCGATCCCCTTCATCCGATCCACGAAGATCCGGTTGCGGGTCAGCAGCCGGTCGACTTCGTCGTGAACCTTCGGGAAACCCTTGAGGAAGTCCCGCACCAGATCGATCCAGCGGTCGTTCACATCGTACAGCACGCCCCCGACGCGGGTGTAGCTCGTGTGAAACCGCTGGCCCGAGGCGAACTCGACGATGTCGTAGATTTTTTCCCGCTGGTAGAAGCAGTACAGGAACGCCGTAAAGGCTCCCAGATCCAGCGCACACGTCCCCACGTTGAGCAGGTGGTCGTGCATGCGGAGCAGTTCCGCCAGCAGCGTTCGCAGGTACTTCCCCCGCGGCGTCAGCTCGATCCCCAGCAGCTTCTCGCAGGCGTGGTGCCAGGAGATCTCGTTGTGCATCGGCGACAGATAGTTCATCCGGTCGACGATGGTCACGTACTGGTTGAAGTCGAGGTGTTCCCCCAGCTTCTCAAAACCGCTGTGCAGGTAACCGATATGCGGCACCGCTTTCACGACGCGTTCGCCGTCCAGCGTGAGCACCAGCCGCAACGTGGTATGCGTCGCAGGGTGCTGCGGTCCGAAGTTCAAGGTCCACAGATACTCCTTGTCCGGAGCATCCTGTTCGGCAAGATCGGAAACTTCCAACGCCATGATGGACGAGAATCCCTCTAGGGAGGCGGGCACGCCCGACTCCAATCAACCGGCTGCCGTCAGACAGCTCCCGACTGCGGAAACAAATCCCCGACCCGCATCGAAAAGCCCGGCAACACCGGATCCCCGCCGAGCTGGTCGCTTTCTTCCAGCAACTCCACGGGGCCTCCTCGCCGGTAAACCATCACGCTCTTTCCCGGAGGATCGACCACCCAGACCAGCGTGACGCCCGCACCGAGGTACTCCCGCACCTTCTGTTGAACGTCATCGTACAAATCGTTCGGCGAGGCGACCTCCACCGCCAGATCCGGGAAGATCCGGCAATGCCCCTCGCGAAACTGTTCTGCGGACAGCCGCCCCTGTCGAATGAAGCTCACATCCGGCCGCCGCACGCGGTCCGCTTCTTCGCCAAAACACTGGTACGCGGCGTCACTGTTGAAGACCAGGCCCGCGGACTCTGACTTCACGTGCTCGCGAAGAGCGGCGAAGACTTCACCAGCCACCCACGCCGATTCCATGCTCATGGCGCGCTCTACAAGCTGACCGTCGACCAGTTCGTACCGGCTCCCGTCGGGCAGTTGCAGCAACTGCTCGGGTGTGACGACTGAGCTCGGGGAATCGACCGACATCGGACTTAGCTTTCCGCCCGCGTAATCACCGGGAAGTTGTGCCGCTCGCCGCGACCCTTCAACGGGTAATCCTTCCGCAACGGGTACGAGGTGAATTCATCTGGCATCAGAATTCGACGCAAGTCCGGATGCCCGGCGAACCGGATCCCGAACATGTCGTAGACTTCCCGCTCCAGCCAGTCCGCCGATTTCCACAAGGGGACCAGCGTCGGAAGTTCGGGCTCGGGATCGTTCACAAAGGTCTTCAGGATCAGCCGCTCGCCGGTAGTCGTGCTGAGCACGACATAGAGCACACCGAACCGGTCGGTGGCCCCTTCGAAGTTCAGATAGTCGACCGCAGTGACGTCCATCAGCGCGTCGAAACCCAGTTCCTCTTTGAGGTACTGCATGACTTCGAGCAGCGCGGCATTCGACACCGTCGTCCGTACGTTGTCCCGGAACCGGCTGAAATTCAGCCCGGCGTTGGGGAACTTCTCGAGCAGGCGGGTCTGACTATCCATGAAACGATCCGTCGCAAAGGGCGGGACAACGACCTAGTTCAAGCTGACAACCTGCAGCTGCTCGTTCGCTTCGCGAATCCGGATCAGCTCGTCCTTGTCGAACGGCGTCGGGCCCATCGCCTGCGTCCGCCCGGCGAACTCGGTGCCGAAGGCGGTTCCCGTGTTCTTGACCTTCTGCTGCAGGGCCATAATGCCTGCAATCAGCTGTTCCGGACGCGGAGGGCAGCCGGGCACATAGATGTCGACCGGAATGAACCGGTCCACGCCCTGCACCACGGCGTACGTGTCGAACACGCCCCCCGTGCAGGCACAGGCGCCCATCGAGATGCACCACTTCGGCTCGGGCATCTGCAGCCAGATCCGCTGCAGCACCGGCAGCATCTTCATCACCACCCGGCCGGCGACGATCATCAGATCGCACTGCCGCGGGCTGAACCGCATCACCTCGGCGCCGAATCGGGCCAGGTCATGCCGGGACGAGGCCGTCGCCATCAGCTCGATGCCGCAGCACGCCGTCGCAAAGGGCATCGGCCACAGACTGCTGGTCCGGGCCCAGTTGGCGGCCGCGTCGAGCGTCGTCATGAACACGCCATCGGGAAGCTTGCCCGTGGTTTCTACCGCCATTTGAAGACCCCTTTTCGCCACGCGTAGACGTAGGCAATTGCCAGGGTGGCCATGAAGACCAGCATCACGCAAAACACCGTGGTCCGCAGTTCGACCGGCACGCCGGGGCCGTCGACATAGGCGCTAACCGCCCACGGATACAGGAAGAGGAGTTCCACGTCGAACACGAGGAACAGGATTGCGACCAAGTAGAACTTGATGTCGAACGGCTGGCGCGCGTCACCCACCGGATCCATGCCCGATTCGTAGGGCATTTCTTTGACGGCCGTCTTTTTCCGGGGGCCGATCGTGTGCGTCAGAATCAGGATCGACGCTGCAAAGCCGACCAGGATCCCGAAATAGAGGAGAATCGCGTCAAACGACTGCATATCGCCCCAGCCGTACTTACAGGAGGAATAACCCACGGCAGGGTAAGGACTTAACGCCGTCCGGCTGCCCCGGAATTCTTGGCGCACGAAGCCCCTGCCGCGCAAACGCATGCGCGGGGATTCTAGAACGGGGGGGGGCAAAGTTCAACACACGGCCCGGCGGCGTCGGCCGCATCACAAAGAATCAAGGCTCGACGGGGCCGGACCGGCAGTTTTCGCAGTTGAAAACGCTGATACCGACGTCATTAACGCCGGTGGTCGAACGGCTCCGGATCGGAATGCACACGGCAGCCTACGGCCGAGTCGCCTAGTTCCAGGCGGGATTACCCACAGCGCGTGGCAGCAGCGGATGGGCCTCGGAGACTTTCCGCAGCATCACATCGTACAGCTCATACGGATCCTCTTCGAAGATGAGATCCTGAGACGCCGGAGCGGTGAACCAGTCCCCTCGAGCCAGCTCCCCTTCCAGTTGATCGGGAGCCCAGCCGGCGCAGCCGGAAAAGACCCGGAATCGGACCACCGGATGGTCATCTTGAGTCCGGTTAACCACTTCCTCAAACGCTTCAGCGCTGCATCCCAGGTACAATCCGTCCACCACTTCGAGCTGCCGTTCTTCGATGTCCGGCACGTCGTGGAGGATAATCAGTCCGGCTGGTTCGACCGGTCCCCCGCAATACACCAGCTCGGTCGATTCCGGCAGGTGGAAATGCCCCGCCAGGGCATGCGTCACCAGGATTGAAGAGGGACGGTTGATCACCACTCCCATTGCGCCGTCCGAACCATGCTCAACGATCAGGACGACGGTTTTCTTGAAATTCGAGTCCTGCAGGTGTTTCGCTGACACCAGCACCTGTCCGCGCAGCGACTTCGCCATGATCGGTCCGGCAACAGAGTTGAGGGAGAGCCCCTGGCGACCGCCAATCCCGCGATTTGCAGGCGTTTCGTCGGCCGCCGCCTGGAATCGGCGAACGGAATCAGCCCGAATTATACGGACGGAACGGGGGCTGGGAAGCTCCTTTGGGACCCGAGTCAAGCATTTTCCACGGGAGAACCCGTATCCGCGCTGGATCGCCAGCGTCTGAGAATCCGCCGAAATTCCTTGCAGCAACGAATCGATCCCCCTGACAATCCGACAATCACGTCCCGCTGATCGACCACATCCCGAGGCCGCTTCGATGACTCCTTTTCGCATCTCGTGCTTCGCTTTTCTCGCATTGCTGACCGTGGCGGCGAGCGCTGCCGAACCTTCGGGCCGGCCCAACATCGTCTTTATCCTCGCCGACGACCTCGGCTGGAGCGACCTCGGCTGTTTCGGCAGCGGCTACTATCAGACGCCGAACATCGACCGCCTCGCGTCTCAGGGGCGCAAGTTCACGCACGGCTACACAGCCGGTCCGAACTGCCAGCCGACCCGGGCGGCGATCCTGTCCGGTCAGTACGGCCCACGCACCGGAATCTACACAGTCGGGCATACGAATCGCTTCGACACTTCTCGTCGTCCACTCGTCCCCGTCCCGAACGTCCAGGAGCTCGCCCTGGAGCAGGTCACGGTTGCCGAAGCCCTCAAGTCTGCGGGTTATACAACGGGCATGTTCGGCAAGTGGCATCTGGGCGGAAACGACTACCACCCCTCGAAGCAGGGCTTCGACGAGGCGATCGTCAGTATGGGGAAACACTTCGATTTCAAAACGCAGCCGCCGCAGGACGTCGCTCCCGTTACGTATCTGGCGGACTGGATCACGGATCGCTCGGTCGACTTCCTCCGGCGTCACAAGGGTCACCCGTTTTTCCTGTACGTCCCCCACTTCGCTGTCCATTCGCCCTTCGAGGCGAAGGCCGACAAGATCGCCCAGTTCCAGGACCGGCCGGCCGCCGGCGGACACGATAATCCGACCTATGCGGGGATGATTGCGAGCCTCGACGACAGCGTCGGGCGGATCCTCGCGACGCTCGACGAACTGGATCTCTCCCGCAATACGCTGGTGATCTTTTCCAGCGACAACGGCGGCGTGGGGGGCTACGTCCGCGAGGGGATCAAGAAGGGGGGCGATGTCACGGACAATGCCCCGCTCCGGGGCGGCAAGGGGATGCTCTACGAAGGGGGAGTCCGAGTCCCCTTCATCTTCCGCTGGCCCGGCGTCATTGCTCCCGGCTCCGTCAGCGAGCAGCCGATCCACTCGGTCGACCTGTATCCGACATTCCTCGATGCCGTCGGGACGAAGGCTCCCGCCGATCATGTTCTCGACGGCGTCAGCGTTATGCCGTGCCTCAAGGGGGAACCGACGGCGCAGCTCGACCGGCAGGATCTCTTCTGGCACTTTCCCGGCTACCTCGGCGCCGGTCAGGATACCTGGCGCACCACTCCCGTCGGCGCGATCCGCAGCGGCGACTACAAGCTCCTTGAGTTCTTCGAAGACGGTCGGCTCGAACTCTATAACCTGAAGAGCGATCCAAGCCAGCGCGAGAATCTGGCTACGTCGCGGCCGGAAGTGACGAAGAAGTTGCACGGTCAACTGGTCGCCTGGCGGGAAGGCATTCATGCTCCGATGCCGGTGAAGCGAGACAGCAATCAACCGACTGATCCGCCGAAGCGCAAGGGAGCAGGCAAGAAGAAGGCGGCGAAGTGACTCTGCCTGTCCTGGCCGCGATCCGGTGCTATCGAGCGACTGTCTGAAGCGGCTGCAAGATCGCAGGTTCTACCCAAACGGGTCTCCCGCGCGCTACAATTTCCCTGGAGCGGCTCACGCTCCCAGCATTTCCATTCGCAAGCTCGCATCAGGAGATTCATCATGTCGACTGCGACCGCCGCTCCCCCGCGTAAGGCCGCCGTTCCCAAGATCCGCCAGACGAAGCTCCTTATCGGGGGCGAATGGTGCGACGCCGCGAGCGGCAAGACGTTTGCCACGATGAATCCGGTCACTGAAGAGAAGATCGCCGACGTGGCCTACGCCGGCGAAGCCGACGTCGACCGCGCGGTGAAAGCGGCCCGCAAGGCGTTCGAGTCGGGCCCCTGGCACACGATGGATGCCCGCGACCGGGGCAGGCTGATGTATCGCCTGGCCGATCTGATCGAACAGAACCAGGAAGAGCTGGCCGCTCTCGAAACCCTCGACAACGGCAAGCCGATTCGCGACAGCCGGGCGGCCGATCTGCCTCTCGTCATCGACTGCCTCCGGTACTACGCCGGGTGGGCCGACAAGATCTCCGGGCAGACGATCCCGATTCGCGGCGACTTCTTCTGCTACACCCGCCGGGAGCCGACCGGCGTCGCCGGGCAGATTATCCCCTGGAATTTTCCGGCACTGATGACTGCCTGGAAGTGGGGTCCGGCCCTCGCCGCCGGCTGCACGATCGTCATGAAGCCCGCCGAGCAGACGCCGCTGTCGTGCCTGCGGCTGGGCGAGCTGGCGATGGAAGCCGGCTTCCCGCCCGGCGTAATTAACATTCTGCCGGGCTTCGGCGACACCGGGGCGGCGATCGTCAAGCACCGCGGGGTCGACAAGATCGCCTTCACCGGCTCGACGGAAACGGCTCAGTTCATCATGCGGGACGCTGCGCCTTCGTTGAAGCGGCTGACGTTTGAGCTCGGCGGCAAGAGTCCGAACATTGTCTTTGCCGACTGCGATCTCGACGCCGCGGTGGCCGGTTCCGAGTTCGGGCTGTTCTTCAATCAGGGGCAGTGCTGCTGCGCGGGCAGCCGGGTTTTCGTGGAAGAGAAGATCCACGCGAAGTTTGTCGAGCAGATCGTTTCGCGGGCCCAGGCCCGTAAGCTGGGCGATCCGTTCGACAGCGAAACGACGCAGGGTCCGCAGGTCGACCGCGATCAGTTCGACAAGATCATGCGGTACATCGAGAGCGGCAAGAACGCCGGGGCGGAGTGCCTCACCGGCGGCCAGCGCGTCGGCGATCGCGGCTTCTTCGTCGCCCCGACGGTCTTCGATCGCGTGACGGACGACATGGAGATCGCCCAGGACGAGATCTTCGGGCCGGTGATGAGCATCCTGCCGTTCAAGAACCTCGACGAAGTCGTCCAGCGGGCCAACACGACCTGCTATGGCCTCGCCGCGGCTGTCTGGACGCGCGACGTCGCCAAGGCGCATCACATCGCCAACAGCGTGCGGGCCGGGACCGTCTGGATCAATTGCTACGACGTCTTCGACGCGGCGGCGCCGTTTGGCGGCTTCAAGATGAGCGGCATGGGGCGCGAGCTGGGCGAAGCGGCGCTGGCGAACTATACCGAGTTGAAGACGGTGACGATGAATCTGAAGTAGTTGAGAGTGTAGAGTTGAGAGCCAGAGAAGATGTGGCTCGATGCCGACGTGGATCGGATATGGCCCCGCTGCTGGCGAAGATGCCGGGAGCGGGGTCTTTTTCTTTCGGGTGGCACCTTACGCCGTTAACCCTGCTTTCTGTCGTGTTTTGCAGGTCGCTGCCCGTTGCTGTTGCTTCGTCGTGGCGATGATGATCTTCGGAGGGCCGGCCGCGGTTTCCTTTTTCTTGCGGGGATAACTGCGACTCTGTTTGTTCGCGCGGGAGTACCCATCGACGACCGCCTGATCGAGCCGCTGATGGAATGTGGAGCCGTCGCCGGAACCGGCGACGGGCTGTTTCAGCAGGCCGCGGAAGGCGCGCAGGACTCCGGCCACGCTCAGTCGCTCGGGAGGAACCCGACGCCGGAGTTGATGCTGCTGGGCGTAGAGCAGCATCGCCCACAAGCCCAGCAGCGACCAGTGAGCCTCGCAGAGCACGTGCTCGGCCGCCTGGCTCCGCAGTTTCCGCCGGGCGAACGTTTGCTTGAAGTGACGGTAAAACAGTTCGATCCCCCAGCGACGACGGTAGATTTCGGCAATCTGGCGATCCGACAACTCCCGTCGCCGCAGGACCGACGTCACCAGATACCAGGGATGCCGGCCGCCCTGCACCACGACCAGACGCAGCACGAGTGGCGGTTGGCCGCGCCGGGCAGTCTCGTCCGGCCAGAGATAGACCGTACCGTGCGATTCGCGGACATACCCCAGCGTTTTGAGCAGTCGCACGTTGCCGCCGACGCGAATCAGCAGATCGTGCCCGGCCGCCAGCAGGCGGGACCAGACGTCGTAGCCGACGAACCCGGCGTCGGCCGTGATCAGGGAATTGGCGGGGAGACGGTCCATCATCTCCAGCAGGTGGCTCCGTTCGCTGCTGTCGGCCGGTCCCAGCCGCCACTCCCACGGCAATCCCGTGGCGGCATGCCAGAACGTGGTGATCCACAACTGGGGGCTGTTGGCCTTCTTGCGACGCGAGGCCTCCGTCTGACGGCTGGCCGCCCGACGTCGCCGGGTGAGACGGCCGCGACGCGCGGCGGCCGGCGCGAAACGGCCTTCATTCGAGACAGTTCGCGGCAGTTCGAGCTTGCTGCCGTCCACTCCGAAGACCAACCGTCCCGCCATCCGACAGCGCGATCGCAGGAGCCCTGCATCCGTTCCCGCAAGACCTGCTTCAGTCGACCGGACAGTGTCTCCGTCCAGTGGACCAGCCGCTTCTGAAAGGCCTGAAACGAAATCGCGACGGGGCATTCCGCCGGCCACAGCCCGCAGACGACGCCGCGGACGACGGCGAACCGCCCGGTCAGCGTGGTGTCGTCCGACCAGACCCACAGCAGGGCAGCCACGACAAGCCCTCGAAACGACCAGCGACCGTCTTTGGGCGGCGTCAGCTCCCGGAAGCAGGATTTCGGGACGAGCCAGTCAATCACCCGCAGGAGATCTTGAGTGCTGGTTTCAAATTCGTTACGACAAGCCCGGTCTCGATGCGACATGCCCGAATCCTTTCGGGAGAGAGTTCTGCGGTTTCTTCCGTGTGGTAACTGAAAGAATCGCGGAAACTCTCAATCGCATCGAGACCTCTTTGCACTCGGCCCGACAGGGTTAACGGCGTAAAGTGCCACCCGATTTTTACAGAATCCGCAGACCCTTCGGCAGTGACTCGCCGAAGACGAGGCCCTGTTCTTCTTCCTCCAGCGTGCCGACCTCGCGGACCAGCCGGCGCAGGTTCTTTGGCGCCTGGAGGCGTTCCATCCATTTGAGGACGCGTTCGCGGTGCGCGTCACTGATGTCGCGATAGCGGTCTCCTGTCAGGCGCGCGAGCTGCATCGCGGCGAAGGGTTCCATCGCATCGCCCCCTTCCAGCGTCATCACCCGGTCCAGCCAGCGCTCCGCGACGTTCGCCCCGAGGACGCTGTTGAGCGGTCCATAGACCGGCCGTCGCGCGCCGAGACGTCCGATCGCCCAGAGCGCCGCCCCGCGGATCGTCGCCCAGTGCGGTCGATTCGCGGAGGTCAGGAGCAGATCGCCCAATTCGTCCTTGGTCGTTGCATTGAGCAGCTCACACGAGCCGACGAACCGCAGCATCTCGGCCAGTTCGTGCGTGCCGAAACCGGCCCCGCCGCGGTTCTTGCCGGCGGCGGGTTTCGTCGCCTGGCGGAGCGTTCCGATCAGCGGACCGGCGAGCGCCTGCTGCTGACCGGCGGTCATGCCGCCGGCGATCCGCCGCCAGAGAATCCACCATTCGGCCCGGCACATCGGATCGGCGTGGACCAGCTTGCCGTTGAGCAGCCGCCAGGTTTCGCCGACGCGCCAGTCGTCCATCGCCAGACCGTAGCCGGGACGGAGCGCATACCCCAGCACATTCAGCCAGCGGGCTTCGTGGCGGGAGCTGATCCGGCGGCCGGGTTCGAGTTCAAACAGAGTCTCCCAGAGCTCGCGCAGCAGCGACGTCGGCCATTCGTGACGCTCCAGCCCCAGCGCTTCGACCAGCCCTTTCATCAGTCCGGCCGGATCGAGCGGAGTTCTTCCCTCAAGCTGTTGAACCGGTGTGAATGTTTGTCGGAGGATTGTTTCCCCGGCCGTGCGGGACGATTCTTCCAGGAAGCCCTGGCCCTCGGCGGCGGATTCGTGGGCGGCGACCTCGGTCCGGGTGGTGGCACGCACGTCGAACAGGAGCTTCCAGGTCCGCTTGCCGGCGACTTCGGAGCACCAGAGATCGAGCGTGCCGATCTCTGTCAGCCGGGCCTTGAGCGTGACCGCCACGGTTCCCGCCTCGGCGGATTTGCCGAGCTTCAGCACGGTGCGGATCGGCGGCAGTGCGGAGATCTGCTCGCGATCGACGGCGACGACGTCACCCGGCTTGTCCGTCAGGCGGACGCTGGACACGTAAAGCGGAAACTCGATCGGCTGAGAAACCAGCAACTGAAACTGCCGGCCCTCCAGATCGACTTCGGTATTCGGCTCGGCGCCGGCGGGCATCAGGCAGATCGCGGCCGATGGCTGATCGGCGGCTCCTTCGACGCCGATGTAATAGGTCCGCGCGAGGCCCGCGGCGATGCGGACTCCCAGTCCCCGCCGGACCATGCCGTAGTACGCGGCCCCCTTGGCGACTGCCAGATCGAGGCGTTCGTGATCGAGCACGAGCGGCGACCAACCCGGGTCCTGCGTCCGGAACCAGGAGCGGATGGCGTCGACGAGGCGTTCCTGGAGTTGGGGCGAGGTGAAGACGCCGCCGTTGAACAGGACGATATCGGGCCGGGCGGGATCGTGGCCGGCGGCTTCGCCCTCTTCCAGTGCGACGTGGCGATGGGCCGAGAGAAACGCCGCGAGGTACCTGGTGATGGCGGCATCCGGGGCGTATGGCAGGCCGAATTCCTGGAAGCCCGATTGGCCGGTCGCCGGTTTCGCATCGAGTCCGACGCGGGGAAAGAATCCTTCGACGATGAGATCCTCGACTTCCTGGCGTGTGACGGGAGTCTGCAGGCCGCCGCCGATCAGTCGCGAACCCGCGCCGGGGAGCGACAGCGTCCAATGCTCGGGAGGGTGATCGCCGAGCAGGACCTCTTTGACCTGGCGGCAACTGCGGACGAGCATGCTCCACTGCCGGGGTTCGAGCTTGCCGTCCCCTTTCAGTTTGCGTTCGAGGTGATGGGCGAGGGCCAGGTCGAAGTTGTCGCCGCCGAGGATCAGGTGATCGCCGACTGCCACGCGATGAAACTGGACGGTTCCGTCGCTTCCTTTGCGGACGCGGATCAGCGTGAAGTCGGTCGTGCCGCCCCCCACGTCGCAGACCAGGATCTTCTGGCCAGGGGAAACGAGTCGATCCCAGTCATCCGCGTGTTTGGCGATCCAGGCGTAGAAGGCGGCCTGCGGTTCTTCGATGAGGGCCACCCGGCGGAGGCCGGCCTGCTGGGCGGCACGGACGGTCAGCTCGCGGGCGACTTCGTCGAACGACGCCGGGAGCGTGAGGACGAAATCCTGTTCGGCGAGGGGATGATCCGGGAACTGGGCGTCCCAGGCTTCGCGGAAGTGCTGGAGGTAGCGGGCGCTGACGGTGACGGGGGAGAGCCGGTCGACGTCGGGAGCGCCGTGCCAGGGGAGGAGTTCGGCGGTGCGGTCGACGCCGGAGTGGCAGAGCCAGCTTTTGGCGGAGTTGACCAGGCGGCCGGGTGAGAGGGTGCCGTGATCGCGGGCGAAGTGTCCTACGGTCCAGGCCGGATCGGATTTCTGCCAGGGAAGTCGCAGGGCGTGTGGCGGAAATTCGCCGGTCGCCGGCTGGTAGTGGAACGACGGGAGGGTTTCGCGGGCTTCCCACTGGCCGGGGGCGATGGACTGGGGCGTCGCGAACGTCCGGATCTGCCAGGGAGCTTCGGCGGTATCGACGTATGCCAGAGCGGAATTGGTCGTACCGAGGTCGAGGCCGACCACATAGCGGCTGGGAGACGGAGCGGAGTCTGAGGTCATGGCGGTTTCAGAAGGCGGCGGGGATGAGGGGCGCTGCGGGGAATTCTAAACGCTGGCGGGACTGCGGCGGAGTCTGACGGGAAATCTTTCAAGGGGATTTGCAGGAAGGACGCTTGCGGACCGGGAGCGCTGGCGTCGCCCGCTGAGCGCGCGGCGGCCGAAGTGGGAACTGGCGATTCGGATCGGGCGGGGCGGGCGTGTCAGGCTCGCCCCACCCGATCCTGTTTCGCAGTCAGTGAGCGGCCGGGGGAGGTCCCCGACCGCTCGAACAGGGCAATCGGTCGACCGGACTCGTGTCCGGCTATGAAAACTCGGCGCCGAGGCTTGTGCGCACAAAGGGTGCGCGCCCCGGATTCTCCGTGCGGAGAATCCGCCAGTGGGCCCTGGACGGGCCCGGTGAAGGGAGTCGCTCCGGACGCCGGCAGCGAACTGCCGACGGGTGCACTCCTTCGCCCCCTTCATAAATAGGGGGTTTGTTGCGCGGAAAGTTGTAAAGGCTGAAGTGGCTAGTGGTTAGTGGCTGGTGGATAGTGAGGAGAAAGGCGGAAGAGGTGGGGAGTGAGAAGAGAGGCGGGGGGCGGTTTCGGGGAGTGTGTTGTGGGGTCGCTCGCTCCCGGAGGTAAATGACTTACAATGGCTGGCGGTGAACCCGCGCTGGGGTCGGGCTGTCTGTGGGGCAGACACCGCCAGATTCGCGGGTGTTGATGCGTTTGAAGGTATTCTGGACGAAAGGTCTGGCCGACTGGCCGGACGGATGTTGCTCATGACCCGCGCCGCCATCCTGGGAGCCACCGGTTACACGGCTCTCGAACTGCTCAAGATTCTGCTGGTCCATCCGCACGCTCAGGTGACGGCGGTCACCAGCCGGACGGAGACTGCTCACATCAGCGAGGTTCATCCGTCGCTGGCCGGCCGGCTCGATCTGCGGCTGGAAAACCTTTCGCCCGAGCAGCTCGCCGAGCGTGCCGACGTGGTCTTCTGCTGCCTGCCGCACGTCGCCAGCATGGACACGGTTCCCAAACTGCTGGCGGCCGGATTGAAGGTCGTCGATCTGAGCGCGGATTATCGGCTGAACGATCCCGCCGTCTACGAAAAGTGGTACGGGCACGTCCATACCGATCCCACCCGGCTCGGTACCACGGTCTACGGACTGCCGGAGCTGTTTGCCGACAGGATTGCCGGTCAGTCGCTGGTGGCCAATCCGGGGTGTTACACGAGCACGTCGATTCTGGCGCTCGCGCCGCTGATCTGCGGCGGATTTGTCGAGCCGACGGGGATTATCATCGACGCCAAGAGCGGCGTTTCCGGGGCCGGTCGGACGGCGAAGCAGAACCTGCTGTATGCCGAGTGCAACGAGAATTTCGCCGCGTACGCGGTCGGTTCGCACCGGCATCAGCCGGAGATTGAGCAGGTGCTGACGACGGCGAGCGGCCAGGCGGTCGACGTGATCTTCACGCCGCACCTGACGCCGATGGACCGGGGGATCGAAGCGACGATCTACGCAAGGCCCAAGAAACTGGCGACGCAGAGCGAATTGCTGGCAGCCTGCCGGGAGTTCTACCAGGACAAGCCGTTCGTCCGGGTTGTGGACCGGATACCGGGGACGAAGGACACCGCTTACACGAACTTCTGCGACATCACGGTGCGGATCGTGAAAGATCGGGTGGTGGTGCTGGCCTGTCTGGACAACCTGATTAAAGGGGCCAGCGGCGTGGCGGTGCAGAATTTCAACCTGCTGTGCGGGTTTCCGGAGACGGCGGGGTTTTTTCGTTGATGGTTGATGGTTGATGGTTGATGGTTGATGGTTGATGGGGCGAAGAGGCCCCGGAGAGGCGTTCCGTTCCGGCCATCAACGATCGACCATCAACGATTAACGCTTCAGCAACTGCCTCGCCCGGCTTTGCCAGCGGCCGTGTTTGCGGGCGATGGCGGCCGGGCACGTGGCCAGATCGCGGAGCAGTGCCTGGGCCTGTTCGCGGGCGGCTTGTCGGTCGCCGGCGGCCTCGTAGAGGGTTGCCAGCCGGTAGACGGCCTCCGGATGTCGCCAGCGGCGGACGTGGCGGGCGAAGTGTTCGCGGGCGGCGTCGGCCTCGCCGAGGTCTTCCAGGGCTCGTCCGTACGCCAGCGAGACGTCGCCGAATTTGTACTGCGGGTCGATTTCGAGTGCGCGGTGCGTCAGGTCCCGGACTTCGGCCGGTTGCTTCTGGACCACGGCGACCTGGGCGGCGCCCCAGAGAGCGGGAAGGAGCCTGGGGTCTTTTTGCAGGGCGGCGGCGTACGCCGCGCGGGCCTGGTTCGTCAGGCCCAGTTCCCGGAGTGCGTCGCCGTAGACGACGAACTGGTGGGCGTTGCCGATCTGCTGGGTGGCGATTTCGAGTCGTCGCAGTTCGCGGCCGCGGAAGGAGCGTCGCAGCCAGCGCGGTCCGACGAATTCCCTGGCGGGGAAGTAGCGCATGACGGCGTAGATGATTGCGCCGGGAAACCAGGCGATGAGCAGGAGCCAGATCCAGAAGAACTTGTCGGGCTCGTAGACGATGCAATGGACCAGCATCCAGAGCCAGAAGAGGAAATACGCGAAGGCCAGCAGGGGCAGTCCGTACGCCAGCGCGGCGGTGAAGACGGACAGCGGCAGTGGGGCATTGCAGAGCAGCCAGCAGGTCATGCCGGGACCTCAAACTCCGGAGGATCTGGTTGCGGCCAGTTTACCATCGTCCGAAGAAAAGAACCGTTTCGTACTGCAGCTCGACGCCGCCATGTTGCGCGTGGCGGTCGAAGATTTGGTCGAGTCGGTCGAGCATCGGGCGGGAGCGGGGATCGTCGGCGGGCGGGACGTACGAGGAGGAGAGGAGCCGGCTGCGCAGGCCGTCGCGGTCGAGTCGCTGCGTGTTGGGAAAGACTCGTCTTTGGACGGGTCGCGGGGCATAGAAGGCCTGCACGACGGGGGTGTCGTACTGCTGGTGGTTGACCTGCTGGTAGTCGGTGCCGAACTCCTGGAGCAGGGCTTCGTAGTCCTGGAGAAAGGGTGTGGAGTCTGTCAGGCGTGAGTTCCAGAGCAGGGCGACGACGCCGTCGGGGCGCAGGATGCGGGTGAATTCCTGTTTTGCGGCGGGCTGATTGAACCAGTGGAAGGCCTGGGCGGCGAGGATCAGGTCGACGGAAGTGTCGGGGAGTCCGGTGGCTTCGGCGGTGGCATCCAGGGAGGTGTAGCCGGGCCGGCCGCTCAGTCGTTCCTCGGCGGCCTGCCGCATGGCGGCGTTCGGTTCGATGGCAATGACGGGATAGCCGCGTTCGAGGAACAGTTCGGAGGAGATGCCGGTACCGGCCCCCAGATCGGCGACGAGGGCGCCTGCCGTCAGCCCGGCTTCCTGTTCCAGCGTGTCGACGAACTCGGCCGGGTAACCCGGCCGGGCGCGGACGTAGGCCTCGACGCGGTTGGAGAACCGCTGTGTGGCATTTTCCGGCATGAGAAGGCTTCGCAAGCAGGATTGGGGGAATCTACAGAAAGTGCGTCTGAAACAGTTTGACATGTTTGGCGGCACAAATCGCGGGCTTTGCCGCCGATCTACCCGGTTTCGGGAGATTTCGGTACAGTCTCAGATTGCGGGAATTGACCCGCAGTCGTTGCCTGCGTCGTCCCGGAATGTCCCCGATGAGCCGCCTGCCGCTGTCCGACGCCGACGTCGCCCGTTTCGCGGCCGACGGTTATGTGGTCGTGGAGAACCTGCTCGACGCCGAGGAGATCTCGCTGCTGCGGGACATCGCCCGCGCCGACTATGTGCTGCAAGAGGAGGCGGGGAGCCGGGCCGACGGGGAAGGGGGTGCGGTCAAACTGGTGGTGCGGAACGACCTGCCGGAAGAGACGATCTACGGTGCGCTGGTTCGCAGCCGGCGGATCGTCTCGACGATGCAGCGGCTGCTGGGAGACGAGGTTTACCACTACCACCACAAGATGATCCTCAAAGAGGCCCGTGTGGGCGGGGCGTGGGCGTGGCATCAGGATTACGGCTACTGGTACAACAACGGCTGTCTGTTTCCGGACATGGGGAGCTGCATGATCGCCGTCGACCGTGCGACGCGTGAGAACGGTTGCCTGCAGGTCGTTCCGCGGTCGCATCTGCTGGGGCGCATCGATCACGGGAAGGTGGGCGACCAGACCGGGGCCGACCCGGAACGGGTGCAGGCTGCCCTGCAGCGTCTGGAACTGGTCTACTGCGAGCTGGAACCGGGCTCGGCGATTTTCTTTCACTCCAACGTGCTGCATCGCTCGGACCAGAACACCAGCGAACAGCCGCGGTGGGCCTTTATCGCCTGCTACAACACCCGGCACAACGATCCGTACAAGGAGTCCCGGCATCCGCGGTACGCGCCGCTGGAGGTCTGGGACGACGGCCGGATCCGGGAGGTGGGCCGGCAGCAGTGGCGGACGCTGGAGTCTGTCGCAGGGGTCTGAACCGGCCTGACCGCACCGTGGCAACTGCTGCCGACTGATTCGGGAATGATTGCGTGAGTCTTTTTCGACCGTTTCATCCGCCCCGCAAATCGATCTCGCTGCACGAGCAGATCGTGTTCTATCCGTCTTATGCGTCGCGGACGACCGGCGGCTGGAAGCTCGTGATCCAGGGAGTGGTCTTCGATTCCCGGATGACGTGGCTGCGGCGGATGCCGGTGATGGGGCTGCTCCGCCGGGCGATGCGGGTCGATCACAGCGCCCTCGACTTCTTCCGCGACCGGATGCGGCACTTTCTGCTCGATTGCCCGCACGGGCGTCAGATTGTCGTCGATATCGCCGGGCGGCCGCAGGTGATCACCGAGTCGGGCGTGGCCGGTCTGTTCCGGAGCGAAGTCGCCGTCAGCGAAGATCAGCTCAGCGCGTTCCCCCAGGAGATTGTGGGGGGCGCCCCGTGGGTCGAGTTTCATGCCGAGCTGCCGGCCGGGGATCATCGGGAGTTCGTGGGGCGGGCGCAGCTCGTCGAGCCGGTGGGGGTTTCGGTGATTTCCGACGTGGACGACACGATCAAGCACAGCAACGTGCCGAATCGGCGGGATCTGTTCCATAACACCTTTGCCCGGTCGTTCAAGCCCGTTGTCGGCATGCCCGAGCTGTATCGGGACTGTCATGCGGCGGGGGCGGTGTTTCATTACGTTTCGGCGAGTCCGTGGCAGCTTTTCGGCCCGCTGAGCGAGTTCTGGAAGGCGGAAGGGTTTCCTCCCGGTTCGTTCCATCTGAAGCGGTTCCGGATCCGGGATACGGCCCGCAAGTTGAGGATGTCGCGGCAGGTGCCGCACAAGCGGGCCGCCATCGCGCCGATTCTGGACGCGTTCCCGCAGCGGAAGTTTCTGCTGTTCGGGGACTCGGGAGAGCAGGATCCGGAGATTTACGGGCAGTTTCTGCGCGAGCGGCCGGAGCAGATCGCCGGGGTTTTCATTCGCGGCATCCGGGGCGAAACGCAACGCGACGGGAAGCTGCAGAAGGCGTTTGCCGGGACGGACGAGTCCCGCTGGAACGTCTACGCCGATGGCCAGGCGATGCGGGACGCGGCTCTGGCGCGTCTGGAGCAGACGAGGACGTTGCTCGTTGATCGTTGATGGTCGAATTCGTCTGAACCATCAACGATCGACGCTCAACGATCAACCACTCATTTGTTGAGAATGAGCTTGCCCGTTTTGGTGAGCCGCAGGCGGTAGACCTCGCCGTGGTGCTCGATGAGCAGCTCGTGCCCTCCCTGGAAGAGGTCGTCGGAGGAGACGGTTCGTGCGGGGACGACGGAGGCTTCGCGGTGCGGCTCCGGGTTCTCTGGCGGGTTGGAAGTCTTTTCTGAGAGCACAGTTGCGCCTCTTTTTCGTCCTCCGCCTGGTGTGGCGGGAGGTCCTGTGGCGAGAAAATGGGACGGCTGGCTTGTGTGGCTGGCGGTTGCCGCTACCATATTGATATTGAGACTCAATGTCAATGAGTCGCCGTCAGTCGCGCCAGCCAGCTTTCTGCCAGCCAAGTCGCGGACACGGTTCCCGGTGATTTTCTCACCGGTCCCGTAGGTCACTTTGGTCGTCAGGAACCTGATTCATGTTGCGCCAGCCCGCCCCAAAGCCAGCCAGCCGCTCCGCCGGATTCACGCTGATCGAACTGCTCGTCGTGATTGCGATTATCGCGATTCTGATAGCGTTGCTGCTGCCTGCCGTGCAGCAGGCGCGCGAGGCCGCACGCCGGACGCAGTGCAAGAACAACCTGAAGCAGATCGGGCTGGCGCTGCACAACTATCACGATGTGTTTACGGTGTTCCCGCCGGGAGGGACGTACTACACCAATGTCGCCAGTCAGCCGGGGAGCTGGTCGACGCAGGCCCGGCTGCTGCCGTACGTGGATCAGGCGAACCTCCACAATCTGATCGACTTCAGCCAGGGTTACAGCGCGCAGACGACGGTGTCGCAGGTACGCGTCGCCATGTTCATCTGCCCCAGCGACGTCAACGACCGGGCCAACGGCGCCCACTGGCCGATCACGTACGCGGCGAACTTCGGGGAGTGGCTGCTGTGGAATCCGACGAACAACCAGTTCGGGTCGGGGGCCTTCGGTCCGAACAGCCGGACCGGGGCGCGCGACTTCACCGACGGGACCAGCAACTCCATCGGTTTCTCGGAAGTGAAGGCGTGGCAGCCGTATCTGCGGATGACGAGCGGTACGCCGACTCGCCCGAACAGCCCGATGGACGTTGCCAGCCTGGGGGGAACGCTCCGGCTGACCGGCCACACCGAATGGGTGGAAGGACGGGCGGCCCAGATGTCGTTTACCACGACCTTCGGGCCCAATTCCGAGTGCCTTTACGACGACGCCGGCACGTCGCGCGACATCGACTTCATGGCGGTTTCCGAAGGAAACAGTGCGACGGAGTCGTCATATGCGGCGTTGACGTCGCGCAGCTATCACACGGGGATCGTGCATTCGCTGCTGATGGACGGCGCGGTTCGCAGTGTCAGTGAGAATCTCGACATCAACGTGTGGCGGAACCTCGGCACGCGTTCCGGCGGCGAAGTCGTGTCCGAATTCTAAATCGCCGGCCACGATAATGAGGAGCGCCGTCTTTACTCCGTGAACAACGCTGCGACATCTTCGAAGACCCTCACCCTGGCCCTCTCCCACTGAAGACAGCGGGAGAGGGGACAAGACGAAAAGGCGGACTGTTCCAGAATCGATGCCGGTGATTTCGCGTCGGCTCGACGGTTCCCGCGCGGAGTCCGCGGCGTCGGACAGATTGCGGCGAGGGGGTCAGACTTCGTCGTCTTCGTCGTCGAAGTCATCATCGTCCTCGTCGTCGTCATCGTTGTCCGGGTGGAGCGGGTCCTGGGGATTGAAGAAGAAGTCGCCCAGTCCCATAGGCAGGGTCGAGCCGCCGAGCGTCTGCTGGCGCCGGGAGGCGAGGCGGTCGAGGTCGAGGGCTTCGTCCCCCAGGCAGGCGATCAGCGCTTCTTGCCAGAAGTGATCCTTGCCGACCGGGTGCGACGGGTCCTGCGCCAGCCGCTTCATGGCGTAGCGCAGCACGTTGATGCCATCCCGCGTCGAGAAGTCGAGATTCAGGTCGTGGGACTGCTGCAGGAACTCCACTGTGAGCTGCAGCATCTCGGCTTCGGCGAACGGCAGGTGATACCTCAGAATCGCCAGTTCGTCGTCCCGGTTGGGGTGTCCGAGAGCCAGCGTCGGCTGGAGCCGACTCTGGATGTAGTCTGGAATCTCGAACGTCGATTCGTCGTCGTTCATGGTGACGGCGCAGCGGAAGTCGCGGTGGGCGTGGATCGAGATTCCCGCCACGATCGACTCGACGTACCGCCGGTGATCGAGGAGCGGGGCCAGGCTGGCCCACGACTTCTCGTTCATGCGGTTTCCTTCGTCGAGGATGCAGATTCCTCCCCGGACCATCGCGGTCACCAGCGGCGAGGCGTGGTACTTGATCTGCCCGTCCTCGGCCAGAACCGGCGTCACCAGCAGATCTTCCGGCCGCGTATCCGCGGTGCACTGGTAGATGTAGAGCTCCTGCTGGCGGACGCGGCCGGCCGCGACCGCCAGCGTGGTCTTGCCGATGCCGGGAGCGCCGACGAGTCGCGGCGCCAAGGGCTGATCCTTGTCGTCGACGACCAGCCAGCAGGCCAGGAGCTGTTTCAGGACTTCCCGCTGACCAATCCATTCGCCGGGCGAATTGTCCGACTGGCTGAGGTTCAGGCGGACACCACCGATCTCGACATGCTCTATCATGAACCGTTCGTCTTTCCTACATTTCCCGCGGCGCGTCGAGCGCGGCTGACCGGCGATCCGCCGGGCGACGTTGCCCCGCGTCCATCATAGCCGTCCCACGTCCTCTTCGCACGATTGCACCATGTCTGAGATCCGCTTCAAACCGGGCCGGGCGCCCGAGCGATTGTGGATTCCTCCCGCGCCGGAGAGTTCGCTGCTCGAAGATCGGCGGCTGCTGGGTGGGCCGCGATCGCGGACGGCCGAGTTTCTCCGCGTGATGCGGATCGTGTGGGAATTTATCCGCGGTTTCCAGAAACTGCACTGGCTCGGGCCGTGCGTGACGGTCTTCGGCTCGGCCCGTTTTGACGAACCCCACCCGTATTACCAGCTGGCCCGCGAGGCGGGGGCCGCGATCGCCCGCGAGGGGTTTACGATCATCACCGGCGGCGGGCCGGGGATCATGGAGGCGGCCAACCGCGGGGCCAAAGATGTCCGCGGCCGGAGCGTCGGCTGCAACATCGTCCTCGCGCACGAGCAGCACGCGAATCCGTACATCGACAAACTCGTCACCTTCCGCTACTTCTTCGTCCGCAAGGTGATGCTCGTCAAGTATTCACAGGCCTTCCTCATCTTCCCCGGCGGGTTCGGCACGCTGGACGAGGCTTTCGAGGCGGCGACTTTGATTCAGACCGGAAAGATTTCCAATTTCCCGCTGATCTTCGTCGGTCGCGAGTACTGGCAACCCCTCTTCGACTTCCTGCAGAACCGGCTGCTCTACGACCACGCCATCGATCAGCTCGACTACGACCGGCTGGTCCTCACCGACTCGGTCGACGAGATCCTGCAACACCTCAACTGCTGCCCGTCAGAACCGCAACAGAAAGAAGACGGACGCGTCGTCACCCGCAAATGGCAACCCCTCCCCTGACCGCCGGGGGCGGTGCCGGTGCCGGTGCCGACTCTGAGATGGGTTTGTCGTGGATGCCACATTCGGCGGCGATGGGGAAGAGCGGGGGGATCGAAGATCTGGCCCCAGCCGAGTCGGCTGACAATGTTCTCCTGATGATTCGGGTCGTTCCGGGCGGGTCATGGAGTTGTCCGCGTTGTGATCTTCCTCCGTCCCTTCGGGACGGGTTGAAAAGATCGCTTCTTCCACGGGTTACGCTCCGCCCGCTGGTCGCGGGCTGCGCTCCACCCGTGGCTACAGCCCGTCGCCCCGGCCGGGGCGAAGAAACTTCAGAATCTCTGCATTTGTGGACCACCAACGGCCGACTGCACCCGTGGCGAAGAACTGGGGTCTCGAAGACTCGACCCGTGCCAGCCCGATGCATCGAGATCGGTTGCTGCGAATCAGAGGCACTCCACAAGACAGGCCCTGGCGACATCGCGATCCCGATCAACGCATGCCGATGGGTCGACGTGATTCGGGTGAGCGCCTTTTTCTACGCGGTGTGCGCATTCTGTTTGACCTTCGTCGGATTCGACCTGAGAATGGAAGCCCCGTCGCAGGCTTCACCATTCGCAGCACTGATCCGCAACCCGTCCGGCGATCCGACGACGATTTTTCCCATCGCCTTGCTCGTCGTGGCCGTTCAGGCAGGAGGTTCTTTGACATATGCTCGACCATGCGGTCTTTGTGATGCGCTGCGCCGCGCTCTGCCTGACGCTCGTTCTGACTGGCTCGGCGTCGGCCGCGGACCGGCCTAACATTCTGCTGGTTATGGCCGACGACTTCGGCTGGGGAGATCTCGGCAGTTATGGCGGCAAGCTGGCTCCGACGCCCCGGCTTGATCAGCTTGCCGCCGAGGGGACGCGATTCACCCAGTTCTACGCGGCGGCGCCGATCTGCTCTCCGTCGCGTTGCGGTCTGTTGGCCGGTCAGTTTCCTGCTCGCTGGCGGCTGAACAGTTACCTGCAGACGCGGGCCGGGAATCGCTGCTGCGGCCAGGCGGATTTCCTTGACGCCAAGGCGCCGTCGCTGGCGCGGATATTGAAGGAGGCCGGTTACGCGACGGCTCACGTGGGGAAGTGGCATCTGGGGGGCGGTCGCGACGTCAAAGAGGCTCCGCCGTTTGAGAGCTATGGGTTCATGGAGTCGGCGGGGACGTGGGAGAGTCCGGAGCCGCACGTCAAGCTGGGCAGGACGTTTCCGCCGTGGGACCGCCGGAAGGATCCGGCCCAGGTACCGCGGTGGGAGCGGACCGGTTGGATGGTAGATCATTCGCTCGATTTCATCCGTCGCCACAAGGATCAGCCGTGGTTCGTCAATTTCTGGCTCGATGACACGCACGATCCATTCGTGTCGACCGATGACGACTGGAATGGCGACCTGAAGACTCGCGACAAGTTTGTCGCGGTACTGCAGCGGTTGGATCAGCAGATGGGTCGGCTGCTGGACGGTCTGGCAGCGGCGGGTGAGGACCGGGAGACGCTGGTGTTGTTCCTGGGGGACAACGGCCCCAGTCCGACCTATCAGAGGGAACGGACGGGTGGACTGCGGGGGGCGAAGCTGAGTCTGTATGAAGGGGGAATCCGGACGCCGTTGCTGGTCCGCTGGCCCGGCCACGTCCCGGCTGGCGCGGTCAACGAGGCGACGGTGATCTCGTCGGTCGATTTCGTCCCGACGTTCTGCGCCCTGACGGGAGCGGCGTTGCCGCCGGCCTATCAGTCGGATGGCGAAGATCTGTCCGCTGCGTTGCTGGGGGAGGCCCGGCTGCGGACCCGGCCGTTGCTGTGGGAGTACGGGCGGAATTCCAACTGTTTCCGTTACCCGGCCGATCCCGAGGAGCGCTCGCCGAGTCTGGCGATTCGTGACGGGGAGTGGAAGCTGCTGATTCAGGCGGACGGCAGCGGGGTCGAGCTGTATGACTTGAGCAACGATACTCAGGAGACGAGCAGCGTTGCGGACCAGCGGCCGGAGGTTGTGAAGCGGCTGACGGAGCAGGTGCTGGGCTGGCGGAAGACGCTGCCTTAGCGGGGGGACCGGGGGCGTGCGGCTGAGGGGGAGATGCATTGCAAATTGAAAAATGCAAAATCAGTAGTTCCCAGATCGGGAGGTGATCTTCAAATGAACGCAGGGCTTTCCTACACAATGACTTGTGGAACAGGGTCATTCATGGAGGAAGCCCATGCGTTCGAGAAACAGTGTGACTGTGTCGGACCGGCAGGTCCAGATGCTGGCCGAGGATTGGCTGCGGACGGCGATGCCGCTCAGGGATGTCGGATGGAAGTGCACCTCCAGACGGTTGTGGCAGATCGTATTGCTGGCCGCAGCTCGCATGAGTTCGGTCTTCGCGGTCTGCCGCGATCTGGTCGGCGCTCCTTGCGATCAGGCGGTTCGCAACGCCCTGACGGCTTGTTTGCCGGCGCGTCCGCTGACGCTCGAACAGTGGCTGCATCCGGCGCTCTGCGGGCCGCAGTTGCCCGGGGCGATCTTTCGCAAAGCCCGGCAGGTCGCCATCGACTGGCATCTGATCCCCTACCACGGACAGCCGCACCGGCATGCCAACGAACTGTATCACAGCCTGCCCAGGTCGGGGACGAGCAAATTTCACGCCTACGCCACGGCCTGCGTCGTCGAACAGGGCTATCGTTACACCCTCGCTGCGACGTCGGTCAAAGGGAGCGAGTCGCCGCTGGCCGTGCTCGAACGGTTGCTCGATCGTCTGCAGGCGCGGGGCTGAAGATCAAAAGTTCTGATGCTGGATCGGCAGTTTTTCAGCGCTCCGGTGCTGGAACGTCTGCAGCAGCGTCGCATCCCCTTTCTGATGCCGGTGGCGCTGCGCGGCCGCAGGCCGAAGCGTCGGTCGCGACGCGGCACAAAGCCGGGCGTACGGAAGCTGCGAGATTTCCTGCGCTGTGCCGCCGGACGCTATCGCTACACGTGGACGGTCAAACAGAGTTCGGCCTCCTTCACCGTGGTGGTGGCGTACAAGAGCTATCGCCACGACAAAACCGGGCAGCGCCGCTCGAGCGCCTGCTGTTCGCAGCCTGGAACGTGAGCGGCGCACCGGTCGAACTCCGGGAGCTGTATCGACGCCGGTTCGGAATCGAGTCCAGCTACCGACAGCTCGGCCAGGCCCGCATCCGGACCTGCACGACCGATCCGGTGCAGCGACTGTTCTTCGTGCTGGTGGGGCTGGTGCTGAGAAACGTCTGGGTCTGGCTGCACTTCACGTACTTTGCCGAGCGCCGGAACGGCGAACTCGTGCTGCATCTGGAACGTCTGCGTTTCCGCCGGATGCTGCACTGGATCGCCAACGCCATCACACGCGAACTTCACGACGGTTCCAGTTTCTCAACGCAACTTCAACTTGAATAGCGGTTTGACGCCGATCGCCGATCTGGGAACTACTGAAATTGCAAATCGCAAAATGAAGGAGGCGGACGGCGGATGACACCGTGGACGATCTGCGCTGGTCCTGAGTGGGGTGGGTCGTCACCGAACGTTTACGCGGCGTATTGCAGGGCGGTGGCGTAGAAGGCGAGACCGAAGTCGTTCTGGCTGTAGCGGAGGAGCCAGGAGCAGAGCTGGAGGCGTTCGTCGTAGCGGTCGGCCATCAGTTCCCGTGCGTCGCCGAACCGCAGGCGGGTCTGCTGGAGGTAGTTGACGAATTCCGGTCGCCAGATCCCGGCGTAGAGTTTGCGACCTTTCCGCCGGCAGTACTTCCGCCACCAGGGAGCGACGACGCGATTGAAGATCAGCCGTCCGCCGAACCAGGCGGCGAGTCCACTGACGACGATCTCGAACAGGACGACAAAGGATGGCGCCGTGGGCCAGACCAGGTAGATCGCGCTGAACGCCAGAAGGAATACTACGGCGCTGGCGGCGACCTGGGAGAAGCCGACGCCGAAGCTGAGAATGTCCCAGACCTGTCCGCCGAGCGAACTGTTGCCGCGGGCTTCCATTGCTTCGAGCCACTTGCGCATCGACCGTTTGCGCTTCGGCTGCGATTCGTCATCGGTTCGACTCAATCCCATCCGTCCGCCGACTTCCGCTTCGATCCAGCACCAGGTTTGCCAGACCACCGTGCAGGACTGACTGTCCTCGTCGTCGAAGGGAAGGGCGTTGAGGATCTCGTCGGCGTCTGAGGCGGCGCGGAGCTGGAAGGTCAGAAACGCCCGCTCGCCCGCAGCCTCGTCCTCTTCGCAGTAGATGCGGATGACCCGGTCGATGGCGTCCCGGAGGGATGAGCCATCGAGAAACTGGTCGCGCTGCTCGCGGTACGACCGCAGGACCGTCAGCACTTCGAGATCCCATTCGAGGCGGTGCGGCAGTTCTCCCGCCGCGTCGTCGAGCAGCGCAAAGCTTGCGGCCAGCCAGTCCTCGTCGGCTCGCCAGAGGGCTTTCCGCAGCAGGTGCAGGTAGAACGTGTTGCGTCCGAAGACTTCGTGGACGGGTTGCCGGTCTTCGCAGGCTTTCAACGTTTCGCGGAACGATTTGAATGGCACGGATTTCAGCAGGCGGTCCCAGACGGGTTCGGTCAGGAAGTAGAACCGGTCTCCCTGGATCACCTGCGATACGGCCACGAGGACTTTGCCGATCATCTCCTGCGGCAGCGAGGTCCGAAGGGACTCGTAGAGCAGATGGAACAGAGCCGGGTCGCGGGGATGCTCTTTGAGACCGGCCAGGACCCATTTCAGCAGTCGGAGGTCGTCGGCTTCCGGGAGGGCATCGCCGATCAGCGCCAGGCAGAAGTAGTCGTAGGGCGATTTTGACGGCTTGCGTTTGAGTTCGTCGAACAGTGTGTGCGGAGATTCGTGTTCGAGACGAACATGCAGGGGGGGAGGCGCGGGACGGGGAGAGGGCCGGGCTTCCGGCTGGGTTGGACGAACGTCGGGGCCGGTTGGTGGAGGCGCCGGCTCAGCGGCGGGATTCCAGCGATAGGGCTGGGCGGCAGGAGCTCGGGATTCGCGGGCGCCATAGCGGAGTTCCTGATCGAGGGTTTCGTAGGCCGCCCGGATCCGCTGAAACTCTTCGGGGAATTTTTCGGGCTTGAACTGTTTGAGGTAGCGGTTGTAGGCCCGCTTGAGGACGGTGCGGTCATAGCCGGCAGCGAGCCCGAAGAATCCTTCCGGATCATGGGGGAGCAATTCCCACTGCGGCGAATCGGCAGGTTCGGTCATTCGAAGGACTGTCTCGGCGCGGGCTGCGGGACGGAGTTTGATTTGGATTGCTCAGGGATTCGCCGGGGGGAACTGTGCAGGCGTCGTCGGACCGGCTGGCATTCCGGGCTGTCGGCCTCGCTGTTGTTCCTGGCGCCGTCGGACCTGTTCCATGATTTTCTGCACGGTTTCGGAATTGTGCGGGGAAGGGACTCGCTGCAAGTCGAACAGCTGCCGGGAAACGGGTCGATCCGGATTTTTGTTCTGGTTCTTGCTGGAGCTGGGATTCAGCACCGCGAGTACGACCGAGACCACCACGGGAATCAGGAACCAGACGTAGCGCAGGGGGGAGGTTCCCGATGACTGACCCTGCTCCAGCGGGCGTCGGACCCAGCGCGAAGCCCGCTCCCGGCGCAGCAGGTCGAACCAGTCTTCCTCGAGCTTGTAGATCTCCGGCAGTTCGCGTTCCAGCAGCGCCAGCATCTTGAGGGCTCGCTTCCGCGCCCCGGCTTCGGCGAAAGACTCCTGAACGGCTTCTTTCAGCGGACCGGCTTCGCGCGGCGAGACCACGAGGATCTGTTTGAGACGGCTGAAGAGATCCGGGTCGAACCCGGGAGATTCCGCCAATCCGGGAAAGTCCTGGCGATGGGAGGCCAAAACTTTCAGGCGCTGGGCCGCTTTTCGCAGATCGGGGAACGGTTTGAGGGGCAGGGCATCGAGCGTCTGTTGCAGGACGGTGAGACGTTCCTTCCAGAACTGCTCCCGCACCTGTTGCAGTCCGTCGACCGCCTGCTGCCGCAGCTCGCGCGTATCGACCTCCGTCACGGTGCTGGCCGTCGGCGTTTTGATCCGGCGATAGCGATCGCGCAGCGCCAGAATCTCCTCCGCCCGCTGCAGCGGATTCATCTGCAGCACGGTCCGGAGGTAGGCGCTTCGCTCGGCGTCAGTTCTCGGCGTCGGACTGTTCATGAGATCCGTCGTATTCGATTCCCAGGCTCGACAGGGTGATCAGCAGCCCCTGGCGGACGGCGGCGAACTGTTCGCGGTCGCCCGAGGCCATGGCGGCTTCGAAGGCGGAGAGGGTTTCTTCGAGGGTTTGCCGTTCCATGGGCGGCACTTCGCCGATCATCCGTTCGACGAACAGGACCAGGCGCTGATTGGCGACGTCGTCGCGGGGATAGAACTTGACCGCTCGCAGTCGTTCGACGGCGGCTGCGACTTCCGCTTCGCTCATGTGTCGGGCGTGATTGGTGAGGACCGTCACGAATCGCCGGCCGGTTTCGGGAATGTAAGCTTCGACTTCGAGGATGCCGTTCAGGTCGTAGCTGAAGCGGACGCCGATCTGCTGACCGGGCGGCCCGGCGGGAATTCCGGTGACCTTCAGTTCGCCCAGTTTCAGGTTGTCTTTGACCCGGCGACTTTCGCCCTGGTAGATCTGCAGCAGGATTTCCGTCTGGCTGGCGGTCATGGTCCCGAAGAACTCTTCGCGCGAGACTGGAATTGTCGTGTTTCGGTGAATGATCGGCGTGTAATACCCCTCCATCACCTGATGTGCGAACTGCTTCGCCGTTTCGACGCCGAGCGTGAAGGGGCAGACGTCGGTCATCACCATGTCGTCGACGGCCGCGTCGTCGCCGATCAGGGCCGCCTGGACGGCTGCGCCGAGGCCTACGACTTCGTCGGGGTTGAATTTGCAGAGGGGCTCGCGTCCGAACAGCTCGCGGACCGTTTCGCGGACGATCGGCATCCGTGTGGCGCCGCCGACCAGGATCACGTCGTCGACTTCTTCGGGGCTGGTGCTGCCGTCGCGGAGCGCTTTGCCGATTGGCTTGCGGAGCCGCTCGACCAGCTCGCTGGAGACCTTTGCAAAGGCATCGCGGCTGACTTTGATTCGTTTGGCGTTTTCGCGAAGCTCACCGTTCTCTTCTGGAACGCGGACGACGGCCAGTTCCTCGGTGAGAAACGCCCGCTTGGCGCGTTCGCACTCTTCTCGCAGCCTGGAGACCAGCAGCGGCGTTTTGTGTTCGGCTGTTTCGAGCGCCATTCCGAGCTGCTTGAGGACTGTGGCGACCAGGCGGTCGGTGAAGTCTTCGCCTCCCAGGAAGCTTTCGCCGGCGGTGGAGATGATCTCCAGCGTCCCTTCGAAGATCTGCATCAGCGTCACGTCGAACGTGCCGCCGCCGAGGTCGATGATGATCAGTTTCTTGTCGGCGTCGCGGTCGTGGAAGCCGTAGGTGAGGGCGGCCGCGGTCGGCTCGTTGATGATCCGGCGGACTTTGAGCCCGGCGAGTTCGCCGGCGTGTTTGGTGGCTTTGCGCTGGAAGTCGTTGAAGTAGGCCGGGACGGTGATGACGGCTTCGGTGACCGGGCCGCCGAGGGCTGCTTCGGCGTCTTCGCGGAGCGAGCGGAGGACGAGGCTGGAGAGTTCCGGTGCGGAGAAGGATTTGCCGGCCAGGGTGATATTGCGATTGGTCCCCATCAGCCGCTTGAATGCGGAGGCGCAGCGATCGGGGCTGGTGACGCGCAGCTCCCTGGCGGGCGCTCCAATGACGACCTGACCGTCATCGAGAATGCCGACGATGGATGGCGTGAGGATGTCGCCGTGCGCGTTGCGGATCAGCTCGGGCTGGCCGTTGCGGAAGACGGCGCAGAGGGAGTTTGTGGTTCCCAGATCGATACCGACGACGTATTCCACGACCGGCGGGCCCTCGGGCGGTGACGGCTGCCGCGGCAGCTTTTGAGATCTTTGCGAGTGGTTGACAGGATACCACTCCACCCCGGCGGTCCGCAAAGGCCGTTCGTCTTTGACGACGGAAAGGAATCCTGAGGATATCGAGGCGGACTTCGATTCCCGGTCCGGCGATTGAGTCGCGAGCGTTGGTCCGGCTACACTTCGTTGCCGGTTTGCGACGCCGGGACTGGTCAAAAGATTTGCCGCCGCAATAACTCCGGGGTTCGTCGTCCCAACTTCTGTCCGCTCGCGGAGAAATCAGCCCCGATGCCTGTCCCGGTTCCGAACTCTGTTGGCGACAAGGAGGAGGCTTCCTGGATTCGCGCGGCAGACGTCGGGATTGGTTTTAGCGGTCAACCTGCACTGCAGAATGTCGATTGTGAGATTCGCCGTGGCGAGTTTGTGTCGATCCTTGGTCCGTCGGGGTGCGGCAAGTCGACGTTTTTGCGGATGCTTGCCGGGCTGATTGCACCCGGTGCGGGGGCATTGACCGTGGCGGGAGTGAGTCCGGCGGAGGCGCGACGGTCGCTGGTGCGGGCGGCGTTTGTGTTTCAGGATCCGACGCTGCTGCCGTGGCGGACGGTGGCCGAGAACATTCGATTGCCGCTGGAACTGCAGGGGTTGCCGTTCGGCGAGATTGCTCCGCGGATTGACGCCAGTCTGGCGCTGATCGGGCTGAAGCGGGAAGATGCGGAGAAGCGTCCGCGGAAGCTGTCGGGGGGGATGCGGATGCGGGTCAGTCTGGCGCGGGCGCTGGTGACGCAGCCGGATCTGCTGCTGCTCGATGAACCGTTCGCTGCGCTGGATGACATTCTACGGCAGCAGCTCAACGAGGATCTGGTTCGTCTGTGGAAGAGCGCGGGCTGGACCGGGGTGTTTGTCACGCATAACGTGGCGGAGGCTGTTTTCCTGAGCCAGCGGGTGCTGATCATGACGGCCCGGCCTGGGACGATTGCTCACGAGGTGCGGATTCCGTTTGCGTATCCGCGGACACCGGAGCTGCGGGGGGAACCGGAGTTTGCGCGGTTGACGGCGGATGTCAGTGCCCGCCTGCGGGAGGCGGCCCGATGACGCGTTTCAGCCACTGGCTGGTTCAGACGGCGTTGCCGCCGCTGGCTCTGTTTGCGCTGGTGCTGCTGGCGTGGCAGGGAGTTGTCACGTGGTTTGAGATCAAGCCGTTTCTGCTGCCTGGGCCGCTGGGGGTGGCGACGACAGTTCGCGATTCTGCCGGCCGGTTGATGCAGGCGCTGCTGTTTACGGGTTCCGCGGCGTTGTGCGGGTTCGGGCTCAGTCTGCTGGTCGGGACGCTGGTGGCGTTTGCGTTTTCGCAGTCGCGGATATTGCGGACGAGCGGGTATCCGTATGCGATTTTTCTGCAGACGGTTCCGGTGGTGGCTGTAGCGCCGCTGATCGTGCTCTGGCTGGGGTATGGGTTTCAGAGCGTGGTGGTGGTGGCGTTCATCTTGAGTCTGTTTCCGATCATCACGAATGCGACTGCGGGGCTGTTGACGATCGATCCCGATCTGGTGGATCTGTTTCGGCTGAATAACGCCAGTCGCTGGCAGGTACTCTGGAAGCTGCGGTTTCCGAACGCGGTTCCGGCGATCTGCGTCGGCGCCAAGACGTCGAGCGGGCTGGCGGTGGTGGGGGCGATCGTGGGGGAGTTCTTTGCGGGCTATGGCACGAAGCAGTTCGGGCTGGGGTATCTGATCCGGGCTGCGACGGACGGCTTCCAGTCCGATGCACTGTTTGCCGCCGTGCTGATGTCGACGCTGCTGGGGATTGCGATCTTTGGGGGCGTCACGCTGACGGGGGCTGCGATCCTCGGTCGCTGGTATGATGTTCCGGTTGAACATCGCCGGTAGAACGGCCGGAAACTGTCTCGCAGGGAAAGCTCGTCTGATGCTGTATCGAATTCGTCCGCCGTTTGTGGTTCTGTTCGCCGGTTGGTTGCTGCTGGCCGGTTGCAGTGGCGATGCCGGGACGCCGGCTGTCGCACCGGGCAAGAGCGATGCGTCGTCGTCGGAGCCGGTGGCGGTGGAGATTGCGCTCAACTGGTATCCGGAGGCGGAGCATGGCGGATTCTATGCGGCCCTGCTCAATGGGGAGTATGAGAAGGAGGGGCTCAAGGTCACGATTCGTCCGGGCGGACCGCAGGCGCCGGCGCTGCAGCAGGTGGCGACGGGGCAGGTGCAGTTCTGCGTCGACAATGCAGACAAACTGCTGCTGGCGCGGGCGCAGCAGGCGGATGTGGTGGCGGTGATGGTTCCGATTCACGACAGCCCGCGGTGCATTCTTGTTCACGAGTCGTCCGGCATTCAGACGTTCGAGGATCTGGCGAAGCGGGACGGGCTCAAGCTGGCGATTAATACCGGGCAGCCGTTTGCGCAGTACCTGCAGAGCAAGCTGGACTTGTCGAAAGCGCAGATCGTTCCCTATCCGGGGAACGTGGTTCAGTTCGTGCTCGACGAGAACTATGCGCAGCAGGCTTACAGTTTCAGCGAGCCGTTCGCGGCGGGCGAGAAGGGGGTGAAGTCGCGGTCGCTGATGGTTTCGGACGTGGGGTTCAACACCTACACCAGTTGCCTGGTGACATCACAGCAGTTGTTGAAGTCGGATCCGGAACTGGTTCGCAAGGTCGTGCGGGCCTCGCTGCGCGGGTGGCAGCAGTACCTGCAGGACCCGGGGGCTACCAACGCTCACATTCATGAGCAGAACCTGGAGATGGGGCTTGGGATTCTCGAATTCGGCGTGGAGGGGCTGAAGCCGCTGTGTCGCGATCCGAAGGGAGGGGTTGCTGAGTTCGGACGGATGGATCCGCGGCGGTGGACGGAGCTCGTCCTGCAGATGGAGGCCGCGGGCTCGCTGAAGGCGAGCGTCGTCGCGCCGATGGACGCCTGGTCGAACGAATTCCTGCCCGCGGAATAGGCCGCTAATTTGAACCGTCGCGCGGGCCGATGTAATCGCTCGCGTAGGTATCCAGCATGATCACTTCGATGCGATCGGCCTGCAGGCTGCGCATGTCTGTGGAATCATTGGGCGGCTGATACTCGCCGCAGGCGACGATTCGCACGCGTTCGGGATTCACGCCGGCCTTTTGCAGCAGTTCATAGACAGCGTGCCCCCGGGCATACGTCAACTGCCAGTTATCCTGGAACCGCCGTGGGTCGGGTTTGCCTGGAGAGCAGTGGCTGCGGATCTCGATTTTATTCGGTTTGCCTGCAACCGCAGTCACAATCTGCTGGATGGCTCGCTGACCGGCCTCATCCGGCTCCAGAGTCCCCGTGTCGAACAGCAGGACCGGCCCGACGGGGATGGGGACGCCGGGACGGTTCGTCAGAGTCCGGGTGTCCGGGCCGTCGACCGTCTGCGGGGCTTTCACGCCTCCCTTGCCGGTCGGATCGTCCTTGAACGAGCCCAGCGTAGTGAGCTGTTCGACCATGCTGTTGAGCGGGAAATAGGGGCCTGGGGGGACCCGCGCACCGGACCGGTAACCCAGGTGCTGCTGAAGCGATTCGAGGACCTGGCGATACTTCTTGTTTGCCTTCACCTCGCTCATCGACACGAGCATGATGAAGAACGTCAGCAGCAGCGACATCATGTCGCCGTAGGTCACCACCCACTCCGGCACGCCGGGGGGTGCGTCGTCGTCGGCCATCCCGTTCTCCCTGGCTGATCCGGCCCGCCGACCAGCCATTGTGTCCGCGTCATTCGGTTATCGGCAGAAGACCCGGTTCCCGCGATGCGACCTTCCGGGGCGGATCGTTTCTGAGTTTTCCGGAAGCCGCGATGAACTTACGGGCTGTGCTGTTTGCCGGGTCGGCGAGGTTTGCGATGCCGTTAAAACCGGCAGACTCGCCGCAATCGCGCTGTCCAATCGCTCGATACTTCGCGACTGGCAATGCTGCGGTCCGGCGTCATCGGCGGCGGCGATACTGCCCGGTTTTCCGGCCGGTTTCGACCGTCGGCGATTGGCTGGATGTCAACGACTGAACTAGGTTTCACGCAGGGTATTGCGGCCGTTTCACGGCGATCCCTGCACCATCAAGACGGGCCACTTGAGGACGACTTCACCATGACGCACCGCATTCTGATCTGCGACGAGCAACCCCACGTCACGCGCCTGATGTCGTTGAAGCTGTCTCACGCGGGGTACGAAGTCCATACCGCCGCGGACGGGGAAGCGGCCTGGCGGGTGATGCAGGATTGGACTCCCGACCTGGTGATCACGGACGAAGTTCTGCCGCGGCTGTCGGGCCAGGAACTGGTCGCCCGGATGCGACAGTCGGCGGTGCTCGATCAGATTCCGGTGGTGCTGCTGTCCGCGAGCGATCTTTGCGACATCACCGACCGGGCGCGGCGGGCGCAGCTCCACGTCGCCGAGCAGGTTCACAAGCCCTTCAGCCCGCGGCAGCTCATCGAAGACGTGCAGCACCTGCTGGAGCTCGAAGAGTCCAGCTCGCTCGTCGCTGTCACCGCTTAACGGCGGTCCAGGACGTGGTGGAGACCCGGGCATCGCAACGACGCCCCCGCCCCGGCCACCCGCATCGCGGCCCAGTTCGATATCGCGTCCGCGAGAGTTTTACTCGGCAGCGGCGCCGTCTGATTCGGGCGGTGCAGTCATTTCTGGCTGTGCTTCTTCCGCTGGCGGAGTCGCCGGCGCTGCGGCGACTGGCGGCGCGACCGGTTCGTCGTCGAGCGGCTTGCGGGGGGGCAGGTCTCCCGAGCGCTTCGGTTCGGGGGCGTACCGCGACTTGGGATTGAGCGAACGGAGGACGGCGCTGACCGGTTCCTGAACCAGCTTCATCGTGACGCCGTCGGGGACGCACGCGCAGAGGACGTGCACGATGTCGCCAGGAACCTTGCGTTCGGCGCCGCAGCGGGGACAGCGCCAGGTTCGTCGGACTTCGAGAGGGAGACGGAGACCGGGGCCGCGCATGGGGCTGACTCTGTGTTAATTGTGCGGAGATGATTCGAAGGCCGTTTGCATCATAAGGGAGTATTCGGCGTCGGGCGAGAGAAAGCGGCTTAGATCCTCCGAAAGACCGTGCTGCATTTCCTCAATTTGCAGTCGTTCATCGCCGGAAGCTGTATCACGAAGCTGCTCTAGACCGGCGATCATGGTTTGGATGCGCTGAGCGACCAATAGGCGCTCTCGTCGAGCGTCTTGAAGCGTATCGCGATTTAATCCAAACGTTTCAATCGTGATCCGCCCCTTCTCAGTCCGATGAAACGCGACTTCCTTCCCCATGTGAAATCCGATGTGCTCCTCGGGGTCTTCGGCGACTGGATTGATCAGCAACGGCTTTTCGCGGTTTACGTCGTCGTGATGATTTCGAGCCCGCTGCGACGGATTTGCGAGTGGAAACTGGTTCCTCTTGAACTGCTGATTGCAGATCTGGCAGCAGAAAGTCAGGTTCCGCCAATCGTAGGCGAGCCAGTAGTAACCGGGCTTCACCGGCAGATCGTCGGGGTGCTGAGTGAAACCTCCTTTAGGTCGGACGTGCTCGACGTCGCCATAGCTGGTCGCTGCGAACTTCGATTCGCAGAACGCGCACTTCTCGTGCTGATCGGCCTTCAGGGCGTTCTTGACGCTCGCTGCACCGTAGATCTTCGAATGGAATTCGAAGTCACGTTTACCGGCGTCGTACTCATCCATGAGCTGTCGGGTCGCCCGCCCGCCGCGGGAATCGGGGCCATTGAGGATGGCCGGGACCTTCGTGGACTTCCGAATCCGGATCATGACCGGGGCTTTCGCGCCACCTTCTCCAGCAGATCGACGGCAGACTTCAGCCGGTCGTTCAACGACCGCTCGGCGGGCGTCGAACCGACCGGGAACGCCGCCATCTTCGCTTCGAGTTCCTGCAGCTTCGACTTGTCGGCTTTCGAGAGTTTCGCCTGACTGAGCAGCCGCGTTCGTTCTTTCACGATCTCCTCGCTGGCTTCGGAGCGCAGCGGCACGCCATCAAACAACTCGCTGGCGAGGATCTGGTCGGCCCGCCAGCCCTGGACGGCGACCGGATTGTTTTCGATCACGACATGGTCGCCGTCGCGCCGCAGCACGGCGACGTTGGCCTGCATCTCGGCGGCCGCCTGGACGATCAGGGGGCTGTGGGCCGTGGCGATGAACTGCGTTTTCGGGAACCGCTCGCTCAGGTAGCGCATCACCTTGCGCTGCCAGGTCGGATGGAGGTGCAGGTCGATCTCATCGACGAGGCAGACGGCGGGCTCGGCCAGCGGTTCCGGGCTGTCGGGATAAGCTTCGAACATGCGGGCGGCGAAGTCGACGACCCAGGTAATCAGGGATTGATAGCCGAATCCGAGCTGTCGGAGCTCGACTTCGCCGTAGGGAGTGGTGAAGAGGACGCGGGGATTGGGGTAGCGTTCGCTTGGTGTAGAGATGCGAATATCGGTGACTTCGTTATCGGGAAAGAGTTGCAAGAGGGTATTGCGGACAGCTTCGAGACGCATTCTGAGTTCTTCAGAAATCGCCGACTTCTTGGTCGCCGCGTAGTCTGCCCTTAGGAGCCACTCTTCGGCGTTGATCAGATCAATCATCTCATCAAAGAGATGCTCAACTGAAACACAAGGTAGTTCAACTCTCGCACCAAGCTCTGACTTACCAAGGCGACGCCAAGCTCCGTACGCAAAGAAGACTGTCTCAGCCAGTGGCTGTCGTCGTCCCGTCCATGAGACGGTCGTTTGTAATGAACGCTGAGTATCATGGCTCGAATCGAGCTGGCGAAGACGTTCCTACAACTCGATGCCGAAACTTCGCCGGTATCCACCTACATCAAGTGATGAGTCGATCTTTGATACCAGTTTGGACTCCCCCGAGCGGATTCCATCTTCGGCGAATTTCAGGAATAACGACAGAGCATTCCACACCTTCGTCTTTCGATGTTCGGTCGAATCAGGAGACTTCTCGTCAGTAACGACTGTCGATCTCCACGCATTCTCAGCTCGGAGACCCGCCAGCATCTGCAACAGCGTCGACTTCCCGGTCCCGTTGTTCCCCAGAATGATCGTCCAAGGAGCCCACGTTCCGTCCGGCTTGCTCAGGTCGAGCTTCTGAGTCTCCGCCCCGAAGCAGCGGATATTTGCAACTTCCAGTGACAGGAAGTACGCATGGTCCGTGGGCGGACGATGCGCGCCGTTCTTCCCGGCGGGTTTAGAGAGGGTCGATTTTCGGGCTGCTTTCTTGGCCACGGCTGCTCACTTCGCCCCGAAACAATACACTTTTCCGTCCCGCGATTCCGAGCCGATCACCAGGACGCCTTCGCCGATCGCCGGGGAGGCGGAGATCGGCTTGCCGGCGTTGAACTTCCACGGGGACTCGCCGGTCTGCAGGTCCAGTTCGTAGAGGTTGCCGTCGTTCGAGCCGACGAAGACGCGGTTGCCGACGATGACCGGGGAGCTGTCGACCTTGCTGCGAGTGGCGAACGTCCAGACTTTTTTGCCCGTTGCGCGGTCGATGCAGTGGAGCAGCTTGTCGCGGCCGCCGACGACCACCCGGTCGTCCGTCACCGCCGCCGAGGAATGGAACGGCATGTCGGACTGCGGGCTGTTGTAGCGCCAGACAACTTCTTTTTTCTTCCAGTCGACGGCGACGACTTCGCTGGCGTAGGTGCCGACGTACAGCCGGTCTCCCACGACCGCGGGAGAGGCGATCAGGTACGTCTGCAGCGGCAGGTCTCCCGCTTCCTCGCCCGTTTCGATGTTGATGATCCGCAGGTGTTCGTCGCAGCCGGCGATGAACGTGAAGCCTTCCGCTACGGCGGGGGAGCAGTGGACGTAGCCGCCGGTCTCGAACTTCCATTTCAGCTTGCCGTCGGTCTCGCCGAGGCAGTAGAGCGAGTTGTCGTAGGAGCCGAAGATGACTCGGCCGTCCGTGACTGCGGCCGAGCTGTAGATCTCTCCCTGCGTTTCGAAGACCCAGCGCTGCTTGCCGGTGACGCGGTCGATCGCGTGGAACTTGCCGTCTTCGTCGCCGATGTAGACGGCGTCGGCGGTGACGGTCGGGGCGGACTTGAAGCCGGGTGCGAACGAATTGTCCGGGACCGGGTCGAGCGTTTTGTAGGACCAGCGCTTCTGACCGGTCAGCCGGTCGACGCAGGCGAGTTCGCCCGACAGGCAGGGGATGTAGACGTCGTCGCCGACGATCGCTGCCGTCGCGACGATCTGGTCGCCGAGCTCGATCTCCCAGAGGAGCTCCAGTTTTGCCGGCAGTGTGGTTCCGGCGACGCCGGTCTGCGAGAGACCGTGTCGGAAGCGCGGCCAGCTTGCGCCGTCCGGCGATTTCGCGCTGGCTCCGTACGCGGCCCCCGCCAGGAGCAGGACACCGCACAGCAACCGGGCGCACGAGCCGCCCCGCATCAGTCGCAGCGTGGATAAGCGCATCGGTAAAGCTCCTCCAGAGACGTGGCGTCGACGGGCCGGGGATTAAAGGTGCCGGTCCACTGCTTTGCGGCCTCGCCTGCCATTTGCGGAATCAACGCGGGATCGACGTCGCAGGCTTCCAGCGAGGCCGGCATGCCGGCTGTGCGAACCAGTCCGGCGATCGCCCCAGCGAGCCGGTCGCCGGCGCTCGGGTCCCTGGCGTCGCACAACCCGATATCCGCCGCCAGCCGGCCATAGAGGCCACCCACGACGGAACTATTGTATCGGATGACATGAGGAAGCAAGACGCCAATCGCAATTCCGTGGGTCACGCCGAAGTGCGCAGTCAACGGGTTGGACAGGGCGTGCGTGGCGCCGAGCATTGAGTTCTCGATGGCGGCGCCGGCCAGATGCGACCCCAGCAGCATCGCGCCGCGGGCCTTCACGTTGCCGGGCGACTTGAGGACCGCAGGGAATCCGGCCGACAGCAGCCGCCAGGCGCGCCGGCTGAAGAGCTGCGAGATCGGATTGCGGCGGGTGGTGACGTACGACTCGACGGCGTGGCTGATGGCGTCGATGCCTCCGGCCGCCGTGACCCCGGCGGGCATGCTGACGGTCAGTTCGGGATCGAGAATGGCCGCCCGGCAGGCGGCCTTCTTGTCGCCGCACGCCATCTTCATATGCGTCTCGGCGTCGGCGATGATCGCATAGGACTGCGCTTCGCTGCCGGTTCCGGCGGTGGTGGGCACGGCGATCAGCGGGAGCATCGGGAGCTTTGCTTTGCCGGCCCCGTGATAGTCCTGCATTTTGCCGCCGTTGGTCAGCAGGAAGTTGATTCCCTTGGCGCAATCCATGCTGCTGCCGCCGCCGACGGCGACGAGAAAATCAATTCCGGCCTGGCGGGCGATCTCCAGGCCCCGGCCAACGTCGTCGGTGGTCGGATTGGGATGGACGTCGCTGAAGACGGTCACGTTGAGGCCGGCGGTGCTCAGCGACGCCCGGCAGCGTTCGGCGTGCCCGGCTTCGAGCAGGCCGTGGTCGGTCACGAGCAGCACATTTCGCGCGCCGAACTCCAGGGCCAGCTCGCCGAGCCGGTCCGACGTGTGCGACCCGAACACGACGCGCGTGCGGGGATCGTAGTCGAAGCCGGGCAGATCATCGGCATCGAAATCAAACGACGCATCAGGCATAGGGCTATCCGTCGCAGGCGGGGCAGGGATACGGGCGGGAGCGGCCGGGGTGCACATCTGCAGTGTGTGGCGCGAAATCGTCAGACTTCGCCGAATGCCGCTTGTGCCGGCATCGGAACTGTTTGATGATACTCCGACCCTGCCACGACTGACAAACCGAATCGCGATCCCGCCGTCCGTGACTCCCAGTCTCAGTAACCCTGCCCCACGGAAAGTGACCGCCCGTGACTGCCGATGCTCCAGCCTCCCGCCATTCCGAATTCCGTATCTGGTCCGTCTGTTTCGTGCTGCTGCTGGCCAGTTCCATCAACTACATGGACCGCCAGACGCTGTCGAACGTCTCGGTCCGCATCAAGGCCGAGTTCGACCTTTCCGGCGAACAATACGGTCAGATCGAGCTGGCCTTCGGCTGGGCCTTCGCCGTCGGGGCGACGGTTTTTGGAATCATCGCGGATCGCACGAGCATCCGCTGGCTGTATCCTGCTGTGTTGCTCGCCTGGTCGGTGATGGGGATTCTGACCGGGTGGGCGAATAGTTTCGCGAGTCTGCTGATCTGTCGGCTGATGCTCGGTTTCTTCGAAGCCGGTCACTGGCCGTGCGCCCTCAAAACCACGCAACGGCTCCTGCCGAGCGACCGGCGGACGCTGGGCAACAGCGTGCTGCAGAGCGGGACGGCGATCGGTGCGATCATTACGCCATTGATCATGCTGGCTTTGCTGACGGACGACGTGGGGAGCTGGCGGCCGGCGTTTCAGATCATCGGCGGGATTGGCATTGTCTGGATCGCGCTCTGGCTCTGGATGGTTCGCGGTCTGGACCTGGAAACGCCCGTCGCGGACCACCAGGCGCAATCGTCTTCGGGGTGGAGGAGCTTCCTGAATGCGCTGTGCGACTATCGTTTTCTGATCCTGATCTTCGTGGTGATTTCGATCAACATTGCTTGGCATCTGCTGCGTGCGTGGCTGCCGATGTTCCTGCAGGAAGGCCGGGGCTACTCCGAAACGTCGACGCTCGCCTATATGTTCTGGTACAACGTTGCGACCGATGTCGGCTGTCTGGCCGCGGGTGCGGCAACCATTGCCCTGGGCCGTCGCGGCTGGTCGTCCCAGGGGGCGCGGGTTGGGGTATTCTGCGTCTGCGCACTGATGACGAGCCTGTGCGGGTTGTTGCCGTGGCTGCCGCAGGGGCCGGCGCTGCTGGGCGTGTTTCTGCTCGTCGCGATGGGCTCGCTGGGGCTGTTTCCGTGTTATTACGCGTTCAGCCAGGAGGTTTCGATCCGGCACCAGGGGAAGGTGACCGGGCTATTGGGGACGATCGCCTGGCTCACGACGTCTCCGATGCACATTCTGTTCGGACGGTGGATCGATCAGACCGGCTCGTTTGACATGGGGCTGGTTCTCGCGGGTCTGGTCCCGGTTCCGGCCGCGCTGTTGCTGCTGCTGACGTGGCGGACGGATAAGCCGCCGGTTGAGGCGGCCCAATCGGCATGAGTCCGAGAATTGGAGCGGCCCGGACGCCATTCGAGACGTCTGGGCCGCTCTGCTTCCGCCCGATGACTCAAACCACTTCAAACCCCGCCCGCTGCTCGCGGCCGAGCCAGGCGTTGTCGTCGGTATCGCCGACGATCTGCTCGGACTGCGGATCCCACTTCAGATTTCGTCCCAGCCGCATGGCGATGTTTGACAGGTGGCACGTCGTCAGAATGCGGTGGTGACTGAAGACGTCGCTGATCGGCAGGCTGCGGTCCTTGACGCAGGCGATGAAGTTCCCCATGTGGCTGTCGCCGCCCTTTCCTTTGCGGAGCGCCGTCAGCACGTCGTCTGCGAGAGGTTTGTCCTTCAGTTCTTCGACGGCTGCGCCGGTCAGCTTGCCGCGGTTCACGAAGAAGCGTCCATTGTCTCCTTCGAACATCACGCCGTTGTCGAAGCCGAGGTCCTCCGCGTTGTCGACGATGAAGACTTCGACGCCGTTGGCGTAGGTCGCCTTGATCTGAAACGTCAGGGCGGTATTGAACTCGTTATCGACGGTTGGCCAGCCCTTCTCGAACGGGACCGGATGTTCGCTGGCCAGGACTTCGATCGTCTGCGGGCCGCTCTCGGCCATGCCGATGGCCCACTGGGCGATGTCGACGTGGTGTGCGCCCCAGTCGGTCAGCTTGCCGCCGGAGTACTCGTACCACCAGCGGAAGTCGTGGTGGCACCGCTGTTTGATGTAGTCGACTTTGGGCGCCTGGCCCAGCCAGACGTCCCAGTTGAGATTCGCCGGGGGCGGAGACGTCTCGAACGGCCCTCCCTTCGGCGCTCCGCCGATGGCGACCGTCACTTTCTGGACTTTTCCGATGCGCCCCTGCTGGACGAGGGCGACGGCTTTCAGGAACCGGTCGTCGCTGCGCTGTTGCGTGCCGACCTGGAAGACCCGTCCGGTCTCCTTCGCCACCTTGCAGAGGAGCTTCCCTTCGTCGATGGTCAGCGTGAGGGGCTTCTGGCAGTAGAGATCTTTGCCGGCCCGCATGGCGTCCAGAGCGATTTTCGTATGCCAGTGGTCGGGAGTGCTGATTGTGACCAGGTCGATGTCTTTGCGGTCGAGCAGTTTGCGGTAGTCCTCGAAGGACTCGGCCTTGCCGTCGCACAGCTTGGTGTTGAGGACGCCGGACCGGTCCTTGTCGACGTCGCACATGGCGACGATGTCGCCGTAATGCTGGGCCGCGGCGGCGTCCCCCGAGCCCATCCCCCCGTTGCCGATGCAGCCGATCCTGGGCCGTTCGTTCGGGGACCTGGCGTCCTGGGCCAGCGAGCGTGGCGTCCAACCCCAGGCGGGGAGGACGGCGCCTGCGGCGGCGGCCAGCGTGGTGGTCTGCAGAAAATCGCGGCGATTGGTCCGTTGGGACATTGTCGGGTTCCTCGGGAGGTCGGTCAGCGGGTGAGACGGTGCGGCGATTGTAGACCGGATGTCCGCCGTAACGCACGCGGCGATTTCCAGCGCAGGACTCGTGGAGCTGTCCAACGGCGTCGTCCTGGCCTACGCTACAGGTCCCTCAATGCACCTTCGTTTTCCTCCGAATGGAGTTCCCCATGAGCCAGATCATCCGCCACGGCGTGACCCGCCGGTGGTCCGACGCCGTCGTGAATCAAGGTGTCGCCTACTTCGTGGAAGTTCCAGACAATCCCGAGGCCGGCGCGGCGGCACAGTTTCATCAGGTCCTCGCTCAGATCGACACCAGGCTGCAGCAGCTGGGCGGCGATCGGACGCGGCTGCTGCAGGTGCTGATCTACCTGCCCGAGTCGGGGGATCTGGCGGAGTTCAACGCAATCTGGGACGCGTGGGTTCCGGAGGGACACGCTCCATCGCGGGCGTGCGTGCATGTGCCGCTGGCGGCGGCGGGGTATCGGGTCGAACTGGTGATTACGGCGGCGGTGTGAGGGGGTCACCCCGCGACCCATTCCCACACGACGAGCAGCGCGATGGTCATCACCGCCGGTGGCAGAAAGATCAGGATGACCCGGCGGAGCAGCGCCCAGCGGCCGGCCAGGCCGGCGATTCCGGCTTTGAAGGCCAGGTTGGCCAGTGCCGCGACGAGGATCATCCGCCAGCCGCTGCCGGGAGGCAGCGCCTGCTCGCCGGTGCTTTCCACGAGGCGGGCCGTCGAGATGGTGATGGCGTCGGTATCGGTCAGTCCGGCGAGGACCGCGACGACATACAGGCCGCCGCCTCCGAAGGCGTACCGTGCCGCCGCCAGACCGAAGAGGACCACCGTGTAGAGGACTGCGAACGTCAGGGCCGATTTCAGCTCGGTGGGATTCGTGTGCTGGGGCATCTGCGAAGCGTGGCGGTGCGTCCGCCACCAGGCCCACGCTGCTGAACCGAACATTGTCATTCCGACGATGGCGATCGGCGGCGCCATCTGCGCAAACGTGTTCGGAGCGACCACGGCCAGTTCGATCAGGACTCTCGCATAGACCATCGCTGACGCGATCGCCACGATCGCCGCGGCCGCCCGCGCGAAGCCGATCTCCTCGGCCGTCCGGCGGGCGCAGCTCATGGTCGTCGCCGTGCTGGAGACTGCGCCGCCGAGGATTCCCCCCAGCAGGACGCCCGCATCGGCTCCGAACAGTTTGTAGGCGATGTAGCCGATCAGGCTCACGCCGACAATCAGCACGACCATCAGCCAGATCTCGTATGGATTGAGGACGTCGAATGGACCGTAGGCCTCGTCGGGCAGGACCGGCAGCACGACGCAGGTCACCAGCACGAAGGTCATGATCGCCCGCAGGTCGGTCGCCCCGAGTTTTGCAACGAATCCGTGCAGTTCCGGTTTGAACTGCAGCAGCACTGCGGCGACGCCTCCCGCCACGATGGCCAGCACCCGGTCGCCGACAGTCAGGTAGACTCCCAGGCCGTAGATCAGCAGCAAGGCGATTTCTGTTGTCAGCCCATAGTCGGCTTGTGCGCCTCTTTGGCGGATCAGCATGGATTTGGTCAGCCCGGCCACCGCAGTCAGGGATAGAAACCCCGCGACAACCACCCAGCCACCCGCTTCGAGCTGGCGATCTGCGAGGCCGGCGATGACTCCCAGAACGGCGACGAGCGGGAACGTTCGCAGTCCCGCCAGCGGCGACTCGGCAAACTGCCGCTGCAGCCCGACGATCAGCCCGATCCCCAGCGCAATGCCGAGCTGCTCGAACAGAATCCGGGACGGGTCGTGCATGCGGGCGGTGCCAGTGACAGCGCGGAGAAGATTTCACGCGGAGACGCGGAACGGAACGCAAAGAAATCACAGTGAAGAGAATGGCAGGCTGAGAAGATTTCAGCGATTGGGAGCGGGGGTGGATTCGTCGTCGATCTCCGCTTCGACTTCGCCGCGACAGATTCTGGCAAACTCGGAGTCGCCGTGTAGCGACTTCAAATCGGGATCTTCGGCCATCCAGTCGAATTCCTCGAAGCCGTGCCGGACCGAGTTCGTCAGGTCGCGGATGGCCAGGTCACGGTACTGCTTGCGTCGTTCCGCTCCGTCGGGGGTCTTGTCCATCGCTTCCATGGCCCGGCCGTACATGCAGGCGGCGTTGTAGTGAAACAGCGATTCCTGACCAAAATCTTTCCGCCGCCGCTCGACCAGCTCGATTCCCGCTTCCACCCGGCCGGTCATGACCCGGATAATTCCGACTCCGGTCACCGCTTCGCTGTTCTGGTCGTCGAGCGCGAGTGCTTTCTCGAAGTCCTGCTCGGCTTCGGGGAGTTTCTCCTGGCGGAACAGGAGATTGCCCCGTCCGGACCAGGCCTCAGGCAGTTCGGGATCGGCCTGGACGGCGAGGTCGAACATTTCCCGGGCGTCGTCGTAGTGCTTGTCCCGGACCTGGGTCTGCGCCTGATAGACGTAGACGAAGGCGGGCGAACGCTGCCGCCAGGCCAGCAGTCCCCGTCGGGCCGCCTCGCGACGGGATTCCTCGTTTGACCGCCGTTCCTTGAGCAGGGCGGTGCGGGCGGCTGGCTGGCTCAGTTTGCCGAGCGCTTCGCACAAGGCGTTGATCAGATACGGCTGCTTCTGCGTGTCGAGCGCTGCGATCACGGCGTCGCAGGCGGCGTCGGAACCGACTTCGACCAGTCCCTGAATGGCCGCGGTCACGAGCTGGTTGTCGTTGGCGCTCAGGGCTTCGCGGGCCAGCCCGGTAAACTGCTCGTGTTCCATCTGTCGCAGCGCCTGCAGCACCTGCACTCGTTCGTGAGTGCGCATCTTCGGATAGAGTTCGATCATCTTCGCCGTTGCAGCGGGGTCGGCGTACTGTCCGAGCAGCGCGATCACGTGCTGCCGCTCCCCTTTGCCTTCGAGGTGCCGCATCAGCAGGGGGATGGCGCGGGGATCGCGCGTCCGTCCCAGCAACTGCACCATCGGGCCATCGGGGGGCGTCGTTTTCAATTGTTCCATCAGGAACTCCAGCGCCAGCCGCTCGCTGCGGACGTCGTTCCGCTGGCTCAGAATCCCGAAGGCGAAGTCCCGGAGTCCCTTGTCCTCGCTGCCGAGCGCCTGCTGCAGCAGATCGACGACCTGCGGATGTCCCAGTTGGACCAGCGCCAGCAGGAGCTCCTTTGAGGGCTGGGCTCCGGGCGCCGTCGCCGCCTGATACAGCTCGTTGACCCAGAGCGGTCGCGGTTGCGCCGCCAGTGCCTTGAGGACCTGCTGGCGCACGGCCGGATGTTCCGGAGCGAGGAGTTGCCGAAGTGCATCGTGCGAGGCCCGGAACCGCGACGCCGCCTGGGCGTCGATCGCGGCGGACGCCCGGGGCTCATTCGCTTCGCGAATCCAGCGAGTCAGTTGTTCTGTCGCAGTCGGGTCGCCGAAGTTCCCCAGCGCCTGCACGGCCGAAGCCTGCATGACGGGATCGTCTCCCTGGGCCAGGGCGATCAGCAGCGGGACGTGGTCTTCGTGCAGCCGGCTGCCGCCATGCTCCAGCGCCGCTGCCCGCGACAAGCGGTGGCCGTGGCGGATCTCCGCCACCAGTTCGTCTTCGGGGAGCACGGTCATCAGGGATCGCAACGCGGCGGAGACTGCCTGCTGCTGCGTTTCGTGGACGCGATTGGCCGCTTGCGGCCGTCCGGAGTAATCGTTCGAGGGAAATCTCCCACCGGCCAGTTTGGTCAGATGCAGCTCGCGGATCACCGCGGGGATCGCCGGCAATGTCTCACTGACGACCTGGCCGGTTCCCAGCCGCAACGCCGAATTCTGCAGCCAGCTCAGAAGCTGGCCGTCGGGCGTCGGCGCGTCATCGTTCCAACCGACGACGACTCGCCCCACGGGTTCCTGTCCGAGTGAAATCAGGTCTTCGACCAGTCCGCCGACATTCACGGTGTTGAGCAGACCGCCGATCGTGTAAAGCGCCAGACAATTGTGCGGGCCGATCCGCTCGATTCGTCGCGCCAGTACGGCGTGCTGCAGCGTGTTGACGTCGAGCGGGTGGTCCTCGTCGTGTTCACGGACGGTCACGCGAATCGGCGGGACTTCGCTCCCCGGACCGATGTCGCCAAAGGCCAGCCACAGCCCGTGGCAGCCGCCCGCGGGGATCTTCCAGCTCTTCGGTCCCTCCATCCCCTGCAGCGACAGATGCTGGTCGCCGTATTGAAACCCGGCGTTGGCAAACGCGGCGTTCGGACCGGATTCTTCACCTCCGGCTGGAACGCCGGCGGCGTCGTCGATCAGCACGGAGATCCGCTCCCGCGGGATCTCGATTTCCTGGTCGGTCAGGTTCAGTGCGAGCAGATGGACTGCGACGAACCGGGTCGGCCCGTCGTTCGTGTAAAATTGTCCGAGGTGCGCCCCGTCGCACGTCACGCGGAACCGGCCCTGCAGCTCCAGCGGCTTGGGCCTTTCGTTCGGCGGACTGGACAGCCGCTCCGATTCCTCATGCAGTCCCCGCATCGTCAGCGAGGTTCGTTCCAGCGCCGCCGCATCGGTGCTGGCCTCGGTTCTGAGTTCCCGTTCGACGAGAGGCGGGCGGGCTGCAGCAACGGCTGGACGCGGCTCGCGACGGCCGGGCTCGTTCCCCTGTCCACGGGCGACTTCCGTCTGGCAGACGGCGCAGAGACACAGCAAAACAGACAGTTGACGGGACATCCCGGGATTTCCTGAGAGACCGATCCCGTCTGCCGACGCATGAACAGACGGTCCAGCAAATTCTATCGCATGCCGCGGGTCGAGGCGCGGGTTGTCCCGGTTGTCGCCCAACTTTCTTCGGACCGGCCGGCCTCACGCCATCCTGTTTTCGTCGGCATCTTGCGGCCGACTTGCCGGGCGATCACACTGGCGACGTTCACACGTGCTGCGATTTCGTTCCGCGGGCGCTGATTGGCTTCATTCGTAGAGAGACTTCCATGCTGCGCGGCGTCTGCTGTTTGCTTGGTCTGACCCTCCCCGCACTCGGTCTGGCGGCGGATCCCGTCGATCCGCTCAAGGTCGGCGTAACCGACCTGACCCAGGTGGATGACGATTTCCGGTTCCAGGGCGAATATGCCGGGCCGATCTGGTGGCAGGGGTATTCCCAATTCGTGGGACTCCAGGTCGTCGCGCAGGGGAACGGCGAATTCGCCGCTCTGCTCTCTCCGGGGGGACTTCCGGGCAACGGTTACCTGAGCGGTCCCCGGACGAAGCTTGCTGGAAAACGGGACGGCGAACGGCTGACGCTGCAGGCTGAAGGCTTATCGATCCTCATCGCTCCCGGCTTTGCGGCGACCGCAACCGACGTCGCCGGTCATAGCCTCGGTCAGCTGCAGCCCTGGCAGCGTTACAGTTCGACGACGGGGGCCGTTCCGCCAGCCGGGGCGATTATTCTCTTCAACGGTACCAACACCGGCGAGCTGAAGAATCCCCGGATCACCGAGGACGGCCTGCTCGGGATCGGGACAGAGACCAACCGGCTGTGGCGAGATTTCACGCTGCACGCCGAGTTTCGCACTCCTTACATGCCGCTGGCCCGCGGGCAGGCGCGCGGAAACAGCGGTTTCTACCTGCAGCGTCGGTACGAAGTGCAGGTCCTGGACTCGTTCGGCCTGGAACCGCAGTTCAACGACGCGGGGTCGCTGTATCGCACAAAAGCCCCCGACCTCAACATGACGTTTCCGCCGCTGTCGTGGCAGACTTACGACATTCAGTTCACGGCGGCCAGGTTTGACGAGTCCGGAGCGAAGGTCGCTCCGGCCCGGATCACCGTCTGGCACAACGGCGTGCCGGTCCAGTCGAACTACGAGATCCCGAACAAGACCGGCGCCGGCAAAGCCGAAGGCCCGGAAGCCATGCCGATTCTGCTGCAGGACCACGGCAACGCGGTCCACTTCCGCAACGTCTGGATCGTCGATCACTCCGCAACGCCAGCGCCGGCGGCTGTCGCCAGTTGCGTCTGCCCGGCAGAGCCTCTCACTCGCCGCGAAGCGCGGCAGCTCCGCCGCGGCCGGTAGTCGGCTGAGAAGACGAAGATTTCACGCAGAGCGAGCAGAGACCGCAGAGAAGACTGAGGATAGAAGAGTTCACGCAAAGAAGAACGCGACGACGCCACGCAGAGGAATCGATTCATGATGAATGCTGATACATCTTCCACTCTGGCGATCCGCGATCCGCGAAAAGCGATCAGCCCTTCTTTCTCTGGCTCCTCGCAATTCGCTATTCGCTATTCCCTGCTTGTCACTTTCCTGCTGCCTGGGACTGCCCTCGCACAGGACATGCCGCTGTCGCAGGTGCTGCTGGACGGGGCGGGATGGCAGCTCGTCAGCGAGGGGCACAAGTTCACCGAGGGGCCGGCGCCTGACGCGCACGGGAACGTCTTCTTCGTCGATGTTCCCGAGAGCAAGATCTTCCGGATCGATGCCGAGACCGGCAAAGTCACCGTCTTTGTAGACGGTTCCGGCAAAGCCAGCGGACTGATGTTCGGCCCCGAAGGCCGCCTGTATGCCTGCCAGAGTGAGACGAAACAGATCGTCTGGTACGACGCCGACGGCAAAGAACACGTCCTCGCTAAAGAAATTCCCGTGAACGACCTGGTGGTCGATCGACGGGGAGGCGTCTACGTCACGGACATGGGGGGCAAGCAGGTCTGGTACGTCTCGCCGAAGGGGGAGAAGCGGGTCGTCGCCAGCGGCTTTACGCCCAATGGCCTCATTCTCTGGCCGGACGGCGGCACCCTGGTCGTCGCCGACTGGGACGAGCCCCACCTGCGGACGTTCCGCGTGGAAGCCGACGGCAGCCTGAAGTTCGGCGACAAGTACTACGGCCCGCTGCAGATTCCGTCGGGACAAGCCAAGCCGGGCTCCGACGGCCTGACGTTCGACGACGCGGGCCGGCTGTATGTCTGCACGCATGCCGGCCTGCAGATGTTCGATCCGACCGGGCGCCTCGGCGGCGCGATCGTCAAGCCGCAGAACAAGTTTCTCTCCAACGCCGCGTTCGGCGGTAAAAACTTCGACACGCTGTATGTGACGTGTTCCGACAAGGTCTATTCGCGGAAGACCAAGGTTCGCGGCACGCCGTATATTCTGCCGACGCCGAAGGCGGAGAGCGGCAAGTAGAGTCGACGCCGGAGAAGTGGAAGAAGATAGCCGGCAGAGCCGGCCCTACAAGAGAGCCCCGTCCCTCGCATGTTCCTTGCCAATCCGTGGGGACTGCTGGGCCTGCTGGCCCTCCCCGCGATTCTCGTGCTGCACCTTTACCAGCGGCGATTTCCCGCCCTGGTCGTGGCGGGGTTGCATCTCTGGGCCGATGAAGACCACATCCCCACGTCGGGCCGGCGGCGGGATCGGCTTCCCCTTTCGGCGTCACTGTTTCTGGAATTGCTCGCCGCCCTTGCGGCGACGCTCGGCCTGGTTGACCTGCGGTTCGGCGATCTCGGCCGGGCCGTCCATCAGATTGTGATTCTGGACGACTCGGCGTCGATGTCCGCAGTCGGAGCGGATGGAAAGGCGTTTCGGGAACGGGCGCTGGCCGAGCTGGAGCAGCGGAGGCAGAGTCTTCCATACCGCAGCGTCTGGACGGTTCTGCTCACTGGCCGGCGGCCGACGATGCTGGCCGGTCCCGCCGTCCGCTGGAGCGAAGTCACCACCGCTGTGGAGCGGTGGCAGCCGGCCGCTCCGCGACACGATTTCGGACCCGCATGGGACCTGGGAGCGCAGCTCGCCGGTGACAACGCCCGTCTGCTGTTCCTGACGGACCGGCTGCCCGATTCCGACGCTCCTGTACCGGCCATGTTGGAGATCGTGTCGATCGGCGAAGCCCGATCCAATCTCAGTCTCTCGGCCGCCGAGTGGATTCGGGACGGAAGCGAATCGAGCCTCTTTCTGCGAGTACAGAATCATCATTCCGCCAGCGCGACCGCCACAGTCCGGGGCGTGGCGGGCGAGACTGCGTTATTTCAACGCGAAGTCGCCGTTCCTGCGGAGGGATCGATTTCTCTGCAGGTCCCGCTGCGGACTGAGTTGGCGAGGATTCGCGTCGAGCTGAGTGCTCCGAACGACGCCTTGCAGCTCGACAGCCGGGTGGAATTGGTGCGCCCGCGGCCGCGCGTCGTACCGGTTGCGGTGACCGTTGCCGAGCCGGTTGCAGTGCGGAAGCTGAGGGCTGGCTTGCAGGCCCTTCCCGACGTCGAACTCGTGGACCAGAATTCTGCCCGACTGTTGTTCGCTCCGGCGGAGGCCGGCCCGCCGACGGCTGGAACGGCGTGGTGGGTTGGCGTCGGTCCGTTGCCCGACGTCGCCGATGCGCCCGCCGAGCCGCTGGATCTGACCGGCCCTTTCGTGCTGGAACGGAATCATCCGTTGCTGCAAGGCGTCACCCTGCAGGGAGTCTTCTGGGCTGGTGTCCGGCCGATGACGCTGCCGGCAACCCCGCTGATCACCTGCGGGGATCACCTGCTGTTCGGGGAGTTCGAGGGAACGGCAGCGCCGGCATGGCTGCTGAATCTTGATCTGGCGCGGACCAATCTGGCGGAGAGTCTCGACTGGCCAATCCTGCTGACGAACCTGGTGGAAGCTCGGCGGGAGAGCCTGCCGGGCCTGCGGCGTTGGAACTATCGCCTGGGCGAAGACGTCCGCTTTCGATTGTTCGAAGGGGCCAGTGAATCCGAGCCCGCCCGCAGCCGCCCGCTGACGCTGCAGCAGGAAAAGTTGAAGCGACCGCTGGTCCGGAGTGCCGTCGTCGATCTGCCTGCACTGAGCGAGACGGGCCTCTACGAGATCCGCGACGGCGACAGGGCGTACGACACGTTTGCGGTGAACTTCTTCGACGCCGTCGAATCCGATCTGCAGCAGCTCGGGCCGGGGCAACGCCCACCCGCCGATGCCGAAGACGTCGGATTTTTCCCCGTCGATCAGCCCCTGTCGTGGTGGCTCCTGGCGGCTCTGATCCTCACGCTGGCCGCGGTCATGCTCGACTGGCGCGTCGTCGGGAGGTAGGGTGAGACAGGCATCAACCTCGCTCTCAGCGAGGCCTCTCGGGAATCTTTGAAGCATGGAGCCCGTCGTCCGACTTGCCGGTTTTTTCGGCGTTCTGCTGGTCATGGCCAGTTGGGAGCTGATCGCGCCGCGTCGCAAACTGTTGGCCAGAAAAGCCTGGCGCTGGTCGACGAATCTGGCCTTGATTGTCATCAACACGGTCGCCGCCCGGCTGCTGATCCCGCTATCCGCTGCCGGCCTGGCCGAACAGGCGGCAGAACGCGGCTGGGGAATCTTGAACCTGATCGACTTGCCGTTCGCGATCGAGCTGATGCTTTCGGTCGTCGCGCTGGATCTGGCGATCTTCGGTCAGCACGTACTGTTTCATGCGATTCCGTGGTTCTGGCGGCTGCACCGCGTGCATCATGCCGATCTCGACTGCGACGCATCTACCGGCCTGCGGTTCCACACCCTCGAAATCCTGCTTTCCGCGTTCTTGAAGCTGGGGCTCGTACTGCTGATTGGTCCGCCGGCCTGGGGCGTGATTGCCTTTGAAGTCCTACTCAACGCCACATCGGTCTTCAGTCACAGCAACGTCTGGTTGCCGGCCTGGTGCGACCGCGGCCTGCGCTGGCTGATTGTGACGCCGGACATGCACCGGGTTCATCATTCGACAGCCCCCGCCGAGACCAACAGCAACTTCGGCTTCAACCTGTCCTGCTGGGATCGTCTGTTTCGCACCTACCGCGATCAGCCGGCCGCCGGGCACGATGCGGCGACCATCGGGCTGCCCTGGCCGCGCGACGAAACCACCTGCTGCCGGTTACCTGGCGTTCTGCGCCTGCCGTTCCAAAGTCCGCCACCGTCGTGACCGGCGTTCGGCGATTTACGGCATACTGAGAAACTCATTCACTCGCACGCGCACTTCCGCCACGTCCTGATGCAGTTGCGACGTCAGCTCTTCGACGCTCGGAAACTTCCGGACCTCGCGGACCCGCGACAGAAAATCGACCGTCAGTTCCTGGCCGTACAGATCCCCAGCGAAGTCCTGCAGGTGAATCTCCACTTTGAGCTGTTCTTCGCCGAACGTCGGATTGGGACCGATATGAATCGCCGCCGGGTAGCGGACACCGCGGTATTGGCACAAGCCGGCGTGCACCCCCGGCCCCGGCACGAGCGTCTCCATTTCCACCAGATTCGCCGTGGGAAACCCGATGGTCCGGCCGCGCTGCGCTCCCGACCCAACCCGGCCGGACAGCCGGTAAGGATGGCCGAGCAGGTTGACGGCGTCGGAGGTGTCGCCCGCCTGCAGCAGCGAGCGGATCACGCTCGACGAAACCCACTGGTCACCCACGGTGACGGGAGAAATGACATCCAGCGACATCTCGCGGGCCTGGCACATCGCCCGGAGCGTGGTGATATTCCCCGCACGATGTCGGCCGAAAAAGAAGTTCGGCCCTTCGACCAGGCCCCGAGCGCCGAGCCGGCCGACGATCACCTGCTCGAAGAACTCGTCCGCAGTCAGTTCCAGCAGCGCCCGATCCGTTGGCAACGCCAGCAGTCCCGTGACGCCGTGGCGACCGAGCAGTTCCGCCCGATGCTCCAACGTGGTCAGTGGCGGCGGCGCGAGTTCCGGTCGAAGCAACTGCACCGGGTGGGGATCGAACGTCACCACGAGAGCCGGCGCTCCGCTGGCGGCGGCGCGGGCGACCAGCGTGCGGGCCATTTCCTGATGGCCCCGATGGACGCCGTCGAAGTTGCCAATCGACACGAAGCCGCCGTGCCACGGGCCGGCGTCGTCGAGGGAGCGAATCAACTGCATGGATTACCGCCTCGTCCGCTCAAGCCGGTTCTTCGACCATGAACAGCGCCAGGCTGGCGGTGAAACCGTGGATGTAGTTCTTGCCGCTCACCGGTCCCAGCTCCCCTTGGGCGAACATCCCCGCCAGCGGCAACGGTCCCAGGAGATTCTGCACGACGCCGGCGTCGTGGTTGGGCTCGGGAAACATCCGCGTCCCGCGACCGTTGCAGGTAAAGAGCAGCCCGCCCGCGGCGCGGGCCGGCTCGCTCTGCTGGAACTGGTCGAGCAACTGCGTCAGGTCTTCGTCGGCAGTCGCCGCGTCGCGCAGATGAAACTGGACGGTCTGGCCCAGTCGCACCAGATTGCTGATGGCGACGGCCCCCGTATCGCGATCGGCTCCCAGGACGTTCGAAATCAGAAAGTCGCCGCGCTGGAACGTGTCGCGGTACTCGCTCATCGCGACGCCGAGAAAAACGCCCTGTTCGAAGAGCTGCTGGTCGCGGGCGCTGAGGCCGGGGAACATCTCCTGCAGCCGTTCGAGGGCCGTTTTGCCCCCGAGTTCGAAGATGATGTTGCGGTCCGCGCGAGTCACGACGTAGGGCTGACCGATGGGCCGGCAGCCCTGCGAGACGATCGTCTGCACCTGTGGACCGCCGCGCAGGACGACGCCGATGGCGCCCGTCTCGACGGCGTACTCGTTGAGGAACAGACGGTTCGCACCGGGGCCCCCGCCGCTCGCCATGCCGCCAATCACCGGGACGCCGGGCAGTTCGTCGCCGAAGACATCGAGCAGGGACGTCGGAATCGATGAATACGGTTCGGCGACCATCAGGATCGCCCGCGTTTCACTGAGGTGTTCTCCAAGACCCTCCGGCACGCCGGAGCAGACCATGCCGTCGGGCGTTTCTTCGAACTCAACGGCGAATGTGGTCAGCACGGAGCCGGGGAGTGCAGCACTCCAGACGGACAGGGCCGGCTGGTTTTCCAGTTCCTGCTCGCCGCCGATGATCGCCTCGCCGGTACAGCCCAGCAGCAGGCGGGTTCCGGTCTGCTCGCGAATCGCCGGGCCGATCTCACCGAAGTGTGCCGCGTGATGGTGTGACACGAAGACAAATGTCAGATCGGGTGGCGCGGCCGCGAAGGCTTCGCGGATCGGCTGACAGGCTTCGGCAAGCGCCTGCGAAAAATCGGGCTGTGCGGAACAGCCGGCGGCGATGGCCATATCGATGTCACATCCGTGGGAAGGTCGCCAGGCCGGCGTAACCGGCCGGGCGGGAGGGAATACGCTTCGAGGCTAACCCGGCGTGCGGTCCGCATTCAACCGAACGCGGTGTTCAAGCGGGTTCGTCGGGGAGGTCGAAGTCCACGCTGCGCGCGTCGCGACCGGTCTTGTCGGACGGTCGGGACAGCGCGGCGAGTTCTTCGGGACTGACACTCCGCACCAGGACACGCGTCCCGCGGACCGCCACAATCCGGACCGGCTCGTGCTGCTCCACGACCAGCCCTTCCGTAAAGGCATGCAGTCGATTGCCGTCGATCGTCACCATTCCCCCGGGACTGAGGACCGAGAGCGCTTCGCCGATCCGGCCGACGAACCGCTCCAGCCGGGCGGATTCGTTGGCGAACGGTTCCAATTGTTCAGGAGACGGAGCTTCGAGCAGGACCCGTTTGCCGAAGCGGGTCTGAGGCAGCATGCGAAAGGCGCCGATCAGCGTCGACGGAACCAGGACCAGCAGGGTCGTCAGAAACAGCCAGAAGACCCGCGGCTGGCTGCGCCCCCAAGCGCTCCACGCGTAAAACGTCGCAGCGATCAGCAGCGTGACAGTGATGGCTCCGAGAATGCCGCCGGAAGGGACGAACACCTCCGCCAGGAGCAGCAGCAATCCGACGATCAGCAGCACGATCGCCAGCAACGCATACGTACCCATGACATCTCCGCACGAGCCACAAACGGGCATCGGCCGGACCAGTCCGACGATACCCACGCTGCAGTGTAGCCCAATCGGAAGCCGGAGCAACCATCGAGCAGCGGCAGGATGCGAAGTCAGGGTCGGTTTCGCTCGCTCGCTTCGCGTGTTTTCTGCGGGTATACTGCTGTTTCGGCGGTCGTTTCAAGGCGCGCCGGTCCAGTCTCGCTGAATCCTCTGCTCAAGTCTCGGCATCCGGTCGAAGGACACTCCGTCTATGGCAGTTTTTCTGGGGATCGACGTCGGCACCAGCGGCACAAAGACGCTGGCCATGCGTGAGGACGGAACCATCCTGGCGTCGGCCACAGCGACGTACGGTCTGTCGAGCCCCCAGCCGGGCTGGTCCGAGCAGGACCCCGCCGACTGGTGGGATGCGACGATTGCCAGCGTCAAGAAAGTCCTCAAAGCCGGCAAAATCAAGCCCGAGGAAGTGGCCGGCATCGGCCTCAGCGGCCAGATGCACGGCAGCGTCTTCCTCGACAAGCAGAAGCACGTCATCCGCCCGGCCATCCTCTGGAACGACCAGCGGACCGCCGCCGAGTGCGCCGAGATCGAGAAAAAGGCCGGCGGACGCGAGAAGCTGATTCAGCTCGTCGCCAATCCCGCGTTGACCGGCTTCACCGCCCCCAAGATTCTCTGGCTGCGCAAGCACGAACCGAAGCACTACGACAAAACCACGCAGATTCTGCTCCCCAAGGACTATATCCGGTTCTGCATGACGGGTGAGTATGCCACCGAAGTCAGCGACGCGTCGGGGACGCTGCTGCTGGACGTCCGGAACCGAGTCTGGTCGAAGCCGCTGCTGGAAAAACTCGACATCAGCGGCAGCCTCCTGCCCAAAGTTTACGAATCCGAAGAAGTCAGCGGCCAGCTCTCCGAAGCCGCGGCGAAGCTGCTCGGGCTGAAAAAAGGCGTCCCGGTCGTCGGCGGCGGCGGAGACCAGGCGGCCGGCGCCATCGGCAACGGCATTGTCAAGCGGGGGGTGATCTCCGCGACGATGGGAACCAGCGGCGTCGTCTTCGCCCACAGCGACGAAGTGCAGATCGATCCGCAGGGCCGGGTCCACACGTTCTGCCACGCGGTTCGCGACAAGTGGCACGTGATGGGCGTCGTCCTCTCGGCAGGCGGCAGCCTGCAGTGGCTCCGCAACCAGTTGGCCCAGGCCGAGATCGCCGCCGCCAAGCGGTTGAAGACCGACCCGTACAACCTGATGACCGAAGAAGCCGCCGAGGCCCCGGCGGGCTGCGAAGGGCTGTTCTTCCTCCCCTATCTGACCGGCGAACGGACGCCGCATGCCGATCCGAACGCCCGCGGGGCGTGGATCGGGCTGAGCCTGCGTCACGGCCGGGCCCACCTGATCCGCTCGGTGATGGAAGGGGCCACGTACGCGATGCGCGACAGTCTCGAAATCATCAACGAGCTGAAGATTCCCATCCGCGAAATCCGCCTGTCGGGCGGGGGCGCGCGCAGCGACTTCTGGCGGCAGATGCAGTCGGACGTCTACGGCCGACGGGTGGTCACGATCAATGCCGAGGAAGGCCCCGCCTACGGCGTGGCGCTTCTCGCCGCGGCGGGAACGGGCCACTACAAGAACGTGGTCGAGGCCTGCACGGCGACGATCAAGGTCGCCACCAGCACCGATCCCCAGGCGGAAGCCAAACGGGTCTACACCAAGTCCTATCCGCTCTTCGGTCGGTTCTACAAGTCGCTGAAGGCCGACTTCGCCGAACTGGCCCGGCTGGTGGCGGAAGTTTAGCGATTCGTCAGTGGTCCGTCGCCGTTGGTCCGTGGTGAAACGCGGCGCACGAGGTCGACTTCACTGGCTGACTGCTTGCTTTCGACATTCCGCCTTCGTCATTCGACATTTCTTGCCGCTGCATCGTTGCGCGAGATCTTCTCTTCGCCGACGGGCCAATTACTCCGGCAGCGCTTTGCCCTTGGTCTCGGGCAGGAACGGCAGCACGAACAGGCCGAGCAGGAAGATCGTCGACATCGTCGCCCCGGCGTAACGCAAGGCCTGGTCCGGCGAATCGGTCATGGAACGGAAGCCGGACTCAAGCACGGTCTTGATGAGCGGTCCGAGGGCGGCGACGAACCGCCCGACGTTGTAGCAGAAGCTGGTTCCGGTCGAACGCAGCCGCGTCGGGAAAAGTTCCGGGAAGTAGATGGCGTAGCCGGCAAACAATGAGAGCTGGCAGAAACCCATCAACGGAACCATCACCCAGACCTGCCAGAAGTCCTCGAGGAACAAGAAGGTACAGACGGTCGTGACATAGGCGGAAATCAGCGCGATGACGAATGTCGGTTTGCGGCCGATCCGCTGGGACAGCGCGCCGAATCCGAACATCCCGAAGAAGGCCCCGACGTTAATCGCCATCGACGCATAGCTGCGCCAGGCGGAGACCTGCCCGTTGATCTTGCCGTCGATGGAGGCTTTGACCTCCTTCGACTCCTTGCTCAGCGCTTCCAGCTTCTTCGGATCTCCCAGGGAGTCGCGCAGCTCGGTGATCATCGCGACCGCCGCTTCGTCGCCGCTCTTCTGGGCTTCGGCAATTCTCTCCGCGTAGACCTGAGCCGTCACCGGCTTCCGCTGGACGTAGCCGATCAGGTCCATCGTGAAGAAGCCGACCGACCAGAGGCCGATGATTCCGGAGCAGCCGAGAAGCAGTCCGAGCAGCGCGTGCTTCCGCAGCAGCGGATCGCGGAAGAGCTCCGAGTAGGATCCCATCTGCTTCTTCACGGCGTCGTCGTGCTTGGCTTTCTGCCACTGTTCCGGTTCCTTCAGATTCCGGCGAACGACCAGGGCCAGCAGGGCCGGCAGGGCGCCGATCAGGAACATGATCCGCCAGGGGCTGGTGGTCATCCCCTGTTCTTCGGCGAGCCCCAGTCCCAGGTTGATGAAGGCGGCGCTGAGATTGCCGATCGCCGACAGCGCCTGCAGCAATCCGAGCGTATAGGGTCGCGCGTGGCCGGGCATCACCTCGGCAACGAGCGAGACCCCCACGGCAAATTCGCCCCCGACTCCCAACCCGGTCAGGAACCGGTAGAAGGCAAAGTCCCAGGGGCCGGTGGAAAACGAGCTGAGCCCGGTGAAAAGCGAGTACAGCAGGATGGTGATCATCATCGTCTTGGCGCGGCCGATGCGGTCCCCCAGCATGCCGAAGATCAATCCGCCGAAGGCCCAGCCGGCAATGAAGATCGATGTGGCGATATCCCCCGCGGAACTGCGGGCGATATCGAGTTGGGGCCCCGTGAGCTCGGTCGTTTCGGGAATCAGCTCCCGCATGGCGGCGGGCCGGGCCAGAATGAACAACTGCTGATCGAGGCAGTCGAACAGCCAGCCGAGCGCGGCAACCATCAACACGAACCAGTGGTACCGCGTCATCAAACGCCACCAGGGGCCGGAACTGGAGGACTTATCCGACGAAAACTCTTCCAGACCGTGCATGCCGAAGGCCCCCGGAAAACTGACGATGACGCAGGTTTGGCACCAATACACCCGAATCCGGGACCGGTCGCAAGCCTCGCGAGCGGCCGAAATGCCCGCGCGGCGAATTTGGCCCAACCCCCGAAACAACGGCATATGGCGATTGCGTCCGGCAGGATCGGTCCGCACAATCGAGCCCGGACTGTGTGACCTGCCCGCCGTTGGCCTCCTTAGCGGATCCCTTCCCGATGACCGAATCTGCCCCGATCCTCTCGCGCCAGCCCTCGAAGTTCGGTCTCTGGATGGCGTTGACCGCCGCATTGTTGGGCTGGATGTTCGACGGAGCGGAGATGGGCCTGTTTTCCATGGTCGGCAACGCCGCCGTCGAGAATCTGTTGCTGACGGCCGCGGAAATCGACCCCGCCGCCGTGGAGACCGAAGAACTGCTGGCGCAGAAGACCGAAGTCAAGAAAGTGGCCGGCCGCTGGTTCGGCATCATCATTGCCACCTTCCTGGTCGGTGCCGCGACCGGAGGCGTCGTCTTCGGCTGGCTGGGGGACCGGATCGGCCGCGTGCGTGCGATGAGTCTCAGCGTGCTGGTCTACGCTCTCTTTACGGGAACCTGCGGCCTGGCGCGGACCGTCGAAGAGCTCGCCGTCCTGCGGTTTATCGCCTCGCTGGGGATGGGGGGCGAATGGGCGCTCGGCGTCGCGCTCGTCATGGAGGTCTGGCCGAACAAGTCGCGGGCCTTCATGGCCGGCCTGATCGGCGCCGCAGCCAACGTCGGCTACCTGGTGGTCGGCGTGGTCGGCCTGGGACTCGATGCTCTGTTGAAAGATCAGATCCCCGGCTGGCTGGGAGGGATCGGCCTCTCGACGGAGACCATCGCAACTCTGACGGCTTATAAGGGCTGGCGGCTGATGATGATGATGGGAACCACCCCGGCCCTGCTGACGTTTCTGATCCGGCTGTTCGTGCCGGAGTCGCAGAAGTGGGAAGATGAGAATGCGACCGGCAGCACGTCCCACTGGGCGACCAGCGACCTGCTCGGAGTTCTGATCGGGGGTATTGGAGCTGCTACGCTGATCGTCGCCTGGGCGCCGTCGTTCTCGTTGCCAGGCGTGGGAGATTTTGTGCTCCCCCTGCCGCTGAAACTGCTCGCAACCGTCATCGGCGTGACCGTGGCGTACTTTGGCTACACGTTTCCGGTCAAGCAGTATCTGAGCCGGGCCTTCCGCGTCAGCGGAGGCGGCGCCGCTGAAACGAAGAAAACGCTGCATTTGATGGTTCTAGGCGCACTTCTGAGCGGTGTCGCACTGCTGGGCACCTGGGGATCGACGCAATGGGCTCCCAAATGGGCCGGCGAGATCACCAACAACGAATTTCAGTCCCGCGAATGGACGCAGATCTCGCTGGCGGCCGGGGCCTGCCTGGGAACGATCGTCGCGGCGCTGATGGGAGACTGGTTCGGCCGCCGGGCAGCGTACTTCATGCTGTGCGTGCTGGCGCTGGCGTCGGCGGAGTTTCTGTATTACTTCAACAGCCAGTATAACACGCTCTTTCTGGTGTCGTCGTTCATGGCCGGGGCGTGCACGGCGTCATTCTACGGCTGGCTGCCGCTTTATCTGCCGGAGCTGTTCAGCACCCGCGTGCGGGCGACGGGACAGGGTTTCGCCTTTAACTTCGGCCGGATTCTGGCCGCGGTCGGCGCTCTGCAGACCGGCGTCCTGATGGACGCCTTCGGCGGCAGCCTCCCCAAAGCCGGCATGATGATGAGCCTGATCTACGTCGTCGGCATGGTCGCCATCTGGTTCGCTCCGGAGACCCGCGGCAAACCGCTGCCGGAATAGTCGAGAGTCCGGAGTCGAGAGCCAGAGAAGAAGGCGGAACCGCGTTTCTTCTCGGTCGATCGGCACGAACTCGACTTCGTCGGTAAGTCGCTTCTCTGGCAATGAGGAAGCGAAGATGGCTGTCAATAGCGAGGCGAGGACATGCTGCAAAGCTCCGGCAGGGGCGATCCGAATCGTTGCCCCGCGGCGTCAGCCCGGGGTGCCTGAGCCGTCAGCAACTGACTGACAGCCCCGGAGGGGCGATGAACGTCGTCGAAGAACGAAAAACCGGAGAAGAAAGCAACGCAACGTCACCCTCTTCTCCGGCGATCAACGATTCGCCTTCATCGGCCTACGGCCCGGAAACGGCCAATTCCGGCAGAGCCTTCTTCAGCTCTTCCACCCCGCTGCTCGTGAAGTTGATGCTGTTGCTCAGGTTCAGCGTCTTGAGCTTCTTGAAGCCGGCGACCGTCTTCAGGGCTTCGTTCGTGAGCTGAGTATCCGCCAGGTTGAGATCCTCCAGTTCCGTCAGACCGGCCAGCACCTTCAGGGCTTCGTCCGAGACCTGCGTGTTCTGCAGGCTGAGATTGCGCAGCTTCTTCAGCCCGGCGAGCGATTTGAGCCCTTCGTCCGTGACGCCGGTCGACCAGAGCTTCAGGCTCTCCAGGTTCGTCAGTTTCTCCAGGTGCTTCATGCCGGGGTCGCCGAAGATCCCTTCGCTGAGGTCCAGTTCCTTCAAACCGGTCAGGTCGGCGATATTCGCCAGACCGTCGTCGCGGACCAGCGTATCCCGCAGCAGCAGCCGGTTGAGGTCTTTCATCTCCTTGACGATCGCAATTCCCTTGTTGCCGACCTGAGTTCGCACGAGCGAGAGAAACTTCAGCTTCTTGAGCGGGGCGAGGGCCTCCAGGCCGGCGTCTTTCAGACGAGTGTCGTCGAGTTCGAGCGCGGTCAGGTTCGTCAGCGTCTTGAGTTGTGCCAGGCTGGCGTCGTCGAAACTCCCGCCCCAGAGATTCAACTCGGTCAGCTTCGTACACTGGCTGATCGGCTCGACTCCTTTGCTGGTGACCTTGCTTCCTTCGAGCTTGAGCGACGTCAGATTCGGGAACTTTTTGCTCAAATCCGCCATGCCCGCATCGGACATGTTCGTGAACCGCAGGTCGAGCTGTCGCAGATTCTTCAGGACAGCCAGCTTGTCCAGGGCGCTGTCGGTAAAGTCGGTCCGGCGGGCCAGCAGATTCGTCAGGTTGCTGAATCCCGCGACGATGGCGGCGCCTTCGTCGTTGACCTTCGTGTTGCGCAGTTCAAGGATGCGGATCTTCTTCAGACCGGCGACCAGCTTGAAGGTCTCGTTGTTCACGCCGGGGCCGAGGATTCGTAGAACTTCCAGTTCCGGGAGTTTCGCGACGTCCGTCAGCAGTTCGGTGGCCTTCGCTTCGTCTTCCATGGAGATGTTGGTCAGGTCGACCGCCACGACCTGCTTGTCCTTATTGAGCTGAAGTTCCCCCCCGGCATCCTTGAGGGCCTGAACGACCGCCGGATCGTCCGGCGTCGCCGTGACGGCAGGAGCGGCTTCGGCTTCCGGCTTCTTCTCGGGAGCCGGCGCAGACGGGCAGCCGACGAGACAGGACAACGTGAGCGCCCAGACAGGCAGCAACCGACGAAACATGAGAATCAACCTTGCAGGCGAGAGTGACAACTGGCGAATCAGCCGAATCAATCAAGGTACCGGGCCGCCGGGGCGGACGCAAATCGCCGACTTGTTCGCGCGAGGCTCAATTCTCCAGTCACGGGTGGCCGGGGCTGGAGCGTCGTCGCGAAGCCCCGGGCTGGGATTGCGACCGAAGACCGGGGCTTCCCTTCGGTCCAGCCCCGGCCACACCAAAAGTCGGTGCGGGTAACGCCGGTAGGCAACGGGTCGATTGCCGCGTAAACTGGTTGTCGGTCAGGGCTGACGACAGGCTGCCAAGGGAGTGAATCGCGTGTCCGCTGCGGATGATCTGACGCCGAGTCAGCGGGAAGCCGTCGAGCACTTCGAGGGACCGCTCCTGGTTCTGGCCGGCCCCGGATCGGGAAAGACTCGCGTCATCACCCGGCGGATTGCCCGGCTGATCGAGCGCGGCGTCGATCCGCGCGACATCCTGGCCATCACGTTCACCAACAAAGCCTCCCGCGAAATGGCCGAGCGGGTGCAGAAACTGCTCCCCGGTTCGCGCATCTGGGTCAGCACGTTCCACCGGTTCTGCGCGCGGATGCTCCGCGAACAGGGACGGGCGGTCGGGCTGGAAGCCAACTTCTCGATCTTTGACACGTCCGAACAGCACCAGCTCCTGAAGCAGGTGCTGCACGACCAGGACATCGACGCGACGCACTTCCCGCCCGCCAAGGTGGGGCAGCGGATCAGTCAGGCCAAGAACGAACTGATCACCCCCGAACGCTATCGCGAGATGTACCAGGAGCGGGTCGGCGATCACTTTCAATCGGTCGTCTCGCGCGTCTATCCCGAATACCAGAAGCGGCTGCTGGCCGCGAACGCCGTGGACTTCGACGACCTGCTGGTCCACATGGCGATGCTGCTGCAGCAGCATGAAGAGCTGCGGCGGATGTGGGACCGGCGGTTCCGGTTCGTCCTCGTCGACGAGTACCAGGACACCAATCGGGCGCAGTATCAGATTGTCGCCCAGCTTTCGCAGGAACTGCCGAACCTGTGCGCCACCGGCGATCCGGACCAGTCGATCTACGGATGGCGCGGAGCGCAGATCGAAAACATTCTCCGTTTCGAACGGGATTTTCCGCAGGTCCGCGTCGTCCGGCTGGAGGACAACTTCCGCAGCACGCCGGAGATCCTGCGGGCCGCCGACACGCTGATCGCCCACAACCGCCAGCGAAAGCACAAGACGCTGAAGTCGAACCGCCCGGCCGGTGCGCCGGTCGAGTTCCGCCGGTACGACGACGGCCGGCAGGAGGCCGACTCGATCGCGGCCGAGATCCACGAACTGGTGAAGTCCGGCCAGCGTCGCTGGTCCGACTTTGCAATCTTCTATCGGGTCAATTCGCTGTCCCGGTCGCTGGAAACGTCCCTGGCCCGGCGGAAGATTCCCTTCCAGCTTGCTGGCGGAGTGGCGTTTTACGAACGTTCGGAAGTGAAGGACCTGCTGGCGTATCTGCGGCTGATCGAGAACCCGCAGGACCGGGCCGCGTTTCAGCGCGTGGTCAACGTCCCCACGCGTGGCATCGGCAAGACGTCGCTCGATCGGATGCTCCGCTGGTCGGATGAAGTGCAGATTCCGATGCTGGAAGTCGCCCGGAGTGCCAGCCGGGTTCCCAAACTTCCCAAGCGGGCCGCGGCGGCACTGCGACAGTTTGCGGACCTGATCGACGAACTGTCCCACGTCGCGCGAACGGGGTTGGTCGTCGACCTGCTGCAGGCGGTGTTGGCGCGGACCGGCTACGGGCATCACTGGACGGTGGATGCCTCCGAAGAGGACATGCAGCGCAAGTCGAACGTCGACGAACTGATCTCAGCCGCCCGGCAGTACGACGAACAGACCGCCCGCGAGGCGGCGAATGACATTCCGGCGCTGACGGGTTTTCTCGAATCGGCGAGCCTGGCGCAGGATCTCGACAGCCTGGACGCGGAATCCGGAGCGGTGACCCTGATGACGCTGCACGCGGCGAAGGGCCTGGAGTTTCCCTGCGTGTACCTCGTCGCCGTCGAGCAAAACCTCATCCCGCACGAGCGATCGCTGCGGAACAACGATCCCTCGCAGCTCGAAGAAGAACGCCGGCTGCTGTTCGTCGGGATCACGCGGGCCGAGGAAAAACTCGTCCTGACGCACACGCTCCGGCGGGAGCTGCACGGTCGGAGCCTCAGCACGATTCCCAGCGACTTCTTCAGCGAAGTCGACGCCATCCATCGCGACTGCGGCGGGCTGGACTTTCCTCTGGACGACATTGAGGAAGAACCGGCTCGACCGCTGCGAGCCCGCGAGAAACTCCCGCCGGCGATAACGGTTGCTGACAAGGCCGACCGTCTCTCGGCCCTGCGGGCGGCGATGGGTGACGGTCGGCCGCTCCTGACCACTGGAGCAGCGCTGCAGAGCGGAGTGCTGCAGGCCGCGGAACTGCCGCAGGGCTTCGCTCTGGGGATGCAGGTCCGGCATCCGCGGTACGGCCTGGGAACGGTCGTCGAAGTCTCCGGGATGTCCCGGCACCGGACCGTGACGGTGGAGTTTGCCTCGGACGAGCGCCGGGAATCCTTTATCGCTGCGAAGTGCCCGCTGCAACCGGTGGGGTTGAGATGAGCGATGGCCAGGCGCCGGCGAATTCTCTCAGAACACGTCGTTGCGATTCATGTGCAAAATGCTGTTGCCGCCAAAAATGATGTGCAGCTCATACTTCGTGTCCTGCGGAATTGCGAACGCGGCGAAGAGGTCTCGCATCAGCGAGTCGACGGCCAGTTCGTCTTCATTTCCCGAACTCAGCCAGAGGCGCATCTGAACCGGGCAGAACGGATTCGTCGTCGGGAAATGGAGTTCAACGTACCCGATCACATCAAACAAGCCAGGTTCTCGACGTCCGAGATCAAAGCTGATGCTGCAGTCGGTTTTAAAACGGCAGACTCCGTCGAGTCCCGCGAGCGTGACGTTGTCGCCCGGCTCGTGCAGAAATCCTCTGGCCATCGGGCGAACTCCGGACTCAATGGGTGCGACGACGGTCGATAATAACCGAAGTGCCCGAACTGGTTGCCTCTCACTTCCAGCCGTTTCGTTTCCGCGCCATAACTACCTCACTGCTCCCCGAGCCGGCGTTTGAGCCGGGCGATTTCCTGATGCAGCCGACGGTTCTCGTCGACGAGCGATTCCCGTTCCGTCGGTGCGGCGGCCGACTGGCGGACGATCCGGTCTTCGGTGAAGTAGACGCCGGCCCAGAAGCTGGTTTTGCAGTAGGCGCTGTGCTCGCTGCCGTCACTGTCGAGGTAACGGATGGCGTAGATCCGTTCCCGTTTCTCGCCGTACCAGCCCGGGCCGAATGGAGTCCATCTGCACGACAGCAGTTCTCCGCCGAGCGACGCCACGTAGGCGCTGATCCGGCTGTGGTCGAATACGCCGGCGCCGATCCGGATCACCACCATGAGCGCAATCAGAACCGGTACGATCAGAAAAACGAGTTCCATGAGGTCTCGATCGGCGTCCGGAGTGCAACGTGGCGGGATGAACGATTCAAGACGATCGTGCACGCTCTGCTAACGTGAGGCAAGGCGAGCCTTTCCGGAAGAACGTCGCGAACCGGCATCCGGATCAACGGCTAGTTCTGCGGACAGCCGGCCGGTATCGTGAAACCCGGTTCTCCAGGGTGTCGAGACGAAGGTTCTTCGCGATGTTCAAATCCGTACTGCTCGGCGTGTTCTGTGTAGGTCTGGCGACGGCCGTGCGGGCCGACGACTGGCCCCAGTGGATGGGGCCGCAACGCGATGGCGTCTGGCGGGAAACGGGACTGGTTGAAAAGTTCCCAGAGGGGGGACCGCCGGTCCTGTGGCGCGTCCCGGTGGGGGGCGGCTATGCCGGGCCGGCCGTCGTTGGCGACCGGGTCTACATCACCGACAAGCAACTCCCCGACGGAACTCGCAATCCCGACAACCCCTTCGAGCGCAAGCTGACGCCTTCGACCGAGCGGGTCCTCTGCCTGAATGCGACCAGCGGCGAGCTCGTCTGGAAGCATGAGTACGATTGCCCCTACACGGTGAGCTATCCCGCCGGGCCCCGGACGACCCCCGTCGTCCGCGACGGCCGGGTCTATACGCTCGGTGCGGAAGGGCATCTGTTCTGCCTCGAAGCCGACACCGGCAAGGTCGTCTGGTCGAAGAGCTTCGCGAAGGATTATGGCCGGACAACGGTTCCGATCTGGGGCTACTCGTCGAATCCCCTGCTGGATGGCGACAAGCTGATCTGCCTCGTCGGCGGAGAGGGGACGACCGTCGTCGCGTTCCACAAGGAGACCGGGAAGGAGCTCTGGCGGGCGCTCGACTCGACCGACCGGCATGCCGCCGGTTACGGCTCGCCGATCATCGTCGAAGCCGGCGGAGCGAGGCAGCTCATCGTCTGGCACCCGGCGGCTGTCAGCTCGCTCAATCCGGAAACCGGCGAAGTCTACTGGAACGAGCCGTTTGAAGTCCGCGAGGGACTGACCGTCGCGACCCCGCGGGTTCATGAAAACCTGCTGTTCGTGAGCGCTCTCTACGATGGTTCTCTGCTGCTGAAGCTCGCCCAGGATCGCCCGGCCGCGTCGGTGGCCTGGCGGCGCAAAGGACGCAACGAGCGACTGACCGACGCTCTGCACTGCATGATCAGCACGCCTGTGATCGATGGCGAGCAGATTTACGGAGTGGACAGCTACGGCGAGTTCCGCTGCCTGGATCTGGCGACCGGGGACCGGAAGTGGGAGACGTTCGCACCGACGAGCGGATCGTCGCTCCGCTGGGGCAACGCCTTCATCGTCAAATACGAAAACGGCTATGTCCTCTGCAGCGAGAACGGCGACCTGATCCTGGCGCAACTCAGCCCGACGAGGTACACGGAAATCAGCCGGGCCCACTTGCTGGAACCGACCGGACCGGCTCAGCGGCGAGACGTGGTCTGGTCGCATCCGGCCTTCGCCCGCAAGTGCGTCTTTGCCCGGAACGACAAAGAGCTGATCTGCGTCTCGCTGGCGAAGCCGTAGTCGATCTGTCGCCTGCGCGATGGAGATCTCAGTCTCCCGTTTTTGTCCGCTAAAGACGTCTGTGCGGCGGCGCGTCCGTCGCCTGAGCCGCACTGCCTTCCCGGAGTCGTTGCATGGATCTGAAGAGTGCGGAGGACTCCGGACGACGTTCGCCCCGGATGGGGATCCGCTTTCAGATGTTCGTCGCGCTGAACGCACTCATGACGGTCCTGGTCACGGGCTTCCTGGTCTATGACTATCGCGTCGATCGACACGAACGGCTGCTGACGATCCGCACGGCACTCGACGAGGAAGCCCGACTCCTCTGGCTCGGATCATTGCAACTGCGCCAGGCCGATTCCGACGCGGCTCAGGCCTTTGTCAACGATGTCCTGACTCAGCTCGACGAGACCCATCGTTCCAGCCACATCGTGCTGGTGCGGGACCAGACTCACGACTCTCTGGCAGTTTCGAAAGGGCTGCTTCCCTCGGCGATTCAAGCGATGCTGGAACAGCACGTCGAGTCCGACGACGCCACGTTTCGAGATGGCGGAACCGCTTTTATGAAAGGCGTCTATCGCGGCGACGGGCGGACAGCCATGATTGCCGAGGATCTTAACGCCATCGAAGCCGGCATCCGGGCCGACCTGTCGCGGCATATCCTCAGCGTGCTGTTTCTGGCGGTGGCGGGCGGCGCAGTCATCAATCTCGTGGTGACCCGCGTCGTGATCATCCCGCTCGAACACCTGGCCTCGGCCGTGCAGGCCATCGAGCAGGGGGCGCTCGGAACCCAGGTTCAGAGCCATGCTTCGCGGGAGTCCGCCGCGCTGGCCGACACCATCAATCAGATGGGCCAGACGCTGGCCAGCAACCAGGAGGAACGCGTCCGGCAGATGGCCAAGGCGAAGCAGATTCAGGAACATCTGCTGCCGCACGATCTTTCGATTCCCGGCCTGAGCATCGCCACCGCGTTTCGGCCGGCCGATGAAGTCGCTGGCGATTTTTTCGACATCATTCCACTGGCCGACGGGAAGTGTCTCTTCTGTCTCGCCGACGTCTCGGGACACGGCGTCTCGGCCGCGCTCAATGCGGTCATGCTCAAGGTCCTGCTGGCCGCTGCCGTGGAGCGAAGTTCGGTGCCGGCGAACGTCCTGCAAACAATCGATACCGCGCTGTTCGATGTCACCTTGCCCGAAATGTTCGCCACCATGTTCGTTCTGCGGGTCTGCCTGTCGTCTGGAGTGATCGAGTACGCCAGCGCCGGGCACGAATCCGGCTGGCTGGTACGGCCGGACGGCGAGCTCAAGGAACTGGATTCCACCGGACCGCCCGTCGGGACCGACCTGGAGCTGGGGTGGGAAACCCGGGTCATCGAAGCGGATGCCGGTACTCGGATCCTGCTGGCGACCGATGGAGTGACCGAGGCCGCCGCTCCGGACGGAACGCTGTTTACGCGAAAACGCCTGGGACGGGACTTTTGCGATTACGCAAAGCTTCCGCTGAAGGCCGTTCTCGAATCGATCGAGCAGGATGTCGACCGGCATTGCCAGTTGCGACCGCTGCACGACGACTTCACGCTGCTGGCTCTGGAGATTGCCGATTGACCGGCACGCAATGGTGCCGATGGCCGGTCCGTTGAAACTCCGCAACCTTGTCGCCACGTCACTCCATAGTCGTCAATCGACTGCTGTTCCCCATGTCCGCCGCGAACTTCACAAAATCGACGGTGCTCTTAAGACCGAGTTTCTCGGCAATTCTCGCTCGATAAGTCGCGACCGTCTTCGGGCTCAACTCCAGCTTGATGGCAACCGCCTGATTGGTGAAACCCTGACCGAGCAGTTGCAGAACCTGTTGCTCGCGGTCGCTGAGCGAACTGGCGTCAGCCGATCCCGGTCGTCCCAGTAGCTGACTGAAGACGGCGGAAGTTTTGTTATGGTCGTCCAGATCCAGAAACACTCTTCCGGAGTGCACCGACCGGATGGCGTCAAGCAGTTCGTCCTCGCCGACCGTCTTGACGACAAAGCCGGTCGCGCCGGCCGCGAGAGCCGCCCGGACGTAGGCCGGATCATCGTGCATGGTCAGAACCAGCACCCGCGACACGACTTTTCGCGCGAGCAAGTCTTCGATCAGGGACAGGCTTCCCCCGCCCGGCATGGTCAGATCGAGGACCAGCACGTCCGCAAGATCCTGTTGCGCCCGCTCGCGTGCCGCCGGACATGATTCGGCTTCGGCGACAACCGACATACCTGCCTGATTGCCGATGAGCAGCCGCAGGCCCGCGCGGAAGAGGGCATGATCGTCGACCAGCATGACGCGGATGACGCTCATCAGGACGGATTCTCCAACGGAATGCTGGCCTGTACCCGAGTTCCTTGTCCCGGGATCGATGTCAGTTCGAACTGGCCGCCCAGTAGAGTTGCCCGTTCACGCATGCCAATGAGCCCCAGATGCCCTGGTGTGACAGATTCCAAGGCACTTGCCATGCCATTCATCCCCCGACCATCGTCGTTCACCGTGCACGTAATCCATCCGTCTTCCCGTTGCAGAGTGATGGCGGCCCGTGTGGCTGCTGCATGCTTGGCGACGTTATTGAGGGCTTCCTGAATGATGCGGAAGATCGCGGTCTCGACGGCATCGGGAAGCCGGCGTTCATCGAAACCGATTGCGTCGACATGGACGGACAGTCCCCGATTCTCGCGAACGTCGGCGGCAATCCGTTCGATGGCCGCCACCAGCCCGAGATCGTCAAGCAGACTGGGACGCAGCCCCAGTGCTAACGTTTTGACGTCCTTCAGCGCGCGAAACGCCAATCCCTGGAGTTCCTCAATGCGATCCTCCATTCGTTGACTCTGCGGCAGCGATTTCAGGCCGGAAACCAGCAACGTCAGAGACTGCCCGACGCCATCGTGCAGCTCGTGCGCGATCCGCCTTCGTTCGGCCTCAATTGAATCGAACAGCTCGGCCAGAAAGCGCGACCGCACTTCCGCAGATCGCTGCAAAGGGAGCACAAGAGTCCACCACAGCACCGGCGAAACCAGAACGGTCAGCAGCAGAGCGTCGACGACGGCTTCAACGTGCCGCGAGCGTCCGGCCGGTAGAATCGTCGGCAGTGTCAGCATGACGGCCGACTCTGCGCAGAACATGACCGTCACCACCACCAGCCAGACACGTGACGGATGCGTTCTGAAGTGATCCACGAGACGCCGCTGCATAGGTGTAACTCGCTGCTGCTCGTCGGCCGCACGCAGGGAACACAGCCCGGCAGCCACGGCTGGCGCCTTGCGAGTCCCTCGACAACCTTATCAATACCAGGAAACCGGACCGGTGACGATGGCGGGCCAGCCCTGTCGCCGATCCGGCTCCTGGTAAAGTTGCGGGACGAATCGCATTGCTACCGCCGATTCGGTCCTGATCCGGAACGAACATCGATCAGCCGCTTGGAGTCCAGATGGACTACGCGACCGTTGAAATCGCTTCGAACGAGATCAACGTCGTACGATGCCTCAGAACCGGCAATGATCGCTGAATCCCAGTCAGCCACATTGCCAACAGAACTCGCACCTCGTCCTGCAAGCGAAGCTCGGCGGCGACGCAACCTTGACGAAGCAAGTCCGACGAAAGCGCACCCTGCGAGAAGAATGGAATTGGGCTCGGGGGTGACCGCGGTCGGGTCGGAGCCAGTCGGAGCGCCGCCGCCATTCAGACTCCGGAGATAGTTGAGATAGTCGTCATCTGTGACGTCGGTCTCAGACTCAAACTCCCGCAGGGAACTGGTCGTTGTTCGAAAATTCGAGATGAATGCCGCACTGTCGAGAATGTGATCGTTGACGTCCCCGACCTCGAACAGCAGCGTGTGAACGCCCGCGGAGAGTTCCCAGGTCCTCGTCGTCAGTTTCGGGATGAATCCATGTGGATCGCCAAATACCGTGTCGGCGTTGTCGGTCACGATGTAGTTTGAAAAGCTCTTACCAACCTGAACCGGTATGCCCTGCGAATCGAACGTGATCTGGTTCGCCGGGGCAGTTCCGTCGAGAAAGACCAGAAACGCATCGGTAAAGTCACTGACCCAGTTCGGATACTCAATCGAACCGAAGACGAAATCGAAGGCAATGGCAGCGGGGTCCCCCAGCTCGAAAGTGACCTCCAGCCGCGCGACGTCGTAGGACTGCTGAAAGTTGTCGATTCTTGGCGACGGCGGATCCGCCGGGTTCGGAGAGCCGCCGTAGGCGTCGAATTCGGGCGTCCCGACCACCTCCAGGTCGGTCGCCGGGTCGTCGTTGATAGAAGGCGGCCCCGCCAGGTCGATCACTCGGCCGGACGACAGGACAATGCCATCCTTTGGCAGCCTGTTGAATCCGGAGAACAGTCCGAACTGCAACGCATCGCCGTTGGTCAACGACACGGACACGTTGTCCATGCCGGAGCCACCCAGGGCGCTCGCCAGGTCACCCGCGTCGATCGTCTGTTCAACCGTGATGATTCCGGCCTCGGCCCGACCGGAAGTGCCGAGGAAGATCTGCATCCCCAAAATGAAAGCAAGAGTTCGAAACCGTCCCGATTCGTTGAGTTTTCCACCGCAGAAAGATTGCATGATGATCCGTATTATTGGATGTGGAACCTGTCCCTGCGACATGAACCGACCGAAGGGTTTCAACGAGGTTCATCGTACGCTGCGCATGCGGCCCCACAATCGGCCAAACCGGCAATTTGCCTTATCCGTGTAGGCGCTTTGCCGACGCGAACTTCGTAGGCGGAAATCCCGGACCGACGCATAGTCAGCGGCCGCTCCGGGCAGAGAGTCGAGCCCGTTGCCTCCTGGACAGCAAACCACAATCATTGCGGACATTGCTGATTCTCCGGGCCGGCGCAATGCGCATTGCATCCCGGAACTCTTCGTCGACGAGTCAGCGCCAGTCCCAGACCTGCCAGTGCGGCAAGCGCCAGGGATGTTGGCTCCGGTGTGACCATTGCAGTGCCGGTGTCCGACAAAGGGGCACCCTCCAGCGTGAGGCCTGTCAGGGCGAAATCGACATACAGGCCGATCCGGTACGTGTCAAAGCCCTTGAGCAGCGCGGTGCTCCCGAGGTAGCTGGGGGAAGTGTTGTAGGAAAACGATTGGCTGTAGTAACCGGTGGCGTTGAAGAACACGGGGTCATTGAAGCCGTCTTCCCCGTTGAGCTGAGGCATGATTTCAATCGACCCGCCGGCCCCGGCCGTGTTGGCCAGGAGCTTCGCTGTGAAGGCGGTCAGGTCGAAGACGTCGCCGTCAATGCGACTGATGGTAATTCGAGCCTTGTAGTCGGGGTTCGTCGTACCAGGCGGCTGCGTGGTGACGGCCTGGGCTTCGACCCCTTGTGGCCACGGCACGCGAACCGTTCGACCGATCGGGGATGGCCCTAGATTACCCGTGAACAACTTGTCCCGTGTGAACGTAAAGAAATACCCGTTGCTGCTGATCGTGTCCGAGGTTATTCCCGATGCAACGTCTGTCTCCGTCTGTGAACTGTCAAAGTAAGTGGTAATGAATCCTGCACTGGCGGATTGGGAATCGATGCAGCAAAACGCGAATGCGATGGCCATTGTGACATGGCAAATCCGTCGCGACGTTGAGCGGCACAAATCCGGAATCGCGTTCATCGAATCACCTCTCTCGTGACAATTGGACATGCAGGTGCAATTATGCGGCTCGACAATTCGGCGACAATCGGATCGACTGGCAAATCTCGGAGCGAATGTCAGCGCGTGACTGACATGCGAATTTGCGATTACAGGATGAGATTTAGTGTTCGGCCGGGAGTCGCAGGTGAGACTGTCTGGCAGCACCAGCGTTCCTGAGTCCCGTTCCCGCATGAGCAATCGGGTTGAGACGCCAAAGGCTACGTGTGGCCAATTTGTCGCCTGTTGCCGCCGCGGCAACCCGTCCTTGCAAACTCGCGCTGCCTCCCCCTACCATGCAGCCCATGAAACTCGACTGGACACCGCTGAAGCGACTGATCGACGCCCACGAGCGTTTTGTCATCACGAGTCACGTGCGCCCGGACGCCGACGCGATTGGTTCCGAACTGGGCCTTGCGAGCCTGCTGCTGCAGCGCGGCAAGCAGGTCCGAATCGTCAATCCCTCCGGAACGCCCCCCAACCTGCGCTTCCTGGATCCCGAGGGGACGATCTGCCAGCTCGGCCCCGGCAACTCGCTGCCCGACGGCTTTGTGCCCGAAGTCTTCATCGTCGTCGACACAAGCGCCTGGGTGCAGTTGTCCGACGTCGGCCGGGTGATGCGGGACGCCACCTGCGCCAAGGTTGTCATCGACCACCATCAAAGCTCCGACGATCTCGGGGCGAGCGTTCTGAAAGATACCACTCGGGAAGCGACCGGTTCCCTGATCGCGGAACTCGCCGAGGCCCTGGGAGAGCCGATTTCGCCCTTGGCGGCGACGGCCCTGTACGCGGCGATTGCGACTGATACCGGCTGGTTTCGCTTCTCGGCGGTGACCGGCGAGACCATGCGGACAATCGGGCTCCTGATCGACGCCGGGGCCTCGCCCTCGGAAATCTATCGCGAGCTGTACGAGCAGGCGACGATCTCGCGAGTCCACCTGGCGGGACGGGTGCTGAGCCGGGTCAAGCTGGAGTGCGACGGCGTCCTGGCGTGGACTCAGGTGCCGTCGTCGGACTTCACCGAGCTGGGCGCCCAGCCGTCTGATACGGAGGATCTCGTCAACGAGTGCCTGAAGATCTCGGGGACGCAAGTTGCGTTCATCGCGATCGAGCAGCTCAATCGCCAGGTGAAAGTCAGCTTCCGCAGCCGGACGTCGGTCAACGTGGCGAAAGTCGCCGAGCAGTTCGGCGGCGGCGGTCACAAACAGGCGGCCGGTGCGACGTTTCCGGGACCCCTGTCGGCCGCCGTGGAGAAGGCGCTCGCCGCACTCAAGCAGTCGCTGCAGAGTCCCTGACGGCGTCGGGCGGCAGCAGGCACGCGGCGTCCCAGCAGCGCCATTCCTCGACGACGCCCGACGCACAGACAGCGACAGGAGCCTCGGGCGCCGCAGCAATTGCAATCAGTTGCCAGTGAGCGACCGCTTCGATGTCGTCTTCAATCGCGCAGAGTCGCGCGGGCAATGCCGGATCGAGCCGAACCGTCAAACGCTCGACGGCGAACCCCATGCCGCGACCGGTCGCCTTGATCCATGCCTCTTTGCAGGTCCAGCCGCGGTAGAATGCCGCCCACCGCTCCGACTCCGGGAGAGCGGCCAGTTCGGTCTGCTCGGCCGGTGAGAAATACCGCCCGGCCAGCCGATCGCGCGAGACCTCGAAATCGACGGTTTCCACGTCGATGCCCACGGGGCGACTCGCTGACAGTGCAATTGCGACCCAGTCTCCACTGTGCGACAGGTTGAATTCGGGAGCCCCCGGTCGATCGAGCCGAGGCTTGCCATGCGGACCAATGGCAAAGCTGAGCGTCCACGGGTCGGCCTCGCACCAGACGCCCAGGAGCTGCCGCAGCACATAGCGGGCGACGAGATACTGTCGCCGGGGACTGGCGAACTTCAGCCGGGCGGCCCGCTGGCGTTCGTAGTCGGGCAAACGAGCCAGCAGTCGATCTTCGTCGAGGCCGCTCGGCACTGGACTCCGAAAAACATGCACGGCCGACTGGCGCTGACACCAGTCGGCCGTGAGCGAAATCCAGTTCATCAGCATCGGGCTCGCAACAAAGCGGCAAGAACTATCGGCGGGAATTCTTTCCCGGGCGGATGCTGAGGCTGTTGACCTTGTAAACCTCCTCGTTTTTCTCGCGGGCGACGGTGAACGAGAAAAAATCGCCGGTCGCGTTTCTCAGATTGATCGTCTTGCTGGAACCATTGTTCTTCGGCTGGCCCGCCAGCTGGACCTGGGCAAACTGTTCCTTGAGCTCGTCGACCTTGCCCGGATCGATCGTGCCGTCGCGCAGTTCGGCCAGCAGGCTTCGCGCCTTCTCACTGATCACTTCGTCCAGCCCGTCGAGATTGCCGGAGATGATCGCGAGAACAATCTTTTGAACGGCATACTCCGCCGACCCCTTCGGGAACTGTGGAGCCTGACCGGCAGCACTGCTCCCTTCTGGAGCGCCGGGACCGCCCGCACCGTTGGGAACGCCGGCATTCGGGAAGCCCGCCGCCGCCATCGCCGCCGGATCGCCAGCAACCGCTCCCGGCACAGCGCCGGGGAACGCACCGGCCGGAGGAGCCGCTCCTCCGATTCCTCCGGGACCAGCATGCCCTGCCCCCGGAAAGGCGGGGGCCGCCCCGGCAGCTCCAGCAACCGGGCCGCCAGCATGTCCTGCAGCCGCTGCCATCGCCGCCATTGCTGCCGGATCGCTACCCGGCAGCCCGGGGCTGGCCGGAGTACCATGTGCCGCTCCTGGCGTACCGGCGGGATACCCTGCACCTGCCATCGCCGCACCGTGATCGGCGCCGGGCATCGCGGTTGTTGGCGTCGAACCGGGAACTCCCGGCATACCCGCTCCCTGCGGGCCGCCGCCATGCATGCCCGCCATCGCCCCGCCAGGCATCCCGGGCATGGCTGCCGGTGTTCCCGCGACCGGCTGCTGCTGGGCAACTGGCGCTGCCTGCTGAGCGCCGCCACCGCCACACCCGGAAAGACCGATCCCGGCCAACGGGAGCAGGCAGCTGAAACATGTTCGCCAGAGTGGATACCGCAGCATGGCAATCTCAGTTTCGACAGGGAGTCGGACCGTCCGGGGCTCATCGTCGCAGACGGGCAGAAACCGGAATTCCGGAGTCAGCGGCCAGAAAGCGACGGCTGAGGATGATCTGGCGATTGTCCGACAGAATCCCCTTCTCCGCAAGGACTTGTCTGCGGAAATGAAGAATTTGGGACGCCCCGGAAGACTTCGGGCCGCTCCCGGAACGGCAGAGCTGTGCCTACTTCTGCGCCGCCAGTTCGCCCCCGAGTCGCTCGAAGGCAGAGAGAATCAGCTGCTCGGTTTCGTCCCACCCGATGCATCCGTCCGTGACCGAAACGCCATATTTGAGCTGGCTGAGATCGGCGGGCAGAGGCTGGCTCCCGGGGAGCAGATTGCTTTCGAGCATCAGACCGATCAGATGGTCATTGCCAGCCATCCGTTGCTCGATGCAGTCGTTCCAGACGACCCGCTGGCGCGCGTATAATCCTTGTTGGAATTGGCGTGGCTGCAGTCGACCATCAGCCGGGGCGTCAGTTTCGCCGCGTTCAGCTTCTCGGTCGCTTCCGTCAACAGCGCCGGATCGTAGTTCGGCCCCGAACGACCTCCCCGCAGGATCAGAAATCCCCATGGATTCCCCTTGGTATTGATGATGCAGGTTTTCCCGTCCCCATCCATCCCCAGGAAACTGTGCGGATGCTGGGCCGCCAGCATCGCATCGATCGCCACCTGCAGGCTGCCGTCGGTCCCGTTCTTGTAGCCCACGGGCATCGAAAGCCCGCTGGCCATCTGCCGGTGGGTGGGGGATTCCGTCGTCCGGGCGCCGATCGCCGCCACGGAGATCAGGTCGGCGATGTACTGCGGCGTGATCGGTTCGAGCAGTTCCGTCGCCGCAGGAAGCCCCATGTTGGCGACTTCCAGCAGGATCCGCCGCGCGATCCGCAGACCGGTGCCGATATCGAACGTATCGTTCAGGTGCGGATCGTTGATCAGCCCCTTCCAGCCGACCGTGGTGCGAGGCTTCTCGAAGTAAACCCGCATCACCACCAGCATGTGGCTCTTGACCCGCTCGGCCAGCGTGCGGAGCTTCCGGGCGTATTCCAGGCCGGCAACCTGATCGTGAATGGAGCAGGGACCGACGATCACCATCAGGCGGTGGTCGCGGCCGGCGAGAATGTTCTTGACGGTCTCGCGGGACTCGACCACGGTCTGGATCGCCGCATCCGTCACGTTTTCCTCGTGCTTGAGGTAACGGGGCGAGATCAGGGGGATCGTCTCCCGAACATTCAGATCCTGAAGGGGTTGCATCAAGAAACTCGGCGTGCAGGCGGTGGGGAGCGGGCGGAGCAGCGACCACAACCGCCCCGAAACAGGACACCAGCAGTCAGCCCCGCGTTCGCCGGGAAGCGTGGTCCCTCCGGGGAAGTATACGGAGCGGGGCGGGCGGTTGCCATGCGCGGGCGACAGGCGGAGGGGCACGGAACATCCATCGGCTCCTGGCCCTGTTTTACTCGGAGGCTCAATCCCGTCGTCGCGCATGCAGCACTTCCTGCGCAGCAATCAATCGCACATCCTCGGCATCGAGTGTCAGCACCGCCACCGTCGCGCCGTCCCCCTCGACGAACTCCACCTCGAACGCCTCTCCCCGGCCATAGACGTGGACCACCGCTCCCACGTCCCCCGCGCGCAGTCCGTCGGCCGGGCGATCTTCATTGAGGACGACGAGGGAATGCTCCACAATCATCGAGTCTCTCCCGGGTAAGCGGTCACGAGGCGGGGCGGCAAGTTCTCTTCAACAATCCAGATGGCAAGGACGGTCGCAGTCGGTGAGCCGGCGCAACCGATGCGACCCCGCGTTTCGTATTTTACGCCGTATGGAGAGGGCTTCGCAGCGAATTCTTCGCATTGGATGGCGACCAGAGATAGATCCGCGGCCAATTGTTCCCAGTTCTCGACCAAATAGCCCAGAGATGCAAACCAGGCGCACTTGGCGCCACCGACCGGATGTGCCGGATTCAACAGATAGTCACAGATCTTTTCGCGGGAAACCACCGCAAGTTCAGCATCCGGGAATGGCATTCGGGCGTTTCGCTCCCTGCGAGACGGTCTTCGCGACAGTTCCAGGACCAGGGGCTGATTGTCGATACTATACGAATGGTAGGATGTCGCTTCCATCCCTTACCGGCGCTCGAATGAGCCCGTTTCGAGGAACCTCGAGATCCGTTGACCCACTCTTTCAACCAGGTTCTTGAAAGTCGCTTTCTATGCTCTGCGAACACTGCCAGTCAGAACTGCCGCCCGGCGCCACCCAATGCCCTGATTGCGGCGCACCCGCGCCCGAAGGCGGAAGCGGTGCTGCCGGCGACTGGCAGGCCGAAGTCAAACGCCTGATGGCCACCGGACAGAAAATCGAGGCCATCAAGGTCTACCGCGAAGCCACCGGCGTCGGGCTCGCCGAGGCCAAGTCAGCGGTCGAGTTGGGTCTGACCGACGTGCAGGCCGCCGCCCCGGCTCTGTCGCACAGTCCCGATCAGTTCGAACAGGAAATCGTCCGCCGGTTGACGGCTGACGGCATGATCTCGACGATCAAGTGGGTCCGCGAGCAGACCCGCATGGGACTCAAGGACTCCAAAGACCTCGTCGACCAGATCGCCGCGAAGAACGGTGTGACCGCCAAAGCTGGCGGCTGCTTCGGCCTGGTGCTGCTGGCCGTCACGGTGAGCGCCACCGCCGCGGGTCTCGGTCTGGTGTTGCTGGTACAGGGATGAGCATGGACTTGGATCGACCGGATCAGTTGCTGCAGCCGCACGCCCGCTGGATGTACGCCGCTCTCGACCTGGCCCAGCAGGCCTTTCTCGAAGGAGAAGTCCCCGTCGGCGCGGTGATCGTCCACGAAGAGCGGATCATCGGTGCGGCGTACAACCAGCGGGAACAGCTCAAAGATCCCACTGCGCACGCCGAGATGGTCGCCATCACCCAGGCGGCGGAAGCCCTCGGCTCCTGGCGGTTGCTCGACTGCACCCTCTATTGCACGCTCGAACCCTGCCCGATGTGCGCCGGGGCCATCGTCCAGGCCCGCATTCCCACCGTCGTCTACGGCACGACCGACCTCAAGGCGGGCGCCTGCCACTCCCTCTACCAGATCACCAGCGACCCCCGGCTGAACCACCGGGCGACGGTCCTGGCCGGCGTCCTGCAGGAGGAGTGCCGGGGCATCCTGCAGGAGTTCTTTGCCCAGCAGCGGGCGCTGGGGAAGAAGTAGCGAATCGCGAGCAGGGAATCGCGAATCGCCAGAGGAATGCAAACTCCGGGTGGCACGCCCAGAGGCTTTGCGATGGGCGTGGTTTTGATCCCCATCTGAAGACACGCCGTTCGAAGACTCAAGGCGTGCCACCCGGTTTTGTGGACTTGCGCTCACCAGATTCCCGCTGCAGAACCTTTCGCAGGTTCACGTTGTCCCCCCCAGCGGATAGAATAGGTGAGTTTCCCAGCGCCCCGCGAGAGGCGCCATGCCGTAACCCGCTGACAGGCTTCGAGATCCGCCATGACCGACCGCCGCAACCTGTTCCACAAAGTGTGGGACCTCCACTCCGTCCGCAACCTCCCGTCCGGTCAGACCCAGCTTTTCATCGGCCTGCACCTGATTCACGAAGTCACCAGCCCCCAGGCCTTCGCCATGCTCCGCGAGCGCGGCCTGAAGACCGCTCACCCCGAACTCACCGTCGCGACCGTCGACCACATCGTCCCAACCGAAGACCAGTCCCGGCCGTTCGTTGACGGCCTCGCCGAAGACATGATCACGGCGATCGAAAAAAACTGCCGCGAGTTCGGCATCCGCCTGTTCGACCTCAAAGACAGCCGGCAGGGAGTCGTCCACATCGTCGGCCCCGAGCAGGGACTGACCCAGCCCGGTATGACCATCGCCTGCGGCGACAGCCACACCAGCACGCACGGCGCCTTCGGCGCCATTGCCTTCGGCATCGGCACCAGCCAGGTCGCCGACGTCCTCGCCACGCAGACCATGGCGATCGGCAAACCGAAGGTCCGCCGGATTGAAGTCACTGGCAAGCTCCGCCCGGGTGTCTTCGCCAAAGACGTGATCCTGCACATCATCCGCAAGCTCGGCGTGCAGGGTGGCGTCGGCTACGCCTACGAATACGCCGGCGAAGTCTTCGAACGCATGTCGATGGAAGAGCGGATGACCGTCTGCAACATGAGCATCGAAGGGGGCGCCCGCTGCGGGTACATCAACCCCGATCAGACGACGGTCGAATACATCCGCGGCCGTCCGTTCGCTCCCCAGGGCGAAGACTTCGAACGCGCCGCCAAATGGTGGCTGAGCCTCGCCTCCGGACCCGACGCCGACTTCGACGACCGGGTGACTTACGATGCCGCGGACATCGAACCGACGGTGACCTGGGGCATCAACCCGGCCCAGTCGGTCGGCGTCAGCGAGAACCTGCCGATCTCCGCGGACTTCTCTCCCGATGATCGCAAGGGAATCCAGGAAGCCTTCCAGTACATGGGCCTGGAAGAAGGGGCCCCGCTCAAGGGGACCAAAATCGACGTCGCCTTCATCGGCTCCTGCACAAACGGCCGGATCAGCGATCTGCGGGAAGCCGCGGCGATCGTCAAAGGCCATCACGTGGCGCCGGGGGTCAAGGCCCTGGTCGTCCCCGGCTCGCAGCTCGTCCGCAAGCAGGCGATGGAAGAAGGGCTCGACAAGATCTTCGAGGAAGCCGGCTTTCAGTGGCGCGGCGCCGGCTGTTCGATGTGCCTCGCCATGAACCCCGACAAGCTCAAGGGCCGGGAAGTCTGCGCCTCTTCGAGCAACCGCAACTTCAAAGGCCGCCAGGGAAGCCCCACCGGCCGGACCCTGCTGATGAGCCCGGCCATGGTCGCCGCGGCGGCGCTGAAGGGAGCCGTGGCGGACGTCAGGGAACTGTTGTAAGCGAAGATCGAATGATGCAAATGACCTCATGAATTTGGGTGGCCGGGGCTGGAGCGTCTTCGCGAAGCCCCGGTCCGGGTTCCCGGTCAGTTATCGAAAGTCCTCCGGCCGATTCTGAACTTATGGTGACATTCGCATCGCAACCAATGACTGCTGAAGAGTTCGCTCGACTGGACATCGACGTTCCGGTGGAGCTGGTCCGCGGTCACGTTGTCGAACAGGGATGGCCCTCGGCGATGCATGGCGTCGTCTGCTGTCATGTCGCGTTTGAGATCGAGTCGTGGGTGCGGCGTGTTCGAGCATGCGGGCTGACGTCGCTCCGCGCCGGAATCATCACCGAACGCAACCCCGATTCGGTCCGCGGACCGGACGTGTTCTTCATCACAAGGGAACGCATAGATTCGGCGGGCGGCCTGGAAGGATTTCTGGAGACCGGCCCGGAGCTGGCCGTCGAGGTGAAGAGCCCGTCAGAAAGCTGGAAGGATTTGCAGGCCAAGATCAACGAGTACTTCACCGCCGGCGTGCAGGAAATCTGGGTGCTGGAACCGGAGGAACGGTTGCTGTCCGTCTATCGAGTCGACGAGCGACCGAGAACCTTGCATGCCGACGAGCAGATCTCGTCCCCCCTGTTGCCCGGCTTCGAGATTCCTGTCGCAGAGCTCTTTCGCGATGCGCCGGTCGAAACGGCCTGAGGAGACTGCACCATGACGGAGGTTGCCGAAATGGGCCGGGTGGTCGTGCCTGCTGTGGTGGAGAATCTCTTCGACCAGATGGATCTGGCCAAAGGCCGCATCACCGCCGATCAGATCCGCCGCATCGAAATTCCCGAGGCGCTCGTCGACACCGGCGCCACATATCTTTGCCTGCCGGCCTCCGAAATCGCGAAGCTGGGCCTGATGCCGTTCTCCGAGCGATCAGTTCGAACGGCAAACGGTCCTCGCACCGCAAGAATTTACGGTCCCGTGAAACTCCTGGTGCAGGATCGCTACTGCAACACCGACGTCCTCGAACTGCCGAATGATGTGCCAGCCACAATCGGAGTCGCTCCGTTAACGATGCTGGACTTCGTCGTCGATCCGCCGAATCGTCGGTTGATCGGCAATCCGGAGCACGGCGGCGAATGGGCGGTGGAGGTCTATTGAGATGGTAGCAGCAGTCATCGATCCGCGGACCGAACGCTTGTCATCCATTGACGCCATGTTTGAGCAACTCCAGCACATCGATGGCAAGGCGGAGATCGTCGACGGGAGGATCGTGATCATGTCGCCGACCGGGGTCTGGCCGATGTTCGTCGCCGGTGAGATCTTCGCCTCGTTGAGAGATTACGTGAGAGCGCACAGGCGCGGTTGGGCCTTTACCGACAATTGCACCTTCCGAGTGGGCTTACCGCATCGGGCGTCCTTCAGTCCGGACACTGGTTATCACGTCGCAACCAGTCCTGGAATGGGGACATTCGAAGGTGCTCCCGTCTTCGCCGTCGAAGTCCGGAGCATTGGCGACTACGGCCCGCGCGCCGAACGACTCCAGTCTGAAAAACGTGCCGACTACTTCGCCTGCGGCACGCAGGTCGTCTGGGACGTCAATCTGCTCTCCAACGACGTCGTGAAGGTCTATCGCGCTTCGGCGCCCGATCAGCCGGTCATTTATCACCCCGGCGACATCGCTGAGGCCGAGCCCGCGGTCCCCGGCTGGACAGTCCCCGTCAGCAGCCTGCTGCCGGAGGACTGGAGTCGCCCCGTGGAGAATCCCGAATGAGCGACGCCGCTGAGGAGGACGACCACAATCTTTCGTGGTTTCTGGATCAGTTGACCGGGATCCGGGAGCTGGGGGGAATCCGTGCCGTCGCCGGCGAGCTGCCGTTACCGTCCGGAATGGACATCCCCGACAACCTGACCGAAATCGAACACGAATTCCGGCGCGTCGAAGGGGCGCTCCGCTCCATGACGATCGACGAGCGGATCAATCCCGATCTTCTCTTCGAAGAAACGCGGCGACAACGGGTCGCCTCCGGCAGCGGGCTCACTCTCCCCGAATTGAACCGCCTGATCGCCGACTTTTACAAAATCCGAAGCTCCCTGCGGTCGATGGACCTGTCCGACATGCTTGGACGGACTCTCGGGAACCTCGAAGACAACTAGACCTCGCCAGTACCGCTGACAACCTGCCTCTGCGTCACTCAAGAAAGCCAGACCTCATGCCCCAGCAGATCCTCTCCATCACCGGCCCCGGCGTCCCCCTCCTTCTCGACGACATCGACACCGACCGGATCATCCCGGCCCGGTTTCTCCGCTGCGTCACGTTCGACGGCCTCGGCGAACACGCCTTCGAAGACGACCGGCAGCAGGATCCCGCACATCCCTTCAACCAGCCGCAGTACCGGGCGGGGACCGTCCTCGTTTCCGGTCGCAACTTCGGCTGCGGCTCCTCCCGCGAGCACGCTCCGCAGGCCCTCATGCGCTGGGGCATCAAGGCCGTCGTCGCCGAGTCCTTCGCCGAAATCTTCTTCGGCAACTGCGGAACCCTCGGCATCCCATGCGCCTGTGCCTCCCGTAACAACCTTGATGTTCTCACGCAGGCGATCATCAAGGACCCGACGCTCGAAGTTACCGTCGATCTCGTCGCCCGCGAAGTCCGCGCCGGTTCGCTGAAATTCTCGGTCGACATTCCCGACGGCGTGCGGACTTCGCTGACAACCGGCAACTGGGACTTCATGGGGCAACTGCTCGAAGGAAAACCAGCGGTCGATGCGACGGCCGCGAAGATTCCGTATGTGACCGGGTTCAAGGCCTGAAGAAGTGGTGAGTGACGAGTGGCTGGCGGCGAGTGAAGAAATTGCAATTCCAGCCTCCTGTCTCCTGCCAGTGGAGGTCCTATGAGCGCCGGCTCGAATCGTCGGGAGTTTCTGACGGGGCGGGCGCTGCAGAACGCAATCGGCGCTGCCGGGGAGTCGCTGGCGGACGCCATCGTCACGCCGCCTCCCTCGCGCGGGCCAAATCTCGTCTTGCGCACGACCGCGATGGCGTGCGACTTCGACGTCATCCTGAATCCAGACGGCCCCGAGCACCAGGTCCGGGCGGCTTCCGAGGCCCTCGATCATGTCCAGGCACTCGAAGACCAGTACAGCGTCTATCGGCCGGACAGTGAGTTATCGCGGCTCAACCAGATCGCGGCCGACCGCCAGGTGCAGGTGCAGGTGGAGCTGGGGCTCTACCAATTGCTCCGGCGGGCGACCACGATCGCCGGTCAGACCGACGGCGCTTTCAATCCGGCGGCCGGCGCACTCATTCGACTCTGGAAGCAGTGCCGGGCCGAGGATCGCCTCCCGACGGCCGAGGAGTGCGCAGCCTCCGTCGGCTGTTGTGACCTGGCCACGATCGACTGGGACGATGAGGGCTGCTCGTTGCGGTTCGGCCGGGAAGGACTGGCGTTTGACCTCGGCGCCATCGGCAAAGGCTACGCCGTCGATGAGGCCGCCCGGATTCTCGGCGAACAGGGCGTCTCCAGCTTTCTGGTGCACGGCGGACGGAGCAGCGTCCTGGCGCGGGGCGGGCACGCAGGACACTCCGGCTGGCCGCTCGGACTGAACAATCCCCTCCTTCCGGATCAGCCGTACCTGACGCTGCTGCTGCGCGATGCGGCGTTTTCGACGAGCGGCACGGCCGTGCAGGGGTTCCGCCATGCCGGGAAGCGGTACGGGCATATTCTCGACCCGCGGACCGGCTGGCCCGCGGACGAACTGCTGTCGGTCAGCGTCATCGCACCCGATGCGGCCCTTGCAGACGCGTTATCCACGGCTTTTTTTATTCTTGGGGTCGAAAACGCCCTGCGCTGCTGTGATAATTTTGAGAACGTGGGATTGATTCTGTTTCCGCCCCCCCGGCTGGGGCGGCGGCTCGAACCAGTCTTCCACAACGTTCCGGACGACTGCGTCTTTTTCGCTGAGGGCTGAGCGAGCATCGCCTGGCCCGGTTCTGAGCAGCCTGTACGCCGTCCACATTGCCGAGAACGACCACTGAGCGGACCTGTTGGGAAAGGCTGTCGAGTGCCCGGAGACGATCGCAAGATATCGGTGCTGGCCTGCGTACTGCTGGTGTCGCTCCGCCTGTTTATCGGCTGGCACCTGTTCTACGAGGGCTTCTGGAAAATCCAGACCCAGTCGACGGCGCAGCCCTGGTCGGCCGAAGGCTACCTGCGGACGTCCATCGGCCCGATGCGGCCGACCTTCCGCACCCTCGCCGGCGACCCCGACGACTTCCGCTGGCTCGACTATGCCGGCATGGAACAGCGCTGGGCCGAGTGGAAAGAGCGATTCCTCAATCACTACCCCGGCGCCCGCGAAGGAAACTCCTCGATCGAGGCGATCCTGACGCGTCACCTGGAAGGCCCGGAGAACTTCACGGCGTCGCTCGCCGCATTGCCCGACGGCATCGACTTCGCCGAGATTTCGGACGACCAGCTCAAGGAATGGAAGGTCCGGCGGACCGAGCTCGCCAAGGCGATCAAGTACGACCCCGCCCGGAAACAACTGATCGTCGACGGCAAATTCCACCTGCTGGCCAACGAGCGGGAACTGCTGCTGTCATTGGCGCCGCTGGACGGCGAAATGACCGACGAAGTCCGCGCCTCCCGCGAGGCGTATCGCAAGGCGGTCGAAGACGTCTACAAGCGGGCGTCGCGGCTGTCGTTCCAGGAACGGCTCAAGGTGCTGTTGGAAGTCGACCCGGACCGCGTCGGCATCCTCTACAAGGAAAAGGACGGCACTGAGGTTCCGGTCCGCGTCGGCGAGATCGCGTTCTACAAGGACCTGGTCCAGCGCTACGAAGACGGCATGGCGAAGGCCACTCAGAAGTACCAGTGGGACCACCTCGATCGACAGTGGACCGAGCTGCAGCAGAAGCGGCAGCAGGTTGTCGGGCCCGTGAAAGCCCTCGACGCCGAACTGCGGGACACCGCAGAAAAACTGCTGTCGCTCGATCAGCTTCAGGCCGGTCCGGTCCCCGAGCCGCCGACGCCGGTCAGCCAGATCAACTGGCGGACGATGTGGAGTCTGGCGATCATCGGCGTCCTGTTGATGATCGGCCTGCTCACGCGTGTCGCGGCGCTCGGCGGCGCGGCTCTGCTGACGCTGTTCTATATGGCTGTCCCGCCCTGGCCCGGCGTGCCGGAAATTCCGGGTCCCGAGCACAATTTCATCGTCAATAAAGTCTTCGTCGAAATGGCGGCGCTCCTGGCGATCGCCGCCATGCCGACTGGGCGATGGTTTGGAGTAGATGCCCTCTGGGGAATCTTCTTCCGCAAACGCCCTCGCTAGAGTCTGTCCGCACTTCGACGTTTTTGACTCCGATTTCCGCAGACAAATTTCCTCCACCCGCAAGCGGGAGAACCCATCATGCAACTGACCCCGGCCCAACAGCAGCTTGGCAAGGACAACTTCAACGAGGCCGCCTTTACCCGGCGGTCGCTGATGGTCGGGGCCGCCGCCGTCGCGGTCCCCGGTCTGGGAGCGGCCTACTTCAAGTACGGCCGTCTCGAGGGGCAGCCGGTGAAGGTCGCCTTCATCGGCACGGGCGACGAAGGCAGCGTCCTGCTGGCCGAACATCCGCCCGAATTTATGGAGATCGTCGCCATCGCCGACCTCCGGCCGACGAACCGGGCCCGCAGTCTGCATGGCGATGGAGGCGACAGCCCCCGCGTCGGGTTGATCCGCAAGCTCGGTCGCGAAACCGCAATGAAGATCAAGACCTACGCCGATCACAAGGAACTGCTCGCAAAGCACCCCGAGATCGAAGCCGTCGTGATCGCCGTCCCCCTCAGCCAGCACGCCCCGATCGCCATCGACTGCCTCAACGCCGGCAAGCATGTGCTGACCGAAAAACTGATGGCCCACAACATCACGCAGTGCAAGGACATGATCCGGATTGCGAAGGACAAGGGGAAACTCCTCGCCGTCGGTCACCAGCGGCACTACAACGTCCTCTACGACAACGCCAACGACCTCATCCAGAAGGGACTGCTGGGGGACATCAAGTTCATCCGCGCCCAGTGGCACCGCAACAACAGCTTCCCCGGCCGCGACAGCTGGCAGAAGACGCCCGACAAAGAAGACTTGGCCGAACTGAGCGCCGAGCGGCTGAAGGAGTTCGGCTACGCCAATATGAATCAGCTCGTCAACTGGCGGCTGTTCAACGAGACCGGCGGAGGCCTGATGGCCGAGCTCGGCAGCCACCAGCTCGACGCCGCCAGCATCTTCCTCGGCAAGGTCAAGCCAATCGCCGTCCAGGGCTACGGCGGGAAGAACTTCTACGGCGTCAAAGGGATCGGCACCGAGGAGCAGCAAAAGGACGACCGCGACATCGACGATCACGTCTACGTCACCTTCGAGTTCCCCGGGCCGCACTACGCCGAGGACAAGAACGACGTCTGCATCGTCACCTACTCCTCGATCAGCACCAATCGCATGGAGCCCTACGGCGAAACCGTCTTCGGCAGCCGCGGCACGCTGATCATGAAGGAAGAGCTGGAGGCGATGCTCTACAAGGAAGGGAGCGCCGCCACCGGCGCCGGCGGCGTCGACCAGCGGCTCTACGTCCTCAACGGCAGCGACGGCCAGCCCGTGCTGAAGGCCAGCGAGAGCACCGGCCCGTCGAAGGCCGCCGCCGTCGCCGACATCGGCAAGGTCAGCCGCGGCTACACCGAGGAGATGGAGCACTTCGCCTACTGCATCCGCAACAACATCAACGCCCCGATCTCCGAGGGGGGGCTGCGTTGTCCGGGCGAGCAGGGGATGAAGGACGCCATCATGGCCCTGACCAGCAACCTGGCGATGAAGTACAAGAAGCGGATCGTCTTCAAGGACGAGTGGTTCGACCCCGCCAGCGACCTGGTCCCGGAGAATGACCCCGCGATCATCGGTTAATCAGTCCGTTCCCGATAACTGCTTCAGTCGCTCAGCCCCCCGATCGCCTCCCGGATGCGATCGGGGGGCTGTCGCATTTCCGCCGGTACTGTCGGCCCGGTTTTCGGTGCGGTACGATGTCGCGACAGACGCTTTCGACGGAATCCCTGCCCGAGAGTCACACATGGCGGCGACTGGCGTGTCGGCGGAACAGGTCCTGGTCAACGGTTCGACCGGCGATCCCGTGCTGTACGTCGACTGGCCGGACGAGGACAACGCCCTGCTGTTCGATGCGGGCGACAATTCCGCGCTGCCGATGGAACGACTGGCCGACCTGCGGGCCGTCTTCATCAGCCATCATCACGTCGATCACTTCATCGGTCTCGACCGGATCGTCCGGGCCAATATCGATAGCGAAAAAGTGCTGTCGATCTTCGGGCCGCCAGGGACGATTCAGAAGGTCTACGACAGGATCCGCAGCTACGAGTACCAGTATTTTCCATTTCAGCAGATCGTATTGGACGTGGTCGACATCGGTCCGGAGACGCTGACCCGCGCCCGGCTCGAGTGCAGCAAACGATTTCCGACTCCCGAACCGGAAACGAACCCGCGCGACGGGGCCGTTGTCTTTCGCTCGGGCGCCAACTGCGTCGAGGCCGTGGCCGTGGACCATACCGTTCCCTGTCTGGCCTATGCGCTGGTCGAAGGGCCGGGGCTGCATCTCGACAGCGAAGCCCTGGCGGAAGGCCCTCTGAAGCCTGGAGGCTGGATCAGGCAGGTCCAGCAGCGATTGCAGGAAGGCGCCGATCCGGCAGCAACCATGACTCTGCAGGGACTCGAATTTCCCCTGAGCCGCCTGGCAGAGCAATACTTTCGACGGACGCCGGGCGGACGGATTGCCTTCATCACGGACACGCTGTGGAGCGATGCGGTGCGGGAACCGCTGCTGCGACTGGCCCACCGGGCAACTCGCCTGTATTGCGACTCGTTTTACTCCGGCGCTCGCGAGGCCCAGGCGAAGAAGTATCGACACATGACGGCCCGCCAGGCGGCGGAGCTGGCGCGCGACGCCCGCGTGGACGAACTTGTGCTGATCCACTTCAGCCAGCGGTATCGCGGGCGGTATGAAAAGCTGGTGACGGAAGCGCGGGAGATCTTCCCGAAGACGACGGCTCGAATTGAGTGATCCTTCGCGAGTCTGGCGGCGTTCTGTGACTGCAACGGAACCAGACCGGAAGGACTCCCGTGAACGGGCAGACGGACTTTCGAAAGAATGGCATGAACACCAGCGACTCGTCCCACGACCTGGCGGTCCACTCCGGACCCCACGCGCGATCCCGGTTCGCCGAATGGCCGGAGATCAGCCCCTCCGAAGCCCTGACGCAGCTTCAGCAGACGGGAAAGCTGTCCCGCGTGCGAGTCTCGCGCCTGAAGCTCGAAGGCGAATTCGACCGCTCGCTGGAGTTCAGCGAAGTCGAGCTCGATAAGCCGGACATCCGCAAGGCCACGTTTCGCGAACCGGTCACGTTTGCAAAGTGCCAGTTGCAGGGGTTGGCGTTTTCACGCGGGCCTGTGATTTTCGAGAAGTCGCTGACGTTCAAGTCGTGCGCCTTCCGTCGAACGCGTTTCGATTGCATCAAGGTCCTCGGAACGCTCCACCTGGATCGTTCCGAATTCGCAATCACCACCCGCTTCAATCGCTGCGAACTGGGAGGCATTCATTGCTGGGAGACCCGGTTCGCAGCGTGGGCGCAGTTCGACGACTGCACGTTCGCCGCCGGCGCCCAGGCGGATTTCCGCAGCCTGCAATCCGACGAAGGGATGATCTTCAAACGCTGCCAGTTTCTCGGAGATGTTCTCTTCCGCGGCGCCGTGTTTGCCAAGAAGCTCGATCTCGGCGAATCGCAGGTCAACGGACTCCTGGATCTCTCCAAGGCGAAGCTGCACGACTACTGCTATCTGGAAGGGATCGTTCCCGGGCCTCAGCAGAAGTTTGCGTTTTTGAACACTGTCGCCGAGCGGATTCTCGTTCATCCGCGGCAGGTTCAGGGGCGGTTGCAGAGCGAGGAGACCCGTCACTTTGACCAGGCGATGCAGGAATACGGACTGCTGAAGGCCAACTTTCAGACGCTGCACCGTTTCGACGAAGAGGACTGGGCGCTGTACCGTTTCAAGGTCAACCAGCGGCGGGCGAAACCCCGGAACTGGTGGCGGCCGTGGACCCGGCTGGCGCAGCTCAGCGACTGGCTTCTGCTCGACCTCGGCTGCGGATACGGAACGAAGCCAAGTCGCGCGGTTGGTACGGCGCTGTTGATGATGGTCTGTTTCGCGGCAATCTATGCGGCAGGCATCCACCACTTTGACATCGACAAGCCGCCCATCGCGGATCTGCCAGCCGATCATCCGGGAAACCGGGTGCTCTTCGGCCTGTTGACGACAGTGTCGGTTTTCACCTCAGGATTCGGCGGAGATCAGCTCCACGCCGCCCACGGCTGGATGCTCATCCCGCTGGCGACCGAAGCCCTGCTCGGAACCCTGCTGTGGGGCCTGTTCATCGTGGCCTTCAGCCGAAAGGTGATCCGCTGACGGATGACAGCTTCAGCCCGGCAGAACGGGGTCGAACTGGCGGTGGAAGCGTTCGAGGGCGTCGTGCGGCTGGAGGTTGAACAGCACCCGGCCGCCGGTCCCCCACGTCCCGCGATCATAATGGAACAGGGCGGTTGCTTCGCGGTGATAGGAAACCGCGTCGACATCTTCCATGTCGCCGTCGGGTTCCGGCCGGAAGTGGACGCGAATCGCCACGAACGCGGTCAGCAGGCCGTTTTCGCGATCGCGGGCGAAACTGACTTCCTGGAGCCAGTCACAGTCGCTCCAGATCAGTCCCCGCGGTTTGCCGTGGGCGCGGGCGAGATCCAGAAACTTGGCTTCCAGCATTTCCCGTCGGTAGCGGAAAACACGAACCGCAAAGCGTGCATCCTGCAGGCGCTGGCGACGGAGGCTCTCTCTGGCCTGCAGCACAAGCCAGATCACCACCGCCATCGCTGCGACGACTCCTATCCACCACATGCTGTGTCCTCTTGGTCGCCCACCATATTAACTGTAGGGCGTCCGGGACTGGACGTCCAGATAGGGTTTCGAAAATGTAATGCGCGACGACCAATTCAGCGACTGGAATTGTTCGTCGAAAAATCGATGAGGAATGCAGAAAATCGGGGATGAGAAGTAGATACCAAGTTCTTTTGGGAAAGACACGGATCAAAGGTGGCTGATTTTTCATTTTTCACATTCCGCGCAGTCCGGTTGCGGAAAACCGCGGGTGAGCTGGCAATCCGGGGCGCGATACCGGGAATCCACTTTCGACAGCAGCATTCCATTTTCTCCCAGATTACCATGCGTAAAGCTGATCCTGTTCACTCCTCAATCCGGAGCTGCTCCCCATGCGCCAGTCTCTGATCTCCTGTCTCGCAACCCTGCTGCTTGCAGGATTCCCATTGGCCATTTCCGCCGCGGAAATTCGGACAATTGCCGGAACCGGCAGCAAAGAAATCTCAGGCGACGGCGGCCCGGCGCTGCAGGCCGGGACCGTGGAACCCTTTGGACTCGATATCGGCCCCGATGGAGCCCTTTACTGGGCAGAATTCGGCGGGCAGGTGATCCGCCGCATGGACCTGCAGACGAAGCTCGTCTCCACCTATGCCGGCGTCGGCGGCAAGGCCGGCTACCGTGACGGCGCAGCGAATCAGGCTCTGTTCGATCAACCGCACGAGATCCGCTTCGACACCCGCGGCAATCTCTACATCTCCGACATGCGGACCCAGACGATCCGCAGAATCGACTGGCAGACCAAACAGGTCTCCACCGTCGCCGGAACCGGCAAGCCGGGCTTCGCCGGCGACGGCGGCCCTGCCACGGCAGCTCTGCTCGACTACCCGATCTCTGTCGTGCTCGACGGCGACGCCGCTCTGCTGATCTGCGACATCAAGAACCATCGCGTCCGCCGGGCCGACTTGACCTCGGGAATCATCCAGACCGTCGCCGGCAACGGCGAAAAGAAACCGACGCCCGACGGCGCCCCGGTGGCCGGCACGCCCGTCAACGGGCCGCGAACCCTGGCCGTCGAAGCGGACGGCAACGTCATCATCGTGCTGCGGGAAGGAAACGCCGTCTACCGCTGGAACCGCAAAGCGAATACCCTCCACCACGTGGCAGGCGATGGCAAGTCGGGGTACAGCGGCGATGGCGGCGACGCCAGACCGGCCCGGCTCTCGGGACCGAAGGGAGTCGCCATCGGCCCGCACGGAGACATCTACCTGGCGGATACCGAAAGCAACACCATCCGCGTCATCCGCAAGGCCACAGGGATCATCGAAACGGTCATTGGCGACGGGAAGAAAGGGGACGGCCCCGACGGCGACCCCCGCAAGTGCCAGCTTAACCGCCCGCACGGCGTATTCTTCGACAAGGCCGGCGACCTGTACGTCGGCGACAGCGAAAACAACAAGGTCCGGAAGCTGACCTGGTGACAGCCGTCGGAGTCGTCAGGCCACCGGCGACTCCGGGAATCCGGTCGCAGGCTGGCAGCCGCCGCAGCAATCGTTCAGAGTGGAGGCTCGTGGCTGTCCGATTGAGCGGCCCGCCGGGATCATCGCCGCCCGGTCGGCGTCCGCGATCCCTGAGGCTGAGATGCTGACGCTGTTCCTGCTGGTCCTGCTGCTGGTGTGTGCGATCATCTGGGGCAGCGGGCCGTTCGAATCCCTGCGGCTGAACGGCCTGCGGTCCCGGGAACAGTCCAAACGCCGCAAGGAGCTGGGACAGGCGACGGCGAAGGCCAGCGTCCTGACCCTCGGAACGGACGATGGAGCCTCGCAGCAGGACTCCCACGTCCTGGGACTCGTCGCCGAATGGCTGGGCCACCTGCTCTCGCAGCGGCTGCCGAAGGCGACCGGCGACGCGCAGTTCTGGATTCAAGTCTCGTTCGCCATCGTACCGGCCGGAAGGACGACCTGGCGGCTGGATGTCTCCCCGCTGGCTCTGAAGCCGCGAATTCGCAGAATCATCGAGCCCTGGCTCGCCAACCCGCCGGCGCTGCCGGTGCAGCAGCCGCTGGCGATCAGCTTTGTCGCCGCGATCCGCGGCGGGGGACTTGAAGACCCGGGATTCCTCCGGCCGTTTCAGGATCTGATGGACAAGCACGGCTCGCACCCCTTGAGCGAACTGCTCGAACGGGAGCTGGGCGCCGCGATCCCGGAGTGGATCGAGAGCCTGACCGTCGAGCATTGCGACCGTTACCTGGAGACGCTCCCCGGGGACCTGGTTGCGTTGCGAACGCGGGCCGATCTGCTGATTCGCGACGGCGAATTCGCCCGAGCCGTCGACGACCTGAACGAGGTGCTGACGCGGGAGACGTCCCAGGCGCAGGACTACTACGCACGCGGCTACGCCCGGATCCAGCTCGAACGGACCGAGAGCGGGATGGAAGATCTCCGCCAGGCCACCGAACGCGACAGCGAATACTGGCCGGCCCGGCAGTTGCGGGCCGAAGTGCTGCAGAAGCAGGGCAAATACTCGGAGGCGATCGCCGAACTCGACGAGGGACTCGCCGTCGCGAAGTCCGCCCCGCTGTGGCTGACCCGCGGCATGACCCACCTCGAACTGCACGACGAAGGGGGCGCCGAACAGGACTTTTCCGAAGCCGCCGCGCTGGCGCCGGACTGGTCCGAACCCCTGCTGCAGCGCGGCCTGATCCGCATGCGCCAGCAGCGCGCCGACGACGCCGTCGCCGATCTGGACCGCTGCGTCGAACTGGAACGGGACAGCCGCGACGCCCGACGGCTGCGGGCGCGCGTCCTCTTCGAATTGAGTCGCTGGGGGCGGGCCGAAGAAGAATTCACGCGGCTGCTGACAGAAGACGAAACCGACCCCGTCAGTCGGCTGCTGCACGGCCGCTGCCAGGCCATGCTCGGCAAACTGGAGTCGGCGATCGAAGACTTCACCGCGGTCATCGACCACGAAGAAGTCGGCCTCGAAGCCCGCGCGTGGCGGGCCGTCGCGCTGACGCAACTGGAACGCTACGACGACGCGGTCCCCGACGCCGACCAGGCGCTGGCGGCCGACGTGATGCCCACGCTGATGCGCTGGGTCCGGGCCGTCGCCGCCTGGGTCAACGAAGACCAGGCCGGGGCTCTCCGCGAACTAGAACAGGCCGCCGAGCTCGATCCCGACGATCACATGATTCAGTACTGGAAGGCCAAGCTCCTGGCGCTCTCCGGCGAATTCGAAGAAGCCCGATCGATTCTGTCGGACGTCGAATGGAGCCCCGACGACTGGCAGGCGCTCTGGCTGCGCGGCGCCGTCGCCGCCGAACTCGGAGACTCCGCCGCCGCCCAGCGCGACCTGTCGGAAGCAAGCGAGAATCCGCAGGCGTCGGCGGAAGTCCGCCTGACCCGGATTAAGGTCCTGCACTCCGAAGGGGAATGGTGCACCGCGGTCCGCGAACTCGATGAGCTCCTGGCCGCGGACGACGAAAACGAAGACGCCTGCTGGCTGCGCGGGCAGATCCTGCTGGCTCAGGGACATCCCGCCGACGCGATCCGCGACTTTCAGCGGGCCTGCGACCTGGGAGTTCGCCCGCCCGAACTGGGCGGCCTCTGGAGCTCGGCCCTGCTCCGCCTGGAGCAGCCCGAAGCGGCCCGCGAAATCCTAAACCGGTTCCTGAAGCAGCATCCCGAGAATCCGGGGCTCCTGATGGCTTCCGCCCAGTTGACCATCCAGGCCGAAGGACCGGATGCCGCCGACGAGCAGCTTCAGGCCGCAATCGCCCTCCATACCGAGTTCGCCGACTCCCTCACCGTCCATGTGCTGATCATGGAGGCCCAGTGGTATCACGAGCACGAAGACTACGCCGAGTCCGAACGGCTGATGACCGAAGCGCTCGGCTACGACACGCAACTCACTCCCGTGGCCCACGTGATCCGCGGAGCGGCCCGGCGGTACGCGGGGAATCTGGTCGAAGCGCTCGAAGACTACAACGCGGCGTTCGAACCGGAATCAGACAACGCCAGCGTGCTCCGCTGCCGGGGGCAGGCTTACACCGAACTCGCCGAATACGATCAGGCCTTGGCCGACCTCGATCGGGCGGTGCCGATCTTCGAGCGGAAGGGGATCGAAATCGAGCTGTGTTACGCGCTGGAGCGCCCGCTCGATCGCGCTGGGGGGTCTGGAACGCTGGGACGAGGCCTGGCGCGACTGGGACCGCGCCCTCATGATCCGGCCCGACGACGCCTGGCTGCACTACAACGCCGGCCTGCTCTACCTCGGCCAGCAACAGCCGGAAAAGGCCAGCTGGTCCTTCGGCCTGGCCCTCGCCTGCGACAACCCGCGGCTGCCGCCCGTCAAACAGGCCCGCGCGCGCGGCTTCCTCAAGTCGCTGGCATCGGGGCGGCAGAGAACAGTCGGAGAGTGACAGGAAGAGGATTCACCGCAGAAGACCGAGAAGATCCGGAAAGTGAAAAGTGAAAAGTGAGTAGTGAGGAGTGAGGAGTGAATAGTGCAAAATGAAGGACTCGCCACCCGGCTGTGGATCACGTTCTCCGTCACTTTGCACTCATCACTACTCAATACTCACTTTTCACTCTCCGGATTTCTTCTCCGCGTCTTCCGCGGCACGGCGGTGAAATCGTCTTTCGTGCGAGCCAGTTCCGCATTCCGTCTGGACATTCGCGTGAATTCGTGCGATTCGTTGATGAAATCAGCGTCTTCCACTCATCAGGGCTGTCTCCCATGGGTTTCATCGACCTCTCCACCATTCCGGCCATCACTCCCGTTCCCGGCTGCAAACTCCGGACGCCGTTCGGGCAGAACCTGATGCTCTCCTACCTCGAAATGGAGGACGGGGCCGAGGTGCCGCTGCATCACCATCCCCACGAGCAGGGGGGAATTCTGCTCGAAGGCAAAGTCCAGCTCACCATCGGCGACGAAACCCGCATCGTCGAAAGGGGCTCGATGTTCCTGATCCCGCCCGGCGTCCCGCACCGCGCGGTGGCGGTCGACGGTCCCGCGGTCGTGCTGGACGTCTTCAGTCCCGTTCGCGAAGATTACGCCGAGCTGATTAACAACTACATTCCCCCGCTGCCGGGCGTCTGAAGGGAGCACTGCATGTCGGATTCCGGCCCGCTCGATCGCCGGGAGTTCGCCCGCCGGGGACTCTTGGGTGGCGTCGCATTCCTCGGACTGCGGGAAGCAACGGCCGCGCCGCCCGATCGCATAGAACCGCCCGCTTCGGCTGACGACCCGGTCAACCTCCCCCCAGAACCGGCCTTGCCGACCGAAGAGGCCCTGCTGCTGACGTATCTGGTGCAGCACTATCCCAGCCCGCACTACCGGGACGAGGGGGTTCTACAGGGGATCTACGGCGACATCGCGGGGGATCTTTCCCGCGGCCGAACTCTCAACCGGTTTCCCCTGACGAACGCCGACGAGCCCGGCCCCGGATTTCAGGCCTGGCGATCCGATCTCGGCGAACTTCTGGGGCGCTGACTGAAGGATTGCGGCCTTGTCCCCTCTCCCGCATTCTGATGTGGGAGAGGGCCAGGGTGACGGTCTTCGGAAGTGTCGGGGTCTCGTCCACGGAGAAAAGACGGCCCTGCCCCTCTCCCAACGCAGACGTCGGGAAAGGGGACCGGAGGCGCGTCTCACCATTGTGGTTGGCGATGTGAAGTCGATGGTCGCTCGATCGTCCCCTCCCGCACGCCGCCCCCTTCGCGGGCCTGCCAGTACGTCCCGTTCCACACATCCACGCAGGTCAGCCAGCCATCGGCCCCGCGGAGGGCTCCGTAGGCCCAGGTGTCGATCGCGCACCAGCCGGGCGTCGCCAGCGGCAACCCGGACTTCTGCGGCGTATGCCCCACGTAGACCGTCTTCTCCGGCTGCCAGACCGGCCGGTCCGGCGTGTGCTTGATCCAGCGGAGCCACGCGGACGACTGATCCTCCAGCGGGACGTCCGCCGCCAGGCCCGCGTGAGCGAAGAGCGCATCCCCCTGCTCGAACCAGTCGACTGACCGCTGCAGAAATTCGACGTGCTCCTCGGGAATCCGGTCCATCCGCCCGCCATATTGCGCGAGGGTCTCGGCTCCGCCGTGCAGCATCCAGGCGTCAAACGCCGACGGTTCGTCGAACGAGCGGAAGAACTGCTCCTCGTGATTTCCCCGGATCAGTACCAGCCTGCAGCGGCGTTGGAGGTCCAGCAGGCGTTCGATGACCCCCGGCGTATCCGGCCCGCGGTCGATGACGTCCCCCAGGACGACGACGGTCTCGTCCGCCTCCGGCGCGGCTTCTTTCAGGATCGCGTCGAGTGCGGAGACGCAGCCGTGGATATCGCCGATGGTGAGGAGTCGTCCGCTCATGAAGGAAGTGTAGCGGGGTTGTCGAGCGCCGGCTGAGACGCAGGCTCGTGACCCCACGCCAAAGGCGCCTCGGCGAATTTCCTCGCCCAACCGTCGAGCGAACCTGGAGATTCAGGAGAGGTATCGGCAAATCCGTTCGGCCATGCACGCAATGACAGGCAGGCCGCGGCCACGGAGTGAAGCGTCACAAAGAGTACTGCCCAACGAATCATCCTGGCCACAGAGGACGGAAGTCCGGGAATGTCGGACTCAATTCGGCTCTCAACCCAGACGATCAGGAGAGCGACGGCGGCCAGACTCCAGATGGTCACATCTATCGCTCGACGGTTCTTCGCACCCCCGCGCGGTATGCAGCACAGTGCCAGCGCATGACCAAAAGCACCGCCGACAACGGCGACGGGCAGCGCATTCCAGGACTGGAGCGGGCTGTTGGGAGTGTTCGTCGCGCTGACAAGCAGCGCGGCGAATGCTGCGGGGAATATAAAGGGAACGATCAGCAGCGACCACACCCACCGAAGGAGATCTCCGCTCGCCCAGAAATGCATCGGGGCCGCGACAACCAACCACAGAATCGGACCCGGCACGAGATACGCTGCGAGCGCCGCAGCACGCATTCCTTCACTGCGATAAGTCAACTCAACAATTAACGTCGTCACCCACCCCGAAACCATCCCCAGCCCGCCGAAGACCGCCGATTTCTGCAACTGTGGCAGTTGCAGAAATCGGCGGCGGGCGGAGTCCATCGAGGTCGGCGGTGTCATGTGGATTCTGCCTCTGGGGAATCAGAATGACGCCGTCTGCGATTCAACGACGGACTGCAGTTCTCTCGGAATCGACTCGGCTTCTTCGTTCGTCGGCCACTCTCGCCACGACAGGCAGATCGCCGCCGTCGTGTGCAGCGTGACGAGGGTTAATGCCACGTGAAAGAAACTCTGGAGTGCCGGAGAGAATGCGAGAAGGAACACGAGATTCCGCGTCATTCCGATGGCGACCGCGACGGACGCGAGGCCCATGCCGAGCGAGGTCACAAGAACAGTGCGGAACTCGCGAGCCCAATGAGTCGGCGAGCTGCAACCGGCCAGCAGAAAGCCGAAGGACGCACCGACTGCCCCTGCAACGCAGTATACGTGTAGAGGCAACAGCGGCTGATACGCGACGTACGCGCTGAGCAACGCATACCCGATGACAGCGACGGGATGCAGGACCGTGACCAGCAGTAGAGACTGGAGCCAGACGCTCAGTCTGGCGGAATTCAGAACGTACAGCGGGCCGGTCACCAGCAGGCTGAACGCCAGACCGGGAACGACGACAGCCGCCACAAGGATGCCGAAGTCCGGTGGCGAGTTTGCTCGCCAGCCAGCCAGAGACACAGTCGTCACCCACCCCGACAGCATCCCCAGCCCGCCAAACACCAGCGTCTTCTGCAACTGCGACAGGCCGAGGAACCAGCGGCGGGCGGAGTCGATCGAGGTCGACGGCATCAGGCGGTTTTCTTCAAAATGATTCAACCGTAGCTCCAAGCTCGAAAACCCTCACCCCGGCCCTCTCCCGCCGCCGACGGCAGGCGAGGGGGCAAAATCAAAACTCACTCTTCTTACTTCGTGACTTCCGTGTCCTCCGTGGTTCCGTTCTCTCGGTCTTCATTCGCGTGCATTCGTGTCATTCGTGGTTGCTATCTTCTCCCTCAGCTCTCCGCGTCCTCCGAGACTCCGCGGTGAACTCTCTTCGAAATTCTCCGAAATCTGAAAAAAGTTCGCAATTCCTATTGAACAGGAATTCGTTAACACCCCAGGATAGCCTCCGTCGGTCGGGAAACGACATGCATGCACGTTTGCGGTTCGCCGCGGACGCCCGGGCGAATCCCGGCCGGCAGCGGGCCTGATCAGGGCCCGAACCGGGACGTCCCCCCAAGGACGGACCGGCGGAGGCGCACCTCGTGTGCGCGGATCGCTCGACGTCGGGTTTCTCCGACTTGCCACCACAACCGGTGGACCTGATCGACGCCAGCCAAAAGACGCGGCGTGGGGCAGCCGTCACAAAGCCGCCCCTCGCCCGTCCGGGCCGGCGACAACCGGACGCGGTCACGCCGTCAAGCGAACTCGCCGAGTTTCGCCCGGCGCCGTCGTGCGCGCACAAGCAACGCATTGAACAGTCCGTTGAAGTAAAGTGTGCCACGGCTGTGTCAGCCGTGCGAGCGCTCCAGTTCCCTTGGAACAAGTCACGGCCGACACGGCCGCGGCACACGAATTCAGTGGTCCAACGGCCCGTTCAGAGGATTTCATGCAGACATTCGGACTCGATATCGGCGGGGCGAATCTCAAGGCGGCCACCGCCGATGGGCAGGCGGTGACGCTCGCCTTTCCCCTCTGGCGCGAACCCCAGCGCCTGCCGGCCGCCCTCCGCGAGCTGCTCAGCACGCTCCCCGCTCCCGATCGCCTCGCCGTCGCGATGACCGGCGAACTCGCCGACTGCTACGACACCAAGGCCGAGGGGGTCCGCGAGATCCTCGCCGCGGTGATCGCCGTCGCGGAGGAGTGCCCGATCGATGTCTGGCAGACCTCCGGCGAGTTCGTCACCCCCGAGGAAGCTCTCGACGAACCGCTGCTGACCGCCGCCGCCAACTGGCACGCCCTGGCGACCTGGCTGGGCCGGCTGCAACCGCAGGGCAACGCCCTGGTCCTCGACATTGGCACGACCACGACGGACGTCATCCCGCTCGAAGATGGACTGCCGGTCCCCGAGGGACGGACGGACGTGGGACGATTGCTGTCGCGCGAACTGGTCTATACCGGAGTGCGGCGGACGCCTCTCTGCGCCGTCGCGGGAGAAATCCCGTTTCGCGGCGGGTTGTGCCCGCTGGGCGCGGAACTTTTCGCGACGACGCTGGACGTCTATCTGCTGACCGGCGAACTGCCGGAAGATCCGTCGGACACGAACACGGCGAACGGCAAACCGGCGACGCGGGCCGCGGCCCACGATCGTCTCGCCCGGCAGCTCTGCTGCGACAGGACTGAAATTGAGCTGGCGGAAGCCGCCGCGCTGGCCCGCGCATTCCGCGACTGTCAGCTCGCTCAGATCACGCAGGCGGTCGAGCAGGTGCTGGCTCGCCAGTCGGGACCATGCGACCAGCTCATCGCATCAGGTTCAGGGAGTTTTCTGATCCCCGCAGTGCGGGAACGCATCCCCGCATTGGCGGCGGCGAAGTTCCAGTCGCTCGATCAAATCTGCTCGCCGGCGCTGACTGAGGCGGCTTGCGCGTTCGCGCTGGCCAGGCTGGCCGAGGAGCGATGGCTGACGGAATTGGCGGAAGGCTGAAAGCCAGAGAAAATTCCGAAGCAGACAGCCGTCAGCAGGCGATCTGGCTTTCCGCTTTCCGCTCACCGCTTTCCGCTAAGCGCGGTTCGGGCTTGAACGAGTAGAGGACCAGCATGATGGCGCCGGTCACCAGGTAGCTGTCGGCGAAGTTGAAGATCGCCCAGTCGAAGACGCCGAAGAACTGGAAGTCGAGGAAATCGCGCACCGCATAGACCTGCTCGTCGCCCTCTTTCCAGCCGTGCAGTCCCAGGCGGTCGTAGAGGTTGCCGAGGGTGCCGCCGAGGATCAGACCGAGCGCAATCGTCAGCCACCAGCTCCAGGCGCCGCCGCGGACGAAGAGCCAGTAGAGGATGCCGACGGCGGCGACCAGGCTGAGGGCGGCGAAGACGAACGTGTATCCCTGGCCGAAGCCCCAGAGGGCGCCGTAGTTGAAGTTGGTGTGCAGGCGGAAACGGACGCCGTTGCCGAAGAATTCCTTCTGCCAGTCGCTGATGCGGCCGACGCCCAGATCCGCGAAGACGGCCCACTTGGAATACAGATCCCAGGCGAGCGCGGCGGCGGCGAGTCCGAAGAAGACCGGATACCGACTCCAGGGGACCGGGCCGGCGTGTGTCAGTGGCTGAGCTCGCGCTTCCGTTCGCACTCGACACAGTTCCTGGCGTAAGGAATGACCCGCAGTCGGGCCTTGGGGATCACGGCTTTCGCCGGCGTCTTGCCGGCTTCGAGGCAGGCCTCGCACAGACCATACGTTCCGTCCTCGATTCGCTGCAAGGCCGCTTCAATCTCCACGAGAACTTCCTGCTCGTTCTCAACGCGGCGAAGGGCGAAATCCTGTTCGTAAGTATCGGTCCCCAGTTCGGCCAGATGCTGGGGAGAGCGGGATTCGCCGCCTCCGGCGTCGCGGTCGAGCGCTTCGGACGTCAGGTGTTCCACATCGCCCCGGATGCGGGCCCGCACGTCGAGGAGCAGGTTCTTGAACTCCTCGAAATCGGCAACTTTCAGCATGAGCGGGAACCTTCGTCACAGGGCGGTTCGGCGGACCTGTCAAATGGTCGGAGCCCCTAATTATGCCCCAGGTCCCAATGCGCGGTCAAGACCGGACCGTCAAGAGCAATCCTGTACAGGTTTCCGGAGGGGAGCATGTCGAATGAGGAAGGCGGAATATCGAAAAGGGGGAGCCGTGCATCATCAGCGCCCAGGGTTGACACCCCGGGCTACAATGGATCGCCCCTGGCGGGGTGAAGAGGCGCCGGTCGAAGATTCTGAGCCCGGTCAGGGGCGGATCACGGTAGCCCAGAGCGTGAGCTGTGGGCGGCGAGACGTCAATTCGCCACCGACGACGGACCACTGGCCGCTGACCACCACCTACCTCGGCAGCGGTGACATTTTGACGTCGTCGACCCAGAGTTTGCCCGTGGCTCCGTTGAGCCCGACGCGGACGATCATTTCCCGGGCCGACTTGGGGACCGCGATCGTCTTCGAGGAGCGTTCCCAGTCGGCGTCGGCGGTCCAGGGTCCGACGCCACTAGTTTCGACTTCCTTCCGCAGGCTGTCGTAGAAGTGGACGACGAGGGCCGGGCGCTCCCAGGATTCCTTGCCGGAACGGATGTTTTCAGTCTTATGTCGGACGGAGATGGCGAGGGACCCGATTTTCGTGCCGTCGATGGCCATGCCCTGGAGCCCCTGAGCGGGCCGGCCGAGCTCGTCGTTCTCCAGCAGCCAGCAGAACTTCCCCTCGGGAGCGCCCTCGGTCACCAGCGTTGCCTGGCGCTGATAGTGCCAGTGATCGGCAAGGCCGTCTGCGTTGGCGTCTTCTTCGAAGTTGCCGTTGAAGAGGACGGGATGCAGCGGGTCAGGGAGGATCTGCCGACGTTCTTCGGAGATGCCCGTCATCGGAACGAAGAGCGTCGGAATCAGCTTCTTCATCACCAGCTTGCCCTCCTGCTTTTCGAGCAGGTGGAAGACCTGGCTGTAGCGTTCGCCGAGGGGAATGATCATTCGGCCCCCTTCCTTGAGCTGGTCGACGAGGGGCTGCGGAATGTTCTCTGGGGAGCAGGTGACGATGATCTTGTCGAAGGGGGCGTGCTCGGGCCAGCCTTTGTAGCCGTCGCCCACCATCGTGGTCACGTTGGCGTAACCGAGTCGCTTGAGGCGTTCGGCCGCCTGCTTGCCGAGGGGTTCGACGATCTCGATGGAATAGACTTCTTTGGCGAGGTTCGACAGGACGGCCGCCTGATAGCCGCTGCCGGTGCCGATTTCGAGAACCCGGTCTTCGGGTTGCGGATCGATCGTCTCCGTCATGTAGGCGACGACGTATGGCGGCGAAATCGTCTGTTTGTGACCGATCGCCAGGGCGGCGTCGTTGTAGGCCAGGGATTTCATGTTGCCGGCGACGAATTCGTGGCGCGGGACCTGTCGCATGGAGGCGAGGACGCGGGGATTGGTGACCCCTTCGCGTTCGATGTAGTCGGTGACCATCTTTTCCCGCGGTTCGCGGTAAGGGTCGCGTCCCTGGGCAAGGCTCGGGGCCATCGATCCGAGGGACAGGAGAGATGCAGCGAGGAGTGCGATCGCGTATCGGATCATGAGCCGGGCTCCGTCATCGGCGAGGGGAATCACGGACAGGGATCGTGCGGGACGACCGTCGAGGAGTATACTTCTTGCGGTGGCCGTTCCGAAGAGGAGTTCCCGATGAAAACTGTCAATCCTGTTGTGCCCGACGAACTGCTGGAGCAGCGGCGGCGGACGGGTGCGGACCAGTGGGACGAGTTGTGGGAGGGAGTGCTGCATATGCCGCCAATGCCGAACTTCGACCATCAGGGGCTGGCGCAGGACCTGGAAGATTGGCTGCGGCGGAACTGGGCGCGACCGCGGAAGGGACGCGTCTATCAGGAAGTGAACATTGCGCCGGCCGGAGGATGGCCGGACAACTATCGCATTCCCGATTTGATACTGCTGCCCCGTGAGCGGCTGGCGGGAATCCGCGGCGAGTACTACGAAGGTCCGCCGCTAGTCGTCGTCGAAATTCGCAGTCCGGGCGACGAGTCCTACGAAAAGCTGCCGTTCTATGCCGAACTGGGGACGCCCGAGGCGTGGATCGTCGACCGTGACAGCCGGTCGATTGAAGTGCTGGTGCTGAACCGGGGAACTTACGTCGGTGTCGAGCCGGATGCGGAGGGGTGCCGGACCAGTCCGGCGACCGGGGTGCAGTTCCGGCCGCAGGCGGAGCGGAAACTCGCCCTCCGCTTGGAAAGCCATCCCGCGGACGTGACAATGGTTCCCGAAGAGGATGACGATCCGCGGTGAGCGGCGTCAGCGACCAACCTCGGAAGCGTATTATTGCAGACACGGGACCACGGGCGATCATGCGTTTCACCAAGATGCACGGCATCGGCAACGACTATGTGTACGTCAATGCCTTCGAGGAAAAGTTACCCGCGGACATTCCCGCGCTGGCGATCGCGGTCAGCGACCGGCACAAGGGGATCGGCGGCGACGGGCTGATTCTGATCGGCCCGTCGGAGGTAGCCGATGCCCGCATGCGGATGTTCAATGCGGACGGCAGCGAGTCCGAAATGTGCGGCAACGGCGTGCGCTGCGTCGCGAAATACGTCTACGACCACGGAATCGCCCGGAAGCCCGAACTGCAGATCGAAACCGGGCGGGGGGTGCTGACACTGCAGATGTTCCCCGGGGCGAACGGCAAGATCGATCGCGTGCGGGTCAACATGGGGCCGCCCATTCTGAAGTTCGAACAGATCCCGACGACGCTGCCGGGGGCGCCGCCGCTGAACGTGCCGCTGGAAGTCGGCGGGAAGAAATTCGACGTGACGTGTGTTTCCATGGGAAATCCCCACTGCGTCACGTTCGTGGACGAGGTCAACGACGACTGGGTGCTGCGGGTCGGTCCGCTGCTCGAGAAGCACTCGGCATTTCCGCGGCGGGTCAACGCCGAGTTCATTCAGGTGGTCTCGCCCGACGAGTTCATCATGCGGGTCTGGGAACGGGGGAGCGGCGAGACTCAGGCCTGCGGGACCGGGGCCTGCGCATCGGCCGTCGCAGGCATCCTGACCGGCCGGACACACAACCGCGTGCTGGCACATCTGCCGGGGGGAGACCTGGAACTGGAGTGGGCCGGCGGCGACAGCCCGGTGTTCATGACGGGGTCGGCGACCGAGGTGTTTACGGGGGAGTGGCCGTGAGTCGTTGAGCGTCGATCGTTGAGACGGACAAGGACGCGCGGCGTGCTCTGATTTGTATTCCTCAACGCTTAACGATTGACACTCAACGACCTGAGCCAACACTCACATCCATTATGGAAGCGCACCCATGTTCGATCTCGTCCGCATGCAGTCCGCCATCCGCGACTTCGGTTTCGAGGGCTGGCTGCTCTACGACTTCCGCGAGAGCAACATTCTGGCCCGGCGGGTGCTGCAGTTGCCGGATTCGGCGCATACGTCGCGGCGGTTTGCCTGCTTCATACCGGCGGAGGGAGAACCGCGGCGGCTGGTCCATCGAATCGAGTCGGGAGTGCTCGATCACATTCCCGGCGAGAAGACCGTCTATCTCCGCTGGCAGGAGTTTGAAGCGGGGATCGCGACGCTGATCGGGGGCGCGAAGCGGATCGCGATGGAGTATGCGCCGCGCAACAGCAATCCCTATATTTCCCGCGTCGACGCGGGGACCGTCGAGCTGGTCCGCAGCTTTGGCGCGGAGATCGGTTCGTCGGGCGATCTGGTGCAGCTCTTCGAGGCCGTCTGGGACGAATCCCAGTGGCAGATGCACGAGGCGGCGGGACAGGTGACCAACGCGGCGTTCTCCGTCGCGTGGACGTTCATCGCCGATGCAATCCGCGATCGCGGCATGACGACCGAATGGGCCGTCCAGCAGGTGATTCTGGAGCATTTCGAGGACAACAACCTGACGACGTACAGCCCGCCGATCGTGGGAGTGAACGCCCACAGCGGCGATCCGCACTATGAAACCGGGATGGCGGAGATCCGCCAGGGGGACTTTGTGCTGGTCGATCTGTGGGCGAAGCTCAAGGAGCCCAGAGCGGTCTACAGCGACTTGACCCGGACCGGTTTCGTCGGCGAGACCGTGCCGGAGAAGTACGACGCGATCTTTCAGATTGTCGCCCGGGCGCGCGACGCGGCGATTCAGACGGTGCGCGACGCGTTCGCCGCAGGACGGACGCTGCCGGGCTGGCAGGTGGACGACGCCTGCCGGAAGGTGATCGAAGAGGCCGGGTACGGTCCGTACTTCGTGCACCGGACGGGGCACAGCATCGGCCAGGAAGTGCACGGCAACGGGGCGAACATCGATAACCTGGAGACGCACGAAGAACGGCTGATTCTGCCCGGCTGCTGCTTCTCGATCGAGCCGGGGATTTACCTGCCGGAGTTCGGCGTGCGCAGCGAGGTCGACGTCTTCGTCGACCATCAGCGGCAAGTGCACGTCACTGGGGGAGCGCTGCAGACGGAAGTCGTGCCGATCTTGAAGCAGTATTGAAGATCGTTGAGACAGAAACACCAAATGACAAATAGCAAATAACAAACACAACGAAACGGGTGGCACGTCCCTGAGGCCTTGCGAAGGGCGTGTCTTTAATCCGAAGACCACGCCCTTCGAGGACTCAGGGACGTGCCACCCGAGTCTTTCTCGACCCTCAACGCTCAACGAGCCCCCATGCCCGACGAACCTCCCGTCCTGTCCGTCAGCGATCTGACGATGCTCCTCAAGGGGGTTGTCGAAGCCCACTTTCCCTCCGTGTGGGTCAGCGGCGAGATTTCCAACTTCATGCGGGCGGGATCGGGGCATCTGTACTTCACGCTCAAGGACGACGAAGCCCAGCTCAAGGCAGTGATGTGGCGGAGCGCGGCCCAGCGGCTGAAGTTTCAGCTTCACGACGGCCTGGAAGTCCTGGCCAGCGGCCCGATCGAAGTCTACGCGTCGCGCGGACAGTACCAGATCATCGTCGACCGGATGCAGCCGCAGGGGCTCGGGGCGCTGGAACTCGCGCTCCGGCAACTGCAGCAGAAACTGGCGGCGGAAGGGCTCTTCGACGAAGCCCGCAAGCGGCCGTTGCCGATGTTTCCGCGGCGCATCGCGCTGGTGACCAGTCCGACCGGGGCGGCCGTGCATGACATGCTGCAGGTCATCACCCGGCGGTGGCCGGCGGCGCGGGTGGTGATTCTGCCGGTCGCCGTGCAAGGGGACGGGGCCGCTCAGCAGATTGCGGCGGCACTGCGCAAGGTCCATCTGCTGCCCGAGGTCGATGTCGTGATCACCGGGCGTGGCGGCGGGAGCGTTGAAGACCTGTGGGCCTTCAACGAAGAAGTCGTGGCGCGGGCGATCTACGACTGTCCGATTCCGGTCGTCAGTGCGGTCGGCCACGAGATCGATGTCAGCATCGCCGACCTGGTGGCGGACCGGCGGGCGTTGACGCCGAGCGAAGCGGGCGAGCTGGTCGTGCCGCTGCTGACTGAGGTGCAGCAGACTCTGGATCACATCCGCCGGCGGATGACAACCGCGCTGCAGCAGCGGGCCCAACGAGCCCGGCTGACGCTCGACAATCTTCGGCAGCGACGTTGCTTTGCGAAGCCGCTGCAGCGCGTGCACGACCTGTCGGCCCGGCTGGACGAGCTGGAAGGCCGGCTGCAGCGGGGCCTGCGGGGACGGGTCGAAACGTCGCGTCAGCAGCTCGCCACGCTGGCGGCGTCGCTGGATGCGCTCAGCCCGCTGGGAGTGCTGAAGCGGGGATACTCGCTGACAAAACGGCTTTCGGACGGCCATCTGGTGCGGGATGCCGGGCAGCTCTCGCCGGGGGATGCGATTTCGACCCTGCTGGCCAGCGGGAGCGTCGTGAGCCGCGTGGAGCGAGTGGAGCGGGATGACGAGTGACGGGGAAATGTCGGATGTCGAAGGCGGAATGACGAAAGGAAGACGGGCGACGAACGCCCAGTCTTGATGGGTGGCCCAGACGCCGCTCTGGGCGTCTGGGTGCCAGCGGCACAAGAGGGGTCCTTAGAGGTTCCGTTCGATGACTCACGCCGAATTGTTGGAGGCACTTGAGGAACAATTCGGCGTGGATCTGCTCAAGTTCGACTACGACACGCACAAATTGATCCGCCATCGAAGTGACGCATTGGCCTGTGGGTTTCGAAAGGAATCAGACGTCCAACGGTGGGCGAGTTCAGCTCGGGTGATTCGCGGCTGGATGGAGGATCGTGGTTGGCAATTCGCACGGCGACTCTGGTGTCCAACTCCGGACTCCACAGTTGAGCACGTTTTCTTCGCGCCGATAATCCGGGTCGAGATTGACCGCGGTTACCACGCGACCCGGCTGGTTTCCGTTCGCTCAATCTTTGCGAATGGTCTGCTACCCAGCGAATCTGATCGGCAAACGACTGCGGATCGCCTCGATTGCGAAAGCAACATCTACGTTTGCGACAAACTGGGGACGCCCAGCGATGCCGGTCAGCAAGGAAGCATGTCCGCGCACTGGTGGTGCGATCATCTTGCGACGAAGAATCGTTTCAATGATCCACAGTGGGCCATCCTCGAAATTGACTTCGCCGAGTTCGTCGGCTGGCGGCTCTATCGGGACCTTTGCAGCGAGTCGGGAACCATCGTTGGCGGTGTGGAGGCGATTCCGCCGCATGCCATCAGGTTGGTCTTTCCAGATTCTTGAACGGCTTTGAGCAGCGGCGTTGACGACCCGACGATGTGCAACGCCCTTTTTTGCCTCCGGCACCCCGCTGGACCGAACTCTCTGACTGTCGGCCGAGAGATGGGTGGCCGCACCACTTCCGACGGCTGCACCGCGCTGATTGTCCGCGCAGCGCCGTCGCTCAATTCTCTTCCTTTCGACATTCCGCCTTCCTCATTCGACATTCTGGTCGCGGAACAAAACTTTCCACGTCCCGGAAAATGCCCTTGACGATTCTCCGCACTGTCCTAATACTCGTAGTACAGACAGGACAGTCGCCATGCAGTTTCAGATCGTTCCTTCCAGTCGCGTTCCGATCTACCAGCAGCTCGTGCAGCAGGTCCGCTCCGGCGTGGCCCGCGGCGACCTGACCGCCGAGGAGCGTCTCCCCTCGGTCCGCCAGCTCTCCCGCGACCTCGTGATCAATCCCAACACCGTCGCCCGGGCTTATACCGAGCTCGAACGGGAGGGGATGCTCCATACCCGCCCCGGCCTGGGGGTCTTCGTCGCCGCGGTGAAAACCGAGCTGACCAAAGACGTCCGCCGCCGCCGGCTGGTCGAGCTGCTCGACGGACTGCTGACCGAAGCCGTTCACCTCGGCTTCAGCCGCGAAGAAGTTCAGAAACTCCTGGGCGACCGCGCCGGCCGCTTCCAGTGGACGTCGCCCGCCTGAAGCCCCGGAGGTTAACCACGAATGACACGAATCCACACGAACTGGATGGTGAAGAAGAAGATTTCACCGCGGAGACGCGGAGGACGCGGAGAAGAGAAAGGCCGAGAGGACAGTGCAAAATATAACGTGAAGAGTGGACCAGAATGATGCGACTGAGCTGTTCCGATCAGAAGAAGGCCAAGTCTTCCTGCAGTTTATGACTTCCTCTTGTATCTCTCCGCGTCCTCCGCGTCCTCCGCGTCTCCGCGGTGAATCCTCTTCAGTATTGCCGCACTGAGTGCTGTGAAAGCTCTCCCATGACTTGCGCCATCGAAATTGACCGGCTCGTTAAAGACTACGGCTCCAGACGCGTCGTCGACCAGGTTTCGCTGCGCGTTCCCGCGGGATGCGTTTACGGCTTTCTCGGCCGCAATGGAGCCGGTAAATCGACGACGCTGAAGATGCTCCTGGGCATGGTCCGACCGACGGCCGGGACGGCGAAACTCCTGGGCCACGACATCGCCGAGCTGCCGCCCGAAGTCCGCGGCCGGATCACGTATCTCGCCGAAGGCCACCCCCTCTACGGCTGGATGACGGTCAAGCAGGCGACCGACTTCGCCCGCGCGTTCGCTCCCCGCTGGAACGGCGGCCTCGTCGAAGGAGTGCTCGACCACTTCGAGCTGACTCCGAAAGCCCTCATTCGTCGCCTGTCGAAGGGTCAGCACGCCCAGGTGTCGCTGGCGCTCGGCGTCGGCAGCGATCCCGATCTGCTGATTCTCGACGATCCGACGCTAGGCCTCGACACAGTCGTCCGCCGCGATTTTCTGGAATCGCTGATCCACCTCATCCAACGGCAGGGCCGGACGATTCTCTTCAGTTCGCACGTTCTCGCCGACGTCGAACGGGTCGCCGACCGGATCGGCATTCTGGTCGACGGCGTCTTGCGCGTGGACGCTCCCCTCGAACATTTCCGTGAAGCGGTGAGCCAGGTGGTGCTCGAATTCGCCGGCCAGCCGCCGGCGATTCCTGCAATACCGGGCCTGGTGAATACGTCGATCATCGGCCGGCAGGTCAAGCTGGCGATCGTCGGCTTCGGAGAATCGCATCGGGAGTGGATCGAGTCGCTGCAGCCGGTTCGCTGGGACCGCGACACGCTCAGTCTGGAAGATGCGTTCATCGCCTACACCCGCGGTTCGCGCAAGCCGCTGCCGTGGGTGACGCCCGAACGGGAAACGGAACTGGCTGCAATTGAGATGTAGGGTCCGCTGTGCGGACCGCATCGATCGTGAACCGGTCCGCAGAGCGGACCCTACAGATTCTGCGGAAACAACAATCATGTATCGGGCACTCGTCTTCAAAGAGCTGCGCGACTTGCGCGGCATCATGGCCGTCGCGGCGTTTCTCGGAACGCTGGTCACGGCCACGCTCGCCGGAATCCCAATCATTCCTCTGTTGCTCTTCAGGCAACAGGGCACGACGATGGTCCGCTTCACATCGACCGATGAAGAACTCTGGATCACGTTGCTGGCGGCTGGCACCGCGCTGGCGTTCGGCTACTGGCAATCGATCGTCGAGATTCAGCGGGGAACCGCCCTGTATCTGTTCCATCGTCCGTTGTCTCGTCGAGCAATCGTCCTGACAAAACTTGGCGTGGGTCTGACGCTGCAGGCGCTGGTGATCGCGATTCCGATCCTTGTCCTCGGGGTGCTGGCCGGCTGGCCCGGCTTCTGGCCGGCTCCGTTTTCGTGGAGCATGACCTGGAACTGCTGGGCCTACGGCTCGTGGACTATTCTGGTGTATCTGGCCGCCTCTGCGAGCGGGTGGCTGGATGCACGCTGGTTCGGCATGCGACTGGCTCCGCTGGCTGCGGTGGCGCCGACGCTGATGATTCCCGTCGCCACGTATTTCAGTGTCTGGTGGCTGCTGCTGGCGATCCCGTTCGCGGGACTGCTGCTGGCGACGACGCTCTACGCGGCCGAAACACGCGACTATTGATTCGGCCCGATCGGCCCGCTGACGGACTTCAAAGGTATCGACCATGTTCCGCAACACGTTACTCGCTCGACTCGTCGTCGCATTCACCCTGTCGGTCGGAGTCTTCGTCGCCTGGGGATTCATTGTCTTCTGGGGCGTCATGATCTACGAGTCGGCGTTCCCCTATCGGGGGACATATCAGCGGCTGGTTTTTGGCAGCGACGGGACGCCGGTTATCGAAACCTCGACCTACTATCAGACGAGTCCCCCCAGGTACGAAAACCTCGACGGGCGCGAGTATGTCGATCCCTCGGAGGACTGGGAGAACAACCGCCATTCGTCCGGCTCCTTGGTTTCCACCTACCGGGAATGGAACCGTCAGCCGCCGGTTCCTGCAACTCGCTTCTACGCATTTCACAGCATGACGGAGCCGGCGACGTACTGGTACTTCCGACACGCCGGGACTCCCGATGGCGGCGCCTGGTTCGAAGGCTATTCCTCCGGAACCCGCCGCCTGACCGGGTATATCGGCATCCACGGTCCGGTCGCAACTCGTCCCGAAGGAGCGGATCGCTTCCCGGTCTCGTCGCAAACCATGACGGACGTCGTCCAGTGGTCGGAACAATCCGGTTACGCCTATCAGGGCGTGGCGATTCCCAATGTGATCCCGCAATTACCTCCGGGACCGCTCGCATACACCATCTGTGTTGCGACGGCCGACAACGTCTATCTGGTCGACTTGAAGAACAGTACGGTCCGCAAGCTGCTTGCCGTTGATCGTCCGATCCTTGCGATGCAGGTTACGCGACACGCCGACCGAAGAAGCAAAGCTCCGAAGATCCTCGTTCGAACCGACAAATCCATCCTCGTCTTCAGCGAGGAGTTCGCACAGTTGGCTGAATACCCGCTGCCGCCGGAGTATCCAAGCTGGTATCTGACGTTGCTCACTGCCGCCGATGGCTCCGCCTGGGTCGCAGTCCACCCGAAGCAGACTCACGAAATCGATTCCAAACTGACGGTCCTTCACTGGACGGCGTCCGGGGAACTCCTGCCGCCGCACGCCGTGGAATTGAAACCGATCACGAACAACCAGCAGGACGCCTGGCTGGCGGTCGTCAGCCTCGCCATTCCCTCGCCCGCGACTCTGACTGCCACCGTCTTTGGCTTCGCCCCCTATGCCATGCGGCAGGTCGATCAGACCACCTGGTCCGAAGGCGTCGCGCGCTGCTTCGCCGCCGGGGCGGGGCCGTCCCTGATTGTCCTCTGGCTGTTGAGTCTCGGCCCGGCGATTCTCGCGTTCAGGCATGCCCGCAGCGAGGCCGTGTCGCAGCGCGAGAGGCAGATCTGGTTTGCCTTCGTGCTGCTCATCGGTCCCGCCGCCTATCTCGGCTACCGCTTTCACCGCCGCTGGCCCCGGCAGCTCCCGTGCTCTGCCGGCGGTCATACGCTCCCCGCCGACCACTTCGACTGCCCCACCTGTCACGCCGCATGGCCGCTGCCAGCGATGAAGGGGATCGAAGTCCTCGAACCGGCGAAAGCCTGAGGGCCGTCCGCATCCAGCCACTCCTGCATTTTGTACAGTTCCGGTTTGCGTTCTCGAACCGGATGCGGTAGACAAAATACTCCCGTCTCGCCGATCTGGTCGGCCGAGTCTTTCGCGAGAAGCAGGAGTCTCACATGCACCGTGGAGTGTCCCGTACCGGGATCGTCGTGTTGCTCGCCGTCACGGCTCTCGTCGGATGGCGGTGGAGTCTCGCCCAGAACGGGCGGAATCCGGTCGCCCCCGAGTCGCTCCTGCCGGGCGACGCCTGGGCCTACCTGCACTCGGGAGGCAACCGCGGCCATGAGGCGGCCTGGAAAAAGACTGCGGCGCATGAGGCGCTGGTCGAGTCCGGTCTGGCGGGTTGGATCGACGATCTTGCAACTCAGTTCGGGGAATCGAACCCTCCCATTGAACTGGTTCGCCAGGCGTTCTGGCACTCGCTGGAACATGGCCTCTCCGCAAATCTGACGTTCGGCGAAGGAGATCTGCCACAATTCGTGCTCGTCCTGCACGGCGCGGGCGAATACGTCCCCGTCGCCGCCCGACAGCTTTCCGACGGAGCCGTCCCCCTGATCCGCGAAGTCCTCTCCGGACGGACGGTCTACTCGGGAACCATACCCGGCGAACCCAACGGGGCCTGGTCGTTCTGGCAGGAGGGGGGACATGCCGTCATGACGTTCGGCGCCGGCGCTCCGGCCGCTGTGATTGAAGCGGCCGACGGGCAGCGGCCCAGCATGGCCAAGACCGGCGAGGCCAGTCGCACGCTCAAAGACGATCTCGGGCGAACCGTCACGTCCGTCGCCTGGCTCGACGCCGAGCGGCTCCGCGAACGGTTCCAGGATCAAGCCCTTCCCGCGCTCCCGTCGGGCAAGTCGGCCACGGTCGGCCAAGTGCTCGAAATCCTCGGCGTCGACAATCTTCGCCGCGTCACCAGCCGTTCCGGATTCGATGGCAGAGAGTGCTGGTCGTCCCTCGATATCGACGCAGACGGCGAGCTGCGCGGCATTCTGAAGCCGTTACTCGCGGGAGGAAGCTTTGCCCTGAAAGACCTGCCCGCCCTGCCGCGCAAGACCCCCTTCCTGTCGGTCTTTACGCTCGACATTCCCGGCGTTTACCGCGAAGGGATTCGCATCGCCCGCGAGTTCGCCGACCTGGTCGGCACGGATGAGGAGAAAGCCCAACTGGAAGAGGGGCTGGCGCTCCTGCCGGAACAACTTGGACTGGCGCCCGACGAGGCGCTGCTGGCTCCGCTCGATCCGCTGCAGGTCCTCTACTCCGATTCCGGCAACGGTCCCTTCGGCATGGGTGTGGGGCTGATGGCGCGCGTCAACGATCCGCAGCGGCTGCGGGAGTTTCTGGACGGAGTGCTGGAGCGGATTCCTTTTCCTCCAGAGGACGGTCCGCAGATCGTCCGGACGGACAAGCGAGGCCGGGAGGTGATCTCGATCGGACAGCCAGGCGTTCCCATCTGGCCCTCCTTCTCAGTCGACGACAAATGGCTCGTTGCCGGTCTGTCCGCTCAATCCGTGGACGCCTCGCTGGCCCGGATCGACGGCAAGCTGCCCGCCTGGAAGCCGACGCCCGAGCTGCAGCCGCTTTTGAGCCGGCTGCCGGAGACGATGAGCGGTTTTCAGATCAGCGATCCCCGCGACGGTCTGCGGGCCTCCGGACAACTGATGCCGATGCTGATGGCGGGCATTCAGCAAGCCCGTCAGCAGGCCCGTGTCGCAGACGACGCGCCTCTGCCCGACATGCCTTCCATGGACCTCGTCGCCGAGCCGCTGTTTCCCAACGTGACCGTCTGTACGGCGCACGCGAAGGGGATGACCTGGCAGTCGCGGCAGTCGTTGCCGTCGCTGCCGCTGGGGATTTCCTTCGAGGCCCCGTCGGTCGGGACCAGCGCGGTCCTCGTGGCGTTGCTGCTCCCCGCAGTTCAGCAGGCCCGCGAGGCCGCCCGTCGCACTCAGTCGAGGAACAACCTGAAGCAGATTGGACTGGCGCTGCACAACTACCATGACACGTTCAACGAGTTTCCGGCCGGGACGGTGGCCGGTCCCGAAAAGCCAGAGGACCGTTTGAGCTGGATGGTCGGACTTCTGCCCTACCTGGATCAGGCGCCGCTGCATAACCAGATGGCGCCCAAGGGGACTCTGGCCGACGCCGCAAACGTCGCCGCTCGTCCCGTCGACATTCAGATCTTCCTGCATCCCAATGCGGTGCCCGACCCGAACATCGACGGCGGGCGGACCGATTACGCCGGGGTCGCCGGACTCGGCGCCGACGGTCCGACCCTCAAGAAGGGGGATAAGAAGGCCGGCGCGTTCGGTTACAACGAGGCTCGCGGCATCCGGGACTTCACCGACGGCACGAGCAACACCGTGATGGTCGGGGAAGTGAAGGTGAATCGAGGGCCCTGGATCCAGGGTGGTCCCGGCACCATCCGGCCGCTGGTGCAGCAGCCGTATATCAACGGCGCCGAAGGATTCGGATCGAACTCCACCGGCGGCTGCCACTTTCTGCTGGCGGATGGTTCTGTGCGATTCATCAGCGAGAACATCGATCCGGCCGTCATGGAAGCCCTCGTCACGATCGGCGGCGGCGAAGTGCTCGGAGATTTCTGAAAACGACTTGCTCCCAGGCTCCGCCTGGGAGCGTCCGGAGGCGAGGCTCCGCCTCGCATTCTTGTAGAAACCTGGCACATAGCGGGTACTCTTATATCGCACGAGGTTGAGGGCCGAAGGATTGGACCGTCGAACCGCAATACGGTGGCTGCCGGTCGCAGGTTTGATCCTGGTAACCGTGTGGCTCGCAGTTCAGGCGTTGCAGTCGCAACTCACTGCGGAGGAGTCCGCCGTCATCGGCACATGGAGGACCCCTCCGCTGGAGGACGGGCACAGGACCTTGATGTCGTTGACGTCGGCCCGGCGATGTCGAATTCGCGTCGCCTATGCGGATGGAAAGATCAGAGACCAGTTGCAGGGGGCATGGTCGATCAGGGATGGCCTGCTGACGGTCGATACCCGCTCGTTCCTGGAGTGTCTGCCGGGGCCGATGCGACTGCGCGGACCGGGTGAGATCTGGACATTCGCCCTGCGAGGCGACGATCTCATTTACGCACCGGATGGCCCGAAACCGATCCCGCTGGAACGAATGTCGCTTGATTGAATACGCCGCCCATTTGCCGGCGCCGCGCGGGAGAGTTGCCGAAATGTCTGATACCCGGACGGAGAGACTTGAACGTCCGGAGTGACTCGACGCGGAGCCCCGCAAGTCCTGGTTCCCAGGCGGAACCTGGTTGCCAGTTGAGCAGAGCGCAGAATCCGGCACTCGGGAGCGTCCTCTACTTCGCCGCCGCGGCCAGCGTCGACCTGCCCAGCCCCTGTCGGGCATTCGAGCCGAACACGTAGGACGGCAATTCGATCGCCCCCAGCGCGTTCACCGCGAACTCCGACATCTGCCGGTCAATCCCCGCCTGTGGCGCCTCTCCCTGATCCAACCGGATCAGCAGCCGGTCCAGGTTGCCGAAGCGTCGCGCGGTTTCCCAGATGGTTGTCCCTCCCTGCTCGAACGCGATCCGGCACTCGATCACCTTGATCGTCACCTGCGTCTGGTCGGAGCGATTGCCGATCTTGGAAACATTCGTCGTCCCCTTCGTCTGGACGCCGACCGTCACCGCCACCCGCGTCGGAGCGCCATCGGCCCGCTCCAGTTGTGACTTGGCCAGCCGTTGCGTGAGCCGTTCGGTCAGCAGCCGGCGCATCTCCGACAGCTCCGGCTCCGGGCCGATCGTCACCTGCAGCGCGACCTTGTCACCCGGCTTCAATCGGGCGTTCGCCGCCAGGTTGGTTCCTTCGAGCTTGCCGGCCGCCGCTCCGTCCGGCAGCGCAGCGCACCGCAACTGCCACTTGTTCGCCACCGGCAGCGCAAACCAGCACTTGCCCCCCGGCTGCGTGCGGGCCAGCACCGCCGGCCCCGGATCGTAGCTCCAGGCCACCGCCTGGAACGGTTTGCTGATGAGCTGGCTCCCTCCCAGCAGCAGGTAATCGTCGCCCATCCAGGCAAGCTGCTCCGACTGGTCCGGCACCGGCCAGCGCGCAGCGACATGTCCTTCCGCAATGTCGATCACGGAGATAAGCTTGTTGGCTTCGCTCCCCTGCGACAGCGCCAGCCATTGACCGCTCGGATGGAACGCCATTCCGGCCACCTTGGCCTCCAGCGCGACCAGACCGATCCCGTCGCCCGACGCAACATCGAACAGCGCCAGATCCTTGTCGCCCAGGATATTGCCTCGAACAACCGCCAGTTGCTTTCCGCCGGGCGAGACGGCGTAGCGCCGGGCGTCCGCGAGTTTGAGCACCGGAGTCAGACCGCCGCTGATCTTCCAGACCACCAGTTGATCACCCTGGCTGTGCGTGACGACGTGGTCGTCGTCCACGAACTCCGCCGACACAAGCTGCCGCTCCCGCTCTTCGCCGGCCGTCTGGAAGGGCCGCCAGCCCAGTACGTGATTTCCGTCGGCCAGACTGTAAACGTCCAGCCGGCCTTCCCCCCGATGCAGCTCCAGCAGCACCTTGCCGCCGTCCGGCGAAATCGAACACAGGTCGGCCGAGAACGGCGCCTTGATGCGACCCGTTCGCTTGCCATCCGCCAGACCGTACGCGTCGACCTGCGTTTCCCTGGCGATCGGCTTCGGCGGTTTCATTGCCAGCCGTTCGCGCGTCGCCGCGTCGATCAGATTGAAGCCCTTAACCTTGGGATCATCCAGATCTTCGTCGATCGCGATCCGGACGGCCGCCACGGGATTCGCCCCGCGGCTCAGGACCACGTCCCGGAGAACTCCCTTCGTCGCTTCGAGCGCCAGCGGCGATTTCAGCGCAGGGACATCGTTTCCGGCGTCGGGCTTCGCCGTCCAGTCGTTCGATGCAATCACTTCCGAGGCGTCCGCGTAGTCCGCCGGCGTCAGCGGCGGTAGATCGAGGTCGATCGCCATGCCTCCCGCCGCAGCGGCGGCCGCCCCTTTCGCCAGCTTCTCGTCGTCGAGCTTCAGCACCTCCAGTTTGGAATCCCCCTTGCCGACCTCCACTCCCACCAGCCAGTCCGCCCCCATCACTTTGCGGGCGATATTAAGATCCGCCCCTTCGATCTTCGGGAAGCTGAAGACCATTTGTTTCGCGTCGCGATCGATAATCCCGCGACTGTGGGCCAGCCAGCGCCGACCGCCTGGAAACGGCTCCAGCCGTTCCTTCTGGTAGCCGGGATCGAGCTGTTCCTTGAGATCCGGTTCGATGTCGAAGTCGTCGACGATCTGTCCCGTCGCCAGATTCCAGACGACGAACTGCGAAAACTTCCCGCGACCGGCGCGGGCGGACACGTTGTAGATCACTGCCAGTTCGCTGCCGTCGGGGGAAAACCCGAACGCTCCGAAGTCCAGCGAATGCGCCTTGCCGTCGATCTCGATCGCGCCCGCCAGTTTGCCCGTTTCCAGGTCGTAGAGTTCCAGACGCTTGAGCAGAAATTCGCCATTCACCGCCAGGTACCGTCCTCCCGGGCTGAAGGCATGAAACGGCTCGGGCTGGAAGTTCTTATCTCCGACGATCTGCTGCAGGAAATTTCCGGACGGGAGCTCCCAGACCTTCACGCCGCGATCGACCTGCGACAACGCCACCAGCCGATCGGGACGGGGAAGCGCCAGCGTCGAAATCTGAAATCGCGTCTGAGCATCGGTGACAGTCAATTCTCCCAGCGGCTTCTTCGCCTTCACGTCGAAAACGGTTATCGTTTTGCTGCCCGGCGAAGCCATCGCCAGATACTTGCCGTCCGGGCTGAGGCCGAGATCGTTGGATGCGGAGATCCCAGTCACCGTCCCGGCTTTGCCGCCCGTCGTCAGATTGTAGATTTCAAACGGGGACTTCGAACCGATGTCGCTCTTGATGCCGACGAACGGGCTCGACGCGACCGGATACAACACCGCGTCGTTGCGGAGATTGCGGCCCTCGACCTTGATCTTCAGCGGTTTCTCCGACTTGAACTCCTCAATCGCTGCCGGCGGATCGGCCAGGACTGCCCAGTCGGCGGACTTCTTGAAGGCGAGCCTGGGCGATTCGTCCGTGGTCTTCGCCGGCTGAAATCCAGAGGGCGTTGCTCCCGGGCCGGCTGCCGGAGCCTTCGGCGCCGCGGCAACGGCCGGATTTCCCGGGGCCGCGGGAGGTGTTGCAGATGCCGGTGCGGCGGGCGGAGCCGCGGCTGCCGCAGGTGGCAAAACAGCGGGCGGCAACCCGGCGGGCGGGGACTGTTGGTCTGGCTGGGTTTGAGCAACCGGCTGAGCCTGAACAGCCGGTCGTGTCAGATTACTGACAACCAGAAAGGCAATAATTCCGCAGACCACGGCCGATCCCACGCCGACGCCGATCAATACGCCGACCGAGGACTGGGACTTCTTCTTCCCTTTTTTCGAACCGCCGATCGATCGACGGCGGACGCCGCCGGGAACGTCGATCTCTGCGCCGCACGACTTGCAGTCGACGGTGGCGCCGGCGAGATCATCGGGAAAACGGTACTTTTTACCGCACTCGGGGCAGTCTGTCTGAATTGGCATGGAATCACCCCTCAAGGCCCTGGAGGGACTGCGAATCGAGCGGGAAAACTTGGCCACGGCCCCGAACGGAGCAGAGACGGCCGAAAAGCACTTAAAGAGTTTTGCCCGACCATCCTGACGAGATCGTCAGGCTCACGCAAGAGGCTGTTCAGCGTCCGTTCCCGTCGGCGTCAATCAGCGCTCAATGGACCCACGGACTCCGCCTGGAAACCTCTGTCTGCGAGACCCCGTTCCGAGCGATTGCCGAAATTGTATTGACTGGCGATATATTGCGTGGCAACATGTGGTCATTCCATTTATGACCCTCGCTCGTTCACTGAGGGGATTCGTATGAAGACGCAACGTTTCGGTCCCGACCTGCTCCGCGGCAGCCTCGATCTGATGGTCCTGTCGATCCTCGCCGGCGGCAGCACCTACGGCTACGAACTGCAGCAGCGGCTGCGCGACGCCAGCACGAACCTGGTGCAGATTCAGGCCGGGACGCTCTACCCCCTGCTGCATCGCCTGGAAACCGACGGCCTGATCCGCAGCCGCTGGGAGTCGAGCACGGGCCGCAAACGCAAATGGTACGAACTGACGGCGGCGGGCAGGCGCCGGCTGACCACGCAGACGCAGGAGTGGGATCGCTACGTGGCCTGCATCCAGTCGGTGCTGGCGCCGGTGCGAGCAGCCTTGCCGGCGCCGGCCTGAGATACTCTTCCGGGTCGCACGCCCCTGAGTCCTCGAAGGGCGTGTCTTTGAATCAAGACCAAGCCCTTCGCAAAGCCTCAGGGACGTGCCACCCGAAATCCCTGTTTGATGATTCTCGATTTTGGATTTGTTTCGGATTTCGCGTTTCGGATTTCGTGCTTCCTCCTCCGGAGGTCCACCATGACCGAACCTGACTTCGACGCGTATCTCAATCTGCTGTCGAAACTCCTCCGGCTGACGCGCGGCCAGCAGGCGGAGATCACGTCCGAGCTGCGCGATCACCTCGAAGAGCGTTACGCAGAACTCCTGTCTCAGGGCCATCCGCGCGACGCGGCGATCCGCCTGGCCCTCGACGAACTCGGCGACACGGCCGTTCTGGCCGGCGAGTTCGCACCGTCCCTTCAAGTCCGCCGTCGGAGAACCATCATGCGCTACTCGATTCTCTCAGCGTCGGCCGTGGCCGTCACGTTCGTCGTCGCGTCGCTGTTCGGTCCTGCGGGGCCGGAGCAGGGGGCCAACACGGTTGTCGTACAGGCACAGGACCAGCCTGCCGACGCAAAGGTGAAGCCGAATGCGGAGCTCAAACCGCTGACGGAGGAGGAGCTGCGCCGGCAGATCGAGGAGAAGCTGGCGCGACGCGATGTTCAGATCGATTTCACCGACTCGCCTCTGGAGGAGTCGCTCACGCGGATGGGGGATCTGCTGGATCTCGATTTCCTGCTGGACCGCAAATATCTGGAGGAGAGCGAGATTGCCGCCGATCAGCCGATCACGCTGCAGACCCGACTGGGCGCGCTGTCAGTGCGGACGGCCCTCGAATTGATCCTGCATCAGGTGGGCGACAATCAGCTCACGTTCGCCATCCGCGATGGCGTGGTGATGATCACCGGACCCGCGGCGGACTACGAGAACGAAGTCTACGACTGCCGAGATCTGATCGCCGGGGTCCAGGTCGAGATGCGAGTCGGCGGCCCCGGAGGGTCGTTGGGGACCGGCATGGGCGGTATGGGAGGCGGCGGTGGGTTCTTCCAGGTCGGGCCATTGCCTCATGCCGCGATGGGCCAGTTGGGTGGTGCTGGTGGTGGTGGCATGGGTGGTGGTGCTGCAACAGCGGGAGGCGCTGACGGGGGGCAGGGAGGAACGGCTCCGGTCATCGTCTGTCCGCTCGGGAATGCCACCTCGCGAGCCGGGCAGGCGCTGATCGGAGTCATCCAGGCCGCCACGAAGCCGGAGATGTGGGAGGAATCGGACGGCGAAGGGGGCACGATTACCGAGTACGACGGCCTGGTCATCATCCATCACAGCCAGCGGGTCCATCGCAAGGTGGAAGAGCTGCTGAAAAAACTGCGCGAGGCACGCGGCAAGCAGCAGCCGGCGCGGTCGGGGCAGCCCGGACTGATGATGCCGGGGGGTGGGACGCAGCCCGATATTGGGAACAGCGGAGCGTTTCCGGGAGGGGGCGCCGGCGGTTTCCCGGGGGCTCCTCCGGTACGACCCGCAGATCGCGACGAAGCGGCTCCATCGAAACCTGGGAAACCGCGGTTCTGAGCGGGTCGACGTGGAAGATGTCATCTAACGGGACGGCGAAGCTGTGCAGCTTTGCCGTCCCGTTGGTGATTTGGTGAACCGGATCGAACGGATCTTGTCTGCCGCAGTGTCGTTGTGCCTCATTCGGCGACATCAAGCAGCGTGTCAAAGTGAAGTCGGTCGCACTGTTGCCCGGCGACCAGGAGTTTTGAGTTCTCGGGGTGTCATGGATCCCGTTTCCGCCTTCCAGGCCATCACGTCTGATCCCCGGTATCTCAGCAATCTCGACTGGGGCGAGCCCCGGCGCGGGCATCCTGAAGGGACCGTCCGCGCCCATATCGCTGAGCTGGAGCGCAATCTCAAGCGGCTCCGTCGACGGCTGTCGACTGAAGACAGCGACAAGCTGCGGCTGTTGATTCACGTCCACGACACGTTCAAGCCGGAAGCGAAGTCGGGCGTCCCGATCGTCGATCCCCGCAGCCACGCCTCGCTGGCCCGCGAGTTTCTGGCAGAGTACTGCGACGACGCCGACCTGCTGACGATGGTCCAGTTCCACGACGAGCCGTTCGCCCTCTGGCAGCAGCTCATGAACAAGGGGGCTTGCAACTCCGACCGGCTCGCCGCGCTGATTGACGCCATTGAGGACTGGAACTTGTTCCTGGCGTTCCTGATCATCGACGGCTGCACGGCCGGAAAGAGCCGGGGGCCGCTGCACTGGTTCTTTGGCGAGGTCGCCGGGAGGGTGACGACGGGGATCTCGGTGGGGGATATTCTAGAGTAGCGGTCGCCGCTCCGACGAAGGTCTCACGATTTTTGTTCAGGCGGCCCTCGCCCTGCGATAGAATTTGAGTGAGTTGATTCACTCTTGAGGATGCGTCCCGATGACGCCTCTGACCGGCGTCGTTCACGGAAATCGAATCGATCTGGACGGGGATCTCGGACTGCCGGACGGTCAGGAGGTGGAGGTCCTGGTGCGCCCGAAGCGTTTCCGCGAAGCGGTTGGTGGAGGGTTACAGCGATGCGCCGGCGCGATGACCTCGCTCTGGACGGACGACGACAACCGGATTCTGGAAGAGATTCAGCGGGATCGCGAGCAGGCTGAGATGCGCGAGCCCGTCGAATGAGTCATCTGCTCGACACCAACATCTGCTCGGCTTACCTGAAACGACCTGCCGGGCTGGCCCATCGATTTCAGCAGCACGGGGGCGGACTGGCGATTCCGGCGATCGTACTGGCGGAGCTCTACACCTGGGCGTACCGCCGCGATCAACCGGGACCGCTGCTGAAACTGATCGAGGATGACTTGCTGGCCGACATCGACGTCATCGACTTCGACGCCGATTGTGCTCGACGGTCCGGTCAGATCCGCGCGCCGCTGCTTGCCGCCGGACAGGTTGTGAATCCCGTGGACATGATGATTGGCGCCGTCGCGTTGGCTCACGATCTCATATCGGTCACGCACAACGTGAAGCACTTTGCGCCAATCCCTGGCCTTCGGTTGGAAGACTGGCTTTCACCCTGACTCGGAAGTCTCCCGCGGACTTCGCTCCCTCGTCTTCCCCACCCACGCATGGTATGATCGACCCCGCGGCCTCACCCGGGCCGCCTCGCTCTTTCCCAATCCTCGACGAGCTGTCCTGCCGATCGGCTGTGCCCGATGCGGTCCGTCTCGCGCCCCGCCTGCTGGAAAACCTGCCTCTCATGGATCGTATCGAACTCATCGCCACTGCCGCCTTCGGTCTGGAAGCTGTCGTCTCGCGCGAACTGGCCGAGCTGGGCTACAACGAGCAGACCGTCGAGGATGGCCGGGTCGCCTTCATGGGCGATGCCCTGGCCATCTGCCGCACGAATTTGTGGCTCCGCTCCGCCGAACGGATTCTGGTGAAAGTCGGGGCATTCCCCGCCCGCGACTTCGGCGAGCTGTTCGACAACTCCGTCGCTCTGCCGTGGGACCGCTATCTCCCCGTCGACGCCAAGTTTCCCGTCAGCGGCAAGAGCGTCCGTTCGATGATTACGGCGGTTCCCAGCGTGCAGGGGGTCACCAAGAAGTCGATCGCGGAAAGCCTCAAGCGGACCCACCAGCGGTACTGGTTCCAGGAGAACGGCCCCGAGTTTCCCATCGAGGTCTCGCTGCTCCGCGACACCGCCACGATGTCGATCGACACCACCGGCGACGGCCTCCACAAGCGGGGCTACCGCGAATTCGCCGGACCTGCTCCCCTCAAGGAAACACTCGCCGCGGCCCTGGTGCAGCTCAGCTACTGGCACCCCGAACGGACGTTGTGGGACCCGTTCTGCGGCTCCGGCACCATTCCCATTGAAGCGGCCCTGATCGGCCGCAACCGCGCTCCGGGCATCGCCCGCAACTTCCTGTCGGAAACCTGGCCGTGGATTCCCCGCGAGCTCTGGAAGCAGGCCCGCGACGAAGCCCGCGATCTGGAGAAGCCCGGCCTGCAGGCGCAGATTCAGGCGACCGACATCAACGGCAAGGCCATCACGATGGCCAAAAAAGCCGCCCGCGACGCCGGGGTCCCCGGAGACATCAATTTCCGCGAAATGGACGTTCTCGAACTGAAAACCAGCCGCGAGTACGGCGTGATTATCTGCAATCCGCCTTATGGCGAGCGGATGGGGGATCACGAATCGGCCGAGGCGATTTACGACGACATGCACGACGCCTTCGCGCCGCTGACGACCTGGTCGATCTACGTGCTGACGTCGCATCCCGGCTTCGAACGCTGTTTCCGTCGCCGCGACGACCGCCGGCGGAAGCTCTACAACGGCCGGATCGAATGCACCTATCACCAGTTCCACGGCCCCCGTCCGCCGGGGGGCTTTGTGTTCGAAGACGACGAGCGGCCGATTGTGGGCCAACCCCCGGCAGTGCAGGGCGAACCCGATGCGGAGCCGCCGGCTCTTTCTTAGGGTGGATCTCGCAGTCGGGTGGCCGGGGCTGGACCGCAGGGAAGCCCCGGTCTTATGGTGAGTCGACCCGGACCGGGGCATCGCGAAGACGCTCCTGCCCCGGCCACCCGATCCCGATTGAACGACCGGACCCGTTTCTCAAACTGCCGACCGTCCCGTAAACTGCGGGCTGCCGGTTCGCGGTTTCCTGATCCTCCAGATTCATCGATACCCATCATGCCCCGATACGACGCCAAGCGGATTGAAGCCAAGTGGCAGGCTCACTGGGACGAACAGCAGACATTCCGCACGCCCGAGCAGCCCCCCTCAAGTTCGACCGGCAAGCTCTACGTCCTCGATATGTTCCCGTACCCGTCGAGCAACGGACTGCACGTCGGGCACCCGGAAGGCTACACGGCGACCGACATCGTCTGCCGCTACAGCCGGATGCGCGGCAAGCACGTGCTGCATCCGATGGGCTGGGATGCGTTCGGTCTGCCGGCCGAAGAGCATGCCATCAAGACCGGCACGCATCCGCGGGCGACGACCGAAGCGAACATCACCAACTTCCGCCGGCAACTCAAGATGCTCGGTTTCAGTTACGACTGGAACCGCGAGATCGCGACGACCGACGTCGACTATTACCGCTGGACGCAATGGATCTTCCTGCAGCTCTTCGACACCTGGTACGACGCCGACTGCGTCTGGACCGGGCCGGACGGCGTACAGCGGACCGGGCGCGGCCGGCCAATCAGCGAACTGCCGATCCCCGCGGATGTCAGCGCCCAGGGGGATGAAGGCGTCCGGCGGTATCAGGACAGCCAGCGGCTGGCCTATCAGCACGAAGCTCCCGTCAACTGGTGCCCGGCCCTCGGCACGGTGCTGGCCAATGAAGAAGTGATCGACGGCAAAAGCGAACGGGGCGGCCATCCCGTCGAGCGCCTGCCGCTGCGGCAGTGGATGCTCCGCATCACGGCCTACGCCGACCGCCTGGGGAGCGAGCTGGAAGACCTCAACTGGCCCGAATCGATCAAGGCGCTCCAGCGAAACTGGATCGGCCGGAGCGAAGGGGCGGAAGTGGACTTCGCGATCGCGGACGATCGCGAAGGAGTTGAGAGTCGAGAGTTGAGAGTTGAGAGCCAGACAGATAAGTCCTCCTCTGCGAAGCCCGAAGCCCGAAGCCCGAAGCCCGCAATCCGCGTCTACACCACCCGGCCGGACACGCTGTTCGGCGTGACTTACATGGTCCTGTCCCCCGAGCATCCGCTCGTCGACGCGATCACGACGCCGGCGCATCGGGGGGCGGTAGAGGCTTACCGCAAGCAGGCGTCGCTGAAGAGCGATCTCGACCGGACCGACCTGGCCAAGGACAAGTCGGGCGAATTCACCGGCGCGTACGCCATCAACCCGGTCAACGGGGACAAGGTTCCGGTCTGGATCGCCGACTACGTGCTGAGCAGCTACGGGACCGGTGCGATCATGGCGGTCCCGGCCCACGACGATCGGGATTTCGAGTTTGCCAAGAAGTTCGGCCTGCCGATCCGGGCCGTCGTCGGGCCCAGCGATACCTGGCTCCGCGACCAGACCGACAAATTCGTGAACTGGATGGGGGATGTTGGTCATGTGGTCGAGTCGGGAGCGAAACAGGTCCGCAATTGGATCGGAAAACTTCCTCTCTCGCCTCTCCTCAAGAAGGGACTCGAACTCGCCGACCAGGCGGTCGGCAAGGCCCCCTCGGTCGACAATCTCGTCGGAGCGGTCCGGCACATCTATCTGCACGACGCCAACCAGTTTGCCTCGGCCTTCACCGACATCGGCATGGCGGTGAATTCGGGCAAGTACGACGGTCTGCCGACGGCGGAATTCAAGGCCCGCATCACCGCGGACCTCGAAGCGTCGGGACAGGGGAAGAAGGCGGTCAACTATCGGCTGCGCGACTGGCTGTTCAGCCGGCAGCGGTACTGGGGGGAGCCGTTCCCGCTGTGGCACGAGCTCGACGCCAATGGCCAGCCGACCGGGCTGATGCGGACCGACGCGGAGGCCGATCTGCCGGTCGTGCTTCCCGAGATGGCCGACTTCAAGCCGACCGGCACCCCCGAACCCCTCCTCTCGAAGGCCCCGGAAGCGTGGCTCTACCGGACCGCTCCGGATGGCGTCCGGCTGAAGCGCGAGACCAACAGCATGCCGCAGTGGGCGGGGAGCTGCTGGTACTACCTCCGCTTCTGCGATCCCAAGAACGACACGCAGTTCATCGACCCCGAGCAGGCGAAGTACTGGCTGCCGGTCGATCTCTACATCGGCGGGGCCGAGCACGCCGTGCTGCACCTGCTTTACTCGCGGTTCTGGCACAAGGTGCTGTTCGACCGCGGATACCTGGAGGTGCCGGAGCCGTTCGGTCGACTGGTGAATCAGGGGATGATTCTGGGGGAGATGGAAGTCACCCTCGAAGAAGCGCCGGGCGAGCCGAAGTACAAGTTCTTCGTTCGTTCGGAATCCGGGAAGCCGGTATTCCTCGGCGCCAACGAAGTCCGGGCGGGCTTGACGAAGGACGGGAAGCCGTCGTTTCTCGACACCGTGACCGGCGATCCGGTGACGCCCGAAGACGTCGACGCGGGGACTGTTGTTCTCCGCGACGGCAAGGCGTATGCGCACCTCTTCGGCAGTGAGCTGGAGCTGGAGACGCGCGTCCTGATCGCCCGCTCGTTCAAAATGTCCAAGTCCCGCGGGAACGTGATCAATCCCGACGACGTCGTCGCGCAGTACGGGGCGGATGCGCTCCGGCTGTACGAGATGTTCATGGGGCCGCTCGAAGCGACCAAGCCCTGGAGCATGGCAGGGGTCGAAGGGATCTTCCGGTTCCTCGGTCGCGTCTGGCGGCTGGTGGCGGATGATCGGGCGGACGAGGTGCAGCTCAACGAGACGGTCCGCGATGTCGCGCCGACGACGGAGCAGCTTCGCGTGCTGCATAAGACGATCAAGGCGGTGACCGAGGACATCGAGAAACTCTCGTTCAACACAGCGATCAGCCGGATGATGGAGTTCGTCAACGAGTTCACCAGCCAGGAGGTCCGGCCGAAGGCGATCCTCGAACCGTTCCTGCTGCTGCTGAGCCCCTTCGCGCCGCACCTGGCGGAAGAACTGTGGCAACTGCTGGGCCACGAGCAGACGCTGGCGTATGAACCCTGGCCGAGCTTCGATCCGGCTCTGCTGGAAGAGTCGACGGTCGAGGTGCCGGTGCAGGTCAACGGCAAGGTCCGGGGCAAGATCACGGTGCCCAAGACCGCCGATCAGGCCGCAGTGCAGGCGGCGGCGGAGGCCGACCCGGCGGTGGCGGGGAACCTGGCGGGCAAGACAATCGTCAAGGTGATCTACATCGCCGGCCGGACGCTGAATTTTGTGGTGAAGTAGGGGAGTGGTTGATGGTTGATCGTCGATGGTCAGAAGAAGACTCTTCTCGCCTTCTCCGGCCATCAACGATCAACCATAGACCATCGACGCCTCCCTACCCCAGCACGTCCCGCCACGTTCCGTGGCGGTGCAGTTCGCCCAGCGCGCGGACCAGTTCCGACCGGTCCGCCAGCGAGATGAACGAGAGCGTCCGCCAGGGCTGGCGTTCGATCCGCAGCGTCTCCTTGCGAACGGTCAGCTTCTGAATGCTGGTCAGCTCGACGAAGAGTGCGCCGGGCAGATCGAGCAGCCAGTCGGCCGGTTCCGAACCGTGCGGCGGAGCTCCCTCGACGGGCAGAACGGAGCCGTTCATGTGCAGCCAGTGGCGAAGCTGCTGCAGCAGATGGTGACTCCAGAGTCCTAGCGGCGTCCGGGGGGCGGGCTGCGCCATCCAGCCGCCGCGCGGATGTTCCTGCAGGGCCGGCAGGAACAGCAGGCCGGTGGTTGTGGCCAGCAGCCGGCCGCTCGACGGCAGCGACGTCCGGAAGACATCGACGGCTCCCAGCGAATGCACGACGGTTCCTAGCCGAGCCGACAGTTGTTCGCGGGACGGATCGGGCTCGGAGACCTCCAGCACGCTCGCGCAGGTCGTGCACATGTCCAGAATCGGCTCGCACCAGGCGAGGCAGACCCGGCACAACAGCAGCGGCTCACTCATTGAGGAATCCAGGCAAGGGAGGACGTCACTGTAATCGGTCGCTCGCCGGGTGGCACGCCCAGAGTCTTCGATGGGCGTGGTCTTTCGAAAACCCAGGGACGCGCCCTTCGCAAAGCCTCAGGGACGTGCCACCTTACGCCGTTAACCCTGCTTTCTGTCGTGTTTTGCAGGTCGCTGCCCGTTGCTGTTGCTTCGTCGTGGCGATGATGATCTTCGGAGGGCCGGCCGCGGTTTCCTTTTTCTTGCGGGGATAACTGCGACTCTGTTTGTTCGCGCGGGAGTACCCATCGACGACCGCCTGATCGAGCCGCTGATGGAATGTGGAGCCGTCGCCGGAACCGGCGACGGGCTGTTTCAGCAGGCCGCGGAAGGCGCGCAGGACTCCGGCCACGCTCAGTCGCTCGGGAGGAACCCGACGCCGGAGTTGATGCTGCTGGGCGTAGAGCAGCATCGCCCACAAGCCCAGCAGCGACCAGTGAGCCTCGCAGAGCACGTGCTCGGCCGCCTGGCTCCGCAGTTTCCGCCGGGCGAACGTTTGCTTGAAGTGACGGTAAAACAGTTCGATCCCCCAGCGACGACGGTAGATTTCGGCAATCTGGCGATCCGACAACTCCCGTCGCCGCAGGACCGACGTCACCAGATACCAGGGATGCCGGCCGCCCTGCACCACGACCAGACGCAGCACGAGTGGCGGTTGGCCGCGCCGGGCAGTCTCGTCCGGCCAGAGATAGACCGTACCGTGCGATTCGCGGACATACCCCAGCGTTTTGAGCAGTCGCACGTTGCCGCCGACGCGAATCAGCAGATCGTGCCCGGCCGCCAGCAGGCGGGACCAGACGTCGTAGCCGACGAACCCGGCGTCGGCCGTGATCAGGGAATTGGCGGGGAGACGGTCCATCATCTCCAGCAGGTGGCTCCGTTCGCTGCTGTCGGCCGGTCCCAGCCGCCACTCCCACGGCAATCCCGTGGCGGCATGCCAGAACGTGGTGATCCACAACTGGGGGCTGTTGGCCTTCTTGCGACGCGAGGCCTCCGTCTGACGGCTGGCCGCCCGACGTCGCCGGGTGAGACGGCCGCGACGCGCGGCGGCCGGCGCGAAACGGCCTTCATTCGAGACAGTTCGCGGCAGTTCGAGCTTGCTGCCGTCCACTCCGAAGACCAACCGTCCCGCCATCCGACAGCGCGATCGCAGGGAGCCCTGCATCCGTTCCCGCAAGACCTGCTTCAGTCGACCGGACAGTGTCTCCGTCCAGTGGACCAGCCGCTTCTGAAAGGCCTGAAACGAAATCGCGACGGGGCATTCCGCCGGCCACAGCCCGCAGACGACGCCGCGGACGACGGCGAACCGCCCGGTCAGCGTGGTGTCGTCCGACCAGACCCACAGCAGGGCAGCCACGACAAGCCCTCGAAACGACCAGCGACCGTCTTTGGGCGGCGTCAGCTCCCGGAAGCAGGATTTCGGGACGAGCCAGTCAATCACCCGCAGGAGATCTTGAGTGCTGGTTTCAAATTCGTTACGACAAGCCCGGTCTCGATGCGACATGCCCGAATCCTTTCGGGAGAGAGTTCTGCGGTTTCTTCCGTGTGGTAACTGAAAGAATCGCGGAAACTCTCAATCGCATCGAGACCTCTTTGCACTCGGCCCGACAGGGTTAACGGCGTAACGTGCCACCCGGAAGCCTTTCACTCGCCACCGACCACTCGCCACTCATCACCACTTCTCCGGTCAGCCACTTTCGTCTCCCCCCTCCCGCCCGGTATCATCGGCCGCACACTTTCTCCACGGAATCACTGCCTCGGAGTCGACTTCCATGAGCGTCTGGCGCACCGGTCTTGGTTTGCTCTTTCTCTCCTGCTCCGGCCTGCTGCTGGCAGCCGACGCGAAGCCCGCGTTTGACAGCAAAGTGGTCTCGGCGGCGACGCCGGGCCAGGCGGTCAAGGTCGAGGCCGATATTGCCGGGGTGAAGGAACTGTATCTCATCGTTCGCGACGGCGGCGATGGCTACGGCTGCGACTGGGCCGACTGGGCCGAGCCCCGCCTGGTCGGGCCGCAGGGCGAGATGAAGCTCACGGACCTGAAATGGAAATCGGCTTCGACGGGCTATGGCGAAGTCCGCGTCAATCTGAATGCGGGGGGCGACGGTCTCAAGATCGCCGGGAAAGATGTGCCGTTCGGCATCGGGACTCACGCCAACTCGGTGATCGCGTATGCGCTGCCGGAAGGCTACACGAAGTTCGTCGCGACCGCCGGTCTCGACGACAGCGGCGTCCGCCAGGGTTGCGGCAGCACGGTGCAGTTTCTGATCTACACGCAGCAGCCGCCTGCGTCGATCGCCCAGCCGACCGCTGCTCCGGGGCAGGGGAGCCACGAGCTGAAGGACGCCGTGGCCCAGCTCGACGTCGCCCCTGGCCTGGAAGCCAAACTCTTCGCGGGCGAGCCGGTTCTCTACAGCCCGTCGAACATCGACGTCGATCATCTCGGCCGGGTCTGGGTCGTCGAAGTCGTCAACTACCGGCACTTCGCCAACCCGAACAATCCGGAACGCAAGGAGGGGGACCGCATCCTCGTTCTGGAAGATACCGACGGCGACGCCGTCTGCGATAAGACCACGGTCTTCTACCAGGGCCGGGACATGGATGGCGGGCACGGCGTCTGCGTCCTCGGCGACCGGGTGATCGTCTCGGCGGGGGACAGCGTCTTCTCGCTCTACGATCGCGACGGTGACCTGAAAGCGGATGCGGACTCGAAGGAATTCCTCTTCACCGGCATCAGCGGCGCCCAGCACGACCACGGCATCCACGCGGTCGTCTTCGGCCCCGACGGCAAGCTCTACTTCAACTTCGGTAACTCGGGGAAGCAACTCAAGGACAAGGCCGGCAACCCGGTCGTGGACAAAGCCGGGAACTACGTCAACGACAGTCGCAAGCCGTATCAGGAGGGAATGGTCTTCCGCTGCAACCTCGACGGCAGCGACGTCGAAACGCTCGGCTGGAATTTTCGGAACAACTGGGAAGTCTGCGTCGATTCCTTCGGCACGATGTGGCAGTCGGACAACGACGACGACGGCAACCGGGGCGTGCGCATTAACTACGTGATGGAGTTCGGCAACTACGGCTACAAGGACGAGATGACCGGGGCCGGCTGGCAGTCGCCGCGGACGAATCTGGAGGCCGAGATTCCCCTCCGCCACTGGCATCTCAACGATCCGGGGGTGGTCCCCAATCTGCTGCAGACCGGGGCCGGTTCGCCGACCGGGATCTGCATTTATGAAGGAGATCTGCTGCCGGAAATCTTCCGCAATCAGCTCATCCACTGCGACGCCGGTCCGAACGTGGTGCGGGCGTATGTGACGAAGCCCGACGGGGCCGGCTACCAGGCGGAGATCGTCAACATTCTGGAAGGGGCCCGCGACAAATGGTTCCGCCCGAGCGACGTCTGCGTGGCTCCGGACGGCTCGTTGATCATCGCCGACTGGTACGACCCGGGCGTCGGCGGCCATCGGCAGGGAGACGTCGAACGCGGCCGGATCTTCCGCGTCGCTCCGCCGGGGGTGAAGTACACGGTGCCGAAGACGGATTTCAGCACGGTCGACGGAGCAATCGCGGCGCTGAAGAGCCCGAACCTGGCGACGCGCTATCTGGCGTGGCAGGCGCTGCACAAGTTCGGTGCTCTGGCCGAGCCGGCGCTGGCGAAAGTGTTCCGGGAGGATCCGAATCCGCGCTTCCGCGCACGAGCACTGTGGCTGCTCAGTACGCTCCAGACTGAACCTGCACAGAAGCTGCTGATGGGGACTCTCAAGCCCGACCAGGGAACTCCTGAAGAATTCCGTGTCCTGGCGCTGCGTGCCTGGAGCCGGACGATTTCCGGAACCATCATGCCAACGAGGATGGAGAACGAGCCGCAACTGCGAAGGGAAACCGCAATCCGGTTGCATGGAAAGGGAAGTTCCGGGGCCGATGGCATCTGGGCCCGGCTTGCTCAGCAGTATCAGGGACACGACCGTTGGGAGCTGGAAGCCCTGGGCATCGGCGCGACCGGCCATTGGGATAGTCGGTTAGCCGCCTACCTCAAGCTGGTTTCGGACCCGACCAGCACCAAAGCCGGTCGCGACATCGTCTGGCGTTCGCGTGCCACGCAAACCCCCGACCTGCTGGAGAAGATCATCGCCGACCCCAAGACCCCGGCCGAGGAACTGCCGCGATACTTCCGCGCCTTCGACTTCCTGCAGGGAGACGAAAAGAACGCGGCGATCGCGAAGCTCGCCTTCGAAACGACCGGCCTGCCCGAAGACCGCCAGAGCCTGATCGTCGCCGAGGCGATCAATCGCGTGCAGGGGTTTGACATCACGAAGCAGCCGGAGCAGCTCAAGGCGATCGAACGCGTGCTGGAACAGAGCAAGGGGACGCTGCAGTTCCTGACGCTCGTCGACCGGTTCAACCTGCAGGATCGCTATCCGGAGATCATCGCGATTCTCGAAACGCGGCCGGACACCTCGCTCGCCGTCGACGCGGTAAAGCTGCTGGTCGGCAAGGAGCACCGCAAGCTGCTGATGGCGGCCCTCAAGCAGGACGATGCGTTGAAGGCCGCGGCGGTGGCGAAGGCGCTGGGGAACGCGACGGACAATCGGACGGCCGGTCTGCTGACGCCAGTCGTCGACGACGCCGAGCGCCCGCTGGCAGTCCGGCAGGAAGCGGTCAAGGCCCTCGGCCGGTCGAAGCAGGGAGTCATGCAGCTCCTCGAACGGGCGAAGGCGAAGAAGCTGACCTCGGACCTGAGCCAGGCGGCGGCGTTTGCGCTGCAGACTTCGGCGTTCGAAGAGTTCAAGCCGGACATCACCGCCCTCTACCCGCTCCCCCCCTCCCGCAACGAGCAGCCGCTGCCGCCGCTGGCTCAGCTCCTCAAGAGCAAGGGAAGCATCGACAAGGGGAAGGTAATCTTCAACACGGTCGGCAAGTGCAACACCTGCCACGTGGTGGCGAACGAAGGGAAAGAAGTCGGCCCGAACCTGACCGAGATCGGCTCGAAGCTGAGCCGGGAAGCGATGTTCGAATCGATCCTCTACCCCAGCGCCGGCATCAGCCACAATTACGAAACCTGGACGGCGGTGACCGACAGCGGCAACGCGATCTCGGGAATCAAGGTCTCGGATACCGACGAAGCAATCGTGCTGAAGGGGACCGATGCCATCGCCCGGACGATCAAGAAGTCGGAAATCGAAGAGCTGAAGAAGCAATCGGTTTCATTGATGCCGGCGGACCTGCAGAAAACGATGACGGTCGAAGAGCTGCTCGACGTGATTGAGTACGCGCAGACGCTGAAGAAGAAGTAGGGACGGACGGTGGCCCTGACGGGAGACGAATGATGGAGACTGTCACTCTGGAACTATCGTCGGAAGACCGCGTTCTGCTTTTCAGCTTGGCGCAAGATCGCGGTTTGACGGAGTCGCAGGTGGTGCATGAGGCACTGACTCAACTGGTCGGCGGCATGTCGAATGAGGAACGGTTGCGCCGCATTCGTAAGGCCGCTGGGATCTGGAAAGACCGCACTGATCTTCCGGACTGGGAAGCACTCCGGGCCGAGTGTGATCGGGTCTAGGGAAGCCGGACTCGAGTCTTCTCTGAGTGGCAAGCCCGGAATCCGCGAAGGGCGCGGTCAACTTACGAACGCCAACCACGCCCTTCGCAAAGCCTCAGGGACGTGCCACCCAACGCACTTCACTACCCACTACCCACTAGCCACCAGCCACTACCCACCAGCCACTACCCACTCTCTTCCCCCCCATGCACTACATCCCCGAATCAATGTGCGAAGTCGCCTGCCGCACGACTCCTGACGGAGCCGGGGACCGGTCGCGCCTCGAATTCCATTACCGCTCGGCCCCGCTCTATGTCCTGACCCTCCTTGTCGGCGGACTGCTGTTCGCCGATTTCGTCGGGGAGTGGACCGGCGGAAGCTGGCGCGTCGTACTCGGCTATCGCCTCGCCCTCTGGGCGGCGCTCATCGGCGGGGCTCGGATTCTGTTTCATACGCTCGAAGGGGTCCTCGCCGGCCGGTTCGGCGTCGATCTGGCGCTCTCGGTCGCCTGCCTGGCGGCGATCGGACTCGGAGAGCACTCCACCGCGGCGCTCGTCGTCTTCATCGCCCTCGTCGGCGAAAGCCTTGAAGGCTACACGATCGACAGCGCCCGCCGGGCGGTCCGGCGGGTGTTTGCGCTGCGGCCGGCCATGGCGCATCTCAGCGAAGACGGTCGCGAACGCGACGTCCCCGCGGATGAAGTTCGCGTGGGGGATGTCGTCGTCGTCCGGCCGGGCGAACGCATCCCCGTCGACGGCTCCGTCCGCGAAGGCCGCTCGACCGTGGACGAGAGCACGTTCACCGGCGAAGGGCTGCCGGTCCAGAAGCTCGAAGGGAGCCGCGTCCTCGCGGGGACGGTCAATCAGCAGGGTTCGCTGACCATCGTCAGCGAACGCGTGGGCGAAGACACGTCGCTCGGGCAGGTTGCGGCCCTGGTGGGCTCGGCGTCGGCGCGAAAGACCTCGACCGAACGTCTCGCCGATCGCCTGGCCCGCTGGTTTCTCCCTGCGGTGCTGATCATCGCGGCGGGAACCTGGATCGGCTGGCGGCTCGCTACCGGTTCCTGGCGTGAAGGGGCGCTGCCGGCCCTCAGCGTGCTGGTCGTCGCTTGTCCCTGCCCGTTGGTCCTGGCCACTCCCGCCGCCGTGATGGCGGCTCTGGCGTGGCTTGCCCGGCGGGGCATCGTCGTGAAGGGCTCGGTCTCCCTCGAACGCCTGGCGGTCGTCGATACCTTCGCGTTTGATAAAACCGGCACGCTGACCCAGGGGGCGCTCGCCCTCGGCGAGATCGTTCCGCTCGCGGACGTCTCGGCCGACCAGGTCCTGCGGACCGCCGCCATCGCCGACCGGCTCAGCGAACATCTCGTGGCGCGTCTGCTGGTCCGCGAAGCCGAATCCCGCGCGATGGCGCTCGTCCCGCCGGTCGAGTTCCATTCGGAACCGGGCTCGGGCGTGAAGGCTGTCGTCCGCGCCACCACACTGGGCGAATGGGCGTTCGCCGCCGCCGATCCCGAGCCGCACAAACGCCATCGCACGCTGGTCCTCGGCAATCGCGGCTGGCTGCAGCAGCAGGGCGTGGAAATCGATCCGGCTGCGAACGCCGCCTGGTCCCGGCTTGAAGCCGCGGGGCAGACGCCCCTGGGCCTGGCGATCGACTGCGCGTGGCTGGGGCTGGTCGGCATCTGCGACACGGTCCGTCCGGAGTCGCGCGAGATCCTCAATCGACTGCGCGCCGACGGCATCCGGCAGTTTGCACTCCTGACGGGAGATCGTCCGCAGTCGACGGCGGCGATCGTCCGGGAACTCGGCGGGCTGGACCACGTGGCCGCCGAACAGTCTCCCGCCGACAAGGCCCGCTGGATCGAACAGCAGCGGTCCGCCGGCCGACATGTGGCGATGGTGGGCGATGGCGTCAACGACGCCCCCGCCCTCGCCGCCGCGGACGTGGGGCTGGTTGTCGGTCGTCCCGGCGGCGACCTTGCCGCCGAAGCCGGCGACGTTCTGCTGCTTGGCGAACCGCTCGCGGCCCTGCCGGGACTCGTCCGTCTGTCGCGCGCCTTCCTGCAGAACATCCGCCAGAGCATTTTTCTGTTCGCCTGTGGCGTAAATGGTCTGGGAGTCATCGCCTGTATTGCCGGCTGGCTCAGCCCCGTCGCCGCGGCGGTGTTCCATGAAATTGCATCGCTGGCCGTGATGGCCAACGCGATGCGGCTCCTCTGGTTCGACGATGGTTCCCGAGGCGGAATCACGGCGATGCGGCAACCGGGCTGGCTCGATCGGATCTCCGCCAGCCTGTCACCCTCGGCCTGGGTCTACTGGGTTCTCTCCCGCTGGTCGCTGGTGCTCCGACTGGCGGCGTCGGGACTCGCCGCGGCGTGGCTCCTTTCGGGCGTCGTCCTGGTGCAGCCCGATGAAGTCGCTCTCGTCACGCGGTTTGGCCGGCATATCGAAACGCTCGAAGCGGGCTGGGCCTGGCGCTGGCCCTGGCCGCTCGAACGTGCTTATCGGGTCCAACCCGACCTGGTCCGTAGCGTACCGATCGGTTTCCGTGCCGTGCCGCTGGTCACAGGAACGCAGCAGATGGAAGCCATCGAGTGGGTCAGCGACCACGCCGAACGAGGCCTGATTTCCGACGAAGCCGTGGTCATGACGGCTGACGAGCTGCCGATCGAGCTGACCGCCGAGGTGCAGTACCGGGTGGTCGATCCGGCTCAGTTCATCTTCCGCGGCAGCGCCGATCCCGATGGTGTGATCCGCCAGGCTGCGGAGAGTACGCTCCGCGAGGCCGCCGCGCAACGCCCCCTCGACGATCTGCTGACCGAACGCCGACGGCTCGTCGAAGCGGAATGCCTGGTCGCCCTCCGTTCTCGACTGGAGTCCTGCCAGCTCGGCATCGAAGTCACCGACCTGCTCTGGCTCGACGTCCATCCCCCGCGTCCCGTCGTCCCCGCCTATCGCGACGTCGCCGACGCCCTCGAAGAGCAGGAGCTCCTCGTCAATCAGGCGGAAGCCTACGCCATCCGCGCCCGCCAGCAGGCCGTCGGTCCGGTGCTGGCCGGCCGACTGGAAGCGATGACTCCCCGGCCGCGCAGCGAAGATCTCGCCAGTACGGAACCGTCCGCCGGCCCGACGCTCACCGACGAGGACTGGCGGCAGTGGAGCGCGGCGACCGGTCCGGATTCGCTCTCGGGCGAAACCGCAGCCACGCTGGAAGTCGCCCGCAAAGAGGCCACGAGATTCCGCACGCAGGCCGAGGGCCGGGCCGCCCGGTTCGCGTCCCTGCGCGACGTCGATACCGCCTCGCCAGCCCTGACCCGCCAGCAGCTCTACTGGTCGCTGCTCAAGGACTCGCTCGCGGGACGACCGCTGACAATAATCGATCCCCAGGCCACCCGCCGGGCTCAGTTCTGGTGGGGCGACCCGACGCCGATGCCGGCACTTCCCTGGTTCCCCCCGGCGGAACCAGAGTCCACTCCACCGGCAGCGCCAGTTGAGTAGGGCTGGCTGCGCCCGCTGTCGTCAACCTTCACAAATGTGTGGCTGGGTCGGAGTCCTCGACGACCCAGATTCGAGCGGGAAACCGTCCTGCACTGGGTCGTCGCAGACTCCGACGCCAGCCACCCCGAGAAGCTCTGCGGGAGACTCGCGGCCGCGACTCAGTCCTGCATCAGCGAACCGGGGGGCGGTCCGTCGAATCGGCGGGTCCCGGCCCGGACCACCACGGTATCCATCGCCATATCCCCCACGCGCTGCCGGCAGGCCGACAGTCCCGCGGCGGCCAGTCCGATGCCGTAACCGAAGAATCCATCGACGATCAGCAGAACGAGACGCACTGCGGCACGGAACACGCCGCACGGCCGCAGAGTCCGCCGCCAGACGCGCACGCCGCAGATCCATTTCCCGGGACTCAATCCCCAGATCCCCTCGGTAATGCTGTAGACGATCCAGCTCAGCAGCAGACTGCCGAGCAGCACGCCGACGAGCCACAGCAGGCTCATGAAGTACGGCAGCGGATCCCGCTTGATGGCCGCCATCGCCTCGTCGACATCAAAGGACGACAGCGCCATCCAGAACACAATCGAGCCCGGGGTGTTGATCAGAAGCTGGTCGATCGTCCTGGCGATCCCGCGACGTGTAAAGGAAGCCAGCTCCCAGGTTTCTTTACCGAACGAGTACGTCGACGACCGGTACTTCCGCAACAGCCAGTCACTGAGCGTCACGGTCGTCAGCATGTTGACCGTACCGAAGATCGTCAGGACCACGGTCAGCCAGACGATGTTCTTCATCAGCGACCCGAAGATCCCGCCCCCCTTGATCGACGCGCCCAGTTCCCCGTTCCGGAACGGAATCAGCTCGTACCCCTGCGACAGCCGCTTGGTCAGCAGCGAGGTCGGTTCGCCGTCGAGCCCTTCCAACCACACCAGACTCTCCGCGGCGGCGACATTCCGGCTGCTGACTTCCTTCCAGCCGTCGTTCTCCTGCCGCCACACACTCACGGTGCTGGTTGGACTCGTTTGCAGAGTCGCGACGTGCAATCGGCCGTCCGCGACGCCGACGCACCACTCCGTCGGACAGGCAATCTCCAGCTCCTGCCAGGCGGTTTCCCGGACCGGCTGCCAGGCGTCGGCGGGAGCGCCTGCATCCGTGCCGGGAACCGGCGACAGCACCAGCTCAGGAGAAAAACGCAAACGCTGGTCTTCTCCGTTTCTCCAGAACGCCGCCGTCCGACCGCCGAATTCGATCAGGCAGTATTGGTCCCTCCCATAGGGAGGCGTGATGGGCGGTCCGGCCGGCGAAGGTTGCAGCACGACCGGATCGGCCACGGAATTGACGATCCCCTTGAGCACCCACATCCCGTTTTCGAACTGGTACAGTCCGTCATTACCAACGGCATCGGAACCGACGATCGTCACCACGCCGTTCTGCAGAATCGGTGGCGAGACCAGCGCCGACAGCGGGTTGTTCGCCGCTTGCAGCGACGACACCAGTGGCTGATGGTCTGGGATGAGCCGCACGATCTTGTTGGGGCTGAGAATCCACAGGTCTGCACCCAGCGGCTGATAGAACTGACCTTCGCCCAGCCCGCCGGTGATTCTCAGTTTCTGACCGGGGATTACATTCCCCGCCGCGTCCATACTTTCCAGGTCATAGACCCCCTGAATGATCTTCATCGGATCGATCGAGGGATACCACACGTCTCCCTTCCAGACGAACGCTTTCTCGTACCGCGGAATCCGCATCTGCCCGCTGAAGGCGAACATTTCCGGCATCCACGTGTACTGCACGACCTGCGGCACGACGAGCTGCAGAATGACATACGTCACCACCAGCAGGCCGAACCACGTCTGGAACTTCGATTTCGCATCCCGGCTGCGATAGCCTGCCGGGGCGTCGGCCTCGTCGAACGCAGCATCACCCAGCGATTCCGGCGCAGATCCCGACATGACGACCCCCGATTCAGCCCAGCGCGGCAGAGTTCACCCGCAGAACGCAGGTCGCCCGCCGTCGGATCACGGCAGCGTATCGCGGCGAGCGAGGGGCCGGTAGGGCAGGCTCCCGCCTGCCGAATGGGGGCATCGCATGCGCAATAGGGCGCGCGTAAGCGTACCCTACGCCAGAATGTCGGTCAGCACTCGTCCATGCACGTCGGTCAGACGGAAATCCCGCCCCGCATACCGGTACGTCAGCTTCTCGTGGTCGAACCCCAGGCAATGCAGCATCGTCGCGTGCAGATCGTGCGCGCTCACCGGATTCACCTCGGCCTTGAAGCCGAACTCGTCCGTCGCCCCGTAGACGGTGCCTCCCTTGATGCCGCCCCCCGCCAGCCAGACCGAGAACCCGTAGTGATTGTGATCCCGCCCGGCCTTCGCCGCGCCGTCGCCGCCCAGTTCCACGGAAGGAGTCCGACCGAACTCGCCCCCCCACAGGATCAGCGTGTCCTCGAACATCCCCCGCTGTTTGAGATCGGTCAGCAGCGCGCCGATCGCCGGGTCGAGTTCCCCCGCCAGTCGGCGATGATTCGCCTCGATCTGGTCGTGGTTGTCCCACGGCTGCCCCGCGCCGTGCCAGAGCTGCACGTAGCGGACGCCCCGTTCCAGCAGCCGTCGGGCGATCAGCGTCTGACGCCCGTGGACTCCGGCGCCATACAAGTCCTGGATGTGCTTCGGCTCCTGCGACAGGTCGAACGCTTCCTCGGCGTCCCGCTGCATGCGGAACGCCAGCTCGAACGACTGAATCCGCGCCTCAAGCCGCGGATCGATCCGCGGCGCCTGGTGTTCCCGGTTGAGCTGCGCCAGCAGATCGAGCTGCCGCCGCTGAGCCGCTGACGACGAATGCGTCCGCCGGATGTTCTCGATCAGCTTGTCGAGCGTCCGCTGCTGCGGATCGATGAACGTTCCCTGGTAGGCCCCCGGCAGGAACCCGGACTGCCAGTTCTCCGCATCCTTAATCGGATAGCCGCCGGGACACATCGCGATGAATCCCGGCAGGTTCTGATTCTCCGAACCCAGCCCATACAGCACCCACGCTCCTGTGCTCGGCCGCGGCTGCACCGAGTCGCCGCAATTCATCAGCATCAGCGACGGCTCGTGGTTCGGCACCTGCGCGTACATCGAATTGATGACCGCAATGTCGTCGATATGCTCGGCGGTCTTCGCAAAGATCTCGCTGACCGGCGTCCCGCATTCCCCCCGCTTCTCGAACTTGAAAGGAGACGGCAGCGACGCTCCTGTCTTTCTTTCGGTCAGCAGATTGGTCGGCAGGGGCTTCCCCGCGTACTTCTCCAGCGACGGCTTGTAGTCGAACGTGTCGACGTGCGACGGGCCGCCGTTCAGAAAGAAGTGAATCACCCGCTTGGCCTTGCCCGGAAAGTGCGGCTGCCGAGGCGTCAGCGGATTGGTCGCGGCCTCACCATCGGCGGCCTGCAGCACGCCGGCCAGGCCGAGCATGCCCAGCCCCATCCCGGAGCGGGACAGCAAATCGCGACGCGAGATCGAAGATTGCGGGAAGTTTATGGTCATGGTCTCAACTTCTATCGCCCCTCCGGGGCTCGTTCAGATTGTCATCGCAATCAACCCCGCCCTTACGGGCGGGGGTATGACTCTTCCGCCCCTGACGGGGCTGAGACGAGCAGCCATCGTCATTTTCCGGCTCTCGATTCTGGACTCTCGACTATTCTGGTTTCGACATTCCGCCTTCATCATTCGACATTTCATTCTCCGCGTCTTTGCGTTCTTCTTTGCGTCTTTGCGTGAAATCTTCTGACTCTCGTCCGCCTTCTCTGCGAACTCCTCTTCCCTCCGCGTCTCTGCGAGAGATCTTCCTCTTCGCCTTTCAATCCACAAACGCGAAATCGTTGCTGATCAGCAGCACTAGCGCCAGTTGCTCCCAGGCCGATAGCTGCTTCGCCGGCGCCGTGATCGAAAAGTCCTCCTGAGCCGGCCAGCGTTCCGCCGGCCCGGTCGCGGTCGGCGTCAGTTCCTCGATCACCGGCGCCCACAGGAACTCGTCGTGATTGAGCGTCCCCCGAATGTCGACCACGAAGTCGACCGCCTCCCCCGCCGCAACGTCGACCCGCTCCACCTCGAACGGCTCTGTCCGGTTGTGGACCTCCGCCGTTTTCACCTGCCCCTGCTTGCCGACGATCAATGTCGCCCGCACGCCGTCCCCCGCTCCCGAGGGATGTTCCAGCGACCCGTGAATCGCGATCGTCATGTTCCGCGGTGCGATCCACCGGCGGACCACCGCATGTTCCAGATCGTTCCCGGCATGGCCCCCGCTCGCGGTGAGCTGCGCCCAGCCCAGCGTCGCATCGGGCCAGGCCGGCCCACCCTGCCAGGCGGCGCCGTCGAAGTGCGGCAATTTCTGAAATCCCTTCAGCAGCCCCGCCTGCGGATCGTACGGACCGTAGCCGTATTCCCACGCATTCGGCTTCGTCGGCCGCGTCTGCTGCGATTCGGCTTCGATCCCCGCGACAAACCCCGTCGCCGCCGCCCGCTGCGACGAATTCGCCGGTCGCTGATAGAGCCGCCGATACAGCGCGTCGACTCTGTCTTCAGGCGTCTGAGCCGCGGCGAATTCCGCCGACTCCGTCAGTCCCTTCGCCTGCTGCGCCAGGAACGGATGATTCAGCAGAAACAGTGCCTGCTGCGGCACTGTCGTTTCACTCCGCTGCGGAATGTGCAGATCGGGATTCGCAAAGTCGAACGCCCGCAACACCCCCGCCAGGAACTGTCGGTCGATCAATCCATAGACGGTCCGCCGCGCGGGATACGGGGCCGCAAACAAATCCGCCGGCTTCCCCCCCACCCGATCATCCAGCAGCCCCGAAGCCGCCAGCATCCCGTCCCGCAGTTCTTCGAACGTGAGCCGGTGCGGCGTCACTCGCCACAACAGCCGGTTCTCCGGATCGAGCTGCCGCGCTCGCGCCAGCAGGTTCGCATCGGCCGGCCCCGTCGATCCCTGCTGATACGCCGCCGAGAGGACAATCTCCCGGTGCAGCCACTTCAGACTCCACCCCTCCGCCACCAGCCGGGAAGCCAGCCAGTCGAGCAGCTCCGGATGACTCGGCGGCTCCGCCCGCAGACCGAAGTCGCTCGGCGTCTTCACCAGCCCCGCTCCGAAGTGATGCATCCAGACCCGGTTGACGATCACTCGCGCCGTCAGCGGGTTATCCCCCCGCACAATCGCCTCCGCCAGTTCCCGCCGGCCAGCCTGGTGCGCAAACGGCATGCGGTCCGGCCCGGACAGAATCTCCAGGAACCGCCGCGGAATCTCCTCGCCTGGCGTCGCCGGGTTCCCCCGCTTGAACACCCGCGGATTCCCCCGCGGCATCCGATCTTCCAGCACCACCGCCACCGGCGGCGCCTGCGGCGACTGAATCAGCCAGCGCTCGACCTCCGCCTGCAGCTTCCACAACTCGTTCAACGTACCGCTGTCGAAGAACAGCTCGATGTTCAGAATCGAGTCGTCCGGCACCGCGCTCGGCGACAATGGTCCATAGAGGACCTGCCGCAGTTCTTCCGCCGCCGGATCTGGGAGACGTTCCGGAACTGGCTGCCCCGCCTCCTTCGCGGTTTTCACCAGCGCCTGCCATTCCGCTTCCACCTGCTCGAACAATGTCCCATACCGTTCGATCAGCTCGCGCAGCGTCGCGGGAGCCGGATCGAGCAGCGACAGCACGCGCGGATTGACCGCTCCCAGCGAGCCGCTCTTCAGTTGTGCGGCCAGCTCGGCGGTCTTCTGCGAAAGCTCTTCCGACGGCAGTTGTGCGAACGCCGTCCACGCCCGGAACACCGGCTCGGGCTGCTGAGCCGCCACCACCAGATGCTGCGTCCATTGCCGGACGAAGGCGGGGATCAGGTCCGTCTTCGCCAGGATCACGTCGAAACCTTCCGCCGGGTACTTGCTCAGTTCGAGCTGCGCCAGCAGATATTCCTTCACGCGCGACCGGGCCAGGGCCGAGGCCTCTTCCCGCTTCTCCGCCAGCACCGTCCGCCGCTTTTCTTCCCGCTGCTGCAGTTCTTTCTGAAACGCCTCGTCGGGCGTCACGCCGTTCTGCACCGGCAGCACGACTTGCTTCTCGGCGCTCGATCGGAAGACCCCGTACAGCGAGTAATAGTCCTTTGTGGGGACCGGATCGTACTTGTGATCGTGACACCGCGCGCAGGCCACCGTCAGCCCCAGCATCCCCCGCGATACCGCATCGATCCGGTCGTCGACGATGTCGTGCGTCACCCCCAGAAACCGCCGGCCCAGCGTCAGGAAGCCCATCGCCGCCAGGTCGTCCGGCGACGTCGCCACCTGATCCCCCGCCAGTTGCAGCCGGAGGAACTGGTCGTAGGGCATATCCGTATTCAGAGCCCGCACTACCCAGTCCCGGTAGGCCCAGGCCTGCGTCCAGAACCGCTCTTCGCGGGCGTAAACGTAGCCCTTCGTATCCGCATACCGGGCCACATCCAGCCAGTGCCGGCCCCATTGCTCCCCGTAGTGCGGTGAAGCCAGCAGCCGGTCGACGAGTTGTTCGACCGCATCGGGCCGGTCGTCCCGTTCGAACGCGGCCACCTCGTCGGCCGTCGGCGGCAGCCCGGTCAGATCCCACGTCACCCGCCGGATCAGCGTCCGCCGGTCGGCGGGCGGAGCCGGGGAGAGCCCTCGCGCTTCGAGTCCGATCAGCACGAACGCATCGACCGGCGTCTGCACCCAGCCCGGGTGCCCCGGCACCGGCACGACCGGTTCGCGCACGGGCTGAAACGCCCAGTGCGCCCGCTGCCGCTCGCCCAGATCCCCCTGGCCGGAGAGCGTCACCGCCTTCGGCCACGGCGCTCCGAGCTTGACCCACTCCGTGAGACTGGCGATCTGCCGGTCGGACAGTTTCTTTTCGGGGGGCATCTGCACATCCCCCTCGTGGCGGATGGCCCGGATCAGCAGGCTCGCCGCCGGATCGCCGGGGACAATCGCCTTCCCGGAGTCCCCTCCCTTCGCCAGCAGCGCCGCCGATTCCAGCGACAGCCCCCCCTCGCTCTTCACGCCGGAGTGGCACTTCCCGCACTGATCGATCAGCACAGGTCGGACTTCCTTTTCGAAGAAGGCTTCTGCGTCACTGTCATCGGCCAGCGCGGGGTTGGGGCCGAACGCCAGCAGAGCGGGCAGCAGCCAACGGAGCACGTCGGGCATCGGAGCAGATCCTCGGGAGTATCCGGCCAGCAATCGTCGCCCCCGAGTATAAACCATTCTGGATGGGTTGTTGAGGGGGGAATGGGAATCCGGGCATGACTCGACTCACCCTACTTGGAAACTTGGATTTGCCGCGGGGAATCCGACGACCCTCCTCCCCCACGAAATTCGAAACCCCTGCCGACGAAACCGGTTGACGATCGCGACTCCCGCTGATACAGTTTCCTAGGAAACTATTGGAGCGGGACATGACCTCTTCGGAATCGGCCAGTCGCCTGGAAGATCACGCCGGCTACTGGCTCCGCTTTGTCTCGAACCACGTCTCGCAGGCCTTCGCCCGCAAGGTCGAAGCCCGCGGCGTCACCGTCGCCGAGTGGGTGCTGCTCCGCGAAATGCTGGACGCGGGGGCCACGAACCCGAGTCGCCTGGCCGAAGCGCTCGGCATGACGCGGGGGACGGTCTCCAAGCTCATCGAGCGGCTGATTCACAAGGAGCTCGTCGCCCGCACCGTGTCGGACCAGGACCGCCGTTTTCAATCGGTCGCCCTGACCCCGGCGGGAACGGAGCTCGTCCCGGTATTGGCCAGGCTCGCCGACGAAAACGACCGCGAATTCTTCGGCCATCTCAACGGCGACGAAGCCGCCCGGCTCGTCGGTCTGCTCAAAGACATTGTCCGCCGGCAGGGGTGGAAAGACATCCCCGTCACCTGACCGAAATCTCAATACTACAGGAGCCAGAAACGATGGACGCGGCCTTGACCAGCACGATTCAGGAATGCGCGCGGGGAGCGTTGTCGGGAGACCTGGCGTTTCCGGACATTGTCGGCCGCCTGATGGCCGCGGGCGTGGAACGCTATCACACGGATTACAGCCGGCAGGAGACGACCTATTATCTGCCCGACGGCACATCGCTGGTCGTCGCCACTCCCCACCCGCCGGACGCGACGGGCGCAGAATTCTGCGCGTCGACCGTCGCAGGGGCGGTCCGGCAGAGCCAGCGGGGCGAGCACACCTATCTCGACTTCATCCGCAAGACAATGGCCGCCGGCTGCGTCGGCTACTTCACACAGATCACCGGCCGCCGAGTGATCTACTTCGGCCGGAACGGGGAGAGCCACGTGGAGGAGTTTCCGTCGCGGCCGGCCGGGGAGTCGCCGGATCACCGTTGAGGCGCGTGAGTCCCGGGCGCTGCCGACGCACAGCTTTCATCGCTGACGGTGGCCAGAAGGCGGCGACACCTTTCCTGCCTCGCCAGGGGCCGCGCGCTCGACGACGCGTTGTGAATGCCCGCGCAACGGGCCTAAGATAGTGTCGTCTCTGGCCGCGGATCGCTCAGCGCGAGGGAGAAGTGACATGGTGCAGCCTGCCAAGAACACGATTTGCCTGTGGTACGACGGCGACGCCGAGGCGGCGGCGCAGTTTTATGCCCGGACCTTTCCCGATTCCTCCGTCGGCGCGGTGCACCGCGCGCCGGGCGACTTTCCGTCGGGGAAGAAGGGGGACGTGTTGACCGTCGAGTTCACCGTGATGGGCATTCCCTGCCTCGGGCTCAACGGCGGACCCGCCGTTAAGCACAACTGGGCCTTCTCGTTTCAGGTGGCGACCGCGGACCAGGCGGAAACGGATCGTTACTGGAACGCGATCATCGACAACGGCGGCCAGGCGAGCGCATGCGGCTGGTGCACGGACCAATGGGGCCTGTCCTGGCAGATCACTCCGCGCGCCCTGACGGAAGCGATCACCAGCCCCGACCCGGCCGCCGCCCAGCGCGCCTTCGCAGCGATGATGGAGATGAGCAAGATCGACATCGCAGCGATCGAAGCGGCCGTCCGCGGTTGAGCGTTCTGGAACACGAACCGCCGAATCCCGGCTTCGGTGCGGCAGCCGACGCCTACCGGTTTCATCGGCGAAACTATGGCCGCAGGCCGCGCGGGCGACTTCTCGCAGATCGCCGGCTGATCTCTTTCTGCCGTAACCGGGAGGACCACGTCGAGGAGTTTGTGACCGTGCCGGCTGGGGACGAACCTGCCAACGAGTCGGTATAGTGGGCGGAGGAAAGCGTGTGCAGAGCACAACTGGCCCGCAGACGGTCCAGCAGTGGCCCCCGCGTCGCGGATCCGACGGATGATTTTCGTCATGAGGTTGTCTGAAATTTACTAGCCGGCGGAGATTTCTTCGTACAGGCAGACGTGCCTACTTTACTTGGCGCGACACGTTTTAATCAGTACTCTTCCTTATCTGTCCACCTGAACTTGCCCGCGTCTGGGTTTCGTTTGGCGACGAACAGCCTTCCTCGGCATCTGCAGACGATCGATCTAACTGGCAATTGGCATCGTCTATTCGCATTGACTGATTCCTCAAAGTAAGCCTGAGCACTGAGTCATCCAAGGGCGTCTGAATGAGAGCACTCGGACTTCGTGCGGAAAACGGTACCGTCTATTGGGCAGTCGTCGAAGGCAGTAGCAACGCCCCAGTTCTCGCTGCAAACGACAAATTGAAGTCGCCTAAGGCTTACTCCGAAGCAGATTCGCTTCTGTGGTTCTCCGTGAATGTGAAGACGCTCTTTCTGGCTCACTCCCCCAACGTCGTCGCAGTTCGCCAATCAGAAACGTTCTTGCAGTTCAAGCCCAAGCCGAATGTGCTCGCCTCGATGCTTTCACGAGCACGAATTGAGGGAGCCCTGTTAGCATCTGCATCGGAGTCAGGTCTTCGAATTCTGTCGGGAAATCTCACGACAATTCGAGCGGCCCTGAGTACCAAGTCTGCAAAGGCATACCTCGATGGTGACGAGGTGCGCGGCCTCGATTGGTCGCACATCAAGAACGAGAAAGTGAAGGAGGCGATTCTTGCTGCGGTCGCCGCGCTAGGGGTCGAGTGATGGACGTTGTTTCAGCTTACACGTACTCAAAGCTTCGAGAAATTGGTGTCGGCCAAGGACGAAACTCAAAAGTCTACCTTGCTGACGATCCTCAGCTCGGCGGACAGGTTGCGGTCAAAGAGATTGAGAAGGTCAGCTTTGCCCTACCGGTATCGGATTTTTTTGCCGAAGCTAAGTCGATGTTCAAATCAGAACATCCTAATGTCGTGGCGATTCGGGTTGCTTCAGAAACGGCCACCCACGTCTGTCTCTCGATGCCTTATTACAAGAATGGATCGCTAGCTGATAAGATTCAAGGTGGTCCGCTCGAACTTTCTGAGATTCAGAGAGTGGGACAGCACATTCTCTCCGGATTGGCGGCTATTCACGCTGCGAATACTATTCACTTCGACGTAAAGCCGTCAAATATTCTCTTTTCGGATAGAGGGATGGCGATGGTCGCGGACTTTGGCCAAGCTCGCACGATCGGCCCGACCGGTGTTATAACTATGCCGCAAATGTATCGCCATGCACTCCCTCCCGAGTTCTTCCTGACCGGTGTCGGAACTGTTCAGTCCGACGTCTTTCAAGCTGGACTCACGCTCTACCGGGCCGTAAACGGCGAGCCGTTTTTTGCAGAACAAGTGGCCCAGATAACTGATTTGGCGGCGCCGGTTGTTTCAGGGAAGTTCCCTGATCGCGACAAGTTTCTTCCGCATGTGCCGAAGAGGCTGAGAACGGTCATTCGAAAGGCTATGGCAGTCGATCCAAAGGATCGTCACGGGTCGGCGACCGAGCTTGCCAGGGATCTGGGATCAGTTGAATTCAGTCACCAGTGGAAAACGTCATTGCATCCGAATGGCGAATACACGTGGGAATCAATACGGTATCCTCGGTCAGCGAACCTTGCCGTTTCGCTCAGAAAGAACGGCCGACAGTGGGACGTCGAGATTCACACTGTCGGCTCAAAGCGAAAGGCATCGAGAACGACCCTTTGGCGATCCGGCCAAGCGAGAGGAACTGCCTTTGCTCACCTCAAGAAGGTGTTCGAGTCACTGGAATAATAGCGATGTAGTGGCCGCGGTCTTGCCACGTGATCGCTCCTATCCGCTCTTGCTCTTGGGCGACTCGTTCGTCAAGGCAGTCATTGCAGAAAGGATTTTCCTGGTAGATTTGAGACGGTGCCTTCGATTCTCGCTTGCAGTAAGGGCAGCGGTGAATGCGTTCAAGAAGCATGCCAGCGGTTCCTGTCAAGAGCGATTTGCCCGTAACTGGAGGATAGCATGTACGGGCGCGCGTGAAAAGCCCAGTCCTCCGTCACGCTGTCTCGGATCACAAGGCGTCAAGACTTGAGGCTCGGTCGGAATTTTCCGATCTGTGAACTTCGGGAAATCTTGTCTTGCCATTGAACTGCAAGTAGATCAGTTCTTGCGGCCTCTTGGAGGTCCACATGCTTGGCGTGCTCCTTTCGTAACTGTTGTGCTCGAAAAGGGTTGGGGGGAAAGAGAGGCTCCTGAGATTGTCGTGGTTGACTGCCTCGGTGGAAATTTTCCAAGAGAAGCGAGTTTTCGAGCCGAGGAATTCACGATCCGGCAACTCCACCAAACCTCACGAAACCCTCTGCTTCTCCCGTTCCTGCCGGAACCAGAGCTCTACCGCCTCCACTGCATACGGGTCCTGCTCCACCGGAGCCGGTTGCAGTTGCGCTCCTTCTGCCAGGAAATGCTCGATCCCCCGTCCGCGCCGCCGGCCTTCCTGGCTGTGGCGGTCGTAGGCGAAATCGGGGATCTCGGGGACGAAGGCGTCGAGCTCCGCTCTCAGCATGCAGACCGCCGTGTAGTGGTCTCCTTCCCGGGACTTCTGCGCCCGGCACAGCACCCGGATCGCGTTCCCCACCATCATCATCGACTCCCCCATCCGCTCCGGCTTGTACAACCGCCGGGCCTGCTCGATCGCCTGGGCCGCGAACAGCACCGCCTGCGGATCGGCCAGCCCGATGTCCTCGTGCGAGCAGACTTCGATCCGGTTGCAGATCCACGAGAAGTAGGCCTTGGACGTCCGCGCCATCTCGACGGCGAACTGCATCGCCTCCCGTTCGAGCCCCCGCCGGATGCACTTCTGCGTCGCCGAAACGCACACAAACGGGTCCAGATCATTCAGCGTCCGCTGGAGCTGAGACATCGCGATCTCCCTGGAATGTGACCCGATCCCCGCGCGGGACCGCAGATTCTGTCAGCAATAGACACTCGACTGCCGGCGTTCGACCCGCAGCACCATGCCCGTTTTCGAGTTGGCGGAGACATTCTTCTTCGCCGCGAAGCGGACCGCCGAGAACTCGATCGCGGAACCGTAGAGCTGCTTGAGCAGTCGCGAGGCGTTGTCGAATCCGCGCTGGTCGACGATCCCGACATTGCCCCCGCGCCCTGCGAAGGCGGGGCCGTGATCGAAGTAGACGCGGTTGTCGACAAAGACGATCCGATCCTCGATCAGCGTCCGCATGGTCCAGTCGAAGTCGTCCCGGCCGAGGAACCGTTCGTCAAACAGCCGGTCGCGGGCCGGGCCGAGAATGCCGAACGTGGCCGAGATCGCCGAGACCAGGCGGAAGGGAACTTCATCCGGTCGCGACAGCGCAGGATTCGCCTGCCGGGTGAAGGCGAAGGCCCCGATCCCGACGTCGGCGCAGATGTTGGCCGCATTGACGAGGAACTGCTGGATCTCGTCCGGGTCCTTCGTGACCCGTTGCGAGAAGCCGTCCGAGATCAACACCCGCTTCAGGTCGTCGTCGACCTGCACCTGGCACCGGCAGTCAATGTTTTTGATGATCCAGTTGCGGACCTGGGGGAGATTCTCCGTCGGCGGATGCGGAATCAACTGCCGCTCGGGCACCAGCGGCCGATAGTCCCCGACTTCCCGCTCGTCGACGCAGATCAGCGCATCGGGCAGGAGGGCCAGGATCCGCCGCATGTTGCCCGTCCGCCTCCGGCTGGGAACGATCACTTTCAGCGAATCACCCACGGTGCAACCTTTCGATTACTTTGTCCGCGGAGATCGCCCGTCCGAAGCCGATCTTCGTCCGGCCGCGCCCCTTGTCGAAAACGCTGCTGCCGATCTGCAGCAGATCGCAGAGAATGTTCCATTCGCGCGTGGTCCGCGCGAGTACAACCAGGTAGTCGTAGTGTTCATGCGGCCGGAGCGCCAGCGCGCACTCCAGCTCCCCCTCGACGGGAGCTTCCAGTTCCCCGGCGTGCAGCGCATCCAGCTCGGCGACCATCCGGCGGAGATTCGCGTCGTCGAACGTCACGGATTCGAGCAGTTCCGCGAGGGCGACATCGTCCCGCTCGGCCATTTTTGTGATCGCATCCATCGCCGCGAGCAGCTTGTCGGCATCGGCCGCATCAACGTCGAGCACCAGCGTCGGCAGCAGATCGTCGGGCTGCGCCCCTTCGACTCGGGCATGCCCGTCGATCAGGACCAGGCCGCCGGGGGTCTCGCAGGCGACCACGGCCGACGCAAACCCGACTTCCGCCACAATCGCCTGCAAGGCGGCCCGCTGGCGCTCGGGGTGCCGCTGCCAGTTCTTTTTGTTCGCCAGCAGCTCCCGGGCAGGGACCCGCCGGAATTCCTTGATTCGATCTCTCATGGAAACCTCCGCACCGTTCCACCGGCAGATCCACCGGCGAACCGCCGACTGGTCGCCAGGCGGATCGGCTCAAGGCACTGTCGCCGACGCCAGGAGTACACGTGCGAACATACGATACGCAACGTCATTCACAAGTCAACGGCCATTTTTCAGAAAAAGGCGCTCCGCTTGAGGAACCGGCGAAGACGACTCGCAGACTGACCGGAGGAGACGGTCTACTGGGAACGCATCGCGGAGTTAGCGGCCAACGAGTCTCGTTGGGCCACCGGAATCACCAGCCACGGTTGAGGCGCGCGCCTCCGGTCCCCTCTCCCGACGTCTTCGTTGGGAGAGGGAAAGGGTGAGGGTGTTTTGGATCTCTCACTGGAGAAAAAAGGCACCCTCACCCTGGCCCACATCAGAATGCGGGAGAGGGGACAAGACCGAGATTCACCGTTTCAGAATCGATGCCGGCGATCGATTCCGACTCGTTCCCGTCATCGCAAAGAGTCCCGCCGGCCTGTGAACAGTCCCGCCGCTTTGGGCCGCCGGCAGCGATAGGACGATCATCTGGGGGCTCGAAGACTCGACCCCAGCCACCCCAGAATCAGTTCCCCGGAATCGGCGGCGCTGCACTCGATGGATTCACTCATCCTCCTCCATCTCTTCCAGGTCATTCTCATCAATCTCGTCGTCCGTCTCTTCCGCTTCGCTCTCCGACTCCGGATCCCACGCGCCAATCATCTCGTGCAGCGAATCCAGCCGGGCGATCGGTTTGTCCGTCGTCGGCGAGTCCCCCCCTCCCACGTGGTAGACGGCGAAGTCCTGGATTGGGACTTCGCCGGGCATCGCGACCTGGTCGAGCATGTAGCAGATGTGGTCGCAGATGCGGAACTGCATCACGCGGACCAGCGTCGTCAGCGCGTCCCGGTCCACCCCTGCGCCGAGAAGTTTTTCCAGGGCCGGGGCCAGCCCCGGGTTGTGCTCGGGATGCTTCAGGGCCCAGTCGATCCAGCGCTGATCCCCCGCCGGCACCATTTCGTCGGTCAGCCACTTGAGGAACGAGTGGGTGGCCAGGATCGGTTCGCCCGATTCCAGTTCTTCTCGGGCCGCTGCCTCCGGATCGGGCAGGCCGACTTCGTCCATTTTCAGAGTCAGGTCGGCGAGGGCTTGGGGGTCGATGGGCATCGGGAAGTCTCCATTCTGAAAAGAGGAGTGCAGCGACTGGCGGAGCCGAAGAGGCGGGCGCAGCGGTGCGACGGCTGATTGAGGCGGGGCGGATTCTGAACTTCGGACGAGACAGGATGCGGACGTATGGTCGCGCCGTTACGCCGAGGCGTCAATGCCGGCGATCGAGAGGCATTCGACCACGCGGTCCGCGCCGTCAGATGCGGCATCTGGTGTGTCGCGGAATGGAGCCGTATACTCCGGCGGAGTCGGCGAGGCTCCTCGCATCGTCGGCTGCCTCTCTCGTTCCTGTCTGCTCGTTCGGAGCTGCTTCCATGATGTTTTCATCCTTGAGTCTGCTGCGCCGTGCACTGTTGCTGTTCGCCCTGAGTGGTCCGGCGACCTTCACCTCGAACACGGCCGTTGCGGCCCCTGCGGATGTGGCGGCGGACGTGCTGGCCGAGAGCGGCATCCGTGGCGGCTTTGTCGTCCATATCGGCTGCGGCGACGGGGCGCTGACTGCGGCGCTGCGGGCGACGGATTCGTTCCAGGTGCATGGCATCGATACGTCGCCGGCTAGGATCGCCGCGGCCCGGGCGGCGCTGCGGGCCCAGGGAGTCTATGGCCCGGTCAGCGTGGATCGGTTCGACGGCCAGACGCTGCCGTACATCGACGGCATGGTGAATCTGGTCGTGGCGGAAGATCTGGGGGGCGTTGCGCTGGACGAGGTGCACCGGGTGCTCTGTCCGCGAGGTGTGGCGCTTATCCGGCAGGAGGGCGGGTGGAGGAAGATCGTCAAGCCGGTACCGAGCGAGATCGACGACTGGACCCACTACTTTCACGACGCCGGGGGAAATGCCGTCGCGCACGATACGGCGGTTGCTCCTCCGGAGAGATTGCAGTGGGTGGGGAGTCCGCGGTGGTCGCGGCATCACGACCGGATGGCCAGCCTGAGTGCGCTGGTGTCGTCGCAGGGGCGGATGTACTACATCATGGACGAGGGCTCGCGGGTTTCGATCGAGCTCCCTTCAAACTGGCAGTTGACCGCGCGAGACGCCTTCAACGGGACGATTCTGTGGAAGCGCCCCATCGCGAAGTGGCACGACCAGATGTGGCCCCTCAAGAGCGGGCCGACGCAGCTTGCGCGACGGCTGGTGGCGGACGGCGAGGATCTGTATCTGACGCTGGGGATTCATGCGCCGGTGTCGCACATCGACGGCGCGACCGGCGAAACGAAGCGGGTCTACGAGGGGACTGAATCCACCGAGGAACTGCTGCTGCATCACGGCACGCTGTTCCTGCTGGTGAACCGGGATGTGGCGGAACTGGATGAGTTCGCTCCGAAGCTCAACACGGGCGATCAGGGGCGGGTCGCCACCGAGTTCGTCTGGAATGAAAAACCGCGGGATGTGGTGGCCTTCGACGCGGCGACCGGTCGGCAGCTCTGGTCGCATACCGGCAAGGTGACGCCGTTGACGCTGTGCGCGAACGACAAGCACGTCGTGTTCCACGACGGCGACAAAATCGACTGCCTGGACGCCGTCAGCGGAAAGCCCCTCTGGTCGACCGAACCGGCGGCCCGGCGGAAGACGATTCAGTTCAACTTTGGCCCGCGGATGGTGCTGCACGAGCAGCTTGTGCTGTATGCGGGCGGTGAGGGAAAAATGCGGGCGTTTGACGCCGCGACCGGCAAGATGCTGTGGGAGTCGGATCATGCGCCGTCGGGATACCAGTCGCCGCAAGACCTGATCGTGGCCGGCGGGCTGGTCTGGGTGGCGCCGACGACGAGCGGTCGGGACAGCGGGATCTACAAGGGGCGCGACCTGCTGACCGGCGAGGTGAAGGTCGAGTTTCCGCCGGACATCGACACGTACTGGTTCCATCACCGTTGCTACATCGCCAAGGCGACCGACCGGTTCATCATTCCGTCGCGGACGGGGATCGAAATGGTCGATTTCAATGCGAAACACTGGGACATCAATCACTGGGTCCGCGGAGGCTGCCTGTACGGTATCTTGCCGTGCAACGGGCTGATCTATGCACCGCCGCACAATTGCGCGTGCTATCCCGAGGCAAAACTGTACGGGCTGAATGCGCTGGCGCCGGCGCTCAAGCAGCCGCTGCTGCCGAAGGTGATTCCGGAGGAAGGCCGGCTCGAACGCGGGCCGGCGTACGACGAGCCTCTCCAGGAACAGGCGGCGGCCGCCGACGAATGGCCGACGTATCGGCACGACAACCAGCGGAGCGGATTTTCCGAGGCGGCGCTGAGAAGTGATCTGGGGCCGAACTGGGACGTCACGCTGCCGGGGAGGTTGTCCGCGCTGGTGATTGCCCAGGGCCTCGTCTACGTGTCGCAGATTGACGAACATACGCTGCATGCGCTCGATGCGAAGACGGGCGAGTCGCGGTGGACGTTCATGGCGGGGGGACGGATCGATTCGCCGCCGACGTACTGGAACGGGCGGCTGCTGTTTGGATCGGCGGACGGCTGGGTTTATGCCTTGCGGGCGAGCGATGGTGCTCTGCTGTGGCGTTACCGGGCGGCGCCGCTGGATCGCCGGCTGATGTCGTTCGAGCAGCTGGAGTCGGTCTGGCCGGTGCACGGTTCGGTGCTGGTCGAGAAGGACGTCGCACACTTCGTTGTGGGGCGGTCGAGCTTTCTGGACGGCGGCATGTGGTACATGCGGCTCGATCCGCGGACGGGGAAGAAACTGGGGGAGACAATCCTCAACGACCGCGATCCGGAGACGGGCGAGGACATTCAGAATCGTCTGCAGACGCTGCAGATGCCCGTGGCGCTGGCGGACATTCTCTGCACTGACGGCGAATGCGTGTTTCTGCGATCTCAGAAGTTCGACGAAGGTGGAACGCGGAAGGAGATCGGACCGGTCTCGGGCGACGCGGTCAAACAGGGCGGCACGCAGACTGGGCCTGGCCGGCATCTGTTCGCCCCGATGGGCTTTCTGGACGACACCTGGTTCCACCGGTCGTACTGGGTCTACGGCAAGAATTTTGCGGGCGGTCACAACGGCTATTACCAGGCGGGCAAGCACACGCCGTCGGGGCGGATCCTGGTCTTCAACGACAAGGAAATTTACGGCTACGCTCGTCAGCCGCAGTACTACCGCTGGACGACGCCGCTGGAGCACCAGCTCTTTTCCGCGAATCGCGACGCGGCGGCGCCGGAACCGATCGGTGCGGCGAACAAGCAGAACAACAGATCGCGCAACAGCGGTTCAGAAACCGTTGAATTCTCGCTGACGCCAGGCATCAATCCGGCCAACACACCGCTGACTGTGGAGGCGTGGATCAAGCCAGACGGTCCCGGCGGGGTGATCGTGGCGCACGGTGGACCGGCCCAGGGGTATGCCTTGTACCTGCAGGCTCGCAAGCCGACGTTTGCAATCCGCTCCGGCAGCACGCTGACAGAGGTTCAGACGCCCGATCGGATCAAGGATGGCTGGCACTACCTGGCCGGCGTGCTGACGGCGGAGAAGGAACTGCAGTTGTACGTCGACGGTGTCCTGGCGGCTTCGGCCAAAGCGCCTGCGCTGATTTCCGGCGAACCGAAGCAGAAGCTCGAACTGGGCGGGGACAGCGGCGGCGCGGTCGGTTCGTACAAGGACTCGTTTGGATTCGTCGGTGTGATCGACGAAGTGCGGATTACGCATCGGGCGTTCAAGGCGGGCGAGATTGCGGCCGCGTTTCAGGATCCCAAACAGGCTCGGTCGATGAAGACCGACGTCGTGGTCCATTGCACATTCGACGACGGGAATGCGAAAGATTCGTCGGGCAAGAAGAACGACGGCGATCTGGGCAAGCTGCCGACCGGCCAGGGACGGATTGGCGCTGCGGTTGTCTTTCCGAAAGCCGCGGCGGGCGCTGCAGCGGCCGCTGCCGCCGGCAAGCAGAGCGGGTTCGATCATAACTGGACCAAGTTTGTGCCGGTCTTCGCCCGCGCAATGGTGCTGGCCAACGACGCGCTAATTGTCGCGGGGCCGCCGGATCTGGTTGATGAGGAATATGCGCTGGAGCGGCTGGCGGCGAAGGATCCCGCGATTCACGAGCAACTGCAGGCTCAGAACGAGTCGCTCGACGGGAAGAAGGGTGGCCGGTTCTGGGTGGTATCGACCAAGGACGGCAGCCGGATCGCCGAGATGGAAATTGACGCGCTGCCGGTCTGGGACGGGATGTCGACGGCGTACGGTCGGGTTTACATTGCGACGACCGACGGCCGGATCCTCTGCCTGGGGCGCGGCGAATGAGTCGGAACAGATGGAGTCGTGTCGGCGCTTCGTGGCAATTGCGGGTTGTTGTCGCCCTCACCGTCGCGCTGGCGGTGCCTCAGCGAGCCGATGCCTGCGCGGTTCCCGTGTTTCGGTATGCGCTGGAACGCTGGGCGGCCGACCTGTTTGAAGTCGACGTGTTCTATCGCGGATCGCTGACTGCCGAGGAGCAGGCAGCCGTGTCGCAGCTCGAAGATCAGTCGCAGATCAACGGCGGCGCGACGAACTGGGAAGTAGTGCACTGCAATCTCGACGACGACCTGGCGGACGATCTGCAGGCTGTTGGCAAAGCGATCGGAGACGTCGCGCTGCCGCACGTTGTCCTCCGGCGACCGGGTGGTCGACGGGGCTCGGCGGTCGTCTGGTCCGGCCCGTTGTTGCAGGCGACGCCGGACCTGTGGGCGTCACCTGCGCGCAGCGAGCTGATTCGGCGGCTGGCGAACGGCGATTCGGTGGTCTGGCTGGTCTTTCGCGGCGCGGACGATGACGGTTATCTCGCTGTCGTCGAAAAGCTCAAAGCTCAATTGCCGACTCTGGCGGCCGAGATTCCTCTGCCGCCAGGCGTTGGCCTGCCGGGCTCCGAACTGCTGACGCGGCTGCCCCTCGAAGTTCGGTTTTCAATGCTGGAGGTCGACGGCCAGGCACCGGACGAAGCGATTTTCCGTGCACTGGTCGCCAGCGGAGCTTCTGAACTGCCAGATCCGGCGGAGACTCTGGTCGTGCCCGTCTTCGGCCGTGGACGGGCGATGACCGTCCTGTCGGCGGACCGGGTGGACGAGGAGGTACTGGCGGAATGTTGCGGCTTTCTCTGCGGGGCGTGCTCCTGCCAGGTGAAACAGTCCAATCCCGGGTTCGATCTGCTGCTGGCGGTCAACTGGGACGAGCGGCTGCTGGGTGATGCGGAGGCGGACCCGGGAGCGGCCGTGGTTGCAGCCTCAATGGTTCCGGTCGAAGAGCCGAGCGAGCCGGCCTATGTTGCGATTCCGCCAGGACGGTCGAAGGGGATTGAGAAACCTGTTCCTTTGACGAGTGTCGACGTCGTGATCGAACCTGTCGACCCCGAACAAGCTGTCTGGCAGATCTGGGCTGCCCTGTCCCTCATTCCGGTGACGCTGCTGACGGGACTCGCACTGTGGCGCTTTCTGGCAGGTGGATCCGGTCCGCCAGCGGCGTAATGCGATTTCTCAGGTTTGGTCAGCCTGTTCAATCATCCTTTTCCTTCTGCGGCTCGCCGCACCGGGTACAATCCTGCGTCAGCCGCTGGTTGCGAGAGGCCCTGAAACGCCGTAACCTGTTAGGGCTGATAGATCCACGGATCTTGATCGGTCGCCGAAGGTGTGTGAGGCAGGTGCGACCCCGCCGGTGGGCGGCTGCGAAATAATTTCTCTGGAGGATATGCGGATGTCGACGGCGACTCAGAAGAAGCTCCCCTACAAAGTCAAGGACATGTCTCTGGCCGAGTGGGGTCGCAAGGAGATCCAGCTCGCCGAGAACGAAATGCCCGGCCTGATGGCGCTCCGCGCCAAGTACGGCGCCTCGCAGCCGCTGAAGGGGGCCCGGATCGCCGGCTGCCTGCATATGACGATTCAGACCGCAGTGCTGATCGAGACGCTGACGGCGCTCGGGGCCGATGTCCAGTGGTCGAGCTGCAACATCTTCTCGACGCAGGACCACGCCGCCGCCGCCATCGCCGCCACGGGCGTGCCGGTCTACGCCTGGAAGGGCATGAACAACGAAGAGTTCGACTGGTGCATCGAGCAGACCCTCTACTTCCCGGACGGTCAGCCGCTGAATCTGATTCTCGACGACGGCGGCGACCTGACCGTCATGGTCCACGACAAATTCCCCGAGCTGCTCGGCGGCATCAAGGGCCTGTCGGAAGAAACCACGACCGGCGTACACCGCCTGTATCACATGCACAAGGAAGGCAAGCTGGCCGTACCGGCGATCAACGTCAACGACAGCTGCACCAAGAGCAAGTTCGACAACCTCTACGGTTGCCGCGAGTCCCTCGCCGACGGCATCAAACGCGCCACCGACATCATGATCGCCGGCAAGGTGGTCGTGATCTGCGGCTACGGCGACGTGGGCAAGGGGAGCGCCGACGCGATGAAGGGCCTGGGCGCCCGCGTGGTCGTGACCGAAATCGACCCGATCTGCGCGCTGCAGGCCTCGATGGAAGGCTTCCAGGTCACGACGCTGGAAGAAGTCGCTCCGTTCGCCGATATCTTCGTCACCGCCACCGGCTGCGAAGGAGTGATCCGCCGCGAGCACCTCGACGCGATGAAGAACGACGCCATCGTCTGCAACATCGGCCACTTCGACTCGGAAATCGAAGTCGCTTATCTGACCGGTCGGAAGGACATCCAGAAGATCGAGATCAAGCCGCAGGTCGACCGGTTCGTCTTCCCGGACGGCAAGGGGATCATCATCCTGGCGGAAGGCCGGCTCGTGAACCTGGGCTGTGCGACAGGTCACCCGTCGTTCGTGATGTCGAACAGCTTCACGAACCAGACGCTGGCCCAGCTCGCCCTCTGGACCGAGCCGGACAAGTACGAAGTCGGCGTGCACCGGCTGCCGAAGGAACTGGACGAAGAAGTCGCCCGGCTGCACCTCGACAAGCTGGGAGTCAAGCTGACGAAGCTGACGCCGAAGCAGGCCGAGTACCTGGGCGTGCCAGTTAACGGCCCGTTCAAGCCGGACCACTACCGGTACTAAGCCGGTCGGTGACATGAGCTGAAATGAGAGAGCCCCGCGGGAGCAGTCCTGCGGGGCTTTTGTCTTGATTGTCGGGTGAAGACCCGGATGACCTTCGCCGCTCCAGAAAAAAAAAAAATTGTGCTGGTTCGTTCCAATCCGCTACTTCTTCGCCCAGTAGTCAAACACCAGCACCTTGTCGATTCGCGGCCCTACGAGTTTGACGAACTCCTGGTGCGCCGGATGCGGCAGGTAAATCTCCCGGCCCTTCTCGTCCTTGAACGTGACCAGAAAGCCGTGGGTGAAACCGTCCGCCTTGTTCTCGATGCTCACGTCGGTGCCGTGTTCGAAGTCGGTAATCACGTTGATCTTCTTCGGCAGGGCCGCGAACGCGTCGACCACTTCCTGCACCTGAGCGGGGGTGACTTCCGCCTTGAACTTGAACAGCACCATGTGCCGGAGCTGCTTGCCGGCGGCATCCGCCGCGATCGTCGAAGTCGAGTCGGTCATTCGGATTGCTCCCAGGGCTGCCATGCCGAGCACCACAGTCCAGATCCAGCGCTGCATGATTCGTAGTCCCGCATCAGAAGGTCATTGTCGTTCAACAGTGACAGGGTAACTCCGCAGTCACCCGTTGTCAGTGGTCCGTGGTGAGAGCGAAGAGTGAGTCGCCAGAGGCAAAATCGCGGATCGCTGATCGGCAGATCCGGATTTCCTCATTCTGGCTCTCGTCTCTCGACTTCTTCCATTCGACATTTCTCTTCTTGGCGTCTTTGCGTTCCGTTTTTGCGCCGTTGCGAGAAATCTTCGTCCCTTCCGTCTTCTCTGCGAACTCCTCTTACCTCTGCGACTCTGCGAGAGATCTTTCTCTTCCCGCTCGGCGTTCGACCTGACCAAATCCTCAGGTCCGGCGGGAGAAAACTCCGTCGCAAAGGCGGGCGGAAATGGCGTAGAATTCCGGATCTGGACTTCTGAGCCCGCAAACTGGGGACTGGCTGCAATGAGCATGGTGGTGATTATTCTGGCTTCGGCAGCCATCCTGTCGGTGGCGTACTGGACCTACGGGCCGTTGCTCGTCCTCCTGCTGCGGCTTGACCCGAAGGCTACGACCCCCGCCGTGGAATTGCGGGACGACGTCGACTATCAGCCGCTGGAACCGAACGCGCTGCTCAGTCAGCACTTCTCGGCAATTGCCGCGGCGGGGCCGATCGTCGGGCCGATTCTGGCCGGCGTGATGTTCGGCTGGCTGCCGGCGCTGATCTGGATCCTCGTCGGGTCGATCCTGATCGGCGGCGTCCACGACTTTACGGCCCTGGTGTCGTCGATCCGGCACAAGGCGAACTCGATCGCCGACGTCGTGCGGGAACACATGAGCCAGCGCGCCTTCGTGCTGTTTCTGACGTTCGTCTGGCTGGCGCTGGTCTACATCATTATTGCGTTCACCGACATCACCGCGGCGGCGTTCGTCGGTCAGCAGAACCTGGAGAACGGGGACTCGGTCACCGGGGCGGGAATCGCGTCGTCGTCGCTGATGTACCTGGCGCTGCCGATCATCATGGGGCTGCTGCTGCGGTACACGAAGCTCTCGATCGGCATGGCGACGTTGATTTTTCTGCCGCTGGTGGGGGTGTCGATCTGGGCCGGGCAGCATGTGCCGGTCGACGTCGCCGCGGCGTTGCGGTCGTTCATGCCCGCGCTGGACGGTCCGGCCTCGGAGAAGCTGGCGCACAAGGTGTGGGACGTGCTGCTGCTGGCATACTGCTGCGTGGCGTCGGTGGTTCCGATGTGGCTGCTGCTGCAACCCCGCGGGCATCTGGGGGGGTATTTTTTGTACGTCGCCCTGCTGGGCGGGATGCTCGGATTGCTGTTCAGCAACGGATCGGTCCAGTATCCGCATTTCACGGCCTGGGAGACCCCGAAGGGCGAGACGCTGTTCCCGTTCCTGTTCATCACGATCGCCTGCGGCGCGTGCTCCGGGTTTCATTCACTGATCGCCTCGGGGACGACGTCGAAGCAGCTCCGGGTGGAGACCGACGCCAGGCTCATCGGCTATGGCGCGATGCTGCTGGAAGCGATGGTGGCCATTGTTTCGCTGTGCTGCGTGATGAAACTCGCGGTCGGCGATGAACTGCTCAAGAATCCCGCGCCGAACCGGATCTATGCCGAGGGGATCGGCAGCTTCCTGGCGACTCTGGGACTGGACGCCAAGCTGGGAGTCTCGTTCGCGCTGATGGCGTTTACGACGTTCGTGTACGACACGCTCGACGTCTGCACGCGACTGGGGCGGTACATCATTCAGGAACTGGTCGGCTCGCGGGCGACGTGGGCCCGCTGGCTGGGCACGCTGGTGACAGCCGGTGTGCCAGTCTTCTTCGTCATGACGGAGATGACCGACGCCAGTGGCAAGGCGGTTCCGCTGTGGCGCGTGTTCTGGGCGCTGTTCGGCGCCAGCAACCAGCTGCTCGCGGCCCTGACGCTGCTCGGTGTGACGGTCTGGCTCTGGCGGACCCGCCGGGCCTGGTGGGTCTGGCCGGTCGTTGGCGTGCCGACGGCGTTCATGTACTGCATGAGCACCTGGGCGCTGGTCAAGATGACCTGGGGCACCCTGCAGCAGATCCAGCAGAATCCGTCGCTGCCGCTCGCAACGTACATGGTGCTGGGGATTTCGACGCTGCTCATCGGGCTGTCGCTGCTGATGCTCGTCGAGGCGTTCCTCGCCCTGACGCGATCGACGCAGCGACCCGACGAAGAGACGTTGCTGGTCAGCCCGGCGACTGCGTAGCGTTGAATCGGAGGAGAACCACGAATCGCACGAATTCCCACGAATGATCGGAAGCATTTGCAGGTGACTGAAGTGAGATCGCCGGAGATCTGGCGAAGACCGAACTTGACGCATTTGCCGTCCGGAAATTCGTGCTCATTCGTGTAATTCGTGGTTCCTCGTCCGGGCTCCCGGGGACCTCTCCTTCTCATGGTCGATCAGCCGCCACCATCGCCCGCAGAACCGGAACGCTCTTCGAGCGGGCCGCGGCGGTCGGTGCGCCGGCGGGTCAAACTGCTGGACATTGACCCGGCTTACGAGACGCTCAAGCCGCGGACGCTGTGGCAACGGACTCAGGACGACTTCCGGAGCGGCGGAACCGCTCTGCTGATCAGCCTGGTGCTGCACGGCATCGCGCTGGTGATCATGGCGATCATTGTCGTGCAGACCAATTACCCCGAAACGCTCGATCCGCTGGTGGCGACGTGGTTCACGCCCACCGCGGCAAAGCCCGCTGAAACCGCTGCGCCAGTCGTGGTCCGGCAGCCGGTCCGATTGCCGTTGAATTCGACGTTGAAGCCGACTCCCTCTGAGAAGAGCCCGCCGAAGCCGCCTGCGAACCCGTCCGGCGGCGCACCAAAATTGAGCCTTGTGCCGGTGCAGCCGGTCGATATCAAGCGGTCGCTGGAGAACCGCAGCCTGCGGACGCGGCAGGAGGAACTGGCGAAGCTTGGCAGTTCGGAGGACGTCGAACGGGCGATCAAGGCGGGGCTGCAGTGGTTTGTGCGACAACAGCGAAGCGACGGTCGGTGGGAGCTGCACCAGGGATATCCGGACGCCGCCCCGTCGTATGTGCGAACCGATACCGGCGCGACCGCTCTGGCCTTGCTGCCCTTTCTCGGAGCCGGTCAGACGCATCTGGAGGGGGATTACCAGAAGGTGGTCGCGGGGGGCCTGGAATGGCTGGTGAAGAACCAGGATTCGGAATCGGGAGACCTGCACGACCAGCGACAGGAGGAAGGGCGGCTGCCGGCGTTCTATGCCCACTCGATGGCCACCATTGCCCTGTGCGAAGCGCTGGCGCTGACGGATGACGAGAGCCTGCGGGAGCCCGCGGAGAAGGCAGTGCGCTACCTGCTGTTCGCTCAGCACCCGCAGCATGGCGGCTGGAAATATCGGCCGATCAGCAAAGACATGGTCGGGGATCTGTCGGTCACGAGCTGGGCGCTGATGGCGCTGCACTCGGCCCGGATGGCGGGCATTGAGATCGACCAGGAAGAGTACGAGCGGGCGTCGGGTTTTCTGGATTCGGTCTCGGAGCAGGGGGGCAGTCGCTACAAGTATCAGCCGAACTCGGCGGCCGGGGCCGTAACTCCGGCGCTGACGGCCGAGGGGCTGCTCTGCCGGCAATGGCTCGGCTGGCCCGCCGATGACCCCCGGATGAAGCAGGGCGTTCACTTCCTGCTGCTGGATCGCAATCGGCCGGAGGCGTCGACCACCGGCAGGGTTTATTCGTGGTACTACACGCTGCAGGTGCTGCACAACCTGGGTGGGGATGACTGGCAGGCGTGGAACGCGGCCGCCCGGCAGATGGTGCTCAAGGCCCAGGCAACTTCGGGGAGCACCAGGGCGGGGAGCGATATCCGCGGGAGCTGGAAACCGGAACAGCCGCTGAGCGTCGGCGAAGAGTTCGGGGACAAAGCGGGCCGGCTGTATCTGACGAGCCTGTGCCTGCTGATCCTGGAGACGCCGTTCCGGCATCGACCGCTGTATGAGCTCGCGGAGCGGGAAAGCACGAAATCCGAAACTCGAAATCCGAAGGGAATCCCGGAAAGCAAGGAGGGGATAGGGGCCGTCGCGACGCCGTGAACGGACGGCTTGCCGCCGAACGCTGGATTCAGTAGAAGCAGAGAGGCGGGTAGGCAGCGGAACGGAGCGAGAAGCTGTCGCACGATGTCACTCTCGATGGAAGACACGCCCTTCGCAGACTCAGGGACGTGCCACCCGGAGTCTGCTCTCACTCGCCACGGATCACTCATCACTCACCACTTTTCAGGTTCCCCATGTCATCGTTCAGCCGGATCGCTGTCATTCTTCGCGACGGGCAGCCGGGGCAGTCGGTCGACGTCCGCGGCTGGGTGCGGACGAAGCGCGAGTCGAAGGGGGAGTTCGCGTTCCTCGAAGTCAACGACGGAAGCTGCTTCGGCAATTTGCAGCTCATCGTCGACGGGAACGTGCCTGACTACGCGGCGCTGATGAAGGAGATTGGGACCGGAGCGAGCATTCACGCCGTCGGCGAAGTGAAGGAGTCTCCGGGCAAGGGGCAGCGAATTGAAGTCCACGTCCGTTCGCTGCGGGTGCTGGGGACGGCCGATCCCGCGACGTATCCCCTGCAGAAGAAGGGGCACAGCTTCGAGTTCCTGCGGGAGAAGGCGCACCTGCGGGCGCGGACGAATTCGTTCGGGGCCGTGGCCCGCGTGCGGAACGCGATCTGTTTCGCCATCCACGAGTTTTACCAGTCGCGCGGCTTTCTTTACGTCCACACGCCGGTCATCACGACCAGCGATTGCGAAGGGGCCGGGCAGCTCTTCCAGGTGACAACGCTGGATCTGGCGCGGCTGGCCACGCTCAAGCAGGAGCAGGGAAAGCCGGTCGAGATTGATTACGGCCAGGACTTTTTCGGCAAGAAGGCCGGGCTCACGGTCAGCGGTCAGCTCGAAGGTGAGACCTACGCCTGCGCGCTGGGTGACATCTACACGTTCGGGCCGACGTTCCGGGCGGAGAACTCCAACACCACGCGGCATCTCTCCGAATTCTGGATGGTCGAACCGGAGATGGCCTTCTACGAGCTCGATGACAATATGCAGCTCGCCGAGGACTTCGTGAAGTTCGTGATCCGGGCCGTGCTGGAGAAGTGCCCGGACGATCTGAAGTTCTTCAACGAGCGGATCGAACCGACGCTGCTGGCGTCGCTGGAGAACATCGTCTCGCACGAGTTCATCCGGCTCTCATACACCGCCGCCGTCGACATTCTCGAAAAGTCCGGCCGGACGTTCGAGTATCCGATCTCGTGGGGCAAAGACTTGCAGAGCGAGCACGAGCGGTATCTGACCGAGGAGCACTTCAAGCAGCCGGTGATCCTGACCGACTATCCGCGGGCGATCAAGTCGTTCTACATGCGCTGCAACGAAGACGGGAAGACCGTTCGCGCGATGGACGTGCTGGTGCCGCGGATCGGCGAGATCATCGGCGGCAGCCAGCGCGAGGAACGCTACGACGTGCTGGTCGACCGCATGCGGGAGTCGCACCTCAATCCCGACGACTACTGGTGGTACCTGGAACTGCGCAAGTACGGCACGGTCCCCCACAGCGGATTCGGCCTGGGGCTGGAGCGGACGGTCCAGCTCATTACCGGGATGCAGAACATCCGCGACTGCATCCCGTTCCCGCGGACACCCAAGAGCGCCGACTTCTGAGCGAGATCGCTCCGGTCAGGCGACGGACGCCTGAGCCGGCGGCTTGAAGTGGCCGTCGTCGCTGACGTCTTCGAAGCGGACGGCCATCCGCTTCGAGATGCCGGACTCTTCCATCGTCACGCCGTACAGGACGTCGGCGACCACCATCGAACGTTTATGGTGGGTGATCATGATGAACTGCGTCGAGCTCTGGAACTCGCGGACGACCGAGGTGAAGCGTTCGACGTTGGCCTCGTCGAGGGCCGCGTCGACTTCGTCAAGAATGCAGAACGGGCTGGGTTTGGCTTTGAAGATCGACATGATCAGGGCGATGGCGGTCATGGTCTTCTCGCCGCCGCTGAGGAGCGAGATGCTGCGCAGCTCTTTGCCCGGGGGGCGGGCCTGGATGTCGAGGCCGCATTCGAGAATGTCTTCGGGGTCTTCGAGGATGATGTCCCCTTCGCCCCCCCCGAAAACTTTGCGGAACAGATCCTGGAAGTTCGTGCGGATGACTTCGAAAGTCTCGGCAAACATCTTCCGGCTTTCGACGTTGATCCGCCGGATGATGTCTTCGAGCGTCTGTTTGGCTTCGACGAGGTCCTGGAGCTGGGCGCTGAGCTGCTGAAAGCGGGTTTCGAGCGATTCGAGATCGCGCAGGCTGTCGGTGTTGACGCTCCCCATCATCTTGAGCTTGCGCCGCAGGCGGGTGACGTGGGCGTCCAGCTCGGGGCGCACTTCCGAGAACGGCGGTGGCGAGGCGCCGTCAAACGTGCGGGAACCGTGCGCCGCTTCCGCGGCGGCCTCTTCCACGTGTTCCTCGGCGTGGTGCCGGCGGTCGTGAGAGGAGTGGCGCTCTTCGAGATGCAACGCGTAGGCGGAGACGCCCGACGCGGCGACGTCTTCGAGTTGAACTTGATACTCTTCGTCGAGGCGTTCGGCCAGCGTTTCGAGAGCGTGCCGCATGTCGCGGAGACGGATCTCCTCGGCGTGCCGGCGATCGGCCAGTTCCCGTCGTTCTTTGCGCAGCGCCAGTTCGGCCTCGACGAGCCGACTGCGGCGCTGGCGAAGCTCCCGCTTCTCAGAGTGGAGAGCGCCGGCCTCGATCTGAACGGTTTCCGCGGCGAGGTACTGTTCGTTGACGGCGTCGCCGGTGTTGAGGATGTTCAGAATGGTCTGCTGCCGTTTGAGAACGGCCGCTTCCAGACGTCGCTCGGCTTCGTCGCTCTGCAGCGTGCGCTGACGGACTTCCTCCTCGAGGCGTTCGGTTTGTGCGCGGAGTGCGTCGAGCCGTTCGCTTTGTTTGACCAGATCGAGCTGACGGGCCGCCCGCTCCTGTTCGAGGCCCTGCGCCTCGCGTTCCGCGGACGCGAGCGTCTGCTTATGCGTTTCAATGTCCCGATCAAGTTCGGCCGCCTGCCGGGCCAGCTCTCCGGCCTGTTGATCGGCCCGCTCGATGTCGACTTCGCGCGCAGCGAGCTCTTGCGCGGCGAGTTTGAGCTGTTCCGCCTGTTGCCGCCGATCTCCCTTCAGCCGATCGAGATCCTGGTCGCAGGCCGTGACTTCGGCGCGCGCATCGACCAGTCGAGCGGAAGCGGCATCGACGGCAGACGCGGCGGCTTCGAGTTCGCCATCCGCGCTGGTCAGCGAATCAAATACGCCTTTCAGAGACTCTTCCTGCTCGATGATCTGCCGGTCGAGCTGGATGAGGTCGTTCCTGATCCGGCGTAGTTCGCTCTTTCGAGACAGCAAGGCGGTGTCGCTGCGGACGGTTCCCAGGTGCAGTGCGCCGTCGTGTTCGAGGACTTCGCCTTGGAGCGTGACGAATCGGCATCCACTGCCGGGACCGGTCGCGAGACGCACGGCGTCATCCAGCGTCTGGACGACCCAGGTATCGGCCAGCACCGCGGCCGCGAGACCCAGGATGCCGTGATCGCCGGTGATCAGGTCGTCGGCCCGGGAAATGATTCCGGGGAGACCGCTCAAGTCCGGGAGGAGGGCGCTGTTCAATTCCAGGTGCAGGAAGTCTTCGCCGCGCATCGTGGGCGGAAGGGGCTCGCCCGCGAGTCGGTCTGGGATTGCCAGAAAGCCGACGCGACCGGACAACTGGGCCGCGCCCGAGCGAAGGTAGGTCAGCAGAGGCTGGTATTCCCGGAGGACGATCAACTGCGACCGGCTTCCCAGAGCGACTTCCAGCAATGCGGCGTGTTCCAGATCGACATCGAGGAGATCGGCGACGCCGCCGATGACAGTGTTCCAGGGGGGCAGATCCGAGGTTCGGGCGCGGGAAAGAATCTCTTTGACGCCGAGGTTGAGCCCTTCCTGACGCAGTTCGAGGTCTTCGAGCAGGCTCTTGCGGGCCAGCGCGGCGCTGCGCTGTTCGCGGTCGGCCGCAAGACGTGACTTGAGATCGTCCTGCGTGCCGACGAGTTGCGACCGGCGGCTCTGGACGTCGCGCAGCGTCTGCTGGGCCGCCGTGAAACAAGCCAGGGCGGCTTCCAGACGCTGCTGGTGTTCGACCCGCTCGGCCTGCAGCCGGGCGATCAGCTCGTCGACATGATCGAGCTGGCCGGTGACGCGCTGTTGCGAATTCTGCAGAGCTTCGAGCTGGGCGTGCAGCGTCGCAAGTTGATTGGCGATGCCGGCCGACTGCTGGGCGACCTGCTCGCGTTCCGTCCTGCGGGCTTCGATCTGCTCGCGCAACTGGACGAGCTCCGCCGCCCGGCCCTGCAGCGTGGCGTCCCGTTCCGTAACGCGAGCCCGATTCTCGGCGTACTCGGCTTCAACTTCCTGGAGCCGAAGTTGCTGCAGCTCGATCTCGCCGCGGGCGTCGCTCGTTCGCCGGCGCAGGTGAGCCTGCTGCTTCTGCAGCCGAGTCAACTCGGCTTCGAGCTCCTGCAGCCGGGCCGTCTGAAACTGTATGGTGGCTTCCTGGCCGACGATCGATTCGCGGGCGGCCGAATTCCGGCGGTCGACGGCTCGCAGGCGGTCGTCGAGGGCGGAGATCTCGTGATCGAAGGCGGCTTCCTCGGACTCGATGACCTTCTGGCGGTCGGTCAGTTCCTGGAGATGCCCTTCGGAACTGGCGAGTGCCGCTTCGACGACGGCAATCTCGGCGGTGAGCTGCCGATGGTCATCGCCGGCGAGGCCCAACCACCACTTCTTGAGGTCTTCGCTGACTTCGCGATACTTGACGGCCTTGGCGGCCTGGCTGCGGGTGGAATTGAGCTGCGCTTCGACCTCGTCGACAATGTCGGTCAGACGGAGCAGATTCTGGGCGACGCGTTCGAGTTTGCGCTGGGCATCGAGCCGGCGGGCCTTGAAGCGGCTGACGCCGGCGGCCTCCTCGAAGACCAGCCGCCGGGCCGTTGGATTGGCCTGCAGAATCTGATCGACGCGGCCCTGCTCGATGATGCTGTAGGCGGCGCTGCCGGCGCCGGTGCCCAGAAACAGATCCTTGATGTCTTTGAGTCGCGATGGGGCCCGATTCAGCAGATACTCGGCGTCGCCGTTCCGCCAGATCCGGCGGCCGATATGGACTTCCTGCGCATCGATGGGGAGCAGGCCGGACGAATTGTCGTAAGTCAGTGTGGCTTCAGCGAATGCGCTCGGTTTGCGGCTGGAAGAGCCGTTAAAGATGACGTCGACCATGTCCTTGCCGCGGAGGCTCTTGGCCGACTGGTCGCCAAGAATCCACTTGAGCGCGTCGACGACATTGCTCTTCCCGCTGCCGTTAGGACCGACAACGCAGGTGATGCCCTTGGCGAAGTCGAACCTGGTGCGGTCGGCGAAGCTCTTGAAGCCGAACAGTTCCAGTGACTTCAGCATGACGGGGTCCTGCCGTCGGCAGCCGACGGCCCGCGAGCCGGCGAGTTCGCTTGCCGGCCGAAGGATTCATTTTCCAGGAGTTGCGGGCCGGGCCCGCGGTTTCAGAATCGGGCGCGGAGCCGGGGAATCAGACCAAATGGTTTCTTCACGCCATCGTCGCTGTCGACCTTGTCCTCTGCCGGCGCTGCAGCGGGGGAAGGTTTGTCTGGCATTTCGGACTTCTCGTCTTTCGGGGTGGCGGGCATGCTGGCCTGGGCTCCCTCGGAATCGGCCCATCCGTCATCGCTGCCGCCTTCACGTTCATCCTTTTCGTGGTCAAGCGGGAACAGGTTTGGCGCCATGTGATCGCGGCCGATCCGGGTCGGTTTCGCGGGCTTCTCCATTCCATTCGGTGCGCCGTCGTTTCGCGGGCGATTGTAGACGCGGCCGGCTTCCGGCAGAGCATCCGTGGCAAGCCGCGTCGGCAGGTTTCGCTGTCGGGAGGCTTCGGACAACATCTGCACGACGTCCGGATAGCGGGCGCCAAGCTGGACGGCAGTGCGAATGACCTCGGCGACGTTGAGGGAGACTTCCTTCCGCTGATCGGGGCGATTCGCCTCGAAGCGGACGACTGTGGCTGTCTCGCTTCCCGGCTGGGCGGTAATCATTACGTTGCGTCCTGCGGAGAGCAGGAGCGGCGTGGCGAATTTCTGTTCGGCTCCGAACACGACGACCTCAGGACGCGTGCGGAGCGTAATGTGGACCATGGGATCGCCGCTGGTCTCCAATACGTGCAGGACAAAATGGAGCTGGCGGTTCTGCTGCGCTTCGAGGTCATCGGCCAGCAACGGATCAATCGGTTCGAGCATCGGTTCGCCGCGGATGAACGGATCCTTCCGGTCGAGCGTCCAGAGCGCCCGGAAGGCGCCGTAGCGGAGTTCTTCGCTGTTCTGGCTCATCAGCTCGCGGAGCGCCATGTGGGCATCGGCGTCGTCGATGGTCGACAGAGCGGCGAGCGCGAACACGCGGAAGGCCGGTTCCTCGCGGGCCGCCTGAGCGAGCACCGGCACGCCGTCGGCTTCGCCGAGGTATGCCAGAGCCATCGCGGACTGGAACTGGCACTCCAGCGTCGGCGCTTTGAGAGCCGCCTTCAGCAGAGGGACGGAAGCATTTCCAATGGCCTCGAGCTGCAGCGCCGCTTCTTCGGCCGTTTCGGGCTCGAACAGCTCTTCCTGCAGACGCTGCATACGGACGCGCTGGGCGACCTGGCTCTCGGCGAAAGCGATGTGCTTGATGACTTCGAGGTATCGGGGGTAGTTGTCTTTGTAACGGGGCTGAAGTTCGAGAGAGATCTTGGCGTCGGTTTTGGCGACGGCCATCGGTTTTTTGATGCCGTACTTGTCGTAGTCGTGAAACCGGGTGCCGACGGCGTTGGCGATTCGCGACGAGTTGCGGACGCTGCGGAAGTCGTTGCGCAAGTTGATGGCGAGTTCGCGGCTGCGGGTCAGAGTGCCGCCGGCGAGCACCCGGCCGCGCAGCATCTGAGATGCTGCGGCCTGTTCGCTGGGCATCGCGACGCCTGCCGCCAGGACGGGGCCTTTGGCGCGGGCGTAGGTATGACCTTTCATCAGTCCCTGGCCGGGGACGAGAGTCTGTTCGGTCAGGTGGCATTCCATCAGCCATCCGCCGGCCAGACTAGTCGCGTTGGCGCTTTCCGGGGCGATGACCTCGACGTCCAGCCTGTCGCCGGGCTGCAGCAGTGGCGGCAGGTAAGTTCGTACGACGACGAGCGCCGTGTTCGGCGACGCGAGAATCGTATTGGGGATGCGAATATCGTGACGCTTGAGCTCGTCCATCAGCATCGTTCGATAGGCGGACGGTGCCGGATCGCCGCCGGTTCCCGGCAGATCAACAACCAGTCCGACTCCCGTGAGGACGACGGGACCGTATCCCTGGAACGTCGTGTGCACGCCGACCAGCGTGGTGTCGAGGTTAACGCCACCTGCCGGGCGCACTGCTGGGGGCGCGGCCAAGGTGACGGCGCCCGCGGTCAACAGCGTGATCGCGCAGGCTGTGGTCAGCCAGATCTGAGCGGGAGCGAAGCTGCGCATGGCCGGGCGATTCCTTTCGCCAAACCGGTTCCGCAGTTCGTACGCCAACCTGGCGCGACGGACGCGGAGGACCGGAAGATCCTGCAGACGTGATGAGAGAAACTGGGGAGGGGGGAACCATAGGTCTGAAGACGGGGAGGCGTCAAGACGAGGTTCTGCGCGTGGAATGCCGACGTGTGAAACGCGAGACGGGGGGAACGCATTGCGCGGACTGAGGATGTACGCAGGCAACGGCGCGTTGAACTGAACGAGGCCGAGATCGCGCCAGGCACGAATGTCTGAGAAACGCTGAAACCACGAAGGACACGGAAGTCATGGAGAGAGAATGCGGGGATGGAGACTCCAGCGTCTTGTCCCGACCGGTGAAAGAGAACGGTGACAGCCGCCGGCCCTGCGGAGGGACTGGCGGCTGTCACGAAATCGGGGCGGTCCGCGTGCGAGTCTAACGGAGCTCGAAGTCTGCCGGCTTCAAGCCCTTTCTGTGACCGCCGAAGCTGAAGTTGGCCGGCTTGTATTCGCCGACGATGTCGACCTGTGACTTCGCGGGAATCTGCTGTTCCATGCCCTGCGCCCAGTAGCAGGCGTTGACGAGGAGTCGGCGGACTCCTTCGCTCTCCAGGTCGTTGGCGGCGCCCATTGTGGTCGTGAACGTTCGGGCCGTTTTGCCTGCCAGACCCGTGTAGGACTTCGTCCAGGCGACGGGCATCATCGGGGCGTTCTTCTCACCTTCGAGGGGGGGATCGGTCGGTTTCATTCCGGTCAGGACCTGGCCGAGAACCAGCGTCTGAGCGTCACCGGGCAGCGGCAGATTGATGCCATAGACGTCGGTCGGACCCCAGATGTCTCCGTCTTTGATGCCGCGCAGGATGGGATTGTCGGCGGCGCCCGGAGCGATGATGCCGCGGGTGCTTTGCTTGCCGTGGTGGCCGTGATGGCTGACCCAGGTTTCGCCGAGGATCTGCTTGCCGAACCCGCCGATCCACTCCTTGCTGTTCCAGGAGTACTTGCCGTACTTGCGGTCGGCGGGAATGTTGAAGCCGTGCGTGGCGGTTCGCATCGCGACGATCGGCCTGCCCGATTCGATGTACTCGACGATCGGGGCCATCTGCTCGTCGGGGAGATTTCGGAACCGGGTGGCGATCACCATCAGGTCGGCCGTTTTCAGGGCCTCAGTGCCGGGGATGTTGGTCTGGAAATCGGGTTTGATCTCCCCGGTCTGGGGGTCGATTGGGAACAGGACCGTGCACTTGAAGCCGTGCTGGAGCGAGAGGATCTTGCCGAGTTGCGGCAGGGCTTCTTCGGAGCGGTACTCGTCGTCGCCGCTGATGAGCACGATGTGCCTGCCGAGTCCCGGTCCGGACTTGCCCTCGTAGACCACCCACGGGTCGGCCGCGAAGGCGGCGGAGGATAATGTCAGCAGAAGTGCGCAGACAGAAACCGACAATCGCATGTTGCTCGTCCTGGGAAAGTGGTCGGACTCAATCGAGACTACTTGCGCGGAGCGGCGGTCAACTTGATTCGATCGGCAGTTCCCGCCGTTCCGACGTTGACCGGGATGTGATAGTAGGCGGTGTCGATCTTGCACAATCCGCCCACGCCGTCCCGGCAGAATGGATACGTCACCGCCAGATGGAGAACTGCTGTTCCGGTTCGCGCAGCGAGCGGAATCTCGATCGTCGCAGCAGCATCGCCAGCTTTGGCTTCGGTCCGGACATTCAGGTTGTCGTCGGCAATGAGCTGCTGACCGTCGTCGACCGTCAGGCGGTAACTGACCGGCGCAAGTTTGTTGAGTTTGTAGCCTTCGGGGAGTTGGAACTCGACGTCGATGGTCAGTGCGCTGGCCGACTTGACCGACTGTTCTTCCACCTGAAGTTCCTCGCGCGGCATGCTGGCGGGGACTTCGCCGGCTGGAGGAGCCGGGGGCGTCAGCCCCGCAATCGTCAGTTCTGATGCGGCTTTGGATTTCAGATCGACCAGCACGATCCGGTGATTATTTGTGTCCGCGACGTAGAGCTTGTCCCCCGCGATCGACAGCCCGGCTGGTTCCGCGAACTGGACTGGGGCGAGACCATTGCCCGCCTTGCCGGTTCCCAGCCACGTCTCCACGCGTTTGCCTTTCAGTTGGATCAGGCGGATCTTGTGGTTATAGCTGTCGGCGACGAGCAGATCGCCGTTGTGATAGGCGATGCCGAGCGGATGCTGGAGCCTGGCCTTGGTCGCCGGGCCATCAATGTCGCCAAACTCGAACAGGGAACGCCCATTCGGCAAATCGGAGGTACCGGCAACCGTCGTGACCGCACCGTCGGGGCGGTTGAGGTTGTTGCTGCTGCGCGTACTGATCCGCCGGATCGAGGATCCTTCACTGTCGCATACGTAGAGGAATGTACCGTCGGTCGCCAGACCGGACGGTTGAGCGAGCGCTGACTCGGCGAGAGGGCCGTCGGTGATGTCTTCCTTGCCGGATCCGGCATAAGGCTGAATCGACTGGCTGCCGAGTTTGTGTGACCAGATCTGGTGCGGGCCGGCCATCGCGATATAGAGAACGCCATCGATCGGCAGGACATCCCACGGACTGTTGAGAGCCGTTTCGAGCAGCGGGCCGCCACCAGCCCGGAAGCTGGCCTGCTGGCCGGTCCCAGCGAGCGTGCTGACGGTCTTCGACTCCAGGTCGATCGTCCGGAGCAGATGGTTCTCCGTGTCGGCAACATACAGAGTTTTTCCGATCAGCGCCATCCCCTGGGGATGGTCGAACTGAGCCTGCGAGTAGCTTCCGTCAGTCCGGCCGATCAGGCCGTTGCCGATCACGTCCTGCAGACGGCCGTCGAGACCGGCGACGATGATTCGATTGTGATTGCTGTCGGAAATGAACAGCCGGTCGCCTGCGGGGTCGGCCAGCACTTTGCCGGGAAACTTCAAGGGCGTTGCGGGAGCGCGATTGCGTTCGAGATCGAACCGGACGGGGGTTTCGTCGAGCGTTCCCTTGGCTTTGTGGTAAGCGGCCAGCCCGCCGATGACATTGTCCAGCAGCTCCCGGTTCCCTTCGCCGGAGATGAATCCACAGTAGTAACCCTCGGGATCGATCAATACCAGCGTCGGCCACGAACGGACTCCGTACTTGCGCCAGACGGTCATTTCCGCGTCGTTGATGACCGGGTGCTCGATCTCGTACCGCAAGATGGCCTTGCGGATGTTGCCGGATTCTTTCTCGTTGTCGAACTTGGCGGAATGGACGCCGATTACGACCAGTTCGTTGCCGTATTTCTTTTCGAGGAATTCCAGATCCGGCAGGACGTGCATGCAATTGATGCAGCAGAAGGTCCAGAAGTCGAGCAGCACAACTTTTCCGCGGAGGTCGCGCAGGCCGATCGGTCCGGAGGTGTTCAACCATTCGACGCCGCCGTCCAGTTCGGCCGCTTTCACGCGATTCGGGAAGGGATTCTTGGCGTCGACCTCCGGCGCGGCCTCCTGGGCAGACGCCGGCGCCGAAGTTGCGATCAGCAGGAGAACTGTCAGGATCGCCACGAAGCAATGGACGAGGCCGGATTTCGAGCGGGGCATGGCAGCGGACTCCCGGAAAGATCGCTGGTAGGAATGTCTGGCAGGGCTGAAGGTTGACGGAACTGCGGCAATTCCGCCGGAAACCGTCACTGTCAATCGTATCAGAGGGGGTCGATGGTGCCAATATGCTCCCGGAATCCCCGTGCGGAAGAAGTGGTGGACATTTCCAGCGGGATGACAGGGACCGGCTGGTTTGCCGGAGGTCTCCGCTTTAGAATGCGGTGCGATCCGATGTCCCGCTTGAAACCGCACCCGGAGGCGTTATCCGCATGGATATGAAAGAGATTCTCAGCATCGTGATGATCGTGGTCAGCATCCTTGCGGGGCTGGTCGTATTCGTCTCGATCGCCGTCTTTCTGGCGTTCTTCAAATTGTGGTTGCGGGCGTTTGTGACCCGCGCGCGGATCGGCCCGTTCTCGCTGCTGTTTATGTGGCTGCGGAAAGTGAGCCCAACCGCGATCGTCGATGCCAAGATCATGTCGGTCCAGGCGGGACTCCGGGAAATCACGACCGACCGCCTGGAAGCGCATTACCTCGCCGGCGGCGACGTCCCCCGCGTTGTGCGGGCCATGATCGTCGCCCACCGGGCCAAAATTAAGCTCGACTGGAACACCGCGTCGGCGATCGATTTGGCGGGGCGCAACGTGCTGGAAGCCGTGCAGACCAGCGTGGAGCCCAAGGTCATCGACTGTCCGGACCGTGGCACCGGACGGAACACGCTCGATGGCGTGGCGAAGGACGGAATTCAGCTCAAAGCCCGAGCCCGCGTCACCGTGCGGACGAATCTGGAGCAGCTCATCGGCGGCGCCACTGAGGAAACCGTCATCGCGCGCGTCGGCGAAGGGATCGTGTCGGCGATCGGCTCCTGCGCGTCGCACAAAGACGTGCTGGCCAATCCGATGCTGATCGCCAAGACCGTGCTCAACAAGGGGCTCAATTCGCAGACGGCGTATGAGATTGTCTCGATCGATATCGCCGATATCGATGTCGGCGACAACATCGGCGCCCGTTTGCAGGCCGATCAGGCCGAGGCGGACATGCGGATCGCCCGAGCGAAGGCCGAAGAGCGTCGGGCCAGGGCGGTTGCCAACGAGCAGCAGATGAAGGCGCTCACCGTCGAGAATCAGGCCAAGGTGGTTCTCGCCGAGGCTGAAATTCCACAGGCGATGGCCGCGGCTTACCGCGGCGGATTCCTGCGGGCCGAGAAGCGGGCGTAGAAGCCGGGTATCGGGCATCGGGATTCGGGTCTCGCAGAGAAGAGCGGCGATTATGCTGCTCTTCTCTGCATTCGATGGCCGCGGCTGGTTGATTCGGCCTTAACTTCAGTCTTCCCAGACTTGCTCCAGGGACGTTTCATGCTTCGCTCGCACTGGTTTCTGCTGGCAGCGTTGGTCGTCTGCCAGTCTGCGTCTGTTTCGGCTCAAAATCCGCAGCTCGTCGCCGAGACGGAGCCGCTCACCGCAGCAGAGCAGCAGAAGCTGTTTCATCTGCCGCCTGGGTTTGTGATCGAACTGGTGGCGGCCGAACCCGACGTGCGCAAGCCGATGAACCTGAAGTTCGACGCGGCAGGGCGGCTGTTCTTCACGCAGTCGGTGGAGTACCCGTGGCCGGTCGCCGCGAACCGCCGGGGGCAGGACACGATCCGGGTCATGACCGACACGAACGGCGACGGCATGCCGGACAAGACGGAGGTCTTTGCCGACGGGCTCAACATTCCGATCGGGATCACGCCGGTTTACGGCGGCGTCCTCGGCTTCAGCATTCCAACACTGAACTTCTTCCCCGATCCGAAGGGGGAGCTGTGGGCGAATTCCCGCGAGGAGTTCTACGGGAACTTCGGTTTCCGCGACACCCACGGCATGTGCAGCTCGCTCAACTGGTGGATCGACGGCTGGGTTTACGGCTGCCACGGTTTTTCCAACGAGTCGACCGTGAAGGGACTGGACGGCCAGCCGATCCTGATGTCCTCGGGAAACACGTACCGGCTCCGGCCGGACGGTTCGCACATCGAATACTACAGTCATGGGCAGGTGAATCCGTTCGGCATGTGTCTCGATTCGCTGGGGAACGTCTACACGTCGGACTGCCACACGCGTCCGGCTTATCTGCTGGTGCGGGGGGCCTGGTATCCAATGTTCGGCCGGCCGCACGACGGGCTGGGCTTCGGTCCCGAGCTGATGCAGCACGCCCACGGTTCAACTGGAATCGCGGGCGTCGTGTACTACGCAGCAGAGCACTTTCCCAAGGAATACCGCGATAACCTGTTCATCGGCAATCCGGTCACCGGGCGGATCAATCGCGACACCCTGGAGTGGACCGGGTCGACGGCGAAGGCGATTGAGCAGCCCGATTTCCTGACCTGCGACGACCAGTGGTTCCGTCCGGTCGACATCCAGCTCGGACCCGATGGGGCGCTGTATGTCGCCGACTTCTACAATCGGATCATCGGACATTATGAAGTCCCTCTGCTGCATCCGGGACGGGATCGCGAACGGGGGCGGATCTGGCGGATCCGCTACGTGGGAACCGATCCGAACAGTCCCGCAAAGATCGACGTGCCGCCGGACCTGACGAAGGCGACGCAGGCTGAACTGATTGCAGCGATCGGTTCGCACACGCTGCCGATCCGGGTGCAGGCGACACATCAGCTCGTGCACCGGATCGGCGCCGCCGCGCTGCCGGAGATGGTGACGCTGGCCACGAACCCGTCGGACTCACCGTGGCAGCGCACGCATGCACTGTGGGTCGTACAGCGGCTAGGGGGCCTGGATGAAGCTCTGGCGCGGAGGATTGCCGGCGATCCCGACCGGGCCGTCCGGGTGCATCTTGTCAAAGCGCTCGGCGAACAGGTTCCCTGGACGGAAGCCCGCGCGCCGCTGCGAGGGATCGTTGAAGAGCATCTGCTGAGCGACGTCGATCCGTTCGTGCGACGGGCGGCGGCCGAGTCGCTCGGCAAGGGGCTGGCGTCTGAGTCGGTCCCGGCGCTGGTCGCAGCGTGGAAGGCCGCAGATCCGGCGGATGCGCTGCTCGTCCACACGATTCGTGTTTCGCTCCGCGATGTGCTGAGGGCGCATCCGACCGAGCTGCCAGAGTGGGCGGGCGGGGATCGCGTGGCGGTCGCCGATCTGCCGCGGATTTCGGAAGTCTGCCTGGCGATTCCGCAGCCGGAAGCCGGTTTTTTTCTATTCGAACAAGCCCGACGAACCCCCTGGCCGGCAGGACAGACGCAGGACTATGCGCAGCATGCAGTTCGATATATCCCGGCCGATCAGTTGCCAGCGTTGGAAAAATTGCTTGCGGAACGGTATCGCGATCAGCCGGACGAACTGCAGTTACGGGTGCTGCGGGCCGCTCAACGGGGCACGCAGGAGCGGGGCGGGAAGCGATCCGCTTTGCTGGAGGACTGGGCCGAAGAACTGGCCGCCAGGTTGATTGCCGGCGACAACGAAGACACCCGGCGGGCGGGGATTGACGCCGTCCGCGATCTGCGGCTGGCGAAGGCCGTGGCGGAGTTACCCGCATTGCTGGCAGCAGACGCGAAGTATGCAGGCCTGAAGCCGGGCGTGCTCGATGCGCTGGCGGCGGTCGGGCATCCGGACGTGGTGATGCTGGCGACCGAAGTAATCGACGGATCACGCGATCCGGGGCTGCAGCAGCACGCCGCGCAGTTGCTGGGCGGGATGAACCGGGACGACAGCCGGAACATTCTGCTCGACCGGCTGAAGACGGCTCCGCAGTCGCTGGCGCTGGCGATCGCCCGCGGACTGGCCGTGAGTCAGTCCGGCGGCAATTCTCTGCTGGCCGCAATGGAACAGGGGCGGGCTTCGCCGCGATTGCTGCAGGACAAGACCATTGAAGAACGTCTGCGGGCGGCGCGGATCGGAGGACTCGACGAACGGCGAAACAAGCTCCTGGAAGGTCTGCCGGCGGAAGATGAGCGGGTCGCCGAGCTGACGAAGACCCGGCGGGGCGGCTACCAGCAGGCGCAGCCCAGCATCGAGAGCGGCCGGGCGATGTACAAGCAGCATTGTGCTGCCTGTCACCGCGTCGGCAACGCGGGGGGCAAGATCGGACCGGAGCTGGACGGCGTCGGTCTGCGGGGGCTGGATCGCCTGCTGGAAGATACGCTCGATCCCAGCCGGAATGTCGATCAGGCCTTTCGGACCACCGTCGTAGCGATGGAAGACGGCAAAGTGATCACGGGACTTGCGCTGCGCGAAGAGGGTCAGGTGCTGGTGATTGCGGACGAGCAGGGCCGGGAGATCCAGTTGCCGCTGCAGGAGATCGACGAGCGGAAGCTGGTGAAGCTGTCCCCGATGCCCGCCAACGTCGTCGAAAAACTGACCGAGGCCCAGTATTACGACCTGCTGGCGTTTCTGCTGACGCAGAAGGTCGCGAAGCCTGACAAAGAGTAGACGCGACGCGTCCGCCCCCCGACTTTGAACTCTCTTCCACTTCTTTGAGGTGACGCCATGTCTATTCGACTGCTTGCGCTGCTCCCGTTGTGCCTGATGTCGCTCGCAGCAGCGGGGGCCGACCATCCCACGCAGACCGGAACGCCCCGGCGGGTGCTGGCCGCCGACTACCAGAAGAAGCGGATTGCCCTGGTGCGGGCGGACAACTCGGTCGCCTGGGAACAGCCGATCCGCGACGTCCACGATCTGCACGTCCTGCCCAATCGAAACATTCTGTTTCAGACGACGTTTCAGGACGTCGTCGAGGTCGATCCCGAGGGCAAAGTCGTCTGGAAGTACGAGGCGAAGCCGGCTGCCGGCGAACGGGTGGAAATTCACGCCTTCCAGCGGCTTCCGGACGGTTCGACGATGATCGTCGAAAGCGGTCGCGGGCGGATTATTGAAGTCGACGCTGCGGGGAAGATCCTCAAAACTGTGGCGCTGAAACGGGAACATCCCGATGCGCACCGCGATACGCGTCTGGTGCGGAAGCTGCCGAACGGCCATTACCTGGCGGCCCAGGAGGGGGATCTGGCAGTCCGCGAGTACGACGGCGACGGCAAGGTTGTCTGGGAATATGACGCCGGCAAGCGGCTGTACTCGGCGATCCGCCTGGAGGATGGCAACACCCTGCTCGGAATGGGAGACGGGCGCAGCGTGATCGAGGTCGACCCGGCGGGGAAGACGGTCTGGTCGATCGGCGAGAAGGAGTTGCCGGGGATTCAGCTCGCGTGGATCACGATGGTCGAACGCCTGAAGAACGGCAACACGCTGATCGTCAACTGCCATGCGGGGCCGGAGAATCCGCAGCTTCTCGAAGTGACGCCCGACAAGAAAGTCGTCTGGACGTTCAAGGACTTCGAACGCTTTGGGAACTCCCTGCCGGTGGCCCGCGTGCTGGAATAGCAGGAAGAATTCTCGCAGAGACGCCGAGAGAAGAGGAGTTCGCCGAGAAGACAAAAACAGTGATGAGTGGCGAGCGGTCAGTGATGGGTGCGGAGAGAGCCAGTCTTCTGACCCTGTTGTTCCTTTCGACATTCCGCCTTCGACATTCGACAATTCCTCGCCCGGCCGTCTCCGCGTTCTCCGGGCCTTTGCGGTGAATCCCGGTTCTTCTCTCTCCCGGCGAGCTTGCGGCGACAGTGGCGTTTGCGGAAGCTGTTGCCGCTGTTGAAATTGTGAATTGCCCGAACTTCCTGCCAGAGCTCTCCCCGCCATGTCGTCCCGCCGCAGTCCGCTGCTGATCATTTTTTTCACGGTGTTCATCGATCTGCTGGGGTTTGGCATCGTCCTGCCTCTGCTGCCGCGATATGGGCTGCATTTCGAGGCCGACAAGCTGACGCTCGGTTTTCTGATGGCGTCATTCTCGGCGATGCAGTTTCTCTTTGCGCCGTTGTGGGGCCGGTGGTCGGATCGGGTTGGCCGGCGACCGGTGCTGCTGATAGGGCTGTTTGGCTCGACATTGTTCTATTTCCTGTTTGCGGTCGTGACGCAGCGGGGAAACCTGGGGCCGATCTTCGGATTCAGCCCTGTCTTCTGGCTGTTCGTGACGCGGATCGGAGCGGGCATCGCCGGAGCGACGATTCCCACTGCCCAAGCCTACATCGCCGACGTGACCGACGCGAAGAGCCGGGGCAAGGGGATGGCGCTGATCGGTGCGGCGTTCGGCATCGGCTTCACCTTCGGCCCGCTGATCGGAGCCGCCTTCGTGCGGGCGGATAAAATCGCCGCACCGAGCGCGGCACCAGGCTACGTGGCGGCGGCCTTGTCTGGCGTTGCCTTTCTCTGGGCGCTGACGATGCTTCCCGAGTCGCTCAAGAGCGGCGTGGCCCCCGCTCCGGGGCGGAAGTGGTTCGACGTCAGTTCCCTGAAGCGGGCGGTCGGCCTGCCGTACGTCGGCTGGGTGCTGGCCTCGATCTTTCTGACGACGTTCGCGTTCGCACAATTTGAAAGCACGCTGTCGCTGCTGACGGAGGACCGGGGCATCAGCGACCGGGGCAACTTTCTGGTGTTTGCCTACATTGGTTTCATTCTGACGCTGGCCCAGGGGTTTCTCGTCCGCCGGCTCCTGCCGAAACTGGGCGAGTTCCGGATGGCGACGATCGGCGTCGCGCTGATGTCATGCGGACTGCTGGGAATTGGGGCCGCGACGCTGCCGGAGAATCGCACGGTGTCGCTGGCGCTGCTGTTCTGCGTGCTCCCCGTGTGCGTCGTCGGATTTTCCGCCACGACGCCTTCCCTGCAGTCGCTGCTGTCGCTCAACAGCGCCAGTGACGAACAGGGGGGGATTCTGGGAGTCGGTCAGAGCATTTCGTCGCTGGCCCGGATTCTGGGGCCAATCGCCGGGCTGGGGCTGCAGAAGTGGACCGTGGCGATGCCGTACTGGTTCGGGGCGGGCTTGATGGCGGCGGCGGCTTTGCTCATTCTGACGTTGCGCGGCGCGCGTCAGGGGCACGCGGCTCACGGGACAGCGACGGAACCGGCGGTATGACTCAGCTCAGCGTGAATTTGAATAAGATCGCCCTGATCCGGAACAGCCGGGGTTCGGGGATTCCCAGCGTGACCCGGGCGGCGACCACCTGCCTGCAGGCAGGGGCGGACGGCATCACCGTCCACCCGCGGCCGGACGAACGGCACATCCGCCGGTCCGACGTGCACGAGCTGAAAGCGATGCTCGACGTCGAGTTCAACATCGAGGGAAACCCGCTCGAGCCGACCTTCCTGGAGCTGGTCCGGACGGTGAAGCCAACCCAATGCACGCTGGTGCCGGACGCCCGCGATCAGTTGACCTCGGACCACGGCTGGCAGTTGCCGGCCGACAACGACCGGCTGCGACCGCTGATTGCGGAGTTGTCGGCGCTGGGCATTCGGGTGAGCCTGTTCATGGACCCGGTTTCCGATCAGATGGCCCTGGCCCGCGCGCTGGGGGCCGAGCGCATCGAGCTTTACACTGGTCCGTATGCTGAGGAGTTCGCCGCCGGGCGCGGGGCCGAGTCGATCGCCCGCTATGCTGCGGCGGCCCGCGCGGCGCTGGAGGCAGGTCTGGGACTCAATGCCGGGCACGACCTGAGCCTCGACAATCTCGGCCCGTTTCTGGACGGCGTGCCGGGGATTCTGGAAGTCTCGATCGGGCATGCGCTGATCGCGGATGCGCTGGAGCTGGGGCTGCCGGAGTCGGTGCGGCGGTATGCCGCGATCTGTCACGCGGGGCGTTGAGGCGAACAGCACAGACAGGAATGTCTGTGCCACCTGGAGGCTCAACCGGAACGGGCGGCGGCTTCCAGTTCCCTCACAAAGTCGTCGTAGCGGTCTTTGAGCTCGCGGGCGAGGTCGGGCTCGGCGAAGACGCGGACCCGTTTGACGAAATCGTCGAACTGCGTCCGGGCGAGGGCATCGACCACCGGTGAGACCTGTCCCAGCGGACGGTAAACGCGGGCTTTGGGATCGTAGATCTCGACCCGGAATTCGACTTCTTTGTGGACCGGCGGCGCGTCGATCAGAACGTCGGTCGCCGCCAGCGTCCGGCCGGTCAGGCGTTCGAGGGCCGACAATAGACGGCCGCCGACTTCGACGGTCTCCGCATACGGGCGGCCCGCGAGTGCTCGATACAGCTCCGGCGACTGGTCGGCGGTGAACTCGATGACCCGCTTGTGAAGCCGGCGTTTTGCGCCGAACAGACCGTCGAGCAGCGGGGCAACCTGCGTCCCCACGGCCTGCCGCTGCAGTTCGCGGATGACGTCGTCTTCGGTCAGGCGGAACAGCGACTGCAGGTCGAGCTGGCGATGCAGCTCATAAAAGCTGCGGGCGAACATGCAGGTCGCCGAGCGGACCGCGTGGTGCCAGTAGACCTCGCTGAACATCACGTAGCGGGCGAAGACCATCAGCTCCGCGGCGGTCTTTCCCTTGGCGCTGATCGCCAGGCCGTCGCCCGCCTCGTTCACCAGCAGCGACTGAATCAGCCGGCTGCGGTCGAAATTGCGGCCGTAGGGGACTCCCGCGTGCAGACTGTCCCGTTCGAGGTAGTCCATTTTGTCGATGTCGATCGGCCCGGAAAGAATTGAGCGCATCAGGCGCAGGGCCGGGCTGTCGGTCTTTGGAGTGAGAACGTCGAGGACTTCTTCCGCGCGGATGTTCCAGTGCTGTTCCAGGGCGGCGGCCAGCTCGCTGCCGGGGCCGAGAAACTCGGCGGCGAAGGCCTCGTGCGGCGGCAGCTCCGCCAGTCCCATGTCTTCGATGGGATGGCAGAAGGGCCAGTGCCCGAGGTCGTGCAGCAACGCCGCGACCATCAACACCTCGGCCTGGTGGGTGTCGACGACCCGGCTGAAGCGGGGATCTTTGCCGAGCTGCCAGAGATACCGCAGCGCGTTGTGGAAGACGCCGAGAGCGTGCTCGAACCGCGTGTGCGTGGCGCCGGGATAGACGCGGTCGGCGAGGCCGAGCTGGGTGATATGCCGCAGCCGCTGGAACTCGACGGTATCGACGATGGCCCGCACCCGCGGCGTGAACGGCACGTCGAGCTGCATGGGAATGCGGACGAGCGGCCCGCCCACCTGCAGGTCAGAAAGTTCGGGGATCTCGGCGTAGGGGTGGAGCATGGGGGGAGTTGAGTGTCGAGTGTTTAGAGTTGAGAGCCGGAAACGAGTTCACCATGTTGTGACGATCCGCGAACAGGAACAAGCCCTCGATTCTGGCGATTCGCTATTCCCTTCTCGCTATTCGCCTCTTCCAGAAATGTCGAATGTCGAAGGCGGAATGTCGAAAGGAAGAGGTCACCTGTCGGCGATGTCCGCATCGCGGACGCCATTCACTCACCACCGACTACTCGCCACTCCTCACTTCTGCGTCTTGTCTGCGATACCCGAATCCCGAGACCCGATACCCGCACTTCAGGTTGGCGCAAACAGCCGCGTCACGCAATCTGCGAGGATGTCGTTCTCGCAGTAGGCACCGCTGCTGGTCATGGTTTCCCAGAGGGCGGCGCCGGCTTCGACGGCCCGCTGCAGGCGCGGCGGCAGGCGGTTTGGATCGATTTCCGGGGGCGGCTGGCTGGCGATTTCGCGGGCCAGCGCCGCCGGGATGTCGTCGATCGCATCAACCGTCGTGAAATCGACGAGGCCGACCAGCAGAGGATTATACCGCCCAGCGATCAGCGAGCGGACGTCGTCCTTGTAGGCGACGATCGGCTTGCCCAGCGTCCAGGCGATCGCGGATTCGGAAACGGCCCCCTCGTCGGGAACCCGGCCGTTGAGATTCCAGACCAGCGCGTCGCAGTCGACCACGACCTGATGGACGTCGAGGGCGAAGATCGCTTCGTGCAGAAACTGCCCGGCGACGGCGTGCTCCCAGCCCCGGTCAAGGAGGACATCAAGGACCAGCCGGAACTCCATCCCGTCGCGATGGGGCAGGTAAACGTCGTAGCCGGCCGCAACGAGCCCCTCAGCGATGGCGGTCATCTCGTCGCGCTCGGCCTGATTGAACAGCGGCCCCGCACAATAGACCTTGAGACCTCGACCCGCGTCGATCACGACTCCCTCCTGGATGGCCCGACAATGGTGGCTGCCGCAGGACGGCCCTGCGGCGGTGGGAGAGTATAGCGGGTGAGGCCGCGAGGAAGAACGGAGGGTGCATCGCGATCAGCCCAGTAATTCGGGCAGCACTTTTCCATCCCCCGCGATCGGATGCGGTCGACCCAGCGCGTCGGGGACCGTCGTCGTCTCCGCATATCCCAGCAGGTGATACGCAGTCGCCTGCATGTCCTTGGGGGAGATCGGCGTTTCGGTCACGTCCCCGGCGATGGCATCGGTCTGGCCGACGACCCGGCCGCGGGCCATGCCCCCTCCCGCGAAGACCGACGAATAGGCTCGCGACCAGTGATGGCGGGCGCCTCCCTTGGGCTTCGAATCGATCTGGGGCGTCCGGCCGTGCTCGCTGGTGCAGAGGACCAGCGTCTCTTCGAGCATCCCGCGGTCATCGAGGTCGCCGATCAGGGCCGAATAGCTCTGATCGAACACCGGCAGCAGGTAATTCTTGAGCCGGGGGAAATGGTTCGAGTGAGTATCCCACACCGACGCCCCATGCGGACCGAACGGGTCCCAGAAGACGGACACAAATTTCGCGCCCGCTTCAACCAGCCGGCGGGCGGCGAGACACGACTGGCCGAACAGCGTCATGCCGTAGCGTTCGCGCAGGGCGGGCGATTCGCGGTCGACATCGAGAGCCGTGCGGATGCGATGCGAACCGATCAGTGACAGCGCGCGTTCGCGGTGCATGTCGTAGCCCGTCACCGCCGCGGCCCGATCGAGCTGCGGACGAGCCGCGTCGAACTGCTGCAGCAGATGGACGCGGGCATCGAAACGGCTGGTGGAGAGTTCCGCCGGCAACTGGCAGCCGGGGGCGAGCTGGAAGCGGTCGGTCGACGTGATCCCGGCATGCGGGTCACGAACCTGTTCGGTCTGGCTGTCGGCGTTGAGCGCGGGGACGACGACGGTCCCCTGGCCGGTGAAGTCGGTCCAGAACGGGTCGAAACCGTCCCCCAGAAAGGCCGAGTACGGCCCGGCCTGCGTCGGGGAGCTGCCGCGGGCGCAGAACCGCCACGGGAGGCCGATGTTTCGGGGAAGCGTCGGCGCGGGTCCCGACCGACGGGTTTCCAGGTAATCGACGATGGAGCCCATGAAGGGCCAGTGTTCGGGGGCGCGAGGATTGGTTTCCAGCGGAATGCTGTAAGTCGGCATCCCCGTCATCACGTAGGCGCAGCAGTGAATCGGATAGTCGTGGGTCATCGAGCGGACGACCGTCAGTCGGTCGGCGATGCGGGCGATCTGCGGCAGGCCCTCGCCGATCTGCAGACCCGGGACGGCAGTGTCGATCGCCCCCATTTCGCCCTGGATTTCCGACGGAGCGAAGGGCTTGGGATCGAAGGTTTCGTGCTGGGGGGGCGAGCCGAAGAGAAAGACGAAGATGCAGGCTTTGGCTTGCGGTCGGCTGCCGGCGACTTCGGCCCGCAGGGCGCCGTCAAGACCGAGTCCGAGTGCGCCGACCCCGCCGATGTGCAGCAGATCGCGGCGGGTGATGCCGGTGCAGAGACGTTTCGCCGAGCCATTCAGCCGAAGCATTGCCGATCCTCCGGAGGAGGATTGTCCCAGATGGAGCGGCCGGATGCCAGACTATGTAGTAGTCCGTCTATCGCTATTCGTCCGGTTGCGGGTACAGCGAGCGAAGCTTGATTCTTGCGTCAGTTGTGGTGAATCGCCAGTGAGCGCCACAACCCTGGGCGTTGCGGCGCTCCTGCCAGGCCGTCATGGCCCGCCCCATCTCCGTGATACTGTCGAAGCGGCGGCCAAGACACTGTCGCGTCAGGACGCTCAGTTCGATTTCCGCCATGTTCAGCCAACTGCCGTTGCGGGGAGTGTGCTCGATCCGCAAGCGATTCCGCAGTCGCCCGGCGGTCGTAACGCCGAACCGGGCATAGAGGCTGCCGATGTCGTGCGTATTGAGATTGTCGCAGACCAGCGTCACGGTTTTCGCCTGCGGATAGTCCACGTCCAGAAGCTGCTGGACTTCCTCCGCCCAGTCCCTCCGCGTGCGGCTGTCGCGGTGACTGACGCGACGCCAGCCCCGGAGCGGATCGAAGAACAGAAAAATCGCCTGCACGCCTTCCCGCTGATAGTGGTGGTCTTCCCGACGCGCCTGTCCGGGCGCCATCGGCAACGCCGGTTCGACATCGCTCACGACCTGCTTGGCGGCTTCGTCCATGCAGATCAGCGGGTGCTGCTCATCGTACGTTTCGCAGTAGACGTCGAGGATCTTCTCCATGTGAGCGACGAATCGCGCCCGATCTCTTTCCGGGATGCAGAACCGCCGCGTGCGCCAGGGCTGCAGCCGGTTTTTTTGAGACATTGCCGGACGGTCTCGCGACAGACGCTCGTCACGACCTGCAACCGGCACAACTCATCCACCAGCAACTGCAGCGTCCACCGCTGGTGACCCTCCGGCGGCGTCGAACAGCACAGAGTCACCAGGCGGGCTTCCGCCTGCCCATCAAGCTTCGGCGGCGCGGCGGGGCTCGCACGCAGCTTCCGCATCAACGCGCAGCGAGCCCGTCCTCCGCAAACTTCTGTCGGACGCGGCGAATCTGACGTTCGGACCGTCCGACGACCTCGCAGATGTACGTGTCGGGCCGTTGACCGTCGAGATGATCTTCGTCCGCCAGAAGCAGAATCCGCGCCCGTCGCGCCACGGCAGCTCCCACCGACTGACTGCGGCACACGGCTTCCAGCTCCGCCCGCATCACAGCGGTCAAATGCACTTCGACCTTTGCGCTCATCGACGGCCTCCCTGCCACCGAGACACCCCCTCTGACGAATCGACCTTGCGGCCACTTCCGTCGCCTTTTACAACAACCGGACGATTAGCGATAGACGGACTAGTAGGGCCGGTTTCGCCGACCGATTGACTTGCGACCTTCACAATCAACAAGAAGGACCGTATCTCCCACGTGCGGTTGGCCGGTAGAACCGGCCTTGCAAAATCGTCAGCTTGACTCCCGCCCCGCGCCGACTGTAGCATGGCAACTGATATCTCAGTTGAGGCGGCGGACTGGTTGGGGACGAGCATGCCAGTGACGGAGACGGTGGAGGCCGGCGGCGGACTGCTCCGCGAGCGGGCGTATGACGAGCTCAAACGGCTTATCCTGCGGGGAGAATTCGCGCAGACGCCGTTCCTGTCCGAGCGGATGCTGGCCAGGCAGCTCGGCATGAGCAATACGCCTGTCCGGTCGGCCGTCGAGCGGCTGGCGCTGGAGGGAATTGTCTCCATCGGTCCCCAACGCGGGATCGTCGTTCGCGAGCTGACCAACGAAGAGGTCGCCAATCACATCGAGCTGCGGGAAGCGCTGGAGCCGTTCATCGTCCGGAAAGTCGCCGAGCGGGCGACGCCGGAGCAGATCGCCGAACTGTATGAAAACCTGACGGAATACGAACGGTGTCTGGCGGCAGGCGACGTGCCGCGGTTCATCACGTTGGACTGCCAGTTTCACCTGCTGCTGGCACGGTTTTCGGCAAATGCCGAGGCCGAGCGCGTGCTGCAGCAGATGCAGAATCGGATTCACGGCATGATTCTGCGGATCAGCCGCCATCTGCCGGAACGGCTGACGGAGAGTTTCCGCGAGCACCGGCAGATCGTCGACTGCCTGGCGACGGGCGACGGCCGCGCCGCAGCACGCTGGATGCTGCAGCACCTCAACGCGGCTCGAAGGGTGCTGGTTTCTGCGAACGACGGTCCACCACGCCGCACCGGCCGCAGATCGACGACAAACGGCTGACGAGCGAGCATGGGCATGCGGTGTACGATCTGCTCGCGTAGACTGAAAATCGCTCTGCGGCTGGCTGTCGAGGACTTTGACGGATGTTGAACTTTAATTTGACTTACTGTTCGCGACTGGCCGTGGCCGTGGCCGTGCTGGCCCTGATTGCCGGATCCAGCTTCGCGCTGGCCGCCGAGCGCGTGACGCAGGACCTGCTGGTCCAGTACGACTTCTCCGAGAAGTCGGGGGCTGAGGTGCATGACACGGCCGGCGTACAACCGCCGCTTGATCTGCAGATCGCCCAGCCCGGGGTTGCACAATGGCGCAACGGCGTCCTCGTCGTCACCGCGTCGACGACGATCAGTTCTCCGCAGCCCGCGACGCGGCTCAGCGAGGCTCTCAAGAAGTCGGGTGAGGTGACGGTAGAGGTGTGGCTCAAGCCGCAAAACGACCGTCAGACCGGTCCGGCCCGGATCGTGTCACTGTCGGGGAATCCGTCGCTGCGGAATTTCACGCTGGGTCAGGATGGGAAGAAATATGAAGTCCGACTGCGGACTTCTTCCACCTCGACGAACGGGATGCCGTCGGTGACCACGCCCGACCAGAATTCGCCCGGCGAGCTGACTCACGTCGTCTATGCACGGAACGCACAGGGCGAGTCGACGATCGCAGTCAACGGCCAGCGGCAGGTCGCGCAGAAAATCGCTGGTGACCTCGCAAGTTGGAGCGACGACTTCCGGCTGGTCCTGGCGAACGAAGCGACCGGGGATCGTCCCTGGCTGGGAGAGCTGCACTTGGTGGCGATCTACGGACGGGCGCTGTCGGACGATGAGATCGCCCAGAACTTTGCCGCGGGAGCGCCGCCGGCGGTCAACTACGCCGCGCTGCTGCCGCCAGCCGTCACACGGACGGTGGACTTTGTCGCCGACGTGCAGCCGATACTGAGAAAATCCTGCTTCGAGTGCCACTCGGCCGGCAACGAAGAGGGATCGCTCAACTTGGGAATCCGCGCCCGCGCGTTTGAAGGCGGCGAACACGGTCCGGTGCTCGAGCGGGGCAACAGCGCACAGAGCCGGTTAATTCACCTGGTCGTCGGGCTGGAGAAAGACTCCATCATGCCCCCCGAGAAGGATCGGCTGACGAAGGAGCAGGTCGGGATTCTCAGGGCGTGGATCGATCAGGGGGCGAACTGGCCTGCCGGCGCAGACGTGCTCGATCCGCGGACCGAACGGGCCCGGTTGCACTGGGCGTTCCAGCCGCTGCAGGCCATCGAGCTTCCGGCAGTTAAGGACGCCAGTTGGGGGCAGACGCCGATTGATCGCTTCATCCGCGCTCGACTGGAAGAGGCGGGCATCGCGCCTCAATCACCGGCCGGCGCTCGACAGTTGATTCGGCGAGTGAACTTCGACGTCATCGGCCTGCCACCAACGCCCGATGAGGTCGACGAGTTCACTGCGGCCCACAAACAGGATCCCCAGGCAGCATTGACGGCACTCGTCGACCGGCTGCTCCAGAGTCCGCACTACGGCGAACGCTGGGGGCGACACTGGCTCGACGTGGCCCGCTATGCAGACAGCGACGGCCAGGAGAGCGACCGTGATCGTCCCACAGCGTATCACTATCGGGATTTCGTGATCCGGTCGTTCAACGAGGATCGGCCGTTCGATCAATTCGTCCGCTGGCAACTGGCCGGCGACGAGTACGAGCCTCAGAACTCCGAAGCCGTCGCGGCGACCGGGTTTCTCACCGCCGGTCCGTTCGCGGCGCTGCCCGACCGACTGATGGAAGACGAGCGACTGCGCAACCGGTACAACGAATTGGACGACATGGTCTCGACGATCGGACCCGGGATGCTCGGATTGACGCTCGGCTGCACCCGTTGCCACGATCACAAATACGATGCGATCCCCAGCCGGGACTATTATCGATTGCTGAGCGCGCTGCACAGCGGCGAGCGGGCGGAAATCCCTCTGGGAGCGACCCAGGAGAAGACGCTCGGCTGGCGCGACTTCGGATCGGAGCCCCGGCCGAGCTGGCTGTTCCGGCGGGGCGACTACTACGATCGCAATCTGCCGGTGCAGCTCGGGTTCGTTTCCGTCCTGACCCGGGACCGGTCACCGGATGAATACTTGCGACAGGCGCGCGATGCGGGGACTGCGAAAGACACGACTTACCAGCGCCGCGCAATGGCGGAGTGGATCACCGACGTGGACGGCGGAGCCGGCGCACTGCTGGCGCGGGTGATCGTCAACCGGCTCTGGCAACATCACTTCGGACAGGGACTCGTCCGCACGGTGGGGGACTTCGGCGTACGGTCCGAACCACCCACGCATCCGGAACTGCTGGAATGGCTGGCTCGCGATCTGGTTCAGAACGGCTGGCGCATCAAACGTCTGCAGCGGATGATTCTGACGAGCGCCGTGTTTCAGCAGTCCAGTGAGACCCCCTCCCCGCTGCCCGCCGCCGATCCCGATAATCGCCTCCTTGGGAGAATGCCGATGCAGCGGCTGGAAGCGGAGATCCTGCGAGATTCGCTCCTGGCGGTCAGCGGCACGCTCAACACGGCCACTTACGGCCCCGCCGTCCGTCCGCCGATCGCCAAGGAAGCCATGCTGGCCCGCAATCTGAAGGATCCGTATCCGGGGGACATCCAGGATGGCCCTGCCGTCCGCCGGCGGTCGATCTATCTGTTCCACAAACGAGTCGTGCCCTATCCGCTGTTGCAGGCGTTCGACAAGCCGGATGCGCAGCAGAGCTGCGGCCGGCGTGACAACACGACCGTTGCGCCGCAAGCACTGGCTTTGCTCAACGACCCGTTCGTGCGGACGGTGTCACTCGACTTCGCCGACCGGCTGCTGCGGGAGTCGGGCGACGAGCCGGTGCCGTGGATTGAACGAGGCTACCGGCTGGCCCTGGGCCGGGAGCCGCGTGAGACGGAACTAAAAACGGCTCTGCAGTTTCTTGACGAGCAGAAACGCGACCGCGCGAAGCGTGACACGAAGGCTCCGGCGGATGAGATCCGTCGGCGGGCGCTCGCCGATTTCTGCCAGGCGCTGTTCGGTTTGAACGAGATGCTCTACGTCGATTGAGGAATCGGGAACGCCATGCCGACAACGACCAGTTCGCACTTCGGACGCTTCGAGCCGTTCGCCAATCGCCGGGAGTTTCTCCAGCGCGCCGGAGCCGGCTTCGGGTCCGTGGCGCTCACGAGCCTTCTTGCCCATCAAGGCCTGCTGGCCGACGACCATGCGACAGTGAATCCCCTGGCTCCGCGCGTCGCCCACTTCCCGGCGAAGGCCCGGGCGGTGATCTGGCTGTTCATGGAGGGCGCCCCCAGCGCCGCAGATACATTCGACTACAAGCCGGAACTGACAAAACGGGATGGTCAGAAGATTGATATCGACGTCTTTAACGGCAATCCCGGGCCGCTGATGAAGTCCCCCTTCAAGTTCCGCCAGCACGGCGAAAGCGGCGCCTGGGTCTGCGAGAAGTATCCGCACGTGGCCCGTCACGTCGACGATTTCGCCTTCATCAAATCGCTGCACAGCGAGTCGAACGACCACGTGCCGGCTCTGTACCAGATCAACACGGGCATCGCCCGCCCGGGGTTTCCTGCCGCCGGGGCATGGGTGAACTACGGACTGGGAAGCGAAAACGAAAGCCTGCCGGGCTACGTGGTTCTCGGCAATAATCAGGGGATCAAAGGGGGGCCGCTCAACTGGAACTCGGGCTTCCTGCCTTCCGCGTATCAGGGAACCCTCTTCCGGTCCTCCGGTAACCCGATTCTCAACCTCAATCGTCCGAGCGACATGACCGGCAGCGATCAGCGGCGGCAGCTCGATCTGATGGCCCGGCTCAACGGCGAACATCTGCAGCGCCATCCCGGCGAGGCCGAGTTGCTGGGGCGGATCCAGGCGTTCGAACTCGCCTGGCGGATGCAGACCGAGGCGGTCAACCTGATCGACTTCGCGCAGGAGTCGCAGGCCACGCACAAGATCTACGGCCTCGACCGGTCCGAAACGAAGTCGTACGGCTCCAAGTGCCTACTGGCCCGGCGGCTGGTCGAGAGCGGCGTCCGCTTCGTTCAGGTCTACAGCGACGGAGAATGGGACGCCCACAGCGACCTGGCCAAGAACCATAGCGGGCACTGTCTGGCGACCGACGTCCCGATCGACGGCCTGCTGACCGATCTGAAGCAGCGCGGCCTGCTCGATTCCACCCTGGTTCTCTGGGGAGGCGAATTCGGACGGATGCCGGTCTCGCAGGGCAACAACGGTCGCGACCACAATCCGCAGGGATTCATCGCCTGGATGGCGGGGGCCGGCGTCAAAGGAGGGACGAGCTTCGGCGAGACCGACGACATCGGCTACAAGGCCGTCGTCGATCCCACCACCGTCCACGACCTGCACGCAACGATGCTGCACCTGATGGGAATCGACCACAAGCGGCTGACGTACTTCCACAACGGTCGCCGCTATCGCCTCACCGATGTCGCCGGTAACGTGCTGACGAAGATTCTGGCATAAATACTCTTGACCGGCGCTCCTCCGAATCCTGAGCGGCGAGGCAGACGAGGCTCCCCCCCGACCAGTTCGCAGTGTTGTCGGGCCCGCCGATCTATTGCTGATCCTTCATTCCACCAAACAGCTCCTCCCGCACGCGCTGCCGTTCACGGTCAATCTGCTCGGGAATTGCGCCCAGGTCGCGGAGGATCGACTCCGTCATTGCCAGAGCCACCTCCCCTTCTCCCGAAAAGACCCGGTCCGCCCCCGCCGCGATCAGCTCGTCGTTTTCGCGGAGATAAGCCGTCCGCACCAGGACGCGGAGCCTTGGTCTCAACTCGTGCGCGAGGCGGATGATTTCGCGCGCGTTCGCCAGCCCCGACGCGCTCAGGATCAAAGTACTGGCCTGCTGGATGCCGGCTGCCCGGAGCGTCTCCGGGTGCCCGGCGTCGCCATACACCGCCTCAATCCCCTGCATTCGCAACCGTTTGACGGTCTCCAGGTTCATCTCAATGACTGACGCCTCGACGCCGTTGCTCTTCAACAGCCGACAGACGGTCTGGCCGACCGGTCCGTACCCGACGACGACTGCGCGCGCCGGCCGCGCTCCTTCGGCGCCGGGTTCGACGACCGTTACGGATTCCGCCTCAGTCGTCGGCGCAGACCGCTGAGTCCAGCGGGTCAGGCGGGGATTGCGGGCGCACCAGGTATTGAAGGGATCCACCAGGCGGTAGAGCAGCGGATTGAGCGAGATGGAGACGATTGCGGTGGCAACCACCGCGTTTGAGATTTCCGGGGGAATGATTTCGAGGTGTCGGCCGAGCGCCGCCAGAATGAATGAAAACTCGCCGACCTGCGCCAGGGCCGCCGACACGCCGAACGCGACTCGCGTCGGATAGCCCAGCGCGAGAACAATCACCGTGGCCGCGAGGGGCTTGCCGACCATCACGATCAGCAGCGTGGCAACGATCAGGGCCGGCGTCTGCATCAAGATCGTCGGCTCGAACAGCATGCCGACGGAAACGAAAAAGAGCACGGCGAACGCGTCGCGCATCGGGAGAGCTTCGGTCGCCGCCCGCAGGCTGAACTCGGAACGTCCGACGACCATTCCCGCCAGAAACGCCCCCAAGGCCATCGAGACGCCGAACAGTTTGGTGGACCCCACCGCAATGCCGAGAGCAACCACCAGCACAGTCAGCGTGAACAACTCTCGCGACCGGGTGGCGGCAACTTTCGTCAGCAGCCACGGAATCACCTTGCCTCCCAGCAGGAAAACCGAAGCCACCAGCACGGCGATCTTTACGCCCGCCAGGCCGAGTGCCAGGGGTATCCAGAGGCCGTCTTCCGCCTGGTGACCGAACAGCGCCGGCAACACAACCAGGACGACGACCGTAAACAGGTCCTCCACTACCAGCCAGCCGACGGCGATGTGGCCGGTCGGCGTATGCAGATCGTTGTTGTCGGCCAGCACGCGAACGAGCACGACCGTGCTGGCGACGGAAATCGCCAGACCGAAAACCAGCCCGGCGGTCCAGTCCCAGCCCAGGGCGCGGGCGATGACCGCTCCCAGGACGGTGGCGACGAGGCTCTGAAAAACAGCTCCAGGAATCGCGATCCGACGGACTGCCAGCAGCTCCTTCAGGTGGAACTGCAGCCCGACCCCGAACATCAGCAGAATCACCCCCACTTCCGCCAGTTGATCGGCGACGTCCCGATTCGCCACAAACCCGGGCGTCGTCGGCCCCACCGCAATCCCGGCGAGCAAGTACCCCACGATCGGAGACAAGCCGAGGCGCTGAGTGATATAGCCCAGGACGAGGGCGGCGCTCAGTCCTCCGGTCAGAGTCAAAATCAGATCCAGATTCGCATGCATCCGAGCTCACGCTCCTTCGTGTCGAGAATGGGACCGCCCCAAGAGACTCGACTGGCCGCCGCCGGGCAACCCAGTCGGACCGCAAAACGGCGAGTCGTGCAGACGCTGCGGCCCGACAACGGATCGAGCTCCGCTGCGGATCGCAGATTTCGGAAGAGTCGCGTAGACAAATCCCTCCCGCCCTGCGCTCCTTGGAGTTATGAGCGACGCGGATGACGAACGGCGTCTCCTGGACCGGCTCGCGACGGGCGAGCCGGCGGCGTTCGCGCAGCTCTACGACATCTACGGCGCCCGGCTGTACCGGACGGCGTTAGGTCTGCTCCGCCGAACCGACGCGGCTGAGGATGCGGTCCAGGATCTGTTCGTCGCGCTGGTCCGTTCCCGCTCCGCCTTGCGGGCCGTGGAAAGCCTGCCGGCTTATTTGTTCTCGTCACTGTATCGCCGGCTGCACCGGATTCCCTTCGGCCCGCGGATCTCCCCGGCATCGGAATTCGAACATACAACCGACCCCCGGCCCGGCCCGCCGCTACTGGCCTCCCAGCAGGAAGACTGCCAACGGCTGGCGGCGGCCGTCCAGTTGCTGCCGGAATCGCAGCAGGAAGTCCTCACACTCAAGGTCGACGGCGAATTGACCTTCGCGGAAATCGGTGCCGTACTGGGGATCAGCCCCAATACTGCGGCGAGCCGGTACCGGTATGCCCTCGACAAGCTTCGCCAACTGCTGGCCGACCCAGTACGCACGACGACAGAACCACGGAACGATTCATGATCGAACACGAAGACGACGAACTGGAGCAACAGTTTCAGCGGAACCGTTTGCCGCCACCGGCGAGCCTGCGCAGCCGGGTCCTGAAGGCGGTGTCGCACGAACTGCGGGCGCAGCGCCGCTGGAAGCAAACCGCTGCCGCTGCGGCCATATTCCTGCTGTGGTGTCACGTTTCGTGGACCGCTGCGCTCGACACCCGTCCCGACGGCCTTCTCCTCACGGCGTCGGAGGTCGAGCGGGATGCCGTCGGGCTGCGCAACCTGTTGCCGGATCTTCCGGAGGCCGAAGTTCGCCGGATGATTCTGGTCATGTCAGCCGGACAATCGGGCGGTCTCCGCTGAAACCAAATTCGATCTGCACTTATCGAGCCCGCAGAAGGGGACGTAAATCATGGGGTTTCTACTGCTGTGGACCGAAGATCTGGCACTCTGGCTGCTGCTGGCCGCGCTGTCGCTGGCGCTGGCGAGTCGAGTCCGTCGACGCCTGCTGCGCTGGGGAATTCTGCTGATCGGAATTGGTCTCCCGGCGGCCGCAATCACGACCGTCACGTTGCTTTTTGGGGCTCTGGAGTCGCAGCCCGGCCTGCAGGTCGGGCTGTTTGTCCCGCTGTTGTTGCTTCTGTTGTCATTGCTGGCCGGCGAGATCGTTCTGTTGATCTGGGGGCTGCGCCGTCGCAAGGATGCTTCGCCGCGCGCCCTCCAATGGTCGCCGGGGATGCTCAGTCTGCTCGCGGCCGGTGCGTTCCTGGCGCATCTGGTGACGTTTTCCACGCTCGACCTGGCCGTCCGACAGCAGATGGACGTGCTGCGCGCCGAAGCGCGCGTGCAGGCCCAGTCGGTGGCTCGGCTTCCCGTCCAGAACCGCGACAACGCCGCTTTGCTGTATCAGGAGGCCTTCGACGGCGGCCTGCTGGATCCGAAGCCGGCGGCCTACGAAACCTGGCTCAAGGGTTTGCCGGACGACAAGGAGGACCTTCGACTGGACGACCCCGAGTTTCGTGTGTACTTGAAACAGATTGCGCCGCTCTTGCGGCTGGTTCGCGCGGGAACCACACTTCCGGGTTGTGATTTTGGACGAGACTGGAATCGCCCGGCCACCTGGTTGTCCGGAGCACAGAATCTGCGGGTGCTGGCACGGGACCTGGCGCTGGAGGCCCGCGCCCGCGCCGCTGATGGCGACGTACGGGGCGCCCTGGAGAATGTCCTGGCGATCCACCGGCTCGCTGGACACGCTGGAGAGGAGCCGCCGATCATCTCGATGCTCGTCGCCTTCGCCCTGGATGCAATGGCGGCCGAGAGTCTGCAACAGATTCTGTCTCGTTATCAGGTTACTCCGGTCGATCTGGCCGTGCTGGCCGACTGGCGGCCGACGCCCGCGACTCGGCGGCTGCAGCGAGCTCTTCGCATGGAAGAAGCCTTCGGAGTGATGACATTCTGCCAGGTGGCGGACTGGCGCGACATGGATGCCATTCAGGAGCCGTTGGGGCTGAACGGCTGGCCGCCCAATATCAGCCCGGTCTACCGAGTTTTCCTGCTCATCCAGGATATCGAGATCTACCGCAGATTCATGGTGCGCTGGCAGGAGGAGGCGACGGAGTCGTTTGCGCAGCGCGAGGCGCTGTCGAAGCAGCTCTCCAGTCGGACGACGTCGGGGCCGATGGGGATCATGACGCGGTTGCTGCTGCCGGCGCTGGGACACGTCCACCAGGCGGCCAGTCGGAACGAAGCTCATCAGCGGCTGTGCCTCGCCGCTCTGGCGTGTCATCGGTATCGCCTGCGTCACGGCGAATTTCCCGCCACTTTGGAATCGCTGCTGGAGGATCCCTCGTTTTACGTGCCGCGGGATCCGTATGACGGGCGGCCGTTGCGGATGGCACGCCAAGGGAAGTCGCTGGTTCTCTACTGCATCGGTCCCGACCAGCAGGACAACTTTGGAACGCCGGTTGATGAAACTGGCCTGGGGCCAGGAGATCTCATCTTCCGGCTGCGGGACACGGCAGACATCACCGCAGACGGCGAACTTCCGGCGGATGCAGACCGTCCTGAATGACACGGAAGACGGAAGAGCTTCGGCCGGCTGACGGGGAGATTGATCGATTTCGCGACAATCCGGAATGGCGGAAGCGACGAATTCCCGGAAACCAAGTGTCCTTAGTGAGCCATTTCACGGAATCTTGAGCGAATCTTTGGCGATTCCACGCGGAGGGGAATTGGAGGGGCGTGCCGGCGGATCGAGACAATCGGGTTGGGGCTTTGGATTCTTAACGCTTGTATTCATAAGCAGTTGCGATTGGTTTTCGGGGAAATCGGTGTTTTTCAGGTCCTTGACCGACGTTCTCTGTGGTGTAGAATCCCAGTCGCGGCAGAGAGGTGCCCACGCACTCCGCCGCCTGCTTCAGACCTGCCAGAAGTCAACCCTGTATCAATCCGCCAGTGCGGCTCGGCCTGCCTGCGTTCCCTGATGTGTGAAGCTTGCTCAGTCGTTCCGTAAGGCGCCGTCGTTGACCCCGGTCTCCCCCGAAGAATTCAAAGAGCTGGTGCGCAGTCGCACCGACATCGTCCAGTTGGTGGGCGAGTCGGTGACGGTTCACTCCGAGCGGGGGGGGCGGATGTTCAAATCCCTCTGCCCGTTCCACGACGACCACAATCCCTCGATGCAGATTAATCCCGAGCGGCAGTCCTACCGCTGCTGGGTCTGTAACGAAGGTGGCGACGTCTTTTCCTTCGTCATGAAGCATGAAAACGTCGGGTTCAAGGAGGCTCTGGAGCTGCTAGCCCAGCGGGCCGGACTGGAGATGCCCTCGCAGTTTCGCGATGCCAGGCTGCCGGGTTCCCCTGAGCGGCCTCAACTGCTGGATGTCGTGGCCTGGGCCGAGCAGGAGTTTCATCAGTTTCTGCTGAACGCTCAGGCGGCTCAGCGGGCGCGGAATTACCTGGAATCGCGGGGTTTCACGTCCGAGACGATTGCGTGTTACCGGCTGGGCTATCATCCGGACGACTGGGAATGGCTCCTCAAGCGCGCCTCCGGGCGGTTTTCGACGGAGGTGCTGCTGGCCGCGAAGTTGGTCTCCGAGCGCAAGTCGGGCTCCGGGTACACCGACTTCTTCGGTCTGCTGGATCGGGTGCTGTTTCCGATCCGGGACGAGCGCGGGCGTCCGGTCTCATTCGGCGGGAGGATTTTACCAGACGCCAAGGACTCCAGCGCAGCCAAGTACATCAACGGGCTGGAGAGTTCGGTTTTCGCCAAGAGCAAGCTGGCCTACGGGTTAGATCACGCTCGCGAAGCGATCAAGCAGACCGGCATCGTCTGCGTCGTCGAAGGGTATACCGATTGCATCAAGTGCCACCAGGCGGGCGTTTTGAACGTCGTCGGCACGTTGGGAACGGCCCTGACCGAGCAGCACGTTACGATGCTGAAGCGGTTTGCACGGACGGTGGTGCTGGTCTTTGACGGAGACGAGGCCGGCGTACGGGCTGCAGAGCGGGCGATTCCCCGCTTTCTGGCTCAGGACGTCGATCTGCGGATACTGACGCTGCCGGAGGAGCTCGATCCGGATGAATACCTGTCGGCTTATGGAACGGCGGCCTTTCAGGAACTGATTCGCACGGCGCCAGAGGCTTGGGAATATCAGCAGCGGGTGTTTGTGGAACGTTTCGGGACGGAGAGTTCCGACGGGCGTTTGCGGGTCCTCGAAGGTCTGCTGGAATTGCTGGTTCTTGCGCCTGGGGTGGCAGGAACGGTCAAGGAGAACGCTCTGTTGAGCCGACTACCGGTCAGGCTGGGGATTGCCGAAGGGGAAATTCGCAAACGACTTGGGGAGTTGCGCCGGGTGCGGGATGGCCGTAGCGAAACTTCCCGCGTGCGGAAAGTCGCCGCAGATGGACCAGGTGACGGCGAGGCGCAGGTCGCGCTGCGGGAGGAGATCGTTTCCCTGCAGCGCAGTCAGCGGAAGGACGATCTGCTGGAGTGCGAATTATTGCAGGTCCTCTTTACTTGCCCCCCTATGATAGCAGAGGTCGTGAGTGAAATTGGAGCGGACGACTTTCGACGCGAACCGTGCCGGGAATTGTTCTGTGTCTGTTGCGACCTGTGGGAGCACGGGTTGCCGCCGTCGTTTGAGAAGGTGTTGTCGCAATTGGAATCGCCGCAACTGAAAAGCTTTGCTGTCTGGATTGACGAGCAGGCGCGGTTGCAGAATGTCGAATCGAAGCTGGCGCCGGATGCCGCCGGGTCCGAAGGGGCTGGAGCCCCGCCCAATTTGTTGCAGCGTGTGCTGGACGGTTTCCGATGGCGTCGCAAGCGTGAATCGCATCAGGCCTCGCAGGGTCGTCTTCTGGAACATTCCGAAGGCGCCTCGGGCTTGAATACCCAGACGCGGGAAGCTCTTCAGCGGGCCATGCAGTTTCATCAGCAGCGTGCCGCGAAGACATCGTAAGAAAGCAGTTTCCGGGGCCGGTTGGCGGCTCAACCGATTCTGCGAAGAGGCTGTGGCTGCCTCCTTCGCCGGACGACCCGGAAATGACTCGTATTCATTTTTGTTTCCTCGGGAGGAGTTTCCGTGCACAGACTCGACGAGAGTTTGAACCAGTTGATCCAGCTCGGTCGGGGTCAGGGTTATCTGACGTTTTCGCAGGTCAACAATTACCTGCCCGACGAAGCGGTCAGTCCCGAGAAGCTCGACAACCTGCTGCTGGCGCTGGACGAGATCGGATTGGAGATTATTCCGGACGAGCGCGTGGCCAAACACCAGGAGCAGCTCGAACAGAAGAAGGTTAAAGCCAAGCCGGTTCGTATCCGCGATTTGATTTCGGACGACAAGTCGAAGCGCATCGACGATCCCGTCCGCATGTACCTGACTCAGATGGGGGAAATCCCCCTCCTGACCCGTGAGCAGGAGATCTCTCTCGCCAAGAAGATCGAGATCACCCGCAAGCGGTTCCGCCGCCAGCTTCTGGAAAGTGATTATGCTCTCAAGACGTCGGTCGACGTTCTGAACAAGGTTCACAACGGCGAACTGCCATTCGACCGGACGATCAAGGTGTCGGTGACCGAAGGTCTGGAGAAGAACCAGATTCTCGGCCGGATGCCGCACAACCTGAAGACCCTCGAACAGCTGCGTGCCAAGTCGATCGCCGCGTTCGAAAAGAAGATCTGCCCGGACAGCGCCGCCGACGACCGTAAGGCCGCTGATGCCGAGCTCAAGAACCACCGCCGCAAGATGGTGACGCTGCTGGAAGAGCTGAGCCTCCGGACGCAGCGCCTGCAGCCGGTCATGAAGCGGATGGAGCAGATCTCCCGCCGGATGTGCGATCTGCAGAAGCAGATCGAAGGGCTCAAGAATCTGCGGTCGGCCCGCGAAGAACGCGCCAACCTGCAGAAAGAGCTGCACGACCTGCAGATGATGACGCTGGAGACGCCGGAAAGCCTCCAGAAGCGGATGGAGTCGATCTACGAGCGGTTCGCGGCGTACGAACAGGCCATGCGCGACCTGTCGGGCGGCAATCTGCGACTGGTCGTCTCGATCGCCAAGAAGTACCGCAATCGCGGCCTGAGCTTCCTGGACCTGATCCAGGAAGGCAATACTGGCCTGATGCGGGCGGTCGACAAGTACGAGTACCGCCGCGGCTACAAGTTCTCGACCTATGCGACGTGGTGGATTCGCCAGGCGATCACGCGGGCCATCGCCGACCAGGCCCGGACGATCCGCATCCCGGTCCACATGATCGAAACGATGTCCAAGCTCCGCAAAGTCAGCAAGCGGCTGCTGCAGGAGAAGGGCCGGGAGCCGACCATCGAAGAAACCGCGGAAGCCGCGGGCGTCTCGCTGGAAGAAACCCGCCGCGTCATGAAGATTTCCCGCCATCCGATCAGCCTCGACCGGCCGGTGGGCGAGAGCGAAGACAGCTACTTCGGCGACTTCATCGAAGACGACGCCACCGAGAGCCCGGTCAACGCCGCCACGCAGGAGATGCTGAAGGACAAGATTGAATCCGTCCTGAAGACGCTGACCTACCGCGAACGCGAGATTATCAAGCTTCGTTACGGCCTGGGTGACGGCTACACCTACACCCTGGAAGAAGTTGGCCGGATCTTCAAGGTGACCCGTGAACGCGTTCGCCAGATCGAGGCGAAGGCCGTTCGTAAACTGCAGCATCCGGTCCGCAGCAAGCAGCTCAAGGGATTCCTGGATCAGCTCGCCGCGGTCGTCGCGAAGTAGTCCGCGAATAATCTCTGCACCACGCTCTGGCAGCCCGGACGGTCACTCGTTCGGGCTGTCGGCGTTTTGAAACGGGTCTCGGGATTCGGGGATCGCAGACAAGGCGAAGAAGCGAGGAGTGGCGAGTGAGAAGAGTCCCAGATGCCGACTGAGCCAGCGAGCAGCCTCCTCCTTTCGACATTCCGCCTTCGACATTCGACATTCTGGACCGGCTGTCAATCACCTGCTGTGGCATGTTCAGTTCGGACTCTCGCCGGCCTGCCGATTGCGGACTTCCCGGCGGTGCCCTACCATCGTAAAACGCCTGCGCCGCACGGCCTGCGCCGCACGGCCTGCGCCGTCGGTGCGAGTCACATTCCTGAGGATGCTTGATCTGTGGCAAATCTCCAGGTCATTGGCGGCGGGCCTGCGGGCACGTGGGAACTGCGCGGGGAGCGGACCATTCTGGGCCGGCACTCCCGTTGCGAGGTGGTTCTCGACGACGGCGCCATCAGCCGCCGTCACGCCCAGATCCTCGAAAGTCACGGCAATTATTTCCTCGAAGACCTCCGCAGTCGCAACGGAACCGAACTGAACGGCCAGCCGGTTCGCGGGCGGACCGAACTGCGCGACGGTGACGAGATTCAGATCTGCGACTTCCGACTGCGATTCGACATGCACGGCAATCGCGCCCGCACGCGGACGTCCAGCCGCAATGTCACTTCCGTAAGGAGTCCAGGCTCCACAGACGACCGACCGGTCGTCCATCTAGCGGAACGCGAATCGACCGTCGAGGATCCGCACGGCTCCTCGATCCTGTCGACGGTCGAGGCCGGGAACGAGCAGAGCGAGGCCCGCCTGAACGTCCGCCCGGAGACCAAGCTGCGGGCGATTCTCGAAATCAGCCGCCAGCTCGGCTCGGTGCTCGAGCTCGACGACGTCCTGCCCGTGCTGTTGAAGACGCTGCTCAAACTCTTCCCGCAGGCGGACAGCGGTTTCATTCTGCTGCGGAACGCCGACACCGACGATCTGGAGCAGAGGGCGTCGATCGCCCGGTACGAGGGCGACGACGAAGTGGTCCCTGTCAGTCGGACCATTGTCCGGGAAGCGGTTCAGACGGGCCGGGCGATTCTCAGCGCCGACGCCCGCGACGACGAGCGTTTCTCGGCGAGCCAGAGCATCGCCGCGCTCCGGATCCGCACGGTCATGTGCGCTCCGCTGCTGGATGCGAACGCAGCCGCCATCGGTGTCATTCAACTCAGCTCGCGCGACCTGGGGCGGACGTTTACCGCCGAAGATCTGGACCTGCTTGCCAGCGTAAGCTGGCAGGCCGCCCTGGCCGTCGAAAACGCCCGCCTCCATGAAGACCTGCTCAAACAGCGCGACCTCGATCGCGATCTGGAATTCGCCACTCAGGTGCAACTGGGCTTCCTGCCTCACCAGCCTCCCGCCCTCCCCGGTTACGAATTCGCCGACTACTACGAACCCGCCCACCGCGTGGGGGGGGACTACTTCGACTACGTGCAGCTCCCGGACGGACGGGTCGCCGTCGCGGTCGGCGATGTCGCGGGAAAAGGCGTGCCGGCCGCTCTGCTCATGGCTCGCCTGCACGCCGCCGGACGCTATCACCTGCTCAGCGCTTCGAGCGCCGCCTCGGCTCTGACGAACCTGAACGCCGAAATCGCCTCCAGCGGACTGGGCTACCGCTTCATCACTCTGGCGCTGGCGATCGTCGACGCCGATCGTCACGAGGTCACACTGGCGAACGCCGGTCATCTGCCGCCAGTGTTTCGCCATGTCGACGGGTCCATCGAGCAGCCGGGGATCAAGGAATCTGGCATGCCGCTGGGCATCCTGCCGGATCAGCAGTTCCAGGAAATTCGGCTGTCGCTCGACGCCGGAGACACACTTGTCTTCTACACCGACGGCGTGACGGAAGCGATGGACGGAGAGAACCGCATCTACGGCCGGGTGCGGCTGGGAGAGACTGTCGGTCTTGGCCCGCCGCGCGTGTCCGATCTCGTGCCTGCGATCGTCGAGGACGTCGAGGCGTTCGGCGGCGCCCATCAGCAGCGCGACGACCTCTGCGTCGTCGCCATCCGCCGGGTCCTCCCGGGCGAACCCGTGTCGCCGCAGCGCGCTGCGCCTCGCTGACGGGCGCCGCGGCCGTGATTGATCATTGGTTACGACAGGTCGTTGAGCAGTTTGATCATGTCGAAGAACGGCGCATACACGATTACCGCCAGCAGTCCGAAAAAGAACGCGATCGACAGCAGCACGAATGGCTGCAGCACCATCGCGAGTTTCGACGCCTGAAGCTGGACCCGCGCCGCAAAGATCTCGCCCGTGGCGCGGAGCATGGCGGCCAGTTCGTCCGGGCGATCTATCCACCGCATCAGCGGAATCAGATCTTCCGGCACGAAGACCGACGTCCGGGCGACGTCTGTGGCCGACTTGCCGGCCTCAATTCCCGCGGCCAGCGCTTCCGACCCGACTTCGACCGGCGGACAGTCGACGGCGGCGCCCGCCACCCGCAATGCCCGTGGAAGCGGCAGGCGGCATTCGATCAGCAGCGCGCACAAGTGGCAGAACTGGCTCAGCCGGGCGTAGCGGAACAGCGGCCCGATCAGCGGAATCGAGTAGTCTACGAACCCCCAGAACTTGCGGCCGCCGAGCATTCGGCAGACTGCGAAGATTGCCAGCACCGCGAGCAGAACGCCGCCAACAGGGGGTGAGAATATCAGCCGCAGCCCGGCCAGCACTTGTAATCCCAGCCCGCCAATCGGCCTGGCCGCTTCCTGAACAGCACTTGAGGTCATGCCAAAATTGGTTTGCAGGCTGTTCATTTCGTCATAGGCCGATTCCAGTCCCGGTCCGACATACCAGGCGAAAATCAGGCTGACGCCGATCGCGCCGAGGATCAGCACGCCCGGATACACCAGCGCCAGCCAGGCCAGCCGGCGGACTTCGATCGTCTGCTGCAGCCGTTGCAGGTACTCTCCCAGCACCAGCGGCAGCCGGTCTCCCCCCGCTCCCGCCGCCGCCAGTTCACCAATCGCCGTCGGCAGCCCCGTGCGGTATTGCGGCAGCAGATCTTCCAGCAGTTCCCCGCCAGCCAGCCGATCGCTCAAAGAGCGGAGCGCCGCCCGCTGACGGCGGTTCGGCAGCTCGTCGCTGAGCATCCGCAAGGCGGACGGCAAAGGCAGCCCCGCGACAGTGGCTTCTTCAACCATGCCCAGCATGCCGACGAAGTCCGCTTCACCCAGCGAGACCGGTGACGCCAAGTCCTCGTCGGCGAGGACTTCGACGTCGGACAGCCCCCCCTCAAGCAGCGCCAGACGTGCGGCCGCCGGTGACTCGGCCTCGCAGTGACCGTCCACCGCATCACCGGAGCGATTGAAGCCGCGATAGCGATATTGCGTCATGGCGACTTCCTAGGAAACGGGTTCTTCGACCAGATGATTGAGCAGATCGACCACCGGCAGTCCGAACGCCAGGCAGTAAGTCAGGACCGCCAGTCCCGCCAGGACCGCGACAAATACCGGAGCCGCCAGCGTCGTCAGCAACAGCGCCCGGCGCTCGGCGCGCTTGCGATAGACTCCCGCCACCCGCCGGCACGTCGTTCCCGGTTCCGACAGCGACAGGCCGGTCGTCAGCGCCCAGCCCAGCAGTGACGGCAGCCCCGCGACCGCGTTGGCTCCGTCGCGCGCTGATCGCCCCTGCTCGATCTCGTCCGCCAGCAATGGGCCGGCATTCCGAATCCGTCGATCGGACGACGCCTGCGAGGCCAGTCTCAGCGCCCGCGGTAACGGAGCCTGATGCTCGACCAGCGTCGCCAGCAGTTCCAGAAACTCCGCTCGCGACAGGTTGGCGAAAATGCCGCCGATGCCCGGCGCCCAGAACAGGCCAGTCAGCAGACGCAGGCCGTTCCCCGGCGAGAGCGGACCGGCGGCTCCCGAGCTCCATTGACGTACGCCGAGGATGACACCCACGAAGAGCAGTCCCAGCGGAACTCCCGGAATCCACCATGCGGACGTGTCGTAGGCCGCCGTCAGAACCCGCCGAATCGCAGTGACCGGCAACCGGAAAGTCTCCCACATGTGCTGCAATCGCGGGACGCATGCCACGATCAGGAGGGAGCCCAGCGCATACGCCAGGGCGACGACGCACGCCGGGTAGAGCAGGGTCACGAATAGCGTGCGACGGATCGTATCGTACTCTTCGGTGTAGCGGACCACGGTTTCGAGGGCTTCGGGCAGTTTTCCGGAAGCGAGGCCCGCTTCAACAATCGCCACATAGACTGGCGACAGTCCAGGCTCCTCGGCCCGCAGCGAATCCACCAGCGACTCGCCGTTCGCCAGCCGGGCGGAGATTCGCTCCACCACGGGGCGCAGTCGCCGAGATGATCCCCGACCGAGCTGCACGAGCCCCGGCTCCAGCGGCACCCCCGCGCGAACCAGCGCCGCCAGCTCCTGGTTGAAATTCACCAGATCGATCAGCGTCAAGGAGTTCGCAGACATCCGAATTCGTCCTCAGTGGCTGCTGGCGGTTCCGGAGCAAGAACTTTCAGGAGTCGCGACAGATCGCCGCACAAATGCTTGAACGTGCTTCCATCGCTTATACTCGAAATCCCAGCACGCGGCGAATCTCGACCGCACTCGTCACGCCCTGTTCCAAAACCCCTCTTGCCCGGCTCGCAAACGACGGCATACCCTCGGCGACAGCGTGCTGCTGCAGTTCTACAGCGTCCGCTCCCGACAGAATGCGCGGCGCCAGCGCCGGCAACTGATCCTGCAGCAGCTCCACCAGCAGCATCCGTCCTCGATAGCCGCTGGCGCCACACGCCGGGCACCCGGCCGCAACTCGACTGCGCGGCACAGACAGCCCCAGTTCGATCGCCGCCGTTTCCGACCAGATTCCGCAGTCGCATAACCGCCGCACAAGCCTCTGGCAGACAATCGCCAGCAGCGCAGCCCGCAGCAGGTACGGCTCAACGCCCAGATCCCGCAGGCGGCTGATGGCCTCAGCCGCACTCCCCGCATGAAACGTTGTTAACACCAGATGTCCGGTCAGCCCGGCCCGGAACACCGTCTCCGCCGTTTCAGGATCGCGGATTTCTCCGACCAGCAGCACGTCGGGATCCTGCCGCAGCAGTGACTTCAGCCCGGTGGCGTAGTCGAAGCCGTGGGCCGGCTGAATCGCCGACTGCACAACGCCCGGCAGGATCGATTCGACAGGATCTTCTAGAGTTGCCAGGGCCTTGCTGTCAGCGAACCTCCGCTGCAGTTCTCGCAGACAGGCATACGCGGTCGTTGTCTTGCCGCTTCCAGCCGGCCCGGCCAGAAGCAGCACCCCCGCGGTCTCGTACAGCGCTCGCTCCAGCCCCGTGGAGACGTCCGCGGGCAAGCCGAGATCGTCCGGGAGCAGATGCCGTCCCGAACCGGCGAACAACCGCACGACGGCTTTCTCGCCGAAGATCGTCGGAAACGCGCTGAGCCGCATCTCGACTCCTGCCGGCCCCTGCTTAATGCGCCCCTCCTGGGGGACGTCGACGCGATAGGTCAGCAGATCCGCGAGTACCTTCAGCCGGGCCACGACATTGGTCGCCAGCCGGCCGGGGAGGTCGGCGGCATGCTGCAGCACGCCATCGACACGAAAACCGATCCGAACGTGCTCGGGACCGGGGACGATGTGCACGTCGCTGGCGCGGATGTCGACCGCTTCGAGCAGAGTCTGCTCGACCGCCTGGGCGACGAACTGAGGATGCTGCTCATCGAGCGCCAGCAGACGGGCGGCCAGTCGGGAAAACACGGCAATGAACTTTCCGGGAAGTCGGTGATTGGGATCTCCAGCATAGCGTTGCATGGGGGATCTGGCGTGTTCGGGAAGGGCCGGTTGGGAGATTTGATCCATTCCGCCAGACGGCAGGAATCCGCGAGACAGGGCCTTGATTACATGCTTTTGACCACTTAAAGTCACTCCTGTTCTGAGTGTCCCTGTCATCTGACGTGTTTGACACGGGGTATCTCCGGTTCAGGGAGGAACAGCGGTCGGACGTCGATTCGGCCGTTGCGGCGCCACTTCTGATCGGGAGCGAGACGATGAATCCGCCTGCCTGGTTCAAAGATGCGTGGGACCAGCTCGTCTGGCCGGGACTGCGAGGAGTTGGACGGCATGTTCGCCGTCATCCGCTGCCAGTTGTCGTCGCGGTTGTCGTGGGGCTGACGGGATACGTCGTCTGGGAGGCCTATCGCCGCAGCGCCTCCCGGGAGATTACGGTGCTGATCGGTCCCCCGGGGAGCAGCGGTCGCCGGATGGGGACTCGGATTGCCGATCAGATCGACGTCACTTCGCCCGGTCCTGGAATCGAATACGGGACGTCGCTGCGGACCACGGACGGTTACGAAGAGATGCGCGATATTCTGTCGACCGATAAGAAGGGACTGACGGTCGGCTTTGCCATCGACGACGGAGGCGCCGATAGTCGACTGCGCGTCCTGCTGCCGCTGGACTGGGACTATCTGCACATCCTGGTCCGGACCAAGTTTCTGCAGGACAATTTCGCCGAGAGCGCAACATGGCCGACTCAACTTGGCGAAGTCGTCGAGAAACTGGGTGAACGCAGGGTTTTCATCGGGCCTGCGAGCAGCGGGACGCGAAGGATCGCAAAGGCCGTCCTGGAGAAATACTACCCGAGCTCGGGCAAGCTGAAGCTTTCGGACATGGTTGCTCCGGACATTGCCGACTGGGACGAAGTTCAGTCGGCGCTTCGACGGGGGAGGATCGACCTGGCGTTCTACACGGGGCCGATCGAATCGGATACCGTCCGACAGATCGCCAGCGAGGGGACCGCGGTTCTGCTGGGACTCAACGATGTCGCCGACGCCGTGGCTCGCGAACCGAGTCACGGTGTCACTCGTGCCGTCTTCCCCGCCAATGCTTACCGGGCTCTGCCGCTGCAGTCTGCCGAACCGGAACACGTGGACGAGGGGTCGGCCTCCCGCAAGTCACGCGGTCCATTGCTTTTCTGCGGCAGCCAGATGACCGCCCTGGCGGCTCGCCGGGTCGTTGTCTCTTCCGCGGCGATGTCCGATTTCGATGCCTATCTGCTCACGGGAGCCGTCCGATCGGCGTTGGCCGGCGATCTTCCGCGAGACCCCTGGAAACCGACCTCTCCGCAATCGCCATCGCCGCCGCCGACGTCTGAACTTCGGACGATCGTGCACCCAGGCGCGGTTCTCGTCCAGAATGGCCAGCCGTTCGCCCGCTGGTGGGTTCCCTCGTCGTGGACGTCGACGGCCAAGTCGACTGCGATTGGACTGCTGAGCTTCGCGGCCTCTCTGCTGCTTTCGTTCGTCGGCGAGCGTCTCAAGCAGAAACGTATCGGGCAGATCGCGAAACAGCCGGCACTGCCTCCCGAGGCTCCAGAGCTGACCCCTGTCGCCGTTCCGCCGGTCCTCCCGCAGCCTGCGGTACGCGTCTTCCGGGAGCGGCTCGACGAGCTGCTGAGCGAAGTTGAGCATCTTCCGGAGCCCGTTTCGCCACCCGACCACGATCGATATTCGACGCTGGCTCGCGAACTGAAGCAGGAAATTGCCGCCGCCGAACGGGCCGGCGATCTTTCTCGCGACGAAGCCGAAACTCTGTTTCAGGGACTTCGAGAGCTGCGGTCGGAACTCGATCTGCTGAAACCCGTTCAAACAGGCCGAGCCCGCAAACCCGGCTGATGCGACGACGCTCGATCGTCTGACCGCGAGGACTTCGCTAAACTGGCGAAACCTGAAAACCGGCCCCGATTGCTCGGCGCCGGCGACGCCCGTTTCTCGAAAGTCTGTCAGCAATGCTCGCCAAACGCATCATCCCCTGTCTCGACGTCCACGCCGGTCGCGTGGTCAAAGGGGTCAATTTCCTGAATCTCCGCGACGCCGGCGATCCGGTGGAAGTCGCCGCCCAGTATGAAGAAGACGGGGCCGACGAGCTCGTCTTTCTGGACATCACCGCCAGCCACGAAGAGCGGGCGATCATTCTGGACGTCGTCCGGCGAACCTCCGAAGTCTGTTTCATGCCGCTCACCGTCGGCGGGGGGATCCGGACGCTCGAAGACATCCGCACGTTGCTCAAGGCGGGCTGCGACAAGGTTTCCATCAATTCGGCGGCGGTCAAGGATCCCGAGTTCGTCCGGCAGGCCGCCCTCCGTTTTGGCAGTCAATGCATTGTGGTCAACATCGACCCCAAACGGGTCCAGCGTGACGGCCGGGAAGTGTGGGAAGTCCACGTTAACGGCGGCCGGGTCCCGACCGGGCTGGAAGCGGTCGCCTGGGCGCAGGAAGTCGAGCGTCTCGGAGCCGGCGAAATCGTCCTGACGAGCATGGACGCCGACGGCACCCAGGACGGCTATGACCTGCCCATGACACGGGCCGTGGCGGACGCGGTCAGTATCCCCGTGGTCGCCAGCGGCGGGGCCGGTTCGCCTGAGCATCTCCGCGAGATTCTCATCGAAGGCCACGCCAGCGCGGCTCTGGCGGCCAGTATTTTTCACTACCGCACGCATCCGATCGACGTCACAAAACGCTACCTTGCCGAACACGGCGTCCCAATCCGTTTCAATACGCTGGCCGGCGCGTAGGGCAGGCTCCCGCCTGCCGTGTTACGACATGGATCCACATTTCGGCAGGCGGGAGCCTGCCCTACGTTCAGCAGGAACACACCATGCCGGGATTCAGTCGACGAGAAGCGCTTGCCGCCGCCGCGGGTGGTTTTGCCAGCCTGGGAGGTCCCTTCGGGCTACCGCAGACCCTGGCTCAAACGGCGCCGGCCCAGGCCGGCGCAAAGCAATACGCGTTCAAGAAGTCGATTAACCTCTGGGCGTTTCCGTACCCGCAGCAGATGTCGCTGGAGAAATGCCTGCGTCTGGCGAAGGACGCCGGTTTCGATGGCATCGAACTGAACTACGACCTCGACAGCGATCTCTCCCCCAAGTCGGGCACGCGCGAATTCGAGCAGATCCGCAAGACGGCCGACAAGATCGGCATCGCCATCAGCGGACTCTGTTCGTTTCTGTTCTGGCCTTATCCGCTGACGGCGAACGATCCGGCTCGCCGGGAACGGGGCCTCGAACTCGCCGGCAAGATGGCCCAGGCAGCTCACGATCTCGGCACTGAAAACCTCCTGGTTGTTCCCGGAGCGGTGCACATTCCGTGGCGGACCGACTACGACCCGGTTCCGAACGACGTGTGTCTCAAGCGGGCGAAGGAGGCGGTGGGGAAGGTGGTCCCGCAGGCCGAGGCGCTCAACGTGCATCTCAACATGGAGAACATCTTCTTCAACGGCTTCCTGATGACGCCGATGGAGATGGTTGAGTTTGTCGATGGATTCGGCAGCGAAAATGTCCACGTGCACTTCGACACGGGGAACATTATGGAGTACCAGTTCCCCGAGCACTGGATCCCGATTCTTGGCCAGCGGATCCGCAACGTCCACCTGAAAGAATACTCCAAGAAGGGAACGGATCATTCCCTCGAAGCCTTCCGGCCGCTGCTCGACGGGACCACGAACTGGCCCGCGGTCCTGGAAGCCTTCGAAACCAGCGGATACCGCGGCTATCTGACGTTCGAGTATTTCCACCCCTACCAGCACTGGCCCGAAGCCCTGATCTACCAGACCTCCGATTCACTCGACCGGATGCTGGGCAGGAAGTCGGCGTAGTAGTCCGTCTATCGCTAATCGTCCGGTTGTTGTAAAAGGCGACGGAAGTGGCCGCAAGGTCGATTCGTCAGAGGGGGTGTCTCGGTGGCAGGGAGGCCGTCGATGAGCGCAAAGGTCGAAGTGCATTTGACCGCTGTGATGCGGGCGGAGCTGGAAGCCGTGTGCCGCAGTCAGTCGGTGGGAGCTGCCGTGGCGCGACGGGCGCGGATTCTGCTTCTGGCGGACGAAGATCATCTCGACGGTCAACGGCCCGACACGTACATCTGCGAGGTCGTCGGACGGTCCGAACGTCAGATTCGCCGCGTCCGACAGAAGTTTGCGGAGGACGGGCTCGCTGGCGCGTTGATGCGGAAGCTGCGTGCGAGCCCCGCCGCGCCGCCGAAGCTTGATGGGCAGGCGGAAGCCCGCCTGGTGACTCTGTGCTGTTCGACGCCGCCGGAGGGTCACCAGCGGTGGACGCTGCAGTTGCTGGTGGATGAGTTGTGCCGGTTGCAGGTCGTGACGAGCGTCTGTCGCGAGACCGTCCGGCAATGTCTCAAAAAACCGGCTGCAGCCCTGGCGCACGCGGCGGTTCTGCATCCCGGAAAGAGATCGGGCGCGATTCGTCGCTCACATGGAGAAGATCCTCGACGTCTACTGCGAAACGTACGATGAGCAGCACCCGCTGATCTGCATGGACGAAGCCGCCAAGCAGGTCGTGAGCGATGTCGAACCGGCGCTGCCGATGGCGCCCGGACAGGCGCGTCGGGAAGACCACCACTATCAGCGGGAAGGCGTGCAGGCGATTTTTCTGTTCTTCGATCCGCTCCGGGGCTGGCGTCGCGTCAGTCACCGCGACAGCCGCACGCGGAGGGACTGGGCGGAGGAAGTCCAGCAGCTTCTGGACGTGGACTATCCGCAGGCGAAAACCGTGACGCTGGTCTGCGACAATCTCAATACGCACGACATCGGCAGCCTCTATGCCCGGTTCGGCGTTACGACCGCCGGGCGACTGCGGAATCGCTTGCGGATCGAGCACACTCCCCGCAACGGCAGTTGGCTGAACATGGCGGAAATCGAACTGAGCGTCCTGACGCGACAGTGTCTTGGCCGCCGCTTCGACAGTATCACGGAGATGGGGCGGGCCATGACGGCCTGGCAGGAGCGCCGCAACGCCCAGGGTTGTGGCGCTCACTGGCGATTCACCACAACTGACGCAAGAATCAAGCTTCGCTCGCTGTACCCGCAACCGGACGAATAGCGATAGACGGACTACTACAAGACCAATGCCCGACTCCGCAGAAACGACCGTTTACGAGGCGCTTGGCGAAGAGGGGCTGGCGCGTCTGGTGGCAGCCTTCTATCGCCAGATTCCCACCGACGACCTGCTCGGACCTCTATATCCGCCCGACGATCTGGCCGGGGCCGAACAGCGGCTGCGCGATTTTCTCGTCTATCGCTTCGGCGGCCCCGACCGCTACATCCAGGAACGGGGACATCCCAAGTTGCGCATCCGCCACGTCGGGTTCGCAATCAACCGCTCGGTCCGCGATCGTTGGATGCAGCTCATGAATGCAGCGCTCGACGAGTCCGGGACTCCGCCCGCGGCGGCCACGGCAATCCGGAAGTTTCTGGACGAAGCGGCGACGTTTCTGATCAATGCGGGATGAAGAAGTGGTTGGTGGATAGTGGGTGGTGGATAGCAAAGAGGAAGAGTGGTTAGTGAGGAGTGGCGAGTGTGGAGTGAAGAATCGCGAGTGAGGACTCCTCGCTCTTTCGTGCTTCGGATTTGGTGCTTGTTTCGGATTTCGAGATTCGAATTTCGTGCTTCTCCCTCACACCCTTCGGTGGACCACCCATCCGGGCGTTGCGGTCCGGACGGTGTAAAGCGTCCGGCCCGCGGTGATGTAGAGTGTCCGCAGCTCGGGGCCGCCGAACGTGCAGTTCGTGAGCACGTCCTCCGGAACGGGAATCCGGCCCAGCAGCCGCCCGGCGGGTTCTGATGCCCCGGAAGGATCCATTATGTAGATTCCCGGCGGGACATCGGCAGTCTCGTGCGGTCCGCGCGGGCGGGAGATGCCGGCGGCGATGTAGAGCCGCCCGGCCGCGTCGACACACATCCCGTCGCCGCCGCGACCGGCCTCGAAGTCGAAGACCAGCCGCTGCCCGGACAGCGTGCCGTCTTCCGCGAGATCGAAGGCCCAGATCTTGCGGTTGCCGCCAACCACCGGGCAACTGTCGACCAGGTACAGCGTCCGCTCGTCGGGACTCAGTGCGATGCCGTTGGGCCGCTGAATCGCGGGCTGAGTGAGGACGCGAGTGACGGATCCGTCGGGATCGATCCGGTAGACCGAATCGTGATCGAGCTCCATCGTGGCCCGATCGCCATAGCAGGGATCGGTGAAGAAGATCCGCCCGTTCGAGCAGGCGGCGATGTCGTTCGGAGCGTTGTACCGCCGGCCCTCGTATCGGTCCGTCAGAACTTCCAAATCACCCGTCGCCAGGTTCGTTCGCGTGATCCGGCGGTTGCCGTCGTTGGGGCCGAACTCGTTCCCTTCGCAGGCGAGCAGTCTCCCCTGCGGGTCGAACAGCAGGCCATTCGAGCGTCCGCTCGGTTCGCGGAAGATCGACCGCTCACCCGTGTTTGCGTCGAGGCAGACGATCCGGTTGTTGACGATGTCCGTAAAGAAAACCCGCCCGTCGGGGTGGGCCGCAGGCCCTTCCAGAAAGGCGACGAACGTCGCTGGTGCGACGTGCACTCCCGGTTCGACGCAGTCGACGGGCAAGGCGATCCGATGAAAGTCTGTCATGACGCCCCTTTCTCGAATGAAATGCACCGGGAAGGGGCCGGGCACGATCCAATCCCTTCCGTGGAGAATGGTCGTCGATCGCGAGGCGCGGTGCAAAGCCCATCGGCCTGCGGCGATGAGTGGTCCTGCATGTTCAGTCGTGTCGTTTTCATCGCCAGCGACTGCCGTTACTTGCAGGAATCTGATCGGAAGTCAGGCCGTCGGCGGGCACATGAGACTCCAGGAAGGCTCGGCAATTTAGCGGGTCCGGCAGGGGGCAGACGCCACTCGAATCGCGCTCTTCGTATTTTTTTCGCAGAGATGTTTTTTGTCCCTTGTGCGCGCCCCCGAGCGCTCGGCAGCATGAGATTCATGATCCGCGTTGCCCAAGATCTCCTGCCGCAGACTCTGCTCAGTTACGTCGCGTTCCGGGTCGCGTTCCGCGACACCTTCGACCGCTACGCTCTGCTGCAGCGGTTCGACCGCCAGCACGACGAGTGCTACGGCTACCTGTGCGAAGTCCCGTTCCTGCGGGAAGTTCCGCCGCACGTCCAGCTCGACCTGCTGGCGTCCGTCTGGCGACGCCACGTGCATCGCGAAACTTACGTCGCCGACCTCGTCGACGAAGCCGTGATCTACGCCGTCTGCGAAACGACTGCGAACATCATCGAAAAGCACCCGCTGCTGATCACTGAAGGCCTCCGCGGCGGACCGATCGACGCCGCACTCCCGATCGATCATTTTCTGGCCACGGAGATCCGCGGCCTCTACCTGAACCTCTCGAATCAGGGCGACTTCCTGCTGATCAGCCAGTTCCTGGACCTCGATCCGGAGCAGGGCAATCCGCTCAAGCGGGAGATGGGTTTGCACGCCGCGGACGAACAGGCCCTGTTCGACGCTCTCTCCCAGTGGCACGTTTCGCCCCGCTTCGCACATCACCTCCCCGGTCTGCTGACCGAGGCCGAGATTGCCCGAGTCGCCAACCTGCTCCGCGTCCCCTGTCCGGCCTAGCGCCGCGCCGATGGAAGCGCGTTGCGCAATTCCTCCCGCGCCAGGCAAACTCCAATCGTTGTGACTTCTCGCGGGACGGTTTAGAGTTCTGGGAACCGGGTGCGCGGCGATCGTGGATCGTCCCGCCCGGCGGTTCACCACGGAGGATCTTCAAAATGCTTTCTCGTCGCGAATTTGTGGCGGCCTCGGCCGCAGCGCTGGCCGCCGGCTCGACGCTGGCCCAGGCAGAAGACGCCAAACTGCCGCGAGTTTTTCTCGAAGTTTCGGCCGACGGCAAGTCGCTCGGAAAGATCGTGATTGAGCTGCGCTCCGACGTCGTGCCCAAAACGGCGGAGAACTTCCGGGCGCTGTGCACCGGTGAGAAGGGATTCGGCTACAAGGGGAGCCCGTTTCATCGCGTGATTCCCGGCTTCATGTGCCAGGGGGGTGACTTTACGAACGGGAACGGCACCGGCGGCAAGTCGATCTACGGCGCGAAGTTCGCCGACGAGAACTTCGAGCTCAAGCACACCGGCCCGGGCGTTCTGAGCATGGCAAATGCCGGCGCCAACACGAATGGTTCTCAGTTCTTCCTGTGTACGGCCGAGACCGACTGGCTGGACGGCAAGCACGTTGTTTTCGGTTCGGTCATTGAAGGCATGGACGTCGTCAAGAAAATCGAATCCTACGGCTCACAGTCCGGTCGGACTTCGAAGAAGATCGTCATCGCCGACTGCGGAGAAGTGAAGGCGAAGTCGTAACGGAGTTTCGTTTCCGGAATTCCTGCCTGACATCCTCGCTGCAGCGGGTCCAACTCACCTCCTGACAGTCTCCGCCGACTGTCAGGAGAGCCGGACTGAACAGCATCGGACCGCGGTCGCAGAGGTTGACGCATGCACGTTGTGCATATCATCACCCGGCTTATTGTCGGGGGGGCTCAGGAAAATACGCTGTTGACGGTCGAAGACCAGCAGCAACTGCATGGAGATCGCGTCACGCTGATTACCGGTCCGGGACTGGGGCCGGAGGGGAGCCTGGAACCGCGGGCGCAGGCGGCAGGCGTCGATCTGCGGCTGGTGCCGGAGTTCCGCCGGAACCTGCATCCGTGGCGGGACTGGTCGAGCTATCGGTCGCTGATTCGGCTGCTGCAGGAGATCCGGCCCGAGATCGTGCATACCCATAGTTCGAAGGCGGGGATCCTGGGGCGTCGGGCGGCGAACAGACTGGGAATTCCCGCCGTTCACACGATTCACGGGGCGGCGTTTCACTACGGGCAGAAGTGGTACGCCAAAAGCCTCTATCGCTGGCTTGAACGGCAGGCGGGGCCGGGAACCGCGAAGTTCATCAGCGTGGCGGACGCGATGACCGACCAGTACGTGGCGGCGGGGGTTGCCCCGCGCGAGAAATTCGTCACCATCTCCAGCGGCTTCGACGTGGAGCCGTTCCTGAATCCTCCGCGATCGCGCGAGACTGTGCGCCGGGAACTCGGAATCGCCGACGACGAGGTTGTGATCGGCAAAGTGGGACGGCTGTTTCCCCTGAAGGGACACGAGTTCGTGATCGCCGCGGCGGGCGAAGTGCTGCAGCGGAATCCCCGCGTCCGGTTTCTGTTTGTGGGAGACGGCATTCTCCGGGGAGAATTCGAGTCGCAACTCAACGCCGCAGGTCTGCGGGACCGGTTCGTATTCACCGGGCTCGTGCCGCCGACGCAGATTCCCGAGTTGCTGCATGCGATGGACATCGTGGTCCACACCAGCGTGTGGGAAGGGTTGGCGCGGGTGCTGCCGCAGGGGCTGATTGCCGGCAAGCCGGTCGTGAGCTACGACGTCGACGGGGCGCGCGAGGTGGTCATTCCCGGCGAAACCGGTTTCCTGCTGCCGCCGCAGTCGATCCCGGAGCTCGTCAATGCCCTCTGCGAACTGGCTGTGGATGCGGCCCTGCGGGAGCGACTGGGAGCGGCGGGACGGGTGCGGTTTACGGATCAGTTCCGGCATCAGACGATGACGCGGCGGATCCGCGAAGTGTATGCGGAGGTGCTGGGGAGGAGTTTGACGGCGCAAGGCTGACTTTGAATCGAGAGCGGATCTGAAGGGGCAGCTTGCTCACCCAAGTACGAATTCGAGCCAAGGTCCCGACAGCAATCTCACTCGAAACCATAGGCGTCGGTCACGGTCGCCCTGCGGAAAGTCCGAGCCGGTATCCGAGTCCGTCGGCGGCCTGGTGGTCGCCACAGTCGCGGGCGAACTCCCAGAGTGCGAACAACAACTTCCGGTCGGCTTGTGCCGCGTTGGGGAGTTCGAGAATCTGTCGTTCCAGGAGTTTGCCGCGGGCGCCGAGTTCCGCATGTTTCGCGGCTTCCTCGGCACGCCCGAGCGTCCGTTCGACCGCCGCAAGTTCGAAATGCGATCGCCAGCTCATCGGATGCAGGGAGATGGATTGGCGGAAGGCCTCTGCCGCCGCGGCGGTCTGCTTCTGGGTATCGCGCCAGGTGCCCAGGTAGCGCCAGAACCGGCTGTCCTGCTCGGCGGAAGCCGGCAGCGTCTGCAGCAACCGACCCGCTTCCGCCAGATCGCCGTCGAAGATCGCACGATCGATGAAGAACGCGAGGACCTCGACGTTCTCGGGGTCGTCGAGGAGACACTGGCGAATGAGGCTCAGGTCGCCGGCCTGGGCATCGACCGAGCCAAACATTTTCACCCTCTTCGACGGGTTGGTCCGGACTGCGAAGATTGCGTGTGCGACGCGCAGCGTTTCATCGTCGGGCGACTCGGCCAGCCATTGGCCGACGCGGTGATTGCCGTCGGAGTAGGCAAGGTAACCTCGGGCTGATGTGAATCTGGCGAAACGCAGACCTCATCGGCAGAGACCGGATGTGCTCGAATTAGTCACTCAAGGCTGCTTGAGACGCCATCGACTCGAAAACAATAACTATACATTGACATGTCGCAGTTCACTGCGTACGGTTGTGTCAACAACATTTCGTTATCCGTCTGCGACAACTCTCCGTCCCGTCTTTCCTCAACTGCTGCCCAAGATCGGCGAGGTGTTAATCGCCTCGCACGCGATGTCGACAAACGGGCTTCGAATTGGACCGTTCGAGGCGATCTCTGCGTCTGGGATCGCATTCCCGGGATTCGCAACAAGGAGTAAAGCATCATGGTTTCCGGAAAACCTTGGGTATTGCTTAGTGGGTCGCGGATGCTGCTGGCGTTAGCCATGTGGATGGGGACGGGCCAAAGTGCCTGGGCAATTGGGCCGTTTGGTCGTATTGACGTGTGGCCATTTGCTCATTCCAACGGGAGTGGAGCAAATGCAACCGACAGTGGTGACGTTGACAACGACAGTGATATCGATGTTGTCGCGACTTACGGCACGACCGTGGGCTGGTACAAAAACCTCAATGGAGATGCGCTGACATGGTGGCAGGGCAGCTCGCCGCTCTACACCACCGTCTCCACGGCTTATAATGCAAATACGGTCTTTACAGGCGACATGGATGGGGATGGGGATCTGGACATCGTCGGAAGTTGCACCTCGTCCGGTTACTCGTATCTCGCGTGGTTCGAGAATACGAACAACGGCGCCACTTGGATGACTCATTTATCGCATCAGGTTTACGATTCTGTGCACTGGGTGGAGCCGGCGGACATTGACGGTGATGGCGATCTGGATCTCTCTGCCGCCACTTATGGAACTCTAGGCTGGCTTGAGATGAATAGCGGCTCGCCGGTCAGCTTTCATACATTGGACAGTTCGATCTATGCCAACTTTCGATGCGCTCACGTGGCCAACCTGGACTCGGACAGCGAACTGGAAATCACCGGTGTATTGCACTATGGATCGGGGCTGGGACGACAGGTTTGCATTTATGAAATTGGTGGTGGTCGGACCGACCTGTCGACCACGCAGATGAATGCACCGTACACGGCGTGGCATGGTGATTTCGATGGCGACGGCGATAACGACGTTGCTGCCGCGAACGGGAGTGATATCCTGGTCTGGCGGAATGACTCTGGAACCTGGACGTCGATCGCGGGAGTGTCCGTCCCCGGATTCGTACTTCGTAGCGGGGACTTCGACAACGACGGGACTGATGAACTGGTCGCGGGATTCACGCTCCGAATCCTCCAGTACAACGGAAGCGCATGGACATCGACGACTGTTGACCCTGCTGTTTCACCCATGTACTCCTCGACGGCCGGGATCGATGTCGCCGACGTCGACTTGGACGGCGACCTCGACATCGTAGGTCCGTCGGGTTATGGGGTGTACTGGTGGGGTAGCGGTGAGTCAGCTCACTTCTATAATCCGTATGGTGGCTACGGTGGCGGTTATGGTGGTCCGTAGAGCGACGCTCAGCACACTTCCGCTTCATTGACGAGAAGCAGTCCGAGCGAATCCTTCTGCGGCGCCCCGACATTGCAGCCGCGATGTCGGGGTGCCGCGGTTCTTGCCGAGCGTGTGACTCCGCCGACAGCCGGTACCTCGCTCACCCCAGAAACTTCAGCATCTTCGGTCGGCGACCCATTACGTGCGAGACCGTCGTCGTCACGAGCTGCCGCATTTCCCGGAACTGCTGAACTGTCGGCTGCAGTCGCCGCCAGAACTGGTCGTTCTCGCTCGACAGTGCCCGTAAAGCGGCCGCCGTGCCGGCGTGAACGGTTCCCGGTTGGTGCTCTTCGCGCTGGCACTCGGGACAGATCAACCCTCCTTGCGAGACCCAGAAGCCGAAGACCTGGCCTTCTGTGAGCGGGGCGCCGCAGCCGGCACAGGTTTCGAAATCCGGCAACTGGCCGATTTCCCGCAGCAGCACGAGCTCAAACCGCAGAGTCGCCAGGCGCACCCCCTCGGACGTCTCGAACTCCTGAAGCGCCGCCGCGGCTGCGTCGTAGAGAATCGGGGCCGGATCGTAGTCTTCGGTCAGCGCCAGCAGCAGTTCGGCGACATAATAGCCTGCATAGAGGCAGGTCAGGTCGCGCTCCGCGGGGCGGAACCGCGTGACGAGCTGGGCCTCGGTCAGGAGGTCCAGGGTTGCGGTCGTTTTCCGGATAAAGACAACTCGGCAGCGGGCCAGCAGATCCAGCGACGATTCAAAGGGGCCTTTCAGCCGCCGGCCCCCTTTCGCCAGCGCCGACAGCTTGCCGAAATCGCGGGTGAACAGGACGACGATTCTGCTGGTTTCGCTGAAGTCGGTGACCCGCAGAATCAGTCCTTCGCTTTTCTCCATCGACATCCGCTGGCATCCTGCACAAAAAGGGGCAATCCCCCTTCAGCGTAACTTGCCTTCGACGAAGACGACACCCATGCAGCTTGCCACGATCATCGATGTCCTGCAGGAGCTGGCGCCTCCCTTCCTCGCGGAGGATTGGGACAACACCGGCCTGCTCCTGGGGGATCCCGCCCGGAGCATCGACCGCGCCCTGACCTGCCTGACGCTGACCGGCGACGTCGCCGTCGAGGCCGTCGCGGCGGGCGTGCAACTCGTCGTGACCCATCACCCGCTGCTGTTCAAGCCGGCCCAGAAACTGACCGCCGCCACGCCTGAGGGACGGACAGTCCTGACGCTGCTTCAGCACGGAATCGCGGTTTACAGCCCGCATACGTCGTGGGACAACGCGCCGCTCGGAATTAATCAGCAGCTCGCGGAACTGTTCGAGCTGAATGACATCCGCCCGCTCCGTCCGCGGCAGTCATCGCTGGGCTGCAAAATCATCGTGTATGTTCCGGAGAGCGCCCGCGCGGCAGTCCAAGACGCCCTTTGGAATGCCGGGGCAGGGGGCATCGGGGACTATTCCCGCTGCAGCTTCTTTGCGGTTGGGACCGGGACGTTCATGGGGAACGCATCGACGAATCCCGCGGTGGGGGTTCCCGGTCGGTTTGAAGAAACGCCGGAAGTCCGGCTGGAAGTCCTCTGCCCCGCAGATCGCGTCGCCGTGGCGCTGGCGGCGGTTCGTCAGGCGCATCCGTACGAAGTGCCCGCCATCGACGTGGTGCCGCTTGCCGAGACGCCCGATGGATCGGGGGCTGGTCGCGTCGGCGAGCTGTCGGCTGCGGTTTCCCTGGGTGACTTCGTTGGTCGCGTTCGGGAAGGGCTGCGAGCGCCGATGTTGCAGTTTGTTGGCGATCCAATCAGACGGGTTCAGCGAGTGGGAATTGCCTGCGGCGCGGCGGCAGAATACCTTCGCGATGCCCACCGGCAGGGCTGCGATGTGTTCCTGACCGGCGAGGGTCGGTTTCATGCGGCTCTGGAAGCCCGCGATCTGGGGCTCGGACTCGTCCTCGCCGGGCACTACCAGACCGAGCGCCCGGCGATGGAGCGGCTGGCGGAACTCCTGCGAGAACGCTGCGATGGGGTCGAAGTTCGGGGCAGTCAGGTTGAGAGGGATCCGCTGGGGTAGAGGAGCGGTGAGGAGCCGTCGAGAGACGAGAGTCCAGAGTCGAGAGCCAGAAAAGGCCGCCTCTGACTCTCTACACTCTGGCGAAAAGCGATCGGCCTCTTCTCTGGCTCTTCGCTATTCCCTTACTACGGCCAAGGAGCGATCATGGAAGAGTGGTTCGACGTCTGCGACGAGCATGATCGAGTGATCGGTAGCGCCCTGCGGTCTGAAGTCCATGCGCGAAAGTTGCTGCATCGAGCGGTCCATGTTTTTGTCTTCAATCCCGCAGGCGAGTTGCTGATGCAGCTCCGGACTGCCGCCAAGGACGAGTATCCGCTGTGCTACACGTCGTCTGCCTCCGGACACGTTTCCGCCGGCGAAGGCTACGATACGTCGGTCGAACGGGAACTGGAGGAAGAGCTGGGACTGCGGGGGCCGGTCGAGTTCCTGCAGCAGTTCCCGGCGGGGCCTGAGACCTCGTATGAACACACCCGGCTGTACCGACTGACGACCAGCGACCCGATTCGGCCCGATCCGGGGGAAGTTCTGGAAGCCGAGTTTGTCGGGCTGGAGGAACTGGGGCGGCGAATGAAGCGAGAACCGGACCGGTATACGCCCTGCTTCTGCACATTGCTCGACTGGTACCTTCGGCACAAGCTGTAGAACCCGCAATCGGCGGGCCAGGATTCTGAACCGGCTTTTGACGGGGCGATGGTGGGAGTGGTACATTGTCCGATCCGGAAGTGTGGCCATTTCCGGAGGCATCGGCTCCTGCCGGTCGGCGTTCTGCTCTCCGGTCTGTCTCCCGACTGGTTTTGACCGTTCTGTAAGTCCGCTGTCGTCCAGAGCCATCCGGCTCCTCACTTCCCTTCCACGGCGCTAGAGCGAGGTGACCTGATGTCCGGCGACTCCTCGGCTCCGCCGCCCCCCCCGCCAGGAGACGGCTCTCCGAAGCGGCTGGGCAAATACATCATCGACCGCAAGATCGGTCAGGGGGGGATGGGGGCGGTTTACCTCGGGCGGGACCCCGAGCTGAAGCGGCAGGTGGCGCTGAAGGTGCTGCCACGGGACAAAGCCGAGAACCCCACGCTGGTCAAGCGATTCAAGGCCGAAGCGCAGGCGGCCGCTCAGCTCCGCCACGAGAACATCGTCGCAGTCTACGACAGCGGCGAAGCGGACGGGTATCTGTACATCGCGATGGAGTACATCGACGGCAAGGACTTATACGAGCTGATCCGCAAACGGGGACGGATTCCCATCAATCGCTCGATTCAGATGATCAAGGAGGTGGCCTCGGCCCTCCAGCACGCCCACGAGCAGAACATCGTCCACCGGGACATCAAGCCGTCGAACCTGTTGATCCGCCTTGACGGCAAGGTGAAACTGACCGACCTCGGTCTGGCGCGATCGATCGACGACACGCTGGAAACGAACATTACCCGGGCCGGGACCACCGTCGGCACCGTGGACTACATGTCCCCCGAGCAGGCCCGCAACAGCAAACTGGCCGATATCCGCAGCGATCTCTATTCGCTGGGCTGCACGTGGTACCACATGCTGACGGGGCAGGCGCCGTACCCGGAAGGGAGCGTGACCAATAAATTGCAGGCACACGCCATCCGCCCGATTCCGAACGCCCGGGATCTCAACCCTAAGATTCCAGAAGGGATCGTGGCGGTCCTGAACCGCCTGATGGCCAAGAAACCCGAGGATCGCTATCAGAGCCCCGCGGACCTCCTCGCCGACCTGGAACAGTCCAAGCTGAGCCGGGGCTCGGTCGGCGATGAGATCATGGGGTCGATCGAAGAGGAAGAGCGGGACGAGGCCGTCCGACGCGGCGAAGAACCGCCCGAACCAGGTGGCCGGAGATTCAGACGACTCAAAGATTCCGAGTCCAACAAAGGAAGCCTGCAATCTCTCGACGACGAGGTGGATGACGACGAAGACGACCGTCGCTACGCCGCGGCCGACGAGGACGAGGCTCCGGTCGAAGCAAGTTCGTCTTCAAAACGCCGCAAGGAACGACGGCGTTCAGAGCCGGAAGAGGCCGGGGCGGCTGAGCCGGAACGCGAGGAGACGAGCAAACGGAAGAACGACAGACGCGAAACCCCCGCGGCCGACGGGAAGTCGCGCGGCCTCCCTCCCAAACGGAAGCCGCTGGAGCCGAGCGAGGAGCAGGAAGGGCTGAATCTTGACCGGCTCAAGCCGATTGGCGCCGTCCTGGGTGTGATCGCGCTGGTGCTGGGACTGGGCTGGGTGGTCTCCAACTATGCCACCAGTTTCTTCTTCGGCGGCCCCAGTCAGGCCGTGACCGATCCGTTTGCCGCTCAGCGCGAGAGGGCCGCGATTCTCGGCAACGAACCCGGCGGGGCGGCCGGCGGACCGCAAATGACCAATCCCGCGGATCTGCCGGGGGCCACGGCGAATTCGGCAAACGCGACCGCACCGGGAACGACGGTCGAGGCGACCGGTCCGGGAGGATCGTCTCCCGGAATTGGCGAATCGGACATTACTCCGCCTGGAACACCGTTCGATCCGACGAAAATTCCGGCGTGGGCGAGCAAGAGCGTCCCCGTAACCGGACTGAAGTCGGTCACGGTCAGCTCGGACGATCCGCAGAAGGGGGAACACCCGTCGCTCGGCGCGGCGGTGAAGGCCCTCGGGGATCGGGGTGGTCGCGTGCAGATCCTGGGGAATGGCATTCTGACGCTTCCCGGAAAGCTGACGACGACGGCCACTCGGCTGGTGATCGAAGCGGCAGATCCGAAACAGCGACCGGTGATCGTCTGCGAAGCCAACACTGCTTCTCCGGGACTGGGACTGGAGATGTCAAGTGGCGTTCTGGAGCTGCAGGGTCTGCACTTTGCCGCCAATGCGGCAGAACTGGCCGGGACCGAATCGGTCAATCTTGTGGCGGTTGTCGACGGACAACTGCAGATCCGGGAATGTTCGTTCACGATCAGCGGAACAGGAACGGTTCCCGTGCAGGCGATCGCGCTGGGAACACGCACGGATCCCAATGCGATTCAGCCGCTGACGCGACCGCAGGCGCTGATTGAACGAACCATCGTGCGCGGCGACGCAGTCACCGCCCTCGCCGTGAATCGGCAGTTCGCCGATGTCGTCGTGAAACAGAGTGTGCTGGTCTCCGCGAAGTCTCCAGTGGTATTGCTGTCGTCCGCACAGCGGTTTGTGCCGCCGGAGCGGGAAGCGAAAGATGGTGCAGCCCAGACAGCTACTCCCCCGATCCCCGCCGGCCCGCAGCGGACGGTGCGATTTGTCGAGTCGACGCTCGTTTCGGGGAAGTCGGCGATCCGGCTGATGCTGGCTGGCCTGGGGGCGCCGCCGCTGACGAACGTCGTGTTCCAGGACTCTGTCTGTTGTACGGCGGGCCAACCGGAGACGGTCCTGCTCGACGCAGCGCAGTGGCCGCCGCAGCACAGCGGTCAGGACGCGGGACAGCTCCAGGATGTGACGTGGTCCTCGACCAGTTCGCTGTACTTGAATTACAGTCAGTTCGTCGATCCCGGCGCGGCGTCGCCCTTCCGTGTCACCGACGCTACCAGCTGGCAGCGGTTCTGGGGCAAAAAGTACGACGCCAGTCAGTTCCAGGCGACGGGGTTCCCCGCGTCTGCGCCTGCGGACTGGGCCGATTTTGATGTCGCCGATCTGGATCGCGCGAGGATTCCCTCGCTGGGAGTGGTTGGCGCGTCGGGCCAGCCGCCAGGTTGCGAGACCGCCGCACTGTCGCTGCCCGGCCATGTCTCGCAGGTTCGCATCCGAGCTCTGGCTGAACGGAGTCAGCCCCCCGTGCGACTGGCCCTGGCGCCGGCAGAACCGCCGCATGTCTTGCGGGTCGATCTGCTGAAGGAAGACTTGGGAGTCGTGCTCGGCCGCAATCAATGGCCGTCGGGGACGCTGATTGAAGCCACCGGTTCCGGCAACCGGACGATGACCCCGGTGAAGATCGAGGGCAAGGCGGTCCGCATCATTTTCCATCAAGTCGAGGGAAGTCCACCCCTGCTGCTGCAGCCGAAAGTGATCGAGGGCCGGGCGGGTCCGCCGGCGCTGTTCACGATTGAAAAGGGAGGGCTCGAACTCGTCGGCGCTTCGCTGGCACAGCTGGCATCAGTTCGCGAGGGCGTGCCCGAGCATCTGATTGCGGCGCGAGACTCGCAGCTCATCATCCGGCAGAGCCAGTTGATGGGTCCGGCGGTCGACGGCGCCCAGCATCGCGGACTGATCCGCTGGGCTTCTGGTGCGGGGACTGCAGAACGCAACAATCCACCGTTGCTGGCGATCGCGGACTCTCTGCTGTATTCGCCGGGCCATCTGATTCGAGCAGAAGGGGGTCCCGGAAACCTGTTCCTGCAGAACTCGATCCTGATTGCTCGGGGACTTGGTCTCGACCTGGTGCCAACACGCGTTGGAGATGCCGTTCCGCTGACCGTCGACGTCCGGCGATGCACATTGGCGGCAACCCAGTCCGCGATACGGATTGAACCCATTCTGCCGGACGGGGACGTCCGTCGGCCGTTCCGTTTGTACTTTGACGAGACCGCCTTCGCGGGTCCGTTCGTCGTGAAAAACGGCGAGGCCGACCGGGCCGCCGTGCTTCTGTGCAACAGTGCCGCCCTGAAGCGGAACCAGGTGGAATGGTGGGGGCGTGCGAATGGCGTCGCTCCCGAGATTCAACGGTTCCTCGCGAGTGACGGTGACGCTCCGAAAACGGCAGGAACTCTCGCGGAGTGGCAGTCCGCGTGGGGAACTGACCACGACGTTCAACTGCTGACCGGCGATCAGGGGGTCTACTACGCAACGCCGCTGTCAGCGAGTTACAAGTCGATCAAGCCGCAAGCATTCACGCTGCACCGGTCTGCGAAAGCCAGTACGTGGGGCGACGGCGGCCGGCCGATCGGCGCTGACACTTCCAGCGTAGGTCCCGACGGGTCTCCGTCACCGCCGGCGATCGGAGGTCCGAAACCGCCGCCAACGGGGGGAAACGCGAAACCGGGGACGACAAAGAAGCCTCTGTTTTAATCGACTTCGTTACCCCTGAATCAGGTGCAGCCGCAGCAGGTTCATCGCAACTTTGGTGGTCCGGCTCTTGGCGATGGCCGGGTCGCCAAAGTGCTGGACCTGCTCCACGGCCAGCAGATTGGGGCCGGCCAAGGCAACGAATGACGCGGGAACGGCAGCCAGCGGATCGTCCGGGTCGAATTCGGGCCACTCGGTAACCGCGATTGCGAAGTCTGTCCCGAACTTTGTCCGGCAGCCGGTTGCAATCGCCCCTGCGGCTTCGGCGCTGATCGGTCCGAACTGCTCGAGCACATGCGGCTCGACGCCGATCATTTCGCGTTTCGCGGCATTCGAAGTCACCACCACGCCGCCGAGATAGCACGATTCAAAACCGGGAGCGCTGGTCAGGCGGTGAGCCAGCAACCCTCCCGTGCCCGATTCCGCAGTCGATAGCGACGCCCTGCGCAACCGCAGCAACCGCACGAGCGCGTTTTCGAGTTCCTCGTCTTCCACGCCGAACACAAACTCGCCCATGCGGTTCACGATGGCGGCGCGGGTCTTCTCGATCTTGTCGCGAACTTCGTCGATCGAACTCCCTTCCGCCGTGATCCGCAAGGTGATCGTCGCTTCGTGAGCGGTGATGCCGACGTCCGGATCCCGGCCGCGGGCGGTCAGATCGCCGAGAACTTCTTCCGCCTGACTTTCGCCGCAACCGAAGCAGTTGATCCGGGCCCGGCGAATGATGCGTTTTCCGGCGTCGAGACGGGCGACGACCTGCTGGCGAAACATCTGCTTCATTTCGCTCGGAACGCCGGGCATGGCGGCGATCCCGCACAACTTTCCGTCGTGGCGCGGCACGGTCAGCCAGATTCCTGGGGCGGTGCCGCGGGGATTCGGGAGCGGCTGGCTGCCCCGCGGAAACATGGCCTGGATCACGTTGCGCTCGGGCATGGGCCGGTTCCGCCGGGCGAACATCTCCTTGACGTGTTCGAGCGACGGCGGATGCAGCTCGAGTTCAGCGCCAGTGAATCGCGACAGAGCCTCGCGAGTCAGATCGTCGAGCGTAGGTCCCAACCCCCCGGTGATCAGCACGACGTCGCTACGACCGGCGGAGGCGCGAAGTGAATCGACCATCATGTCGAGATCGTCGCCGACTGTCGTGTGCGCACGGACCGAGATCCCGATCTCAGCCAGCTCAAGACTGAGCCACTGGCTGTTGGTGTCGAGCTTGGCTCCGTTGGCCAGTTCGGTGCCGACGGCGATAATCTCTGCCTGCATTCCAATTTCCCGACGGCGTTCTGCACCATCCTCGGAATCCGCTGCGAGCGCCAGGCCGCGGAGCCTTGTTGTTTTGCACACAATGCATTCTATCCTGGTCGATCGGAGAGGATCGGCCGGGACGGGCATTGTCGACGGGAACCGAGGGAAGTGTCAAACCGTCGCAGGAGCCGGGATGTTCAGAATCTCGCGATAGAGGTCCGCAGTCTGCTGGATCATCTGCTGTACGCTGTATTGTTCGACCACCTCGCGCTGCCCTGCGGCTCCGATCGCCTGAGCCCGTGCAGGCTGATCGAGAAGCTCCAGAATCCGCTCGCCCAGACGGCGGCTGTCCGATGGCGGGACGAGGAGCCCGGTTTCGTTGTCGCGAATTATGCGGTAGACGCCGCCGACTCGTGTGGCGATCACCGGACGCCCCAGCGCCATCGCCTCCAGCATGATCGTGCCAATCCCCTGCTGGAGGGAAGGGAGGCAGAAGATATCCATGGCCAGGATGGCTTCGTCGAAGTCGAGGATGTTGGGTACGAATGTGACGTGGTCGTTGATGCCCAGTTCTCGGGCCAGTCGACGGAGGTTGAATTCCTCGGGACCCGCTCCGGCGATCAGGAACTCGACGTCTCTCTGAGATTGCAGCACCATCGCCGCCGCGCCGAGAAAAAACGGCATCCCCTTGATTGCCTCCAGAGGACCGGCGGTGCCGACGACGGAAACCCGGCCAGGCTGCAGGACCGGGCCGGCGACGCTTTCACCGCACTCGACGCCTGGCGGAACGACGGTCACCAGTTCCGAGGGCAAGCCCGCTTTGCCGATCAGATCGGACCGGACGGCCTCGCTGACCGCGAGAATCCGGCGGCAAAGTCGACGATCCCAGACAAATCTCTGGCGACCCTGGAGAAAATCATGGACGGTCTGGACATAGGGGACTCGCAGTCGGCGCGCCAGCCAGAGCCCTGCTTTGACTGCCGAGCGGGACTGAATGTGAATCAGCTCCGGAGGCACTTTCTCCAGTTGCCGGTAGAGCATTGCCAGGACGACCTGCCCCCACAGTGGCGCCTGGAGCAACGGATACTGCTGGATATGCAGCTCCTGACGCCGGGCTGCATCGACGCGCCGGGCGTCGGGGCAAATGACCGTCGTTGAAAACCCGTGCTCGGGCAGATGCTCCGCCAGGCGCAGCGTGTAGGACCACGTGCCACGCAGCGCGTAGCGACCGGCCAGCAGCAGAATCCGGGGATGGGGTTCGTCCATGGGGACGGGATGACAGTCGCTCGGCGACGGCGGGCAGCAGCGGGAAATCTCCGCTACGCGCCGGTCGCAGTCAAGGGAATTCAATCGCGGCGCAGCACGCGGGGTTTCTGCAGGATTTCCTGGACGGCAATGGCGTTCTGAATCGAACCCGGCTGTGCCAGCCAGCTCATCAGCGGATGCAGCGGCACCACGGGCGCAACAATCGGAGCCGAGGCCGTCAGGCCGCCTCCAAGGTCATTTCGAACTGCGTCGCGGACCCTTTCGCCCAAGTGCTGAGAGCCGGACATCCGCTGCCGCTGCGCGGCTTCTTCGCGGCGGTCTTCCACGAAATGCGATCGCAGATGCGATTCGACGCCGCTGGACAGATTGGAGGGCTTCAGATGCTGGCGTGCGACCGATCCAGGCGGTGAGGGACGGTCGTCATCGGCAAAGACTGGAGCTGCCGGCTTGACGGGAGGTCGCTTCGGCTTGTTTTTCAGTTTGCTGCGGCCCGCGTTGGGATTCGTCCGCGGACGTTCGACGGCAGGCTGCTGGGCCGGTTTCGGGCGATTCGATTCCAGAACCTGCTTCAGGAACTGCTCCAGCTCGTTGCGGGGCTGCTGGCCGGGCCCCGGGCCGCCGGCGGGCTTCTGAGGGTTCCCTTTCACGGCATTGATGAACCAGCTCAGGATCGAAATCACGAGGATGATCAGGCCGAAGACCTGCCCCCATTCGATCGCCGCCATCACCGGGAAATGTAACATCGCCTCTCCCTCCGGAACTCCGTCCGCCGACTCGCCGGGATCTGATAATCAGATTCAGCGCGTGACAGCCTGTCCGCCCAGCCCCTGTCCGGCGATTGCCTGTCGCATCTGAGTATCGGCCTGGACGTTCTTCAGTTCGTAGTAGTCGAGCAATCCGATTGCCCGACTCTGCAAAGCTTCGGAAATCGCCATGGGAACCTGCGCCTCGGCCAGCACAACCTCGGCCCGGTTCGCCTGAACTTTGGCGATCATTTCCTGCTCGCGGGCGGCGAATTCCGCCCGGGTCTGTTCGGCCTTGGCCTGAGCCACCCGCATATCGGCTTCGGCCTGGTCGGCCTGCAGGCGGGCGCCGATGTTGTCGCCGACATCGATATCCGCGATATCGATCGAGACGATTTCGAACGCCGTCTGGGCCTCAAGACCCTGGTTGAGCACGGTCTGCGAAATCCGATCCGGGTTTTCGAGCACGGTCTTGTACGAGGCCGTGGAACCGATCGCCTGCACGATCCCCTGGCCGACGCGCGCGATCACAGTTTCTTCCGTCGCACCGCCGATGAGCTGATGAATGTTGGTCCGCACGGTGACGCGGGCGCGGGCCTTGAGCTGGATACCGTCGGCGGCGACGGCATCCAGGGTCTGGGTTCCCTTTCGCGGATCGGGGCAGTCGATGACCTTCGGATAGACGCTCGTCCGCACGGCTTCGAGGATGTCCCGGCCGGCGAGGTCGATCGCCTGGGCGGTCTGCCAGTCGAGATCGATGCGGGCGCGGTGTGCGGCGATCAGGGCGCGGATCACCTTCAGCACATTGCCGCCGGCCAGATAGTGCGACTCCATGTCGCGGACGCTGATGGGATAGACTTCGAGCAGTCCGGCCTGGACCGCCATGATCCGTGCCCGGACGATCATAGTCGGGCTGATCTTCCGCAGGGACATGAAGATCAGGTTGGGAAACGAAATCCCGGCCCGCGCAAACTTGCACTGCACCCACAGGCCGATATAGCGTGCGAAGACGAGCAGCAGCACGAGAAGGCCGATGACGACCACGACCGTAATACCGGCAATGGCGTTCGGGCTGAGCTGTGCAAGTACGAGTTCCGTCGCTGGCATGGATATCCCTGTTCCGTGCGAGGTCACCGTCTGATGCCTCAGGACGCCGGGCGCCCCGAACCAGTCTGACAGTATAACCGGACGGGAGCCGTTCGACAGCATTCCCTGGACATCGTCAGCCAATCGTCCGTCGGAATTGCAGCTCGACGGCGAAGCGGCGTCCGGTCGGCACAATCCCTGCAACCGGACGCGTCGGCGGCAAGTGGCTGCGAAAGTCGCGACCGGGCGAGCCGGACTTGCCAATTCAGTCGTGGCGCAAATTGCTTCAATTGCGGGAGCAGGCGGGACGGAAGACCTTGCCTGGTCGGGAGTTTCTTCCCAGAAGTGCTGCGCCGCGTGTTCAGGAGAGGGCGGCGGCTTTCCGCACAGACTTGGGAAACACTCGCCGAACCCCCCCGATTTCGCGTGCTAGAGTTGCCTTGAACCGGAGTTAAGACAGGCAGTCAACATCCTCCTGAGGGGTGGGTTTGACGGACTCCGGACCAGGTCAATCACCCTGTCCGCACTTGCCGAATCACAGGCGTTTCGACAGGTGGGACGAAGGATCAGCACCATGGGGTTCTTGAAACGACTGTTCAAGAACACGTATCGTGACGGCGAATCCCGCCACGGTCGGAGCAGCTTCGAGAACCTCTCCGAGGAGCAGCTCGAAACGCATCTGAATATTGCGCGATACGGACAATTCCGACTCACAGACGCCATCCGGCCGTCGTACGACCTGCAGGTCGTACCCAGCTCCGGATACCGCCATGACGCCTATCAGGATCGGGACTCGGGGATCAAGATTCCCGTTTTGATGGCCTCCGTCAGCCGCGAGAAACTGCTCGACGTCTTCTTCGACCTGCTCGATCCGCTTGGAAACGTCGTCGACGTGGTTCTCGAAACCAGCCACGACAGGCGGGGCGGGCACTCCGATCTGTATCGGGAAGATATCGACCTTCCAATTCTGAAGAGCGTCCTTTACGACTTCGAGGACCTCCTGCTCGACGACGGCTGTATGGGACTGGCAGTCCTCAACCCGCGCATCCCGCTCGAAATCCAGTTCGACGAGCACAAACTCCTGATCTGCTACGGCCACGAACTGGTCGACTTCCAAGACACGCTCGACGACTACGGCCTCGACTGCGTCGAAGAAATGAAATTCATCACCGAAGCGGAACACGTCCACTCTTCCTCCGAAGAGTTCGGCCGACGCTTCAACGAACTCAAATACCGCCTCGGCATCGACGAAGACTAGCCGCCGGGGGCGGCCCCGATGCCGACTTGGAGATGGGTTAGTCTCAGATGGCCGATTCGGCGGCGATGGGCTTCTCCCGAAGTCATCGTTGTGGGACCGGTCCGAAGACAATTCGACGATGGGATTCTGTGTTCCTTCAGGTCCGAGAAACGGATTCTTAATCTGAGGGGGCTTTCCGGATTGCGGCGGATGCCGGCAGTCCTTTTGCTTTGTCCGTTCCGAGACGGCGAGACCCTCGCCGCGGCGCTGCCCCGCGCTGGAACCGGAGGGAGTCGTGAAGACGCTTTTGACGGTCTGCAGCACTCTGGCGTGTGCCGGGAGTGCTTTTGTCGCGTATGAGCATCCGGAGTGGATTCGCCAGACAGCCCAACACTGGGAAGCCTGGCGAAAGTCGACGGCCACCGCGCCCCCGACGACCCCCGTGGCGCACGCGATCGATGAAGCCGCCAGCCGGATGAATCTGGCAGCGACCGAGTTGCGGCAACGGGTGGCCGACGCCGAGAGTCAGCCTGTCGCGGGGAAACCACTCGACCAGTGGTTCAGCGAGCTCAGCGGTCTGACGCCTGCGACGACTGTGGGTGCTTTACAGCGTTCCGAAACTCCCGGAGAACTGCTGACGGCGGCCCAGGTACTGGCGGGCCGCCATCCGTCCGCCGCCGAGTCGTCTGTCGCCTCGATCGACGAGAAGGCCGTCGTCGAACGGGATGCGTCCCGATTCCTGACCACTCAGAAAGTTTCCGCAGGAGAGCCGCTGGTCGCACATACGGTGTCGACTTCGCGTGAGCCACAATCCGTTTCGCTGAAATCTCGTACGCTCGGTCAGGGATCGCTGCGGACGCTGATCGTGGCCGGCTTGAACGGCGAAGACCGCGGCGCCGTCCGGGCTGTCGAGGAATTGATCTCGGAACTGGCGCAGCAGGAGGCGGTGCTGAATGAGCAGACTTTACTCGTCGTTCCCGTGGCGAACCCCGGCGGATTGCAGGCAGGGCGACGCTTCAACGACCACAACGTCGACCTGAACCGGAATTTTCCCGGCCGGCGCTATCGTCCGCAGGTCGAGTTTTCCGGCTCGTTTCCCGCGAGCGAAACGGAGACCCGTCAACTGCTGCGGTTGATATTCGAGTTTCAGCCCGAACGCGTGATTCACATCGTCGACGATCCGCTGGCGACGCGTGTCTTCTTCAACCGGGCGGCGACCGAACTGGCCGGCCAGCTTCAGCAACAGCATCAGGTTGCGATCGAACGCCTCGATCTGGAACGTCTGCCGGGCTCAATCGAGGAGTTCGCCGACGGCACGTTCCATGTGCCGGTGCTCGCGATCGGGCTCAAACCGGGTGAATCCGCCGGGTTGTTGACGGCCCTGGTTTCAACGATTGAATCGAGCGAGCAGCTGCGCTCGGATTTCCCCGTCGAACCTGATCAGGCGGAACCGGCGGCGACGCCTGCCGGTCCTGTCGCCGGGCCGCGAAATTCGACGTCGGAAGTTCCGGCCAGCGGACGCGGCTACGAAGAACTGCCGCCTCCGCCAAAGTAGGCAAGTCTGGTCAGGAAGCCCGGGCCGCAATGCGTTCGCGGGCCGACGCCACTTGCCGCCGCGCCAATTGGGCTTCGCGGATGACTGAGACGACCCGTTCGGGACGCGGCACTCCGCGGAGTTCGAGCAGCGTCTGCCCGCGGGCGTCGTTCAGCCGGAGATCGGCGGTCTGGAAGAACGAACTGCGAGAATCGGGATCGATCAGGATTTCGTGAATGTCCTCCAGCAGAGCCTGCTGGACCATCTGCCCGCTCAGAATCCGAACGCGTTTGACGGCGTGACTGGTAATCGCGTAACGCTCGCCGAAGGCCTTGAGCACGAAGTATGCCGCCAGGGCCAACGGCGCCGTTGGCGGTACGAACAGCAGGTAGGACAATCGGACTCGCCCGAAGCCCTGAGGAATCAGGTTGTAGAGCCGATCGAGGGACTTCCCCAGCCCCGTCATCGCGATGGACGGGTAGATTTCCTCCAGCGGCCCTTCGCTGCCGGAACTGACGCCACGAATGGCCTGCGGGGGACGAACGGACATACGACTCAGCGGCTAGGAGGACGGGGACGCTGCCAGACGGACAATGTGCCCGGGCGAACGGTTCACAGACTTTGGCCGAAACCGGGCTGCGCGTCAATTCGATGTGGCAGGGGGGCGAAATCCGCCGGTCTTAGCCGAGGCTTCGCCGGGCAGCGCCACACGGAGCACGCAGCGGAAGCCGACGTCGGCCGGCCGGTCCGCCATGTTGGAGCCGGCGCGAGTCCAGGCCGACCAGTCTTCGGCACCCCCCTTGATGACTCGATGGCTGGTCGAGGTGGCCTTGCGGGGGCCGGGCCAGCTCTTGATTGTTCCGGAGCCGGAGGCGCGGGCTTCCCGATGCCCTTCTTCGGAATACCAGTCGCTGCACCACTCCCGGGCGTTTCCGGCCAGATCGAATACGCCATAAGGACTGAGATCTGACCGGTAGGCTGCCACTTGGGAAATCGAATCGGGCATTCGGCCGTCGGGCCACAAGGCCCGTCCATTCCCCCACGGTGCGCGGAAACCATCCGGGCCGCGGGCGGCCTTTTCGAACTCGGCTTCGGTCGGCAAGTCCTTGCCGGCCCACTTGGCGAAGGCGTTCGCCGTTGACCAGGAAATTCCCAGAGCCGGAAAGGTGGGGAGAGAGCCGGCATTCAAGGGCTCCTGAGGACGTCCCCGCTTGAGTTCCTTCTGGTCCGCAGTATATCGGTCGTACTCGGCGAGAGTCACTTCCGTCACGTCGATGTAATAGGGATCCAGCAGCACGGGAACTCGCGGTCGAGCGTTCTCCGGCCCGATATCCGTCCCCAGGTAACTGACTCCGGCGGGAACCAGAACCATTTCCGCTCCGGCCTTGTCGTCGACGATTCGCTGTGGCAGCCCCGCCGACGAGTACCCCGCCGCTCGGACAGCCTGAAACCCGGACGGGAGCGTGAAGCCTGCCGCAGGCGTCCCGGTCGTCCCCCTGGATCCTGCTGGAGTCACCACCTGATACTGGTCAATACGGTCGGATGGAATCGTGGCGACAACGGTCGCCTGATCTTCCGGAAGCACCGCGCCGACAGCCAGAACATCAAACGTCGGCCCGGCGGCCGTGACTTCAAAGCCGTCGCGGGGGTCCACGCCATCCAGAATGCTGGAGGAAACCTTCGCAGATGGCGCTGACGGCGAAGCGGCGGCTGGGCGCGGACTCGGCGCCGCGGCGACTGCGCCCCCCTGGGCGCCGGGCGGTGCAGCGAGTTGATTCGGAGGAGCTGGGCCGCCTGGAACTGCGGAACTTCCCCCGCAGCCCGCCGGCAACAGGACCAGCCCCGCAATGAACCAGAGATCGAAGCGCCAAAAAACGGTCATGACGGAAATCTCACGGAATACGGATCTTGCTGGGATTGTCAGGGACGCTCGCCGACACCGCAAGACGAACCTGAACAGACCGTGAGATTTCCTGGAAACGGGCGGCAGTGCGATCTGCCCGCGAATCTACGGCGCAACCGGCGCGCCGTTGGTTGGCGCGGACGCATTCGCCGGTTCCGACTCTGCCGGGATCGCCGGGGCCGTCTCCGGAACAGAAGCGCCTGCGACCGGAATCAGGATGCAACCCTGGACCTCCTTCGTCTTGTCGTTCTGTACCCAGGCGACAACTTCCAGCGACGTCAGGTCCAGCGGCTTTGCGGGAAACTTGATCCGGCGGCCTGCTTCGAATTCCGTCAGATAATTTTCGAGTTGCTGGCGCAACTCCGCCAGCGGAATCGAAGTATCGTACTTCAGTTCTCCCTTGCGGACGGCGGCGCCGCGGGCGCCGCCAAGCATAGCCCGCAGCACGTGATGGTGCTCGCGAACGCCGTTGGTCCCCGCGTAGTCCACCCGTTTTTCGACCAGTCCGACCCGGAGGCGGAGTGTTCCCGCGTCATCCGCGGAAAAGCCGGTGGTGCTCGCGGAGACCGTCAGCACTCCGTCCTGCAGCGCCGCTACAGCCGACACTTGAGCACCGGTCGGCATGACCAGCCGCTGATCGATGATGTTGCGGAGCTGCAGATAGTTCATCTCGACCTGCTGCAGCAAACCGCCGATGCCCGACGGGATCAGTCCCCGTTCTCCCTGCAGCGACATTCCGTCGATCAGCGCCCAGGGTGTTCCCTGGGCTTCGTAATAACTGTACCGCTCTTCGCCGTCGAGATTAGCGAGCGGATCCGGCAGCGGAACATGCTGATGAATCTGCAGCACGACGACATCCTTGGCGGGGTACGTCCGCAGCACTCCCCAGGTGGCAAGATCGGCCGCGAGACATGGGCCGCATTCCGTGCCGGTGAACAGCTCCAGCAGGACCGGGCGGGTCGGAGCCGCCACCGGAGTCGGGGCTCGCTCTTTGGCGGTCTCAATCAACCGGGTCAGACTGGTGTCGTAGACCTCCTTCAGATGCGCATCCAGCCCGTCGCGAGAGCCTTTGGATTTCTCCCAGAGCTCAGTCAGGACATCCCGGGGAGTTGGATCCCCTGCCTTCCGTCCAATCTGCGGCCCCATCTCCTTGACGAGCATTTCGAGCAGCGGAAGGGCTACAATCTGCGAGTAGTAATCGATCGCCTTGTCCACTTCGTCATGGTCGGCGGCGTACCTGGCCAGCTCGTAGAGGACCTCGAAGTTGTAGTGCTGCGTCGTGAGCTTCGGGTCGGAGAGATAGTCGCGGGCCGCCGTTCGTAGTGCGTCGTCGTCCGACCGCAGGTCGAGCAGCGCCTGTTCGACCTGCGCGTTGGTCCGGGCGCCCTTGATCTGATCCTTCCAGTTCGGAAGCTCGCTGCCGATGCCATCCTCGAATTTCTTGAGGAGCGACAGCACCATGTCTGGAAAAAGTCGGTTTCGCGTCAGCTGAACTGCGGAGATAATCTGGGATCGAAGCTCCATCCGGGGCCCCCAGGTCGCGGCGGCCTTCGAATAGCCGTTCACAATCTTTTCGGCCTGCTCACGTGTCGGCTCGTGACGGCGAAGCTGTTCGAGGACGCTGGCGTAGGCGTCCAGCGCCAGCGGACTCTCATAGGCCTCCTGGGCCGCACGCAAAACAGCGGCGGCCGGGTGTTCTTTGTCGGTGGCGGCCTGCTTGAAGACGTCCATCCCCGGCGGCGGCAGCGCTTGAGCCGATTTCTCCAGCGTTTCGATCGACGTCGGCCACAGCCGAGCGGGGCTCAGATCGTACGGACCAAATGCAAATGTGCCGCGGACCACCCCGTCGACGAGCCGACCCTGAAAGTTGACCGCGCCCTGTTCGTTCTTCACATCGAACTGAATCCGGTCGCCGTCGACCTTAACGCCGGTGAACTCGGGTTTCGTCCGATCCCGCGAGGCGTCCAGAAACTTGCCGGACCAGGCGCTGTCCGGTCCCCGGCTGAGTTCGAAGAGCCAGAGCACAACATCCTGCCCCTGACTGCTGAGAAACAACGACCAGCGCCCCTCGAAGTCCGTGGCTCCCTCGCGGAGCGGCGGAGCCGGTCGGCCCTCCTGATCGGTCAGGGTCACCGTCGCCGGCTTTGAAGAAGCCGCAGCCGCGGCTTCCTGCGGTGCGGCACTCTCCGGAGGCTTCTGCGGGCAGCCGCAGAGCACCACGACCATCAGGCAGGCCAGCACGGCGGACCATCGACGACGCAATTCCATCGGGAACAATCCTCTCCGCGACACCGGCACGGCGCGGCGGTTATAAGCGGGGACAGCCGGTCGCAAGGCCGGATCAAGACTTCCCGGCAATTCTAATCAATGGCGCATGGCGAATCCCAGACTGGCAGAGTTCTGAAGCATTTGCCGGTCCGAACGAAAAACGAAAAAAGCCGGGATCGGAACTGAACGTTCCGATCCCGGCTGGTAGAAATCGCTCCCCACGGCGGTCGAATCTATGGTGCGAAAGTTCAGGGGAGCGGTATTCTGATGTGCGAAGGGTTGACAGACTACCCGACGCCAACCGGGAAATCAACTCGACGACAGTCGCGGCCAGTCGCCGGTCCGCCCCAGTCACCAGAAAACGATTTCAGACGGTTTGCCGAAGTTCCCCAATCTTCGCGCCGCGCCGGTCCGCTCGACCCTGTCCGCACCACCCGGTAGCATCGGGGAAATTCCATCCGTTGCTCCCCCCGGGGACGTCGGCTTTTTCATCCTGATCGAGGTTGACCATGCGGGTTGTCACGTTCGGCGAAATTATGCTCCGGCTCATGCCTCTCGGCGGCCAGCGCTGGCGGCAGAGCCTGCCGGGCGAATTGTCAGCCACCTACGGCGGCGCCGAAGCCAACGTGGCCGTCTCGATCGCCCTGCAGGGGGGACAGTCGGCCTACTGCACTGCGGTTCCCGACAATATCGTCACCGACGGTCTCGTCCAGGAATTGCGCAAGTACGGCGTCGACACCGACCTGCTGATCCGCACAAAGGAAGGCCGGTTCGGCATTTATTTCGTCGAACCCGGCAGCAATCAGCGCGGCAGCAACGTCACCTACGACCGGGCCGGCTCGTCGATTTCCATCGCTCCGCCCGAGACTTACGACTGGAACCGGATTCTCGACGACGCGGGCTGGTTCCACGTCACCGGCATCACGCCTGCGATCGGCAGCGCCTCAGCGGCCGCCGCCATCGCCGGCGCAAAGGCCGCCCGCGCCAAGGGGCTGCCGGTCTCCTGCGATCTCAACTACCGCAAGAAGCTGTGGAACTGGGAATCGGGGACCGCTCCGCCTGCTCTGGCTCGCCGCGTGATGGGGGAATTGCTGCAGTCGGTGACGGTCCTGATCGCCAACGAAGAAGACGCCGAGCAGGTCCTGGGAATTCACGCTCCCGGCAGCAACGTCGAAGCGGGAACGATCGACCTCGACGGCTACGCCTGGACGGCCCGTGAAATCGTTCGCCAGTTCCCCCACGTCGAGAAAGTCGCAATTACGCTGCGGGAGAGTTTCTCCGCCAACCACAACAACTGGGGAGCGCTGCTGTACGACGCAGTTACTGACGCTGTCCATGTCGCACCCACCGACGAGGGCGGGAAATACACGCCGTACGAAATGCACAACATCGTCGATCGCGTCGGAGCCGGGGACAGCTTTGGCGGAGCGCTGATCTTCGCCTGCACCACGCCGGAACTTTCCGATCCGCAAACGGCCTTGCGCTACGCAGTGGCCGCGAGCTGTCTCAAGCATGGTCTCTATGGAGACTTCAACCTCTGCTCCCGCAGTGAAATCGAGACGCTGATGCAGGGAAGCGGCACCGGCCGGGTTCAGCGATAAAGGAGTCAGGAAATGGGCTCGATTCGAGCGTTCATGGCGTCATGGCTGGCGCTGAGCCTGCTGTGCCTGACTCAGCCCGCCCAAGCCGGCAAATACAACCGGAAACTCAACATTGGCGATGCCGCCCCGTCGTGGAGCGACGTGACCGGCGTCGACGGCAAAACGCACGCGCTGGCCGATCTGAAAGAGGCCATGGCTATCGTCGTGGTCTTCACCTGTAATCACTGTCCGATCGCCACTGCCTATGAGGAACGCCTGAAACAGCTCCAGAGCGACTTCCGCGACCGGGGCGTGCAGGTCGTCGCCATCAGCGTCAGCCGGTCGGAAGAAGATACGCTGGAGCTGCTGCAGGCCCGCGCCCGCGAACGGGAATTCAACTTCCTCTATCTGCAGGATCTGTCGCAGGATCTGGGTCGCCGGTACGGAGCCGCCGTGACTCCTCAGGCGCTGGTGCTCGACGGCGAGCGCAAAGTCGCCTACATGGGAGCGATCGACGACGACTGGCAGCACCCCGACAACGTCGGGGTCGCCTACGTTCGGGAAGCGGTCGAAGCGGTTCTCGCCGGAAAACCGCCGAAGCACACCGAAACCCGGCACACGGGTTGCGGGATCGAGTACGCCCGGACGCCACGAGATTCCGACAAGAAGAAATGACGAATTCCGAATGCGGAATGCCGACAGGAATCGGTTGCCGGCATCATCGCAACTGACAACTGACAAAGGACGCTCTTCCCATGCTTTCACGGATGCGTTTCACGCCCCTTCTGGCAGTCCTCGTGACCGCAATTCTCTCGCTGGCCAGCCAAGCGGCCCCTCCCGCCGGGGCGTCCGCGGTCGAAGTGGTCGACAAAGCCGGTTACGAAAAGATCCTCGCCCGGCACAAAGGGAAGGTGATTCTCGTCGACTGCTGGGCGACGTGGTGCGTCCCCTGCATCAAAGCGTTCCCCAAAACCGTGGAGCTGTCCGAGCGCTACCGCAAGGACGGGCTGGCCGTGGTTTCGCTGTCGTTCGACTCGCTCAAAAGAGGCGAGGCTCCGCCGAGCGTTGTCGAGTTCCTCAAGGACAAGCACGCCGACTTTGACAACCTGATCAGCAAACTCGATATCGCCGACGACGGGGCCGATGTCTTCGGGATCGAAGAAGGCGCTCTACCGCACTTCAAGCTCTACGGCCGCGACGGCAAGCTGCTGAAGACGTTCGCCTCGGGGGACGACGAGAAGACGTTCACGCACGAAGACATCGAACGGGCCGTGAAGGCGGCGCTGGCGAAGCGGTAAAGGGGGGCGCGGCGTCGCCTCCGCCAGCATCGGCCTGAGGCCGAGTGGACGGTGCGCAAGTTTCAATCGGTCCGGCCCCTCACATGCATTTTATGATCTCAGCGGCAGTTCGGCGTCGAATTCGAGCAACGTTGGTTTCTCGGCGGTCCGGTAGTGCTGCATTGCCAGTAGAACTGCGGGGGCAAACAGGCAAAGCCCGATCGCAGCTTGCCACAGCCAGAAGCCGGCTCCGTAACCGACGACCGGGCGAGTATGGCCGGCTTCATTAACCATCATCTCGCGGATCAGAAAGCTGGTCAGCGCGAAGGCGACGGCCACCGCTGCAGATGCGAGCGCCGGACGGTATGACCGCGCCAGCGTCAGCAGCGTGCTCAGCAGGAAGAATGGATTGGCCAGCCAGCCCAGCGCGTCGATCTGACCGTCCAATAACTGGAACAGCCCCAGCCAGCCGATCAGGAGCAGGCCGATTGCCGGCTCCGGTTCAGGTCGACCCTCCAGCCAGAAAGCCGGCAGACAGCACGCTGTGACGAACAGCAGCCAGCAGGACGCGGCGGCGACCGTCGACAGTTGCGGTTGGCGTAGAATGGTCACAGCCGGTTCCCGAATTCAGACGTTTATCATCCGCTGTGTCGGACTTGACACCCAACCTCGAACGCTACTTCGCAATTTCGTGGAGTCCAGTTCGTCGGCCCGCCGGTATTGCGGCGCTCCTTGAGATCCGGGTGTCCGGTCCGATCTTGCCTCCCAGTCGCTGCGTCAGCTACAACCCCACTCTCCCTGTCTCTCTTCATTTCGAATTCCTTCGACGCGGACCGCCACGCCCCGGGCCAGGCTCTGTGGTTGCGCGTCACCGACGGCGCTCCGCGCGCCCAGGAGTGTCATCGTATGTCCTGCGCCCTTCGCTGCAGCCTGTGCCTGGTCGGCCTCGCCGCCTTCACGCTCGGCTGCTCCAGCACAAAACAATCCAACACCGCGCGGACGGCTCGCGAGCAGTTGCTGGTTTCCAATGCCATCGATCAGTCGCTTTCCAAGGTCGATTTCACCCCGTTCCAGGGTTCTCGCGTCTTCGTCGACGACAAATATCTCGAATGCATCGACAAGGGCTACCTCGTCGGCTCCATCCGGCACCGGGCGATGGCCAACGGCGCCGTCGTCGTCAACAAGATCGAGGATGCCGATGTCGTGATGGAGCTGCGCAGCGGCGTCATCGGCACCGATATGGCCGATTCGTTTCTCGGAACTCCCGAAATCGTGCTCCCCGGCATGCTGACCATTCCGGAAGTCCGGCTCGTCAACCGGACCCGCCAGTCGGCGATGGCCAAGATCGGCCTCGTCGCCTACGACCCCAAGAACATGGCGGTGCTGGGGCAGGGGGGCGTTTCATCGTCCCAGTCAGAAGACAACAACTGGTTCGTGATGGGCGTCGGCCCGTGGCAGAGCGGCTCGGTCCGCGACGAAATCCGCCACTCCGTGCCGGTTCGCCCCAACCAGCCCTACCAGCCGCTGCCGGTCTCCGTCGCCTTCCAGGAACCGACGCTGCATCCCGCAGCTCCCGGCAAACTGCAACTCACCGGCGAACAATCCCCAGCGGAAGAGAAACCCGACGAGAAGAAATGAGCGGGTAGGAAATCGCCGGAGAAGTGGGCTTATCGCGAATCGCCAGAGAACAACGCGACGCCCCAAGCCTCCTGAGCCCCGCCAGAGGGCGAATCGATGTAGCCCAGCGGCGTAAGCCCTGGGCGCGACAGACCTGTAGTTTACAAACAGGCCAACCCCGCGCTCAGCTCACGCCGCAGGTCTCCCGCGTCTTCCAGCCCGACCGACAGACGGACCAGGCCGTCGCTGATGCCGCATGCGGCCCGCTCGGCGGCCGTCATGAACTTGTGCGACGTCCCGGCAGGATAGGACAACGTCGTCCGGGCATCCGCCAGCGTGGGGGAGAACGGAATCGTCTCGGCCAGTTCGCGGAAGAACGCGTCAACAGCCGGCCGGCCTCCATTCAGCTCAAACGACAGCATCCCGCCGCAACCGCGCGTCAGCAGTTGCTCAGCCTGCCGCCGGGTGGGATGTGCGGGCAGTCCCGGATAATACACTCGGCCGACCTGCGGCTGCGATGCAAGAAACTCCGCCAGACTCTGCGCCGAGGCCGAAACCCGTTCGATCCGGAGCGGCAGCGTCCGCAGCCCGCGGGAGGCCATCCAGCACTCGTACGGATTGCTGTTGACCCCATAGAGGCTGCTGAGCCCCTTGATCCGCCGGATGCTGGCGCTCGGCCCGACGATCACTCCCAGCATGACGTCGCCGTGACCGTTGAGATACTTGGATGCGCTGTGCCAGACCAGCGTGGCGCCGTGTTCGATCGGGCGCAGCAGGCAGGGGGTCGCGAACGTGCTGTCGACCAGCAGCGGGACGCCCCCCACGGCCGCCGCAATCGCCGGCAAGTCAGCGACCTCCAGCAGCGGATTCGAGACACTCTCGACGATCGCGAGTTTCGTCTCCGGTGTCACCGCGGCGGCGAACTCGTCCGGCCGGTTAGCGTCGACGAAGGTGACCCGCACGCCGAACGAGTTCTGCAGGTGATTGAGCAACTGCCCGGTCCTGCCGTAGAGGACGCGGGCGGCGACGAGATGGTCGCCCGATTTCAGCAGCGCCATCAGTGTCGCCGTGAGCGCTCCCATTCCGGAGGAGCAGGCGACGCCGGCTTCGGCCCCTTCCAGTCGGGCCACGTCGGAGGCGAATGCTTCCTGGTTGGGATTGCCGTCGCGGGTGTAGATGTAACCCTGCGACTTGCCGCTCACCACGTCGTCGAGCTGGCCGAGATCATCCAGGTCGAATGCAGTCGTCTGGTAGAGAGGCGGGGCGCTCGGCCGAGTGACAAAGTCCGCTGCCCAGCCCCCGCGCGCTGCCTGCGTCGCCGGGGCTTCGATGCCGGTTTGCTCGTTCATGGTCACCTCCGGAATTGGAATCAGGACGGGGTTCCGCCCAGCGTCTTCGCCGCCCAGACCGCGAGTTTCTCGCGGAAGATCTTGGAATTGTGGCGGATGTCCACGGGAAATGCCTTGTGGATCAGAAAGGTCCGAATCCGGCGGGTCGCCTCAAAGCCGGCTCCACGCTCCCGCAGTTCGCGGATCAGCGTCTCGTCTGCGGGCTGCGGAACGTTCCGTTCGCGTTCGACGCAGACCACTGGCTCCATCCGGCCGCCTCGTCGGACGCCTACCAGGGCCGCACGGAAGACCGCCGGATGCTCGTTGAAAATTCCTTCGACCGGATCGGTAAACAGTGTTTCGTCGTCGAGCACGACCCGGTGTGACTTGCGGCCGCAGAACCAGAGTCGCCCCTGCGGATCAAAATAGCCAACATCGCCCATCCGGTGCCACACCCCGCCCGTCTCGGGATCGGAGATCTTGGCCAGCGCCGTCAGATCGGACCGGCGGAAATACTCCCGCGTCACCATCGGACCGCGGACGGCGATCTCACCAATCTGGCCCGGTGGCAACGCGAGCTCATCACTCCATACCGCCACCGGTTCGTCGCTGATCCGGACAATCCGCACGTCGATCCCCGGCACAGGGCGGCCGACGCAGGTTCCCGCTCCAACAGCGGTCTGAAATCGCGTTTCGCTCAGGACTTCGTCGCTGTCGATCACGGCGACCGGCAGTGACTCGGTGGCGCCGTAGGGCGTGAAGATCCTGGCGTTTGGACCGAGCAGGCCCCGAAAACGCTCCAGAACCGCGGAGGACACCGGCGCGCCGGCCGAAAGAACGCGCCGCAGCGTCGGCAGCCGCGGCGCCGCCGGTCGGGCCAGTCCTGCCGCGACAATGTCCCGCGAGACCCGATTCAACAGCGCGGGCGAGCCGAATAGATTGGTCACGCCGAACCGCCGCACGGGACCGTCGACTTCGCGCCAGTCGACGCGCGCCGGCCGGGTGGCGTCCATGCGGGGGATGATGGCGGTCATTCCCAGGGCCGGTGCAAACAGGGCAAACAGCGGAAACGTACAGAGGTCGACTTCGCCGGGCTCGATGCCGAAAGCTGTTCTCAGCAATTCGACCTGCGTGACAAAGGTGCGATGGGAATAGACCGCTCCCTTCGGCACTCCCGTGCTGCCGCTGGTGAAGAGAATTGCCGCCGGGTCGTCGGCGGTCGTCGGCGCCGTCTCGTGATAGCGATCGGCGTCTGCACCACGTCCGGCGCGGTAGACATCGGCCAGCGTGCAGCCCCCCCAGCCGAACTTCCGGCCGACCGTGACGAGCGTTTTGAGCGAGCGCTTTGACCAGCCCAGGAGCAGCCGGGCGACGTGCGCCTTCGAAATCCCAACGAACGCCTCCGGTTCGGCCTCCGCCAGACATTTGCCGAGGTTCCGCACTCCCATGCCGGGATCGACGAGAACCGGCACGGCCCCGACATGCAGCAGTGCAAAAGTGAGCTGAAAGAACTCCGGCGACGGAGGGACCATCAAGACCGTCCGGACGCCCCGGCCGATGCCGCGCTGGACCAGACCGGCAGCCAGCTCGCGGACCTGGCTGGCCAGCTCGCCGAAGGTCCACGTCCTGTAGGTGAGCTGTTCGACGTCGGCCTGACGTCCGGCAGCGGAATACAGCGCCGGCTGGTCGGGGCGCAGACGGGCGTGTTCCTGCAGGCTGGCGGCGATATTTACGGGAGACATGCGGCGGAATACTCGGCGTCGGGTTTGGCGGGATTCGGGAGAGAAGACAGGGTACTCGCCAGCCCCCGATCAGGGAACATCGTCAAATCCCTGAATGACGAATTGTCCCAGTACGCGCGGGACGCCATCGTCCGTCCTGCAATCCGGGCGAGAACCGATGCCTGGTTGACGCTGAGAAATCGCGAGTGGTACAAGGTCCGTTGAACTGGGTAGGACTGCCGGTCGCACCCGACGACGGGCTGAAACTCCACTGAGACGGATTTTCGATGGCCCGGATTGCCTTGCAGGTGCTCGACGGCATGGAGCGGGGACGGATCTATTCCGACCTGCTCACACCCTTCACGATCGGCCGTGAAGATGACAATGAGGTCCAGCTCAACGACGACCGGGTCAGCCGCTGTCATGCCAAAGTCCAGGACGACGGCGGCAAAATTATCCTGACCGACCTCGGCAGCACCAACGGAACCCGCGTCAATGGCCACGTGGTCCACATGCACGTACTGCAGACCGGCGACCTCGTCCTCGTCGGACGCTGCCTGCTGCTGATCGGGACATCTCCGGAACAGTTCGTGCGCACCGGACCGGCGGATTCGACCGTGCTTCCCGGGCAGGATCCGGAAGGTTCGGACGAATTCGAGGTGGAATTCTCACTGCTAACGCCCGATCTGCCGTTGATGCCGCTGTTTCCCCGCCATCTGCCGGAGCTCCCGGAGAATCTACGGGGACTGCAGTTCGCCCAGCTCACAGACCTGCTCGGCGACCTCCATAGCCGGCTGGGAATCGTGCTCCAGCTCGCGGTCGAAGTCCGTCATCCCGAAGGAACGACCGCCATCGAGCTCGATTCGGTCGCCTGGAGGCACTTGCTGGAAACGCACGCGGCCCTGGCGACGTATCTTCGCGACCTGACTGAGCCCGGCTGAGGGCGGCCGCTCCGGAAGCCCGGGTTGCTCCGGTCATGCGGGTTGCGTCTGTCCCGGACGACGCCAGTTCGGCATTCGTTCACCATCGGGGTTCTGGTTGTATGACGTTGAGCTGCAGAAGGTTGCGCCGTTGAGAGCCTTCCGAAATGTTGCAGGAGACGCCACGCATGTCGCGCCTGGATCGACGTGACTGTTCCTCGGGTTCAACGTCCCGCCGAAAAAATGTTGCCAGAAGACAGCACGCTACGCTTCTTGACCTATGGTTCAGGGACTCGGTGAATGTGCCGAGGATGTGTCCGATGACCCTTCGCCCCTGTACTGGGACTCATGCAGGAGCGACTTCTGGAACCGCTCACAATGACCACCGCTCAGGCGACCGGCGCAGGTTCGGCACTCACCGCCGAATACATCAACCCCGTGATTTCGGCCACGCGCAGCGTGTTTGAGATGATGCTTGGCTGCACGCCGACGCGCACGGGACTGTTCCTGAAGCAGGAAGGCGCGCCCTACCACGAAGTCAGCGCCGTCATCGGCGTCTCGGGGCGGGCGACTGGCACAATTGTCGTCAGCTTGTCGACGGAGGCCGCCTGCAGCGTACTCGAACGGATGGTCGGGATCGAAGCCACCGAGATCAATCGTGAAGTCTGTGACGCCGTCGGCGAGCTGACCAACATGATCGCCGGGGCTGCCAAAGCCCAGCTCGCCGCACATCAGTTGTCGATCAGTCTGCCCAACGTTCTTTCGGGAAAAGGCCACGTGGTCCACTTTCCGTCTGAGGTCCAGCCCATTGTGATCATGTTCGATTCCGAAATCGGTCCGCTGGTGATCGAAGTCGGATTCAATGGTCTGTAGTTTTCCCCGTTCCTGGTAATCGTCGACTTGCGGGCTGCGGGAGATTGCTCCTCGCAACGCAGGCGAAACAGCCCGTCAGAGTGCGAGAGGGTCTGATCCATGAAAGTCCTGCTGGTTGATGATTCGGGCACGATGCGCACCATTCAGAAGCGGTGCCTCAGCAAGCTCGGCGTGGAAGATGTCGTGGAGGCGGAAGACGGCGTTCAGGCTCTCGTCATGTTCGAAGCCGGATCGTTCGATATCGTGCTGACCGACTGGAACATGCCGAATATGGACGGACTCTCGCTGCTGAAGGAGATCCGCCAGCGGAACCGCGAAATCCCCATCATCATGATTACGACGGAAGCCGAACGGGCGCGCGTCGTGCTCGCGATCCAGTCGGGAGTTTCCGACTATCTGGTCAAGCCGTTCACTCCCGACGGGCTGAAGGAAAAGCTCGAACGTTGGGTCGGCGCGAAGCTCTAGACCTCCTGCTGCAGCCGTACCAGTCCAGAGCGCCTTTCTGTCCGGCGGGCGAACGGCCGCCACCGAAGCGGCGGAAGTTTCCTCGTTCCCGATTCGCGGGTCCGGCCCGCATTGCTCCCGCGAGACGATCATGCTCGACCCCCGTCACATCTGGGCTTCGTCCCAATTGCCGACGCTCCCCGCCGTCGCGATTGGCCTGCTGGATCTGGCGAAGGATCCCGAAACCGAAATTCGCGACGTCATCGAACTGGTCAAGTCCGACCCCGCGATTTCGGCGAAGCTGGTCAAGGCCGCGAATTCCACGTTCTTCGGTTTTCGATCCGAAGTCCGCTCGATCGACAGAGCCGTTCCATTGCTCGGAACGACCGTGACGACATCGCTCTCGCTCAGCTTCTCGCTCAGCGATGATTCGATGGCTGCCGGCCCGATGGCCGCCCACTACAACAAGTACTGGCAGCAGTCGGTTGTCCAGGCCTCGGCGGCCGAAAGCCTCTGTCGGCAGGTCGGCCATGGACTCGCCAGCGAGTACTTCCTCGTCGGGCTCCTGCTCGATCTCGGCCGACTGGCCATGCTCAAGGTTGTGCCTCGGGAGTATCGCGTCCCGCTGGAGGCATTCGACTCCAATGGCAAGGATCTCGTGGTCACGGAACAGGAACATCTCGGCATCGATCACGTCGAAGTCGGCGTCCAGCTGATGACCAACTGGAAACTTCCGGAAAGCCTCGTTCGAGCCGTCCGGACTCATCACTCCTCAGCCTCGGAGATCGTTTCGCAGCACGACGAGTCTGAACGCACGCTGGCCGCCGCCGCTGCAATCGCCGCCTGCGTCGGCGAATACTTCTGCAACACCTCGAAAGGACGCGCTCTCGAACGGCTGAAAGTCCTGACCCGAGAGTTCTTCCAATTCGACGAAGCCGGGCTGACTCGATACCTCGATGCAGTCGGCGAACGCCTCGTCGCGGCCGCCGAACTCTTTAACGTCGATCTGAGCCACATTCCCTGCACCGCCGATCTGATGGTTGAGGCCAACGAACAACTGGTCAATCTGACGCTCCGCGAACACGTCGCAAATACCCAGGCCACCGTCCGACAGCAAGTGATGGAACGCGAACGCCAGCAGCTCGAAGACCTCAATCGGGAACTGGCTCAGCAGGCCATGCACGATGGCCTCACCAAGGTCTACAACCGCAAGTTTTTTGACGAGACGCTCGAACGCGAAGTCGTTCGCGGCCGCCGGTCCGCCAGTCCGGTCGGAGTGATCCTGATCGACGTCGATCGATTCAAAGTCATCAACGACACGTACGGACACCCCTTCGGTGACGTTGTGCTGCAGCAGATCGCCCGCGTGCTGGCGGGCACGATTCGCGGCGCCGACATCATCTCCCGCTACGGCGGAGAAGAATTCGTCGTACTCGCCAGCCAGCCAACAGAAAAAGGCCTGGAGAAACTCGCCGAACGTCTGCGGGAACGCGTCGAGCAGGAGTCGTTTCTCTTTGGCGCCACGCGGATTCCCGTGACCGTCAGCATCGGCGCGGCAATCGCAATCCCGGCCCGCAACGAGACGGATTCGGCGTCCTGCCTCGTCTCCGCCGCCGACGAATGCCTCTACCGATCGAAGTCGGACGGGCGAAATCGAGTCTCGATCCGCTCGCTCGTCACTCCGGCCGACCGCGAAATGTTCGCGCTGGTGAACCAGCATCGCTTCAGCCGGTGGCTTGTCGCAGCAAGGTATCTCGACGTTCCGCAGATTTCGCGAGCTCTGGTTCAGTGCCATTCCGATCATTGCAAGATCGGCGATCTCGCCGTTCGCGCAGGCTACCTGACCGAGTCCCAGGTTGCCGCGATTCTCGAAGCGCAGTCCACGATCGGCGAGAGATTCGGTCAAATTGCCGTGGACTCCGGCGTACTGAACCGGGAGCAAGTCGTGCACCTCCTGTCCCTGCAGCAGGAAAACCCGCAGCAGCTTGCCGCGGCCATCGCCCGTCTCGGTCTAATGTCCCCCAGCGCGACGATGGTCGCCCTGGAGGAATACCAGAAGGCCAACGTTCCCATCGCACTATCCCTGGCGGAGTCTCGCTGATTCGCGCTCCGCCGAGTCGCTTTTCCCTGCCGAACGTTCAGTTTCCACTTTTCGTTCGGGCGAGAATTTGCTATTTGAAGAGGCCGGTCGTCGATATCCCCCTCTGACTCGCCCTCTCGCAGCTGGTTCCGACCTGTTGTGACGGCGTTTCCAGTCTGACCCAGGACGGCCACGGAAGGCTCCGGCGTGCGTTCACGCTTCCTGCACCTGTTCCGACTCTCCCTGCGCCGGCTTGGCCGCGACGCAGCGCTGCCGGTGCGCCAGTTCGGCGAGGCGCTGAACGACTCGTTCGAACTCCTCGCACAACGACTCACCGTCTTCCGACGCTCGGTCAATCACTCGCCCGAGTGGTTTTTCGTCACCACGACCGGCTTTGTCGGCATCGGACTGACGACGCTGATGTTCTTCGCCCTCACGGCGGACAGGTTTCAATGGCTCGGCACCGTCGGCGGCGGTCGCTCCGTCGAAGAGGCCCGCGAATACTGGGCCCGGGTCGACGCTCAATCCCGTCCGTGGCTCGATACGCGAGATCCATTGTTCCTACCGGGACCGCAGGCGCAATACCTGGTCGAAGTCGACCGGGATGACGCTCCGCGTTACGTTCGCGAGCCTGCCGGCGACTTCGCGTTTTCGCCTCCGACCACCGCTCCCGACAGTGGACGTCAGCCGGTCGCATCAGACTGGCCGGAACTGCCGCCGCTGCGGGAATCTCCGCGACAGCCGGCTCCGGAGACCGCCCAGTTCGAGTGGGACATCCGTTTCGAGCGAGTCGCCCCCACCCCGGTTCCCGTTCCCGATCAGCCGCCAGTCACGGCCACCGCTCGGAGCGCCTTTCCCGATCTCCTGCGACAAGTCCGCCTGCGCGAAGTCGTCGGCGGCTGGTCGCGATCGAGTGGATCGTTCGATTCCGGTCCCGTGATTCCTGTCGCGTACGTGGACCGTCGCGACCTCCCTCCGCAGCCTGCCCGGTCCATCGACCGCAGTATTGGCGGACCAGCCGACCAGGTGCTGGATCACTCGATCCCCTCGTCGGTCGACGTCGGACTCGACCTGGCGCTGCTCGGTCCGATCCGCGGCCTGGCCCATCTGGTCCAGGAGTCGTATCTCAAAATCACGAATCGAGGTTCGGACAGCTTACCCCGGTTGCAGGTCATCGAGCCCCTCGATCTGCTGGAAACCGTCGTTGACGCCCGTCCGCTGGCGGAAGTCGCAGATGGCACCCTCCGGCGGGAAATCGTCGGTCTCAACAGCGGCAGCGAACGCCAGCTTTCCGTCCGCTGGGTTCCGCGCGAGCCCGGCCGCTACCGGCACGAAGTGACCGTCATCGCCGAAGCGCTGGTGGCCGCCGAAACCGAAGTCGGCTCGCCGCAGCCCAAGGGACAGCCATTACTGGCAATCTCGGCCCGGAAGCTGTCCGCCGCAGTCCGCGTGGATGAAACGCTGGAAATTGAAATCGAAGTCCGCAACGAAGGGGACGCAGCAGCGCGCAACGTGGCCGTCTATGCCGACGTTTCCCCAATGTTCGACCATCGCTATGGCCGCGAGCTGGAATACCGGATTGGCGACCTGCCAGCCGGTGGATCGCACAGGACAGTCCTGCGGCTGACAGGCCGGCAAACCGGCGAAGGACTGGTGTCGCTCCAAGCCATGGCCGCGGCCGCCGTGCCAGCGGCGACGAGAATTCAGTCGTCGATCCAGCCCCGCCCCGCGGAGGCCCGACAACCCGTCACCACAACGGCCGGTCGACAACCGCTTCCGGAAGGGGCCCCTCGAAGGGCTTCGCCGCCCCGTGAAAACTCCCCGATCGTCGCAAAGCAGCAAGTATCTGGCGGCAGCGAACCCCGTCAAACGCCCGCACCGTCTCCGTTAGGTGATGTCTGCCGCTGCTGCCCGTCGATCATTCTGAGCACTCCGGCGTGCATCCTGCCGCCCCTCTCGCATTAAGACCTCGGTCACATCGCAACTTCGATCCTGACCGGCTCTCCAGGACCGCCTGGAACCCAGCTCGACTGGATTCGGGGAGTGGCAGCGGTGGAACCGCGGTATACTGGTCGCAAGCTTCCGCCGACCACCTCCTTGCACAAGATCCTCCGGTATGCGTATGACTGCGTTCATTGCCGCTGCATCCCTCGTCCTCGGCTCGCCGCATCTGCTGTGCGCTGAGAACCCGCTACCCGCCGCAGCTCCGGCAACCGTCGGAAGCAAACTGACGGCGCTGAACAAGGAAGGAACGGTCCTGCTCGACACCGAGCGGAAACGGCTGATCCTCAAGGCCGATGTCTGTCTGCGCGAAGGTCTGCTGGAAATGCTGGCCTGCCTGAAGCAGACCAAAGAGCACGAGGCGATCTTGCGAGTCGACGCCCGGGCTCAGGTTGTCCATGCTGGGCTGCTGGCCCTTGGCGCGGAAAGCGGCCGCCCCGTCCAGTTCATGCCCGAATACAAACCCGCCACCGGACAGCCGATCGACATCTTCCTCTCCTGGACCGACAAGGAAGGCAAATCGCACCGCGAACCGGCCCAGAAATGGATCCGCAACGCCACGCGGAAGTACTTCGTCGAGAAACTGGAACAGCTTCCCGATGACGTTCCCATCGGCGAACGGACCGACTTGCGTTACGACGAAAAGAACAAAGAGCTGTTCTGGTACGGCCCGATGTTGGCCGAGCAGCGCGACCAGTGGCTCAAACCGACAAAGGACGCCGCCTACCGCAAAGCCGTGCAGTCGATTTTCGACCGCACGCAACTCCGCCAGCTCGACGCCAGATGGGTCTTTGCCGGCAGCGGCTTCACCGTCGACGAGAAGACCGGCAAAAAGTACTACAACGCCGAATCGGGCGACCTGATCTGCGTCGCCAATTTCTCGACAGCCACGCTCGACCTCGCAGTCAGCAGCTCGGCGTCAAATGACGGCCTCGACTACGAAGCCTGGACCGAACGGATCCCGCCAGTCGGCACCCCGGTGGAGATCGAATTGATTCCGGTGTTCGCGAAGAATCCGGAAACTGCTCCCAAGTAATACGCCATCGAACGCCGTGACCTCAGGCCCCCGGACGCTCACTGCGAAAGCGTCTTCCACCCCGCCACGATCGACTCCGCCCCCACCAGCGGCGCCTGACACGCTCCGCGCCGGCAGACGTACGCGGTCGTCTGTCCCTCGATCGCGGCCTTCCCCGCCAGCAGCGGCTCCAGCACCGCAGGAACGGCCATGCCAGCCGCCTGTCGAATGACGAGCGCGTTCGGCAGATACCGCTGCCGCAGTTCATTCAGCACCCGCTCGCACTCGGCCGGATCAGCTCCTTCAATCAAAACGATCTCATGGGCCGGCCCGAGCAGCATGTCGAACGCCATCAGCGCCTGAGCCCCCGCCATCGGAACGCGGGAAAGTTCGCCCGCCAGCATCTCCAGCGTGCGGACCGCGCGCTGTTCCAGGTCGGGCCGACCAGTCAGCAGCGCGAGCTTGACCAGCGCCGTCGCCGCCAGGCCGTTCCCCGACGGCGTCGCGTTGTCGTGGACATCCTTGCGGCGCGAAATCAACGTCTCGTGATCGGCGGAAGTGTAGAAGTAACCGCCATCCGCAGCATCGGCGAACTGCGCCTCCATCCGCTCCGCGAGCGCCAGCGCCCCCTCCAAATAACGCGCATCGAACGTCGCCTGATACAGCTCGGCCAGTCCGTCGATGACCGCCGCATAATCGTCGAGATACCCGTTGAATCGCGCCCGCCCGTCCTTGTAGCCATGCCACAACCGCCCATTATCCGCGACCAGCGTCGACAGCACAAAGTCTCCCGCAGCCCGGGCCGCCTCGACATATCGTGGCTCATCGAGCGTCGCCCCGGCCCGTGCGCAGGCCGCGATCATCAGCCCGTTCCAGCTCGCCAGAATCTTCTCATCGCGCCCCGGAGCAATCCGCTCGGCCCTTAGCGCGAACAGCTTCGTCCGGCAACCCGCCAGCAGCGGCTCAAGCACATCCGGCGACAGCCCCAGCCGGGCCGCCTGACTCTCGGGTGACTCCGGCCGGTTGAGAATCGACTTGTGCTCCCAGTTTCCCTGCGGCGTTACGTCGTAACACGCGCAAAAAGCGACAACCTCGTCCTCGTCGAGCGCCTCTTCAACCTCCCCCTGCGACCAGACAAAAAACTTCCCTTCCTCCCCTTCGCTGTCGGCGTCCTGCGTACCGTAGAAACCCCCTTCGGGACGCGTCATCTCTCGTAGCACGTAGTCCAGCGTCTCGCGCACGACGGTCGCAAAGTCCGCCCGCCCGGTGATCTGGTGGGCCTCCAGATAGACCGGGACGAGCAATGCATTGTCGTAGAGCATCTTCTCGAAGTGGGGCGCCAGCCAGCGTTCGTCGGTCGAGTACCTCGCAAAACCGCCGCCGAGATGGTCATAAATTCCCCCGCGGGCCATCTTGTCGAGCGTGAGCGTCGTCGCCGCGAGAGCGTCCTCGCTGCCGAATCGCCGCCACAGACGGAGCAGCAGCCGCAGGTCCATCGGGTGGGGAAACTTCGGAGCGGAGCCGAACCCCCCGTTCTCCCGGTCGATCGACCGCACCAGAACATTCAGTGCGTTCCTCAACGTCTCCTCGGAAAGTGTGCCGGCCGGGTGCTGCGGCCGGCCAGCGGCCACGACCGCCTCCGTCAGTTGCGCGGCCTGTTCGAGCAACGCCTCGCGCCGGTTTTGCCAGGCCTCGTGCACCGCGGACAGTATCTGCCGGAAGCCCGGCCGCCCCCAGCGCGACTCGGGAGGCCAGTACGTCCCGCCGAAGAACGGCTTCAAGTCGGGCGTCAGAAAAACCGACATCGGCCAGCCGCCGCTCTGGGTCATCGCAATGACCGCGGCCATATAGATCTGATCGAGATCCGGCCGTTCCTCGCGATCGACCTTGATGTTCACGAACCAGTCATTCATCAGCGCCCCGATTTCGGGATTCTCGAAGCTTTCGTGCTCCATCACGTGACACCAGTGGCAGGCGCTGTAGCCGATCGACAGAAAAATCGGTTTGTCCGCCTGTTTCGCCTCCGCCAGCGACTCCTCATTCCACGCCCGCCAGTCGACCGGGTTATTCGCATGCTGCAGCAGGTACGGACTCGTTTCCTGGGCGAGGCGGTTCGGCGAATGGCGGGGAAGGTCTGTCATAGCGAATCCAGCATCACGTAGGGCAGGCTCCCGCCTGCCGGGTCACGGCCACCAGCAAGTAAAGACGACACATCGCCATGACTCTGCCGGAATACGCCATCCTACGCGCCATGCAGGATTCAACAACCGGCCCGGCCAGAGTTTGCCCTCGGATCGCGAGCTCGACTCGGGCGCCTTCGGCCGCGCCTTCCATCGACGCTCGGCCCCCTCCGCCTTTCCGCAGACCGCGCAGATTGGCGTCGCCCCGTGCGGGCGGGTACGCTGTCGCTCCGGACGAAGTGGCCTCGTTTCGACCGCGTTGTAGCATTGTTCCACACGATATCTTCCCGAAAGACTGCGATGACAGTTCCCGCCTGGGCTCTCGTCAGCAATGTTCCCGTCCTCGCCGGACTCAGCGACGCCGAGTTTCTGCAGTCCCTCGCCTGGGATAAAGGAGCCCCGCGCGCCGTTCGCGACGCCGCATCCGCGGGTGACCCCGGACAATTCTTGAAGGCCTGGCGGGACTACGCCGGTCCGACAACCGGCGGACGTAAGCTCGCCGGGTGGGCATGCCTCTGGTCGCAGGCAAGCTGGCCGGAAGACATCGATCCGGGCCGGCTGCTGCAGGCCGCGGTTCCCACCGTGAAATCGTCCGCAAAAGCCCGCAAAGGAGCGATCAAAGCGTCCGCCGACTGGCCCCGGCGGCTCGTCCCGCTGCTCGACCGGCTGAACTCGCATGTGGCCAATGCCCATGCCGCAGCCCGCACGATCGGGGCTGAGTCCGCCGCAACGAGCGGCGAAGCCGGTCCCCTGACCATCCTGGCGGCAGCGGAGCTGTGGGCCACGCGCGGCGGCAGCCTCCCGGCAGTTCCCGCATTCGCGCTCTGGCGCGGACTGCTCGCTGCCCTGCGGACCGCACTGTCCACGCCCGTCGACGACATGGCTCCGCTGGACATTCAGCTTGTCCGCCAGGGCGAAATTCCCTTCCTGGCGGGAGCATTCTTTCCGGGGCTGACCGGCAGCTCGGCCTTGCTCCGCGACGCAAAGAAGTTCCTGGCTCGCAAGCTGTCAGACCATACCGATTCCGACGGAACACCCCACGCCGAACTGCTCCCCCGGCTGCCGTTGTGGCTGGCCCCGCTCGTCCGGGCGACCTGGTGGAGCGAACTGGCCGACGTTTCACTTTGGAACGGCGATCAGCAGATCCTGCTGCGGGAAACGATCGAACACGCCGCACCCCTCTGCCGGCTCGATGGCCGGCTGGCGATGGGCAACGGCCTGGCGATCGACGCATACCCCTTGTTGAGCGCTGCCGCAGCAATTCTGGGTCTTTCCACGGACCAGCCGGCCGCGGGTTATCTGAAAGCGATCGCCAAGGCCAGTGCCGGCAAAGTGGTGAAGTCCCGCCCCGCGATGACCGAGGCCGACGTTCCGTCGACGCAATCCGACTGGGCGCGTTTTGCACTGCTCCGAACCGACTGGAGCCCGCAGGCCGACACGCTCGCGATCACGCATCACCAGCGGTTCCCGCAACTGGATGTCGCCGCGCTCGGTCAGCCGCTGCTCCACGGCGACTGGCCGCTGCAGCTCCAGATCGGCGACTCGCTGTTCGAACTCGCCGACGAATGGTCCTGCGTCTGCTGGGTCTCCGACGCCGACGTCGATTACCTCGAACTGCAGATGGAAGGACCCGGCAACCTGCGCGTCGAGCGGATGGTGCTCCTCTCCCGCCGGGATCACTTCCTGCTGCTGGCGGACTCGATCGCCGGCGCCCCCGCCGAGAAAATCACGCTCCGGTCCCAGTTCCCGCTGTCCGCCGGAGTCACCGCCCAGGCCGACACCGCGACCCGCGAGATCCGCCTGCAGGCCGGCCGACAGAAAGTCCGGGCGTTTCCGCTGGGACTCGCCTGCGAACGGGTCCAGAGCACGCCGCATACGTTCGCCGTCGCCGACAATCAGCTCCTGCTCGAGCAGGTCGCGGCCGGAACGGGACTCGTCGCTCCGGTCGTCTTTCAGTGGAGCCCGGAACTGGTCAAGAAAGAGGCTGTCTGGCGGACGCTGACCGTGTCGGAAGCGGGGAAAGTCGCCCCCTCCGGGAGCGCCGCCGGCTTCCGGCTGCGGATCGGCGACAGCCAGTGGCTCGTCTACCGCAGCTTAAAGAAGCCGAAGGACGCCCGCACTGTCCTCGGCCACCACTCCTGGAACGAAACCGTCATCGGCCGCTTCGACAAAAACGGCGACCTCGACCCAATGTTGATGGTGGAGTAGGGTCAGTGGCCCGTGGTCAGTTGTGAGAACGACGGCCGTCGACAGGTCGTATCTGGTCTGAAATTTGTGATCTGGTGTTTGGAGCTTCAACGCCGAGGGCATGGCCTCTCTCGCGAGCTTGCAGGAATGGCGGTTGGTGATGGCTGAACGGATCAGTACAGGATTGGCGGAGCTGGATCGGATGCTGGGGGGCGGGCTGCTTCCCGGCACGATGACTGTGGTCATGGGAGCGACGGGCGTCGGCAAGACGCAGCTCGGCATCCACTTCCTCGAAGCCGGCCGCCGCCAGGAAGGCGAAACCGGGATCGTCTTCGATATGACCTCTCGCGGCGATTCCCAGAACCACATCGACTACGCCAAACGCATGTGCGGCTGGGAAATGACCGAACGGCTCATCGATGAAGCCTTCCGCCCGGAGTACGTCTGGAGCCGGGAAGCGACCCGCCGCGACCTGTTCCACATCTTCCGCCGCTCCGGCCGGCGCGTCACCCGACAGGACATGGATACCACCGACTGGCAGGAGTGGAAAGTCGAGCTGAACCAGAAGCTCGACCAGGCGATCGCCTTCTTCTACGGCAACTTTGTGCACGGCGTCCGTCGCTGCGTCATCGACGGCATCGAGCCGGTCGAGAAGGTCAGCGAGTCATTTCAGTTCCACGTGTTCGACTACATCTATCATCAGATTCTGCACAAGGACGCCGACTGGGTCGCACGGGACCTGTTCCGGGTCCACTTCCGCGAGCAGGAACCGCAGATACAGGCCCGGATGTACGACCACCGCGAGCTGGCCTGCCTGATGCTCTATACGTCGCACGAGGTCCTGCTGGACCAGCTCCTCTCCCGTCCCATCGAGAGCGGCGACGAACTGGCCAACGCCAACACGATCATCCTGATGGGCAAGATCCGCGACGGTGTCAAAATGCGGCGGGCGCTCCACGTCGCCAAACACCGCGGCAGCGCCTGCGACGACTCCATCGTCCCTTTCGAAATCGGCGACAAAGGCCTGACACTCCTGCATGAGTGAAATCAGAAAATACCTCTCGCAGAGATACGGAGCGAGCGGAGGCCGCAAGGCGACCATGCACAGGAAATGGAGGCCTGCTTGTCTGGTGTCTCCGCAACGGACGACTGACAACTGACCAAGTAGCAACTCCACCCCTGGAGTCCGGCATGGAAGCATCATGGACCGTCCGTCCGGCCCGCCCCGAGGAATGGGGCGCCGCGCTGGCCGTGCAGTTTTCTCCCTTGGAGGAACCACGCCGCACAGAGGTCCTGGCCGAAGCCCTCGCCGGCGCTGAAGGTGGCTCTCTGGATCTCAGCCGGCTCCTCATCGCCGAACGCGGCGGTCGCATCGACGCCGCGGCCCTGGTCACGATGCTCCCAGACGGCGTGGGCGTCACCTGGCCGGCCGCAAGCACGCTCAGCGATCCTGACGAGCGCGCCGCAGCCCAGTCAGCGGTCCTCGCCGGAGTCATCGCCGAGTTTCAGCGGGAAGCGGTCGTCTGGGGACAATGTCTGGCCGACTGCAGTGAACCGTGGGACACCACGGCGCTGAAACGAGCCGGTTTTCAGTCCGGCGGGACCCTCTCGTTCCTGGCTCGGGGCCTGCGAGATCTGCCGGATTCGCCAGTCATCCCGGATCTGAGCTGGGAGGAATACGAACCGAAACGAAATGGCGAACGGTTTGTCCGCGCCTTGGAGGAAACGTACCTCGGGAGCATCGATTGCCCCATGATCAACGGCCTGCGGTCTGGTTCAGAAGCTCTGGCCAGTCACCGGCTGTCCGGCGAGTTCACCCCCGCGTGGTGGAGACTGTACAAGTCCGACGGACAAGACGCGGCGATCTTGCTCCTGGGCGATCATCCGGAGCAGAGTGCCGTCGAACTGGTCTACGTTGGCGTCGCCCCCGACGCTCGCGGTTCGGGCCTCGGACGCCGGCTGATCCAGGATGGCCTCCTTGTCGCCCGCGAGCGGGGTCGCTCTGCACTCTTTCTGGCGGTCGACGAGCAAAATTCTTTTGCTGTGAGGGTTTACGAGGATCTCGGCTTCGTCCAACTGGCTCGTCGGGAGCTGTTCCTGTGGCTCCGGTCAAGTTCGGCACGGGAGTAATCGACAGGTTATGCACAAGGTCAGCGCGAACGCGCGGACTGCTCCGCGAGGGCCGACTTGCGAAAACTCTCGGGTGCGCACGGAGTTCCGGAGGTCAGAAGCTCGGGTTGGTGAACTGAGAATTTTTTGCGAACCCTTTTCGTTTGACTCCCTGCGGCGAGGGAGTACCATCGGCCCCACTGAATGAGTTCCCAATGTCTGCGGCTGAGCGTGGTGAGAGACGAGCAACCGCAGTTCCTGTCTGATGACCTGATCTCCCGACTTCCTGCCTGTTGACTTTCCCGTCTGCAGCAGTCTGCATTCCGCGCCAACCGGTCCCACCGGAACGCTTCCGGTCTGCGCTGTCGGTGATCACCTGGGGGGGGTCGCAAGATGCAGCCCGGCATGACGCCGCCGGCGCGAGGGCGCGCCAGTTCTGATTCGCCGCTGATAGAGTCGATCCATGCCGAGCTGCAAAGTCAGCTCGGGGCCAAGCGCTACGCGATGTGGTGCGACGGCAAAATTCGACTGAGGGTAGAAGATGACCAGTTGACAGTCGGAGTCGGAAGTCCGTTTCTGCTCAACTGGATGCAGAAACAGTTCCGCTCAGTGATGGTCGAAGCCGCCAGGACCGTCCTCGGCGCCTCGGCCCACGTCGCCTTCGAGGTCGACGCCAGCCTGTCGCTGGGAACCGGGGAGTCCCGGTCGGCCCAGGTCGGCCCCGTCGCCATCGCGGGACTGACGCGCAAGACGACCGCAGCCCTCGAAACCACCCCGACAAAGGTCCCCGACCGGATCGCAGTTCGGAACGGGCGATCGACGGCTGAGTCGCAGACCGCGCCGGGACATGCCCACGGCGTAAAAAGCCGCCGGCTGGCGGAGTTGAACGACTTCATCGCCAGCCCGGGGGCCGAACTGGCTCTCACGGCCGCCCGACAAATCGCCGGCTCACAGCCGGTCCGGTTTAACCCCCTCGTTTTGTGCGGCGCCTGCGGGACCGGCAAGACGCACCTGATCGAGGGGATCTGCAAGCAACTGCGCAAGGTGCAGCCCGGTCTCCACGTCATCCTGATCACCGCCGAGGCGTTTGCCAACTACTTCACGCAGGCCCTCCGCGACCACACGCTCCCCGCGTTTCGCCAGCGGTTCCGGACGGTCGACGTGCTGCTGGTCGACGACGTCGACTTCTTCGAATCCAAGCGGGTTTTCCAGGAAGAATTCCTGCACACGTTCGCCGAGCTGAACGACCACGGCCGCCAGGTCGTCGTCACCAGCAACCGGCATCCCCGGCTGCTGACCAAGCTGGGAGACGACCTCGTCTCCCGGTTCCTCTCGGGACTGGTCTGCCGACTCGACTCCCCCGACCTGGCCACGCGCGAGAAAATCGTCGCCGCCAAGGCGAAGCGCATGGAAGGAGAATACGCCCCGGAGGCTCTCTCCTACGTCGCTCAGCGGTTCCCGACCAACGTCCGGGAACTCGAAGGAGCGCTCAACTGCCTGCAGACCTATTACTCGATGACCGGCCGTCGCGTCACACAGACCGCCGCCCGGCAGGTCCTGGCCGATCTCGAACGCGACTGCATGCGGATCATCCGGCTCGCGGATGTCGAACGAGTCATCTGCGGTCTGTTCGGCGTCAAGCCCAAGGATCTCAAGTCAGCCTGCCGGGCGCGGACCGTCAGTCATCCGCGCATGCTGGCCATGTACCTCGCCCGTCGACTGACGCAATCGGCCTACAGCGAAATCGGTCAGCACTTCGGCGGACGGAATCACAGCACCGTGATGTCCGCCGAACGCAAAGTCCAGCAGTGGCTCGAAGAGCAGGCGACACTCAGGATCGCCGCCCAGGAATGGTCGGTCGGTGAAGTCCTGAGCGTCCTCGAACAGCAATTGCTGGCAGGATGAGCTTCTGAGAAAACGGGTGGCTCAGGCGAGTCTGGAGCGGAGCTCCTTGCCGATGAGCTGAATGGCTGACCGGGCGTCATCAAACGATTCGACGCGCTTCAGGAAGCCATGAATCATCCCCGGATAGCGGACGAGCGTGGCAGGGATGCCCGCCGCCGCCAGCGCTGTCCCATAAGCCTCCCCTTCGTCGCGCAGCGGATCGTATTCCGCCGTCAGCACCACCGCAGGAGGCAGCTCCGCCAGCGAATCCGCCAGCAGCGGCGACGCATACGGCTCCCGCATCTGCTGCGGAGTCGAAACGTACTGCCCCCAGAACCACTGCATCTGGCTCCGGGTCAGAAAATACCCCTCGGCATTCGTCAGGTAGCTGAACCGCTCGAAGTCGCAGTCGGTGATTGGATAGGCGAGAATCTGAGCCTTGATCGGCGGCCCCTGGCGGTCGCGGGCCAGCAGGCACAGCACCGCCGCCAGGTTGGCGCCCGCGCTGTCGCCGCAGACGGCGATCCGACTGGCGTCGATGCCGTACTCTCCGCCATGACGAACAGTCCACTCCAGCGCAGACCAGGCGTCCTCCACCGCTGCGGGGTACTTGTGCTCCGGCGCCAGGCGGTAATCGACAGAAATGACGCTGCACCCCCCGGCGGCGGCCAGTCGGCGGGCGAGATCGTCGTGCGTATCAATGCTGTTCAGCACCCAGCCCCCGCCGTGAAAGTAGAGGCAGACCGGCTGCGGCGTATCGCCATGCGGCTGATAGACGCGGATGCGCAACGGGCCATCGGGCCCGTCGATCGAGAGTGTCTCAATCCGTGCCAGTTCCGGACAGTCCTTCAGCGGGCCAATACCGGCCATCAGGGACTTCCGGGTGACTTCGACCGGCGTCGTCTCCAGCGGAGCGGTGTTGACGCGGTTCCAGACGGCGAGGAAAGCCGCAGCCTGAGGATGCAAAGACATGGCGTCACTTTGCAAAAGCGGTGGGAATCAACGGGTCAGTCGTCGTCCTGACCGGGGGCGCGGTGGGGCTCGAACATGGTGAATTCGGGGCGCGCTCGATCCTCGGCGGCGTCCTTGTAGCGCCGATAGAGAACTTCCTGACTGCGGAAAGGCTCGCTGCGCGGATTGCGAGAAACCGATTCGTATCGGCCGTCCGGAAGCAGCCGGCGGGCTTTCACATCGTCCTGCAGGCTGATCTTCAGGGCGGACAGCAGACGGTCGCGGGCCTGCGGCTGCTCGACCGGGACCAGCAGCTCCACCCGCCGGTCGAGATTGCGGGACATCCAGTCCGCGCTGGAAATGAACAGTCGCTGATCGCCGCCGTGGTGGAAATACGCAATCCGGCTGTGTTCCAGAAAGCGGTCGATCACGCTCGTCACGGTAATATTCTCGCTGAGACCCGGGACCCCGGGACGGAGGCAGCAGACGCCGCGGATGTTGAGCCGGATCTTGACCCCCTCGTTCGAGGCCGCGTAGAGCGCCTCGATCATCTTTTCGTCCGACAGCGCGTTGAACTTGGCCATGATCAGCGCCCGCTGGCCGTGCTTCTTCCGGATGATCTCCGCTTCGATCATCTCCAGCAGCTTGTCACGCATTCCCAGCGGAGCTGCTTCGAGCTGGCTGAACCGCTGCGGCTGGGAGTAGCCGGTAATGGCGTTGAAGAACGTCGTCGCATCGGCGCCCAGCTCTTCGTCGCACGTCATCAGGCTGGCGTCGGTATAGAAGCGGGACGTGATCTCGTTGTAGTTGCCCGTGCCGAAATGGACGTACCGCTGAATCCCCGTCGGTTCCCGACGGACGATGATGCAGATTTTGGCATGAGTCTTGAGCCCCTTGACGCCATAGATCACCTGGACGTCGGAACGTTCCAGATCCGTCGCCCATTCGATGTTGCGGGCCTCGTCAAAGCGGGCCTTCAGCTCCACCAGCGCCGTGACGTACTTGCCATTCTGAGCCGCCCGCTTCAGTGCTGCAATAATCGGGCTGCGCGGGCTCGTGCGGTACAACGTCTGCTTGATCGCCAGCACCTCGGGATCGTCCGCCGCCTCTTCCAGCAGCCGCACGACCGGATCGAACGATTCGTAAGGGTGGTACAGCAGCACGTCCCGCCGCGCGATCGCCGTGAACAGGCTCTCGGCCGGATCGAGCTGCGGACTCGGAATCGGCGGCCACGGCTCAAATTTCAGATGGTCAAACCCCTGCGAGTCCGTGAGCCGCATGAAAGCGGCGAGATCCAGCGGACCGGGAATCGCATACACCGAGTCGTCGTCGAGCTCCAGCGCGGACTGCAGGAAACCGCGGACGATCGCCGAGGCGGAATCCGCGATTTCCAGCCGGATGCACTCGCTCTCCTTGCGGGCCGCCAGAACTTCCTTCATCTCTTCGAGGATGTCCGACGTCAATTCTTCGCGCAGCTCCAGATCCGCATTCCGCGTGATCCGGAACGAAATGCACTCCTCGATCGTCTCCCCCGGAAAAAACCTCTGCGCGTACAGGCCGACCAGGTCTTCCAGCGGGCAATACCCGTAACCCTGCTCAACCGGCACCGTGATGAACCGTTTCCGCTGCCGGCCGAAAGGGATCACGGCGAAGCGGGGCTCCACAGTCGCCGGCGCGGGAGCCAGGCGGACGCAGACGTTGAACGTCTGGTTGATCAGCGGGGGGAAATCCGCGACCGTCGGCACTGCGATGGGAGTGAGGATCGGAAAGACTTCCTGCTCAAACACCAGCTCGGCGATCTTGCGCTGGCGATCGCTGAGATCCGCCGGGCGCAATCTGCGGATTCCCGCCTCGGTGAGCGCCGGTTCGAGTTCGTCGAGCAGGCAGTGGTACTGCTCGACAATGAAGGCGTGCATCCGGACGCAGACCGCGGAAAGCTGCTCCGCGGGAGTCATGCCCGACGGGTCCGGACGGGTCGATCCCCGTTCGCAGAGCAGCTTCAGTCCGCCCACGCGGACGCTGGCGAATTCGTCCAGGTTCGAGGCGGTGATCGCCAGGAATTTGAGCCGTTCCAGCAGCGGATTGGCCTCATTGCGGGCCTCGTCCAGCACTCGCTGATTAAATTCGAGCCAGCTCAGTTCGCGATTGAAAAAACGAGGTTCGGCAGACATGGTTTCGATGGATTGTCCGGGGTTGGTTTCTGCGGATCGCGATCTCTGCGTCAGGTTCTCATCTGCGGAGGGCCGGTTCCGCCGGCCGTCTCCACCGTGGGCTCGTCCGGCACTGGGTCGTCGAAGACTCCGACGCCAGCCACCCTTCAATCGAACTGTGTTTCAGCGTTGGAAATCTGGACCTCATTTCGAATTTCGTGCTTCGGATTTCCCCCGCCTCAGCTTCTCATCTTCCGGAGCAGCACCGGCATCCCATACGTTTCCTCAAACAATGTCCCCGTCTGCTTCAGCGCAAGCTGTTCCAGCGACAAGTCCTCGACCTGCGGGACCGAAATCACCAGCCGGCCCCCTTCCCTCGAGAACCGCAGCTCGTGGAATCGCTGGCTGTGCGAAGCATCGAGCGCATCCGCCAGTCGAAGCATCGCCGCCATCTTCGCCACCGCGATCCGCTGGTCCCGGTCGAGCGCCGTGTAAATCGTGTGCGTCGGCTTGGGAGAGGCCCGTCGATGATACCGGGCCGTCAACCCCACCAGCGTCTCGTCGGCCTTCGACAGGCCGAACAGTTCGCTGTTGAGGATCAGATACATCGTGTGCTTGTGATAACTCCCCGTGCTGATATACATCCCGATCTCGTGCAGCAGCGCGGCGACCTGCAGCAGCAGTTCGTACCGGGGCGAGAGCTGATGCTCCTCACGCAGTCCCTGAAACAGGATCTTGCACAGCTTGGCGACATGCCGGGCATGGTCGGCGTCGATATCGAACTTGCGCCCCAGTTCGAGCGACGAACGCATCACCTGGTTGTTGAAGTCTTCATTCCACGCCCCCCGCGTCGCCAGCTCCTGCAGCAGGCCGTCCCGCAGATTGATCTGGCAGGCAATAATCTGGTCCAGCTCGAACGCCCGCGCCAGCTGCACGTACGCCAGCAGCGCCGGGCCCAGCGTCCACGCGTCGGGAAACGGAATGTGATACTTGTGAACCAGCTTGTCCTCATTGTACGACAGAACCGTGTCAGTCAGTTTCTCCAGCCGGTCCAGCGGCAGTCGGGTCAGCTCCGCAGGATTCCACTCGGGAAACAGCTGCCGGGCCGCAAACCGGACGTCGCCCCCTAGCGCCACAAGCTGCTGGACCTCCTCCGAGGGAACCTGCTGCAGAATCTGGTCGACGATCCGCCGGATCTGCGTCTCCATAATGTGCCGGCTGGTCGACTGCGGCGCGTGAAACACTTCGAGCTGCTCGCGCAGGCGAAACGAGCCCAGCCGGTATGTATGCGAAAAATGCACGTCGGCGTTATGCACCAGCAGCAGCTCAGTGCTGCCGCCACCCACCTCAGTGATGATCGTCCGCTGCTGGGCCAGTTCCGGATCGAGTTTGATCAGCGGCTGCACCCCCAGGTACGTGATCCGGCTGACTTCCGATTCGTCGATCGGGCTGACCGAGATCCCCGTCGCCGTGTAGATCCGATCGAGAAATGCCAGACGGTTCTGCGCCTCCCGCACCGCGCTGGTGGCCACCGCCCGTAACTGCTCGGGACGCTCGATCCGATACTCGGCCAGCACCCGTTTGTAGCTGCGCAACACCCGCACGCAGTCTTCAATCGTGCTCTTCTCAATCACCCCCTTGGTGAACGTATCCCGCCCCAGGTTCACCGCCTGCGTCAGCGTCGTCAGCGGACGAACTTCGCCCGCCTCGCTGATCTCCGCAATCGCCATCCGGATCGACGTCGTTCCGATGTCGATCACCGCCGCTGGCTGCGCAGCGGAAGCCGGACGACTGCGGGATTCGGTCAACTCCGGCGACATGGAACTGTCATGTCCTTTCTGCGGATACGGCCTACGCGGGAATGGCGGCCGGCGGTGCGCTGATGACCGACTGCTCAGCCCAGGCGGCCGCGCCCATCGCCCCGGCGTCATCGCCCAGCTTGGCCACTCGCAACTCGTATGTCCCTTCGTACGCCGGCATAATATGCCGCTTCAACGATTTTTCGACTTCTTCCGTAAACAGCTTCGGGAGCGCTTCGACCAGGCCGCCCCCTAGAATGATCACATCCGGCGCCAGCAGGTTGACCACCCCTGCGATCGCGTCCCCGAGGTAGCGCGCGCCGTCGCGGACGATCTCCTCGACGATCTTATCCCCTGCATCGATCACCTCCGCCAGCACGCCGCTGCGGATATTCGCCAGATCCGTCCCCGCCACGCGCAGCAGGTGCGGCGCCTGACCGCGGTAAGCCGCCTTGGCGATCTCCGCCGACATCGCCAGCCGGCTGGCAACCGTCTCCAGACACCCCCGCCGTCCGCAACCACATGGCGCGCCGTTCGGTACGACCGGCATATGGCCGATCTCCAGGCACGAAGATTTCTTTCCCCGGAAAATGTGCCCCTCGTAAACCAGCCCCCCGCCGATCCCGGTCCCCGGGAAGACCCCCAGCACCGTCCGTCCCTTCACGCCGGCCCCGAACCGATATTCGCCATACACCCCGGCGTCGACGTCGTTGCAGATCGTCGCCGGGCAGCCGAATTTCTTCTCCAGAATCTCCCGGAGCGGAACTTTCTTCCACCCGAGATTCGGAGCTTCGACGATCACCCCTTCATCCAGGTCCAGCGGTCCCGGGCAGCCCACCCCGATGCCGCCGAGCCTGGCAGCCGTGATCTTTCCCTCCTCGAGCACCTTCTCGATGATCCCAATGATCCGCTCCACGCCCGAGTCGGCCCCTTCGTGGCCCCGGGTCTTCTTCTTCCGTCGGACAATCGGTTCGAAGCGATCGTTGAAGAGGACCGACTGCATCTTCGTGCCGCCGAGGTCAAACCCCAGCCAGAAGCGTCCGTCTGCTTCGCCACTCATGCCATGTATCCTTCGGTGCGCGTGAGCCCGCATCCTGCGGGCGCGACGTGTTCTGACAGCCGACACGATACCAGATCGTCCCCGCCACCGAAAATCCGCCGCGAAACGCCCCCCAAGATTCCCCCGATCCGACTCGCATCGGAATCGTCAGATCGGTCCCGCCAGTAAAATGCCCGGCGTCGCCCGTCCCTCAGTCCATCGTCCATGCATCGCTGTCGGGATCGGGCGGATCGGTGCAGCGGGCGGACCTCAATGGGTGAGCGTCGAGCCCCCGCTGACGCAACTCCTCGACCAGCGAATCGATGTAGCCGTGCATGGCATAGACCCGCTCGGCCCCGGTCTCCGCAATCGCCGTCAGAATCTGCTGGCGGTCGGCGTGGTCCGACAGCACAAATCCCCGGCTCACCCGCCGGGCCTTCGGCCCGTTCGGCAGCAGCATCCAGCCCGATGCGAACGACGTCTCGTAATGACCGCGATACGGAAACGCCTGCTTGAAGCGGGCGCCAGGCGGCAGCACGATCAGCGAACGCCCCCAGTCGGCGGGGTCAATCGTCCCGGCCTCGCCCGTCATCATCGGCACCGGCCGTCCCGCCCGGCGATAATGCAGGCTGCACTCCTCGACGTTCGGATGACAGAACAGCGGCCCGATCTCCGGATTCAGCCCCGCCAGCACGCGCTGGGCTTTTCCCAGGGCATACGCGTAGACGAAGCTCGCCACACCCCGCTCCTGGTTGCTCCGCCACCACGTTTCCAGCTCGGCAAAGGCTTCGCTCTGATGCGGCCAGGCGAACCGCGGATGAGCGAACGTCGTCTCCGTGATGAACGTGTTGCAGCGGACCGGCTCGAAGGCCTCGCACGTCGGATCGGGCTCGACCTTGTAGTCCCCCGATGCCACCCAGACCTCCCCCTGGTACTCGACCCGGATCTGAGCCGAACCGAGAATATGCCCCGCCGGATGAAACGACACGCGGACGCCGTTCAGCGTGATCGGCTGCCCGAACTCCAGGGCCGAAATCGCCGCCGTCGCTCCCATCCGCCCGGCGAGAATCGCGCGTCCGGAGACCGCCGTCAGATACTGCTTGCTCCCCCGGACCGCATGGTCGGCATGGGCGTGCGTAATCACCGCCTTCGCGACGGGGGACGAGGGATCAATATGAAAGCCCCCCTCCTCGCAATACAGCCCGGCCGACGTCATCCGAATCAGCGGCGGCCGGGAGTCGAGCATGCAGAAGTTCTTCAACGAGCCCGGAACGTCAGTGGCGGGAGTTTTCCTCGACGCCGAATGCGGTATCCACTCTGACCCATCTCAAAGTCGGCACAAACCGGCCATGCCGGCGGGGTGGCCCAGACGCCGCTCTGGGCGTCTGGGTGACGCAGTCACAAGAGGCCGCTCGGATTCGGCGACATCCGCGCAGGTCTCCCCAACCGTTATCGCAATTGACCCCGGCGACGTCCACCACCAGCCGACTACAGCACCCGCGCCGCCTTCCCCAGCCGCCCCATGTAATCGACGAAAATAAAATCGTTCGCCGAGATCGACCGGATCGTAAACGGCAGCGCATGATTCACCCGCTCCGGATAGATCGACGCCGTGCACAGAAACGTCAGCGTCCCGTTCTTCACGCTCCACGTTCCGCTCGAAATCGGCGTTCGCACGAACACCCGCTGGAACAGCCGCAACTGCTCCGCTTCCCGGATCGACGACCACGTCCCGTTGCCGTGAAGCGTCGTCACCAGCGCCCCGGCGTCGTCCCGATACTTCCAGACCCCCGGCAGCATCTTCGTCAGCTCGGCATCCGTGATCACCCGGGCCGCAACCCCGTCGCCCGTCGTCGTTTCCGGCTTCGCCGACACAAACTTCTCGCCCGCCACCGGCGCCGCCGTCCGCTTCAGCACCATCAGCATCCGGTGCGAGCCCGCCTTGGCGGAAAACTCCGTCGGACGCAGCATGTCCCCCACCTCGGACAGGCAGACGACGAGCCGTCCCTCGTCGAAACGATAAATGCCGACCGCCTCCTTCCGCTCCGGCGTCACAATGTCGATCTGCTTGGGATACTGCGTGGCATCGACGGCAAAGATCTTCGAATGCTTTTTCCCGTCCAAGTGCGACTTGAAGATGATCGCATTGTCGGCGATCTCGACCCGACCGCCGGACGGGAGCCACTCGGGAATCTGGTCCCGCGGAATCACATGGCCGTCCTCGGCGAGTTCGACGACCTCCCAGTGCCCTTCGAGCATCCGGATTTCGGGGCTCTCGTTCTGGGCCGCCGCCACGGACGCCACGACCAGACCGAGACCGCACCACAGACCGCAAGACAAAACACGTCTCATCGCACCGACTCCATTCTTCCCGACCGCATCCTGATCCCGTCACCGCGAGCGCGCGTCGTGCCAGTGACATCGACACATCACGACGCCCGACAGGCTACGGGGGACGCGCAGAAGTTGCCAGCGGGAAGGGCTTTCCAACCACCCAGACGCAGTCAACCCAACGCTCTTAGCCCCCGGTCAATGACCGGGGGGGCAGTCCAATTACTCCCGCAGCTCCCCCAGAAACGCCTGAATCCTCTGCAGCTCGCGCAGGAGCTGCTCCAGTTGGGCTCCACTCAGCGAGGTCATGATCGGCGACGCCACGTAGACACTCGCGACACCGCCCCAGACCCAGGCCGCGCTCTCGATGACCAGGCCGTTGCGCGTCTCGTAGCGCATCTGTTTCACTCGCGGGCGGTCGTCGTCCTTCGGACCGGAGCATCCGCCGGTCCAGACTTCCAGCAACTTCACCAGCCCGGCGAGTTCGGCAGAATCGAGCAGGCACTTCTTACCGCGGCTGAGGAAATAGACGCCCGTGAGAATCTCGTGGCGCTCGGCGTAGCGCGTAACGCCGACCACCGGGGCGAGGTCCAGAAAGTTGACCACCCCGCCAATGCGCGCCGTCGGTTCATATTCGTAGACGAGCCGCGATCCCGGGCCGACGTATTCCAGAAGATGATCGAGCGGCCGTTGATCGTCCGACCACCAGCCGGGGCCGTCGCCGAAACTGCCGCCGTCGGAATCGTCGTCGCGGACTGCCATGAGCTGGGTGGCTCCGAGGAGAGTGAACCCGATGATAGCCGAAGAACTGTCCTCACGGACAGAACCGTTCTCGCCGGGCGCCGAAACGACCCCGGCAGGGGTCGAAGAGCGTAGCCGGGGGTTGAGGAGCGCAGCGACGACACCCCCGGAACCGCGGTGCACGCCACCCGACCCCGCCGGGTTCGCACTCACTCACAGATTCGCCGCCAGCAGGCTCACGTCCACCCCGAAAAAGTCGGCCAGCTTCCGGATCATCAGACGGCTGAACGGCTTCTTCCCCGCCAGGACTTCTGAGAGCGACGACTTCGCCAGCCCCGTCTCCCGGCTGAGCTCCGCCTGTGTGATCCCCCGGGCGTCGAGGAGATGGCGCAGCATGTCGGCGTCCGAGGCCGGGCCGATGGCGTGGTGGGCGTCCTCATAGGTGGCGACCAGATCGCTCAGCGCGTCGAGGTAGGTCTCCTCGCCGTGATCGAGCTTCCCCCGGACGAGCAACCGGTCCATGACCTGTTGAGCTTCGGCCAGGTGCGCCTCGGACTGGATCGAGGCCAGCGGAAACGCCATCACCAGTTCGAGATACGAATCCCGATCTTTGCCCTTCAGGCCAAATTTCGTTCGGGTTGGCATCACTTACCGTCCTTTGCGTTTCCGGAGACCGGGCTTCCTCGCTGGTGGCGGTTCGAAGCAGCCGCAGTCGGCTTTCCACGAGATTTCGTCGTATTCGGCGTGAGTCATCACTCTGAGGATGAAGACCTTCTGGCTCGGATACAGGATGCGAGTGACGAGCCGATACTTGTTCCCCCCGATGTTGAAGACGACGCAGTTCCCGACGAGGCTGGCCGATCCGAACTCGGCCTTCACGTCACCCCACGCGCGCCAGGCAATCGAGCGATGACTGACATGCGCGTGCCACGCCCGCAGCGGTCCCTCGGCATTCTGATGCCCCGCCGCGTCCCAGAACGCTTTCAGGCGCGCCTTCGAGATGATCCGCATCCGCCGCTCCGAACAATCGACGCCCGATTCATCGTAGTTCGCAAAACACGAACTGGCAATCCAAAGTTCGTGGAATCCGAAGACCCGCAGACGGTTCCCCGCCGGCCCCTGATTGGTCCGATTCTGTTCGGCCCCGGCCGCAGCAGCGACCCCGGAAGGGGGCGAAGAGCGTAGCCCAGGGGTGAGGAGCGCAGCGACGACACCCCCAGAACCGCGCCACCCGCCACCCGACCCCCGCAGCCCTCACTCACCGAGCCCGGAACATCAGTGACGGGAGTCTTCCTCTTGCTCTTGTCCCCTCTCCCGCCGTCCGCGGTGGGAGAGGGCAGGGTGAGGGCTCTTCGAGAAACCACCACGCCCGCCAACAACCCGCCCCCGTCTTAGCCCCAGGTCAATGACCGGGGGCTCTCTCCAAAACCAACGCAATCACACCAGCGCAAGCAGAGACTCCACAGGCAATCCCAGCCGCCACTCCGGGCGATCGGGCGACACAACGCGAGGACCGAAATCCTCGACAATCCGCACCGCATCCTCATTCCATGACGACGCATTCCCGCTCCGTGACCCCGGCAGGGGTCGAAGAGAGTAGCCGGGGGTTGAGGAGCGCAGCGACGACACCCCCGGAACCGCGATGCAAGCCACCCGACCCCGGCGGGGTCGCACTCTGCTTGCTCCGGCCGGAACCAGTGTTCATCCGGTGCAGCTTGGACCGGCTGGTTGACGACCCCATCGGAAAGGGACTGCGCACAGCGGGCCGGTACCGAGCTGCGACTCGAATAACCACTGGCTCGACACTCTCATCAGCGGCATTGCGGGGACCTCCGAATTGGGGGCGAGGCAAACTGACCGATCCCGAAGCAATGAACCATCGGAAACCGCGAAAGCGCCGGACGACCGCGCTAATCTCCGTGATCCGGCGTAACATCCATCGCTGACTGATGATACGCGTATCTGACGCACTGCCTTCTGCGGTCGTTTACGAGTTTTGCGGTCATCGGCACTTGCCGGTGAATACTTACCCGGCGCAGTGGCCGCTTAATGAAACGAACGTGCGAGAGTCGGTCCTGCGGGAAAACCGCCACCACTGTCGAACGGGCAACCACTTTATCCATTCGCGGGTTGCTCGCTTCGATCTTCACAGGGGTCACTGCGCTCAGTATGCTATGCCTCTCGACGCAAAGCGACATAGACTAGCAGTATTCTTCAGCACGCCGCCCACGCATTCAGGAGCGACCGATGACGAATTTCGCAACTCCCGAACCCCCACCACGGACCCCCATTCCGCAATCGGTCGTGGACAAGATTCTGCTTGCCTGCCGTCGCCGTTGCTGCCTCTGTTACTTCCTTTTGAATGATCATTCGGAAAAGGAAGGCCAAATGGCACATATTGATCGCGATCACTCAAATAGCGTGGAACACAACATTGCATTTCTTTGCCTAATCCATCACAACCTCTACGATACTCGCTACAGTCAGTCAAAGCGTATTACGCCGTCGGAGATCATGACCTATAAACAGGCGTTGACAGTAGCGCTGGGGACGGCACGCACGTTTGAACTAGTGATTGAAGGCGTTCTAAGCGAAGCCTCCAATTCACAGATTGGCGAAACGATTCAAAAGCTTGAAGAAAGGTTCCCTGGTTCGCACATCACCCTTAAGTATAAAACTTCTGGTAGCATCATTCTAGGTCTCGAACTTGTTTCAGTGCAATCACTCGATGACGAGAGGAATGCTGCATTTGGCTACGAGGCGATCCGACAGGCATTTGACTCTGGAAACCTTTCCCAGCAGCTCGGCGTCAATGTTATTGACCTTCGGCCGATGCCGCCACTAGATATCGAATCCCTTTTGCGCCAAGCCGACCGAAGTATTGAGAAGAAGCGGTTTGAGGACGCGATCGAAACGATAAACCGCGTCATTATGGAATTCCCTTTCGTCGGCAAGGCGTGGGCGCTAAAGTCAACAGCGCTGTCAGAAATGTATTTTCAGTGCTACGACAGTCCCGATGCTGAGGAGATGCTTCTGCACGCCAAAGCATGTTCAGATATGGCAGTTCATCTGGCTCCGACCGATGCGGGATTTGCTGCTAGTCATGCAGCAATTCTCTACGAGCAAGGAGACCGCGCCGGAGCTCTCATCTGGTGTAGTCGATCCGTTAAGTTGGATCGCAAAAATGGACTTGCGTGGTACAATCTCGGCGTCGTTCAGTACAACAGCGGAGACTTTAACGGAGCAATTTCGTCGTTTCGCAAATCCGCTGCGCTGGGATATAAGAGAGCTAATATCGCCTTGGCAAATGTTGTCCAACGGCGAGAGATTTCGGGCGGATTGTGATCGACTGGAGCGGAAGTTCTCCTGAGTTCAACCGTCGTAGTTGATTGACGTTCGCAGTACAGTGGGTACGCACATCCGCTCTCTCTGAACTTCCGCACGTGCCCCGCTGATCGCCAGGCTGACCGCTGCAGGGATTACTGGGGGGACGGAGCTTCCGCAGCCGGTGTCTGAAGCAATTCAAATGTGGACCGGCGGGATTCGGACGCCGCCGCCTCGGTGCTTGAAGGACCTGGAAGACATTTTCTCGTCGCCTACAGAGCAACGGCGACCGAAAGTTCGGCAGGGGCTGTTTCATCCTTTGTCACTCACGTCGCCGTAGCCTTCGTTTTTTCGAGTTACCGCTAGCTCCGCGGCTGTTGGGCGAAGTCCTACGGACGCCGCTACCGCGCCGAAAGTCAGCTGCCACCGTCCCGAGGTCGATGAAAAGCAGACTGGCGGAGACCGACGTTTAGTTCTTCCCCGTCGACGAGACATCACTGCTAGTCGCTGCCCGCCGGCCCCGAATTTGCGTCACTAACCTTGCGAACACCACGTCGTCTGCTAAACTCGTCCTCAGCTCATTGAGCAGAAGTGCAAATCGATCGCCGACCGTGAGTCACGCCCATGAAGCCGCGTTTCATCGATCCATTTACCCCCAATCGGCCTGTTGATGATCCCGACCGCTTTTTCGGTCGCGTCGAGCCGGTCACTGAGATGATCGACGCGGTCTATCAGGTGAAAAATGGGAATCCAAAGCACTCAATCATCACAGGTGATCGTGGCGTCGGAAAGTCTTCGCTGCTAACTCAAGTATACCTGACCACAACTGGCGACAATCGTCTAACCGATCGCTTGAATATCGATCGCGGCGCAATAAAGTATGATTTCGTCACTGTGTGGCACGATGTTGATGCTACGCAGTCAGCTTTCGATCTTGCTAATGGAGTCCTCACAAAATTCGAGTCCTCCTTTCAGCGATTTATATCTAACTACAAGCTCGAGATCGATCTTGCTGGATTCGGAACGTTGGGTCGCGACAAGTCTGCGCCACTCACGCTGAATTCACTAATAACTGAGTTTGTGACGCGGATTAAGAAAGTCGCAGCAGAAGCAGCGAAATCCAATAAAGATGGGGTTTTGGTATTCATCGATGAACTTGACCGCATCAAGCCGGACTCGATGATTTCGTCCTTCTTCAAGCTAACCAGCGAACGACTTGCCAGAGAAGGCGTTAAGCACTTTGCGTTTGTCTGTGCTGGAATCACAGGTGCCGTTCAGAAACTGGAGGACGAACATGCTTCCATCCTTCGAACATTCCGAGACGTTCCTTTGCCTCGCTTCGCCGCAGATGAGGTAGCCGAGATTCTTAATGATGGCTTCTCAAATGCACAGCATAGCGTCACGATTACCGATATGGCCAAGCGGGCGTGGGAGGTGACCGTAGGGCTTCCAGAGCCAATTCATCTGCTTGGCAGCGAAATGCTGTCTGTTGACGCTGATGGTGTGCTAACAATTGAGGATTTTGATGCGGCTATCCGAAAAATTGTTACAGACGTGCGAAAGAACAAGTTGGCATCGCTCCTAAAGAAGGCTGGTGGCGGCAAGTACCAGAAGATTGTCGAGGCGATGGCTACGCACGACAACAAGATAGTGCCATTAGATTTCATCGCAAAGGCAATCGCTCAGGAGCAGAGCCAGTTTAGTACGAACATGGCGACGCTCGTAGACAGGGAGATTTTGTTTAAGCCGTCGATTGGAAACTATGCGTTTACGGACCCGATGCTAAAAGAATATATAAAGGCCAATGGAGTCTTGGAGTTGGAAGAGGAAGCTCGATAGACTTTGGGCGACAAAGTAGCGTTCCCGTTGTTGAGTTTCTGTCGCCACTGCTGGTATGTGTTCGGGGCAGCAATGCTTTTGATTTCAGCACCACTGAAATCTTGGCTGACGGCCTCACTCCCCCATCATCCCCAACAACCGCTCCGCCGCCGCATCCGCAAACAACGCCTCATTAATATGCCGCTCCAGCTCCACCACCGGCACCGCCCCATGCGTCGCCCGGATCCCCGCAAACAACGCCTCCCGCGCCGCGGGATCGTCAAACGGCTTCCCCGCCGCGTCAATGGCTGAGACTCCCTTGAGGGGCAGCAGAATCGCCGTCGGGCCCGTTGCCGCCGCGGCCTTCCGGCCGATCTCCTCACCGAGCAACCGGTTCTCCTCGGCGGTCGTCCGCATCAGCGTCACCGTCGCATTGTGCTGATAGAACTGCCGGTCGCGGAACTTGTCCGGCACCGTCGCCCGCGGGCCGAAGTTCACCATGTCCACCGCCCCCACTGAAATCACCTGCGGCACCCCCCGCTTCCCCGCCGCCGTCAGCCGCGCCGGCCCCGCCGACAGCACGCCCCCCACCAGCTCGTCCGCCAGCTCGGTCGTGGTGATGTCCAGCACCCCGGCGATCAGCCCGTCCGCAATCAGCCCTTCCAGCGCCTCGCCGCCGTTCCCCGTCGCATGGAACACTAGCACTTCATAGCCGGCCTCCTCCAGCCGATGCCGGGCCCGGTCGACGCACGGCGTCGTCACGCCAAACATCGTCGCTGCCACCAGCGGCCGGTCCCCTGCCGGCAGCGCGGGCCCGGGAAAATGGAGCAGCCCCGCCATCGCCCGCGCCGCCGCGCTGAGGACCGTCCGGCTGATCCGGTTCAGCCCGGCGATGTCCACCACCGCATTGAGCATGAAAATGTCTTTGCCCCCGACATACGGCCGCGTCTGCCCCGAAGCCAGCGTGCTGACCATCACCTTCGGCACGCCGAGCGGCAGCGCCCGCATTGCCGCCGTGCCGATCGTCGCCCCCGCCGAGCCCCCGATCCCCAGCACGCCGTCGACGTCACCGCGCGCATACGCCGCCGCCACAAGATTCGCCGCCCCGGCCGCCGCGAGCGTGACCGCTTCGCCCCGGTCATTCCGCTCCTGGACGGCAGCCAGCGTCATCCCCGCAGCGGCAAACACCAGCTCGCGCGAAACGTCGGGCGCAATCGCCGGCTCCCCCAGGCACCCGGCATCCACGACGACCGAAGAAAACCCGCACCGCCGCAACTCGCTCCGGACGAAATCCAGCTCGACCCCCTTGGTATCGAGCGTCGCCAGCAGATAAACCGCCATGAGAATTCTCCGTTGCAGTTTCCGGGATGCACACGCAGCGTCCGTTAGTCACGCTCCGTGACCCCGGCAGGGGTCAAAGAGTGTAGCCGGGGGTTGAGGAGCGCAGCGACGAACCCCCCCGGAAACGACGCGATTTCGCGCACGCATTCAAACACGCATTCGACCCCGCAGGGGTCGCACAACGTCGAACGTCGCTCGCCCGCTTCGAATTCTCTACGACCCCTCCCGGGTCGAATATCGTACGCGGAGACCGATTCTCAGGGATGCCCCCGCGCCCGCCGACAGGCCATATCGCCCACTGGTCATCCCCGACTACAATCCGCGGGGTTGGTCATTGGTGTTTTGTGATTTGGCGTTTGTCATTTGAAGGTTTCCCCCCGTGCCCGCCGTTGACCGCGACGAGATCCTCTTCGAAATCCTGGAGCAGCTCCTGGAGGAGGCCCGCGCCGGCCGCCCCGTCGACTTCGAAGCGACCGCCCGCCAGCACCCGGAACTGGCCGACGAGCTCCGCTCCCTCTGGGCGACGATGCTCGTCGCAGAAGACCTGGGCAGCACCGTCGCCCGCGCCGACGAGCCTTGGCCGGTCCGGCTGGAGCTGAGCGCCGATCTCCCGCGCGATCCTGACTTTGGCGACTACGAGCTCCTCGAAGAACTCGGCCGGGGGGGCATGGGCGTCGTCTATCGCGCCCGGCAGCAGACCCTCAATCGCGTCGTCGCCCTGAAGATGATTCTCCGCGGCGATCTCGCCTCACCCGACGACGTCGCCCGCTTCCGCGCCGAAGCCGAAGCGGCGGCCCGGCTGCAGCACCCGCACATCGTCCCCGTCTACGAAGTCGGCGAGCACCGCGGCCGACCTTACTTCAGCATGCAGCTCGTCGAAGGCGTCACCCTGGCGCAGCGCCTGGCCGAAGGCCCGCTCCCCGCGCAACAGGCCGCGGAAATTCTCCTGCCGGTCTGCCGGGCCATCGCCGAGGCCCACCGGCACGGCGTACTCCATCGGGATCTGAAACCGTCCAATATCCTCATCGATCGCAGCGGGCGCAGCTTCGTGACCGATTTCGGCCTGGCGAAGCGGATCGACACCGCCGGCGGCGGCGAAAGCCTCACCAACAGCGGAGCCATCCTCGGCACGCCGGGTTACATGGCCCCCGAGCAGGCCGCCGGGCAGCGGGGAATCGTCGGTCCGGTCTCCGATGTCTACAGCCTGGGCGCCATTCTGTACGCGATGCTGACGGGACGTCCGCCATTCCAGGCCGCGACTCCCGTCGACACGCTCCTGCTCGTCCTTGAGCAGGAACCGCTTCCTCCCCGGATGCTCAATCCCCGGGCCGACGCCGACCTGGAAATGATCGCGCTCAAGTGCCTGCAGAAACCCGCCGACCTCCGCTACGTCTCGGCGGATGCCCTGGCCGACGATCTGCGGGCCTTCCTGCAGAACGAACCGATCGCCGCCCGGTCGTCGCAGTTCTCGCAGATCATCACTCGCGCGTTCCGCGAAACGCATCACGCCTCGATCCTCGAAAACTGGGGCCTGCTCTGGATGTGGCACAGCGCGGTCGTCTTCGCCCTCTGCCTGATCACCAACACCATGCAGTGGAGCGATATCGCCTCCCGCTGGCCCTATGTGGCGTTGTGGTCCCTCGGCGTCGGAACCTGGGCCGCCATCTTCTGGGAGCTCCGGCGGCGCTCCGGACCGATCACGTTCGTCGAACGCCAGATCGCCCATATCTGGGCCGGCAGCACAATCGCCAGCACGCTCCTCTTCGGACTGGAATGGGCACTCGATCTCCCCGTACTGACTCTCTCGGCCGTCCTCCCCTTGATCGCCGGCCAGACCTTCCTGGTCAAGGCCGGCATCCTGTCGGGCAAGTTCTACATCCAGTCGGCCGCTCTGTTTGCCACATCGTTCGTCATGGCGCTGCTGCACGCGCACCCCACCTATGACATCAGCATCACGCTGTTCGGCTTCGTGCTGGGTCTGTGCTTCTTTCTCCCCGGTCTAAAATACTACCGACAGCGCCGGCTCGGTCGGTCCGTCTAATGTCGCCCTGTAACGATACGACCGGCAATTCTGCTCCAAGTCCCGCCGCGGCTTCATCTTGCAGACATTCTGACTGCCGCCGCCGGTTCCGGTCGCTCCGTGAATTCCCGCGGGTTTGTCGCATTTTCGGAACGCCCCCCGCAGATCCGCCTTGTCGGGGCCACTCGGAGAGTGGAATAATGGCAGCCGCTCGACAGGCGTACTCACTCCTGGGCCCTCCCCAATCAACCGGCCGGACGCTCTCCGATGTCGCTTCAGAGATCTGCCTCCCTTGCCTTCGTCATTGCTCTCGCCTGCATGGGACCGGCGACGCTCTGCGCGCAGCCCGTACGCGCGGGCGGACCCGGCGGCCAACCCGTCCCGGGCCAGCCCAATCCGGGGCAGCCCGGCCAACCCAATCCCGGCGAAGCCAAGCCGGGAGACGCCAAGCCCGGCGAACCCAAACCGGGTGAGCCACCCGCCGCTGGCGCCCCCGCGCCCATCAATCGGTCGGCGCTGAAACGGCCGGAAATCCGCGGCAAGCGCCTGGTCCTGCCCCTCGGTCCCGATGGCAAAGTGCAGCTCAGCTTCGTCGGCCAGAAATGGCTCGACGTCCTCGAATGGTACGCCGACCTCGCCGGACTCAGCCTCGACTGGCAGGAGCTCCCCGGCGACGAACTCAACCTCCGCACCCAGCGCAGCTACACCGTCGACGAAGTCCGCGACATCCTCAACCGCCACCTCCTCGACCGCGGCTACACCCTCCTCCTCAACGGCGAAGTCCTCACAGTCGCCAACCTCAAGAAGCTCGACGCCGGACTGCTGCCGCGCGTCGACCTCAAGGAACTCGACACCCGCCAGGACCACGAATTCGTCAAAGTCTCCTTCCGACTCGACTGGTTGATCGCGGAACAGGCGGTCGAAGAGCTCAAGCCGATGCTCAGCCCCTACGGCAAACTCGTCGGCCTGAAAGCGACCAATCGCATCGAGGCCATCGACGCCGTCGCCAACCTCCGCGAAATCGCCTCGCTCCTCAGCCAGGAGCAGTCCGACAACGGCCAGGAACGGTTGGTCCAGGAATTCAAGCTCCAGCACGTCCGGGCCGACGACGCCTACTCCATGCTGATGGACCTGCTCGGCCAGGAAAAGCCCAAGAAGGATGACAATTCGCCGATGGATCCCCGGCGGATGATGCAGATGCAGCAGCAGATGCAACAGATGCAGCAGATGCAGCAGCAGGGAGGCGGCAAGCCCGGCGGGCCGACGCAGCCGTCCAAGGTCTACCTGGTCGTCAACCGTCGCGAAAACAGCATCCTCGCCAACGGCCCGCCGAACCTGATCGCAGTCGTTTCGCAGGCGGTCAAGACGCTCGATGTCCCCTCCGAGAACGACCAGTCCCTGCTGCAGAACCCGAACCGGATGCAGGTCTACCGCCTTTCCGCGATCGATCCCGAAGCATTCGCGGAAGTCCTGCAGGAACTGGGGCAGCTCGACCCGAATACCCAGGTCAAAGTCGACAAAAAAAACAAAGCGATCATCGTCCAGGGAACCCTCGCCGATCATCTGACGATTCGGCAGCTCGTCGACCGGATGGACGGCACCGATCGCAATTTCCAGGTCGTCCGTCTCCGCCGGCTGGAGGCGGAATACGTCGCCGGAACCATTGAATTCATGATGGGCGCCGGGGAAAAGAAGCAGAACAATCGCCGCAGCTACTCATTCTACTACGACCCGTTCGGATCGAGCGGCGGCAACAGCGAAGAAGCCAACCCGCGCCAGGGGTTCCGCGTCGACGCCGACGTCGAACACAATCGCCTGCTCATCTGGGCCAACGAAATCGAAATGGCCGAAGTCACCAATCTGCTCCAGAAACTGGGAGAGATTCCGGTCGGCGAACAAGTCGGCTCGCGGCTGCGTCGGCTCGACTCGATTCCGCTCGAGGACGGCCAGCAGGTTCTCGAACGTTTGCGGGAACTCTGGCCCGCCATGGGCAACAATCCGCTGATCATCGAACCCGCCCCGCAGAAGCCGGAGCCCCGGAAACCGGCCGAACCCTCGACCGACGCCGGCTCGCCAGTTCGCGCCCGACCGACGTCGCGGCCCGAGAGCAGCCCTTCGTTCCGATTCAGCAAGAGCACCGTTCGCCGCGCCGCGCCGTCCCAATTGCTGGCGGAGGCTGCCACGGAACCCGCTGAAGAGGCTCGTGAGTCCGCCCCTCCGGCCACCGGGGGCAATGAGACTGCAGCGCCCGGTTTTCCAGCCCGGCGCAACCCGCGGATCTCCGAGCCGGCCCCGATCCGGATCCTGCAGGATGCGAACGGTCGCTGGTCGCTGCAGTCAGAAGACACTGCCGCTCTGGACCGGATTGAGGACCTGCTGCAGGATCTGACGCCGCCGCGCAAAGACTACCGCATCTTCCAGATGAAGAATAAAAGCACCTGGGCCTGGGGCGTGGCCCAGCGGCTCGAGGACTTCTTCAAGGAAGAAAAGGACAACGAAGACTCGGGCCGCTCCCGTTTCTGGTACTACGAACCCGAGCCGGCCAAGGATGCGGAACGGAGCCGGCTGTCGAAGAAGAAACCGCTGAAGTTCATCCCCGACAGCGACTCGAATTCGATCCTCGTCACCGGGGCCGACCCCGCCCAGATGCGGATCATCGAAGAGCTGATCGAAGCGTTCGACGTCCCGGCGGAATCCGACAGCATGGCAGTCCGGAAGACGCAGATCTTCCCGCTCCGCTTCAGCAAAGCCAAGGTCGTCGCCGACGCCATCAAGGACGTCTACCGCGACCTCCTCAGCGAGAATGACAAGGCCCTCGCCAACCAGCAGAAAAAAGACGACCAGCGCCCCGTCGAACGAACCGTGACCTATCTCTACGATCCGCCCGCAGCCGGAGACAGCCAGGCGCCCCCGTCGCCCGTTAAGTTCAAGGGTTTGCTGTCGATCGGCGTCGACGAGCTGTCGAATACGCTCGTCGTTTCGGCCACGGAAGGATTGCTCGAAAACATCGGTCAGATGATCGATTCCCTCGACGATGCCGCCCGTCCGACAGTCCCCTCCATGCAGGTTCTGCAAGTCCGCGGTATTCCGCTCGATGAGCTCCAGAAGAAGCTCGACAAAATGCTCAAAGAACCCAAGTCCCGCCAGCCGAAACCGAATCAACCTCAGAACGGACAGCCGCAGAACGGACAGCCCCAGCAGCAGCAACAACAGACGAGTCCGTTCGGTGACGAGGATTGAGCCTGTCCTGGTGCGGCGCAGCCGCCCGGCGATGGGCTCGCTGGCTGAGGCGATGCTGATCGGCGACGACGAACGTCAGCTCGCGGCCGCCGCCGAGGCCGCCCTCGACGAGATCGAACGCCTCTCCCATCGCTGGTCGCGGTTTTCGACCTCCAGCGAAATCGCCCGGATCAATCGCGACGCCCCCAGGGGCTGGGTGCTCGTTGATCGTGAACTGTTTGAAGTTCTCGCGGAATGCGATCGCTGGCGGCGACTGTCCGACGGTGCCTTCGACATCACCGCCGGTTCGTGGCAGATCGTTGACGGACCACAGTTCAACGGCGCTGACGTCGAACTGGACGCCGCGCGATGCGCCATTCGATTCCGTGTCGAAGCCCTCCGCCTGGATCTGGGTGCGTACGGCAAAGGCGCCGCGCTCGACCTGGCGGGAGCAATCTTCCTTGAACTGGGTCTCGACAACTGGCTGCTGCAGATCGGAACCAGTTCGATCCTGACGTGCGGAGCAGGGCCGTCCGGCGATGGCTGGCCCGTGAAGCTGCGGCATCCGGATCGCCCGGAGGTCATCGTCCGAGAACTCCTGCTGCACGATCAGGCTTTATCGTGCTCCGCAGCGACGGCGCCCGGCGCAACCGAGTCCGACGTCATCGATCCGCGGACCGGTCTGCCGCTGGGCGAGCAGCGAGCCTGCTGCGTCATCGCCGCGTCGGCCGCTGCGGCCGACGCGCTGTCGACGGCCTGCATTGTTACGGGATTGAAAGGGTTCCCTCCAGCAATGACTCAAGATGCTTGCGATTCCGCAATCGTGGACTGGCTCTGACCTTCCCGCCGGTGAAATTCCGGCGACGCCCAAGCTCTTGCATTCAGCCGGGTTGCATCAACTGCCGCAGAAAATCGCACTGTGTGAAGGTATTTTCGCCGGCTCCTCGCCAATTCTTCACGATCCAGGCGTATCGTGCCCGAATTCTAAGACAGGAATGAGTCGTCGAACTCATTCTTTATCCGATCTGGAGCCGCCTCGTGACCACCAACTTGATCCGCCGTCCCCCGCGGGGTTTCACCCTCATCGAACTGCTGGTCGTCATCGCCATCATCGCGATTCTGATCGCCCTGCTGCTCCCCGCCGTGCAACAGGCCCGCGAGGCCGCCCGGCGGACGCAATGCCGAAACAACCTGAAGCAGATCGGTCTGGCGCTCCACAATTACCACGACACCTTTCAGGCCCTCCCCTCGGGGAGCATTGTCGTCCTGAATGCCGCCGGTAACAAATACTACGGTCACGGCTGGACCTGGCACGCCAGCATCCTCCCCTATCTCGATCAGGCTCCCATGTACAACGCGATTCAGGGCCCGAATTCGGGCGGCCTGGGTGCGGAGCTCGGCGGAACCGCCGATCCGAAGCAGGTTTTGGTCGGCCGGACCGTCATGTCGGTGTTCTGGTGCCCCTCGCAGCCGGATTCGACATCGGGGCCTCAAAAGGGTGGCTATTCCCCGTCCAACTACAACGGCAACATGGGAACCCTCATCGGCTACAACGGAGACAACTGCTACGGCGGTTCCGTGACCAATGTCGCCGGGATGAGGGCTCCCGGCGGCTGCATGAACGCCAACGGAATGTTCTTCATCAGCAGCAATGTTCGCTTTCGCGATGTTACGGACGGGCTCTCCAACACGATCTCGGTGAGCGAAGTCATCGATTCCGGCGGCGACTCAAAGATGCTGGGCGGCGGGGGCAGCGACCGCAAGCACGGATTCTCCGGAGGCGCCGACAGCAATCCGCCGACGGAGATGAGCGAATACCTCATCGCCGCGGAAAGCAACGACCCGATCAATCGATACACGGAAGAAGCGGCCGGCAGCTACCACGTGGGAGGCGCGCACTTTCTCCTGAGCGACGGCAGCGTCCGGTTTCTCTCGCAGAATATGCATATGAAGACCTACCAGGCCCTCAGCACCCGGGCCGGCGGAGAAACCATCGGCGAGTTCTGAAAGTTCGCCTTCCCGGAGAGTGTGTTCTGGATCGGTATTGCGTTTCAGTGGTTTCAGGAAAGTGCGGGTTCCAGCAGTGAAGACGACGAGCGGCAGTATTCTTGCGGCGGCAATTGTGCTCCTGGCTCTGCCGGGTTGCGGCGGCGTCAGCGATCAGCCGGAATTGGGATTGGTCACCGGGACCGTGATGCTGGATAACGAGCCCTTGATGGGCATCGCGGTGACTTTCCTGCCGGACAACGGCCGCCCGGCGACCGGCACAACGGACGAAAATGGCGACTACGAATTGATCTACATTGGCAATACGCCGGGGTGCAAGGTCGGGCACAACCGGGTCGAGATCGGCTTCGACGAAGAAGCGGACGAGGGCGTCGAAACCGAAGGCGACGATGCCGCGCAGACGCCGGGCGAAGCCGGGAAGAAAGACATTCCCGTCCGCTATAATGCCGAGTCCGAGCTGGAAGCGGATGTCAAGCCCGGTGAGAACGTGTTTAACTTCGATCTGAAGAGGTGAGGTGCCTGGGGGCGTGCCGCGCGAGCGCCCTGCCGCAGGTTTTCCAGCCCTGAACGGCAAATGCTGGCGCCGCACGCATCAATACATGGCAATCTTCATATGTGAAGATTGTAAAGAGGAATTCATCAGCTCTGCATCGCTTCTACACAATCCGTCTTTATCGTCCCGGTGTTGTTCGGCGGCGATTGTCGCCGGGTTGTGTCTTACGGCGCTTGCTGGAGCATTTACGGATGTCGTCCCAATTCCCTCGCACTCCCCGGCGGGGCTTCACCCTCATCGAACTCCTGGTGGTGATCGCGATCATCGCCATCCTGATCGCCCTGCTCCTCCCCGCCGTCCAGCAGGCCCGCGAGGCCGCCCGACGCACTCAGTGCAAGAACAGCCTGAAGCAGATCGGCCTGGCGCTGCATAACTACCACGACACCTTTCAGGCGCTCCCCTCGGGCAGCATTGTGCTCCTGAATGCCGCCGGAACCACCTACAACGGCCACGGCTGGACCTGGCACTCCAGCATCCTCCCCTATCTCGATCAGGCTCCCATGTACAACGAGATTCAGGGACCGAATTCGGGTGGCCTGGGTGCGGAGCTCGGTGGGACCACTGATCCGAAGCAGGCGCTGGTCGGCCGGACCGTCATGTCGGTGTTCTGGTGCCCCTCGCAACCGGATACGACCGGGGGAGTTCAGAAGAACGGCTATTCTCCCTCCAACTACAACGCCAACATGGGCACCCTCATCGGTTACAGCGGTGACGACTGCTACGGCGGTTCTGTGACCAATGTCGCCGGAATGAGGGCGCCCGGCGGGTGCATGAACGCCAACGGAATGTTCTTCATCAGCAGCAGCGTCCGTTTTCGAGACGTCACGGACGGTCTCTCCAACACGATCGCGGTCAGCGAAGTCATCGACTCCGGCGGAGATGCCGCCAATCTGGGGGGCGGGGGCAGCGACCGCAAGCATGGGTTTTCCGGCGGCGCCGATAGCAATCCTCCGACGGAAATGAGTGAATACCTCATCGCCGCCGAAAGCAATGACCCGATCAATCAGTACACGGAAGAAGCGGCCGGCAGCCATCACGTCGGCGGAGCACACTTCCTGCTGAGCGACGGCAGCGTCCGGTTTCTCTCGGAAAACATCCACATGCCGACCTACCAGGCCCTCAGCACCCGCGCGGGCGGAGAAACCATCGGCGAGTTCTAAGATCGCGTTGTCGCGGAGTGCGTCCCCTGAATGAGAGGGGGGACGCTCGTCGAATGGGACCGTTCCGGCGCATGGCGCCACCGGAACTTCTCGAGCGACGAGCTCCGCTCACACTCGCGCAAATCTCGTCAATGAGCCAGCCGGACCGACGTTCGCGGTCCGGCTGGTTCGTGGATGTTTCAAGATTCCAGAAAAGTGCAGGTTCCCACGATGAAGCAGGTACGAAGCGGATTTCTGATCGTCTCAATGTCGATTCTGTCCCTGGCTCAATCAGGCTGCGGGGGCAGCGATCGACCAGTCCTGGGGCGGGTGACGGGGTCCGTCATGATGGACAACCAGCCGGTGGCTGGCGTGGCCGTCACCTTTCAGCCGGACAAGGGCCGTCCGGCGATCGGAAAGACCGATCAGAACGGCGACTTCCAGTTGATGTATATGCCGGAGACGCCGGGGTGCAAAGTCGGGCACTGTCGGGTGGAAATCGGTTACGGCGAAGGAGAAGACGAAGGCGTCGAAATGGAAGGCGATGACGTCGTGCAGACGCCGGGCGACTCTGGAAAGAAGACGATTCCCGCGCGATATAACACGGAAACTGAACTGGAAGCGGACGTGAAGCCCGGTGAGAACGTCTTCGACTTCGATCTGAGGTTGTAAGTCCCGTGTGGTGACCTCGGCAGGCCCCGCCTCTTCCAACTTGCCGCCCTGGAAATCGGGTGGCCGGGGCAGGAGCGTCTTCGCGATGCCCCGGACTGCACGCCATTCAGCGCCAGCGTCTCATTCAAACCCCAGCACCCGCCGCATCCCCTCCCACGGCTGAATGTACGTCTCGAACGACAATCCATCGACGGTCGGTTCGGGTAACCGGGTTACGCCGTCGACAGCTCCGGTTTCGCGGACCAGTTGCTGCAGAGCGGCGAAATGTCGCTCCGCCGTCCAGCCCTGCAGCAACTCCGGGCGATCCGCCAGCAGGGCGACGGCCGCGGCCAGCGCGTAGCCCCCCCAGTTGCTGACGCCGGCGAGAATCGTCCAGTCGGTGGCGATCCGGCACGGAATGCGCGCGGACTGTTCTCCGGGCAACCGGGCGACGAGATCCTCCCACGCAACAGCCCCCATCCCGATCTCGTTCCCCCCGTCGCCGATGCCGATCGTCGGTAGACCGAGCACAGCCGCCGCTTCGAACAGGCGATGCAACGGCGCGGTCTGCGCATCAATGCAGACCCCGCGCATATTGAAGCTGTGGTCCCAGCTCTCTGCGGGAACCCGGCGGAGATACTCCTCGCGCGGCGGTGCTCCGATCCGCCGCTGCGCAACGAGCGATTTGAGCGTGTGACTCGGGCCGACCCGTTCAATCGCGAGCAGCAGCCCCGGCGGATTTTGCGACCAGAGCTGATCCCGCCACGCCGGCCAGTCAACGGCATCAGTCGGACAGCCGGTCACGATCCCCGGATCGCCGCCGGCAATCCGCACCGCTCCCGCCACGACCGGCGCGCAGAAGTCGTCGGTCAGAATGCGGACGGGTCGCCCAAGTCGCGTCAGCGTGTCGGCGAGGAGCGCCGCTCCGGGAGGGCCATCGGTCTCGGCCGCGGGAGGCGACGCGGCGGGGATGTAAAAACCGGTGACGATCCAGAACGGCCCCGCGCTGTTCAACAACGCCTCGGCCGCCTTGGCCAGATGACCCGGACAGAGGGGCGGCAGCGTCTCCTCGGCCGAGATCAGCCCTCGCCGGCCCGGATCCCGGCGGATCAGTCGTTCCAGTTCGGCAATCCGCGGGTCGGACACGACCGGATTCCTCGTCGGGAGAAGTCTGTGCAAAGTGGTGCGGCCGGGTGGCCGGGGCTGGAGCGTCTTCGCGAAGCCCCGGAAATCCCCGGACCGGGGCCTCCCGACGCTTCGGCTCCGGCCACACTGACCTTGCGGGTTCCATAGAATGCGCCGAGGCCGGAATCCTCGTAAGTCCTGATGATATCGAGGGTTGTCAGGCGGCGAGAAGCGACTTCCCGGCATCTCCCGCTTCTGAGAAATCTCCCTGGGGAATTCAGGACAAGGTTGTCACGCTTTCTCCACCTCGCCAGAATGCCTTATGCGAAGCTGCGACGCCTGTCCCGGGAACGGATCGAGCCGAACGTCTTCGCCGCCCGGTCCTCGTTGGACGACGACCGCCGGGAATTGCCCACCGCTTCGTCCCGCCTGTTGGTAACCCATTCGGCGAATTGAACTTACGCATTCCTGCCCTGTCCCGCCGAAGGGGGAGTCCGGCATGTTGTGGTCTGCAGTGTCTCCGGTCACACGGGGCCGGATTTCCGTCCTGACGGGTCTGCTCCTGGCCTGCTCCGGCTGCGGAGGCGGAGGGGCGACCGTTCCGACGGTGACATTCCGACCGGAAGCGGTGGAAGAGATCTCCGCTCCGAAACCCGCCGGGGACGAGACCGCGGCGCCGGCCGCCGAGAGCGAGTCGAATTGATGCAAGCGTCCGGCTGGAGCAGCCGGACGCGATGAACGAATTGTGAAATCCGATGCAGGATTGGCGCTGACGGATGCAGCACTCCTGATTGCGAACCGCATTGAGCAGAATTCCCATGATGCGCCGGCCTGAGTCAGGTCATCGAAACCTCCGCCGCTCCTGGTGCTGGGCCGTCTGCCTGGCGGCCGGGTTGATCGGCGGCTGCACCGAGGCTCCGCAACAGGAGTTCGCCACCCGCGACACGACGCGAGATCTGATTCCGGACGCCCGCGCCGCCGTCGAAAGCACGCTTCTGACCTACTTCGGAACGCCAACGGCCGCCGTCGCCTGGGAGCGACTTCCCCTGCAGTTCGGCGGCGCAACCGGTCAGGTTGAGTCGGTCGATGGAACGAAGGTCGTGATTCAATGGGATGAAGGGCACGCTCCGACCGCTGCCCAGTCGGCCCCCGGCTCGGCCGTGGTCTGGCCCGGTTCCGGCGTCCGTTCGGGAAAAGTGGGCGCCGGTGATACCATTGCCGCCTACGATCCGAAAACGCGACTGCTGACGCTGAACGCGGCGGATCCTGCGCCGGCCGCTGGCGATCGCGTCGCGCTGAACTTCGGGCATACGCTGCAGGTCGGACGCGTGGTTTACGCCAAGAACTGCGGCCACTGCCACGGGACCAGCGGCGATGGCGAAGGGCCAACCGCGAAGTACCTCAATCCCCGTCCGCGGGACTATCGCAACGGCGTCATGAAATTCACGTCGACGGCCACGCCGGCGCGGGCCAGCCGCGAGGATCTCAAACGGATCATCCACGAAGGGATTCCCGGCACCTACATGCCGTCGTTCCTGCTGATGAAGGACGAGGAGACGGACGCGGTCATCGAGTACATCCTGTACCTCTCCATGCGCGGCGAACTGGAGAAGCGGCTGGGCGACATCCTCAAGTCCGATTACGCACTCTCGGAAGTGCAGAAGACGTACGACGAAAAGCTGACCGACTACGAGGCCGAAAAGAAGGCGGGCGAAAATCCCGATCCCCCGAAGACGCTCGAACAATTGACGAAGAAGGCGACCGACGACTTCGCCGACTTCCTCGCCGAAGACTTCAAAACGGAAGTGGAAGACGGGGCAGACTTCGTCAAAGACGCCTGGGAGAGCGCGAACGAGCCCGACGCGGCTGTGCTGCCGAAGACCCCACGCGTCGCAGACGACGCAGCCTCGCGCGAGCGCGGCCGGATGCTGTTTCTTTCCGACTCCACCAAGTGCTACACCTGTCACGGCCCGCAGGGTCGGGGCGACGGACCGGCAACGCTCGACTATTGGCCCAAGCCGGGCTCCGACGGAAAGTACGAACAACCCGGATTGCACGACATCTGGGGGAACCCCCAGCAGCCGCGCGACTTGACGCGGGGAGTCTATCGCGGCGGCCGACGCCCGCTCGATCTCTACCGGCGGATTCACGCGGGAATCAAGGGGACTCAGATGGCCGGTTTCGGGACCGCACTGAAAGACGACCAGATCTGGGACGTCGTGAACTACGTCACCAGCCTGCCGTATGAATCGAATGCACCCTCCAGCGCCGTGCCGGCTCAGCAGACCGCGGCGGCTTCGCACTAGACGTCAATCGGAATCACCACCACCTCCGCGCAATTGAGCGGACAGCCAGACAGCAGAACGGCAGGGGAGCCGGAACGTGGGCGGAAAACTCTGGGCACTCTTCTTCATGCTGACGGCGGTCGCCGCACTCGCTGCGACCTTCGCCGGTCCGCTGCTGGGCGTCGGCTTTCCCGGCGACGGCCAGGCGTATACGACGATCGGCGTGAAGATCGACAGCCTGTTCATGCTGATTCTCTGGATCGTGGTCGCCGTCTTCATCGGGACCCAGGTGGCCCTGGGCTACGTTCTCTGGAAGGGGGCCGAGGCGGCCACCGCCGGTACGAAAGCGCAATTCTCCCACGGCAATCCAACGCTGGAAGTCATCTGGACGATCATCCCCGCGGCGATCCTGCTCTTCCTGGCGATCTACCAGATGGACGTCTGGGCCGAGTACCGCATCAAGACGATGATCCCCAAAGAGAACGAAGCCGTGGCGGAAGTGACCGCCCGTCAGTTCGAGTGGCGGATCCGTTACCCGCAGACGGGGAAGCCCCTGGGACTGCGGCCGCAGCCGGACGACGTGCATACGGTCAACGATCTGCGCGTCCCGGTTGGTCGGTCGGTCTCGATCAACTTGCGGACCGAGGACGTCCAGCACTCGTTCTTCGTGCCCCATCTGCGAATCAAGCAGGACGCCGTTCCGGGCAAAGTGATCCCGGTCTGGTTCCATGTGACAGCCCCCGGGGAATACGACCTGGTCTGCGCCGAGCTGTGCGGCTGGGGACACTACAAGATGAAAGCCCGCGTCATCGCCATGCCGGAGGATGAGTTCCAGGCGTGGAAGCAGCAGGTGGCGGCGGAGCAGTTCACCGACGGTGTGACCGCCGCGATTCCCGAAAACGATCAGGCCCCGAACAAAGCCGAATAATCCTCTGCGGCAAGCAGAGGCTGACCATCGCGAGGTTTCGCCGGTGAGCACACTCCATCCCAGTCTCGATCACGCCAGCCCGCACGGGCACGCGGGGCACGGACACCACGAGCTCGGCTTCGTGCGGAAGTACATTTTTTCGACCGATCACAAAGTGATCGGCGTGCAGTTCCTCATGACCACGCTGCTGATGATGCTGGTGGGGGGACTCTTCGCGCTGGGAGTCCGCTGGCAGCTCGCCTGGCCCTGGGAACGGATGCCGTTCTACGGCGACAAGCTCTTCCCCGGCGAAGGCGGGCAGATTTCGCCCGAAGCCTACACGATGCTCTTCACGATGCACGCGTCGGTGATGACGTTCCTCGTGATCATCCCGATCCTGGGAGGCGCCTTCGGCAACCTGCTGATCCCGCTGCAGATCGGGGCGCCCGATATGGCGTTCCCCAAGCTCAATATGCTGAGCTACTGGTTCTTCCTGCCGGCGGTGATCTGCTTCGGCATGGCCACTGTCATTGACGGCGGCGCCGCGGCCGGCTGGACGTCCTATCCGCTCCTCTCCGTGCTCCGGGAAGCGGCGCCCGGTTCCCGCGACGCGCAGACCTGGTGGCTGCTCGGAGTCACGTTCGTCGGCGTGTCGTCGATGATGGGGTCCATCAACTACATCACGACCATCATCAACATGCGGGCGCCTGGCATGACGCTGTTCCGGATGCCGCTGACGATCTGGTCGATGCTGATCACGGCCATCCTGCAGGCGTTCGCGCTGCCGGTGTTGACGTCGGCGGGGTTGATGCAGCTCTCGGACCGGCTGCTGGGAACCTGCTTCTTCATCCCCGCCGGCGTCATCGTCAACAACGCCGCCCCGACCGTCGGCGGCGGACAGCCCCTCCTGTGGCAGCACCTGTTCTGGTTCTATTCGCACCCGGCGGTCTACATCATGCTCCTCCCCGCGATGGGGATGGTCTCCGACATGCTCGCCTGCATGTGCCGCAAACCGATCTTCGGCTACAAGCCGATGGTCCTGTCGATGGCGACGATCGCCGGGCTGGGCTTCATCGTCTGGGGCCACCACATGTACGCCAGCGGCATGAACCCGGCGCTGGGCATGACGTTCATGGTCGCCACCATCATGATTGCCCTCCCCTCCGCGATTAAGACATTCAACTGGATCGGCACCATGTGGGGCGGCCGGCTGCAGTTCAACGGGGTGCTGCTCAACTGCGTGGCGTTCGTGTCGATGTTCGTCATCGGCGGCCTCAGCGGCATCTTCATGGCGGCCGTGCCGGTCGACGTCTACATCCACGACACCTACTTCATCGTCGCCCACTTCCACTACATCCTCTTCGGCTCGACGCTGTTCGGGGTGTTCGCGGCGATTCAGTTCTGGTTCCCGAAATTCTTCGGCAGGATGATGAACGACACGGTCGCGAAGTGGCATTTTGCGCTGACGTTTATCGGGTTCAACCTGACGTTCTTTCCCATGCACCTGCTGGGGATCGCGGGGATGCCCCGCCGGTATGCGGACTATCTGCATCTGCCCTACCTGGAGCATCTGGGGCCGATGAATCAGTTCATGACGTATGCGGCGATGTTGATGGGGGCGGCCCAGATCCTGCTGATCGGGAACTTCTTCCTGAGCATGGTTTTCGGGGCGAAGGCCGGGCGGAATCCGTGGCATGCGAATTCGCTGGAATGGTTCGCTCCGTCGCCGCCGCCGCACGGGAACTTCGACGTGCCGCCGATCGTGTATCACGGACCTTACGAATACAGTTCGCCGCTGTCGGGTGACAAGGACTATCTTCCTCAGACGGAATACGTGCCGCTGGCGCAGCGCCGGCAGGTGGACACTCATTGAAGTTTCAGGCCGGCACACCCTGCGCCGGACCCGGTTGAGCCATGTTGAATGACACTTTCTATCGCCCGTGGCTGCACGCCGTCGCGTGGGTGACCGTGCTGCTGACGCTGCTGCCGATCAGCGTCGGGGCGATGGTCACGACCATCGACGCCGGCATGGCGTTCGCGGACTGGCCGACGTCGAACGGCGTCGGGATGCTGGAGTATCCGCTGCACAAGGCGGGTCGCGATGAGTTCTGGGAGCACAGTCACCGGCTGGCCGGGATGCTGGTGGGGTTCGTCACGCTGATTCTGACGGGGCTGGTCCTCGCTCAGGAGCGACGGGGCTGGGTCCAGGCGGTGGGGGGGCTGGTGTTGCTGGGGGTTGTCGGCCAGGGGTTGCTGGGGGGCTGGCGGGTGCTTGCGGACGAACGGCTGCTGGCCATGCTGCACGGGACGCTGGCAGCGCTGGTCTTCGCCGTGATGGGAACACTGGTCATGGTCACCGGGAAGAAGTGGCTCCGCGAGCAGCCACTGTTGTCGCCGGGGCAGGGAACGGGACTGCTGGTGCTGGCAGTGGTGACCGTCCTGACCCTCTTCGCGCAGTACCTGCTGGGCGGGCTGCTGCGGCATCTGTTTCTGCCGTTCGCGTGGCTGGTCCATCCCTGGTTTGCAATTGCCGTCCTGGTCTGCGGTCTCGTCCTGGTGGTGCTGACGCAGCGGTCCGGCAACGTTTATCTCAGCCGGTGGGCCGTGCTGCTGCTGACGCTGATGCTGGTTCAGACGGCGCTCGGCTTGCTGACCTGGCGGTACCACTTCGGCTTTCCGGAATGGGGGATCGTCGGGCTGCGGGAAACGTCGTTCGATTCGGCGTCGCGGTCGGTTCATAAAGTGGTCGGCTCATTGACCTTTATGGCGTCGGTCCTCATGGTGGTGCGGGTGCTGCGGGTCAGATCTCGCGGTTCCGAATTCGTCGCGCGGACGACGACTTCCACAACCGGTCCTCTGGCGGGGGCTGCGTCATGAGCACTTCCACACCGATTTCGAGCTGCCCGCCCGTCGGACAGCTCACCTGGACATCCCTCGTGCTGGCCCGGCTTGCCGACTACCTGGAGATGAGCAAGCCGCGGATCTCGCTGATGGTCCTGGTGACCGTCACGGTCGGCTATCTGCTCGCAAGCGAAGGGGTCTGGCAACTGACACCGCTGGTGCATGCCTGCATCGGGATTACGATCGTCGCTGCGGGCTCGTCGGCCCTGAACCAGTGGTTCGAGCAGAAGACCGACGCCCTGATGCAACGGACGATCGATCGTCCGATCCCGGCGGGACGAATCCGTGCGGCCGAGGTGCTGCTGTTCGGCTTGGCGTGCGGAGCGCTGGGGACGGCTTATCTGTGGGCGAACGTCCGGCCGCTGACGGCGGTGCTGACGCTTCTGACAATGGTTCTGTATGCCGGGGTCTATACGCCCCTCAAACGGTACACGTCGCTCTGCACCGCCATCGGCGCGGTTCCCGGCGCTCTGCCGCCGGTGCTGGGCTGGACGGCGGCGGGAGGCGCCCTGAATGCCGAGGCGCTGTCGCTGTTTGCGATTCTGTTCCTGTGGCAGTTTCCGCACTTTCTGGCGATTGCGTGGAAGTATCAGGACGACTATGCCGCGGCGGGACTGCGGATGCTGCCGGCCGTGCGGCCGTGGCCGCGGATCACCGGGCTGATGGCGGTGGGATATGCGCTCTGCCTGCTGGCGGTTTCGCTGTGGCCGGCGTCGCTGGGGCTGGCGGGACGGGCTTACGCCGTGGCAGCGATCCTGCTCGGCACGATGTATCTCATGTCCGCGATCCGGTTTGCCTGGAACGAGACGCCGCAGACGGCCCGCGGCGTGATTCTGGTTTCACTGGCGTATCTGCCGCTGCTGCTGCTGGCTTTGACGGTCGACCATTTCCAGTTGCTGGACTGGTCGCTGCAGACGTTCTAGTTCCCGAAGTTGACTTCGTTGCCTCACGGATCTTCCGCCGATGACCGCCCCCGCCACGACGAACGTGCCACACATGGGCCTGCCGATTCCCAACGGGAAGCTCGGCCTGTGGCTCTTTCTCGGCACGGAGATCATGTTTTTCACTGCGTTCATCGGCACGTTCATCGTCACCCGGCTGGGTTCGCCGGGCTGGCCGACCGACGTCCATGTGACGCACATCAACATCTGGTTGGGTGGTTTCAACACGTTCGTACTGATCGTGTCGAGCTACTTCGTCGTCGTCGCGCACGACGCGATCCTGAAGAACCAGGGCGGCAAGGCTCGCGGTTTTCTGACGCTGGCGCTGCTGCTCGGCTGCGTGTTTCTGGGGGTGAAGTCCGTCGAGTACAAAGGCAAGTTTGACCACGGCATCCTCCCCGGCCAGATCCCGGAGTCGCCCCGGCAGGCGATCGACAACGTCGCGAATCAGCTCGACGGGGTGCTGACCCGCGAGCTGCATCAGGTTGCTCCCGACAAGATCCGCCGGGAAGACCGGCTCGCGGTTCTCGACGAAAAGCTCGCCGACGAGAAAGTCTCGAAGGACGTGAAGTCGCACCTGACCGCGGTCAAGCGGCTCAGCCAGGAGACGAACAGTCTGCGGGAGCATGCCCGGTACGGCGTCGCGCTGACTGCGACGGCCGACGATCTGAACCAGTTGCGACTGGACGCCAGCGCCAAGCCGCCGGCGCCGCTGGAGCTGAAAGACGTCAACGAGAAGCTGGCGGCGCTGCAGCAGGATCCGGAACTGGGGCCGCTGCTGAAGCACTGCCATGCGGCGGTGCCGATTCTCTACGGCAACCTGTTCGCCTCGAACTACTTCGTGATGACCGGGTTGCATGCGATTCACGTGATCATCGGCCTGGTTCTGTTTCTGACCGTCGTGCTCCGGCCGTGGCGGCTGACGGCGGCAAGCGCCAACTACGTCGAGAACATCGGCCTGTACTGGCACTTCGTGGATCTGGTGTGGATCTTCCTGTTTCCGCTGATCTACATTGTCTGACGACTTCTGCAGTGACACTTCTCCGAACGGCCTGACGCGATGAGCGACGACCACGATTCCCATGCCGCGACCTATTTCACCGTCTTCCTGGCGCTGTGCGCGCTGACGGCGGTGTCGGTCGTTGCCGACCTGCTGCACCTGGCCGATCACCGGATCCTGGTGGCCATTGTCATGGCGGTGGCCTCGGCGAAGGCTTTGTGCGTGATGCTGTTTTTCATGCACCTGAAGTTCGAGCGGGCCTGGAAGTACCTGCTGCTGGGACCGACGGCGGTGCTGGCCGCCGCGCTGCCGCTGGCGCTGGCGCCGGATATCGGCATGCACTATTACCTGCAGGATGTTCCGCAGACGGTGGAGTATGAGCGGCAGCAGGCTGAGGGTGCGGAGCCGGTGGAGCATCATCCGTAGGGAAGTCTGCGGGGTTCGAATTGGGGAAGTCGGCCCCGGGCGACTCGCCCGGGGCTAAGAGATGACATGAGGAGTTGCGGTGGGATTCGAAGACTCGGCCCACCCTGCACGAACTATGTCCGCTGTTTCGGTGTCTGACGTGGCCTTCCGGTATGGTGCTCATCAGGCGCTGGCGGGAGTGTCGTTTGAGGTCCCGGCCGGGCAGATCTTCGGCCTGTTGGGCCCCAATGGCGGCGGCAAGACGACGCTGTTCCGGCTGCTGGCGACGCTGCTGCCGCCGCAGAGCGGGCAGATCAACATTGCCGGGCTCGACGTCGCCCGGCAGCCCGAGCAAGTTCGGCGGCAGATCGGCGTGACGTTTCAGTCGCCAAGTCTCGACAACAAGTTGACAGTGCGGGAGAACCTGGTCCATCAAGGGCATCTGTACGGTCTGTCGGGAGCCGGACTCAGCCGGCGGATCGACGAACTGCTGGAGGCGCTCGCCCTCGGCGACCGCCGACGCGATCTCGCCGGGGCGCTCTCGGGCGGTCTCAAGCGGCGGGTCGAGATCGCCAAGAGCCTGCTGCACCGGCCCGCGGTACTGCTGCTCGACGAACCGAGTACGGGACTCGATCCGGGGGCCCGGCACGATCTGTGGCGCTACCTGACCGGGCTTCGAACCTCGGCGAAAACCACGATCCTCGTCACGACGCACCTCATGGAAGAGGCCGAGCATGCCGACTCCCTGGGAATTCTCGACCGGGGACAACTTGTCGCGCTGGGGACGCCCGACGAACTGCGGCAGACGGTCGGCGGCGATTGCCTGACGATTCAAACCCTCGATCCGGACGGACTGGCAGTTCAGATCCGGGAACATTTCTCCATCGAACCCCGTCGCCTGGGTGACGCTTTACGCGTCGAGGCCCCGGCGGCCCACGAACTGCTGCGGGATCTGGTGGCCGCCTTTCCCGCGGAGATCACCGCCATCTCCCTCGCCCGGCCGACGCTGGAAGACGTGTTTATCGTGCGGACGGGGCATCGGTTCTGGGAGGGGTGATTCGTGGTTGGTTCTTGGTGAATCGCTGTCGGTGAGTCGTCAGTTGCGGCGGAACTCGAAGGATCGGAGCAACTTTCGCGGACCGAGAATTTCGGTGCGGGGGCAATCGCTGATTGTTGAACGGCCAGCGTCGTGAACCTGGATGCCGTCCGCTTGCGTCTTGAGCCCCGAAGCGGGCGACGGGCTGTAGCCACGGGTGAAACGAAGTCCGCCGTCAGGCGGACGGAGTGCAACCCGTGGAAAACGACGCCCGAAACTCTCAACCGCCCCGGATGGGGCGGCGGAAGTGCAGACCTGTGAGTCGAGCGATGCGGCGCAGTTTCCTTCGCCCCTCGGCGGTTCCGGGAAATCGTTCGGGACCGATTCCCGGGTTGCGGGTCGGGCGCAGCGAAGAGCGGCCCGGACGACTGCTTTGGCGAAATGCCAACCGCCGACTGCCCCCCCCAATTGAGAGGGGGTTGCCGACTCGAACTTCCCGTGGTCCGTCACTATGATGGAGAACGTGTCCATTTCCCTGACGGCCCAGTCCTCCTCAATCCTGCCGGAGTGCTGCCTGTATGGCCTCCGAGATCGCGGAACCTGTTGTCGCCGATGACCGCTCCGTCGGCATCGTCCAGACGCAATATGCCGAGTTGTTTCAACCCCCGGCCCCCCTGGTGCTGGAGAGCGGAGAACGTCTCGGCCCGATCCGGGTGGCCTACGAGACCTACGGCGAGTTGTCCCCGCGAGCGGACAACGCCATCTTCGTCTGCCATGCGCTGACGGGGGACGCGCACGTCGCCGGGCGGCACTCGCTGGAGAGCAAGAAGAACGGCTGGTGGGACAGCCTGGTCGGTCCCGGCAAGACGCTCGACACCGACCGGTACTTCGTGATCTGCGCGAACGTGCTGGGGGGCTGCCAGGGGACGACTGGTCCCAGCTCCGTCGATCCCGCGACCGACAAGCCGTTCGGACTCCGCTTCCCGTTCCTGACCGTCGGGGACATCGTCGAGGTTCATCAGGCGCTGGTGAAGAGCCTGGGGATCGAGACTCTGCTGGCGGTGATCGGCGGCAGTCTCGGCGGCATGCAGGTCCTGGAATGGGTCGCCCGCCATCCGCAGGCGGTTCGCTCGGCGATCTGCCTGGCGTCGGCGTCGCGGCTGTCCGCGCAGGGGATCGCGTTCAATGCCGTCGGCCGCCGGGCGATCTACGCGGACCCCAATTTCCAGAATGGCGACTACTACCTGGCGGAGCGCGGCCCGGACGGCTCGCGCAAGTTCGGCGAGGACGGTCCGCGGTTCGGCCTGGCGCTGGCCCGCATGCTGGCGCACATCACCTACCTGTCGGAATTATCGATCGAACACAAGTTCGGCCGACGACTGCAGCACAGCGACCAGCTCGCCTACCAGTTGCAGCGCGAGACCGAGTTCCAGATCGAGAGCTATCTGCATTATCAGGGGCAGCGGTTCGTCGAGCGTTTCGACGCCAACAGCTATCTCTATCTGACCCGGGCCATGGACTACTTCGACCTGGCGACGAAGTACGGCTCGCTGGAGAACGCTCTCGGACGGACCCAGGCCCGGTTTTTTGTCGCGTCGTACCACAGCGACTGGCTGTTTCCGATGTCGCAGAGCCGGGAGATCGTCCATGCTCTGGTGAGCGCCCGCCGGCATGCCACCTATCTTGAACTGGAAAGCGTGTTCGGCCACGACTCGTTTCTGATCGAAGTCGAGCAGCTGGAAAAGCTGCTGGTGCCGTTTCTGGATCAGACGCATCAGCACGGGTAGTGGGTAGTGGGTAGTGGGTAGGCAGAGAGGCGAGTGCTCGCCCGGTTGACGTCGAGGTCAAGGGTCCGTTTCCATTCGTAAGTCAGTCCATCACGATGAACCAACGCCGCTACTGCCTGCCCGATCTTGAGTCTGCGCTGATGGACCGGTTGATCATGGCGCACATCGAACGCGGCAGCCGGGTCCTCGATCTGGGCTGCGGCGACGGCCGGCTCCTCTGCCGGCTGCGCGACGAGCACGGCGTATCGATTCAGGGCATCGAGCGCGATCTGCCGCAGGTCGTCGAGGCAATCTCCAAGGGGGTGCCGGTCATTCAGGCCGACCTGGACGAAGGCCTGTCCGAAATCGGTGACCAGGCCTTCGATTATGTCGTCCTGAGTCAGACCCTGCAGCAGGTGCTGCATCCCAAGGATCTGCTGCAGCGGATGCTGCGCGTCGCCCGCCGGGCGGTGGTGGTCGTCCCCAACTTCGGCCACTGGCGGGTCCGCCTGCAGCTCCTGCTGACGGGGCGCGCACCGGTGACCCAGTCGCTGCCGTACGACTGGTACAACACGCCGAACCTGCACCTGCTCTCAATGCTCGACTTCCGAGACCTGCTGCAGAATCTGCGGGTCCGCGTGATCGACGAGTTGCCGATTATTCGAGGGACCGCAGTCCCCAACGCGCGGCTGGCGAACCTGCGGGCGGACAATGCGCTGTATGTGATCGAATCGGCGGAGGCTCCTGCGGTGGCTGCGGTTTCGCAGTAGCGTCGTGTTTCGTGCGGATGGAGTATTCGGTCCGGGTGGCTGGGGTCGGCGGCTTTGGGCCGCCCCCAGTCAACAAGGAAGAATCTGGCGACTCGAAGGCTCGACCCCAGCCACCCCAGATATTTCAGGGGATTGGAGCGATCGCTCTGCTGACACAGCCGTGGCACACTTGTCTTCAATGGACCACGGGTTTGTGTTTCACAGGTGTGGTGAGACTCCGACGCGACTTTGGGGTTCTGGGCGTCAGCGGAACTGCCGGACGAACCCCACGTCGATCCAGCGTTTGAGTTTCCAGGCCCACCGACTGTGGCTGGTCCAGCCGTTCCACTCCATGAGCGCAGTGCCGTCGCCGCAATTGAGCAGCGCTAGGAACTTCTGCTGCGGACGGTACTCGATCAGCTCCTGCCCCGAATGCCAGCGCCGGAGGTTTTCCCACAGGACACTCGCCTGGCGAACGGCATAAACGCCGGCCTTGGGGAGCGGGCGGCCGGGCCAGTCTGCCGTATCGCCTACGATAAAGACCGGGTCGTCGGCGGTGGTCTGGAGGGTCGGGCGAATCGCGAGAAAGCCGCGGTCGGACCGGGGAAGGTCGTACTGTCTGAGAGCGGTCGGCGGAGCGGCCCCCGCGGCCCAGAGGACCAGGTCGACGCGGACGCGGCCCCCTTCTTCGAGGATCAGTTCCGGCGCGAGGTCTTCGTCGCAGGCGACCACGTGAGACCGGGACCGGATGGCGATCCCCCGGCGGAACAGCAGTTCCCTCGCTTTGCGCACGGTTCGCGGAGTGTATCCCGAGAGAATGTCCGGTCCGCGATCGATGATCCTCAACTGGATCGGGAGCGACTCCTTGCGAATCCGTTCCGACAGGCAGAAGGCCAGTTCGACTCCCGCCGCGCCGCCGCCGACGATGGCGATCTGTAACAGTTCCGGTCCCGGCGCCATGCGATACTGCGACAGCAGTTCCTGCAGCCGGGCGTCGAATCTCTGGAGGAAGGTCGGCATGGGTTTGACGCTGACCAGCGTCCGGTGCGTCTGCCAGAGACGTTCATCGGCGGGGACGCTGCCGATGTTGATCGAGGCCAGATCGAAGTGCAGTTCCGGGTGGTGGGCCAGCCGGACAATCCGCTGTTTCGAATCCAGGGCCACGGCTCGGTCGACAATCAACGCAACGCCGTGCTTGGCGCAGAAGGCCGGCAGGTCGATCTGGAACGCATCGGGCGAGAACTGACCGGACAGGACCCCGGGAAGCATGCCGCTGTATGTCGCCCGGTCGAATGCCGAGACGAGGACCAGCTGCACGCCGGGTATCGGACGGCGGCCCCACCAGCGGATGATCTGCAGGTGGGCGTGTCCGGCTCCCAGGAGGAGCCACTGATGGGGGAGTTCGAGAGCGATATCCGCCGGCGGAACGGCCTGCAGGTCAGCAACCGCGATCGCCGGCGGTTCGTCGAGGAGTTCGTCGTCGGCCGCGGCGAACTCGATTTCGGGGATGTCGTCCGGTGACGAGTGGGACCCGGGCAACGATTGCGACATGCCGCTTTCCCCGCCCCGTCGGAAACCTGCTTCCCCGAACGAACACCATCTGCCATCAGGCTGCGGGCGGCTGGATGCCGAAGTCTTCGATCGACAATAGAGCGCGGAACGGGAGACCGCGGGCGGCGAAGTTGGCGGCTCCGCCTTCCTTGCGGTCGACGATGCCGACGACGCAGACCACCTGGCAGCCGAACTCCACGATGCGGTCGACGGCGAGCAGGGCGCTGCCGCCGGTGGTCACGACGTCATCGATGACAACCACCTTGTCGCCGGGTTGAACGGGGCCTTCGACGTAGCGATTGGTGCCGTGGCCCTTGGCTTCTTTGCGGACGAGGAAGCCGTCCAGCTTCTGATCGAGTTCGCCGGCTGCCGTGAGGACGCCGCCGACGATCGGATCGGCGCCGATGGACATGCCGCCGATGGCGGCATACTCGACGTCCTTGAGGAGTTCGAGCAGTCCGAAGCTGACCAGGCGCAGGCCGGCGGAGTGGAGCGAAATCTGCTTGCCGTCGAGGTAGTACGACGACTTCTTCCCCGAGGCGAGGGTGAAATCGCCGAACTTGAGGGCGCGTTCGTGGAACAGGCGGATCAACTGCTGCCGGTCGTACATGCGTGGATGTTCCCGAGTATTTGCGAAGCCTCGGCGCGGGGCCGGGTTGCTTCCAGATGGCCAGTTCTGGTTCGCGTGATCTTACCGGGACTGCACCGGGAACTGAAGCTTGCGTCCGGTCTGCGGCGAGCCAGAACGGCGCTCCGGCTGGTGAACCGGACTTTGGATGGACTACGATAAACGGAGAACTCACGGATCGGGCCGGCGCTCAGAAAAGGCGAAAGTGATGATGGAGCTGCAATCGACATTCGACCCGTCGGCCTTCTGGCTGACGCTCCTGACGCTGCTGAGCGGCGCCTGGACGGGGCTGCCACCCGGCGAATCGGATCCGGAATTGCTGCGCGTGCTGCCCGACCGCGTGGTGGCTTGTGCGGCGTGGTCGGCCGCGGGAACGGGGCAGCCGGGAGGGCCGGGCGTTGCGGGATTTGCCGCCGATCCGGAAGTGCGGCTGTTTCTGGACGCGATCCGGGAGGAGCTCGCCAGGCTGCAGGAGCAGGCCGATCTCCCCGAGGATCAGGCCGAGCTGCGGCGGCAGATCGAACGTCTGACGCTGAAGCTGGCGACGCGGCCGGGGTGCGTCTTCGTGGCAGTCGGCGAGCCGATTGAGAATGCGGACGAGGCGCCTGCGCACGTCCGTCCGTTCTTGCGACTCCGGGCGGGCATTGCGGTCAATGCGGGGCCCGAGATCGAGGCGATTCTGGCCGATCTGCGGCCGCTGTTGCGTCGGCTGCCGGGTGCGCGGGTTCCGGACGGGCTCGAGGATTTTGTGTGGAATCCGGAGTTGCCGGGACTGTCGCTGACGGCCCGACGGGTGGGAGACCGGTTGCTGCTGGGGCTGGGGCCGGCCGTGGCGGCGGAGATGGCAGATCGTCTGGCGGCGCCGCCGAACGAGGGGAAGTCGCGCCTGCAAGCGGCGCTGGCGCATCCGGCAATCGGGACGCCGGTGAGCTTTGCATTTGTGGATGTCAAAGAGGTGGTGACAGCGATTCCGCGGTTTATCGGACTGCAGGGGCAGTTGGCCTACAACACGGCCCGGACGGTCGGGCTGGATGGTCTCGACTATGCGCTGCTGGCGACGAGCGTGGTCGAGGGGCGGGTGCTGCAGCAGGGTCTGCTGGCGACGACTGGTCCTTTGGATGGCGTGCTGGCGTTCGGTGCGGGAGAGACGCTGCGGCCGGAGCACTTCGCGCATGTGCCGGCCGATGCCGACCTGGTGGTGGCGGGGAGTCTCAGTTTCAGCCGGCTGCACGCGGGGATCCGGTCGTCGCTGCAGAAATCGGCGCCGTTTATGGTTCCGCTGTACGATCAGGCGATTAAGGGGGTGGAAGTCGAGCTCGGCTTCTTCATTGAGGGGGAACTGCTGAAGGCCTTCGGAGACGTGTGGGTGGTTCACACGGCGCCGTCGCTGGGGGGCTGGACGGGGAACGGGGCGATTCTGTCGATTCCGGTACGCGAGCCGGGGCACGCGCGAGATGTGTATGGTCGGCTGACGGAAGTCCTGGAGCGGGCGTTTGAGGAAGCGGCGGAGGAAGGGCCGTTTCGGCTGGAGACTCAGACGTTTTTGGATCAGACGCTGTATGTTTTCCGGCAGCAGGACGGCGGCGGAACGGCGACGCCTTGCTTCTGTCTGACGGAGCGGCATTTGTATGTGGCTCAGCACCCGCTGGCGCTGAAGGCGCAGCTGAGATTCCTGCAGCGGGCCGAAGGGCCGAGCTATGGGGATCGTTACCGCGAGGCCGATGCGTTGCCGGAGGGGGCGATCGGGCTGCTGGAGATCGATTCGGCGGCGCTGGTGAAGGGGGTCTGGGCGCGGTTGCCGGAATTAGCCGAGCATAAGGCGCTGGAGCAGATGTATGCGGGGAACGGGCTGTTCCCGATCAGCCGGATTCCCTCGGCAGCGGCAGTGCTGCCGTATGTGGCGCCGACGCGCGGGGTCATCACGCGCGGAGAGACGGGCGGGTTTGTGATGGCGTTGCACAATCCGCTGTCGTCGATTCCGGTGCTGCTGCTGCAGGCCTGGCTGACGACGACTACGGAGTGGGATTTCCCCGTTCATGGGGAGATCATTCAGCAGGCTGCACCGGGCGTGAACGCGGTGATCGGAGCGGCGGCCGAGGCCCCGGCGGTTGCTCCGCCGGCGGCTCCAGCGCCAAAGCCCGCGGGTGCGGGGATGCTGAAGGCTTTGTTGCCGGACAATGTGGAAGGGGCGATCCCGCAGGCGGTGTTTGACCGGATCGCGGCCGACGCGGCGAAGACGCCGGAACAGCGGCAGGCCGACCGCCTGGAACGCCAGCGGCTGCGTCGCGAGCGGAAGCAGCCGGCTCCGTAAAAGAGTGAAGATTTCTCGCAGAGACGCAGAGGGAAGAGGAGGACGCAGAGAAGACGGAAGAGAATGTCGAAGGCGGAATGTCGAAAACTGACCAAGTGCCAAAAACTATGCTCACGCAGCAGCTTGGCCCCTGACAATTGACCAATAACAAACAACCAATAACAAATAACCAACCTACATCGTTCGGCCTTCGACGGCGCTGTCCGGGGAGTCGGGGTCGATCGGCGGCGGTTTGCTGCTTCGGGCCGGGCCGGTCAGTTCGGGGAATGTGAGGTCGATTCCCTGGTTGAGGCGAAAGCGCTGCAGCTCCATTTCGGAGAGCGCATCCGCGGGAGTTGGGCCGACGCGCGTGATGCGGACGTTGCGGGGCGGCTGCTTGAGCAACTCGCGAATCGCGGGGGCCCGATCGCCGAAAATCGCCGCCAGCTCTTCGATGCCCTGAGGCTGCAGGACGGCCCAGCGCCACCACAGTTCCCGCGCCTGCTCCTGCAGCCCGGCATTCGACGGGTTGGCCTGCATGCCGCGAAGTGCCGTCGTCCAGGCCTGATCGGGCCGGCCGGCCTGGAACTGCAACGCGGAGAGTCCGCGCCAGGCGCCCGGCAGCCGGCGGTCCCAGGCGACCGCCTGAGCGAGCTGGTTTTCTTTGACGGCGGGATCGCTCTGCCGGTCCGCGACGAACCAGTGATAGCGACCGTTCCAGAACGGATGGCACGCCAGCCACCAGGCGGGGACGACCAACGCATGGGCGGCAATCAGGCCGACGACGGCCAGTTCGCGGCGGGAGGGACGGATCGTCGCGACCCGCCCGACCAGGTAGCCGTAACCCAGCCCCGCGAAGTGGGCCAGGTTGGCGAAAGAGACGATCCCCAGCGCGGTCAGGACGACGCCGAGGACCAGAAAGCCGAAACCCCCCTGGATCGTTGCATCGGTGAGATCATCCTGCAGCTCGCGATCGTTCCGTCGGAGCGCCCATAGAGCGCCGAAGATCGCGCAGATGACGCCCGAGTAGCCGATCGCTTCGTGTCCCGCCAGAAACTCGGGCAGGAGCGAAATCGCGGATGCGCTCAGGATGAAGAGCGTCATCCAGAGTGCGCCAAACCGGCGTTCGAGCCAGGGGCTGAGGAACCAGACCGCCGACAGGTTGCAGAGAATGTGGATCAGGTCGCCGTGGTGGAACGAGCAGATCGGAATGCGCCACCACTGACCTTTCCAGAGGTCGATCGGTCCGAAAAACTCCGGTTCGATGACGCGGATCTCGCGGCCGTCATTGTGCACCCAGACTTGCGCCGTGATCGCCCCGCTGCGCCGCTGCAATGCCGAGGTATCCCCCCAGCCGAGCAGCGGCCCTCCATGCGTATACGCGAAGATGACCGCGCATAGCGCAAGTGTGATCGTTGTGACGGGGGATTCCCGCCACTTCAGGCGCCAGGGAGAATTGTCGGCAACAAGGGGAGCCATCGACTCGCTCGCGGAAGAAACGCCGTCCGATGGAGGGCGAAACGACGAGTCTAGCAGAACGGCGGTCCCGATTGGACCGAACGCCGGGACTACTGGGGGTCGCGCTGCTGATGCAGCGGCAGGAACCGGTAGTAGACCTCGAGCGACAGCGTGCAGAAGGTGGTCGAGTAGAGCCGGCCGCCTAGTCCGCCCCAGGGATCGACCGGATCCCAGGTCCCGGCCATCGGTCCCGTCTTCCGCTGCTCGGAGATCAGCGAATCCCGCAGCGCGTCGTTCCACTCGTTCCAGGGCTGTCCGCCGTGCTGGAACATCGACAGCGTGCCGTAGTACCAGTAGTAATAATTGGGGGCGGAGCGCTTCGGCAGATGTTCGAGCAGGAACTGGGACGCTTCGCCGCTGGCTTGAGAGGTCCGCCGGAGGCCGTACATCTGCTTGCAGAACCAGGCTTCCGCAGTCATGGCGGGTCGAGGAGGATCGCTGTCGCTGAAGTAGCCGGCGAGCCCGCCGTTGCGGTCTTTCTGGCCGCGCGCGTCGCGGCTGCGGTCGCGGAGAAACTCGAACATGCCCCGCTGCGTGGCGACCGGGGCTTCGATCCCCGCCATGCCCGCGCTCTTGATCGCCATGAGCTGCCAGCCGAACATGCTCATATCGCTCCGCTTGTCGTTGCTGTACCGCCAGCCTCCGTCCGAATTCTGCATCAGCGATATGTAGTGGACCGCTCGCATCACCGCCTGTCGCAGCTCGGGCCGGCCGTTCGGATCCTCCTGCATGCTGACCGCTTCGGCCAGGGCGTAGGCCGCCATGCCGTGGGAATACATCGCGTCGTAGTAGGTCGCCTTGCCCCCCAGGTAGCCGTCTTCGCGCTGCTGCGCGATCAGCCAGCGGACGGCCTTTTCGATGACCTCCGTGTACTGTCCCTCGTCCTGGGTATAGCCCGCGCCCAGGAAGCAGAGAAGCGCCATGCCGGTCAGACCGGTGTCGGCTTCGGTGCCGCTCCCCTTGCGGTCGTGTCCTTCGGGATCCCTGGGCTGGAATCCGCCCCCGTGCTTGGAAGAGTCCCAGAAACCTTCCGGTTCCTGATTCTTCGCCAGCCAGAGAAGGGCCAGCTCCACGGATTTTTCGGAGGACTCGGTGCCGCCGTTCTTGACGGCCGTCTGCAGCCGCTTTTCCAGCCGCCGGAGCTTGTAGGTTTCGGCGGGATCCTGCGTGCGTGCGGCGGACTTGACCGGGCCCGTCGAGCGGACGACTTCCGGAGCGACGACTTCGGTCGAGGGGAGCGTGGATCGGGCGGCCCGCGAGGCGATCAGCGTTTCCTGCGGGACGGTGGCGGCATCGGGCGCGGTCAGCGACCGGGCAGGATCCGGGAGCGGGACCTCAGACGGCAGGGTTGGCAGCGGCGTCGACCTCGTGAAGCGGGACGGGCTGCTTTCGGGAGTGTTCGTGCTGGTGGCGCGATCGCCGTCGCCGACGCCCAGATCGGGAGTCGGGGCGGCCGCCTGCCCGGTTTTGCGCTGGATCATGTCGGCTTCAATTCCCAGCGGCTTGGGAATCGAGGCGTCTTCGGTCTGTGTCAGGGGAATCGTGAGCGCCGTCGGATCGAGCGTAGCCTGCGCCATGCGCTGCGCATCGCCGCGGGATGGCGGGAGGTCGGGAACGTCGAGTTCGGGCCTGGGGCGATCCTGCCGTTCGGGTTTGACAGACATGGACGGCAGGGACGGGGCGGACTGCAGGGAGGGCGCTTCGGCTTCCAGCGTGGCGGCCGGGAGGGGACGATTGCGATCGACCGAGGCCATCAGTTCGGGAGTCGTCGCTTGCTCGGGGGGCAGGACCGGCATGGGGAGTTCGGGGCGCTCGAACGGCGCTTCCGGCGCCCGCGGCTCGTCGGTCTGGGGGAGGTCTATCTCCTCGATCGAGCGCTCGACTCGCGCGACCGGGATTTGAGGGACGTCCAGCGGGCGCTGCCAGACGGGCGTCGTTCCCGGCTCGTCGTAAGGCTGTGGTTCGTCGCTTTCCAGAAAGGCCCGTTGAAGCGGCGTGATGACGTCCTCTTCCTGGACCGGGGCAGGGCGATGGAGTCGCGACTGTTCCGCGACAGTCGCCCAGCCGAGTCCGAAGCAGCAGTGCAGCAGGAGTGAGAGGACGAACGATTTGGCGAGGGCGTGCCGCTCGCCCCAGCGGGTGCTGAGCATCGTCAGAAGCTGCACGGTGGCGAAGATCGAGCAGCCGACGAGGGCGCCGCGCAGCAGCATCGATCCGGTGGTGGCTTCGGGCCCTCCGGTGATCAGCAACGCCAGGCGGTTCAGCCACTCGGGCATCAGGGGGCCTCCCCGAGCGGTCGATGAGCCAGCGAGATGCTGCGAATCCCCGCCTTCCGGCAGGTGGACATCACGTCCATGACCGGCTGGTAGCGTCCCTCCCCGGCGCCGCGGATCACCACCGACTGGTTCGGATAATTCTCCCGCGCGCGCGCCAGCGCCTCTTCCAGCGCCGGGAGGCTGAGAACCTGGTTGCTGACGGAGATGACTCCCTCAGCGGTCAGGTTGACGACGATCTCGTCCGGCTGCTCCGTCAACGGCAGGGCCTCGGCGACCGTCGGCACCTGGATATCGTACTGCCGTTCATCCGAGGAAAACTGAGCGCCGACCATGAAGAAATAGACGAGCAACAGCACGACGTCGAGCATCGACGTCAGGTTGATCGTTGGTTCTTCAAGCTCGGGTGCTTTGAGCGGCAAGCCGGCGACCTCCGTGGCCCCGCAGGAGAAAGGGCGCCGCCCCCCCGGTCCTGCGAGTGACTCCGCATGATAACACATCGTCCGGAAACGCCAGACCCCGGAATTCGACCGGCAGAATCTGCCGGAGATGAGCCAATTCGAGACGGTGGTAGGGAATCCGGGAAGATGACACGCGTCGGCTCGAAGGCAGCCGAAAGTCTAAATCACCGGCATCGATTCTGAAACAACTCGTCTTTTCGTCTCGTCCCCTCTCCCGCTGTCTTCAGTGGGAGAGGGCCAGGGTGAGGGTCTTCGACGTTGCCAAAGCGTCGTCCACGGAGAAAAGACGGCGCGCCTCATCAATTGTGTCCGGTGATTTAGAGACGAGAGTCGAGAGCCAGACAGGCCAACTGAATGCAGCCCTTTCTCTCTCTGGCACCTCGCCCTTCCCCGTTCGCTATTTCAACAAATGACGCCCAAGCGGGCGAATTTTCGCCACGGACGACTGACAACGGACAACTGACCAATCTCCACCGGTTCGCTCAGGGAGGATTCTGGCGGTATCTTGCGGAGGACGTTTCCTGAGTCCGCCTCTCCGGAAGGATCTTCGCCATGATTCGCATGTTCACTTTCTTTGGCCTGCTCGTTGCGGCGACGGCCGCCGGAGCCGCCGAGCCGGAATTCTCCTCCGAGCTGATTTTTCCGCTCAATCCGCGCCACAACCATGCGCCCGGGGTGGCCGAACTGGCGGATGGATCGCTGTTCGTGACGTGGTATCGCGGATCGGGGGAGCGGAAAGCGGACGACGTGGAGGTGCTGGGCGCCCGCAGGCCGGCAGGGTCGGCCACCTGGAGCGACGAGTTCCCGATCGCCGACACTCCCGGCTTTCCGGACTGCAATACGTGTCTGATGGTCGACGCCCGCGGTCGGCTGTGGGTGTTCTGGCCGGTCATTCTGGCGAACTCGTGGGAATCGTGTCTGACGCGGTTCCAGGTCGCCGACGAGCCTGTTGGAACGGGCGCGCCGAAGTGGAACCGCAGCGATTTCCTGCTGCTCAAGCCGGCCGACTTCGGCGAACGCGGGCGGGCTGAACTCGATGGCCTGGTGGCAAAGCTGCCGACGCCGCCGACCGGCCAGCTCAAGGGGGCGATCGACGACGCCCGCGTCAAGCTGGGGGACAAACTCTACCAGCGTCTCGGCTGGCAGCCGCGCTGCAAGCCGACGGTCCTCCCCTCGGGCCGGATCCTGCTCCCGCTCTACAGCGACACGTTCTCGATCTCGATCATGGCGATCAGCGACGACGAGGGGAAAACCTGGCGCGCCTCCGAACCGCTGCTCGGCTTCGGCGCCATTCAGCCGGCGGTCGTCCGCCGGAACGACGGCACGCTGGTAGCCTACATGCGCGAGAACGGGCCGCTCAACAAGATTCGCGTCTGCGAATCCGCCGACGAGGGGGAGACCTGGGGACCGGTCGGGACGATTGACCTCCCCAATCCCGGATCGGGACTCGACGCCGTGCGACTGCAGTCCGGTGCGTGGCTGCTGGTCTATAACGACCTGGTCGAGGGTCGCCGGAATCTGGCGGTTTCGCTGTCGGACGACGAGGGAAAGACGTGGTCTCACACCCGGCATCTCGAACGGCAGGAGTCCGGCAGTTATCACTACCCGGCGATCATCCAGGCGAAGGACGGGACAATCCACGCCGTCTACAGCTACTTCGTCCAAGGCGGCAAGAGCATGAAGCACGCTCAGTTCAACGAAGCCTGGGTCCGCGCCGGGAACTGAGCGAATCGCCAGAACCACTCGTTCCCAGGCTCCGCCAGGGAATGCCTCTTCAAACTCCGCGTCCTCTTCGTCTTCGCCTCCCTGTCCACCATCCACTAACCACAATCCACTCCAGCCTTTACAACAATCCGCGCAACAAACCCGCTCTTTATGACGGGGACATAGGAGCATGCGCGTCGGCAGTCCGCTGCCGGCGTTCCGGACGATTCCCGTCAAACCGGGCCTGATCAGGGCCCAGCGACGGACTTTCCGCCAGGAAAGTCCGAGGGGCGCACCCCGTGTGCGCACAGCCTCGACGTCGAGCTTTTCCCGTTCACCCGGCCGCAAGACCGGCGAACCTGATCAAAGCGACTGAACCGCCGGGACTTCCACCGGCGCAACCTCACCGCCAGACGGACTCCGGCGGGACGGCCGTAAGAAAGCCGACCCGCCGGAGCCGATCGCGGTACGTACTACGAACATCTATCGCGTAGGGCCGGCTGTGCCGGCCGCCGACGAGAGACTGTTGAACTGGGTGGCACGTCCCTGAGTCTTCGAAGGGCGTGGTCTTCCTCCTGCCACCCGGGCTACATCACGACGGGCTTCCCGAGCGCCCGGCGGACGGGGACGACCTGGCCGGCGTGCATCATCGGATGGGTGGCGATCAGCAGGAAGATCGAACCGACCGTCGGGAAGACCTTGCGGTAGTCTTCGGGAGACGGCCCGTCGAGATCTTCTTCAGAGAATGTCGCCAGGGCCGCCAGCGTTGCGGCGTTCGACGTGTCGAGCAGATCCAGATACGTCTTGAGCGAGCAGAACCTGGCCGGGTCGTCTTCGCCCGCGGCGGCCTTGCTGTGCTGTTCGACAAAGCCCTCGGGGAGGTCGGCAGCGGCGCCCGGCTTGATAGCGTTCAGAAGGTGGGCTTCTGAAGAAATCAGGTGTCCGAGCTGCCAGGCCAGATGGTTGCAGCCCTTGCCGGGCCGATTGAGCAGTTCGGCGTCGGTGAGGTCGCCGACATAGGCCTTGAGTACGAACGTGCTCATTTCGAGCGTACCGCGAATCGCATCTTGAGCGTTCATGACGATCTCCAGCCCGGGGGATTGAATGAGTTCCCCTGATCGTACTTGCGGCGCTGAGACGATACAACGGGCGCGAACGAGCCGGGCGGGACTCGCTTCAAGTTCCATCCGGGCAAGCCGTCGGGTGAGACTCGCAGACTCGACTCACCCGACTTCACGCGGCGGACGCGACTACGCGGCGGGAGTCTCTTCGCGGAGCCAGTTCCAGGCGGCGTCGATCTCCGAGACGTCGAAGTAGCGGATCCTGGCCATCGTAAAGGGTTTGCAGATGGCAGCCATCCACTTTTCCCAGGCCTTGTCGCCGACCAGCGCAATCCGATCGAACGTCGTGCAATGCTTCGTGGCGAATTTGGTGTCGTCCCACAGCGCGTGCATGTCCCAGCCGTGAAAGTCGTGGAACCACGCCAGGAGACGGATTTTGCCATCAGCCGCCGAGGCGTCGATGACGGGCACGAAGGACTTGTAGTCTTCGTCGTGAAGTTTGCCCGACAGTTTGAAGCCGAGGACTTTGCCGGAACTTTCGGGAAGCTGCTCGATCATGGGAGGCTCCTTGAATCTGTGCCTGCGCCACTTCGGCGGCGCAGCCAGGCCAGTCACTCATGCGAAGTCGCTCCTGCCTGGAGGCATCGGCGATGCTCTCAATGATTGCAGCATCGACGCCGGCGGGGCAAGGGTCAACCTGCGGAACTGTCGTTCGTGAAAACTCCATGAATTTCACGCCACGATCGGCCAGGAACTCGCCGGGATGCCGCAGGCCGGCGAGTGGTGGCCCGTTCCAATTGACGCCATGGCGGGCAAAAACGTGGTCGACATCGATTCGGCCCGCTACACTGGCGCGCCGGGGGGGCGGATGACCGCCGCCCGTGCGCCCGAACCTCGTTGAACGAGAACCGCCGCCATGTCCCCGGTCGTTCCTCCGCCTCGCACCGCAGCAGCCTCTGGCCGGTCAACTTCGCTGCCGGACTACGAGCATCCGCCCGTCGTCGAAGTCGTGCTGTGCGTGCACTGGGAAACTCCACTGGCAGACGTTCGGGAGGTCGCGGAGGCCCTGCATCGAACGCTGGGGGCCGAGTGGACCGTAGCCGCGGAGGCCGAGCACGGCGTCTGGACCTTGAACAACCTGCTCCAGGACGGTCGGATTCGCCTCGGCCGGCAGGCGCTCAGCGTGAGCTGGCTGGGTTACGAAGGGGGCCGCTACCCCCACTACGAGCCGCTCCGCGACAGTTTTGTTGCGGCATGGGTCGCGCTGCAGGGACACCGCTCCGAATTGCAGGCCGGCGCGTGGAGCGTCGGTTACATCAATCGCATTCCCCAGGGGACGGTCTGGCAGACTCCCGCCGACTGGACCTTCTGCCGGCTGATTCCGCCGCTGCAGATACCCACGTCCGCGACAGGCGTCAGTCAGTTATCGCTCCGCTGGAGCTGGCTGCTCCGCAACGATCGCGGCGAGTTGACTGCGGACGTTTCTCAGGGGCCGGTCGTCGAAGGTCAACCGGACTGCGTCTGGCTGTCGCTGAGAAGCACCGGTCCTGTGACCGACTGTGAGACCGGGCTGCTGGACGGTCTCGACTTCGGCCGGCAGACAATCGTGCGGACGTTTCGCGAGCTGATGACGCCGGAAGCCAACGCCTATTGGGGGCTGCAGGGCCGGCCGACGCCGTAGTCGGTCGTCTCAGCGGTAGAGCGGTCCCTGGATCGTGATCGGGCGGATGTCGAGCCGGATATTCAGAACCGTATAGGGATCGCCAATGGCCTCGGGGGAGTCCCAGCTCACGGTTTCCGGGCCGCGTCGAAACCGGAATTCGAAGCCGGGCGTCGATCCCTCGCGAGCGGCGGCCCCGTCAAACGCCAGACCGAGCGCCTCATCGTGCGGGCTGTCGACAAGCTTGTACATCAGGTCCAGCAACTGCGTGTTGCCGAAGATGTCGTTGTAAAACTGCTTGTGCCGGTAATACGCCTTGAAGCCCGGCGCCCGCGGATCGATCCGGTGTTCGTCCCGTTTCTGCGGCGCCACGCCGACCTGCCGACCGCGGAGATCGATCGTGTCGCCGTGACTGAGGTAGTGCAGCAGGACGTTTCCCGTGTTGAATCGCGGTTCGTCCGAATCAATCACGGCTGCGGAAGCGTCCATGACGACGACGCCTCGATAGCCGACCACGCGCGCCCGCTGGCCCTGTTCGATCACCAGCGCCGTGTCCTCGTCGATGCCCAGTCCATACGGAAATCCGTAGGTCTGCATGGCTACCAGCGAGCGACCGAACCGGCCGCGCGTCAGGAAATGCTGGTCGACGAACCAGTCGGCCGGCAAAAAACCCAGCCCGTGATCGACCTCCCGGCCCATCCGCGCGCCATGCTGCAGCACCGGCAGTATCTGCTCCGCGTCGATAAACATGATCCGGCTCATGACCGCCATCCCGGCGCTCGTCCCCGCGACGAGCCCTCCCCGCTGGTAGACGTGCCGGATCGCCTGCAGCAGAGGCGTCTCAACGCCATCCTCCCCCACTAGCACCTGGCGATACCGGGCCTGTTCCCCGCCGGCGAGGAACACCGCATCCGCCCCTCGGACCCGCTCGATCCACTCCGGATCGCGGACCACCTGACTGTCATCCACGTCCGGCAGGAGCGGAGAGGCCGGGACGACGAACGGTTCAAGCCCCAGCGTCCGCAAGTGAGCGGCAAACAGCCTGCCAGTTCGCTCCGGATACGAACTAGCCGTCGGAAAAACCGCCACCTTTCCCCCTCTGCCCCCCGCCAGCCGGGCCAGCTCGGACCAGAGGAGCTCGTTGGAGTCCCGTTCGGAGCCGCCGATCAGCATCAGCGAACCGCGCGGCGACGCGGGTTCCTCAGCGTTCGCCACGGTTGCCGGCAGCAGCATGCAGCACCCCCAGACCAGGACGCGAACGGTGTGGCCCGACATGAACTCGCTCCGGTACAAATTCCTGATTCCATCGGGCGCCAGCCTGCCGGATCAGCCGCTCGCTTTCAATCGCCGCGCCAATCCGGGCTGGTCATTCGTCACGAGCCTGCAACAATACCCGCCTGACCGGTCACGAACGCAAGGATTGCTGCATGGTCTACTTGAATCGCATTTATACGAAGAGCGGCGACGCCGGAGTAACGTCGCTGGGGGATGGCCGGCGCGTCCCCAAGACGCATCCGCGCATCGGCGCCTACGGCGGCGTCGATGAACTGAACTCCGTTCTGGGCGTCGCCATCGCCGCCAGTCTGCCCGATGCGATGCAGGCCATGCTGACGCACATCCAGAACGACCTGTTCGATCTGGGGGCGGACTTGTGCGTCCCCGAAAGCGACACGCCCCCCGAATACCCCCCCCTCCGCGTGACCGAGCCCCAGGTGACGCAGCTCGAACGCTGGATCGACGCCGCCACCGACCAGCTCGAACCGCTCAGCAGCTTCATCCTGCCGGGGGGCAGCCCCGCCGCCGCCCACCTGCACCTGGCCCGCACGGTCTGCCGGCGGGTGGAAATCGGCGTGCTGGAGCTGGTTGCCTGCGAGCGGGTCAATCCACAGGTGGTGATCTATCTGAATCGGCTGTCGGATCTACTCTTCGTCCTCGCCCGGCAGGCGAATGATGGCGGCAAGGCGGATGTGCTGTGGACGCCGGGAAAACACCGGAAGAGTAGTGAGTGATTCGTGGTGAGTGGCGAGTGAGAATAAAAAAGAAGAAGAGGGCGGCTCGAACACATGGTTCGGCCGCCCTCGGGTCTTTCACTTGGCACTTGGCTCTCGGCACTTAGCGCTTCTGAAGCAAGACGTTCGTCCCCTTCTTGTTCGACAGCACGATATCCGGCAGTTTGTCGCCGTCGAAGTCGCCGAAGTAGTACTGGGTGCCGACGCCGGTGTCGTTCCCGGCGTCGATCTGGTGCCGGATGAACTTGGGCGGCTGCCCCTTGGTCTTGTGAATTTCGTACCAGACCATGATGACCGGGGCGCCCGGTTCGGGATCTCCCTTGGAGCCGTGGGCGTAGAACCGCTTGCCGGTGATCAGGTCTTTGACGCCGTCGCCGTTGACGTCCTGGTAGTGCAGGGCGTGGGTCTGCGAAAAGGTGCCGTCAATCACGTGCTGCTTGAACTTCGGATCGGGCGATCCGCCGAGATTCTCGAACCACCAGACGCCGATGTGGTGGGCGGCGCTCATCATCAGATCCATATCGCCGTCGCCGTCGAGGTCGTCAACGTGAATGTCAGAACCCGTCTCCGGATCGCCGATGCCATCCCCTTTCAGAATGTGCTTGTGCAGAGTCCACGGCCCCTGTCCCGGCTTGGCCGGCTGTTCCCACCAGCCGTGCGGAATGACGATGTCCTGCCGGCCGTCGCCGTTCACGTCCCCGACGCCCAGACCGTGGTAGTAGCGGTGCCCGAGCTGCGGTCCGAGCGGCTCGTCGTTGACCTTCGTGTACGTCCACTTCTCGCAGGCTTTGTCGGGCGCGGGGATTTCGAGGTAGCCGATCATCTGCTCGGTTTCGGAGGACATGACCAGTTCGGGCTTGCCGTCGCCGGTGATGTCGGCGAACTGCGGCGACTCGTTGGCCGCGCTGTGCCAGATCTCGGACTCCTTCCAGGGGCCGGGTTTGTTCTGCGGATTCTCGAACCAGTGGCAGGGAATGCCGGGGAAGCCGATGACAATGATGTCCTGCCAGCCGTCCCCGCTGACGTCAAACGCCCACAGCGCAAAGCTCCGGCTGTACCCGCCGTCGCCGATGTACCGCTTGATGCCGTCGGCCCGATACTCATGCATCGTCCAGGCGCCGGCCTTGTAGAGCTTTTCGTCGCCGGGGTTTTCGTACCAGGCTTCGCCGTTGATCACGTCGAGCCGGCCGTCCTTGTTGATATCGGCGACGGTGACGCCTTCGGAACGGAAGATCTCTTCAAGCGCGATCCGCTCCCACTTGACCGGCGTATCCTCCGCCACGGCCAGCGTCGTGCAGGCCGCGACCAGCGTCAAACCCAGAACGAAGCGATGCATACGGTGCTCCTCGGAAGTGTTTCTTGTCAGTTCGGCATGGGGTTCAGTGTAGCCGGGCGAGGATCTGCATGCACGGTGAACGCCGGGGAGGGTGAGAATGTCGAAATACGAAGACGGAATGTCGAAGGGAAGAGGCTGATCGCCGGTCGCGATCAGCCCACTTCTCTGGCTATTCGCTATTCCCTACTCGCTACCCCCTTCTCCAACAGCCCCGCCAGTTGCGCAACCGACGCCGTGCCTGTCGTGCCGAGCTGGTGAATCACCAGCGATGCGCCGGTCATGGCGAGCTGCATGGCTTCGGGGATGTCGGCTCCGCCTGCGAGGGCTGCCACCAGATTCGCCATCGTCGCGTCGCCGGCGCCCACGATGTCGATCGGGCCGCGGACCGGATAGGACGGAACGTGCTCGGCCGACCGACCCGGCGCCGCTCCGACGATCCCTCGCTCGGCGAGGGTCACGAAGACCGGCTGGCCGTTCGTCGCCGCCAGCTCCGCGGCCTGGGCCTGCACGGCTTCCAGGGATTCTGTGGACGAGCCGCTCAGCTTGGCCAGTTCGGCGGCGTTCATTTTGAATCCCAGCGGGGGAAAGTGCTGCACGCCTCGGCGGCTGTCGGCGAGGACCAGCAGGTCGGGCCGGCCGACGACCGCGGCGCGGGCGGCATCCGCCACGGGTCCGCTCACCACGCCGGTTTCCGCGATGTCGACCTGGTCCATCAGGATCATCGCGTCGACCCGGCCCGCCAGCGCCGCCACGCGCGACGCCAGGTCCCGTTGCAGTTCCTCCGGGGTTTCCGTCCAGTTCTTGGAGTCGAGCCGGTTCAGTTCCCGCGGCGGCTGTCCCGCCTCCAGGACCAGCGGTTTGCAATAGACGAATGTGCGACGCAAGGGCGTCGTCACAAAGTGTTCGAGGTTGACGGTCGGCTGGGCCGCGAGCGCCCGTTTCAACTCAAAGCCTTCGCCGTCTTCGCCACAGAAGCCGACCGCAAAGATCTCACCGATCCCCAGCGCCACGAGATTATTGAGAATCGTCCCTGCTGCTCCCGGCTGGCTGCGGACGCGCACGACGTTGTGGACGGGAAGACCGGTTTCGATGGAGATTTCGGCCCGGGCGGGGTCGATCTCCAGATACCGGTCGAGGCAGAAGTCGCCGACGATGGCGATCTTCAGAGTGCGGTAACGCCCCGTAATCTGCTGGAAACGCTCGCGGTTCATGCGCGGTTCAACTCGTGATACAGGTTGTGGATGAAGGTCGCGTTGTCGCATTGCAGGTAGTGCATCGCGCCTCCCATGCGGGAGTAGCTCTTGCAGAACCGCAGGTAGTAGGCGGCGTTGGTTTTGGGGGGCTCGCCCTGCGTCCAGTCCCAGTTGCCGCCATCCTGTAGATCGACCACGTAGATCGAGTGATCCCGGACGACCGGCCGGCCGCCCTGCAGCCGGAGGTTGTTGACACAACTGATGCTCTTCTCAAAGACCTGCGGCCCCATGATCGCCGAGCCGACTGAGAGCACCACGCCGCCGTCGAGTCCCTCGACCGAACCGCCAAACAGCTTGAAGTCCCACTCGGCTCCCCGGCCGATGGCGCTGCCGCTGAAGACCGGGTGATTGGCGATGATGTCGTAGCCGATGCCGGGATGGACCGTCAGCGGCACGTTGTGCTTCCAGGCCTGGGCCAGGATCGACGCGTGCTTCCAGCGGTGATCGATCGCGATCCGGCCGGCCGGCCAGCCCTGGCTCCGCATGGCCTGCAGCAGATCGGCCCGCGCAGAAGTCAGGGGGTGGGCCGGTTCCGCGGAAATCGCGGCCGACAGCTCCTCGATCGACGGCAGCGTCACGCCGTCGTCGTGAATCAGCCGGCCGAGTCCTCGACCGTAGCCCAGCCCATCCAGCGCCCCGGCCATGATCGCCAGGTGGATGTTGGACGCGGTCTCGTGCCAGGTGCCGAATGTTCCACTGGCGACGTTCATCTCGACGCTTTCGGTCGAAGCGCCGAACCAGGCGTACTCCCAGTCGTGAATTGTCCCGGCTCCGTTGGTCGCCAGGTGCGTCAGCCAGTCGTCGCCCATCATCCGGGAAAGGATCTGCGCCGACCCGTTCCGCAGCAGGTGCGCCCCGTAGATCAGCATCACCGACGCCCCGCGCTGGCGGGCCGCGCGGATTTTCGTGGCACAGTCCCGGATCGTCGGGATCAGCCGTTCCGGGCAGGGCTTCGGCGGCTGATCGGGATCGATCAATATCTCATCCGCCCGTGTCAGGCTCTGCCGTTCGCTGAGCGGAAAAACCTTCAACTTGCTGAGATCGAGCGGTATGACGTTCATAACTCGTAGGGTCCGCTGTGCGGACCATCTTCCTTCTCGAACAACCTATCATTATTTGAAGCAATGAGAATCTTTCGGTCCACACAGCGGACCCTACGGCATCAGCCGCGCCCCAGCAGGTAGTCGACCAGCGCAATCGCATCGCGGTAATCGGGGAGCACGACGTTCGCCCCCACGCCGAGCAGACGCTCCCGCTTCCAGGGATCGATCTTCCCGGACCCGTTTGCTGCCTCGTCGGTCGCCATCGCGACCGCGAAACCGCCGACGTCGTGCGTGTTCTGGATCTCCACGTACCCGTCGCCGAACGACAGCAGGTGCCCGCCGGGGATCTGATTCTCCTGCAGGATCTTGTCGATGATCATCTTCTTGGAGAACTTGGCGAAGTCGTCCTGAGCGCCATAGACGTGCGGACCGAAATCGTCGAGGACCCCCAGCAGCTCCGCTTCCCGCCGGACGGCGTATTCGTCGGTGCCGCTGGCCAGATACAGCGTCAGCCCGCAAGCCTTCAGGTGATCGAGGAACGGCCGGGCGGCATGGACCAGGTACTCGTCGCGCGGAATCGACCCGTCGGCGATGCCCGAAGTCCGGTTCGAGATCTTCAGTTCCAGCCGGCGGAGATACTCGTGCTTGTACCACAGCGGCTCGCGGGGCTCGCCCCCCCGTTCCTTGACGCGCTCGGCGAGCTGCATCATCTGATAGATCGTCTGCTTACCGTTGAGGCTCATGATGTCGTCGAGGACGAGCTTTTCGAGCGACGCGTCGGTGTCCGACGGCAGACGCGGCAGCATTTCGACGAACATCCCGACCATCACTTCGGGCCAGCCCTGCCGGATCAGCGACAGCGTGCCGTCGAAGTCGAACAGGACGTGGCTGATTTCCGGGCGGGGCGTCAGCGGAGCGGGGAGTTCGGCGCTGGGCCAGCGCGGATTGTTCGACAGGTTCATGCCACCACCCCGGCAGTCTGCTCCATGAAGGCGTAGGCCAGCATATGGCAGATGGTCATCTGGGCGTCTTCGACGCGGCCGTAATGCGTATCGGGGACGACGAGGACGTGCTCGCAGATCTCGGCGAGACCGCCCCGTTTCGCCCCGACCAGTCCCACGGTGTGGACGCCGTTCCCGGCGGCCCATTTCATCGCCTTGACGAGGTTGGGCGAGTTGCCGCTGACGCTCATGCAGAGGGCGACGTCGCCAGGCTGGGCGTAGTTCTGGAGCTGGCGGAGATAGACGTCTTCGTAGGCGTAGTCGTTCCCGAGCGCCGTCATCCAGGCCGTGTTGTCGTTGAGAGACAGGATGCGGAACCGCTTCCCCAGGGCGTCGGAGGAACCCTTGCCGACGTCGGTCACAAAGTGCGAGGCATTCGCCGCGCTGCCGCCGTTGCCGAACACAAAGACCTGCGAGCCTTTGGCATGGGCGTCGCGCAGGAGGTCGACGATCACAGCGATTTGATCGAGGGGCAGGGCGGCATAGACTTCGCGCTGCTTCGTGACATAGTCCTGCAGCCAGGTATCGAGCGTAGACATCGTGGGATCCGGGTTTCCTGAGCGGCCTGTCGAATGCGAAGATTCCCCACCACGCCGGGGGGATCTCCGCGAAGAACCGGCATTGTAGCCGGTTCCACCGGGACTGTCTGGCGAGCCGGAATTCTCGCGGGATTGTGAAACCCCTCACAGACGCCCACCGCTGACCGCCGCGAGAATCTCACCCATCATCGGCAGGTCGTCGACCGGCCGGTCTGGTTCCATTTCCCGGAGAAAGCGTCATGTCCTTTCCGTCTGTCATGCGGTGGTGTCTGGCGAGTCTGGTCGTACTGGGACTGGCGGCCCAGCCGGGACTGGCTGCGAAGAAATCGGCCGGCGGCGTCATCACTCAACCTCGATTCAACCCGGCCGCCGAACGCATGGAAATGTTCGCGGCCATCGAGGAGGGCCGGATCTCCGCCAAGCTGATCCCCCGCAACGCCCTGGGCGGGAACGTTCTGTTTGAGAACAAGACCGATCAGCCGCTGACGATTGAGCTTCCGGCCGCGGTGGTCGGGACGTCGATCCACAACCAGTTCGGCGGCGGTTTCGGCGGTGGCGGCGGACTTGGCGGCGGTGGATTGGGAGGCGGCCAGGGGGGTCTCGGCGGTGGGCAGGGGGGCGGTCAGCAGTCCGTCGGCGGCGGATTTGGAGGTGGTCAGGGGGGACTCGGCGGCGGTCAAGGAGGAATTGGTGGCGGAGGCGGAATTGGCGGCGGACAGGGGGGCGGTTTCTTTTCGATTCCGGCCGGCAAACGAGTTTCGATTCCACTGACGTCGGTTTGCCTGGAACACGGCAAACCCGAACCCAGCCAGACCAGCGACTACGTCCTGCTCCCGGTGGATCAATTCAGCACCGACCCCGTCCTCCCCGAACTGCTCTCCCTCGTGTCGAGCGGCCGAGCATCGGCCGAAGCCGCCCAGGCCGCGGCGTGGCACGTGAGCAACGGGATGTCGTGGGATGAACTGAAGGCCAAACGACGCATGCACCTGACGTCCGGTTCGTCACCGTACTTCAGCGAAGCTCAACTCGCGGAAGCGAAGCGAATTGTGGAGTCCGCGATGAAAGCGGCGAAGGAGCGGGGGACGGCTCCCGAGCCGCGAAAGGAGATTCGGAGCGGGCGGGTGGAGTGAGAACCACGGCTTCGAGTTGTTGCGCGGTTCAGTCACCCTCATGGCAGCCGGCACTCTCCAGGAGAGATTTGATCCACTCCACGAAAGTTGTGGCCAGCGGACCATGTATCTGAAATCCCTGTTCGCGCCAGGCCTGCCCAAGCGGTGTCCCTGGCTGCTCTTGCCATGCCAGCCAGCAGGCCAGTTGCGCCTTCAGGAAGTCCGCTGGTGAAAACCTCGCGTTATGAGAGTCTTTCGCAGTGCGTAGCCACTTCGGCGTAGTCAATCAGCGTGTTGTTATCGTTGATCAGTTGCCGAAGAAAACTCTCGATCGCGCCGGATTGACGATTATCCGGCATGATCCAATAGCCGATGATTGCATCGAATCGATCGTCTCGCTGAACATGTCCCTGCTCGACCATGTTCGGCGGGCATTCCATCCCGGCAATCTTTGCTTGCGCGCAAATTGCAGTCCATGTCCGTTCAATCGCCTTCACTCTCAACGCATCGTCATCTGCATCGATCACAAATCCGACCGCTGAGCGATTGCCAGCTTTGATTCGAGGCGGAATCTGCTGCAGGAGTTCCTGTCGGCTTCCCGCGACCGTAATCAGCAATCTGTCGACTGGCGAATTCGGACCGATCTTCTCGTCGCGCTTGACGCGATGATTGGGTATCCCGTGGTGATGCAGCAGATTCGAGAGAACGTGCTGGTCGGTTTCGCCCTCAACGACGATCTCGCAGTGCCGTCTTTGAGTCATCACCGTACCTCGATCTCGTGGCCGGCGACGACGGGCAGCTCTTCGCCTCCATATCGGACTGCTTCCTCTGTCCGCTGATCAATTCGAAATAGAGCGATGTCCCCGGTCAGCGATTCGTCCCGCTGAACCGCATCCGCCAAGCCGCGAATGCAGTCCAGACTGTGCGTCGTCGCGAAGACCTGCACGTCGAGTTCGTGGGCGGCCTTGATGACCATCCGCCACATGTCGGGCAGCCGGGAGTAGTGCAATCCAGTATCGACTTCGTCGAGGAATAACGCTGACCCGGATGTGTAGCCCAAGGCGCATCCCAGCGAGAGCAGCGAGTATGCACCGCCCCCCAGTTCAGACAACGAAATCCGCGAGTCGCCGCGGTCGATCAGCACTTCGCGGCGAAGAGTCGCGCCCGGTAGCGGAATGATTTGAGTGATTGTTTCATCGATCAACTGAAGTGCGAGAACGGCGTGATGCTCTTGGCGAGACTTCGCAAGTTTCGACCAGGCTCCGACGACTTGAGACGTCTCAAGTCCACCTGCCGGTACGAAAAGTACGGGCGGCGTCTTATGCAATGAAACCTTGCGTCCGGACGTAACCGGTCCACCCGTGAGACCATTCTGAGCTAGACGAGTCTCTTGAATGCGAGCAGGTTCATTGGACTCTGAGTACGTGACCTTCAGCGTCGGTCCAAGTTGATCGGCGTCTTCGAACGTACCCGTTCCAATTGTGTCTTCGCGCCCGAACTCAAACGCAACATTGCGACTACGGTTGCTCAATTGCGAATTGTTGCCGTGGATAGTGACCATCGGGTTATCCTCCGGGTCGAGCCACGGATCAAAACCCGGTTTGCGGTGCAGCAGCGAAATTGCACCGAACTTCTGACGAGGAACGTTTGTGCCGGGATCCTGAGCGAACGTGGTGTCCTCACGTAGCTCCAGCAGGTGATTCATCAAGTGGATGTCGCCCTCGCTCGCAAGCAGACACGCCGCCTCCAGCACGCTCGTTTTCCCGCAGTTGTTATCCCCCACCAGCAGATTGACCCGTGCCAGCCCGTTGAGCTGGTACTTGTCGAAACTGCGGAAGTTCTCAATCGTCAGATCGCGGAGTAACACGGCGGCGGACCTTGCTGAACGGACGGACTTGTCTGCGAAGGAGGCGTGTGCGGTGAGCCTCGAAGACTCGACTCACCCTACGTCGAAAGTATCGCCCGCAAAAGACGTTCTGTCCACGGGCGTTCTCGGCCTACCACACCGTATAGCCGCCGTCGATCACGATCGCCGCACCCGTCATATACCGGGCGGCGTCGCTGGCGAGGTAGACGGCGAGCGGACCCAGATCCTCCGGCTCCCCGAACTTTCCCGCCGGGATCTGCGCCAGCGACTTCTCGATGATCGTCGGATCCAGACGCTGCCAGCGCTGGTTGGGTTCGGTCATGAAGCCCCCCGGGCAGATCGCGTTGACCGTAATCCCGTGCGGCGCCCAGTCGGCGGCGGCCGCCTTCGTCAGATGAATCACCGCCGCCTTGGAGGTCTCGTAGCTCCGCCCGCCGATCCCCCGGTTGATCACCATCCCCGAGATTGAGGCGATGTTGATCACCCGCCCCCCCGTCCCGCGGGCCAGCATGGCCCCGCCGATGTGCTTCAGGCACAGGAAGGTGCTGGTCAGGTTGAGATCCAGGATCTGCCGCCACTCGTCGAGAGTCTGTTCGTGCAGCGGCACGTTGATCCGCCGGCCCCCGACGTTGTTGATCAGAATGTCGAACGTCCCATGCTCGGCGAGTGCCGCCCGACAGACCCGCTCGCAATCCTCGGGCGAACCGATGTCGCCGATCAGGCTTTGGGCGGTGCGGCCCATTTTGCGGATGTCGACCGCCGTCGCCTCCAGGCTCGCCTCGTCCCGACCCACCAGGACCACATCGGCCCCGGCTTCGGCGATGGCCAGCGCCATCTCGCGACCGAGGCCCCGGCTGCCGCCGGTGATGAACAGTTTCTTTCCATCCAGTCGAAACGCGTCGGCGAGTGCCATGGTCAGTCAGCCCCTATTCGGTATCTTCCGCGGCCTCATCCTCGGCAGCCTCGCCGGGACCTGAGGCCTCCCCGGCGGGAACGCTGCGGAGAAACTCGCGCAGCAACGTGGTCGCATACACGCCCGACGGCAGCGTGAAGTCGAATCGCAGTCCGTCCGGTTCTCCGACAATCCGCAGATCCGCCGGCCGGATGGCCAGCGCCCGGCGGGTGCCGGAGAGCAACTGGATGAATCCGCCAAACTGCTCCGGCGTCAAACCATGCTCCTGCAGGACGCGGGTCTCGCGATCGGCCGGGAGGCCGGTGGGGGCCTTCATCTTCGGGCCGAACATCGGGCCGGTGGGGACGATCTCGCCGGCGTCGCAGCGCGGCTGCTCGACGGCGGCGTCTTCGACGACGAACTTGCCGCCGGACTCGACGACTTCCATCACATCGCCGAGGAGGACCGTCTGCAGCAGTCCGTCGCGAATGCGTTCGGCGAGGACTGCGTTGAAGAGCTGCGACTGCGCCGCCGAGAGGGCGAATTTCAGCAGGAACCGGCGTCGCGAGAACGGAATGTCGCGCGGCGTCTGCCGGCCGGTCAGGAGGTCGAGCCCAAGCTGCAGCGTTTCGCGATCGCGCCCGAAGCGCTGCTCGCCGTAGTAGTTGGGAAAGCCGACGCGTGACAGTTCGGCGGCGATGGCCTGGGCCCGCTCGGCGTCACCCGGCTCGATGTCCCTCACCCACAGCGAAAACCGGTTGCCTCGGAGGTGCCCGGTGCGGAGCTTGTTGCCGTGCTGGACGGCTTTGAGAACGCGGATCCGGTCGGTCTCCAGCTCGGGGATGCGCTCGGCGCAGCGGGCGGGGACTGACAGGTACTGTCGGGTGATGGCGAACCGGTCCTTGAGGCCGGCGACGCCGATGTCCCGGGGCGAGATTCCCAGAGCGCGGGCGACGTGCCGGGTGAGCTGTTCTGCGGCGACGTCCCGTTTCTCGATCCAGAGGAAGAGGTGTTCGCCGGTTCCGGAGGGTTCGTAGGCGGGGAGTTCTTCGACGACGAAGTCTTCCGGCGTGGCTTTGAGCTGGCCGGAGATGCCTGGCAAAGCGGCGGTCAGGCGGGGCCAGTCGACGAGTTCGGGGAGCTGGGGGGCGGTATCCATGCACGCAGGATACCGCTCGCCACGCTCGACAGGGAGCCCGCCGGGTGGCACGTCCCTGAGGCTTTGCGAAGGGCGTGCTTTTCCCTTCGGCAATCCGTCCGACCACGCCCATCGGCGGACCTCTGGGCGTGCCACCCCGGAACTAAAACTCGCCGAGCACTTCGCCGCCCGCCCGCGTGCTCAGCGACTGGTACAGCCGGAAGTCCATGTTCTCGCTCAACCCGCGAACCGATCCGTCCCCCATCAGAAAGTTCGCGTACCCGACATGCGGCGCCGAAACATCCCGGTCGTCGCTCCGCGGATCGTTAGGGACGTTGCCGGTCTGGAACAGCACCATGTGGCCGTGGTCGTCTTCCGGCTCGTCCCACTGGCGGACCGCACAGCACCAGGTCGTTTCGTATTCAAAGTGCACGCCGTGGCTCCCCGCCCGGCGGAACGGGCCGTTTTCGCGTTCGCCGCACAGCAGCGTGTTGCTCAGCCCGTCCGTCACGTCGCCGAACCGCGTCCTGCTGTTCCGGCTGAACATCCCCAGCCGCTGTTCCTGATCGTCGTCGAGGTCCGGTGGACCGAAATTCGCCACGAAGCTTCCCATCGCGTATCGCTCGGGCGCGGGCCCCATTTCGATCATCCGCTCGTGCGAGACGCTGTCGTTCGGACAGAGAAACACCGGCAGCCGGACTTCGCGCGGCGTCTCGTTGACCGCCGCAAACACCGAAACGCTGAAATTGAACTGGCCGTACAGCGGCGCCTGTTCCAGAAACGGCAGCACCATCGCACCCCAACTGAACCCCGATCCGTTGGCCGCTGGCGAGTAGCTGTTATCCGGGCGATACACGTAGCCCGGCGGAAGCGTTCCATGCGCGTCGTGATAGTTGTGCAGCGCCAGCCCCATCTGCTTCAGATGATCCCGACACTGCGTCCGCCGGGCGGCATCGCGGGCCTGCTGGACGGCGGGCAGGAGCAGCGCGATGAGGATGGCGATGATCGCAATCACGACCAGGAGTTCGATCAGCGTAAAACCAGTTCGACGTTGCGAGGGCATCGTGTTTCTTCCGGTTGAGCGAGCGCGAACGACCCCGTCGTCGTTCTTTCCGACGGTAAGGGTCCGCGATTGAACCATGCTCCCGGCGGGGATTCCACGCCCGGCGGCAACTTCGGCGAATCTTCACAGGCCCCCCCGGCCCGGACCTTGCCGCGCCCCCCGCCAGCCGGCATCGTAGTCGTCGGCATTGAAGTCATTGAAGAGTCGGCAAGCTGCCGCTGGACAGGAATTGCAGAGCATGGGACTGCTGGCAGGAACCGCGTGGGATCGACCGCCGCAGTGCGAACGTTGCGGTCAGTTGGAAAGCGAATGCCAGTGTCCGCCCGCAGCGGCCCCGAGCTCCCTCGTTCCGCCCGAAAAGCAGACCGCACGTCTGTCCGTCGAACGCCGCAAAAAAGGGAAGGTCGTCACCGTCATCCGCGGACTCGCTCCCGAAGCCAACGATCTGCCGGCGCTGTTGACGCGGCTGAAGAATTCCTGCGGGGCCGGCGGAGCGATCGAAGACGACGGCCTCGAACTCCAGGGCGACCAGCTCGACCGCCTGCGCAAACTCCTCGCCGAATTCGGCTACAAGGTGCGCGGCTGAAACCTCTCATCAGTCCTTCAACCCTACCGCGCGACCGTCCAGCTCCCATGCGGGATCGATCGGAATTCCGAGGTGCGTCAGGGTCGTCGGCACGATGTCGACCTGACTGGTGGGCTCCTCCGATCTCCCCCGCAGCGCCGACGCACCGCTGACGATCAGAAAGATCCGGCGGATTTCCGGCTTGTCGTGACCGCCGCCGTGACCCGTCCCCAGCCCGCCGTGATCCGTGCAGACGATGACCAGCCAGTCTTCCTCAGCGAACGTCTTGCGGGCCTTCAATCCGGCGAGGACGCGGCCGATCTGCGTGTCGACTTCTTCGATCGCCGCCACATACTGCGGCACTTTCGGATGGAAACCGTACTTGTGGCCGGTTTCATCGACGTTTCCGAGATAGAGCACCACGGCGTCCGGATCCTGTGTCTTCAGTACTTCCAGCAGGGCATCGGTCGCCTGCCGATCTCCGCCGATGTAGTCGCCCGATTTCTCACCGCCGAAGTGGCGTCCGTCGTCGGCGCCGGAGAGGATCTTTGTCTTGATTGGCTCCCAGGTGGTCAGCGAGACGGTCTTCGATTTCGGGCGAACCTCCTTCAACCGGGCAAAGAAGTGCGGGTACTTCTCGTAGTTCGACCCCTTGAAGCTGTTGTTGAGCACCCCGTGCTTGTCCGGCCAGACCCCCGTGAGCTGGTTCGACCAGCCCGGTCCGCTGATCGTGTCGGCCTGCGTCGGACGCGGACAGACAATGTCGGTGTCGGCAAAGTAGATCCCGTCGGCGATCAGACCGTCGATGTTCGGCGTTTTCGCCGCCGCCAGTGCATCGGACCGACAGCCGTCGATTCCGATAAACAGCACCTTCTTGACCGGCTTACCGTCCGCCGCGGTCAGCCCGTCGGCCGCGAAACAAAGTCCCAGGCAGGCGAGCGCGATGCGAAGCATAAGCGGACTCCGGTCAACGTGGTTGGTCTGCGGCGGGTGGCCGGGGCAGGAGCGTCCTCGCGATGCCCCGGTCTGCTCGCGCGATTTCAACGACCGGGGCGTCCCTTCGGTCCGGCCTCGGCCACCCGACTCGGTCCTGAATCGGCGACTCCAGCCCACCCCATCGCCGGCCCGACGTCAATCCCCCCAGCCGCTTCACGCAGATTTCATCGTCCGGGTGATCTCGCCGAGAGCTGTCAGCAGCGCGTCGATTTCTGCGTCGGTGCCGACCGTGATTCGCAGTCCTTCGAGCCGTCCATCTGCGGCCCAGGCGACATCCGGGAACGCCATGTACCGGACCAGGATCTTCCGCGCCTTCAGCCCCTCGTAGATTTCCTTGTGCCGTCCGGTCGGATGGCTGCACCACACAAAGTTGGTCTGGCTGGGAACCGGCGCAAAACCGAGCGACTGCAGTCCCGCAAACATCCTCGTTCGCGTAGCGCGAATCCGCTCGACGTTGGCCTCCATCCACCCCTGATCTTCAATCGCCGCCGTCGCGGCCGCGAGCGCGATCGAATCGCAGTTGTAGCTGTCTTTCACCTTCCGCATGCCGGCGATTAGATCCGGGTGCGCGATGGCAAATCCAAACCGAATCCCCGCCAGGCTGTACGACTTGCTGAAAGTCCGGGTGACGATGATCTGCCGCCCGGCAGAACCGCGCAGAATCTCGGCGCGGTGCGGGTTGTCGGCAAAGTCTCCGTACGCTTCATCGAGCACCAGCACGCCGGCCGGCGGAACGAGGGCTTCGATCTCGGCATCGGCCCAGCGATTCCCCGACGGGGAATTGGGATTTGGCACGAAGATCAGCTTGGACCGCTCGACCACGCCGCGCGTCGTCGTCGGATCCCACGTCCAGTCGGGCCGGAGCAGAATCCGTTCGTGCCGGGCCCCCTGCAGCTCGGCGAGCGTTTCGTAGAGAATGTAGCTCGGGTAGGGATAGGCGATCAGATCCGGACCGTCGGCGAACGACCGGGTGATGATCGTCAGGTTCTCGTCGCTCCCGTTGGCCGGCAGAATCCAGTCGGGATCGACGCCAAACACCTCCCCCGCCGCCCTGCGAAACGCCTTCGCCAGCGGATCGGGATACAGGTTCAATCGACCTTGCGCCGCCGCCGTGATCGCCGCCACAACCCGCGGCGAAGGCGGGTACGGGTTCTCATTGGTATTGAGCTTGATCCAGCCCGCTTCCTGCGGCTGCTCGCCAGGCACATACCCGGCAATCCGATCGATATCAGGTCGAAAGAGGCTCATGACTCGCCGCAGGGTGTAGGGTCCGCTGTGCGGACCTCAATATGGTTCCGAACGGTCCGCACAGCGGACCCTACGCAATCAGTCAGCTTTTCGGCAGTAACAGCACCGCCAGACATCGTTCGATTAGCGGAAGCCGCGGCGGCGGGAGGTGCTGTAGCGTTCGAGGGATTCGAGGATCACCGGGAAGGCGGTTTTGGCGGACGTCAGGTCGTCGACTTCCACCGACTTCCCTTCCAGAATCTTGTAGTCCTGGAAGAACCGGCGAATCATCGACAGCCGATGCGGCGGCAGCTCGGACGCTTCGTAGAACGGGTTGAATTCGGGGTCGTGGGTGGCGATGGCCAGGACTTTGTGGTCCTTCTTGCCGGAGTCGATCATCGTCATCAGGCCGATGGCGCGGGCTTCGACGAGAGTCAACGGATCGACCGGCTCCTGGCAGAGAACGAGGACGTCGAGCGGATCGTCGTCTTCGGCGAGGGTCTGCGGAATGAAGCCGTAATTGGCGGGGTAGTAGACGGCGGAGTGCAGCATGCGGTCGAGCCGGAGCAGTCCCGTTTCCTTGTCGAGTTCGTACTTGACGCTGGAACCCCGAGGAATCTCGATGACCGCCGTGAACTCGATGGGCAGCTTCTCACCGGGGGTCACGTCGTGCCAGGCATGAGTCATGCTATGCTCTCCAGACCGGTCTGGGCGTTGGGACACGTCTTGTCTCCAGAAGTTCGCCCGTGGGCAGGTCTCTCAACAGTCCTCGTCGGAATTCCGGGGCACGTGCCGCCTGGAAAAAGTTGCCGGGTCAGAGCTGGCGAGGAAGGACGCTCGACCGTCGCAGCCAGTCTACCTTCCGCAGTCGTACCGCGGTATCGCGGGACACTCCGTCCGGCGAAGTTCTTCGGGCGACCGTCGCGCCAATCGGTTTCTTCAGAAGCCGGGAGACGCCTGACCACCGCCCGGGCTGCCGCCGCCACCGGCTGGCGCCACTGGGCGAACGACTGGCGCCGGCGCGACTGGAGCGATTCCCCCGCCGGCAATCCGATCCCGCCGGGCCGCGTAGCGGATGGGGAACGACGGCCAGACCTTATTGGGATACGGGTTGCCGGGATCACCGACGGCGAAGTACGGGCCGTCGAACATGTGCGGAATCAGCTCGTTCTTCTCGTTGACGAATCGAAAATTGGCCAGTGACTTCTCCGAGACATACTGCGTAAAGCCCAGCCACCGCCGGTCGAGGTTCAACCCGAAAAACGTCGGCCCCTCCGCCTTGAACCCCAGATACTCGCGTGGGATGACCGCGGTGTGCACTGCGGTCAGCAGGATCGCCGCCGTCAGCAGGCCGGTTGCGGCGGCGAACGCCCACCGCCCGATCGATTCCGCCATATCCGGCAGCGTGATGAAAACCGGCGCAATCTGCTCGGTCGACATCCGCAACGCAAACACGAACCCCGCAAAGAGGCCGACCAAGGCCACTGAGTCCGCATGATCTTTGTAAGTCGCTGGCAGATATGAGCCTAACAGCACGGCGAGCGGCTCGAAAAAGTTCATCGCCAGCAGGCCCGAGAGCAGCGTGCAGAGGAAGACCAGGGCCGCTCCCCAGACGCCTTCACTGGCGACGCACCACGTCACCAGACCGATCACCACCAGCATCAGCAAATCAATCATGGCCTGCCCGTCTCAATTGAATGCCCCCTGGCAATTCCTTGCACGCCCCGTCGCATCACCGCTGCTCGACTCGTTCCAAGGCTCTGCCTGAGAACGCCCCCCCCGCCCCGCGACGCATTCGCTCCCGCACCAGACGTCTTCATGCCTGCATCACCGGCCGCGATTATGTGGCCCGCCTCCGGTCCCCTCTCCCGACGTCTTCGTTGGGAGAGGGATAGGGCGGTCTTGTTCTCCGTGGATGACACCTCGACACTTCCGAAGACCCTCACCCTGGCCCTCTCCCACATCAAAATGCGGGAGAGGGGACAAGCCAAAGGCACTCTGCTTCGGAATCGATGCCGGTGATTCAGAAAACGTCCCCTTACGACATTCTGCCTTCGTCATTCGACATTTCTGACACCGCGCCGCAAGCAATCGATCTTCCCGTGTTACTTCGCCACCCGTCGCAGTTCTTCGAGCGACGTCGTCCCCTTGACCACCAGCCGCAGACCCTCTTCGATCATATACAGCATGCCGTTCTTGCGGGCTTCCGCCTTGATCGCCGCCAGATTGGGCGTCTCGCGAATCATGTCCCGCAGCCGGTCCGTCATCACCAGCAGCTCGAACACACCCATTCGACCGAAGTACCCCATGCCGCTGCAGGTCGGACAGGCGTTGCCCGACTTCGGCGGACGGTAGAACTTGTCGACTTTCTCGGCGGGGAGACCGAGCTGGTGCAGCAGTTCCACGTCCGGTCGGTACGGCTCCCGGCAGTCTTCGCACAGCTTCCGCACCAGCCGCTGCCCCAGAATCGCCGACAGCGAGCTGGCCAGCAGGAACGGTTCGACCCCCAGATCGATCAGGCGGAACAGCGCCGTCACCGTGTCGTTGGCGTGCAGCGTCGAGAAGACCATGTGGCCGGTCGTCGAAGCCTGACACGCAATCTTTGCCGTCTCCGCATCCCGGATTTCGCCGACGAGCAGCACGTCGGGGTCCTGCCGCAGCACGCTCCGCAGCGAACCGGCGAACGTCTGTCCCGCCTTGGTGTTGATTTCGATCTGCGTGACGTTCGCCATCTTATATTCGACCGGATCCTCGATCGTAATAATGTTGCTTTCGAGCGCATCGATCTCCTGCAGCGCCGCATACAACGTCGTCGACTTGCCGGCCCCCGTCGGACCGCAGCTCAAAAACATCCCGTGCGGCTGATGGACGATTTCCGCCACCTGCTCCATGAGCTGTTTCCGCAGGCCCAGCATCGGGAGCGTCTTGACCGAACTCCCCTGGTCCAGAATACGCAGACTCATCTTCTCGCCGAACTGCACCCCCTGCGTCGCCACGCGGAAGTCGATCTGCCGCCCCTCGGTCTCCGCCCGGAAACTCCCATCCTGCGGTTTCCGACGCTCCGTGATATCCATCGCCCCCAACACCTTGAAGATGTTGATGATCGCATCACCCGTCGAGCGATCGAACGGCTCCGCGGGATACATGACGCCGTCGACGCGCAGTCGGACGGCGATTTCGTCTTCCTTCGGTTCCAGATGGATGTCCGTCGTCCGTCGCAGAATGGCGTCGTAAATCAGTTCGCGGGCCGCTAGGTAGCCTCCCGAGGACTCGACCTGCTTGCTGCGGTCGACCTCGCCGGCCCCCTTTCCGGACTTGCCGATCAGCCGGATCGGCGGGCCGCCGATCGCCTCACGGACTTCGCGGGTGCCGATCTTGATTCCCAGGCGCCCGAGAATCCGCAGCCCGACCGATTTCAGATGCCGTGGAGTCAGGACCTTGCCGGAATCGGGCACGCGCTGGTTGCGCTCGAAGACATACAGCCCCATCGGCAGTGCGTACGCGGTGGTCATGACGAGAAACGCCAGCGGAAACGCCGGCATGCAGAGCGCCAGCACGAATCCCGCCGTGCCGGCGAAGAGGGCGATTGTATTCCAGAACATGGGGCGGACCTTGAGCCCGCTTGCGTCTTCGTCGATCCAGTGGCAGGTCCAGACCCACAGGAAGAACAGCCCCACGAGATAGATCAACCGGAACCAGCCAAAGTAGAAGCCGGTCAGCGAGGGGTTCGCAAAGGAGTTGCCGCGGAAGAACCCGGTCGGAGGAGCCGGGAAATTCCCGGCGGACGTGCCGCCCGCGACTGGCGCAGGCGCCGCGGCCGGCGCCCCCATTGGAGCAGCTGCACCAGCGGGAGCCGGGGGCGTTTGCGCAGCGGCCGCGACCGTCAACGCCAGCACCAGAACCCCCGCCAGCAGCGCGTGCGCTGGGAGAGAAACCGTGCGCAAAAGGATTGCGTACCCCATCACTGCGTTGATCCCGGATGCGAGGAGCCGTCGAACGGCCGTGGAATTCGGCGACTTGACCGCAGAACGAGTGTAGAGCACCCGCCGTGACGCCGCAACAAATGTGCAAGCATCAGCGGCGTCGGTCGTAGAAATACCAGCTTGCCTCGATGGAGGGTGGGCCGGCGGCATCATTTCCGCCGGGCCAGCAGAACCCGAGCCTGTCCGGCGAGGTCCTTCTGGATTTTGACTTCGGCGTACTCGTCCTGTTTCTGAGCCAGTTCGCTCAGGCGTTCCTCCTGCTCCGGCGAAAACTCGACGAGGAGCCAGCCCCCCGGGACCAGATGCTGTGGCGCTTCCGACAGGATCTTGCGGAGCAGGTCGAGGCCGTCGGCGCCTCCGTCCAGGGCCAGCCGCGGCTCGTGTCGCCGGACGTCGCCGGAAAGGGTTTCGATCTCGGCCGTTGGAATATACGGTGGATTGCTCGCCACGATGTCGAACGTCGTGCCCGCAGGGACTGGTGCAAACAGATCACCCTGCAGCAGCTCGACCCGGTCGCGGACCTGATGGGTCTCGACGTTTTTCCGGGCCATCGTCAGGGCGGCGGCGCTGAGGTCCGTGGCGGTCACTTTCGCGGCAGGGCAGTTCTTCGCGACTGAGATCGCGATGCATCCCGATCCCGTACAGAGATCGAGGACGCGCGGAGCCGGCTTACCTTTGACGAGGGAAATGACTTCCAGGACGAGCGTTTCCGTGTCCGGACGGGGGATCAGCACGTCCGAGGTGACCGCAAAGTCGAGGCTGAAGAACTCGCGATGGCCGACGAGATAGGCGACCGGCTCGGCGTTCGCCCGGCGCTGGACCAGCTCGCGCATCTGAGCGCGGACGGCGTCGGAAAGCGGCTGATCGTAGTCCGTATACAGCGCGATGCGCCGGCACTTGCGGGCGTGGGCCAGTAGGACCTCGGCGTCCAGTCGGGGCGTCTCGCTGCCGTGCTTCTGCAGGTGCTGGGTCGTCCATTCCAGCACCTTCCGCACGGTCCAGGCGGGCTGAGCGGCCGCTCCAGCAGCCGGCGGACTTTCCGCAGCAGGTCGAGGCACTGGATCAGACATTGTTTGCCCTTCCGTGGCTCATTTGGCTAAGCACGAAATCCGAAGCTCGAAATCCGAAACAAGCACGAAATCTCGAAATTCAAAACGCCTGCGGTTCCGCAAACCCGTTCCGCTCGAACCCGTTTTCTGCTTTGAGCTTTTTACCTTGTTTCGGATTTCGAATTTCGTGCTTCGAGTTTCGAATTCTCTGGTCAAGCGGTCGCGAGCCCCTGCGTTCCCTTGAGCCGTTCTTCGCGGTCGAATTGCAGGATGGGCTGAATCAGCTCGTCGAGGTGTCCCATCATGATCTGATCGAGCTTGTGAATGGTCAGTCCGATGCGATGGTCGGTCAAGCGATTCTGCGGAAAGTTGTAGGTGCGGATGCGTTCGCTGCGGTCGCCCGACCCGATCAGCGTCCGCCGCTGCTCGGAGCGTGCTTCGTGCTGCTGACCCATCCGCAGTTCGAACAGCTTGCTGCGCAGCACGCGGAGCGCCTTGGCCCGGTTTTTGTGCTGGCTCTTTTCGTCCTGGATCCGCACCACCAGGCCCGTCGGAAGGTGTGTCATGCGAACTGCCGATTCGGTCTTGTTGACCTTCTGACCGCCCGGTCCGCCGGCCCGCATCGTATCGATCTGCAGATCCTCGTCGCGGACTTCGACGTCCACTTCGCCGACTTCGGGCATCACGGCGACGGTGGCGGCGCTGGTATGAATCCGGCCCTGCGTCTCGGTCTCCGGCACGCGCTGGACCCGGTGCCCGCCGCTTTCGAACTGCAACTGGTGGTAGGCCCCTTCGCCGGTGATCGACAGCGAGACTTCTTTGAAGCCTCCCAGTTCGGTTTCCGAGAGATCCAGGACTTCGTACTTCCAGCCCCGCATGTCGACGAAGCGCGTATACATATTGAAGAGGTCGCGGGCGAACAGTGCGGCCTCGTCGCCGCCGGTCCCCGCCCGGATTTCCATGATCAGGCTGCCGCGGGTCAGCGAATCGCCCGCCGTGACCATGTCTTCCAGCTCGGTCCGCAGGGCATCGTACTGCTGTTCGAGTTCGTGGAGCTCGTGGGCGGCGTATTCGCGGGTGCCCGGATCGGTTTCGGCTTCGAGCAGTTCCTTCGTCGCCGCCACATCTTCCGCGAGGTTATTGAACCTGCGGATCGACAGCGCCACTTTTCCGAGGCCGCCGTGCTCCCGCTGCAGATCGACCATTTTCTGCGTGTCTGCCAGGATCTCCGGATCCTGGAGCATCTTTTCGACTTCTTCGTAGCGGGTCAGTTTGGCTTGCAGAGTCGGAAACATGGCAGTTCCACCGGCCGGCGGGATCGCCGGTTCGTCGTTCGAGGCCTGGAAACGGCCGCGGGCAGCATCACAAAATGCCGCGACGCGGCGAAGGAACCGGGTCAGCCCCGTTCCGTCGGCCGCGTCGCATGAGCATTACGAGGCAGGTTTCGGTCGGCTCCCGGAGCACATCGTCCGCGATCGTTCAGATCGGACGGACAACCAACTCCCGGAGGACGCTAGGCCTGCTCTCCCTTCTGGTTGCGTTGATCCCAGTTGTACTTCTTCTGGAACTTCTCGACGCGGCCGGCGATATCGAGGAACTTCTGCTTGCCCGTGAAGAACGGGTGCGATGCGGAGCTGATGTCGACGGTCACGAGCGGCAGCGTCCGGCCTTCGTATTCGGTCGACTTCTCGGTACGGATCGTGGATCGCGTGAGGAACTGGGTTCCCGTGGACGAATCCTGGAAGACGACTTCACGATACTCGGGATGGATGCCGGATTTCATAATCTCACCAGTGGCTGGTCGACCGCCAGTTGCGGAGCGACGGAGTCTGCGCGGGACTGAAGCTGGACGTTCCCCGCTGTCCCGGCACGGGGATCGAGTAGTGTAGTCGGATGCGGACGAGTCTGACAAGGGTCGTTGGGCGGCCGTCGTCGCCGACTGGACCGCTGGAATGATGGAAGGGCTGCAAGTCCGGGTCGGCGGCGACTTGGCAACTCTCGCGATTCGCGACGCAACGTATTGCGAAGAAAGTGGTTGCGTTACGCCTCGTTCGTTATCGTGAAGTGCGTCGGCTCAACGGCGAGCTGGAGCAGAGCGAGGCGGAACCTCGGAAAGATCAGTTTCCAGGCAGAGGCTGGGAACCAGGGATTGCCGCCATTCTCTTCACTCGCCGCTGACCACCAGCCACTCATCACTCACCTCTCGGCATTCCCGAAACCGAACTTGACCCGATTTTCCGTGAAACCTATAAGTCGCGCCGTGCCACGGATGGCGGCGACTCGCGGGTCTCGCGGGGCTGTCCAGGCGGCCTCTGAGTCGGGTTCGGGGAGGACTAGTCATGGGTGAAGGTAAGCACCTCGCGACAGCCGCGGCTGGCGGGAAACGCTGGTGGCTGATTCTGGGCGGCGCGTCAGGCGCCGTTGTTGCCGGCGTACTGCTGATGCAATCCTGGCGCGCACAGCCGGGACAGGCAGCGACAGAGCCGGCCGGCCAGAAAGCGCAAGTCAAAGCCCTCGCCCGGGTCGGCAAAGATGTCATTCCCTACGATCTCGTCGCCGACGAGTGCGTGAAACGCCACGGCAAGGAAGTCCTGGACGATCTGATCAATCGCATGATCATCCAGCAGGCCTGCGAAGCGAATAATCTGGTCGTCACCGAAGAAGACGTCACCGAAGAAGTCAATCGCATTGCCAAGCGGTTCAACCTCGACCCCCAGGGCTGGTACGCCATGCTCCAGGCCGAGCGGAATCTGACGCCGCAGCAGTACCGGCAGAGCGTGATCTGGCCGATGCTGGCGCTGCGCAAGCTCGCCGGCGAACAGGTCGACATTGCTGAAGAAGACCTCAACAAAGCCTTCGTCCGCAACTACGGTCCGCGGGTGAAGGTCAAGATGATCCTGCTCGACCGGCTCAGCCAGGCCCAGGAATGCTGGGAAGCGGTCAACAAGGCTCCCGCGGAGTTCGAGCAGCACGCTCAGAAGTACTCGGTCGATGCCAACAGCCGTTCGCTTGGCGGAGCCGTTCCGCCGATCCCGCGCTTCTCCGGCTCGGACGAACTGGAGAAGGCCGCATTCAAGCTGAAGGAAGGCGAGATTTCCGGCATCGTCCAGATGGCTGCGAATCGCTACGCGATCATCAAGTGCGAAGGCCGGACGGAACCGATCGTGACCGACATCGAAGAGGTGAAGGACGGCCTTTACGACGAGATCAAGGAAGCCAAGATCCAGCAGTCCGTCGCTCAGGTCTTCGAGAAGCTGAAGAAGGATACCCGCGTCGACAATTACTTGACGGCCACCTCCAGCGGTCCGCAGGACCGGGCCGTCATCGGCGGTTCGAACATCCAGCAGACCGGCGCCACGCAGGCTGCACCGATCCGCCGGGCCGCCAATTCCGGCCGGGCCACGCTCGATAACTGAACCGAGCGAACGTCGAAGACAAATCGATTCGAACAACGGCGGCCAGCCCCTCTCCACTGGTCGCCGTTCTTTTTTTCAGTCGAGAGTCCAGAGACGAGAGTCTAGAGCCAGAAAGGATTGGCGACGCGGCCGGTCGTGAATTCCTGTCTGACTCTCATCTCTCAACTCTCATCTCTCAACTCTCAACTCAATTCCCCTTGCCGGCCCGGCGTTGGGACTGGTAGGCTGACATTTGTCCTGTCAGTCTTCCGTCCTGCATCGAATTTCTCGATGCGTCGTTCCCAATCGGGGGGGCTGCATGTCGGTTCGGTGGCTCGTCACTCTGAGCACCCTTGCGGTTGCGTTGTCGCCGTGGACAGACGGCGTCTGCGCCGAGTCGCCCGGCGGTGCGGAACCGACGAAGTATGCTGCCGCCGCACGCACCGAAGACGAAACGACGCTGGCCGTCCGGACGCTGGCCTGGTCCGCCGACGGTCATTGGATGGCGGCCGGCTTCGGGGCTCCCGACTCGCGCGGCCGGCTTCGCGTCTGGGACCTGCAGCGACGTCGGCAGATCGTCAGTCAGGCGGCGGTTCGCGGCGTCGCCTCCGTGGCGTTGAGCGCCAACGGCCAGCGCGTCGCCTGGTCAGGCTGGGATCATGTCGTCCACCTGGCGACCCTCGGTCCCCAGGGAATCGCCGAAGAACGCGAGATCCCCGCCGGCTCCCGGGTCGTCCGCCTGACCCTTTCGCCCGACGGTCGCAAACTTGCCACCGCCAGCGACGGGTCCGAACTCCGGCTCTGGGACACGGCCACCGGCAAGGAACTGAAACGCTGCACGGGCGACGTCTTCCGGTTGCAGTGTGTGGCATTTTCGCCCGATGGCTTGTTGATCGCCGCCGGCGGCGGAGGTTTTTCCGAACCAGTCTTCGGCCGCGCCGCCCTGTGGGATGCTGAGACCGGCGAGCAGATTCTCGCCCTCGAAGGCCACACCAGTCCCGTGATGAGCGTGGCGTTCTCTCCCGATGGCGAAGACCTGGCGAGCGCCGGCATCGACAATTCGGTCCGGATCTGGTCGGTGGAGTCCGGCACGCTTCGTCGTGGTTTTATGCCGCACAATCGCACGATCGCCGACTTGAGCTATTCGCCGGACAGCCGGTATCTGGCCACGGCCAGCTACGAAGGTCAAGCGGCCATTCTGAATCCCCAGACGGGGGACCGGGTGAATGTCCTTTCCGACGCCGGGGCGATGGTCCATTGCGTCGCGTTTTCTCCGGACGGTCACACGCTGGCCTACGGCGGCGCGGACGGCCGCGTCCGCTTCTACGATCTGGACACCGATGTCTCTGCGCCCGCCTTTGTCGGGGAAGAGGCCTCGCCTCCGATTATCACCGATCTGGACTGCTCGTCCGACGGGCGCTGGCTGTCTCTGGCCGGCGAAGACGGGATCGTACAGGTCCGAGATCTGGAGAGTGGCGACCTGCTGCAGATGTTGACCGGCCACGAGGACGTGGTGACCGCCGTCGCCTTCTCCCCCGAGGGACAGCAGCTTGCCAGCGCCAGCTTCGACGGGACGGTTCGACTCTGGGATCCGGCGACGGCGAAAACGGTCCAGACGTTTGCCGGCCATACGAGCTGGGTTCTCGGCGTCGCCTGGAGTCACGACGGCCGTCGACTTGCGACGGGCGGCTATGACCGGAGCGTCCGGATCTGGGATGCCACGTCCGGCCGGCAGCTTGCGACGCTGGAAGGCCATACGGCCTCCGTTCACTCAGTCGTCTGGTCCACCGATGATCGCTTCGTCGCTTCCGCCAGTGGCGACCGCACCGTGCGGATCTGGGATGTCGCGCAGCAGGCGTCGACTGCGGAGCTCAAGGGGCACTCGGCGGCAGTCCGTTCGGTCGACTGGCATCCGTCCGGCGACTGGCTGGCCAGCGCCGGCGAAGACGGGGAACTGCGGCTCTGGTCGCCGGATGGGAGCGAGCTCCACACGGAAGAGAATGCCGGCGGCATGCTCTGGAACGTCACGATTTCGCCGCGGGGCAAGACCCTCGTTGCCACCGGCCGTGCGGGATTTGCCCGCCTCTGGACCGTGGACGGGAAGACGCTGACCGAACCCCAGGACCTGACCGGCGGCAATGAGATCATCACGACGGTCGCCTACGCACCGCTGGCGAAAGAGATTCTGACCGGCGGCTACGAACGCCTCGTGCGCCGCTATCCTGCCACCGAAGCCGTGACCGATGCGATTGCGCGAGTGTCGGTCGAGAACTCCGTCTGCCGTGTCGCCCTCTTCGGAGCGCAGGATGGTCAGCTCTGGACCGGGGACCATGCGGGCAAGCTGAAACGCTGGAACTGGCGGGAAGGGAAACTCGAAGTAACGCTTGACGCCGATCCTGCGGGCGTCATGCGCGCCCTGCTCGCCCCGGACGGTCGCTGGCTAGCGACGAGCGGCGCGGATGGCAACGTCCGGCTGTGGGCGCCCGACGGCAAGGAACCGCTCGCGTTGCTGGAGGCCCATCGCCGGGAAGCCGCGGCCCTGGCAATCACCCCGGATGGCAAACGGCTCTTCTCGGGGGGCGGGGACAACATCATCCGCATGTGGAACGCGGAGAACCATCGCACGCTCAAACGCTGGCCGCAGAATCTGCCTATCACGTCGCTGGAAGTCTCTCCCGACGGTCAATGGCTCCTCTCCGCGACGGGGAACTGGCGCTCCTATCGCGCGCCCGGCGAAGTGACGCTCTGGGATACTGCGAAAGGTCAGTTCATCGGCAAATTCCCCGGCCACACGGCTGAAGTGAAGACTGCCGTCTTTTCCGTCGACGGCAATCAGGTCGTCTCCGGCTGCTCCGACAAGAAGGTTCGCGTCTTCCAGCGGGAGACGCAGGAACTGGTCCGGGAGTGGGAGCTGCAGACCGTCGTCACCCGCGTTCTCTGTCTGCCCGACGGGCAGACGTTGCTCACCGGCGACCTCAACGGCCGGCTCGAACTGTGGGAACTCTCCACCGGCAACCGCATTCGACAGTTCGGCGACCACCAGGACAAGATGATCTACGGCCTGTCGATCTCTCCCGACCAGCAGTGGCTCGCCACGTGCGGCGGCGATGGTCAGGCCCAGATCTGGCCTCTCAAGGATCTGCTGATTGCTCCCCCGGTCGGGTTATCGACGGCGAAGCCCTGACGCTTCGGAGGCATGCACCATGCGACGCGAATCTCTTTGCTGTCGAATTGTCCTGGCGACGCTAGTCGCTGTCGGCGGATTTCGCACAGCCCGCGCCGACGATGTCCAGGCGGCGGCGGACCTCATCGATCGGCACATCGCCGCCCGCTGGCAGACCGATGGCGTCGTTCCCACGGGAGTCTCCGACGATGCGGAGTTTTTCCGCCGGATCAATCTGCACATCGGCGGCGTGATCCCCACGGTCTGGGAAGTTCGCAGCTTCGTTGCCGATCCGTCACCCGACAAACGCGGGCAGGCGGTCGAGCACCTGCTCAGCGGTCCGCGGTATATCGCTCACTTCACGTCGACATGGCGGAAGGTGATGCTCCCCGAAACGGAGACCGACCCGAACCTCCGCGGGCTGGCGCCAGAATTTGAGAACTGGCTCCGGCAGCGACTGATCGACAATACCTCTTACGACCGGATGGTTCGCGAACTGCTGACGGCTCCGCTTTCGCGGTCGAACGCGATGGCGATGGGGAACACCGGTCGCGAGGCGACGCCGGCAGGGTTCTTCGCCGCCAAAGAAATGAAACCGGAGAATCTGGCGGCCGGCTCCGCCCGGACGTTTCTGGGTGTGCGGATCGACTGCGCGCAGTGCCACGACCATCCGTTCGACGCCTGGAAACGCCAGCAGTTCTGGGGTTACGCCGCGTTCTTTGCCGGCATTGTCCCGGCCCGCGCCGGTTCCGACGACATTCCGGTGCAGCAGTCGGTCGAGGTCTTCGACCGGCGTGAGCTGGCCATCCCGGACGACCTCAATCAGCGTGTCATCCAGGCGACGTTCCTGAATGGCGATCGGCCGGAGTGGAAACCCCGCACGTCGTCGCGGCAGACCCTCGCCGAGTGGATCACCGCCCGCGACAACCCTTACTTCGCCCGAGCGACGGTCAATCGTCTGTGGGCGCACTTCTTCGGCCTGGGGCTGGTCGATCCCGTCGATGATCTCAGTCCGGCGAACATCCCTAGCCATCCGGAGCTCCTCAACGAACTGGGCCGGGAATTCGCCCGCCACGATTTCGACCTGCAGTTCCTGATCCGAGCCATCGTCAACAGCCGGACGTATCAGCTCACGAGCCGTCGGACGCACGTCAGTCAGGACGACCCGACCCGCTTCGCCCGCATGGCGGTTCAGGGTCTCACGGCGGAATCGGTCTACCGCAGCCTGCAGCGGGCCACCGGCGCCGCGCCGCCCGCCGTCACCGACCGGTCCGTCGTTCTGTTCGCGCAGCAGGGCGAAGATCAGCAGTTCCGCGAACTGTTCGCGAATGTGACCGATCGTCCGATCGATCGACAGACCAGCATTCTGCAGGCGCTGCTGATCATGAACGGTCCGCAGACCGATGTCCGCCAGCTCCGCATCCTTGAAGCGATTCTGGCCTTCCCGGAACTGTCCGCTGCCGAGCAGATTGAAACGCTGTTTCTTTCGACGGTCAGTCGTCTCCCCACGTCGGCAGAATCCGCACGGCTCGTTCAGGCCGTCGAAGCGCAGGCGTCGCCGGACGAACGCCGGAAGGTGCTGGGGGACATCCTCTGGGCTTTGCTCAACAGCAGCGAGTTTCTGTTTAACCATTGAGACCAGTCAATCAGGACAGGACAGACAGGAATGTCTGTCCCACCAGAAGAGAATCTTGAGCAGAAGGTGGACCAGAGATTCTTGTCTGGGCCACCTTACGAACTTGCTACGAAGTCAGACGCACACTCCGCCGGAGAATGTCATGCGAACGAACCCTCCCCAAGCTCCCTTCGCTCCGGCATGGTCCGTTCCGGTCTCGCGCCGCCGCTGGCTGCAGGTCACCGGCGGGCTGAGCGCCGCTGCGGGAGCGAGCTGGCTGCCGCAACTGGCCGCTTACGCGCAGCAGACCGGCGTTCGCCCCCGGTCCTGCATCCTCCTCTGGATGAGCGGGGGTCCGTCGCACATTGACCTGTTCGACCTGAAGCCCGAACACGAGAACGGCGGCGAGTTCAAACCGATCGACACCGCCGCTCCGGGCGTCCAGATCTGCGAACATCTCCCCAAGCTCGCCGAGCAGGCAAAGCACCTGGCGATCATCCGCTCGATGAGTACGAAGGAAGGGGACCACGCCCGTGCGACGCACGTCATGCGGACTGGCTATCTGCCGCAGGGGCCGATTCAGTATCCCGCACTCGGCAGCCTCCTCAGCAAAGAGCTGATCACGCCCGACTGCGAACTCCCCGGCTATGTCAGCATTTCTCCCTTCATCGGCCTCGCACCGGCCGCGTTCGGTCCGGGATTCCTCGGCCCGCAATATGCGCCGCTGATCGTCGGCAGCAGTGGACCCGGGCAGAGCGATGACGCTCTCCGCGTGCAGAACGTCGAGTCCCACCCGGGAACCGATGCCCCGCAGGTCGATCGCCGGCTGTCACTTCTGCAGAGCTTCGAAGCCGACTTCGCCGCCGCCCGGCCCGGCCTGATGGTCGACAGCCATCGGTCTGCATACGCGTCTGCGGTCCGGATGATGCGGTCGGAAGGGATCAAGGCCTTCGACCTGGGCGAAGAACCGGCCGAGCTGCGCGACCGCTACGGCCGCAACACCTTCGGCCAGGGCTGCCTGCTGGCCCGCCGGCTTGTCGAACGGGGGGTTCCCTTTGTGGAAGTCAGCTTCAGCGGCACCGACGGTGCCTTGGGCTGGGACACGCACCAGCAGAATTTCCCCACGCTCAAGACCCTCTGCGGCACGCTCGATCCGGCCTGGGCGGCGCTGATCGAGGATCTCGGTCAGCGCGGGCTGCTCGATTCGACGCTCATCGTCTGGATGGGCGAGTTTGGCCGGACGCCGAAGATCAACAACAATGCCGGTCGGGACCACTTCCCGGCCGCCTGGTCGACGGTTCTGGGGGGGGGCGGCATCCGCGGCGGGCAGGCGGTGGGCAAGACCGGCGAAGACGGCATGACTGTCGCCGAGCGACCGGTGACCACGGCGGACCTGCTGGCGACCGTCGTGAAGGCGGTCGGACTCGATCCCTCCAAACAGAACATGTCGAACATCGGCCGGCCAATCCGCCTGGCCGATCCCGAGGCCAAACCGATCGAGGAAGTCCTGGCATGACGTCTTCCCGACTCGCGCTGCTGCTGTTGCTGATCGTCGCCGCCACACCGGCGACTGCCGAAGATGCTCCGCCGCTCTTTCAGGACGTTTTGCTCCTGGCAGACGAAGGGCCGATCGGGCTGCGGCTCACGGTGACCGTCGAAGGTCGCGACGTCCGCAGCGGCTGGGAGAAGTCCCTCGGCGAGCTGCTGCAGGCGGCCGACACGGACGCCGACGGTACCACGACGTGGGAAGAGCTGGCGCCTCGACTGCCATCGTCGTCCGAGATTCAATTTCTGATCAACGGCGCGGGCGCTCGGGCCATCGCCGACCGCGAGGACGCGTCGTTCCTGCGGCAGAAACGCGGCCCCGTGTCGCGTGACGACTTGAACGGCTACCTGGGATCGCTCGGCTTCGGGCCGCTGGCGTTCCGCTACACGTCCGACGCCACCCCGGCCGGCGGCGGATCGATGCAGACCTACGCACAGCAGTTCGCAGGCGTGGTCCTGTTCGCCCGACTCGACCGGGACGAAAATGGTCGGCTGTCGCGGGAGGAACTGCAAGACGGCCTGGTGACTCTGCGGCATCTCGACGAGAACGAAGACGATCTGCTGGTTCCGACGGAGCTGGACAGCACTAATCGGCAGGGGATGAATATCCGCCTGGGAGGAAACACCGGCCGCTCGACCGATACCGGGCCGTTCCTGGTGCTTCCGCTCGGCGAGCGGACCGACGCCGCCGTCCGGATGCTGCTCCGCCGCTACGACCATGCCCCGGCCCGCGACGGAACACTCACCGCCGCCGAACTGGGACTCTCTGAAAGCCCGTTTTCCTCGTACGACAAAGACGACAGCAAAGGGCTGGATCGCAGCGAACTGGCTGCCCTGCTGCAGAGTCCGCCGCTGCGGTACGACGTCACCTGCGACCTGCCGGCAAACGGTCGACCGGCGGTGCTGAAGGTCACACCGCAAACGGCCGCGGACCGGGTTCGCAGTGAGGATCCGGCCCGCATCACCGTGCAGCTGGAACGGCTGCAGCTCGGTTTTCAGGGCGTCAATCAGCCCTCCCTGGACGCCGCAGCCTTCGCCGCGAACTGGCTGAAGACATTCGACCGCGACGCCAACGAGTATCTCGATTCCAACGAACTGCGATCCTTTGGCCTGCAGCCTCTATTTGCCCTGATCGACGGAGATCGCGACGAGAAGGTCACGGCGGCGGAGCTTGGCGTCTATGCCGAGACCCGCATCCGCCTGTTCGAGCAGCAGGTCGTCATCACCGCCGCCGACTCCAGGCGGAACCTGTTCGAATCGCTCGACGCCAATCGCGACGGCCGGCTGTCGGCCGCGGAGTTCCGCCGGGGAGGCGAACAGGTCGCAGCCTGGGACGCCAATGGCGACGGGGAACTGTCCGACCAGGAAATTCCGCAGCGGATGACGCTGACGTTCTCCTGCGACTCCAGCCCGATCCTCGCCCAGCGACTGGGCTTCGCCCGCTCATATCCGATGGTCGACGCACCGCCGTCCACCGTCACCTCCTCCGCACCCGCCTGGTTCGCCGCGATGGATCGCAACAGCGACGGAGAAATTTCCCGCCAGGAATTCGTCGGCCCGCTGGCGCGGTTCGCAACGTTGGACATCAACAGCGACGGCCGGATCGATGGGAGCGAAGCGGCGCCGCGCTGATTTTCTACGTTGCTACGACTTCACACAGCGGAACGATTCTCGCGTCGAGCGGCCGCGTCTCCAGAATCGCCACCGAAGGTTTGCGGTAGGTCCAGCCGCTCGTTTCGCCCGGGTTCACAAACAACCGGCCGGACGAGTCCCAATGCACTCGCGCCTTGTGGGTGTGGGCGTAGACACAGACGTCGAACTCCCCCGGTTCCTCGCGCAGATGAGCCAGCATGTGCGTCAGCAGGATCCGCGTACCATCCGGCGCCCGATACCCGAAGGGGGGATCCCCCAGTTCGCCGATGATCCGCATCCCGGCCGCCACGCCGGGCTTGTTCCCTTCGTTGTCGCCGTAGCAGGCGACGACCGGGCACTTGAGCAGACGCAGGGGCGGAATGGCGATTGAGGAGACGAAGTCCCCCGCGAACAGCACCAGCTCGCACCGCTCGGCGTTGAAAACCTCGACCGCTTTGCGGATGTAGTCGAGATGGTCGTGACTGTCGGCAAACACGCCGATACGCATCGGAACGTCCCGGCTATTTCGACTCGGTCGCGGCAGGCAGCCAGCCCAGCGAAACCAGGAACGCATCGGCTGCGGCGAGGGTCTCCTGGTAGTAGCGGTTGTCACCGCCGCGGGCATTGAAGAATCCGTGTCCCTGCCCCTCGTAGATCCGGGTTTCACAACGGACGCCTGCCTTCGCCATCTCCGCTTTGAAGACCTCGACGATCTTTACCGGAATCAGCTTGTCTTCCGAGCCCAGAAAGACGATCGCCGGCGAGTCGTCGGCGCTGATGTTGTGGGCCGGGGAGAACTCGCGGTAGCGATCCCCCACGCGCTGATGGCCCCAGCCTTCGGGGCCGTTGTTGAAAACGGGGTTGAACAGCAGCATGGCGTTGCTGCGCGGCGAGACGGTCGTGTCGTCCTGGGGATCATCGTGTCCGTCGAGCATGCCGACGCAAGCGGCGAGATGGCCGCCGGCGGAACCACCGGCGGAGGCGATCCGCTGCGGATCGATCCCCAGATTCGTGGCATGGCTGCGGACCCAGCGCATCGCCGAGCGGGCGTCTTCGATGCAGCGGGCAGGCGGGTCATTGGCGCTCTTGTCGAGCAGGCGGTATTCGACCTGCACGCAGACCAGACCCCGCTTCGCGAAGTGCTCGGCGTGGAGATTGAACTGCGTCGGCGCGCCGCCGACCCAACCGCCGCCGTGGAAGAAGACGACTGCGGGCCGCCGGTTGCCTGGCTGAGCCCCCTCCGGCTGGAGAACGTAGAGCTTCAGGTCGCGGCCGTCGACGGTCTTGTAGGTCTGCGTCTGGCCGACGGGACCGGCTGCGATGGCCGGCAGACGCGTTGCGAAGGCGCAGGCGAACATCAACGCGATTTGCCGAACGCGAATCGTTGCTGCCTGCGGAAGAAGAAAGGCTGCAGAGTCTGGCTGCATGATGGTCTCTCCGGGTGGTCTGGGACCTGGCGGAACCGATCATATCCGGACTGCGACCTCGGAGCGATCAGCGGGGCAGTTCGCCGGCGATGGGCTCATCGACGATCCTGAGATGCTGTTCCAGCCCCTGTTCGATGGCCAGGGCGAGATCGGACGAATCCAGGCCCGTGATCAGCTTCCGGCAGTTGCCGGCCGATTGAATGACTTCGACGTCATACGTCACCGATGTGCCGTTCTTGCCGCGACTGACCTTCTCGCGGACGTAGAACTGCCGGATGTCGCCGGCGTCGAGCGTCAGATTGCCCGGCCAGGGGAGCGGCCCATGACGCACGGTCAGCTCGTGATTGCGGACTGCCACCACAGTGCGATTGACGAATCCGCAGAGGGTGTACCAGGTCAGCCCGACGCCGACGGCCACGTGGGCGATCGGGAAGAGGATCATGATCAGATTGAACGGGAAGGGCGGACCTCCGCCGATCGCCATCGCATACCAGAAGACCAGGAAACTGTCCCAGGCGATGCAGAAGAAAACGAGGAACAGAAACACCGGCCGGAACCAGCGCCAGGAGAGTTCGTAGCTCCAGCCGTCGTCGGCAATCTGCAGCGAGGCCGGCCTGGGAACGCTCCCCCGCGGACGCGCCACTTGCCCGCGCAGAACCGCCTGCCGCCCGCAGTGGTCGCAGACAAGCGTTCCGACAGGGAGCGGTGCGCCGCAGGATTCGCAGATCATCGTTCGAGCGGATTCCGACGTGGAAGGGAACGTAGCGCCGCCACCGGCCTGTCAGGGACAACGCCGGCAGGCGACGAACGGAGCACACGCCGGGAACCATCTCGAATTATGCTTCGGCCTGCAAGTGCGCTTCCACGAACCAGAGCTGCTTGTCGACTTCGCGGGCAACCCCGGTGAAGAGATCGGCGGTGACGGCGTCACACAGGTCGTCGGCGAGCTCGATATCCGCTCGGACAGCCAGCCCGAACGCGGCCAGTGCGGCCGACAGAGCCCGCACGTGGGACTTGCCGGTGACCAGCGTGAGGTCGTAGGGGGGCAACTGAGTCCGCGGCGCGACGGCGGCCAGCGTTCCCTCGGCGATGCCTCCAAGCGCTGCGATCCGCTCGGCGATTTCGTCGGCCTGTTCCAGGACGATGTCGACAATCTTGTCGAACAGCTCGTGCAGGGCGATGAAGGACGGGCCCTTCACGTTCCAGTGCGCCTGCTTGGACTGCAGCCCGAGATCAATCGCGTCGGCCAGGCGGGAGTTGAGAATGCGAATCAGTTCCCGGCGTTTCTCTTCGGGAATGTCAATCTGCGTGCGATGCATCGGAGCGTCTCCTGATTGTCGGGTGACGTCGGAACAGGATCGGAGGCGACCCTGTCCCGGATGCATGCATTGTAGATCGCGTTTCCCGGAAGGCCGAGTCAGCCGCGAAAAATGACGGTGGCGACAGTCCAACAGAGCCGCCCCGAACTGTCGGCAGGGGACGAAGTCCGCGAGGTGGACTTCGCACGACAGTCCGGGGCGGTCGCCTCAAGGCCGAGACCCCTGGGGCGGCGGCTGTGTTCGTGATCGTGCGCAGCCGTCGCTGCGCAGTCAGGCGAAGGACGATTGTTGCAACCGCCGTACCGGACATGTGATCTGCTGAGGCCATGCCAATTCTTTTGATTTCCGTAACTGACTGTCTGGAATAAGGTTCCGGCGGGTTTGATTCGCTTGCTGCGATCTCCGACGGACCTGTTCCCGGTGGCCGTCACGGGATTGCTGACGAGTTCGCAGGCAGCAGTGCCTGGCAGTCGGGCGGGGTCGCCGGCTGCGAAATGATCGCTATCGCTCTCCCGTCCGTCCGGACGTTCTTTTCCGGGAATGCGTTGAAACCCACACTGGCCGGCGATTGCCTTTCGCCTAGAATCATCGGCTGGCACTCCCAAGTCATGAGCAGCGAACGAGTTGGCGATTTCGAGAAACCTTTGTGACTGTCCGCGAGCTCCTCACCCCGAAGCAAGTCGCCCAAGCCATCGGCGTCAGCGAATCTTCGCTGAAACGCTGGTGTGATCGGGGGGCGCTGCCGACGGTGCGGACAGTCGGAGGGCACCGTCGGTTGCCGCTTAACGGCGTGCTGAAGTTCCTACAGGATACGGGCCAGCCGCTGGTGCGACCCGAACTGCTGGGCTTGCCGACCCGCTGCGGGCAGACGCCCCGTTCGCTCGCAAAGGCAGTGGAAGAACTGCAGGGCGCTCTCCTCGAGCCGAACGAAGAACTCGCCCGGCGGATCGTCTTCGATCTGTCTCTCGCCGGGCACCGCCTCTCCACGATATTCGACCATGTCGTCCGGCCAGCCTTTCAGAACATCGGTGCGTGCTGGGTTCGCGGCGATGTTGAGGTCTTCGAGGAGCGCAGCGCCTGCGAAATCGCCCAGCGCATCCTCCACGAGCTCCGACTCGCCTGGAACCTCATCGATCCCCTGCAGCCCGCCGCGCTCGGCGGCACCCTCGCCGGCGACGAATACCGCATCCCCACCTCCATGGTCGAACTCGTCCTCCTCGAATGCCGCTGGCGAGCCTTCTCGCTCGGAACCAACCTCCCCGCCGAGTCCTATTCCGCCGCCATCCTCAAGCATCGACCCGCCCTCGTCTGGATCAGCATCAGCACGATTCCCGATCCGGACCGGTTCCTCCACGACTACACCCTCGTCGCCCAGGCCACGCACGACGCCGGCGTCCCCCTCGTGATCGGCGGCCAGGCGCTCGACGAATCCCTCCGCCGGCAGATCCGCTTCACAACGTTCTGCGAAAACCTCCAGCAGCTCGAATCCTTCGCCGAAACCTGGCTCGCCGCAGCCGGCCGTCCCGCACTGCTCAGCGACGCCGCACCCTGAATCCAGCCTCATGTCCCGGGAAAATCCGCCATGCTCGCGAAATCGCTCCTCCTGACCGGCGCCCTGGTCCTGCTCCCCACATCCGCCTTCGCCGCCGATAACGCCGCCGGCAGCGCCTGGCCCCAGTGGCGCGGGCCGGCTCGCGACGGAACCGTCGCCGGACCCGCCTGGCCGGAGAAGATCTCGGGCGGCCGACTGACCCGGACCTGGCGAGCCGAACTCGGCCCCAGCTATTCCGGACCGATCGTCGTCGGCGACCGCGTCTATACCACCGAAACCCGCAACGCGAAGTCCGAGCACGTCCAGGCCCTCGACCGGGCAACCGGCCAGAAACTCTGGGAAGCCTCCTGGACCGGCGCCCTGAGCGTCCCCTTCTTCGCCAAATCCAACGGCGACTGGATCCGCTCCACCCCCGCCTGCGACGGCGAATCCCTCTACGTCGGCGGCATGCGCGACCTGCTCGTCTGCCTCGACGCCGCCACCGGGTCCGAACGCTGGCGCGTCGACTTCGCCGAAGTCTTCAAGTCGCCGCTCCCCGCCTTCGGCTTCGTCTGCTCCCCCCTCGTCGTCGACGATTTCGTTTATGTCCAGGCGGGCGGCGGATTCGTCAAGCTGGAGAAGCGGACGGGCAAAGTCGTCTGGCGCGCGCTCGACGACGGCGGCGGCATGAACGGCAGCGCCTTCTCCTCGCCGATCCTGATCACCCTCAACGGACAACCCCAGTTGCTGGTCCAGACGCGCGAAAAACTCGCCGGCGTCGAACCCGATAGCGGCAAGGTCCTCTGGTCAACTCCCGTCGAAGCCTTCCGCGGCATGAACATCGTCACGCCGACCCGGTACGAGAATCAGCTCTTCACCAGCAGCTACGGCGGTGGCTCGTTCCTGTTCGCGGTCGGCCCGACCGACGCCACCGTCTCGCAGGTCTGGAAAAACAAGGTCCAGGGCTACATGTCGACGCCGGTGATCATCGGCGGCCACGCCTACCTGCACCTGCGAAATCAGCGCTTCGCCTGCATCGACCTGGCGACCGGCAAGGAAGCCTGGGTCAGCACCCCCTTCGGCAAATACTGGAGCCTCGTCGTTCAGGGGGACCGCATCCTCGCCCTCGACGAAACCGGCGACCTGCGCCTCATCCGCGCGACGCCGGAAAAGTTCGATCTGCTCGACGAAGTCCACCTCACCGACGACTCCACCTGGGCCCACCTCGCCGTCGCCGGCCGCGAGATCTTCATCCGCGACCTCAAAGGCCTGACCGGCTACCAGTGGCAGTCGGCTAATTGAGTTCGGGCCGCGTTACCCGAAGAACGGTCAGCAGGTTGTTGAAGTCGTGAAGACAGACAGGAATGTCTGTCCCACACGAAGAGAATTCCTCTGAAAAGGTGGCCCAGACATTCCTATCTGGGCGTTTCGCTGGAATTCTTCAACTCGCTGTCAGCGCACCGTCGCCACATCCGCCGGCTTCGGAGCATGCTTCTGCGCCTGCTGCCTGTTGTGCTGCTGCCACTTCGCGTAGCCCGCGTCCAGAAATTGCACGAAGCTCCCCGCGGTCCGGGCCGTCTCGGCCCCTTCGTAAGTCGCAAACACGGTCTTCCCGTCCGGGGAAACGACGGCGTACGCCGGCATCGTCACATCCCCGAACCACTCCTCCTGCAGCTTCAGATTCTGCTCCCGGATTCTGCGTCCCACTTCGACATCGGGGATCTTGGGAATCGAATCCGTGTCGACATAAAGCTGCACTCCGGCGAACTTGCGGATCCGGTCCCGCCATTCGGGCTGAGCCATCTGGTGCTCCATCTGCCGGCAATTCACGCAGTTGATCCCCGTGAAGTCGAGGAACAGCGGAAGCTGCTTCTCTTCGGCAAAGGGAATCATCTGATTCAGGTTCAGCCCGAACGTCAGTCCGTGGTGCGTGATCTCCGGCCCCGGCACGTTGTCCGTGTCTTCCTGGTGCAGATTCGGCGGCGCAAACGCCACGATCAGATTGCGGATGGCGCCTCCCCCGCCCACCTGCGGAGCGAACACGACCAGCGACAGCAGACCCGTCAGGCCGAGAAAGCTCATCGCCGTCACCAGCCGAAATACGGAGATCTTCTCCACCGGCGTATCGTGCGGCAGCCGGAACAGCCCCAGCAGATACAGCCCCGTCACCACCGCCAGAATCAGCCAGACCAGCAGCACGATCGTGTGGTCAAAGAAGACCTGGGCCGGGTCCGCGACGCTGAAGAACTTCACCGCCGCCCCGATCTCAATCAGCCCCATCACCACCTTGACGGTGTTCATCCAGCCGCCGCTCTTCGGCAGCCCCTTCAGCAGCCGCGGCAGCAGCGCCAGCACGATGAACGGTGACGCGAACGCGGACCCGAACGCCGCCATCCCCACCACCGGCCAGAAGATTTCCCCCTGCGCCGCCGCCACCAGCAGCGATCCGGCAAAGGCGAACGTGCAGGTGAAGCTGGTCAGCGTGAAGGTGAGCGCCATGAAGATCGCCCCCAAGTAGCCGCCGGCCGATTCGCGGGTGGCCGTCATCGTCAGCAGCGACGACGGAACCCGGATCTCATACATCCCCAGCATGTTCAAACCAAACACGACGAACACCGTGCCGATGAAAGCATTGACCCAGAACCCGTTTGCCAGGGCGTTGAGCTGCGACGCCCCGAACACCGCCGCCACGCCGACGCCGATGATCGTGAACGTCAAAATGATCGTCCCGCCGTAAACCAGTGCCAGCAACACCGGACTGGAGTGCTGCTTCTCGCTCTGCTTCAGAAAGAAGCTGACGGTGATCGGGACCATCGGAAACACGCAAGGCGTCAGCAGCGAAACGAACCCGAAGCCGATCGCCGTCAGAATGAACGGCAGCAGCCCCTTGTCCTGCGGTTGCCCCTGACGGACCGGCTCGGTGACGGGAGCGGCCGCCGCCGGCGCTTCGCCCGGCCGGATCGGATCCGCAATCGCTTCCCGCGGAGCGACAACAGGCACCGTCGTCGGAGTCCCGGCAAAGATTTCCGCCGCGTGCGGCAACGCAAACGCAAACGTCCGGACTGGCAGACAGCGACCTTCGATACACGTCTGCCAGGCGATCTCGCCCGACAGACCGTAGTTGGCGGGATCGGTGACTTCGTACTTCCGGCTCCAGGTCACCGCCTTCTCGTGAATCTTCAGCGTCAGTCCCGCTTCTTCGTGAACCGCCGACGGCGCCGACGGCTGAAACGCCTCGTCGACGGCTTTCAGTCCGCGCAGGTTGTCCACAAAGATCTCGGTCGGCGTTCCGCCCGCTCCAACGTGGTCCAGCCCGAACGTGTGCCAGCTGTCGTCGAGCTTCGCCGCGATGCTGAGGGTTACCGTCTCGCCAACTTTGGGATTGGTGGGAGTCAGCGCGATCGTGAACTCGATTGGGTTGTCCTTAGCCTTGTTCTTGATCGGCCGTTCCGTGAACGAATACTGCAGTGGTCTGGACGGAGTCACCGTCGGCAAGGGAGCCCCGCCGGCGACGGCGACCGTCTGGCTGAAGGGGAACGGCGGCCGGATTGGCACGCACATGCCCCCTTCGCCCGAGCTGCAATATTGCCCTTCGAGCGTTCCCTGGACCTTGGCCTCTGCGACTCCGCTCAGCAGGCGGTACTTGCGCGACCACGTGACTTCGTCAAAGAATTTGGAGACATCGGTGCCAAACAGCGGCTCGAACGCCGTCTTGGGGGGATGGTCCGGCTGGAAAGCGCCATCGATCGCTTCGAGCCCCGTTTCCTCGGTCTTGATGACCGTCTTGCCCCCAAAGTCTCCGTCCGTCCCGTAGATGTAGTAATCCGGCGGCAGCTTGACCCGCACCGCCAGCGTCACTGTCTCCCCCGCCTTCGCTTCGGTCGGAGTCAGCGTCACGGTAAACTCGGGCTTCGCCCGACTCTTCTTGCCGCGCGGCTGCAGCGAGAGATTGCCCAGATCAAAATCCTGCGCCAGCGTCATGCTGGAAATGAGCACCAGGCAGGCAGTGCAGAGAATCCCACGGAGACTGCGGATCGCAGGCATGGCGTCACTTTCGAACTTCGGCCCGGAATGCCCGAGATCGCTGTGCGCGACCGGACTCTTCCCTGTTCATTCTACGTCGGAAGGACGATCTCCGCAGACCGCCTCCGACCCTCAACGCGTTCTCGACCCCAATATTCGCTCACCCCGCATGTTACAACAGTGAGTCAGATCACAGAAGCGGACCTTTCTCACCGGACGCAGTCTCCGATTCCTTCCGGAACCCGCCGCAAACCGCAACACGCCAGTCGCTTACGACTCGAAAGGACCAGCCTCGGTGCGATTTGACGCCTTCACCCCCGGCGCACTGCGAACGATCCGGCGAAGCCTCTGGCTGGCCCGCCGCTCCCAGTCCGACGCCTGCCTCCCCGCTCACCTCCTCCACGCCCTCTTCCTCGAAGAAAACCGGGCCCTGGAGTTTCTCGCCGCACGGGGCGTCACCGCAGCCGCGCTGAAGCTGGACCTCCCCGCCGACATCGACCTCCCCGCCGACGAACCGCTGGAGCTGCAGCTCTTCGACGAACTGGCGCAGGTCGTTCTCACCCAGGCCCGCAGCCAGGCGGTCGAATCTGGAACCCACGACCACGTCGGAACCGAACACCTCCTCTGGGCGCTGCTCCATACGCCGTCCGACGCCGCCAAACTCCTCGCAGACCTCGGGTTGCGCCCGGAAGAACTGTTCGCTCCCGCACCCCGCACGCCCGACCTGAACGCGGAACCGCTGACGTCGGAGTCCCGCCTGGATCTCCGGGAAGCCACCCCCTCTGACGCGACCGAAACGTATCGGATTCTCGACGCCGCCGCCAATCGCGTCCGCGAAGGTCTCCGCGTCATCGAAGACTACGGCCGGTTCGGACTCGACGACAGCCTTCTGGCCCGAGAACTCAAAGAGCTTCGACACGCCCTGACCGCGGCACTCTCCCGGCTCCCCTCCCAGGCCCTGCTCGCGGCCCGTGACACCCTCGGCGATGTCGGCACCCGGATCAGCACTCAGGCCGAGTATCGCCGGTCCTCAACCGTGGTCGTCCTCCAGGCCGCCTGGAAACGGGTTCAGGAGGCCCTCCGCTCGCTCGAAGAATATGGAAAAATTCTCGACGCCGACTTCGGCGGCCTGATCGAACAGCTCCGCTACCGCACCTATACCCTCGAAAAAGCCTTTCTGCTCTGCACGACCAACCGCGACCGCCTGGCCGGCCAGCAGCTCTATCTCCTGGTGACGCAAAACCTCTGCGACCACGGCGCCGGCCCCGCCATCCGGGGCGCCCTGGAAGCCGGCGTCCGCATCGTCCAGGTCCGCGAAAAGTCCCTCCGCGACCGTGAACTCGTCGAATATGCCCGCCGCGTCCGAGTCCTCACCCGCGAGTTCGACGCCCTCCTCATCATGAACGACCGCCCCGATCTCGCGGTGCTGGTCGACGCCGACGGCGTCCACGTCGGGCAGGAAGAGCTTTCCGTCCACGACGCCCGACGGATCGTCGGCCCCGACCGACTGGTTGGCGTTTCCACTCATTCCATCGAACAGGCGCGCCAGGCCGTCCTTGACGGCGCCGACTATCTCGGCGTCGGGCCGACGTTTCCCTCCGGCACCAAGTCGTTCGCCGAATTTCCCGGCCTGGAATTCGTCCGCGAAGTGGCCCGGGAGATTCCGATCCCCTGGTTCGCGATCGGCGGCATCCACGGCGGAAACGTCCAGCAGGTGATCGGCGCGGGAGCCCGACGGGTCGCCGTCAGCGCCGCCATCTGCGGCGAATGGGTCCCGCGCGACGCCGCCAGCGAACTCCTGGCCTGGCTCCGCGCCTGACGGAATTCCTTCCACCGGAACACAATGGCAGTTCCAAGCGGAAAATCGGCACCGCAAAGGCTATGCATTTCCCCTAGTGTCTCTGGTTACTCCAGAATAGTTGCGAGCAACTTGGCAACCCGTCTTCCGGCATACGCCGGGTCCCGTTTATTATCTCCGTGATTCCAGGAAACGGTTGCAAACAGATCGGGGGGAATTCCCGATGGTCCTTAGGGACGGTTGTAATCGGCCTGCCAGCAAGGATGCGATGGATGGTGCGGCTCGTCACGGCGGCCTGCATCAGGAGTGAGGCCCCCTCGATGACGCACTTTTTCGAACGACGCGATCCGTGGGGCAACGGGTACGCCATGTGGGTCGTTCTGGCCCTCGTCTTTGTCGCGCCGCTCGCCTGGTGGTCCCTCAAGCAGACCCGGCTCGAAAACGACGTCGAGCACTGGCTCCCCGCCGCAGACCCCCAGCTCAAGGTTCTCCGCTGGGCGCGCGAGCAATTCCCCGTCGAAGAGCGCATCTTCCTGACCTGGGACGACAGTTCCCTGGGCGACGCCCGCCTGTCCCGCCTCGTCGAGAAACTCGAAGGATTCACCGACGCGGAAGGGGTCAAACGCTCCGGCCTGATCCACGTCTCCGACGTCGTCGAACCGCGCGAAATCCTGCGAGCCATGCAGGAACACAGCATCGAACCGCGCGAAGCCGTCCGCCGCCTGGAGGGAACCGTCCTCGGAGCCGGCCCCTTGCGCCTGCAGCTCACCGATGCCGCCAAAACGCGCCTGCGGAAAGTGAAAGCCGAACTCGCCGCCGCCGCCAAATCGAAGTTCGGCATCGAACTCCGCTTTCACGACGCGCAGCCCAATCTGGCCGCCCTCGTCGCCGTCCCCCTCCCGGAAGGCGAAGAGTCCCGCGAGCACGGCGCGCCCGCCGTATTGCGACCCGACGGGGAACTCTCGGACGAGACCTCGCTCGAACACGATCTCTCCGTCTCGTTCCGCGGCATGCGCTCCGGATCTCCCCTGACCCGCGAAGTCGCCGCCTGGCTCGAACAATCCACGCTCGGCGCCGACGACGGGACGACCGGCGCGGAAAAACTCATCTCGCGATCCTTCTTCGTCCCCGGCGCCCCGGCAGCCGTCGCCGTCGGCCTCTCCGAAGTCGGCCTCGCCGAAAAACGCGAAGCGATCGTCGCCATTCGAGCCGCCGCGGAGGCCGTCGGAATTCCCCGCGACCAGTTGCGCCTCGGCGGCAGCGCCATCGCCGGCACCGAGTTGAACGCCGAAGTCAAGCAGGCCGGGTGGGACAAATCCCAGCCCCTGCACCTGCTTCACAAGCGGTCGGTGATTCTCACCTCGGCCCTCATCGGCGCCCTGATGGCCTTCTGCATGGTCCGCAACCTCCGACTGTCGGCCCTGATCCTCTTCGTCGCCTGGTTCACGCCGTATTTTGCCGTCGCCCTCGTCCCCGTGACCGGCGGCTCCATGAATATGGTCCTCGTGGTGATGCCCTCCCTGCTGATGCTCCTGACCCTCTCGGGAGCCATCCATGTCGCCAACTACTGGAAACACGCCGCCCTGCATAACCCGGTCACCGCCGTCGTCGAAACCTGCAAAGTCTCCGCCGCACCCTGCGGACTTGCCAGCCTGACGACCGCCATCGGCCTCGCCTCCCTGTGCACCAGCCCGCTCGCCCCCGTGCGCGACTTCGGCCTCTACGCCGCCATCGGAACGCTCCTGTCCCTCGGAATGGTCCTCTACGTTCTCCCCGCCCTGCTGCAGCTCTGGCCCGCCAGGCCGCCCGCCCCCGAAGAAATCGACAACACCGTCTGGCGCACGATCGGCCGCGCCATGACCCACCGTCCGTCACTCCAGGCCGCCCTCTTCCTGCTCGTCTGCGGCGTCGCCTCCTTCGGCCTCACCCGGTTCCGGACCGAGACCAAGGTCATCCGCTATTTCCCGGAGACCTCCCGCGTCGTCCAGGACTACCGCTTCATCGAAGAAAACCTCGCGGGGATCGTGCCCGTCGAGGTGATTGTCCGTTTCGACGAACAGGCCCAGGGCGAGCAGAACTTCCTGCAGCGGATGGAAGTCATCCGGGCCATCGAGGAAGCCTTCCGGCAGTATTCCGAGGTGAGCGGGGCGATTTCGCTGGCCGACTTCCAGCCGGTCAGTGCTCCGCCGGAATCCGATTCGTTTCTGGCCAACAAGCAGTACATCAAACGGGCAAACACCATTGAAGAACGGATCCGCGAAGGAGAGATTCCCGCGTCCCGATCGTTCTACACGGTCGCCGCCCGGGCCAACGACCTCGATCAGACCGGCGACCAGGGTCTCAACCATCCGAAAGACGAGCTGTGGCGGATCAGCGCTCAGACGGCCGTCATGTCGGACACCGAATACAGCCGGATCCTGACGGACCTCAACCAGCTCACACAGAACATTCTTCGCCTGCATCCGGGGACCGAGCACGTCATCACCGGAGCCGTCCCGCTCTTCCTTAGAACGCAGGTGGCCGTCCTCGAAAGCCTGGTCACCAGCTTCGGGCTGGCGGGGTTCCTGATTCTGGGCGTCTTCGTCATCCGGTTGCGCAGCCTTCCCGCCGCCATCGTGGCGATGATTCCGAACGTTCTGCCGATCGTCGTGGTCTTTGGAGCGATTTCCTGGTTCGGACATCGCGTCGATATCGGTACGATGATCACCGCCTCCATCGCCCTCGGCATCGCCGTCGACGGAACCCTCCACTACCTCACCTGGTTCCAGAGCGGTCTCAAAATCGGCCATTCCAGGAATCAGGCTGTCGTCGAGGCCCTCATGCACTGTGGCCCGCCGATGTGGCAGACCAGCCTCGTGGTGGCGGGAGGGTTGCTGGTGCTCGCCCCGGCGGAACTGCTCCTGATCAGCCGCTTTGGCTGGTTGCTGTCGGCGATGATCTTCGTGGCCCTGCTCGCGGACATCATGCTCCTGCCGAACCTGCTGGCGTCACCCCTCGGCAAGTTGTTCGAGCCGCGCCTGTCGGCGAAACCCGAATCGGCCCTGGCCGAACCCCCGGCGGCCGCGAGTCCTTCGGCAGTCCCCGCACCGCACCTGTCGTTTGAGTCCCCGGTGCGTTCGTCGGTCCGTCCGGAAGCCTGAGTCTCTTGCGACGATCGCCCTGAGCTGCAAGTGCCCAAGGCGCGAGCAACGGGAACGGATCACTCCGGTTTTGCCGCTGCCTTCTTATTGCCCTTCTTGTTCGCTCCGGTCCCCGCCGGTCGCGCCGGGGGGGGATTGCGTTCAGCGACCGCTCGGAACTCCGCCAGCTTCGCTTCCCAGCGGGCGGCCAGCTTTTCGACTTTCTCCGGAAAACCTTCCGCCAGGTTCAGAGTTTCGCTCCGGTCGATCCCCAGATTGAACAGCTCCCACGGCTCGTTTCCCTCGCTGACCAGCTTCCAGTCTCCCACGCGGATCGCCCGATTCCCGCTGTGGAACCACCACAGGTCCTCGTGCTGAGCCGCTCCGTCTTCGGCGAACAATGGCACCAGACTGTGCCCCGGCAGCGGCGGCTGCGGTTCGTTCCGGAAGACCTCCGGCAGCGTTGCGCCCGTCACCTCCAGCAGCGTCGGAACCATGTCGACCAGATGGGCTGGCGTATGCCGCAGCTCGCCCCGGCCCGTGAACCCGTTCAGCCAGCAGGCAATCAGCGGCGTCGAGATGCCTCCTTCGTGCACGAAGATCTTCGAACGTCGCAGCGGCGCGTTCGCCAGGTTCGCCCAGCCCGGTTCCAGACACTGGTAAGTCGCCGCGGAACCGAGCGGGGCCGTCGGATCGTGGCCATCACCCCGCAGGATCTTCTCCGCGCTGGCGCCGTTGTCGCTCGCAAACAGGATCAGCGTATTGTCGAACGCATCCATCGCCAGGAGCTGGTTGAGCACCCGGCCGATCTCGCGGTCCATCCGATCGACCATTGCCGCGTGGACTTCCATCCGCTGTTCCCAGGCCCGCTGTTCCGCAGCGGTCAGCTCGTCCCAGGCGGGGACGCCGGGAGTGCGCTCGGAGAGCTCGCACTTCACCAGCCCCAGCTCTTTCATCCGCGTCAGGCGGTCCTCACGCAGTGCATCCCAGCCGTGGCGGAACTTCCCCCGGTAGCGGGCGACGTCTTCGCGGAGAGCCTGCAGCGGGAAGTGCGGACAGGTGAAGGCGACGTAGTGGAAGAACGGCTCGTCGGCGTGGTGCTCGGCATGGTCTTTCAGGCACTTCAGCGCGTGGTCGGCGATCGCCACGGTGGCGTAGTAGCCGGAGTCGGGTTCGACGGGGGGAAGCTGCACGTCGTCTTCGTAGTGGACTTTCGGATTGAAGAAGCGATCCTGATCCTGAACCCAGTACGACCGATCGAAGCCGTTTTCAACCGGCTTGCCGTCGACGTGCCACTTGCCGGAGTGATAGCTACGGTAGCCGACCGACTTGAGGCGGGCGGGAAGGAGCTGCGCCCAGGGCTGTCGGACGCCCGCTCCGCCCGTGGGATAAGGGAGATCGGGGACGGTGTCACGGCGGACCTGCTGGGCGTAGTAGCCGGTCAGCAGAACCGCGCGGGAGGGCCAGCAGCGGGCGGTGTTGTAGAACTGGGTGAACCGCAGACCGCCGGCGGCGAGCTGGTCGAGGTTGGGCGTGGCAATCTCGCCGCCGTAGCAGCCGAGATCGGAATAGCCCAGGTCATCGGCCAGAAAGACCACGACATTGGGGCTGTCGGCCGCCGGAGCGGATGTCGTCAACCCGGCGATCAGTGCAGCGAGCAGCAGCTGGCAGAGGCGGGAAGTCATGGGGCGGCCTGTCAGCAGAAGGGGGAAATCGACCGCCAACGATGGTAGCGGACCAAGGACGGCGCGTCAGCGGGGTGGCTGCCGGAAACGGCGAGCGGAGCGTTCCACGCTGGAACACCGCGAATGGATTCATGCCAAGCGCCGGGGCCATCCGAATTGGAAGAAGTCCGGATTGCGCGGACTGGGGTGTCAACTCCGCTGAGTTCCTGCCAAATGTCACAATAGAGAATGCAGGAAACTTTTCTCTGTCACCGCAGCGAAAAGGCGTCTACAATCCAGGGGTTCGAGGCTCAGGGAGTTTTCTGCTGATGTCCGCCGCGTGGTTGCTGTCTGCTGCGATGCGTCTTGTGCTGGCCGCCTGCCTGGCGGTTCCGGCGTGGGCCTCGCGCGACTGCTGTTGCACGCGACAGACCGCGGAGGGATCCGGCAAGTCCTGCTGCAAGACGACCGAGTCCGAGTCAAAGCCTCTGCCTCCCTGTTGTGCGAAACGGCTGGCTGAGCAGCGGAAGGCCAGCCGTCCGCAGGTCGCGTCGCACCATCGCTGCCAATGTGCGAAGCAAGTTGCAGCGGCTGTGCCATCGGTCCTGACGCGAACGGCTTCGGCCGCTCCCTCGACCGATGCGGAATTGCTGGCGACGGCTCCCGTCATCTGGCTGGAGTTCTCCGCCGAGTGCGACGCGGGGAGTTTTCGTTCCGAAGTTCCCATCGAACCGGATGCCGCCCCCTGGGGCGCTGCGCTCTGCATGTCGTGCTGCCGCTGGAACGTGTAGCCGTCCGCCGCCGCGCCCATTGAGCGCGTGCGGCAATCTGTAGCCGACCTGTTCCCGGCGAATTGAGCCGGATTGCGGTTGGTGCTCTGCGTGGTGTTTCCGCGTTCCGTTTGTTGCGGAACGCGTTCAGAACTCTGGAGTCTACGGCGATGCGGGGTGGTCCCGGATCGGTTCCGCAGACTCAAGTCAGTCTTCTGTCTTGTGGAGTTTCCCCATGTCTCTGCGTCTTCTGAGTCTCGCTGCTGTCGTTGCCCTGGTCGGCGCTCTGTCGCTGAATGCCGCCGACGAGAAGAAGGAATCGAAGGCCATGTGCCCGGTGTCGGGCAAGGCGATCGATATGACCAAGTCCGTCGATTACAAGGGCGCCAAGGTTTACCTGTGCTGCGGCAACTGCCCGGCCGCGTTCCAGAAGGACACTGCCAAGTTCGCCGCCAAGGCCAATCAGCAGCTCGTCGTCACCGAGCAGTTCAAGCAGACGAAGTGCCCGCTTTCGGGCGGCAAGCTGAACGCCGACAAGACCGTCGAAGTCGCCGGCACGAAGGTCACCTTCTGCTGTGAAAACTGCCAAGGCAAGGTGGCCGCCGCCAAGGGGGCCGAGCAGCTCGACCTGGTCTTCAGCGACAAGGCCTTCGACAAGGGCTTTGAGATCGCGAAGAAGAAGTAGTCGCGAATTCGGAAATTGAAGAGTCAGCGCGAGCCCTGCAGCCGGGAGGTTGCGGGGCTCGCTGCGTTGACGGATCGAGGATTTCACGCAGAGACGCGGAGGGTAGAGGACCTCGCGGAGAAGAAGTTCTCAGGCAACGGTGCTACTGGGTCGGGATCACGCAAACGGCAAGTATTGACGGAGAGAGGACGTTGCCGCAGCGCATTGCGTCTCGATACGCACCTCTTCGACTTCGGCCGCGGGTGCGCCGACCAGCACGCAGAAAAAATCATGGACGGAAGACTTTACGACGAGCCAGAAGCAGCGAGCGAATGTCCTCTCTCCGATAGGTCGAAGACCGCAGGAAATTCACGGGGATTGCCGCATCCGCAGCGTCGACCCGGGCCAGCGTCGTGCGGATCAGAGTCAATACTTCTGGGGGCAGAACGAGTCGAAGCGGCTCGTCGGAGAGGACGAGGGGTTCGACGAGCGAAGGAAACTGCTGCAGTCGATCGGCGTCGAAAACCAGTACCGCCGGAGCCCATCTCTGCTGCGGATCTCCGTCCCCAACGCGGAGCCCGCGCGACGATTGCCGTTTGTCGTCGCTCAGGGGATACACGTCGTCGACCAGGACCAGTCGCGTGAGACGCACGCGCATGCCGCCGTGAACATTCTCGCTGCTGGCGTTGAGAGTCGCTTCCCCGTACGCGAATTTCATGATCGCGGCGACGAACGGATCAAAGTTAACAATCTGTCGACTCTCCAGAACCGACCAGGGAGACATTCGAGTCAAGTTGCGACGGTCGCCGGCACCGGATTTGGCGTTGATTCCCAGCAACGTGAGAAACGGGCCTGGATCGCGATTGAATCGCTGGCTGCGACCACGTTCGGGAAGATCGTGTTCCCAGAGGTTTCCGGCAACTTCGACGGGCAGCAGTTCGTACTCGGCATACGGCACGATCCCGCGCGTCTGGAGATCCTCGGGAAGCTCGCGGTCGAGTTTCGGCAAGACGCCGGGACCGAATCCGGGGCAGTGGATTACGAGTTCGCGGTTCTCCCCGTCGGCCAGCGAGATCTCTTCCGAGTATTTGTACGGTCCCACACCGACTTGAATTGTGTATCCCCCCGATACAACCCTGCCAAAGTCGACCTCCGGTCGTTCGGAACGCACGCCGTTCGTGCGTTCCAGGGCCTGATTCAATAGCTGCAGCCCCTTGATGGAGACCTCCGCGTAGTCCGGCGGCGGCGAGCCGGGCTCCGGGCCTTCGAGTCGGACTTTCAGCGTCGGTTCGCCGGGAGGCTGCAGGTGGGCGGGGGCAGGGCGGTTCTGGATTTCGTTAATCCGGGTTGTCATCTCCATGATGTGCTGCATCAGCGCCTGTCGTTCGTGCGCGATCGACATTCTCTCCCGACCGAACTGCCAGAAGACCGCCACGCTGAGCAGGATTGCGAGGACATTGCCAGTCAAACTGACGCCGAGCAGAACCCGTTGGGACATGATGCGACTCCACATGGCCAGCCACCACAGCCGGCGGGCGATCTGACGGGGGTTGCCGAACCGCTCCAGCACCCTGCGTTCGACGTCGTCCGCTCCATTCGACTTTACCTGCTCGCGACGGACGGCGCATTCCAGGTGATCGGCCAGCTCGTCCGCAATATTCTGCCGCAGCGAAGACGGTTCGTCGTCACGCACGGGAGGCAAGTCGGCGAGCAGGTCTTCGGGGGACATGGCACGTGTCCGGAAGAGACGATTTCACGCAGAGACGCAGAACAGAACGCAACGACGCAAAGAAGAGGTATTGCGGGTACGGACTTGACCGTCTTGTTTGAGATTTCGTGCTTGGTACTTGTTTCGGATTTCGAGTTTCGGATTTCGTGCTTCCAGCCGCCTACACCGCCGGCACGACCAGCGGCGCGTCGAGAATCCCTTCAACGCCGCGGGAGAAGGCTTTCCACTCGACTTTGCGCGCCCCGAGGGCTTTCTTTCCGGCGGCGCTCAGTTCGTAGTACTTGCGGCGGCGGCCGTCGACTTCTTTCCAGAAGGAGGTCAGCAGCTTCTGCTGTTCGAGGCGGTGCAGGGCGGGGTAGAGACTGCCCTCTTTGAGGTCGAAGTAGCCTCCCGACTGGCTGAAGACCCGCTGGACGATTTCGTAGCCGTACGACGGGCCGCGCGAGACGACTTCCAGAATCAGCGTCTCAACCATGCCCCAGAGGAAACGCGAGTCCATGTCAGTGCTCCCGAAACCAACCATACCCAGGCGTGCTGGGTATAAGCCTAGACGCTTGAGGTATGGGAGTCAAGAGGGGGGGGCAAGCGGGGAGCAGGGAATAGCGTATCGCCAGACAATGTCAGTTGCCCGTCGTCAGTTGCCCGTGGCAAAAGTCGGCGCGAGAGAACTTTTCCTCGGGACTCTCATCTCTCGACTGCTTCTCATTCGACATTCCGCCGTCGACATTCGACATTTCTTCTTCTTTGCGTCTTGGCGTTCCTCTTAGCGCCTTTGCGTGAAATCTTCTCTCTCTTCCGTCGTCTCTGCGGCCTCTGCCCTCTCTGTGTCTCTGCGAGAGATCCTCACTCGTCTTCCCCCTCGCACTCGGCCTGCAGCCGCAGCAGGGTCTCGAAGGCTTCGTCGAGGGTGCAGACTTGTTCGCCGGCGACTCGGCCGGCGCGGTCGAGGCGGGCCAGCAGGCAGGCGTCTTCGAAGTCTTCGTGAGTCCGGACGCCGCGGGAGACTTTGCCGGACCGAAGATACTCCGAGGCGGTCGGGCGGAGTTCGATCAGGTTCCGCGTGCGGTCGGTAATCAGATCGCCGAGGACTTCGAGGCCGGCTTCGACGGGGCGTCGGCGGTCGATGGCCAGGCCGACGTCGTGCAGCAGGCAGGCCAGCAGGAACTCTTCATCCCAGGGGCGTTCGGCGAGGCCGAGTTCGAAGACCTGGAGCGAATGATAGAGGGCGTCTCCTTCGGGGTGATCGGTCGGATCCTGCATGACGCGCGACAGCGGCTCGACGAGGAGTCGCAGGGCGGCGAAGACTTCGACGGCGTCGAGTTCCAGTTCCGCCGGCTCTTCGGAATCGTCGTCCGGCCCCATGGCGTCGACGAGATCTTCGATGGACCAGCCAGACCTCTCCGTCGATTTGCCGCCGCGGATGATGCCGGGGAACGATGCCTGGAAGGTGAGCGACCAGGGGGCATCGTCATCGGACATGGCCGGTTCATCCGGCCGGCGGGACTCGACCTGGTACCCGGCGTGGCGGAGACGTTCTCGCACCTGCTCGCGACGGGCGTTGTGGACGGCGATTTCCAGTTCGGCTCCGCGGGCGACCTGGCCGGTGATCACCGCCCCCTGACAGCGCGGTTCAAAGTGTTCCAGCAGGAGCATGACCTGCAGGGCGGCTTCGCGCATGCGGATCAGGACGCCCGAGTCGACTTCGGCAGCAAACACGCCGGAGAGGGCGTACATCTGCACCTGGATTTCGGCGTGCGACGGGATGTCGTCGCGGTGGACGTTCCGCTGTTTCAGCCAGCGCTGAGCGCGGCGTTTGGCGGCGGAGAAATCCTTTTCCTTGCCGCGGAGAATGAGACGGGCCGCCTCGGCGGCGATCCGTTCGCGAAGCTCGTTGTCAGCCATGTCAGGAGACGGCCGGTCGCCGCCATTCGGAAGATTGCATCCAGATTGCATGGCCGACAGAAGTGCCGCCCCGCCCCCGAACTGTCTCTCCAACTCCTTTCTATCGGCCGGCCCGGGGCCACGTCCAGTCCGTTGCGTACATTTGCAACTCGCTTAGCCTCATTCCCGTTCCATCATTTCTCCGCGTCCTCTGCGCCTCCGTGGTGAATCCTTGTCTCTTGTTCCTTCGGAAGGCTCGAAGCCATCTTGTGTCCAAAAGAATCTGGCTGGTCGGCGATTGTGCCGCGCGGCCTTGTCTGGCAGGATTCTGCGTACTTGATGCGTTCGACCGGAAGTTGTCACGAGAAAGGCGCCGCGTGAAGATTGTTGCTGTCGACGTGTACCCGCTGACCGGGGCCACGGTGGATGGGGGCTGGCCGCAGGGACACGAGCCGCAGGAGAACCTGCATACGCTGGTCTCGATCCGCACGGATGCGGGGCTGTCGGGCTTCGGGAGCTGCTTCACCTCGGGCACGCTGGTGACCGGCGCGGTGCAACTGCTGTGGCCGCTGCTCAAGGGAGAATCGGGCGTCGAGCCCGAACGGGTCTCCGAAAAACTGCGGCAATCCTCATTCTGGCAGGGTCGCGGCGGTTCGGTCGAGCATGCGATCAGCGGGCTGGATATCGCACTGTGGGATCTGATGGGCCGGGCCTGCGGTCAGCCGGTCTCGCGCTTGCTCGGAGGCAACTACCGGTCGACGATCAAGCCCTACGGCTCGATCCTGTTCGACGAGCCGGACCGTTTGCAGCAGACGCTGGAGAGCGTCGTCGGCCGCGGCTTCAAGGCGATCAAAATGGGCTGGCGGCCATTCGGCCGGCGGAATCGGAAGTTCGACGAACTGCTGGTCAAGACCGCCCGGCAGACGGTGGGTGACGGCGTGGAGCTGATGGTCGATGCCGGCGGGAGCGAGCAGTTCTGGCCGCACGGCACGAACTGGGCCCGCAACACGGCGTCGATGCTCGCGGACTATGGCATCACCTGGTTCGAGGAACCCTTGCCGCCGGACGATCTCGAAGGCTATGCGGAACTGACGCGGGTCTCGCCGGTGCCGATCGCCGGGGGCGAAGTCCTCACGCGCCGCCAGGCATTTCAGCCGTGGATCGAGCGGCGGGCGGTCGACATCCTGCAGCCCGACTGCACGAAGAACGGCGGCCTGAGCGAATCCCGCCGGATCGCCTGGCTGGCGTACGACCACAACATTCAGGTGGTGCCGCACGGATGGAACACGGCGCTCGGCTTGGCGGCCGACCTGCAGTTCTCGGCGGCGATTCCGGTGGCGAGGTACGTCGAGTACCTGACGCCGTGCGCGTACATCGACGAGTTGATGGCCGAGCCGTTCCGGATCGACGCCGAGGGGCTGCTGGAGATCCCGACAAAGCCCGGCCTGGGGATCGACGTGGATCGCGACAAGCTGAAGCGGTTCTGCCCGCAGCCGGTGGAGTTCCGGTGAAGTCCCGGAGGAAGATCTCACGCAGAGGCGCAGAGAAGACGAAAGTGAGAAGATTTCACGCAAAGACGCGGAGAAGAACGCCAAGACGCAATGAAAGAAGAGATGTCGAATGTCGAAATGAAGTCGAGAGTTCAGAGGGGAAGAGAGAATGCGACTGACTTACTCCGGCGATCCGCGATAAGCGAACTGCGATAAGCCCTCCTTCTCTCGCTACTCGCTGCTTCCTATTCCCTCCTGTCCCCCCTTCCGGAGCCCTTCGATGCACGATGCCACAGTTCCCGAACGACCTTCCGGCGTGCGCTGGCAGGTGTTCGCCCTGGCCTGTGGCTGCTCGTTCCTGCTTTACGTTCATCGGTATTCATGGACCATCGTCCTCGATCCATTGCAGAAGGAATACGGATTCGACAACACCTTCGCCGGTGTCGTATTCGCTGCATTCTATGTCACCTACGCTGTCGGGCAGATTCCGAGTGGCATATTGGTGGATCGTTTTGGCCCGCACCGTTTCCTCTCGGCCATCGCGTTACTCTGGTCCCTGTTTCTGGCGGGTTTTGGACTGACCGGGAGCGCTATTGCACTCATCGCGCTCAGAGCCCTCTTCGGTGCTGCACAAGCCGGCTGTTATCCCGCGTTAACGAAGGTCACGCGCGCATGGTTTCCACTCCGCAGCCGCACCACCATCCAAGGATGGGTAGCGACTACGTTCGGCAGGGCGGGAGCAGCGATGTCCCCCATTATCCTGGGAACGCTGCTGATCGGGACATTGGGTCTTTCGTGGCAGTTCGCATTGATGGTTCTGGCCGCCGCCGGCCTGGCGTTTGCGGCAGCATTCTGGATACTCTTCCGCAATTCGCCAGAGGAGAACCCGGCGGTCAACGCCTTGGAACTCTCAATCATTCGCGGTGGTCAGATCGAGGCCATTCCTCAGACGGGTGTTTTGCCGTGGGGCCGGGCATTTCATAACCGAAGCATGCGCTGGTTCGTGGTGCAGCAGTACCTTGACGCGGGATCAGACGTCGTCTTCTTGATGCTGATTGGAAAGTACTTTCTGCAAGTCCATGACCTCGACATTCTCCGTACGGGGTTGTTGGCCAGCCTTCCCTTCTGGGGTGGGGCGGCGGGCGGCGTCGTCGGCGGATGGCTGAATGACCACCTGATTGCGTCGACCGGCAGTCGGCGATGGTCCCGCAGCCTGGTCGGCGCGGTGGGAAAGATCATCGGTTGCGGCTTCCTGCTGTGGTTGTCAGCACTTTCCAATCCGCTAGCAGCGGGGTTGGCGCTGGCCGCTGCCAAGTTCTTCAGCGACTGGAGCCAACCGACGACATGGGGAACCTGCACCGATCTGGGTGGCAGGTTCTCGGCGACAGTCTTCAGCATCATTAATACCGCAGGGACGCTGGGAGGCGTCATCATGCCGCTCGTCTTCGGGTTGCTGCTGGATGTTTTCACGACATCTCAAACGGTGGCAGACAAAGTCGTCAGTACGACGAACTGGTCGCCGCTGTTCTATCTGATTGCCGCGATGTACCTGGTCAGCGGCCTGTGCTGGCTGCTGGTGGATTGTACGAAAACGCTGGATCGTCCGGAGGAAACGCCTGCCGCCGCGCTGCAATGAAGGCCGCCGCCGGGTACTGCGACTATCGACTGACCTGGCGGGCGAAGAACGACGCCCGCAGCAGGCAATCATTGGTGGTCCTGCAAGCAGACAATGCGCGAGATGAATTGCCGTCGATCACTGCCATCGGTCGAGCGATCGGGGATGTCCTCAGTCAGTCCGCCGGACGCAAACCGGCCTTGCGCAGCACGGCGCCGGCCCAGGCGGACTGTTCGGGAGTGAATGGCGGATCGGGTTCTTCGCGATAGTTGATGATCGCGTCGTATCCGGCGCGGTCGTAGGCGCTGGTGAGTATGGCCTGAAGATCGATCTGGACGTCAGGATCACCCTCTCGGAGTGGCACCGGAATCGTCGGCAGTCGTTGAGCCAGCCGAATCGGCCATAGCGACGCTCGCGGGCGCTTCCGTTTGCGGGACACGTGGACCAGGTAATCACATGCGGGCAGTCGCGGGTCGATCGGGAAGTGATCTCCGGCGCGAAGCAGATCGATTTCGATCAGGTGGGCGGTCGACTCCATGACCAGATGACGTTGTTCACGATACGTTCTCTCTCCAGCCGCATATGGGTGCTTATTGGGGGGGCTCAAGACTTCAATAACCGTCATCACAGACTGATCCTCGCTATCGAGAATCGTGATATAGGGCTCGTGAATCTCTGTGTGAAAGAATGTGACGGCCTCGATCGGCTCGATTTCGGCAACCAGAGTATCGCCATTCTCCGGTAAAGGAACGTCTGCAAACGGATTGACCAAGGGAACGTGGACGTCCGGCACGATCAACTTCCGGCCAGGATCGCGATCGTCAGAAATATAGACGCGGTCTTCCAGACGGGCCGAGTACTTCGGCCGTAGCTGCGGAATCAGGCTGGCTCGGATTCCCGAAATCAATTCCGCATGCACGTCCGGCCAGAGGCTCGGACGTTCGAGATACGGGTCCATTCCCGGAAACGGCGACGGCATCGATCAATCTCCTGTTGACGACTTGCTCTGCCGGATTCATTGTCGCTCGTCGACGCCATCGGTCGCAATCTTACAGAGCGATCACCCCCGCATCCGCTGCCTCTCCACCACGTCCCAGTCGACGTCGATCCCCAGCCCCGGGCCCGAGTGCAGCGTAATCAGCGGCCCTTCGATCGGCAGCGGCTTCTTCGCGATCGATACTTCGTGGTAGAACGGGCCCAGGCAGTCGCCGGGGTAGCGGTCGACCTGCATGTTCGGCGTCGAAACGATGAAGTGCAGCATCGTCGCCGCCCCGACGTCCCATTCCAGGTTCGAGCCGATCGAACAGGGGACGTAGTACTCCGCAGCCAGCTCGGCGATCCGGCGGGCGCGGGCGATCCCCCCCTGTTTGCCGGGATAGAGGCTCAGCACGTCGCAGCACTCCTGCATCAGCAGCTCGCGGGCCTCGACTTCGTCGAAGCAGCTCTCGTCGGCAAGAATCCGGCAGCCAGTCTCCTTCCGCAATTCCTTGAGACCCGCGTAATTGCCGCGTGGCAGCGGCTGCTCGACGATCGCCAGCCGGCAGTCTTCGAGCTGTTTCAGACACGACGTCGCCTGGGCTTCGTTCCAGCCGCCGTTGGCGTCGATCATCAGGGCGATGTCGGGGCCGATCCCTTCCCGGACGGCTTTCACGCGGGCGACGTCTTCGGCGGGATCGGTCCCCACCTTGACTTTGATCGTGTCGAAGCCCTGCCCGACTCGCTCGATGGCTCGTTCCCGCGCCACGGCCGGCGGATAGGCTCCCAGCGAAAAGCGATTGCGGACAGTCAGCGACCGGCAGGCGCCGCCGAGCAGGTCGTAGACCGGCTTTTGCGCCGCCCGGCCGACGACGTCCCAGCAGGCCATTTCGATGGCCGACTTGGCGTACCAGTTGTAGACGGCGACGGCTTCCATCCGGCGGTCGATCTCGGCGATATCGTGTGGATCGCAGCCGATGACCACCGGGGCTAGCAGGTGGTCGATCATCGCCTTGGCGCCCCAGACGGTTTCGCCACTCCAGCGGGCGGTGACGGTCGCCTCGCCGACTCCTTCGAGACCGTCGTCGGTCCGCAGGCGGATCAGGACAAAGTCCGAGACGTCGTGCTTCCCCAGAGCGGAGATCATCCGTCGTTCGGGTTTGAGGGGAATCCGGACGGGAATGGCTTCGATCGAGGTAATTCTCATGCGAGGCTCTCGGCAGGAGGGTGCGAGCGATTTCCCCGGCGGCCAATCGTGTGCGGCGACGGTCTGGAGTATATTCGCTTTCCATTCCGGAAACAGGAGGGCAGGCGATGTTTCAGGCAGGAGTCGCGCGAACCGATCTGACGCCGTACTGGGGCGTCGAGCTGACGGGCTGGGGTTATTACATCGAGCGCCGCTGGCAACGGATTCGCGACCGCCTCGCGGCGACCGCGCTGGCGGTCGACGATGGCGAGCGGCAGGCGGTGCTGCTGGCTCTCGATCTGATGGTGATTGATGAGGGATTCGCGCGGCGGACGCGGGAACGGATTCAAGAGGCCACCGGCCTGCCCCCCACCGCCATCCTGCTGAACTGTTCGCACAGCCACAACGCTCCCGCGGCGGGCGGACTGCTGGGCGTAGGGGAATGCGATTCGTTCTACGAGGACTGGGCCAGCCGGCAGGCCGCGACTGCGGCGATCGTGGCCTGGCGACAGCGCGAACCCGCCACGCTCCGCAGCGGTCGGGCGACCGTCGATGACGTGAGCTTCAACCGGACCCGGCCGGCAGGCGTGATCGACTCGACACTCACCGCGATGAGGATCGATCGGCGCGACGGATCGCCGCTGGCGATCGTCACAAACTTCGGGGCGCATCCTACGGTCACGACGGACATGCGGCCGTGGGATGTCTGCCGGGATGTGCCCGGCGAGGTCTGCGACGGACTGGAAGCTGCGTTCCCCGGAGCATTGGCGCTCTACCTTCAGGGAGCCTGCGGCGACGCGAATTTCCATCGGGAGTTTGCCACTCCAGAACGCGAGCACGAACCGGCTCAGCGATTGATTGCCTCCACGCGACAGGCCCTTGATCGAGCGACGCTCTGTGCCGACGCGCACGTTGCAGCCGCCGCAGAGCGGGCCATCCTGCCGACGCGACGCTGGACGCGGGAGGAACTGTTCACGGACCGCGAGGAGGCCGAGCGACGGCTGGCCGAACATGACGCCAGCCGCTGGCGGGAAACCATCGGACGCTCGATGACGAACCACCCGGACGACATGGTGAAGCGGCACGGCGGCGACGAATGGAAAGCCGTGGCCGCCATGTGCCGGTTCCATATCGAGTGGACCGATCTCATGCTTCGCGACTGGGAGACCCGGCCGGAGACGCTGGAAACTGAAGTCCAGGCGCTGCGGCTGGGGGACGCGTATGTCGTGGCGAATTCGTCGGAGTTCTTTTCGCCGTTCGCGATCGACATCCGCCAGCGGTTCGGCGACGAGAAATTACTGATGGCCTGCTATTCGAACGGACGGATCGGCTATCTGCCCGACGCGCACGATATCGAGGTCCGCAGCTATGCCGGGTATCAGTCGCCGAAATACTGCAACCAGTTCCCGTTTACGCCCGACTCCGGTCCGGCGATGTGCGACGCCATGCTGCGGGTGCTCGAACGGTGTCGGTCGAACGGCGGATCGCAGTCGTAAGTGAATTGGCGGCCAGTTCGTGCCGTAGCCGTTGCCGTTGCCGTTGCCGTTGGTCCTGAACTCACTGATTGCCGGAATTCTGGCGTGACAGTATCGTCGTCAGGCGGGCGACAGAGAAGTCAGCACCCTGATCGTAGAGAACAGCCGGATGCGTTTGTTCGAGCGACTGAGCGGCGACAGAACTCGGCGTGGCGCAATCACGCTGCCGGAGCTGATCGTGCTGTGGTTGCTCTGCGTGGTCGGCTTGGCATTAACGATCCCCTGGCTGCTGACGGTTCGCGAGTCGTCGCGCCGGAGTCAGGCACAAGCCAACATGAAGAATCTCGGAACGGCAATGCATGCCTATCATGATCTGTGGCGACGATTTCCGGGCCGGTGACGGCCAAAGTCAGGCACCTCGCGGCTTGAGCCACCGCGACCAGGCGGCGGGCCGATCGGCGGACACGGTGACCGGCGACTTTAAGGTCGGGTGCTGGAACGTCAGCGAGGCCGAGTGGAGCGCCAGTGTTCCCTGTCCCGGCGTCCGGGCGCCGTATTTGGCATCGCCCACGATGGGCCAGCCGGCGTGAGCAAGCTGCACGCGGATCTGGTGGCTGCGGCCGGTGAGAGGGCGAATCTCCAGCAGCGTCAATGGCCCGTGCTGCGAGACGCGACGCCAGTCCAGGACGCATTCGCGTCCATCGGCCACAACGTCGTCATCGTCGACGACGGTGGAAACATTGCGACCGGTGTCCTTGGCGATCTGGTCGATCAGCCGCCCGCTGGCCTGGCGGGGCGAGCCTTCGACCAGGGCGAGATAGGTTTTTTCAATGGTGCGAGCCCGGAACTGCTCGGACAATCGGGCCGCGGCCTTGCTGGTCCGGGCGAAGAGGATGACGCCGGAGACCGGGCGGTCTAATCGGTGGACGACCCCCAGGAAGACGGCGCCGGGCTTGGCGTACTTGCGGGCGAGGTAGTCTTTGGCCAGTTCGAGCAACGTCCGGTCGCCCGTCTGGTCTCCCATCGTCAGCAGCCCGGCGGGTTTGTTGACGGCGAGGCAGTGGTTGTCTTCGTAGAGGACTTCCAGAGAAGCAGCAGGCGGCACGAGAAACGGTCCCGACATGGGCGAAGACGCGGAAACCAACGATTCTGCCAGAAGCCGCCGGAGATTGCATCCCGGTGAGAAATGACAAAGTGCGGCTGTCATCCGGGCTCGCAAGAGTCGATAATGGCGAGAGTCGCCGATTCGGCAGCAGAAGGGTGATCACGAATGGACGTCCGCCGAACGCCAATGCAATTCGGTCGATCGCGACGGCAATTTCTGGCGCAGACTGGACACAGCCTCGGAGCCGTTGCGCTGTCGGCGCTCCTCGCGGACGAATCCCGTGCGGAAACGCTATCCGACAGCAATCCGGTGGCGCCGCGCCCGCCACATCATTCGCCCCGCACCCGGCGGGTGATCTCGCTGTTCATGCACGGCGGACCCAGTCAGGTCGATCTGTTCGATCCCAAGCCCGAACTCACTCGCCACGCCGGCCAACCGCTGCCCGAAAGCTTCGGTCAGGTGATGACCAGGCGGAAAGTGGCGGCGAATCCACTCCTGGGTCCGGTCAAGGAATTTCGACCGCGGGGAGAATCGGGGCTGGAGATCAGCGACTTTCTTCCCCGAATGGCCGAGCACGCCGACAGCCTGTGCGTGTTGCGGAGCTGTCACGGCGACAGCGTGAATCATCCGCAGTCCGTCTACCAGATGAATACCGGCAGCGTGCTGATGGGCCGGCCGAGTCTGGGGAGCTGGGTCGCGTACGGTCTTGGAACGGAGAACCGGGATCTGCCGGCCTTCGTCGTGCTGCCCGATCCCGGTGGCGGCATCAAGGGAGGGCCTCCCGCCTGGGGGAGCGGATTTCTGCCCGCCAGTTTTCAGGGGACGACGATGCGTCCCGGTGCGACGCCGGTGGTCAATCTGAACCGCCCGCCGGAGCTGTCGGCCAGCCAGCAGCGGCGGGTGATCGACCTGGCGCAGTCGCTGAATCGACGGCACTTTGTCGAGCACGGCCAACCTGACGAACTGGCGGCCCGCATTGCATCGTACGAACTCGCCTTTCGGATGCAGTCCGCTGCTCCGGAGGCCGTCGATCTGCGCGACGAGACCTCGGAAACCCGGTCGCTGTACGGGCTGGACGATCCCGCCACCGCCGAGTTCGGGATGCGTTGCCTGCTGGCTCGGCGGTTGATCGAGCGCGGCGTACGGTTCGTGCAGCTCTACTCGGGAGACACCAATGGCTGGGATGCCCACAACGACGTCCTCAAGAACCACGGCGAAATGTGCCAGCGGACGGACGGGCCGGTGGCCGGGTTGCTGACCGATCTGAAACGACGGGGGTTGTGGGACGACACCCTGGTGATCTGGGGCGGGGAATTCGGCCGGATGCCGATGAGCGAACAGGGCAAAGGCCGCGACCACAATCCCTGGGGATACACGACGGTCCTCGCCGGGGGTGGAGTGAAGGGCGGGATGGTGCATGGGGCAACGGACGAGTTCGGCCTGCGGGCGGAAGTGAAACCCGTGCACGTGCACGACCTGCACGCCACGATTCTGTACCTGCTCGGGCTGGAGCACACCGAACTGACGTTCTTCCACGAGGGTCGCGACCAGAGATTGACCGATGTGGAAGGAAACGTCGTCCGCGAGATTCTGAGCTGAAAGAGACCACACGAGTGAGCCGCGTCCGGAGCTACTACGGAATCTGTTGCGCGTTCGGCCTGTTCCTGGGGCTGTTCGCAACGGGATCGTCCGCGCAGGCGAACGACGATATTGAAGCGGCTGAGCCGGAAATTTCGGCGGCAGATCGTGAGCACTGGTCATTCCAACCGCTCGTGGCGCCAACGATTCCCGAGTCTGCTGCGAACCCGTCTAATCCGGTCGATGCCTTTCTCGACCAGCGATTGAAGGACGACAGATTGTCCGCGGTGAAACCGGCCGACCGACGGGTTCTGATCCGCCGGCTCACTTTCGACCTGACCGGACTCCCCCCCACGCCCGAGGCGATTACCGAGTTCCTGTCCGACGGCGCACCCGACGCCTGGGAGCGGCTGGTCGACCGGCTGCTGTCGTCGCCGGCCTATGGCGAACGCTGGGCGCAGCACTGGCTCGATCTGGCGCGGTTTGCCGAAACCGACGGCTTCGAGTTCGACCACGTTCGGCCTAATGCCTGGCGCTACCGGGACTGGGTCATCGCCGCCTTCAACCGGGATCTGTCATTTGCGGAGTTCGTCCGCAATCAGATCGCGGGAGACCTGCTGCTCCCCGACGATCCTCAGGCGGCGATTGCCACCGGTTTTCTGCTCTGCGGCCCGGACATGGTTGACATCAATGACCAGGAAGAACGCCGGCATACGGTGCTGAACGAGCTGACCGGGACCGTGGGATCGGCGTTTCTGGGGCTGTCGGTCGGGTGCGCTCAATGTCACGACCACAAGACCGATCCGGTGAGTCACCTCGACTTCTACCGGCTGAGAGCGTTCTTTGCGAGCGGGGATCTGTTCAAGGATCAGCCGGTCGCCACGCCGGAGGAACTGGCCGCTTTTCAGCAGGCCCGCAAGGTTATCGGTCCGCTCGAATCCGAACGAAAGCGCATCGACGACGTGGCCCGCAAGCGTCTGCGGGAGCAGAATCCCGACATGCAGCCATCGACGAAGGACCTGCTGGCGGCGCTGACGGACGACGAACGCCGCCGGCGCGATGAGTTGACGGCCGCGCTGGCAGACACCCCGGCCGTGCCGGAAATACCGCATGGCCGGGTCTATCGCGAAGGCGCCCCACGGACGTCCCACCTGGCGATTCGAGGCGACCACCGTCGCCCCGGCCCGATCGTGGAGGCAGCCGTCCTGCGGATCGTGGCCGCCAATGGAACGACGACCGGCGAAACTCGTGCGGGTCTCGCTCGGGAACTGACGCGGCCCGATCATCCGCTGACGTGGCGGGTGATGGCGAACCGGATCTGGCAGTTTCATTTCGGCGAGGGGCTGGTTCGCAGTGCGAGCGACTTCGGGCTGGGAGGGAGCGAGCCGTCGCATCCCGAACTGCTCGACTGGCTGGCGACCGAACTGGCCCGCCGGGACGGAAGTCTCAAGTCGTTGCATCGGTTGCTGGTGACATCATCCGCTTATCAACGAGCGGCCCGACCGGGGGATTCTGCCGCAGAACAACGAATCTGGCACGATCTCGCGGCCGCTGATCCGCAGAATCGGTTATGGGGCCGGATGACACCTCGACGGCTGGAAGGCGAGGCGATCCGGGATGCGATGCTGGCTGCCGCAGGCGTCCTCGGCGAACGACGCGGCGGACCGGGCGTGCGGCCACCCCTGCCGCAGGAACTGATCGGCACGCTGCTGAAGAATCAGTGGGTGGTCTCACCCGATAAAGATGACCACCGGCGGCGCAGCATCTACCTGTTCGTCCGGCGGAATCTGCGCTACCCGTTGTTCGAGGTCTTCGACCGCCCGGACACCAACGCCACCTGCCCCCGCCGGGCAAAGTCGACTGTCGCCCCGCAGGCGCTGGCGCTGCTGAACTCGGAACTGAGCACCACGCTCGCCGCGGAACTCGCGCAGCGGATCGAGCGGGAGATTTCCAGTTCCGACCAGCGCGTCGAACGAGCGCTCGTTCTCACGCTCGGACGGCTGCCAACGCCCGACGAACAGACTGAAACGCAATCGCTGTTGAAGCAGGAACCAGACGACGGACTGCGACTGTTGTGCCTGGCGCTGTTCAACGCGAACGAATTTCTCTACGTCGACTGACGCTGCAAGGCCAGCAGCGACAGCAGCTCGAAAATCAGATTCGCCGCGAGGATCGCCGTAATCCCGGCGTGGTCGTACGGCGGCGAGACTTCGACGACGTCTCCGCCGACCAGTTTGAGTCCCGCCAACCCGCGGACTAGCTGCAGAATCTCCCAGCTCGTCAGTCCGCCAACCTCCGGCGTGCCCGTACCCGGTGCGAACGCGGGGTCGACGCAGTCGATATCGAGCGTGACATACACCGGCCGGTCGCCGACCGTCTCGCGCAGCCTCTGGATTGAAGCTTCGAGTCCGATCCGGCGGAAATCGTCAAGCGTAATCATCTTCGCTCCCAGGCGAAGCGCATCCTGATAGTCTCCCGGACCGGCCGTCGGACCGCGGATCCCGAGCTGGACGTAGGCCGCCGTGTCAACCAGACCCTCTTCGATCGCCCGGATGAAAGGCGTGCCGTGGCTGTACTTCTGGTTCGGGTACTCGGAGTCCCAGGTATCGGGATGCGCGTCGAAGTGGATCAGTGCCAGTGGGCCGTACTTGGCGGCCTGCGCCCGCAATGCCGGCAGGGACAGGGAGTGATCGCCACCTACCGCAATAACCTGCGCTCCGACATCCATCCAGCGTCGGATGTGGGTTTCGATGGCCTGATGCGTTTCGATGATGCTGGGCGGAACGACGTCGACATCGCCGGCGTCGACGACGCGCAGCACCTCCAGCGGCTTGACCTGCAACGCGTTATTATAACCCCACAGGAGCAACGACTGCTCCCGGATCGACCGCGGCCCGAACCGCGTGCCGCTGCGATACGAGGTCGAGCTGTCATAGGGAACGCCGAGTATGGCGACGTCCACGGGAACCGGCTCCGGCCGGTACGGCGCCCGGGCGAACGTGGCGATGCCGGCATACGGCTGAGCGGCAAAGACTGGCTGTGAAGTCATGGTGAATCAGATTGCTGGAGGAGTGACGCGCTGATGTGCGTGACAGGCGGTCGCGACAGCTCTTCAGAATAGCGATGGATCGCCGTTCGGAGCGAGTCGGCCTCCATTGCTCATTGCCACGGAGTCCGTGCGGTCCGTATCATTTGAAGAGTGGAATTGCCACAAAGGACTTCGATGGAACGCCAGACACGCAACTTTCTGCTCTTCGCCGCCGCGATCGGCCTGGCAGCATCCGCCTTCGCGCCGGGTTCGGTCGGCTGCAACCCGCTGACCGGTCAATGCCCGAGTGGCATCAAGTCAGACTGGGCCCCGACAGACGACAGATCCCGAACGAGTCTCGCCGCCACAGAAACAACGCCCGCCCCGACGTTGGTCGATCGGCGCCCCGTTGCGGAAACTCTCCCGGAGTGAGCTGGCAGACTCAGTCGTCATCATCATCGTCGAAGTCGTCCTCCCACTCCGGTTGGACATACAGGTCCGCCGTGACCGCTTCCACCGTCACCTGCCCCAGTTTTCGGGAGCGCCGAGCTTCCGGAAGCCCGGCGTTCAGCTCCGCAAATACCGTCCGCGGACCATCGACCGCGATCCGCTTGCGGAGAGCCTGCAGGCGCGGAGGCTCATCCGCATCGTCGTCCTCGGCCCCCGACCAGAGGTCTTCCTGCGGGGACTCGTCGTCGTCCTCGGCTCCCGGCAATAGGTCGAAAAGGACGTTGGCCGGCGTGCGGTCATGGATGACCAGCACCCGATCGCGGACCTCTTCCCATTCGCGCGCCGAGACTCCCCGATCCTCCAGAAACCGTTCCCGGCACTGCTCGTCCAGAAACGTCGAAATTGCCTGCGTCCAGCCGAATTGAATCATGCGAATCGACTGCGGTTCCGCAGTCTGGTTGTCCCTGGCCAGCGTCCGTTCAATCTCTTCCACCGTCACGCCCCCCCGTTCCATCCGCCAGTCCATCTCGCGGGCATAAGCGTCGGAAACGACCTGCGGAAAGTCTCCAGCCGACGCCGGCAGCATCGCTTTGCCCTGCGGACGATCCGCCAGGCAGCGTTCCAGCAGATCGTGGATCGGCGAATCGGGCAGGTAATTTGCCGTCCGCCAAGGCGGACAATCCATGCCGTGATCAGCGAGATTGGCGAACGTCCAGCTTGTCCCGTCGGCGTAGCGCGTGACGAGGTCGGTCCACTGCTTCATCCCGTAGACGCTCTGAATGGCGGCCCAGATGTGATTCTCCGTGTGAACGAACGCCCGCATCGAGACGGAAGTCTCTTCACCCTCGAAGTCCCCCACCTGCTGAAACCCCTCGGCGAGCAGAAACGCCGTATCGCGGTTCAGGGCTTCCTCGTCGGCCCAATTCAAATCGTCGTCGCGATGGAAGGTCAATCGCATGGGGGGCACCATCGCACCCGCCATGGCGCCGCCGAGGTTCTTCATCTGTTCCAGAATCTTGCCGAATTTCCAGCGGAACCAGAACTTCACTCCGAAGTAGCCGCCAACGAGCAGCAGCACGAAAAAGAGCAGGGCGCCGAAGAAACCGATCAGCAGTGTGTAGAGAAATCCCCCCATCGCCTGGTTCCTGATCCGAACGGACTGACGGAAAAACGTCGACTGGAGCAACAGCCTTTCACAGTTGCCGCAGCCGTGCAAGCCGCGGATTCGACGATTCACACAGTTTTCGGAGTCTCACCGGAACTGGAAAACGAAAATCGGCACGGCGATCCTGCAGGATCGCCGTGCCGTACATCGAGTTTCTCGTTCGGTTCGTCGTCGGACTAAGCGGCCAGCCGGCGGCGCTGGACGCCGCGCAGTTCCTGGCAGATATCCGCCAGGCAGTCGACGACGCGCTGCTGATCGATCGCCGGAAGTTCCGGATAACTCGGCAGCGCCAGCACATCATGGCAGGCCGCCTCAGCATGCGGGAAATCCCCGGCGGTGTACCCCAGAGACTTGAAGCAGGTCTGCAGATGCAGTGGCTTCGGGTAGTAAACGGCGCAGCCGACCTTGCGCGACTTCAGCCCCTGCAGGACCGCGTCGCGGTGTCCTTCGCGAACCCGCACGCAATACTGGTTGTAGACGTGCCGACGGTCGGCCCGGACTCTCGGAGGGGAGATCAGGTCGAGCACTCCAGTCTGCCGGAACAGCTCGCCGTAACGCTTCGCATGATGCTGTCGGCGAACCGACCAGTGGTCGAGGTGCTGCAGCTTCACGCGTAAGACAGCCGCCTGCAGCGCGTCGAGCCGGCTGTTCATGCCGATCTCAACGTGTTCGTAGCCCCCCACGTCGCCGTGGACCCGCAACCGCTTCATCCGGGCGGCCAGCTCGGGGTCATCGGTGGTCATCATGCCGCCGTCCCCCGCGCCGCCGAGGTTCTTGGTCGGGAAGAAGCTGAAGCAGCCGATCGTCCCGAGGACGCCGGCCCGACGGCCGCGATACTCGGCGCCGATCGCCTGGGCGGCGTCTTCCACGATGGCCAGATTGTGCTGCGTCGCGATCCGCTGCAGCGGTTCCATCTCGCAGCATTGCCCGTAGAGATGCACCGGCATGATCGCCTTCGTGCGGGGCGTGACAGCGTCTTCCACGCGGTTCGGATCGAGATTGAACGTATCCGGTTCGATGTCCACAAAGACGGGCGTCGCGCCGGCCCGGCAGATCGAACTGGCCGTAGCGAAGAACGAGAAGGGAGTGGTGATCACTTCGTCGCCGGGACCGATGCCGAGGGCCTGCAGAGCGATGATCAGGGCGTCGGTTCCCGAGTTGCAGCCGATCGCGTGATCGGCGTCGCAGTACGCGGCGATTTCGTTCTCCAGAGCGACCACCTCGTCGCCGAGAATGAACTTCTGCTCGGAAAAAACCCGCTCGACGGCGTTCATCACATCGCCGGCAATCGCGCGGTGCTGTGGAACCAGATCGATGAACGGGACCGATCGCTCCGGATCGGCATTGATCGACACTGTGTAAGTCATCAGCGACTCCATTCGCATCCGACGGACGGTAAGAATTCCGGCAACCCGCCGCTGGCCGGCCCTTCCTGGACCGACCGAACGACGGTGCGCGGCGCCATGTGCCGGGCCGCGACTCGAACCATTCGACTGTCTCGCGAGAACTCGGCAAACTGATGCGAGCTTGAATCGACCGAGGGAATCTAGGCCGCGCGTACCAATGTGTCAAGACGGACCGCGCGTGCAGCCGATCCCCGAAAAGTGTTTTCCAGTCAACAGTTTGCGGCAATTCCAGGGCAAGCCCGAGGGGCGCTGAATTGCTGAGATTCCCGCAAGCGAGTGCAACGGGACCGCAAGTCCGCAAATCCTGCCGGTCGCCGGTGTTCCGCCGGTCACAGATCGGTCATCAGAACCCGATGCATTTCTTCCAGCGTCGTCACGCCCGCCAGGATTTTCTTGATCGCCGACCGCTCCAGGGTCTGCATTCCCCCCGCCAGCGCGAGCTGTTTCAGCTCGGCGGAACTGGCGCCGGAAAGAATTGCCGAGCGAAGCTCCATGTCGACCGGCAAAACCTCGAAAACGCCCGTCCGCCCCAGATATCCCGTATGGAAATTGCAATCCGCCGGAATCCCGCGGGCCAGTTCGATCGACTCGGCGTCGGCCGCCGAGATGCCGAGCTGCTGGCAACTTAGCAGATCCGGGTGGTGCATCTCGCGGGACTGCGTGCAGATCTTCCGAACGAGCCGCTGGGAAATGATCCCGTTGACACTGTCGGCGATGAACATCGGCGGAATGTTGAACTCGCGGAACACGTCGATCGTCGCCGTCGTGTCGTTGGCGTGCAGCGTGCTCAGAACGCGAATGCCTGTCAGACCAGCCCGGACGGCAATGTGGGCGGTTTCGGGATCTCGGATCTCCCCGACCATGATCACGTCTGGATCCTGGCGCAGGACGCCGCGCAACGCTTCCACGAACGTAAAGTCGATCTTCGGTTCCACCTGGATCTGGTTGACTCCTTCAATCCGGCGTTCGACCGGATCCTCGATCGATGCGAGGCTCCGCCCCGGCAGATTCAGCATCTCCAGGCAGCTGTACATCGTGGTGCTCTTGCCGCTCCCCACCGGACCGACGCTCAGAACCATGCCGTACGGACGAGCCAGGCAGCGGCGCACCGACTCCGCCTGGGTGTCTTCCAGACCGAGATCTTCCAGCCGCGTGAAGATATCGTCGTCCGGCATCAACCGCAGTACCAGACGTTCGCCGTAGATCGTCGGACCGCTGCCGACCCGCACATCCCGCTGTCGCTTCAACGATGCACTGGTGATGTGGCCGTCCTGGGCCGACCGGCGTTCCGTGATGTCCATGTTCGCCATCAGTTTTACGCGCGACACGATGTGCGACATCATGTCCGTCGGAAGCTGCAGGACATCGTGCAGGACGCCGTCCACCCGGAGCCGGATTCGCAGTCCCGTCCGGGCCGGATCGAAGTGAATATCGGTGACATTCAGCTGAAACGCCCGCTCAAGCAGCAAATCGACGAGCGGCCCGGGACCGACGACATTGACCAGTTCGCTCAACTCTTCCTTGAGAGCCCGTTCGCGAGTCTCGGCGGGCAACGCATTCATGTCGGCCATCGTGTCAGTCTCCTCGCGGGGCGGCTCTTGACCGTCGATCAGTCGTTGGCGTCGCAGCAAAAAGGAATATCCGGCTGCGACTCGGTTGTATCCGGTTGTCCCCGGACGCGAAACTGTCTGCTTCCATCGATCGGTCCGATGGGGGATCTCACACCTCCTGAGAATTCTTGCCGATTCGGGCGACTGTGCGGGAAGTCGACAATCCGGGGCGCGATTAGTCAGCTTATGCCGAAGAATCGCTCAGTACGGTCCAAGTTCCAGCGACGCCCACGGCAGGCCGAATGAGTTTTGTGAGTCCCCGGTCGCCAGCGGCCGGAGGGTCCGCCCCTTGGACCCTGAAAGAGTCAGACTTTCCGGAATCGTGCCGACTGGAATAACCGGCAGGGTGCGGCGGGGCTGACGATTGAGGCTCCCCAGTTTGAGTTTGTCGTTGACACCCGTTTTTCCGCACCGGTAAGCTGCATCGAGCAGTAGGGAGGCCGTCTTGGCCGGCTCGCGGGGAACGGATGTTCCGGGGGCGTGTCCGCCTGCCGATATCCGCATTCCATGTCGAAATCCGCCGAGGTCTCTCGCCGGCCTTTCTTCAAACTGCCTGCAGGCTGCTCCATGAATACCCTCGGTCGAATCCTCGTCGTCTTTACGGCGGCAGCAAGCCTCGGCTTCGCGGCATTCGCAGGGGCGCTCGTGAGCGGCGGTCCGAACTGGCGCGCCGAGGCGGCCGCTCCCAGCTTTGCAAACGATCTGGCACTCGAAGAGCGCCCCGGTCCCCCGTCGCAGTTCAGCGTCAAAGACCGCGTGACGGATCAGCAGATCGGTAGTTCCACCCTGCTGGCGGAGGTCCTGGTCCAGGGGCGGCAGAAGCAGGCGCAGAACGCTCAGACGGAATTGACCGAGATCAATCAGAAAATCGAGCAGATGAAGCCGCGGATCGCCGAAGTCGCTCTCCGGATTACCGCCGATCTGAAAGGGGCAGACGAACGCCTTCAGATCCTCCGTGAGCAGCTCAGTCAGATTGAAGCCCAGATTCAGACTGTCACAACGGAGATTCAGCAGAAGTCGGTGGAAGCCCAGACGATCCGGGCCGACGCCGAAGAACGCCGCAACGAAGGTCTCCGCCTGAAGAATCAACTGGAATTGTTGCGGAACGATCTTTACGCAACCGGCAAGCAACGGGATGCGCTCGCCGACGAACTGGTTCGGCTGAATGAAATTGAACAACGCTTGTCGCGGCGGAATCAGCAGTTGAAGAGTCAGCTCGACGGGGCTTACCCAAAGCCTTGACGCGGGGCTTGTCGTCGCTCCCGGGCAGTAGTCCCGGATGTGATTTCGAACATCAGAGTGTCTTGTCGATAACGGTTTGAACCGGATTCTGTCTGGCAGGTTCTGTCAGACGTTCGGCGGAGTGTGGCCATGACGTGGGTTGGCAAACTGCTGGTTGTGCTGCATCTGGTCTTGAGCATCATGTTCATGGCCCTCGCCGGCGCGGTCTTCAACGCCCATACGAACTGGAAGAAGGCCCGCGACGCGGCCCTGAATCAGTACACCCAGGAACAACGCAAAGCCCAGGATCTGGATCGGGATCTGCAGGCAGCTCGGACTGACGCCGTCCAGAAGATTGCAGACCTCGAAGGTCAGGTGACTCAGCTCACCGGCGAACGGACCAACTTGCAGGCCGCGGTCACCGGGCTGGAAGCCGAATCGAAGCAGCTCAAAGTGGCGCTCGACGCCGAACGGAATCTGGCCCAGAACAACAGTACCGAAGCCGGCGAACGGGTCCGCGAATCGCAGTTGCTACGTGCCCAGAACGCCGATCTCTTCAAGAGCCGGGGCGAAATGGTCGCCACGATCCGGGACATGGAAGACAAGCTGTTTGGGCAAGACGTCCTGATTCAGCAGCTCAATGAGAAGCACGAGAAGACGCTGCGCGACAACGCCAAGATGCGCGAGTTCCTCGCCTCGAACGGCCTGCCGACCGACACCCGCGAAATGCTCGTGAGAGAGCAGGCGGCCCCGGCGGTTCGTGGCCTGGTCAATGAAGTCCGCAAGGCCGAGAAGGGGAATCTGGAATACGTCGAGATCTCCATCGGCAGCAACGATGGTCTGGTTCGCGGTCATAAGGCCACCGTGTATCGCGGCGATCAGTTCCTCGGCCGAATCCGACTCGTGTCGGTCGAACGGAACCGGGCCGTCGGGACGATCGAAGAAAAAGCTAAAAACGCCATCATCGAGAAAGGCGACAATGTCACCACGAAATTCTGAGAAGAACGATCCCGCTCCCGACATCTACGTGGGGCTGCTGTTCGTCTCGTTCGCCGCCCTCGTGACCGGAATCATCTTCCTGGTCCTCGAGCTCTCCAAGTATGGCGGCAAGCTGGCTCCGTAAAGCCGCGGACCGTCCAGCGCGAATTCGATCACCCTGCAGAACTCTTCGGTTACGCAGGGTGTTTTCGTTCCCGTTCCGGCCGGCCATCAGCAGATCCGGGGCAGGGGACTCCCCCGCGGGCTCATCCAGCGGAATCTCGCGCCCGGCAGTCGTCCGCAGCCGGACCGGCGTTGAACGCGCGGCCGTCACCTCGCCGATCCTCGCTGCCGCAGCACACCCATTCTCGCGGAGCACATCCAGCGTCTGCTGCGCCTGCCCGCCGGCGACGGCCGCCACAAAAGTCCCTTCGCACGCCAGATGCAGCGGTTCCAACCCGAGCAGTTCACAGACCGCCCGCACGTCCGGCGACACCGGCAGCAAGGCCGTATCCACGGAGATCCCCAGTCCCGCCGCCGCTGACCACTCATGGAGCACTGCCGCCACGCCGCCACGTGTCGCATCCCGCAGACAACGAACCGTCACGTCAGCCTGCCACAACGCCTCGACGGGCCGGATCAGCGGGCCGCAGTCGCTGAGCGGCGGCGGATCGAAACCAAACTCCTCTCGGGCGCACAACACCGCAGCACCGTGACGCCCGATCGGCCCGCTCACCAGAAGGATGTCTCCCGGCCGAAGTCCCGCCGGTCCCGGCAGCGGCTGAATCACCTCGCCAATCCCGGTCGTCGTCAGGAAGAGCTGATCGACCGCCCCCCGCGGGACGACTTTCGTATCCCCGGTCACCAGTTCGACCGCTGTCGCGTCGAGAGCATATCGCACACTGTCCAGCACGCGATCCAGGACCGCCCATGGCAGCCCCTCCTCGATCACCATCGCCAGACTGAGAGAACGCGGCCGGGCCCCGCTGACGACCAGGTCGTTGACCGTCCCGTAGACCGCCAGTCGGCCGATATCGCCCCCCGGGAAGAACAACGGCGTCACTGTGTAGCCGTCGGTCGTCATTGCGCAGCGACCCGCCGGCAGGTCGATCAGCGCCGCGTCGCCGAGCGCCGCCAGTGTCGCGTTTCCAAACCGCGCCACGATCCGCTCCTGGATCAGCCGACGCGTCAGCCGCCCACCTTCGCCGTAGGCGAGCGTAATCCGCTCCCCGTCATGGCTGGCCAGCGGAGGGCACGCAGGCTGCCAGCCTGCAGCATCGTCAGACATGAGCCCGACCTCCGCTCAGCGCATAGCGGAAGTACGCCGCGCAGGCCCCTTCCGAGGAGACCATCGGCGCCCCCTGCGGTGTATCGGGCGTGCAGACATTGCCGAACAACGGACAGTCCGGCGGCTTGAGTCGCCCGGTCAGCACCTCGCCGCTCCGGCATTCGCCGCTGGCCTCTACAATGTCGGCCGCTGTCAGACCGTAGCGTTCACCAGCATCGAACTCCGCCAGCGACGAATGAATCTCCAGCCCTCCGGACGGAATGACTCCCAGTCCCCTCCACGGCACATCAGCCACGCAAAAAACCGCGTCGATGAGCTTTTTCGCATGAGGATTTCCTTCTGGCCGCGCACAGCGGGCATAGGCATTCACCACCTCGGCCCGTCCCGTCTTCAAAAGTTCGACGCAGGTCTCCAGCCCTTGCAGCAAATCGAGCGGCTCGAAACCGGTGACGACGACCGGCAGCCCCGTTTCTCGCACGAACGCGTGATACTCCTCGTAACCAGTGACCGTGCAGACGTGACCGGCCCCCAGGAAGCCCTGCACTCGTCCGGACGGATCGGCGGCGATCTGCCGCATCGCCGGCTCGACTCGAACGTGATGAGCCAGCACGGAAAAGTTCCTGACCTCTCGCCGCCGCGCCAGCAGGATCGCCAGCGCCGTCGCCGGCGCGGTCGTCTCAAACCCGACCGCCAGAAAGACGACTTCCCGATCCGGATGGCGAACCGCCCAGTCAACCGCATCCAACGGCGAGTACACGGTCCGCACGTCCCCTCCGCGGGCGCGAGCCTGCAGCAGCGAACCGGACTGACCCGGAACCCGCAACATGTCCCCAAAGCTGCAGAGCGTGACGCCCCGCTCCTGCGAAAGTGCCGTCGCCGCATCGAGCACCGCCGCCGGCGTCACGCAGACCGGGCAGCCCGGACCGTGCAGCAACTCCAGCGACTCTTCCAGAGCCGGCTCCAGTCCGTGTTTCAGCAGGCTGTGGGTCTGACCGCCGCAGACATCCATGATCACCCACCGCCGCGAACACTTCCGTCGGATGCGTTCCAGGCTCGCCGCGATGGCGCCTGGGTCGCGATATTCGTCGAGGTGCTTCATGGCGTCGACTCGCCGGGCGACTCGGTAGTCAGTCGCTCCAGATCCTCCAGCGTCCTGCGCGCGGCCTCGGCATCCACGATCGTTAGCGCCACGCCCGCATGCACGAGCACGAAATCCCCTTCGATCGCTTCCGGCACGCACGCCATATGGCACGTCCGACGCACGCCGCCAAAGTCGATCTCCGCCAGACCGGTCAGGGGGTCGCGATCGATCCACCGCTGGACCTGTCCGGGAACGCCCAGGCACATTCCGTCACCACTCCTTCCGAAAACCTGCTCGACCCGCGCGGTCACGCGCCAGTGCGATCGCCAACTGCCCCGCGGCCAGTCCGCCATCGTTCGGCGGAATCCCCCCCGGCAGCCCCAGCGGACCGAAGTCAGCTGGCCAGCGCTCGACCAGCAATTCTACCAGCCGCCGATTCTGAAAGACGCCCCCCGACAAAACCACCGGAGTGCGAGGCGGAATCTCTGATGTCTGAGACAGCCTGCGGACAACATCGATCATCGTCGAGGCGACACCGCGATGAAACCGTCCCGACATCACGCCGGCAGTCGCGCCAAGCGCGCGATCCGCCAGCAACGCCCGCAGCGCCGGTCGCCAGTCGAGTTGCACCGGGTCTCCCGGTTTAACATTCCAGGCGTACTCGTCATCGGCGGCCGGATCGCAGGCCGCCTCCAGTCGCATGGCCGCCTCACCCTCGAAACTGACGCGAGTCAGCCCCAGCGCCAGGCATGCCGCGACATCAAACATCCGCCCCAGACTGGAGGTGACCGCCGCCATTCGCGAACGGCTGACCTGCAGCACCTGTCGCACCACTGGATCCGGCATGCCGACAACCTGCGACAACGACTCCGGAGTCATACCCTCAATCTGTCCCGCGGCAGCAACGGCCACCCGCCAGATCTCGCCGATCGCCGCTCCACCACCCGGCAGCGTGAAGGTCCGCACATGGGCCGCTCGCCGAAATCCCGTCGTCGTCGCCCACAGGACTTCGCCACCCCACAACGTCCCGTCCGGTCCCCAGCCAGTCCCGTCAGCCGCGATCCCCAGAACCGTCCGGTTGTGCCACCCGTGTTCGACCATGCCGGCCACGACGTGAGCGTGGTGATGCCACACCGGCAACACCTCTCGACTCGTCTCCAGCGCCCATTGCTGCGAAAAACCGTCCGGATGCGCGTCGGCCACGAGCCTCGCGTCCGCGAGTCCATAGAGGCCGGACATCGCGGCGACGTGCTCGCTCCATCGCTCTCGCGTCGCCAGCCCCTGCAGATCCCCCACATGAGGCCCCAGCACCCCCTGCCGACCATTGGTCCACGCACAGGCCGATTTGAGCTGCGCCCCCAGCGCCAGCGTCGGCGTTCCGGTCAGCGGCAGCGGCAGCGGCGCCAGCCCCCGGGCGCACCGGAGCGTCACCACAGTCCCCGCCATTGGCCGGACCACGCTGTCATCGATCGGCTGGACGATCTCGCGATCGTGATGCAGCATCAAGTCGGCAATCCCGCACAGCACTCGCACGGCCTCATCGACTTGGTAAACCAGCGGTTCGCCATCCACGTTGCCGCTGGTGCAGACCAGCGGCCGACCGACAGCTTCCGCCAGTCGCGCATGCAGCGCCGTCGTCGGCAACAACATGCCAATGTCATTCAGGTGCGGGCTCATACTGGCAGCCAGCTCCGTCGCACTCCGCCGGGGAACCAGCACGATCGAATTTGCGGGCGAAAGAAGTTCCCGTTCACGGACGGCGTCCAGCTCGGCAAGCTCACGCGCGACTTCAATCGACCGGCATAGCACCGCAAACGGCTTCGCCGGTCGGTCCTTTCGACGGCGAAGCTCGTCGACCGCCGCGACGTTCGTCGCATCGACCAGCAACTGATACCCCCCCACGCCGCGCAGGGCCACAATCCGGCCCTCAAGCAGAGCCCGACTGGCCATCACTGCAGCCTCGTCGCCCCGCGCCAACAGTCCCCCATCCCGATCGGTCACCCACACCTGCGGGCCGCAGTGCGGACACGCCATCGTCTGTGCATGCCTGCGCCTGTCGGCCGAGGATCCATACTCCGCCCGACAGGCCGGGCAGAGCGGGAAGCCGTCCAGCGAAGTCCGTGGCCGATCGAAGGGCATCCCCCGGATCACGCTGTATCGCGGCCCGCACGTCGCACAACTCGTCAGTCCGTACCGGAATCTTCGATTTCCCAAGTCCTCGGTCTCACGCAGACACTCGGGGCAGATGGCAATATCCCGCGGCACGGGAACAGTCAGCCCGGCATCCTCCGTCGACGGTTCGATCGCGAACTCCGTCCAGCCGGCATCGGGAATTGCATCGATCCGCAGCGCAGTCAGTCCCGGCAGCGCACTTCGCAACATGGCCTCGAGGTCCGCGGGCTGCTGTCCCTCCGCCACCACCCGCAGCTCAACGCCTTCAGCCGTGTTGCGAACCGTGCCGCACCAGCCATTCTGCTCGGCCAGTTGCGCCACCGCCGGGCGAACCCCCTGCCCCTGGACGGCTCCCTGCAACAGGATCTGGTAAGCGACGCGGGGCATGGTCGTGTCGCTATTCCGTCGCAAAATTCAGCATCGTAGCGCGGGCTGCTTCCAGGAACGCGCACCACTCCGCGATCCCTGTCTCCCGCCATGCCGAGACCGTAAACACCGGCAACCCCGGCTGCACCAGATGCGCATCCGCCGTCGCCGACTCGATCGAAAACGGCACATGCGGCAGCAAGTCCGCCTTATTGATCACGCACGCCTGGCTCGTCCGGAACGCCTTGGGATACTTCCCCGGTTTATCGTCCCCTTCGGCCACGCTCAGCACCACCACCCGCAGATGCTCTCCCAGATCGTGCGAAGCCGGACAGACCAGGTTGCCGACGTTCTCGATCACCAGAAACTCCAGCCCTGCCAGATCGAGCTCTCCCAGCCCGCGCTCCACCAGCGGCAATTCCAGATGACACGCCCCCCCCGTCGTCAGTTGTCGCACCGGAACGAACGGCGCCAGCCGCTGCGCATCGCGATCGGTGGCGATATCCCCCACCAGCACCGCCATCTTCCGACGGCCGTCCCAGTGCTTCGCCATCGCCTGCAGCAGCGTCGTCTTGCCCGCCCCGGGCGATGAGATCAGATTCAGACACAGAATCCCCCGCTGCGTCAGACCTGCGCGAAAGACCTTCGCCGCCGCTCGGCGTTCCGCCTGCAGATCGCGCTGGATTGGCACTTCCGTCAGCGACATGCCTGTTCCTCCCCGACCGGACCGGCCGCCACGCGCAGGCTGACCAGCCGGAACTCTTCTCCGCCTGTCACAATCACGTCCTCGCGACAGAGCGGACATACAAACCGGAACCGCTCGACAGCAAAACCATGCCCGCAGCTCCGACACTCGGCAGTGAGTGGAGTCCGCCTCAACTCCAGGGCGACGATACTCCCCAGCACCGCCGGAGCCATCTCCGCAAACGCCAGCTCCAACAGTTCCGCGTCGACACCGCAGAACTCCCCCACCTCCAGCACGACTTCCCGCACTGGCGGCAGCTCCCGCGCTGCCGCTGTCTCGCGCACCTGCTCCAACAGCGCCTGGACGAGGGACCGTTCATGCATCGCCAGCTCCCCGCCACAACGTCTCCGCCACTCGCCTGGCGCCCTCGGCCACCGCCGGACTGACAGCCCCCAGCGCCGCAAACTGAACGCCCTCAATCGTCCAGATCTCCACCCGCTCCGGGCAGCACCCGGTCTGCCGACCCAGCGCCAGCACATCCGCCAGCGGCAGATCGTGCGTTCCCCCCGGCCGCGAGCCTTCCAGCCGATCCTCCGGCCACGACCACCGGCCAATCCGCCCCGGCTGTCCGGCCGCACCACCGGCATCGCAGACAGTCAGCGCTCGCCCCGCCTCCGCCCAGTTCCAGACATCTCCCGGATGAACCGCCTTTCGCGCCGATCGCACATCTGCTCCCAGCGAGTGCAGCCAGTCGATCACCAGCCACCCGGCCTGGTCATCGCCATGCGGACTCCCCAGGCCGACGATCAGCGGGGACGTCATACCGCGTCCTCCCAGCGGACCTTCAGAAAGTGCGTTGCGCAACTGATGCACGGATCGTACGACCGCACCAGCCGTTCGCAACCGGTCGCAATCACATCCCGCCGCGTCGTGGACTGCAGTTGCCGCGTCGCATAGGCACGCAGATCATTCTCGATCTGCCCCTGATTCTGCGACGTCGGCGGAATGATCCGCGCCGAGACCAGCCGGCCGCCGTCATCCACCTCGTAATGATGATACAACAACCCGCGCGGCGCTTCCGTCGCAGCGCAACCCTGCCCGGCCCGCGGCGTGTACGCGATCCGACTCGCCCCGCGCGGAATCCCTTCCCGCAGAATCGCCAGCGCCTCCTCGTATGCCTGCACCAGTTCCAGACCGCGGGCCACGATGGCACGGAACGGATTCCGACAGGGGCTCTCAAATCCCAGCTCATCCGCCAGTCGCCGGGCCGCGGGCCGCAGATGCTCCCTCTGCAGGTTGATTCGCGCCAGCGGTCCGACCAGATAGGCCGTTTCCGCCGGCAGCCGGACCGACTGCAGCGCCGTCGAGTGCCCCACCTGCCGCTCGGCGAAGTGCTGCTCGTACTCGGCGACGGGTATCGTCACCGACGGACCGATGGCGATGTCTCCTTCATTGAAAGGATATTCCCCCGGCCCGGCGACGCACACGCTTTCATAATCCTGTTCGAAGTCCGGAAACGGAAACGTCGCCACCCAGCGGGCCGCCGCCTGGGCCGCTTCCAGTCCCCATTCAAACGAGGGAATCAACGCCTCCCACTCCGAGCGGGGCGGCCAGCGGTGGAACCCGCCGACGGCGATGTTGATCGGATGGATCGCCCGGCCGCCGAGCATCTCCAGCAGCCTGTTGCCGAATTTCTTGAGCTGCAGTCCGCGGGTCACTTCGTCCGGGAAACGCTGTGCCAGCTCGATTCCGCTGGCCGCGTCAAAGAAGTCCGGCGCCTGCAGCAAGTGCATATGCAGTGCATGGCTCTCGATCCATTCGCCGCAGTACAGGAGCCGCCGCAACCGGCGGATCTCCGGCGAGATCGTCACTCCCAGTGCCATCTCCAGCGCATGCACCGCGCTCATCTGATACGCCACCGGACAGATCCCGCAGATCCGGGCCGTGATGTCCGGCGCATCCTCCAACGGCCGGCCGCGCAACAGGGCTTCGAACAGCCGGGGCGGCTCGTAAATCCGCAGTTGCGCATCGACAAGCAGACCGTCGCGCAGCCGGAGCGTCAGCGCTCCCTCGCCTTCGACGCGGGTCAGAATCGGCACGTCGATAAGCTCATCGCTCATGACGCACCTCCGTCCGCAGCCCGTTCCAGCCGCTCCGACTCCCGCCGGAAGTCCGGAGCCGTCGCGTTAAAGTTCCGCAGCAGCGGCACGAGCCGCTCGGATCCGTGGCCCAACTGCTGAAACTGATCGACCAGCCGGCGCCCGTTCGCCTGCGGCATCGGTCCATAACAACCGTAACAGCCCCGATTGTAGGCCGGGCAGATCGCGCCGCAGCCGGTCTGCGTCACCGGCCCCAGACACGCCGTTCCCTGCGCCACCACCACGCAGACCGTCCCCCGCCGCTTGCAGTCCAGACAGACGCTGTGCGACGGCAGCTTCGGTCGCCGGCCTTCCGCCAGCGCCGTAATGACCATCACAAGCTGCTTCGCGGAAATCGGACAGCCCCGCAGCTCAAAGTCCACCAGCACATGCTCGGCGATCGGCGTCGACGTCGCCAGTGTGTCGATGAAAGCCGGCGTCGGATAGACCGCCGCCACCCACTCCCCCACATCGCCCCACGCCCGCAGAGCTTGAATGCCACCCGACGTTGCACACGCGCCGATCGTCACCAGGTACCGCGACTGTCGCCGCAGCTCGCGCAATCGCTCCGCGTCGTGCTCGGTCGTAATCGAACCTTCGACCAGCGCCACGTCATAAGGCCCCGGCTGCAGATCGCTGCTGGCCTCCGCAAAGTGCGCCAGATCGACCCGTTCGCAGACTGCGAGCAGATCGTCCTCGGCGTCGAGCAGCGACAACTGGCAGCCGTCGCACGAGGCGAACTTGGCCACCGCCACCCGCGGTCGCTGGCTCATCACAGTCCCTCCACAGTCATCAAGGACGCGACCCGATCATACCGGAAGACCGGACCATCCTTGCAGACAAACTGCTCGGCCAGCTGACAATGCCCGCACAGCCCCGCGGCGCACTGCATGTTCCGCTCCAGCGAGACCCACACCCGCTCGGCGGGAATACCGCGCCGCTCCGCGCTGATCGCCGTATAGCGCATCATCACCTCGGGACCGCACGTCGCCACGCAAGTATTCTCCGGCGCGGGCAGCCGCAGCCGATCCAGCAGCAGCGTGACCACCCCCACGTTCCCGGTCCAGTCGCCAACCGCCCGGTCCACCGTCTGTTCGACCCGTATTCCTCCCTGCGTCCACGCGGCATGTTCCGCCGGATACAGCAGCCCCTCGGGCGTGCGTGTACCGACGATCAGACAGACCCGACCGAACAGCGACCGCCGATGCAGAATGTCGTAAATCACCGGCCGCAACGGCGCCAGTCCCACGCCACCCGCCACCAGCACGACGTCCTTCCCGATCCAGTCGTCGACCGGCCAGCCGGTTCCGAACGGCCCGCGCAGTCCCAGTGTGTCTCCGACGTGCAACCCCGCCAGCGTCCGCGTCACATTCCCCGCCACGCGCACCGTATGAATCCACGCGTCCCGCCGATGCGGGTCGCCGCTCATCGAAATCGCCGCCTCCCCCACCCCCGGCAGATAAAGCATGTTGAACTGCCCCGGCTGGAACGCGTAATCGCCCCCGGTACTCGTTTCCAGTCGATACGTGGCAATGTCGTCCAGCTCCGGCACGACCTCCCGGATCGTCACCGCCTGAATCTGCCACGGATCGGCGTGCAGTGATGTCGTCATCCGCGGGGCTCCTCCCGCAACGCCTGAACCTCAGCCACAATGTCGATGCCGACCGGACACCAGGCGATACACCGCCCGCACCCGACGCAGCCCGACGTTCCGAACTGGGCATGCCACGTCCCCAGCTTGTGCGTCAGCCACTGCCGGTATCGATGGGACGTCTCCGTCCGCACCACGCCGCCATTCATGAAACTGAAGTCCGTGTGAAAGCAGGAGTCCCACTTTCGCTCGCGGTCGACTTGTCCCGAAGTCAGATCGCGGACCTCATCGACCGAACTGCAGAAACAGGTCGGACAGACCATCGTGCAGTTCGTGCACGACAGACAGCGATCCCCCACCTCCTCCCAGTGCGAATGATTCCGCGTCGCAGCCAGCAGCTCCGGCAGTCCCGCCGTCTCAAGCTGCCGCCCCTGCTGGTCAATCGCATGCTGCCGGGCCGTTTCCGCCGCGGCGAACTGTCCGTCCGCGACGGGCACAGTCTCGCAGGCATCCAGCAGTTCCCGTCCGCGGTCAGTTCCAATCTCGCACACGAAGCCGTCCGCCAGCTCGGTCAGCGCCAAATCAAATCCGGACTGACAGCGCGGCCCCGTCTCCATCGACCGGCAGAAGCACGTGCTGGCCGCCTGCATGCAGTTCACCGCAATCAGCACCGTCTGTTCCCGTCGCCGACGATAGATCGGATCCTGATACGGCCCGTCGAGAAACACCGTGTCCTGAATCCGAATCGCAGCCAGCTCGCACGCCCGGACCCCCAGAAACGCATGCGGCGGTGCGTCTTCCGCGGGCGTCGAAAACGTCCAGCCGGCCCCCTCTGGAGTCGAAGTCGTCAGCACCACGTGCGGCGGAAACAGATACCGCTTCCACGAGTGCGGCCCCACCACGTAACCGAACCAGGCTTCGTCCTCCCGCCGCTTGAGCCGATAGTGGCCCGGGCCCTGCTCGTCGGTCCAGCCGACGGGAAGCTGCTCGACCGAGTCGATCGCGTCATAGGTGATCGCGTCTTCGGCGACCGTCGGGCCGGCGACGACGTAACCCCGCCGGTGCAACTCGTCGATGAGCTGCTGCAGTCCCTGCTTCGGCAGAAAACGCTCGCTGTCTGGCATGGAACGCAGCTCCCCTCCCGGTCGGTTGTGCTCGCTCAGCATTCCGGATCGAGCTGACGCCCGCGAACGTCGGAGCCCGGGAGAAACGGGACGTGCCCTTCAAACAGATCCAGCAACTGCAGCCGCGTAGCCACCAGTCGGCGCGACAGGGCAGCAGCGAGCTGTCGCATCACATGGTATCCCAGTTCGTGATCGGCCCCGCACAGCTCCCGCAACTCCCCCCCGGGAATCGCGGCCGTCTCGACGCGGTCCAGCGCGATCGCCGAACTGGTCATCACCTGATCTCCGATCACCGCCGACCACGCCAGCACGTCCCCCGGCCCGGCCGTCAGAATCGGAATCCGTCCCTTGCCCGGCACGCGCATGTCGAGCCGTACATGGCCGGACGCCACAATGTGCAATTCATCGTGCCGGGTTCCCTCCTCGAAGAGCGTCGCGCCCGGATCGTACCGCCGGGCTGAGAGCAGCTCGCTCACTCGCTCCAGGTTGCGCGGCGGCAGCCCTCGAAGAAAGTCGCTCTCTTCGACAGCTTCAAGTAGCGTCATGTTCCCTCCTCCGTGCGGCATTTCTCGGGATGCTGCCAGCCCATGCCTGTCGACATGTCGCAAGGTTCATTATAACAAACCCCTGCGTCCCGATGGGGCCGGCTCCCATTCTGGAATCTTCGAAATCTCATGAACGAACTGAACGGACAGCGGGCGGATACAACTCGACGCATTCGACTCGTCAGAATCGATGGTCGTCGGGAATCAACGTGGTACGGGCGCTACAAGGGACAGTCATGACGGAATGGCAGCAGCAGGCCGTTGACGCCGACCGGGTCGTGGCTCACCTGCGCAGCGGGATGAACGTCTTCGTCCACGGCGCCGCCGCCACTCCCACCCCTCTGCTCGAAGCCCTGGTCCGTCGGCCGGACCTGGAAAACATTCGCCTCTACCACATGCACCTCGATGGGCCCGTCCCCTTCGCCGACCCCGAACACAGCCCCCGCTTTCGCTCCATCTCGCTCTTCACCGGGGCGGGGCTCCGTACGCCAATCGCCGAGGGACGGGCTGACTTCATGCCGGTCTTCCTCTCCGACATTCCCGGACTGTTTCTCAGTGGGCAGATCCGCCTCGATGCGGCCCTGCTCCAGGTTTCCCCTCCCGACGCCCACGGACTCTGTACGCTCGGAACCTCTGTCGACTCGGCCCTCGCCGCCGTCCAGACGGCCCCGCTCCTCCTGGTCGAGATCAACGAACGCATGCCCCGTACCCACGGTCACAGCGCGCTCCCGCTGTCGCGAATCGCAGCGTTCACCGCCACCCGCCGCGAGCTGCCGGACCATGCCCCGCAACCTGAAACCGAAGTCGAAGCCCGCATCGGCGAACTCATCGCCGATCTCGTCGAAGACCAGGCCTGCCTGCAGCTCGGCATCGGCGGCATCCCCGACGCCGTACTGAGCCGCCTCCACGGCAAACGCGATCTGGGCATCCACACCGAAATGTTCTCCGACGGCGTCGTCGCCCTCGCCGAGGCGGGAGTCATCACCAACCGCTTCAAGTCCATTCATCCCGGACGCATCGTCACCAGCTTCGCGGTGGGCTCCCGACGGCTCTACGACTTCATCGACGACAATCCCCTCGTCGAGTTCCACCCCTGCGACCGAACCAACGATACGTCGCTGATCCGCAAAATCGACAAGATGATAGCGATCAACTCGGCCATCCAGATCGATCTCACCGGCCAGGTCTGCGCCGACTCCATCGGCCACCGGATCTTCTCCGGTATCGGAGGCCAGATGGACTTCATCCGCGGCGCGCAGCGGTCTCGCGCGGCGGCAAACCCGTCATCGCCCTGCCGTCGACGGCCGCTCACGGAACAATTTCGCGCATTGTTCCCGAACTGAATCCTGGTGCCGGCGTCGTCACGACCCGCGGCCACGTCCACTGGATCGTCACCGAATTCGGCGCCGTCAACCTGCACGGCAAGACGCTCGGCGAACGGGGCGAGGCCCTCGTCTCCATCGCCCATCCCGACTTCCGGACCGAACTCCGCAACCAGCTCCGCAACCTGAAACGCTTCCTCTGAGTAGGGCCGGGCGCGCCCGGCCTTCTTCGACTCCTTCTCAATCACCCGCAGACGCAACCATACCCAGATCCGCCGCGATCGTTTCCAGCGCCGCCGCGCAGAACACGACGTGCTCGTCGAACTCGACCCCCAGGTCAGCCGCCCCCTTCAGCAGATCCTCGCGGCTCACGGCCGCCGCAAAGCTGGCCTGCTTCATCTTCTTCCGGACGCTCGCCGGCTTCAGTCCCGCCAGACGCTCCGGGCGCACCAGAGCGCACGCCATGAGAAAGCCGCACAATTCGTCGCACGCGTACAGCGTCTTGTCGAGCATTGAGCGGCGCGGAAACTCGTCCTGCAGGGAGTCCGCGTGCGAGAGAATCGCGTAAATCACCTCCTCCGGATATCCCCGCTCGCGAAGGATCCGCGACCCCTGCAGCGGGTGATCGGGAGGATTCGGCCAGCGTTCGTAGTCGAAATCGTGCAGCAGCGCCGCGGTCCCCCACAGATCCTCGTCCGCTTCGAATCGCCGTGCGTATGCCCGCACCGCCGCCTCGACCGCCAGCATATGCCGCACGAGCCCTTCGTTGCTGACGTATTCGCGGACCAGCAACAGGCTGGCTTCGCGCGGTGGACATGCTTTGGACATCGGAAATCTCTCTCGTCTCTCCGGTCAGAAGATCCGCCGGAATGACTGCGACTCAAAGATTCGAATTTCAGCAGAAACGACTGTCACATCTGCAGTAGGGGTTTTTCCGGATTCAGCGATTCTAGCGGCTCGGTTGACTGGCGGATTAAAGGCACGGATGTGAACGCGAGTCGCAGGTTGTTTTGCGCAGACCATGAAGTAGGTTCGATTGAGGCCCCGGAATTCCTGCAGAAACGATTCGCGGACTGCTGCGAGCAGTCGATCCCGAGTCCGTGAAGTTCTCTCCAGCCCGACGGCGTTGAAGTGCCGTCCGGTCGGTGTCGGTCCTGCGGGCGGAAAATCGATCGGATTCGGCTTTGTTTCGGGGATTCGGAACAACTTCAGAGACCAGAGACGGACCGTTGACTGCCATTTCCCACTCCGCCGACGCACCATCGCGCCCGCCCGCTGGCGAAAGCCATCTGGAGTCGTGGGCCCGCGAAGGCGATGCCGTCTCGGTGCTGGCCTGCATCAATGCGGCCCTGTCGGAACTCCGCGATCGTCTGCCCGACGACTTGCTTGCCGGTCTGCAGGACGCGGCGAAAGCGGCATCCGCCGTCCAGGCACGGGCTTCCCTCCAGTCCAGCGGATTGGCCGCTTCCCAGGCCGACGCCATCGTGCGCTCCGCGGAAATCATCGAAGAACTCGAACGAACTCGCTCTGAACTCGAACGGGCGCATCAGACCGCCGAGCAGACCGCGCACGACACCGAACTGCTGGCGAATACCATCTTTGAGCGGACCTGCAGCGCTCTGTTTGTGATGCGAGAACGAGCCTGCATCGCCTGCAACCGCAACGCCCTGAGACTCTTCGGCGTCTCCCGCGAGGAAGTCATTGGCCAGTATCCCGGCTTCATCTTCACCGCCGATCCCCGCGGCGAAGACGCCCCCGGAGCTGTCTTCGGCTACGATGCCGCCATGCTCCACGGACACTTCTGCGAGGAATCCATCCGCCGCCGAAAAAACGGCGAAGCCTTCTGGTGCGAAATCACCCTCTCCGCCTTTCGCGTTCGAGGTCAGGATCACCTGCTGGCAGTCGTCAAAGACATCTCGCGCCGGAAGCAGGTCGAGGAACAGTTGCGACTGTTCGCGGGAGTCTTTGACAATATCCAGGAAGGCGTCGCCATCCTCGACCGCCGCGGCATCGTCCGCGAAGCCAATCCCGCCTTCGAACGGGTCGCCGGACGCGTTCCCGAAGAAATCGTCAACCGGCCGCTGCAGGAAGTCGTGAACTGGACCTTCGAAGATCTTCCGCGCGTCCTCGAGACCGTGATCTCGGGCGAACCCTGGGCCGGCCGTATGCGAATCGGCGACCCCAGCCGACGCACGAAATCGTTCCTGGTCTCCTTCAGCCCCTCCCTCGACGCGCGGGGAGAAGGCAGCGTCATCGCCCTCTTCTCGGACGTCACCCGCATCGAACGAACCCAGCGCCGTCTTCGCCGACAAGTCTTGCACGACCCCCTGACCGGCCTGCCGAATCGCCGCTACTGCCGCGAACAGATTCAGTGGCTCATTCAGCACTCCTCCGAGGCAGCGTCGGCCTTCGCCGTCTGCTTTCTCGATCTCGATGACTTCAAACACGTCAACGACTCGCTCGGACACAAGGCCGGCGATCAACTGCTCCAGATCGTCGCCCGCCGGCTCAAGAAGGCTGTCAGCCAGGGCGTGTTCGTCGCCCGCTTCGGTGGCGACGAATTCGCCATTCTGATTCCAGACATCGACCCCCTCCGCCTCCGAATCGCCGAAGTCGCCGACTCCGTCCTCAAATCGCTGCGTCGCCCGTTCCGACTCGCCGGAACCCAGGCCTTCGTCGGCATCAGCATGGGCGTCACCACGTATCCCGCCCATGCCAGCAACGTCGACACCCTGCTGCAGAACGCCGACGTGGCGATGTATTCGGCGAAGGACTCCGGAAAGAACCAGGTCTGCATCTTCTCCGACGACCTCCGCGCCGTCGCCGAAGACCGCCATCACACGCAGAGTGCACTGCGCCGCGCCCTGGGCGACAACCAGATCTCCATCGAGTACCAGCCTCAGGTCTGGACGACAACCGGCCGCCTCGCCGGCTGCGAAGCCCTGGCCCGCTGGCGCAACTCCGCCGGACAGCTCGTTTCCCCGACCAAGTTTATCCCCATCGCCGAGCAGACCGGTCTCATCACCGCACTCGGAGACTTCGTCCTCGCCACCGCCTGCCGCCAGGCCGTCGCCTGGCGCATGGCGGGCTGCCTCCCCGATCGCGTCGCCGTCAACCTCTCACCCCGCCAGCTGCGACATCCGCGGTTCGTGGAACGCATGGAAGAAATTCTCTCGGAAACCAGCGTCCGCCCCGAGTGGCTGGAACTGGAAATCACCGAGAACGCCGTCATGGAAGACGTCCAACAGTCCATGCGCGTCATGGACCGCCTAGCCGCCATGGGGATTCGGCTGGCCATCGACGACTTCGGCACCGGCTACTCATCCCTCAGCTATCTCAAGTCCTTCAACATCCATTGCCTCAAAATCGACAAGTCCTTCGTCAGCGACTTGCCGCACGACGAGTCCGCCCTCGCCATCGCCCGCTCAATCGTCTCCCTCGCCAAGGGCCGAGGACTCAGCGTCGTCGCCGAAGGCGTCGAAACTTCGCCCCAGTACGAGTGCCTCATGGAGATGGGCTGCGATCTGATTCAGGGCTTCATCGTCAGCCACCCATTGTCTCCCGCCGCGTTCGAAGCCTGGTCGAAGGACCAGCCCTTCAGCGGCGCCCTCCGCTTCCCCGTCGGCAACTCCTCACCCTTCTCCTTCTCCTAGCCAACCGGCAGCCTCGGTCGCGACGCAAAGGCTTGCGTTTCGGCACTCGGCATGGTCTGGTGACAAAGTCGCCAACGTCCTCCGAGGATTCCGAAATCATGCGCGATCGCCGGACCGCTCTCTACCTCCTGGTCGTCACCGCCGTTTCTCTCTCGGCGCAGGTCCCCGCCTGGGCTGCCGAACTGCAGCAGGCCGAAGTCACCAGCACTCTCGATCAGGCCGCCCAGCCAGTCCGTTACTTCGCTCCCGAGAATCCCGAGTCCCCCATCCCGCTCCTCGTCCTCCTGCACACCTGGAGCGGCGACTACCGCCAGACCGGCTTCGTCGAGGACTGCCTTCAGCAGTCCGTCGGCCGCGGCTGGGCACTGATTCATCCCCAGTTCCGCGGACCGAACGTCCGTCCCGAAGCAGGCGGCTCCGATCTCGCCGTCCAGGACGTCCTCGACGCCGTCGACTGGATCAGCCGGCAGACGCGCATCGATCCCCGCCGCATCTACCTCGTCGGCGCATCCGGCGGCGGACACATGACTCTCCTCATGGCCGGCCGCCACCCCGAACGCTGGGCCGCAGCTTCCGCCTGGGTCCCCATCGCCGACCTCGCCGCCTGGCACGCCGAGTCCGTCACCCGCAAACAACGCTACGCCGAAGACGTCGAAAAACTCTGCTGCGGCGTTCCAGGAGCCTCCGCCAAAGTCGACGCCGAATACCGCCATCGCTCGCCGCTGACCTGGCTCCCGCACGCCAAAGGCGTCCCCCTGGACATCGAAGCCGGTATCCACGACGGCCATTCGGGCTCCGTTCCGATCTCGCATTCGCTGAACGCCTTCAACGTCCTGGCCATTGCCAACGGCAAACCGGATCTCCAGTTCGCCGACGCAGACATTCTCAGCATGGTCGAACAGCAGCGCGTCCCGGAACCGCTGGCGTTTCAGGGAGAATCGCCCGCTGTCCGCAAACACAAAATCCTGCTGCAGCGCTCCGCCGGCCCCGCCCGCGTCACCCTCTTCGAGGGCGGCCACGAAGGCGATATGACCGCCGCCATCGACTGGCTCGCCGGTCACCAGAAATCCGTCGAGCGCTGATCGCCAGACTGCAGCCGATCACCGAACTCGCCGTCTTCTTCACTCGCCACTAACCACACATCACTAGCCACTTCATCCCATGCCCATTGCCCCGGCCCCCCCCTGGACCTTCTGGTGCCTCCGCAGCGCCGCCGTCTACAACGTCGTCTGGGGGCTGGCCGCCATCCTGTTCCCCTCCGCCTTCTTCCTCGCGCTCGGCATCGAGCCCCCCAACTACCCCGCTCTCTGGCAATGCCTCGGCATGATCATCGGCGTCTACGGCGTCGGCTACTGGATCGCCGCCGACGACCCCGCCACCCACTGGCCGATCGTCCTCGTCGGACTGCTCGGCAAAATCTTCGGCCCCATCGGCTTCGTCTGGTCCGCCCTCTGGGGCGAATTCCCCTGGTCGATGGGCTGGACCATCCTCGCCAACGATCTGGTCTGGTGGCTGCCGTTCACCGCAATTCTGCTGCACGCGGTCCGCATCCACGACGCCCGGTGGCTCGCGGAACGAGCCGCACCGCTCGCCGAAGAGCTGAAGAACTTCAAACTCGCCGACGGCCAGTCCCTCTGGGAAGTCTCACAGACGCAGCCCCTGCTGGTCGTCTTCCTCCGACACAGCGGCTGCACCTTCTGCCGCGAAGCCGTCGCCGAAGTCGGCCGGCAGAAAGCCGAGCTGGAGCGCCGGGGCGTGAAGCCCGTCTTCATCCACATGAGCGACTTCGAAGACGCCCGGAAGATGGCCACAACCTACGGCGCCGAAGGGATCGACTTCATCAGCGACCCCGCGCGCCGCCTGTACCACGCCTTCGATCTGTCGCTCGGTACGCTGGGAGAACTCTTCTCACCCTCGGTCTGGTGGCGCGGCGGAGGGGCCGAAGGCGTCTTCTGGAAATACGGCGCCGGCCCGCTCGGAGGCAACGGCCTGCAGAAAGCCGGCGTCTTCCTCGTCGACCACGGCGAAATCGTCCGCGCCCATCGCCACAAGACCTCCGGCGACCGCATCGACTACCTCGAACTTGCCTGCCCCCTCCCCCCACAAACAGGAAAGTAGGGCGAGTCGAGTCCGCGAGACTCACCAGCGAACTCTTCTCCGTCTCTCAACTCTCGTCTCTCAACTCTCAACTGACTTAATATCGCGCCAGATCCCCGCCCGTCTTCAGGTTCAGCGCACTCACCAGCCGCTGCGCCTCGGTCACCATGAACCGCAGCTCGCTCCCCAGCGCGATGAACTGCCAGCCTTCCGCGATTCGCTGCTGAACCTGAACTTCGGTCTGCACGTGAATCCCCACTGGCGTCCCGCACTTCTTCCCCGCCGCCAGAATCCGCCCCAGCATCGCGTTGAACTCTTCGGACGTCGCCTCGGTGCCGTCCGGCGCCCGCATCTGCGCCGCCAGATCGTTCGGACCGACGAAAATCGCATCCACCCCCGGCAGGCTGTAAATCTCTTCCGCATTGGCGACACCCTCGGGTGACTCCGTCTGCAGCACAACCAGAATTTCGTCGTTGGCGTGCTTGTAGTAATCGCCCGCGGTCGCGTCGAAGTTCATCGCATGCATCGCACCACCCACCGACCGGTTCCCCGTCGGCGGATACTTCGCGGCTGCAATCGCGATCTTCGCCTCTTCGACCGTGTTGATCATCGGCACGACGATCCCGTGCGCTCCTGCATCCAGCACCCGCTTGATGTAGTCGTGGTCGCCGCGCGGCACGCGCGCCAGACAGGTGCAGCCGGCATCCGCAATCGCTCCGAACAGCAGCCCCGCGTTGTTCCAGCCGATCGGCGAATGCTCCAGATCCACCGTCAGCCAGTTGAATCCGATCCGGGCCATCAACCGGGCGGCGAACACGTCCCCCAGAGACAGCCACGTCCCGACCTGCGGCTGACCTGCCTTCAGTGCCGCCTTGACCGGATTGCGTCGCATGTTGTCAGACCCCGCTACGTGTTTCTGTGGAGTAAAATGCCGTCGGACGTAGTTTCTCCGTCAGATCCGCGAAACGCAACGCAGCAGACCGCCCGGTCCTGAGACTCAATGCGAAATGGCGCCACCGACGCCATCCGGGATCAGCATGACTTCGACCTCATTCTCTCCTGGCCGGAAATCTTCCTCCGGCAGCAGCAGCGACCATCGATCGCGGCATTCCGGCGTCGTGTACGTCCGGGTCGTGCCGCGAATGATGCCATTCACCGCGACCGCCAGGGCCACCGGGCGTGGAGGTGTTTCATTCGGGCCTTTCACGCGGCCTGTTAGATGACAGGGGACGAAATCCCCTTCAACCCGGAAGCTCCGCGGACTGTCGACCACCGGTTTCCAGCTCGACGTCGGACCGATTCGCAATTCCTCGGCCGGCCGGCCGATCAACTCGGAGTGAGGCCCGAGACGATACATCCGCTCCGGAGACCGGCCGCCGCCGAACTTGCCGAGCATGTGGGCCAGAACGGCGTATTTCTCCTCGAAGACCGCGTCGACCTCAGTCACATCCTGTTCGTTGCAGAACCGCTTGATCGGCTTCTCGGGACTGGCGGGGTCCAGGAAGGAGACGCCGTCCACCGGCTCTGCCAGGTCTATTCCAAGCACGTCGGCAATCGTCGGAAGCACGTCGATCGTCTCGACATTGCGATCGCTGATGCTCCCCGCCGTCTGCTTCGGCAGCTTCACGAACAGCGGAACCGACATAATATCCGCCAGCGAATCGGCGGCAGCCAGACGCCGCGAATGGTTTGGCCGGAACGAGACACCATGATCCGCGACAACAATCAGCAGGCATTCGTCGAACAGTTCGGTTTCCTTCAGGCGCGCGATCAGCCGCGCAACCTGCCGGTCGGCAAACTGCGCCTGGAGAATGGAGCGCGCACAGGCCTGATCCGTCGCCAGCTCGTCCGGCCCCCACTCTTCCTGAAGGTCTCCCAACGCCCCGGGGATCTGAGTTGTCGCAAAGATCCCCGCATCGGCCTCGTAATGCCGACCGGACGGCAGATAGCACCACGGATAATGCGGCAGGCAGAAGTGCGCGAAGTACAGGCCCGGCAGCCGTCGCGGAGCAATGCACTCCAGAAACTGGTCGACCTGCCAAAGTCGGTCGCTGTCCCACATGTGCATGATCAAGCCGCCGCGCCGATTCCATTCCTCGACGGGATTACGCAGATTGAACCAGGCCAGCGGCAGATTGACGTCGATCAGTGGCTGATCGTCCGGCAGCACGTCCTGCAGATACGCCACCGGCAACAGCTCAAAAAAACTGGCCGTCGTGTCGTGGTACGCCGTCTCCGACTTCACGCCCTTCATTTCTGCGATCGGGTAAAGTCGCGTGTACGGCTCAAAGACGACCGGTGAGTAAGTCCGACCGCGCAGCAGGAGCGAAAACAGATTCTGCGGATACTCCCGTGCCATGGGTTCGGCAACGCGGTCCGGAAACTTCCCGGACAGAATGGCCGGAACGGCATGGTCCGTTCGCGGATGAACCGAGGTGGCGTTCCGGTACCAGGTCGCCGTCGTCCCCAGCTCGGCGAATCCGGGAAAGCGGGCCGCGTTAACCGCGCGATTGGCGTCCATCAGCGTCACTCCGCAGAACTCATCGAAAATGACGAGCACCACGGGCGTCGGCCGGCGAACTTCCGTCGCAGCAGCAGCGGGCCGCGAATCGTCCCCTTTGCCGAACACTTCAACGGCAAAGACCACCGGGAAAATCAGCGTCCCCAGCGAGGCCGCCCGCAGCAGCGATCCGATGGACGCCACACGCTGACGCACAACCACCAATACGGTTGTCAAACAGACGGCGGTCGCCGCCGCGACAAAAAACGGCAGACGCAGCGTGCTGTACCGGAACGCAAGCAGGACCAGCAGTCCCGCCATGACCGACCACCCCGCAACATGCCAGATTCGATACAGCCGTCGGCTCAGACGTGCCAGCCCGACGCTCGCCGCCGCCAGTAGCACCGGCCCCACGAACGACAGCAGCCCGATCAGCAGCCAGAGGGAACTGTCGATCTGACGTTCCAGATACATCGGCCGATTCACCAGCCGGCTGTAGACCGGCTCCGCCACCGCAAACGCAAACAGCGCCCACAGTTCGCAGATGTCGCCGAAAACGGCGCGATTGGTCGCGACGGTCTTTCGATCATCGACGCTTTCCAGCGGCCCGCCCGTTTCAGGAACCTGATGTGACAGCATGGAACAACGTCCGAGTCCCCGAAGGCAGCGCCACCCGACGCACCACACGAAACCGTTCCTGCAGCAGTGACTCGAATCTTTCGAGCGTGTAGGCCGGATCCCGGTCCCGCCGATTGGCCAGCATCAGACGGACCATCGGATCCTCCAGATCCACGAACTCGATGACCAGTTCCTTCGTCAGTCCGGCGAACCAGTCCAACACCTCGGTCAGCGGGAGATTCCGCCCCAGAACCAGATGGTGAATCACCGCCAGACACAGCACCAGATCCGGCTGGCCGCGCTCCTCCAGCGGACGACGCTCCCGATTCCGCCAGCCGAGCCCCGGCGAAGGATCCGCCAGATCAAACACCAGCGGCTGAACGTTGGTAACGCCCGATTTCACCAGCTCGCGGTACATCCAGTCCACCGCCACCGCGTCGGAATCAAGAGCGACCACCAGGTCGGCGTGCTCCGCCGCCAGCCGCGAATACTCGCCGGTATTGGCGCCGAAATCGTACACCAGCCGACGCCGACGCGCCGCACACGCCGTCGCCACAAATTCCCGCTTCGCGGCGTGGTCATCGGCCGAGTAACTGTTGCACTTTGCGTACTCCGACCATGTCGACCGGCCCGGTCGCCACGCCAGACGGTGGATGATCCGCCGCAGTCCGCGCACGTTGTGCTGGATCGCCTGCGGTCCCTGCGGCGGCCCGCCGACACGCGGCCCGTTGCCAGTCATCCCCTCCAGTTGCGAATGCAGCAGCACGTGCGTCAGGGCGCCGCGCCGCACGAGATCCCGCGTCGACAGCATCCTGCGGCACTGCCTGGGCGTGATCCCTTCCAGCGATCCCCGCAGCAGAGGCTGAAATGCAATGTTGCGCCACGCCTGCAGCAGCAGCGGGTTCAGGAACATCTGACAGAACTGGCGATAGCCGGGCCAGAACGGCCGCCCGTCGAATCGCTGGAACGATAGAATGTCGATGAAGACCGGCTTCACGCCGCGCCATTGAACGTTATACGCCGAGCCGTCCTTGAGATTCAGGCCTTCCTCCAGCGCCGCCGCCAGCAACTCCAGCTGCAGCAGCCCCGCGTCTCGCAGCATCCCGAACGACCACTCGTACGGATAGCTGACGAACGGCACCTTTTCGTGATGCAGCACGCCGGCCCAACGGCCTCCCGCGACCACTGACGCAATCCCCTCGGCCTCTCGAGTCTCAATCAGCGCGCCACGTTCCACGGCGCCGCGAAAGCACCGGGTTTCACGGAGGGATCGCCAGTCGAGCAGCGCCGCATCCGACACCAGCCGGTAGATGGCTCCGTCCTGCTCAAAAACCCGTCCATCCCGATCGCGAAATGAACCGGGATCGAACTCCAGAACGTATGCAGGACGACCGACCGACGCGTCGGCGATCGCGGCGAGCTCACCGGAATGAGTGGGTGTTGACGATGGCACGGGTGGGGGGGCAGCAGGCGGGGAAATCGCTGGCGATTTCGGAGTCTTGCAGTGTTCGTCGTCAGTCGCTGGTGGCATGGTTCGGCGCCCAGCGTTTCAAGAGTCGAACGTCTTCAGGCGGAAATCCGTTCGGCCGGCGTTGGCTGGTGCCGGTGAAACCGCTCGGTCAGCGACTGCCACAGATGACGACCGAAAACAGCCAGTCCCGCCGTCCCGCCAACCAGAAGCTGCAGCAGCATGCTGCCTGTCCCGGGATCCATGTATGCGAGCAACGCGGTCATCTTCATTCAGCCTTTCTGGTTCTTCTGGAGCCCGTCTTCACCGTGCAGGCGTTCGACGATTCTCCTCTTTTCATAGAACCCACAACTCGCGAAAAGGATTCGCTCGCTTGCCCGGAAATTCCTGGATTTCCTTTCCAACTTCACAGCCGTCCGCACGCCGTCTCTTTTCCGCAACTCAACCCTGATGTTTCAACCGTTCATTTCCCGGCGATCAATCCCGGACTTGCAATTTGCGGACCACGGAATTTATCACGAGTAACCGAATGCTCTGGACAGCATCGAGAGCCCCCGCAACACTTCAGAGGCCTCCGCCTCCTGTCCGCGAATCGAGGGAACTGCATGAAACGGCTGCGGAACATTGCTGCGATTGCACTTGTGGCAGGCATCGCGGTCGGCGTCTGGCTCGCGGACTGGTTCAAAGGACTCGGTTCCGGCGACGGAATCGGAATCGGCCAACGCAGCGTCGCGACCGTTCCAGCGTCGTCCGACGGGACGGGCGCGAGTTCTGGGACAGTGCCCGGCAAAGCAGCAGCGCCGCTGCAGGATGCAGAAACCTTCGCCCCAACCGCGCCGGCCGCAAAAGCCGTGTCGCTCGTCATCAGCGACCGGTCGTTCTTCCTGCAAACCGACTCCGGCGACCAACCCGTCACCCTGCAACGGATTCTGCAGTTGGTCAGCGAAGTCCCGGGCGACGAAGACGGTCATCGCCTCAAAATCGCCAGATCGGCATCCTCCCGTTCCTCCACCGAACAGGAACTCCAGGACGCACTGATCCAGGCCGGCATCCCCGATAAAGAAATTTACTGGAAACCCGGACTCGCCGAATGATGCGAACAGTGACTAACGAGAACCGAATCGCCAGAAAAGAAGGCTGATCGCTTATCGCGAATCGCCAGACGCTTCCTGACTCATTTCCTGTCTGGCTCTAGACTCTCGTCTCTCGACTCCTTCCGCTTCCCCTTGCGCCGTTGCGTGAAATCTTCTTCCGTCCGTCTTCTCTGCGGCCTCTGCCAACTCTGCGCCTCTGCGAGAAATCTTCCCCTTCGGCACCTCGTCAGAAAACGCCTCAATCCGCATACAGAAACTCGTTTGAGCCCAGCAGCGCCTGGCACAGGTTCGTCAGCACCTGCAGCTGACTGTCCGGAAAACCCGCATCGCTCGGCCGCTCATCGAGCGTCTCCAGCTGCCGCCCCGCAAACTGCAGCGCCATCTCCAGTTCCTCGGGCGAAATCTCCCGCTGCAGCAGCACCCGCCATGCCCGTGCCACCTGTGGTCCGATCGCCGGCGGATTCGGTCCGTGAAAATCCCCGCGTGAGTCCCACGCGCCGCGGACGTTCGACGGCGCCCCGTCATAGGCTACCGTCACGACCCACTCGAACGAATCCGAAGTCACATTCGCCCGGCACTCGGTCACAAAGTCGATCGTATCCCCCTTCGCAACCTCAATCTGCACGTTCGTCGGCGCCTCGCCATTGTGCGCGTCCCAGCCCCCCAGGCTCCCACGCCGGCTGGAAGCGATCACTCCATGCACGCCGTCCCCATTCGGATTTCCATGCTTGAGCACGCCACGCACCTGCACCACCCCATCCCGCGGAGCCTTCCACCGCCGAATCGGCGAGAAGCCCGTCTCTCCCGTGTGCCCTCCCGTCGCGTGCAGCAACGCCCAACCCAGCTTCGCATCGGGCAGCTGCGCGCCACCCTGCCAGCCGGTTCCCGTCCAATGCGGCAGCTCCGCGAAACTGCTGGTCCGACCCGTGTTCGCGTCGAACGCGCCAGAGCCGTACGACCAAGGCGACGTCTGCTGGAACACATACTTCGCCGCCACGGCCGCCAGCCCTGGCGATAACTCCGCCGTCGCCTCCCGACGCGCCCGTTCCGCCACCAGTCGCGCATGCTTCAACGCGAATTCGCTGTTCATCAGCATCAGCGACTGCCCCGCCACCGTCGAAGACGTCCGCCGCTCGCAATTCACTTCCATCACCGGGGCATCGAACGCCGTCAGAAACGCCACCGGCTGCGACCGCCGGGCTTGAATGTAAATGCTCCGCCGCGGCGTCTCGTTCGCCACCAGCACCTGCCCGGCGTCATCCGCCGCCACGGGCGCCGCCGGGCCGAACATCGTCAGATCCAGCACCCCCGCCGCCGCCAGCACGCTGTCCCGCAGCACTTCCGCTTCCAGCCGGTGCACCGGCATCCGCCACAGCCACCGATTATCCGCGTCGAGCTGCTCCGCCTGCGGATTCCGCCGCGAAGACTGTCGATACGCCGTCGACGTCATCACCAGCCGATGGAACGACTTCAGACTCCACCCCTGCGCGACAAACTCGTCCGCCAGCCAGTCCAGCAGCTCCGGATGACTGGGACGCTCACCCAGCCGACCGAAATCCGATGGAGTCCCGACGATCCCCTGGCCGAAGTGCCCCAGCCAGAAACGGTTCACCAGCACCCGCATTACCAGCGGATGTCGACCGCTCGTCAGCCACTTCGCATACGCCAGCCGCCGACCGGACGTCGGCAACTGCGGATCGTCGCTCGCGATCGCAAAACGCTCGCCATCCGGCGAGCTCACCGACAGATCCGCCGGCGCAATTTCCGACTTCGGTTGCCGGTAATCGCCCCGATGAAACAGCAGCGTCGCCGGAATCGTCCCCGGAACCTCCGTCAGCGGACTCAGAAAATCTTCGACCGGCTTCTTCCCCCGCGTCTCCGCAATCCGCTCGTCAAACTTCTTCAACTCGTCCGCCGCCTTCTGGTCGTACTGGTACAGCACCCCAGGCGTAATATTCACGCTCGGACGCTCCTTCAACAGCTTCTGCTGCTCTTCCGTCCGCTTGTCCGCCGGCGTCTGATACGCCGTCTTCAACGACTCACGCAGCTCCGCGGGATGCTTCTCCAGTTCCTTCTCCAGCGCCGCCGCCATCGCCTCCGTCTGCTTCACGTTTTTCTCGGCGGCGATCTTCTGCACCTCCGCTTCAACTTCCGCCGCCCTGGCCCGATCGGCGTCCGTATACAGCGACACCAGCCGCTGCCCCGGATTCCGCCAGTTCTTCCAGTCGTAAGCCGGCTCAAAAATCGCCCGCAAAGCATAGTAATCCGCCTGCGGCACAGGATCGTAACGATGGTCGTGGCACTGCGCGCAACCCACCGACAACCCCAGCAGCGACGTCGACACAATCTTCAGCGTGTCCGAAACCACCTGGTTCCGCGCCACATCCTGATCCACGCCCCCCGAGCTCGTCCCATCCACCGCCATCCGCAGATAGCCCGTCGCAATCAGCAACTCCTGTTGCTCGCGCGTCAGATTCTGATACGGAGGAGCCACCAGCTCATCCCCGGCCAGCTGCTCAATGAGGAACTGATTGAACGGCTTGTCCGCATTCAGCGAGCGGATCACGTAGTCGCGATACTTGTAAGCGTACGGCCGGACCGGATCGTCGTTCGTGTACCCGTCCGAATCCGCATACCCTGCCACGTCCAGCCACTGCCGCCCCCACCGCTCTCCATACCGGGGCGATTCCAGCAGCCGCTCGATCAGCCGCTCCCACGCCCCCGCCGAATCGTCCCGCACAAACTGATCGACTTCCTCGACCGTCGGCGGCAACCCCAGCAGATCCAGATACGCCCGACGCACCAGCGTCGCCCTGTCCGCCTCCGGCGAAAACGTCAGCCCGTTCTGCTCCAGCTTCTGCAGCAGAAACGCATCGATCGACGTCCGCACCTGCTGCTGCGACAGCACCTGCGGCACGTCCGGACGACGCAACGGCTGAAACGCCCACCACAAACGCTCTTCGGGCGTGATCCCCAGCCCCGGCGGCAGAGTCTCCGGCTCCGGACGAGCCGTCTTCGCCCCTTGCCGAACCCACTCCGTCAACGTCGCCAACTCCGCAGGTGTCACCTTCAACTCGCCCGGCGGCATCTCGCCCGATCGCACCCGCGCCAGCAGATGACTCGCCGCGGAATCTCCCGCCACCAGCGCCGGCCCCGACTCCCCCCCCTTCTGGGCAAAACGGACCAGCCGCAGATCGAGCCCACCCTGCAGAGTCTCCTCCGCACCGTGGCAGTCCAGACAATGCGCCCGCAGAATCGGACGGATATCCTGCTCGAACGTCAGCGTTCGCCCATCGTCCGCGGCAGACGCCACAGCCATCGCCGACAGCCACAAGCCAAACACAGCAGACGCGCGACGCATCATCGGCGGGGTTCCTTCGACGCAGATCAGCCCGCCCGGCATCGGCAGCGGCAGCGGCGATCTGGAATTCGGCGGGGTTCAACGGCAGGCATTCAGGCAGGCATCAACACTCGTTGATTTTCACCGAGTTCGCCCCCGAACGCAATCCCGACTCCCGAACCGGAACCACGGCAGCCGTAGGGTGAAGTCGAGACTTCGATGCCCACCTCTTCCCTTCGCCGACCACGCACGTCAACCGTTACAGCGCCGCCGACCGCAACGACGCCCCCGACGCCGGCGCATTCGCCGGCTGCCCGGCGTCGGCCGGAGACATCGGATCCGGGGGCTCAGGCAGCACCGGCGCCTCATCCAGATCCCGCAGATTCTGCCCCAGCAGCAATTCCTTCCGCCCGCCAGGCAATCGCACTGCAATCGCTCCGCCGAAAATCGCCTCCACCGTCCCCTTGATCCCCGAAACGTCGAAGCCCTCACCCGCCCTCAAAATCGTCCGCTGATCCCGCGACCGGTCGTACAGCCACGCTTCCTTCGCATCATCCCGCGCCACCACACCCACCAGATACGTGAACTGTGCATAATCGTCCGCCACCTTCACCGGCAACGCTACCGTCGCCGTCTCCGCCGGATCGCCCGTATCCGTCACCGCCACAGTCACCGTCACATCCCCGGGCTTCATCGACTCCGGAGGCGTCCACACAAGCTCCCCCGTCGCCTCGTCGTAAGTCAGCCCCTCCGGCGGATTCTCCCCCAGCACGATCTTCAACTGCTCGCGCCCCGACTCCGCATCGATCACCGGCGGCTTGTAACGCCATTCCCGACCCAGATAGACCGTCGGCGTCGGCGAATCGTCTCGTTTCGGCGGCGTATTCGGATCCCGCAACACCAGATCCAGCTTCTGCAGCAGCTTCCCCCCCGCCGCCGACGGATGACGCACTTCCACGTTCGCCGAATACTTCCCCGCCTTCAAATCGTCCGCCGGCTTCCACGTCACTTTGCCGGTCGACTTCTCCACGCTCAGCCCCGCCAGCTTCGACTCCGCCAGCACAAACTCCGGCCTCCCCTGCGACAGATTGAACCCCGTCGCACTCAGCGTGAAATCCACGCTCTTACCCCGCATCGCAATCTTCTCGCCCGGCGGAGCAATCTTCAGCCGGTACTCCGTCGGCGGAGCCGGCTTCACAAATATCGAACTCGCCAGCAGCTCGTTCCACTGCTCGTCAGTCCGTGCCGGGCGATCTGCTCGACGCGGCTGCAACTCGACCACGTTCCCTTCCGCATGGGCCGCAGGCGTCGTCCGGTCCCCGCCGCGGCGGACCGTCCAGGTTCCATCCTTGATGTCAGTGACTTCGATCAGCTCGGTCCCGATCCGCACCGTAAAGCCTGCCTTCGGCGGGAACGCGTCCGCGCTCGCCACCTGCAGCGTTTCGTCCGAATCTCCCAGCGCCTTGACGAGCTGGCTCCGCGGAAACAGTGTCTTGCGCTGCGGTGCGCTCACCAGCGCCAGCCCTTCCACGTCAATCACCACCTTGAACACCGGATCGCCCTCGGACTCGCGCGACTCGATCTTCAGCTGACTGACCCGCTGCAGCAACGCCGTCCGCTCGAACTGGTCCAGAAACCGGCACAACTGTTCGTGGCGGGCCTCCGCCTCCACCTTCACGAACACCGAAACGTAAACGTTTCCCTTCGAACGCGTCGCCCCCGGCTTCACGCTCAACTCTTCGAACCCGCAGATGTTCGCCAGATCTACCACCCATTCCTGGTACAGCCGCTGCGCCAGCACCGCCCCGGCGATCGCCCGCTTGTTCGCCGACGGCGGATCGGGCGGCAAGCTCATCGCCTGCCAGTCCTTCAGCCGCTTGCCAGTCTTCAGCAGCTCAAACAACTGGTCGTCTTTCGCCGACACTTTCGACTGCAGCGAGTCCACCTCCCCTTGCCTCGACTGAATCGGCGCCAGAACCCACGATCCGATCATGAGAAAGCCCTGCCACGCCACAACGGCGGCAATCAGACCGAACAAGAGAAGGCGTTCGCGGCTGGGCATCGGTCAACCTGCACTCGAAAACAGAAACTCGGGAAGGAAACTCACAGACGTCGCAAGACTCTCACCATCACGGTTTGGCGGGAACTGTCGGAACCCCCGGCTTCTTGGCCGCGCTCGCCGCAGGCTTCTTCTCCGCCTCGACGATCAGTTCGAGATCCAGTTCAAACTTGGCCGGATAGTCGGAATCGCGGCTCGTCAGCGTCAGATCCTTCGGCTTGACCCGCCGGCCCAGTCGCGAATCCACCCGGTCCTGGAACTGCTGAATCGCCAGCCGGTCGCGGGCATTCCCCTGGGCGACCACCCGGCCAAGCACCTCGTTCGTCCCCGCCGTGTAGTCGTACTGCGTCAGGTACTGCCGCTCGGTCCCGTCCATCTCCTGCCGCAACTCTCCCAGCATCGCCAGTTGCGGCGCGCTGTGATCCAGCCAGCTCTGAACGTCTTTCGCCGCCGCCAGCGTCGGCTCGCCCGCTTTCAGCTGCAGCGTCAATGAGCCATCCTCCTTCGACAATTCGCTCAGCCGGCTCTCCAGCGCCTGCAGCGACAACTGCGCATAGGCCGTCGCCCCGACGATCAGTGCCAGCGCCGCGGCAGCCCCGGCAGCAATTCTCGACTTCCGCGGATCGCGCCGAGGCGGCGCCTTCCGCGGATGCAGGAAGTCCAGCACCGGCGCCGGATGCGCAGTCCGCCCCACCGCCAGCCCCACCGGAGCCGCCAGCTTCGCAATCTCGCCCGGCGTCAACGGACGCGGACTCAGCAGTCCCGGATCCGAAACCGGATGCAGCAACTCGATCTGGCAGCTCACGCGATCCGTCAACGCCGCCGCCCAGCCCTCAACCTCCGCCGGATCCGCAATCAGCCAGCCATGCTTGAGAGTCAGCTCCGGCACCAGCCGCTGTGCCGCCACCACCGCGCGACTCGTCTCCGACTGCATCGCCGCCAACTGCACCGCCGCATCGCCGGCCGGCAAGCGTGCCGAGTGCGCATAGATCAATTGCCGCTGTTGCAGGACGACGATCTCGGCCCGCTGTCCGTCACGCACGATCCCGAGCATCCCGTCGCTGGCCGACAGCCGTCGATGCGACGCCGTGTACGTCAGCAGTTCCGCCACGGCCACCGAGCTGACGGTGACCCCCTCCAGCTCCAGACCAGCCGCCTCCAGCGTCGCGCGAATCGGCATCAGCAGCGTGGCCGGTATCGTCGCGCAGAGAGCGTCCCGCTGTTCCCGGCCGGCCCGGTGAGTAATGGGAATGAAATCCAGCAGTAGCTGGTCGAGTGCGACCGACGACCGGGCCGAGGCCTGGAACCGCACCAGATCCGGCAGCTCTTCATCAGTCGCGTTCGGCAGCTCCAGATGGCGCAGAATGACGTCTTCGCGCGAAAGAATCAGCCAGACCGACCGGCTCCGGATCCCGGCCTTGTTCAGACTCGCCTTCAGCCTCGCTCCACGTTCTGCCGCGCTGACCGGAATCGACGGTGCCTCCGGCCACGCCTCGGAACAGGTGTTCAAAAGACGAACAACCCCGCCGTTGACGGACGCTTCCGCAGCCGTCCACTCCGTCCGGTCCCAGAGCAACGCGATCAAATCAGCCATGAGAAACGACCCACTTCACGACCAGCATTGCACTTACGTTCAATCCATCCATGATCGGCCACCGCCCGACGCCACACAAGTGGAAAGTTGAACGTTTGGAGGACTTGGAGAAATCGCGGCCACCGCCGCGCATCGTTGGATTCTACCTCTCAAAACACCCAACTCCTCACCCCGGACCGCTCCCGGCTCGAAGCAGTTGTAACATTCTGCCAGAACACGTGTTACACACAGATTGCCGACCATTTCGCATCGCTGCCGATGACGCCCGGCTAATATCAGGTGCATCGCTACGATCCGGCAAACTGACGTTCATGCATGATCACCGAGTCGTTCACATTGCCCGGGCTGGCACAAAATCATCCCTGAAACGACAGGCAACGGGCCCCCTAACCATCGAAAACGTCTGGAGTTGAGCGAAAACGGTCGTGCACCTCCGCAAAAATTGGGTAAGATCAATACGAATGTTTCCACTGAGATCGCGGTTATTCTTTGACGGCGAAAATCTCGCAACAGCTGACCCGCCGGTCGGTTCAAACCCGAAGTTCACCGTCCGCAGCAGTTTGAAAGGGCGAAAGCCATGACAGGGGTGAGGGCCATGACAATGTCTGGAGCGATGAATGACCATCGCCGCTGGCTGGGGCTGACTGCCGCTCTGGTCGTCTGCGGATTCTATGGCGCGTCGACGATCCACGCTGCCGAGCCGGAAGCCGCCGGAATCGCCGACTCCGCTGCCGTCGCCAGCTCGACCGACGACATTGTCGGGTTCATCAACGAGCAGATCCGTCAGTCCTGGAAGGACAACGAGATCGCTCCCTCGCCAGTCGCCGACGACTACGAATGGCTCCGTCGGGTTTACCTCGACATCGTCGGCCACATCCCTTCGGGCGATGAAGTTGAAGCGTTCGTCGCCGACAAGGACAAGCTGAAGCGGTCCAAAGTCATCGACCGCCTCCTCGACGATCCCGCTTACACCCGCAACTGGACCACCATCTGGACCAATCTGTCGATCGGCCAGCAGACTCCCCGCCGCGTCTCCCGCGACGGCATGCAGAAATTCTACCGCGAAGCCTTCGGCCGCAACCGCCCCTGGAAAGACGTCGTTCACGACATCCTCACCGCCGAAGGACACTTCGAGGAAAACGGCGCCGTCAACTTCATTCTCGCCCAGATGCAGGATCAGGACGAAGGCGTTCAGCTCACCGCCAAAGCCACCCGCCTCTTCCTCGCCACGCAGGTCCAGTGCACCCAGTGCCACAACCATCCGTTCAACGAATGGAAACAGGATCAGTTCTGGCAGTACAACAGCTTCTTCCGCCAGGTCGGCAAACGCGATCACCGCAAACCCGATCCCAAAACCGGCCGCCCCATCGACGATTTCTCGGAAGTCGTCTGGAGAGACTTCTCCGGCCCGGTCTACTACGAAAAACGCAGCGGCCTCATGCAGGTCGCCTTTCCGATCTACAACGGCCACGAAATCGACCCGGGTCCGGAAACCGAACGCCGCAAGGAACTGGCCAACCTGATCACCGCCGGCGACAAGCCGCAGCTCGCCTTCGCCACCGTCAACCGGATGTGGGGCCACTTCTTCAGCTATGGCTTCACCCGCCCCGTTGACGACATGGGCCCGCACAACCCCGCGTCGCACCCGGTCATCCTCGAACGCCTCGCCGAGGAGTTCGTGAAGAGCGGCTACGACATGAAACAGCTCATGCGCTGGATCGCCAACAGCGAACCCTACCAGCTCACCAGCAAGTCCACGAAGAAGAGCGAATCCGACAACCCCGCCGCCGGCGAAACGCCGCAGTTCGCTCACATGTACGTCAAGCCGATGACCGCCGAGCAGCTCTTCGATTCGCTGATCGTCGCCACCAACGCCCAGAAGACGGGCCGCTCCGGCTGGGAAGCCTCGGAAAAACAACGCCAGGACTGGCTCCAGCAGTTTGTCCGCACTTTCGGCACCGACGAAAACGAAGAGTCCAACTCCTTCGACGGGTCCATCCCTCAGGCTCTGATGATGATGAACGGCGAGCTCGTCCAGGACGCGGTCAGCGTCAAGTCCGGCAGCCATCTCGGCGAAATCCTCGCCGGCAAGGGCAACGAAGTCCAGAAGATTCAGAAGCTCTATCTGACCTCGCTCGGCCGACTCCCCAGCCGCGCCGAACTGAGCGGGTTTCAGAAACTCGCCAAGGGAAACCGCGATCCAGTCACCCTCTACCAGGACTTCTTCTGGGCCCTGCTGAATTCCAACGAATTCATCTTCAATCACTAGACCGTATCACCGAATCCAGTTCCGACACCCTACACCATTCTCGGGAGCAGCACGATGAGCCTGATCACTCCGGACGGAATGTCTCGCCGTCACTTCATGCGGCATCTGTCCGCCAGTGCGGCCACGATCCCCGCGCTCAACTTCATCTCGCACGTGCAGGCCAACGCCGCTCAGCTCAAGAAAAACCAGAAGTCCTGCATTCTGATGTGGATGAGCGGCGGACCGCCCACCATCGACATCTGGGATCTCAAGCCCGGCAGCAAAAACGGCGGCGAGTTCAGCCCGATCGGCACCAAGGGCGACCTCCAGATCTCCGAGCACATGCCGAAGACCGCTCAGGTCATGGATAACCTCTCGGTTGTCCGCGCCATGAGCACCCGCGAAGCCGACCACGGCCGCGGTCGCTACTATATGCACACAACCTACGTCCCCAACCCGACCGTCGTCCACCCGGCCTTCGGCTCGGTCGTCAGCTACGAACTCGGCTCGAAGCGTTCGGAACTCGAAATCCCCGCCTTCGTCTCCATCGGCGGCGGCGGCAGCAGCCCGGGCTTCCTGGGCATGTCCCACGCTCCGTTCCTCGTGGACTCCAGCGGCCGGATCAATAACTCGGACATGGGCGGTCTGTCGCCCGACCGCCTGCAGCGCCGGTTGGCCATGCTCGAAGAGGTGGAGGACAACTTCATCAAATCGCAGCGCGGCGAATCGGGCCAGTCCCACAAGGACGTCTACGGCAAGGCCGTCAATCTGATGACCTCCAAGCAGATGGACGCGTTCAAGATCGATCAGGAACCCGCCGAGCTGCTCGCGAAGTACACCGGCGCTCCGGCCCAGGGCGGCATGATGGGCGGCGGAGGCCAGTTCGGTCGCAGCCTCGTCATGGCTCGTCGCCTGGTCGAGACCGGCGTCCCCTTCGTCGAAGTCGACTTCGGCGGCTGGGATCTCCACGCCGACGTCTTCAATACCCTTAAGAACCAGCGGCTGCCGCAGCTCGACGCCGGCATCGCCGGTCTCACGCAGGACCTCAAAGACCGCGGCATGCTCGACGACACCGTCCTGGTCTGGATGGGTGAGTTCGGTCGTACGCCGCGCATCAACGGCGATACCGGCCGCGATCACTGGGCCAAGAGCTGGTCCGTCATGATCGGCGGCGGCGGCCTCAAGGGCGGCGTGGCCGTCGGCGAAACCAACAAGGACGGTGACGACATCGTCAGCGGTCAGACCTACCAGCCGGGCGACATCTGGGCGACCGCCGCCCAGGCCCTCGGCATTCCGCTGGATACCGTCCACACCTCGAAGCGCGGACGTCCGATGAAGCTCGCCAACGGTGGCACCCCGATCAAGGAACTGATCGGCTGAATCACCGGCATCGATTCTGGAGCAGAGCGACTGTTCGTCTTGTCCCCTCTCCCGCTGTCTTCAGTGGGAGAGGGCCAGGGTGAGGGTCTTCGAAGATGTCGGGGTGTCCTCCACGAAGAAAGGACCGCACGCCTCACATTCGTGGTCGGTGTTTGAGTCCTCCGCCGCAGGCAGGATGAAATGCATTGGCGGGGGGCTGGCAACAGCCCCCCGCGTTTTCCTCCCGGCCGTCCGATAGCCGGAGAGGCGTACTGATCACGAACGGGCTCACAGGAATCTGAAGTGGGTGAAGCCACGACCGCGCCGCCGTCTGACGATGCCGTCGAAGCCCAGGATCACGGCGGGCTCAGCGCCGATTTCGTGCAGCTCTTCACCCGATCCCAGCGCCGCCTCTATCTCTTTATCCTCGCACAGGTCCAGTCCCCGGTTCAGGCCGAGGAAATCCTGCAGGACACCAACGTCATCGTCCTCGCCAAACACACGCAGTTTCAGCCTGGAACGAATTTCCTCGCCTGGACCTGCCAGATCGCCAACTACGAAATCCTCAAGTTTCGCGCCAAACGCCGCCGCGAAAAACTGGTCTTCAACGACGATCTCCTCGAACTCGTCGCCGCCGAAGCCCTCACGCGGGCCGACGAACTCGAACTGCGCCGCGCCGCTCTCACCGACTGCCTCACAAAACTCAGACCCCGGGATCGCGAGCTCATTCAGACCCGCTATGCCCCCGGGCACAGCGGCAAAGAAGTCGCCGCCGAAATGGGCCGGCCGGCCAATTCGGTCTACCAGTCGCTCGGACGAATTCGACGGACTCTCTGGGAATGCATTCAGCGCCGCCTGGCTGCGGAGACCTCCCGATGAACGACCCGCATTCCCTGATGGACCGGTTGCAGCCGCTCCTCGAAGCGGCCTGCGAGGAGACTCTCTCCCCGGAAGCCGTCCTGCGCCTCGAAGCCGAACTCCGCGATTCGGCAGAAGCCCGCTGGCTCTACCTCACCTACATGGAGCTCCACGGCTCCCTCTACTGGGACGCTGCCGGCGGCCTCTCGCCAGCTCTCCCGGAATCCTCTGCCGCTCCGGCCGAACCCATCTCGCCCGCCGCGCGACGCCGGTCGACTGCGGCCATTGCCGCCACAGCCCTGGCACTCGTCCTGACAGTCGTCATCGCTCCGCTCTGGTGGGGCAGCCAGCACGCCGGCCCGGCGAAAGTCGCGGACAAGAACTCCCCAACCGTCGCACCAGACCCGACCTTCGTCGACCCCAACACCGCCGCACCGCACCGCGATCCCGGCGCCCCGGCGATTGCCATGCATCCGGCAACCAGACCGGCTCCGTCCGACAAGGACGCAGCAACACCGGTCGCCGCGGTCGCTCCAGCGCCGTCTGGAACGACAGCGACCGATTCTCCGGCGGCGGTCGATCCCGCGCTGCCGGTTGCCACCGCGAAGCTCATTCCAGTCAGCCTGATCAACTCCGAACTCGCCGCAGGCTGGCGCCTCGCCGGCATCCAGCCCTCCGCCCGCGCCGAAGACGGCGAATGGCTCCGCCGACTGACCCTCGACATCGCCGGCCGCATCCCCTCGGTCACGGAACTCGAACAGTTCCTCGCCGATCGCTCGACCGACCGCCGGGCGCATGCGGTCGATCGCCTGCTCGACTCCCCCGAATACGCCCGACACCTCACCACCGAATGGGCCAATCTGCTTGTCGGTCGTTCGTGCGGCCCGGAAGTCGATCTGCCCGCCCTGAAAAAATTCCTCCGGACCGGCTTTGCCGCCAACCGCCCCTGGAACGAACTGGTCTTCGACCTCGTCTCCGCCGAGGGAAACGGCCACGACAACGGCGCCGCCAACTTCCTGCTCGCCCACCTCAACAACCAGGCCCTCCCTGCCACCGCCCTCACCGCCCGCCTCTTCCTCGGACAGCAGCTGCAGTGCGTGCAATGCCACAAGCACCCGTTCAACGACGTCGAACAGACCGCCTTCTGGGAGTTCAACAGCTTCTTCCAGCAGACCGAAGCCGTCACGCTCCGCCAGCGCGATCCGAAGTCGGGTCGCGAAATGACGGTCGGCATGTCGCTGATCAATCGACCCGCCGGCGGCCCGACCTACTACGAAACCCGCAACGGCCTGATGAAGGTCGCCTTCCCCCGCTACGGCGGCCGCGAGGTCGACCCCGCCCCCGAAGTTAACCGCCGCCGCGAGCTCGCCCGGCTCATGACCTCGGGCGATCAGCCCCAACTCGCCGCCGCGTTCATCAATCGCGTCTGGGCGCAGTTCTTCGGGCACAGCTTCACCCGCGGCGTCGACGACCTCGGCCCGCACAATCCCCCGAGTCACCCGCAGCTCCTGGCCGGCCTCTCCCGGGAGTTCATCCAGAGCGGCTACGACGTCAAACAGCTCATCCGCTGGATCTGCCTGTCAGACGCCTATCAGCTCAGCAGCCGGCCCAACGACACCAACCGCGGCGACGATCCCGAACTCGGCGAACTCCCCCTCTTCAGCCGCATCTACGTCCGCTCGATGACCGCCGAACAGCTCTACGACTCCCTCCTCACCGCCACCCGCGCCACGCAGGCCGCCGGCGACTGGACCCGCGCCGAATCGCAGCGCCAGGCCTGGCTGGAACAGTTCATCGTCGCCTTCGGCACCGAAGAGAACGACGAAGCCAACACCTTCGACGGCACCGTCGCCCAGGCCCTCGCCATGATGAACGGCGACGTCGTTCAGACTGCTCTCGCCGCCGCCCCGGGAACTGTCCTGGGAGATGTCGTTCGCGATCGATCCACCGAGTCCGACAAGATCCGCCGCCTCTGCCAGGCGGCCCTCTCCCGCACGCCATCCCAGCGCGAAATGACCTCCATGAAACGCCTGATGGCCCGCGCCGGCCGACCCGGCCCCCGCGGCGCCGAAGCCTATGAAGACCTCTTCTGGGCCCTGCTGAACTCCAACGAGTTCGCCCTCCTCCACTGACTCTCGATGGCGTTCTGCGCAACATCAGCACCTTCACGGCGCTTCGCAGCGATCTCACGCACCTCTTACATCCCCCCTCTCTCTCTCTCTTCCATTCTGCACCTTGCACTTTGCACTTTTCATTTTGCATTGCCTCTCCCACCCGCCAGGCTCCCCGCCCCGCAAAACCCCTGCAATCGGCGCTCTCGACCCGCGCCCAACGGCCTTCTGGCTCCTCCGCCGCGAGGAGTCTTTGGACAGCTCGTCCCCGTGAGCTAGGTTTTCCCTGCCGTCGTTGTCTTTTTGCAACTTGAGCGTCTGGGGGCCAATCCACACGCAAACCCTGGCAGGCCCGCAATGTCCGTCGTTTCGCACACCTCTGACCCGAAGCCCTCGCAACTCGGTGCGGGACCCGTCCGCAGTCGCCGCGACTTCGAATCCACGCGCTGCCTCCTCGGACTGCTGGACCTCGCCGCCCTCGGCAAGACCGATCGCGGGCACGACGATCCGCTGTTCGGCGCCATCCAGCGCCCGATTCTCAGAAGCCTCCTCTCCGCCCTCCGCTACCGGGATCTCGAAACCGTCAGGCACAGCCGGAGAGTCTCCATCCTCGCCGCGGGACTCGCCAACTCCCTCGGCTGGGACGGCCGACAGCTCAAACTCCTCGAAGTCGCCGCGCTCCTGCACGATATCGGCAAGCTCGGAGTTCCCGACAACATCCTCTTCAAACCCGCCCGCCTCTCTCCCGACGAACGCGAGCTCCTCGCCCTCCACTACAACGTCAGCCTCGACGTCCTCCAGGCCTGCCGCGTCGCCCCCGAAGTCCTCGAGATGATCGGCCAATCCCAGCACGCCTACCTCACCGATCCCGATGGAAACGTCGCCCAGCCGCAGGAGCTCCATCTCGGCGCGCGGATCCTCAGCGTCGCCGACGCCTACGAATCCCTCGGCTCCGACCAGCCCTATCGCGCCGCCCTGCCGCACCCGCAGATCATGGAATACCTCCAGCAGCACGCCGGCCGGCGCTACGACGGCACCATCGTCGACGCCCTCGCCCGCTGGCTCAAACAGGACGGCGCCCCGCTTTCCGACGCAGGCTACTTCGCCGAACAGGCCATCACGCAGGCGGCCGTCCTCACCTCGGAGCAGGCCCTCGAAGCCAACTCACTCTGCCGCATCTTCAGCTACCTCCACGTCCTCGAAAGCCTCTACGACGGCTTCTCGCTCATCGACTCCAGCCTCCAGGTCATCGTCTGGAACCGCGGACTCGAACGCCTCCTCAACCGTCCCGCTCCGTCGGCCCTGGGACAGTACTGGTCGGTCGATCTTCTCGGCTACTGCGACGAACGCGGCGTCGAACTCCGCGAAACACAGTCCCTGGCCTATCGCGTCCTGGAAACCAACGCCGCCGCCACCGGCATCATGCATCTCAAACGGTCCGACGGCGCCCTCGTCGCCGCCGAGGTCCAGTGCCTTCCCGTCTTCGACGCCGCCGGCCAGCTCCGCGGCATCACCGAAATCTTTCGCGACCTCCAGAACAGCAGCGGACAGCACCCCCTCGAACTCCGCGATCAGCGAATCGCCGCCACCCGCGACGCCCTCACCTCCGTCGCCAATCGCGGCGAACTGGAAACCCGCCTGACCGAACTCGTCGGCCGCTTCTCGCGCGACCCCGCCAGAATCTTCAGCGTCATCATCATCGACCCCGACTCCTTTCGCAGCATCAACGAAACCCACGGACACAACATCGGCGACCGCGTCCTCGTCGCACTCGCCAGGCTCCTCCAGCGCGAAGCCGGCGCCGCCGAAACCGTCGGCCGATACGGTGGCGAGGAATTCGTCCTCCTCTGCCCCGGCGTCGACCTGCAGCAGGCCTGGGAAAAGGCCGAACGCATCCGAGATCTGATCCGCCGCTCCGCCCTCTCCGATATCGACCCGCTCCGCGTGACGGTCTCCGTCGGCATCGCCGAAGTCGAGCCCGGCGATACCGCCGAAAGCCTCTTCCGCCGGGCTGACCGCGCACTCCTCGCCGCAAAAGCCGACGGCCGCGACCGCTCGACCAGACTGACCGGCGCCGAGTGGACATCGGAAGACGCCGCCCCGGATCCCGACGAGTCCGAGCCCTTCGTCTACTCCGGCGCCTTCGTCGCCGTGATCACGTTCGACATGATCGTCCACAAACTCCGCGGCTTCATCGACGAACACGGCGCCCGCATCAAACGCGTCACCTCCGAGTCCGTCCGCCTCCGCGTCGGCCGCCGCAATCTGCTCGGCGGCTGGGGCAAATCCCCGGAGCGCCAGCCCGTCGACCTCGAACTCCTGCTGGGAGGCGTCGTACAGGATCGCGGTTCATCCGCATCGAATCGGACGAATCTCGCCTACAAGGTCCGCCCCATCGGACGCCCCGGCAGCTCCGAAATCTTCCAGCACCGCGCCCGCCTCCTGATCCGAGACCTGAAACAGTTCTTCGTCACAGACTGAGCAGGAGTTCTCGGTGACTTGTGATTGGTCAGTTGTCAGTTGCCAAGACGGCGCCACAACGTCTTGTCCGGGTCTCGACTTCCCTCTCGACAGTTCTCTTCTCGGCGTCTTTGCGTTCCGCTTTGCGCCGTTGCGTGAAATCCTCCGCCTTCCTCTCGTCTTCCCTCTCAACTCTCAGCTCTCAACACTCAACTCTTCGCGACCGGCGCCGGCAGATTCAGCTTCGCCCGGATCTCCGTCTGGATCTCCGCCGCCGCCAGCCGACCGTCGACCTGAATCACCAGTTCCTTCCGGCCGAACAGCTCCAGCACCGGCTCCGTCTTCGTCCGATAGTCGCTCAGCCGCGCCCGCAGTCCCCCTTCGGTATCGTCGTCGCGGATCCGCAGCTTCCCGCCGCACACGTCGCACGTGTCTTCCACCGCCGGACGGTGATAGATCAGGTTGTAATCCAGCCCGCACTGACTGCACAGCCGCCGCGCCAGCACCCGTTCGAAGACCACTTCATCCGGCACGTCGATGTGAATCACCGCGTCGATGTCGTAACTCTCCAGGAAGAACTGCGCCTGCGTCCTGTTCCGCGGAAAGCCGTCCAGGATGAACCCGTAATTCCAGTCGTGCTGCTCCAGCCGCTGGCGGACGATGTCCTCGACGATGTCGTCCGGCGCCAGATGGCCGTCGGCGATCAGCCGCTTGACCCGCGCCCCCAGCTTCGTATGCGATTGAATATGCCAGCGGAAAATATCGCCGACGCTGATGTGGACCAGGTTGTAATCCTGCTTCAACAGCTTCGCCTGAGTCCCCTTGCCGCATCCCTGAGCACCCATCACCACATACTTGCGCATATCTCTTCCAACAAGGCAAATCGGAAATTCGCGAATAGGGAGTAGCCAGAAGAAAGAGCTGATCGCTTATCGCGGATCGCTCATCGCCGGAGAGTTGTCCGTCGTCCATCGTCAGTCGCTAAATCACCGGCATCGATTCTGAAACAACGCGTCTTTTCGTCTTGTCCCCTCTCCCGCTGTCTTCAGCGGGAGAGGGCCAGGGTGAGGGTCTTCGAAGATGTCGGGGTGTCGTCCACGGAGAACAGACGACGCGCCTCAGATTCGTGGCCGGTGATTTCGAACCGCAAGCCGCGGCTTCTTTCCGTCACTTGTCACTTGGCCCTCTTTCGACTTTCCACCTTCGACATTCGACATTTTTTCGTTCTGGCGTCTTTGCGTTCCGTTTTGCGCCTGTGCGAGAGATCTTCTTCCTCCGCAGGCTTTACTTCCCGTGAGCCGGCTTCAACTGCCACTGCTCGTCGAAGAAGTCCGCATCCACGATCTTCCCCGGGAACCGGCTGTTCGGCTTCGTCCGGATGTCCACAATCGCCCAGTCCGGCAGCTTCGGCACCTGCCGGGCGTTATTCAGGTAATCGTACTCGCGATACGTAAAACCGCTGTTGAGCACGACGTACTTCTTCGGATTCAACGGGTTCGGATAGACGGCGATCGCCGCATGCTGCGCCGCGTCCCACTGGCGGTCCCCCGCCGTGATCTCCTTCGCTGTCCAGCGGATCGGCAGCTTGTCGGCGATCTTCGCGAGCACGCTGTTGGCCTGCGCGTCCCCCCACAGAATCAGATTGTGGTTGGCGATGTCCTCGTCGGTAATCTCCTTGTCGTCTTTCACGCGGGCATCCCCCCGCATCTGCTGACGCCAGTGCATCACCGCATGCTGCATCTCCGCATGCACCCACGTGTCGACCGCCTTGTGCCGGCAGTAGTTCGACGGACGGACAAACAGGAACGAGTCCATCAGCGCATCGTCGATCGGCCCCTGCAGCCCCGGCCGCTTCTGCAGACCCCCTGATTCGTCCGCCAGGAAGTCCCGCCGTCGCCCCGACGCCTGCCACTTGCCGTCCACCAGCTTCACCGCCGGCCAGCCCTCGCCGTACTGCAGCGTCACCACCTGACCATCCAGTTCCAGCGTCACCGGCCGATCCAGCTCATCGCTGTCCGCCGGCGCCGGATAGCCGACTGCCAGGGCCGTAATGTTCTTGGTCGTCCCCTTCAGCTTCCCCGGCCCCGTCCGCTCGATCGTGATTCGCGCCGGCTCCCAGTGCTCCTTCAGTCCCAGCAACTGCACCCAGTGGCTCGTGTTGTACTTCAGCGTGTACGTTACAAACTCCAGCTTCTGCGGCAGCGCGTGCGAACCTTCCCCGGCCCATCGCGCCAGTTGCTCTTCGATGATCTTCTGCGATTCCGGAAGAATCTTATGCGCCGCCATCGGCCCGATGACGTGCTGCAGCTCCAGCCCCTCTTTCTTCATCGCCGAGGCCATGATGTCCGCCGCCTGCTTCTGCTTGTCGATCTCTCCGCTGTAGGCGATCACGTGCAGGTTGTGAAAGTTCGCCGCATAGTCCGTGCAGTCGTACATGTGCCACAGCGCCTGCTCGTACCACGTCGGCTGCAGCGTCTCGCTCTGAAAGACCTTCAGAAACTCGGGAGTCTCCGAGAACCCGGCCCCCGGATTCGCCGCAAACCACATCGCGGGATAATGCACCGCAAATTGCCACGCCGAAGCCCCTCCCATCGAGAAGCCCCGCACCGCCAGCTTCCCCATATTGATCCGATAGTTCCGCTCGACCGCCTCCAGCGCCTCCAGCGCATCGACTTCCCCGGCCAGCTTGGCCGCGTTGCAGTACCGACCGTACGGATGCAGCACGATCGTGTCGGCAGGCGAAATTTGGCCGACCTGGTTCGCCCGCTGCTGAATGAAATTCAGCTCGCTCAGAGTCTCTCCCCGTCCGTGAAACCACAGGTCGCACCGGTGCGTCTCATCGCCGTCGATCTGATACGACTCCGGAATCACCACGCCATACGGCTGCGGCGTCCCATCCAGCCGGGAAACGTAACCCCGAACCACCAGACCCTTCTGGTCGGTCCAGGGATGTTTCCGATCCAGCAGCAGGTCCGCCCGCGCCAGCCCGATCTCCAGCAGCTTCTTGCCGACCGGAATCTCCTTAGCGTCGAAGAACTCCCGAAACCGCAAGGCCTGGTCGACGGCCCGGTGATAGATCGCCACGTCTGCATACAGATCCTCGGCGATCGGGTCTTCCATCACCATCGGCGCTGCGTCGTCCATCGGCTTCGGAGTCGTCGGCCGTCCCTTGCCGACATTGAGCTGTTGCTCCAGCTCGGCCAGCTTCGCAGCCAGCTTGGCGAGCCCCTCTTCCAAGTCTTTCCGATCCGCGTCGGACACCTCCACGCCCAGTTTCGGAATGCGTCGGACGTTTTCGACCTGGTTGTCTGCCGGCCCATCAGCCCGGACACCAGCTCCAGCAGCAATCACGCAGAAGGCGGCCAGCAGCAGTCTCGTCACGGGAAAGTCCTCCAGAGGCAAGGCGTTACGTCGATCTTAGACGCTGCCGAAGCGGGATTCCGAATCCGGCGGCGGCAATCATTAGGGCCACACTGCGGACCAGCCGGAAAAAAATCAAGACAGCCTCTTGTAACAGCATCTCTCGATGCGTAAAATCCATTGAACTTGAGACTCAGTCTCAATAACTTGCCCGCCGCTGCCCTGCTGGTCCCGCCCATGCAACTCGGCTTCAACAACACTCAACCGCAATACCTCTGCCGGTGCCTCCGTGTCACCGAAGGGGAGGTCCGCGAGGCCGTCGCAGTCTCCAACGCCGAGACTGTCCGCGGCGTCACCCAGGCCTGCGGCGCAGGCGGTGGCTGTATGGCCTGCCATCGCCACATCAAACGCGTCCTGGCCGAGCAGCAGGCCCAGATCGCCGCCGAAGCCAACTGCCCCGCCCAGCTCGGCTTCGCCTGAACGAACCGAGGTCCCGCAGCACGCCGCGAATGTGCGACGGACGTGGGGACGTTCATCGTACCCCAGTCCTCCTCCCGAGTTCGCCCCGACACCCTGCGCCTCACGACATCAGCCTCGCACCCTCAGCCCCTCTTCCGATTTTGCGATTTGCACTTTTCATTTTGCAATTTGCGTTACTCCGCCCTCAGCCGAAGCACCGCCTCCACCGGAAAATGATCCGAAGGCGTCCGACCCTCCCGCGCCGTCCGATCAATCCCCGCTTCGACCACCTCCCACTGCGACGAGCACCCGATCCAGTCGATCCGCGCCCCCTGCCGCTGGTCTTCCCGAAATCCGCTGAACGTCCCCTCGTTCGGCTCCTTCTTCGGCCGCTTCACACGCAGCGTGTCCTGCAGCGTCACTTGCCCTGACACAGCACCGAACAGCGCCACATAGGGCTGGCTCCCTTCGTCCGTATTGAAGTCCCCCGTCACGATCGCCGGCGACCCTCCGGCCAGCTCCGTGATCTTCCGCCGCAACAGCCGGCTCGACTCCGTCCGCGCCTGAGCCCCCTTGTGATCGTAGTGCGTGTTGAAAAACCACGCGACGCGATCGGCCGGCCCCTGCCGGTCCCGCAGCTTCAGCCACGTCGCCATCCGCGTCAGCGACGTATCCCAGCTCTTGCTCCCGGGAATCTCTGGCGTCTCGCTCAGCCAGAAGTGTCCGTGATCGAGCAGTTCGAACCGCTCTTCCCGGAACAGCACCGCAGTCATTTCGCCTTTCGGCCCGCCGTCATCGCGACCGACCCCGACCGCGCGGTAACCAGCCAGTTGCTCGACGAGAAAATCCTTCTGAAACCCCAGCGTCTCCTGCGTTCCGAGCAGGTCCGGCCCGAACGCACGAACGGTCTCCGCCAGAAACTCTTTCCGTTTGTCCCAGTGGTTCTCTCCGTCGTTCGCAGTCCCGTAACGGACATTGAACGACATCACCTTCACCGCCGTCGGCTCCGCCGCCGCGATCACGCCGGTCATCACAATCAGCCAGCCCCCCAGCCAGAACTCTCTCATCGCCCCCCCCCTAAAAAAAGAAGCGGGAAGAGCCCTCGCTCCCCCCGCACTTCTGTCTTCACTATCCACCAACCACTACCCACCAGCCACTTCTTCTAATGCCCGCCTTCTTCCTCGCCCATCTGCGTCGACAGATACAGCTGCAGGCCGATCCGGTTGATCAGATCGAGCTGCGTCTCCAGCCAGTCGACATGCTCCTCCGACTCGACCAGGATCTGCTCCAGCATGTCTCGGCTGCCGGCGTCCTGCTCTTCGATACACAGCGCCACCGCTCCGCGATAGGTCAGCACGCCGTGCGATTCCAGAGCCAGGTCGTTTTCGAACTGCTCCTTCACGTCCGCCCCGACCTTGATCACGTCGTAGCGGGCGATCTCAGGCGTCCCTTCCAGGAACAGAATGCGGTCGATCAACTTCTCAGCGTGCTTCATCTCGCCGATCGATTCGACGTAGTGCTTGGCCCCCAGCTTGTTCAGGCCCCAGTTCTTGCACATCTTGGCCTGGCAGAAATACTGATTGATCGCCGTCAGCTCGATCGTCAGACCGGCGTTCAGAGCGTCGATGACCTTCTGGCTCCCCTGCATGGGAATTCCTTTCAATGGGTGAGTTGCGGGTGTTCCGTGGTCGGATTCTAGGCCCGTTCCCGTCGGATTGTCCACGCAGGCGAATCGTCGCAAGTGGATTTTGCATCAATTGATACGTCGTCTCACCCGTGCCTCGCCACACCTCGGAATCCGTCTCAAGCTCTCTGAGCGACGCCCTGCCAGCGGAAGTCTTCTTACGTTGCACTTTGCATTCTTCACTTCTCATTCTGCGCTTCAGCCCCGCCAGACGCTGTCCTATTCCGCCAGCGCCTTCTTCAATGCCTCCACCACCTCGGGCACGACCGTCTCATTCACCGACCCGTATCCGAACTTCGCCCGCACCTTCTTGCCACGCACGACGACCGCCGTGACCACGGCCCGCTGGTGCAGAACCCAGCCGTCGGGCGGCGTCGCCAGACTCGGATGCACCCCCACCGACGTCTGGGCAAATTTCAGCGACATCTGCACGCGGGCCAGATACTCCCGAGTCTTCTCCGGCGTGTCGGAATACCAGATGGCGACCGCGGCGCTCTCTTTTCCTTCCTTGCCCAGGGCTTCGTCGAGCGTCTTCAGATACCTGGCGATCGAGCGATCGAAACGATCCTCCGGGACGAACACATAGACCGTTGGCTTGTCGCCCCGGACCTCGGTCGCGTCCACCTCCTGCCCTGCCTGATCGCCAGTCACCATGGTGACTTTCAGCTTCGGGACCGCTTCACCCACCGTCGGTCCGGAATCCAGTTCGCCCCGGACCGTCTCCGAAAGACCGATCACCGCGATACAGAGCACTGCCAACAGTCGAATCCGCTTCCCGCACATGCTGTCGCTCCTCGTGGAAGGTCACTTGGACTGGATCGGGCCTCCCCCGGGATTCGCCCGCGACGCTCTACGCTACCCGCCGCCGGTCACCGCAGAAACTCCCATCCCGGAACCGGCCGCCGATTTTGCTCGGGCAGTTTCTGCCGCAGCCGAACCGACTTGGCACACTTTGACTGCCGCCGTGATGGATCGAGCTGAAGTCCTCGTTGACCACTTTCGGACTCCCGACGACAACACGCTGTCCCGCGATTCGGCGCGGAACCGGCAGAAATTGCCGATTCCCCGTCTTCGAGCGGGCGGAAGAGCCGGCCCCCAAGGAACTTCCGTTACGACCCGCAGATTTTGACTCATCCGCACGTCCAGTATCCGCCGAATATTCAGAAGACGCGATAAATCCGTCACAGTCCGCCCATGAAGTCTTCCCGGGGGGAAGATCTGGCGCGGAAGGTGGGCCCAGTTTTCTCGAGCACCGCTGGAAAGAGACGTCCATGCAACGTGCGAAATTCAGTCTGGCAAGCGTTTTGTGGCTGTTCGCAGCTTCAGCAGCCCTTGCGCAGACGAACGACGTGTCCCCGAATGGCGCGGGGGTGGTTTCGCTGGAAGACAACTTCAGCGGTACTGCATCCCTCGGCCAGGGAGCCTACATTGATGTCCGGAATATGGCCGGCAGCGGCGTCGGGTATCGCAACGGCTATACCCAGGTCGGCGGATTCATCCCCCTCTGGGGCTCCGATGACTGGTTCATCGCCCCTCAGGCGCGGCTGATTATCACCGACACGCAACGCGTCGGCGCCAACATCGGTGCGGTGGCCCGCCGATACGTCAGCGACTGGGACCGGATCGTCGGAGCCAACGTGTTCTACGACTACGACGAGTCGTACCTCAGCAACCACTACCACCAGGTCGGTTTCGGCTTCGAAACCCTCGGCGAGTGGTGGGACGCCCGAGGAAACGTCTATCTCCCGGTCAGCAACCAGTCCAACAATATGGGCCCGGTCGGCCTCGACTCCTCACTTTACTACATCCAGAATCAGATCGCCGCTCGCGGCTATGACCTCATCGAACAGTCGCTCAAGGGAGGCGACGTCGAACTCGGCGTCCCCGTCCTGGCCAGCACCCCCTGGCTCCGCGCATTTGGCGGAGCCTACTTCTACTCCGGTGACGGACACAATCCCGTCGGCGTCCGCGGTCGCGTCGATGCAAATATCAGCAACGACCTGCTCGTCGGACTGAACGTCACGCACGACAACGTCTACGGCACGAACCTCAACGCGGTCGTCGACTTCCGCTTCTCCGGCTTCCTCCCCACCCGATACTTCCCCAAGTGGACCACCCAGGAACGCATGCTGACTCAGGTGCAGCGCAACTGGCGAATCACCACCGACCGCTATCAAATCGCCAAGGATATCCCGGTCATCAATCCTCGCGACGACCAGCCCTATTTCGTCGTGCACGTCGACAGCAACAATACCGGAGCGGGCGCCGGCACCGGCACCGCGGAAGACCCGTATCACAACCTGCCCGGCCCCGTACCGGCCGGCACCGACCTGGTGCTCGTCCAGCGCGGTCAGTCAACCCAGGCCGCTCCCTACACCGGGAACATTCAGCTCGTCGACAATGCCCGCCTCCTGGGCGAAGGCAAGGCGCACATCTTCGACGGCTATGTCAATTACGGCAGCTTCTCGCACGTCTACAACGACGCAGTCCTGCCCGGCTTCAGCGACAGCGGACTCTATCCGTTCCTGTCGAATCCCGCCGGCGACATCGTGACCCTCGCCAACCACAACGAAGTCTCCGCCTTCGTCATGCAGGACGCCTCCAACCGGGCCATCTACGGCAACGGAGTCGACGGCTTCCACCTCAACAATCTGGAAATCGCCGGCAACGCCGGCGGCGGCATCGTCCTTCAGAATGCCATCGGCAGCGGAATCGTCACTCTGGACGGCCAGACCGTCAACAGCGGCCTGATCACCGACATCAACCGGAATAACACTGTCGTCGGCTACACCCAGCCGACCCTCGGTGCGGGCAACAACGCGGCCGGCGGTATCCTGATCGACACCGGAGTCAGCCCGCTCACCCTGGGCATCGACCGGGTCTCGATGAACGCCGCCGCTCCGGGCACGCAGGCGGTCGGCATTCAGCTGACGGCCGACGACGGCAACCTGCTGACGACTCTGAACGAGGTGATCGCCGGCGGCAACACCAACGCGGGCGTCATCCTGAATCAGACCGGCGGCACCACTCTGACGGCCGGCCTGACCAACGTCACCGTCTCGAACAATCTCGGCGACGGCCTCCAGGTCAACGGCGACGGAGGGACCACGAATGTGACGGCCAGCGCCGTCGTCAGCAACGGCAACGACGTCAACGGCATCAGCATCACCGGCATCAACAACGCTCAGATGGGGCTTGCGTTCACGGGCGGCAGCGCCACCGGTTCGGACGCCGACGGGCTGCGGATTTCCGGTACGACCGGCGCCGACATCGTCGTGGGCGTGACTGACTTCCCGCTGACCGGCAACGGTCAATCGACGGTCAACGCCGCCAACGTGCGGGTGAACGCCGCCAGCGGCGCCACGGCGACGCTGACAATGAGCAATTCGGCGGCAGGCTTCGCTCCGCTTCCCTCCGTCAACGACGACTTCGGCCTGGTGGTCGGTTCGACGGGGGCCCTGTCGGTGGCTTCGGTCTCGGTCACGGGCGGCAGCTTCGACAACGCGGGCGTGAATGCCGTCAACGTACTCGGGACGGCCGGGGGCACCGTCAATATCAATCTGGACAGCACCACCGGCAACGCCGCGGTCGGCACCGGTTTCCTGGCGACTGCCGACGGCGGCACGGTCAATCTGGAAATCGAGAACAACAGCAACTTCAACACCGCCGGGGGCTACGGCCTGGACGTCGCCGCGTTGAACGGCGGAACCCTGAATATGGCGGTCGCGAGCTCGACGTTCACCGGCAGCGGACTCGGCGGCATTCGACTGTCGTCGGCCGATACCGGTACGACGGTGACAGCGAACCTGGATACGGTCACCGCCAACAGCAATCAGCTCAGCGGCCTGTCGGCCGTCTCCGACGACTTCGCCGTCCTCAACCTGCGGGTCCTCAACTCCATCTTCAACCAGAACGGCCTGGGCGGTCCCCTCATCGACGGGGTCAGCGTCGTGGCGACCAACGACAGCACCTCGCGGACCCTGTTCTACAACACGACTTCGAGCTCCAACAGCGGCGACGGATTCGGTTTCGACGCGCAGTCGGGCTCGTATCTGTCGACGCGGCTGGACACGATCACCGCGTCGAACAACCTGGGCTACGGCGTGAATTTCAACGCCAGCGGCGCCAGCGACGCCTACCTGATCACCGAAGGCGTCAACACAATTTCCGGCAACGCGCTCGGTGCATACAACGTCAACTACGCCAACGTGAACAATGCTGTGGCGGCGCTGGTCGGTTCCGCCAATAACTCGGCAGGCGACGGGTTCAACGTCACGATGACGAACATCACCGGAGCGGCCCTGGTCACGCTGGACGGCGGCGGAACGGGGACCATCGACGGGAACGCCGGGCACGGCGTCAATATCAGCATCAACGGAGCCGATCAGGCGGGAGTGCTGATCGAAGGCTACGCCTCGATCAGCAACAACGGGGACGTCGCCGGCGAGGACGGGATTCACATCGATCTGCAGAACATCACGACGGCGGCCGCGATCGACCTCCTCGGCGTGTCGCCCGGCGGCACGACGATGGACGACAACTTCGACGATGCGATCGACATCAATCTCAATACGGTGACTCTCGGGACGTTCGTGCCTCCCGCGGCCCTGGCTACGGTGTCGGTGCTGAGCCGGACGGACAGCGTCGCTCTGCCGAACGAGAGCGATCCTCCGCTGCTGGCCCTGCCGCTGCCGGTCAATATCAACATCGGCACGATTACCGGGTATCCGACGAGCAACGGGATTCTGGTGGACGGATTCGACATCAGCACGGCGATCGACGTGGCGGACCCCAACGCCAACGGCATCCTGATCACCGGCAACACGATCACCGGCACCGGCGACATCACCGTGCAGAACAACACGGTGGGGAATTCGCAGGGGAACGGGATCTATACGGTTCTGAACAACGCCACCATCGATCAGGCGCTGTATCTCAACAACACTGTGTTTGGAGACGGGCTGACCGGCAACCAGTTCGGGGACGGCATCCGCTTCGAGATGACCGGCGGCACGCTCGGCACGGTCGGTGTCGGGTCGAGCACGGTGACGGACCAGGAAGGCTACGGCGTCAATATCGATCTCAACGGGGTCGGCGGGCTGGGGAGCGTGATTGTCGACGGCAACGACATTCAGCGGAACACGGGACGCGGCCTGCTCGGCAGCGGCATCTTCGTGAACGCAGACAACACCGATCTGACGCTGATTCAGGTGACGAATAACGATCCGATCAGCAACAACTTCGGCGACGGGGTCCGGATCTTCGGGACGAACTCGGCGATCGGGACTGTGAACATCTCGGACAACGTGGATATCTCCAGCAACACGTTCAACGGGATCAACGTCGGCATGGTGGATTCGCCGATCGGGACGCTGCATATCGAGAACAACACGGTGACGAGCTTCGTCAATCCGGCGACGTCCTTCAACATCGATCTGACGCTGATCGGGATGACTCCGCAGCAGGCCGCGATTTTCACGGCGGCCGCACAGCGCTGGGAGCAGATTATCACCGGAGACATCCCGGATACGATGGGCGTCGACGACGTCGAGATCACCGCGGAGATTGCGGCGATCGACGGTGCGGGCGGCATCCTGGGCTTTGCCGGTCCGGATGCGGTTCGTCCGGTGAGCTTCCTGCCGTACCTCGGCTCGATGACGTTCGATTCGGCGGACATCAACTCGCTGATTCTGGCCGGGCAGTTCGACGAGGTGATTCTGCACGAGATGGGCCACGTGCTCGGTTTCGGGACGATCTGGCAGTCGCTGGGTCTGCTGAACGGGGCCGGGACGTCGAATCCGCAGTTTAACGGGGCCTTCGCCACGGCCGAATACAACGCGCGCTTCGGGCTGTCGGCGACGACGGTGCCGGTTGAAGGGAACGGCGTGCCCGGCACGACGGATGCTCACTGGCGGGAGAGCACCTTCGACAACGAGCTGATGACCGGTTACCTCAACGGCGGGGTAGTCAATCCCATCAGTACGATTACTGTGGGTCAGTTTGCGGATCTGGGATATACGGTCAACCTGTCGCAGGCTGATCCTTACCTGATCGCTCCGAGTGCGACGGTTCCCGACTACACGATCATCCACACGCCCTTCGTCGTCAGCGGGACGGGCGGAGCGGTGCAGGGAAGCGTACAGAACGTTCTGCCGTCGCTGGCGAGCAATCAGCAGAACGGCATCAACATCGACCTGACGCGGTCGGACGTTACGACGACGAACATTCTGACGAACCAGATACTGGGGAACGGCGTGAACGGCGTGCTGCTCACCGCCGACGACAGCGCTCTGACGACGCTGACGATCGACGGGAACGAGATTTCGCAGAACGCGAACGACGGGATTCAGCTTTCGCTGAACAACACCAGCAGCCTGGCGACGACGGTCATCAGCGACAACGCGATGGACGCGAATGGCGAGAACGGGGTCAACGTGCTGGTGTCGAACAGCAACCTGGGAACGATGACGGTGGCTCAGAACCAGATCACGAACAGCGTGAACGGGGACGGGTTCCGGATGATTCAGCCGGACGACACGGACGAGTTGATCAACCTGGCCTTTCTGCGCAACCAGATCGACGGCAACGCCAACGGGCGGGGCGTGAACATCGAGTTGCCGTACACGGATCTGGTGACTCCCGCCAACAGCAAGCTCGACACGATCCTGAACCTGTCGTTTGAGAACGACTCGATCACGAACAACGGTCTGGAGGGAGTGCGGCTGGATCTGACCGGGAGCAACAATCTGCAGGCGAACAACGTCACGGCCAACGTGACGATCGCCAGCAACAGCGCCACGCCGAATCCGTACAACGCGACGACGAGCAGTCAGTTCAACGGGAACGGCGACAGCGGGTTCCACATTATCGGCGACGGAACGAGCGATGTGACGCTGGGGGTGGGCGGCGACGACTCGAACACGTTCAACGCCAACGGCGGTCCGGGACTGGAAGCGGAGATGGCTGGCGACAGCACGATCAATGCAACGATCCAGGACGCGACGTTCCTCAGCAATACGGACGCCGGCATCGGGTTCCGCCTCAATGGCAGCTCGGACGCGATTGTCAACATGGACAATGTCCGGTTGTCGAATACGACGAACGGCGCGGACGTCGACTTCAACGGAGAAGGCTTCACGGCGGTGCTTCGCGGGAGCAGCACGATCACCGGATCGCTGACGGCTTCAACCGTCACCAGCAATGCGGGTGACGGCGTGCGGTTCGACGCCCGCGGGAACAACAGTGGAACGTTCACGCGGGTCAACAACTTCACGATCGGCGGTGTAGCCGCGGAAGACGGGAATACGATCACCGGCAACACCGGCAACGGCATCAGCGTGCTGCGGACGGCGGACGCCGAGATCAATAACATGCGGATCCTCAATAACACTGTGGATGGCAATGCCGACGGCCTCTACATCCTGGCGGCTAACGCGAACAAGCTCGACACCTACACCGTCGACAACAACAGCTTCTCCAACAACGCACTGGACGGCATTCTGATCGACGAACGTGCCGATGCGGATGTCAGCGTCAACATGGATCTCAATACGATCACCGGCAACGGGTTGAACGGCGTGCATCTGATCGAGCAGATCAATGCCGGATCGGATTCGCGGTCGCTGACGGGGGCCTGGACGCGGAACACGATTACCGGGAACAGCCAGAACGGCATCCTGCTGAGCGGCGTGACCAGCGGCCTGGTGATCGGCAATGCGTCTAATCTGGCCCTGGGGAACGACATCAGCCTCAACCTGGCCAGCGGCGTGCATGTCAACGGGGCGGGAAGCCTCCTGATCGGCAGCAACCTGATCGAGCAGAACGGGACGCTGTCGGATCTGGGGACGGCGAACGAAGACGCCGGCGTGTATCTGAACGTGGCGCCGTTCAGCGATATCACGGTCGTGAACAACGACATCGTGAACAACAACGGGGACGGTGTGCAGTACGGGATCGCCACCGGGTTCAACGGGTTCTCGTCGGACATCGCGATTGTGGACAACAACATCAGCAACAATGCCGGTCGCGGCATCGATCTGATCAATCGCGGCAGCAACTTTACGGACGCGACGATCACCGGGAACATCGTCAACTCGAACGGCCTGGAAGGGGTCTACATCGTCAACACGTCGTCGACGACGCAGAATCAGTTTGCCTCCAGCACGACGGCCCTGGATGCGAACGGGTCGGTTTTCGCCAGTCCCGTGCTGCGGCTGCTGTTCAGCGACAACCAGGTGCGGGCGAACGGGCTCAACAGCCCGGCGACGACGACGGGTCTGTACCTGCGGGTCGGCACGAGCGACGGCGGGGGCGGAACCGGCGACGACGGTGGTTTCGCCAGCAACGGCGGATTCACGGTCAATCCGTTCGGAGCGTTCCCAACTCGCGGCGGTGTGATCGCCTCGGTGTTCGGAAACGAGTTTGGCGGAAACTTCGGCGACGACATCAAGTTCTCATCGTTCGTCTCGACGGTGGATCCAGCGGCTTCGGCCGGCACGTGGGGCGACACGATCAGCCCGACGGTCATCAACACTTATCAGAGCGATCCGCTGGCCCGGCTCGACCTGTACTTCGGGACGGCGGGAAATGCGGACCTCAACACTTACGATTCGAACGACGTGAACAACACGAACGGCGCCTCCGGCATCCCGACCGCGAATCCGACGAACGTGGCCTTCTATAACAATACGGAAGGGACCTTCAAGTCGAGGACCACCGGGACAGGCACGGCTCCTACGTTCAACGGGCCGTTTACCTCAGCGACACGTCGCCGGAATGCCCAGCGTCAGGCGGGCGTCTTCCCGGACGCGGACAGCCAGCCGAACGGCACGTCGTTCCTGTATCCGGGAGTGGGAGCGAGCACGTTCCGCGTGAATACGACGGACGGGAGCTTCTTCATCGACGACACGTTCCCGTACACCGGTTTCATCTGGGGCGGCTCGATCACGGGAGAAATCGGCTACTCGTGGGGTACGCTGCCGTAAGCTGATGCCGGCAGTGATGAGCTGAAGCATACGACCGCCGCGGGATTTTCCCGCGGCGGTTTTTTTGTTGGTTATTGGTGGTTGGTTCTTTGTGATTTGTCAGTGGTCGGCTAGCGGCCGCCGAGGATTTACACCCCGGGGCTCCATCAGGTCGCCCCTGCGGGGCTGAGGAGGCGCGGGTGGGGTTCCGAGCCCCGCCAGGGGCGGATCACAGTCGGCAGGAGCGTGAGCTGCGGGCGGGAGTGTGTGGGAACTCGTGATCGACGGGTTCACAGAATGCGGGAGGATGTGTTGTGGGGCAGACCTCTTCGCGATTGCTGGTTCGCGTGGTTTTCGGCACGCAGGGGCGTCGGTTGTGGATCACGGAGGATGTGCGGGCTGAGTTGCAGGCCTGTCTCAATCACCGGCCACGATTGTGAGGCGCGCGGTCTTTTCTTCGTGGACGACACTTTGGCATCTTCGAAGACCCTCACCCTGGCCCTCTCCCGCTGAAGACAGCGGGAGAGGGGACAAGACGAAAAGACGCGTTGTTTCATTGGATTCCAGGGGTGTCGCTGCGCTCGACTCCCTGGCTGCCTGCTGCGACCCCGTCGGGTCAGGAGCGGCCGGGCGCGCCCGGCCCTACTCGACGACTCGACTGTGGGCGTTGGCGGACGAGGACGTCCGCCGTACGGGACACTGGGGGAAGGGGGAGGCTGTCCGGACAGGGGGTGGTGAGGTCCACGGGTTGCACTCCGTCCGCCTGGCGGCGGACTCCGTTTCACCCGTGGCTACAGCCCGTCGCCCCGTCCGGGGCTCACGACCTCGCCTGGGGGGATTGTGAATTCCGCGCAATAAAGTGGCTTAAAGTGAGAGGGATGAAGAAGTGGATAGTGGGTGGTGGATCGTGGACAGGGAGGCCAGGGCGGGTTTTCACTTTGAGTCTGGAGATTGCAAATGGTTACGCGGGAAGATCTTGTGCGGGAACTGGTGCGGCTGGCGGCGGTTGAGGGGCCGGGGGTGACGCTGTGGCGGTTTGAGGCGGCGACGGGGATCAATGCGACGCTGGTCCGGCGGCGGTGGGGCGGGATGGCGCAGCTGCGTGCGGCGGCCGGGTTGCCGGAACAGGTGGCGCGGCCGATGGTTTACCCCGATGAGCAGCTCTTCGAAGAGTTGAGCCGGGTGGGAGAGTTGTGTGGGGAGTTTCCGAGCGTGGCGGCGTTCGAGCGGCTGGCGGCGCATTCGTGGATGACGCTGTCGCGGCGGTTCGGAAAGCGGGAGGAGGTGTGGGAGCGGTATCGAGCGTGGCTGGAGCAGCAGCCGGTCGAGCGGCGGCCGGGTTATCTGCGGGGCTTGTCGCTGGAGGCGCCGCGAGCGATTCCGGGGGTTATCCGGTATGGCCGGTGGTTGCGGATGGCGGGGGAGGAGTGATGGGGATGTGGGGCGTTTCTTTCCAAGTGCGTTCCGGGCCATCTGGAGGGTAAGGCGAGTCTTCGAGGCACAGCAAAACTTGTGATCGAAAGAGGTGAGCCTCGCGGAACTGGTGAGCCTCGCGGACTCGACTCACCCTACTTTGAAACCGGGATGTGTGTGGGTTGAAGACCCTCACCCTGGCCCTCTCCCACTGAAGACAGCGGGAGAGGGGACAAGACAGCCCCACGTGGTTCTGGGATCGATGCCGGTGAGTCTGCTTGTGACGCCGGCGAAGCTGGTGGGCGGGAGCCCACCCTACGCTGACGGGTGGTCAGCGGGGGAGCCAGAGTTGCGGGGTTGAGGTTTCGTCGGTTTGTGCGCGGCGGATGCGGCGGGCTTTCATGCGGACGTAGGGGGCGACGAAGCGGCCGCGGTAGCCGAAGTGGTCGACCTTGGCGGTCGGGTCGGCGCGTTTCGGTTCGCGGAGGTCTTCGATGACGAAGCCGGCGCGGCAGAGGCCGCCGACGAGCTGGTCCCAGCGGTGGAGGTACTCGACGGATCCCGCTTCGCGATAAGAGGTGTCTTCGACCTTCGGGAGCGGGCCGGCGTGGTAGTACTCGACGCCGATGACGAACCGGTTGCGGTCGTCGCGGTGGGTGATCTGCAGGCTGGTGGGGACTTTGTGCTGGCTGATGTAGAGTCCGTCGTCCCGGCTGACGCGGGCGATTTCGGCGTAGACCTTTTCGAGGTCGGGGACGTAGCAGGTGCTGACCGGCTGATGGACGATGTCGAACGCGGCGTCGCCGAGCATCGGCAGGTCGTCCATGGACGCTTCGATGGTTGCGACCGACAGGCCCCGGCGTTTGGCCTCTTTCCGGTCGAGCTCCAGCATGCCGGGGCTGAGATCGACGACGGTGACGCGGGCGCCGGCTGCGGCGTAGAGGATGGACTGCCAGCCGCCCCCTGAGGCGAGGCAGAGGACGTTCAGTCCGGCGACGCCCGGGGGGAGCCAGCCGCGGCTGTCGAGGGCCTTGAGGGGCTGCCGGCATTCTTCATCGCTGGCGACTTTGGCGAACTGGCTGCCGTCGGAGAGGCGGTTCCAGGCTGATTGATTCTGCCGCTGGTAGTCGGGCATGGGGGGGAATCGTCGATCGTTTATGGTTGATCGTTGATGGTTGGAAGAGACGAGTTTGTGATTGCGTTGCTAGGCGTCGAGTCGGTCGCGAGTCTTAACGATCAACGATCAACCATAGACGATCGACGCCTTTACGATTTCAGCACCGGGAGGCGGATCTGCACGGGGCGGTCGCCTTGCTCCGGCTCTGTCGGGGCGGGGTGGAGGGGGGCAGGGTCGGGGTCGATGGTGGTGCGACCGGGGCCGAAGAGGGTGGTCCAGGCGACGCGGGCGAAGCCTTTCCAGGTGTTGAAGGTTTCGGCGACGGCGGTGGGTTCGTAGCCGCAGTGGACCATGCAGTCGGCGCACTTGGAGTTGCCGCTGGCTTTGCCGTAGCTGGGCCAGTCGGTGGTTTCCATGAGTTCCTGGAAGGTCTCGCAGGTGCCTTCGTTGAGGAGGTAGCAGGGTTTCTGCCAGCCGAAGAGGTTGTAGGTGGGGGTACCCCAGGGTGTGCATTCGAGGTCCCACTTCCCCTGCAGGAACTCCATGAAGAGAGGGGAGAGGTTGAACTTCCAGCGGCGCTTCGGGTTGCCGAGCATTTTCTGGAACAGGCGTGTCGTCTGCTTGTGCTGGAGGAAGAGGTCCTGGTCGGGGGCCTTTTCGTAGGCGTAGCCGGGGGAGACCATCATCCCTTCGACGCCGAGGTCCATGAGGGTGTCGAACATTTTGCGCATGGATTCGGGGTCGCCGTTGTTATAGACGGTGGTGTTGGTGGTGACGCGGAAGCCTTTGCTGACGGCGGTTTTGATGGCGGAGATGGCGATGTCGTAGACCCCTTCGCGGCAGACGGCGAAGTCGTGTTCTTCGCGGGGGCCGTCGAGGTGGATCGAGAACGAGAGGTACTTGGAGGGCTTGAAGCGGTGGATGTGTTTTTCGAGCAGGATGGCGTTGGTGCAGAGGTAGATGAACTTTTTGCGGGCGACGAGCCCTGCGACGATTTCGTCGATCTGGGGGTGGAGGAGCGGTTCGCCGCCCGGGATGGAGACCATGGGGGCGCCGCACTCGTCGACGGCTTTGAAGCACTGTTCTGGCGTGAGGTTTTTGCGGAGGATGTCGGCGGGGTACTGGATCTTTCCGCAGCCTGCGCAGGCGAGATTGCAGCGGAAGAGGGGTTCGAGCATCAGGACGAGGGGGTAGCGTTTCCGGCCCTGGAGGCGTTGTCGAAGGACGTACGACGCCACGGTCCACATCTGCGAAATCGGCACTGCCATCCCGTCGCTCCCTCCCCGGCTTGAATTTGCGGGGTGTAGAGATATCAGGTTCTGCGGCGTGTGTCAGCGCTCAAACGGGTTCGCGGCGTGGTCCGGGGTGCGGCGGGGAAGTGATCTTTGCCCTTCCGGCTGCCGGGCGGCTACACTGGCGGCAGCTCTTCTTTCCCATCTTTTGCCGGGTTGCCGACATGATCTGCATTTCAGTTACGCCGGAATCGCGTCAGCTGGCCAAGGTCGACATCCTCAATGCATCGCGACAATGCGATCTGATCGAGGTGTGTCTGGACCGGCTGATCAAGGAGCCGGACGTCAAGGAGATGCTGGAGGGGGCGAAGAAGCCGGTGCTGGTTTCGTGCCGCCGGGCGGCGGACGGGGGGCAGTTCCAGGGGACGGAAGACGAGCGGCAGGGGCTGTTGAGGCAGGCAATTCTGGCGGGTCCAGCATATGTGGAGCTGGATCTGGACATTGCGCGGCGGATTCCGCGGTTCGGGAAGACGCAGCGGGTCATCAGCTATACGAGTCTCGGTCGACCGCTGGGGAACGTGGACGAGGTGTTCGACGAGGCGGTGTCGGCGCAGGCGGATGTGATCAAGTTTACGTGGCCGACGGAGACGCTGGAGGCGGCGTGGCCGTTGCTGGCGGCGGTGAGTCAGAAGCGGTCGGTGCCGATCGTGGGACTGGGGCTGGGGCGATGCGGGCTGAGCTTTTCGCTGCTGGGTCGGAAGTACGGTTCGCCGTGGATTTATGCAGCGCTGGAGAAGGGGATGGAAGCGTTCCCAGGTCAGCCGACGGTGGGGGAGCTGGACGACATTTATCGCTGGCGGGAGGTCGGGCCGAAGACGCGGTTCGTCGGTCTGGCGGGTTTTGGCGAAGCCGAAGTGATGACGGCGAAGGTGTTTAATGCGGGGTTCGACGCGCTGAAGCTCAACACGCGGTGCCTGCCGTTTGATGTCCGATCGCTGGACCAGCTTCCCAAGATGCTGGAGATTCTGAAGATCCCGGCGGTTGTCGCCACGGGGGAGACGGGTCGGAAGATGGCGGGGCTGGCGGTGCAGCGGGATGAGATTGCGGCGCAGGCGAACTTCACCGACCTGCTGGTCAAGCAGGCGGATGGCTGGCACGGGCACAACCTGATCTGGAAGACGGCGCTGCGTGCGCTGGAGGAACGGCTGGGGAAGACGACGTCGGGGGAGCGGCCGCTGGACCGACGGAATGCAGTGATTGTCGGCGGCGGCGGACTGGCGCATTCGATTGCGCTGGGGATTCAGAAGCGGAGCGGGATGGTCAGCGTGTGCGCGGGGGACGAGCAGGAGGGGCAGGCGATTGCGCGGCAGACGGGGACGCGTTTCATTCCGCCGGCGCAGCTTTACGACACGCTGTTCGACGTGGTGGTGCTGACGACGGGGAGTCTGGATCATGCCAGCCGGCGGCAGCCGGTGAATCCGTCGCTGTTGCGTCCGGACATGACGGTGCTGGATCTGATTCAGTTTCCGGCGGATTCGCCTCTGACGTCGGAGGCGCGCGAGCGAAGCTGTCGGTTGATTGAGCCTTCAGCGGTGTTTGCGGAATATCTGGGGGATCTGTTCAAGTCGTTGAGCGGACAGGAGCTGCCGGTGGAGGCGTTTGCGAAGGGGCTGGCGGAGTAGGGGAGCTGTCGCCAACGGATAGTCCGCGGACCTGTTTGCGAACGATTCTCTGCCCGTGAGGCGGGGCGATCGTGCATCTTTCAGGGCGAGATTCCTCCGTCCCTGCGGGACGGCTCGAGGCGACGTGTGGTTTCCCCGGTGGCGGTTGACCACGGGTTGCGCTTCGCCCGCGGGACGCGGGCTGCGCTCCACCCGTGGCTACAACCTGACGCCCCTCCGGGGCTGAGACTGCGGCGGATCTTCGAAGAGGTCCACGAAGGGGCGCCTTCCGCCATCCGATGGCGACCGTACGGGAAGAGAGAGTTCTGGCTGGCTTTCCGCTTTCCGCTTTTGGCATTCCGCTCATCAGTCCCTCCACTTCGGCAACGAATCGACTACAATTGATCCGTTGAGTCCGCCCGAGGGGGGTGGGCGTCCGTTATTCAGGAGTGGATCGGTATGAAGACTCTGACGTGTCTGTTGCTTGTCGGCGTGTGCGCCGTGCTGTCCGCGAATGCCGGGGCCGCCGAAAAGGAAACGCCCAAGCTGCTGCAGCACAAGATGAAGACCCTGACGGGCAAGGAAGTGGACCTGGGCAAGTACGAGGGGAAGGTGCTGCTGGTGGTGAATGTCGCCAGCAAGTGCGGGGCGACGCCGCAGTATAAGCCGCTGGAAGGGCTGCACGAGAAGTACAAGGATCAGGGGTTGGCCGTGCTGGGCTTTCCGTGCAATCAGTTCGGGAAGCAGGAGCCGGGGTCGGCGAGCGAAATCGGCGAGTTCTGCGAGAAGAACTATGGCGTGAAGTTCGACCTGTTCGAGAAGATCGACGTCAATGGCCCGGAGGCGGCGGCGCTCTACAAGGAGCTGACGAGCACGCCGGGGATGGACGGGGCGGTGAAGTGGAATTTTGAAAAGTTCCTGATCGGTCGGGACGGGAAGGTGGTGGCGCGGTTCAAGACGGGGGTGCAGCCGGACTCGGAGGAAGTTGTGAAGGCGATCGAGACGGAACTGGCGAAGAAGTAGATTGCCGTCCATACTCGGTTTCAGCGTCAGCCTGCCGGAGGCGTCTCCTGCAGGCTGCTTTTGTGCGCCCCCCCAGCGTGTGGAATCCTGAGTGACTGTTCTGAACGGACTGCTGGCCGTGGCTCTGGCCGCCGGTTTCGCCAAGCTGACGGCGGTGGTGGTGAACTGGTTTGAAGCCTACCCGCTGCATAAGTTCGTGTTCTGGCTGACCAAGCTTTGCGGCGTCCTGGCTTTCCCGGCGGGGCTGGTCTGGTTTGGCCTGGGTCTCTGCTCGACGGAATTGTCCGGTCCGGATCTGCGTTCTCAATGGGCGGCCAGTTGCACGGCGGCGATGATCGGTCTGGCCTGGCTGGCGGGGGATGCGATTCGCTTTCAGCGCTATCGTCCTCCGGCGTGCATCACGGACTATCGCAGTACCCGGCACGATCTGCGCGCCGAAGTCGGTCCGCAGGTCCGGGGTCGGCATCGATCGGGGTGGATGCTGAGCCTGCCAGGGAATCAGCAGTTCCTGCTCGACTGCGTCGAGTTCACGGCTCACGTGCCGGATCTGCCGGCGGCCTGGGAGGGGGTGACGATTGCTCACGTCAGCGACAGCCACTTCCGGGGGAGCGTTTCGGAAGAGTGGTTCGCGGCGGTTGCGGACCACATCGCGGCAGGCACGCCGGATCTGATCGTGTTCAGCGGAGATCTGCTCGACGATCCGCGGACGCGTGCCTGGGTTCCGGCGACGTTCGGCAAGCTGTCGGCCCCGTGGGGCTGCTGGTACATCCTGGGAAACCACGACTGGCTGCAGGAACCGGAGGCGTCTCGCGCGGCGCTGGAAGAGGCGGGCTGGCAGCCGCTGGCGGGGCGGGTCGTCGAACTGCGGCGCGAAGGCGCGGGGCTGCTGCTGGCGGGGTCGGAAGTTCCCTGGTTGCCTCCGCGACCGGATGTTGAGGGGCTGCCGGCGGGGGGATTTCGAATTCTGGTCAGTCACTCGCCGGACGAGATCGGCTGGGCGCGGCGGCACGGGTTTCAACTGATGTTCGCCGGGCATACGCACGGCGGTCAGATCCGGCTGCCGCTGCTGGGGCCGGTCTTTTCGCCGAGTCGCTACGGCGTCCGGTTTTCGGCTGGTGAATTCTTTGTCGATCCGACGCTGCTGGTTGTCAGTCGGGGGCTGTCGGGGCGGGATCCATTGCGGTACGGGTGCCCGCCGCAGATCAGTCGAGTCACGCTACGACGTGACGGTCCGGCGCAGCGGCCGTGACTACTGTTAGAGTTCACGGGCTGTTTGCGGCGATTTCAGACATTCGCGCAAGTCGAGCAGCGGCTGATCGGCGGCGTCGAGGCGGATGAAGCCTCTGCGGGGGAATTCGAGGTCGAAGGTCACCAGCACCGTCAGCGACAGCATGGCGGCGAATCCGGTCATATGCAGCCAATTGCGTCCTTCCGGGATGGCCATCGCGGACCCTGCCAGAATTGAGCAGAGGATGGCGAGCGCGCAGAGCAGCAGCAGAATGATGTTGGGCACGTGCATCTGCGTCGCCGTTGTGCGCGCCGTGGCGATATCGAACATTTCGTTGAGAGCGGGAGTGACGAGAGTGGCGACGTGCGTTCGTCCATCTTCGGCAATCCCTGCCTGGGCCCGTTTCCAGATGACGTCCTGGAGCTCCGCCTGGCGCGCCAGTCCGGCCCGGGCGGACTCGTCGAGGAGTCCCCGGCGGAACAGGTCGATTCTCAGGTCCAGGTATTCGCGGAAGAAATCGCGCAGGGGGGGCTGAACGTCGGCCGGCAGCAGATCCAGACGCAACCAGGCCGTTCCGATGGTGTTGGCCTCGTCGACGATCTGCACGCGGCGGGCGTCATAGCGCCCCGCCGCGCCGCTGAAGGTAAAGGCGACCAGCAGACCGAGCAGACCGAAGACTGCTCCTTCGACAATCCCGGTTCCCTGACGAGACTTTTCGGGATCGAGCAAGGAGCGGCGCAGCCAGATCCGCCGACCGGCCTCCATGCCGGCCAGCATCGCCAGAAACAGGCCGCCGGCCAGCAGCAGAGACTCGACTGCGAAATTCAAGATTCTCTCCGGTTCCCGGATCGTTGGACGCCTGCCGTGGATCGTGCCGAGCGTCGACGAAGTCTGCAACAGTCGCAGGGTGGATCGAGTCGCTGGAGAGCCGCGCAGCGACCGTGGCGTCGGACAAGTCACGGCTTCTGCAGCGACGTCCGGAACGGCGTGGCGGGCAGGCCGGCTTTGTTGAACAGGACGGCGGTTGGATTGTTCGACCAGGCGTAGCGTGCGGCGTGCGGCTGAGGGACGTCCGGGCTGGAGAGGGTCAGGGTCTCGTTTTCGACGCGGGCTTCGGCCGGTTTCCAGAGACCGTCCGGGCCGGCGACTTCGAAGCCTGAGAGTTCGCCGCGCAGTTCCAGGCCGCCGCTGGCGTGTTTGAAGCGGACGGCCAAGCTGCGGCCCTCCAGCGTCGTTTCGGTGGGGATCGGTCCCGACGCCGGGACGTCGCGTCCGTAGACGTCGTGCAGCGCCCAGAGGGACAACCGGCGGCCGATTTCCTGCTTGTTCTTCGGGTGAATATCCTTAGGATCGCCGATGTCGATGGCGATCGCCATGCCGGTATGCGGCTGTTCGAGGGTCTCCAGCATCCCTTCCCGCACGGCGGGCCAGTTGCGGCTTTCCGGGGCGATGAAGTTCGGGAGCTGGACCCAGGCGAAGGGGAGTTCGGGCTGGCCCCAGCGGATCCGCCAGTCGGTGATCAGGAGCGTCAGCAGTTCGTGGTACAGCTCCGCCGTTTCCGGCCGGGTATTGTTTTCTCCCTGGTACCAGATCACTCCGCGGATTGCGAAGGGGAGGAGGGGGGCGATCTTGCCGTTGAATAGGTTCCCCGGGTGATTCCGATCCTGCCGCGGTTCGACCGGGGCCTGCGGCCGACGGGGCGCCGGAGTTCCTTGCGTGCGCGCTGCTGCGGCCTTGTCCTTCCAGGCCGCCAGCGCCCGATCATGCTGCAGCTTTGCGCGGGCCGCATTGTAGCTGTCGCTCCGATTCTTCCAGTCGTCCAGAATCGGCTTGAGCGCGATATTCTGCTGCAGCACCTTCAGGTCGGTCCAGGACTCGATTGCGGTGCCGCCGACGGACGAATTGATGATCCCGACCGGCGCCTTCAATTCGCGATGGAGCTCCCGTCCGAAGAAGTAGGCTGTTGCCGAGAAGTTGGCGACGGTTTCTGGCGAGCAGACGACCCATTGGCCTTTGCACTCTTCCTGCGGAGTGATCGCCGCCCCCGAGGTCACGGTAAACATCCGCAGGTTCGGCAGATTGGCTGTCTGCTGCTCGGTCGGGAAGTTGTCGCAGCGGGAGACCGTCATTGCCATGTTGGACTGGCCCGAACCGAGCCAGACTTGGCCCACGAGGACGTCTTTGACGGTCAGCGAATTCTTCCCGGCGACTTTCAGTTCCTGCGCTTCGGCCGATTCCAGCGGCTGCAGCGTGACGCGCCATTTTCCGTCGGCATCTGCGGTGGTCTGGACGGACTGTCCGGCGACGGAGACCGTCACGGCCTCGCCGGCGGCGGCCCAGCCCCAGACCGGCAGGGGCTGGCCCTGCTGCAGGACCATGTGATCGGAGAAGAGGGCGGGCAGCCGGACGTCGGCGAGAGCGATGGAGGGGATCGCCGCCAGTGCGGTCAGGCAGATGGCACTCAGGATTCGACGCATCATTTCCGGTTCCCTGCTGCTCGGCACAGTTTGAATGAGTTGTGCCGGTATTGAACCAGACGGACGCTGGTGATGCGAGCGGAAAGCCTTCGGATGTTACGACCACGAATTGCACGAATGGTCGCGAATGAATTCTGGAGGAGGCGGAACCACGGAAGGCACTGAGGGCACGAAGACGGAGAAGAGGGTGAGGAGGGAGATCGGGCCCCTCGCCCGCCGTCTGCGGAGGGACGGGGTGAGGGTCTTCATTCGAGATGACGGCCGCGGAACACAAATGCGAGGAAGATGGTCCGCACAGCGGACCCTACTTGGGCTTCGTCTGATGGTGGGTGCCGTCGAAGGAGATGACCGCGGGCTGGTCGTCGATGATCGTTTCGATGTGGACGGGGCGGGCCCAGAGTTTCTGCAGGTTGGTCAGGGTGTCCTGGGCGTAGTCCTGGCGGAGTTCGACGCCCTGGTAGCGATGGGCGAGGTAGAGCTCGCCGCGGTTGCGGTGGTTGGCGTCGACCACGTAGATGAAGGGCCGGCCGTGATTGGTCAGGCTATTGAGGAGTTGCTGCTTGATTTCGACGAATTCGCGGGAGGCGATTTCGTAGTTCTCGCTGTCGTCGTTGTAGGCGAACGAGAACATTTTGTGTTTTTCGCAGAACTCGGCGGTCAGATAGGTATCGATGAAGGTCACGTCGTTGTGGACCTTGCGGATTTCGAAGATCTTCTCCCGTCCCAGCCCGAGCTGCTTGTCCCATTTGCGCTTGGCTTCGCGGTCGTCGCAGCGGTCGTATTCGGCGCCGAAACGTCCCGTGTTCCAGCGTTCTTCGATGTCGCGGAACAGCTCCAGGCCGATCTTGTAGGGGTTGATCCGCTGCGGGCTCATCGCCACGGTGCCGCTGTGGTGGTCGGCGTAGTCGATTACCTCGGCGTCGGTCAGCCCGTGCCGGGTCATCAGCGTCGTATGCCAGAAGCAGGCCCAGCCCTCGTTCATGATCTTGGTCTGACCCTGCGGTGCGAAGTAATAGGCTTCGTCGCGGATGATCGACAGGATGTCGTGCTGCCAGTCCTTGAGCGGCGCGTGCTGGAGCAGGAACAGGAGCACGTCCCGCTGCGGTTCGTCGGGGAAGGAGCGCTTGCGTTCCCGTTCTTCCTCGGCCTTGTGGCGGTCTTCGGCTTCCTTCTGGAGGACTTCGGGCGGGTTGATGAACGGCTGCAGATAGCCCTTGGCGGGGAGCCGGGATTCCTGCTGCAGGTATTCGAAATCGTCCTCGCGCAGGAGTGCGGCGTGAGGTACCGGGGAGATTTCCGGTTGGCGGCGGATGTGGACCGAGTGGGGGTCGATGAGATCTTCGAGCGACAGGCAGGCGTCGATGAACTCTTCGACTTTTTCGTAGCCGAAGCGCTCCACATACCGCGTGATCCGCGCGGCGTGGTTGGCCATCTGATTGAGCATTTTGCGGTTGGTGCGGGCGAACCAGGCGTTGTTTTTGAAGAAATCGCAGTGGCCGTAGACGTGGGCGATGACCAGCTTCTGGTCCGAGAGTTCGTTGGTGTTGAGGAGGTAGGCGTAGCAGGGATCGTTGTTGATCACCATTTCATAGATCCGCTGCAGACCGTACATGTGGGTCTTCAGCAGCTCGTCGTATTCGGCCCCGAAGCGCCAGTGGGGGTAGCGCGTGGGGAAGCCGCCGTAGGCGGCGAACATGCAGAGCTCTTCGAGGTTGAGCATCTCGAAGATCGTTTCGAAGCAGTCGAGGCCGTAGGCCTTCGCGTGGGCCTCCATTTCGGCCTGGATGTCCTGGATTTCCGGCGGCAGCGCGCGATAGGTGGAGATGGACATGGCTTCCCTGCGATTCTAGGGCGATTCCGGCGTCAGGCTCCCGGAACGGTGGCTGGAGGGAACACGGCGCCGACCCGGCAGGCGAAGCCGGGGAGGACGTCGCCACCCGTGAGTTCATCGTCGGCATGCAGCAGGTCGATGCTGGCTCCGCCCTGTCGATAGACCGTCACGGTTCGCGTAGCGGGATTCACGAGCCAGACCAGCGGCACGCCGGCCGAGGCGTAGTCTTCGATCTTGCGGGAGACGTCGTAGGCCAGGTCGTTCGGAGAGATGACTTCGACCGCCAGGTCGGGAGCCACGGGGCAGTGGCCTCGATCGAATTGTTCCTGCGACAGTCGGCCGGTTCGGAGGAAAGAGACGTCCGCCCGTCGCACCATTTGCGGATCGGCGGGGAAGCACCGATAGGAGGCTCCTTCGCCGTAAACGTCGCCGATGGGGTGCTCCATCAAGTACTGATAGAGCAAGAATGAGATTTCGCTTGAGATCCACGATGTCCGATGAGAGCCCTCGTCCTCCACAAGCTGCCCGTCGACCAGTTCGCAGCGCTGTCCTTCCGGCAGAGACAGCAGGTCTTCGGGCGTCAGGCGAATTTCGGTGGCGATGCTCATTCCGATCCTCGACTCGTGCAGGCCCCTGGTGATTCGGTCCGGCAATGCTTGTAGACGGCCTCTTTATCAGTCGGTATTGAATTCTATTCCGTGAGCTCTCCCGCGGGGACTGCCAACTCTCCGACGGTGAGCTCTTCAACGTGACTCGGCCGATCCTCCCAGAACGGCCTCCTTCAACGGTTGCGGACAAACGTTCCAGGTCGTCTCGTACGTTGCCGCCAGGGGCGTGGGTACGTAACGCTCGGGCGTCAGAAACAGGGGCATCTCCGGCAGTTCGTCCCCGACGCCAACCGGTTCGATATAGGCCGTCTTCACCGGCCCGCCGACGTAGGCGGCCAGCGTGAGCGGTTTGCCGGCCGGCAGTTCGAAGGGTTCTTCGAGAAACTCGTCCCAGATGAGCGGATGAATTCCCTGCGGGTCGCGTTTCGAAGGGGGAAACAGATCGACGATCAGCAGATGGACCCCGCTGAGCAACAAGTCGACCGCCTTTTTGACGAATGACTCAATTGCGGACTTGCTTGACTTGTTGCCGGGCGAGACGATCTCGATGACTGACACGACGTCGCCCGAACGGTGGCGGACAACAATCCGATCCGCTCTTCGAGCGTACGATTCGATTTCCGAACTGCGGACGACTGTCGTCCGCGGTGGCACGGTCGCAATCGAGATTCCCGGCCCGTCGCCTTCTCCTGCCTCGGCTGACTGAGGAAGGTGCAGCGTCAGCACATCCGGGACGCGTTCCCCGGCGTACTGCTCGGCGAGTGCAAAGTACCCGGCCGGCAGTTTTCCGGCGTTCAACTCGTCGGAAAGGGCTGAGATCCACCGCTGATGAAAGTGGTGAAACAGTCCCGCGTCGACTTTGCTCCAGTCGTGAATCCCCGTCATTTGCCCTTCCCCAGGAAGGTCCGGATCGACTCGTAGATCCCGTCCCGATCTTTGATTTCGCTGAGGATCAGGTTGTCCCATTTGCCCTGAATCTTCTTCAGTTCTTTGAGGTAGTCTCCGGAGCCGTAGGGACTTTCGACCTGGCCGTAGCAGAAGAGGTTGGCGGAGGGGATGAGCGGGTCCTGCAGGAGTTTCATGCAGTTCGAATTATCTTCGCCCCAGTTGTCGCCGTCGGAGAACTGAAAGATGTAGATGTTCCACTGTGCGACGGGGAAGTCCCGCTCGATGATCTGCTGAGCCTTCACGTAGGCGCTGGAGATGCGGGTGCCGCCGCTTTCGCGGGTGCGGTAGAAGGTATCCTCGTCGACTTCGTGGGCGACGGCGTCGTGGACGATGTAGCGCCGCTGGAGGCCGTCGTACTGGCTCTGCAGCCAGGTGTCGATCCAGAAGGCTTCGGTCCTGACGATGGCTTTCTGCTCGTCGGTCATGGAGCCGGAGACGTCCATGATGTAGATGATCGCGGCGTTGGCTTCGGGGAGCGACTCGTCGGTCCAGGAGCGGAAGCGTTCGTCTTCGCGGGTGGGGATGATGATCGGCTTGCGGGGATCGTACTCGTCGGAGGCGATCATCCGGCGGAGGGCGCGTTTGTAGGTCCGTTTGAAGTGGCGGAGGGACTTGGGGCCGGTGGGGCTGATGCTGTTGTAGCGGGTGCGGATGGTTCGGAGGTTTTCGTCCCCCTTCGGCTGGATCCGGGGGAGGTGGAGTTCGTCGCCGAGCATCTGAGCGAGTTCATCGAGGGTCAGTTCGGCTTCGCGGACGTGCTTGCCGGGTTCATCCCCGGCCTGGCCCTGGCCGTCGCCTTCGTCCTGTCCTTTGCCGATCGGCTGGCCGACTTCTCCTTCGCCCTGTCCGACGCCGCCCGAGCCCTTTTTACCGTGGCGGAAGTGCGGGATATCGATATTCGGCACGGGGATCGAAACGACTTCGCGGCCTTTGCGACCGAGCATTTCGCTGTGGGTGATGTATTTCTTGAGACCCTGGCGCACCTTGCCCCGGACGATTTCTTTGAACCGTTGGGAATCGCGATCGATGGATCGGGTCATGGCGGCACCGGAGTTGTCAGTGGATAGTGGTTGGTGGGCAGTGGATGGCTATGGTTCAACTTTTCCTGCGGCGAAACAGGCTGAGACGTCGACGGTGAATTCCGGGAGCAGGACTGAGGCCGCCGTCTGGCCCGGTTTGTACTCTCCGGAAACTTCGTATTCGGTCGCCCCCTCGACGAGTGTCAGGACGGTGATCGTTTCGGATTCGGGGTCGACGATCCAGTATTCGGGGATGGCCGCTCTGGCATACTCACCGCGTTTGATGACGTAGTCTCGACGTCGACTCTTCGGGTCTGGGCCGACGATTTCAAGGGCCAGATCGACGGCCCCGATCCGGCGATCTCCCGGAGATGGAGGCCGAGAAGGTAGCAGCAGATCCGGTTCGCGAAACTTATCCGATCGAATCTCCACCGGAATCGGAGCCAATAACGGGGCCGGACGCTGCCGGGCGACTGTCCAGGAACTCAACAATTGATACAAGAATCCTAAGATCATCTGGTGTCCGGCAGATGGCATCGGCAGGAACTCCAACAATCCGCCGTCGAACTCCACCAGCCGATTTCCGTCGAGTTGGAGATAGTCGTCAACACTCCAGGCTCCCTGCCGCGGATACCATTCCGCCAGCTCCCAGGCCGGTTCGCCAATCTGAGAAGGAAGGGAGGGCGTGTCCGCCGTCGATACGCCAGTCATGCTGCCCCTCCCGAATTCCCCGCCGCAAAACACGCGGAAACATCCACTGTAAAGCCGGGCAACAGGACCGACACTGCCGTCTGGCCCGGTTTGGATTCCCCCGACATATCGTACTCGGTCGCCCCGGTGGGGAGTGTCAGGACGGTGATCGTTTCGGTTTCGGGGTCGACGATCCAGTATTCGGGGATGCCGGCTGCTGCGTAGTCGATTCGTTTTTCGACGAAGTCCCGGCTTCGATCCTCCGGTTTGGAACTGACGACCTCCATCACGAGGTCTGCTCCTTCGGCCGGATTCTGGAGCCCCTTCTCGCGTGCCCGCGACACGAACAGGACATCCGGTTCACGATAGCGATTCTGGCCGACGCGGACTCGAAGGGGGGCGAAGGCCGTGACTCCCAGCCCGCGCGAGCGAACGTGCTGTTTCAGAAGCGTGTGGAGGAAATCGACGATGAACTGGTGCGACCAGGTGGGCATCGGCAGGAACTCCAGCACGCCATCCACAAACTCCACAAGCCCATCAAATTCCCGGCTCAGATAGTCCTGCTCGGACCAATGTCCCTGTGCGGGCGCATCGGCCCCCAGTTCCCAAGTCGGCTCCCCGCGCCGCGAGGGCCGGCGACGGGGAGCGATTTCGGGTTCTGGATGGGTCGTTGACACAGCTTTCGGCCTTGTTGCATGGGTTGGTGGGCGGGAGCCCACCCTACGAGAGTCGCTACGGTGAATCCTTCTGCTACTCCCGCTTCGCATCGCCGCGGGCGAAGATGCTGGCGACGTATTGCAGCACGTCGGAGGCCGATTCTTCGTTGTAGCCGAAGTCGCGGATCAGACGCGATTTGACGATGTCGATTTTCTCCTGCGTGTCCTTGTCGACCACGTTCGACACCAGCGTCGTCAGCTTGATCGTGTCTTTCTGGTCTTCGAACAGTTTGAGTTCGAGGGCCTTGTGCAGTCGTTCGTTGGTCTTGTAGTCGAACTTCTTGCCGTCGAGCGACAGCGCGCCGATGTAGTTCATGATCTCCCGGCGGAAGTCGTCCTTGCGGGTTTCCGGAATGTCGATCCGTTCTTCGATCGAGCGCATCAGCCGTTCGTCCGGCTGTTCGTCCTGGCCCGTGAACTTGTTCCGGACCTTCTCCCGCTGCGTATACGCCTTGACGTTGTCGATGTAGTTTCCGCAGAGGCGGGAGAGGGCCTCTTCGTCGGCGGCGATGGCCCGCTGGACTTCGTTTTTGACCACGTCGGTGTACTCGTCTTTAACGACCGAGATCAGTCGGCGGTAGGCGTCGCGGACTTCTTCGCTCTGGATCAGCGAGTGATGCCGGAGGCCGGCTTCCAGTTCGTTGAGGACCATGAAGGGGTTGATGCAGGTGGCGTCGGCGTTGTTGACCAGCGCGTTCGAGATTTTGTCCTGCACGTAGCGGGGGGAGATTCCCAGCATCCCTTCCTGCCGGGCTTCCCGGCGGAGCTGTTCGACGTTCTCCGTCGTGAAACCCGGCAGGCTCTTGCCGTTGTAGAGCTTCAACTTCTGCAGCAGGGTCAGGCCGTGATGCTTGGGTTCTTCGAGCCGGGTGAGGACGGCCCAGATCGCGGCGACTTCCAGCGTGTGCGGCGCGATGTGTTTGCCTTTCACGCGTCGGGGGTTGTAGTCCTTTTCGTAGATCCGGAGTTCGTAGGCGAGTTTGGTGACGTAGGGGACGTCGATTTTCACGGTCCGGTCGCGGAGGGCTTCCATGAACTCGTTGGACTGCAGCTTGCGGTATTCGGGCTCGTTCGTGTGACCGAGGATCACCGTGTCGATGTCGGTCTGGGCGAACTTCTTCGGCTTGATCTTGTGTTCCTGCGAGGCGCCCAGCAAGTCGTAAAGGAACGCGACGTCGAGCTTCAGGACTTCGATGAACTCGATCATGCCGCGGTTGGCGACGTTGAATTCGCCGTCGAAGTTGAACGCCCGCGGATCGGATTCGCTGCCGAATTCGGCGATTTTGCGGTAGTTGATGTCGCCGGTCAGTTCGGTCGAGTCCTGGTTCTTTTCGTCTTTGGGCTGGAACGTGCCGACGCCGATGCGGTCGGCTTCGGAGAGGAAGAATCGGCGGACGACGATGGAATCGAGGACCTTGATCCAGTCTCCGCCGGTCTCGGCGAGTTTTTCGCGGAAGTAGAAGCGGGAGAGGGGGCAGACGTCGCCGGCGATTTCGACGCAATAGTCTTTGTCGGGATTGCGCCCCTCGTTGAGGATGGCGCAGAACTTTTCGCGCTGGTCGTGCGGGACGAGCTGCAGCGGCTCGCTGTTCATCGGGTCCCAGATGATGGTCCCGTCTTCCTGCTTCCAGCCGAACGAATACAGCGCCCCTTCGGGCTTCCGGCTGTAGCGTTCCAGACCCCGTTTCAGCAGGCGGGCGATCGTGCTCTTGGAGCTGCCGACCGGGCCGTGGAGCAGGAGGACGCGGCGTTCGCTGCCGTATTTGAGGGCCGCGCTGCGGAAGACGCTGACCAGTTGCGAGAGGGGTTCGGTCAGTCCGAAGATCGCATCTTCGCCGTTGTGATCGGGGTCATCGAAGAACCGGTAGCGGAGCAAGCCGTCGCGGCGGCCCTCTTCGATGGGGTACGAGCCGTAGGAGACGACCATGTCGTACATCCGCTGGTGGGCGGAGCGGGTGACCTGGGGATGCTGCCGGACGATGTCGAGGTACTCGTCAAACGAGCCCTGCCAGTGCTCGTGCCGGTAGGCCTCCGCATTCTGGTCGGCCGCAATTTTTTCCAGCAATTCACGTCCTGTGGCCATGATTTTCTCCTGACGTTCTGGCCCGCGCACAGGCGGCCTGTGCTATCCCGCGAGCGGGTGGTGTTCGACATCAACAGGACGCGATCCCGGCGAGTTTCCCCACCGGGATTCGCGGCGCAACCTCGACTCGGTCAACAGGGGCAAGTCTGCGGAAGAATTCGGAAACGATGTGGCAAGCTCATCGGTGTGAGACGGCCCTCCGCCGTCTGATACAACGCCGTCCGAACCTTTGGGTCGGCAGGGCTCCTGCGGCATAGACTGCTTCGCAGGCTTCCCGGGGGCGGCATCAGCGGATGCACCCCGAGGAAGAGAGCCGACCTTCCTGGTCCCGGCATCAGGGGTGCGAAAGAACAACGGTCCCGTGGCGTCGTGCATGACGCTCTCGACAGGCTGAGCCATGTCCCAGCGGACCGCACTCCGCCTGTACTGGAATTATCGCATACGGAAGACTCTCGACAAGACCAACTTCGCGAATGCAAATAATCTCGGGCGAACATTTGTCGGGCGGGCGGGTCGCTGTGCCACGTCAGATGCAACGTGGTCTCAATCGTTGACAGTCTGCCGCCGATGCCCGACCGCGTGGACGAACAGCTCTGTCTCATTGGTCCGATAGCGGAACAGGACGACGACAGTATGCCGCTGACCGTCCAGGACGCGGAGGAACTCGAACATCTGGTAGCCGGGCGGGTAGGGTGGCGTGACTGACCGTCGGCTGAGCGTCACCGGATTTGCGCCGAGTCGCCGCAATTCGTCGATGGCGATCGGCAGCAGCTCTGGCGGGAGATTCCGCAGGTCTTCCTGCGCCGGGGTCGACAACACAACCCGCCAGGTCATCTGCAGTCGCTTTCCGCAAACTCCTCCAGTTCGACCCCGCCCCCTGCGGAGAATTCAAGGTCAGCAACCGCTAACCGGTCGGGATCAAACATCGGTTCCAGGTGATCCCGGCAGCGCGTCGCAAAGAACTGCTGCATCGAGAATTGGGAAATCTCGATCCCGTCCCGGCCGCCCGGCGCATTCCTGCTCCACGACTCCAGCCAGGGGGTTTCGTGGTGCGTCATGTCCCGCAGGCCGCTGGCGGAATACTTCCGATACCCGGCCCAGACGGATTCGATCAGTTCCCGATCCGCCGCTGTGAGGGATCGGCAGGGATCATCGGCGAATCCGGTGATCGGGTTGTTCTGGTACGCGGAGAACGCGCGGTAGACCTCCGGTACCACCGGCCCATGCTGCCACGCTTCGATGGCTTCGCCGAACATCGCCGTCTGACGAAGTCCCAACGACCAGCCCTGCACGTAGTACAGGAGTTTCTGTAGACGCATCGACGTCAGGGGCTCCGCCTCCACCTCGCGCTCGGCGAGTTGGACGAGGTATTTCGCGACGTCCAGGGCTTTGGGCATGGTGCTCAGTCCTGACTCAGGCAGTCGGCAGGAGTCCGCCACAGTTCGACGGCAACGGCGACCACACTAACCCTTAGCCTATCGGCCGGGGAGCGCGAGGACCAGACGCTGCCGACCGGATGTCGACGGATTTTCACGAAAACAGTTCGTTCGTCGGGCGCCACTGTTTGATCGTCTGCGGGCCTGCAGTGCTCTGCCAATCTTCGCGACCGATTCCCCAGATTTCTGGCAGGGTGGCCCGGACGCAGCCTTTGGCGTCTGGGTCATGAAATCGGAAGAGGGTCTTCTTGAAACAACGTCTGATGGTGAATTCCTCTCAACGGACACTCCGACCAGTCCTCCGGCAAAGACATATCGTCCAGCTTTCCATGTAGCGGCCTCTCGCCTTGTACAGTACCCTCGCGTGAGGAGCTTCAGATCGAACGAGCAAGTCCGGTCGGCATCCGAGTGTGCTGGCTGGTCGGTGAATCGCGAAGAACGCGGACGGTCCAGCAGTGGCGCCCTCCATGAATTCCCGGAGAAGCGAAGATGTCAATGTGCAGAGTTCGTGGCACCCTCATCGCCGGAATGATCCTCGCGTTCGCCGCCGCCGCGGTGGCACAGGAGGACGCCAACCGTAGCGAGACTTCCCGGTCGCCGAATTACGGCCCCGGCGGATCGACGCTGATCACCCTGGTTGCGAAGCCGGGAGTTCAGACGGAGATTGGACTGGCCGAACCGGAGTCGAAAAGGTTGCTGGATTTGCTGCGCGAGATTGACCCGACACACTCCGCATTTCGCACGCCGGAGGACAAGCAGCAGGAATTCGCCCGCGAATTGGCAATTCAGGAAGAGATCAAGCGGAAGTCTGAAGCCGCCATTCAGAAGTCTCTCAGCGAGGAACAATTCCAACGTCTTCAGCAACTGGAGTTGCAGGACCGGGGTGGCGTCGCGTTGTTGAATCCGGAGATCGCCCGGCGATTGGCGTTGACTGCCGAACAGCAGAAAACGCTGGAGACGATCAAAGAGGAATTTCGGCGGGCGGTCCAGGCGAGCCGCAACGGCGCCGCGTCGGGCACGCCACGAACAGGCGATGAAGCGGCATCGACTCGTGTTGACAAATTCAAGACCGATCTGCTGGCTGTCCTGACGCCGGAACAGGCGAATCAATGGCAGGCGATGACCGGCGCACCGTTCGTGATTCCGAAGTTCATTCGGCGCTATTCCTTTCATCTGGTGATTTCGCCGGAAGTTCAAAAGGAACTGGGTTTGGCGGACGATGAGGCCGCGGCGCTCGTGCAATCGCTGGACGCGATTGAGCGGGAGGAGAACAAGATCCGAGGCGAGACGTTCCGTTTAAGGTGGGAGGCCAGCTCTCCCGACGATCGGAGGCGGCAATCCCGACAAATCGTCGACACGGTCAAATCTTCGCTGACGGTCTCGCAATGGAATCGGCTGCAGGAGGTCATTCTCCAGCAGAGGGGAATGAGTGTGCTCGCTCATCCGGACGTGGCAGACAAGCTGGGTCTCAGCCGGGAGCAGCGAGGCCGGGTCCGCGAGACGACGTATCAGCAACAGCGGGAAGCGGCCGGTCAGCGAACTCTGCTGCCGAAGCCGGAAGAGACTCGGACTTCCAGTCAAACGGAACAAGCAGAATTGCTCGACATTCTGACCCCGGAGCAGAAAGAGCAATGGGAAGCCATGCAGGGAGCCAAAGTCGATCTGCGACGGTTGGGCATCATCCCCGAACTCTAACCCGCCGAAGAGTCGCGGACTCCGGATGGATCCGGCGATGCACCGGTCCCTGGCCTCAATAGCGCAACGGAGTGGACATAGCCAGTTGTTGACGTCGAAATCACCGGCTACGAAGGTGAGGCGCGCCGTCTTTTCTCCGTGGACAGCACTCCGACGTTTTCGAAGACCCTCACCCTGGCCCTCTCCCACCGCGGACGGCGGGAGAGGGGACAAGATTAGAAGACGTACTGTTCCAGAATCAATGCCGGCGATTTCGATGTCGTGTGCCACAGCCGTGGCACACGTAACTTCAATAGACTGATCGATCGCGAACGCCGTCGTCCAGGTGCGAGTTTCCTCCGAGGAGCCGATCATGGAATGGAAGCCGCTGGAGTCGGCGAGTTTTGACGCCGGCCGTCTTATCCGCGACTCTCCGCCGCGAATGGGGCACAAGAACAAGCGGGTGGTCTACGAGATCGCCTGTTCCTCCGGATTCCCCTTCGAAGGGGAGGTGAGCTATGCCCGCTGGCCGGCTCAGCAGCCGCCCGGCGTGCTCCAGGCCCGGCCGCCGTTTTCGATCCGCCAGGGAGTGTTCGCGTACGAGCGCCCCGCGGATTCGGCAACTGCCAGTTGGCACGTGAACTTCGCCGACCCCCTCCTGTTCGTCGCCTACGATTCGCCTCTGCTGGCGCAGGACGAACTGCAGGTGGCCGAACACCCGGTGCTGGGATCCTTGCGGGACGCGCTGGTTTCCGCGGGGCACGAACCGCTGACCGTCGACGATCAGGGGAGTCCCACGCCGATCACGATCACTGGCGCGCAGCGCAGGTGCGTCATCGAGACGCCGCCGGATGCCGCAGCGGGCCGCCGCGGCGGTCTTTACGGAAACGCGTTCGCCCGAGCCCCCGCCGAGCTGGTGGCGGCCGCCACGCAAGCGCTCGCGCCGCCGACGATCAGCAACATCCTGGCGATGGCCGCTCCGGACGGGGGCTGCGGCGTCTACCGTCGCGGAGAACTGGAGGACATTCTCAGCACGGCGTTCACAGGTTTCTCAGCCGCCCGCCGGGAAAGTGAGCGGATCGTCCCCGGCGGCCCGCGAACCACCATCCACACCGGTTTCTGGGGGTGCGGCGCCTTTGGAGGCAATCGCACGCTCATGACGATCCTGCAATCGCTCGCCGCCGACCTGGCCGGCGTGGAGACCGTCTTCTGGGCGTTCGATGAGTCCGGGGTCGAACTGGTCGAGGCCGCCCGGCGGCAGTACGAGCAACTCCGCGACGCGACGTCGGCGGTGTCCGAACTCCTGGGGCAACTCCAGCAGCGGGGATTCGAGTGGGGGGTGTCGGATGGGAATTGATGGTGGGGCTTGGCTCGGGCGACGGACTGGAGGTGGAGTTCTGCCCGGTGGTACGAATGGGGGAGGACGGTCGGAGTGCCGCTTGGGTGGGTGCCGTGATGGCGTGTCAGCCTCTTAGATAGAGCGTCTTCGAGGGCGTATTCGATGGCTTGAGGGCAGGCCAAAGTTTCCCCGTGCGACGGCGAGCGGCCGTCCATCGACATTGTGAGAGTTCTGGTTGAGGCGGAGTGAACCTTCGGGCTGGTGCAGGTGTCTGACAGGGTTTCCAACGGAGGCAGCATGGCGAGGCAAGCAGGATCAAATAATCGGGCAATTTTTGCGATGATTTTCGACCAGGAACTCGATGACCTGAAAGATTACGTCGCGACGATCGACACATCACTGAGCAAGAGGTTCGACGAGTTCGGCGAGGAAGTGACGAAGACCACGGAAGGAATGTCTGAAGACGACGCAGCCGACCACGTCGAGTCGGTGACTGATACCGCCTTCCAGTTGGCGGATCGATTTCCGGCGATGGCGCGCAAGACGGCGTTCGTGTTCTTGTACGGACTTTTAGAGCACAGTCTTCTGAGCGTTTGCAACGACGTTAAGAAATACGGCAAGTTCACCGAAGACCCGACCGGAGGTAGCGACAAAGGAATCACTGCCGCCAAAGTATATTTGAAGGAAGTGGCAAAGCTACCGTTTCCGGACCAGTCGAGCGAATGGAACGAGATCGACCGCATGGCCTATATCCGGAACGGCTTTATTCATCGCATGGGCAGGATCAAGGGAGACGAACCGGATAAAGCTCTCAAGGCGTACATAAAAAAGAAAAAAGGACTGATCGAGATCGAAGGAATCGGCAAGACCCGGCTGAATGCCGGGTACTGTGAAGACGCCATCAAGATCATCCGAAAGTTCTTCAAGTCCGTTCTGGACATCATCCCTGACGAGATGCTGTCGTTTACCGAGGAAGAGGAACGCGCAGAAATGCACAAAGCGATGGAGGTATTGCGCTCCCGCAAAAAGTGAGCGTATACTGGCCTCGCTTCATAAGAACTCTCCCCTCGCTTACGCGACCCCGGAGAGTTTTTTTGTTTGATCTTTCAATCATTTTCCCACCTCGCGGACGGCACAGGATTGGGCGTCGTCGCCCTCCCGTTTCGCGCGGCGACGGGAGGTGCTCTCGATACAGCAGGCCTCATGTGCCTTCGGCACCCCGGTAGGACGCGGACGTCCAACCCCGTCCACCCGAGTTTGCACGGAATTCGAGACCACCCTAACCCAGCCCCCTCACCACCCGTCCCTCCGACAACTGCCGCGAGACTCGCTGAAACTGGTCGTGATACTCCCGCTCCGGATCGATCCCCAGATGGCTCAGCACCGTCGCCGAGAGGTCTGCGGGGGTGACCGGCTTGTCTTCCACGAAGGCGCCGTGGCGGTTCGTCGAGCCGTAGATCTGACCGCCCCGCACGCCGCCCCCGGCGAGCAGGACTGTGAAGGCGTGCGGCCAGTGGTCGCGGCCGGTGGCTTCGGTCATGCCGTTCTGGGTGATCAGGCCGATTCGCGGCGTTCGGCCGAACTCTCCTGAGGCGACGACCAGCGTGCTTTCCAGCAGCCCGCGCTGATCCAGGTCCGCCAGAAACGTCGACAGCGCCCGGTCGAACGGCGGGCAGAGATTGTCTTTCAGCCGGGCGAAGTTGTTGTGGTGCGTGTCCCAGTGGGGCGAGACTTTGTCGCTGCGCGAGTCGTCGTCCCAGTTGACGGTGACCAGCGGAATGCCGGCCTCCACCAGCCGTCGGGCGGCCAGCAGGCTCTGGCCGAACTTCGACGGTCCGTAGGCGTCGCGCTGCGCCTGGGGTTCGCGCTGCAGATCGAACGCCCCCGCCGAGCTGGCCCGCTCGATCGTCGTGAACGCCGCCGCGTAATGCCTGTCGGACAGGTCTCCCAGCGCGGTTCCGTCGGCGATCCGTTCCAGGCGGGTCAGTTCCGCGCGGAGTTTCCGCCGGCGGTCGAAGCGGGTGCTGGAGACGTCGGGGGGGAGTTCGAGCCCCTGCACGCGGAAATCGGGGCGCGTCGGGTCCCCCTCCATCAGGAAGGGGTTGAACTCGTTCCCCATCCGTCCGCCGGTCTGGCCGGCGATCCGCTTGTCCTGCCCGACGAACTGGGCGTACCACGGCAGGACGACGGCTGGGGGGAGGCCGGCGGGGGACTGGCCGTAGCGGGTGACGAGGGCGCTGAGCGAGGGCCAGTCCTCGGGGGTCGCCTGGTCGGTGACCGGCGGCCCGAAGTATTCGCGGCCGGTGGTGATCTCGCTGCAGGCCGGCCCGTGCACGGGCATCTTGTGGGTCATTGACCGCAGCAGGCACAGGTGGTGCGTCTGTTGCGCGAGAAGCGGCAGGTGTTCGCAGAGGGGGATGCCCGGGGTCGACGTGGCGATCGACCGGAACTCGCCGCGGATCTCGGCGGGGGCGTGGGGTTTCATGTCCCACAGATCAATGTGGCTGGGTCCGCCGAAGAGAAAGAGGAAGACGCAGGATTTTGCGCGGGGGGCGACGTCGGCGCGCAATTGCGACAGCCGGGCCAGGTCGAGCCCGCAGAGCCCGACGCTGCCCGCGACCAGCGCCTGCCGGCGGGTGAGCGCGCTGCGATGCATCTTGCCGCCTCCGGTCCGGGGCTGGGTTGGAACGGATCAATTGTGCCTGATGAATGGCGTGGAGTCCAGAGGGAGTCGGGGGCGGGGGGGGGGCTCTTTCCAAGTTCCGTTTGGGCACGATGCCGGGTGAGCCTCGCGGACTCGACTCACCCTACATGGAAACTGGGAAGAGTCGTGGGCATGACGGCGATGACCGAGGAACCTCGGATTTCGACAGGGTATTGTGTTGCGGCGAGACCGGTTCTCATTGCACGTTGAGCTGCCAGGAGACTCCGAATCGGTCGTTGAGCCAGGTGAATCTGGCGCTGAAGCCGTAGTTCTCTGGTGGCATCAGCACATTTCCGCCGGCTGAAAGTTGCAAGAACGCCCGTTCCAGCTCGGCAACGCTTTCGCACTCGACAAAGAGCGAGACGGAGGGGGTGAAGGTGAAGCCGTGTTTGACGGGGCTGTCGATGCACAGGATCCGCTGGCCGGCGAGAGTAAACTCGGCCTTCTTGACCGAGCCTTCGGCCCCCGCCTCGCCGGCGCCGTAACGGGCGACTTCGCCGACGGCTGATCCCGGAAACAGGCCGACGTAGAAAGTCATGGCCTCCTCGGCGGAGCCTTCGAACATGAGAAACGGTGTGATCGAACTTGCCATATGAACCTCCCGGGGCCTGACTCGATGTTGCCGAAACAACAGAACGAATTGTTGAAGGGCCAACCGTAGGGGCCAGGCTCGACCGCGTCAATCGCCGCGTGTCCCAACTTGGAGATCTCGCGCCCGGGCGAGTCGTGATTGACGGTCACGGAAGCCTCGGCGGGCGAAATTGCAGCAAATGCGGCTCATGGGCAACGCCCGACGGCAGCGGGAACGTCGATGGGGATGTCGCGCAGTTCCTGTGAGACGGCATGAACGGACGGAAGCCGTAGATTTTTAGCCCCCGGCGACTCGCCGGGGGCTAAGAGACGAAGTGAAGTACCGCGCGCCGTCACACCACATCCACCACTTTCACCACCGCCGGCACCTCCACCGGCCGGTTGATCCGGCAGTTGGCGATGGCGCTCCCTTCGCCGCCCCCCTTCCAGTGAATGGAGGCCTTCGTCTTCGGCTCGGGGCGGGTGTCGAGGAGCGTGCAGCCGGTGACCAGCACGTCGGCCGAATCTTCCACGTAGAGGCCGTAGGGGGTTCCTTCGAGAATCTGCACACCGGTCAGGTTCACCCGCAGGCACTTCACGATCTCGACCAGCCCCTGCCGCACGATGGGCACGGTGTCTTTGACCGTGTGCTCTCCCGCCTGGGCGTCCTGGATCTGCAGGCCGGTCATCGTCACGTTTTCGCAGCGTTCCAGGCTGATCCCCGTGCAGATCTCCAGCTCCTTATAGTCGGGATTGTGGCCGAAGCAGTTGCCGCCGATGACGATGTTCTTCGAGTCTTCGATCTTCAGATTGCGGTCGTGTCCGCTGTAGACGTAGTTCCCGTCGAACGTGATGCCGCGGACCGAGGTCAGGTGGACGTTGATCGCCTGGCTGCCGATCAGGTTCCCCGTGATGCACCACATCCCGGCCTTCTGGCTGTGCTCGGTCGCGGTGCCGATGATCCGGATGTTGGCCCCGTTGGGGCTGTAGGTGGCCTGGATCGTGTTGCTCGAAATCGTCCCCTCGCGGACCGTCCCTGTTTCGCCGCAGTCGATGTAGATCTCCGCGGTCGGCACGCCGTCTTCATCCGGCACCTTGAATGCCCGGTTGTTGTTGTATTCGATATCGTTCCCGGTGATCTGGAAGTTGCGGATCTCGCTGTTCTCCACCCGGATCCCCCCCAGCCGGTTGTAGCTGATGTGGCTCCCCACGATGATTGTCTGGTGCAGGTTCAGGCGGTCGAGGAACACGCCGATGCCGGTGTTGTGATAGATGTGGCAGTGGCTGATCAGGACGTTCCGCGCCCGCTCGGTGATGTGCACCGCATTCCGCACCCGCCGGATCAGGACGCCGGTCAGCGTCGGCTGCATCACGCCGATGATCTTGATCCCGTCCGCTTCGGGGTGCTTCCCTTCGATCTCGATCGCGCTGACGGTCGGCATCCGCTCGCGCTGCCACTCTTCGGGTTTGAAGCCGAGGGGATCGGCGGACGTGGTGTGCGTGCCGCGGAGTTCGAAGGCCGGGCCGGGGCCGAAGTGGAGGATCTTGGCGGTGCCGCCGGTTCCGGAGATGGCGATTCGTCCGGTCTTCGCCAGGTCGACGACGATCGTGCGCGTAATCCGGTAGTCGCCGCGGGGGATCTCCAGCAGCCCGTCGCCGTCGCGGAGGGCGTGCTCGAACGCGGCGGTGTCGTCCGCCATGCCATCCCCCGCCGCCCCGAAGCTCCGCACATTGCTCATGCCTGGTCCTCTGCCTGCAAGACGTTCCGAATCAATTCCCCGGCGAATGCCGTCTCCAGCACTCTACACGACACCCGGAGGTGAAGAAATGTCGAATGTCGAAGGCGGAATGTCGAAAGGAAGGCCGAGTGCTGAGAGCCGAGTGCCAAGCGAGAATAGGGTGGCTGGCGTCGGAGTCTGCGACGACCCAGTGCATTCGTGGAGGCGTTGTTGTGGGGCGTCGGATTGTGCTGTGAGGCGTGAGACCACGGTGGGAGCACATGTCGGCAGGCGGGAGCCTGCCCTACGGCTGGCTTCCTCCTCCCATCCACTACCCACTATCCACTCTCTTCCGCTACACTTCCGGCCAGTGCAGACCGGCTGGTTCGGTCGGCGTGTTTCCGCAATCGCTTCAGGAGGAAGAACAGTGACGAGGATGTCTGCTCAACGCCTGGGTTCCGCTGGTCTGACTTTCGCAGTCGCGTGGCTGCTGTCTCTGGCGGCGGTCGGTGCTGCGGAGCCTGCGGCTCTCGAAAAGCTGCTGCCTGGTGACACGGTGTTTGTCTGGTCCTGCAACGGCAGCGACAGTTACGCCGAGGCGTACAAGCAGACGGCGGAATACGCGGCCGTGCATGAGACCGGTCTGGCGCCCGCCCTGGAGAATCTCTGGCGGAGCATTCCGTGGCAGACCGGTATGGCGCTGGCGACCTCCGACGGCGACGCCGCCCAGATGCTCGAAGCCTTCAACGACGCCGACGTGACCTGGGATCCGCTCGGTTGGCTGAATCATCTCTACCACCACGGAGCCGCGATCGGCGTGACGCTTCCGCAGGAGGAAGACGGTTTCATTCCAACCGTGATGCTGGTGATCCGCGACGCCGGCGATTCCGTGGGAGACATCACGAAGCTGCTCACCAAGGCGGCCGAAGGAAACGCGGAAATCACCGAGAAGAAGCTCGGCGACCGCACGCTGCAGACCGTCAGGAGCCCCGAACAGCCTCTGGTGGCCGCCTGGTGGGCCGAAGGGGACGACCTTGTGCTGCTGCTGGGGCCGGACGCAGTGACGCGCCTCGAAGCGCGCCTCGAAAGCGAGACCATGTCGCTCGCCGCCGTTGAGCTGTGGACGAAGGCGTGGGGGAAATCTCCTCAGGGGTTTTCCGAATCCGGTCGCATCTGGTTGAATGTCGCACCGGTTCTGGATCGCTTCGGCAAGCACAAGCTGCCGATTCCGGAAACGCCGATTCCGATCACTGCGAACTGGATCGTCAAACTCATCGGCATCGAATCGTTCCAAGCGGTCGGGCACCGCAGCGGTTATGCCGGGCGGTCGGCCGTCGGCGTGACGACCGTGCTGACGAAGAGTCCCCGCACGGGGCTGTTCAACCTCTACGGCGACCGGGAGCTGACGCTCAAGGATCTTCCCCCGCTGCCAGCGCAGCTCTCGGCTCTGCAGGCTTCTTCGCTGAGTCCGCAGAAGATCACCGACTTCGGCAAGACGCTCTGGGGTCAGGTGGAATCGATCGCCAAGGAGGCCGACGCCGACGCCTGGTCGCAGGTCGAAGAATTCATTCCGCAGATCGACGGAGAAATCTGGCAGTCGGTAATCGATCCGCTCGGCGATGTCATGTGCGTCTACGGCGACAACGCCCAGGTCGCGATTCCGTGGGGTCAGCAGACGATCGCGATCTCCGTCAAGGACGCTCCGAAACTGAAGGCCGGCATCGACAGCCTGCTGAAGTCGGTCAGCGATTCGAAGATCGGACCGTTCGTCACCGTAACCCGCAAGACGAAGCACGGCGTGGAGCTGATCACGCTCCGCGCGAAAAGCTCGATGTCCTCGCCGACGCTCGCCGTCACCGACGGCTGGCTGATCTGGGCCGATCGTCCGCAAGTGGTAGAAGCGTTCGTTCTCCGACAGCAGGGGAAACTCCCCCGGTTCAAGCTGGACCAGCTCGCCGAGGAAACCCGTAAGAACATCCCGGAGAAGTTTGACGCGATTACGCTGGATGATCCGCGGGGGACGGTCCGGTTCCTGGTGAGCCTGGCGCCGTGGCTGGTGGATCTCGGGGCGTTCGGTTCGGAGATGGCGCTGCAGTTCGGCATCCCCTGGCAGTCGCCGGTGACGTCGGCGGATATTCCCCCGGCCGAACTGGTGATCCAGCCGCTCTACCAGGGGGTGACGATCGTCGAGATCGAAGAAGACGCGATCCGGATGACGCGCAAGGCGTCGACGCTGATTCCGGAGACGGCGCTGTGGACGATCGGCGGCGTGGGAGTTCTGGTGCTGCTGGGAGCGTTCGGCGTCAGCGTGAATTGAGAGGATTGGCTGACCAGAACTTCGCACGGTGCAATTGATGACCTTCTCCCGGCATTACCGTCGGGAGAAGGTCTTTTCGTTCTTCGATGACCTGGCCGCTTTTGTGGTTTCGTGAATACGAGGTTCACGCTGTCATGACATGAAACACAAGTCTGCCAATCCTGCTGTCGAATGCTGAAACCAGCTCGGCTTGTCGTCTCACCACTCCCGCCACTCATCCGCCAAGTCCTTCCGATCGACCAGCCCGCATGCCGCCGCAATCTCATCGACTTCTTCGCACAACTCCTCGCGAATCGTCGTCTCGATGAAATGCTCGTGCCGGGCGTCCAGCTCGTTGAGTCGCTCGATACATTTCTGCAGCGCCGGCAATACCTTTTCCTGGGGCGGCTTCTCTCCCAGTTCCAGGAGAACGTCGATTGTCTCGCGGAAGATCAACCGGCAGCCGGAAATCGCTTTCGCCGGGGCGAAATCCTTCCAGTCGGTGAACCGTCGCCTGTTGCGGAGTTGAGCCAGCGTTAACGCCGCCCGGGCGGCCTTCCGCTGTCGCTCGGCTTCGGCCCGCTGACGCTGCTGCTCGGCGGCCCGCTCGGCGTCTTCGCGCAGGACGCTCTCCCGGTCATGATCCCAGCGCCATTGCAACTCCGTCTGAAACGCGAACGACCAGCCGCCCGACGACCAGCACTCGTAGATCCGGTCACCCTCGTCTGGTTCGAGGATGCCGATCGCCCGAGAGTCGTCCGGCGGGGGGACCGACACCCAGTTCGCGTTGGGGGCGTTCTGCCACTTGTGGTGCGTCAGATGCTGAATCTCCCGCAAGCGCGGGTCGGCGAGGTCCGGCGGTTCCGTTCCGATCCACGCTGAGCCGGCGACCAGGACCGCTGGCTCGCCGTGCCGTTTCCGCTCCTCGCCGGCGTTTTCGCGCAGGACCCGGCACGCGCCGAATCGGCCGTCCCCCAGGGGCATGAGGAAGATGGTTCCCACTGCCGGCAGCACGACTGTGGCCGAACTCGAGCGTTTCCTGCCCATGACGTTTTCCCGCTTCTGCCAGTCGTTATCGTGAGGAGGAGTCCGTTCGCAAAGGCTGCGGCAACAGCCACCGGAGCAGGGCCATTCCGAGGATGGCGCAGACGGCCGATCCCGACAGAATCCCCACTTTCGCCGCGTCCAGCAAGGGGTCCTGCAGCGCCAGTCCCGCAATAAACAGCGACATCGTGAAACCAATCCCCGCCAGCACGCCGCCAGCCCCCAGCACCTTCCACGAGACGCCTTCGGGAAGCTGCGCCAGTCCCGCGCGGACCGCCAGCCAGCTGAACAGCACAATCCCCAGCGGCTTGCCGACGATGAGTCCGATGGCGACGGCGACGGCCACCGGTTCGGCAAACGCCGCGAACTCGATCCGCACCCCCGCATTCGCGAAGGCGAACAGCGGCATGATCACAAAACTGACCCACGGGTGCAGCATGGATTCGAGGCGTTCCGCCGGGGACGCGGCCTCGCGCACCGCCAGCTTCGCGGACTTGAGCACTTCCAGCCGCACTTTGGGATCGTGCCAGGCGTCGCCGTGGAGGAATTCGCGAAGATCATCGATCAACCCCGCGAACAGCCCGCGGTTGATCCAGGGCGCAACCGGAGTCAGCAGGCCGAGTATGACGCCGGCGACCGTGGCATGCACCCCGGACTCGTGAAACGCGTACCAGATCCCCAGCCCGAACGCGACATACACCGGGACGCTGCGGACGCCGTTGCGCGCCAGCATGACGACTGCAATAAGGCCGACTCCGCCCCCCACGAGCGCCTGCAGGTTCAGTTCCCCCGCATAGCCGACGGCGATCACCAGAATTGCGCCGATGTCGTCCGCAATGGCGAGCGTGAGCAGCAGCACGCGGAGGCTGCGGGGGACGCGCGAGCCGAGGAGGGCCATACAGCCGACGACGAAGGCAATGTCGGTCGCCATGGGGATGCCCCAGCCCCGTTCGCCTTCAGTGTCCCCTTGAAAGGCCAGGTAGACGAGGGCCGGGATCACCATTCCGCCGATCGCCGCCGCGACGGGCAGCGCCGCCGAGCGGAGCGACTGGAGTTCGCCGAGCACGAGCTCGCGTTTGACTTCGAGTCCGACGGCGAAGAAGAAGATGACCATCAGGCCGTCGTTGATCCAGTGTTTCAACGAGTGGCGGAATTCGAACTCGCCGAGGGAGACGCCTGCGGAGAGTTTCCAGAAGGCCAGGAAGTCGTCGGAGACGGGGGAGTTGGCCAGGATCAGCGCGGCCGCCGTGAACAGCAGCAGCACAACGCCGCTGGCCGATTGAATGTGCAGAAATCGGTTGAGCGGGTCCACGAGCCGGTCGATCGGTTCGGCGGGGAGTCTGACGTTCTGTTTCGAATCGCGATCTCGGGTCATTTCGCCCTCTTGGGTCCCTGATGGCGCTTGCCGCTGCAATCGAAGTCTTCGCTGTAATCGGAACTGTGCGGTCAACACCGGCGCGAAATCGTTCAGCGTGCCGCGATCCCGCGCGGACTGGCGGTCAATTCTGACGTAGCGCTTGATATCGTAGTCCTTTTACGCAGGCGAAACTGCACGAACCGGAGTCCTGTGCGGAATCCCCATGACATCCAATCTCCCTCAGGCAGCAGTCCGCGGCGAATCGCCGGCGGAATTTCTGTCGTCGGGCCACATCGCGTTGTCGACGGACAGCCTTCCCGACACCCGCACGATCATCGGCGGCGAGTCGGTCGCCGACGGACCGTCCAGTCCGTCGGGAATTGCGACGGGATCGACGGTCGGCAAGTACCAGATTCGGGCCAAGCTCGGATCGGGCGGCATGGGAGCGGTGTATCTCGCGTTCGATCCGATGATCGAGCGCGAGGTCGCGATCAAAGTCCTCTCGCAGGACGTCGGGGCGTCTGGAGCTGCCCTGCAGCGATTCCTCCAGGAAGCCCGCGCCATTGGCCGATTGAACCATCCGAATGTCGTGTCGATTTATGACATCGACCAGTGGAACGGCCAGTACTATCTGGTGATGGAGTTGCTCTCGGGCGGCAGTCTGGCTCAGCATGCAGACAGCCGCGGCCCGCTCCCGTGGCCCGAGGCTTGCGGACTGGTTGCTCAGGCCGCCAGCGGTCTGGCCGCAGCGCATGCCGCGGGTCTGATCCACCGGGATATCAAGCCCGAGAACCTGATGCTGACCCGCGACGGCTTGGTGAAAGTCGTCGACTTCGGGCTGTCGAAACTGGTCGACGCCGACAGCAGCACGCGCACCACGATGACGCAGGCCGGGCAGATTCTCGGCACTCCGCAGTACATGAGTCCGGAACAGTTCGAGGCAACCGACGTCGATGCGCGGACCGATGTCTACAGTCTGGGAGGAACGCTGTTCCGCCTGCTGACGGCCCACTTCCCGTATCACGAATGCGGTTCCGTCGTGCAGGTGATGACGGCCCACCTCACCAAGCCGGCCCCCGTTGCCACCCGTTTGAGTCCCGATCTACCGGCGGAGTGCGATCGGATCATCGCGCGGGCGATGGCCAAGCGTCCGGCGGATCGCTACCAGACTGCTGCCGAGCTGGCCGACGAACTGCTGGCGCTCGTTCACAGCCGCCGGGATGCTCGCCACTTCGCTTCCGAAATTCCGGCCGCTACGGCAGTTCGCTACCTGAAGACCGCCGTCATCGTCGAGCCTTCGCGGATGCTGGCCAGTATGTTCAAGGACGTCGCGAAGCGGGCCGGGGTCGAGCACTTCGAAGTTGTCCAGACCCGGCAGGATGCGCTGCTGACGATCCGCGAGAATCCTCCGGATCTGCTGCTGACTTCCATGCAGCTCAGCGACGGCCGGGGCGTCGATCTGCTGGCGGAACTCGATTCGCAGCAGCTGCTCACGGGGACGTGTGTCGTCCTCAGTTCCAGCGACTCCACCATGCAGGACCTGGCGGTCGCCCATTCGGCGGGCAGTCGGATTCTGGCGCCCAAGAACAGTCGCCACGATGATCTGCTCCACGTCGTCCACGCGGTCGGTCCGCGCGCGATCCCCGACGGGCCGATCGCGGCCCCGCTCGATCCGTCCGGAGTCCGGCTGATCGTCGTGACCGATTCCGACGAGTTTCCCGGCGTTCTGACTCGACTGATCCAGCCGCTGGGACTGCAGAACGGGTCGATCGTGGGCAGTGGGGAGGTTGCGGCGCTCCCCGCCGACGGCATTCCGACGATACAGCTCGTGCTGCGAACCGGCGAATCTGCCACCGACGATGATCAGTCCTTTGCGACGATGGCCGCCGCCACTCCGGAAACGGCACATCTGCGGGCAGTCGTTCAGGTGACCGCGAATAAGCTGACGCTCCGGGCCGTCTTCCGCAGGGGGATCACGGCCTCAGTGCGTACTGAGCTTGATACGCACCGGCTGACTTGCCTGCTGCAGGCGTGCCGGACTGAGTAGGGAATGGCGGACAGGGAGCAGGAATTTGCCGGACGAAGAACGGACTTCGTCAGTCGGCCGCTTCTTCGCCTGCGACGATTCGGAGGCGGCCGCTGCAGAATTTGCAGGCGACTTTCTGCCCGACATACTTGCGATTGAACCGCAGTGATTCATCGCAGTGCGGACAGCGGGCGTAAACATCGGCGGCGCGGACCGCGCGGGATTCCGCCCGCGGCCGGAACGATTTCTCGCAGTGCTTGCACTGCACTTTCTGACCGAAGTATTTGAACGCGATCTTGAGTTCCTGCTGGCAGTTTGGGCAGGGGAGCCAGGCTCCCTTCGGCACCAGGTCGATCAAGATTCCCACCTCTTCCAGCGGGACGAAAGCGGGAATCTCCACGCTGTCCCGCTGCAGGTCCGTATTCAACAGCGTGCGGCAGTTCCGGCAGCTCACGATATTCGCGGGAATGTCTTCACCGCAGTTGGGGCAGGGCCCCCCCGGCCAGGCAGGCATATCGGCAGTCTCTCGATCGTGCGTGGGCGAGCAACCCGATTGCGACTCTGCGACAGGCCCGGCCGCGATCGACAATCCCGAATTGTGAATTTCAGAATAGCGGAACCGGGTGACCGTTGTCTGCAGTGGTTTCTACGACCCGACCCGGAATCACTTTCCGCCAATACAGGTCAACTTGTGGAAGGTCCGCAGGTAGAGCCGGCCGTTTGCGGCCGCGGGGGTCGAATGGCTGGCGTCTCCGAGGGGCATGACGCCGAGCTGCTCGAACTCTGGCCCGGCCCCGAGGACCACCACCTGACCGGACTCGTCGATGCAGTACAGCTTCCCCCCGACGACGATGGGCGATCCGCTGAAGTTTCCGCCGATCCGCTTTTCCCAGAGTTGTTCCTGGGTCCGGACGTCGTAGCAGCTCACAACGCCGTTGTCGTTCCAGTGGAAGACCCAGTTGCCGAGGCCGACGATCGTCGGGACGTAGGGGATGCCCTTGTCCTTGCGGACCTTGATGTGCGTGGCTTCGATGTTCCCGCGGCCGGTCGGATCGACGCCGATCAGCCGGGTCCCCTTGCCCCCCTGTCCGCAGGTGATATAGACCAGTCCGCCGACAAATGACGGCGAGGCGACCGTGCGCTGCGGCAGCGGCTCGGTCTTCCAGATCAATTCGCCGGACCGGGGATCGAGGCTCGTCAGCCCGGTCGCTCCGTTGGCACAGATGAGCTGCGGAGCGGAGCCGGGGACTTCGACGATGATTGGCGTCGCGTACGAGGCTTCACGGGCTTCGCGATCGGTCTTCCAGACCTGTTTGCCGGTTTTCCGGTTGAAAGCGACGACGCTGCTCGGCCCCCGTTGATCGTTCGGCAGGATCACCAGGTCCTCGAAGACGATCGGCGAAACTCCCATTCCGTGCTGGCTGGAATACGGCCCCAGCGACGCCTTCCAGACCTGATTCCCTTTGAAGTCGTACGCCAGCAGGGCAAAGTCTGCGTCGTCCGCATAGGGAACGTAGACTCGTTCGCCATCGGTCGCCGGCGTGCTGGAGGCAAAGCTGTTCTTGGCGTGGAGGTGATTGGTCGCGAACTTCTCGGTCTTCGACCAGCGGATCTCCCCGGTCGCGGAATCGAGGCAATACAGCGTGCGCGATTTTCCTTCGTCCGTGGCTGAAGTCACGAACAGGTGCTCTCCCCAGATCACCGGCGACGAATGCCCGACGCCGGGCAGCTCGACCACCCAGGCCACCTCTTTGTCGGTCCAGGTCGCTGGAATCGTGGCGTCTTCGCTGACGCCCGTTCCATCCGGACCGCGGAATCGCGGCCAGTTCTCAGCCTGCAGGTACGCGGCCGAGAGCACTCCCCAGGCGACCAGCAACCCGGCAACGGCGCCGCCACTCAATGACTTCTGGACCATCACTCTTCCCGCGCTCGGTTCGCAGTCCGTTTCAGGCCGGACTCGGTTGACGGAATCTTCACATCAACAACGCAGCATGATCGAAGACCCGCCAGCCCGCAAGACGCGACCGCGCCCCGCCGCAAAGTCGGATCGGCCCGAGGAAGCTCTTTCGCCCCGCATCCCGGCGTCAAACTCGTTGGGAATTCAGGGTTTCCAGCCGGAATTCGCCGTTCGTTGACGTCAATTTCATCAATTCGCCATCGCTCCTGGCTAGAAATTCCGTCGATTCTTCCGAAGGCGGCATCGGACGCCCCCTTCAGACCGGACGGAGTACGCGTCTTCACCCGGGAAACACAGCATGCAAACAGTCCATGGACGGCGACGACGGCGGATTCGGACTTTGTTCGTCAGCGACGTGCATCTGGGCTGCAAGCATGCCCATGCCGAACAGTTCCTCGAATTCCTGCAGCAGCACTCTCCCGAACAGATTTTCCTCGTCGGCGACATTATCGACGGCTGGAAGCTCCGCCGGTCGCTCGCCTGGCAGCCCGTCTTCAACGAGATCCTGGCTCACCTGTACGAGCTGGCCGAATCGGGCGTGGCCATCTATTACACCCCCGGCAATCACGACGCCTTTCTGCGCGGTCTTCCCTGGAACTTCAGCTTTATCCGGGTCCAGGACGAGTTCGTGTTCGAAGCGATGGACGGCCGGCGGTTTCTGGTGACGCACGGGGACAAGTTCGACCGGGTGGAATGCGCGGCCGGCTGGGTCTCCCGGATTGCCGCGGTCGGCTACGACGTGCTCCTCTCGGCCAATCGCTGCGTCAGCCTTTGGCGTCAGCTCCGGCCGGGCTCGGAGTATTCGCTGGGCGCGGTGATCAAACGCCGGGTCAAGCAGTTCGTCCGCTACATCAGCGACTTCGAAGGGCGGCTCGTGGACCATGCCCGCAGCCAGGGCTGCGACGGCGTGATCTGCGGTCACATCCACACGCCGGCGCAGACGGAGATCGACGGCATTGAGTACTGCAACACGGGGGACTGGGTCGAGAACTGCACGGCCCTGGTGGAGTATGAGACGGGCGAGCTGGCGCTGATCCGGCACTTCGACGACGCTCCGCCGATCGAACCGCTCGACGTCGACTATCCGCACGAAGAGTTTGCCGCAACGGTCTCGACGGTGGCGTAAGCGGAGCTGCAGTTGGGGCGGGTGAGGGAGGAGAATGGCGTTCCGGGCGTTCGCCGCGGGGCTCTCGGCCCGCGCGGCGACGTATGCCCGTTTGAGGCCGTAGCGGCTACTTGTTGAGAGGTTCTTCCTCTTCCGGGACGACCACGATCCTCGGAGTCAACTCCAGCACGACATGGGCTCCGTTCTGCAGGGACGGATCGTCGGGGGGCAGCGTGTCGCTGATGTCGAGGAGCAGCGTCTTGCCGTCGGGAACGCTGATCGATCTCGGCTTGAACCGCGAACGATACGTGGTCGGCAGCAGGGTGAGTGTCAGGGAGCGACGGTCTTCGGAGATCACTGCGATCACGTCAAAGCTCCACAAGTCTGCCCGCTCCCTGGGTTGACTGAAGAGCTCGCTCGCCAGCGAAGCCTGCTCGCCGTTTAGCAGCGTGACTTCGGGCGACTTGGCGGTTCGCAGACCGCCGACATCCCCGATGATCGGCTGGCGATTGCCGTCGGGACTGAGGGCTTTCCAGTCCTCCGCCGTGACGACGCGATCGCCCACCTGCAGCACGACGTGAGTATCTAGGCGGCGGCGCAGACTGTCGAACAGCTCGGCAATCTGCTCGTGGACGCTTCCCCTCTGTCGAATGACGAGGCTGAGGTTCGCTTCGTAAAGCTGAATCGCCCCCTTGCCGCCGCCCTCAATCCAGGAGTCGGGAGCGATCGTCGACTGAATCAGTGTGATCAGTTCTTTCGATCTGAGGGCCGGCGTCACGGCCTCCTTCTTTGCCTCTTCTGATTTTGTTTGCTTCGTGTCTTCGTTCGGAAGCGGCGCAATCAGGTCGGCGATGTTGTATACGCGGACTTCTTGGAGTTCGGACCGGCCGCGGCTGGTAATCAGCAGCACGCCATTCCGTTCCTGTGCCACCAGATTGTGCTCATCGACGAGCAGCGTCAGCATTGCTCGGAGCGTCACATCATGAAACTCGCCGCTGACAGGAACGGAACTTCGAACGCCCTCCTCTTCGAGGCCGAGCTGATTGACGACGAAGGAGATTTTGTACTTCGGGGCGAGTTCGGCGAGCAGTTCGTCGAGGGGGCGGTCTTTGATGGTCATCGTGACGCGCTGGTCGAGTGGTGCTGTTCGTTCCGGAACAATTGCCGCGCTACGATCCGCATCGGCCGGCGGCTGCCGCGGCTCGGAACGACTGCGGATGGCGACTTTCTGCAGCGCCTCGTCAATCGCCCGGCTCAGCATATACTCCTGAATGCGGATGCTCAGCGCGGTGTTCTGCTCGGGAGTCAGGTCCTCGCGCGGCGGCCACGGTTCGCCGATCGCTGCGAAGATCGGCTTCATGATCGCCCCAAACCCTTCTTCGGCCTTCTTCTCGACGAGCTCGTCGTCAACGAGGTTGGAGGCGTACTCCTCGTTCAGCTCGGCAAACACCGCATCGCTGTGGAAGACGACCCGGCCGGTCGGGTCGATGACAACGTTTCCATCCGACGACTCAATTCCGTAGGCGTGGTAAGTCTGCGAGTTCTGCCGCATCGTGCCGGCGTCGATCGCTGTCGGGATTGTCCAGTCGCGCAGCACGGCCTGCTCCTGCATCCCGACAGCCACTGAATCGGGGCTCTTGTCGGCCGGCTGAACGCTCAGGAATGTCACCGGGTGCGCCCGATAGCGCGCCTGCAGCCGCTTCAGCGCCTCGCGCGTTCCGTCAGTCGCTTTCGACGTGAGACCGCCGAAATTGAGAACAACCACGCGTCCCCGCGAATCTTGCAGCGAGTGGCGCGTCCCGCCGACCCAGCGTGCGATAGACAGTTCTGGAGCAGGTCGGCCAGGCTTGAGGGGTGAAGCGTGCGGCGGCGCTCCCACCTTTGTCCCGGTCTCCAGGTCGATGTACTCCGTCCCCTCCGGAAAGTTCAGAATGAAGAACTTTTCGTCGTGCGGAAATCTGCTTTCGACGATCGAGCAGGCCCAGGTCACCTTTTCAAAGGAAACTTTGGCGAACTTTGCTCGGCCCGCGTTGATTTCTTCGCGCAGCGCCGGTGTCAGCGGCGGACCATCGGGGTCGACGGCCATGACATCCATCGTCGTGATGACGGGATAGAACCCGCCACTTTCCAACTGGCGAATTTCACCGACAGAAACCACCTTGTTGACGCCCCAACTGTCAAAAGTCGCAAAGTTTGTCGCGAGCGAGCTCATCCGCTGTTCGATCTTCATGGGAATCGCTCCCCGTTCGAGATCCAGCCAGCCGCGGTAGAACTCCGCCATTTCGGCGGGAGCCATCTTTCCGTCTTTGTCGGCGACGGTCTGCGTCTGACCCGTCGGCACGATCACTTCGATGACGGTAAGCGTGCGGCCGCCAACGACTTCCCGACCAGCCACGCGGAATCGTGATTCGTCCTGAGACATCAGCCGATCGATCGGGTGGACCCCGCGCCGCTGTGCGTCGAGCTGGTCCGTATAGGGCGGAAGGTCAAGCGACTGTGTGCTGGTCACGTGCCGGTCGGTCACCATCACCGGACCGGCCGGACGAACTGCGCCCGAGCCACTCCAGATTCGTGCTCGAGGCGTCAGCCGGTTGGACCGCGAATAGATCCGGTAGTCGTTGTAGATCGTCGCCAGGTTCCGCGGCGTGATCGGCTCGTCGGAAAATATCCATCTGTCGAGACGCTTCACCTGCAGACTGCCAGTCAGCGTGCGGGTCTGGTAGTTCTCACCATTCAGGAACAGCTCCAGAAACTCTACACTCGGCGACGCGTTGGTGGCGAATTCTTCGAACTTCAGCTCCCGACGAAGTTCGGCCTTCAAATCGGCCGCCGGTATCGTCACCTTGCGTCCGTCCTCGTCGACTCCAATGACGTCCTCGTCTCCCAGCTTCGGCAATAGTTCGGTCAACCGTTTCACTTCGGCCTCGGCCTGCTTTCTTGCCGCCTTTGTCTTTTCGTGCGTGACTGTCACCCGCACATGCAGCGAATTCAGCTTGGCCCGGTTCTCCCGATGGATTTTGAGAATCTCCTCGACCGTCGGCAGCGTCGGCGGTCTTGAAATCCGGATCGCATCCGCGGAGATTTCAAGATCGCCGACAATGAGATTGACGTTAGAAGTGATTGTCACATTCTCTTTGTCGACTTCCTCAGCTTGCTCGGCTGACTGTTGTTCGCTCGCATCGGTCAGCACCACCTGACCGATAAGCCTCGCCTCCGAATTCACCCCCACACAAAAAACCACCCTCCCCGGCTCCTCCGCCCCAAGCTTCAGCCCCGCTCCCGGCAGCGCGACCAGCAAGCCCATTCCCAGCACTCCCCAGCACCACCAGGGGGTGCGACGGCGACTTCCCTGTCCCATGCGCATGATTCGCTCCATCCGTTCCGCGGTGAGATCGACGGGCCGGACTCCCGGGGCCGCCGGCACCGGACGCAGCCGGTGCTTCAGTTCCAACGCTTTCAACAGGCCCCGGGCGTAACGGCCCGGTTCGCAGCCCAGCTCCGCCAGGACTTCTTCGTCGCAGCAGCGTTCGAGCTGCCGGGTGAGCACGCGATTCGACCACCAGACCAGCGGGTGCAACCACCACCCCGCCTGCACCACCGCCTGCCACCAGCCGATCCAGAGATCGCCCCGGCGGATGTGCAGCAGTTCGTGCGCGAGGAGCGGTTCGAGGTCGTCGAGCGTGACGCTGTCGACGAGCGTCTTTGGCAACAGCAGCCACGGGCGGAAAAGTCCCAGCACGGCGGGGCCATGATCGGTGGGCGTCACCCAGACGCGGACCTGGCGGCGGAGCTTCAGTCGTTTTCGGAGCGTTTCGACGTGCGCGGCGAGTTCGGCGTCTGGACCGGAACCGGCGCGGGACAGTGTGCGCCAGAGATGCAGCAGACGACTGCAGATCACCAGCAACGTGAGGGCTGCACCGGACAGCCAGATTGCCAGGAGAGCGGCCGCCCACGACCAGCGTGCGGGCTGGACCGGTTCGACATCGAGTGGTTGCGGAATTGTCTCGGTGGGCGACGCCAGCTCGAACGGGAGCACCGCGATCTCTGGCTCATCGGGCAGTGAGATCAACTCCGTCGATGGGGCTGGCAACGGTTCCGGGGAGGGCAGGGGGCGCTCACTGCGGCGGGCAGCGACGTCGACCTGGCGCGTTCGACTTCCACCAGCGACGTCGCGGAAATCGGGATCGTCCAGGAGAAGACGCCGACGGGACTGCTCCAGACAGGGGGCGTGATGGCTTTGGCGAGGACGATCAGCCAGAGCGCGACCGCCAGATGGGGGCGTTTGCGGGCGATTCGACGGGAGAGAATCGCAACGACGAGGATCACCAGCGTCAGTTGCCAGGCCTGAGTCAGCAGGAGGAAGAGCCAGCGGTCACTCATGGCGCTCCTCCTCCAGGCGGTCGATGAGCTCGCGGAGCTCGGTCAGGTCGTCGGGGCTGATGTCCCGCTCCTCGATCAGGTGCCGGACCAGCGGGAGGGCTTCGCCGCCGAAGAGACGGTCGACGAAGTCATTGATCGTTTCGCGGATGACCGTCCGGGGCTGAACGCTGGGAGTGTAGACGCGGGTCCGGCCGTCGAGCCGGCCGGTGACGTAGCCTTTGGCTTCGAGCCGGCGGAGGTAGGTCTGCACGGTGGCGAAGTCGATCTCCCGCTCGGGGGGGAAGGCCTCGTGGACCTGACGGACGGTGGCTTCTTTGAGTTGCCACAGCATGCGGGCGACTTCGAGTTCACCCTTCGATAACCCCGGCCGGTCGCCCATCGCGTTTCCTCCGTGACAAACAAATGTACGCGGAGTGTGACGTACAAGCGTACGTGGAGCAAGAGGAGATTCTGGGAATGGATTTCGCAGGGGGGGGGGGGGCGGTGGGGGAGGGCAACGTGTTGCCCTGAAAGAAGATCCGGAGAACGCCCCCCGGGCCACAGGCTGCCCGCTGAACACACCATCCCATGTGATCGAAGGCGGCCCGGGAGACGTTCATTGCTCCGGTCATGGGGTGCCGCAGAGAGAGAGAGAAGCACCCCGATACTCACACAACCGCAGATTGCGCCGGCGAGCGATCACGAGATTCGCGTCGCGAGGGAAGATTCTTTCAAATCGATCGTTCTGCAGATCCCGAGTTACCGCCGAGACTCCGTGTCTGTTTTTCAAACGCGATCGTGCGTCGAATCTTAGCTCGGGTTATGGTGCGTCCTGCTTCGATCTTCACGGTTCCCATGCGGCGAGTATTCCATGCCGGCGATTTTTGAGTATCAGCATCGGGTCCGGGCCGAGGAAGCGGATGAGCTGGGGCACGTCAGCAATCTCGTGTACCTGAAATGGATGCAGTCTGCGGCGTTCGGACACTCGGCGGCTCAGGGCTGGGGGATGGACGAGTATCGGGCCATCTGCGCGGGCTGGGTCGTCCGTTCGCATGAGATCGAGTATCTGCGACCTGCGTTTCCCGGCGACGAGGTGGTCGTCCGGACATGGATTGCGGACCTGAAGAAGATGACGTCACTTCGACGTTACGAGATACTCCGGCCGCAGGACGATGTCCGGCTGGCGGTCGCCGCCACGAACTGGGCCTTCATCGATTTCGCGACGCACCGTTTGAAGCGGGTTCCACCGGAAGTGGCGGAAGCGTTTATTGTGGTTCCGGATGGCGCGACGTTGGTGGAATGAACCGTTGGCAATCGACCTGACCGGGTCAGGGCCGGTTTTGACTGCTGAGACTGTGGAAAATGTTTCAGAGCGGTGGAACTCCGTCCCCTCGTGACTTACGATCGACGATTCGCTGAGCGACTCGTACCAGATTCGGCAGCAGGCCGGGGGGCGAAGCGAGATGGAAACCGCCGCTGCAGAACGAATCGGCGTTGCGTGGTTTCCTTCGGTGGCGCGGTGGGGAGCGCTGACTGGAGCAGCGGTCCTTGCTGCGGGGTTGACGGAAGTTTCGCGTCTGACCCCGTCTGCTCCGCCGTCGATCAATGTGCTGACCGGTTTGTCGGTCGCGATTTACCTTCTGGCGCCGCGGGACTTGTGGTGGCGAATCGGTCTGCTGCTGACGGTCAGCGGCCTGCTGTGCGGGACGGTGGCTGAATCACTGTCGAGCCGGTTGATTGTGTCGGCGGGGCTGCAGGCGGGATCGGTTCTGCTGACGCTGGTTCTGTTGAGAATCGAACCCGGTGTCGGGACGCTGTTCGGCACCCGTCGGATGCCTCAACTGGTGTCGCGTGCTGCGGCCGCCGCGGGACTGTCGATTCTGCTGTCGCTTCCGTGGTGGAGGCAAATGCTGCCCTATCTGGATCCGTCCAGTTCTGCCCTGACCGCGACGGTCCTGAGCCACGTGCTGGGAGTCCTGTTTCTGACGCCACTGGCGTTCGAGCTGCGGCCCTTCGACAGAGTGCGTATGCGGCTGCTCGCGGATCGGGAATCGCTGATCTACATGGGGAGCGTCATCCTGCTGGGGAGCGGAATCGCCTGGTTTTCGACAGGCGCGGTTCCGTGGGTCCTGCTGCCGCTGGGGATCATCTTTGCGTTGCAGTGCTGGGCGGGACTGAGGTTAGCGACCTGGGTGGGCGTCATCGGCATGCTGCTGCTGACGCTGACACTGGTGATCCCTCCGCACTTTTCCGTCGGTCCGCTGGTCGTCTCGCGCGGAATCCCGGCCGTCTGGACCGTGGAGCTGCAGCTGTTTCTGTTTTCGGCCGGGCTGGCGACGCTGCTGGGTTCCAACTGGGTCGTCGGAACCCGCGCCATTGCGACCCGCGAAGCGCGATACCGCGCGGTGGTGAATGATCAGGCGGAGCTGATCGTCCGCTGGCGACCGGACGGCGCGGTCCTGTTTGCGAATTCCGCCTGCCGGAACTTCGTAGCGGCGACCGCAGCGGCGTATCCGTATCGCGGGGCGGACCGGCTGCCGTTTGCCGACATTGAGGCCGTCTTGAGCGTCGTGACGCGACTCACTCCTGAAGTGCCGATGGAGCGGTCGGCGCAATACGCCGTGTTGAATGACGATCACCCCGTCTGGCTGGAATGGACGAACCGGGGTTTTTTCGACGGGAACGGGCGGCTCGTCGAGATTCAGTCGGTGGGACGCGACGTATCGTCGCGGAAGAGCCTGGAGGACCTGATTCAGGAGCGTCTGCGGTTCGATGAGCTGCTGGCCCGCACCGGGCGGCTGTTTCTCGACGCGGAGCGGGGCCGCTATGAGTCGGCGCTGCGGGAGGCTCTGGCCGAGCTGGGGAGCGATCTTGGCGTCGACCGATTGCGGCTGATTGAGCTGGTGGACGAGACGGGATCCTGGCGCGTCCTGTCGGAATACTGGGCGACGGGGCTGACGCAGGGAGGCGACTGGGGCCAGCTCAAGTCGAGCGATTTATGGAACTCGGCGGGCTGGCTGGCCGAGCAGACGATGCTCGGTTCGACGGTCGTCGTGGCCCGCCTCGACGACCTGCCGGCGTCGGCCGCCGAAGAACGTCGGGAGCTGGAGCAGTGCTCGGTGAAGTCGCTGCTGCAGGTGCCGCTGCGGGCGGGAGGAAAAGTGCTGGGGGCGCTGTACGCCGAGTCGCTGCGGGTTGAGCGTGGCTGGTCGTCCGGCACGATTGAACAAATTGGATTGATCAGCGGACTGTTTGCCGACGTGCTGGCTCGTTCCCGCTACGAAAGTTCGTTGCGGTTTCGCGAGGATTTCGAGCGGCTCGTCGGCGATGCCAGTTCGCGGTTTCTGAATTGCGATGCGAAGCGGATTCCGCTGGAAATCGAGCGATTGCTGAGTCGCGTCGGCGCATTTCTGCAGGTTGACCGCTGCCAGTGCGTCGAGCTGTCGGAGTCGCGCGACGTCGCATGTCGACGATCGGAATGGTGCGCGCCGGGAATCGATCCCTTGTCCGACGAAGGTCGACTGCTGATGGAGCAGGACTTTCAGCGGATGGCGCCGGAAATGACTCCTGCCCGAATTCGGCAGATCTCCCGCGTGGAAGATCTTGCGGACGACGAGGACGTGCTCCGCAGCATTCTCTGGAGGAACTGCGTCAAGTCCATCGTGATCATTCCGGTCTCGGTCGAGCAGGAAACGATCGGCATGCTCAGTCTGGTTTCGCTGAGACGAGTGAAGGAGCTGCCCGCCGATCGTCTGCCGTTGATGGCCATGCTCGGAGACCTGCTCGGCCACGCCATCCAGCGCGAACGGAGCGCGCGAAATCTCGACCGCCAGCGCGAGAATCTCGCGTTGGCGTCGCGGATGTCGGTGATGGGGGAAATGGCCGCCGGCATCGCACACGACGTCAAGCAGCCGCTGCATGCCATTCGCGCATTCTCGGCGAGTATTGAACGGGCGACGCGGGCAGGGATCGCACCGGACGGCGCGCCCCCTCCGGCCGACAAGCTGGCCTACTGGGCCGGCCGGATCTCGGAACTGGTCGACCGCGCCGACGGAATCGTCTGCAAGTATCGCGACTTCTGCCGTTCGTCGCCTCAGGAACGCGAACCCCTGCCGATCTCTCTGCCGATCCGGGACTCGCTGGCGATTCTGCAGACCGAACTCCATGAGCAGAGTGTGACGATCGAGATGTCGCTGGACGACGATCTTCCGCAGACCGTTGGCGACCGCATTCAGTTGCAGCAGGTCTTCGTCAATCTCTTCAAGAATGCCTGCGATGAGCTCGCCGAAGTCGTCTCGGACCGGCGGCGCATCATCGTCACGGGCCGCCGGGCCGATCGCGCCGGCGAAGACGGCATTCAGGTCTCAATCCGCGATTTTGGACGCGGCCTGGGGCAGGCAGCCGCCGATCAATTGTTTACACTGTTCTTCACCACAAAACCGAACGGCACCGGACTCGGCCTGGCAATCTGTCAGACGATCGTCGCCGATCATCGTGGTCACATCTGGTACGAACCGTCGGATCCCGGCGTTACGTTTCATGTCTGGCTCCCCTGCGCTGTGGAGACCTCACCATGATTCCGAAAGACTCTCGAGTTTTCATCGTCGACGACGACGGCGACGTCCGCGAAGCGATTGCCACGCTGGTGACGCAGCTCGGCCTCGCGGCAACCGGCTTCGATTCGGCGGAAGCGTTTCTCGCCGGCTATCAGGGGGAGCGTCCGGCATGCGTTGTGACGGATGTTCGGATGCTCGGCATGACCGGACTGGAACTGCAGGTGGAACTGGGCCGCCGGGGACTGCTGCTGCCGGTGATCGTTCTGACCGCGCACGCCGACACCCCCACGACGGTCCGGGCCATGAAGCAGGGGGCTTTCACGTTGCTCGACAAGCCGTGCCGCGATTCCGAGTTGTGGGAGGCGATCCGGGCGGCGCTGGAACAGGACGTGGAGCAGATGCGGCTGGAAGCCCGCCGGCGGGAACTGCAGGCGCACCTGGCCCTGCTCACTCCGGGCGAGCAGGATGTGCTCGATCTGCTGATGGAAGGCGAAGCCAACAAGGTGATCGCACAAAAGCTGGATCTCGGCCTCCGGACCGTCGAGGCGCGCCGGCAATCGCTGCTCAAGAAGTTCGAAGTCGATTCGCTCGCCGAACTGATTCCGCTGGTCCTGCTGGCCCGTCAGGGGGCGGTGCGGAACTGATGTGAAGGCGGGTCGGTACATGTCATGCGGTCTGCGGCTGCGTGATGTGTTGGAGTGCCGGCCGAGAATACTGTGATCGTGCGATCGCATGAAGCGATTCCGCGACTGACCTCTTCTGACTGACACGCCGCCATTTCACCACAAAACAAGTGACCTCTTTTGACTGGCACCTGGCCACGCAGGCGTGAATCCGGGGAAGGAGGCTGCTTGCTGGCAGTGGCCGCCGATCACCGTCGGCGCCGACGAACCTACTTCGTGTCCGACGTCGCACGCGGCCGAACGGAGACGATCAGTTCGGCGTTGATCGCATCCGCCAAGCGCTCCAGCGTCTCCACCGTGGGGTTCCCCTGGCCTCGCTCCAGCCGCGAATAGTTGCCGCTGTTCATGCGCATGGCGTCGGCGACTTCTTTCGCAGACTTGCCGGAAGAGACGCGCAGTTCCCGAAGCAGCTTCAGGACGTCGCCGAGCTTAACCGGCTGCTGCACCAGATCCCGCAGCATCTGCCGACTCTCGGCGGCGGTCGTTTCCCTTTCCGCCTCCGCCTCTTTCCACGACTGCTGCAGACGGACGGCCCGATCGGCCGGCAACTTTCCGGTGACTCGCTTTCCCATGCGTTTGGCCATCATTCGTCGATCCTGAAGGGGGTGATCGGGTAGAGCGTCACGCCGTCGTCCAGCCATTCATAGACGACGTCGATAATCGATCCGTCACAGGCGAAGCCCGTCTGAACTCTCCGGCTCGATGTTCGGCTCCGACGCTCCGGGCCGATCGGGTTTTCGAGGGCATGCTCGACGTCTTCGGGTGTCAGATCGTGCCGAGCGATGTGATCAACATTGCTCTGATCTTCGCTGTCGGCATCGTCCGGAAAAACCCAGAACACGTCGAACCACGTCATCGCAGTCCCTCTGCCGGAGATTGTCAAATAATACAGTGTGCTGTCATTGAAGACAATTGGCGATCCGGAAGATTCTGCGGCGGTCACTGAAATTCTCGACCGCGGCGCGCTCACCGGACCAGACGAAGACGCCACTCGCGAACTCAAATCCCCGCCCCGGCATCCATCGAAAACGGAAACGTCGCATCCATATCGAGCGCCGGCTCCGCCACCGTGCATTGACCGACGATGCGCGCCGGCACGCCGGCCACCGTCGTGTGGGGCGGGACATCTCTGAGCACCACGCTGCCGGCGGCAACTTTGGCCCCCATCCCGACCTCGATGTTCCCCAGAATCTTGGCCCCCGCTCCGATGAGGACGCCCCGGCGGACCTTCGGGTGCCGGTCGCCCCGCTCTTTGCCCGTGCCCCCGAGCGTGACTTCGTGCAGCAGCGAGACGTGGTCTTCGACAACCGCGGTTTCGCCGATCACGACGCCCGTCGCATGGTCGATAATCACCCCCTGGCCGATCCGGGCCGCCGGGTGGATGTCGACGCCGAACACTTCCGAAACGCGATTCTGCAGGTGCGCCGCCAGGGCGTGCCGCTCCTGGCTCCAGAGCGCGTGCGCGACTCGGTGCGTCTGCAGCGAGTGAAAGCCTTTGTAGTACAGAAATGGCTGCGCGTAGCCGCGCGCCGCCGGATCGCGCGTCCGCGCCGCGAGGAGATCGGCCCGGATCGAATTGCGGATGGAGGCATCGTCGACCAGCGCGTCGCGGATCAGATCGCGCAGCAGGATCGCCGGCAGTTCGGCAGTCTGCAGCTTGTTCGCCAGAATCACGCTGAGCCCCTCCTCCAGCGTCGCGTGCCGCAGTACGGCGGCGTACAGGAAGCTCATCAGCACGGGCTCCCGTTCCGCCTCCTCCCGGGCTTCGGATTGAATCTGCCTCCAGATCGGATCATCGCCGCTGGCAACAAGGTCTTCGGTCAGATCGTCCATCGCGGAATTCCGTCAGCCTGGAGTCGTCGGGAACGAGCAGCTCTCGTCTGAACGCCGCCGCAGTCTACGCAGCCTGAACGCGGCCCGCCAGAATTCACCGTCGCACGCCTCGGTGGCTTGAGTCGTCGCAGCCGTCGGCGACGCCATTCGTGTACGCGAGTGGGGCACCTCTGCATTGCAGCACAGTGGCGTTGCCGAAAGACAATACGTGCGTGTGTCCGGGAGCCCGTCTGCAGCATGAGATTTCCGGGAATCCATCAAGATGTTGCTGTTCGACCCGAGGGAACGTGTCGTACAATTTCTGATCGCCAGTGGCGTTCGTCACTTGGGTCAGGCACACGCCGGCAGCATTGCAGCGTTTGTATTACCATCAGCCCTGATCGGGGTCCCTCGCGTATGGCAGTCCAGTTTTCGACGTTTGCGGTCGGCGGATTTCCGCTCAGCCGCTCTCTTCTGGCGGTCTGTCTGATCGCGTCCGTCGTTGCCGTTCCGGCCGCCGTCGAGGCCCAGTCGCGTGGTCCGGCAGCCCGCAACAAGAAGAAGCCCCCAGAGCCGGCGCCCCCCGTTCCTGTCCGCAAAGTGGTGATCGCCAAGGTCGACCCGGCGACCCGCAAAGCGGCCCAGGCCTCGGCCGCAAAGATCGACCAGCTCGTCGACCAGAATCTGCGGAAGCACAAGGTCGAGCCGAATCCGCTCTGCAGCGACGAAGTCTTCGCCCGCCGGGCCTACCTGGACATCACAGGCGCGATTCCGACCTATCAGGAAGTGCAGCGATTCCTCGTCGCCAAGGATGCCGACAAACGCGCTCGGCTGATCGACAACCTGCTCAACACCGACGGCTACGCCAGCCACTATTACAATTTCTGGGCCGATATCCTCCGCCTCAACGAGCGCCTGACAAACAACGCTCCCGGCCGGCCGTACTGCGAGTGGGTTCGCGAGTCGCTGGAAACGAACAAACCTTACGACGAGTTCGTTTCGGAGATGCTGACGGCAGAGGGGAAGGTCTGGGAGAATCCCGCGGCCGGCTACATCATCCGCGACTCAGGCATGCCGCTCGATGCGATGAACAACACGGTGCGGATTTTCCTCGGGACGCAGATCGGCTGCGCCCAGTGTCACAATCACCCATTCGACCGCTGGACTCAGAAAGAGTTCTACGAAATGGCCGCCTTCACCTTCGGCACGCAGACGCGCCGCGGGGCGGGCGACAAGATGTTCGGCGGCGGCAACGTCGTCGCCCGGCTGCGGGATGATCTCAAGAAAGTCGACGACAAGTTCGACGGCGGCGGCAAGTACAACCGCTTCCTGCAGGGGAACCTCGTCGAGGTCTACGACAACGGGGCCAGCGTCCGGCTGCCGCACGACTATCAGTACGATGACGGCAAACCCAAGACGGTCGTCGCCCCGAAGACGATTTTCGATCCTCCGGCGGTGATCAATAAAGGAGAGACGCCCCGCGTCGCCTTCGCTCGCTGGCTGACCTCGAAGGAGAATCCGCGGTTTGCGAAGACGATCGCCAACCGGCTCTGGAGCGAGCTGTTCGGGATCGGTCAGATCGAACCGGTTGATGACATCAAGGACGAATCGGTCGCCGAGAATCCGGAGCTCCTCCAGTTCCTGACTGCCGAGATGATCCGCCTTGACTTCGACACCAAGGAGTACCTTCGCATCCTGCTCAATACGAAGGCCTATCAGCGCGAGGCGACCGGCGAGCAGATCACCCCCGGCGAAGAGTACCACTTCCCCGGTCCGGTGCTCCGCCGGATGTCTCCCGAGGAAGTCTGGGACTCGTTCGTCACGCTCGCCGTGTTTGACTTGAAGGACTATCAGCCCGAACCTGCCAAGGTCCTCACGAAGCTCGTCGACCTCGATCTGAAGACCGCCACGGCGGAGCAGATCATGAAGCGCGACGAGGAGCTGCGCGACGCAACCAGCGCCAAGATCCGCAACGCCCGCACCAAGTCCTATACCTACAAAGGAACGCTGCTGGTCCGCGCCGCAGACCTGCCGGCGCCGATGCCTCCGGGACACTTTCTGCGGCAGTTTGGCCAGTCGGATCGCGAAACGATCGAGGGGAACACCACCGACGGAGCGGTGCCGCAGGTGCTGCAGATGTTCAACGGCCCGATCACCCACATGCTGCTCGATCCGAAGTCGCTCCTGTTCAAGAACGTCGTCTCCGAAGAGAAGCCCGACGAGCGCGTCAACGTGATCTTCCTCAGCATCCTCAGCCGCCGGCCGACCCCGGACGAAAAGCAGATCGCCCTCGCCGAAATCCGCGAGCACGGCCCCGCCGGCTACGGCAACGTGATCTGGGCGCTGGTCAACACCCGCGAGTTCCTGTTCATCCAGTAGCCGCCACCAACACATTCTCTCCGCACTCAGCCGACTCCGTCAGGACTTTATAATGCTTCGCGGCCTGCGTCAGCTCGATTCGGTCAATCGCCGCCGGTTCCTCGAACACACCGCCCGGGCCATGCTCGGCGTCAGCGTGCTCCCCGCGTTCGCCCGCGGCGCCGAGGAAAAGGCCGCCAAGCCGAACCCGCCCGGCGGCAACACGGCGAAGAACGTCATCTACCTCTATATGGGAGGGGCGATGACCCATCTGGACACGTTCGACCTCAAACCCGGCCGCGATGTGCAGGGGGAGACGAAGGGGATCGCCACCAAGGTCGCCGGCATGCAGTTCGGCGAGAGTCTCCCCGAGCTGGCGAAGCAGGCCGACAAGCTGGCGATCGTCCGCTCGCTGCACACGGAGACGGCGGACCACGAGCAGGGGCGGTATCTGCTGCGGACGAGCTACAAGGAAATCGCCACGATCCGGCATCCGGGGATGGGGGCCTGGGCGATCAAGCTCAAGGGGGCTCGCGACAAGTCGCTGCCGGACAATGTGCTGATCGGGCCCGAAGGACGTCACCCCGGTGCGGGGTTCCTCGAACCGAGCATGACGCCGGTGCCGATCGGCGATCCCATCGCCGGCCTGCAGAACACCAAGCAGCCCGAGTATCTGACCGAGGCGTCGTTCGGCAAACGGCTGGAGCTGATCGACAAGTTCGACAGCGGCTTCCGCAAGAAGTATCCGCAGAAGCAAGTCGAAGCCTACTCCGATTTCTACCGCCAGGCGACCGAGCTGATGTCGAGCTCGGACCTGAAGGCGTTCGACCTCAACCAGGAGAAGGACAAGGAGCGCGACGCCTACGGGCGGGACCGCTTCGGACAGGGGTGCATGCTGGCCCGCCGGCTCGTCGAGCACGACGTGCGGTTTGTCGAAGTGACGCTCGACGGCTGGGATATGCACACCGACATCTACGACGCCAACAAGCTGCCCGAAAAAGCCGCCAATCTCGACCGCGCCCTGTCGGCCCTGCTGACGGATCTCGAAGCCCGCGGACTGCTGAAGTCGACGCTGGTGGTCCTGGGGACCGAGTTCGGACGAACCCCCAAGGTCAATCCGAACGGCGGACGCGACCACCATCCGGGCGTCTTCAGCGGCCTGCTTGCCGGCGGGGGCGTCAAGGGAGGCCGGTTCTGGGGAACTTCCGACGAAGACGGCTTCCGCCCCGCGGACGACGGCGTGACCCCGGCGGACTTCAATGCCACAATCGCCTGGTCGCTGGGACTGCCCCTGAATCAGGAAGTCTTCTCGAAATCGGGCCGGCCGTTCAAGGTCGCCCACGACGGAAAACCGCTGGTGAAGCTGTTTTCGTAAACGCGGCGGCGAGCCGATCTCGGGTTGTTTTCGTCTGCCACTGCTGAACCCTCCGCGGGTCAGCAGCGCTTCGCATCAGCGAGGCGCCCCGCCGTCCAATGCCCCATCCCATTCGATCCGATCGAACAGCCGTCGCAGCTTCTCGCCGCGCGCCGGGTTCGTACTCGCCACGTAGCTGATCTTCCCCAGCAGATGGCTGCGGAATTCGGCGTGGCCGGCGCGGTTCTGGCCGGCAGGACCGAAACGCATGCAGTTGTGCAGCGTGGCCCGCAGCGCGTCGTAGTCCTCGCGCGGCACGTTCAGACGCTCGTTGAGGATCAGCCCGGCCGCCTGCTGCCGCTGACCGGCGGGCATCGTTCGAACTTTCCGGGCGCGAATCTGAAATCCTTCGTCCAGAACAATCGCCAGCGCCAGCACGCGGAACCTCGGCAGACTTCGCGCGAAGTCCCGGTCTCCCGAAAACACCAGGTCGTCCGCATATCGCGTGTATGTCGCGCCGGCCTCCCGCGCGAGCCCCGTGAGCCGGCAGTCGAGACGAAAGGCAATCAGATTGGCCAGGGCAGGCGATGTCGGCGCTCCCTGCGGCAGATGCGGCGTCCCGGCGACGAGCCGGAGCTCCTCATAGGTCGCCTCCCCCAGCAGTTCGCGGGCTGAGTCGATCACACCCCGCGGCGCCGCATTCGTGCTGAGCGCGGACAGCAACAATGCAATGTGATCCGGGTAACCAAGCGTACGAAAGACGGCGGCAACGCGCGGCCGACGGAGGCTCGGAAAGAAATGCTGCAAGTCGGCCCGCCACACCACGGCCTGACCGACGTGAGGCGCAAGACACGTCGCCGCGGACCGACCCCGACGAAAGGCATGCGCCGCCGGATGGACGGGGACGCGATCGAGGATCTCGTGGAGCACCTGCCTCTGCAACGCCTTGAGGCGGGGCTTGGGGGACTCGATCAGCCGAGCGCGCCGGCCCGGTCGAGTCAGCCACACATAGCGGTAGTTTCGCGCAGACTCCGTCTGTCGTCGCAGTTCCCACGAGTTCGGATCCGCCAGCCACTCGCACTCGCTGACCGTCAGCCCGAGCCAATCGGCAACCTGGCCGGTCGTGGTGAGCGCGGGGACCGACCATTTGCGAAACCGGGCCAGACCGGGCGTCATCGCCGCAGGTCCGCAGGCCGGCAGGTCGACCGTCACCGGTTGCCGACGACGCCTGAGCCACTCGATCAGCGTCAGGTCCTGGCGAAGCACGCGCTGCAGTTCCAGGACGCCGGGCGGAGCGGAGAAGCGTCGAGTCAGAGTTCGACAAAGCGGCGGCGCCCAGTGCAGCCGCAGCCGCCGTCCCAGAGCCCTCCGGGTTCGATCCAGCAGGGCCTCTGCCGTCCAGTCGCCGGCGAGCAGGGCCAGGGCCATCTGACGGAAGAAGTCCTGACGGGTCCGTGCGGCCATGCGGGGCGCTCTTCGGCGGAGATTCTGGAAGCCAAGAAGTAGCGAGCGACCGCGCGTCTCCACCAGGTCTTGTGCCGCCTGAGCAGTTCACCGCAGTCGCGGTGTGGGGCTCAGGCCCGGAAACGGTCAGGTGACGAACGAGCCGCGGGGTTTCCCCGCGGCGGCAGGAGGCCGCCCTTGCGGAATCGATCTCTCTGCCAGACTGAAGACGCGCGGCGCTCGCAAGCATCGTCGCCGGAGCGTGTGTTCAGAGTCAAGAGACTCCCCGCGTCCTGAAGAATCGGCCCGCAATGAACCGCCAGTCCCAAGACGCTGCCTCTGGACTTCCCCACGTTTTGTGGGCGCTCGAAAACGAGCGTAACCTGAACCGTAACGAAAGCATTGACTGTCCGCGAAGCGTCGCACGGATACGGCCGAGTTCAAGCCGGAGGCCGTGGAGCTGGTGAAGCAGCAGCGGCTGTCAGTCGCGGAAGCGGCCCGTCGGCCAGATGCGCATGCCAATCTGCTGTGCCAGTGATGATGCAATCCGTCTCGTCCGGCTCATCACTTCAACGAGTGGTACTCCGCCGGGCCGGCCGGCCACCGCAGCGTGAAGTTCATCGAAAACGCAAGTCGGTGAAACTCGCCGCGGTGCGGCGTGACGGAATGCCAGACGTAGGCGGGGAAGATCAGCATCAGGCCCGGGCGCGGAATAACTTTGACATGATCGCGATGACACACGGCCGTCAGGTTGGCATTGAAGCGCGGATCGTGGAGCACCAGCACTCCGTCGCCGGCCTCGAAATAATCTTCGCCGTCGGCCTGATCGATGGGCGGTCGATCGGAAACCGCCGTGCGGGCATAATAAATGCCGATCAGGTCGGCGGGGTGATTGTGCACAATCGTGCCCTCCCCGCGGCACACGCGATTGCTGAAGAGTAGAAGGTCGATCCCCTCCGGTCCCGCGATTCCCTCGGCCTCCAGCCAGTGCTTCGCCCCAGTGATGAACTTGGACCGGAGCTGTTCGATCGCGGGCACGGTGTCCGCAAGACGCAGCAGATTCAGAGCGTCGGGGTGCACGTTGAACCTGTCGTCGAGTTCCGGCCGGCGCTCAAGCAGATCACAGAGCTCCGCATTCAGGGGAGCGGCGTCCGGGAATTGGATTGTCACCACCCGCGTCGGAAAAAAAGCATAGTCCGTCACTTCCATCTGCCGACCTTCTCTCACTGAAACCCGCTGCCCCGCCTCGACACGAACCGCTCACAGCTCCACAGGAGATCGCGATCGCTCAGTGCGTCGCCGAATTCGCCAGAATCGACACAGTGAGCGCCCGGTTGAGTTCCATTGTCTCACTTCGACAGTCCCATGGGCCGAACGCAGAGAGCTTGTCGCCAATCGTGCTCTGGCTTGCTGCCGCGCGATGTCCCGGCGATGCCTGCTTTTCCGCACGGATCTGTCACTTCATTATGATTCCGCACGCAGCGATCGAAAAGGCGCCCCCGGTTTTCCTCTGTGGCACAGCCGGCCAGCTAACCCCTCTCAACGACGGCTCGCGACCAGCGCGCGACACAGGATCGCGTCAGGCAGGCTTTCCAGCCGCAGTCCCCGGTCAGACAAGGCTCCGACGGCGTCCAGTCGCACCGACTACGCTGCAATGGCATAGCATTCCGATTGCCCCGAAGTGGTACGCTCGATCCGCGACGACTATCGTGACGGCCTCGAAAGAACGGCTTCGTCTGTTCGCGCTCGAATTCGCCCCGGCTCTCTGAGAGATTCGAAAGATCGGAAGTTGAGGCGTCGTTCGGGGGCGCTGCATATTGCCGCAAGCCCGCTGCAGGAGCATTTCATGCGAACCCTTCGCTATTCCATCAACATCACATTGGACGGGTGCTGCGATCATCGGGCGGGCTTGACGGACGAAGAGTTGCATCGTGACTGGGCCGAGAAGCTCGCGCAGGCCGATGCCCTGCTCTTCGGCCGGGTCACCTACGAAATGATGGAAGCGGCATGGCGGCCGCCGGCGACGGGAGTGAGGCCCGATTGGATGGCCGACTGGATGGAACCCTTCGCCCGGACGATCGACGCCGCAAAGAAGTACGTCGTTTCGAGCACGCTCGACCGGGTCGACTGGAACGCGGAACTCGTGCGCGGAGATCTGGGCGAGGCCGTTCGGCAGCTCAAGCGGGAACCGGGGAAGGGACTGTTCGTAGGAGGCGTCAAGCTCCCACTGGCACTAGCGGAACTGGGATTGATCGATGAGTACGAGTTCGTCGTCCACCCCAGGCTGGCGGGCCACGGGCCGACGTTGTTCGCGGGGCTGTCGAAGCATGTCGACTTGAGGCTCGTGGGCCGGCGGGAATTCGGCTCCGGCGCGGTGGCAATGCAGTACGTGCCGAGACGATAGCCATCAGCACGAAAGACTGCACTCTCGCAGGCCGTCTCGCCTTCTGAGTTGAGGGCCGGCAGTGGTCGCATCACCGCGTCGCGCAAAAGCCGATGCCGCACGCCGGACGAATCTGGCAGCGTCCGTCAACCTGTGACACGCGTTTCTCGTGCCGACATGGTTTCATCGTTCGTGCTTCGCCGCGAGTCCGTGTATCGTTCAACGCCGGGGTCACTTGCGAACAATGCCCTCAGAAGTGCGATCGAGAAATGCAAACACACTAACTTCAAAGCCTCGACGCTGACGCTGGGGATCAGCAACGGAAACGGTCTGGAGAAGCGACGTCGACTGTTCTCACCTCATTTGAACTCAGTAACCGGCCTGAGCAATAGTCCCCGGTCCGCAGCCGACACCGACGAGGAACTCGCGGAATTCCGCGTTGATGTGCTCGTCGCAGCGGTTCACCAGGAACTCGATGTCCTGGATGACCTTCAGGACCGTGCCGCCCCTTTTGAGCGGCTGCGGCGACATCCGAGGGCGGTCGCAGTTGTGGATGCAATCGTGCCGCCGTTGGAAGATCGTGCGGAACCGCTCCTCCAACTGGTCGATTGCGGCATCTCGTGCAGCGTGCTTATCCGGCGGGGACTTCGCGAGATAGTCCGCTTGTGAGACGCCAAAGAGCCGGATCTTTGCATCCGGCCGGGACATCCAGGAGTCGAGCTGGTCACGGAAGAACCTGTGCCCCTTCCGGAAGAACTTGTTGAAGAGATCCTGGACGGCCTTCAAGCTGATGACGTTCTCCCGCTCCATCATCTTCCGGGCAGCCATCCGCCACCGCCAGTTCTCGTTGTCGTACGATTCGAGGATGGCGCGAAGAGGAAACCTGACCTCGTAGACCCACTCAGGAAGCGTGATGGCCGGCTGCCGGCTCTTCGAACTGGCCGTCGCGGCGATGATATCCGTGTAGGCATCGCAAAAGTACGCATCAAGACCGCCGACCGCGAACATCCAGGCGCTCCGGAGCAGGTCGGAGCAGAGCAGCCTTTCGTCGGGGGTCACGCGCGGGAGCGGGTCCGCATGGGCCACGATTGCCCTGGCCCGCGCGATGTCTTCCGTGAAGTGCAACAGGGCGGTGGCAGGCACAGGCGGACTCCGAAGATACTCGGCCAGTGAAATCAGCCGTCAGTCTGCCTCGGCGTAACCGACCGCTTCCTCGTTGTAGTGGATCTTTTCATCCTCCTCGTCGTACCAGACGTTCCGGTCTGCGGGAAATACGACGTTCCAGAGATCGACAAGTTCCTCCGCCTCAAGCCCGCTCCGAACGTGCTGCGCGAGGTCGGCCGCAGTCGGCGTGACCATCGCAGGCTTCTCCGGAAAAAGCTCCGCGTAGATTTCTGAGAGCGCGGTCGCCTGCTCAACCTCCTTCGCGAGTCTTTCGGCGGCCTCGCTGGTAGATAACGCCGGCATGTCTTGTCTCCCTGCCTTCTATGTTCGGACACCGCTCTTTCATTGTACTCTTGGCGATGCGCCGCCAGATCGTCCAGACTGACTCTTGTCAAGCGGATACCGCGAGTGGCTTTCTAACCCCTCCAAGAGCCGGCCAGAAGCAGCTCTACCGATATGGTACGTTCCCACGGGAACGTCGAGGCCCGGCGAATCGCCCTCTCAGGAGCGACGGAACACATGACGGACTCATCGCGAACCCTAGACGTGCCCCACCGGCCTGCGATCCATTTCCTAACCACCAACCACTTCCCTTAAAACCCCGGCTCCATCATGTTGCTGAAGTCTTCGAACCGCATCTGACTGCGGATCCAGGTCAGATTCACAATGCCGGTCGGACCGCTGCGGTGCTTGGCCACAACCACTTCCGCCAGGCCCGGCCGGTCCTGTGGATCGTACGCGTCCGGGCGATGCAGGAACATGACGATGTCCGCGTCCTGCTCGATGGCCCCGCTTTCGCGAAGATCCGCCAGCCGCGGCCGCTTGTCTTCGCGCAGCTCGACGCCGCGGTTGAGCTGCGACAGCGCGATCACCGGGACGCTGTTTTCCTTGGCGATTCCTTTCAGCCGTCGAGTGATGCCGGCAATCTGCTGCTCGCGCGGCTGGCGCTTGTCTTCCGGCTCAATGAGCTGCAGGTAGTCGATGATGATCACGCCCAGCTTGTCGCGGCGCTTCAGCCGGCGGGCGATGGCGCTGATCTGAGCGACGGTCCGCCCGGGCTGATCGTCGATGAACAGCGGCAGCTTGCTCAGCTCGTTGGAGGCTTCGAGCAGCGCGTGCCGCTCGGCGTCGTCCAGCTCGCCCTTGCGGAGCCGGTGGCCGTCCAGCCGGGCGCGGATGCACAAGAAACGCTCGGCAAGTTCCAGCTTCGACTGTTCGAGACTGAAGATCAGCACGCCCGCGCCAGCCACCGACGCAACCGCCTCGGCGATGTTGACGACGAACGCCGTCTTTCCCATCGAGGGGCGGGCGGCGAGAATGACCAGTTCCGTCGGCTGCATGCCGTTGGTCTGGCGGTCCAGATCGCTGAAGCCGGTCGTCAGGCCGCTGATCGAGCCGTCCTTGTCGAACCGCGTGTTGATGCGGTCCAGCGTATCCAGCATGATTTCGTCCATGCCGATTTTCTGCGCCGACTCCTGCGACTCCAGAATCTGAAACACGCCCCGCTCGGCCTTCTGCAGCACGTCCTCGGTATCGTCGGTCCCCTCGTAGCAGTCCCGGAGAACCTCCGTGCAGACCTGCGTCAAGCTCCGCTGAATCCAGCGGTCGCGGACGATCTTGGCATACTCGCGCACGTGGGCCGCGTGCGGAACGGTCTCCAGAATCTCCAGCAGATACGTGACTCCGCCCACCTCGTCGAGCTGCTGCCGGCGGTCGAGCTCTTCCGCGAGCGTCACCGCGTCGATGCCGCGGACGCCGTTCTCGTAGAGCTTCAGAATCCCCGTATAAATGAGCTGGTGCGCATCGCTGTAGAAGTGCGCGGCGATCAGCGTATCGGCGACCTCGTCGATCGCGTTGTTCTCGAGCAGAATGCTCCCCAGCACGCTCCGCTCCGCGGCCAGATTCTGCGGCGGGAGCCGCCCTTCGAAAGCGTCCGACGTCCGTGCCATGCCCCGTCCTTTGGCGAATGTCTTCCGATCCATGCGTGCCCCGAAGAAGCGACAGATACTGCGGCCCCGGCGCGTCGAGGACCAGGGCTTTGCGAAAACGCTCCAGCCCCGGCCCCCCGACCTGTGCGCCGAGGAACTACCCTACCAAGTCGACGCGGCCGCTCAAGAACTTTCGAGCGCAATCCACCAATGCAAATCGCCCGCGGACTGACGCCGCGGGCGATCGTTGAAATCTCGCGAGATCCTGCGGGATCTACTTCTTGGCAGCCGGAACCACCCAGACCTTGACTTCGGTCTTCACTTCCGGATGGAGCTGCACCCGCACGGTGTACATCCCGAGCTCCTTCAGCGGTCCGTCCAGCTTGATGTGATCGGTTTCGACCGCGTAGCCGGCGGCCTTGAGCGCCTTGCTGATGTCCGGACCCATGATCGAACCGTACAGGTGGCCTTCTTCGTTCGCGTTGGCCTCGAGGGTCACGCTGTACTTGCTGATCGCGTCGGCCCGCTTGACCATATCGGCCATCCGCTGCTTCCGCAGATCCTCGATCTGCTCGCGATGCCGTTCGACATTCCGTTTGTTCATCGCGGTGGCGACAGTCGCGAATCCCTGCGGAATGAGATAGTTCCGGGCATGCCCGGGCTTGACCTTGACAATCTCCCCCTGCTTGCCGAGGAATTCGACGTCCTCAGCCAGAAGCAGCTCCACCTGACGGGAAGTGCGCGGCATGCCGGATGCGGTGACGTTTTTGCGAGCCATGATTTCTGTCTTTGGTGACTGGTGATTCGTTATTTGTAGTCTGTTGTTTGATGCTTGCGACGGTCAGCGGAGATAGATTCCGTTCTGGCACTCGACTCCGGATTCTCGCCCCTCAACCTAAAACGGAACTTCGTCATCCGGCGGACCCCCGCCGTACCCGTAATCGGACGTGCTGTCGGAAAACGACTCGCCCCCCCCATCCTGAGGCTGCTGCTGCGGCCCCGCCGAACGCCCTGCGTCCCGACGCTGCCCGCCCCCCTGTCCTCCTCCGCCGCCACCTTGCCCGCCACCACCGTCGCTGCGGCTGCCGAGCATCTGCATCGATTCCCCGATCACCCGCAGCTTGCTGCGCTTCTGACCGGTCTCTTTATCGTCCCACGTGTCGAGCTGGAGCCGACCTTCGATCAGCACCGGCCGACCCTTGGCGAGGTATTCCCCAGCCACCTCGGCCTGCCGACCCCACAGCGTCACATCGACAAACGTCGTCTCTTCCCGGCGGGAGTTGGTCTGCTTATCGAACCACTGCCGACTGACAGCCATCCCAATTTCCGCCACCGCAGTCCCGCCAGGCGTGTAACGCACCTGCGGATCGCGAGTCAGATTGCCGACAAGGATCACTTTGTTGAAGCTGGCCATGAGGTGTGCTCCCGTTGCTGCGATTCACACCACAGCCGAACCCGCTGGCCCGGCTGACTAACTACCGCCAGGGTTATCGATCGCCCCGGTCACCGCGATCGCCTCGGTCGCCACGATCACCCCGGTCGCGATCGCCACGCTCCGGGCGTTCCCCTTCAGGACCGCCGTCGCGCTCCTTCTGCTCGGGACTGTGAATCGTGCCGTCGTTCTGAGTCAGGGCCTCGACCATCGCGTCGAAGATCACCGGGGGGTGACGGATCACCAGATGCCGCAAAATCGACTCGTTCAGCTTGCCCAGCCGGTCGAGCTCGCCCATCTGGCCGCCGTCCATCTTGAAGCAGGTGAGGTAATACAACCCCTTCCGCTGCCCCTTGATCGGATAGCACAGCTTGCCGTCCTGCCACGGACGGGACGCCACGATCGTCGCACCACAACGTTCGAGCAGACTCTGCAAACCCTGCTGCACGCCGTCGGGGTCCGACGCGAAGCGGTTGCTGTCCAGAACGAACATTCCCTCGTACATGTACTCGGTCAAAATCAATTCCTCCGCAATCCCAGTCCGCCGGCCTGGTTCCGACCGGTAGATTTCGCCTGTTGTAACCGATTCTACGTCAATTGCAACGCCGCACTTCGCCGACCGTCGTTCGATCGACTCTCCGGCGGATTGTTCACTGATTCTCGCGCGGCCGCCGGTCCCCGACGTCGCTCTGCTGTCTCACCTGCCCCGATACCGAACTATTCGCTCTTCCCGGACGACTTCGAACCCGAATCGGCCGGCGGATTAAACCGGTTCATCGCGGTTGTCATTCCGTCGTTTGCCCAGACTTCCACTGCGTCGGCGGCCTGCTGCAGCGAAACGTCGATCGACTCCTGCTCGTCCCGGCGAAACTGACTCAACACATAGTCGGCCGGGTCCATCTGACCGGGCGGACGTCCGATTCCAAATCTCAACCGCGAAACCGCGTCGGTTCCCAGCGCTTTCAGAATATCCGCCAGACCCTTCTGTCCGCCCGCTGTTCCCGACGCCCGCAGCCGAAGCTGTCCCGACGGCAGGTTCAGATCATCGCACACCACCAGCACGTCTGACGGCGCCGTATGGTAAAACTTCACAATCGGCTGCACGCTGCGCCCGCTCAAGTTCATGAACGTCTGCGGCGCGACAAGCAGCAGTTTCGCCTCACGGCACACGACTTCGATTAGTTCGGCATCAAACCGTGTCTTGGCACGGCCTCCCTGCCACCGTCGGGCCAGCTCGGCCAGAACCTCGAAACCGATGTTGTGTCGTGTTCCCGCGTATTTCTGTCCCGGATTTCCCAGCCCAACCACAATCTTCATGTTGAGCAGAGCCCCGCAGACCAGTCACCCTCCAAAGATCACCGCGCCGGTCAAACCGCCGCGGACACGCCCACCGGCGTACTACTTCTTCTTCGGAGCTTCCTTCGTATCGCCGGCATCGCCGGCCTTCTTGCCGACCACTTCCGGCTCGGCAACACCCATCCCGTCGGCAGCATCTTCTTTCACCTGCACCTGAATCACGTGCACGACGACGGTGTCCGCAGGCACGCGAACGTGAATCCCTTCGGGAATTTCCAGATCGCTGACGTGAACCGTCTGGCCGAGCTGCAGATTGCCGATCTTAACCAGAATGCTGTCGGGAATCAGGTAGGCCAGGCAGTCGATCGACAGCTTGTGCAGCGGCTGTTCGAGCATGCCGCCCGACAGGACGCCCGGAGCCGTCCCCTTCAGCTCGATCGGCACTTCGATCTGGACGCGTTCGTTCGGATCGACGCGGAACAGGTCGATGTGCGTAATGTCGATGCCGAACGCATCCCACTGGATCTCGCGGACAATCGCCTTGTCGTGGCGGCCATCCAGCTCCACGTCGACGACCTTCATCCCGTCGAAAATCAACGGCCGCAGCACGCGGTTCTCGACGCTGATCGGTTCCGGGGCGGCGTCATGGCCGTAGACATTCCCGGGGACCAGCCCTTGACTCCGCAGCCGTCGACAGGCTGCCGACCCCAACTGAGACCGCTTCTGCACGACCAGCTTGGCTTCTCTCGCCATGGCGCTCGATGCCTTTCCACTCGACTCAAAAATTTCTAGACGCCGTCCGCTCGAGAGACGCCGGACCGCGGTTGCTCTCAGAAGCGTGCTGCAATTGGCGAAATCCGGTGGATTTCCGTTGTTGCAACTCGTTGGTCTGGCAGGCCTTAGGCTGTTCGCAGGCGAAAACACCGTCCGGCGCTCCCGCCAGCCTGCCAAAACCGGAACGGGAGAGTCTATCGCAGGGCCGGGCGGACTGCAAGAAAGCGGGGGGACTGCAAAGTGGCCGGTGGCGTCCGGATGTGCGAGCTGCGTATACTTTAGTGTCCACTCTTTTCGTCAGTCGGCAACAGCAGCCAGGGCAGGGAGCCGATACTCGATGTCAGATCCCGAGTTGTCGCAGTCCGAGGCGGATGGGCTGCTTCGCCTAGAGAAATACCGCGTCAACGACACTGAACATGAGCTTCCGGATCTTGGAGGCAGGTTGAGTATCCCTCTCGAATCGGAGGACAAGCGAGAGCAATTCTTTCTTGATATCTCGCGAGGCAGAATTGAGCTGAGTAAGCAGACACTGCAGAACCGTGCCCGGAAAATCGTCGTACTCGCTCGCCTTGACATTGGCGGTCCACCCCACTGCAACCCGGACGGCGAGGAAATGCCGTGCCCGCACCTGCACATCAACCGGGAAGGTTACGGAACGAAATGGGCGATTCCGTTGCCCGCCGGCGACTTCACAGACAGCGATGATACGTGGAAGACACTGTTCGAGTTCATGGAATTCTGCAGAGTGACTCGCAAACCAAACTTCCGGCGAGGTCTCTTCACGTGATTGACAATATCCGCGGACTTCTGGACCAGTACACGAACTGGCTGCGGGCCAAGACGGTGTTGCGAGAAATCCCCCAATGCCAATGGGTCGAGATTACCACCCCGTTCCTGGATCGGCACAACGACTATCTGCAAATATATGCCCGCAGCCAGAATGGCGGATACCTGCTGTCGGATGACGGTTACGTGATTGATGATCTCGAACAATCAGGGTGCAAACTTGGGTCTGAGAAGCGACTGAGCCTCCTGAGAACGACTCTGAATGGCTTTGGAATCCAGCTCGTTGACAACCATCGCCTTGAGACGGTCGCCTCATCCGACAACTTTTCTCAGAGAAAGCACAATCTCGTCCAAGCCATGCTCGCAGTCAACGACATGTTCTACCTGGCCTCGCCAGCGTCGTCGACACTCTTCGTTGAAGACGTCACCCAGTGGCTTGAGAGCAGCGATATTCGCTTCACCCCAAAGGTGACGTTCACCGGAAAGAGTGGCTTCGACTACCGTTTTGAGTTTGTCGTCCCTAAGTCGCGATTACGCCCGGAGCGTGTCATCCAGACGCTGGCAAGGCCGAACGATAGCAGCGCCAAGCAGCTTGCGTTTGCCTGGTTGGACACGAAGGACGCTCGACCCGCAGACTCCGTTGCGTACGCAATCATGAACGATTCCGATCATTCAGTTTCATCATCGGTTGTCGAGGCATTGCGAAAGTACGAACTGATCCCAGTACTCTGGAGCCGACGCGATTCCGTAATCCAGGAGTTGGCAGCGTGAACCAGTCACCGCTGCGCCGCAGTGTCGAAGTGCCTGGCAGATTCGGGGCCGTACGCCGATGTTCACCCGATCTTCACCAATGATCTTGACGCCCCGATTCCCGCAGGGGTAGGGTGGCTGCCGCGACGAACGGATCACGTTACGCGTCACAGCCATGGAGGCGCCGATGCCCGAAGTCCCGGCCGCTCAGACCAAACTGTTCGTGCTCGACACCAACGTCATCCTGCACGATTCTGGCTGCTACCGGAACTTCGAAGACAACGACGTCGTCATTCCCATCACCGTTCTGGAAGAAATCGACAAATTCAAAAAGGGCAACGACGACATCAACTTCCAGGCGCGGTCCTTCGTCCGCCAGCTCGACGAACTCACAGGCGACCTGGTCTCGCCCGAGGGAGTGCCGCTCGGCCCCGGACTCGGTTCCATTCGCGTGGTGCTCGGCGGCGAATTCAGCAACCAGTTGCGCGAAGCCTTTCTGTCGGACTCGCCCGACCACCGCATTCTCAACACGGCCCTCACGCTCCAGCGGAATGAGACGTCCCGGCCGACGATTCTCGTCACCAAGGACACGAACCTGCGGATGAAGGCCAAGGCCCTCGGCCTGCCCGCCCAGGATTACAGCACGGATAAAGTCGAGAGCGTCCAGAAACTCTATACGGGTCGTCGGCTGATCACCGACATGCCGTCCGAACTGGTCGACGCGTTCTATGCCGGCATGAGCGGTCGCGTCCCGCTCAGCCAGGTGCCGCAGGTGACCGAACCGGTCGCCAACGAAAACTTCATCCTCCGCAACGGGTCCAAGTCGGTCCTGGCCACCTACAAGGCGGCGGATCAGACGCTGCATCGCGTTGAAAAGACGCCGACCTACGGGATCATGCCGCGCAATTCCGAGCAGGCCTTCGCGCTGCGGGCGCTGACCGACGACGACATCAAGCTGGTTTCGATGACCGGAAAACCCGGCTCCGGCAAGACGCTGCTGGCCCTCGCGGCGGCCCTCGACTGCCGGCAGCGCTACCGCCAGATCCTGCTGGCCCGTCCGGTCGTCCCACTCAGCAACCGCGACCTCGGTTTCCTGCCGGGGAACATCGAAGCGAAGCTCGATCCCTACATGCAACCGCTGTTCGACAATCTGACAGTGATCCGCCACCAGCTCGGCGACAGCGAGGCGTCGCAGCGGATCCAGGACATGCTCGATAACCACAAACTTGAGATCACCCCCCTGGCCTACATCCGCGGCCGGAGCCTGCAGCGGGTGTTCTTCATCGTCGACGAAGCTCAAAACCTCACGCCTCACGAAGTGAAGACGATCATCACGCGGGCCGGCGAGGGGACCAAGATCGTCTTCACGGGCGACATCCGCCAGATCGATCATCCGTATCTCGACTCCCGCTCGAATGGTTTGAGTTACATCATCAGCCGGATGGTCGGCCAGCCGATCTACGCCCATATTTCGCTGGAGAAGGGGGAGCGTTCGGCCCTGGCGGAACTGGCCAGCGAACTGCTCTGAACTTCCGCGACAGGTGGTTGCGAGGGCATTGCGCCGGGCGTATGGTGAACGTCCCTTGGTCAGACGTGATTCCACGCTCTCAGGATGTCGCTCATGCCGCAATGCCCCGTCTGCGCGGAGCAAGTTCCCGCCAATGCCCGAGTCTGCCCGCACTGCGAAACGCGGCTCGGCAAGTCCCGGTCGCGTAACGACGATGACATCGAGGACTACGAAGACGCTCCTCCGCGTCGGAGGTCGACGAAATCGACGGAGCGCAACAGCTCGTCGGGCGTTCCCGCTTGGGCCATCGTCTTGATTGTGCTCGGCTGCGTGCCGCTCCTCTGCTGCCCGATTATGATCGCGCTGCTCCTGCCCGCGGTCCAGCAGGCCCGTGAAGCGGCCCGCCGAACGCAGGTGAAGAACAACCTCAAGCAGATCGGGCTGGCCGAGCACAATTTCCACGATGCCTTCCGACAGTTCCCGCCGCGCGGAGGCGATAACCTGCCGCCCGGTCAGCCGCCGCAGGCCTGGATGACCGACATTCTGCCGTATGTCGACCAGTCCGCACTCTACCAGTCGCTGGACCTCTCCAAGTCCTGGAACGCGAACCCGGTGCAGCCAGGCTTCCGGATCTTGCTGCCGGTCTACCTCAATCCTTCGCTGCCGCAACCTCAGCCCGATGCACGCGGCTATGCGGTCGCTCATTTCGCCGGCAACGCGGCGCTCGTCACTCCGGCCGGGGGAATGAGCCTTCGAGACATCACCGACGGTTCGTCCAGCACCATCCTGGCGGGGACCGTCGACGGCGGCTTCAAACCCTGGGCCGATCCGTCTAATCTCCGCGACGCGGCGGCGGGCTTCGACGGCGGTCCCAATGCATTCGGTTCACCCCACGCGGGAGTTGTGCTGATGCTGATGGCCGACGGTTCCGTGCGATCCATCGCCAAATCGACGGCCCCGGACGTCGCCCGGATGCTCGGCGACCCGAAAGACGGGGGACAGGTTCCCGCGTATTAAGCGAAGTGCGTCGGCTATTCGTTCCGCCGGGGAATCAGAACCACGACCGTGCGGGAGGCCACGGGATAGGTCGATCCCTCGGCGAGCGGCTGCTCGTTTCCCGGTGTTGCGATGTCGAGCGGCGACGGGAGCGAGGTGTCGATCGCCACACACCAGTGGCAGCCCAGCGGCGGAGTCGGCGGGCGAAATGTCAGGTCGCCCCAGAACATGTTGAAGGCGGCATAGACCGTGTCGGGCGGGCCGCCGTTCTGCAGATGGACATGCATCGCCAGAGATCGGCTGCGCGCCGACCAGTCCGGCTGCCGCGGTTCCGTACCGTGCCAGGTGACTTCGAATCGTTCGCCGTTGAGTTCTTCGGCACCGACATGCCGCACGTGCCGGAGCGCCGGATGGCGAACGCGGAAGGCGATCAGTTCGCGGCAGAACCGGAAGAGATCGGAGTTGGAGTCGATCAGGGTCCAGTCGAGCCAGGTCAGCGGGCCGTCGTGACAGTAGGCGTTGTTGTTGCCGTGCTGGGTCCGGCCGCACTCGTCCCCCATGAGCATCATCGGGACGCCCTGGCTGAGGAACAGAATCGCCAGCGCATTGCGCATCTGCCGCCGGCGCAGGGCTGCGATCAAGGGATCGTCCGTCGGGCCTTCGGCTCCGCAGTTCCAGGAATTGTTGTCGTCCGCCCCGTCCCGCCCGTCTTCGCCATTGGCGGCATTGTGCTTGTCGTTGTAGCTGACCATGTCCGCCAGCGTGAAGCCGTCGTGGCAGGTGACGAAGTTGACCGACGCGGCCGGTCCCCGGGTGGGATAGATGTCGGGCGAACCGATCAGTCGCTGGACCATCTCCCCGACCATGCCGTCGTCCCCCTTGAGGAACCGGCGGACGCAGTCGCGGTACTTTCCGTTCCATTCGGCCCAGCGGCCGTAGGAGGGAAACGTTCCGACCTGGTACAGCCCGCCCGCGTCCCAGGCCTCGGCGATCAGCTTGGTCCGGCTGAGAATCGGGTCCATCGCCAGCGCTTCGAGCAGCGGCGGATTCGCCAGCGGGGTCCCGTCCGAGTCCCGGCCCAGAATGCTGGCCAGGTCGAAGCGGAAGCCGTCGATGTGGAATTCGGAGACCCAGTACCGCAGACAGTTGATGACGAAGTCCCGCACGACGGGGTGGTTGCAATTCAGCGTGTTGCCGCAGCCGCTGAAGTTGAAGTAGCTTCCGTCCGGCTGCAGCATGTACCAGATGCAGTTGTCGAGTCCTTTGAAGGAAATCGTCGGACCGTCTTCCCCCATCTCGGCGGTATGGTTGAAGACAACATCCAGGAAGACCTCGATCCCGTTGCGGTGGAGTGCTTTGACGAGGGCCTTGAACTCGTCGACCTGCATGCCGACGTGCCCCGATGCCGCGAAGGACGCCTTGGGAGCGTGGAAGCCGACGGTGCTGTAGCCCCAGTAGTTAAACAGTCGCTCGCCGGTGACGGCGTTGATCCGCGGGACTTCGAGCTCGTTGAATTCGAAGATGGGCATCAGCTCGACGCAGTTGACGCCCAGTTCCTTCAGATACGGAATCCTTTCGCGCAGCCCGGCGAACGTTCCGGGGTAACGGACGCCCGACGAATGGCTCCGGGTAAAGCCCCGCACGTGCATTTCGTAAATCACCAGCTCTTCCAGCGGAAGGCCCAGCGTGTGGTCTCCTTCCCAGTCGAAGTCCTCGGGGACGATCTGCGCCCAGTAGGCCTGAGGACCGCAATTCGAAGAAACTCCCCAGATCTCGCGTCCGCCGATCGAACGGGCCGAGGGATCGAGGAGTACGACCGATTGATCGAAACGGTGGCCGTCGATCGGATCGAACGGTCCTTCGACACGGAAGCCGTATTCGATCTCGTCCGGGTCGATGTCGAACACCGTAATGGCGTAGACGTCCCCGATACGGAACTCGGGGGGAATGGGGATTTCCACGAGCAGCCGGCAGGTGCCGCGTTCGCGCAGCACCAGGTTCACCGACGTGGCGTGCTTGGAAAAAATCGAAAAGTTCACGCCTCGAGCCACCGGCGTGGCGCCGAACGGAAACGGAAAACCGCGGCGCAGGGCGTACTCGCCAAAGTAGCGCGTCGGGTACACGTCGATGCGGGGAATCGGCGCGATGTGCGGTCGACGCTCCGGCAGCACCGGTTCGTCGAACAGATGCAGAAAGCCCACGGCATCGGCGAGGTTCAGCACCTCTTCGGAAACGTTCCGGACGGCGAGAACCCCCCCCTGCACGTGGACCTCGTGCGAAAGGAGCAGCAGCATCCGCAGGCCAATGCCCGACACGAACGTCACCGACGAAAAGTCCAGCACCAGATGGCAGCCGGGACAGACCTGGTCGACGAGCCGCTTGCGCTCCTCCGTGGTGATGGAGCTGTCCAGCCGCCCGACGATCTTGATGACGGTTTCCTCGGCGTCTTGCCGAATCTCAACTGGCACTCCAGACTCTCCTCAACGGACGTGACGTCCGTTTTATCACCAGCGAGAGACGCGTGGCCGGGGCAGGAGCGTCTTCGCGATGCCCCGGACGATTCAATCATCGGGGCTTCGTTGCGGTCCGGCCCCGGTCACCCGACATTGACTAGAATCAACCCCAACAGAACGGCGTCACTTCTTGGCAGGCTTCGTCGCGGCGGGCGTCCGCTTTGACAACCCCCGGGTAAAAGCCTCGTACGCTTCGCGATACTCGGCAGGCGGGGCGCTCCGACGCGAGTCGGATTGCGGCAATTCCCGCGTTGGCTGCAACTCGCCCGAACGCACTGCATTCCTCTTGCGCAAATCGATCTGTCGGAGCATCTCTTCGAACTGCATCTGACGAGCCCGGTCGACGGGGGTCTCCGCCGGCTGCTGCAGCAGTTGCTTCGCCAGCCGATCGGACCAGCCCTTGAGCTGATCTTCGGTCCAGCCGAGCTTCTCCAGCAGTTCCGGGTTCACTTCGCCCCGATCCAGATCGTCCTGCAGCTTGCGCAGCACCAGTTCGGCGGCCTGCCGGTTGTACTTGGGGTCCGGCGCGTCCCCGGGACCGACGTCCGGTCCGCCCGAAGCCCCCGTCGATCCGGTCCCGCCATTGCCGCCGGACTTCGGTGCACTCTGAGCCGGCCCTTCCGACGGTGAGTTCCCCGGATTCTCGCCCGGTTTTCCACCGGCCGGACTGCCGCCACCGTCTTTGCCTCCCGGCTGCTGACCATCTCCGGGCTGTTTGCCCCCCGCTTTGTCCCCTTCCTTGCCGCCGGGCATCGGGGCGCCCCCTTCGTCCGACTTGCCATCGGGCTGCTCGCCTGCCGGTTTGTCGCCTGCCGGCTTCTCGCCGGGCTTGGCCCCCGACTTGCCGCCAGCCCCCGGCTGGTCACTCGGCATCGGTTCCCCCTCGGGCTGGCTCGCCTGGTCCTTCTGACCCGGTTTCTTACCAGCGCCAGGCTTGGGTTTTGAACCCGGTTGCCCCGGCTCGGCCGGCTGGTCTCCCTCCGCGTCTCCCTCGCCCGGTTTCGGCGTCCCCTTCTCGCCGGATTTGGTGGGACGTCCGTCGCCGGGCTTCGCGTTCTTCGTTTCCTGCTTGGGATCGCCGTCCTGCCGGCTGCCCGGCCTGGATGACGAATCTCCCTTTCCTGGCTCCTTGCCCGAGTCACTGCCGCCCGGCGAGCCGGGCGGGCTGTCGGGACTTTTTCCCGGCTCGCCGGAGCCTGCCGGGTCTTTGGAAGACTGACCGGACGGGGTCTGCGTGGACTTCGGTTTGGCCGACTGCGGATCGCCGGGTTTGCCCGGCTTGGGCTCGCGGCCTGTCGGATCCTGGTTGGAAGGCTTCCCGGACGGATTTCGCTCCGTTGCGTCGTCCGGCTTGTTGGCTGGCTTCGCGCCGGTCGGATCCCCGTCTCCCGGCATGGGGTCCGCGTCGGTTCCCTTGCCGGGCGTGCCTTTCGGATCACCCGGACGCTTACCCGGAGCTGGCTTGTCCGCAGACTCGCCCTCGCCCCCCGGCTGCTTCTCGCCCTCGGCGGGCGTACCGGTCCCCTTCGGCGGGGCAGCCGGTTTCTCCCCGGTTTTCGAGGCCGCTCCGGGTTTGCCGTCCGGCGGATTCTCGCCAAGCTTCGTTTCCTCTTTCCCCGGTTTGTCGCCCGGCTTGCCGGTCGACGGTCCCGGCTGATCGCCCGTGGGTGAATCGGCGGTCTCGGGCTTCTCGGTCGACGTTCCGGGTTTCTGGCCGGGCTTATCCCCCGGCTTCGTTCCGGGCTGTTCGCCTGGTTTCTGTCCGGGCTGATCTCCCGGCTGGTCCGGATTCTCACCCGGTTGTCCCGGTTTCTCGGCCGGCTTGTCGCCGGACTTGCTCGCGGCCTGTCCCGGCTGATCGGACTTGTCCGCCGACTTTTCACCATCCGGTTTCGTGCCCGACTTCTGTTCCGTGCCGGGACGCTTGCCGTCCGGCGTTTTCTCCGCACCGGGCTGCGGACTTTCGCCGGGCTTGGTTCCCATTGGATCGGAAGCAGGTTTGTCGGCTGCGGTTTGTGGAGAGCTTTCTTTGCCTGGCTTTTTCCCCGGTTGATCGCCAGTGCCGTTGTCGCCGGGCTGCTTCTCGGCGCCCGGTTGCTCACCCGGTTTCTGCTCCGCACCGGGCAGGGGCTTGTCGCCCGGCTGCGGCTGATCACCGGGACCGCCCCCTTCCGGACTCCCCGGCATCGGAGACTTCTTGCCCGGTTTGTTCTCCGGCTGATTGGCCGGGGGCTGATCGCCCTCATTGGGTTTCGACGGATCTGTCTGCGGCGGCTTGTTGAGCTGCTCGTTGAGCAGCTTCAGCACTTCCTGATCGTCCTCGCCCTTTGGGCTCAGCGGTTGACGTTCTTCGCCTTTCTGACCACCCGGCTTGCCCCCCGTCGACTCGTCCGACTGGCCGGGCTTGCCCGGCTTTCCCGGATCGGGCTCCGTACCCGGCCCATTCTCCTGCCCGTCCGGCTGCCGGCCGGCGTTCGGGTTCCGCGGCTGTTCGCCCGGTGGAGGCGGATCTCCGGGCGCGGGTTCCGGAGGCATCGGGGCGCGGGGATCGCTGTCGGAGGCTTCCTGCGGACGGCCTTCGCGGCCTTCGCGGTTTTGCTCGGCAGAGGCATCCGCCAGTTGGTCTTCCTGCTTTTTCTTCTGCTCCGCGAGCTGTTGCTGGACTTCCTCGTCGGAGACCGGCTTCGAAACGGTGATCTTCAGCTTGGGAGTATTCTTCCGGTTCGGACGGGGCTGGCGGTTGTCGGTTGCCTCGACCCAGAACGCTATCGTATCCCCCGGCATCAGGCCGAGCGGTTCCAGGTTCAGCTCGCTCCGGAGCAACGTCTGCGGACGTCCGCCCGGCGACAGCGGCCGGACATGGATGATCTCCCCGGCCTTTTCGACCTGCAGCCGGATCGGTCCCAGCTCGAAGTCGGGGTCCTTCGCCTGCACGATCAGCGGAATCACTGCATTCGCCGGGGCTTCCAGATCCCGTTCCGGCTGGAGCAGAACGACTTCGGGCGCCTGATCCGGCCGGACCTTCAAGCCGTAGACCGTGGGTTCTTTCTCGGTCAATCCGTCCTCGGTCAGACAGCGGATCGAGTAATAGCTGATGGCTTCGCCGGTCGAGGGGAGCTTGAGCGTCCATTCGCCGCGGAGCTGTCGGCCGTCGATGACATGCAGGGCCAGTTCCTCGCCATTCGGAGCGTCGGAGGGCTTGTCGCGGAACTCGATCTTCGCACTGCGAACTTCCCGGTTGGTCCGGGCCTGCAGCACGACCTTGGCCCCTTCCCAACTGTCGATATTGCCCCCCGTCAGAATCTGCGGCTCAAGCTGCATGTAGGGGGGGAACGTCAGCCGGAGCTGCTCGATCGTTGCCGACGGAGGCTGCTCGACAGCGACGTGATACGTCTCCGAAACCGCATCGCCCGCTTCCACGCGGTACGTGAAGTCCTGCAGCACACCCTTGCCGTTTTCGCCCCAGATCGCCCCCGTATACCGGCCGCTCCCCTCCTTTTCGGGACGCAGCGCGACCGGCTGATCGAGGTACTTCTGGTCCGCCGTGCTGTAGAGCACCTGCGCTTCTGGCGGCAACTGCCCCCGCAGCTCTACGACGACTTCCAGCGGCAGTTCGGCGGTGGCCTTCGTATTGCCCGGCGTCACCGAGAAAATCTCCGTCCGCGTAGCGGCGGCGACGTTGCTGGTCGGCAGCACGCGCCACAGCGACGCGGAAATCTTCTTGGGCGAAAGCAGGGCGTACAGACAGAGCGAAACCACCACGATCAGCAGGCCGTAGCTCGCCCGCATCAGGCCGCGGTGATCGACCGCCTGCGTCAGGTCCATTTCCGACAATCGGACCGCGGTCTGTCGCTGCAGCGTCTTGAGAACGGCCGGATTGATCGTCCGCCCGGCGTCGCGCAGATCGATCAGGTTCAGCAGGCTGCTGTGCAGGCCGGGCTCGGCCCGTTCGAGTTCGCGAGCGGCGTACAGGCGATTGATCCGCTTCAGCCACGGCCGGACAAGCCTGGCGAACAGCCACGCGCCGGTCCCGGCGAGCCAGAGGGTCAGCAGGACGGTCCGGGCCAGCCGGCTGAATCCGCCGGGAATGACCCACTGGTCGAGAACGACGAAGACGAACAGGTAGCCGAGGAACCCGGCGAGAACGGCGGCGCCGGCGGTGACCAGGTCGGTCCAGCGGATGGAGGACCGGGTTTTTTCGAGCTGGAACTCGACGTATTCGTCAAAGTCCACATATTGCGACGAGTTTCCCGGCGGAGCGGTCGTCGACATGGGGAATTCTCTCAAGAATCGGTTCGAGCACCGCGCGGGAGTTCCGCGGGCACAGAAAGGGGACTCCCTATTCTATCGGCCAGCGGGCGGAAGGAATGCGGAAATCTGTGAAACTGTGAGGGTGGATCGGGTTCGGGGGATTGCGGGCGGGTCGGGGAGCGGGCGTATAGAGTGTGGCCTCAATGCCGCTGAGGGACGGAACGAGACTCAATCACGAAAAGCTCAGTTGGTCTCGACCAATGGGTTCCGACGCTGGGGATGGTTGGACATGGACACCACATGCGGGAGCGGTGAAGATCGGTTGCAGCAGGGACTATGGGAGCCGCGGAACCGGGGGTATCCTGATCCGAACGGCAGACACGCTGCTGACGGACTCGCTCGTTCCGCTTTCGCTCACCGGAGAATTCCCTTGATCGCACTTCACCGGATTCCAGGCCGGCGTATCGGCCTGTTGCTTGTGATCAACGTGTGCCTTTGGGGGGATTCGACGTGCCCCGCCCAGGAACCCCCTCCCCCGCGGATCGAAGACCTCTACCTGACCGACACCGCCGTCGATCCCATCACGCTCGCGGACGGCCGGACCGCCATCTACGTCCGCAGCCGCGTCGATCAGGAGTCCCGCACCGTCCGCCAGTCGCTGTGGCGCGTCGATGACTCCGCACCGCCGCGACCGCTGGAGCCGGGCGAACCCGACGCATTCAGTCCGCAACTGTCTCCCGACGGAAAATGGATTCTGTTCCTTTCGACGCGACCGTTTGCCGACGGCCGACCGGCGTTCGTTCCCGTACCGCCGTACTCCGATCCCGCCGCCGATCTCTGGCTGCTCCCGGTCGCTGGCGGCCCCGCAATTCCTCTCGGCGGTCCCGCGAAGACCTATGGCCGCGTCATCACGGACCGTTTCTACGGGCGAGCGGCTTTCTCGCCGGACGGCAAGCGGCTGGCGTTCGTCGCGGACGAAGGGCTCGATCTGCGAACCGAGGCGGAGCGGCGTAATAATGTGATTGTCGTCCGGGACGACCAGGGCGAAGGCTACGAAGGCTACGGCGCAACGCAGGTCTGGGTCGCCGATCTGCTCGAAGCTCCGACCGACAAGGCCGCCGCGAAGATCACCCGCGTCACCGACGGCGCGTTCTGGTATGGCGATCCGCAATGGTCGCCCGACGGTTCGTTTCTCGTCGTGCATGCCAATCGGACCGACGACCAGGAATCGGCACGCTACAGCATTAATCACAATTTCGATCTCTGGAAGATCACGCTTGCCGACCGGAAGATCGAGCAACTCACCACCGGGCCTGGACCGGAGTTTTCGCCGCGAATCTCGCCCGACGGCCGCCGGCTCGTCTGCCTGACTTCGCTGCGCAAAGGCCCGCATATCGATGTCTTCAATCTGCTGGTCGTCGATCTCGCTCCAAGTGGCCGGCAACGGGTGCTCTACGACCATCACGGTTCGGAGCAGGCCGCCCCGCCAAGTCTGTCCCCCTCGACTCCGCTGCCGGACAACTGCTGGCGCGATGCCAGGCATGTGGCTTACGCCGCAATCCGCGGATTGAAGTCCGAGACTCAATGTGTCGACGTCGATGCCGGCCCGCAGGCCGTCGAAGATCCGGCCCCGCCCGCCGTTCGCCGCAGTCCGCTGCTCCCGCCATACAGTCCCGCCATCGGCCCGCGGCTGCGGGCGCTCGACGAAGTGTTTCGCTGGAAAAGCTCCGATGGGCTGGAGATCGAAGGCGTCGTTACGCTGCCGCCGGCGAGCATCGCCAGGCCCCCCTTCAAGCTGCTGGTGATGCCGCATGGCGGGCCGCACCATCGAACCGGCGGCGGCGGGGGCTTCGAGGTCCAGATCTTCGCGATGCACGGCTACGCGGTGTTTCAGCCGAACTTCCGGGGCTCGACCGGCTATGGACGGAAAATCCTGGACGCCGACCGCCTCGACTTGGGGGGCGGCGATATGCAGGACATCCTGACGGGGATCGATGATCTCGTCGCCCGGGGCGTTGTTGATCGCAACCGGCAGTTCGTCTACGGCGTCAGCTACGGCGGCTTCATGACGTCGTGGCTGGTGGGACACACCACGCAGTTCCGCGCGGCCGCCGCTCAGAACGCCGTGACCGATCTCAACGTCATGTGGCACCTGAGCGATCTGCAGAGCTGGACCGAGTGGGAGATGGGAGGCCTGCCGTGGGAAGTGGTCGAGCGCATGCGCGAGCACAGTCCGCTGACGCACATCGAGAACGTCAAAACCCCCACCCTGATCCTGCATTCGCTCAATGATCGCCGCTGTCCGGTCGCGATGGGAAAGATGTTCCATCAAGCCTTGAAAGCCCGGGGCATCCCCACCGAGATGGCGATTTACCCCGACGAAGGGCACGGCATCCGGCAGCTCCCGCACCGCGAAGACGTCCTGCGTCGCACGCTGGCGTGGTTTGCCAGGCACGATGTGCCGGCGTCTGCCGACAAACCCTGAACGAGGCCGCCGCGGGTCGTATCCCCCTCCGAAGATCGATCGGAGGGTGAGACTTCCCGCGGCAGCCTGCAGGTGCAGAGAAATCACTTCGGCTCGACATGCTTGCCGAGGAACTCCCGCATCCGCCCCGCAATCTCTTCGCCGTTCGTCTCCAGGGCGAAGTGCCCGGCGTCGAGCAGATGGAACTCCAGCGTCTTCAAATCCCGCTTGTAGGGCTCGGCCCCCGCGGCGGGGAAGATCTGGTCGTTCCGGCCCCAGACGATCAGCGTCGGCGGCTGGCGCCGGCGAAAGTATTCCTGCCACTGCGGATAGAGCGGTGGGTTGCTGCCGTAGCTGAGGAACAGGTCGAGCTGGATCTCGTCGTTCCCCGGACGGTCGAGCAGGAACTGGTCGTGAGCCGGGCCGTCCGGACTGACGAGCTCGGGGTTCGGGACGCCGTGCGTGTATTGCCACTGCGTCGCGTCATAGGTCAGGAACCCGCGGAGGGCGTCGCGTTTCGCCGGATCTTTCGGAGCCTGCCAGTAAGCTTTGACCGGCTTCCAGAAGTCGTTGTCGAGCCCTTCCTCATAGGCATTCCCGTTCTGCACGATCAAGGCTGTGACCCGCTCCGGATGAGCGACGGCAAGGCGGTAGCCGACCGGGGCGCCATAGTCCTGGACGTAAAGGGCGTAATGCTGCAGGCCCAGCTTCTCGGTGAACCCTTCGATGACCTGCGCCAGATTGTCGAACGTGTAAGCAAACTGGTCGCGGGAGGGCATCGAGCTGTGTCCGTAGCCCGGGTAGTCCGGAGCGACGACGTGGTACTTGTCCGCGAGCGCGGGGATCAGGTTGCGGAACATCTGCGAGCTGGTCGGGAAACCGTGCAGTAACAGGACCGTCGGAGCCTCCTTCGGCCCGGCCTCGCGGTAAAAGATGTCGAGGTCGCCAATCTTGACCGTCTTGTGAACCACGGCGACCGACGGTCGGGGTTCCGCACCGTTGCTGACGGAGCTGGAGACGACCGCCCACAGGGCGACGGACACAAATACTGACAGAACGCGGAACATGGGTTTCTCCTTCGAAACATATGCGGTTGATGGCGGGATGAGAACGATTCCCGTCCCGCGCGACCGGCGCCCGACGGTTCATCGCTGAGCCGCCGGGCTCCGGAATTGTGACGGGTCGGTCAGGCAACTTGATTGTGGCAGGCGGACGTCGAGCACGTTTCCTGGGAGGTCGCCAGCGGCTCGGCCCTGGGGAAATCGATGTCGGTGTCGGCGACGTGGTTGAAGTAGTTCGTGAAGATGTTCAGCGCCACATTGGCGACCGCCTCAGCGATAGCTGCATCGTCGAAACCGACTTCACGGACGGCGTCGAGATCGGCGTCCGAGACCCGGCCGCGCTGGTCGACCACTTTGCGGGCGAAACCGAGCAGGGCGTCGGTCTTCGGATCGACCGACATCGCCTGCCGGCTGTCGCGGATCTGATCGGGCGTCAGCCCCACCATCTTGCCGATCGTCGAATGCGCGGCGAGGCAGTAGTCGCAGTCGTTGGCCTGGCCGACCGTCAGCGAAATCTGCTCGCGGTACTTCGCGGAGAGCGTCCCTTTGCCGAGCGCACCGCTCAGGCCGAGGTAGCCTTCCAGGGCGGCGGGCGAGTTGGCCAGGGCCCGGGTCAGATTGGGAACGAGGCCCAGTTTGCCCTTCACAGCGTCGAGGAGTTCCTTAGCCTTGCCGGTGGCGGATTCGGGAGCGATCTGAGGAATGCGGGACATGATCTGTTCCTTGGCGTGAGACTGTCGAACACGTTTTCCAGACCGAGCGAACTTCTCGTCGGTGGTGCAGGCTGATAGATTCACGTTCCGTGCCAGTCCCGGAGAAATGCCACAACCACATACAAATCAATTGGTTACGAGCTATCTAGATTTTCCCGAGCGGAAACGAAAATTCGTGGTTACACGAAAACTCGTTGACGCGCAACGAAAACTCGTTACTTTCACACCATGACAACGTCGTCCGGCTCTGCGCCGCTGGTGGGTGATCCGAGGCAGGTCCTGCTGGAGCTGGCTGGCCGGCACCATCTGCCGGAGCTGCTCCCCCTGGCAGTCCGACGGCTGGCGGAAGGGCCGACAGTGGCGCTGGTGCGGATCTGGCTGCTCCAGCCGCCGCTCGCCGGGGATTGCGCAAAATGCCGGCTGGCCAGCGAGTGCGACAGCCGCGAACGATGCCTGCACCTGGTCGCCAGCGCCGGCAAATCGCTCGGCTCCTCAGACACCCTCTGGGACCGCCTGAACGGCGGCTTTCGACGGTTTCCGATCGGCGTCCGCAAGGTCGGGCACATCGCCCGCACGGGACAGTCGCTGGAGGTCCCCGATCTGCAACAGGACCAGACCTGGGTGGCGAGTCCCGATTGGGTGCGCGACGAGCGGATCACGTCGTTCGCGGGACATCCGCTGGTCCATCGGGGAGAGGTGCTCGGCGTGATGGGACTCTTCGCGCGCGAACAGCCGGGGCCGGCCTGTTTCGCGTGGTTGCGGATGATCGCCGATCATCTGGCGGCGGCGATCGCGAACGCTCGCGCGCTCGAAGAAATCGAGTCGCTCAAGAAGCGGCTGGAGCAGGAGAACGCCTACCTGCGCGAAGAAGTTCAGCAGGGGGCGTCGTACGGCGAACTGGTGGGACAGAGTCCGGCTCTCCAGGCCGTCGCGCGGCAGATCAATCTGGTCGCGCCGACCGACTCGTCCGTGCTGATTCTCGGCGAGAGCGGCACGGGCAAGGAACTGGTGGCGCGCGAACTGCACCGCCGCAGTCAGCGGGCCGACCGGCCGTTCATCAAAGTCAATTGCGCCGCCGTCCCGCGCGAACTCTACGAGAGCGAGTTCTTCGGACACGCGAAGGGTTCGTTTACGGGAGCGCTGCGCGATCGGGCCGGGCGGTTTGAGCTGGCGGACGGCGGCACGCTGTTTCTCGACGAAGTCGGCGAGATTCCGCTCGACCTGCAGGCCAAACTGCTCCGCGTGCTGCAGGAAGGGGAACTGGAGCGAGTGGGAGACGAGCGGACACGGCGGGTCGATGTCCGCGTGATTTCGGCCACGAACCGCAAGCTGCGGGACGAGTCCGAAGCGGGTCGATTCCGGCAGGATCTGTATTACCGGTTGAGCGTGTTTCCGATCGAGCTGCCGCCGCTCCGCAATCGCGTCGAAGACATTCCGCTGCTCGCCGAGCAGTTCCTGGAACGGCTGACCCGCAAGCTGGGGCGGCGACGTCCGCGACTGACGCTGGCCAACGTACAGCAGTTGCAGACCTATCACTGGCCCGGCAACGTCCGCGAACTGCAGCATGTGCTGGAGCGGGCTTCGATCGGCGCGACGGACGGCCGACTGCGGCTGGAACTCCCCTCCGAACAGACGCAGCGGCCGGCGGCGAACACAGCGGCCGATGCGTCCGAACGGATTCTGACGGCCGTGGAGCTCCGCGAGTTCGAGGCGAACAATCTCCGCGCGGCCCTGCAGGCGACCGGCGGGCGGATCTACGGCCCCGACGGCGCCGCGGAGCGACTGGGCATGAAACCGACGACGCTGGCCTCGCGGATCAAGGCGCTTGGGATTTCGGGGCACTCGTCGTGATGGCTGGGATCGGGCGTAGGGCAGGCTCCCGCCTGCCGATGTGCGGGCGGCAATGGCGGCGCGCGTTCGCGGGACTTGGAGGTTTGATCGCGGGGGGCAGCGAAGGATAGTGCGAATTGAAAAATGAGAAATGAAAAGTGCAAAGTGACTGGCGCGGAGCGCGCACGGCGGCGCTGGGCGCGACTCGGGGAGTTCGCTCTTCGAAGTAGCTCAGGTTCGCCGGCCAGGACAGAGCGGGAACGGTCCTGAATCAACCGCTCCCGCCCCGTCTTTCGGCTGGCACTGGATCAGGTCTGACCTTGCGCGGGGACGCAACGGGAAGACTCGACGCCGAGGAATGCGCGCACAAAGTGCGCCCCGGGACTTCCCTTTCGAGAAATCCCCCCTGGGCCCTGATCAGGCCCGCAGCCGGGATTGTGCGCTCGAGCAGCGCGGCCGTCCGCGCCGTGGATCCAGCTCGCCTCGCACCCGACAAGAGGACACGCTGACACTGGTTTGACAGGTTTGCAAGAGCAGATTCCGAAAAAAATCCGAAATCCGGAAGGGAGAAGATTTCACGCAAAGGCGCGAAGCGGAACGCAGAGACGCCAGGAAGAGGAATGTCGAATGAGGAAGGCGGAATGTCGAAAGGAGTCGGGAGACGAGAGCCTGGAATTCAGAGCCGGAGCAGCGGCGTCGTCCGTTGCTCTGGCGATCAGCGATCAGCCGGCTTTCTCTCCTCCGGCTTTTCGCTTTCCGCCTCTCGCTTTCCGCTCACTTACCGCTTCAGATCCGCGATGCAGAAGCTGCCATAGGTGTGGACTCGGTCTTTGCTGTGGAGTTCGTTGGCTAGCGACGGGTTGTAGTGCAGCAGGCTGCCGACTTCGCGCGGCTGGCCGTCGACCTGAACCTTGAGCGTGTTGACGAAGTCCCCCTGCAGGCCGGCGCTGCGCCAGAGAATGCGGGCGTTCGGAGCGGCCCGGTCGATAATCCCCTGCCACTCCTCGGTGAGAATCTTCTTCGCCGGGTCGCGCGTCAGCCAGTCCATGTGGTCGAGCAGGATGAACCGCGTGATCGGGTGCTCGCTCTGCTTCAGGAAACCGAGGACCGAGTTGGTATGCGTCGTCACGTGGTCGGCGACGCCGCCGCGAAGGGCCTGATACCCTTCCGGCTTGCAGTATTCGGGGCAGCAGTCGGGCGTGTACTCGCCGGTCAGGTAGACCCGCCAGAAATAGTTGTCTTTGAGAGGGAGCTTCGTGAAGACCGCTTCGACGCGATCCATGACGAACTGCAGGATCCCGCCCGGATAGCTGTCGTCGATGTGCTTCCGCTGCGACGCGGGAACGCCGAGCAGCGAGAGGGTGATATCCCGTCGCATGGCCCAGCGGATCATCGGCTTCCAGAGGGCGGCGGCGAGCTTGTATTCGGTGTAGATGTCTTTCTGCTGCTGGACGCTGTCGGCGGCGAGGAGCGCGTTAACCGAGTCCCGCATCTTGGCGACCCGGTCGATGTACGTATTCACGAGCCAGGCGAACGTCCCGGAGGTCGTGCGGAAGTAGAACGACCGGCCGCGCCCCTGCGGGGAGAAGAGCTGCCCCTTGCGGTCCCAGAAGACCCGGGCGTCGTTCGGCAGGTTCTTGCGGAGGTGGCGCGGATACAGCGTGTCCCAGTTCTCGTGCCGACCGCGGCCGAAGATCTGCCAGTAGTCTTCGTAGTCGAGATGCCGGGCGGCGGCAAGCTTGAGCTGCAGCAGCGCGTTCTGACGCGGGTTCATATCGACGGCGTGAACGTGGCCGGCGCCGGCGAGCGCGTAGTCGAGCGCGTTGCAGCCGGCGGAGGTGATGACCACCACGCGGTCGTTCGCGGTCAGGTTCAGAGCGACGCGATCCAGGCGGGGATCTTCCCAGCACTGGTTGTAGACGATGTTGCGCCCGTGAACGAGATTAAACCAGGTTTTGCTCAGGCGCTCGGCGACCATGTTGCGTCCGGGGAACGGATCGCCGCGACTGCAGCCTGAGGCAACACGGACTCCCGGGACTCCTGCGACGGGAATTCGACCTGGCGCCGGCGGAGCCGGAACCTCTTTGCTGGAAAGGCTTTAACGGGCAGTTGCGGGGTGATCCTGGTCAAAGTGGCAAGTCGGGGCAGATTGCCCGACCGCATATTCGTCGAACGCGGGGCAAATCTCAACCCTCGCGGTACGAGCGGGGGGAACGACGAGGCGTGCGAGCAGGCCAGGGATCACCGCAGAATTCGAGGCTCTGGGCGGCGTTCCGCTGGCCTTGTGTAAGCTGGGCGCAGATCGGCAGGCGGGAGCCTGCCCTACGGCGTCAGTTCTGGCCGCGGAAGAGGCCGGACTTCTGGGTGGTGGTGGCGGCGGCGGGGGGCTTGGCCGGATTGAGCAGCTCCATGTCGCGGTGGCCGGGACTGGGGCGGAGGGCGCCGCCGATGCCCAGAATTTCCGGGTTGCGTGCGATCTTGTCGCTGAACTCTTTGAGATCGCGGATCAGCGGCTCGGCGTTGCGGAGGATGACCGCCATCGACTGGGCCGAGCGGTCCATGTTCTCGTACAGAGAGGGATCGCTGGCGAACCGCTGCAGCGTGCCGTCCCCCTGGTTCACCACGCGGGCCAGCGCGTTCAGTTCGCCCAATAGCGATTCGAGGCTGGCGAGGCTGTTGTCGAGCCGCTCGACGATCTGCGGCCCCTTCTGACCGACCGGTTCGGTGAGCTTCGACAGGTTGGCGAGATTGCGGTTGGCGTTTTCGACCGCGTGACGCGTGGCCGCGATCGTCAGGCGGGTCTCCTCGACCATTTTCGGCAGCGACGTCAGCGTCTGCTGGAGGGCCTGCTGCGCGGCGGGGTTCGAGACGATCTTGTTGGCTTCGCCGATCATCGTGTTGGCGTTGCGCATCGTCGCCGTGAATTCTTGCAGCGATTCGGCGGCCCGTTCGACGATCAACCGCAGGTCCCCCCGGTTGGAATCCATCAGGCCGTTGAGGTTTTTGGCGACCAGTCGCCAGTCGTTGCTGGTGGCGGCGAAAGCGTCGAGCGTCTGCAGCGTGCGGGCTTCGAGCCGCTGGACCATCGCCAGCGGATCGGTCGCCGCCTGACCGGAAATTCGCGTGCCGGGAGCGAGGAATTCCGGGCTGGCGCCGGAGAGAAATTCCAGCGACGTGTCTCCCAGCAGCGTACGGACGACGATGGCCTTGCTGTCTTTGCGGATGCGGGTCCCCTGTTTCACGCCGACAATCACATCGACGCCCCCTCGCTTTTCGTTGAGCTGGATGTCGGCGACGTCGCCGATCTTGATGCCGTACATGGTGACCGGCGCCGAGGGGTAGAGCCCTTCCGCGGAAGGAAGCTGGACGACGACCGGGAACTGCTCTTCGAGATGTTTGTGGAGGTCGCCGAAACGGATCGCCATGGCGGTCCCGATCGAAATCGAGACCAGGACCAGGAGTCCGACGCGGAACTGCAGACGTCGTTCGTTCATAAGTGCACCCAGCCGATTTCAGGCGGCAAACAAGTCGCGGAGTCGTTCGCCCGCTTCGCCCCGGACGAAGCAGCCGACGCGGGGATCGGTCGAGGCGAAGACCTCCTCGGGCGTCCCTTCGAAAATCACTTGAGAATCGCCCTGGGACAGCCGGGCGAACGGTTCGAGCATCACGACGCGATCCGCGACCCGCCGGACGGTATTCATGTCGTGCGTGACGACGACGCTGGTCACATTGTGCCGCGCCTGCGTCTGCAGAATCAGCTCGTTGATCACGTCGCTCATGACCGGGTCGAGACCGGTCGTGGGCTCGTCGTAAAAGATGATTTCGGGCGAGACGGCGAGGGCGCGGGCCAGGCCGACTCGCTTGCGCATGCCCCCCGACAGGTCCGCCGGCCGGCTTTTGCCGACATCGGGAGAGAGTCCGACTTCGCGCAGGCGTTCCGCAACGATCTGTTGAATCTCGGCGTTCGAGCGGCGGCCGTTCTCGCGGAGGCCGAAGGCGACGTTCTCGAAGACGGAGAGACTGTCGAACAGGGCCGCCCCCTGGAACAGGTAGCCGAGCCGCAGGCGGTCCCGGCGAAGTTCCTCGCGCGTCCGGTCGGCGATCGGCCGGCCCGCCCACAGGACTTCCCCCTCCGACGGTTCGAGCAGGCCGGCGAGGAGCTTGGTGGTCACGCTCTTGCCGCAGCCCGACTCGCCGATGATGACGAGGACTTCGCCGACGTGAACGCCGAAGGAGATATCGTGCAGCACGGTCCGCGTCCCGAAGCGGCGCGTGACATGCTGCAGCTCGAGTGCCGGGGGAGTTGAAGGCGGCATGTTCGGCGCTCCGGCTACATCAACGAAATCGGAGCGGGGAAGAGCCACCAGTACATCCGGATCAGGATCATGCCGGCGAAGAAGTCGACGACGAGGATGGCGATGAACGAATAGACGAAGGCCTGGGTCGCGGCCCGGCCAACCCCTTCCGCTCCGTTGGTGCAGTGGAAGCCGCGGTGGCAGGAGATGATGGCGATGCAGCCGCCGAACAGAATGCTTTTCAGGACGCCGGTGACGAAATCGAAGGCGGTGATGAAGCCATCCGAGTAATGCCAGAAGAAGTGATTGCTGATGCCGAGGAGCGGGACGCTGACCATCCAGCCGCCGAAGATGCCGATGGCGTCGGCGATGACCGTCAGGGCCGGGATCAGGCAGACGCAGGCCAGGAATCGCGGGACGACGAGGTAGGCGATCGGGTCGGCGCCGAGGGCGCGGAGGGCGTCGATCTGTTCGGTGACTTTCATCGTGCCGATCTCGGCGGCGATGGCGCTGCCAACGCGCCCGGCGAGCATCGTAGCGGCGAGTACCGGGCCGAGCTCTTTGACCAGCGTGACGTTCACCACGGCGCCGAGACGGCTTTCGAAATGCATGATTCGGAGCGTGTCGTAGGACTGCACGGCGAGGACCATGCCGATGAAGAGCCCGGTCACCAGGATCACCGGGACGCTGAGGACGCCGATTTCGTAGAGGGTCGGCCAGAGGACCGAGCCGCGGGGGAGGCGGACGCAGAGCCAGCGGAGCATCTGCAGGAAGAACAGCACCAGATCGCCGAGGGCTTCGACCAGGGACAGCGTCGCCGCACCCACGTGGTGGATGAAGGTCAGGGGCGGCGGATTGGACGTGACCGAGGCCATGCTGGCGAGTGTTCCTGGTGAGTGCGTACCGGGACGCTACGGGGGGGGCTCCCGAGAGCGGGGGACTCATAACGAAAACCGTGGAACGGGGCGAGGTCAGTTTTCGGCAGGACGGGAGGTGCGGAGGTCTTGCGGAACGAGGGAGGAATGGGCTGCCGCAGGGGAGACTCTGGACAACGCCAAACGCACTGGCGACAACGAGTTCTGGCCGAGGCCGTCGGCGTTGCGCATCCCGGAATCGCGACAAGGCTGCTACAAGTATCCCGGTCCGCCGGTCCGGACCGGGCAACGGCGACAGCGACCGAAGTCCCGCGGAAACTGGCGGCAAGACCGCCGTCTGCTCTGGCGAGTCCGGTGGCGGGAGTTGCCGGCCCGGTCAACGGCGGAAATCAGCGACTTTTGCGGCGAGGCCTCAATGTCAAAGGCCATTCCCCCGCTGGTGTCGTCACGGCAGCTCGGCTTGCGGAGGAAGTTTGATTTCTGGCGGCCACCAGAACGGAACGCCCCAGGGGATCATGAGAAGAGTAAAGAACTGACCGGGAATGGACAGTTGAGTAACGATCGCCAGAATCATCGTGACTTCGTCAGGCAGCCATCTCGAAGCGAGGTTCGGCGAATACAGTGAGGCGACCGCCGATAGAATCCAGAAGGGGATGCTCAGTCCGGACGCAAGGAATGTCAGCAGCCACGAACGTGACCTGTGAAAGCACGCAGCGCTCCAGGCGAGCCACAGCAGAGTCAGCCCGAACATGACTTCGACGGGCACGATCAACATCTCGCCCCATTCTACGCCGCTCTTCCACGCGTCCAGTTGCTGATTGGCCAGGTCCAGTAGTCCCCAGAGTAATGCGTTTTCAGTAAGCATCGGACCGGCGGCGATCAGCATGATGCAGCCGGCCCTCGTTGCGATTCCGCGAGCCGAGCTTCCCCGCCAGACGAAATACGGAATGCCGGCGACTGTCGCGAGCGAGATGGCGGCCGAACTGAAAACAAGCCTCATGACGTCTTCGTCCGATCCCTGCAGCATCAGCCCCAGCAGCAGGTAGAACAACTCGGCCGCAAGACCTGCGCTACCGCCGATCATGCCGAGCGCCAGCGACGTCCAGATGGCTCGCAGCAGCACGCTGCGGCGGCCGCGAAGAAAGAACGGTTCGCGCAGTGGGATGGCCATCGGGGTGCCTCGAAAGTCGGGGACGACCGTGGGATACTATCCGCAAGCACAGCAGGCGAGAAGCATAGACGTCACGGCCACCGCTGGGCCAGGTCTCAACGGTGGATGACCGGCGATCGTCGCGGCGACCATGAAACGACGGCCCGCGGTGCGGCGGGGAAAGGATCTGCTGCTGAGACGTCGCGTGTGGGTGGCCGTGAACCGTTCTCCTTTGACGGAGGCCGTGCAAACGGTCATCGAACGGATGCCAACGACTCGAAACAATGGGGGACGGCCGGTCGAGCTGCTCTCCGGTCTCGACTCGCGCCTCGGGCGGGCCGATCGTGCGAATCGGAAGGAGTCGATGACGTTCCGGCGTGCAAAGGAACTCAATTGGTGCGCGAGGAGGTTCAATTGACGGGAAAAGGGAAATGTCAGATGTCGAAAGGAAGACGTCAGAATGAGAACTGCCAGTGAAGTTCTGCCCCCCGTCCTGAGCCCCGCCAGGGGCGGCTCATAGTCGCCCAGCGGCGTAAGCCCTGGGCGGACCCTCGGGCGATTCCCTCCGCCTCAGAACTGCCTCTGCACCGAGAACTCTGCGAGGATGGGCTTCCAACGGTAAAGATTGAGAAAATAGCACTGGCTCACGGAGCGCTGTAGCATGGCGATCGGATCGGCGATGCGTCGTAACTCATGGCCGCTTGCGACATATCAGAATTGACATGCCCATGCGGCACCGCAGACGTTCAGTAGAATCCTGCCGCACTTTGGCAGTCGAATACCTGTGATGTGGTTAGAGATTTGCATGAACGGGTTTGACATCACAATCGGCACTCCGCGTCACGGATGGCTACCTGTAGATCTCAGTATTGCTGGAGCAACCTACGAGTTTGCTGCATCTTACGTTCTCCACGATCCCGTGTCCGAACTCGCTACCGCTTGTCTGCATCTGCTGAATGGAACTGCTATTGAGACTGTGCGATTCTGGCTTGAACCGCAATGGTACGTGCTCGACTTGCTACCGTGCTCTACGTCATCAATGATTGCCAAGTTCAGTCGCCTGGCAAACGAGGACGACAAAATGCCGGAATCTGCGGATTCGGTGGTCATCGATATTGTTGCATTCTGTCGACTTGTCGCAAAAGTCCTTCGCAATATCTATGATGAGATTGGTCCAGATCGCTATTTGGAGTGCGCGGGCAAACACTTTCCAAATGCCACGATATCATCTATCTACGACTTACTCCGCTCACGAAGCAGCGGATAGCAATCCACTCATTCAAGCGGCGAAGTCGATCGCAATTTGCGGACAATCTTTCGCCGCCGCACAGTGATTGCGGCCGTCCTGCCATTGAAACCCGAGCCCCAATACGATGGCACGAATCTACGTCGAAACGACCGTCTTCAGCTTCTACTTCAACGCTCGAACCGAGCCGGAAATGGTCGCCCGCGAAAACTGGTCACAGCGGTGGCTCGACGGCGCGCTCTTGCCGGCAGCGACGAGCTCGTGACAAGCCTCGCGGTCAAATCCGAACTCGACGCCGGTGAATTTCCCCACCAGCCGGCCATGCTCGCGCTCGCCGCTCGCATTCCATTGCTGGCATTGAACGACGCGATCGCCGAAGTCGTCGATTCGTACATTTCGCATCGCGTCATGCCGAATGATCCAGCAGGTGACGCGCTGCACCTTGCGGTGGCTTCATTTCACCGCTGCGATTTCCTGGTGACCTGGAACTGCCGCCATATCGCCAACGCGAACAAATTTGGCCACATCCGACGGGTCAATGATATACTTGGATTGGGGAATCCGGCATTGGTCACGCCATTGGAATTGCTGGGCGAGGATACGATCGATGGATAGCTACGGCGAAGTCCGGCGAGTCCGAGAAGAGATGTCTGCGCGGGCAGGGCATGACATCCGGGCTCTCATTGCGACAATTAATCGTCGCTGGCCGCACGAAGCTTCGCACACGATCGACCCCGGCACAATGGCAGAGCAGTGCGATACACAGGCATGCGACAATGGCGCAGCTACTGATCGAGAGTCATCACCGATGACCCGGTGATCACACGCGTCGGATCTCCACCTTCGCCGTGTTGCGCGGGCGAATCCAACCGTTCTGCGCGGTGACACATCCAGGCGCGTGTCGCCGGGAATAGAAAACGCCTCCCTCCTGGAGTGCGGTCTTTTCCCGCAATTCGCTTTCGCTTCTCGTCAGAACTGCCTCTGCACCGCGAACTCCGCGATCTCCGCCAGAATCCGGCGGGAGCGGGACGGGGGGACGCAGTCGAGCTGCGATCGGGCGCCGGCTGCAAGCTGCAGCGCGCGGTCGACGCTGTATTGCAGGGCGTCGCTGCGTTCGAGGAACGGGGCAAGCTTTTCGCGAGTCAGTTCGTCGGGGTGCGCCAGGAGCTGGCGGATTTCCGCGGCAGCGGGCTCGCCCGCCGTCGCCAGCAGCCGGATGATCGGCAGCGTCAGCTTCTGCTTGGCAATGTCCGATCCCAGCGACTTGCCGGTGCTCCGCTCGTTGCCGGTCAGGTCGAGCACGTCGTCGGCAATCTGGAACGCCAGGCCCAGCGAACGACTGTACTGCTCCATCGCGGCGATGACGCCGGGCTCAGCGTCGGCGTACCGCGCTCCCAGCTCTCCGCAGACGGCGCACAGCTCGGCGGTCTTGCCGTCGATAATGCGAAAATATGTTTCCTCGGTCAGGTCGAGGTTGCCCCGTTCCTTGATCTGCGACAGCTCCCCCTCGCAGACCAGATTGGTGGAACGGCCGATGGCCCGGCAGGCATGCGTGGTCGACAGGCTGCTGGCCAGATGGAATGCGTGCGTGAACAAAAAGTCGCCGAACAGCACGCTGGTTTCGTTGTTCCAGCGGGCATTGACAGTGGCGACATGACGGCGGGTATCCGCTTCGTCGAGCACGTCGTCGTGAACCAGCGTGGCCAGGTGGATCATCTCCACCACAGCCGCCAGCACCTTGTGCTCGTGGCGGATGCCGCCGCAGGCATCCGCCGTCAGCAGCAGCAGCATCGGCCGCAGACGCTTGCCGCGGAAGCGGGTTACATGCTGTAAGATGTCGCTGACGTAAGGGTTTACGCTGCTCAGTTCTTCGACCAGAATCTGCTCGGCTTCGAGCAGATCGGGGCCAATGGCCTCTTCGACCAGCGCGAGCACGCCGGGAGACTTCGTCGGGGGATCACCTGCGGTCCGTTCCATCTTCGGCTGCACTCGGCGCATGGGAATAGTCACCCGAGGGAGTCTAGCCGGAGCGGCTCATCGCCTCTCGGAATCTGAGAACCGCAACCCCCGTCGCGGGATTAACGCAGGTTAACCGCTGACCGGTCGAAACGCTACGGATCACGTTGTGCAAAGCCAGGCCGGCGGCGGTATCCTGCGAGAAACCGTCCCCGGTTGCGGGAAGCCCGGTTTCCCGTCCGCCGATCACCAGGAGTCACCTGCTCATGACGTCTCTCGTTCGCGCCTGGTCGTATCTGCTCCTGCTGGGAGCAGTCACCTGTTCACATCTGTCCGCTGCTGAAGAGCCCGCCACGATTCTGCTCTGGCCGGACGGAGCCCCCGGCAAGGTCGGCAACGAAGACGCCGACAAGCCGCTCCTCTGGTATTACCCGGCCCCGAAAGACAAGGCTTGCGGCACAGCAGTCGTCGTCTGCCCGGGAGGCGGATACGGCGCCCTGGCCGTCGATCACGAAGGCGCCCAGGTCGCCCGCTGGTTCAACAGTTTCGGCGTCTCGGCCTTTGTCCTCAAGTACCGGCTGGCGCCGCGCTATCGCCATCCAGCCCCGATGGACGACGTCCAGCGCGCCCTGCAGTATGTCCGGTCCAACGCCGCGAAGTACGAAATCGCCCCGCACCGAATCGGCGTGATGGGCTTCTCGGCCGGCGGCCATCTGGCCTCGACCGCGGCCACCAAACATCTCGACGCTCTGGTCGACAGCCCCGATCCCGTTCGGCGGTTCAGTACGCGGCCCGACTTCGCCGTCCTCTGCTACCCGGTCATCACGATGAGCGAAACGTGGGGACACGGCGGCTCCAGGAATAACCTGCTCGGCAAAGACGCCCCTCCGGAACTGGCCGAACTGATGTCGAGCGACAAGCAGGTCTCGGAGAGAACGCCTCCGACATTCCTGTTCCACACGGCGGAGGATTCCGGCGTTCCCGTCGAAAACAGCCTTTCATTTTATACAGCCATGCGCAAACACAAAATCCCCGGCGAAATGCACGTTTACCAGTTCGGCCCGCACGGCGTCGGCCTGGCCCCGGGAGACCCGGCACTGTCGACGTGGAAAGAGCGCCTGCACGACTGGCTGCGGAACTCGGGATTTCTGGCCGACGTGAAGCGAGCCGCCGTAACGGGGACGATTACCGTGAATGGCGTGCCCATCAAGTGGGGGCAGATCCGATTCACGCCCCGCGAAGCGCCCGAGAAGCCCGTTGCGTTCGGCATGGTGCGAAACGGCAGTTTCAAGATCGACGCCAACCGTGGGCCGGTCCAGGGGCTGAATTCGGTAACGGTCTATACGATGGGGGACGTCGTCCCGCATCCGACGGTGGCGGACGCCAAAGTTGTCGCCAGCACCGCCCGCGGACAGATTACGTTTGACGTGCGCGAAGCGAATAACGCGATGACTCTGGAACTGCCGGAATAACGCCGATCTGAACCTGAACAGGAATCCCGGGTTATGCTGTTCGCCATCTACGTGGTCTTCCTCGTTGCGCTGATCATCGGCAGCTTGTGCGCGCTGTTCTGGTTTGTGATGAACGAGGATCTGAATCTGTCGGTCAAGATCTTCGCGATGTTGATCTTTGCCGCGCCGCTGGCCCTGCAGTTCTTCGATCCCCTCCCGGAGAAAGTCTACTTTGCAATCCCCTGGGCGATTCAGGTCGCCTTCATCGCGTGGTGGGTGGTTTCGTACAGAGCCGAGGCCGCGTGAGGAGAATTCGGGGCAATCCCTCAGACCCTGAATTCCGTGACGCTTTCGGCTGAATTCCGGGCTCAACCGGAGCCGATGGAAGAAAAGTTCCTCTCAATGCCCAGACTTGCGCTTCATCAGGGCCGCCGCCGCATCTGGGTTTTCAGTTGCCTGTTGCTTTGCGCGGCTACGGTCCGGTCCGCAAGGCGCGTTCGTCGATGCTGCGCCAGGACCAACCTGGAGCAGGCTCATGGACGCGCCGGCGAAGACAATCCTGGTAACCGGATCGCACAGGTCGGGAACTACGTGGGTCGGCAAAGTCCTGGCCACCGCCCCGCAGACCGCGTATGTCCATGAGCCGTTCAATGTCATTCACCCCTGTGAATTGACATCGTTGCGGATGCAATACTGGTACCAGCGATTGAACGGCGGTCCGGACCATCCCGACCGCCAGGCGTTTCACGACCTGCTCTCCTTCCGCTGGAACTCCCCGAAACTGGCCTGGAGCGACCTGCTGCATCCCCGGACTGCGCTTCGGAAGCTCCGGACGAGACGGCGGCGGACGCGATTGTGCGATCGATGCCGTCAGATCGTGCTGAAGGATCCGATCGCTCTTCTTTCCACCGACTGGCTGGCGGAGAATTTCGGCGTGAAGCCGGTGATCATGATCCGGCATCCCGCGGCCTTTGCTTCCAGCCTGCAGTTGAAAGGCTGGACCTTCGATTTTCAGAATCTGCTGGAACAGCCCGAGGCCATCGAAGAATTCTTTCCCGAAGAACGCGAAGCCATTGAGCAACAGTCAGAGCAGGGCCACGACGACCTGATTGGCGAAGGGGCCTTCTTGTGGCGGCTGCTCCACAAGGTGATTCTGGAATTCCGCCGTCGGCATCCCGAGTGGATCTACCTTCGCCACGAAGACGTTTCGCGGCGACCCGATGAAGAATTCCCGCGGCTGTTCGACCGAGTCGGGCTGCCATATACCTCTCGGACCGACGCCTTCCTGCGGCAGACTTCAACTTCGAAGGAGCCGCACATTCCGGGAGTTTCCACCTCCATCCACAACGTCGTTCGCAACAGCGCCGCCAATGTCAACGTCTGGCAGCAGCGATTGACGGAGGGGGAGGTCGAGCGGATCCGGAGAATCACCGGCTCGACGGCCGACGCGTTCTATGGCGATGAAGACTGGCAGATCGCCGCCAGCCCATTGCGTCGCAGTGAAAGCCGCGCGATGATTGCAGGAGTCTGACCTCCCGCAATCCCCACGGCGGCCCCGATGTCCGCGCCCCAGAGTTCGCCGTTTCTCGATCAGCTCGAAGCCTCGATCGCCCGGGCGGCGCGGCGCGAGCACCTGTCCGCCCGATTTCTGACCGCCTGCCTGCTGGCGACGATTGCCCTGGTGATCGCCTGGGCGATGAGCGGATCGAACGACGATAGCGTCGTCTTCGTCTATGACTTCACCAGCAGCGGCATCGCGCGACACCTCCCCTGGGCGGTCGCTCTGTGTTACGGCGTCCTCGGCGCGGCAGCCCTGCTGCACTTCGCCGTCTTCCGCCGGCAGGCGCAGCAGCTCCGACGGCAGAAGTGCCTGGCGCTGCTCTTGGAACTCGAAGACGCCGTCCGCCGCCGTGCGGCCGGCCCACCATGACTGTTTCGCTCGTTCCGACTACCTTTGCGAGGTCTCTATGAAAATCGGCGTGCTCTGGAGTGTCTGCTGCCTGGCCCTCTGCGGTCCGGCCCTGAGCCAATTGTCGGCCCAGGACAAGCCCAAAGACGACGGCGTCCGCTGGATGGACGTCAAAGAACTCGGCCTCGAAGGGCAGGGCTGGACCGACACCAAAGCCCCCTACGACCGCCTCCCCGCGCGAGCCGAAAGTAAAGTCCGCGACGCCGTCTGGAATCTCAGCCGCCACTCCGCGGGCCTCTGCGTCCGGTTCGTCACCGACTCTCCGAAAATCCACGCCCGCTGGACCGTCACCAGTTCGAACCTCGCCATGCCCCACATGGCCGCCACCGGAGTCAGCGGCGTCGATCTCTACGCCCGCGACGACCGGGGCCGGTGGCGCTGGGTCGCCGTCGGCCAGCCGAAAGCCGTCACCAACGAAGTCGTTCTGGCGCAGGGCCTCCGCACCGGCAAACGCGAATACCTGGTCTACCTGCCCCTCTACAACGGCACCGCGTCCGCCGAGATCGGAGTGCCGCAGGCATCGTTGCTGGAGAAGGCTCCCGCCTATCCGCCGGAGCGGGCGAAACCGATCGTCTACTATGGTACGTCGATCACTCACGGCGCCTGCGCATCGCGGACCGGCATGGTTCACACTGCCATTCTGCAGCGGCGCTACGACCGCCCGGCCATCAATCTGGGCTTCTCGGGCAACGGCCGGATGGAGCCCGAAGTCGGCGAGTTCCTCATCGAACTCGATCCCGCAATCTACGTGATCGACTGCTGCCCGAACATGAGCGGCGAAGAAACGGCCGCGAAAACGAAGCCGCTGGTTGAGCAGCTCCGCAAGGCCCGCCCCGAGACGCCGATCGTGCTGGTTGAAGACCGCCGCTACACCGACGCCTGGCTCAACGAGTCCAAGGGGAAGCGGAACGACGGCAACCACGCGGCGTTGAAGAAGGCCTACGACGAACTGATCGCCGCCGGTGCGAAGAATCTCTACTACATCCCCGGCGACGACCTGCTGGGCGAAGACGGCGACGGGGCCGTCGACAGCTCGCACCCCAACGACCTGGGCTTCCTGCGCCAGGCCGACGCGTTTGACAAGGTCATCGGGCCGGTGCTGAAGAGCGCCGGCCGGTAACTGCTCGAACACGATCTACCGACGCGAAGAGCCGCGCCCGACTACCCGGACGCGGCTCTTCGACTCGATCGGCAATTGCTGTACGGACAGCCTGATCGCTCGGTCTACTTCTTCGCATCGCCCTTTTCGAGCTTGAAGTCCGCCGTATTCTGATTTGCCACGACCTTGAATTTCAGCCCGCTGGTCGACGTTGAACCGTAGCGGGACGGGAACGGCCCGCCCTCGCTGGCTTCCTTTCCGGATTTTCGATTGAGCTTGAGCTGCCCGGCCATCTGACTCGGGTCGACCGGCGCCGCGTTCTCGGTATTGACGATCGGAGGCGCAATCTGAACGGAATACTCGCCGACGGGCAGTCCATTCCCCCCGGCGTAGACGAGGGTGTATTTGCCGCCGTCCTGAATGACTCCCCCGGCGGTGTAGCCTCCGGCGTCGGCCATGAAGAGCACCTGGCAGCCAGTGGCGAGAGGCTGACCGTCGAGCGTAATGGTGCCGCTGACCTGCCCGCGTTCGCCCTTGAACCCGTCGCCGACGGGCCCCCCGCACCCGACGATAGCCAGAATGGCGAGTGCCAGAAGTTGAACATTCAAAAGCCGTTTGGAGCGAGTCATGGTGGTTTCCATTGGAAGACAAACGAAGACGAACGAAAAAACCTTGGGAGCCGCAGAATGCGGCCCCCAAGGCCGAGAAGCCTCAGACGAGTTCTGGGTTAGAATTCGCCGATGACCTGTCCGTCGTCACGCGAGGCCAGCTGACTGAGGATCAGCAAGTTGATGTTGTCGCTGACGAAGCGGACCGTACCATCGGTCATGAGCACCTGCACGCCCCCGGTGTGAAACGAGGAGAGCGGCGTATTGGCCCCGGAAGCGTCGTCCCAGGCGGACCAGACAAGGCCGTTCTGGCCGAGCACTCGGGCGTTCGGTGAGTAACGAATGGTGACGTTGGACACGTTCGGCGCCCAGCCGTCCCAGCCGGTCAATCCGCCCATGGTCCAGCCCCAGTTCCGACCCGGGCGACGATCCCCGCGGTTTCCGATGGCATCGTAAATGTAGTTGCTGATTTCGGCTTCGATCATGGTGTTCGAGGTGCCGTCGGTGCAATCGCGGATCCCCTTGCCGAACCGATTGACAAGCATTCCCTGGTTGCCGGACATTCCCCAGTTGCCCGTGTTGTCCCAGTAGTCGCGACCGGCAGTTCCAGCGGTGAATCCGGTCATCGGAGCGGCGCCGGCAATCCCGAAGTACTGGGCGGCCGGAGCCACCGAACCGTTGCCGCCATCCGGAAGCGTGGACGACGGACAGGAGAGCATCGGAATTCGCTTGCCGGTGTAAATCGGACGATTTCCGACCCAGCCTTCGTCATTGACGCTGAAATTCCACTGATTGTACATCGGCCCCTGATCGATATACGGCAGCAGCGCAACCCACTGGGAATGCCCCCACTGCTCGCCGCCACCGGCATTCAGCGACTGATTCCCCTGCCCGGACGGAAACCGATTGTACGTGTCGTGATAGTTGTGCAGCGCCAAGCCAATCTGCTTCAGATTGTTCTTGCACTGGGTCCGGCGGGCAGCCTCGCGGGCCTGCTGCACGGCCGGCAGCAGCAGCGCAATCAGGATCGCGATAATCGCGATCACGACCAGCAGTTCGATCAGCGTGAAACCTCGGCGAAGCTTCCAGGGAGAACGTTGCAGACTCATGATGACCTCGTCATAAAAAAGAGAAGAACGAACCAGAATGCAAGAACCGGGACGCACTGGCGGCGTCCGCAGATCAAACCGGATTGACCGTCGCATCAAGGCGGCGGAGGCGATGTGAAGACCCGAGGTATTCCGGGCGAAAAGATGATGAATATAGATACTTAGATTCAACCGCCGGAACGGGTCGAAGTCAACACGTCGCGATCTTTCGTCTCAATAAATTCGCGAGGTTTTTTGGGGATGCTCAAGTACATAAGTGTTTGTATGTGCTCGGCACGCAGTCGGATCCGCATTCGAGCACGCAACCCCGAGTCCCTGTCTGCCCCAACTCGGTTTCGACTGAAAACTCTTGGCAGTTGAGTCACAAGTCGCGAGCCTGAATAGAGAGCGTGACGTTGAGTGCAATGATATGAGCGGCCGGTAATCCGAGGCGTAAAATCGCTGCAACTCTGTTGCGTCTCAACGATTCGGATGTATCTGTGGAACCGCCATTCATGTTTGCGTCGTCACACAGAAGTCCCGGAGCGCGGTCAGGCTGGCACGCCTCGGGTCGCCTCACACCAGCCGCCGCGCTTCCCGTTCGAGGCTCTCGGCGACAAATCGCACCACCCGATCTGCCAGGTGATTCGCATACTCCCAGCCGAAGCCCCCATTCGAAATGTTCAGTTCTCGCTCGCACGGGACGCCGCTCGACCCCAGCTTGCCGACCAGTCGCTCGGTCGCGTCAAAACAATAGGGGTCCGCCGGGTCCGCTGCCAGAAACTGCGACTTCGGCCAGTCCAGCGGATTGAGTTGCAGCACCGCCCCCGCCTGCCGGGCCGCTTCCCGGTCCGCAAAAATCTCGTCCAGCGTCAGCCCATGACCGTACCAGGTCTCCAGGTCGAGTTTCGGTGACACCGCCGCGACCACCGGGTAGTCCCGGCCGTGACGATACGCCAGCTGCAACGCCCCCTGGCCCCCCATCTCGTATCCGCCGAGCGCCAGCATCCGCGGCGGCAGATTCCACCGCCGCGTCGCAAACTCCCGGACCGGTCCGTGCAGAAACGCCAGCGGCGAGACGGCCTCATCGAACGGGGAATAAACCCGATCCAGCCACCAGCACCCTGGACCGTGAGGACACAGGCACGGCAGCCGGTGCTCGGCCAGCGCCGCCGTCCACGCTTCGTTGCCGGACAGTGTGAGCGAATCGTACCCGTGCAGAAACACCAGCGCCCGTCCCGCCGGCGCGGCCAGGTCGACCGGCTCCCACAGATCCGCCGTTTTCCCTTCAATCTCAACCAGTCGCCAAACCATGCCACCCCAATCACACGGCCAAGTTTTTCCTGCCATCAACGATCGACGATCAACCATCGACGATTTTCCCGCAGCCACGTTCGCAAAGCGAATCCCGGCTGGCTACAATTCTCGATTCAACATTCCACGGGGTTTGCCTGCCAATTCAATGAGAGACGCCGAGCGTCAGACGCGATCGCACCTGATAGCCTTGTTCCAAAGGCAGGGGTTGCACCCGCGCGGCGATCTGGGACAGAACTTCCTCATTGATATCAACCTGATCGAGCTGGTCGTTCGTGACGCCGAACTCAGCCCGGTCGATGTCGTCCTCGAAGTCGGCGCGGGAACCGGCAGCCTCACCAGCTATCTGGGAGCCGTCGCCGGTCACGTCGTCTCGGTCGAATACGACCCCAACATGTACGCCTTTGCGTCCGAGGCCACGTCGCACTACGAGAATATCACGCTCCTCAACTGCGACGCCCTCAAAAACAAGAATCACCTCTCTCCCACCGTGCTGGAAGCGCTCGACGCCGCTCTGACCAAAGTGAAGGCGGCCACCGGCGCCGAGCCCGTCGTCAAGCTCGTCGCCAATCTCCCCTACCACGTCGGCACGCCGATCATCTCCAATCTGATCTCCACCGGCCTCCCCTGGGGCCGGATGGTTGTGACCGTCCAGTGGGAACTGGCCGTGCGGATGGCGGCGAAGCCCGGCACGAGCGACTACAGCGCCCTCACCGTCTGGCTGCAGTCCCAGGCGAATCTCAAAACGATCCGCAAGCTCCCTCCCTCCGTCTTCTGGCCCCGGCCGAACGTCGATTCCGCCATCGTCCGGATCGACCCGGCTCCGGAGCGGGCTGCGAAAATCGTCGACAGGGAGTTTCTTCACACATTCCTGCGCGAGATCTTCACGCAGCGTCGCAAACGTCTGGCGGGAGTGCTCGCCGGGATGCATCGAGACCGCTGGACGCGGGCTGAGATCGACGCGATGGTACAGGCCGCCGGCATTCCGCTGGAGGCCAGAGCCGAGCAACTGCAGGTCGCACAGCTGGTGGAGCTGGCCAACCGGCTGGCAACCAGCGCGGGAATGTCGCCGCCTGCGGCCGAAGTCGACGGCGACGGCGCCGTGGAACAGTGACGGATCGATCGGGTTTCGAGGAGCAGGGGGCAGTCCCGGCGGGCCATCGCCGGGGACGCGTCCATTGGGGAGACTGACATGGAAGACCGCATCGTCTATCGCGGAGTGACTTTCGATGACGTCCTGCTGGAGCCCGGTTACAGCGAGCTCATGCCGTCGGAAGTCGACGTCGCCACCCAGCTGACCCGCAACATCCGGCTCAATGTCCCCATTCTCAGCAGCCCGATGGACACCGTTTCCGAGAGCGACATGGCCATCGCCATGGCCCAGGAGGGGGGGATCGGCATCATTCACAAGAATATGCCCGCCGTGCAGCAGGCGTTCGAAGTCGAGCGGGTCAAGCGGAGCGAGCACGGCGTGATCGTGGATCCGGTCACACTGCCCCCCGAGGCCACCGCGTCCGACGCCTGGGAAATCATGGAGCAGCGGAACATCGGCGGCGTCCCGGTCACCCGGAACGGATTGCTGATGGGCATCCTGACCCGCCGCGACTTGAGGTTTTTACCCTCAAAAGACACGCCGATTTCGGAAGTCATGACGAAGGGGCATCTGGTTACGGCAAAAGAGGATACGACGCTTGAAGAAGCTCAGCGGATCCTGCTGGAAAATAAGGTCGAGAAACTTCTGCTGGTGGACGAAAATTATCAACTGAAGGGCCTCATTACGATCAAGGACATCGACAAGAACCTCCGTTATCCCCGGGCCAGCAAGGATTCCCGCGGACGACTCAGGGTCGGAGCTGCGATCGGGGTCTTCGATTACGACCGGGCGGCCTGCCTGATCGAGAACGACGTCGACGTCCTGTGCGTCGACAGCGCTCACGGCCACTCGCGGAACGTCATCGAGACGGTCAAGGAACTCAAGAAACGCTGGTCGATCGACGTGATCGCCGGCAACGTGGCGACAGAGCAGGGGGCGCGCGATCTGGTGCGGGCGGGCGTCGATGCGGTCAAAGTCGGCATCGGGCCGGGATCGATCTGCACAACCCGCATTATCGCGGGCGTGGGGGTGCCGCAGCTGTCGGCTGTGGCGAACGCCGCCAGAGCGGTCAAAGGCACGGACGTGCCGATCATCGCCGACGGGGGAATTCGGTACAGCGGAGACATGGTCAAGGCGCTCGCGGCCGGTGCGCACGTCGTCATGCTGGGCGGAATGCTCGCCGGGCTCGACGAAAGTCCGGGCGAAGTGATTCTGTATCAGGGACGACGCTACAAGCGCTACCGGGGCATGGGGTCTCTGGGAGCTATGGTTAAAGGAAGCAGCGAAAGATATCGCCAGGGGCCCAGCGACGACGGGAAGTCCTCACAAAAACTGGTCCCCGAAGGGGTGGAAGGTCGAGTGGCCTATAAGGGCTCGCTGCATTCCGTGCTGTATCAGATGATCGGCGGACTGCGGGCGGGCATGGGATATTGCGGCGTTCGCTCGATCGCCGACCTGCGCACGGAAGCCAGGTTCATTCAGGTCTCACCGGCGACGGTGAGGGAGAGTCATCCGCATGACATCACCATCACGGAAGAATCGCCGAATTACTCGGTGGAACATGTCCCGATGGAGTCGACGTAGCGTCCTCGCGACCGGCTCGTGGCTCGTACTGGCCATGGCCCCGTTGTCCTCTGCCGCTCCACCGCTCCCGCTGAGCGCAGCGGCCGGCCCCCTCGACGCCCTGCAGCAGCGTTCTGCTGAGGAACGCTGGCAGAGGCTGAAGAACCAGTTCCCCGCGGCGGAAACGGTCCGTCCCGATCAGTCGGCAGCCCGCGTCAACAATGTGATCCGACGCATTCCCGACGACGAAGAGCCCGCTGCTGTTCCCGACACGACATTTCCGGAGACGCCAGACGTCGCCGCGGAAGAGTTCCGGTCCGCTCCGGCCTCGATCCCGGACGAATCCGGCGTCGACGAACTCCCCTTCCCGCTTCTGCCGTCGGAACCCGTCTGGATCCTGACTGCGGCGCCACCGGCCGAAGAGCCGTCGGACGCCCCGTCCGCGCCGGCCGAGGTCAGCGCGGCGGGCGAAGAATCCGTCGGCCGCGTCGCGGTCCAGGAAGAACGTCCCGCCGCACAGCGTGACCAGGACGATCCGCTGGTCCGGAACGCGGCCCCGGCGGAACTGCGCGTCAAAACCATCGGCGAAATCCGCATCGGCGGCGTCGCCATACCCGACACCGAACTGCGGGCCTATTCGCGGCAGGAAGCCGAAAAACTTCACGTCTCGTTCGGCGATCAGGCCTTTGTCCCACGAAACTTCGTACACTCCGTGGCGCTCTTCGACGCGCCCGACCTCTCGTACTATCCGCTCTATTTCCAAGATCCGCTGATGGAACGCTACGGCCACACGTACGGTCCCCTCGTCCAGCCCGCCGTCTCCGTCGCCAAGTTCGGCGTCCAGCTCGTCGGCCTGCCGTACCAGATGACCATCGATCCTCCCTGGTGCCTCCAGACCGGCCTCGGCTGGCTCGACCCCGGCGACTACAACCCGAAGTTGTGCTATCAGATCCCCTGGAACACCAAAGCCGCCCTCGTCGAGGCCGGAACGATCACCGGCCTGATCTTCCTCATCCCGTAACGCCGACGGATCTCAATTCGCACTCACTCCACGACGCCCCGCTCTCCTGCCGACCCAGACAGGAAGGCGGGGCGTCGTCTTTGAGCCGTCGGTCGGGTTGCAGCCGGCGGCGGTCGCGGGTATTCAGGGAGGTGATCCGCCCCGCACCCGCAGGATACGCCCGCCATGACCGCCGACGACCAGGATCCCTCTTCACTGGCCAGCCGGATTCTCCGTCGCGTCGACGAACTGATCCAGGAAGCCGACCGGCAGACCCGCCCCCTCGAAATCGACCCCTACCACGCCCAGCTCTTCGAACTGTTCGTCACCGCGGACGGCGCCGGCTACACCCGCGAAGACGCCGAGGAAGACCTCACGCCCGACGGCCTCTGCCGCGCGCTGTCCGCCCGCTGGGGACTCACCGACGCCGCTCGCGACGCCGTCACCCGTCAGACCGGCCTGGCCCCCGAACACCTCGCCCGCATGCGACTCCTCTGGTCCGTCATGCGAATGTGGATGGAATGGACCTACGCCTGGCGACGCTGGGAAGAATTCCACCGCCCGCTGCCGGAAGCGAGCGAATAGACAGAAGCTGGTCAATGGTCCGTAGTCCGTGGTCAGTTATCAGTGGCAATCGCTGTTGCGTGAGCACGGTCGTCGGTCACTGGGCACTTGATACTCAGCACTTGGCCTTCATTCGACATTCCGCCTTCGAGATTTCTTCCCTTCTCGTCGTTGCGTGAAATCGACTTTCCCTTTCCTGTTCTTCTCAGCGAACTCCTCTTCCCTCTGCGACTCTGCGAGAGATCTTCTCTTTCTGACCGGTGCCAGCCCGCAACGAGTTCGCTACGATATCGCCCGAAGATTCACTCCCCCCAGGTGCCGAAAGACCGACCGCGTCATGGAAACGATTGCCGGACACCTCTACGACTTCCCGACCTACTACGACCTGATCTTCGGCTCCGACTGGAAGGCCGAGTACAAGTTCCTCCTGGCCTCTTTCGAGCGGTTCTCCAAACGCCCGGTCAATCGCGTCTTCGAGCCCGCCTGCGGCACCGGCCGCCTGCTGGTCAAGCTGGCGGAAGCGGGCTACGAGGTCGCGGGCAACGATCTCAACGAAAAGGCCGTCGCCTTCTGCAACCAGCGGTTCGAGCGCAAGGGGCTCAAACCCTCCGCCGTCGTCGGCGATATGGCCGACTTCAAGGTAAAAAAGAAGTACGACGCCGCCTTCAACATGATCAACACCTTTCGGCACCTCCCCGACGAGGCCGCCGCCCAGGCCCATCTGGCCTGCGTCTCCGAAGCCCTGGCCAAAGGGGGCATCTACCTCCTCGGACTGCACCTCACTCCGGTCACCGTCCAGCAATGCACCGAAGAGTGCTGGTCCGCCGGCCGCGGCAACCTGACCGTCAACTCCCGCCTCTGGTCGATCGGCGTCGATCTCAAGAAGCGCGAGGAGCGGATCGGCATGACCTACGACGTCTACACGCCGACGAAGCAGTTCCGCATCGAAGACGAGACCATGTTCCGCACTTACACCGCAGAGCAGATGGCCCACCTGTTGCTCCGCGAACCTCGCCTGGAACTGATCGAAGTCTACGACTTCCGCTACGACATCGACGCCCCGATCATGATCAACGGCGACACCGAAGACGTCGTCTACGTCCTGCGGAAGCGCTGAGAGCGAGTCGCCGGAGACGAGGGCGGATCGCTTTCGCGGATTGGCAGAGGTCTCTCGTTCCCAGGCTCCGGCTGGGAATGCCCTCTTCCGACGCTTCGCGTCGTCTTCAACGATGTCCACAATCCGCGACCCCGGAGATCCCGCTCCCGCCCGGACTCCGATTGCATGAAGTCATTCCGTCTAGTAACGTGATGCGGTGACGTTCCTTTCGGGAGGCTGCTCATGACGGTCGTACTCTTGTTGGTCAGCGCGCTGGCGGCGGACAAAGACGCCGCGACGTTTCCAGAGTGGCTCAAGTATTACGGATCCGCGGCGGCCGCGTATGAGATCGAGGCGCAAGACGGCGACGGCGGCTTTCGTCCGCTGAAACTGCAGCCGACGCCCATTCTGCAGTACACGAACCCCGAGCGGGGTCTGCAACATCACGGCGCATCCTATGTCTGGACGTCCAACGGCCGGCCGCTCTGTATCGGCTCGATCTGGTCTGTCGTCCCCCCGGAAGACCCCGATCACCGCTGGGTCTCGAACGAACTTCATTCGTTAGCCTCGGGGCCGTTGCGGTCAATGCATCCGCCGCGGGTCGGCAAGAGCGGTCCGGTGCCGCAATGGGAAACCGAACAGCCCGGCGTCGTGTGGGCCGACGTTCCCGACGCCCCCGAACCTGCAGCGACCGCGCCCTTGCGCCTCGTGCAGATGCGACGCATCGCCGGGCAGTACACCGCCCGATTGACTTCCAATGTCGGGAATGAGAAACCCGGCGACCTGCGGCTCCTGACCAAGCCCCTGTATCGGTATCCCGCGGATGCCTCAGAGGCGCTCGACGGCGGCCTGTTCGCCTTTGTGCAGGGAACCGACCCGGAAGTCCTGTTGCTGCTGGAAGCCGTGCAGTCCACCGACGGACCGCGCTGGCGGATTGCGTTCGCGCGATTCACAAACACGACGGTGGCCGTCCTGCGCGACGGCCAGACGGTCTGGGAATGCGACAGGGCCAAACTCTACATCGGTGACACGCCCTACTTCGTGTTCTTGAGGATTCAACCGGTGGAGCTGGAATCGCCGTAAAGAACGTCGGCTTCCGAAATTCATGGAACCGGGTGGCCCAGACGTCGCTCTGGACGTCTGGGTTGACAAGAGACCTTCTGAAAAACAGGACGACGAGAAAATCCTCTTGTGAACCCAGACGCTCAAAGCAGCGTCTGGGCCACCCCGCCTCAGCCCCAACAGGGGCGTCAAAGAATCACTCGGTCTCTCCGGGATCGTCTCCAACTCTCAGCTCCCCATTTTCGCCCGGCTACTTTTCAAAATCCTCTCCTCTTCATCCAGCATTTCACCCCGCGGCGCCGTAACTCTTATCGGGTCGCCATACCAATCCACCACTTCTCTGCGGCCTCTCCGTTCTACTCTGCGTCTCTGCGCGAAATCTTCTCTTCAATTGCTCCCCGGCCAAGGACCGTCCCGTAACCCGAAAAACAGACCGGTGGACCTCTCGCTGGAGGTTCCGCCAGCGTTCCACATATTCGGGCCACTCTCATGTCCTCATGGTTCCGTATCGGCCGCAAACGGCCGCCGCGCTGGCGCGTGCTCCTCTGGATCGGGATCGCCATCCTGTCGACAGGAGCCGGGCTGCTGGCTCGCAGCGAAATCGAACGCCGGGTCGCCCGCTGGACCTGGTCCCCCGCCGCAGACAGCCGACGCGAAGGGGGCACCCTGCTCATCGCCGGCGGCGGACGCCTGCCCGACGGCGTCAAACGGCACTTCCTCGAACTGGCGGGAGGCGATAAAGCCCGGCTGGTCGTCATCCCCGCCGCCAATGAAGACGATTCCGGTCTCCGCGAATACCGCGAGGAATGGAGTCAGTTCAGCCCGAAATCCGTCGAAGTCCTGCACTCCGACTCGCGGACGACTTCCGAAAACCCCGACTTCTCCCGCTGCCTCGACGACGCAACCGGCGTCTGGCTCGGCGGGGGACAGCAGACCTGGCTCGCCGGCTGGTACCGCGACACTCCGGTCCAGGAGCGCCTGCTGGGCGTCCTCGCCCGGGGCGGCGTCATCGGCGGCACCTCCGCGGGCGCTTCCGCCATGTCCGATCCCATGATCGCCGGCGGGCGCGAGACGCCCCATCGCGGCCGCGGACTGGGACTGGTTCAGGGGGTGATCATCGATCAGCACTTCGTCCGCCGGAATCGGATCGGCCGGCTTCTCAACATGCTCGACGACTACCCGGACCATGTGGGGCTCGGCGTCGACGAACGCACCGCCGTCATCCTCTCCGTCCGCTCGGGCCGCTTCCGGATCGTCGGCGACTCCTGCGCCGTCGCCTGCTGCAATCTCCCCGGCAGCCCGCGTCCACGGATCGAATTCTTCGACGCCGGCGACGAATTCGACCTCGCCAGCCTGAGAAACGGTACCCCGACACCTCCCTCAGCCGGTTTCGACCTGGAAGACATTCTGGGAGAGTGATGTTATTGGTTCTTTGTGATTTGATCTTTGTCAGCGATCAGTCGCAAAGACCACACATCCTCTGGGTCTCGCCTTCTTTCGACATTAGGCCTTCGTCATTCGACATTTCTTCTCTGCGTCTTTGCGTTCCTCTTTGCGTCTTTGCGTGAAATCTTCCGTCTTCTCGGCGAACTCCTCTTCCTCTGCGTCTCTGCGAGCGATCTCCTCTTACTTCCGCGCCGCAATCGCCCGCTGAACCGCCGCCCCCATGTCTGCCGGGCTGGCCGCGACGATCACGCCGGCCGCTTCCAGGGCCGCCACCTTTTCGGCGGCCGTCCCCGCGCCGCCTGAGATGATCGCCCCGGCATGCCCCATCCGCTTGCCGGGAGGCGCCGTGGCCCCCGCGATGAACGCGGCCACGGGCTTGGTGACGTGCGACTTGATGTATTCCGCGGCCTGGATCTCCGCGTTCCCCCCGATCTCGCCGATCATCAGGATCGCTTCGGTCTGCGGATCGTTCTGAAACATCTCCAGCAGCTCGATGTACATCGTCCCGACGATCGGATCGCCGCCGATGCCGATCGCCGTCGACTGCCCCAGCCCGACATTGCCGAGCTGCCAGGCGGCCTCGTAGGTGAGGGTGCCGCTCTTGCTGATCAGTCCAACCGGACCCGGCTTGTGAATGTACCCCGGCATGATCCCGATCTTGGCGATGCCCGGAGTGATGATTCCGGGACAGTTCGGGCCGATCAGTCGCGACTTCGGGTAGTTCACCATCTGCCGCTTGACGCGGGCCATGTCCAGGACCGGAATCCCCTCGGTAATCGCGACGATCAGTTCGATCCCCGCATCGAAGGCCTCCAGAATCGAATCGGCCGCAGCGGGGGGCGGCACGAAGATCAGCGAACAGTTCGCCCCCGTCTTCGCCCGGGCCTCAACCACGGTGTTGAACACCGGGAAACCGTCGACTTCGGTTCCACCCTTGCCCGGCGTCACGCCGCCGACCATCGGAGTGCCGTAGGCCCGGCACTGCTGACTGTGAAACAGTCCCGCCTTACCGGTGATGCCCTGACAGATCACGCGAGTCTGCTTGTCAACGAGAATGCTCATGCCGTGTATTCACTCTTTTCTGGAGGGGTCCGAATCCAGTTCAAGGATCTCGAAGACACCAAATACCTCAAATTGTCAGCATTGTACGATCAGGCAGGTGCTCTCTCAGCGTCGATCGAGTCGCTCTCATCGTTTTGGCTCAACATCTCTTTAAGAATCTCTGCACGCGTCCCGATGGGCTTCAACATCTTGCCGAGCGACAGCGGCTGAATCTGCAGCGAGCTTCGGATTGCCGTTTCCGTCGGCCTGGATCCATCGCAGCGAATTGACCGGCCAGCACGATTGTCACCCGCTGCGCATTGCGAGCTGCCGTCTCCACCATTGGCTGGTCCTGGCTCCTGCATTTCTCCGCGTCCTCCGCGTCTCCGCGGTGAAACTTCTTCATTCCGCTTCGATCGCCCTCAGATCGCCGCCACGGCTTTCTTCGCCGCGTCCGTCAGATCCGTACCGGTGACAATGTTCCGACCGCTTTCCGCCAGCATTTTGCGGGCGATCTCCACATTCGTCCCTTCCAGCCGGACCACCAGCGGGACCTTGATGCCGATTTTATCGTAGGCCGTCATCAGCGCGGTCACGATCGTGTCGCACTTCATAATGCCGCCGAAAATATTGACCAGCACGCCCTTCACGTTCGGATCGGCGAGGATGATTCGGAACGCCTCCGTCACCTGGTCGACGTTGGCCCCGCCCCCGACGTCGAGGAAGTTCGCCGGCTCGCCGCCGTGCAGCTTGATGATGTCCATCGTGCTCATCGCCAGGCCGGCTCCGTTCACCAGACAGCCCAGATTGCCGTCGAGTTTCACGTAGCTGAGTCCCGCCTTCTGGGCCTGGACTTCCATCGGCTCCTCTTCGTTGAGATCCCGCAGTTCGGCGAACTCGGGGTGCCGAAACAATGCGTTGTCGTCGAACGTGACCTTGGCGTCGAGCGCGATCAGCTCGCCGTCGGCGGTGACCACCAGCGGGTTGATCTCCGCCATGCTGCAGTCGTTGTCGACGAAGAACTGGCACGTCTTCTGGAAGAAACCGACGGCGTTCTTGAGAGCCGCCCCTTCGAGTCCCAGCGCAAACGCCAGCTTGCGCGCCTGGTAGCCCTGCAGACCGGCGGAGACGTCGAAGGCCTCCTTGAGAATCTTCTCCGGGGAGTCGTGCGCGACGACTTCGATCTCCATGCCCCCTTCCGACGAGACGATCAGCACGGGACCGCCCGCTTCGCGGTCGACTACGACGCCCAGATACAGCTCGCGGGCGATCTTCAGCCCGGCTTCCACCAGCAGCGTGCTGACCAGTTTTCCTTCGGGGCCGGTCTGAATCGTCACCAGCGTCGAACCCAGCATGTTGGACGCGTGCGTTTTTGCGTCGGCAGCGGAACGGACGAGCACCACGCCGGGCTGATCCGGATGTTCCTTGAACCGGCCTTTTCCCCGGCCGCCCGCGTGAATCTGCGACTTCACCACAGCCAGCTCGCCTCCCAGTTCCTGGAAGGCCTTGGCAGCCTCGTCCGGCGTCTTCGCGACAATGTTGCGAGGAACCGGAACTCCTGCCTTGGCAAGCAGTTGCTTCGCCTGGTATTCGTGAATCTTCATCGAGCATCCCGCAGTCTGAGGGGGCGTCTACAGGTGGCCACCGGCGGCCGGATCCCTGCCCGTGAGCCATCATACCGGTGAGCCCGAAACCACGCTAACCATCGGACATTTCAGTTCCGAGAACTCCGTCAGCCACCTCCCCAGTTCTCTGGAGGACTGCGTTGACTTTAACGGCAGAGGCCCGGCGTCGAGACAGCCGTTGACCTCAGACGCGTGGCAGACTTTTCCGGCTGTAACGAATGTAGCAGCCAGCCCCTCCGTGCGTGTTGTAACGACCCCATTCGCGCTGCCCGCGGACCATCCCCCGCGCCGATATGGAAGGCAGCGGTCGGACTGTCTGCCAGCGCCTGCGCCGTGGACGGCGTTCAATTCGCGCGCCGGCAGACCCCGCAGTCCCCCGCCAGCACAGGGAGGTGTCGAGATGGGTCTTACGTCCGCGATGAACACGTCGCTCAACGGTCTGCAGCTCAACGAAGTCAGTATTGACGTCCTCGGCAACAACATTGCCAACGCCGGCACCAACGGTTTCAAGGCTTCGACCGTCCGCTTCCAGACCCAGCTCGCCCGGACGCTGAGCGTCGGCTCGCGGCCGACCTCCACCCAGGGCGGCACCAATCCCCGCCAGATTGGCCTCGGCGCCTCGGTCTCCGTCATCTCCAAAGATTTCACGCAGGGGAGCGTCACCAACAGCAGCAGCCCCTCCGATCTCGCGATCCAGGGGAACGGCTTCTTCATCCTCGACGGCCCGAACGGACGCGTCTACTCCCGCAACGGCAACTTCTCGCTCAACAGCAACAGCAACCTCGTCAACGATCAGGGCATGTTCGTGCAGGGCTACGGCGTCGACCGCGATTTCAACGTGGTCCGGACCCAGCTCGTCGACATGAACATCCCGATCGGCAACTTGAACATCGCCCAGCAGACCACGCAACTGTCGTTGACCGGAGCGCTCTTTCCGGCCGGCGCGCTGGCGACGCAAGGAAGCGTTGCGACCAGCGAAGTCATCACCGATACGGTCGCCGCCGCTCCCGCCACGGGCGCGTCGCTGCTGACCGACCTGGAGAACGGCAACGGCGATACGCTCTTCACGCTCGGCCAGACGCTGTCGCTTGCGCCGCGGAAAGGGGGGCGGACGGTCGAAGCCGGCGAACTGACCGTCACTGCCACCACCTCGCTCACGGACCTGATGCAGTTCTATGCGGAAACGCTCGGCATTCAGTCCGGGGGAACGATTCCCAACGACGCCGGCACCGGCGGACCGCCCGGCATCACGATCTCGGGCGGCCAGATCACGATTGTCGGCAACGCCGGTACCGTCAACGATATCGACGTCACCGTCGGCGACCTCGTCAGCGGCACCACCGTCGTCCCGCTCAGTTTCAACAAGTCCCAGACCGCCGATGGCGAAAGCACCGGCACGGACTTCGTGATCTACGATTCGCTGGGTCAGCCCGTCAACGTGCGGGTGTCCGCCGTCCTCGAAGGGACGAATCCGAGCCAGACGACCTATCGCTACTACATCGAAAGTCCGGACAACGCCGGCGGCGTCGTGGCACTCGCTTCCGGCACCGTCGACTTCGACAGTCTCGGTCGCGTCTCCAACGGCGGCGTCTCCACGTTTTCGCTCGATCGTTCCAACACCGCGGCCGTCAGTCCGATGCAGGTGACGATTGACTTTACGGGCATCACCGGCATCTCGACGGCCGCCGCCGGCAGCAAACTCGACCTTCAGTCCCAGAACGGCGCCCCGCCTGGCACCCTGCAGAACTTCATCATCGACGAATCGGGCGTCGTGAACGGAGTGTTCGACAACGGCCTGATCCGCCCGCTCGGGCAGGTCGTGCTGGCGCGCTTCGCCAACCCCGAGGGACTAATCGAAGACGGGTCCACGACCTACAAGGAAGGCGTCAGCTCCGGGACGCCGGCACTCGTGCAGCCGGCGACGTTCGGCGTGGGGACGATCCGCGCCGGCGCCATCGAACTGTCCAACACCGACATCGGCAAGAGTCTCGTCGATCTGATCGTGGCCTCGACGAATTACCGCGGCAATGCCCGGGTGATTCAGTCGGTCACGCAGCTCGTCGACGAACTGCTCAACCTCGCCCGCTAGCCGGTCCGGGTACCAGCAGGGAGACGCCACCGATGATCAAACTGACCCGCATCAACGGCGAGGAATTCGTCGTTAACGCCGACCTGATCCGCTTCGTCGAGAGCCGTCCGGACACCTACATCACTCTTACGTCCGAAGAGCGGCTGATCGTTCTGGAACCGGTGGACGAAGTGATTCGCAGGTCGATCGAATACGCCCGCGCCATCCGGTTCGTTCCGGGACTGGCGCGCTGAATTGGCCGAATGACGGCAGGAGCAGGAGTCCATGGACAAGGCGACGTTAATCGGCATGGTCGTGGCCAACGGAGCGATGCTCTACGCGATCATCGTCGCCGGCGCCAGCCTCAAGGCGTTCTGGGATACTCCATCCGTCATCATGGTGTTCGGCGGATCGGTGGCGGCGCTGCTGATCGCCTACCCTTTCGGCGGCGTCATGAAGTTCTTTGCGGTGGTGAAGAAATCCTTCATGCCGAAAGTGCCTCCCGTCACGCCGGTCATCACCCAGCTCGTCGAATTCGCCGAGATCGCCCGTCGCGATGGAATCCTGGCTCTCGAAAACAAGACCGCGTCCATTCAGGATCCGTTCGTCCTGATGGGTCTGCAGATGGCGATCGACGGCACTGAAGCCGACGTCATGGAAGCCATCCTCCGTTCGGAAGTGGAATCCATGGCCGCGCGCCACAAGTTCGGCAAAGCCCTCATGGAAACCACCGCCCGTTACGCTCCCGCATTCGGCATGATCGGAACGCTCATCGGACTGATCATCATGCTCGGCAACATGTCCAACCCGGATGCCATCGGCCCCGGAATGGCGGTCGCCCTGCTCACCACGCTGTACGGCGCGTACATCGCGAATGCATTCTGCCTGCCGGTCGCCGATAAGGTCGGCTACTACAGCCGCAAGGAGCAGGAAGTCCGCGAGATCATCATCCGCGGCCTGCTGTCGATCCAGAACGGCGACAACCCGCGCGTCATTGAGCAGAAGCTGCTGACGTTTCTACCGGCCAAAGAGCGCGCGGCGTTCGCGCGCAAGAAAGAGGCTGCCTGACATTCCGTCTCAGCTCCCGGCCCCTCCCGCCGGGATCCCTCCTCCAGCCGTCGTGACTGCAGTTATGGCTCTGCCGCCCGATGATCCGCCGCCCGGAGTGCCCGAGTGGGTCGTCACGTACGGGGACATGATGTCCCTGCTGCTGACGTTCTTCATCATGCTCGTCTCGATGGCGGAGATGAAGCAGGAGGGCAAGATGAAGACCATGCTCAACTCCATGAAGGAGCAGTTCGGCCCACTGGACGGGAAGTTTGGAACTCCGGGGGACGGGCTACCGACGACGGGGGCGATGGAATTTGGCGGGTCGAAGAGTGACTCCTCCGAGGGGGGTGTCAAGAAGGGGGGCAGATCAGCAAAGGACTCGCTGGTCCCTCCCGTTCGGTGAAACGACTCGCCAACGGGACCGTGATCACGCTCGGCGGGCCGACCATGTTTCCGGTCAACTCGGCCACGGTTACCGAGGCGGCTCAGAACGACATCAAGCAGCTCGCGGACGTCCTCAACGGTCGGGTCAACCAGGTTGTGATCAGCGGTCACACTTCGCGCGAGCCGCTGCCGGCCGACAGCCCGTTCGCGGACCCGTTCGCCCTCAGTTTCGCCAGGGCCCGAAACTGCGCAGATCTCCTGGTCGCTCAGGGGATCTCTCCCTCCCGCCTTCAGCTTGTTGCAATCGGCGACAGCGAGCCCAAGATCGTCAGTCGCGATCCGGAAGCTCAGCAGCAGAATGATCGTGTTGACGTATTCGTCGTAGATACCTATACCTCCGCAGATTCCACTCGCAGCTCTCCAGACAAGTCGCCGGCATCGCCGGCCGGCACGGCTGCGTCGCCAGCCGAAAGACCATGACCATGAAGCTCGGCGGAAAAACGATATTGATTGCGGCAATGATCCCGGTGGCGATGCTGCTGTCCGCGGGATTGACGTACGTCCTGATCGCTCCGGCCGCGGGGGCCGCCGTCAAGACGGAGGGGGGCGAAGAGAGTGGCGTGGAAGCGGAAGTCGACGATGTCCCCGCGGACGCGACGGTGGAAGTCCTGATCGACAACTTCAACTGCACGAACAACCGGGCTGCCGCCGGTTCCACCATTCACGTCAGCTTCAAAGTCGTCTGCATCGTCAAGGACGGCCAGAACCTCGCCTTTGAGGAGCTGGCCAACAAGACTCACAAGACGCGCACCAGGCAGTCTATCGAACGGATCATCCGCAGCGCCGCGCTGGAAGACCTGCATGATCCGAACCTCAGCACGATTCGGAGGCAGATTCGCGAGGAAGTGAACAAGGTGGTGGGCAAGAACTTTGTCCTTGATGTCGCCGTGAGCGATATTCGCCTCATCGAACAATAACATGGATCGGAATTCCCGGTGGCTGGTTCAGACGAACTGCTGACCCCCGAAGAGATCGAAGCGCTGATGTCCGCAGCGCGGGGAGACGATCCGCCCGCTGCCGCGGCGACTCCGGCTTCCCCGCCCGCTGCAGCCTCGTCAGACCTGCTCAACGCCGACGACATTTCTGCTCTCTTCCAGCAGTCGCCAGCCGCCCCGGCGGCAAAACCTGCAGCGAAGCCGGCCGCAGCTCAATCCGATCTGCTCAGCGCGGACGACATTTCAGCGCTCTTTTCGGCTCCGGCGGCGAAACCTGCCGCGAAGCCGGCGGCCAAGCCGGCGGCGCCCCGCAAGGCGCCCGCGCCCAGTCCCGCCGAGGCATCGCTTCAGCAGGCCGAGCAGCACCTTGCCGCCGCGGTCGCTCCTGAAGTCAGGTCACCGCGCGGCCTGCCGCCGGAGCTGGGCGAGCCCCGCAAATTCGAATACGCCAGCTTTGACTCGTCGTCGAGCAGGTCGGAGGCGGTCCGTCAGCTCGGATCGCTGCAGGATGTCGAACTGGACCTGCGCGTCGAGCTTGGCCGGACCGAACTGCTGATCGAAGAAGTCATGAAACTCCGCGAGGGGTCGGTCGTTCCGCTCGACAAGCTCGCCGGCGACCCCGTCGACATTTTCGTCAACGGCCGCATGGTCGCCCGCGGCGAAGTGCTCGTCCTCAACGACAATTTTTGCGTTCGCGTGGCGGAGATTCTTACGCCTGAGATGTAGTTGAGGGAATAGCGAGTAGCGAGTTGCGAATAGTCAGAAATTCCTGTGTGGGTGGCTGTTCCCTTTTCGCGGGATCAACGGCCCGAAATTCAGGTGTCCAACTCCTGGCCCCGCAACGCAATTGCCGGGGTCTCTGCGTTCGGGGACGCATAGCGCTGGACGAATTTCCGGGCTCGATATCCGGCCGCGGAATGTGAGGCGCGCCGTCTTTACTCCGTGGACGACGCTTCGGCACATTCGAAGACCCTCACCCTGGCCCTCTTCCATGAAGACAGCGGGAGAGGGGACAAGACGAGAAGACGCACTGTTCCGGAGTCGATGCCGGTGATTTCGGCATCCGGCCGTCGCATCGTGACGTTTGTCGTCGCTCATCGGTCCCTGGGCGGCTGACACCGAGGGCAGTAGAACGTTGAACGTTGCGCCTGAACGATGCGTTCGATCACCGTTCTTCTGCAGGTCGCGCAGGGCTGTCCGGCTTTCATGTAGACACGGTGGACGTTCTGGTAGCCTCCGGCTTTGTTGAGAGCGTTGCGGTACGTGCCGTCGCCGAGCGTCGAGCCTTCATGCAGGATGGCGTCATTGAGGACGACTTGCGTGGCCCGATGCAGTCGACCGATTTCACGGGCGGTGAGCTGGTTTGCGGGACGGGATGGTCCCACTTTGGCGACGTGCAGGATTTCACTGGCATAGAGGTTTCCAATGCCGGCCAGCCAGGTTTGATCGAGCAGGACGACCTTGATCTGCCGGGACGTCCGTCCACAAGACGCCAGCCAGTGGGACAGCGGAGCCGTCAAAGCGTCGGGGCCGAGCGAGTCGGCCAGGGCGGTTTCGAGTTCGCCCGGTTCGAATAAGCGGATCGTCCCCAACCCCCGGCGGTCCCAGAACCAGAGCCGGTTGAACTCCGACCGTCCCGCAAATTCCCATTCGAGCCGGAGATGTTCGACATCAGGGGGGTCGGCCAGGACCATCAGGCCCGTCATTCGCGGCTCAATCGCGAGAGTCGTTCCGTCCCGCAGGTCCAGTACGACTCGCTTTCCCAGCCGGCGGACGTTGGAAACGGTGTTTCCCGTCAGTCGCCGGGTGAGTTCGGGGAGGTCGGGACGGAGGGAAATGGGTTTGCAGCGGCAGCCGCAGTCCCGGAATCTGCGGATTTTCCGGCCGAGAACGTGTTGACGAATGCCGCGGACCATCGTTTCCACTTCGGGGAGTTCTGGCAAATTTCCCTCCGGCGTCGTCTGGCGAAGATTTGCGGGTGGCGGCCGGGGGACCGGCCGACGCAACCCGTTGTTCGGGAAGGCATTCTAGCAGGTGTGACGTTTGTCGGGAGGCTGGAGGCCGGGTGTTTGGGGATCTGGGGCAATTCCAGGAAACTCCTTGACGCCAGCCCGACGCGAAGGCGATTCTATGGAGGAGATTCCCCTCGGAGCGTTCTGCGCCCGTACCAGTCGACTGGCAGCCTCAAAGGAGCAGCCACATGGTCCCTTGCGACCACAACTTGCCCATTCTGTCTAAGTTCCGCGGCGCAGCCGGTCGCAAGTGGATTGCGGCCCCGCTGTTTGCAGTGGTCAGTACGTGGGGAATGGACTCCATCCTGGCGGCGTCGCCGTCGATTGACGACACGGTTGCGGCGCATGCCGCGGCTGGAGAATTCGGCCTGGCGACCAACGCCGCCTTGTCGGTTCCGGATTCGGCCAAGCAGTCGCAGCTCCTGCAGACGATTGCCAACCGGCAGGCAGGCGCTGGCGAACGCGATGCGGCGTATGCCACGACGCGGCGGATGCCTCAGGCCGAAGAGCGCGGTCGGGCGGCTCAGACCCTGGGCGGCGGCGTGCAGGCGGACTTTACGTCGCTGATGACGTTGATTCAGGACAATACCAGCGGGATGTGGGAGCAAGTGGACGGTGAAGGGGGGACGATGACCCCGTTCATGACCGGTGTACGCGTCGATCCCAAGGGCCTGCTGGCGAAGATCTCCGAGCAGGAAATGACCGGCGAACTGGCGGCTCTGAGCGAGCGCGTCCGGGACGCCGCAATCAATGAAGACATGGCCCGGCCGAGCAATCTGCGGCTGGTCTCGCTGCGCCGGCTGGAACAGGCCGTTGCCGATTCGCTCGATGAGGGCCGGTCGGTGCCGGAGTCGATGGCCCGGATGGCCGGTCTGACCCGGGTGACGCACGTGTTTGTCGCCCCGGACGCGAAAGACGTCATTCTCGGCGGCCCCGCGGAAGCGTGGCAGTACGATGGCAAGGGGCAGATCGTCGGCGTGGAATCGGGTCGTCCCGTGCTGAATCTGGACGACTTTGTCGTGGTGCTGCGGACTTTCCTCCGCGGCGAGAACGACTTCGGCTGCTCGATCAACGTTCGCGAAGAGGGCGTAAAGGCCCTGTCGAAGTACGTCGAAGAGTCGCAGGCGAAGGGGCCGCTCGCTCCAGGGGCTCTGCGCGGCTGGACGAAGAACCTGCAGGAGAGACTGGGTCGGCAGGACGTGGTGGTCTGGGGGATTCCGGCCGACAGCCGGGCTGCTCGCGTCATCGTCGAGGCCGACTACCGGATGAAGCTGATCGGCATCGATAAACTCGATGCCGGCAAGGAAGTTCCGAGCTACTTCGATCTGCTGGCGCTGGCGCCGCAGAAGAGTTCGTCGACGATGGATGCGCTGCGGTGGTGGCTGACGATGAAGTACGACGCCGTGCTGCACTCGGCCGACCGGACGGCCTTTGAAATCCAGGGTTCTTCGGTGTTGTGCCAGTCTGAGAACCAGTTGCTGACGGCTGAGGGGAAGCATCTGCCGACGGGCAAGTCGGAAGCGACGAACCGTCAGTTCGCCCAGAACTTCACGCAGCACTACGGCAAGCTGGCGGCTCGTGACGTGGTTTTTGCGGACACTCAGAACGTGTTCGACCTGGCTCTCGTCGCGTCGCTGATTCACGAAGACAAGATTGCGAACCAGATCGGCTGGAACTTCGGTTCACTCGGTCCGAACGGCGATTACGAGCCGGCTCGCTATCCGGCCGCCCGCGAAATCGATTCGGTGGTCAACCACCGCGTCTACGGCGGCAAGGACATTGTGGTTCAGGTGGCGGGCGGTGTGAGCGTGAATGTCCGCTCCGTCCTCAAAGACGCCGCAGTGAATCGTGAAGCTCCTGAACTGGCCGCGAAGAAAGTTGCTGCAGCGGCCCCGCAGCTGCCGGTCGGTCGCTGGTGGTGGGACGCCAAGTAGTCCTGGCGCTCCGATCGCCTGAGATCTCCCTGCAGCCCGTGAATTTCGTCGGATTCACGGGCTGCAGGCTTTGGATGGCGGCCCTCAACCTGAGACAGGCTGGAGACTTAGGCCGACGGGCCGGCGTTGCCCCGTCCGGAGCGGGTTTGCTACACTTCGGGGGCGTTTCCCGGAACCTGCCGCCCCGGCGGCGTGTCTGACGGGAATCTCACCCGAACTGTTCGACCTGACTGCCGCGAGTTTCAGTTTTATGGCGATATTGACCCAGGCCGACCTGATTCCCCTGAATAAGGCCTTTGAGGAGAGTTCGCCCGGGGATCTCCTGCGCTGGGCGAAGGAGACGTTCGGCGATCGCGTGGCGACATTGTCGGCGATGCAGATGGCGGGGAGCGTGGTCTGTCACATGCTGCACTCGCTGGACCTGAACGTGCCGGTCCTGTTCGTCGACACGGGGGTCAACTTTCAGGAGACGCTGGAGACGCGCGACCGCATCGCCCGCGAATACGGTCTGCAGATCATCACGCTGATGCCGCGACTGACGATGGAAGAGCAGACCAGGCAGCTCGGGGTGCTTTATCTCGACCACGAAGGGCAGAAGACCTGCTGCCACATGCGGAAGAACGAGCCGCTGCTGACGGCCAAGGGACGCTACGACGCGCTGATCGGCAGCCTGCGCCGCACGGATGGCGGCCGGCGGGACAGTTGCCCGATTCTGCATCTCGACGTCGAAATGAACTGCCTGCGGATCAATCCGCTGGCGAACTTTACGAACGAGCAGCTCGACGCCTATATCGCTGAGCACAATGTGATCGTCAACCCGCTGCACCATCAGGGGTTCACGACGATCGGCTGCAACCGCTGCACGACGCCGGTTCTGCCGACGGAACCGAAGCGAGCGGGCCGCTGGCGGCACCTGGGACCGTGGTCGGTCTACTGCGGGATCAACCCGACCGACCGCGAAGGAGGGGCTGGAATCGCCATCGACCTGCCGCAGGACACGATCGACAAGCTGCTGGGTCGGATGACGGATTTTGCGATTTAGCCGAGAGTCTGAATCGGCGCGCTGCGGGTTGCAACTCCGGTCCCCGCACCTGCCTTCTGATGTGGAAGAGGGCGGACTTCGTATCGGAAACAACTCCAAAGACGGCCTGGCCCGATCCCTCTCCCGCCGCCGAGGAAGAATCACAGGCTCGGAGTGTCCGGGAAGACGGTTCGCAGGCGGAGTCTGAGGACGAGAATGAAAAGAAGCCCGCAGGAGCAATCCTGCGGGCTTCTTCGTTTTCATCGCTCAGCCGGCGTTACTTGACCGACAGTGCGATCCAGCCGTCTGCCAGCTTGAGCTGCGTGATGACCGCCTGGACGGTCTTCTTGGCGCCCTGGATGTTCACGACGGCCGTCAGCGGCTTCTCGGGAATGCCTCGTTCGACCCGGCGGGAGATTTCCTTCCGCGTGGCCAGACCCGTCGAACCTTCGACCATCACCGGTTCGGGCAGTTCGACCAGGATCTCCTGGCCTTTCAGCGTGAACTGCAGCGGGACGGTCACGGTCAACTCGGCCACGTCGTCCTTGCCTTCGCGACGGAAGCCGGATTTCAGCACGATGTAGACCACGCCGCCGTCCACGCGGATCCGGATCGGATCTTCCTTGGCAAACAGGAACGTCGTGACTCCGGCGTCTTCGCCTTCGGCGGCGGCTTTCTTCGGGAACTCGATCTTGCGGTCGAACGCCTCGCTCAGGAAGGAGGCGATCTTGTCGCTCAGTTCGTCTTCGGTGAGCGTCTGCCCCGCCAGGCCCATGCGCGCCAGGCTGTTGTTGATCAGCGACTGATGAATCATCACGGCGGCCGTTCCGGCCGGCGTGAAGACATAGCGCGGATCGCTGCCGCCGAGTTCCGTCGCTCCCATCAGCCGGGTGCTGACCCGCACGTCGGTTTCGGTCGACTGGAGCGCCCGGGCATCCGGGAACAGCCCCTTCGACTTCAGGCCGGCGAACAGCTCCTTGTCGAGCGTCTCGTTGACCTTGTTGAACTCGGTGTTGACTTCATTATTGAACCGGGGCAGAACCTGCTGCTGAATCCGGCTGGCGGCAATGGCTTCCGACTCCGGACGACGCGCGGTTGCTTCGCGGACGGCGATCCGCTCGGCGAAACCGCCCAGCAGTCCGCCGCTGAAGCGGGTGGACGCTCCCGTGGTCGTGTTGCTGGCGTTCACGCCGATCGTGGCGGGGCCGGTCGTGAATCGATCGCCGTCGAACGACAGCGGCTTGGCGGCCCGGAACGTGTGGTAGCCCGAGGTGTAGATCGTCGCGTCGGGCGTTGCACCGGCGGTGCTGGACTGGACCGTGCCGTTCAGGACCAGATCGAACTTCAGTCCGCTGGCCGCCGGCTTCATATCGACGTCCAGGCTGGTCGTGGTGGTCTGGTTGCCGCCGACGGACGCTCCCAGTACATAGTCATTCACGGCGCCCTGCTCGACGCGGGCGTCGGACAGCAGCCGGCTCAGGAAGGTCTCTGTCGCCGAGAACCGGAGGTTGTAATTGAAGAAGTGCTTCTGGAGCGCCACCGCAATCAGATCGCCGCCATCGGGCGACTGAGCGCGCACCTTCGAAAACGATTCGCGGGCCTTGATGTCGCTCGCCGAGGTTTCCGCGGTCTGAACGTCTTCCAGAGCCGCAACAAGTTCGGCCAGAGTCGCGCGCAGGGCCGTGGCGGTTTCCGGGTTGTACGGCGTTTCGGCGACTTTCAGGTAGGATTCGATCGCCTGCTCGACCTTGGCGAAGGCCGGCCGGCCGAGGAATTCCTTCTGCGTTTCGTCGGAGAGCTCGGACCGCTTGGCGAGTTTGGCGTGGGTGGTCTTCAGAGCTTCGATCGTCGCGGCATCGGTTCCCGATTTGGCGAGTGCGGTCTTGGCGGCATCGGCCTTGGCGTAGGGCAGCCATGCGGAACCGCCGTTGATCGTCGCAAGATACGCTTCGAGTCCGGCGATGGAGCTGGTGACGGCCTGCGCCTTCTTCTCGACTTGTTTGGTGTAGACGGCTGGGCCATCCAGTTCCAGCGTTGCCAGCACTGCTTCGGCGAGGTCGATCCGCCGGGAGAGGCTGCCGTGAACGTCTGTCAGCGGGACGTTGAGCGAGGCATAGCGGGGATCTTCCAGGGCCTTGTCGACGACGGCGAGCTTCGACTTGAGCGTCGCGATTCCGGCCCGCTGAGCGGCGAGATCGGCCGATCCCAGTTTCTGGTAGACTTCCTGAATGGCGGCCGCGGTGTCCTTGGACCACTGTTCCCAGTTGCCATCCAGCGCGGCGAGGCCTTCGGCGGTGAGATCGGCGGGGACTTCGGCGGAGAAGATTCCCTGGAGGCCCACGGGATTGCCGGTGTTTTCGAAACCCGAAGTTCCCGAGGCGACGCCGGCGAGGAGGCCGAGCGCCGCGACGCTGCGGAAGAAACGCTGCGGTCGCGACCGTCGTTGGGCGGCAGTGAGGTTGACTGACATGTGCGATTGGGACGCCGGTTGATGCATGGGGCCACTCCGTTGGAACTTCAAGAGGCTGCGATCGTAGATCGTGGAAAGACGATTTGTTGAGAGAGGGCACGAAACTGGAAGGCTCGCGTCCTCGTGGATGCTTCAGTGTATCGGCGATTCCCGAGACTGGCTCCGCAGCCTCATGGGAATCGGACTCAGCCATACAACGGTTGCGGGACGCTGAAACCTCCGCCCTTTGGCAATCCGCCGAATCATCGCAATCGTCACGCTTTGACTCGACTGCGAGTCTAGCCCCTGCCCGCGACGGATTCAATCGGGATGTTTGACGCCTGGCTCGATCTCTCCACACCCGGCGACACATCAATGGACATGTTCGTACGGCCACTCTGGCGACCATTGCTCGGCCCGTGTCGGTGAATTTCTCCACCGGGCGTCCTGGATCGCGTCGTTTCGCGCTGAACTGACGGCAGACCGCGATACAATGCCCCTCTCGCGGAGCCTGGTTCCTGGTCGGCCCGCAGGTGGGAGACCCTATGTCTGAACTGACGCCCCGGCTCACGTCCTCGGATCGCCCGCCGGTCGGTGAAACGGCGATTTCGTCGCTCGACGCCGGTCTGCACTATTGCGGCTATCCGCTGGAAGACCTCGTTGCGGACGCCTCGTTCCTGGAAGTCGTCCACCTGCTGGTGCATGGCGATCTGCCCAATCGGGAGCAGCTCGCCGACACACAGGCCAGCTGGCTGGAGCAACCGGAACTTGAGGTCGAAGTTGCCGAGTGGCTGGAAAATGTCCCAATTCATGTTCCACTGGCCGATGTTTTGCGTACCGGTCTCAGCCTGCTGACGCAGGACGACCCACGACGCGGGGAAACCACTCCGATCGCGATCTGGCAGACGCTGCTCCGGCTGCAGGCCCAGCTGCCCTTGCTGATCGCCAGTCGTCTGCGCAGGCTGCAGGGACTGTCGCAGCTGCGGTTGCGCGACGACCTGACCTACGCCGGCAACCTCTACTGGCTGCTCAAGGAACGCGAGCCGACGGTTGCTGCCGAGCAGGCGCTCGACGGCCTGCTGATCTGTTGCGCGGAGCACGAGTTCAGCCCGGCGACTTATGCGGTCCGGCTTGCCGCTTCTGTCCGTTCGGATTTTTCGGCGTCGATCCCGGCCGGCCTGGCGGTCATTCGCGGGGCGTTACACGGCGGCCTGTCGCAGCAGGTGGCTGGAGTGTACGAACTGCTGCAGTCCCCGGCAGCGGCCGAGATGTGGGCGCAAGCCACGCTGGAGAAGCAGGCCCGCCTCCCGGGTTTCTGGCACCGCGTGTACCGCACCACGGACCCGCGCTCGGAAATCCTGGCGCCGCTGTGTCACGAGCTGGCCGAGGAGACCGGCCAGACGGGGATCGAAGACGTCGCGGCCGCAATCGAGCACGTGGTGTGGGACGAGCAGCAGATTCATCCCGCGGTGATCTGGCCGGCCATGCGGATTCTGAAACATCTGGAATTCGACGCCGAACTCGCCGTGCCGCTGTTCTGTCTTTCCCGGATGACCGGCTGGGCGGCGCATTACCTGGAGCAGACGCAGAACACGCGTCCGGTCCGCCCGCGAGCCCGCTACATCGGTCCTCCGCCGAGACGCTACCTCTCCCCTGAGGAGAGAGGGTAAAGTCTCAAAATCCGAAGCACGAAATTCGAAATCCGAAACACGCACGAAACTCGGAAATTGAGAAACAGGCTCGGATCGGAGCCTCGGCCGTGCCGTGGAACTGTTTTTGTGCTTTGAAGTTTTGATTCTGTTTCGGATTTCGTGCTTCGAATTTCGAGTTTTCCCGTTGAGACAATGATGCTTTCGACTTCCGCCGACCTTGCCTGCCAGCGCTGTATCAACCCCGTCTGCGGAGCCACGTTTGCTGTCGATCAGACGCTGACTGCGTGTCCCGACTGCGGTTCGCTGCTGGATATCGCTTACGAATGGGACCGGCTGCCTGTTCCGGACTCGCTGAGCTTTTTTGAAAGCCGCTGGAGCAATCGTCGAAATCCGCTCGATTACAGCGGCGTGTGGCGTTTTCGCGACCTGCTGCCGTTCGCTCCGGAATCGCAGATCGTCACCATCGGCGAAGGCCAGACGATTCTGCAGCCGTCGACGACCGTTGGAAACTACGTCGGACTCAATGCCGGCAGCCTGTTTCTGCAATATGAGGGGCTGAATCCCTCCGGCAGCTTCAAAGACAACGGGATGACCGCGGCCAGCACGCATGCCCGGATGGTCGGCGCCAAGATCGCCGCGTGCGCCTCGACCGGGAACACGAGCGCCTCGCTCGCCATCTATGCCAGCACCACGGGGCTGTTCCGCGTCGTGGTGTTCGTCGGCAGCGGCAAGATTGCTTATGGCAAACTGTCGCAAGCCCTCGATTACAACGCGTTGACGCTGCAGATCCTGGGGGATTTCGACGACGCTCTGGCCCGCGTGCAGGAAGTCGCCAGCGAGCAGGGGATTTATCTCTGCAACAGCGTGAACCCCTTCCGGCTGGAAGGCCAGAAGTCGATCATGTTCCGCGTCCTGGAATCGTTGAGCTGGGAAGTGCCGGACTGGATCGTCGTTCCGGGCGGTAACCTCGGGAACAGCAGCGCGTTCGGCAAAGCCTTCACCGAACTGCGCGATCTGGGGCTGATCGACCGGATTCCCCGACTGGCGGTGATCAACGCCGAGGGGGCGAACACGCTGTACCAGCTCTATGAGGAGCGCGGCGTCCGCTGGAACGGCGGCAGCCCCGACGACGCCATCATCGACCAGTTTTTCGCGGAAATGGACGCGGAGCAGCGCCGGGCGAACACGCTGGCGAGCGCGATCGAGATTAACCGTCCAGTCAACTTGAAGAAGTGCCTGCGGGCGCTGGAAGCGTGCGACGGCATCGTGCGTCAGGTTTCCGACCAGGAAATTCTGGACGCCAAGGCTCAGGTCGGCGCGGGAGGCTTCGGCTGCGAGCCCGCCAGCGCCGCCAGCGTCGCCGGCGCCCGGCTGCTGCGGCGCGAAGGTGTGATCGCCCCGAGCGACCGCGTCGTCTGCATTCTGACGGGCCACCAGCTCAAGGATCCCGACGCCACGGTGGCCTACCATTCGGGCGACAAGGCGCTGTTTGAGAAGAAGCTGGCCTCGAACGGCGTGAAAGACGCACCGTTCGGCAATCAGCCGGTGGTGGTCGAGAACGATCTGCAGAAGATCGTTGAGGCGCTGGCGGCGAACTGAGTGGGAATTGTCGGTTGTCAGTTGCGACAAATTGTCGATCATCGCATTGTCAGGAGGGTGGCTGGTGTCGGAGTCTTCGACGACCCAGTCTGCACAATCGCTGAACTCCCGGGAGAACTGGCCGGTCCGGTTTTGGGGCTGGCGGTAGATTTCGGATTTTCCGCGCCAGGGCCGTGCCGATAACCAGCGTGTCGAAACTCTCTCGACGCGGCTGGATTCCGCAAAGTTTGCGGAACCGGCAAAGTTGCGTTGTTTTCGTCAAACCGCCACACTGGCGTGGGTGGACCGGCTCTGATGTGCCGGACAGAGCGCCTTTTTCTGATCCGGATCGCCGCAGAGGCTGCTGAATGACTTCTCGACTGAGCCTGGCCCTGCTGGAAATCAACAATCTGGCTCCGTCCTTCCTGGTGGCGGATCAGTGTTCCAAGACCGCCGACGTGCGGATTCTGGGCATTGAAAGCGCCGACGGACAGGGGCAATGCATCAAGCTGGTCGGCAACGTGGCTGCGGTGACCGCGGCCGCGGAACGGGGCGTGGAACTGGCACGCCGGATGGGTTCGTTCGGACTCTATTCGATCATGGCGGCGCCGCTGGAAGTGACCCTGCAGCTCGCCGATCCCAAGCCGGTCATCAGTCCGCTGCTGGGGTCATCCGATAATCGCAAACCGCGAGAGAACGCTATGGCAATGACGAATGCTCTGGGGCTGCTGGAAACGCAGGGGCTGGTTGCGGCGCTGCACGCCACCGACGACATGCTGAAGGCGTCGAACGTGACGCTCGCCGGCAAGGAGAAGATCGGCGCCGCGTACGTGACGATCATGATCCGCGGCGACGTGGCCGCGGTGCAGACGGCGATTGAAGTCGGCAAGCAGACGGTCGAGCGTCTCGGCGGCAAACTGATTCTCGCCGACGTGATCGCCCGCCCGCACGCCGACCTGGCTTCGCTCCTGCCGTAACTGCAGGAGATGGTCGAGCAAAATCACGACGGAGCGCGGACGGGAGTTCGCGCTCCGTTTGTTGCTGCGCGGCGGGGTGACTGGGGCAGGGTCGTCGTCGCGATGCGTGGAGCGAGCAGGATCGGGACTTTCCTTCGGTCCTGCCCCGGCCACGCGATGCTAACCCGCATCAGCGAGAACCGAGTTGAGCCATTTGCTGGCGAACAGAAACGGCTCGTCCGGCGACGGCCGATAGGCCATGTCGCCGGAGGCCACCATGCGCAGTTCGCTGCCGGCTGCCATCCGCGGCAGTTTCTGTTCGATGAGCTCCGGCAAACCGGCGAACGGCGGCGACGTTGAGACGGTCTGCTCGCCGAAGACAAACAGCGTCGGCTTCGACAGCCGTTCAAGCCACGGTACGAAGTCGTAGCGGTCGTCTGGACCGTACTTCTCGATGAAGCCGGCGGCGGTGATCACCAGCGGCAAGGGCTGCGTGACGCTCAGCCATTCATCGCCGCTGCCTGCGGCCATCCGTGCGACGGACCGTTGCCAGGTCTCGCGAAAACTGGTGTAGCGTGGGTCGGCGATCAGTATCGCGTGACAGAATCGCGGCGGCGATAGTGCGATGCAGGCCACGATGCTGTCGTGCGGCTGATGTGCCGCGGTAAACAGCGTCTTTACCGCTCCCATGCTGTGACCGACGACGGCGACGCGTCGACAGCCGCGCATTGCGAGCCAGTCGAGCCAGGCGGCAAGGTCATGCACGCAGTCTGCCACGCGCTCGCCGCCCGCCAGACCGTCATGTCCCCGTGTGTTGATCCGCAGTACCGGGATTCCCGCCGCGAGACTCAGTCGCGTCCAGGTGTCGAACACGCTGCCCGAGTAGAAATTCCCGCCGGTCCCGTGGACCAGCAGAAACGCGTCGACGGGCACGGAATTCCTCTCGACGGCGGTCTGACAGAATGCCCCATCGAGCTGCTGACCGTCGCTGGTCGTCAACCGACACAGTTCCACGTTCATCGCTGACCCCTGCGAACCGGAATTCCCGAAATTGTGGCGATGGCGCCGGCCGGTGGCGAGCCGGAGCCGGATTTCGCATCATGCGAGGCAGCTTTCGGGTTCCGTGACACTCCTCAAGAGGTTTCCATTCATGTTTCGCAATGTTCTACTAACGGCGATGCTGCTCGGTGCGGTCTCACCCCTCGCGCTTGCGGACGATCCCGCTCCCGGCAAGCAGGTCGCTCGAAGTTTTGCCCTTGGAAAACGCGAGGACTCTCCGCGACTGGGTTACTGGCTGTATCTGCCGAAGGACTACCGGGCCGAAGGGGAGAAGAAGTTCCCGCTGGTGCTGTTCCTGCACGGCAGCGGCGAACGGGGCAGCGACCTGGACAAGGTTCTGATTCACGGCCCTCCCAAACTGATCGCCGGGGGCAAGGAGTTTCCGTTCATCGTGGTCTCGCCCCAGTGTCCCGAGAACCAGTTCTGGAACATCGACATCCTGAGCCGTCTGCTGGACGACCTGGAGAAGGATCACGCCGTTGACAAGCAGCGGATCTACGTCACTGGATTGAGCATGGGAGGCTTTGCGACCTGGTCGCTCGCCGCCAGCACGCCGTTCCGCTTTGCGGCCGCGGCTCCGATCTGCGGCGGCGGTCGGCCGGAGTGGTCGTATCAGCTCAAGAACCTGCCGATTTCGGTCTATCACGGCGAGAAAGACGAGGGGGTCAAACTTGAGCGGTCGCAGGAAATGGTGGACGCCATCAAGGCGGCGGGCGGGGACGTCCAGCTCACGGTCTATCCCGGCGTCGGTCACGACAGCTGGACGGAGACGTATGATGATTCGGGATTTTATGAATGGCTGCTTTCAAAGGTGTTGCCAGCAAAACGGTAGTCGGTTTTTGTGGTCAGTGGTCAGTGGTCAGTGGTCAGTGGTCAGTGGTCAGTGGTCAGTGGTCAGTGGTCAGTTGGAATTGGGCGTTTGGCGTTTCGTTCTTGCCCACTGACAACGGACCACGGACAACTGACACCCTATGAATGCAGCGACGGCCCCCGGAAATCCGGAGGCCGTCGCATTTTCAATCAGTCAGCCTGCTGGCCGTCTGTCGGTCTGCGATTAACGCATTCCGAGCAGGGTGGACAGCGAACGGCCCTTGAAGAGGCCGGTGGCCGGAGGAACCGGAGCCGGAGCCCCTTCCGTCGCCGGCATCGGAGCCGGGGCGGGAGCGGACGACGGACCGCAGTTCGTAGCCGGGGCACAGCCCGTGTTGCAGCCGGTGTTGCAAGCGGTCTTGCAGCAGTCACCGTCGACGACGTCGTAGCCGCAGAGCTTGAGAGCCTGCTGAGCTTCACGACGCACACCGCGGTGGCAGTCGGCGAGGGCACAGGTCAGAGCGGCAACGACGTCCGGGCAGCAGCAGCCATGCTTGCGGACCTGATCGCCGATTTCGTCGGCAGCCTTCGTCCGAACGCTTTCGTCAGCATCGTTCAGAGCATAGATGAAGGCGGCCATGATTTCGGGATTGCAGACGCAGTCATACTTGTCGCCCAGCTTGTGGATCGCAGCACGACGCTGACGAGCGTAGCAAGCGGTCTGGCTTTCGTAGATCAGCGCGGCGACCTTGCAGGGGTCGGCACAGCAGGTCTTCGCCGGTTCGCAGGCCGTTGCAGCCGGAGCACAGGGAGCGGCACAGGTGGCCGCAGCCGGAGCCGGAGCACAGGCCGACGGGGCCGGAGCCGGAGCACAGCAAGCGGGCTTCGGAGCCGGAGCACAGCAGGCCGGAGCCGCCGCGATCGGAGCCGGAGCACAGCAAGCCGGAGCGGCCGGAGCCGGAGCCGGGGCACAGCAAGCGGGCTTCGGAGCGGGAGCACAGCAGGCCGGGGCAGCCGCCATCGGGGCGGGAGCACAGCAGGCAGGCTTCGGAGCCGGAGCACAGCAGGCCGGAGCGGCCGGAGCGGGAGCACAGCAGGCCGGGGCAGCCGCCATCGGGGCGGGAGCACAGCAGGCAGGCTTCGGAGCCGGAGCACAGCAGGCCGGAGCCGGTGCACAGGCGGCCGGAGCCGGAGCACAGCAGCTGGACGGCGCACAATTGTCGCTGCACAGCGGCTTAACACCAACACACTGACGCTGATAGTTGTGGACCGTGCGATGGCACGGCTTGACGATCACCGGCTTGCAACAGACCGGTTGATGAGTCGGGGCACAACCACAGCTCTTCGCCGCGCCGCAGCCACCCAGGTTGAACAGGCCGGCATTCGCCAGCGTCGTCATACTCAGTGTGGTGAGCACAGCTCCACAGAACTTGATCCAACGCATAGATCAACGTCTCCTTCCCTAGGGAATCACGAAACAGGGTCGTCCCAACCCGCGAAAGCAGTGAACGGCCAGCCGGGAGAATTCGGGCGGCACATTTCCGTCGGCGTCGGAAAGGGCAACCGCCCGCGACGCGCGTCGACTTCTAGAGTCTGAATCCGTTCACAACGTTCCGGTTCCCACGACCGACAAGAGGCACGTCCGTACGGACATTGACTTCGTCCGGCAACGCACTCAGGCGCTGCAGCCCCCCACTTGGTTCTCTTCCCGCCGACACTCGACCGCGAGGTCACTGAGTTCGGCGGGACTAGCCTCAATGATCGGTCGGGGCGAGAGAACGCCTTGAATGTCTCAAAGTGTTATTTCCCAAGGTTCTTACGTCGATTTCTGGCGCGGTTGTGACACGCGTGACGGTCAGTCAAGCTGCATGCGACTTTGCCGTCCGGAACGCCGAGTTGAGACCGGCCTGCGCGCGAATCTGCGCAATATAAATACGAAACCGTAAACCATCTGCGTCGTTCCCGGATGCGCCAGTCGCCCGTCTGGTAACGGCAATCCACGTTGCAGACGACTCGGCTTGATCGGACCCGCGTCATGGACCTGGCGAGTTGGTCGGTCCCCGCATTCGGCACAGGCCGCACAGCCTCACAATCGCCCTTGCGACCGACTCCCCCGCGGCGGAAGATGTCGACCTCTCAGCGCCACTTTCGCCCCTCTTCCGGAGCCCGACATGGTCCTCTTCCACCGACGCGACTTCCTCGGCGCCCTCGCTCTTGCAGGAACGACGGCTCTGCTCCCGGGACGGCCTGCTGTTGCGGCTCAGGAGAAGAAGGGGGCCGGAATCGCGTTTGGCCTTGTCACGTATCAGTGGGGGAAGGACTGGGATCTGCCCACGTTGATCGCGAACTGCGACAAAGCCGGCGTACTGGGCGTCGAACTGCGGACCACCCACAAGCACGGCGTGGAACCGGCTCTCTCAGCGGCAGAGCGGACGGCCGTCCGCCGCCGGTTCGAAGCCGGCCGCGTGCAGTGCGTCGGCATCGGCAGCAACGAACGCTTCGACAGCCCCGATTCCGCGGTCCTCAAGCAGTCGATTGAGGCGACGAAACAATTCATCTCACTGAGCCACGACATCGGGGCGTCGGGAGTGAAGGTGAAACCCGACTCCTTTCATAAGGACGTGCCCCGCGAGCAGACGATCGCCCAGATCGGCCGCGCGTTGAACGAGGTTGCCGAGTACGCCGAAGGCTTCGGCCAGCAGATCCGCCTTGAAGTTCACGGCCAGTGCGCCGAGCTGCCGACTATCAAAGCCATTCTCGACGTCGCGACGCACCCGGGGGTCGCCGTCTGCTGGAACTCGAACCCGCAGGACCTGCAGGGGGCGGGACTCGAACAGAACTTCAAGCTGGTCTGCGACCGCTTCGGCTCGACAGCCCATATCCACCTGCTGGATTCGAAGACGTATCCCCACCAGCAGCTTCTGGACCTCTTCGTCGGGATCGACTACACCGGCTGGCTGATGCTCGAAGAAGGCCAGGTCCCCGCCGACCCCGCGGCAGAGCTGGTCCGCCAGCGCGAGCTGTTCGACACGATGCTGGCCGACTCCCGCCGACGCGTGGGTTGAGGAGGCGTTGAGGGTTGAGCGTTGAGAAGACTTTGGGGCGCTCGGCACTCGCCGCTCATTCGCTCAAGCCCTTCCGTCGTTCCGCTGGCGCCCGTGGCCCTTCTGTTGAGCGTGTCGGGTCGGGCGCGCCCGGCCGTTGGTTCGCCCCCCATTTGACCGGCTGCGGGTGGCACGCCCAGAGTCCGCGATGGGCGTGGTCTTCTCGATTCGCGGGTTTCATTCGGCCTTCAAATGGCACGCGTCGACCGGCTCGCCGATCTCATAAGTGGCCACGCTCCGATGAGCCGCCAGCCACTCCGAGATTTGACGAACATGCCCGTCGGCGACGTTACGGTCCCCGACTTGCAGCACACCGCAGCAGGTCAGATCCTTTCCGCCGCCGCCAAACTGCAGATCATTGGCCTCAACCGCATTCTCAATCCAGTCATCCAGGAATGGTTCAAACTCCGCACCGGGCCGAAGTTGAATCGTCACCTCGACCATGAGCTCCTGAAACTCACCCAGATGCCGTTTCTTACGAAGTCGCCTGCGCATTTTGTCACCTCGGTCTGAACGATCATGGGCTCGGCCGGCTTTCGTTCTTTGGCGTTCGAGTACGACGCCAAGCCCGGGCATCCCCAAGCCCCTCTACCGTTGCCGTTCCCACTCCAATTGTGAAGCCGCAACTTCATTTCTTTCACCTGGCACCGGGCACTCGGCACTTAACGCTTTCGCCTCGCCCGTTCCCCCGTTAATCTGCTCCCAACAGTCCCTCAGCTCCCCCTGCCAGGAAAGTCCCCGCAATGGCTCAGACGGGTTTCGCCATCATCGGTTGCGGCATGATCGCCAACTTCCATGCCGAGGCCGTCAAGCACATCCGCGGCACGAAAATCGTCGCCTGCTTCGACAACCGCCCCGAATCCGCCGACCGCTTCGCCGCCGCCAATCCGGGCGTCAAAGCGTACTACGACCTCGACGCAATGCTCGCCGACCCGAACGTGCAGATCGTCACCATCTGCACCCCCAGCGGTTCCCACATGGAGCCCGCCGTCAAAGCGGCGAAGGCCGGCAAGCACGTGGTCGTCGAGAAGCCGATGGAGATCACCCTCAAGCGGTGCGACGCCATCCTCGAAGCCTGCGCGAAGAACGGCGTCATGCTCTGCCCGATCTTCCCCTCCCGTTTCAGCCCCGCCAACATCGCGCTCAAAGACGCCATCGACGACGGCCGCTTCGGCCGGCTCACGCTGGGCGACACGTACGTCAAGTGGTGGCGGACGCAGGAGTATTACGACCAGGGGGGCTGGCGCGGCACCTGGGCTCTCGACGGCGGCGGCGCCTACATGAACCAGGCGATCCACAACGTCGATCTCCTCTACTGGTTCATGGGGGACGTCGCCGAGGTCTCCGCCCAGACCGCGACCCTCGCCCACGAACGGATCGAAGTTGAAGACGTCGGCGTCGCCTGCCTGAAGTTCAAGAACGGCGCCCTGGGGGTCATGGAAGCCACCACCAGCGCCTGGCCCGGTCATCTCAAGAAGACCGAGATCCACGGTACGCGAGGTTCGGTCATCGTCGAACAGGACGACATCCTGTCGTGGCAGTTCGAAAAAACCCGAGCCAAAGACGCGGTGATCCTGGAGAAGTTTGCCAAGAAGGTCGGCGGCACCGGCGGCGCCAGCGACCCCAAGGCCATTTCCTACGTCGGCCACATGGAGCAGCTCAAAGACTTCGTCAAAGCCATCCAGACCGGCAAACCGCCCCGCGTCACCGGCGCCGAAGGCCGGAAATCGGTCGAAATCATCCTCGCCATTTACCAGGCCGCCTGGACCGGGAAGACCGTCAAGCTGCCGCTGGCGAAGGACCCGAAGCGTCCGGCGTAGGGTCAAGGTCTTCCCACTCGCCACGGACCACTCCATACTCACCACTACTCTTCGGGCCCTCCCATGCGCACCCTTAAGCAACGTCTCGCCGCCGGTGAAAGCGTCGTCGTCTGTGCCGTCGGACGCGTGCTCCAGCACAATTTCATCCAGCTCATCGGCGTCGCGGGGGGCTTCGACGGGCTCTGGATCGACATGGAGCATGTGGGGATCACGAACGAGCAGCTCGAAATCACGACGCTCGCCGCCCGCGCGCATGGTCTCGACACCTTCTGCCGCATTCCCCCGACCGACTACGCGACCGTCACCCGCTGCTACGAAGCGGGCGCTGGCGGCGTGATGGCGGCCCAGATTTTCACAGCGGCCCAGGCGGAAGAGTTCGTTCGCTGGGCCAAGTTCGCCCCGCGGGGCAATCGCGGCCTCAACACCGGCGGCTGGGACGCCCGCTTCACGACGATTCCCGCCGCCGAGTTCTGCCGCAAGGCGAACGACGAGCACATGGTGGCGATTCAGATTGAGACGCTGCAGTCTCTGGAGGAAGTCGACGCCATCGCGGCGATCGACGGGGTCGACATGCTCTTTGTGGGGCCGGCGGACCTCAGCCAGGCGCTGGGCGTGACCGGCGAGTTCTTCCACGAGAAGTGTCTGGCCGCCATCGACCGCGTTGCAGCCGCTTGCGTGAAGCACGGTAAGCCCTGGGGAGCGGTGTCATTTTCGCCGCAGCACGCCGAGATGCTGGTCAGCAAAGGCTGCCGGCTGCTCTCGCCGACGAACGACACGCGGATTGTTCTGGCAGGCATTAACGCCGTCAAACAGGATTTTGCCAAGTACTTCAAGTAGGGCCGGGCGCGCCCGGCCGTTTTTCACCTGGCACTTAGCCCTCAGCCACCCGCTCCACGTCCTCGGCAGTCACGGTAATCGTGCGGCAGAAGCCGGTATGGGTCCGGTCGTAGGCGATTTTCGACGCCTGGTCCGCATGCGCGTGCAGCCACCGCGCAATCTTTCCGCGGCGGTCGGCGGGCAGATCCGGCACCTCGGGACTCCAGACGGTCCGCAGTTCGGCAACGATGGAGTCGACGCGACGATCGAACTTCGAGTAATCGGGCATTCGGACCTCAATACGAGTTCTCGGGCGACTGGCGATCCGCGATCCCTAGTCTTTTAATTCGAGCTTGATATCGGAGATCCCGCCATCGGGGATCGTGAGCGTCAGGCCGGACGTCTCGATCTGCCCGTATTTGGCGGGAATCAGCGACCTCGGCTTGGGAGGCGGTGGAGCATCGTGGGCATTGGGCCCCGTCGGAGCCGCGGGCGCTTCCTCGGACTTCTGAATCGTCACCTGATAATTTCCAGGCACCGCCCCTTTATCGGGCGGATAAGCCTGCAGGCTGAAGCTTCCGTCCGTCCCGCTGTAGGCAGAGGCGGCCACGGCCTTGTCCCCGGACGCTGTCGGGAAGCAGACGATGATCGCATCGGCGAGCGGCTGATTGCGGTAGATCACGGTGCCGCTTGCGGCAACCGTTTTTGGACGAGCCTTCTTGAATCTGTCAAATCCACCGCCACAACCTGTCAATGAGGAAACCGTCAGTCCGACGAGCAAAACGATCGCGAAACGAATCACGGAACCAACCTTTCCAAACGGGCCGATCCAAGAAGGACGCGGCGCGAGCCCGACCACATTACGACGGGTCAGGCTCGCGCTCATCGCGGCGCTGAAAATCTCTGAGGTGTGCGCCCCGCGTCTGCCGATCAGAAGTCCGACACCGTCTCGCCACCTGCACGAGTTCCCAAGGCTCCCCACACGCCGTATGGACTGACGCCTCCACCGTTCGCGGCAGGCAGGGCGGAGGCCTGATTGCCGGTGTTAATGTTCTCGCTGACGAACTTGACGGCGCCGTCAGTCATCAGGCAATGTACGCCGCCAGTATGCCGGCTCGTCGCCGAATGGATCAGCGTTCCCCAGTGATTGACGGTTGCCGTCGTAAAGCACGATGCCGAGTTGGGCGGAATGTTGGTCGAAAACGCGTAGAAATAGGCCGCCCCGTCGCCCCAGCGAAATCCCGGCGACGTATCGGACGTATAGCCGCCGCCAGGGTAGGTCAGCGTCGCTTTGTTAAACAGGGCGGCGCAGGCGATCGGCGTCGTTACGGCTGAGGCCGAGGAAACGATACCGAACGAATTGCCGGCGATCGGTCGAACTCGCTCTGACATCGCGACTGTGTTGCTTGTGCCGTCCGTGCAATCGCGAATGCCATAGCACAGTCCCATTCCGAACAGCCCGCGGGATGGAACAGTGACCGGAGTTGACGACGTACCGGGATCGCCCCCGCTGACGCCCGAGTCGCCTCCACAGAAGACATAGTTGTTGAGTCCTCGCCGCGCCCCGGCCGGAGGAGCTCCGACGGAATCCGTCGGACAGTTAAGCCCTGGGACGACCGTGTTCCACTGGGAAATGTCGCTCCAAGGGGACTGATTGGGGATCAGGCCCATGATGGAATTGTACAGCGGCGCCTGATCGTAGTACGGGAGCAAACTGACCGCGGCGCTCATCCGCTGACGGTGCCACCCCGTCGAACTGTTCGGAGCGCCGCTTCCGCCCTGCCGAGGCGGGAACACCAGAAACGTATCGTGGTAGTTGTGCAGCGCCAGACCGAGTTGCTTCAGGTTATTTCGGCACTGCGTCCGTCGGGCGGCTTCCCGCGCCTGCTGGACAGCCGGCAGCAGCAGAGCAATCAGGATGGCAATGATGGCAATGACCACCAACAGTTCGATGAGGGTGAACCCGCGTCGGGTTCGAGACCAATGATTCATGATGTCATCTCCTGAAAAATGAAAACGAGAACCCCCGCAATGAAGAGAAACGGGGACGATAGCGAGACACGCCGGTAGAGAATTGCGCGAGTTTCGCGCAACTTGGCCGAGATCTTCCACTAAGGTTAGCCCCGATTTGCATCGAATTCAATGAGATTATCAATACAAAATAAGTGTATTTATATCTTGATATCGCTACGTGACGGTGTTTCTGGGGCTTTCCGGATGGATGAAAGGAAAAAAGGGTGTCGTCACTGTTCAACGCCCTTCCCTCCGCGTTCGCCTTTCTCTGAGGCCGCTGCCGATTTCAATGTACGGTTGGTCGAGTCCGCGGGGCTCACCGTGCGATCACGAGTCAGTTGAGCTTCGACGGCTCGACTCGGCAGACAGTGTGCATCGATGGAAATCGGAAAGGGCCGTGCGCCTCCCCTCGAACCCACTTGGCAACCTGCCCCGATTCGTCGTACCATCAATGACAGTCGCGAGATGCGCTCTGGCGATGTCCTGCACTCCGCTCAGGCGATGGAACCATGTCCAGTCTCCAGATCCCCTGCCCCCAGTGCGGCAGTGAACTGAAACTCCGTGACCGCAGCCTCCTTGGCCGGAAAGGAAAGTGTCCCAAGTGCGGACACGCCTTTATCCTGGAGGAACCCGAGGAAGTGGAACTGGAGCTCGCGCCGGTCGATCCCGGACCAGCCGTGGGAACTGCCGCGCATTGGGTTCCCGATCAACCGGCAGCCCCGTTTCCGTCGCCGGCCCCCGCGTTTCCGGCTCTTGAGCAGCCTTCATTGATTCCCGCGCTGGCCGTCCCCGCCACGGTCGCCGGCAGCAGCCTCGTCCGTAAGAAGAAGCGCGGCAGCCCTGTCGGCTGGATTCTGGCGGCGGTTGTCTTCCTCGCGGCGGGGGGGGCAGGCGCCTATTTCTATCTCGCTCCCAAGCCGCCGGCCCTTGTCGTCACCGCCCCGGCTCCCCAGGCCATGGAACCGGGAGGGGAGACCGCAGCGTCCACTGCCCCCGCGGCAGTCGCCGTGACTGCGAGTCCCACGAAAGGCGAACCGATCGATCTCAAGCTGATTCCGTTCGGCGCGCACGTTGTGATCAATGTCCGTCCCGCGGAACTGTGGGCTGATCAAGGCTGGCGGCAGGAGTTTCGCCTGTCGCTGGGACCGCTCGCCGACTATGTCGAACAGCAACTCAAGGCGCGCTGACCAATCGCGAACCGGCACAATTGGAAGAGGTCCTGTTCTGTCTGCGCGCCAACGCCCGGGAGACGCCGCCCGACCTGTGCATGGTCGTTCATCTCAAGGAACCGGCCAAGAGGAGCGACCTGATCGAGCAGTTCGGCGGCGAGCGAATCGAAGAATTCGGCCCGCCGGTTTACGTGACTGATGGGCGGGCCTGGTTCATTCAGGACGACACGACGTTTGCCATGTGCCCGGCGAGCGCTGCCGGCGAGATGATCGACGCGCTGGGTCAGATGCATCGGGCGCCGGCGGGCATCGACGAACTGCTCCCCATGACTGATCGCGCCCGCCTGATCACGGTCGTCGGCTCGATCGAGCAGGCTCGACTCGACTCCCGCTTCATGGCGCCGGGCACTTTGAATCCGCTTTTCGAACGCGTTCTCGATTGGTTTGGCGACGATGCGGAAACCGTCGCCTGGAGTCTGCATCAGGCGGAAGATGTCTTCTACAGCCAGTTGCTCGTTCGCAACCGCACCGTCATTCAGCCGCGCAACCTCGAGACGATTCTCAAGGCCCGGCTCGACGAACTGCCGCACGAGCTCGTCGCGCTGATCCGCTACATGCAGCCGCGCGAAGCCGGTCCGCGGACGATCGTTGGCCGGGTGCCGGCTATGACGAAGGTGGTTGCGCTGGCCACTCAGACGGACATCGGACCGCGACACGTGGAATTGATCACATCCCTGCCCGCCAAAGCGGGGCCCAACCTCGCGCTGGGGACGTTGCTGGCCTGGGACGAGTCGACCCGGACGGACTTCAGCCGGACGATGTCGGCTCCCCCCGCCTATGTCGAGAAGAAACTCCCTGACAAAGTCGCCGACCGGCTCAAGCTCAAGATGGACTTCGATTACCGCCGGTCGCCGTTGCAGGAAGCGATTGCGTTCATCGCCGACGAGATCAAAGTGGAATTCCGCATCGATGGCGACGCGTTGAAGGCTGCCGGCTATACGCAGAACATGCCTGCGACGTTCAAGATGGATCAGGCGACTCCGATGGCCGCGATCCTGGAAATTGCGAATCAGAACTCCGCTCCGCTGATCTGCCTTGTCGTCGATGAAGAGAAGAAGCAGGTGACTCTGACGACGCGGACATTTGCCGCCGATAAGGGTCTCAAGGAATTCCCGCTAGTGCCGTAGTTCCTGCGGCATTGCGACAGGCCCGCTCGCCATGACAGTCCCGACATTTTCCTGCCCCGCCTGCCATGCGGTTCTCCGCGTGCGGGACCGGTCGTGGATCGGGCGGGAAATCGATTGCCCCGAGTGCAAGACCCGGTTGGCGATCCTCGGCCTTTCCGGGCAGGGATGGGACGTCCGGCTTGCCGCCGATCTGCAGGTCAAAACGCCCGCCTCAACGATCACGCCGGCGGTCGTACTTGCCCCGCTGGCCAGTTCGCAACGTTCGCAGGGTCGCGGACTGGGCTGGTTCGGCGATCGTCCGATCGTCGTCGCCTGGCTCTCGGCGTTCCTCGTCGCAGGTGTCGCGGTCGCGGTTGTCGTGCTGCAGAGCCGGCCGGCTGCCGTGACGGTTGTGCCCGACATCGTTGCGCATCCCGACCTCGAAATCTCGCTCATACCCGATGAACCCGTCGTCCCCGAAGCGACGGAACCCGCGGCGGCGGACCGACTGCGGCGATTGCACGCCCGCGTGACGAACTATGTGGATCAGACCGGCGCCTATCCCGTCGCGACGCGCAAGACCGACAATCGACCGCCGGAAGCGGGATTCAGCTGGCTGGCGCAGCTCGAACTTCAGCAGTCACCCAATCTCGTCGCCCCGCACCCGTCGACCGAGTGGTCGGATCGCGCGAATGACGCTTTTGTCCGTCGGCAGATCCCGGACTTTCTGAATCCCGATGTGAGTGAGGTGGTCGGCTCCGATCGCCGACCGGTGACGCACTTCGTCGGCATGACCGGCGTCGGCCCCGATGCCGCCGAACTGCCGCTAGTCGATCCGCGGGCCGGCATGTTCGGCTACGACCGGCGCGTGACGCAGGACGATCTCGTCGACGGAGCCGCGAATACCTGGATGGTGTCGGGCGTCGCGCAACATCTCGGTTCGTGGGCCGCCGCCGGCAACTCGACCCTCCGTGGACTGACGCAGGAGCCCTATGTCAACGGCCCGGACGGACTGGGGACCGGTCAGGCAGATTCGATGCTGATCCTGCTCGCCGACGGCAGCGTCAAAACCGTCTCCGGCAACATGGAGCCCGGTCTCCTCCGGCGGATGGCGGCGATCGGCGACGGCTTGCCGCTCGACATATCGGTCCCCGGCGAACCCGGCACGCAGAAACGACTGACGCACAATCTTCGCCTGCCGATCGCCTACACGGAAGACCCCGAGTTCCCCCCCGCCGACGCGCTGAATCCGTCTCGGCAGGTGATCCGGCCCATCCAAGTGTTCGACCTGCAGGCGGCTCTCGCTCAGCCCCTGCAGCGGTTCGAACAGGCGCAGCCGGTCCCCGCCCGCGAACTGGTGTTCCTGCTTGAAGAACTGGTCGGAGCTCCGATCCGCGGCGTCAGCGATCCGGACATCGCCCCCCACCTCGATAAGCCGCTCGCGCTCTCCCTGACCGAAGTCACCGTTGGCGAGGTGCTGGACCACGTGCTGCGGGAAGCCGGTCTGCGCTATGAAATCGAACCCGAGGGCGTGCGGCTGAAGATTGCGAATCCCATCGATTCGGCGGGTAACCCCTAGACGAGAGCCGGCGGACGAGATTCGGTTTCCGGGCTCGAGTTCGGAATTCGAGTTTCGGATTTCGTGCTTCTCCCTCCAGGAAGAGACGACGTGGAACTCGACGATACGATCTGCTACTGCTTCCACATCTCGAAGCGGAAGATCGTGAACTTCATCCGCGTGCACAAGCCGCGCGTGGCGAGCCAGCTCAGCGAGTGCGGCGGCGCCGGGACCGGTTGCGGGTGGTGCGTGGCCTATTTGAAGAAGTATTTCGCCGAGTCCCAGGCGGGCGTCGCTCCCGACGCCGCGGGATTGACTCCCGCCGAATACGCCCGGCAGCGAGCCGCCTACATCAAGGCCGGCAAAGGCAAGCCGGCGGCCGGCGCGATCCCGCTGCCGGATGAAGATTAACCTGAAACATTCACGCCGTTCCAAGACAAAGACTACCCGCGGGAAACGATTCCATCGGCGGACGAGGACGTCCACCGTACGCAGGTGGCGACTTCCGTACAAATCGCCACGCTATCGCCTGACGATCTGCCCGCCGGGGAGCCGCTGGACGAGGCGGCGCATCTCCAGCACGGTCAGCGTCGAGAGGACGCGTGAGGCTTCCAGCGGCGACGCCCGGAGGACGGCGTCCACGGGCTGCGCCTCGCTGGAAATCAGATTCAGCACTGATCGTTCCAGGTCATTGAGGACCAGTTCCTGCGGATGATGGACGGTTTCCTCGGCAGAGACCGCCACCGGCCGGGTCAGCGGGCCAAGCGCCGCCAGGACGTCGTCGACGCCGCGGATCAGCGTGGCGCCATCGCGAATGAGATCCAGACACCCCAGACAGGCGTCGTTGTCGATCCGTCCCGGCACCGCGAAGACTTCGCGGTTCTGCTCCATCGCATGCCGGGCGGTATGCAGCGCCCCGCTGGAGCGAGGCGCTTCGACGACGATCACTCCCAGGCTCAGCCCCGAAATGATCCGGTTTCGTTGGGGAAACAACCCGGCGATCGGCGCCTGCAGCATCGGAGATTCTGACAGCAGCGCCCCGGAGTGCGTGATATCGATGGCCAGTTCGGCGTGCTCGGGGGGATAGATCGTACCGAGACCGGTTGCGCACACGGCCAACGTCCGGCCGCCGGCATCGAGCGCCCCCTGGTGCGCGGCGGCGTCGATCCCCCGCGCCAGACCGCTGACGATGGTGATCCCGGCCCGGGCGAGACCGCCGGCGAGTCGCTCGGCCTGCTGACGTCCGTAGGGGGTGCAATGCCGGGAACCGACGATGCCAATCGCCAGCTCATCGGCGGGACGCCAGTCTCCCCGACAGTAGAGCACGCCTGGGGGATCGGGGATGCGATCGAGCGGCGGCGGGTAGTCATCGCTTCCGCGGAGCAGCAGTTTCGCACCGGCGGCCCGGCAGCGGTCCGATTCGGCGCGGGCCGCCGCGGGCGTTCCCTCGGCGACGATCGCCATCGCCAGTTTCGGTCCGACGCCTGAGACTTCACGGAGCTGAGCAATCGACGCTTTCAGGACGGCTCCAGGGGAGCCGAAGCGGTCCACCAGCAGCTGATACATTCGCGAGCCGATCCCTGGCACGAGGGTCAGTCGGAGGGCATCGAGGATGTCGGGCGCCGGCTCGTCAGAAGCAGCCGCGGAGTCGGTCATCGCACGCAATCCGCAAGGGACGGGCGGACGAAACAGAACCACGGCAAACAGTGTACGCACGCATGGGCACTGTCCGCCAGTCCTGACTTCTCGGGCGGACGCGGGGTCAAAAAGAACCGACCGCCTGGTTGCGGGGGGTTGGCAACCGGACGGTCGGTAGGCAGGGCTGCGGATCACAGCCTGCTTGCTGCTGGTTCCCTCATCTGCGAGCGGATGAGGAAACGATTTCTATCGCGTGGAATGGGCCGCGGGATCCCAGCCCGCCACGACGGCGTCGGGAGCGAGGACGAAGATTTCCACGCGGCGGTTCTTCTGACGATTGGCATCGTTGGTGTTCGGCGCAACCGGCTGGAACATGCCGTAGCCGGCGGCTCCCATCCGCTTCTCGTCGATGCCGGATTTCTTGAGAGCCAGCACGACCGAATCGGCCCGGTCGGTCGACAAGTGCCAGTTGGTCGGGTGGCGGGCCCGCGTGGTGGACTTCGAGATCGGCTTGTCGTCGGTGTGGCCCACGACCAGGACGTTCAGATGACTGGCGTCCGCGTGGTTCATGATCTGTGCGAACTCCTGCAGCACCCGCATGGCGTCCGGTCGGACCTGGTCGCTCCCGAGTTCGAACAGCAGGTCCGTATGGAACTTGCTGACGCCGGTTCGGGGGTCGAATTCAAACTCCGGATACTTCTGCCGCAGCTCTTCGAGCTTGCGGGTCATATCGTCGGACAGGGGATTGTTGCCCCGGTTGGCGCTCACCAGCATGTCCTGCACCCGCTGCTCCAACTGGTTGTTGGAGGAGGCCAGGTTGTTCAACCGCTGGTTTGCCAGGTCGAGGTTCTGCTTGAGCGCGGCATTCTCCTGCTGGAGCTGCCCTACATTCCCGCCGAACCCGTCGCGCTGCATCGACAGAGCCCGGTTCTGGGCCCAGAGCTGCTGATTCCGCAATTGAGCCTGCGTCAGGTACTGATTCCGGCGAGCACCGCAGCAGCAACCGACCTGGGCCACCGCCAGCAGGCTGACAACGCTCCAGAGGCACATCCGTGTGCAAAGAGCCATCGAGAACTCCTTGGGCGAACCGCTGCACCGGCGCAATTCCGGCCCGGAGCTGAGTCCGAAACGGAACGGCGACGTGCAAACCTCGCTATCGAGGCGTTGGCCCGCAATCGGTCGAGGAAAAGGCGACGAGAGAGACTGACATGAAAACTGACTCTGTCCGCCCGCGGCCTTCGCGGCCCGACCAATGTTCCCGCACAGGTCCGGCCAGCCGGGGCAGACGGGGCGAGTTATAAGTACGCCCGAGACGGTCGCCAAGGGGAACTTGAGGGAAATTTCGCGGGAGCGCGCGAAACTTCCGTTTCACACCCCCCTCCCAATACCCACCGGCAATTTTTGCCGAGCCGCCGGGGGAGGCGACGCTGCCGACCCAGAGATGGGTTGGACGTGGATGGCCGATTCGGCGGCGATGAGATGGCGCGCAGACTTCGTGAAACTTGCGTTTCACGGCTCGATCAAGGGTGGGATACCAGTCGCGATCTACCACGCGAGGCTGTCAACTGCCTTAGTTGCCGAGCATGCCGCCGACGGTTCCGGCGAGGCCCGAGTAGGTCTGACCGCCGACAAAGACCGACTGCAGCAAGTCCGCGCCCATCACGGTGGCCAGGATCAGTGCGACGGTCGATACGCCGAGCAGTGCAAACGTTCCGCCGCCCCACTCGACTTCGCGGGCCGGGAGCTTCATGCCGTAGTTGCCGGCGACGAAGTCGGCATGGCTGGCGCCGCTGGCGAGGTCGTCGTCGAAGTCTTCGTCGTCGGCTCCGAAGACTTCCAGGTCGCCGAGCTCATCGTCTTCGCCGAGCACATCCTCGGCGACTTCGATCTCGTCGATGTCGTCGTCATCAAACTCGACCGCGGAGCCGACCTCATCCGCCGCCTCTTCGTCGTCGAACATGATGACGCTGGTGTCGCCGGTCTTGCCGCCGCCGCCCAGCGACGGAATCTTGTACGTGTCGTCATCCAGAAGGGGAACTTCGACGTCGGTCCCGCCCGATGCATCCTCCTGCAGCGCGTACATCGCCGAGGTCGCACCGAACTCATCGTCGGACTCGTCCGACATCGCCATATCTGGCAAGGTCGGTGCGTTGGAGCCGCCCGCCAGTTTGAAGCTGCTGTCGCCGCCGAGGCGCAGGCCGCTGTCGCCCGCCAGGAATTTCGTCGACGAGCCTTCGAGCGAAATTCCGCTGTCGGCCGGGCGCCGCGTGCCGATTCCGCTGTCGCCAGCCAGCCGGATTCCGCTGTCGCCCGGCAGCGTAATGCTGTCGTCTTCCTCGAACAGCGAACCGCTTGAGACCAGCGAAATCCCGCTGTCGCCGGCGCTGGAGTCGACGAGTTTGACGTCGCTGTCGCTGCCGACCGTCAGCCGGACGTCGCTGTCGGAATCGACGAGCTCGACTTCGCTGGACGAGTCACCCGAGCCGATCAGCTTGACGTCGCTGTCGCTGCGCGGGCCGATGTGGCTCAAGTCTTCGCCGACCAGCCGGATATCGCTGTCCGACCCCGGCCCGGACATCACGGGCAAATCGGCGCTGCTGCCGCTGAGCCGGCTGCTGGGATCGCCGAGGACCAGCCGGACGTCGCTGTCGGAGGCCGGCTTCGCCCCCTTGCGCACGATCGTTTCGGATTCGTTGACGCCGTCGTCTTCGTCGAAGACTGACGACGCGAATTCCTGCAGAGGTGGATTCCCCATCAGGGTTTCCGCTTCGTCCTCATCGTCGAGCAGCGGGACCTCCGGGCTCGAATCGGTCTGCCGTCGGCGCTTCATCTCTGCGACGTCTTCCGACCGGAACTTCCAGGTTCCGCGGTCGGCAAAGCCGCGCACTTCCCCTTTTTCGCGGCTGCGAATCAATTCGTCGGTGGTCACGCCCAGGACGGCCGCGGCTTCTTCGAGGCTGAGGTATTTCTTGGAGACCATGAGATCAAGACTCCGCCGAGGCGATGAGAGCAGGTTGCTGCGCAGCGAAAGACCGGCCGCCGCAATCCATTGCCGCGGAAACGACTGATGACGACGGCTCCGCCGAGAGGCGAGAATCCTCCGCATCCCTAAATCGACAACTGCCGTAAGCAGGTTGCGTCCGGACGCGGCTCTCGTGCGGGAACGGTCCGGAAACTCCTTCGCAGCCCGCACGATCGTTGCCGCTGGCGACTTCCGGAAACCTCTCCCAGCGTGAATTCTACGGGTCCCACCGCGCGCCCGGCAAGACTTTCCCGGGCCTGAACCTCAGAAACCACCAGCATTTAGCCTCGACGAGATCGATCGTACGGACTGTCTCGAAGTCCGGTCGATCGTTCGATTTCTCTCCCCGGCAATGCGTTGAGTCCACAAAAATACGCCATCGGCAGTAACTGCCGATGGCGTATGCGGTTGCGACAAAGAATTGCGGCGGTTGGCGACTAGACCTTGGGCTCCCAGCCCGGGCGGTATTCGCGCTCCCAGAGCTTGGCGGCTTCGGCGTCGCCGGTGATCTGGTGAGTTTCCGGATCGAGACTGATCACGCGGCCGGTCTTGTAGGAGATATTGGCCACGTGGCACAGCAGGGTGCTTTTCTGGCCGATCTCGATTTCCGAGTTCGGCGTTTTGCCGCTGCGGATGCACTCGAGGAAGTTGCCGACGTGGTCGAGGTCGTTCCCCTTGCCGGGGGCCTTGCTGATTTCTTTGCCGGAGAAGTCGTAAATCGTGTGGCCGCCTGAGGCTTCGACGTGCATCGAGCCTTCGCTGCCGTAGAAATTGACGAAACCGTTCTTGTCGGGGCGGCGGGGATGGCAGCTGCTTCCTTCCCAGGTGCAGCCCTTGTTGCCGAAGTGGAAGACGGCCGTGGCCGTGTCGGGAGTCTCCTGATCGTCGTCGAAGTGGTAGCGTCCGCCGAAGAAGCTGACCTTCGTCGGGTATTCGACGCCGAGTCCCCAGCGGGCGATGTCGAGGGTGTGGATGCCGTTGTTGGCCATCTCGCCGCCACCCCAGTGCCAGCGCCAGTGCCAGTTGTAGTGGACCAGGTTATCGACGTAAGGCCGTTCGGGGGCGGGGCCCTGCCAGAGGGAGTAGTCGAGGGTCTCCGGGACCGGAGCCGGCTTGCCGTGGCCGATGGTGGTGCGGGCGCTGTCGTACCAGCAGCGGGCATACAGGATGTCGCCGATCGCGCCGTCTTTCAGTTTGGCGATCGTGTCGATCATGGCGGGGTAGCTGCGGCGCTGGTTCCCCATCTGGACCGTCCGCTTGTACTTGCGGGCGGCGGCGACCATCAGTTCGCCTTCGCGGGCGTTGTGGCTGCCGGGTTTCTCGACGTAGACGTGTTTGTTGGCGGCGCAGGCGAGGATCGTCGCGGGGGCGTGCCAGTGGTTGCAGGTTGCGATGAAGACGGCGTCGAGCTTGGGGTCGTCGAGCAGCCGGCGGAAGTCCTGGACGGGAGTCGGAGCCGGGGCTCCCTTGGCCTCGATCGTTTTCATGCCCCGTTCGAGGCGGAGCTGGTCGACGTCGCAGACGTAGCTGAGCTTGGCTTTGCCCCCTTTGAGGAGGGTGTCGACGTGAGCCATGCCGCGACCCAGGCCGATGACGCCGACGTTGAGGGCGTCGGACGGAGCGTCCTGAGCGACGGCACCGCCGACAAACAGGCTGGGGGCAATGAGACCGGCGGCGGCGAGTGTGGAAGACTTGAGGAACTCGCGGCGGTCGGGGGTGGGATACGGGGCAGACATCGGGCAGGCTCCTGCGAATGAGCGGCGGCGGACATCCATCAACGAGGATGGATGTCAGTGTAACCGGGAACGGGGCGGGAGGGGACTGAGCAGGTGGAGAATTCAGTCGCCCGCCCCGGCGCTGGTCAACGTCACTCGACGGGAAGTGAGGCCTACTCGTCGCCGAAGTGCTTCGGCTCCGGCAGGAAGAAGGACAGGATGAAGTTGATGAGGAACAACGTCGTCGCGATGCCGGCGGCGACGTAGGCGAATCTGGTCGCAGCGAGCTCGCCCGGCACGTAAAACTGTTCTGGAGCAGACTTCAAGCCTGCGATCAGCGGTGTCAGGGCAGCGAACGACGTCCCGATCATCCGGCCGCCGATGTTGGCCGCAAAGCTCTCACCGGTCCCCCGCAGGTGCATCGGATAGGCGTGCGGCAAGTAGTTGCCCCAGAAGCTGAACTGGGCCACCGTGAAGAACCCGGCAAAGAAGATAGCGATCCCGAGCGTCGAGATGCTGAAGTTGTGCATGCCAGGGATCGCGCTGATGTCCATCGTGAAGAAAGTCGACTCCTGGCCGTTCGCAAATGCCAGAAAGATCAGCGGCATTGCAATCAGGCCCGGCCCCACGAAGACGCGCAGCAGCGTCCGCCGACTGACGAACCACACGACGATGATCGCCAGCGCGAACCGCCCCACAAGGCCGCCGACCTCTTGAGCTTTCGTGTACTCGGCGGCCTTCTGCTGAATTGTAATGTTGGCAATTCCCGTTTTCGCTTTTGCTGGCTTGCCTTCGGCTTTCTTGTCAATCTCGGCCTGAACGACTTTGATTCCCGGCACGATCTGCGGGATCTGCTGGATGGCGCCGAAGGCGACGCCGTAGCTGCAGGCGAACATCAGTGTGGTCACAATCGTGGTGCGGCGCAAGTCCTTCGAGAACAGCTCGGCAATACTCGGCCGACGAAGCGTTCCCGCGGCCTTCTTCTGGGACCACTTCGGAGACTCCGGCAGGAACGGGCGGATGATGATCAGCGGGATGGCGGGAATCAGGCCGGACATCAGCGTGTAACGCCAGGCCGCATGGGCGTCTTTGACAACTCCCAGATTCAGGAACTCCGGCAGAACGATGCCCGGGAGCTTTGCGGCGTACATGATCATCAGGCTGTTGGCGATCGCGACCAGCAGTCCGCCGATTGACGAGAATGCCTGGGTGTATCCCAGGACCTTTTCGCGCTGTTTCGGATCATCGAACAATTCCGCCAGCCAGGCCACTGCGGCGACGAACTCGATGCAGACGCCGATAAACGTGGTCGTTCGGAAAAACAGGAGCATCCCCAGGCTGGTCGAATACCCGGCCGCAAAGGCCGAGAACGCATAGAGCAGGATGCTCCAAGTCAGGACGCGCCGTCGACCGAGGCGGTCGGTCAGATAGCCGCCCAGCAGGCCGAAGATGCCGCCGGCAAATGCCGGGACGTAGAACATCAGGCCGAGCCACCGTGCAAACTCCGGGGTTCCGGGAGCAATCCCCCCCAGTTCGGCGAGCGCCGGCCGGAGGATCAGCGGCAGCATGAGGAGTTCATAGATGTCGAACGCGAATCCGATCGCCGCGATGACGCAGATCAGCCATTGGGCAGCGCTCAGACGGGCGGGGGCGGCGGGCATGCCGGGCTCCTGGGGGTGGGTTGCGGGCGGGATCGTTCGGCAGCGACGCCCCGGCCGCTCGCGATTCGGATTTCCTGCACCCATCCGTGCGCAGCAATCAATGCCTCGCGAGCGTTCCCAGAGCAGTCCGAAGGAGTGTAAACCTCCGCCCGACCGAACGGAAGCGACCGCCGCCACGCCGGGCGAATTCCCAGGCACTCTCCGCGACCTTGCTACTTCGTCGCCAACGCCTTCAATACTTCGTCGACGTTCGCCCGGCCGCCGTGGGTCTGGCTGACCAGCGCGTAGGTGATCTTGCCGTCGGGCTGGATGACGAACGTCGAAGGATACGCCGTCTCACGCGGGGCGTCCCAGCGGAGGTGATAGGCGTTGGTGAACTTGTAGTCGGGGTCGAGCAGCAGCGCTGCGCCCCCCGGCAGCTTGCGGTTCCCGAGGAATTCACCGGCCTTGGCCGCAAGGTTTCGCATCGGCCCCGGATACACGAAGACAACGCTCGCTCCGGCGGCCTCGAAGTTTTTCGCTTTGCCCAGAAACTGACCGACCTGCGCATTGCAGGCCGGACACTGGTAGCCTGGAAAACCGCGCAGGACGACGAGGACGACTGGTCCCTTCTCCAGGAGTTTCTTCAGTTCGACGGACTCTTTGCCCGTGGACTTGAGGGTGAAATCTGGAGCGGTCTCGCCGATGGCCGGCGGTTTGTCGGCGGCGATGGCCGATGAAGCGATGCAGGCGGACAGCGCCAGACAAAGCCAGGTGCGACGGGAAAGAACGGACGTGCGAGGCATGGTGAGACTCCTGAGGGGCATGGGATGCTGGTGGCGATAGATTCCAATGAATGGCGAATGCGCGGGAGACAACGGCCGAAAAGACTGGTCCGCGGAGCGGAACCTACGGGGTTGATTTCTTCAGCGAGACGGCGGTTGCGGCGACGATGCGGAACGTCGAGCGACTCTGCAGGTAGCCGATGCACGTGGTTTCTGCCGGGTTGAGGTCGTCGGGCAGTTCAATCTTCCAGGCGCCCTGCGCGACGTCTTTGGGTTCGGCGACGACCTGAAACTTCCGTACGACGGCGGCATGCTGCAGTTTTCGATCTTTGTTTTCGCCCGCTTTGACGTCGTTTTCCGCAGCCGGCTGCGTGACGGCAAGATTCAGAAACAGCGGTTTCGTGTCGGCCCGGGTGGCATATTTGAGCGTCAATGATTTGCCGTCGGAGGCCAGTTCGGGAATCAGCGTCAGGCGCAGCACGGCGGGCGACTGCAGCGCCTCGTCGACCGCCGTTTCGACGTCAGCCTTGCGGGACCCGACGAACTGGCGCGTGCCGTTGACGATCGTCTGAGGCGTGTAGACGTCGTCGACTTTGAGCTTATGCATGTAGCCGAGCTGCCGCTGCGTAAACGCATTGTCGGCAAATTCGTCCTTCCAGCCGAGTTTGTCCCAGTAGTCGACGTGGAAACCGACGCAGTAGATCGGTTCTCCGGCGCGGCCCCGTCGGGCCAGGTCTGCGAAGACCTTGTCCGCGGGGGGGCAACTGCTGCAGCCTTCAGACGTGAAGAGCTCGACAACCGCGAAACCGCGGGCCGGTTCGGCAGCCTGACTGGTGAGACCAGCCAGCAGGAGGAGGGGAAGGCCGAGCAGGCAGCGTGGCATGGGATGCGGCTCCGTGGCGGAACGTCGACGACTGTCGTCGAAGAGTAACGGAGGATCGGCACGGGGCTCTGTGGGTTGTCTTACACACGATTGCAGTTTCTCAAGGAACGCAACGTCGCCTGCAAGGTGGCAGCAGCAAGGAATCAGGAGTTTGCCGGTCCGACGATCCGCGCCGCGCACAAAACGAACCGGCCTCGCGTTTGCGAGGCCGGTTCTGAGATTCGAATTTGTCGGTCGCCAAGTTACAGCGATTCGGGCTCCTTGGCGTCGTCTTTCTTGTCATCGACCGTCGGAGTCTCTTCCTTCTTGGCGGGCTGTTCTTCCTTGGCCTTCGCCAGGTCGTCGAGCTTCTTCTGCAGGTCGGCGAGGGACTGCTTCAGCGTGTTGTTTTCGGCCTGCAACTTGGTGGCGGCTTCCTGCGCCTGAGTTGCGGCCGCGTTGGATTTCGCGGCGGCTTCCTGTGCGGCTTTCGCGTCGGCGACCGCGGTGTCGGCCGTCGCCTTGCTGGCGACGGCTTCGTCTTTGGCCTGCTTGGCCGCCTTCTTTGCGTTGGCGGCCTGCTTGGCTGACTTGTCGGCATTGGCCTTTTCGGCGGCGGCGAGTTTCGTTTGTTCTTCCGCCTGCTGCTGGCTGGCGACGGCCTTGGCCTCGGCCTCGTCAGCCCGCTTGAGAGCGGCGGCATTGTCGTCCTTTGCGGCGACCAGTTCCTGCTTCAGCTGGGCGAGCTGGGCGTGCAGTTCCTTGACCTGAGCCTCGGCCTTGTCAGCGTCGGCCGCGCGCTGCAGGGCGATGTGGTAGGGGAGAATCGTGTAGCAGCAGCCCTGAGCCGGCGCGGCGACCGGGGTGGGACAGCAATTGGCGGCGGCGCGACCGCGGCCGGCTTCTGCGGAACTGGTGAGGGCGGCGACGGCGAGCAGGGCGAGCGACAACGTCTTCATGGGGAACCTCGAATTCTCGATAACGAATGAAGTTACACAGGCGGGGCCCGCGACTGACCGGCGGGCGGCTGGCAGGGCATTCCGAGACTAGCGTAGCGTTTTTTTCGGCGATTGTCCCGTAAGGGCTGAGCATCCCCCGCAGTTTGCGGAACACGAAAACTCGATGCCTGCTTCGAGCCCGCGCCAGTCGTTACAGACCTGTTTTTCCGCACAATCAGACTGTCCGTTCCGGCGCTCAGTCTGTTCGAGCAGACCCCGGTGCCGGGCGGACCACTGTATTGTGATTTCCGATCCTGTTAGAACGTCTGAGGGCGGGAGAGGCCCGTCGGATCCTTTTCAGCCTTCAGCAGCAGATTCCGCCCGTGATGGAAAGTGGCGTCGTGAGCGACCCCCTGGAGCCGGACCGGCCGCTCGTCGCGATTGATGTGGGGAACACCCGTATCAAGCTGGGACTCTTCGAGCGCGGGGCGGACCGCCGCTGGCCGGAGTGCCGGGAATTTACGGCGATCCCTCGTTCCAGTTCCGTTCCCTGGAACCTGCTCTCTCGATGGGCCGGGGGGGAGATGCTCCCGACGGTGATCGGCGGGTCGCATCCGGCGATCATCGAGCAGTTGCAGCGGGACTGGGCGAATCAGCGCTGGCCGGCTCCGCTGGTGATCCGGAATCGGACGGCGATTCCGATCGCCATAGAGGTCGACGCCCCCGATCGGATCGGACTCGACCGACTGTTGAACGGTCTGGCTGCCAGCCACTGCCGGCCAGCCAATGCACCGGTGATCGTTGTCGATGCGGGGACCGCGATCACCGTGGACTACAGCAATGAGGCCGGAGTGTTTTGCGGCGGCGCCATACTGCCGGGACTCTCCCTGGGAGCCCGCGCGCTGCACGAGTACACGGCGGTACTGCCGCTGCTCGGAGCGGACGAACTGCGGGCCTCCCCGTCTCGGGTGATCGGACGCAACACGCGCGCCGCGATGCTCAGTGGACTGCGCTGGGGCTTTGCCGGAGCCGTCCGCGAGCTGGTGGCGCGAGTCACGACCGAGGCGAGACCTGCGCGGGATCCGTGTGTGATTCTGACCGGGGGCGACGGGGGGCTGCTGACGGAGTTGTTCCCCGAGGCGCGTTACTTCCCGTCGCTGGCGATGCACGGACTGGCGCTGTGCGCCTGGCATCGGGACGAGGAGCGAGCCTCTCATGGCTGAGTCGGTAGGTTCGGTCGCGGTCCTGACTCCCTTCGGACGCGGCGCAGTCGCGACTGTCCGCTGGTGCGGTCCCGCAGACGTTCTTGACGAGGCAGCGCGACGACTGTTCCGGGCCGCCAGCGGGCAATCGCTGTCTGCTCAGCCGTTGCATCGCATCGTTTACGGACAGTGGGGGAGGGTGGCCGCCGAGGACGTGGTGGTTTGCCGGACGGCCGAGCGGGAACTGGAGGTCCATTGTCATGGCGGCGTTGCGGCCGTGCGGCGAATCGTGGGCGATCTGGTGGCCGCGGGCGCGCGGGAAGTCTCGTGGCAGGTGCAGCAGTCGCAGCGGACCAGCGGCCTGGAGGCCGAGTTGCAGATGGCATTGTCGCGGGCCTCGACGCGGCGGACCGCGGAGTTTCTCCTGGAACAGCTCACGGGGGGCTTGCTGGCGTCTGTCAGGGGCTGGCGAAGGCTGAGCTGGGTCGACGACGATCGCCGCCAGGCTACTGAGGCCATCGCCGAAATGCTTCGCTGGGAATCCTTCGGTCGGCATCTGGCGGAGCCGTGGAGGATTGTGCTGACGGGGCGGCCGAACGTGGGGAAATCGAGTCTGATCAATGCGCTGCTCGGCTATCAGCGGGCCATCGTGTTCGATCAGCCGGGGACGACCCGCGACGTCGTCACCGGCGAGACTGCTTTTGAGGGCTGGCCGGTGGTGCTCGCGGATACGGCGGGCTTGCGGGAGACTGACGAACAACTTGAAGCGGCCGGTGTGGCGCGGGCGCGCGAGGCGGTCGCGGGGGCCGAACTGGTGCTCGTGCTGATCGACGTGAGTCAGCCGGCGACGCCCGCGGATCACGCGTTGCTGGCGGGACATCCGGGGGCCGTGATCGTCGCGCACAAGTCCGATCTGCCCGATCGCTGGGGAGCGTTCCGGCCGGCGGGTGCACTTCCGGTCTCGTCGGTGACGGGCGATGGGGTGCAGGAGCTGCAGCGGCGCTTGATGGTGCGACTGATTCCAGAGACGCCGCGCCCCGGTGCGGCCGTGCCAGTAACTTCACGACAGGTCCGTTTGCTGCAGACGATGTCGGACGCGTTGCGACAGCCAACGGCGGACGCCTGGTTGACTGCGCATGAGTCCCTCTGGTCAGGTCGGGAAATGGCGTGAAACGGGGGCGATCGTTTTTCGCAATGGCGTTTCCCGGCGGGTGTCGTTTCACACGGCGGTGCAGCCGCTTCGGCGACTGCCGACAAATGGTTTCTGGAAATGCGCCTAACCATTTATAAGGAAATGGGTTAATGCGTTTGCGGCGGGCTCGTAACCCAAATTGACACCTTTGCGAATCGACACCTATAATCCGCCCCCCTCGACAATGGGCGGAATCTGCCGCTCGCGGGGCTGGCACGGGGAACGGACTCCCATCGCCGGCCGCGTTCAACGTCGATTGCCACGTCCGCTGCAGGAGTCCCCGTGACGGGGCGCAGATCTTACCTGCGAACGATCGGGCTGATGCTGGCCGGCGCCATGCTTATGGCGGCGGTTCTGGCATTCGTCCGCACGCCCCTGCAGGGCGACACTTCCGATCCGGGGCTGATGTCCCCGATCACGGTGGAAGCGGAATGGTCGCAGGAGTGGGAAGACGGCGACGCTTATATCGGCATTTTCCGCGGTCGCTGTCGAGTGATTCAGGGGAGCACGGTCTTTGCCTCGCGGCAGATGGTGATCTGGTCGACGCAGGCCGAGACGCCCGCGGGGGTTGAAGACCGACTGTCGGTCTATCTCGAAGACGACGTGCAGGTGACCAGCGACCTGGGAAATCGGGCGGAGTCATCGTTGCTGGTCGAGCTGACGACGAATCGCGGCGTGGCGCTGACTTCGACCGGACGGATAACCGATCACCCGGGGGATCAGGAGCCGCTGTACCAGCGCGCCGTCGCCCGGCAGGAGCGGGGAACGCGAGCGAGGCTGATTCAGACGCAGCTGACTGTCGATCCGCTCGCGCCGATCAATCCGGCCCCGGAAAATCTGTTTCTGCCGCAGCCGCAGAATGACCTGCGGCGAATCCGGCTCTTTCCCCGCAGTGCGGTGCCCTACAACATCGACAGCAAACAGACGACGTCGACGACGCCGGCCGAGCAGGTGGTTGTGATTACCGGGGGCGTGAATTTCCTCATCGACGGACTCGACGCGGAGCTACCTTCCGGCGCTCTGTCGGGATTGCAGGGGACGGGGATGGAGAAGATCGGCACCGTCGATCTTTCGGCGGATCGAGTCGTCGTATTCACGGACGCATTCGGACAGTCGGATTTTTCTCCCGATATGATTCAACCGCGCGACGCCAAGTACCAGATTTACCTGGAGGGGAACATCGTTGTGCGGCAGGGGAACAACGTAATCCGAGCCGACCGGGCGTTTTTTGATGCGCGAGAGTATCGGGCGCTGATCCTCAATGCCGACCTTCGATCGGAACTGCCGCAGTTCGGGGCGATGCTGCGGATCCGGGCCGAGCGTCTGCAGCAGCTGTCGCTGGAGAACTACCACGCGCAGAACGCCTGGATTTCGACCAGCCGGTACGGTAAGCCGGGCTATCGGATGCAATCGACCGACGTATTTCTGGAACAGCGGGACTGGTCGCCCTGGGGGAATCAGCGGCCTCCGGAGTACGATCCGATCACCGGCGAGCCGATCGCCGAGCGGCATCCGTGGGTGACGACGCTGAATTCGACGTTCCTCGTCGACGATGTGCCGCTGTTTTACTCTCCGTACGCGAGCGCTCCGGCCGAAGATCCGAATATTCCTCTGCAGGGATTCAACTTCAGCGAAGACAGGATTTTCGGGACCCAGGTCCGAACGAGCTGGGATGCGTTTCAGCTCTTCGGCATGCAGCGTCCACAGAACGTCAAATGGGGGCTGCAGCTCGACTATTTGAGTCGGCGCGGCCCGGTTGTGGGGACCAACGGCAACTACCGCGGGCTCGATCCGTTCGGGAACGAGTTTCTCGGGAACGGACTGGCGACGTACGTCAACGACGGCGGGACGGACAATCTGGGTCTGGGACGGCGCGACCTGCGGCCGCCCGATCCGAACCGCGGCCGGCTGCACTGGCAGCATCAGCACTACTTCAGCAACAACCTGCTGTTCCAAGGGGAGGCGGGGTACGTCAGCGACCGGAACTATCTCGAACAGTATTTCGAGAACGAGTTCGACCGGGGGAAGGATCAGGAGACGCTCGGTTATCTGAAGCAGCAGGGGGATGCCTGGGCGTGGTCGCTGCTGGCGCGACCCCAGGTCAATCAGTTCGAGAACAATACACAGTGGATGCCGCGCGGGGACATTTACGGACTGGGCGAGCCGCTGCTGGGCGGGCTGCTGAACTGGTCATCGCACTCGATGCTCGGCTACGCGCAGCTCAATCAGGCAAGACCGCCGACCGATCCGCAGGATATTTTCACGCCGTTGCCCTACTACGTGGATGCGGAGGGGATGGTGGCGACGTCCCGGCACGAGCTCGAGATGCCGCTGGATCTCGGGGCGCTCAACGTGACGCCGTACGCGATGGGCGAGGCGGCGTACTGGAGCGACGGATTCACGTCGCAGTCGATTGACCGCCTGTATGGACGGGCGGGGGTGCGGGCCAACATTATGTTCACCCGCATTTATCCGCTGGTGCAGAACTCGTTGTTCAATCTGAACGGCCTGGCGCACAAGGTGAGCTTCGACGCGGACTACTCGTTTGCCGATTCGAGTCGGGATCTGTCGACGATTCCGCAGTGGAACGAATTCGACGACGACGCCCAGGAGCGGTTCCGCCAGCGGCTGGTCGACAATACGTTCGGCGGCGTCCTGCCGGGGCAGCTCGATCCCCGGTTTTACGCAGTCCGATCCGGAGCCGGGGCGAGTGTGACGGCGCCTTACAGCGAACTGGTCGACAGCCAGCAGGTGCTGCGATTCGGGTGGAGCCACCGGTTGCAGACGAAGGTAGGACCGCCCGATCGGCAGCGGATCAAAGACTGGCTGACGCTGGATCAGAATGTATCGTATTTCCCGAACGCTGCACGGGACAACTTCAACGAAGACTTCGGCCTGTTCAGCACACGTTTGCGCTGGGCAGTGGGCGACCGGACGACGGTGCTCGCCAACAGCCTGTTCGATTTCTTCGATACGGGTCAGCAGCTCTGGAACGTGGGGTTGCAGTCGCAGCGGAGCCTGCGCGGCAGCGTGTACGTGGGGCTGCGACAGATCAAAGCCGGGCCGTCGCTCGACAGCCAGATACTGACGGCCAGCTACAGTTATGCGATGAGTCCCAAGTGGGTGTCGACAGCGACGACCGCGTATGACCTGGGAGAGGGTCGGAATCGGGGGCAGGCACTGTCGATCACTCGGGTCGGGGCGGATTTCCTGATTCACTGCGGCCTCAACTACGACGCCAGCAAGAACAATGTGGGGGTGATGCTGTCCCTGGAGCCGCGTCTGGGTTCGAAAAACCAGCTCAGTTCGCCGCAGCTCGGTTCTCTGCTGGGCACGGGAATGGGGAACTGACGCGTGAGTTCGAATCTCGGGAATCGAGTTCGACAGCAAAGAGACAGAAGGGGCAGCCGAGGACGCCGCCCGCACCACTGAGACTGGGATCAGCTATCGGGGACTTTGCCGTGTCCGCCACTCGCAACAGCCTTCGGAATTCGGATCAAACTGCCGGGGCGGGAGACGCTCGCTGGCCCGTACGGTCGCGTCGTCCGCACTGGCGGCAGCATCTGGTCGATGCGGAACACGGCTTGCGAGAAGGTCTGCAGCGGGACAGTACGCTGTGCATCCACTTGTTCATGGACTGCGTGATACTCGTCGTGTGCGGCGTGTTTGGCCTGGCGGCGTGGCAATGGGTGGCGCTGTCGCTGGCGCTGACCGGCATGCTCGTTGCAGAATTCTTCCATCACGCCCTGCGGGTGATGGCTTCGCTGATTCCGGACCAGCGCGCCGGGGCTCACGTGCAGCGACTGGGAACCGCGGGCGCTCTGGTCGCCGCTGTCGGAGGGATCGCGACGATTCTGTTGTTGCTGGCGGACCGGGCGCACGAACTGTTTGGAAGGTAGCGGGCGCGGCGGCGTCTTATTCCATACCGTGGGCGGAAGACGTCCACGCGGCCTTGATGTCGGCGGCGAGGGCGTCGACTTCGGCTTCGGTCGTGTCCCAGGAACACATCAGACGGACGCCGCCGGCGCCGATGAATGTGTAGAACTTCCAACCGAGCTCGCACAAAGCTGCGCGGACGGCATCGGGAAAGCGGACGAAAACGGAGTTCGCCTGGCGTGTCGAGATGAACTCGATGCCGGCAAGTTGAGCCAAGTGGTCTTCCAGCCGGGCGGCCATCGCGTTGGCGTGACGGGCATTTCGCAGCCAGGCGCCGGACTGCAGCAGGCCGACCCAGGGAGCCGAGAGAAAGCGCATCTTGGAAGCGAGCTGGCCGGCCTGTTTGGTGCGGTAGCCGAATTCCTCGGCCAGTTCTTTGCGGAAAAACAGAATCGCATCGCCGACGCCCATGCCATTCTTGGTTCCGCCGAAGCAGAGGACGTCCACGCCGACTTTCCAGGTGATGTCTTTCGGGGCGACGTTCAGCGAGGCCAGTGCATTCGCGAACCGGGCGCCGTCCATGTGCAGGGCCAGGTGATGCCGACGGGCCGTCTCCTGGATCGCGTGCAGATGGTCGACGGAGTACACCGTTCCCAGTTCGGTCGCCTGCGTGATGCTCAGCACGCGCGGCTTGGGAAAGTGAATGTCGGTCCGCTTTGTCACGGTGCGTTCGACCGCTTCGGTCTCGACGCGACCCTCCGCCCCGGGAACCAGCAGCAACTTGGTTCCGTTCGAGAAGAACTCCGGAGCGCCGCACTCATCGGTCTCGATGTGCGCCAGCTCGTGACAGATAATGCTGTGATAGGAGTGACAGAGCGACGCCAGGGCCAGCGAGTTCGCCGCGGTGCCGTTGAAGACGAAGAAGACTTCGCAGTCGACCTCGAACAGTTCGCGCAGCAGGTCGGAGGCCCGCGCGGTCCAGGCGTCATTGCCGTAGGCCGGCGCGTGGCCGCAGTTGGCCTGCTGCAGGGCCTCCCACGCCTCCGGACACATGCCGGAATAGTTGTCGCTGGCGAACTGACGGCGGGCGAGCGGCGCGGGAGCAGCAGACGACATCGGAAACTCCTGGGGTTCCGGCGGCGGCAGGTACAAATTCCAGTATCCTGGAGACGACGTGTATCTTACCGCACGCCCCCAAACCCGTCCAGCCGGCCGGCCGCCGGGGGCGGCCACGGTGCAGACTCTGAGACGGGTTGGGCGTGGATGCCACATTCTGCGGCGATAAGGAAGACGCGTCGAGTGGATTGAAGTCAGCCGCCGGGGGGCGGCCACGGTGCAGACTCCGAGATGGGTTGGGCGTGGATGCCACATTCTGCGGCGATGAAAGAGGTGAGGGGATGGGGAGTGCGGTCTGGCTCGTCCTTGACGAGCACCCGAAGCCCTTGGGGCGTGCCTCCAGGATGGGTAATCTCAGGAAACGGATATCAGAAGGACGAGGTCAGGAGCAGACGAGAATGCCACGCAAGGGAGCCCGGCGACGGAGTGAGATTCCGGCGGAGATTTTGCGGGGACTCAATGACGGTTCGCTGGAGAGCGCCAACCTCGTTGAAGGGCTCGCCATCGATTTTCAGAAGCTGCTCGCAGCGGTTGCGCCGGAACTCCCCGCAGACGTCCTGGCGACCATTGATCCCGAAGATGGAATCACCGGTCGAATGTCGGCGGCCGGCCGGCTGCTGCACGGTCACGGCGGACTCGATGTCCTGGGCCGGTTGACGGGACACGCATCGGACACGGTGCGCGGCTGGGGCGCTTATGTCGTGGCGCACGCGCCGGAACTGACGCTCAAGCAGCGGCTGGGGCACATCCAGCCGCTGGCGGACGATTCTCACTTCGGCGTGCGGGAATGGGCCTGGCTCGCCGTCCGACCGCACATCGCCGAGGACATCCGGCTGTCTGTGAAGGCTCTGCAGAACTGGACGAAGCAGAAATCGGCCAACCTGCGACGGTTTGCAGTCGAGAGCACGCGTCCGCGGGGGGTGTGGTGTCGGCATATCGACTCTCTCAAGGCGGAGCCGGAACTGGCCCTGCCGCTGCTGACGCCGTTGAAGGCCGATTCCTCGAAATATGTGCAGGATTCCGTCGCCAACTGGCTGAATGATGCCTCGAAATCGCAGCCGGAGTGGGTCCGGCAACTTTGCGACTCGTGGCGGAGCGGCAGCGATGATCCTGCGACGTTACGAATCTGTCAGCGGGCGACCCGCAGCTTGAGGTGAACCGATGGATCGACTGCCGTTGACCCCCGTTGATTTCTGCGATACACCAGATTGACAATCGCGACAACTCTCCGCCCGGCAAGCATTTCCCGCGGCGGATTTCGACTGGAAGGAGTCTTGCCGATGCCAGTTTACGAAGACAACTCACGTTCGATTGGCCACACCCCGCTCGTGCGGATCAATCGACTCACCCAGGGACTCGGAGCCACGGTTCTGGCCAAGATTGAGGGCCGGAATCCCGCCTATAGCGTGAAGTGTCGCATCGGTGCGGCGATGATCTGGGACGCCGAAGAATCGGGCCAGTTGAAGCCGGGCATGCACGTCGTCGAGCCGACGAGCGGCAACACCGGCATTGCGCTGGCCTTTGTCTGTGCGGCCCGCGGATATCCGCTGACGCTGACCATGCCGGAGACGATGTCGGTCGAACGCCGCATGATGCTCAAGGGCTTTGGAGCGAACCTGATCCTCACTCCCGGCGCCGACGGCATGAAGGGGGCGATCGCCAAGGCCGAAGAACTATCCAATCAACCAGGCTGGTACATGCCCCAGCAGTTCAAAAACCCGTCCAATCCCGCGATCCACTTCAAGACGACCGGCCCGGAGATCTGGGAAGACACCCAGGGGAAAGTCGATATCTTCGTGGCGGGCGTCGGCACCGGCGGCACGATCACCGGCGTCTCTCGCTACATCAAGAACGAGAAGAAACATCCGCTGCACGTGATCGCGGTCGAACCGACCGCCAGCCCGGTCCTGTCGGGGGGCGCACCTGGCAAGCACAAGATCCAGGGGATCGGGGCCGGGTTTGTGCCGGACATCCTTGACCGGAGCGTGATCAACGAAGTCCAGACCGTTTCCGACGAAGACGCTCTGGAGATCGCCAAGCGGCTCTCGCGCGAAGAAGGCATTACCTGCGGCATCAGTTGCGGGGCGGCGATGGCGGTGGCGCTGCGAATCGCTGGCCGGCCGGAATCGGCCGGGAAGACGATCGTGGTGGTGCTGCCCGACTCCGGCGAGCGGTATCTGTCGACCGCGCTGTTTGAAGAGTATCGGTAGCCGGGCGGCCCGCGTGTCTTCGAATGAGTTTGTGGTCCGGTTTCTTCAAGGAGGTAGAAATGCTGACATCAACTCTGTTAATGATAGTGATTTCTGCCGATCCCACGGTTCCGGTCGAGCGAAATGGGTTGGGAATCGAACCGCTCATCAAAGTCACCGAGCCATTCTCGCACGTGACTCCGCATCCCGCGTCGAAGCTTGAGCCCGACCGATCGGTCATTCTGGCAGGATTCCTCGCCCAGCCGGTCGCGATCGTGAACGGTGAAGAAGTCGCGGCAATGGCAATTCTGCATCCCTACGGCCGCGTTCTGCTCAATTCTCCGGATCGCTCACCGGAACGTTTCGCACTCGCCGTCCGCAGGTTGATTGAGTCGAACCTTCGCGCAAAGGTCGAACAGATCCTTCTGTGTCAGGAACTGGCGCGGCGGTATCCCGAAGAACAGCTCGTCAATGCAAGACAAGCCCTGGTTGACCGGTTTAACGAGCACGAAGTCCCCAGGTTGCAGCGAGAGTATAGAGCGGCGGACCCCAGGGCACTCGAAGTGGCGCTGCGTGACTACGGCACGTCACTCGAAGACATTCGCCAGCAGTACGTGGGACGGACTCTGGCAGTGCAGGCGGTTCAGGACATCTGCGGTCCGGATCCGCAGAAAGAGGTCATCCAGAAGACAATCGCCGATCTGGAGGCAACGGCCTCAATCCAGTGTGCTTACAACTGGAAATCGGAGCGCAGCGAGAAGCGATGACCATGAGCCGCGGTTTTGCACGGCCGAGACGGTCGTAGCGCAAGAATCCCATCTGCAGGCTCAACCCAGCCACTCGCCGACGATTTCACGCACTTCTTCCAGTTCGAGCGTCTCGTGCGCCAGCAGATGATCCGCGAGCGCCGCGACCGCGGACCAGTGCGGCTCCCCATCCAGCAACCGGTAAAGCTGCCGCGTGATCTCTTCCAGATAGGCCAGCCGCTTGCGGTGGTCGGGGAAGAACGGCTTGGCGAGCTCCCACGCCGCCTGCCAGTCCGACGCCCACTCGGCGACCAGGCCGGGATGAAACGGGTCCCCCGAGTAGAGCATCTCCGCAACCGGACCGGCGAGGGCCACCCGGATGCCATGTTCGTGCAGGTCCCGCTCGCTGACCGACCGCCGCCAGTGGACCTGCGTGTCGCCGAAGCGGCGCGGGCCGTCGTCATTGTCGGGGGCGATCGTCACCGACTTCACGCGCCCGCCGAGGAGCGTGGCGATCAGAGCATGCCCGGATTCGTGATAGGCGGTGGCTTCCATGCGATCTCTGGCGGGCGAAGTGAAGAAGAGGATTCACCGCGGAGACTCGGAGGACGCGGAGAAGAGGACGGAGAAGTCGCAGGGGAAAAGATGCCGTTGGAAAAGGAAGGGCGAGTCCGTGAAGTTCAATGCATGATGGCAGCGAGGGCGAGACGCGTCTAGACTCGGTTCCCGAGCGGATCGGGTTCTTTGCAGGTTGAAAGATTGAATGCCTTTGTCTCGCCATCGTCGCATCGTCTGGTTGGCTGGGTTGCTGTTCGCGTGCAGCGGGATGGCGGCAATCTGGTTCGTTTTCGGGCGCGGGCCGCAGCCGTTGGCAGACGGTGAACTGGTCGAGCTGCGGCGGGCCATTCAGGCCGGCGAGCTGGCAATGGCTGAGCCGCTGCTGGCGCGGGGACTGGCGACTGAGCCTGACCGTACCGATGTTCTGCTTGCCGCTGGAGATGTCGCCCTGCTTCGCGAACAACCGGCCGAGGCGATTCGGTACTATGAGAAGGCGCTGGAACGAACGGGCGTCGATGCCGACCGGGTTCGTTTCTCGCTGGCGGAAGCTCAGCGGACGCTGGGGCGGCTGACCGACGCCGAGCGGAGTCTGCAGGCGATCAAAGATCAGCAGACGTATCCCGTCGCCGAGCGGATTGCGTTTGTCTTCACGACTTCCGGCCGACGGCGCTCGGCGTTGCCGTGGCTGCAGGAACTGATCGGCACCGGTCGGTCGCATCTCGGAACGCTGCTGGTCATCACCGACCCCGAACGCCCGGCGCTGGACGCCGAGTTCCTCAAGACCTGTCAGACGAACGCCCCCGACGATCCTCTGACGCATCTGGCCAGCGCCGTCGAAGCGGCCTCGCGCAACGACTGGGACGGCGTCGCGAAGTGGATTGCGGGGGCCGGCGAGTTTCCGGAGTCGCAGGCGCTGCGTGGCGAGCTGCTGCTGGCCCGCAATCAACTGTCGGAGTTCGCCGAATGGCAGCAGACCGTTTCGCGGGAGACGGAAGTCCTGCCCGAGATCTGGGTGCTGCGGGGGCGCTGGGCGGAGGCGACGGGACAAGCCAAAGCGGCGGTGCGGTGCTTCTTTGAAGCGACTCGGCGGGACATTAACGCCCGCTCGGCGGTCTATCGGCTCGGGAAGGAACTCCACGCCCTCAACCAGAGTTTGCTCGCCGGACCGTTCTTGAAGCGGGCGAATGAGTTGCATGAGCTGTCCGCTGCCATTGAGCAACTGCATCGCAATCCGGGGGATCTGGAGGTGATCCGGATGCTCGCCGAGCAGACCGAGCTGCTGGGTCGGCTGTGGGAGAGCGCCGCGTGGTGCCGGGTCGCCGAGGAACTGCATCCGCTCGAACCGTGGGTCCGGTCGCTGACGGCGAAGCTGCAGCCGCGGATCACGTCAGAGACGCCTTGGACCGTGCTCGACCCCGATCCACGGATTGGTTTCCCGGTCGACCGCTTCCCGCTGCCAGACTGGTCGGCATCGACCCCGGCGACTCAGGCAATTGCAGCGCAGCCGCCGGCTGGAATCCGGTTCACGGACGCAGCCGCACGATTGGGGATCGCGTTTACGTACTTCAACAGCCGAGATCTCGCGACGGAGGGGATGCGGATTCTGGAGTCGGGCGGCGGCGGGATCGCGGCTGTCGACTACGACGGCGACGACTGGCCCGATCTCTATCTTACGCAAGGCTGCCCGTGGCCGGTTCGGCCGGATGCCCAGTGCCCGCTCGACCGGTTATTTCGCAATCTGCGCGGGATCGCCAGTCAGGATGTTACGGAGCTGGCGGGGTTGCACGAGGATCGCTTCGGGCAGGGGGTGACGGCGGGGGATTTCGACAACGACGGGTTTGCGGATCTCTACGTGGCCAACATCGGTCGCAATCGGCTCTACCGCAACAACGGCGACGGGACGTTTGCCGATGTCACCGGTCAGATCGCTGCCCTCGACGACACCTGGACGGCCAGCGTTGCGATGGCCGACCTCACCGGCGACGGATTGCCCGATCTGTATGACGTCACTTATCTGGAAGGAGAGGACGTTCACTCGCGGATTTGCGACCGAAACGGCCACCGCCGCGTCTGCGATCCGGGGTCCTTCGCCGCGGCGGCGGATCGCTGTTTTGTGAACCTCGGCGACGGACGCTTCGAGCGGCTGGAGGGACCGTCCACCGGGCTGGCGGCTCCCGACGGCAAGGGACTGGGGCTGGTGATCGCGGATCTCGCCGGGTCGGCGGCGGTGGACGTGTTTGTGGCGAACGACGCCGTGGCGAATCAGGCGTTCGTGAACCTCACGACCGATCCGAGCCAGCCGCGGTTCGCCGAGTCCGCGCTGGCGATGGGTCTGGCGTTCGATGCGGACGGCCGGCCGCAGGCCTGCATGGGGGTGGCAACCGGCGATGCGGACGGCGACGGCCGGCTGGACCTGTTCGTCACGAACTACATCCGCGAATCGAACACCCTCTATCGGCAGATCGGCGACGGAATGTTCGCCGACGAAACCCGCGCGGCCGGCTTACGCGACCCGGGCTTTGCCTGGCTGGGGTTCGGGACGCAGTTCCTCGACGCCGATCTGGATGGCCACCCGGACCTGCTGGTCGCCAACGGCCACCTCGACGATTTTTCCTACGACAACCAGCCGCTGGAGATGCCGACTCAAGTGCTGCGAAATACGGGGTGCGGGAAATTCGCCGAGCTCTCCGCGCAAGTACTGGGACCGTACTTCGAGCAGCACCACATCGGGCGGAGCGTGGCGACGCTGGACTGGAACCGCGACGGCCGGCCGGATGCGGCGGTCGGTGCGCTCGATGAACCGTCGGCGCTGCTGCTCAACGAGTCAGCGGCGGGAAACTTCGTGGCGCTGTCGCTGGTGGGCACGACCTCGGCCCGAGTGCCGATCGGCGCGCGTGTGATCGCGGAGATTGGCGGCGAGCGACGTGTCCTGCAGCTCACGGCGGGGGATGGGTATCAGGCGTCGAACGAGAAGCGGCTCATCCTTGGGCTGGGGGCGGCGACGCAGATCGACCGGCTGACGGTTCGCTGGCCGGGGGGACCGGAGGAAGAGCTGGGAGCGGTTGCTGCGGGGCGGGGATATCAGGTGATTGAGGGGCGGGGAGTGGTAAACTTGCCGCGAGAGTGAGACCGAAATGCCAATCTCGTCCGCAACCATCGATCGCTGGCTGACGATCCTGCACGTGGGCGTATTCACGTTGTTGGCGGTGATCTTCGGCTTTGCAGGCCTTAGCCTGTCGTCTTGCGGACTGATCGGAGGCCCGCCAAGTCTATTTCCTTCCGGAGTGGCAATTTTTGCGATCGGCGCCGCGGCTTATCAGCTCTCGAAGCAGCTCGAACAAGGTCGCGGGTATCTCCTCGCGGCCGCTCTCTGTTGTCTGGTCTATCTTTTGCTCTTTGTATGGTATCTCAGCGGGTTGCTGCATCCCGGGCGAGGAGAGGTCGTTTCATTCGCCGGCTGGTGGGCGCTCAAGACGTCGATGCTGATGATCGAAGCGGGCATTCTGTTGGCGCACAGGAGGATTCGCCGCCGATTGTCCGCACTGGCACAGGCAGCACAGGTTGGGTGAGATTTGCTCGGGCCGTCAGTATCGTTGCCTCCGATCGAATCCAGACGAGATCATGGTCGCCGACTTCTGTCTCGCACGTCTCATCGCAATATCGCTGGCGTTCGGCACTGGCGGTAGATCAGCCAGGGCGTGAGGAATGACAGACCGACCGCTGGGAGCAGAGCGATCAGGATTGCTCCTGACTCAATCAGCTTCCGGTGTTCGAGTAACCATCGATCACGCGACGTCGGCAGGGGGAACGGCACTGCAGCGGTCGTAGCGGGCTGCGACTGCGCTTGATTCCTGGCCCCGGTTCTGCGACTCGTTTCGAGGTTTACGGCGTTTGCAAGACGGGTCAAGATCATTGCCTGCTCCCGTTGCATGGCATCCCGGAGCACCCACGATTCCAGGGCAGGTCCCCAGAGGTAAATTGCCAGCAGATGCAGGAACACGGCGGGAAGAATGCTCATCCCGATTGCGGCCCAGCCTGCGCCGCAATATCTCCCCGGTCGACGCCGGACGGATACGATCACCACGATTCCGAGAGCGACGGTCGCCAGCGCCATGACGCCCAGAAACGCCAGCCCGGCCCCTTCGCCTTTCGGCCCGAATGGCAGAAACATCAGCAGAAACGCGGCGACCGGCAGGATCACCGACCAGAGTGCCGCCGGATGAAGTCGCGTCGGTTCGGCCGGCTTCGACGCCGGCGCGGCCGATTCGCGGTAAGAACCCGGCGGGTCCATTTCCGCAACGACGGTTCGCACGTCTTCCGCAGTTGGAACGACGATTCCCCGGGACTCCAGCATGTCTGCCGCCTGTGTCTGAATTGCGTCGCAGATCGCCTGGCGTTCGGTGCGGGACAGGCCGACATCAAGCAGAACCCGTTCGACGGCGTCGAGATGCTCATCGAGCGCTGCTTGAACCTCCGGCGGTCGCTGAAGTTTGTTCATGCTGAGTCTCCTTCAAGAATCTGCCGGACCGCAGCGCCCAGGAACTTCCACTGCAGCATCATCTCCGCCAGACGGCTCCGGCCGACGGCGGTCAACTGGTAGTAACGGCGGGGCGGGCCTGCCGGCGAAGGGGCCTCACGCACCTTGACGCACTGTTCGCGATGCAGCCGGGCCAGCAATGGATAGACCATGGACTCGGATAGCGAGAGCCCTTCGACGGCGTTGATCCGCTGCAGCAGTTCGTAACCGTAGGCCTCCCCCGACCGCAACGCGGCGAGGACGACCAGTTCGGTCAGGCCTTTGCGAACCTGCGTGATCCACGGCTGCTGCATCAGAGCGCTCTCGCTACATCGGACTCTGGTATATCGTAGTGCGATGTAGTGTCAGGTCAAGAGGTTTCTCCGCACCAGATCCGGGAATTTGTCATTGCGACCGGTTCCGATCGAAATCGACAGTTGAGCGCTCGCCAGTGGCGAACGACGACCGGACCGCTAAACTGACCGGTATCTGCTCCGTTCAGGACATGCTTGCCGGAGCGTGTTCTTGTCACGTTTGAATGCCTCTCCCGACAATCCTGCCGAACCCGTCGAAGGACACTCTGTGCCGCGGCCTGACCGATTGAGCCTGGACATGCTCGAAACGCTGATCGCCGTCATCGACTGCGAAGGCGACGCCATTCGTGCCGCCGAAATCCTCGGGATCAACCAGCCGAGCATGTCCAAGCGGCTGTCGATCCTGCAGCACTCCAACCCGCAGGCCCGCCGGCCGTGGCTCGAACGCCGGGGGAAGACCTGGTTTCTGACGGACGAGGGAAAGCGCAATCTGACAGCTGTGCGGCAGATTGTCCGCCTGGCGCGGACGCTGCAGACGGATATCGACGAGCGGATGGCGCTGGCGCCGGATGTTGCTCTGGCCTGCGGGCAGCTCGCGGTCCTGACGTTCGTCCGCAAATCGCTGCTGGCGTTCCGAAAGCAGCGTCCCGAGGCCAAACTGCGCGTTTCGACCGTGGCGGGACGCGAACGGATTCTGGGCGTCGCCACCGGGGAGCTCGATCTGGCGGTGGTCACCTTTCCCGAAGACGAAATCTACCGGATCGCTAATCGTCCGCTGATTGTCGAGCCTCTCTTCAAAGATCCCTGGGTTCTGGTCTGCGGCAAGAAGGCGCCCGAAGCGGTCCGGGAGGCGTTTTCCAAGCTTCCGAACGGGGACGTTCCGCTCGAACAACTCACCGGGCTCCCCTTGATCCTTCCCGAAGCGGAGGCGGGGCTGCGACAGGAAATTGACCGTGTGCTCATCGAGGCCCGGTTGCGGGACCGGTTCGATTCGGTGATGGAAATCGGTGCCTGGCCCGCGTTGCTCTCGTACGTTCGCGACGGCTTCGGGATCGGCCTGATCGGGGCGTCGGCCCTGGAAGAACGCTCCGAGGGACTGCTGCCGCCGAAACGAATCGCGGCCCAGCCGTCCGACATTCCGCAGGTCCAGCTCATCTGTCGCCATTCTGCGGGAAATTCCGACGTAAAAGATCTCACGCCGCTGGGTGAAAAACTCTGGAATCTGATCCAGCAGGCCGCGGGGGCTCAGAAATTCCCGGAGTAACAGCGTTTCCGCGTTCGGGAAGGCTCCGTGAGATCCGCTCGGAATTCGCCTCTGCGACGGAGTGAGAGCCCGGCGTCCCGTGACGGCAGGCTGACATCAGATTTGACGGGTGATACACTTTCGGGCGTCTTCCGGAAGTGATTTCCGTTGCGCGCCAGGGATCAAAATCGCCCGATGCAACGCGCCAGGCTTCCGGATCCGTGTCCCGCAGCGCACCAATGAGGCTCCGCCGATGGCGTACTTTCCCGAAGTTCCGAAGATTGCGTACGAGGGTCCGAAGTCCAGAAACCCGCTCGCCTTCAAACACTACAATCCCGAGGAGGTGATTGAAGGCCAGACGATGAAGGACCTGCTGCGGTTCAGCGTCTGCTACTGGCACACGTTCCGCGGAACCGGGTCCGATCCGTTCGGCTCGGCGACGCTGCAGCGTCCCTGGGACGACGGCAGCGACTCGGTCGCCAACGCCTGCAAGCGGGTGGAAGTCGCCTTCGAGTTCATCGAAAAGCTCGGCGCGCCGTTCTACTGCTTCCACGATCGCGACGTCGCACCGGAAGGAGCCAATCTCGCCGAGTCCAACCGCAACCTCGACGCGGTCGCCAAGGTCCTGAAGGAGCACCAGCAGAAGACTGGTATTCAGCTCCTGTGGGGCACGGCGAACATGTTCTCGCACCCGCGCTACATGCACGGCGCCGCCACGACGTGCAACGCCGACGTGTTCGCCCACGCCGCCGCGCAGGTCAAGAAGGCGCTCGAAGTGACCCACGATCTGGGGGGCGTGAACTACGTCTTCTGGGGCGGTCGCGAAGGTTATCACAACCTCTACAACACCGACTTGAAGCGCGAGCTGGACCACCTGGCCCGGTTCATGCATATGGCAGTCGATCATGCGAAAAGCATCGGTTTCACCGGGCAGTTCCTGTTCGAGCCGAAGCCCAAGGAGCCGACCAAGCACCAGTACGACTTCGACGCGGCGGCGTGCCTCAACTTCTGTCGCACATACGGCCTGGCCGACAAGGTGAAGCTCAATATCGAGACCAACCACGCCACGCTGGCGGGGCACACCATGATGCACGAACTCGAGTTCTCCCGCATCAACGGAGCGCTGGGAAGCATCGACGCCAATACGGGCGATCTGCTGCTCGGTTGGGACACTGACCAGTTCCCAACCGACATCTACCTTACCACGCAGTGCATGCTGGTGATTCTCGCTCAGGAAGGGCTGGCCCCGGGCGGGATCAATTTCGACGCCAAAGTCCGGCGGGAGAGCTTCGAGCCGGTCGATCTGTTCTACGCCCACATCGGCGGGATGGACGCCTTCGCCCGCGGTGCCCGGACGGCGGCGGCGATTCGCAAGGACGGCGCTCTGAGCGGGTTTGTCAAGAAGCGTTACCGCAGCTTCGACGAAGGGATCGGTGCGAAAATCGAAGCCGGCACGGTTTCGTTCGCCGACCTCGAAAAGTACGTCCTGGAAAAAGGCCAGCTCGCCCCGAACGAATCGGGGCGGCAGGAGATGCTGGAGAATTTGATTAACGACTATCTGTAGTCGGTCCGGTCGTTAACAACAACAGTGCAAGGCCTCTGTCCTTTGGGATGGAGGCCTTGTCGTTTCGTCATTGAAAAGGCGGAACCACGAATGACACGAATCGGCACGAATAAAGATAAGAAGAGGCTGAACCACGGAGGACACGGAAGTCACGGAGTTTCTGAAAAAAGGGTTGAGTCTTCAGAAACTCAATCGTATGGCCTTTCTTCTCAGTGTTTTCCGTGTCCTCCGTGGTTCAATGTCTTCCTCTTCATTTGTGCGGATTCGTGTCATTCGTGGTCAAACTCTTCTCCGTTCCAAGCCGCCCGGCAAACGAAAACGGCCCGGAGTGGGAACTCCGGGCCGCTGTTGAATCAGTCACAGTTCAGCGATTTCGGGTCTAGCCCTCGACCGGCGTTTCCGCGGTCGGGATGCGGTCCTTGACTTCGGTCGCCAAGCCTACAAAACGCAGGGCCTTGATCGCCCACCAGGTCGGATCGAGTTCCCACCACTTGTGGCCGGCCGGTGCGACCGACGGGTGAGCGTGGTGGTTGTTGTGCCAGCCTTCGCCGTAGGCGAGGATGGCGACCCACCACAGGTTGCGGGAGAGATCGCGGCTTTCGTAGTTGCGGTAGCCCCAGATGTGGGTCGCCGAGTTGACGAACCAGGTCGAGTGGTACATGGCGATGACGCGGGCGCAGAGTCCCCAGAGCATCAGCGACATGCCGCCGACGCCGGTCGCTTCGCCGATGCCGTAGAGGACGAAGCCGACGGCGATCTGCAGGGGGAAGTAGATCACTTCGAAGAACTTCATCATCGGATCGTTGAGCAGATCCGGCACGTAGCGTTCCATGAGCAGTTTGCGTTCGTGCTTGCTCCGTGCGGCGAACAGCCAGAACATGTGCGACCACCAAGGGCCGTGCGTCGGCGAATGCGGATCTCCTTCGTGATCGGACCGCTGGTGATGCAGCCGGTGCGAGGCCGCCCAGAACAGGGGCGAGCCTTCGCCCGAGAGAGCGCCGCAGAAGAGGGTGAAGAACCGGGCAGGGGTCGCCAGCTTCATCGACTTGTGGGCCAGATATCGATGGTAGCCCAGGCAGATGCCGATGCTGCCCGACAGCCAGTGCAGCACGAAGAACGTCGCCAGGCCGACCCAGGAAAAATAGAACGGGGCGGCGAGGGCGCCGACATGCATCAGGGCGATCCAGCCGAAGACAACCCAGTCAATGTTATTCAGACGGAGGCGGTCGGGACTGAAGGCGTCGAAGATTTCCTGCTGGACGGCATTGGTCGTCGGCTTCTTGTCGGTCAGGGGCAGCGGAATCAGTCGCTGCTTTTTGCGGGCGGGCTTGAGAGTTGTGGCCATGCTTGGTTTCCGCTCTTCGGAGTTCGGGAGGAAGACCCCGGCGAATCCTTCCGTCGGGCTGGCGGGAAACTCTCTCGGAGAGCCGCCGCCGTACGGGGGGAACTCTATCCGATTTTCGCGGAATTCGTGTCAGTCGGCCGTCACAAGTCTGTCAAACTTCTGTCACCGCGCAAGTGATTCCCCGAAAACAGGTTGCGCACGAGACGGTTGTTGCGTTTTCGCCACAATCCGGGGGGGCGGTGGCCATCCGTGGACACGGAGCTTCACGCAGGCACTCCGGCGGCCATCCAGTCCCCTCAGGCCTTCGCCGGATCGAAGCCGCGGATCAGCTCGTCTTCCCACTCGTCAAGCAGCGGCCAGTCAACGGCGCAGGTGCCGAAATCGGCCATGTGCTGGTACTGCTCCAGGCGGTCGATCGTCTTCTGGATCATCCTCGGATCCTTGCGGAAGACCGGGCCGTGGCTGGGGAGGAGCCACTCCACATCGGCGTCGCGAATCCGTTCCAGCGACTTGATGAACGCCGGGATATCCGAGCCGTGGTGGGCGTCGATATTTCCCACGCAACCGTCGCGGTAAATGTTGTCCCCGGAGAGAAGCAGTTTCCCCAGGCGGAAGGCGAGCTGGCTGGGGGTGTGCCCGGGAGTGTTCCAGACATCGACCTTAATGCCGCCGATCTGCAGCTTGTCCCCCTCGTTGATCAGCTTGTCGATTTTGATGGCCGGCAGATCGATGCTGATCCCCTGGGCGGAGATTTCCGCATAGGTCACGATGCGGTCGGCGGCGGCCAGCAGCCGGGCGCATTCGGGATGCCCCACCGTCTGAGCGCCGGGCAGCAGCTCCTGAGCCCGCTTGAGTCCCTGGATATGGTCGACGTCGGCGTGCGTGGCGACGAGGTATTTGCAGCTCGACAGCGAGAAGTCCATCTGCCGGATGACTTCGATGATCTCTTCTGCAGTGTCTTCGTAGCCGATGTCGATCAGCATCCACTCGCCTGCGTCGTGGACCAGATAGACGGAGCACCCGAGGCGCTGGCGGGTCTGGTAGTTCATTTCGATGACGTGGGGGAAAAGCTCTCGCCGGGCGAGCATGCTGCGAAACTCCAGCAGGGATAAAGACTTGCAGATGGGAGAACTAACCTCGCCAGCCCGGAATTCTAGGCGGTCGGGAGCGGGAGAACAACCACCTGCCGGAGAGTTGCTTGCCGTGCGTCGCGATCCGCCTACGATCTACCAAAGTTTTTCCGCGTCTCCTCAGAAAAGGCCCTCCCATGCCCCGTCCTGAAGTCGGCGACAAAGCCCCCGCATTCGACCTTCCTGCGTTTCCGGCTGGCCGCATCAAGCTGAGCCAGTTCAAGGGGAAGCAGAACGTTGTGCTCTACTTCTACCCGCGCGACAACACGCCCGGCTGCACGACGGAGGCCTGCGACTTCCGCGACAACCTGGCGCAGTTCCAGTCCGCGGAGACCGTCGTGCTGGGGGTCAGCACCGACACGGTCGACTCGCACGAGAAGTTCGCCGCCAAGTTCGAACTCTCCTTCCCGCTCCTGGCGGACGAGGATCACGCCCTCGCCGAGACGTACGGCGTGTGGGTGGAAAAGAACATGTACGGCAAGAAGTCGATGGGCCTGCAGCGCTCGACATTCCTGATCGACAAGGCCGGCAAGATCGCCGCGGTCTGGCCGCGCGTGAAGGTCGAAGGCCACGCCGCAGCCGTGGCGGCCAAGCTGGCGGAACTGGCTGGGTAGCGATCTTTCGGGGCGCCCCTGGCGGCCTTCATCCACCAGGGCATACTGCCTGGCTCCGGCCGGTCTCCCCGAAAAGCCGCTCGCGCACAAACGCGTTTTGAAACCGCCCGTCCGGGTCGGCCTGTTCGCAGATCTGCCGAAATGTCTCCAGTTCCGGGTAGAGCCGGCGAGCCGTTTCGCCGTCGATCGGGCACCACTTCCCCCAGTGCGGCCGGGCGCCGAACAGCGCGGCAGTGCTGCGGGCGAGCAGCTCTGCAAACTGAAAGAAACCGGCCCGTTCGTCCGGTCGGGCGTAGCTGATAAAACTGAGGGCGTACCAGTCTTCGTCGCCGCCGGCGGCCATCGAAATCCACGTCTCGTCCGGCTGCACCCGCCGGACGCAAACCGGGTAGTGATGCAGATAGGCCCCGCAGCCGGCCTCCAGCTCCGCCGAGAGCCCCAGTTCGCGAAGCTGCTGCTGCCGGGTCTCGTCGAGCGCGGACCGGTCGCCGTCGCACCATTCGAGGAGCCCGCGGACGTAGCCGAGCGACTCCGCCAGGCGCGAGCGAGTGGCGAAGACCTCGATTTCGATATGGCGGAACAGCTCGTGCTCCATGATGAGCATCTCCTGCGACCGGTCGACGACCGTCCAACCGCGGATCACCGTCCAGGGGAGGACATGGCGATAGAAGAATTTCGTCAGGGCCCGACTGCGGAGGAACTGACGGAGAAACGTCAGCAGCACGTGAAAGCTGATATCGAGCGTCGCAAAGAAGTAGAGCCGATATAGCGACGCCAGCAGGCTCCGCGGCGCGGCCGTTTCCCGACGACACTGCACCCAGAACCTCCAGTTCCAGGGGACCAGAAAAAACTGCTGCAGGGGATATGACTCTTCCAGGGTCAGCACTTCGTCCAGTTCGTCGCAGCGTTCGAAGTGCTCCTCGACGTTGTAGAGCGGCCGGCAGAGAAACCCAACAGAAACAATCACCCCCAGACAGCCCAGTGAGCAACGGGCGGCGGCCAGCTCTGGTGCTTCAGTGATAGTGCGAATGACAGGTTCGCCGGTCGCCGGGTCGTATGTGGCGACACGGATCTCGGACATGTAATGGGACAGGCTGTGCTTGCCGGAACCGTGCGTGCCGGTCGAAATTGCCCCGGCGATGGCCTGTTCGGTAATCAGCCCCAGCGTCGGGAGGGTGACGTTGGCCTTTCGCTCAAGTTCTTCAAGCACCCGCTTGATCTGACACCCCGCCCCGACGCGGGCACTGACTCCGTCCGGCGTTGTCGTGGTCTCGACAGAATTGAGCCTGCGCAGATCGAGAACGACGTCTTCGCCCGCCGGGGCGTCGCTCCAGGAATGGAGCCGACCGATAACGCGAATATTGCGTCCGCGATGGGCGTCGAGGATCTGGAGAACTTCGACTTCGGTTTTGGGGACGAAGAACTCCTGAGGTGTGAAGGCGATGTTAGCGCCGAAGTTTTGCAGGGCAGTCACTGGCGCGCTTTCTGGATTGTTGTTCTGGGGTGGCACTCTACGCCGTTAACCCTGTCGGGCCGAGTGCAAAGAGGTCTCGATGCGATTGAGAGTTTCCGCGATTCTTTCAGTTACCACACGGAAGAAACCGCAGAACTCTCTCCCGAAAGGATTCGGGCATGTCGCATCGAGACCGGGCTTGTCGTAACGAATTTGAAACCAGCACTCAAGATCTCCTGCGGGTGATTGACTGGCTCGTCCCGAAATCCTGCTTCCGGGAGCTGACGCCGCCCAAAGACGGTCGCTGGTCGTTTCGAGGGCTTGTCGTGGCTGCCCTGCTGTGGGTCTGGTCGGACGACACCACGCTGACCGGGCGGTTCGCCGTCGTCCGCGGCGTCGTCTGCGGGCTGTGGCCGGCGGAATGCCCCGTCGCGATTTCGTTTCAGGCCTTTCAGAAGCGGCTGGTCCACTGGACGGAGACACTGTCCGGTCGACTGAAGCAGGTCTTGCGGGAACGGATGCAGGGCTCCCTGCGATCGCGCTGTCGGATGGCGGGACGGTTGGTCTTCGGAGTGGACGGCAGCAAGCTCGAACTGCCGCGAACTGTCTCGAATGAAGGCCGTTTCGCGCCGGCCGCCGCGCGTCGCGGCCGTCTCACCCGGCGACGTCGGGCGGCCAGCCGTCAGACGGAGGCCTCGCGTCGCAAGAAGGCCAACAGCCCCCAGTTGTGGATCACCACGTTCTGGCATGCCGCCACGGGATTGCCGTGGGAGTGGCGGCTGGGACCGGCCGACAGCAGCGAACGGAGCCACCTGCTGGAGATGATGGACCGTCTCCCCGCCAATTCCCTGATCACGGCCGACGCCGGGTTCGTCGGCTACGACGTCTGGTCCCGCCTGCTGGCGGCCGGGCACGATCTGCTGATTCGCGTCGGCGGCAACGTGCGACTGCTCAAAACGCTGGGGTATGTCCGCGAATCGCACGGTACGGTCTATCTCTGGCCGGACGAGACTGCCCGGCGCGGCCAACCGCCACTCGTGCTGCGTCTGGTCGTGGTGCAGGGCGGCCGGCATCCCTGGTATCTGGTGACGTCGGTCCTGCGGCGACGGGAGTTGTCGGATCGCCAGATTGCCGAAATCTACCGTCGTCGCTGGGGGATCGAACTGTTTTACCGTCACTTCAAGCAAACGTTCGCCCGGCGGAAACTGCGGAGCCAGGCGGCCGAGCACGTGCTCTGCGAGGCTCACTGGTCGCTGCTGGGCTTGTGGGCGATGCTGCTCTACGCCCAGCAGCATCAACTCCGGCGTCGGGTTCCTCCCGAGCGACTGAGCGTGGCCGGAGTCCTGCGCGCCTTCCGCGGCCTGCTGAAACAGCCCGTCGCCGGTTCCGGCGACGGCTCCACATTCCATCAGCGGCTCGATCAGGCGGTCGTCGATGGGTACTCCCGCGCGAACAAACAGAGTCGCAGTTATCCCCGCAAGAAAAAGGAAACCGCGGCCGGCCCTCCGAAGATCATCATCGCCACGACGAAGCAACAGCAACGGGCAGCGACCTGCAAAACACGACAGAAAGCAGGGTTAACGGCGTAAGGTGGCACCCGAAAACTGCCCCCCTACCGCCCTACCCACGGCGGATCGGCAAACAACTGCGCCACCGGCAGCGCGAAGCCCGGCAAGAGCGGTTCGCCGGTCAGGGTGTCCTGCGGCTTGAGCATCCGCGGCAGTCCCTCCGGCAGGTGCAGGTGGACGTGGCGGGTGACGGTGTCAATGACCCAGATGGCGGGAACGCCTGCCGCCCGGTAGTCGGCCAGCCGGTCTGAAAGGCTCTCGCGCCGGTCCGGCGTCGAACCGATCTCGACGACCAGGCTGGGGGGCGTGTCCGTCACCAGTTTTTCGACTTCGCCGAATCTCCCCAGCGTCTGGAAACAGGAAATCGCCGGGCAGTGAATCGTATCCGGGCCCCGGCGGAGGTGCAGGCCGACGTCGAAGCAGGCCAGCACCTCAGAATTCTGGCGGATATGGACCGCGATCGCTTTGGCCAGGTTGTAGACCACGTTGCCATGCAGTTCGTCGGGCGGCTCCAACCGGACGAGCCGGCCGGAAGCGAGATCGAGCCAGCGTTCCCCCTCGCGCAGCAGCTCTTCAAAGTTGGCAGCGGTGACCGGCGCGGTGGAGTGAATCATGGACTGGCTCCGGGGGGATTTCCGAGGACGGACGGAGCTTTACCATCGGGGATTCGGGAGGGGGAGTCAATCGGGCGGAGAAGCGAGTCGCCAGAGGAATTGGCTGATCGCGGATTGCCAGAGAAAGACGGCCGCGCGCTCCGTCTGTCTGGCTCTCGACTCTGGACTCTCGTCTCTCGACTCCCCTCCGCTTTCCCCAACCGCACCGGCAATCTATACTTCCCCTTTCTCTCCGCCGACCGGGACTGGACGCCCGTGCCGGCAGCCGGACTGGCCGCAGGCGCGGACGGTCCGCAATCGAACACCCGCCGGGCACGCCCCGGCGTACTGAGGAATGGCGCCCGTGCTTCGGACTCATACCTGCGGCGAATTGCGACCGGATCATGCCGGCCAGACCGTCACCCTCTGCGGCTGGGTCGACAAGTACCGCGATCACGCCGGCATCGTCTTCGTCGATCTCCGCGACCGGTACGGTCGGACACAGGTCAAATTCGACCTTGCCGAGGCCGACACGATTCAGCAGTGGGCCCGCGGCCTCCGCTACGAGGACGTAATCCAGGTCACCGGCCAGGTGGTTCGCCGCCCGGAAGGACAGGAAAACCCGAAGCTCGATACCGGCGGAGTCGAGTTGCTCGTCCGCGAGCTGACCGTCCTCAACAAGAGCAAGACCCCCCCGTTCGAGCCGAGCACCACCGCGCTGCCGAATGAAGAGCTGCGGCTGAAGCACCGCTTCCTGGACCTTCGACGGCCGGACGTGCAGACGAACATCATCCTGCGGCACCGGATGACGAAGCTGGTGCGGGACTACTTCGACGAGAAGCAGTTCCTGGAAATCGAGACGCCGATCCTGGGCCGGAGCACGCCCGAAGGGGCGCGGGATTACCTGGTTCCCAGCCGCGTTCATCCCGGAATGTTCTACGCTCTGCCGCAATCGCCGCAGCTCTACAAGCAGATCCTGATGGTGGCCGGTTTCGACCGCTACTTCCAGATCGCCCGCTGCTTCCGCGACGAAGACCTGCGGGCCGACCGGCAGCCGGAGTTCACGCAGATCGACGTCGAGATGGCGTTCGTGCAGCGGGAAGACATTCTGCAGACGATTGACGGATTGATCATCCGGATGGTCAAAGAGCTGAAGGGGCACGACCACGAACTTCCCCTGCCGCGCTACACGCACGCGGACGTGATGGAGCGTTACGGCACCGACAAGCCCGACCTGCGGTTCGGCATGGAACTGGTCGACGTCGCGGACATTGCGACTGCCTGCGGCTTCGGCGTGTTTACGAAGACGATCGAGACCGGCGGCCGGGTCCGCGGACTGCGGGCGCCCGGAGCGGCGGAAAAGTACAGCCGGAAGGCGATCGACGAGCTGACCGAGTTCGTGAAGAACTATGGCGCGCAGGGGCTGGCGTTCTTCCGCGTGAAGTCGCCGACCGAGCTCGATTCGCCGATCGCCAAATTCTTCTCCGCGGAGCACCAGCAGGCGCTGATCGAACGGCTCGGCGGCCAGACGGGGGACGTACTGTTCTTCGTGGCGTCGACGCCCAAGGTGACGAGCGCCGCGCTGGCCGCATTGCGGAACCGGCTCGGCAAGGAGCTGGAGCTGTACGACCCGAGCGAGATCAAAGCCGCCTGGGTGCTCGACTTCCCGATGTACGCCTGGAACGAGGACGAGCAGCGCTGGGAGGCGGAGCACCATCCGTTCTGTCAGCCGGTCGAAGAGGACATTCCGCTGTTCGACACCGACCCCGGCAAGATCAGGGCACAGTCGTACGACCTGATCTGCAACGGCTACGAGGCGGCGTCGGGTTCGGTTCGTATTCACGATCCGGCCGTGCAGCAGCGGGTCTTCAACTTCATCGGAATTACGCCCGAAGATGCGGAAGACCGGTTCGGCTTTCTGCTGGAATCGCTGCGCTATGGAGCGCCGCCGCACGCGGGCATCGCCCTGGGTCTGGACCGCTGGGTGATGATGTTCGCGGGCTGTGACAACATCCGCGACGTGATCGCCTTCCCGAAGACGCAGAAAGCGGCAGACATGCTGACCGGCGCGCCATCGACGGTCGATGCGAAGCAGCTCCGGGATCTGCATATCAAGACGGATGTGCCGCGATGATGGTTGATCATTGATGGTCGATCGTCGAGTCAGGCCCGACGACATCAATGATCGACGGTCAACGAATCCTTGCCTTGTCTCGCTGTGTCCCGCAAACTGGGGTCAGGTTCTTGGAAGGGAAGCTGACATGGAGCGGTGTGTCGGGCGTGCGATGATTCAGGGCTTGCTGGCGTGCGCAATCTGCTGCGTCGTCGCGCTGACGGTTTTCATTCCGCCATCCGTGGCCGAGGAAACGACTCAAGGATCGTCTGTCCGCCATCGTCGTCCTGCGGCCCTGGCGCTGCTGGGGACCGGTCGCCATGTTGTCGTCGCCAACGAGCGCTCCGGCAGTCTCAGCGTCGTCGACTGGCGAGAGGGGCGAATTGTCGCCGAGCAGGACATTGGTCGTGCCCTCGTCGACGTCATCCGCTGGGGCGACGACAAACTCCTGGTGCTCGACCGGGCGGCTCATGAATTGATCATTCTTTCGGTCGCGGAGCTGGAACGACAGGAGGTCCTGCGGCGCATTCGCGTGGCCGAGCATCCGGCGATGATCCGGCTGAACCCGCAGCAGACGCTGATTGCGGTGACGTCGCTCTGGTCTCAGACGGTGACCGTCCTGTCGACGGCGGATCTGCTCGACGAGTCGCCCCGTCCGGAGTCCGTCGAACTGAAGTTCTGTCCGCGGACCTGCGTCTGGAATCCGGACGGCGGGCGGCTGTTCGTCGCCGATGCCTTCGGCGGACGGCTGGCGGTGCTGGATGCGTCGCCATTGCGCGTGGCCACATTGCAGAATGTCCCCGGGCACAACATTCACGGCCTGGCTTTGTCCTCCGATGGCCGCCGGTTGCTGCTGGCCCAGCAGTATGTCCACGACAACTCCGAGACATCCCGCGACGACATCCACTGGGGAACGCTGCTCAACAACCTGGTACGGTCGGTTAAGGTGATCGACGCCGCCAATCCGGATGCTGATCTGCGCGACCGGAGCCGGACGCTGTTTCTCGGTGACGTCGAACGAGGCGGAGCCGATCCGGCCGGGCTGCTGGTTCGTGCCGATGGCAAACTGATCGTACCGCTGGCGGGCGTCAATGAAGTGGCGATCGACCGGAGCTTGGGGTTTGAGTGGAAGCGGGTTGCGGTCGGTCGCCGACCGACCGCGCTGGCGCTCACGCCGGATGAATCGACGCTGCTGGTGGCGAATGCGCTGGATGACTCGGTCTCGGTGATCGACATCGCAGCCGGGAAGGAAGTCCGGCGGATTGCCCTGGGGACTGCACCGGAGCTGACGGCTGTCGATCGCGGCGAACGCTTGTTTTACGATGGCACACGCTCGCACGACGCCTGGCTGAGCTGTCAGAGTTGCCACACCGACGGACATACCGCCGGCATTCTGATCGACAACTCGACGGACGGCGGTTTTGATTACACGCGGAAACGAACTCTCAGCCTGCGCGGCATCGCCGAGACCGGGCCCTATGCCTGGACTGGCACCGTGAAGTCGCTCAAACAGCAGATGCAGATCTCCACCGAATCGACGATGCGCGGCGAGCCTCTGACCGACGAGCAGGCCGCCGATCTGGCCGCGTACGTCGAAACGCTGCCTCAGCCGCCGCGGATTCCTTCGACTCGACCGGAAGTGGCGGAGGCCGGTCGGAAACTGTTCCGCGAACTGCGCTGTGACCGCTGTCATGCGGAACCGGATTACACGACGCCCCTGACGTACGACGTGGGACTGGCGGACGAAGCAGGGCGGAAGCAGTTCAACCCTCCCTCACTCCGTGGCGTGCGGTTCCAGAGTGTGTGGTTCCACGACGGACGAGCGAGGTCGCTGGATGAGGCGTTCCGAAAGTTCGAGCACCAGTTGCCGCGTGCGCTCAGTGACACCGAGCTCGACGAACTTGTCGAGTTCCTGAGGGGGTTGTAGGCCGGCACCTGACTCGCAGCAAAGCCTTCGGCAGTTCCTGCCGCTCCCGCGTCCCGGCAAACTCCCCGCGGTCCGCATGTCCGTCACGTCGAGTGCCGCCCCGTCTTCGGTTGCCCGCAATTCGGTCTCGACCTGACTTTGTGGTAACGACAGAAGTCCGATGTTCTTCCCTATCGGGACAGTCAATTCCCGCGGCGTGCGCTCGCAGCGGTCGCGTTCAGGGAGGGTGGGGATGAAGTCAGAGTGCGCGATCCAAAACGTGCGGCGCTGGGCGTTGCTGGGCCTGCTGGGACTGGGCAGCGGTCTCGAATCGGCGCTGCTGGCGCAGGAGGTTCCGCCACCGGTCCCGCCGGCGACCGCCGAAGAAGGCGATGTCGTCCCCGCCCCGGAACCGGTCATGGAGGCGCCAGCGCCGGTCCCAGCCGCAAAGCCAGCCGCCCCCAAGCCGCCGCCGCAGCCCTGGAAGCCGCTCTTCTTTGACAACGACTTCAGCTACAAAAAAGATCCCAACCACACGCCGCTGTTCGGCGAGAACTTCAAAGACATCCCGCTGGATGAGATCTTCCCGGCGGACGTCTTCTCGGACACCACCGTTTCCTTCGGCGGCGAACTGCGGTTCCGCTACATGGACGAGCGCAATCGCCTGCGTCCGCAGGGCAACACGAAGCGGAATATGTACGACCTGTGGCGCTGGCGGAACTATCTCGACGTCAAGCACGGCGACTGGCTGCGCGGTTACGTCGAGATGATCGACGCCTCGATCTTCCATAACGATCTGCCGCCGACCGGCATCGACGAGAATCGCTGGGACCTCCAGAACTACTTCGTCGACATCGCGCCTCTGGAGTTGAACGACCATAAGGTCTGGTTTCGGGCCGGACGGCAGGAGCTGCTCTACGGTTCGCAGCGGCTGGTCTCGCCCCTCGACTGGGCCAACACCCGCCGGAACTTCGAAGGCTTCAAGGTCTTCACCAAAGGCGACGCCTGGGATCTGGACGCCTGGGTCACCAATCCCGTCAACACGGCGACGCCGAACGATGGACCGCTGTCGCGGTTCGACAACTCCTTCGACACTCGCAACCAGGACCGCGTCTTCACCGGCGCCTGGGCCACGTACAAGGGGGTCAAGGACCACACGTTCGATTCCTACTTTCTGTGGGACCACACGTCTCAGAACAACGCGGGAGGCCCCAACCTTGCCGCCTATCCGCTGGGGAACCGCTATCTGACGGCCACGCGCTGGCTGGGCAACTACGCTTACAGCGGCGACGGCGTGCTGCATGGCGAAGTCGAAGGGGGCTATCAGTTCGGCAACGATCACGGTCGCCGGGTGAACGCCGGCTTTGTGACTGTGGGAGCGGGGCACACCTGGAAGAGCTTGCCGTGGGAACCGAATCTCTGGTTCTACTACGACTGGGCCTCGGGCGACGGGGATCCGGATGCCGGCGGCACCAACAGCACTTTCTTCCAGTACTTCGGCCTGGTGCATGCCTACCTGGGCCTGATCGACAATATCGCTCGCCAGAACATCAGCGACGTCAACTGGAAGTTCACGGTCAAGCCGCACAAGAAGGTGACTTTCATGACCGCCCAGCACTTCTTCTCAAAGTCGAATTCTAACGACTATCTGTACAACGTCACCGGGGCGCGCATCGGAGCACCGAACACCGGCAGCGACATCGGTCAGGAGCTCGATCTGGTCGCGACCTACAACCACAATCAGAACTTCAGCGTCGAAGCGGGATACTTCTGGTTCTGGTACGGCGCCGTCTTCGATACGATGCCGCGGGACACGGCCCAGCAGTTCTACCTGCAGACGACGTTCCGGTATTGAAAACTGGTCAGTGGTCCTTGGTCCGTCGTCAGTTGTCGATGAACTGAAAAAGGAGTTCTGAGACTTCAGTTCTCGCTGAGATTGCAGTTCAATCAAGGAGGTTCGCTGCGGACCGATTTCAGGAGATATCGCCATGACCAGTGCTGCCTGGCAACTGCAGCCCGCTGACTCTGCGTACCGCCTGACTAAGGTGACCCGCGACGTTCCTGCCCCGGGGCCGGGGCAGGTCAAAGTTCGCGTGCGGGCCGTGTCGCTCAACTACCGCGATCTGGTCAATCGGGACAATCTTGCCGGGCGCGATGTCGCCGGGCGCGTGCCGACGTCCGACGGAGCCGGGGAGATTGTGGGTGTCGGTCCCGCAGTGACCGGCTGGCAGGTCGGCGACCGGGTTGCGGGCTGCCTGTTCCAGACGTGGCAGTCGGGCCGGTTCGACATGGGCTTTCACAAACAGGACCTCGGGGGGACGCTCGACGGGATGCTCGCCGAGGAAGTTCTCCTCTCTGCCGACGGCATCGTCAGCATTCCCGGCCATCTCTCCTGGTTCGAGGCGGCGACGCTGCCCTGCGCGGCGGTGACGGCGTGGTACTCGCTGACTACCCGCGGCGGTCTGCAGGCGGGCGATACGGTCCTCGTTCTCGGCACCGGGGGCGTTTCGATTTTCGGTCTGCAGTTCGCCACCGAACTCGGGGCGAAGGTGATCGTGACATCCAGCAGCGACGCCAAGCTGGAACGGGCGCGAGCCCTCGGCGCCTGGCAGACGGTCAATTACCGCACGCAGCCCGACTGGCAGAAAAATGTCTGGGAGTTCACCGGCAAGCGGGGTGTGGACCATATTCTGGAAGTCGGCGGTCCGGGGACGCTGGAGAAGTCGCTGGGTTGCGTCGCCGCGGGCGGGCATATCGCACTCATCGGCGTGTTGACCGGGTTCGGCGCCCCGCAGACCAGCCTGTTTCCGCTGGTGGCCCGCAATGCGCGGATGAACGGGATCTACGTCGGTTCACGGTCCGATTTCGAAGCCATGAATTCGTTCATCGCCGAGCGCGCGTTGCACCCGGTGATCGATCGCGAGTTTCCGCTTGACGAGGCTCCGGAGGCCTACGCGTACCTCAAATCCGGCAGCCACTTCGGCAAAGTGGTGATTCGCGTTGATGGTTGATCGTCGATCGTTGATGGCCGGAAAAGAAAAGCTCTGCGACGCCGAACGACATCGCAGAGCCTTTCTGAACTATCAAACCATCAACGGTAGACGCCTACTCAACTCCCAGGTCCTTCAGTCGCTTGCCGGCTTCCGCCTTCGCCTTGTCGAGGACCGTCTGCAGCTTGACGGGTACGCCTCCCAGACGCTTGCTTTCGTCCGCGGCCTCCATGAAGGCATAGATTTCGAGCGTTTCCTGCTCGTCAACCGGGGGCGTGCCGGTGCGGAAGAACTTGACGAACTCGACCGCCAGCGGCTTGTAGCCGCCGTACGGGCCGATCTGGCCGATTCCCTTCGACCCGAACGCGGTCCCGCCATAGCCGCTCCCCTGGCGGAGACCGCGGAAGGTGCCGATCCATCCGCCGGTCCAGACTCCCGTGACAAGTTCAGTGCCGGGCGTCTGCGCACGCGTCACCGACTCGCAACCCGGCCCCATGACGGTAAACAGCGTCTCGACGCCGTGGATGCCGTACCAGAAGAGATCCGGATGGGTCGCTTCCAGCGACGCCGGGCTGTAGGCGTCGCAGCCGTAGACATCACCGAGCGACCCGCCGCGGATCTTCTGGGCTCCCTCGGCGAACCGTAGCGAGGATGCCGAGAAGACCGGAACCTTGTACTTCTTCGCGGCTTCGAAGATCGCGACAGCGTCGGTCAACGAACCGGCGATCGGCTTGTCGATGAAGCAGGGCTTACCGGCTTTCAGAACAGGCAGAACCTGTTCCAGATGCGGCCGGCCGTCGTTGGTTTCGAGCAGGACGCAGTCGACCTTTTCCAGCAGTGCGGGAATCGAATCGACGATCTCGATCCCGAGGTCCTGGAAGATCTTGGTGTACTCCGGCACGCGCTTCGTGCTGGATTCAATGTCCGGGCTCCCCTTCGGATACGCGGCAACGACCTTGCAGTGGGCCAGCTCGGGAGGGGCATCGGGGTCGTTGAGAAGTTTGGCGAAGGCTGGCGCATGTGAGGTATCGAGACCGATCACGCCGACGCGCAGCACCTTCGGAACTGGCTGGGCTTCGGCGGCTGTCAGAACCTTCGATACCACGCTGGCGACGGTGGCGACTGGATCGGACGACTGCGAGCCGGGAAGCTGCCAGAGCGTGACCGACTGATCCTGGCTTCCCGCGGCGATCTTCGTTCCGTCTGCCGAGACGGCGACCGCGTTCACTTTCGCTTCGTGGGCTTCTTCTTCCGCGGTGAGATCTTCGCCGGTGTCGCTGCGCCAGAGTCGGATCTCGTGCATTCCCTTAAAGCCGCCGCCGCTTCCGGAAACGATCAGCGAGGACTTCGGGACGAAGGCCAGCGTATTCACGGGCCGGCTGTGACCGCCGTAGAAGCCGACCGGTTCGCACGACGGGAGACTGTAGAGAATCACCCGTTCGTCGAGGCCACCGGTGGCGACCAGTTTGCTGTCTGGAGAGAAGGCGACGCAGAGTGCCGCTTGCTTGTGATCAGTCGCGGTGATTCGGGCCTGCCAGGTCTGCGTGTCCCAGAGCTTCAGCTCGCCGGGCTTCGTCAGGCGAGTGTCGTCTCCGGCGACCGTCGCGACGGTCTGGCCGTCGGCGGACCAGGCAACTCCCGTCACCGGATACGCATGACCGGAGAGGACGACCGGGGCTGCTTCCCCGGCGAGCGTCCAGACCCTGGCGACTTCGTCTTCGGAGGAAGCCGCCAGCTTCAATCCATCCGGCGACCAGGCCAGGCCGGTTACGTAGGCCCGCGGACCTTTCAGCGTGCGCTGCTCCTTGGAGTCTGCGACGTCCCAAAGCACGATCTTCTGGTACATGCCGACGGCGAGCAGCGCCCCGTCCGGCGAAAAGGCGAGCGACCGGACCGTCTTGCCGGCGGTCAGCGTCGTTTTGACTTCGGTTCCGGAAAGGAGCCGGATTTCGGGGCCTGTCGCAATCGCCAGCAGTTCCCCCTGCGGCGACCACGCGACCGCAGGGACGGCAGCCGGGAGATCGCCGATGCGACCGATTGATTTGAGGGCGTTGACGCCGCCGACCGCTTTGCTCGGCGTCCCGAGGGGCGGAACTTCCGCCCGAAGTGACTCAGCACATCCCCAGGCTCCGATCAGGAACCCCGTAACCGACAACAGGCAACGCAGCATTCAAGAATCCTTCGTTCTGTCCGGACTGACCGCAAATTCGACACTGCCAGCTTATCGCGGGACTGTTCGCGGAGCAAAACGAATCGAAGAATCCCGATGATTGCCGGTCCGCCGAAGAATTCGTGCTTTCGCACATCAAGTCAGCCCGATCGTCTGCCAGCCGCACCGTAATCGGCGAATCTCCCCCGCCGGCCCCTCCTCCCGCATTGAGCCCGGTCGGTCGACCAATTACGATTCCGACAGTAGGGACCGTTGATCGCTGAATTCGCGGCGTCCGGCGAACTGCGGGGAGGTTGAGTTTTCGATGTTTGACGGTCGCTTTCCGACGATTCTGCTGTTCGGCGCTCCGGGTGTGGGTAAGGGGACGCAGGGGAACATCCTGGGGCAGGTCCCCGGTTTCTGCCATTTGTCGTGCGGGGACGTCTTCCGATCACTGAACATCAGCTCGCCAGAAGGACGGGAGATTTACGAATACAGCTCACGCGGACAACTGGTGCCGGATGAGCTGTCGATCCGTATCTGGAAGAAGGCCCTGCACGGCCACATCGCCGTCTCCCGCTACCGTCCGCCTGACGAATTTCTCGTTCTCGACGGCATTCCGCGGAATCCCGAGCAGGTGAAGATGATCGCGGACACGATCAACGTGTTGCATATCATTCATCTCGTCTGCGAAGACGAGAAGGCGATGATCGACCGCATCAAGCGCCGGGCGATCCGCGAGAATCGTTCCGACGACGCCAATGAAGAAATCATCCGCCACCGGTTCGAAGTCTACACGCGGGAATCCGAACCTGTGATCGGCTGCTACCCGAAGGACATCGTCTCGCGAATCGACGCCGTGCGGACTCCCGCGGAAGTGCTGCACAGCATCCTCGGCGTCCTGATTCCGATTCAACTGGCGTGGAAGGCCAGCCTGCCCAGCACGCCGTATTAATGTCCGGCTACCGAATCGGCCCGACGCCACGGTCAATGCCGAAGCCGATTTCGGTCGTACCGCCAATGCGCAGCATGGGGCCATTCGCAGGGAGTCTTGAGCGTTTCGGCCGCGACTCCAAGTACCGCTCCAGGACCGAAGGCTGATCGTACGAACCCGGCGAAGCGTCGTCAGAGCCGCAAAGACTTTCGTTGTTGCGGCTTTTTTCGTTGGTGGACGGGCCGCTACTTCAGGAGCTTCCAGCCCGTCTTGTCGGCCTGCAGGGCGGTATGGCGTTTGTCGCGGTCGCTGAGCTTGTGCATGTCTTCGAGCTTGTCGGTCTCGACGTAGATGGCCCGGTCTTCTTTGGTGATGACCGCCCAATCAGAGTCGACCTGGGCCTGTGCGGCGGCGGGGACGAGAGCCAGAGCGAGTAGGAGGAAAGATATGGTCACCGACGGAAATCGGCCGGCATCCCGATCCGATCAGGTGAATTCAAGCGGCGGACCTGCGAGAATTCGCACCGCTGCCATTCCTGAGACTGAACGCGTTTGGAGCAGGGCTGAGTTTTCTGCCCCGACCATCGACCCCGACCGCCGTGGCTGCGAACAGACTTGGTCTGTAACCTGCCACTTTCCGCAGAGTGTCGAGGCCGCGCTGACGAAGTGACTCATCCAGTGGATCTGGCCGGCAGCTGATTTTCCCTGACACACGTCCCGGAAACGATTGGAGAAGTTCATGCAGAACCGCAGTCGGTCGAGTTGGTACGCTCTAACGATCATCCTGATCGGCGCCGCTTCGGCGAGCGGCGGCGAACCCAAACAGGGCGATGCGAAGCGGGCCGAGCTGGGCGGCGAGGTCGTGCTGGAAACGGTCTACATCCCGCCCGGCGAGTTCCTGATGGGGAGCACGCCGGAGGAGAAATTGTGGGCCACGGGGATCGAGGGGGGCGCTCAGGCGGGGACGGAACGCGAATCGTATGAAGGCGAGCAGCCGCGGAAGATGCGGGTGAAGGACGGTTTCTGGATGGGACGCACCGAAGTCACCGTCGGTCAGTTCCGGAGGTTCGTCGACGAGACCAGGTACGTCACCGATGCGGAACGGCCCGGCGGTCACACGCAGTGCTTCAATCCCAAATGGACGAGCTACAACCTGACGACCAAGGTGACTCATCCCTGGGAACCGATGGCGGGCAAGAGCTGGCGCGATCCGAACTTTCAATTCCCCCTGCGCGACGACTTTCCCGTCGTGTGCGTCAGCTGGGCCGACGGGCGAGCGTTCGCCGCGTGGCTCACCAAACACGAACGCGCGGCGGGACGCCTGCCGGAAGGCCTGGAGTACCGTCTGCCAGCGGAAACCGAGTGGGAGTATGCCTGTCGCGGCGGCAGCAAGGAGAGCCAGTATTTCTGGTGGGGGAACGAACTGAGCGAAGGCGAAGGACGATTCAATATTTCGGCGGTCGATTTCCTGCCCGACCGGAAGCAGAAATGGCCGCTGTCCAGCGCCCCCTGGAGCGACGGGTTTTCCTTTGTGTCACCAGTGGATCATTACAAAGAACGAGGCCGCAATGGTTTCGGCGTCGCCGACATGTGCGGCGGAGTCTGGGAGGTCATCCTTGACCATTTCGATCCCAAGGGAGGCCGCGAAGAGCTGTATACGGTCAAAGAGAATCCCCGTCCGGTCTGCCGGGGCGGCAACTACTTCGACGTTCCCGGCAATGCCCGCTGCGCGGTTCGCCTGGGACTTGCCGGTCCCCACTACTCCGATTCCCGCGACGGCTTCCGCATCTGTTTGGCGCCGCCGCGCGATCACAAGTGATGCGACGATCGGCGTTGACGTCCTGAGCGATTCGCTGCTCGCTCAAAGTGCGAGAACGACGGGGAGTCGAGTGGTCCCGACTCCCCGTCCGTCGTTGCGATTTCTCCGAATCACACCCTGCCGACCGGCGACTCGGAACGGTTCCGTTCGGCAGCCAACGGATTCGAGCGTCCGATCCACGTCGAGGGGGCGTTCCTGCAGCCAGTAAACCTCACCGGCCGTGTGACAATGTGCGTGAATTGCTTGCCCTCGGAGCCGACCTCGCCGAACACCAGCTCGGACTTGCCGAGATACGTCCCCCGCCTGCCGGTCGTAAGCGTTACAGCGGGGCTATCAACTCATACCGCGGTCTCGCAGACGGCAAACTCGGAATGCCGCAAGTGGTCGCACAAGATGCCTTGTGCTAGGTGAGAGACTCTCCTGCATTCGACTGCTTGAAGGCAAGAGCTGCCAAGATGCAATCGTAGACCTCCTGCCACCTCGGATCTTCCTTGAACCAGATGAACTCCTCGTCCAGTTCGTCAGCAGAATCCCCATAGTCCGAGTCTACCAAAGTATTCTCTAGAGACAGTGCCTTCTTTCGGTACGCAAGCAGCCGCTCCACGGTCAGGTGCCGCAGTTCTGATTCGGTCAGGATTCGCAGTCTTCGTGGCGGTTTCATAATTGATCGGGAGTACGAATCGGGGCGATTGTGATAGGTCCGTTGTACTCAGACAGAATACGGTCCGCCACTGGGATTACCGACGATCTCGGTCCTCTTGGAAACGTTATCCGGACTCCGCGGCCGCAGAAAACTCAGATGATGCGCGCAGTGGATCATCTGCAGCTGTCGGCACTGGCCGTGGTCCATCGTGCCGAAGACCGGCGACGGATGCAGGGGGCCGGTGTGGGCATCGAAGCGGGCGATGGCGTGGCGCAAGGGATCGACCGCGGCTGAATTGCCGCCGCAGGGTGCGTGGACGGTTTCTCGGAGGGTGGGGCCGCCGGCCGGCATGCGGCCGGTAGCGAGAATCTGCTGGAACTGGCGGCGGCCGATGGTGTGGCGGAGGAGCCAAAGGAGGCCGCGGATGGGGGCGGGCTGGCTGGGGAAGCCGTCGAGGGGGAACTGCATCCAGTCGGCGAGATGCTGACAGGTCTGCGAGAGATCCCAGCGGCCGAGCGATTCGTAACCGCCGGCCAGCAGCGATTCGACGTCGCGGAGGACTTCGCTCAGAGTCTCAAAGTGGAGTTTCCGGCGGGAATTCGGTGCGGTCACGGCGGGTCTCCTGCGGCGGATGATGCTGACGGCGGCCTCAGTCCGTCGGCTGGCGACACTTCGACACCGAAACGGTCCCGGCCGCCACTCCTCAAAAAAAATCGACTTGCCTCTTGACGCTACAGACATTCCGACTATATTGGATCGCTGTTCCGTTCTTCATTCTGCATCATCGTCGTTGCGAGCTTCCTTCGCCACACGGCAGAATCGCGACAGAAAATCCCGACCGGCGGAGAGCGACAGCCATGCTCCTCAAAGCCTCCTCCCTGTTGATGACAGTGACGCTGCTCGGCGGCGCGGCCGCGGCTCAGGAGCCGGCGATGCGACTGTCGACGCGGGATCTGGCCGAGTGGATCGACCGCCGGTTTGAGGGGGAGTGGGAACGTTCCAGGATCGAGCCCTCCGCCGTCGTGGACGACGCCACGTTCCTCAAGCGGACCTATCTCGATCTGGGGGGGACGCTGCCGCGCGTCTCGGAGGCGCGCGAGTTTCTGGACTATGCCGGCGAACAGAAACGGGATGCGCTGGTCGATCAGTTGCTGAACGAGACTCGGCGGCCGGAAAAGCATGCGGCCCAGACGGCGGCTCACTGGGCCACGCTGTGGCGGCGGATGATGGCGCCCGGCAATACGCCCGAAGCGCGAATGGCGATCGGTCTGGAGCCGTGGCTGCGGGAGCAGTTCCTGGCCAACGTCCCCTATGACGAACTGGCCCGCAAGCTCGTGACGGCGAACAGCGCCGACGGGACGCCCATGGTCGCCACAAATCCCCAGATGGGGATGTCGGGTGGCCCCGCGGTGTTCTATCTGGCGACCGGCGGCAAGCCGGAGACCTCGGCGAGTGCGGTCTCGCGCGTGTTTCTAGGCGTCCGAATCGGTTGCGCCGAGTGTCACAACCACCCGTTTGCCTCCTGGAAGCAGCAGGATTTCTGGGGGATGGCCGCGTTCTTTGCCGGAGTGAAGAACGGAACCGTGGCGGATGTCGCGGTCGCGCAAATCCGGCCGCTCAATGGCCTGGAAGACTACACGGCGGCCTATCTGGGGGGCGGGCCGGCGGAAGTCCCCGCAGGGAAGACGCCGCGGCAGGCGCTGGCTGACTGGATGGTTTCGCGGGAAAACTCGCACTTTGCGGCGACTGCCGTGAACCGGGTGTGGCAGCAGCTCGTTGGCCGGGGGCTGACGGATTCGGTGGACGATCTGGATCTGGCGTCGCCCGAAGAGCGGCAGATTCTGGACGAGCTGGCGGGGCTGTTTGTGGATGCGGGATTCGATTTGCGGTGGCTGATGACCGGGATCTGCAAGAGCCGGGTTTATCAGCGGGGTTGCGTCGCGCTGGAAGAAGGGGAGATTCCGCCGCCGGGATTTCGACCGGTCAAGGCGCTGCAGCCGGAGCAGATCTTCGATTCGCTGGAGCAGGCGCTGGCCCTGCCGGTTTCGCGTGTGGATGGGGGGGCGCGGTTCAACGGACTGCGGGATCAGCTCATATCCCGGATGAACGAGGCGGCGGCGAATGCTCCCGAGGAATATCGGGCGGGAATTCCGCAGGCGCTGCTGATGATGAACGGACGGCTGACGGCGGAGGCGACGGATCTGGAACAGAGCCGGACGCTGCGGGGTGTGCTGGATGCCCCGTTTCTGAATGCGGAAGCGAAGCTCGAGACATTGTATCTGGCGACGCTGAGTCGGCGGCCGAGTCCGCAGGAGCAGGAATTTCTGCTGGCGCACGTGCGGAAGGAAACGGACGAACGACGGCAGCAGGAAGCGTTTGCCGAGATTTTCTGGGGGTTGCTCAATAGTCCGGAGTTTGTGCTGGAACGGTAGCCGTTCGTGAAAATCGGCGCGGGCAGGTCTGTCCGGGCCGTCCGGAGGAGGATTGGCAATGTCACGTGGTGAGCTGACTCGACGCGATCTGTTGCAGACGTCCCTGGCGAGCGCGCTGGGTGTGACCTGTTCCGCGTGGCTGCCGGCGCTGGCGGAGGCGGCAGGCCAGGAGAAAAACCACCGGGCCTGCATCCTGCTCTGGATGGCGGGGGGGCCGACGCAGACCGACACGTTCGATCTGAAGCCGGGGCACGAGAACGGCGGACCATCGAAGACAATCGAGACGGCGGTTTCGGGAATCGAGATCAGCGAACACCTGCCGGGCGTCGCGCGGCAGATGCGGGATCTGGCGATCATCCGGAGTCTGACGACGCAGGAGGGAGATCATGACCGGGCAACGCGGCTGATGCTGACGGGGCATCGTCCGGGCCAGGAAGGGGTCAATTACCCGAGCCTCGGATCGCTGTTTGCGAAAGAACTGGGCAACGACGAGGGGGACCTGCCGCATTATGTGAGCGTCTCTCCGTTCCGCATGGGAGACGCGGGGGGACCGGGCTTTCTGGGGCCGAACTATGCCCCGCTGGTGGTCTCCGGAGACAGCAGCGATCCGGAGGCGCGGGCGAACCTGACCATCGAGAATTTGAAGCCGGCGGCGGGGGTTTCCGCCGCCACGCTGGCCGGGCGGTTCGAGGTCTCGAAGTTTCTGCAGAATGAATTTTCGAGCCGGGTGACGAGCCCGTCGGCGAAAGCCCACAAAGCCAACTACGAACGGGCGATGCGAATGATCGCCACGAACGCCAAGGGGGCATTCAAGCTGGACGAAGAGACGGCGGAGCTGCGGGACCGTTACGGACGAAACCGGTTCGGGCAAGGGTGTCTGCTGGCGCGGCGGCTGGTGGAACGGGGAGTGGCGTTTGTCGAAGTGACGCTCGAAGGATGGGACACGCACGCTGATAACTTCAACGCCGTTCAGCGGTTATGCGGAACGCTCGACCCGGCGTGGTCGGCCTTGATGGACGACCTGCGGGAGCGGGGCCTGCTGGAGTCGACGCTGGTCGTCTGGATGGGGGAATTCGGGCGAACGCCCAAGATCAACGGAACGACGGGACGGGACCATTACCCGCTGGCCTGGTCGACAGTGCTGGGAGGGGGGGGCATCCGGGGGGGACAAGTTGTCGGTTCGACCGGAAAAGCGGGAACTGAAGTGGCGGAGCGCCCCGTCAAACTGGCGGATCTGTACGCCACGCTGTGTGCGGCGATCGGGATCGACCCCGGTCTGGAAAACATTTCGCCCGAAGGGCGGCCGATTGCGGTCGTGGATCGGGGCGGCAAGGTGATTGAGGAGATTGTGAAGGCGTAGCAGGTGGTGGACGTTTCCGACAGAGCAGCAGAGCCAATGCCCTGAGCATCAGCCAACGGGAATGGATTCAATGGGCCGGACGAATGCGAGCACGAGATGGACGAACGCCGGGCGGTGGCGCCGCCTGTGCGGGGGATCGATGCTCGTGCTGGCGGGAAGTCTCGGCCTGACAAATGCAGTCCCGGCGGCCGAGGTCTCGCCGAGCGCGGAGACGCGGGATGTGATTCTGATGCTGGAGAGCGGACCGGTGCATCTGCGGGTGGCGGTGGCGGTAGGTGGCGTCTCTCCGGCCGACGCCCGGCGAAACCACGTGGACCGGCTGCTGCAGGAGCTCGATACGGACGGGGACGGCAAACTCTCTCGGGAAGAAGCGCAGCGCTCGCCACTCTTCCGCGAGAAACAACGTCCGCGGGCGGAAGAGTTTCTCAAATCGCTGGGGGCGGAGCTGGCAGTGTCGCGGCGGGATGTCGAGCGGCGCTTCGAACGACTGGGAGGCGAAACGGTCGTGTACCGGCAGAACTCGACCACGTCCAGCAACGATTCGGCGGTCTTCAAGCTGCTGGATGCGAACATGGACGGCGTGATCGACGAAGATGAGATGTTTGAAGCGGTCGACCTGCTGCTGGCGAAAGACTCCGACGACGACGAGTGCGTGACGTTCGACGAGTTCACGCCCCCCCTCGATCCCGCCGTGGCGCCGGTTGCGGCGCTGCTCGGACAGCCGGTCGCCCCCACGGCGACGGTGGCGGACATCCTGCGAGATACTCACCAGACGCTGCTGCCGGCGCAGATGATCCGCAAGTACGACCGCAACCGGGACCAGCGGCTGACGGCGGAGGAGCTGGGCTGGTCGCCGCAACGACTCGCCGGCTGCGACACCGATGGCGACGGGAAGCTGACCGTCCGGGAGCTGAGCCGGCTGAAGGACTCGCAAGTCGATGTGGAACTGGCGGTCGACGTGGTGCGGACTGAAGGGGGGGCGATGCTGAGGGTATTGACCTCTTCGGGACCACGTACGGACGGCGACCGCAATCCGGATGCGGCGACCGTGCGACTGCCGACCGCGGTGATTTCATTCACCTCGCGGGATGTCGATCCCTTTGAAACTTCGATGGCGATCGCGCTGCGGACTTTCAACGAGCTCGACGGGGACAGCAACGGCTACCTCGACCGGGACGAAACGATGAGCCGGGAGCGGTTCGGGCGGGGCCTGTTTGACCAGATCGACGCCGACGGGGACGAGAAGATTTTCGGCGAAGAGATGAAGACCTTCATCCGGACGCGGGGCGAACCGGTGGCGACGACGTGCCAGATTACGGTGTTCGACGACGGAGCGGGATTTTTCTCGGCTCTGGACGTCAACAGCGATCGGCGGATCTCGGTCCGGGAAATGCGTTATGCGGACAAGTCGCTGGCGACCATGCAACGGGACGAGAAGCCGGGGTTAGGAGAACTGGAGCCGGCGCGGCACTATCGAATCGAGTTTTCGCGCGGGGTCTTCAACCCGTTCGGCGTGAGCGATCGCTCGGCAGATCCGCAGGTCGCCACGGCCGCTGCGCGTCCGCGCCCGGTGGGTCCGATCTGGTTTCAGCGCTGGGATCGCAACAACGATGGCGATCTGACGTTCCGGGAATTTCTGGGTCCGCGGGATGCCTTCGAGCAGCTCGACGCGGATGGCGACGACCTGATCGATCCGCGGGAAGCGGAGGCCGCCGAACGAATGCGGCGACCTAGTCAAGGGACTCAATCGCCGGGTACGACTTTGAACGAGAACCGGCTCGAAGACGATGGCCGATCAGAACCGACCTCGAATGATTCACGGTAAATAGCGCAAACTTTTTAGTTTCAGACCCTGCTTTCGCGGAATCGAGTCCCATGACGAATGCTCCGTTGAATGATGACGCCGCGACAGTTGCCCGGCTGGGCGAGGCGCGGCAGAAGATCCGGCAGGAGCTGGCCCGGGTGGTGGTCGGCCAGCACGACGTAATCGACTCGCTGCTGATCGGCATGCTGTGCCGGGGGCACATTCTGCTGCATGGCGTGCCGGGGCTGGGCAAGACGTTGATGGCGCGGACGCTGGCGCGGACGCTGGATATGGAGTTCCGGCGGATTCAGTTTACGCCCGACCTGATGCCGGCCGACATCACGGGCACGGACGTGATGGACGAGGATCCCACGACGGGCAAGCACCGGGTGTCGTTCATGCCGGGGCCGGTCTTTACGAACTTTTTGCTGGCGGACGAGATCAACCGGACGCCTCCGAAGACGCAGGCGGCGCTGTTGCAGGCGATGCAGGAGGGGGAAGTTTCGGTCGGTCGGGAGACGTACCGGCTGAAGCCGCCCTTCTACGTGGTGGCGACGCAGAATCCGATCGAGATGGAAGGGACGTATCCGCTGCCCGAGGCGCAGCTCGACCGGTTCATGTTCAACGTCAAAGTCAGGTATCCAACCGTCGACGAGGAGGTGCAGATCGTCAAGGGGACGACCAGCACCGTGACGGCGCAGGCGGCTCCGGTCCTCACGGCGGAGGATGTCCTGCGGCTGCAGGATCTGGTGCGAGGAGTGCCGATCGCCGACAGCGTGGTGCGATACGCCGCGCGGCTGGTCTCGGCGACGCGTCCGGGGGTTCCCGCGGGGCCGATCGGGGCCAGGTCGCTGGATGTAATCCACAAGTACATTTCCTGCGGCGCGAGTCCGCGGGCCTCGCAGTACCTGGTGCTGGGGGCGAAGGCGCGAGCCATTCTGGCCGGCAAGTATCATGTCGACTTTGCGGATGTCAAAGAGGTCGCGCATCCTGTGATGCGGCATCGGCTGGTGCTGAATTTCCACGCCCGGGCCGACAACATCGACAGCGACGGGCTGATCAACCGACTGCTGGAAGCGGTGCCGACGGAGGACCCCAAGTGACTGCGTCCATCCGTCTGCTTCGCTCGCTGATCCTCGGGTGCTTCCTGTGTTTCGTTGCAGGTTTTTCGATCATGGCCTCGGCGGACGAGGACGCAGATCGCGAGCGCACGCGTGCGAAGCTGCTGTCGCAGATGCGAGAGATCGCCGAACGGTCGGCGGTGACGTTCGTGGACGAATCCACCAGCGGGCAGCCGCGCCTCGTCGACCAGCCGGTCTTCCGCTACGACGATCAGCCGCGACGGTTCATCGACGCCACCGTGTGGGTCTGGACTCACGAAGGGCGACCGGTAGCGCTCGAAAAGATTGAAGCGCGCGAGAACATCAATACCGGCGTCGCGCAGTGGGGCTATTGCTTCACCTCACTCGCCAGCCAGCGAATCAAGGTCGTCTGGGATGACAATCGCAGCTATCAGTCGCGGGAAGCGGGCCTCCGCTTCCAGCCAGTCCCGGGCGCACCCGCAGTTGCAGAGAAAGGCCTTGTGCGACGGAGACAACTGCGGGAGCTGTCCCGGAACTTCACGGCCCGCATTTTGACCAATCCCGACACGATGAATTCCCAGGAAATGCGACTGCTGGCCACGCCGCTGCTGGAGTACGACGAAGCGGACGCCAAAGCGCCAAAAGGGGCGGTCTTCGCGTTTTCGACGAACGGCACCAACCCCGACTTCGTCCTGGTTCTGGAATCGCGGCCGACGGCCGGGGGGCCTGCCTGGCACTATGCGGCAGCACGCCTGACCACGGGAGGCCTGACCGTCAAACACCTGGACCAGACCGTCTGGGAAGTCCCTTTCATTTCGCAATACAACCCCTTGCCGACGTGGGCCTTCTTCGATGTGCCCCGCGAACCGGTCGATCCGAAGTGATCGCCGCAGAAAGACCATGATCGACCTCACGCCAACAGCGACAGACCCGGTCTTTTTCTCACGCCTCGACAATCTCGAGCTGCGGGCGCGGGGGATCGTGGAGGGATTTCTGCACGGGCTGCATCGAAGTCCGTTCGTCGGTTTCAGCGTCGAGTTCGCCTCGCATCGCGAATATGTGCAGGGAGACGATCTGCGGCACGTCAACTGGAAGCTGTTCGCGCGGCAGAACCGGCTGTACGTGAAGGAATTTGACGCCGAGACCAATCTGGAACTGCAGTTGCTGGTCGACGTGAGCGGCTCGATGGAATGCGCGAACACGGGGTGCAGCAAGCTGTCGTATGCGACGACGCTGGCGGCGGCGCTGGCCCACCTGGCGCTCAAGCAGCACGACGCGGTCGGGCTGACGCTGTATGCCGACGAGGTCATTGCTCACATTGAACCGCGGGCCAAACCGCATCAACTGGATGAGATTCTGCGAATGATTGCGACGACCAGGTCGCGACCGAAGTCGGATGCGGCGCGGGCGCTGCCGCAGGCGGCGGAACTGTGCCGGCATCGCGGACTGGTGGTGCTGATCAGCGACTTCTTTGACGATCTGCCGGCGATCACGCACGGTCTGGACCAGCTCCGGTTTCGGCATCACGAAGTCGTTGCCTTTCAGATCTGGGACGCCTGGGAACGGCACTTGCCGCTCGACGGGAATATCTGCTTCACGGACCTGGAAACGCGCGGGGAAGTCACCACGCATGCCGAAGGGGTGCGGGAGAAGTACCTGCAGGCGGTCGACAACTGGCGCGGGCAGCTTCAACAGGAGTGTCTGAACCGGGGAGTGGACCGGGTGGAACTGACGACCGACGACCGGCTCGATCAGGCGCTGCTGGATTACCTGGTGCGCCGTTCGCAAATGATCTGAGATCTGAGACCAGGACGTTCGTGCTGGCGAGTGAATTCGTGGACGAAAACCGAGACGGAGGGCTCCGGGCTCTCCGGGACCGAGAACTGACGGAAAACTGCTGATCCATGCCTTCCTTTCTGCAAGCCGTGTTTCTGTCGGGACTGGCCGCTCTGGCGGTGCCGATCCTGATCCATCTGTTCTTCCGTCTGAAGACGAAGCGGGTGGAGCTGGGGACGCTCCGTTTTCTGCGGATCGTGCTGGAGGAGAACGCGCGGCGGCGAAAAGTGATGCGGTGGTTTCTGCTGGCGCTGCGCATGGCGCTGGTGGCGCTGCTGGCCATGCTGTTCGCCCGGCCCTATTTCACCTCCGCCGCGACAGGAAACGACAAGGAACTGGTCGTGGTGCTGATCGACCGGTCAGCGACGATGCAGCTGAAAGGGGAACAGGGGCGGTTGATCGATCAGGCCATGGCGGAGGCCCAGGCCCTGATCGACAGGGCCGGTCGCGGGGCGCGTGTGGAGGTGGCGTTCTTCGATCATCAGGTGCATCCGCTGCGGAACCCGGAGACTGATCCGGGAGCCAGAGCGGAGTTGCCGCGACTGGCTTCGCCTCAGGAACTGTGGGGAGCGACGAACTACGGCGCCGCGTTCGGCTGGGCGCGCGACATTCTCATCAAGTCCGCGGCGGTCTCCCGACAACTGCACCTGTTTACGGACCTGCAGCAGTCGGGTTTGAATTGGACCGAAGTCGAGCCATTGCCCGCGGGGACGGAGGCCCATCTGCACGATCTGGGGCGGGCCGTGGTGAACAATCTCGCCGTGACCGAAGTCCGCGTGCCGCGCACGTGGATTCGCCCCGACGAATCGACGCGACTCCAGGCCGCACTGTTGCATGGCGGAAGCTTCGCCCAGCAGGAGGTCTCGGTCGTGGTCGAGATCGGTCGGGCGCCGGCGGCGACTCCGACGAACGGAGCCGCGGAGAAAACGACGGGAACTGCCACGGATTTTTCGAAGTTAGTCGGACGAATCACTCTCCGGGAGCGAGTGAAACTCGAACCGGGAGCAACTGTCTTGCTGGACTTCGACCTGCCGGAACTGGAGGCCGGACTGTGGCGGGGGCGAGTCTTCATCGAACACGAAGATGACTTGCCATTCGATAATGAACGATATTTCGCCATTTCCGCGGCTCCGCCGTATCGCGTCCTGGTCGCCTCCGGTCAGCAGGCCGGAAACCCGCTGCTCAGCGAGACCTACTTTCTGGAAGCCGTCCTGCGACTGGCCCCGCCCGGCGAAATGTACGCTGCCAGTCCGTTCGCCCCGGACGCGGTCTCGCTCGATGGAGGCGGACGTCTGCCGGTCCTGGACGACCACGACGCGGTGATCCTGGCCGACGTGGCCGGATTGTCCCACGACGAGTTGTCGCGGTTGGCCAGTTTCGTCAAAGCCGGGGGGGGATTGCTGGTCTTCACGGGAGAACTCGTGACTCCCGCCACCGGTGACGCATTCCGGGCGGCGGGGCTGGATGCGGGAACGATCGGCGAGCCCCGCAGCGCCCGCGATCTGCCGTGGCGGCTGTCGCGCTGGGACGAAAAGCATCCGATCTTCCAGCCGATGAGCGACCCGCAACACGGCGACCTGCGGCGCTGGAAGTTCTCAACATGCACGCCGATCGAACCCGCGGCCGATGCCCAGGTTCTCGCAGAGTTCAGCTCGGGACTGCCGGCGATCCTCGAACGGCAGGTCGGCGAGGGACGGGTATTGTGGGTGGCGACCTCCTGCGGTCGACGGTGGGGCGACTGGAATCTGAGCCGGATGTACCTGCCGGCGATTCATCAGTTGCTGGGCTATGAGGTTGGACTGGCGCAAGGCGGACGGGTCCGTTCGCAACTGGTCGATGCGGGCGAACCGGAGGCCGGTGCCGCTGCAGTTGCGGCGACATCCGGGGATCTGCCTGGGATCCGGCAGTTTCCACGATTTGCGGCAGTGACCAATGTCAGTCCGCGGGAGTCGGAAACCGAACGGTGCTCGCAGCAGGACTTCGAGGATCGGTTTGCGGTGAAATTCCTGGACGAAACCGGAACGACCGACGCCGGCGCGGAGGCGGCGCCGGCTGGCGTGGAATTCCAGCAGGATGAGCTGTGGCCGTGGGTCGCCTGCGGCCTGCTGTGCGTCCTGCTGCTGGAAGGATTTGTCGGGAATCGCACAACGGCGTAGCGGACGAGATGGCAGATTCGTTGACGGGAGTCGAATCATGATCGCAGCAGCACCAGCAGCGCCGCAATTTCTGGACCGCTATCGATCCGTATCGACGCACGCGTTGCGAGTTCGGCTGGCGCAGATCGTGCTCGGCGCTCTAGTGATCGTCGCCGCGGGCTGGGGACTGCTGGCCTGGGCGGATTTCGCATGGGAACTCGGACGGCCGCTGCGGATCGCCGGGCTGATCGCCATTGTCGTCGCGGCGGTCGCATATGCAGGCCATCAACTTCTGGCGCTCGTGGGCGAATGGCGCCGGCCGTCGACGGCAGCGGACATTGAAGACGCGTTCCCGGAACTGGGTCAGGCGGTCCGGACGACAGTGCAGTTCGGGGGCTGGTCGGAAAGCCGGGTCCAGGCGGAAGGGATTGCGACGACGCTGGTCGCCGCGCTTGCCGAGCGGACCAACCGGCAGACGCGGCCGTTGATCCTGGAAAAAGTCGTCCCGACCCGGACGTTGTGGCTGATGGCCGGAGTGCTGGTCGCTGTCTCCACCCTGTTAGCGGGAGCTGCCGTTGCGAGCTGGGAATGGCGCACGGCGCTGCAGCGATCCTTGCTGGCGGAATTCCCCTACTCGGAACTGGCGGTGCTGCCTGGCGATGTGACCGTGGACGAAGGAGGCGCCGTCGCCGTCACGGTCCAGGTGACGGGGCGGAATCGGCACGGCATCGTGCTCAGTACGCGATCGGCGAGTCATCCGGACTCAACCTGGCAGGAACGGGTGCTGGAGCCGTGGATTGACACGCCACCTTCGGGAACCGGGCAGCAGCAGGCCGAGGGCAGTTCGGAACACGTCCCGCCGACGTCCGAGGTCGCTGCTCCCGGCTTCCCTGACGAAGCCGGGCGGCCGCAGGTCCGTCAGACGGCAAGGCTCGACCGGCTCACCCGGGAACTGGAATACCAGGCGAGCACGGGCGAAATCTTCAGTCCGATCTATCGAATTTCGCTGCGCAGGCCATTGAAGGTGGAGGAGCTGCGAGTGGAGCTCACGCCGCCGGAGTACACCGGTCAATCGACGAGCACGGTGCTGGACGGCAATCTGAGCGTGCTGCAGGGAACGCAGGCGAGTTACCGGATTCAGTTCGACAAGCCGGTGAAGTCTGCATCGCTGGAATTCGCCTGGCGTAAACGAATCGCCGAGGACGGCTCCGCCGCTCCCCACGAAGTCCTTTCGCTGGAGTTCCCCACAGGCGACGAGGAACTCGACCGTCGCACCGGCCATGCGGCGATCACGCTCAACGAAGACGCCAACTTTCGAGTCGTTGCGGAAGCTGCGGACGGGACGCGGCTCCCGGAACAGTGGTATCGGATCCGCGTGCGCGAGGACCAGCCTCCGGAGGTCTCGTTCGAGTCGCCGGCCGACGCCGTGGAAGTCCACTCGCTGGCCGAACTGCCGATGCGGGTGCGCGTGCAGGACGACTATGGCCTGACTCAGGCGGGCATCATCTTTCAGGTGAATAACGAGCAGGAAGTCCCCCTCGTCCAGGAAGATTTTGCAGTGGTCGCAGCCGCGGCCAAAGAAGTCGAGATCACCGGCAAAGTCAATCCGACGACGCGCACGGCCCTGGAACGGCTGCTGCCGTTGGAGCACTTTGAGCTGACGCAGAAGGACAGCGTCATGTATTTCGCCTATGCCGAGGACAATCGGCCGAACGCGCCGCAGCGGACGGAGACGGACTTGCGGTTCATCGACATCCGCCCGTTCAAGCGGACGTACCAGGTCTTCGACCCCGACCCCATGAACGGCATGGGCGGCGGGTTCTCGCTCAAGTCGCTGTCGGAGCTGATTCAAAGGCAGCGTTTCGCCTTGAACCGGACGATACAAATCGAAAAACGCGCCGCGGCGGGACGTCCGTCCGACGCCAACGCGATCGACCAGTTGATGCAGTACGAAACGGAACTGGCGAAGAGCACGCGAGACACGGCCTTGGGTCTGGAGTCGCGGGGCTTCGACGACACGGAACTGTTCTACCAGGCGGAGGCGTCGATGCTGCAGGCCGTCGACTCGCTGTCGGTAGGCAAGTGGGAAAACGCGACGCTGCAGATGCGGGACGCGCTGAAGTTCCTGGTCGAGCAACGGGACCTGGCGGCGCTCGGCATTCTCAAGAATCCCGATCCGGCGCGGATGGCGGCGATCCGGGCATTCGACAGGATGCAGGCGCAGAAGCTGCGGCGGCCCAAGACGGACAAGGAAGAAGCCAAGGAGCTGATTCGTCGGCTGGAGGAGCTGGCCGGCCTGGAAACGGCCGTGTCGAACACGTTGAAGACCGGCACGATCGCTCCGCCCGACAAGGCAGACGAGAAACAGCCTTCGCCAGAATCCGAGACCGAGAAGCCGGAACCAGCCGTCCCCCAGAACTGACGCAGTCGTCAGCCCGTTCAACGCCCCCCCGAGTGTGAGACCGCCATGCGCATCACTCCCCTCCCCTTCCTGATCGTCCTGGGGTCGATCTCTGCGTCGCTGGCGCAGCCGGAATCGCCGGCATCGAACGGACCGGCGGTTCCATCGCGGGACGAGCTGCGGGATCAGCAGCTCGACGCGACGCTTGAGGCCCGCGACATCGAGCGGATCCTGACGCGGTTGAAACGGGCCTCCGATCTGTCGAAGGAGCGCATCGCCGAGGCCGCGAAGGTCGCCGAATCGGCCTCAGCGGCGATCGAGCGGGGAGACTCGAAATCCGCCGAAGATGAAGCGCGGCAGGCGGCCGAGATGTTTCGCGAGATCGCACGGCAACTGGAGGCGTTGTTGCAGGAGGAGACGCCGCCGAAAGTCGCGGCGGCGCGGAATCTGGCCGAACAGCTCTCGGCGCTGGAGCGGCAGTTTGCCAAGGAGTTTCCGGGAGCATTGAATTCCGAATCGAGCGGCGGCCAGGGAAAGGTGGACCCGAAATCCGTCAAACAGACCCGCGGACAGGGCGAGGGAGCGCCGCCGAAGGCCGGGGAGAAGATGACGGAGAAGACTGAAGCGGGAGCGGGAAAATCGGCGGAGAAGGACGACCGGGGCGAAGGCCAGCCCGGAGCTGGTGATAGCGGCGACAAGGAACGGAAAGACGGCGCCGGCGGTGAGGGTGAGAACAAGGAGAAGCGGAAGGAGACTTCCGGGGACGGAACGGCAGACGTTGGGATGACAGAGGACGAGCAGCGGCAGGCACTTGCCGCGAAGGCCGCAAAACTGGCGGAGACCGCTCGAACGCTGCAGGACGTGCTGCGGTCGATTGCGGAGTCGACGGAGCCGGGAGATCAGGAGATCGCCCGCAAGGTCGCGGAGATCATCAAAGAGACGCAACTGGACCCGACGATTGCAGGTTTGAAGCAGGCGGAGAGCCGCATTCGGGGTGGAGCCCTGGAAGAAGTCCGACTGGCAGCGCTGGACGCCGCCGATCGACTGGAAATTGCCGGGCAGCGGCTGGACGCGGCCTACCAGGCGATTGTGGCGCCACAGGCCGAAACTCTGATGCAGATCGAGCGGCAACTGGCGGAGCTGCGCGACCGGCAGCAGGAGTTGAAGACGCCGGCGCAGGTGGCGACCTGGCATCGAGACGTCAGTCAACTGCTGCAGCAGCTCGAAGAATTGCATCCTGACAGCGAGAAGCGAGAACTGCTGCTCGAGGCGTTTCAGAAGGCGGGCTGGGGGACTCCGGCGTTTCAACAGGAGGTCCGGAGGTGGAACCAGGACGGAGGACATTTCGTCCTGCCGCAGAACTATGACCGCCTGCTGGCTCAGGTGCAGGACGAGCTTCAGGCGCGCATCCAGTCGCTGGTGCTGTCGGATCTGACCTCGATCGCGGACGAGGCGACGCCCCCCATGTATCAGGATCTCGTGGAGCGATACCTCAAGGTCTTGTCGCAGGAACGCGGCGGGCCGAAATCGGATCGTTGAGAACTGCCGGAGAGGCGGAATCGCAAGCCGGCCTCGCTCGCCGCCGGACAACACAAGGTTCAAGAACATGCTCCTGCCAGTCTCGCTGCTGCTGCTGACAAGTCTGGGCCAGACCGGGGCCGAATCGGCGAAGCCCGATGAGGCGAGTCAGGCCCGGTTGCTGGAGCCGCTGTACCAGGAGCAGGCATCGAACTATGAGTTCTATCTCGACCGGGACCATCAGGCGAAGCTGGATTTCGTCGCCGCACCGGTGATGCGCTGGACGGCCGAGGGAAATTCCGGAGCGGTCTGGGTCTGGACGCGACAAGGTCGGGCGGAGCTGATCGGTTGCCTGGGATCGTACATTGATCCGAGCGGAACTCTGCAGGGTTTTCATGAGTTTCATTCGTTGACGCTGGAGCCGTTGCAGCCGGTCGAGGTCGGCGGCGTCCGGAAATGGGCGGCGGACAGGCCGGGCGTAACTCTGAAGGCGTTCGAAGTATCGCCGGAACCGGCGGCGACCGATCGGCTGCGTCTGATTCAGATGCGGAATCTGGCGCGGGAGTTCACGGCTTCGCTCAAGTCGGGCGAACGCACATCGGTGCTGCGGCTGACGCCATCCCCCCTGTACCGCTACCGGAGCACCAACCCCGACATTCTGGACGGAGCGATCTTCAGCTATCTCTGGGATAACGGGACAGATCCGGAGTTCATCCTGCTGCTCGAGGCGCGGAAATCCGACGCAGGAATGCAATGGCACTACGCCCCGGTCCGTTTTACCTGGCGCGAGGTCTGGCTCATGCACGGCGATCGGAAAGTCTGGCGGGAGCTGGAGCACAACGAGTTTCGCAGGGGCGGCGACCTGCATGACTGTTACGTCACCTGCGAAACGGGACCCGTCAAACTGAAAAAGCCCGCTGAACCGGCGATTGGACTCGGCAAATAGCACTGAGAAATCAAGTCCTTCCGAATTCGGATCGATCGATAGACTCGACCTCCCTGACTTATTGATCACTTCGAACGCCTTCACTCCGTGGATTTCATGATCGCCACTCTGACACTGCTGACTCCGCTGACGCTGACCGCGGTCCTGCTGATGGCGGGCGCAATCCTGGCCGGCTTTGGCCTGCTGCGCTGGTGGACCGGGCCGCCCGCCGGGGCGGCGCGCCGGTGGGGACTGCGGGGACTGCGGGCGGCCTCCATCGCCACGCTGATCCTGATCCTGCTCAATCCGTCGAACGTCACGCGGACGCCCGGACCGATCGAGCGCCCCGACATCTTCTACCTGCTGGACACGTCGCAGAGCATGTCGATCGGAGACAGCGAAACTCGCTTCGATCATGCCGTCCGCCTGATGCGCGAAGCAGAGCAGATCGCAGGAGACACCCCGCACGCTGCAAGAAAGCTGTTTCGCTTTGGGCATCGCCTGACAGCAATCGACGACGTCTCGCAACTGGGACTGTCCGATGAGGCCAAATTCGCCGAGGGCCTTTCGGCCAAGATTCGCGCACAGAGTCCGCGCGACGGGACGTCCCGGAAACCGTTGCTGCCGACCGATTCCGACACGCAACTCCTGACGGCGCTGCGTCAGGTTTCCAGCCGATTCGGCCGCCGCCCTCCCGCCGGAATTGTGGTCTTCTCCGACGGTCGAGCCCGCGATGAAAGCGGTGTTGAACCGCTCGCCGGACAATTCGCCAGGTTGAAGGCCCCCGTGCATGTCGTCCCAGTGGGAGATCTGGGGCGCGGGGGCGACGTCGCGATCGTGGCGGTCGTGGCGCCGCCGAGAGTCCGACGATTCACCGAAGTGGAGGTCCAGGTCTTTCTCCGCAGCTACGGGTACGAGGGCCGGCGCTGCGAAGTCTCGTTGACCGCTCCCGGCGATCCGGAGCACCCGGATGTGGACCGCAAACTGGCCCCCCCGGTCCCGATCACGCTCCACGACGGATTTCAGTCGGTCGGACTGAGTTTCCGTTCGGATGCCCGGACCCGGAAGCTGCAGATCGAAGTGTCGACGCAGCCGGAAGAAGTCTCGACGGCGAATAACCGGTTTCAGACGGAAGTCGGCATCGACCGGACCAAGATCCGCGTGCTGTACGTCGAAGGAAGTTCTCAACCGCTGCAGCCCGTTCAGCGCGGCGCGAAGTACGAAGTCCGCGGCCCCTACACCGATCTGCAGCAGGCCCTGATCGAAGACGAGGATATCGAATGCGTCGTGCTGTCGTCCGCTGGCGGACAGGGCAGGTTGACGCGCGTCACAGACGCCGGCGGCATCACAACCGCACGCGGCTTCCCGGAAACCGTGGCCGAGCTGGCCGCGTTTGACGCCATGATCCTGAGCGACGTCGCCGCGGACGCATTGACGGATCAGCAACTGGTTTGGATTGAGAACTGGATCGGCCAGCGGGGAGGCGGCCTGATGATGGTCGGCGGCCAGCGGAGCTTTGCATCGGGCAACTGGGAGGGGACTCCGCTTGCGCAGATGCTCCCCGTCGATCTGCGACCGGACGCCGACTGGATGCCGGGGACGCAGGTGGAAGTTCGACCCGCACCTGCGGCCGCCGCCCATCCCGTCTGGTCGATCGTGACCGACGCCAGGCAGAACGCTGAGATCCTTGGGGCATTTCCGTCGTTCTTTGCCGCCAATCGCTGGCTCGGCGTCAAACCCCACCTGACAACCGTCCTGGCGACGCTGACGCTGGACACGGGCGCACAGAACGAGCCAAGTCGGTCGCTCATTCCGGGATCAAGTCCGGACGTCTCCCCCGCGGGCCAGCCGGCGATCGTGGCGGGGCGCTATGGCCGCGGGCGGACGATGGCGATGGCGATGCCCATTACTCCTCCCTGGGCGAACGACCTGCTGACGAAATGGGGCGACGGCGACCGACGCTACTACGGGAAGTTCTGGCGCAACACGATCTACTGGCTGACGGAAAGTTCTTCCATCGGCCGTCGCCGGCTGGTTGTCAGCGCCGACAAGAAATTCTACCGGCCGGGCGAACCGATCCGGCTGACGGCGTCGGCCTTCGACGAGGCCGCGACCCCGACGGGAAACTACCGGATCACGGGGATGATCGAGCCGCAGTCTTCACTGAGCGAACTTGAGTCGAACGACTCGCCGATACGCTGGCCGGAAGGGAAGCCGCGCGAAAGCGGCGAAACGGGTCCCTTGATCGCCTGGGGCGAAGAGTTCGAACTGCCGCGCGCCGACCTGTCGGACGGACGTCCGGCGTTCGCGCTGACGCTGCCGGTCGCCGACGCGCTGCTCGTCGGGTCCGCCAGCCAGTCGTTGCGGATCGAAATGACGGCGATGGAGGACTTCACGCAGGTCGACAGCACGTCGCTGGATCTGCAGATCCTTCACGATCCGTTCGAACAGCAGAATCCGTTCCCCAATCACGAACTGCTGGAACGGCTGGCGAGCGGTTCGGGGGGGCGGGTCATTCGCGACAGCAATCAACTGGCCGACGTTCTGAAGGATGTGACCCTGACCGTCGGTACGCCCGTCATCCATCAGTCGCCTATCTGGAGCACCTGGTGGCTCTGGACGTGGCTGCTCGGGCTCCTGACCGTCGAATGGCTCTGGCGACGAATGGTGGGGCTCGCCTGACAGCGGCTCAGCCCATTGAGGAACGGCAATGCACCGGACGATCGTTCTCGCACTTCTGCTCCTGGCACGAACTGACGGCAACGCCGTGCCGGCTCAGGAAAATGCCCCTGATGCTGCGCGCGCCGTCGACTCGACGGGCACCGACACGGACTCCGCTGAGAAGAACAATTTCTATCGACAACGACTGCAGGACCACCGTCTCTTCACGGCCGATCATCCGGATCGCCCCTGCCAACTGGTTGAAACTCCGCTCATGCGGTTCGATAACCCCGTCAGTCGGATCGGAGACGGGATGCTGTTTCTCTGGACGGACAACGGTCGTCCAGTGGCGGCGCTGAAGAGTTACTACAACCTGCCGAACGGCACTTGGGGCCGGACGTTCGTGTCATTGGCGACTCAGCCGCTCGAACTGCGGGTGGACGACCAGCCTGTCTGGACGCCGAAGACAGGAAGCGTCGAGTTCAAGGTCCTGCCTGATGTCTCCTCCCCGGCCGAAAAGCCCGGCGCCCGACTGGTCCAGATGCGGACGATCGCGCGAGAATTCCAGGTCGTGGACAACTGGGGCATCAAGAATCCGACCGACTGGCAACTGCGACTGTTGCCCGCGCCGCTGTACCGCTATGAAGCGCCCGACGAAGGCGTCGTCGACGGGGCGATTTTCGGCTACGCGATGTCTGGCCCGGAAGCCTTGCTGCTGCTGGAAGCGCACCAGACCGATGCGGGCCTGGAATGGCGCTATGCGGCGGCGCGCTGCACCCGGTTTCAGGTCACATTCTCCCGTCGAGACGCACAACTGACGGCCTTTCCACGGCTGGACGCCTGGCCTTCGACGGAAACTTACTTCCATGTTGCCCTCCCAATGACCGGCTACCGGTTCGGCAATCCGTTTGGGGGAGCCGGTTCGATCGATGCAAAGGGCGCCAATCGGTAGTTCTTGCGACCCGACTCCGGCGGAAGCACGACAAAGAGCTTGGCTCCCGCCGACTCACCGAAGAATTCGTCGCACCACGGTTCGCCATGAACCATTTGTCAGGAGACCTTTGATGATGACCCGCAGACTTCCCACTCGACTGGCGTGTCTTTTTGCAATGGGACTGGCGGTCCTGTCTGCCGGCGACCTGCCCGGCCAGGAAGCCCCGCCGCCGGCAGTCGACACGCTCGCAGCAAAGCGTTTTGCACTCATGCAGGACAGGGTCAAGCCTGTCGTCATCAGTTCCGACGAAGCGGGCTTCCCCGATAGCCTGAGCCTGCAGCCAGTCTTCCGCTACAACGATCCCGTCCGCCACTACGTTGCCGCGGCGGTCTGGAAACTTGGGGAACAAGGACGGCCGAAAGCGCTGATTACGACCGAACTCCATCGCCAGTACTACGGCCAGCCTCGCATCGTCTACGAATTCCTGTCGCTGTCGCCCACCGCCTTCTCGGCGACGTCACCGGACATTCGGTGGTCTCCCCAGGAAACCGGCCTGAAGTTCAAGCCGATCCCGGACGCGCCGGCTCCGGAGGAGACGCCGCAACGCCGCCTGCTGCAGATCAGGGCGCTCGCCCGACAATTTGCCGGAACGGAAAAGGTGGGCAAGGAGAAGGCCGAGCTCCGTCTCCTGCCTCAGCCGATCGATCGTTACACCCCTTCGTCGACCGAACGTGCCGACGGCGCCATCTTTCTGCTGGCGTTCGGCACGAACCCCGAGGTCGCCTTGCTGATCGAATCCGACGGCAAAAACTGGAGCTACGCCGCAGGCCGGCTGACGGGAGCATCTGAAGTCCAGTTGACGTTCGCCGGAAAACCGGCATGGGACGGAGACCCGGTCAAGTACGGCTCGAATCAGCCGTACACGGCGTCCAACTCGCCGGCGAACATTCCGGGTGTCGGGCCGGACGGGGCGGAGATCGGCGAATGAACTCGGCTTGCCGGAAGTTTCGACGCGAATCCGACGACGAACAGGTCCGCAGTCTGAGATTGAAGAATTCGAGGAACAAATCCGCTTGAGGTGTAGACGCAGTGTCTGTACATTGGCGATAATCTTCCGTCGTCACTCTTCTCCATTCCGGAACCGGTGAACCCGAATATGGCCCGAACTTCGAAAGACATCACCGACGCCGAACTCTCCATCCTGCAACTGCTGTGGGAGCACGGAACCGCAACCGTCCGCACGCTGACGCCCGAACTGTACGGCGATCCGTCGCCGTCGTTGTCGCTGTACGCCACCGTGCAGAAACTGCTGCAGCGGCTCGAAGCCAAGCAGTGCGTCGCCAGAAACCGCAAAGTCTGGCCGCACGAGTTTACGGCCACGCTCAAACGCGAGGAATTGATCGCCCGCCAGCTTCAGACAACGGCGGACAAGCTCTGCGAAGGCGAACTCGAACCCCTGCTCACCTGCCTGGTCAAGGTGCATGGCTTGTCCGCGGCCGATCGGCAGTCGCTGCGAGGACTGCTGGATGAGCTGGACCGCAGTCCGAAGAAGAAGAAAAAGGCTCCTCCGCAATAGTCCGACTTCTCCCCACAGCCAGAGGCCCCATGCATGATGTCGCTCGTCTGCATCGCCGCAATCAACGCGCTGACCGTCCTGCCGCTCGCGGTAGCGGCCGCGATCGTCAGCCGTCGCGCGCAACGCCCGGCTCTGACTCACCTGCTGTGGGTGCTGGTCCTGGTCAAATTCGTCACCCCCCCGCTGTTCCACCTCCCGCTGGAGTTGTCCCTCCCCTCCGCAATTGCAACGTCCCCGGAACTGTCACCTGACTTCCCAACCGCAGTCCCCGCCGCAGCGCCGACGCCTGAGATCATTCGCGATCCGCTGATCGACATTCGGTCGGAATCGGTCGACCCCGGACGGCAGATCAATCACTCGCCGGAACTCGCCACGTCCCCTGCGGTTGCCGCCGAGTTCAACCCGACTCGGCACGCGGTCGCGGCTGAGCCCGGGATGCTCCAGCGGTTTCTGGCTCGATCCCGGAACCTTGCCGGCTCCGCCGCCGTTCTCTGGCGATCCCGGCCCGAACTGCAGTTCTTCCTGCTGGGAATCTGGCTGACGGGGACTGTCGCCTGGCTGCTCCGGCAAATCGTCCGGACGATCCAGTTCCGCCGGCGCGTCCTCCGCGAGACCGTCGCACCCGCCGAACTGCAGGAACAGACGGCCGAATTGGCGTCGCGCCTGGGACTGCGCCGCTTTCCGACGGTCCTGGTCGTCGACGCGGCGATTTCGCCGATGCTGTGGGGCTGCGGTCGCCGGGCCAGGCTGCTGTTTCCGGCCGAGCTGGCGGAGCGGCTGGATGACGAGGCCCGCGGCACATTGCTGGCGCATGAACTGGCCCACTTCAACCGGGGCGACCACTGGGTTCGTCTCCTGGAACTGGTGACGACGGCCCTGTTCTGGTGGCACCCTGTGGTCTGGTGGGCGCGCCGTCGGATCGAAGAGTCCGAAGAAGAATGCTGCGATGCCTGGGTCGTGCAGAAATTCCGCGAGACCCCGCGCCGCTACGCCGAAGCGCTGCTCGACACCATCGACTTCCTGTGCGAATCGCGCGAGCTGCTCCCGCCGGTCGCCAGTGGACTTGGACAGGCCCCCTTCCTGCGACGCCGGCTGGCGAAAATTCTGGAAGGTCGGACATCCCCCGTGGCCTCTCGACGCGTGCGGGGAGCCGTCGCCGCGGCTGCCATCGTGTTGCTGCCGATGCAGCCGTTCGTGTTTGCGACCCCCGACCTGCAGCGCACGCCGACCGCAATTCTCGCGACGCCGCGAAATTCAGGGAATGAACTCCGCGAATTAAGGGGAGCGACCCCAGATTCGCCGGGCGATGCTGGCGAAGCCGCGCCTCCGCTGCGTCAGGGATCAAAAAACCCGGCGGCGCAGCCTAGCGCCCCCGCATCACGTTCGACAAAGACGCGCTCGCGGGCGGCCCGCGGCGAAAAGGTCTGGGCCACCGCGGTTTCTCCCGACGGGCGGTATGTCGTCCGGACGTCGACCGCCCGACGCATGACGCTGACCGACCTGAAAACCGAACTTGAAAGCGATCTGTCCAATCGCCAGATCACCGGGCTCGCATTCAGCCCCGCGGGCGACTGGTTCGCAACGACCGGTCAGGACGGATCCCTCGTCGCCTGGGACTCCGCACGCGGAGTTCCTGTACAGACCGTGTTGAACCACGGCGGCAGCCTGCAAACCGTGGCGGTCTCGCCTCTGGGGACAATCATCGCCGCCGGCGGACGCGACGGCTCGGTCCTGCTGATCGACGCAGTGTCCGGTGAGCCGGTGGTCGACGGTCCTCGTTTTCCGGCATCCGTCAATTGCGTCCGGTTCTCGCCAGATGGCCGACAGCTCGCGGTGACGGTCGGCGACTGGATGTCGAGCGGCCCTCGCGAAGTGGTTCTGCTCGACGTCGATACAGGAAGGACGCGAACGACGCTGCGCTGCAGTTCCGCTCCGGGCGCTGTCGCCTTCGCCAGCAATGACGAGCTGATCATCGGCCTCTGGAACGGCGAAACCCAGCTCTGGAATCTGGCCCGCCGGACGCTGGTCGGGACCGCCGACGCCGACAAGAACGTCGTCGCCACCGCCGCCTTTTCCCCCGACAACCCCTCCCTGAGAGAAGTCGTGTTCGTCGGCGAGCACGCCGTCCAGGATCCGCTCCGACGCAACGCCGGAAACTTGCCGGCCGCGTCACTCGATCCGTTCCAGTGACCGACCGCCAACGTCCCGGATTCGGATCTGTTGCGCTGTGAAAGTCGGGTTTGACCATGAACTTCCGCCCGCTCGCCCTGCAAATCGCAGTCTCGCTCGTTGCCGCCGCCCTCGTTTCGCCCCGATTTCTCGCGGCGCAGGACGCCCCCCCGAACAGCGCGGCCAACGAGCAGCAGAACGTTGAAGCAGCCCTCCAGGAGACATCTGCTGCGGCGGCCCGGTACGAGTTTCAGACCCTCGACGACGACCGCCCCCTGGTCCTGCGTCAGCAGCCGATTCTCAGATGGTCCAATCCCGACGTCGGACAGATCTACGGCAACGTCTTTCTGTGGACTCAGGCCGGCCGGCCGCGAATTATCGGATCGCTCTTCCGATGGTTTTCCCCGCACACCCACGCGTCGCACGAATTTCAGTCGCTGTCGACGACCCCGGTGACTGGCAGTTCCGACGGCGCGTCGCCCTGGAAGACCAGCGATCCCGGCGTCGTCTTTGCTCCCGTTCCGGAGGCGGGGGATGTGGCGGAAGAGGCGGGTCGGCGGCTGCGTCAAATGCGGGAACTGGCGCGCCAGTTCGCCGTCCAGTCGACCGACCGCGAGGGCCAGAAGTTCGAATTGCGTCGTCTGGCGCAACCCGTCTATCGCTACGAGGTCAACCCGTCCGTGACCGATCTGGTCGACGGCGCGCTGTTCGCATTCGTCCGTGGCACCGATCCGGAAACCTGGCTGCTGCTGGAGGCTCGTCGCACCGACTCCGGGTCGGCGATCCGCTGGGAGTACGCACTCGCACGCATGAACAGCATCGCCTTCTCCGCCACGCACAAGGGACGGCAGGTATGGAGCTGCGACGTCATGCCCTTCGCGGAAGTCGGCGCCCATAAGTCGAACTACACCAGTTTCCTCTTCCGTCGGCCCTGACCGGCCCGCGCGCGTTCTGACGAGACTTCACCATGCGACTGGCAACCTGGTCTTTGCTCTCCCTGTCGCTCCTGATGGCGTCCATCGTATTCGCACAGGATGCCGATCCAGCGGCCCCGCCGGTCGAAACGAAAGAGTTCTCGCCTCTGCGGAAGCTGATGGACGAATCGTTGACTTGGAATGAACTGCTGCCGAGCGAAGACTCCGCCGAGCCGATGACCGTCCGGGTGGTCATGCGCTGGGCGAACAATGCACGCGGTTCGGAAGACGGGTTGACGATGCTGTATCTCTCGCAGGGCCGGCCCGAAGCGGTCTGCTGCGTCTACCCCTGGGACAAGAAGTTGATCCACGAGTTCGATTCGCTGTCGCGCGGAACGTTCGTTGCCCGACGGGATGGCGGCGTCTTCTGGCGACCGGCCAGGCCCGGGCCGGAATTCAAGCCGGTCCCCGGCGCCGAAGCGCCGGCGGCTTCGCCCGCCGCCCGCCTGCGACAGATGAAAACCCTCGCCGGCCAGTTCTCGTCGACCATGCTCGGCTGGCGCGCGAACAAGAGCGACCGGGAAGAACTGCGGATGCTGCCGCAACCCCTCTATCGCTACGACAGCCAGCGGAGCGACATTCTCGACGGCGCAGTCTTCGCCTTCGTCCAGGGAACCGATCCGGAATCGCTGCTGCTCCTGGAAGCGTTTCAGAAGGGGAACGGCTTCGAATGGCAGTTTGCCTTTGCCCGGCGGACCTCCGGCGAACTGGAAGGGCGTCACAAGGATGCCGTCGTCTGGCACGTTCCCGGCTTCCCCGAAGGCAAAGATCCCCTGGGGACGCACTTTGGAATCGGCCGCGCGATCGATTCCAGCGTAAACATCGACCTGGAGAAGAAATGATCCGCCGCCAATGCCTGCTTCTCATGGCCCTGTCGTGCGTCGCCTGCCTGTCGTGGTCCCGCCCCACCGACGCGCAGGAGGCCTCCGTACCGCGCGACGCGACGGCGAAGACCGCTGAGCCCGCCACGCGACGCGCGCTGATCGTCTGCGGCCTGAGCGGCGACGAACTGCATCACACGTTGTTCGCCGAAACGCTGGTCAAGCTGCAGGCCGGCCTGTCCGCCCGGATGGGCATCGCCTCGGACAACATCCGCCTGCTGTTCGGCGACGAACCGAACGACGCCGATCCCCGCGAGATTCAGGACGCCGGCCTGTCCACGCGGGAGGACCTCGAAGAAGCCGTCGCCGAGGTCCGTCAGACGCTGAGCCCGCAGGACTCCCTCTGGGTGTTCGTCCTGGGACACAGTCACTACGACGGAACCCACACCTGGCTCAACCTGCCCGGCCCCGACCTGCACGAAGGGGACTTCGCGAAACTGTTCCAGGGCGTCGAGGCCGCGGAGCAGGTCTTTGTGATCGCCACCCCGGCGAGCGGCTTCTTCATCAAGCCGCTCGCCGCCAAGGGGCGGGTGATCATCTCCGCCACCGAGGCCGACTGGGAGACGAACGAAACGGAGTTTCCGCTGCAACTGGCCGCCGCGCTGACGGAAGAGATCCCGCCGAAAGAGTTCGACGCCGATTCCGACGGCGCGCTGACGCTGTTCGACCTCTACATCACGCTCAACCGCCGGCTGGCCCAGTCGTACCTCGACCGCCAGTTCCTGGCGACCGAGCACCCGCTGCTCGACGACAACGGCGACGGCCGGGGCAGCGACCTGCAGATCGACTACCTCACCGAAGACCAGGGAGGCCGCGTCCGACCCGGACGGGCGCTGAAGGTCGCCTATCGTCCGGGCGGCGACGGGGAGCTGTCGCGGACGATCCGGTTGCGAGAGGTGACAAAAGAAGGCGACTCCGCCCCGTAGGGTGCATGCTAATGCACTTCTTCTGAATTCGAAACGGCGCGCAAGCCGGTGCATTCCGCTCCACGGCATGCACCCTAACTTTTCGATGACGCCTCGCGGCGATCTGGCATCGAATCCGGCAGTTCATCCGTGCCGTTCAGAATGCTCCAGCGGACCTGATTAGCCGCGAACGACTCAAACTCATGCGATTCGTCATCATTGATGCGAATCTCGAATCGAGTATCCTCAACCCAGCCTCGCTCTTCCGGCGTCCGATCGCGAATCGCAATTCGGTAGGCATGGATGAGCCTGATCAGAAAACCGGGATGTGGGCAGCATCCAATTACAATCGCCAGCACGCCATCGGCGGTCTCAAAACGCAGTTCCGTTACCAGACCATCGTCGACTCGGCGGATTGTCGTCTGCAGCCAATGAAGTTGATCGTTGACGCGGAGCACTTCCCGGGGAATGACAGCCGGTTCCGGTTCGCCAACATGTGCGAGGAAATCCCGGCATTCGGCGACATCCTTCTCGACGGTGCTGCCCTGCTCCGTCGGCACTTGATATCCGCTGCCGAACAGCGAGACCCAGAGGTTCTTCAGGCGACGAGTAAGTGACATGATGAGTTCGGCTGGCGATATGGTACGTTGACACGGAGAACGGTAGGTGGCCAGACAACGGTTGGAGGCCCGAAGTTCGCGGAATCTCTGCAGGACGCAGTGAATGCACGACTTCGAAAGACATTCCTGTCAATTCAAACCGGTACATTCCGCTCCACCACATTCTCCTTGAGTTTTCACCACCAGCTCCAACTCCCCCAGCACCACCGTCGGATCAATCCCCGCCTGCCGGCAAACGTACTCCAGCGACTTCCCCGCGCACGTCGCGTCGATGCCGAACTGCTCGAACACCTTCAGCGCGGCCGGGTGCTCCAGCACCCAGTCGACCACGCTTTCATCGAGCCCGCACTCCATCCCCCGCTCCCTACACCGTCTCGAATCCTTGCGCTGTTCCCGGCTCTGATGCGGGTTCGCCTGGGCGGCGTGCTCGCCGGTGAACTGCTCCGCGGCGGGGTCCCACGTCAGCTTCGCGCCCACGCGCATCGCAATGTTCCCCAGGTGGCACAGGCTCGCCGAGCGGTGCTGGCTGACGACGTCGGAGATCGGCGTCTTCCGCGACTTCGTGCAGTCGTAGAAGTTCCCCATGTGGTTCTTGATGGCGTCGATCTTCCCCATCCGCTCCGGGCGGGCCGTGTTGTCGCTCGTGTAGAGCTGAAACGTCTCCCGCGGCAGCGGCTTCGTCGCCAGCTCTTCGATCGGCTTCCCGGCGATCACGCCCCGGTTCACAAACAGCCGTCCGCCGTCCCCTTCGAACATCACGCCGTTGCGGTTGTGTTCGCCGCGGGGCGAATCGAGGACTTCCAGCTCGACGCCGTTCGCGTAGCGGTACTTCGCGTGATAATCGACCGCCACGTCGTAACCGTTGGGAACATCGGGGTACTTCGCGGTCGCTTCAATTTCGACCGGACCCGAGTGCTGGGCGCCGATCCCCCACTGCGCGATATCGAGGTGATGCGCCCCGGTGTCGGTCATCTCCCCCCCCGAATACGCGTACCACCAGCGGAACGTGTAGTGCGACCGCTCCGGGATGTAGGGAACGTCAGGCGTCTGCCCCTGCCACAGATTCCAGTTGAAGTGCTTGGGAATAGGCGCGGTCTCGAACGGCCCCCCCTGCGTGTTCTTCCCCATCAGCACGGTGACCTTTTCCAGCTTGCCGATCCGCCCGGCGTGCACCATCTCCACCGCCTGCCGGAACCGGGCGTCGCTCCGTTGCCACGAACCGACCTGCACCACCCGCCCGGTCTCTTCGACCACCTTGCAGAGCAGTTTCCCTTCGTCGATCGTCAGCGTGAGGGGTTTCTCGCAGTAGACGTCTTTGCCTGCCCGAACCGCGTCGAGGACCATCTTCGTATGCCAGTGATCCGGCGCGCCGATCAGGATGACGTCGAGCTTCTGCTTCTCCAGCATGTCGCGATAGTTCTCGTAGATCGCGGCGGTGCTGCCAAAACTGGCGCGGGCCTGTTCGCGGACGTGACGATCGACGTCGGAGATTGCGACGACATCGCCGTACGGCAGCGCCTCGCGAGTAATCACGGAGCCCTGATACCGCATGCCGATGCAGCCGACCCGCCAGCGTTCGTTCGGCGAGGTCGGTTCGGTCGGTTCCTGGGCCGACGCAACGTGCACAAAGGGACCGAGAGCGACGGCCGCCGAGGCGATGGCGGTGCTCTGCAGGAACTGACGACGGTGCGGCTGCGCGGGCATGGCGGGATTCCCGAGGCTGAGGGTCAGGGCAGGCGGGTCAGCAATGGTTCAACCCGGTGATTGTCGCCCGCGGCAGCGGGGGTCTGCAACCTGCCGGCGAAAAACGATTCCCTCGCAGACTCCCTGCTGCGGCACGGAGTGTGCTCGGGTAGACTGCCCGACAGTCCCGACCTGCAGTCCTCTGGGAGCCACGGCCCATGCCCACAATTCCCCATCGAGCCGGCCCGCGAGCGCTCGCCATCGCCGCGATCGTTGTATCAGCAAATCTCCACCTCCTGGCTGCGGAACCGAATGCGTCTGCCACGGTCGAAAAGCGAACCTACCGCCACGAACTGAAAAAGCTGGTCAATCCGCCGCCGCTGCTGGCTGACCATCCTGAATTTGTCGATCCCGTCCGGGAGACGCATCGCTACGAAGCCCCGCCGCTGATCGACGAAGAGGGGGCCGATCTGCAGGTGCGGGCCTGGCGGTTCTCGTACAACGCCCGCGGCGTGATCGAGATGCCCAATCGCCTGCGGGGAGACCGGACCGCAGTGATCGTCGTCCATCCCTGGGGCATCGACGACGGCCAGGGCTGGCAGACCCCCGAACCCGCCGGGGCGGCCTTTCAATGCACTCCCGAACGCAATCGCATCGTCACGAAACATCTGACGCAGGTCGTCAATCCGCTGCTGAAGTCGTTGCGGAACAACGCGAAGCTCGTCATGTACAGCCTGCCGGGCAAGGAAGACCCCGCCCGGCAGAAGATGTATCGTTCCTTTCGCGGAACGTCGGCCCTGACCGACATTCCCGAAGGGAAGCGCGAACTTCAGCAGCAGCTCACCTCCTTCAAATACCTGGCCAGCGAACTCCCCACGTCTCTGACGCTGTCCTCCGATCGAGCGGTCATCGACTACTACGTGCAGTTCCCGGCCCTCGATCCCGGACCGAAGTACAACAATCCCGGCTTCTGGTCCCTGCCCGTGCCGGTCCATCAGGCGATCGACGTGGCCCGGAACGACGTTGTGATCTACGACGGCGAGGGCTACCCGGCTCTGCGAGAGTTCCTCCAGCAGAACGGCGTCCGCCACATCCTGCTGACCGGCTACAACACCGATATGTGCGTCTGCGCCACGACGGCGGGATTCGACAACCTGCGGCAGGACTTCAATGTCTTCCTCGTCGGCGACGCCACGCTCGCCACGTTCCCGGCCCAGCCGACGCCCGCCGTGCCGACGTCGGCCGCCGTCGCCTTCGCCTCACTCAAGGTGCTGATTACGCAGGCATCCTGGATTCAGGTTTCAGCACCCGCCGGAGACGCAAAATGAACAAACAGAATCTCCCGAAACTCTCGCGCCGCGCCTGGCTGGCCCGAGCGGCAGCGGTCGCGGCGGCGTCCCCGTTCCTTTCCAGTCGACTCTCAGCCGACGAGCCTAAACCGCCGGCCCTGATCGCCATCACACTCGATCTGGAGATGAGCCAGGACTATCCGCAGCGTGGTATCAAAGAGTGGAACTTCCAGAAGGGAAACCTCGACGACGCCACCAAGCGTTACTCCCTCGAAGCGGCCCGGCGGGTCAAGGCGGCCGGCGGCGTCATTCACTTTTTCTGCGTGGGGCGCGTCCTCGAACAGCCCGATGTCGAGTGGCTGAAGGAGCTGCACGCCGAAGGCCACCCGATCGGCAATCACACCTACGACCACGTCAACGTGAAGGCCAGGACCGCCGCCGAGACACAGTTCCGCTTTCAGCGGTCGCCGTGGCTCGTCGAGGGACGCAGCGCCGAGGACGTCATCCGGGAGAACATCCGGCTGACGACTGTCGCTCTCAAGGAGCGGTGCGATATTTCCGCTCGCGGCTTCCGGACCCCCGGAGGTTTCCACGACAGCCTGGGAGACCGCCTCGACGTGCAGCAGTGGCTGCTCGACGAAGGCTTCCGCTGGGTCAGCTCAAAGTATCCCGTGCACGAAACCGGCAAACCCGGCGAAACGCCGACCGAGGCCGTCTACGACTCCATCACCGGTTCGGTCTACGCCGCGCAACCCTTCGTCTATCGGAGCGGACTCGTTGAAATTCCGATGAGCCCGATCAGCGACGTCACCGCCTTCCGCAGCAATCGCTGGAAGCGCGAGTGGTTTCTGGAAGCGATCCGCCGGTCCGTGACATGCGCCATCGACTCCGGCCAGGTCTTCGATTTCTTGGCGCATCCCTCATGCCTGTGCGTCGAAGACCCCGAGTTCGAATCGATCGACCTGATCTGCAAGCTGGCCAGTCAGGCGGGTGCGAAGGCGAAGCTCGCGTCCCTGGATGAGATCGCGGAGCGGGCTCTGGTCGTGCCGAAGCCTTGAGTTCAAGGCGCAGTTCTCTCGCAGTGGCGCAGAGAAAGCGGAGGCCGCAGAGAAGACGGAAGAGAGAAGATTTCGCGCAAAGACGCAAAGAGGAACGCAAAGACGCGAAAAAGACGAGAGCCAGAACAAGGACTCGGTAATCTGTCTCTGGCGTTCGGCGATCTTCCTCTGGCTATTCGCTATTCCCTGTTCGCTATTCGCTTCTTCAAGAAATGTCGAAGGGGCGCTGACGGCTGGTGAGACGGAATGACTCGCCGTACCAGGCAATCACGGTGACCGATGAATGAGATCAGGAGTGGTGATGACGCGCTTGGGACTGGCTTTGTCTTTCGCCTGGTTGATGACGGCTGGCGGTGTGGCGCGGGCGCAAGGCTATTCGCCGGACGCAGCTCCCGGTCGGATGGCGCCGGCGGCAGGACTGAAAGTCGAACTCGTCGCGAGCGAGCCGCTGGTGCGGCAGCCGGTCGCCATCGATTTTGATGATCGCGGCCGCCTGTGGGTCATCCAGTATCTGCAGTATCCCAATCCCGCGGGGTTGGAGCGAGTGCAGGTCGACCGGTTCTCGCGGACCAAGTACGACCGCGTCCCCGATCCGCCTCCCTACGGACCGGTCGGGGCCGATCGCCTGACGATTCTCGAAGACCGGGACGGCGACGGGCGGATGGACGCCTCGCGCGACTTCGTCAGCGGGCTCAATCTGGCCAGCGGATTCGCCTTCGGCCACAGTGGCGTCTTCGTCCTCAACGTCCCCTACCTCCTCTTCTATCCCGATCGTGATCGCGACGACGTGCCGGACAGCGATCCGGAAGTGCTGCTGACCGGCTTCGGCATGGAAGACGCCCATTCGGTCGCCAACTCGCTCACCTGGGGGCCGGACGGCTGGCTCTACGGCTGCCAGGGAAGCACGGTCACGGCGAACATTCGCGGCAGCGAATTCCAGCAGGGAGTCTGGCGGTATCATCCGCGCACGCGACAGTTCGAGTTGTTCTCCGAAGGAGGCGGAAACTCCTGGGGACTCGACTTCGACCGCGACGGGCAGCTCCTCTACAGCACCAACGTCGGCGGCTCGGTCATGCTGCACGCCCGGCCGGGCGCGTCGCTCTGGAAGCAGTTCGGCAAGCACGGTGCCCTGCACCACCCCTATGCCTTCGGCTACTTCGAACACGTTCCGCACACAAACTTCCACGGCGGCCACGTCACCGTCGGCGGCCTGCTCTATCGCAGCGACAACCTCCCCGCGGAGTACCACGGCAAATACCTCGGCGGAGATCTGCTCGGGCATCAGGTCCTCTGGCACGACGTTATGCCGGACGGTTCGACCTTCCGTTCGTCCTATGGCGGAACGCTTCTCGCCGCCAACGACACCTGGTTTGGAACGTCGGACCTCGCGCTGGGACCGGACGGCGCGATCTACGTCGCAGACTGGCACGACCAGCGGACCGCCCACCCCGATCCCGACGCTACGTGGGATCGGACGAACGGACGCATCCTGCGGATTTCCGGCACGCAATCGGTCCGCAAACCCGTCCCCGATCCCAACACGCTGTCATCGGCGGAACTGGTCCAGCTACTCGACAGTTCGAACGACTGGCTCGCCCGCCGCGCACGCCGAATTCTCAGCGAGCGACAGGATGCTGCCGTCTGGAACGAGTTAAGGAATCGCCTGACGCAACCCGCGCAGCCCGTCACCATCAAAAGAAATCCGCAGGCGGAAACCCTCTGGGCACTGGCCGTGAGCGGTGGTTTCGACGACGCCACGGCTCTGACCTGCCTTTCGCACGCGAATCCCGCGGTCCGGGCCTGGACCGTTCGAATGCTGGGCGATCGCGGTCGCATTGCGACACCGCTCGCTCAACGACTCCGCGAGCAAGCCGGCGAAGAATCCGTCCCCGCAGTCCGGGCGGAACTGGCCGCAACCGCCCGACGTCTCCCTGCAACCGACGGTTTGCCGATCGCCCTGGAATTGGTCCGACGGGATCTCGACCGCAACGACCAGCACATCCCGCTCCTCCTCTGGTGGGCCATCGAACAGCATGCGCTGACGGCCCCGCAGCCGCTCCTGGAATTCTTCACGTCAGCCGCCGGTCGGGAATCCGCGACAGCCAAGACGTTTCTGGCCCCGCGGCTGCTGCGACGCTATGCCGCACAAGCCACGCCTGACGCTCTGGCCGCAGTTCAGAAACTGATGCCGGTTCTCGGCGAGGAATCGACCCTGGATGAGCTGCAGCAGGGTCTGCAACTGGCAAGCCCGCCGGTGACCGCGGAACTTCTCGGCCCGGTCATTGAACCCCTCTGGCGACCGGATACCGTCAGCCCGCGACTGATCGCCCTAGCCCTGCAGGCACAATTGCCTCAGGCAAAAAAACGCTGGACCAGTCTGCTGATTGATCCCACGATCCCGGCGACAACCAAGACAGAATTATTGGCGGCGGCCCCGTCATCCGGCGGGGACCGAGATGTCCCGACGCTGTTGGCCCTGCTCGAGCCGACGTCGCCCGATCCCGTGCGACTGGCGGCGCTGAGGGCACTGGCTCGGCACTCCGAGGACTCCATTCCCCCCGTATTGCTGCGCCAGTATCCCGAGTGGTCCCCGGCCGCGAAGGCCCAGACGCGGGAACTGTTGCTCGGCCGGGTCAACTGGGCCGCAGCATTGCTCCGCGAAGTCGATGCCGGACGTCTGCCGGCCGCGGAGATCCCCGTCGCCGACCTGACCCGTGTGGCCCTGCATCGCGATCAGACACTCGATCGGTTCGTCCGCAAACACTGGGGCATCGTCACCAGCGGCACGCCGGAAGAGCGCCTCGCAGAAGTCCGCCGGTTCAACAACGACCTGCGGGCGGCAGCGGGCGTCCCGGCGAACGGTTCCCTGATCTACAAGAAGCTCTGCGCCACCTGCCATCCGCGCGCCGGCGAAGGAACGCGCGTCGGCCCCGATCTGGCCCACGCCAACCGGCAGGACCGCCAGTTCCTGCTGACGAGCCTGGTCGATCCCAGCGCCCAGATCCGCGGCGAGTACGTTCAGCATGTTCTGCTGACGACCGACGGCCGCGTCTACACCGGACTCCTCGTCGAGCAGACAGCCGGGGCAGTTTCCCTGCGGACCGCGAAGCAGGAATTGATCACGGTGCCTCGTACCGACGTCGAAGCCCTCGAAACGTCCGCAGTCTCGTTGATGCCCGACAACCTGCTCAAGCCGTTGTCGCCGCAGGAACTGCGGGACTTGTTTTCCTACCTGGAATCCCCCGGAACGCTCGCTCCCTGACCGACCGGAATGTGAGCGGCGCTGGCCGGAACCTTGACTGCCGTCGATGACAGCAGCCGCGCCACCAGCGCCGTCCAGCCCGTCTGATGGCTCGCGCCGAGTCCGCGTCCGTTGTCTCCATGAAAATATTCGTGGAACAGCACCAGATCCCGCCAATGCGGGTCGGTGGCGAATCGAGCGTCGTCGCCGTGACAGGGCCGCCGTCCCTTTTCGTCGGGCAGAAACAGTCCCACGAGACGATGCGCCAGCTCGGCCGCAACCTGCTGCAGGCTCAGCCGCTTTCCGGAGCCCGTCGGATACTCGACCTGAAACGAATCGCCGTAGAAGTGGTGGTAGCGTTCCAGCGCTTCGATCAGCAGATAATTGACCGGGAACCACAACGGCCCGCGCCAGTTCGAGTTGCCGCCGAACATCCAGGACGTCGACTCGGCGGGATTATAGGCGACGCGCAGTTCTTCCCCCTCTGCCCGGAAGACGTACGGGTGCTCCTTGTGGAACCGACTCATCGCCCGCACGCCATACGGAGCCAGGAACTCCGTCTCATCGAGCACGTAGCTGAGAACCCGCTCCAGCCGGTCGTGCGACGGGATCGCCAGCAGTCGGTGAATATGAGTCGAGCCGTTGTGTTCCAGCTCCAGGCACGACACCTGCTTCGCAAGATCCTGCCGGTGATTGAGGAACCACTGCATCCGCTTGTTGAACGCCGGCAGCTTGTGCAGCAGTTCGTCGTCGAGCACTTCCACCGCAAACAGCGGAATGATCCCCACGATCGACCGGATCTGCAGGCGGACCGTATCGCCGTTGGTGTGCAACTGGTCGTAATAGAATCCGTCCTTGTCATCCCACAGCCCGGAGCCCCCCAGGCAATTCATGGCGTCGGCGATCGAGATGAAATGCTCGAAGAACTTGGACGCCACGTCTTCGTACGCCGGATCCTCGACCGCCAGCTCCAGCGCCATCGCCAGCATCGTCGTCGAATAGAACGCCATCCACGCCGTGCCGTCGGCCTGTTCCAGGTGTCCGCCGCCCGGCAAGGGCTTCGAGCGGTCGAAGACCCCGATGTTATCCAGCCCCAGGAAACCGCCGGCGAACAGATGCTTGCCGTGAACGTCTTTGCGATTCACCCACCAGGTGAAGTTGATCAGCAGTTTGTGAAAGGCGCGCACCAGGAAATCGCGGTCGCGATCCCCCCTCGGTCCGGTCATCTTGTAGACGCGCCAACAGGCCCACGCATGCACCGGCGGATTCACGTCGGAAAACGCCCACTCGTACGCCGGAATCTGCCCGTTCGGATGCATGTACCATTCCCGCAACATCAGCAGGAGCTGGGACTTGGCAAACTCCGGATCGACCGTCGCCATCGGAATCATGTGGAACGCCAGGTCCCACGCGGCATACCACGGATACTCCCACTTGTCGGGCATCGAAATGATGTCGCGGTTGAACAGGTGCTTCCAGTCGGCGTTTCGACCTTCCAGACGACCGGCGGGAGGCGTTGGCATGTCGGGGTCCCCCTTCAGCCAGTCCTCCACCGCGTAGTGATAAAACTGTTTCGACCACAGCAGCCCGGCATAAGCCTGGCGGGCAATCAGCCGCTCCTGGGCCGGCGTCCCCGCAGGAATCTTGGAGGCATAAAACAGGTCCGCCTCGGCAATCCGGGCGGCGAACACCTCCTCGAACTCCGAACCAAACGGTTTCTCCGGGAGACCGGTCTCCGATGTCAGCCGCAGACGGACGACGATTTCTCCCCCCGCGGGAATCTCGAACACATAATGCGGCGCCGCCTTGGTGCCGCGAGGCGTCAGGCTGATCGCCGCCGCCTTGCCGTCGATCACGTAGTCGTGAAAAGCATCCTTTGCCGGCTGCATAGTCCCCGGCGTATCGAACAGGTGCATCTGGTTCGATTCGTTCTCCGTGAACAGAACCGGGACTTCCGCAGCGCCGGCGGCCTGTTCGAAGTACAGCCGGAACCGGTTCAACGTGGCGTGGTCGGCCAGCAATGAGCCGTCCCGCTGCAGCGACAGCCGCGGCTTCCGCTCGCAGCCCTCGTGCGTGCAGCCCCACGTCCACGTATTCCGGAACCACAGCGTCGGCAGCAGATGAATCGTCGCAGCCTCGGCAGCTCGATTGGCGATCGTCACCCGGATCAGAATGTCGTCCGGACCGGCTTTGGCATATTCGGCAAAGACGTCGAAGTACCGGCTGTCATCGAAGACGCCGGCATCGACCAGTTCGAACTCCGGCTCCTGTTTGCTCCGGCGAGCGTTCTCCGTCCGCAAAAGTTCGTACGGGAACTCAGCCTGCGGGTACTTGTAGAGAGCTTTCAGGTAAGAATGCGTCGGGGTGGAATCGAGGTAGAAGTACGCCTCTTTGACGTCCTCTCCATGATTCCCTTCCGGACCGGTCAGTCCAAACAGACGCTCCTTCAGAATCGGGTCTTTGCCGTTCCAGAGGGCCAGCGAGAAGCAGAGCCGGCATTCGCGGTCGGTGATCCCCAGCAGCCCGTCCTCGCCCCAGCGATACGCACGGCTGCGGGCGTGATCGTGCGGGAAGTAGGTCCAGCAATCGCCTTCTTTGGAGTAGTCCTCGCGGACCGTCCCCCACTGGCGTTCGGCGAGATACGGCCCCCAGCGATGCCAGTTGGCGGTGCGGTCGTAAGATTCCTGCAGACGAACTTCTTCGGCAGTATGCATGCCAGATCCCGACGGGCGAAGGGTCGAAAGAATGCAGAACGAAGGACAAGCATGCTGCAGGCTCCGGGCGCCCCTTAAGAATAGACGAAACGGCCGCAGCAGCGGTAGAGAGGGACGTGAACAGCGGAATGTTCACAGGACTCCGAGTGCCGCCACCGCCGGGCGCCCTGCACGTCAGCTTCCTCAGGAGGGAGTGGGCGCCCGCAGCGATCCGTCGGATCTCCGGCGCGCAACACCCCCTCGGAAGCATATATCGCAGCGCCACTCCGCGGCGAGACTGGAAGCCGCTCCGCCGCAGATCACCGGCAAACCGCGAAGCCCCGCGCCACTTCAGCCAGCAAGTCCAGGCTATCGCGCCGCCGCCTCCACCCGTCGACCGCCATGCACATCAGCAATCTCATCACCACGCTCCGCAGCCTCAACCGCTAACGCCTCCTCCACATCGGCCCGCTGATCGGCAACCCGGTCCGCCATGTGTCCGACGGCGTGGTCTTCCAGAAAGCCCACGAGCTCATCCCGCAGGGCTTCGAACTCCGGATCTTCCAGCAATGCGACCCGATTCCGGGGTCGGGGAAACGGAATCTCCAGGATTCCGCCGACGCGGGCCTCCGGCCCATTGGTCATCATGACGACGCGGTCGGACAGCAGCAGGGCTTCGTCGACATCGTGCGTCACCATCAGCGCCGTCTTCTGATCGCTTTGCCAGAGGTCGATCAGGATCTGCTGCAACTCCAGCCGGGTCAGCGAATCGAGCATGCCGAACGGCTCGTCGAGCAGCAGCAGTTTCGGGTTGAGCGCAAACGCCCGGGCCAGTCCCACACGCTGCCGCATGCCCTGTGACAGCTCCCCCGGCCGCCGATGGGCCGAATCCCCAAGACCGACCAGCTCCAGATAGTGGATCGCCGTCGCATCGATCTCTTTGCGGCTGTCCCGAGGACGAACCTGTCGGATTCCCAGCGTGACATTCTGCAGGGCGGTCAGCCACGGGAGCAGCGAGGGAGACTGAAACACGACGCCCCGGTCCGGTCCGGGACCGTCGATCTCGCGACCGGCCAGAACCAGCCCCCCTTCCGAGATCTCATTCAGTCCGGCAACCATCGACAGAACCGTCGATTTGCCGCAACCGGAATGGCCGATCAGCGACACGAACTCCCCCTGCTTCACAACCAGGTTGAAGTCCCGGACGACCGCCACCGGCCCTTTGGGGCCCGGATACGACTTCGTCACGCGCCACAATTCCAGGTAACGATCAACGGCGGGATTCATGGTGCACCTGCGGCGATCAGAATGTTAGAGGGAACCGCCTCTGCAACCCGCGACGCCTTGCCGCGGGCGACCGTCAGCAGCCAGTCGGTCAGATCCCGGCGGAGATGCCGGAAAACGGGGTCTTTGGCAATCGCCTTGCGGTCGCGCGGCCGATCGGCATGGACCGGGAACTCCGGCCCCAGCGTCGCCCCCGGTCCCGCCGTCAGCGGGATGATCCGGTCCGCCAGCAGCAGCGCCTCGTCGAGATCGTTGGTGATCAGCACCACGGTTTTGCGGGTCTGCTCCCAGATCCGCTCGATCTCGTCCTGCAGCGTCGCCCGCGTCAAGGCATCGAGGGCCCCGAGCGGTTCATCCAGCAGGAGCACATCCGGATCCATCGCCAGCGCCCGGGCGACCGAGACCCGTTGTCGCATGCCGCCGGAGAGCTGAGCCGGCCGCTTGTGGGCTGCTGGCGTCAGGTTCACCAGTTTGAGATACTCGTCGACCCGTTCCCGTTTGCGCTCGCGCGACCAGCCGGTGCAGACCTGATCGACCGCGAGTCGGACATTGTCGAAGACGGTCAGCCACGGCAGCAGCGAGTAGTTCTGAAACACGACGCCCCGCTCCGCTCCGGGACCAACGATCGGTCTGCCGTCGAGCAGGATCTGCCCGCTGTCGGGAGCCAGCAGCCCGGCAATCAGCGAGATCAGCGTCGTCTTGCCGCTGCCGGAGAACCCGACGATCGCCACAAACTCGCCGTGGGCGACTTGAAGGTTGACGTTCTTCAACACGTCGGTCGTCCGGCCGTTGGCCTGAAACGACTTCGAGACGCGGTTCATTTCCAGGCAGGACATGGGATGATCTCTCGCGGATCGAGGAATGAGTGATCCTGTCCTTTATGCGGACACGGCGGAGTCGAAGCTGACGAGCTTCTGGCAGACGATCATCACGCGGTCGAGCAGGAAGCCGATGATGCCGATCGTAAAGACGGCCACCATGATCTGAGCCAGCGTTTCGCTGGAGCCGTTCTGGAACATGTCCCACACGAACTTCCCCAGCCCCGGGTTCTGCGCCAGCATTTCAGCGGCGATCAGCACCATCCAGCCGACGCCGAGCGAAATCCGCAGCCCGGTGAACATCAGCGGCAGCGACGCCGGCAGAATGACTTTGAAGACGCGAGTCACCGGCCCCAGCCGCAGCACGCGGGCAACGTTGATGTAATCCTTGTCGATCGAAGCCACTGCCAGCGCCGTGTTGACCAGCGTCGGCCAGAGCGAGCAGAGGGCGACGGTTAACGCGGAACTGATGAATGACTTTTCGAACCACGCCTCCGAGGGATCGGTCGTGTAGACCGCGCCGACGACGATCATCACGATCGGCAGCCACGCCAGAGGGGAGACGGGCTTGAAGATCTGAATGAACGGATTCACGCAGGCCATGAACGTCGGGCTCAGACCGCACAGGATGCCCACCGGAATCGCGACCAGCGAAGCCAGCACAAACCCGGTGAAAACGGTCTTCAGACTGGTGACGATCTGATCGAGGTACGAGGGGCTTCCCGAGAACTTGCGGCGGGCCGTCCTCGCCGCCTGCTCGTCCTGCTTGACCGCGTTCTTCTCCAGCCGCTCCTTCAGCGCCGCGTTGGCAGGCACGGCCGCAGCGGCCCGCATTTCCGCAGCCTTGGCGGAGTGTTCGCGAACTTTGGCATCCCGTTCGACATAGAAGGCCGCACGCTGCTGCACCGTCTCGCGATGTGCGGCCAGCAGACTCTGACCGGCCGCCCAGACCTGGCGTGGATTCGGAATCTTTCCGAAACGGGTTTCCACGCTGGCGGCAGCGATCGTCCAGAGTCCGAGAAAGGTCAGGAACGCCACCGCCGGCATCACCAGGAGCTGCGTGATCTTGCGGAACTGCTCGGGGGGATTCTCCCGGGAGCAAAGCCGTACGACCGGTTCGAACGCCGAGAAGCCCGTCAACTGCAGACCGTTGATGAGGAACTGTTTCATGATGGTCTCGCGGATCCCTCTGAGGGATCGGGATGAATTCGAAGCCACGCTCTGACAGCTCAGTCCTTGCGGCCGATCGGAAACTTCGCGAGATACTCCCGCGGCTTACGGCCATCGAATTCCATTCCGTCGATGAACTCGCCGGTCGCCGGTTTGTAGCCATCGGATTCCCAAGGAACTTCGTCCTTCGTCAGATGCCCCTCGTCGACCAGCAACAGAGCTGCCTGGCGATACACGTCCGGCAGATAGATCGACTTGGCCGTTTCGTGATACCACGCGTCGTCGCGCGGTTCATCGATCTGTCCCCAGCGACGCATCTGTGTGAGGTACCAGATGCAGTCGCTGTAGAATGGGTAGGTCGCGAACCCCTTGAAAAAGACGTTGAAGTCCTTCTGCTCCCGGCGGTCCGTCGACTGGAACAGAAACGTCCCCGTCATACTGTTGGCGATCACTTCATAGTCGGCCCCGACGTAGTCTTTGCGGGCCAGAATCTCGCAGGCCTGCTTGCGGTTCAGGAATTCGCCATTCTCGTCGACCGCATCCAGCCACTTGCCGGCCCGGATCAGTGCTTTCACGACCGCCAGGTGCGTCTGCGGATGCTTCTCGGCCCAATCCTTCGTCACTCCGAAGACTTTCTCGGGGTTGTTCTTCCAGATCTCATAGTCCGTCACGACGCAGACGCCAATGTCCCGCATCACCGCCTGCTGATTCCACGGCTCGCCGACGCAGTAGCCCTGAATTGTGCCGGCCTCGAGCGTGGCCGGCATCTGAGGCGGCGGCGTCACGGAAATCAGCACGTCGCCGTCGATCACGCCGCGTGTGTCGTCCGCGGTGTAGAAGCCAGGATTGATGTCTGCCGCCGCGAGCCAATACCGCAGTTCGTAGTTGTGCGTCGACACCGGGAAGACCATCCCCAGCTTCAGCGGATCGCCGGCCGCCTTCTGCCTGTCGGCGACCACCTTCAACGCGGCGGCCGTGATCGGATGCGGCGGCGTCGGGGAATCGAGCCTGGAATCCGCCTGCTGCATCTGCTGCCAGACAGCTTTCGAGACCGTGATGCCATTGCCGTTCAGGTCCATGCTGAAGGCTGTGACGATGTGGGCCTTAGTGCCGAACCCGATGGTGGCGGCGATTGGCTGTCCCGCCAGCATGTGGGCGCCGTCGAGTTCGCCGCTGATGACGCGATCGAGCAGGATTTTCCAGTTCGCCTGAGCTTCAACCGTCACCGACAGCCCTTCGTCGTCGAAGTAGCCGAGCTCCTTCGCGATCACGATCGGAGCGCAGTCGGTCAGTTTGATAAAGCCAAGTTTCAGCTCGTCCTTTTCAAGATCGAGCTGCTCCTTCGCGAGCAGCGCTGCTGCGGCGCCGGTCGGCGCCGTCATGGAGGCCGCTGGACCCGGTGTGGCCGAGGACGTTCCCCCACAGCCAGCGATGGCTGACAGCACGCAGCAACACAGCACCACCCAGCCCCGGCCGTAAGCTGTCAGCGAAAACTGCGAACAAGTCATCCGGCAGACCTTTGGCGAAATGAGACAGTTGCAGGAATCCGATGCAGGAATCCGATCGCCACACGCGTCTTTCAGATGCGCCGCGGCGACTCCGTCCTGTCGTGGAACAGCAATGGCCACGCCCGTTCTGCCGAACTGCCGCCCCAATCGGACGGAAGCTTCGGATAGCCGAATTTGAAATTACGGCGATCCGCGACGCCCAAGCGGTGTTCCACGCGGCGCAACTCGTGGAAAACGATGGGTCGACCCCACGCAAAGGGCCCGCAGCCCGACCCCGTCAGCAGTCTTGCCAGAAATCCAGGCAGCAAAGCACCGACGTCGTAACCGGAGGGACTGCCGGCGCCCCGTGGCTCCTCGTGATTCCTCAAACCCTGAAACAAAACACCCAAGCCTGCGCCTGATTCTGAGACAAGTCCCGGTCCGCGTCGTGTTTCAGATCGAACCCTCGCAATGACTTAAGTCACTTGCCGAAACTTTTTTTCCGACACCTCCGGCGGACTGCGGTGTTTCAACAGGACGAAGGAGGCGCATATGGAAACTGCGATCACGGCCGATTGGGCGCAGCTCGAACAATTGGCCGATTCTGACAATCCGACCACAGCCCTGCGGGCAAAAATCGTTCTCCTTTCACAGAAGGGATTTGCGACCGCAGAAATTGCTTCGACCTTGGGAGTTTCCCGAAAAACCGTCTGGCGCTGGCGAACGCGTTTCGACCGCGGCGGCATGGAAGAAGTCACCAGGGTTCCGCGACGCAGCGGCCGCAAGCCAACGATCCGCCGCAGCGTCGAATCCAAAATCATTGAAACGACGCTCCACGAGCCGCCGACACATGGCCGCCGCTGGACGACGCGCCTCCTGGCTCAGACACTGGGAGTCTCCCGCGCCATGGTCCATCGCGTCTGGCGCGAAGCCGGAATTACTCCGCCGGAAGCGGTGGCCGTGCAGTGGGAACGCCGTCTTGCGCAGCCCGGCAATGAGCTTCCGCTCAACGGCCTCGCCGTATGCGGAGCGCATTGATCCGGGAGTCGAACAACTCGAACGACCGTCTCGGCGTCAGGCCGCGAACTAAACGGGATAGACCGTCGCGGCCTGGCCGGGGTCGTTTTTCAGGTCAGAAAGCCGCCAGGCGTACCACGTTCCCAGAGTCGCATAGGGCGACCAGTGGGCGGCCAAGTCCCGGCTCTCTTTGAGTCCAGGAGTCTCTTTCAATCCGTATAGTTCGCGCATCGCCGATCGCAACCCCAGATCCCCCTCCGGAAAGACGTCCAGCCGGCCAAGTGCAAAGATCAGGAACATCTGGGCGGTCCACTTGCCGATCCCGTGCACTTCCGTCAGCCGGTCGATCGCCTCCGCGTCGGAATACCGCCCGAGCCGATTCAGTGGCAACCGCCCCGATAGCACATGATCCGCCAGGTCGCGAATGTAGGCTACTTTCTGCCCGGAAAGCCCGGCTCCGCGCAGCGCCGCATCGGAGGCCCGGGTCAGTACCTGCGGATCGAGCTGCTGTACCTGCAGATCCGCCAGCAGCTTCAGCCGGATTGACCGGGCGGCTTTCGTCGAAATCTGCTGCGAGATAATGCTGCGGACCAGCAGATCAAATCGGTCGCGATGCAGTTTGAGCGTGCAGGGTCCCACCCGGAGCATCAGACCGTGCATCGCCGGGTCGGACGCCAGAAAGTGCTCCCGGGCGGCCGTGATCTTCGCATCCGGAATTCTCATACGGGCAGCCCTCCAGGATTCTCCAGCGACCAGCGGACAACTGTCTTCGGGATCCCCGCACCGGTCACAACCGCAACCGGCCGAACCGGTCCCGTCGGCCGTCGGCCGGTGTGAGAGGAATTCGCAACCGAATTCGGCGTCGAGACTTAAGACAGTATTTCGCATCGAGCTCGCAACGCGAAAATCCGGTTCGCCGAGACTTGTGGCAAGCGCAGTTGGCTCAGACTGCAAGAGTGCGAAAATTGTCTCGTCGGTGCAATCCATCGGCACCTTCCGCAGCGATTAGGCGGGGTCGCGGCCAATGACTCACGCCGAAACCGATTCGCATGGGAAATTATCATGGAGTCGGCTGCATCGGGCCGTAATAATAGGTGCCGTGGGTCGCATGGATGTTGTGCCCGATCGATCGGCTGCGGCCGATTCATCTCCAAGGGTTTACCACAGGCCATCATGCTGCAACACCCGCTGACGCTCCGCCCGCCCCATCTGCCCCAAGGGTACGCCTGACGCGGTCGCCCCCCCCGGCTTAGATCAAGCTCTCCCGATCTGAGCCCGCGGAATCCGGAATCGGCTGACATCGTCGAGAGATTCCGTGATCCCCTGTGAAACCTCCAGGCTCTTCCTGTCAACTGTAAGAGATCCCACACCGGCGCGCAACCTCCGTCTGCCCGCCTCTCCCGATTGCCGAACCGCCCCCTATGGAAATCCTTCGCGTCCTGGCCCTCCGCGGCCCGAACATCTGGTCCCGCCAGCCGGCCTTGGAAGTCTGGGTCGATCTCGGCCCGCTGAAGGACACCTCGTCGGAACAGATCGCCGGTTTTAACGACCGGCTCATGGCTTGGCTCCCGACGATGATCGAACATCGCTGTAGCATCGGCGAACGGGGTGGATTCTTTCAGCGGCTGCGCCGGGGAACCTACCTCGCCCATATCCTGGAGCACGTCACGCTGGAGCTGCAGACGCTGGCCGGCACGCCAGTCGGCTTCGGCCGAGCCCGCGAGACGCAAGTCGAAGGCGTCTATAAGGTTGCGATCCGATTCCAGGAAGAGTCCTTGGCGAGAGCCTGCCTGGAGACCGCCCGCCGACTCTGCCTGGCCGCAGTCTACGACCTCCCCTTCAACATCGCCGAAGAACTGAAGCCCCTGCGGGAGCTCGCCGACAAAGTCTGCCTCGGTCCCAGCACCCAGGCTATTGTCGAAGCGGCTCGGGCGCGCGAAATTCCGGTTCGCCGCCTCAACGCCGGCAGCCTCGTGCAACTCGGACACGGGGTCAACCAGCGCCGAATCTGGACGGCCGAAACGGATCGGACCAGCGCGATCGCCGAATCGATCGCCCAGGACAAGGACTTGACCAAAGTCATGCTCCGCTCCGCGGGCATCCCGGTTCCCGAAGGCCGGCAGGTCGACAGTCCGGAAGACGCCTGGGCCGCCGCCGAGGAAATTGAAGGACCGGTCGTCGTCAAACCGCTCGACGCCAATCACGGCCGCGGCGTCTTCATGAATCTGACCGGCCGGGATCAGGTCACCAGCGCCTACCACGAGGCCCTGAAAGAGGGTTCCGGCGTGCTGGTGGAACAGTTTGCCCCCGGCGCGGAGCACCGCCTGCTGGTCATCGGCGGCAAGCTCGTTGCGGCGGCGCGCGGTGACGCCGCCGTCGTTATCGGCGACGGCCAGCAGACCATCGCCGAACTGATTGAATCGCAGATCAATTCCGATCCGCGCCGCGGCGATGACGAAATGTGCCCGCTGAACCCGGTGCTGCTGGACTTCATGACGTTGACGGAGCTGGACCGCCAGGACATGCGACCGGAGAGTGTTCCGCGACGCGGGGCGCGAGTTCTGGTCCGGAGGAACGACAACCTCTCCCACGACGTCACCGACGACGTCCACCCCTCCGTCGCCGAACACGCGGTCCTCGCCGCGCACGTCGTCGGACTCGATATCGCCGGGCTCGATGTCGTCGCCACAAATATCTCCCAGCCCCTCGAAGAGCAGGGTGGAGTTGTCGTCGAAGTCAACGCCGGCCCCGGCCTGCTGATGCACCTCCGCCCCAGCGAAGGCAAGCCGCGGCCGGTCGGAGACGCTATCGTCGCCACCATGTTCCCCGAAGGAGAAACCGGGCGCATCCCCATCGCCTGCGTCACCGGAACCAACGGCAAGACCACAGTCTCCCGCCTGCTGACCGGCATATTGAAGCTGGCTGGGCGAACGGTGGGGCTGGCCTGCAGCGACGGCATCTCCGTCGACGGCCGCATCATCGAAACCGGCGACTGTGCCGGCCCGCGCAGCGCCCGCAACATCCTCCTCAACCCCCTGGTCGACGCCGCCGTGCTGGAGGCGGGGCGGGGCGGGATTTTGCGGGAGGGGCTCGGCTTCGACAAATGCGACGTCGCCGTCGTCACCAACATCGGCGGCGGCGACCATCTCGGCGCGTACGACATCCACACCGCCGAAGACATGTTCAAAGTCAAACGGACGCCGGTCGACGTTGTCCGACCGACGGGGGCGGCGGTTCTGAACGCCGCCGATCCGGTCGTGGCGGAAATGGAATCGCTGTGCGCCGGCGGCGTGATTTTCTTTGCAATGGATCCGGAACAACCCGTTCTGGCCCGGCATCGGTCCGCCGGTCGCAAGGGGGTTGCGTTGCTGGAGGGCGTTGTCACATTTTTCGACGGACCGGATCGACGGCCGCTGGTCGCCGTGGCCGATCTTCCCTGTACGCATGGCGGTCGGGCAGAATTCCAAGTTGAGAACGTCCTGGCGGCCGCCGCCGCCGCGTGGGGACTGGGAATCGATCTGGAACATATCCGGGCCGGCCTGCGAGCGTTCAGCGGAAATCTGATGGACGATCCGGCTCGTTTCAACGTTCTGGAAGTGGCGGGGAAGACGCTGGTCGTCACGGACCTCCGGAACGCGTCAGCGCTGCAGGCGCTGATCGCCACGCTGAACCGATTTCCTAATGCCCGGCGAAGCATCGTCTACTCGGTTGAAGAGGATCGGCGGGACGCCGATATCGAAACGCAGGGTCAATTGCTGGGGACCGCTTTTGACCGCGTGTATCTGTGCGAGTTTGAGCGGGGGAATCTGAGGCGGGCTGGAGAAGTGATCGAACTGCTTCGGCAGGGTATCGGGCCGGAACCGCGGGCCGAACATATCGAAGAACTCCTGGAGTGGAATGCCGCAGTGGACGTGGCGTGGAACAGTCTGGAACGTGGAGAGCTGCTCGTCGTGCAGTCCTCCAGCATTCCGCAGACGGTGCGCAAGATCCGGTTGCTGGCGGGGATGGAACGATTGGTTCCCGATGCGGCGACCGTGGGCGGAGCCAACGGCACGACGATTGCGTTCAGTGCGAATTGAAGGAACGGCCTGGCAGATTCTGCACCGCTCAGGCCTGGGTCACACAACCGCAGAGACACCATAGAGGATTATCGACGCAACTCCAGCTTCGCGATGGATTCCCCGCCAGTCCGGGGGCTCGCAGGGACAGAAGGTTGAGCAACTCTCAGCCCATTGAGCGGCGGATGCCAGACGGCACTCCCGCAGTCCGGTCACGAAGTTCGAATCGCGTCTGACCAAGGAACGATCATGGAATTGAAGTCGACGCGTACGCTGCGCGGTCCAAACATCTGGACGCGGGCGACCGTCCTGGAAGTCGTCGTAGACTTCCGCGCTGAAGGCGACTTTTCGACAACTCAATGGAAGACACTGCGGGACCGACTGCGGCGGCTGTTCCCGGCGGTGCTGCGTACGGCGCAGACTCACGAGCACGAGGCGATTCGGACGTCTCCCGCGTCGACAGGGCTCGCGCTGGCCGACCTGCTGGCCTCGGCAGCGCTCGCGTTGCAAAATGCGGCAGGGTCCCTGGTCGAATTTGCAAGAGTCTCCGAAATGCAGGAGCACGGGGTCTGCAAACTTGCGGTGCAGTATCGGGAAGAGCCTGTCGGACGGATGGCGTTGCAGACCGCTTTGCAGTTGCTTGCTGCGGCCGTTGAGGGCCGCGAGTTCGACGTCGAAGGCCCGGTCTATGAACTGCGCTCGCTCGACCAGAACATCAGGCTCGGACCGAGCACCGGCTCGATTGTCCGGGCCGCGCAGGCCCGGGGCATTCCAGCCCGGCGGCTGAACGAGCGGAGCCTCGTCCAGCTCGGACAGGGCTGCCAGCAGCATCGCATACTGGCCGCCGAAACCGACCGGACCAGCGCCGTCGCTGAAGCGATCGTGCAGGATAAGGAGTTGACGAAGCAGTTGCTGCGGGCCATCGGCGTTCCCGTTCCTGCCGGTCGTCCCGTGTCGGATGCCGAGGACGCCTGGCAGGTCGCGCAGGAAATCGGCCTGCCGGTGGTGGTCAAACCGAAAGATGGCAATCAGGGACGCGGCGTCGCCGTCAACCTGACGACCCGCGAGCAGGTGCAGCGCGCTTACGCCGCCGCCCGCGAGGAAGAGGACGAAGTTCTGGTGGAGAAGTTTGCCGCCGGGGCCGACTACCGCGTCCTCATCATCGACGGCAAGCTGGTCGCCGCCGCCCGCCGCGAACCGCCGCAGGTGATGGGTGACGGACGTCGGACGATCGCCGAGCTGGTCGCGGAAACGAACCTCGATCCCCGCCGCGGGGAGGATCACGCGACTCCGCTGAGCAAAATTCCGCTCGACGAGATCGCCGACGCGGTGCTGGCCAGCCAGGGGCTGTCGGTTTCGGCGGTTCCGGCCGCGGGCCAGGTCGTTCTGCTGCGTCGCAACGCCAACCTCAGCACCGGCGGCAGCGCCGCAGACGCCACCGATCTCGTCCACCCGGAAGTCGCCGCGCGGTGCGTCGAAGCGGCGCGGATGGTCGGGCTCGACATCGCCGGCATTGACGTTGTCGCGTCGGACATCAGCCGCCCGCTGGAGGACCAGGGGGGGATGATCATCGAGATCAACGCCGCCCCCGGGCTGCGGATGCATCTGGAGCCTTCGTCCGGCAAGGGACGTCCGGTCGGTGAAGCGATCGTCGATTCGATGTTCGCTCCCGGTTCAAACGGACGGATTCCGATCGTCGCCGTGTCCGGCGTCAATGGAAAGACGACCACGACCCGCCTCGTCGCCCACATTCTGCGGACGTTCGGCAAGCGGGTCGGCATGACCTGCACCGACGGCGTTTACTTGAACGATCGCCGGATCGACACGGGCGACTGCAGCGGCCCGAAGAGCGCCCGCACCGTCCTCGCCAATCCGGCGGTCGAAGCGGCCGTCCTGGAAACCGCCCGCGGCGGCGTCCTGCGGGAAGGGCTCGGCTTCGATCAGTGCGATGTGGCTGTCGTCACCAACATCGGCGAAGGCGATCACCTGGGGCTGAACGGGATCGACACTCTCGAACAACTTGCCCGCGTCAAACGGGTGATTGTCGAAAGCGTGGCCCCGCAGGGGTGCGCCGTGCTGAATGCCGAGGACCCGCTGACGGCCGCGATGGCCGCGTATTGTCCTGGTCAGGTGGTGCTGTTTGCCCGCAAGGCCGACCATCCCGCCCTGCTGGCCCATCGCGAGCGCGGCGGCAAAGTCGTCTTCGTGCAGCAGAACGCCATCTTCGCGGCGGAAGGTCGCTGGGAAGCGAAGATCGTCGCGCTGCAGTCGGTTTCGCTCACTTTCGGCGGACTGATCGGCTTCCAGGTCGAGAACACGCTCGCCGCAACGGCCGCCGCCTGGAATCTGGGGATTCCGATCGAAGTCATCCGGCTGGGACTGGAATCGTTCATCAACAACGCCCAGCGCGTCCCGGCCCGTTTTAACTGCGTTCAGTTCCGCGGCACGACGATCATCATCGACTACGGCCACAACTCGTCGGCCCTGCTGGCCCTGCTCGACGCCTTTCAGTTTCTGCCGCACGAACGCCGTCTGATCGTTTACACTGCTGCGGGCGACCGGCGGGATGAAGACATCATCCGCCAGGCGGAGCTGATCGCCCAGGGCTTCGACGAGCTGGTCCTTTACGAAGACCAGTGCACGCGGGGCCGGGCGGATGGAGAGGTTATTCGTCTGATGCGGGAAGGTCTCCAGAAGGGGACGCGGCTGCGGCAGGTCGACGAAACTCGCGGCGAGATGATCGCCATCGAAATCGTGCTGCGGAAGATGCAGCCGGGCGATCTCGTGCTGATTCAGGCCGATCAGGTCGAGGAGGCGATCCGCTTCGTCGAACGCCATCTGGCGTCGCTGCCGGAAGAATCGGTGCGCGAACCCCGCCCGCAGACCGTTACATCCCGGTGACGTTGGTTGGAGTCTGCGGCAGGAGCTTCAGAACGCCCTCTGGTTGCCCGATACGACCGGAGGGCGTTTTCGCTGGATGCGACGACTTGTGGTGACGGGTGTAGAATCGTCCCGCCCCTTTGTCGTGACCTGGAGAATGCCCCCCGCATGACTTTTGCCCCGATCACCTACCAGGCGCGCTGGATCCTCCCCGCTGTGGGCGAGCCCGTCGAGAACGGGGCCGTCCAGATTGCCGGCGGAAAGCTGCTCCGGATCTGGCGACACGCTCCGGGAGACGCGGTGGATCTCGGCAACGTGGCGATCGTGCCGGGCCTGGTCAACGCGCATACCCACCTGGAATTCTCCGACCTGGCGCAGCCGCTGCTGCCGTTCCTCCCTTTCACCGACTGGATTCGGGCCGTCGTCGGTTACCGGCGTTCGCATCCCGACGGCGTCGCTTCCGCCATCGGTCGGGGGCTGGAGGCCTGCCTGCAATCCGGGGTGACGCTGGCGGGGGAGATCGCCACGGCCGGCTGGAAACCCGAGGACTACGCGAAGGGTCCGCAGGCGGTCGTGTTTCAGGAACTGCTCGGACTCGATCCGGACCGGATCGTCGAACTGGCAACGCTTGCGGAAGCCCATCTGGGCCGTTGGGCCGATGCTGGAGGAGCAATCACCCCTGGCTGGAGTCCCCACGCTCCTTACAGCGTCCATCCCGAACTCTGCCGCCGCATCATCCAGCGGGCCGCTCAGCGCAGAACCGTCCCGGTCGCCATCCATATCGCTGAGACGGCCGCGGAACTGCAGTTGCTCGAGGCGGGCGATGGTGAGTTCCGCGAGCTGCTGCAGCAGTTCGGCGTCTGGCAGGAAGGGCTCTTCGGAGGGCGTTTGCCGCGGGAGTTTCTGGAGCTGCTGTCCGAAGTCGACCACGGGCTGGCCATTCACGGGAACTACCTGACCGAAGAGGACCTGGTGTTTCTGGCTCAGAATCCGCACGTGACGCTGATCTATTGCCCGCGGACCCACGCGGCGTTCGGGCATCCGCCGCACCCGTGGCTCCGGCTGCTGAATCTCGGCGGCTCGGTCGCTCTGGGGACCGACAGCCGGGCCTCGAATCCGGATCTGGACTTCTGGGCGGAGCTACAGTTTCTCCACGCCCAGTTCCCCGACGTTTCGGCCCTCGAAATCCTCTACCTCGCAACGCAATCAGGCGCAAGGGCTCTGGGATGCGGGAAAAGCTGCGGCTCGCTGACGCCCGGCAAGCGGGCCGACCTGGCCATCGTGGCGCTCGACGATCCGGCGTTCGCGCATCCGGAACGGGATCTCTTTGCGCCGGGGAACCGAATCGTCGGCACGATGCTGGGAGGCGAATGGGTGTTTCAAGGGCCGGGGTTGTTGGCCGAGACCGTGTAAATTTGGAAGAGACAACCACGAATCGCACGAATGAACACGGATCGTGGGGAGGTTAAACAGAGACTGGTTTCCAGTTCGCCGGGTCGGTTCCGCTGCAGTTCCGAGGGAGACATCCAGTGCCTGATCTTTCACTGTCACCGCTGGAGGATTTGCAAACTCGGATCGGGAAGCTGGAGCGTGTTCAGCGCCGCTGGCGGACGGCCACTTTAACTCTGGGGGCAACCGGCCTGCTGGCGTTTCTGATGGGTGCGGTCAATCTCCCTCGCAAGCTCGACTTGGAAGAACTGACATTGCGGGATTCGAAGGGGAATGTGCGCCTTAAGATGTTCCTGCTCAACGATCATCCGCATCTGATGATGCTCGATTCCGACGGCATCCCTCGGAGCCAGTTTTCCGCGGAAATGATTGCCTTGCACGAACGAGGATGGCCGCGGATGACGCTGACGTCTGCGGGGAAACCGGCGATCGTCCTCTACAAGGACGACGGCAAGCCCGGCCGGCGAATCGGCCCCACCGAGACAGACTGAGGGACATCCGACAGCGAGTCGGCTGGATCGAGCCTTCGAGCCCCAACTTCCAGCGATCTCGCTGGGGGCGGTCCAAAGCGGTCGACCCCAGCCACCCGATGTCAGATCTCATCTGCACGGGACACGACATCGAGATCTATTCGCCGAGCTTCAACTGGATCGACTCGATTTTTCCCGCGAACGGCGACGGGCCGGCGTATTCGCCGACGCGACCGCCGCTGTCGCGGCCGACCTGCAGACCATCCGCGGGCTGCGAGAGGACGCCGCCCGGCAGTTCGCCCGTTTTGCGGGGCTGACCATCGAGGGTAACGGACAGCTTGCCAGTGGTTTCCAGGACGACGGACAGCGTGTGTTCGCCGCCGAACTCGGCGGCGATGACCTGTTCGCTCAGCTTGTTGCCCCGGCGGAGGCCGACGTGCAGCTTGCCGTCGTCGAACCAGAGGGCATAACCGTGGGCGCTGCCACCCTGTGCGAGGAGTACGCCGGCGGGTCGTTCGGCGGAGTAGCGGGCGATGATCTCCAAGCGTTTGTTCTCGATGTCGGGGGCGTCGGCTCCTTTCAACGCGTCGCCGGCTTTGAGCTCGAACGACTTGCGAGGACTGCGAGCGGCCCTGGCCTTTGAGCCTGTCCGCCAGCCGCCGAGAGGCAGGACGCTGGCCCGCGCCGCCCATTCATTCCAGCGGGCCGACATCTGCTGTACACGACCGGGATGGGTCTCAGCGAGGTCGTGCAGCTCGGATCGATCGGCCGCCAGGTCATACAGTTCCCAGGGGCGGTTCTCTTTGGCGACCAGCTTCCACTGGCCGTCGCGGATCGCCTGGTTCCCTTCGTGCTCCCAGAACAGCGGCTGCGGGCGGTCCAGAGACTTTCCCGCAAAGGCAGGGCGCAGGCTGACTCCTTCGCGCGGCGTCACAGGCTGCCCGTTTCGTTCAATCGGATATTTCGCCCCGGCGACGTCGACGCAAGTGGCCATCAGGTCGATCAGGTGTCCCGGCTGATGCTCGATCTCGCCGCGACGCGCCAGCCCCAGCGGCCAGTGAGCGATCAACGGCGTCGAGATGCCCCCCTCGTGAACGAAGTGCTTGTATTCGCGGAAGGGGGTATTGCTCGTGTTGGCCCAGTCGGGACCGTAGGCGATGTAGGTGTTGGGACCGCCCGGCAGATGGCCCGGCCCCATCACCACCGGCTGGCCGTCGCGCGTCTGGACCGGAATCACGTCCAGCCGGACGGCGTCGGCGGCGATGACGGGATGCACTTTTTCTTCGCGGACTTTCCGACCGACGGTCTCCTGGCAGCCGCCATTGTCCTGCAGGAAGAAGATCAGCGTATTGTCAAGCTGCCCCTGCTCACGGAGGGTCTGGACGATACGGCCGATCCCCTGGTCCATCGAGTCGATCATGGCGGCATAGACTTCCATGCAGCGAGCTTCCCACTCGCGATGGTCCTGCTTCGTCCAGTCGCCAGTTTGGGGACTGAGTTCGATCGTGGGAGGAATCAGTCCCAGTTCGCGCAGCCGTTCAAACCGCTGTTTGCGAATTGGTTCGTAGCCCGCGTCGTATTTGCCGCGATAGCGGGCGACGTCGGCCTCCAGCGCGTGCATCGGCCAGTGGGCGGCGGTGTAGGCCACGTACAGAAAGAAAGGTTTGTCGGCCTGCTGCTCGCGATGTTCCTTTACGAACCGGATCGCGTGATCGGTGATGGCGTGGGTGTAGTAGAAGGTCTCGGGCTTGTACTCGGAATCGGCGAACGGTGAGATCATCGCGTTGTCGCGGGTCAGCGTGCCGGGATCGTAGAAGCTGCCCGCCCCGGTGATCGTGCCGTAGAACCGGTCGAATCCGCGCTGCAGCGGCCAGTTGAGCTTCGGCCCTTCGGGCTTGACCTGATCGTTCCGAACGACGTGCCACTTGCCGGTGGCGTAAGTCGCGTAGCCGGCCGGCTGGAGGGCTTCAGCGATGGTGACGCAGTGCTCGTTAAGCCCGCCGCTGTAGCCGGGATGGCCCCGGTCCTCCGTCATGTGGCCGACGCCGGCCTGATGGGGATAGAGTCCCGTCAGCAGGCTCGCCCGCGTCGGACAGCAGCGGCCGGTGTTGTAGAACTGCGAGAACCGCAGGCCATTTGCGGCGAGGCCGTCCAGATTCGGGGTGCTGATCTCGCCGCCGTAACAGCCCAGATCCGAGTAGCCCATGTCGTCGGACAGGATGACGATCACGTTCGGCCGGTCAGCGGCGGAAAGGGGTGCAACGCTTGCGAGGAAGATCGACAGGCAACACAACAGGCGAGACGACATGGCGTTACTCCTCGTTGATCCTCGGGTCGAATGTGGGGGTGGCTGGGTCGGAGTCCGCGACGACCCGGTGCCGGTGAGATCACCTAATTCGCCGGCCACGAATGCGAGGCGCGCCGTCTGTTCTCCGTGGACGACACTTTGGCATCGTCGAAGACCCTCACCCTGGCCCTCTCCCGCTGAAGACAGCGGGAGAGGGGACAAGACGAAAAGACGCGTTGTTTCGGAATCGATGCCGGTGATTCAGGAGACTGGGTCGTCGAAGACTCCGACACCAGCCACCCGGCCATCCACACGTTTCCTGATCTCTCCGTGCCCTCAGTGCATTCCGTGGTTCACACTCTTCCCATTCATTCGCGTTTCTTCGTGCAATTCGTGATTGTCCTTTTCCGCACGTCAGAACGCAAAGTCTACCAGTCGACCGCCAGCATCATACAGTTGAGTCCGCTGCCGATTCCCAGCAGGGCGACGCGGTCCCCCTTTTGCAGGAAACCTCGTTCGTCGGCGATGGCCGCTGTGATCGGCAGCGAGACGGTGCCAATGTTTCCCAGATAGGGATACGTGCAGAAGTCGCGGTCGACGGGGATTCCCAGCGACTTGAGCACCTGATCGCGGTGCCCCTTGCCGACCTGGTGGCAGATCACCTTATCGATCTGTTCGGGCGCAAGTCCCACGCGGGACAGAAACGATTGCCAGGTCTTGTGCCCCAGTTCCACGCCGAACTTGAGGACGGAAATCGAATCGGTCTGCATCACCTGCGTGAAGGCGTGCGACAACCGGGCGGGGAGCAGGCCGCTGACTTTCTGCTGAATGAGCTGCGGTACCAGATTGCCGAGTCGGGTCTGCGTGACGGCGGACGGCAGCAGATTGCCGACGCGATCGACCGCCGCGGGCAATGTCGACTCAAAGCCCCACGTACACAGTCCGTGATGTTCCGGAGCGGACTTGATCGCCCCTCCGAGCAGACGGTGAGCCGTCTCCCGGCCGAACGATCCGTCCGTCAGCAGCACCGCCACTGCGCCGGAGCCCCCCGTCAACGTGGCCAGCGACTGGGTCAACGACTCCATGCTCATGTCTTCGAGCAGACGCTGGATCGTGTATTCGACGATTTCCCGCGACGACTCGCACGAGACCACCATGCCCGCCCGGATCTGCCCCAGTTCGATCCGGTTGGCGATCTCGAGCATGCCGTTCAGCACGCCGAGGCAGGCGTTGCTGACGTCGTAAACTGCCGCATCGGGACTGATCCCCAGATTGGCCGCGACGCCGCAGGCTGTCGCCGGTTCGAAGCGTTCGCGGCAGACGCCGGCGTAGATCAGGACTTCCACGTCGCGAGCGGCAACGCGCGTCTGTTCCAGCACGCGCCGGGCGGCTTCGGTGGCGCCGTCTGTCAGCGTCTGATCGGTCTCCCACCATCGGCGTTCGGTAATCCCTGTCCAGGCTTCGAGCTGCCCGACGGGAATCTTGAGCTTCTCGTACAGAGGAGCGAGGCGCTGTTCCAGCTCCGCCGAGGTGACCACGACGGGCGCCAGCTCGTAACCGATCGCTTCGATGAAGACCCGCTGGTATTTCATGGAGTTGGTAGTTGGTTCTTCGTGAATTGGTAATTGGTCAGTTGTCAGTTGCGTTGAATTGGCTATTCTTCCCGCTTCCGGCTCTCAACTCTCAACTCTTCCCTCTCAACTCTTTCACCATCTGCAGCGTGAATTTTTTCATTTCGTAGATGACCCGGCCGTCGACGACCAGGAAGCCGGCGGCGGTGACGAGGCGGGCGGCGTCGTCGACGTCGGTGACGACCACGTCTACGGTAACGGCCTGGTCGCGGGGAATCACCTGACCGCGGTAGATCCACTCGTGCGGCTGATTCAGGGCCACGGTCTGGAACACGGCGTCCGGCCCGAGGTTCCAGCGGCGCTGAGCGTAGATTTTCATAAGCTGCAGGAACGATTCCAGCCCCAATGAGCCGGGCCAGACCGGGTCCTGGTAGAAGTGGGCTTTGAAGAACCAGAAGTCCGGATCGACCTGGACGGAGCCGCGCACGAAGCCGAGCCGATGCGGACCGCCGTCGGCTGCGAACTGGTCGACCTGGGTGATCATCCGGAACCGTTCGCTGGCGAACGGGGCGGTCGTCGGCACGGGGAAACTCTCGGCCTGCTGCAGATCGAGTCGGCCCGGCTCGAAGCGTTTGGCGTCGCGAATGCCGACCTGATTGGCGAGGGCCGCCTTCGAGAAGAACCCGAAGTAGGTGTTCCCCGCATAGACCGATTCGCCGTTGCAGCGGAGGTCGAAGTCGAAGTGCTGGATGATCATTCCCGCGGACTGCGAGACGCGGGTGATCTTGACCGTCGTGGCCAGCGTTCCTGAGTCCGCCGAGACTGCGCGATGCTGCGTCGCGGTTCCGCCGAGATTGCGGAAGGAGAGATCGACCTCGCTGGTGAGGGCGGAGCCGAGATAGCCGGCGAGCCAGCCGCAGGGTTGGAGGGCGGTTTCGAGCAGGACGGCGAACGGCATCCTCGGCTGCTGGTTGGCGGCGAAGTACCAGGCGTCGGGGGGGACGTCGTACTCGGCGACGATGACGCCGCCGGCTTCGAGCTTCCAGGCTTCGCAGTTTTCGATGGATACGATCCGATCCAGAAACTGGAACGGCGGGCCGGGCAGCCGGGCGATTTGTCGTTCGCTGTCGAAGACTTTGTAGCGGTCGCCGAAGGCGTCGGAGGGTTTGCCGATGGCGAAGGCGGTGATGCGGTCGGTGGGGAAGAGGGCCGGCTTTGCCGGCGGTTGAGAGTTGAGAGTTGAGAGTTGAGAGGAAGAGCCGGAATCTGATGGAGTCTCGGTCTGACTCTCAACTCCCCGCCACAGCGCCTCAACCGCTTCCCGCGACAATCCGGTCAATCGCACGGACATGTCGGTGATTTCGACGATCGGCTTGCCGTCGGCGTACATGAGGGCGTCGGCGAGGCAGTAGGGAGTCTGCTCTGGAATGTATTTCTGACTCTCAACTCTCATCTCTCCACTCTCAACTCCCCCGTACCCCAGTTCCTTGATTGTCACCTCGTACCAGACTTTCTGCGTCGAGGCGATTACCTGGCCGCGGCATTTGAGGCGGCTGCGGATGCCGGGGATTGGTTCGTAGGCGATCTGTCCGGCTTCGCCGATCCAGCCGAGGCGGAGGAGGTAGATGCGCAGGGTGTGGAGGCAGCACTCATACATCAGCGTGCCGGGCATCACCTGGTCGTCGCAGAAGTGGCAGGTCAGGAACCAGTCGTCCGGATGGATGTCCATTTCCGCCCGGATGACGCCGAGGCCGTATTTGCCGGCGCCGGGCTCGATCGAGAGCACGCGATCGACGAGCCGCATGCGCCCGTCCGGCAGCGTGACGGGATGGTGCAGCGGCAGGTTGCCGAAGCGGGGGCCGAAGCAAGCGGCGAGATCGCCGCGACGCAGCGCCGAGAGCTGGGAGTCGGACAGACTTTCGGGGGCGAGCGGGCAGGGTTCCGACCAGTCGGCGGGGAGCTTGCCTGGTTGCGGGCGTTTGTCGAGCGTGCTGTGGATGACGCCTTTGCCGCCGGCGAGTTCGGCCTCGGAGAAGAACCCCGCACAGCCCTCGCGCATCGTCAGCAGCGGTTCGCCGTTGACGGTGGCGTCGAACTCGAAGCGGAAGAGGTAGGTCTCTCCCTGGCGGAAGAAGTGATTGATTTTGATGTCGTAGTGGATTGTCTCGCCGACGCCGGGGAGTTCGCGATGGAACGTGACGACGGCGTCCAGCAGTCGATAGACCGCCTTGCCGCGCGCCTGCAGATCGATCCCCAGCCAGCCGGAGAGGAACAGGTCCGCCTGCCCCGATTCGACGGCGATGCAGGTCGGAATCCGACCGCAGTCGAGATACCACGCGTCCGGATGAATGTCGTGCTCGGTGACGACCCGTCCCGAGGTCATCGAGAGGGGTTCGCCGTCGATCTCCAGAATTCGGTCAACGAGCATCAGGGGCTCGTCCGGCAGCCGCACGCGCGTCGGGAAGGCGTCGATCGCCGCGAACTGTTCCCCCAGCACGCGACCGATCTTGCCGATTGCGAACTCCAGGCATTGCTCGCGGTTGAGGGACCGGGGCGGGGTTTGGGGGAAGTCCCAGGCGGGCATCGGGCTTCGGGCTTCGGGCTTCGCAGAGACGTCGGTCGCGTCGAGTCCGCGAGGCTCGCCATCGTCGATGGCCTGAGTGGTGGGCCTCGAAGACTCGACCCACCCTACGTTTTGCGATGAGGTTGTCGGCGGGGCGGCGACGATCGTCGACTGGCGAGCAAGTTCCGTTGCGGCGAGGTCGAACGTCTGGCGGGCGACCTGCAGGTACGCGGCATGCGCGGCGGCCTGGGCCGAGACCAGTTCGCTCAGCATCTGCAGTGCTGCGGTGCGATCCGGGGCGGCGACGGTTGAAAGTCCGGATGGTCGCGGCTGAGGCACAGGTGCAGTCACAGGAAGATCCTCGACGACGCCCGCGGGCATCGATGAAACAGGCTGAGACAATGAATTGTCACCGATCGGAGCGGCTGCAGGAACGAAGTCGTCCCCCAGCAGATCAGCAACGGCCGGAACGACGCCAGCGCCGTTTCCGGATTCTTTCGATTCCAAGGGCGCTCCCTGTGCCACGGGCGGCTCGTCCGCCCGTGCCTCGTCAACGGCGGATCGCACTGGCGGCAAGCAGCTAGTGGCACACGAGTTCAATGCAATGACTGGCCGGCGAGTTGGCACAGCGGGCAGCGGCGGAGCCTCATACGGCAAACCACCGACCGGCGTACGAATCATCCGCGTCGTCGCCGGCTTCTCCGGCCGCGGTCCGTAGAGCGGCGACAGGTCGACGAGGACGCCCTCGACCATCAACTGTCCGAGCACCGTCAAAAACACTCCGAGCGGATCGGAGGTCGCCGGGCAGACCGCTCCGGACCAGACGGGCGTCTCCGGGAGGATCGCCTCGATCATCCGCGTACAACTCGCGCCGGGACCGATCTCCAGGAACCGTCGCACGCCGTCCGCGTGCGCCTGGCGGATGACTGCAGGAAAATCGATCGTGTCGACGGCTTGAGCGACAATCGCCTCGGCCGCGGACTCGTGGTTCAGTTCGTACTCACGTCCCCACGCCGTGCTGTAAAACCGCGCGCCCGCGGGGGGAGTCGTCCGCATCCGATGCAGTTCGCGGTAGGCGGGCTCAACCTGGCGGAGAACTGAACAATGGACCGTGCTGGGCGTCGCGAGCGGCACGAACGTCGCCCGCAGTCGGCGGACCAGTTCGTCGACCTGCGATCGCTCGCCCCCGACGACGCACTGTCCCGGCGTGTTGACGATCAGCAGATACGCCCGCTCCAGCCCCGACAGTGCGGATCGCACGGCGTCTGCAGAGCGATCTACGACGCCGGACAACCACGGCACCGGCTGTCCGGCGGGAAGACCCCAAGCTGCCCGTGCGGCGTCAAACGGTGCGACCAGATCACTGCCGAAGAGAGGCGAGCGTCGCATCCGCTGCAGCATCTCATCGCGATCCAGCCAGGCCCTCAGGCTGAACAGCGCCGCCGATTCCCCCAGGCTATAGCCGATGGAGGCCTGCGGCCGGATTCCGAACTCCCCCAGCAGATCGCAGACCGCCGTCCCCAAGGCGACCTGGCCGAAGATCATCGCCTTGTGGTCGCGTCCGAGGGCTTCTGTTGATTGGCCGTTCCAGATCAGATCGGGCTGATACTGTCCCCGGAGTTCCTCGTTCTCGGCATGCTGCCGCTGCAGGACGGAGGGAAACGCCGCCAGCAGTTCGCGTCCCATCCCGAGGAAATGATTGCCCGAACCGGGAAAGACGAACGCCAGCTCGCCTGGGGTCGCGGGGGTTTCGCGCAGCCAGACTCGCAATCGCGAATCATTCGGCAAGAACTCGCCAGCCAGTCGACGCTGCAGGCCGCTCAAAGCGGACCGCAGCTCGTGGGCATCGCGAGCGACGATCACCGCGGAAACCGGCGACTCCGGATTGAATCGATGCTCGCACCACCAGCGGCGCGCCAGCCGATCAATTGAATGGTTGGTCTCAAGGAGAGATTCACAGTTCCCCAACGACTGACGCAGCGCGTCTCGATCAGTCGCGCCGAACGCGAAGAGCCCCTGCCCGAGGACGGTTCTCGCGATGCCTTTGGCGCCGATAGCAGAATGGCGGGGTGGCTGGGGTCGGCCGGCCTGGGACGCCCCCAGTCCGTGGGTGAGAAGCTGGGGGCCCGAAGACTCGACCCCAGCCACCCCGCAAACCAGAGATTCAGCGAGTGTGTTGCTGACCGGCCCTTTCTCAAGCAGCACGCATACAGACGGGCCGTCGGTCGGCGTGGTCGTCACGGCCAGTTGCCGCGGCCCGTTCCGCCGGTCGCTGAGCCAGGGCTGCGCGGTCCCGCTGCCGGCGGGGAGAAGCCCGCGAGACAAGTAGAGCACGCCGCTCAGAAATTCGAGCATTCCGGTCGCCGCACCGGCGTAAATGGGAGCAGGGTATCGCGCTGCGGTCTGAGCCACCGGCTCTGATTCGCCCGTGTGGATTTCACGAATCACAGCATGAATCCGGTCGCCATCGCGAACAGCGTCGTCGAGTCGTTTCAGCACGAAAGCCGCGGCTGCATCGACGAAGCGCTTCTCGGGCGACACGCCGTCGGCGAGCACCGCCAGCACGATGCGGACGTCGGTCGCCAGTTCGACGCTGCCGACCAGCGCCCGATCGAGCTGCCCCGTCTGCAACTGCGACACCGCAGCCGCCAGCGCATGCAGGCCCGAAGTTTCTTCCCCCGAGATCGTGAAACAGGGGCCGCCGACATCGAACTCGCGTGCCAGCCGGCTGGCGACGATGCCCCCCAGGTTCCCCATCACCCGATTCGGCGTCAGCGGCGGACTGAATCGATCGCGCAGCTTGGCGACCCAGCCCGCAAATTGCTCCTCACTCAGCTCCAGCCCGAGCTGGTCCGCCCACTGCCGGGCCAACGGCTCCAGCATCCACCGTACGTGAAAGTTGGTCGTATTTGGATCGAGCTCGATCCCAACAAACACTCCTGTCCGGTTCTCAAGAACTCGCGGCTGGCCGGCATCCGCCAGGGCTTCGGCTGCGACCTGCAGCATCCATTGCTGCTGCGGCAGCATGTCGGCGATTTCCAGCGGCGGAATCCGGAACTCTCCCAGCGGAATCTCCGTCTCAGCGATCCCGCTCAACCGCGGCAGCATTCCCCCGTCGACGCGATCCGACGACTCGACGCCCCACCACCGCGGCGGCGTGTCGCCGAAGGCAATTCGTCCGAGACGTTCCGCCAGAAACTCATCCGCCGACTCCGCCGTCCCCACGCGCGCCGCCAGGCCCACAATCGCGATCGCCGGCGGATCGACGCGAAAGCCGGGCGACTGCGTGCGCCGCGGTGCGTGCTCAGCCTCCGCCGCGGAGTTCCACTCCTCGACCAGCACGTGCGCATTGATGCCGCCAAAGCCAAACGCATTCACCGCCGCCCGCCGGGGCGAACCATCCCGATGCCGCTCCCAGGCTTCCGCCTGAGCCAGCACACGGAACGGACTTCCGGGCCGCTGCAGGCCCGCCGCAGGACCGGTGTAGTTTGCCGTCGGCGGCAGCGTTTCGTGCCGCAGCGCCTGCAGGACTTTGAGCATCCCCGCCGCGCCCGCACCGGTCAGCAGATGCCCGACGTTCGACTTCACCGATCCCAGCACGGCGCGACCGGTGCGCCCCAGCCACAACTGATGCGCACTTTCGATTTCTACCGCGTCGCCGACCGGGGTTCCCGTCGCATGACACTCGATCAGCTCGACCGACTCTGGCTGCCAGCCGGCCGCAGTATAAGCCGCCTGCATCGCCCGCAACTGCCCCTCGGTCCGGGGAGCCAGCAAGCTCCCCCCGCGATCGTTCGACACGCCAATCCCGGCAATCGTCGCAGCAATCACATCCCCGGCTGCAAGGGCATCACTCAGCCGCTTGAGGACGAACACCCCCGCCCCTTCGCCGACCACCAGGCCGTCCGCCGCAGCGCTCAACGGCGCACATCGGCCCTGTCGCGACAGAGCCTGTAACTGGCCGAAGCCCATCTGCGTGTACTGACAGTCGGGACGCGACAACCCGCCGGCCAGCACAGCATCGAGCCGGCCGGCCTGCAATTCGTCCACGGCAAATTTGAGGGCATACAGTGACGATGCGCAGGCCGCATCCAGCGTCCACGCCGTCCCCCCCAGTCCCAGCGACCGGGCCACCAGCGCCGCTGGAAGTCCCGCAGCAAATCGGTTCCGCGGGTGCCAATTCGCCGCCGACCACGGCGCTGGTCCAGGCGAGAAGACTTGTTCTGCAATCTGCCGCCCCAGGACGTCCCGGGCCCAGGCCGACGTCGACTCCGTCGGCAGCGCGATCGCTCCCAGAATTACTCCGATCCGGGCGGGATCCACGGCCCCGCAGCCCCCGGCCTGAAATGCCTCGCGGGCCGCATGCAGCGCCAGATGACACAGGGGATCGAGCCGGGCCAGGAATTCGCGGTCCAGCCGCAGCCCGGCCGGTTCGAGTTTGAAATCTTCGACGAAACAGCCCCACGTCGAGTAGACGCGATCCGACTTCAAGTCACCCGGAGCGTACGCAATCTCGGGCGGCAGCGTCCAGCGCCCCGGCGGAACGGTCCGGCCGGCGTCCCGCCCGGCGGCCACCAGTCGCCAGAAGGCGTCCGGATCGGCCGCGCCGGGGAAAACTCCACCCCATCCAACGATCGCGATCCGTTCCTGACTCGTCATGCATCCGCCGGGGGCAAACTTTGCGCAAACCGGCCAAAGTCTCGGCCGGGGGAACCTGCCATGATAGGCAAGCCGGGCGGGTGGCACCAACCCACCCGCCTCCCCTCAGAATCGGTCAAGTCGGCGGGATCGCTACGACGATCCGAATCGACAGAGGCGTGGAGTCGCCGGGCGATTTCGTGCCCGCAGGGGGGAAGTCATGTTGAAGCGCTGGGGTGTGGGATTGTGTCTGGCCGGGGCGCTGGCCGGTTCCGTCGGTTGCCGCTGCCTGCCGGGCCTGAACGCCTACGGAAATGTCATCGACGACATCAGCGACGCCGACTGGGCTTGCCCGCTCGATAACGTCTACAACCCCCGGCTGGACATCAGCCGGGCCGGCAGACCTGATTGGTGCGGACCGGTGAACAGCCGGCTCTGTCCCTGCCGCTGCGTCAACGGCACCTGGGACCGGTACGACGACTGCAATCTCTATCCGCCCGCCTACCCGTATCAGTACCCGGCCGAGTTCTTCGGCACAGTGGTCAATCCCACGTCGGGCGCGCCCTATCCGCAGCCCGCTCCGCCAGCCGACCCTCTGCGGAACGAGAGCGACGAAGTCGAACGGGAAATGCTCCCCGATTCTCTGCAGTTGGACCTGCCCCCCAAGCCGCTCCCCCCGGCCCCGGAACCGAGCACCCGCCGACCGGTCAACCTGGAGGAAAGCTCCGTTGTCATCCCGGCGTCGGCGCAGGTTCTGGCTCCAAACCCGGTACGCCGCCCGGACCAGAAAGCCAAACCCACTCCTCCCACACCGGCTCCACAGAAAACCCGGTCCCTGCTCCCGTAGGGAACCGCAAGTTGCACGCATGAAGCGACAAACGACAGAAGCCTCCGAGGGATCTCGGAGGCTTCTGTCGTTTGTGAACTCAATTCAAAGACACGCCTACTTTGCGTCGCTGGCCTCAGCCGCGGGAGCCTCGGCGGGAGTAGCCGGGGCGACGATCTTCGCCTGAACGCGGATGGTCACAGGCTCTTTCCGGCCTTCAATCGTCACCGTAACGTCATCCAGATAGTCGCCCGCTTCTGCCGGAGCCGTAAACTTCAGCGGCAACAATTGAACCGGCCTGGCATCCGCAGACTTCTGGACGGTCAGGGATTCGTCCCCTTTCCCCCGCTCCAGTTTCTCGATCAGGAACGGCTTCTTCGCCCGGATCACAATCGTCTGTGTCTTGACCTGCCCGGGGCTCACCGTGCCGAAATTGATCGCAGAAGGCGTCACCGTCAGGTCGGATTCCACCTGGGCAAACACCGGAATCGGCACGTGCGGATTATTGGCGTCGTCGGTGACCAGCGTCAGCGTCTCGCGAATCACGCCCGCCGGAGCGGTCGGCTTCAATGTCACCAGCAGTTCGTAATCGACCCGCTGCCCGCCGCGACCAATTTCCTTCGCGACCGCCTCGATGTTCGGGTTCCGGTTCTGCACCTGCAGAATCTTCCAGTCCGGCCGCCCGGCATACGCCACCGACAGCTTCAGCTCGCGGGATTGTCCCAGGTCCACGGTCCCGAAATTGACCGAGCCCGGCTCAACCACGACGTCCGTCCGGATATAGACCGACACCGGAATCCGGACCGTCGCCAGCGCCCCCTTGCTCGGCTCGTAGACGCTGATCGTGACGACCGAATCTCGCTTCCGGCTGAAATTCCGGGTATCCATCGAGACATCGATGATACCGGTCTGCCCGCTCGCCAGATCCTTCACGGACGTGCTGGCCTGCGCGCAACGACAGCCCGTGGCGACCCCCGTGATCTGGATGGTTTCCACGTACTTGTTGGTGATCTTGAGTTGCGTCTTGCACTCAGCTCCCGTGGCGACGACTCCGAAATCGAGCTTGTCGACTTCGAACATCTTCTCGGCCCACCGCGGATCCTGCTGTGCCATCGCACAAGCGGGGGCGGCCATCCATGCCACCACCAGACACCGCGCCAGCCAACTGGTCTGCAAGGACATTGGCGAGTCTCGCTGTAAAGGCAACATCGCAACCGGCGGAGAGCGCCACCGCGGCCCGCGCTCGAAACACTTTGCGGCGCAAGCCGTTGCGAAAATCGGCTCCGTCACGCGCGAAGTTAATGACCACTGCCCAAAAAGTCAATCACGGTCCAAAGTCGCCTCAATCAATCGGCTTACGGCGAGTTTACCGGGTTCAGGCGAACCGTTTCACAGCCGGCTGCCGCCGTTTCACGCCAGCAGCTCCCGGACGACCTCGCCGTGGATGTCGGTCAGACGGAATTGTCGGCCCTGATACGTGTAAGTCAACCGCTCATGGTCAAGCCCGAGCGCGTGCAGGATCGTCGCCTGAACGTCGTGGATGTGGACCGGGTTCTCCGCGACGTGAAAACCCAATTCGTCGGTGCGTCCGTAAGCGAAGCCTTGCTTGAAGCCGCCTCCGGCGAACCACATGGAATACGCCTGGGGGTGATGATCGCGGCCCAGACTGCGGCCGAGGGCCGGGTTGGACTCCACCATCGGCGTCCGCCCGAACTCGCCCCCCCAGACCACCAGCGTCTCTTCGAGCATCCCCCGCTGCTTCAGATCCCGCACCAGCGCTGAGGAGGCCTGATCGGTCGCCTGGCAGTTTCGCGCATGGTTTCCCAGCAGGTCCGAGTGGGCATCCCAGCCTTCGTGATAGATATTGATGAAGCGCACACCTCGTTCGACCATCCGCCGGGCCAGCAGGCAGGCCCGGGCGAACGACGGTTTGTCGGGATCGCAGCCGTAGAGCTTCAGCGTCTCGGGCGTTTCTCCTTTCAGGTCCATGAGTTCCGGCGCCGAGGTCTGGAGCCGAAACGCCATTTCGTAGGCGGAGATACGGGTCGCGATTTCCGGATCGCCGGCCGCTTCCAGACGGCGCTGGTTGAGCTGGCCGATCAGGTCGAGCGACTCCCGCTGAGTCTGGGCATCGATTCCCGCCGGGCTGGACAGGTTCAAAATCGGATCGCCCTGGTTTCGAAAACGGACGCCCGTATAAACGGAGGGCAGAAACCCGCTCGACCAGTTCGCCGCTCCGCCGCTGATCCCTGCCCCGGTCGACATCACCACGAACGCCGGCAGATCCTCGGCCTCCGCTCCGAGTCCATAGACGACCCACGAGCCGAGGCTGGGCCGGCCCGGCTGTGAGAAGCCCGTATTCAGGAAGATCTGGGCGGGTGCATGGTTGAACTGGTCGGTATGAATCGATCGGACGAGGCAGATGTCGTCCACCACCGTCGCCAGCCCCGGCATGACGTCGGCGATTTCCATTCCCGATTCGCCGTGCTTGTGGAAGGGAAACCGCGGTCCGAGTGCTGCGGCGTCCGAACGGATGAAGGCGTACCGCTGTCCGCCAATGATCTCCGGCGGGATCGGCTTCCCCTCGAACTTGGCCAGTTGCGGCTTGTAGTCGAACAGATCCAGATGACTCGGCGCGCCGGCCATGAAGAGGTGGATGACCGCCTTCGCTTTTCCGGGAAAGTGCGGGTCGCGCGGGGCGAAGTCTGCCGTCGGGGCCGCGACGCTCGACCGGGCCGCTCCGCCAGCCAGCAGCGACGCCAGCGCAACTTTGCCGACGCCGACGCCACAGTTCTCGAAGAAGTGGCGGCGGGTGATGTGGGATGAGATCTCAGCGGGGATCATCAGTTGTGTCCTCAACAGTCCAACCTGCTCGGTAACACCGAGCCGTCAATCCTTCACCACAAACTCGTCCAGGTTGATCAGTGCCCGGGCCGTCAGCGTCCAGGCTGCACGCTCGGCGGCCGGCCCGGTTCCCGGCCCGGCAATCTGCCCGGCGGCCTCGGCATTGGTCTGCAGCCGATGGCGTTCGTGATCGAGATAATCCTGCAGCAGCGTCAGCTCTTCCGGGGCAGGGCTCCGGGTCAGGCAGCGGCGGAAGAGGGTCCGCAATCGCTCGGGCTCGGCGTCGGTCCGGCCGGCGAACTCATTCCCCAAGTGCTGGGCGATCTCCAGCGCGACCGGATCGTTGAGCAGTGTCAGCGCCTGCAGGGGCGTATTGGTCACATCCCGTCGGGGAATGCAGGCCTCGCCGCTCGGGCCGTCGAACGTCGAGAACATCGCGTAGGGGGACGTCCGCTTGGTGAAGGTGTAGAGCCCCCGGCGGTGCCGATCTTCGCCCGGGCTGACCGTCCAGGCCAGGCCGCCGTAGGTTCCCTCGGTCGTGACGTTGGCGGGTTGCGGCGGAAAGACGCTGGGGCCGAGCAGTTTGTCCGACAGCAGCCCGGCCGTCGCCAGCAGCGTGTCGCGGACCAGTTCCGCTTCCAACCGGACGCGCGGTCCGCGGGCGAGGAGCAGATTCTCAGGGTCGCGTCCGACCAGTTCGGGCGAAACGCGCGAGTCCTGGCGATACGTCGCGCTGGTCACGATCCGCCGGTGAAACTCCTTCAGCGACCACTGCCGGCGGACGAGCTCGGTCGCCAGCCAGTCGAGCAGTTCCGGGTGGGTCGGGGCCGCCCCCTGCAGTCCAAAGTCTTCCTGCGTTTTGACGATTCCCCGACCGAAGAACGCCGACCAGTCGCGGTTCCCCACGACCCGCGCCGTCAGCGGGTTTTCCGGGCTGACAAGCCACCGGGCCAGCGTCAGGCGGTTCCGGGGAACGTCGGCTGAAAGGGGCGGCAGGACACCCGGCGTATGGGCCGGGACCGTTTCCTTGGGCTGGAGGAATTCGCCGCGGTGGCGGCGGTGAGTTTCGCGCGGGAAATCGGCGGGGCGTTCGACGAACGCGAGCGTCGTAGGAGCGGCAGGGATCTGGCTGCGCAACTTTCGGATCTCTTCGCGGGTCGTCGTCAGCTCCGGCGCCGTCTGCAGAAAATACTGCCGAAGACGGTCGAGCCCAGAGGGCGAAACCTCATCGGCCGGCTGCACCAGCAGCGTTTCGATCTCCGCGGGAGTCTCACGTGCGGTCAGCGGTCGGGGATCGCGGGTGACGGAGATCCGGAACCGACCGAGGTCGGCCGAGTAGTGGCGTTCGAAGACCATGCGGATGTGGACTTCGGAGGCATCACTCGCGGTCTGCAGCGGGGCCGCGAGGGTGTAGAAGGCTGCGTGGGGTTCCCCCTCCCGGCCGCTCGTCGACCAGCCGGTCTGGAATTCGCCGTCGTAGGTCAGGCTGGCGGCGGCCTGGCCACCGCCGATGCCGAGTTTGCCGTAGGTTTCGGCCGCGCTGGCGAATTTGAGGGGCTGGCCGTCGACGTCCACATTCCATTCGCTGAGGAAGAAGTCGCCTTCGGGGCCTTCGTAGTAGGTTCGACCGGGGCCGCCCTTGGGCAAGGAGGGATCGGGGAGGGCTTCGAGCCGGAGACCGGTGATGCCCCGCAGGTCGCCGCGGAGGACGATGTCGTATTCGTCGCGCTTGGTCTGATCGCCTGAGGCCAGGAGAGAGCCGTCGGGGAGGATTGCAAAGCGGGAGAGATCGGCCTTTGCCGAGACCGGCTGGAGGACGGTCCAGTCGACCGCCGCGGATCGCTGCTCGGCCAGCCAGGCGCTGAAGCGGTTTTTGAGATACTGCCGTCGCGTGGCCGGGTCCGATCCGCTGTCAGTTCCCGGGAACTGCTCCGCCAGCTTCGCGGACCGTTCGGCGATCGTCCGTTCGAGGGATGCCCGTCGTTGCAGCAACTCTGGGGTCGGGACTTCGAGCTTGATCTCGTCGGCGTTGTTCAGGAAGGCCATCAGGCCGTAGTAGTCCTGGTGGGGCAGGGGGTCGTATTTGTGCGTGTGGCACTGGGTGCAGGCGAGGGTCAGACCCAGCCAGGTGGCTCCGGTGGTGTTGACGCGGTCGCACAGGGCGTAGAACTGAAATTCCTGGGGGTCGATGCCCCCTTCTTCGTTGGTCATTGTGTTGCGGTGAAAGCCGGTGGCGATTCGCTGGTCGAGCGTCGCATCCGGGAGGAGATCCCCGGCGAGCTGCTCGATCGTGAACTGATCGAACGGCATCCCCGCGTTGATTGCGTTGATCACCCAGTCCCGCCAGGGCCAGACCGAACGCTGCCGGTCTTTTTCGTAGCCGTTGGTGTCGGCGTAGCGGGCCAGGTCGAGCCAGCGCCGCGCCCAGCGTTCGCCGTACCGGGGCGAGGCCAGGAGGCGGTCGACCAGGCGGTCGTAGGCGTCGGGGGCCGGGTCGGCGACGAAGTGATCGACCTCTTCGGGAGTGGGCGGGAGGCCGATCAGATCCAGCGAGACTCGGCGGATCAGGGTTTCGCGATCGGCTTCGGCGGATGGCGACAGCTTTTCGCGATCGAGTTTTGCGAGGATGAAGGGGTCGATCGGGTTGCGGACCCATTCCGGCCGGCTGACGGCGGGCGCGGTCGGTCGTACGGGGCGTTCGAAGGCCCAGTGGGCCTGGTACTCGGCTCCTGCGGCAATCCACTGCCGGAGCGTCTCCTTCTCGGCGTCGGTCAGCCGCTGTTTTGCGGTCGGGGGGGGCATGACTTCTGCTTCGTCGGTGGAGGTGATCCGCTGCACCAGTTCGCTCTGGCCCGGTTGCCCCGGCACGATCGCGATTTCCCCGGAATCGGCGGCCTTCGTCGCTCCGGCCCGGTCGTCGAGACGGAGGCCCCCTTCGCGGGTCAGATCGTCGGGGCCGTGACACTTGAAGCAGTGCCGGGCCAGAATCGGGCGAACTTCGCGCGTGAAGTCCGGCCCCGCCGCCAGCAGCGGCGCCGCGAGGGAAAGTCCAACCAGCAGACCGGCGCAGTGAAAACATCCGCGAACCATGAATCACATCCCGGCGGTGAAGTCTCAGAGCAGCAGCGCGTGAGGCAGAACCCTCCCGCATCGCGAGACGGTTCGCCTCCCATTCTCCGGGAACCGGCCGCGGCTGGGAACAGATCGACGATCCCAAATATCAGATTCCCGGAACTGGCTCTGCCAGAATGACAGTCCGCCCCGCCTCCCGCACTGACTGCCATACCCCGGATCTTCTTCCGCAGACATGACTTGCAGCGACACTGATCTCCGGCGTCGTTCGGTCCGCGACTTGCTAAGACTCTGCAGGTGACTGCGTTCGAGTTGCGCACCTTGCCATCGTCCGCCGACGGTTCACGTCGATATTTCAGGAGTTGCCCAGTATGACCACCGAAGCCGCCCCCCAGGAATTCACGTTTCAGACCGAAATCAAGCAACTGCTGCACATCCTGTCGCACTCCCTCTACCAGAACCGCGAGATCGCCATTCGCGAGCTGGTCTCGAACGCCTCCGACTCCCTCAACAAGCTCCGGCACATCCAGCTCGCCGAGGACCAGTTCCGCGACGACGTTCCGCTGGAAATCGTCCTCGAACCGAACAAGGACGACCGCGTTCTAATCATCCGGGACACCGGCATCGGCCTGACGCATGACGAGCTGATCCAGAACCTCGGCACCATCGCCCACAGCGGCTCGAAAGAGTTTCTCAACAAGCTGTCGGGGGACGCGAAGGGGGATCTGTCGCTGATCGGCCAGTTCGGCGTCGGCTTTTACTCGGCCTTCATGCTCGCCGACCGGGTCGAAGTGATCACCCGCAGCTACAAGGAAACGACCGGCTGGAAATGGGAATCGGACGGGACCGGCCGCTTCACCATCGAACCCGCCGGCGATGTTCCCCGCGGGGCGCAGATCCGGCTGCACCTGAAGGAAGGCTACGAGGAGTTCACCGACGCCTTCCGGCTGAAGTTCATCATCCGCAAGTATTCGACGTTCGTGCCGCATCCGGTCCGGCTGGATGGCGAAACGCTCAACGAGCAGAAGCCGATCTGGGTCGAGCCGAAGAGCCAGCTCACCGACGAGCAGTACGACGGCTTCTACCAGTGGCTGACGCACCACGCCGAGGAAAAACCGCTCTGGCGGATGCACCTGCAGAGCGATTCGCCGCTGCAGTTCCACGCCATTCTCTACTCGCCGCCGAAAAATATGGAAATGCTCGGCTTCGGCCGGGTGGATCACGGCCTCAACCTGTGCGCCAAGCGGATTCTCGTCCAGGACAACTGCCAGGATCTGCTCCCCGACTACCTGCACTTCCTGTACGGCGTCGTCGACTCCGCCGACCTCCCCCTCAACGTCTCGCGCGAGACGCTGCAGGATCACAAGCTGCTCCCCAAGCTGAAAAAAGTCCTCACGAAGAAGGTCCTCGACTTTCTGGCGGAGCTGGCCGAGGAGCGGCCGGAGGACTTCAAGACGTTCCACCAGCAGTTCGGCAGCATTCTGCGGACGGGGCTGGCGCAGGATTTTGAGAACCGGGAGCGGATCGCGAAGCTGATGCGGTTCCACTCGACGTTCGGCGACGACCGCGAAGTTCTGGTTTCGCTGGACGACTACGTGAAGCGGGCCGCCGAGGGGCAGACGCAGATCTACTACCTGAGCGGCCCGGAGCTCTCTTCGCTGGCGAAGCATCCGCTGCTGGAGCCGTTCCGGAAGCGGAACCTGGAAGTGCTGCTGTTGACCGATCCGGTCGACGAGTTCGCGATCACGCACGTCGGCATGTACGAGGAGAAGCAGCTCATTTCGATCGATTCGGTCGACGTGAAGTTCCCCGAGTCGACGAACCCGCCGGACGAGGACGTCAAGCCGTCGCCGAAGGGTCTGCCGCGGGTGATCGAGCTGTTCCGGGGGGCGCTGAGCGAGCAGACGGAGGACGTGAAGGAGTCGAGCCGGCTGACGGACAGTCCGGTCTGCCTGATCAATGCGCAGGGGGGGCTGAGCAGCCAGTTGCAGAAGATTCTGAGCCAGAATTCGCCGGATTATCAGCCGGCGAAGCGGATTCTGGAGGTGAACCCGCAGGCGGCGCTGATCGGCCGGCTGAGCGAGCTGTCGACGAACAGCGAGAATGACGAGTTCATCCGGGACTGCGGCCGGCAGCTTTTTGCGAACGCGCTGTTCCTGGACGGCCTGGTGGCGCAGCCGGAAGAGACGACGCAGCGGATTCTGCGGTTCATGGAGGAGGCGGCGGGGAAACGGTCGGGGATTGTGGTGTGAAGAGGGGGCGGAGCCGTTGAGCGATGAGGGTTGAGCGTCGACAAAGCCCTACGAATTAGGTGGCGGAAGCAGTTCAAGACGAGTTCTCGTAAGGACGCGACGATGTCAACGAAGTCAAAACGGCCGCGGCGAAGTGCTGAAGATCTTCGCGCCGATAGTGCAACACTAAGGTACGAGATAGAAACCTTTGTCGACTTGGCACTCGAGTTTGACCCTGAATGGGAATCGTCCCCCCCGACTCGCAACAACGCTTACGTAGAGTCATTCGCTTTGCGCTGCCGCTCCCTGATCTTCTTCCTCTTTGGTCACTCAGGAAAGATCACGTCTCCCACGGATTCCGAGAACCTGAACGTTCGCCCCGACGACGTCCTGGCTCGCGACTTCGATGAACACTGGGAATCTCGTTTGCCTTCCCCTGCCGACTGGGTATTCGATGTAAAGCGACGGGCAGACAAAGAAGTTGCGCACATCACAGTGGCAAGGCGAGGGCTGAACCAGCCGGATACCGGGAGGGTTTCGCGATGGGATATCACGCGAGTCGCTATCGAACTCTGTGGCATCGCGAAAACTTTCTTGACCGGTGCGCCGCCGGAACACTTCGCCGACGGCGAGCTTTCTCGAATGTTAACTGCCATTGATCGCCTGGATCGGCACGTGCGCCGCGGCACCTCCGGTGTCGCGGCTTCAGCCCCCGAAACCGCATCTGGTGGACTCCTTCGCAGTGTTCATGGACGTACCGCGCCGGACACAGTCACTTACTCACCAGGTTTCGGAATGCACGGCAAGACCTGTTGACACCGGGTTCAGCAAATCGCATTTCCCTCTCAGCCGGTAACGAACTGTTTTCGCCGGTCGCCCAGTTGCGTGTCTGCGTCCTACCAGGCCACCCGCGAAACCCACTCGACCCTAAACGATACCGCGGATGCCGAAGGAGTTGCTGCGGGTGGGGTGGCAGATGGTCCCCGCCACAAACGGCGGGACTACCTCCCGACAAGGCAGAGTCCCCATGCAACGAGACACGCCGAAGACCCAACGGCGGCGGTCGCCCAAGCCAGAACCGAGAAACAACCCGATGCCCTTCCCAGCTTGTGCGCCGCCGTAAGGCCACGTTCCCCAAACTGCACTCCCCTCAGCACATCTTGTTCGTGCTCATAACCCCACGCAACGCCGTCTTCCCGAACCCTTTTCTGCAGGAACAATCGAAGCAGCTTCATCGCGACTTCACGCTCAGGTTCAGTCAGGGGAACGCCCCTTTCGTACTCTTTTCTAGTCGACACTAGCTGGTGTCGAGCAAGCGTGAGCGTCTGTTTGGGCGTAATCTCTATGTCAGCTCGCTTGCAGAAACTCCAAATGCGAGTGGCGATGGAGATGTCGTGTATCAAGGCCGCGTTTGCCTGAATATCCGCAAGCTCGAACCCAAAGTGCTCCGCGGCCGCAGCGAGCACTTCTCGCGGTATCAGAGGGCCCAGAAACACTTGTTCGGCTAGCTCTTCTAACTCTTCGCGACTGGCTGGTTGCTTGGCGAGGAAATCTTCGGCCTGCTTTTCGTATCCAACGAACAACTGTTCTCGCCGCTCTTCCCAGTCGTCGGCGAAATCTGTCATAGCAGCGACGATCGCAAGCCCATTCCAATTGTCCCGGTCTTGCTCATTGTCGGTCTCATAGCCAAGAATCCCGCAGATCGATGCGTACTGGAGATTGTTTCTCAAGTTGTTGAAAGTCTCCCAATCACGCCGTCGAATAGTCTGGTAACCGGTCGCCGTATCGCTACTCCGTCGTCGCTCAGGTAGGTAACAAGACTCGACCTCACGCAATGCATCGCCACTCCACCGCTCGTCCGGGCTAATGCTGCTCTTGTAAAGGAGCCACGAGTACCACGACAGATGGCAGCTCCCCATCACGGCAAAGAGTTCTTCCGGAGTGATACGGCGTAATCGATTGCGATTCTTTACTGCCCACGGGTCGGTCGAGTCTTCCTCGCACAATATCCGCAGGCTGATTATGAAGCCATACATCCACTTGAAGTGCATGTTTCTGAATTCCATGCCGCCGTCGGTGAAGAACTTGGGGCCGACGCGATCGCTAAAGTGCTCGGGACCAATTCTTCGCCTTGCAATGCAAAGTCGGACTGAAGCGATTTCGAGTACGTGATTCAGTACGTCGTCAAATGTCGGTTGCACGAGAGGAATCTCCCGAACGAGCCTCGTTGTTGTGCCGGGACGGCCCAAGCCACATTGAGCGTACGATCACCATAGCGTCGGCTGTGCTGGCGCGAAACCCCCGGTCGTTCTCGTCGGCAGCCCCTGTCTTCGGCCCTGCGACTGCTCCCCTGCCATCGCTCATCCGCGTTGACCGCGCCCCGAATCCCGGCAACGATTTGATCCCCAGCAACCTCAGCGGCTGACGCTCCGAGTCTTGCCCCACCAGGACCCAGTTCGCGACGCCGGCTTGCGGGAGCGTAGGGCTCCGCGGACTCAGGCTCAATCGCCGGCCACGATGGTGAGGCGGGCTGACTTTGCTCCGTGGACGACGCCCCGACCACTTCGCAGACCCTCACCCTGTCCCTCTCCCACTGCAGACAGCGGGCGAGGGGACCAGACGCAAACAGGCCCTGTTTCCGCAGCGATGCCGGCGATTTCGCCCCGGATCGGGTCTGGCCCGGGGCATTTCCACGCCAGCGCGGCCTCGGTTGGATGTCTGTGTCCTGCCGGGGTGCTGGAGGCGCTGGAGATTTGACTTCTCGACAGAGCGGGCCGTTGCCAGCTTCCCATCGCTGCGCGATGCTGGCTCCGCCTCGCCCGTACGATGGACGTCCTCGTCCGTCGACACTCTTCACTTCGAACGGACCGACGGACGTGGACGTCCATCGTACTTGCACCGAGCCCGGATGCTGACGCCGGCAAATGAATTTCGCCTGCAGCCGCTGTGGGCGTCTTCACTTGGCCCCGTGCGCCCTCAGAAGTGCGGCAATCTCCGTCCGGTGCTTCTTCTGAGCCATGCCCAGGGCGGTTTTGCCCGATGTATCGCGGGCCCCCACATTCGCGCCTCTGGCCAGCAACGCCGTCGCCACGGCAACGGCGTCGGCCGGTTGTTCCAGGAACGCGCAGGCCATCAGCGGCGTACTTCCACTGTCGGCAGGACGATTGACGTCTGCGCCCCCTTCGATGAGCAGCAGCGCCGCCTCGACATTCTGTTTCTGCATCGCCAGGAGCAACGCCGGATGTCCTTCATACATCGCGTTCAGATCCGCCTGCTCCGCCACGGCCTGTCGCACGACGTCCAGGCGTCCGCTCCACACGGCCTTGGCCAGATGGGCGAACCGAGGCGCCTCCCGACCGTCCTCGACCTGCTCGGCCACCGGCCGCTCGTAGGTGTCCTGGGCGAACGGCGCCAGATCCAGATCGATGCCGCTCTGCGATGACCACTCGTCGAAACACCCCTCGCCGATCCCGTCGCTCCATTGTCCCAGCGTCTGATCGACGAGCGTCTGAAGCTGGTCGGGCTGCAGCGCGGCCGGCGACCAGTATTCGCTGACCACCCGCAGTCCGCCGCGTTGCGGGTCAAACGCCAGCTGGATCGCTCCCCCCGCGATGCTGACGTCGTTCAGCAGTTCGTGAAAGAGGTAGTTGGCGCAGACATCTTCGTCGTATCGCAAGCCATTCAGCGACTGGAGCGACGGAGCATCCGTGATCGCTGCGCCGGTCTCGGAATGCTGGGCGAACGCCGGGCCTGAGATGATGATCTTCATAATTCACCAGGATGTGAGACGACGAAGGGTGAAACAAACGTTTTCGCAGATGCTCATGGACGAGGGCCATCGCCTGCGAAGCGCTGGTCCAAAGCCTCACGGCCGTTGATGCCGCAGCAAGAGTCCGCACGGTGTGTACAGTGATGAGAAGACTACATTGCGCGAGGATGCAAATCTACGGGCTGCCGAAGGCACAGGAAGTCACCACCCCGGCGACTCCTCCTCTTCCATCGCGCGTCCGCGTGTCGCACACACCGAATCCCGGCACGATTTGATCCCCGGCCACCTCAGCGGCTGACGCTCCGACTCTTACCCTGCCAGGACCCAGGTTGCGACGCCGGCTTGCGGGAGCGTGGGGCTCCGCGGACTCAGGCTCAATCGCCGGCCGCGATGGTGAGGCGGGCTGACTTTGCTCCGTGGACGACGCCCCGACCGCTTCGCAGACCCTCACCCTGGCCCGCTCCCACTGCAGACAGCGGGCGAGGGGACAAGACGGAAACAGGGCCTGTTTCCGCAGCGATGCCGGCGATTTCGCTCCGGATCGGATCTGGTCCGGGGCATTTCTGCGGCAGCGCGGCCTCGGTGGGATGTTTGCGTCCTGCCGGGGTGCCGGAGACGCGGGAGGGTTGGTTTCTCGACTGAGCGGCTGATTCCCAGCTTCCCATCGCTGCGCGATGCTGGCTCCGCCTCGCCCGTACGATGGACGTGCCCGTCCGTCGACACTCTTCACTTCGAACGGACCGACGGACGTGGACGTCCATCGTACGGGCGCCGAGCCTGGGCGATTTGAAGACGCGGAAGAGAAGACTGGCACGGCTCTTCCCAGTTTCAAAGTAGGGTGAGTCGAGTCCGCGAGGCTCACCTCTGCGATAACGAGTTATGGTGAGCCTCGAAGACTCGACTCACCCTACTGCTTGCCCAGACGGAACTTGGAAAGAGCCGTGAGAATACTGGGCGGGCGTCAGGTTTCCGTCCTACAATGGCTCGAAGTCAGAACCTTTGGCCCGCGGCCAGACCGGAGCGGCGGCATGGAAACGAAACAGGTGCAGTCCCGGATCGGGCCGGATGGCGTGCTGACTGCAGTTGCCGTTCGGTCCGGAGGATGCCAACCGCGCGGTGCATGTGACGGTTTCTCCAGCGGCTTCAACCGGCGAGGTCGGCCAGGCCGAATGGGCCGAGATTGTGAACCGGGTTTACGGGTCGTGCGCCGGGCTTGATCTGGAAGAACCTACGGACCAACCCTGGCCGGAACGTGAACCGCTCGCATGATGTGGCTGCTGGACACGAACGCCGTCATCCGGGGACACCCGCGATGAAACGTACGTATTCGATTGAGCCGGGTCGCAAAGCCCCTCCTGGCGCCTCTTTACTTCCAGCCCCGAAGGGGCGACGGGTTGTAGGCACGGGTGAAACGGAGTCCGCCCTCAAGGCGGACGGAGTGCAACCCGTGGGATGCGCGGCCTCGCGAACCTCAAACCGCCCCGGAGGGGCGGAGGAACGCTCGGCCGCGCGTGGCGCTCGATTCGTTCCGTTGCCCCTCCGGGGCAATTCGCGGGGACGACTCAAACCACGGGTTGCGCGACGGGCGGCTGCGCCGCCGCGTCGCTTCACCCGTGGCTACAGCCCGTCGCCCCTTCGGGGCTAAAGGCGGGGACCGCGGGTGGCCCCGGTTGGACGTCTGCGTCCTGATGGGGTGCCAAAGGCACAGGAGGGTTGGTTTCTCGACAGAGCGGCCGGTTGCCAGCTTCCGGTCGCTGCGCGAGCTGCGAGCGTCAGCGACCGGAGTCTGCGATGCCTGCATGGAAACACTCCGGGCGCTCACGCTTCCGACTCGGGGTGGGATCCTCGCATTCCGCGGCGACTTGCGCGGCGGACCGTCGTTGCCGCCGCCAAATCCCGCACGATCCGTCTTTTTTCCTTCGGATTCACGGAGGATCGAGCCGAAGAACGGTGAATTGCGGCGATGAAGCTCGCCAAGGCTCACGATTTGCGCCGTCGCAGGGAGAGGACCGTGTCTCAGTCACGGGACGGCAGCGCAGGACGTATCCGGGTTTCCGTCGCAGTGCTGATCCTCGCGTCGCCTGGATGGGCGCTTTCTGCCGATCAAGCCGATTTATTGACCGGCGGCCCCCGCGCGAACTCCGCAGCGAGCCACCCTGAACTGGTCAGCGTACCAGTCCCAGAACGCATTCCAGCCCCTCTCTGGAGGGGCGACGTCTGGACAAGATCGCAACTGACCGGCGACTGGGGAGGACCACGCGACGAACTCGCCGAACGTGGCCTGACGTTCTTCGGCGACGTGACTCAGTACTACCAGGGGGTCGCCGCCGGCGGCCATGATCAGAAATTCCGATACGGCGGCCGCGCGGACTACCTCATCGATGTCGACTCGCAGAAACTTGGCCTGTGGGACGGCGGCCACTTCGACTTCCGCGGCGAGACGCGGCTCGGTCAGGACTGCAACGGGATCGACGGGTCTGTGGCTCCGTCGAACTTTGCAATGGCGCTTCCGCGGGCAGGCGAAAACGTGACGGCGCTCACCGGCGTGCAATACACCCAGGACCTCTCGGACCGGGTCTCCGTCTTCTTCGGAAAGCTCAACCTCCTGGACGGGACACCGGCTGCTTACAGCCGGGGAATGCGGTTGAACTACTTCTGGAACTCGGCGATGCAAATGAATCTGAGCCGCTCTTATCTGATCCCCAGCACCCCGGGAGCAGGCTTCACCATCCGAGACGAAATCGAGCCGGTGTTCAATTTCTATCTGCTCGATACGCACTATACCCCGACCACCAGCGGAATCCCGACGTTGTTCGCCAATGGAATGGTCGCCTACGGAGATTACCGGCTCAGAACGAACTGGTTTGACCGGCCTGGCCACAGTTCGGTCGCATTTCTGTATTCGAACGCGACCCGGACGGCTCTCGACGCAAATCCCTACGAGTTGCTCCAGGCGATCATTGCGGGAGGGTCGCTGCCGACAAAACAGTCCGCATGGACAGCGATCTATCGCGTCGATCAGGTTGTCTACGCCGACGCGGAAGATCCCAAACGCAACTGGACCCTCAACAGCGATCTCGGTCTGACCGACGGGAACCCGAATCCGATCCGCTGGTTCGCCAACGTGTCGCTGGTGGGAAAGAGTCCAATCCGCGGCCGGGAGGACGATACGATCGGGATCGGCTACTACCATCTCGGAGTCAGCCGCCTGCCGATCCTCACGATCCACGGGTTCGGCGCCGAGAACGGCGTCGAAGCGTTTTACAACGCGGCGGTCACCCCCTGGTTTCATGTGACGCCTGACATCCAGATTCTCGACCCCGCCCAGCGACACAACGCGATGGCGCTGCTCTTCGGCATCAGAGCGAGATTGTCGTTCTGACTTCGCCTGCCGGAACCAGTCAGCATTCACGGACAACGCGGGCGGCCCCGGTTGGACGTCCGCGTCCTGCCCGGGTGCCGGTGGCACGGGGGGACCTGTTGGCGCGGTCGAGCCGAAGATTGCCAGCGTTCTGTCGCTGCGCGACACAGGTCTGGCGAAAACGCCCGTTCTGTGAAATCCGATTGCAGCGCAGGGCCCGGACGGCCGCGGCACACGCCTGGCCGATGACGGCAGACGAGGGGCGGGCTTACCAGCGTTCGATCGGGCCGGAGGGGACCGGGATGTGGAGCTGGGGGAGTTCGCCCGTGCGGTCGCCGCGGCTGGGGCCGTGTTCGCAGATGGCGGCGAGGGCGGCTTCCACTTCGGTCCGCGTGGCGGCCGATTGAAACTGGTGCCGCAGCGCGGCCGAGACGAACATGGCTTTCAGGTACCAGTGGGCCATCTTGCGGAACATGCTGATGGCCCGGTCTTCGCCGCGCAGGTCGGCCAGGTAGCCGAACTGCCGCAACATCAGGTTGAGCCTGTCGTCGAAACTGCCGGCAGGAGAGACTTCGCCGGTCTGTTCCCATTCGACGAGCTGGCGGAAGATCCACGGATTGGCGAGCGCGCCCCGGCCGATCGCGATTCCGTGGCAGCCGGTTTCCTGGAACATCCGCTGGGCGTCAGCCATCGTCCGGACGTCGCCGTTGCCGATGATCGGGATTTTGTCGACGGCTTCGACGACCTGGCGGATGCCGGTCCGGTCGACGACGCCCCGGAAGCCCTGTTCGCGGGTGCGGCCGTGAATGGTGACGGCGGCGACGCCGGCCTGTTCGAATTCGCGGGCGAAGCCGGGCGCGGTAAGCTGGGTGCTGTCCCAGCCGAGGCGCATTTTGACGGTGACGGGGACGCTGGCGGCTTCGACGACGCCGCGGACCATTCGGAGCGTGGCGTCGGCCTTGCACATGAGGCTGGCGCCGGCCCCGCCGCCGGTGATCCGGGCGACCGGGCAGCCCATGTTGATATCGATCGAATCGACGCCACGTTCGCAGAGGAGTCGGGCGCAGTCGGCCATGATCACCGGATCACCACCAAAGATCTGCACCGCAAACGGCCGGTCCTCGGGACAGGTTTCGATGAGCTGAAACGACTTGGCGCTGCCGTCGAGGAGTCCGCGGGCGCTGACCAGATCGGTCGTGGCGAGGCCGACGCCTCCCAGTTCGCGGACAATCCGTCGGAACGGCAGGTTGGTGAACCCGGCGAGGGGGGAGAGGACGTACCGGCTGGCCAGCGACAGGCGGCCGTACGCCAGTGGCGGAGTTTTCGCAAGTTGTTGCCGAAAAGCGGGTTGCATCACATCCACAGCCAGAAATTTCTTTGAATTCGAGCCCCAAGTGTAGCGATGGCGAGGGTTGAAGACCACGCCCCCACTCTTCTCGTCCCGATCCACCATCCACGCCCCCCCATCCACTTTTTCCCCTTCCCTTCCGTCGTCCCGGCTGGTCTGGTATTCTGCCGGGCTCGTTGGGACATCGGACTTCGCGGTTTTTCAGGGAATTCACCAATCATGGCTGCCCGGCTCACCACCAAGCAGAAGCGGAACCGTCGCTGGAAGGTCAAGCGTCGTAAGATCCGCAAGCAGAAGTACGGCATCTGATTGCCGTCGGCTGCGATGCACTCCTGAACCCCGGTTTGACCGGGGTTCTTGCGTTTTCGGACGCTCCGGCGATGGTCCGCAGTCGCGGATTCGGGTAGGCTGCCCGGATCAACTTCGACTGATCAGTCTGCACATCCGGGTCCGAACTCCATGCACGACGCAGCTCCGCCCTCCGCTCCGGAGGAAGCTCCCTCCGCCGGCGCCGGGTACGCCATGCCCCTGTTCTGGCTGTACCTCGCCTTCTACGCCGGCTTCATGGTTCTGAGCGCGTTCCGTATTGATCTGATGGGGCAGACGGTCTTCGCCGGTTTGAACCTGGCGATCGTGTACGGGCTGGGCCTCATCGGCGGTGCGGTGCTGATGGCGCTGCTGTACGCCGTTCTGAGCCACGGCCCCGCGCGGGGAGGCCGGGCATGATTCACGAAGCCTCCTTCACCGCAGTCGCGGTCTTCGCCTCGTTCGTCGCTCTGGTGCTGGGAATCAGCTTCTGGCTGGGCTCCCGGAAACAGACGGCCAGTTCGTACTTCGCCGCCCACGGCGAGATCCACTGGTTCGTCAACGGGATTGCGTTTGCGGGGGACTACCTCTCCGCGGCGTCGTTCCTCGGCATCTGCGGGATGATCGCGTTCTACGGCTACGACGGGTTTCTGTATTCGATCGGCTACCTCGCCGGCTGGATTGTGGCGCTGTTCGTCATTGCCGAGCCTCTCAAGCGGCTGGGCAAATACACGTTCGCCGATGCGCTCAACCACAAGTTTCAGTCGCCGGCGATCAAGGTTTCCGCGGGACTGAGCGCGCTGGTCGTCAGCATCTTCTATCTGATTCCGCAGATGGTCGGCGCGGGGGCTCTCGTTCAGCCGCTGCTGGGGTTTTCGCACGCGGTCGGCGTTTTGACCGTCGGCGTGGTGGTGATTTTGATCGTCGTGACCGCAGGGATGGTTTCGACGACGTGGGTCCAGTTCATCAAGGGAGGCCTGCTGGTTTTCCTCTGCACAATTCTGACAGTGATGATTCTGCAGCGAGGTTTCAGCACGCAGAATGTCGATGACCCGCTCAAGTCCGGCCCCGCCCGGCGGACGCTGGCTGACTTGCAGCAACCCGGCGACGGAGTCGTCCCCCCCACCGGAACCTGGAAAGACAAGCCGTACGTTCGGGTCAAGAGCGCCGAGGGCCTGGTTTCCGTCTGGCGGATTCAGAAGTCGGCCGACGATGCGACGACCGGCGAGACTGTCGTCTGGGGGACTCAGACCGTCACCACGCAGGATGGCAAGAAGCTGGTGAACGGCTTGCCGCAGGGGAAAGGTGAAGGCCAGGGCGATTTCTACCCGACCGGCCACGTGCTGAGCCTGTCCGGCGGTCGCGAGTCCACCGGCCCCGTCGGTCCGCTGCAGTTCTTCCGTGAGCTCGACGGCGCTGAGCTGATCACCTGGGGCTCGGAGAAGCTCAAGGACGACGCCGGGGCCGAAACCACCGTCTATTACCCCAAAATCACCCGCGGCACGGATGTGCTGCTGCCCGGCGGCAGCCCGACGTTCTCCGGCCTCCGCAGCGGCAAGCTGATGGACAAGCTCGACTTCCTGTCGCTGATGCTGGCCCTGTTCTGCGGGACGGCGTCGCTGCCTCATATTCTGATCCGCTACTACACGGTCAAGAATCAGGCCGCGGCCCGGCTGAGCACGGTGGTCGGCATCGCCAGCATCGGGTTCTTTTACGTGCTGACGCTCTACCTGGGTCTGGGGGCGATGGCCAGCGGCGCGCTGGACGTCACCAACTCGAACATGGCCGCTCCGCTATTGGCCCGGAGCTTCGGCGAACTGCCGTTCGCGGTGATTTCCGCCGTCGCGTTTACGACGGTTCTGGGGACCGTCAGCGGACTGATCATGGCCGCCAGCGGCGCGGTGGCGCACGACCTGCTCGAACATGGTTTCGGCTGGAAGTTCAACGACCACGAAAAAGTCCGCTGCGGCAAGATTGCGGCCGTGGTCGTCGGCGTGCTGGCGATGATCCTCGGCATCCTGTTCAAGAACTTCAACGTCACCTTCCTTGTCGGCTGGGCCTTCAACATCGCCGCCTCGGCGAACCTGCCCGCGCTGATCATGCTGCTGTTCTGGAAGGGGACCACGCGGCAGGGGATCACGACGGCGATTCTGTTCGGGATGGCGTCTTCGCTGGGCTGGGTGATGCTCAGCGCCCAGGCCTTCAAAGACCTCTACGGCTACACTGCCGCCGAAGCCGCACTTGCCGCCCCGGTCCCGTTCAGCCAGCCCGGCCTGGTGACGATTCCGCTGGGGTTTGTGGTGCTGGTGGTCGTGTCGCTGGTGACCCGTCCGCGGTCCACCGTCGGAGATCCCGCCCGCCTGTAGGGCAGCGCCATCGCCTCGCCTGCCAACAGGCCTCGAAAACCGTCGCCAGCCGAGGCTGAATTCTGCCGAAGTAACAGGCTCCCCCTGTCAGGAAAGCCTGTCGCCGCAGTGCAATTCTGCGCTGGGAGTTCCCCTCATTGTCTGACAACGCCCGTCGCAGAATGCGACGCTGCACCGCGCCGCCCCTTTGCCCGAAAGTCACCAGCACGGAAACTCGCGCCCGGGGACCCGGGCGCGAGTTTCGACAGCGTCCCCCTTGCTCTCGCGACATGGCGCGGAAACTCGCTCTCTCAACTCAGGCGGACGGCCATGCTAATTATTGGGCGTCGGACTCGGCTCGGGAGCCTCTGCCGGGGGCGCAGGGGGCACTGGAGCGGTTCCGTCAGCCGGCGTGGGGGCCGGAGCCCCCTCGAACGTTCCCTGCGGCGCATATCCGGACGACTGCTGGTACGGCTGACCGTCCGTGGTCTGGACCGGGCAGGCATAGCCCGCGGTCGCGGTGGCACCTTACGCCGTTAACCCTGTCGGGCCGAGTGCAAAGAGGTCTCGATGCGATTGAGAGTTTCCGCGATTCTTTCAGTTACCACACGGAAGAAACCGCAGAACTCTCTCCCGAAAGGATTCGGGCATGTCGCATCGAGACCGGGCTTGTCGTAACGAATTTGAAACCAGCACTCAAGATCTCCTGCGGGTGATTGACTGGCTCGTCCCGAAATCCTGCTTCCGGGAGCTGACGCCGCCCAAAGACGGTCGCTGGTCGTTTCGAGGGCTTGTCGTGGCTGCCCTGCTGTGGGTCTGGTCGGACGACACCACGCTGACCGGGCGGTTCGCCGTCGTCCGCGGCGTCGTCTGCGGGCTGTGGCCGGCGGAATGCCCCGTCGCGATTTCGTTTCAGGCCTTTCAGAAGCGGCTGGTCCACTGGACGGAGACACTGTCCGGTCGACTGAAGCAGGTCTTGCGGGAACGGATGCAGGGCTCCCTGCGATCGCGCTGTCGGATGGCGGGACGGTTGGTCTTCGGAGTGGACGGCAGCAAGCTCGAACTGCCGCGAACTGTCTCGAATGAAGGCCGTTTCGCGCCGGCCGCCGCGTCGCGGCCGTCTCACCCGGCGACGTCGGGCGGCCAGCCGTCAGACGGAGGCCTCGCGTCGCAAGAAGGCCAACAGCCCCCAGTTGTGGATCACCACGTTCTGGCATGCCGCCACGGGATTGCCGTGGGAGTGGCGGCTGGGACCGGCCGACAGCAGCGAACGGAGCCACCTGCTGGAGATGATGGACCGTCTCCCCGCCAATTCCCTGATCACGGCCGACGCCGGGTTCGTCGGCTACGACGTCTGGTCCCGCCTGCTGGCGGCCGGGCACGATCTGCTGATTCGCGTCGGCGGCAACGTGCGACTGCTCAAAACGCTGGGGTATGTCCGCGAATCGCACGGTACGGTCTATCTCTGGCCGGACGAGACTGCCCGGCGCGGCCAACCGCCACTCGTGCTGCGTCTGGTCGTGGTGCAGGGCGGCCGGCATCCCTGGTATCTGGTGACGTCGGTCCTGCGGCGACGGGAGTTGTCGGATCGCCAGATTGCCGAAATCTACCGTCGTCGCTGGGGGATCGAACTGTTTTACCGTCACTTCAAGCAAACGTTCGCCCGGCGGAAACTGCGGAGCCAGGCGGCCGAGCACGTGCTCTGCGAGGCTCACTGGTCGCTGCTGGGCTTGTGGGCGATGCTGCTCTACGCCCAGCAGCATCAACTCCGGCGTCGGGTTCCTCCCGAGCGACTGAGCGTGGACGGAGTCCTGCGCGCCTTCCGCGGCCTGCTGAAACAGCCCGTCGCCGGTTCCGGCGACGGCTCCACATTCCATCAGCGGCTCGATCAGGCGGTCGTCGATGGGTACTCCCGCGCGAACAAACAGAGTCGCAGTTATCCCCGCAAGAAAAAGGAAACCGCGGCCGGCCCTCCGAAGATCATCATCGCCACGACGAAGCAACAGCAACGGGCAGCGACCTGCAAAACACGACAGAAAGCAGGGTTAACGGCGTAAGGTGGCACCCGACCAGGCGGTCCCGGTATAGCCGCCGCCATAGTAATAGCCGGTCGTGTAGCCGCCACGACAGCAGCGGCGAGCGCGTCGCCAGCCGGCCTCTGAGTCCTCGGGAACGGCAACCAGCGCCAGAGCCAACCCAGCCAGACAAGCGGTTTGGATTCCAGACATCTCAATCTCCTTCAAATCGGTCTGGCCCGCAGGAAAGGAGCGACGTCAGCGGCTGCGCCACGCGCAGGGGCGTCGCTGCAAGAGGCAATGAGAAGCAACCGACGTGCCAGTCGGGCCTCGATATGCGCTAACATTCCGAGGCAGCGACACCCGGTTTCTCCGGCCTCGCTGCGTCACGCATCACGCCGGGTCGGTCACAGCTTGACCAACCAAACAGACGGCAATCGCGAGATCCGGACATGAAGGATTCCGCATGGGTGGCTCGCAACTGGTGCAATTCCACCGTCAACCTCACGGGGTAACGGATTCTCCCAAGTACCGAGTCCGATCGCGCCTGGCCGCGCAGAACGACTACCCCGTGAAGAGACCCCATCGGGTGGTAGACCCGATGGTCCGCCGCCGGGCGTGGTCCTCTCACCTGTCTCCTCTCCCACATCAGACTGCGGGAGAGGAGACACGAAAACAGACGCACTGTTCCAGCTTCGACGCTGATGGTTTAGTCTGAACTGTGGTCCGGGACAGGCACCGAGGCCCCGCCCTCACTACTTCAGACCTGGTTGCATCATGGACAATCCGCTCAATCGCAGAGACTTCGCCAGACGGGCGTCCGCGGGCGTCGCGGGGCTGATGACGGGCTCGCTGCTCGGCGGCGGACTGACGTACGGCCAGGATCCCGACAGTCAGCGGCTGGTACTGCTGGGACTCAATGCGCTGGCCCGCGCCCACGAAATGAATTATTTCACGGACGGCCATCGCGGCGCCAGCCTGGTCGCCGCTCACCTGCTTTGCGTCGAAAACCAGCTCGCTCCGCAGGCGACCGCCCGGATCGTCGAACTGTTCGACCTCAACTGGGCGCCGACCGCCCTCTGCAAGCCGTTCCCGGACGCCGAATCGAACCCGGCACACATTGCCCGGATCGGCGATGCGCTCGCCGAGGGGGGCGAAGTCCTGCGACAGGTCGGCCACAACGCGATCTTCGCGATGCTGGCGATCAAGGCGTTCCGCCTGCAGCCGAACGCCGCCACGCCCCAGCGGATCGACGGCGTCTGCCACCTGATCCGTTCGATGACGCCGTGGCGCGAGGGGCCGCCGGACAAGGACGTCGATCCGCCGCCGTTTGCCGAGACCGCGGCCGCTTCGCAGTTCATTCTGCGCGAGGCGGACGCCGCGATCGATCGGTGGGTCGGTTTCGGGCAGGGCTTCACGGGCCACCTGCTGACGTTCGGCCACGCGCTCGTCGAACTGGCGGCGATGGGGGATGTCGAACTGGCGGAGAGCTGTCGCCCGGCCTTCTGCAAGTACGTGACTATCGTCCGCCGCGGCCCCGACGCCGATTCCAGACGCATCGCCGATCACAAACCGAGCCCGCTGCGGCCGCGAGATGCGAAGTACTGGCAGGCCCGCGGGGACAAGGCGGTCGACATCGGGCACGTCTTCAAATACCCGTACAGTTACTACGACCTGCTGCGGTACGCCAACGACCCCGAGCTGCAGCAGTCCCTGGAGGCGAAGGCGTACCACCTGTTTTAAAGCCAGGGTTCAACGGCAAGGCAGCCGATCATCCTCCGGGCTCCTCTCCCGTCGGCTCCGGCGGGAGAGGGCAGGGGTGAAGATCTTCGTCGCTGCAGCGCTGGCAGGCGGACAGGGATCTCGCGCGGGATTTGTCGGACGCAGCACAGCAGGTGCTGGCGGAGAAGGGTTACGACTGGTCTACGGCACCCGGCCCTTGAAGCGGGCGCTCCAGCAGCGTCGGCAGACTGAGCTGGCGAACGCAATCCTGGGGGCGAGTTCCCGGAGGGGGCGACGGTCCAGGTGGGAGAGGCGGAACGGGGAGTTTGCGTTTCGGGCGGCGCGAGGGACTGGAAGACGGAATCAGGAGTCGGAAGTGTTTGCTTCGTCGGGCGGCGTTGCTGGGAGCCCCGGGCCGGCACTGTCTTCGAAGACCACTGCTGGCTTGCAGAGGGTCCGGCAGTGGTCGCCGGCGATTTCTGAGTTTCTCACAGAACTTGACCGGGCGCACGACTGGAGCGGTTCCAGGCCGCGCCGAAGTTGCGGGGCAATTTTGCCGCGCGCCTGCTTCAGTCCGCGATCTACGGATTGGCTGGGGAGTTCACGTCGGTCACTCAGGGTTTCCCTGATTTTCGGCTTCCGCGTGCATGCCGAGCACGCTTCCTGTTGAGAGAAGCTCCAGCAACGGGGCATAGTGGGTCGCGTCCCCGGCTATTGGCCTCACTGCGGATGTTCCACGGTGGCGCGTCGCAGTTATGGTCGGGGACGCATTTTTCTGCTCCGAACGAAGGAGGTAGCCATGCAACACGGAATCCTCACGATCGATCGCGCCGTGCGGGCTTTGATGTTCGAGCTGGACGGGGATCAATACCGATCCGTCGTGGTGTGGACCGAGGTCCGTCCCTATGGTGTGCGCGTGGCCGACCCCGAGAAGAGCTGGCTCACGATCCGGGAGGGGGACGAACTGATCGTGAACGGCAGACTGGAGAAAGTCAGCCGGATTCTTCTTTACAGCGTCCGCCCTTCCGACCAGTGCGACAGGGCTGTCACGTGCGCCGCCGACTGGCTTGCCGACGAGTGAGCGGAGTTCTTGCCGACGGCGCATTTCCGCACCGCCCGACGGAATGCGTGCGTCGAAGACTAGTTACTGGAATTCTGATCGAGGCTTGCAGGCATGAAGACGTGTGACTTTCCGGTCGAATTTCTGAACTGGTACCTTGAGACGATCCACCGGCGTCCGATTCGACCGACGAGCGGCGACGAATTCCCGTCGCACGTCCTCGAAGTCCCGTCGTACGAACCGACGCCGGAGGAAATCTCCCGCGAGTGTGCGATGATCCGGGCGACATGGCCGCCGGAGGAAGAGAGGCGACGGCGAGCCGGTATGGCTCCTCCGCGCGAAACCGTGGAGAGCGTTCCGGATGTGCGTTGAATGACGAACTCGACGCCGCGAAACAGGCTGCGCTGTCGACGCTCAGCCGTTCTGCAGCATCCAGTGCGCGGCTTCCCGCGACAGCTCGCTGGCGTTCGACAGACCCAGCTTCAGTTTGATCTTCTGGCGGTGCGTTTCCACCGTCTTGATGCTCACGTGCAGTCGCTCGGCGATTCCGGCCGTGGGCAATCCGTTGCCGATCATTCGGAATACCTCGATTTCCCGGTTCGTCAGCACAGAGTCGGATCGCGCGCGAGCGGGGGGCTGACGACCGGCGGCGTGGGTCAGCAGCCGGGCGGTCATCTGATCGCTCAGGTAAATCCGCCCGTCCAGGATCTGGCGGATGGCCGAGACGATATTCCGGCCGGCGACCTGCTTGTTGATGTAACCCATCGCGCCGGCGGCGAGCGCCCGTTCGGCATACAGGGATTCGTCGTACATCGATGCGACCAGGATCCGGACGTGCTCGTTTCGGATCTTGATCCGGCGGATCAGATCGAGCCCGTTTTCATCCTGGAGCGAGATGTCGACGATCGCCACGTCGGGCGAACCGGCGTCCACAAACGTCAACGCCGTGGCGATGTCTTCGGCTTCTCCGCAGACGTGGAACTCCGGGTAGTTCGACAGCAGGGCCGCCAGCCCTTCGCGGACGATCGGATGATCGTCGACGATCAGGACACTGGTCGCACGAGCTGCTACAGACGGAGCGCTAGTCTGAGACATGCTTGAGTCCTCCAGGTATTCGACACGTCACCAACGTCCCCCGGTCCGGCGCGCGGCCGATCGACAGCGATCCATGCAGGAGGGCGGTCCGATAGGCCATGATCCGCAGACCGACTCCATTCCTGCTGTGATCTTCCTCAATGCCGACACCGTCGTCGCGGACCGTTACGACGACGCTCCCGTCTGCATGTCCCAGCGTCACGACGATCTGGTGAGCTGCGGAGTGCTTGATGGCGTTGTTGACCGCCTCCTGGGCGATCAGAAACAACTGTGTGGCGGCCTGATTGTCTTCCACGGGAACGGGCGCAGCGCACTGGAAGACGCATTCGACGCCGGTCAGGGACTGGGTCCGCTTCGCCAACGAGGCCAGCGCGGCCATCAGCCCGCCAGCGTCCACATCGACGGGCACGAGCCCCTTCGACAGGCTCCGCACCTGCGCGAGGGCGGTTTCCAGTCCGGAGACGAGCCGATGGCTGACCTCCGCCTCGGGAAGCTTGCCGGCGTCCAGCTTCTCCGCCAGGCCCTGCGCCAGATAGCACAGGCCGGTCAGCACTTGGCCGGCGGTATCGTGCAGGTCCTGCCCGATCCGCTGCTTCTCGTGGGCCGCGGTCTCCAGGACTTCCCGTTCGAGCTGCCGGCGTTCGCTGATGTCGGTCAGGATGCCGATGAAAATCCGGCCTTGTTCCGTCAGCGTTTCGCTGACGGAAAGTTCGGCGGGGAAAGTCGTCTCATCCTTGCGCTGCGCCAGGACGATGCGTCCCTTACCGATAATGCCCGCCCGGCCGGTGGCCAGATATCGCTGGATGTAACCTGGGTGCTCGTCTTTGTAGGGCGGAGCCATGAGCTCCGTGACATCCTGGCCGATCGTTTCCTTTGCGGGGCGGCCGAACATGGACTCCGCGGCACGGTTGAAAGACTGGATGACGCCGTGTTCGTCGATCGTCACGATGGCGGAGGCCGCCGTCTCGACGATGCTCTGCATGCGGGCCTCAGTATCCCGCAACGCGTGGATCGCTCGTTCGCTCTCCGTGATATCTTCGATTGCCAGCAGGATCTGGCGCGACGGTGGAATGTCGCTGCGATTCTGCAACCGGCGGGCGTTGAGACGCATTGTCCGGCGGCCGATGACCGGATACTCGTGTTCCACCAAAAAGTCCCTCAACTCGCCTTCGGAGGGGAGCAGTTCGTCCAGGAGCCGTTTCAATTCGGGCAGATTCCACTGACCGTTGCCGAGCGAGTAGATCAATTGTCCTTCGGTCTCGGCGGGCGCGACCTGGAAACGCTCGTAGAACGCCAGGTTGGCGTGCCGCACGCGCAGCCGCTCGTCCAGCACGAGCAGCGGTTCGCGGACCGTTTTGACGATGGCGGTCGCGAAGTCGCTGGAGTGTTTGAGCTGTTCTTCGCGCTGCTTGATCAGATCGATATCGACCAGCGTCAGGACCACGCCGTCGATCTTGTTTTCGGCGGTCCGGTACGGACGGACCGACAGGGAATACCAGCGGCCGTTCTGCCCGACGATCTCGCGGGTCTGGACGACGAGCGACTCCAGCACCTCGGCGATCAGCGTCTGCAGATCGCCGAGATTCAACTGCAGCGTCAGATCGGTCACCAGTCGACCGGCGTCGCCGGGGATCAGGCCGAAGGCTTCGCGCGCCCGTGGGGTGAAGCGACGCAGACGCAGGTCGCTGCCGACGATCAGAATCGGCAGGTTGGCGCTGTCGATCAGATTGGTCAGGTCGTCGCTCAACTGCGTCGCCAGACGGATGCGGCTTTCGAGTTCCTCGTTGACGGTGGAAAGCTCTTCGTTCGTCGCCTGCAGTTCCTCCTTGGCGGTTTCCAGCTCCTCGTTCGTACTCTGTAGCTCCTCGTTGCTGGAGACGATTTCTTCGTTGGCCGCCCGCAGCTCCTCGTTGGCAGCATCCTTGGCGGCGATCACCGACTGCAGGTAGCTTTTCGTGGCATCGAGTTCGCGTTGCAGCCGCACGGCTCCAGTCGCCCCGCCCGGCTGGTCGGCCGACGGTGCCGTCGCGATTCGTGGCGGACCGGCGTGTTCCTCGGCTTGCGCGGGATCAAAGAGTACGACGAAATAGCGCCGGCTCGTCGAGGGGACGAGGATCGGCAGGACTTCCACGCGGATTTCGGACTCGCCATGCAGCGTGCGGACGCGCACCTTGTCGCGCTGGGCCGGGGCGTCGCTGGCCCGGGCGCCGTCGATCGCCGCCCGCAGATCGGACAGCAGGCCCTCGCGCGCCATCTGCATCAGGTTCGCCGTCGGCGCTCCCGGCGCCGGCTCAAGGTACTCGCCGGTATGCCCGCGGAACTGAATCACGGTCAGCGACTCATCGATCACGACCCCGGCCGGGGCGTACCGCGCCAGCACGATCCGGTCGGCCTCCTGCTGCACTTCGTGCAGGCTGGCGGCGGAGTCGGAGGTTGCGACGGCGCCGACCAGCGGCATTCCGGGACGCGCCGAAGCAGCAAAGTCGAATGAGAGTCGACTGGGCACGAGCGTCCGACGGTAGAAGCCCGGCAGCTTGTCAAAGGGCTCGAACAGATCGCCAAACGCGCCGACGGTTTCCGCTCCGCCGAGGATCAGCACGCCTCCCGGCCGCAGGGCGTAGTGAAAGATGGGAAAGACCCGCGTCTGGAGCGCTGCGCCGAGGTAAATCAGTACGTTGCGGCAACTGATGACGTCGATCTGCGAGAACGGGGGGTCCTTCGTGATGTCCTGCCGCGCAAACACGCACAGATCGCGGATCGCTTTGTCGATCTGGTAACCGCCATCGACCTTCCGGAAGAACTGCCGCAGCCGTTCGGGGGAGACATCGCCCGCAATGCTTTCCGGGTAGAAGCCGGCCCGAGCGCTTTCGATGGCCCGCTCGCTGACGTCGGTGGCGAAGACTTTCGGGGGTGGGGTGCCGGGCCGATCCGCGAGGGTCTCCACCAGGCAGATCGCCAGCGATCAGGCTTCCTCGCCGGACGAGCAGCCGGGAATCCAGACGCGCAGCGGGCTGTCGACCGACCGGGCGGCGAGCAGTCGCGGCAGGACCGTCTTCTGGAGCGTCTCGAAGGTCTCCGGATCCCGGAAAAAACTCGTCACGTGGATCAGGACTTCGCGTTCCAGCGTTTCCAGTTCTGTCGGGATGGTCTTCAGAGCCTTCAAATAGTCCGTATAGGAATCCAGATGCAGCACGGTCATCCGCCGGGCGATTCTCCGGCGCAGCGTCGGGTGCTTGTAGTGCAGGAAATCGACGCCGGAGGACTTGCTCAACAGCGTCAGGATCCCGGTGAACTCGGCGTCGTCCGCCGCCGGGGGCGCAGCAGTCGCGCCGGCGGGGCGAGGTTGCTTCAGATGCGAACGGAGTCCAGCCAGTTCGTCGGCGATGTCGGCCGGCGGGAGGACGAAATCCGCGCAGCCCGCTGCAATGGCGCTGCGCGGCATGCCGTCGTGCATTGCGGACGAGTCCTGGGCGAAGGTGATGCCGCCGGCCTCCTTGATCGCCTTCATGCCGCGCGTCCCGTCGGATCCGGTTCCGGACAGAATCACGCCGACGGCGCCCGTGCCGCGTTCGACGGCCAGGGACATCAGAAACGTATCGACTGGCAGCGGCGGCATCCGTCCCGGCTGACGCGGCGACAGCCGCAGGCAGCCCCGCTCGAGGGTCATGTCGGTGGCGGGCGGGATTACGAAGACGGTGTCGGGTTGGATGGCCTGGCCATCCTGCGCTTCGCAGACGGTCATTCGCGTTGCGCGGGAGAGCAGATCGGCCAGGGCGCTGGCGTGGCGGGAATCGAGGTGCTGCACCAGGACGAACGCCATGCCGCTGTCGACCGGAATGGCTTTCAGCAGGGCCGTGGCGGCTTCCAGTCCCCCGGCGGAGGCTCCGATCCCGACCACCGGGAATGCTTTCCCGCCTTCCGACTGCGCAGAGGTTTGAGTGGGACGTTTCTTCTTCGACACTTCCATGCCCCTGAGCGCAGCGGCAGCTCATTTCGGTGACCGCATGCCGAGCTTTCGCGGTCAGTCGACGTCCGATGTTCGACCACGAACGCCGCTGCCTGGCCCGCAGATGAAGGAGCTGTGAGTTTAGCGGCCGTACTCGGACTCCGCACGTGAAGAATGTGCAGATCAGGGAATCCCTGAGGGCCGATTCCGCCTTCCCCCGATTGTCGATATCGCAGATTGGCGGACAATCATTTCGAAACAACGGTGAAGTGACGTCGGCGCAGGAAACGCCAGACTTTGCACGGAGGTGATGTCGGTCGCTCGACGGTGTGACTCTGCGGCCATTCAACGGTCGCCGCAACGCAATCCCCTCCTGCAAAGCAACCCCTGATGAAACCACGCCTGCTGGTCGCCGACCGCTCGACGACCGTCGCCGAGCAGCTTCGGAAGTCGCTGACGGAAGACCGCTTCGAAGTCCACGTCGCCACCGACGGCCTGGATTGCGTCGCGAAACTTCGAGAGTGTCCGTTCGATGCCATCCTCGTCGACGAAGACCTGCTTTGGGGAGGGGGCGACGGCGTGGCCGCGTGGCTGATCCACCAGGGATTGCCGAACCTCCCCGTCGTGATGATGACGAGTCGCCGCCCCGCCAGCCGCGAGGACGACGATCTGGCCGTGCAGTACCTGCAGCGCCCCTTCGCCCCCTTGGCCGTGCTGCAAGCCGTCTCGAATTCGCTGCAGTTCTGACTGACACCACGGATTCACAACATCCGCCAGGGAGTTTGCGATGTTGCAAACAGAAGTCCGCAGGACGGGACACAGCCCGCCCGCTCCGAAATCGGCGATCACTCCGCTTCAGGCCGACACCAGGCTGGCATCCCGGGCGAACGGCGAGCTCCGCCGGTCGGCGTACGGCGGCCTGTGCTCGCTGCAGGCGCGGGTTCAGGAGGGGGTCGTACGGATCGAAGGGAGCGTTCCGACGTACTTCCTGAAGCAGATGGCGCAGACTTTGCTGCTGCAGGTCTGCGGTCCGGAAGCCTCGATTGACAACCGGGTGACGGTTGCGGGCCGAAAGCCTCGCCGGACCACTCCGCCGTGCTCGCATCTGGGGTCTGGGCAGCAGATGCGGCGGATACCACGCTGAGTCCGGCGGTTCTGGTGAACTTTGAAGCCTCAACGGGGAATTGTCCACGAACCACTCAGAGAGACACGCGCGCCGCTCCAGGGGAGGGGGACTGACTTGTCAGTGACCCCCTGGAGCGGCCGCAGCGGTCAACCGACCTGGCAAGGTGCGGCGCAGACTGGAGACTACCAATGCTGTCCTTCTATACGATTCTGCATCCGACGGACTTATCCGAGGAAGCGGCAACGGCCCTGCAGGTCGCGCGGGCTCTGGCCCGCGACGGGAACGGCCGACTTGTGCTCCTGACCGTTGTTCCCTCGTCTCCCCCTCCGATCGAGGCCTACGTCTCGGCCGAGGTCTTCGACCGCGATCTGGCCGCCGCAAAGCAGCACCTCGCGCAGACGGCGGCCGCCATCGACGACGTGCCGGTGACGACCGTCGTCGAATCGGGAGATACCGGCGCAGTGATTCTCCGTACCGCGGAGGACGTGGACGCGGATCTGATTGTGATGGGGACGCACGGTCGTCGCGGCCTGGGTCGGCTCGTGATGGGGAGCGTGGCCGAGTTCGTGGTACGTCTTGCGCCCTGCCCGGTGCTGACGATCCGACCGGGGGTGGTCGTCGAGTCGGTCGGCAGCGATGGCCGCTGATCCGTCTGCAGTCCTCGAAGAGACGTGCCGTGCGCGATGGCCCGGCCCTCGTCCGACGAGAGATTCGGGGTCGTCGGCCAGATGCGGGGCGGGACGGGGAGCTACGGTTTCGACGCTTCGTGCAACAAGTACGTAGACCTCGTCGAAGCGGGGATTATCGACCCGACCCGCGTTGTCCGGATGGCGCTGGAAAATGCGGTCTCCGTGGCCAGCGTGCTGTTGCTGACGGAAGCCACCATGACGGAGATCCCGGAGGATCCGGCACGCTCCCGTACGCCCGGACTTCCGGAGGAATAACACCGCCATGTCTTCGTCACGACGGGCGTCCGACCATCGGGCGTCGTTAATGATTCTGTCAGCATCGGCGAGAAGATCTCGATGCGAAACGATCGACCTGAATCAGATTGAACTGCGCAGTCAAAGGCTTCAACAGTGGCCAGAGTCTTCCGCTGCAGAAGGATTCCCTTGCAGTACCGTGATTCAGGGAATCCTCGATTGTCGCGGTCACAATCCGAACGATAATCGTCGCGATACTCAACGCAACGATTGATGGCGCTCTGAGCAACAGAAGTCGCCCACTCTGCAGGGATGCAGTCGCGACGCCCCGGGCAATCGCCCGCGGCAAGGAACTGGTCCGACAGTTGTCCGGACCCGACGCTGAATCCCCTCGCAGAGGAGCAACTCATGAAGCAGCGACTGCTGATCGCCGAGAACTGGCACGTCGTGGCGGAATCGCTCAGGGCCTTTCTGATAGCGCGCGGCTTCGATGCTTCCATTGCCAACGATGGTCTGGAGTGTATCGCGCTGGTGCGCGACTTCCGGCCGGACGCCCTGATCGTCGATGCCGACCTGCCGTGGGGCGGTGGAGACGGGGTGTCTGCCTGGCTGCGCGACGAGATGCTCAGCCCGCTGCCGGTCGTGATGATGACCAGCGATGGCTGCCCTGCGTCGCGTGAATTCGACGACGGCCACGTGCGGTATCTACAGCGGCCGTTCCGGTCAGCAGAGTTATTGCGTGCCGTGGACGCCGCAATTCAGTCCGGTCGTGCGTCCGGTTTCGCGGGGGGCGGTCGAGCGTCTGACAAATCGGAGGCACGGCGACCGCCGTCGATGGACCTGTTCGCTGCCAGCCTTTCCGTTGCCGAAGCCGAACTGGTTGTTGCGGACGCGGTCCTGGGATTGTCAGCGTTCGCCCTGCCTTGAGGGATCGAGCAGGCAGCGACTGAGTCCCCCTGTGCGGAGTCCTGCCCGTCATCTTCGATTGACTGGATTCCATCTGTCAACAGGAGTTTCCGATGCGAGTTCTGCTTGCCGATGGCGACCTGGATCACCTTGAGTGCCTGCAGTCCTGGCTGTGGGACTGCGGGCACGAGGCGGAGATTGCCGCCGACGGAATGGATTGCTGCGCGACGTTGCCGGAATTTCTGCCCGACGTCGTCGTGCTCGAACGGGACCACCTGTGGGGCGGCGGCGCCGGAGTCAGGGATCTGATGCAGGAAGATCCGGCGCCGGCGGGAATTCTCGTGATCCTCGTCGCGGACGGAGGCTTCGCTCCGGAGGACTACGAGTCTTTGTCGGACCCGCCCATTTCCAGGCTGTCTGCAGTAGCCCTTCCGGCCCAGCGACCTGCTGAGCCAGCTCGCCACGGTTCGCCGCACAGCGCCTTCCGTCGGGAGGTTCCGAGTTCATCGCCAGACAAGTTTCTGCAGCCCCTGAACCAGTTGCGTGCGGACGACCGGCTTGGTCAGCCACAAATCGACCGGCCCGATGCCGCTGGAGAGTTCCTGCGCGCGACAGTGGTCTGCAGTCACGATGACAATCGCTCCATTAAAACTCAGGCGACGCATCTCGCTGGCAGCCCGGTGGCCGTCCATGACCGGCATCCGTAAATCGAGAACGACGGCGGAATACGGCGATCCCTCCACCATTGCTTTCGATACGGCCGCGATCGCCTCCATGCCGTTCCCTAATGCGTCGACCTCGGCGCCGGCCGTCTCCAGGACTCTCCGCGTCTGCCAGCGTGCGTTCCGATCATCGTCGACCACCAGAATTCGAGCCCCGGCGAGCAAATGCTCGAGGAGCGGCTTCTCAGTGGCACTCGCGGAATGGTCGGTCGCCTTGGAAAGTTCGCGAAGCTCGTCGCCTTCCCGTTCCAGCGCAGCGCACTTTCTCAACAGATCGCGATCCGTGCTCGCCAGGGTCTGTTCGCACTCCGCGAAACGGGCTTCCATTGCCTTCTGAGCCGAGAGATCGCGCATGAGGCCCGTGAAGAAATGATGGGATCCGGTGCGGATCTCGCACACCGACAGTTCGATGGAGATCAGCCTGCCATCCTTCCGGACAGCTTCAATTTCCCGACCGATTCCAACCACGCGGCTCTCGCCCGTCTGCAAATGACGCTGAATAAACTGATCGTGCTGCTGGCGGTATGGCTCCGGCATCAGGAGGGAGACATTGCGACCGATGACCTCCGCCGCGGCGTAGCCGAACATCCGTTCGGCGGCGACGTTAAATGCAAGGATGTTTCCCGCGAGGTCAATCGCGACGACGGGATTCGGCGTGGCGGCGACAAACGTACTGTATCTGTCGTCTGGATCGACCATGAAACGGGCCTCTTGATCAGGAACTCTCGCGTCTCAAAACCACGCAGCAATTTACGACTTTACATCCATTGACTGTTTGGAATTGCAGCGTCTTCGGCTGGGGGAGCTCTGCCGGCCGCTGAGAGTCGAGCGACAGCCGTCGATAACGGTAATTTGCGAGGAAGCATTGCGGCATCAGGGAAACCCTGATTTCGGAAAAAGACGCGGATTCTTGCCGGCCACGATGTGGCGCATGACAAACAGGATGCACATTCGCTCGAAGCCGACGAAGGGTCTGAGGCAGTCATCAATCACTCGCAAAGCGGCGCAAATTCGACTTTCACTGCGATCACGACGAATACCAGCGATACGCCTCAAACGTCCGGGAAGGCGGTCGCCGGCTCACGGCGGGGAACGGGTATTTCGCGGAGCTGGTTGAGCGGATCCAGCAGGCGACGCTGAATTCGGGACAGACCGACGAAGTCGTGATTCCGGTCAATCCGCTGACGATGGGAACTCCCTTCGCGCAGGGGTGCATGCCGTCGCAGGCCCCGTTCGCACTGGTGCTGGGCTGTTCGGACGCGCGGGTGCCGATCGAACACATCCCGGACTGCAGCGCGAACGAAGTCTTCGTCGTCCGGGTCGCGCGAAACGTGCTGGGGCTGGAGTGCATCGGGGGCGTGGATTATGCCGTCACGAATTCGAAAGACAGCCTGGGGGTGGCGTCGGTCCTCGGGCACACCGGCTGCGGTGCGGTTACCGCGGCGGTCGACATGTATCTTACCGGTGCAGTTTCTGGACATCGCGGTCAGTTATGCCGTGTGGTCGCTCCTGGACCGGATCTTGCTGGCGGTGCGGAAGGCTTCGCGGGCGCTGGACGCACGGCTGGGCCGGTTCGATCGGACGACGGCCGAATATTTCGACAAGCTGATCACGACGTCGGTGTTCCTGAATGCCGCGGTCGCCGCGTTCGACCTGCAGCGGGAGATCCGGGCCCAGACCGACGCGGACCTGGCGGTCGCGTGCTCGGTCTACGACGTTTCGCGCACGCGAGTCTCCGCGATCCCGTTCCGCGACGGCGATGCGGAACCGCCGGCAATTCTGCCAGCTCCCGCAAGCGCTGACGCATTCGCCGACCTGATGACTCGAATCGTGGATCGCGTGGTTTAGCGACCGCCGACTACGCCGGCTGTTCGACCGGCGTCTCTTCGGCGGCTTCGGCAGCCACAGGGACAACGGGGACGGGTTCAACGGCGATCTTGTACCAGGGATTGCTGCCCATTTTCTGCGAGCATTTCGGGCACTTGGCCTTGGCGATGCCTTTCCCTTTCGCGCCGCCGAGCTTCGCTTTGTCGCGGGCTGCTTCGCTGACGACGGCCTTGCAGACGCCGCACTGCCAGCCCGAAACTTCGAGCTTGAGGGCCGGATCTTTCTCGTAGTACGGCAGTCCGAGCAGCCCCTGGACGGGCTCGTTCGAGACCGCACAGTTGGCCGTCTGGAACTCGTCCGCGAGGGGAATCTCAGTCCGCCCGCCAAAGTCATCGATCCCGTACAGTTCGCTCAGATTTGTGGAGAACTGACGGAACTCGCTCAGATTGAACGACAGAAACTGCATCGTCGGACTGTCACCCTGTTTCGGCAGCTTGACGGCGATCCGCCCGGTCCCGAAAACTGGAATCTGGCCGAACATGGAATCGGTTTCCGGAGGCGCCGGCTGGGCCAGGTTGATTTGCCCGATGGCGTCGCGTGGCAGGGGCACCGTCGCGGCTCCGGGCAGACCTTCGAGCGTCGGCTTGGTCTTCAGGTGTTCGAGGACGGCGGCTCGGACGACGTCTTTCTTCTTGCCGCCGCCAAACATCCCGCCGCCAGACGCCAGAGTCACCAGCAGCAGTTCGTCATCGGCAAAGCCGACGTCGACCGCCTGGAAATCGCTGAGCAGGCTGTCGGGCTTCAGCTTGAGCTTTTGCGGTTGAACCGTGTGCAGCCGCAGATCGAGCTGCCAGCGGCTGAATTTCCCGGCCGTGAGCGGGGCATCTGCGGCCGATTCTGCGGCGGCGGATGCGGCCGCTTCCGGGGCGGCTTTCTTCGCCAGCGGCACGAAGAAGATCGAGTGGCACTTGGGACAGCGACCGGTCCGACCGCGGTGACGTTCCTGGACGCGGACGCGGCAGCCCTGAGGGCAGTAGACGACGAAGCCGCCGAGCCGCTTCTGCAGTTCCTTCCTGGCCTTGGCGACGTCTCTCTGCTGCTGACGGGCGATTTCCAGCAGTTCGTCGGCTTCGCGCGGCGATTCGCCGGGGCCTGGCAACGGGGGTTCCGCGACCGCTGGCAGAGGGGGCTCCGCGGCTTCGGGCAGCGGCGGTTCGAACGCGTCGATCGACGAGGTCATCCGAAGCGTTGGCTCTTCGACCGCGGCCAGTGTGTACCCTTCTTCGCCGCCCGTTGCTTCGGACAGTTCCACATCGCTGCCGAGTTCGAAATCATCGTCCGCGGCAGAAGTCTCTTCGAAGTCGAGATCGTAGCCGCCCCCCAGGGACGTGGAAGCGACCATATGATCGGCCTGGGGGCCGGTGGCGGATGTCTTGTCGTCTTCGGAGGACTGCACGCGCAGGACCGGCAATTCCCGGAAGCTTTCGTCGGTCTCCGCGCGTCCGCGAACCCGCTCCTCGTAGGCCGCACCAATTTCATCGCGCGTGAAGGCTCCGCAGCTCCAGCAACGGACGAGCCCCTTGCGGTAAGTCTCGCCGCATTTGGGACAGACTTCGAGATCTTCCTTGACCGCATCATCCGTGGGAAGCGGGCGTTCCTGCGTCAACTCCCCCGCTTTCGGGTTCATGACGTGGTGGCAGCGGTGGCAGACCGGGGAATCACCAAACAGCGTCGCCCCGCATTGAGGGCACGAAACGAGTTGAATCGACGACATGACGACGAAGAACCTTCCGGGCCAGGGAGTCCCAACCACACGGTGCGGATCGCGAGAACACGATCCCCCAAGAGGCTACAGACGAAAAAGATAAGAAAAACTCATCTTCGAATGTAACACAGCGCGGGGGCGTTTCCACCCCGGTTTTCGGAGCGGCCGTTCAGATTCAAAACCCCGGCGTAGCGGTCGTCGGGGTTTCTACGACTTGCCCGACAGGTCTATCCCCATGTCCTTGAAGAGAAACTTCATATCCTCCCAGACGTCTTTCTTTGCCGCCGGATTTCGCAGCAGGTAGGACGGATGGTACGTACAGAGGACTTTGGCCCGTCCGTACTGGAAGAATCGGCCCCGCATTTTGCTGATATTGTCCTCGGACGCCAGCAGATTCCGGGCCGCCGTCGCCCCCCAGCAGACGATGTATTCGGGATTGACGATCGCGATCTGGCCGTCCAGGAATTCCCGGCAATTCCCGGCCTCCTCGGGGCTCGGCTGCCGGTTCCCCGGCGGGCGGCAGCGGAGAATGTTGCAGATGTAAATATCCTCGCGCTTCATCCGGCAGGCCGCGATGATGTCGTTCATGAGCTGGCCGGCCCGGCCGACAAACGGCACCCCCTGCTTGTCTTCGTCCGCCCCCGGAGCCTCGCCAACAAACAGAATCCGCGCGTTCGGATCACCGACGCCAAAGACCGTCTGAGTCCGAGTTTCCGCCAGCTCCTGGCATCGCGTACACGCGGCGACTTTTCCGCATAACTTCTGCAACCGGGCCGGTCGCTCCTCGGGCGCCAGATCCAGCGGCTGAAAGGGTTTGGCGGGAGAGGCGGGGCCGGTCGGACGAGCGGCACGGGCCATGGGCGGCTCCTGAAACATTCGGGCGGGCGAAGAAGTGGAGCCAGCGGCCGGAACAGACCGGACCTGAGGCACAGGGACATTCGCGGGCGGACCGGAAGCCGGACGCTGGGGGGCAACCGCGGGCTGAGCCCGCACAACCTCCGCAGGGGCCACGCGCCGACGGTGCGTCAGCCCCGCGCGGCGCAACTGGTCGAGCTGCTGCAGAACGGCCCGGCGAATCAGATCGGCATCATCGGTCACCGGCTGGCTCTCAATTCCATGACGGGACGCGAAGACTCGGCCCGCTCAACAGAGTATCGCGGTACGCGAACTATTCGGCCATCTGCCGCTTCATGAACGACAGGGCGTTCTTCGCCAGCAGCTCTTCGCTCGGGTACATCCGCCGCCAGATCTTGGTGGCGGCGGCGAGGGCCGGCAGCGCCAGGCCGAAGGCTTCGACCGTCAGCCAGCCGTCGTACTTGAGCTCCTTGAGCGTCTTGAAGGTCGTCTCCCAGTCGACGTGCCCCTCGCCGGGCGTCGACCGGTCGTTCTCCGAAATGTGGACGTGAACGACCTGGTCCCAGGCGCCGCGCATCGCGTCGGCAAGGTTCTTTTCCTCGATATTGGCATGGAACGTGTCGTACATCGTTCTGAGGTGCGAGTGTTTGACCTCGCGGCAGAAGCGGGCGGCGTCTGCCGCGCAGGTCAGAAAATAGCACTCGAACCGGTTGAGGTACTCGACCACGAGTGTCACGTTGCTAGCTTTGGCATGGTCCGCGGCCTTCGCCAGCACGTCCTTGGCCCGGTTCCATTCATCGGCTGTCGGGCCGGCTCCCGAAAACGCCCCCAGCGCGGAATGCAGCGGGCCGACCAGGTGGGTGGCTCCCGCCGCGGCGCACATATCAATCGCCTGAGTGATGTGGTTCAGACCCGCGGCGCGAATGCCGGCATCCGGGGAAATCGGATTGGCGACGTCCGAACAGACGGTCACGGCGGTGCAGCCGAGACCGAGGGAGGCCAGCTGCTTGCCGACTTTCGCGAATTTGTCGGCGTTCATTTCGAACACGGGCAGTTCGACCCCGTCGTAGCCCCACGCCTTCAGATCCTCCAGGATGGGAAAGTGCTCCTCGGTGACATCCGAGGTCCAGAGCAGCATGTTCATGCCGTATTTCATGGGGGCAGTTCCTTGAGGTGCGAAGGACGTTACGGCCAGAGAAAACGGTCGGGCGGCAGCAGATCGCAGGCCCGCCGGCGGACCAGATCTCGACCGGCCGCCAGGACGGACACTGTCTCCGGCGGGAGCGGGGCCAGTTTGACCCGCTGCTGAACCTGATTCAAGCGTCGCAGCAGCCGTCCGTCGTCCTGATAGCAGTCCAGAATCCGCTCGCGGACAAACAGATCGATGAACCAGGCCAGTCGTTCGGCCGGGACTTTGGCCATCCGATTGACCGCAGTCTGCACGTCCGCGGCCGTAACTCCCGCCAGCGCGGCGTAGTACTCCTTGAGGTGGTCCGGATACCTCTCGATCAGCACGGAGTCCAGCAGCATTTCGCAGACGATATGGCCCAGAAAGCCGCAGCGAAAACCGTCTCCGCCGGCCAGCAGTTCGCGAAACAGGACGGTCATTTCGCCCGTCGTTTCGACGAAACCGCGGGTGGCATGGAACCACTGGTCGTCGTCAAGGTGTTGTTTCGCGCCGGCCGCGACCTCAGACTGCAGCTCGGTCGAACCATTGATCCAGGGGGCCAGCAGCCGGGGACGGAGCCGGACCGGCCGGTCGCTGACCGACAGCCAGTCGGGAACCGCAGTGCCGGCCAGGAAATACGGTCGATCGAGATGATTGAGCCCGTGGGCGAAGTAGTTCATTCCGGGAGCAGTCTTCCAAATCACCGTTCGCGCGTGACATGCGGCAATGGGAGGGCAAGGGGGGCTGGCTTCAGAGTCTTCGACGACCCGGATCCGGACCGTTCCAACGAACCACGTCGCCGCCCCGGACGACCGTGCCGGCGTGCGCACTCCACCCCGTCAGTCCGGGCGATCGACCCGGTCCGCATCCTCGTGACAGCCGTTCGATGAAGATCAGATTAACCGATTTCGCCCGCAGGAACTGTTGACCGGCCGATGAAATCGTCGTTTCCCTCGCTGGGGAGTTTCCACCCCGACCGGCGCAAGGCGACGCCGGCCAGCATGATGTTCACTGGAATTGAGCCCGCAGAACGACGGAACCTTGCGTCCGGGCGGTCTGGGCGGGCAGAATACGCATCTTCCAATCTGCGTCCACAGTCCTCGGCGGCCGCGACGTCTGCAGCGCGTCACGAGGTCGCCTCAATCTCTGGGAAACGGGACCACAATGAAGTTTCTGGACGGAAATACGGTCGGCATCGATCTGGGAACCACGTACTCGGCAATTGCACGCATGACGCCTGAGGGCCGTCCCGAGTCGCTGCTGAATTCGGACGGACGCAACATCACCCCGTCAGTGGTCCTGCTGGGCGACGATGGCCAGATCGTGGTTGGTCCCTCCTTCGAACGCGCGTCGCAGGAAGCCCCGGACCACATCATCGAAGCCGTCAAACGGCAGATGGGAAACAAGAACTTCTACGTTGTCTACCAGAATAAGAAGCTGTCGGCCGAGTTTATCTCCGCGCTGATCATGAAGAAGCTGAAGCAGGACGCCGAGAAGACGATCGGTCCGATTGCGAACGCCGTGATTACGGTTCCGTACTACTTTAACGACGTCCGCCGGAAGGCGACGCAGGACGCGGGACGCATCGCCGGCCTGAACGTCATCGACATCATCAACGAGCCGACCGCCGCGACGCTGGCTTACGCTTGGATGAAGGGCGAGCTCGGGCGATCCGACCTGAAGCAGGACGCCAAGACGATTCTCGTGTACGACCTGGGGGGCGGCACGTTCGACGTCACCGTCGTCCGCTACACACCGACGCAGTTCCGCGTACTGGCGACGGACGGCGACGTGATGCTGGGCGGTATCGACTGGACGAAGCGGATCACCGACCACGTATCCGAGCAGTTCGCGCGCAAGTTCGGCGAAGATCCCCGCCAGGATCCCGAAAGTCTGCGGAACATCAGCCTCGAATGCGAAGACGCCAAGCGAGCAATGAGCACTAAGACCCAGACAACTGTCAATGTCTACCATCATGGCAAGACGCTGACGCTGGGCCTGACCCGTGCCGATTTCGAACGCATGACCGGCGATCTGGTCCAGCGGACCTGCGATACCACCGAACTGGTGCTGCAGCAGGCCGGCGTCGATCCGAAAACGCTGGCCGAAGTGGTGCTCGTCGGCGGTTCGACCTACATGCCCGCTGTCGAACGGATGCTGACCGACATCTGCAGCCGGCAGCCGTCGCGCGAGCTCCGTCCGGAAGAAGCCGTGGCCCAGGGGGCGGCAATTCACGCCGCCATTCTGGAAGCCCGCGAGAATCGCGATACGACGCGCATCGGTGCGGCGGTCATGAAGCGGCTGAAGGCCGTGTCGACCTCGGACGTCAACTCGCACGCGCTGGGGATCAAGATCACCAGTCCCGACGACCGTTCCCGCAAGATCAACCACATCATGATTCCGCGGAATACGCCGATCCCCTACACGATCAGCCAGCGGTTCGTGACGAATTCCGCCAACCAGAAGACGATTCACGTCTACATCCTGCAGGGGGAAGCCAAGGAGCCGAACGCCTGCACGCAGATCGGCGACTTCCTGGTCTCGGAGCTCCCGCCAGACCTGCCCGCCGGTTCGCCGGTCGAAGTCTCGCTGAATTTCGACGCCAGCGGGCGGATTACCGCTACTGCAAAGGAACTGACCGGCAACCGGGTTGCCACGACGGAGATCCTGCGGGACAGCGGCCTGACCGAACAGAACGTCGACGCTTTCGAAGTGCTCGCCAAGGACTACCAGGTCGAATAGCACGGCTGAGGCTCAACCTGCAACCGCGAGCTCGCATCCAGGAAGGACGGTTTCGTGCCGATCGATGTCTATAAGGAATGGCTCGGGATTCCCGAGGGGCCACGTCCGCCGGACTACTATGCGCTGCTGCGTCTGGTGCAGTTCGAGGACGACGTCGACAAGATCCGCAAGAACTACAAGAAGCTCAACGGCCATGTGCGGAAGTACGCGACCGGGGACTATTCGGACGAGTCGCAGGATCTACTCAACGAACTCGCCAAGGCGATGCTCTGTCTGACCGACGCCGAGCGGAAGCAGGAGTACGATCGCAGCCAGGGGCGCGAGATCGACGACCGTGATGCCGCCACGGGGCGTCGTCCGGTCACGGCCTACCTCGCCGACCTGGGTGTGCTGTCCGCCGAGCAGGTGCAAGCCGTCAAAACGCACGCTGAAAAAACCGGGCTTTCGTCCCGCGACTCCGTGGTGCAGCTCAAGCTGGCCGACGCGGAAACGGTGGCCCGCGCCTGGGCCAGCGAGCTCGGGCTGTCGTACGTCGACCTGGCCGACATGCTTCCCGACGACACCGTGCTGGACCAGGTCCCCAAGACGCTCGTCCGGCGCTACAGTTGTCTGCCGCTGTTCGTCGATGACGACCGTGTCCTGATCGCCTGCGCCAACGAACCGGACCACGAGCTGGAAGACGAGATCCGCTTGCGGTTCGGCCTGCCGATGCGCGCGGTGGTCGCGACGCCGCTGGCGATCAATCAGGCCATCGCCAAGTACTACGCCCCCGGAGCGCGGAACGAAGCGGCGGCCATCGACACGTCGAAGAAGGGTGGCAAGAAGTCGGCCGGAAAATCGACGGCCTCCCAGGCTCCGGCCCGTTTGTCGAAAGAGGAGAAGGCCGAGCAGAAGCAGATGGGGATTCTGATCTGCTGCTGGATTTTCATCGGCTGCTCGCTGCTCGACAACTTTCTCCTTTACGACAAGCTGTGGCGGTTCATTCCCTTCGTGCCGTCGGCGTTCCCGATGGTACTGACCGGTCTCGTTGGCGTTCCTGCGACCATCTTCGTGTATCTGAAATACGTGCACGGGAAGTAGCGCCGAGCGGCCTGGCCACTCAAGTGTCTTTGCCGTAGTGCAATGCGATGAAATCGCATTGCACTACGGCATTTCCCGTTGACCGTTCTGGGTGACGCCGTTCATCAAGCATTTTCATAAACACGTCTCGATTCCGGGGGGTTCACTGCACGATTGGTCTTGCCGACTCGGTCTCAGAATGATGGAATGATGTGGGATTTTTCATGTTCTCGGGCCCGTTCTTTACGGCTCCAGTCGGTTGTCTTTTTACCGTTGTCGAACTCCATCTGAAGGACGCATCATGTCGCAACGCTCTCGTCGGAACGGCTTTACGCTGATCGAACTGCTCGTGGTCATTGCCATCATCGCCATCCTGATCGCACTGCTGTTGCCGGCGGTGCAGCAGGCCCGCGAAGCAGCTCGTCGGACGCAATGCCGGAATAATCTCAAGCAGATCGGCCTCGCTCTGCACAACTACCACGACTCGCTGAATCAGTTTCCGCCCGGGGCATTCTGGAATCTGCCGGCATCGACGGCGTGCGCCGCCGGAAGCCACCAGAAGGGGTCGATCCTCATCCATATCCTGCCGTACATTGACCAGGCACCGCTCTACAATATGTACAATTTCAGTATCTGCAATACCGACGTCGCCACGTTCCCGGCTCCGTCGACAACCCAGCTCCGCAGCTCGGTGATTCCCGCCTACCAGTGCCCCAGTGAAATCGCCGGTCGCTCGAACGGAACGTCGGGACTGCACAACTACGCCGCGTGCTTCGGGCCGGGGCGGACCGGCGGAGCGACGGGAAGCCCCTCCTGTCCCTGCGACGCCAGTCCGTTCTTCCAATGGGAACTTCCCAATACCGGCGCCAACGGCGTTCCGGGAATGTTTACGCGAACCTACCGCACCACGAGCATGCGCGACTGCACCGACGGCACGTCCAACACCATCTTCTTCGGCGAAGTCCGCCCGACCTGCTCCAACCACCAGAATGCGGGCTGGGCAAATTCCAACAACGGCAACGGCCTGACCTCGACCGTTATCCCCATCAATTACAACTCCTGTGACACCTCGGCTGCCACGGGATCGTCCCCCGCGGACTGCTCGCGACGCTGCAACTGGGTGACGGAGCTTGGTTTCAAGTCGCTGCACACCGGGGGGGCGCACATGCTGTTCGGCGATGGGGCCGTCCGGTTCCTCAGCGAGAACATCAGCATGCAGGTTTATTCGCGACTCGGCGCCAAGGCCGACGGCAATCCCGTCGAAGTGCCTTAATCGACGGTAACGCGGTCCTGGTGATCATTTCCGGGGGATTGCCTGCAGCGACTGCAGACGGTCCCCCGTCTTTATTCTTCATCTCAGATTCCTATTCACTGAGGACTCATCATGCGATGGATCGGACTTGCGGGATGTCTCAGCCTTCTGGTTGCCAGCGGGTGCGGAGGCGGGACTTCCGGCCCGAGCTATGCCAATGTTTCCGGAATTGTGACTCTCGACTCCAAACCGATTGAAGGGGCCACCGTCACCTTCAGTCCCAAAGGCGAAGGCTCGATGTCGCTTGGGCTGACGGATGCCGCGGGCAAGTTCACGCTCAAGACGGCGACGGGCAAGAATGGCGCAGCCGTTGGCGAGCACTCGGTCGCGATCTCGCTGTTCGTCGATCTGGGGGGAGAGAAACCCAAAGTTCCCGACGACGGACTGGCACCGCCGACCGAAGCCGAGCTTGGCGGCGCCGCCGGTCCAGCCGCTCCGAAAAATACTACGCGATGGATCATTCCGGAACGTTACAGCGATCCCGTGAAATCCGGTTTGTCGGTCACTGTTCCGCCGGGCGGATTGACTGATCACACGTTCGAGCTGAAGTCGAAGTAGCCGGGTTCTGTCTCGTACCGGGTAAGTGCCGGACACGCCGTTGCGGACGCCAACGACGGGTCCGGGACGGCGGCCGGCAGAGCCGGCCCTACCCGAGCGCCTTCGCGACTGCGGCGCGGGTCTTTTCCAGGCCGGTTTTGACCACTTCGAAGGGATCCTGCTGCCAGTAGCTGCGGTTGAACAGCTCCAGCGAGAGAACGCCGCCGTATTGGTTGTCGGAGAGAGTGCGGAAGATTTCGCCGAGCGGGGCGATGCCGTCGCCGGGGTAGACGCGGTGCTCGTCCTTGATCGTGTCGCGCGGCGGGTCGGCCGGGTAGTCGTTGACGTGGAAGCACTTCATCCGGCTGCCGGGGAACATTCCCAGCCCGCCGAACCCCGAGCCCCCTTTGTAGATGTGATAGACGTCCAGCAGGCAGAGGGCGTCCGGCTGTCCGCACTCGGCGGCGATGAAAGCGACTTCGCCGAGATGCGCCAGCGTTTTCGCAAAGCCCCACAGCTCCAGTTGCGGGAGGACGCCTTCCCGCCGCCCCAGTTCGACTAGGGCTCGAAAGCGGTCTGAGAGCTGGAACAGATCGAGCCCGGTCTTGTCGGTGACGCCGACGGGAGGGGCGGCGATCCGCGTGCCGCCGATGTCGCGGACGAGGGCCATGCAGCGTTTGGCTTCGTCGAGTCCCTTCTGCCGCTCGGCGGGGTCTTCGTGCAGGAAGGCCGAGAAACCGATCGCGCTCTCGACGGTCAGACCGTGGTCGGCGATCCGCTTTTTCAAATCTGCCAGCGAACCGCCGTCTTTGACGTACTTGTCGAGCTCGTTGATCCACGGCTCGATGCCGTGGTATCCGGCCTTCGCCGCCAGCTCGACTTCCTGGACGATCCCCACGTTCTGGCCGCGAATCGTGCTGGTATTAAGGCAGTAGCGGAAGGGCTCGGCGGGTGATTCGGCCGCCTGGCCGGAGCGTGCGGGGGCGACAAACGCGGCGGCGGCCACGGACGAGACAGCCGCCGCGACAAAGCCACGGCGATTGACGGAAGTCGTCATACAGGGGACTTTCTGAAGACTGAAGAAACTCAAAATTCCAAGCCGGCGAGGTGGCACGCCCTTCGCAAAGCCTCAGGGCGTACCACCTGATCCGGGGAGCGTGCTCGTCGAAGTCGGGCGAGCAGGCCGCTTTGATTCTCTCAACGCTCAACGCTCAACCCTCAACGCTTCTCGACCAGCCAGATGTTGCGGAAGCGGACCGGGTCGCCGTGGTTCTGCAGGAACAGGGCTCCGGGCTTCTGATCGTTCTGACCGCCGCCGGGGGTCGACTTGAGTTCGATGTTGTCGTGGATGCGGACGCCGTTGTGACGGATGGTGGTCCGGGCCGGGGCGACGACTTTGCCGGCGGAGTCAAACTTGGCGGCAGTGAATTCGACGTCGTAGGACTGCCACGACAGGGGGGGGAGGCACATGTTGACCGACGGCCGGGCGTTCTGGTAGATGCCGCCGCACTCGTTGTCGAGACCTTCGAGGCCGAACGAGTCGAGGACCTGGCACTCGTACTGGTCGCCGAGGTACATGCCGCTGTTGCCGCGAGCCTGCCCACGGGATCTGGGCATGAATGGCGTGCGGAATTCGAGATGCAAGGTGAAGTCGGCGAATTTGTCGTTCGTGCGGGTCCCAACCATCAGTAGCTTGTCGTCCGACATCTGGCCGTTCTGCCAGGCGTCGGTGTTTGTGCCGTCGAACAGGATCTTGGCGCCGGCGGGGGGCTTCTGGCCGAGCGTCGGCGACTTGCGGTCGGTCTTGGCGAGGTCGCCGGAGTTGGCTCCGAGTTTGAGGGTCAGCGTGCCGTCGGTGATGGAGGCTTCGCCGGCGTCTCCCTTCAGGGAGGTTTTGCCGTCGCTGGTGGCGCCGGTAAGTTTGTGTTTCGTCGGCTGCGCCCAGCCTGCGCCGGGGAGACCGCCGGGATAGACGACGGCGTCGAACTTGCCTTCGCCGAGCGCGATCACCTGCACGCCCCAGGATTGTCCTCCGACTTTGCCGGCGTATTCGCCCTGCATGGCGAAGTCGGGGCCGCCGTCCTCGGCCGTCAGAAAGGCTTCCTTGTCGGCGGCGTTGAGGCCGGTTGATAGCGTGAGCGTCGCCGCCATGAGCAGCAGACCGTAGAGCCGCATGTTGTTCTCTCCCTGGAGATTGATGGTTTGGATTTCCCCGGCCGGGTCGCGGACCGGCCGATTTCAGCGGCGTCACACTAACACGGGGGGAATCGCCGCCGCAACGGGCCGGGGTCGCATCTTCCGGGGCGAAGATCGGGCGGAGTTCCGGAAGTGGACTTCGATTCTCGCTCTCCCCTCGACGTTGGAGGCGGGGCATCGGTAGATTGCACGTCTCCGCCACCTCCTCCCACCGCAAGGAACCACCGGCATGTCCAATTCCCCTGTGACGGTCGGCCTCGGGTTACTGGTCCTGGGCACGTTCTCCGCTTCCGCCGCAGAGCCTTCCATCCGCGTGATCGAACCGGACTGGGCTGCCGGGACGGCCGGCGCCGTCCTCATTCGCAATGTCGATCAGGTTCAGACGAGCCAGACTCTGCCCCGCGGGGCGGGCCAACCGGGAGCCTCGATTCCGAAGCAGGTGAGCGATGTGCTCGATCAGCTCGACGATCAGCTCGAAGCGGCCGGCTCGGGGCTTGGCAAGCTGGTCAAACTCAACGTCTACGTGGCGAACGACGAGCTCGAACCGGTGGTTCGCGAGGTCCTGAAGAGACGGCTCAATCCGGATGGGCTCCCCGCTGTGAGCTGGGTGACGACGGTGCTGCCGGATCCTGAGGCACTGGTGGCCATGGACGCCGTCGGGTGGAGGCAATCGCCGCCGGGAGACCATGCCATTCAAATGCTCGACGTCAACGGCAGTACGGTCTCGATCCTCCCGGCGACGGTCACTTCTCGGTCGTACGTGTCGGGGCAGGCCGAGAAGGGAGACGGGACACTGGAAGACGCGACGCGGCAGACGATGGCGAGTCTGTTGCGAACGCTGCGGTTCCTGGAACTGGGACCGCACTCGGTGGTGCAGGTTAAGGCGTTTCTGACGCCGATGGAAACGGCCGATGATGCGCTGCACGTGATCCGGCAGGCGTTCCTGCCGGGACCGTGCCCGCCGATCGCGTTCGTCGAGTGGCAATCGTCGCTGCCGATCGAAATTGAACTTGTGGCCGGGTCGACATCCCCGCCGATGGAAGGCCGGGCGAGCATCGAGTTCCTGACGCCGCCGGGCATGACGACGCCGACGGTCTACTGCCGCGTCGCCCGCGTGCATCATCCGGCGACCATCTTCGTCTCCGGCCTCTATGGCCGTCAGAACGATCCCGACAGTGAAGCCGAGCTGCGCGAGCTGTTCGATGACACTCGTCGCCTGGTCGAAGCGGGGGGCGGCGATCTGCGGCACCTGGTGAAGGCCACCTACTACGTCAGCGCTCCGGGGAGCAACCAGCAGCACAATCGTCTGCGGCCCGAATACTACGATGCGCTCCGTCCGCCGGCGGCCTCGAAGGCTCAGGTTCAGGGGGTGGGGCGGTCCGGTCGAACGATCACCTGGGACATGATCGCGATTCCGAAGGAGTAACGCACCGGGAATTGAGTTCGCTGGAATCGGGCTTCACGGTCGATCGGTCGTCGCTCTCGGTCCAGCAATGACCGGAACGCGAATCGAGATCGGTCTTGTCCGACATCCGCTCGGCCGAGTAACTTTCGCCAGTTTCTCTGCCATCTCCGTCGGAGCTTTCCGGGATGACTCGTTCCCTGCTGAATCTGCCTGCGGCCGCAGTGTTGCTTGTCGCCGCAATGTCAACGTTTCCGGTGCAGGCCGACGACCGGCCGATCAGTGCTCTGACGGCGGTTGTTGCGGCGACGCGCGAGCGGGAGTTCGCTCCAGCGATCGAGCCCGCGGACATCCGACCGCACATCGAATTTCTCGCCAGCCCCGAACTGCGCGGCCGGGGTGGACGCGAGCGGACCGAAGCCGCCCGATACATCGTGACGCGTTTCCGCGAGCTCGGTCTGGATCCCCTCTTTCCTGCCGGACGGTATGCCCAGGACATCCCCGGCAAGGCCGACGAGAACGGCGTCCGCCCGGTGATCGGCCGCAACGTCGGAGCCATCCTCCCCGGCAGCGATCCCGCCGTCAGCGACGAAATCATTATCGTCAGCGCCCATTACGATCATCTGGGAACCAGCGGCGGCGAAGTCTACGCCGGGGCGGATGACAACGCGTCGGGAGTTGCGATGGTGCTCGAAGTGGCCCGCCAGCTCACTGCCGCCGGCCAGCGGCCCCGCCGGACGATCGCCTTCGTCGGCTTCGACATGGAAGAGCAGATGCTGTGGGGCTCGCGCTGGTTTGCGTCGCACACCCCCTGGCCCATCGAACAAGTCAAACTTTTCATTACCGCGGACATGATCGGCCGCTCGCTCGGCAATCTCCCGTTGCCCGCAGTGTTCGTGCTGGGAACAGAACACGCTCCGCAGCTCAAGGAGGCGTTCGACGTCGTCGGCCGACCGGCGGGCCTGGAAGTCGCCCGGCTGGGGACCGACCTGATCGGCACCCGCAGCGACTACGGCCCATTCCGGGATCGCGAAGTCCCGTACCTCTTCTTCTCGACCGGCGAGCATCCCGACTACCACACGCCACGCGATACGCCCGACCGGATCGACTACGAGAAGGCGGCCCGTGTGTCGAGCCTGGTCTTGCGGATCGTCCAGCATGTCGGCGAAACGTCCCAGCCCCCCGTCTGGAGCCCGGCGGTCAACGGTGATCTTGACGAAGTCCACGCCCTGCAGCGGATCACCACGCTGCTCATGGCCGCCGGGGACGAGAGACCTCTCAGCGACATCCAGCGGTACATGATCACGACGGTCAAGAACAAGACCGGCCGGATCCTGGAGAAGGGCGAGATGACCCCCGGCGACCGGACGTGGCTGATCCGGATGGCGCAGTTGCTGCTGCTGTCGGTGTTTTGAAGGCGAGGGGGGAGCGAAGGAATCGCGGGCTGGTGGAGATGTCGCGGGAAACAAGAGTCGTGGCGAGCATGATCAATTCGGAGGCCTATCCGACGATGCCTGCCTCGACGTACTGCAGGAACGCGACCGCCTTTGTCTTGTCCTGGAACGAAGCGTCGATCCGGTCGATCGTGGATTGAAAGACGCTGTCGGGCGTGTCTTCGTCAAATGCCGCATCAATCTTCACGGCGGCGAACCCGGCCACGATCGTCTCGTAAGGGAACAACGCCACTTCGAAGCCGGAAGACTTCATCTGCGTCAACGAGCCTTCCGTAAAGACGCCGGCGAGAATGACTCCCAGGAATGGTTTGTCCCAGGCGTACTTTTCTGCGATGGGCAGCACCGCGCCCTGAATCTCCTGAGCTTTATTGCGAGAGTGCTTCGTGTAGCGACGCCACGCGGCTTCGATGAACGCGAGCGGTCGACCGCGTTCTGCATGGCTGCCACCCCGCTCGATCACGAAGTCGAGGTCGTGATTGTTGCCGTATTTGTCGACCCAGGAGACCTTCTTGCCGTCGCGGGCGTCTCCTCGCAGGCCTCTCTTGTCGAGATAGAGGCCGCGGACATTGCAGAATGCCTGCAACTGAGGAGTCATGATCTCCTCCAGCAGGTCGCCGATGATCTGTCCGAAACGATGCGAGGGTGACGTCGCCACGGCTATCCCTTAATCCACAGGCGACCCTCGTGGAGCGGCACCCGATGCTTGCGGTTCTTCCACTTCGTGTTTCGATCTCTGAGCTTTTCGAAGGTATATGAATAGAATCCCGCCGCGATCGCCAACCTCCCGATCAACTCCTCCGCCGGAACGTAGACTCCATAGGGCGCGGAGTCGCCGACGACGAAACACATCGTGCAGCCGGTGCGACAGACCGGTCGCAAAGCCTGAAGAACTCTGGCCAGATCACAGAAGTAGGCTGCCACCATCGTGTGGTAGGCTTTCTTGCCTCCTTTCGTCTGACGGATTTCCTCAAGCTCACTGCAGATTGGAGCCAATTCTTCCAGAATCGGAGCAACGTCAGAGTCAGCCAGCAATTCCGGAAGTTTCAACTTTTCGGCGGCCGTGTGCTGGGAACAGGACCGGATAATGAAACGTCGCACGGCCTCCTGCAGATCTCCCCAGCCCTGAATCTCGCCCCAGAAAGTCATTTCCAGGCGTGTGGCGTCGGCGTAGTCGTAGTTGTTGGGGTAGGGTGGCGAGGTGACAACGAGGTCGATCGAATTCTTCGGAATGCTCTCAGGGACAACTCTTGCGTCGTGCAGCAGCATCGTGGCGGAACACGCTGCACCGGTCGCCCGAAAAGCGGCGATGTCCGACGTCATTTCCGCGACCTTCTGCCGATAGGCCGAGAAGGGATCGGCCGTCTTCGCTTTTCGCTTGTTCGGCAGAACATACTGCCATTGCGCCGTGCCGACAAAACTGCAGGATCGCAGGATGGCGGTGAGCGCCAGCCACAGCAGTTCCCCGATCTCGGGCGAAAGTCCTTCCGATATCGCCACGTATGCGGCGCGCAGCGAGTAGAGATCCTGCAGGACTTCCGGCTGAAAGCACTTGCCGAGGAGATCGGGAACATTGGCGGGGACGCTCGCAGCATGTTTCCTGGCAAACGCCAGCAGCCGCTTCGAGGCCTCCGTGATCTCTGGTTCGGGCTGATTCCAGTGTGTCTTCGCGACGGCGATCCGGGCGACGAACGGATGACTCTCGTAGCCGTAGGCCTGGGCGCCCGCAGCCTGAGCGGCAAGAACGGCCGTTCCCGAACCCGCAAAGGGATCGAGGACGGTTTTTGGCGAGAGTTGTCGGACCAGGTCCTCGACCCAATCGGCCGAGAACCCTGCCGAATATCGAAACCACCGGTGCACCGGCAGTTTCATATTGTCTTGAAAGGTCCCGGAACGGGCATTTCGTCTGGCGTCAGCGGCAAGTACCGCGGGAGACTCGAATAACGACAATTGCTGGGGACGAGCCACTGCGGTAACCAATGTGCAATCGAATGTCCAAGACAAATGGGAGAGCGGCCAATTGTGGCACGGCAACCGCTGCGCGGGAAGCGACAATTCCGTCGTGCCCAATCGGGCGGATCAGAACTGTTCAACTCTTGTCGCTCAAGGGAATCGTCGATTGCTTGGGTTGTGGTTCGCAGTTGCCATCCCAACGTCTAAACGACCAGTCCCGCCACAGATCCCAACAACGCACCATGTGGTCCAGACGGTGCATGCTCTGTTCCCAGCAACTCTGCCACTCCTGCGGGCCACGTTCACAGATTGGTTTACGGCGTCACAGATTCAGTCCCGCGACACCCAAAGCCGCAATCAAGCACCCGACGACATTCATTTCGGCAATCAGGCAATCTCGTGGTGTGTCCAATAGTACGCATGGGGAATTGCGACGACGGAATAAGGCTTCCGTTTCCGGCCGGAGATTGGCTAAATTGGTATGTCAATCCGCTGACCGAGATTTCTCCATGAATCACGTCCCCGACCAATTGCTGAGCAATGCCCTGGACTTGTCTGCTCCAGTCCGCGCCGAATTTGCGGCAAGACTGATCGCCAGTCTCGATCCCGCTGTCGACGACGACGCCGAACAGGCGTGGGCAGCCGAAATCGATCGTCGGATGGCCGAATTGAATGCCGGTCAAGTTCAGATGATTCCGTGGAACAAGGTCCGGCAGATTCTCCGCGGTCCAGCCAATGAATCCGCTGCCGGTTGAATTTCATCCGGCGGCGCTGGCGGATGCGAGATCCGCCGAGCGCTGGTATGCGGACATCGAACCTTCGCTCGCCGCGTCGTTTCTCGACGAGTTGGACTCTGCGGTCAGTCTGGCTGCGTCAACACCTCAGAGATGGTCTCCGCACATCGCCGGAACCCGCTGCATCCTGTTAAGGCGTTTTCCCTATCTGCTGGTCTATCTCGCGAATGTCGACGCAATCCAAGTCATTGCCGTTCAGCACACGCGGCGAAGACCGGATCATTGGGTGGGTCGCGTTGAATCGAACTGACAATTGGCAATGTCGCTCCCGTGAAGTCGCATTGTGGCGACCATTGATGGTCGACGGTTGTCCCTGGCTCTCTACCTCATGGTGCACCTCAAAGATCGCCCTGACTCCGCAGTCTCCAATCAGCGACTTTCGCCGATATTGCAACGCCTACCCCACCAGCGCCCCCACCACCTCCCCATGCACATCGGTCAGCCGGTAATCTCGGCCCTGGAACCGGAACGTCAGGCGCTTGTGGTCGTAGCCCAGGCAGTGCAGGATGGTTGCGTTGAGGTCGTGGATGTGGACCGGGTCGCGGGTGATGTTGTAGCCGTAGTCGTCCGTCTCGCCGTGCACCACGCCCGGCTTGATCCCGCCTCCGGCCAGCCAGACTGAAAAACAGCGGCCGTGGTGGTCCCGGCCGTAGTTCTCCTGCAGGCCCCCCTGGCCATACACCGTCCGGCCGAATTCGCCCGCCCAGACGATCAGCGTGTCTTCCAGCATTCCCCGCTGCTTGAGATCGGTGATCAGCGCGGCTTGAGGCTGGTCGACGTCGTGGGCCTGCTTGGGGATGTTCAGCGGCAGGCCGCCATGCTGGTCCCAGCCGCGATGGTAAAGCTGCACGCAGCGGACGCCCCGCTCCAGCAGCCGGCGGGCGAGGAGGCAGTTGGCGGCGAACGTGCCGGGCTGCTTCGCTTCGTCGCCGTAGAGCTCGAACGTCTGGGCCGTTTCCGTCGACAGGTCAGTCAGTTCGGGGACCGAGGCCTGCATCCGGAAGGCCATTTCATATTGCGCGATCCGGGTGGCGATTTCCGGATCGCCCGACTGCGCGAGCTCACGCTGGTTGAGCTTCGCCAGGCCGTCGAGCATCGCCCGGCGGAGATTGCGATCGATCCCCGGCGGATCGGACAGGTACAGCACCGGATCGCCGCTGCTGCGGAGCTTCACCCCCTGGTGATTCGAGGGCAGGAACCCGCTCCCCCACAGCCGCTCCAGCAGGCCCTGGTTGGCATCTTTTCCTGACCCGTGCGAGATCAGCACGATGAACGCGGGGAGGTCTTCGGCTTCGCTGCCGAGGCCATAGCTCAGCCAGGCCCCTAGCGACGGCCGGCCGGGCTGCTGCGAACCGGTTTGGATGAATGTAATGGCCGGATCGTGGTTGATCGCCTCGGTGTGCATCGAGCGGATCAGGCAGATGTCGTCGATGACCTTTGCCGTGTGGGGCAGCAGTTCGCTGATCCACGTCCCGTTCTGGCCCGCTTGCTGAAACGCGAACTTCGGAGCGACGACCGGAAAACTCTTCTGGCCGCTGGTCATGCCCGTCAGCCGCTGGCCCTGGCGAATGGAGTCCGGCAGTTCGGTCCCATGCAGCTCCTTGAGCTTCGGCTTGTAATCCAGCAGCTCCAGGTGCGACGGCCCGCCCGACTGGAACAGGTAGACGATCCGTTTGGCCTTCGGCGCGAAGTGCGTGAGCTGGACCGTAGCGGCTTCCTGCGCCCGAGTCTCACGCGCGAACAACCCGGCCAGCGCGGCCGTGCCGATGGCGGAGGCGGAGTGCTGCAGCAGCGCCCGGCGGTTGATCGATTGCTGGAATTCCATCCACGGATTCATCGGGTCGACTCCTCATGCAAAGCGGCCCAGACGCTGGCAAACCACATCAGGCCCGCCCGGCGCTGGCCAATCGGGGAGAAGTGCCGGCGGGACTTCACTTCGCCACGGTTCTCACCCGCCAGAATGTCAGTATCGGGACCGGGGGCGAAGCCCGGCAGTTTCCACAACTGGCCGATGGCTTCCCGAATGCGGGCTTCTTCGACCGGCTTGTTGTAGACGGTGGGATGCAGCGTCGACTTGGCCAGCAGCCACGTCGGCCCGAAGCCCCACTCCTTCGTCAATCCGTCGAGGATCGTTTGCAGGCGTTCGACGTAGGTGGCGGTCGGGATGTTCTCGATGACGTCGCTTTCGCCCTGTTGCCAGAGAACGAAGCGGAAGCGTCCGGCCGCCTGGCCGCCCTCCACAAATCGCTTGTAGAGATCTTCGCCGGGGAGCCATTGGCGAGTCGCGGTTCCGCCGACCGCGACATTCACCAGTCCCACCGGCACGCGGAGCAGCGGTTGCAAGGCATTGGCAAACGCGGGCCAGATCGTGCCGCCATTGTCGACATGGGGAAACGGATCGTTCGCCGTTCGCCAGGATTTCGCAGGGACGTCGAGCAGGACCGAGCGTTCGAGCGGATCGTCGATCCGCTGGTGCTCGTCGTTGGCGCCGGCCGCGTAGGACTGACCCGAGATCACGAAGACTTCGCCGACGCCGACGGGGTCGGCGTCGGCCGTCTTGATCGTCATTCCTGCGGCGTCGAGAGCGCGAACCTCCAGTCGATACCAGCCGCCGGCGGGAACGACGAAGTCGTACTCAAAGGGAGACGTTCTCACCTCGCCGAGCGGCGTCCAGTCGATGTTGCGACCGGTGCAGCCTTCGTGCAGAACGGCGCGGGCTTCCAGGCGGACGGGGACCGGACCCGTCCAGGTTCCCTGGATCGCCACCCGCGATTGGCCAAGTTTGGGTCCGCCCGGTTCGTGGTCGTGAGCCTGGGCGGGCCGGTAGCCCTCCCGCTGAATGACTTGCCGGGGCACGGGGCTGGAGATTTTCAGTTCTGGCTTTGACTCGTCGGCCTGCAACCAGGCCGGCAGCAGCAGTGCTCCACCTGCCACGGCGGCCGTTCGACAGAAGTCTCGTCGACAGAATGCCTCTTCGAACGTCGGCATCTCAGGCCTCTTTCACGCTGTCGCGTTGATGGAGGAATTGTTGCTTGGTTGTTTGTGATTGGTGATTGATTCGTCGGGTGGTTGATTGCAGATCTGGGTCGTCGAAGACTCCGACGCCAGCCACCCCCTCCTCATGGACTGTATTTTCAGTGGCTTCCGTGTTCTCCCCGGTTCCCGTTCCTGATTCGTGTTCCTTCGAGTCATTCGTGGTCAATCTGTCTCGATCAGTTCTTCGAAATCGTCTCATCCAGGTTCAGAATCAAACTGGTGACTGTCGTCCAGGCGGCCAGTTCCGCGGTGTCGAGCTTCTCAGATCGTGGCGAATGACCGGTTGCCAGCAGTTTTTCGGCGGCGGCGTTGTCTGCGTCGAAGCGTTTTGCTGCCGTCTGCTTGATCTGCTGGAGGACGGCGGCCTCGTCAGCGTGAGGTGACCGGCAGAGGGCGAGCTGGAACGCAGCCTCCAGCCGTGCTTCGTCACCGGCTGCGGACAACAACGCCCGCTCCGCCAGTTTGCGGGCGGCCTCGACGTACGTCGGATCGTTGAGCAGCACCAGAGCCTGCAGGGGAGTATTCGTCCGCGCCCGGCGGATGACGCAGGTCTCGCGGTCGGGGGCGTCGAACGCCGCCATGCCGGGAGGCGGGCAGGTCCGTTTCCAGAACGTATACATGCTCCGCCGGTAGAGCCCGTCCCCCAGATCCGGCGCGTACTTGTCCCGGCGTTCGACCGAGACGTCCTCCCACAGCCCTTCCGGCTGATACGGCTTCACGCTCGGCCCCCCGACCTTCTCGACGAGCAGACCGCTGATCGCCAGGGCGTTATCGCGAACGGTCTCGGCCGGGAGACGATACCGGGGACCACGCGCCAGCAGGCGGTTTCTTGGATCGCGTTCCAGCAGTTCTGGGCTGGCGTTGGACGATTGCCGATACGTCGAAGAGAGCACCATCAGTTTGAGCATTTCGCGCGTGTTCCACTTCCGCCGGACCAGCTCGGTGGCCAGCCAGTCGAGCAGTTCGGGGTGACTGGGAAGGGCGCCCTGGACGCCGAAGTCCTCGGCGGTTTCGACGAGGCCGGTTCCGAAGAGCAGCTCCCACCAGCGGTTGACGGCGACGCGTGCGGTCAGCGGATGACTGGGGTGCGTCAGCCAGCGGGCCAGATCGAGCCGGCTGGCGGCTTCGGTCGGCAGGTCCGGGAAGACGCCGAGCACGCCCGGCTGGACTGCTTCGCCCGGTTGATCGTACTGCCCCCGTTTGAGGATGTGGGTCACCCGGCGGGGGGACATCTCCGCCATGACCATCGTGACGGGAATTGTCTTGTCGAGGTCAGTCAGCTTCGCCGGAGTCGTTGCCAGTTCGGTCTGCCATTCCCGGGACTGCGGATCGATTTGGTCGAGGTAATAGGCTTTCAGCCGTGCCGCCTGGTCTGGCGAACGGTCTGCCGGAGCGAGGGCCAGAATCTCTTTGAGCCCGCCGAGCGTTTCCCCCTTTGCGAGCTGGGCCGCTTCTTCGGCCGTGAGCACGGCCGAATACAGCCGGACGTCATCAATGCGGCCGCGGAAGGGGGCCGCGGCGTGCCGGCGGCCGATGTGGAACGGCTTATCGGTCTGGAGCGGGCCGTCCAGCGTGTTGTTGGTGGTGACGTCGAGGTCCTGCGGCTGACCGTCGACGTAGATCTTGAGTCCCGTTGCCTTCCGCGAGCCGTCGTAGGTCACAACCACGTGATGCCAGGCATTGAGCGAGACGGCCTGTTTCGTCACAACCTTGAATGCCCGGTCGGGCCAGTGATGAACGAAGTGACTGGCGACCTTGCCTCCTTCGAGGATCACGTCGTAGCCTCGATGGGCGTTCGCTTCGTCCATTTTCGACAGGACGGTGCTCGGCTCGGCGCTCGTGGGATAGATCCACGCCGCCAACGAGCACGACTGATCGCTCTCGAACGCCCCGATTTCGCCGGCGGAGACGTGCGTCGCGCCATCGAACTCCAGTGCGCGACCCAGTTTGCTCTCGGCGGAAGTGAACTTCCCTTCAACCTGACCGGACTGGCCGCCGGTGATCGCATTGGCGACATTCGGCCCTTCCGTTTCATCCAGCGGGAAGTGCGCCACAAGCCCCGCCGGGCCGGCTTTGTCGATCTGCTCGGGCGTCAGCGACGCTTCCCACCTCGCGAGGTCTCCATCGATCTGTGCGGCGCGTTCTTTCAGCAGAGCAGCCAGTTCATCCCGACGGGCTTCCAGCTTCCGCTGCGTCGCCTGCTGGGTGGGCGACGGCACCTTCAGCAGCGGCTCGGCCATTCGCCCCTGGCTGTAGGGGACGACCTTGTCCGGAACGTTGTCGAAGTACGCGGCAAAGCGGTAGTAGTCGCGCTGCGAGAATGGATCGTACTTGTGATCGTGGCACCGGGCGCACTGCAGCGACAGGGCCATGAAGACCGTCGCCGTGGTGTGGACGCGATCCGCGACGTACTCGACGCGATACTCTTCCTCGATGATCCCCCCCTCGGTGGTGAGGACGTGATTCCGGTTGAAACCGGTCGCGACCTTCTGACCGAGCGTGGCGTCGGGGAGCAGATCGCCGGCGAGCTGCTCCGTCAGAAACCGGTCGTACGGCAGATTGCGGGCGAAGGCGTCGATCACCCAGTCCCGCCACGGCCAGAGCGTGCGCACTTCGTCGTTGTTGTAGCCGTTCGTGTCCGCGTAGCGGGCGGCGTCGAGCCAGTGCATCGCCATCCGCTCGGCGTACCGAGGCGACTCCAGCAGACGGTCGACGATTTTTTCATAGGCCGCAGGGGACGTATCGGCGAGGAAGGCGCTGCGCTCCGCCGGCGTTGGCGGCAGGCCGGTCAGGTCGAGCGTCACCCGGCGCAGCCAGGTGCTGCGATCCGCTTCCGGGGACGGCGAAAGTCCCGCGGCTTCGAGCTTCTGCAGCACGAAGCGGTCCACCGCGTTTCGCGGCCAGTCCGACTGCCGGACCGTCGGCAACTCTGCGGCCTGAGGGGGCGTGAAGGCCCAGTGTTCGGCATACGGCGCTCCTTCGGCAATCCAGCGTTTCAGAGTCGCCTGCTGGGCGGGAGTCAGCGGCTTCTCGAACGATGCCGGCGGCATCTGACCGTCGTCCCGCGCTTCGATGCGAGCCACCAGGGAACTTGCCTTAGGATCCCCAGGAACGATCGCGTGGCGGCCTTCCGCCGACTTTTCCAGCGCAGAAGCACGCAGATCGAGCCGCAGCCCGGCTTCGCGCGTGGCCTCGTCCGGGCCGTGGCAGTTCCAGCAATGATTGGACAGGATCGGCCGGACGTCGCGGTTGAAGTCCAGCGGACGTTCGGGGTCGGCGGCCGTTGCCGGTGTCAGTTCGGCGAACACGAGCAGAGCCAGGCAGAAAACCCGCGGCATGGAGAGCAATCCTGGAGAGAAGCTGGCGGGACGAACAGGGCAGGATCCAGTCTTTGATCGCAGCCGACAAGATACTCCGCCCGCCGGGCTCTGTCGTGGTCAATCGCCAGGCCCGCATCTGCTTCGGAACCCGCGCGGTTGCAATTCCCCGCGCCCGCCGTACGCTGGCGGCGACTCAACCGTCCCTGCAGGAACCGCCCGATGACCGCCGCCGTCGATCCCGAACAGCGCATTCAGAACCTGGAATCAGCGGTCGCTCATCTGCAGCACGATTTCGAGCAACTCCATCAAGTGCTCCTGTCGTTGCAGGGGGATCTGCGGCTGATCGGCCAGACGCTCAGCAAGTTCGACCGTCGGCTGGCCCTGCTCAGCGAATCCCCCGAGGAACGCTCGCCGGAAGAAGAACGACCGCCGCATTACTGACGGAAAAATTCGAAATCCGAAGCACAAAATCCGAAACAATCAGACACAAATTCAGAATCGAAAACGCTGGTGCGCAACTGTTTTCGGTTTTGGAATCTGGTGCTTGTTTCGGATTTCGGATTTTCCAGTCAATGCTCATGATCGTGGCTGTGACTGCTCTTTTCCGTCGCCCGATCGTGCTGATGCTCGTGGGCGGGTTCCAGGAAGCCTAATCCCCAGGCCGCCAGCACGCCGACGACCAGGAAGACTGACAATCGCAGGCGGTCATGGGAATGGAACTCGACTTCGGGCAGCAGATCGCTCAGCGAGATGCACAGGAAGACGCCCGCGGAAAAGGCCAGCCCCGCCGAGACGACCCAGGCCTGCCCCGACGAGAACTGCTGCAATCCCAGGTGGAACAGCAGGGCGCCCAGCGGGCACATCAGGGCGTACAGAAAGTTGACGACGGTGCGGGCCATCGTCGACCAGCCCCCCGCCGCCATCAGCGACGTAATCGACAGCGAATCGAGCGGCTTGTGCAGGAAGATCCCGAAAAACGTCGCCAGGCCGACCAGCGGCAGCGCTTCTCCCGCGTGATGCAGCGCGTCGGCTTCGACGTGGGCCGCCAGCGCCAGGCCGTCCATCAGCGTGTGGAGCGATAGCCCGAACGCGATGCCGATCCAGCTTCCCGCCGCAGCCTGCACCACGTGCGCAGCGTGCTGCGGATGTCCGTGGGGATGCGTATGCCCGCAGGCGGGGATGGGCATCACCGGCAGCAGCGACGGACCACCCGCAGCGCTGTCGTGGTCATGCCGGTGATCGCGGTCATGATCGTGAACGTGGGTGTGAGCTGGACTTGCGCCGACGTCGGTCGATTCGAACGTCTCGTGATGGTGGAAGTGGAACATGCGCAGCAGAAAGAACATGGCGACCAGCCCGACCATCGCCCAACGGACGCTCCAGTCGACGGCAAACCCGCCCGCCACCGGGGTGGCCGTGATGATCGCGTGCGGAAGCTGGTGCAGCAGGCCCACCCCCAGCATCAGCCCGCCGATCGCGCTGATCATGAGCTGCATCCGGGTGTGAGTCAGCTTGACTAGTGACGGCAGGACGCCGCCGAACAGCGACGACCCCATGATCGCCAGGCAATACAGGATCAGCATGCTGCTCGCTGACAGTGACGTGGTCAGCCCCCAGGCCGGCACAATCGTCGCGCCGAGCACCGGCTCCGCCGCCCGCAACGTGACAGGTGCCAGGATCCCGGCTCCGAAACAGGCCAGCAACAGGGCGATCCGCCCACTCGCCCGCCGCAATTCCAACATGTCAATTCCCTGCAGTCTCAAGAGCGCGGACAGGCCCGCGCTGGAATCCAGCACTTTACAAACACCGGCTCCAAACAACAATTCGACAGAACCCACCCATCACGTCTCCGCGAGAACCACTTCCGACTCTTCCATTTTGCGATTTGCATTTTTCGTTTTTCATTTTGCAATGCATTCGCATTGACGTCCGCTGCCTCCCTCCACAATTCCACGCTAAACTATCTCCTCTCAATCTGGCCCGACCTCCTCCCACCCGCCGAATCCCGTCCCATGTCGCCGCCGATCCGCACCCTCCGCCTGACTCTGGCCTACGACGGCACCAATTACCGCGGTTGGCAGATCCAGCCCAACGGCGTCTCCCTGCAGGCGGTCCTCGAACGGGCCTTGAAGAAATACACGGGCGAAACGATCAAAGTGGCCGCCTCCGGACGGACCGACACCGGGGTCCACGCCGTCGGTCAGGTTGTCAGCTTCCGGACGTCGCTTCCTGCTCCTTGCGAGGGCTTTCTCCACGGCCTGCAGAACCGCCTTCCCGACGACATGATTGTCCGGAAGGTCGAGGAAGCCCCGGCGGACTTTCACGCCCGCTTCGATTCCATCTCGAAACGCTATCGCTACGTCATCCACAACAGCCCGATCCGCTGGCCGTTCCTGCGGAACTACGCGAACTGGCACCGCGGCCGGCTGGACGATCTTGCCATGCACGCGGCCGTGCAGGTTCTGGTCGGCACGCACGACTTCCGCTGTTTCGAAACCGACTGGCCCAACCGGAGAACCAGCGTCCGCACCGTCTTCGACGCGAAGCTCGCCCGCTACGACTCGGCAGCCGTCCCCGCCCTGGCCGGCGCTCCATCGGTCTCCGGAGACGACTTCATCTGCCTGGACATCACCGCCGACGGCTTCCTCTACAACATGGTCCGCTCGATCGTCGGCACGCTGATCCACGTCGGCCGGGGGAAGTGGACCGCCGCCGACGTCCGTCGGATCCTCGAGAACCAGGACCGCCGCCGCGCCGGCGACACGGCGCCCGCGCAGGGACTCTATCTGATGGAGGTCACCTATCCCCCGGACGACGCCCGGCAAGTGCACACGCCGTAGGGCCGGGCGCGCCCGGCCGACTTCCTCACGAAAAAGCGAGATCCCGACTGGCTGGCGTGAGTGCCCGACTTCGGCGAGCATGGAGCGCATCGACGCGCTGCAATCGTCGTCTCCGGATGAAGGTGAGCCAGATGACCGAACACAGCCTCGACTACGAGTCCGGTGTGCTGCGGGTCTTTCGGTCGAAAAACGAAACCCGCGCGTTCTACAACAAGATCGCCCACGTCTGCGATCTGCTGGCCGAATCCAGCGAACAGCCGATGCGATAGACCGGGTTGAAGCTGCTCGCGGGCGCTCCGGGCGAGTCGATTCTCGAAGTCGGTCTCGGCACCGGACACACTCTCGTCGAACTGGCGGAAGCCGTCGGCCCTGCGAATGCTGGAAACCGCGAAGACGCTGCTGGATCGGAAGCATTTGACGGACCCCACCAGGCTGTACCGCAACGATGCGGCACGGCTTCCCCTCGCCGACGCCACTCTCGACGGCATCTTCACCAGCCTCACGCTGGTGCTCTTTGATACGCCGGAACTGCCGCAGGTGCGCGGCGAATGGCGCCGCGTGCTGAAGCCCGGCGGCCGGCTGGTCGTCGTGGCGATCAGCAAGGAAGGTTCGCAAGGCATGATCCTCAAAGCGTTCGAGTGGACGCACCGCCACTTCCCGAACCTGATGGACTGCCGCCCGATCTACGTCCGCCGCGCGCTGGAAGCCTCCGGCTTCAAGGTCGACGCCTCGCGGATCGAAAGCATGTGGGTGCCGGTGGAAATCGTCCGGGGAGGGAAACCGACGTAGGGCACGGTCCCGCATGCCGGACTGTGAGCCGGACGGGCTGGCCAGAGCCCGTCCGGCCTCGACAGCCCCTCAGTCCACCTCGGGAACCAACCGGGTTTGAAACAATTGCAGGCTACGGACCTGCGATACCCCCTCAAGAATTGATACCGGTTCCCAGTCGGCATGGTCCAGACGCGAATCGTCGAGTTCGATCGGCGGCCGTCTCAACACGTCCCTCGGCGTCGAACCGGTCGGAACGATGAGATACAGAGTCTCCCCAGACTGCGGGACGCCATTCATCGGCACGTCGGACCGGGCACGTTCCAGATAAAACCTGCTCGGATAGTCCACCGGAAGGGGCGACAGCAAACGCGCGCGATCTTCCGGATGGCGCGACACGTCCTCAAGCAGCGCTGCAACCACGAACGGAACGTCCGCGAACAGCGCTCGCTCCTCCGGAAAGATCAGCACCGGCGATCGCACCGCGTGCGCCGCGCCACACATGAGTAGAACGGCCGCGATCATCCCCGGAACTGCCGCGGGAATCCGTCCCCGGCGACACAGAGAGACACAACCATGCCCGGCGGCGAGGGCGATCCAGGGGAGCAGGAACAGGGAAATCCGCGGCGGCGGAGCGGCCTGCTTGAGCAGATTGATCGCGACCACCGTCAGAAACGGGCAGAACCACGGCCACGGGAACTCTCGCTCGAACCACCACGCAACCAGCCCGGCAACGACGAACAGCCCCCAGGCTAAGGGTGGAATCACCCCCGCCGTCCACCACTCCCATGCCATCTCCCAACTGGTCCAGGCGGCGAGCGGGTAGTTCCCGGAGACCACGGGCCGCATGATCGGATCGTTGAGAAACCGCAAGCCTCGAAAAATGAAGGCCGGCGAGTACAAGACGAAGGTCAGCAAGCCCACGATCGCCATCCGCCCGCACCATTCGGTCCATGCACATCGCAACAGGCTCTTTTCGTCACGCCAGCGCTGCAACACCGCGACGCTGCACGAACTGATCACCGCGTAAAGCATGATCGGCATCGCCCAGAGTCCCAGGACCGCAGCCGCCATCCCCCCCGCGACCCAATGCTGCGGAAACTCGGTTCCCAGCCTCAGGCGTCGACAAGCCAGGTCCAGACAGACGGCAGCCAGAGCGACGTCCATATAGCCCCGCGCATCGAACGAATACGTAATCAGCACCGGAGCGATCGCCACGAGCACGGCCGTCAGCAGCGAAGCCGTCCGATCGGTCCAGGTCTTTGCCCATGCGTAAACGACGGGAATCAGCAGCACGCCCGCCGCGAAGACGCCGAGTCGCAACACCGCTTCCCGGGCCCCTCCCAGCCGATACAGTCCGTGCATGACAAACGTGTTCAGAAGATGATTGTTCGTGCTGTCGTAGTCCGCGATCCCCTCCACGACGGACTTTCGGGCGTAATTCAGGAACGTATAAGATTCGTCGTAAGCCATGCCCGTCTGCAGATGCACCCCGCGCAGCGCGGCTGCCACACCCATGATCGCCAGCACCACCCACCATCCGCGGTCGTCGGATATCCGCCACCGCCCGCGTTCCTCCGCCCAGGCACGCCACGGTCGCCGCAGAACCGCCGGCCGATACCAGGCGAATCCTCCCAGCGCCATACTCGCCGCCGAGAAAACCCGACAGACAAGCAGCAGCCGCAGATGAACCTCCGGCGTAACGGCGTTCGGCCGACCGATCATCGGACCGATCGGAATCACCCAGGAACGCGGCACGCATCCCGCCAGACCGCAAATCACCGCTCCGATAAGGCATGCCGCCGCAAGGCCGCGGAGTGGAGTCCCGGGCGCCGCGGACCGTAAAATTCCGGATTCTATGTCGTTTGAGTCCATGCATTTCACTCGGCAGGTCATGCGATCAACGACCAGCGCCCCGAACGAATCGGATCGGTGCTACCATACTCTCGCCATCAGACCGCCGGAACGCCAGCACCGCCGGCAATGAATCGCTGAAAGCCTGAGACAGGTCAAAGACCCGGACGACAGGTTAGACTGCCGCAACCACATTCCGGCAGGCGCGAGCCTGCCCTGTCCGCTGGAGCCCGCCATGCTTCGATACCTGTTGTCCGCGATGGTCGGTCTGGCCTGCGGGACGCTCTCCGCGGCAATGCCACCCAATATCGTACTCATCGTCAGCGACGACCAGGGCTACCAGGATCTGGGGATTCTCAACCCGGAGATCCAGACCCCCAACCTCGATCGCCTCGCCCGCGAAGGCGTCCGTCTCACGAACTTCTACGTCGCCTGGCCCGCCTGCACGCCCAGCCGGGGCTCAATCCTCACCGGGCGTTATCCCCAGCGGAACGGTCTCTACGACATGTTCCGCAACGAAGCCCCCGACTACGGCCACCTCTACACGCCCGACGAATACGCCGTCACCTTCGAACGGGTGGCCGGGCTCGATGAACGGGAGATTCTGATCTCACAGGTGTTGAAACAGGCGGGCTACGCCACCGGCGTCTTCGGCAAGTGGGACAGCGGCATGCAGCGGCGGTTTCTCCCGCTGCAGCGCGGCTGGGACGACTTCTACGGCTTCGTGAACACCGGAATCGATTACTTCACCCACGAGCGGTACGGCGTGCCGTCGATGTATCGCGGCAACCAGCCGACGGTCGAGGACCGCGGTGCGTATTGCACGGATCTGTTCGAACGCGAAGCCCTGCGCTTCCTCCGCCGGCACCGCGACCGGCCGGTCTTTCTGTATGTGCCATTCAATGCCCCGCACGGAGCCTCCAGCCTCGACCCGGCCGTCCGGTCCGCTCCCCAGGCGCCAGAGGAAACCAAGCGACTCTATCCGGAACTCGTTCGCGAGGCGGGCCTCATGACCCGCATGAAGAACGGCCAGGAGGAGAAGGTTCTCAACGCTGCCAGCAAAAAACTGGAGTACCTGGCCTCCGTCACCCACATGGACCGCTCGATCGGCCGCATCCTCGACGAACTCGAAGCCTCCGGCCGGGCGGAGAACACGCTGGTCCTGTTCTTCTCCGACAACGGCGGCAGCGGCGCCGCCAGCAATGTTCCGCTGCGCGGTCGTAAGAGCCAGACCTTCGAAGGAGGCCTCCGGGTCTGCGCCCTGGCGCGGTATCCGGGCAAAATCCCCGCCGGCAGCGTCTGCGACGAATTCCTGACCGCACTGGAAGTCTTTCCGACGTTCACGAAGCTCGCGGGAGCCACGAATCCGCCTGGCGTGAAGCTGGATGGCTTCGACGCGCTGTCGGTCCTTGCGGGCCGGGAAAAGTCCCCGCGGCAGGAAATGTTCTGGAAACGCCGCGACTGGGAAGCGGCAAGAATCGGCGACTGGAAGTGGGTCCGCCACGGGGACCAGCAGTTTGTCTTCAATCTGGCGGAGGACATGGGCGAACGACAGAACCTGGCCAAGTCGCGGCCCGAAAAGCTCGCGGAGCTGACCGGCCGGTTTCGTGCTTGGCAGGCGGAGATGGAGGCCGCGGAGCCGCGGGGGCCGTTCAGGGATTATTGAGAGAGGGTGGGGGCCGCATCTTAATCTTAGCCCCCGGCCAGTCGCCGGGGGCTAAGAGAAGAAGTCGCGGTTTAGACCTCTGCCGTCGGCTGCCCTGCCGCTGCCTTGTTCATCGCCTGCAGAAACGCCCGCGCGCTGGCTTCAATGATGTCGGTGCTCACTCCCTTGCCGTGGTATCGCTGGCCCCCGACCATCGCCGTCACGGTCACCTCCCCCTGGGCTTCCTGACCCTCCGAAACGCTCCGGACCTGGAAACCTTCCAGCTTGGCGTCGATGCCGATGATCCGCTCGATCGCCTGGCAGACCGCATCCACGGGGCCGTCACCGATCGCGGCGTCGCAGAGCGTCGCCCCCTGGTCGTTCTTCAATTCCACCGTTGCCGTCGGCGTCGTGCCGATGCCGGCCACGATGTGGAATTTCTCCAGCTTCCAGCGGTCGGGGGCGTCGCTCGTGCGGTTCTCGATCAGCGCCACGATATCGGCGTCGTAAACGTTTTTCTTCTTGTCGCACAGCACGATGAAGTCGTCGAACACGCGCTGGAACGTCGCGTCGTCGAGCTTGTAGCCGAGCTCTTCCACCCGGCTGCGGAAGGCGTGCCGGCCGCTGTGCTTGCCGAGAACCAGGTTCTGCCCGATGTAGCCGACGTCCTCGGGCCGCATGATCTCGTACGTCGAGCGGTCCTGCAGCATGCCGTGCTGATGAATGCCGGCTTCGTGGGCGAAAGCGTTCTGGCCGACGATCGCCTTGTTCCGCTGGACCATCATCCCTGTCACGCTGGAGACCAGCCGGCTGATGCTGCAGAGCTTGGTCGTATTGATCCGCGTCCCGACTTTGTAATAATCCTGCCGCGTCCGGAGGGCCATCACGACTTCTTCGAGCGACGCGTTCCCCGCCCGCTCTCCCAAGCCGTTGATCGTGCATTCGATCTGCCGGGCGCCCGCCTCAACCGCGGCGAGACTGTTGGCCACCGCGAGGCCGAGATCGTTGTGGCAGTGCGTGCTGATGACCGCCCGGTCGATGTTCCGCACGTGCTGTTTGAGGTGCGTGATGCAGTGGAAATACTGCGATGGGGTGGCGTAGCCGACGGTGTCGGGAATATTGACCGTGGTTGCCCCGGCCTCGATGGCCGCCTCGACCACTTCGGTCAGGAAGTCGAGCTCCGTGCGGGCGGCGTCTTCCGGAGAGAACTCGACGTTGTCGGTGAACTCGCGGGCGAGCTTCACGTGCTCGATCGTCGCTTTGACGATCTCTTCCTTGGCCATCTTCAGCTTGAACTGACGATGGATCGAGCTGGTCGCGAGGAAGACGTGGATTCGCTTCTGTTGCGCATCGACGAGGGCGGCGCCGGCCCGTTCGATGTCCTCCTTGCGGCAGCGGGCCAGGCCGCAGATCACTGCCCGGTCGCCGTATTTGCGGGCGATCGCCTGGACCGCTTCGAAGTCGCCGGGCGAGGCGATCGGAAATCCGGCCTCGATTACGTCGACGCCGAGCTCGACCAGCGCCTCCGCGACCTTCAGCTTTTCGGGCGTGGTCATGCTGCAGCCGGGGGACTGTTCCCCGTCGCGGAGCGTCGTATCGAAAATGGTGACAATGTCGGCGGACATGATCTTCTCCCGGCGGGAAAACAGCGGACGGCTTTAGCGGAAGCCGCCCTGAGGCGGAACACAGCGGCAAGGGATGCAAACAACAAAAAACCCCGCAGCCTGCCGAGGCTGCGGGGTTTTTCCGTAATGAACAGTCGACGACCGAACGGACCCTCAGACCTCGCGGGAAACGCGGGTTAGCAGCAGGCCGGTCAGTCGCAACGCAGGTGTCATGAAAGCTCAATCGAGTACGGGGACGTGGAAAAAGTCTAGGCCAGTCGAGGACGGCGGTCAAGAGGCCGCCCGGAATTGCCCCGGCTGAGGGATCGGACAGGCCCTGCCAGAAAAGGTTCGCGCTGCTGCGCGACCAGTCAAAGAGACTTCACCGCGGAGACGCGGAGGACGCGGAGAAGACTCTGAGGAAGTCTGCAACACCGGTTCCCAGGCTCGGCCTGGGGACGAAGCCAATCCAGCGGAAGGATGTTGTCTTCCTTTCGACATTCCGCCTTCGACATTCGACATTCGCTGCCTTCACTCCGCGTCCTCCGCGTCTCCGCGGTGAATCCTTCTTTCTTCATGAAACGCCCCGGCCGCCGTTTCACGGTCGCAATCCGCCGTTGTCCGATTTGGCGCAATCTCTTAGAGTGCCCGGCTTCGGAAGGGATTTCTGGGCGCTAACGAGATTGACGAGGTCGACGTGAACGGAAGCACGTCTCCACTGCTCCGGCATCAGACTTGGATTCTGCTCGCGGCGGGTCTGGTGTTCTTCACCAACCTCGGCGCATATCCCCTCTTCGACGAAGACGAGCCCAAGAACGCCGTCTGCGGCAAAGAAATGTTTGAACGGGGCGACTGGATCGTCCCCACGTTCAACCATGACCTCCGGACCGACAAACCGATCCTGATCTACTGGGTCATGCTGACGTCGTTCCACCTGTTCGGGGTTTCCGAACTGACGGCCCGGCTCGGTTCGTCGGTCCTCGCCATCGGCGCCTCGCTGCTGACGTATCACCTCGGTCGAAAGCTGTTCGACGCACAGACCGGGCTCTACGCCGGGCTGATTCTCTGCACCTGCCTGATGTTCTCCGCCGTCGGACGCTCGGTCACTCCCGACGCCACGCTGATCTTCTGCACGACGCTGGCTTTCACGGCTTACGTCTGGGCGGTCTCGCGGCGGCACGACGGCCGATTCGGACGCACCGCGGAAGACTCAGCCGATCGCCGGAACTGGGACGAATTCCTCCCCGCGACACGGCTGGGGAGCGTTGCCATGTACGCGGCGATGGGGCTGGCGGTTCTGGCGAAAGGCCCCGTCGGCGTGGTTCTGCCGTGCGCCATCGTTGGACTGTTTCTGCTGGTCCGCTGGCGCGGCGATCAGTTGATCGACGGCTCACTCGCCGCACCGACCGGCAGCTGGTGGCGGACCTGGCCGGTTGCGATCGTTCAGACCTTCAATCCGGTCCGGATCGCCTCTGCCTCGTGGAAGATGCGGGTGCTGTTCGGAACGCTGGTCGTCGCGGCAGTTGCCGTCCCCTGGTATACCGCGGTGGGGATTCAGACCAACGGCGCCTGGCTCGCGGGTTTCTTCGGCCAGCACAACGTAGGACGCTTTCTGGAACCGATGGAGAATCACCGCGGCCCGGTGATCTACTACATTCCTGTTGTGCTCCTGGGAACCTTCCCCTGGTCGGTGTTCTTGCCGGTCGCCGTCTGGCGACTCATCCGTCGGTTGCGCGAAGGGGGGCCGGACGCCGCCGCCTTGACCCTCCTGGCCTGCTGGGCCGGAGTGTGGATCACGTTCTTCTCGTTCGCACAGACAAAACTGCCGAACTACGTCCTGCCGACCTACCCGGCCCTGGCGCTGATTGTCGCCGTCTTTCTCCGGGACTGGTTGCGCGAGGTCGACCCCTCCAGCTCGGCGATCTTCCGTCTGGGCTGCCGGACCCTGGGAGCCGTCGGAGTACTGATGCTGATCGGCCTGCCGATCGGACTTCACATCTTCCTGCCGGCCGAGCGCTGGCTGGGACTGCTGGGCCTCATTCCGCTCGTCGGGGCCGGTTTCGCGTTCGGCTGTCTGCAGCGTCGGCAGCCTCAACTGGCCGTCCGCGGCCTGCTGGTCATGGCGGTCGTCCTGGCGGTCGGGATCACCGGCTTCGGCTCGACGCGCGTCGGTCGGCACCTGGAGGCGCCGCTGTTTGCGGCCGAAGCCCGCCGGGTCGCCGGCACTGACACGCCGGAAGTTGTCACCTTCGACTACTTCACGCCGAGCCTGGTGTTCTACGTCGGAGGTCGAGTCAACAAGCTGGGGCAGCCCGATCAGGTCGGCCAATACTTTGCCGACCATCCCGCCGGCTTTGTGCTGACGCGGGAAGATCGCCTGTCGAATCTGGAGCCGCTGCTCCCCGAAGGGGTCAAAGTCCTCGCCAGACAGCCACGATTTCTCCGTCAGCACAACCTGGTGATTCTGGGCCGGGAAACGACTCAGATCGCCGCCCGTCCGGCAGACATTCGTTAGTCGAACAGACTGATCGCCGACGCGATCTGAGTGTCTTCCTCGCCGCGTCGTCGCAATCTTCCGTCGCGACGTTGCGTGAAATCTCTGATTCTCCGTCTGCGGCCCCTGCCAACTCTGCTTCTCTGCGAGGGATCTTCGTTCTCTCGATTCTCGTCGTGGGTCCACAACACCCGCCTGCCCAACTGTTGAGCAGCTCTTGCCTGCTGGTATGGCGTTTGCATACAAGTGCTGTAGAAACAGGCAGCTCGTCGCGCCCGAAACCAGATTTCGGGCATCAGGGAGAATCTCAAAGTGCACGCCCCCACCCCTCGGGAAGTTCTCGCTCTGTGCCGGGAGAAAGAGCTCCGCGCGGTTGACCTCCGTTTCATGGATTTTCCAGGGACTCAAAAGCACTTTACAATCCCCGTAACCGCTTTGACAGAAAAGAGTTTCGACAGCGGGTTCGGGTTCGACGGCTCGTCGATCCGGGGCTGGCAGTCGATCAACGAGAGCGACATGCTCGTTGTCCCCGAGTCGGGAACCGCCTTCGTCGATCCGTTTATGAAGCAGACGCTGGCGATCACCTGCAACATCCAGGATCCGATCACTCGCGAGGACTATGCCAAAGATCCGCGCAACGTTGCCCGAAAAGCAGAGAACTACATGAAGTCGACGGGGCTCGCCGAAATGGCGAACTTCGGCCCCGAGGCGGAGTTCTTCGTCTTCGACGACGTCCGGTTCGACCAGAACGAGCACGAGTGCTACTACCACATCGATAGCGTCGAAGGTCAGTGGAACCGCGGCCGGTCCGAACCCGGCGGCAACAAAGGGAACAAGATCCGCATCAAGGAGGGCTATTTCCCGATGCCCCCGGCGGACACGCTGCAGGACATTCGCACGGAAATGATGCTGATGCTGCAGGACTGCGGCGTGGAAGTGGAAGCCCAGATGCACGAAACCGCCACGGCGGGCCAATGCGAGATCGACATGCGGTACCAGCCGCTGGTCAAAACGGGCGACAACCTGCTGCTGTATAAGTACATCGTGAAAAACGTCGCCGCCCGTTACGGCAAGACGGCGACGTTCATGCCCAAGCCCCTCTGGAACGACAACGGCTCCGGGTTGCACATGCACTTTTCGCTCTGGAAAAACGGCACAAACCTTTTTGCAGGATCGGGTTACGCCGGGCTGAGCGACACCGCCATGTATGCGATGGGGGGGATTCTGAAGCATGCCCCGTCGCTGCTCGCCTTCTGCTGCCCCACGACCAACAGCTACAAGCGGCTGGTCGCCGGCTTCGAGGCCCCGATTAACCTGACGTACAGCAGTCGGAACCGCTCGGCGGCGATCCGGATTCCGGTTCACACGCCCCACCCGGAAAACAAACGGTTCGAATTCCGCTGCCCGGACAGCTCGTCCAATGGCTATCTGGCGATGTCCGCGATGCTGATGGCGGCCCTCGACGGGATTATGAACCGCATCGACCCCGGTCGGCCGCTCGACAAAGATATCTACGACCTCGGCCCCGACGAGCTGGCCGATGTGCCGCGGACGCCGGTTTCGCTGGAGGAATCGCTGCATGCGCTCCGACGCGATCACGACTTCCTGCTCCGCGGTGACGTCTTCACGGAAGACGTCATTGATACGTGGATCTGGTACAAGTCGGAGAAGGAAATCGAGGCTCTCCGCCAGCGCCCGCATCCGTACGAATTTGCGATGTATTTTGATATTTAAAGTCGTTGAGCGTCGAGAACGGCGAGGAAGTGCCTCGTCGTGCGGCGATTCACCTCGATTCCAGGCTCTGCCTGGGATCGCTCCTTTTCGAGGCTCCGCCTCGTTTTTTCGTCTTGCAGATGGGATTGAATTCCCTTCCTGGCGGAACGCTGCGTCCCCCGCCCGCAGGACGCGCACGGTCGGACGCCCTACAATGTGGGACAGTCGTCCGCCGCTGTTTCCGCAGGATTCCCAATGGCTTCCGCTACGCCCGACCAGCTTCTGCAGCAGTTGCAGTGGCGTTATGCCGTCAAACGCTTCGATTCCGCTCGCAAGATCCCGGCGGAAACCTGGACTGCCTTGGAACAGTCTCTGGTCCTGTCACCATCTTCGTTCGGCCTGCAACCGTGGAAGTTTTTCGTCATTGAGAACCCGGATCTGCGCCGGAAGCTCCTGCCGCTGACCTGGAACCAGTCGCAGGTTGTCGACGCTTCTCATCTGGTCGTGATGGCCGTCCGCGAGCCGTTCGGCATGCACGACATCGACCGTCACGTGGCCCGGATTGCCGAGGTCACCGGCACCGCCGCCGAACGCCTTGCCGGCTACCGCCGGACAGTCTCCAGCTTCATCAATGACCCGAACTTTGACCCGACGGACTGGGCGAAACTGCAGGTTTACCTGGCTCTGGGCGTCTTTCTGGCTTCTGCCGCCCTGCTCGGCATCGACGCCTGTCCCATGGAGGGCTTCCAACCTCGCGCCTACGACGAAGCCCTCGGCCTCGCCGAAAAGGGCTTCGCTTCGGCGGTCTTGGTCACGGCCGGCTACCGGGCGGCCGACGATCGCTACGCCAACGGACCGAAGATTCGCTATCCCACGGACGAGGTTGTTGAGAGGATTCGTTGAGCGTTGAGGGTGGAGCATCGACAGCAGGCGAACCCGGCCGCCGGCGGCCCCTCCGGACACTTGGCCCTTGTCACTCAGCACCTGGCAATTCCCGTCCCCTCATTTGACCCCTTTCCCCGCCCCGCCGCATAATGCCCGTTGGAACTTCCCCGCCCCGCGCGGCGCCGTTCCCTACCTCTTTCACCGCGGAAAGTTGCGACCATGACCACGACGACGGCCCCGAAGGCCACGTCTCACGTTCCGGATCTTCACGGCTGCTTCGGCGAATTCGGCCGCCGGTTCGTCCCTGAAACCCTGATGCACGCCCTCGAAGAGCTCACCACCGAGTACGAAAAGGCGCGCCAGGACCCCGCGTTTCAGAAACAGCTTAGCGAGCTGCTCCGTACGTTTGTGGGCCGGCCGAATCCTCTGTACTTCGCCGAACGCCTTACTCAACTCTGCGGCGGCGCCCGGATTTACTTCAAGCGAGAAGACCTCAACCACACCGGCGCTCACAAGATCAACAACACCATCGGCCAGACCCTGCTGACTCTCCGCATGGGCAAAAAGCGGGTCATCGCCGAGACCGGGGCCGGTCAGCACGGCGTGGCGACCGCCACCGCCTGCGCCCGTTTCGGGCTGCCGTGCGTCGTTTATATGGGTGAGGAAGACGTCCGCCGGCAGAAGCTCAACGTTTTTATTATGCGGACGATGGGGGCCGAAGTCCGCCCCGTCACCAGCGGATCACGCACCCTCCGCGATGCCATTAATGAGGCCATGCGGGACTGGATGGCCTCCGTCGAAACGACTCACTACATCATCGGCTCAGTCGTCGGCCCGCACCCGTTCCCGATGATGGTCCGCGATTTTCAGTCGGTCATCGGCCGCGAAGCCCGGGCGCAGTGCCTGCAGGAAGTCGGTCGGCTGCCTGATGAAGTGGTCGCCTGCGTCGGCGGCGGGAGCAACTCTGCCGGCATGTTTCATCCGTTCGTCGACGACGAATTGGTCGCCCTCACCGGCGTGGAGGCTGGGGGCCGCGGCGGACAGCCGGGCGAGCATGCCAGCACGTTGACCTACGGCACAAAGGGGGTGCTCCACGGCAGCTACAGCTACGTGCTGCAGGACCCGGACGGGCAGACGATGGACGTCCACTCGATTTCCGCTGGCTTGGATTACCCCGGCGTCGGTCCCGAGCACAGCTACTGGAAGGACACCGGCCGGGTGCAGTACGTCAACATCCTGGACGACGAAGCCCTGGACGCCATGAAGATCGTGGCCCTCAACGAAGGGATTCTCCCGGCCCTGGAAACCTCCCACGCCATGGCCTATGCCATGAAGCGGGCGCGAGAACGGAGCAAGGAGGACGTGATCGTGGTCTGCCTTTCGGGACGCGGCGACAAAGACCTCAACGAAGTCGCCCGCCTCACTGGCCAGACGATTTAATCAACATACGGGTGGCCGGGGCAGGAGCGTCCTCGCGATGCCCCGGTTTCTTTGTGTCTTCACGAGCCACCAGCCACTCATCACAAGCCACCCTTTTTCTGCCGGATTGATCCACCGTGAGCGCCATTGCCCCCGTATTCACCCGGCGAACTGCCGAAAATCAGCTCGCGTTCATGCCGTTCATCACGGCGGGCGACCCCGATCTGCCGATGACCGCCCGACTGATCCGCGAGCTGTCGGCCGCCGGGGCTGACCTGATCGAGATCGGCTTTCCGTACAGCGATCCGATCGCCGACGGCCCGGTCATCCAGGCTTCCTACACGCGGGCCCTCAACAACAAGGTCCACGTCGCCAACATCTTCGCGACCGTCGCCGAAGTCACCCGCGACATCACCACCCCCCTCGTGGCGATGGTCTCGTACGCGATCATCTTCCGCATCGGCCCGGACAAATTCGTCGAGCAGGCGGCCGCCGCGGGCTTCGCCGGCCTGATCGTTCCCGATCTGCCGGGGGACGAAGCCGACCAGTTCGTCGGACTGGCTCGGGCGGCCAAACTCGATCTGATCCAGCTCATCGCTCCGACGACGCCGGGTGATCGGGCCGCGCGGATCATGCAGAACTCGACCGGTTTCGTGTACTGCATCGCCGTCGCCGGGACGACTGGAGTCCGCGAAGCCCTCCCCGACGAACTTCAGCAGATGCTCCGCCAGCTTCGCGAGAGGACGGAACTGCCGCTGGCGGTAGGGTTTGGCATCAGCCGGGCCGTCCAGATCGACGGCCTCCGGGGTCTGGCGCAGGGGGTGATCGTCGGATCGGCGATCGTCCGGTTCTTGGAAACGCTGGCGACCGACCCAACCCAACGCGACGGGGTTCTGCGGCAAGTCCGTGAGTTTGCCAGCGACCTGGCCCGTACGGCTCACGAGAGCCGATAGAGATGTGGCCTTCGGAGCTGGCACCCAGTGTCGCGGAATCGGACCGTGTGCGCAGCCCCGACGCAGAATTTATCCTGCAATCCGCGGTCGATAACCTCTCCCACCGGTTAGATTCAAGATTCGGTTACTTCGTATAGAGGTCCGGGTGGATTGCGCGAACTGCGGGGGTCGACGAGGTGAGTGCCGTGTACAATGGGCACCGATTGCTGAAGCCGTCCCCGCGACGATAGCCTTCGAGCAGTTCGTGCGACCGTCGGGCCAGCATTCGCCGGACTTCGCGGCGCTGACCCTTGATCCGTGGAATGACCATCTGGTCGTAGGCGGTGGTCTGGTGCCGCATCCAGGCGATGACGGCGGCCTCCGCCCGCAGCTCGATCGGGATCCGCTCCGTTCGCGCGACCGTTCCGCTGCCGACCGGCGTGGCATGGTCGGCGACGGCTTTCGCCATCTTCTCGGCAAGTTCCGAGAGGGCCGGATGAAAATCGAGAAACGCCAGGACGGCGCCGAGAAAGTCCTCGACGTACTGGGTCTGAATCTGATCGCGTCGACGGGCGGCCGAGGCGAGTTTCTTTGCGTAGGCGGGCGAGGCCCGCTCGACTTCGAGATCGGCCCGGACTCGCTCGATGGTTGTCGCCGGCGCCCACAGGCCGCGCGACATCAGTTTTCTTCGGACCAGTTCCTGCAGCAGCCAGAACTCGCCGGCGGCTTTGACTCGGCGGGTGACCCCGGGATCCCCCGGGGGCAGAAAGTCCCAGTCTGGGGGGACGTCGAGGATCCGGCCGTCAACCGCCCGGACCGTCCGTTCCCGCGGGCCCGCCACGAAGGTCGTGGTTGCTTCTTTTTCCGCCATCAGTCTTTGCTCTCCGCCTCCTGCTGCAACCGCTCTTTCTCGGTCGGCGTCAATGACCGCCAGTCCCGGCCCTGGAGCCCGGCGGCCAGCGCCCAGAGCAGATTCCGGCTGGCCTGCGGCTGGCTCCGTTTCACAATCCGGTAGACCGCCGCGGGGCCCAACCGCCGCAGGTCACCGACGGTCCGAAAGCCTGCCTGCCGCAACCAGCGAGCACTCTGCGGGCCCAGATTCAACAGGGACTCCAAATTCTCATCGGCAACCACAAGCCCCCCCGTTCGACATTTTCTGCTCGTCGACTTTTCCTCGGCTCAGCGACCCATCGGAACTTTGGTCATTCGTCGTCGGTCTCGGCCAGCACGTGCAGTCGACGGGAGATCAGCGCGACTCCTTCGCTGGCGAACTCGCAGAGGTAGATTCCCGGATGCGAACATTCAAACTCGACCCGGTCGACAAACTCCTTCGTCTCCAGCGGATCGACAAAGTGCTGTCGCCCGGCCGTGCTGAACAGTTCCGGTTCTTCACCGGGCGAACCGCTCATGTCGATGACGCGAAGTGTGAAAGGAATCTCACCCTGCCCTTCTGCAAAGACCGAGTAGACGCAGAACCCCAGCCGACCGGGGAGTTCGGCGAGCGTCACGCGGTCAAAAGTGCCCAGAATCGTATATTTATGCGTCGTCGGACAGCGATAAAAGGCATCGCACAGGATCATCGCCAGCGCACGTGGCGTTTCGGATCGGGACATTCGGTCCTCCAGCTTCCAGGGGCATTCACCGCGGAACAATCTCGGTTTTACCGGGACTCGTCAAGGCTCTGCGGCCTCTGCGTTCCTCTCTGCGACTCTGCGACTCTGCGAGAGATCTTCCGCCTCAACAAGTGGCTGACTTCCCTTCCCAACGCGAACCGACTCCGTCATCTTCGTGTCGGTTGCACCATCGTCTCGACTCCCCCAGGTTTCCGTCCAAGGATCTCGCATGTCTGCTCCGGTCATCTTGCCCGCCGGCTTTTCCGCCTCCGCCGTGAAGTGCGGCGTCAAACCCGGAACCGACAAGCTCGATCTCGCGCTGTTCATCTCGGACCGTCCCTGCTCGGCCGCGGGAGTCTTCACGACAAACCTGGTCTGCGGCGCTCCGGTAAAGGTCTGCCGGGAACGGCTCCCCCGGGCGACGGCCCGCGGCGTGGTCGTGAACTCCGGCAACGCCAATGCCTGTACTGGCGAGCAGGGGCTGCAGGATGCGCGGGCGATGGCGGCTATGGTCGGCGAACAGATCGGCTGTGCGGCGGACGACATTCTCGTCTTTTCGACCGGCGTCATCGGCCGGCTGCTGCCCATGCCCAACCTCGCCTCCGGAATTCAGGCGGCCGCCCCGCTGCTGGCGCCGTCCGCGGACAACTTCCATCTCGCCGCTCAGGCCATGATGACGACGGACACCTTCCCCAAGCAGGTCGCGCAGACGCTGCACCTGGGGGGGAAACCGGTCCAGATCGCCGGCGTCTGCAAGGGGGCGGCGATGATCGCGCCGAACATGGCGACGATGCTGTGCGTGATCATGACGGACGCCGTTCTGCCCGCCGAGCGGATTCGCGACGTCCTGGCGACCGCAGCCCGGGATAGCTTCAATTGCATCAGCGTCGACGGTCACGAAAGCACCAGTGACTCGGTTGTGCTGCTGGCGAATGGCGCCTCGGGAGTTGCACCGCAGAACGCCCACGACTGGGCGCTGCTGCAGGCGGCGATCGACGCGGTCGCTCAGGAACTGGCCCGGATGATCATCCGCGACGCCGAAGGGGCCCACCACTTCGTGCAGATCGACGTCACCGGCTGCCGGACCCGCGACGAAGCCTTCCGAATCGCGAAATCCGTTGCCGACAGCCCGCTGGTCAAGACCGCAATCTGCGGGGCCGATCCGAACTGGGGCCGAGTCGTCTCCGCCGCCGGTTATGCAGGAGTTGACTTCAAGGAGGAAGACATCTCGCTGACGATGAACGGCTTCTCGCTCTACGAGAAGGGGACGCCGCTCCCGTTCGACGCGGCGACGGTCTCAAAGAGTCTGCGCGACAACCGAGAAACGCACATCGCCCTGACGCTGACGCTTGGCCAGGAACGGGTCCGGTTCTGGACGAGCGATCTGACCAAGGAATACGTCGAGCTGAATGCGGATTATACGACGTAAACAGTGATGAGTGGTGAGTGGCTGGTGGCGAGTGAGGAGAAGAGCTTCGCCTGTCGGCAAGCGTCGCGCAGCGAGCGCTGCGGATTGCGCTGCTGGCCGCGTTCTTGAGTTTGCCGCGTGGGCTCCATGCCAGCGCCAATAAGGTCCTCGGCGACGCCGCCTCGGGACGTGCAAGGGCTGTTTCTTTCGGCCGCTGAGGCCGACATGGCGGATATGACCGTCCGCCGCCTCAAAGGCGTCGGTTGACGACGACTGTGAATTCTTGGTGATGGCGAATTGTCGCGGAACGGACTTCGCGTCCTCTACTCTGATCGCAAGCGACTCCGTGGAATCATGTTAGCACTGCCCCGGAAGTCGGCTCTCCGGTCGACAACGACGACGGCATTGTGAAGTCTTGCGCAAGACTGTCGGGCCCCCGCACTGACTCATTGCGTTCTTCCGATGGCGACGCTTAACTGCGTCCGTTTTGGACTGCTCCGACGATACGCCTGGTGCTCATGGCGTCCATGGGAGACGGGTGGTGATCGTAGCTTGAGCAGAGTGGCGCATCGCCGCCGTTCTGCAACACGCGGCACTGGGAGCGGCGAGGCTCGGCCGCGAAGGTCGCTTTCGCCGGGGCTCCGTGGTCCTCAGCGCGGGGAGATGGTGCAGGGCCACTCTGGACAGAGTTTCGTCAGAGTTGGTCCAGACTGGAACGGAGTTGGAGCGCGGCCGGCCAGGAAGTCGTCGTGCGCCATGTGTTCTGGAGCGAAAAAAAATACATTGCGAGTGGAAAAAAACACATTGCGATCTGCTGATGGCAGGCTTAGGCTGCGCCCGTTTTTGCACTTCCTGACAAAACTTTAAGGGGCGATGACGTCCATTCGTCTGAGGGCTTTGTTCGTAATTCTTCCGGGAGATGATTCGATGAAGACCGCTGCTCGATGGTCGCGTGGTTTCACGTTGATCGAATTGCTTGTTGTGATTGCGATTATTGCGATTCTGATCGCGCTGCTGCTGCCTGCCGTTCAGCAGGCGCGCGAAGCGGCCCGGCGGACGGAGTGCCGCAACAAGCTCAAGCAGCTCGGACTGGGGATGCACAACTACCACGACGCCTTCAACCAGTTTCCGCCGGGCGTGATCAACGCACTGGGAGAAGATCCCAATGGTCGCAATGGCGGCGGCGGCGCCGGGATGTGTGGCAACTGGATGGTGCTGATGCTGCCGTACATGGACCAGGCGGCAAACTATGCCGGCTACACGAAGATCATGCAGGAGCGTCCTGAGGCGGTCGACTGGTTCGGGAACGGGACCTACACCGGGCAGGGGATCAATGTCGGTCGCGACCGGCTGCCGCTGACCAATTGCCCGACGCATCCCGATGCGGGCGAACTGCTGTCCAACGGGACGAATATGGAACATCTGTCGCGCGGCAACTACGTGGCCTGCTTTGGCAAGGGAGGCTACGGCCGGACCTATACGAATTCCCCGGCAACCGGCGGGGTGTTCGGTATCAATTCCAAGTTCAGCTCACGCGACATCACGGACGGAACGTCCAATACGCTGGCGATCAGCGAGCTGAAGTTTCGCCAGCCCAGCGGAACTGGTCCCTCGACCGCGGACACCCGTGGCACCTGGTCCTACGGAGTGATGGGAGCCAGCATTTTCAGCACGAAAACCGGCCCCAACAGCGCCACGCCCGATGGCGTGTGGGGCTGCCGCAGTTTTCCCAGCGAGGGCATGCCCTGCGTGCAGGTGGGCAGTCCCTACACCGAGATGTCCTCGGCCGCGCGGAGCTATCACACCGGCGGTGTCCAAGGTTGCATGACTGACGGCAGCGTGCGGTTTTTCTCGGAGAACATCGACCTGACGCTCTGGCAGGGTCTCGGGACGCGGGGCGGCGGGGAAGTGCTGTCCGATTTCTAGCGAATCGGGAGATTTGCAGCGAACCGGTTCACCGCCGTTCGGCAATTTCAGGTCTTTGCGCAGGAAGTGTGATCATGTCTGTCTCGCGTCTGTCAGCGTGCTGGATGTTGTTTGCGGTCGCGGCAATGGGTTGCGGGAGCAGCGATCGGGTTGCGGTCTATCCGGTGCGCGGCAAGGTGCTGTTTGACGGCAAGCCGATGGCGGGAGGAGGAGCCATTTCGTTTGTGCCGATGGCCGCGCAGAAGGGGAAGACGGCGGGCGGGACCATCGCGGAAGACGGGACATTTACGATGTCGACGTACGCGGAGGGGGACGGGGCAATGGCCGGTCAGTTTCGCGTCGTCATCACCCAGTCTGTCTGGGACGAACCGGTCAACGAGGGAGACAGCGACGCAACCCCCGGAGCCGTGGTGAAACCGGTCGAAACTGTTCCTCCGAACGAGCGCATTCCGCCGATCTACTCGGACATTCAGAATTCGCCGCTGACCGTTGAAGTGCTTCCCGGCGATGTCAACGAAACCGAGATCAAACTCGAGCGTCTGCAGCCCGTCGTTCATGAGCAGCGTGGCGCCTGATGCGTCATGGTCTCGGCAGGAAGAAACGGTAGCGCGTGTCACTGGCGCTCGAAACGGAGTCCGTCTCGACTCGACAACTGTTGACGACCCCCGATCGTCAGCAGTGGCTGGTCGCGCCGTGGTTCGATCTGCTGTTCGTCGTCAACGTCGCGTGGCCGTTGATTTTTCTCTGGCAGTTCGGCGACGGTTTCTCCGGCCGGGCCGGCATTCAGTTCTGGCAGATCTATTTCGTCACGACGCCACACCGCTGGATCACGCTGCCGCTGGTATTCCTCGACCGCGAGCGATTCCGACAGCGGCGGGGGTTATTTCTGCTGATCGCCGCGGCGGTGATCCTCGTCTGCGGCGGCGTCCGGATTGCGACCGGAACGCTGACTTGTCTGCTGGCGATCGACTATGTCTGGAACGCCTGGCACTTCGCGGCGCAGCACCAGGGAGTGTCGCGCATTTACGCGCGCGTCGGTCGCGTTCCCGTCGCAGCCGGGCAGAGTCTCGACAAGTGGTCGCTGCGGGGATTCCTGGTGTATGTCGCACTGCGCGTCGCCGTCGCAACCTGGTCGCAGCCCGAGCTGGACCAGTGGCTCCTGCGAGCTGACTGCGCCGCGCTGGTCGTTCCGGTCGGGCTGGTCGTTCCCAGGTTGCTTCGATTCCGGACTGGATCGAGGGGAGAGCTGCTGTATCTGCTCAGCGTACTGAGCCTGTATGGCAGTCTGTTGTGGGCAGTTCATCTGCGGCAACCGGCGGCGATTCTGGCGCTGGCGACCGCCTCGGCGCTGTTCCATGCGACCGAGTACCTGGCGGTTGTCGGCTGGACGGTCCAGCGGCGGGCAGTCGCGCAGGGGCAGTCGATGGGGTTGCTGGGATGGATTGCGCCGCGGTGGGGCCTGGCGCTGGGGTTCTACCTGGTGGCGCTCGGCTCCCTCGGCTGGCTGATGGATCGCGAGTTTCTGGAGGTCTGGCTGCTGATCAACGTCATTGTGGCGTTTCTGCATTATGCCTACGACGGCCTGATCTGGCGCGGCCCGTCCGCAGTTGCGAGGTAGAGGCCGATGATCGCGGCAACCCAGTCGACAATTGATGCTGTGTTCGTCCGGCTCGATTTCGCCGCCGTCTGCGTCCTGGCGGCCGTCCCGCTGGCGGCGGTGGTGGTCAACTTGGCGCGTGGTCGCTGGCCCCGGTGGCTGCGGCTTCTGCTGGGGAGCCTGCTGCTCGGCGTTGCCGTCGCGATTGCCGTCTACGGCGAGGGAACGAGCAGCCACGTGCTGCGATTGCTGGTGGCAGCCTTGTCGACCACGGGCGTCGGACTGGCGCTGGCGGGAATGGCCGACGCGATATCAACGAACGTGGTGCGGCGATTCCGCGGAGCCGGTGCGATCGCGCTGGCCCTGGCGATTCTGGCAGTCATCCCGGCGGTCTACGTGGATGCGCGGGTCCGGCACGACCTGAAACTCCTGACGGAATTGCTCGAACAGACTCGGCTGGGAGAGGCGAGCGAGCTGGTCCGAGGCATTGCCGCCTTGCAGCCGTCGACGGACTGGCAGGGGCGACCGATTGCGGCCCTGCGACGCGATCTGGACCAGACCGTGGCAGACCTTCGATCGCGAGTGGCGGTCGCGCTGCCCGACTCGGCCGGTCCACTGGCGCGAGTTGACCGGGCCCGCGACCTGGCGATTCTCGGGGACACCGACGCTGCGCTGCAAGTTTTGAGCGACCGACGCATCGCAGCCATCGAAGACCCCGAAGTCCTGAATTTGCTGGGGACGATCCATGAGACGCGCTCCGAATGGACCGCGGCCGGGGACTTGTATCGTCGTGCGCGGCGGGCGTCGGAGGGATTGCCGGCGTCCGAGGCGGGCCTGGCGACACTGTTGCAGGCTCAGCGCGGCATTGCCTATGCCGAACGGAAGGCAGGGCGTACTCCCGAGGCGGAAGCGGCTTACCGGGAACTGCTGGCGCTGTCGCCGACGGCAGACACCCACTTTCTGCTGGCCCAGTTCTACGAAGATGCCCAACAGTCGGACCTGGCGCACCAGCATGTCCGACAGGCCATGAGTCTCGATCCGCGGCGATACGGAAAGCCGGGCAGGGAGCTCATCGACAAGCTGCAGACTGTCCATTTCGGCTGTTTTGGGACGTTTCAGGCCGAACGGAGTTCAGGCGGAATCGGGCCGCGGCCCGTAGAAAAGTGGTGAACCGAGTTTGGCCCGGCGACGTATACTCCACTCCTGTCTCGCCACGAAACCCTGACGCCGGGCTGTCACATGTCTGACTTCGCTGAACCCCCGCGCAAACGTCGCCGCTGGCTGCTGATTCTCGGCGCACTGATTGTTCTGCTGATCGGCGCCCTGCTCTGGCCGCGGCCGCTCGAGCCCGGCCCGGACACGACGCGGATTACCGGGCCGCTCCGGGCGGACGGCTCAATTGACTATGCCGCCGCGCTGAACGAGATCGGTTCGAAGGATGTGACGCCGGAGAACAACGCGGCGGTGCTGCTGGTACAGGCGATCGGGCCGGCTGTGATCGAACCGGAGCTGCGGCTGGAGTTCTTTCGGCAACTGGGGCTGGCCCCGTTGCCGGCGCAGGGCGACTACCTGCGGCCGCTCGAAGGGGAGCTCATTGACGACCTCGATTTGCTGCGACGCGTCCAGGATGAGATGGAGGCGAGTTACCGGGCGCCGTGGCGGCCGGCCGATCATCCGGAGCTGGCCGAATGGCTGGCCGCGAACGAGAAGCCGCTGGAGCTGTGCGTCGCCGCGAGCGAGCGACCGCAATTTTATCTGCCGATGGTCGTCCCGCCGGGTGCAACGCTGCTTGAGAACTCATTTCAGCCGGCGCAGCAGATGCGATGGATCGCGCGGATGCTTTGTTCGCGAGTCACGCTGCGCCTGGGTGCGGGAGACGTCGAGGGGGCTGTGGCGGACGTCAATGCGCTGCATCGCCTGAGCCGGCTGCTCGGCGAGCATCCGCTGATCATCTCGCGACTGGTGGCTTATGCCCTGGAGTCGATGGCATGCCGCAGCGACGGGGTGATTATCCCGTCGGGACTGCTGACCGCGGAGCAGGCCCGGCAGCAGCGGGCCGTGCTGGCCGGGCTGCCGCCGTTCAAGCCGATCGCCGATCTCATTGACGAGGGCGAACGGTACGTCAGTCTCGACGCCATTTACGGCCAGTTGAGTCCTTCGACCTGGCATCCGGGGCGTTTGAACGCCAACGTGGTTTACCAGCGGATCAATGCGGCCTACGACGAGAGTCTGGCGGCGATGAAGCTGGAAACGCTCGCGGACCAGCGGACCGAGCTGACCGCGTTGGCCGCCAGACTCAGGGCGCGCGGTACGCCGGGCTGGGAGCTGCTGGGCCGGCTGCTGATCGGCCCGCGGTCGGCGATTTCCGGCCAGGTTGGGGACTCGCTGGCGGCGCTGCTGCAGCCGGCCTTCGAGCAGGCCCTGATCGCGGACACACGCACCCGCCTCAAGCAGCAACTGACCCTCGTCGGCTACGCTCTCGCCGAATACAAAGCCGTGCATGGCGCGTACCCGGACAAACTCGGAGCGCTCGTGCCGGACCTCCTGGAGAGGCTCCCCGCCGATCCGTTCGGCGAGGAGCCGATTCGTTACGTGCTCAACGCCGAGCGGGGGACGTTTCTGCTGTATGGCGTCGGCCAGAACGGCAAGGACGATCAGGGGTGGGAATCCGGCGGCGGGGATGACGTCGGGTTCGGGAATATTCCCGCGGAGTGACGGCTAACGACGTCCGCGGTCGTCGTCGCGATCTCGGTCATGATCTCTGTCATGATCATGATCATGATCATGATCGTGGCCCCGTTTCGTCCGCAATGCCGTCTCGAACACATAGTCGGCGATCGCGTAGCCCGACCTCAGACCTTCGTCGGCATCGAACTGCCAGTGGACCCCCAGGTAGATCCGGCTGCGGGCGTTTTCAATGGCCGCGTCGCTCAGCCGCTCGAACGTCCGCGGACGGAGCGGCCGGACGTTGCCTGCCCAATCCGTCGTCACGCCGTTCATCTCATCAGACACAAACGTGAACCCCAGGTCATCGCGATCATAGAACCGCTCCAGCGTCCGGAAGACCGCTCCGCCGAACGTTGCGTGACCCGACGTGTAGGCCGGGAACGGCGGCGTGAAGTTCTTGCCACTCTGATTGCTTGCCGGCGCCCCCAGCGGCGACCATTCCGGGTCGGCCTCGGTGGCAGGGTTATCATCTTCGTCGGCCCGGCGGATGCCGAGCACCGGGCGCCAGAAAACATCCTTGTACTTCACATCCCAGCAATAGATCCCCGCGTCGGCCATGGCCAGGTTCACCAGCGCGAACAGCCGCGCGTTCTCCAGTTCGGTGTTCTGCTCCTGCACCGCAATCGTCCGCACGATCTGGTTGTAGAGCCGGGGCGGGACACCGATAAACTTCGGACCGTCGTAGGCCCAGAACAGCCCGATTTCCGTCTGTTCGGCGGTTCGCTCGGTGGGAGTCGCGATGCCGTCGCCGCCGAGGCGCTTCACATCGTCGAACGCGGCGGCGTACTCGGGGCTGTCGAGTGCGGGGGGAGGCGGAGAGAGATAGGTGAACCCGCCGTCCAGCGCAAACGGCGTCACCTCACCCCACATCGGCGAGAGAAAGCCCTGCCCGGGATTGTTCGGGTCCTCGTCATGCACGCCCGGCAACATCGTCGAGTAGTACATCATCATCTCGTCGGCCCGGTCGTTCGCCCGACGCTGCAGAATCGTTCGCGCCGCGGCCCGACCGATCACGACGCCCTGCTTGCGGGCCTGCTTGTCCTTGATCGGCTGCAGGTAAGCCTCCAGCGCCAGGTCGAAGACAAACTCCTGGCTGGGGTAGTGCGCCGCCAGAGTGTCGTGCGCGGCCGTCGCCACCGCCGCATCGAGCGAAGCGTCGTCGTCCCGACGGCCGCGGTAGGCGTACGGCTCGCCGATCGACTTGATCGCGTTCGCGGCGTCGTACATTGCCGCGTGAACGATGGCCATGGCGCGGCTGGCCCGCGTCGGTCCCCCTTGCACGGCGGGACCGAAGGTGCCGGTGTGGTCGATGGCGACCGCCTCGCAGGCAATCCAGTTCCAGTCGAGGATCGCATCGCGACCGCGCGGATCGCAGGACTTTCCAGAACGTTCGTTTCCCCCCGCGAGAACCACACCACATGACACCATCAATGTCACATATGCCGCGATACGAATCACCACGAACTGTAATTTCATGAGTCTGGCCTGCGATGGGAGATTTGAGTCAACAAGCCACTCACCCTACATCGGGAAGATGGGTAATTCAAGTTAAGTTTGACGGCTTCGGTGCCTTGAGGTGTTTCGGCAACGGGCTGCGTTGCTGAATGTCGGCACCAACCGCAACTCCCAGTGAACATCCCCGTCGAACTGGACGCGTTCCGCGGCACTGCCCAATGCGAAGCGACCGCGGCAACCGGACCGACGCCGACCCGGCGTCCGCTGTCGCTTCATGCTGACAAGGGCATTGCGGTCCGCTTCTCCTCCGCGGTAAAGTCGCTGATCACTTCTGGCCGGCCCTTCAGAATCGTGGATCGCGATGGACCCGTCGTGGAATCCGACCTTCGACGTCGACCGCGAACCCGTCGCCGGTTCCGTGACGCAACTCTTTTCTCTGGCCCGCAACGGTGACGCGGCGGCATTCACGCCCCTCTGGCAGCATTTTTTTCCGCGGCTCGTCGGGCTCGCGCAGAAGCGGCTGACCGGGCGACGCGCGGTCTCCCAGGACGCCGAAGATGCCGCGCAGGCGGCTCTCGCCAGCTTCTGGAAGCAGATGCAGTCGGGCGAGTTTCTGCAGGATCTCTGCCGCGAGGGTCTCTGGAACCTGCTGGCTACGATCACCGCCCGCAAGGTCGGCAAGCAGATGCGACACGACGCCGCCGTCCGACGCGGGGCGGGGCGCGTGCAGGGCGAAGCCGATCTGCCGGGCGACCGATCTCTGGCCGAGCTCCTCAGCGTGCTGCCAACTCAAGAACTTGATCTCCAGGCGGCCGAATTGATGGAATCCCTGCCGCCCGAACTGCAGGAACTGGCGATGCTCCGCCTGCTGGGCCACTCCACCGAAGACATCGCCACGCAACTCGACTGCACCCGCCGCAAAGTCCAGCGGAAGCTGGAGTTAGTGCGATTGCGCTGGGAATCTCTGACGGCCGCCGGCGGAGAAATCGTCTAGTCGAGTGTTGTTAAGGCGAACTGGTTCCGCGCGAAGTTTCTGGAATTCCGCAGATTTCCTGTCGCCAACCACGAAATTCAGGCATTTCCGGGAAGTTCACAGGTATCGCGGCTCATTTTCTTCACTCCAGGAATCGTACCATGCATATTCGAATCCTCAGTCTCTGCCTGCTGCTTTCCGCTTCTTCCAGTGTGTGGGGCGCAGAATCCTCCGCTCCCCCCAGCCAGCAGCTCATTCGCGTCGACGCCACGGGCCAGTGGCAGATCTACCGACAGGTGATGGAGTGCTACCCGGTCACCGAGCAGCGGACAGTCACCAAGAAAGTTCCTGAAACCAAGGTGGTGAAGCAGGAAGTTGACGGTCAGCTCGTTGAAAAGACTGTGACCACTTACAAGGACGTGGCAGAAACACACACCGTCACAGTGGTGAAGACCGCCTGCAAGACGGTGACCATACCACTGGTTCCCGAGGCCCTGAAAGCCTTCGAAACCGACGGCCGACCGATCCCGGCGGACAAGCTCAAGAGCCGCATCATCGGCGATACCCTGGTGGTCGTCTCCGCCAATGGAGACATGATCGCGGACTACTACGCGGCCCTGTTCAAGCCCGGGACGATCATTCTGGCGACGCCCGCCGTGCCGCCGGCCGTTGAAGTGCCGCCGGTGCCGGCCGCTCCCGCACCGGCTCCTGCGCCTGCAGCAGCGCCGGCACCCGCCCCATCGACGACCGGAGTTGCCCGCGAGATTCCGGTCCGTACCGTGGCCTCTGCCAACCAGGCAGAGCCGGCCCTGCCCGCCGCCGCACGAACCCCGGACTACCCCGGCACGATGGCTCCGATCTTCGTCTTCGCCAGCCGCGAAGGTGCGGATGGTGTCAATCTGCGGCGGCTGACCGAGTCAAGCCTTCAGTCCACGGGCTACAAGATCCAGAGGCAGGGAACCGGACGACAGATGGTCCCGGTGACGATGAAACAGACCGTCCGTCACAGCGAGATCACGTCGATCGCCGCCAAGCACCTCCGATTTACGTCTGGCGATTCCGCGTCGATCCCCTTCGACCGCATCCGGGAGAAGCTCAGCCGGGAAACCACGGTCCTCTATTCGGCCGATGGCGATGACGTCGATCCGTTCTGGCTGCAGAACCTCAAATTGACGACGCTGGTGATTGTCGGGCCGCAACTGCCGGGCGGGTGTGGTCCGGCGATGCCGGCGATGCCGGCCATGCCCGCTCCCGTCGTTGTACCGTCGCAGGCGACGCCCGTGGTTCCCGTACCGGTTCCGCTACCCAGGCCAGCCGCACCGGTTGCCCCTCCGGCGCCGAAAGCGTAAACACTCGCCAGAGTCCCGCCTGAGCCCCTCCGATGCGCACTGCCGGAGGGGCTTCTCACGTGGCTCGATGTCGTCGCCAGTTCGAGCTGAATCCTTGTTTCGGACCCGCCATCATGGCTGAAACCTCTCCCGATCTCTCGCTGGCCGAACGGATCGACGCCGTCGGCGATCAGTTCGAACGGGACTTCCGTGCCGGTCAGCAGCCCCGGCTGGAACAGTTTCTGGCGGCAGCCGATGATCGCCTGCAGTCCACGCTCTTCCGCACGCTTCTGGAACTGGAACTCGAACTCCGTCAGAAGGCAGGGGAGCAGCCGCAGATCGCTGAGTACGAAACGCGATTTCCGGAACAGCTCGATCAGATCCGCCAGGCGTTCGAGGCCGCCAGCCGACCGGCGTCGATGGTTTCGTCGGTCAAGCTGACCGGCGTGGATACCTCGAAAGGACCGGTTCCCTCGCAGCCGGCCGCCGGGGCTGCGGCGCAGTCCGCGCCGAAGACTCTCGGCCGCTTTGAGATTCTCTCGGTCCTGGGGGAGGGAGCGTTCGGGACGGTGTATCGCGCCCGCGACCCGCAGCTTGACCGCGAGGTCGCCGTCAAGGTGCCGAAGTTCGCCGGTCAGCAATCGCGCGAGGACCGCGAACGCTTCCTCCGTGAAGCCCGCGCCGCCGCCGGACTCCACCATCCCCAGATCTGCCCGGTCCACGAAGTCGGCACGATCGACGGTCGCGACTACATCGTGCTGGCGTTCATCGACGGCAAGCCGCTTTCGAAGGTGCTGCAGTCGAAACCTCAACTGAGCGACCGCCAGATTGTGGCGGTGATCCGCAAACTGGCCCTGGCGCTGCAGGAAGCCCACGACAAGGGAATCATCCATCGCGACCTGAAGCCCGCGAATATCATGATCAACCGCAAGGGAGAGCCGGTAATCATGGACTTCGGACTCGCCCGCCGGGAGAACTCGGGCGACGCCCAGATCAGCCACAGCGGGCAGATCATGGGGACGCCGGCCTACATGTCTCCGGAACAGGCGCGCGGAGACGGCAAGGCGGTCGGCCCGGCCTCCGACATCTACAGTCTGGGAATCGTGCTGTACGAGCTCCTCTGCGGCCGTCGGCCCTTTGAGGGGACGGTTACGGAAGTCATCGGCCTGATTCTGCACGTCGAAGCGCCGCCGCCGGCGGAGTTCCGGCCGACGGTCGATCCCCGTCTGCAGGCGATCTGCCTCAAGGCGATCGCCAAGAAACCCGGCGACCGCTATGCGTCGATGAAAGACTTTGCGACAGCGCTGGCGGACTTCGTCAAGGCCGCTCCGGCCACGACGCGGCCCGCGGACGCCGCGAAGGCCGAGCCAGAGTCTGCCGACGAGCTGCACACGACGCAGTTTGCACAGCTCCTGGCGGCGATGTCGTCGGACGTGGAATCGAAGGTCGAGCGGGCGGTCCGTCGAGCCGGTCACCCGCCAAAGATGCCGTGGTGGACGTACCTCGCCGGCTCCGGCTTCATGGGCCTGGTGATTTTCCTGGGAGTCATGTTCTTCATCAAGAGCGGCGATACGACGGTGATCGTGCAGATTTCGATGGAGAAGTACATCGACGACCTCAAGGACCCGGCGCTCTCCTTCCTGCTCGACAACAAACCGATCGAGGCTGCCGCCCTGGAATCCCCGATCGAACTCAAGCCGGGCAAACACGAGCTGATCCTCAACCGGGACGGAAAGCTCTACAAACGGTTTGCGTTCAATGTCGAAATCGGGACGTCGAAGAACGAGCCGGTGGCGGTGCAGGATGTGACGCCGCAACAGAAGCAGGAGCCCATGGTCGCTCAGGACGTGAATCTGCAACCGAAACAGGATCCGCTGATCGGGGTGTGGGAATGGGGCTGGGGAGATATCGAGCCTGACAAAGAGCCGATTTATCAAAACGAAATCACGATTCATGCAGATGGAACATGTGTTTCAAGAATTGGTGGCTTGACCGGAAAATGGGAGAGATCTGGAAATCAGGTCGTTATCAACTGGGCCAATAACGCGAAGGATACTGTGACCGTTTCGGAAGACGGAACAAAACTCAGTGGCAGGAACAAAGAGGGGACGATGCCCGTTCGAGGGCGGAAAAAGCATGCCGACGGCTGGATCGACCTCTTCAACGGCAAAGACCTCACCGGCTGGAAGCGCATCGGTCCCGATACATGGTCGGTTCGCGATAGCGCCGTCTTCACAGCAGGAACCGAACGCGCGCAGCTCGTGTGCGATCAGCACTTCGACAACTTCGAACTCACCGGGGAAGTCTACACGCAACCCAAAGGAAACGGGGGCATCTGTTTTCGGGTTAGAGATGTGATCAACGGAGAAATCCAGCGGACCGGTTACGAGTACCAGATCGCCGGCTCACAGGGCGAACCTGGCGGGAACTACACCGGCAGCCTGTACGCGGAAGGTGCAATCCGATTTGCGGAACGTCGGGCCGCGGATCGCGTCTGGTCCCGAGTTCGGATCCGCGCCGAAGGCGGGCATATCCAGGGCTGGCTCGACGATCGGTCGACGTTTGATTTTCAGGAGTCAACTTCGCAAGTCCCCAAGGCTGGACGCATCCTGGCTCTCGAATCGCACGCTCGGGGAGACGAAGTCGGCTACCGAAACTTGCGCATCCGACGGCTGACCGCAGAACGCAGCGGACAGCCCCAGATCCCCGCCGACGCCAAAGCCTTCAACGGCCACTCCTACAAGTTCTTCCCCCAGCAACTCTCCTGGAAAGACGCCAAGGCCCGCTGCGAGGCCCTCGGCGGCCATCTCGTGATCGTCGAAACTCCTGCCGAAAATGCCTTTGTCGCGCAGCTCATTTCAGCAGGCGGCAAGGTCGACTCCTGGATCGGCGCCACTGACGAAGGCTCGGAGGGCCAGTGGCGGTGGGTCGACGGCCGCAACATGACCTGGACCAACTGGTTCCAACTGCAGAAACAGCCCAATAACAAAGGGGGCGTGGAGCACTTTGCAGTAATCTCCAACCAGCAGCTGGAGGTCGGGCCGATCGGCTGGACGTGGTGCGATCAGCCCAACGAGTCACTGGATGCCGTCCAGCCGGGCTATGTCTGCGAGTGGGATTCTGTGCCGGGTGCCGGGACGGGAAGCCGCGATCCCGACCGGCAAGCCGCCGAATGGCTTCACCGGTACGGGACCGTCACCGTGAAGATGATCGGGGCTGTTCGTGAAACCAGCGTACCGAAGGAGTCCGGGCTGCCGGAGGAGCCATTTCATGTCACGGGTTGCGATCTGAGTCGGGCGGGATTCCCTGCCGGAGAGATTGACAACCTGCGCGGCCTTCAGCATCTCGAGTCGGTGTTCATGCACAGCTCGATGTCGCTCGACGATCGCGGCTTAGCCGTCCTGGGGCAGATTCCTTCGATCGCTCTGCTGGATGTGGGAGCCAACAAGATTACTGGTGCAGGTTTGCCGGCATTGCAGGGCCTCAAGAATCTCAGGCACCTGACGATCATGACGAACCCGGACGTCGACGACCAGAGTCTGCGTCACCTGACAAAGCTCGACAACCTCAGTTCCTTGCGCATCGGAGGACGATTCATCACGGATGAAGGGGCCAAGATCGTCGGCGCGATGTCGAAGCTCCAAACGCTGAGCCTGGAAGGGAGCCGGATCACGGGAGCCGCCTTCGATCATCTCGCCGGGCTGCCGGCCTTGACGGAACTGACCGTCGACTCCACCCCGCTGGGAGACAACGACGCCCCACAACTTGCACAACTGAAGTCTTTGACGTCGCTGCGACTGATGGGGACGAACATCGGCAACATCGGCCTCGGACACCTGCATGACCTGCAGAACCTGCGAGCCATCAACGTCATCAGAACCAGAGTCACCGCGCAAGGAATCGACAAGTTTCACGACGCGATTCCGCAATGCCGGATCGAATGGGACGGCGGCGTGATCGAGCCTGCGGAATGAGCGATGTGCCGGCGCACGGTCCCGAAATGTATCGCCGTACGGTCGCAATGCTCAATCGCCACATCCGACAATCTGAATACACAGATCCATGTGAGCATCGAATTATGCGGACTCTCTTATCCAGACTCTTCCTCGCGGCCGGCGCCTTTTCCTCAACTCTGTCGATCGCAGCGGACTCATCTTCAACGAGTCCGCAAGAATGGCGGACGCTGCTGATCATCAAGCATGAGACGGACCTCCAGATCAAGGATCAACCGGCTGTCAGGACGCGAATCCCGGCAGACAACATCGCGGCCGTCAGCCGCGCGTTCACGGAGCATACCCCTGCGTTCGTCTCGGAATTGACGGACGGTCGCCTGAAATGGCAGCCCGACGTCGTCGTTTCGCCTCGCCCGGTAACATCGATCAGCCCGATGGGCAACAACACGTTCTGGCTCTCCCCGGCCGACGTCAAGGAGGACATTCAGCAGTACGCGCCGCTCGGCAAATACGACGGCGTGCTGTTTTACTGGAAGGCGGTCAACGACGACGGCAAGGGGCTCAATGTCGGCTTCGGCTGGAGCCTCGGCCCGAACGAGGGAGCCCACTTCGCCGGCTTCTCCTCCGTCCATTACGCCCCGACGGGATCCTGGGGAAGTGACTCCGAAGTCACCGAAGTCTTTCTTCACGAATGGGAACACCAGATTGAAGCCTTCTACAGCGGTAAAGGGATCAAGTTGCCAAAGGGGGGACTGCATGTCGATGCCAGTTACGGCTACAAGCACCATCCCACGCGGTTCTGGAAACCCTGGTATCGCGACTTCCTGACCGGCAACGTCCTCGAACCCGACGGTACCCGCTCGGGCCTGGGCGAAAAGGCCTGGGCCCTCGGGACGATCCGCGGAGACCAACTCGTCTACCTGCCTGAATACCTCACGCCGGAACGCCGCCGCCGGAATCTTCTCAAGGACGGCTCGTTCGAAAGGACCGGCCAATCCCCCTGGACCGCCGGCTCCTGGCGCAACAATCACTCCGCCGCCCGGGCCATTGCGTTCGCCACGGCCCGCGACGGAAAACGAGTTGCTCTCCTTTCTGCCGATCTGCCGGACGATGCCCACTTCCGCCAGACCATCACCGTCAAACCGAAGACGAAATACGTCTTTGCCGGCTGGGCCCGTTCCGCCGATGTCGTCATCGGCGAGAAGGGGGGGACCAGCGGAGCCAGCCTGTCCGTGCTGGGTGGCTTCGAACGAAGCCGCGGAACCCTGACGGGGACTACGGACTGGACGTACCTCAGCGTCGTCTTCGACACCGGCGACCGGACGTCAGTCGACGTCGCCTGCCGCCTCGGCCACCACAGCAGCACCGCCTCCGGCAAGGCGTGGTTTGATGACCTCTGCGTCGTCGAACTCGGTCCGTAGTCGCGGCAGTCTCTACAACCGCGGATCGACTGGCTCGCTCTCCAGCGCCAGCGCGCCGAAGACGCACTCGTGGACCCGGCACAGCCGAGGTCGCTGCGTGGCGGAGATGGTCAGGAGCATTCGGAAGTGTTCTATGAGTTGACTGGCAACAGTCACTGCAGGAACCGACGGCGCCCGGTCTCTCGAACAAACTTCTCGCAACTCTCACAACCGCTTCCTTGGCGCGCTTTGTCCGGAGTGAAAGAATGCCCGCTCAGGGAACTCATTCCGCGGTCTGGAGTTGCGACACCTCCGCGGCCGGAGTTCCTCGTTGTGATGCGGGGTGCTTTGCCGCGCAGTCACTTCCTCACGAATGCCGCTGGCCGATCGAAAGAGGATTCCTGATATGAAAGTCTCGCTCGTGCTCCGAATGCTCGCTCCCTCCGTGCTGGCCCTGCTGGCAGGCGGTCTGGCCGCCGGCGCCAGCCTCTCCGCCGCTGAACCGCTCGGATTGCCGGCGGTGGCTCATCCCAAGGACAATCCGCCGTCCGAGGAAAAGATCGCCCTCGGCATGCAGCTCTATTTTGACAAGCGACTCTCCGCGGACGACACGATCTCCTGCGCTTCCTGCCACGATCCGGCGAAGGGCTTCAGCAATGGCGAAGCCGTCGCGACCGGCGTCGGCGGACTGAAAGGGGGCCGGAATTCGCCGACAATTCTCAATTCCGCCTTCCACACGTTCCACTTCTGGGACGGACGGGCGAAGACCCTCGAAGAGCAGGCCCTTGGACCGGTGCAGAACCCGATCGAAATGAAAATGAGCCTCGACGAGGTCGTCGGAAAACTCAACAAGATCGAAGGCTACAAGACGCAGTTTCAGAAGGTCTTCGGCACCGACGTGACCGCCGAAGGAATCGCCAAGTCGATCGCGGCCTACGAGCGGACGATCCTGTCGGGGAACGCGCCGTACGACCAGTACAAGGCGGGCAAACAGGACGCCCTGTCCGAAAGCGTCCTCCGCGGCATGAAGCTCTTCTTCGGCAAGGCCCATTGCAGCGCCTGCCACAGCGGTCACAGTTTCACTGACAACGCCTTCCACAACATCGGCCTGCCCGGCGAGGACGAAGGCCGCGTCAGCATCAGCAAGCTGGCGGGTGACAAGGGGGCGTTCAAGACTCCGACCCTGCGCGACATCGCCCGCACCGGCCCTTACATGCACGACGGCAGCCTGAAGACTCTTGAAGAAGTCGTCGAGCACTACAACAAGGGGGGCGTGCCGAACGATTTCCTCGACGAAGAAATTTTCCCCCTCAAGCTCAGCGAACAGGACAAAGCCGACCTGGTCGCCTTCATGAAGGATGGCCTTGCCAGCACCGAATACCCGGACCACAAGGCGCCGGAACTCCCGTAGGGTGGGCTCTGCCTTCCGCTTCTACGATTCTCGACAGATGCCGGGAGCGGACTCGCCAGCGCGATGTCCGCTCCTCGCGTTTCCAGACCTCAGGTGATTCCCATGCACACCGTCGCCACTGCTCTCGAACGCGTCCTGGCCACGGTCGCTCCGTTCCCGGCCGAATCCCTCCCGCTCGCCGCCGTTCAGGGACTGGCGCTTGCCGAAAATGTCGACAGCCGGATCGATTCGCCCCCGTTCGACAAGGCGCTGATGGATGGCTTTGCCGTTCGCTCGGCCGATTTGCCGGACGGGGCCGGGCGGCTGCGGGTCGTGGCGCAGATCACCGCCGGCCAGGTCGCTGAGTTACCGGTCGGGCCGGGCGAAGCGATTCAAATCATGACCGGCGCACCGCTCCCTGTCGGGGCCGATTGCGTCGTCAAAATCGAAGACACGCGTCTGGAGGGGGACGAGGTCGTCATTGCTACCCGTCCGCTGCAGGACGGAGTCAACATCAGCCGGCAGGGCTCCGCCATGCGCTTGGGGGATCGCGTTCTCACGGCCGGAGTTGTCCTTCGGCCGCCCCAACTGGCGGCGCTCGCGGAACTGGGCTGGCCGCAGGTTCCCGTCCGCCGGCGTCCGACGCTCGCCGTCCTCGCGACTGGCGATGAACTTGTCCCGGTCGACCAGACCCCCGGTCCCGGGCAGATTCGCAACTCGAACGAAACGATGCTTGTCGCCCAGGCTTCCCAGTCAGGCTGCGCTGCCCGATCCCTCGGAATCGCTCGAGACGTCCGGGCCGACCTGGGAGCGAAGATTGTTGACGGCCTGACCGCCGACATCCTCGTCCTCTCGGGCGGCGTCTCCGCCGGGAAGCTGGACCTGGTGCCATCCGAACTGACGGCGGCGGGGGTGGAGGAAGTCTTTCACGGCGTGGCGATGAAGCCCGGCAAGCCCCTCTGGTTCGGCGTCCGGCAGGGGGACATCAGCCGTAACGCCTGCTACGTATTCGGCTTGCCGGGAAATCCCGTCAGTAGTATGGTCTGCTTCGAACTGTTCGTCCGGTCGGCCATCCGCCGTCTGATGGGCATTTCGCCGGCGGAGCCGCAACCGGTTTCGGCGGTGTTTGAAGGACAATTCGCCTTCCGCGGCGACCGGCCGACGTACCATCCGGCCTGGTTGACGTGGACGGCGGGAGGACCGCGGGTAGTGCTCGTCTCCTGGCAAGGCTCCTCGGACCTTCGGGCCACCGTGGACGCCAACGCCATGGCGTGCCTGCCGGCGATCGAGCGAACATACAGCAGCGGCGACGTCATGGATGTGCTGAGCTGGGATTGACAGCGGATTCGCCGGCAAGGGCAGGGAGGGCAGACACGATGCGGCACTACCGTTACTTCCTCGGGCTGGCGCTTACCGTCAGTCTGTTTGCCGCCCGTCCCCTGCAGTCGGAAGACGTCCCGGCCGAATCGATCGCGACACTTCGAGCAATGACCGATGCCGCGATGGAGGCGATCAGCAAGGACGATGTGCCCGGCTTCGTCGATGCGCTTTCCGAACGCGCCGGCTGGAACGAAGAACAGCGGCTGAATAACCTGCAGAAGGTGGCGGAAAGTCGCGGACTGCTCCGCGGCGCACTGGGTCCCAGCGTCGACAATGTCGAGTTCTTGAAGGCCCAGGTGATTGGTCGATCCTACCTGCGATTGATCTATCTCGAGCATCGCGAAGGGGGGGCCATCGTCTGGAGATTTACTCTACATCGCCCGCGCAATGAATGGCGGATGATCGGGATGACCTGGGACGGCAACATTGACCCCCTGTTCCAGGATGTCCCCGCAGCGCCGACCGCCGCCGCCCCCGGAATCAAATCACGCTGATCGCTGTCCTCGACTCCAGGGAGGGAGTCCCATGTCACCAGCCACCATGACCGCCGAACCCGCTGCCCCGTCCCGTCCCGCGACGGGCGAGCCGACCGTCCGCGAGATCATCGCGAAAGCGAGGATTGCGCAGCAGCCCGCTCCCGAACAGGGACAGCAACTCGCGGGCTGGGCGATGGCCGGCCTGACGGGACTGCTCCTCTGGGCCTGCTTCACGCCGGTCAACGCCAGCTCGCTGGCCTGGGTCGCCCTCGTCCCGATCCTGCTCCTGGTCCGGGCGCCGCACCGCACCCGCCGGATGTACCGCGGACTCTATTTCGCGGCCGCCATCTCGCAACTCGCCACCCTGCAGTGGATGCGACTCGGCGATCCGACGATGTATATCGCGTGGTTTGCGCTGGCGCTCTATCTGGCCGCCTACCTCCCCGCGTTTGTCTGGCTGACTCGCGTGGCGGTTCACCGGGCCGGCGTGCCGCTGGTGATCGCGGCTCCGCTTCTGTGGGTGGGGCTCGAGTTCTTCCGGGCGCATCTCCTCACCGGTTTCTCCTGGTACTACCTGGGACACTCGCAATACCGCTGGCTGGAACTGATTCAGATCAGCGATCTCGTCGGCGCTTACGGCGTCAGCCTGATCGTCGCCGCCAGTTCCGCCGGTATTGCGGTTCTGATTCCGTTCGCCTGGCTGCAGAAACTCCGGCTGGTCCCCGCGAATGAGCAGACCACGACCGTCCCGCCCCCCTGGTTCCGCCAGCCCGCCTGGCAGGTCGGCATGGTCTCCGCCGCATTCTTCGGCACGCTGGGCTACGGCGTCGTCCGCCGGCATCAGGCCGATTTTCAACCGGGCCCCCGCGTGGCGCTGATCCAGGGGAACTTCGTCGCCTCGCTTCGGACCAACCACGACGAAAGCGGCAAGGTCTACCTCACGCACACCCGACTGACCGGCCTGGCGGTCCGCGAACAGCCCGACATCATCATCTGGCCCGAAACCATGTTCCGCTGGCCGCTCTTCGAAGCCCCCGCCAGCCTCACTGACGAACAGCTTCAGGATCTGGCGCCGCAAGTGCCGCCCGAACTCTGGCGCGACGACACCGTCCGCCGGACGCTCGTCGGCGACGCCCAGAAAGCCGGCGCCGCGATGATCATCGGCCTTCAGGCCGTCGCCCTCGAAAAATCCCGCGTCGAGCAGCTCAACTCGGCGGTGCTGATCCGACCGGACACCGGCATCGCCGGCCGCTACGACAAGATGCACCTCGTCCCCTTCGGCGAATATCTCCCCCTGCAGGACACGGTCCCCTGGCTGCAGCATTTGACTCCCTATCCGCCCGACTTCGGCTTGCACGCCGGGACGCAGGCGGCCGTCTTCAAGTACCGCGACTGGCGGCTGGCCCCGGTGATCTGCTTCGAAGACACCGTCCCCCATCTCGTCCGCGGAATCATCTCGGCGGGCTCCAACGGCGACCGCGGCGAGCAGATCGACGTCCTGGTCAACCTGACCAACGACGGCTGGTTCCACGGTTCGAGCGAGCTCGACCAGCATCTGATCACGGCCGCCTTCCGCGCCGTCGAATGCCGGACCCCGGTCGCCCGCGCGGTGAATACGGGGATCTCGGCAGTCATCGACGGCGACGGCGCAATCCTCGAACCCGACGTTTTCATCGACGGCGACCGTAAAGGCCGAACCACTTCCCGCGATCCGAAGACCGGCCGCTGGCACAAGGAGCTCGACGCCGCCCTGGTTCACACCGTCCCGCTCGACAACCGCCGCAGTCTCTACGTCCGCTACGGCGACTGGTTCGCCACGCTGTGCGGCATGTGCGTCGTTCTCGCGGCGATGGGGGGCGTCGCCCCGTGGTTTCTTAGACGCAAATCCGCGGAGTGCCAGCCGTGTTTTCGCTCCGCCTGAACGTGTGCGAAGCCGGTTCATCGCATCAGGCGATCTGGTCCAAGACCGCCTGTCGATCTGCCATTCGGCAGCACCATCGGCGGTTACCCGCAGTTGTGAGACAGATGCATGTCAGAGTTGCAAGCTTGATTGCAACCGGCAGAAGCGACGTCTAGACTGAACCTCTTCGCCAATTGTTCATTCAATTGGAACTGGTTCGGCGCCGCGGATTTTCCGGAATCTCCGGATTCGTTCCGAAACGCGGTCCGAGATGCGGGGTTTGAAATACGTTCGGCGGCAATCTGCGGCCGGAACGTCTTTGATCTCGTCATCGTCGTCTTTTTCATCTTGAGTCGTACCCGCTGGATTGACCCCATGAATCCGACTGTCCGCCCCGATCGCCGGGCTTCGTCCGGCTTTACGCTCATTGAGCTGCTGGTGGTGATTGCGATCATCGCGATCCTGATCGCCCTCCTCCTCCCCGCCGTCCAGCAGGCGCGCGAGGCCGCCCGCCGGACCCAGTGCAAGAACCATCTGAAGCAGTTCGGGTTGGCGATGCACAACTACCACGACACCCACAAGCGGTTCCCGCCGGCGTCGGTCAAAGGGGGCGTCGGAACCAACCAGGACTCGCCTTACGGCTGGACCTGGACAATGATGCTGCTGCCGTATGTTGATCAGGCACCACTTTACAACCAGATTGGCGTCGGTAAGACGCCGGGAATTCCGAATACGAATCTCGGTAACGCAAACGACTACACGACGGCAACCGCCGGGAGCATCGAGAAGCTCTTCACAACGACGATTCCCATGTTCCTCTGCCCGTCGGCCAGCGGCGCCAACGTCAACAAGCACGAAAAGATGCTGGGGACGCTGATGTACGCCATGAACAACCAGATCGCGACCGTCCCCAATCCTCCGAAGGCCACACCGATCGGGGACATCACCGACGGCACGTCGAATACGATCCTGATGGGAGAGAAGGCGCTCATGGATGCACCGTTCGTCTCCATCGGAGCATCTTGGGCAGGTTCCAAGATCTGCGGCCCGACAGTGCTCGCTCGCATTCACATTGTTGCCGCGCAGAACAACATGAATGTACCGTTTGACGGCACCAATGACACCGCAACCAATTGCTTCAATGAGAATACGTCGCCTGTCAATCGCGTCACGCGGGCGGTGGCGGCGAGCGCTCACACCGGCGGTGTCCATTTCCTGATGTGCGATGGCTCGGTGCGCTTCATCAGCGAAAACATCGCGGCCGATCCGGTGACGCCGAGTGGCGGCGGCGGACTTTATCTCTACCAGAACCTCTACAACCTGAGCGATCGCCAGACGATCGGGGACTTCTAGTTTTGGTCCGATCTGGCCGTCGCGGGCGGGATCTCAGTGATCTTCCCGCGCAGCCGGAAACCAGTGGTTGTTGTGAGTTCCGCTCGAGTTGATTCAGCAGAAATGTGAAACCGTGGAAGCAAGTTCCCAGGTATCTCTGGTTCGAAGCATCGCAGCGACCCTGGTGGCGTGCGGCATGATCGCCGGTTGCGGTGGCGACGGACGTCCCCGGCTGGTGAAAGTCACCGGGAAGGTGACGCTCGACGGCCAGCCGCTGGAAGGGGCGATTGTCGCCTTCCAGCCGATCACGCAGGACAAGGCCAAGTACCAGCGACCTTCTTCGGGGATTTCAGAATCGTCCGGGGAGTTCACGATCGGAACTTACGGGACTGACGACGGACTGCCGGTCGGCAAGTTCAAGGTTGGCGTCGTCAAACGGGAACTCGTCGGCAAACTTCCCGACGATTTCAATTCGGAGAATGCCGCCGCCTACAACCTGAAGTACAAGTGGCTGACCCCCCGCGAATACGCCGACCCGGCGTCCTCGGGTCTCGAAGTCGAAGTCACTTCCTCCGGTCTCAAGCCGGAGACGATCGATCTGAAAACGAACGGCAAGCCGCCCGAAATTGAGCTGACCGGTCCTCAGAAACGGGCCAACGATCCGTAGGCGACTCTGCCGGATCTCCTCGCATTTTCGTTTCGGCCTCGTTTTTTGAGTGCCAGTTCCTGTCCGCGCTCTTTAGAAAGGGCAATCCATGCAGACGCGACTTCGCCGCGGCTTTACGCTGATTGAACTCCTCGTCGTGATCGCGATCATCGCGATCCTGATCGCGCTGCTGCTGCCCGCCGTCCAGCAGGCCCGCGAGGCGGCTCGCCGGACCGAATGCCGCAATATCCTGAAGCAGTGGGGCCTGGCGCTCCACAACTACCACGACACCTTCACCCGGCTGCCTTATGGCAGCATGGGACTTTCGCAGTCCGCCACGGTCGTCTCGAACAATTTTGGATTCCACGTCCTGCTGTTGCCGTATATCGATCAGGCCCCTCTGTACAATCAGTTCAACTTCAGCCTGTACTATACGACGGCTCCGAACGTCGGCCTCAACACCAGTTCGGCGCCGCTGTTTTTCTGTCCGAGCGCACGACTGGTTGACCGTTCATCGAACGTCGCCGGCCAATGGACTCTGAATTATTACGGCGTGGCGGGCGCCGTCGGACCGAAGCCGGCCCCCCTCACTGGCAACTACGACTGGAACTCGGTCGCTGCGGCCAACACCGATTTCGGCGGCATCGCCATCAACGGAATGCTCACGCGCAACCTGTCACTTCGCTTCGGCGACTGCACCGACGGGCTGACGAATACGTTCCTCATGGGCGAAATCTCGGGGCAGACAGATCCGACGACCGGCTTTGCCAGCAGTTGGCGTCCCTGGATCCAGGGTGCCAATAACGCGGCTTCCACCGCTGCCATGTACGCGTCCAAGAACGTGACGCATCCGATCGGCAAGTATTCCGGATATCAGGGAGGGACGGCCAATCGGCTGTTCAACAACGTCCGGTTCAGCAGCCAGCACGTCGGGGGCTGCCACTTCCTGATGGGCGACGGCTCCGTCCGCTTCGTCTCGGAAAACATCGACTTCGTCACCTACCAGGCGGCCGCCAGCCGGGGCGACGCGGAAACGCGCCAGCTCGATTAATAAGCGGATGGCCTCCTTCTGCGACTGTCGCCTCGGCAGCGACGGTCGCAGCACGCCTGCCAGAAGGAATTCCCGACCGATGACACGGACGCTCGCAACTTTGTGTTCCGCCGCAGTCTGCGCCGCCCTGCTGGCCGGTTGCGGCGGATCGGGCCTCAAGCTCGAAAACCTGCACGGCAAGGTGACGTTTGGCGGTCAACCGATCGTCTACGGCCTCATTGAATTCGTCCCCAACGCGGCGGCGGACCACAAAGGCCCCGCAGGCTCGGCGGAGATCGTCAACGGCGAGTACGATACGAGGAAGACAGGCCGCGGCGTCATCAAGGGCCCGCACCTGATCCGGATCAGTGCCTTTGAGGAACGACCGCAGTCCAGTTCTGAAGACGAAACCAAGCCGACCGTGAACAAGCCGCCGATCTTCTCCGGTTATACCATTGAATCGGAGCTCGCAGCCGGCGAGAAAAACTTCGAGGTCCCCGAGTCCGCAAAGGGCTTCGACCTGATGAAACAGAACAAGGCGAAGCCGCAGTTGAACGTCCCCTGAGGTCGGTCCAGGCCCGGACCGTTCACGCCATCCAAGACGCCGGAGAGCATCGCTCCCCGGCGTCTTGGCGTTCTTAGACGCGGGATGACGAGTTGCGGAAGTGAGACTCGCCCCTACGCAACTTCCGCAACCACCGGATTCCGCAGCACGCCGAAGCCTTCAATCTCGACTTCCATCACGTCCCCCGGCTGGACAAAGACCGGCGGCTTGCGGGCCATGCCGACGCCGGGCGGCGTACCGGTGAAGATCACGTCCCCCGGTTCCAGCGTCGTGATCTGCGACAAGTGGGCAATGATCTCGTCCATGCCGAAGATCAGCTCCTTCGTCGACGAATCCTGCATCGTCCTGCCGTTCAGGCGGAGCTGAATCCGCAGCTCGCGGGCGTCGCCGACTTCGTCTGCCGTCACCAGCCACGGACCAAGCGGCGCGAACGTATCGGGCGTCTTGCCGAGCAGCCACTGCCCCCCCGGCCGACCGATCTGCCAGTCGCGGGCCGAAACGTCGTTGCCGATCGTATAGCCGGCGATGTGGCTCCAGGCCTCCTTCTTCGAGATCCGCTTGCCCCGCTTGCCGATCACCATCACCAGCTCGGCTTCGTAATCGACCTGGTTGCTGGCCGCGGGGAGCACGACGTTCTCGTCCGGCCCGATCACGCACTGCGAAAACTTGTTGAATACGACCGGCTCGGTCGGAATCGGCAGGCCGCTTTCTTCCGCGTGGTCGCGATAGTTGAGGCCGATGCAGATCACCTTCCCCGGCCGGGCGATCGGGGCCAGCGGCGCGCCGGTCAGGAACGGTCCCTTGACCATGCCGGCGGCGAGGGCGTGGGCGGCGTTGTTCAGGCCGTCGGGCGTCTGGAGAACTTCCAGAAGCGTGTTCGGCAGTTTGACGTCGACGTCGCACAGATCGACGAACTTGCCATCGAGATTCACGCCGACAAGCTTCGGTCCGGCCTCGGTCTGCAGCATTCCCAGTCGCACAAGCACGCCTTTCATTCGGGGGAGAGTATGAGCCGACAGGCATCCTAATACCCGGCCGGCCCGATTGGGAGGCTGGATGGGAGGACGACTTGAGTTCGGAGAAGATCTCTCGCGGAGACGCAGAGAGGAGAGAGGCCGCAGAGCGGAAATGTCGAATGTCGAAGGCGGAATGTCGAACGGGAGTCGAGAGCCGAAATCGCCGGCATCGATTCAGAAAAAGGGCGTATTAGTCTTGTCCCCTCTCACGCATTCTGATGTGGGAGAGGGCCAGGGTGAGGGTCTTCGGAAGAGTCGTGGTATCGTCCACGGAGAAAAGACGGCCCTCACCCGATCCCTCTCCCAACGAAGACGTCGGGAGAGGGGACCGGAGGCGCGTCTCACAAACGTGGCCGCGATGTAGAGTCCAGAGCCAGCGAGAACGGCAAGCCTGCCTTCTCCCACTCTTCCCCACCCACTATCCACCATCCACTTCCTCCCCTGCTTTTGACATCCGCCCGCCAGTCCCTGAAGATGTCACGGTGCCCCGTCTGCCGCTCTGCCTCCTGCCGATGAGCTCTTTCGATGACCGAGACGCCTGCCGACCTTGTTGTTCGCGACCTCGTGAAGGATTACACGTCGGAAGCGGGAACGCTGTCGATCCTCCGCGGCATCGCGCTCGAACTCCAGCGGGGCTCTGCCCTGGCGATCACCGGCCCCTCCGGAGCGGGCAAGAGCACGCTGCTCTACATCCTGGGCGTGCTCGATACGCCGACCTCGGGAACGGTCTCGCTGCTGGGGCAGAGTCCGTTCGGGCTGACCGTCGCCGAGCAGGCCGCCTTCCGCAATCGGCATGTCGGGTTCGTCTTCCAGGACCATCACCTGCTGCCGCAGTGTAACGTGCTGGAGAACGTCCTGATCCCCACGCTCCCGGGCGCCGGCGTCACTCCCGAGACCGAACAGCGTGCCCGGCGGCTGCTCGACCGCGTCGGGCTGGGAGAGCGGCTGGACCATCGGCCCGCTCAACTCTCCGGGGGCGAGCGCCAGCGGGTGGCGGTCTGCCGGGCGCTGATCAATCAGCCGGTGCTGCTGCTGGCGGACGAACCGACCGGCAACCTCGACCGGCGGACGGCGGACTCGGTCGGCTCGCTGCTGCTGGAACTGAACCGGGAAGAGCAGACGATCCTGGTCTGCGTCACCCACAGCCAGGAACTGGCCGAACGCTTCCCCGACCAGCGGGAACTGCGGGACGGCAAGCTGGAACGCCGCGGGGCCTCCACGTAGGGCCGGGCGCGCCCGGCCGTCTTTGCGGCGTGACTCTGAGGAAATCGGGGGGGGGGGGGGGGGGGGGACCGCGGGGTGGCCCAGACGCCGCTCTGGGCGTCTGGGTGACGCAGTCACAGGAGGGTGCGTCTGCAGCCCGGCAGACGTGCTGGCTCACCGTCTGAATGCGTGATAGGCTGAAACAACCTTTCACGCCTCCAAAGACATGACAGCCGCGTATCTGATGAATGCGATTGGCGTTGCGACTCATCAACGCCAGTGTGTTCGGCTGCAAACGAGCGGCCTGCAGACAATACGCGGACCAACCCGAACACGAGTCAGGCCGCGCAAGCCGCCGCCGCAACAGAGTCACCCCGCATGAACGCACGCAAGCAGATCGAAGAGTATATTGCCGCTCAGCCTGAAGCCAAGCGTGGGGATATGCAGGAACTGCACCGCATCATTCTGGCGCAAATGCCGAAGTGCAAGTTGTGGTTCCTCGATGGCAGAGACGAAGACGGCAAGATTGTCTCCAACCCAAATATCGGATACGGACTGCAGGTCATCAAATATGCCGACGGAAGAACAAAGGACTTCTATCAGATTGGCATGAGCGCAAACACAACTGGGATCTCCGTCTATATCCTTGGCATCAAAGACAAGCAGTATTTGGCCCAGGCGTATGGGAAAGAACTCGGCAAGGCCAGCGTCACCGGTTATTGCATCAAGTTCAGAAAGCTAGCTGACATAGACACTGCCGTACTCGGCGCCGCAATACGGTATGGAGCCGAGCAGACAGGTCTCTGACAAGGCGGTCCAGGCACAAGCGCTGCCTGACCCCTCGCTCCGCTGAGCGGGGTGACCCAGCTTGGCTGTTTTCGGACTGTCCGTGCGGCCGAGCCGCAGGAAGTTCACGCAACAGTCATCCCTCGCGCAACCGCCAGTCGCTCTGCGGTCCCCCCGGCAGCCGTCAGAACGGCCAGCCGCGGCGCCCGAGTAACCCCTCCCGATTCTGTCCTGCCCCCTCTCCCCTCCGCGTCCTCCGAGCCTCCGCGGTCAATCCCGCATTGCTCCTCCCGCCTTTGAGAATCTCGGCCGGTCCCGGTCTGCGGGCGTCTTTCCCGCGCAAAATCGGGCGATAATTGCGGTATTGTGACGGGCGAGTCGTCGCTGGCTGGCGTCAGCGAGACCCCGATGGCCTTCTGCCGCATTGTGGCCCATGAATCCCCTCATCTTCTATCCCGTCCCCGATCTCGGCCCCGTCATGAAGGGGCTCGCCATCGGCGGGCTCGGCATCTTCCACGTCTTTCTCGCCCAGTTCGCCATCGGCAGCGGCATGCTCCTCTGCGATCTCCAGCGGCGGTCCGCCGGGGGACGCAATCCCCTCGCCCGCCGGTTCAGCGACAGCTACTTCAAAGTCCTGGTGCTCGTCAGCTTCGTGCTGGGAGCCGTCACCGGCGTGGCGATGTGGTTCACCTCGATCCAGGTCAGCCCGCGCACCATCGGCACGATGGTCAGCGAATTCCACTGGATGTGGGCCATCGAATGGACCTTCTTCAGCCTCGAAGTTGTCTCCGGCTACATGTTCTACCGCTACGGCCCCCGGCTCGATGACCGGGCCCGCATGACGCTGCTCGTCTTCTACTCCATCGCGTCCTGGTTCAGCCTCTTCTGGATCAACGGCATCCTCTCGTGGCAGCTCACGCCGGGTGGCTGGCTCACCGGCCACAACGTCTGGACCGGCTTCTTCAACGCCAGCTTCTGGCCGTCGCTCCTGTTCCGCACCATCACCTGCATGGCGACGGCGGCGCTCGCCGCGTGCGTGCTGGTCAACGCCTTCCCGTCGGTCAGCCGGGAAGAACGGGCGGAGATCATTCAGATCGCGGCCCGGTTCCTCGCGCCGATGGTCCTGATGCCGTTCCTGGGGGCGTGGTACATCGCGGTGATGCCGGCCGACAGCCGGGGCTGGGTGCTCGGCGGAAGCATCGCCATGCTGATGTTCCTGACGCTGGCAGTCGGCTGCTCGACGTTCATCGGCGGCTACGCAGTCCTTGCGCTGCTGCGGCAGAAACTCTACATCAACGGGGCGACGGCGACGCTGCTCCTGGCGCTGGCCTTCCTGGCCACCGCCGGCGGCGAGTTCGTGCGGGAAGGGGCTCGCAAGCCTTTCACGATCCGCGAGTATCTCTATTCGAATTCGATCGCGCCGGACGAAGTCGCCCATTTGCGCGAAGTGGGTTGTACGAGTTTGGACCCGTACCCGGTCCCCGGCGCGGACACGTTTCCGAATCCGCAGCTCGTCACCGGGGCGAAGGTCTACCGGATCCAATGCAGCGTCTGCCATACGCTCGACGGGGCGAACCCCCTCGCCGAGCTGGCGCAGATGTGGAGCCTCGACCAGAAACGGCTGAACTTCGCGCAACTGCAGCGGACGAAGCCCTTCATGCCCCCCTTCGCCGGGACCCCCGCGGAGGTGGAGGCGCTCGTGCAGTTCCTGACGTGGCATCAGGCCCATCGCCCGGCGGAGTGGCCGGAATCGAGCGATCCCGCAGTGCTGCAGCAGATCGCCGGCTGGCTCCGGGAGGCAGGTCCCGGACGCGAACCGCCCGGCGGGCCCGATCTGGCAGTCGCTGTGAAAGGAGCGTCCCGATGAATGCTCCCTTTCCCTTCGGCTTTCCCGGCGCAACCGCCTTCTACCTGACGCTGTACGTCGTCACGCTGTTGATCCACGTGGCGTTCATGAATTATGTTCTCGCTGGAGCGACCTGTCTGGTCTTCGGACTGGGCCGCGGCCGGGCGGGCTCGGCGGGGAACGCGCTGGCCCACATCCTGCAGGACTGGCTCCCCTTCTGTCTGGGGCTGGCGATTACCGCGGGCGTCGCGCCGCTGCTGTTCCTGCAGATCCTCTACCAGGAATCGTTCTACACCTCGAACCTGCTCCTCTCGCACCGCTGGATGGCGATCCTGCCGGTGCTGATCGTCGGGTTTTACCTGCTCTACCTGCAGAAAACGGCCTGGCTCATGGCCCGCGGAACGACAGTCGTGCTGCTGGTTCGGACGGTCGCGTGGCTCTGCTTCACCTTCATCGCGTGGTCCTGGACCGAGAATCACCTGCTGAGTCTGGATCGCGAGGGCTGGGTTACGCATTACGCCTCCGGCCACTGGCTGTACTATTCGCCGGAACTGCCCCCTCGGCTGGCGGTCTGGTACTTCGGCGCCTTGCCGACGCTGGCCCTGGTGCTGGGCTGGCAGACGCGCTGGATCCGGGGCGAATCGCAGATCGACGGCGACGAGACTGTCCGCCTCCTGACCGGACTGGGCCTGGCCGGCCTCGCGCTGACGACAATTTCCGGAGTCTGGTACGCAACGACATTGCCGGGCGATGTCCGCGGGAAACTGCTCGGCGGGCTGGCGGGGCCATACCTGGGTCTGGCAGCTGCGGGGCTGGTAATTCAGGCGGCCGCGTGGTGGCTGGTCTGGCGAAGGCAGTCGCTGTCGCGGGGGCTGTTATGGTTCCTGACGGCCGGCTGGCTGTGCGGTCTGGTCGGCGGAACGGTCGTTCGCGAATGCCGCCGGCTGGTGGCACTCGACCTGTCGCCGCTGGAAAAGCTCCATGCGGAAGCCGCGCAGGTCGGCGGCCTGGTCGCGTTCCTGGTCTTCTTCGCGATCAATGCCGGGCTGATCACGTACAGCGTCATACTTGTGCGCCGCCTGCCGTCCGATTCGGGCGATGCGACCTGACAGAGCCTGTCTGGCCGGTGACGGACGCTATAATCCCTGGTTGTCCGGTTCGGAGACAACCACGAATGACACAAATCGCCACGAATGAGTTGAAGACCGCATAACGCGGGAATCGAGTCCGCCGGACTCCCGTCCCGGAAGTCTCGTAATTTCTCGTTCTCCTCTGCAATTCGTGCTCATTCGTGTGCTTCGTGGTTAATAATCTCCGACCTCTCCCCACTACGCCCGCGAAACCGCCCCGTCCATGACCGACCCCGTGCCCGCTGATCCGCCCCCCGAGCCTGCTGTCGAACCGCGGGAAAAGGTCAAGACGTTTCCGACGTCGCCCGGCGTCTACCTGATGAAGGACGACCGCGGGCGGGTGATTTACGTCGGCAAAGCGGTGAATCTCCGCAGCCGGGCCGGCAGCTACTTCACGAAACAGGCGCTGGAAGACCGGCGGACCTGCGATCTGGTCCCGGAAATCCGCGACATCGACTTCGTCCCGACCGACAGCGAGGTCGACGCCCTGCTCCTGGAAGCCCGGCTGATCAAGGACATTCAGCCGCGGTTCAATTCCGAGCTCAAAGACGACAAGACGTTTCCCTACCTGCAGATTCACACCCGGGAGCAGTTTCCCCGGGTCGAGTTCACCCGCAAGCCCCGGCTGAAGGGAGTCAAGCTTTACGGCCCGTTCACCAGCGCGTCCAAGCTGCGCGGGACGATTGCCGTGCTGCAGCAGATCTTCCGGTTCCGGAACTGCAACCTCGATATTCGCGAGGAAGACGAACGCTGGCGCTGGTTTCGGCCCTGCCTGCTGGCGAGCATCAACCAGTGCACCGCCCCCTGCAACCTGCGCATCTCCCGCGAAGACTACCGCAAGGATCTCCGGAAACTGATCCTCTTTCTCGACGGCAAAAAGGACCGCCTGCTGAAGGAATTGCGCGACGAGATGCAGGGAGCGGCCAAGGAGCTCCTGTTCGAAAAGGCCGCACGCCTGCGGGATACGATCTCCGCCCTGGAAAACCTCAACCTGCGGGGCAATCTGCGGGATCACGCCCAGCCCGAGGTCTTCCAGATCGACCCCCGCAAGGGCGTCCGCGGCCTGCAGAAAGTCTTCGGGCTGTCCGAGCCCCCGCGGCGGATCGAGGGGATGGACATCGCCCACCTGCAGGGGGGCGAAACAGTCGCCAGCATCGTCCAGTTCATCGACGGCCTGCCCTTCAAACCGGGCTACAAGCGGTTCAAAATCCGGACCGTCGACGGCGTCGACGACTTCGCTTCAATGCGGGAAGTCGTCAGCCGCCGGTTCCGCCGCCTGCAGCAGGAAGGGGAAGCCTTCCCCGATCTGCTGCTGATCGACGGTGGCAAAGGCCAGCTCGGTGCGGCGATGGAGGCCTTTCGAGAAATCGGCATCCAGCCCCCGCTGGTCATCTCCCTCGCCAAGCGGGAAGAAGAAGTCTTTGTCCCGGGCGAGTCGGACCCGCGAATTCTGGGACGTCACTCGTACGGACTACGGCTTCTGCAGTACGTCCGCGACGAATCCCACCGCTTCGCCCAGCACTACCACCACATCCTCCGCCGGAAATCCACCTTCGGCGAAAGCGACTGAGCCACGGCTTCTGGCGTTCCGCTTCGAGCTTTCTGCTCTCCGCTCAATAAAAAAGCCCCTTGCGGTCAGCCGACGAGGACCTGTGTGGGTGTTCTGGCGACTGGGGACTGCAGGGCAACGTGGGTCGAGTTGCGAAGCAGATAGGCCATCAGAGCACAGGTCCGCGTAGTTGGCTGAATCCCGCAAAGGGGCTCGGCTGGGGCACGCGAATGGTGTCGTCACGCGGTCGTGTCGACAAGAGAATGAGTATGCAGTCGGCGTGCCATAACTTGAGCGAGCGCCGAAAATTTCTTCGGCGCTTGTTTGACGCAGGTATCAGATCTGCGTCATAGTGTTGGTAAGAAACATCTTGCATCGCGGGTGAGTGATTTTCAGGCCGGGAGCGTGGGAACCCGTGGCGCAGTTCGGCGCTGATGAATCAGCGCCGAAAACGACCGAAAGTTCAGGGGATTCGGCGCTTTCGGCGCTGATTCGATAACTCTCGGCGCTCGGGAAACTGGAGACGTAAGTCGTGAATTCACAAGGCGGTCTCATTCGCTGGTCGCTGGCCGTGGCCGGGGGGCTGGTTGTCACGTATTGCGTGGCAGTCCTGGTCTTCGTCGCGACAGCCCCCGATCTCCGACTCCGGTTTCTCATGGTCGACCAGTCCCGACCGGCGGGCGAGGCCACGCCCGGCATTGAGATCATCCAGACGGAAGGTCTGTTCGAAGAAAGGATTGACTGGCGGGGCGACCGGCCCGAATCGGGAGATCGGCTTCAGTACGTGGCCGACCGTCCTATGCAGGACTTCATTCAGTACGTTCATTACCTCTGGGAATTGCGCTCCGCTGAGGTCCCGCCGGGAGGCGTCATCCTGCAGGGAGCCGACCCGCTGGCCAGCGAACTTCCCAAGCTGATTCAGGAAGAGAACGGTCCACGGTGGGTCGAAATCGGTTTCTATCGCCCTTCAACAGGCAAGACCCTGCGGGCGGCCCTGCCAGTCCGATCGCTGCCGTGGGGCGATGTGGCCCTGACGCTGCTCTGGTTCGTCCTGGAGCTGGGAATCTTCTCGCTCGGAGCGCTCGCGTTCTGGAATCGCCCGTTCGATCGACCGGCTCAACTGTTCTATGCGATGTGCATCGTGACGATGGGAGCCTTCGTGGGCGGATACCACTGGTGGCTGCTGGCCGGGACATTCTGGCTCAACCTGCCCTTCGTCCTTTGCGGCGTCCTCGCGCCGGTGGTGACGCTTCACTTCTTCCTGAGCTATCCTCGCGGCAAGTTTCCCCTGACGGTGATGCCACGGACCACGGTCACGGTGATGTATGCGGTGCCTCTGGTGGCGTTTGTCGGTTTTTTGATCGTCGACAGTCTGGTCTGGTCGCAGACGCTCGATCCGTCGCCTGCGGAGCGGGCCGAAACTCTGGCCTGGCTGATGCATCTGAAGAACGGCATCTACGCCTATCTCGCGATCGCGGGGCTGTATTTTCTCGGGACGCTGGTGGCGCTCATTTCCAGCGTGGTGCACACCCGGAATCCCGTCGAGCGGGATCAGGTCAAATTCATTCTCTGGGCCGGGCTGATTGCCACGGTCTTCATCGGCTACACGCTCGGGCTGGCGTATGTCTCTCGACCGAAGTTCGTGCTGGGTGGCGCTCGATTCCCGATGTTTGCGGCGAGCCTCGTCTTTATGGTCGCCTACGCCGTGAGCATCGTCCGTTACAAACTGATGCTGATTGATCAGATCATCAATCGCGGGATGCTGTACTATGCGCTGAGCTTCGCAGCCACCGCGGGACTGTCGCTGACGGTTGCGAGCGTCAGCCTAGCGGCCGCGTACTGGAATACGAACCTTTCCCGGCCGCAGACGCTGCTGGTGATGATGCTGATGATGATCGCCGTCACGCTGATGCTCTGGGTCCGCGACAACTGGCAGCAACTGGTCGACCGCAAATTCTTCCGCGAAAAGTACCGCCTCGACAAAGCCCTGCAGCGCATGAACCGGGCCGTGGGCCAGCTCGCCGACCCGCAGTTCCTGTCCGAGCGCATGCTCAACTCCTGCTGCGACGTCCTGCAGATCGACCGCGCCGCCCTCTATCTCCGCGAGGGAAAAACCGCGTCGTTCCGGCTCGTCGCCGCGCAGGGGATGTCCTCGGACCAACCCCGCCAGGTGACCGCGACGCCCGAGTTCCTGCAGGCGCTGACGCAGGATGCGGCCCTGCAGCGGATCTCACACGGAACACGCGAAGATCTTTCCCCGGTCCAAAGCACGCTCCGCGACCTGCATGCCGAGCTGGCCCACAGTCTGGAGATGGAAGACGAACCGGTCGGACTAGTGGTCCTGGGGCCCAAGCAGAACAGCACGCCGTTTACAGGTGAAGATGTCACGTTTCTGACCGCTCTGGGGCAGATTACCGGCGTCGCTCTGCATTGCGCCAAGATCCATCAGGATCTGGGACACCTCAACGAAGAGTTGCGGCTCAAAGTCGAACGAATCGCCCAGCAGCGGCAGCAGATCACCATGCTGCAGGCCGAGCTCGCCGACGGCATGACCAGCAACCGGTCCGACGAACCGGGCGAGGAGTTTCAGCGCGGCGAGATCCGCGGCAACAGTCAGCCGCTGCTGCGAGTCCTGGACACCGTCCGCAAAGTCGCCGTCAGCGATACGTCGGTGCTGGTCCGGGGCGAAAGCGGCACCGGCAAGGAGCTGCTCGCTCAGGCGATCCACCAGAACAGCCCGCGGCGGAACGGCCCGCTGATCAGCGTGCACTGCGCCGCTCTGTCAGCCGGGTTGCTCGAAAGCGAACTGTTCGGCCACGTGAAAGGAGCGTTCACCGGCGCTTCCAGCGACAAACGGGGCCGGTTCGAACTGGCCAACGGCGGAACGCTGTTTCTCGACGAGATCGGCGATATTACCGCCGAGACGCAGATCAAGCTGCTTCGCGTGCTGCAGGAACGCGAATTCGAGCCGGTCGGCGGCTCGACGACGATCCAGACCGACGTGCGGGTCATTGCGGCGACGCATCAGAACCTCGAGCGTCTGATCGCAGAAGGCAAATTCCGCGAAGACCTCTACTACCGTCTCAACGTCATCAGCATCACGCTTCCGCCCCTGCGCGAACGTCGGGACGACCTCCTCGAACTGGCGACCTGGTTCCTGAAAAGAGCCGCGTCGAAGGGAGGCAAGAAGATCCTGGAATTCGAAGAGGACGCCCTGGATGCGCTCCTCAGCTACCAGTGGCCCGGCAATATCCGCGAACTGGAAAACGTCATCGAGCGGGCCGTCGTCCTGGCCGACGACGCAGTCATCCGGCTCACCGATCTCCCCCCGGACGTTCAGCATCAGGCGCCTGCCGACCGCAGCCGGACGGCCGGACGCTCCCAGCGACCGGCGTTGACCGCGGCAGGCGCGACACGGGGCTATCTGGAAGAGTCCACCATCCCCGCGGACTGGGAATCGGCTGCGGTCTCGGAGCGGGAAGCGCTCGTCCAATCCCTCCGCCAGTGCCGCGGCAACAAGGCCGAAGCCGCCCGCCTGCTGGGCCTGCCGCGCAGCACATACTTCAGCAAACTGAAGAAGTACGGATTGCTGCCGTAGCGGCCCGCCGGAATCATGTGTGCCACGGCTGAGTCGGCCGTGCGAGCGCTCCAATTCCCTCGGAATCCGTCGCGGTCGACGCGATCGCGGCTCACGAAGTTCAATACGTCAACAGCTTGGTGGAAGCAATGTTTGGGCGGGACCTCCGGACCTGTGACGCATCGTGATGCGGTCGTCAGACGCAAACAGCCCGCAAACCATGAGGTTTGCGGGCTGTTTTGACAAAGTCTGTCGTGCGATGCGGTTTCAAGCGGCGCGTTGCAGGCGACCGAGAATGCGTTCGAAGTCGTCGCTCGTCTTGAACTCGATCAGGATCTTGCCGGACTCCTTCCCTTTGAGCTTGATCTCGACCTTGGCGCCGAGCCAGTCGCGGAGCTGGTCCTGCATCCCCAGCACATGGGCCGTCATCGCCGGAGCGGTCCGCGCCGGTTTGTCGACGTCGCCCGTCGGGAAGGGGACCGTATCGGGGGTATTGGCGGCGACGAGCTGCCGGACGGCTTCTTCGGTTTTACGAACCGAAAGGTTCTCATCCTGAATCCGCTTGCAGAGCGCGAGCTGCTCTTCTTCGGACAGGGACAGGACTGCGCGGGCGTGGCCCGCGGTCAGCTTGTTGGAACGCAGATCGTCTTTGATCGTTTCCGGCAGATCGAGCAGCCGTAGCATGTTGCTGACGGTCGAACGATCGAGGCTCAGCCGGCGGGCCAGCTCTTCGATCGTGCATTGGAACCGCTGCAGATAATCCTGGAAGGCGGCCGCCTTCTCCAGCACGTTGAGGTCCTGCCGCTTGAGGTTTTCCTCGAGCGAGACTTCGCACATCTGCTGGTCGCTGAGCTGCAGCACGCGACTGGGAATCTGATCGAGCCCGGCCCGCTTGGCGGCGATCAGCCGGCGCTCGCCCGCGATGAGCTGATATCCGTCGCCGAAGGGACGGACCAGAATCGGCTGCAGCACACCGTGCTGCCGGATGCTGTCGGTCAGCTCGTTGAGCTGTTCCTGGTCGAAGTCTTTGCGGGGCTGAAACGGATTCCGTTCGATCAGCTCGGCCGAGATCGTCGAGCTGTCCTGATCGGCGGCGAATCCTTCGCCGTCACCGACTGCAGCGGTGCCGAGCAGCGCACTGAGGCCACGACCCAGTCGCCGACGCGACGGTTCCTGGGGAGCTTGTTCTTCCATGATCGTTCCTTACTGACAGGTACGGGACATCCTGTCCCGCAGGCACACTGCAATGTGGACTTGTTCGCCCTCAGGTCGGCTGGGGGCCTCGAAGCGGGGCGGATGATAGTCAGGGGGTGTGAAACGGGTAAAGAGCGGTTTTCAGCCGCGAATCGCAAATCGCCGGAACGAACTAAGGCAGACTGATCGCCGATCGCGAATCGCTTGTCGCCAGAAAGAAAGCCGTTCTACGGATGTGGCCGAAGTCGCGAACCCAACCATCTCCGCAACCCATCGCCGCCGTGCAGACCATCGACGCAGAATCCCATCTCCAAGTCGGCAGCACCCGCCTGCGGCGGGTCGGCAGTCGTCGCCCGCGTGGGGCGGCGGGGGTTGACGGAATTGGGGGATTTGACGTAGAAGACCCTTGGCCAGAAGGGCCGTGAAACCGGAGGGAGCCGGCCATGCAGGGATTCCGTTTGCAGATCTGTCGCGCGACGTTTGCCGCACTGCTGGCCGCGGGCCTCGGCGCCGGTTGCCGGCTGACCCCGTCCCCGGGCCTGATGGCTTGCCCGCTGCCGGCTTCCGAGCAGGTGCAGCGCGTCCTGAAAGTCACGCCACTGGGAACGCCGCGCGACCAGGTTCTCAAAGAACTCGAAGCGGCCGGTGTGGCGGGAACGTTCGGCGAAAACCAGTCGATCTACTACTGCGACATCTGGGAGCAGGAAGACGGATCGCGCTGGCATATCAATGTCGCGCTGCTGTTCGACGACGACGGACTGCTGTATGCCACCCGACCGGATCGCGCTGGAAAAGCGACCGCCGTCGACGAGGACGTCCAGCCAGCCGGTCATATCGCACCCCCCGCCGGATTTCCGGGAACTGACGACCCCTTCCAGGGCTCGTAACGCAGCAATCAGAATGATCTTTCGTCGCCGCGCCGCGAAATTCCGGGAGCTGATGCCGGGTACCTCGGTGGCCGGGGTCCAGTCTTCGAGCCCCCGGTCTGTCATCACTGCGCCGGTCGGGGCCCAAAGCGTCCGACCCCAGCCTCCCGGATCTCAGACCCCTTCTGCAACGGCTCTGAACCGGCGCGGACTGCAAACAGCTGTGTTATGCGATTCCCGGTCGCGATGACGCCTGCGCCACACCGCAGTTTCTCCTTCGCGGGAAACGCTTTCCGACGGGAAACCCCACTCGTCGATCGCCGGAATCGTGTTGTTCGGATCGTCTCCGGCCACTAGAATCCGCGCCCCTTCGGCCGCGTGCTCGTTCGAGGCCGAAGGGGGATATTCTTCTTGTAGTGACTGCATGCGGAGCCGCCGGATCTTAGCCGGATTCGTCTGGGCGGTGCTGGTTCTGACCGGCGGCGTCACGACGACGGTCCGCGCCGACGCTGAACCCGAGACGCTGCACGAGCGAGTCTTTCTCAAAGGCGGTCGAGAACTGCAGGGCATCAGCCGCGGCGTCGAAGACGGCTTTCTGCGGTGGGAGCTCGGCGCCGGTCAGGAACTGCGGATTCCCCTGGACTGGATCGACCGCATGGAGGTCTCGACCGGACGCGAGGAGGAAATTCCTCCGGCGCCGACGGTTCCGCCGGAATCCGTCCCCCCTGCGACCGAGACTCCGAAGCCCGATCAGCCCGCAGACGCCGAGCCCCCCTGGACTAACAAGGTGCCGCTGGTCGCGCCGGCGTTGAACATCTATCAGGGCGTGCAGAAAACGGCGGTCGTCTGGGCCCGGCAGGTGACGCTCGGAGGAACGTTCACCGAAGGCAACGCGCGAACCCAGGCGCTGAACGTCACCTCGGTGCTGGAACGCAACACCCCGCAGAACAGCCGCCAGATGGATGTCGGCGGGCAGCTCGCCAGAAACGCCGGCAAGCAGACCGCAAACCGCTGGTGGCTCAACTCCAACTTTGACTGGAGCATGAAAGAGGCGTTCGGCTGGGACGTCACGGACCCCTGGATTGTGTTCATCACCAGCAAGAACGAATACAACGCACTGGCCAATCTGAATTATCGAGGTACGGTGTCGACCGGGGTCGGTTACCGCTTTTACTTCGAACCGAAGAAGCGTCTCATCACCCGTTTCGGCCCCGCTTTTACGATCGAGTCGTTCAAGGATCCGGCCCAGACGCGAACGACGCCCGATATGTTCGCCGAACTGGAACTGCGCTGGCCCCTGTTCGACCGGACGTCGATCGAACAGAAGATCCGCGTGCAGCCGAACATGGCCAACTTCGAGCTCGTCCGCGTCTTCAGCACGACCGGACTGAGCGTCGACCTGGACGAAAAAGACCGCTGGAAACTGAAACTCACAGTGCAGACTGACTACGTCTCAATCCCGAACCCCGGCCGCAAACCGACCGACGTGACCTCCATCATCTCAGTCGTCTATCAGCGCAAATAGTCCGTGCCCGTGCTCAGAGGGAGCACACGACGGGCTTCCAGCCCGTCCTCACATCGGAGCGGACAAGCATCCTCCCCCGTTCGTACGCTATGCTGCCGTGCGACCACGATAGATGATCGACACGGCCTCCAGGACGAACACGCATGCGCAACGAGATTGCGATTCAGACGGCGACGGCGCCACCTCTCGGACGGCAGCCGATTGAGATCGTGGAGCGCAAGGGCCTCGGACATCCCGACTCCATCTGCGACGCCCTGATGGACTCCGTTTCCGTGGCGCTCTGCGACGCCTACCAGCAGACCGCCGGACGCATCCTGCACCACAATGTCGACAAGAGCCTGCTCGTGGCCGGGCAGTCAACCCCTGCCCTCGCCGGCGGACGCGTCGACGCGCCGATGAAACTGATCTTCGGCGACCGGGCGACCGCCGAGTGGAACGACGTGAGAATCCCCGTGGGAGAAATTGCCGAAGCGACCGCCCGGCAGTGGATCCGTGACAACCTCCGATTCGTCGATCCCGACAAGCACGTCGTCTTCCAGAACGAAATCCGACCCGGCTCGCCCGAACTGACCGATATCTTCTCCCGCAGCCGGATGACGGCCAACGACACCTCCGCCGCCGTGGGATACGCCCCGCTCAGCGAGACCGAACAACTCGTCATCGCCGCCGAGAAGTATCTCAATTCTCCCGGCTTCAACGCCCGGTACCCGGAAACCGGCGAAGACGTCAAAGTCATGGCCGTCCGCCGCGGCCGCGTCCTCGCGCTGACCGTGGCGGTGGCCTTCGTGGATCGGTTCATCGCGGATGAAGCCGCGTACTTTGCACGCAAGGCTCAAGTCACCGAGGAACTGCGACAGTTCCTGACTCCCCGACTGCGCGAGCTGGATCGAATCGACATCGCGATGAACACGCTCGATGTGCCCGGCCGCGGGGCCGGGGGGATGTATCTCACCGTTCTGGGGACCGCGGCGGAAGGGGCCGACGGCGGCGAGGTCGGTCGCGGCAATCGCGTCAACGGCGTCATCGCCCTCCACCGCCCGATGGGGACCGAAGCCGCCGCCGGCAAGAATCCCGTCAGTCACGTCGGCAAGATTTACAGCGTCTTGAGTCACCAGCTCGCCGGAAAGATTCACGCCGGCGTCCCCGGCATCGAAGAAGTCTACGTCTGGCTCTGCAGCCAGATCGGCCAGCCGCTCGACGAACCCTGGATCCTGTCCGTCGATCTGGCACTGGCGTCCGGGGCCGGGGTGTCCGACGTCGCCCCCGCCGTGCGTCAGATCGTGCAGCAGGAACTAGGGCAGATGGACGCGTTCACGGCAAAACTGACACGCGGTGAGTTTCCGATCTGTTGAGAGTGAGGTCAGTTGTCAGTGGTCCGTCGTCAGTGGTCCGTGGAAAGTACTTACGCGCCTGCGAATCCTCCTGTCTGGAGATCGGCCACACGCGATTCCCCGTTCGTTTCTGAGCAAGAGAGAACGACTTCAAATACCGTCCTTCGCCACTGACGACGGACCACTGACTACCGACAATCCACTGTTCACTCCTCTTCTCCGGACTGCCCCGCAATGTGCGGACGCTTCAATCTCCGATCGACGCCGAGCGAACTGATCGAGATCTTCGAGCTGATCCGCGCTCCGGAGTTCTCGCCGCGCTACAACATCGCGCCGACGCAGCCGATCATCGTCGTCCGGGCGGGAAAAGAGGGACGCGTCGCCGACTGGCTCCACTGGGGGCTGGTCCCCTCCTGGGCGCAGGATCCGTCCATCGCGTCGAAGATGATCAACGCGCGCAGCGAAACGGCCGCGGCAAAACCGGCATTCCGGCGGGCCTTCAAGGAACGCCGGTGCCTGATCCCCGTCAGCGGTTTTTACGAATGGGAGGTCCTCCCGCAGCGCGGCAAGCAGCCGTGGCATATTCACCATAAATCGGAGCCCCTCCTGGCTCTCGCCGGCCTCTGGGAATCCTGGACCTCCCCGGATGGCAGCCTGCTGGAATCGTGCTCGATCCTGACGGTCCAGGCGAACCCCTTCATGGCCGTCTTCCACGACCGGATGCCGGCGATCCTGGGCGAAGACGACTGGAGCCTGTGGATCGATCCGCTCGGCGTCGAGCCCGCCCGCCTGCAGTCACTCCTCGTTCCCTGCCCGGCGGAGTGGCTGGCCCGCGAACCGGTCAGCACATACGTCAACAATGCCAGACACGAAGGCCCCGACTGCCTGCAGCCGCCCTCGAAGCAGGGAACGCTGTTTGAGTGAGCCGAGTCCCGGACTTCTCGCGGAGACGCAGAGGGAACAAAGACCGCAGAGGAAGAATCGCAGGAAAGGGGGCTTGCTTGCCCGTCGAGGCGAGCATGGCTTTGCAGGATAATCTGGCCTCGACTCGGCCCTCAAGTTCTGATGACGTGCTTACTCAAAGCAGCGAGCATGCCGCGCCGTTCTGCAAACGAGTCGGAGTAGAAAGCCAAGTTGTTTGGCGTTCTGGATGTCCGCTACTGTCGCGGGGCGTTTGGGGGGTGGCCGAGGAGGTTGATCGTACTTCTTGCGAGGCCAGGTGCGGGTGGTTTTGGGGCTCATTCGTCGGTCGGTCGTCGTCGGTTCTCGCAAGCTGCAGGCGCGTGCGGCGGCGCGTGCCGGCGTCTCCTTGCGGCAGGTCCTGCAGAAAGTCGCGGATCGTGCGTCGCGCCGGAGCGTCCGGGAATTTCCGGGGATCCTGCCCGACGGCCTGCAGCGGTTTCGCCGCCCGTTGCTGCAGCGCCCGGAGCGAGACGATGCGCCAGTGCTGCTCGTTCAGCGCGGCTGGCGGAGTGCGGCTCGGCAGTCCTTGAAATCCCCTGTATTGCTGGAACCTCCGGTCGTACAACGCGATTCCTCAGCGCGCCGAGATCGATCGTCCGCAGCGTCTCGTCGGAAGGCCGGGGCTCGTCGAGTTCGCTGGTCTGGAGTACGACCGGTAATCCGCCCGGCGAGAGAAACCGAACTTTTCTCAGGACGAGGGGCGGATGATTTTACCGATCCTGCGGCCGCAGGTAGACGGATTTCCCAGCCGCGCCTGATCCCGGCCCCGTCGTTCCAGCATCGTGAAAGTTCCCCCGACACGCAGCGCGAACGTGTGCTGGCTCCGGCACAGCCAGGCTCCCCAAATCGCAGCGGACGAATCTGGCATCCGGCGGTCAGCAGACGCGTCCACAACAGTTTCTACGGGGACCATTCGGCGTTGCCATGCCGGTCAAACTGTGAGAACATCTGCGGCGGAAACAACTCATTGAGCGCCTCCACCAACTGCCGACGATACACAATGCGTCCTTGTGATCGATCCCATGCCGAGCCTTCCCGCCCAATCGTGGAATGTCTAGACTCCACAAGTGAAGCACAGGCTCGAAGTCTTGATCCAGGCCGGTGTTAAGTGTGCACTCAGATTCCGTTTCATGAACGGCGTTGCATGGCGTGCGAAGCGGCTTGGCGATCGGCGTCGACTTCGTCGACAATCAGGACACGCCCCTCGCAGAGCGTCAGGGACGTGCCCACGGTGGAGTCTGATTCTTTCTGAACGTCGATTACGGGTCGTCGACGCTCGATCGCGACTGTCTTTGTCGATCCCAATGATTGAGGCGTCTGTTCATGTGCGGAATTGTCGGTTACGTCGGCCCCCATCCGGCTCTCGGATTCCTGCTCGAAGGTCTGCATCGACTGGAATACCGCGGTTATGACAGTGCGGGAGTCGCGCTGCTCGACGGCGGGCGGATCGACGTACGGCGGAAGACCGGTCGGGTCAGTCAGGTTGAAGAGCTGTGCCGCCTGGAGCCGCCGGTCGGTACGACCGGCATCGGCCATACCCGCTGGGCCACGCACGGCGTGCCGAGCGACGTCAACGCCCACCCACACACCGGCGGCAACGGCGAAGTCGTCCTTGTCCATAACGGCGTCATAGAGAATTACGGCTCGCTCCGCAGCCAGCTCATCAGCCAGGGCTACACGTTCCACTCCGCGACCGACACTGAAGTCGTCGCCCATCTCGTCGCCGCTCAACTCAAACGCGAAATCCAGCTCGGCGGCAAGGCCTCAGACCCTCAGACCTGCCTGCGGGCCGTCGAGACCGCCGTCTCGCAGCTCAAAGGCACCTTCGGCCTCGCCGTGCTGTTCCGCGACGCGCCGGGCCTGCTGATTGCGGCCAGGCTGGGGAGCCCGCTGGTGATCGGCGTGGGCAAGGACGAATTCTTCCTCGCCAGCGACGCCAGTCCCCTCGTCGGCCATACCGAACGGGTGGTCTACCTCAAAGATCACGAAATTGCAGTCATCACGGCCAAAGACTTCGAAATCGTCCATCGCGAAACGGGAAGCCAGACGCCTGACGTCCGCGTCCTCGAGCAGACGTCGCAGGACACCGAGCTGGGCGAGTTCGAACACTACATGCTCAAGGAAATCTTCGAGCAGCCCCAGACGGTCGAGAACGCGCTCCGCGGCCGCCTCGACGAAGAAGAGGCCACCGCTCGCTTCGGCGGCCTCAATCTGGACCCTCAGATGCTCCGGGGAATCGACCGCATCATCCTCACCGCCTGCGGCACGAGCTGGCATGCGGGGCTGGTCGGCGAGTATCTCATCGAAGAATTCGCGCGTATCCCTGTGGAAGTCGAATACGCCAGCGAACTGCGCTACCGCAACCCCCCCCTCAGCGACCGCACGATGATCTTCGCGATCACCCAGAGCGGCGAGACGGCGGACACCCTCGCCGCCATGCGCGAGTGCAAGCGCAAAGGGCACCCGACGCTGGCCATCTGCAACGTCGTCGGCTCTTCGATCGCCCGCGAAGCGGATGGCGGCATCTACCTGCATGCCGGCCCCGAAATCGGCGTCGCCTCGACCAAGGCCTTCACCGCACAGGTGACGGTCCTGACCCTCCTCGCCCTGTTCCTGGGACGGATGCGGCATCTGTCGTACCCCGCCGGCAAACGGATCATCGGCCACCTCCAGGCCATGCCCGACAATCTGCGGCAGGCCCTGAAGTGCCACGAAGCCGTCAAGAAGCTCGCCGAGAAGTACTATCAGGCCGAAACATTCCTCTACCTCGGCCGCTTGTACAACTTCCCGGTCGCCCTGGAAGGGGCCTTGAAGCTCAAAGAAATCAGCTACATCCACGCCGAAGGCTACCCCGCGGCGGAGATGAAGCACGGGCCGATCGCGCTCGTGGACGAAGAAACGCCGAGCGTGTTCGTCGTGCCGAAGTGCAATATCTATCCCAAAGTGATCTCCAATATGGAGGAGATCAAAGCCCGCCGCGGCCCGATCATCGCCATCGCGTGCGAAGGGGACGACAAAGTCGCCGAGCTGGCCGACGACGTGATCTACGTCCCCGACGTCGACGAGTACCTGCAGCCGCTGGTGACGGCGATCCCACTGCAGTTACTGGCGTACCACATCGCCAAGCTGCGGGGCTGTAATGTCGATCGCCCGCGCAATCTGGCGAAGAGTGTGACGGTGGAGTAGGGCTGGCAAGCTCCGGAAGAGCTTTTAACCACGAATTTGCACGAATCAAACCAGACGAGGAATCAACCACGGAAGACACGAGAGGCACGGAAATCATGAAGAGAGGTTGATGCCATCTCCCGTTCTTCCTTCCGCCAGTTCGTCCTGGTTTTCCTCCGTGCTCTTCGTGTCCTCCGTGGATCACCTCTTCGGCTTCTTCGCGTTGATGCGTGGCATTCGTGGTTCCCCCGACTTTCGTCTTCTCCTGCGATGCATCGTGGCGTCACGTCCCCTGCGGCAGTAATCTGTTCAGGTTGCGCCCCGACCAACTCCCGCATTGAGGATGCCCCACGATGCGCTCGCTCCTGCTGGCGACAATGCTCCTCGTTCCGCAATTCGCACTGGCCGCCGATCCCCCGGCGCGCACGCACGACATCACGCTGGATGACTACTTCACGCTGGGGACGATGACCCAGTGCGAAACCTCGCCCGACGGCCGCTTTGTCGTCTACCAGGAACTTCGCTGGGAAGGACAGTCTGAAGGTCGCAACGCCGACCTCTGGCTCGTCGATCTGACGACCGGACCGCCGCGCCGCTTGACGTTCGACAAGGCGGGCGAACAGTCTCCCACCTGGAGCCCGGACTCCAAGTACATCTACTACTCTGCCGCCGCAAAGCGGGGCGGCGATATGACGGCCCCCTGGAACGGCAAGCAGCAGGTCTGGCGGATCGGCGTCGATGGCGGCGAACCCTTCGCCGTCACCCGGCTCGACGACAACGTCGGCAGCTTCCTGCTCTCGGACGACGGCGCGTTCCTCTACTACACTCAGGCCAGCGAACAGACGGACGACGATTGGAAGTCGCTCCGGAGCAGTCACAAGTCGCTGCAATACGGCCACGGCGTCACGAAGTTCACGCAGGTCTGGAAGCTCGATCTGACGACCTGGCGCGCGGAGAAGGTGATCGACGACCGCCGCGTGATTACCGACATGGCCCTCTCGCCGGACGGCAAACGGATGGCGATGCTGACCGTGCCCGACGATGAGCTGATTCACAAAGAAGGCTGGTCCCGGCTGGACGTCTGCGACCTGGTCTCGCGCAAGATCGCGGTCACCACGCCCGACGGCTGGAGAAAAAAACATCCGTCCCCCTACGGCTGGCTCGACGGCGTGCAATGGTCCGGCGACAGCCAGGCGGTTGCCTTCACCGTCTCGTTTGACGGCTACCCGGCCCGCATCCTGCTCGCAGAGACCTCCGCCGACGGTTGGGCGCTGAACCAGTTGCCGGATACGCCGCTCGTCTCAATTCACGCGAACACGCTGCGCTGGAAACTCGGCACCCGCGATCTCTGCTTTCTGGCCGACGAGCGGGCGCGGCAAAGGTTGTTCTCCCTGACAAACTGCCAGGGAGGGAAATTCGACGAGCTGAAAACCCTCACGCCCGGCGACGTCTTCGTTTCGTCCTATGACTGGTCGAAAGACGGCGCAACCCTGGCGGCCGTCGTCTCGACGCCGGGGCACATGGAAGACCTCTACGTGTCGTCCCCGACGAAGCCGTGGAGTCGGATGACCAACGTGAATCCGCAGGTCGATACCTGGAAGCTCCCGCAACTGCAGCTCGTCCAGTGGCAGGCGCCGGACGGTGTCGAAGTCGAAGGCGTGCTGGAACTGCCGCCGGATTACAAGCCGGGCCAGAAAGTTCCGCTGGTCCTGGAAATCCACGGCGGTCCGACAGGATCGTCGCCCTACCGGCTGATGTACTGGATCTACGGCCGGACGCTGCTCCCCGCGAAAGGCTACGCCGTCTTCTGCCCCAACTACCGCGGCTCGACCGGGTACGGCGACAAGTTCCTGGAGCAGCTCATCGGCCGCGAGAACGACATCGAAGTCGCCGACATTCTGTCGGGCGTCGATGCGCTCGTCGCGCGCGGAATCGCCGATCCGGACAAGCTCGGCGTCAGCGGCTGGAGCAACGGCGGCTACCTCACCAACTGCCTGATCGCCAGAACCCAGCGGTTCAAAGCCGCCAGCTCCGGAGCCGGCGTGTTCGACTTCGCCCTGCAGTGGGGGATCGAAGACACCCCCGGCCACGTGATCAACTTCGCCACCGGCCAGCCCTGGGAAAAGCCGGAGGAATACCAGCGAGGCTCGCCCCTGTTTGCAGCGGACAAGATCACCACGCCGACGCTGATTCACGTCGGCGCCGGCGACGAACGAGTCCCCGCGGCCCACTCGCGCATGCTCTACCGAACGCTTCGGTTCTACCGGAACGTCCCGACGGAACTGGTCATCTACCCCGGCGAAGGACACGGCCTGACGAAATACAACCACCGCAAGGCGAAAATGGAGTGGGACCTGGCCTGGTACAACAAGTACATCCTGGAAAAGACGGCGCAGCCGTAGTTCCGCTTTTGTCGATCGTCAGCGCCGCAATGAGTCGTGCGAGATGATTTCGACACCCGGCAGGTATGCGTCGCGCCACTCCGGAGTGACGACTCCGGCTGCCGGAGTCCGAAGAATCTCCAATCGCCGCAGCCGAGGACTTCCCCGGAGGGCCTGCAACTGCTCGGCGGTCACGCTGGTCCAGCTCAGCACGAGCTCCTCAAGAGCCGGAAATGCAGCCAGCGCCGCGATCCCCGACGGATCGATGACTGAGCCGAGTTCTAGTCTTTTGAGGCGCGGAAGGCGGGCCAGCGGCAGGAGTTGATCGCGCCCGGTGGAGTCTTTTGGAACTCGTAATGTCAGACTTTCCAGATTTGTCATCCGGGCGAGGACAGCCGGATTCAAATCATGGCTGGAGATCCAGATCTCCTTCAGTGCGGGAAATCGCGTCAACTCTTCGAGGGCCGATTGATCGATCGGCGCGGACAGCTTCAAAGATTCCAGCGAGCGCAGTTTCGACAGGTGCCTGAGGCATTCACCGCTGAGCGCCGTCTCGCGGAGACCTAAACTCAACCGCTTGAGAGGGTGGATCTGCGACAAGAGGCGGAGATCGATTTCCCCGCCTGAAATCTCCAGAGACAACGTCTCCAGTCTCCGAAACGTTGAAATGGGTGCGGAGGGCTCCGCCCGCCAGCCGACCACGTGCAGACTCAATGAATGCACTCGGGAATACTCGGCAAGATGTGTCAACTCCGCGGGGCCAAGGTCGGCGACGTTGACGTGCAGCGAATGCAGACCTTCGACCTGCGCCAGTCCGCCCCAGTCAATCTGGTCGGCGGATACGGCCCCCGAGAACGACTGGGGATTACCGGGAGTCGCATGAGCGGACAAATGCAACGATCGAGCCCGCAGTGGACGCAGGACGCTCCCCCAGCCTGCTGGCAACGGTTGATCGGTGTTCAGTCTCAGGTAGACGTCCTGCAGACCCGGCAGTTCGGCAATAGACCTCATGATTGCCGGCTCGAACTCGCCGTCGACGCGAACATTCTGAAGCGACGCCGGAAGCTTGAGATCCTCCACTCCGACAAAGTGTGCCGAAGTCAGGCTCAGTCTCTTGAGCTCGACCAGCGATTCAAACTCGACGACCGACAGATTCAAGCTTGGACTGCGCAGCGCCAGCGACTCCAATCGGCGCATCCCGGACCAGTCGATCATGCCGAGTTCAGGCAGATCATGGGGTGCGTCGGCAGTGAGTGAAAGCGAACGAAGGTACGGGAGCCCGTTGAGCAGCGGCAAATCCTCGGCCGTTGGAGATACTCTCCTGACGCCCACAATCCGATCCAGCGGACGAACGAGCTCCTCGCCGAACCAGGCCCGCAAGGCAGGAGTCACCCGTGCCTCGACGGTCAGAGTGATCCCCCGCGCGTTGGCCACTCGCTGCAGGCGCCAGCCATGCAGATAATGCACCCCGCCCCAGACCGCCAGGAGGAGACACGCCAAGGAGAGCAGCCAGGTTGCACTCTGGACCCAGATTGTCCGCGGCAGTCGACGTCCCGGTTCTGCACGGTCACTGGCCGTCATATAATCCGCCTCCAATTCGCTCGCCGCAGCGACAGTTTGGTTCGGCATTACCGACCGATCTGCGCATAATCCTAGTTCTCTCCGATTCGCAGGTCACGACTGGATTTCGGCGCGGAGCGATTCGAAATTCAGCCGTCGGTCCAGAACTGCACTCACTCTGCCCCCTTCCCAGGATCGTCGGTTCCGTCAAGTTTCAGCCCGCCTGAGGTCGCCATGATCATTGCCCTCGCATCGCCGCGCGTTGCTTCCTCCTGGGACGAAGGCTTCGACAAGCTCCGGCACTTTCTGTCCGAAGCCTCCGACGAGGGCGCCGAAGTCGTCTGCTTCCCGGAAGCCTGGCTGCCTGGATTACGGGGCCAGGATTTTGACGTTCTTCCCTTCGGCCAGGCCGATCAGGAACGGCTCCTCCGCGCAGTGGCGGAGTGGACGCGAGAATTCCGGGTGGCGGCAATCCTCGGTGCCGAACGGCTCACGGATTCCGGCCGTCAGATCGTCGCATATGTCTTCGACGCACAGGGTCGAAGCCTGGGATATCAGACCAAGAACCAGCTCGATCCCAGCGAAGACCGATTCTATATCCCCGGAGACTCCCGGCGACTCTTCGAAGTGAATGGGGTGAAGTTCGGCGTGGCGATCTGCCACGAAGGCTGGCGGTATCCCGAAGCCGTCCGCTGGGCGGCCGTCCGCGGCGCAAAGATCGTCTTTCACCCGCAGCACACCGGGGCCGAACGAGAAGGCGTCCGCCTCACGCAGTGGGGAGCGGCGGACAGCCCCTACTACGAGAAGGCGATGCTCCTCCGCAGCAAGGAGAACACGATCTACTTCGCCAGCGTCAACTACGCCCTCAACTTCCCGGAATCGGCGACCAGCCTGATCGATCCGTCAGGTGCCTGTCAGGCGTACCTGCCGTACGGGACCGAGGGGCTGCTGATTCAATCCATCGATGTCGATCGGGCGACCGGCCTGCTGGCAAAACGTTTTGCCCCGGAGCGATTGCGGGACGGCTCCACGGACTGAGGCGGTTGCGCGCCGGCATGTTGCAAGCAGGAGTTCGTGCCCTTTACGGCAACTCCGGCGGCTTCGTTATGATCTCAACGCCGGGGAGATGCTCCTGCCGCCAGTCCTCGGTGAGGACCATCGCCGCGCGCGTCCCCGGAATCGACAGGTGGCGCAGCGACCGGCTTCGGGACAGCGGCGTCAGATTCTCCAGCGTCAGATCGGCTCCGGTCAGAGAAAGCCGCTCCAGTCCCGGCCATTGGGCGAGCGATTCGCAGACGCCGGGATCGAGCGGACTCGCGACATGCAGCAACTGGATCCCCTGCAGAAGCGGCAAGTGCTCTTTCCGGAGGGATGCATACGGCGTCATCAGGGTCAGGCTCCGCAGCGCAGGCAGATTCGAGTGGAGCACCAGCGACTCTCCCGGGTATTGTCCGTGCTCGGGGGGAGCGCGCAGACACTGCATCAGATTCAGCGCCTCCAGGGAATCAAAGCCATTGAGAGGCGCATTCGCTCCCGGCTGCCATGCATCGAAATTCAGCGTCAGTTGTCGCAGACCCTTCGCTTTGGAGAGCTTCTGCAAGGCATCCGGACCGACGCTCGACACAATGAGCTGCAGCTCGTCAACACCCCGCAGGCGACCGAGTCCCTCCCAGTCGACGTGCTCGGTCGGAATTGTCGAAAACATCGGACTGGCGAGCACCACCAGTTTTTGTGTGCGCACTGCGCGCAAGCCATCGCCCCAGTGGAATGGCTGGGGCAGATCAACGGGAACGGTCAGCATGACGCTCTGCAGCTTCGGCGAATTCGCCAGTGCAGCCAGCAGATCCGGATGCAGGTGTCCCTTGATCGAAACCTTGGTCAGCGTCGCGGGAAACCGCATTCCTGGACGGACACGAAACTCTGACGAAGTCAGCCGGAGTTCTCGCAACGCCGTCTGGGCCGACCAGTCGATTGCCGTCAGATCCAGCGGATCGCTGGTCAGCGACAGTCGATCGAGTTTCCCCAGATCCAGCCAGCCGACCGCACTCAGGTCAAGCGGCGGCTGATTGGAGGACTGCTCAAGACTCAACGTTTTGAGATTGCCAACTCCACGAACGAGCCCCTCATCGCCCGCCAACATGTCCTTCGACGACAGACCAACGACTCGTTCGAATGGCCTGACGACGTCGGCGCCGACGACTTTCTTGAAGGGCTCGATGAATCCCTTCTCACGCTGCACGTGAAGGCGGCCCAGTTGCCCCGCCACTTCCAATCTCAGTCCGCTCCAATTCGCTGCGACGCCACCGATCACAAGCACCGTTCCAGCGGCGAGCAGACCCCATCGCGTCGCTCCGGCCCAGAACGAAACCGATACGCCGGTGGATTCCCCGGCCTCCAGCCGCTTCGAGTCTTCCATGACAAGTCTCTCTGTTCGGACCTTGAAACCTCTCGTTCGGAAGTGTCGGAAATTTGTATACTACTGCACTCGTGCAGCGGCGTCTGCATCAGTCGCCGGAGGCTGACGGGTTTCACCGTGCCGTCACCTTTTGTTGCGACGTATTTTCAGGAAACTCTTCCGAAAATCCGACTGGACCCCGGCCGCAACGTCTGACAGACTGGTCCAACGTCCAACCTGCGTCCGCTCCCGAGGTCTCCACCATGTCGACCGCTCTGCGCTCCGATTTCAAAGCCGTCCTCGATTCGTCGGATCTCGCCGCGGTCCCGCGCGACCTGCGGTTCCACCCCGTCCAGAACCCGCAGCCGAAGACCTTGACCCCCGAGCAGGTCGCCCAGTTCAACTGTGATGGCTTCATCAAAGGGCTGCCCGCTTACTCCCCCGCCGAAATCGCCAATGTCCGCCAATACTTCGACGACCTGCTCGCCCGCGTCGTGGCTGCGGGCGGCGACAGCTACTCGATCAGCTCGGCCCACCTCAAGTACGGGCCGGTCTGGGATATCCTCACCAACCCGCGGATTGTCGCCGCCGTCAGTGATCTGCTCGGCGAAAACGTCATCGGCTGGGGCTCGCACTTCTTCTGCAAGATGCCGCACGACGGCAAAAGCGTCGCCTGGCATCAGGACGCCAGTTACTGGCCTCTCTCCCCTTCGAAGGCCGTCACCGTCTGGCTGGCCATCGACGACGCCGACACGGAAAACGCCTGCATGCGGTTCGTCGCCGGCTCGCAGAACTTCGGCGGCATGACGTTTCGCCCCAGCGATCCGAAGGAGCACAACGTCCTCAACCAGACGATCGACAACGTCGAGCAATACGGAACCTTCGTGGACGATGTCCTCCCCGCCGGGCAGTTCTCGATGCATTCGGACCTGCTGCTGCACGGCTCCGAGGCTAACGACTCCGATCGCCGCCGCTGCGGCCTCACGCTGCGCTACGCCTCAGCCGACGTCCACGCCTACATGGACTGGAACCAGAAAGGGGTCTGGGTCCGGGGCGGCGACCCGACCGGCCACTGGGCCAACCGCCCGCGTCCCTCCGAACAATAAATCTCCGACGCCAGCCACCGACGGGTCACGCCGACACGTCGTCGTTTTTCTCGTCGGTGGCAGCCATCGCGGCTCGGTGGCGCTCTTCCTCGCGGCGCAGCAGGCACGCGGATCCCGCAAGCTCGTAGTCCTTGCAGATCTGCGGCCGGAATTCGTAGTGCCGACAGGTGCGTCCCGCGGGATCAAACCACAGACACCGCTCCTGCGGTTCCTGGCCGCGCAGCAACCCCGAAAAGTGCTCGTCGATTTCCGCCGTCAGTTCTGCCGGCAGGTCGTCGGGACGATACGGGTGGAAATCCCGCCGGCCCGGACGCGTGGCGTACAGCAGCACCGGCGAACCGATCCCCTCGCAGCACAGCCCGCAACCGTCGCAACTCGCCGGCTGCAGCACGTCGAGCACCGTTCCCACCGCAGGTCCTTCAACGAAAACGGCCCCGGCTTCACCAGGAAGCGGGGCCGTATAACTGGTCTGCAGGACTATTCCTTCTTCTCTTCCTTTTTCTCTTCTGGCTTCTTGTCTTCCGGCTTTTTCTCGTCGGCTTTCTTCTCTTCAGCCTTCTTTTCCTCAGGCTTCTTCTCGGCCTCTTTCTTCTCTTCCGGTTTCTTTTCTTCGGCCTTTTTCTCTTCCGGCTTCGGCTCGGCGGGCTTCGCCAGCTCCAGGGCCCGGACGATCTGCAGTCCCGGCGTCGCCGCCTTGAGCGCCGCCACCCCCGCGTCCGTCACCGGCGTCTGCCACAGATACAGATGCCGCAGCTTCTTCAGTTCTTTCAAGTTCTCCAGCCCGGCGTCCGTGACCGCCGTCCCGTACAGATTGAGGTATTCGAGGTTTTCCAGCCCCTTCAGATTCACCAGGCCCGCGTCGGTCACCTTGGTCTTCTCCAGGTGCAAGCGAACCAGCCCCTTGGAGTCCTTCAGGAACACCAGCCCGGCGTCGGTCACTTCCGTTCCCCGCAGATTGAGTTGCGCCAGTTGCGGCAGCCCCTTCAGCGGCTCCAGTTGCGCGTCGCCGATCTTCTGATCGGACAGGTGGAAGGCGACGTCCAGCCGGGGATCGTTCTGCGCCAGTTCGAGCACCTGACCGCCCGATTTCTTGATGACTTCGATGGCCTGCTTTTGAGCCTCGGTCAGCGCCGGCTTCTCCGTGCCCGCCTTTTCTTCGGCTTCTGCGGAGGTCAGCCCCGCCAGCACCATCAGTCCACACACCGCGATTGACCAGGATTTCATCGGGAGGAGCTCCTTGCTGCCGAGACGCCGTTCAACGTGAGTTCGTGCGAACCCATTCGCCCATCAGCCGCAGTTTATCAGATTCTCCCCCGCTGCGAATCCCACTCGTCAATCTCGGACCGTGCCGCCGGCTGCGAAGGGGCCTCGACCGGCCCTCGCGACTGCATCACACCGCACCGACGACAGCACTTTCAAGTTGGGGATGCGCGAGTCCTGACGCTGCGCCTCAGGATCAGGGAGTCTGTCCCCACGTTTTGTTGGCGTTCGAAAGAGAGCAACCCCTGAAACGTGAGGAGAGGAGCGGATGTCCGAGAAGCACCGAGAAGAGACGGCCGAGTTCAAGCTGGTGAAGCAGATGCAGATGCCGGTCGCAGGTCTCCGGATTCACTCCTTGGCGCCGCTCGACGACACGCAGACCACCCTGCCAGAACGGACCCGAACGGATCAGCGCGCTGCCTGCGGACGCTTGTCGCCGCGGACTGGCAGCAGGATTCGTGATGCCCGGACCGGCGTGTGATATACCGACTCGGTGGCGACCGCCGATGTCGCCCCGAACGGCCCTTCCCCCGTGTTCGGATTGCGGTCGAAGAGTGGGAAGTAGGCCCCGCAGATGTCGACGCGGAGACGATGGCCGGGAGCAAGCTGCGCCGCGATGGGGCCCAGATCGACCGTAACCTTGTAGACCTCGCCCGGGACGAGCGGATGCAGGTGGCGCTCGGAATCGCGGAACTGTCCTCTCAGGATCCCGACCGCCAGGTTCCACGCGGCTCCGTCCGGATGCACGTCGACGAGTTTCACGACCCAGTCGGCGTCGCGCGTGTCGGCGGAGACGAATAACTCGGCACGCGCGTTGCCGGCGAATGCGAGGGGATCTTTGAGCGGTTCCGAAGTGTAGACCAGGACATCGTCGCGATCCTCAATGATGCGTTGATCCACCGGCGCCCAGCTTGCCAGATGCAATGGGCGAGCGTCGGTGACCGGACAGGCCGGCGTCGGATCGGCAGGATCCGCGCGGAAGCGATCAATCGGTTCTTCCGCGGTCGGAACGCTCCGGTCGAGGAGGCCGTCTCCGGCCCGAGTGTTGGCCTTGCCGGTCGAATGCAGATAGAACGCTGTTTCATCGTAGCCGTCCGGCGGCCACGTCTGCGCATCGTGCCACTCGTTCTCCCCCAACATGAAGAAACGGACCGGGACCAGCGGTTTCGCGATGACCCCGGGATCGCGCTTGAGCGTCCGGTCGAACCATTGGAGGGTTGCCGCCGTCGCATCCCATTGCGCGTGTGGACCGAAGTCCATCTCGCCCACCTGCGACCGACCGATCGATCCGTGGTCCCAGGGGCCCAGGATCAACTGCTGCTGCGTTCGCGTTTCTTCGTCGGTAGCGAGCTGCTGCATCCGGGTGAAGTTGCCGACCGATTCGCGCGAGAAGAAATCGTAATAGCCGACCACGTGCTGCATCGGCAGTTTCAGCCCGGTCATGTCGTGTGTCAGGTCGAGCCGCTTCCAGTAGCCGTCGGGCGACGGGTGCGTCAACATTCCTTCCAGCCACGGAATGGGCCAGCCGACTTGATTGTCAACATCGCTCAGCGGCAGATGCAGCAGCGTGCGATTCCAGTCATCCGTGACCACGGCGCCTTCCGGCTTCGGCGAATTCCCCGACGCCCACTTCGCGATCAGCGACATCCGGACCGCTCCCCCGAGATACAGATTGCGGTAGAAGCTGCTCCAGGTGGCGGTCGGAGTGATCGTTACCAGTCCGGGGGGATGCTCGGCCGCCGCCTGCCATTGCGTCGCGCCGACGTAGGACCCGCCCCACATGCCGATGCGGCCGTTGCACCACGGCTGGCGATGAATCCACTCGATCGCGTCGTAGCCGTCCTGCCCTTCATTGTTGTAGGGGATGAAATCCCCCTCCGACGCGAACTTGCCGCGGCAGTCCTGGACGACGGCAATATACCCGGCTGCAGCGAATCGCGCGGCCGCCCCTTTGCCGCCGGCCTTGTTGTAAGGCGTACGCATCAGCACGACTGGCGCGCGCCCGGTGGCGTCGTCGCGGTAAATGTCGGTCGCCAGCCGCACGCCGTCCCGCAGGGGAACCATGACGGTTTCGACCTTCACCGCCGCGCTGGCCGCGACCGGCAGCAGAAACGGAATAAAGCCGGTCAGAACCGCGAACAGCAGACGCCCGTAGCTTCTCATAGGTTGTCCATTCCGAGGTGAGATTTCCGCGATCGGTTCGCGAACGAGCGAGGCAGGCTAGGCCAGGATTTCCTGCACGACCGAGCCATGTACGTCCGTCAGCCGGAAGTCTCGACCGACGTGGTTCCAGGTGAGCCGCGTATGATCGAGCCCGAGCTGGTGCAGCATTGTCGCGTGCAGATCGTGAATGTGGACTTTGCCGGCGACGACGCGGAATCCCAGGTCGTCGGTCTCGCCATAGGTCAGTCCGCGACGAATGCCTCCTCCCGCCATCCAGGCGCAGAAGCTCTCCGGCTGGTGTTCGCGGCCGTGATCGCCAATGGGAGCCGTGCCGCTGAGGTCCTGGCTCCACGGAGTCCGCCCGAATTCCCCGGACCACACGACGAGGGTGTCCTCGAGCAGTCCGCGGGCCTTGAGATCTTTAATCAACGCCGCCACGGGCTGGTCGGTCTGGGCGCAGCTTCTCGGCAGGTTCAAGCGCACGTTGCCGTGGTGATCCCAGCCTCCCATGGTGACCTGGACGAATCGCACGCCCGCCTCGCTCAGTTTGCGCGCCAGCAGGCAGGCGCGGCCGTTCCGATCGGTCTCCGGACCGCCGACTCCGTACATCTGAAGCGTCGCCTCGGTTTCCGTCTTCAGATCGACCAGGGCCGGCGTGGCGGTCTGCATGCGAAAGGCCAGTTCCATCGACTCGATCATCCCCTGCATGCCGGCGTCTTGTTCGAGCCGGTCGACGAGTCGCCGGTTCATCCGCTGGAGCAGATCGATGCGTTCCCGCTGGATGACCGCGTCGCCGGAAACATCGCGCAGATTCTCGATGGGGGACATGTTTTCATTCAGCGGAACCGTGAGCTTCGTTCCCTGATGGGCCGCGGGCAGAAATGCAGAGCCGTAGTACCGGACGTCTGGCTGGGGATGGATCGTAATGAAGCTGGGCAGATTCTGATTCTCGGTGCCGAGTCCGTAACTGATCCAGGCGCCCATCGAAGGCCGGACGTCGCTGAGCGTGCCGGTGTGGAGTTGCAGTTCTGCGGGCATGTGCTGCGGATTGTCGGCATTCATTCCGCGCAGCAGACAGATGTCGTCGGCCACCCCCGCCAGATGCGGCATCAGATCGGAGATCGGCATGCCGGACTCGCCGCGCGGACGCACCGGGGCCGTGGCCGCCAGCGCGAGGAATTTCTCGGTCCCCACCTGCAGAACGTTCTTGCTGAGCGGCGAATCGATCGCATGCCCGTGTTTCTGCCGGATGAACTCCTTCGGATCGAACAGATCCGGCTGAGACGGCCCCCCCTGCATGAACAGAAAGATGACGCGTTTGGCCTTCGCCGACTGATGTGGCGGTCGAACCGCGAGCGGACTCGAAGCGGCCTGGACGATGTCGTGCAGCGCCAGCGCACCGAAACCACAGGCGGAACGCTGCAGCAACTGGCGGCGGGAGAACGGAGTTGGCGTGTTCATGGGATGCTCGCTCGATTCGATGTCAGCACGCATTGTTAACGTGTCGGATAACGATGGCTCTTGCTACAGGCGATAGAGGAATTCATTCGAAGTCAGCAGGACGTGGCTGAGCTCCGTCCATGCGGCGGTTTCCGATGTCGCGGGGTCTTTCTGCAGCCCCGTGAGCTTGTTGAGAAACGCGGCTGCATCAGTGAGTTCTTCTGCAGTGATCGGCCGATTGAACGCCCGCAGCCAGAGCTGCTCCAGGCGGACCTCGCGTTCGGGAGAGAACGCGATGACGGCCGCGGCGAGCCCTTTCGCCCGGTTGCGGGGCTGGTCGTCGTTCAGCAGAAACAGGGCCTGCGTCGGGACGACTGTCTGCGATCGCATCCCCGCAATCTGAGCGGGTTGCGTGAAGTCAAAGACGTCGCGCAGGCGCGCCAGGGCCGGCTGAGCGCTGCGGACCACCGGCAAATAAATCGTCCGCTCGAACTCCTGCTCCGGGCGGAAACGCCGCAACGCGAAGCTTGGTGGATTCACGTCGCTCGGTTTCAGCGACCCCGAATTCTCGGGGTACTCCAGCGGCAGCGCGGGGCCGCCATGGCTGACTCGCAGTTCGCCGCTGACGGCGAGCATCGCGTCGCGAATCGCTTCAGCATCGAGACGCTGCCGATTCATTCGCCACAGCAGACGATTCTCTGGATCGGCTTTCGGTCCGTCGGAACTGCCGTCGCTGCTCATCCGGTAAGCGCGGGTCAGCACCAGCGCGCGGACGAGCTGCTTCTGCGACCAGCCCCCCCGCATGAAGCGGGTCGCCAGGTGGTCGAGCAATTCGGGATGACTCGGCTCTTCGCCGCGGGTGCCAAAGTAATCGACCGTCCGCACGAGCCCCTCGCCGAACAGCTTCTGCCAGATGCGATTCACGGTGACTCGCGCGGTCAGCGGATGTCGCGGGTCCGCCAGCCAGTCCGCCAGTTGCAACCGTCCACTCTGGCCGGCGGGGATCGCGGGCATCGCCGTCCAGGCGGCCACGCGGAGCACGCCGCGCGGCACAATCGCCCCGGGCGCATACGGATTGCCGCGAATCGCGATCGCCATGTCGTCCGGGCTGTCGGCGTCATGCACGGCGAAGGCCCTGGGGGCCGACGGCGCGAAGAACATCGCATGGTCGATGGCCGTCCCCAGTTCCCTCAGCCTTCCGGCGTTTCCATCGCGTTTTTTCATCAGCGCGTCTTTGTCGGCTTCGGGCTTCTCCAACTCGGCGGCAATCGCGGCCTGCTCCTCGTTCAATCGCTGCTGCTCGGCCTGGAGGCCATCGAGCTTCAGCCGATGCTCGGCTTCACGCGTCTGACGGTCACTTGTCTGCGCGGGCGACTCCGGCAGCTCGGCGACATTGAGGCCGCTCCAGATGCCGTTAGGAATCTTGTGCGTCGAACTGGTGCTCCGCAGGATCCCCGCCATCCCGTAGTAATCCTCCAGCCCCACGGGATCGAATTTATGATCGTGGCAGCGGGCGCATCCCAGCGTCATTCCCAGGAACACGGTTCCGATCTTGCTGACCTGCTGATCGATGTGATCGGTCTCCATCTTCAGCTTGTCGGGATTGACGATTTCGACGTCCCCCAGCACGAGGAAGCCCGTCGCGACCAGGCTGGCGGCGCGCTCCTCGGGCGAGTCGAACGGAAGCAGGTCGCCGGCGATCTGCTCCCGCAGAAACCGGTCGAAGGACTTGTCGGCGTTCAGGGCGTCGATGAGGTAGTCGCGATAACGCCAGGCATATTCGGCGAAGACGCTGTTGGATGTCCCCACCTGATCGGCGTAGCCGGTCAGGTCGAGCCAGTGCCGCGCCCAGCGCTCGCCATAGGCCCGCGATCCCAGCAGCCGATCGACCACTCGGGCATGGGCCTCCGGGGAGTCGTCGTTCACGAACGACGCGATGTCCTCGGGCGCAGGGGGCAGACCCGTCAGATCCAGGCTGACCCGCCGCAGCCAGGTGTAACGATCCGCGTCGGAGTCGGGACGCAGCGAGGACCGTTCCAGCCTCGCAAGGAGAAAGCGGTCCACGGAATCGAGCGGCCAGCCCGCGTCGCGGACATCCGGCGCCGGTGGATCGGCGATCGGCTGGAAGGCCCAGTGCTTGCGACCCGCTTCGATGTCGATGGCGGACTTCGCGACGGTCTTGTCCGTCTGCCGCGGATCGGGCAATCCCATTGCTACCCAGGCTTCAAAGTCCCGGATGACGGCGTCCGGCAGCTTCCCCTTGGGAGGCATTTCGAACTCTTCGTAGCGCAACGCCTTCAGCAACAGACTCGCGTCCGCATCTCCCGCCACGACGGCCGGACCGCTGTCGCCCCCGCGCAGCAGCCCTTCGCGATGGTCGACGCGCAGGCCCCCCTGAAGGATCTTGACCCCGGCCGCATGGCACTCGTAGCAATGCTCGACCAGCACGGGGCGAATCTTCGTCTCGAAGAACGCAAGTTGCGGTTCGGTGATCGCCGGCGGAACGGCAGCGCCGGACTTCGGCTCATCCGCTCTGGCAGGCAACCCGGCCAGCACAAGGACGACAGCCATGGGAAACGTCCTCAGCATGCCGCAACTCCCTGCTTGTCGAGCCGATCGAGAACGGCCTGCATGTGCTGTCGCATGGCCTGCTCGGCGGCATCGGGATCGCGTTCGCGAATCGCCTTGAGGATGGCCTTGTGCAGCTTGCGGCCGAGCTGGTTGTCGCGCTGCGACGGCGTGGTGCGCACCATCTGCGTCAGGACGAATCCGTAAATCACTTCGATCAGATTGCGCATCAGCGGATTGCCGGCGATCTCGATCAGCTTGCGATGGAAGCGGAAGTCGATCTCCAGAGCCTCCGGATACGGAAGCTCTTCGTCGTCGAGCGACTTCAGGTAACCGGCCAGTTCCGCGACATCGTCGTCCGTCGCCAGTTCCGCCGCCTGCCGGGCCGCCTGGACTTCGATCGCCGTCCGCAGCTCGGTATAGGACCGCAGTTCCTGAGGGGAAATCGTCACGGCCGACTGGAGCAGCCGGACGCAATTCGCCAGGCTCCCGGCATCGCCGACAAACGTTCCCCGTCCGCGCTGGATGTCGATCAGCCCGAGACTGTGCAGCCGGGAGAGCGCTTCCCGCAGCACCGGCCGACTGACCTTGAACTGCTCGACCAGTTCATGCTCGCCCGGTAATCGCTCGCCCGACGTCAGCTTGTGGTCTTTGATCACCTGCGTAATCCGCTCCACGACCAGATCCACCGTGGAGCGACGCTCGATCGCGGCCAACTGCATTCCCACCCCCCGCCGCCAAACTCAAGACCCCGGCAACATGTCAGACATGTTACCGGACGGGTTCGGGCGGCGTCAAACACGGGGTTCAGGCTAGACGCTGGCCGACCTGGCCCGGCGTCCGTTGGAACGGCCGCTGAGGAAGCTGCGATCGACCGACGCGCGAATCGCGAACGCCCGCCGGCCTGTGACAGTGGGCGGGGGCTGGGTCTTGCGGTGAACGGTCACTCAACGTTGCCGCTGTGCGTGCCGCGCAGCGCCCGCTCCGGAACGCTCGTTGCCGGCGTTCTCCGCCGCCTGAGGTAACGGTTCAGTGGCGGCGCGGAATCGGGCCGGAGATCTACGAATGGATTAGACCGCGACTGCGGCGCGGCCGACTGTGATCCCGCGAGTAGCTGCCATCACGACTCGAAAGAAACTGGCAAGCGTCGATTGCCGATCAAGCGAGAAAATCGCGGTTGAATCTCCGATCCATCAAGGGACGCGATTCCCGGAAGGGTCGCAGAATCTCAGGCCCGGTTTGATTGTCGAATCGCCTCCTGAATGGCATCGTTCAGCTGGGGCTTCGTGACGGGCTTGTAGAGCCAGAAATCAAAAAGCCCGCTGACCCGCGCAATGTCTCTGGCACTGAAGATATCAGCCGTAAGACCCAAGATCGGTCCCGCATATCCCATGCGGCGCAGTTCGATTGCAGTTTGCCGGCCGTCCATGACGGGCATATGCAAGTCCAGAGTTATTGCCGAGTAAGTCGTATTCATTGACATGGACCGTCCCATCGACTCAATGGCCTCCAGTCCGCTTGTGACGCAGTCGACGCTGGAACCCATGCCTTCCAGACATCTTTGAATCAGAAATCGAGAGTCGCGATCGTCATCGACGACCAGGATACGCTGTCTCCTGGCAGCCGGCGCCACAGGCTCTTCCGCACATTCATCCCCACCGGCGGTCAATGTGCATTCGCCGCAGACTTCGCGGCGGTGCATCTGCATTTCAGGCGGAAATCGATTCGCTGACTCATTCGCTTTCGTCGCAAGTTGTTGCTCCAGATCGGCGCAGCGATGGAGGAGTCTTAGCTGCTCCTTGACAGTGATCTGACGATAGTCGTGATACTCCTGCTGAACGGCCTTGTGCTTTGAGATGTCGACCAACATGCCAATAAAGAGATGCGAGTCTTCCGTCTGAACCTCGCAGACCGACAGGTCGCACCAGAACAACCGGCCGTCTCCGCGACGGGCGCGCACCTCGCGACCGATGCCGATCACCTGGTTCTCGCCCGTCTCCAGGTACTTCCTGACAAACTCGTCGTGGTGGCTGCGATATGGATCCGGCATCAGGATCGACACGTTCAGCCCGATGACTTCCCCAGCCGTGCGGCCAAACATCGCCTCCGCCGCCGAATTGAACGACTGGACGATGCCGTCGCGGTCAATGACGACGATCCCCAGGGGGGCGGCGGCCACCAGAGCGTCGAATTTGGCAGAATTCTGCAGCATGTTTCCAGACTTTCGAGTGGACGCGAATAGAATCGACCTATCGAAACTGGGGCTGCGATTTCTCGAATGCACCGACCACCGGCTTCAAATCTCTGCGACGGCCTCCGCCATTGACTGAATTGGTTGAAGCTTTTGAGACGACGCGCAGGCCGATTCGATGCGCACGTACACGTGCAACGAGCCTTGGTGCCGACAGTGGCAGTCTGCGAGCGGGAAAGTCTGGCTCGACGATGCCGGCAATGACGAGGAACTGCCCGGAAAACACATCCCCTCCGACCGATACCCCATTGCGGTCATTATCGAGGACGTGGCGCGGAGCGGGTGACGAAAGAATTCTCGAAATTGCCGCTTTGCGCATTTCACGTACTGTGCTGAGAAGGCGCAGGCAGCCGGTGTCGGTAGAACGCCTGATTTGTCGGCAACGGATTGCGCAGTCCTCTCACAGGATGATCGCCTGGATGCAGGCGTGCAGTGTCGCTCGACTTGAAAGGTCGCGAAGTCGCCTGGTCCGCACCCATTGGACTACAGCGACCATTCCTGCGGCCTGGCAGGAGCGGTCCGGTCCATCTGTCGGATCAGATTCAGCAGAACTTCCCTGCGGTGAACCCCCAGTCGCTCTTTCAGGCTCGCCCGCCGCAAGTCGACCGTTCGCCTGCTGCAGCCAAGCTCCTCCGCGATGGCTTCGATTGTCAGTCCACGTGCCATTCCCCGTAAGACGCTCAGTTCGCCCGCCGTCAGCGCACCCAGTTTCGCCGCAAGCTCCTGTTGATGTTCGGCGTTCGCTCGCAGGGTCCGATCCACGTCGAGCGCCTGCCTGACCGACTCAAGAAACTCCTCAGCCCGGAACGGCTTCTCCAGCACATTCACCGCCCCGAGTTGCATCGCCTGCACCACGCTGCCGATTTCTGCGTGCCCCGAAATCACCACTGTCGGACGATCCGCCGAATCCTTTCGCAATCGTTGCAACAGCTCGATCCCCGTCACTCCCGGCATCTTGAGATCCACCACCAGGCACCCCGGCCGTCCAGGATCCACCCGCTGAAGAAAACTCTCCGGATGCTCGAACGACTCGACGGAATACTCTTCCGAAGTCAGCAGCCCCACGATCGATCGCAGCACGGCCGGGTCGTCGTCCACCACGAACACGGTCGGCTCAGCGGACATCGGCGTCCCCTTCGACTGTTGCATCAGCCGGCAACGTGAAGCAGATATCCGCGCCAGTTCCGGCCTCCGAACGGACTTCAATCCGTCCCCCATGGGCTTCCAAGATCCGCTTTGTAATGGCTAGACCGAATCCCAGCCCGTCGGGTTTCGAAGTGGCGAACGGCGTGAAGATCTGTCCTTTCATCGCCGCCGAAAATCCGGGGCCGGTATCGCGCACCCTCACCAGAATCGTTCGGCGGCACTCTGGCCCGGCGTGAATCCACAACTGCCGGCTCTGCGACTGCCCGGCCATGGATTCGATGGCATTTCGAAACAGGTTCAACAGCACCTGTTGAATCTGGACTGAATCGACCAGCACCGCCGGCATCTCGGGATCGATGGCGATGTCGATCTCCACCTGATTGACGCGGATTTCCGTCGCCAGCAGGAACAGCACCTCATCGATCAACTTGCGCAGACTGACCGCGGACCGATGAGACCCCGACTTTCGCAACAGAGCCATCAACTGCCGGATAATATCCCCGCCGCGGACCGACTGGGTTTCAATGTCTCGCGTAAAACTCAGCGCGTTGTCCAGCAGCGCGCCGGATGCGATGCGGGGCAGCTTCTCCAGCGTTCTCCGCACCGTAAACGCGTTATTGGCGATCGCCGCCAGCGGCTGGTTCAGTTCGTGAGCGATTCCCGCCACCATCTCGCCCAGCATTCCCAGCCGCGCGACGTGCGCAAGCTCGCCCCGCAACGTCTCCGCCTGTTCCAGGGCGCGAGTCGTTTCCGTAATGTCCTGCACCGTCCCGATCATCCGGATCGGCAGCCCGGCGGCGTCATAACTCGCTTCGCCCCGTTCGCGAACCGTCCGTTCGCTCCCGTCCGGCAACACGATACGGTGAACCACCTGGTACGTCGTGCCGTCGTCCAGGGCCGAGGCCACCGCCTCCACGACTCCTTCACGATCATCGGGATGGATTACCTGCAGAAACTCCACTTCATACCGCGGCACAAACGACTGCGGCTCGTGCCCGAAAATCCGGTAGACCTCGTCGCTCCAAGTGATCGAGTCACTCGGAATATTCCACATCCAGTCGCCAATATGGGCGATCCGCTGCGCTTCGGACAGTCGCTGCTGGCTCTGCAGCAGGACTTCCTCAGCTTCACGACGGGCCGTCAGGTCTTTCTCCCGGTCGAATTCCAGCGCCACCCGCTGACCGAAGAGCTGTAACAGGTGCTCGTCTTCGGCAGAGAACTCGCGGGTCTTGTCGTCGAGGAGAAACACCACTCCGACCACGTTTCCGGCAGCGCAGATCACCGGCGAACCGCAGTACATGAAGGCCTGATGTTGCTGAAGGAACGCGGCATCAGGAAAACGCTCTGCCACCCGGTCCGCAATCCAGACCCGCCGCGCCGCCGCTGCAGCGCCGCAGGGAGTGGCGGCTAACGGGCATTGACCGATATTCCGTTGCAGACGACCATCAATCCACGCGGACCGAAGCACAAGGTCCTGGCCGTTAATGGCCGACAGACAGACGATCCGCACGTCAAACACGTCACTGAGGATTCGCAGGACGTTTTCGAACACGTCGTCCGGCTCTCCGGCCAGCGGCAGTGCAGACTCCGACAGCAGTTTCAGCTTCTCAACGCGTCGAGCCTCGCGCTCCTCCATGCGTCGTCGCTCGGACACGTCCCTTGTCACGGCCAACATCTGCGAGATCCGCTCCGGGTGCCTCGGATCCCGCAATCCGACGGCCCGCTGCTCGACGTGGCGTCGCACGCCATCCAGACTGACGATCTCAAATTCCTGCAGCGTCTGCTGCCCGCGAAAGACGTCCGCCACGCCCTGCCGGAATTCTTCCCGGTACTCGGGACGAACCAACTCAGTGATCGACAATCCGCGGACAGCGTCGATCGAATCAGCGCCGATCATCGCCAGACCGGCCGGATTCATCTCCAGCAGTCGTCCCTCGGCGTCGAGAACCTTCACGCACTCAGGTTCCGACTCGAAGATCGCCCGCAGCTTCGCCTCGCTCTCGCGCAATGCAGCTTCCGCCCGCGTCCGCTCGCTGACATCGCGGGCCAGCGCAACCGCCAGCATCCGTCCTTGATCCTCGAACGGGCGAATCCGGACTTCGACGGGAAAGCAGGTTCCATCCTTCCGTCGGTGCCGGGACTCGAACGCCACGATCTCGCCGGCAGCAAGTCGACGCCCCATTGCAATCAGCGTTTCCTCGGTCACGTCGGGATCGATCTCCTGCATATCGCGGCCGATCAGCTCCTCCCGGGTGTAGCCGAGCCTGTCGCATGCACGCTGATTGACATCCAGAATGACGCCCCTCTCGCCGTGCAAAGAAAATGCGTCCGTCGCATGCTCGACGAACGTCCGAAAACGGGCTTCACTCGCCTGGAGCGCCAGTTCAACCTGCTTGCGATCGGTAACATCCTGGTCGACTCCGTCGAGTCGAACCAGCCGGCCCGCGGCATCGCGGACGGCCTGGGCGATCGTGTTAATCCACCGAACTTGCCCGTCGGGGAGAATGATTCGCGCGTCAAACTCCATCGTGTCGCCCTGGCAGCGAATCGAATCGTGCTCCCGGATGACCATGGGACGATCATCCGGATGGACTCGCTTCAAATGCGTGTCGTAGCTGGGGACAGATTCGGCCGGTTCGCTTCCGTAGAGCGAGTAGATTTCGTCCGACCACCAGGTAGCGCCGGACTCGGGCTCCCAGGTCCATTTCCCCAACCGGGCCATCCTCAAGGCATTTCGAAGGCGGCCCTGCGCTACTTCCAGCGAAGCCTGGGTCTGTTTGAGCTCCGTGATATCCGTAAACGTGCCGATCACGCGCACCGGCTGTCCCGAGTCATCGCGCGCCACAATCCTGCCGGAAGATCGTATCCAGACCCACTGCCCCGTCGCTGACCGCTGGCGAAACTCGGCAGCGTACGCGGCGATCCGCCCGGCCAGGTAGTCCTCAAACTGCGGAACGACCCGCTGGCGATCGTCCGGATGGAGCCGCTCGCACCACAGGCCGTACGATTCGACAAAACTGTCGGGTTCGTAACCGAGCATGCGAAAATAACCGGGACTGACGTAGCCGCCGCCGGTGCGCACTTCCAGATCCCAGACCGCGTGATCGGCGCATTCGATCGCCAGTCGAAACCGATCCTCGCTCTGAGGTGCACGTTCCTCAACCGACACAGCGTCGGCCAGCGGTGAGCTGCGAACGCGCGAACGGAAGGACTCGGGATCTTCAGGACAACGATCAGAAGGCATTGGGCACCAAAACTGCCGGGATGATCGTCAGGAACTCCTGCCGAAAGATGACGGGGCGGCAACGTCGAAAGCTGCCGTTTGACGACGAACTCACCCGGGAACACGGGGAAGTGGTCCGCCTGCAGCCGAACGGATTGCAATAGATTTGTCGCCGCTTCGCAATATGTATATATGACCATACGATGCGTGGGTCACATGATTGCGCCGGTCCAAATTCCTCGTCGACGTTGTGCCGGTGAGGAACGTCCGGACCTGCAGCCGGGCTGCAAGGACGGGGCCGGCGACACCAGCAGCGTGGTCAGCCAGGCCGATCCTCCGCCGGTCGGTCCCGCTGGCACACTCCGTCGGCAGCACGCCGAGCGGGCACACCAGGCGGATCAGGGCGGATTTTGTTAGTCTGAAACCACTTCGCCGAGCATCCGCCACAGGAGTTGTTTATGCGCCCGTCAATTGGCATCGCGTTGACCCTGAGCTTGTTTGCCGGTCCGCTCTTCGCCCAGGACTGGAAGATTCAGTCCAATCCGGTGCTGACGCGGTGGGCGAAGGATGTCTCGCCGGACAAGGTCCATCCGGAGTATCCACGGCCGCAGATGGTGCGCGAGCACTGGCTGAATCTCAACGGGCTGTGGGACTACGCGATCACGGCGAAGGACGCCGGGCAGCCGACGGACTGGGCCGGCAGGATTCTGGTGCCGTTCCCGGTCGAATCGGCGCTGTCGGGGGTGAAGCAGTTCGTTGGCCCGGACAAAGCACTGTGGTATCGCCGGTCGGTGAGCCTCCCCGCGGACGCACACTGGCAGGGGAAAAATATTCTGCTGCACTTCGGGGCCGTGGACTGGGAGACGACCGTCTGGGTGGACGGCGAGAAAGTCGGCGAGCACCGCGGGGGCTTCGATCCGATCTCGCTCGACATCACCGCGGCACTCGCAAAGTCCGTCGGAAAGCCCGCCGAGATTGTCGTCCGCGTCTGGGATCCGAGCGACGCCGGGTACCAGCCACGCGGCAAACAGGTGCAGAAACCGCACGGGATCTGGTACACCCCGGTGACGGGGATCTGGCAAACGGTGTGGCTGGAACCGGTGCCGAAGACGTACATCCGCGGCGTGACCATTGCGCCGAATCTCGATCAGTCATCGCTGACGATCGCCGCCGACGTCGTCAATCCGCAACCCGGCTGGAAGCTGGGAGTCTATGTGGCGTCACAGCCGAAGTCCGGGGCTGAACAGTCGCCAGCGGGCGGATTCCACGGCAAGAGCTGGCAATTCGAACTCGACAAACCACACGTCGTCGACATCGACACGCGCGGCATCGAGTTCGAGCGCCACTGGTGGTCTCCGGAGCGTCCCCACCTGATCGACGTCTATGTTGCACTGGTTTCCGATAAAGATGCCGACCTGGAAGGCTTTGCGCACGAGTGGATGCCCAAGCTGACTGGTCCGCTCGCACCGAAGCCCGCGCCGCCGATCCTGATGGCGGACTGGGTGAAAACCTACTCGGCGTTCCGCAAGATCTCGCTCGGCACAGACGAGCACGGCGTCAATCGCCTGCTCCTCAACAACAAGCCTCTCTTCCAGTACGGTCCCCTCGACCAGGGGTGGTGGCCCGACGGGCTCTATACCGCTCCCACCGACGAGGCGCTCAAGTTTGATATCGAGATCACGAAGCAGTACGGCTTCAACATGATCCGCAAGCACGTGAAGGTCGAACCGGCCCGCTGGTACTACTGGGCCGACAAGCTGGGGATGCTCGTCTGGCAGGACATGCCCAGCGGCGATACGAACGCAAAGTGGGATCCGTTCGGCAAGTTCGACGGCACCGAGCTGACGCGCTCGATGGAATCGGCCGACTGCTATCGCAAGGAGTGGAGAGCGATCATCGACGCCCGGCGGAATCATCCGTCGATCGTGATGTGGGTCCCGTTCAACGAAGCGTGGGGCCAGTTCGACACGGTCGCCGTGACGAAGTGGACGAAGGAGTACGATCCGACCCGGCTCGTGAACTGCGCGTCGGGGGGGAACGATTTTCCGGTGGGCGATGTGATCGACGTCCATCGCTATCCCGGTCCCTTTGCCTCAAAACCGACCGCGGAGCGGGCAGCCGTACTGGGGGAGTACGGCGGCCTGGGGCTGCCGATGAAGGGGCACACCTGGCAGGACGAGAAGAACTGGGGCTATCGCACTTTTACGACACAGGCGGATCTGACCGAGGCCTATCTCGACCTGCTCGACAAGCTGCATCCGATGATCGAAGGGGGTCTCGCCGCCGCGATCTACACGCAGACCACGGACGTGGAGATCGAAGTCAACGGGCTGCTGACGTATGACCGTGACGTGGGAAAGATTCCGGTCAAAGCGGTCGCCGAGGCCCACCGCAAGTTGTGGGGTCCGGCTCCGATAATCCGCGTGCTGGTGCCGACGTCGCAGGAATCCGCTCAGACTTGGAAATACAAGACCGAGAAGCCCGCGGGGGACGGCTGGGTGAAGGCCGATTTCGATGATTCCGCGTGGAAAACTGGCCCGGGGGGTTTCGGTGAGAAGACGACGCCGGGAACGGTGGTCCGGACGGAGTGGCTGACGCCCGACATCTGGGCGCGACGGACGTTCGAGCTGACGGAAGTTCCGGCCGGCCAGTTGCGGCTGATGATCCACCACGACGAGGACGCGGAGATCTTTCTCAACGGCGTGCTGATCAAGCGGGTCGTCGGCTACACGACCGGCTACCAGACCGTCCGCTTGCCGGAAGAAGCCCGTCAGCATTTCCGGAAGGGACAGAACACGCTGGCGGTTCATTGCCATCAGACGGGGGGCGGGCAGTATATTGACGTCGGGTTTGCGGCGGCGGAGTAGGGCAAGTCGGTCTCGTATGTCGAGTCTGGAATGACTTCGGTCATTGGGCCGAGACGGCCGACGGACCCCGATTTCGATAGATCGTTCCGATTGTGCGATCGGCCCCGGACCAGGAAATCCGCCCTACAAGAATGTCGAGGGCGCCGTCGCCGTCCACGTCTCCGACGGCGCATGTCGCATGGTGGCAGGTGTCCCATTCCAGCACATGCGGAACGAACTTCAGATCGGATTGCTGCTCGAGCCAGACGACGCTCGCCAGTCGCGGTCGACGGGCGCCCTTGAAGATCTGGTCCGGCAGGAGTGATACGGCCGCCAGATCGAGATCGCCGTCGCCATCCAGATCTGCGGGGACCGCCCGATGGACGCCGGGCATCGCCGCCAGTTGTCTTTCAACAACCTGCATCGGTCTGGTCTGCCGGAGCCAGGTGATTCCCTGGTGCGGGCTCAGGTGACCTCCGTCGAAGCTATCGCCGTGGCAGACGACGACGTCCAGCATTCCATCGGCGTCGATGTCGGCCAAGGCGAAATCACTGGTTCCCCAGGAAGGATCGGGCGCCCGGTAGAGCGTGAAGCGCTCGAAGGTGGCGTCTTCGCGGATACGATAGACTTCGACGGATTCGAACTCCTGGGCAAAGGCCGCCACGATTTCCAGGCGGCCGTCGCCGTCGAAATCGACAACTTCCGCCCGCAGCGCGCCGTGGCGGGGATCGATCTCCGCCGCCCGCAGGTGCGGCCACTTGCCGGAGGGTGCGTCATTCCAGAAGACCTGCAGCCGGCCGGTCCGGCGCCAGCCGAACTGTGAGACGACCAGATCTTCGTCGCCATCTCCGTCGAGATCGGCGGAAGTGACATGACTGACGCGCCCCAGTCCGCTCACCAGACGACGCGCAATTGCATCCGGGCCATCCGGAACCCACCACAGGCCCCCGCGCTGATGATCTTCCGGTCGAAAGCTTCCCAGGTCGGCCGCCACGTAACCCGGCGTTCCGTCCGGACCGCGGTCCATGCGGCAGACGCCGCAGGGGTTCGGAATGGTCCATCGCTTGCGGAGCGGTTCGTTCAAGCCGGTGAACTCCCAGACCTGCCCGCCGCGCATATCCGAGAACCACCATCGCCCAGGAACGGACGAGTCGGGCTCGATCCGGGAGATGGCGGCGGGCGAGGCTTCCGCCACGTCCAGAGGCGTCGCCTCAAATGCGATCGGAGTGGGGACGTCATTCAAGGCGACCTGCCCGAGTGACGGCAATTCCACTTCGTCCGGCGCCAGGCCGACGTAGTATGCGACGACCGCTTCCTGAGGGGGAGGCTTGAGGTCGACGCGACCTGACGCGCGATAGAAACCGTAGCCCTTCGAGACTTCCGCACGCCATTCGTGTTTTGCGAAGTTCTGCGGATCGGGAAACTGATGGCAATCGCCGCAGAATTGCCAGACTTCCCGTTCGCTGAGTACGGGCATCTCGACTTCAGGACGCTTTCCCTCTGCCGGAGGTCGAGAGTCGGATTTTGCGCCGCCCGAGCATCCGGCGGACAACAGGCCGACCAGAATCCAGGGCAAACTGCGTCGGTTCGAAACCCGCCTGAGAATTCGGGCGACTCTCGCCATTTGTTGCCGCCGACAGTTTGCCAAAGGCGTTTTCGACATCACTTCCATCCAGTGCTGCAATCGATCGGCCTATGAGACGAATCTGGCGAGAGTCCCAAGGGGGATTCTACCCCAGCACGTCATGCAGCACGTGACCATGCACGTCCGTGAGCCGGTACTCGCGCCCTTGATACTTGAACGTCTGCCGTTCGTGGTCGATCCCCAGCAGGTGCAGCACGGTCGCGTTCAGATCGTGGACCTGGACCGGGTTCTCGACCGGCGCGAACCCGAACTCGTCCGTGCGGCCATACGTCAAACCGCCCCTCAGTCCCGCGCCGGCCATCCAGACGGTATAGGCATCCTTGTGATGATCGCGGCCGGGATTCGTTGTCTTGCCGTCTCCGTCGGCCCCCTGACGGAGCGGCGTGCGACCGAACTCGGCAGCCCAGATCACCAGCGTCTCATCGAGCAGTCCCCGCTGCTTCAGGTCCTGCACCAGCGCCGCCATTCCCTGATCGACGTCCCGGCACTTGTTCGGCAGGGCCTTGGCGATGTTCGAGTGATGGTCCCAGTCGGCGTCGTAGAGCTCGACGACCCGCACGCCGCGCTCGATCAGCCGGCGGGCCAGCAGGCAGTTGTTGGCGAACGACGCGCCGCCCGGCTTCGCGCCGTACATCTCCAGAACGTGTTTCGGTTCGCCGGCGATCTCCATCAGCTCGGGGACGCTGGTCTGCATGCGGAACGCCATCTCGTACTGACTGATCCGCGTGGCGATTTCCGGATCGCCGACGGCGTCGAGCTGCAGACGGTTGAGGTCGCCCACGGCATCGAAGATCCGCGCCCGTTCGGCGGGCTGCTGGCCGGGGGGCGGGCTCAGAAACAGGACCGGATCGCCGTTGCCGCGAAACGGAATCCCCTGGTAGACGCTCGGCAGAAAGCCGTTGGACCAGAGCGACGTCCCCGCGCCCCCCAGCGGTCCCGACTGCAGCACGACGTACGCTGGCAGATCCTGGTTCTCGCTCCCCAGCCCGTAACTGACCCAGGAGCCGAAGCTAGGCCGGCCGCCGCGACCGAAGCCCGTATGCAGAAACATCTGGGCCGGCGCGTGATTGATCTCTTCGGTATGAACGGTGTTGAGGATCGTCAGCTCATCGGCGACCTGCCCCAGATGCGGCAATAGTTCCGACAGCACCTGCCCGCTGGCGCCATGACGCCGGAATTTGAAGGGACTGCCCGACAGCGTCATCTTCCCGCCGATGAACGCGAATCGTCGGCCTTTGAGAAACGACTCCGGGCACTCCTCTCCATCGCGGCGGACCAGCTCGGGCTTTTCCGAGTAGAGATCGAGCTGCGACGGCGCGCCGATCATGTGCAGGTAGATGACGTGCTTCGCCCGCGCGGGGAACATCGGCCGGCTCGCGGCCTGCGTGGGAGATTCGCCCTCCAGCATCGACGCCAGAGCCGCAGCGCCCAGCGCCAGTCCGCCCCGCCGGAGGAACTGCCTCCGGCCGGTTTGCATGGCGAATTGGCCGGCGTTTGCCAGTCCGGGGAGATCGCAGTTCATCGGCGTTACCCCTTCGTGATCGTTTCGTCGAGGTTGAGGATTGCCGCGGCGACGGCGTACCAGGCGGTGTAGTCGGCGCGCGAGATCCCGGCGGGCAGGACCACGTCCTGGCCGAAGAGTTTGCCCGATGTTTCAGTCTCAGAGCTGCCCGACGTCCGCTGGGACTCGAACAACTGTCGCAGCACGGCCAGTTCAGCAGGCCTCGGCTTTCTGGCGGTCGCCGTCCGGAAGGCGTAGACCAACCGATCGTCCGTCGATGCCGCCGGGTTCTCGGTCACGATCCGCTTCGCGAATGCGAGAGCGGCCTCGACGTAGACCGGGTCGTTCATCAGCGTCAGGGCCTGCAGCGGCGTATTGGACCGCGGTCGATTGACGCGGCAGGCCAGGCGGCTGTTGGCGTCGAAGGTGACGAAGCTCGGGTAGGGCGCGCCGCGCTTCCAGACCACGAACAGGCCCCGACGATTCTTCTCCGTGCCGGGACTGACGACGTAGTCGTACCGCTGTCCGCCGACTTTCACCCACAGCCCGTCCGGCTGCTCGGGACGGATCGGCGGACCGCCGAGCTGCGGATTCAGCAGCCCGGCGATGGACAGGGCGTTGTCGCGGATCGCCTCGGCCTCCAGCCGGAACCGCGGGCCGCGGGCATACAGCAGATTGCGATCGTCGGCGGACGCCAGCGCGGGCGTGACATGCGAGGATTGCCGATAGGTTTCGCTGAGGACAATCGTTCGCAGGATGGGCTTGATCTGCCAGCCGTTCTGCTGGAACTCGACAGCCAGCCTGTCGAGGAGCTCTGGATGCGTCGGAGGTTCCCCCTTGATGCCAAAGTCCTCGGCAGTCGTCACCAGCCCGTGTCCGAACAGCTCGGCCCAATAACGATTGACGGTCACTCGCGCGACGAGGGGATTTCGACCGTCAACCAGCCAGCGGGCCAGCGTCAGCCGATTGCGCGGCGTGCCGGCGTCGATCTCCAGCGGAGGCAGCGCGGAGGGAGTTGCGGGGCTGACGGTTTCGCCCGGATTCCGGAAGTCCCCCCGCTCAAACATGCGGCTGACACGCGGCTGTTCGACTTCCTGCATGACCAGCGTGGTCGGTAGTTTGACCTTGGCGAACGCCGCCTGCAGCTTCTGCTTCCCGGCGATCTGCCTGGCATACTCGGGAAGCTGCTGCAGCCGGTACTCTCGCAGCCGTTCGTTCTGCTTGTCGGTCCGTCGGTTGGCGGGCGTTTCCACTGCTTTGACCACATCCGCCGGGATCGCCGTGGCCCCCGCGTTGCCGAGGATCGCCGTCAGCCGGATCCGGCCCAGAGTGCGGGACTGGCCGAAGTTCTGCACGAGCCGGAACCGCAGGACGGTCCCCCCGGCGAATCCGAGCGGCTCGCACGCGAACTCCGCCCAGTGGGGTTTGCGAAACTGGGGGGCGATCGCCCACGCGGTTCTCGGATCGTCGTCGATAGCGCCGCGGGCGTCGTACTTCGCCTGCGAGAAGTCGGCCCGTGCGCCCGTGAATCTGACCGGCGCCGGTGAGCCGCCGGATGCGGGCTCGGCCGTGGCGGCAAACGTGTTGAGGACGAAGTTCGTCCGCTCCGCGTCGCCGCGACCCGGACCGCTCCCCGGGAGCGAGGGATCGGTCAGGGCATCCAGCCGGATCGCCCGAATGCCGGTGAGTGATGTCTTGACCGTGACTTCGTACGTGTCGCGATCGGGGGCTTCTCCGCTGAGCAGCACGGAGCCATCCGCCAGGACCTCGTGAGTGGCTCCTCCCAGCGACGAGAACTCGGCGACCGGGAGGACTTCTTCGCGCGGGGTGGTTGCGATCCGTTCCGCCAGCTCGTCGAGCCAGGCGGGATCGAGCGTCGCATGCTCCTTGCTCAGCGACTGCAGCCGCTCATCGATCTGCGCCAGTTCCTGCTGCAGCCGCGCGCGTTCGGCGTCGATTGCCGGGTCCGTCAGCGGCATCTCGGGCCCCTGAAACTGAATCGAGCCTGGCGTTTTCGGGTTCGTCCGGTCGGCTTCCTGCGCGGTCGTGTTGAAGAACGCGAACAGGCCGTAGTAGTCGCGAGTCGTGATCGGGTCGTACTTATGATCGTGACACTGGGCGCATTCCAGCGTCGTTCCCAGCCAGACCATTCCCAGCGTATTCACCCGGTCGTGAACCTGGTTCACGCGGGTCTCTTCGGGATCGCTCCCCGCCTCCACGTTGGTCGGTGCGTTGCGATTGAAACCCGTCGCGATCCGCTGCGATTCCGTGGCATCCGGCAGCAGATCCCCCGCAAGCTGTTCGATGGTGAACCGGTCGAACGGCATGTCCTTGTTGAACGCGTCGACGACCCAGTCCCGGTAGGCCCAGATGTCCCGGAAGTCGTCCCGCTGGAAACCGTGCGAGTCCGCATAGCGGGCCGCATCAAGCCACGGCCTGGCCCAGCGGACGCCGAACTGGTCCGAGGCCAGCAGCCGGTCGACTGCCCGCTCCCAGGCCTCGGGAGACGTGTCCGCCAGGAAGGCATCCAGCTCAGCCGAACTCGGAGGCAGACCAATCAGGTCCAGCGAAACTCGTCGCAGGAGGATCTCGCGCTCGGCGCTCGGCGATGGCTTCAACTCTTCTTCTGCGAGGCGACGCCGGACGAAGAAATCGACGGGATTCGAGCCTGGCGGGATCTCATTGCGGACGGGAGGCTGGTAGGCCCAGTGCTGGTACTCGGCGGTTTGCTCCGGCCATGCTGCGCCGCTTTCAATCCAGCGCCGGATCTGCAAGACCTCCCGCGCCGGCAGCGGCTCGCCCCGGCTGGGCATGACTTCGTCGTGGCCGCGCGGCAGCGTGATCCGTCGATAGAGTTCGCTCGCCGCGACGTCGCCCGGCCGCACACTGGCACCGACGGCCGATTCGCGCCGATCGAAGCGCAGTTCGCTTTCCGCTTTTTTCGGACCGTGGCACTCCCAGCAATGCCGGCGGAAGATTGGCAGAATCTCTCGGGTGTAATCGGGGATCTTGTCGGCCCCCCGGGCGAAGGGCCCGGGCAGACACATCGCCAGCATAACCAGCTGCAGAGTCTGGACTGTCCATACACCGGAATGTTGCATGCAGTCATTCCTCTCGAAAGCGTCGGGCCGGCTGTGCCGGCCGTTTTCGCTCCGGACAGCGTCCGGGAAAGCTTCAAGGGACTGTGTCGTCGAAGACTCCGACGCCAGCCACCCGATGTGGCCCGTCATTCGCCGCGGTTACTTTGCGGCCTTCAACTGCGCATCGGCGAAGTCCAGAATCTTCTCCCAGAACTTCTGGTTCAGCGTGTGCTTCTCATCGAGGCGGTACTGCATCAGTCGACCGAAATTCGGGCCGACGATCGGTTCGTCATTCTGGACGAGGCCCGTTCCCTTGATGCCGGTGACTCCCAGCAGGCGGTAGACCGGATCGGCGGCCTGCAGGGACTCCAGCGACCGCGGGAAGTTGGCCCAGGCGTCCTGTGCCCCTTCGGTATCGAGCAGCGGTCGGGGTGCAACCATCGCCACCAGGCAGTGTTGGTCGAACGGCAGTCTGTTCTCGCGACCGTCGAACGCCACGAAGGCGTCGTCGAACCAGTGCGGGAAGACGCGGTTGATCCGCTCGACGGTCTCCTGCTGGCTGTCGCGGCTGAGGGCCATGCCGCCGGTGCCCGACTGGTGCGGGACGACCAGCGCCACGCGCTCGTCCATCGCCGCGGCGAACAGCGCCGTCTTGCCCCGTCGCGAATGCCCGATCAGACAGATCCGGAACGGATCGACCTGCGGGTCGGTCGTCAGATAGTCGATCGCCCGGTGCAGGCCCCACGACCAGGCGGCGATGGTGCCGGGGCGCGATGCTTCCGGAACCTTCGGATCGGCGACGAACGGATGAATGCCGTCGGTGAAGTCGTGCCGATCGGGATCGATTTCGCTTTCGTGGAACAGGGCCAGTCCGTAGCCGCGGGAAATCAGGTACTCGACGCACCAAAAATTCGTCGCGGTCCCGCGCTGGCCCGGTTTGCAGTTCTCGCGGCGCCAGACCTCGGCATGGTCGGTGACTGAAGGGTCGTCGAGAGCCTCGATGTTGCCGCAGCTGTTGAGACTCAAAAACATCGGCGCCTTCGCGATCCCCTTCGGCAGGAAGAGCGCCAGGTGCATCCGCGGGGCCTTGTCGCCCAGCGTCGGGAAGCGGATTTCAACCTCTTTGAGCGTCCCTTTGCCACCGAGGATGTCGGCGGTCTTCGTCGCGCGGGCTTCGATGGGGACTTGCGCGGGCAGGTAGCCGTACATGTAATGTTGAAACAGACGGCGCAGTTCGGGTTTGCGCCGTTCGAGCCAGGCCCCCTGCGTGGTGACCGGCGTGCCGTCCCGCAGCTTGAGCGGATCGGGCAGTTCGGCCTGTTCCGGCAACTGGTCCGGCGGTGGCAGGTCGTCCGCGGCCCGGCTCATCGACGTCGTCAGTACTCCAGCCGCCAGTACGGCGGACATCGTCCAGTTGAGCAGGCCCATGCAGCATCTCCAGGAGAGGAATCCAATGATCTGGGTTCCATCATCGCCGGGATCGACTGCGAAAGAAAGAGGCCGTTGATCATCGGCAGGACGCGAAGCGGGTGTCAGGCCGTCCGGGTCGTAGCGATGTCGCGGGAGGGCTCATACCCGAAGGAAGTCTGGAAGAACCGCAGCAGCGTCTGGTCGTAGAGTTGTCGCGCCGCCACACGCCCTCCGTTGTGCCGGGATCGCGGGACGATCCAGCACCGCGTTGAGCTACCGCCGATTCGCCGCGCCAGTTGTTCGACGACTTCGGGCGGCACATAGTTGTCGCGCTCGCCGCCGATCAGCAGCACCGGTCGGTTGCGGAGCCGCGGGAGCATGCGTTCGATCATCACGTACCGATGCCCGCGACGCCATTCGCTGATGAGACGCACGAGAGCCAGCGTATATCGATAGTGCCACTCCGGCAGTATCCGGACCAGCCAGAGGGGGATGTACAGAACCGCCCAGCGCTGCGAGTAGCGCAATTGCAGGCCGGCGGTCGGATAGCCTCCTTCGCAGCAGACGGCCTTGACAGTGGAATGTTCCGCGGCAGCCAGCATGGCCGCGTTTGAGCCGCGGCTGACACCCATGACTCCGAGCGGCAGCGTCTTCAATTCGGACTCGTTCTCAATCCAGCGGAATACGCTTCGTACGTCCTCCGCTTCACGGGAAGTGAACCACTGCAGCGGCTCGTAACCGGGTTCGTAGTCGCTGTCTCCCTGATTGCGGACGTCGACGGAGAGGACGTCGAATCCGGCGTCGAACAGGGCCTCGCAGTAGCTGAGCGCCGACCAGTGATTGCCATCGAGCTCGGGAAAGAACACGATCAGTCCGACGGGCTTTCGAAACGCCTGTCGATACAGGCTGCCGCGAAGGGTCAGCCCGCTAGACGCAGGGATCTCGATCAGTTCGCCGCGCGGGTCGGCGGGGGACGGGGCGATGTTGAAGGCGGGCTTCGTCTCGAAATGCCTCAGCACGATCCGGCCGAAATAGATCCGGGTCAGCAAGTCGACGAAGACCAGCACCGCAACAGCGGACAGCACGTACCAGATCACGCGCGACACCCTCGTGCGATCACGCCCGGAAACTAGCCGTGAAACTCCGAAAAGATCAGCGAAATGTTCTGACCGCCGAAACCGAAGCTGTTCGATAGCGCCGCCTTGACGCGGGCCTCGCGGGCCGCGTTGGGGACGTAGTCCAGGTCGCAATCGGGATCCGGGGTCCGATAGTTGATCGTCGGCGGCAGGATTCCGTCGCGAATCGCCAGCAGGCAGGTGATGGCTTCGACGCTTCCCGCCGCGGCAATCAGGTGTCCGAGCATGCTCTTGATGCTCGACACCGGGGTCTTGTAGGCGATGTCGCCGAACGCATGCTTGATCGCCGCGGTCTCGACCCGGTCGTTGACCTCGGTGCTGGTGCCGTGAGCGTTGACGTAGTGGATATCGGACGGGTTCAGCTCGGCGTCCTTCATGGCCATCCGGATACAGGCCACGGCGCCGCGGCCTTCGGGATGAATATCGGTGATGCGGTATGCGTCCGCAGTGGACCCATAACCCATCAATTCCCCGTGGATTCGGGCGCCGCGTTTCTTCGCATGTTCGAGTTCTTCCAGAATCACCATTCCGGCGCCTTCGCCCAGCACGAAGCCGTCGCGGTCCTTATCGAACGGGCGGGACGCCTCCTGCGGGCTCTCGTTGTGCGTGGAGAGAGCGGTCAGCAGATTAAAACCCGTCACGCCGAACGGATGGATCATGCTGTGGGCGCCGCCCGACATCATGATGTCCGCGTCGCCCCGACGGATCAGCTCGGTCGCTTCCCCGATGGCCTGGCTGGAAGCGGCGCATGCGGTCAGGCAGTTCAGGTTCGGGCCCTGTGCGTCGAACAGGCTGGCCAAATGCCCGGCGGGCATATTCGGCTCCTGCTCCAGTTCCGTCTGAGCATGGAGACTTGCCAGTCCGCGCCGGGTGAACTCTGCGAGGTCGACCTGCCCGTCCTTCTGGGACTCGGCAATCATGCTCATGACGAGCATAAAGTCCTGCTGGCCTTCGCCCGCCCCGAGATAGACGCCGAACCGGGCCGGATCGTAGGCGTGGCTCCCCAGGCCCGAATCGTCAAACGCCTGCCGCGCGGCCCCGACGGCGAAGCGAATGTTCCGGCCGGAGAATTCAAATCGGCGGAGATCGTCGACGTAGTGGCTGAGGTCAAAGCCCTTGACCTGAGCGGCAAACTGCGTTGGAAACCCGCTGGCGTCGAAATACGTGATCGGACCGATACCGCTGCGCCCCTCGCGAAGAGACTGCCACATCGCCTCCACGGTGTTTCCCACGGGCGTAATTACGCCCATGCCCGTCACCACCACACGCCGTCTCATGGTTTAACCTGTGCTCTCGATCGACCGAACGCCGTCCGTCGCCCAAGTCGGGCGGAGGCCTCTGCCCCTACAGTTTATCCCGCCACCGGTTTCTCACCAACTGCCATCAGCCCGCTGCGTTCGTTCCGTCGCCGGCTTTTCCCACGTCGAGAACGCCCAGGAGCCGCATGGAGAAGACGAAACTCCTCTGATCGACTTTGACGCCTCCGACCGCGGAATCGTTCGCGTGGGCGAAGACAATTTCTCCGTCGGCCACCAGCCGGTCGCCGACTGTCGCCTTGACCTCGACCATCCCCCCCTCGGACCGGACGTCGGTCAGCACCGCTTCGTATGCAAGCGTATCGCCCGGCGTCGCCCAGCTGTGGAAGGTCATCTTCGGCACTTTGGCCAGCACGACCACGTGTTCGAAGTCGTAGACCTCGCCCAGCAGGATGCCTCCGGTCTGAGCAAGCCCCTCCAGGATGAGGGTGTTCGGCATGACCGGGAATCCCGGAAAATGGTCGTGCAGATGCTCCTCGGCCAGCGAGACGTTCTTGATCGACCGCGCACGTTTCCCGCGTTCGAATTCGACGAATCGGTCGATCCACATCCAGCGCATGCGGTCAGTCTTCAGTTGGCGAGAATAGGTTTCAACGTCGATCCGCCTGCCCGTCCGCGGCGGCGAAACACCCGTGATTGGTGCTGCATCCCGGCAATTCGCGGAATTCCTCGCGGACCCTCAACGAGCCGCGAGGATTCGCCGTCAATGCCGTCAGCAGTCGCAGCCGACTAGGCCGCGAGCTTTCGTTCCAAGAAGTTCACGATCATGGTGACCGTGAACAGATCCTGAATGTTTTCCACTTTCGGATCCTTCGCCAGCGAGTCGACGTCGGCGTGCGGCATCCGCTTCTTCAGTTCGACGAGGCCTTCCGGCGTAACCATGCCGTCCTTGACGAACGTGGAGTCGGCCGATGCGAAGTTCTCGGGGAACAGCTCGCCGCGCGGAATCTTGACGCCGAAGTTCTTCTCCAGGCGGAAGACAATGTCGAGGAAGTCGATCGACTCCGCGCCGAGGTCGCCCACCAGCGTGGATTCGGGGCTGACTTCGTCATCGTCGACGCCCAGCGCATCGACCAGCGTACTCCGCACCTTGTCCAGAATTTCGTCGCGAGTCATCCCAGATTCTCCTGCATCGCAGAGGCGTCGACAGTCGACGCCGTCTGCGCGTGCAATCTCTCCCGCCCCGGCTGAGTAATCTCGTCAACAGCAGTCTGCCGGGGCGAGGCAGCAGACCGTTTGACCCACAAAAATATCGCGCAATTCACTCGCAGTCCGACCACCCCAGCCGAGCCGCGAACGATTCGTCCTCAACGTCAGCAAACTAACCCATGCCGCCGAGCGTCAGTCCCCCGTCGACTTTCAGAGTCTGACCGGTGATGTAGCTCGATTCCTCGGACGCGAGGAAATGCACGGCATTCGCAATGTCTTCCGGCTTGCCGAGACGTCGGACCGGAATCGACTGTTTGATCTTGTCGCCGAAGGAATTCACGACGGCGACGGTCATATCGGTTTCGATGAAACCGGGAGCGACGCAGTTGACCGTCACGCCGCGCTTGGCGAGCTCCGTCGCCATGCACCGCGAAAATCCTTCGATACCCGCCTTGCTGGCGGCGTAGTTGACCTGCCCCGGATTCGAAAAATCCGCGGCGACGCTCGACATGTTGATGATGCGGCCGTAACGCTGCGACATCATCGTCCGCGTCGCCGCCTGACAGAAGTTGAACACGCCGGTCAGGTTGGTGTCGATGACCTGTTGCCACTGTTCCGACGTCATCGTCGCCAGCAGACCGTCCCGGGTGATGCCGGCGTTGTTGACGAGGATATCGAGGCGGCCAAAAGCGGTGGTCACCTGTTCGATGACCTGGTCGGCTTCGGCTTTCTTGCTGACGTCGGCCTTGAAGGCCAGGACTTCAGAGCCCTGAGCCGTCAGCTCCGCGGCCAGCGCGTCGGCAGCCTCCTGATTCGACTGATAAACGAATGCGACCTTCGCACCCGCACCGGCCAGCCGGGCGACAATGGCTCGACCGATTCCGCGACTGCCCCCAGTCACCAACGCAACACGACCTGTCAGATTCATGGAACCCTTGACCTTTTATTAACAGCTCAGCGGTCGTCCCGCCGAATTCGTAATCTGCAATTCCGGCCTGCCCGCGTCTCGTTCAGGCCGGCTGTTCGACCGGCTGACGCCAGATCTGCGGCAGCAGCTCCCGCCACGTCTTGATCTGCAATTCATCCGCCCGTGCCAGATCGACGTTGCGATCGGCCAGGTTCAGCACTTCCAGCGTGATCCGGGCCGAGACGGCCGAACCGCCGTTGACCGTTCCCGATCCCTGCAGATCCCACAGGTTGCCGGCAGTCTTCTTCACGGACAACTGCAACTGCAGTTGATCGCCCGGTGCGACAAAATTGTTGTAACGGACCGCCCGTGTTTCCTTGAGCATGACCGTGCTGTGTGCGAAATCTTCGCTGCAGCGAACCAGCCAGGCGCCGGCCTGCACGAGCGATTCCAACATCAGGACACCCGGCAGCACCGGAAAGCCCGGAAAATGGTCGGCCAGGTATTCCTCCGCCAGCGACAGATTTTTCACCGCACTGATCGACTTGTAAGGCGTCAGTTCGGTGATGCGATCAATCAGCAGAAACCGCATGCCAGTCCATTCCCGGAACAGAAAGCCCGGCACCGTCGGCCGGGAGAATCGAGCCATGTTAGGGAAATCGCATAACGCATACAACCACGACTCCCCCCAACCATCGGCCGAGTCGACCGAGCGGCTCAAGCCCGCAGCGACCGGACCGACGCGAATCCGCTTACAGGAAAAGGATTTGCAGCTTGGAGAAAGGCTGCGGGCCAAAATCGCAAAATCGGCGCCAGAACCTGGACGTGTGTCGTAAAACTCTTTGCTGAAACGTGTTGTGGTGTGTCTCGCTGTTTTCTCGAGTGTTGCGATCGTGATCGACGCGGCGCCCCCCGCCGACCCCAGCAAAAAACTGGTCGCAAGAGCACTGCTCCATGCGGATCGCAACACTGGTGGGCGGGCGATCCCCTTCATGCAAGCGACGGGATGCAGTGCCGTAGCGACTGCACCCCGTCCAGGGAATTCGCAGGAGAACTCGGCCGAGTTTCAATAGGTCCACTCGAAACCGAGGCTGAGGTTGTTGGTGTAGTACTTCGACCGCTTGTCAGCGAGGCTGGGATTCACCGGATAGGCGTCCCAGTTGATGTTGTCACTGGGCCGGTAGACTCCACCGATCAGCAGGAAGGTGTAGCCGACCTGGAAGCTGGCTTCGTTGAAGACTCGGAGCTTTCGGAAGCCGGGGAGGTACGAGAAGATCTTCGAACGGGCGTTGATCGACTGCTCGAACATTGGGGAGATATAGGTCGTCGTGCTTTCGTCGCGGAACTTCGTGGCTGCGATGTCATGCCGCGGCATAATGGGTCCCTGAGTCAGATTTCCCAGGGGATCCTGAAACAGCAGCCATGAATATGCGTCGCCAATGTTGTAGCCTTCGACGTAACGGCGGGAATTGTTGGCCAGGAGACCGAATTTCGTCTCGGTCCACAGAGAAAAGCCCTCGCCGCCAAGATCCATGCGGAAGCCGATTTCTGGACCGCCCAGCTGCGACCGCAGATTGGATCGCAGATATGACTTCATGATATCGGGCGTGCTGAAGAGAGGTTCGAAGGTCGTCGGGGTTCCGATTTCGGTAACCGTCGTGGTCGTACTACCACCACCACCGCCGCCGCCCCCGCTACCGGTTGAGTTCACCGCGTTCTGAATCGTATATCCCATGCCGCTGTCGACCCCGGCGAACTGGAAGTCCTCCTGCAGGTTGATGTACCGGCCGCCGGCCAGTCCGCGGATCTTGACTGCGTCGCCATCGACGAAGCTGTTGAAGTAGTAGTCTGCATTCCCCCCGTAGAGCTGCGACTTGAGCTGCAGATAGACGGAGATGTCGAACGGAATGACGGTTCCCGGCTGACCATCGCCGTCCGAGTCGAAGCCCGCCAGTGGCAGACCCATCCAGGCGTGCAGGTGGAAGTTGTAGCTTCCCGGCACAATGTTGTCGTAGCTGTTCGGGTCCAGGTTCAGGAGCGGATCGGACATCAGCAGATCGGCCTGGGCGTTACCGGTATAGAAGCCCGAGATCAGGAAGCCGGTATCGTCCGGATTCCAGAAGCCCCACCGACCTCGCAAGCCACCCGTCAGCAGCGATTCGGAAATGACTCCAATGTTCTGGTTCGGAAAGACTTGGACGTCGAGGGTTCCAGTCGCGCCACCACCCCCGCCCGTGGAACCGGTATTGTTTTCCCGGTTCGGCCCGAGGTCGATGAACGGCTTCTCGAAAAACTGCTGATTGTGAAAGGGGCTCTGGACGCCGGGGAGATCTTGCAGCTGATTGACGCCGCTGGCTCCGATGGGACTCTGCGGCGGCTTGCCGGTCAGCGTCACGAGCGCTTCGAGGTCAAAGAAGAACTTGCGTCCTCCGAAGCTCTGCTTGCGGAACCAAGTCCCGTTTTCATACCGGGTCTGGTCCACCGCCGGCCCGGCGTATGGGGAGACCCCCGGCCACGGCTGAGCACCGGGTGGATATCCGGGGGATTCCATACCGGGATAACCGCCGGAATAGCCCGGCGGACCATCGTAAAAATACGCACCCTCGGGGCCTTGTTGAGCCCACAGGGGCTCCGCACCCGCAGCCAGTGCGAGCATTCCACCGAGGAGACGTGACAGCCAGTTCCGTGTCCGCATCAGTCGTTCCCTGACTTTGAACACCACGCGATGTGGGATGTGAGCGAGTCAGTGATGACGCCGCCAGCGCGCATGATCCAGCGCCCTGCCGCATGTATCGGATGAGAGTCGCGGCAAGCTGTATCGATTGTCCGGAAGTTTCCGAAAAAGATGCCTGAATCGATCCTGCCGGCGGAAGCATGGGCTGCAGCGGCAGAATCGGCCGGTTGCGATGCGGTCGAACTGCTTCAGGTCGACCAGAGCGAGTTCGTAGCGGCCGCGAGAGCCGGGAGGTCATGCTTCGTTCGGACGTTTGCTGCTCCGGCGGCGGACAGCGCCAGACGCAATTCCGCGTCACGAAGCATCTGCGCCAGCCCCTCCGCAAGGGCGGCCGGGTCGTCGGGCGCTACCACCAGTCCTCCGCCCGTGGAATGGACCAGCTCGGGAAATGCCCCGTGCGCCGGCTGGACGACTGGCAGGCCGTTCGCCCAGGCTTCCAGCAGGAAGATCCCCTTGGGCTCGTGATACCGCGTCGGCACGGAGAAGAGGTCGAGCCCTTCCAGGAATGCGACCTTCTCCGCCAGCGTTGCCGGACTCCCGAGATACTCGAACCGATCGCCCAGCGGAGCTGCGAGCTCTCGAACTCGATTGAAAAAGCCTCGATGACTCTCCCCGAGATATCCTCCAGCCCGCAGCCGGACGCCGGGGAACTCCCGCTGCAGCAGGACAACCGCTTCGACCAGCAGGTCCAGCCCCTTGGCCGGATCGATCCGGGCGAAGTAACCGACGGTCGGCGGCGAGCCGAGCTGGCGTTTCGGAGATCCGGTGTGCCGGCTGCAGTCGATCGTCAGGGGGAGCAGATGGACGTGCTCGTCCGGCAGTTTCAGCCGCTCGCCCATGAACCGCCGGTAGTAATCGCTGTGGGTGATGTAGCCGTCGACGTCGCCGGTGATTTCCCGCAATCGATTCCACGCCTGCGTCCGCCAGGGTTCCGGCAGGGCATCCAGAAAAATGTCGTCACCCTGCAGGACGCACCAGATCCTCCCCCGAAAGTGGCTCCGCAGCGTCGATGCTCCCGCGCCAAGCATTAAATTGCTGAAACAGACGACATCCGGCGTCAGTTCCAGCAGATGCCGGTTCAGATCCTCCAGGGCGGCCCGATGCGGACCGTGATCCCCCTGCAACAAAGACAGCGTCAGGTCGCCGAGCTCGGGGGCGCTGTTGCTCACGTTACCGCGACTCGCCAGCCGCAGGATCCAAGCCGCGTCAAGCCACCGTTTCCAGGCCCGCGGCAGCCGTCGCCAGAGGGGAAATCGGGCATCCAGATAGACGTTGATTCCGCCGACGTAGACGTGGCGATCGCTCAGGCTCTCTTCATCCAGCGTGAGTGGCGTATAGAGCGGCAGCAGCACCACGTCGTGTCCGGCCTGCTGGAGCGCCCGCGCCCAGGTGTTGTCGTGCATGCACGACCCGCAGAACATGCCGGCGCCCCCGGCCGTGACGATCACGATACGCATGGGTCGGTTCTTTGTGATTTGTTCTTTGTCAATTGCCGAGGACTGCCGCTCATTCGCGCTTCCTCCGGCTCCCGGCTCTGGACTCTCGTCTCTCGACTATTCCACGTCTTCGATGTCCAGCCAGTTCGGGCCGATGGAGACGTCGACGACCAGCGGTACGTCGAGATCCAGGGCGTGTTCCATCTCTTCCTTCACCAGCGTTACGAGTGACGGAACCGCCTCCGCGGGCGACTCCAGCACCAGTTCGTCGTGGATCTGGAGCAGCAGGCGGGCGGGGTGCCGTTCCCGTTCCAGCCGATCGTGGACCCGGATCATGGCCCGTTTGATGAGGTCCGCCGCCGACCCCTGGATGACTGTATTAATCGCAGTCCGCTCCGGCATCGTCCGATTCCGCGATCGCTCGGACCGCAACCCCTCGATCGCCCGCCTTCGCCCGAGGATCGTCCGGGCGTAGCCGGTCTTCGCGCACTCGACCAGGGTCTGTTCCAGGAATGCGTCGACTCCGGCATACCGACTGAAGTATTCGTCGATGAATCGAGCGGCATCGTCCTGAGTAATCCCCAGCGCCGCCGCCAGGCCATACGGGCTTTGTCCGTAAATCACGCCGAAGTTGACGGCCTTGGCGACCCGGCGCATATCGCTGTCGACGTCCTGCCGGTCGACCCCGAACACGTCCGCCGCCACCGCCGTGTGAATATCGACGCCGTTGGCGAAGGCTTCCACTAGGACGGGATCCCGGCTGAAGTGGGCCAGCATCCGCAGTTCGATCTGAGAGTAGTCCGCGCACACCAGGCGCCAGTCAGGATTTTCCGGGACAAACGCTTTGCGGACTTGTCGCCCTGCCGGGGTCCGGATGGGAATGTTCTGCAAGTTGGGATCGCTCGAACTGAGCCGGCCGGTCGCCGCGACAACCTGATTGAACGACGCGTGAATCCGCCCTGTCTGCGGATTGATCAGCGCCGGTAGGGCGTCCAGGTAGGTCCCTTTGAGCTTCGACATCTGCCGATGCTCAATGATTTTGAGCGGCAGCGGATTGTCGGGGCGAAGCGTCGCCAGCTCCTCCAGCACGTCCTGATCGGTGCTGGGGCCCGTTTTGGTCTTCTTCCGGACGGGGAGTCCCTGTTCTTCAAACAGGACCGTCCGCAACTGGATCGGCGAGTCGATATTGAAGGGATGCCCCGCGAGTTCGTAGATTTCGTGCATCAGCATTTCGAGCTGCCGCGTCAGCGTTTCGCTCTGCGCCCGCAGTTCGTCGGCGTTCACGCGGATGCCGCGATACTCCATGTCGGCGAGCACGTGAATCAGCGGCCGTTCCAGATCCCAGTACAACTTCCAAAGGTGGTCGGCTTCGAGTTGCGGGCGGATCAGGTCGGCAATCTGCAGCGAGCAGTCTGCGTCTTCGGAGGCGTATTCGGCGACTTTCTCGACCGCGATCTCGTCCATCCGCTTCTGCTTCGAGCCGCTGCCGATCAGCTCTTTGATCGAAATCGACGGGCGATGCAGGTATTTGTCGATCAGCGTTTCCAGATTGTGGGACCGGGCACCCGCGTCGAGCAGGTAGTCGCCGACCATCGGGTCCAGCCCGAGATTCCGGATCCGGACGCCAGCGGCCCTCAGCACGATCAGGTCGAACTTGATGTTCTGATTGACGACTTCAATCTCGTCCCGCTCCAGGAATGGCTTGAGGGCCGCAAGTACGGTCGCCGAGTCGAGCAACTGGCTCCCGGCCGGGCCGAGCACCGGCAGGTAGAAACCGGTTCCGGCCGCCCAGCTGAAGGCCCACCCGACGATCTGCGACTGCAGCGGATCGAGTCCAGTCGTCTCAAGGTCCACGCAGAAGCGGCTTTGCGCCGAAAGGTCCGCGACGAATGTCGCCAGTTTTTCGGGAGTGTCGATCGTTTTCCAGTGTCGATCCGAAGCAGCTGGTGCCGCAGATTCGGGCTGGGGCGCTGGCCCAGTTTCCAGTTCGTCGTCGAATAGTCCGCGGGCGACGACACGCGCAACCTGCGGCGAAAACTGCTTTACGTCGTCGACCAGTTTGCGGAAACCGAGTTTGCGGAAGACGTCCTGGAGATGATGTACGTCCGGTTGGACACACCGCGAGGCTTCCCAGTCGAAGACCAGCGGCAAGTCGGTCCGCAATCGGACCAGTTCCCGGCTCATTCGCGCCTGGTCGGCGAATTGCTTCAAGTTCTCCCGCAGTTTGGCTCCGGGAGCATGCTCGGCATTGGCCAGAACGTCTTCGAGGGTCTGCCAATCCTTCAGGAGCTGGGCGGCCTTTTTCGGACCGACGAGCGGAATGCCCGGTACGTTGTCGACGGCGTCCCCGACCAGCGATTGGAAATCGACGACCTGGTCGGGGCGGATTCCCCAGTCTTCCAGAAGTCCCGCTTCGTCCAGGTAGCTGTTCTTGCGAAAGTTGTACAGTTTGACTTGCGGTCCGAGGAGCTGCCGTGCGTCCTTGTCGCTGGTGACGATCCGGACGTCTCGTCCGTGCTCGACGGCCTCCCGCGTCAGCGTGGCAATCACGTCATCCGCCTCCCAGCCCGGAAATTCGATCAGCGGGATCCGAAACGCCTCAATGACTTCCCGGACGAGGTCGATCTGCGGCCGCAGATCCTCGGGCATCTCGGTACGGTTCGCTTTGTACTCGGGGTAGATCCCCAGACGTTCACCGGGTCCGGAAGAATCCCAGGCGCAGATGAGCCAGCCCGGACGATGATCTCTCAGGAGCGCCACCAGATCCCGGCTGAATCCGAACACGGCGTTTGTGGGCTGTCCCGCCGGGCTGGTCATCGGGGGAATTGCGTGGAAAACCTGGAAGATCAGCGAGAAGCTGTCAACGAGGTAAACGGTCTCGGTCATGGGGCGGTTCTCGACAAGGAGCAACGGCAGCAACCGAAAGCCCAGTAAATACTTAAGTCTCACCACGAATTATGGTGCGGCAGACCCGATTTCACCAGCACCACCGGCAGAATCGGTATGCTGTTCGTGTTCGGGGCGGCGGGATGCTTCGCTGCCGGTTTCGAACGGAGTCCGTCGTCCCGTCCGCCGAAACAGAGTCTGGAGAGGTGCGCCTGCGTGGCTGTTCCGACCGGAACAATCGCCGCCCATCGACGAAGTCCGGTCCTGCAGACTCACGCGGCTCCTCGAAAGTTCTTGACGACCGTATTCGAGACGATCAGACTGGGAAGTTGACTCAAGTCTCCCTGAAGTCCTGAGGTGCGGATTTCCTTCGCAGCCGCGGCTTTGCGGGAGCGGTGTGTTTTGCCAGTTCCGGTCACATCGCAGCGTATTCTGATTTTCAATTCGATCGCAGAGGTTTTCCTGCGCCGCGTCTGCGGACTGGTGAACCCCTCTGGAGCACGAACATGGCGGCTGCTACCAACAAACCCGGTTGGCCCCACTACACCGCAATCACTTTCTTCCTGACGACCGTGATTCTCGGGATCACGACGTACCTGTCCGTGAAGGACGCCTCAACCAAGGGGGCGACGCTGATTTCGCTGGGCGCCGAGAAGCAGACCAGCGAGACGGCTCGCCGTCAGCTCGACGAATCGGTCCAGGCGATGAAGAAAGTGATCATGGGCGAAAGGGCGATCAGCGAAGTTTACGATCCGTCGAACCCCACGAATGCAAACACCGTTGTTGGCTACATGAACCAGCGTCTCGCTGAGTTAGGCCGAGAGCACCGTGATCGCGACAATCCCGACGCTCTCGCGACGCTCGACAAGTTGCGGACCGCGCTGAACACGATGACGGCCGATCGTGACAATGTTAAGGCGACGCTCGAAAAGACCAACACGGAACTGCTCGCCTTGCGAGATCAGTATCAGAAGACGGTCGATGCCAGCGAAGATAAGTACAAGACTGCCAAGACCGATCTGACAACGGAACAGACCCGCTACAAAGAACAGGTCGATCAGAAGGAGCAGGAAGTCTCCAGACTCCGCGATGATTTCAACCAGACTCAGGCGGAATTGCAGCAGGAGAAGGACGGTCGCGACGCCGAACGAAAGAAGGCGGCGGAAGACGTCCAGAAGCTGATCGCCAATATTGAACGGCTCCGTCGGCAGCTCCTCGACACCACGCGTCAGACGTTCGATCAGCCGCAGGGGAAAATTGTTCGCGTTGACAGTTCGACCGATCTGGTCTGGATCAACCTGGGAGAACGGGACTTCCTCCGTCCGCGGATCAGCTTCAGCGTTTATGCCAAGGACGTCCCCGGCGTGGCCCGCGGCCCGCAGGACGTGAAAGGGAAGATCGAAGTCACGCGAATTCTGAATCAGACCACGGCGGAAGCCCGGATCGTCTATGAAGATTTCAAGCGGCCGATTACGCAGGGTGACCTGATTTACACTCCGCTCTGGAAGCCGGGTCGGGTGGAAGTCTTCTCGATCGTCGGTCTGATCGATCTCGACGGCGACGGACGCAGCGATCGGGAAACGCTGCATCAGATCATGACGGTGAACAACGCCAAGTTTGACAACGAGATCAACGACAAGGGCGAACCGATTGACGCGAACGGCGACGTTCTGACGGAAGAGGAAGCAGGTCACGTTTCGGAGCAGACCAAGTTCCTGATCCTGGGCGACATCCCGGACGAAACAACGCTGGTCAATGATGACGACAAGGCCGCCGCCCGGGCGATCAACAAGGAAGCCAAGCGATTGCAGGAGGAAGCCATCATCAATGGCGTCGACATCATCAAGCTGAATGAGTTTCTGTCGTATGTCGGCTATCAGCCGAAGCGACGGCTGTTCCAGGCCGGTCAGGAGAAGCCGTTCAATCTGCAAGCCGGTCGGCCAGACCGTCCGACCGTCAGCACGGGGCAGGTTTCCGGCGCTCTGAGCACCACCAGCCGGAATCGGCCGCAGCCTCAGAAAACGTCCACCGGCGTCACCTCGGGACAGAACAAGTAGTCCTGTTGAATCGCTGACGGCAAATCGGACGCCCGGAGATCGGCACTGGTCTCCGGGCGTTTTCGTTGGATGACGGGTCCTGCAACTCTGGCGAAAGATCGCCGGTTGTGACAGCATGCCGCCCATGTCGTCACTGCTGCCATTCCTGGTCGTCGTCGTTGCCGGAGCTGCGATTACCGCGGCAGCCGTCCGGCGCGCCTCGGCGGGCCTGCGTTGGCAGGGCTCTCGCTCTCAAACCGCGATATCGCCGCGAGCCGGTCGTGAACTGGGATACCTGATCGGGTGGCCTGTTCTTGCGGCCGGTTTCCTGCTGATCGGGAGCTTCGCCAGCGACTCCGTTACGATCTCTGAGCACGAATGGTGGAGCGGCGCGACTTGGCTGGCCATCCCGCTTGCGCTGACTCTCATCCCCTCGGCTGAGGATCGCGTTCCAACGGATGATGCTCCATGAATGAGGAGCTGTTCCAGACTACGGCCGTCGTCCTCTGGCTGGCGGCCTGGAGTGGTGCCGCTGTGCTGCGCATCGGAGCGGCGGACGCCCCGCGAGTGTCCCGCGGGGTCGACCATCACCGCGTGTGGCATATCGGCTGGTCAAGCGTCTGGGGAACTGGTTCCCACGACCCGGTTTCCGTTGTCTGGGCCGGAGCCAGCCTGACGTCAGCTTGGCTGGCTCTGCTCGCGATCCCCGGAGGAACGCTTCGACTTGATGTCGTTCCGGGATTGTCAACTGCCGATCTCTCGCCGATGGTCTCTTTTCTGGGGTTAGTACTCCTGAGCGATTGGCTCTCACGGCAATCGCGTCGATCAGGCGGCGAAACGATGGTTCCGTGGCAAGGCTGGTGCGCCGTTGCCGCCGGTTCGGCTCCGTCCGCCTGGAACGGTATGCCTGGAGTTACCGACATTCCAGTTGCCTGGACCGGACTCTGGATGCCGGCCGCTGCGGCGGTCTGGTGCCTGGCCTGCGCCGCGGATCTGCATTCCTTCAGCACTGAGCCTGGACTGGCCCGACTCGCCGGCGTGCTGCGGCGCTGGGCACTCATCGCTTTCGGGGTCGTCCTCTTCTGGGGTGGTGGAGGGTTGCCGGAAGTTATCAGCGGATCACCGCTTGTGGCGTGCCTGGCCGTCCTTGCAAAATCGTTGATCTTTGAGACCGTCCTGTCGCTGGTCGTACGGCGCTGGCCGCCGGCGGCTCCTTCCGCGGGATTCTGGCCGATCGCAGTCGTGACGGGACTTGCCGGCGGACCGCTGGCTGCCGCATTGATTGACGGCCTTGGGAAGGACTCTTTATTGGTCGGTTTGTCGCAATTACTACTGCTGGTGTGCGGCTTGCTGATCGCGAGACAGTTCAGTTCGGCGAATTCCCGGCAGCCGACTGGCGACATAGGTTCCAATGTCGGATAGTCTGAACCGGGATCGTTCGAGCGTCGCTTTTCGCGATTCGACCAGGCCAGAGCCTCGCAAGGATTGACGATGGATGGAGCCCGCCTGCCGGTCTGGCTGATCGCCTTGTCCCTTTTGTTCTGGGGAGCGGTTGTGGCGTGGCGCTGGAGTGCCAGTCGTCCGGAATGGCGGTCGGTGACCAGCCTGTCGCTGCTGGCCTATCTGGGGATGCTTGGCCGGCAGCTGCGACTTCCCGCTTCGTCTGATTCGAACGCCGGGTCGATCCTTCTGGCCGTCGGTTGCGGAATGGCGGCTCTCGCAATCGGCGCGAATGCTCCCCGAATTCTCCTGGCGTCGTGGTTGTCAGTCACCTTGATCGTAACGGGCGCCCTGCTCGCACTGGGAGACGCGGCCGGAGCGGCGCTGGCGCTGGCCCTCAGCGCTGGCGGATTCTTTCCTTGGTGGGGTCAATGTGCTGAAAGCGCCGATGCCACAGAACCCCTGGATGCAGATCAGTTCAGCACTTTGCCGCCGGCCCCTGTGGCCACAACGCTTGCGCTTGCCGGGCTCACGCTGAGTGTCTGGGGAGCGATCCACTCGGCGGCAATCCACGAGGCGGGCGCGGTCTCCCCCGGCGGGCAGCATTCGGCGTTACCACGTGGTCTCGTTTCCGAGCTGGAATCGCCAGTCCTGGTCGCGAACCCTCCAGTTGCATCCACAGGAGCCCGCCCCGAACTGCTCGGAATCGTGGGACTTCTGTTTTTTGTCGCCATGCTGGGCGTCACCAGTGGAGTCTCAACTCCCGCGGCTGACGATCTGCAACGCCTCACTTCAGCCTGACTCCATCTCATCGACATCGCGGAACCGCATGGGTGCCTGGCAAAATACGCTGCTCCTGGGATCCACCCTGATCGCGATGGGTGTGGCCGGGCTGCTGCTGCGCCGCGATGGCCGGTCGGGACTGGTCAGTCTCGGCATCGGCTGGCTGGGGCTGCCGATTCTGATCGCCGCGACAAGACTCCTGCATCCCGGTTCGCTGCCGACCGCTGCCATCCCGGTCCTGCTGGCGGTCCTTGCGGTCTACCTGGTCCTGGGCGCCGGTCTCCGGGGCGACGGTCCCGATGACTCAGAGGCCGACGATGTCGATCGCGATTCCAGCGGTGGAGACGAACTGGCCAGCAGCGCCGCCACGCGAAACTGGCCGACGGAACTGGCGACCGGTTTTCAACAGAGAACGATGTCCGGGACCGGTCGCGCCGGCGGGGATGGGCGACTGTCATGACATCCCCGTCGAACGTTGTCTCCCTGGCGGTCCTCGTCACACTGCCGGCCATCGGTACGCTGATCGCCGGCTCGATGACGTCGCCCTGGAAGTCGCAGTTCTCGGCACGTGGCCTGGCCACCTGTTTCTGGCTTGCCGCCGGTCTGGCGGTCTGGATCGCGTTTCAAACGACTGCGGCGCCGGTCGAATGGAACGCCGGGACGTGGCTCAGCGTCCCGGGTCGCATCGCGTGGGACGCGCATTGGTCGTGGCGCGCCGAGCCGCTCCGGCTGTGGTGGGTCGCCGGAGTGCTGGGAATCGCAGCGATCACACTGACCGCAGCGAATCGAGAGTCCAATGGCTCACGATCGCATCTGCTGTGCTTTGGAATCGCGCATGCCGCCTGCGCCGCCCAGTGGCTCGCAGCAGAGCTCTGGCTCATGCTGCTGCTCCATGCCGTGGTTGGCATCGCGATGTTTGTCGCGCTGGGGGCCGGCGCGGCTCGCCCGACTGCGGGGCCGGCGGCACGGAAGTGGCTGGTCACCGGACTTGTCGGCGATGCATTCCTGCTGACGGCGGTCGTCGCGCTGCTCCCGCTGATGGATGCCGGAGCGGCCTGGAACAGTGCAGCTGTTCTTGCGCAGATCGGCGAACGGTCGCCGCCGCTGCCCGGTGTGATCGCCGCGGCCCTGGTTCTTGGTTCCCTGGCGAAAGCCGCTCTCTGGCCGTTCAATGACTGGCTGCACGAAGTCACCGAAGGACCGGATCCGCGGGCGGCGCTGCTCATCGTGACTGCGGCCTGGCCATCCGGGCTCTGCTGGCTCGTGACGGCGGGGCCCTGGCTCACTCAAACCCCCGCCGCGCAACTGATGGCGGCCGGACTGGGCCTTTTGTCGGCCGTGACGGCCCCATTCTTCGCCCTCAGCCAGTCCAGCCCGCGCCGGATGGTCGGCTGGTTGCTCTCGGGAAACTCGGGCCTGCTGGCAGCCGCGCTGGCGCTGGCACCGGAATTCGCGGGAGTCAGCGGACTGGCCGGACTTGGGCTGATGAGCGCCGTCGTTCTCCTCTGGCGGCGCGTCGAGGCTGCGAATTCCGGAGCAAACGCAGAGATCCGTCTGGCCGGTGAACCGGCTTCCGGTCAGCGCTTCGCTGCCTGGGCGACGTTCCTCATCGCACTCTGCCCGGCCGTGATGTTTTTCACCGGACCGCTGCTGCTGCATGTCGCCGGCCAGGACGCGAACTGGCTGCCGAACGCCGACACCTCGACGCCGCCGGACGTCTCTGCGCCGGTGCTCCCCGGGATCGGCGTCGCGGGAGCACTCGGAATTGCGCTGGCCTTGCAGGCTGCCGCCGCGGTCCTGCTGACCCGCCGCGTGACCGTTCCCGCGCGCATTGATGGATCTCCCTGGGTCTCCGCACTGCTCGGAGCGGCGGCCCTGCTGCCGCTGGCCTGGATCCCCCTGTCCGCGACGCCAGCCGGAGGGTTGACCGCGGTGTTTGTTTCCAGCGGGCTGCTGGTTGGAGCGATCGCGATCGGGGCGGTCGCTGCAATCCTGCTGCAACCACTTGCGACAAAGAATTCCGCAGGCTGGGATTCCCTGTCCCGACTCAGCCGCCAGCGGCTGCATCTCGACGGTGCAATGTTCCTGCTGGTAAACGTTCCGGTCAGGGCTCTGGCCCAACTGGGGCGGTTCTGCGAGTGGTTCGTCCTGGACGGCCTGTTCTACGGTCAACTCGCCCGGCTGCCGGTCCTGGCGGGACGGGAACTGCGTCGACTCCAGACCGGACACGCCTCGTTCTACGCTCTGGTCGCGGTTCTCGTTACGGGCGCCCTGCTAATGACTCTGTTGCAGATTCGCCCCTGAGGAAGATCCTTGGTCTCGGTTCTCGACCACCTGCCGTTGATCCTCGTCGCACTGCCCCTCGTCGGAGCCGTGCTGACCTGGATCTTCGCGCACATCGGTTCGGTCTCCATCGCCCGTCAATTGGCCTGTTCGAACGCCATCCTGTCCCTGGTTCTCGCGCTGCTGATGGCCGCCCGCTTCGATGCGACCATCCCCGAAGACGGCCGGACGGCGTCGCCGCAAATGCGGACGACGGTCCTCTGGCTGGCGGATGCCCCGATCGAGTCGCACGGAGGCATCACCGGTCTGGATGTCCGGTTCAGCCTGGGAGTCGATGGCCTGAGCCTTTGGCCGCTGGTGACGACCGCCCTCATCGTCTGCGCAGTCCTGCTCAGCCGTCGCCCGGTCGCGATGGCGGACTCGGCCGCGTTCGATGTTCTCGCACTTTGCCTGGCCTCCGGCGCGATGTTGCTGTTCGCCGCTCAGGACGTCGTTCCATTCGTTGTCGGACTGCAATGCGTCGCCGGTCTCTTCTTTCTGCTGATCGGCTGGTGGGGCGGCGCAGACCGTCGCTCGACTGCAATGAAGTTCGCCACGTATTACTCCCTGGGCGGAACGCTGATTCTGTTGGGGCTGGCCGGACTGGTGATCTCTGTCACCTGGATTCGCGGCGAGCTCGATCCGCGCCGGACGGCGCTGCTGTTCGATCTACCGACGCTCATCGCGGATGGTCAGCGGCTCTCGACGTGGAGCGAAACCACGGCGATTCACTGGTTTGCCGTCGCCCCGTACCTGTTCCTGGCCCTGCTCGCCGGGTTCGCGATCCTGATGCCCGTCTTTCCATTGCATCCCTGGTGGACGGCTCTGGCCGCTGACGCGGCCGCTCCGGTGGCTGCGCTGGTGGCCGGGATTCTGCTGAAGGTCGGACTCTACGGCTGGCTGCGCTTCGTGTCGCCGCTGTTCCCCGCCGAGTGCCTCGCCTGGGCGCCCTGGCTCAGCGGACTGGCGCTGCTGGGCTTTCTGCAGCTCGGCCTGGTGGCCCTGGCGCAGAACGATCTCCGCCGGTTCGTCGGTTACGCGGCGGCGGCGCTCGTCCAGCTCGAAGTCGCCGGTTTCTGGACCCTCTCCAGCAGCGGCTTCGCCGGTGGAGTCCTGCTGAGTCTGGCGCTCGGTTGTGGTCCGGCCGCGGCGTTCTTGCTGATTGGCGCTCTCGAAGAACGTTACCGCACGGGGGATATCGACGCGTTCGGCGGCATGGCGGCCAACTATCCCCGACTGGGTGTCTGCCTCGGCGCTGCACTCCTCAGCCTGTCCGGACTCCCCTGGATCGGCGGTTGCGCCGCATTTCTGTTGATCGTGACGGCCGTCGCCAGCTCGGGCGGCTCGCTCACCGTACTGCTGCCGGCGATGATCATCCTTTCCTGGGGGTCGATCTGGATTCTCCAACGGACGCTGTTCGGCCGGTTTCGCGAACCGCTCAAGGGCTTCCAGTACTCTGCCTCGTGGACTTCCGTAACGTCGGACGGTCGGCAGGTCGCCTGGTCCACGTCCGATACCGATTCGCCTTCGGACGCAATTACTATCGGTCGGCTGCCCGATCTCGGACCGCGCGACATTGCCCCCGCGGTTCTGCTGTTGACAATGTCTCTGGCCCTCTCGCTGGCCCCGCAAGTGTTTGTGAATGTCCTCAGATCCAGCCTGACGCCGTCGGTCGCGCCGTACGAAGCGCAGCCGCCGCGCGCGCTCGCTCAACCTGGGAAGGGCGAGTAGTGCCATTCCCCGACGTCGCATTGTGCCTTTTCATTGGCGGCCTGCTGCTGTGTGTCGCTGTCCGGCGGCGTATAGACAGTGTAATTGCTCCGCTTGAACTGCTGACAGTCACCGCCGCGGCCGCGTCGCTGCTGCGGCCCGGTGAGATGTCTAAGTCCTTCGACAACAGCAGTCTGACCGCCGCGTGGGACCTGCTGGTCGTGGCGGCCATTGCGGTCACGCTGCTCCTGGCCCGCGACTGGCGGCGGCAGGGAGGCGCCGTCGGCCACGCGACCGGCGTCGTAGCGCTCGCCGGTGGCTTCGTCATCGTCGCCTGCCACGCTCGCGACTGGCTGACGCTTGGCGTCTGCCTGGATGGTCTCACGGTGGCCGGCTTGCGGCTGATCGACGACCGCTTCACCCCCGCACCCCGCCGGCTCTGGCCCGCGTGGCTCGGCAGCCTGCTGTTCTGGTGGGGAGCGGCCCTGCTGCTGAACCTGACCGGAACCTGGGACTTTGAAACAGCCCGGGAGGTCTTTGTCGAAAGCTACGCCGTCAATGGGAATCGTCCTCCCGTCGGCAGTCCCTCAATTCTGGGAACCGCCGCCTCGCTCCTGATGATCGCCGGGCTCTGTCTCCGGATGGGGATGTTGCCGTGGTCAATCTGGACCCTCGACGGCGGCACGACGGTCCCGCTCTGGCGGGCCATCTGCTGGCTGGTTCTGTGGCAACTCGCCGGGATCGCGACTCTGCAGCGGCTTGAAGTTGACGCACTGGCTGGACTGGAACCGGCGGCCATCACGATTTTGATCGTGTGTGCCCTGGCGGCCTCGTTCGGCGGTTGCGCGCTGGCTTCCGCCCATGACCGACTGCGGGCGCAGCTCTTCGGGCTGAGCCAGGTTCTCTGGGCCTGGCAACTGGCCGGTCTGGCCGCGGTCATCGCAGCCGAAGCCCTGCCAGTCCATACGGTCGGCGGCCATCCCGGACAGCCCGGCGCACTCGGCTGGCTGGTTCTGTCGCAACTCACGTCGCAGGTTACTCTGCTGGGACTCACCGCGATCTGGCAGTCGCTGCAGCCTTGGGATCGTCCGGTCGAGTACGCGGCCGACTTCACCGGCTGGGGGGCCGTGACGCCTCTCCGTGCCGGACTCCTGCTCGTCTTCGCGGCGGCGCTGCTCGGCCTCTGGCCGACGCTCGCCGGCTGGTCGCGTTGGGGAACCCTGCTGGCGAGCCTCTCTGCCGTTCAATCGCCGTCCGAACCCACCCCGCATGGTGGCGTCCGTCTGTTGCTGCTGGCGCTGGTCATTCCTACCGTCGTGACCGCCACGGTGATCTTCCGTTGGTGTCGCCTGCTGCTGCTGGAATCCCCTCTCGCCCGTCCGCAACGGCCTCCGCTCACACTGGCCACCAGTACCGCGGGGCTGGTGGCGATTGTGCTGATCGCGGGCGGTCTCAATCCGGCCCCGCTGCTCCACTGGGTGGCTCTTGCCGGAGTTCGCGGTCCCGTGGCGAGGCAGATTGACCCGGCAGGCCGGCCTGGTTCCGCCGAATCACTAGGGCTGGCTGTCGGAACTGACAGTTTTCCGAAGGGGCGCGAAAGAGGTGAATTCGGCGGGACGACACCGGCTAGACCCTGAGCAAACTCCCGATCCGCAAGATGCGGAGGGTACAGGCTTTGCAAAACGAATCGGGGCTCGTCAAAATGTCCGGTTCCGCCGAGGTTTTCGTCCGGCGTTTGCCGGGACGCTTCGTGGTTTCGCATCTTCTGACGGATTGAGGAGTTTTCATGGCCAGTGTGAAGTCCCTGGCGTCTGCCGCATTGTCCGAGGGCAAGGGCGTCCTGCGCCTGTCGCCGACCTGGGTGCCCCGCTCCTTCCTGCAGCCCGGCCGCCGACTCAAACTGCATCCGCATGATTACTACGCGCTCGGCACGCACCGTGGCGGCATCGACGAGCGCTGGTTCGCCTCGACCACCGAAGCGGCGAACGAAGGCCGCAGCCACGACGAAGGTCTGAGCTACTGCGTCGCCGGCGGCGAGAAGTTCCTCCTCCGCGACGCGGTCGCCGAACTGGGCGCGGAGATGGTCGGCGACCATATCTGGGGCAAGTACAAGAAGTGGCCCGTTTACTCGAAGTTCTTCGACAACATGGGGCCGATTCCGCACCACATGCACCAGAACGCCGAACAGGCCAAGCTGGTCGGTCAAGAAGGAAAGCCCGAGAGCTATTACTTCCCGCCGCAGCTCAATAACGTGGGGAACAACTTCCCGTACACGTTCATGGGGCTCGAACCCGGCACGACCAAGGACCAGGTGGTCGACTGTCTGAATCGCTGGAACGACGGCGATAACCGGATTCTCGACCTGTCGAAGGCGTATCGCCTGCAGGTCGGAACCGGCTGGCTGATCCCGCCGTGCGTTCTGCACGCTCCCGGTTCGTTGCTGACCTACGAACCGCAGTGGGGCAGCGACGTGTTCGGCATGTACCAGTCGATGGTCGAAGGCCGGGCGGTGCCCCGCTCGCTGCTGGTGAAGGATTTTCCCGAGGAGAAGCACGGCGACAACCAGTACCTGGTCGACGCGCTCGACTGGGAAGGGAACGTCAACCCGAACTTCAAGGACAGCCACTACCTGGAGCCGATTGTGGCTTCGGGGAGCGACAAGGACGGTTACGTCGATCGCTGGATTGTTTACGGCCGGATTAAGAGCGAGCAGCTCTTCACCGCCAAGGAGCTGACGGTCAACCCTGGGGCGAAGGTGTCGATCAAGGATGGCGGCGCTTATGGATGGATCACGGTCCAGGGCGAAGGACGCGTCAACGGTCTGAAGCTGCAGACGCCGGCGATGATCCGATTCGGCCAGATGACCGAGGACGAAGTCTTCGTCACCGCCAAGGCGGCGGCGGACGGCGTGGTCTTCGAGAACACCGGCAGCGAACCGCTGGTGGGGCTGCGGTACTTCGGGCCGGAAGCGCAGCCGGCAGCGCCCGGGATCGGCGCCTGGAAGAGCAAGTAGTTGTGAGAATGAAATTCCCGGCGAGCGCCTCGCGTCTCGCTGGGAATTTCGGGAGGCTGGTTATGGCCACCGCATCCACGAAACCCGCGACGCTGGAGGACTTTCTTCGGGCGGAAGCCGAAGCGCCTGAAGGTGTCGAACTGGCACTCATCGATGGTGAGATTGTGGAACTGGGGGCGAAAATGACCACGCGCGGCCCGCGACACAATCGAGCGATTTCTCGGCTCTGTTTTTTGCTCTGGAAGTGGCTTAGCGACCATCCGGCCCTGGCCGGTGGGATTGACGCTTCAGAGACACGCTGTCGACTTTCCCGAGATCCCGAACGAGTTGTCGGCGTCGATGTGGGAGTCTGGCTCGGCGAGGAATTTGAGACTCCGCCGAACGATCCCCCGCTCTACGACGCGCCTCCAGCGCTGGCAATCGAAGTCTTGTCGCCTTCTGACAAGCATGAAGATTTGCTCGATAAGCTGAAGTGTTATCTCGACTCTGGAGTTCCCGTTGTCTGGTATGTCGACCCCGATCTTCAGACGGTCACGGTCTATCATCCCGGCGAACCTCCCGTTATGTACAATTCCCGGCAGACGATTCCCGTAGACCCGGCCTTGCCGGGCTTGACGCTGGCAGTGGCTGAAATCTTCCCCACGAAAACCACTCGCAAATCCATCTGACCCTCTGACCGAGAGAGAACGCTCCATGACGACGCCTCAACACGCGCTGCCCCGTCTGCACAACGCCATGTGGCCCGGACTCGTCGGCAAGGAGCCCGGCACCGATCATCCGCCGATCGACCTCGACCACATGCTGAAGTTGACGGCGGCCGCCAGTGTCAACGGCCGCAAGTTCGAAGGCGTCGACCTCTTCCTGTTCCATCCGCACACCGATCCGGACGCCAGCGAGACAGACCTGAGGGCGATGGCCGACAAGATCGCCAGCTACGGACTGGCCGTCGGTTCGCTGGTGGCCCCCGTCTGGCCGGGCACCGTCGGCGACTCCGCGATGGGCGGCCCCGAGGCCCGCCAGAAATTCGTGTTGGCCGTCGAAAAGGCCTGCCGGATCGCCAAGATTCTGAACGAGCACGGCGTACGCAAATCGGGCATTATCCGCATCGACGCCGCCGACGGGCCGGCTCATTGGCGCGAAGATCCCAAGGGGAACACCGCGAAGATCGCGGAGACCTTCCGCGAAGCCGCCAAAGTGGCGCAAGGCTACGGCGAGCGGCTGGCTGCTGAAGGAGAAATCTGCTGGGCCGGTATGCATTCCTGGAAGGACATGGTCGACCTGCTGGAAGCAGTGGACATGCCGTCGACCGTCGGTTTCCAGGCCGATCTGGCCCATACCTATCTGTACCTGATGGGCTATAACGCTGAGGAGCATGCGCTGCTCAAGGCCGGCTACACGGACGCCGAGTTCTGGGCTGCCTACGAGAAGATGACCGACGCGCTGCGGCCGTGGACGATCGACTTCCACGTCGCTCAGAACGACGGATCGGTCCACGGCACCGGCAGCCACGACAAGACCGGCCGGCACTGCCCCGCCGACGATCCGAATGGCAAGCTGAACATCGTGGCCTGTTCGCGATACTGGCTGAAGGGAGCCGCCGAACGCGGTCTGAAGCACATCTGCTGGGACGGCTGCATGTTCCCGAACGCGATGCTGGAGAATCCGCAGACGTGGAATACGATTCTCGATGTCATGCTGAAGGTCCGGGACGCCGCGGGCTGGGAAGCCTAGCCGTCGGAATGACAGCCGGAGAGATCAACCTCTTGTACGCGCTACAAGAGAGAGTTGCTCCATTCTGCTCCGCAACTGACTACCCTGGATCGAAGACCGACTGCGGGGTCGCTGAGGGTTGGCCGAAAGGCGTCGGTATTGGGTAAGATGCGGATCTTGATGTCCTGGTCCTGAACTCGCCTGTCGCTGCAAGGATTTTCATCCAATGGCCAAGCCGCTGCGTATCGGTCTCGTCGGATACGGTTTCATGGGGCGGACGCATTCGAACGCGTATCGCCGGGTCTCGAATTTCTTCGATCTCGAATACACCCCTGTTCTGCAGGCTGTCTGCGCCCGCGATGCCGCCAAGGTGCAGGCCTTCGCGAACACCTGGGGTTACGAGTCGGTCGAGACCGACTGGCGGAAGCTGGTCGAGCGGAAGGATATCGACGCGGTCGACATCTGCACGCCGAACAATCTGCACAAGGAAATTGCTCTCGCCGCCGCCGCCAACGGCAAAATGATCCTCTGCGAAAAGCCCCTGGCGATGAACGTCGCCGAGGGCGAAGAGATGTGCCAGGCGGTCGAGAAAGCCAAGGTCCTGAACACCGTCTGGTACAACTACCGCCGGGTGCCGGCGGTGACGTTCGCCAAGCAGTTGATTGACGAAGGCAAGCTCGGGCGGATCTTCCACTACCGCGCCAACTTCCTCCAGGACTGGACGATCTCGTCGGACCTGCCGCAAGGGGGAGCGGCCCTCTGGCGACTGGACGCGGCGGCGGCCGGTTCGGGCGTGACGGGCGACCTGCTGGCCCACTGCATCGACACGGCGCTGTGGCTGAACGGGGGGATCTCAACCGTCAACGCCATGACCGAAACGTTCATCAAGGAGCGTCAGCACACCCTCACGGGCAAGGTCGAGAAGGTCACCATCGACGATGCCTGCGCGTTCCTGTGCCGGTTCGGTAACGGATCGCTCGGGCTGTTCGAATCGACCCGCTACGCCCGCGGCCACAAGGCGCTTTATACCTTCGAGATCAACGGCGAGCACGCCTCAATCAAGTGGGACCTCCACGACCTGCACCGCCTGCAGTATTTCGATCACCGCGACCAAGGATCGCTCCGCGGCTGGCGGTCGATCCATGTGACCGACAGCGACCACCCCTACATGAGCCACTGGTGGGTGCCGGGCCTGCAGATCGGCTACGAACACACCTTCGTCCATCAGGTCGCCGACTTCCTGCAGGGCGTGGCGAAGGGCGAGTCGATCGGCCCGACCTTCCGCGACTCGCTGGAAACGCAGAAGGTCTGCGACGCGGTCCTCAACAGCGCCCGCGACGGTGCGTGGCAGACGATCGGCTGAGCGGTCGTTGCCGGTTCGAGAGTTCGGCAGCCGGGGACCGTCAGGCCCCCGGCTGTTTTGCTGCGCCTTCGCGAGGTGCGAAACGGTCTTGATGGGGCTGACGCGGACTGGTCTGATGACTGTACGCACGTTTTGGGCAGGGGACTGTTGTGGCATCCGTCATTTCTGAGCGTCCGCCGGTCTTTCCTTCCGACGACTCGTTGTACGAGATCGTTGATGGCCAGATCGTGGAGAAAAACGTGGGAGGATTCGCATCCTGGCTTGCACTCCGGCTCTTGCTGTCATTACAGCGTCACGTCGACACGCATCCAATCGGGACGCTGGCGATCGAGACCGTCCTGGTGTTGGACGCTGTCAATGAACTTCGCAGGAGACCCGACGTCGCGTTTTTCTCAGCGGAAACGTGGCCATTGAACGGCCCTCCGCCCCTGACCGGCGACTGGGCGGTCGTCCCCGATCTCGCCGTCGAAGTCCTCAGTCAGAACGATCTCTATCAGAACGTCGCCCGCAAGCTCCGAGAGTACTTCCACTACGGCGTGAAAGAAGTCTGGCTGATCAGTCCGGAAGACCGCCTTGTGGAAGTCTACACGGCTCCCGAATCCGTGCGGAAATTGACGGCCGCCGACTCGCTGGAGACCTCGCTGATTCCCGGCTGGTCGATCAGCATCGGCGAGCTGATTCCAATCCCCGCTCCCGCTTGAGCGCCCGGCTAACAGGGGGTGGAGATTTCCCTGCGCCACGTGTATAATTTGAACACTTCCGAGCACGGGCGGCCTATGTTTGCCGCCCGTCTCTTTGTTTTTGGTCTGTACCGATTGACTGCAAATGCCTGACTGACCGGCCCCCTGAAACTGGGGTTGGCAGCCGGGCGTCTGCGATGCGCAGAGTGTGGGGAGATTCATCCGATGGAACGACAGCCGATTTCGCGGGAAGGCTACGACAAGCTCATGGAAGAGTTGCGTCGTATGGAGCACGACGAGATGCCCCGTATCACTCAGGCGATCGCCGATGCGCGGGCCGAGGGGGATCTCCGCGAGAACGCCGAATACCACGGCCAGCGCGAAGCCCAAGGGATGCTCCTGGCCAAGATCAACTCCCTGAAAACGAAGCTCTCGGACTGCTACATCGTCGACCGGGCAAACATGCCCAAGGGGGTCGTGGCATTCGGCACCCGCGTGACGGTCAAAGACCTCGACGGCGGCGACGAAGAGCAGTATGAATTCGTCGGTCCGGGCGAAGAAGACTACACGACCGACGTCATGAAAATCCTGACCTCCAGCCCGCTGGCGCAGGCCATGATGAATAAAAAGGTCGGCGAAACCGTCGAACTCGATGTCCCCCGCGGTACGATGCGCTACAAAGTTCTGGCGATCGACGACGCGGAGTAGTCCCGGAAACCGCTGCGTGCGACGGCTCGCTACACCGCCGAGCCGTCGTCGCTGGCCCCCGTCAGCACCTTGGGCTTGTGGTGCGCGTTGTGTTCGGCCCGCATCTGCAGCAGCTCGATGGTCAGTGAGAAGGCCATCGCAAAGTAGATGTAGCCTTTGGGGATTTCGTAGTGGAATCCCTCGCCGACCAGCAGCACGCCGATCAGCAGCAGAAACGACAGCGCCAGCAGTTTGATCGCCGGGTGCCGGTCGACGAACCGCACCACGAAGCCCGAATACCACAGCATGACGGCCACCGATGTCAGGATGGCTGCGATCATGACCGGAACGCTCTTGCACATTCCCACGGCGGTGATGACGGAATCCAGCGAAAAGATCATGTCGATCGCCAGCACCTCCGCCAGCATCATCGCCATCGACATCTTCGGCCCCGTGACCATGTCGCTGTCATGTTCCCCCTCGACCTTGTGATGGATCTCCAGCGTCGACTTGCCGATCAGAAACAGGCCCCCGATCATCAGCACCAGATCCTTGCCGGTGACCGCGTGGCCGAACAGCGCAAACAATTCCTCCTTGAGCTGCATGACCCAGCCGATCGCGAGCAGCAGCCCGATCCGTGAGACGACCGCAATCAACAGACCGAGCTGCCTGGCCAGATTCCGCCGCTTCTCTTCCATGCGACCGGCAAGGATCGCGATGAAGATGATGTTGTCGATTCCCAGCACGATTTCCAGGCTGGTCAGCGTGAGGAATGCAATCAGATTCTCGGTCGTCAGCAGTTCAGACATGCGGGCAATTCACTTCCGGTGAGGATTTCAAGGACGCTGCACTGCCTCGCCGATCATCACGATTCCGACGGCGCCGCAGCTTTTCGCTTCGCTTCGATTTCTTTCCACAGCGGGCCGTAGACTTCCTTATCGAACGGCGGACATCCGGTCGGATACTGGCCCAGCGGATGATCCTTGGTCCGCATCAGGTTCGTGCAGTACGAAAACGTCCGGCAGACTGTCTTCCGCTCCAGCTTGCCGTGCTGCTCGAGCTGACGGGCGAAGTCCGGCTGGCTGAGCGTACCGCGGCCGAGCCCGACGAAGCTGCAACGGCCTGCGGCCACGTTCGCCGCCCCCGCCTGCATAGAATAGTCCTGCAGCCAGGTGTAGGCGCTTCCCACGACCGGAACGTCCGGCACGGCCTGCTGGATCAGGCTCGTGATCTGAAGATGTCTCAGGACGCCAATTAGCGGGTGTTCGGGAGCGTGGTAGCCGTCGACCGGGGGAAACTCCGCCGGTCGGACGACGTGCGGGTTGGCGTAGGGATTTCCCAGGCTGATGTTGATCAGACTGACACCCCAGTCACGCAGCCAGCGGGCGACCTGGATCGGCTCCGTGGTATCCGGAACAAGATGGTTCTGCGGATCGACGCCGAAGGCGCAGGTCAGCGGCAGTTCGTGCGGACAGGGCGTGCCGACAAATTCCTCGCCGTCACCGCGATAGGGAATTCCGTCGTAGGCGTTCATTCGCGTGCCGATCACCAGGTCCGGCAGCTCTTCCCGAATGCGGGTCACCACGTTGCGGACGAGCCGGGTCCGGTTCTCCAGCGAGCCGCCGTACTCGCCCGGTCGGGTTCGCGCCGCGAGGAGTTCCGAAAGAAGATACCGGTGGCACTGTTTGACGTCGACGAAATCACAACCGATCTTCGCAGCCAGCCTGGCGGTGACAACATACTGGTCTTCAATCCGCTTGAGGTCGTCGTCAGTGAGGAGCGGGCTGGATGCGCCCAGATGCTTGCCCGTGGACTTGTCGAGCGTGAGCGGGTCGAGGATCGGATCGTGGACGGCGATCAGGGGCTTGCGGAAACTGAACCGGCCGGAATGCGTGAGCTGCAGTCCGAGGAGCAACCCGTCATCCGATCCGCAGGCGTCTCGGTGAGCTTTGCGGCACTCGGCAAGCATCTGCTCAATGGCGGAGGCGGAACCTTCGTGGAGCCAGAGCTGGCGGGGGTTCATCCGGCCTTCGTCGGCGATGGCGGTGGCTTCGCCCCAGATCAGCTTGGCGCCGCCGGCCCCGAACCGCTGATAGCGCCGGACTGTCAATTCGTCCGGAAGCCCGTCGAGCGTTCCGTCGCACCCTTCCATCGGCTGGACGCATAGCCGGTTTGCCACAGTCCGCCCGCCGATGGCGATCGGCCGAAACAGCGGCGCCATGTCTTCCGTAAGTTCGAGATCGCTACCCAGCGAACGGGCCTCGGCAATCAGCTCCGCAGGAGACTTGAACTTGAAATAGCGGGCCATGCCGATGGGCTTTCGGGAACGCGGGGCGGCGACACAATCTGCCGTGCCAGTATAGACTTGTATCCGGGCCGGGGCCATGCTGCGCGTTCGCCAGAACGATCGATCGAGCGTGAATCCGGGGAGGCCAGCCAGACCTTGACTGCCGCAGCGACAGCTCCGGGCGGGCGGACTGGTAGGTTGATGTGTGGATGTCTTCTCGATGAAAACGGAGTTTGAGAAACAACCACTGGAGTCTCGTGTTCAGCACGGGTTACACTGCATCGAGCGAGGGATCGCGACTGTTTGAGGCCGGATCGAAAACGATCTCAGTGCTGTGGAATGTCGGGAACTGGCTGCACCGGTTTCTGGCAGGGTTGAGTCTGCGCTTCGATTTCCAACCTGCAGTCTTCGGGAGTCGTTCTGATGGCTGACCGTGGGGCGTATCTCTGGGAGCGGGAGTTTCTGAAACGGATCTGGATCGGCGTGGGTGGCCCCCCAGTCCGGCTGGCGCTGTGGGACGGGTTCGAGGTGGGCGGACCGCGGGAGTCCTCGCTCGGAAGGATCGAGTTCCGTTTCCCGGCGGCCCTCCGCCGGTTGTTATGGGACGCTTCACTCGGCTTCGGCGAGGGCTTCTCGTCGGGCGAAATCGTGATTCAGGGGGAGCTTCCGGGTGTCCTGACCTCGGTCATGCAGGCCATGTGGCGGCTGGAACGGGAGCGTGGTCCGAGCTGGTCATTGCGGGATTGGCTGGTGCGACGCAAGGGGCATTCGCTCGCGGAGTCCAAGTCCAGCGTCTACCACCACTACGATCTCGGGAACGACTTCTACAGACTCTGGCTCGACGAACAACTGGCCTACACCTGTGCATACTATGAACAGCCGCGATACACGCTGGAGCAGGCCCAGGTCGCCAAGTTCGACCACATCTGCCGGAAGCTGCGGCTGAAGCCGGGAGATGTCGTCGCCGAGGCGGGCTGTGGCTGGGGGGGATTTGCGCTCCACATGGCCCGCGAATATGGCGTGCGGGTTCGCGCCTACAACCTCTCGAAGGAACAGATTGCTTACGCTCGTCAACGGGCTCAGCGCGAAGGCCTCGCGGACCGGGTGGACTTCATTGAGGACGACTACCGGAGCATGACCGGCAAGTTCGACGTCTTTGTTTCCGTGGGAATGCTCGAACACGTCGGTGTCGACCAGTATTACACGCTGGGGCGGCTGATTGATCGCGTCCTCAGCGACGGCGGACGGGGCTTGATCCATACCATCGGCCGGAATGTCGCCCGCCCGCTGGATGCCTGGACGACCAAGCATATCTTCCCCGGCGCGGAGCCTCCCAGCCTCTCGCAGATGCTGCAGATCTTCGAACCGCACGGATTCTCGGTCCTCGACGTCGAGAACCTCCGCATGCACTATGCCCAGACCCTGCGACACTGGCTGCAGCGCTTCGACGCACGCGCCGGCGAGGTGTTGCGGATGTTCGATGAACGCTTCGTGCGGATGTGGAGATTCTACCTGGCGGCATCGATCGCCGCGTTCGAATCCGGCTATCTGCAGCTCTTTCAAGTCCACTTTAACCGGGCCGAGTGCAACGACGTTCCCTGGACGCGCGCCGAAGTTTACGAGCATCTGGCGGGGCCGCCGGAGGCCGTTCCAAGCCCCGATGCTCCGCCGCGTCCCCGGCTGACGGCCGCTCAAGAAACCCCGCGGAACGGCTACTGACGGCCGCTGCACGCCTTGGAGAATCCTATGGATCAGTGCGACGTCCTGATTGTTGGTGGCGGGCCGGCGGGCTCGACCTGCGCCCGGCATCTGCGAAAGCACGGAGTCGATGTCGTGGTGCTCGATCGCGCGCAGTTTCCGCGCGATAAGGTCTGTACCGGCTGGATCACGCCGGCGATCATCGCCTCGCTGGACCTTGACACAGACGACTTCGCCCGGAAGAACGTGTTACAGCCCTTCACGGGATTCATCACCGGACTGATCGGCCGCCGCGGGATCCGGACTGACTACCATCGCCCGGTCAGCTACGGCATCCGTCGCTGCGAATTCGACGACTACCTGCTGCACCGCTCCGGAGCGCCGCTCCGGCTGGGAGAATCGCTCAAATCTTTACGAGCAGAGGGGGATCGGTGGATCGCGAACGACGCCATTTCCGCCCGGCTGGTCATTGGAGCCGGGGGACATTTCTGCCCCGTGGCCAAGCTGGTCGCACGGCGGGACGACGCGACGGACGATCCCGTGGTGCTGGCGCAGGAAGTGGAATTCCTGATTCCCGAAGTGCTGCGAGCAACCTTCCCGGTTTCCGGCGAGTTCCCGGAACTGTATTTCTGCCCGGATCTGTCCGGCTACGGCTGGATCGTCCGCAAAGGTGACTATCTCAATATCGGCCTGGGACGCGAACACGAGCGGAACTTGTCGAGCCACGTCGACGACTTTGTCACGTTTCTTCGCGATACCGGCCGGCTGACGATGGAAATTCCGCACGCCTTCAAGGGGCATGCCTACCGGCTGCGGCGGTTTGCGCCCCCGATCAATGTTCCGCCGGGCGTGATGCTGATCGGTGACGCGATCGGGCTGGCGTATCCGCAGAGCGGCGAAGGAATCCGTCCCTCGATCGAGTCGGGACTGCTGGCTGGCGAGCTGATCGTACAGGCGCACGGAGACTATTCCGGCCCGCTGATGCAGCATCTCGAAGAGCGGTGCATGGCCCGGTTCGGAGTCGGAGCACAGCGCGGCGGATGGACCGACCGGATTTCGCCCCGCGTGCGCCAATGGGCCGCCGCCCGGCTGATGCAGTCGCGGTGGTTCCACCGCCATGTGCTGCTGGACCGCTGGTTCCTGCACGTGCAGCAGCCGGCGCTGGTCGTTTAGGGCTGCAATGCCCGTCTACAACCCGCAATGACTGACCGGCGCCGCTTCCGGAAGCTCGACAAACAGATCCGCCACGGCGGACTCCTGCAGCGACTTCCAGCGGGAACGGGGGATCGCGACCGGTTCGCCGCGGCGCCACACGTGCCCTTCGTCGTCGGCCACCTCCTGGAAGGGGCCTTTGAAGACGACCGTGCAGAGTTCTTCGCTCTCGGCGGCAGGCCGGCGGGCGGCGATCTGCGTTTCGCGGAGCGGCTGACCGGCGTGTTCGAAACAGGCGCCCGATCGGAACGTCGTCAGTTGAACGTCGGCGAATCCCGCGGCTTCGATGGCGGTTAGGAGCCCGGTACGGACCGGAATGTGTTTGACATACGCGGCCCGGCCGGGAAGGCTCAATTCGCCAGTGACCGGTTCCTCGGCGGTGAGGATATGAACCAGCAGCTTCCCCCCCGGCGCGAGGGCATCGAACGCCTGGCAGAGCTGGGACTCCATCCGGCCGGGTTCGAGCGGCGTGTTGAACGTCCCGCGAAGGCGGACTTCGTCGGACGGTTCCGCCGGCGGAGTGAACGGTTCGTAAATCCGGTGCTCCCACACGACGGGTTCGCGAACGGGAGTCATCGCCGCAGCCTGCTCGATGCCGACCATCTGCTCCAACGCCTGGCCGGCGCCGCGGTGTTCGAGATCCCCTTCGAGGATGTAGAACTCCCACAGTCGCTGGTCGAGGTCGTGGACCCAGAACTTGGACTGCTTCGCGTAGCAGCACTCCACACCCTCTTCACGCTGCGTGGAAACGCCCGCCGCTTCGAGCCGTCGCTGGGCGTCGACCAGAGCCGCTGCGTCGGGGAAGCGGAAGCCGACGTGGTTGAGCGAGCCGTGCGTCTGCGGCGAGCGGGGTTCGAGCGAGAAGACCAGCGGCGGAGAGTCGAGTTCGAACTTCGCGTAGTCGGAACGCTGCTTGGCCGGCTTCTGCCCCAGTACGCTTTCGAAGAATGCGACGGCCTTCGGCAGGTCGGAAACGTTGAGCGACAGGTGAAAGCGGACGGGAGCCGCGGTGGCGGAATCAGACACGTTCAGATCTCCTGAAGGCGGGGGGCGGGAGTGATTTCGGGAAGCGGTCGGGGGGCTTCATCGGGGCTGGGGACGCGGGTGGTCCACGACCAGAGAGCCAGCAGGCCGGTCAGACCGGCGAGGATCTGAAAGGCCAGATTGTAGCTGCCAAGTCGGGCGAAACACTCGGCGAAGACGCGCGGTCCGAGAGCCGACGCGAGGACGGTCATCATCTGGGCGACACTCTGGATCTGACCGACGTGCGCCCGGCCGAACGCCTGCCCCCAGATCGTGAAAAACAGCACGGTCGTGATTGTGCCCGCGATCCCCATCCCGATGCCGTAGAGCGTAATCCCGAGACCGGAGTGAATTGTCGGCAGGAGCACCATGCAGAGGGCCTGCAGGGCGAGGCCGGCTGCGAGCATGCGATTGAGCCGGCAATATTGACCGAGCCAGCCGACGGGGAGCTTCACCAGCAGCCCCACCGTCCCGCTAAGCGTGATGAGATTGTAGAAAGTCTCGACCGGAAACCCCTGCTGCTTCAGGACCGACTCGTTGAAGAGCGAAACGCCTGAACCAATCAGGGCGATCAGCGAAATCGCCAGGCCAAAGACCCAGAACGCCTGCGTGCGAAGAGCCTGTGGCAACGTAAATCCATGCGTGGAGGCGTCTCCACAGCAGGGAATGACTTCGGACGTCGGGACTTGCGACGGCGGCTCGCGCGTCAGCAGCAGTGCGACGGGGACGAAGCCCGCCACCAGGTAACCGATGCCACTCCATAGAACCCGCCAGTCGGCCGTGGCCCACGGCTTGGCCAGTTGGGCGGCATAGGCGAAGCCCAGCGACAGCAGCAGCGAATAGACCGCCATCGGCAGGCTGAGCCGGCCCGGAAACCACTTGGCGACCATCGTGATGCTGATCACCGACAGAGCGCTCTGCCCGAAGCCGCGAGTCAGCAGAATCGCCAGGGAAAACAGGCGGACATCGCCGGTATGGCACATCGCGAACACCGCGGCAGCAAGTCCTGACACTGTCACGGCGAGAGTGATCCGCAGGCCGAACCGGTCGATCAGCCAGCCGCAAGGGAGGCAGAACAAGCCGCCCAGCAGTGTTGCCCAGAGGTTGATGTCGCTGTAGCTGACGCGGTCGAGGCCGAATCGACTATCGGCCAGCAACCGTTCGGTGATCATTCCCAGACCGTGCGTTCGTCCGGGAAGCGTGGCGACCATCGCGATGGCGGCGACGACGACAATCACCCAGCCGTAGCCGGGGACCTGCCTGGTCGCCAAGGGGGTGTCTGTGCGCACGAGGCCGGCCCCTATCGAAAATCGACCGGTTCGGAGGTCTCGGATTCCAGGCGGGATCGCATCTTTTGCTGGAATTCGGCGTAGTGGGCCGCGCGCTGATCGCCGCCGTCGGAAAGTGCGTTGTAGCTCATGTAAAGCGTCCGGCGCATCCCCCCGCTGCGATTCGGCGCCGAGCGGTGCGGCGTCAGGCCGTGAAAGATGGCGATGTCGCCGGGATTGAGCACGAGATTCTCCCGGCGGGCCATGTCCACCACGTCGTCGGGCAGCATGTATTCCGCAGGATCGTCACTGAGAAACCCGGAGTGATAGCCGCGAAAGACTTCCGTGCAGCCGTTTTCGGCGGAGCTGGAGTCGATCGGCAGAAGCACCGTCACGAACGAACGAGGAAAGCCGGCCCAGCCGAGCGGAATGTCCTGATGCAGCCGATAACCATTGGCGCCGGCAGGCTTGAAAATCAGCTTCTCCTTGCACAGACAGGCGGGTTCGCCGTAGAGCATTGCCAGGATGTCGAGAATCCGCGGCTCCCGGCTGAAGCGTTCGCAGACCGGCGAGAGATCGTTGACCGGATCGAAGACCTCGAAGAGCGGTTCGCCGGTTTCGCAGTGCGGCATGTACCGGCAGCGAAGATTTCGAGGACTGATGAGGCCCGCGCAGTCGATCAGCAGGCGTTCGGCCTCCTCCTGCAGTTCCCGCATCTCGGTTCGCGAGAAGAGTCTGCGGACGACGAGAAAGCCGTCGCGGCGGTAATCGGCAAGCTGTTGCACAGACAGGGCGGCGTCATGGAACGTCGCGATCAACATGTCGAAATCTCCATTGGCGACCACGCTGGCTAGAATTCGCCGAGGACTTCGCCGCCGGCGCGGGTCCCAATCGCCCGCCAGAGAGGCCGGTCGACGTTTTCGCTGACGAAGCGAACGGCCCCGTCGCACATCAGGACGTGAACGCCCCCGGTGTGCAGGCTGCGGGCAGCCTTCCAGCCGATGGCGGTGTAGCCCAGGGCAAAGGCGTTCGTCACGCAGTCCCAGCGATCGTCGTTCGGGCCGTAATAGTGGTTGTACGATGTATTTCGGATCTCTCCCGAGTACCAGAGGAACTGCCGGCGCTGGGCGTTGTTCCAGGTCGTCGTGGCGGCGCAGGCCGCGTCGTCCATCGTGCTGGCGTAGCTTGTCAGATAGCCATAAACCCGGCTGGGATCGGCCGGAGGCGCGGGGCTGGTGACGTAGTCGCCGCCGTCGCCGAGGAGGCTTTCCGACATGCCGGCGGTGTTGCTGGTGCCGTCGGTGATGTCCGCGATGCGGATGCGGGAGTTGGCGAACATGACGCCGTCGGCATTGTAGGGCGATCCGTGCTGCGGACCGGACGCCGTGTTGTTGATGCCGCTCCCCTGATTGGCGCAGTAGTTCGACGAACCGAGCGCCGCCACGCCATAACCGCCGCCGAGGGACTTCGACCAGTCGCTCGGGCAGAGGAACAGCGGGAGCAGGTAACCGGCGGCGACCGCGTTTCCGGGATCGGCGATGTTGTACGGCGCGGTGGCGGCGTAGGTCGGGGCATTGAGGTTCATGGAGTTGTAGAGGGGCGTCTGATCGAGATAGGGGGTCAAGTACGCCAGAACGCCCCAGTTGCCCGCGCTGTACCGGTAGTTCCCTCCCGGCACCAGATTGGGGGGAAACGTGTTGAGCGAGCCTTCGTAGTTGTGCAGCGCCAGCCCGAGTTGCTTGAGATTGTTCCTGCACTGAGTCCGGCGGGCGGCCTCGCGGGCCTGCTGGACGGCGGGCAGCAGCAGCGAAATCAGAATGCCGATGATGGCGATCACCACCAGCAGTTCAATCAGCGTGAAACCTCGTCGACGCGGCATGCCCCACCCTCCCGAAACCCTCGTCATTCTGACGGTCGTCAGATTGTTGTAGTGTTGGGAGGGAGGACTCCAAAAGTCAACCGAGAAACCTTCGCGATGGATCCAGCGGGGACGGTGTGGCCGGCGCGGCAGCTGACGACTCGTCGGCGCCAACCATGTCTGTCGCTTCTGACGAAGCCGGCCGGGGCGGTCGGGCTTCCGCCACTGGGGAGACCGCAGTCCGGGCGCATGCGCCTTTGAGGTCGACGAGTCCCTGGCTGATCGGACCGAACTCGTCGCCGCCCGAAAAACGGGCTCCACGCGGCCTCGCTGCAGTCAGGGGGCCGGCTTCTCGACCGCGGCCAGCTTCAGAATGGGACCGGCCAGCGTGTTCGAAATGGGGTGAAAGCCGGCATCGGGAGATTCGGCCTCAGACAGGACGACTTCGAACGCATCGGGCGGCGTCTCCCCCGCTTCGATCGCGGTCTTAAACGACCCTTCCTGGCTGAGCTCGTCGGCGGACATGAACTTGGCAATGGTCCGATCGATGTTCGGAAACACGATATTGCACAGGTAATGCCTGGTCGGAGCCCCCGAGGTGAACTTGTAATGAATCTCGAAGCGGGCGATCCCCTCCGCGTCGACAATCGCGTTCGCCTTTTGCAGTTCAACGACACTCGGACCGGAATCGGCGACAATGGACGATTTCACAGCCGCATTGCCGATCGTCGCCCCCGATGAGCTGGAAGAAGGCTCCGCCTGGCAGCCCGCGGCCGCAAGGATGCCGGACGCTCCCATGATCTTGAAGAGTTGCCTGCATCGTTCAATCACGTCTGCAACCTTGCTCAGGAGCCGCTGAGGGCCGGCTTCCGGAAATCGTTCGAGAGACCGGACTCGGTTTCACTTCTTCTTAGCTTTGGGATCGATTGGCTTGGCCGGCACATTCACCTCAAGTCCGCCGCCGTCGGCGGAGATCGTGACCTTCAGCGGCGAATTCATTCCGCTGTACGGCTTCGGGATCGATTCGCGGCTCTCGGGGAAATCTGCATCGGGCGCATCGGGGGGAACCGCGGTGCCGTCGGGCATCACCAGGCGGCTTACCCGGACGGTGTATTCTCCCGGCGGAATCCCGGAATCATCGTGCCGGGAACTGATGACCTTGAAATAGCCTTCTTGATCAGACGCCCCGATCGCGCCTTCCCCGGGCGTACCCTCAGCGGGGACAAAATAGAGCGAGGCGCCTGCCAGCGGCGTCCCTTCCATCGTCACCAGGCCGGTAATGGGCACTCGGTCGAGTCCATCACCCCCGCAGCCCAGGCAGACGATACCACTCAGACACAAGACGACGGACGTGATTCTGCAAGATCTCAGACACATGATAGCACCATCAGAATGGGGCCTGATTGTCCGCGATTCTTTGCGATCGCAGAGCGATGACCGGAGCGGACCGCGGAACTTCGGAAATGCTCCATTCCGCGATCCACTCCTCGCGTCCACAGAACGAACGGATAACTAGAACTCGCCGATCACATTGCCGTCGGCCATCTTGCAAAGGTTCCCCAGCATTCCTTTGTCGATGTTCTCCGACACAAACCGCACGCCGCCGTCGCCCATCAGGAAATGCGCCCCGCCGGTATGCAGGCTGGCGCAGGAGTACCACGACGCCCGGCGGCCCGGGACGGCCGCAGCCGTGTTGTATTTCCAGACGTTGATTCCCGTTGCCGGGTACGTCAAATTCCAGCTTCCCACCGGGTCAATCCCGATCGAGACCCATCCCGCATGCAGCCAGCCGGGCGTGCGGCCGTTATAAGTCTCCAGCGTCTGCTCGCCCATCGCGAACGTGTTGCTCAGCCCGTCGGTGCAGGAAGAAAGTCTGGTATAGCTGTCGTCGGCAAACAGATAACGCGTCTCAATCGTCAAAACATTGTTGAGATTGCAGTAGCCGAGTTGATCGTCCGGAACGATAAAGTCGTAACACGACTTGGCGTAGTAGCGCGACGGATCGGCGCCTCCGTCCGGCATGTAATAAATCCCGCCGCCGGAGAGGATCGTCGCGCCCGAATCGGACGGGCACAGGAACGCCGGGATGATCGTTTTCGCCAGGTCGGCATGGCCGGTCGCGACGGGATCCAACCCCACCGGCATCGGGTTGCCTGTCGTGACATAGGTCCCCATTGCACCCGAGAAATTGATCTTGTTGTACAGAGGCGCCTGGTCCATGAAAGGGAGGAGGAGCGTCAGTCCCGAGGTGTTCTTGGACTGAGGATCGGGTCGGCTCCCATTGGACGAGCCATTCGTGCAATACCCGATGCTCATTCGCGACGCAGGCAGGCGGCTGAAGGTGCTTTCGTAATTGTAGCAGGCCAGCCCAAGCTGCTTCAGGTTATTGCGGCACTGCGTCCGGCGGGCCGCTTCCCGAGCCTGCTGGACGGCCGGCAGCAACAGGGCGATCAGAATTGCGATGATCGCAATCACGACCAGCAGCTCGATCAGCGTAAAACCGTGGCGACGAATTCTCATACTCGCTCTCCTTCCAACAAAATGGACAAATCACGAATCGAACAATAGGCGAAAGATCGATGCATCCGCATGCGTGAGCACCGGCAAGATCGGAGAATTTCCTCGGGGACGTTCGTGGTCTGATCGCGTTCCCGAAATGCAATATCCGCAGGCAATCACGCTGAAGATTAAGGCAATGTAAACCGGGAAAGGGCTGTCCGTTTGTTGCCGGAATTCCGACAAACGGACGACGTTCATTCGCACGCCGTTCCGCGATTCGTTGACAGTAGAACTCGTTCGAATGGAACGACGGCTGAAGGGGTTACGACTCGATTCGGGCGCTGCTTTCGACTCGGCCCAAGTCGTCGCTGGCCGAGTATCGAACGCAAACGCCGTACCGGATCGCGATCGCAGGGTGTCAAATTGGGACTTCGACATGTCGGGCGAAGTGTTCGCCGCGCAGCGCTGGGATTTGCTCTGCAAGATCCTCGCGACTAGGCTGTAGGCGATTGAAATTCTCCAGATTCGCTAAACAGCGCGGTGAACGTCCGGGAGCTCGCAACATGACCGTCTCACGTCGTAATTTTCTGTCCGGCCTGGGGGCCGGCATGGCCGGATACAGCCTGTTGATCGACGGTCGAGAATTGATGCCGTCCGCCGGCGCAGCCGACCTGACGCCGGACGAGATCCGGTCGGCCTTCGAGACGATCGCCCCGTCGGGCGCCGAGCGCTTCGCCGGCGAACCGAACATGCGGCTCGTCGATCTGAAGTGCGACCTGCTCGTCGCCGGGGGCGGACCGGCGGGAGTCTGTGCGGCTCTGGCAGCCGCCAGGCACGGGGCGAAGGTCGTCCTAGTGCAGGACCGGTCGCGGCTGGGGGGGAATTCTTCCAGCGAAGTGAAGATGCATATCGTCGGGGCCAACAACCACGGCAGCCGGCCGGGCTGGCGCGAAGGGGGGATCATCGAGGAGCTGCGGCTGGAAGACGCCGTCAACAATCCGCACCGCTCGTGGGAACTGTGGGACCTGCTCCTCTACGACAAGTGCGTCAGCGAGTCCAACCTGACGCTGCTGCTCGACACGGTCGTCTACGCGGCGGACGTCAAAGACGGGCAGATTCAGCGAGTCCTGGCCCGTTGCGACAAGACTGAGCACATTTACCGCATCACGTCAAAATTGTATGCCGACTGCACCGGAGACAGCCGGCTGGCGCTGGAAGCGGGCGCGAAAATGCGCTGGGGCGCGGAGTCCCGGCAGGAGCTGGGAGAATCGCTGGCTGTCGAAAAGCCGACCCGCGAGACGCTCGGCAGCAGCCTGCTCTTTACCGGCCGCGACTACGGCAAGCCGGTCCCCTACACGCCGCCGAAGTGGGCGCGGAAGATCGAAAAGAAACACCTGCGGTTCCGGCCGGTCGGGAGCTGGGAATACGGCTACTGGTGGATCGAATGGGGCGGTAAGCTCGACACGATTCGCGACAACGAACGAATTCGCTTCGAGCTCCTGGCGATCGTCACAGGCGTCTGGGACTACATCAAAAACAGCGGCGAAGTCCAGGGGGCCGAGAACTGGGGCATGGACTGGGTCGGCATGGTCCCCGGCAAACGCGAAAGCCGGCGGATCGAGGGCGACCATCTCCTCACCCAGCAGGACCTGATGGGCTTCAACGGCGACTTTGACGACGCGGTCGCCATCGGCGGCTGGTCGCTCGACGATCACCCGCCGGGGGGCTTCGACGCCTTCGAAATCCGCCCCTGCGTGCAGATCAGCCTGCGCGAAGTCTACAACATCCCCTTCCGCTCCCTCTACAGCCGAGACGTCGGCAACTTGCTGATGGCCGGCCGCAACGCGAGCTGCTCGCACGTGGCGTTTACTTCAACCCGCGTGATGGCAACCTGCGCCGTGATGGGGCAGGGGATGGGGACCGCCGCCGCCCTCTGCCTGGAGCACGGCGAGTTGCCGCACGAGTTCGCCCGCAAGCCCGAACGCCTGACCGAGCTGACGCAGAAGCTCCTCCGCGACGATCAGACGATCAAAGGTCGCAAGAATGAAGACCCGAACGACTTCGCCCGCAAAGCCAAAGTCACTGCGTCGGCCATCTACAAAGACGCGAAGCCCGAGAACGTGATCGACGGCGAAGTCCGCGACATGGAAGGCGAACTGAAGCACCGCTGGGCGGCCCCGCTGGATGGGACCGGCCCCTGGCTCGACCTGGCCTGGGATCCGCCGCAGACGCTGGGCGAGGTGCAGCTCACCTTCGATACCGGCTTCCACCGGGAGTTGACCCTGTCGGCGAGCGACGGTGCGACCAAGCGGATGGTCCGCGCTCCGCAACCGGAAACGGTCCGCGACTACGAACTGATCGCCACGCTACGGGACGGCAGCCAGAAAGTGCTGGCCGAAGTCCGTGGCAACTACCAGCGACTCTGCCGGCACCAGTTTGATCCCGTCTCCGTGCGCAGCCTGCGACTGCACGTGACAGCGACCAACGGCAGCGAAGAAGCTCGCGTATACGAGGTGCGCTGCTACGCGTAGTCGCAGGGAAGACCTCTCGCAGAGTCGCAGAGGGAAGAGGAATTCGCAGAGAACACCTTGGAGGGGGAGATGATTTCACGCAACGGCGCGACGAGGACGCAACGACGCAGCGGAAGACATGTCGAAGGCAGTCGAGAGTCGCGTCAACGCCAGGAATCTGGGTGCCGCTGGCGGCTTGTCCGGAAGTGCTAATGAGTGACGGAGGTGGCAATCGCCAATTTCAGCCCTGACAAAGCTCTAAATCGGCGGCATCGATTCTGAATCAGTCCGTCGTTTCGTCTTGCCCCCTCTCCCGCCGTCTTCGGTGGGAGAGGGCCGGGGTGAGAGTCTTCAAAGATGTCGGGGCGTCGTCCACGGAGAAGAGGCAGCGCTCCTCACATTTGTTGCCGGTGATTTAGAGCCAGGGAAAGAGTGAGCAGGAAACCCTCTTTCTTTGGCGATTCACGATCAGACTGAAAAAAGCTGGCACTCCGACGCCCGCGGCACCAGCGAAGCGGCCCGGCGGGAATCCCGTGAATTTTGCTTGGCTTCCCTTCTGTGCGCCTGGTAGTGTGCTTCCGTGCGAGCGTTCCGCACTGGCTGCCACTGGTGGACTCCTGCGAAGGGTTGCGTCTCATGCTGCACGTCTCGGGCCATCGACGTCAGGGATTTACACTCATCGAACTCCTGGTGGTGATCGCCATCATCGCCATTCTGATCGCCCTGCTCCTCCCTGCCGTTCAACAGGCCCGCGAGGCCGCCCGGCGGACGCAATGCAAGAATCACCTGAAGCAGTTCGGCCTGGCGATGCACAACTATCACGACGCGTTCAACACGTTTCCGCTCGGCGGCTGCGCGAAATTCTCGCCGGGAACGCTCGGCGGCGTCGATGTTTACAGCAGCGCCATCACCTCCCTGCTGCCCTACTTCGAACAGTCGAATCTGAAGGGGATCTACAACGATTCGCTCCAATGGGAGCAGCAGAGCGCCGCGGTGGCGCGCACGGTCATCCCGGTGTTCGTCTGCCCGTCGAACACCGGCGGCAACCCGGTCCGTAACGACCTGCTCGGCTCGCTCGGCTACCCGTCGGGCGATACGTTCGCCATCAGCAACTACATCTTCTGTCGCGGCGCGGCCCCCTACTGGTGCAACTCTCCCGCGAATATCCCGGCGAGCGTCAAGGGGATGTTCGACCTGAATCTGACGACGCGCATGCGCGACCTGACCGACGGAACCACCAACACCATCGCCATGGGCGAAGGCGCCTCGGGCTCCAACTGGAAATTGAGCCACAACCATCCGATCACCGGCCAGCCGCTCCTGGCGGAACAGGCCTGGCTGATCGCCCAGCCCGCCAGCACGGTCTTTAACGCCAGCGGCCTGTTTTCGGCGAGTTTGTATGGAACGACCTTCGTGCCGATGAACCTGAGGCCCGTCGTGGATACATCCATCGACGAGGCGGCTCTCAGCAACTGCACCGGCGGAAACGACCGCACCAGCAACTTTCGCAGCGACCACGTCGGCGGCGGTCACTTCCTGATGGGGGACGGCTCCGTCCACTTCCTCTCGGAAAACATGGATCAAGTCGTCTATCGCAATCTGTCGACGACGCAGGGGGGAGAAGTCGTCAGTTTTCCGTAGTGATAGTCCGCGGTGATTTGACGGGCGCAGATCGCTTGTCCGGATGTGACCGTGTTCCCGGCATCACGGATTGCCGGGCCGGAGGTGGCATCGGGGAGCCAAAGGCAATGGAAGAACGGCAATCCGACGCATTGAAGAGTCTTCCGCCTTGCAGATCGAAGACACCGATGTCCAACCAACCCGAGCAAGTCATCGCCGAGTTGACTGACGAGGACCGCGAGGAGCTGACTCGGCAACGATTGGTGATTGAGAAGTTCATTGCCAATGAGGAATCTCGACAGAAGTATCAAACTCCCATCGGAAAGGTGGGGCTGATCCGCGCGATCCTGAAGGCCCGCGTGTTTCGTTCGGATCAGACGAAGGAGCTGCAGTGTCTTGGCGTCATTCTCGCGGACGCCTTCGTGCAGCATTTCAGGATGGAGTGGATCGTTGTGACGGATAAGTACGGACGCGATTTCGGAGTCCGGCTGCCAGGAACGAGTATTATCATCTACCCGCTGACAATGATCCTCAAGCGGATGACCGACGGTCAGAACGTCGATGCGTTCGATCTGTTTGACGCGGTCGCGGCCAAGATCCGAGAATTGCAGGAACAGGGAGTCTGAACGGCCGCCGGCGAAAGGATGTCCAGTTCGCTGCCGTTTTAGAGGAGTGTCGCGATTGAGGAGTGCGACCCCTGCCGGGGTCGGTGGCCTGGGCGACCCGATTCCTGGGGTGTCGTCGCTCTGCTCCTCAACCCCCGGCTACCTTCTTCAACCCCTTTCGGGGTTGGAAGGCAGAACGCAACAGGCGGCCAGCGCATCGTCAGGCGGAGACTCAGCGAATCGCCCTGCCTCACTTTGCACTTTTCATTCTGCTTGTTTCAATTTGTACTGCTTCCCTTCACTCCTTCAAAAACACCGCCATCCCAACATCATCCACCACCCGCAGCAGCGCCCTCCCTCGGTCCCGGTAGGTCTCCCAGCTCAGTTCCGGCAGGATGCGCAGCCGGTCGGTGTTCGGCCGCGGCAGAATCACTCCCAGGCCCCAGTCGTCGTCGAGGACCGCCGCATTCACGTGGGGCCACGTCCGGACCACCGCCAGCGTCTTCCAGACTTCGCCCGTCCAGATCCGCGGCTGTGGAGTCGGCATCTGCTGCATCTCCGTTTTCGGCAGGCAGTCATGCAGGACGATCGCGCCGCGTGGATTCAGCACCCCCAGGCTGTTACAGACGTCGCACAGCGATTGCGCAAACGTGTGCCGGCCGTCGATAAAGATCAGGTCGAATGTGCGTTCGTTCTGGGAAAAGAACGCGTCCGACGTCAGTCGCAGCGTGCCGCCGCGAAGCGGATCGACGCCGACCTTTTCCGCACATTCGACCGCGCGGAACGTGGCGTTCTGGTGGCAGCCGATTTCGAGATAGGAAGTCAGCCCGCGATCGCGGATCAGCGCATTGAGCAGTTCGTCCCGCCGCATGGAACGTCTCCAGTGGAAGAAACCCCACTGAAGTTGGAACTCTGGTAGCGGCAGGCCGTCAAGCCCGTTCTGGAGAATTTCCAAGAGAATTTTACCGCGGAGACACGGAGGACGCGAAGACTGAGAAGATCCGGAAAGTGAAAAGTGAGTAGTGATGATTGAGAAGTGCAAAGTGAAATGCACCTCGATCAATTTGCACTACTCACTACTCAATTTTCACTCTCCGGATTCTCTTTTCTGCTCAGACATTTCTCCGCGTCCTCCGCGCCTCCGCGGTGAATCCTTCTTCGTATTTTCTCACCCCGCCAGCCGTTCTTCCGTCGGCTCCGGCGTATTCCGCGACGGCAGGTAGACCGGCTCGATGCCGTACGACTGGAACATCGTCGCGAAGAACTGGTGGCTCGTGAAGACGATGAGCTGCTGGCCGTCCCGGACGAAGTCGACCAGCGTTTCCGCCGCCGCCTGCGCTCGGGTCTCGTCAAAGTTGACCGTCACGTCGTCGAGAATCATGGGCAGTTCGAGCCCCTGTCGCGAAAAGGCCCGGACCATCGCCAGGCGGATCGACAGGAAGAGTTGCTCGCGGGTGCCGCCGCTGAGCATCTCCGCCGGGAACGAATGCCCCTGGTCGTCTTCCACATAGATGTGCCGCCGGCCGAGCGGCGCCCACAGCCGATGATACTTGCCGCAGGTCAGCCGTTTCAGGAACGGGACGGCGGCGGCGAGCATTTCGGGCTGGTTGAGCTTCTCGAACCGTTCGCCGACGTCTTCGACCGCTTCGCCGACCAGCGAGGCCGCCGACCAGCGGGTCAGGCTCTCGGCCAGTTCCTGCTCGACCAGCGCCAGCTCCTGCCGCGTCCGGCTGCTGCTGCGATCGGCTTCCAGCGTCTTCAGTTCCTGCTTCACGGTGCCAAGCTGTTCGAAGAGATCCTGCAGCGTCAGCTCGACCTCTTCCAGCTCTTGCTTGGATCGCTTGAGCTCCTCCTTGTTGTTCTGCGGGCGGAAGCGGGCCAGGTCGTCTTCGACAATGGCCATGTCGGCATCGGACTGGGCCGCCGTCGTCAGCTCGCGGTTGGCCTGTTCGAGCAGGACTTCGACCTGCTTCCGGCGGTCGCGCTGCGCCAGCCGCTGTTCCAGGTGCTTCCGATCGGTCGCCGAAGCCAGCGCCAGCAGGGCTTCCGTCTCTTCTTCGAATTTGTCGATCCGCCGCTGCCAGTCCCCCGCTTCCTGCCGGCGGGCCTGCTGCTCCTTGATCAGCCGTTTGCGTTCTTGACGATTCTCCTGAGCCGTCCGCAGCTCCCGTTCCCAGCGTTCGACGAGCGCCAGCGGTTTGGTGTAGTCCGTGGTCGCATCGGCCATCCGCCGGCCGAGCGTTTCCGTCTGACGGCGGAAGCGGTCCCACGACTGCCGAGAGCGATGCAGTTCTTCCCGGATCGCCAGGCTGACGCGGCGTTGTTCGCGGGCCTCGGCCACCTTCTCGCGATGCCGGAACGCCGCGGCGATGTCGACGGTTTCATCGAGCCCCAGCCCCTTCAACGTCTGGCACCAGCGCTGCCGGGAACCGGCCAGCTCGCGCTGCTGCAACTGCAGCCGACCGCGAACCGCGCTGAGCTGCCGCCGAACCTCCTGAATCCGCTTGTATTCCTGCTGGGCCTGTTCCAGGCTTGCCAGCCGCCGGGCCGCCTGCGAAATCAGCTCGCCGTCCGTGGCGTCGACCAGGCGTTCTTCAGTCTGACGCTGCGGCGTCAGGTCGCAGCTTTCGATGATCTCCCGGATCTGCGCTTCCACCGAGCGGATCCGTGACTCGTTCGTCCGCCGCTGTTCCCGCAGGTCGTTCACCGCGTCCTGCATTTCGCCGTCGTAATGGCTCTTGATGGCCCAGGTGATGCTCGTCGCCAGCACCGCCAGCACGATATAGATCAGGCCGACGATCCAGCCGTGAGTGACCGAGGCGGTCAGCCCCGTTACCACCAGCCCGACACCAGCCAGGCCGAACAGCACCAGCACGCCGTAAACCCAGTCGGGAAGTCCCATCCGGTCGCGGAAGGTTTCGAGCTGTTCGTCAATCGCGTCGCTGCGGTGCTTGAGCTCCGCGAGCCGCAACTGCTGCTTGCCGAGGTCGACGAGCTGTTCGAGCCGTTCGTGGGCGACTTCCAGCGGCTCGTCGAGCGAATCGCCGTGAACACCGAGGTCCATCAATTCCGTCCGCAGTGACAGCTCGCGGTCCTGGCACGCGGCCGCCTGGCGTTTGTACCGTTTCTGCCGCCGGCGAGTCCCGACCACCGCGTGCTGATAGATCCGCGATTCGGTCACCAGCGTCGCCTGGGCCTCGGGCGAATCCTGCACGGCGTCCAGCCGCTCGACGGTCCACGTCGGCCCCAATTCGGCCAGCATCTGCTGGAGCGCCGCGTCGGAACTGTCGAGTCGGGCGGTCTGCTCGGTCACCTGTTCGTCGGATTCGCGAATGAACGGACGCTGTTCGCAGAGAAACGCGATCGCCCCGCCGAATTTGCGGATTTCAGGATCGCGGCCGATGGCCTGGACGCGATCAGCCTGCTCGCGGGCTTCCTGGAGCAATCGCTCGCGGGTTCTTGTCGCATTCGCCAGATCGGTTTCCAGCCGGTCGAGCCGCTGCAGACCATCCGCGGGGAAGCCGCGCAAGTCGGGAAGCGAATCGAGCTCCCGCTGCAACTCGCGCACGAGCTGCCACGGCTGATAGATCCGCTCCATGAACTGCAGCCCGCGCTGATGCTGCTGCAGCCGGGCATGCTCGGACCGCTCCCGCGCGATCTTCGTTTCCAGATCGCCCCGCTGGCGGAGCAACTCTCGATGCCGGTCCCGCTGCTTACGCCCGGAGGACGTCTGCTGCACGAGATCTTCGCGACGCTTGAGCAGCGCAGTCACCCGGCCGCCGAGCGTCTTCGGATCGATCAGCGCCCGCCGTTCTCCTTCGATCCGGTCGGGGAGATTCATCAAAAGCTGGCCCTGCGGACCAAGCGTCATCGCATACAGGTGCCGGGCGACCTCGTCTTCGGTCAGCGTCGCAAACTGCTGCAGCTCCATCAGGCCGACGGCGAAGACCGACTCAAACAGCTTCTCGTCGGCGCCGTGGAGAATCTCCTGCAGCAGACTCTCCGTCCGAGGGCCAGGTTCGACTCCAGCGACGGAAAGCGCGCCGGGCTCTTCACCCGGGCTGCTGCGATGCAGTTCGTAGGGCGTCTGGTTGTGCTCCAGCCGCAGGAACCCGCTCCGCGGGCCGGGCTTGAACCGCCGCCGGAGCCCCGGCCGGTCGTCGTTGCGAAAGCCGTAAAGCACGCCCCGCATGAAACGCAGCAGGGTGGTTTTTCCGGCCTCGTTGGGGCCATAGAAAACCGTCAGCCCCGAGGGATGCAGCGACTGCCGGAAGTGCTGCCAGACGCCGTAGTTTTCGATCTCCAGCCCGGTGAGCTTCATCGCGGCTCCCCTCCGAGCGCACCGGCAAACCAGCGCCAGCCGAGCCGTCGGGCCTGCGACGACACCTCGACGGCGTCCAGCCGATCCAGCCAGCGTTCTATCCGACCGGCGACGTTCGCATCCGGAAACTGCAGTTCCGAGAGCATCTGGCGCAGCAGAGCCGGTTCGACGGCGGGAAGTCGCTGCAGCGAGGCTTCGAACTCCTTCCACAGCTCCGCCTGGCGCTGCGTCGGCAGTCCCGATTCCGGCCCCGAGGGGAGGACACGATGAACGTACCGCAGTCCCTTCGCCTCGTCGGTCAGTCCGGTCAGGCTGTTGGCGACCGTCGCCGCCACGCGTTCCTCTTCCAAATGGAGATCCCGTTCGGGAGCCGCCCGGAACGACCATTCGATCATCCGAACCTGTTCGCCAACCTGCCGCGGAATCTGGTCCAGCACGCCGATCATCCGCTCCAGTAATTCGTTCTCATCGCGAATTCCCGTCAGCTCGACGACCAGCCGTTCCCAGCGAACGGGTGCGAGCGGCACCAGCGTCGTCCGGCTGTGACCTTCTTCGTCAGCTTCAATCAGAATGCCTCCCCGGCTGCCGGTCTCGCGCTGCGACAACCCCTGCGGACCGGCCGGGCGCCCGATGACCGCCTCGGTCAGCGGCCACGCGCCATCCCCGGCCCAGTCGGCCCCCGCCAGGTAGTTGAGCGAAGCGAACGCGGTCCCGCTCCACGGGCGGTTCGGGCTGTTTTCCCGCGTCGGATCGGCCATCAGCAGACCGATCGAATAGGGACGCGTCTCGGGTTTGGCCAGCTTCCCCGCCATCAGCCGGTCGAGTTCCGGCGGATGAACGGAACTGTGCCAGGCCACCGGCCAGATCGTCGCCAGCAGCTTCCCTCCATCGGTCAGATCGACGGCGTCTTCACCGGCGGAGGAGAACAAGGTCAGGTTCTCGGGCAGACCGGGGATCTCATCCCACGCCGCGGCGGGATCCTGCGGACCCGGCGTCGCGAAGACGGGAATGTCGGCGGCGTCGAGCTGCTCCAGACCCTGCCGCAACGCCACTTCCGCAGTCAGACTGCCGACCGACGAATCGAAGGTATTGCCCGTCAGCAGGACGGCGTCGACCTGCCGCTCAATCGCGGCGTCGACGAGTCGCCGGAACGCGGTCAGCGTCGCTGTGCCGACGAGTTCGCGCACGTCGTCTTTCAGCCCCGCGACATCGCGGAGCGGAGCGTCAAGATGGAGACTGGCGGCATGAAAAAAACGGAGGGGCCGAAACGGCACAACGGCATCCTTTCCGTAACTTCGCGCGAAGCCAGACAGGCTGCGCCGATTCAGGGGTTTATCGGAGTTGGCACGGCCCACGCGAATTGGCGCAGAGTGTAACCCGTGCGCAGTCTTCCGAAAACTCCGATCTTCGCAATTTTAAAATAGGCAGCATGGAGGGCCTGCGAGGCAGGGTGGGCTCGGTATTCTCGCAGTCAGCCCCTGGGCAGCTCCAACGTCACACCAACGTCGAACCCAAATTGCGCGGAAGCGAACGTGAGCGAGTTCACGGACGGGTCGCCGCCCAGCGGGATAAACTGGAGGCGTCGAACGTCCCCGCCTCCTCCGTCAAACGGACAGTCGCAGATGGCAAGACATCCCGCCGGCCTCTCTCGCCGTATGGTCCTGATGCTTCTTGGACTGTCCGCGTTCGCGCTGGTCACAACTCTGCGTTCTGCTGAGCCGAAGTCGACTGCGGAGCGCGTGCTGCCGCCGGGTAAACTCGGTGCGGTCGTCCGGCTGGGCCAGGAGATCGTCGAACGAACCGGCGAGCACCCCCTGTCGAAGCCCTACGTCGGCAACGCGCTGACCTGCCAGTCCTGTCACCTGCAGGCCGGGCAGGACCCGCAGGCGGCAACCTTTCTCGGGGTCGCCACCGCCTATCCCGCCTGGTCGCCCCGCGAGAAACGGGTCGTCACTCTCGAAGACCGCGTCCTCAACTGCTTCATGCGGAGTATGAACGGCATCCGACCGCCCCTGGGGAGCGAGGTTTCCGTGGCCGTCACAACCTACATCACCTGGCTCTCGACCGGCGAATCTCTCGCCATGAACCCCGACAGGCCGCTCGGCCCCCGCGGCGTTCCATCCCTCGCGTTGCCGGCTGCGCGGGCTGATGCCGGCCGTGGACAAGCTCTCTACGCGGACCGATGCGCGAGCTGCCATGCCGACGACGGCCAGGGAGGCGAAGACGGCCCGCCAGTCTGGGGGGAACGTTCCTATAACCAGGGTGCGGGGCTCACCCAGGTCGATAAGCTTGCCGCGTGGCTCAAGGTCGCCATGCCGCCCGACGATCGCGACCTCAGCGAGCAACAGGCGCTGGACGTCGCCGCCTGGGTCGACGCGCATCCGCGGCCGAAGTTCGTGCTGAAAGACCACCTGCCGCCCGCGGATCGGCTGGGAGAATACAACGCCGAAGAACAGTCTCCCGAGTGAGCCGCTCACTGCGGTGAAAATCGCTCCAGCGGATACCGCAGGGTCCATTCGGTGACTTCCCCGGTCGTAATGTCGACCGCCCCGCTCTTCTCCAGCCAGCCGGCGCGCTCGTGCCACACGCGGAACTCGTGCGAGCCGGAGGGCAGGTTGTCGATCGCAAAACTGCCGTCAGCCGTCGTGATCGCCGCGTAAGGATGGTCCAGCACCATCCAGGAGGCCTTCATCCAGGGATGAATGTCATCGCGGACTTCGAAGGGAATCGTTTCCGACTTCGTGAATTCCACCACCGGTTGTTCTCTGTTGAGCCCGACCAGGAGATTGAACTTGTTATTCTTGATCGGCGTCCCGTAAGGCCCCGAGTTTCCTGCATCCTTCATACAGATTCGAACCTTCTGCCCCGTACGCACCAGCAGGACATGCGGTTGAAAGCGAAACGCCGAAATCTTGAACTCAATCTCATTCTCTCGCGGCTGCGCCAGCTCCGGATGAATGGTCTGCGGCGCACGTCGCAGGAAGATCAGGACATTCTGCAGTCCTCCCGTCTTCTCGTCGACGAGCAGCGATTCATCCGGGACCGGGGGAACTCCGGGCAAGACGGCCAGCGGTTTCAGCTTTGGCGGCGTCCCTTCCACAATCACCCGGCCACGCAGATCTCCCCAGCGATCGCCGGCCAAGGCCTCAGTCGGTACGCAGACCAACCAGCAAATCGCCGCCAGTCCCATCAGCTGCTTCATCGCCCTCTCCTTTCCGGAGACACTGGCGGAACGTTCGAGCCTCCACCATCGGCGGCCCGAAAACATCAGTGAATCACATCCCGGCCCGGATGCCAAACCCTTTCCCCACGCCCGCCGTAAAACAGAAAAACCCCGGCAGGATCACTCCCGCCGGGGCCGCTCTGGTCTTTCTCTGACTCTCCGCTTTCCGCTTCAAGCCTTCTGCTGGTTACTTGCCCAGCAGCTTCGCCACCGAAACCTTGATCGGCTTCAGCTCGGTTACCTTGCCGTCGGCGACCTTCACTTCCAGCGACTTCTCGACGTAGCCGCCCCCTTCGTGCCAGACGCGGAACTCGTTCTCGCCGGCCGGAAGGTTGTCGATCTGGAACGAACCGTCCGCGGCGGTCACCACGGCGTAGGGATGATCCACGATCATCCAGTAGCCCTTCATCCACGGGTGAATGTCGCAGCGGATTTCCGTCGGCAGCGACTCGCCCGAGGCGAAAGGAACTTCCACCCCCGTCCGGTCGTTGGCGCTGAGCAGGAAGTTGAAGCCCATGTTCTTGATGGGCGTGCCGCGGGTGTTGTGGGCCACGGCGTCCATCGAGACGACTTTGACCTTCTGCGTGGTCTGGGCCACGATCACGTGTGGAACGAACTTGCAGCCGATCTGATCGTACAGGACCGTCGCCGCTTTCGGATCCTTCAGCGACGGATGAATCTTGGACGGCTTCTTGCGGAGGTAGACCACCACGTTCGCCACCCCCTTCGTCATCGGATCGACGACGGCGGTCTCGTCGGGAACGGCGTTCACCGCACAGACGGCGGCGTCTTTCGCGCTGGCGTCCCCCTTGGCGATCAGCGGCGCGAGGGTCGGCAGATCGCCGTCCAGAACCACCCGCCCCTTGATGCCGCCCCACTGGGCCTGCAAGTCATTCATCGACAAGGCGCCGGCGAGAGCCGCCACACTGCATACGGTCAGCCATTTGGTCATCTTGCGCATTCCAGAAATACCTTCGCTGCAAAGTCTTACGCTGAAGCGCCGTGCGCTTCGTCCCGGTCGCAGGCGTTCCCTGTCCTGTCTGGCGTCCACGTTGACGATTATCCCCCCCGAACGGAGCGCGGGCAAGCGTGGAGCATGGATCGGAGGGAATGGCGAGAACTTGGTCCGTTGTCAGTTGTCAGTTGTCCGTCGTGAAAATAGAAAGCCGCACGTGACCGGCTTCTCTGGCTCTCGACTCTCGACTTCTTTGCGTCTTTGCGTCAAATCCTCACCCTCCTGTCTTCTCTGCGAACTCTGTTCCCTCTGCGCCTCTGCGAGAGATCTTCTCTGCATTCCCACGAATCTGCTGGTACACTCGACCGCGGTCAATCACACTCCCCGGCCCGGAGCCCTGCCCATGCCTTCGCCCGCCTCCCGCCGTTCGTTTCTGACCACCTCCGCCGCCTGGACCGCCGCCCTCTGGGCCGCTCCCCGGCTCCGCGGCGATGACCGCCCGACGGTCACTGACCCTCGAGCCACCTCCGGCGATGTCGCCGTCGAACCGAAGTGGGAGCAGGGACTGACCATGACCGTCGGGCCCAAAGACGCCGACCTCGTCGGAACGTCGCACAAGGTGCTTCAGGCCGCCGTCGACTATGTCGCCGGGCTGGGCGGCGGGACCGTCCACGTCCTGCCGGGCGAGTATCATCTGCGGGGTTCCGTCCGCCTGCGATCGGGGGTGCGGCTGCTCGGCAGCGGCTCCGACAGCATTCTCACCAAGAACGCGTCGCAGACCGTCAAGCTGGCGACCGATTCGGACTGGTACGACCAGGAAATTACGCTCGTCGACGCCAAAGGCTTCGAAGTCGGCGACAGCGTCTGCCTGAAGACGAAGAACCCGCACACCGGCGGCATGAACATTCTCAAGCGGACGCTCGTCGCCCGGAGCGGGAACCGCTTCAAGCTCGACAAAGCCCTCCGCGAGAACTTCTGGCAGCTCGGCGAATCGACCTGCTCATCTCTGTTTCCGCTCGTCACCGGGGACGAAATCGAGCGGATCGCGGTCGAGAACATCACCCTCGACGGAAATCGGGCCAACAACGAACTGCTCGACGGCAACTACGCCGGCTGCGTTTTTCTGCAGGACTGCCGGAATGTCGCTTTCCGGAAAGTGACGGCCCGCAACTACCACGGCGACGGATTGAGCTGGCAGATCTGCCATGACGTCGTCGTCGAAGACTGCCACAGCCACGACCATTCCGGGCTGGGTCTGCATCCGGGCTCGGGCTCGCAGCGACCGGTCATCCGCCGGAACAAGCTCGAACGGAACGACATCGGCATTTTCTTCTGCTGGGGCGTCAAGTACGGCCGGGCGGAAGAGAACCAGTGCACCGGCAACCGGGTGGGGATCTCGATCGGCCATCGCGATACCGACAACCTGATCCGCCGAAACACAATCGCCGGCAGCACGGCGGTCGGCATCCTGTTCCGCCCGGAACGGGGCCCCGGTTTCTGCGGACATCGCAACCGCCTGGAAGAGAACGTGGTCGCAGACAGCGGCAAAGACGACGGCATCGCGATTGACATCCAGGGGGGCACCGAGTCGATCACGCTGCAGCAGAATCAGCTCAAAGAAACTCGCGGCCCCGCCCGGCGAATCGGCATCCGCCTCGGCTCCCAGACCCGCGACATCCGCCTCGAAGAGAACCGGATCAGCGGATTCTCACAGGACGTGCAGCAACTGTCGTGAGGCGGAAAGCACGAAAATCCGCAGTAAGCACGAAATCCGAAACTCGAAATCCGAAACAAATTCGAAATCTGAAACACGAAGGCGCGTAGCATACTGCCAGCGTGCCATTGGCGGCTCGTCCGCCAGTGTCTTCTCCATTTTGCGATTTGCATTTTGCGTTTTTCATTTTGCAATGACTTCCTCTTCCCACAGCCGCCGGACTGACTCCATGCCAATCCCCCGACGCACTTTCCTGCAGTCTCTCGCCGCTCTCGCTGTCGCCGGTCAGGCGACTCCGGCCCGCGCCGCCGCAGCTGCGATTCCCTTCGGCTTCAGTCTCTACGGCATGAAGTCTCTGCAGCTGAACGAGGCACTGCAGCTCTGTGCCGACATCGGCTACAGCGGCGTCGAATTGGCGCTCATGCCCGGCTTCCACTGCGACCCGGCGACTCTCGACCGCACGGCCCGGAAGGATCTCAGGAATCGACTTGAAGATCTGACGCTCGGCCTGCCCGCCCTGATGGAGAATCTGCCGATTCTCGTCGACGCCACCAAGCAGCGCGGCAATCACGACCGGCTGCGGCTGGCGGCCGAACTGGCTCACGATCTGGGAGGCGATACGCCGCCGGTCATTGAAACGGTCCTGGGGGGCAAGCCGGCGGAATGGAACGACGTCCAAGGAAAACTGGTCGACCTGCTCGGTGAATGGGCCCGCATCGCCGCAGAGGAGCGGGTCACGGTCGCGGTGAAGGCGCACGTCGGGAACGCACTGCATCTGCCGGCGGATGCGGTCTGGCTGATTGACCAGGTGGGCAGCCGCTGGATTAAGCTCGCTTACGACTTCAGCCACTTTGAGCGCCAGGGGCTCGACATGGCGGAATCGGTCAAAATCATGCTCCCGCAAACAGTGTTTGTGCATATCAAGGACAATGTCGAAGTCGCCGGCAAAACCGAGTTCGCCCTGCCCGGCGATGGCGACATCGACTACCCGAAGCTGATGAAGCTCCTCCGCGACGGCGGGTATGTCGGGGCGGTCGTGGTGGAAGTGAGCGGACAGGTCTTCGGCAAGCCGGGCTACGACCCCGCGGCAGCGGCCCGGCGGTGCTACCAGCAGATCCAGCCCGCCTTCCGCGCGGCCGGCTTGCGGGCGAACGCGGCCCTGAACCACCGCGTGAAGACCGGTGTTTAACCACGAATGACGCGAATCGACGCGAATGAAGATGAAAAAGTGAACCACGGAGGACACGAAGAGCACGGAGAAGAAGACAGAATTGGCAAGAAGAAATAGAACGTGAAGGACTTGAAGCCCTTCCTGTTCACTCTGTCTTTTCCGTGCCTTCCGTGACCTCCGTGGTTCCTATCTTCCCGCATTTCATTCGTGCGGATTCGTGTCATTCGTGGTCCCTCTTCTGAACGATCAGCGCTCCCCGTTGCAGCGGCGTCTCGGTTTGCAGACAATGCCGCACTCGCCCCCTTTACGGAGCCCCGCCCATGCCCGCCGTCCGCACAGTGCGTCTGACGCTGCTCTATTCCGGTGTCTTCCTCTCAACTCTCGTCTCTCAACTCTCAACTCTCCCCGCGGCCTCCCCGCAGGTTCCCGACGGCTTCACCATCGAAAAGGTCGCCGGCTTTCCGCTGCTGCAGCGGCCGATCTTTGCCGGGTTCGATGACCAGGGGATTCTCTACGTCGGCGAGTCCAACGGCGAGAACCTCAAACGCGACGACATGCTGGCGAAGAAGCCGCACTGGATCAGCCGGCTGGAAGATACCGACGGCGACGGGACGTTCGACAAGTCGACGAAGTTTGTGGAGAACATCACGCTGCCGCAGGGGTGTTTGTGGTACCGGGGTTCGCTCTACGCCGCCTGTCCGCCGAGCATCTGGAAGTTTACGGATACGGACAACGACGGCGTGGCGGATCAGCGGGAGGAGATCCTCACCGGCTTCGGCTTCAGCGGCAACGCCTGCGACACGCACGGGCCGTTCCTGAGCCCGACCGGCCGGCTGTATATCGTGCAGGGGCGGCACGGGCACGAGTTCAAGGACAAGGAGGGGAAGGTCTACAGCAAGGGGAAGGCGGGGCGGATCTATTCGTGCAAGACCGACGGCAGCGACGTCCGCGTGCACGCGGGGGGCGGGTTCGACAACCCGGTGGAAGTCGACTTCACCGAAGAGGGGGAGTGCATCGGGACGGTCAATATCCTCTACCGCGACCGGGGCGACTGCCTGATGCACTGGGTCGAGGGGGGCGTCTATCCGCGCGAGGACCAGGCCGACTGCGTGGCGGAGTTCCAATGGACCGGCGGTCTGCTGGGGCCGATTCACAACCTGGGTCACGTGGCCTGCTCGGGGATCATGCGCTACCGCGGCACGCACTTTGGCGAGGGCTTCAAGGATCGCTGGTTCTTCACCGAGTTCAACACGCACAAGGTCCGCTATGCGGAGCTGAAGCGGGCCGGCTCGACGTTCACGGCTGACATCCACGAGTTCCTGGAGTGCGACGACGGCGATTTTCATCCGACGGACGTGCTGGAAGACGCCGACGGCTCGCTGCTGGTGCTCAACACCGGAGCCTGGTTCCTCAACGGCTGCCCGACGTCGCGGGTTTCGAAGCCGGAGATTTATGGCGGGGTTTATCGCATCCGGAAGAAGGACGGCGAGAAGGTCAGCGATCCGTGGGGGAAGGAGCTGGAGCTGGCGAAGAAGTCGGACGCGGACCTAATGCCCTATCTGACGGATTCTCGTCCGGCAGTCCGCGAGGGCGCCATTGAACAATTGAGCCAGCGAGTTAGCAACCACAAAGAAGGAACGCTTCGTGCGTTCGATACGTTCCGACGGAGCAGTGAAGTTCCGCAGACGGAAACGCGACACGCTCTGCTGTGGGCTGCAATGCGCAGTCAGAATTCCGAGGCCATAGACAGCACACTGCGTTACACACTCACATCGGCACTTGATTCGTCCGGGCTGTTCGCGATTGGCGAAGCAGCTAGTAAAGAGAACCTTTTCGGAGTCTGCGAGCCCAACATTCTCGGAATGTCCATTGAACTCGGCGTTAGTGAGAAGCAGCCGGTATTCGCCCTGGCCGCTGCTTCCGCCGCCTCGCAGGTATTTCTCCGAAATCCGACCGGAATGACGGCTGGCGCCAGAAACTCCATTGTCGCATATGCGCTCGATGCTATTGCTAACGCTGGTCCCGACCGGATGCTGGAACATGAAATTGCAGTCCTGCTGACACGATCCCAAGCCCGCGAGCCACTGATCGAAGCTGTGGCAAAATCCCCCCCCGCCGCCCAGCGAGTCGCCCTCATCGCCCTCGACCAGATGGACGATTCGCCGCTGACGCGGGAAATGGTTCTGCCGCTGCTCGCCTCCGACGACGCGAAGCTGCAGCAGACGGCCCTCGAAGTCATCGCCCGGCGGCCGGGGTGGGCGAAGGAGACGCTCGAACTGCTCAAGACGTGGGTGGCTGAGCCGAAGTTGTCGGCGGACCGGGCCAACGCTCTCCGCGGGTTCCTGCTGGCCCAGCTTGGCGACAAGGACGTGCAGGCGTTTGTGACGGCGACGCTGCAGGATGGAGAGGCTTCGCCCGCGGCGCGGACGCTGTTCTGGGAAATCCTGCAGCGGTCGACGCTGGCGCAGTGGCCGGCCGGCTGGCAGCCGCTGCTGGTCGAGGCGCTTGGGTCGCCCGACGAAAACATCGTGCTGCCGGCCCTGCGGATTATTACCCAGCGGTCACTGCCGGGCTTTGAGACTGCGCTGCAACAGATTGCCGGGGATGGGATGCGCTCCTTGACCGTGCGCAGCGAAGCGGTCACCGCGCTGGGGACACAGGCCGCGCCGCTCGATGACGGCGTCTTCAGCGCTCTGGTCACGGCTCTCGTCGCCCCGGAGCGGTCGTCGGATGAGAAGGCGACGCTGGGCCGGGCGCTCGGCAACGGGCCGCTCAGCGACGACCAGTTGCTGAAGCTCACCAGGTCGCTCGACGCCGCCGGGCCGCTGGTTGCTCCGGTGATGCTCAAGGCCTGGGGGCGTTCGACCAGTCCGGCCGTCGGGCAGGCGCTGATTGCCGCGCTGCTCAAGTCGGAAGCTGCGACGAGCATTTCCGCCGACGAACTGGCGGGCATCCTGCGGAAGTATCCCGAGTCCGTCCGCATCGCCGCCCAGCCGCTGTTCAAGAAGCTCGGCGTCGATCCCGCGGTGCAGGAAGCCCGGCTGGCGGAACTGGCTCCGCTCCTCGAAGCGGGCAACGCCGCGGCCGGGAAAGCCGTCTTTTTCGGTCGCAAGGCCGCCTGTGCGTCGTGCCATGCGGTGGTGGGCGAGGGCGGCCGGGTGGGACCGCACCTGACGACGATCGGGGCGAGCCGGTCGGCGAAGGATCTGCTGGAGGCGATCGTCTATCCCAGCGCCAGCTTCGTGAACGGCTATCGCGCATATGTCGTGGTGATGGATTCCGGCAAGGTGCACCAGGGGGTGATCAGTGCCGAGACGACCGACACGATCACGCTCCGGACACAGGACCTGCAGGAGCTGCGGATCCGCCGGGATGAGGTCGAGGAGTTGAAGGAATCGAGCACGTCGATCATGCCCAAGGGGCTCGACACACAGCTCTCGGCGGAGGAGCTGCAGAACCTGCTGGCGTACTTGAGGGGGCTTAAGTAGGGCCGGGCGCGCCCGGCCGTCGCGCGGGGTGAAGCGAAGATCTCTCGCAGAGGCGCAGAGGGAGCAGAGTCCGCAGATAAGACTGAAGAGAGAAGATTTCACGCAAAGACGCAAAGAGGAACGCAAAGACGCGATGGGAAGAAATGTCGAAAGGAAGAAGTCGAGAGACGACAGGCCAGAGTTGAGAGTCGGAGAAGATCCGTTCGTGAGGGCTTTCACCACTGGCCACTGACGACGGACCACTGACCAGTTTCCGGGGCTTCGCGAGGACGCTTCGGCCGCCGGCCCCCTATGCCCCATGTCCATTCTGCCTCGCTGCTGAAACCGCTACGGGCCGCAATTCCGCGGCGCTGACGGTCCAGCCCGCCGTTGCGCCCAGGAGCAGGGCAGCGGGCAGAGAGAGGATGGCCCATTCGGCGATCGCCAGAGTGCGGGGCGTCAGCGGCGACCAGCCGGGCGGCTGCCAGCGGACTGGTCCCGAACCGAGTGCAAATTCCAGTGCTGCGGAGATCACCAGCATCAGCAAAGCTCCGCCGGCCGCTCCCAGGATCGCGCTCTGAGTCCGCCGGCCCCAGGGTTCGTGCCGGAGGAGCAGGACAATTGCGACGGCAGCGCCAACGAGTGTCGCCGTGACTCTGATCGCGGTCTCTTGCGCTTCGCCATTCCAGCGTCCGCCCGGCATCGACATGGCTGCGGCGATCATCGTCAGCAGATCGCCGAGGAAGACAACCAGCCCGCCGCTCCCCGCGCCGGCCAGACAGGCCTGGAAGACTCGCTGATGCCAGGGCATGGTGTTCTCGATGTGCGTCGGGTCCCGCAGGACCGTCTAGTTCACCGGCCACGAATGTGAGCCGCGCCGTGTTTTCTCCGTGGGCGGCACTTCGACATCTTCGAAGACCCTCACCCTGGCCCTCTCCCACTGAAGACAGCGGGAGAGGGGACAAGTCGTTCGACTCACGGAAGTCTCTGAACCCATAAACGTGCGGAGCTCCGTCTTCTCAACAGATCTCTGCGATCGGACGCCCATTTGTGGCCGGGCCCCTTCCGCGGGTATCATTGCCGGAATGCCACCCAGACGCCCTGCTCCGCCGCGACCTTTCCAGCGCCCCGATGACTCCCGTCCGGAGCCCCGGCTGCCTTACGCCCCGGAAGTGCTGCGTCAGCAGCCGCTGTGTCCGCGGGATGAGGGGGACATTCCGGACATGGAGGTGCGGGCGCCGACGTATCATCCGTTCCTGTTCCGCCGGCGGCTGGGGCAGTATCCGCAGCATTGCCGGCCGGGCGACGTGGTCCGGCTGAAGTCGGCGTCGGGGGAGCAGCTCGGGTATGGCCTGTTCAACCCGCGGGCGGAGATCGCCGTCCGGCAGCTTTCCGGCGGCTTCGAGATTCCGGACGAGGCCTGGTGGCGGCGGAAGCTGGAAAGTGCCGTCGATCTGCGGCGGAAGCTGCTCCAGCTCGACGAAGTGACCAACGCTTACCGCGTGGTCCACGCCGAGGGGGACGGGCTGTCGGGGCTGGTGGTCGACCGGTTCAACGACGTGCTGGTGGTGGAGGCGTTTGCGCTGGGGATGTATCAGCGGGCGGAGGCGCTGCTCGATCTGCTGGGGCCGCTGTGCGGGACGACGCACGGCGTACTGCGGCCCGGTCCGGCGACTGAGGAACACGAGGGGTTCACCGCCGATCCGGTCGGGTCGGACGATCTGCCGTCGCGGACGACGGTGCAGGAGTTCGGGACGCGGTTCCGGGTCGATTTTACGGGCGGTCACAAGACCGGGTTTTACTGCGATCAGCGGGACAACCGGCGGGAGTTTGCGAAGCTCGTCGCCGGGAAGAGCGTGCTGGACGTCTGCTGTTACACGGGGGGCTTTGCGATTCAGGCCAAGGTGCTGGGCAATGCGGCCGAGGTGACCGGCGTGGAAGTCGACGAGCAGGCGGCTCAATTGGCGCGCGATAATGCGAATCTCAACCAGGCGCGGATTCATTTCGCGCAGTCGGATGCGTTCGCCTACCTGCGGGACATGCAGCGGAACGGCAAGCAGTACGATGCGCTGGTGCTCGATCCGCCGAAGCTGATCCGCAGCCGGGACGAGGAGCGCGAAGGGCGGAACAAGTACTTCGACCTCAACCGGCTGGCGATGTCGGTGATCAAGCCGGGGGGGATCCTGCTGACCTGCAGTTGTTCGGGGATGCTGGATATGGCCGAGTTCACGCGGATCGTTTCGTCGGCGCCGGAAGGAGGCCGGCGGGGACAGATCTTCAACCGCACGGGGGCCTCGGGAGATCATCCGATTGCGACGAACTGCCCGGAATCGGAGTATCTGAAGACGATCTGGATGAGGATGGAGTGAGGGTGGTTGATGGTCGATCGTTGATGGTTGATGGTCAGAGACGAAGCTCATGGAACCTTCCGCTCCTCTGAACGATCAACGATCGACCATCGACGATCAGCGACCGTCTTCCTCGACGCTCAACCCTCAACGCTCAACGCACCGGTTCCTGCCGTTGCTCTGGTATGCCGCTCTCGCGCTCATCGCCACTCAGCCGCTGGTGTGGCATCTGGGGGACAGTCTGCCTTTGGCGGGGAAGCCGCCGGCGACGGTGCCGCTGTTCAATCTGTGGACGATGTGGTGGAACGCGGACCGGGCGACGCACGGGTTCGCGAATTACTGGCAGGCCCCGATTTTCGATCCTGTGGATTCGGCGTTTGCGTTCTCGGAGCCGCAACCGACGCTGCTGATCGTGGCGCCGGTCCTCTGGCTGACCGGGAACCGGGTGCTGGCTTACAACGGTTACCTGCTGCTGGCCCTCGCTCTCAACGGCTGGGCGGCTCACGGGCTGGTCCGTTCCCGCGGCGGCCGGCTGGCGACGTGTCTGCTGGGGGGGACGCTGGTCGAGATATTGCCGTGGGTCTTCTGGCAGCTCGACTGCCTGCAACTCATTCCGCTGTGCGGCGTGATCTGGACGGCGCGGTATGCCTTCGAGCTGCTCGAACGGCCGGCGTGGTCGGCGGCGTGGCGGCTGGGGCTGGCTCACGGGCTGACGTACTGGCTGTGCAACTATTACGGGTTGTTTCAGACGATCGTGCTGGGGATGGCGGGGGTCTGCCTGATCCAGCGCAGCCTGCTGTCGTGGAAGACCTGGGCCCTGCTGCTGGCGGCCGGGGGGATCTCGGCGGCGATGGTCCTGCCGCTGGCGATCACGCAGCGCGCAGTGATGAAGGGCCAGACGACGTTCGTCCGCGATCGGCAGTCGATCGTCGGTCTGTCCGCGCAGGCGCGGGATTACACCGATCCGCCGGGCCGTCGGCTGCTGCCCGCGTTCACGGCCCCCGATCCCTGGCGGCACAGCGTCGAATGGCGGATGGGACCCGGCAACCTGCGGCTGATCGTGGCCGGGCTGGGACTGCTCGCCGGGCTCTGCGCCGCCGACCGGCGGCGGTACGTGCTGTACTGGGCCGCGATCGGGCTGGCGGGCTTCGCGCTGTCGCTGGGACCCGACAACTTGTTCTGGGGGAAGTCTCCCTACGACTTCCTGCGCGAGCACGTTCCCGGACTGGCGCAGATCCGGAGCCCGTTCCGGTTTGCGATGTTCGTGAATCTGGCGGTGATGGTGCTGGTGGTAGAAGCGATTCAGTGGCTGCATCCGCGCTCGCGCGAGGTTGCGAGGTCGAGCTGGCGACGCGGGGCGGCGTGGGTTCCGGTGGTCGTTGTGGGAGGCGTCGTACTGTGCGATGTGCTTCCCGTCCGGCAGACGCTCTGGACGGCTCCCGCCGGGGAACTCCCCGCGTGGGTGGTCTGGCTGCGGGACCAGGCCGGGCCGGGCGCGGTCCTGTCGCTGCCGACGGCTCCCGGGACGACGGTGGACGACTACGAAGAGACGACGGTCGCGATGTACTGGCAGACGTGGCACCGTCGGCCGCTGGTCAACGGGTACTCGGGGTTTTTTCCGGAGCGTGATCTGCAGTTGCGGAACAATCTGCGGCGGTTTCCGCACCGCGAGACGATTCCTGTCGTCACGCGATCGGGTGCGAGGTACGTGCTGATCCCGCGTGACATGGCCCCCTCCGCATGGATTCTGCAGCAGCCGGGGGCGTTTCTGCGGTGGATTCTGCAGTTTTCGGATGAGGCGGGGGGGATCGATATTTATGAGATCGCGCCGCTGGACGCCCTGCCTGCGGATGATGAAATCCCTGCGGACGAGCCGTAAACGTTCCCCTGCCGGGGCGCACGCGGGTAATCTGTAGAGCACTGCACGAGATTTCCTGCCTCCGGAGCCTGCCCCATGTCGCGCCTGACTTGTCTGACGCTCGTCGCTGTGTGTCTGTTGGTACCACCATCGTTACGGGCCGCTGACCCTCAGCCGCTGTCGCAGCATGTGGTGCTGATCAGCGTCGACGGTCTCGCGGCCAGTTATCTTTCCGATCCCCGGGCGACGCTGCCGACGCTGCACCAGCTCGCGAAAGAGGGGGCTGTCGCCGAGGGGATGACGACCACGTTTCCCAGCGTGACGTGGCCGTCGCATACGTCGCTCATTACGGGGGTCACGGCGGCGAAGCACGGCGTGATCGGCAACTCGGTGTTTCTCCGCGACGCGCAGAAGAATCGGACTTACATCGGCGATCCGGAGCTGACGAAGGACCAGTCGATCCGGGTTCCGACGATTTACGATGTCCTGGCTGGCAAAGGGCTCAAAACGGCGGCCATCATCTGGCCCTGCTCGAACGGCGCGAAGAACCTTCCCTGGTCGATTCCCGACTCCAACAAGGGGGAACTGCACGAGAAATACACGACGCCCGGGCTGCAGGAGGAACTGGCCGAGGCGGGGATCGACATTCTGCCGCTCCGCGAATGGGGCTGGAACAAGGACCGTTCGCTGGTCCGCGACGAGCTCTACAGCAAGGTCGCCCGGTATCTGCTGGTGAAGCATCGGCCGAGTCTGACGCTGCTGCACTTCATCACGCCCGACGGCGTCGAACATGCGTACGGCCCGCATACGCCCGAAGCGTACAAGGCGGTCGACGATACCGACGCCCGCATCCGCGAAGTGTGGGAGACGCTGCAGTCGGGGGAGTTGAAGGGAAAGTCGACGCTGATCGTCGTCTCGGACCACGGCTTCGCGCCCTACGAGAAGCTGCTGCAGCCCAATGCCGTCCTCAAACAGCTCGGGTTGATCGAGACCGACGACACAGGGAAGGTGACCCGCCGGGATGCCTGGTGTCTCGCCCAGGGGGGATCTTCGTTCGTGTATATCCTGAACCAGGAACGCAAAGCGGAGATCGTTTCGCAGCTTCGCAAGGCGCTGGGTTCGACGGAGGGAGTGACGGACGTTCTTGGACCGGAGGAGTTCATGAAGCTGGGGCTGCCCGATCCCGCGCGGAATCCGGAAATGGCGGACCTCGTCCTGACGACTGGTCCCGGCTATTCGTTCAGTGACAAGGTGGCCGACGAGGCGATCTCCGATGCAGGGGGTCTCAAGGGGTCTCACGGTCATCGCGTCGAACCGGATTACATGCATGCGACGTTCATCGCCGCCGGGGCGGGGATCCGGCCGGGGACGAAGCTGGGGGTGATCCGCAATGTGGATGTGGCGCCGACGATCGCCCGGCTGCTGGGGGTGACGCTGCCGGAGGTCGACGGCAAGGTGCCGGAAGGTCTGTTGACCGAGTAAATGGTCTGATCACGGTAGGGTCCGCTGAGCGGACCAAAGCGATTGACCGACGTCAGCGATGGCTTCACGTTGGTCCGCACAGCGGACCCTACACAGAGTCACTTCCAGGCAGGATTTCAACCGCATGCCGAATTCAATCCGTCTGCAACTCGCGGCGCTGGCACTCAGTGCAGCATTTGCATTTTCCGCCTACGCCGCCGACGCGCCTCCCAACGTGATCCTGATCGTCGCCGACGATCTTGGCGGGGCGGACCTCGGGTGCTACGGCAGCAAGTTCCATCGGACGCCGAATCTCGACAAGCTGGCCCAGTCGGGCGTGCGGTTCACGCAGGCCTATGCGGCGTGTCCGGTCTGTTCGCCGACGCGGGCGGCGCTGATGACGGGCAAGTGGCCGGCCCGGCTGCATCTGACCGACTGGCTGCCCGGGCGGGGGGACAATCCGCAGCAGAGGCTGGCCCGGCCGATCATCCGCCAGGAACTGCCGCTCGACGAAGTCACGCTGGCGGAGCTGTTCAAGGCGAAGGGGTACGGCACGGGGTTCGTCGGGAAGTGGCATCTCGGGGGCGAAGGATTCGATCCGACGCGGCAGGGGTTCGATGTCAACATCGCCGGCGATCAGACCGGGACGCCGCTGAGCTACTTTGCGCCCTATGGTCGCAATGGCCGGGTGATGCCGGGGCTGAAAGAGGCGCCGGAAGGGGAGTATCTGACCGATCGCCTGGGGGTCGAGGCCGAGCGGTTGATTGAGCGGTTCAAGGACGGCCCGTTTTTTCTGTACCTGCCGCACTATGCGGTCCATACGCCGATGCGGGCGAAGCAGGATTTGGTTGCGACCTATCCCGCGGCGGGGGAGTTCAAAGGTCAGCAGAACAATCCGATTTATGCGGCGATGCTGGAGAGCCTCGATGAGGCGGTCGGCCGGGTGGTGGCGAAGGTGGAGTCGCTGGGTCTGAGCGAGCAGACGCTGATTCTGTTCACGTCGGACAACGGCGGCCTGGCGACGATCGAGGGGCCGAATACGCCGGCGACGAGTAATGCTCCGTTTCGCGAAGGGAAGGGCTGGCTGTACGAAGGGGGCGTCCGCGTGCCGTTCATTGCCGCGTGGCCGGGTACGCTGCAGGCCGGCAAGACGGTCGATACGCCGGTCTGCAGCATCGACGTGCTTCCTACCTGTGCCGAGCTGTGCGGACTGGCGGTCGAGCAACCGGTCGACGGCGTCAGCGTTGCGGGACTGCTGAAGGGAACCGGCGTCCCGGAGCGGGATACGTTCTTCTGGCACTACCCGCACTATGCGAACCAGGGGGGGCGGCCGGGGGCGATTATCCGCGAGAAGAACTTTAAGCTGATCGAGTTTTACGAAGACGGGCGGCGGGAGCTGTTCGATCTGGCGGCCGATGTCCGCGAGTCGAAGAACCTGGCGGCGGAGAAGCCTGAGCTGGTGGAACGTCTCGCCCAGCGGCTGGCCGACTGGCGGACCAGCGTCGAGGCTCAAATGCCGATGCCGAATCCGAACTACCGGCCGAATACTCCCGAGAAGGACGGCCGGATTGTGCTGCAGGCGCGTTCAGCCCGGGTGCATGGGGTGATGCTACGGTACGAGCCGCTGCAGCACAAGAACACGCTGGGCTACTGGGTGAATCCGCGGGACTGGGCGGAGTGGGATCTGACGGCGACATCGCCGGGCGAATACGATGTCGAACTGCTGCAGGGCTGTGGGAACGGCAGCGGCGGCAGCCGGATTGCGTGCGAGATCGCGGGGCAGACGCTGGAGCACACGGTGGTGGAAACGGGCGGCTTCCAGCAGTTCCGGCCGATCACGATCGGCCGGATCCGGATTGCCGAGCCGGGCCGGCTGAGGTTCACGGTGAAGGCGCTCAGCAAGCCGGGGCCGGCGGTGATGGATCTGCGGCAGGTGGTGTTGAGGCCGGTGAAGTAGGGTCGGCTGTGCCGGCCGCACTCTTCTCAGGGCAGGCTCCCGCCTGCCGCAAGTGAGGTGGACAGCACATTTCGGCAGGCGGGAGCCTGCCCTACCGCGACGGACGAGGACGTCCGTTGTACGTACCGCGATCGGCTCCGGCGGGTCGGCGGTTTTACGGCCGTCCCGCCGGAGTCCGTCTGGCGGTGAGGTTGCGCCGGTGGATGTCCCGGCGGCTCAAACACGTTGATCAGGTTCGCCGGTTTTGCGGCCGGTTGAACGGGAAAAGCTCGACGTCGAGGCTGTGCGCACACGGGGTGCGCCCCTCGGACTTTCCTGGCGGAAAGTCCGTCGCTGGGCCCTGATCAGGCCCGGTTTGACGGGAATCGTCCGGAACGCCGGCGGTTGCCCGCCGACGCGCATGCTCCTATGTCCCCGTCATAAATAGCGGGTTTGTTGCGCGGATTGTTGTAAAGGCAGGAGTGGATTGTGGTTAGTGGATGGTGGATGGGGAGGCGAAGAGGTGAGGAGTGGTGCATGGCGAGTGGTGAGTGAGAAGAGGGCTGATCTGGCCCTACTCAGATCCGCGGTCTTCGACCCGTCGGGCTTCGGGCTCGACCAGCTCTGGTTCGACGAAGAGGACTCGGCTGATGATTGGATACAGACGCTGCAGGATTCCTTCGTTCGACGACGCTACTTTTGCGTCCCACGGTGCTCGTTCGATGGCCAGGCTGACAAGTTGGCTCACATCGCCAACTTTCCGTACGCGCATGAGCTCGTCCGACGGGATCTGAATCTCAAACTCACGTTCGACATTCATTCCGATGTCGAGCAAATCGATTCCCATCGGAGTTTCCACTCCAGATCAGCCGGCCCCCAGATCGTCGATGAACCGCGACGCCGGCTGGATCTCTGGAATCGGGATGTTGAGCTGCTTGCTGACGATCTTCTGCAAGCGCCGCCAGATCTCTTCGCGCCGTTCGGCGGGACCGATCCGTTTCAGCGTCTGCCACGTCTGCCAGTCGAGCGGTCCGATTTCGCGGACCAGATCTGCAAACGTGGCCAATGCAGGAGGCAGATTTCGGCGCGGGAGGGCTTCCCGTAGCGTCAGCAGGATCATTCCCACGACCAGGCTGTTGAGGAAACTGAAGGCTAGCAATATCAATCCCGCATCGCCGTTTTGAGACACCGATAACACGACGCCGCCAGCAATCGACACCAGTAGCGTGACGAGCGTCCCTGCCAGCGGCAGGGCTTCCAGCCAGGGACGATGCTGCAGGGCCGGCAGGGAGAGCTCGCAGGCTGTCTGCCATCGGGACCAGTCTTTCCGTCTTCTGAAGGAGGGCAAATTCCCGTCCAACCGGTCAGACGGACGCACCCATGCGACTGGGCGAGCGCTGTCGACAGTCCTTTGCGCAACCAGAAGAACAGCGCGGCCGACGGACAGAACGACGACAGCCCGACGGGCTCCCAACCCTCTTTCATCGCCAGCTTCACGACCACGAGATCCCGCAAGTCGCCGACCGTCACCAGCTTCGGGTAGTTCTCGTTGGTGATCTGAATCCCGAACTCGTCTTCGATCTCCATCACCAGTTCAACGACGTCGAGTCCCATCGACTGGTCTCCTGCGGTGCGCGATCCATGTCCATTTCGGCAGGCGGGAGCCTGCCCTACCTGGCGTACAGCGCGCGGGCCGTTTCCGCGAACGTCGGGTAGATCTGCTTGCCAGTGTCGTTGGGGTAGCCGGCGTGCTGGACCATGTAGATCAGGACCAGGCCTCGTTCGCGGTCGATCTGCATGTTGGTCGCCAGGGCGCCGCCGTGGCCGAAGGTGCCGTTGGGTCGTTTGTCGGTGGAGAAGCCCAGGCCGTAGCCCTGCGGCAGGTCGCCGGTCTGGTTGGCGGCGAGTTGCCCGACGGCGTCCGCGGAGAGGTAGCGTTTGCCGTTGAGTTCGCCGTTGTTGAGGAGCATCCGGCAGAAGGTGGCCATGTCGGCGGCGGTCGAAAAGAGACCGCCGGCGGGCATCGGGTAGCGGCCTTCGCGCCGGCTGAGCGGGTACTGCAACTGATCGATTTTCGTCTCGTCGAGGCCCGTCTTGTCTTTGTTGGGGCGGTATGCCCTGGCCAGACGGGCGACCTGTTCTTCGTTCGGCCAGAAGGTGGTGTCCTGCATGCCGAGGGGATCGAACAGCCGCTGTTGCAGGAAGTCTTCGTAGGCCAGGCCGGTGACAACTTCGATGATCCGACCGGCGGTATTGATTCCGGCGTTGCTGTACTGGTACTTCGTCGTGGGTTCGCACTGCAGCGGCGTCATGGCGTAACTGCGGACGGCGACGCTGAGCGGGAGGGCGTCGAGGGTCGGCTGTTCCATGGCCGAGCGGAAGGGCATGCCGCTGGTGTGGCTCAGGATGTGACGGATGGTGACTTTCCGCTCGGCCCGTCGCAGGACCTGGTAATCCTGTCCCGGTTCGACGATCAACCACAGATCCTTGAACTCCGGCAGGTACTTTTCGACGGGGTCGTCGAGGGCGACTTTGCCTTCGTCGATGAGAAGCATCAGGGCGGTCGCGGTGACCGGCTTGCTCATCGAGGCGATCCAGAAGACGGCATTCGGCGGCATCGCTTTGCCGGCGGCGATGTCGGCGTGGCCGACGGTTTCGGTGGCCAGGACGCCGTCGCGATTGGCGACGAGGAGGACCGCGCCGGCGAGGGTGTGGCTGTCGACGAACGGCTGGAGTTTCGCGGCCAGATTGCCGGCGTGGGCCGATTTTGATTCCTGAGCCGGAACGGGGGCGGAAAGCGTCAGAGCCATCAGGAGGACGGGGAGACAGCGGAGCGGGTTGAGCATGGTGATTGTCTCGCTGAGAGATTGAACTGGGTGTGAAAGTTAATAAGAGGTGAGCCTCGCGGACTCGACTCACCCTACTGCTCGACTCACCCTACTGCGAACTGGGAACTCCGAGAAGTCTCTCTCCGTTTATGCGGCCGCCCGCCAGCTTTCGAAGAGTTCCCAGCAGCCGCAGCACCAGAAATACCACGTGAACGTCAGCCAGACGAGCAGTCCGTTCAGGAGCGTTGCGCCGTTGCGAACCAGTCGGCCGGCGACGGCGAATGCGGGCCAGCAGGCGGGGAGAAACCCGATGAGAAAGACCCATTCGTGGGGCAGGCTGAAGTGTCTCAACAACAGGTAGTAGCCGATGCAGAGTCCCGCGAAGGACAGGAGCGCCAGCCGGGCGAGCAGGTGCTGCGTCCAGGTGAGCCGCTTGCCGTGCACCAGGTGAAACAGGCACAGGATGGTCATCAGCCCGCCGAAGAGTGCGGCGGGCCAGGTGAAGACGAAATCGTACCGCGTCAGATTCAGCAGCGGGGTGGCGATGGCTCCGGCGACGAGCAGAACGCCGGAAACGACGGCGGTTGCGGTAGTGGGACGCAGTCGCTGGACGAGCCAGCCGGCGACGATGGCGGGCAGGACCACCGTGGCGCAACTCCACAGGTACCACCAGAGGAGTTCGTCGATGGCGGGGCGCATGAAGGGATGTTCGCGTTCGCCGTTGAGGAGCCAGAACCAGTTCCAGCTGATGGTCTGCGGCAATGACTCCAGCGGGACGCCTATCGGCTGAGCTGACGACGGAGAGTCGACGGAGACGGTTTTCGGCTGGCGGAGGTCGATACAGGCGGCGTGGCTTTGCGTCCGCAGGTAGAGCAGGCCGTCCGACAGGGCGGGGGCGGTCCAGCAGACTTCGTCGCGGAAGACGGCCGCGCGCCCGATCTCGCGACATGCGCCGGCGTCTGCGTGGGCGAGGATCAGCTCGCCCCGGTCGTTGAACAGGATGAGCTTGCCGTCGGCGGCGAGGACCGTCGCGTGACCGATGGTGGCGTCGCTCCACAGCACTTCGCCGGTGTTCCAGTCGAGGCAGCGGAATTCGCCGCGCGAGGGGCGATGGGCTTTCGACTGGGGATCGCGCATGTCGAAGCCGAAGATGGCGTCGCCGACGAGAATGCTGGAGGCGGTGTCGTTCGACAGTTTGTTGCTCTGCCAGATGTGGCGGGAGGCAATGGTCGGCGGGTCGGCGGTTGTCCAATAGAGCTGGTGTGCGCTGCCGCCGGATTTGAACGGCGCGGAGATCAGGAACTGGTCTTCGCGGATGATGGGGATGACCGAGTGTTCGTCGTAGCCGGACGAAAGTTCTTCCTTCCAGAGGACCTTTCCATCGTCGAGCCGGCAGAGGAGGAGTCCGTTCTGGAGATAGGCCAGGACGCAGCGGACGTCGCCGACGGTGATCGGCTGGACGGGGCAGTAGCTGGCGGGTTCATCGCCGGCGGTCCAGACGGTGTTTCCGGTCTTTGCATCAAGAGCGACGACGGCGGCGTCCCGCCCGCCGACTGGCAGGATGACTTTGCCGTCGATGACGCGGACTGATGCCGAGTAGCCGAAGTCGGTCCCCGAACCGTGAAAGCGCTGCGCGGTGGGGACCGTCCAGAGCGTTTCGCCGGTGGTGACGTCGGCACAGTAGACGACGGCATCGGGCGAGACGAAGTAGACTCGTCCGTCGGCAACGGCGGGGGTCGAGCGCGGACCGGGATAGATACCGGCGGCCTCGTAGGGAGCATCGTAGCGGCGGGACCAGACTGACTTTCCCGTGGCGCCGTTGAGGCAGACGAGGGTCTGTCCCCAGAGATCCTGCGACAGCGTATACGCCTTGCCCTCGACCACGGCGAACGACGAGTACCCCTGGCCCAGCGCCTGATGCCACAGGACGCGCGGGCCGCCGGGGGGCCAGGTTTTGAGCAGGCCGACTTCCGACGAATGTCCGTCGCCGCGGGGGCCGCCCCAGCCCGGCCAGTCTGCGGCCCGGACGCATGCCGGGGTCATTGCCAGTGCCAACAGGACCAGCGATGTGCGGGGCATGCAACACCTGGAAGGAGATCACGGGACCAATCCGCGCGTATGCGCCGTCGATTGTCAGCCCCCATCCGCGATCGTTGCAAGTCCCCTCAAGCGATTAGATCCTTATCTGTCCCAAACACTGCGTCGAGGTCGTCCGGCATCTTCATGGCGCGGGGAGCGTGGCGACGAGGTCGTTGACCAGTTTGGCGAGCTGCTGGTTCGTCAGATCGAGCGGCGTCAGCAGTCGCGTTCCAGCGGCCCGGTCGAACTCGTAGCGGCGGAGGGCGAAGCGTCCGTGTCCCAGCGACGTCAGCAGGACTTCGTAGTACTGCGGGCGGGCGGGCTGCGTGGCGTCCGGCGTCTTCGATCGGATCAGCACTTGCGGCCCTTGAGCGTCGTATTCGAGCGGTTCCAGCGTTTCCAGCAGATAGGTGATGCGGCCGCACAATCCGGCGGCCCAGGTCTTCAGGACATCGACCGCAGCGCCGCCCAGCGCCGGCACATCCAGCCGCAATTCTTCGCACGATACGCCGAGCTTTTCGACGGACAGCAGATCGATGGCGACCGACACGCCGCTGCCGTCGGAGACCGACACGGTCTGCGGCGGTACGAAGGCCTGCCCGACCAGGGGCTGCAGCGCGGTTGCCAGATCCAGGCTCAAACTCATAGGGGCTCAACTCGCTGGAGGACCGGGGATGGAGAGGACGAACCGGCGCGCGATGCTCACGACTCCGATTTCTCGCTGGCCTTGGTGTCCGTCTTTTCGCTCTTTGGGTTGGGTTTGTCCTGCATTTCTTGACTGGGCTCATCGTCGGTCTTCGGCGTATCTTCGGCCGCCGGTTTTGCGGCATCGGCCTTCGGCTCCGATTTTCGCGGCCCGACGGTCACTTCGTCGGGCGAGACGCGGACGGTCAGCTTCGCCGGGAAGCCGACTTTCGAACCGGATACGGCGCGACCTTCGATCTGGAATTCCGTCAAGCCCGGCGGCAGCAGGAAGTACAAGGCCTGGTCGGCCTGCTGATAGACGCAGGGATAGAGCTGGGACTTATTCCGGGCGACGACATGGTATCCCAGTCCGCCCGCGAGGGCCGGGAGCGCCAGCGTATCGCGGTAGCCCACCAGATCGGCGATCATCGCCTGGCCCGACTGCACGCCCTTGGTCACGGGGACGAAGCTTTTGCTGGCCCGGGCCAGTTGGCGCTCGCGGACGTCCTCCAGTTCGGCGGCATGCTTCTGCAGCCACGTCTGCAGCGACGGATTGCTCGTCAGGTCGACCCGATAGAACATCGTGTCCGCGCCGGCGGTGACGAACACGTTCAGCCCGCGGGAGGTTCCTCGCAACTGGACCTGCATCAGCGAGCTGATCAGGGGGATCGGCTGATTCTCCAGATCTGTCAGAACGGATTTGGCGTCGTCCTCGGTTCCTCCGAGCAGAGCCTTGTCAATCAGCACCGGTTCGAGGTCCGGGAACGTCATGCGCGTCGCCGTCAACTCGCCCGTGACGCGCGCCGGCATCAGTTCCGGGAAGTAGAAGAACGCCAGGCCGCCGCACAGCAGCAGACCGAAGAAGACGGGAATCATCCAGACGAGCGAGCGACGGCGTTTCTTCAGCTTCCGGGCGACGCTGGTCGAGACTTGCGGCAGCGCGGTCAGATCCACGGCGGGGGGAGCCGGGGGGGGCAGCACAACCGGTGCGGCGTCGGCGAACACGATCTCGTCGTCGGCCGGGGCGGATGCGGGAGGCGCGACGACAGCGCCGAAGTCCGGCAGGCCGGGGGCGCCCGGGGGCGGCGGTGCGGCGGTGACCTCCGGCATCTCGGCACTGACGCGCGGGACCATCAGCTTGCGAACGCACCGCGGGCACTTCCCCGATTTGCCGGCGGCTTTATCGGGCACGCGAATCTGGGCGTCGCAATACGGGCAAACGAACTCGATCGCCATCTCTGCCGAATCTCCCGGGAGACACCTGCCCACCACGTCCGATCCGGATCCCTGCGGACATCCGACTGGCGGAGGTGATCCGCTTACGGTACATCATCCGTGATGAGCACGGTGCTCTGCAAACCCAACCGCGGATTCGGCGGTCCGACGAAACCGAGCAATCCTGTCCTACGAAAGCCTGCGATGATCCGACTCGCCCCTGCGATGCGACTCCTTCCGGTTTTGACGCTGTTGTGCGGGCTGACGTTCCCGGTCCGCGGTCAGGGTGGGGAGAATCCCAAGCCGCTCGACCATCGCCAGTTGATGGTCGTCCGCGACTCCGATGGAACCGAGCGTCCGGTCAAGTCAGTCGCTGACTGGGAGCTCCGCCGTCGGCACATTCTTGCCGGAATGCAGCTCGTCATGGGGCCGCTCCCCGACGACAGCCGCCGGGTTCCGCTGGACGTGGAGGTCGTCTCCGAAGAGAAAACGGAGAAGTATCTCCGCCGCAAGGTCCGCTACACGCCCGAACCGGGGGACCGCGTGCCGGCCTGGCTGCTGATTCCCCATGCCGTTGTCGGCAAGGCGAAAGCCGCCCCGGCGATGCTCTGCCTGCATCAGACGACGGGGATCGGCAAGGACGAGCCTGCGGGAGTCGGCATTCGCAACAACTTGAACTACGCCCACGAAATGGCCGAACGGGGCTTTGTCTGTCTGGTTCCCGATTATCCGTCGTTTGGCGAATATCCGTTCGACTTCAAGACGCAGGGGCGCGAGTACGCCAGCGGCAGTATGAAGGCGATCTGGAACAATATCCGCGCGGTCGACCTGCTCGTCGCGACGCCTGAAATTCACCCGCAGCGAATCGGCGTGATCGGACATTCGCTGGGGGGGCACAATGCCCTGTTCACGGCGATGTTCGAGCCGCGTCTGCGGGCGGTCGTTTCGAGCTGCGGCTGGACTCCGTTCCATGACTATTACGGCGGCAAGCTCGCCGGCTGGACCAGCGACCGCTACATGCCCCGCATCCGGGACGTGTATCACAACAGTCCCGATGAGGTTCCCTTCGATTTTTACGAGATCGTCGGCGGACTGGCCCCGCGCGGCTTCTTCTCGTGCTCGCCGACCGGCGACAGCAACTTCGATGTCGCCGGGGTCCGCAAGGGGATCGCAGAGGCCCGCAAAGTCTACGAACTGTACGGGGCGGCGGACAATCTCCGCCTGGAAACACCCGACAGCGCCCACGACTTCCCGCCGGCAGTCCGCGAGGCCAGCTACCAGTGGCTGGTACAGCAGCTCAAGGCTCCCGCGCAGTAATCAGAAGAAGGTTTCCCGCGGAGGCGCGGAGAACGCGGAGAAGAAGACGACGGAAAGTGAAAAGTGAGTATTGAAGAGTGAGAAGTGCAAAATGGAGAGAAGTCGATGAATCGTGAATCGCTTTCTCCAGTCACTTTGCACTCATCACTACTCAGTACTCACTTTTCACTCTCCTGATTTCTTCTCCGCATTCTCCGCGCCTCCGCGGTGAAATCCTCTTCTCTTCCATTCTCGCCAACCGGAGACTCGACCGTGACCAGCCCCGGACCACCGCTTGAGTATTTGCCCCGGTTGCCGCGGGACAGGTCGCCGGGGATCGGGTGCATCGGGGCCGGGTTTATCATGGCCGATTGCCACCTGGTGGCGTATCGGTCGGCCGGCTTTAATCCGGTCGCGATTTCTGCCCGTTCGCTGGAGAAGGCACAGTCGGTCGCCGACCGGCATTCGATCCCGCACGCCTACGGGGATTACCGGCAGCTTCTGGATGATCCCGCGGTAGAAGTTGTGGACGTCGCCGTGCCGCCGGACGTGCAGAAGTCGGTCATTGTCGACATCGTCCGGCACGCGCCGCGGATTCGCGGCATCCTGGCTCAGAAGCCGCTGGGGGTGGACTATGCCGAGGCCGTCGAGATCGTCCGGATCTGCCGCGAGGCGGGCGTGACGCTCGGGGTCAATCAGAACATGCGGTACGACCAGTCGGTGCGGGCGGCGAAGTCGCTGCTCAACCGGGGGGATCTGGGGGAGCCGGTTCTGGCGACGCTGGATCTGCGGGCGATTCCCCACTGGATGCCGTGGCAGGAGCGGCAGGGCTGGGTCACGCTGCGGATACTGAGTATTCACCACCTCGACACATACCGCTACTGGTTCGGAGATCCCGTGCGGGTCTTCGCGAGCGTGCGGAGCGATCCGCGCACCAGTCAGCGATTTGCGCACGAGGACGGGATCTGCCTCTATATTCTGGAATACGCCAGCGGCTTGCGGGTCTCGGCGTGCGACGATGTCTGGGCCGGCCCCGCGCGCGAAGGAGCGGCCGCGGACATCGGCATTCGCTGGCGGATCGAAGGGACGCAGGGCCTGGCGCGGGGGACGATTGGCTGGCCGGCTTATCCGGAACATACGCCGAGCACGCTGGACTACACGACGATTGCAGGCGGCAACCAGTGGTTCGCGCCCCGCTGGCCGGAAGCCTGGTTCCCGGACGCGTTTGCGGGGACGATGGCGCAACTGCTGTGCGCGCTGGAAGACGGAGTTGAGCCCGAGATTGGCGGCGCGGACAATCTGCGGACGATGGCGCTGGTCGAAGCGTGCTATCAATCTGCACGGGAGCACCGGGCGGTGGAGCTGGCGGAGGTGCTTGGAAATGTCAGATGACGAAGGCGGAATGTCGAACGGACGAGAGTGAATTGCCGGACGAGGATGATTCGCGCGTGTTGTTCTGCACCTATGAGGACCGTGCTTCCGAGTTCGTGCGAGTCGCCTTGCTCGCGAAATCGCTACTGGCGAACGAGCCTGGCGCGGCTCTTCGCGTATTCGGTCGAAGCGTACCAGACTGGTTCTATGAGTTCGCGGGGCAAGACAGGCGGCTGTCGATCGCGGGAGCGGAAACGGTTTCGTCGACGGGATGGTGTGTTAAACCGGAGCTCCTGCGGCGGATGATTGCGGAATACGGCGGACGGGTCACCTGGATTGACAGTGACATCGTCGTGTCGTCGCCGGTTCGGACGCTGTTCGGGGCGCGGCCGGACGAGGATCTGGTCGTTGCGGAAGAGCCGGCGTGCAATCGCGGGCGATTGACGGGGGCGATGGCGGAGCGATGGGGACTAGCAGCCGGGCGAGGCGTTTCCGCACGGGTCAACAGTTGCGTCGTATCGGCCACGAGACAACACCTCGCAGTTTTGCAGACGTGGGAACACCTGATGCAGCGGCCGGAATTCCTGCAAGCTCAGCGGCAGCAGTACCGGGATCGGGAGTCGCATCTGGCCAGCGATCAGGAAGTGCTGGAGGCGGTGCTCACATCGGCAGAGTGTCGTCAGGTGTCCGTGCAGATGCTCAAGTCGGGCGCCGACATCGCCCAGTGTTTCAAGGGGGACGGTTATCCGGTGGCCGCACGGCTGCGGCATCTCTGGGGCCGCCTGCCTCCACTGGTGCATGCGCAGGGAACGAAGCCGTGGGATGCGGTGATGCGGCCCAAGTCCGCCTATCTGGACGTCTCCCCGTATCTGTTTGTAGCGCGGAGGTATCGGGACGGGCTTCCCGGCAAATGCGGCTGGATGTTCGCGGCGAAGTTCATCCCGAAGTTGCTGGAGCTCGTGACTTGTGGCGAGCCGAATCTGGTCGGGATGCCGTATGCGATGCGGTCGGCGATTGGGCGATGGATGCGGAACCGGTAGCGGCGGCGTTTTCCGCGATGGCCGACCGACCTCAAGGCGTCGAAGACGCTTTGCCGCCATCGTCGCGCAGCGCTGAGTCTCGTGCGACCTCCATCATCCGGAGCGCCGACGCCTTGGGGAAAACACATGCAGATTCGTTGCTCGGTTTCCGCCGCAGTCCAAGCACCTGGAATCAAATCCTCCGCGGTCGACACAGACGTTCACGCATCTCGCGTCGCGATTTCTGGACTCCTGGGAGGATTGCGGCGAGTTTTCTCATAGCGTCGATAATTCCGGCCGATCTTCATTTTCTAAAGGACGTTCTCGATCTCACGCTTTCAGCGCGTTTCACACCTGCCAGGATTTCACGCCCGTGCCGCGGAGATACGCCTTCGTACTGCTCCTCCTGTTCGTTGCGGCAGGATCGCAGTCCGTTTCAGCACAGCCCCCGTTCGCGACTCTGGCTTCTGCGGCAGATGAAGAGACGGTGGCGCAGTCGCCCGACGATGCCGACCTCTCAGAACGCCTCCTGCGGGCCGAACGCCGACTGAAACAACTGGAAAGTCTGACCTCCGAAGACATCCCCCCAGATCCCGGGGAGACCCCGGCGCTGGCGGACGACATCCTGCGCAGACTTGAGGCCCTGGAGTCCGGGCACAGTCAGGCGGCCGCGAAGAAGGCGGCGGATTCCAGTAAACCCAGTATGAAGTGGAGCGGTCGAGTCCACACGGACTACTGGGCCTTTCCGGGACAATCCCCCGGCGAAGACGCGTTTGAGACCGGCGATGCGTTCGACTCGGTCGACGACCGGTTTCTGTTCCGCCGGCTCCGCATCGGCGTACAAGGGAGTATTCCCGACTTCATGCTCTACAAGCTGGAGGTCGACTTCAATAATCCCGAGTCGCCTCAACTGAAGGACAATTACATCGGCTGGGAGGACATGCCGTACTTGCAGACGGTTCTCCTCGGCAATCAGAAGCGACCCTACGGTCTCGACCACATCAACAGCAGCCGTTACAACGTCTTTCTCGAACGGCCGGCGGTCATCGAAGCGCTGAATCAGGATTCGCGCCGCTTCGGCCTGGCCTCGTACGGCTTCTCGGAAGACCTGCGCTACAACTGGCGCTATGGTGCGTACATGGGTCGCGACATGCAGAACGTCGGGACCGTAACTGCAACGCCGATGGGCGGCGTTTACCAGGCGGAAATTGCCGGACGATTTGCCAGCACCCTGTTCTACGAATGCGAAGGCCGCAACTACGCCCACTTCGCCCTGGCCGGGACGCTCGCCAACACCGACGGAAACGCCTCATCCGCCGTCTCGACCGCCCGCTTCCAGTCGCGGCCGGAAGCCCGCACCTCCGGCCGCTGGCTCGACACCGGCGTCATTGCCGGCGCGCAAGGTTACGAAATCGGGGCTCTCGAAAGCGTGCTCAATCTCGGGGCGTTGCAGATCGTCGGGGAATACCAGAACGCCTGGGTTCAACGGGACGGCTACGACGACGTCGCATTCCAGGGGGGCTATGTTTATGCGGCTTACTTCCTGACCGGAGAGCACACGCCGTGGGAGCGCGAAACCGGACAACTCGGTCGAGTGAAGCCGTTTCACAATTTCTTCTGGGTCCGCGACGAAGGGGACCTGGTCCCGGGATGGGGCGCCTGGCAGGTCGCAGCCCGCTATTCGCACGCCGACTTCACCGATGCCGACATTCAGGGGGGCATTGAGGACAATATGACGCTTGGCCTCAACTGGTGGTGGAATCCCTACGCCCGTCTGCAGTTCAACTACATCTACGGCAAGATCCGTGATCGACGTCCCATCGACGGTTTTACGGAAGGGGACTACCACATCCTCGGCACGCGGATCTGCGTCGACTTCTGACTCTTGCGAAATCCGGACAGCAACACATTGCGGCCACTCGTCCCGGTTTCTTCTGCGACTCGTGGATTCGGTGTCGCCACGAGCGAATTCTTCGCCTATTCCAGCGCCCCTGGTGCGCGGTCGCGGTCTTTGGCGTCGAGATAACCCTGGAGGATAATCTGGGCCGCCAGCGGGTCGAGACGATCTTTGCGCTTCTGGGGCGACTCGCCGCGCGACCAGAGGAGGAGTTCCGCTTCGGTCGACGAATGCCGTTCGTCCCAGTAGGCGACCGGAAGCTGCAGTTCGGCGGCCAGCCAGGATCCGTATTGCCGGACCGCGGCCGCCTGGCGGCTTTCGTCGCCGCTCTTCAGCACGGGCAGGCCCAGGACCAGGCCTTTGGCGCGGTAGTCCGTGATCAGTTCGCGGAGATGTGCGAGATCCAGTTTGGGTGAGCGGACGGTGAGGCTTTCCAACGGCAGCGCCATGGTCTGTTCGGCGTTGGAAATCGCCACGCCGATACGCCTGGTGCCGTAGTCGATCCCGAACAGCACACCTTCCCGCGGAACGCGCAGGGTTTCGCCAGTCACTGCTGCAATCGAATCGGTCATCGTCGTCCTTCGGAGATTGTCGTGGCGCCACAGGGTTGTGGCCTGCAGCACTTTACACGACGGCTGGCGAGGGAGCTACACTGCAGATTGCGCTGGTTGGTCGAGGGCGCTCGGGCCGGTTATCGTACAGGGTTGGCGGAGCGATCCACCGCGCCATTTTTCGTCAATGGAGTGCCTGACAATGTTCGACCGCGAGTTGCGTCTCTACGTATTCCTGGGCGGCTATGGGACGTTGCTGACCGCCGATCTGACTGATGACCAGCTGACGGTACAGCCGTCGCCGGGTGTCAATCCGCCGCTGTGGATTCTCGGTCATCTGTGCGTGGTGGCCGATGGCGGTCTGAAGCTGCTGGGCGTGCCGCGTCAGCGGCCTTTGACGTGGCACCGAGATTTCGGCCGTGGCTCCGAACCGGGAAAGCACGAGATCACGACTCCCGGCAAGGCCGATCTTCTGGCGGCGTATCAGGAGGGCCACGCGGCGCTGGCCCGCGCCGTAGCGGCTGCGACCCCCGAGTTCGCCGAGGCGCCGAATCAGACGGGGATCTTGCCGCAGCTGGGGACGCTGGGAGATCTGCTGGCGCACGTGCTGACGACGCACGAAGCGATGCACCTGGGTCAGCTTTCGGCGTGGCGACGGCAGATGGGTCTGGCGGGAGTGCTCACTTGAGGGAGGTCTATCGCAGGAGCCGGGAGTCTTCGAGAAGACTCCCGGCTTTACGAACGTTACGCGAACAGCGTGTGACTCAGAAGTCCGAGAGGACTTCCGATCCCATCGTCGTGCCTAGACCGCGCCAGATGTTGAGAGCGATGTTCTCGGAGACGAAGCGGACGCTGCCATCGGCGAGCAGGGAGTGCACGCCCCCGGTGTGACGGCTGCGCGAGGCGAACATGGAGGGCTGTGTCGCCGTTGGCGTGCCGATGCAGGGCGGATTGGCGGGCGTGTTATTGCAGTAAGTCGTCGAATAGATCACGTCCGGCTGCGGGCTGTTGGGCGTCAGATACGTTTCGAAACCGGACGCATCGCCCCACCACGAGAATCCACGCAGATCCGACCCGATGCCCTGACGGACTTCACTGACAAGCAGCGTATTGCTGGTTCCGTCGACAATATCGCTCATCCGGTAGGCGACAGAAGGATTGCTGTCGCGGAATGGCGCCCCGCCGAAAACGACCCCGTTCAACGTGGCCTGTTGCGCGAGGCCGGTGTTGCCGTAGTTCACGGCGTAGTTGTGCGAGGTGATGCCGCCGATCGGCGCCTGCGGGATGTCGCTGGGGCAGGTATAGGCGGCGAATCGATGCTTCGTCACCGGGAGATTCGTCGCATGTCCATAGCGGGCGTCGTCAACCGGAGTGCCGTACTTGTGGTTGTGATTATAGAGGTTGAAATACGAGGTTTGTTCGAGGTAGGGCATGATGCCGACCTGCCATGTCCCCCAGCAGCAACTGTAGGCGCCAATCGGCCACGTGAGAAACACGTCGTGATAGTTGTGCATGGCCAGGCCAATCTGCTTGAGATTGTTTTTGCACTGGGTCCGCCGGGCGGCCTCCCGCGCCTGCTGCACGGCCGGCAGCAGGAGGGCGATCAGGATCGCGATGATCGCGATCACCACCAGCAATTCGATCAGCGTAAAGCCTCGCTTCGGCCTGAACATGATCGGCTCTCCTCCAATGAACAAGGATCAAGAACAACGGCAGTTCCGCCGAATGGCGGTTCAACGAATGCAAACCGCGGCCGTCAGTTGGCCGGGATGTCGAAGACGAAGTGATTCTTTTTTGAGTCCGAGACGTCGATTGTCTCGCGGCTCTGCGTGTTGTACTTGGCCGGGATCCGGTCCTTGGCGAGTGGCGCGTTCATCGTGTCGCCGGGCATTGCGTCCTGAATGGCGGCGCCCTTTTCGGGCGCGAAGATCATGAGCCGGTATTGCCCGGCCGGGAGTCCGGCAGCATTGGGAATCGCGAACTTTCCGTCCTTGATCAGCCCGCCGCTCGCGACGCCCTTTTCATCCAGCGGCTCGAACTGGATCGTTCCTTCATCAAGGGGCTGGCCAGCGAGCTTGACCTCGCCAGTCAGGGACTGTCGGCGGAGCGGATCATTTTTTCCACAGCCTGGAGTCAGCGCAACTACCAACGCAACGACGAAGATCCACGAATCACTGCGAGGGAAAACCGGCATCTCCGCCATCTCCAGTCTGCACATTGGGATGTCAACGGATGATGATGCCTCACATTCCCTTCACAATCAAGACTCAAGTTCCGGGACAGATTTTTCACGGACGGGAGGGAAGAATCTTCCATCGGATTCAGCGTATCCGCGTCCCGTCGGGCTGGAATACTGACGGGGAACGCGTCGCACCGGCAGCGCGGCAGGATCGACCGGACGATGCTTCACAGGCGGCGAGGTTTCAGGCCGGCGACCGAACGGAGATGCTCAATAGTCCTCGTATTCGTCGCTCTTCGCCCGGCGTTTCCGACGTTTTGGACGATCGCTCCCCGAGCGATTGGCCGCCATGACGGCTCCGGCCAGCAGGGCAATTCCGCTTACGGCGGCAGCGACGAGTCGGCCGACGCCGCGGGGAATTCGGATCCAGGAACTGCCGCCACTGCCGGACTCGGTCGTTCCGCTGGCAGAACCTGCCAGCGCCCCGGCCTGGGCCCGAGACGGGTGGCACTTCGGACAGGGAGTTCCCCCCAGGCTGGGGTCGGCCGTCCGAAAGGTATGGCCGCAATGCCGGCAGCGGTATTCGTACTCGAAGACCTGCCGGCCCCCCTCCCAGCGCTCCTGCCGGGATCCGTCAAGCTGTTCGCGAATCTGCTCGAATGCACGATTGGCGCTCTGTCGGGCGGAGTTCATCGTTTCCTGCTGCCGCCGCTGCATGTCGGCCATCTGCTGATGAGCCCGGCTTTGCGCATCCTGCATCCCCTGAGCGGCGTTGGATGGAGACTGAGGCGCGCCGGAAGAGCCTCCGGGCGAAAAGGGGCTTCCGCCGAACGGCGCCCCGCCCATTGGCCGGGAAAATCCGAGAGGTGGCCCGGGGAAGGCTCCGCGCCCCGGAACCGCCGCCGCCGGGCTGGAAATGACTTCCGGCGCCTGACGAACGATCTTGGGAAACGCGAGTCGGGCGGCAGCGACGGCTTTTTCCAGTTCGTCTTTCCCGGGGCTGTAGGAAAGGAGTCCGTCCAGCGTTCGAATTGTCCGGACCGTTTTGTTTTCGTAGGTAAACAGAGCGCCCTGTTCGGTTTGAAAGCGAACGCCCTCGGGCTCGATTCCCAGCCACAAGCCACGGAGGACCGTGCCGCTGGTCTTGCGGACGGTTGCGGGAATCGGCGGATCGAACGTGTGTCGATCGAGCGGCAGCAGCTCTTCGTCCGGTTTGACAGACGTCGGTTCGGTGTGCGCGGCCGACGACGGTATGGGCTTCGCCGGCGCCCCGAAGTCCTGCCCCTGCGCGAGGCGCCCTGTCAGCGCCATCAGGCCCCAAAGTCCAATCAAGGTGCAACGAATCATGGCCCGATCCCATCTTGAAACGAGGACTCACATCGCATGATGTGGACTTGCGCTTTCGTGAGTCAATCGGGACTTCCCTGCCCTGCAAGAAAACCTGCAGATTCGGCCACCGCCGCCCGGAGCAGATTGCCAGAGGGTCGCTGGTGAACGACCTGGTGGTTGACATTCACCGCCGGCGTTGCTAAACACTCTTTAGAAACTGTTGTCAGTGTGGTTTTTCCAGGGATCGTCGCCGTGACCGGATCGACGCTTCACTCCGAAGTTGCTCCGAGCCTGCTGCGGAAGATCAATGATCGCCGCGTGCTGGAAGTGATCCGTCAGCTCGAGACGGCCTCGCGGGCGGACGTCGTACGGGCTTCCGGACTCACGGCTCCTACGGTCTCCAAGGCGGTGGCGTCACTGCTCAAGGGAGGGCTGCTGGAAGAACGCGACCAGGTCGCGCCGGGCGTCGGTCGCCCCGCCAGGGTCCTGCGACTCGCCTCCGTTCAGGCCAGCGTCGTCGGCGTCGTGATCGACACGCCAACCTGCTGGGTCGGCGTCGCCGGTCTGAGCGGAGAGATCCTCCTCGCAAACGAATCGAGCTTTGCACTCCCGCCGACCTACGCGGAGTTGCTGTCCGCCATTGAGGCACGGATTTCCCGGCTCGTGCAGCAGTATGGCAGCCCGCCCCGCTGGATTGGACTGAGCGTCCCCGGTCAGGTGAATTCCTCGCTGCACGAGGTCGTCTTCTCGCCGAACCTGCACATGCTCGACGGCCATCGACCCGGCGTGGAACTGGCGGAGCGTCTCGGGATCCCCTGTGTCATGCTGCAGGAATCGCATGCGCTGTGCCTGGGCGAGCGGATGTTCGGGGCCGCGCGGGGCCTCAAAAACTTTGCGATGCTCGACGTCAGCACCGGCCTGGGGCTGGGGGTTATGAGCGGCGGCCAGCTCCTGACCGGGCACAGCGGACTGGCCGGCGAACTGGGACACATCACGGTCGATCCCGACGGTCTTCCCTGCGGCTGCGGAAACACCGGCTGCCTGGAAACCGTTGCCACCGACTCGGCCCTCTGCCGGCTCGTCTCGCAGCGGCTCGGACAGACGCTGAACATCGAGGACATCGTCCAGCACGTGCAGGCCGGCGAACTCGACGTCCGCGAGGAATTGCAGCGGACGGGAGAGTACCTGGCGATCGCCATCGCCGCGGCGATCAACGTCTTCAATCCGTCGACCCTGCTGATTCACGGTCGGCTGTTCGAACTGGGGGAAGACGTGTTCGCCCGGATCATTCAGCGGGCCCGGCAACGCTCGCTGCAGCCCTCACAGGCCGACTGCCGCCTGCTGCGGGCGCGGGGCAGCAAACGCAAAGGGGCGATTGCCGGGATGCTCCAGCACTTGAATGACAGCCTGGCCCCCGAGTGGACATGACTTTGCTTCGAGGTCCGACAATGCTCGCACTGACGCTCGCCCGACTGACTGCAATCTGCGGCACGATCGCCCTCGGCACTGCGGCCGCGGTCGCCGCCCCGCCCGATTTCGAACGGGAAGTGGCGTCCCTGCTCGTCCGTCGCTGCCTCGAATGCCATAACGCGCACGACGCCAGCGGCGGACTTGTGCTGGCGTACGCCGACGGCCTCAACCGGGGCGGCGACGGCGGCCCGGTCCTGACCCACGACAATCTGCACGCAAGCCCGCTGATCGAACGGGTCCTGGCCGGCGAGATGCCCCCCGCCGCGACAGGGGAAGCCCGTCGTTCTTCCCCCGGAGGAAGTCGCCGTGCTGAAGGGGTGGGTTGCGGCCGGCGCACCCTGGCCCTCGGGGCGCACGCTCGATCTTTACGAGCGGACGACGGACGTCCGCGGTGGTCGCGACTGGTGGTCGCTGCAACCGGTCCGCCGGCCGGCCGTTCCGACGACATCCGGCAGTCAGAACTCGATCGATGCATTTATTGCGAGGTCGCTGCAGCAGGCCGGTCTGGAGCCCGCTCCGCCTGCTGATCGCGCAACGCTCATTCGCCGGGCCTATGAAGATCTCTGGGGGCTGCCAGCGCCGGCCGAAGAGATCGAAGCCTTTGTCGCCGATCCACGACCGGAGGCGTGGGAGCTGCTCGTCGACCGTCTGCTGGCGTCGCCGCACTTCGGCGAACGTTGGGCGCGGTACTGGCTGGATCTGGTCCGCTATGCCGACACCAGCGGCTACGAGCGGGACCAGGAGAAGCCGGGCGCCTGGCGCTACCGCGACTGGGTGGTGCGGTCGTTCAATGACGATCTGCCCTACAACCGGTTCGTCATGGAGCAGCTTGCGGGAGATGAGCTTCCGGACCGGACGGAAGATTCCGTCGTAGCGACCGGCTTTCTGCGGCTGGGAACCTGGAACGACGAGCCCAATGATCCGGAAGAATACAAGTACGACCGTCTCGAAGATCTGGTTCACGCCACGACGACGGCGTTCCAGGGCCTGACGGTCAAGTGCGCCCGCTGTCACGATCACAAGTTCGATCCGATCCCCCAGGTCGACTATTACCGGATCGGGGCTGCCTTCTGGGCCGGCCCCATCGAAGCCCGCGGCCGCGAGCTGCTGGGGGGGCCGTCGAAAGACGAGCTGGGGAGCGATGCCCTGGGCTGGACGGATCTCTCGAAGACTCCGCCGCCGTTGCGTCTGCTCGCAAAGGGCGATCCGCTCCGACCGAAGGACATCGTCGAGGCGGGCGTGCTGTCGTTTGCGCCGGAACTGGACCGGCCGCTCGATCCGCCGCCTGACGGCAGCCGGACGACGACGCGCCGACTGCAGCTTGCCGAATGGATCGTCGACCCGCGGAATCCGCTCACCGCGCGTCTGGCGGTCAATCGTCTCTGGCAGCATCACTTCGGCGCGGGACTGGTTCGTTCGCCGAACAACTTCGGCTATACCGGCGACAAGCCGACGCACCCCGAACTGCTCGACTGGCTCGCTGCGGAACTGGTCGACCACTCCTGGAGTCTGAAGCACATTCATCGGCTGCTGCTGACGAGCCGGGTCTATCAGCAGGCTTCGGTCCATCCGCGGGCGGCGGAGTTCCAGTTGAAAGACGCCAACAATCGCCTGTGGTGGTATGCGGAGCGCCGCCGGCTGGATGCCGAAGCGCTCCGCGATCGCCTGCTGGTCGCCGGCAGCGGACTCGACGACCGACTCTACGGCCCGGGTTTTCGGCCGACCGTCAGCAGCGAAGGTCTCGAAGGGCTCTCCCGCAAAGCGGGTGCGTGGCAGGCGGCGCCCGAGGCCGAGCAGCATCGCCGGGCGCTGTATCTTTACTCGCAGAGGAGCCTGCTCTCGCCGTTTATGACGGTGTTTGACCTGGCCGATTCGACCCAGCCGTGCGAACAGCGGGATGCCTCGAATGTGGCTCCGCAGGCGCTGGCGCTGCTCAACAATGACTTCGTCCACGCGCAGAGCGACGCTCTCGCCGAGCGGCTGCTGGCACACCGCGATTTGCCGGCCTCGCAGATCCAGTCGGCCTGGCGGATCGTACTCGGCCGCCGGCCTTCGGCGACGGAACTGCAGGCGGGACTGGACCACCTGGAATCACAACGCCAGCGCTTCGTCGCTCAGCAGACCGTCAAACCGGCCGACGATCCGGTGGAGATGGCCTTGCCCGCCGCCGATGCGCTGACGCTGCATCTGACTGCTTCAACCGGCGTTGAACTCGACGACAATGGACGCGTGGCACGCTGGCTCGATCAGTCCGGCCGCGAGCACCATGCGATGCAGACCGATCGCAACAAGCGGCCCGTCGTCGCGAAGCTTCCGGGCTCCGAACGACCCACCCTGCAGTTCGATGGCGAAGCCCGCTTTCTAAATTTCAGCGACGAACTCTTGCCGCGGACTGAGTTCACGTTCGTCGCCGTCGCCAACGACCGCGCGAAACACACCAACCACCGCGAAATTCTTTCCAACTGGGTCTTCGGCCCCGATCTCGGCAAGACGATCTTCTTCGGCCTGACCGGGACGAATACCGTACGGCTGTCGGATGACTACATCGTCGGCGCCAACGGCGTGCAGACTTCGCAGACCGCCGTCTGGATGGCCCTTGCCGACGAGCACGACGCCCAGGTCTTTCACAACGACCGGTTGATCGGCAACAAACGCGGTCCCCTCTCGCCGCGGAAGCTCGGCACGTCGTGGGTGATCGGGCAGCAGGGGAACATTCAGGGGGAATACTGGCACGGCGATATCGCCGAGATCTACGTCTTCGACCGCGCCCTGTCCGATGCCGAACGCCTCGGGCTCTGGCGGCAACTCGCACTCCGTTACGGCTTCACCGCCGCGGAGCCCGTCCGCAGCCCCGAATTTCTCGCCCTCGCGTCGCTCTGTCACGTTCTGCTCAACTGCAACGAGTTCCTCCATGTCGATTGAACCCACCCCTGGCAGATCGCATCGCCCTCATACCCCGGCTTTCCCCTGCGGACAGACCCGCCGGGAGTTCGTCTGGGAGATGGGCGCCGGGTTCGCTGGCGTCGCCCTTGCCAGTCTGCTCGACGGCCAGGGCTTTTTCGCGCGGCAGGCGCGCGGCGCGACGGCGGACAATCCACTGGCCGACCGGCCGAGCCAGCTCCCGGCCAAGGCAAAGCACGTCATTTTTCTGATGATGAACGGCGGTCCGAGCCAGGTCGATACGTTCGACTTCAAGCCGGAACTGCAGCGGTATGCGGGGCAGCCGCTGCCTCCCGGCCGCAAGTTCATCAACTCGGGCGGCCGGAAGGTCGGTTTTCTGACGCCGTCGTTTCGGCCCTTTCGACCGGGGGGCGAGAGCGGGCTGCTGATCTCGGATTTCTTTCCCAACGTCCGCAAACACGCCGACAAGCTGGCGGTGATCAAGTCGTGCCACGCCGACAGCCACGCGCACGGTTCGGCCCTCGTGCAGATGAATACCGGCAAGACGCTCATCGGCCGGCCGTCGCTGGGGAGCTGGGCCGTCTACGGACTGGGGACCGAGAACCAGAATCTGCCCGGCTACGTGGTGATCCTCGACAAGCGGGGCGGGCCGATCGGCGGGCAGCCGAACTGGTCGAGCGGCTTCATGCCGTCGACCTACCAGGGAACGCTGTTCCGCCCGTCGGGCAATCCGATCCTCGATCTGCAGCGGCCGAAGCACATCTCGCAGGAAATCCAGCGGGAGCAGCTCGACCTGTTGGCGAAGATCAACCACGAACACCTCGCCAGTCGGCCCGGTGGAGCCGATCTGGCCGCGCGGATCAACACGTTCGAGCTGGCCTATCGGATGCAGGCCGCCGCGCCGGAGGCCGTCGATCTCGCCCAGGAGACGCAGGCCACGCTCGACCTGTACGGCGTGGGGAAACAGCCGACCGATGAATACGGTCGGAACTGCTTGGTGGCCCGGCGGCTGATCGAGCGGGGCGTGCGGTTCGTGCAGCTCTATTCGGGAGGCGGGCATCTCGAAGAGACGTGGGACGCCCACAAGAGCATCGAAACGAATCACGGGCAGCACGCCGGCGAAGTCGATCAGCCGATCGCGGCGTTACTGACCGATCTGGAACAGCGCGGGCTGCTCGACGAGACGCTGATCATCTGGGGGGGCGAGTTCGGCCGGATGCCGTTCAGCGAAGGGCAGGGGGAGCCGGGGCGGAACCACAACCCGTACGGCTTTTCGATGTGGATGGCGGGGGGCGGCGTGAAGGGAGGAATTTCTTACGGCGAAACGGACGACTTCGGCTTCGAGGCGATCACCGACAAAGTCCACGTCCACGACCTGCACGCCACGATGCTGCACCAGTTGGGGCTGGATCACGAGTTGCTGACGTATTTTCATCAGGGGCGGGAGGAAAGTTTGACGGATGTCGGGGGGCGGGTGCTGGGGGGGATTCTGGCGTGACAGGCGGAAGGCAGTGCAAAGTGAAAAATGCGAAATGAAAAGTGCGAAGTGGGAGGAGAGTTCGTTTGTGGACGGGTAGCTCGGGTGGCGCGACCCTGAGGCTGTGCGAAGGGCGTGTCTTCCGGTCTGCCCGGACGTTCCGGCTTCGACATGGACGCATTCTGAGTTCACGAAAGGAAATCAGAACATGGTCGACCGGACGCCTTTGCGCAAGCAACTTTGGGCCGCGTGGAAAGAGTCCATCGATACGGAGTATCTGAGTCACGTGATCAATTCGGAGCGAGGGCTACAGGCGGTCTTTTATCACCAACTGATGAAGCACGTGTCGGAAAATCGTACGGTCTTTGTCGAGCCGCGGTTTGCCATCGACGATGCTGGCAAGACAGAGGTTGTGGTGCCCGATTTGTTGATCTGCAACAGCAGGCGGATCATTGGTATTGTCGAACTGAAGTATCAACCGCTGTATCGCATGAGCTTCGACAAGGATCTTCGTACGCTGTCGTTGCTGTCTCGCAGCCGCCGCTCAGTCCTCATGCAGAATGACCGATTTCTCGGTCCGGATGCGGCCGTTGCCAAGTTTGAACTGGCCGAGGATGCTCTCTTCGTCTGGGCGGGCGTGCATTATGGTCCGCAGGACGAGTCGGCCAACGATATCCGCAGACGAGATGACGCGGCCGCTTCAATTCGGGAACTTGGCGAACGGTTCTTTCAGCTTCACGCGTTAACGATCGATGTGGAAGAGCCGAAGGTCTTTTCGATACCTGAAATTCCAGGCGAAGATTGATCGCATATTGCTGTCGAAGGTCACACCCATCGCAGACTCTGGGGCGTGTCACCCGGAGGCTGACTGCACGTCGCTGCCTTCTCCGCGTCCTCCGCGCCTCCGCGGTGAAAACGCTTCTTCTTCAGCCGAGCTGCGCCAGCGCCTGGCCGCCGATGTCGACGCCCGTCAGTTCGCTCCAGGCCTGCAGCAGCGACTTTGTCATCGGGCCGACCTGGCCGTCGCCCACGGGCAGGCCGTTGAATTTTGTGGCGGGCATGATGCAGTAGGGGGTGCTGGTGAAGAAGACTTCGTCCGCCGTGTAGAGATCGTAGGGCAGCAGCCGGGTTTCGCGAGCCGGAATGTCCAGTTTGCCGGCCAGTTCCAGCACCGTCTGCCGGCTGAGCCCTTCCAGGCAGTTTTCGGAAGTCGGCGTCAGCAGTTCGCCGTCCCGGACCGCGAAGATGTTCCCTCCCTTGTTCTCGGCGACGAAGCCGTGGATGTCGAGAATCACACACTGGCCGTCCGGATCGACGAGCCGCGCTTCGGAGTCAGCCAGCGTATACGCCATCCGGCTGCGGTTCTTGATCCGGGCGTCGAGCGCCTGTGAAGGGATCATCCGGCTCATCGACGTCACCGCGTGACAGCCTTCGCGATAGAACTTCGCCCAGCCGCGCAGATCGAGGTGCGCGGTGAAGATCATGATCGTCGCCGAGTGCGACTGCTGCGGGTTCGAGCCGGGCTTCGAGACGCCTGCCGAAATGTTGTGGACGATCCAGACGTCGTCACCGGCCTTCAGAAAGGGACGGTTGGCTTCAAAGACTTCGAGCGTCGTCTCCAGCAGGTTCCCCGGCGTCTGGCCAGGGTCGATGCGGGCGACCTTCAGCGAGCGGTAAAGCCGGCGGATGTGCTCTTCCAGGCGGAAGGGCTGGCCGGCGAATGTGCGAGTTGATTCGGTGACTGCGTTGCCGAGCATGACGGCGCTGTCGAAGATCGAAATCTTCGCGTCGTCCTCGGGGAGCAACTGTCCGGAAACGTAGGCCAGGCGGGGGGGCGGGGTTTGGCTCATGTCGGGGTGGTTCCGGAAGCGGGAGTGCGGCGCGGCAGGAGCAGACTGACCGCCGTGCCGACTCCCAGGTTGACGATGATCGCGGCGAGCGCGATCCACTGAAAGCTGATCGGGTCCTGCGCCGTTTCGGTCACGACGCCCGTCGTCTCGTGGACCGTGCGGACAACCTCTGTGCCGACGAGGGCGGGATCGAAGCCATGGTGCGAGAGCCAGACGACGAGCGGCCCGGAGAAGGCGATGGCCGCGGCGGTCAGCGTGCCGGTGATCGCGCCCAGCCAGACGCCGAGCGGTCGGGCGAAGGGAATGAACAGGGCAAAGACGAACAGGCAGAAGATGGGGGTCGTCAGCAGGTTGGAGGTTTTCTGGGTCATGGCGGTGATGTTGCCGGGAATCGCCCCCATGAACGAGCTGCCGACGACGACGAACAGGCCGATGGAAAAGGCCAGAATCTGCGAAGCCCGGACGTGGCCCGTCTCAGACTTGGGTTTGAAGCCGAATCGATCGAAGAAGTCGGTCATGACGACCGCGGTAATCGAATTGACGCCAGAATCGAGGCTGGACATTGCTGCGGCGAACATGCCTGCGACCACGAGTCCCGAGATGCCGGGGGGCAGGTGATAGGCGATAAACATGGGAAAAATGTTGTCAGCGTCGGCGCTCAAGTGCATGCCAGCGGTCAAACGTTCCGGATGGGCCTGGAAGTAACCCAGCAGGGCGAAGCCGACCAGTCCCAGGGTCAGTCCGACGATGACCGAGCAGGAAAGTTGAATCGCCAGCGCCCGGCGTGCGGCGCGGGCGTCGGTGGTGGCCATGAATCGCTGGACCGACGTCTGATCGCCGCCGGCCGTGCAGACGTGCCAGATCAGCAGCGACAGCGCGCTTCCCAGCAGGCTGACGCGGACCTTGGGATCGAAGCTGATCAGCGGCTGCTGGTCCCAGTGGGGCTGCCAGGCGAGCGGGAACCAGCCGAAGCCGCCGAAGTCCCAGGTGATCAGGCCGAGGACGACCAGCGCTCCGCCGTAGAGCAGCATGGCCTGCATGAAGTCCGTAACGACGACGGCCCGCAGGCCCCCCATCGAGGTGTAGATGATCGTCACGATACCGGTCACAACGGCCACCAGGGGGATCAGTTGCTGGTCGCGCCCCTGAATCACTGCGTCGTTGTCGATCATGACAACCAGGGCCTTGGCGGTCAGGTACATCAGCAGCGACATCCAGACCAGCCGCAGCGCGATGAACATCACCGCCCCCAGCAGGCGGACGCTGAGGCCGAGTTTGGCTTCGAGCAGTTCATAGGCGCTGGTCACGCGATGCCGCATGTAGACCGGCAGCAGCCAGTACCCGACAAGCAGGTAGACGAACGGGTAGGCCAGCAGCGTAGCCAGAAAGACGGGACCCTTGCCCAGCGTTTCGCCTGGCATGGAGAGGTACGAGATGGTGCTGAGCAGGGTGGCGAAGAGCGACACACCGATCAGCAGCGGATTCATGTTGCCGCTGCCGACGAAATACTCGGAGGTCGTCTCCTGCCGGCGGCTGTAGTACCAGCCCAAGGTCAGCGTCGCGACGCCGTAGAGGCCGATCAGCACCCAGTCGATCACCACCAGGCCGCCGGCGGAACCGATTGCCGCCTGCACAGTCTCTTCCGCCCCGAGCGCCGCCGTCCCTTCCGACAGAATCATGAGACCTGCGATCAGAACCGTCGTTGCAGTGCGGGTCAGTGCCATTGGGCCGGGGTTCCTCGGGCCGAAGAAGACGGACAGTTCGTGGAGGCAGAATCACATCTGGCCGGTCGCGACGCAAGACCCTGCCCGGAAATTGGTGTCGCGGTCGATAGCCGCATGTCAGGACGTCGCGTTGCGAGGTCGTGCGCCACATCCTGCGGAGATGTCGCGATGCGTCCGTTGTTGCTGGAAAAAAGGATGCGGTCTGTGTATTTGTTCCATAATCTGCTGTGAGAGTCATCCCATCTGACGTGTTTTGGTCATTCCCTCTGCGAGTCCCCCGTCATGCCCCTCCGGCTTCGGGAATTTTTCGCCGACGCTCCCGGTCCGCACCTGCTGATCACGGGGGCCGTGCACGGCGATGAGTTCGAACCCATCGCCGCGATCCGGAAGCTCATCGATCTGTTTGAAGTCGCGGCAGACGAGCATCGACTCAAACACGGCCGGCTGACGCTCGTCCCGATCGTCAACGAAGGGGCCTTTCTGCGCGGACAGCGGACAGCGGCCGACGGTCTTGATCTGGCCCGGGTCTGTCCCGGCGATTCTCAGGGAAGCGAGACGTTGCAGACCGCCGCGGCGCTCAGCGCGCTGATCCGGACGGCCGACTCCTACATCGACCTGCATTCCGGCGGGACGACCTTCGCTGTCTCTCCGCTGGCGGGGTATGTGCTGCATTCCGATCCCGCCGTGCTGGAGGTTCAGCGCCGGATGGCGCGGGCCTTCAATCTGCCGATCATCTGGGGAACCTCGCCAAACCTCGAAGGTCGGTCGTTGTCCGTGGCGCGCGACGCCGGCATCCCGGCGATTTACTGCGAATACCTGGGATCGGCACGTTGCGATCCGGAGGGGGTGCGGGCCTATGTGGACGGCTGCCTGAATGTGATGGCTGAACTGGGAATGTTCATCCGCAAACAGCCGCTGAGCCGGATTCGCCAAGTGGTGGAGGATCCTCGCGACAATTCCGGGCACCTGCAGGTCTGCAATCCGTCTCCGGTAGACGGTTATTTTGAACCTCGCATCGAACTCGGAGACTTCGTTCCTGCCGGGGGATGGCTGGGGACGGTGACGGATGTTGCGGGAATTCAGCGTCACGAGATGCGTGCGGCTGCGCCCGGCGTAGTAATCCTGTTGCGGACTTTTCCCCGCGTGTTAAAGGGAGAGTCGGTCGCTGTCGTCATGGAAGATCCGACTTGGGGACACACCGACAATGTTCGTGCCCGGATTCTGCGACAGATTGACGGTCTGAAAACCGGCATTCCCGTGCAGGAGTTCGAGTTTCTCGAAGAGAACGAATAGCCGGATTCGTCGAACGGGCGACTATTTGGCCGGGGCCTCCGCAAACGCCATCAGCTTCGTCCGCGTGCGGACGAACAACCTGCCGTCGGCGATCGCGGGGGTGCCGATCACCGGGTCCTCCAGATCGTTGACCGCCAGCACGTTCAGCTTCGGGCTGCTTTCGAGGACGACGACCTGACCGTTCTCGCCGCCAATGTAGATCTTCCCCTGAGAATAGATCGGCGAGGCGAAGTAGTTGCCTTCGCTTCCGAGCCGGCCCGGGCCGAAGAGGCTGTCGCCTGAGGAGGCATCGAAGCACGTGACGATGCCGCCGCATTTGATCAGCAGCATGCGACCGTCGGCCACGAGGGGCGAGACGATATGGTCCGTGTACTTCGTCGGATGTTTCCAGAGGATGTGCGTTGCGGAGACGTCGCCGCGCCCGCCGCCCCGGACGGCGAGGATCTGTTCGTCCGCGGCGGTCTCGGCGTCATAGCGGGCGCCGGCAAAATTGCCGGGGAAGAGAAAGGCCTGATCGAGCTCTTCCCCTTCGAGCTGGCCGTCGCCGTTTTTGTCGCCGCGGTCGAACGTCCGTTTGAAGAAGGCATCGGGGATTGGCCGCTTGCCGACGAAGGCCTGAATCTCGTCTTTGGAGAGCTTACCGTCGCTGTTGCCGGTCTCGACCCGATCGACGGACGCGAGCCACTGATTCGCGATGCCGCCGCTCTGCTGCGAGATGTAGATGACGCCGTCCTGCGCGACGGGAGTCGTCTTGATATTCCGCAGCAGCGTCCGGGCGTGCCAGAGGCGTTTGCCGGTGAGGGGTTCGTAGCCGATCAGCAGACCGGTGCCGGCCACGATCAGCTCGTCGCCGGAGTCCGTCGGGCAGATGACGGGATGGGAGTAGTTGACCGCCATCTCCGAGCGGTCTTCTTTCCACTTCAGCTCGCCGGTCCGCTTGTCGAAGGCATGGATCGCCGGGTTGAGGTCGTCGTCCTGCAGGAAGATGACCAGGTCCTTGTAGAGGATCGGGGACATCCCTGGACCCCACTTGAAAACGAAGAACGGCACTGGCAGCTCCTGCCGCCAGACGTCCTTCCCTGTCTTTGCATCGACGGTCAGCAGGCCCAGCGTGCTGAAGTAGAAGTAGACGCGCTCGGCGTCGGCGGCGGGGGTCGTCGAGGCGTGGCTGTTGGTCAGGTGAATCTCGGCCAGGTCTCCGGCCGGCCAGGTCCGCTCCCAGATCTTCTCACCCGATTTCGCATCGTAGGCGAACAGCCCGACCGTCTCCGGGTTGACCATCGCCGAGACAAACACCCGTCCGGCGGCGACAATGGGGCAGCCGATGCCGTCGCCGATTTCCGCCGACCAGGCCAGGTTCTTCTCCAGTCCGAATTCGACGGGGGGCGACTTCTCGGAGGTGGAGATCCCGCTGCTGTTGGGGCCGCGGAACTGAGGCCAGTCGTCGGCTTGGAGAGAGGCCGTCGTGCAACAGACCGCCAGGGCAACGGTCATCCAGAGACGTGGCATGCGGCATACCTTTTCAATCGGGAACCGGATTCCTGACGATGTCGATGATACAACAGCGGGAGTTGATGTGACACCCGATGCGGGGCGATTCGTCGCCTGACCGCAGGACGGACAACCTTCAGTCCGTCTGCAATTCCTCAACTCACACAAACTGCATGGCAAACAAGTTCGCGTCCTTCAACAGGAATCGCAGCCGGATCGGCTGCCCGGCGAGCGCGCTGACGTCTCCGCCGTTTTTCCACGTCACCGTCCGGTTCAATGTGTCGCCGAACATCGGCGGGCACTCGTCGAGGGTGAAGCCTGGCAGGGGTTGACCGGCGGCATCCTGCAGTTCGATCTGCAGTCCTCCTGCGGCGGAGGATGCGAAGTTGAGGGTGAGCTGCTTCCCGGCAAAGGTCAGCGGCCGCGTCACCAGTTCGCCCCCCGTCAGCGGCGCCTCGATGGAGACGAAGCCGTCGAGCCGCAACGTGTATCGTCGCAGCGCGCTGCTGTTGCCGGTCCAGTAACTTTCGGTGGCGTAGAGCGACAGTTCGTTCGGCGCTCCCGGCAGGGCCGACTTTGTTTCGACGGGATGCCAGGCGATGTACTGGTGCCCGTAGTTCCAGGTCCCCTCGCGTTCGATGCCGGGAGGCAAAAATGCCTCGTTCCAGCGCTGGAACTGCACGCCGTCCCGGCTGGCCATGAACAGTCCTTCAGTGACGGCGGTGCCGTAGCGCATGGTCGACGAAGCTCGAAGTTCGCGGTGTTCGAGTTCGGGCAGGGCCCGCATGGAGTCGGACCAGCCGCGGTCGACGTAGCGGGTCGGGAAGCCGATCAGCAGGTGCGGTGCGCGGTGATACGGCTTGATCTGGTTGGTGTAGATCTGCTCGGGGGGCGAATCGACATAGATCAGGTCCGCCTGATCGGTCCAGTGCAGAAAGTCTTTCGAGCGGGCCGTGCGGATGGCCCGCAGCCCGGAGGGATTCCAGTTTTTCTCGTCAGTCGTACCCGCAGTGAAATACCGCCAGTAGGCCCGGTACTCGTTCCGTTCCGGATCGAAGAACGCCAGATTCTGGGAGTCGAAGGCGCCGTCGGTGATTACGGGAGCGTCGCTCATCGGCGACCAGTGCAACCCGTCGGGGGACCGAAACGGCAGCAGCCCTTTGGGGCTGTTGGACCGCAGAATCGCCTTGTAGCGGGCCTCGGGCGGGGCCGCGGGATTCTCGTCCATGAAGATGGCCGGGTGGCCGGCGTCGGGATTCACGTTCCCGACATGTTCGCTGGTGATGACGATGTTATTGGCTCTTGAGCCGCGGAACTCGTGCAGGCCGAGGTCGGGCTTGCGCCAATTGATGCCATCGTCGCTCTCGGCATAGCAGCAGTAGAGGGGATGCGTGCCGGTGTTGACCTTCCCCTGCGACACTGCGAGGTGCCAGGCCTTGTAGTACATCCGGTAGAGCGGCCCGTCCTGGAACAGGCTGTGATAGCCGCTCCCGGTCCCTTCCCAGGGGGCGTCGTGTTCCAGCACGATCTCCCGCGGCTGCGGCTGATGCAGCCGCTGCCGGGCGCCGCCGGTCATGCGGTCGATCAGCAGATTGTCGACGAACAGTTCGCGACGGGAGCCGATGGCGACCGGGGCGGAATTGTTCGGTTCGGCGGCGGAGGTTGTCCGGGGGCTCGCGACGGCCGCGGCGGCACCGAGTGCTGCGGTGGACTGGAGCCATGCGCGGCGGGATAAGGCGGGATTGGTCATAGCGTCGTACTCCATGACGAGGACGGAACCTGAGGATGAGCTGTCCAGACTAGGGGCTGATCGGTCGACGTGAAAGAGGCTGGCGAAACTTTGACTGGATCGCCCCATGTACGGAGCGAGGTCGCGCGTCAGGACCTGCTACCTCAGGAAAGTCCAGTCCGAACCGAACCTGTTCCGGTCTCGCCTGTCACTGCATGACGTCTCAGGTGACTGGGGATCGAAAGGGTTTGGCCGGCAGTGTCGCCACGCCGCGGAGGCAGAGTATGAACGTCGTGAGGCATTCCGGACTGGACCGTTGGCTGGAGGAGGTCTCCGAGCTGCTCTATCAGCATGAGGCGGAGCACAGTCTCCTGCTGGGACTGGCCGGGGAGTATCTCGCGGGTCCTGATCCGATTCCCGAGGGGCTCGGAGCGTGGTCGATGCACGATCGGGGGCAGCCGGTCGGCGCCGCGCTGGTGACTCCGAACAACATGATTATCAGTCGGATGCCTGACGAGGCCGTCCATCGGCTGATCGAGTCATTGGGAGAGCAGGGAATCGAGTTACCGGGCGTCGTCGGATCGGCCGAAGCCGCAGCAGCGTTCGCGAAGGGCTGGGCGAACACCTCGGGAAGGACCGCTGTCTTACGGATGAGCCAGTGCCTGCAGTCCTGTCGCAATGTGGCCTGGAGACACCGGTCGCCTGGAGTTTTCCGCGCGGCGGAGGCGGCTGATATTCCTTTGCTCACGGAATGGGCCAAGGCCTTTGAATGCGAGGTACACGGCGAGGAGGCGAAGCACGATCTGGAACCGGGCGTCCGACGACGAATTGAGAAGGGGAGGTCTTTCATCTGGGAGGTCGCCGGGATCGCCGTATCAAACGCTTCGATCGGTCGGCCGACCCGGTCGAGCATCACGGTGAACTTCGTGTATACGCCATCGGAGCAACGCGGACGGGGCTTTGCAACCTCCTGCGTGGCCGAGGTGACAGGGCGACAGTTGCATGCGGGGCGGCAGTTCTGCTGTCTCTACACGGACGCGTCGAATCCGATCTCCAATGCCGTCTATGCAAAGATCGGCTATCGGAAGGTCTGCGATTCGGCGTGGTGGATCTTCAAGGACTGATCGGCGGCAGCGGTCTCGTGGCGGGTGGCCCGGCTGAAGGCCGGGCGGCATTGCCGCAAGAGGCCGCAGTTGGACTTTCATCGGCCCGGATGCCATCCACCACCTCGTGGCTCAAACTGCGGCCTCTTGTCGCTGTGCGATCCCGCCTGCAGCGGGACCACCCCGGATTCAGGTCAAGCCAAACAGCTTCCTCGCGTTGTTGCTGAAGACGTCCTCGACCTGAGCATCGCTCAGTCCTGTCGCCATTGCGGCGACTTTCAACGTCCGCAGGGCCTCGTGCCCGACCAGGCTGAGTTGCAGATCGGCGTACGGCACCGAGAGCTGCGTATTCTCGGCGGAAATCCAGAAGAAGGTGTCGCCCAGCGCCACGCATCGCCCGCGAAGATGCGAGACCGGAAAGTCGGATCCATAAAGAAGCCGTTCGTGACCCAGCGTGCGGATGATCGCCTCGTGAGCGCCGGAATCGGTGACGGCGGAGGAGTCGAACCAGACGTTGTCCAGCCCCCGAAGAGAGTCGATCCCCAGCAGCGTGTGATGCGGGTTAAACCCGCGGGCGGAGTGGGCGAGGATCAGCCGCAGGTTGGGATACGTCCGGCAGTATCGCTGGATTGTGGCCTGGTTCCGCTCGTCCGCCAGCGCCCGCGACAACACCATGTGCAGCGTGATCGAGAGTCCTTCTTCGTGGGCGACCTGCACCTGCGGTTCGGGCAGATAATCCTCGATGATCGATTGAAACGTCGGCCTTGTCGGAGAATAGATGTGGTAGCACTTCAGGCCGACGAAGCCGTGCCGACGGACGGTCTCGCGAATGAACTCGGGGTCGTCGGTTGGCAGGACCAGCATCTGGCCGCGCGAGCCGGGTTGCTTCTGCAGTTCATCGGCGAGGAACTGGTTTGCGGCCACCACATCGACGCCGACGAAGGGGTAGGGGAAGAAGAGTCCCTCCGTCGCTCGGCCTGGTGTTAGTTCGTCGATACAGCGCTGAAACTCGACGGCCCCGGCCCAGGCCGGTCCGCTGCGGACGAGATCGGGAACGGAATCCGCCGGAAAGTGCTCGACCGCGTACCAGTGGGAGTGGGCGTCGAAGATCCGGTCGGGAACGAAGCTGTCGAGCTCGCGGGCAAACAGCTCGCGATCGGCGTCGGTGAATTCCCAGTCGCGCATGACTCGGCCTCCATTCCTTCTTGTCGAACGCGTCAGGTTTCCGGGGCTTCCCACCGGCAGTGGCACACGGACTCTCGTTCTGAGCCCGCGATCTCATCGGCGGTCATTTTACCAATCGACGGAACGCATCTTGCTGGACGTCGCATTCGAGTCGTTGCTCGACTGTGTGTGTGTCGAGGGCTTCGCGAATGATCGCAAATGTCTCGCTCGCAGCAGTAACGGTCTGATCCAGTTCGGCCGGTCCCTGGGCGGCGTTCAGATAGAACGACGCGTAGCCGTGACAGCCGCGTTTCGCCATTTCCTGGATATAGAGCGTCGTGACCTGGCCCTTCAGAACCGGATCCTCAATGGCGAACTGCAGCGAGGGATGGACGTCGACGCCGGCGCATGTCACCGCCAGCCCAGCCTGTTCGCCGGCGGCGTTCAAGTGGCGTTTGAGTTCCGCGCCGAATCGCCAGAGCTGCTCCGGGACGTTTCGTCGGTGGACTTCGCGGAGAGTCGTTAGTGCGGCCTGCAGGCCGAGCGTGTCGCTCCAGTAGGTGCTGGAGATAAACATGCGGCCCGCCGGTTCCATCACAGCGCGCTTCCCGACGACCGCCGCCATCGGATAGCCGTTCGACAGTGACTTGGCGAAGACCGCCATGTCGGGCGTGACTCCCAGATGCTTCTGAGCCCCTCCGGTGCCGTATCGCAATCCGGCGGAGACTTCATCGAAGATGAACACCGCGCCATGTTCGCGGGCGAGGTTCGCGACCCCCTGGAGGTATCCGGCCGGAGGGATCTCCGAACGGAGCGGCTCCATGATGACCGCCGCGACTTTCCCGCGGTGCCGGTCGAGCAGTTCGCCGAGCGCCGGCAGGTCGCCGAAGGCGAAGGGGAGGGCGGTCCCCGCCAGCGCCTGCGGTACGCCGATCGGCTCGATTCCCGGAAAGAGGTGCCCGTTCAGGCTCGCTTCTTCAGCCAGATTGGCGGCCAGGTACCAGTCGTGCCAGCCGTGGTAGCCGCAGAACAGAACCAGATCGCGCCCGGTGACGCCGCGTGCGATCCGAACGGCGATGGCGCAGGCTTCGCCGCCGCACTTGGCGTATCTGGTCATTTCCGCACAGGGGATGAACTTTGCCAGCTCGTCGGCCAGCTCGATTTCCAGTTCGTGGTTGACGGAGAACATGGTTCCCAGGGCGATCTGGCCGCGGACGGCCTCGTCGACAACGGGATCGGCGTAGCCAAGCAGGATGGCCCCGATGCCGCTGATCCAGTCGATGTATTCAAAGCCGTCAACATCCCAGAAGCGTGCACCGCTCGCGCGCGTCGCATAGACAGGTGAGACGCCGTACGCCACCCGGTTGGGCCGTCGGCTGACCAGCTGGGTCCCGCCCGGAATCCGTTCCAGCGCCCGCCGATACAACTCCATCGAACGGGGAACGCGAGACGGCCGGGCAGGGACATTCATGGGCAGAGCTTTCCGAGGGGCGAATGGAGGGTGCAGGGAGTCGCGAATCGCCGGAGTTTTGTCAGTGGTCAGTAGTCAGTGGACTGTTTCGACAGCGATGGCACAAGTTCTCTCTCGGTCTCTTGGCACATGGCTCTATGCACTCGGCGTCCTTTCGACATTCGACATTACTTCTCGCTGCGTCTCCGGCCCCTGCGATTGGATGTTCCAGCGCCTACGTCTTCAATCCGAGCGCCGCGTGCTGAACTTGAGCGGCCTCCCGATAGCGGCTGTAGGCCACCTCGTCCCGCCGGCTACTGACGCCACGGAAGACGATCGCGAAACTCCGCCGGTTCCTCACCGGCGACCGATTGGCGTCGGCCCGATGAATCGTATTGCCGTGGTGGATCACGGCGTCTCCTGGCTCCAGGAGAATCGGAACCTCGTGCGCATAGTCCTCGGGACCGTAATCGGTGATCCCCTGCGAGAACCCGAGCGTTTGCGTCCGTCCGTGCGGTCGAACGCCCCGGCGGTGCGACCCGGGGACATACCGCAGGCAGCCGTTTTCTTCGTCGACGGAGTCGAGAGCCAGCCATATGGTCAGCACCTGGGGCGGCGTCAGGCAGAAGTAATAATTGTCCTGGTGGGGGGGCGTGGCGTGGTTCGTTCCCGGCGGTTTGTTGAACCACTCCGTTCCCTGGCCGCGGGCTTCTTCGCCGAGCAGGCGCTCGGCGACCGACTTCCAGACCCGATGATTGGCGTAGTCGGCAAAAAACGGATCCTGCTCCATGTGCTGTAGCTGCTTGAGAGTTTCCGGCCGGCTGCGGTCGTCGTAGAAGGCGTCCGCATCCGCCAGGTCGGGGACGACATGCCGGATGTATCGATCCAGGTTCTGTTGCAGCAGGGCCAGGTCGGCTTCCGGCAGAAACTCGCGGATGACAACATAGCCCTCGGAGTCGTACTGCGACTGGCAGGCGTCGTGGGACACGTCGAGTCCTCGGCAAGGTTTTCGAAAGGAGACTCTTTCCGTGGGGATCATCGCCGAAATTGCGGTGCATAAGCAACCGCGATTGCGTTCGGAATCTTGTCGGTTCGAATCGGTGGACGGTCGCGTCGCCTCCGCTGGACCTTCCTGGAGTTCGCGCTAAAATACGATGAAGCGCAGACTGTAGCGAGACGCCGTCGGGCTCCTTCCCGCGGCCGCGATCCCCTGGATTGATAACCCTCATGGCGCCGATCGACCGCGATCGACCTGCTGGAGCGAGCCCTTTGGCCGAATTTGTGGAACCTCTCGGGAAGCGGATCCTGATCCGCAAGGATGAGAGTCGTCAGCGGACCCGGGGAGGGATCGTCCTGCCGGATCAGGCCGAGATCCCGACGATTACCGGCCGAGTCGTGGAAATCAGCGTCCAGATCGAGCGGGATCTCGATTTCCCGGTCAAGAAGTACGACAAGATTCTGTTCCACCCGAAGAACGCGATCCCGGTCGACCTGGAGCCGGACAATCTTCTCTTCGTGGTGCCGATTGAAGACGTCGTAGCGGTATTCCGACGTTCGGAACCGCGAACTCCCCGGAAGTCCCGCAAAGAGAGCGAAGTCGAACCGCCATCCGAGGATGAAGAATAGAGCGGTTCTGACGATTCGATCGGCGCGCGGAATACGACTGTCCCGGGGCGGCGGCTCCCGATCGGGCTCAGCGGGAGTCGGTTGAGCCGGGGATCACGGCGAGGCGCGGGGCCGTGCGGGGGCCCGACATCCAGGTATTGATGGCCGCTTCGATCTGCTGGACCTGAAGGTGGAACTGCAGCGACTGCAGTTCCCAGCGGTCCTGGGCCAGGGAGACGAACCGGTCCAGTCGCGTCTGCTGTTCGAAATTCTGTTCGAGTCGTCGACAGAGGAGCCGGAGGGATTCGTCGAGTCTCTGGAGCAGTTGTGGGGAAGCGGGAGAGCGTGAATCCGCGACCGATTGCATGTCGAACTCCGGAGATGGAGGGAAGTTTTTGGGGAAGCAAGCGACCCTTCCATCGACCTGGTCGATCGCGGAGCTTGATCGATCTGGCGAGAGTTTTCCGACGGCGCGGACTGCTCCGCCGTTGACCCTCCGGCAATTGTGGCAAACCTTACGAACGGTACGAGCCGCTTCCGCGGACGGGGCGCGAGCTGCGATTCGGTAGTTTCCCTGAGCAGCGGACTACTCAACAGTCGTTGGCTCGCCGCCATCCGGCAGATCGCTTGCCCCCTTGCGGGGGCCGCCGTGTGCTCCGATGCCGCGGCGTGACGGATGCTGCAAGAAGTGCAAAATCGTCCGGCCGGCATTGGTCTGAACGGTCGATTCAAACTCCTGCACGGCAGCGCTCAGGCTCGTCGGGACGCAGTAGAGCCGGCGGAACATCGCCTTCACCTCGCGGCGCTCCGCGGGATCCATTCCGGCCCGGCGCATGCCGATGGTGTTCACGCCGACGCACCAGCCGGGGCCGTCGACCATCATGCAGGGGGGCACGTCCTGAACAATTTTGGCCAGGCCGGCGATCATCGCCAGTTCGCCCACCCGCACAAACTGGTGGACCGCGGCGTTCCCGGAGATGACAGCTCGTCGGCCGACTTCGACGTAGCCGCCGAGCAGCGAGCCATTGACGAGCATCACGTCGTCGCCGACGCGGCAATTGTGACCGACATGGGCATGCGCCATGACGAAACAGCGTTCGCCGACGACGGTCGCCGTCCCTTCCGCCGTCCCGCGATGGATGGTGACGTATTCCCGCAGGATCGTTTCCGCTCCGATGTGGCACTCGGTGGGGCTGCCCTTGTAGGCCCGATCCTGTGGCAGGTCGCCGACGATGACTCCGGCGTGGAGCCGGCAACCGGGGCCGATCGAGGTTCGGCCGAGGAGATGCACATGAGGGCCGATGTTGGCTGAGGCGCCAATTCGTACAGGGCCGTCAATCACAGCGTAGGGGCCGATTTCGGCAGAAGGATCGACTTCTGCCCGCGGATCGATGACCGCGGTCGGGTGCACCGGCATGCCACATTCTTCCCTGAATTCCGGCATCGAACCCGCTGACGTGGGAGGTTCACATCATGCGGCCTGCGGATGGAACCCTTCCATCCGCGGCACCTGGAAACGGAGGTTATCGACGCACTTTGCGAAGAATACCGTGGAACGCCAATTCTGGAAACACCGGGTTGCCGGTCGCAACCCGTTATCCAGGAGCATTTTGCAGAGAAACTGTACGGAATTCGTTCGGCTACATCATGTCCCGCATGAACTTGATGGCCGCGGGGCCGACCAGCACGACGAACACACCAGGAAAGATGAAGATCACCAGCGGAAATAGCATCTGGACCGCCGTCTTCTGGGCCTTTTCTTCGGCGATCTGCCGCCGCTTGATACGCATCGCGTCCGACTGGACGCGCAGGGCCTGCGCGACGGAGGAACCGAATTTGTCAGCCTGAATCAGGATTGCGACCAGGGCTTTCACGTCGTCGACGCCGGTCCGGACGCCTAAATCGTGCAGCACCTCCCGGCGACTGCGTCCCATCTGCAGCTGCAGCAGGCACATGTCCAGCTCTTCGCACATTTCCGGCGCCGTGTCATTCATTTCTTCGGTGACGCGACGCATTCCGGCATCGAGTCCCAGCCCGGCTTCGACGCACACGACCAGCAGATCGAGCGCGTCGGGGAGCGAGAGGAAGATGGCCTGCTGTCGCTTCGACTTCAGATACCAGAGGACGATTGCCGGCAGGTAAAACCCGGCTCCGCCGGCGCCCACCAGGACTGTGAGGCCGCTCTGAGTCAGGCCGTATTTCCACGCGCCGATGCCGCCACCGATCACGAGTCCCACCACCATCAGAGACAGCTTGGCGGCCAGGTAGATCTGCGGGGCGGCGGGATTCAGGAAACCCGCGTTAGCAAGTCGCACTTTCAGTGCACTCGCTTCGAGATCGGTTTTGGGTTGCAACGCTCGCGAAAGGGCCGGAGCGGCCTTTTCGAAAAGCGCTCCCATCCCCTTGGCGTCGCTTTCGCGGCCGCGGTTAGCGGGGTTCTTCAGATAGTCCAGGCGTTCGCTGGCGCGGTCATTGCTGCCCCCGAGCGCGGACATGACGGCCCAGATCGCCAGCGTAATGGCGCCGAATACGATGTAGGGCAGAAGGGTCGGAAGATCGAGTTCCATGATCGACTCACTGCAGTTCGGGGGGAGATCGCTCAACAGCCGGGTGGTCGCGAGGCGACTACACCTTGATATCGATGATTTTGCGGATGACGATGGCGCCGAGGATCTGCATCACGATCGCTCCGCCGATCATTTTCTTGCCGATTTCGGTGGTGAACAGGAGCATGACGTACTCCTGATTGAGGTAGTAGACGGCGAAGAAGATAGCGATCGGCATGGCCATCAGGACGACGCCGCTCAAGCGGCCTTCGCCGGTGAGAGCCTGCACGGCGCCGAGGATTTTGAAGCGTTCGCGGACGACGTAGCCGATCTTGTCGAGGATTTCGGCGAGGTCGCCGCCGGTCTGTCGCTGAATGGCGACGGCGGTGGCGAAGAACTTCAGGTCGAGGTTCGGCATTCGCTTGACCATGTTCTTCAGCGTCTGCTCGACCGGCACGCCCAGGTTCTGTTCTTCGAAGGCGATGCCGAATTCGGTGCCGATCGGCGCGGGCATTTCTTCCGCCACCATGTTCAGGCCGGAGTTCAGACTGTGACCCGAACGCAAAGCGCGAGCGATCAGTTCGAGGGCTTCCGGCAGACGCTTGGCAAACGCGTTGAACCGCGACTTGCGCCGCCACGACAGCCAGATCATCGGCAGGAAGGCCAGCACGATGGCGACGACGGGATAGAGCGGAGCCGGCGCCTTCGCAATCATGGCTCCCGCGACTCCCATCAGGCCAGCCAGGAGGCTGATCCCCAGGAATTGCTCGAAGGAGATCGGCGAATCCGCCTGTTGAAAGTACAGCCCCAGGTTTGAAAACCTGCGGGAGATTGCTTTCGAGACTCCGGAAAACACGCCGGCCCCGGCGGCCATGAGATCTTCCTTCATCAGCCCCCGGGCCTCTGGTTCGTCTGGCGACTTCTGCCCGGCGAGCACCTGCAGACGGTCTTCCACGTCCGAGTTGCCCACCGCGCCGAACATCACGAACAGAGCGGTCGCCAGTGCGCCGACCGCGAGAAACGCCGACAGAGAAATCAGGATGACCGGGTCGAGCGACATCGCTGCAACCTTCCTTCAAGTACGAAAAACGTAAAGCGAACTCGCCACTGACAACTGACTGCTGCGATCAGCAGCGTCCCAGGTTTCGATGACCGAACAGATTCGCCGGCAACCGGACGCCCGCGGATTCCAGCCGGCCCATGAAGGACGGGCGGACGCCCGTTGCTTCAAAGTGTCCGAACGCCCGGCCATCCTCGCCGATGCCGTCCTGGACGTAGACGAAGATGTCCTGCATGACGACCGTGTCCTGTTCGAGGTTGAGCACCTCGGTGATCGCAGTCACGCGGCGGGGTCCGCCCTGCAGGCGGTTGACCTGCAGCACCAGGTCCACGGCGGCGGCGAACTGCTGACGCAGGGCTTTGAGCGGAATCTCGAAGCCTCCCATGGAGATCATGGTTTCCAGACGGGAAACGGCGTCGCGCGGCGTGTTGGCGTGAATTGTCGTCATCGAGCCTTCGTGGCCCGTATTCATGGCCTGCAGCATGTCCAGCGATTCCGGACCGCGGCATTCGCCGATGATCACCCGGTCGGGTCGCATTCGCAGGGCGTTTTTCACCAGGTCGGTCGCGTTGACCCGACCTTTGCCTTCGATGTTGGCCGGCCGCGTTTCGAGCCGCAGGACGTGTTCCTGCTGGAGCTGCAGTTCCGCGGCGTCCTCAATGGTGATCACGCGCTGGTCATTGGGAATGAAGCTCGACAGCGTGTTGAGAAGCGTCGTCTTTCCGGAGCCGGTGCCGCCGCTGATGATCAGGTTCAGCCGCGCCTTCACGGCCCCTTCCAGCATCAGCGCCATTTCCGGCGAGAAGGCTTTGAACCGCAGCAGGTCTTCCAGCGCAAGCGGCTTCGAGCCGAACCGCCGGATCGTGATCGAAGGCCCGTCGAGGGCCAGCGGCGGGATAATGGCGTTGAGGCGCGAGCCGTCGGGGAGGCGGGCGTCGACCATCGGCGACGTTTCGTCGACGCGGCGACCGACGCGGGAGACGATCCGGTCGAGAATCTGCAGCAGGTGCTGATTGTCCCGGAACGTGACTTCGGACCGCTGAATCCGGCCGTTCTTTTCGATGAAGACGTGCTTCGGGCCGTTGATCATGATGTCCGCGACTCCCTGCTCCTTGAGCAGGATTTCGAGCGGACCGTAGCCGAAGGTTTCGTCGAGGACTTCCTCGATGAGACGTTCGCGTTCGGCGCGGTTGAGGAGCGGGTTCTCGCTGTCACACAGGTGTTCGATGACCAGGCGGATTTCCCGCCGGAGCGAATCGCCTTCCAGATCACCGACGCGAGAGAGATCGAGCTTCTCGACGAGCTTGCTGTGGATCAGCCGCTTGAGCGTTTCGAACTCTTCTTCGGTGGGAGGACCGCTGCGACCGGAGCGCGGAGCGGTGTACGTATTGGGCGCGGCCATGGGGGGACTGACTCCAAGTCTTTGGATCGACCATGTGGTTCGAGGGCTCGTCGTGCACCGGATCCCGCCAATGCACCAGCCTCCAACCGAGCCCGCTGCGCAACCCTAGCTCACAACCCGGCGGGTTGCGGAAAAGAAACATCCCCGGAGATCCACTCCGGCCGTCGCAGACGGGCAGGAGGGGCGGATTGTGCCGGCTATGCGGGTATTGCGGTCGGGTGGCCGGGTTCCCGCGGTGGACTCTTCGCCGCCGTCATTCCCCCGGTGCCAGGCCCTCATCCGTAAACTTGGGCTGCCGGGCGTAGAACTGGCTGAGGTCCAGCTTTCCCTGAGACTCCGCCTCGATGAGCTGCAGGCGCTGCTCCAGCCGCTGCAGGCGGACTTCGAGTTGCGGGTGGAGTTTGAAGTTCGCGTCCTGCGACTTCGGGCGCGGCACAGCCGGATAGCCGAGCTGCCGCTGGAGCGCGCCGAACAGGTACAGCGGGTCTTTGCCCCGGTTCGCCCGGGCGATCCGTCCTTCCTGCCGACCGAACAGCACGACCGCCGTGCCCGGCTCCGCGCCGTTCCGCCGGCGTTCCTCGACCGCGAATTCGGACCGCGCGTAGATGAGGTCCGAAAACTCGGACATTCCCAATCCCTGCAGCACCTGGAGAATCCACTCCTTCCACGCGGCGTCGTAGAGTGGATCGACGGCCATCGCCCGCATGCCGCGGTCGTATCCCAGCCGGTTTCGCGCCAGGGACTCGAACTGATAGACGAACAGTCCCGCGGGAGTTGCGCCTTCGCTGCGATACCGGGCTTCCCGCTCGAGCACCTGCAGCGCGATCCGTTGATCGAACTTCGCCCGATCCTCCTCGGATTTCTCCATGACGTAGGTCTGGAACGGCGTGAAGTAGTGTGACAGGTGGGCCATGCCCACGCTCAGCCGTCCGTGGAGCAGCAGCTCGCCACGGATGACGTCGAGCGCCATCGGCAGCCGGGTGGTCGCCAGGATTTCCTCGCGGAGGTTCTCCAGGATCTCCTGGGCCGGCTGGTTTTCTTCCAGACGTTCGTAGAACGTCCGGAAGAAGTATGCCTGTTCGATGTATTCTTCTTTGTCGAGCACAGGCATCGGGGTGTTTTCCTGACGGGCCGGGATCTCGCGAAAGGCTCCTTCAGACTGGTCGCAAATTCCCCGAAACGCAATACTCACCCGCAGAGTTGAAATGTCGAAAGCAGGGAGTCGAGAGACGAGAGTCCAGAGTCGAGAGCCAGACGGGGAGGCGGGTTTTGCGGCCGTCTTTAGTCGGGCGATTGACGATCAGCGATAAGCTTCCTCCTCTGGCTACTCCCTATTCCCTTCTCGCTATTCGCTAACGCCGAGGAGTCCGCACCGTGGCCGAGAGTTCGATGGAGAAGATCCCCCTTCCGGAACTGTCCCGCAAGCAGCGGCGCGTCCTCGGCGTGCTCCTCGAGAAGGGCTTCACCACTCCCGACCAGTATCCGCTGACACTGAAGGCCACGACGACCGGCTGCAATCAGAAGAACAACCGGGATCCCGTCAGCGCCTACGACGAGGACACGGTCGCCGACACGCTCGGCGAGTTGAACCGGATGGGTTTCGTCGGTGTCCTGCACCCCGAGAGCGGCCGGACCGAACGCTACCGACATTATATGCGGCACCGCACCAACCTCAGCGAGCATCAGCTCGCGGTTCTGACGGAATTGCTGCTCAGGGGCAAGCAGCAGCCCGGCGAGCTCCGGACGCGGGCGAGCCGGATGGCCGCGATCGACTCCCAGGAGGAACTGCGGATTGCCCTGCAGGGACTGATGGACCTCGGACTGGCCCGCGCCAATGGTTCGCTGGAACGCCGCGGGGTCGAGGTCGACCACAACCTCTACCCTGGCAACGAAAACCACGACGCGTTGTCGGTTCTGTCCGATGAGCCGGCGGCTCCCCCGGAAAGCCGACCCGCTGCCGTGGCGCCACGTCCGGCCGCCGCCGATTCCGGCCGGACGTCAGCTCTGGAAGAGACCGTCGAGGATCTGCGCTCGCAGATGGTCGAGTTACGCGACCTCGTCAGCCGGCTGCAGGACGAGGTATCGGACCTGCGCCGGCAACTCGGGGCGTGAGACGAGCGGAACGCTGAGAGCTGCATGCGGAAAACCGTTCGGGTGTCACGCCCGGAGTTCGCGCAGGGCGTGGTCTCTCTGAAAGTGAAGTCCACGCCCTTCGCAAAAGCCTCAGGGCGTGCCACCCGACTTCTCCGGCTCTTGCCTCGAGACTACGGGCTCCCTTCTGTTCGACATTCCGCCTCCGTCATTCGATATTGGTGATCACGTCCCCAGCCTCTTGTACCGGATCCGATGCGGCTGCTCGGCGTCCGCTCCGAGTCGTTGCTTCCGCAGTGACTCGTAGGTCTGGTAGTTCCCTTCGTGCCAGACGACATTGCTGTCGCCTTCGAACGCCAGCATGTGCGTCGCCACGCGGTCCAGGAACCAGCGATCGTGACTGATGACCACGGCGCAGCCGGAGAAGTTCAGCAGGCCTTCTTCCAGCGATCGCAACGTTTCAAGATCGAGGTCGTTGGTTGGTTCGTCGAGGAGCAGCAGGTTGCCCCCAACGGTCAGCGTCTTTGCCAGCAGCAGCCGGTTCCGCTCGCCCCCCGAGAGGTACTTGACCTGCTTCTGCTGGTCCGGACCCTTGAAATTGAACTTCCCGCAATAAGCCCGGCTGTTGATCGTCACGTTGCCGTAACGGAGGATGTCGTTGCCGCCGGAGATGTTGTCGTAGACGGTCTTCTCGCCGTCCAGGCTCTCCCGATTCTGTTCGACGTAGGCGATCTTGACCGTGTTGCCGACGGTCACCGTTCCGGAGTCGGGCTTCTCCTCGCCCATGATCAGCTTAAAGAGCGTCGTCTTACCGGCCCCGTTCGGGCCGATGATGCCCACGATCCCCGCAGGGGGCAAGCGGAACGACAGATCGCCGTACAACAACTTGTCGCCGAAGCCCTTCGCGACCTTGTCGAAGACCACGACGGTATCCCCCAGCCGCGGACCGGGGGGGAACTTCAGCTCGATCGATTCGTCGCGGGATTCCTGCTCCTCGGCGAGCAGTTTTTCGTAGGCCTGGAGGCGGGCTTTGCTCTTGGCCTGACGGGCCTTGGGAGACATGCGAACCCACTCCAGTTCGCGTTCGAGCGTCTTCTGCCGGTTGGACGCCTGCTTCTCTTCCTTGCGGAGCCGTTCGTGCTTCTGCTCCAGCCAGGAAGAGTAGTTCCCTTTCCAGGGCATGCCGCGGCCCTGGTCCAGCTCCAGGATCCACTCGCAACTGTTGTCGAGGAAGTACCGGTCGTGCGTCACCGCCACGACGGTTCCCCGGTAATCGTGCAGGTGCCGTTCGAGCCAGGCGACCGACTCGGCGTCGAGGTGGTTGGTCGGTTCGTCCAGCAGCAGCAGGTCGGGCTGCCGGAGCAGGACCTTGCAGAGGGCGATCCGCCGGCGCTCACCGCCCGACAGGGTGCCGACTTTCGCGTCGAACGGCGGGAGCCGCATCGCGTCGGCGGCGATATCGAGCTCGCGGTCAAGTTCCCACAGGTTCTCGGCGTCGATCTGTTCCTGAATCTTCCCCTGTTCCTCGATCAGCTTGTCCATTTCGTCCGCGTCGGGGCCTTCGCCGAAGCGGTTGTTGATCTCGTCGTACCGTGCGAGCAGCGCCCGCTTGACCGCGACGGCCTCGTTCAGCTCGTCCAGGACGGTGTTTTCGGGGGTCAGCCGGGGTTCCTGCGGGACGTATTCCGCGACGAAGCCGGGGGTCAGCTTCGCGGTTCCCATGAAGTCCTTGTCTTCCCCCGCCATGATCCGCAGCAGGGTGCTCTTGCCCGCGCCGTTGGGGCCGAGCACGCCGATCTTGGCGCCGGGATAAAAGGAGAGCCAGATACCTTTCAGGACTTCGTTTTTACCGTGGAACTTGTGAAGGTCTTCCATCTGGAAGATGTACTGTTCGGCCATGATTTCGGAGACGATCGTTACAGGGGGATACGGCGGTGCAGACCCCACACCGGCGTGGGGTCGACGAATTGTACCGGTGAGCCGACCAAACGTCAGGTGAGCGGGTGCCCGCAGAATCGGCCGGCTTTGCCAGCCTTGCAACCGGGCCGGGTCCGCCCGACACTCGATTGGTCACAAACTGAGCTGTCTTCTCTGTTTGAATCCTCATGGCAACTGAGAACTCCGCGACCCCGCTCATTTCCTCCATCCGTCAGGCGTTCGTCTGGCTGGTCGGTTTGGCCGTTGCCGCGATTGGTGCGCTGGATCTCGTTGCGGAGTGGGACGCCAATCTAGCCCTGGTTCAGTTCATCATTCTGCTCGTGGCGCCGATTGCATGGATGATCCGGCCCAAGGTGATTCCCCCCGTTCGTGTCTGGCAGCCGTCGCTGCTCCGAAGCTGGGCGCTGGCCCTGTTGTGCGGCGGCGTCTCGCTGGGCATGCATGCGTCCGTCGGATCTCCCCAGCAGGATCTGCCGCCGGCTTATCACGACGAATACAGCTATTTGTTTCAGGCGCAGACACTTCTCGCCGGTCGATGGTCGTTTGCCAGTCCGCCGGTTCAGCCCGAACTGTTCGACCAGATGCACGTGCTCAATGAAGGCCGGATGGCCAGCCGGTATTTTCCCGGGAACGGTCTCTGGCTCGCCCCGTTTATGGCTGTCGGCCACCCGGTCTGGGGCATTTGGCTCGCGGGCGCGCTCTCGACGATCTTCGTCTTCTGGATCGGGCGCGAGCTGGGCGGCGAAGGGACCGGTCTCGTCGCGGGGCTGCTCTGCGGAGTCTCTCCCGGAATCGCCGTCTTCGGCAATTTGCTCCTGGCACACCAGGCGACGCTCCTCGGATTGTCCCTGTTTCTCTGGGGCATGGTCCGCCTCCAGGCGCGGCGGCAGCCCCTCGACGCCCTCTGGGCCGGAATTGGACTGGCGTTCGCCATGCTCTGTCGCCCGGCGACCGCGGCGGGCGTCGGCTTTCCATTCGGCGTCTGGGCGATCCTGTTCCTGCTGTTTCCGCAGTTGATGACTGGCGAGTCAGCCTCGATTCGCCGTCGGGCCGGCATTCTTCTGGGGCTGGGTCTGCCGCTGCTGATCGGCTTCGGCGTGATCTTTTCCTACAACCGGGCGATCACTGGCAGCGGTTGGAACTCGACGTATCAGGTCTACACCGACATCTACACACCCCGGCATGTCTACGGCTTCAACAACGTCGTCCGGGGCGAGCAGCATCTGGGACCGAAAGTCATCGACAGCTACGACCGCTGGACGGAGAATCTGACGCCCGAACTCGCTGTCCAGAATACCTTCGTCCGGATTCTGGCAAGCTGGCAATGGACGTTCGATATCCTGCCGCTGGCAATGACAGCCGCGGCCTGCCTGGTGGTTCCGCTGGGACGCTGGAAATGGATCCTGGCGTCCATCATGTCCCTGCACGCAATTCACGTTCCCTACTGGTACGCCGGCATTCTCGGCTGGCACTACGTCTACGAATCCTGCACGCTCTGGCTGCTCCTGCTGGCGGGGCTCACGACCCGTTTTGCCGCCGACTGGCGGACGAGGTATTACCCCGCGATGCCGTGGTGGTGGGCGACGCTGCTGGTGGCGAGCTGGTGGGGGGCGTGCTGGGGACTGCCGGGCCTGGACACCCCGCGTCTCGAACGCGGGCTCTCGACGATTCTCTATCCGAAGCGGAAACACGCCGAATTTCGGCGGTGGGTGGAATCGATCGTTACCGACCGCCCGGCCCTGGTTCTGGTGGCCCCCGATCCCGAAGATACGCATCTCGACTTCGTGGTCAATCGGGCCGGACTGACAGACGATCTCCTCTTCGGGCGTTTTCGTCCCGGACGGACGGACCTTGAGTCCGTCGTCCGCGACTTTCCCGACCGGGCAGTCTACCTCTGCCGACCTGACGGCTCTCAGTTTGTCCAGCTTTCGCGCTCGCCGAAGCAGAGAGTCGAGAACCAGACGGGGCCGCGGGTTACGCGGTCGTCTTTGTCCGACGATCCGTGATCAGCGATCCGCGACAAGCCTTTTTCTTCGACTTACATCGGCGGCGGGGGTGGCGGAGTCATGCTCTGGAAGAGCGGCGTCCACTGCGGAAGCTGGTTCGCGGCAGTCCAGCCGGGCAGCGTTGGCGACCAGAGCATGGTCGTCGGCGTAATCTGCCCCGACGCGATTCCCTGCTGGACCTGCTCGGGACTGAATGGTCCCTGTGTCTGACCGTTGACCGCCACGTGCCAGACGGATGTCGGTGGCGGAGGAGGCGGCGCCATCATCGGCGTGCCGACGGCTGCACCGCCGGCGCCCATGCCCATCATCCTCCCGGCCATCGCCACGCCCATGCCGAGTCCCAGCCCTTCGCCGGCGCCGCCGGGGTTCTTGGCCGACTCGAGCATCGCCGTGCCGAACTGGTACTGTTGGTACTTCTGCATGTCGCCGACGATGCCCATGCTGCTCCGCGTGTCGAGCGCTTTCTCGACTTCTTCAGGCAACGATATATTCACAATCTGCAGCATCGGGATGTCGAGACCGTACTCGTCGTCGACGCGCTGCTTGACGTAGTTCTGCAGTTCGACAGAGAACTCCCGGTAGTGAGCCGCCAGGTCGAGGGCCGCGATCTGCTTTTCACCGAGCATGTCGGCGAACGCGGTGGTGATGATCGACCGGAGCAGTTCGGAGATTTCCTCCGCGTCGACCTCGGCATTGGTGCCGACCAGTTCCTCAAGGAGGGCTTTCGGATCGACCGCCTTGACGGCATAGGTGCCGAAGGCGCGGAGGCGGATCGGACCGAACTCCGGATCGCGGAGCATGATCGGGTTGGGCGTGCCCCACTTCAGATCGGTGATCTGCCGGGTGCTGACAAAGTAGACTTCGGACCGGAACGGGCTGTTGAACCCGTATTTCCAGCCGGCCAGCGTGCTCAGGATCGGCAAATTTTCGGTGTTGAGCGTATGGGTGCCCGGCTCGAATACGTCGGCCAGTTTGCCGCGATGCACGAAGGCGGCGAGCTGACCGGGGCGGACGATGAGCTGCGCCCCTTGTTTGATTTCGTTCTGGTAGCGGGGAAAGCGCCAGACGAGGGTGTGCTTGGAATCATCGAGCCACTCGATGATGTCAATCAGTTCTGCGCGCAGCTTGTCGAACAGACCCATCGCTTTGGTCCTTCCCGGAAGACTCGGCCACCTGCGTTCCAGCGGGGAACGCCGTCGATTGCCATGTTCGGACGATTTCCGCCCCGTTTCAACCTGCCGATGGTCTCGGCCCGCGAAGAAACGCGAAATGGCGGGCGTTGGATCAGAAAGATTTCTCGCAGAGAGGCGGAGGACGGATGAGGACGCAGAATGAAATCTGAGTGTGTTCCGCGAGCTTGCCGTCCCCAGGTTCCCGGAAACGGAGTCCCGATTCCGGGAACCCATCAGAAAAGTCCGCTGAATCGTGGTGGCCGGCGGTCGGTTCCGGGTAAAATTGTTTCCAGCGTTCCTTAAAATAGTCCTAAAGTCGGGAGGGTTCGATGACTCGCCATAATGTGCTGCCTTTGTTCATGCTGGGACTGACAGTGGCCTGTACGGGCTGCGGGAAACAGGAGCCTGCAGCAGGGACAGCCAGGCCTGCCGAAACGCCCGCCACCGGGGCGAAAGAACCGGAACTGACAGCCCCCGTTCAGCCGGCGGATCCGCAGGTCGCACTTTCCACCTTGGTGACGCTCGGCGATCCGTCCCTTACGGCCGGGATTCCCGGCGAAGGGCCGCTGACCGTTGCTCAGATTCAGGCGTGGCTGGCCACGCCGGGCGTCAACGAGCCGCTCGACGTCAAACTTCCCCTGGGACTGAGCCTGGGCGCCAGTCAGATGGTCGGCCTCGACTCCAATCCGATGACGCGGGCCAAGATTGAGCTCGGCCGTCAGCTCTACTTCGACGGCCGCCTGTCTGTCGACGGCAGCATCAGTTGTGCGAGCTGCCACAATCCGGATCAGGGCTATGCGGCTCACACCCAGTTCGGCGTGGGGGTGAACGGCCAGACTGGCAATCGCAACTCTCCGACGGCGTACAACCGAATCCTCAGCGGCGCCCAGTTCTGGGATGGTCGTGCCGGCAGCCTTGAAGAGCAGGCGGTCGGACCGATCCATAACCCGATTGAAATGGCTCATTCGCATGAAGAGTGCGTGGCCCGCATCGCCGGAATCGAGGGCTATGGCCTGCAGTTCGAAGCGGTCTTCGGGAAGGACTCGCTCAACATCGACAACGTCGGCAAAGCCCTGGCGACGTTTGAGCGGGCGATTGTGACCGGTCCCTCGCCCTACGACTACCAGGCCGCAGTTCAGCCACTGCTCAATCAGTACAAGACGGACGATGACCTCGCGGAGCTGAAGGAAGACGATCCGGAATTGTACGCGAAGTACGGGGAACTGAAGGCCGCCGTCGACGCCCATCCGATGTCCGAAAGCGCCCAGCGCGGCCAGAACCTGTTCTTCAGCAAAGAGGTCAACTGCACCGCCTGCCACGTCGGGGCGAACTTCGCCGACGAGAAATACCACAACCTGGGGGTCGGCATGGACGCGGAGAAGCCCGATCTGGGCCGGTTCGAAGTGACGAAGAAGGAAGAAGACAAGGGGGCGTTCAAGACGCCAACGATCCGCAACGTGGAATTCACCGCCCCCTACATGCACGATGGCAGCCAGAAGACGCTCGAAGAGGTCGTCGAGTGGTACGCCAAGGGGGGCCACCCGAATCCGCATCTGAGCGACAAGGTCAAGAAGCTGGAGCTGACGGCCCAGGATAAGGCCGATCTGGTGGCGTTTATGAAGGCCACCAGTGGCCCGTTCCCGATCGTCGAGAAGGGGCGGCTGCCGGAGTGACCGCGTACTGACGGCATGAATTGACGCAGGACAGCGGCGGCCGGAAGGTCGCCGCTGTTCTTTGGGCCGATTGAAAATGCTTTGAGGTGGCTCCATGTGCGCACGGTATGGGTGGCCGGAGCAGGAGCTACTTCGCGATGTCGCCGTTTTCACCGCACCGGTGCTTCCCTTCGGTCCAGCCCCGGCTACCCGCCGCTTAGTTGGGGGGGGCAAAAACAGCCCGCCCGATCCGATTGGGACCGGGCGGGCTGACCGACAGCGGCTGCGAGCGCTGTGCCGCTGAAGGCGTCTTCAGAATTCCCCGAGAACCTCTCCGCCAGACCGGGTGCCCAGGCCGCGCCAGATCTGCAGATCGATGTTGTCACTGAACGATCGGACCGTCCCGTCGGCCAGCAGCGAGTTGACGATGCCCGTGTGGTAGCTGCGGGAGGTGACGACCGAATAACTCGGCTGAGTCGTGTTCGACCCTTCCTGCCGGGAAGCGAAGTCACAATCGAACGTGACGCCGGAGTAGACGAACAGGACTTTCAGGTTCGGGTTCATCGTCGTTGTGAAGCCGCTGTGGTGGGAATGTCCGTTGGCCCATTCCGTATGGCCGGTACCGTCCTGTGTCGCCACCTGCAGGCGGTCGGTGACACCGACGGCGACGGCCGCGAGAACGTCGCTGATGTTCTGCGGGATGACAGTCGAAGGGGGGGCGGCATTTCTTGTATAGGCCTGCCAGGACTTCACCTCGCTGGCCATCAGCGTGTTGCTCAATCCGTCGGTGATATCGCCGAACTTGACCGAGGAGTTGGGAAAGAACAGTCCGTTTCCCCCCTGACCGGTCGTCGGGTCGTAGACGAACCAGGTTCCAAAGTTAAACCCGTAGTTGGTGCAGTAGAGGCTGACTCCCGACGCGGTTCGTGCGAGATCGCTCTTGGCGTCGGACGGGCAGACGTAGCCCGGAACTCGATTGCCGCTCACGACCGCAGCGTTGACCGGGTCCGACCAGCCCTTCTGCAGATCGATCTTGTTGTAGAAATTGGCCTGATCGATGTACGGCATGATCCGCCCGTGGACCGACCAGGAGCTGTTGCCCGTCACGGCCGGATTGATGGCCATGCTCGGCGGCAGCCGACCGAACGTCGACTCGTAATTGTGCAGCGCCAGGCCGATCTGCTTCAGGTTGTTTTTGCACTGTGTCCGCCTGGCGGCCTCACGGGCCTGCTGGACTGCGGGCAGCAGCAGCGCGATCAGGATCGCGATAATCGCAATCACAACGAGCAGTTCGATGAGAGTGAAGCCGAATCGGCTCCGGGATCGCGGCATGGCAGTGCAGTCTCACAACGGAACAGTGGCGGAATCTGAATCTGACAGATCTGCAAGCAACTGTCGTTCCTTACCTCGTGATCGCCAGATATCGAGGCGATTCGCCAAAACCGCGAAGTGTGCCGACGAATGCGCGGTGACAGAATCACCGGCACGGCGAAATAGTCGCCGCGGAGCTCTTGCCCGTTCAGCGCGAAAACGACTGCCGCTCTCGACGGGTGATCAGCCGCCTGGGACAGGAAATGCGTCTGCGAATTCTCCGGCGACGACTTTGCCGACGGAATCGAACTCAATCACCCGCACGGGACTATTGAGCAGGACTCGTCGATTCTTCGGTCGCAGCCTCGCAGAGGGGGATGCTGGCGCCTGGGGCGGCGAGGACTTCGGAAAGCCGGGTGCTGGAGAAAGCGCTTTCCACTTCGGCCATGGCGTCGTCGAGTCGGCGGTGCAACGGACAGAGTTTCTTGCCGTGCGTCGCCAGCCCGAGGGGGCATGTGTGGATTCGCTGCATTGGTTCGACGGCGTTGACGACCTGCAGGATGGTGACCTGATCGGGGGCATGGACAAGTGTCATGCCCCCGCCGACTCCTCGCTGAGAATGGACCAGCCCGGCCCGGACCAGACTCTGAAGCACTTTGGACAGATAGGCTTTGGGGACCTTGGTTGCTTCGGCAATCTGGTCGGTGGTGCGGGCTTCAGGCGAGCTGGCGGCGAGATGCACCATCGCGCGGAGTGCATATTCGACCGTTTGTGAGAGCATCAGCAGCACACCTTGGCGGACGGAGCCGCACATTGTCGGACAAGCGGATCAGAACCTCCAATTTTGAGCCGGATCGGGTGGCAGGTCAATTCGGAATCCTGCTTCGGAGCAACAAAGCGATCTACCCGGACCCGCACAAACTCTCCACAGTCTTCAACTTGCAGTGAAACACTTCCCGCGCTGCGAGGGATTGCATCGTCCCTTTTCTTCGGTCAGGCGAAGGCGTACGATCTTGTGACGTCTGATATCTCACTCAGGAGAGGGTGTCCCGGAGAGCAATCCGGCGGCAGCCCCGCCGTGGCCAGGCAGGGCCGAATCGACCTCTCACGGAATGTCCCGGGTGTGGAAACTGCTCGCTGACCGTTGGGCCCTGGTGACAGGCGCCTCCGCCGGAATCGGAGCGGAGTTTGCCCGTCAGCTTGCTGCGCGGGGGATGCACCTCATATTGGTGGCCCGGCGGACCGAGCTGATGGAGGAGCTCGCCGCGGAACTGCACGCGAAGCACGCGACTCGTTGTGAGATCATTGCCGCCGATTTGTCGGCGCCTGGCGAAGTCGAACGGCTGGTGCAGGAACTGTCGAAGCGGGGGCTCACCGTGGACCTGCTCGTCAACAATGCCGGGTTCGGCGTTGTCGGGGAGGTCGACCAGGCCGAAATTCCTCGACTGCTGGAATTGATCCGGCTCAATATCTCAGCGCTGACCGAGCTGACGTATCGCCTGCTGCCCGGCATGTTGTCGCGCCAGTTCGGGGCGATTCTCAACGTGGCGTCGCTGTCGGCGTTTCAACCGGTCGCCTACATGGGCGTGTACGCCGCCAGCAAAGCGTACGTCTTGCACCTGAGCGAAGCGCTCGCCAGCGAAGTCGGCGGACGGGGCGTCCTGGTCTGCGCCGTCTGTCCTGGCGTGACTCGCACGTCCTTCTTTGATCTGGCCGGTGCGCCGGGCTGGCTGCAGAAACATTCGTCCCAGACCCCCGAGCAGGTTGTTCGCATCGGCCTCAAGGCCCTTGGTCGTGGTCGCTGGGTGATTGTCCCGGGCTGGAGGAATTATTTTCTGACGCTGCTGGTCCGCATCGCTTCCCGCCGGCGGGTGGTGAAAGAGTCGATGCGTTTCTTCCGGCCGCGCGACCGCAAGTAGCTGTGTCTAATAAGAAGTCTCCCGTTTCGAGTGGGGGATGGAAGGCCCGGATCGGGACTCTGCAATCCCGACCGACGGCGTGCGGCGCAGACGTTCATCGGGATTTCATGGAGGCGGTTCGCCTCCGGCCGATTGTGCCGGATCTGCGGAGCCTGACGCCTTGTCTCGAACGGGCCCGAAGAATCCGTCGTACCGATTGCAGGCCTTGCAGCGCCCGTGCGGAAAACGCGACCTAGGATTGTGGCAATGGTGACGCAGGCTCCTGCCTCCGCATCCCGTCGTTAAAGCTGGTAACTTTGAGGGACTTTGTGGTTGAAATGCGGGTTTCGGGGGGCTTTTCCCGAGGCTGGCACGACACTTCAAAGTGCTCTTGACAAAGACTCTCAAGTCACAGAACCGCGTAGGACGAAAGTAGAGGTCAGACGGTTCGCACCGGTCTGACTTGGAACACGCCCGATAACGGTTTAAACCAGCTCAGCGAAAAACGGTGCAGCGCCGTCTGGGGGGCAGGACAACTCAGAGTTTCGTCTCACCATCCAGAACCGGATGCGCGGATTGCGTTCGGTCCTCCCCCAACGGGACATCGGCCACGGATCAGGTCGACCGCTCCCGCAGAAGACAAATCCCGACCGTACAGACCCAGGATGCACAAGCCTGTCGTCGGCGCCCGCAGCGCCGCCTTCCGGTGGAACGTGTGTCGACGCGTCCGTTTCCCAGAACGGACGTGGCCTTGCAGTAGACCCGGCAGGCTAGGACAGCCACGCATCGTACGAGGGTGAAGATCCGGAGGGTCGCGACGCCCTTCTGTGTGACACAATTATTGGTGATTGGAGAGCCCGCGATGAGAACGATCTTCACTACTGGCCAAGTAGCAAAGATCTGCAAAGTTGCTCCGCGCACCGTCAGCAAATGGTTTGACTCCGGACGGCTGCGTGGTTACCGAATCCCCGGATCGCAGGACCGTCGCATCCCGCGCGAACACCTGATCCGGTTCCTGAAGGAGCATGGTATGCCCCTTGGGGAACTTGAGGATGAGGCCATGGGCAAGTTGCTGCTGGTCGGTGTCGAGTCTACGGTGCGCCTTGCGCTCACCGAGCTGATGCCGCCCGAAGACTACAAAACCGAGTTCGCCGGGAGCGGCTTTGAAGCCGGCATCCAGGCCGAATCGCTGCACCCCGACTGCGTGGTGATCGATTTCGGCATGGGCCGTCACGAAGCGACCCTGATCGCCCAGAACCTCCGCAAAAATAACGATTATGCGGATGCCGTTCTGGTCGCGCTGCTCAACGATGAAGATACCGCCAGCGGTATCGATCGTTCGATCTTCAACGAGACTTTCCGGAAGCCTTTCGACGCAGCTCTGCTCGCCGAACGCATTCGGACCCTCGTCGGTCGGAAAAAGCAGCTCGTCTGAGCAAAACTCTCACTGGTCGGCTGATCGCGGCGCCCGCAGGGAATGCAGGCTCCGCATCTCATAACCGGTCCGTGCGAAATGCCGAGAGGCGTCCATGAGGGACGCCTCTTCGCTTTTTGACAGGGCGTCCATCGACGGAATCGGCCAGAATCTCATCGTGCGGGTGGCCGGCGCCGGAGTCCGCGACGACCCGGATTCGATGCTTCTCGGACGTCGAAGTTGCCGACCCAGCCGCTCCAACGCTTCCCCCCGTGAGACACTTCCGGCTCACGCGGGTTCGCGCAGGTCCCGGCATCTGGTGCTGCTGCTTCGGCCAGTCGCTGAGGCCTGGACAGCGCAACTCGGCCGGCGGGAGCCGGCCCTACTTGACCGCGGGGCGGGAAGCGACCGGGCCGCGCGAAACTATGGCGGCGTCGATGGCGGCGATTTCTGCCTGCGACAGCTTCCAGGTCATGGCGGCCGCGTTGTCGCGGATCTGATCCGGACGCTTGGCGCCGCAGAGGGCGACCGTGATCCCCGGCCGCTGGATGGTCCAGTTCACGACCAGTTGAGCAACCGAGACGTTTCTCGAAGCGGCGATCGGGCGGAGCTGGTCCAGGAAGTCCTGGTTCTGCTCCCATTCCTCCCCCTGGAACATGGGGTACTTCCGCCGGCCGTCGCGCGGGTCGAATTGAAAGTCTCGCGGCAGCTTGCCGGCGAGCAGGCCTTTCATCAGCGGCCAGTAGATCATGGCCGAGACGTCGTTGGCGATGCACCAGGGGAGCTGGGCCGCTTCGATCTCTCGCTGCAGCATGTTGTAGTGCGGCTGGAAGGCGGTGATCGGGCACTCCGCGTGGAATTCCTGGAGCTGCTCCAGCGAGAAGTTCGACACGCCAACGCTGCGAATCTTGCCGGCATCCAGCAGCGCACGAAAGGCTCCGGCCGATTCCGCCACCGGAACGCTTGGATCCGGCCCGTGCAGATAGTGCAGATCGATGACGTCGATGCCCAGCCGGGCCAGACTTTCGTCACATTCCCGCAGCAACGTCACCGGGCGGCCGTCGCGGACCTGCTTCTTCTCGGCGTTCCAGGAGATTCCCCCCTTCGTGGCGATGACGACCCGGTCGCGCAGCGGGCGCAGCACCCTGCCGACCAGGCGTTCGCTCTCGCCGTCGTAACCGTAGCAGTAGGCTGTATCGAAGAAGTTGATTCCCGCCTCGACCGCCGCCGTCAGCGTGGCCAGGCTGTCCTCCTCGGTGACGTCGATGCTGGTGATGCCGGCGATCGGCCAGCAGCCCATCGCGACCGGAGTGACTTCGAGGTCCGTCCGACCGATCCGACGGCGGGGAAAAACACTGCCCGTCATCTCCCGTTCCTCCACAACGCCGCCCTGGAAAACGATCGAGCCCACCGGCGCAACCGCCGACGGGCTCTTCTGAAATCCGTGTTCGCGAAACCGCGAAACTACTTCGCCTTCTGGGCATCCTTCAGCTGTGCGGCGCGCTCTTCCAGGTTGAAGAACGGGCTCATCCGGCGCACCTTCGCCGCGATCACTTCCTTGTCCGCATGGCTGGTGGCCTTTGCGTACCGGGCGGTGAACTTTTTCAACTGAACTTTGCGCTTCCGGCTGCGAGCAAGCTCGCGATCGCGTTCGATACGGGGCATGGCTGAATTCTTGTCCGAAACCGATGAATGGAGAACTGGCTGAGACTAACGCAGCTTCTTATGGCAGGTCTTGCAACGAATGCGGAAGCCAACCAGCTTCCCGCACTTCTCGCACCGCCGAGCCTTGCGAGCCTTCACCAACTTTGTACGCGGCCGAAGAACCATAACTGACCTCAACTCACACGAAAAACCGGCCCGTGCAGCGGGTCCGGTGGAACGGAGGAGTCTAACGGCTGCCCGGCCGACCTGCAAGCAACTTGCCTGCGTCGTTCTGCCGGCCGAGCCCGCTCGCGGAAAACTGGCGCTCAGCCAGTCCGGACGGGAACTCCAAACTCCAACCAGGTAATGACTTCCGGAGAATCCAGCTGCAGCGAAAGCCACCCGACGCGGGGCAACTGGCCGGCAATTCCCGGAAAGTAGGGATCGATCAGTTCCGATTGGCTGGCGGTCGTCAGCCGCTGTCCCAGCGGGGCGGTGGGGACCTTCACGACGACCAGTTGCTCGGCGGGCCAGCGCAGCGCGGTCCACGCCGCCAGAGAATCGCTGGTGACGTCCCAGTTGTGGGGCGGCGCGTCGTCCAGTCCCGCTTCTTCCGCCCGGAGAAACGGTTCGGGATCGAGGATTGCCCTCTGGCCATTGCGCCAGGCCGCTTTGGCGTCGTCCCTGTCGGCGACCAGACGCGTTCCCGGTAAAATGGACTCCCAGAAGCGGGCCGTCATTCCGAGAGCCGCGACGGCCAGCCAGTGAGATGTCTCTTCCGTCAGTCCGTGGTCCAGATGCCATCTCCGGACAAGATCGGCCGCTGGTCCGCCCCCTGGGAAGAGCAGGCAGCCCCGGGGATTCACCGTCGAGAGCCACTGTCGGACGCGGTCGACGCCGCCGGGAAATGTCAGCCCGCTCCCGCCAAGTTTGATGACCGTAGCCGGCATTGAAGTGAGGGCCGTAGGGTCCGCTATGCGGGCCACTTTTAGCGACATTGTGGGTCTCGCCTCGAATCCGGAATGCGATTGCCGCAATTCTGGTCCGCACAGCGGACCCTACGAATGTCACGACTCGCAACTCGCTGATCATCGCCGCCGAGCGCGGCATCCACGACTAACCCGTCTCTGAGTCGGCAGAGTTGCCGCTCCCGGCGGCTCGGCAGCGGTGCTGCCCGTGGCGGTCAGTCGATGATTTTGTTGATGGCGTATTCGACGATGCCGCAGGCGCCGGCGATTTTGAGTTTCGGGATGATCGTGCGGACCTGGGCTTCGTCGAGGATCGTGTTGACGTCGACCCAGTCGGGATCGGACAGCCCCGAGACCGTCGGCTTCTGGAGGGCCGGGAGGGTCGCCAGAACGGATTGCAGGTCTTTGCGGTGGACGTTCATCATCAGGCCGACCTTGCCTTCGGCGGCGAGGCACGAGCGGAGCATCAGCGAGATATTCTCGAGTTTGGCCCGCTTGGCATCGCTCTTCCAGGAGTCCTGATTCGCAATGAAGCGAGTCGTGCTCTGCAGGACTTCTTCGACGATTCGCAGGTCATTAGCCCGCAGGGAGCTGCCGGTCTCGGTGACTTCGACGATGGCGTCGGCCAGCCGCGGCGGCTTGACTTCGGTCGCCCCCCAGGAGAACTCGACCGTGGCGTTGACGCCGTGCTTTGCGAGATAGCGCTTCGTCAGACCGACGGCTTCCGTGGCGATCCGCTTCCCTTCGAGGTCTTTGACGGACTTCACCGGGGAGTCGTTGGGGACGCAGAGGACCCAGCGGACCGGCCGCCGGCTGACCTTGGAGAAGACCATCTCGCAGATTTCGTGGACGTCGGCTTCGGATTCGAGCACCCAGTCATGCCCGGTGATGCCGGCGTCGAGGATCCCCTGTTCGACATAGCGGGCCATTTCCTGGGCGCGGATCAGCAGGCATTCGATTTCGGGGTCGTCGATCTCGGGGTAGTACGACCGTGACGGGAATTTGATCGTGTAACCGGCCTTCTTGAACAGCTCCGCAGTGGCCTCCTGGAGGCTGCCGGCGGGAATTCCGAGCTTGATCAGTTTGTCGCTCATTCGAATGTGGTCCGTGGTCAGTAGTCCGTGGTCAGTGGCCGTCGCCCAGGGGGAGCTTCCCCTGGTCTGGGTCTCGTCTCTCGACTTATTTCTTGTAAACCGCCTTGGGATCGAAGACTCGCTCCCCCTGCACGTTGACCGCGCCGGTTTGCGGATCGATCTGTCGGAAGAAGCAGCTTCGATAACCTTCGTGGCAGGCGGCGCCGCCGATCTGATGGACTTTGACCAACAGCGTGTCGGCGTCGCAGTCGAAGTAAATCGCCTTCAGCTCCTGCACGTTGCCGCTCTCTTCGCCCTTGCGCCAGAGTCTCTGTCGGCTTCGGCTGAAGTAGACGACGCGTCCGGTCCGCAGCGTTTCTTCGTACGCTTCGCGGTTCATGTAGGCGAGCATCAGGACATCGCCATTGCCGGCGTCCTGGGCGATCACAGGGATCAGTTCACACTTGGAAAAATCGGGTCCGTCAGCCACGCGTCTGTCCGGTCTTGAAGCCACTGGGGGAGATCTGGTTTCCGGTTCCGGGACACGCTGGCGCTGCCAAGGCTCGGGACGGGGCCGGAAAAACCCTCAGAATACCGTTCCCCGGCTGCGCTCGCCAACCGACGGGTACCACCGGCGCCCTCTTGACGCGGCTTTCCGCCGAACTTTCGCGTCCGTCCCGAAAAACTTGCCCGACCGGCAGGGAATGCGTACAAACTCCTACAGCCGGGCTTCACAAAATGAGCTAACCTGCACTTGTCGCTCAGGTTCGTGCGAGGTAGCCTTGCAGATATCAACAAACGCCTGCGCGTGAGAGGGCCCTCCGCGGACCAGGGACAGGGACGCTATCATGAGGTCGTGGCGACTACTTGCAGTGATGATCGCGGGAATCGTGGCTGGCTCTGCGCAAAACGGGCAGGCGGGCGACGAACTTGGTTCCTGGGAAGACATTAGCGTTTCTCCCGTGGAAGTCCGCGTCTATCCGATCCTGGACCTCGTCACCGCCCCGGGAACGCACCAGCGCGTCGTGATCGCGGATGGCGGATCCTCGGGTCGGGTTGCTCTGGCCAGGCCGGATGCCAGCCCGGTTCTGGCGCAGCTGCAAAAACAGACCGACCGCCGCTACTGGGCAGATCAGGGCGGTCCCGGTCAGATCCAGTTCCACGAAGACACGTTTTCGTTGATCGTGACCACCTCGGCCGAAGGTCACACGGCTATCGTCAGCAGTCTCGCGGATCAACGTCAGCGGCGCCCGCCGAGCGTGCGGGTTTCGATCCGTCGGTTCGGCGGATTCGGAAGCTCCCTTCCCGAAGCTCTTAAGCTCCTGCTCGACCCGACCGGTCGTGGGAGACTCCTCCCTGAGCAGGTGGAACGGTTTCAGGATCTGTTGCGCAACCAGACTTATGCCACCGAAGAGTCTGCCCCGCCAATGGTTCTGATGGATCGCAGCGCCGGGGAGGTTCACTGGGAGCGGACCACGGCCCACCCGATGTCAGTCGGCGTCGCGGTAGCGGTTTCGCCCGACCGCCGCCAGCTCACCGTACCAGTAGAAGTCGGCGGGAATGCTCCGCAAATGGTCGACCAGCTCCCGCATCCCGAATGGGCCGATTCGCCGCTCGCCGATGGCGGGGCCTGGCTGATGGATCTCAACCGGCCCGGTCGGGAGCCCCGGATTCCAATGTTAGTCCTTGTTCAGACACAGGTTGTGGTTGATCAGCAGGGTCTGGCGCAGTCGCTCAACACGGCGATTATTCCTCCGCCACCTCCCGCCGATGCCTTCCCCGGCGCGGACGAATAGGCTTCCGGACGTTCTCCCCCGACCTTGTTCGCCGCCGTTCGAATTCCATCGCCGCCGTACGGGATCTCCACGATGAATCCCATTATTAAGTCGGCAGCGGCGCCGCCCTTGGCGGCCGGGTTGACACAAGTCGTGAATTGGTCGATATTTCGCGGGGTTTGGCCCGTGCGAAATGTTACGCGTCGGGCGAACCTGTGAGGGGTGGCTGGGCTCATTTCAGCAACCTCCCTGTGAGCATGAAGAACGACGATGTCCGACTGGCAGCACTACGCCCGCACGCTGGGCGATCAGGCACGATGCGCAGCGCGAGCCCTCGCGACCGTGACGGGTGCGCAAAAACGCAAATGGCTGGAGCTTGCGGCCGATCAACTCCTCGTTCGGGCCGACGAGCTTGTGGCCGAGAACGCGAAAGATGTCGCGCGGGCTCCCGAGTATGGGTTGTCGCCCGCCGCCGTTGACCGATTGAAGTTGAGTCGATTGCGCCTGGAGGCGATGTCTGCCGCACTGCGGGAAGTTTCGTTGCTGCCGGATCCTGTCGGGCAGGTGCTCGATGGCGAGATTCGCCCGAATGGACTGTCGGTCTCCCGCATCCGGGTCCCGCTGGGGGTAGTGTTCTTCATCTACGAGAGCCGGCCGAACGTCACAGTCGATGCCGCTGCGTTGTGTGTGAAGAGCGGCAACGCGGTGATTCTACGGGGCGGCAAAGAAGCCCTGCACAGCAATCTGGCGCTGCATCGCGTGCTGAGCGATTCGCTCGCGACGGTCGGGTTGCCGGCCGATGCCGTGCAACTCGTCAATACGACCGATCGCGAGGTCGTCGGCGAACTGCTGAAGTTGAGTGATCGAATCGATGTGACGATCCCCCGCGGGGGCAAGTCGCTGATCGAACGTGTGGCTGCTGAGGCACGCATGCCGGTCATCAAGCACTTCGACGGCGTGTGCCACGTTTACATCGATGAGTCCGCCGATGTCGGGATGGCCGTCGAGATTCTCCGGAATTCCAAGTGTCAGCGTCCCGGTGTCTGCAACGCCGCGGAGTGCGTCCTGGTGCACCGCGGCATCGCGGACCGCTTCTGGGCCGCCGCCGGTCCGATGCTGAAGAACGAAAACGTAGAGGTTCGCGGCTGCCTGGAAACCGTCGAGCGCTTTCCGTCCGCTCGTGCGGCGACTGAGGCCGATTACCGCACCGAGTACCTGGATCTGATTCTCTCGGCGAAGGTTGTCGGCGGTCTTGAGACGGCGGTGCAGCACATCGAAGAATACGGTTCGCATCACACCGAGGTGGTCGTGACGGATTCTCAGTCGGCGGCGGAGCGCTTTCTCGCGGCGGTGGACTCGGCCGCGGTTATCGTCAACGCGAGCACGCGGTTCAACGATGGAGGCGAGCTTGGTCTCGGGGCGGAGATCGGCATCAGCACGGACAAATTTCACGCCCGCGGCCCGTGCGGCCTGCGGGAGTTGACGAGCTACAAGTGGGTGGTTCGCGGCTGCGGACAGGTGCGGAATTAGCGTCCGCATTGAACTGCGTGACTGGAGACCCCAGGGATGGGCGACGTCCTGAGTCAATCCGAAGTCGAGTCGCTGCTGGCGGCGCTCGATCCGCATACGACGCAAAGCCAGTCGGCCAAGCCGCAGCGCCGCGTCGATTCCAACATTCAGCTCAGTCTTTACGATTTCAAGCGTCCCGAACGCGTCAGTAAAGAGCAGATGCGGGCTTTCCAGGCCCTGCACGAAGGTTTCAGCCGAGAATTCGGCGCCGCGCTCAGCGGTATGCTGCGAGCGATCGTCGAAGTCAAACTGATCAGCGTCGACCAGCTTACGTACAGCGAATTCGTCTTCAGCCTGGAGAACCCGACCTGCTTCAATCTGCTGCAGGCGGACGAACTCGACGGCCACCTGATTCTCGACCTCAACCCCTCGATCATTTTTCCCGTCATCGACCGACTGCTGGGGGGCGGAAAACAATCCGCCAGCTACGATTTTCCGAATCGACCGCTGACAGAAATCGAGCTGCAGCTCGTCTCTCGAATTACCACGCTGGCCATTCAGGGGCTGGAAAACGCCTGGGCGAACGTCGCGAAACTGAAGCTCCGCGTCAGCCAGGTTGAAAGCAATCCGCAGCTCGTCCAGATCGTGCCGCCGAACGAAGTCGTCGTCCTGGTCAGCTTCGAAATCAGCATGGGCGAGTCGCGCGGGATCATGAATCTCTGCATTCCGTTCAATACGATCGAACCGCTGTCGGGCAAGCTGTCGACCGATTCCTGGTCCGCCTACACTCGCAAACAGCTGGATCCCCGTCAGAAGTTGAATCTCGAAACGGGGCTCGCCCGCGCCGCCGTGCATCTCGTGATTCACCTGGCCGGGACGAAAATCTCGACGGGCGAGCTGGCGGGGCTGGAAGTTGGAGATGTCATCATGACGGAGACCGGCGCCAATTCGGCCGCTCAGATTCTGGTCGAGGGGACTCCGATGTTCGAGGCGTTTCCCGGCGTGCTCAAAGGCCACAAGGCGGTCCGTGTCGGTCAGCAGCTTATGAAGCCCCGCGAACTGATCGAACGACAGCTCGGAATTACCGTGCCTGTGACGCCGCCGAAGAAATAGCGGGCGCCAAGCCGGTTGTTCGGGCACATGCCTGACAGGCGTAAGTCCCTCAGGGCTCGATCGGCGGCTGAGTCCGCTTTGGCGGCAGCGTCCGGACGAGCCGGATGGCTTTCTCGACCCACTCGGTGAGATCCTCGTCGTTGTCGAGGACGGCGGTTTCGATCATGACCCAGCCCTTCATGGGGCGCCCCGTGATATCGAAGGGCTTTACGCCTGGCCCGTTCAGCGCCTCATCCGCCTGATGGACGCCCAGTCGGACGATGAGGAACTCTTTCCAGACACCGACGCCGATATGGTCGTTGAGCAGGAATGCCGCGCCGCCGAACATGCTCTTTTCGACGATCCCCCGGCGACTTTTCAGGAGCGTTCGGACTCGCTCGGCGAGGGCTTTATTGTAGGCCATAGCGTTCCCCTCACAGGCTTGCGGGCGAGCATCGCATGGATTCTAGCGGGTTCTGCGGTCCATGCGTACCGGTGACGCACGATTCTTCTCTGATGCCCGCGATTGCCGGAAAGGATTTTCTGGAAAGGAGTTGGTGCCGATTCAGAAACCGCTCGTCGGGGATTTCACGTGGAAGTTTCGCCGCGCTGGCTGTCCGCGATCGGGCCACGGCGGCGATGAATTTCGCGGTGACCGTTCGGAGCTGGGGCGGCGAATCGCGAATTCTGGATGAACTGGGGAAAACCCCACTGCCAATTCTTGTTGCGTTCGCCTCCGGCGGGGACTAGACTTGCACGCACTGGATGGGATTTCCGGGTGAAATCGGTACCGATTCTTCGGGGCGATGTCGCATCGAGAGCGGGCGGTCAGGGGCTGGACTCCGTTCGCATACGAAAAGGTGTTTGAGATGGACAGTGAGAAGACTCTGGCTGCTGATGCTGCCGTGAGCTCGAATCCGGCTCAGGCCGATGGTGCTCGGCGGACATCGCGTCGGCAGGAAATTCGGGCGGCGCTGCTGGCTGTGCCGGCTGTTCTGACGATGTCAACATCCGCCTCTGCCCAAGATAACGGCAGTGGCGTCGGGTCTGTGGTTTCCCAATAATTGGCGAGTGCCGACGCATTTCATACGCCTGCTGCAGAGTTTACAGCGACGGGATGGACGGGGCCAGATGGGTTGGACTGTTCCGGACAGGGACAAACTGCTCTGGAAGGCGTGGGACGATTCTTCGTCATGGGTGGTCTTCCATCCCAGATCGCGACAGACGCACATTCTTGATGAGCTTTCCGCATCCGTCCTGCGCTTGATGGTCGATGGCTGCGAAACCATCGAAGACCTCGCGCAACGTGTCGTCCTGGTGCACGGTCTGACGGCGGAAGACCTCGGCCTGGCATCGGAGTACGTCGAAAAAGTTGCCGGCAGACTCTCCGAGGCAGGACTCGTTGACGGGTCGGACAAGTGATCGTCAGCGGGCTCACAGCGCACGAGCTGACCGATCGCTTGCGTGGGGCGGGGCTTGCCATCAAGACCGGTCCGTTTGACTGTCGCATCCGGAGCGACTTACCGCAGGTGGCGCAGGGGATGCTCGCCCTGTACCCCGATTTTCCGATTGCCGAAGCTGAGTTTTCTGATTTCGAGATCAGCGTTGTCGCGTCCCGCGGCATCCTTTCCTGGCTTTCGCCGCAGGCATATGTCCTGCTCAGAGGGCAGCCCCGTTCTGTGATGCCGTCATTCGCTCCCAGGAAGGTGTCGATCTACCTGGAATGGGGCCTGAATTACGCCATCTATTCACAAGTGAATTCGGTATTGATCCTGCACGCCGCGGTCCTGGAACGCGGGGGGCGAGCGGTTGTGATTCTGGGCAAGTCCGGAGCCGGCAAGAGTACGCTTTGTGCGGGACTCGCCCTTTCCGGCTGGAGGCTGCTCTCCGATGAGCTTGCATTGGTCGACACCGAAAACGGCTCGATTCATCCCATCGCGCGTCCGGTCAGTCTGAAGAATCAGTCCATTGACGTGATCCGGAAGTTCTCGACCGATGCTCGATTCGGCCCGATGGCGCGAACGAAGCGCAAGGGGCTGGTGTGCTGCATGCGCCCACCAACGTCCAGCGTCCGACAAATGGGCGTTCCGGCGATACCCGGCTGGTTGATCTCGGTCCGGCACGAAGCAGGAGCCGATCTCGCGGTGGAAAACGTGTCACGCGCGGAAGCGTTTCCGGAGCTTCTCAAGAGCTCGTTCAACTACCACAATCTCGGTGAAATCGGGTTTCGGACGGTCTGCCGGATGATGGATCAGGTCGAGTGCCGAAGGCTGGTATACGGCAATCTTCCTGAGGCCATCGCACACTTTGACTCTCCTCTTTACAGCTCTTGAGTCGCGGTCAGAGAATGGCGACCGATGTTCCGCTGAGATTCGCTGACGGGAACCGAATGATGGCGGAAGTTGTTGCTGTGGACTCGTCAACGTCGGCCCTCGACGACGTTCAGTCCGCGATGGAATGGATTCGCCCGGCCGGCTGCAAAACTGGTGGCGAGCTGGTGCTGCGCGTTCTGCACGAACCCTCGAGACTGGCGGCGCTGTCGCTCGATTCGTGGACTCGGCTCATGCCGATTGCAATGTATCTGGGAGTCTGGTCTCAGATCTGCGTGCGCGTTCGTCAATTCGGCTTTGAGTCGAACGTTCCTGCACCGATTCGTCACCATCTGCAGTCAGCGATCCTGGCTGCAGATGCAAATGAAACTCGGATTCGCTGGGAGGTCTCGCGGCTGCAGGCGGCGCTGAACGGCGTGGATTACCCGGTTGTTGTTCTCAAGGGGGCCGCATTTCTGCTCTCAGGGTATGCGTTTTCAAAGGGACGCCGATTTGGTGACCTCGACATCCTGGTGCCTGAGGACTGTCTGACTCGAGTCGAAGCAGCACTGCGGCAACGCGGGTGGGTCCGCAATGAAGAGAGGCCCCTACATCTCTTATACTACCGCAGATGGCTCCACGAGATTGCGCCGATGTGGCATGCGGAACGCAAGGTTCCGCTCGATGTACACTACACGATCATACGTCCGAAAGACCGCCTCAAATTCGACCCTTCCAGCCTGTTCGACGGCGCGATTCCACTTTCGGAGTCTCCTCTCAGGGTCCTGGCGCCTGCGGATATGTTTCTGCACGCGGCGGCGAATTTATTTCGGACCGGAGAGTTCGACAATCTATTTCGCGATCTGTGGGACATGCGCGAGATGGCGGTCAGGTTTTCTCAAGAGGCGGGATTCTGGGGTCGGGTTGCGCACCGCGCCGGCCGCCTGAATCTGCGGAGAGAGTGCTTTCTGGCCCTGCGATACCTGAATGCCATCTGTGGAATTCAGGTCCCGTTGGAGGACTTGGAATCCGTGACTTGCGGAACCCCCCATTCTCTATCGCTGCGATTTTACGACGGGTTGGTTCGGCGCTGTCTGTTTCCGAGAACTCTCGACCGCATTGACACCGGCCGTCGTCGGATGTTGACGTTGCGGGAGTGGTGGCCGCCACCGCGACTGAAAGCGGTCTTCTCGTATCTGTTCTGGCGAAAGCGTCTGCCGGCCGACCCCATGGGCGTCTTTTTCAAGAATGCTGCCGAAAGAGGTCGGGGAGCCGAGAAAGACGAGTAATGTCACTGCAACGGGATTGGCGAGACTGCCGCTGAGTTCGGGGCTTGATGTGAGCAGGGTGAACAACTTCCGATTGTCTCCGGCAATCGATGGATTGCGACTGGCTTGCTCGGGTCGTTTTCCTGGACGGACGAGACGGGCTCAGGGGCCGCGTAGCGGTTTTTCTCGCTGGAGGCTACATTCAATATCGTGAGCGATCAGCATTGAGAACCCAATTCTACGCGGCTCTGGATCCGGACGGCCTGTGTCATCCCGCATCGTTCTCGCAATGTCCGGTGGCGTCGACAGTTCTGCCGCGGCGGTATTGCTCAAGGAGCAGGGCCACGAGGTGATCGGGCTCTTCATGCGCTCTGGGGCGACCGACGACTACGCCTGCCACACCGGGATCGGTCCGGCGCTGCCGATCGTCACCGCCAAGGCCAATAAACAGGGCTGCTGCAGCGCCTCGGATGCGGCGGATGCCCGCCGCGTCGCCGACTTGCTCGACATCCCCTTTTACTCGCTGAACTTTGAAAATGCATTCGGACGGATCAAGGACTACTTTGCCGACGAGTATCTGGCTGGCCGGACGCCGAATCCCTGCGTCATGTGCAATAACTGGTTGAAGTTCGGCAAGCTGTGGGACTTCGCCCGACAGGTCGGGGCGGACGCCATAGCAACGGGGCACTACGCCCAACTCAGGGATGTCGGCGAAGACGAGCCCGCCCTCGTGCGGGGGCTCGATCCCGCTAAGGACCAGTCGTACGTGCTGGCGGGAATCTCCCGTGACCTGCTGGGACGGATTCAGTTTCCGGTGGGGGGCTACACCAAGCCGGAGATTCGCGAACTGGCCGCACGCGCTGGATTGCGCGTCGCCACCAAACCCGACAGCCAGGAAATCTGCTTCGTGCCCGACAACGACTACGCGGGCTTTCTGCGGAGGCACCGGGGGGAATTCGAGACCGCTGGCGAGTTCGTCGATCCCGCCGGGCGAGTTCTGGGGCAGCACGAAGGCTACGAGCACTTCACGATCGGGCAGCGGCGCGGGCTCGGGATTGCGTTTGGCGAGCCCCGTTTCGTCATTCGCATTGACGCTGAGTCGAAGCAGGTGGTCCTTGGAACCAAAGAGGATCTGGAGTGCCAGTCGCTGGTCGCCGATCGCGTCAACTGGCTCGCGCCGGACCTGCCGGAGCCGCTGCGCTGCCTGGCGCAGATCCGCTACCAGCACCCGGCGGCTCACTGTACGCTCGCCTGCGAGTCGGAGGATCGGCTGCGTGTGACATTTGACGAGCGTCAGTCCGGCGTGGCTCCCGGACAGGCGGTCGTGTTCTACGATGGCGACCGCGTCTTGGGGGGCGGCTGGATCGCTGCCGGCGGGGACGCGGCAAGATCTTTCGCCGAGACGCGGAGGGACGAGGAGTTCGCGGAGAATTTCGAGAGTCTTTAGCGAAGCTTCCGGACTCCTGCCGATTTTCCGTGCCACCGTTTCCGTGTGGCGATTGAGGTCTTCAGCCACCGGCTCGTTCGAGTTCCCGACTCCGAACAGTCGCCGCTACTCCTCGTAGAGCCGGATCCGGATCTTTCCGTCGCTCGTGATACAGCCGCGATAGAGGCCTTCGGAATTGTAGGCGGTGGCGAAATTGCCCTTGGGGTCGAGGCAGATCGAGGCGCCTTCGCCGCCGGCTTCTTTGAGCTGCCGGTTGATGACTTCCTCGGCAGCGTCCTTGATGCTGACCCCGCGGTACTTCACCTGGGCGATGATCTCATGAGAGACTGCGTAGCGGATGAAGAATTCGCCGTGGCCCGTGCAGGAGATCGCCCCGGCTGCGTTGTCCGCATAGGTGCCGGCCCCGATGATCGGGGAGTCGCCGACCCGACCGGCCATCTTGTTGGTCATGCCGCCGGTCGATGTGCCGGCCGCGAGGTTTCCGTGCGCGTCGAGCGCCACTGCGCCGACTGTGCCGTACTCGGATTTCTTTGTCGGGAGCGCAGGCAGCTTGCTGCTGCGGGTTTTGGCTTCCGCTTCCTTCTTCCAGATATCGCGGATGGCGTTCCAGCGCTCTTCGGTCCAGAAGTAGGAGGGATCGACGATGTCGAGCCCCTGCTGCGTGGCGAAGATTTCTGCGCCGCGGCCGACGAACAGCACGTGTTTCGACTTCTCCATGACCGCCCGGGCGGCGGTGATCGGGTTCCTGACGATGGTCACACCCGCGACGGCCCCGGCTTTCTTCGTCTTGCCATCCATGATGCTGGCATCGAGCTCATTGCGGCCTTCGTGCGTGAAAACCGCCCCCTTGCCGGCGTTGAGCAGGGGCGAGTCTTCCATCACCCGGATGGCCGTTTCGACGGCGTCGAGGCCGACGCCGCCGGTCTTGAGACGGTCGTGGCCGGCCTGAAGAGCGTTCGTCAGGAGGACGCGGAGCTGCCGGTCCAGTTCGGGGGTCATGTCCTTCTTTTCGGCGCCGGTCCCGCCGTGAATGCCGAGGACCACGTGCGGCACGACGTCGTCGCCCGCATGGATCGAGTGTGCCGCCAGCGCCGTCACAATCAGGCCTCCCGAGAACCAGGCGTATTGCATGATGGTTGTCCCATGCGGGTGTCCGGATCAGAACGGCGGACAGTATAGCGGAGGAAGCCGGTGCTGGTGACGAGTGGCGCGTGGTCGGTGCAGGGAATCTGACGCAGTGCTGCAGTTCTTGAAAGTGGGAGTTGGACGGATCGAAGATTGCTGGTCGCCGGATCTGGCCCTATAATCCGAGCCGACTCGCAATTCAGGCATGCGGCAGGATTCGGTGTCAAAATTGTCGCGGATCTTCGTCCTCGGTGCACGGGCGGATGCAGACCTCCCCGTACTGCAGCAGCTGCGGAACCAGTTTGAACTGGTCACCGCGGGCGCCGCTGAAGGTCCGTTGACGCCCGGCGTGCCTGATCACTTCGCTGCGGTCTGTATTGTCGGCGACCGGCTTGACGCGGCGCCCCTGTGGCCGGTCCTGGAATCCCTGCTGCGACAATTGCCCGAAGGTGTCGCAGCGCTCGATTCCTCCTTTTGCGTCCGCTGGTGCAACGATCAGTTCGCCAGGATGGTCGGGCAGGAAGCGGTTCTCGGAAAGGGATTCCTGGAGATCCTCGGTGAAGCCGAGATTCTCGGCCCCGATTTCGCCCCGCTGCAGACGGCGCTTGGAGCCGGGGAAGCCGCCCGGACGACAGTGCGAGTCAGCGACAAAACCTTTTTCGAACTGCATGCGGCCCCGGTGTTTTATCGGCGGGCTGGCGACGCCGAACTGATCGTCGTCACGGTGCGGGATATCTCTGAAGATGTGCTGCACCGGCAGAAGCTGAACGCCATTCATCAAGCCGGGATGGAGCTGGGCGATCTGTCTCCGGAAGACATTCTAGAGATGTCCGTCGACGATCGCGTCGAGCTGCTCAAGCAGAAGATCGTGCAGTTCACGAACGATGTGCTCGAGTTCGAGACCGTGGAAGTTCGCCTGCTGGATCGGCACACGAAACAGCTCGAGCCGCTGCTGAACGTCGGCATGACCGACGAGGCGGCGAATCGTAAGCTCAAGGGAGAACCGACCGGCAACGGCGTCACGGGATTCGTTGCGGCGACCGGGAAGAGTTACCTCTGCGACGACACCAGCCGGGATCCGCTGTATCTGCCCGGCGCGCCGAACGCCCGCAGTTCGATGACGGTGCCGCTGGTGCTGCACGACGACGTGCTGGGGACTTTTAACGTCGAGAGCGCTCAGCCGGGCGCTTTCAGCGAAGAGGATCTGCAGTTTCTGGAGCTGTTTTCGCGCGACGTGGCGATCGCGCTCAATACGCTGGAACTGCTGGCGGCGGAGAAGGTCTCGACAGCGACGGAGAGCACGACTCTCATTCTGCGGGAAGTCGCCCGGCCGATGGACGAGATCCTCAACGACACGACGTGGATTCTCGACCGTTATATCGGCCACGATCCCGCAGTGGCGGAACGGCTGCAGCGGATCCTGAAGCACACCCGCGGCATTCGCCAGCTGATTCACAAAGTGGGAGAAACCATTTCTCCCCGCATGCAGAAAGTGATGTCGGCGGGGCCGCCGCGGACGAAGCTGCGCAACAAGCGGATTCTCGTCGTCGACAGCGATGAAACCGTCCGGCTTGCCGCCCACGAGCATCTGGGGCGATTTGGCTGCGAAGTCGAGACCGCTCACAATGGCGAAGAAGCCCTGCTGATGGTCCGCACGTTTCACTACGACGCGGTGATCGCGGACATCCGCCTGCCAGACATGACCGGCTTCGACTGTTTTACCAAGCTCCGGGAAGTCAGCGAGCATCTGCCGGTGATCTTCATGACTGGCTTTGGCTACGATCCGCACCATTCGATCGTGAAAGCCCGCCAGGCGGGACTCAAATCGGTCCTCTACAAACCGTTTCGCCTTGATCAGTTGCTCAAGGAAGTCGAAGCGACGGTCGGCGGTCCGGAAGAGCCTGGCGGCAAGTCGACGACCTGACGCTGCCTTGCCCGGGCGAGTCGGGTTCCTCGCGATCCCCTCCGCCGGCGCTTTCGCGAATTGTTCCGGACCGCCGTGGAGCGTATGCTGTCTGGTTCGGAACAGATGTCGAGGAGCAAGCTGCATGGGCGAGGTCGTCATCAAGACCCGCGAGAACGGACCGCTGCTGGTGACGGGCGACTTCACGCTGATCGATCATCACGGGCAGAAGTTTGATCTCAGCGGGCAGCCAAATATCGCTCTCTGCCGCTGCGGCGGTTCACGGAAGCGGCCGTTCTGTGACGGCTCTCATCGGCATAGCGGCTTTCAAGCTGGCGAGCTGGCGCCCCAGCCGTTGACGGAGTCTCCTCCGCCAGCCCGATGAATCGAGAACTTTCGGGCCACGAGCCGACGAACCTGAAACGGGATGATGGCATGACGCGATGGACATTGGCGGCGGTTTTGCTGGGGAGTACGGTCGGCGTCGTTGAGGCTCAACAGGCCGATCCGGCCGCGATCGTCGCCGAGTTGAAACCGCAGATTGCCGAGCAGCTCACGCGATTGCAGGACCGAGTACAGAGTCTTGCGCAGTCGAATCCCGACGACCCGGCAGCGGTCGCCGAAGTCTCCGTTTATGCCAAGGCCGCCGACTGGCTGCTGCGGCACAACGAGTTCCACAAACCGGACTACGCGAAGTGGGCGCTGACGGCCCTCGAAACGGGTCTCAAGCGCGCGGACCTGCTCGCCGACGGCAAACAACCATGGCGCTCCGGGGCCGGTTCGCGAATCCTGGCCTATGTTTCCCGCGTCGACGGGTCGGTTCAGCCGTATGCCGTGTCGCTGCCGGCGGAGTTTGATCAGTCGCCCGGCAAGCGCTGGCCGGTGCAGCTGGTTCTGCACGGGCGGGGCGACACGCTCAACGAGGTTTCCTTCATCCGTCAGCACGACGGCAAGCCGCTCAAGGACAACCCCGGCTGGATTCAGCTCGACGTCTTCGGGCGGACGAACAACGCCTATCGCTGGAGCGGCGAGGCGGATGTGTTCGAGGCGCTCCATGCCTTGGGGAGGATCTACCGGATCGACGATCGGCGGGTGACGCTGTGGGGCTTCTCGATGGGAGGGGCCGGTGCGTGGCACCTCGGCCTGCATCACCCCGACCGCTGGTCCTCCGTGGGGGCCGGTGCGGGTTTCGTGGACACGGTCAAGTATCTGAATCTCAAGGAACCGCTTTCGCCGTTGCATCAGAAGCTGGTGCGGATCTACGACGCGGTCGACTATTCCGGGAACGCGTTCGACGTGCCGATCATCGGATACGGCGGTGAGCTGGACAAGCAGTTGCTGGCTGCGAAAACGATGACCGAGCTGGGCCGGGCCGCCGGTGCGCCGATTCCTCTGCTGATCGGGCCGGGCGTCGAGCACAAGTGGCATCCGGACAGTCTGAAGGAGTTCATGGCCTTTCATGCGGAGCACTCGGCGAAGGGCAAGCCGAAGTTCCCGGAACCGTTCGAACTCAAATTCGTGACGTACACGCCTCGGTACAATTCCTGCTTCTGGGCGACGCTTGAGGAGCAGATCGAACCGTATGCGGAAACCAGGATTGAGGGGAAACTGGACGGGCAGGACGACAAGCTGACCGTGACGACGCGAAACGTGGCGGCGTTCCAGATCGACCGGAACGTGGCGGAGTCGATCGTGATCGACGGCAATCCGCCGACGGCGTTGCGGGCCGCCGCCGACGGTCTGCTCCCCGGAGTCGTCTTCGTGCACGAAGACGACCGCTGGCGGACGCTGGATCATCGGTCTTCGATCAAGTTCTTCGAGAACGGCGACCGGCGAAAACGACACGGGCTGCAGGGGCCGATCGACGACGCCTTCATGGAGTCCTTTCTCTGCGTAAAGCCCACCGGAACCGCCTGGAACGGCGAGCACGCCGCGTATGCCGAGTGGTCGCTGGAGCGCTTTGGACGGGAATATGACAAGTGGCTCCGAGCCGCATTGCCGGTCGTCAATGACACGCAGCTCACGCCGGAGCAGATCGCCGAGAATCACCTGGTGCTGTTCGGAGATCCGGGGTCCAACGCGGTGCTGGCAAAAGTGATCGACCGGCTGCCGATCCGGTGGACGAAGACCGAACTGACTGTCGCGGGGAACAGCTACGATGCGCAGACGCACGCGGCGGTGCTGGTCTTTCCGAACCCGCTCAATCCGCACAAGTACGTGGTGATCAATTCGGGGCATACCTTCCACGAACCGGAGTTCAAGGCGAGCAATGCGACGCTATATCCCCGGCTGGGAGACATTGCCGTACTGAAGTTTTCCCGGCAGTCCGGTGGCAAGTATGCGGAGGAAACCGCATGGGCCGACGTGTTCGATGCGGGCTGGAAGTTGCCGGAATAGCGTGGGCAAGCTACGAGTCTGAAGGTGTCGGGAGTGTTTGTGCCCCCTGGAGTCCAAGATGCTGGAACTCAGACGAATGCAAACCTGGAGCGGGCGGCTGTTGCTGACCGCCAGCGTGATGTTTGGACTGCTGACCGGTCAAGCGGCGTGGGCGCAAGGTTCGCGGGCGAAGGCTGCGCCGCGGGGCAAGGAGGCCGAGAGCGCGGTTGGACCGCAAACCTATCAGTCCAAGAATTTTGTCGTCCATACGGATCTGCCGAAAGAGGAAGCCGAAGACCTGCTCGTGCGTCTGGAGACGATGCTGGTCCTGATTTCCAAGTACTGGGGCCGGCCCAATTCGCAGCTCGTCGAAATGTACGTGGTGAAGGACCTGGAGAAGTGGCCCGCTGGATCGCTCAATCCTCGCGGTCTGGAGAGCATCGAAACCGGGGGCGGAGTGACTCTGGGGCAGACGCTGGAGAACCGCGCGACGGGCGAGGCGCTGGCGGCGAAGGCGGTTGTCTATGCGGTGGCCGATCGCGGCACGCCGCAGCACGAAGCTGTGCACGCGTACTGCCAGCTCAACTTCGGACGGACCGGGCCGGTCTGGTACTCCGAAGGGATGGCCGAGATGGGTCAGTACTGGAAGGACAAGGACAGCGCCGTCAACTGCCACGAAGTGGTGGTAAAGTATCTGAAGTCCGAGGAGCCCAAAACGCTGCGGGAGCTGGTCTCGCCGAACCAGACGACCGGGGACAGCTGGCAGAACTATGCGTGGCGGTGGGCGTTGTGCCATCTGCTGGCGAACAACACGAATTACGCCCCCCGGTTCCGTCCCCTCGGTCTGGCATTGCTGACCAACAAACGGACGAGTTTCGAAGACGTCTACGGGCCGATGGCCGAGGAAATCAGCTTCGAGTACCTGTTCTTCCTGGAGCACTTTGACCGCGGCTACCGTGCCGATCTGTGCAGTTGGGACTGGAAGACAAAATTCTCCGCCGTGCGCGGGAACGCCAGCGCTGTCTCAAAAATCGATGCCAACCAGGGCTGGCAGGCGTCGCGGCTGCTGGCCAATGAGGGGGAGACCTACAGCTTTACGGCGACGGGCGACTGGAAGCTCGACAAGGATGGCGAGGCGGTCACGGCCGCCGGCAATTCCGAGGGCCGCGGCGTGCTCGAAGGGGTTTACTTCGAGGACTACAAGCTGTCGGAGCCGTTTGCGCTCAGCGACAGCGGCGAATTCACGGCGACGCAGGACGGCAAGCTGTTTCTGCGATGCAAAGACGCCTGGCACGAACTGGGCGACAATTCGGGCGAAGTGGCCGTGAGAATCAAGAAGGCGAAGTGAAACGGAGGAGTGAGCGGGCCGGAGAGGGGGGCTGGGTCGGAGTCCTCGACGACCCAGGTTTCCGAAGGGGGTCTCGCTGGCTCTGGGTCGTCGAAGACTCCGACCCAGCCACCCGATCAATGACAACGGGGAGCCATGGTGGCTCCCCGTTGCATTCGTTCATCGTCTCAACCGGCGGTCATCAGACCGTGCCGAACTGCGGCTTGAAGTTGTCGCTCCCCAGACCGGCCGCCTTGCGGAGATCGGCGGCCTTGCTGACCGCTTCCCAGGTGAAGTCTGCGTCGTTACGGCCGAAGTGGCCGCCGCTGGCGGTCTTCTGATAGATCGGCCGGCGGAGCTGGAGCGATTCGATAATCCCCAGCGGGTTCAGCCGGAAGTGCTCGCGGACGAGGGCCACAATCTTCTCTTCCGGAACGACAGCCGTGCCATTAGTTTCGATGTGGATGCTGACCGGCTCAGCGACGCCGATGGCGTAGGCGAGCTGAACTTCACATTCGCTGGCCAGGCCCGCGGCGACGATGTTCTTGGCCACGTGGCGGGCCATGTAAGCGGCCGAGCGGTCGACCTTCGTGGGATCCTTTCCGCTGAAGGCGCCGCCGCCGTGCCGGCCCCAGCCGCCATACGTGTCGACGATGATCTTGCGGCCGGTCAGGCCCGTGTCGCCGTGCGGTCCGCCGACGACGAATCGGCCGGTCGGATTGATGTGGTACTTAGTGTTTTTGGAGAGCAGATGGCCTGGGACGGACTTGTTGATGACTTCGCTGGTGACGAAGTCCGAAATCTGCTGCTGCGTCGCCTTCTCGCTGTGCTGGGTGGAGAGGACGATCGCGGCGATGCCGACCGCGCGGTTCTGGTCGTCGTACTCGACGGTGACCTGGCTCTTGCTGTCCGGACGGAGCCAGTCGACTTCGCCCTTCTGGCGGGCCTCGGTGATCCGGTTGATGATGCGGTGGGCCAGGGCGATCGGCAGCGGCATGTACTCCTCAGTCTGGTTGCACGCGTAGCCGAACATCAGGCCCTGATCGCCAGCGCCGTCGCGGTCGACGCCCATGGCGATGTCCGGGCTCTGGCTGTGCAACTTGACCAGAACTTCGCAGGTATCGGCGTTAAAGCCAATATCGTCGCTCGTGTAGCCGACTTCGCGGCAGACCTTGCGGGCGATCGCGGTATAGTCAACCTGAGCTTTGGTGGTGATTTCGCCGGCGAGGCAGAGAAAGTCGGTGGTGCAGAGCGTTTCGCAGGCCACGCGGGAGCGGGGATCCTGGGCCAGCAAAGCGTCAAGAATGCCGTCGGAGACTTGATCGGACAACTTGTCCGGGTGCCCCATACTCACGGATTCACTGGTGAAGAAATAATTCGACATGCTGACGTCGGCTCCCAACCCGGCGGCCGCCCTGATGGCGCCTCGCGACTCATGACTCGACCCGGACTCTGCGCCGGAAAGCACGAATTGTAGGGTGCCGGGGAACGTCTCACAACCGACCAAGCGTCGTACAAAGAAAACAGGCGGCCGGGGGGTGAATCCGGCCGCCTGTCACACAGAGAGATCGCGAGCGTTCGAGTTTCCGTCAGGCGTCCGGGCGTCAAACCGGCTGAGAACCTGAGGAACGTTGGAGATCGGAGGGATCACACAGCAGACGGCATGCCGGACCGGCGTTCGCTCGGCCTGCGCAGGGCGTGTGGCGGCTGTCGCGACGCTGTAACCAGTCACTCCCGGATGACTTAACCGTTTTCTGCAGAAGATTTCAGTGACCCGCTTGTGCAGGAGGGATGCTCGGCGAGCGTTTCCGGACGACAACGGTGGGGTTCCGTCCGTGGCGGATCGTCAACGGACCTGCAGGTCTGCGAAAAGGTTGCCGGACTCGCGAATTGGTCGGGGTTCTCCGCGGACTATTGGTAGTTTTCATCGATTGACGGGACTGTGGACGGACGTACGATAGATCCGCGGGCCAGAATCGACTTGACCTGTCGCCATTGCGAGAACTGTGGACCTGTATATGGCAGAGATTACGACGTACGGCGAGCTGATCCCGATGGGGGGCGGCGATCCGATTCCGCTGCTCAAAACCCGGCTCCTGGTCGGTCGACGCAGTCGTTGCGACATTGTTCTGGATTACCCGAATGTGTCATCGCAGCACAGCGAACTGGAACTGATTAACGGCTACTGGCACGTTCGCGATCTGGGGAGCCAGAATGGCACCAAGGTCAACGGCGACCGGGTTGCCGAACGGTTCCTGAAACCCGGCGACGAGCTCGCGTTCGCCAAGTACCGTTTCGAGGTGTGCTACACGCCCGACCCGACGGCTCCGCCGCCTCCGATCGAGGACAACCCGTTCGAGCATTCGCTGATGGAAAAGGCGGGGCTCGAACGACGCAGGCCCGATCGTCCGAAGACCGCGTCGGCCGTCCCCAAGCCTCTTCCGAAGAAGCCGTTGCATCTCAAAGACGATGACGACAAGGCGCTGGAATGGCTCAGCGGCGAGTAGGGGAATCGTTGAGGGTTCAGCGTTGATAAGTGCGCAGTTCGCCTCTTCGTCGACACTCAACCGTCGACGAACTCACTTCCGAAACTCATTGAAGTGCATGTATTCCCAGTGCCGGTAGATCGGTGACTGGGTGACGAGCGCCGATTGCGGGCCAACCGCGGCGACCTGCCCGTGCTCGATCACAATCACTTCGTCGACGCGTTTGAGCGTCGAGAGCCGGGATGGCAGGTAGATGACCGTCCGACCCGGCAGCAGCCGTTCGTAGGTATCGGAGAGCCAGGCTTTGGCGTCTTCGTCCAGCGGTTGCTGAGGCTCTTCGACGATCAGCACGGCCGGGTTGCGGAGGATCGCCCGCGCCAGGCTCAGGCGGAACGCCTGGCCGGCATCGAGATCGCCTGCAACGCCCCCGAGGACAGTTTCGTAGCCGTTCGACAGACGGACGATGAAGTTATGCGCGTGCGCCGTCTTAGCGGCATCGGTCGCCTGCTGGAGAGTAATCTCAGGATTGCCCGCGCGCAGGTTGTCGAAGACTGTGCCGTAGAGCGGGGCGTCTCCCCCGGTCACGTAAAGCGTTTCTGCGCGGAGGGATTCGAGCGTGGCCCAGGTGATATCTTCGCCGTCGTACAGCACGCGGCCCTGCTGGGGTTCGATAAAGCGGGGGAGCAGGCTGGCCAGCGCCCTGGCTTCGAGCGGGTCGATCGAAACAAAGGCGTAGGACTTGCCGGCAATCAGCCGCAGGTCGACGCGGTCGAGGAGCTTGTGCTTGTCGGCGTCTGCGTAATGGACGTTGTCGAAGTGGAGCGTCCGCGACAGCGGTTGGAGGAACTTGGCTCCGACCGCCTGGCCGACGGACGGGGTCTGATCGAGATTGCGATAGATCGCGGTGGCCGCGACGGCGATCTGACTGCGGATCTGCGGGAGTCGCCACAGGGAATCGAAGGCGCGCAGTCCGAGAGCCACAGCCGAGAGGAACACCAGGGCACCGCCGACGGAGAGCTCATCGGGAGCCACGAGCCCGCGGGCCACCAGCAGAAACAGGAGAAACAGGATCAGGGCAGTGCCTATCAGCGGGGCGACCAGGCCGACCCAGAACGTGTTGTCTTCGGTCCGGACGGCGCGGCGGAAATTCTCCGCATACCGGTGCAGGTGACCTTCAAACTGCGCCTGTTCGGTCTGTTCGAGGGAATAGGCGCGGACAAGGCGGGATTTCGTCAGCGACTCGCTGAGAATGCGGATTTCGGACAGGGACCGATCTTCGGCAAGTTGCCGGTCGTGGGCTGCTCGGGCGCGGAATCGCTGCACGAGGTAATAGAGCATGCCGACCGGAACGATCCACTGGAGGGTCAGCGAAAAGTCAACGCCAATCGCCACCAGCAGCACCGCGATCAGTTCGACCGGATAGTGGATAACGCGCGTGATCCAGTCAAAGAGGCCCTGTTGAACGACATTCGTCTGAACGGTGAACAGCCGGGCGGCTTCGGTCCCGCCATCCCCGCTGAGATCCTCTGGACCCAGCCGGAGCGACTGGCGATAGAGGCTTTTGCGGAGTCGCGTGGTGACGGCCAGTGCCGTGCGGCGGCTCAGCATGCGCAGTCGGGAGAGGCAGAAAACCCGCAGCAGGTACCAGGCGGCGCCGACGGCGAGCAGGAAGATCAGCGCGGAGCCATTGCTGCGGACTGCCGGAGTGCTGCGAAAACCGAGGCAGATGAGCTTTCCCCACCCTTTGTCGTGAACGCGCCACAGGCTGGGGAGAATTCCCTGGTCGTCAAAAATATACTGAGTTCGCGTGGGAGGCTGATCGGGCGGGAGCGAGCCCTCCGCATCCGGCGGCGGCGTTACCGCCGGATTCGCGGGAAGGGCTTCGATAGTGGGATCGGCTTCCGGATCCGGCAGGTCGAGCCCCGTCAGATGTTCGAATTCCCGCGCTTCGTCCGGTGTCAATGAGACAATGAGGCGTCCGCGCTCCGCCATCAGGCTAACCAGGAGTCCGGCATGGACGAGCAGCATCGCCAGGCTGACGGCGGCGACCGTGGCATAGGCGAGTGCGAGGGCCGCGGCGCCGCGGAAGAGGTCGCGACTGGCGAAGGTGCGGCTGAAGGCGTTGGGGGTGGACACGGTGGAGCTTCCCGGCTGGCGGATTCCGAACGCAGCCTCCCTGGTCCGGCACAATCCGTCCGGCACAAACCCCGACGGATGCCTCCGCGTCCGCCTTTCAAATCCGGATGCAAATCTTTGGGCCAGGTCGCTGGTCGTCCTGGACACCGCCGCTTCTGTCAGGCCAGATCGCGGTCTTCAAACAGGATGAACGCCAGCAGAATTGCCGCGGCGCAGTAACACAGACCGTAGAGCGCGGCCGATCCGATGTAAATCGGCGGAACCAGATCGCCCGTAGCGACGGCCGCCGAGGTGTTGAACAACTCCAGTGACGGCAGCAGGGTCGCGATAAATCGCGCCATGAACGTGACGAATTCGAGCTGTCCGAGCCCGGACTGGACGAGCTGCGGGGTCAGGTGGCCGATCACGAAGACCGCGAAACAGATGGTGAGATTGACGACCATCGGCAGCCGGGTCGAGATCGCCACGCTGACGGCGGAAAGGACGGCGATTTCCATAAACAGCAGCAGCAGACCGGGAACAACCTGCGTTACCGCGGCCCAGCACTCGGCGGGCGTCGGCGGCGTGGCGGCCGAGGCTTCCTTGGCGTCGTAGCCGACTTTGTAGTAGATCAGTGCAAGGAACAGGATGGCGAGGGGAATCAGGTAGATCAACACGGCCTGCAGGATGCCGATGTACTTGCCCAGCACGAACTGTCGGCGGTTGATCGGTTTCGACAGCAGGGTCATCGCGGTTTTGCCTTCGATTTCGTCGGCAATGCTCGTGCTGGCGGTCCAGATGGCGATCAGCAGGCCGGAAATCAGCAGCGTGGCCAGTCCGCAGTCCTTGAGCATCTTGATGTCGTCGCCCAGCGTGAAGAACGGCAGGACGGTGTTGATTAGGAGGACGACGGCGGAAATGATCAGAGCGAGCAGGAAGACCGGCTGTCGGATGGCTTCCTTGGTGGTGGCGCGGGCGATAATCCCGGCCTTGGTCGTAAAGCGCAAGGCGGCCAGGGCCACGAGAAACGCTGCGCAGCCGATTCCAACGAGGATCCAGCTCAGGCGATCAAACGTCCCGACCCCTTCCGCCGCGGCAAGGACTCCTGGCGACAGCACTGTCTGCAGATTCATGGCTTCCCCGAATGTCAGTATCGAAAACGATGATGATGATTGATTGGAGACAACGACTGAGCCGTACTGTCGGCGCTCTCGCGACGGCCGCGGCACCCCAGCTACGCCTGCGGTGGCCTGATCGCTGGCCGTTTTCTGCAGACGCATGCAATCCATCGCGGGGCTCTCCACTGTAACGCAGCGCACCGAGCGAAGGAAACCACGGAAGTCGTCCGCCAACCGGAAGCCGGGCCGGGTCGGCGGGCCAGACGGTGCGACCGGAACACTTTGTCATGTCAGGAGTAACGAATCTGGAAGCCGGTGCAGTTGGGAGGCAGTTCCGCCGACTCCTCATCGATCCGGGAAATAGCCCCCGCCATTCGGCGGTGGAGCTCTCCCCGGAATTCCCCGATCACCGTCGGGCTGCCGACGACGAGGATCTCCACGGTCCCGTCAGGCTGGTTTCGGACGTAACCCTTGACCGGGTAACGGGCTGCGATTGACGCCGTCGTGGCGCGGAAACCGACGCCCTGCACTCGGCCGTGGTAAGTGCAGCGCAGGCAGGCGGAACCGGTCGACTCGGACATGCGGAACGTTCCTCGGGGCCGGGCGGCTACTTGATGGCGAGCGTGGCGTCGAGCGGCGACGATGTGCGGCAGCCGGAGACCTGCGAGAATCCGACCAGCTTCAGCAAGTTTTCATATTCGGTGAGGGTCCGTTCTTTCCCCTCTGTGCAGGTCAACATATTCAAAGACTGCATGAGCGCCCAGCGCGGACCGTCCCGTTCCTCGGTGATCAGCTTTTCCGCGATCAAGAGCGCGCCCCCCTCCGGGAGCCGGGCATAGATCTTCTCCAGCAGACAGATAATCTTCTCCTCGTTCCAGTCGTGGAGAATCCGTCCCAGGGCGAAGAGATCCCCCTCCGGCAGTTCGTCCTGGAAGAAATCGCCGGGCACGAGCTCTATCCGGTCGGCGACGCCGGAGCCGTCGATCGTCGTTTGGGCGAGCGGCATCGCGTCCGGCAGATCGAACACGGTCGCCTGAAGGTGGGAGTACCGTCGACAGGCCGCGATTGCGAGGTGTCCCGTCGCGCCCCCCAGGTCGACCAGCCGGTGATAGCCGGACAGATTGAACGCGGCTACGACGTGGGGTGAGCTGATCAGCCCGTAGCCGTTCATCCCCATCAGGAACTCGTGCAGCGACTCCTCAGTCTTGAAGAAGCTGGCGAAGATCGGGCCGTCCCAGCCATAAGTCTGCTGCCAGCGGTGGGTTCCCTCCCGCACGGCGTCTTCGAGATGGGACCAGAGCTGCCACATCACTGTATTGGAGAAATTGATGTAACCGGTCAGTCGTTGCGGGCTCTGCTGGCAGAGAAAGGCCGCTGCGGTCGGCGTGTTCGCGTAAGCGTCGCCCTGACGCTGAAGGAGCTGCAGGCAGACGCAGGCACCCAGCAGCCGCTCCAGCGCATCTTCATTGGCGGCGAGTGATGCCGTCAGCGATTGCAGCGTCTGCGGTCCATTGGCGAGTTCGTCGAAGACCCCGATCGAGACGGCGGCAAACATGGTCTTCGACCGGCGGAAGGCCTCCATCAGGTCGAGCACGACCGACGGGTCGGCGGGGGTCAGGTCGTCGGCCATGGTGATGCCTCCTGAAAAGATGCGGACGGTCGCAGTGTCTGGCCTGCGACCGTCCGCAACGTGGACCCTGAAACACGGGAGAAGCTACTTCTGGCGAATCGCCCACAGATGCTGGTAGGTTCGCAGGTAGATTGTCCCGTTGGAGATCGCCGGGGACGAAGAAATATCTTCGCCCAGGTCGTTTTCGGCAAGGACGTCAAACTTCGGTCCGGCCTTGATCACGTTCACTTTTCCGTCGCGGGCGACGAGGTACAGCTTGCCGTCGGCCAGGACCGGCGAGGCCCGGTGGCGCTGGCGATGGGTCCGCTCGAAGTAGAGCTCCTTGCCGGTATCCGCCTCCAGCACGTTCAGATTGCCGTCCGCCATGCACAGGTAAACGAGGCCGTCTGCGATCAGCGGCGACGGGACGTCGGGTGTCCGTTCCCAGGTCCAGATGTGGAATTCCGGCTTGCGAGTGATGTCGCCCGTCCCGTCCGGCTTCAGAGCGAGCACCGGTCCCTTCTTGGCGGTCGGGACGACAATCAGTCCCGGAACGGCAACCGGCGAGGCGACGAACCGCAGCGTCGGATCGTAGTTCCCCTTGCGGTTGAGTTCGCCGCAGCGCCAGATTTCGGAGCCGTCGCTCAGGCGATGAGCGACGATGTAGTCCGCTCCGTGCGTCAGCAGATACTTCTGCCGGTCATCCTGGTAGATGACAGGGGAGGCATAGGAGTGCTCGTTCTCGGCGTAGGCGTCGCTGGAACGGTCGACGCGCCAGATCTGCTTGCCGGTGGCGGCTTTCAGGGCCACCACGCAGGCTTCGCGAGTTTTGACATCTCCTTCGCCGTGAATGAGTTGCAGATACAGGACGCCATCATCCAGCACCGGCGTGGACGTCATCCCGAATTGAATCGAGAACTTGCCGTACCGCGCCTGCAGGTCAACTTTCCAGATCTCATTGCCGTCAAAGTCGAAACACGCGAGCTTGCCGTCGGCCATCTGCGACCAGACGAATTTGCCGTCAGTCAGCGGGGAGTTCGACGCCGAATTCCCTTCATCCCCGCGGACGTTCTTGTTGCCGCCGGAAATCTGCCGTTCCCAGAGCGATTTACCGGTAGTGTCCAGGGCGAGCAGCAGCAGGTCGCCGTTGTCGTTGACCGTGGTCAGGAAGATCCTGTCGCCCCAGATGACCGGCGTCGAGCCCGCCGGGCCGGGCAACTTGACCTTCCAGGCCACGTTCTTGTCGGGGCCGAACACGGCGGGGAGGTTCTTCTCGTCCGAGATGCCGTTGCTGTGCGGGCCGCGCCAGTTGGGCCAGTTTTCGGCGGACAGCGGGTCGGCTGTCACGAGCGCCAGGAAACAGGCGGCGGAGAGCCGCGACGTCACGGAATTCATGACCGGAATCCTTCATTGCGGATGAACATCGGAAGCGGTTGATGTCAACCGCCAGTGTGTCGCCGGACCGGCAGGGAGTCAACGGGGCCTGGTCGACAGTGAGGAGAAGGTCTCTCGCGGAGACGCGGAGTCGCAGCGAAGGCGGACGATTTTACGCGACGTCGCAATCGAGTCATTGAAGCATGGACATCGCAAAATGCGACGTCCTGGAATTTGCGCGAGTTGAGTGAACGCCAATCCGCGGGTTCTGGCGTCTCTGCCGAATCGTGCGATGACCTGTCAGCGTTCGACATGCTCGGAACTGACGACGCAGTTTCGATCGTCGAACAGGTTCAAGTAGTAGACTTTCGCGTCGACCGGAATTGCTGCAGTCACGCGTTCGGCGACGGCATCGACCGTGGCGGGTGCGGCATCCCACTTCCGGTCCTGCCACTTGCCGGTATCGCGTGTGAATGTCAGTTCGGCTCTGGTCAACGGGACCGGCGAATCGAATTCCACCCACGCGGCATCGTCCGTGACCCCTTGTCTGAGGATCTTCGTCAGGGGCCTTTCGCCGCGGAGGATTTGGTTTGCCATGACGTGGATTTCTTCCGGGTTTTCGCCGGCGGGACCGTGGCCGTGTGGCATGCGAATGCGGAGGCACAGTGTATGCGGACCAGTCGGCAGGCGGTACGACTTCTGCCACGAATCGGGCGGATAGGCGAAGTCATTGGTGCCGTTGACCCAGAGCATGGGCATGGCAGATTTGCCCAGGTAGTTCGAAGGGTCCCATTGTTTCAGCCACAGCCCGGCTTTCTCCGGGCCGAGTTTTTCGAATGCGGGCAGCCAGGCGGAGTTGTCTCCCAGGTACCCGCAGCCGTAGACGGGCGCGGCGAACTGAAAGCGATGATCGACGCCGGCGACAATACACGTCAGGTAGCCGCCCCAGGAAATCCCGGTGACGCCGATCCGGTCAGCATCGACGCGAGGATCGGCGCGGAGCAGGGAGTGCCCCAGGGCCACCGCGCTGACGGCATGGCAGGTCCACTGGTCTTCAACGGGCGCATCGAGCTGGCCGAAGCTGGCATCCCAGCCGGGAGGCCCGCCATGTTCGTGGCGCTGCCACTTCCCGTAGGTTCCCACCGGGACGCAGCCGCAGAGGTCCATGGCGATGGCGGCATAGCCACGGGCGGTCCAGACTTTGACCCAGCGGTCGAACGCGGTTCCTCCTCCGCCGTGGATCAGGACCATGGCGGGAAATTTCTTGTTTGGCTGGGCGGGTTCGGTGGCGGGAAAGCCTGTGTAGGCGAAGACTCGCGTGGGGCGACCCTGGTAAGGGAGACCCTCGTAGAAGAATGCATTGACATCGGGAACCTGCAGATCATCCGCCGGAAAGGTGTCGGGGACTTTCGACAGTTCAGCCAGATCGAAGCGAACTCCAGTCGCAGGGGCCGTCTGGGCGAAGGCCGCGCTGGAGATTGTGAGACAGTACATCAACAGAACGGCGAGACGGCGCATGAGTTCACTCCGGCGAAGAGGTAACGTTGAAGAGAGTCCAGCGTACGGATTGTTGCGCCCCGCAGCCAGCGGCGGTTGAAGGGTGGCAGACAGGCGTAAAGGTGATTAGGGTCAATGTTCGTGGCAGATCCTCAGCAGTCACCAGCAGGCCCGGATGATGAGTCGCAATCCGAACGACTGGCGAAATCGCCCAGCGCCGCTGTCGGCGTATGCGTCTGCGCTGTCGTCGTTTCTGGCCGTCGGCCTGGGGATCCCGATCCTGTTCGTCGGTTGCCTGATGGCGTTCGGGCCGCAGATTGAACAGCTTCCCAGAGGTATCCAGAGTCTGTTCGGTCCAGGCGTGCCGCTGATCGCATTTGTGCTGGCGGCGCTCTCTGCCTGGAGCGCGTTTCGGCAGGCGCGGATCAAGGCGGCAAAGACCTTTGCGGCGCAGGGGCGAAAGACTGCTGCAAAGGTCTGGTGGCGGCGACCGGGAGTTGTGCAGCCGCTGGCGACTCCGGGGAGCGGGCTGATCGGGGCCGCGATCGGGTATCTTCTCCCGACGTCGCAACCGGACCAGTCGTTCTTTCTGATCGCGGGCGGATTTCTGGGATTGCTGGCCGGGTTCTTCGGCAGTGCGCTCTATCTGCTGCTGGTTGGCGGCTATGAGCCCCCGGAAGTTGTCGGCGGACTGGCCGATATCGCCTGCCCCGGCTGCGGCGAGCCGCTGACCGTGGAGGCGCGGACTTGCCCGCTGTGCGGCGCCCGGACCGGGCGATAGCCGCCGCGCTGGCGGGCGGAATCCCGCAGGACCGTCACAACCGTTGTCGTTCTCCCATCCGTTCGGAGAATGCCGGTGGATGTTGCCAAAAAACATCCGCGCCAGCGGGCCTGTGCTAGCGTTGAGACAAGTTGACTGGGGTTCCAGCTTCCTGCGTCTCGGTCGGATTCTCCAGCGTCTTGCCACCAGGATGATTGCATGGCCACTGTGACTACTCCCCAAACTTCCGATTCCACCAGCGGCGTCTCCGCAGAAGAAGCGGGTGCGGGCGGAAAGGCCAAGGATGCTCGGGTCGATATTCGCCTCGACGAACTGATTGTTGGCCGACCGCTGAAGTTTCCGATTTATGACCCGCGCGGCACGCTTCTGCTCGCCGAGGGCAAAACGATCTCGTCGGATTTCAAGCGTCTGTTGAAGCAGCGCGGCATCTCGTCCGTGCAGGTCAACGCCGCCGACTCAGCCCGTCTGAAGCTGTCCCGGTCTGCCGACGAGCCCACATCCGGCCTGGTGCTGGATATGGAAGTCGCCGCCGCGCTGGATCGCGTCATCGATTCGGGGTTGTTGTCCGTTCAGAATCGCGGGAAGGCCGTCAAAGCGGACCTGAAGATCCACGGTCGGACCGCATACGACCAGGCTAAGAAGGTGGATCAGGTTCAGCGTCAGACGGCGAAATCGGAGCAGCTGGGGAGCCTGATGAAGGATGCCCTGCGCGGAAAGAACGTCTCAACGTCCACGATTTCGCAAGCGGCGGTCGAGTCGCTGGCGGACATGGCAGACGATTCGGACTGCATGCTGGCCGTTGCGATGGAGGCGCATGCCAAGGGGGGACTGGCCGAGCATTCGTTGAAGATGGCGACGCTGGCGATGGCGATCGGCATTGAAATGGGCCTCGACGAAGACAATTGCAAGCGGGTGTACGTCGCCGGCATGGTTCACGACTGGGGCCTGGCGAAACTGCCGGAGGAGATTGTCAGTCCGGCGCAGCCCTATACAGCGAGCGACTACTTCGAGTTCAAGAAGCATCCGATTCTGACGGCGGAGATTCTGCAGCGGATGATCGACATTCCGTCGATGGTGGCCGTGGTGTCCTATCAGGTTCACGAGCGGCCGAACGGGAATGGCTATCCGCGCGGGCGAACTGGAGATCGGATTCATCAGTTTGCCCGCATTCTGTCGGCCGCGGATGCCTATTCGCACTTGACGAGCCGCAAATCCTGGCGGCCGGCGCTTGCGCCATATGCCGCGATGGAAGGCCTGATCCGGCTGGCCCGGACCAAGGATCTGGATCCCGAAGTCGTCCGGACTTTTCTGAAGCTGATGACGCTGTTCCCGATCGGGAGCTACGTCACGCTGGATGACGGCAGTATTGCTCGCGTACTCCGCAAGAATGGCGAACACTATACATTGCCGATTGTGCAGATCGTTGAAGACGCCAACGGCGATCCAGTCCCGGCTGACCGGCCGGAGGCGATCGTAGATCTCGCCAATGCCGCCGTCAAAATCGTTCAGGCGCTGCCGACGCCAGGGAGCGACGAGATTCTGTTGACAGACGAGATCCTCGACGAAGTCCGCAATCAACTCTGAATTCAAGATCTCCATCATTGACGCCTGTGGCCGGCTCCCGCCGGCGGAGAGGGGAATCATGCCGACCGAGTACCGCGAATTCGTTCCTGCGGAGACGCTTCATCGTCTCGATGACGATCTGGAGTTCCTGCAGGAGATGGTGGCGATGCTGCCGGAGCAGACCGCCGACGGCTTGAACCGGCTGGAAACGGCGCTGCAGCGAAAAGCCATCGTAGAGCTCCAGGAAGCAGCACATCGCTTCAAAGGTTCTGTCGCCATTCTGTCGACGGGTCGCCTCTATCAATTGTTGCGCCGGATCGAAACGGAGAACGACGCGGAATGCCTGCAGACGGGGGCGACGCTCCTGCCGGAGGTTGCCGGCGCCGTCGAAGCGCTGAGCCGGGAACTCGATCACTTTCTTCGGAGCCAGTGTACCCGCGCAGGCGATGCCGGTTCAGAATCGCAGGTGTCGCTATGAAGGTGTTGATTGTCGACGACGTCGGCTACAGCCGGCACTACCACTCGCGAATGCTGCAGAAATTCGGCTACGACACTGTCATTGCGGAGACCGGTCCGCAGGCCCTGCGGCTGCTGGAGCGGGATTCGTCGATCGATGCGGTGTTGACCGATCTGCTGATGCGGGACATGGACGGGCTGGAGCTGTACTCTGCGGCCCAGACGATCAATCGGATGACCGATGCCGGGAATGCCGAGTCTCCAGCATTTGTCATGATGACCGCCGCCCGCCCGGGCAGCAATGCCCAGCCGCGCGACCTGGAGAAGATCCGCGTCGCCAAGCAGATCGGCTTTGTCGACGTGCTGTTCAAGCCGATCGACCCGGAACTGATGCAGCGGACGCTCGAGACGATCAAGTATGCCCGGTCAAAGACGAACGAGAGCATCGATCTCGGGGGCCTGTCGCAGCGACTTACCGAAACGGTCGGCAAGATTGTCGGCGGACACGATTCCGGAGCGGCGCAGCGGCTGACCGACGAACTGCAGTCCGCTCTGCAGAAGCTGGAACCAATGCTGGCGACGGTCGGTGCGCGATAGTCTCCATCACGAGTGACGTTCACGGCGATTTGAGGTCGAGAAAAGGTCCTGATCGTGGCAATTCTGAGCATCGAAGAATACTCTGTAGCGCATCAGCGGGCTGCCGAGCGCGTGCTGGAGAAACTGCAGCGACTCGATGCTCGCTCTGCAACGAAATACGGCCGCGAGCGCCGCCACCTCCGCCAGGCCGTGAGGTGCGAGCTCGAAATCCACATGCTCCCGAACCGCCGGACGTCGGACGAACCTCCGTTCCGCGTCTATTCGGTGGACGTTTCCCAGAGCGGCGTCGGATTCATCGCCCCTGCCGAAATCCACGACGATCAGGTCTGCGTCGGCGTGCCCGGAAAGGAAGGCCGCCACAATTGGTTCCTCGCGGAGATTGTGCGGAAGCGCCAGGTTCCGGAGGAGATGTTCTGGGAGTACGGCGCGGTATTCCTGGCGCGTGTCGACAATCCTGTTCCGGTGACGACACAGGCCGAGCCGACGACCTGACCGGAGTGCCGAGGAATCCGGGCGTTGGCGTCGCAGCCGCAGGACCCGTAAGATGCATGCGTGGCAAAGTCGAAGTTCGCTCCGCCAGCTGTTCCTTCGCAGAGAATTTCGCGGTATGCCGTCCGAACCTCTTCGTGAGATCGTCTCCCGCAACCTGTCAGAAGTGCACGGGCGGGTCGCATCCGCGTGCGAACGCTCCCGCCGGCCGGCAGAATCCGTGCGTCTCGTGGCCGTGACCAAGTACGCCGAGCATACGTGGGTCCGCGAGCTGATCCATCTCGGTCAGCTTGACCTGGGGGAGAGCCGGCCGCAGCAACTGGTCGCGCGTGCCGCGGAGTTTCCCGAACGTGCGCAGTGGCATCTGATCGGTCATCTCCAGCGGAACAAGGCGGCTCTGGTCCTGCCGCAGGTGACGCTGATTCATTCGGTCGATTCGCTCCGGCTGCTGGATCAACTCGAAAAGGAAGCCCGGACCCTGGGGTTGCAGCGAGATGTGCTGCTGGAAGTCAACGTCTCGGGAGAAGCTTCTAAAGACGGTCTGACGCCCGACGCCGTCCTGGAACTGACCGACAGGCTGCAGCAGCTGGAACAGATTCGACCGCGCGGGCTGATGACGATGGCCCCGCGGCTGGATGACCCCGAAGGGGCGCGGCCGTTCTTTCGCCGGCTGCGGGAGCTGCGGGAGGAACTGCAACAGCGGACCGGCCTGCCGCTCCCCGAGCTGTCGATGGGCATGAGCGGCGATTTTGAACCGGCGATCGAGGAAGGGGCGACACTGGTGCGGATCGGCAGCAGTCTTTTCGCCGGGCTGCAGTCGGCGTAGCCTTCGGCGGAAAAGGAGACGGCATGCGCGAGTCGGCGGGAACTCTGCTGTATCGGCACGTCGGGGGCAAGTGGCAGGTATTGCTCGTCCATCCCAGCGGGAACTACAACCGCAAATCGCCGTGGTCGATCCCAAAGGGCGAACCGGATTCTGGCGAGACTCACGAAGCGGCAGCGCGCCGCGAGACGCGAGAAGAAACCGGCGTGGTGGCCGGCGACCTCCTTCCGCTGGGTGAGACCGTCCTGCAGAAATCGAGGAAGCGGATCACCGCATTCACGGGTCTCGCGCCTGCGGAGGTTGAACCAACCTGCGCTTCCTGGGAGGTAGACCGCGCCGAGTTTGTGACGCTCGACCGCGCGCGGGAACTGCTGCACCCGGATCAGGCGGTTTTCATCGACCGGCTGCGGGAGCTTCTTGTTCGTCAGGAACCTTCAGCGCCTGCCTGACAGCCGGCGCTACATCTGCTCCGCGACGCCGATGCCGAGCAATTCGAGTCCCTGCTTGAGCACGCGAGCGGTCAGATCGCACAGCAGCAGCCGGCTCTGCCGCAACGCCTCGTCTTCCTCTCTGAGGACCGGGCAGTTCTCGAAGAAGCCGGCAAATGCGTTCGCAGTTTCATAGAGGTACTGCGTGAGCTGGTTCGGGCGGTAGTCAATGGTCACGTCGGCCAGCGCTTCGCCAAAGCGGTTGAGCTGCAGCGCCAACGTCCGTTCCTGCGACGCACCGAGCTGAACCTCGGGGGGATTCGACCGGAGCGGCGCGGGGTCAATGCCCCCTTTGCGGAAGATGCCGTTCACCCGGGCAAACGAGTACTGAATATAGGTCGCCGTGTCTCCGGTCTTCGCCAGCATTTTCTCCCAACTGAAGACGTAGTCGCTGTCGCGGTTGTGGTGCAGGTCCGCATAGATGATGCCGCCGATGCCCACCGTCTCCGCAACGAGCGCGCGCTGTTCGGGGCTTAGCTCGGGGGCCGGCTTCTGGTTGTCGTTTTCATCCACGATCTGCCGGGCGCGTTCGACCCCTTCGTCGAGCAGCCCTTCGAGACCGACCGTATCCCCCGACCGTGTCTTATACGGCTTGTTGTCGGGCCCCATGATCGTGCCGAAGCTGACGTGCTTGAACTCGGTGCGGTCGTAACCCATCCGTCCGGCGGTCTCGATCAGCAGCGCAAAGTGCTCGGACTGCCGGGCGTCGACGACGTACAGGATGGAATCGACCTTCAACGTTTCGACGCGGTAGCGGATCGTCGCCAGGTCGGTCGTGGCATACGTGAAGGCGCCATCCTTCTTGCGGACGATGAAGGGCGCTTCGCTGGTCTTGCTGAAGACACAGATGGCGCCGTCGCTCTCGCGGGCCAGGCCGCTCTTCGTCAGTTCCTCCACAATGCCGGCGAGCATCGGGTTGTAGTAGCTCTCACCCAGCGCCATGTCGAACGAGATCCCCAGCCGGCGATACATCCCCTCCAGGGCCGCCAGACACTGCGGCAGGAACTCGTGCCAGAGCCGGTTGTTCTCGGCGTCGCCAGCGTGCAGCTTCGCGGTTTCCTTGCGGGCCAGCTCGGCGATCTGCGGATGCGACTCGGCCAGCGACTTCAAGGACGCGTCATTGTCGACGACCTCCCGCTTCCTGATCGCCGAAGCAATTTCGTCCTTCAGGCCGGCCACTTCCGATCGGGCCTTCTTCGCAGTTCTCTGGAAGTCTTTATCCTTCGGCTGAGCAGCCGCGGCGGCGTCGGCGACGACGACCGCCCGTTCCTTCTCGGCGAGTGCCTCCCGCAGCTTCGGCAGCTCTTCGCCCAGCGTGTGGTAGTCCGAGAGCTGATTGACCAGCCGGTACAGCCGGGACAATTCGCGAACCGGTTCCTGCCGATACGCCGCCTCGTCGCAAAAATGCTTGTAGCCGTAGATGATCATCCCGAACTGGGTGCCCCAGTCGCCGATGTGGTTATCGCTGAGAACGTCGTGACCGAGAAACTTGAGAATGCGGTACAGCGCATTGCCGATGACCGTGCTGCGCAGATGCCCGACGTGCATCGGTTTGGCGACGTTCGGCGAGGAGTAGTCGACAATGTAGTTGCGCGGAGTTGCGACGGGCGGCACGCCGAGTCGCTCGCTGCCGGCAATCTCGCGAGTCGCCGCCGCCAGCCGGTCGGTCTTGAGCCGGAAATTGATGAACCCCGGTCCGGCGACTTCGGGCGCTTCGCAGAGATCCGAGACCTCCAGCGCCGCGACAATCTGCAACGCCAGATCGCGCGGAGGAACTCCCCGCTGCTTGGCCAGGGCCATGACGCAGTTGGCCTGGAAGTCCCCGAATCGGCCGTCCTGCGTCGGCCGGAGCATCTGGGTGTAGACGTCCGGGGTCTCCGTCAGGTCGACTAGGGCCCGGTGCAGTCGCGTCCGCAGTTCGGCCAGGAAATTCATCGCAGGAGGTTCCCGTCGGGCTCGTGAAATGAAACGGCCCGGCGGAGGATGCCGGGACGCTTGGGATCGCTAGTCTGCTCTGATGAGCTACTCGTCCGCGTCCATCTGCTGCAGGTGCTGCTTCCAGTCGACCCGGCGAGCGTCGGCCCACAGGCCTTCGAGGTCGTACATCGCGCGGGCGTCGGGGAGGAAGGCGTGGACAACGATGTCGCCGTAGTCCTGGAGTTGCCAGGAACTTGCCGATTCGGCTCCTTCGGTCCCGAGCGGACGATTGCCGCGGGCCTTCATCATCACGCGAACTTCGTCAAGCAGGGCTGTCATGGCCCGCGGGTTGGTCGATGTCGAGATGACAAAATAATCGACGATCGGGGTGATCGCCGTCAGATCCAGGACGACGGTGTCCCGGCCGCGGAAGTCTTCGGCGAGCTTGGCGCAAAGGCAGGCTTCATTGAGACTTCGGGCTTGTTGCTTCGTCAATGTGGCGGGCATGGTCGGGCGATCGATCCTCAGAAAACTGGCCAGCCAGGACCCGACCAACGGGTCAGAGGCTGCGCGTCAATCCAGAGGACACGCGCCCGGCCGTTCAGGTTCCCGGCCTCACCAGCAAACCGGCATCGTCGCGGATTGGGGGGGGAGTTGCAAGGGAATCGTCGAATCCGCCGGTCACAACGCCGTTCTCACCCCCGCGGCGCGATCGAGTTTCTCCGCGAAATCTGCCGGCATATCCGTCGACTTCATCCCGGTGTCCGGAAACAGAATGCAGAAGACCGTCTTCATCTCGCCAGTCGCGAGGCGGGTCTCGTCGCGGAAGAATTCGTAAGCAATCGTCAGCGAACGCACGGTCCGACGGATGACGGTCAGTCGGACTTCGATGATGTCTTCGTAGCGGGCAGGGGCGTCAAACGAACAGCTCGTCGCCACACGTGGCCAGCCGTATTTTGTCCCGTCCGGCAGGACGCCGACGATCTTGAGGCCGTGCTGCCGAAAAAACTCGTGCTCGGCTTGCTCCATATACCGGTAAAAATTGGCAAAATGGACGATCCCGGCGAGATCGGTCTCGCAGAACTCGACCCGGCGGGTTGTGCGGAAATGGCAGCTCATGCGCACACGATAATCCCCCGATGGGCGGAACGGCAATCGGAACGGGCACCGGTCACATGCAACCCGACCCCTCAGCCGCTATCCTATGTGATTCGCATTGACGCCCGGACGGGCCGTCTTGCGGCAGCGCCCGGGGATCGCTGTCCATCTTCAGTACCAATGAGAACAGCATGAGCGGCGACAGTTTGCGGATCGGCATCGTGGGAGCTGGGGAGAACACCCGCAGGCGGCACATTCCTGGCCTGCAGGTCCTTCCCGGCGTCGAAATTGTCGGCGTCGCGAATCGGACGGCCGACTCGTCCGAGCGAGTCGCTGCCGAATTCGGCATCGCCCGGACCTATTCCGACTGGATGTCGCTCGTCGCCGATCCTCAGATCGACGCCGTCGTGATCGGAACCTGGCCGAACCTGCACTGTGAAGTCGCCTGCGCGGCCCTGGCCGCCGGCAAGCACGTCCTGTGCGAAGCCCGCATGGCCCGGACTCTGGCTGAAGCCCGCATGATGGAGGCGGCCGCCGCGGCGCATCTGGACCGCGTCGCCATGCTGGTCCCCAGCCCGTTCGGGCTGGAGTGTGATCCCGAGATTCAAGCCATTCTGCACGACAAGGGAATCGGAGATCTGCGTGAAGTCGTAGTCATCGGCGCCGACGACCAGTTTCTGGACTTCACGGAATTCCTGCACTGGCGGCAGGACGCCGAGATCTGCGGCCGCAACGTGCTGACGCTGGGAATTCTGCACGAGACCGCGCTGCGCTGGTCACCGCAGCCGACGCGCGTCTTCGCTCAAACCCAGCTCTTCGAGCCGACGCGCCCCAATCCTGACGGAGCGGGGACTTTGCCCGCGACCGTCCCCGACAGCGTGCAGGTGCTGACTCAGTACGAGAACTGCGCCCGCGGGATCTACCACTTCAGCGGGATGGAGATCCACGGTCCCGGAAAGCAGATCCATCTCTACGGCAGCCGGGGCACCATCAAAGTGCTCTTCGGCGAACACGACCGGCTGTTCTTCGGACGACGCCCCGATGCGGAACTGCGGGAAATCGCCATCCCGGCCGAGAAGCTCGGCGGCTGGCGGGTGGAAGCCGAATTCGTGGGAGCGATCCGCGGGCAGGAACCGGTGAAATACACGACGTTTGCCGACGGCGTCCGCTACATGGAGTTCGTCGAAGCGGTCGCCCGCAGTGCGGCTGCCGATTTGCCGCAGAGCCTGCCGATAGGCGAATGAGAGCTCGCCACCCTTTAGACTCATTTCGCCGGCCGAAACAGAATCGCTGCGGAGGCCTGTCCGCACGGACCGGCGGCAATCTGCTCCGGTGACGTCGGCACGATCCGACTCACCGAAAGGTCATACGTGTCGCAGATCTGCCGGACCAAGATTGATGCGCCGAGTCCGGGCCGCTCCGTCGCCGACCCGTGCCACCAGAGCCCGGACTCGGCGGGCTGCAGCAGGCGGCGCAGTCCGAGGCTGAGCCGGCCCATCGTCCAGCGGGCGTTAATATCCTGCAGCGGACGCCAGGCGGGTACACCATTGGCAGCCCGATAGCACATGGCGTCGATGCCCAGCGGGCCGAAGTATCGGAGTTCCTGAACCCGCCGGGCTGCGTTCTCGCAGTCTTCGACGACGGCCGATGGTACTACGGCATGAGATTCCGCGAGAGCGGCTGGCGGAGCAAACCAGCTTCCGCGGTACTGTCCGCCGGCGTTCGACAGGAGCGGCACGAAGCCCAGCAAGACGGGACGGCCGGAGCGAGGAACGTCGAACTGCAGGCCGACTTCGAAGATCCGTTCGACCCACGGCTCGACAAACACCAGCCCGTCGTCGGCGAGTCGCTTGCGGAGCCAACCCTCGGCCGGCGGCGTGAGCGGCCCGCTGCCGAGCAGCCGTTCCCGACCGGCCATGCCAAATTGCGCTTTGATCACCCACCGCGGCCGTTCGTTGGGGTCAGACAGCAGCTTCAGACGTTGTTCGACATCGGAAATCGAGGCGGCCGGCCCGGCCCCCGGCAGTGCAATGTCCCGCTCGAGTTCCAACCTGGTTGAAAACTCGCGCGAGTTCGCCGAAGCGACGGCTGCCGCGGATGGAGTATCAGCAGTCCAGCCTCGTTCTTGACAGAGGGCTCTGAGGCGATCCGTCCAGCCCCACGGGATGCACTCGATCGGTCCCGACAGACGGGCAGGTTGCATCGTGCCGGTGACTCGCGGCAGTCCTGCGTCCGCGGCAGCTCGAAAGAAATCAGAGTGAACCGGCTCCGGCGTCCACAGGACGTCCCCTTCTTCGGCGATCGCCAGCCAGGCCGTGGCCAGCTCGGCGTTGAGTCGACTGAGCCGGGCAGGAGTTTGGGCCGCGGCGTTGGCGAGCTGGTGCTCGAAGTCGAAATTGGGAACGAGGAGGCGTGGCATCGGGAACTGCCTTACGGGGCGGTGTCAATGGCCAATCCAGCGACTCACGATTCGTCGGAGATTCACCGATTCTGGCGAGAAGTCGTTTGGATTTCTTGCCGGGTTACCGCTATATTCCTCATCGTCAGTTCGGGCCATTTGCTGACACTCTCCCGGCGGAATTTTCCTGCAGGGATGTAGTGTGCATTTCATGGATGGCGGGCCCGGAAGATGAGTTGTCATGGTTGATACTCAATTATCCCACCGTCGGGGATTGATTCCCGGACTGGATCTCCTGCGCCTGACGGCGCTCGGTCTGGTTACGCTTCAGCATTGTTTCACATCGCTGGGTCAGGAAGAGTGGAGCAGGGTTGGCGGAATCCTCATTGGACGTCTAGGCGTTGCGATTCTGCTCGCGATCGCGGGCCTGCTGGCGATGAGCAGTTCACGATCCCCGCTCGCTTGGTTCCGTCAGCGGCTGGTCCGGTTATTTCCCGCCTACTGGCTTGTACTGGCTCTGAGCGTCGTTCTGACCCTCTGGAGCGGACACAAACAAGTCGACTTCCTGCAAACCGCATTTCAAGCCTGCGGAATCGGCCTGTTTACCGGGCCTCAGTCGATCGTCAATCTGGTAACGTGGTTCATTTCCCTGATTCTTGTCTGTTATCTGGTGGCCACGTCGATTCGGCTGTTACCGGGCCAGGCCTTCCAGACTACGGCACTTCTGGCGGTGACTGCCGCACTGACGGTGTTCATCGCGTGTGGTGGCACTACCGAGTGGGGGCTGCGGCGGACCCTGGCCTTCTTTGCCGCCGGAATCGTTGCGCTGGCGCCCGATCGCACGCGCCTCCTCGTCGCCGCCGGACTGGCTGCGGTATTTGGCGTCTGCACTCCGCTGTGGCACGAGCAGTTTGCCTATCCTGCGATAGCACTCGGAGCGCTGGCGATAGCCACTCAGTATCCGCGATCGGCGCAGTCGATGCCGTGGACCCATCGGACTGCCGAATACTCGTACGAATACTATCTCGTCCACGGTATTGCGCTGTTCGGGACGATTGAGTATCTGACGCTGCCGACAGCCATCGCGGTTCCCGTTGGAATCCTGCTCGCAATGGCCATGGCGATCATCGTGCGTCAGACGGTGATTTGGATGCAGCGGACTGTTACGTGGCGTCGTCGGCCGAGTGTGTCAGCTGGAGCCGTCGGACATCAGTGGGAGTTTATCGCATTTCGGCGGGGGCATTCAACACCTCAAAGCGAAGTAAGCGAAGTCTCAGAGGACGAGGTCACCTTGTCCACGTCCCGGCAGTCCGCTTGAAACGGTATGACTCCATCGCTCTGAGGCGGCGAGCTTCACTGCCGAATTGCAAATGGCAGCGGCGTCGCGCGCCCGAACCTTTTCGTCGCGGTTGTTTGCCGAGAAAACGGGATCTGGCCCCCTCGATAATCTCCGCATAGCGGGCCGTTCAATTAGCCGCTTGCTCCTGCCGCCGACACTCTGCCGGAAAATCCGTGTCGGGCTTGCCATCCAACGCATCGATCTGGTTACACTGTTCAGTGTCACCGTGTGGCGTGGATGTCCGTTCTCACTTCCCGGTTTTCAACCGCCATGTCCGTCTCTCGTCGTCCCCGGCGTCAATTCGCACGGCTGAGCAGCGCGTGGCAGTCGGGCTTCCCCCGTCCGCGTCAGCCCGTTACCTGGCGAGGTGCCTGGCCGGCGGTCGCGTTTCTGGCGCTGTTTGCTCTCGTTTGTCTCCTGCTCGAACGCGGCCACGTGCTGATGTTCGCCCGGCCGTGGCGGCTGGGATTCGCCGTTCTAGGCGTCTGGGTCTGGTGGATGCACGCCGCCGGCTGGTCCGGCTTGCCGCGGATTCGCGGCGCAATTTCGTGCGGACTGCGACTGGGCCTGCTGGCAGTGCTGGTCATGGTGCTCGCCGAGCCCCGGGCCGTCCGGACGCGGGATGTCCTGTCCGTCGTCTACCTGATGGACGTTTCCGACTCGATCAAGAGCGAAAGCGCCGACCAGTCTTTCCGGTACATCACCTCCGCCATTGAAAAGAAACCGGGGAAGGACGAAGCCGGGCTGATCGTCTTCGGCAAGACCCCCGCCGTCGAACTGCCCCCCCGGCAGAGTTTTCCGTTCGACAACGCCCTCAACACCCAGGTCGACCGCGGTTCGACCAATGTCGAGCAGTCCCTGTCCCTTGGGGCGGCCATGCTCCCGGAAGACAACCAGGGCCGGCTCGTGCTGCTCAGCGACGGCGTGCAGACAGAAGGGAACCTGTCGCGGATTCTCGACGATCTCAAGTCGCGAGGCGTCGCGGTGGACGTCCTGCCGATCGACTACTCCTACGAGCACGAAGTCTGGCTGGAGCGACTCGAACTTCCGCAGGCGGTCAAACTGGGGGAAAAGTATGAAGCGGCTGTCATTCTGTCAGCGATGAGTGCAGGCGAAGGGGTGCTCAAGCTCCGTGAAAACGGCGAGCTGATCGGCGAGGCGCCCATCAAGTACCAGGAAGGGAAGAACCGCTTCACGCTGCCGATATCCCTGCGGAACGCCGGCTACTACGAGTACACCGCCAGTATCGAAACGGACCGCGAGCAGGACAGCCTCGCGCAGAACAACACCGTCCTCAATTACATCTTCGTCGAAGGGGCCGGCAAGATACTGCTGGTGACCGATCCGCTGGGGGACGAGCGGGACTGGAAGAAGCTCGAACAGGCGATCAAGGAAGGCGAACGGGCCGTCCAGATGATCGGAGCGGACGAGTTTCCGCGCGACGCCGCGTCGTTGCTCCCCTACGACACCATCATCTTCGTCAACGTCGCCCACGATCTGTTCGACGCCATCCAGCTCCACTCGCTGAAGGAAGCCGTCTTCAACTACGGCTGCGGCTTCCTGATGGTGGGCGGGCCGAACAGCTTCGGCCCAGGCGGCTATCACCGGACCGCGGTCGAAGAAATCCTGCCGGTCTCGATGGACGTCACCCACAAAAAAGTCCTCCCCAAAGGGGCGCTCGCGATCATCCTCCACACCTGCGAATTCCCCGAGGGGAATACCTGGGCCAAGCGGATCACCAAGCAGGCCGTCAAAGTGCTGGGCGCCCAGGACGACGTCGGCGTGCTGATCTATGGGCCAAATGGCGAGGACTGGGTCTTCAAGCTGACGCCGGCCGGCAAGTACGACGAACTAGTGCCGCTGATCAATTCCGCGCAGCCGGGAGACATGCCCAGCTTCGCCAGGACCATGCAGCTCGGGATCGACGAACTGAAACTGAGCGATGCCTCGTCGAAGCACATGATCATCATTTCGGACGGGGACCCCCAGCCGCCGCCGCCGCCCCTTGTCGCCGACTTCATCAAGAACAAGATCAGCGTTTCGATGGTCGCCGTCTTTCCGCACGGCGGAAATGACATCTCCGCGATGCGCGGCATCGCCACATCGACCGGCGGGCGGTATTACTTCCCGCAGGATCCCAACCAGCTCCCCGCGATCTTCATCAAGGAGTCGAAGACCCTCAAGCGGAGCATGGTGCAGCTCAAGCGATTTACCCCTGAAGTGGGTTTTGTCTCGCCGGTGCTCAAGGGAATCGACGGACTCCCCGAACTCGGGGGCTACGTCATCACGACCCGCAAGCCGCACCCCTCAATGGTGGTCCTGGAAGGTCCGCAGGAAGAAGGGGAAGACGAGGGCTCCGAACGGGATCCGATCCTGGCGATCTGGCAGCACGGTCTCGGCAAGACTGCGGCCTTCACGTCCGATCTCTCCCCGAGCTGGGGCGCCGACTGGGTCCGCTGGGGCAAGTATCAGGCCTTCGTCACGCAGCTTCTGACCGAGATCTCCCGCGTCCGCAAAGAAGGCCACCTCCGGATGTCGACCTACACTTCGGGCGGCGACGGCGTCATCGTCATTGAGGATTTCCACAACGAGGAAGCGTTTCTGACCGTCAACGCCCGCGTTACCGGACCGGGGCAGAAGGTCGAAACGCTGGCATTCCGCCAGGTCGGCCCGAGACGCTACGAAGCGGCCTTCCCGCTGTGGGGGCACGGACGCTACCACGTGACTGCCCAGGGGACCGGCGGCGAACGGAGCGACAACGTCTTCGGCGGGTTCGTCGTTTCCTATTCCCCCGAATACCTGCGGTTCCGCTCGAATCGGCAGGCGCTGGCAGACATCGCGACCCGCACCGGCGGACGAGTCCTCAGCGGCGACCCCGCCGAGGACAACGTTTTTGCCACGGATCGCGAGTCCCGCCGCAGCACCCGGCCGGTCTTCGACTGGTTCCTGATGGCCCTAGCGATTCTGCTGCCGCTGGACGTCGCGCTCCGCCGGGTCCAGCTCGACTGGTCGACGATCAAGAGTTGGGTCGGACTGGATCGCCGTCAGACGTCGACCGTCACGATGGGGACGCTGCTTCAACGGAAAGCCGCTGTCGCGACCGAATTGCGGACGCGGCGCGAAGAACGTCCCTATCAGCCGTCGGGCAATGGTGCTTCGATGCCCCGTCCAATCGGCAAAACGGCAGTCACTCCCAAGCCTCCACCGAAGGACTCGGGACCGCCTCCGGCCGCGGACAGCGGGGGCGACAAGCCGACCTCCACGACCGAGCGATTGCTGGCGCTCAAACGCAAGCGGGATGAGCCGAAGTAATCTCCCGGCCCGATCCCGTCTCGATGGAACCGATCCTCCTTCACACTTCTGTAGCACTTGCCGGCCGCTGGCCGGATCACGGAGACGACGATGGCCGCCACACTCGAAGACGCTCAGCTCTTGCAGGAGGAAGCTCGCCAGTTTCAGCAGGACTTTCTTGGTGCCCGAGAGGCGATCGGCCGGGTGATTGTCGGCCAGGGCCGCGTGGTCGACGCCGCCCTGATTGCAGTGTTCGCCGGCGGCAACCTGCTGCTGGAAGGGGTTCCGGGACTGGGCAAGACCGAACTGGTCAAGGCCCTCTCACGCGTGCTGGATCTCGACTTTCGACGCATCCAGTTCACTCCCGACTTGATGCCCGCTGACATCATCGGCACCAACATCATGTCGAGCGACGAGCAGGGGCGGTACCGGTTCGAGTTTCGCAAAGGTCCGATCTTCACACAGTTGCTCCTCGCGGATGAAATAAACCGCGCCTCCCCCAAGACCCAATCCGCCCTGCTGGAAACGATGCAGGAAGGCTCGGTCACAACCGGCGGTGTGATTCATACGCTCAAGCAGCCGTTCTTCGTCCTTGCGACGCAGAATCCTCTCGAACAGGAAGGGACCTATCCGCTGCCGGAAGCGCAGCTCGACCGGTTCATGTTCAAGGTCGTCGTTCCCTTCCTGAACCGATCCGAGATGAACGAAGTCGTCAGCCGGACGATCCTCAAGTCCCCTGTCGAACTGTCCAAGCTGCTCGATTCCGATAAGATCCTGCAGTTCCGCAAGACGCTCGAAAAAGTCGTCGTCACGGACGCGATTCGTGACTACGCCGTCCGGCTGGTCCTCTCGACGCATCCGGACTCAGAGTTCGCCACAGAACGCGTCAAGCAGTTCGTCAAGTGGGGCGCCAGCCCGCGGGCGGCCCAGGCCCTGATCCGCGCCGCCCGCGTGCGGGCACTTGCCGACGGCCGTCCGCACGTCGCCTTCGAAGACATCCGTTCGTTCGCGAACGAAGTCCTCCAGCACCGCGTCCTGCCCAACTACGACGGCCAGGCCGAGAGCCTGGATATCGGCGAGCTCGTCCAGGAATGCGTCAAGTCGCTCCCCGAAACGGTTTGAAGAGACGGATTTCTCGCAGAGACGCAGAGGAAGAGGAGTTCGCAGAGAAGACGGAAGGAAACTGGCAAAAGTGGGGCGATCGTTTTGGGAGGTGACCAATGCAGGAGAACGAGATTTCCGGAATCATTGTAGACGCGGCGATGAAGGTACATAGGACGCTGGGACCTGGACTGTTTGAGTCGGTGTACCATCGCGTGCTTGCCCATGAGTTGACCAGTCGCGGTCTGCAAGTCGCCTCGAAACGGAAAATCGCCATTCAGTACGGGGAGCTTGTCATCGAAAATGCCTTCGAGACCGATCTCATTGTTGATGAAGCAGTCATCGTCGAAGTGAAAGCCATTGAAAGCTTGGGACCCGTCCAGCGTCGGCAACTTCATACCTATCTGAAGCTCAGTGGCCTGCAACTCGGTCTCTTGATCAATTTTCATGTCGACTTGCTGAAGGACGGCATCATTCGCGTAGTCAACGGTCTTCCTGCCTGACCCGTTGTCTTCTCGGCTACCCTCGTACTCTTCTCTGCGAACTCCTCTTCCTCTGCGTCTCTGCGAGAAATCTTCCGTCCTATGGCCACCGCACAGTTCACCTCGCTGCTCGAAAACTCCACCCTCTCCCGTGTGGAACGGATGCGGCTGGCGCCGTTGCGCCGACTCACCAATCGCAGCCGGGGGGAGCACCTGGCCGGGAAGGGGGGAACCAGCACCGAATTCAATGACTACCGCGACTATGTCGCTGGCGACGATATGCGGTACGTCGACTGGAACATCTTCTCCCGGCTCAACCGGCCCTATCTCAAGCTCTACCGCCACGAGGAGGAAATGCATGTCGTCGTGCTTCTCGACGCGTCTTCCTCAATGCTCTTCGGCAGCAAGTTCGAGCGGGCCCGCCAGCTCGCGGCGTCGTTCAGCATCATGGGGCTGATGAACCTCGAACGCGTCAGTATCTTCTCCTGCAACCAGCAGGGGCGGGCGATGCAGATGCTGCCGCCGACAACCGGCCGCCCCAGCCTCCGCCGGGTGCTGGAATTCCTCGAACGTCTCGAACCGGGGGGCGATTTTCCGATCGATCAGGCCGTCACCGAAGTCCTGAAACAGCATCGCGGCCGCGGCATCGCCATCCTGCTGTCCGACTTCCTGACATTCGGCGCCCTCGATCGACCGTTCAATCATCTGTTCAGCGCGGGGCTGGAAACGTTCGCCGTGCAGATTCTGGCCCCCGAGGAGCTCCATCCCGATCTGAATGGCGACCTCCGGTTTGTCGATTCGGAAACTTCCCAGACGCTGGATATTACCTCTGCCGGCGAATTGCTCGGCCTCTACCATCAGCATCTGGCGGATCTGCAGGGGTATCTGGCCCAGGTCTGTCGTCAGCGGAACGGTCGCTGCCTGACCGTCGATTCGTCGACGCCGATTGACACCATCCTGTTCGATACCCTCCGCCGTCGCGGCTGGGTCCGCTGAACGCTGAAACTCTTACGACACTCTGGCTCGCATCCCGCAAAGGCTGGAATTCATGTCCTGGTTGGGTTTTACATCTCCGCTGGCCGCGTGGTTGTTCCTGCTGACGATCCCGCTGGTGATCTTTTACTTCCTCAAGCTCCGCCGGCCGCGCGTGGAAGTCCCTTCGCTGGCCCTCTGGCGGCGCGTTCTCAACGACCAGCGAGTCAATTCCCCGTTCCAGAAGTTCAAGCGGAACCTGCTGCTGCTGTTCCAGCTGCTGCTGCTGTTCTGCCTGATCCTCGCCGCCATGCAGCCCTTCCGCCCCGCCGGTGCGGAACGAGCTCGATTCATCCCCGTGCTGATCGACTGCTCCGCTAGCATGGCAGCCCGGACGTCGGCGGGGGGGGCGACCCGGCTCGATGAGGCCAAAGATCAGGTCCGGCGGCTGATTGACAATCTAGTGGCCGACCAGCGGCTGTGCCTGATCGCTGTCCATTCCTCGGGGCGGCGGCTGACCGAATTCACCAACAACAAGCGGCTGCTCCACGCCGCCCTCGACGACCTGGAGGTCCAGCAGGTTCCCAGCCGGCTCGAAGACGGTCTGCGGATCGCCGAGGCGCTGGCCCGGGCCAATCCCGTCGAAGAAGCCATCCTGATTACCGACGGCAATGTGCCCGACCGGATCGACTTCGAGCTCCCGTTCAAAATCAACTATCAGAAGCTCGATCCGGGCGGAACCAACATCGGCATCACCGACTTCAACGCTCGCCGGAACGACACCGGCTGGGACGTCTTCGCCCGGCTCGAAGGGGCGAAGGACGCCAAGTCGCTGGTGGAGGTCGAACTGCTGCAGGACGGAAAATCCGTCTCCCGTCAGACGGCATCGATCGAAGGGGGCAACGCCGAGCGACTCGTCTTCCAGATTCCGGCCGACGCCGCCACACAGCTCGAACTGACGATCCGCCCGGACGGATTCGACGCCCTCGATTCGGACAACGTCGCCTGGCTCAGTCTCCCGCTCCCCCGGTCGCTGATCGTCTATTGCCCCGCCAGTCTGGCGTCGGTCCGCCATGCCCTCGAAGTCCTTCCCGACCTGGAGCTATATCCGCGCGACGGCAAAGAACCCGCGGAAGTCGACCTCAAGTTCAACGACCAGCCCCTCGAAACCGGCCCGGAATCCCGCGTGACAGTCCACTTCGGCGTCATCCCGGCGGAACTCCAGTCGCTGGTGAAGATGGAAACCGGCCTGGCGGATGTCATCGACTGGGTCCGCACCAGCCCGATGCTCCGGCACGTGCAGCTCTTTGACGTGCAGATCGCGGACAAGCCGGCCAACCAGAACGGTGCGACTGATCGGGAGTTCGAGCTCGCCGGTTACGAGGTTCTGGTACAGAGCCGGACCGGGCCTCTGGTGCTGGAGAAACGCGGGGAAGGGGGGCTCGACGAGTATTTCCTGTTCCATCCCGACCGTTCGACGCTGCCATACCGGGTTGGCTTTCCCATCCTGATCTCGAACCTGCGCGAACTCGCTCAGCAGCAGTCGGGGCTGACCGAAGCACGGTCCGCCCCGACGGGCGCCCTGCCGCCTCTCGTGCTGGCGCCCGATACTGCATACCGCATCGTCGGTCCGAACGGCCGGACCGACACCGGACGCAGCGACGGCTCCGGTTTACTCTCGGGAGCGGGAGCGCCCGTTATCGGCGAGTATCAGATTCAGGCGGGAGGCGTGACGAAGGCGACCGTCGGCGTCAGCCTCCTCAGTCCGGCGGAAACGTCGCTGGCCACCATTCCGCGACTGCAATTTCCGGAAGTCGCCGTCTCGGCGGCCTCCAGCGGCGTCAAGAACGACCAGCCGCTGTGGCCCTGGTTCGCGGCGGCGGCGCTGGCGTTCCTGTTGATTGAATGGTGGTACTTTCAGCGACCGCCGCAGGGGATGCCGGCATGAGCGTGCGCTTCGCGTTCCTGCTTGCCGGCTTACTGCTGCTCTGTCCGGCCGCGGCCCAGGCACAGCTCGCGCAGAATCTTCAAGTCGAGCTCTCGCCAACCTCTCCGACGGTCCGGCTCAACCGGCCCATGCTGACACTCTGGACGCTGCGGTCGCAGGTCGATCCCATCGTCGAAGGCCGGCTGCTGCTCGATCTCCACGACGGCCAGAACGTGCTGGCGTCGTATGTTTTCGACGACATCGTGCTGACGGATTCGCAGCAACAGTTGACGCTGCTCCTGGCGCCGCTGACGACCGGTGTTCCGCTCGACGAAGTTCCGGTCCGGGTCCGATTTCAAACACGCGGGCAGATGCTCGAGCTCCAACCGCAGATTCTGCGAGTCCCCTCCGTCATGCGGAACTCGATGATGGCTCTGATCGGCGAACCGCCGACCACCGGCAGCCGGCCGCGTCGCCGGGACTTGCTGATCGGCAAAACCCCGTTTGAGACGTTTGCACCGGAAGAGTTCGAGGGGGCCTGGCAGACCGTCGTCGTCAGTCTGCGCCCGCAGGATTTTCCGCAGACGGCATTAGCCTACTGCCAGTTCGACACGGTCTACCTGCTGAGCGACACGCTGGCGCTGCTTCGCGGGCCGCAACTCGATGCGCTCCGCCAGTGGGTGCGGGCCGGCGGCAGCATCTATCTCGAATTGCCGCGGATCGTCGAGACCGCTCAACTCGCTTTCCTCAAGTCCCTGACCGAAGAGTCGCAGGAGCCGCTCCCCTGGCAGCTGACGCGCCAGGGACAGTTCGATGTCGATGCCCTGCCGCCGACGCCGTTGCTCTCGCTGCGCTGCGACCTGGGGCGCGTGCTGGTGCGGATCAGCGACGGCGAACCGCGCGAAGATCCGCTCGACAGCCCGGAATTCCGCGGCGCCTTTGCCCAATTCTGGCGTCTGTCGCCGCCGCGCGTTGCCGCCGTGCTGGACCACGGTAACTGGGATCCGGTCCTCCGCGGTCAGCGACCTCGCACTGTACCAGCTCCAAACGCCTATCAGTTCGCCTCGCCGGAGGCGATCGATCAGACGGAGTCCGCGCAGATGCTGGCCCAGCGGATCGGCGACTACCTGTCGCCGCGCGGACTCAAGCTGATGCCGTTCTGGCTGATCGCCTCCATGCTGGGGGGACTCGTTATCTGGATTGGTCCGGTCGAATACGTGGTGCTCGGCCGGCTCCGGCTGCGAAAGTGGACCTGGCTGACCTTCCCCTGCGCCGTCGTGGCCATGACGGTCACGACAGTCTGGCTGGCCAACCGGGCGATGACCGGCGTCGAGAATGGCTACGCCATGCAGATTTTCGACTATGCGTCCGACGGCGACCTCGTTCGGAGCCAGTCGCTGTCGCTGCACATCCCCGCGGTCTCCGGATCTCGGACGCTGGATGTCGAAAACGGGTTGTTTGCGGATGTTTCGACGAGCGGCGGAATGTACCAGACTCTCCTGCGATCAACGACCATGGTCCAGGTGGGAGGCCGGATGGTGCAACGGCAGATCCTCATTGACCAGCGGACCGGCCGGCAGTTGCTGGTTCGCGGAATGCGCGGATTACCTCAGTATACCGACAGCCCGCGCGGGACGACGATCGCCGGCCGCGTACCCCGGAAGTATTCGGTCACGCAGTCCGTCAAGCAGTGGACCCCCACGCTGGACCGGACGTTCTCGATTCCCGGACGGGCGCCCATCGCCGAACTGGACTGGTCGCAGCTCGACGCCGAGCGCTTGATGACCGACGAAGTCTTCTCGCGTGCGGTCCTGCCGACCGAACTGATCACGGCCGCGCGAACAACGTTCGGGACATCGGCCTGCGTCGCCGCAGTCCTGCCGCGAGGAGTCATTCTTTCTGACGGACGAAACGATCCGCTCATCGAGTCCGCTCCGCCGGTTGTCGAGCCGCGGTTGGATATCGCTTCCGGTCAGTATCAGGAAGTGACTCCCGCCGAAAACTGGCGCGAGTTTCTGCTCGGCTCGACCGTGATCCGACAGCCCGCCGGGCAGATCCTCCGCGAGTCCGACGGACTCCGCGGCGGCGGCGTCCTGCAGGACCTGACGCTCATCAGCGCGGACGCGAAGCAGTGGGTGCTGGTCGTCGCCGTTCCGCGCGGTCAGACCGTCGAAGTTCACCGCAAACTGTACCCGCTGCCTGAGTCCATGCAGGTTCAGCGACCGTTTTGAGACTTCAAAGCGGTTTGCGGCCCACGAAAAGGTAATAGGGCGCCCGCACGAACGGCAGGTACGGCATCTTCCCCCGCCGCTGTTCGAGATATACCGTCTCCAACCGGCTCTGCAGAAACGGAATGTGATCCGGATTCAGGAACACATTGTCGCTGGCGAACCAGAGCTGCCAGAACGTCCGAGTCGACCAGCGGTGTTTGACCAGTCCCGCGGCGGGGTACTTCCGCGACACGAAGAAATCGACGATCGCCAGCGTTCCCCCCGGCTTGAGAATCCGCCAGGCCTGTTCGAGCGCCGAGAACCAGTCGGGAATCATCGTCAGCGAATAGGACATCGTGACAAGGTCGGCCGAACCTTCCGGCGGCACGAACTTCGTCGCGTCGGCATGGACCGTGGCGACATTCGTCCATCCCCGCTCGCGGATCCGTTCGTCCGCCACCTTCAGCAGCGACGATGACAGGTCGACGAGGTACGCCCGGCCGAATTCCTGCAGCCTCGGTCCCCAGTGCTCGGCGTTTTCCCCCGTCCCTGCCCCCAGGTCGACCCAGACTCCCCCTGGGACAGGCGTCAGATGCTGAAACAGTTCCGGTCGACCGTGCAGCATCCGTCGACGGAAGGCGTCGTAGCCGTGCGCCTGACCCTTGTAGAAGCTTTCCAGCCGCTCTTCGTGGGTGTTGCCGGTGACGCGGGCCGCCGCCAGGTGCCACAGTATCCGCAGGTCGTTCAGAAGGCTGCCGCGCGGCGCGGACGGAGTCGACGGAGTCACGCTGGAAGTCCCTGTCACAGAACCATCTCTCACAGAAAAACGGCGGCTTCGATTTCGGGAAAACCGCTGCAGCATACACGGGACCGCCCGGAAACCTCCACCACACGACGTCCGCGGACGTACCGGGGCGGCAAACTTTCCCCACAAACCACCCCGACATGTCCCGCAGGTCGCGTGGTCGCACCTCGACGAGCTGCGAATCCCGCAGCAGGCAGCCGTCCGACTCGCTTTTCCGTTCCAGTCCGCTAGACTTGCACCAGTGGTCGAACAGGGGCGGCCGGGGTTTCCGAGTCAGTACGCGCCCGGCACGCCATCGGTGCGGGCCGGCAGACCAGGACGGGACGGGCGTGACGGAGTCGGTGCGCGAACCAGTCGAATCTCCGACGGGAGCTCTTGTCGAGGAAGTCGAACGCGGCTTCCGCGAACGGGATCCCGAGGCCTTCTTCGTGTTGCCGCGGGTTCTCCGCAGGGTGATTCGTCACGAACTCGAGATCACCCATCCGTGGGCGAAGATCCCGCATCGCAAGTCGCTGGTCGTCGACCGCGACCGCCTGATGTGGCTGGTCGCACTCGATGAACTGGGGGCCGAAAACGCCACACTGCTCCCGGCGAAGGTCATCCTGATCGCCCGGCCGGAAGAAGATCAGCTTCGGGGGCTGGGCCGGCCGCAGCTCCAGCGCTACTACTGGCGGATGCTGTTTCACGCCCGGCTCGACGCGGTTCTCCAGAACCGGACCGCACCCGATCAGATGAATTCCGCCGGACTGCGCGAGCGGATCGACCGTATCGGCCAGACCCAGTTTGACGAGATCCGCTCGGTGCTCCGACACGAGGGGATGCTGCTGCATCCGACCAGCGTCCGCGAGGCCTGGGCCGAGTTCGTGGCGGTCTTCTGCGAATTGCGCTACTTCGCGCCGGAACTGGTCACGCTCTATTTTCCGTCGATCGACGACGTCGATGCGGCGGCGGCCTGGCTCGAGCAGGAATGTCCCGCGGCCGACCTCTACGAGTCGACCCGCCCGCTGGAGCTGGCAGGACAGGATCCGGGCGACATCCGGTTCGGCGAGCCGCCGGAAGATCAGAGTCCCGCTGCTCCCCCCGCGGTAACCGCTGCATCCACCCGCCGCTGCTACGCACTGCTCAAACGGGCTGCCATCCGCCGCCTCAAGGGGAACGTCGTCCGAGCCGCCATCCTCCGGCAGCGGGCACTCGACATCGCCGGTGCAGAGATCAGGGTTGCCATCGAAAATGAGATCGCCGCCGATCTGGCAGCACTCTGTCAGCGTCTGCAGGCGGCGCTCGAACTGGACGACGACGAGCTCGCCGCCTGGACGAAGATGACCCGGTATCTGCTGGCCGGCGCGACGCGGGGCTACTGGAACGCCAATGCCCGGCTGCTCTACGACCTGCAGAAGGTCTGCCTCGATCACGAACAGGAAAGCTATCGGATCGACCTCTGGCTGTGGGTGCGAACGCTCGGCTGGTCGCCGCTGAAGCGAGCGCTCCCGAACCAGCGGATCGTGCTGATTCAGAAGCACCTGCGGACCGCCGCCTCGCGGATGTCCAAGGTGCGGATCTCCCGCGACGAACGGCGCGAACTGGAATCGCTGCTGCACGAAGCGCTGGCTGCCGCCGAACACATTCTGCGCCGCGGAATGCGGCCGCTCGTTCAGCAGTCGTTCCAGGATATCGGCCACACTCCGCAGAACGTCGTCGAGCGCGTGGCCTTCGGCAAGCTCATCGACGAATTGATGGACCAGATCGTCGATCGCGGCTTTTTGACGATGGGCGACTTGCGGGACGGCCTCTCCCGCAACAATCTGAAGCTCCCCGATCTGTCGAGCTGGAAGGAGTTCAGCAGCGGCGACACCTTGCTCCAGGCCGATCGGCGATTTTCAGTTCTACTCGACGGCGTCTACCAGAAGGGGCCGTTCTACCTCCGCTGGCTGCAGCGGCTCAGCTCGCTGGCGTTCGGCACGCCTCAGGGCAGGTTCCTCACCAGGTTTGTGGCGATTCCCTTCGGGGGCGCGTATCTGATCATTGAAGGACTCAACCATCTCATCGCCCCGATTTCCGGATTCCTGATCGAGCACGAGCTGCATCTTTACCACAAGGGGAACGTCCTCGAACTTTCCGCCTGGGTGCTGGGCGTCGGCTGTTTCCTTTTTGCGCTGATTCACGGTCCCTGGTTCCGTGCGGCCGTCGTCGACCTGCTCGTCATGTTCTGGCACGTCGTCAAGGGGCTGCTGGTCGACTGGCCGCGAGCGCTCTGGCGGATGCCCTTAGTCGCGGAGTTTCTCCGCAGCCTGCCGTTTAAACTTTTCCGCCGGTACTTCGTCAGCCCGATCCTGCTCACGTTCGTGCTCTGGCTCCTGCTGCCGTTCGAAGGAACCTGGTCCCGCGATAACCGCTGGCTGGCCGCCGGACTGTTTATCGCCACGTTCGCACTGCTGAATTCCCGGCTCGGACGCGATACCGAAGAAGTCACCTGGGAATGGATGGGCCGGACCTGGCAGCGCATCCGGGCGCACTTGATCCTGGGACTGTTCAACCTGATCGTCGATCTGTTCCGCCAGTTCATGGACGGCGTCGAACGCGTGCTCTACGCGGTCGACGAATGGCTCCGCTTCCGCAGCGGCGAGACGTCGCTGACCCTCGCCTTCAAGGCGGTTCTGGGGGCGATCTGGGCCCTGATTCACTCCGTCATCCGCTTCTGCGTGACGCTGCTGATCGAGCCGCAGGTCAATCCGATCAAACACTTCCCCGTGGTGACGGTCTCTCACAAACTCATTCTGCCGTTCACCCCCACGCTTGTCGGCGTCCTCAAGCCCGTGATGGGGAGCCTCTACGCCACGACGTTCGGCACCGCCATCGTCACCAGCATTCCGGGTGTGTTCGGCTTTCTTGCCTGGGAGCTCAAGGAGAACTGGCGCCTGTATGCCGCCAATCGCCCGCCGCGAATGCGGCCGGTGATGGTCGGACATCACGGCGAAACGATCGCCCGCCTGCTCAAGCCCGGCTTTCATTCGGGGACAATTCCCAAGTTGTTCGCCCGCCGCCGCCGGACGGCCCGCAAGTACCGCCTGATTCCCGAGCTCAACCGCCAGTCCCGCTACGAAGAGCAACTCCACCACCTGTCGGAGCGGATCGTCCATTTCGTCGAACGCGAACTGCTCGCGGTCCTGGCGGAGTCGACCGCGTTTCGTGCGGCGGAACTGTCGATCGGCGACATCGTCGTCAGCACCAATCGCTTCACGGTGGAGCTCGCCAACGCCGCCTGTCCCGACCGGCCGATTGAGCTCGTCATCGCCGAGCAGTCGGGCTGGGTCCTGGCCGGCATCGCCCGCCCGGGCTGGATCAGCACGTTGAACGCCGAGCAGTGCCAGGTGCTCCGCGCCGCCCTCGCCGGGCTCTACAAACTGGCAGGCGTCGACCTCGTCCGCGAACAGATCGAATCCAAGCTCGGCTCGCCGCCGCATCCCTACGACATCGCCGAAACGGGCCTCGTGGTCTGGCCGAATCGCAACTACGACGCCGAGCTGCACTTTCCGCTCAAGGATACGCAGATTTCGACGCCCCGTCCGCGCAGCTTGGCCCGCTCGGTCGGTCTCGAACGGCTGCCGCTGACGGAACTGGTCTTCCAGTTGCACCACATCGACTGGGCCGACTGGGCCAGCCTCTGGGACGGCGAAGCGGAGACCGGAACGGTCGAACGACGGCTGGTGCCCGGCGTGCGCCTGCTCCCGGAGACGTATGCCGGCTGATGGCGGGTGGTAGGGGCGGAAGCGTCTTCGCGATGCCCCGGTGGCGCGCGGTCCGGGGCTTCCCTTCGGTTCAGCCCCGGCCACCCAGTTCTGTAATGCCACATCCCCTGGAAAACAGGGGTTTTCTGAGTCAAAAGGTGGGCGATACAGGACTCGCCGAATCGACGTTTTCCAGCGGCGAGAGCGTAGATCTCTTGGAATCCGACGCGCAAAGCGACGCGCCGGAGGTTGTTGCAGGCAAGCGCACTGAGGCCATGCGTCGGTTGCTCGATTTGGTCTCCGAACTCCCCGCCGGAGACTTTCTGGCGTTCATGCGGGAGCTGCAGGAACGTCACTCCGCCTCCGACCAGGCCGACACGTAGGCACCGCCGCCGGGCTCCAAACCGGAAGTGAAAACGGTCCGCGCTCTGAAACGGGTCTTTCCCCCTTTCAGGAGCGCACACTCCATGTCATCCGTCGTCCACGTCCACGAATCCGGCGACCAGGTCATTCTTGATCGAGGGAGCTGGTTCAGCCACCAGGCCACGGAGTGGCTCAAAGAGGCCGTCGAGAATCCGAAGATCGGCCCCGAGCGAACGCTGGCCATCATCCTGCACCACGGTCTCGGTCTGCCGCTCGAATTGGTCGCACGTCTCACGAAGACGACCAAGAACACCGTCGCGAAACAGGTGATTTCCGGGACGCGGAGGATTGCGAAACAACCACCGCGGGAAGATGACCTTTTGGGCGGTCCGATCACGGTAGCGAAGTGGCTCGAACGCTACCTGGAGAACTGCCGCGATCTCAGCAAAGACACGCGGAATCTGTACCGCAGCGTCGCCGACCGGCTGACCCACCTGTTCGGCAGCAAGCCCGTCAGCGAAGTCGATGAAGACGACGTCGGGCGGTTCCTGGAACTGATCGATCAGGAACAGATTTCCGCCGCGACGAAGGCCACGCTGACCAGTGCCGCCCGGTCGATCTTCCGGGGGGCTTGCCGGTCCGGGGCGATTTCCAACAACCCGTTTCAACCACTGGGACGGCTGGGTGAGAAGCGGAAGGCCGGAAAACAGGCCCGAATTGCATCCGCCACGGCCTGAAACCGCGACAACCTGTCCGAAGTCGGCGCGAATTCTGCAACGCCTGCGACCGGAAACCCTGCGATTGTGAGCCGGAAAACCGCAAATCCGGCCGGCCGTGCCTGTCCAACCCCCCCCACTCAAAACCTGACGGCGAGCGCACGGGGTGGGAGAAGCGGTAAGCGGCCTTTCGGTGGTAGCGATTGACACCCCCCCCTCCCCCCGGCCCCGCCTGGCACGTTCGCCGGCCGCCGCTGCTGCGTTCTGCAGGCCCTTGCCGCCGCCGGACGCTGGCCACATCGACCAGGCCGCCGCCGTGGCCTGTGCCGCATCTGCCGGGCTCTCAGCACAGCGCAAGCAAAAGCCCGGCCGGTCCGTGGTGGGAAGACGTTGAGAACCACCAACGAACCAGCCGGGCAATCTCCGACCGGGGCGCAGCTCCCGGCCGGGTGCAGTGGCCGGCCTGAACTCGTTGAACGCGATCAGGCCGGCCGAGATCCCACGACGCTTACCGCGCCATGTCCACAATCTTGGCGAGGCTCTCGACCCGCCGGAACTTGATGTCGCAGTCCAGGAGAGTCGTGATCCGCACCGTCCCATTGGTCGAGTTCGAGTACGGGTTCACGTTGACGTCGATGCCGCCCCACATGCCGAGGTACACCGACGAGAAGTCTCCGAAGATCACCGACGTCAATTTGGTGCCAGACCCCTTGGCAAGGTTGCTGGGAACCTGGCTGGTGGCGACGGCCTGGTAGCCGTTGATCGTGTTATTGCTGTCCCACAGGAAGATGGGATACCCGGCCGATCCTTTCTCGGTCGTCTTGAGTTTCCCGCGGCCGTAGTTGCTCGTGAGATAGCCCATCCTGCCCGTGTCGGCATTGGCCGTGGCGATGGTCGACTCCAGTTCCACCAGCTTCGCCCACGTCGGATCGCCGCCGTTCGTGCCGATGGCCACGGTGGGGATCGAACCGTTCTGCATGATCCCTTGCGGCTCAGCTCCGGAACCGCTGCCGTTGATCCCGGCCCGGTCCAGTTCAATGGCAACCACCGTCGTGAGATCGTTTCGGACCAGGTTCTCCGCACCCAGGCTGGTCTGTTTGATCAACCGGCGAGTGACGTCCGTGTACGCCCCGACCGTCGTCGGCGACAGGGAGACTTGCCCGACCGTCTGATTGCTGACGGTCGGCGCGGTATTCTCATCGACCCAGTACGCCGCTCCAGTCCCGGTCAGCTTGGGAATGTCGCAATCCCCGACGAGATCTTCCAACACCGTGGCCCCCAGCGCCGCCAGAACCATCCGGTTTCGCAGGGCGTCGATAAATCGGTCCCCCATGAAACTCGTCTGGACGGCTCCGGCGCCCGTGGTCGTGTTGAGTGCTCGGCGCTCGCCTCCACCCTGCGTCATCGGCAGCGTGAGCGGCATGTAGAAGCCATGCGGCGACGTGCCACCCATCCGTTTGCAGATTTCTTGCGAGATCTCGCCTTCGTACCCGTCAACCGCAAAGCCCTTCGCCCGCATGTCGATCGCTCGCAGCAGCGAGTACCGATTGCCATCCGGGTTCAAGACCGGGTCTCGCCGGTCTCCACTGCCGGGGTTCGCCCGCGCTTCCGCCATTGCATCCGCCACTTTCTGCCGCCTTTCTTCCCTCACCTGGTCCCGCTTCGTCAGGAGATCATCCACGCGACATGACTCTGCCTCAGTGAAGCCCCGGTTTTCTGACTTCCGGCGGAACTCCATCGCATCGAGTTCGCCGCTGTACTCCGCCTCACGTTCCGAAAAGCTCTTCGCCATGTTCATGGCTCCATTTGCAGGGTGACTGAAAACTGTCCTGAAACGCACCCGCGTTGAACGCGGACAGGCCAGCCGCTGCGCGTCAGACCCTATAGAGCCGGACCCTTTTCCAGTTCGCACCGCGGCGGGAGAATCTCGCTCCGTTCTGTGAGGCGACTCTCCCGCCGGCCCTGGCTGCATTGCCGGGTGCATAATCGACACCCCGTTTTCAAGTCGCGGGTTGATCATGGCCCCCAGGACGCGCCGCACGATTGAGCCCGATCTGCAGGCCTGGCGGATTCCGGGGTTCCCCGGCTACCGCATCTGCAGCGACGGGACCGGCCGACGATGTCGGAGTGCCGAAGGACTGACTCGCATGTGGTGAAGCCTGGTCCCGGCCAAATGCTGGGATCGGACACTACGCCATTGAGCTTTACAGTTCTGACGGTTGACGCAGACGTGAACATGCCACACCATGTTACGCGTCGGTTATACCCGTGTTGTACTTCGGAAGGGCCAACGCATGTTCGACGATCGTCACTATGTTCCGATTCTCAAGTCGAAAGCCGGGGAACTGAAAGCTCTGGAGACCATCCCGGTGGCAGATGCAGCGGTCGTCACTCCACTGTTGGAGATTACCCCAATTCCGCCAAAGTGGATCGATGGCGAAGACGACCCGGTTCCGTCGAAGACGATTGATGAACATGTCGCCGCACTAGTCAAGAAGATTGCAAAGTCTTGGACGACGGGAACGCCCGTTTTTATCGACGGTTTCTACGTCGAAGAAGACGACGTACTCGTGACCTCCGAGGAACCCATTTACGGAATACTCGAAGGGCTTCATTCGGAAGAACTGTCACCGATCCCAGTCGTGGGGTTGAACCGGATCGTCGAATACAACGACGCCTGCGTGAAATTCGCCAAGAAAAATAGCGCTGATGTCTGTTTGCGATTGACCGCCGAAGATTTGAGCGAAGGACAGGAGCTGGCTGCTCAGATTGATCAGTTCTTGGAGTACCTTGAACTTCCGCCTGGTTCAGTTCATCTGATTGTCGACTACGGCGGTGTCTTGCCAGACATGAAAGGTCCGCTGAAGGTTTCGCTGCCATTCATGATCGGAATGTTGCCCAGCATCGAAGGCTGGAAGTCGCTCACCTTTGCCGCTGGCAGTTTTCCGAGTGAGCTGGAAATGCAGCAGAACACGACTGAGACTTTCGCGCGTGTAGAATGGGAAATCTGGCTCGGACTGCGGGCTGCAGGAGCTACGATCAAACGCATTCCAGCCTTTGGCGATTACGGTGTATCTCATCCGTCACTTGTCGAACTTGATCCGCGCAAGATTCGAATGAGTCCGAAAATCAAATACTGCGACCAGCTTCAATGGGTCGTGGCGCGGGGTGAGGCGTTTCGCCGGAAGGGTGATAAGAAGCAGAATGTGCCGCCAGCCCAGCAGTATCCGATGCTCGCCGCGATGATCACATCGCATCCCGCTTGGAAGGGCGCCCAATTCAGCCTTGGGGACCAGTACATTCAGGATTGCGCCGACAAGAAGGAGTGCGGAAACGCGACGACGTGGGTGACGGTCGGCACAAGCCATCACGCCGCTTTTGTCGTGCAGCAGATCGCCAATCTCCCCTAGACTTGATCGTCTGGCGAACGAGAACGGCGACGTCCGATGCTGGCAGTCGCTCGCAGAGCCGTGAAACCATGCATGCGGTCGGCTTCGTGCGGACTCCTTGATCAAACCCGATTTGTTCAAGGAGCCGCAAAGCTTCGTTTCTCCAGAGCAGCATTCCAAGAACGTAGGGATCCAGTGCCGGGTTGTCGGTTCCAGCACGTTCCTCAGAAATCCGTATGGTCCCCGCGACAGCTTCGACCCGCATGATGCCCCACCATTCGGGGATCAGCGACTGGGCACGCGGGATGTGGGACGGGGCTGCCACGAGGCACGCAACGTCAAAGACTTTCCCGTAGGCGGTGGCTTGCGCCGGCAACCGCTCCAGAGTGTCGCGTTCACTCTTGATTTCGTATCCGGCAAAGACACCGTTCAGAACTGCGAGATCGGCCCGCACGTTGCCGTGGCAGACTTCCAGCTCATCCAGGATTAGCGGGGAGTCACCGGCGTGCATCGCCAGCAGAAGCTCTCGCAGAGCGATTCGGATGTCTTGATCTCGCATGGCAGTCATCGCCGCTTGCAACAAAGCTCGAACGAACCAGACAATACACTATACATGCGCGCTCATTCAATGTCCGAAATACCCGCGACGCGTGAATTCCCAATGACAAGAAATCGGGGGGGAAGGCCAATCCCTCGACATCGCCACATCTTCCTTGCAGACGCTCGCTGCTGGAGTTTTCGACCTTTGCCCGGATGGCCGGCCAATCTTGCTACTTCGGCGCGATCCGGTTTGCAGTCTTTTCCACGCGTGACACTTACGATCCGGCGTGAAACGCCCGTTGAGCGTGCGGGAAACGTACGGCGCTAAATGTCAGCCCCGCGTTTCCGTCAGAGTACCAACGATGGCCCCCAGGACGCGACGCACGATTGAGCCCGGTCTGCAGGCCCGGCGGATTCCGGGGTTCCCAGGCTACCGCATCTGCAGCGACGGGACCGTCTGGAGCTGCCGCGCCCGGTATGGGTTCCGCCCCTGGCATCGCCGTAAACGCTCCCGCAGCGGCGATGGCGGCCTGACGGTCACTCTGCAGCAGAATGACCGCTGCACGTCTCACCGCGTCGCCGGGCTCGTGCTGACGGTCTTCGTCGGTCCCCGGCCGCCTGGTCACATCGTCCGGTACCGCGACGGCAACAAACTCAACTGCCGGCTCGACAACCTCCGCTGGGTTCCCCGCTCCCGGTCTGAGCCGTAGGCGACGCCGCGCCGGGCTGACAACCCCGCTCTCTCAGGCCACGGACCGTAGCGGGATGATGATCAGCTTGCTGATGCCGGCAATTTCTGCAGCATCAAGGCCGAGCGCGTCGCAGAGGAATCCGAGCACCATCCGGACATCTCCGTAAAAGAGCCGGAGGTCATCGAGGCTGCACCTCGCCGGATTGCCTTCATGTGCCACTATATGACGTTGGTTCATCACGGACTCCCACGATGTCTCATGCTTTGATACCGTATCGGTGCCACGCACAATGAACCGGTCTCTAAACCGTTGTTTGCAGGAATCGCCGAATCGTCCCAGCGTTCCCTTCAGATGCTCAATCCTCAGCTTTCCTGTCTTCTCGTTCTTAACAGACAATGCAAACGTCCGCACCTCAACATCAGCGCACTTTCCGCACTTTAAGTCGAATGCGCTGCGAACACACTGTTCGACCTGCGCATAAAGTACGACGACGCCGTAGCTCACCAATGCACTTTCAAACTCCGCGGCATCAATCTGTGACGGCAACGCTGCTTTGGCGGCAACAGCACCTTCGGCGAAACGCAGGAAGTTCTCAAAAACTGCTAGGCTCATTTCGAATCAAACAAACGAGTGCGGGCGAGATTCAACCGATTCGCTACAGGTTCTGCGTCTGTGGTTCGATAGGACGAATTCGTCTTGAAGTCCCAGCTCTTTACGAGCGACTCGAAACGACTCTTGAATCCCGCCGCAAGTTGTCCTGGATGTTCCGCGACCGCGGTGAAGATCGCGTCGAATATCGCGGGATTCATTCCGCTATGGCCGTGAAATGGCTGCGGACCCAGAGTCTCAACAATGCGAGCACACGAGTCTCGGAACGTCTCGGCCAGCACTTCAGCTTCTTCCGTCGGCAACTGACGCTTCTTCTTCATCGCCCACGAAAGGAAATCCTTCATAGGCTTCTTGTACTCACCAGAAAAGTAGTAGAGCGCGACAAAACGCAGGATCATCTCGACATCGCGCATCCGGCCATCGCGAATTGGTTTCCCAATAATCTTACGCCAATTGGTATCTTCGTTCAGCGCATTGAGAAGATCGTTTAATCGGCCGTGATAGACACAGTTACGGATCTCTTGTCCGAGAAGCTGCGAGCCTCCCGTATTCAATCGCTCAAAAATGTGATAGATGCTGGTTGCGTCGTCGGGGTCCAGTTGCTTGATAACGAAAGCCCGCATGACCGCGTCGTTGAGCTTTGCGAACTTTGCGGGGAACTTCTCCTCAATGTCTGCGATCGTGCAGTTCTTGTAGGGGCTGTCATCGCTTAGCCCTACCAGACGGAACACCTTTTCGGTTGTCATATTCGCGTTGATGAATCGGCCTTCGAAAAACTTAACAACCGACGTCAGACGCTGTTGCCCGTCGATAACCTGCTGCTCTCCTGAGTCAGGATCGGTGTAAAGAAAAAGAGCTGGAACTGGCAATCCGAGAATAAACGATTCGATCAGGCGGCTCGCTTGTCGCTGAGTCCAGACGAACTTGCGCTGAAAACCAGGTACTGTGAGCTGCTTCTTCTTCCACTTGCCAATCAGTCCTTCGAGCGTGTAGTCGGCGGGGATTGAGACAATTTCGTAGTGGGAAGGCGAATAGATTGAATCTTCGACCTCGTCTTTGTTCTGCTCGATCGGACTACCCTCTGCGAGGGCATGCACATCGGGCTCGATGTCGAGCCGATCTTCCGCGTCCGATTGTGGGTTAGGGGCTTTTGCCATGACATCAATTCTTCTGAGACAATGTCGGAATGTGGTCGGACCGTCCCGGCTATCGTAGCATAATCGATCACCCGATGAATCGCGTCGACAGAGTTCTCTCGACAATTTTCAATGAACGACCGCCGGGGAGACGAGAGCATTCGATGACGGTTTCGGAGGCATTGGGGAGGTCACGACGGTCCACTGACTCGGTACTCACCCCTTCTTCGCGGCCAGCGTCACGTCTTGGCCGGTCAGAGTGAAGTGGCCCCCCTCCGCGATGAGTCTGTGGTCCAGGCGGCCGTCTTTCTGGTCGTCGATCGCGTAGCCGCCTTCCGTGACTCCGACGACACGCCCTTTGTTCCTGCCGCCCGTCGTACCGAGCTGGGAGTTGCAGTTCGGGCAGAGCAGACGCAGGTTCTTCGGACGGTTGTTGAAGCGGCATCCGTCGACGTGGTCCACGATCATCCGGATCGGCTTGCCGTCCCAGATCGCTGGTGAAGTGTGAAGCGGGCAGCTCGGATTGTCGCACCGCTCCCGGAGGCCGCTCTCCGCTCGGTACTCCCGATACTTTGCCTGGATGTTTCCACGGGGCCGGCCGGGAAGATATCGCAGCACTTCATTCCAGTTGTTCCGCGCACTCATCACATTGACCCTCCGACGCTACTTCCCATTTGTTCGGCCGTTTGTCTTAGCGTCGGAGGCTGACGCATCCACCAAGCTGCGTCTCTCGGTCAACTTTGCGGCATGAATTCGATCATAATTGTAGACCGTGTAATAGTTTCCGGACGCAACGATGGCGACGAAGTAGATGCTCCCACAGATCAGCAATGAAGCGACAAAGCGGTGGGCGGTCCTAGAACGATTCACACACGTACGTACCGCCCAGAACATCCTTCGCAAGGCATCTTTCCGGTGTGAAAGTTGCAACAGCGCCGTACGCAGCGCGTGCCACTGTTCGGAGGACGTCTCCGCTGGACCTACGGGCGACTGCCGTGACTGATCGATTGCGGCCTGCACCAAGTCCCGAAACTGCGTCGCAAATTCCTTGCGATCTTCTGGGGCTTCGACGTGACCAATATCTGCCAACGTCCGCATCACATCCCAGAATTCTGGCTCGTAGAGCTCCAGCGATTCGGGGGCCGAGATCTCGTCGATTATCTGATCCACTCCCCTGCCGGAATGCGTAAACCCTGCGTAGTCCTTGAAGTCGCGAATCATCGGCGGGCACGTCAGTGTTACGTAACACGCAGCCGCCGCCGCAAATAACGAGGCGAAGAAAAATGCCTGCCAGCTGAATGGCAGCGTCAGGTGAAGCCCCCATTGGTGTCCGAGGAACTCAACTTGCACAGTGTTCTCGACACCCAGCAGGAATTGGGCCGCTGCGGGTACCAGTGCGATCCAAACGAATGCCCAGCGGGCGAGGGATGAGCGTGAGAACGCAAGCAGTGACGTCCACGTGGGAAGGAGCCGCCTCTCGGCGAAGACCATAGCCTTGCGAACCGCAATGAGTCGCTTGAGCGACTTCTCGCTGAGACACATTCTCCATCTCCGCTCTGGGCTGGGACCTGACGGGAACAACTTCACCCCTTCTTCGCCGCCTTCTTCTTCCCGGCCGGCTTCGCCTGGCTGGCCGCAATCTCCGCGGCGGCTGCGAGGCCCAAGTCACGCAACCACGCTCCGGTTGCCTGTCCAATCGCAGCGGCAGCGGAATCAATGGTCGCCTTCTCAGCATCCGTGAGACGGATCTGGAGCACTGCGGTTTTTCGTTCTCCAGACATCGGCGGGCGACCAGCGGGAGACATTTTGGTCGATCTCCAGAAATCGTGTAATTACACAATTGACACTCGGAATGAGTAATGACAATAATACCCGCGTCGGGACACCCGGTCAAACTGTGTTCAGGGGCAGGACGATGAACGCGATCACGATCAGCCCGGACTTTGTGACCTTCCGCATCCCCCGCCGAGCGAACGCCTGGGGGCGGTACACGGCCCACTGCTTCAAAGGGGGCCGGCGGTACCGGGCCGGCGACGTCGACTGCGGCACGGACAAAGCCGCCGCCCAGGCGCAAGCGAAACAGCTCATCCCCGGCATCGGCAACACCGGGAGAACGAACGAGTAACCGGCGGCAGCGTGCCACCGGAAAAGCAGCGAGCCGGCTGGGACTGGAACTCCCGGCCGGCTCAAGCGTGACGAACCCTTGCGAGGAACGACACATGCATCAGGTTATCGGCCCCCCTCCCGTTACCGCAAGAGAGAATCCCCGGCTCGAGTCCGCGCTGGCGGAGTTTCCCGATTCCATCCAATACGGCCTGCTGACGCTGAAGGCCCCGCCCGACTTCCGCCCCGATCATGCGGGGGCCGGGCTGCCGAATGTGATCCGCTACCCGCAGGCCGGCCTGTCGGTCGCCCTGGCGCCGTTGCTCAATGCGTCCCCCTGGTCGCAGGAGACCGGACGGTGGGCGGTCGTCGCCGATAACGGTTCCCTGCATTTCGTCGCGGTCTGCGACGACGAGCGGCCGCAATGTCCCGACTCGTTGCCGGGAAGCTGCGAGCCGTGGCCGGGCAGCCGCTACGGAGCCCACCAGGCGGCCGCCGCACGGAATGCCGAGCGGCTGCGGTTTGCCGTGGTCCCCCTCGAATGGACGATCGCCGTGCGGAACCTGCGTCATCCACGATTCGCCCCGCCCCGGCCGCCGGGGCTCGAACTCCCCGCCGCGGTCGCCGCGCTGATCCAGGAGCTGCCGATCGACCTGCAGGCCCGCGCGACCGGGACGCCGGGAGAATTCTCCCTGACGGTTTCGCAGACGATCCACATCACGGACAGCAAGGGGGACGTCGTCGGAGACCTGGCGGCCGCCCTGGACTTCCTGGCCGATGAAACGGACCAGGCCGCCACGGCGATTCGGCAGCGGCTGACGCTCCCCGCCAGCCCGCTCCGGGGACCGCACACCCGCCCGGGTGAAGTTGCCGCGACGCCGGTCGGTCTGGATGTCGGTTGAGGAATGGGTTCCCTGGAGGTTTTCGGAATGGTGGCTGCCGTGAATCGCCGTCCTGGCTGCTGGTCTCGCACGGGCTGCGCGCCATGGGGGCTGTCTGGTAGCCTGAAACGCGGGTGTCGGTCCGGGTTGCAAACCGGGCCGTCTGAAATCGGCCGGAGCGGCTGCGGGTTTTCCCTTGTGTCCCGCAACCGCCCCCGGCCGGCCCGTTTGGAGCACACAGGGGAATTCGTGATGTCTCATCCATCGGGCGACTGGGAACGTGCCGCTGACGCATTGGAGGATCTGACCATCGGGTTACAGATTCTCTTAGATCACCTTGGCACGTACAGGCCGGACTTCAACGCGGACGAACAGGAACACTTCATCTGGCGAATGGCGACCGTTTCGATGGAGGTCATGAAGTTCCTGGAGAACGCTGGCTCGCAGTACCACGCATTGCCTCGCAGCTCCTTCCCCTTGCGGTCTCCTGATGCACCGCTGGTCGGTGTCGACTCCGCGCTGCCCAACTACTGCGAAGGAATGTTGCGGTTCGGCTGGAAGGTTAAAGAGACGCTGAGACGTGCCGACTGCCTGAATACGGATGGTGATCCAAAGATGCACGAACTGGCTGACTTTCACAGGCAGTTTTGCGTACGCGGACCCAATGGTTCGCGCGTGCAGATGTTCCGAAACATCAGCGCCAGGCTCTTCAACGAACTCCGTATCAACTCCGCTCGGCTGGCTGGAATGAGCTACCACGTCACAGAGAGCGATGACGGGCAAACGTCCGTGACGTTGCATACCCCGGAACTGAAAGCGATCGGACAGCAGAAGCTCGCCGCCATCACGGATGAGTCAGAACGGTCGGCAGTGACCGATGCATCGGGGGCAGATCAACGGGATTCAGTTTCTGCGCCGGTAGTGCTCACTGAATGGCGAAGTCCGGTGATCGTTCTTGGCGTCACGAAACCGCCGCTGACAGTGGCACGATTCGCGGTAGTCAAAGCACTCATTGAGGCAGGAAAACAGGGTCTCACCAAATACGATCTCGTGAGGGAAAGCCAAAAGACAGACGCGGTGAACATCTTGAAGCGGTTAAAGAACTCTGACGCCGAGTGGGGACGGGTCATTCAACTTGCGGGTGAGCGCGGCATGGGATACCGCATTGCGCACGGCGAGTAAATCAACACCAACCCATACCAACCCCTACCAGTCCACACCAAAGTCCATACCAACCGGCAATGCCGGAGGATTGAATCCTTCGTAAAGTGACTCCATCGCACTTCCGCGATTGGAGGAACTCACGATGCCGGAGAGACTGACGACGTCCGAGCTGGCGGTACGTTTTGGGGTGAAGCCACAGACCGTGCTGAGCTGGTACCGATGGGGCTGGATTCCCGTCGTCTGCAACTGGTCGAAGCCCTACTTGTTTGACCCCGTCGCGGTCGAAGAGGCTCTTCGTCTGCGCCGTGAAATGCCGCCCCACCTGCACCGACAGCATATTGCCGCCCTGGCCGCAAGCTGAAAGGCACCGTCATGCCCGCAAAGACGCCACCCGCCGCGCTGCGACCGGCTCCCCAGGACGAAGCCCCGGCGAAGTCTTCACGCCGATCCCGGTCCGTTGAGATTCCGATCCGGGATCGGTTGTTACTGCCCCGCAAGCTGGCGGCCGCGGCGCTGAGTGTTTCGGTTCGCATGCTGGACGATTTGACGACGGCCGGCAAGCTGCCATCGGTCGCCATCGGCCACCGCAAACTGTACCGCCGAGACGACCTAAAGAAGTTCGTCGAACGGCTTGGCTCCGTGTGAGAACGAAAAAGCCCGGCTGCGTTGTGCGACGCAACCGGGCAAGTGCGAGTTTTTCCCGGCAAGGAAAGCCTCTATGCAAAATCCTACACCCGGCGACGGCCGCCGTGAAGGCCGAAAACGCAAAGTCGAAGCCCTGTCCCTGCACGAGCGGTACAGCAAACGCTTCGTGTTGACAGGCCGCCGGCTGATGCTCCGGCTGCTGATGCACGAGGCGGCATCACTGACCGTCGACGCCGTCCGGGCTCGTCTGCCGCTCCCCACGGGGATCGACCCGAAGACGTACGCCGCGATTCCGGCTGGTCTGGCGGCCCTCAAACTGATCGAGTCGACCGGCTTCACGGAGTCGACCAGGCCCGAGGCCCACTGTCGCCCGGTCCGTATCTGGCGATTGAAGGATCGCAGCGCCGCAGAACTCTGGCTGCGAAACAACCCGCTCCCCGAAGACCAGCGCCCGCCCCACGACGGCCGCCAGTTGCTGCTGGAGGTCTGAAATGGCCGAACGGCAAAAGCTGATCGACTTCGAACGCGCACAGCAATTGTGGATGCTTGAGCATCTGGGAAAGGTGACCTGCGGCTGCGCTGCAAAGGGCAAACGCTGGTGTAGCTGCTGGTCCACCGTGAAGTCTGTGCTGGCGGCTCTCGACTGTTTTGCCCGCAATGCGCCGACGTGCACGGTGACGATTGCGAGCATCGGCAGAGTGATGGGCAAGAGGCCGACGGCCACGAAAACCGGCATCAAGATTGCCGCTCAGCTCGGCTACATCTCGGTACTTTCCGCGGACGATGCGCGAGGCGCTGAGACAGACCGCCAGCGTAGCGGCTCGATGTCGACCTACCGAATCAACTGGGTCAAGATCTGGTACGAAACGGAAGAGATCGCTCCGCAGCGGATCCGGGCGAATGTGAACGTCGGCAGCGAGTCCGCTTCCCAAGAATCGGACAGCCTGGTCAGTGACCGACAACGCCGGTCCGTGCGAAATCCGACCACGTCCCCCCTTTCGAAATCCGACCACGTTCCCTCTGAAATCCGACCACGTACCTCCCGAAATCCGACCACGTCCCTGCTGAAATCCGACCACGTTCCCCTCGAAATCCGACCACCCGCCCCCCCACCGCCTTTAACGACTAATGCGCCTAATACCGCCATCATCGCCAGCGAACCGCCCGCCGAATTCCCGGACGACGGCGACGACGGAGGGGAAGATTCCTGGAAACCAGAAGACCCGGAACCGGAAGTCACCCTGGAAGACGCCGTCGACATGTTGCGAGCGGTCGGAGTGGAGCGGGCACGAGCGGCGGTCAACGTGGCGGAAGCCCACGGGATGACCCCGGCCGGGATTGTGGCCGTTGCCCGGCACGCCCTGGCACATCCCGGCCGCTGGAACCCGCAGGTGATCTACACCCGCGTCACGAGCCTGGACGCCATCGACCAGCCGCCTGACGAAGGCTGGTTCGGCGAGAATCCCAACTGGAGGCCCGCCACGGCCCCTCAGACCGCGTCGGCCGTGGAATCCGGCCCGTCGCTCTCGGAATTGGAACGGGAGCATCTGGCGACGCTGCAGGCCATGAACCTTGAGGAGCTGCAGACGCTGCTGCCCTTCATCGAACGCCGGATGCAAGGCCGAGTAACCGCCGCGATTGCACGGAAGGAAGATCCCCGCACAACCACGCTCAAGGGTTTGCTGCTGGAGGCTCTGCATCGTCGTCGGCAGCGTGACGGACCATCCGCCACGTCGACCGCCTGATTCACGAGACGACGCTCCGGCGGAAGGTCTGCCGGGGAGTTCATCACGAGGAGCGATCGCTCCCAAGTTTTGAAGGGTTCGAAAATGCAAACTGCAACGACGGACGCACCGGCCTCCAGGCCGGCGCCATTGGATTCTGTTTTGACCGAGGAGCGAAAGCGAAACCTGCTGGACGGGAGAGCGGCCGGCCGCAACTGGGGCAAGTCGGCTCAGAAGTGGCTGCTGCGGAATCTGGCCGAATTCGTCCACCGCAACGGCGGGGCATGGGAGCAGATTCAGGATCGGATTGCGGACGGGTCTGCCACTCGTCCGGGTTCCGGCCTCGTCTCCATCATCACGGGAGTCAGAGAGGTCTGTCTCGGGAGCGATACCATCGTGGAGTTTTGGGAGGCGGTTCTCGGTCCCGACAGTCTGCAGCGGATCTGCGACCGCACGTTCGCGAACGGCTTCGTCGACGCCGCTTGCGAGGTCTGGTGGGAGTCCGTGCGAGAACGCGAAACCCAAGCTGCCCAGGCTGCGGATTAACTCCGCAGCGTCCGAGAAACTCAACTTACCGCATCCCCAGGCCGGAGCGCACACGATGGCCAGCGTGATCAATGACCCGAACGGACGCCGCAGGATTTCTTTCCGCGGCCTGGACAGCAAACGCCGGTCGTTGCGCCTTGGCCTGGTCACCCAGGCTGAGGCCGCGACCGTCGCCGGCCACGTCGAGACGATTCTGGCCGCCGCCCGGAAGGGAATCGTCCTGGACGGCTGCGAGGCCACCGACCTGGACCGCCTGGAAGATTCACTGCACCGCCCCGCCATCCGGGCCGTTCGCTGGCTGAAAGATCTTCCGAACGAGCTGCGGGAGAAACTGGCGGCCGTCGGCCTGGTCTACGGTTCGAGCTCGACGGGGAAGGGTTCGAAGTCCGGGCGTGGAGCGGGGACTCCGCCGCCGGAGCTGGGACCGTTCCTGGACTGGTTCGTGCGATCGCGATCCGACGTCAAGCCTGGCACCCGGCTCTGCTACCTGCGATCGAAGAAACACATGCTGGAGTTCTTCGGAACTGACAGGCTTTTGGAGTCGATCACCTCCGGCGACGCGTGCGAGTGGCGACGGTACCTCTTGGGAGACGCGAAGCTGGCGGACAACACGGTCCGGCGGCATTGCGGGATGGCCCGGCAATTCTTCACGGTCGCACTTTCCCACCGGATGATCAGCGAGAATCCGTTCCTCGCCAAAGAGATCAAGGTTGCCGTCCGCGGCAACGAGGAAAAGTTCTTCTTCGTGACGAGGGAGACGGCCGCGGCCGTCCTGGCGGCCTGTCCGGACAACGAGTGGCGTCTGATCTTCGCTCTGTCGCGGTTCGGCGGCCTGCGTTGTCCAAGCGAGCATCAACGCTTGCAGTGGGGGCACGTTCTGTGGTCCGAGGGAAAGCTCGTCATTCCCAGCCCCAAGACGGAACATCACGAAGGGAAGGCTCAACGGGTGATGCCGCTCTTTCCCGAGTTGCTGCCGTACCTGCAGGCTGCCTATGACGAAGCCCCGCCTGGCTCAGAATGGGTCATTCGCCGACACCGGGGTCTGAACAAGAACCTGCGGACGGTTTTCGTGAAGATCCTCTTGAAGGCCGGAATCAAACCGTGGCCGAAAATCTTCCACAACCTCCGAGCGACCAGGCAGACGGAACTTTCCAACGACTACCCGGAGCACGTGGTTTCGGAATGGCTGGGCAACTGCGTGGCGATCGCCCGCAAGCACTACCTGCACGCGACGGAAGATCATTTCGCCCAAGCGGCCGGCGGTTTGCGGCCTGTACGTCTGACATCAATACCCGACGCGCAACCCGACGCGCCGAATACGGTACAAAGCGGTGATCAGCGACGCACCGCGTCCGGAGCGATTTCGAAAAACAAGCTGGAAAATGAAAAACCCCTGCTCTCGCAGGGGTCCAGAATGGGCGATACAGGATTCGAACCTGTGGCCTCCACTGTGTAAGAGTGGCACTCTAGCCGCTGAGTTAATCGCCCTTGAGCCGGTGGCTCGACACGGGGATTGTACCGCCGCTGGCGGCACTTGCCAAATCCCTGCCTTTCCGCGGGAAACGAACTCCTCGTCGGTGCAGGTGTCCGAGTTTGAAGCGATTTGTCCTGCTGAGTCTTATCTGTCGTCAGTATCCGCGCCGCCCCGACATCCGGCAAACTTCCCGCGGTTTCGGCAGCCGGCCCCAGTCGCCCGGAAAGTGACCGTGTCTCCGCATTCCGACCAAAGTTGCACCCGTTCCTCGCGGTAGACTTCCATCAGACGGCCGGCGCTCACCGGTTGCGGATGAACATGTGAGGTGGACTGTGAAGCAATTGTCGTACGGATGCGCCGCGTGGGTGGTGCTGGGAATTCTGGGGCTGGTGAACCTGGCCAGCGCGCAGCCTCCGGCAGGAACGGACCCGGGCGACCCCGCGGCTGAGGAAACGCAGCGGCGGGCGGCGGCGGTGGCCCTCAACTACAGCCGAGCCAGCATGCACCGCATCCGCCGGAATCCCTCGGTGCGGGTGCTGACCGAAGAGCAGGACAAGATCCTCAATCATCTGAACCTCAACGGCGTCGCCGACCCCGAGGTCGTGCAGCTCTATTCGTCGGTCCTCGACGAAGTCTCGCAGGTGCAGCTCGCGGAGAGCGAGAAGCTGATCCTGCAGGAGAAGTATCGCCACTCGTTCAACGCCGGGCTTACCGCGAACGCATTCACGCTGGCCGCCCAGGTGGCCACCGCCAATTACCCGGCGGCCGTCCGCACCGGCGCGAATAGCTGGTGGGACTACCGCACGATGGGAGTCAACCGCGATCTCGACATCTGGCGCGTCGACAAATCGCGATATCAGTCGATCGTCACGAAGTCGAACCAGTTTCTCGACGTTTCCTGGAAAATGGCCCGCAACCGCCAGATCCCCGATCGCTGGCTCGTTCGCGGCGACGATCTCGACAAGCTCGAACTCGCCTGCCACGAGAACGACTCCGAAGTCCGCTTGCGCGTGCTGAAGCGGATGGAACCGTTCATGGAGTGCTACCCGCCGTACTGGTACTACGTCGCCCGCACGCAGCAGTCGATGGGCCAGCTTTTTGCTGCGGGGGAAACCTATGACCAGCTCGCGAAACTGGGATCGGGACACTTCCGCAAAGACGAGATGCTGGCCTGCGGGCTGGCGAACCGGGCGATGATCCAGGCCTACCTGCACCAGCCGGGCGCCGCGGAAACTGCGAAGCTGGCCCTTTCTCATTCCACCGACGTCTGGGAAGCCAACCTGGTCTGTGCCAGCGTGCTGCTGCAGTACAAGCAGGGGCACGATGCGGAAGACGCCGTGCTGCGGAATCTCGACGGGAATCTCGAACGAGGTCAGAGCCAGCTTGCGCTGGTCTCCGTATACTACGAGACGGGCGACGCGCAGAAGCTTGCGGCCCGCCTTTCGGACCCGGCGGTCGTGCGGGAGCTGCCGGCGTCTGCGCTGCTGGCCTGCGCAGCCCGTCTCGGAGAAGGGCACGTTCCCCAGTCGCTGGTCATGCACCTGCAGAACTCCCTGCAGGCTGCTCCGCGGGTCCAGTTTGGCCCGGACGATTTCGTCCTCGCGGCGGCCCCGCACTGGAACCTGCAGCAGGCGAGAATCAAACTCCACTACGGCGATCAGACCTTCGAGCAGCCGCGCTTCGCGAACGGTCGCGAGGGACTGATGGTCAGCTTCGACGGCGTCGCCGAGATGGGCGGTCCTCTCAACGCCAGCCCGGACGACCGCGAGGTCGCCGTGACGGTCGCCTATCCGAACCAGGAGCCGGTCAAGCTCGTCCTCCGTCCCGGCCGGGTGGCGGCAGCGCCGGTCGGCGTCGCGCGGACGTCGGTTTATCGACTGACGTCGTTCGAGCAGGGGAAGACGCTCGTTAGCCTGATCCCCGGGGTAACGCTCCCGAACACCAGCCCCGACAGCACGCTGGCCGGAACGAAGTCGCCGGCTCCGTCGGCCCTGCCGGCGGCAACCTCGGGCGAAATGCCGACGGGAACCAGCGCGGTGCCGGCATCGACCACCATCGACGCCACGATCCGCGGCGTCACGCCTGTCAGCCCGGCGACGAGCACGACGGGGACGAGCGGCTCGCCGCCGCCGGCTCCGACGGTGGAGCTGCAGTTTCCGGAGTAGGGGGGCGGAATGTCAAAAGGAAGAGGTCGACGAAGGAGTGCCTGAGACGCGGAGTCGGTGAGACTGCTGTCCCGGCAAGGGCGGTTCGAGTCATCTCTCCGCGGCATCAGGAGTCTGACGTTTCCGGTGGACGGCAGCGGCCCCACCGATGGATTCGCCGATTGTCTGCCCCGACTCACCCCCCGAGCGGTCGATTCCATAGAGTGAGATGCACGACCAGCGACAGCGCCCAGCCGAGGATGAAGACGATTGGCAGTTGGCAGAGGATCTGAATTCGCCGCGGAGGTGGCTGGCCGTCGGCCGGCGTCGGACTGACCTCGGTGTAGGCTTCCCGGGCGGCGATCCACCACTGAATGGTGATGACCAGCCCGATCGCCGAGACGGCGGCACGATGGAAGTTGGTGTCGGCCGTTCCCAGTGCCGCCACAAGAAACGTGCTCGGGATCAGAAAGATCTCGGAGATCTTGATGAGATCCGGCGTGGGGGGGCTGTTCATCGCGGCGTGAACCTTGTCGTGCTCTTGATCGGAACGAACTGTCGCCAGAGTCTCGTAGCGTCGCGATCATCGGACGGTCAAGGTGTCAGGTCAAGCGTTTGTGCGCGGCGAGAGCCATACGATCCTCCGGCCGGGCGCGCCCGGCCCTACGATCGCTCCTCCTGCGTTTCGTTCCGAGTCTCAACGCGAAATCTCACTTCTCGTCGAGATGCGATTGCTCATCGCCGGATACGCTCGTCACTGATCCGCTCGGCCGGGTAGACTGGGGAATGCCTTGCACCGTCCCCGGAAAGTCCCGGCATGCTGGTTCTCGACACTCCCGAACTCCTCCTGGCGGCCGTGCCGCTCGGGCTGGCGTATCGGCACTGGGGGCGGGCGCGGGGCGTCACCGGCGGATTGCGGATCGCGCTGATGGCGGTTCTGCTGCTGGCCTGTTGCGGTCCTCGCTGGAACGCCGGGGGGCGCGGGCTGGATGTGATCGTCGTCGCCGATCGGTCGAAGTCAATGGCCGAGGATGAGCGGCTGCTCGAATTGATCCGTAACGTGGGCCATCAGCGCGGCCAGGAGCATCGGCTGGGCGTGGTCACCTTCGGGCGCGAAGCCCGCGTCGAGCAGGTCCTGTCGAACCAGGCCGAGCTGACCGAGTTCACTCGGGAAATCGCTCCCGACGGCAGCGATCTCGAACAGGCGCTGCAGTCGGCGCTGACGCTCGTCGATCCTCGCCGCCCGGCCCGCATCCTCGTCTTCTCCGATGGCGAAGCCAACGGCAGTGATCCCGGAACGGCCGCGCGGCGAGCGCGGGAACTGGAGGTGCCGATCGACTATCGCCTGTTCGAGCGACGCCATGCCGGCGACATCGCCGTGGACACGGTCGATCTGCCGGCAGCCGTCGCGCCGGGAGAGCCTTTCCAGTTCTCAGTCTGGATCGACGCGGACAATCCTGTCGAAGCTACAATCGCGGTCCTGCGGGAAGGTCAGGAGATTGCCCGGCAGCAGCAGATGCTGCGGATCGGGCGGAACCGGGTCCTCTTCCGCGACGTGCTCGACGACGGCGGTTTCTATCACTACGAAGCGAGGGTCGAAACCCCCGCCGATCCTGTCCCGGAGAATAACCGCGGCATCGGCATCGTGCGCGTCGAAGCTGGCCCCAGGCTGCTGATCCTGTCGACCGACGATCGGCGGGAATCGCGTCTGGTTCAATCGCTCCGGGAGGCGGGCTTGTCCGTTGATGCCGCCGTTGCCGGAGATCATCCCCTGACGCAGGACGCGTTGGATCCGTACCGGGCGGTTCTGATCGAAAACATCCCCGCCAGTCGGTTCGGCCGTCTGAAACTCGAACGCCTGGCGCAGTTCGTTGAGGATCTCGGCGGCGGCCTGCTGCTGACCGGCGGCGAACGCAGCTTTGGCTCGGGGGGATACTTCAAGAGCCCGATCGACCCGGTCCTGCCCGTGTCGCTGGAACTGCAGGATCGGCACCGCAAATCGCGAGTGGCGCTGGCGGTCGCACTTGACCGCTCAGGAAGCATGCGGGTCCCCGTCGGCGCCAACCGAACCAAGATGGACCTCGCCGACCTGGGGACCGCCGAATCGGTCCGGCTGCTGTCGGCCGGAGACAGCGTGGCCATTCTTGCCGTCGACACCGCCGCGGAAGTGATTCAGCCGCTGACGGATGTGAATGATCCCGAAGAAATTGCCCAGCGGGCCATGTCGATCGTCAGCAGCGGCGGTGGGATCTTCGTGTATGAGGCGCTGGAAGCCGCCGGCCAGGAGCTGGCCCGGGCGGTGCAGGGGACAAAGCACATCCTGCTGTTCGCCGATGCCGCCGATGCGAAGAACCCGGGGGAATACGAAAAACTGCTGGAATCGTTCGCCACTCAGGGCATCACCGTCAGCGTGATCGGCCTGGGGAGCGAGAACGACGGCGATGCGGAGCTCCTGAAAGACATCGCCCGGCGCGGCGGGGGGCGGATTCACTTCTCGACGGACGCCGAAGAATTGCCGCGACTGTTCGCCGACGACACGCTCGCGGTGGCCCGGACGAGTTTCATCCGCAAGGACCCCGCTACCCAGCCCGACGGGATTCCCGCCGCAAGTCTCCCTGAAGGGCGGCTGCTGGGGACTCTTGGCGAAGGGACGTTTCCCCATGCGGACGGTTACAACTTGAGCGTGCTCCGCCCCGGTGCGACCCAGGCGGTGGTCTCGCGCGATGAGTACAAAGCGCCCTGGTCGGCATTCTGGTATCGCGGCATCGGCCGCGCGGCCGCGATCACGTTTGAAGTCGACGGCGCCAGTTCCGGCGAGTTCGGTCGCTGGAAGCAACGGGACGAGTTTCTGCAGGCCCATGCCCGCTGGCTGCTGGGGGGCGACGACGCGACGGGGATCTACGTGCGAGCCGAACGGAACGGTCAGGAAGGGCTCGTCACCGTCGAAATCGACCCCGAGCGAGCCACTGGGGAGCTGCGGCTGCTGATCGTGCCGCCCGGCGCCGGCCGCGTCACACCGCTGGAGCCGACGCTGGTCTGGACGGGGCCGCAATCGCTCGAAGCCCGCTTCGTGCTGGAGGAAACTGGCGTTTATCGAACCCAGGTCCAGGCTGGGCCGAACGTGCAGATCCGCGGGCCGGCCCTCACCTTGCCGTATTCTCCCGAGCACGTCTCCCGCCGGGGGAGACCGAGCGGCGAGCAGACGCTGGAGCAGCTTGCGGAGTTGACCGGCGGCAAACAGCGGATCGACGTTCTCGACACGTTTCTCGAAGTGCCGCGCTTCGGCCATGCGATCTCGCTGATTCCGCTCCTGCTGGCGGCTTCGATCGTGCTGCTGCTGGTGGAGATCACCGGTCGGCGTCTGCAGCTCTGGGAGCGGGAGACCGCGGTGGAAATGCCCGCCGCGAATGTCCCCGCCGGAGCGACGGCCCGCCGTCGCTCGCGGCGCTGGTGGCGCCGCGAGCGGCTCGTCCCCGCCGAGCCCGCGGCTCCTGCGGCGGCGGAGTTCGGCGTGGCGCTGCGCAAGTCGTCGGAAGTCTTTGCCGAGGCGAAGGACCGGGCGAAGCGGCGGATGGAGTGACGCGGGGCGGTCGTCTTGCAAATTTGTTGCAGAACCGGAAGACTGAGGCTGTCGGTTGTTGACGGAATGTTCGAACTCTCCGGCGATCAATTTTCAAAAAGGATGGATAGCATGACTGCGTTGTTGCGCTGCGGAATGTCCGCGCTGTGCCTGGGGCTGCTGATCGGCTGCGGTCCGTCGGCCGAATATAAGACGAACGAGCAGCTCAAGAGCGAGCGCGGCGACGATCACGACCACGACGATCATGGTCACGGCGCCGCCGGTCCCCACGGCGGTTCGCTCGTTGAGCTGGGCGAGGAGGAGTATCACGCCGAGGTGGTCGTCGACGAGAAGACCCACAGCCTGGTGGTCTACCTGCTGGGCAAGGACGCGAAGACGGCCAGCCCGATTGCGGCGACCGAAGTCACCGTCGGCCTGGGGGGGGACAAATCCGCCACGCTGAAGGCGGCGCCGCTGGAAGGCGAAGGAGAAGGGAAAGCCTCGAAGTTCGAGCTGGCCGACGAGAAAGTCGTGCACGATCTGCTCGACGCCGGCTTCCTGCACGGCAGCCTGAAAGTACAGATCGGCGAGAAGGCCTACGAAGGCCATATCGACGCTCACTTCGACCACGACCATGACCACATGGACGAGAAGCCGGCCGCTGACAAGCCCGCAGCCGACAAGCCCGCCGGTGAAGCTCCCGCCGGCGAAACCCCGGCCGACGGCGCCAAGCCGGAATAGGTGCAGCGGTCTGTATCCGTTGCGGGCGGCGATTCGAACGAGGGGGAGCGTTGTGAAACGCTCCCCCTCGTTTCATTTGCCAATCGCCCCGTTTCACGCCGAGTCGGTCTGGCTGAGAAATGGGGCAGGCTCTATAACCCGGCGGTGACAGCGGCGCCCGGAATCGCGACCGCTGCCTCCACGAGACCCCATTCGGGAGAGCCGCGCATGGCGGTGTCGGGCTCTTTAACGCGCGGAATCGTCGCTGCAGGGATCGGCGTTGCCGCAGCCGGCGGCTATGCCTGGAACGAGCACGCCGCCTTTCACCGGCAGGGCAACGTGGTCATCCTCCACGACGATCAGGAGAGGGGGGGCGGAACCGGCCCGTTGACCGTGCACGACTCCCCCCGCATCGGCGTCCCGACGGCCAGTCCTCCCGCAGCAGCGTTTGAAGCCCCTGTCCCCGAACCCGAAATGTCCGGCGCGGAGCCGCCGGAACCAGCGGAAGCGCTGCCGCAGACGGCCGAGGCCGTCCCGGAAATCGCGATGCTCAGCCCCGGCGTCGTCGACAGTCCTCCAGCGCCTCCCCGCCGCGCGCTGCCGCCGGGGGTCGCCGTCGGTCCGCCGGTCCGCACGTCGGCGATTCCCGACAAAGGGTTCACGCGCGAAATCGTCTATTTTGCCACGGACCGCGAACGGAACGAGCGGGCAAAGTCGGCAAAAGACATGTTCACCACGAAGCGGGGGCGCCTGGAGTACGGCGTCTGCGAAGTCAGCGTGCCGGATACCCACGAGCGAGGCGAGATCGAAGCCAAGAAGTGGTACCAGTGGCAAGAGGATCCGCGCAAGCACATTCTGATTCTCGAACCGCTCAGGCTCCTCGATCAGAATGCGTTCGTCCGCGAAGTCAAAGGCCGGGTCGGCAAGGGGAGCGACCGGCAGGTGCTGGTTTTCATACACGGCTATAATGTGCCGTTCGAGTCCGCCCTGCAGCGGACGGCTCAGCTCGCGCACGATCTCGAATTCCCCGGCGCCGCGATCTGCTATTCCTGGCCCTCGGGCAATGGCGGCAACTACGCCACGGATTGGACCAACGCCGAGTGGACCACGCCCCACTGCGTCGAATTCCTGGAACTGGTTGCGACTCGTCTCGGCGCCACCAAGGTCGACCTGGTGGCTCACAGCATGGGGAGCCGCGTACTGACCAGCTCGCTCCGGGAGGCCGCGATCCGCTGGGGCTCGCTCAGCGATCGACCGCTGTTCCACCAAGTCGTCCTGGCCGCGCCGGATCTGGATGCCGAGATCTTCCGCACGCAGATCGCGCCCGCCATCCGCCGGACCGGACAGCGGCTGACGGTTTACACGTCGACGCGCGACAAGGCGCTGCAGGTTTCGGCGACGGTCAACGGCTACGCCCGCCTTGGCAGCGGCGGTTCCACGCTGGCACTGTTTCGCGATCTGCCTTGGCTGGAGTGCGTCGATGCGACGGCCCTACTGGACGACTCCTGGCTCGGGCTGCGGCATTCGTACTACGGCGACAGCCCGCAGTTGATCCAGGATCTCCGTCAGGTCCTCAACGGTCTCAATGCGCCCGCCCGCGGTCTGGCCCACACTCCGGATGGCAGCTATGTCGTCCGCTGAGCCCGGCCAGCCGTCCGCCGGAGCTTCGCTGAGAACCGTTGCCGGAAACGTCCGGCTGGTCAGTCTCTGCACGATGCTCAGCCGCATTCTCGGGCTGATTCGCGACGCTGCCATGGCCGCCACGTTCGGCGCCGGTCCGCTGCTCGACGCGTTTACGGTCGCATTCCGCCTGCCGAATCTCGCCCGCGTGCTGCTGGGGGAGGGGGCGCTCGCAACTGCGTTTCTGCCGGCATTTACGCGAGAGCTGGACCAGGCCGGTCCGCAGGCCGCCCGCCGGCTCGCCACGGCAACCGCCGTCGCCCTGATCCTGTTCCTGACGGCCGCGGTCCTCGTGCTCGAAGTCGGACTCGTCGCCTGGAGCTGGTGGCTGCCCCTGAGCACCGAGGCACAATTGCTGCGGAGTTTGATCGGCCTGATGCTGCCCTATGTGGTCATGGTGTGCCTGGCGGCACACCTGAGCGCCGTGCTGCAGGGACTCGGCCGCTTCGGCTGGCCCGCGCTGCTGCCGGTGATTTTCAATCTCGGCTGGCTGGCGGGGCTGGTTTGCTTCGTCCCGTGGTGGACCGACCCCACCTCCCGCGTGAAGGCCATGGCGGTGTGCGTCCTTGCGGCCGGGTTGATCCAGGTCTGGTGCCCGATCTGGGTTCTGTCCCGCGCGGGCTACAGCTTTGATCCGCACTGGCGATCCGCCTGGCCGCAGGTGGGGGGGATTCTGCGGACCATGACGCCGGTCATCGTCGGCCTGTCGATCACGCAGTTCAACACGGTGATCGACAGCTTCGTCGCCTGGGGTTTCGCCCGTCCGGAGCTCGGTCCCGACGTCATGCCGCTCCCCGGCTCGCCCCGCTATCCGCTCGCTCCGGGGGCGGCTTCCGCGCTCTACTTCGGCCAGCGACTCTATCAGTTTCCGCTGGGAGTCTTCGGCGTCGCCCTGGGGACCGTCCTCTACCCCCTCCTCGCGATGCACGCCCAGCGGGGGGAACACGACAAGTTACGGTCCGATCTGTCCCTGGGTCTCCGGCTGGTGGCGGCGATTGGCATCCCGGCCTCGGCAGGTCTGATGCTGATATCGCGACCGATCGCCGGACTCTGCTTTCAGTATGGCCGGTTCGATGCCGACGATGCGCACCAGACCGGATTGATGATCTTCGCGTACGGTTCGGCGGTCTGGGCCTATTGCGGACTCCTGATTCTCAATCGGGGCTTTTATGCCGTGGGAGACCGCATCACTCCGCTGAAGATCGGCCTGGTCGGCGTCGCGCTGAATCTGATCGGCAACCTGACGCTGATCTGGTGGCTGCACGAGCAGGGGCTGGCCTTTTCTACGGCGGGCGTGGCGATGCTGCAGTGCCTGCTCAACGGCTGGGTGATCCAGTTCCGAGTCGGCCAACTGCAATGGGTGGCGATCGGCCGCTGCGTCCTGAAGACGCTGGCGGCGACGGTAGTGCTGGCGGCCGTCTGCATCGCCACCGAGCAACTGCTCGAGCGGTTTCCGTTGCCGCTGGGGCGGCTGTGGAGCGTTTTTCTGCCCGTGAGTCTCGGGAGCGGCGCTTATCTGGGCGCGGCCTGGCTGATCGGTCTTCACGAACCGTGGCTGCTGTTGCGGCGAGGAAAGTTCTCCGAAGAGGAGCCGGCGGTGCCCCCTACGGAACGCTCTGATTCAGCATATTGACCAGCAGCCGCAGCCGGCCGACGTCTCGCCGGTTGAAGTGCAGCCGGAGCCGCGGCAGGTCGAGCGTCGCGGGGTCATCCGCTTCGTGAGCATGCGGATCGACGCGTTCGATCTCGCCCGACGCCAGGATGTCGCCAAACTCGGCGTTCAGATGCCCCAGCAGCGTGTCGTCGATTTCGTGCTGCAGTCGCAGGACGAGCTTTTCGCGGACAAACCGCATGCTGTGGTAGACTTTGTAGAACTGCGTGACCTCCCGGACGGCGGCTTCCACCGAACTGGCGACGTGGAACAGCGACAGATCGCTGGGCGAAATCAGCCCGCGGAGCAGCAGGTGTTCTTCGATGAACGTCAGCCAGGTCTTCCAGTAGCTCCCCCCGCGGTGATCGACGAGCACGATCGGGAGCAGGTCGCGCTTTCCGGTCTGCACCAGCGTCAGCAGTTCGAACAGCTCGTCCATCGTGCCGAAGCCGCCGGGGAACAGGGCGATGGCGTCGACTTCCTTGGCGAACATCAGTTTGCGGGTGAAGAAGTATCGAAACGTCACCAGTTTCGGATCGCCCGCGATGACCGGATTGGAGGACTGCTCGAACGGCAGCCGGATATTCAGGCCCATCGAATGCGGACGGCCGGCCCCTTCGTGAGCGGCTTCCATGATCCCGCCTCCCGCGCCGGTGACCACCATCCAGTCGAGGGCCGCGAACCGCCGCCCGAGTTCGATCGCCCCTTGATAGTCGGGGTGATCGACAGGAGTTCGGGCCGAACCGAAGACGGTGATCTTCCGGCGATCCCGGTACTGACCGTAGATCTTGAAGGCATAGCGCAGTTCGCGCAGCGAACGGGTCATGATCTTGAGATCGCCCGTCGACGCCGGCTCCCGTTCGAGCTTGTCGGCCACTTCGCGAATCTGCTGAATCAGTCCGGCCCGCGTCTGAGCGTCGTAACTGGCGGCCCACGCCTCTGCGGGAGACGGAGGCATTTCGGGAAACGGCGTCTCGTCGGTCATGCTGAGCAGTTGCTTTCGGGAGGGAGAGAATACAAAGAAGTTTTACCGCGGAGACGCGGAGGACGCGGAGATCGGAAGAGACGAATGAGGAAAGTGAAAAGTGAGTAGTGATGAGTGAGTAGTGCAAATTGGAAGAAACGCCGTTGAACCGTGAATCGCTTTTCTCCGTCACTTTGCACTCATCACTACTCAATACTCACTTTTCACTCTCCTGAGTTCTTCTCCGCGTCCTCCGCGTCTCCGCGGTAAATCCTTCCGGAATCGCATCCTGATCCAGCGATCGTCACGCCTCGCCGAGCAGGACCGGGCGTTTTTTCTGCAGGAAGTCCACGTGATGCGGAATGTGGTTTCCGACGCTCTTCAGCAGCTTCAGAATGGAGACCGGGCCGTCCACGCTGTGACGGCCTCGACGCTCGAAAACCTCCGCCGGGCGGCTGCGCAGAATCTTCTCGATCTGCCCCCGCTGTGAGGCGATCAGAGTCAGTTCTTCCTCCAGATCCCGGTCCAGGTAGGACAGGCTGGCGGCGAACAGATCCGGGTCTCCGCTCGGCAGGAGAGGTTCGGCCTCTGCCAGAACCCGTTTGATCCGGTCGGCGTAGATCGTCTCAAAGTCGGCGATATGGCAGACGACCTCCAGCGGACTCCAGCGCCCCGGCGGAGCCGGAGTCCGGACCTGCTCGGCCGTCAGACCTTCCACCGACGCTCGCAGCAGCTCCGAACCGGCGGCGTAGCGGTCGACCGCCTCGCGGATCTCCTCGTTCCAGTCCTGCATTGTGAACTCCTTCTCAATTCCAGCGCACTTGCGGCAGCCGCCGTCGGGACCGAAGGTCCGACCCATACTCCGTCAAACTTCCGGTCTACCGGACTCTTCCAATCGTTTGAGGGCTTCGGATCGGTTCGCCGCCAGGTGCCAGATCCGGTTAAAGTGAGAAATTTCCAGGATCTCGCGCCCGACGCTGGAGATGTTGCAGAGGACGAGGCGTCCGCCGCGCGTCCGCACGTCGTTCCAGAGCATCCGCAGAGCCTCCAGCATCGTGGAGCCGAAGTAAGACGCCCGTTCGAGATCGACGATCACGTCGGCGGTCTGCTCGCTCTGGAGCCGCTTCACGACGTCATCCATCTCTTCCAGCACCTGGGTGTCCGCCAGGCTGCTGATCGACTCCCGGACGCGCATCATTCCATACGGCTGCGTTTGTTCCAGTTCGAAATACTCCAACTGGCTCATCGCGGAACTCCTCGCCCCGGGACGCGTTGCAGCCTGCGATGTTTGACAAGTGTGACCTGGTTCCCCCGGGCGCTGTAAGCCACCTGATCCATGAATGTCTGCATCAACAGCAGCCCGCGGCCGCAGGGACGATCGAGATTGGCCGGGTCGGTCGGGTCCGGCAGCCCGGACGGATCGAAACCGGGGCCCTCGTCGGTGATGACGAACGTGGCTGCTCCAGGTTCCATGGCCGCTCGCACCACGATGCGACGCTCCTGATAGGGGGACTCGGCAGACCGCTGGCGCGCCAGATCGTAATACGCCCGGTGGTCTACCTCCCGGAGGCGCGAACTCACCTCAAGGTTCCCGTGATAACACGCATTCACCAGCGCCTCCTGCAGAGCCACCCCCAGACGGATGCGATCGTGGTCGTCGACGATCCCCATATCGTGGGCCGCGTCCTGCAGCGCCTGCACGAGCGGCGAAATCAGTTCCGGATCGTTCTCGATCTCGTATTCGATCTGCAGGCCTGTCAGAAATCGGCGGACGCGAACGTGGGCCTGGTCGTCTCGCGCCGCAGACAAAACCCGCCGGACGGTATCCGTCAGGGAGTCAGCCAGCGTGACTTTCGGAACATAGCTGGCGGCCCCCGCCTGCAGCGCACGGACCGCCAGCAGCTCGCTGCCATCCCCCGTAATCAGGATCACCGGCGTCAACGGAAACTGCCGGCGAATGATGCCGATCAGTTCGAGTCCCGTCATCTCGGGCATATGCAGGTCGGTGACGACCAGATCGACCGGCGTCTCGGCAAGCAGGTTCAGAGCCTCCGTCCCGCTGGCCGCCGACAGAACCCGATGATTCCCCTGTGCGGACAGCAGCCCGCCCGCCAGTTCGCGGTCAATTGAGGAATCGTCGACGATCAGTACCGTGGCCATCAGCCGGAACTCCGATGATCCAGCACGGAACCGGGAAGGTAATGCCCCGAAATTCCGCTGCCCGATCAAACTCACACTCGGTACAACGGCCGCTCGTTCAATTCTGCCCCCGTGACGATCCGGAGTGCAAGCGCTGTCCGATCTCTTCGAGAATCTCGCGAACGGGTTCGGCCAGCAGCTGCACCGCACGGTCCGTGATCTCCGCGGGCGACTGCAGGGAGATTTCTTCGAGGGACTCTGCTTGCCGGGCGGCATTCCCCGCACCGAACGTCCGCAGCGCGCTCTTCAACGTATGCGCCGTCCGCGAAAATCCCTTCCAGTTCGCCGCGGCAAACGTTTCGCAAAGCGAATTCAGCAGCCGGGGGGCCTCTTCCAGAAAAGCCCCCGCGACCTGGTGCAACAGGTCTTCGTGATAGCCGACCGCTTTCAGCGCCGCGTCCCAGTCGATCATCGCGGCGGGCTCCACCGGTTCAACCGGCGCGGACAGTTCCAGAGGTTCCTCGGTCGCCAGCGCCGGCCCCGGCAGACAGCGCCCGAGTCCGTGTCGCTCGACCATGCCAAAGAGCTGTTCGGCCCGGATCGGCTTCATCAGGTAGTCGTCCATCCCCGCGGCGAGGCAACGTTCCCGGTCGCCCGACATCGCATGAGCCGTCATCGCCACGATCGGAGTATGCCCGCCCCGTTCGGCCTCGCGCCGGCGGATTGCCGCCGTGGCGTCGAAACCATCGAGTTCCGGCATCTGCACGTCCATCAGGATCAGATCGAACTCCGTCGAAGCCTCCAGACGGACGGCCTCGGCCCCGTCGTCGGCCACGACGATTTCGTGACCCCAGCGCGACAGCAGCCCGACCGCCAGCTTCTGATTGACCGTGCTGTCTTCTGCGAGCAAGATCTTCTGCCGTCGCGCACTCTGCAGTACGCGGGGGCCGTCGCCGGGACGACTGCCGACCCGAACGGTGTTCGAGCCGATAGTGCGAACGACCGCATCGAACAGTTCCGACTGCTTGACCGGCTTGATCAGATATCCGCGAATCCCCAGATGCTGGCAGCGCGACAGATCGTCCGCGTGATCGCCGGATGTCAGCATCATGATCACCGACTTGCACAGGTCCGGGCTCTGCCGCAGCCGGTCGGCAAACGCGAAGCCGTCGTCGCCGGGCATATGAGCGTCAGTCAGAATCAGCCCGAACGGATCGCCGGCGTCGGCCGCCTGCTGCAGCGCAGCGATTCCCTCGGACGCACCCGCCACCGCCGCGGGACGCATCCCCCAGTTCTGCAGCATTTCCAGGAGGATCCGCCGGTTGGTCGCATTGTCGTCGACGATTAATACACGGAGCCCCTGCAGCACGGAGGGATCCGTGGCCTTCGCCGGCGGCGCTTCGCACCGGCCGAAGTCGACCGTGAAGTGAAACGTGCTTCCCTCGCCGACCTGACTCTCCACCCAGATGTCGCCTCCCATCAGTTCCACGAGCCGCGAGGAAATGGCCAGACCCAGCCCGGTACCGCCGAATCGGCGGGTGGTCGACGTGTCCGCCTGCTCGAAAGCCTCGAAGATCGTATGAAACTTATCCAGAGGAATTCCCACGCCGGTATCGGTGACCCGCAGGTGCAGTTTCATCCGGTCCTGCGTCAGCTCTTCGACCGACACATCCAGCAGCACCTCTCCCCGTTCCGTGAACTTGATCGCATTCCCCACCAGGTTGACGACAATCTGACGCAGCCGGCCGTCGTCTCCTTCAACTGCATCGGGAACATCGGCGCAAATGTGGCAGGCCAGCTCGAGATTCTTGCGATGAGCCCGCAGCCCCAGCGATTTGAGCGTGTCTCCCAGTAGTTCGCGCAGTCGAAATGGTCCGACATCGAGCGTGAACTTGCCCGCCTCGATCTTGGAAAAATCGAGAATGTCGTTGATCACTTCGAGCAGACCTTCCCCCGACTCCTGGACCATCCGCAGGTATTGCCGCTGGATCGGGGATAAATCGGTATCCAGCACGAGTTCGGTCATGCCGATGATGGCGTTGAGCGGCGTGCGGATCTCGTGGCTCATGTTCGCCAGGAAATCGCTCTTCGCCCGGCTGGCGGCCTGAGCCGCCTCCGCCGCCTCCTGCAGCGCCGCCTGAGCGGCCTTGGTCGCCGTGATGTCCCGTGACACGCCGAACGTGCCGATCACACGGCCATCGACGCCGCGCAGCGGCAGCTTGGTCGTCGACATCCACCGGCTGCGACCGTCCGGATAGCTGACGTGCTCCTCCTTGCTGACGAGAGATTCCCCGGTCGCCAGAATCCGTTGCTCGTCGGAGAAGGCGTCGCGAGCGTGCTCTGGAGAAAAGAAATCGAAGTCGGATCGGCCGACCGCCTCGTCCGGTGAACTCAATCGAGAACTGTGGGCCTTAGCCGGATTGATCCGCAGATATCGCCCGTCGACATCCTTGAAGTAAATGGAGTCCGGAACGTTGGTCATCAGCGCATTGAGCAGGTAGCGTTCCTGCTCCAGCGCCTGCTCCGCTCGCTTCTGCTCCGTGACGTCGCTGAAGATCCCCTGCAGGCCGACCAGCTGACCCGACGAACTGTAAACCGGATGCTTATAGACGTGCGTAAACCGTCGCTCGCCGGTCACGTGTTCGAACTCTTCGTCCGTCTCAATCATCGTTCGCGTCTGCAGTACCTGCCGGTCGTCGGCCCTGTACTTTTCCGCCAGCTCCCGTGGAAACAGATCGTAATCCGTTCGACCGAGAATCTCCGAAACCGGCCGGCCGATCACCTCCGCCATCCGCCGGTTGATAAACGTGATGCGCCCGTCGAGATCCTTGCGGAACATCGCCAGCGGCAGCGTTTCGACCAGTGAGTGATAGAACGCCTCCGACTCGAACAGCTGCACTTCGATCTTCTGCCGATGCGACAGCTCGACGTCGAACCTCTGCTGCAGCCAGGTCAGATCGTCGGACAGAAACTGCAGCAGCTCCAGCAGTCGGGCCGGATCGGTTGGCGCCGCAAACTGCCTCCCGTCGTAGTTAACCTGCAGTCGGGCTGCCCGTTGACGGTGCAGCTCACTCCGGTCCGGAGTCATCGCCGCCGCCAGAATCTCAAACAGTTTTGCCGCCGGAGTCTCCTGCGGCAGACTCAGATCGGCGCCCCAGGCCATTCCCGCCAGCAGTCCTTCCAGGCGGCTGCCAGACGCCACCGCGATTCGCAGCACGGGCGCCGGCTCCTGGAGCCAGCCCAGGAAAGACTCGCCCACCACGACGGCGTCGACGACCTCGCTGGCAACCAGTTCCGCAGCCCGCGCAGGTTCGTCGGCCTCCCACAGCTCGTGGTGCAGGCTGCGTCCGGTAGAAACCAGGCGGGAACGATAGTCGTCATCCGCATGCAGCACGATGACCCGTGCCATACACCACAATCCTTGCCGGTGAAGATGCTCCGCGGAGCCCGTCGCTACGTCCGGGACGGACAGAATGGGAAGCGCGAATTATGACTGCATCCTCTTCGAAAGGGCACTGGGAAATCGGAGATTTCCGATGGATTCCCGCCGGACGGACGAACCTCCCGCATGCAGCGAAGCTCCTTGCAATCCGTGAGATCCCGTGAACCGGCGGACTGATACACGCCCGACGACGTAAGGTTCGGGCGCAACCTGTTTGATAAATGCATCTTGCATCACTCCCGTCCGACCGCAAGCCCCGCCTGGCGTCGCCGAGCGTCGGGTGGTATTCCGTTTCACAACGGGCCGTCGATCCCCAAACCGCCGAATCTCACGTTTCGCGAATTCCAGTTCGGTCCGTTGGCTTGACGGAAATCTCCCAGCCACGATAATGCCCTTCGCTGCGCGGAAGCGCCAAGCGGGTGTAGCTCAGTTGGTAGAGCACCACGTTGCCAACGTGGTTGTCGAGGGTTCGAGTCCCTTCACCCGCTCTTTTCTATTTCCGGGCCGGAACATGCACGGCGCGATCCGGGTTGCGTCCAGCGGGACGCTCCGCCCGGCAACAACCGTCGATGCCGCGCGTCGATGAAGTGGTTGATGCAGTTTCAGTCGAAGGGTGAGATCGGTGACCGAGGACACAACAGCGGTGGCAGACGTCGGTGAAGAGGCCCTGACGGGCTATAAAATGTCGCTCGACGTCAATATCGAGACGACCGGCCCGTGCCGTAAGCACATCCGCGTCAAAGTTCCCCGCCAGGACCTCCAGCACTTCCACTCGGAAGCCCTGAAGGAAGTGGCGGACTCCGCAGCGGTCCCGGGCTTCCGCCCCGGCCGCGTGCCGGCGGCTCTCGTCGAACGCCGGTTCAAGAAGGAGCTCTCTGATCAGGTCCGCCAGCAGGTTCTGATGCAGAGCCTCGAGCAGCTCGCCGAAGAACACAAACTCGACCCCATCAACGAACCCGATTTCGACGTCGAAAGTCTGGTCATTCCCGATGATGGCGACTTCGAATACGAATTTGACGTCGAAGTCCGTCCCGACTTCGACCTGCCGACCTACTCCGGCCTGAAAATCGAGCGGCCAATTCGCGACGTGGGCGAAGCCGATATCGATACCTATCTCGAAAAATTCCTCGGCCAGTACGGCACTCTCGTTGACGTCGATGCCCCGGCGTCCAAAGGCGATTTCGTCAACGTCACCATGACCTTTACGCACGGCGACAAGCTGCTGCGGAAGATCGAGAACATCCCCGTCCAGCTCAAGTCGATCGTCGGCTTCCAGGACACTCAGCTGACGGGTTTTGACGAACTGCTGGTCGGCGCCACGCCCGAAACCGTCAAGACGACGACCGTCGTCGTCGCGTCCGAAGCCGAGCAGGTTGAAATGCGCGGCGAGACGGTTGCCGTCGAAATTCGCGTGAATAAGATTCAGCAGGTTCGCAAGCCTGATCTCAATAGCGAACTCCTCGCCCGGATCGGCTTCGACACCGAAGAAGATCTCCGCAGCGAGATCCGCCGCATGCTCGAACGCCAAGTGCAGTTCGAGCAGCGTCAGGCGACCCGCCGTCAGGTCCTGGCGAAGATCACCGAGTCGGCCGACTGGGATCTGCCCGAGGAACTCGTCCGCAAGCAGGTCGAGAACGCCCTCCGCCGCGAAGTTCTGGAGATGAAGCAGTCCGGCTTCACGACGGATCAGATCCGCGCGCGCGAAAACGAGCTGCGGCAGAAGTCGATCTCGACCACCCGCCAGGCGCTGAAAGAGCACTTTGTTCTCGATCGGATCGCCACGCAGGAGAATGTCGAAGTCGCTCCTCACGACGTCGAAGCCGAAATTCACATGATGGCGATTCAGCAAGGCGAGAGCCCCCGCCGCGTGCGGGCTCGCCTTCAGAAATCTGGCGTCATCGAGAATCTCGAAGCCCAGATTCGCGAACGCAAGGCCGTCGACGTCATCCTGAAGACTGCAGAGTTCGTCGACGTCCCGATGCCCGCCCCTTCCGAAGACAATGTGGCCTCCATTCCGCTGGCGGTCTGCGGCATCAGCGCCGTGACGATGGACGGCAGCGAGCATGATCACGACCACGATCATGATCACGGACATGACCACGACCACGACGCCACTTGATCCGCCTGCGTAGAATGACGGTGGCGGGTCGCGCAACCGGCTGAGAAACTCTGGCGGGTGGCGGCAACGTCTCCCGCCGTTTTTTTTCGGAAAGGTCTCTGCATGTCGAGCTTCGCTCCCTTCTCTCCGGGCACCATCCGCAACGCCGGACGGGACTACTCCCGCCAGCGCCAGATGGGCATCGGCGACCTGCTCCTGGAAAACCGGATCGTCTTTCTCGACGGCCCCATCCACGACGCCAGCGCCAACCTGATCGTCATGAAGCTGCTGTTCCTGCAATCCGAAAACCGGCACCAGGACGTCCACTTCTACATTAACTCCCCAGGCGGATCGGTCTCCGCCACCATGGCCATCTACGACACGATGCAGTTCCTCACTTGCAGCGTGGCCACCTACTGCGTCGGACTCTCCGCCAGCGGCGGCGCCGTCCTCGTTGCCGGCGGCACCAAGGGCAAACGCTACATTCTGCCCCACGCCAAAATGATGATTCACCAGCCGTACGGCGAAGTCGGCGGTCAGGTTTCGGACATCGAAATTCAGGCTCGCGAGATCCTGGAGACCCGCGACGTCCTGAACAGGATTCTCGCCAACCACACCGGGCAGCCGATCGACGTGATCGCCACGGACACCGACCGAGATCGCTACCTCACCGCCGCTCAGGCGAAGGAATACGGTCTGGTCGACGAGATCCTGCTCCCGTCGGCCCGCGACAAGCAGCCAGCCGCCGTAACGCCGGCTCCGTAGGCGGTCCCCGGTACAATCCGTCCGCCAGGGCATTTTCTGAGCACAAGCGAGGATTCTTCGATGACGTCTCTCGTCCCGTTCGTGGTGGAGAAGACCGGCCGCGAAGAGCGGGCCATGGACATCTACAGCAGGCTGCTGCGGGATCGCATCATCCTGCTGGGAAGCCCCATCAACGACGATGTCGCCAACAGCATCGTCGCCCAGCTGCTGTATCTGCAGTTTGAAGACAGCAAGGCCGACGTCCACCTCTACATCAATTCGCCCGGCGGTTCGATCACCTCCGGCATGGCCATCTACGACACGATGCAGTTCGTCGCCTGCGACGTCGCAACCTACTGCATCGGTCAATGCGCCAGCATGGGGGCACTGCTGCTCACCGCCGGCGCTAAGGGCAAGCGGTACGCCCTGCCGAACTCGCGGATCATGATCCACCAGCCGCTCGCCGGCATGCAGGGGACCGCCGTGGATCTCGAAATCCACGCCAAGGAAGTCCTCCGCACCAAGCAGCGGATGAACGAAATCATGCTCAAGCACACCGGACAGACGCTTGAGAAGATCGAGAAAGACACCAACCGCGACAACTTCATGTCCGCGGAAGAAGCCCGCGACTACGGCCTGGTCGACAGCGTCCTGGAGAAGCTGCCCGCCGGAGAGTCCCTCGCCACATAGTCTCGATCAAATCTGCAATCTGCACAAAGGCCGGACGGGAATTTCCCGTCCGGCCTTTGTCGTTTGAAAATCCTGCAAAGTCGTTGCAATTCGACTCAAGTGCACTCTCGATGTCCTCATTCTGAGTCCACATCTCCGGAGACCTCCAGCGGCCGCCCCTGTGAGCAACGTCATAAGTGGGTTATACTTAAGGCAGGATGGCAGCCTGCACGGCTGCTGCGGCACGCCGTTCGCCTCTTAGCAGCGGCAATGTTTTCCGCCAAGACCGGTGGAGAGTGAGTGTTGCGGGCCGCAGCACAGAACAGGAGTTCTCAGCATGATCAAGTCCATCGTTTACGCCAGCCTCGTGACGAGCCTGACCCTGGCACTTGTGGGCTCAGCCGGCAACGCGCTGGCCAAAGACAAAAAAGAAGACAAGGGCAAATCCGAAGCCCCCCGGGCGCCACGCGTCGAGGCCCCCAAGGTTCGGTCGCCTGCACCACCGAGAGTCCGCCAGGCGGAGCCCCCAAAAATCACACGTCAGGCGGAGCCGCCCCGGCGGGTCGAGCAGCCGAAAGCCCCCCCCAGGGTGGAACAGCCTCGCCGTGTCGAGCAACCGAAAGCCCCACCCAGAGTCGATCAGCCTCGCCGGGTCGAACAGCCGAAAGCCCCGCCTAGAGTTGAGCAACCCCGCCGGGTTGAACAGCCCAAGGTCCCGCCCCGGGTCGAGCAGCCCCGTCGCATCGAGCAGCCGAAGGTGCAGCAATCTCAAAAAATCGAGATTCGGGGCGGAGCCCGCAACGAGCAGCCTCGGAACGTGGAACGGGGGCCGCGGGAATCGGCCCCGAAGGCGAATCAGCTCCCGACGCCTGGTCCGAGACCCGGTCTGCCGAAGCCCGATCTGAATCCCGGAAATCGCGGCGAGCGAAATCCGCCAGGCCTCGGCCCCGGAACCCCCAAGGCCAGTCCTGGCCTTCCAGGCGCCGACCGCAAGACTGGACCTCGTGAGAATCCGCCGCAACGCGGCAAGGACCCGGCCGAAAGCGACATTCAGCAGCGACTCCGCGATCGCCTGAAGGACACCCCGAAGGGACCCGGCAAGCCGCAAGAGGACGTCAGGCCCCCCGGCGGCGACCGCAAACCTGGAGATCGCGGCACTCCGCCGCGGGGCGGCAAGGACGGCAATCCGCCGACAGGTGGCGTCAAGCGGCCGGACGGCGAACCGAATCGTCCCGATCTTGACCGCAAACCCGGTCTGCCGGGACGCGGCGAAACTGAAAATCGTGGCAAGCCAGGCGACAACCTGCCGAAGCTCCCGGACGGCGTCCGACCCGGCCGCGGTGATCGAGATCGCCCCGACGGAAAGCCCGGCATCGACCTGGGGAACGTCAAGGGCCGACCCGATCTCGATCAGTTCGACAAGCGCCCCAATCGCCTGCCGATGCGGATCGAGAAAGACGGCGGCGCCGGCAAATTTGCGGACAAGGGCGAACTGAACGATCAGCTCAAACATCTGCAGCGCGCCCGCAATCCGGAAGACTTCCGCAAAGAGTGGAAGCAGCTCCGAGATCGCGATGACATCCGCCACGATCCCCTGTTGAAGAACGTCAATCTCGATCGCGTCAGCGGCGGCTTCCAGAATCGCCTTGCCGATCGCGACTGGGACAACCTGCGCCACACCCGCTTCGCCTCCAGGGTCAATCTCGACCGGCAGTTCGGCCTCTACGGTCGCGGCGACGTCGCCCGCCAGCTCAACCTGACGGTCAACCTGAACCAGCGGGGAGGCTGGGGCCACCGCTTCTACGGCCCGATCGCACCGGCCTACCGCGCCAATCACTTCAGCATCTGGTATCCGGGAGCAAGCTGGTATCCGCGCTCCGTCTGGTGTCCGCGCTGGTCGCCGTGGGTCGCCTGGAGCTGGTGGAGCCGCCCGGCCGTTTTCTTCGATCCGCGACCGATCTACTGCCGCCCTGCCGTCTGGGATCCCTGCCCGACGTGGGTCTACTACGACTACCCGGTCTGGCAACCGCTCCCCGTCGTCACCTGCGGCACCTGGGTCGACGTCCCGGCGGTGCAGCTTGAACCGCAGGCGCTGGACCTGCAGGTCCTGGCCGTCCGCTTCGTCGATCCGGGGCATCCGGAAGAATCGATCGGCCCCCGCTTCCGCATGTGGCTCCGCAACAACAGCCCGGTGGATCTGGCAACGCCGTTCAATGTCATGCTGCTGGCAAGCGCCGACACCCACGCCGACGCCTCATTGCCACAGTCGGGATCGACGGTCGACCGGATCGGAGCCGGTGAAACGCTGGCCGTCGACATCCGCCTGCCGTTCGAAGCCAATCGCGTGGCGAAGGACGACGTTGGCCGCTCGGTCCCGTTTAACTTCCTCCACGCCCTGGTCGACAGCCACCGGCAGCTGGACGAAGTCGACGAGACGAACAACGGCGTTGTGCTCGCTCGCGGAGACATCCTCCCCGTCGACCCGGCCGCCTTCTCCACTGACGTGACGGCAGCCGCACCCGGGGCCGTCGTGACGCTGGCCGGCGAAGGCCTCGGCCCCGAACCGGGCCAGGTCATCGTGACCTTCAACGGTCTGGAACAGGACGCGGAAATCCACGGCTGGTACGACCTGGGAATCCAGTTCCGCCTGCCTAACGTCCCCCTGGCCAGTCCGCTCGACGCCGAGATCGTCGTCATCCGCGGCGACGGCGCCGTGTCCAATCCGGTGACAGTCCAGATCACGCCGCAATCGATGCTGACGGAAGCCCCACCGTTGCCGGTCCCGCCGTTGCCGGCTCAGTAACGCCAACCTGAGCCCGCCTCCACACAGAGCCCCCGCGACACCAGTCCGGGGGCTCTGTTCGCTTGCAGAACGTGAATTCAACACGGAACGGCGAATGTCGAAGGCGGAATGTAGAACTTGAAAAACTATGCAATGAAACTCTCGAATCGAGCGTCGGCCATTCAAAGCCACACGCTTGTGCTTGTCACAAACGATCGGCGATGAACTCTCTTCCTTTCGACATTTCCCCGTCATATCTCCGCGTCCTCCGCGCCTCCGCGGTAAAATCTCTACCTCTTGAAATCCTCTCCAGAGCCTCCCATTGAGTGACTGCGATGCCCCATCACACCACCCGCCGCCAGTTCGTCAAAATCGGCGCCCTGACCGCTGTCGCCGCCGCAACGTCTCAGGTCTCTCGCGCCGCTGATTCCCCATCAGTGTCTCGCAAAACCCTCGAAACTGACGTCCTCGTCTGCGGCAGCGGCTGCGCCGGCACCGCCGCGGCCCTGGCCGCCGCCCGTCGCGGCGCCCGCGTCCTGCTCGTCGAAAAAGCCCCCTTCGCCGGCGGGATTATCACCTGCGTCGGGCTGCCGTACTTCGACGGCATCGCCCGCATCTCCGACAACCGCATCGTCGTCCGCGGCATCCCCCTCGAACTCCTCTCCAAGTCCGGCGTCTGCGCCGCGGACGCCACGCACACCGCGAAACACAATCCCACGATTCGCAACACTTTCGCCTTCAAACTGCTCCTTGATCAGACGCTCCAGGCCGAACGCGAACGGCTGCAGATCCTCTTCAACTCCTTCGCCTGCGGCGTCGAAACCTCCGGCGGACGGATCATCGCCGTCGACATCGCCAACAAGGACGGCCTGGTCCGCGTGCAACCGCAGGTCGTCATCGACTGCACCGGCGATGCCGATGTCGCCGCCTGGGCGGGGGCCCCCTTCGAGCAGAACGCCGAGGTCCAGCCTCTGACTCTCCACTTCCGCATCGGCAACGTTCAGAAGACCCCTGACCTCTCGCAGAACTGCCGGGCCGCCCTCGCCAAAGCGCAAGAACGGGGCGAGTTGCCGTACTACTACGGTCCCGGTGTCATGTTTCTCTACGGCGAAAACGAAGTCTACATCCACGGCATCCGCGTCCCCGCCAATCCGACCGACGCCGCCGATCTGACCCGGGCCGAAATGCAGGGCCGGGCCGACGCCTGGGCCATGTTCGAAGCCTGGAAGCGGGACGTCCCCGGCTTCGAAAACGCCTATTTTCTGGAAGCCTACCCCTGGATCGGCGTCCGGGAATCCCGCCGCCTCATCGGCCTGCACGTCCTCAGCGAAGACGACGTGATGCACTCCCGCAAGTTTGACGACGCCATCGCCACCGGCTGCTGGTATCTCGACATTCATCCCAACAAGACGACCGTCGGCAGCGCCAACGACTTCAAGCCGGAAAAGGTCCAGCCTGAGCCGTACGACATCCCCTATCGTTCGCTCCTCCCGCAGCAGATCGAAAACCTGCTGGTCGCCGGACGCTGCCACTCCGCCACCCGCGGCGCACACGCCTCAACGCGGGTCACCGCCACCGCAATGGCGATGGGCGAAGCCGCCGGCACCGCGGCAGCGCTCGGCATCGCCGCAAAACAGAGCCCGCAGGAACTGAGCGGCATCCGTGTCCGCGAAACGCTGACCGCCCACGGGGCAGGTCCATTCGCAGGGTAGCGCTGAAAGCTTCGCGTTGAGTTTGACAAGGAAACCTGCGTCGGCTTTTCTCAACGCTCAACGCTCAACGCTCAACGCTCTCTCGCCCTACTTCTTCGCCACAAACTTCACCGGCAGCGGCAAATCGAGCGTATCGCCATTCGGCTTGAAGCCGCCCCCGTCGACGTCCACATAGATCGGATTCGTCAGAGCTGCAGGGGGCGTCTTCCCTTCGCTGGGCCCCATCACCGGGCCGAGCTGCCCGTCTTTGTGGCCGGCGACGACGATCACGTGGGCGTCCCCCTTCAGCGCCAGGTCGACGGTCTGATCGAACTTCAGCGCGCCGCTGCGAAAGACGTCCGGCCGCTCGGCCCGGGTGAACGTTGCTTCGGGAACTCGCCGGCCGTTGACCAGGACGAACACGCGATCCACGTCGTGCCAGTTCGGGGTCTGTACGCGAATGTGCAGCCGGACCTTGCCGTCCGGGGCCGTCAGATCCTGCCCGGAAACAACCTGCTTGCCGCCAGCCGTTGCCGTCACTTCAAGATACGGTCCATTGGACATCACCAGCCGGCCCTGCTCGGCGGCCTTCACCATCTCCGTGGCCTTGATCGCGGCCGGATCGTCGGTCGACGACTGGATCCAGTTTCGCAGCCACCCCGAGCCGTGGTCGTTGTAATGGGCGTCGGTATTCACCACGCCATAGATCCGATATCCCTGGTTCAGCATCTGCAGCCAGCGGAAGATCGTGTTGTGAAAGGTCTTTTCCCCCTCGCCGCGCATTGTCTCGTCGAGAATGAGAGCATTCTGCAGCGGATGGATTTCGACGACGTCCATAAAGGGGAACTGCCGCGGTCCGTCCGCGTCCGGCTTCCCGTCGCCGTCGCGGTCGTAAATCAGCCAGCCCAGATCCGGATGGTTCTGCTGAATCAGCTTCTCGCTCCGATCGTCCCACAACGCAATCTTCTCGATCTGTTTTTCCGGATCTGACTCTGTCGTCGGACCGCCGCCATCCTGCATCCGCGGCTTGCGGATCAGCGGAAACGTGTTCTGGTGATTGAGCGGCAGCGGCGTCCCGGTCAGCTCCATCCCCTCCACACTGGCCATGAACGGCTGAATGCCGAGCCGGGCGATGTGCGGCTGATACGTGCTGATCCGGTTGTGCTCGGTGCAGGGCGCAAACTCGATATGCTCGCACACCAGGTTCAGCACCCGGCCGAGCTGGCTGCTGGTGTTGTCCCCCGACGGACTGGCGTGGCTGTGGAAGTCGCTGCTCACCCACCCCGGCGTCGCCACGCTGCGAACCAGCTTCGCCGTCAGCGGCACGGTCTTGCCGGGCGGAACCGTCAATTCCATGAAGACCGCGTCGTACTCCGGACCGCGGCTGATAATCGCCCGGTAGCGCCCGGCCGGCACCGCCTGATGGAACTTCCCGCTGGCGGTATAGCAGAGATTCTTTAGCGCAAACTCGGCCGTCACCGGCCCGAAGTCGAGTACCGCATTCCCGTCGAGCGGCTGCAGTTCCACTTTGCAGGGAATCGCCTGCCCCTCTGCGTCTGTAATCGACGCCTGGATCTCACCCGGCTGGAAATCCGCCAGTTCAATGACGGCAAGATCCTTGCCGGCGGCGACCGCAAACGACTGGTTCTCTCGCACCACGCGGCCAAACGCCTTGATCGTCGCCGTGTAGTCCCCTACCGGAAGGCTGGTTGCGATCATCCCCTTCGCATCCGTCGTCGCCCAGCCGTACGTGGCGTCTCCCCGGCGGATCTCGACCAGGGCTTTCGCCAGCGGTCGCCCAAGCCCGTCGCGCACGCTGAAGCCATATGGCTGAACAGCTTGCTGTCGCAGCTCTGCGGCGACCCCCTGCACATCCACCGAATTCCGGCCCGGGTAAACCCGGCGAATCAGCGAATACGATTCACCCGGCGCTAGCGTCACCTTCGTCTGCCCCGCCGCATTCTCGTAGACGATCTTCGTGATCCGCGCGTCGCTGTTGAGCTGCAGCTTGTGCTCCGGGGCGTCGAGCCCGTACGCCTGGCCCCAGTAGCGGTCGTGCAGCCAGAACCGGTCCGCAGTTCCGTTCGGCGACCGGACTATGTCTTCCTTCTGCCCGTCGGCGCGAAAGTCGTCTTCGAGCGACACGTCCAGCGGCTTCGCGGACTTGTTCGTGTAAACCGACGTCACGGTGAGGAAGTGGTCCGCAGTGCCAAGCGCATACGTCGTGACCACCGCCGGGCGGGATTCGCTGCCTTCAGCAGAAACCTGCAACGCCCCCTCGCGCGGCAGTCCGTTCGGGCCTGCTGCCGGCGCTGGCAACTCCGCCGTGCGATACGGAAACACCTTCCGACCGGGCCAGAACGCCCCGAGCTGATCTCCGTCCGAACCGCGCACCGCTAGGTCGATCAACGCCCCGGCCACGTCGCGGGTGGTCATGTTCGCGTTTCGCGTCGCCACCGCGTCGGCGACCACCGCCGTCAGATGGCGATTCTGCAGCACGTAGTCGCCGTAGATCGCGTCGACCTCTTTGCCGGCAGGAACGAGCTGTTCCCAGTTGGCTTCCGACAGCCGTTCGACATTCACCACATCTCGGCCCCCTTGCCAGGTCCCGAAGCCGACGGTCAACATCAGCACCGAGAGCGTCAGGAAGCCGACAATCGCTGTGCGAGAACGGGGGGAGAGGGACATCGGAGCCGCTCCGTCGAATCAGGGTTGGTTGATCTGTGGCAGATGCTCGAATTGTGCAGTCTGTCCGCATCCCGCGAAAGTCTCGATCGAGAGATTTGCCGAAAGTTCACGGGAGCGGCCCCAAACCGTCAGACCGGTCTTCGGGAGCTGCTTGTCCGGATTCCCGGCGCGTCCTAAAATCATTGCGACGCAGCCGCCGGTCGGGCCTGCGTTTCCCTTCCCGACCACTGCCCGCTGATCCCCACCCTCAGATTTGAGACTGCCGCATGGCCTCGTCCGACTACTATGAGGTGCTCGGTCTGACGAAGAGCGCCACCGCCGACGAAATCCGTAAGGCCTATCGCAAGCTCTCGCGGACCTACCATCCCGATGCCAAAAAGGACGATCCGGAGGCGGCGAAGCGCTTCCAGGAAATCCAGGAAGCCCACGACGTCCTCGGCGACGAGGAGAAACGCAAGAAATACGACCGCTTCGGACCGAACTTCGCCCAGATGGACGCGACGGGCGGTCGCGGCGCACCACACGGACAGCCTTGGCCTGGCGGCGGTGCGGGGCCAGGCGGCGGCGGCTTCGACTTTCAGGATCTCTTCGGCGGCGTCGACCTGGGAGACATGTTTGGCGGCGGCCGGGGCGGCCCGCGCGGCGCCCGTCGAGCCCCTCCCAAGGGCGAGGACATTCGTGCGACGCTGAAAGTCCCGTTCGAAACCGCCGCCCAAGGCGGTTCTCAAGACATCCGGCTCGATCGCGGCGGAAAGATCGAAACGCTCGGCGTCAAAATCCCGGCCGGAATCGCCGATGGCGGAGTGATGCGGCTCGCCGGTCAGGGAGAACCCTCCTTCCGAGGCGGCCCGCCGGGCGACCTGCTGCTGACAATCCAGATTCAGCCGCACGCCTGGTTCCGCCGGGTAGGAAACAATCTGCTGCTGGAAGTCCCCCTGACTCCCGCCGAAGCTGCGCTCGGGACGAAGGTCGAAGTCCCCACGTTGACCGAAGGTAAAGTCACTCTGACGGTTCCGCCGGGCACTTCCAGCGGGATGAAACTTCGGCTGCGGGGTAAGGGGATCGTCGATCCTCAATCGCACCAGGCCGGCGACCAGTTCGTCGTCGTGAAAATCGCCGTTCCCAAAGAGCTGAGTCCCGAGCAGAAAACACTCTACGAATCGCTGCAGCAGCTCGACCCCTCACCCCGCGCCGGGTTGTGGTAGAGTCGCATTCACAATTTCCTGTCTGGCGGGCATTCTCACCTTCATCCCCTCTGCTTCAGGAAGAATGCATGCCAGTCTCCCTGCGCGGCCTGCTGCCGCTGCTCCTGCTGTTCGGCACGACCAACCTCTCGTTTGGGCAGGACGCCGTTCCCGCAACGACCGTCGATTCCGTTTCCGCCGAGACCATCTCCGATCCCGTCCCTGAGGTCCTCACTCCCGAGGAAAAAGAAAAGCGACGCAAAGCCCAGGCGGCCCTCTCGGCGGTCGCGGGAATTGTCGTGCTGGGTGTCGCCGGGCTGGCGGCCATCCTGATCTGGGGCAAGCGGCTCCGCCGAATCCTGCGAAACTCCCCCGGACCGAAACCCCTCAAGAACGAGTTCTGGTTCCTGAAACCCGAAAAGCCCCCCGTCCGCCCGTCATTGCCCGAACGGAGCGACTATTCGCCGCCAGACTCCGGACCGACGGGAACCTGAAGTGACCATCCGCTTCCCATTTCCGCCGACGGCCCACCTGCGCCGCGGAGCCGACTTCCGGCGGGTCTATGACCGCAAATGCAAAGCAGCCGATGGCGTGCTCCTCGTCTTCATCGATCGCAGCCCCCAGGCGGAAACGCGGATCGGCCTGAGCGTTTCCCGCAAGCACGGCAACGCGGTCGTCCGCAACCGCCTCAAAAGGCTGCTCAGGGAAGCCTTTCGGCTGTCCGGCGAACGACTGCCGACAGGGCTCGATCTGGTGGTCATTCCCTTGGCGAAGGACCGGGCCTCCCTGCCAGCCTATGTCGAGTCGCTCACCCGGCTCTGCCGGAAGCTCCTCCGTCGGCTAGAGGCCTCCGAAGTTCCTCCCGCGGAAGGGGCTCCGTCGTGAACGCGCTGCGCTGGATCATACGCCTGCCCGGCCGGGCAATTATCGGTCTCGTGCGGTTCTATCAGCTCTTCATCGGCCCCATGCTCGGCGCCAACTGCCGATTTACGCCGAGCTGCAGCCAGTACATGATCGAGGCGGTCCAGAAATACGGTGCCATCCGCGGTAGCTGGAAAGGGGCGCGACGCATCTGTCGTTGTCACCCTTACCATCCGGGAGGCTACGATCCCCCGTGACACGCCTGAACTTCCCGCAGCACCTGCATTCCGGGACAGCACCCAAGCCACGGTGATATGCAACTCGCTTAATAGATTCAACTTGTGTCGATTTCAATTCTCGCCCGCGTGCCGTGAATCGACGCATCGATTTCTTCTCGCAGTATTCATCTGGTCGCCGGGAGAACTCCCTGTATCATTCGGCGACTTCCTGAAACCGCGACCTTCGATCGCGGGTAGGAAATGGACGACGGCGCTCGTACGCCGTGGCTCCCATGCTTCGAGTTTCACGAGGATCGCCCGGATGTTTCCCCTGCGAATGTTCTGGAGTGCCTGCGTCGTTCTGTCCCTGGTCACCGCCGTTCCGGCCGCCGACTCGTCACCTGTCCTGGGCCGCAAGCTCTCCGAACTGGCTCTCAAGGACCATCGCGGACGCGAATGGACGCTGCAGGACTTTGCCGACAAGCCCGTCCTGGTCGTCGTCTTCACCGGGACCGAATGCCCGCTGGTGCAGCTGTATGCCTCACGCCTGCAGAAACTGTCGACGGAACTGGCCGACCAGGGGGTGGCGGTCATCGCCCTCAATGCCAACCAGCAGGACAATCTGACCGAAATCGGCGCCCAGGTCCGCACGCTCGGACTCACATTCCCTGTTCTGAAGGATCTGCAGAACAAGGTTGCCGATCAGCTCGGCGCCCGCCGGACGCCGGAAGCCTTTGTCCTCGATCGCGACCGAGTGGTCCGCTACCACGGCCGCATCGACGATCAGTACGCCGTCGGCGGCAGGCAGCGGACCGAACCGACGCGGGCCGACCTCCAAGCAGCCGTTCGCGAGATTCTCAATGGCATGCCGGTCTCCGTCGCCGAAACCGAAACGGTCGGCTGTCTGATTGGCAAAGTTCGTCAGCCGCAAACCGATGCCACGGTCACCTACAGCAACCAGATTTCCCGCCTGCTGCAGGTCCACTGCGTCGACTGCCACCGCCCACACGAAATCGGTCCCTTCAGCCTGACTGAATACCATGAAGTCGCCGGGTGGGCCGACATGATCCTCGAAGTCACCGAGCAGCGCCGCATGCCCCCCTGGCACGCCTCCCCCGACCACGGCAAGTTCGCGAACGCTCGGGTCCTCTCGCAAGACGAACTTCAGCTCCTCCGCGACTGGGTCGACGCCGGCGCTCCGGAAGGAGACCGCTCGCAGTTGCCCGCTCCGAAGACCTACACCGAAGGCTGGCAGCTCCTCCGCGAGCCGGACCTGGTCATCCCCATGGCAAAAACAGCCTTCAAGGTCCCTGCCGAAGGCGAAGTCCGCTACCAGCACTTCTCGGTCGATACCGGTTTCACCGAGGACAAATGGGTGCAGGCGATGGAAATCGTCCCCGGGAACCGGGCCATCGTCCACCACACGATCGTCTTCGCCGCCGCGGCGGGCGAACGCTTCAACGGCGAACGCGGTTTCCTCGCCGCCTACGTTCCGGGCCTCCGGCCGAAGCCGTATCCCGAGGGCATGGCCAAGCGGATTCCCGCCGGCGCCAAGCTGGTCTTCCAGATGCACTACACCCCCAACGGAACCGCCCAGGAAGACATCACCAGCATCGGCCTGATCTTCGCAGACCCCGCCAAAGTCACGCAGGAAGTCACCACCATCAGCGTCGGCAGCAACCGCTTCAAGATCAAACCGCAGGAGGACAATCAGCAGTTCTCCAGCAACGTCCTCACCGCTCCCACCGATCTCCGCCTCCTCTCCCTCTCCCCCCACATGCACCTCCGCGGCAAGTCCTTCCGCTACGAGATGACGTGGCCGGATGGCCGCAAGGAAACGCTGCTCGACGTCCCCAACTACGACTTCAACTGGCAGACGGCCTACGCCCTCGCCGACGAGCTGGTCATTCCCAAGGGGGCGAAGATTCAGGGCTTCGCTGCCTTCGACAACTCGCCAAACAACCTCGCCAATCCCGACCCCACCGCGACAGTGGTCTGGGGCGATCAGTCCTGGGAGGAAATGCTGCTCGGCTACTTCGACGTTGCCGTCCCGCGATCCGAGTCATCATCCGCCGAGCTCGGAAAACTCTCCCAGCGCGTCCGGAACGATAAACCGGAAGACGTCGCGAAGGAGCTGTTCGGTCGGTTCGACCTCAACGACAACGGCACTATCGAACGTGACGAGCTCCCAGAACGCCAGCGAGTTTTCTTCGACAAGCTCGACGCCGACAAGTCCGGCTCCGTCTCCCAGGAAGAGCTCACCAACGGCCTCAAAGCCCTGCGAGCCGCCACGAAACCGAAGCAATAGCCGTCCGAATCGGTCCCCGAGGAACCGCGCTGCTGGGCTTGAGTCGCCAGTCCCCGTCGACACTTAACAGCCGCAGAACACGGCCCCCGAAAATGACAGAGCCCGAGGCCAGCAATCGCTCGCCACGGGCTCCTGTCTTGTCCGACTCTCAACTCTCGTCTCTCAACACTCAACTCACTACGGCAGCAGATCCTTCACGGTATCCCGCTCCTGCAGCAGCTCGTCGACCGTCTTCTGAATCACGCTGCGACTGAACTCGTCGATCTGGAAGCCCGGCACAGTCTTCCAGTTCGTCCCGTCGCTCGACAGCGGCAGACCGCAGACGATTCCCGCGGGAATGTCATACTGCGAGCCGTCCGTGAAGACCGCCGCGCTGACGCACGTCCCCGCGGGCGTCGGACGGATGATCCCCTTCACCGTATCCAGTGCCGCATTGGCCGCTGAAGCCGCGCTCGAAGCTCCGCGGGCCTTGATCACCGCGGCCCCGCGCTGCTGGACCGTGCTGATGAAATCCCCCTTCAGCCAGGCGTGATCGGTGATGACGTCGGTCGCCGCCTTGCCGTCGATCTTCGCGTTGGCGAAATCCGGGAACTGCGTCGCGGAGTGGTTGCCCCAGATGGCGACGTTGCTCACCGCCGCGATCGGTCGCCCGGCCTTGATGGCGAGCTGCGCGACGGCGCGGTTCTGATCCAGCCGGGTCATCGCGAACCAGCGGTCCCGCGGCACGTCCGGGGCATTGGCCATGGCGATCAGGCAGTTCGTGTTGCAGGGGTTCCCCACCACGACCACCCGCACGTCCTTGGAGGCGGCAGCCTGAATGGCCTTGCCGGTGCTCGTGAAAATCGGCCCGTTGATCCGGATCAGGTCGGCCCGCTCCATCCCCGCCTTGCGCGGCACGCTGCCGACCAGCAGCACCCAGTTGCAGCCGGCGAAGGCGGCTTCCAGGTTGTCGCTGCTGTGCTTCTCGACGCCGACCAGCGTCGGAAACGCGCAGTCGTCGAGCTCCATATGAATGCCGTCCAGAGCGCCCAGCGCCTGCGGCAGCTCCACCAGGTGCAGCACCACCGGCTGGTTCGGGCCGAAGACGTCCCCCGAGGCCAGGCGGAAGAGGGCGGCGTAACCAATCTGGCCGGCGGCGCCGGTCACAGCAACATGAATCGGGGCAGTCATGAGTTCCAACGCTCCTGCGGACAGACAAGACGGAAGCCAAACGGGTGAACGGACACCTCCCCGGAGCGTATCGGCTGCCGCCCCGGCGAGCAACTGAGCGGGGGGAGCCGTCGCACCAGTTGCACCCTGAAGGGACAGGAGGGGCACGCGTGTGGGGCGGGTCAGGTTCGCGTAGGAGCGGGAAACGGTGTGAGATCCATAGCGACCAAGATCAGCGGGTGGCGGCCAAACGAGCAAAAGTGCACGGCCGACTTGGACCGCCGTTCCGCTGCATCGCCCGACTCGCCGATCCCTGTTGGCTAGGTTGACGGTAAGGAGCGAGCTTCTTCACTTCCCTCAAAAACGGCCAGTTCTTCGTTCAGACGTGCAATCAGTTTTCGGATTCCGGCTTTCGTGAACCCTTTCTCGCCAATCGGGTGGTCGAGTTGCAGTTGAGCAAGGCGTTCCTGCAAATCTCGGAGCTCGGACTGCGCCTTTTCGTATTCGGCAGTCGTCGTAATCACAGTTCCATCTCCACAACGCCTTTCCGCCTGCCATCGGCTTCACGCGTTCGACTGAAGAATTCTACCCAATCATCCCAGTCTCGTCGATCTTCTGCCGCGAAGATCTCTTGCGGCTGTCGTGTCAGGAGCATCATTTCCAGTTCGACCGCTTCACGGTCACCACGGGACACTCGATTCACGAAGTCGTCGCCGAGCCAGACAACCGCGTCGACATCGTTGGGTTCCGCTTTGGCGGTCACGAAACTGCCATCGACGAATAGCCGCTTTGCCGCAACGGCTCTGGACAATTCGATCCAGCGTCTCAGCCGCAACGCCAGGCGACGCCGCCGAGGCGTTGTGGTCCCGAATCGGAACGTCATCTCGGCCGAAGTGGCAAGATGCAAGCCCTCAGGCAAGTATCCATCGTCGCGGAAGTCAGGGATCATTGCCAACCCCGTTTCCTGGCCTTACTCGATTCGCCGCCTAACCAATCGGGCCAGCGGCGCCGGTCACGGCAACAGGAATCGGGACTGTCATGACTTCCCACACCGCTGCAGACGGAGAAGACGGCCGGCAATCAGGTGGACAGCCGTTTTGCTGGAGCGTATCGGCTGCCGCTGCGGCCGGCAACTGAGCGGGGGGGAGCCGTCGCGCCCTGGAGGGACAGGACGGGTCGCCGGCTGGAGCGGTTTTCGTCACGTGGAAGCGCGGAACGGTGCGAGAGCCGTGACGACCAGGATCAGGCGTGAACCGGAAGACGTCACCACAAGCGACCAACTTTACCCCCGCTCGTCTTCATCCTTTGGTCCGCCACTCTTCGCTTCGACGGAATGCAAGCGTTCGACCAATTCCAAGTATTGCGATTGACTGCGAACGTCGGCATCTTCCGGAATCGAGTTCAAGAGCGTTCGAACTCGCTGCGTTTGCCGTGTCGGGAACACGTCGTGCTCGATGAGGTACAGGCACGCCCCCGCCATTCTGAGAGATTGCTGTTCACCCCTGTCGGCTACGTGGAACAGCGATTCATAAATCTTACGTTGACGTGCAATACCTTGTTGCTTCTTTCGGCAGTCAACGCACCGCACGCAATCCGAATCAAGTCCGAAACCCAGTTGTTCGTACCAGTGCTTTTGCTCTGCCGCGAAGAAGATGAATTGTCGTTTGCAATCGCGGCATTGTCGTTCCAGATTGAAGTAGTGGGTTACGGGGATTGTCGCAGGGGTTTGTTTCGCAAGATCTGAAGCAACGGCCGTGTTCGCGATTCGTTTCGTCTGTTCGCAATAGACGCTCAAATCACAATAAGGCCATTTCTTGCCGACGACGGATTCAAACTGTGCCGCGATTTCCTTGTGGGTAGTCGCGTTCCAATGGAGATGCACGTCGGAATCCATTGGGCTTGGATTTAATCCTGTGATGCTCGGGCCGCGGCCGTATCTGGGGTGTTCAACAAACGCCGCGTATTTGTCAGTCTCGCGTTTCATGGGAGGCGGCCGCGACCTTGTTGTTCAATGCCTTCTTTGGACGCTCCACGTCCTCTTCATCACCCGTTCACGTACAGCAGGCGAGGCGGAGCCTCGGAAGAGCTCGATCCCAGGCGGAGCCTGGGATCGAGAAGACTCAGAGCCGTCCCAGCTGCACTGCATGGTAATGCGGTCACCAGCCCTGCCCGACGATCACCTGCCGCCGCCCTCCTGGAAATGGTCGGCGATGAGGGCGAGGGCGGCGTCGTTGCACGCCTTGTCGTTGGCCTGGTTGCAGGCGATGACGACGGCGAAGTCTTTCTGAGGCGCGAGCCAGGCGACGGCGTACCACATGGAGTTGCTGCCGGCGTGAGTGAGGGCGGGGCCGCCGGCCCAGGGTTGGTTGTCGGCGATGATCCAGCCCATGGCGTACTTCGGCTCGCCGGGGGCGGGAGTGTGGAGCTTCTCAAGGGTCTCGGGTTTGACCAGTCTGGTTTTGGCGGAGGGGAGATTGGCGGCGATGAACTTGGCCCAGTCTCCGATCGAGCAATGGACGATGCCCGCGGGGCCGATGGCGGCCGGGTTGTCGGATGGAGGGGCTGTCGAGCCGGGCTCGACGGGCATGCCGTTGGCCTGGTGGCCTCGGGGCTGGTCGTTTTTCTCGCGCGTGCCGGGGGCGCCAAAGCCCGCCGTGGTCATGTCGAGGGGACGGAAGATCTTGTCGCGCAGGAGGTCTTCCCAGGACTTGCCGGTCACCTTCTCGGCCATGTGACCGGCGATGGAGAAGCCGGCGTTCGAGTAGATGAACTTCGTGCCGGGAGGCGCTTCGGGCGGCTTGGACGTGACGCCTGTAACGAGCAGCCGGCGCGCGCTCGTGGGCGTGCCCTTGTGCTGCCAGAGCCTGCCCCACAGGGCATCCTTCTCGATCTCGCCGGGCGCCCCGCCGCGGTTCGTCAGGAGCTGTTCGAGCGTGACGGCCTGATACTGGGGACGCATGGATTTCTTGAGCTCGGGGAAGGTGTCGCCGAGAGTCTGAGACCATTTCAGCTTGCCTTCATCGACGAGGATGCCGCAGAGCATGGCGGTGAGCGCCTTGGTGTCGGAACCGATGTGGAACCGGTCGGCGGCGGCGATCTTGTCCCCTTTGCCGCGCGTGCGGACGCCGGCGACGCCGACGGCGACGGTTTCGCCGCTCTGGACGACGGCCACGGCCATGCCGGGGACGTCGTGCTTCTGGATGATGGGCGCGAGCAGCGGAGAGACGTCCTTGGGCGGCGGGGCCTCGGCGTGGACCGCGACGGGGATCAGGCAGAGCAGGCTGAGAGCGTTGACAAGAATGGATTTCATGGGCGTGGCTCCAGGTTGGGATGTCATGCGCACCGACCGGCAATCCGCACACCACGCAGCATAACAGGGATTCGACCGCCGAAGCGCGGAAGAATTGATCGCTCTCCTCGTTCCCAGGCTCCGTTTTCCTGACCATCGAGCGCCTTGTCAGGCGACTTCTTCATACCAGACGGAAATCAGCCACAGGGACAGCCCCATATCGCCGCTCGCGGATTGTCGGACGTCAACGATTTTGATCCTGGGGTTCTGCGACAACCAGACGTTGATCTCGTCCTCCAGCTCCTGCGCGTTGCCGAACGACTGAAGCTTGTCCATCCCGCCCTTGGGATTCAAAGAATGCTCAGGACGGTTCTTCCAGAACAATTTGACGCGCATGGTGGATTTCCTCGGACTCCAAACTCCGGCCGCCCGGCAGGCTTTTGACCGCCGAAGTGCAGGAGAGGTTCATTGCACATCTCGTTCCCAGGCTCTGCCTGGGAATGCATCTTTGGACGCTCTGCGCCCTCTTCATCGCTCGTTCACTCGCAGCAGACGAGGCGGAGCCTCGGAAGAGAGCGTTCCAAGGCGGAGCTTGGGAACGAGGGAAGTCCTTAGCTCACAATCCCCCGCACGACCTCCCCATGCACGTCGGTCAGCCGATAATCCCGGCCCTGGAACCGGTACACCAGCTTCGTGTGATCGAACCCCAACTGGTTCAGAATCGTCGCCTGCAGGTCGTGGACGTGGACCTTGTTCTCCGCCACCGAGAACCCGAGTTCGTCCGACGAGCCGTACATCGTGCCTCCCTTGATCCCGCCCCCCGCCATCCACATCGAGTAGACGTCCGGGTAATGGTCTCGACCCAGAATGTTCCCCCCCGCGGTCCGCCCTTCCCGGAACGGCGTCCGCCCGAACTCGCCGCCGCAGATAATCAGCGTCTCGTCCAGCAGCCCCCGCTGCTTCAGATCCTTGATCAGGGCGGCGACCGGCTTGTCCATCGTCGCGCACTTGCGGGTCAGCCCGTCCCGGATGTCCTCGTTCGGACCGGTCCCGTGGAAGTCCCAGCCCCAGTCGAAGAGCTGCACGTACCGCACCCCCTGTTCCACCAGCCGGCGGGCCAGCAGGCAGTTGTTCGCAAAGCTCGCCCCCCCCGGCTGCGCCCCGTACGCCTCCAGCGTCTCGGCCGACTCCTTCGTGATGTCCATCACCTCGGGAACCGACATCTGCATCCGGTACGCCAGCTCGTACTGCGCAATCCGCGTCAGCGTCTCCGGATGCCCCAGCTCCTCCGCCTGCAACTGGTTCAGGTCCCGCAGCGCATCCAGACTTTTCCGCCGGAGATCCCGATCCATCCCCGCCGGGTCCGACGCATACAGCACCGGATCCCCCTTCGACCGGCACTGCACCCCCTGATACACCGACGGCAAAAACCCGCTCCCGAATGAATTCTTGCCGCCGTTCGGCTGCACGCCGCTGGAAATCAGCACGACAAAGCCCGGCAGATTTTCGTTCTCCGAACCCAGGCCGTACGTCGCCCAGGCTCCCAGCGAAGGCCGGCCCGAACGGGGCGAACCCGTATACAGCAGCAGCTCCGCCGGCGCATGGTTGAACTGGTCCGTCGTCATCGACCGGATGACGCACATCTCGTCGGCGACCGTCTGCAGATGCGGAATCGCATCCGAGAGCCAGACGCCCCCTTTACCGCATTGCGTAAACGTCCGCGGCGTCCCCAGCAGCTTCGGCGTCCCCGAAGTGAACGCGAACCGCTTTCCCTTCAGAAACTGTTCCGGACACTCTTCGCCGTTGTGCTTCACCAACTCCGGCTTGTAGTCGTACAGATCCAGGTGTGGCGGCGAGCCGGTCAGGTGCAGATAGATCACCCGTTTGGCCTTCGCCGGCAACGGCGGATCCTTCGGCGCCAGCGGATTAATCACCCCGCCAGTCTCGCCGCGGACGGCCGTCTCGCCGCCGAGCGTCGCCAGAGCCAGCGCCCCCAGCCCCATCGAAGAGTGCTGCAGGAAGTGCCGACGAGTCCCAAGCTGCAAATGTTCGAGGCAGGGATGCATGGGATGGTACTTTGTGATTGGTTATTGGTAATTCGTTATTGGTGGTTTGTCAGTTGTCAGTCGTCAGTTGTCAGTGGCGAAGACGGCAGGCGGCTTTTTCTCTCAGTCACTTGGCACTTGTCTTTCAGCACTTAGCCGTCTTTCTTCCGTCTTCTCTGCGGCCTCTGCCCACTCTGCGCCTCTGCGAGAGATCTTCCGCATTCACCGCTTCATCAGCATCTCGTCCAGGTTCAGCAGCACGTTCCCCACCACCGACCACGCCGCCAGATCGACCACGTCCACTCCCGCCGGGGCCGGGCCGAGCGGCTCCGTCGCCATTTTCATCGCCAAGTCCGGATGGTCGCGGAATTCGGCCGCGGTCTCGTTATGCAAACGGACCAGCCGGGCCAGTTCGTTGGGATGCGGCTCCCGCGACGTGCAGCGACGGAAGGCGAACCGCATTCGCTCTTCCGTCGTCGCGCCCCCCTCGGCGAGCGTCAGCCGGGCCAATGCCTGAGAGGCTTCGATATAAACCGGGTCGTTGAGGGTCACCAGGGCCTGGAGTGGCGTATTCGTCCGGACCCGGCGGAGCGTACACGTTTCGCGATTCGGCGCGTCGAACGTCGCCATCGAAGGATACGGACTCGACCGCCGCCAGGTGGTGTAGAGCCCCCGCCGGTATTTGTCTTCGCCGCCGCTCGTCTGCCAGTCGATCCCGCTGCCGAACGCCGCTGAAAGACCCAGCGAAGGCTGAGGCGGCTTCACCGGCGGGCCGTACATCTTGCGGCTCAGCAGCCCGCTGACGGCGAGCGCCTGGTCGCGGATCATCTCGGCCGACATGCGGAAGCGGGGCCCGCGGGCCAGCAGCCGGTTGTCGGGATCGAGCTGCACCAGTTCGGGCGTCACGCGGGACGACTGTCGATACGCCGCCGAGGTCACGATCAGCTTCACGAACGCCTTCAGATCCCAGTGCATCGCGTGCAGTTCGGTGGCCAGCCAGTCGAGCAGCTCCGGATGGACCGGCTGATCTCCCTGCGAGCCGAATTCCTCGCTCGTCGCGACAATCCCCGTCCCGAAAATCGACTCCCAGTAGCGGTTGGCGATCACTCGGGCCGTGAGGGGGTTCTGCTCGGAAACCAGCCACTTCGCCAGCGTCAGCCGGTTGAGCGGTTCGCCCGCGGGGGGGGGCGGAAAGACGGCCGGCGTTCCCTCAGACACTTCCTGTCCCAGATCCATGAAGTTGCCGCGGTGCTGCAACTTGGTGACGCGATGCTGGTCCTTCGGCAGATCCCGCATGACCGGCACCGTCACCGGGGGCATGTCGTTGAGCGACTTCTGCAGCTCCGCCACCCGCGTTCGCTCTTTCGCCAGCGCCGGCGTCACCGCCAGAAATTGCTTCGTGATCGCCGCTCGCTCCTCGGCCGTCCGATCGGCCTCCGATCTCGCCGTGATCGCGTGCAGGACCGCCGCCGGCGTGGCCGCCCGTTCGCCGGCCCGTTCGTCGTCGGTCACCGACAGCCGGAACGAACCCAGCAGATGCCCGGCATGCTTCGACTGCTGCTCCAGCGTCACCTGCAGGGTGGCCCCCGCCGGGACGGTCACCGGCGCCGACGTCAGCAGCGTCAGAACATGCGGAGCGTCGATCGCCCCGCCCACCGCCCAGCCCTTCTCAGCCGGCTTGTCGTTCTTCAGCACGTCCTGGGCATTGAAGCCCGGCTGCGTGTAGTCCGCGATCGCCGCTGAGAAGGCCACCTCGCGCACGCCGCTGACCGACAGCGCCAATTGCGGATTCGGAATCTCCTCCACCATCTGCTGCCAGATCGTCTCCCGCGCCGCATTCAGCACCGAGACCTTGAATCCCTTGATCCGGCTCTCCGTGCCGCTGTCCGTCCGGTTCCAGATCACAATCCGCTCCAGCGGCTGCTCGGCCTTCAGATCGACTTCCCACCACGGGTCGTCGGTCACCGCGCAATGCGTCACCGAGTTCTTCGTGTAGTCTCCGTCCGTGTTCCCGTCGATGCCCCGCCCGGCGTCTCCCCCAAAGTCGGTCGAACTCTGCGACGCCAGCCCCTTCAAGGCCAGATTCTCTTCGCCGCGGAACGCCTGCACTTCCGCAAGGTGCAGAATCCGTTGCTTGCCGGGCAACTCGACGCGCACGTAGCGCCCGGTTGTGGCGGTTCCGCCTGGCGGAACCAGGTTCACTTTCACGCCCGTCAACACAAAGTTGCCGCCGGCCAGCCCCGAGTTGCTCGCCGTTTCCAGTTTCAGCGCCCGCAACGTCCCTTCAAGCGCCGGCAGCTCCAGTCGATAGACGTCCGTGTCGGCCGTCTCGGATGCAGACACCGCGGCATCGCTGTTGATCTCGATCGGCTTCCCGGATTCCCGCTTCGCCTGGGAAGGAATCAGCCCGATCCAGGTGAATTCCCCCGACAGTCGTTCCATCCATTTCTGTTGCTCGATTGTCAGCTCCGGCGTCAACGTCTGAAGAGTCTGCTGCAGCCCGGCGATCTCCGTTTCCCACATCTGCCGCTGCTGCTGCTGTTCGGGCGTAAAGATCGACAGCAACGGGCTCTCGTCGCGCCGGTCCGCGTCCTCCGAATGGTTAAAGAACGCAAACAGCTTGAAGAACTCCTCCTGCGACAACGGGTCATACTTGTGACTGTGACACTGCGCGCACGCAATCGTAGTCCCCATCCAGACCGCCATCGTCGTGTTGACACGATCGACGATCGCGACGTTGCGGAACTCCTCATCGTTCGTCCCCCCCTCGCTGTTGGTCAGCGTGTTGCGATGGAACGCCGTGGCGATGAGCTGGTCGTTTGTCGGGCTCGGCAGCAGATCGCCCGCGATCTGCTCGACCGTGAACTGGTCGAACGGCTTGTTCTCGTTGAACGCCTTGATGACGTAGTCACGGTACAGCCAGATCGTCCGCGGCGGGTCGTCGGCGTACCCCGCCGAGTCCGCATACCGGGCCAGATCCAGCCACTGATGCGCCCAGTGCTCGCCATACGCCGGCTTCTCCAGCAGCCGGTCGACCAGTTTTTCGTAGGCATTCGGACTCTCGTCCCGCAGGAACGCCTCAACCTCGGCGACAGTCGGCGGCAGCCCCGTCAGATCCAACGACACCCGGCGGATCAGCGTCGCCTTGTCCGCGTCCGGCATCGGCTGCAGCCCCTCCCGCTCCAGCCGGGCCAGCAGAAGTCGGTCGATGTCATTCCGCGGCCAGGCGGTATTCTTCACCGCAGGAATCGCCGGCCGGACCGGCGGGGCGTACGACCAGTGCGTCGCGTAGGCTCCCCCTTCGCGGACCCAGCGTTCCAGCAGTTCCTTTTCCCGCTCAGTCAGTTTCTTGCCGGTCGCCGCCGGCGGCATCATCTCATCGGGATCGCGCGACAGCACCCGCGCCACCAGCGCGCTCTGCTCCGGATGGCGCGGCACAATCGCGAAAGAGCCCCCCTGATCGGCCGTCGCTCCTTCCGCCGTATCCAGCCGCAACCCGTCCTTCCCCCCCTTGCGCTCGGCCGCGTCCGGACCATGACACTGGAAGCAGTTGTTCGACAGGATCGGCTTGATGTCGCGGTTGTAGTCCAGCGGGTCAGCGGCGAAGGCCCGACCGGCCAGGCACAACGAGACGACTGCAAGCGTTCCAACCTGGCGCAGCATGACGGCGAATCCCCGGGGCGCGGACGTGATGACGTGCGAACAACGGCCGGTTTCCCGGCAGTCATCGCAACAAGCCATTTTGATGCGTCACCAGGGAGCCGTAAAGGCTGCACGCATGAGAAGAAGCGAATAGCGAGCAGGGAGTAGCGAATAGCCAGACGAAGAAGCTTATCGCAGGTTGCTTATCGAGGATCGCCAGTTGACGACGGCCCGCCTGAGGTCTTCTCCGGCTCTCGACTCTCGTCTCTAGACTCTCAACTTCTTCTTTCTCGCCACCTACTGAAACTTCACCCGCCGGACCTGCAATTGCTTCTTCAACCGCTCCACGTCGGTAAACACCTCGGCGTCCAGGCCGAACTTCCGGCCGGCCTCCACGTACAACGGGATGTCGTCCGTGTAAAAGCACTCCTGCGGCACGCAGTGGATGTATTCCAGCGCCAGCTCGAAAATCGCCGGCTCGGGCTTGATCGCCCCGGCTTCGTACGACACGACGAACCGGTCGAAGTGGTTAAGCACGTCGAACCGCTTCTTGATGAACTCGAAGTGCCACACGCTCGTATTGGACAGGAGCACCAGCCGATAGCCGTTCTTCTTCAGTCCCTCCAGAACCGGCACGATCTCGCGGTTGAGCTCGAAAATGTCCGAGGCCGCCTCGATCAACTCCTCGAACTCGACGCCCTTGCCGACGATCTCCTGGAACCGGCGATGAAAGTCCTCGGCGGACATCAGCCCCCGCTCGAAGTTCCATTGCACGCCGGAATCAAGCAGCAGTCGGCGAATATCGTCGCCGCTCCGTCCGCACAACAGCCCCATCTGCTGGCACATCCGGTCGTGGCTGAAGTGAACCAGTACGTTGCCCATGTCGAACAGAAACGAACGAATCACCGGGGGGAACCTTTCGAGCGGCGCAGCATTGGCAAATCCCAGTGGCAGGCGCAGCGGTTCGAGAGTCGAATTGACGCCGCGCGGCCCGCAGCCATACAGTGGCCAAGTATAGCCGGGAATTCCTCGGCCCGACAGATTTTCGCCCCCGGAGAATCGACGGACCGGCGACCGCCAGGACTGCCGGGCCAGGTTCTCGGCCCCGGCACAGGGAGTCAGACAGGAATGACGGAACACCGCGAGGGCGGAGACTTTACGGAATCGGAGACGATGCAGGCCCGCAGCTGGCCCTGCCTGCGCCAATTCTGTGTCTTTCTAGAGAATCGCGTCGGCCGGCTCAGCGAACTGATGCGGCTGGTGGAAGACCTCGATACCCAGGTCGTCGCCCTGAGCATCGTCGACTCCGTCGACTTCGCGATGGTCCGCCTGATGTTCAGCAACACCGACCGCGGTCGCGAAAAGCTGACCCTGTCGAGCTTTCTGTTCAGCGAAAGCGACGTGGTCGGCGTCGAACTCCCGGAATCCGAGAAACCACTGTCCGACGTCTGTACCGCCCTCGTCAAGGCAGAACTGAACATCCATCACGCCTACCCGCTGCTCTATCGCCGGCGCGGCCGCTCGGTCGTCGCCATGTACGTGGACGACGTCGACACCGCCGCCCAGATCCTGCGCGACGCCGGCTTCCGAATTGTCACAGAATCCGACCTCCTCGACGACGAGTTCTGATTCAAAATCGGGTGGCACTGGTGGCCTTCAGCCACCAGTGCTCTTCGCCGTCGAGATCAAACGTCGGCGAAACATCGGGAGCCGCCTGATTCTGAACCGGTACACGACGGAACATGCATTGTAAGACAGTTTGGTCCGCCGTCATGGGAATCGACTCCGTGTTGCAAGCACTTTCCTGAAAACGGCTTATCGCCGGTTTCTGCGAGTGACCGCCCCGTCGTCCTGCAGGCGGCCGTCAATCCCCCCGTTCCAGGAATTCCCCCGGTCCCTCGCGAAATACCGCGGCGTTGATCTGGGATTTGGTCCGGTCCGCGGTTAGAATTTCCGATATTGAGATTCAGTCTCAGTACCCGGGAAGCAATGACCACCATGCTGATGACCCTCGCCTCTCAGATTGTTCCGCTCGACCTCCTCGCCGCAGGCGAAACCGCCCGCGTGTTCGAAGTCGACGGTCGTGCGGAATTCGTCCACAGGCTCCACGAAATGGGGCTCCAGCCGGGCGCCGAAATCCGCATGCTTCGCCCCGGTTCTCCCTGCATCCTCGCCGTCAACGAGCATCGCCTGTCCTTCCGCCTGGAAGACTCGACGACGGTGCTGGTCGAAGTTTCCCGCTGAAGCCCCCTCCCGCCGCGACCCGCCTGCCATGACCACCCTGAACGAGCTCCGCATCGGCCAGAGTGCAACCATCGAAGATGTCACCGGCGACGACGCCGTCGCCATCCGCCTGATGGAAATGGGCTTCACCGAAGGGGAACAAATCGAATTCCTCGGTGCAGCCCCCCTCGGCGACCCCCTCGAATTCTCCGTCCGCGGCTACCGGATTTCGCTCCGCCGGACCGAGGCCGCCCGCGTCATCATCACCCCCGGTTAACCCCGTCTCCCCCGGATGCCCTGCCGATCGGAACCTGCCGACAATGTCCTCCGTCGCCGCCCGGCCCCTGACCGTCGCCGTCATTGGCAACCCCAACACCGGCAAGAGCACCCTCTTCACGGCCCTGACCGGCGTCCATGCGCAGATCGGCAACTATCCTGGCGTGACGGTCGAAAAGAAAATCGGCCGGCTGCAGCACAACGGCGTCCAGATCCAGCTCGTCGATCTGCCGGGCACCTACAGCCTCTCCCCGCGGTCCCTCGACGAGCTCGTCTCGGTCAACGTCCTCCTCGGCCGCCAGCCCGACGTCGGCGCCATCGACGCCGTCGTCTGCATCGCGGACGCCAGCAACCTCGAACGCAATCTCTACGTCGTCAGCCAGGTGCTCGACCTCGGACTGCCGACCGTCCTGGTCCTCAACATGTGGGACGTCGCCGAGTCCCGCGGGCTCAAGATCGACGCCGCAGAACTCGGCCGCCGGCTGGGAATCCCCGTCATCCCCTGCGAAGCCCATCGCCAGCGGCATCTGGCCGACGTCAGAACCGCAATCGTCAGCGCCGCTTCCGGGCCGCCTCCCGCCATCCCCCGGATTTTCCCCGAAGTCTTCACGGCAGCCGTGCAGGATCTGCAGCAGCGGCTGGAAAGCTGGGGGACCGGCCCGGTGCCGCGACCCCTCGTCGAACGTCTGCTGCTCGACGTCGGCGGCCAGGTCGAAATCGGCTACCGGCAATCTCTGACGACCGAATTCGGAACCGTCCTCGACGGCCTGCGACTGCGCCTCCGCGACCAGGGCTTTCGCATTCCCGCCGGCGAAGCCAAGGCCCGCTATGCCTGGGCGAAGGAAGTCCTGAACGGCGTCCTCACCACTCCCACCCAGCGGATGGTTACCGCCAGCGACCGAATCGACCGGGTCCTCACCAGCCGCATCGGCGGTCTGATCGTCTTCTGCCTGGTCATGTTTCTCGTCTTTCAGGCCATTTCGACCCTCGCCGGCCCCCTGATGGATGGCACCGAAGCAGTGTTCGGGTTTGCGGGCGACGCCGTCCGTAGCCTCCTGCCCGCCGGACCGCTCCGCAGCCTGATTGTCGACGGCGCCATCGCCGGCGTCGGCGGCGTGCTGGTCTTCCTCCCGCAGATCTGCCTGCTGTTCCTGTTTATCGCCATTCTGGAAGACTGCGGCTACATGGCCCGGGCCGCCTTCCTCATGGACCGGCTGATGACCCGCATCGGCCTCAGCGGGAAGTCGTTCGTCCCGCTGATGTCCTCCTTCGCCTGCGCCATTCCCGGCATCATGGCCACCCGCACCATCGAAAACCGTCGCGACCGACTGATCACGATCCTCATCGCCCCGCTGATGAGCTGCTCCGCCCGCCTGCCGGTATACCTGCTGCTGATCGCCGTCCTGATTCCGCCGATCACCTTCGCCGGCGGCTGGATCAGCCTGCAGGCGCTGGTGCTGTTTGCGGCGATGTCGCTTGGCGCAATCATCGCGATCCCGGTCGCCTGGCTCCTGCGCATGACGATCCTCAAAGGGGAAACGCCCCCCTTCGTCATGGAACTTCCCGCTTACAAGTGGCCGTCCCCGCGGATGGTCCTGGCCCGCGTCTACGATCGCGGCCGGGCCTTCGTCGCCCGCGCTGGCACCCTGATCTTCGCCACCAACATCCTCGTCTGGGCCGCCAGCTACTTCCCCGGCGATCACACCCTCGAAGAGCAACTGACGACCCAGATCGCCCAGATCGAAGAATCCTCGGAAGCCACGCTCAAAAGTCGCCAAGACCTCGAAGCCTCACACGAAAAGGTCGAGCAGCACCTGTCTCTACTCGATCCGGCCACGATGGAGGCCGAAGCCCTTCGCGAGCAGCTCAGCGAAATCGCCATCCAGATGAGCCTCGTCGAACGGAAGCTCGCCCCGCTGACCGAGGCCGTCGACGCCCGCAACGCCGAAGCCGAACGCCTCTTGGAACACAGCGCCCTGGGCCGGCTCGGCCGCGCCATCGAACCGGCCGTCATCCCGCTCGGCTGGGACTGGAAGATCGGCGTCGGCGTCCTCGCCTCGTTCCCCGCCCGCGAAGTGATCATCGCCACGCTGGGGACGATCTACAGTCTCGGCGGCGACATCGGCGAGGACGACCCCGGCCTGCAGCAGGCGATCCGCACCGCCGCCTGGCCCGACGGCCGCCCGGTCTTCACGATTCCCGTCGGCCTGTCGGTGATGGTCTTCTTCGCCCTCTGCGCCCAATGCGCCTCGACCCTGATGATCATCCGCCGGGAAACCAATAGCTGGGCCTGGCCCGCCTTCACCTTCGTCTACATGACCGTCCTGGCCTATCTCGGCGCCCTGCTGACCTACCAGGTCGGCACGTGGTGGATGGGCTGAGCCCAACCGCCCTGCCGCCGGAAACGATGTCCGTCGCCAGACTGCCTGACTGGGGAATGCCGTCCGTTTACGAAGGGACGCCGGACCGCAAGAAGTAGATCATCTTCCAGAGTCGGTCGCTTTCACCTCGATCGATGACTTCCAGCGGCTTGAGGCCATCGAATGCGGTGTTTGGCGTCTGCAGCCAGATTCCCAGCGATTCCTGCTGGATGACCTCAGACAGGGCATTGGTGAGCCGCTGAAGCTCGGTCAACCGACGGGCGACCACATCCGTCGGCGGCGTCCCCTTCTCCAGAGTCGCCAGCGATCGCACGGAGACGGGAACGAGCCGGGCAAACTCGGCCTGCTTCAGTTGCAGCCGCTTTCGGAGACTCGCAACCGGGTTCGCCTTGACCGACGTATCCACGCGTTTGGCCTTCGGACTCGACGTGCGTGCGGCCTGTTTCTTAGCCGCCGATTTCTTCCGATCGATTACAGCCATGATGTTCTTCCGCGACGCCAACCGCGTACTCCCTGAACTCATTGTCGGCCTGGTTCGTCCGGCAGTCAAGCAGTTTTGCATGCAACTTTGCAGATTGGTTACCGCGTCAGCCGTTCCGGGGACAGCACGCGAAGCTCGCTCCCTTTTAGCAGATTCATCGGGAACACCACCAGATTCTGCCCGTCGGGGTCGGACGCGGACGGCACGATCATCCCTTCCAGCCCCACGTCGGAAGCCGCACGCCCCAGAACCTGCGTGATCGGTTCCCGACCGGCCCGGACCTCTTGTCGCCAGTCCACCTTCAGGATTCGATCCAGGGAAACTCGGAGTCGCTGCCGAACTGTTCCCAGACGCAAGTCCAGGACGGCTTGCAGTCTTGCATCGATCGCGACGAAGGTTCGCGGCATCGCATCTTCCAGCCCGATTGCGTAGTAGCGGTAGTGGGCCAGTGTCTCTGCCATGGCCGTTTCGGGTGTCAAGGAGGCATACACCACCGAAACTCCCACGGGATTCCATCGACCGCCGGTTCGCCGGCTTCCTGCTCCATTCAGCAGATCCGACTCATTGGCGTACCGTGGCGTGCTCGACCGATAGACCCTCCCGTGATACGCCTCGGTTGTCGGAAGCAAACGCTTCAAGCGGGTCTTGAGTTGATCGAATGTCGGATCACCCGCCATGAATCACTACTCCCGGCTGAAGCATCGCTGGACGAGCAAATTCCAAAAGTCGTTCACCGCCATCGCGGAATCATTCGCCGGAGACAGGACTTCCCGCAGTATTTCGGCCGTCATCTCTAACCGGACGAAATTCTGCAACTCACCTCACTCGCGTTGTATCCAGTTTCGGTGCGGTATCAAACGATTCCGCCTCACCGGCCACCCTGCGAGTCGGTCGTGCGGCCGGAACCCGATTCCTACCGTCTTTGACCCGCTGGGGTCGAAAAACAAACTGCTGCAATTAGTGGTTGCAAACCAAACCTCCTGTCCTGCATATTCTCTATCCCCATCGGCTCACAATCACCCGACGGCTCGACCGCTCCGAAACGTCACTCGAACAACCGCCACGACTCGCAAGGAGACGCCATGTCCGACCTGCGACGCTTCTACTTCGACGACGGCAAATCCCGCAAACGATGGCACGTCCAGCAGACCGGAAAACGCCAGATCGTGCATTTCGGTCGGCTCGGCGGATCGCTCCAGGAATCGCAGAAGTCGTTCCAGTCTCCGGCCGAGGCGAAGGAGCAGACGGAGAAGCTGATCGCGAAAAAGCGGCGCGAAGGCTACCTCGAAATTGACCCGACGCGGCTGGAAATCGTCCGGACGAAGGGAGCCAAAAAGGCGACCGAGTCGCAGATCAAGTCTCTTGAAAAGCAGAACGGCAGCCCCCTTCCCGACGAGTACCGCCAGTTTCTCCTGTCCACCAACGGCGGTCGCCCCAATCCCGATTGCGTCGCGGTGCCCGGCATGGCAGGGATCGCCAATGTCGGCGTCGGCGCGCTGTTTCATCTGCGGCCGTCGCAACCCGGCGGGGACGAATTGACGTACGAACTGGCGAACATCGGGAATCTGCTTCCCGCAGGGCACTTACCGATTGCCGGCAGCTCTGACGTCTTCACGCTGTCGCTGAGGCCGAAAACATTCGGCTGCGTCTACTGGTGGTTCCACGAGACGGAAGAGGTCGACGACGACGGCAACTACCTGGAATCCGCCGGGTACCTGCTGGCCGGCTCGTTCGACGAATTCCTCACCCGGATCGCCGGGCTGTTCGGCGACGATGAGGAACCGGAAGAGGAACCAACCGCACAGCGCCCCGGGGCCGGGAAGAAACCCAAGGCCATGCTGAAGCGGTTGCTCCGGCTCGTGAATCACGATCTGACGCCGGACAAGATCGAGGAGATCCTGCAGGTCGTTGGCGAGCTGGGAGACGTGAGCGGCATCCGGGACGGGGAATGGCCGTTCAACAACATTCGCAGTCCCGCTGTCGTGCGCTGCCTGCTGCAGGCCGGCTTGAATCCGGAGATCGCCGACACTGAAGGTCACTCGCTGCTCTGGCAATGTGCGGGTTGTCCTGAGTGCGTCGAGCTGCTGCTCGAACGGGGAGTGAACGTCAACCGCCGCAGCGGCGGCGACTTTGAAACCGCGCTGATGCGCGCGATTTACAGCGAGAGCATTCCGGCCGTCCAGCGGCTGCTGAAGGCGGGAGCCAATCCGACCGTACGACTCAGTTGGCCCATCCAGGACAAACTGGATTCCAACGCGGAGCTCCGGACGGTGATCGAAAAGGCCCGCGAGGACTGGAAGGCGAGCAAGGAACAGCAGAAGGAGACCAAGCCAGCAACTCCCGCGAAGACTGCTGCGTCCACGAAAAAGAAAGGGCCGAAACCGACGCTCAAACGACTGCTGGGACTCCTGAAGCACGACTATATCCCCGAAGAGTTCGAGGAACTGGCGGAGATCGAGGAGGTCGTCGCCGAGCTGGGTGATCTGAGCGGAATTGCGGATGGCGAATGGCCGAACATCGACCGCCTGGAAAACCCAGACTTGTTGCGCTGCCTGCTGGACGCAGGTCTGAATCCGGAGATCACTGCGAAAGACGGAAGTACGCTCCTTTCGCAATGTGTGATGTGTCTGGATTGTCTCGATCTGCTGCTCGAACGAGGGGTTGCCGTCGATCGCCCCAGCGGTCGCGACAATGAGACCGCGTTGATGCGAGCCACCTGGAAGGGTGACGAAGAGTGCGTTCAACGGCTGCTGAGGGCCGGAGCGGATCCGACGCTGGAATTCACTCGGTTTGCCAAAGTCATGCTGGGTATGAAAGAGGACATGACCGCGCTCATTGAAGCCGCCCGCGCTGACTGGCAGCGGAAGCGGGCGTGATACTTTGAGCAGCGGTCAGGGTCACACAGATTCTCGGCATGCAGGCTTCGCCGACACCATGACTCCTCAATTGCAGCCCATCGACAAAGACGTCTTCACGATCTCCGGCCTCTTCAGCCGCGACGAGTGCGCGGCGCTGATCGCGCGGGCCGAGTCGATTGGTTTCGAACCGGCCGCCGTCCGGACGGCGGGTGGGCCGAAGTTGATGACGCAGATTCGGAACAATGATCGTGTGGAGCTCAATGAAGCCGGGCTCTCTGGCGAGATGTGGCGTCGTACTCGATCGTTTTTACCAATCCTCGACGGTTGCTGCGCGTGCGGCGTGGATTCGTGGTTGCGGCTCTATCGCTATCGACCGGGCCAGGAGTTCAAACCGCACAAGGACGGTGTTGTGACGAATGCCTTGGGGCAGACAAGCAAACTGTCTTACCTGATCTACCTGAACGACGACTGCGAAGGTGGTGCGACGACATTTCAGGAGTACCGAAACATCGACGGGCAGCGTCACAAATTCGAACAAGTCGTGAAGCCGGTCGCTGGCATGGCCCTGCTGTTTCGACACGCGCGCTGGCACGCCGGGACGCCGGTGACGGCCGGCTGCAAATATGTTCTCCGCAGCGATGTCTTCTACTTCAGTCGAGGGCAATGACGCTGCCTCGCAGCCATCCTCTGAAAGCCGCCGCATGACGGCATCCGCGGGGTGGCCCTGCCGCAAGTGACACGGATTGGCCGACGGCGGCCGGCCGGCAAACGTGCGTTGCCGGCCCCCCTTTCCGCGCAGAACGCGTTTGCGTCGCCGCCCGATTGTTCAGTAGGATGCCCGGCGGCCGTAGCAACGCGGTCGCTCCTGGATCGCAAGGTCACGAACATGGCGAACAAACGGTTCTGTCGGCAGTGTCTCTACACGACCGTCGCGGCAGACTCCTCCCACGAACCGCCAGCCTGTCCCAAGTGCGGCGGCGAGATGATTTCGCCGCAGCGCGCCCGGCAGGTTCCGCCGCCAGAATCGTCCAGACCGCGGCAATCGCCACGAGAACCGGCTCCATCGCAAAAGCAGGCTGCTCCCGCGGCGCCAGACTGGTTTCGCCGTCCCGCGGCCCCGCCCCCGGAACCGGCGCCCGAACCGCCCGATTTGTCGGCGATCGACGAAGTTGTCGCCGAGCCATCCGGTTCGGACGATCTCTTCGACGACCAGCTGGAACAAGAGCTCGAGCCACTCCCCGCCCTGCCGCAGCGGCCGAAGAAAAGACCCCCTGCAGCGGCGCCGTCAGGCGCAAAGACCCCGATTCGACGCCAGGAGGCGTCGCCAGGCCCGGGAATGAAGCACTGGCTGATCGGCGGCGCCGCGGCTCTCGGAGTGATTGTCGTCGCCAGCCTGGGCTTCGTCGTGGGCAGTCTCTGGACGACAGATCAAAATCCCGCGCCGTTGTCGACAACGGTCGCAGCGCGCGAACAACGGTCCGAAGAAGATCCTTCCGCGCCGGCGGCAACTGTCACAACCGATTCGCCCCAGTCCCCGCGAGCGCAGATCGCGACTGTCGAGCCGACGCCCGTTGCGGCCTCCGACGGTAAGAATCCCGTCCCGGAAACGAGCGCCGACGCCGGGAATCGGAGTCCCGCCGGCGGCGAGTCGACGTCCCCAGCCCCGAAGCCGATGCCGGAAACCCTGGCGCAGAAGTCCGACGGGAAAGCCGACGCGACTCCAGCTCCCGATATGCCGGCAGAACCTCCGCCGGCCGCGGGTCCGGTCGTCTTTCAGCCGGTTTCCCTCGACGAACCGGCCACCAGTTTTGAAATGTCCGAAGACGGCAACTTTCTGATCATCACGCACCAGGCGGCCAACCGGGTCTCGGTCTACGACACGCAGGCGGGCAAGGTTCTGAAGACGATGTCCACCGAGGCTCCGCGGGCCGTGATCTGCCGGAACGGGCATGCGTATGTCGCCAACTTCGGCAAAGGCACGATCAGCGTCTTCAGCCAGGCCAGGCAGTGGGCCAGGTCGAACGAGCTCCAGGTCGACAAGGCGGAGATCATGTATCTCTCCGCCGCGGGGGGCCGGAACTTCCAGAACGAACTGCTCGTTACCTGCCATCCGGGGGGCGTCTTTCTGGTCGACGTGAAGAAAGATCGCTGCCAGCCGCTGATCGATAAGGCCATGGCGACGGTCAGCGACGACGGCAAACTGGTCTTCACCCAGGACTCTTTCAACCAGAGTCCCTCCGGCCTGATCTCCGCCTGGCCCTATGCCGAATTCCTCACCCGGCAGCGCGGGGCGCCGATGTTCCAGGGGGGAATTCAGCAGACGCCGTTCGTCTACCAGGTCCATCCCGGCGGCTACTGGCTGTGTGAAAACATGGTGTTTGGCGGCGTGCCGATCGGCCAGGTCCGCGACAACACCGGCGGACTGCTCATTCCAGACTATGCCCAGAAGGTCGTCTACAACCTGACGCCCGACGTCATCACGAGCCATCGGCTCAACACCAGCTTCGAAGAGTTCGCCAAGCGAAAGGTCGAGCTGCCCGCGGAGATCAAAAAAGACTTCAGCCGCCTGAATCACCTGATCTACCGCCGACGGGACTATCTGCTCGATCACCCGGCCGCGTTGACGCGGGGCAAGACGCTCGATCTCTACGTGCTGGATATCAAGCAGGGCAACCTGCTGACCGCGCGAACGGCCGCCTTTGCCGAGCCGTCGGCGGCGGCGCCCGAGGAGCCGCTCGTCGCCAGCACCAGTGCGACCGCCCCAGGCAGCCCGGGGACGCCGTCAGCCTCGTCCGAACTTTCCCGGCCGGAGCCTTCCGGTTCTTCGGCCAAGTGGCTGGAGGACTTTCCCCGCTACGCCATCGAGGGGCGACCCTTCGCGTTCGCGCTCCCCGCGGACATCGGCAAAGTCGAACTGATGGACGGTCCGACCGGGATGAAACTGTCGCCCGATCGCCGGCTGGTCTGGACGCCGACGCCCCAGCAGCTCGGCCCGCACGAGCTGAAGATCGGCATCGAACAGGACGGCCAGTCGTCCTTCGAGCGGCCGTCCGTCGAAGTCGTGGATCAGGCCCTGGTCGACGCGGCCGGCGGCGACCTGTCGAAGCTCGACCAGTTCTCCCGCCTCGACCTGGCGATCGATCACCTGGCCATCCGGCGCGGCTCCGACGGCAAGTCGCTGTTGCTGCTGCAGGGAGATTCGCTCCGAATCCTCGGCCCGGACGGAATCAGCGTGGTTCAGGAGCACAAATTGCCGGAACGCTACCACGACGTGCGGGACCGCGAAGACGTCTTCGTCCTGCTGTCCAAGTCGCCGCCGGCCATTGATGTCGTCGACAAGAAGAGCTTGCGACGGATTCAACATCAGCCGATCAAAGCCGGCGACCTGCGCGTGCTGGACGTGATGGACTTTGCGATTCACCCGACGAAACCGGTGAGTTACGTGGCGATCAAGCACGACATCGAGCTCCCCCGCTACACGGTCATCGTCGTCAACGAGCGCAATGGCAGAGTCGAAGTTCCGGGAATCCTCGGCACGTTCGTGGAAGTCGATCCGCAGGGCAAGACGCTCTATACCGGGTACAAGGACATCTACGAGCGGGGCCGCAAGTTCCATGTCAACCCCAACTGGTCGCTGGTCGAAATCCCGCAGTACGGCAGCGTCGACATGCTGATCTCGTGGGACCTCAGCCGCAGCGAACCGAAGATCCGCCAGCTCATCCGCCAGGCGGGCGGCAACGGATACGGCATCCGTCTCTCGCCCGATGGGGCGAGAATCACCTACCTCTCGCACGTCGGCCATCCGCCGTTCACCAACAATCTCGTCGGCTTCTCCGCGAAGGATTTCGACGACGCCGGCATCATGTACGAAACCAAAGGGCGAGGAACGACCCACGACCTGGACTATCATCCGTCGCTGCCGTGGCTGGCGACGCCGGCCGGCTCCGGCGGAGCAGTCCTCTTCCATCGCGAAACGGGCCAGCACCTCGAACAGCGGCTGCTGATCACCAGCCAGGGCGCCGGCAAGGACCCCGTCGAACGCGTGTTCTTCGCGCCCGACGGCAAGTCCATCACCCTCCTCGCTAAAGGGGGCGAAACCGGCCGGTATCTCCGACGGATCGGCCTCCGCCTGGATCGCAGCGAACGCGCCAGGACCGATCTCGAGCCTGTCAAACCGAAGCCTCCCGTCGAGACTCCCAGGCCGAAGATCCCCGCGGCCGACCTGCACGCCCTGCAGATCCCCGACAAGATGGAACCGCTGACCGTCAAGGAAATCGGCAAGCGATACCTCGATACGGTCGTCGACGTCCTGAGCGATGAAGGCTCGGGGACCGGGTTCGTGGTCGGGCAGGACGGCTACATTCTGACCTGCGCCCATGTGCTGCCGACCGACGGATCCATCGAGGTCCAGTATCCGTATCCCAAGGGGGACGAAACGGAAACGGTCCGGACGAAGGCGACCGTCGTCGCCACCGACGAGAAACGCGACATTGCCCTCCTCAAAATCCGCACGCGCGGGCCCTTGCCGCACGTCTGGCTGAGCCCCGTCAAGACGGTCGATTCCGGCGAGGCCGTGACCGTAATCGGCAATCCCGGCCTGGGAGGCGCGATCCTGTCGCACACCATGACCACCGGGATCGTCAGCAACCCCGATCGAGAGATTGAAGGACAGCACTACATTCAGACCAGCGCCGCGATCAATCCCGGCAACAGCGGCGGCCCCATGTTCGACAGTGTCGGGCACGTCGTCGGCCTGGTGTCGCTGAAAGGACAGATCGAAGGGGCCGGCTTCGCCGTCCCGGCCCACGTCCTGCGAGATTTCCTCGGGGGCCTGCTCGCACAGCCGACGGACAAGGCGACTGCCGACAAATAGAAACGCCGCAGGTCCGCGAGGAGCGCTGAGCCGGGAGACGCGGCCGTGCCGGTCCTCCCGTCCCTTCGGCAACAGGGAGCACATTGCATGTCCTCACCGACAGAGCCTGCCCCGCCGGGTCGCGGGAAAAAATCCGCAATCTGGAACTGGCTCCCGGCCGGCGCCTTGATTCTGGTTGTCATTGTGTTTTACCCGCAGATTCAGGGGGCGCGGGAGGCAGCCCGCAAAACGCCACCCAGGAATTCCCTGTTCCAGCATTCCGGCTGGCATCCGGGCGGCATCATCACGATCCATCAGGACGGAACCGTCACTGCCGGATGTTGCCCGGTCTGTTTCACCCGCGCCGCTCCAATGGTGTTCATGAACGACAAGGGGGAAGTCCTGAATGGGGCAGACCTGTCGGAGGCCGATATTGAGCAGGGTCAACGAGAAATCGAGAGGATCCAGTCGACTCCGGAATGGCGGAAACGGCGTTACCGTTTCACCATGGTTGACGAAGCCACGACGGACCATCGGGCCGAAGCCGTGTGGCGCGACTATCAAGCAAGATCTTCGCCCGGTCCGACCGTTCCGTCGCACGGCGTGGAGCCGCCGCCCGGATCTGATTCCGGCGGAGATTCATCACCTCCAACCCAGTGACGCGTTTCATTCCCCAGCACAGAGGCGCTCATGACACCGCGAATACTCCTGACAGCCGTGGTCGCAGTCGGCGTGTCCACGGCACTCGCCGGCGATGATCCGAAACAGGACCCGGACGACAAGGAGGGCCGAACCAGAGTTCTCTCCGCCATCCATGCACCGATTCGCCAACTGGAAGGATACCAGCAGTGGCCGATGCTGACTCCGGGGCCGGTGGACGTTTCAGAAAGACAGTTTTTTCTCTGCGTTATTGGAGATCTGAAAGCGTGGAACAGGACCCATGACGAACAGGGCCCCCACTGGTCGCCCGCCGTTCGCGTCTATGCGAATCCCATCGCGAAAGCTGTAATCGACGGGAAGTAGGCGAAATTTCCGCCGGGGAGCATTCTCGTCAAAGAGAAGCTGCTCGATCGGAAGATCCACGCCATCACGGCGATGATTCGCGAACGAGACGGTTACGACCGTTCCGACGCGAAGAACCACTGGCGGTACTTTTACATCGACGATCTCCAGGAACTGCAGTTCGGTCGCATCGAGAGTTGCCGCAAGTGCCATCAGAAGGCCGCGGAGACCGACTTCGCATTTCTCAAGTATTCCAGCCTCACGGGCTATTCGTCGGGACCATAGCAGCGACATCGTCGCATCGCATTTCATCCCGAAGGGATGACAGACGGCAGCCAGGGGCTGAGGAGCGCAGCGACGACACCCCTGGAATCCGACGGAGGTGCACCCGCCCCTGGCAGGGTCGCAGTTGCCCCGGCGGCAGCGAATCCGCGTGACATTGCGATCACCAACAATTACGCTCCATCGCTCCGATCTTTCATCGTTCCCGTTCCAAGGACTGTCAGCGCCATGCGGCAACCGGGCCAGAGCACCCGCCACGTTCTGCTGCTCGCCTGCACGCTCTTCGGCGGTTGCGATCAATCGCAAACGGATTCGAAAGGGAAATCCATGCCGGGGCCGCCGCCGGAGCGCGTTGCCGATGGTTCGTCGATTCCCGCAGACCAGCGACTCAAGCGGGTCTCAGACCAGTTGACGGCCCTGCTGCGACCGAGCATCCGGCTCATGCTCGCGCCGGACGCCGGACCGCCGCCGGTCGGCGCCACGAAGCTGGGCGGCCGGCCGGATCTCCCCGCGGACACCCCCTGGCCCACCTGCCGCATCGAAATGCCAGCCCCCTCAGAAGCCTTCCTCAAGGCGCGCCCGCTTGAACGCCGCCTCCCTGCAGACGGAATCGTCCACCTGGCGTTTGTGGCCCAGGTCAACCTCGAAGACGTGCACGAGTTCGACGTCGATTCGCTGCTGCCGTCCGCGGGAATGCTGTCGTTCTTCTACAACCCGCAGTCGTTCGCCTCCGACACGGGACCGCGCAACAGCGTTCAGGACATGCTGTCCGGCTTCAGCTACAACCAATACGGGTACGGGAACATCAGAAACTGGCAGGTGCTCTATACGGCGCCGGGTGTAGACCTCGCGCCACGGGACTTCCCGTCCACCCTCGACGATCGCCGACTGCAGTACGCTGAGAAGGCTGTGAAACTCTCGACCGAACGAACGCTGCCGGCGCTGGAAACCAGCTACCTTCCGTGGCCGGGGAGCAAGCCAGAGGGGCTCATCACTCTGACCGAGAGCGAATGGCAGGCGTACGCACAACGGAAGGACAACCTGCGTGGAAACCAGGAAATCCACCAGATGCTCGGCTTCGCGGATCAGACGGCCGGGCCGTGCGATGAAAGGAGCTATTGGGATTGGCGCAAGCAATTGGCCGGGGAGTCTCGCCAGTGGGCTGAGATTCCCACGTCCGAACGGCTGAAGGCCGCCGAGAGCATCCGCCTGCTGCTGCAGGTCGGCACCTTCGACAGCTCCGGCGCATGGTGGGGCAGAAACGGCAGGTTGTATTTCTTCATTCAGGAGAGCGATCTGCGGGCCAGCGACTTCTCCCAGGTGTGGGGCAGCACGGAATAGACCGCATCGCCAGCGAAGGGAGGACGAAATCCGGAGCGGCGTTTCTGCCCGTTCAACCGACTGGGGTGGCCCAGACGCACTCCACCGCCCCCCCCCCGCAAACCCGCCTCTCCTTGACCCAACTTCCTGCGCCATCTATGCTCCCGACTTCGGAATTTTGCGCCCCCGGTCTGTCCGCGGGGCTCTCGCCGCACCGGATAGCCTGGGAAGACGTACCCGGATGAACAGCGAAGAACGACACCATCTGCACGAGCACGAGCTCGGCAAACTCGCGGTCAAAACGCAGACGGTCCTCGAAAAACACGGCATCGCCATCGCCGCCGCCTTCGCGGCGGTGCTGCTGGCGCTGATCGTCGGCGGCTGGTGGACCATGACCGCCAGCAACGCCACCGCCGCCCACTGGACCGAGCTCGCCGCCGCGGGCACCAGCGAAGAATTCGGCGCCGTCGCCGATAAGCTCAAAGGGACCGCGCCGGGCTACTGGGCCCGCCTCCGCGAAGGCGAACTCGTCCTCGACGAAGCCCTCCCCAAAATGTTCAGCGACCGCGAAGCCGGGCTGGCAGACATGAAACGCAGCCAGACCGCCTTCCAGGAAGTCCTCGACGGCGGCACGGCCGCTCCCGAACCCGTCCGCGAACGGGCCCTCTTCGGCCTCGCCCGCGTCCTCGAATCGACCAGCACCGGCGATACCGAACCCGCCATCAAAACCTGGCAGCGGCTGGTGACCGAATTCCCGACCAGCATCTACAAAACCTACAGCGAGCAGCGGATCAAGGCCCTCGAAAGCGGCTCCGGCAAAGAGTTCTACGCCTGGTTCGCCAAGCAGAACCCCAAACCCCCCGAATTTCGCCGCCCGCAGGACGGCCTCCCCGGCGGCGGCGACGGCACTTCCGACCTCGAACGGATGCTCGGACTTCCCCCCTCGCCGGGCGCCGCAGGAGCCAAACCGCCCGCCGACACCACCCCCGAAGCCCCGGCCGACGACAAGAAGATCCCCGACACCGAAAAGCCGGCGGAAGCCGCGAAGCCGGAAACCCCGGCTTCTGAGAAGTCCACTCCCGACGCCGAAAAGCCTGCCCCGGAAAAACCGGCGGCGGAGAAGCCGGCCGACGAAAAGCCTCCTGCAGACGAAAAGCCCGCCGACAAACCCGAATGAGCAACGAAGCGCCCACTTCCGCAGATCGAATCCGGCAGACAGTTGAAGTCCGGGCGCACGGCTGGCGGCTCGATCACTACCTCACCCGGCTCTACCCCAACTTCAGCCGGTCCGCCTTCCAGCGCGTCATCGACGACGGCCAGGTCTTCGTGAACGGCCTCCCCGCGAAGATCTCCCGCCGGCTGCGCGTGAACGACGTCGTCGAATTCCGCCTCCCGGAATCCGCCGACCGCACCGTCCCCGCCGAAGATCTCCCCCTCGACGTCCTGTATGACGACGACCAGCTCATCGTCATCAACAAGGCGGCGAACATGATCGTCCACCCGGGTCGCGGCCGGTATACCGGCACGCTCGTCGGGGCATTGCAGTTCCACTTCGATCAGCTCAGCGACGCCGCCGGCCATCTCCGCGCCGGCATTGTCCACCGGCTCGACCGCGACACCACCGGCGTCCTCGTCGTCGCCAAGGACAACACGGTTCACAACCTGCTCAGCAAGCAGTTCGAGCAGCGGACGGTCGAAAAGGAGTACCGGGCCCTCGTCTGGGGCGAAGTCTCCTTCGACCGCGATTACATGGAGACCCACGTCCGGGTCAGCAACCGCAATCGCGAACGGATGATGGTCTGCCCCGAAGGGGGCAACGCCCGTCACGCCGCCACTTTCTACGAAGTCCAGGAACGCTTTCGCGGATTCAGCTATATGCGGCTTTGCCCGCAGACCGGCCGGACCCACCAGCTCCGCGTCCACATGCACCACCTGGGCCACCCGATCGTCGCCGACAGCCTCTACGAAGGCCGCTCGTCGCTGCGGAAGTCCGATCTCGTCGAGAATCTCCCCCCCGAAGAGGACGAAGTCTATATCGAACGCCAGGCGCTCCACGCCCTGAGCCTCTCGTTCGATCACCCGGCCACCGGCCAGCGGATGACCTTCGAGGCCCCCCTCCCGGCAGACATGACCCGGGCTCTGGAAGCCGTCCGGACCTACCGCCCGAAAACCGGCAAACGCCCGGTCTGATGGTCGCGGAAGGCGGGAAGCAAGAAAGCTGGTCGCTCGTCGCTCGTCGAAAAGTCGGCGGTCCAGGCGTTGCAGCGGTCGGTCCTGGTCTTGAGCCCCGAAGTGGGCGATGGGCTGTAGCCACGGGTGAAACGGAGTCCGCCTTCGGGCGGACGGAGTGTAACCCGTGGGACCAGATGCCCTCCGCGCGCCACCGCCCCGGAAGGGGCGGAGGAACGGTAAACTTCTGGCGCGGACTGCACGGCATCGCTTCCTTCGCCCCTCCGGGGCTTCCTGGATTTCGGTTCGGGACCGGACCACGGGTTCCGCGTCGGGCGGCTTTGACGCCGCGCTGCCGCTCCACCCGTGGCTACAGCCCGTCGCCCCGTCGGGGCGAAGAGCCTCTCGAACGTCTGCACCGGTAGAAAATCAACGCCCCATTGCACCCACGCCGAAACGCCGAATGAAAGCGGCGATTTCCTTGTTCGCTGATCGCTCGACCATGCAGCAACTTCACTCGCCGCCTCTTCTCCGGCTACTCGCTATTCGCTACCCCCCGATAAGCCGCCAGACAGCGCAGCGCGACCTGGTCCCACGTGAACCGTTCCAGGACCGCTCGCCGGCCGGCGGCGCCCATTTGCTGCGCCCGCGCCGGGTCATCCAGCAGCTCGCGGATGCGGACGCCCAGCGCCGCCGGATCGCTCGGGGGGACGATGAAGCCCGTCACCCCTTCGTCGATGAACTCGGGCATGCCGCCGACCTGGGTGCAGACCACTGGAGTTTCGGAGGCCAGGCTTTCCAGCATCACCAGCCCCAGCAGCTCGGCTTTGGGATGCGGCTTGCCGTACATGTCGGTATAGACCGACGGCAAAACGAACACCGCCGCCGAGCCGTAGGCTTTGGCGAGATCGTCGTCGGATGCATTGGTGTTGAATGTGACGTTGCGTCCCGCGGCGAGTTGCTGCAGGTCGGCGAAATACCGCTCTTCGTAGACCCGGCCGATAATCGTCAGTTCGGTGTCGGGATCCACGGCGAGAATGAGGGAGTCGATTCCCTTGTGGGCCATAATCCGCCCGACGAACAGGACCCGCCGGGGCCGCGGCCAGGGGGCGATCGGGCGGTCGATGAAGCCAGGACCGACGGCGCCGTAGATGATCTGCGAGCGGTCGGCAAGTCCGGGGCGAATGGCGAACCGGCTGATCTCCAGGAACTGCGTGATGTAGCGATCGGTCGCGGGCTGGTTCCAGCCGCCCCCTCCCAGGTCAGTCACAAAGCAGGGCTTTCGCGCAACCGCGGCGGCGCAGGCGGCGGTCGCGGTGACGAAAGTGTGATGCTGGTGGCAATGGATCGCGTCGAAGCGTTTCAAGGCCGGAACAAAGCCTAGCACACGCGGGTTCCAGATCTTCCCCTTCACGAAGTCGCGAGCCGGGTAGATTTCGATCTGAAGCTCGCCGCGACGGATCGAACGTCGAGCCGGTCCGAAGGTAACGAGCGTCGTCTCAATACGTTTCGCCATCGCCGCGGCGAGTTCGAGCGCGTACCTCTCCCCCCCGCCGATCATCGACTCATCCGCAAAATACGCCGGGGAGACGTGGGCAACCCGGTTGACCTCGGCCGGTGAATGCGGGGCCGGACCCCGGAGGCGGGCGACGGCGGCGAGGAACTGCTGTCCGACGAGGACGGCCGGCCGTTCCAGACGGGCACGCAGCGAGTTTTTCATGGATTCCATTCCATCAGGCGGGTGACGTCAGAAAACGTAGGTGGCGATCACCGCCAGCAGCACGATGACCGCCGTGGCGATGACCCACGGAGGATAGCTCGAACGGTGCGAGTCTTCCTCCGAAAGATACTCCCCGCAGACCGGGCACTGCTGGGTGTCCTCGTGGATTTCCGCCCGGCAGTGAGGGCAGGAAATGGTCGGCTCCTCGTCGTCGTCTGAGCCGAAGTCGTCGCCGCCCTCGTCCCAGTCGGGGCTCCAGTCGTCGTCGTCGTTGTGGTCATCGCGGTGGCGGGGCATGGCTGGGGGACATTCCCGGAGGGGCAGTGGCTTGTCGGTCGTGCTGCCGATACGGCACAATCGCGGCATCATGACACATTTTTCCACCCGACTGAATGCCGCCATCCGGGCGAAGGGGACGCCGGCTCTCGTGGGACTCGATCCCCGGTTCGACTGGCTCCCGCCGGACATCGTCGCGCGCGCTCGCCAGAACCATGCGCACGAGGCCGCGATCGCCGCCGCAGCGTTCGAGGAATTCTGCGTCCGCCTCATCGACGTCGTCGCGCCGCTGGTCCCGGCGGTGAAACCGCAGGCGGCCTTCTTCGAAGAATACGGCCCCGACGGCTGCCTGGCCCTGGCCCGCGTGATGCGTTACGCCCGCGCGGCCGGGCTGATCGTCATCTGCGACGCCAAACGGGGGGATATCGGCACCACGGCGGAAGCCTACGCCCGCGCCTACCTGGCGGGTGCCGATCCGCAGGCGACGCCGTGGCACGCCGACGCTCTGACGGTGAATCCCTACCTCGGCAGCGACACGCTGGAGCCGTTCGTCAAGGTCGCCGTCGAGCGGGGAGCGGGGATCTACGTGCTGGTCCGGACGAGCAATCCCGGCGCGGGGACGTTCCAGGACCGGCTGGAGAACGGACAGTCGCTCTATCAGAAGGTGGCCGAGGTCGTCGAAGGACTCTCCGCCGCCCACGCCGACGCCTCCGGATTTGGTCCGGTCGGGGCGGTTGTCGGGGCGACGTATCCCCGCGAGCTGGTCGAGTTGCGGGCGGCGATGCCGCACGTGCCGCTGCTGGTGCCGGGCTATGGCAGCCAGGGGGGGACCGCGGCCGATGTCGCCGGCGCCTTCAACCCGGAGGGCCTCGGCGGGATCGTCAATAACTCCCGCGGGATCAACTTCGCCTTCCGCTCGGGGACGCTGGCCGAAGAATTCGGCGTCGCGCGCTGGGAAGCCGCCGCAGAGGCCGCGACAAAGCACATGATCGCCGACCTGGCGCAGCACACGCCGGCGGGACGCCTGCAGAAGTAGGGTGAGTCGAGTCTTCGAGGCTCACCAGAACACTCTTGCGAGTTGAAGCGTGAACAGGCCCTGAGACAGGACGCCTTGATGCCCGAACCGGGACCCTACCGTACGCTGCAGGCCGACAAGATCGTCGAGACGGTGGAGCGTCTGGAACGGCGGATTCACGAGCGATTTCCCGACTCGGGACTTGTCCGCGTCGCCGCGGAACTGCATCAGATCGCCCGCGAGTCGGTCGTCCGGGCCCAGCAGATCCGGCAGCCGAACATCAGTCTGCGGATCGGGATCGGGTTGCTGATGTCGCTCCTGGCGGTCGTGCTGGGGATGCTGATCAGCCAGCTTCACTTCGACCGCGAACATCTGCGGGCGCTGTTTGACCCCGAGAACTTCGTTCAAGTCTTCGAGGCCGGCCTCGGAAGTCTGGTCTTTCTCGGCGCGGCGATGTTGTTCCTGGCGTCGCTGGAGCTGCGCTGGAAGCGGCAGCGGGCGCTGGAGGCGTTTCGCGAACTCCGCGCCATCGCCCACATCGTCGACATGCATCAGTTGACGAAGGACCCGGAATCGACGCTCCGCGGCGGACCGGCGACGCCGTCGTCGCCCAAGCGGACCCTCTCGCCGTTCATGCTGAATCGCTATCTCGACTACTGCAACGAACTGCTGTCGCTGGTGAGCAAGCTGGGGGCGATTTACGTGCAGGATTTTCCCGACCCGGTGGCGCTGGAGTCGGTCGATCAACTGGCCGACCTCACCAGCGGACTGTCGCGCAGCATCTGGCAGAAAATGGTCATTCTGGATCACGTGGTGTCGGATGCGGGGCGGCAGAGCTGGCTGACGGGACGCGCGGGGACTCCCCCGACCGCGCCGGACTCCGCCGATCGCCCCGCAGGCGATCAATAGATCGTCAGGAATCGACCATTCGCGAACAGCATAGTCATCACATAGTCGAGCACGGCCAGACTCAGCAGCAATCCGAGCAGGATCCCATGCGGGCGTTCGAGACGCGTGCGGATCGTCACGAGCGCGGCGACGAACAACGCGGGAGCCAGATAGGCCAGCGCCATGCCATATGGCCGGCCGAGCGTATAGTCGGGCGACGCCGAACGCGAAAGGCCGAGCAGCACGATGACTGGCTGCACGGCGTGAGCGAGCATCCATTTGGCGAGCGTCGTCTTCGGACCCTGCCAGACAGCGAAAACGGGGAGTTCCCCCAGCCAGAAGCTGTTGAGAAACGGCAGCGTCTGGAGGCTGATGGCGCAGTAGGCGATGCTCCCCAGGAGCAGTCCCAGGCAGACCGGGTAGCGGGCCGGACGAATCGGCTTCCGGGGAATCAATAATGCCATGACTGGATCAGACCGGGATCGACGGCAAAGTGGCTCGCCGCAGCCTAATCCGCACCGGCATCCGTGACTACTCCGGTTTCGCTCGCACCGGATGCGTCGCCAGCCAGTCGGCCGCCTCGACGCCGCGCCAGAGCGACAGCGCCCGACCGGCGTGCGTCAGGAACGGATAGTAGGAGCGGACCTGAGCATCGGTCAGGCTTTGCAGCGTATCGCACAGCCAGCCTGCGGCTTTCACGCGGACGCTCTTGTCCGGGAGAATCTCGTCCGGCGCCAGGGCCCACCATTCCAGCACGTGACCGGTGACGAGCAGTCGATCCGACAGCGGCCCATACGGTCCGCGTCCCGATCGGGCGGGGCCTTCCGGCTCGACCCCGGCCCAGTCGATGTCCCAGTACCCGTCGGCATTCTGCGTCTGGACCAGGCGGGCGGTGACATCCTGCAGATGCTTCGTGATCCGCAGACGGGCTTCCGTGGAGAGGATCGGGTGGTCCTCGGCGTCGATGCGGAGGAGCATCACGAGGGCATGCAATCGATGCTGGCCGCTGCAGACTCCCTGGGCCAGTCTCTGGCGCAGAATACGGTCGGCGAGCCGGTCGAAAGTGATCTCCTGGCCTTCCGTCGTCATCCACGGCTCGCCGTCGGCGAAGTACAGAGCGAACGCGAGCGTCGACCATTCATACTCGGTCTGGTTCAGGCTGAAGGTCTTCACCGACCGTTCGAGGATCGCCCGGAGCGTGGTCTCCCCTTGCGGAGTGATGACGGGGAAATCGAGCGGCGTACCGACTTCGCCGAGCCCCGCGATCGTGTGGTCGAAGTGGCTGGCGGTGGCCTGTCCCTCTTGGGTGCGGACGCCGACGCCACGAGTATCCGGAATCAGAAACGGTTCGGTCTTGGGCCCCCAGGCGTCGGCGAAGGCGCGGTGGTCGAGGAGCAGCTCGCGCATTTCGGCGCCCGAAAGAGCCTGCGGATCGGCGAACTCGGCTTTCACGCCCCAGAAGCGGAGGGCGTGATCGACGAAGTTGATCTTCGGCTGCTTGCCGCGCAGTCGGGGCTGCAGGCGATCGAGGATCGCCGTCAGCCGTTCGTCGGAGACCATGTCGGGATCGTCGCGGAGCGGTGCGACGACCGCCGGTTCATTCCGGAACGGCGGCAGGTCCGACAAGTGCCGATGGGCGTCGTACCGCGAGACCGCCCAGGCCCCGCCGGCCGCACAAAGGGCAAGCTGCAGCGCAACAAACGGGAGCAGACCGGCGCGGGCGAACGAAAGGGGAGCGGGCATGGGACTGATCCGGGCTTCGGGTATCGGGCTTCGCAGAAAAGAACAGAAACGTCTTCTCGTCTTGTCCCCTCTCCCGCTGTCTTCAGTGGGAGAGGGCCAGGGTGAGGGTCTTCGAAAATGTCGGGGTGTCGTCAACGGAGAAAAGACATCCTCACCCTATCCCTCTCCCAACGAAGACGTCGGGAGAGGGGACCGGAGACGCCCCACAATCGTGGCCGGTGATTGAGACTTTCAACGTCGTCATTTCGACATTCCGCCTTCGTCATTCGACGTTAGCAGTTTCGGCTTCATCAGCAGGATCAGCCTCCAAAGGCTCCGCAGGCACTCGCTCGGCCACGAGCGCCAGATCATCCTCATACGCCACTTTCCAGCCGGACAGTCCGCGGACCACGCGGGCTGTGGGAACCTGCAGCTCCTTGTGAACGATGATCGTGTTGATGCGATAGCGGTCCAGCCGGCGTTGCAGGCCCTCTTCGCCACGGGCAAGCGCCAGGTAGTCCAGCCAGACGCGGCGCGGCGCAACGTGCACGGCATTGGTCGTCATGAACACCTGCAGGCCGGGGGGGCCCTTGAACGCCAGCCAGTCCCCCCACCACTGCGGATTCATGACCTGGCCGACGGGTGGATGCTCGTTGAGATACTGCGTCAGCGCGAGCGGCGTATCGTTCGAGTAGAGATGTCGATCCGACCGCGGTTTTCCGCCAAAGAGAGGTGTCGACGCCGGCGAGAAGACGAAGGCCAGCCAGACCAGCAGGAGCGAGACTGCGGTATAGCGGAATGACGGCCCGGTCCAGCCGAGGTCCACATGCGGCAGGTCGAGCGACCGCCACCATGTCCGGAGGCGACCGGTCACATCCGCCACATGCGGGGCCGCAACGTAGACGAAGATCATCGAGTACCACGCGATCATCCGGACGCGGAGCAGCACCAGCAGCGCGAAACCGCCGACCAGCAGCACCTGGGCCGGCGTCACCGGAACGCGGCTGTGCCGCAGCAGGACCATCCAGCAGACCAGCGACCCGGCGAGCAGCAGTCCTTCGACCGACATGATGTCCGGCCGGAACCATTCGACGACGTCGTTCAGGTTGGGGTTGTTGGGGAAGATGACCGTGTGCAGGACGAGATCCATGCCGTACGGGTTGAGCAGCGTGGCGGCGAATGCCAGTTCGGTCAGCCAGAGCCAGCCCCGGAATTCCCGGTCGCGCAGCACAGCCCGGACGGAACCGCGGGAGATCCAGGCGGCTTCCAGCGTGCGACCGGCCAGACCGCAGCCGAGGATCAGCAGGCCGACGATGAACGAACCATGCAGGTTTGCCCAGAGTGCGAAGACCAGGGGCATCCCGATCCAGGTCATCAGGCCGAAGCGGGGACCAGATTCGCCGGCAGCTCGGTTCAATCGCCAGGGACGATCGCGGACGAGGAGCCAGAGGAGCACGGCGCAGGCCAGCAGGCCGAAGGCCTCGGGGCGAATCACGCGATGTCGGGAAAAGTTCAGGAGCCACGCGAAAATGGACAGCCCGACTCCGAGCCCGAAACCGCCGGTCTGCAGGAAACTGGTGCGGGCGACGACCAGATAGGTGGCCAGCGACAGCAGGGCAAACAGGAGCGGATAGCCCTCGACGCCCCCCAGGTCGCCAGCAACGGCATAGACAATCTGACCGAGCCACGCCGTGCACGTGATCGGCACGCCGCCCGCGAGTGAGACAAAGGGATCTTCGGCGGGCAGGGCGCGGTGAGACATCATCCACTCGCCATACGCGATATGGCCCCAGATGTCCGTGTGATGGATCGGGATGAAAGCGTAGTAGAGATAGAACACGGAGAACCAGAGGACCGCCAGCAGGTGCTTGAGTGAGACCGCAAAACGGGCGTCGAGAACGGACGTCAGCTCGACCGACGGCGCAGGCTTGACGGGTTCGTGAATCGCTGGCATGGAAGCCTCGGCAAAATGTGTAGCGTGCAATGCGACTGCGGGCTGCGGTCAGATGGAGATCCTGCTGCGAACGGTCCACGCGACGTCGGTCGAACTGGCATTCGCGGGCTGGCGTCCGTCGCCGATTCGCGGGCGGTGCCCGTCCTCCAGATTCGCAGTCCTGGCGACGATGAACTGCGGTCGCGCCCGGACCTGATCGAAGATCCGGGTGACGTATTCGCCGAGAATGGCGATCCCCAGCGCGTTGAGGGCGCCGAAGAACGCGGCGACCAGTGTGATCGAGGTCCAGCCCGGAATGGCCAGGCCCGTGACCAGACGGTGATAAAGCGCAAACAGCGTCACGGCGACGAAGACCGTCAGCGACAGCCCGGCGAAGATGTAGAAAACCGTCAGCGGAAACGTCGAGAACGAGAAAATCGCCGTCTTCGCCAGGCGGAACAGCCCGGTCAGGGAGACCCGCGGCTTCTCGTCGTAGCGGGCCAGTCGTTCCACCGTCACGCCAGTCTGGCGGAAGCCGACCCAGCGCCGCAGTCCCGGAAAGAACCGGTCGCAATCGACGAGATGGGCGACCTGCTCGGCGACGCGACGATCGATCAGGCCGAAATTCCCGGCGTCCGCAGGAATGGGCGTATTCGAAATCGCATTGAGTACGCGATAAAAGACATGGAACAACGAACGCTTCCACCACGACTCTTTGCGTTCGGTCCGGACCGCATAGACGACGTCGTAACCCTGTTCCCACCGCTCGATCATGCGGGGAATCGCCCCCGGGTCGTCCTGCAGGTCGGAATCCATCACGATCAGCAGGTCACCCGAGGCATGCACGAGTCCCGCCTGCACGGCGGCCTGGTGACCGAAGTTCCGGGAGAAGTGAACGACGCGGACTTCCGGGTGGTCGGTGGCGAGGTCGTCGAGCAGTTCGGCGGAGCCGTCGGTGGAGCCATCGTCGACGAAGATGATTTCATAGTCGCAGGAGAGATTCGCGAAGGCGTCATCGACGGCTTCGACGAGCCGCAGCAAAACTTTGGATTCGTTGAAGACGGGCAGAACGACGGATGCCAGAACTTCCGAAAGTGGGGGGCGATTTGGCATCACGTGTCGACCTCAATGTTGCCCGACGGCATCAGGACTTCCGCAAAACTGCGACTAAAGACAGTCCGCAGGGGATACGGACCCAGGAAAGCAACCGCCGTTCCAGAGTCAGCGCCGCGCAGAGAGCGGAATTGAGCCACGGCGACACACGGGGGAACTCAGACTCTTTCTTTCCGGCGGTCAGCCGTTCGAGGGTTCGCAGGACGAGAGCAGGGGGGAGCGAGACCGAATTCCAGTGCGACAGCCACTCGACGCTGAATCCCGCCTCCCGCGCTTCGCGACGCAGTTCGTGACGGGTGTAACGACGGTAGTGACCCAGCAGCCGATCCCACTGACTGTAAAGCGACGGATAGGCCGGCACGGTGACGATTGCACACCCGCCCGGCGCCAGCACATCCGCTGCATGCTGCAGAACCGTTTCGGGATGCGCCGTATGCTCGATCACGTCGAGCAGGACGACAGCCCGACAACTGCCCGGCTCGACGGGCCAGGGCTGTTCCAGATCGTGAACGCGCGCTGTTAATCCCCGTTGACAGGCATGGTCGACCGACTCGGGCATCAGGTCGAATCCCTCGGCCCGGTATCCCATTTGCTCCCACTCGCGCAGGTTGCGTGCCGAACCGACCCCCCCTTCGACGAGATTTCCCGTGGGAGGGGCGAACCGCTGCAACAGGCTGCCGACCAGGCGGCGCTTGGATACGTGCCACCAGTACCGCTCTTCGAGATCGATCAGTTCCTGCAGGTGGGCGGACGTCATCGGAGTGATCGTGGCGGTCATGGCGGTTTCCGACAGGACGGTTGAGGACGCGGGAGACAGAACACTTGAACGCAACCGAAACGCACGCGGCGTACCAGACGGACAACTCTACTCCAGGTTCGAGCGCCCAGCCGACACGTCCGTGGGCGGCCTGGACCGCTCTGGTCCTGACGCTGGTCGTCGCCGGACCTCTGTTCGTCTGTCTGCCGCTCACGAACGATGCCGAATATTACGACCTGCAGGCGGCGAATGTGCTGCAGGGCGGCGTGCTTTATCGCGACATGCTGGAGCCGAATCTGCCGGGCGTCGTCTGGCTGCACATGATCGTCCGGACGCTGGGCGGTTTTCGCTCCGAGATCCTGCGGATCGCCGACCTCGCGATCTGGGGCGTTGCGCTGACGCTGCTGTACGGCTGGTTAAAGTCCAGCGGGACGCGCCCGCATGTCGCGGCCTGGATCGCGGCGGGTTGCTTGTGGTGCTACGTCTCGCAGACGGAGTGGGTCCACTGCCAGCGCGATGGCTGGCTGCTCCCCTGGGCGATCGGCGGAGTCTGGCTCCGACAGCGCCAGATTGCCCGGATGCAGTCGAACGCGGCAACCGCCCAGTCGATCGCCGCCTGGGCGTTCCTGGAAGGAGCGATCTGGGCGTGCGGTTTCTGGATCAAACCCTACATCGCGGTTCCGGGCTTTGCCGCGTGGCTGCTGGCGGCATCGCTGGTCCGCAGGCCCGTTCGTGTGCTGCCGGACCTCGCCGGTCTGCTGGGCGGCGGCGGCCTCGTGGGACTCGCTGGAATTGCCTGGCTCGTTTCGACTGGAGCCTGGGAGCCCTTCTGGAGCACGGTACGGGAATGGAATCCGGGATATTTTCAGGCGGGACGCGAACACTGGCGCCTGGCCCGCCTCGTGGGAACTGCGTACCGCTTCGCCCCGTGGAGCCTGCTGGTACTGCCCGCGATTGTCCCCGCGGTGCTCTGGATGACGGCGGCGTTCCGCCAGAGTCCGGAGTCGCAGGCTGCAGAACGATATCGGCGCGCCCTGCTGGCCGCGATCTGGCTTGCCTGGCTGTCGCAGACGCTCTTGCTGCAGCACCAGTTTGACTACGTCTTCGTCCCGGTCATCGTACTGTCGTTCGCGATGGTGGCGCTGTGGGTCGCCGAGTGGCCGGCGTGGCCGGTCCGTACGCCGGCGTCGATGGTGTTTCTGGGGCTGGTCCTGATCGGGTCGCCAGTTCTGCGGCCGGAGCGGCTGGCCGTGTGGTCGCGCTGCTGGTCGGAGGGAAGCTCGACGGCCGTCCGCCAGCGACTGGCGCTGATCCACAATCCGCACTGGGAAGATCTGCAGCGGGCTGAGCAGTTTCTCCGCGACCATGACGCTCGCGACCGGAACGTGCTGTGCTACCACAACAGCCTGGTCTATCTGTATCAGGATCTGGGGCTGCGTCCCCCGACGCGATACGTATATCTTGAGTCGTATATGGCGTTCTTTCGCGATCGAAGGCGGAGCATTCTGGAGGAGGTCCGCGCCGCCGGAGCGGACTACGTCGTCACCGACCTCCTGTCGACGGGACTGCGCGCAGAACAGGCCCGTCGACCCGGTCGTCGCAAAGATGACCCCTATCCGCCGCAGTTTCCCGACGCAGCACGGCGGCAGTATCCCTGGAATCTCCCCGTGGTGTTTCGCGCGGGCACGATTCTGATTCACAAAGCTTCGCCAACGGTTGCCGATGTGGCAGCAAACGGCGTTCAAGGCATGAAACCGCCAACAGCCGGCCGATCGGCCGACCCTTCTGAAGGAAGACTTCGATGAATCGAGTTCTGTTGAGTCTGGCCCTGGCTGCGCTGTCGGCATCGGCGGGCTGCTCGGCGCTTGCGCCCCCCGAACTGACCGGTCGCTGGACCGCGAAAGAACTGAGTATCCAGTTCGAAAAGGATAGCCACGTGACCGTGGTCACCCGAAACGGTGTCTCACGCGGCCTCTATTCGCTGGATCGGGATCAGACGCCGGCACTACTGGTGATCAAGACCCGGAATGAAGGGACCGGCATCGAGGCGGTCGCGGTCTACACCGCGGAGTTCGTCGGCCACCAGTTTCTCAAGTTGATCGAGAAGCAGCTCTTCATCGAGGGTGAGCCCCACGAGCGCCGCCGCGAAGAAGGCTACCTGATGGAACGCGCTGAAGTGCTCGCCGATGGGGCGACATTGCCGGCCGCCGAGCAGTCGGCCTCCGCCGCTCCGCAGTAGACGGTGGCGGATCGCCCGGCACCAACGACGAGCCATTCGCGTTTCACGACCCGGCTGATTCCGCAGACTGTTCCGGCCGGGGCGGGAAACCGGTCGTGAAACTGGAATCGCCGAAACTCTCCGCGAAAATCGACTCGATGGAGGTTCCATGCAGAGAACCCCGGTTCACGCAGTGAAAACCGGGGTTCTTTGCGATTGCGAATCGACTGGCCAAGCCTCGTCGATTACTTTCGCAGCAATGTTTCGAGTTCCGGAAGTTTGCCTTCGGTTTTCGGCTCGAAGCGAGGCAGATACATCTTGGTTTCCGCATACGCGCCCTGGTCGAAACCGGCGTAAATCGCCCCGAAAACGGGACCTGTGGCGTAAGGGGCGCGCACGTCAAAGCCCATCGCGACCGCCACGCTGCGCTGTCGTTCGACCATCGTCCAGTTGTACGGACGGAAATAGTAGTAGCCGTGATACATGGGCTGATACGGATAGTGCGGGTACATGTCGCCGGTGCTGTCGAGGCGGCAGCAGCAGCGCTTATGGCAGATGGAGTCGTTGCAGCAGCCGGCGCCGCACCACGGATCGTCGCAGGACTCGAAGCAGCTCAAATCGCAGGCGGCGTCGGAGAATCCGTACTCGCCCGCACTGCTGCAGGCCGGCGTCTCACTGATCAGAGCCGGAGAACCCGGCATGTCCGCCGGCGGCGCCGGCGGAATTTCCTGGGCCAGAGCGGGCGCAGCCGACAGGCTGAATGCCAGCATCATCATCGCTGAGAATCTCATCCCTATTTCCCCCATCCGGTGGTGTTTGCCGGCACTGCATCCGGCTGGCAGGTCTGACGGCGGACGACTCCATCAAGTCGTCCGCCGTCGCCGTTCGGATGAAACGCACCCCGGCACGCCAACGCGTGCCCCTTCACTGTCAAAATCGGTTAGAACAAACTGAAACATTCAGTCAATCCCGAATCGTGAAACGACCGATAGATTTCTGGCAGCCAAGTGCGGACCGGTCGTAAACGCGTCAGCGGATCACCCGGTCAAGCCGATAATCGCAGGGGCCGAGTTCGGCTGCTCCAGGGAAGGGGGATTGTCATGTCGGGTGCTCGATTCGGGCGTGCAGGACGGTCGGCGCGGAGGTTGGCGGCTTGTACGACGCTGGCCGGGCTCATTTTCTCGGGGGGCGCCCCGGAACTCTCGGCGCAGCCGCCGGCTCAGGTTTCCTCAGTGGGAACCGTCGAAAAAGTCACGGATCTCGTCGATGAGGTTCTCTCATCCGAGGTCGAACTGAAGGTGATGAAGCGGCGTTCGAAGATTCTCCGCCTGAAGCAGGAAGTCTATCGAGCCGCCGTCGCCGACCCCTCTCTCGTCGAATTCGTCGCTTACGGCGCGAAGGAAGTCGAGATCATCGGCAAAGAAGTCGGCAGCACCACGGTGACTCTCTGGATCGGCGATGAAAATCAGCCGCGTCTCCTGAGCGTCCTCGTCAACGTCGTCAAAGACGAGGGCGTCGACGACACCCGCCGTCTGGAATACGGCGAGCTGCAGGAAATGATCAACGAGCTGTTCCCCAACAGCAAAGTGCAGCTCTTCCCGGTCGCCGACAAGGTGATCGTCCGCGGCCAGGCTCGCGACGAGCAGGAAGCCGTGCAGATCATGTCGATCATCCGCCGCAATGCCATGCAGCAGCAAGGCAACGGCATCAACGGCGGCGGCCAGGGGGCCTGGACGGCCCAGGGCGACGCCGCTCAGCCGTTCCCGGACGCCTCGAAGCTCCCGGACGCCACAGTCGTCAATATGCTGAAGATTCCCGGCGAGAAGCAGGTGCTGCTCAAGGTCCGGATCGCCGAACTCAAGCGATCCGCCATTCGCAAGCTCGGCTCGAACTTCGCCTTTAATATCGACGACATCGCGCTGGCCTCAACGCTGACCACGGGAGGAAACATCCTTGCGAGCGGCGTCTTCGACAACAGCAGTTTCAATCTTGTTCTGTCGGCTCTCTCGTCCAACGGGACCGCGAAAATTCTCGCGGAACCGAATCTGGTGACGCTCAGCGGGCAGCCCGCGAACTTCATCGCGGGCGGTGAATTCGCCGTCCCGACAGTCGTCGGCGTCGGCGGAGCCCAGGCGGCGACGACGACGTTCAAAGGTTACGGAACGCAGCTCGCGTTCACGCCGACCGTCCTCGACAGGGACCGCATCCGGATCCACGTCGCGCCCACGTTCAGCACGCTGAACAAGGAGAATACGGTCGGAGGCGTGTTCGGCCTCGATACGCGATCGGTTTCCACCACCGTCGATCTTCGCGAAGGCCAGGTGCTGGCGATCGCCGGGCTGCTGCAGGAGCAGCAGCGCGGCAGCGTCGAACGCATCCCGCTTTTCGGCAGCATCCCGATCCTGAATGCGATCACCGCCAACCGATCGACGACGAAGGACGAGACCGAACTGATCGTCCTGGTCAGTCCCGAACTGGTCCATGCGATGGAGCCGGAAGATGCTCCGTCGATCCTGCCGGGGATGGAAGTCACCGATCCGGACGACCTGGAATTCTTCATCTTCGGTCACATCGAAGGTCGGCAGGAAGTCCATCACCGCAGCACTGTGTGGGCGCAGTATCGCGACAACCTCAAGCATTGCCGCAAGGCGAGCAAGTCGAGCGACTGCTACTACATCAACGGACCGCACGGTTTCTCGGAATAGTCCGGGAGACAGCCCGGGGGGGCTGGATTGTGTTTCATCATTCGGGATGTTTCACGGAACGCGACGCCTGACGCCGCGGGCCGATTTCCAAAGGGGGGCTTTACCATGCACCGTTCACACAAGTTGGCAGCTTTCGTGGCCGCCTCCGCCGTGATGGGCGGTCTGACCACGGGTTGCTGCAACTTCCGGCAGAACTACTGCGCCCAGCTCGGAGACTACTCTCCGAAACCGCTGGGCACGATCAGCGACCCGATCTGGCAGACTCACGAAACGAATGCGGAAGCCTCGGACTTCGTGGTTCACGAACACGAATTCGTCGGCAACTCCGCCAAGCTGAATAAGTCGGGCGAAGAGCACGTGAAGCAGATCGCCGCCCGTGCTGCGGAAGTGCCGTTCCCGATCCTCGTCGAACCGAGTTCGATGTCGATCCAGGAAGGGACGCGGCATCGCTTTCCGATCCACAACGATCCGGAGCTCGACCTGCAGCGGCGCGGTCTGATCGTGCAGGCTCTGGTGACGCTGGGCGTGCCGGACGCGGAGAATCGCGTGCTGGTCTCGCCCGCGCTCACGCCGGGCTTCGAAGAATTCGAAGGCGAACGGGCCTACAACACCGGCTTCAGCACCTGGGGCGGTTTTGGAAGCGGCTTCGGCGGCTTCGGCGGAGCGGGCATGGGCGGCGGCGGCTTCTACTAGACGCCCCGTGCCAGTTGCGACCCGCGGGGTGGTTTCTCCCTGCGAGAGGGGCCGCGCAACTGGAGAGACATCGGCAGGTTTCTCGGTACGAGCGGACTCAGAAGTCATCGGTCTCGGGCGCCGCAGCAGATCACTCGCCCTGGCAGTGAACTGGCTTGAGGGGATTGCGGTCGCACCATCCAGGGAAGGAACTGTCATGATGGGAATCAATCGCGCCGCGTGCGGTGCGTTCCTGGTCCTCTCGCCTTTGCTGGCGATCGGTTGCTCGTGGACGGGACAACGTCCCGTGGCGGCCGTTAAGCCGCAGCAGGCCGCCGACCAGCGACTCCAGCTCGCCCGTCAGTACGAGCGAGACGGAGAGCTGCAGAAGGCGGAGAAACTCTATCTGCAGCTGCAGCAGGAATCTCCCCGAAGCGGCGAATACGCTCACCGACTGGGGATCATCTACACCAGGACCGGCTCGCATCAGCAGGCCGCCGAGCAGTTCGAAATGGCGCTGCGGGCCGCGCCGAAAGACGCAAAGCTCCTCAGCGACGCCGGCTACGCCGAGTATCTGCGGGGCGACCTCGACGCCGCGGCCCGCCATCTCGAACAGGCCATGGCGCAGCAGAACGACAACAAACGAGCGGTCAACAACCTGGCACTCGTGTATGGTCATCTGGGGCGGTTCGACGAGTCGCTGGCCCTGTTCAAGCGATACAGTTCCGAGGCCGGCGCCCTCGCCAGCCTCGCGAACATCCACCGCCTGCGGGGCGAAGATGACCTGGCGATCATCTGCTTCGAAGAGATCCTCGAACTCGACCCGACGAATGCCGCGGCCTCGGCGGCGATCGCCAGCCTGACTCCGAAGGTGCAGGACGTGCAGACCACGGCCGCTGTCGCAGAGACGCCAGTTCAGTTCATTCCCGATGACAGCTCGCCCCCGCCGGCCGAAGAACTTCTGCACACCGACAAGCAGGCGTCGGCCGCCGAAGAGCTGCCGTTTCCGACGATTCCCGAACACCCGCTGGAAGAATCGGTCCAGTTTGAAGCCCCGGAAGCCGTCGCCGAAACTCAGTCAGACGACGAGTTCGAGGCCCCGCTGGAAGTGACCGAAGCCCCGACGCCCGTCATTGCCGCTCCTGCGGAAGACGAGTTTGAGCTGCCGGTGATTCAGCCCGGCTACCCGGCCCTCGCCGTTCAGCCCGAAGCCGATCAGGTGACGGTCGAGTCCGGCTGGCAGATCGAGTCCAACGAAGTCCGAACCCGGGTTCTGCCGCCTCAAGCCGCTCCGGCGGCTGTTGCGAAGACGCTGGACGAAGACTTCTTCGAAATCCCGGAACCGGTCGAGGCCCAGGTCGCGACGATTCCCGAGACGGAGGTCGCGAAGGTCGAGGCTTTCGAGCCTGCGAGCACCGCCGCGATGGTTCTCGGAATGGGGGGATTCTGCCCCGTCAGCCTGCGGAACCACCGTGAAGTCCTCGAGGGAGTCGAGGCCTGGGAAGCGGAATACAAGGGTGTGACCTACCGCTTCGCAACGCCTGAAGCTCTGGCCGAGTTCCACGTCGATCCGGAATCCTACATTCCGGTGGCGGGCGGGCTGGACGTGGTCGCTGTTCGCGAAGGCCGTGAAGTGACGAGCGGCTCCCTGGAACACGCGACCTGGTTCCGGGATCGCCTGTACCTGTTCGCCTCCGCGGACACGCTGGCGGCCTTCAAGAACAACGCCCGCCAGTTCGCAGACGGCTACTGATCGCTGTCGAGAGACACGCCGGTCCGGGGCCGACCCAGAGCCCGGACCGGAATCGCCGGTCGACATCCGCAGTCGACCCGGCCGCGAAAACCTCCCCCCGCAGGAGGTTTTCGTCGTTTGCAGAGCGCTGCTCACGAGTCTTAACGGAATGTCAAAATTCCTGATCGCGCAACGGACGGGCGTTCCGCGGATCGACTCCCCTTGGAGCGTCTCCGAATCTCCTCGACGTCGGAACGTGACTTGCCCAGTTCGAAGTACTGGCGTTGGCGATTGGCGTCGATGTCAGTGGGAGTGCTGGAAGTGAACGTCTTGCGTTTCGGAATACGGGCCTGCCTCGCATTGGTGATTGCCGGCTGCGGCGGACAGCCGCAGCAGGTGGTAGAGGCCCGGCGTGTCGACCTCGGCGACGTCCAGGCCGCCCCCGCGGACGCTCCGTCCTCGAATGACGCCGATTCGGGAACGCCTCCCGACGATGCCGCTCCGCCCCCCAAATCGGGCGTCATCGGGGCCCTCCGCGAGCTGGTCAAGTCGTCGTCGGTCTTTGAGGAAGCGGGGCAATCGCAGGGTCTCGACGAGATGCTCACCGAGGCCGACGAGTTGCTCGACCGCGTCCGGGCCGAGAACCGCGACGCGCTGCGCCAAGTCAACCGGCAGGTCCGCCTGGGACCCTCCGTCAATATGCTCCTGATCACCGTCAGCCAGCTCGACGCTGCGGATCTGGCCGACAGCCCGTCGACGCCGAACCTGCAGAAGCTCGTCCGCCGCGGCGCGACTTTTCCGAATTACTACGCGGGGAGTTCGACTCCCGCAGTTGCCTGGTGGTCCCTCCTGACCGGACAGACCAGCGGTCGCTGGACGGGACGCGAAACCGACCTGCTGCTGCAGAAGGGCGATCACACGCTCGGGTCCGCCCTCTGGCAGGCCGGCTACACGACGCTCTTCAACGGTCACTGGCGGATGCCCTCCGACCAGGTCGTCGATCTGCCGTTGTCACATGGTTACGATCAGTGGTTCGGCGCCGCAGTTCCGTCGGGTCGACTGTCGGCGACTCCGGAGCTGGTCTGGAGCAACACCGGCCGATTGCGGATCAAGCCCCGCCCGGCCGACGAGCCGCCCCATGCCTGGCTGTCGCTGCTCGCTGATGACGCCGTCCGCAGCCTGCCTCCGCGCGAGCGACGTCCCTGGTTCCTGCACTGCGCCTGGCCGCTGCGCGCGTCCAAGTCAGCCGATGAACGTCGGGCGGCCGTAGCGGAGCTGGATACCGCGATCGGCAGGCTGCTCGCCCGGCTGGACGAGGCGCAACTCACGGGAAATACGGTGATCCTGCTGGCTGGTGAAACGAGCCCTCAGGCTGGCGACGGCAGTCTCTTGGAAAACGCCCTCCGCAGCGTGCTGGTGGTGGTTCCGCCGGGCGCGTCGCCCAAGTCGTCCGTCTGCGACGATCCCGTGGCTGCCTGGGATCTGCTGCCGACCCTGCTCGACATCGGTCGAGCGCAACGCAAGCCCCGCCCCCTGGACGGCGTCTCATTGTGGCCGGCGCTGGGCGGTATGGAATTGCCGGCCGACCGCGTGCTCTACTGGAAGCAGCCGGGGGCCAGCGGCGAACAGGTCGTTCGGATGGGACCCTGGCGCGCGGCTGTTGCGGCGAACTCGAAGCAGGTCCGCCTCTACAATCTGCAGACCGACCCCGGATCACAGACCGACGTCGCCGGGCAGCATCCGGACGTCCTGGCCAAAGTCATTCGTCAGCCGGCCGCCCCGGCCCAGTAGACAGAATTCGCGAGGGGACTCGGCAGACGCGGCCGGCGGGCTACAATACTCCGTGACCACTTTCTGGTCCCGGAGTGCCCGCTGATGCCCGGTTTCGAGTATTCCCGCTGGGACGGTTCGCAGTCCTTCTCCCCCCAGTCCGCCGACGAGCTGTTCGACAAGCTCTCCGAGTACCTCTACCAGTACGGCGGCGAACTGCTCGATAACCTCAATGACTGGGAGCAGGAGCACCCCGACGTCATCGACATGCTCGTCAAGCAGGGCTACATCGAAAAAGACAGCGAAGGGAAATACCGTATCACTCCCCGCGGCATCCGCCGGACCGAAACCAAAGCCCTCGAACAGCTCTTCGACGTCCGCGGCCGGGGATCGCTGGGCCGGCACGACACCGACTTCCGCGGGGCCGGGCAGGTCCAGCACGAAGACAGCCGCCCCTACCAGTACGGCGATCCCGTCTCCAACCTCAACCTGCACGAAACGCTGCGCAACGCGATTCAGCGGCAGTCGGGCGGCCCGCCGATCCGTATCAGCGAAGACGACCTCGTCGTCCACGAAACTGAATACCAGACCGCCTGCGCGACGGTCGTTCTGCTCGATATGTCCGGCAGCATGACCCGCTACGGGAAGTACGGAGCGGCCAAGAAAGTCGCGATGGGCCTGCAGGCCCTCGTCCGCGACAAGTACCGCGGCGACTCGATTGAAGTCATCGGCTTCTACTCGTACGCCTCGCCCGTCAACGAGCGAGAGCTGCTCCTCTCCGCGCCGAAGCCGGTGAGCATCTTCGACTCCCGCGTCCGATTGCGGATCAATCTCGACCAGCCGAAAGGCTTCGTCCCGCAGCACTTCACGAACATCCACGCGGGGCTGCAGCTCGCCCGCCGGACATTGCAGCGCAAGTCGACTCAGAATCGGCAGATCATTGTCATTACCGACGGCGAGCCGACGGCCCACATGGAAGGCCGGGATCTGCTGCTGATCTATCCCCCCTGCGAACAGACCGCGCGCGTGACCCTTGCCGAAGCCAAACGCTGCGCCGCCGAGGGGATCCACATTTCCAGCTTCGCCCTGATCGAAGACTACTTCTACCTGGATCTCGTCAATTTCGTGCAGCAGATGGCCCGCGTCACGGGCGGCGTCGCCGCCTACTGCAACGCCGACGATCTGGGGGGCATGGTGGTGGAGAGCTTTGTGGGCGGCCGGCGGCGGAGAAGAAGTGGTTAGTGATGAGTGGCTAGTGGCTAGTGAAGAGGGAAGAGTGAAGAGGGAAGAGGGGCGCGTCCTTGCTCGTGGGCTCTGATTGGGGGTGGCTGCATGGCGACGCTTGGCGTCGCTTCTCAACGCTGAACGCTGAACGCTCAACCCTCAACGTCTCCTCACGACTTCGGCTTGCGCTGCGCCCGGATGAACCGGTACAGCTCTTCTGCCGCAGGCTGCCATTCCCCCGCGACGCCGCGGGCGGCGATCCGGTCAATCGCCTGGTAGCCGGCGTCCGACAGCCGCTGTTCGGCGTTCAAAGTGCTGAACCGCTTCCGGCAGTCCTCCACCAGCTCGATCTTCCGGGAATTGAGGGCTGTGAACATCGCGTCCAGCTCCTTGAAAACCGCTTCGTCCTCCAGAACTTGCGGTGTCCGGCTGCAGCCGACGACGAGCCCGACCAGGACCACTAACGCGATTCCTCGCAACGTAGAGGACACGATTCGACCTTTCTCCGCCGATGCTGCGGGCAGCCCGCCTGGGCGCAATGCTTCGAGCCGATGGAACCTGATATCGGGGTGGCTGGGGTCTGCCGCTTTGGGCGGCCCCCAGCGAGTCGGCGAGAAACTGGGGGCTCGAAGACTCGTCCCCAGCCACCCAACCGACCAACAGATTGCTCCGGACATTCAGCGGGCCGTCCGCTTAGAACTCGCTCACCACTTCGCTGCCGTTGCGCGTGCTCAGCGCGACCCAGGCGAAGACGTCCATGAACTGCGACACGAACCGGACCGACCCGTCCCCCAGCAGAATGTGGGCGCCTCCGACATGGTCCGCGTGCATCTGGTCGGTATGCCCGAACGGGTTGTTCGGCGCGTGAATGATGACCTGCGGATGATCGTGCGTGTCCGGTCCGCTGTGCACTCCCACCAGACATCCCGCACTGTTGCATTCCGACGGCCACCCCGGCTTCGGACACGTTGCCGCGTACGGCACCGTTCCGTACCAGGTCTTGTTGCTCAGTGATGACGTGTGCTCGCCCAGGAAGATGGTGCTCGACAACCCGTCGATCACGTCGGCCACGCGAATCTTCGAGTTCCGGTAGAACGGACCGTCCTGTGTCGCCGACTTCCCCGTCGCGGGGATCGGCTCGGGCTGCGAGAAGTCGTTGGAGTAGGCCGGGGCCCGACCCCACGGCTGATGAATCCCCGCGTTCGTCACGTAGTGCGCGTGGGCGAACCGAAACTGCGGCGAGAACGGAACGGGGCTTGAGGGGGCGGCCGAGCTGCCGCTGGTCCAGCGCTCCACCACAAACCCGTCGCTGCCGCCGACGGCCGAGGGACAGAGAAACGCCGCCAGCTTCGTCTGGGCCGCGGCGCTGAAGGCCGGCGACCAGCAGGGTTGCGTGAAGTCCAGGCTGTTGTAAAGGGGCGCCTGATCGATGTAGGGCAGGAGCAACGTTCCCCAGCCGAACCCCGACGGTCCGTTCGCGTTGTCGTCGGGATAGGTCACGCCGAACGCGGTCCCGGCCGTCCCGATTGCGCCGATGTACGCCGGGGGAAAGATGTTGTGGGCATCGTGGTAGTTGTGCAGCCCCAGTCCGAGCTGTTTCAGATTGTTCTTGCACTGGGTTCGCCGGGCGGCTTCGCGGGCCTGCTGGACGGCCGGGAGGAGCAAGGCGACCAGGACGCCGATGATGGCGATGACCACCAGCAGCTCGATTAGCGTAAATCCTGCGGGTTTTCTGTGGTTTCTCATTCTGCAAACCGTTGTTTCGAGTGATTTCCAGGGGAGTTTTGAGTGCTCAAAACATTTTTGGCAGTGTAGCAAACAAATCCGGGCCTGCAAGAGCCGACAGCGCGGCTCCCCTCGGGAATTTGCTCCGGCCGCCCCCGAACCTGCCCCTGTTCAGCGGTGTCCCTTCCTGACTGCCTCCGACCGAAACCTTGCGGAATCTGATCCATCACCATGTCCGAAATGAACCTGCAGCGCGGCCTGGAAGACCTCCGGTTCATCCTCGAACATGCCGCTCAGATCCTGGGCGAGCCGGCTCGCCCCTGCTCGCTCTACTGGGAGCTGTCCAACGCGGTGCAGCAGCGTTGTCGCTTCACGCGCACGCTCGGCATCGACGGTCTCCCCCCGATCTACACCTTCAACTCGGGGGCCATCGGCCGGACGGTTGACTGCGGCCTCCAGGAAGTCGAGGTTCGCACCGACAACGGCGTCATTTTCGCGCTCCGGCTTTCCAATCCTTTCGACGGCACCTGCGGCGACACGTTCAACCAGGTCTGGCTGATCCCCGCGCGCGACTATGCCCGTTTCTATCGCTTCGCCCGCCGGCTTGGTGAAACGACTCTGCAGACCGTCTCGCCCATCATGGATCCCGACGAGCAGAAGCGGCTCTGGGATCACACGATCGGATTCCTTGAAACGGGCGAAGCCGCCCTCAAGCGGTTCGGCATCGCCGTCAAACGGGGCGTGCTCCTGATGGGCGACCCCGGCAACGGCAAAACGATGGCCTGCCGCTGGCTGCAGGCCGAGGCGGCGAGCCGGGGTTACGAATGGCGGAACGTGACCGTCGAGAACTTCGAAGCGCATCGCACGCACGGCTCGGCCAGCACTCTGTTCGACCTCAGCAGCCCCGGCTTCGTGATGTTCGACGACTTCGACGCCGGTCTCCGTCACCGCGACCAGACCGGCGGTACGTCGCCGGAACACAGCCTGTTCCTCGCCGAGCTGGACGGCCTCAAGGTCCGGCACGGCGTCGTGTTTCTGTTCACTTCCAACGCCCGCCTGAGCGAGCTCGATCCCGCCTTTCGAAGACCGGGACGGATCGACCAGGTGATCCACTTTCCGCAGCCCGACGCCCAGCTCCGCCGTCGTCTGCTGGTCGAAGCCTGGCCCCGCGAGATCACCGTTGCGATCCCGCTGGACGAGGTCGTCGCGGCGACCGGCGGCTGCTCGTTCGCCGAGATCGACGAGCTGAAGAAGCTCCTGGTTCTGCGGTATCTCGAAACGGATGCCTGGGACTGGACCTGGGTCTGGCAGGAATTCCGGAACCGCCTGGACGAAGCCCGTCACGCGCGTCCGCTCGGTTTCCACGCGGTTGCGTAGGGCCGGGCGCGCGGGGAATGTCGGGAGGCGTCTAGAGTCGAGACCCAGAAGGGGGCGACCGGGTGATCGGGGCAGGAGCGTCTTTGCGATGCCCCGGTCTGGCTCAGATCATTTGGCACTGACTTCTGACCGCCGCGGGCGCAGCAGTCGGTCCCAGACTTTCCGCCACCATGATTTCTGCACGCTCCGCAGCCAGGTCTGTGCCTCAACCCATTCGGCCGGCGACAGTTCCGCCATCCAGTTGAGGCTGCCGCAGCGCGGGCAGCAGACGTCCCGCGCCAGGACGGACGGCTCGACGATCACCGTCCGCTGACAGGTCCGGCACAACAGCGGCTGTCCTTCGGGAGTGCAGGTGGCGGGCATGATCGGGGCTCCGGGGAGAAATCGAGAGGCCTGCTCCGGGAACGGCGGCCGGGGGGGGACGGATCACGGAGCGAAAACGACGGCGCCCGCGCGCACGGTGAGCGCTGGCGACGTGGGGAGCGCGCTTCAAGAAGGGATTCCGATTTCCGTCAGAAGACTCCGGCGAGGCGGCTGGTTGAGGGCTGCTTCGCCGGAGTCGGTGCTGACGGTCGGTGCCGGCCGGCATGAGGCCCGGCTGGCGAAAAAAGTAACCGTTCAGGTGTCCGGACTTGCGTCCGGGGGGATGAATGAACTCGGCGCCGAGGCTGTGCGCACAAAGGGTGCGCGCCCCGGATTCTCCGCGGGGAGAATCCGCCTGTGGGCCCTGACCGGGCCCGGGTGAAGAGGTCGCTCCGGACGCGTGCGGCGAACCGCCAGCGGGTGCACTCCCTTGACCCCTTCAATAATAGGGGTTTTGTTGCGCGGAATTCACATAAGAGGAGAGTGATGAGTGGGTAGTGATTAGTGGCTAGTGAGGAGGAAGGCGAGGTGGGGGGGCGGCGTCGGGTGGGGCCGGTTGCCGTTCCGACGGCAACCGGGGCATTTACACAAACCGCTCGGCCGAAAAGCCCTCTCGTTCAGTAAAAGCTTCAAGTGCCTCAAGGACCATCTTGGAGTGGTGGCATGTGGACGTGTACCTCCTGGTCACGCTTGCACATGCGATTCTGCTCGTTACTCTCATCGTGTTGAGAATACTAAACGCATCGCCTACCGGGAACCGATCGTGCCGAAAGTTCGCAATGCCGCCACCGTCAGCAGTGCTTTCTCTATTCCGCCAGAAACACTTGACGCTCTAGGTGTTCTGGACGCAACGCTCGCGATCGACACCCGGCTGTTTATCGATCCACTTCTCCTGAAGGCTTCTGTGCACAAAGAGTTCCGCGTAGACGCGACAAAGCAGTACCGAACACATTTCGCGACAGCAGTCAAGCTGCTCACGGCATCTAAGGTTCGGGAGGATGTGGCGTGGCGTAGCGCAAGGCGTCAACTGAAATTCTACGAGATTCCTGGAACCTGCTTGGGATACGGTGCTGGCTCGATTTTGGGTAGCGCATTTGGCCCAGAACTGACGGAGCGAATCGTAGCCGTCGGCAAAGAGATTGTAGACCTCGGGATCATCGATCCAGACCTCTTTCCATCACTGGCATTGTTCGAAGAAGGCATCGGCTCGGACCGCATCAGCGACATGACTTCTACGGTGATCCGAAAAGCGCTAATCAAGTTTAACCTAAGGATTCTTGAAACGTTGGGACTACAGGGGCAAACATTCAAACTCCATCGCGAACTAGATGACGAGGGTGTATTCCTCAAGAATCCGACTCAGAATCATGCCACCCCGGTAGTTCTCGTGCCGACCGACATTCTTCGTCCACTTCCGATTGCTGGTGATTGGGATGAGATCGTCAGCGCTGCCTCCCGAAACAGTTCATTGCGACGTCGCGTCAATACTCACATCGGGCAGATTCTACAGCGGAAGTCGAAGCGAGACAAAGCCAAGTTGCGTGAACAGGCTATGGCGAGCGCAGCCGCGTTTCAAACGCTGCTGGACGCAGTTCACGAGGTCCCGCCTTTGCCGTACGATGCTCAAGCGGATTCGGAGGGACTTGTGCGCTGGGCTCGTGTCGCATCAGAGTTTGCCAAGCAGTTCCCTCTACGATTGCGGGCCCCGAAAAACGGAGATCTTGATTCTGCACAGGCGATTGTTTCTGAGATTATCGATCGATATCGCCAGATGATCGAACAGAATGGTCTGTCGAAAGAGTTGTACCGGGAGAATAGGAAGCCGAGGCACGAGTCAACGGCGCAAAGACTGTTCTTCGCAGTTGCAAAGTCATATTGCGAAGCGAACAACCTCGATCTTTCTCCTGAGGTGGACTCTGGCTCCGGCCACGTCGATTTCAAGTTCTCTCAGGGTTTCGGTTGCCGTGTTCTGGTTGAAGTCAAGCTGTCGACGAACTCGAAACTTATTGCAGGGTACGTTAAACAGCTCGAAGCGTACAAGGCCGCCGAGGAGACGATGCGAGCGTTCTATCTTGTGATCAAGGTCGGCCCTCTCGGACGTAAAGAGAAGCAGCTTTACGATCTCAGAAACAGTTCAAAGGCATGCGGAGAACCGTTGTCGGAGCTGGAATTCGTGAACGGCATTGTTCGGCGATCGGCGAGCCATTTGTAGTCTGGGATCGCCGAGACGTGTAGTGCAGGTGAACTCGGGTGTGGGAGTGTGCAGCATAATGAGACGCTTTCGACTTCTGGTGATTGTTGCTTGCTGCGGTGTGATGAGTCTTGTTGCTCCCGCCCAGGACACGGCCCTCCTCGACCTCTCCCTCGTCCCGCCCGCCATCAACACCGCCCTTGGGCCCGAATATGATGACCGGGTTCGCGTTGGGAATATGATTATCGGGATCGAGCGGACTCCTGGCGGGCGGCTGTGGGCTTGCTGGGTTGGCAATGGGGACAGTCCCAATGGGTTCTTCATGCTGGCTACCAGCGATGACGGCGGCGCGAGCTGGTCGAAGCCGCGGGTGGTCATCGATCCGACCGATCCGCCGGGCGCTCCGCAGCGGCGGTCGCTTGTCGGCAATCTCTGGACCGATCCCAAGGGGCGGCTCTGGTGCTTCTTCGATCAGAGTCTGGGCTACTTCGACGGGCGGGCCGGGGACTGGTTCATCCGCTGCGACAACCCGGACGCCGTCGAGCCGACGTGGACTGAGCCGGTCCGCTTCGCCGACGGCTGCACGCTCAACAAGCCGACGGTGCCGAGCAACGGCGACTGGCTGCTGCCGGTCTCTCTCTGGACCCGCGACCGCATCGGCCCCGCCGCGCTCAAGGACGCCCATCGCGACCTCGACGGCATCCGCATGGCGAACGTCTTTGCCTCGACGGATGAGGGGCAGACCTGGACCCGTCGGGGCGGCGTGGCCTTCCCTGGCACCGACTTCGACGAACACATGCTCGTCGAACTCAAAGACGGTCGATTGTGGATGCTCGCCCGGACGAAAGACGGGATCAGCGAAGCGTTCTCCGCCGACCGGGGCGTGACGTGGGAGACGCCTCGGCCTTCTTCGATCCAGAACGTCAGTGCGCGGTTCTTCCTACGCCGGCTGGCTTCGGGGAATCTGCTGCTGGTCAAGAACGGCCCGCTCGACGTGCGGCTTCCCCGCCGGTCGAGTCTGACGGCGTTTCTGTCGACGGACGACGGCAAAACGTGGCCGCATCAGCTTTTGCTGGACGACCGGGCGGAGGTGTCGTATCCCGACGGCATTCAGGCTCCCGACGGCACGATTCACATGCTCTACGACTGGAATCGGCATACTGACGCCGAGATCCTGCTGGCGAAGTTCCGCGAAGAGGACATTGTTGCCGGCCGGTTCACGTCACCCGGTGCGAAGCCGCGGATGCTCGTCAACAAGGCGTATGCCCCCAAGCTGCCGCGCGAGATCGTCCCCGATCCCCGACGGACCGCGCAAGCGGCGGACGATGCGAAGCAGGACCGGACGGCGATTCCGTATGACGGCGTCTCGCCGAACAAGATGGTCTGCGATACGACGCTTCGCGAGCTTCCCGATGGCTCGTGGGCGCTCTTCATGCTCGCCGGGGATGACTTTGAACCGTCGCCCAAGAATTTCACGGGCATCACGCGCAGCTTCGATCAGGGAAAGACCTGGTCGAAGCTGGAACCGATGGAGACGGGCTTGCCCCGTTCGGGCCTGACGACCGGGCAGTGCGTGACCGAGGTGATGGTGCGGGACGGCCGCTGCACGGCGTTTCTGTCGACGCACTCGGAGACGTGGGGTCGGGACTGGAAGACCTGGGTCCTGCACAGCGACGACAACTGCCGGACGTGGTCGCAGCCGGTTCCCGCGCCCGGCCGGCTGGCGAACTTCACGTTTCTGCGCAATCACATTGTGACCCGTGACGGCCGGATCATGGTGCCGTTCCAGCATTACGTCGGCCCGCCCGAGGGGACTCCGGCCCCGCCGGCGGAGGAGAAACCGTGGCACGGTGCGCTGCGGCATTACGTCAGCAATCCCCGCAACGGCGTGTTGATCAGCAGTGATGGCGGGAAGACGTGGAGCGAGCACGGCGACGTTCGCCTGACCCCCAACGAGCGCTATCACGGCTGGGCCGAGAACAACATTGTTGAGCTGAGCGACGGCCGGATCGCGATGATCATCCGGGCTGACGGACTGGGGGGCGTGCTGTTTTCTGCGGAGTCGAAAGACGGCGGTAAGACCTGGCCGGAGTATGCCCGCGTGACGAAGGTCCCCAACCCCGGCAGCAAGGCGACGCTATATCCGCTGGGTGGCGACAGGGTGGCGATGCTGCACAATCCGAACTCAAAGCATCGCAGCCCGCTGGCGTTGTGGGTGAGTTTCGATGGGATGAAGACGTGGCCGTATCAGCGGGTGCTGGTGCCGGAGTCGGTCGATGGGCCGAAAGGGCGGCTGAATTATCCGGATGGCTTTGTGAGCCAGGACGGGAAGTTTCTGCACTTTGCCTTTGACGATAACCGGCATCGGGCGGTGTATTACGGGGCGAAGTTGCCGGAGAGGTAGGAGCGGCTGTGTGTGGGGCGTTTTAGACTGGTCCTCTTGTGACTCCGTCACCCAGACGCCCAAAGCGGCGTCTGAGCCACCCGCCGCTTGGTTCCACGGGTTACACTCCGTCCGCCTGTGGGCGGACTCCGTTTCACCCGTGGCTACAGCCCGTCGCCCGCTTCGGGGCTCAAGACGTGGAACGACAGTTTTTGACGTCCACAGTGCCGATTTTTCGACCACCGATTCACGGCTGCACCCGGGGGGACGCCAATGGAGAAAATGGCGGGGACTCCTCCGTCGTTCGATCCTCAGCACTTGGCACTTCTCACCCCAGCAGTTCCCGCGTCAGCAGATTCAGGAACAGTCCGACGTCGGTCACGATGCCGACGCTTTCCAGGCTCCCGCGGTCGGCGAGTTTCGTCACCACTGCCGGGTTGATGTCGACGCAGACCAGCTTGACTCCCGCGGGGGTCATGTTTCCCACGCCGATGGAATGGAGCATCGTTGAGAGCATCAGGACCATTTCGCAGCCTTTGAGTGCCCTGGCGTAAGCGGCCTGGGCTTCGACGAGATCCATCAGCGTGTCGGGGAGGGGGCCGTCGTCGCGGATGGAGCCGGCGAGGACGACGTCGACGCCGCTCGTGACGCAGGCGTGCATCAGGCCGCCGGTGACCAGGCGCTGCTCGACCGCTTGGGCGATGGAGCCGGCCCGGCGGATGCGGTTGATTGTTCGCAGGTGATGCGTGTGTCCCTCGTGGACGCCTTTGCCACGGGCGAGGTCGACGCCGAGGCTGGTGCCGAACATCTGGCTTTCGAGGTCGTGGACTGCGAGGGCGTTGCCCGAGAGGAGGGCCTGGACGAAGCCGGCGCGGACGAGGCGTTCCAGATGCGGGCCGCCCCCCGTGTGGATCACCACCGGTCCGCCGACGACGGTGATCCGGCCACCCCGTTCGCGGATCTTCTTCATCTCCCAGGCCAGTTCGCGGACCGCGGTTTCCACCCGGCGTTCGCTGCTCGCGGAGCCTGTCATGAAGCCGAACGCATCCTGGCCTTCCCGGCCGCGGACCAGCTTCGGCTCGACGCGGACCCCGGCGATGTCGCAGACGACGGGATCGCCCTGTTTCAGGTCGCGGATCAGGGCGCATCGCACGCCGGGCCAGCGGCTGCCGCCGGCGACCAGCACGGCGTCCATCCGCTGTTCCTCCGCCAGCGACCATTCGCCGTGGACGCGGACGCTGGTGGGGTAGATCGTCGTGGCGTAGAAGCCTTCGGGGGCGACGCCGTCGGCGGGGGCCGGTTCGAGGCGGGCGTCGGCTTCGGGATCGACGGGCTGGGCGCCGAGCGACATCAGTTCGCTGAGGACGACTTGCAAAACATCGGGGTCGGCGGCGGTCAGGCGGAGCTGGGCGATGGAATGCTGATCGTGGCGCTGGCCGGGTTCGAACTTTTCGACGCGGCAGCCGAGTCCCCGGTCGGCGACGAGCGAGACGGCCTGATTGAGCAGACCGGTATCGATGAGATGTCCGCGCAGGACAACTTGCGTGGTCCGCACGGCACAGGCGGCTTCGCGCTTCGCGGGGACGGAGGGTTGCAGGAGCCGGAGCGTGAGGCATTTCACGCCGCCGCCGGCCTGGAGGAAGCTGGGGACGGGGCAGCGGATGACGCGGAGGTTCTGATTGGCGAGGGCGGCTTCCAGGGCGGGTGTGCAGTCGTTGAGGAGCAGGTCGTGGCCGAGCTGCAGGGCGTTGCAGGCGAACAATTCGCCATCCTGCTCGCTGGCTTCGATGCGGCGGTCTGCGGGGATCCGCTGCTGGACGACCTTCCGGCTGGCGTCGTCGAAGGCGCTGGGGAGCCAGAGGAGCCGGCCGTCGGTAAGAGGGCAGAAGCAGGTGTCGAGGTGATAGTAGCGCGGGTCGACGAGCCGGAGCGGGACGACTTCGAGCCGGAGTTCTTCGGCGACGAAGGGGGCCGATTCGAGGCTGGAGCGGACGCCGTGGCCGAGCCAGAGGAGCGGCTGTCCCGGCTGGATGAGGGCGTCTCCTTCGCCTTCGAAGGGGCGGTCGCCGGGGAGGGTGATGACGCGGAAGCCGGCCGATTCGAGCCAGCGCGAGAAGCGGGCTTCTTCCCCCTGGCGCTCGGCGAAGCGGAACTGGCTGAGGACGGCGGCGTCTTCGAGGACGAGTCCGGCGTTGGCGGTGAAGACCATGTCGGGCAGGTTGTCTTCGAGCGCGGGGGGGGTGATCAGTTCGACGCGCGCCCGGACGCTGATCTCGTGATGCAGCCGCTGCCACTCGGTGCGGGCGCGGCCGAGATCGACCCGCCCCTGCTGCCCTTCCATCCACGGGTTGATGACGTAGTTGACGCCATATCCGTCGGGCGGACACATCAAAATCCGGTCCATCGCGGTTCCCCTTCCTGCCGGGACGTCCTGTCGCACGGGTCGCGCGGCGACCGGCGGCGGCGTCTGCAGCAAGTATTCGTCGGTGACTTCGAGATGGCAACTCTCCGGCTGCAGAGGGGCTAGTGCCTGGTGTTCACATCTCTTATACTCGCAGGCCGGCGCCGGCCTGTTGGTGGAACAATGACGGATGCAGGGTGGTTGACATGAAGAAGCGACCGACGAGGGAGAACAAATCGACCGGCGCACTGGCCGGTTGCCGAAAAACCCGGCCGCCGGCTGCCTCGAAAGCCAAGGCCAATGCCAGGGACTTTGAGGCCGTCCTGCGGTTGATCGACGCTTCGCGGGCCCGGGCCGTGGCGGCGGTCAATACGACGTTGATCGAGCTGTACTGGAAGATCGGACAGTTCATTTCGCGGAGAATCGCCGGCGCGGGCTGGGGGCAGGGGACTGTCGAGGCACTGGCCGAGCACATTCGACGACAGCAGCCGAATGCACGCGGATTTTCGGCCAGGAACCTCTGGCGAATGATGCAGTTCTTCGAGACGTACCGGGATTTGCCAAAACTGTCACCACTGGTGGCAGAACTTCCGTGGACGCACAACTTGCTCATCCTGAGTCGCTGCAATCGGGATGAGGAGCGGGAGTTCTACCTTCAACTGGCCATCCGCGAGAAGTGGGGCAAACGGGAACTCGAACGGCAGTTGAACGGAGCTCTCTTCGAGCGGGTCGCCCTCTCCCCGCCAAAACTCGCACCGGTGGTGCGAGAAACACATCCTGATGCGGCGGCGATTTTCAAAGACAGCTATCTCGTCGAGTTCTTGAACTTGCCGACCGAGCATTCGGAGGCCGATCTGGAGCAGGCCCTGATCGAACAGCTCCGGAAGTTCCTTATCGAACTGGGGCGCGACTTCTGTTTCGTCGGCAGCCAGTTCCCGCTGCAGGTTGGCCGACGAGACTTCGCCATCGATCTGCTGTTCTTCAACCGGGCTCTCAACTGCCTGGTGGCTTTCGAGCTGAAGATCGAAGAGTTTCAGCCCGAGCATCTGGGCAAGCTGGAATTCTATCTGGAGGCCCTCGATCGCAATGTGAAGAAGCCGCACGAGCAGCCCTCCATCGGCGTCCTGCTGTGCGCGACGCGGGATCACGAAGTCGTCGAGTATGCACTCAGTCGAGCGGCCTCTCCGGCGCTGGTGGCCGAGTATCAGACTCGGCTGCCGGACCGGAAACTGCTGCAGGCCAAGCTCCACGACTTCTATGCGTTTGCAGAATCGCAGGCGGGTGCTCAGTCGCCGCGCAAACCCAAACGCAAGACAAAGCGATCGGTAAGAACGTGAACGCCCTCAGGACCGGGGCATCGCGAAGACTCTACAGCGCCGGCACCCCGACGCAACGGCCGGTACGTCACTTTGCTCCAGGCACCGGTTTCTCGCCCAGCACGATCGTCAGCAGCAGCGACGAGTCCTCCAGCGCCTGGAGTGCGTGGGGCTGCCCCGGGAGCAGGGAGATCAGCGTCCCGGCGGTCAGTTCGCAGCTCGTCTCGCCGGTCTGGAAGGCGACCCGGCCTTCCAGACCCTGCACGGTGATGGGACCTCGCGCCCGGTGCTCGGGGAGTTCTTTCCCTGCGGGCAGGACGAGCCGGATGACTTCCAACGTCTCCGTCTTGATCAGCACCGTCGTCCGGGATTCGGCGAGCCGGTCTCCCAGTGGCCGAAGATCGATCAGCTCGCCCGGTTGTGCATGCGGAATGGCCATGATTCAACTCCTCAGCGCGGGTTCGATTTTCGACGGATCTGCTCAGGCGACGGAGCTGGCGGCGGTGATGTCCTGCCGCGGGCCGAAGAACTCGAAGTGGATCCGGGCTTCGTCGACGCCGCGGTTCTTCAATTCCTGGTACAGGCCGACCATGAACGGCTTGGGACCGCAGAAATAGAACTCGGCGTCGTTATGCGGCACCAGTTCGTTGAGCAGCGCTTCGTCGATGACGCCGGCGCTGTCGCAGCGCCGCTCGCGAACGTCGTCTTCCAACGGCTGGTCGTAGCGGATGTGCGTCTGGATCGCTGGGCACTCCGCAGCCGACTGCCGGACTTCCTGACCGAGCGCGTGGACCCGGCTGTTGCGGGCGGCGTGGATGAAATAGACCGGCGTGGTGACCTGCTGCGCCGCCAGGCTCTTGAGCATCGACAGGACCGGGGTCACGCCGATGCCGCCGGAGAGGAGCACGATGGGCCGGCCGTTGACCTGGGCGGGATCGAGCGTGAACTCGCCGCAGGGGGGGCCGATCTGCAGCGTGTCCCCTTCCTGCACGTGTTCGTGCAGATAGTTGGAGATTAACCCGGCGGGGGCGTCCGCGACCGGGCTCGGCTCGCGTTTGACGCTGATGCGGTAGTGGCCGGCGTCGGGGCGATCGGACAGGCTGTAATTGCGGGGCGACGTGGGCGTGGTGGGATGGTCGATTTTGACCGTGATGTACTGGCCGGGCTGGAAGCTCGGCAGCGGGCCGCCATCCGCCGGGCGGAGGTAGAACGAGGTGACGATTTCGCTTTCGGGCGTCTTGCGCTCGACGACGAACTGACGATAGCCGGCCCAGCCTCCCGGGGCGGCGGCCTGGGCCTGGTAGATCTCGGCTTCGCGCTGGATGAAGATGTTTGCCAGAAACCCGTAGGCCTCGCCCCAGGCGGCGATGACTTCGTCGGTGGCTGCATCCCCGAGGACATCCTTGATGGCGACCAGCAGGTGTTTGCCGACGACGGGGTAATGTTCGGCCTGGATCCCCAGCGAGCAGTGTTTCTGGGCGATCAGCTCGACGGCGGGGCCGAGCGCTCCGAGATTGTCGATATTGGACGCATATGCGCAGATGGCCCCGGCGAGGGCCCGCTGCTGTCCGCCGGAATGCTGGTGCGCCTGATTGAAGAAGGCTTTGACTTCCGGGTTTCCGGTGAACATCAGGGAGTAGAACCGGCGGGTGATAGCCTCGGCGTGCGGGGCGACCGCGGGGGCCGTGGCCTTGACGATCTGAATGGTCTTGTCGCTGAGCATGATGAAATCTCTCCGGGCGGGCTGCGAAACCAGGGGCGATGACCCCTGTTGCGGCAATTGTGGATGTTTATATCCAGAATTGCAAGAGAGAGTCCGCGAGCGAGATCGCACTTTGTGGAAAACCGCAGCGGCTTGGCTGGAAACCGCAGCGCCGCGTTCGCGGGAACCAGCCGGCGGGGCTACGCCGGGCGAGTGCGATGTACGGCGGGCAGCAGCAGCGTGCTGACGAAGCAGACCGCCAGCAGAACTTCGAGCACGGCGAACACCGTCGGCAGGCCGGCAACATCTCCCAGCCGCCCCAGCAGCGGGGCGACCATGCCCCCGGTGCTGACTGCCAGGCCGATGGTCACGCCCGACGCCACGCCGACCTGGTTGGGGAGGTACTCCTGGCCGAGCACGACCGCGGGGCTCGACGGGGCGAAGAACAGGGCCGCGGCGAGTCCGAGCAGGATCAGGCTCGCGGTCTGATTCGGAGCGAGAAAGACCAGCGGGAAAACCAGGGTGCTCAGGCCGAAGCCGATCTGGATCGCGGCTCGCCGGCCGATGCGGTCGGCCCACCAGCCGCCGATGAGCGTCCCCCCCACGCCGCTGAAGAGGAACACCGACAGGGCGAACGTTCCTTCGGTCAGCGAGCAGCGCCAGTGTTCCTTCCAGAACAGGACCAGGAACGCGTTGAGACCGAAGAAGACGATCGATCTTGCAATCACGCTGACGGCCAGCCGCCAGAAGCCGCTCCAGTTGTCGACGCCGGGCGAGACCATGCTGGACGCGGCCCTGGCCGCCCGAGGGGCGATCGGGCGGGTGAACTCCCAGGCGAGGAGGGCGGCGACGAGTGAGGCGGGAACGATGATCCCCAGGATGCCGATCCGACCGTAGCTGGTGAGCAGGGCGGCGCCGAGCATCGGGGCCAGGGCGAAGCCGACGCTGCCGCCGAGCGAGAAGTAACTCATGGCCGTGGTGCGCGCCGTCCCCGCGGCGAGAAACGTCCGTCGGGCGGCTTCGGGGTGAAATGCCGCGATGCCCAGTCCGCTGGCGGCGAAGGCGAGGAGCAGGACGGGGTAGAACGCGATCTGCGCACCGAGAGCGAGGGCCGTTCCGGCGAGCAGCACGCTGGCGGGGAGGAGTGCCGGAATCGTGCCGCGGTCGGCCAGTTTGCCGAAGAGCGGCTGAACGACCGACGACAGGGCCGACGTGGCGAACAGCAGTCCGGCGGCGGCGGTGTAGCTGTATCCGTCGTGCGTGACGAGAAACGGCACCAGCGCGGGGACGAGCCCCTGGCAGAGGTCGACGAGGAGGTGTCCGAGCGTCAGCAGCGCGATCGGACGGACGTGAAGCGGCTCCGCAACGATCGCGGGCGCAAGGGTCGAGGCAGACATGACGGTTCCGTCATCAAAGAGGCGGGCAGTTCGGCAGGGAGGACACGATGCGCGGCAGGAAGGTTCAGCGCGGCCATTGTCGACACAATGGCGGCTGGAAGCCAGAGAGGAATCAGTTCGAAATTCGAAGCACGAAATTCGAAACAAGCACGAAACTCAAAAGGGGAAACCAGACCAGAGTCCAGAGCGATTTGGATTTGCCTTTGTTTCGGATTTCGAGTTTCGAATTTCGTGCTTCCAGTCGATGTGAATCCATCAGCCTCCCGTGATATGATCCCCGCAACCGGTTCAGATCCTTGCACGAGGGTATCTCCAGCATGTCGCGCGTCGTGGCTCGTCCGAATCAGCTCGATCTCGATTCCCCCGGCCGCCGGGATTACTGGCTGGCTCTCGAACATGACAGCATCTGGGGGGATCACCTGATCCCGTTGACCGTCTGGGTGGGGCCGGAAGCCAAGCCGGGCGAAGGGCTCGTCTCCTTCGGCTCGAACCACGGCAACGAATATGAAGGTCCCGTTGTCCTCAAGAAGCTGATTCAGGAAATCCAGCTGGAAGACGTCCGCGGCCGGATCATTTTCATTCCGGTTTTGAACCCGTCGGCGTTCCGGGCGGGGACCCGCGAGAGCAGTCCCGATGACCGCGTGAATCTGAACCGGGCGTTTGTGGAGGGGGCCGGCGTGACGCCGGCGCTGTCCGGGATCACGCACCGGATTGCCGCGTTCGTCCGGCAGTATATCTGGCCGCGGGTGCACATCGTGCTGGATCTGCACTCGGGCGGCGACGTGGCCCGGTTTTCGATCTGCGCCAACTACCACCCGGTCGAAGATCCGGTGCTCGCCGAGAAGATCGAGCAGACGGCGCGCTGGTTCGGGACGCCGAGTCTGATGGTCTATCAGAACGTTACGCCGGGGTTGCTCCCCAGCGAGGCCGAACGGCTGGGCAAGATCACGGTCGGGACGGAGCTGGGCTGGGGCCGGTCGGTCAATCCGGAGGGGGTGTGCTACGGCCGGCACGGGGTGCTGGCTGCGCTGATCAACAACGGGCTGCTCCGCGGGACGATCGAGCCGCACGCCTATCACAAAGCCGGGACGCAGCAGAAGCTCGAAATGGTCGACCGCGCCTGCTTTACCGTCGCCCCGTTCGACGGCCATTACGAACCGCTGCTGGAATGCGGTACGGCGGTGAAGGCGGGGGATGTCGTCGGCCTGCTGCACGATTTCGACCACATCGACATGGAGCCGTATCCCTGTAAGGCCGGCGTAGACGGCGTCGTCCTGGCGCAGGCCTGGGTCGCTCCGGTTCCGCGCGGGCAGCATATTGTCGTTGTGGGAAGAGTGATCCCATAGTTGTTGGCACGCCCAGAGTCTGCGATGGGCGTGGTCTTACCCCCGTCTCAAAGCCACGCCCTTCGCAAAGCCTCAGGTCGGGACGTGCCATCCAGTTGTCTTGCACGATTGTTGCCACAGATCGGCAGGCGGGAGCCTGCCCTACGGCTTCTTCACCAGCCACTCACCACTAATCACTAGCCACTTTCCATGAAAATCACCGAAGTCGTCTGTCAGATTCTGCGCATCAAGAACGTTCAGGCGAAGACCGCCAGCAGTCAGGATTCGGTGCTGATCCGCATCCGGACCGACAACGGGCTGGAAGGGATCGGTGAGGCCGATTCTTCACCGGAAATGGTCAAGGCGGTCATCGACGCTCCGTTCAGCCACAACATCGCCACTGGGCTGCGGCCGCTGCTGGTCGGCGAGAACCCGCTCGACACCGAGCGGCTGTGGGAGAAGATGTACCGGCGGACGATGTACTGCGGCCGGCGGTCGACCACGATCACGGCGATGGCGGCCATCGACATGGCGCTGTGGGATCTCAAGGGGAAGCACTTCGGCGAGCCGATTCATCGGCTGCTGGGGGGCAAACGGCACGATAAGATCCTGGCCTATGCTTCGATCCTGTTCGGCAAGAACGGCGACGAGACGGCGGCCATCGGACGTCGCTGGCGCGAGGCGGGCTATCAGGCGGTCAAATTCGGCTGGGAGCCGATGGGACAGAGCGAAGCGGTCGATCGGGATCTGGTCGCCGGCGCCCGGAAGGGGCTGGGCGACGACGCGACGCTGCTGATCGACGCCGGCTGTGTGTGGGACGCCCGGACTGCGCTGCAGCGAGCCAAGGCGTTCGAGGAACATCGGATCGGCTGGCTGGAAGAGCCGCTTCATCCGGACGACTACGAGGGCTACCGCTGGTTGCGCGACCGGTCGCCGGTGCCGATTGCGTCGGGTGAAGAGGAGTGCGGCCGGCAGGCGTTTCGACCGTTGATCGACGGTCGTTGCCTCGACGTCTACCAGGTCGACCTGTCCCGCAACGGTTTTACTGACGCCAACTATATCCGCCAGCGGGTCGAGGAAATCGGCGCCCGGCTGTGCAATCACTGCTACACGAGCCCGGTGACGGTCGCCGCCAGTCTGCACTGGCTGAGCACCTGTCGGGATGCGTTCCTGTTTGAGGATTGCGTCGAGGACTCGCCGCTCCGGCACGAACTGACTGTGAACAAGGTTCAGGCGGTTGACGGCTGGATCACGGTTCCGGATGGTCCCGGGCTGGGAGTGACCCTCAACGAGGACTTCGTGAAATCGACGCTGATCGAACAGTCGGTGTAGCGGGACCGGTGGCGGCTGGTCTCGACCCGTCCGCCCGGTCTCGACTATCTTTCGCGCGCAGTCCCCTGCCTGGCCTGTCGCCGGAAGATGACGGATGGAACATACGCTGCATCGCCAGTTGAAAGCCCTGTACGGCACTCGCCTGGAAGACCAGGAGGTGGCCGTGGAGGGTTATCGAATCGATGCGGTGTCGCGCGGCCGGCTGATTGAGATCCAGCAGGGTTCGCTGTCGGCTCTGCGGAAGAAGGTGGCCTGCCTGCTGGAACGGCACCGGCTGACGATTGTGAAACCTCTCGCCGCCCGCAAGCTGCTGATCAAGCGGGACCGAGCGGGCGGGGAGGTGATCGGTCAACGGGTCAGCCCGGCCCATGAGACGCTGTGGGATCTGTTTCCGGATCTCGTCCACTTTGTGGAGGTCTTTCCTCATCCGCGGCTGACGCTCGAAGTGCTGCTGACCGAGCAGATCGAGTACCGCTGCCCATTCAAGCGCCGGCGGAACCGCGGACGGGATTTTCGAGTCGAGGATCGCGAACTGAAGTCGGTCGTCTCACGTCACAAGCTGCGGACGACGAATGATCTGATCCGCCTGCTGCCGGTGTCATTGCCGCTGGAATTCACGACCGCGGACCTCGCACGAGAAATCGGCCTTCCTCGCTGGCATGCCCAGAAGATTGCGTACTGTCTGCGTCAGACCGGTGCGGCGGAGACGGTCGGCAAGCTCCGCGGCGGCTGGATCTATGCGCTGACTCAGAAACGTCGCAAAGCAGCGTGAGGTGTTCGCGACACCGGCAGCTCGCTGCCATCGCGAATGTCTTCGGTGAATCGGCGCAGTCGTGCGCACCGCCCGTGGTACGCCGAGGTATCGAATCAGCAGTTCCCTGGCGGATCGGTCGTGGTCATGCCGCGATCTGAGATCCCGGCAGCTCGCCGGCGACCGATTCGATCTGAGGTCGTTCGATCTGCGACTGGCGTTCGGCGTAGCCGATCAGCAGCGCCATTTCGCAGAGCCGGTTGATCTGCCGCGGGATTCCGCCCGAGAGTTCGTAAACTGCTCGCAACGCGTCGTCCGTGAAGATCGGCTGACCGGCGCCGACCGCGGCCAGACGATGCCGGACGTATTCGGCGGTCTGCGGTTCGGTCAGCGGCTGGAGGGCGCACGCGAACGACAATCGTTCGTCGAGGCGGTGGACGCGCCGCAGCATTCCCAGCAGTTCCGGCCGCCCCCACAGGACCAGCGCAAACTCCGTCTTACCGGGGCGATGCAGGTTGAGCAGGGATTGCAGCGACTCGAAGACGCGCCGGTCTTCAATCAGATGGGCGTCGTCGATCGAGATCACCGGCGGACGACGTTCCGCGGTCAGCTCGGTCAGCCTCGCTTCGAGCCGCCGAAGGACGAAATCGAGCCCCAGGCCGCTGTCGAGTTGAGTGTCCCCGCCGGCGTCGAGCCGAACGGCGATGTCAGTGATCAGCTCGGCGGGGCTGAGCTGCGGATATTGAATCGATGCGACCGGCCCCCGGTCCTCTTCCGTCAGTTGCCAGGCGATGTCGGCGAGGTAGGTCTTTCCGCACCCCGCGGGGGCGACAATCACCGCGCCTTCATGCTGCTGCTCGAGCAGGAATCTCAGTTTGAGCAATGCGGCCTGCTGCGACGGAGCCGGAAAAAACGATTCCAGCCGGGTCGCCGTGCTGAAGGGCGTTCGTCGGAGCTGCCAGTGGTTCTCGTACATGGGTCCGAATCTCCGAGTCGGGACCTACGGGTCGATAACGGGGGGCTGTCGCAACGGATTGTCGAACGTCGGCATCGGTCGTCCTGCCGGTTGGATTTTCTCGTCAATGGCCTCAATGGTGCCGGTTAGCCACGCCGCCCGGACCGGCGGTTCCTTCCGCACGCGAGGCTCAGGTTCAGTTGCTTCCGCGGTCTCGAAGGCGGCTTGCGCGATGTTGTCTGTGGAATAATGCGCCGGCTGCCCGTCCGTTGCGATCCTGACGGGAGCGAGGCTCGCGGGTTGTGCCGTACGCGCCAGCGCAACGTCAAGAGGGACATCGTCGGTCGCGGTTGAGCCGACGACCTTCGGGGATTGATCGAGTTTCCAGGTCTGAAAGACGGCGTACGAAAGTCCGACAACGCTACAGACCACAAGCAGTCCGATCATCGACTTCAGGCGACGACTGACGGACGGGGCCGATCGGGATTCCCGGACGGGAACCGATGAGCCGGTGACCTCCATGCCACACACTCCACGGACAGACAATCTGCGCACCACGCCGGCGGCGCTCTTCCCGCATTATCGGCGAGCCGCGTCGCCGGCATGAGCCGCGCTCCGTCTGCGGCCGGCGCGGCGTCTGTTTCACGAGGGACACGAAGCCGTTGAGGGGCGCGATTCATGGGACAGGCCGTGAGATTTCTCGCACGAAATGGGCATTTGTCTGGCCGGGGACTTACAATCGGCGGGACCGTTTCACAGGACCGGAGCCTGTCTACTGTTTTTCCAGTTGACTTCTACTGGTTATGCAGTAGAATTGGCCCATGTTGCGGAATCTGCCGGAGCACACGTATGGCACGTCCACGAACCCCCCATCCAACCCCCTCGGAGCTGGAGATCCTCAAGCTCCTCTGGGAACGCGGTCCGTTGACCGTTCGCGAGGTGGTGGAAGTTGAAGAAGCCGATCAGAAGTCGCGGGCATATACGTCCGTCATGAGCCTGATGAACGTCATGGCCGAGAAAGGACTCGTTTCCCGCGAGCCCGAAGGCCGGGCGTTTCGCTACCGCCCGGAAGTCACCCGCGAAGTCACCCAGACGCAACTGGCGACCGATCTCTGGTCGCGCGTCTATGGAGGCGCCACCAGCACCTTGGTGGCCCATCTGCTGGAGCAGTCGCAGCCGTCGGAAGACGAATTGAACGCCATCCGTGAGCTCCTCGCCCGGTTCGAGCGGCCCGAGGAGGCTCAATAATGTTCGAACTCTGGCTCGGACCGTTTGCAGAAGCCCTGCTCCATTTTCTCTGGCAGGGGGCGTTGATCGCGGCGCTGACCGGCATCGGCCTGATCCTGCTGAAAAGCCCCCGACAGCGCTACGGACTGCTGCTGGTCGGCCTGGCGGCCTGTACGCTGTGCGTGCCGGTCACCGGTGCGTGGCTGGTGTGGCGCGATCTGCGGATCGACTCCGCGCAGCTCTCCCAGGACGACTGGCTGCTGGCCGAGTTCGCCGCCGCGACGGCCATTGAAGCGACCAATCCCGCGTCCGACTGGACGTGGCAGCGATTCCTGGTCGTCGGCTGGACGTTCGGCGTCGGGCTGTGCAGTTTGCGGCTGCTGCTGGGGGGCTGGGGTGTCGTCAGTCTGCATCGGGGCCTGAAGCCGGCTCCCGAGAGCTGGGAGAGTTCCATCCGGCGGATGGCCGGCCTGTTCGGCTGGTCGCGTGCACCACGGGTCGCCCTGTCCACGCACGTGGGCGAACCGCTGGCCCTGTTGTGGTGGAGGCCGGTCGTGGTCCTCCCCGCCGCCTGGGCGCTGTCGATCCCGCCCGCGGTGCTGGATTCGATCCTGGCCCATGAATTTGCGCACCTGTATCGCTGGGACCTGTGGATCAACGCGGGGCAGCGGATCGTCGAAGCCTGTCTCTTCTATCACCCCGCGATCTGGTGGATGTCGAGCCGTCTGCGCCTGGAACGCGAACTGATCTGCGATGAACTGGCCGTCAGCCGAATCGGGCAGCCGCTGCAGTATGCCCAGGCTCTGGAGTACGTCGCGCGGTCCCGCATATCGCGGCCCGGCGTGTTGTTTGCAGCCTCACTGGGAGACACTCACATGGATCTACTGCAACGCGTCAAACGCGTCCTGGGAGTGCCGACGTCGGCCTCGCCTGGCCGCTGGTGGCCTGCAGGCGTCGCTGCCTTGCTGGTTCCCGCCGGCATCTGGATGGCGAGTCCCGGCTGGCTCCCGTCGGCGATTGGCGACGACGATCGCAAGGAAGCCCGCGACGACGATGACGAAAGTCCCGAGCAACGCAAGCTGCGGGAGCTCCGTCGGGAACTCGAACTCGCCCACGACCGCATTCAGCAGCAGGAGCGCGAGATCCGCGAACTGCGTGAGGCGCACGAGCGTCGCCCCGAAGGTCCGGGTCGCGGTCCGGGAGATCGTCCGCATCCGCCTGAAGGACGGCCTGGCGGTCCCGATCTGAGCGGTCTGCCGCCGGAAGCGCGGGAGAAGATCCAGCATCACATGGCCGAGATGCGTGAGATGATGCAGCGTCATCATCGGGAGTCGGCCGAACGCGGCCCCGAAGGGCGCGAGCATCCCGGCCTGCCGCCGGAATTGCAGGAGAAGATGGAGCGACATCAGGCGGAAATGCGCGAGATCATGATGCAGCATCGGGACGGCCCCGGCCGCGGCGATGGGGATCGTCCTCGCGAAGGGCGTTCGGATGGCGATCATGCCGGCCCGCCGCGCGGTCCGTTTGGCGGCCCTGGTCGTGACGGCTTTGGCCCGCCTCGCGAAATGATGGAGCGGATGCAGCAGCGGATGGCCGAACACCGCGACCAGATGCCGGGCGGCCCCGGCCGTGGCCCGGCCGACCGCCCACATCCCCCGGAACACCGGGAAGGAATGGAGCACGCCGGCCCGCCGCGCGGCCCGTTCGGCGGTCCTGGCGGACCGGGACGGGATGGCTTCCATCCTCCCCGCGAAGTCCTGGCGGAAGTCATGGACGTCGTGCGCGATCTGAAGAACGAAGTCAGCGAGCTTCGTCGCGAAGTCCATCAGCTCCGCGAGCGTCCGCACGGCGACCAGCCGCCGCACGCTCGCGGCGAAGGCCCGGGCCGCCCACATCAGCCGCAGATGATCCATCGTCCCGACGGCCCGCCGCCGGCCGTTCGCGAAGGTCGTCCCGAAGGCGAAGGCCCAGGCCGCCCGCATCAGCCGGAATTTCTGCGTCGTCCCGAAGGACGCCCGGAAGGGCGCGGCCCCGGACGAGAAGGCCCACCGCCGGCCGTTCGTGAAGGTCGCCCGGAAGGCCGCGGTCCGGACCGTGAAGGCCCGCCTCGTGATCGCCCGCGCCGTCCCGAGGGAGAGAAGGAAGACGGGGGCAAAGGTGCCGACGTCGCTCCCGAACGCGTGGCGCCTGAGGCTGCCGTCGTGAACGTCGATCAGCCGCTCGAAGCCGCCCCCGCTCCGGAGACCCCGGTTGCGGACACGGCCAGCGACGCTCCGGCTTCGGCCGATGCGCCGGCGAAGACCGACGACAAGTAGCCTCGTCCGCAAAACGTGACGGACTGAAGGCCCCGGTCGACCTCGTGTGGACCGGGGCCGGTTCGTTGAGCGATGACGTTTGCGATCACCATCGCTTCGCCTTGTGCCCCAACGGGCATTGTTGAATCATGGCTGCAGTCGCCGGATGATCCGTGGCGATCTCGATTGCGGCCTTCAGCAGGAAGTTTTCCATGCGTCCCTGGACGATGATTGTCTGGTTCAACGTACTCCTGCTGGCCGGTTGCGGGAGTTCCTCCGGTCCGCCGGTCCCGGCGACGACGGAAATTTCCGCCAAGCCCGAGTCGCTCGTCACGGAAGCCGCCGAGTGGCTGCCGGGACCGGATGACTGGCCGATGTGGCGCGGCCCGAACGTGGATGGAGTGGGCATCGGCCCCGCCGTCCCGACGCACTGGACCGATACGGAGAACGTCGTCTGGAAGGTCAAAATTCCTGGCCGCGGGCACTCGTCGCCGATCGTCGTCGGCGAGCGGATCTATCTGGAGACCGCCGACGAGCAGGCTCAAACGCAGTCGGTGGTCTGCCTCGACCGGGCCGACGGGAAGCAGCTCTGGAAGACGACGCTGTTCGAAGGAAACTTCGAAACCGCGGTGCACGGAGAGAACACGCAGGCGACGAGCACGCTGGCCTGCGATGGCGAACGGCTGTTTGCGCTGTTTCTCAACGATCGCAAGATCCGGGCGGTGGCGCTTGGCCTCGACGGCAAAGAGCTGTGGAAGACAGACGTCGGCAGCTTCGCGTCCAAGTTCGGCTACTCGGCGTCACCAACCCTCTACAGGTCTCTCGTGCTGCTGGCCGCCGATCACCAGCAGGGGGGCTATCTGGCGGCGCTGAATCGCGTCACGGGAGACATCGTCTGGCGGAAGTCGCGCCCGGCGAAGTCGAGCTATGCCTCGCCGCGCGTCGTGTCGCTGGGAGGCAGAGACCAGCTCGTGATCTGCGGCTGCAACGTCGTCGAGAGCTTCGATCCGCTCACCGGCGACCGGTTCTGGTCGACGCCGGGGACTGCCGAAGCCGGCGTCGGGTCGCCGGTGATTGCCGGCGACCTGGTGATCGCCAGCGGCGGTTTTCCCGAGCAGGAGACGATCGCCGTCAAGTCCGACGGCTCCGTCGCCTGGAAGGAAAACGTCAAGTCGTACGTGCCGTCGCTGCTGGTCTACGAACGGAAGCTCTACATGGTCAACGACGACGGCATCGCCCGCTGCTACGACGCGGAGTCAGGCAAAGAGCTCTGGAAGCACCGGATCAGCGGCAATTTCCGAGTCTCGCCGATCGAATCGGGCGGCAACATTTTCACGACGGACATGTCGGGGAAGACGACGGTGTTCCGTGCCAACCCCGAATGGTACGAGCAGGTCGCCGAGAACCAGCTCGGCACGGAAGGTTTCGCCAGTCCCGCAGTCAGCCGCGGCCAGCTCTTCCTGCGCGTGGCGGATGATTCGCAAGGCCCGCGTCAGGAATGGCTCTACTGCATCGGCAACCCGTAGGGCAGGCTCCCGCCTGCCAGAATCGACTGTCCAAAGCACGAAGGGCGTGGCCTCGCATTGAAGACCGCGCCCTTCGAAGACTCAGGTCGTGCCACCCGGCGAGTCCTCCGTTATCGCACCACTACACGGTCTTCTGCCGGGCGAGGAGGGCATCGAGCGTCCAGGCGCCGACGCCGTTGGCCATCACCAGCAGCATCGCGCCGATCAGCGCCGAGTTCTTCATGAACTGAATCGTCTGCTCCTGGATCTGCTGAGCGTTCTCCGCCGGGATGTTCCAGAAGTCGTGGAAGTAGTAGGTCGCCAGGACCAGAAACACCGTCAGCAGCCCGGCCCCGATCTTCGGCCGGAGGCCGAGAACCAGCGATGCACTTCCCGCGATGAGGAAGACAATCGCACCGGCGAGCATCACCTGCGGCGCGGGGACTCCTTCGGAGCCCATGTAGCCCGCAATCGCGTTGAAGTTGGGAATTTTGTTCCCGACCGCGCTGAGGAAGAAGATCGCCGCCAGGAGCACCCGGCCGCCCACACTCAACAGACCCTGCACAGCATTCGACATGATTCGTTCCTGATCAAAAAAAGAGTTTTCGAGTTTCCGCCCGCATCCGGGCGATTTGTTACGGCAGATCAAACAGCAGCAGCTCCGCGTCCTCGCTGGCCCGCACCGGCAGGGCCGACTCGTTCTCGATCGCCAGCGCGTCGCCGGCCGACAGCTCCTGATCGCCGACCGCCACCGTCCCCCGCAGCACCTGCAGCCAGGCCGCCCGCTGCGGATCGAGCGCCGCGACGACTTCGTCGCCCGGGGCCAGGTTCGTCGCCCAGAGCAGGGCGTCCTGCTGGATGGTCAGGGAGCCGTCCCGCCCGTCGGGAGACGCGATCAGCCGCCAGCGCCCCTGCTGCTCGCCGCGGGGAAACGGCCGCTGGTCGTAGCTCGGTTCGAGCCCCGGTTCGCGGGGCAGGAGCCAGATCTGGTAGAGGTGGACCGGCGTCGTCGGCGACGGGTTGAACTCGCTGTGGCGGATGCCCCGCCCGGCGGTCATCCGCTGGACTTCGCCCGGTCGGAGGACTTCGCCGTGCCCGAGGCTGTCCTTGTGCTCCAGCTCTCCTTCGAGGACGTAGGTGAGGATCTCCATATCGCGGTGGCCGTGCATGCCGAAGCCTTCCCCCGGCGCGACGCGGTCGTCGTTGATGACGCGGAGGGTGTGAAAGCCCATCGCCGCGGGATTGTGGTAATCGCCGAAGGAGAAGGAGTGCCAGGTGTCGAGCCAGCCGTGCTGGCGATGCCCCCGGTCGGCCGCTTTGCGAAGTTGGAACATGAAAGGCGCCTTTCAAAAAGTGACTGTCACGTCGATAGTTGATGTATCGTGTATCGGAGCAAAAAAAGAGACTGTCGTTCAGGCTGAGTCGTCGGAGGGCCAGCCGGCCCGCAGCTTCTCCAGCAGACGACTGAGAGTCTGCAGCTCGTCGGCCTTCAGTCCCTGCGCCAGCTCGGCTTCGAGACCGGCCACCAGCGGATCGAGCAGTTCCAAAGCCGCCAGGCCCGACGGCTGCAGTTCCACGTAGACCACCCGCCGGTCCTCCGTGCACCGACGGCGTTGCACATGCCCGGCCTGTTCCAGCCGGTCGATCAGTCCGGTAATACCGGGGACCACGGTGACTGTCCGCGAGGCGATCTCCAGAATCGGCAGCGGTTTTCCTTCGCCCCGCAGGATGCGGAGAATGTTGTACTGCGACGGCGTCAGCCCGTGCTGCCGGAACAGCCGGTCGAACTGAATCTGCACGCGGTCGGTGGTGCGGGACAGATTCAGCAGAGCCTCCTGCGCCAGCGAGGCGAACGGCTGCCGTTTCTTCAGCTCCTGCTGCAATTTCCCGGCGGCCATCGGTCGATCTCCTGCAAGCTGCGTGTCGTCTGAAATTACTTTACGCGTAAACTATCGTCCTGTCAACAGGTAATTCTCTTGTAGGGCAGGCTCCCGCCTGCCGCCTTGTGCGAACCTACGGTTTTGTGCCCGATCGAACTCGTGCGCAAGACCGAGAATTCCATCGGGCGTGGCCTCAAGCTGGTCGGCGGCCACATTTCGGCAGGCGGGAGCCTGCCCTACGCAGGATCTGCCGGCGTCTTGCATGGAGTGGGTTTTCGAAATATCGTTATGAACGGACATCGCTAAATATGTGGGGCGGGTGCAACCATGCCCAACTACCGACGCGCGTATGTTCCCGGAGGAACGTACTTCTTCACGCTCGTCACTGCCGGGCGAAGACCGATCTTTGGAGACGCGAGAAGCTGCCAGTTGCTGGGGAGCGTTCTGCGGGAGTGTCAGGCGGACTGGCCCTTCACGATCAACGCGATCGTCCTGCTCCCCGATCACCTGCACGCGATCTGGACGCTGCCGCGCGGCGATGATCGTTACTCGGCCCGCTGGAGCTGGATCAAGCTGCAGTTCACCAAACGCTGGCTGGCTGAGGGAGGGACCGAGCGTCCCGTTTCCGCCGGACAGCGGAGACAGCGCCGACGGGGAGTCTGGCAGCGCAGCTTCTGGGAACATACGGTCGAAGACGAAGACGATTTCGAAATCCGTTTCGACTACATCCACTACAATCCCGTCAAACACGGATATGTCCGCTGTCCGGGCGATTGGAAACACTCCAGCTTTCATCGCTGGGTCCGCGCCGGAGTCTATCCCAGAAACTGGGCCTGCGGCGATCAACCGCTGCAGTCCTTCCAATCGATCGAGGATTCGTGCGGCGAGTAGGGCAGGCTCCCGCCTGCCGGTTTGTGGCGTCGAGAGCACATTTCGGCAGGCGGGAGCCTGCCCTACCACACCAGCCGATTCCGCGGCGCGAGCGCATCCGCGGGTCGTTTTGATTGAATCTCCTGTTCCTCCGCCGGCAACGAGAGATTCCGAAGTCCCGCGGCTTCGAGGCGTTCGGTGGTGAGCAGCGGGAACACGGCTCCGGGCGGTGCGAATTGATCGGCGCGAAACCACGTCGTAATCTGATTCCCCGACGCGTCCACAACTCGCAGGCCCCATGTCTTCCATGCCGGTCGTTCGATGACCCACCGTACTTCGCTGACCCATGCGGTTTCGTTTGACGGGATCGGTCTGGCACGCAGAATGATTTGCGCGGCGTCCTGCTTCATGACAGTCCAATCCCAGCGCTCTTCCCAGCCATTGGGAACTCCCGGCCAACCTGGCCCAGCCAACTGGGTCGGCGTCTCAACGAGTCTTTGATAGACAAAACCGGAGAATCCCTCCCACCAATTGGCATCCGGTCCTCTTGGAATCGCGCCGGCCGGCAAGGCGTACGATTCGAACTGATCCGCGTCCAGGTTCACAGAGATTACGCTGTTCGGCGACAATCCCCACACCTCGGAATGATCGGCTGGAATCGGCGCAGCAACCTTCGGCAGCGGTGTCGACGAGATCTGCCAGCTCCCGCGACCATCCCAGTCGAGCCGGCAGAGCGACGCCTTCTCCGTCTTCAACACCAGATCCCTGCGCACGCGACGAAACGCCAGGCTTCCGGGCTGTCTGCCGCTCGTGGACTTCGCTTTCCACCGCTGGAGAATTTCCGCCACGCTCAGCTCGTGAGTCGGCTCAACATCCGGCGGATCGAGAACGGCTCTCGGCGGCGCGAACGGAGAATCAGCGCCCCGAACATGACACGAGAACAGAATCGCAGACAGCACAAATGCAATCCGAATCGGCATCTTTGACTCCTTCCGTGGAACAGCGGTCACAGGCGTATTCTGCCGGAGACGGCCGTTCACTGGAAGGCGAGTTTCAGGTCAACCTGCATCTGCCGGGGCTTCGCGAAGACGCTCCAGCCGTCGGCCACCCCGTCTTTCCGTGATCGTCGATGACAAGGCGGCCGCATTCCGGCAGGCGGGAGCCGGCCCTACTTCTTCGCCCGCTTCGCCTTCCACGCCGCGATGATCCCCGCCGGGTCATCTTCGAACGCCTCCCGGCAGCCGGTGCAGCAGACGTAATAGGTCTGCCCCGCGTGCGTCACCGCGATTGTTCCCCGGCCGCCGGTGACGATGCATTCCGGGCCGTTGCTGTCGACCGCCGCCAGCTTCGTCCCCTGCCGCTGGCAGCCGATCTCCGCGACGCGGGCATAGAACGACTGCGGGCCGTTCTTCTTCTCCAGCAGCCAGATCACCCGGTTCTCGTTCTGCACGGACAGCGTGACGCGCTGCAGTTCCCCCTGCTCCGCGGGGGGAGACTCCAGCACAAGCTTCGTCTCTTTGGGATTCCATTTTCCGGTCAACCGGACGGGGGAGCCCTCTTTTGGCACGATGGTCAGCACGTGTTCTCCGGACGCGGGGTTGAACGTCAGCAGGGCCGACTGCCAGTGCTTGCCGTCCTTGACGGTCCAGCGCAGCCCGATCGATTCCCGCTTCAGATCCCAGACGACCCCCGCCGTCTCCTGCCAGGCCCCCTGGTTCGAACCCCGCCGGACCTGTCCCACCGCCCGCCATTCGCCGACGAGATCTTTCCAGGGCTGCAGGGCGGCGACGATGGCCTGCGTATCGGCCGGAGCCGGGCCGTCGTCGCCGGAGAGGCCGGTCAGCACGGCCAGGCAGGCGACGAGCAGTCCGCCGGTCCGCAGCGTGCGCCAACGCTGTTGAGAATTCTGCGGCATCGATTCCGTCTCCTGAAAGTCGTCATTGCCTGCAGGTTATTGAACACCACAGCGACGAATTCGGCGACGGGGAATCGGCGGAAGGGCGGAAAAAGGGGGAGTTCGCAGGCTGTGAGGCGGCGATTCCCCGGGGGCGACTCCGTCCCGCCGATCTACCGCTGGGGGACCGCATTGTGGAGGACATGGTCGTAGCCGGCGTCGGTCAGCGCGCGGCATTCCTGCTTCGACAGCCACCAGAGCAACCCGAACATCGCGCCGAACAACGACATGATGACCGCGAGCATGAAGATGATGCTCAGCATGTAGGCCCGCGGCTGCGGCGATGCGTCGGCTTCGAGAGCGAATTTGCAGTTGGGGCAGGCCTGGACCGCGGTGGTCTGCATGGCCAGCCAGGCGACGGCGATGGCCAGTCGAGTCCGCCAGCGGCTGAGTGGATTCATCGTGGCTGCCCTTTGTCTCTTGTCCGAAGTCACTGGCAGACGAGCCGCCGGTGGAACGCTGCTGCTCCCCGCGACAGGTCTCAGCCGGCAGCGACCGGCTGAGGCCAGTGGTAGAGCATCAGATAAATGATAACCCCCGTGACGGAGACGTAAACCCAGATCGGGAAGGTGATGCGGGCAATGGCCCGGTGCCGGTCCCACTGCTGTTTCCAGGCGCGGTAGATCGTCATCAGGGGCAGGAACACCAGCGTAAACGCCAGCAGGATGTGCGAGACCAGGATCGTCAGGTAAACCGTGCGGATCACGCCCGTCCCGGGGAACTTCTTGCCGCTTTCGCCTGTGTAGTGATGCAGGGCGGCGTGGTAGACCAGGTAGCAGACCAGGAAGACGACCGATGTCCCGAACGCGGACAGCATGGCCACCTTGTGGGCTTCGCGGCGGCCGGATTTGATCAGCCCGTAGCCGATCAGCAGCAGAATGGCGGCAAGACCGTTCAGGCTCGCGTTCACGGCGGGGAGCGTCAGAACCCAGTCGGGCGCGACCATGGGAGTCCATCAGTTTCGAGGAGACGGTGTGTCTCGCACCATCGGCGTGACTCTCCAATTGTAGTCGGCGGAGGCGACCGGCGAGAGCGAGCGACGAAACGACCATTAACCTGGAAATCGCTCGGAATCCCGAAGAAAGCAGGCCGACGACGGGATTTCACGGGCCGAACCGAGGCCGCGGATTCTCAGGAATGGCAACCGCAGCCGCCACCACCAGTGCCGCATCCGCCCCCTTCGGCGGGCAGGACGACCGGTCCCTCCGCGGAGACTGGCTGGACTTCGACGATGCCCAGGCCCGCGGCGGCCGCCTGCAGGGCCAGCTTCGTCGTATCCGGACCGCGATCGCACAGCACGTACAGAATCCGCTTTTCGCCGTCGAGCGTCCGCTCGACGTCGATCAGCTCTAACTCAAGTCCCCACTGCAGGATGCGTCGCGAGAAGTCGAGGTAGTCGGCCTCGGCGTGACGGCTGTTTTCGCGCGCCGCCGCCAGATCCTCGCCGGCAGCCGTCCGGAGCAGCTCGAAGCTGGCCTCGGCGTCGGCTGCCAGTCTGACCTCTTCCAGCAACGTGCCAAGCTGGAGACCGCGGTGGGTTCGTACGACGACTGTTGTGCCCCGGGAGGCGGGCAGCGACTGCTCGGCGACAAAGCGGGCGACTTCAGGGACGGCGCCGTAACGGACCAGATAGACAGCGGACATTGAGTTCTCATCGGAAATTCCCTCAGTCGGCGGCGCGGAGGCCGGTTCGGAGGGGCGGGCCAGTCTGTGTCACAGAGAAATCGAAAGTGGTATCTCAGTTGGCCCAAATCAGTTATTGCAGGTTGCGCGTCATTTCGAAGAGCTGAGTTGCCTGAGATCCCAGAAATCCTTCAAATCGCCCGGACCTGCCGGACTCAGAATCGACAACATCGCCCCGTTCGGCGAGCTCAAAGTACGCATAAGGCCACGTGCGAGTCGTCGGGCGCCCTGAATGGACAATCGTAATGTCTCCACTGGCAGCGGCTGTCGCGGTTTGCCGCAACTTCGTGCGGGGGGCGCCTTCGATTTCCGACTTCACGGGTACTCCCGCGCGCTGCAGCGCCTCCACCGTCTGCTCGATGTCGGCGAGGGCCGGGCAGTTCTGCGAGTTGATCAGGGCCGTGAAATGGTTCACGTTGTGGCCGTGACCGAGGACCCAGGCGCCGTACTGGCTGGCCGCATTCACCGCCAGGAGATCGGATTCCTCCGGCGGCGCCCACGGCAGGGTTTCGATCCAGTCGGTGCAGGTCTGCAGGGTCTCGGCGGCGTCCGAACGGGGCGCTGCGACATGGTCGAGGACCTCGTCGCCGAGCTGCAGACGGTGCGTCTGAAGCGTCTGGCGGAGGAGCGGTCGGATCTCCGGGGGCAGCTTGCCAATCTGCAGTTCGGAAATGAACAGCTTCGGGAACAGGCCGTTCGGATGCTGCAGGTGGATTGCCGAGAGGTGCTTGTCGGGGAACTGGTAGCAGGCGGCGGGCGCATAGCCGAAGGCCTCGAACAGTCGCGACAGCGACGGAATCCCGCAGAAAGGCTGCTGGCAGGCCAGAGTGCGGAAGGCGATGTGATCGTTAACAAACGTGCCGCCACGCGAGGCAAGCAGCTCTTCGTAGACCTGCACGTACGGCACGCGCTGGCGGTAACGCTGCCAGAGCCGGTCCAGAAACCGGGCCAGCAGTTCGTCGCGTGCTGAGTCGACGGGGATGCGGGCATGCGGTCCGGGAGCGTCCAGGTCGTGCATGGGAGTGATCCTTCATTCAACCGAGGGGCTTCGCCCTGTTGGCGCAAAACGTCAGACGTTCAAAAACTGAAGCATTTTGTTCAATCCCGCCGCGGCAGATTGGCACGTCCGGCGAAGCGTTGCGCCGCGCGTAGAGCGTGTGTGCGATGGTGCGATTCTAGCGGGAATGGGTGTCGCAAGATGCGCACCGGGTGTTGCGGGTCGGCAACACCCGCGCAGAGTGGTTTCGACCGTCTTAACCGACTCGATCCGGGACAAGCCGGAGGTCTGCGGGGCGATTTGGACTGGGAATTGGTAGAAACTCTCGCAGACTGGATCGTGCGGCACTCAAGTTGCCTCAGTAACTCTCCCGGGCGTGTGGCAGCACCCGTCCCCGAGTGGTCTGTATCACGGACCGGTCCTCCTGATTCCCGCACCAGATTGACTTCTTCCATGGTTGCACCTCCCGCCTGGCTGACAGAACTCGCCAACCACGTCGTCGCGCAAATCCACGAACTGGACGAGCTCGGACCGGTCGGCTGCCACTTCTGTCTGCACGAAGACGTCTGGGAAGTGACTCTCTTTGCCGGGAGCACCGAAATCGTCGGCGGCCGGAGAGACGGCGCGGTGAAGCTGTCCCGGTTTTCGGTCGACGTGAAGTCGATCGTCGAGCAGTTCGACCAGATCGACCAGATTGGCTGGCAATCCCACGGACTGGGAGCGAGCCGGGGCGACGAACTGGGCCCGCACGTCTCAATCGAAGGGCTCTACCAAGGCCAGGCGGTGTGGCTGCGGGTTCTGGCCGGCGCACCTCAACAGTTCGCCCCCGCCCGGCGACTGTTTGTTCACGAGGGCCGGTCGGACGATGTCTGGTCCTGAGGTAGCCGCACAGGAGCCGTTGCCGTCTGGCTTAAATGCAAAGCGATCATTGCTAAAGAGCAAAACGCAAAGTGAATCGGCCGGACACGTCCGTCCAGTCGGCCCGGCGATGAGCTGACTGCACAACTCTCCCGCCGCCTGTCACGCACGCGTTCCGGCATCCTCGATCGCTTGAGGATTGAGCTCGCGCGATCCCGCCGGGGCTCGCTCGCGGGGCGTCTTGGCCTGTGGTACAGTTCTTCCTGGTATCCATTGATGCGATCATCCGGGGAGGTTTCGAGCATGTCGGGGCGGAAGACGGGGGTGTGGCTGGTCGGCGCGTGGGGCGGAGTCGCCACGACGGTGGTGGCGGGACTCCTGGCTCTCAAACGCGAGCTGACCGAGACCACGGGCCTGGTAACGACCCTCCCCCCCTTCGACAAACTCGGCCTCGTCGGCTGGAGCGATCTGGTCATCGGCGGCCACGAGATCCGCGACACGACCTACGTGGCGGAAGCCGGCCAGCTCCACGAGCAGTCCCACGTCTTCGCCCCGGCCATGATGCTGGCGATTCGCGAAGATCTGGAAGCGATCGACAAAGACATCCGCCCCGGAACGCTGCACGGCGTCGGCCCGACCATCGTCTCGCTGGCGGGGGTTGCTGCGCTGCATCACCAGGGGGAATCGGCGGGCGCGGCGGTCACGCGGCTCGCCGCGGACATGCACGATTTTCAGAAGCGGCACCAGCTCGACCAGGTGATCGTCGTCAACGTCTCTTCGACGGAGCCCCCGATCTCCGACGAAGCCCGCACGCTCTCCTGGGACCAGGTCGAACAGCAGCTCGTCACCGGGGCCGCCTGTCCGCTACCGGCCAGTTCGCTCTATGCGATCGCCGCCTTCCGGAATCGGTTTCCCTACGTCAACTTCACTCCGTCGGCGGGGAGCGACCTGCCGTCGCTGATGGAGTTCGCGCTGCAGCAGAAAGTGATCCACGTCGGCCGGGACGGCAAGACCGGCGAGACCCTGATGAAAGCGGTCCTGGCGCCGATGTTCGCCGCCCGTAATCTGAAGGTCATGAGCTGGGTTGGTCACAACATCTTCGGCAACCTGGACGGCAAGGTGCTGGACGATCCGGTCAACAAGGCCAACAAGGTCCGCTCCAAGGATCACCTGCTGACGGAAATCCTCGGCTACAAGCCGCAGACGCTGGTGTCGATCGAGTACATCGAATCGATGGGAGACTGGAAGACGGCGTGGGATCACATCCACTTCAAAGGCTTCCTCGGAACGCCGATGGTCCTGCAGTTCACCTGGCAGGGCTGCGATTCGCTGCTGGCGGCCCCGCTGGTCATCGACCTGATCCGGCTGACGGAGCGGGAATCCCGCCGGGGCAAAGCCGGCGTGATGTCGCACCTGGCGTCGTTCTTCAAGAGCCCGATGGGCTGCGACGAACCGGCATTCGCCCTGCAGTTCGAGCAGTTGCGGCAATGGGCAGAGACAGTCTCAGCCGAAGGTTGAGACGGACGAATACGAGGAAGAGTTTTCACCGCGGAGATGCGGAGGACGCGGAGTCTGGAAGAGAAGACTGAGGAGAGTGAAAAGTGAGTATTGAGTAGTGATGAGTGCAAAGTGGCGGGCATCGCAGGGATGCGTTCGACTTTGCACTACTCAGTTCTCACTACTCACTTTTCACTCTCCGGGCATCTCTACTCTGCGTACTCCGCGTCTCCGCGGTGAGTCTTCCGGCATTCTTCAACAGACCGGACCGCGGACGATGTATGCCATCTTGCAGCTGCTCCGATTGCCCACCGTCTTCACGGCGATGGCCGATATCTTTCTGGGCTACGTGCTGACGCACCGCGGTCTCGATCCGTGGCCGCAGTTCGTCGGTCTGCTGGTCGCATCGTGCGGGCTGTATCTCGCCGGGATGGTCTTCAATGACATCTTCGACCGGACGCAGGACGCCGCCGAACGCCCCAATCGACCGATTCCTTCAGGACGAGTTTCCCTCCAGACGGCGATTCTGCTGGGTGTGGGGCTGATGACGGCGGGTGTGGCGTCGGCGGCGCTGGTCGGCCCGTCGAGCCTGCAGATCGCGGCACTCCTGGTCATCGCGATCCTCGGCTACGACAGCTTTCTGAAACGCACGCCGGCCGGCCCGCTGGCGATGGGCGCCTGCCGGTTTCTGAACGTCATGCTGGGGGCGAGCGAATTCCCCTGGCTCGCGTCGACGATGATGTGGGCCCGCCCGCAGATCGCCTGTGCAATCGGCCTGGGGATCTACATCGTCGGCGTGACGCTGTTTGCGAAGACGGAAGCCCGGCAGAGCAACCGCGGAATCCTCGCTGCCGCACTCGCCATCATGAACGCGGGCCTGGCCGTTCTCGCCTGGCTGCTGCTGACCTGGCCCGCCGAAATGCGTCCGGCGATCCCCCTGGCGATGATCGCCTTCGCCGCCTTCACGGTCAATCGGCACGCGATCAGAGCGGTCATGAACCCCGCCCCCGAGCACGTCCAGCCGGTGATCAAACTGGCGCTCCTGTCGCTGATCATGCTCGACGCCGCCCTGGTCCTGTGGCACACGGGAGACGCCATCCTGGCACTGGCCGTCGCGGTGCTGGTGGTGCCGGCGCTGAGTCTCAGCCGCTGGATCCGGATGACCTGAGCCCGGCCGCCACGGGCGGTCGCTGCCGACTCAGAGATGGGTTGGGTGTGGATTCCGGATTCGGCGGCGATGGCTGTCGACCGCAGAAGTGCTGAGACTTTGAACAAGAGGATTGGTTCTGCTTCGAGCGGTTCGGTAGGCTCGGCAGAAGCCAATTTCCTTTCAGTGAACCGGAGCCACGATCCATGTCTGCTGCACGCAGTCTCGCGTTTCTTGTGTCTGCGATCCTGTGTCTGCCGGCGAATTCTGCAGAGCCAGCAACGGACGAACTGGTGAAGCAGATCGTTACGGCCGGCGGCGGCAAAGTAAAACTCCTGAAGCAATTCCGTATGAAGGAACAATTCAACTTCGGAGCGGAACTCGCGGCAAAGCAGACCGTGCGCGAGTCCATTCTGGAAACTCCGGGCGGCTGGTGGCTGGGAAACAAAGAGCGGGGCGCTGAGCCGGCGAAGTTCGTCGTCTGGGCCTGGACTCTCGGAGCGCTGACCGATCCTGAATCAGTGGTGACGGGGGTTGACGGCGTCACCGAGAACGAGAAAGCAACCGTCGGGCTGCGGGTGAGCGGCACCATCGATCCGCCGATGGACCTGTACTTCGACGCCGCGGATCACAGGCTGATACGAATCGACTGGCGGGGCGACATCTATCGCTTCTCAGATTGGAAAGAGCATGATGGTGCGAAATATCCCGCAAAGACGGTGATGTTCAAAAAGAAGACCGGGCAGCCGTGGTTCTATCACGAAGTTCTGGAAATCGAACGACTCAAGGAACTGCCGGCCGGATTGAAACCGTGATCAACGGCTGAAAGCGACGCCCGGGGGCGCCCGGCTCTGCCCTGCGCTACGACCTCAACCGGGCATACGTCGCCGCATGGGCCGATAGCCCCACAGCCAACGTCCGGAAGCTGAGTTCCCCGGAGGGGCAGGAAAACTCCCCCTTCTTTCCGCCAGATTGCGTCGACAGGATCAGGCTGGCCCCGTCATAGAGGCGTTCCCGGAGGAGCTTCGTCAGCAGGATCTGGTAACGCTGGGCATACGATGCTTCACGGAACTCCGGGAAGACCGGGAAGTGGGGCATTTTCATCTTGACGGGAGTCTGCGATCTCGGGCAGTCTTCCAGCAGGAAGACATACCCGAGCCAGGGACGCTGCGATGGCTGGAAGGCTCCCTCGCGATAGGCTGCCCATAAATCTGTGGCATTGCCCACCGCTTCTTCAGCTCGATTGTTGAAGTTGTTTCCGAATGACGGACCAACCTGGGCCTTGAACTCGACCACGGCCAGCAACTTTCCGTCAACAACCGCCAGCAGATCCCAGTTCTTCTCCGCCCGAAAGTATCCGGGCAGCTCCAACCGGCTCTGCCAATAGACTTCGGCGTCTGTAAGTCCCGCCTCCAGTAGCAGCATGCGACATAGCACGACGAATCCATCCAGATGCTTGCCGCCGGTCACGGCGGTCCGCAGCCCGGCATCGCGCAGTCCGGAAGCGGTTCCTTGACGCTTTGCTTGGCTGCCTCGCGTCAACCAGAAGTGGCGGATCGCCTTGCTGACGCGTTGATCGAGATTATCCATGCACGTTGACCGTCACCGAGGTAAAGATGTCCGTCGAGGCATTGATCCGCTTGCGGGCCTGTGCCAGGTAAGTCGAATCGATTTCGCTGCCGATTGAGTTCCGGCCGTTCCGCATTGCGGCCATCGTCGTGCTCCCAGTCCCGAGGAACGGATCGAGCACGGTGTCGCCAACGAAGCTGAACATCCTCACCAGCCGCTCGGACAGTTCGACCGGATAGGGTGCCGGATGATTGCGTGTCGAAGCCCCGGTCAGCCCGGTCCAGATCTGCTGGAACCACTCGCGATGATTCGACTCAGAAATGAGACTCAGCACCCGCGTCGCCACTGTCGGTTGTCGGTAGCCGCCCGGCTTCCGTTCCATCAGGATAAACTCGATATCATTCTTGATGACGGCGTTCGGCTCGTATGGCTTCCCCAGAAATCCCCCGCCGTTCCCTTCGGCTTCGTAGACGGCATTTGCAATCTTGTGCCAGATGATCGGCGACAGATTGTCGTAGCCAATAGCCCGGCAATGTTCCTGAATCGACGCGTGCAGCGGCATTACCATGTGCCGACCGTTGTTCTTTCGACGCGACAGGCAGACATCGCCCACGACGCACACCAGTCGACCGCCGGGGACGAGCGCGTCAAAGCAGACCTGCCAGACCCGGTCGAGTTCGCTCAGGAATTCCTCATAGTCAGCGATGTGCCCCATCTGCCCGGCCGAATCGCGGTATTCCTTGAGCGTCCAATAGGGGGGCGATGTGACCACCAGATGGACGGATTCCGCTGGCAACTGCAGGTCGCGAGCATCCGCCCGGAAGAGATCGTGCCGAGTGGGAATCGAACGGACAGAGTCCTCGATCAGCCGCATCAGGCCGGGATCTTTCGCGATGGCCGGCAGCGCCGTCTGCGGATTCGCGATCACGCGGAGCTCGTCCGGCAGGTAATCTTCCGGCGCAAATATGCAATCCGCGATCAGCATCCGAGTCCATCCTCAACGTACTGCGAAAACCGAATTCTAGCGTCGCGGGAAAGATTTGTGACCAGTCACCTCTGAATGCGACTGACTCTGCCGCTACCACAGCAGATCATGAACCTGAACCACCCACCACGGCAAAACCGCTACCCCCGCATCCAGCAGCACCACCAGCGCCAGCAGCACCGGCCACGGCGACACCCGCAGCCGCTCCGTCAGCCGCTCCGACGACCGCCCGCACCACCAGCCGGCGATCATCAGCGGAATGAACAGCCCGAGGACGTCGATCACAATCGTCATTGCGAAGATCAGCGCAATCGGGCCAAGCTCGCGAGCGGTCGCCGCATAAATCAGCGTCGCGAGCGGCGGAAACAGAAACGGCGCCGCCCACAGCCCGACGAACTGCAGTTCTTCATGATCCGGTCGCTCCCGCGGGAGTTCGCTCATTGTCGATTTCCAGGAACCCCGTTCAGAAAGTCCTCTTCACCAGCCGAGCAGCGCCCGCATTCCGGGATTCAGCACGGCCAGAGGGATCGCCGCGATTGAGAGATTCAGGATACCAATCAGCGACCACAGAACGGCCCAGGGCGAAACCGACATTCCCTGCGTCCAATCGTCCGCCCAGCCGCCGCACCAGCGACCGGCGATCATCAGCGGAGCAAACAAGCCGAGCGCGTCGACGATTGTTGCGGCAAGGAGCACGGCCAACAGCGAGGGCAGTTCAAGTCCGCTGAGCACACCGATCAGGAACGCCGCCGGCGGGAACAAGTAGGGCGCGACCCACTGGCCGACGAGTTGCAACTCATCTCGTTCCGGACGGCAGGACTGTGCCTCGGTCATCGCAGCGTTCCACCGGTTGCCAGACTCTCCCGTCTTTAACACTAGCCGCACCGAGCCCCGCAGACTCGCTTCATCCCGTACCCCCTCCGCCTATCCACCAATCACCATCCACCCCCCCCCTCACTCATACACCCACTTCGTCACCCACGGATCTCCCGTCTGCTTCTGCCACTGCTGCAGCTTTTCCTGCAGCTCCTTCAACCGCTCCGCCTGCTCGGGCTCCGCGGCGAGGTTGTGAATCTCGTCGGGATCGGAAACCAGGTCGTACAGCTCGTGCTGCGCCCGGAAGACGTACTGCTGCACCGTCCGCCGGCCATATGGCTGCTGGTCGTCCTCGCGGGACAGCACCCCCTGCCAGGTCGGGCTGGCGTAGAGGTCGCTCGCAAACGGATACGGCAACTGATGGGCCACGTTGTAGATGTACTTGTACCGCCCGCTGATCACCGTCCGCATCGGGTAGTACATCTGCACTTCGTGGAACGTGTGCGACAGGAAGATCTCGTCGAAAGCATCCGTCCCCGGATCGTCGAGCACCTTCAGAAACGACTTCCCGTGATTCCGGTACGACTGCTTGCCGGCGGTCTTCCGCTCTCCCGTGTTCTCCGACGGTCGCAACGGCACGCCGGGACCGGGTTGGACTTCGCACCAGTCGAGAATGGTCGGCGTCAGATCGGCCCAGGTCACGCGGGCCTGCGTCGTCACCCCTGCCTGCTTCAGTCCCGGCTTGCGGACGATCAGCGGCAGTCGCGAGCCCGGCTCGTAATGATTCGTCTTTGCGCCGGGGAAGGGGGGGCCGTTGTCGCTCAGAAACAGCACCAGCGTATCGTCGGCATGCCCGGTCTCCTCTAGCACCGTCATCAGCGCCCCCACCCCCTGATCGAGCCGGGCGATCGCTTCGTAGAACTCCGCCATCTCCCGGCGGACTTCCGGCTGGTCGGGCAGCCAGTTCGGCGGCGTCAGCGATTTCGCGTCGAACTTGACCGGCGTGTGTCCCGGATAATCCTTCTCGTTGGCAAAGCTCGCGGCTCCTGCCCGGTGGGGATCGGTCGAGCAGACGTAGAGAAAGAATGGTTTCGAGTCGTCCTGCTTGATCCATTCCCCGGCGTTCTGCGCCATTCTCACCCCGTTCCGTCCGCCGGAAACTCCTTCATTGGGATAGGCGTCGAAGTGGTAAACGTATTCCGGGGCGACGTGATACTTGCCGATCGAGCAGGTCCGATAGCCCCCTTCGCTCAGCAGCACCGGCAGCGTGCGGACGGTCTCGTACGTGCTGAAGTGTCCGTCGGCATGAGCGTGTCCGTAATGACCAGTAGCATGATTGTAGAGCCCGGTCAAAATCACTGACCGGCTCGCGCTGCAGCTCGCCGTCGTGCAGTGGGCCTGCTCGAACCGCACTCCTTCGCGGGCCAGCCGGTCCAGGTTCGGCGTCTTCGCCTGGGCGTCGCCGTAACACCCGAGCTGCATCCCCAGGTCGTCCGCCACAATGACGACCACGTTTTTGTGCTCGGCCGCCGGCAACGTTGCACAGGCCAAAGCCCCGGCGACAAACCATCCCCACTTCAGCATCACGTTGTCCCCCTCTCGCAGCGTCCCGGCAGATCGTCAGGCAGCAAATGCCGTCAACGAGCATGGACGAACGGGGGACGGGGATCAAGGGGGGGGCAGCGGGCTTCGGGTGTCGGGCCTCGGGCTTCGCCGAGAAGGGTGGTGAGTGAAATGTGGTCAGTGGCGAGTGAGAAGAGACCTGTCGACCGGGCTGCTTCCACGCGCCGTGCGCCGAGACTCAACTCCCTGTCGACATCCCGCCTTCGACAAGCGATACTTCAGCGAGGGAAACGCTCCCCGTTCAGACCAGCATTTTCCTTCTGACTCTCGACTCTCGACCCTATCCCTTCGGTTGGCTGAACGCCCGCCAGACTGCATGCCAGTTCCGGCCGGCGTCGCGGACCTGCCTCCAGACCGCTCGCCAGCGATCCTGGTCCAGTCGCTGATGCAGCGCCTTGATCAGCGTTGTCGCCCGGGCCTCGTCGACCAGCTCGGCGATCGCCGGCAGCAACTGATCGGCAACTCCCGTCACTCGCCCGCGCTCCCGATCCGTCGTCGTCGCGACGACTCCGTCGGAATACTTCCCCAGTACCTCGTTCGCGTACTCGACCGCGCCGCGAATGCTCTGTTCCTTCGGACGCGATGGCGCCTGCCAGTTGTAAGGGGGCGTCCAGTCCAGCGCGGGATTCAGCAGGTCGACTTTGTTGACGACCACCAGTACAGGCGGCGGCTTCAGTCGGGGCTGCTCCGCGTACCACGCCGCCAGACGCTCCAGCAGATCGCGATCGGCCTCGCGGGCCGGCGATCTCGCTTCCAGGACCAGCAGCATCAGATCCGCTTCCCGCGCTGCTGCCTGCGCCGCGGCGAGCTGCTCCCGGGTTGCGCCGGCATCGGAGTAGCCCGGCGTATCCAGCAGCACCAGCCGCTCGTCGCAATCCGGCAACAGCAACTGGTAACGCTGCACGGCGGCGGTCGCCGGCAGGACATCGACGATCGCCTGTTCCTCACCCAGCAGGCAGTTGATCAGACTCGACTTTCCCGCCTTCACCTGACCAACCACGGCGATCGTGACCGTCACCGGCTCCGACCCCGATTCCGCAGGTGCGTTTGCCACTGGCAGCGGGCTGCCAGTGTTGCCTTCGGGCCGAACCGCACCGGTCGGAGACTTCCCCGCCAGCTTGCGCTGCCAGGCGCGATACTCCGCCGCGCCGCCCCGCAGCCGGCCGCTGTTGAGCTCGATGAGATAAAACCCCGTCTGCCGGACAAACAGCATGGCCACCGTTCCCAGCAGGTTCTGCTGGAGCTGTTTCGACAGCGGATCGACGGCATACCGGGACGCCAGGAACCTGCCGAGATTCAGCGGATTCATGACGATCGACGCCGCCCAGGCGGTGTTACTCGCCACCTGCCACCAGCCCGGCGCCTTGGAGAGCAGTTTCCACTGCCCGACGGTCACCAGGTGGCTGCCGGGGACGTAGGTGCGCAGCCAGGTCTCCAGGTCCTCGGTCGACAGCTGGACGACGGCCAGCAGTTCCAGCACCGACAGATGATCCACTGGCGTCGTCGACTTCGGTCGATAGTATCCTCCCAGCAGGGCTGCCAGCCGCTGCACTTCCTCGGTGTAGAACGCCGGCTGCAGCAGCTCTCTGGCGGACAACTGCGCGACGCGTTCCTGTTCGCGAACGATCAGTTGCGACGCTCCCTCATCCTGGGGCGTCCAGTGAATCTTCGGCGTCTCGGGCCATTGAATCGGTTGCAGCACGTTCCAGCGCCGGGCCAGAAACCAGCCCGGACCCCAGCAGACCGGCAGCGACCAGGCGAGCCAGAACCACCAGCCGCTCTGCCAGAGCTGCCACGCGCCAAATCCGACGATCGCCAGGATCGGGAGCAGCAGCAGGGTCGCAACCAGTACCAGTTGCCAGCGTCGCATCGTGGTCCTTCTCTGCAGAGCTGACCGCCGGTCCGGCCCGACGCCCAATCCCATTTTTCACGGTTGAGCATGTCACCCTGGCCGGCCTGGCGCGGTATCCTCTCCGGTTCGCCGGTCTGCCATCGTACGCGGCACGCCGGTCGTCTGCACAGCACACTTGAACGAGGATCAGACACAATGCGCAAGCAATGGCTGGGGGGAATTCTGTTGGCGGGTCTGGCGGCGGCGGTCGGCTGGGGAGCCGGTTACGCACAGGCCGATGCGCAGCAGAAGGCGATGGTCTACGAACTGCGGACCTACACGACCCTTGATGGTCGGCTCGACGCGCTCAACGCCCGCTTCCGCGACTACACGATGAAGCTGTTCGAAAAGCACGGCATGAAGAACGTGATTTACCTGACCCCGATCGACAAGCCAAATACGCTGGTCTATCTGCTGGCTCACAAGAGCAGGGAGGCCGCTTCAGAGTCCTTCAAGGCCTTCCGGGCCGACGCCGAATGGAATGCGGCCCGCGAAGCCTCCGAAAAGGACGGTAAGATCGTCGAAAAGGTGGAATCGGTCTTCCTGAACCCGACCGACTACTCGCCGATGAAATAGTTTTCGCTCCGAATCCCGCTTTCCCGGAAAACCGGTCGCGTCAGCGCGCCGGGTTTCTGCGTTTCCCGAAGGCCCGGAGTCAGGAACCGTCGTCGTTCCTGGGACAGTCTGTCGTCGGTCTGATAACGACCGGGTCCCCGGAGTGGTCTCCCTAAGTTCCGCAAGCTCCGTAAAGCCTGTTTCCGGCACGTTGATCGGCATTTTCTGCCGATTGGCACACCCCGTGCAAATACCTTCTCCCGACGCGAACCCAAGTGGGCTTTCGCGAGCGGGGTAAACCAAGACGGGAAGGACCGGATCATGTTGCGAACTCTTGTGCTCGGAACTGCGGTGGCTGTGGGACTCATGCTGGCAGGGCAGGGGACGGCTCAGGCCGGCGGCCCGGGCTATGGCGGCGGACATCACCACCATCATCATCACCACGGCGGCCCCGGTTACGGCGGCGGTTACCGGAGCGGGTATGGCGGGTATGGATACGGCGGCGGGTATGTTGGTACCCCGATCGGATACCGCCCCGTCTTCGTCGGAAACTCCGGTCCGGTCTACGGTTCGCCGTACGGGTACGGACAGCCGGCCTGCGGAACTGGTTACGGCGGCTACGGTTATGGGTACCGCTCCGGATTCGGAATCGCGACCCCGAACTTCGGACTCTATTATTCCCGTTAGGTCTGAACGCGCGCCAGGTTTTCCGGCGCGGGGAGCCGTCTACGATTCTAGTGCGGGCAGCTGCAGGAGGCGGTGCAGTATTTCGCAGTCAGCGGGCGCGCTTGCCCGCCCTGCGAGCTGGTTTTGCGAGAAGGAGATTTCCCATGTTTCGTTCCATCATCCTCGCCGCACTCGTCGGATCGGCGACCGTTCTCGGGACAACCGCCCCGGCAGAAGCGGCTCGGGTTCGCGTGTGGGCTGGACCGCGTGGCGTTGGCGTGCGCGCATTCGGTCCTCGCTTCCGTTATGCCCGGCCGGTCTATCGGCCGCGTTACTACGCCCCTCGTTACGGCTATCGGGCCTACGGTTACCCGGCCTATGGCTATCCGACGTACGGCTATCAGACCTACGGCTACCCCACGTACGGGTATGGGTACGGCGCCTACATCGGCGGGCGGAACTTTGGAGTTGGTATCTACTGACTTCACCGTCGAATGAGAGACCGCATCCGTCCGGAACGCCCCCGATACTTCGGGGGCGTTTTCGTTCAAGCCGGCGACTGGCTGGCGGCGCCCCGCTTGAGGGCCGCCCGTTGATCCCAAAGGTCGCCGCTGAAGAGGTCGATCAGCTTCGCCAGCCCGGCTTCCTCGAGATCGGCCCCGGTAACGAATCGTCCGGGACGGGACCACGTCGTAATCAGCTCGACGCTGCAGCCGAACAGCCGGGCCAGCAGTTCATCCTGGTCCCGTTCCATCACGCGAAAGTGCCGGGCCCACTCTTCCGCTTCTTCCAGCTTCACCTGCTCCTCACTCTGCCAGCGGATCGGATGAAACAGCAGTGACGAATGAACCGTCGCGTAACGCTCGTCGCAGGCCGCCAGGGGCATCAGCGCCGCGGAACTGCATTCTCCCGTCACCACGCCGACCGCCTTCAGCCCCCGCAGCCGGATGATCGTCGCCAGCGCCAGGCCGATAAAGGCGCTCCCGCCGCAGGAATCGAAGTAGATGACCCCGCGCGACGACCGCGGCACGTCAATCAGCCGCTGGTGCAGTTCCCCCTGCCGGTCGGTCAGTTCGCCGCTCAGAATCAGTTCCCAATGCCGGGCGTCACCCGGCTCAAACTCTCCCGGCGACTTGCCGCCCCCTGGAGCCGGGTAAGGCCGCACCGGTCGAGGCGCCGGCCCCGCAGGCTTCTTCTTGGCAAATCGATCCGGGGCACGACGAACGGAGCGGGACATGAAGTGTTCCAACTGGCAGCGACTTGAGCTGCTGTTTTAGTGTGAGGAAATGGGGATGAAAGAACGGTTTCACAACGAAGGCGAAGCGGAGTGAATGTCGAAAAAATGCCAAGCGAGAGTCGAGCGCCAATGACTTGCCTGAACTGAGCGGGAGCCGGTCGGGGAGGCTCAGGTTGGCACTCTCATCCCGGTCCTCTTCCTTTCGACATTCCGCATTCTTCATTCGACATTCTCTTCTCCGCGTCCTCCGCGCCTCCGTGGTCAATCTTCGTTCTTTCGTCGGAATTGATTTCCCGACGCCTTTTATCCCGCCGGAGGCTCCACGGCAATCGTCCGACGCGGTTACAATCTCTACCATCGATAATCGGCCGATGTCACCGGGCGTCGGCAGACCACTTTGCCCTTGAGGCCTCGGCCAGCAGGAGAACGCATCGTGCAGCGCAGCTCGTGGACGTCGTGGTTTGGTACGTGTCTCGTCGGTGCCGGTCTTCTTTTCGCCGCCGGAGCGACTCAGGCACAAGTGACGCTCGAACGGCAGGGCCAGACCGTCGCGGTCAAGATCGACGGCAAGGACTTTACGACCTATCACTTGGCCAGCGACCTGCCGAAGCCGTTCTTCTCTCCCGTGATGGCCGCCGACGGCGCCGTCGTCACCCGGCCCCTCAATGATCCGGCCGACAAGGACCATCCCCACCACAAGGGAATCTGGACCTCGGTCGACGAGGTCAACAAAATCAAGTTCTGGGCCGAGAAAGGGAAGATCGCCAACGCCAGCGTCGAACTGGTCGCGCCCTCCGGCAACCCCGCGGTCATGAAGGTCGTTAACCACTGGCTCGGCGACGACGGCAAACCGGTGCTCGTCGAAACCACGAAAATCTCCATCCACGCCAACCGCGTGATGGTCTTCGATATTACGCTCGCCAAGGGCGAGGCGCCGGTCGAATTTGAAGACACCAAAGAAGGCCTGTTCGGCGTCCGCGTAGCGACCAGCATGCGGGAAAAAGTCGGCGGCACGATCCTCAACGCCGCTGGCGAAACGACCATGAAAAACTGCTGGGGCAAGCCCAGCCCGTGGGTCGACTACAGCGGTCCCGTCGCGGAGAAGACCTACGGCGTGGCGATCTTCGATTCGCCGAAGAACTTCCGTCCGTCCCGCCACCACGTTCGCGACTACGGCCTGTTCAGCGTCAGCCCCTTCGGCGAAGGCGCCTACCAGAACGACGCCTCCAAGAAGCAGCTCGTCCACCTCAACGACCAGCATCCCTCGCTGAACCTGACCTACGGCATCTACATCCACTCCGGAGACGCCGCCGCCGGCAAAGTCGCCGAAACCTACGCCGAGTTCGTGAAGCTCCTCAAGTAGGGCCGGACACGCCCGGCCGTCTCTTTCGTTGTGGATGGTTGTCCGATGAACGCCGACGAGCTCCGCGCCCTGCAGGCTCCCCTGAAGCAGCAGTATCGGGAGAACCCCGACTCCGCCCTGATCACCTTCCATGCCGAGGGCCGGCTGACGGACGGCGTCCGCTGCCGCCTGGAAACGCCCCACGGCCCGGTCTCCTCCGGCCTGCATCCTGCGGCCGGCGGGGACGGCCGCGACGTCTGCTCGGGGGACATGCTCCTGGAGGCCCTCGTCGGCTGCGCCGGCGTGACCCTCCGCGCCGTCGCAACCGCGATGGGAGTCACACTGCGCGACGCGACCATCCGCGCCGAGGCTGATGCCGACTTCCGCGGCACACTCGCGGTCAATCGCGACGTGCCCGTCGGCGTCCAGCGCCTCCGGCTCAGCTACGAGCTCGATACCGACGCCACTCCCGAACAGATTTCCAAGCTGTTGCAGCTCACCGAACGCTACTGCGTGGTTTACCAGACGCTGATCAACCCTCCGCAGATCGAAGTCTCGCACCGCGTCGTCACGTGAATCGGGCCCGGTCCTGCTGCGGGAGTTCGGCACAGTGGTCAGATCGCATCCGGAACGACACAACACCGAACGGATCGGCTGGCTGCGGGCGTCCGTTCTCGGAGCCAACGACGGCCTTGTCTCGACCGCTAGCCTGATCGTCGGCGTGGCCGCCGCAAATTCGCCGATCAGCGAGATTCTCGTCGCCGGAGTCGCCGGCCTGATGGCCGGCGCCATGTCGATGGCCGCCGGCGAATACGTCTCCGTCAGCTCCCAGTCCGATACCGAACGGGCCGACCTCGACCGCGAGCGTCAGGAACTGACCGACAACGTCGAATTCGAACGGAACGAACTGGCGGCGATCTACGTCGGGCGGGGACTGGACGAGTCTCTGGCCCGCCAGGTCGCCGATCAGCTCATGGCCCACGACGCCCTCGGCGCCCACGCCCGCGATGAACTAGGCATCTCCGAACTGACCACCGCCCGTCCGGTCCAGGCGGCGTTCGCCTCGGCAGGATCGTTCACGCTCGGAGCCATTCTTCCGCTGCTGAGCGTGCTGGTCACGCCCCGATCGGCCGTCATTCCGGTCGTCGTGACGACGTCGATCGTGCTTCTCGCCGCCCTGGGCGCGCTCGGCGCTCGCGCCGGCGGCGCTCCCGTGGTCAAAGCCGCCGTGCGCGTCACCTTTTGGGGCGCCCTGGCAATGGCCGTCACCGCCGGCGTCGGAGCCCTGTTCGGGGCTGTGGTGTAATTTACGGGTGGGTGGCTGGTGTCGGAGTCCTCGACGACCCAGATCCGGGCGCAGTCCGCCGCACTTCCGGGTCGTCGAGGACTCCGACCCGGCCACCCGCCGTCAGACCTGTTCTGCCCACCCGGGACGCGTCGCCTCATACCGCACGCGATGCCCCGTCAGCGGATGCACAAACTCAATCGCCGCGGCATGCAGGCACAGCGGCGGATCGCCGACCGACAACGTCTGCGACGCGCCAACCTGCCCGTCTCGCAGATAAATCGCATCCCCCACGATCGGCAACCCGAGCTGCCAAAGGTGCGCACGAATCTGATTCGTCCGCCCGGTCAGCGGTGTGACTTCCAGCAGCGTCGTGTTGTCGTCGAACTCGCACATCACGCGAAACCCCGTACTCGCCGCTGCTCCCTCCTGATCCGGCAACCGCACGCCCCCCGGACCCGGAGTCGCGCTCAGCGGCGCATGGCACTCAAAGTTCGTATTTGTCGGGCGACCATGTACCCGGGCCAGATACGTCTTGCCGACCTCGCCCGTCTCGAACTGCGGCTGCACCCGCCGGGCGACTTCGCGCGTCTTGCTGAAAACCACCACGCCCGACGTGTCCGCGTCCAGCCGATGGGCCGGCCGCAAATGCAGCGGTGCATAGACCTGGTCCAGCAGCCACGTCAACGAGTTGCGATGAAACCGCCCGCAGGGATGCATCGGCAGCGGAGCCGGCTTGTGCACCACCACCAGCGCATCGTCCTCGTGCAGGATCACAATGTCCGCCGAAACCTCAGGCTCCAGCGCTGCCGGCAGCTTGTGCAGCAGCCGTTCCCCCGCTCGCAGGATCCGTCCCGGTTGCACCACTTCACCGCGGCAGACCAGCCGTTCCTCCGCACACGCCTGCTCCCAGTCCGCTCGCGACAGATGCGTCCGCATCGCGTCGAGGAAGTCGAGCAGCTCCATGCCATCCAGTCGCAGCGGCACGCTCAGCGGCCGCACATTTTCATACGACACGCTGCCGGGCAGGGGGGATGTCGCCGCCCGGAGGGCCGCCTGCCGCCCGGCGAGCAGCGCCGCCTGCGCCGCGGCGGCCGGCCGATAGCAGTGCGGACACGAGATCCCCTCGACGTACGCGGACGACGCCTGATCCTCGGGCGTGAGAATCGCCTGACAGGCGAAGCACTGTTCGAGGTTTCCTTCCGAAAGATCCGGCGTCACGGAGACCCGCCGGTCGAAGACAAAGCAGTCACCCCGGTAGTGCGCTCCGCCGCACTCTTCGAAGTACTTCAGAATGCCGCCGTCGAGCTGATAGACCTCGGCAAAGCCCGCCTGCTCCAGGTACGGCGCCGCCTTCTCGCAGCGGATGCCCCCTGTGCAGAACGTGACGACCGGCTGCTGCTTCAGCTCCGCCGGCAGTCCCAGCACCGCCTGCGGGAAGTGCCGGAAGTCGTCCAGCGGCAACGCCAGGGCTCCCTCGAACGTTCCCGCGTCGACCTCGAACTCGTTCCGCGTATCGAGCAGCGTGACCGGCCGCCCCTCGTCCAGCCACCGTTTCAATTCTCGCGCCGGCAGCCGGCGCGACGTATACCGCCCCGGCTCGATCCCCGGCATTCCGAACGCAATGATCTCCGCCTTGATCTTCACCAGCATCCGGTTGAACGGCTGTTCGCGACTGAGGCTTTCCTTGACCTCCAGCTCCGCCAGCCCCGGAATCCCCCGGACCCGTTCCAGCAACGCTTCAATGCCGGGACGCTCGCCGGCCACGAAGCAATTGATTCCTTCCGGACTGAGCAGAATCGTCCCGCGCAGCCGCTGAGCCTTAGCCAGCTCGCGCAGCTCGGTCCGCAGCTCCGCGAGGCCGGTGAGCGGGGCGAACTTGTAGGCGGCGATGTTGAGGATCGGGAGTGTGTCGGCGGGCATGGTAGTTCGGGGGGAAGGGAGGCGGCAAGCACGTTCTACAACGGCTAAACTAGCATGATCTGCACATATCGTCTGCCGATCGCGGCAAGAAATGGGGTGACTGTGCCATCAAGCAGTTCTCGGCGTTCGGTTCAGCGAGTGATCCATTCCACTTCGAACTCAAATGGCGCACAATGCTTGGCAGGCAGTCTTTAGAATACAGTGACGAAGCCAGTTCGCGCCACGAGAGTCCCTGCACGTTGCTTCGATCCGAAGCGCGGCTGAAGCGACATGATTTTAACTGCACGTTCTGAGCACGCCGGAAGGTTCCGGACCTCGCTCTGACCTTGGTCGAGGTGGTCATCGTCTCGGTGATTGGTCAGTTCCGGAGAGATGCCGTATGAGAATCGATCGACTGGAGTTGAAAAACTTCAAAAAATTCGCCGAGGCGACCTTCGAGTTTCCCCGGCGCGCGGACGCTCCCGCGAATTCCGGTTCGTTTCACGTTCTGATTGGCGAAAACGGCGCCGGGAAAACCAGTATTCTTGATGCGCTTGCCGTGGCCCTCGGCGTTTGGTTGGAGCGCGTTCCGGATTCATTGTTGGCCGGCAGTGGGCGTCGCCTGACGCCAGACCAGAAGCGGCTCGTCCCGGCCGCTGATGGTGATCGAACGCAGTTCACACAAGCACCTGGCGAGATGGCCGTTCATGCGGCCGGTGCAATTCTGGATCAGGACGGAATCACCTGGGGGCAGTCGCTCGCGGTCGGCAGGAAAAGCATCTCAAACAAGAACTCCAAACAGGCGCTGTCCGTCATTGCATCAGCCTATGAGCAGGTTCAGCAGGGGGAGAAACGACTGCTTCCCGTAATTGCCTACTACGGAGCCGGCAGAACCTGGCTGCCTCACAATGAGCGGAAGCTGAAACTCAAATCAAATGGTCCTGCGAACCGCTGGGAGGCCTTTTACGATTGCCTGAACGATCGCATTCGACTGTCCGATCTGAACGCCTGGTTTCTGGCCGAGACAATCGAGCGAGGCAATCGGAAAGGGAGCTACCGTCCCGGTTTTGAGGCAGTGCTCAGAGCGGTCCTGAGCGTCGTGCCGGGAGCCGATGGGCTGACCTATGACAGCGACCGGAATGAAGTCGTGCTGTCGATCGATCGCAGTCCGCAGCCTTTCAGCAACTTGAGTGCGGGACAACGCACCTTATTCGCTCTGGTGGCGGATATTGCAATCAGAATGGTCACGCAGAACAACTTCCTGGTGCCGCCGAAAAAGTTGACCGCAGAAGACGAACCCGTTCCTCGCGTGCTGGCGCAGACGCCGGGCGTTGTCTTGATCGACGAATTGGACGTGCATTTGCATCCCAAGTGGCAACGAAGAGTCGTTGAGACTTTGAGGGGCACGTTTCCGCGACTGCAGTTCATCTGCACGACACATTCACCGTTCATCGTTCAGTCGCTCCGGGAAGACGAACTGATCAATCTTCAGGGGCAACCCGTTCCTCAGCTGGGCAATCTCAGCGTCGAGGAGATTGCCCATGGTCTGATGGATGTCGACCGCCCTGACGTGGGCCTGCGCTATGAGCAAATGGTCAACGCCGCCAAGAGTTACCTGATGACGCTCGAAGACGCGGCGCGGGCCCCGGCCGACAGGCTGGCTGAGTTCGAGGAAAAGTTGGCGGCCAGAATCGCTCCGTACGCGGACAACCCGGCGTTTCAAGCCTTCCTGGAGCTCAAGCACGCCGCCCGATTGGGAGGGCACGCCGGCGCAGGGCAACAGGCCAGCCTGGGAGGGGCATAGATGCGCCCAGTCCTTCGCGGCCAGAGCCCGCGGTCCGTCGACTTCGACAACTATCGAGATGCCTTCACTGAACTTGCGTCGCGAATCGGGCTGTTCTGTTCGTACTGCGAACGTCGAATCGCGACGCAACTTGCCGTAGAGCACATTCAACCGAAGGGCTTGGCGGCCTACTCGCACCTGCAGGGACGTTGGGAGAACTTCCTGTTGGGCTGCGTAAACTGCAATTCCACAAAAGGCGACAAGGACGTCGTTCTGGCCGATGTTCTGCTTCCTGACCGCGACAATACGGCCGCCGCCTACGTGTACACGATGGATGGCAAGGTCACTGTCTCCGCCGGAATGGCGGCGGCGCAGCGAACCATCGCGCAACGAACCTTGGAGCTGACCGGCCTGGACAAACTCGCGAGTGAAGCGATCGACTCGAACGGCCAGTTGGTGGCGATCGATCGCGTTGCTCAACGCATGGAGGTCTGGTTGATTGCGCACGTCAGCAAGGATGACCTGCGAGCAAACCCAAACGATATGTTTCGCCGTCAGATTGCCCGGACGGCGACCGGCCACGGATTCTTCAGCATCTGGATGACCGTGTTCGAGGATGACCCGCTTGTCCGAAAACTATTGATTCAAGAGTTTTCCGGTACGGCGATCGATTGTTTCGATTCGACAACGACGAAAGTTGTCAGCCCGCGCCCGCCGAATGGATTGGCCGAGGGAAGCAAAATCTGAGGCACGGCAGGCCGCGCCGACTTGCAGGTTTATGCCGCTTCCTCGGCATTGTCATCGCGTATTCCTCCCGGTTGATCACCATCCTTCCACCCCTCTTTCCCGCCAGGTAGCGGCGGCTCCCCGCTCCGAATATAGTTGCAGGAAGGGGATTTGCGTCGTTTTTCGCGCGCCAGGGGCGCCGCAGGCGATTCTCCGCTCGGAGGCACACATGGTTTCCGGACCGGCTCAAGACCGTTCGCAACTGGCGGCGATCGACTGCCTCCGTATCGCCGCCCTCTGCGGCCTGCTGGCGGGTCTCACGGCCGTTGTTTCCGCCGAACGGCTCGCGGCACAAGAACAGCCCGAAGCCGCCCAGCCCGCAGAGGCCGCTGAAGGGGCTGCTGACAATGAAACGCCCGCGAAACCTCCCGTTCAAGCGCAGCCTGCGCCCGCCGGCGATCTGCTGAACAAACTGCTGCGGGGCATGCTCCGACCGAACGGGCGCGGCGGTCGAGTCCCCGAACAGCGCGACGACCCGGCGACCGCCGAGCAGCCGGGGAGTCTCGATCCCGTCGACTCCCGGGCCGCCCGCGATGCCCGTAACGAAAATATGCTGCGGATGGCCGAGCAATCCGTCCGCCGCAACGACTACAAAGCGGCAATCGAGTTCCTGCAGCGACTGCTCGACGAGCCCGGCGATTCCCTGCACCGGGCCGGCAAAGATCGCTGGCAGTCCCTCCGGCAGACCGCTCAGGAATCGATCGGCAAAATGCCGCCCGAAGGACGTGCGCTCTACCGCGAACAGTTCGAAGGCCTGGCGCGTCAGGAGTGGGACGCCGCACGTCGGGACGGGGATGCCGAAGCCGTCGCCCGCATCGCCGATCGCTTCCTCCACACCACCGCCGGCCAGGAAGCCGCTGACTGGCTCGGCGCATTGCACGCAGACCGCGGCGAATTTGGCCTGGCCGACCACTGGTATCAGGAACTGCTGCGAGACAATGCCCCCGTCACTCGCTCGATCGCCTGGAAGTGGAAGGCGGCCTTCGTCGCCCGGCAGGCCGGTCGTTCACCGGGTGCCGCTCCCTGGCCGGCGGAGCTCCCTCCCGGTCGCGACGGGGAGCGGTATGCAAGACTGAAAGAAATCTCTCCGTCGGCGGAACTCACCGCAGCCCCGCTGACCGACTGGCGGCAGGCCTATGGCTCCGAACGACGGCTGGGCGTCTCCGCGGCCGGCGATCCGCTGCTGATTCCACGCTGGGAGAACCCCCTTACCGACAGTCCCGCAGTCGCCCGTCGGATTGAACTGCTCCAGCTCGATCTGCAGGACCAGAGCCTGGCGCCGATTCTCGTCTGGCAGCCGCTGGCCACGCACGGCATCGTCCTGTTTCGCGGTCTGCGGGGCGTGCGGGCCGTGGACATCGCGACCGGCAGCACCCTCTGGGAGACCGAATCGACCCTGACGCCCGAAGGCATGATCGCCGGGCTTCCCCCCGCCGGCGTCGATCCGCAGCAGGCCTGGCGGTTCCGGATGAACAACCTGCAGCAGGACAGCGAATACGCCGGACCTTCCGCCGAGTACCACCCCGTCGCCAGCCTGCTGTTCCGCGACGGTGTCTACGGCAGCCTCAGCAGCGACGGGCAGCACGTATTTCTGCTGGAGGATCAGGCGGTCCTGTCCCGTTCACAGCCCGGCTGGCAATGGGGCGAGCAGGAGAATCAGGATCTCTACGGGATGGACTGGACCTCCAACCGGCTTTCGGCCTACGACCTGCTCAGCGGCCGGTTGCGCTGGACCGTCGGCGGCTCCGCTGCGGACGAATCGCTGCAGCTTCCGCTCAGCGACGTCTGCTTTCTGGGGGCTCCGGCGGTCGACGGGGACGAGCTGTTCGCGATCGGAGCCCGCGGCGATGAAATCCGCCTGTGGTGTCTGGAAACCATCAGCGGCCGGCTCCTCTGGTCGCAACTCCTCTGCTATCAGGACGCGAAGATCGACAGGGACATCGGCCGCCGATGGCTGAATCTGCAGCCGTCGCTGGCCGAGGGAGTGGTGGTCTGTCCGACCGCTCTCGGCTGGCTGGTCGCCATCGACCGCCTGCGACACTCGGTTCTCTGGGCCCAACGCTATGCGGAACCCGATGCCTCCGAAGGCGGCGAGAATGGCGGCAATCTGGTCCCGCAACGCAGCCTCAACACGGCCTGGGGACCGTCCGCACCGGTGATTGCCGGACACTCGATCGTCTACACGGCTCCGGAAGAACCGCTGCTGCTCTGCAGCGACCTGCTGACCGGGGCGGTACAATGGCGAGTCCCCCAGGACGACATGCTCTATCTCGCGGGGGTCTTCGATCAACGTGTCCTCCTGGTAGGCAGCCACCAGATCAGGGCTCTGAATCTGGCCGACGGCGCCAACTTCTGGACGCGACCGCTCGATCTGGACCAGGACGCGGAAGAAACTCGGCCCGAATCCTCCAGAGAGCCTCGCGAACAGCTCGATGCCGACCCCGCCCACGCCGAAGACCGCGCCCACAGGCGGCTTGCCGGACCGACGCCGGCTGGTCGCGGCCTGGCGGTCCCCGGCGAATACTATCTGCCTCTCACGACGGGGGAATTGCGGGTGCTTAAACTGGAGGACGGGGCGACCGTACGACGCTTCTTTTCCGGTCCGAGCGCTCTCCCGCTGGGCAACCTCGTCTGGCACGACGGCACGCTCGTTTCCCTGTCGACCGCCGGCGCGACCGGCTTCGGCCTGCGCAGCGGCGTGCTCGCCGAGGTTCAACAACGGCTCGACAAAAATCCCCGCGACGCCTGGGCGCTGCTGCGGGAAGGCGAGATGCTCGCGATGAGCCGCAAGTTTGCCGAAGCCTGGCAGAAACTGAAGGACGTTCCGTTGGGCGACCTGAATTCCGCCGATCAGCGGCGCTGGCGGGAACTGGGCCTCGAAGCGCTGGAGCAACTGGTCCGCCAGAACCCCCGCCAGGCCGAACCCTGGCTGGTCGAAATCCGCCAGCTGGCCACCACGGAGTCTCACCAATCGCTGCTTGCGGAACTGGAAGTAACCCGTCTGGAGGCCATCGGCAATTCGGTGGAAGCCTTCGCGCAAGCCTGGAGCGACGCCGAACGCGACCACAGTCGCGTCGCGCGAATTCGGGCGGAGAATCGCAAGATCGAGGTCCAGCCCCGCGCCTGGCATTGCGGGCGACTGCAGGACTTGTGGCAGTCGTCGAACGAGGCTGATCGGGCCGGCATCGACAAATTCGTCGCTGAACTGCTGAAACGCCTGCCTCAGAACGACGCGGCGGCGCAACAGGCCGTTCGCGAATTGCTCGCGTTTCACCCGGCAGTCGTCGACGTGACCCTGCGTCACGCAGCGGAACTGTCGGAACGCGGCGACCTGGCCGGTGCGGAACTCGAACTGCTGCCGATCATCGACGTCTCCGTGCGACCATCCACGGCCCGGAGTCTGCTGGAGCTGGCGCAACGTTGCGCCACAGCCGGACGCAGCGCCGATGCCCGGATGCTCGCGCGGCAGCTGCAGGCTCGTTTCGGAACCGATACGCTGGCCGACGGTCGGACGTTTGCAGTCATGGCCGAAGCGATCCTGGCGACGCCTGAGGTCGAGAGTCCCCGTCCGGCAGAAAAGCCGGCCGCGATGAAAATTGAACAGGGGGTGGTCGAGTCATCAACCCCCGAGCAGGAAATCCCGGCCGACAGCGCCTGGCCGTCGCTGCAGGCGCTCGAACTGGTGATTCAGACCGGCGAACGGCGGCTCGTCGTCTCCGAGCGCCAGACCGGCCGCCGGCTCTGGCAGGCGCCGTTGCGCAGCGGTCCGCACGAGCCGAGTGACGGCTACATCGCCTCGGCATTCTGCGGCAGCACGCTGTTCCTGGTCCATCAGGGAGTCCTGCACGCCATCGCGCCGCTCGAACGACGCATCCTCTGGACTCAACCGGTCTCCGCGGAACAGGCGGATGCCGGCCACTGGCGGACGGCCGAACGCGAACCGACGACGCCTCTGGTTCGCGCCGATGAACTCCAAGGCTACGGTTCCCCCGTGCTGGCGCGCGGCATGCGGTCGGGATCGCTGGCCGCCGTAACCTCGCACTACGTGGCCGTCGCCAGCCGGCGGACGCTCCGGGTCCTGGATCCCGGGACGGGCGAGGAACTCTGGCAGTTCCACGGACTGTCCCCCGATGACGTGATCCTGCCGCTCGCCAGCCGCCTGATCGTGATGGACCTCGAAGGAGAAATCAGCACCGTCCTGCGCGCCGGCGATGGCCTGCCGCTGGATCGGGACGATGTGAAACGCGATCTCGTCAGGCGGGCCATTGCCGTGCGCGGAGACGCGGTTCTGGTTGCCACCACTGTGGAAAGGCCCGGCCTGTTTGCATTCCTGCCGGGAGTTTCCAGAACGACGCTGCAACTGCGAGACGCCGTCACCGGAGCCGATCGCTGGTCTGTCACTTTCAACGGCGCGGGGCTGCTCGGGTTGTTGTCGCCCGAAAAGGCAATCTTCGCGCAGTCCTCTGGAAATGTGCAGCTCGTCGACGTGGCGACGGGGGCCACACAGACGCTGGATGCCGGCGCGAAGCTCTCGCCGATGGAAGCCTCCGAAGTGTATGCCCTCGCCGACCGGGAACGTCTCTACCTGCTGATCAACAGCGGCGATGGTCGACAATTCGATCGCTATTCCGAGAGCGTCCCCTCAGTCGAAATTCATGGCGCCGTCGTCTGCTGGGATCTCGCCACCGGAAACCGGCTCTGGAAACGCGACGTCAAGAAGCAGCATCTGGTCGTCGAGCACTTTCGCTCGGCGCCGGTCCTGATGTTCGTCGCCAGAAGCTGGGTCACGAAAGAGAATCTGAACTACACGCTGCTCAACCTGCTGGCGCTCGATAAAGCCACCGGCGAAATTCTGCACAAGTCCAGCCTGCCATCCATGTTCAACGGCTTTCACTCCCTGAAAGTCCTGCCGCAGAGCCAAACCGTCGAACTTCGGTCGTACAACTCCCGCATCCGCCTGGTCCCCGACCCCGCGCCGGCTCAGGCTGCCGCGGATCCCCCGCAGCCCTGATGTCGACTCTCCGATTCATACTTCCCTGACTCAGTGCGACACCATGCTCAACCATATCCCCGCCGTCATCTCGCCCGACCTGCTTGCCGTGATGATGCGCATGGGCCACGGCGACACGATCGTCTTCGCCGACGCCCACTTCCCGGCCGATTCTCACGCGCAGCGGATCGTCCGGGCCGACGGCATCGCCGTCCCGCAACTCCTCGACGCCATCCTCAGGCTGCTGCCGGTCGACGATTTCGTCCCCGACCCGATCAACGTCATGCTGCCGGTCGATCCCCAGACCCCCGAACCGCCGATCTGGTCGGAGTACCGGGCCGTCGTCCGTCGCTCGACCGGCCGGACGATCCCGCTGACCCCCGTCGATCGGTTCGCCTTCTACGACCTCGCCCGACAGGCCTACGCCATCGTCGCCACCGGCGAAACCGCCGTCTACGCGAACATCCTGATCAAAAAGGGCATCGCCACGCAGACGGACTGACGGAAGTGGTCGGTTGTCAGTTGTCAGTGGCCCGTGGTCAGTGGGGTGAAGTCGCTGCCTGCGTTTGTTTTTCGCAACTGACAACTGACAACTGACCAATAGCAATTCCCCCGGATGTCCCCCATGTCGACCGCGACCGCCCTTGCCGATCTGCAGGCCCGCCTGATCGCCGGGTACCCGCTGCTGTTTCTGCGCACTCACGAAGAAGACCGCTGGGAACGGGCGATCGCCGACCTGTCGCTCGAAATCGAGCGCGGGCTCGTCACCTGGACGGTCACCCGCGGACTGGAACCGCCCCCCTCCACCGAGTTCGCCGGCCCGCTCGCGCCGATCGAAATGCTGCGCTGCCTCGAAAGCTACCCTCCCGATCACGTCTTTCTGGTGAAAGACCTGCAGGCGTATCTGGGCGATCCCGAGCTGCTGCGCAAGCTGCGGGACCTGGCCCCGCTCCTCGAAGCCTCCCGTCAGACGCTGCTGCTGATGAGCCCCCTCGCCACGGTCCCGCCGGACCTGGAAAAAGAGTCCGTCCGTCTCGATCTCCCGATGCCGGACTATGAAGACCTGAAGGCGGAACTCGACGACGTCGTCACCCTCCTCGGCGAAGACGTCGACACGCCGCTGTTCCTCTCCGCCGATGAAGAGGACCGTCTCCTCAAGGCCGCGATGGGCCTGACCGTCGCCGAAGCGGGCAAAGCCTGGCGGCGGGCGCTGCTGGGCAAAGCCGTCCTCGACGAAGAAGTCTTCACCACCCTCATCGCCGAAAAACGGGCCCTCGCCTCGGGATCCGATCTGCTCGACTTCTACGATCTCAACGAGGGGGTCGCCGACGTCGGCGGCCTCGATCAGCTCAAAGACTGGCTCCGCCGCCGCTCCGAAGCCTATTCTCCCCGCGCCCGTGAACAGGGAATCCCCCTCCCCAAAGGCGTTATGCTCCTCGGCGTCCAGGGCTGCGGCAAGAGCCTCACCGCCCGCGCCACGGCCCGGCTGCTGAGCTTCCCCCTGATCCGGCTCGACATCGCCAATCTGCTCAGCAGCGGCCGGGGAGAATCCGAACGCAACCTGCGCCAGGTGCTGGCGCTCGTCGAGTCGATCGCCCCCATCGTCCTCTGGCTCGACGAACTCGAAAAGGGCTTTGCAGGGCTCGAAGGCGATCAGAGCGCCGACGCCACCATGTCCCGGCTCATCGGTGGCTTCCTGACCTGGATGAGCGAAATCAGCAAGCCGGTCTTCGTGGTTGCCACCGCCAACTCGGTCCACCAGCTCCCCCCCGAACTCCTCCGTCGCGGCCGGTTCGACGAACTGTTCTTCATCGACCTGCCGAACTATCACGAGCGACGCAACATCCTCGAGATTCACCTCAACAAACGGGGCTGGAAGCCGGATCTGTTCGACCTGCCGGCGATCGCCCAGCAGACCGAAGGCTTCAGCGGCGCCGAACTGGAACAGATCGTCGTGACCGCCCTCATCGAAGCCTTCGGCCACGGCCGCGTCGTCGCCCAGGAAGACCTCGAACGCGCCCGCCGGAGTACAGTCCCCCTGTCGGTAACGATGGAAGAAAAAGTCTTCGAGCTGCGGCAATGGGCGGAGGCCCGCTGCCGCCGGGCAACCTCAGACAGCCGCGTCACCGAAATGCTCGACGAAGAAAGACGGATCTTCGGCGACGACGATGAGATTGTTGCACCGAAAGATCTGCCCCCCTGGGCCCAGCTCGCCGTCCACGGTCAGCTCAAAGGGGCTCTCGTGGAATTCGTGCGCGGGAATGGCGAAACCCTGCTGCCCGAACTGCAACAGGCGCTGGAGCCTTACATGCCCGTCGCCGCCGATTTCGGCCTGGCCCTGCGCGGCAACCCGAACACCGTCCTCTGGACCGGCATGAGCCAGGATCTGTGCGAGCTGATCAAGGATCTGGTCGCCTCAAAACGGCTCTACTTCCACCCGGTCGACATCGAACGCTACCAGGCGATCCCCGCCGGACTCAAACTCCCGCCAATCGTCGAGCCGACCGACGAAAAACTCCCGCGCCCCTGCTGGCTGCCGGTCTCGCTACGCACCGCCCCGCACCCGGTCCATCACCACCGCCTGGCCCGCATCGGCCGCATCAAGCTCGCGGGAGCCGCGGAGTAGTTGAGTCGGGTGGCACGACCCTGAGTCTTCGAAGGGCGTGTCTTCCACTCAAACAACACGCCCATCGCAAAGCCTCTGGGACGTGCCACCCGCTCCGTCCCGTATCTCAACGATCAACCTTCAACGATCGACGCTTACAGCACAATCGTCTGTTCGCGATCCGGGCCAATTGAGATGAAGGCCACCGGCTTGCCGATCAGTTCGGAAACCGTATCGACGTACTGGCGGGCGCCCGTCGGCAGGTCCGACAGCTTGCGGGCGCCAGTGATGTCCTGTTTCCAGCCGGGAACCGTCCGATAAACCGGCTTCGCGGCCTCCAGGTCGTCCACGTGGCTGGGGAAGTCGGTCGTCCGCTCGCCGCGAATCTCGTACGCTTCGCAGATCTTCAGCTCGTCGAGCTGCGCGAGCACATCCAGCAGCATGACCGAAATCTGGTCGACGCCGCTGACCCGTGCCCCGTAACCGCAAGCCACCGCATCGAACCAGCCGCAGCGCCGCGGCCGCCCGGTGACCGTGCCGTACTCGTGGCCGACATCCCGAATGTGCTGGCCGATGGCGTCGTTCAGTTCGGTCGGGAACGGTCCGCCGCCGACGCGCGTCGTATACGCCTTCACGACGCCGATCATCCGGCCGATCGCCCGTTCGGGAACGCCGCTGCCGGAGTGGATCCCCGCCGCGGAGCTGTTCGAAGACGTCACGTACGGGAACGTGCCGTGATCGATATCCAGCAGACTTCCCTGCGCCCCTTCGAACAGAATGTTCTTGTTGGCAGCCAGCGCTTTGTGCAGCCAGACAGTCGTGTCGACCACGTGCGGGCGGAGCTTGTCCGCCGCGGCGATCGCGTTGGCGTAGATCTCGTCGGAATTCAGCGGCGTAGCCGACGGATCGAACGCCTGAATCACGGTGTTCTTCTGGGCGACGATTTCCGCCAGCCGGGACTTGAGCGTCTCGCGCCGGTACAGGTCGCCGATGCGGATGGCGTGCGTCCGCCCCGCCTTGTCCCTGTAGCAGGTGCCGATCCCGCGCATCGTCGTGCCGATGGCTTCGCCCTTCCGGCTCTTCTCCAGCACGGCCTCTTCGGCCATATGATAGGGCAGAATCACGTGCGCCCGGTCGCTGACCAGCAGGTTGTCCCCGGAGACCGGCAGACCGCGATCGGTCAATCCGGCCATCTCCTTGAGCAGCGCTTCGGGATTGACCACCACGCCATTGCCGATGACGGCAGTCACGCCCGGCCGCAGAATTCCCGTCGGCAGCAGCGACAGTTTGTAGGTCTGCCCCTCGAACTTGACGGTGTGGCCGGCATTGTTGCCCCCCTGATAGCGAACGGCAATCTGGTGCTCGTCCGTCAGCAGATCGACAATCTTGCCCTTGGCTTCATCACCCCACTGGAGCCCGACGACGGCAGTCACTGACACGGAAAACGCTTTCTGCAAGAAGCAAACCAGGGCGCACTCGCACGAGCGCGCAACCGAACGACTATAACCGATCGGCCCGCGGGACGGGAGCGTCACGCCCCCGCAAAATGGTCTGGATCCCGACAGACTCGGACCCGGCGATTCCTCCCGAATGTCGCAAGCGCCGCAGCGACCACGCCACTCATACCGCGCCTGACAGAACGCCTGACTCGGTCGCGGACCGCTGGCTGAGTCTGCGGAATCGTTCCGAGCTGCCGACCGTATCGACTGCGAAAACTCTTCGCCCCGCGGTGCTCTTCTCGATCGCCGATCGCGGTCCTCCCTTCAGTGCTGAAGCTGTCCGGCTTGAGTCAATCTCGATTCGACCGCAGGCCTCACAACTTCGGCGCGTCGCGTAGAGGCCGCAGTGTGCCGGCCACGTTTTCGGGGAACAGCAGCAGATTGTCGCGGCGGGTCAGTTGGCAGCGGGTAGAGTTTCCTCACACACCCGGGACTTGTCCCCTGCAGTCCCGCAGTTTCCTGACTCGAATTGGAGCAAACGACATGAAGCATGTGACTCTCGCCCTGACAGCAACCGTCGTTCTGGCCAGCACGACCCTGTGCGAAGCCGGCCTCCGGGCGCGAGCGAGCCGCCAGGCCGCCCCTCAGCAACAGCCCGTTGCACCGCAGTACAGCCCGCAGCAGACCGCCGTGCAGCCGCAGGAAACCCAGTCACAGGGCTTCTTCCAGCGGCTCATGGAAATGGAGCGACGAAAGAATGAACGCCTCCGCCAGATGTTTTTCGGACGCTAAACGCTGAGTCGATCGGAACCGACAGACCAGTCAACACTTTCATGGGCCGGTGGAACCTGTTTCCGCCGGCCCTCTTGCATTCCCCTTTTCCCGCCTCCATTTGTCCGCTAGACTTCAGCAACGCATCAAGATTCGCTTACGAGACCGGGCGCCGTTCCTATGCTGACTCTCCGCGACCGCGGCCCCCGACTGTGCGACGGCCTCACCCGCCGGGACGTACTCCAGGCTGGCGGTCTCGGAGCACTCGGCCTGTCGCTGCCGCAACTGCTGGCCCGCGAGGCCCTCGCCAAGTCGACGGAGTCGGCTCCCCGCTCCGCGAAATCCTGCATCGTCCTCTTCCTGATGGGAGGCTCGCCGCAGCACTCGACATTCGACCCCAAGCCTGATGCCCCGCCGGAGATCCGCGGCGTCTTCTCCCCGATTGCAACCGCCGTCCCCGGCACGTATTACAGCGAACTACTGCCGGGTCTGGCTCAACGCGCCGATCGGTTAGCCGTTCTGCGGGCCGTTTCCACCACGGATAACGCTCATTCGTCGAGCGGCTACTACATGCTCACGGGGCATCCGCACGTTCCCATGAACGCGGAAAACGCCAACCCCGGCGCTCCGAACGACTGGCCGTTCCTCGGCACGCTGGTCCAGCAGGCCGCACCGCCGCGCGGCGATCTTCCCGGTTGCGTCCGCCTGCCGCACCATATCTTCAATACGGACAATTCGGTCTGGCCCGGCCAGGACGCCGGGTTCCTCGGCCGGTCCGCCGACCCCTGGCTGTTCCGTTGCCAGCCAGCTTCGTCCGAGTTCCGTATCCCCGAATTCAGCCTCCCGGTTGAGATCACCTCCGACCGTCTGCTCCGCCGGGGCTCGCTGCTGGAGAGCGTCAACCAGCGGTTCGACCAGATCGAACGAGCCGGACTCGCCGCACGCTACAGCGAACTGTCCGGGCGGGCCTTCAATCTGCTGGCGACGCAACGTTCCCGCAGCGCATTCCGGCTCGATCTGGAGACGCCCCAGGTCCGCGAGCAATACGGGATGAGCGAGTTCGGCCAGAGCACTCTGCTGGCCCGTCGGCTGATCGAGGCCGGCGTCCGCCTGGTCCAGGTCAACTGGTATCGCGGCCCCGACGAGCCCTCCGACGCCCCCTGCTGGGATTCTCACGCCGGCGAAGCCAACCGTCTCAAAAATGTCCTCTGCCCGCCGATGGACCAGGCATTTTCGGCGCTGCTGGACGACCTGTCGCAGCGCGGCATTCTCGATGAGACGCTCGTCGTTTGCCTCACCGAATTCGGCCGGACCCCCCGCATGAACGCCCGCGGCGGCCGCGATCACTGGGGCTCGGTCTTCTCGGTCGCCCTCGCCGGCGGCGGCATCCGCGGCGGCGTCGTTCACGGCGAATCCGACGATATCGGCGCCTTTCCAAAGTCCGGACTCGTACGCCCCGAAGACCTCACCGCCACGATCTTCCACACCCTGGGACTGGCGCCGGAAACCGAATTGCATGACCCGCAAGGGCGCCCCTTTCCGATCAGCCGCGGCCGAGTCCTCAGCGAGATCCTCGCCTGACTCCATCGTTTCTTATGGCTGGTTCCTCCGTTATCGTGCCTCAGCCTCCAGGATTCTGAAGGCGCGGTCCCACAACTCCGAGGAATTCGCACCGTGGCACGAATCGCGTGGTCCCGTCGTTGGATTCTGGCCTGCTTGACGGGGATCACCCTGCTGGCTGTTGTCGCGGCCCCCGTCCTCAGCGCCGAGGAAACCGCAACTCCGCAGCCCGAACTGACGCTGGTCCTCGAAGGCCCGGTCGACGCCGAATTCGCCCCGATCGCCGGCCAGTTGACCGCGCTGTTCTATGAGTGCTACCCGAAGCTGCTCACGCGGTTTGAGCACCCGACCCGGAAGGCTCCCCGCAAAATCCGGCTGATCTTCGATCCGAAACTCGACATTCCCGCTCATTGCAGCGGCGACCGCGTCACCGTCGGCATCAAGTGGCTGAAGGCCCACCCGGACGACATCGGCCTGCTGACCCACGAATTGACCCACACCGTCCAGGCCTATCCGGATTCCAATCCCGGCTGGCTGACCGAAGGGATCGCCGACTTCGCCCGCAAGGTGTACGGACCGGAGAAGCAGCCCGGCTGGAATTTCCCCGCCCGCCTGTCATCCCAGCAGAGCTACACCAACAGCTACGGCGTCACCGCCCGCTTCCTCGTCTGGATCGACACGAAGCATCCAGGGACGGTGGATACGCTGCACCGCCGGATGCAGGACCGGGAGTTTCGGCTGGAGGACTTCAAAACGGCGACCGGCAAGACGGTGGATGAGCTGTGGCGGGAGTGTGTGGAGGAGTTGAAGTAGATGCAAAAATTGTTGCTGCATCTGGGTCGCGCGCGTTGGTAATTTGCGACCTGCTTCGCCAGCGCTGCCGAAGAAGGCTAACTCGCAATCAACGAATCCACATGTGCTCGACAGGCTGTTTGGTTGTTGGCTTTCGACGCTTCTAGACACCGCAAATTGACGCAATCTGGGGCGGCTATTCCGTAGTCTCGTGCGTGATGCGCCACAAGGCCAAGGAGAACGACGGAGCGTAGGACTCGAACAGTGGACCATGCTCATGGAGGTATGCGACGACGGGATTGCGATCATTTGAAAGATCGAACATCAACTGGTCGCCGTCCGCAAACTGCCAGTAGTTGGCGAACACGAGGTAACGCACCCCGGGCCTGTGATCAGTGGACACCCACGGATGCTCCGTGACGTAAAGTCCTTCGTGGTCGAGACCGCCGACTTCCAGACCGTCGTCGATCTTGAGGTAGCGGCACGTTGATAAGAACGCCCGGTACTCTTCGGGCAGCACCACTCCGAGTTCAGATTCGAATTGCTTCAGTTCGGTTTCCGTCGCTCCGATGTCAGGGATGCACGGGAAGTCGGAGATCTCTTGGTACCCGTTCTCCGCGAGCAGTTTCCTGGCGCGATCGATGCAACGGGTAAATCGCTCACTTACGGACAATGCGAGTGCTTCGGTGAAGTCAAACGGCGGAACGATACGGGCTGTGTGTTCTGCCATGTTCTGAGTCCGTTGATTCAGGCAAGGTCTGCCTGTCCTGTCGAATTTGGTCGTCTGCTATCTGCTGGAGCGGCGTAACGGAGGAGGGCGAGAAAGCCATTCCGAGCGAAACGCTTCCGACCGGTCTCATGTGTCGGAAGACCGGCCATATGCTGGCGCAATTGAGGCGTCCATCCGCAGCAAACTTCCCATCGCTGCGCGACACCGGTAGAGCGAAGACGCCCAACCGGTGCCACCCAGTTGAATGGAATCCTGTCACAGAATCCCCGAACTCTTCACGTCGATCCCCTTGAGCATCATCTTCAGCTCTTCGGCGTTGGGCGAGATTTCAAACGCGTCCGCCCGGCTGATGTACTCCAGCTTCAGGAAGTGGTGCAGGCTGTCGTTGAACTGCTGCATCCCGTCCGCCTTGCCGATTCGCATCGCCGCCGGCAGCTTCTCGTCTTCGTGCTCCAGAATCAGCTTCTTGACGATGCCGGTAAACAGCATGATCTCGCAGATCGGAACCCGCTTCGGCTTGTCCACGATCGTCTTCAGCAGCTTCTGGGCCACGATGGCTTTCATGTTGAAGCCCATCGACGACCGCAGCGCGTTGTGCATGCTCTGCGGAAAGAGGTCCAGAATACGGCCGATCGTCGACGGCGCGCTCGAAGCGTGAATCGTTCCATACACGAGGTGCCCCGTCTCGGCGGCGTGCATGGCCGTTTCGAACGTCTCCCGGTCGCGCATTTCGCCCACCAGCATGATGTCGGGGTCCTGACGCACGGCGTGCTTCATCGCCGTGTGGAAGTCGCTCACGTCGGGGCCGATTTCCCGCTGATTGATCAGCGATTTGTCGGGCGTGTAGACGAATTCGACCGGGTCTTCGATCGTCAGAATGTGCTTGCCGTAGTTGTGGTTGATCCAGTCCAGCATGGATGCGATCGTCGTCGACTTGCCCGAACCGGTCACCCCCGCCAGCAGTACCATTCCCTGGTCGTAAATGCACAGATCCTGCATGATCGGGGGGAGGTACAGCCCCTCGAAGTTGGGAATCGACCGTTCGACCTTTCGGCTCACCATGCCCATCTTGCCGGTCTGGATGAACATGTTCACGCGGAAACGCCACGTTTCGCCTTTATGCTCTACGACGTGCGCATAGTCCGCCCCCCCCGTCGTAAAGAAAATCTCCTTGTTGCGTTCGTCCAGCATCGGCAGGCAGAGCTCTTTCATCTGCTCTTCGGTGATGGGAGGCATGTTCAGAGCTTTGAGGTCGCCCCGCGCACGCAGAATCGCCGGCTTTCCCACCTGCAGGTGCAAGTCGGAGCCGTTGTTCTCAATCAACGCCCGGAAGAGCTTGTTGACAGGCAGGTCGTTGTTGGCGGTCGAACCGAGCCGGATCGTGCTGAACTTCGACGCAACAGGAGCTGGAGAACCACTCATCGACGAATGCCCCGCGAATTGGACGGAAAAGGAGTCGAGCACCGCCGGCCGAAACCGACGACCCTCTCCAGAGATTGAACCACATCCGATCGGCAATCAGCAAGGTCGGGCGAGCACCCCCGACCGGCCGTCGGCGAACGTCTCGCGAATTCGTCAGGGCATCTTCGCCCGCGGCAGCGCCAGATCGACCGGCGCCGAACCGTCGAGCACCAGTTTCGCCCGAATCTGCGACAGAATCTGCCGCACGGCGTCGGCGTGATAACGTCCCAGCGCCAGGCGACGGGATTCGGCATAGGGCAGGGGACCTCGCCGGGCATCGTCCTGGATCTGCCGCGCAAGCTGCACAAAACGGTCCGCCGCCCCCCGCGCAGCCGTGACCCGCCCCTGTCGCTCCTGCTCCGCCCGATCCAGTTCCTGTCGGGCATCGGCCCGAGCGACGGACAGGGCCTGTTCCCCCTGCGTCCGCGCATCGCTGATCACCTTCGACATATCGGCTCGCGCGTTCGACACGTCCAGAAAGTCGGCCTTCACGCGCAATGGCGGCTCCACGCCGTCGATCGTCACCTGATCGATTTCGAGTCCCAGCCGTTCCTCCGCGACCCGCTGACGGACATCCGCCAGCAGTCGCGCGTTCAGAACCGCCAGCCCCGCCGTCTGCACGAAATCCACACCGCTCCGCCCGACCAGATCCGCAACCGTCGCCTCGACCAGCAGTCGAAGTCGCGACTCCGGTTCCGTCTGCCGGTAGAGGTAATCCTCCAGTTGATCCTCCGCCAGGCGAAACTGCACGGCGATCCGCACGTGCAGCAGATTCTTGTCCCCCGTCAGAAACGCGGGGCGCGCTTCCAGGACGTCCGGAAGTCGGTCCGCCGAAACCGCCGCATCTGCCCCAAGCACCAGCGTCCGCGCCGCCGTGACGTTGACCCGATCGACCCGGGCCAGCGGCCACGGCAGATCCCAGTGTAGTCCGCTCGCCCGGGGCTGAGGGAGCATCCGTCCGAATCGCCGCACGATAGCTCTTTCGTCCGCCGGGACGACGAATGTTCCGCTCGCCAGCCAGCCGACCACCAGCAGGCCGCAGAGTCGCGGAAACCACGTCACGGTCGCGCTTCCGGCACAGGCTTCTCGACGGTCGTTCGACCGGCCGCAGGCGGGCCTTCCGTCAGCAACTTCAGGAGCTGGCTGGAGGCCGACAGAACCAGCGTCGTATTCTCCCCCAGCACCTGTTTCGTCGTCTCCAGACTCTGGAGCAGTGCCGCAAATTCGGGATCTTCCGCGTGGGCGGCGTTGAGAATCCGCAACGCGTCGGCCTCGCCCGCCCCACGAATCTTCTCCGCGTCCGACTGCGCCCGCGCCAGCAGTTCTCCCGCCTGGCGATCCGCCTGACTCCGGATCATCCGGCTCTCGGCCAGTCCCGCGCTGCGATACCGCTCGGCGATTTTCTGCCGCTCGCTCTTCATCCGTTCAAAGACCGCCTGCTGGTTGCCCGCCGGCAGATTCAACCGGCGAATCCGCACGTCCACGACTTCCAGACCCCACAGTTCCGAAAGCGGGCGAGTCTCCTCCGGTCGCTGCTGCAACTCCGCCTTCACGCGTCCTGACAGTTCGGCCAACGGACCGTTCCCCCCGCCCGGGGCGGCTTCCGAATCCGCGGCCGACAACAAATCCGCCAGATCGACCTGACCGACCTGCGTCGTCACGATCGACTGCAGCCGGCTGCCCAGTCGGAGCGTCGCCACCTCCGCCGTGCCCAGGCTGCGGAAGAACTGCACGACCGGCCGATCCTGCAGCGGCACGTCCTCCGCAGACTCCGCGACTTTCCAGCCAATATAGGACTCGACGACGATGTTCTTGCGATCGCGAGTGAAAACCTCGCGCCCCGGCGGCGCCGCAAGCTGCAGTCGCCGGTCGAAGCGGCGCGTCGACTCGACCGGCCAGGGAAGCTTGAAGTGGAGACCGCGATCGGCAGGTCGGTCGTAGACCTGGACGATTCGACCCAGTCGTTCGACGATCACGAACTCGGTTTCGTCGACCATGATCATGCATGTCGGCACGGCCGCCAGGACCAGCACCACGAGCCCGCGCACGAACCAGTTCCGTCCCCGGCCGGGGAGCGAAGCGGCTTCAGTGGCGTGGGAACTCGACATGCAGACGGCCTTTCGACGATTTGGATCTCGATTGTAGGGGGACTGCCGATGCAGCCGCAATCAGCCACCGGATTGCCCCGGAAGAATCGCAAGGAATCGTCGCAACAAGAATCTGGGTAGAGAGTTATGGAATATCAGCTCGCGTATGCAACCATTTTCGTCAGCTGCAAATCGAGAGCGTGAACACATTTTCCGTCCCGCTTCTCCCCCAGATCCGTTGGCTGTTCTGCGGCAACCTGTTGACGGACTTCAGCTTGAGAGATAATACTGGCGCGGCCCCGTTGGACCCTGCCAGTTTCGACGAAGCCGACCATTTGGTCGTTTCGTCCGAAAGTGCCGATCAGCTCTCGTGAACGGGTTCAAAGTCTGCGGCCTCCCGACGACCTCATCTGACCGCTGAAAGATGAGACGCCAGGCGGGCCGTGTTTGCGTCGTTATTTGGAAGGAGATGGCACCCATCGAAACCACGCATCGTGTGAACGATCAGATCCGCCTGTCCCCGATCCGGGTGGTGGATCAAGAGGGGAAAATGCTGGGGGTGATTCCAACCTCCGAGGCCCAGCGCCTGGCGTTCGAAGCCGGACTGGACCTCGTTGAAGTGGCGCCGAACGAGCGCCCCCCCGTCTGCCGCATCATGGACTACGGCAAGTTTAAATACGAACAGAAGAAGAAGCACTCGACGAACACCAAGCAGCATCAGGTGCAGATCAAAGAAATCCGCCTGCGGCCGAAAATCGGTGAGCACGACATCGAGTTCAAGGTCAAGCAGGCGCGTGAATTCCTCGGCCACAAGGACAAGGTGAAGTTCAACGTCATCTTCCGCGGCCGCGAAAACGCCCACCACGATCGCGGACGCCAGATGCTCGCCGAGATCATCGAGGTGCTCCAGGATGTCGCCAAGGTCGAGAAGCCGCCCGGAATGGACGGCGGACGCAGCATGAGCGCCATCCTCTCGCCGAAAAGTTAGCCGGACGTTTGTGGTAATCGCTTGCAGGATAAGGCGTTACCGCTGCGTGACCCGCCGGAGGGCGTGCGCGGCGGATTTTTCCATCGCTCGGTGGAAATCCAGCGCAAGCCTGCATTATACTCACCGGTTCCCGCGGGTCGGACCGGCGGGTCATTGTGTTGATAGACGACTTCGGTCCTGCGCGATTCGCGGACCGTGACGATGACGCTCGGGACCGCGATTCGCGATCCCGGAAGGATGTTGAGAAAATGCCCAAGCAGAAGACCCACAAAGGGATGTCCAAGCGGTTCAAAGTGACCGCCAGCGGCAAAATCAAGTGCAAAAGCCCGTTCCGCGGTCACCTGCTCAGTCATAAATCCGGCAAGCGGAAGCGACAGCTCCGTGGTGACACCGTTCTCACGAAGTGGGAATCGGTCATGGTCCGCGACGCCCTGCGTCCCGGCGTCTAGTTCGCTGCCGCTTCCCCTGCCGCTCACTGTAATCGCCTTGCACAGGTCCTCGAAACATGCGTATCAGCTTCAGTGTCGCCCGTCACCGCTCCCACAAGCGGCTCTTCCGCGAGGCCAAGGGCGGCTTCGGCGCTCGTAAGAACCTGCTCCGGACGGTGAAGGAAGCGATCGTTCGCAACCGCTGCTTCGCCTACCGCGATCGCCGCAACCGCAAACGCGATTTCCGCGCCCTCTGGATCATCCGCATCAAGGCGGCCGCCGAAATGCGCGGAGTCACCTACTCGCGGTTCATTCACGGCCTGACCCTCGCCGGCATCGGGCTCAATCGCAAGGCGCTCAGCGAACTGGCCATCCATCAGCCGCTCGTCTTCGACGAAATCGCCACGCTGGCCAAGAACGCCCTCGCCGCCAAGAAGCAGCCGGCTCCCGCCGCCTGAGTGCGGTCTGACTGCGGAAACCTGTGAAATCTCCGGCGAGACGGTCTTTGGGCCGTCTCGCCGTTTTCGTATCGCCACCTCCAACGGACTGCAGGACCGACATGGAGATTCTCGAAGCCTTCGCCAGCTACGAGCGGGAAGCCCTCGCAGCAATCGACGCCGCCACCTCGGCCGACGCCCTCGAAGCCGCCCGGATCGAGTTTCTCGGCAAGAAGCAGGGGCGGCTGAAAGACGTTCAGGGCCTGCTGGGGAAGGCCACCCCCGAGGAACGCCCCGCCGTCGGCAAGCGTTTCAACGAGATCAAGGACGCTGTCACGCTCCGCTGGGAAGCCCGCCAGAAGGAACTGTGCCGCCCGAAGGCCCTGGCCACTGCCATCGATCTCACCCTTCCTGGGACGCCGACCCGGCTCGGTCGCCGTCACCCCCTCACGCAGACCATCGACGAATTCAAAGACATCATGGCCCGCTTCGGCTTCGAAGTGGCCGACGGTCCCGAACTCGAAGACGAGTGGCACAACTTCCAGGCCCTCAACATCCCCGACGATCACCCGGCCCGCGATCCGCTCGAAAACTTTTACCTCTCGACCGCATCGACCGCGAACGCCGAACCGATGCTCCTCCGCAGCCAGACGTCGACCGTGCAGATCCGCATCATGGAGCAGCGACAGCCCCCGATCCGCATCGTCTCAGTCGGCCGCGTCTACCGCCCGGACACCATCGACGCTACCCATTCCTGCATGTTCCACCAGATGGAAGGCCTCATGCTGGGCCGTGACGTGACGATGGCGTCCCTGAAGAGCGTCCTCCGCATGTTCGCAACGGCGTACCTCGGCGGCGACGTCGAAGTCCGCTTCCGCCCGTCGTTCTTCCCGTTCACCGAGCCCTCCGTTGAAGTCGACGTCCGCTGGAAACACGGCTGGCTGGAGCTTGGCGGAGCCGGCATGGTCGACCCGAACGAACTGAAAGCCATCGGCTACGACCCGGAAGAAGTCAGCGGCTTCGCCTTCGGCCTGGGGATCGAGCGCTTCTGTATGCTCCGCCACGGCATCAGCGATATCCGCAACTTCTACTCGAACGACCTGCGATTCCTGGAGCAGTTTTGAGGGAGCGGAAAGCCGGAAGCGGAAAGCGGAGAGCCGCAAAGAAGTCTGAAGGCGCGGGAGTTCGACGTCTTCTCGTCTGCGAAGCCCGATACCCGAATCCCGAAGCCCGCCCCCAGCGCACAAAAGTATCCATCATTTTCCCCGTCTCCAACACTTCGCGCCCCGCGACGTCGCCGATATACTTCATGGTCCGCTGCTGAGCGGTCTGGATTGTCGTTTGTTCCGGGGCTGAGAAACCCTCGAAGGAGGACTTTGTGGTCAAGTTGCGTCTGCGCGAGAACGAGTCGATTGGCGATGCTGTGAAGCGGTTTCGTAAGCTGGTGGAGCATGCCGGGATCAAGAAGGAAATGCGCCGCCGGGAATACTACGAAAAGCCCAGCGAAACCGCCCGCCGCTCGCGCCGCCGCGCCGAACGCCGCGCCCGCATCCAGCGCATGGTCGCCGGCAGCTAAATCTGTCGACGGTTCGTGTGCCACAGCTGGGGGAGCCGTGAAACGCGGATTTTCCTCCGAAGCAATCGCACGGCCGGGACGACTGTGTCAGACAGACGCAGATCCCTCGGAGATCTGACGACTCCGGGAAGCGACGTTCAGCAGCGACTCGCAGTGATCTGAAAACAGGCCGGCAACCCCGGCCTGTTCCCTTTTCCAGGGAGCCGATCTCCCGAACTCTCCGCCGGTTCGGGTGTCATTCCCGACAGGCAGCCTTTCAGGCGGCTTCCGGCGGGTAGAATGCTCGCGGGTTTCGATGTTCTCTGGTGGCCCCGCGATGCCGTACGTCTTCTTTCTGCTGATCTGCTTCATCTGGGGCAGCAGCTTCATCCTGATGAAAAAGGCGAACCTCTGGCTCTCGCCGATCAGCATCGGCTGCTGGCGCGTCTTCGCCGGCGGCCTCGTTCTGCTGGCCCTCTTCTGGCTCTGGAAGCAACGCCCCCACGTCCGCCGGGCCGACTGGTTTCCCCTCGTCGGCTGCGTCGCCCTCGGCTTCGCCTGGCCCTACTGCCTGCAGCCGGAAATCATCGCCCGCCACGGCAGTGCCTTCGTCGGCATGACCGTCGGCTTCACCCCGCTCCTGACCGTCCTGTTCTCGATTCCCATGCTCGGCATCCTCCCCACCACCCGGCAGACGGTCGGAGTGATCGGCGCCCTAGTCTGCCTGGGCCTGCTGATGTGGGACGGCGTGCAGCGCGACATCCCCTGGACCGACGTGCTGCTAGCCTTCTCGGTCCCGGCGACCTACGCCCTCACGAACAACTGGATCCGCCGCTCTCTGATGCACGTCCCCCCGCTGGAACTGACTCTCGTCTGCCTGCTCGGCAGCGGCCTCCTGCTCCTCCCCCTCGCGCTGGCCGTCCCGAACACGCGTCCGGTCGTCGCCGATCAATGGGCCTGGGCTCTGGCTGCAGTCATCACGCTGGGCGTGCTCGGCACCGGCCTGTCGACCTGCCTCTTCATGCACCTGGTGCAGACGCAGGGCCCCCTGTTCGCCGGCATGGTGACCAACCTCGTCCCGATCGGCGCCATCCTCTGGGGCTGGGCCGACCACGAGCAAGTCACCCTCCTGCAGGTCTCGGCCGTCCTGGGAATCGTCGCCATGGTCAGCCTCGTTCAGTTCGGCTCCGCCAGACCGCGCGTGAGGGTTGTCGAAGAGGACACGTCGGCCGAGATTCCCGAGCCGATCATCGCCCCCCAGCCCCAACTGGCGTGCTGTCCGGACGAGTGCTGATGGGCAATCCTGCCAAGTCCGGAAATCAACTCTCTCGTGGTGGATTGCAATCCTGCTTCAGATCGCAGCTCGCTTGGAAAGTCGGTTCATGAAGTGGCAGGAAATCAGCGGTGCGCCTTTGAATGGGACGCGCCGGATCTGGCTGCAACCGTCGCCGGGCACATCACGGTGCTGGATCTTTCTCGATGCGGAATTGTATCTCGACCGGATTCGTGCGCCTGTAATTGTCGAACAACTGCTGCAGGACGGACGCCTGCCGCCGACCACGTTCGTCTATGTCTCATCAGTTGACGCTGCCGCACGGCATCGCGACTACACCTGCAGCGACGACTGTGCGACGTTTCTAATCCACGCGCTGATTCCGTGGATCGAGCAGTCTCAAGGGCGGTTTAATGAGTACTACCTCGGAGGGCTCAGCCTGAGCGGCCTGGCGGCTGCGTATACGCTCTGCCGCTATCCCGGTGTATTCTCCGGCGGATTGTGCCAGTCACCGTCCGCCTGGTGGAACGACGAATGGCTGACTGCGGCGATCGCGTCGCAACCTGCCAACCCCGGACGACTGTGGGTCAGCGTCGGAATCCATGAACTGCAACAGGGAGTGAGCCACCCTCCGACAGGCCTGTTCCAGCAGACCAGTCAACTCGACTCGGTCCGCCGGCTGGTTCGACAACTGGAGTCGTCGTCCTCTCAGGTGCACAGCCACGAGTACGATGGCGGACACGATCCCGCCTGCTGGGCCGCGGAACTTCCCGACGCGTTGACATGGGTGCTGGCCGGCCACGAGTGACCTGTCCGGAAACAAGGGACGCTCTGCGACGGTCCGCCCCGCTCGGCATCTCGTTCCAACGCCGCACCTCACCGACGAGCCTCAATCAGCCATCGCTGTGACTTGCGTTCGTCGGGCGTGTTCTGAATCAGCCGCCCGCTGTCCGTGTCGACATCGAGCACCAGCTTGTTCAGCCGGGACGTGATCACGACCGACTTCCCCTCTTCGGAAATCTGCCACCGCTCGTTCGCCCCGTTGCCATCTTCACTGTACACGATCAACGGCAGGCCGGGGTTCCACGAGGATGTGGGGATGTTCAAAACCTTCTTGCGATCCAGGTTGGCGATCGCCGCATGGTCGTCAACGATCAACAGACGCCACAACTGCCGTCGCCGGCCGCGGACTTCCGGCGCCACGACAACATCCCCGGCGTCGGTGACGTCCAGCACCCCTCCCGTCTGTCGATTGCGCAGCAGGAACTGGAGATTTCCGAGCCTGTTCGGAGGCGGAATCGCGATCCCGTAGCCGCGCGACCGGATCAGCCTCAGGCCAAGCTTCAGTTCCGCCTCCTCGGCGCGCTCGACTTCGCCGCCCTTGGACAAGGTCGTGATGTACTTCTGGCTCGGCAGCAGCAACTGAGAGCATTGCCGTTCCAGGCGGGTGAAGTACGACGACCGGGACGAGGCGTCGATCGACGCGGGAACCACCCGCTCCTCCTCGAACCGCGCCCGTTCCGAAACCAGCCGGTTGAGCAGGGGCACGTTGCCGGCACGTCGTGCGAGCTCCTCGGCCCGGTCGAGCGCCGCGCGGATCGACTCGACGAGTGCGGCATCGCTCTCTTCGAATCGCGCAATCACTTCCGCCTGGGCGGCCTCCGCCGCATCGTCGGCCGGACATCGGTTGTCATCGACGGCAGCCAACAGCAGACACGCCGTCAGAGCCAGCAGGGGACGGACAGGCTTCACGGGACTCTCCCTTTCATGCGGGCAATGAACGGGGACGGGTGTTCAAAGTACGTTACTGCACTCCCATGACTGAGGTAAAGGGGGCGTCGGGAAAACGTCCGGTGGCGACGGGCGGGATGGCCGGATCCCGTTTCCCATAACGGTCCGCGCCCGTTTCACGCCACGCGGAAGTAGACTGCATCGTGGAAGTCTGGGCTTTCTGGCATGACCGTAAGCCCGCAGAATTCATAAAGTCGCGCAACTCCTCCTCTCGATACCTCCGGGAGACCGCACAAACGTCTCCCCGCTGACGCCAGACACCGCGTGCGGGATGATTGAGAAGGATCTCGATGACGACCCTGCGCACCCAACTCTTTGCCCTGTGTGGCATTTGCGCCTCTCTGCTGACCGGCTGCGCCTCCGGGCCGTATCAGTTCGGTCGCGGCTGGCACAACGCGCAGTCCGCGATGTGTGCTCCTCCCGTCGAAAACTCGTCCCTCGAAATCGTCGAGGGCCGCCCCAACAAGTTCGTCGATGGACTCGGCTGGGTCGTGGGGATCCCCGGCAAGCTCCTCCTCTGGGACCGCCGCGTCAACAATCACCACGTGACGGAATCGACCACCGTCGCCGTCGCAGAGTACGTCGAACGCAATCAGCTGCAGGACGTCTGCGTCCGGGTCAACCAGTACGACCCCGGCGACGAATGGCGCCGCCTGCGCGACAATCGCGAAGTTGGCGCCGGCTGGCGCTACACCGTCGGGGCGCTCAGCGTCCTCGGCTACACGATCATCCCAGGCCGCGTCTTCGGCGGCGACCGGTACAATCCCTACACCAACAGCATCTACGTCTACTCGGACGTCCCGTCGCTCGGTATGCACGCCGCCGCGTACGCCAAAGACGTCCATCGTCGCGACCTGCCCGGCACCTACGCCGCGGTCAACGAACTCCCCCTCCTCTCGATGTGGCACGAAACAATTGCGACGAGTGACGCGCTGAGCTATCTCGAAACCACGGCCGACGCGGACGCACAACGCGAAGGGAACCGGATCCTTCAACCCAACTACGGCGTGCGAGTCGGCGGCGCCCTGGATTCCGTCGTTGGAGGCGGCTCGGTCCTGCAGATCGGCGGCGCCTTGATCGGCCACGTCACCGGCAGAATGCACCAGCCGCACGAACGTCGCACAAGTGACGAACAGGACTGGGTCACGCTCCGCGAAGAACCCGACCAGCGGCCGACGATCCAGACGGCCAATCACGAGAGCGACGACCTGGCTCTCTCGGCGGCAGGGCGATAGAGCGCCAGGCTTCTCGCCGCCTCTATGGTCGGCCGGCCTCGGCAGGTTTCGGCTGCCAGTGCGGCCACATCGCTCCATGCCCCGGTTTCAGGTCGGTCAACGCTTGCTCGCTCCGGTCGGCGAGGGTCATCACAAAGAGTTGGCGGACTCCGTTGCGTTTGGAGCCGTAGAGCAGCCGCATTCCGTCGGCGGATGGCTGCGGATGATAGTGCAGCGTCCCGGCGGGCGAGGTCGTGAGCTGCGTGGCCCGGCCGTCGAGCGTGACCTGGAAGAGCTCGACGTTCGGACCGACCATCGCCGTATAGAAGACCGACTGGCCGTCTGCCGCCCAGACCGGCGTATCGCTGCTCCCCCCGTGGAAGTCGAAGACGTCGAGAAACTCGGTGACGCCTCGGTAGCCGTTCCGGTCGGCCAGTTTCTTGAGCCCCGTCCCGTCGGCCCGGACGATGTGCGGGTGGCAGTTGTAGTGCTCGCCCGCGACAAACAGGACCCACTGGCTGTCGGGGGACCAGACCGGGCCGAAATTAAAGGGCTGCCCGGTCGCCACGTGAACGCGATCCTTGCCGTCGGCGTCGGCGAGGTAGATCTGATAGTTCTCGTGGTAGGCGATCCGGGTCCCGTCGCGGGAACCATTGAAGCCATAGGTAAAACCGGTCGAGCCCTGATTGAGATCAACCTTGTTCCGGCCATCGCGATCCATCCGAAAGGGTTTGGAAGTCGTGTCGACGAGAGCGGTCAGGCCGAGCTTCGTCGAGTCGCCCGGCCAGAAGAAGATGCTGTTGTAGAAGCTGACCCGTTCGACCGCGGTCACGTTCGTCGCCCGGCCGGTCGCGATGTCGACCAGGTACGCATCGTAGAGCCAGCCTTCGGCCGTGTGCCGAAACGTTTTGTGCTCTTCTTCCCACTGGGCGTTCGCCGGATTCTGCCAGCCGCGGCCGACAACGGCGGTCCCCCCGTCGGGGGACCAGCCGGCGAACTGAGTCCACGTGTCCGGCTCGGTGGAGAGATCCGGCGTGAGGAGTCGCCGCCCCGAACCATCCGCCCGAACCACGGCGGCCCGCATCGTGCGCACGTTGGCATGCCGCCCGCCCGGCAGATTGGTCTGCAGTTCGGTGAAGCCGATCAGCGGCTGCGGTGGTATTGGCTCGTCAGCGGCGACCGGGACGGACATCAGCAGGGCGATGAGTACGGGATGAAGTTTCATGGAAGGCTGTCCGGACGAGTGCGGGCCGAAGTTGCAACGAGGATAACGCCGGGCGGCGGAGCCGCAAACCCGGACCATCCGCCGATCCCTCCGGACATTCCAGCATCGATTAGACACAACCTCCGCTAATCGCCAATCGCCAATTCACAAACAACGAATCCCCCAATGATAAATTCCGCGCAACAACCCCCCTTCTTGTAGGGCAGGCTCCCGCCTGCCGAAACAGACCCGGAATCCACAAACCAACCCGCCGGACCACACCCCACCATCCAACAACTGACAACTGACAACTGACCCAATTATGAATTCCGCGCAACAAACCCCATAGGGTAGGGAACACCACAGAAAACACGCCCATCGCAGACTCTAAGCGTGCCACCCACACCCCTGTTCTCAACACTCTCTCCCGCCCTCTTCTCCTCACTAGCCACCAATCACTAGCCACTAGCCACTAACCACCATCCACTTCTTCGAGGCCCCCCATGCACACCCGCGACACCCTCCTCACCGAACTCCAATCCCTCGCCGCCGATCTCGGCCCCGACATCACCCTCTTCAAATTCCACCAGGCCACCGGCATCGACCCGCACCACGTCTATCGCAAGTGGGGCAACTGGACTACCCTCCGTCTCGCCGCCGGCCTCCCGCCGCGGGCGAAGGTTCCGAAGGTCTACTCCGACGACCACCTCTTCGAACGCCTCACCTTCGCTGGCGACCGCGCCGAAGAATTCCCCACCGGCAGCGCCTTCGGCCGCTTCGCCGGACACTGCTGGTCCACCCTCGCCAACCGCTTCGGCAAACGCCTCGACATCTGGCGCCGCTACACCCACTGGCTCAAAAAACGCAACGTCAACGACCGCCCCTGCTACCTCAAAGAAATGTCCCTGGACGACGACCCCGCCGCCATCCCCGGCGTCACCAGCCACCAGTCCCGCGAAGACCGGCAGAAGGCGATCGACGACTACAACGAACAGCGCCTCTACCTCCACGAGTCCCTGTTAGGCCCACCCCCGCCCGGCTGGACCCCAGGCCCCCCCGACATTAACCCCGCCAACTGGACCTTCGACGTAGGGCCGGGCGCGCCCGGCCTTCCTCGGCATGCCCGCAGCACATCCCCCGCCAGCACTCTTCCCATCGCCGCCGAATGCGATATCCACGCCCAACCCATCTCTGAGTCGGCACCGGTGCCGCCCCCGGCGGCCGCCGCCGAATGCGATATCCACGCCCAACCCATCTCTGAGTCGGCACCCGGGCCGCGTCCGGCGGCCGCCGCCGAATGCGATATCCACGCCCAACCCATCTCTGAGTCGGCACCCGGGCCGCGTCCGGCGGCCGCCGCCGAATGCGATATCCACGCCCAACCCATCTCTGAGTCGGCACCCGGGCCGCGTCCGGCGGCCGAGCCCCTCTCCGCGAACGACTGGTATCGAATCAGCCGCGGTCTCTACTCCCTCCTCTGGTTCCTGCTCGCCACCTTATGGCCGGTAGAAGCGGACCGGCAGATCGGAACTGCCCCGGAAAGAGCACCACCGTCACTCACTCGCCGGCAGCGGCACCTGCTCGCGGGTCATCAGGTACGCGAACAGGTCGCGGATCTGCTCTGGCGAGTACGGCTGCAGCAGGTTCTCGGGCATCAGCGACAGCGGCACCGTCTTGCGATCTTCGACGTCGCCGAGATCGACGGCGACGGTGTCGGTCGCCGTACGCAGCGTCAGCGCATTTCCGGTCTCACTGAGGACCAGCCCGTTGAGCACCCGACCGTCTTCGAGAGCCAGCACCGTCATGCGGAAGTCGGCCGAGACGACGGCGCTCGGATCCACGATGTTCTCCAGCAGATAATCCAGATTGCTGCGGTTCGCCCCGGTCAGATCGGGCCCCGCCGTCTTCCCTTCGCCGAAAAACTTGTGACACGCCGTGCACGTTTTGGCAAACAGCGCCCGGCCGGCGCTGGGGTCCCCCTGCGCCAGCACGTCCGGAGTCAATTGAGCTTTCAGCTTCGCGATCAGCTCCTTCTTCTCGGCGGGACTGTCGCGAAACTCCCCCCAGGTCTGCGTGAGCAACTGATCGAGTCTGGGATCGGCATAGTCGTGGATCTGGCGGGCGACGAAGGCCGTGAGATCCGAGCGGGGGATTTTGTCCTCGGCCAGAGCAACCAGCAGCGCCTGGGCGAACCGCGGTCGCCCGGCGAGAACGGCGATCAGTTCGGCCCGCTGCGAGTGATGGAAACTTTTGTAGGAGGCGACGAGCTTCGCCGCGGCCTTGTCGTCGTCGAACAGGCTGAGGCCGCGGGCCGCCACCGAATTGAGAAAACGGACCCCCAGCAGCTTCTCGCAGATCTGGCGTAGCTCGGGCGGTCGGGCGTCGATCAGCGTGGCGAGCGCCGCCTGACGGTCCGGCAGGCTGGCTTTGTTGTCGAGGGCGATCTCTTTCACGACCGACAGCGCCCGACCGTCGCCGAACAGCACACTCAAATCGCGGACGGAATTCCGCACCCCTTCATCAGTGGACTGCGACGCCAGCGCGACAAAGGCGTCCCAGCCCGCCGGCTGCGGAGCCTTCCGGCGGGCGATCAGAGCCGCGGCGGCCCCCCGAACGATGTCGCGGGCCAGGTCGCGATCCTGCCGCTTGACTGCCTGCGCCAGCAACGCGTCAAAGCCTTCCGGATGCAGCTCCACATCTTCCGCCAGCCGGCGGGCGATCAGCCGCCGGGTCGTCGGCAGTCTGCAGTCCGCGGCGGCACGGGCAAGTCCGAGGGGATCGTGATCGGCAACCGGAATCAACCCGTACCAGAGCATCAGCGGCAGATTGTGATCGCCGGCGTCTTCCGCATGGGCCATCAGCGGAATCGCCAGCGTCAGACGTTGAACGATGGTGAGTCGCTGCAGAGCGGAGGCCAGCGTCAGGCGAACCAGCGCCGACGGGTCGTTCTGCGCGAGCTGGACGAACAAGCCGAGACGCACGTATGGACGGAGTCCGTCAGGCGATGGAATCTCGGCCGGTCGCCGGCTCAATGTCGTATCGAGCGGGTCGTCGTCGACCAGCAGGCGCACGGCCCACGCGCGGACGTGTTCGTCGCGATGCGAAAGCAGCGTCTCCAAGGCTCGCGGCGAGTTCTGGTGCAGGGCCTGCAGCGTCCAGAGTGCCTTCAGCACATCGCTCGCCTTGCCGCCAGGATTGCAGACATGCTGCAGCTCCCGGACAACGGCGCTCATGTCGCGCCGCTGGAGCATCCGAGACTCCAGCTCCAGCCGCGCCTGCCGGACAAACCATTCCTCGCCATGAAGCTGCAGATCCACGAGCTGCTGCAGCGTCAACTCGCCCGCCTCAAAGCGAACCGGCTTCGTCGGTTCATCGCCATACGTGATCCGATAGATCCGGCCGCTGGTCCGGTGGACGCCGTTCCGTTCGTGGCATTCGCCGGTGTCGCTCCAGTCGGCGACGTACAGCGCACCGTCCGGGCCTTCGCTCAGTTCCATGCCGCGGAACCAGGGATCTTTGACGATGAAGAGATCGGGCTCGTGCCGGCCGACATAGCCGGAGCCTTCCCGTTCGAGCCGTTCCGTGTTGGCGCGGAGACCGTGCATGTTGAGCGTCAGCAACCGCCCGCGATACTCGTCGGGCCAGCGCGAACCTTGCAGAATGCAGCAGCCGATGTGGGCGTGTCCGCCGCCGAGCGAGTTGGCCGCGCCGTCTCGCGACTTCTGCCAGCCTCCTTCGACGTCAAAGTGCCAGTGATCCGCGTGCGTGTCGATCAGCTCGTAGACGCGGGGATTGGGATCGACCGTGTGCGGCCGGGTGAAGTGGGCTCCGGTGATGCCGTGCCAGAGATGTCCGTTGACCGTGTTGATAAAAAACAGCTCGCCATTCTCATCCCAGTCATGTCCCCACGGATTGGTCGTGCCGGACGAGAGAGCTTCGAAAACTTTGGTGTGGGGCGAATAACGCCACATCGTCCCCCGCAGCGGAATACGTTCCTCCGCGGGGACGCCCGGCCGGCCGACTTCGCCCGGGCTCGACGCGCCGCAGCGACCGTAGAGCCAGCCGTCCGGCCCGAAGCGCAGCCCGTTGGCGAAATTGTGATAGTTCTCCGGCGGAACGCGGAAGCCGTCGAGGATTACCTGCGGAGGACCGTCAGGACGGTCGTCGCGATCGAGATCCGGAATAAACAGCAACTGCGGCGGGCACATCACCCACACACCACCCAGACCGACCGCGACGCTGGTGAGCATCTGCAGATCGTCGGTAAAGACTTTGCGTTCGTCGGCGCGGCCGTCTCCATCGGTATCCGCGAGAATCACCAGCCGGTCGCGGAGCTTGAGTTCGAACTTGAGCGGCGCCTCGGCATACGTGTAGTTCTCGGCGACCCACAGCCGCCCCCGGCCGTCCCAGTCGATGCCGATCGGGTTCTGAACATCGGGTTCGGCGGCGAAGACGTTGGCGCGGAAGCCTGGCGGAAGCTGCATCTCCGCCGCCACCTGCTCGGGCTTGAGCGGACCGGCGCCGATGTCTGGTTCGCTGTTGTAAGGGACGGGAAATTCGTCGGCGTAAGACGGCAGACTCAGCAGGCAGGCCAGCGCGAACGTCAGGCAGCGGGGCATGAGGTCGGTCCCGGGATGGTTGATCAGAGAGATTGTGGCTTCTAAATAATACCGGCGTCGCGCGGGGAGGGGGAGTTTTCCCGTGGGATGATCCGGCGGACGGTCCGCGACGTTGGCGAACAGGGAATGCGGAAGAAAGTTGCGACCACGAATTTCACGAATGGGCACGAATGACGGAGACGACAGGGAGGGAACCACGGAGAACACGGAAGACACTGAAGAACACAAGAGGAATGATAAAAGCCGGACGAATGAGATCGGGAGATGAGAGTGACACCGAACCTGCTGTTGATGGCCGGGCTGCTGTGCGAGGTTGCGGGGATCGTGTTCGTCTCCGTCGTGGCGCTGGCGGATGATCTGGAGCGGGAGTCTCGCGTCGGTTCGACGGGGCCGCCAACCGGGCTGCTGGATTTGTCGGAGCGACGCGGGGTGGCGTGCTTGGCCGCGGGAGTGCTGCTACAGGTCGTGAGTTACGTGGTGAGTTGGTCGCGGCGAATCTTCGACGCCGGAGGCGTCAAAGAAGGTCGCCAGGGGTTGAGGAGCTTTGCTCCGACACCCCTGGAATCCGGCTCCACCCGCACCACGCCCGACCCCGCAGGGGTCGCACCCATCGGACTAATGAGATTCTACGACCACGCCAACTCCGGTAGAATGCATTGCAGCCCGATGACTCTCCTTCCGAAAGCCGCCGACATGTTCGACCGCATTACGTCCGATCCGGCGATTCTCGGCGGCAAGCCGATCATTCGTGGCACGCGTATCAGCGTGGAGCTGGTGCTCGAATGGATGGCTTTCGGCGCGACCCGGGATCAGATCCTCCAGCGCCACGCGCAACTGACCGCGGCGGATGTCGAACAGGCGCTGGGGTATGCGGCGGCGTCCGTGAAGAATGAGGTGCTGCTGACCACGCAGGTGGTGGAACGAAGCTGCGGGACTTCGGCCTGCTGACCGACGAAAACCTCGATCCCGACGTTGTGCAGTGGCTGGAGAGGACCGGCTCCCCGGTGCTTAACGTCTGTCGCGCGGGACTGCAGGGAACGACCGATGTGGAGCTGATGCGTCGGGCGTTTGCGGATAATCGCATCATCGTGACTCACGACGCCGATTTCGGTTCGCTGGCCGTACTGCAGGGGGAACCGATCGTCGGACTGGTGTTTCTGCGGCCCGGTCACATCGATCCGGGCTTCACGATCGGCACTCTGAACAGCATCCTCCAGGCCAACCCCGATGTCACGCCCCCTTTCATCCTGGTGGCTCGCCGGACGGGAGATACGATCGGGATCCGGATTCGCCCAGTCGTGCCGTGACCAGCTCTTGAATCCCGGCGTTCGCGTCATCTGTCTCCGGCGGCCACCAGAACGGCAGCCCCCAGGGAATGCTCAGCGCGGCCGCAATGCTCCCGAACAGCGCGGCAAGGAAAAACTCCTCCCTGAGTGGCAGGCTGAATACGACGAGGTTGAGCCGGGAAACGTACGAGTGCAGCGGCATTACCAGCACCGGCAAGGCCGAACTGATGACCGAAAGTAGATACGCCAGCCGATGCCGCCTGCCCCCACGGATCAGGAGCAGGCCGCTCGCGAAAATCAGGACGGGAAGGCCCAGCATCGCCCGCGTCTCGAGGCTGATATCGCTGGGACGATCCGCCGACCAAAGGATGAACAGGAACATTGTTGCCAAGCCCAGCGGCAGCGCGCCCAGCGTCCAGACCCAGGAGCGATCATTCCAGCAATTCAGCGGCGCATAGACGCAGACAGTCGTGGCGAGGGACCAGGCGACGGGAATTCCCACGAGAGTCGGGTCCGCATCGAAAACCTCGCGCAACAGCAGCGGAATGGTGGCGGTCAACCAGCCGACAGCGGCGCTGAGCATCCCCAGCACCACCGACAGAATCACCGTCCGTTGCACGACGCTCCGGCGGCCACGCAGGAAAAACGGTTCGCGGAGAGGGATGCGTCGCATAGAATGTTGGCCGCGGTGAGCAATCAGGCAGCGATCGGAAGAGTGTGCAATCGGAACATCAAACTGTGAGGTTGATTCCGTTGTCCTTCTGAATGACATCGAGCACGGTCTTCCCCAGTTCGCTGCGGGATTTCGACGGTCGCGCATACGCCTCGGCGACCTTGTCGAACGAGACCACCCGGCCTACGACTGGCTGCAATTGACCGCGCGCCAGTCGTCCGGCGATTTCCACGAGCTGCTGTTGCCGCGGTTCCACGATGAAGAAGGCGTTCTTCGTCCGGGAGTCGTCGTCAGTCTCGCTGACCGTCGCAATCGTGACCAGGCGCCCGTCCGGCGACAGCACGTCCCACGATCGCTGCAGCGTCGCTCCGCCGACGGCGTCGAAGACCACGTCGACTTTCCCTGCCGCGTCCTCAAACCTCTCGTTGTGGTAGTCGATCACCTGATCGGCGCCGAGCTGCTTCAGGCGTTCGTGATGGCGGCTCGATGCGGTTGCGAGCACTTCAGCTCCATGCTGTTTGGCAAGCTGAATGGCGAAGACGCCGACGCCCCCGGAACCGCCGTGAATCAGGACGCGTTCGCCGGGCCGGAGTTCGGCGCGGTCGAACAGTCCCTGCCAGGCGGTTAGAGCGCTGATGGGAACTGATGCAGCTTCCACGCGAGTCAACCGTTCCGGTTTTGCCGCCACGGCCGACGACGCCGTGCAGCAGTACTCCGCGGTGGCGCCGTCGGCAAACCAGTCGTTCATGCCGAAGACCGCCTGGCCGATGGCAAAGTCGGCTCCGGCTCCTGCCGCCGCCACCACGCCGGAGAATTCGTGCCCGGGGATGGCCTGAAATCGCGGGGCGCCGGACTTCTGGTGGGTCGTCGGATACCACATCAGTTCCGACGACGTGACGCCTGCGGCATGAACTTCAATCAGCAGTTCGCCGGGGCCCGGTTGCGGGCGTTCGACGTCTTCCCGGTGAAGACCGGGTTCCGGTCGTGCTGCGTTGCATCGCCATGCCAGCATGCTGCACCTCGCGTTGTTCGGGGGAACCGGATGATACTTGAGACGGGCAACTGCTGCGGAATCAGAGAATCTGACATCCGCTGATCAGCACCGCCTGAGATTGCGCAATTATGAACCTTCCCGCCGAGCCGCTGACTGCGATTCCGTTCTGCGTTTCAGCGGCCGCCAGAACGGGATGCCCCACGGAATCAGCAGAGCGGCCAGGAATTGTCCACCAAACGAACAGAGCGACACGATTTCCAGAATTTCCACGACAGACGCCGCCAATCCCCAGGCCCGAAACAGCGACGATATCCCGTCAAAGACGTTGATCGACGCCATCATCAGCGGCACAGCCAGCAGCGACAGGCCGGACATCAGCAGCCACGATCTCGCCGGGCGAAAGTTTCCCGCCGTCCAGGCCAGCCACAGAGACGTGAAGAAGAACAGAATCACGAACTGCCCCGACAAGACGTCGAAGACGCTCTCAAACCGGTCCTCGAGACCACTGTAACACTCCCGTAGCGGCCGATACCACCCGGCGTCATACAGCTCCGAAGACAGGCCCGCCAGCCACGGTGCCGTCGGCACGCACGCAATCACGCAGGACCGGCCGATCGTCCCCGGCAGCCCCGACCCGCACCAGCGCGAATACAAAAGACTGACGGCGGCGAGCGTCACCCCGGTCGACGCCGCCAGCGTCGCGAACATCTGGTCTTCCGAGAAGCCTCCGAACCCGTATTCGGCGAAGAGCCACGCTCCGCCAAACCACGCCGTCCCGACGACAAATCCCATGCCGCCCAGCGCCAGCGACATCCAGATCGCCCGGACGAGCCGGCTCTGTTGGCCGCGGAGAAAAAACGGTTCGCGGAGAGTCCGGGGCATCCGTGGTCCCTACGCTTCGAGTGGATCACGCGCAGTGATCGCGATTGCTTGGGCAGGCAAGTCCCGGACATCGTCGGGCGTCTTCGCGACCACCGGCGGCCGCCAGAACGGGATGCCCCAGGGGATCAGCAGAGCCGCGAAGAACTGGCCGCCGAGGGAAAAGATCGCGACCATTTCCAGCACCTGCGAGAGCGTCTGTCCGGACAGCCAGGTCCCGTAGAGTTTGGAAAGCTGCTCGACGAAATTGATCATGAGCATCATCAACGGCACGCACAGCAACGACAGCCCGGCCATCAGCGGCCAGGACCTCGCCAGGCGGAACTGGGCCGTCGACCAGCCGAGCCAGGGCACGATAAACAGCCCGAAGTACTCCGGCGGAATGTCGCCGAAGGCTTTGAGCGTGCCTTCGAGCCAGTCATACCATGTGGTGTCAGCGGTCTCGACAAACGGAACCGCCAGCCACGGCAGGGACGTCGCGACCACCAGCCAGCCGGACCGCAAAACGACGTCCTTCCACGCCCGGCCGAGCCAGCGGGAATAGGGAATGTTGATGGCCGCGAACGCCAGCCCGGCCGTCCCTGAGAAAATCAGCAGCGCCCATTCTTCCGCCAGAATTCCACTCAGGCCGGCCATCAGCATTTGCGCCCCGACGAACCAGACAGTGCCGGCGACGAATCCAATCGCGCCGAGCGCCAGGGACATCCAGATGGCTCGGATCAGCCACTTGTGCTTGCCGCGGAGGAAGAAGGGCTCGCGCCCCGTGTCGAACCGATATCGCGCTGCGGCGGCCAGCGGATCCCATTCCGCCGACAGTCCCCCGGCGGCCGGCGCCGTCCAGAACGGGATGCCCCACGGGACCAGCAAAGCCGCAAAGAATTGACCACCGAGGGAAAGCACTGCAACGGTTTCCACCAATCCCGCCAGAAGTCCCCCCGGCAGCCCGGACCGAAAGAACCCGGCGATCTGTTCAATCGAGTTGAGCACGAGCATGATCGCCGGAACGCTCAGCCAGGACGCGCCGGCCATCACGAACCAGAGCGGCGATCGACGAATGTTGGCCGTGATCCAGGCCAGCCACAGGATGGTCAACAGCGGAAAGATTTCCGCATTCTCCGAAAACAACCGGCCGGCCGGCTCTTCGAGCAAAACGTACCACGTGGCTGGCGAAGCCTGATCCGGGCGATGAGCCAGCCAGGGCAACGTTGTCGCCAGCACGATCCAACCGGTGCGCAGCACGATCGCCGTTGCAGTGAGACCGAGCCAGCGGGAGTAGACGACGTTGATCGCGGCGAGCATCACCCCCGCCGAACCCGAGAGGAGGAGGAACACCCAGGTCTCGACCCAGCTTCCAAGCGCGGAGGAAATCAACACCTGCGCTCCGACGAACCAGACGGTTCCCGTAACGAAACCGATCGCCCCCAACCCCAGCGACATCCAGATCGCCCGGACAAGCCGGCTTTGTTTGCCGCGGAGAAAAAACGGTTCGCGAAGCGACATCGGCTGCGATCCTTCACGTCGAGTCTGCATCGCCGAAATCCTACCGCGAAATCTGCAGACATTCGAGCTGAATCCGCGCCGGGGCGGCTCGCACATCGCGAACGGACGGAATTCCAACAGCCGATTGTCCGACCAACCCCGAAGGAGTATGTTCGAAGCGTCTCCGATCCCGGCCCCATTCCCCTCCCTGTCCCACTTTCCGGATGCACCACTGATGTCGACAGCCACCTCCGAAATTCGCGCACTCACCGCGGCCGCCTTCGCCACGCCCGCAAAATTCACCGAGTTCTGCCGCAACGGCGGCAAGCCGCTCGGCGGCATCGTCGACGGCGAAGAGATCGCCGGCTCGATGCATGCCACCTTCCAGACCGTCGATCCCGGCTCACAGGAACTCCTGGCCACGATCTGCGAGATGGGCGAAGCGGAAGTCGCCCGGGCCGTCGCCGCGGCGCAGCGGGCCTTCGACGGCGACGGCGGATCGAGCTGGAAGAATGCCGATGTCGAAGAGCGCATCGAGCTGGTCAACCGGCTCGTTCAGCTCTGCGAACGGGACCGCGACGTCCTGCTGGCCTGCGAAATTCGCGACGGCGGCAAAGTCTCCGAACTCGCCGAGGGAGATTTCACCCAGATCCGCGCGTGCGCGGAATACTTCATCGGCGTCGCCCGCCGCATCGCAATGGGTGACAGCCCCGCGATGCAGGTGGCCGACGGCGTGCAGGGCTATACCTACCGCGAGCCGTGGGGCGTGGTCGCCGGCATCATTCCCTGGAACTACCCGATCGTGCTGACGTCGTGGTTCATGTTCCCCGCCCTGCTCTCCGGAAACACGATCCTGATCAAGCCGGCCGAAGACACGCCCCTCTCGGCCCTGTATCTCGCCAAGCTGGCAAAAGAAGCCGGCTTCCCGCCAGGGGTGATCAACGTGCTGCCCGGCCGGGGCGAGATTACCGGGCACTGCATCGCCGAGCACCCGGGCGTCCGCTATATCTCGTTCACGGGGTCGCCGGGGGTCGGGCAGGCCATTCTGCGGACCTGCGATCGTCACGGCACGCGGATGAAGCGGGAGATGGGGGGCAACGGGGCGGCGATCGTGCTGGGGGACGCCGATCCGGCGGTCGTCGCCCGATTGATCGGTCGGCACACGAACCAGCACTACGGTCAGACCTGCTGCACGATTCACCGCGTGTTCGTCGACCGCAAAATCGCCGACGATTTCATCGACGCCCAGACGGCCTTCTTCAAAGGACTGAAGATCGGCTACCAGGCGGACGCCGGGACGCAACTCGGGGCCGTGATCAATCCGACGCAGCGCAGGCGAATTCTGCAGGCCCAGCAGGAAACGATCGCCCGCGGCGGCAAGGCATTGCTCGCCGGCGGCGAGGCGACGGTCCCCGGCAAGGACGGCTTCTATGTGAAGCCGGCGCTCTACCGGACCGAGCCGGGGCAGTCCGTGAATCCGCTGGAAGTGTTCCACACCTACGCCACCATCTGCCCGGTTTCCTCGGCGGAGGAAGCGCTGCGGCTGGCGAACAGCTCACCCTACGGGCTGGGTTCGAGCATCTGGACGCGCGACATCGAGCGGGGCGTGGCGCTGGCGAAGCAGTTCCGCGACGGCACCGGGCAGATCAACTGTCACAACTCGGTCGCCTACGGCCTCCCTTACGGCGGCCAGGGGATCTCCGGCGGCCCCGGTGGCGGCGTGAACTGCGAAGAAACGTTCCTAGATTACACTCAGGTCAAAGCGATCTACGTCGCGAATTATCCGGGTTAACGGTGGGTGATGACTGATAATGCCCCCGGATCGTGCTGCGCGGTCCGGGGGCCTTTCTGTTGCTGGACGAAGTGCTGCATCAACCCGAAATCACTAACATCCATTGCAGCTCGCGCCTCCGGTCCCCTCTCCCACCGTCTTCAGTTGATTCTGTTCGGCGCAAGATTCGCGATTGACGCCGACTGTCCCGGGCGGCCGAAGTCAAAGACGGCCAGCATCCCGACAAGACGTTCATCGGCCCCGTAGAGCGGGGCTTCGACTTTCTGGGTGACCACATCACACCGGGCGGGCTGAGCGTCGCCCAACCCGCCCGTGAGAAGCTCGTCGAACGCGTGCACCGGCTTTATGAGCAGGGTGCGGCCTTGGGCTGCGCTGATGAAAACCATCAAGTATGGAGAGACTGGAGGGTTTGGGATAAATCGAAACTGTTGCGCATCACGCAGCCTTCAATAACAGGAAAAGTGCCTAATTTACAGCAGTTTGAACGCACTGAAATCATCACGGCACGCAACAAAACCAGTATTTCCCAGTACCGCGATTTCATCAGCGCAGCCTTGGGCCGCATTGGTGACTACGTTCGGCGCTGGTGGATCTGGCTATGCAGCGGTCTGGCTGGGTTTCGCGGCTGGCTGCTGCCGACGGCGTCGCCATGCACCGATTGCCATCCCCACGCCTGCAAAGCCGGCGAGGGCCATTGACGTCGGTTCGGGGACGGATGGTGGCGAATGACGATCGTGAACCAACCACGTCGACAAGTTACCGGACGAGTAGGATGGGTCGTGTTGATATTGCAAAGTGTCGAGTCTGTCAATCGACCCAAACTGCTCAAAGTATGAGGAGTAGTCTATGTATAGTAGTCTCACGGTACGTTGCTGTGTGTTCATTGGTTCGGCGGTGTAGCCCTCAGATCCGGAGACAAAATCGGTGTAAAGGTCGGGGCCAGGAGCGTATGTGGCGGTAAGTAGACTCGTAAATTCCATGAAATTTGCAATTAAGTCGGGGGTGGGGGCGGGCACAATCGCTCCGATGCCTAGTGGGAGGGCAGCATCCGCGAAAAGGTGCTGAACCTCCGTGGTCGTGGCCACGCGGAAACCCTCGAAGTCACCACCGGTGCCCAACTGAGAGATCACATAATTGTAAGACAATCCACGAGTCACAGATAGATCGAGCCAGAGCGAGCCCGTGTTGGAATCGAGTGTCAGTAGTCCATCGCCAGCGGTATTCCAGTCCTGTGAAGACAGGTATGACGCATCGGCCGAGGTGAAGGAGGTCGCCAACACAGCGACAGCACAGAACAATCTCATGACCCGCATACTGAAATCCCCTGTTTGACGTGTTCCGATTGTTGACCCGGTCCGAATGTCGGTTGGCATGTTTTGCGTATACATTAGTGAATACATGCGACTGATGACAGGCATTCCTCAATACGGGGGCAGCCCCACCCGCCGCAATCCTCCGATATCGCGATTTCGGAAAAATCCGAGTAAACCCCTACGCTGCCGTCGGGGTGCGATTCCATTTGGAAACACTTCAGTGGCTGACGAAACCCGAAGATGTTCTGTCTTATGAAGTTGCGAGCTGTGCCAACAGTCATCGCAGGTCGTAATTCTCGCTTGGCAGCGTGTCTGCCACCCCACGGGCGCCGCGTTCCACGGCCACCGTTTCGCAAGCCTTCCTGCCGACTGAAGACAGCAGGGGACAGCGGGACCGGACGGAAAATCTGGGAGCGCCTGGAGAAATCGGAAAAGTTCTCAAACTCCCCACGTGAGCAGGCGTGCGGGTGGTCTGGCCGGCGGTGTCCCGCTGGGCTGGTCTTGGGGCGGTGGCTTGGCCCTGTCGCGTGTCTTGCGGCCGGTTTGAGTCACCGGCAGGATTACCGGCCGGGCCTTGGATTGGGCTCTGTCATCGAGCACGGTTCACCGCGGGTTGTGCCGTTCACCCGTAACGGGGGCATGTGGGTTCTCTCGCAGAGCCTCCCTCGCCAGCTCAACGATCCGCCGTTGAACTTCCGTCCCGATCCGTTCCCGCTCCGAGCACAATTCCGTCAGTCCCGCCGACGCGAAACGACGCCGCGCCTCTTCGGCACACTGCAGCGCCTTTCCCTTGCTTGCGTCGCAATTGTCTTGTGAGATAACGCTTTGCGTCGAATCGTTTGATTTCAGCGAGGTGTACTCGGAAGGCCCCTGATTCTCCCGGGTGTTTTGCTGTTCGGCGGGAGCCTTGGGAGTCTGTTTTCGCCAAGCGTCGCCAAGAGTGTCGCCGGCGGGCGCCCTCCAGGCTGCTTCGGCGATCGCTTCGGCGTTTTCCCGACGTAGAACCGCATCGTGGTCTGGATGCTCTGATGCCGCATCAGGGCCTGCAAAGCCGCCGGCACGACGAGTTCCGACCGGCGGGTTCTGAGTGAATGATTTCCCGCTGCGATAATCTGCTGCATCAGCCGCCGAGCAGTACGCGACCAACATGCTTTATGGCGCGAGTCAGATCCGCGGCCCGGTCGTTCCCCTGCGTGCGGACCGCGGTCAGCCAGCCGTGGTAGCCGGCTTCCGACAGCAGCGCCAGCAATTCGATCCAGTCGACGACGCCCTGGCCGACAGGGACTTCGTCCCCGCCTCCCGCAAAGTCTTTCAGACCGTCCCGCAACTGAACGTGCCAGACCAGGTCGTGCAGAGCGCGGAGCGACTCGTTGACGTTGCGGCCGGTCATGGCGAACTGGGCCGGGTCGAAGTCGATCCCCAGCGGCCCGGTCTGCACCTGGTCGATCAGCCGGCGCAGGCTCTCGGCGGAATCGTTGACCGGCGTCAGCGCCAGCGCGACGCCTACATGGTTGGCGTGGGCGGCCAGGTCCTGCAGGACCTGCAGCAGCAGTTTGTACTCGGGAGAGTCTTCCTCAGCGGGAATCGTCCCGGCGCGGAAACACAAGACGCGAGCCTGGAGCTGCCAGGCGGCTGTCATCGCTCCCTTGATCGCGAGAATTCGACGGTCGAGCTCATGCTCGACGTTCAGTGGCTGACGGGTCGGAATCACCGCTCCGGCTACCGACAGTCCCAGTTCCCGCACGAAATGCAGCAGATCGCGACGGGCGGTTTCCGTCAGCAGGGAGGCGTCGACTTCCTGGCGGACGTCCAGCACAATTCCCTGGGCCCCCATGGCTGCGACAGTCTGGAACGACTGTCGCAGCGGTTGTTGCAGACAGCGGGTCGCGACGCTCAAACGGAAGGGATGCATGACGCTGGAAGACTCCTCGAATAAGCCCGAGCAGACTGCCGGACCGGCAAAGTCGCCTGCCGCGGGGATCGTCGGCGGGCGATTTCACCGGCACAGTCGCTCCATTCGTCAGCCCCTTGCAGTCGGCGATGCACCGCGACGATGAATCCTCTGATACTGAGCCCGACCGCGCCGCGGGGATTCTCGTTGGATGATAGTCGCGTCAGCCACCCTCTGCTACCTCGCGCTGGCCTGGGCTCCGCCGCCCGGCGCTCCGGAGTTCTCGCGCGCCGCGGATATTCAGGAATACACGTTCGAACGGAAGGACGACCAGGATCTTGACCGACAGCCCGACGACTGGACGCGGCGGCGCGGCGAGGGCTTCCCGCTCTACGTGAAAACCGAGATCGACCGCGGCAGCGGGCACGACAGCGATCAGAGCCTGAAATTCGAAGCGAACGGCGGCGCCGCCGCCTATTACTCCCCCCTGATCCGAATCGATCCCCGGTACACGCTGGTGCTCGAAGGTTACATCCGGACCGACGGTCTCGCCGATACGGCGGGAATGGTGTCGGTCTCGCTGCTCGACAATAAGCGACAGAGGGTTTCCCGGCATCTCAGCGCGCCGGTCGTCGGAACGCGCGGAGAATGGGTCCGCATCGAGATCGGTCCGCTCCTCCCCGGACCGGAGATTCGCCACGCCATCGTCGGCTGTCACCTGCTGCCCGGCGAGCACGTCGAGATCTCGGGGGCCGTCCAATTCGACGATCTGCGGCTCGGTCGCCTGCCGCGATTGTCCCTCGAGCAGGATCGACTCTCGCACTTTCACCCCGAAGACCAGCCGCTGAAGCTGCTCGCGCGGCTATCCGGGCTCGATGCGCGCGACCAGTATCGGTTGAAGTTCGAGTTGTCGGATCCCTTCGGCGAGGGGTCGCAGGCGAAAGAGTTCCCGTTGAATGTAACGGCGGAGACGGCCGCCGAACTGCAGATTATCGAGTGGAATCTTGCCGCACAGCAACCGGGGTACTATCGCGTCCGGGCGGTGCTTCTGCGAAATGACGAACCCCTGATCACGCGGGATACGGCGCTGGCGGTGATGCACCTGCAGGAGTCAGCCTCGGCGACGGGAGGATTCGGCTGGTCGCTGGGGCATCACAGCGATCTCGCGACGTGGGAAGCGTTACCGGAGCTGGCTGCGCAATCCGGCATTAACTGGGTCAAGTTGCCGGTCTGGAGCAGTTCGGGCGGCATCGATCCCGAGCGGACGACCCGGATCAATCGACTGCTGGACTGTCTGACGTCGCGCGGTCTGATCGCCGTCGGCGTTCTCGATGAGCCGCCCGGAACGCTGCTGGCCCGACTGGGGCTGCAGGATGCGCGAGCCAGCGAAGTCTTCACGCTGTCCCGCGACATCTGGGGGCCGTCGCTGCATCCGGTCATCGCCCGCTACGGCGCCACCGTCCGGTACTGGCAGGTCGGCGACGACGCGGATACGACGCTCGCCGGCGTTCCCGATCTGCAGGCCGTGCTCAAACAGCTCCATCGGGAAATCACCGGCGTCGGCCGAAGTTCTCGGCTGGTTCTTCCGTGGGAACAGACGACTCCGCCGCCTGCACGTCAGAACCAGTCGCTCACGGCCGTTTCGCTGACCAGCCGTGGCGGAGCCAATATTCGGGACATTGGACCATCCATTGAGGCCGCCGAGAGAGAAGGGTACTCGTCCTGGGTGACACTCTGGCTGGACCAGCTTTCTGGCGCGACTCCTCAGGAACGGGCCGCGTTTCTCGTGCGCGCCATGCTGGCTGCCCGAGTCGGCGGCGCCGAAGCGGTTTTCGCGGGCGATGTCATGCATTCGACGAAAGGCCTGCTGACGACCGACGGCGCGCCGACCGAGCTCTATCTCCCTTGGAGAACGGCCGCACTGGCGATGCAAGGCACGGACTATCTTGGTGAGTTCGTTTTTCCCGGCGAAAGTCATAGCGCGGTGTTTGCCCGCGAGAATGAAGCGATTCTATTCGTCTGGTCCGACGAACCGACGACCGAACGGCTTTTCCTGGGAGGCCAGCCCTACGAAGTCGATGCGTGGGGCCGTCGCAAACCGCTCGTCTGGGACGCCGTCAGTCAGGAATTTGTGATTCCGGTTGACGAGTCGCCGCGACTGATTCGCGGCGCGTCCGCCGACCTGGCCCGCTGGCGCGTCGCCGCTCAGTTTGCCAGTGGGAAGATGAAGAGCGAGTACGGGTGGCACCCCGACCGGATCACCGGGAGAAACACGTTTCCGCAGGGGGTGAGCGGCCGCCTGACCGTCCGTCTGCCGACGGACTGGGCCGCCGAACCCGCCGAATGGCCACTCCAGCTCCCCGCGGGTGAGGCCTACGATCTGCCGGTTAACCTGCTCCTGCCGACGACGGCGCGGATGGGCGAAGTCCGGATGGTGTTCGAGTTTGACATTACCGCGGACCAGAACTATCGCTTCAAAGTCCACCAGAAATATCAGGTCGGACTGGGCGACGTGACGATCGACGTCATCGACCGGCGGTTGCCGGACGGCCGGCTGGAGATCGAGCAGATCGTCAAGAATCAGACGACTCCCGCGGAGATTCTCGACTTCCGCTGCAGCCTGTTCGTTCCCGGCGTCCAGCGGAAACGGTTCACGATCACGAAGCTCGGTACGGGCCAGGACCGCAAGCTCTATCACTTGGCCGACGCGGATAAACTCCGCGGCAAAGAGCTCTGGCTTCGCCTCGAACAGGAAGGGGGCCGACGCATCCTCAACTACCGCTGGACCGTCGGCAAAGACTGGTAATGTCAGCGCAGCGCGAACTGTCTGGGGGTGGCATGCTCTGAGGCTTTGCGAAGGGCGTGGTCTTCACGGTCGGACCACGCCTTTCGAGGACTCAGTGCGTGCCACCCAGATCGGCCTCTTGACGCTCCGTCCATCTTCTACTCACTGGCCACTATCCGCTGACCACTCTCGAAAAATGCTGCTTCACCAGTTCCCGAAACTGGGGAAACGACCGCACTTTCTGCACGCCACTCCGGAACTCGGCAAATTCCGGCAGGAACTTGGCGAAGTAGCAGCTCGTCCGCGGTAATCGCTTGAGCGCCCGGTGATTGCCGTAAAACTCGAATTCCGCTTCGACAATCTGCAGCAGCACCCGCGCACGTTCGGTCGGCGAGGGAGCCGCCAATTGCGCTCCTCCCAGCACCAGTGACCGGGCCTGCTGAAAGATCCACGGATTCCCCAGGCATCCCCGTCCGATCGCCACTCCATCCGCTCCGCTCTCTCGCCATTCTCGCAGGGCGTCTTCCGCCGTTCGAATCCCGCCGCTGCCGAGCACGGGTATCCCGACGGCTTCTTTGACCCGCCGGACCACGCTCCAATCCGGCCCCCCCACGTAAGCCTGGGCTACGCTACGGGCATGAACTTCGATGCCGGCGGCCCCTTCCGCTTCGGCGAGACGGGCGATCTCCGGCGCGGTCTCGTGTTCCGCATCGGGGCCAGTGCGGATCTTGAGCGTCACGGGAACGTCCACGGCCCTCGCCACCGCCGCGACGATCCGGGCGATCGCGGCCGGGTCGGCCATCAGCGCACCGCCTTCCCCGCGCTGCACGAGGCGACGGATCGGACACTCGAAGTTCAGATCGACAATTGAAAACCCCTGGGCGGCGACGATTTTCGCCGCCTCGGCCATCACCTGCGGATCGACCCCGCTGATCTGGCCCGCGGCCGGCCGCTCGACCGGCGCCGTCTGTAAAAGCTTCAGCGCCCGCCTGTCGTGGGCGGCGACGTCGACCGCATCGATTCGCTCGCTGCAGACCAGGCTCGCCCCGAACTGCTTCATCAGCACCCGCAACGGATAGCTGGTGTGCTCCTCCATCGGGGCGAGAGTGATCGGGTGGGCGACAGCGACGGAACCGATACGCATGCGGAATTCTCGGGGCGGGACTGCAAACCCCCAGAATGACGGTATTCTGGACGGAACTCAATTCGGTCCGGCCGTTGATCTCGCCGTGCGAAAGTCGTTTGAATCAACGGGTGCACGCACAATCGCCGTATCATGCTTCGAATTTGGTGCTCATTTCGGATTTCGTGCTTCGGATTTCAGAATTCTTTCGACACCCTCTGAACGGTCAACCCATGTCGCACGAGTCGGTCTTCGAAGCCAGCGTCGGCTACTTCCTGTCGCCGCTCCGCCCGTTTCTCCAGGACGACACCGTCTCAGAAATCATGGTCAACGGCCACAGCGAGGTGTACATCGAACGCCGGGGCCGGCTCGAAAAGACTGACGCCCGGTTCCCCAGCCACGACGCCCTCCTCTCCGCCGTCCACAATGTCGCCCAGTACGTCGGTCGCGAAATCGACGCCGACCGCCCGATCCTCGACGCCCGACTCCCCGACGGCTCCCGCGTCCACGTGGTCCTGCCCCCCAGCGCACGACGGGGAATCTATTTCACGATCCGCAAGTTCGCGCGGGACATCTTCGGCCTCGACGATCTGATCCGCCTCGGCAGCCTGTCCCCTTCCGGCAAAGAGTTTCTGGAGATCGCCGTCCGCCTGAAGAAGAACATCGTCGTGGCCGGGGGCACCGGCACCGGCAAGACGTCGCTGCTGAACGCCGTCTCGACCGCTATTCCGGAAGAAGAACGGATCGTTGTCATCGAAGACAGCTCCGAGCTCCGCCTTGCCCAGCCGCACACCCTGTACCTGGAAGCCCAGCAGGCCGACGCCTACGGCCGCGGATCGGTCACCATCCGCGATCTGTTCAAGGCTTCGCTGCGCATGCGGCCCGACCGGATCATCGTCGGCGAAGTCCGCAGCGGCGAAGCACTCGACATGATCCAGTCGATGCTCAGCGGGCACGCCGGCAGTTTGACGACCGTCCACGCCACCACGCCGCGCGACGCCCTCACGCGCCTCGAAACGCTGTCGCTGATGTCGGAAGTGGAACTCCCTGTCTACGTTGCGCGGGCCCAGGTGTCGAGCGCGATCCACCTGATCGTGCAGCTCGCCCGCTACTCGGAGGACGGCTCGCGCAAAGTGACCCGTATTACCGAGGCGCTCGGCATGGACGCCTCGAATCAGTACCAGTTGCGCGACCTGTTCGTCTCGCACATCCAGGGCCGGCTGCCGAACGGCCGGCTGGTCGCCGACCTGCAGCCGACCGGCGAACGTCCGACGTTCGCGGACGAAGTCCGCGAGTACGGCCTGGAACGGTTCGTGAATGCATCGGCGGCGGTGTGGAGGGAGTAGGGTCCGGCGAGCGGTAAGTGTTCGTCGCAACCGACGGATCATCGATCACGGCGGCCACGCCGAATTTCGTCGGCGAGAGTTCGTTTTGACGTGAGCCGGCCCGGCATGATATTGTGATTGGTGTACACGACCGGAGTTTCCCATGTCGACATCGTCTCCCGCCCCTCTCCAGAGCTTTCACGACTTCGTGGCCGGATATCTCGCCACTGCTTCTGCCGAATCCATCTCGCCGGAAGACGCCATTTTGCTCTGGCGGGCTCGCGAACAGTCCATCGCGGAACTTCGCGAGGGGCTGAGCGACATCAAGGCCGGACGAACGAAGGCGTTGGAGGAGTTTGATCGCGACTTTCGCGCACGTCACCAGTTGGAAGCGGCTCCGTGACACTGTCGGTGCGGGTTTCCGCACGCGCTGAACAGGATGCCGACAAAATCTACACTTGGCTCCTCCAACGCTCCCCGGACGGTGCGGCTCGCTGGTACCAGTGTTACCTGGCGACACTCAGGTCTCTTCCGAATGTTTCCCAAAGTTGCGGTCTGTCCCCGGAGGCAGATATCCTCGGGATTCCGGTCCGGCAAGTGCTGTTCAAGACCCGAAAGGGCCGAGCATTTCGTGCTCTCTTCGTCGTCTTGGACAATCAGATCCACGTCATCGGAGTTTGCGGAGGTGGATAGGACTTCGCCCGCGCCGAAGACCTCGAACTTCCCGAAGAATGAGTCCTCTACGGACGGGTTGAGTCCTCCGTCGGAGTCACCACGTCGTAGAGCCGGTTCGTCAATGACTCATCACCTTCAACATCCATCCGCAGAAACACCGCCGGCACCGTATACACCTTCCCCCCCTTCTTCTCACCCGACAAAAACGCCAGTCCCGGCATCTGGCGCGTCAGGAGCTGCGTCTCGCCGGGCCGGCTCTCAACCGACAATTCAAAGCTCGTCTTCGTCAGGCCGGGGACTTCCTTGCCCTCGCACATCACTGCGATTGAAGAATCGAGGCGACTGAATTCCATCGTCAACTCGACCTGAAAACGGCCGTCGCGGCGTTTCACCGTGGCATCGATTCGATTCCCGAAGAATTTCTTGCTGGCTGCAGAACCACCGGGCGTACCGGCGGGGATCGGAATCTCAAACTCGCCCCCCTGCCGATACGTCGCAAGTTTTCCGACTGTCGCCGCCAGCGACGGCTCGGCCACCATCTTGACTGGCCCATCAACGCGAATCAGTTGCTTGAGCTGTCGCAGCAGCTTCTGATCGGATCCCACGGAAGGAATCGCACTCGGTTCGAGATACAGCGCCGCAGCCAGCTCCGGATGGTCGACGGCAAGCCGGGTGCGATCAATCTCCAGGGCCGTCACCTGCAGCAGATAGCGTTTCGGCGCATCCTCAGCTCGTAGCAGCGCCAGCCGGACGGGTTCTGCCAGATCATTCTCCCCCGCGGCCTCCAGTTGCTCGACGGCCTGCCGCAGAAGTTTCAGACGATCGGTCGGCGGAGCATCCTCCGCGTTCAGTCCCGAGGCAAAAAAAACTCCCGCGGTCATCAGAGCAAAGAACGCTCGCATCATCGTCCCTTCCATGCGAGGTGACGGGGGTAGAAGCCGCGGGGACTCATCGCAGAAACTGGCAAATGCGTCAATCGCCATGCGTGCAGTGCGAGCCCGCACCAAGCCGGCTCGTTCGCGGGAGCGGCAGGAGCTTCACGCCCTTCTATTTCATTCCTCTTCTGGATCCTCCTCCGCGTTTTCTGTGCTTTCCGTGGTTCGCTCTCTGCTCCGGCATTCGCGTCCATTCGTGTCATTCGTGGCTGTCTCCCCTCTTTCTCTTCTCCGCGTCCTCCGCGTCTCAGCGGTGAATGCCTCCTCTTCCTCAATCCGGCAATTTCCGCCGGTCTGCGCGCGTTACAACCATCCCGGCTACAGATTTCCCCCCAACCAGTCGATCCAGTGTTGTCGGATCGCGACGAAGGATCGTGGTGCGGACCGACAACACCATCGAAGCAGGGATCAGGGATGGCCAGGCGGATTCTCGTAACCGGTTCGGGGACGTTCTTCGCCGCACGGCTGATTCACGATCTCGTCCGCCGGGGCTGCGAAGTCACCACCGCCGACAGCCGCCGCTGGTCTCCCGGCAAGGCCGTCAAAGGGGTCGCCCGCAAAGTCGACGTCCCCGTCCTCGCCACCGATCCGGAAGGCTACCTCAACGCCATCCTGGCCGAACTCGACGCCCGCCCGTACGACCTGCTCCTGCCGCTGTTCGAGGAATCTCTGCTGCTGGCCGAGCATCGCTACGAAATCTGCCAGCGGACGCGGCTGTTTCTCCCCCCCTTTGAGACGATGCAGCAGCTTCATCACAAGCCCAGCCTCGACGCCCTCTGCTGCAAGATCGGCATCCCTTCCCCCCGACCGTCGCCGCCCCCGATCTCGAACGCCTGCAGACCGCGGCCGGCCGCATGGGCTACCCCGTCGTCCTTAAACTGCCCATGAGCAACAACTCCGTCGGCCGGACCTACTGCGACAACGCCGACGAATTCGCTACAAGCTTCGGCAAACTCTCCGCGTCTCAGCAGGCCCGCGGAGCGGAGCCCCCCTTCGTTCAGAAGAAAATCGACGGCGATCCGGTCTTCACACTCTGCTACTGCCAGAAGGGCCGCAAGTACGCGGAAGTCGTCTACCGGACCCGCCGGACGTTCCCCCAGGACGGCGGCACGGCCGCCCATCGCGAATCGATCGAGCATCCGGCGATTTCGGCGATCACGGCAAAGCTGGTTCGCGCCACCGAGTGGACCGGATTTCTGGGTCTCGACTTTCTCGTCGACCGCAGCGACGGCACCCCCTGGCTGATCGACGCCAACCCGCGGGCCAACCCCGCGATTCAACTCGGCTTTCTCTCGGGACTCGACTGGTCCCAGCTCATCCTGGACCAGCTCCCGGGCGGCACGCTGGAACGGCAGATCGCGAAACCCGGCGTCCACGCCCACGCCCGGCTGCTCGACATCGGCTGGCTGCTGGAAGGTCTGATTCCCGGCAGGGCTTCACTGTTCAAGTTCCCCGCCCGACTGGCCCGTTTCATCCGCCCGGAATGGCCGGTCGCCTCGCGGGGCGACCTGCTCGAAATCGGCGAGTACGGCTCATTCGCGGCCGTGACGTTGCATACGCTCTACGGCTTCGCGAAGTCCCTCCGGACTGGCCGCCAGATCGGCGACATTCTGCTGGAAGATTCGAACTACGATCCGACGACCGCCGCCGAGCTCCGCACGCGACTCCGCAACAGTGCGGACCACCGCCGCGCCGCGTGACAGCCTGGGTGGCGTGCCCCGAGGCTGTTCGATGGGCGTGTGTTCGCGCCGAACGCCACCCCGAACGGATGTGGTCCGCCGGCGGTGTATCGTGGTCCGACTACGCCGCGTTCCGTCGCGCTCCCGTCGTCTCTTCAGCCACGACGGGCCGCGGTGACGACTTTCCCGCGGGAATCTGAGCCAGTCGCCCGCGAATTGCCGCGACGGCCGTCGGCGTTCCGTTCCAGACGCCCCGGTAGCACTCCAGTTCCTTGCGAAAGTCCGGCGTTCGCTCCAGAAATGCGCGCAGCAGTCGGGGTGTCACTTCATTGAGTGTGGCGAAGTCGCCGACGCCCATCTTTCTCAAGAAGTACGAATTGATGAGCTGCTCGTGATGCAGCGGCTCGGGCAGAGCGAGAACGGGTTTGCCGAGATAAATAGACTCTCCGAGCAACTGGTTTCCCGCCGCACAGAACACGGCAGTGCAGCCCGCCAGATCGTCGACAAACCGGTGCTCGTCGATCTCGCAGAATCGGAGACCGCCCATCGTCGGCATTGCGCCCAGTCCGTAGACACGGACACTGCGCCCGAGGGACAGAAGCGCATCGACGACGGACCGCGGCGTGGACCTTCGCAGGTACGACACAAGATAGCCGTCGTCGTGCGTGCGGGCCGTTGCGACATCCGCACGGATCATCGGCCCCACCTGCCGGACATGCTCCCACCCGGCCCTGAGGGGCGGCGCATAGAACGCCGAGGCAATGACATCGTGCGCCCCCGGATAGCACCACCGGACGACCCAGCTCATCCACCAGGCGTGCCGCTGCAGATCGGCCGGCAAATCGGACAGGTCGTAGGCCGCGAGCACGTGCTGATGGTCGAACGCCATCAGAGGCACCCCTTCAGCGCAGGCCGCGCGCGGCAATGCCGGTTCGAAGTCTGAGATGGCCAGATCGGGATGAATCGCCCGAATCTGTCGCCGGAGGGCTCTCGTGATTCTGGGCAGTTCCCACGCGGCGTACTTCAGTCCGCAGCCGATCGTTCGATTGAGATCGAGTTTGTCGTTGCGGTAGACGAACCGCAGGCCGGGAATCCGCATCAGTCGGATCGGCAGATCGGAGTGCGCCCAGGCGGGGGCGAGGAAGTCGTAGGCATCGTCCGGCGCGAAGAGCCAGACTTCGTGCTCGGGGACAAGCTGCTCGACGAGGGTCTTGACCCGCGCGGCATGCCCCCGTCCTTCGCCCGCCATGCTGTAGACGATTCGAGCCATGAGCACCTCCCTGTTCGGCTCCGGCGAATTCTCCCCGCTGGCAAAGACTAATGCGCTGCGGCCGGCGGACCGGCAAGACCAGTTCGGAATTCTTGATCAAGTCTTCATCGCTCGTTCGCACGACTTGACAAGATTCACGCTCAGTCTTGCTTTTCGCCGCTTTCCATCCCCGCCACATCCAGCCGCCGACCCGCCCGCCACAAGCCCCACCCCAGCAGCAGCGTCAACAGCACGATCCCGCTGACGAGCACGTTCGGATCGTTCCAGGGACGCCACCGCGCCAGCGGCGCCGACAGATTCTCGCGCGCCTCCGCCAATGCACCAGCGACCTTCGGCGGCCCCTCCCGCAGCGCCGCCGCCAGCGCCGCCGTATCAAACCGCCCCGGCTCCGCGTCCGGCGATCCATACTCCAGCCGGTACTTCTCGCCGTCGGTGGCCAGAAAAATCAGCTCGTACCGCGGTCCGGAGAGCTCGACCCCACGGATCGCCAGCGGCCGATTATCGCCGTTCTCGATCACGACTTCGTACCGGTTCCACCGGCCTTCGGGCAGCTTCAACGTCAGCTCTTCCTTCTGGAGGCTTCCAACCGCGAAGCATGTCAGGGCTCCCGTCATTTGAACATGATGCACGGCATCCGAATCAACCTCCGCTTCAACCCTCACTCTCCGGCTGAAATTCTTATCGTCGGTCTGCACCGTAATTGCGGTGACTGGTTGCCGGCCGGCCACGATCGCCACCAGCGTCTGATGCTCCTTCTCGTATTCCGTCTGCGTGAATCGGGCCGGTTCATAGGTGTTCAATCGTGTCTCCGTTGCCTGCGAGCGGACTTCGTCCCGATAGAATTCCACACGATCCACGCGGAATGGCCGCCGGGCGATCGTCGTCCGCTCCGTCCGATTCGTCTCTGCGCCCCCCTGCAGCCGTCGATGCAGTTCCAGCAGTTGCGACTCCTGCTCGGCGGTGACATCCGTGATGGAGAAGCGAAACCGCCGATGGTCGCCCGCCGTGAAGGGCACCGTGTCGTTGCGAGCATCGACGAACCGCGAATAGTCGAAGATCACGACCGACGGACCGGCGGAAGCCCAGGTCGTGCCATCGGCCGAGGACTCGACGCGTACCTGGTGTTCGAAATCCCGCAGCGGCGTGACGATTCGAAGGCCGGTCGGCTGCGGTTCCTTATCGCGGAGAGCCAGTTCGACCACCAAGCCCCCTTCCGGCTCCACACGGGCCGCGGTTTGTTCGGCAGCCCACGAATGCCGGTCGGTCCGCGTTTTCGTTCCCTTCGCCGGCCGGATCAGGAAGGAAACGATGTCTCCCTTTGAGTCGTACAGCCGGACGTCCGGCCAGCGGTCGCGCGTCGCCGCATAGAATGGCTCGTCCAGCGACACAGCCACTGCGGTCGTCTCGGTGATTTCCGGGAGTTCGACATCCCGCTGCCAGCGAAATAAAGGAGCATCGGCCGCGGCGCAAGTGGGCAGACTCAGCAACGTCAGCAAGAATCCGGCGACGCATCGCATCAGTGGGGCTCCTCGGCAGGTTCCGCAGCCTGCAGGGTAAAGGTCTCGCGGTACTTCAGATAGACGAACGAGCCCGCCAGCACCACGACGCCCAACACGATGAAGGCGATGATCCGGTAGAACTGATCCAGCTCCGCCAGGTCCCGGAAGAAGACCTTGCCGATCACAATCGCAAACAGCACGAGTCCCGCATACCGCAGCGCTCGCTCGTTCCGCCAGATCCCCCGCAGCAGCCAGCCGAACGCAAACACCGACCACAGGATCGAAACTCCCCCCGGCCGCATCCCGTCGAGAAACGCGTGCAGAAACGTATTCAGCTCCAGCGTCAAAAACACGAACAGAGTCCCCATGCCGCAGACCGCAAATACGGTCGACGCCTCCGCATTGCGCAGCTTGCCGCCGGCGCAGACCCAGGCGATTCCGAAAAACGCAATCACCGAGCCGAAGTCCACCAGCCGCAGCGCCGCGTCGTGGAACGAATAGGCATTGCTGTAAACAAACTGCGGAGTCAGCGACCAGGCCGGGATGTCGATCAGGCACAGCTTGATCAGCACGGCCAGCAGACCCACGGCCACCGCGCCGGTCAGCATCCTGCTGTTCCGCGCGACCGCCTCCCACAGCAGCAGGCCGCACAATCCCAGCCACAGCACTGTCAGCAGCGGCAGCTTCAGCGGGGCATACGTGAAGTCCACCGTGCGGTTCAGTTCCAGGTGCAGATACAGAAACAGCATCGCCAGCGCCAGACCGACGATCGCCCGCGGCGCCCAGTCGGCGGGAATCACCTCCGGCAGATCGTTCTCCGGCCCCACGGTCGCCTCTTCGTCCGCCTGCCAGCCCAGCAGCAGCCGGTACGCCCCGCCCAGCGACAGCACCGGCACCCCGAACATCACCAGCCGCTCGATCAGGTGCGGCCAGTACTCCGCCCACGCCATCCCCGCCGCCAGCGGCTGGGCAAACTGCCCCGGCAGATCGATCAGCGCGAACCGGAACAGCACGAGTCCATAGACCACGAAGCTCACATACCTGAGCGTCCGCGAGCCGAGCTGCCGGCCGATCCACAGGAGCACCAGCGCCTGCAGCGCCCAGCTCACCGTGATCCACTGCCGCGACAGCACCAGCGGCACCGTGACAATCACGAAGAACGACGCCAGCCCCAGGAAGCTCACCAGCAGCTCCCGGTCGACCAGCTTCCGCATCAGGAAGTAATACACGTGCAGCGTATAAAATGCCGCCAGTCCCAGCGTCACCGCCGCCGCCCATTCCTTGCTGTAAGCCTGCGACACCAGCCGGTAGCTCTCGCCGAAATAGACGAAGGCATTGACCAGCAGCGCCGCCAGATCGAACAGGTTCGACCGCGCCCCGTTCACCAGCTTGAAAAGAAACGTCATCGTCGAAAACAGCACGAAAAACGCCGTCAGAAATGGCAGCACGTTCCAGAACTGCGAGACTTCGTAATCCCGCAGCGCCGCGAAATACAGCCCGTACGTGCAGACGAAGCTCAGCAGATTGACCAGCGGCCAGTTCTTCCAGTAACAGACCCCCAGCACCCCCGCCCCGAGCACCAGCATGTAGCCGTAGAGACCGACAAAATCGACCACGCCCGTCGAGAGCATGATCGGCGTGCCGTAGCCCCCCAGGATGCCCAGCACGGCGATCAGCATCGACGAGAACCGCACGGAGATGCCCCCCGCCAGGACGGTGATCAGCCCCATCAACGCGAACGCCGGCATCTGCTCCACGAGGTGATAGAAGTTCGCCGCCGCAAACACGCTGAAATACAGCATGGCCAGCCCGCCCCCCATCAGTCCCTGTCCGAAGACGTGGTACCGATCCCCGAGCAGCCGGGTCCCCGCGGTCAGCAGCCCCAGTCCGGCCATCGCCGCCAGCGCCACGCGCGCGCCGGGATGAATCAGGTTGTGGTCGAAGGAATACTTCAAAAAGAAACCGACCCCGACGACAAGAATCAGAATCCCCAGTCGAAGCAGCCACTGACTGGCGATGGCGTATTCCATGGACACGCCGGTGGGAAGAAATTCCTCCCCGACGATGATCCAGCTCCAGATCTTCTGCAGCGTTTCTTTGGCGGCAGTCTCAAACCGTCCTGGCGTCCGCGGAACCGCCGGCTGTGTGGGCCGCGCGAGAGCCTCCGATTGACTGGACGGCTGCGTCTGACCGCCTGTCCCGGCTTCCGGCACATCGTCGAAGATCGGCTCGACGGGCTCGCCCCGGACTGGAGGCTTACGGGCGCTGGCAAGTTCATCGGCCAGCCGGGACAGCGGTGAAGGCTCCTGGACAACGGTCTCGCGCAGAGTTTCCGCGGGTTGGGCGAGGGGGGCCGACGTTTTCGGGGCCGCCGCTTCCACTGGGGCGAGCCGGCTGACCACCAGCTCGCGCCGCAGGGCCGCCAGTTCCCGCTGCAGCCGGGCAAAGTTTTCGGTCTGATCTCGACGGATCTGTCCGAGCAGAATGAAGCCGAACAGCGGCACCCCGATGACCGCAGCGACGCAGATCAGGAGGAGAAAGCCGATGAATTCTTCCATAACGCGCCCGCTGGCCGGAGCGACCGCCACTCCGCTGCCTGTCTCGCGAAGCGACACTCACTCCGATGCGGCAGGCACAGATGCGGTTCCCGGCTCAGCGCATGCTACCGCTCGCCTGAGACTAACGACAGGCGGATTCCCGTCAGCGATCGCCCGCCGTCATCACCCGAGTTCCGGGCTATAGCTGCACCGAAACCAGTCCCGGTCCTCGCAGACCGGTTCTCCGCGGCACATTCGCAGCAGCTGGCGCTGGACGGACAGCCCGGCCTGTTGCAACAACGCAGGAACTTCCACGGAATCCGTCGGCACATCAACGATTACCGACTCTCCGCCCAGATCTCGCAGGGCATCCTGCAGCAGCGCCAGCGCCGCGTCCTCGGTTCCGCAACATGGACCGAGCTGCGTCGCCAGACGTCCCGGCCGATCTGCCAGAAACCCGACGATCCGACCGTCCGGAGAACGTGCAACCGACGGAGGCGCCGTGGCGAACAGGTGCCGCAACAGCTTCGCCCGGTCCGTGCCAGTCGATCGCCGATCCAGCGCCAGCAGTTCGTCATGTACTGCCGCCGCCGAAGACCTGGCGATCCACAGCCCCCCCGGCCTGGATAACTCGTCCGCTAACGGTCGTCCGCTCCAGCGGATCAACTCGAACTGGGGCACGAACCCGGCCCGCTCATAGACCGGCCGGCCCAGCGGCGTCGCGTCCAGCCGGACTGTTTTTGCCCCTGCCCGATCCGCAAAATCGAGCCCCGCCTCCACCAGCCGCCGGCCGATCCCCTGCCCGCGGAGCGACTCTTCAACCAGGACCATCGCGAGCCAAGCGACCGGACCGAACGTGCAGCAGACCGTCGTCCCGACCAGACGTCCGTCCCGCTCGGCGGCCAGGCAACCGCCCGGCTCCAGTTCCAGCATCCGCCGCCAGTCGGCTTCAAGCTGATTCCACCCGGCCTGCTCCGATAACCCGAGGGCCGTCGGCAGATCGGCGGCCGTCAGTTGACGTATCGTCAGCGCGATCTCGACCATTCTCCTGGTCCTCGTCGGTTCGGCATTCCGTCAATGTCGCTGGGTATTTTGTCTCGACTCCGACCCAGCGAAACAGCGATGTCGAACAGCGAGTACGAGGGTACCGGCGGCAAGTCGCATCACGGGCGAGTCGCGACTCGCGATCTCCTCACGCCGCCTTCCGCCCGGAATCTCCCTCCGCAATCTGCAGCGCCGGCAGCGGCACGGCTTCCACCTCCGGCCCCACGTGCCGTTCCAGCAGATCCAGCATCCGGGCCGCCAGGTGATCCCGGTCGAAGTGCTGGGCCACGTGCTCCCGGCCGTTTGTGAAGCGGCAGCGCTGCTTCTGAATTTCGCGGACGCAGTCGATCAGCGACTGCGGATCGTCCGGCGTCATCGGAATGCCGGCGGCGCCGTGCAGCACGATCTCCTGCGCCTGACCGCGGACGCCCATGATGATCGGCACGTTCATCGCCATGATTTCGAAAACCTTCGACGGGATCACCGTGCCGAACAGCTCCGTTCCCCGCAGATGGACCAGGCACGCATCGCACGAGGCCAGCACATCTTCGACCCGGTCCTTGGACACCAGGCCGGTGAAGCGAATCGACGTCAATCCCCGCTCGGTCGCTTCGCGTTCGAGCGACGCGCGCTCCGCTCCGTCCCCCACGATCCAGAAGTGAGCGTCTTCGCGACCTTGAGTCCGCAGTTTCTCCGCCGCTTCGAGCACGACTTCCAGGCCGTGCGCCATGCCGATGGTCCCGACATAGGTGCAGACGAACTTCCCGGTCCCGCCCCACTCGCGTCGCAACGCGGGGTCGCGCTCGCGCGGCTGAAACCGGCACAGGTCCACGCCGTTCGGAATCACCGCCATCTTCGCCAGCGGAACCTTCCGCAGCAGCAGTTGATCCCGGTAGCCATCGCCCACCGTCACGATGAACTGGGCCGCCGCATACATCCGCAGCTCCAGCCATTCCAGCACGCGGATAGTCCACGATCGCTGCATCGCGCCGACGGTCACGATCGATTCCGGCCAGATGTCGCGAATCTCCAGCACGAACGGCCAGCGGCGAATCCAATGACACAGCACGCCCGCCCACCCGCAGAAGAACTGCGGCGACGTGGCAACCACGACGTCGACCCTTCGTAACCAGATCGCCGCCCAGACAGCCGTCAGCATGTAGGAGACGAAGTTGAGAATCCGCCCCAGAAACCCCTTGTTCGCCGAGAGCCACGACCAGACGCGGATCACTCGAATTCCGGCGACAGTCTCTTCCGACCGCCAGTCGTTCCGGTAACCGTCGAAGACGACGCCGGTCGGACAGTTCGGCGCGCAGGTGATGACCGTCACCTTGTGCCCCGCCTGCACCCAGCGGCTGCAGTGCTCGAACGTCCGAGATGCCGGGGCGTTGACCTCCGGCGGAAAATAGTGCGTCAGAAACAGAATGTGCATGGTCACGTTTCCCGGACCGCGGCAGAGTCGCTGCTGCCGCCAGTCGCTCGAACTTCAGTCGTTACGAATCGTCAATGCCTGAACCACGAATGACACCAATGCCACGAATCAGAATGGAACCATGGAGGTCACTGAGACCACGGAGAAAGGACAACTCCAGGTGGCGCAGACATTCCTGTCAGCGCTGCGTTTCTTGGATTTCTATCGGATTTCGGACTTCGTGCTTTCCCCAGCCAATCACTCCACCACAAATCGTGTCATCACCCGCACTGGCAACTCCGCCCGGCACCGCCACGTCAGCCGGTTCGTATTCATTTCCAGCCCATACTCCGGATGCCACGGACGCTGCTCGACGCGCAGGTCAAGCGGAGTCTCGGACGTGATTGTTACTTCGACCGAGGAACCCGCCGCTTCCAGCCGCCATCCGTCGGCGGTCGGTGTCACCGTCCATTCGGGATGCAGCAGCCAGCCGCCTGCGAGCGAATGGGCCAGCCTGCCGGTGACCGAGTCCACAATCGACAGACAGCGACCGTCCACGGTCACCGACCGCGAATGCTGCGGCTGTCCCGGCAGGAGATCGTAGCCGTCGTGTCCGGCCGAACCGGTAAAGCCTGTCTCAGTCGCCTGAGCCACCACGTCGCGCGGCTGCGCTCGCTGGCCCACGCGGAAGATATCCCAGACTTCGCTGGAATCGGTGTCGTCGATGCAGACCGTGTTGTGCGAGCTGGTGGCGCGGTCGTAGCGCCGGCGGTCATCGCGGTCGTAGGAGAATGTTCCCGGATCGACCAGCAGCGAACGACCGCCGCACCACGCGTCGAGCGTCAGCGTGTCGGCGTGGGCATGGCCCGGCTGGTACTGCGGACCGACGGGGCCGACATCCCAGCAGACCGTCCACGGATTTCCCTGCCAGGCAACAATTCCGGTTGATGTCAGATGCCGCAGCCCGCGCGGCGGCAGCACGGGAAACGGTTCGCCCATCCGGCGGACGATTTCCAGCATCGCCTCGGGTTCGCAGACGGCATGCCACGCGGCGTCGTTGAACAGGGGAAACTGACCGTCGGGTGCCAGCATCCAGCGCAGATAGTCGGCCATGCTGCCGCACGTGTCATGGATCGTCCGGATTGCATCGCCGTCGACGAGCAGACATGCGAGCGAGACGAAGTCTTCCATCACATGAATGTGATACATCGGGCTGCGTTCGAAGTGCCCGCCGTCGGCGAGAACCTGTTCGCGCGCCTGCTCGACTGCCAGTCCGGTCGCGGCTTCCAGCCAGCGATCTCCCTGCCGTCCGCCGAAGAACCGGCCCGCCCAGGCCAGCCCCACCGCGTCGCGCAGGAGATGATTCCCGCGCAGATCCCACTCCAGGTGATGCTCCAGGTGATCGGCCTGGCGCACGAGCGAGCGGAGGATCTTGCGGAGCAGATCGGGGTCGTCGGCCCAGTGCTCCGCCTTCAGCACCTGCAGGGACCGAATCCACCAGCCGATCCGCGTAGCGACGGCGAAGGAATTCCACGCCAGGTGTCCGGACCCGAGCTTGCGCAGCGGAGCTTCGGACAGCCAGTGACGCCAGTAGTCCTTGAGCAGGGGCCATGCATCGGGTTGCCCGTTCCCGGCTGCTTCGGCCAGATCGTAGATCCAGCCGTGATAGTGCAGCGTGACGGTCCACAACCGACCGGCCTCGACCCCGGCGTCCCGCCAGTCCGGATCGCGTCGCGACAGTCGAACGATCCGGTGCAGATGTTCGAATTTGCCCCGGGCCAGCGCTTCCACCGCCTGCGCCCCGACGGGACCCGCCCGATGGAACAGCGGGACGCCTGGAAAGGAAGGACGCAGCCGCGGAATGTTGTTCTGAGCGAACGCATCTTCCGGATCGCGATCGGCGGGCGGAGCCGTCCAGGCGATCGGCAGCCGTCTTTCGAGCGCGTACCGCGCCCGCCACAACACCTGCGAAGATCGCAAGTGCCGCATCGTCCGCAGCAATCGAGAGACGTTTGGAACGTGCATGGCCCGAGGTCATTTCCTTCCAGGAATCAGGCCGCCCGGCGAAGCACCGGCTGGGCCGGTTCCAGCAGAATGTCCGCAATCCGCTCACCCGCCTTGCCGTCCCACAGGGGCGGCCTGCGGCCGGTCTTGCCATGCCCGGCGAGAATCTCAGTCAGTGCCGACCGCAGCTTGACCATGTTGCGCCCGATGAGCTGATTCGTCCCGGCGGAGATCGTCACCGGACGTTCGGTATTCTCCCGCAGCGTCAGGCACGGAACGCCGAGCCAGGTCGATTCTTCCTGGATTCCCCCCGAGTCGGTGACGACAGCCGTGGCGTGTTTCTGCAGCGCCAGGCACTCCAGATAGCCGAGCGGCTCCAGCAGCAGGAACCGCTCCTCGTTCGGAAACAGGATGCCCAGTTCTTCGATTTTCTTCCGCGTCCGCGGGTGCACCGGGAAGACCATCTGGCAGCCGTCGCTGAGATCTACGAGCGTCTCCAGCACGCCGCGAAGAATCTCAGGGTCATCGACATTCGACGGTCGATGCAGCGTCACCAGAGCAAATCGCTCTTGCAGCGGCGCGACGGGCAGGCGGGCCTGCGGCAACAGTCGGACCAGCGTGTCGATCATCACGTTGCCGACGCAGCGGATCCGCGACGCCGGAATTCCTTCCCGCAGCAGATTCTGATCGCCGTCGTGCGATGGAGTCAGCAGCAAATCGGCGAGCTGATCGGTCACCAGTCGGTTCAACTCTTCGGGCATGTCGCGGTCGAACGAACGCAGACCGGCCTCGACATGAGCCACCTGGACCCGCAACTTGGCGCAGACTAGCGTCGCAGCGACCGTCGAATTCACGTCACCATACACCAGCACCCAGTCGGGCCGGCCGTCGAGGATCGCCTCCTCGAACTGCATCATGATCTTCGCCGTCTGGACGGCGTGCGAACCCGAACCGACGCCCAGGAAGACGTCGGGGGCGGGAATGCCGAGCTGCTGAAAGAAGATGTCCGACATGTTGGCGTCGTAGTGCTGCCCGGTGTGGAGCAGCGTCTGGCGAACGCCGGGCCGCTGCTGCAGCGCCCGCAGGACGGGGGCAACCTTCATGAAATTCGGGCGGGCGCCCACGACGTGGAGCAGGTGCATGGCCGGATCATCCTTGATCGGGTCAGTGTGTTTGTTGAGGCGATTCCAAGCTGGTCCGCGGTTCCTTGAAACGATTTACGCGGCGTATCGCAGCGGCTCCGCCGCTGCTGGGACGAAAAAGACTGGCTGTCCGGTCGTGGCGGATTCGACCGCCGCGAAGCTAGCCCGGGTGACTTCGACGAGTTCGTGGAACGGAATCGGCATCGGGCCGCCGGTGCGGAGTGCTGCCAGAAACGCAGCCACCTCCGCGCGGTGCCCCTTGTCCTGACGCCACAGGTTCATCCGCGAGAAACCCGGCCAGCCCCAGCCGGAAAGCCGGCGGAAGTTATCGAGCTGCAGCACCCGCTCCGCGCAGAAGACTTCAATCCGTTCCTTGGGATAGGCCCGATGACCGTTGGCCAGGTAGTGCACCACGCCAAAACTGCCGTCCGCGAACGTGAGCGAAACGCTGACTTTGTCGTCGCAGACCATTCCGGGACGTCGCCCGCCAAGCTGGACGGCATGGACGCCAGTGATCGCGTGTCCGCAAAGGTGCCGCAGCAGATCGAGGAAATGGCATCCTTCGCCGATCAGCCGCCCGCCTCCCTGCTCGGGATGTTGAGTCCAGTGATCTCCGGGGATCGCCCCGGCGTTGATCGTCGCAATGAACGACTTCGGCTCATCGACGCCCCGCAGCAGCGAAGCCATCTTGCCGACCTGCGGCGCGAACCGACGATTGAATCCAACGAGCACCTGCGGATCGCGACTCGCCGCGGCAACAGCCGCCTCAATCTGGCTCAACTGATCCGCATTTACGGCCAGCGGCTTTTCCACAAAAACGTGTTTGCCAGCCGCCAGGGCGCGGCAGATCAGCGTTGCGTGCGAATCGTGGCGCGTGGCGATCACGACCGCTTTCGTCTCCGGATCAGCCAGGATCTGTTCGATGTCCGTCGTGGCCCGTTCGATCCCGAATTTGCGGGCCGCTTGCGCCCCGCTGAGTCCCGACCGCGTACCGACCCACTTCAACCGGGCTCCTTCCGCCTTGAACGCGGGGAGCAGCATCCGCGAGGCAAATCCCCCCGCACCAATGAAACCAATGACGGGCGTCTGACCGGCCGTCGATGGTCGGCGATCAGCGGTGTTTTTCGCCCCGGCCGCGAAGCGAATCGTTGACCTACGCAGCTCGCTCTCAGCCGCAGCCGGGTAGTTCAGCAGCACGCCCAGCGATGGCTCGTGACTGCCGATCAGCGTATAGGCCGCTGTGGCGTTGCCGAGGGCGAATCGATGCGAAACCAGCGGTCGGGTGGTGATGCGGCCTGCCGCCAGCATGTCGAGGACTGCTTCGAAATTGCGCTGCTGCGTCCAGCGGACGTACGGCACCGGATAGTCGCGGCCGGCCTCTTCGTATTCACTGTCATACCGGCCCGGACCGTAAGAACAGGAAACCTGAAACGACAGTTCCTTCTTGAAGAATTCATCCCGGCTCAGCGACATCCCCGCCACGCCGGTCAGGACAATCCGCCCTCGCTTGCGGCAGATCTCCGTCGCCTGTCGGATCGGGTCGTCGCTCGACGTCGCGGCGGCGATCAGGACGGCGTCGACGCCCCGTCCTCGCGAGAACACCTTGGCCCGCGCTGTCAGGTCATCCTCGCCGAGATGGCAGGTCTCCGCTCCCAGCTCTGCCGCCAGTTGCAGGCGAGCGGGATTGAAGTCGGCCCCCAGCACGCGAGCCCCATGCGCCTGCAGGAGCTGGACCGCCAGCAGCCCCACCAGCCCGAGACCGGAGACCACGACGCATTCGCCGAGCGTCGGTTCCAGCAGCCGGATTCCCTGCAGGGCGATCGCCCCCAGCACGCCGAAAACGGCGTCTTCATCGGGCACGGCGTCGGGAATGCGGACGCACAGATTCCGTGGAACAGAAACGACTTCTGCATGGCCGCCGTTCGAGAGCACGCGGTCGCCGATGGCGAATCCGGTCACGCCCGAACCGACTTCCAGCACTCGTCCGACGTTGCAGTAGCCGAGTGGAATCGGCTGATCCAGCTTGTCCGTCACGGCTTCGAACGTGGCGAAAAGGCCATCCGTGCGAACCTTATCCAGCACCTGGCGGACCTTCTCCGGCTGCTGCCGGGCTTTGCCCAGCCAGCCCGCTTTGCCGAATTCCTGCAGCATCCGCTCAGTGCCGGCTGAAATCAGTGTGGTCGTCGTCTGGATCAGCAGACAGCCGGTTCGGACCTGCGGGCACGACACTTCGACAAGCTGAGTTTCGCCAGTTCTGAGTGACTGAATGATCTGCCGCAACGTTGCCCTTTCACGAATCTTCCCATTCGACCGGCAGATTCCGCCGAAATCCGCGCAGTCTGGTGCGTCGGGGTTTTAGCAGGGGGTGTGAAACGCGCCTAGACGGTTCAAGTCGGGCACTGGTCTGATGCACAGACTTCGACTCAGGCAGGCTCGGTCCATGGAAAAACTTGCCGCCCGTCACAAATCTGATCCGTTCGTCGTCCTTGCTATCGAGCAGCCGGCGGCGCCTCACTGTGAATCGCCCCGGAATCGATACCAGGGGGAATTATCATGAATCGCATTCTGCTTTCGGTTTTGTTCGCGAGCATTCCTGGAATCGGCGGGGTAACGTTCGCCTGCCTGCACGAAGACGGCGAGTCGGTGAAAGTCCTTTCGGCCCAGGACATCCGGGAGAAGCTCGATGGCAAGGTCGCGAGGGCGACGGTCGTCGAAGTGACATTGGGCCCCGGTCAGGCCGGCCTGGCACACCGGCACCCGGGACCGGGGTTCGTCTATGTCCTGGAAGGGACTTACGAGCTCGGAATCGACGATCAGCCGACGAAGATCTTCCGGGCGGGCGAAACGTTCTACGAGCCGACCGGGTGCCTGCACCGGGTGTCGCGAAATCCGGCTGCCAGGGGAAACACGCGACTGATTGCGGTGGTGCTGCACCCACGAGAGGCAAAAGAGATTGCCATCCCGGAGCACGCGAAGGAATAATACCTCTGGATTGGCAAGGCACTTTGCCGGGTGGCGGACAGTATCGTGACCAGCTCACTTTCGCCGGATGGTGACAGTCGTCTGCGATGACAGTCTCTCTGAATGAGCTTCAGCGGCGGATGGTGCCTGTTACTTCCGACGGTGCCTTAGTGCGGGTCGTTTCGCCGCACGACAACACGCAGATCAAAGCCGATTCAATGACTCTGAATCCGGACAAGCCGGCCCGCGGGTCGAAGGCGAAAGTCACCTCGGGCTCCTGATTTCTGAAACCTCACGGCGCCGGATCGCTTCCACGTGGACGCGGCTCGCGCCTCCATGACCGCTGCCTGAATCGCAGGCGGCCACAGAAAGGATCTCCCATGAAGATCGTCGTCATTGGCGGCAGTGGACTGATTGGAAAGAAAGTTGTGGCGAACCTTCGCAAGCAAGGTCACGAGGCCGTGCCGGCGTCCCCCTCGACGGGCGTCAATACGCTCACGGGCGAGGGCTTGGCCGAAGCGCTGAGCGGCGCCCAGGCTGTCGTCGATGTCGCGAACTCACCCTCCTTCGAAGAGGCTGCTGCCATGGAGTTCTTCAAGTCGGGAGGTCGCAACCTCCTGATGGCGGAAGCCGCCGCCGGCGTGGGACACCATGTCGCCCTGTCCGTCGTCGGCACGGATCGTCTGCAGGAGATGGGCTACTTTCGCGCAAAACTGGCCCAGGAAGAACTGATCAAGTCCTCCCGGATTCCCTACACCATCGTCCGCGCCACACAGTTCTTCGAGTTCGTCGGCGCCATTGCCCAGTCGGGCACCGACGGCCAGACGGTGCGGCTTCCGCCTGCCATGATGCAGCCCATCGCATCCGACGACGTCGCCGCGGCGATCGCCGATGTGGCGACCGCGCAGCCGCTGAACGGCATGGTCGATGTGGCCGGCCCCGAACCGATCCGCATGGACGATCTCGCGCGCCAGTTCCTGCGCGCCAGCCAGGACTCGCGGGAGGTCGTCACCGATCCGCGGGCCGGTTACTTCGGCATTGCGGTGAACGATCAGAGCCTCACCCCCGGCGACGCCCCGCGGATCGGGCCGACGCGCTTCGAGGACTGGCTCAGTCGCTCCGTGCCGACTCCAGGTTGAAGGCGATGGAGAAATTGAACGAGGAGATCGCGTCGCGATTCTAAACGGCCCTCCGCGTCCAATGCGGACATGGAAATCGGCTCCGATGCGAGATCGCTTGACCGGCGTTCCGCGGACCGTTCCAATCGGGTTGTGCGACACCGCGCTCTGGCAGTCGCGGGCATCCGGCGCGTTCGCTTTCACACCAGCTCAGCATCCCACGTCAGGAGCGTCGAGCATGTCAACCAGTACCATCCGGCTGCATCGGGTCTTTACGACCACGCCCGAGAAGCTCTATCGCGCGTTCCTCGATCCGGACGCGATGGTCAAGTGGCTGCCGCCGAACGGCTTCACGGGCAAGGTTCACGAACTGGATGCCAGCGTCGACGGCCGATATCGAATGTCGTTCACGAACTTCACCACCGGCCACAGCCACTCCTTTGGCGGGAGATATCTCGAACTGACGCCGCACGAACTGATCCGGCACACGGACGAGTTCGACGATCCGAACCTGCCCGGAGAGATGCAGACGACGATCACCTTCCGGAAGGTCTCCTGCGGAACCGAAGTGAACATCGTGCAGGAGGGCGTCCCGGCGGCGATTCCCGCGGAGGCCTGTTATCTGGGCTGGCAGGAATCGCTGAGACTTCTGGCCATGCTCGTCGAGCCCGACATCTCCGACGCGCCAAACTCGTGACCTCGGCGGACGGAGTGACAGATCCTGCGGGTGCCGCGAACGTGTTCTCTTGCGCCGGCAGTACGCACCCTGTTGTGGGATTCGGACCGGCTACTGTGCGTAACTGATCTGCGCCGTCACGACCGCGGCCAGCACCAGAATGGCGGCGACGCCCAGCACGAACCCGACGACAGTTCCCAGCAGGAAAGCCAGCGTGATCCGGGTCCCATTTCGCATGCCGCACTCCTGATCGTTCGCAGTCATGCCGTACATCGTACGAAATGCACTTTGCAATGCAAAGTGCATTTTCCGGCAAGACACATTGAGAGGCAACAAAGGTGTCTGGCGTCACTTTCCCTGAGTCAGTTCTTCAAACCGCTGGTTCAGGACCGGGTATTCCCGCCACGGGCCGAAGTCGAAGTGCCACCATTCGAACTCGTACACGCGGAAGCCCTCCGCCTCCATCGTTCGCCGGAGGAGTTCCCGCAGCCAGCGGGACCGGCTGGTTCCTGCCGGGTAGCCCGGATAGGCCCGGGCCGAGAACTCGTCGTAGCCCGACGGCATCTGCACCGGCTCGCCGGTTTTCAGATCGTAGAGAGTCAGGTCGACCGCACAGCCCCGGTTGTGTCGGGAGCCCTTCGACGGATCGGCCACGAAGTGCCGCATTGCCTCGGGAGTCGCGTCGTAGAACATCTTCGTGACGTACCACGGCCGGTAGGCGTCGTGAATCAGCAGTCCGTAACCGTGCGGCTCCAGTTGCCGGTGCACGCGCAGCAGCGCCTCCGCTGCCGGACGCTGCAGGAACGCCCGCGGCGCAGAGTAGAACACCGCGGACATGAAGTTGTTGTCCGATGCGTAGCGGATATCGAACTTGAACGACGGCTCCAGCGGCGCCAGCTCGACCAGGTCCGGCTGCTTGAGGTCCGGCGCCTGGACCGGCGGCGGCGCGGCGAGGGCGGCTGTCCGGAGTTCTTCGATCGGCTTCTGCGGTTCGATGCGAAACGTCTTGCCGTCCCGATCCAGATCCCGCCGGACGAATTTCACCTCGGCCGCCACGACGTGCGTCGCCCGTCCCGTTGTATCCCGCTTGAAAATCAGCTTCTCGCCGTGATACAGCCCGGCGTCTTCCGGGAAGGCGAACTCCGACGGCCCCAGTTCGGTCAGCGGGTAGAAGAAAAACCACTCGATCAGCGCATACAGCCTGCCGCGATCTTCGAAGACAAACAATTCGTTGTGGTCCCAGCCGTATTCGCCAATCAGCCCCTGCCAGTGAGCCGGCGGCTCGGCGGGGAGCGGGACGGTTTCTCGCGTCCACGTGTCGCCGTCGATCACGAGCTGATCGGCGTTCGTCCGCTGGAACTCCGGCCCCCACGCGAACGGGTCGTCGAACACGAAGCCGTCGCCCAGACCGCGGACCTCCCGGCGCGTGGCTCCCCGGACCACATACAGCCGGTTTGCAACGTCGTAGAAATCGAAACTGCGAGCCCCGTTTGAGAATCGGCCGGACATTTCGCGGGCCAGCCCGGCGGGAAGTGCGGTCGACAGGACATATTCGGGGAGCGGCTCGCCCTGCTGCTGCGCCCTCAGCAGTCGCAGGGCGTAATCGGAGATCCGCGTGACGGTGCCGTTGGCGCAGTCTTTTGAGGCCGCGGCGATGACTCCCAGTTTTTCATCCGGCAGGGCGGCAAGCTGCGTCGCAAAGCCGTAGACCGCACCGGCGTGACCGACTTTCTGCGAACCATCGAGTTTCGTGACGTGAAAGCCCAGCCCGAAGCCGGGCTGATCGGCGGCCTGGAACTGCGGCGTCCACATAGCGGCCAGGGTTTCGGGCTGCACCAGCCGGCCGGAGGCTCCCTCGCCGCCGTTGAGCAGTGCGATCAGGAATTTCGACTGATCGGCGACGGATGAGTACAGATTCCCCGCCGGGCTGGTGCCGAGCTGGAATGTCGGAGCGGGAAACTGGCGGCCGTCGACGCCCCACATGATCGCTTCGGCGAGCCGCTCCCGAACGGCGGGCGTCAGCGCGAACGATGTCCCGGTCATGCCCAGCGGTTGCAGAACTTGGCGATTGACGTACTCGTCAAAACTCAGTCCCGATGCTCGTTCGACGAGCGTGCCAACCACTGCAATCGCGGCGTTCGAATACTTCGTCCGCGTTTCGGGCTGATAGACGAGCGCCGTCCGATTCAGGCTCTGGACTGTCACCGCGAGGCTGGGTTCGACGGGATCGAAGTAGTGCCCGACGGGGGGCTCGCGGACGAGGCCCGAGCGATGCGTCATGAGCTGCCGGAGCGTGATCGGCACTTCGAACGGATCGCGCGGAGCAAACTCCGGCAGCCACTTCGTGATCGGCGCGTCCAGCTCCAGCTTCCCCTGTTCGACCAGCTGAATCGCAGCAATGTCGGCAAAAAGTTTCGAGACCGAGCCGACGCGGTAGACCGTGTCCGCGTCTGCAGGAATCTGCTCCTTCACCCGCGCCAGTCCGAAGCCCGCTTTCCAGACAACGTCCCGTCCCTGCACCAGGGCGATCGCCAGGGCCGGGATCTCCTTGGCGGCCAGTTCCGCTTTGATGGCGGCTGAAAGTCGGTCCTGCAGCGGCTTCCAGTCGGGCTGCTGGGCCTTCACAACCATGCTGCCTCCAGCGACCATCAAGGTCATCGCGAAGATCGTGGACGACTGCATGACGTGCCTTTCGTTGGGGCCGCTTTGCGGACCGATTCAGTCCTCTGCATCCTGTCGACAAGACCGGTCCGCACAGCCGACCCTACCCCAGCCCGAACGCCGCACGCAGCATTGCCAGCGACTGCGGAATCGCCTCCAGCGGCGGCGCCTTCCCCTCGAATTCCAGCGAGACGTATCCGCGGTAGTTGTGCTGCTTGAGCATCTTTGCGATCCGCGGATAGTCGAGGTCGAGCGTGTACCACAGGCCGCCGCCGTAGTAAGTCTTGGACTGCACGAGGACTGTTTTCGGGGCCAGCAGTTCGAGCCGGTCGTAGGGGTCTTCCAGGAAGTTCCCCGTATCCATCGTGACCTGCAGCCAGGGGCTGTTGAGAGCGTTCACGACGCGGAGCACGCCCTCCGGCGTCCGGCCGAGGCCCCAGTGATTTTCGAGTCCCAGCGTGACGCCGGCCTTCGCAGCCGCGTCCAGACATTTGCCGAGGCCGTCGACGACCCAGCCGAAGCCGTCTTCGTCGGTGTAGCCTTCGCGCGGCGGCTCGATGCCGCGGTGCTTCATCAGGTCGTCGAAGTCCTTGCTCGTCCCCCAGGTGCCGGTGTTGACGCGCAGCGTCGGAATGCCGAGCTGATAGGCCAGTTCGATGCAGTGGAGCGTGTGATCGACGTTCTTCTGGCGGACGGCGGGATCGGGATTGAGAAACCCCTGGTGCGTCGAGAAGCCGCACAGATCCAGGCCGTTGACGAACGCCCGACGTTTCAGCCGCTGCAGGTAGCCCGGCTCCTCGCTTTCCATCTGCCGATGGAGGATCTCGACGCCGTCGAAACCCATTTCGGTGGCAAAGTCGATGCACTTCTCGATATCGCGAGTTTCCGCATGGCGGAATTGCCAGAAGGAATAGGTCGAGACGGCGAACCTCTGGCGGCGGGCGGGTGTCTGCGCGGCGTGTGCGGCGGCAGGTCCCAACAGGGCCAGCCCAGGGACGGCGGCGAGCAGCGTACGACGGGACAGGGGCGACATGCGCGGCTCCTGGAGTTTTCTGAAAATCGGGTGGTTCCGCGTGATCTTACTGCCCGAGCAGGCGTTTCACTATCTCTGAAACGGAGTGTTGCCCGGAACGTCCGTTGTTAAAATCAGTCGCAACGCATTCGCCGGCCGCTTTGAGCATCAATGAGATTCAGATTTGGGGAGGTTGAGATGAGCGAACTGCTGAGTTGCGTGGTCTGGGCCATCGTCGAGCTTCTGTTGGCTGCGGCCGACCCGGCGGCGGCGGCCGAGCCTGCGCGCGTCAAGCGGTTCGACGGGCTGGGAACGCACGGCCGGGTGATCTCCACGGCATCCCCGGACGCGCAGGAATCCTTCAACCGGGGACTGGCGTTCCTCTACGCCTTCAATCATGACGAAGCGATCCGGTCATTCCGCCAGGCTGCGGCGATTGATCCCGGGGCTGTGATGCCTCACTGGGGGATCGCAATTGCCAACGGGCCGAACATCAACTTTCCGCCGGTCCCCGAGCCCAAGGCGAAGGCCGCCTGGGAAGCCCTGCAGCAGGCTCAGAAACTGAGTGCGTCGGCGACGCCGGTCGAGCGGGAGCTGATTGCGGCGCTGGCGAAACGCTACGCAAATCCGCAGCCGGAAGATCGCCGCCCCCTGGATGAAGGGTATGCGGAGGCGATGCGCAAGGTCTGGGAGTCGCACCCGGACGATGCCGATATCGGGGCCCTATACGCCGAGGCCCTGATGGATCTGCAGCCGTGGAACCAGTGGTCGCCGGAGGGAATTGCGAATGACGGCACCGACGAAGTGCTGAAGACGCTGGACCGGGTCCTGGCCCTCAATCCGAAACATCCCCTGGCGCTGCACCTCTACATTCATGCCGTCGAGGCCTCGCCGTCTCCGGAAAAGGCGGTGGAAGCGGCCGACCGGCTGCGCGATCTGCAGTCGGGACTGGGGCACATGGTCCATATGCCGTCGCACATCGACGTGCGGCTGGGGAGATGGCAGCGGGCGATTGAGGCGAACGAGAAGGCGATCGTCGCAGACACCGCCTACCGGGCTGCGCATCCGGACCAGGACTTCTACCGGATTTACATGGCCCACAATCACCATATGCTGGCCTTCGCGGCGATGATGCAGGGGCAGCGCCAGCGTTCGACGCACGCCATTCGAGTCATGCTGGCGGAGATGCCGCCGGACTGGGTCCGGAACAACGCGCCCTTCGTTGATGCCTTTCACGCCATGCCGTACGAGCTGGCGCTCCGTTTCGGCCAATGGGACGAGCTGCTGGCGGAGCCCGAACCTCCCGAGCATTTTCCCGTGACGCGGGCCGTCCGGCTGTACGCCCGGGGCGTGGCTTATGCGGCGAAGGACCAGGTCGACGCGGCCAGGACGGAGCAGCGGCAGTTTCGAGCGGTCAAGTCGGCGCTTCCGGCGGAGACTATGTTCACGCTCAACACGGCGGCAGACATTCTGAACATTGCAGACCGGATGCTGGAAGGAGAGATCCTGTATCGGGAAGGAAAGGTCGACGAAGCTCTGTCAGCACTGCGTGAGGCCGTCCGGCGGGAGGACGCGCTGCGCTACATCGAGCCCCCCGACTGGATCCAGCCGGTCCGCCACGCCATGGGCGCGACGCTGATGGACGCCCGCCGGTTTGCTGAGGCCGAGGCTGTCTATCGGGACGATCTCAAGAAGTACCCGGAAAACGGCTGGTCGCTGTTCGGTCTGGCGGAGAGCCTGCGGGCGCAGGGCAAGTCCTCGGAGGCGGATGCGGTCGAGCTGCGGTTCAAGACAGCGTGGCAGCGGGCGGACGTGGAGCTGACTTCGTCGTGTTATTGTCTGCCGGGGAAGAAGTGAGACAGCCCCGCAGCAGGGGCGAAATCAATGATGTCCGTCACCGGCACTCGGGATGCAGATTTCGGCTGACGCAGCCGCTGCTGGCCTGTGAAACCGACGCCGCAAAGTCCGCCAGGAAGCCGCGGCGATGCCGGACGGGGTGCGGCTGCCAGCCGGCTCGGCGGTGGCCGGCGTCCTCGTCGCTGACGTGCCAGGTGATTTCGCCCGTCGACAGATCGAAGCTGATTTCGTCGCCGTTCTGGACGAAGGCAATCGGACCGCCGACGGCGGCTTCGGGGGCGCAATGCACGCCGATCGCGCCGTGCGAGATGCCGGAGACGCGGGTGTCGGAAATCATCGCGACCTTTCCGGTGAGCTCCGGAACGGACAACGCCGAGGCGGCGAGCACGACTTCCGGCATCCCCGCGGCGACCGGCCCAAGGTGACGCAGCACGATGACATCGCCCGGACGGATGCGACGCTGCTCGACGGCGTCAGCGACTGCTTTGCCGCTGTCGAAACAGATCGCCGGACCGCGGAAACGCGGCTCGCTGAGGCTCGACACTTTAAAGACGATCCCATCGGGAGCCAGGTTGCCGAAGCAGACCTGCATGTCGGCGAACGGTTTGAACGGGGCGTCGGCGGGAGCCATCAGCTCCTGATTGGCCGGAAGATCGGCGACATCGGCCAGGTTCTCCGCCAGAGTTCGCCCCGTGACGGTCCGGCAGTCGCCATGCAGCAGACCGGCCCGCCACAGGTGTTTCAGCAGGACCGACGTCCCGCCGAGCTCGTGCAGGTCGACCATCGTCTTCGTGCCGCGAGGCGCGAAGCTGCAGAGGACCGGCGTCCGCTTCAGGATGGCCTGCAGGTCTCGCAGATCGAAGGCCACGCCCGCTTCCTGGGCCAGCGCCAGCAGGTGGATGACTCCATTGGTCGAGCCGCCGATGGCGGCGATTGTGACGGCGGCGTTTTCGAAGGCCTGCCGCGTGAGGATGTCGCGCGGACGGAGCTGCAGTTCGAGCAGCGTCCGGATCAGTCCGCCGGCGGCCTGGCAATCGGCCGCCTTGCCGGGATCGATGGCGGGGATGGAACTGCTCTGGGGCGGCATCAGCCCGATGGCTTCCATCGCGATGCCCCAGGTGTTGAACGACGCCGCGATGCCGCAGCCGCCCGGCCCCGGGCAGGCCACCCGGCGGATCTCATCCGCTTCGGACTGCGGAATCGCGCCGACGCTGGCGTCGGCTTGGGCGTCGTAGACGTCAAGGATCGTGACCGACCGCCCCTTGTAACAGCCCGGGTGAATGCTGCCGCCGCTGAGCAGCAGGCCGGGGACGTTCATCCGGGCCAGAGCCATGGCGAAACCGGGGCCGTTCTTATCGCAGTGATGCAGCCCGATCATCGCGTCGTAGCAGTGGGCCGTGACGACGCACTCTGCCGAGTTGGCGATCAGGTTTCGCGACGGGAGGCTGGCGCTCCCCCCTTCCAGCCCCTGCGTCAGGTTGTCGCTGACGCCCGGCGTACCGAACGGAAAGCCCAGCAGCCCCGCATCCCGGCAGCCCGCGGCGACCTGCTGGGCGAGGCCGTAAGCATGCACGTTACAGAGATTGCCTTCGAGGAGCGGCACGCCGATGCCGACCTGCGGCTTGTTGAAGTCGTCTTCGGACATGCCCAGGCCGTAGAAGAACGCCGTGACGCCGCGCTGCCACCCATGCGTGAGCTGCTGACTGTTCCAGTTGAGTGGCTGCACGAAGTCTGCTCCTGTGTCATCTGACGTGATCGTTCGACGGTGGCATGCGCTCGTCCGCGTGAACTTGCGATGCTCATCGGGTGACCGTGCTCCCCGAACCAGATCTGGGTCGTCGAAGACTCCGACGCCAGCCACCCGATGGCGGGATCATATCGCCATTTGCCGCAGAGCGGGATCTATCGGGCGTCCAGTCGGATCAGTGGTTCGGGATCGTCGAGATCGAGGACGCCGTCCCCGTCGACATCGTTGCCGGGATGAAGATAGCGATCGGTTTCCGGCAGTCGCTCCGGCAGATCTTTGACGTGCGCCCAGAGGAACCTGGCCAGTTCGAATCGCGGCAGCGTCGCCCGCGTCTCGTTGACCGGTCCATTCTTCGTCAGACCCGGACTCGGGGTGATTCCCAGAGCCCGCAGTCCGTCGGCCAGGGCCTGCCAGTCGGCGGAGCGTTCGCCATCGGCGGTCAGGGGGGCGAGATCGGGCTCGGCATTCGGAACCGCGACGTGCCGGGCGGTCCGTTTCAGGATCTCCGCCAGTTCAGCCCGTTTCGCCAGGCGATACGGCTGGAAGTCGAGGCTGCCGGGATCGCCGGGCCAGATCCCGCGGACGGCCAGCAGGTTGACCGCTTCGAACCAGAGATCTTCGGGCGACAGATCGTGATGCGGCCAGAGCAGAATGCCGGGCTGACCCTGCGGCCCACGGACCAGTCGCTGCTGCAGCTCGCGAATCTTCGTCCAGTCGCGGGCCAGCTCTCGCGGCGCGATGCCATCACGCAGGCAGAGCCAGGCGGTCGTCCCCGCGGCCTGGCCACACAACATCATCTGCCCGTGCACCCGCAAGGCGGAGCTGACCAGCGACGTCACGCCGATGTTCTTGGAACTTCCCAGCAGGCCGTCGATTTCGACGGGAATCAGCGACCGCAGCGGCAGCATGGCCCGGTCAGTATCGGTGTGCCAGTTGCGGTGGGGCGTATGCACGAACTGCCACGGTCCGCGGGCCGCATCCGGCCCGTCTTCGAGAAACTTCCGCCGGGTCGGATGGAAGTCGATGTTGAACTGGAATCCAAATACCGCGTCGGGCGGCATGGCCCGCGCCCAGCGCGGATTGCGATCGGCGGCCCGGATGTCCTGTTCGCGGAGCATGTAGAGGGCTTCGAGCCGGAGCCCCTCGCGGACGTACGGCTTGGGAGGCAACCGGTCGGGCGTCCCGAATTCGTCGGTCAGCTCCATGGACCGAAAACTCTGCGGATAGTCGCCCACGCGCTCGTGAACTTTCGTCTGCAGGTAGTGCAGCATTCCCAGCGAGTGTCGCTTCGCGTCTTCGAAGACAATCCGCCGCTGCGCCGGCGTCATGTCGACCACGTTCTTGCGCGAGGCGCCGGGTTCGATCGCTTCCAGATCATCGACGACATGCTGCGGAAAGTTGTAGATCGGATAGTCCTGCGTCGGCCAGTTGAGAAACGTCTTCTCGGTGCCGACGGGCAGGCCGTTGTGCCAGCGGTCGACCAGCCGGCGATGCGTGTAGACGCACCAGCCCCCCGGCGTGTAGATCCCCTCAGTCATCGCGGTGTCGACGAACGGCGGCACCTTGTCGAGAGCCGTGAAGCTGCGGGGATCGTAGTGCAGCGGCGGAGGAATCGTAGCATCCCGTCCGGCCTCTTTGAGCACGACGCACCACGAGAGGGGGTTCATCTCGTTCTCATGTTCGCCCAGCGGTCCTTCCGGCGCGCCGGGTTCGCCGAACCGCGACATCACGTCGGGACCTGCCGCATAGCGGGCGCCCGACAATCGGATGACATCGCCCCAGTCGGAACAGTCGATCGTCAGCCGGGCGCGGACAGTCAGACGGACTTGGGAATCATCGGGACGGACGAACTCCACGGCCCGGACGGTCTTCTCCTCAACCTCGACCCGGACCGGCTCCCACGGCTGCAGATACGTGATCTTCCCCGTACCGGACGGCCGGACGTCGCCAAGGTACGGTGCCACGAGCTGCTCGAAAATCCGGGCGGCCTCCGCGGGCTCGATCGTTTCGGTGCCGCACCAGGCGTTGCCAGGGTTGGTAAGACCGTACTTCTCGGCGTTCCGTTCGCGGATCCGCCGGATGACTTCCAGGAACATCCCTGAGCGAGGAAAGTTCACGCGTTTCCCGCCATAGACGGTCCACTCATCGACGCAGCCGACCCCTTCGGCGCTGAACTGCCCGCCAAGCCATGCGATGTCGTTGACGAGGACGACTCGCGGCACTCCCAGCCGGGCGGCCTGCACGGCGGCCGCGACACCCGCTTCATTCCCGCCGACGATGAGGAGATCGCAGTCGAGGGTTTCCCGGGCATGGAGGGGCGAGGAGCCCGTGAGCAGAAAGAGGAACAGCAGGATCTGAGTGCGGTTCAAGGGGACTCTCCCGCAAGTCAGGGTTTAGCGCCAGACGGCGAATCACTCAGTCAGTTCGCCTGTACAACAATCCTGCGATGCCCATCGGCAGCCGTGACAATTCGAACGCCGCGAAAGCGGATGCTCGGCAGTCCGACGACGTCGCAGACGACATCCGGGCGCTGACTGAAGAGATGAATCAGTCGGCGCGCGGCCATCGACGGCTCTCGGATCCCCTGCTCCCAGCTTTGCACCGTCTTCGGAGAAACGTTCAAGAGGCTGGCAAAGACCGCCTGGGACATCTCGGCCTGATGTCGCAGCGCAACGAGTGTTTCCGCGTCAATCTCGGGAGGTTCGTCAGGGAGTGATATTGTCTTGAGCGTCAGTTCGCCGCGTGTGTGCGCGATGCATTCCTGCAAACCGGACTGAAGACGCTCAAACAATGGCTTTCGGCGGCGTGAAGTCATGGTCAGCTTCCCTTCTCAAGATCGTCCGACGGCCGCGATGGCATCCCGCTTCAATTGACCGACAAGTCGACCGATTTCTCGCCTTTCCGCGGGACTGAGGTCGGTCTTTTCATCCTTGTCATACCCGTCGAGCATGTAGAACCAATGTGCCTCGGGAACATGCAGATAGATCACCCGGGCGCCGCTCCGCTTCCCTTTGTGACGTGACGGCATTGCAATCCGGATCTTCCGCAGGCCGGAGCACCCCGGAATCGGACTCCCCTTCAGGGGATTCTCCAGCAGTTCCTGCTGCAGACGGGCATAGACGTCATCCGGAACGACTTCAGTCACCCATTGAGTGAACTCGGTCGTCTCGATGAACGTGCCCAGCATATTATCCTACCGTGTCGGATAGATGCAATGGCTGTCAACGAGCTGCAAAAACACCCGACTCGTGATCAGCGAGCTGCCAACCCCTACCCGAACAGCTCCTCAATCGCCTTGCCGCCCTCGTCCACCAGCTTGATCGGGCGACCGTCGCTGGTGTGGTACTCCTTGTGAGCATCGAGCCCCAGGATCTGGCAGACGCTCATGTAGAAGTCCGGCACGCCGATCGGACGCTCGGTAACGTCGATTCCGTCGGGATCGGTCGCGCCGATCACCTGGCCCGGACGGACGCCCCCCCCTGCCATCGCCATCACCCAGCCCTTCGAGTAATGGTCCCGTCCGCCGTCCGCCTTCAGCTTCGGAGTCCGGCCGAATTCGCCCATCCAGACCACCAGAGTGTCGTCCAGCTTGCCCCGCTGCTCGAGATCGGTCACCAGCGTCGCAAACGCAGGATCGGCCTCGGCGCACAGGTAGGGCGTGTCGCGGAATCCGTTGTTGTGCGTGTCCCACCCGGCGTCGTTCCGGTCGCCGGTGCTGATGACTTCCACAAAGCTCACCCCCTGTTCGATCAGCCGGCGGGCCAGCAGGCACCCCTGGCCGAAGTTCGTCCGGCCGTAGGCGTCGCGGAGCGTCGGCGATTCCCGTTCCAAATCAAACGTGTCGAGCCGGGGACTGAGCACGAACCGCGTCGTCCGGTCGTAGATGTCCCGTTTGTCGGAGACTTCCCGCGCTCCGCCGGCGGCGGCGAACTCCGCATCGAATTTGCCGGCCAATTCCAGACGCCGGCGAAAGACGGCTTCCGGCACCGTGGCCCGCGTATTCGGAGGCAGCTCGCCCGCCTTGTCGACGTTGAACGACGCGTAACGCACGCCGATGATCCCCGCGTCGACGTCCCGAGTCTTGATCCGCGGCTTCCCGATACGCACAAACGACGGCAGATCGAATTCGATGTCTTCTCGCTCGCGGGCAATGGTCGAACCGAACGTGGGATAACGGATCGCCGGGTTAATCCGGAAGCCAGTCCGGACGTGAATGATCGCCCGGTCGTGCTCGGCCTCGGGAGTCCGCATCGAGCGGATCACCGCCAGTTTGTCGGCGATCTGCGCCGTCTGTGGCCAGAAGTCTGCGAAGTGGACGCCAGCGATGCTGGTGGAAATCGGCTGGGCCGGCCCCTGATTCGGCGAGCCCGGCTTGGGATTGAACGTGTCGAACTGGCTGGGGCCGCCATCCATCCAGAGGAGGATCATCGACTTCCCCTGCTTCCGCAGCTCGGCCGCCTGCGCCATGAGCAGATCGCGCCAGCCCACGGACAACAGCCCCGCCCCGGCTCCGAGCGTCCGCAGAAAGCCCCGGCGGCCAACAGTCCCCTGACGATTCACAGAGACATCAAGAATGGGAAGAGCCATGGTGGATTGCCTGTGGAAGCGAGTGGTTAGCGGAAAGCTCAAAGCCTAAAGCGGAAAGCCCGAGAGGAAGAACGCGATCTGTCCTTTCGACATTCCGCCTTCGTCATTCGACATTTCTTTCTCTGCGATCTCTGCTCTCTCCGCGACTCTGCGAGAAATCTTCTCTTCGACTTTTACCGACGCGAAGCAAACTCGGCCGAGTTCAGCAGACTCCAGAGCAGGTCCTCATACGCCTCGCCCCGGTTCGTCGCCGTCCGCACGTGCCCCAGCGCCAGGGACTGTTCCTTCTCCGTCGGCTGCCGGCCGAAGCTCATCACGAACAGCTGCTCGACCGCTTTACCGTCGTCGGCCTCGGTCGCCACCAGCCGGCTGAGGACGGTACCGCTCTCGGGCTGCGCGTTGATCTGGGCCTGGATCTGATCGTTATTCATCAGCAGCAGCGCCTGCGACATCGTGCGGGAGATGTCCTCCGGCCGGAGTGAAGGGTCGTAGCCGAATGTCTCCGCGACGATGTCCCGCGTGCTCTTCGGCGGCGGCGGAAAACGAATGTCCTTAGTCGCCTTCATCGCCTCAGGCGTCACGTTCGGCAATCCGACCGCGGTCACCAGCGAACGGAAGACCTCGTCGCCGCGAAGCTTCCCGGTCGGCGCCCCCGCATAGACTGGCGCATCGTCCGTCTGTGTCAGCGCTCCCCGGCGATAGATCTCCGTCTGCACAATCAGCCGGAACAGAACCTTCGTGGAAAAACCACTGTCCCGGAAGGCCGCGGCAAGGACGTCGTGCGTCTCCTGCAGGCGGGCCGTCTGAGCCGGGCCGAAATCGTCGACCGGTTCGTAGAAGCCGCGCCCCATCAGCCGGGCCCACACGCGATTCACATAGGCCCTGGCGAACCAGGGATTGTCGCGGTGGGCAATCGCCTCCGCCAGCTCCTTGCGGCGCTCGGCGTCGGACTTCCCCTTGTCGGAACGCGATCCAGTCAGGAAGACCGGCGTCATCACCTCCCCCTTCTTGGTGGGGTCGGCCACATTCGGCATCTCGTACTCGCCCTTCCCCTTGTCCTTGATCTCGATCTCGCCGCTGTCGTTCCAGGGGAGCTTCACCGACACCCGGGCGTAGTAAGCGGCGAGCTCGTGGAACTGCTCCCGCTTCCAGTCGTCGAACGGATGATCGTGGCACTGCGCGCAGCCGATCTGCAGGCTCAGAAACACGCGGGCCGTCTCACCGGCCAGCCGGGTCGTCTCTCCCTGATGGAATCCGACAAACGTGCCGGCCGGATTGTCCTTGATCTTGCCCGAAGCGGTCAGGATCTCGCGGACAGTCGCGTCCCACGGAGCATCGTCGTTGAGCTTCTGAGCCAGCCAGCCCTTGAAGGCGTCGTAATTGAGGAACGTAAGCTCGGGGGGCGGCGTGCGGAAGGCGATCACGTCGGACCAGTAGTCGGCCCAGTTCCGGCCGAACTCCGGGCTCGCCAGCAACCGGTCGACCGCCTGATCGCGCTTGTCGACAGAGGCGTCGGCCAGGAACTGCTGCAGTTCATCCAGCGTTGGCTGCCGACCGACCAGATCCTGCGTCAGCCGGCGGAGAAAAATCTCGTCGGTGACCGGCGGCACCAGCTTGACGTCCCCCAGCTCCTTCCGAACCAGCTCTTCGAGCCGGGCGGAGGTCAGCGCGGCAGTCTGCGGCAGCGCCACTTCGCTGGCCGCAAGAGGCAGACAAACAACCGCCAGCCCGGCGCAGCAGGTCCACAGGCAGACAGCATCACGGATCGAGTGAATCATGGAGCAACTCCTGGCCCCTCAGAATTTCCCCCTCCCCGGGAGAACTTCCGCAGGCAACCCATCAAGGTAAATCGACGCAACCTCAGGGTCAATCCGGGATTTGGCGAGGTGTGAGAGAAAAGCGAGTTGAAATGCACCAGTTCGGCCGTCCCCATTGCCTAGACTTGGCAGCTTTGGGAGGTTGTCCGTATTCTTCCGCCATGAAACCACTCTTCGCCAACCGCCTCCTCGGCTCCCACCTGTCCATCGCCGGCGGCTACTTCAAAGCTGTGGATGCCGCCGCCGCCCTCGGCATGGGAACGTGCCAGATCTTCACGAAGAACAACAACCAGTGGAACGGAAAGCCGCTGTCGGACGACGACATCCGCCTGTTCCGGGAGGCTGTCGCACGGACCGGCATCCAGCAACCCTGCGCCCACAACAGCTACCTGATCAACATCGCCAGCCCCGATGACGCCCTCTGGCAGAAGTCGGTCGATGCCCTCGTCGTCGAAATCGAGCGGGCCGAGGCTCTCGGGCTCGTCGGCGTCGTCATGCATCCTGGCGCAAGCGTGAAGTCGACGGCCGAGGAAGGACTCCAGCGGATTGTCGCCGGTCTCGACGAAACCCACCGGCGGACTCGCGGCGTGAAAGTCCATCTCTGGCTCGAAACGACCGCAGGGCAGGGGAGCTGCCTCGGCTGGCGGTTCGAAGAACTGGCGCAGATTCTCGCCGAAGTCGCCGAGCCCGAGCGGCTCGGCGTCTGCTTCGACACCTGCCACGTCTTCGCCGCGGGGTACGGGTTGCAGACGCCCGAGGAGTACGCGGCGACGCTCGACGAGTTCGACCGGCTCATCGGCGTCGAACGGCTGCGGGCGTTTCACCTCAACGACAGCAAGAAGCCGCAGGGAAGCCGGGTCGACCGCCACGAACACATTGGCGAAGGCTGCCTGGGGCTGGAACCCTTCCGGCACCTGCTCAACGATCCCCGCTTCGTCGACCGCCCGATGTACCTGGAGACCGAAAAGGGGGAGCGGGACGGCGAAGACCTCGATGCTATCAACCTGCGGACATTGCTCGGCCTGATCGAACCTGCGAAGAAGTCGCGCAAGAAGGTCTGAGCTTCAGTTCGGGATTACGGACCGCGCGGAAATCCAGCACCAAATCAGCCCCGACGAGATGGCAGATTGGTCTCGCAACGGCCGCCAGAAGCATCCACGTCAACAGAAATGCCAGCAGGCAGATCGAAATCCGAAATCGTTCCCTTGAAGGCTTTGCAAACACGTCAACCGCCTTACGACTTCAATTCGTAGTTCGACGGAGTCGACCTGGTTCATGGCCCAAGTTGGCCTTGCCGGTTGATCGCGGTGCAACAAACGCCATCACTCCCAGTCCCACGGCCACACCCAGACAGAGGACCGAGAACAACTCGAAGCCGGTCCACGCGTCGGAATCGCCCAGCGTCATTGCGCTCCACCCCAAACCGATGACGTAGCTCGCTGCCCCGACGGTCAGCACGTGGAATGCGGTGATTGCCAAGCTAGGAATTCTCTTGAACATGACGATCTCCTCTCAGTGCTATCCCCCAAGCGCCGCCCGCGTCCGCGCCACCAGATTGCTGTCGCCGTCGCCGCTCCCCTTCAGATTGAATACCGACAGCGCCAGAAACAGCGGCCGCCAGGTCGGAGTCACGTGGCCGTAATCCTCCAGCACCGCCGTGCTGAACTTGTAGTCGTGCGCGTCTCGCCCCTTCAGGAACACGTACCGGCGGGCGGTGTCAATCACCCCGTACGGATCGCCGCCGGTCGCCAGGAACGACTGCAGCTTGCGGGCGGCTGAAAGTCCATCCCGGCCGACATCGGAGAAGATCGCCTCCTGCGTCACCGTGCCGGGTTGGGCGTTCGGCTGCAGCACATCGTCGATCGTCAGCGCCTGCAGCTTGCCCCGGCGTTCGGCCGCGTCGCGGAACAGGCTGGTGAACGCACAGGCCTGCAGCAACAGTCGCCGACGGAGTGCGTCGTCGCCGACGTTCTGCCACAGAAAGTGCATGGCATTGGCGGTGGTCAGGCCGTGGAGCGGGACGATGCCAGGCTGACGCATCAGCAGCTCACCCGAGGCAATGAAATTGCCGTCCCAGAGGCTCGCCGCTCCGACACCCCGTTCCAGTTGCTGCACGGCTGCGGCCATCGCCTCGGCGGGTGAGGCGGTGCGGTAGAGCGCGATCTGGTCGCGCGCGGCATCGTCCGTAATCTTGCCCTGCAGCCAGCCGGCGGGAATCCGCTCAACAAGCGCGAGATTCTCGCGCCATGGACGGTCCGGGGCGAGATCGCTCCCAGCCGGACTCGCTTCCCCCTCGTGATTCAGCAGCGCGAATGCCAGCGACCGGCAGACAGGCTCGGCGTATTCCCAGCCAATTACCTGCAGCGTCCGCCAGGCGTTGGCCAGGAAGATCGCCTTGTGGCCGATCGACCGGAAGTCGCGGGCGGCGTAGCGGGCAAACAGCTCGAAGACTTCCGTGGCGGGCAGCGATCGCACGATTCCCGCGGTGGCGACGTCGGCCTGCGCCACATCCCAGCGGTCCATGGCGTCGACGAAAGACTGACGCGCCTGCGGACCGGCGGGCACTTTGGACTCGTCGACGGCCTGCATATGCCAGCCCGATTTCTGAGACTCCTCGGCCTGGGCCGACTTGAAGTAATCCAGCGCCCAGAAGAGGGGCAGCCAGCGGTCCTCGTCCGGACCCGACAGGCTGGCGACGTGGCAGGCATTCACAACCAGCACGCTGTGAAACTTGAATCCGACGGCCGGCCGCGGCTGGACATTGCGGACGGCCGCGAGCAGCAGGGCCGCGAGAACTTCACGGTACGAAGCGCCGGAGTGAATCCGCTGGCCGACCACTTCGAGCAGGCGATTGCGGGGCGTCTCTTCGATCAGCCGGACGAACGGTTCGATCTCGGCCCCCAGCGGAACGAGACCCTTTTCGAGTTTCGCCTCCTGGGCGGAGACCCGCGGCAGCCCGCTCAGGAAGCCGAACTCCGCAGCGGCGCCGAGGGTGCTGCCGAGGGCGGCGGTCTGCAGAAACTGACGACGGTTGGCGGGGTGAGACATGGTGCGACTCCTCAGGTCCGTCAGGGATCAGGCTCCTCTCACATCATACCCGGGTCGCGCAGAATTCCCCGCGAGCGTTTCTGGCACCCCGAGGCGATTTCCAGCAAGTACGGGCGGCCGGGGCTGGACCGAAGGGAAGCCCCGGTCTTCGGTCTGTCCGGCGCATCGCGAAAACGCTCCTGCCCCGGCCACCCACACCCGTCAGGTCCGTGCGGCGTGCCGGTCAGTTTCCCTGAATCGGCAAACTGATCACCAGGGCGGCGATGCGCGCCTCAGTGCTGCGGCGGTTGGGCACGTGGCATTTCAGGCATTCCGATTCGAGCATGATCCGCGCCGCCCGGCGATAGACGCCGTTCTCGACACGCTCGAAATGCTCGGCGCCGGAGGCCAGGGCTTTGACGGCCTGCTGTTCGAACTCGCTGCCGGCCTTGTGGTCGACGTTCATCGGCGGCGCATTGACCGCCAGCCAGCGCAGTTCGACTTTGCGTTTGCGGGCGACTTCGGCGAAGACCGTTCTGAAGGCCGCGGCGGGGAGCGTGAGGCCTTCGTCGAGACGATAATACTCGTGATGGACCACCTGCAGCAGGTCGCCGAGCGCGTCGTGCAGCAGCTCCGCCCGGCCGCGGGCTTCATTCGGAGTCGGGAGCGCGGCCGCCGGTTCGGTGATGTTGGGCGGGGCGGCGATCATGGCGCTGGCCAGACCGGTGACGATGACCAGCGTCAGGAGAGTTCGGTGCATGGTCAATCGCCCCTCGCAATGGACTTCAAGATCTGGAATCTCGGGTGGCACGCCCTGAGTTTTCGAAGGGCGTGGGCTCAATACGTTGAGATGACACGCCCATCACAAAGTCTCCGGGCGGGCTCCCCGCAGTTCCGTTTCTTCGACACCAATCACTCGTCTTTGACGGGAATGGTGATCACCAGACCCGCGAAACGGGCCGTTCGGCCGGCGTCCGCGGAGAGGCCGGCGTGGCAACCGATGCAACCGCCCGAGAGCGGGATGGGGGCCGCGCGTCGGTAATACCCGTCCTCGACGAGTTCCAGCTCTTCTTTGCCGATCGTGAATTCCCGGACCGCCTGCTTTTCGAAGCTGGTCTCCGGTTCGTGATCGATGCTCATGGCCTTGGTATTGCCCGAAATCCAGCGGGCCTTGCCAAGGGACTGGCGGGACATGTCGTCGAAAATATCCTCCATCGCGCGGGCCGGTATGGTGGACCGGTTGATGTGGAAATAGCGATGGTGCATCACCTCCAGCGTGGAAGAGTAAATCGTGTGCATCAACTTCGCCCGGTCGCGGGCGACCGCAATCGAAACTCGCGCGTCCTTTTCAGCCGGCTTCTCCTGCGGCGGATCGGCCCGCAGAGCCAGGGTTGCACTGAAAACCGCAGCAATACCGGCGGCCATACACAGGCGGGTCCATGGTCGAGAAATCATGGCGTCTCTCCGGGGACTATGGCCGTAATCTCGGCCGGGGCGGGGGGAGCAGGCGGGGGGGCAGGCAGGTCTATCGCAGCAGACCCATCGGACATTCTTGATCTTCAGGATAAATGGGATCGGGGTTCCGAGGCAAGACACTGGATGTTTTTGTCCAATTTTGTCGCCATGTCAACTCTGCGATGGTCCAGTCGGCCGTTTTCGAACGTGAATGGCGGAACTGCCGGAGAATCGACTCAAGTTCGTTGAGGCCGACGGTCGATGCGCGCAGGAAAGTTCCCCTGTCGTCCCGTGCCGGCCTCTCCCCATGTCCGCTTCCGACACTCCACCGAACTTCACTCCCGGCCGGGCCGGCGGGCTGGCGATTTCGCTGGCGTTCTGGACTGCGCTGTTAATTGCCGCGCTGTTGTTCGCCACGGTCAATCTCTCGCCGCGACTGACCGCGCTGCTGAAGCTGCGGGACGAGCACTACGCCAATCAGATGCGGCTGGTGGCGCTGGAAAAACAGGCCCGGCAGCTCGAACGGGTGGTCGAAGCCCTGGAGCATGACTCCGCGTTCGCCGCCGAGATGGCGAGACTGGAATTCGATGCCCTCCGTCCCGGCGAAGAAGTGATCTCCGTCGATCGCAAGCTGGCCCTGGACGCACGCCATGCCACGAAGTTCGAAGCAGATCGCCCGGCGGCACGCGCCTGGTATCTGCCTGCCGTCGAAATGGTCGCCACGAGCCAGGACCTGCGGAACACGCTGCTGCTGACCGCCGCCGTGCTGGTGATCGTCTCCTTCACCTGGCTCCAGGAATCGACCGCCGGACAAATCGAAGCCGGCGGCCGCGCCTTGCAGAGCGTCTGGGACCGCTATCGAAGAAGAAGTGAATAGTGGCTAGTGGTTGGTGGCTAGTGACGACCGAAGAGTCGAAGTCTTGCACTTGGCTCTTGGCTCTCAGCACTTGGCCCCTCCTACCTCACCAGAAAATTCAGCGTATAGCTCGCCATTTTTCCGCTCAGTTCGTCGAACACCGTCAGTTTGAGCGTGTGCGGGCCGAGGGGCAGGCTGTTCGGGATGGCAAACTGATAGTTGTGGAAGTAGTCCCGGCGGGGAGTGCGGCAGACATCTTCCGTGGCCGGGAAGTCCTGTTGCCAGCGGACCTCGCCCGACGGACCTAGAATCTCCAGCAATGACCGCAGGACGGTGCGGTGCTGGCCGTCGCCAGTCGGTTCGCTCTTGAAGTTCTGCAGCTCCGCATAGAGCAGAGTCTCCTGTCCGGGATTGAACTCGTCCCGGGGGAACCGCTGGTAGTTGCCGAAGTACTGAATCTGCTCACAGAACGCGAGGTTGTGTATCTCCAGGTCGGACTTCTCACGCAGCCGCTGGGCGGCGTTATTGAGCTGGGCCAGCGTCTGCGAAGCGCGATCCCGTTCCGACGGAATGTGTTCGCTGTCGAGGTAATTCGAAACCGCCCAGAAGAGCTGCTGCAGGAATTCCTGGTCGGCGGAATTCACTTCCGGCACCGCCGTCAGCGCCCGTTCCGGATGGTCGGCCATCAGGTACAGCATCCGCAGGAAGACATGCTTGCGCAGATAGCTGTGACGGGATTCGGCGGTTGCTCCCGGCTGTGCGGTTGCGACGTCCTGTTCGGCAACGGAAATGATCCGATCCAGATCGGCCTTCCACGTGGGGCTTCCAGCCTTCGCTCCAGCAGCCGGCGTCGCGGCCGTTCCCGCCGCTGCGCCGGCCGGGACGACGCGAGCGGGGGAGTTGGCCTGGGAGGTTGACCCGATGGCGGCCGGCTGAGAGCGGCCGTACGGCGTCTGCGTCACAGTGTCTTGCGGAGTGGCTCCCAGCGGCTGAAGTGCGGCATTGAGAGCAGGGTTGTCGACCTGGTGCATCACCGGCTGAACCCGCCGCGCCGCCAGCGGATCGTCAAATGCTCCGGCAGCATGCACGACCGGATTCTGATCGGCCGCATCGTTGTGCTGCAGGAGCTGAATACCGGTCCCGGCGGAGCCGGACGTCTCCGGAGAAGTCTGACTCACGCCGGCCGGCCGGCTCCACGGATTGACCTGGCCCACGCTGACCGCGGCAGCCTGCGGGCGCTGAGCCGTCGCCGTGCGGACCGTGTCTTCAGCCTGCGAGTTGCGCTCGGCGATCTGAATGCTCAAACGGCGAACCCGGAGAAGTTCGGGAATCAGGGCCGGATCGACCTTCTTGAGCTGGTCATACCACGAGGCCTTTTCATCGGGACTGGCGTCGCGAAGCTCTGAGTCGATCAGAGCGAGGACCTCCGGGCGGAACGACAGCGCCGCCGTGCTGCCGCCGGCTGGTGGACTAGTCGTCTCGATTTTCGCGACGGTCTGAGTCGCGGGCGCCCCGGTCGCGGCGGCAGGCGTGATCTCGCCGGGTTTACGAAACGGATTGCTCGCGTCGGCCCCGGCCGTCTTCGCCTCCGCAGGTTTGGCCTGCGCCATCTGGTCCGGCGGTACTGGCGGTACTTGCGGTGGTCCCGGAGGGATGGCCGGCGCTTCGGGAGCGCAGTTCTCGTTCTTGGCGATCGGCCTGGAAAAAGGGTTCGCCCAGAAGCCGGAGCTCCCGGTGGATGCACACCCGCTCGCCCCGATCAGGGCGACGGTGCAGCACGCGAGCAGCCAGGATTGCTTCATCTGCAGCGAATTCCGCAGGAGATGGAAAAGGAAACTGAAAAAGTCGATGGGAGAGCGGGACACTAGCCAAATCTGCCGGACCCAACAAGACGAGGGGCCTGCTGCGGAACCGCCCCGGCGACGTGTTCCGGGCGGATTGGCGCGGTATCCGGCAGATGTTGCCGAACGGACGGGTCAGCGGCCGGCTGTCCTCCGGCCTTTCCCCTTCTCCGCAGGAAACGCCGAGGTCTGTTTACGGTACTGCCCCGGCGTCTGCCCCGTTTCACGCTTGAAGACGACGCTCAGGTACTCGGGATGCTCAAAACCCGCCCGTTCGGCGATCTGCGGCAGCGCGAGGTCGGTCTCCGCGAGAAGCTGTTTCACGCGTTTGAGCTGCACTCCGCGGATCTCGTTCTGAGGCGACCGGTTCAGATACCGGCGGAAACTTCGTTCGAGCACGCTGCGGGTGGCGTTGATGTGTCGGAGAACATCCGCTACCGAGATCCCGTCGCAGGCGTGCTCACGGATATAGCGGACGGCCGCCGCAACCTGGGGATCGGGAATGGCAAGTACGTCCGTCGACTGCCGGGTCACGATGCCGACCGGGTCGACAATGATTTCCGTCGAAACGGGCGTCTCGCCCCGCATCAGCGTGTCGAGCAGAGCGGCCGCCTCGTAACCGACCCGCAACGGATTCGGCACAACGCTCGACAGGGGAGGATCGGCGAGCTGGCAGAGTAATTCGTCGTTGTCGACGCCAATCACGGCAACCTCTTCCGGAACCGCCAGATTGCACCGGCGACAGGCATCGAGAACCTGCAGCCCGCGCATATCGTTGCAGGCCATCACGCCGACCGGCTTGGGGAGACCCTGCAGCCACGCGCCGAGCGCCGCCTGTTGCTGATCCCACGTCGGTCCACGGGTGGAATCCCAGTCCGAGTTGTAGATGGAGACCTGCGGGCGGGGAACCGGCAGGCTTTCGACGAACCCCGACTGCCGCCTTTCCGACCAGTCCTGATTGTCGAAGCCGCAGAAGGCGAAGTGACGAAACCCGCGCTCAATCAGATGCCGGGCCGCCAGCTCGCTCACAGCCGCATGATTGGCCCAGACGTGCGGTAGACCGAAGCCGCCGTAGATGTCCGTCAGATCGACCGCGGGAATCTGGCGCCGGGCCAGCGTGCTGGCGAGGTCGGTGTTCGTCCAGCGGCTGATCACGCCGTCGCCGTCCCAGCGGGAAAACCACTCCGGAGGAGCCGCCGTCAATTCCCGCTGATCGAGATACACCGACCACGGCTCGTGCTCGACGACGTAGCGATTAATGCCACGGAGTGCCTCGCGGCCGTAGACCAGCGAAGTTTCGATCATCAACAGAACACGACGGCGCGGCATGGTCTGTAACAGGTCTCAACGAGGGTCGCTCAGTCTGGAACGCCAGACTGTTCCGTGGAACTCTAGTTTTCACAGTTTCACAAAGCCTTGCGATATGTCTCAGTACGAGGTTACAGCGTTCAGGATTCGACAACCAGTCTCAAGAGGCAGCCCGAAAAACTCATTGAGCTGGTCCCCCCGGACCGCAACACTGCTACAATGCAGCACGCCGTCCTGTTGCCCGCCTGCCTGACCCGCCACTCAGAGCTCCCCCCAATGCCGTGTTTTCGCTCAGCACTGGTTTGCCTGACCTTCGTCCCAGGAATCCTGTCGGCGCTCCCCGTTGTGGCGCAAACCGCTGGCGTCGACTTCGGCCGGGAAATCCGACCGTTGCTCGCGCGGAAGTGCTACGCCTGCCACGGCCCCGACAAACGAGAAGGCGGGCTGCAACTGCACGAACGGGATGCCGCCTTCAAACGGCTGGAATCCGGCGAGCACGCTATCGTCCCGGGCAAGTCTGCTGAGAGCGAATTGCTCAAGCGAGTCACAAGTACTGACCACGACATCAGGATGCCTCCCGAAGGGAAGCCCCTGACGCCGGAAGAAGTCGACCTCCTCAAACGCTGGATCGACAGCGGAGCCACCTGGCAGTTGCACTGGGCCTTTCAGCCCGTGCAGGATCCTCCAGCGCCCGCCGTGCAGAATCCGGCATGGGTCCGCAATCCGATCGATGCGTTCGTGCTGGCAAAGCTGGAGCAGCACAACCTGCCTCCCAATCCGCAGGCGTCAGCCGCAACCCTGCTCCGCCGGCTCTCCGTGGATCTGACCGGCCTGCCCCCGTCGTTTGCCGAAATGCAGGCGTTTGAAAAGGAGTCCGCCGCGAATCCCGATGCCGCGTACGAGGCCGCCGTCGATCGGCTGCTCGCCTCGGAACGCTACGGCGAACAATGGGCGCGCCACTGGCTCGATGTCGTCCGCTTTGCCGAGACCAACAGCTTCGAACGGGATGGCGTGAAGCCGTACGCCTGGCGTTACCGCGACTACGTGATCCGCTCGCTCAACGAAGACAAACCCTACGACCGATTTCTCAAGGAACAGCTCGCCGGAGATGAACTCCCGGACGCCACGGCCGACTCGCTGATCGCCACCGGCTTCTATCGTCTGGGAGTCTGGGACGACGAGCCGGCAGATCGGCTGCTCGCCGTCTACGACGGCTATGACGACATCGTCACCACCATCGGCCAGGGCCTGCTGGCGATGACAGTCAATTGCGCACGGTGTCACGATCACAAGATCGATCCCATACCGGCGGCCGACTACTACAGCTTCGTAGCCTTCATCCGCAATCTCACGCCCAACGGCTACGAGAATTCGAACACCGTGCAGCCGATCTTCCCCAACCCGGGAGATCGGGAACGTTATGAAACCAACGTGAAACTGCTGCGAGAAAAGCAGGATCGTCTGCAGGCGCAGGTCGGCGAGTTCGAGAACGAATTCCGCGGCAAAATGCAGGCTGCCGCCGCCCCGGTGGGAATGGAGGATCTCGACGATCTGGAATACCGCTTCTACCGCGATACGTTCGACAAACTGCCCGACTTCGACGCGTTCAAACCCGAGACCGTCGCCAGGCCCGATCGGCCGTACTTTGATATCCGCCCCGCCACGCGGGAAAGCTACTTCGGCTTCGTCTTCACCGGCGTCCTGAAGGTCCCCGCGGACGGCGAATACACGTTTACCGTCGACTCAGACGATGGCGTCCGGCTCGTGCTCGAAGGGAAGGAGGTCCTCAAATACGATGGCATTCATGGCGTGGGAAGTCCCAAGGTCGCGAAGGTCGCGTTGAAGCAGGGCCGGGTTCCCGTGCGGCTGGAATACTTCCAGGGACAGGGAGGCAGGGGGCTGTCGGTGCAATGGTCGGGATCCAAGTTCGCCGACCGATACCTCTCGGCGACGACCGCCGACGGCACCGACATCGCCGACCTGCAGAAGCAGACCCCCGGCGCCATCAACGGGCGGAACCGCAGCCCGATCGGCGAACAGATGAAGGCCCGCGGACAACAAGTCCTGGGGGCGGAGCGGTTCGCGCAATTCGAACAGGCCCGGGAGGCCCTCGAAGCCGCGAAACGCGAGAAGCCGTGGGATCAATACGCCCTGTGCGTCACCGAGCACGGCCCGACGGCCCCCGAGACGTTCATTCTCCGCCGGGGCAATCCCCAGGCGCAGGGCGACCTGGTCGAGCCCGCCTTTCTCGGGATTCTGGGAGGCGGTCCGGCGAAGGTCGAGTCGCGTCCGGAAGGATCGCGAACGACGGGCCGTCGAATGGCCCTGGCGAACTGGATTGCATCGACGGACAATCCGCTGGCGACCCGCGTCGTCGTCAACCGGCTCTGGCAGCACCACTTCGGCCGCGGCATCGTCCGCTCGCCGAACAACTTCGGCCAGCTCGGCGAACCCCCGACCCATCCGGAGCTGCTCGACTGGCTGGCGACAGAACTGGTTCGCCAAGGCTGGACGCTGAAGCCGCTCCACAAACTGATGGTAATGTCGAACACCTACCGGCAGTCGTCACTCGGCCGGGAGGATGGCCTGGCCCGCGATCCCGGCAACGACTGGTTCTGGCGCTACAACCTGCGACGTCTCAGCGCCGAAGAACTGCGAGACTCAGTGCTGGCGGTCAACGGCAGACTGAATCCGAAGATGTATGGTCCAGGGATCTATCCGGAGATTTCTCAGGAAGTCCTGGCGGGTCAGTCCCAGCCCGGCAGCGGCTGGGGCAAATCGTCCTACGACGAACAGGCCCGGCGGAGCGTCTACATCCACGTGAAGCGGTCGCTGATCGTCCCCGAACTGTCGACCTTCGACTTCCCCGATACCGACACCACCTGCGAAGCTCGCTTCCACACGACGCAGCCGGGTCAGGCTCTGAGCCTGCTCAACGGCGCCTTCTTCAATCAGCAGGCGGAAGAACTGGCGGCGCGCGTGAAGCGCGAGGCGGGCGAACAGCCCGCGGCCCGCATCGCGCGAGCCATCGAACTGGTCCTCGACCGGCCGGCAACACCGGCCGAGATCGACCGGGGCCGGAAACTGATCGAAACCCTGCAGACAAAACATCAGCAGACCCCCGACGCAGCCTTCAACCACTACTGCCTGATGGTCCTGAATCTCAACGAATTCATCTACGTGGAATAGCATCACGTAGAAATGCGGCTCAACGAGTTTGTTGACGTAGAATCGTCAGAGGACGTTTTTTGACCACGAATCTCACGAATGAACACGAAGGACTGATCCACGGAAAGCACGAAAGGCACGAAACAGGAATCAGTCTGCATTGTCGACACTCTGATTCGTGCTCATTCGTATGATTCGTGGTTGCCTCTGTTCCGAAAACTCCCCTGCCTGACACAGCCAGGAACCTGACATGACTCTGAACAAGCACCCGACCGGCGGCTTCTGCGGACGGACCCGCCGCGAGTTCCTCTGGCAGGCGGGCGGCGGCTTTGCCGGACTCGCCCTCGCCGGCCTCCTCGAACAGGACGGCTTCCTCAACCGCCAGGCGGTCGCAGCCGACGGCGCCACGCCGTGGCAGAACCCCCTCGCCCCCAAGCCGCCCCATTTCGCTCCCAATGCGAAGAACGTGATCTTCCTCTTCATGTACGGCGGCCCGAGCCATATCGACACGTTCGACTACAAACCGGCCATGAAGGGCCGCGACAATCAGACGATCGCGGTCAAGACCTTCGGCCGCGGCGGCCACAAGAACGAAGGCCGGATCGTCGAGCCTCGCTGGAACTTCAAGCAGTACGGCGAATGCGGCAAGTGGGTCAGCGACCTCTTTCCGCACCTTGCCCAGCACGTCGACGACATGGCCTTCCTGCACTCGATGACCGCCGACTCGCCGATTCACGGCTCGGCGATGCTGATGATGAACTCCGGCCGGATCCTCTCCGGCTTCCCCTGCCTCGGCTCCTGGGTCAACTACGGCCTCGGCAGCGAGAACCAGAACCTCCCCGGCTTTGTGGTCATGCTCGATCCGACCGGCGGACCGATCAGCGGCGCCAAGAACTGGTCGAGCGGCTTCATGCCCGCCACCTACCAGGGGACGACCTTCCGCACGCAGGGTGCGCCGATTCTCGACCTCAAGCCGCGCGACGGGATGACGCGGGCCGCCCAGCGCGAACTCCTCGACGCGCTGCACGCCCAGAACGTCGAACACGCTTCGATCCGCCCCGGTAACAGCGATCTGCAGGCCCGGATCGCCAGCTACGAACTGGCCTATAAAATGCAGGAGAGCGCCCCCGAGGCGACCGACTTCAGCCAGGAGACCGCGGACACCCAGAAACTCTACGGCCTCGACGATCCGCGGAAAAAGGACTTCGGGACGAAGTGTCTGCTCGCCCGCCGGCTGGTCGAACGCGGCGTCCGGTTCATCCAGGTCTACTCGGGCGGCGCCCACAACGACGACAACTGGGACGCCCACTCGGACATCGAAAAGAACCACAACTACCACGCCTACAATACCGATCAGCCCATCGCCGCCCTGCTGCAGGACCTGAAGCAGCGCGACATGCTGAAAGATACGCTCGTCGTCTGGGGGGGCGAGTTCGGCCGGCAACCGACGGCAGAATATGCCAAGGGGACCGGCCGCGATCACAACTCCTACGGCTTCACGATGTGGATGGCCGGCGGCGGCCTGAAGGGGGGCGTCAGCGTCGGCACGACCGACGAACTCGGCTCAGCCGCCGTCGATCAGCCGATGCACGTCAAACGCCTCCACGCCACAATCCTGAACCAGATGGGCCTCGACCCCAACAAGCTCTCCTACTTCTACAGCGGCCTCGACCAGAAGCTGGTCGGCGTGGAACACATCGAGCCGATTCGCGAAATCATCGCGTAAGGCACATCGGGTGGCCGGGGCAGGAGCGTCTTCGCAATGCCCCGGTCTGCCTGGACTCATCAAAGACCGGGGCTTCCCTTCGGTCAAGCCCCGGCCACCCGACAGACACTCTTAAGCGAGCCATCCAAGGAGTCTGACCGTGTCGGCTCCCTGCCCGCTGCTACTCTTTTCCGGCATGGCGGCGGATGCGACGGTGTTTGCTGCTCAGCAGACTGCAATTCCCGGTTTGGTCGTACCGGACTGGCTCAAACCCGAACGTGATGAAACGCTCACGGACTACTGCAGACGGTGGGCCGACGAACTGCGCCCGCTGCAGCCGCGGTTTCTGGGTGGAGCATCGTTCGGAGGAATCGTGGCGCTGGAAGTGGCGCAGTTTCTGAAACCCGAGGCCGTCTTTCTGATCGGCAGCGTCCGCAGCCCCGCGGAAATTCCGCGACGTATTCGCCGCTTGAGAGCTTTCCGCTCACTCCTGCCGGCTGCACCTCTGACGGCGCTGCAATGGTCGTCACGGCAAACCAGTCGATTGCCGCGACCGAAGATGCTGCGCCATCTCCTGGGAATCGCTCGCCTGTTCGGCACTGCCGATCCGGACGTCGTGCGGTGGTCTGCCTGGCAGATTTTTGAGTGGCGGCAGACTCCGGTTCTCGAATGTCCGGTCTACGCGATTCACGGCGACGCAGATCCCATTTTCCCGCTTCGAGGCTGCCATCCGGACGCGATCGTCCGCGGCGGAGGCCATGTGATCTCGCTGACGCATCCCGCACAGGTGACGGAGTTTCTGCGGCGGGGGATGGCGGGGGAGCTGTCCAGAAATTTGTGACAGCGATTCTGCAGACTGTTCCGACGGAACGACTGTTGTCTATCGACAGCCGGCATCGGATCTGACCACTTCCAGTGCTCGTCTTACGCAGTATGGCTATGGTTGGAGGTCAATCGGGAACTTGTTCATCCCTTCCTGGATCTCGAATTCCAGGCCGCTGGTGGTCGTGTCCCGGTACTTCTTAGGAAATTCGGCTTTCCCGGCCGGTTCGACGAGCTCCGGTTTCTCGAAACGGTCCTCGGCGGTCATCTGATTGGGATCGTGCGGACCGGGGGGGGGCGGTGCGATCATGACCTTGTACTTGCCGACCGGCATCGCTCCATTGTTCCAGGAATTCAGCGTGAAATCCCCGTCCGCATCGGTGAGACCAAAGGCCAGGAAGCCTTTCTCCATCTGCATAAAGGAAACGGCGTGGCCCGGCGCGAGCGGCTTTCCCGCCAGAGTGAGCCGCCCGCCCACTTTTCCGGTCGGGCCGTAGCTGTTGCCTCCACATCCCAGCGCCAGGACGGCGAATCCGCAGCAGACCAGCAGAGCCATCGAGCACGACTGCGAGCCAGACTTCGTCACGATTGCGACTCCGCGAAGTAGGTTGATCGATGTGGAAATCTCGGCCGCATGCATGCGACCGAGTACATAGCGTTTCATGCATCGCGGGTTCTGCGATGATCGGCCTGACGCGTTAGAAATCGCCTAACGTCTGGCCGTCGTCGCGCGTCGCCAGCTTCTTCAGCGATTCCAGATCCATGTTTTCGCTGAGAAACCGGACCGCGCCGTCTCCGAGCAGGGCATGGACGCCGCCCACGTGGGACGAGACCAGCGGGTTGTTGTCTCCCATGGAGCTCGACATTCCACCGTAGATCGTATCGGCGAACGGTTCCTGACGGATGCGATAGCGAATGGTGGTGATATTGAAATAGCGGTGATCGTTGTCGCACCCGCCGTTGTTGCCGCTCGTACCGCAGGTCGGATCGGGAAAGGGAACCCGACCGGCTTCGCGAGTTCCAATGAGCCAGCCTGTGATATTGGTTGCCCCGGCGGTCGCCGCCCCCTGAGAGGGAATCATCCAGGAGTAGGTGCCATCAAGGCGGATCAGCTTGCCCCCCTGCTCGCCGATCATCATCGTATTGCTGAGGCCGTCGGTGACCTCGCTGAACCGGACGAACGAGTTGACGCCCAACATCCCCCCCCCGCTGACTTTTCCGGTACCGCCCCCCTGCGTATGGGAATAGACGCGGCTCTCCACGAAGGTCACGGGGTCCGCGGCGCCGGCGATTCCGGCGTAGATGTTGTAATTCTCGCGATTCGGCTGACTGCCGGTGAATGAAAACGACGGGCAGATGGTTGGTGGATTCGCCTGCTTCGCCACCGGAAAGTTGAGAGCCCCGGCGCTGGTCGCAGGGGCTTCGCCCACATATCCCGGCGATTTGCCGTTCCAGGTGAGCTGATTGAACGCCGGCGCCTGATCCAGGTACGGCAGCAGCATGCCAAAAAAGCTGGGACCGAAACTGTGGGTTCCAGCTCCGCCTCGCGGAAACCCGCCGTGCGAGCAGCCTGCGGGCAACCGTCCCATGGATGACTCGTAGTTGTGCAGCGCGAGACCGATCTGCTTCAGGTTATTGCGACACTGAGTCCGCCGCGCGGCTTCGCGGGCCTGCTGAACCGCCGGCAGAAGCAGAGCGATCAGAATCGCAATAATCGCAATCACGACTAGCAATTCGATCAACGTGAAAGCGCGCCGCATGTTCGTGATCATGTGAGTCCTCGGTTGAAGTGAAAATCTGATCGCCGATAGATGCTGCCTCAGAACAAGGATTCGTAGATTTGTCAAGAACGGGAACTCATGATTCTAGTCGCTCGATTTTCGGTGTGCATTGATTTTTTTAGCAAGAAATTTAGAGTTTTTTCACGCAAAACTCTCGAAGGTTGTCGGCACTGTTAACAAAAAGGATTCGCGCGCACACTCTTTGTGCGTGTTTCGATGTTTCGCTCCTGTTCGCGATGCACCGCCGCCTGCGTAGCGATCCAAACCGATCAGTCCCGTTCGGGGCGGACAGGGTTGGCTGCTTTGTGCGGCTCTCGGCGCGGGCGAGAACCTGGGGGCGTCGAAGACGTGACCCCGTTCCCCGGCTCACCCGAATGATTTCTCACCGCTCCGTGGCATTGCGCCGCGCCGCAGCCTTCTCCCGTCCCACCTCCGTAATCAGCCGCGCCGACCGGCTGAACGTGAAGTAGTTCCAGGCCCACTGCCACAGGACCAGCACGCGGTTCTCGAAGCGGACAATCTGCATCAGATGCACGAACAGCCACAGCAGCCAGGCCACCAGCCCGCGAAACTTCCACCCCCCAAGCTGAGCCACCGCCGCCGAACGGCCGATCGTCGCCATGTTGCCGTAATCGAAATAACGGAACGGCAATGGCAACGGTCGTCCCTTGAGGCGGCCGACGATCAGCCGGGCGACATAAGTCCCCTGCTGAATCGCCACCGGCGCGACGCCGGGAAGTGGCTTGCCCTGCGTTGCGCCTTCGCGAGCATCCGGGCAGTGGGCCAGATCGCCGATCACAAACACATCCGGATGCTCCGGCAGCGTCAGGTCAGGCTGCACGATCACCCGCCCCGCGCGGTCAGGCTCACAACCGGCCGCCCTGGCAAGCGTCGTTCCCAGCGGCGATCCCTGGACGCCGGCCGCCCACAACACCGTTTCGGCAGCGATCAGCTCGGTCGTCGCACCGACCTGCAGCGTGATCCCGCCGTTGTCGACGCCTTGAACCTTCACCCCCAGCCGGACCTCGACTCCCTTCTGCCGCAATTTGCTTTCCGCCTCGTGCGACAAGTCCTCAGGAAACGCCCCCAGAACGCGCGGGGCCAGGTCGACCAGCACGATTCGGGCGTCGCGCGGATGAATCCGGCGGAACTCGCGACGCAACGTATGGGCCGCGATCTCCGCCAGCGTACCGGCGAGCTCCACCCCCGTCGGCCCCCCTCCCACGATCACAAACGTCAGCAGCGCCCGCTGACGCGCAGCATCGGTCTCACGCTCCGCCTGCTCGAAAGCGGTCAGCACCCGCCGGCGGATTTCGAGTGCGTCTTCAATCGACTTCAACCCCGGCGCCCGGGCCTCCCACTGGTCCTGTCCGAAGTAGCTGGTCCGGGCCCCTGCGGCGACAATCAGCGAGTCGTATCCCAGGTGGCCGTCCGCCAGAATCACCTTGCGACCGGCGAGGTCGAAATCGACGACATCCCCCAGTAGCACCCGGCAATTGCGCTGTCGTTTCAGAATGGCACGCAGCGGAGCGGCGATGTTCCCCGGCGACAGTCCCCCTGTGGCCACCTGGTACAGCAGCGGCTGGAACAGATGGAAGTTGCGACGGTCGACTAGCGTCAGGTCGACGTCAGCCCCTCGCAGGGCCCGTGCAGCGTTCAGGCCGGCGAATCCTCCGCCGACGATAACGATTCGATGAAGTGGCATAGTGACCTCATCGTAGCCGACAGTCGGCAAAACAAAAGGTTCGAGGCGCAGCCACGCAGGCCGCCTGCGGAATGATGACCGCGGCGCCCCGGCAGACTTAACCGGCAAATGCAGCCGCCTGCGATGCTCTGCAGGAACTCGAAAAGGCGTCCTCTTGCTGGGTCGATCAACAGATCCGCGAGAAGTCGTTCGCCTGGCAGGAAGGCGATGCAGCCTTTTCGGTCAGCACGACGACACGGCTCTCCGTGTGGAAATACATCGCGAATCAACTGGTACATCACTAACGCGCGACGTTTCGAGACGAGCTGGTCCGTCTCCTGACCAGTTCCAGCATCGAATACAACCCGAAAGATCTCGATTGACGAACTCTGCAACCCCTCCGAGGTCGAATGCCTTCTCAGCCCGGAGGGCCGAGAGAGTGTAGCGGGGTTGAGGATCGCAGCGACGACAACCCCGGTATTTTTACGCAGCAGCTCCCTCGGTATTCTGACAACGCAGACTGCGTTCCCTGAACACGAAAGGCCCCCGATGCTTCGTCCCGTCGCACTCGCCCTCCTGCTCATCACATCCACGGCCCATGCCGGCGACGTCTCCTGGCTGGCCGAAGTCACCACACCGCCGAAAGCGCTCCCCAAACTCGACGGCCCGCCCGTCGCACCCCTGCTGCGAACCACCGCTGGCCAACCCATCGCCGACCTCGCCGGCTGGAACGTGAAGCGGGCCGAGCTCCGCAAAGCCTGGCTCGGCTTCCTCGGCCCCATGCCCGACCGCCCGGCCAACACCACGATCAAAGTCCTGCGCACCGATGAGCTTCCCGACGTCGTCCGCCAGCTCATCGAGTACGAGAACGAACCGGGCCAGAAGCTGCAGGCGTATCTATTGCGTCCGCGACAAGCCTTACCGGCCGGCCAGAAACGGGCTGGTATCGTCGCTCTCCATCCAACCACGGCCGAGACTATTGAACCGATCGCCGGACTCTCTGGCCCCGAAGCCAAACAGACCGGCCTGCAGCTCGCCCGCAAGGGCTTCGTCGTGATCTGCCCGCGAAACTTCCTCTGGCAGGACGCGAAGACGCTCCCGGAAGCGGTGGAAAAGTTCAAAGCCCGACATCCGCAGACGCTCGGCATGCACAAAATGCTCTACGACGCCCAGCGGGCCACTGACATTCTCGCCGGGCAGCCCGACGTCGATCCGCAGCGGCTCGGCTCGGTCGGCCACTCGCTCGGCGCGAAGGAAGTCCTCTACCTCGCCGCCTTCGATGAGCGGATCAAGGCGACCGTGTCGAGCGAAGGAGGCCTGGGGCTCTGGTCGACCAACTGGGAAGCCCCCTGGTATCTCGGCCCCGCGGTCAAGCAGCTCGACTTCCCCCGCAACCATCACGAACTGATCGCCCTGATTGCGCCGCGGCCGTTCCTGGTCCTCGCCGGCGAATCGGGCCCCGGCTCCGCCGACGGCGACCGGAGCTGGCCGGTCCTCGAACCCGCCCATGACATCGCCCGCCTCTTCGGCGAGCCGGTCCGGCTGGGAATCTTCAATCACCACGAGGGCCACAGCATCCCGTCCGTGGCGCAGGAGCGGCTGGCGGAGTGGCTGGAGGTGTATTTGCGGGAATGACGAATGACGACGGCGGAATGTCGAAAGGTCGGTGGTCGGACCGGCTATGCCGGCCGTTCAATCCTGCCCCCTCTCCCGACGTCCGCGTTGGGAGAGGGCCGGGGTGAGGGTCTTCATTAGAGAGAGCCGGCCGATGCGGGAACGCCAACAGCCGGCGGGTCCTGCAGAACGTCAAACCTCATCGACCGTTTCGTTTTGACTTCGCAGGTATAGCCACAAAGCACGCATCCCAATCGCCAGATTCAGTGCTGCGACGGCATAAAGGTGCCCCCCGAAACCCGCCAGTCCCATCGCGGTAAAGACGATCGCAAGACCGATCATGGCGAACGAAACCGTTCGCCGGTCCCGACGGCGACGTTGCAGGCGTTCCGGGGAAGTCGTCAGGAAGTGTTCTTCAAATTCCGTCCAGCCGGTCTGCAGTTCCTCGCCCGCGCTCCGGTAGAGGCGTTCGGCAATCTCGCGGCGCTGGAGTTTGGTGAAATTGTCGAAGTAGATCTTGATGCGATTCGGTGATCCCTTCAGAACAACGCTGCCTCCCATCGGATTCAACCGCCAGCCGAGATCAGCAACCGCTTGCAGTGACACGGTTGTCGTTCGAAACACTCCACGCTGAACGACGGTGTCAGTCCCCAGCACCAGTTGCTCGCGGTAATAGGCGGCGATCACCCAGAGCCCGAGCAGTGTGAATCCGCCCCAGAAGACTGAGATAACAGCAATTGCGAGGCCGGGGTGTTTGATCGATTCGTCGAAGCAGATCGCGAGTATAGAACCGATTCCGACAGCCAGAAAGAACGCGGTTCCTGCAAAACCAATATTGCGGTAGTACGGACGCAGGCGGTAGACGCTCGGTTCCGACACACCGGAATACACTGCTTCGTCGCTGGACTCATGGTTCATTGAGGTGTTCCAGCCGCCAGCATCGATTTCCACCTCGATTTGACGTCGCTTCCAAAGATCGATTTCCCCCCGTCCCTCACGAAATTTCCGCTTTCCTTCAGCTCGAAAAACGAAACAACCGCTGGCGAGGAATTCTTCGAACCCCAACGGATGAGCTGCCGGCGATGTCCCTTCAGCAACGACTACTTCGCCGGTTCCGGCGGGTGAGCGGGCAACTCGAACGGCACCTTGGCCGGATGTTGGGAATTCGCCCCGACAATGATTCGCTGCGGATCGTCGTCGCCGGAACTGACGAGGTTGAAGGTCACCGTGGTCGCTTCTGGCGGCGGAGTGAACTTCAACTGACCGGTCCGGCCGGCCGTCGTCAGATGAAAGTCGAAACCCGACTTGTCCTTATGGAGCACCAGCCAGTCCGAACTGCTCAGCTCTCTGGGCTTTCTGGGAACTTCGAAACCCTGGAACTGGCCCTCCTTGATCTTCCCCTTGTCGAAAGTCACCGTTCCCGTGAACTTCATCCGGACGGCTTTCTTCTTCCCCGGGGTCGCGCGCGTCGTCACGTGAATGTGCCATTGACCGTCCTCGAAATGGACGGCGTAGCCCGCGAAGGCCCCCGGCGGAGGATCACCGCCCTGGGGACATCGCGGGCGGGGAGGACGAACAGACAGACCATTGCGAACTCCAGAATTCGCCGAGTTCTCAGAAGCGATCGGCGGCATTTCTCCAGACCTCGACAACAAAATACGGTCCTGGTTCTGGCTCTGAAATCGAGAATTCCCGCGCAAGGCGGAAGGCCTCGTCAGTGTCATCGATCAGGCAATACCGATTCACGGGATGCTCCTCAGCCATCAGGTTGCAGGACAGTGGCGAACACTCGAAACAGTTCCCGCAACTTCGACTGACGGCATCACAACCCAGCCGGATGAACGATTCGGGCAGCGGAACCGGAGTGACCAGCGGAGGCGGCGCAGGAAACTCCTCACCGTGCTCATACCGTACGGGAAACAGCTTCCAGGCGAACATGTCGAACGCCGTCCGCTGTTCTGCTGGAACGACGCCCCACGCGACTTCCTCGCGGTCGAAAACCCAGGCTTCGTTGTGCTGCCAGAGATCGATCCAGCCATCCGAATCTTTCGAGATGCAGCAGCTCACGCTGCAGATTGCCCGCACGCCCGCGGCGGCCAGCCAGGCGGGACAACGTTGGGTCCGTTTCGGAAAGTAGCCGATCAGCGTCGGGAGCATGAAGTTCTCCGACACGGGGATCGGCAGGGCGGTTCGAACTTCCGGTCCCGTTGAGACAGTTCCACCGGTCTCCGGACGTTGAATTCCTGATTCCGGAGCAACGCGCGAATTCGGCCGGGCGCGCCCGGCCCTGCGTGTTGATCAATCCCTTTTCCATCGCCCGCCTACTTAGCCGTCTTGAACACCAGCAGATACGGCACGGCGGGCCGTCCCCCGGCGTCTTTGAAGTTCGTGAACTTCTGGCTGTTCGCCCAGATCGCGTAGGTTTGCCCCGGTTCGAGTTTGACCGGCAACACGCACGTTCGTTTGTCTTCGAGGTACTTCGGCTTGCCGTTGATCTCGGGAAAGCTCTCCTTCGAGAGGGTCGACCACGACCATGAGCCGTCCTGCATCTCCTTGCTGAACGTGATTTTGATCACAGTCAGTTTTGGATCCACGTCGCCGGTGCCGGCTTCCGGGACCGTCTTCACGACGACGGGCGGGACAGAATCGAGGGCCACATCGTCGGTCCGTGCTTCGCCGGGGACCAGACCGCTGATCAGGGCAACGAGGAAGATCGCAACGCGTTTCATGGCAAGGGCTCCTAGAGTGCGACGTCCAATCGGTGAATCTTTGAACCATATGCCATGAGACTACCCAGCGAGAATTCGCCGTCAACGGGAATGTTCCGGGACAGACGGAGGAATTCTGAAATCCGCTCCTTGCAATTCTTCCACCACCGGATACCATTCTGACATTGAGACTCAGTCTCACTCCGAGGCCGCAGCCAGCAGCCACACGCTCCCCGTGAGCCAGCCACGCTCGGAAACTCCGCCCCGTCACACCGTGTGACCCGGCGTCGATTTTCCCGTGGATGCTCGAGGAGCCCTCTCATGTCCGGTCCCGCCTGTCCCGCTTCCCGGCGCGGCTTCACCCTGATCGAACTGCTGGTCGTGATCGCCATCATCGCGATCCTCATCGCACTGCTGCTCCCCGCCGTCCAGCAGGCCCGCGAAGCCGCCCGCCGCACCCAGTGCCGCAATAATCTCAAGCAGATCGGCCTGGCGATCCACAACTACCACGACGCCCACCTCGCCTTCCCGCGCGGCGAACTCGACGGGACTTACAGCAAGACCAGCGCATTTGTGCCGATCCTGCCGTATCTCGATCAGGCCAACATGATCAACGTCTACAACTTCAACGTGGCGGCGACCCACGCTTCCAACGAACAGGTCGTCAAGCAGTTGCTCCCCGTCTATCTCTGTCCGTCCGCCGTCATCCGTCGACAGGTGCCGATCAGCGGCTGCGACACCAATAATCGCGCTCCGGGAACTTACGCGGTCTGCAGCGGCTCGGGCGACCCCTACGGGACGTCGGCCGGCGGCAACCCGAATAACGGCGTCTTCACGAACTTCGGCAGCGGCACCACCCGGATTCGCGATGTGACCGACGGCACGTCGAACACGATCATGGTCGGCGAGTCGGCCTGGAATTTCCCCGACTATCTCTTCACCAGCGGGCCATGTCTTGGCCAGATCCGCTGGGGTTTCACCTACTGGTCCTCTCCCTATCCGCTGGCGACGCTCTTCACCACAGCGGGACCGTTCAACCCCAAACTCATGAACGGCGACTCCATGCGTCTGGCGACATTCCGCAGCGATCACATCGGCGGCGTCCACATGACCATGGCCGACGGCGCAGTCCGGTTCGTCAGCGAAAACATCAGCCACCAGCTTCTCGACAGCCTCGCCACCCGAGCCGGCGGCGAAGTCGTCGGGGAGTTCTAGGAAGCGTTGAGAGTTGAGCGTTGAGAAGACCGTGTCCTGCATGGCGTCTTCTCCTCACTAGCCACCAACCACTATCCACCAGCCACTTCTTCTGGAGTTTCACCATGCTCCTTCGTGCCTCGCTCATGCTCCCGCTGCTCGCCCTGGCCGTCGGCTGCGGGCGTTCCGGACCCGATCTGCAGCCCGTCAACGGGCTGGTCACCGTCAATCACCAACCGCTGGAGGCGGGCCGGATTCTGTTCCGGCCGCTCGATGGCACGGAAGGCAAAGCCACCAGCGCCGGGATTCAGCAGGGAGAATTCACCGTCACCCGCCAGGATGGCCTTGCTCCCGGCAACTATCGCGTGGAGATTGAAGCGGCGCTGGATCTCGGTTTCGAGTTCGACGACGACGTCGCCTTTGCCCAACGGGGCCGGAAGCCGCTGCCCCCAAATCCGGTCCCTCCGAAGTTCAATCGCAACAGTACGCTGACGGCCAGCGTGGCCCCCGGCGACAACAATATCCTCGAGTTCAACCTCGACGTTCCCGCCCCCCTCGAAGAAGTGAGAGAGTTCATGCTGCTCCGAATTCCCAAACTGGCCCTCGCCTGTGCGGCGGCCCTCCTGCTGTCCCCCCCCGCCGCGTGGGCGCACTTCATCTGGCTGGTGCCGCAGGCGGCTGACAATGGCGCCCAGGTCCAGATCTACTTCAGCGAAGACGCATCGCCCGACGACGCCGACCTGCTCAAGCGGTTGCAGGGGATTCAGGTCTGGCAACTGACCGCCGGCAGCGAACCCCGCGTTCTCGAACTGGCGAAGACGGAAACATCCCTGGCGGCCGTCGTCCCCGCTCCGGGCATCGGCGACAGCCTGGTCGTTGCTGCTCACGATCTGGGCGTCCTGGACCGGGGCAACAATGTTTTCCGACTGAAGTACTTTGCCAAGTCCGGCCCAGCCGCCGGGGCGAAGGCCTGGACCTCGGTCGACAGCTCGAAGCAGCTTCGGCTCGACGTCATTCCGCAGTTCGCGGACGGCCAGGTCAACGTGCAGGTGCTGTTTGACGGCAAACCGGTCAGCGGAGCCGAAGTGAAGGCCAGCGGGCCGGGGCTTGACGACTTCGCAGCGACGTCCGATGCTCAGGGCCGGGTGGCCTTCGCCGCCAGCCAGCCAGGCACCTACTCGCTGCGAGCCCGCCACGTGGAAGAAGTTCCGGGAGAACTCGACGGCAAGAAGTATCCGTCCACCCGCTACTACACCACCGTGGCGCTGAGCGTTGCGAGTCAGGCGGTGGCGGCATCGCTCCCCGATCTCCCCGAAGCGGTCACCAGCTTCGGTGGGGCCATCCTCGACGGATACGTCTACATCTACGGCGGCAACACCGGCAGCGCGCACTCCTACTCCAGGGACGGCCAGGCGAAGGTCCTGCGCCGGCTGCCCCTCAAGGGGGGGGCGTGGGAAACTGTCGCCGAAGGCCCCGGCCTGCAGGGACTGGCCCTCGTGGCCCACGGCGGCAAGCTCTACCGCATCGGCGGTTTCACCGCGATGAATGAAAAGGGCCAGGAAAGCGACCTGCAGTCCCAGACCAGCGTCGCCAGCTTCGATCCGAAGACGAAGCAGTGGGCCGACCTGCCCCCGCTCCCCGAAGCCCGCTCCTCGCACGATGCCGCCGTGGTCGGCGACATGGTCTACGTCGTCGGCGGCTGGCAGCTCGGCGGCGAAACCGATCAGCAGTGGCACAGCACCGCCTGGCAGCTCGATCTGGCCGCCGCGAAGCCCGAATGGAAGCCGCTGCCGGCCCCGTCGTTCCACCGCCGGGCGCTCGCTCTCGCCGAACAGGACGGCAAGCTGTACGTGATCGGCGGCATGCAGGAAGAGGGGGGGCCCACGACCCGCGTCGACATCTTCGATCCGAAAGCGAACGCATGGTCGCAGGGACCGAGTCTAGTGGGCGAAGACGGCATGACCGGCTTCGGCGCCTCGGCCTTCGCCACCGGAGGACGTCTCTACGTCAGCACGATCAAGGGGAGCCTCCAGCGGCTGTCGGCCGACGGCGCTGCGTGGGAAGTGATCGCCGAAACCCCGACCGCCCGCTTCTTCCACCGCATGCTGCCGGTCGACGCGCAGCATCTGGTGATGGTCGGCGGCGCCAACATGAAAATTGGCAAGTTCGAGAAAGTGGAGCTGCTCAACGTGCAGGCCCTGCCGGCCGCAACGAAGAACTGATGACCGTCACTGTGGCACAGACATCCCTGTCTGTGCAATTTGCTCTGCCTCCGATCCTCGGGACGCGCTCGCCCCGAGACCAGCACGCCCGCGGGAACCGAGCCCGCGGGCGTGTGCTTTTTGAGTGTCTCGCTGGTTCAATGCCCCGACTCGCAATACGCTGCTGGTCGACGGACCTGTGAGTCAACGCGACTGGAGTCGTGCACGGTCTGCGTCACTTCCCTGTCGACCGTGAGCCCGCCGTGTCAATGCCGCCCACCCAGCCCTCAGGTCCTCTCGACCCGACTCCGGCCCGCGACTCCGCCCCGCGCGTCGTGCTGTTGACCTCGCCCGGCCTGTTCGGCGCGCAGATCATCAATCGCCTCTCCGCCGCGAATATCCAACTCGTCGGCGTCGGTCTGACCGACCGGATCTATCGCAACAAGAGCAAGCTGGCCGCCGTCCACACGTTCCGGGTCCGCACCGGCTGGCGGTACCTGGCGTACAACGCGCTGCAGTCGGACGTCGCCTGGTCCTTGTTGCAGTTGACGCGACGGCCGACGGGCCTGCGTCGCAGCGCCGCGAAAATCCGCCGCCTGCAGGACGTCAACTCGGCCGCCACGCAGGACTGGCTGCAGGAACTGCAGCCGGATGTCATTGCGTCATTTTTCTTCAATCAGAGAATCGGCCCGGAAGTCTGCGCCATCCCGAGTCAATCGTGCATCAACATGCACCCCAGCCTGCTGCCGGAGCTGCGCGGCCCCGATCCGATCTTCCGCGCTCTTCAGCGCGGCCTGACGACCACCGGCCTGACGCTGCACGAAGTCGCCCCCGAAATCGACGCCGGACGGATTCTCCATCAGGAATCGCGCGAAATTCCCGCGGGCCTGTCGGCCTTCGGACTCTACTCGCTGCTGATCCGCGATGGCGCCGACTTGCTGGCCCGCTGGCTGGAAGACAAGGTCACGCCGCAACCGCCCGAGCCGCCCGAACCCGGCGCCGGCGACTACACCACTTTTCCAACGCCGCAGGAAGTGGGAAAATTCGTGGCAGGGGGCGGCGAACTGATCCGGCTGAAAGAATGGCGGCGGGCGCTGCGGGAAGTTGAGTAGCGGGTGGCACGTTACGCCGTTAACCCTGCTTTCTGTCGTGTTTTGCAGGTCGCTGCCCGTTGCTGTTGCTTCGTCGTGGCGATGATGATCTTCGGAGGGCCGGCCGCGGTTTCCTTTTTCTTGCGGGGATAACTGCGACTCTGTTTGTTCGCGCGGGAGTACCCATCGACGACCGCCTGATCGAGCCGCTGATGGAATGTGGAGCCGTCGCCGGAACCGGCGACGGGCTGTTTCAGCAGGCCGCGGAAGGCGCGCAGGACTCCGGCCACGCTCAGTCGCTCGGGAGGAACCCGACGCCGGAGTTGATGCTGCTGGGCGTAGAGCAGCATCGCCCACAAGCCCAGCAGCGACCAGTGAGCCTCGCAGAGCACGTGCTCGGCCGCCTGGCTCCGCAGTTTCCGCCGGGCGAACGTTTGCTTGAAGTGACGGTAAAACAGTTCGATCCCCCAGCGACGACGGTAGATTTCGGCAATCTGGCGATCCGACAACTCCCGTCGCCGCAGGACCGACGTCACCAGATACCAGGGATGCCGGCCGCCCTGCACCACGACCAGACGCAGCACGAGTGGCGGTTGGCCGCGCCGGGCAGTCTCGTCCGGCCAGAGATAGACCGTACCGTGCGATTCGCGGACATACCCCAGCGTTTTGAGCAGTCGCACGTTGCCGCCGACGCGAATCAGCAGATCGTGCCCGGCCGCCAGCAGGCGGGACCAGACGTCGTAGCCGACGAACCCGGCGTCGGCCGTGATCAGGGAATTGGCGGGGAGACGGTCCATCATCTCCAGCAGGTGGCTCCGTTCGCTGCTGTCGGCCGGTCCCAGCCGCCACTCCCACGGCAATCCCGTGGCGGCATGCCAGAACGTGGTGATCCACAACTGGGGGCTGTTGGCCTTCTTGCGACGCGAGGCCTCCGTCTGACGGCTGGCCGCCCGACGTCGCCGGGTGAGACGGCCGCGACGCGCGGCGGCCGGCGCGAAACGGCCTTCATTCGAGACAGTTCGCGGCAGTTCGAGCTTGCTGCCGTCCACTCCGAAGACCAACCGTCCCGCCATCCGACAGCGCGATCGCAGGGAGCCCTGCATCCGTTCCCGCAAGACCTGCTTCAGTCGACCGGACAGTGTCTCCGTCCAGTGGACCAGCCGCTTCTGAAAGGCCTGAAACGAAATCGCGACGGGGCATTCCGCCGGCCACAGCCCGCAGACGACGCCGCGGACGACGGCGAACCGCCCGGTCAGCGTGGTGTCGTCCGACCAGACCCACAGCAGGGCAGCCACGACAAGCCCTCGAAACGACCAGCGACCGTCTTTGGGCGGCGTCAGCTCCCGGAAGCAGGATTTCGGGACGAGCCAGTCAATCACCCGCAGGAGATCTTGAGTGCTGGTTTCAAATTCGTTACGACAAGCCCGGTCTCGATGCGACATGCCCGAATCCTTTCGGGAGAGAGTTCTGCGGTTTCTTCCGTGTGGTAACTGAAAGAATCGCGGAAACTCTCAATCGCATCGAGACCTCTTTGCACTCGGCCCGACAGGGTTAACGGCGTAAGGTGGCACGGAGCGAAGAGCGAGCAGCGAATAGGGAACGGCCAGAGTAGTCCTGATTCTCATGCTCCGCCGGAGAACCCCCGGCAGCGAGGCTCCGTCTCACGAATTCCGCCGACCTGTGTCCTGCGAAGTGCGATGCAGAGCATCGCATCCCGACGTTGCTGGTCCGAGCCCGAATGCAGGAGTTTCACCGCTTGATGTATCGGCTCAGAAGTAGATGAAATCGACGCATGGCCTGAATCATGGCTGCTTGCATAGCGGGCCATGTTGCCGGTTTGCTAAACGAAGTGGCATCATCTGGCCAGAAGTTGACACGAGGAGCGTCGATTTCCCTTGTTCGCCCCCACTCCCACTCTACTCCTGTCAATTCTTTCTCAATAGTCTCTCGGTGCTCTAACAGCTCTCGAAAAACTTGCTCGCGCTCGGTCTCCCGCAGCAGTCCAAGATAGAGCTGCACGCGGCCGCAGTCTTTGGCAATGATGTAATTCCATTCGATACGATTCTTGGGGGCTTTCAATCGGTTCTCGGTGGTTGCAGAGATGCCATCGTGTAACATGAACCCTGACTTTTTTGCGTTGCTCAAGAGTTGAAACCAAAATTCCTTGAGCCGCTCTTCACGATCACTGGCCATCGCGTATTCCTTGACCTCGGAATGCCTGAATTCGGGTCGTCGTTGAATCACTATCGAATCGAGCGACGCGGTAAGTTCTGTTGGCAGTATTGTAGTCCAACCCGTTGCGGCTGCCGAGAACGCATTCGCTCGATATTTCCGAAGTCCGCCCGGAAACTCCTTGCGGCGAGATCGGACTCATCTGGCCGTATTCATATTCATTGTGCGGCATCCCGACGTTCCCAGGCAGAGCCTGGGAACGAGACCGACTCTTCTCTTCACTTGCCACCAGCCACTTATCACTAGCCACTCTCTTTCCTCTTGACTTCCCCGCCCCCTCCCGCGATATTTGCCTCACCAAATTTGGAAGGCCAAATCTCAAGGAGGAAACATGGCCCGTCCCCCCGATCCCCAGCTCACCCAGCGCGAGCTGGATGTGATGCACGTCTACTGGCGGCACGGCGATCTGACCGCCCAGGAGGCCCGCGACCTCCTCGCGAAAGCCGGGACCGACTTGGCCTACGTCACCGTCGCCAATCTCGTCCGCATCCTCGTCGAAAAGGACTGCCTCGCAGCGACGACCGACGAACGGCCGTTTCGCTACCGGTCCCGCCGGTCATTCGACGAAATCTCGCAGTCGCTCGTCGGCGATCTGCTGAAGCGGGTCTTCCAGGGCTCGCGCGAACAGCTCCTCGTGCAGCTCCTCGGCCAGAAGCGGCTCACCAGCCGCGAACGGGCCGTCCTCGAAGACATCCTGAAGGAGGACGCGCCATGACCGACTGGGAAGCTTCCCTCGCGGCCTGTCTGCTGCAGGTCGCCCTCGTCACAGCGATTGCGCTCGGACTGCTGGGCCGCGTGCGACAATGGAACGGCATCGAACGACTGAAATTATGCCAGGCCGCGTTCGCGGGCGTCATGCTCCTCAGCCTGCTGGCGATCGCCCGACCGCTGCTTGGCGAGTGGCCGGGCTCGCTGACTGTGGCAAGTCCTGATGCAATTGCACCTCATTTAACCTCCGAAGTTGACTCTGCCACCGAATCGGACTCTGCTGCACATCGAGGCGTCATCATCTCCTGGTCACAACTGCAGGACGCCAGCCGCAACGCTTTGTCATTGCTGGGAGCACGGACTGCTCAGGCCGCCTGGCCGCGGTGGCGGTGGTGGATCGTGGTCCCGCTGGCCGCCGTCCTCGCGCTCGCCGGGCTGCGTCTCCTGTGGGCCGCCCGCTGGCTGCGACGACTGTGGCGGACGAGCCGGCCATTCACCGACGACCGCCTGACCGCGGAACTCGATTCGCTGAAACAGGACTACGGATTGCGCGTCCCCGTGATCCTCCGCGAGACGTCCGCGCTGTCACAGGCCGCCGTCATCGGCTGGCGTCAACCCGTAATTCTGCTGCCAAGCGACTGGCGAGACTGGTCCGCCGCCGAGCTGCGGCTGGTCCTCGCTCACGAACTGGCCCACATCCGCCAGGGAGACCTCCGCTGGCGCTGGCTCGCCGAGGTGGCCCTGGTCCTGCATGCCTGCCAGCCGCTCGTTTACTGGTTGCACCGGCGGCTGGTCCTGGAACAGGAATTGGCCGCGGACCGCGCGGCCGCCGAAGTCTGCGGCGGATCAGCCGCCTACTTGAAAACGCTGTCGACATTGGCGCTGCGGTGCGACATCCGCTCCGAGCGCACTACCCTTGCGCCGGTCCTGACCGGCCTGCTGCTGAGGAGAGTTGAAATGTTGCAGACCAGGGAAGGTCGCACTGTCTCCGCAACTCGCTTGTGGAACTGGATCAAACCGGCGGCGCTCTGCGCCGCCCTCGCCCTCGCCTGCGGGCTGCAGTTGCCCGCCGCGGAAGAGCCGGAGAAACCGCGCGACGGACAAGTGTCGCGGGTCGTGACGGCCGATGCGAACGAGGGGCCATCTTCAGAGCCCGCGGGTGTCTTTTCGCGGAAGGTCGAGGCCCCGCTGGTGACGCCGCATGCGGACGGAGGCCTGCTGGAGGTGCATCTGAACGAGTTTCTCAGTGGTCCAGCCGGGAAGGTGATTACCGCCGATCTCCGCCGCGGCGTGCTGGATGAGATGTTCGAAAACATCGACGAAATGATCGGCCAGACCGGAGCTTCAATTGTCAGCACTGTGCTCGATGCAATTGTCAAGAACGACGTCGAGACGATCGCGGCGGACATGCACATCATGCTGGCCTATCGGCCCGATACGCCGGACGATCATAAGCATCAACTGAGCTTCGGCGCCAGATCTCTGCGGGTGCAGACGAAGAGCCACGGAGAGTTGACTGCTGGATTGCCGGCCGACGTCGACGTCGGCCGGCAGTTCCGCGGGATTTCCTACGTCCCGGTTTCCACGGACGTCTTCTCGACGTCGGACAAGCCGTTGCGAATGTGCGCGGCCTTTCCCGATGCGAAGTCTCTGGTGCTGGTCTTCGGAGAAGAGGAACTGAAGAACGTGTTTCCGGAGCAGCCGGCGGTCCTCTCCGCAACGCTGTCTCGCCTGCGGAACAGCGTTGCGGGCGGCGTGCTGACGATGGTCCTGCCGGCGGCCTCGCTGAAACGGCAGAAGCTCGAAGACTCCGACGAACCGGGTGACAAGGCCGCCAATGAACTGCTGCAGCACGCCGAAGCCGTGGCTCTGGGGATCGATCTTACACCCGAGAATCGCCTGGCCGTCCGACTGCGCGGCTGCTATCCCAATGCCGCCCGGGCCCGCGCCGCCGAGCAGCAGGCCCGGGCGCTCGTGCGACTGGCTCAAGACGCTCTTTCGAAGGTCGGCACGATTCTCAAGGTGGAAAACGAGGTGCCGAAGCAAGTCGACGGCGGGGTGACGTTCTACCGGGAGCTCCTGCAGAACCACAAATTGTCGGTGGAGGGTCAGCTTGATGGAACCGCCGACCTGGTCTTCGAATCTTCCGGCAGCCACTGGTTCGCGCAGCAGTAACCAGCGCGTCGGTCCGGAAAAAGTTGCCTTCGCTGGACCGCTCCATCGTCCGGTCGGTCCAATCAACAAACAAGCCCCGCACGCCGGCAATTGCGGAGTGCGGGGCCTGCCATTGTCGATCGATTTCCTTGAACGGGTCAGATCGGGTTCGACTTTTCTGCTTCGTGTCGCCGGCGCAGACCCGCTCGACCAAACAGCGCCGCCAGCCCGAACGCCGCCAGGGCGAATGTTCCCGGCTCCGGGACGATCGGGCTGCCGGTTGGGGCATTGGGATTGGGAGTCGGGGGCGGGGGAACGGGCAAAGTCCCCTGGAACAGCACATTGTGCGATTCCCCATTCCCCGTGAGATTTCCTGCGATCAGCGATCCGTTGATCTGGCCGCTGATGAAGTTGACGCTGGCTTGCGGAGCCAGAACGGTCCCTTCGACGGCGATCCCCCCGAGCGTAATGCTGGTCGCGTCGGCAAAATTGTAGACGACATGCTGACGGTCGACGCCGCCGGCGAACGAGATCCCCATGTTCTGCATCGAAGCAGTTCCGCCGGTGACGTTCACCACGACCGTCACGCCGGCGCCGGCCTTGATAACCAGCGTATGGGCCGCAGACAGGTCTGCCGCCGCCACGTTGAAGATCACCGTCGACCCGACCACATTCGAACCATCGAGCGTCAGCGTTCCATATTGACTGGTCGAGGTACCTGTCGCCGCCAGCGACGCCAGATAGTCCGATTCGTCCATCAGGTAATCGGCAACTTCCGAAAAGCTGAACGGGAAGGCCGTCGCCGGATTATTGGAGTCGGCGTGGAAGTAACCGGGCGCCGTGTAGGTCCCCGCCACATCGACCGTCCCGCCGATCGAACCCCCACCGGTGAACGTCGCATTTCCGTTCACGGCGAGATTTCCTTGAATCGTCGGATTGTTCCAGTTGACGTTGCCGCCCACCAGAACGTTTCCCGTGACGCTGCCAGACTGATTGACGAAGTCCCCCCCGACGATCAGGTTGGTGGAGGAAGCGCCGGCCTTGTTTCCGATCGAGTACGACGAGAACTGAGCGTTGCCGCCCACGGCGACTCGTCCTTCAATGTCGCTGTTCGCGCTCGTCAGATTCCCGAAGGTGAAGACATTGAAGTCACCGGCCGGACCGAGATTGATGAAAGCGGCTTCTGCAGAAGAGGTTGCGGCAAACAGACCGATGACGCAGCAGAGCGACATCGCTGCGCCTCGGGTGACATTTCGGGAATCCATCAAACGACCTGATCACTTTCAAAAAGTCCGGGAATCCGACCAGAAAACCGCCTCTCAGGCGGGCGATTCCGCAATATCACTCACGGAATGCGTGTAAATACTAGTCGACGACGATCCGAAGACCAGACCCAAACTCCCCAAATTCTCTCCAAAGCTTTCAATTTGTGCTCAACGAGCCAGCAGATTGGCGTTTGCAGACACGACCGGGACGGGACCGAATACCGAGACAAATCGATCGAGCACCTGCCCACGTCGAAGAGATCATTTCCACAAGTCGTGGCTGCAATTGTTCATGCGCCAGGTCCTCGACGCGGCGGCGACGCAGGCTTCCGGCAGCTTTCCGAATCAAGTCCGGGAACTCGCTCGGGAAAGTCTCCACCCGACGCGGTATGGCTGCTCCATTGGGGAACCACAGCGTCGCATCAGCAGTTGCTTACGGGAACCTGTGCCACGACAGTGGCTGCGGTGCAAGCGATCCAATCCAATGCGCTGAGAAACAACGGCAAGGCCGACATGGACGTGACGCTCGAAATCGTCGCCCAACCGCCTGTCAGGGAGTTCTGGTCGTTGCCGCCTTCGCCCCGCGCGGCGGAAGCGTGACCCCGGCTTCGTCCAGAATCGCGTTGATCTGCTGAATCTGCTCGATCATCGGGGGCTGCTGCAGGAGGAATTCCACACGGCGCGAGCGCTCGTCGACGCGAAAGGTCTTTGGTACGTAAAACGCCAGTTCGCGCAGCGCCGCATCGACGCGACGGACCGTTTCCTGCCGTTCGTGGGCCAGCCGCTCGTAGGCGATGCGGATGGGAAAGCCGCCTGGTTGCCCACCTGGAATTCCAAATCCCGGACCGGGCGGCATCCCCGCGAAGACCGGCGGACCAAAACCCGGCGGCGGTGCCCCGATGCCCGGAGGACCGGCATGGAACTCCGCTCGCGCTGCGGGGGCATTCCCTGCTCCTCCCCTGTCACCTTTCGCCCTCCCTCCGCCCTTGCCGGCAAGCCGCGCCGCTTTCGCAGCATCGAGCTGTGCCTTTCCCTCAATGACGAAGTAGCCCGTCGGCGGAATCCCCGCGAACAGCATCAGTAGGCCGACGCCAAACCACGCCGCCGCCCGTCCGATTCGCCGATTCCAGAGGTCGGGATCGATGTAGAACAGCTTCAATCCAATCAGCGGCAGCAGCAGCTTGAAGAACGTCCAGAAACGCTGCTTGCCAGTCATCGCCCGGAACAGCAGAACGACGCCGGCGAATGCGACACCCAGGCTGAACAGCATCCAGCCCAGCATCAGCAACGTTCCAGGGATCGGCCATAACATGCCGAAGACGAGGAGCACTCCATACACAACCGCGATCACCGCCAACGGCCTGCCGAACCCTGCCAGGGGATGACCGTCGGTCGCGGCGACCGTGCTGCCCGAATCCGGCTCCACATCGAAGATCGGCGCCTCCGGCGCCGGGGACGGTTTCTCAATCGGCGGAACGGTGAGCATCTCGCCGCACTTCTGGCACGAAAACGATTTTCCGGCGCGATCGGCGACAGCTTTGTACCGGGCGCGACATTTCGGACACTCAAAGCGCAGTTCCATAGGTCGGGCCCGATATCATGCGAATCGCGAATGAACGCTCGACGAGGCGAGCTTCCGAAGGGCGATGTCACGGTTCTTCGGAATTCGAGTGTAACAGTAAGAACATCGAATGCGACCCGAAATGCCGATTGAGCCTGGGACGCGAGGCTCGGTGTCCGATCCTGGCGCTGTCGGCAGGCGGCAATTCGGCGGGAGAACCGGGGTTTCCACGAATCTCGAAAAAATCTCGAATCTGCTCTTGCGAAACTCGCGTACCAGTGTGAGGGTGTTCCCTCGTCGGATGTGAGGCGAGCTGGATCCACGGCGCGGGTGACCGCGCTGCTCGAACGCACGCATCCGACGCGCGGGCCGGGTCAGGGCCCGAACCGGGCTTCCCGTTAGGGAAGCTCGCGGGGCGCACCTCGTGTGCGCGGAGACTTGGCGTCATGTCCTCCCGACGTGTGACCACACGGGGTTGACCTGATCGAAGCCAGCCGAAAGACGGAGCGGGGAACGACGCAAGCCGAACCCCGCTCCGTCCTGGCCGGCGATCGCGATGCTCATTTTCCAGCGAACTCAACGAGTCCCGCCCGGGGCTTCCGTGCGCGCAGTTCTCGCTTCCATTTTTCATTTTCAGTAGTTCCCAGATCGGCGATCGGCGTCAAACCGCTATTCAAGTTGAAGTTGCGTTGAGAAACTGGAACCGTCGTGAAGTTCGCGTGTGATGGCGTTGGCGATCCAGTGCAGCATCCGGCGGAAACGCAGACGTTCCAGATGCAGCACGAGTTCGCCGTTCCGGCGCTCGGCAAAGTACGTGAAGTGCAGCCAGACCCAGACGTTTCTCAGCACCAGCCCCACCAGCACGAAGAACAGTCGCTGCACCGGATCGGTCGTGCAGGTCCGGATGCGGGCCTGGCCGAGCTGTCGGTAGCTGGACTCGATTCCGAACCGGCGTCGATACAGCTCCCGGAGTTCGACCGGTGCGCCGCTCACGTTCCAGGCTGCGAACAGCAGGCGCTTCGAGGGGCGCTGCCCGGTTTTGTCGTGGCGATAGCTCTTGTACGCCACCACCACGGTGAAGGAGGCCGAACTCTGTTTGACCGTCCACGTGTAGCGATAGCGTCCGGCGGCACAGCGCAGGAAATCTCGCAGCTTCCGTACGCCCGGCTTTGTGCCGCGTCGCGACCGACGCTTCGGCCTGCGGCCGCGCGCCACCGGCATCAGAAAGGGGATGCGACGCTGCTGCAGACGTTCCAGCACCGGAGCGCTGAAAAACTGCCGATCCAGCATCAGAACTTTTGATCTTCAGCCCCCGCGCCTGCAGACGATCGAGCAACCGTTCGAGCACGGCCAGCGGCGACTCGCTCCCTTTGACCGACGTCGCAGCGAGGGTGTAACGATAGCCCTGTTCGACGACGCAGGCCGTGGCGTAGGCGTGAAATTTGCTCGTCCCCGACCTGGGCAGGCTGTGATACAGTTCGTTGGCATGCCGGTGCGGCTGTCCGTGGTAGGGGATCAGATGCCAGTCGATGGCGACCTGCCGGGCATTGCGAAAGATCGCCCCGGGCAACTGCGGCCCGCAGAGCGCCGGATGCAGCCACTGTTCGAGCGTCAGCGGACGCGCCGGCAAACAAGCCGTCAGGGCGTTGCGAACCGCCTGATCGCAAGGAGCGCCGACCAGATCGCGGCAGACCGCGAAGACCGAACTCATGCGAGCTGCGGCCAGCAATACGATCTGCCACAACCGTCTGGAGGTGCACTTCCATCCGACATCCCTGAGCGGCATCGCCGTCCGCAGCCAATCCTCGGCCAGCATCTGGACCTGCCGGTCCGACACAGTCACACTGTTTCTCGAACGCATGGGCTTCCTCCATGAATGACCCTGTTCCACAAGTCATTGTGTAGGAAAGCCCTGCGTTCATTTGAAGATCACCTCCCGATCTGGGAACTACTGAATTTTCATTTTGCAACGCATTCTGCACGCACCGTCCGTTGCCACTCCTCGGCCTCAGTGCCAGATCCGTGGTCCGTTGACTCCATCCGGTTCCTTGACGACAGTGGGGGCCTTGTCGATGCATCAATTCTCTGCCTTCGCTGACCAGGATCAACGATGTCCGTCTGCAGACTTCCCCTCATGGCATGCGTCCTGACGCTGATCTCCGCGTCACCCTCCTCCGCCGACGTCCCGCACTTCCCCGGCAAAGCCTCCGACTGGCACGGATACACGCGCTACGACTTCGAAGTCGCCGGCAAACCCGTCCTCGTCGTGACGCCGAAGGAGACCGCTGCGGGCAAACCCTGGGTCTGGCATGGCGAGTTCTTCGGGCACAAGCCGGCCCCGGATATTGCGCTGCTCGGCAAAGGCTTTCATATCGTCTACATGAGCGTTCCCGACCGGCTCGGCTCCCCCGAGGCGGTCCGCTGCTGGAACGACTTCTACGCCGAGCTGACCGGCAAATACGGCTTCGCAAAGAAGGCCGCGCTGGTCGGACTCAGTCGGGGCGGGCTCTACTGCTACAACTGGGCTGCCGCGAACCCGGAGAAGGTGGCCTGCATCTACGCCGACGCCCCCGTCTGTGACTTCAAAAGCTGGCCCGGCGGGAAAGGGAAGGGGCCGGGGAGCAAACGGGACTGGGACCTGGTCCTCAAACAGTATGGCTTCGCCAGCGAGGCGGAGGCCCTGGCGTATGCCAAGAACCCGGTCGACAACCTGGCGCCGCTGGCGAAAGCCGGGGTCCCGCTGCTGCACGTCTACGGCGACGCCGACGAAGTCGTCCCGTGGGATGAGAACACTGGCGTCGTCGCGGAGCGATACCGCAAGCTGGGGGGCGCCATCACCCTGATCGCCAAGCCGGGGGTGAAGCATCATCCCCACGGGCTGGAAGACTCGACGCCGATCATCGAGTTCATTGTGAAGAACGCAAATCGGTGATTGGTTCTTGGTGGTTTGGTCAGTGGCCAGCGGCTGGAGGCCATGGGGATGGCCGCGGTCACCTTCTCTCTCCTTCTCTGTTTGTTTCGTGGCTTCCGTGTTCTCCGTGGTTTCTCCTCTTCGTCTTCATTCGTGCCATTCGTGGTTGCCTCTGCGTCTTCACTCTGCGTGTTCTCTCAGGGGCTTGACGAGATTCTGCGGCGTGCTATATTTTGATGAGTGTCGAATTAGTCGGCGGTCGAAATAGACTGGCGGGGGCGTCGTTGTTCAACGAAGCGTTTAAAGCGATCGCCGATCCCACCCGGCGGGAGATCCTGCGGATTCTGGCCGGCGGCGAGAAGTCGGCCGGCGAACTCGCCGACCAGTTCGAGATGACCAAGCCGACGGTTTCGCATCACTTCCAGGTGCTCAAGGACGCCGATCTGGTCAGCACTCGCCGGGAAGGGACGCGGATTTACTATCGACTGAACACCACCGTCACGCAGGATCTCGTGCGGTGGATGTGGGATGCATTCGGGCAACCGGAGACCATCGGTTCAAACAAGCCCGGATCGAAGAAGAAAGCGTAGCCATGCAGCGCAGACTCGTGTGGGTGAGCTGGGCCCTGATCGTGCTGATGTGCGGAGCCACCGCCGCCGTCTATTCCTGGCTGCCGGAGCGGATTCCGATCCACTGGAACCTCGAAGGCCGGGTCGACGGCTATGGGGACCGCGTCTGGGCGGTCTGGCTGACGCCGGGGATCGCCGTGCTGGTCAATCTCCTCTTCGTCGGATTGCCGTACCTCTCTCCGAAAGGGTTTCGGATGGAGGAATCCCGGCCAATTCTCGACTTCGTCGCCCTGCTGCTCACGCTGTTTTGCGTGGCCCTGCAGACGCTGACGATTTACGCCGTCTTTGAACCGGGCGTCGATGTCGGCCGCTGGATCGCCGCCAGCATTCTGCTGATGCTCGCCGGGTTGGGAAACGTGATGGGCAAGATTCAGCGAAACTGGTTCGTCGGCATCCGCACTCCCTGGACCCTCGCCAGCGAACGAGTCTGGGCCGATACCCACCGGCTGGGAGCTTGGCTGTTCACGGCGGCGGGGATCGTGGGAACGGTTTGCGTCGTCGCGGGGCTGCCGCTGTCTGTCCCCTTCGTGCTAATCCTGCTGGCGGCGCTGTCGCCGGTGGTCTATTCGCTGATTCACTACAAACGACTGGAGTCGCGGGGGCTGTTGTAGAGTCGAACCGGATCCGGGGTGGCTGGTGGTCGGCCGCTTTGGGCCGCCCCCAGTCGACGCTTGAGTAACTGGGGGCTCGAAGACTCGACTCCAGCCGCCGGAAGAAGGCCGGGCGCGCCCGGCCCTACGAGGCCAGCCACTCGAACGATGGCGCATCGTCGGTCCAGCGGACTTGCAGGCGGAGGTGGCCGGCGGGTCGCAGGTAGTACCAGTCGAGGCGTTCGATCTGGCCGGTCAGGACGCAGAAGTTCGGCCAGCCGGCTTCGCTCTCCTCAAGCGTCGGCAGGCGATCGCGCAGATGCTCCGGCAGATTGACGTAGGGGCCGGGCTGAATCGCTCCGGGAGCGGCCGGCGCCAGGTACTGGCGTCGCTGTTCAAGCGGAACAGCCTCCCAACGCTGACGTGCCAGCGAGTCTCCGTGATGAAGTTGCAGCGGACTGGCGATCCGCAGTTGCACGCGCCGCGCGGGATCGTAGAACAGCCAGGCGCCGCGCGCGGCGGGGCGAATCTGGTCGACCTTGGGCGAGCGGAGATCCGTGTGGCAGATCAGCGTTCGATGGATCGGATCGAACTGCCGGAGCACGAGGGTCCGGACGTCGCAGCCGTTGTCGTCCGGCGTCCCCAGGACCGGCAGCCGCCACGGGTGCGCGACGTCCGCAGGCGCCAGGGCGAGCAGCCTCCAGACCTGGTTCAGGATGGCCGGCGGTTGATCGAGGATGTCGTCGAACACTGGTATTCCCGGAATTCGGAAAGCCTGGCTGCCACCCGCAGAGTTTATCGCGCAGCGACTCGATTCAGCGAGGGCGGCGTGCGGATTGTGATCCGATCCGGTAGGCTCCTCGTTAACAAGTCGGCGGCGTTCAAGCCCCATTCCGTCTCTTCAATCTCAGCTGCGGAACTGCTTTATGGAATCGTCAGGTCCCCCTGCCAGCCCGCAGGCCGAATGGATGGTGCGGATGGTCTCGCTGGGCGTATTGCTGGCGTTGATCGTGATTCTTGGCATCACCTTCTATCAGGTGCTGGCGCCCTTCCTGCTGCCGCTGTTCCTGGCCGCAGTCATCGCCATCGTCTGCCAGCCGCTGCATCGGAGAGTCCTGCGCAGCACCGGGCCGCGGCCGGCGGTCGCCGCCGGAATCACGACGGCGCTGGTCGTCTGCGGATTCATGCTGCCCCTGCTGGTCATCACCGTGCTCGCGGCCGGCCAGTTGCTGCAACTGACGGATCAGGTCACCGACCAGGTCGTTGCCCGACGAGATCAACCCGACCAGCGGGACGAAAACGAAGCGCCCGCCAAGCCGACGACGCAGGCCTGGAAGCCGGCGTTAGACGTGGTATGGAAGAGGACCATCGACCCGGCGCTGGCCTGGAGCGACCAGTTCGTGCCGCTGAAGATCGATTCGGAGTCGCTGAAAGGCCAGTTTGAGCAGAACCTGCGCGGCCTCGTCAAAAACCTGGGTGAGCGGACGTTCCAGATCGCGACGTCGACGGTGGGCTGGTTCGTTTCGCTGCTGGTTGCGTTCGGCATGTTTCTCGTGGCGCTGTACTACTTTCTCGCAGACGGCGACGGCCTGATTCAGGCAACCAAGCGCCTGATTCCGGTTCAGACGGAGCACCAGCAGAAGCTGGCGGAGCAGTTTGCCAAGGTGGTGCGGGCTGTGGTGCTGGCGACGTTTCTGGCGGCGTTCGTGCAGGGGCTGGCGACGACGCTGGCCCTGCAGGTCTGCGGGCTGGGGCACTTTGTGATTTTTCTGGCGCTGTCGACAGTGGCCGCCCTGATTCCCCTGGCGGGAACTTGGGTTATCTGGGGCCCCTGTGCGGTATGGCTGGCGGCCCAGGGACACGTGGGGGCGGCGATCGGCCTGGCTCTGTACGGCATCCTCGTCGTGGCGCTGCTGGACAACGTCGTGCGGACCTACGTGCTCAATACCGACGCCCAGCTCCACCCGCTGCTGGCGTTTGTCAGCGTGCTGGGAGCGCTGCAGGTGATGGGCTTATGGGGCGTGTTTATCGGCCCGATCGTAGCCTCGTGCCTCTACGCCCTCCTGCAGATCTTCAATACGGAATTGGGGGAGCTATCGACCCTGAAAAAGCAGCCCCAGGCAGGGACTTGAGGAACTCTGACGATGGCCACCCCCTCGGAGATTTCTGCAACGTCGCCGGAGTTCAGCGATGAGGCGATCATTGCTGGAGAACTGGTCGCCCGCGGGCGCGGCGGAGCACGGTGGATCGCCGGATTGCTGGCCGGGACCGGAGGGGCCGGACTGATTCTGCCAGGAGCGGTCGCCTGGCTCTACCTGTCCGTCCCGATGACCGCGGACATCGCCATTGACCGGCAGCAGTAAAGGATTCTGGCGGAGGCTGAGGCGGCGATGGGCGATCCGATTGCCGTGGAGGCCGTCGCCGCCCGGCACGGCGACGAAATGCGGAAAATGGCCAGCGATCTAGGTCGCCGGCTCAATCCCTCCGCTCCGCACCGGAAATTCCTGAGCTGGAACGCCAAGTTCCGGTTCGCCGAGATCACGGTTTCAGACCCACAGAAATCCGCTCAAGCGGTCAAGGATTTCGACGCGAATCTGCAGCAGGTGGCAGCGATTCTTCGGTTGAAGGAATGATGCGGAGCGCAGCCCGGATCCGTCACCGGCGATGTCCGCGAGATCATTCGCTGATTCTGAGGAACTGGGCGGCCTGCTTCAAATTGGCTTCAAAGTCTTTCACCGCCTGCGCGGACTTGACCGGATCGCCGCCGACAACTTCCGCCAATCGGTATTTCGCGTTCCACATCAGGAACTTCCGGTGCGGACTGGAGGAACTGAGCCGCTTGCCGAGGTCAGTCGCCATCGCCTTCGCGTCGCTGTCGTACTTGCCGCTGAGCGAAGCAAACGATTTGTCTTTCTCGGCGGCCTGCATGGCGGTCAGCCATTCCTTCTGCTTCTTGTAAATCTCGATGTCCGCCCCCTGGCTGGCGGGCAGCACAAACCAGACTCCAGCCAGCGCAAGGACGGCCAGCACGCCCAGGACTGCCGGATTCTTGAACAGGGCTCCGAAGTCGAACGACGGCATCGACATGCCGCCGCCGGATGATGACGACGCCTTGGACTTCTTAGCCGGGGCGGGAGCGGGGCGACTGAATGCCGGGGCCGCGGCGCCGAAGCCGGACGACGAATTCCCCCAGGCAGGGGCCGACGGGGCCGGGCTGCTGTAAGCGGAGCTGAAACTGGATGCGTAAGGTGCGGGCACAGCCTGCGGCGCGGCGGGCTCCGTGGCCGCAAAAGAGACGGGTTTTTCTTCAACAGGTTCGGGAGCGACCGGTCTCGGAGCTGCGGGCGCCGGTCGGCTGGGCGGGGGCGGGGCGAGTTCGGGAATCGAGCTGACAGACCGGAATTCGCCCTGCGGTCCCTGGCGGACAAAGTCCTGAGAACTGAGCTGCCCCGTCTTGATCCAGCCAACCAGCAGTTCCAGCGCGACGGGCCCGTACTGCACGCCCTTAATCGAGGCATACCAAGCCTCGTTCACGGTCACCGGAGCCGGACCGGAGCCGGTCCGCTTGGCCGGAGTTTCTGCAACGACCGGGAGGCTGGCGGTACCGTTGCCGACCGATGTATCGCGATTGATGACGGGCGCCGGCTTGCGGATGACTTCGTGTTTGACTTCCTGGTAGGGCAAAAGGGTCATCAGGCGGCCGATGGAGCCGACGCGGCGCCACTTGGCTCGGTTGCCCAGGCGGACTTCGTCGTCGGCCGCGATCTCGCCGTTTTCGGCCATCCGCTTCAGTTCGTCGAAACTCAGCGGACCGAGCTCCGTGCCGAAGGTTTTGCAGTACCAGTCGTCGGCGGTCCGTTCGACGGTTGCGGTTGAAGTGTTTCCGCTGGCGACCTGAAAACCCAGTTCGCTGTACGAGTTTGCCGGCCGCCAGGCCGACTTATCGATCGGGCGGACATCGTCGTCGTCGGAGACGAGGCCTTCCTGCAGCAGTTGCTGCAATTCGTCCTGCGGGACCGGGCCAAACTCAGCGCCCACAACCCGATACATCCACTGGTCGGCCATTTCGAAGATTCCTGAAAATCAGTCTTACGGAAACGTGCGAACCATTTCCCGCCTCATTCGCAGCACATGACGTGCCAGCCGAAAATTCGGATGAGACTGCGTCTCAAATCCGTAGCGGCCATTCAGAGCGGAAAGCCGGTTCCATTGTGCCGCATCACAGCTCGTTTACAAGATGAGAATGTCCGCCAAATCATGAAGATCGGATGTGCGAAATGTGAAAAACAAAAACGCCGCCACGGGCGAGCCCGCGGCGGCGTCGAAGCAACTGGCTTTCTCAAAAGACGTTATGCGACGACTGCAGTCTCGTCGACCTCATCTTCATAATATTCGATCGTGTCCTGGTCGGGGACGATCTGGCGCTCCCCGCTGGGACCGGTTCCTTCGTGGAACACCCCCCGCTTCAGCGTATGCAGCTCGACGCGATTCGGCCGAAAGAAGTCCCGGAAGACATCGACCGCGGCAGCCGGACGCGTGGTTTCGCCGCATGTGAAGACGTCGGCGGCCAGGTAGCCGAACTCCGGCCAGCTATGGACTGATAAGTGCGATTCGGAAAGTACCGCGACGCCGGTGACACCGTGCGGACTGAAGGTGTGAACGTTGATGTTCAGCAGGGTGGCATTGGCCGCTTTGACGGCGGCGAGCATGGCCTGCTTGACTCGGACAGCATCGTTAATGCCGTCGTTACATCCCCACAATTCGATGATGACATGGCGACCGAGGTGCTCCATCAAAACGCTCTCTTTCCAGCTCTAGTTTGGCGGTCGGGCCGCCGGCACAAGAAAAACGACACACATACAGGGCAACAACGCCTCATCAGGACTTCGAACTCGAACTGCGTCACGAATGCAGTTCCAATTGGCTCGCCCGGGATGAGTCGGACGAAATTCGCCGACCGATGTCGGCGACTCTGACACAATGCCGACCGAAGTCGGAGAGTCTGATACAGACCACCAGCAATTTGCGGACGGTCCATTCCGCGGAATCGCTCGAATCTGAGCGCGCATTCCTGACGACGGACCCGCAGGTCCGGAAGAAGTATTTTTTTCCGTCGGACGACCGAAGTCAATCCTGCGTAAGGGATTTTGTCGGAAGTTCAGTCGGAAAAGTCGCTGCCGCCCAACATGTCCGGCGATTCTCACCGGACAACTTTGCCGACACAGCCACAATTCTCCTGTCGGGTTCCGGGATTTCGGCGTCCGCGGTATTCTCGAACTGACGCTGGATGACTGCCGACTCCTCGGGTTGGCCGCCAGCCTCAAGCGGTGCGGTCGAACTCTCTGGGAACCTTCATGCTCCGTTTCGCCGTCCGGAATCTGCTGAGCCGCCCGCTCCGTTCCATCCTGGCGCTGCTCGGGCTGACCGTTGCCATCATGGGCATGGTCGGCCTGTTCTCGGTGAAGGCCGGCATCGACCACATGGTGGGGCAGACGTTCGGCCGGATCCCCGGCATCGCCGCCATGCAGCCCGGCGCCCCGATCCCTCTCTTCTCACGCCTGCCGGAATCCTGGGCCGGGGAGATCGCGCAGATCCCGGGCGTGCGCGTCGTCCGTCCCGAGCTCTGGGTCCGGGCCCAGATCGTCGCCGGCAAAATGGCCTTCAATCCCCCCCGGTTCCTGTTCGGAACCGACATCGAGCGCACGCTTGCGCTCAAAGAAGCCATCTATCGCGACGACATGATCGCCGGCAGGTTTCTGAACCTCTCCGATCGCGGAACGCGGAACTGCGTGATCAGCCAGCCGATCGCCGAGGAATCCCGCAAGACCGTCGGCGACATTCTGAGGGTCGACGGCAACGATCTGAACGTCGTGGGAATCTACGAGTGCAAGTCGATGCTGCTCGATGTGGCCATCGTGCTCGATCAGCAGACGGTCCGGAAGCTCACTCGCTTCGAAGACGGCGTCATCTCGTCGGCCTACATCGAACCCGATGACACCGAGCACATGGAAGAGTTGATGCAGATCATCCGCGACCACTTCCGCGGACGGTCCCTCACCGCCTGGCAGCCCTCTTCGGCCCAGGGGACGGGGATTCTGAGCGGCGACTCGGTCAAGGAAGCGATCTGGAACATCGTCGTCAAGATGTTCGAACCGGAAGGCTGGAAGCCTGCGGACGAACCGACCACCGCAGACGTCGCGACCGTCCCCGAAGGAGAAGCCGCCATCGAAATCCGCTCGGCGAAGGACTGGGGAGAACGGATTGCCGACTTCAGCGCCGACCTGGATCTCTTCCTCTGGCTGATGACCGGCATCGGCGTGCTGATTGCGCTGCTGAGCATCCTCAACACGATGCTGATGAGCGTCTCCGAGCGGCTGATTGAGTTCGGCGTGCTGAAGGCGAATGGCTGGTCGAGCTGGAACGTGCTGACGCTGATTGTCTGGGAAAGCGCCGTTCTGGGTGCCTTCGGCGGCGTCCTGGGCTGCCTGCTCGGCTGGGCGGGGACGCTGGGCTTGAACTGGTACTTCCCGACCAAGCTGAATCTCTACGCCAGCCCGGAACTGCTGACCTTCAGCCTCTGCTTCAGCACGGCCCTGGGCGTCGCAGGCGGCCTCTATCCCGCCCTGTGGGCAGTGCGGATGAATCCAATGGACGCGATCAGAAGGGGATAGCCGTAGGGCAGGCTCTTGCCTGCCGGAATGTGGCGACGCTGTTGCACCCTCGCCACAATTCTCGCGTTTCTTGGCAACCGATGACTCAGCGCGACGCTTTGAGAGAATGGATTCCTGCGCGGATTTCCACTCCCGAACAGTCGTCGGGAGCGATACAAATGCAGTTCGTTGGCCGACCGCATCCCGCAAAGAGTTATGCGGCGTATTGAGAGTCGATTCGCCCACGCGCTGTCGATCGCGGAATTCGGATCCTTCCAGGCGTTCCGTCATGGCGTTGCGGCATCTGTTCCAGTCGATTGACTTCTTTCGGGAGGCGACTAGGTATCTCTCGCCCGATGAAAACGGCGTCTCTCAGGCGGGGGAGAACGCACGAAAGCACGTAAGCGTTCACAGGATCATTGTCGCAGTCAGTGCGTTCTTCGGTCTCGTTGGCGCTGGACTGGGGATCGGGGTTCTGGTTCTTGCTGCGGGTGACAAGGTTGCCGCCAAAGATCTGGGTAAGTTGCTGCTGGCTCCGCCGATGTTTGCAATTATGGGGATCGTGTTTGGCTTGGTGGTTACGTGCTTGTTCGCGCCGCGCGACTTCCTCTCCGGACCGGTGGGGCAAAAGTGGATGAAGCTGGTCGGGACCGAGAGCGTCGTCGTGGCGCGGATTGTCTGCTTCCTGTGCCTCATGCCCTATGTCGCATTCCTGGTGCTGGTGATCTGGGCCGCCTGGCGGCCCGGCCCGGCAGGGTGATGGCTGTCGCGGGGAGATTTCATCGCCGGCATCGCCCACCGCACATGTTGGCCTGGGTTGACGATTCGCCTGCAGAACCGCGTTTCATCGATGAACGCAGTTTCGTCGGTCGATTTCATGAACCGACAATGGTTGGGTTCCGTTGTCCTTGGGTACGTCCAGGCAGCGTCATGGACGCTGCGAACCCTGTCGCCCCGTACTCGATCTACGCCGTGAATGATTCCCTCCCCGTGCCGTCGCGGCGATCGCTGATTCGATTGAGCCGGTTCTGGGCCATCGCTTCTGGTGCGCTGGCCGGACTGTGCATCGCTTCTCTCTTTGTCTGGTCGGCGAACGACGCCAGCTTCCGGCCGGCCCTGCTGCAATGGGAGGTCTCGCTGGGACTGAAGCAGATGCTCCTGGCCGGTCCGAATCTGGGGGGCGATCTGGGGCTGAGTGATCCCCAGCGCGCGATTCGCTGGGATGGGCTCGGCAAGCGCGTGATTGCCCTGCATGTCCTCGTCTGGGCGGGCGTCGCGGCCACGGCTCTGCTGGCGGTTCTGGCGTTCTGGCCGAAGAAATCGTCGCGGCGGATGCTTGCGGCCATTGGGTTGGTTATCGGCTGGGGGCTGCTGTGCGGGACGCAGACGCTGGTGGATGACTGGCGAGCCCGGCGGCAGGTGGCGGCGATCTTTCCGCGGATCGAAGCGGCGGGGCTGGCGCTGAGCCGGGAGTGGCCGACGGAGTCGGGGAGGGTTCCGCCGGATCTCTTGGTTGGCGTGGATGTCAAACGCTTTCCCGACGGTCTCGTGGTGCGTGAGGATCGTGAACGCTATTCGTTTCGCGAAGCAATGGGTCCGTTAGTCACGCGACGAGCCAACGGAGTCATTGCCTTCAGTCTGGCGGCGGCCTTTGAATTGTCGGTCGAATATCATCCTCACGGCACGTTGCCTGCTGCCCATCTGCAGGTTTTCTATGGCATTCGTTCGCCGCCAGTCTCGCGGTACTACCGACTGAAGGAAAACTGGTATCTGGTGCGGTACGGGGGGATGTAGGATGGCGAACTGCGGCCGGGCCTGTTCCATGAAGACCCTCACCCCGAACCTCTCCCAACGCGGACGCTCAATCCTGTTCGGCACAGCATTTGACCGGGCTTGGTGATCGGAAGGATCGCGTTCGGTACGGCGATTCGGGGCGCGGCAGTGAATGTGGCGGCGATTGGCCGACTACACGCCGCGCAGCGTCGACCGCCACGGCCGCGCAGAATTCGCATCGCGGGTGATTTTCGCGAAACTGGCAATTTCCCGAGGGTCGCCAGGCGGGCGTCCAGTTCGTCGTCGCTGACCCAGCCGAGCAAGGGAGAACGGAATCTCTTCGAACGTCCGCTCGGTCGGCTTGCCGTCGCGATCGCTCGTGCAGACGATCTCCAGCCGCATCGGCCGCATCGGCCGCATCGGCCGGACCTGGCGGGGACCCTGCAGGTCAACCTGCGATTCCTCCAGCAATTTCCGCCGCCACCTTGCCATTCTGACAGTCTCCCGAGATTGTCGGCGCCACGCGCAAATCCTGCGCCGAACGGAGTTGCGACGTCACCGGGAGGGGCGACCGGGGGTGTCGTCGCTTTGCACCTCAACCCCCGGCCACACTCTGTCAGTCCTCCGAGCTGAAGGTTGCATTTCGAATCCGGCGGAGTCGCAGAAAGTCGACTGGCTTCAGCGCTTTCGGCGGCGGTCTCAATGCGTCTGCAGTCGGAAGACCGCATTGACGGTGACGCGGTACTTCAGCGGCTCCTGACGATTCTGCGGTCCGTCGTTGTTTGCCGGCTGGACGGGGCGAACGACCTCAAACTCGGTGTCCGTGTCCGTCCAGACCTGAGGCGGCTGTGCCATAGGACCATAGTTGTAATAACCGGGGCCAAACGCCTGATTCTGCTGACCGGAGGAGTTGTTCAGAGAGATCAGCCCTCCGAGCGACGATTCCGCAGCCTGAGCGAGGTCAGTTGCATCTGATTTCGCTTTGCGAAATGCTTCTTTGAAGAGTACGAGCCGTTCCGGCTTCGTCACCTTGGCCACCTGGAACAGCCGAACGTCAATCATCGACTGGTTGAAGGGATACCCGCCTCGCATGAGAGTGCTGACATCGGGAGTTGCAAATTCCTCTCGATTCGTGTTAATCCCCAGCAACTCGCCCAACTCCTGTTCCTCCTGACTCACCTTGAACAAATCGCCGACTCCGGTCAGTTGCAGGGCCTGCTTTCTCGTAGCCTCGTGGATTTGATGGGCGAAGAGTTGCGGTTCCTTGTCGGGGGCGAGTTTCCACTGAGTCAGCATGTAGACTTCGAGGATCACCGGGAGTTCCGGGAATGGTTTGCTCTTGGGGGCCGGGTTTCTGCCGAGCTCCATGCGGCGCTGGTCGAGTCGTTGCTGCAACTGTTGCTGGAACGGCAGTTTGAACGAACTGACTGCGGGCTCGCCGATCACGACGGATTCCTTTTCAGCTCCAAGTTCGACGAGCTTCGCGACAGCTTCCGTCTCGACCGCTCTGAGCTGTGTGCGCGCGGACGAGATATCCGATCCTTTCGCGAACAACCGCAATTGCAGTCGAAGCTGATCCGGGGCCTTTGTCAGTTCCGCAGCCCCGCTCACGCTCACGGTCCCCGCAACCCCGACTTCGGGCGATTGCGCCACCCCGACTTCAGAGGCAGCCAACGCTGCGCAAAGCGCAGCCGCAATCCGTGTGATGCCATTAAACGTCTTCACGATCTGTCTCTCCACCGGATCAGGATCTCGAATCCAATTCGCCGAAAGAACTGGACATTTCCTCCGGGAGGGTGTCCGAAGCGGCCGTCTCGACCAGCCACGGACGATGCACCGCCGGCAGGCGGGCGAGCACCTCCACACGGCATAATTCCCGAATCGCTCTCCAGCCCGACAATCTCAGTCACTTGAACTTGCGGGCACGGAGAGGAGCTTCCGTGTCGAGCGGTCCACACGGCGGTCTTCATCCAGCATCGACCTCGAAGCCTCAAACTTCCTCGAAGGGAGGGAGGGGTTTGCGGGTTCGCTTTTCCAAATCCGGTTGCTCCCTGCCTCCCGCCCGGCGATAATCGCATCGACAACCGTTTAAGCGAGGTGCCGGATGCGCGACAGGGCTCTGAGACTCGGGCTGACCATTTTTTCCGTTCTGGCGGGAGCGTCCGCCCAGGCCGCGGATCCAAGGCCGCTCAATTTCTCGCGGGACATCCGACCAATCCTCTCCGAGCACTGTCTCGGCTGCCACGGGGCGGACAAGCCTCAGGCCGACTTCCGGCTGACCTCGCGTGAGGCGGCCTTCGGCAAGGGGGAGAGCGGGCACGTCGGGATTGTGCCGGGGAAACCGGCCGAGAGCGAAGTCATCCGGCGGATTACGGCCACGGACCTTTCGGAGAGGATGCCGCCCGAGGAGAAGAAGGCGCTCAAACCGGCCGAAGTCGAACTGCTCAAACGCTGGGTCGCCGAGGGGGCGAACTGGGGCGGACACTGGGCTTTCGAGCCCATCGCGTCGCCCGTTCCGCCGGAGGTACAGCACATCGCGAACGTGCGGAATGAGATCGACCGTTTCGTGCTGTCCCGGCTCGATCAGGAAGGGGTGCCGCCGTCGCCTGTGGCGGATCGCTATACGCTGATCAAGCGGCTGTCGTACGACCTGCTCGGGCTGCCGCCGACGGTCGCCGAGGTCGACGCGTTCGTCAACGATGCCTCGCCGGGGGCGTACGAGGCGCTGGTCGACCGGCTGCTGGAGTCGCCTCATTTTGGCGAGCGCTGGGGCCGGCACTGGCTGGACCTGGCCCGCTATGCCGATTCGGACGGTTACGAAAAGGACCGGGCGCGGGCCGATGCGTACTTGTTTCGCGACTGGGTGATCGAGGCGATCAACCGGGATCTGCCGTACGACCGGTTCACGGTCGAGCAGATTGCCGGGGATCTGCTCCCCGGAGCGACGGCCCGGCAGCGGCTGGCGACGGCCTTCAACCGACAGACGCTGACCAATGAAGAAGGAGGCGTCGATCAGGAGGAGTATCGCATCAATGCCGTCTTCGACCGGACGGAAACGCTGGGGACGGTCTGGCTGGGGATGACGGTCGGCTGCGCCCGGTGTCACAGCCACAAGTACGATCCGCTGCCGCACAACGAGTACTACCGGCTGTTTGCATTCTTCAACAACGCCGATGAGACATCGACCGACTGGCCGACGTCGGCCAAGGACCTGGAGGAATACGACCGGCTTGCCAGCGACCTGCAGGCGGCCCTCGACCGCCGGCATCGGGCGCTGGCGAAGGATGAGCTTGCGTGGGAGACGGCGGAACGCGACAGGATCATGGCGCAGTCGGTCGATCCGCTGGCCGAGCACGAGGTGACCATCGTCGAAGTGACGGCCGAAGCGAGCAAGCTGGAATTCGAGAACGGGAGCGCCTGGACGGTCGCCGAGGGACCGGAGAATGAACGGGTTCCCCCGCCGGACAAGGACGTCTACACCGTCGTGTTCGAAGCGGGGCAGACGAGCATCACCGGGCTCAAGCTCTGGACGCTGGCGAACGACCTGTTGCCGGGCAAGGGGCCGGGGCGGGCGCCGAACGGGAATTTCGTGCTCACCGGTCTCAAGGCCACCGTCATCCGCCCGGATGGAACGGAGACGCCGCTCGAGCTCCATCGGGCGTCGGCCGATTTCACGCAGGCGAAGTTTTCGCCGGACCATGTGCTGTCGCCCAGGAGCGAGGCGCCGAGCGGCTGGGCGATCGCCCCGAAAATGGGGGAAAAGCATTGGCTGCTGGTGCGGACCGTCGGACGGGTCGACCTGGAGCCGGGGACGAAGCTTCGGCTGGTGCTGGAGCAGAGCTACGGCGGAGCGCACACGCTGGGACGGTTCCGCGTGATGACGCTGACGGGAGACGAACGAGGCATCCATTTTGCGAGGAAGGACATCGCTGACGCGCTGGAGATGTATCCCGAAAAACGCGTGGCCTCCGTGCAGCGGAAGCTCTTCGATTACTATGTCAGTGACGTCCTGAAGGACGCCGAGTCGCAGCGGATGGAGGGAGAACTTCAGAAGCTCAAGACGCAGTATGCCGCGAAAGTGATGTCGGCACGGACGCTGGCGGCGCCCCTGCTGGAGCGGACGACGTCTGTGTTCGATCGCGGTGATTTCCAGCAACGGACACAGAAGGTGGAGCCGGGAACTCCGGTCGTGCTGGGGTCGTTCCAGCCGCGGAGCACGCAGCCGGACCGGCTGGATCTGGCGCAGTGGCTGGTCTCGGCGGAGCAGCCGCTGACGGCCCGCGTGGCGGTCAACCACGTCTGGCGGCATCTGTTCGGAGAAGGTCTGGTCCGTACGCCCGGCGACTTCGGCCTGCGGGGAGAACCGCCTTCGCATCCGGAATTGCTCGACTGGCTGGCCGGAAAGTTCCGGGGCGACCTCGGCTGGAGTCGGAAGCAGCTCATCCGGCTGATTGTGACCTCTGCGACGTACCGGCAGTCGTCGGCGCACCGGCCGGAACTGGTGGACCGGGATCCGTTGAATGTGTGGCTGGCCCGTCAGAGCCGGTTCCGGGTCGAGGCGGAAATCGTGCGGGATTTGAATCTGGCGGTCAGCGGTCTGCTGACGCCGAAGATTGGCGGCCCGAGCGTCTTCCCGCCGATGCCGGCGGATCTGGCGGCTTTGAGCTATGCGAACAACTTTTCGTGGAAGAACAGCGAAGGGGCGGATCGCTACCGGCGGGGGATGTATACGTTTTTCAAGCGGACGGTCCCCCACCCGAGCCTGATGACGTTCGATTCGCCCGACGCCAACCTGACGTGCGTCGCCCGGACGGTCTCGAACACGCCCCTGCAGGCGCTGCAGCTCCTCAACAGCGAGGCCCATGTCGAGGCGACGCAGGCGCTGGCGAAGCGGCTGCTGGAAGAACCGGCGGCCTCGGATGTCGAGCGACTGATGCAGGCCTGGCGACAGAGCGTCGCCCGTCCGCCGACGCGTGGAGAACTTGCGGCGCTAGCCGAACTGCTGTCGAAATCGCGGGCAGTCTACGAAGCCGACCTGCCGGCGGCGAAGGAGGCGGTCGGGACATACGCCGCAAAGGATGTGGAGCTTGCGGAGAACGCGGCCTGGGTGGCGACGCTGCGGGTGGTGCTGAATCTGGATGAGTTTGTGACGCGGGAATAGAGTTGAGTTTGACCGCAGTGACGCGGAGAAGACGAAGAACGGGAACCACGAATGACACGAATGGGCACGAATGAATGAGAAAAGATCGGAAGGAGATTGAACCACGGAGGGCACGAAAGTCACGGAAAGGATTGGAGAATGGAGCGAAGAGTTGAACGGGATTGATTGAGTTTTCTTGTCTGCAATTCGTGCTGATTCGTGTCATTCGTGGTGACGTCTTTTTGGTTTGAATTTCAGTTTTGAGGTTTGTTTCGGATTTCGGATTTCGGATTTTCCCCGAAGGGGTGTGTGATGTGGACTGATGGTCTCACAAATCTGACGCGGCGGCATTTTCTGGAGAGTTCCGGCTATGGGCTGGGGCTCGCGGCGCTGTCGTCGCTGATGGAGCGGGAAGGGCGGGCCGGGGATGCGTCGACCAATCTGCTGGCGCCGAAGCCTTCGCACGCGGCTCCGAAGGCGAAGAATTGCATTTTCATCTTTCTGGAAGGGGCGCCGAGTCAGCTCGATCTGTTCGACCCAAAACCGAAGCTCAACGAGCTGCACGGGCAGCCGCTGCCAGAGACGCTGACGAAGAACGTGCGGTTCGCCTTCATCAAGAAGGAGACGGCGGTCCTGTACGGCAGTCCGCGGAAATTTACGCCGCACGGCGAGAGCGGGATGGTCTTCAGCGACTTCATGCCGCACCTGGCGACCTGCGCCGACGACATGCTGATGATCCGTTCGATGCACACCGATCAGTTCAATCATCACCCGGCCCAGTTGTCGCTGCTCTGCGGCCGACCGTTTTTCGGTCTGCCGACGGCGGGGGCGTGGTTGAACTACGGACTGGGGAGCGAGTGCGAAGACCTGCCGGGGTTTGTGGTGTTGAGCGCCGGTCGGGGGACGAGCGGCGGGGCGACGCTGTGGCAGAGCGGCTTCCTGCCGTCGGTCTACGCCGGGGTGCTGTTCCGCAACCAGGGGGATCCGGTGCTGAACCTGGCGAATCCGCCGGGGATTTCCGCGGGACTTCAGCGGGCGGGACTGGATACGCTGCGGTCGCTCAATCGCCAGCGGTACGACGTCGTTCGCGACCCGGAAATCTCCAGCCGGATCGCCAGCTACGAACTGGGGTTCCGGATGCAGTCGGCGGCGCCGGAGCTGATTGACCTGTCGGGCGAAACGAAGGCGACGATCGACGCCTACGGTCTGGAACGCAAAGAACCGAGCACGGCCGGGCAGGCGCGGGGCGGCGGACCGGGGCAGTACCGGCAGTTTGCGCAGGACTGTCTGCTGGCCCGCCGGCTGGTCGAGCGGGGGGTACGGTTCGTGCAGATCAACCATGCGTCGTGGGATCATCACTCGAATCTGGATGCCGAACTGGGGCACAACTGCGGCATGGCCGATCAGCCGGTCGCTGCCCTCATCAAAGACCTCAAACAGCGCGGTCTGCTGGAGGACACACTGGTTGTGTGGGCGGGCGAGTTCGGTCGGACGCCGCTCGGTGAGAATCGCCAAGGGCGCGGCGGCGTGACGGGTCGCGACCATCATCCCTCCGCATTCAGCGTCTGGATGGCGGGAGGCAGCGTGAAGGGGGGGCTGACCTACGGGGCGACCGACGAGATTGGCTGGTCGATCACTGAGAATCCCGTGCACATCAACGACTTCCACGCCACGATGCTGCACCTGTTCGGTCTGAATCACCTGAAGCTGACGCATCGCTTCCAGGGCCTCGACGCCCGGCTGACGGGGGTCGCAGGGAATGTGATTCATGACTGGGTGGCGTAGCGGACGGTGCTTTCGAGCTTCAACGTCGGTGGTTGCCAGCGGTCCGTGGCGATGTTGACGGTGCGTCTGTCGCCCACAGCTCACGCTCTGGGCGACCGTGATCCGCCCCTGACCGCGGGCTGAAATTCTGGGTCCCGGCAGGGGCGCATCACGGCGGCTCGGTCGAACCGGACGCCTCGTGTTTGCTTGGTTTGCGGGGTCCTCAACAGGTTTTGGCGGTGAGGTTCCACATTGACGGCTTGTCTTGGACGGGCCGTTCAGGTTGTTCACTGAATGCGCAGTGGCTCAGAAGCAATCTCGTGGCTTGGAATGCGGGTTCCTGCGGCTAAAATCAGGAATTGACGAGACCGATCAGCCGTCGTTGATTGAAGTTCCGCGAAGGCTGCGGGTACTCTATGCCTCCTCCGTGCCGGTCGCCCTCCCGTCAGAGATTCCTGCCAATATGGCCCGTCTTACCGCTGTCTATCGCGTGCAGTGTCCGTCTGCCGAAGTTGATGCGGTCAGCCGCGCGATTGCCCTGGAGCAGACGGTCGAGGTCCCCGAAGAACTGGTGACGGATCCCGGCATCCGGGAACGGATTGTCGGTCGCGTGGAGGGGATTGCTCCCGTCGCGAACGAGCCCGACACGTTCGATGTGCGGATTCACTACGCCGAGGAACTGGCGCACGGGGGATTGGGGCAGTTCCTCAATCTGATCTACGGCAACATCTCGTTCAAGCCGCGCATCTGCCTGCGGGAGCTGGGGCTGACGCCGGAGTTTCTGGCGCAGTTTCCCGGACCGAAAGCGGGGATTGACGGCATCCGCCGGGCGCTGGGCGTCTTCGGCCGGCCGCTGCTGGCGACGGCGCTCAAGCCGCGCGGTTCCACTCCCGACCAGCTCGCGAAGCTGGCCCGCGATTTTGCGGCGGGGGGCGGGGACGTCGTCAAGGACGATCACAACCTGGTCGAGGCGAATTTCGCTGCGTTTCGCGAGCGGGTCGAACGCTGCCAGGCGGGTGTGCTGGAAGGTTCCGCGAAGTCGGGCCGACCGTGCTACTACCTGCCGAATCTTTCGGCCCCGGTCGGGGAACTGGAAGAGCGGATCGAGTTTCTCGTTCGGATCGGCGTACGGGGCGTGCTGTCCGCTCCGCTGCTGCTGGGACTTGACCTGCAGCGACATCTCGCCGCCAAATCCCCGCTGTGGTTCCTGGCGCATCCGACTTTCTCCGGCGTCTATTTTCAGGATCGCGGACACGGCATCGAGCCGGGGCTGCTGCTGGGGACGATCTTTCGTCTGGCTGGCTGCGACGGGACGATTTTTCCCAACGTGGGGGGGCGGTTCTCGTTCACGCGGGAAGACTGCCGGCAGATCGTCGATCACGCCCGCGCGCCTCTGGGGAATCTGGCTCCGGCGATTCCCGCTCCGGCGGGAGGGATGTCATTCGAAACCATTCCTGCCATGGCTGAGGCTTACGGCGCGGATTCCATGTTCCTGATCGGCGGCAAGCTCCTGTCGCACTCGACGGACCTGGCCCTCAGCACGGCGAAATTTCGCGAGGCGATCGAACGGGTGTTTCCGCAGCAGCGGCTGGAGGCGCCCGAGGAGTCGTCGATCGTCTCGGCTTGCGAGTTGCCGTCGATCAACGGCCCCCTGCAGATGCTGGAGCATTTGCAGCACATGGCGAATTTCCGTTGGACTGGCCGGCCGGAGACCCCCTACAAAGAGAACGGCGCGCTGCCGTTTCGCGATGTCCGACGGACCGAGCTGATCGGCCGGGCCGGCGAGCGGACGGCGTTCGACCTGCGGTACTTTGAGATCGGCCCGGGCGGCCATTCCAGTCTGGAAAAGCACGCTCACACGCACGTAGTGATCACGGTGCGAGGGCGCGGCGTGCTGCAGAGCGGCGAGAGCGAACTATCGCTGGGTGAGTTCGACGTCGCCTACGTCCCGCCTTTGCAGGTCCACCAGTTGCGGAATCCGCACGCAGAGCCGTTCGGGTTTTTCTGCATCGTGGATCGCGAGCGGGACAAGCCGCAGGCCCCGTAGGGGCCGTTGAGGGTTCAGCGTTGAGGAAGACTGAGGCTACTAGGCGAATTCTCAATGGCCTGGCCAGCGGCTGAAGATCGCCGCCGCGGGAGCCAGGGTGGCACGCCCAGAGTCTGCGGTGGGCGTGGTTTTTATCCGTCCGTATCGAAGACACGCCCTTCGCAGACTCAGGGACGCGCCACCCGAATTTGCATCCGCGGTCTGACGATCAGAGAACGGCGAACTCCGCGATCAGTTCCCGATAGGCGTCGAGTCCCGGCGTCTCCATGCCGGGGACCTTGCCCATGTCGTCGTACCGCCGCACTCGGACAGCCGCCTCGAAGTGCGGATGCGATTCGAATTCGCGAAGCTCGTCCGCGGTCATCGGTCCCCCCTGGAGCTGCAGGCTGAGCTGCGATGAGGGGGACAGCCCTTCCAGGTACTTCGGGTCCTTGCCGCACAGGTAGCGCTTGGCGGCGACGTGCAGCCGGACCGGCTCAACGATTTCCGGCGGAAAATTCTCCTGCAGCAGCTCCGCACCCAGTTCTTCGTGCTGAGCGTCGATTCCATCGTTCGCGATGGTCTCGCCCAGGTTGTGGAGCAGATGACCATAGTCGTGCAAAAGGCAGGCCAGCACGACGGCGTCGGACTCGCCGAACTGCCGGGCGAAGGCCGCGGTCTGGAGGGCGTGTTCCAGTTCCGAGACGTTCTCGCCGTAGTGGCGGTGTCCTTTTTCGGCGAAAACGGTGCTGATCTGGTCGACGATCTCGGACATCGGAAGAGCCTTGGAGAGCAGAGAGAGACGCCTTGAAATTATCGACGTCTTGCGACTCGAATGTCTATCGTCGGCCAGTCTCCTCGCCTGGTCTTCGCGGAGAATTCATCGTTTCGGCCGCGCTGCGGCCCAGCGAGCAGTGGCTGAAGAATTGCGTTTGGTTCACGCATCGGGCCGCAGCCCGGCCAGCGCTTCGCGGACAGTCTGACAGAGCTCGCGGACCAGGCCGACCGGCATCGCTGGAGCCGGATAGAGCACGACCGTGTCGCCGATGTTGCGCAGAATCACGCCCCGATCGCGACAGGCGAGCATGACGGCGTGACCGGCCCGGCGTTCGGGAGGGAAGGGGGTCTGTTTCGCCGGATCGAGGGCAAGATCGATGCCGACCATTGTGCCGCGGTGGCGGAACGCCCCGACATGCCGCATCCACGGCGCCGAGTCGTCCGCCGTCAGCTCTTCGGCCAGAACTCGTTCGATCCTGCGGGCGTTGAGCAGGACCTGGTCTTCTTCCAGCAGCGTCAGCGAGGCCAGAGCCGCGGCGCAGGCGAGCGGGTTCCCGGTGTAGGTATGCCCGTGATAGAACGTCCGGCCGGCCCACGGGTCGCCGAGGAAGGCTTCGTAGATCTCTTCGGTGGTCAACGTGGCAGCGAGCGGGAGATAGCCGCCGGTCAGTCCCTTGGACAGGATCATGATGTCGGGGTGAACGTCTTCCTGCTCGCAGGCGAAGAGCGTCCCGAGCCGGCCGAAGCCGACGGCGATTTCGTCGGCGATCAGCAGCAGACCGAGCCGCTCGGTCAGTTGCCGGAGTCCGCGTAGATAACCCGGCGGATGAACCAGAATTCCCGCCGCCGCCTGGACCAGGGGTTCCACGATGACGCCCGCGATGCGGTCGGCGTTGGCGGACAGAATCGCTTCGGTTTGCCTCAGGCAGTCGTCGAGCGCCAGCCCCGGCATCGATGGCGTCGGGATCCGCAACGTGGGAAACAGCAGTCCGCCGAAGAGGCTGTGGAACTCGTCGATCCCCCCCACGCTGACGGTTCCGACGGTATCTCCGTGATAGGCGTGACTCAGGCAGACGAACAGATCGCGGGGTTCGGGGCTGGGTTTCTGGCGGTGGTACTGCCAGGCCATTTTCAGCGCGACTTCGACGCCCGCCGCTCCGCAGTCGGCGAAAAAAACCTTCGTCAGACCCGCGGGTGCCCGCTGGACGAGCTGCTCGGCGAGTTCGATGGAGGGCAGGTTCGCCAGTCCCAGCAGCGTGCTGTGGGCGACGCGATCGAGCTGGTCGCGGATCGCGGCATCGATCGCCGGCACGCGATGGCCATGCACGTTGCACCACAGCGAGGAGTGCCCGTCGAGATACCGGCGGCCGTCGGTATCGATGAGGTGAAACCCCTCCGCAGCGGCGATGACGGGAAAGTCTTCGTCCTCCCAGGCCGACATGGCGGTGAAGGGATGCCAGACGAGCCGGCGGTCGAGTTGGCGGAGGCGGGGGGTGGAAGTTGTCACGTCAAAAGGGATCTTCACCGGGTGGCACGCCCAGAGTCTTCGATGGGCGTGGGGTTATCGCCAACGACTCCGCGGCAGTCTGTTCACCTTGAGTGTAGTACTCCCAAAGGTCAATCGAAGAAGAGATTGTTGGCTATTGTTGGTTCAAAGACACGCCCATCGAAGACTCTGGGCGTGCCACCCGATTTGGGCCAGCGCAGCGACATTTTGTGGCTGCTGCGTCCTCCAACAAAATCAGCCCGTCGATTCCCGACGGGCTGTGCGGATGCGAGGCGACTGCGCGGGCGGGGCCGTTACAGCGGGCCGCCCAGCGGGTCTTTCTTTTCGGTGATGTTCGGGCACTGCGGCGACATCTCCGCGTTCAGCGCGATGTAATCTTTCCACTTTTCGGGGAGGTTGTCCTCGTGGAAGATGGCCTGGGGCGGGCATTCCGGGACGCAGGCTTCGCAGTCAATGCACTCCTCCGGATGGATGAAGAGCATCGACTCCCCCTCGTAGAAACACTCGACGGGGCAGACCACCACGCAGTCAGTGTATTTGCAGTTAAAGCATGGCTCCGCAACGATATGCGTCATTCTGAATCCTCGACAATCCGGCGCCTGCGGCCCTCCGCCTGCGCCGCATGAACTTGAGTTTTTCGTTTCATCGGATTTTAGGCCTGCAGACTGGCGAATCCTAGTCGGGGGCTGAAGATGCGTCAAGAAACGGATCTACCGGCTGCGCAGCCATTATCGTCGGTTCCACCGCCGAAATACAGTTTCGGGAACTCGAGACGGGGAAAACGCGTCTTGTCGGTCGGGAATCCGTCCCCTAAACTTGTATAGGTGCTTCGGGATCGGCATTTTCTGCCCCTGATGGTGGAGAGTCCCCGGCGGAGATCGAGGTTCGGCATTCGTGTCGGATTGTGAGCCGGTCCGGAGGGTCGCCCGTTGTCCGTGGAGGGATCCGCCTGACGCTGGAGAATCACCGTGCCGCTGACCGATGTCGATCGAAGTCTCCTCAAACGCTGCCTGACGTCTGAGGCGGGGGCGTGGAGCGACTTCGTCGAACGGTACACCGGGTTGTTCGTGCATGTGATTCAGCACACGGCCCAAGCCCGCAGCGTCCGCGTGACCGCCGATGACATCGACGATCTCAGTTCCGAGGTCATGCTGGCGATCGTCGCGAATGATTGCGCCGTCCTGCGCAACTTTCGCGGGGATTCCGCATTGGCGACGTATCTGACGGTCGTGACCCGGCGAATTGTCGTACGGGAAATGTCCCGCCGACGGATGGCCGAGGCTCTCGGGCACGTGAAATCGCACGGTTCGGCGATCGACCAGGCGACCGCTCCTGTCGAAAACGGCCGGATCGAGAACCAGGAGCTGGTCGAGCAGATGTTGAGCGGACTGCCGCCCCTGGATGCGGAAGTGGTTCGGCGCTATCACCTGGAAGGCCAGAGCTATCGCGAGATCAGCAGCCGTCTGGGCGTGCCGGAGAACTCGATCGGCCCCACGCTGACCCGCGCCCGGGAAAAGCTGCGTCATACGACGGCTTCCGGCCTCGCCTGACTGTCGCCGCAGTCCGCCGACGGCGCGCCATGAGACGGTCTCTCGCAACGACGCTTCGGTACTGCGTTGAGCGTCTCCAGTTCCCCGGTTTCCCGCGAGAACCGAATGCAAAGTGCGGTGTGGGATTTCTGCCCAGCCGCCTGATGTTGGCCTGCGCGTTTCACGCTCCGGTCGGAGACCTCGCCGAGTCTGCGGGCCCGCAGTTCCGGTCCCTGCGGAATCGTCGGAATCATCGGCAAAAACGGCATTTCCAACAAAATCCGAAAAACGAATGTCTTTCTGATGGATTCCCGTCAAACCCATCAGTATGCTTGGCCTCCGTTGTGGGTTTCACGCCCAAACGCTCTTTGAAAACTTGATTGACTGTGGGTTTTCTGCCCATTAGCTTGGGTGCGTCGGCCGGCTCTCTCGAACCCCCGCGGACGCCATGGCACCTGTGGAATCTTTCATCACTGGCGAACTGAAACGAACGGTCGACGACCGCTTTCGCATCAGCCTTCCGCCGGAGATGGCGCAGGCTGTGGCCGACGAGGCGGGTGACACGATTGTCGCAAAGGAACGCTTCGGCTGCCTGAGCCTGTGGAAGGCGGCCGACTGGCAGAAACGGATTGATGAGGGTGTGTCGCTGATTCGTCAGAAGATCGCCGCCGGCCGGATGGACCAGCGGTGGGGCGAAGTTCAGCGGCTGGGTCGGCTGCTCTCCACGCGGTCTCAGACCGTGCGGCTGGCGAACCGGTCCCGTCTGCTCCTCCCGGAGGGATTTCGGGAGTTTCTGGATATCCAGGTGAATCAGGAAGTGGTGGTGGTGGGAGCGGTCATCTGCGTGGAGATTTGGAATCCCCGCGCCTGGATGGAAACGCTCCGCGAAGAGATGCCGGGCTTCGGGCCGCTGTTCAAAGAACTCAGCGCCTGATTTCCGGTCGCCTTCCCGAAGTGGCGGGAGTCGCAGATCTCCCGGCCGACTTTGCAGAAACCCGGGCAAGAATCCCACAGTCAGCGACGGAATCCCGCGCAAACGATGTGTCAGTACGGTGCAGGTTGGGGAATTCCCCCCCTCTCCACCTGCCGGCGTGCTGCCGGAGAGAAGCACAGACTCACTCAGCACCTTCCAGCCGATTCCCCATCAGCTCTCTCACTTGGTGACAGGGACGGTCTGTGGGCATGGACGCCACTTCTCTCCTGCAGACGCTGTTTTGGGACGGGTATCGGGCTTCGGGATTCGGGTATCGCAGAGAAGAGGGGAGTCGGGGGCGGAGTTTCCCCTTCCGACACTCGACTCATCAGCGGATTTCGTCGCATCGCAGGCGCTTGCACTCACTGCCGAGGGATTGGAATGCAGTGACGCCGACGCGGAGGCTGTCCTGATGGAGCGGGACAGGCCTCCTTGAGTCGGGTATCGGGCTTCGGGATTCGGGTATCGCAGAGAAGAGGGGGCGGGGCTGCCCAGTGCCGCTTGCGACATTCCGCCTACGTCGTTCGACATTCTTACCTCTGACGGCGGATCGCGATCGGAGGATGCGTTACACTCGTTAAGCCGACGGTTGGCGAGGCTGCGAGCTTCCCCCCGGCCTGCAGCCCTCCTTCGTCTTCCAGAGCGTCATGTCTTCGATTTCTCCGACCTGGCCCGGTTATTCGTTCGCGTCGCACTTCGCCGAGATCGGCGGGCATCGGCTGCATTACGTGGACGAGGGCCGGGGCGAACCGGTCGTCATGGTCCACGGCAATCCGAACTGGTCGTATTACTGGCGGAACCTGATTCCCGCCCTTTCCGACCGGTATCGGTGTCTGGCGTTGGACCACATCGGCTGCGGGCTGTCGGAGAAGCCGTCGGATCGCGACTACGACTACACGCTGACCCGGCGTGTGACCGATTTCGACGCCTGGATCACCGGACTCAATCTGACCGAGCCGATCAACCTGGTCGTGCATGACTGGGGCGGGATGATCGGCTGCACGTGGGCCGTGCAGCATCCCGAGCGAATCGCCCGGCTGGTGGTGCTCAACACCGGGGCGTTTCCGCTGCCGAAGGCCAAGCCGGTGCCGTGGCAGTTGCAGCTGGCTCGCACGCCGCTGCTGGGCGCCCTGCTGGTGCGGGGCTTCAGCGCTTTCAGCCGGGGGGCGGTGCGATCGTGCGTGACGCGAGCACCGATGCCGCGCGACGTCGGACGGGCGTATTGCGCGCCCTACGATTCGTGGGCGCATCGGATCGCCGTGCATCGCTTCGTGCAGGACATCCCGCTGGCCCTGGGGGATCGGAGTATGCCGGTGGTGGCTGAGACGGCGGCGGGGCTGCACAAGCTCGACCGCCATCCGATGTTGATCGGCTGGGGCGAAAAGGACTTCGTCTTTGACGACCACTTCCTGCAGGAGTGGCTGGTCCGGTTTCCCCGGGCGGAATTACACCGGTTCCCGGACTGCGGTCACTACGTGCTGGAAGACGCCGGGCCGCAGCTCATTCCGCTGATCCGGACGTTCCTGGAGACGACTCCCACCGGGCGGCGGGAGAGCTGAGCAGCGGCCCGCTGAGTTGCGGCCCATTGCCCCGGAAGCTATGACGAAGTCTGAAATTCGTCGTTCTCCCGGGAGTCGTCTGCGATGTTGCGTCTGTGGCTGGCTGGTCTGATGCTGGGCTTGGGTGGGTTCTCTGCGGCCGAGGCTCAGGAACCGGCGTACGATGTCGTCGTCTACGGCGGCACGTCGGGCGGAATTGCCGCCGCCATCCAGGCGAAAAAGATGGGCAAGACGACGGTGATCGTCGAGCCGTCTCAGCATCTGGGCGGATTGACCTCCGGCGGCCTCGGTGCGACCGACATCGGCAACAAGGCAGTCATCGGCGGACTGTCGCGCGAGTTCTATCAGCGGCTTGGTCGCTACTACGCCGCCGAATCGGCCTGGAAACACGAACAACGGGACGCATACCAGGGGAAGCGAAAGGCGCCCGGCGAGAAGGAAATGTGGACCTTCGAGCCGCACGTGGCGGAGCAGGTCTATCACGACTGGATTCGGGAACACGGTGTTGTCGTGGTGACCGGCGAACGCCTCAATCGCCGCAGCGGCGTAAGGAAAGTCGCGGGGCGGATCGGCTCAATCGCGATGGAGTCCGGCAGGACGTTCCGCGGGCGGATGTTTGTCGACGCCACCTACGAAGGGGATCTGATGGCGGCCGCAGGCGTGAAGTATCACGTCGGTCGCGAAGCCAACAGCGTTTATGGCGAGACGATCAACGGGATTCAGGTCGCGCACGCGACGAAGCACCAGTTCACGAAGAACGTCGATCCGTACGTGACGCCGGGCGATTCTGCGAGCGGACTGCTGCCGCTGGTGCAGTCCGATCCACCGGGGAACGACGGCGACGGCGATCATCGGCTGCAGGCTTATAACTACCGGATGTGTACGACCGACGTTTCCGCGAACCGCGTCGCCTGGCCGAAGCCGGAAGGCTATGACGTCAAGACTTATGAGCTGCTGCTGCGGAACTTCGAGGCGGGGGATCATCGCAGCCCGTGGAATCCGGTCTGGATGCCCAACCGCAAAACCGACACCAACAACAATTTCGCGATCAGCACCGACTATATCGGGGCGAACTACGCCTACCCCGAGGCCGACTATGCCACGCGCGAGACGATCGTCGAGGATCACAAACGCTATCAGATGGGGCTGATGTATACGCTGGCGAACAATCCCCGAGTGCCGGAGAAGATCCGCGAGGAGTTTCAGCGGCTGGGGCTGGCGAAGGACGAATTCGTCGACAACGGGAACTGGCCGCATCAGCTTTACGTGCGGGAAGCCCGCCGGATGATCTCCGAATACGTCATGACGCAGTCGCATTGCCAGGGGAAAGTGACCGCGGAAGACCCGGTCGGCATGGGGGCCTACAACATGGACTCCCACAACTGCCAGCGCTACGTCACGAAAGACGGCTTCGTCCGGAACGAAGGAGACGTGCAGGTCGGCGTGTCTCCGTATCCGGTCAGCTATCGCAGCATCCGCCCGCGCAAGGAGGAGTGCGAAAACCTGCTGGTCCCGGTCTGCCTGGCGGCGTCACACATCGCGTACGGCAGCATTCGCATGGAGCCGGTTTTCATGGTGCTCGGCCAGTCGGCTGCGACCGCCGCCGTGCATGCGATCGATAGCAACGTTGCCGTGCAGGATGTCGAATTCGGCAAGCTGAAGGAACGCCTGCTGGCGGACGGACAGGTGTTGGAATACACGGGGCCTAAGCGGAACGCCGCGGCGGGCCTCGATCCGAAGTCGCTGCCGGGCGTGGTCGTCGATACGCACGACGCGAAGCTAACGGGGGACTGGTCGTCGAGTGCGAGTGTCGGGGGATTCGTCGGGGCGGATTATCTTCACGACGGCGAGGGGGCCAAGGGACAGATGCAGGCCGTTTTTACGCCCGAGCTGCCGAAAGCGGGGACGTACGAGATCCGCTTCTATTACACGGCCAATTCGAACCGCGCGACAAAAGTGCCGGTAACGGTTCAGATCGCTGACAAGAAGACGTCGGTCGCCGTCAATCAGCGTGAGACGTCCAAGGCGCCCGGTTATGTGGTGCTGGGAACGTTTGCGTGCCCGGATGGGAAGCAGACCAGCGTGACGGTTTCGAATGATGCGCCAGGTTATGTCGTGCTGGACGCCGTCGTATTCGTGCCGGTCAAAAGTAAGTAGCCGACAGGCCGTGTTGTGGCCCTGGTGGTCTTCAGCCACCGGGGCTCATTCCAGCGTCACGCGATCGTCAAACTCCATACTTCGCTGACGACGGAAGTCGCTCAACGGTTTACACTGCCAGCGACGTCAGCACTTTCAATGCCTCGCACTCATTCGCGTTCATTCGTGCGATCTGTGGTTGAACTCTACTCCCGCCTTTCTCCGCGTCCTCCGCGCCTCCGCGGTAAAATTCTTTCTTTCCGTTTTCGGAGCGTGCCGGTCAATACCGCGGCACCGTCGGGTCGATCTGCTGGGACCATTCGTCGATGCCGCCGGTGAGGTTGAGCACGTCGGTAAAGCCCTTGCTGCGAAGCCACATCGTGACCCGCAGGCTGCGGCCGCCGTGGTGGCATTGGACGACGATTGACTTGTTCCGCCAGGCTTCGAGTTCCTTCACGCGCTCCGTGATCTCGCTCATGGGGATCAGGACCGAGCCCTCGATCCGGGCGGCGGCGTACTCTTCGGTCTCGCGGCAGTCGAGGAGCAGGAAGTCGGCTTTTTCGTCGAGCCGTCGTTTGACCGTCCGGCAGTCGATTTCGAGCGAGCTCATACGAGGACCTCCTCGGAAGACACAAAGGGAATCCAGCCCGTCCCGCGATGGGCAAAGTTGGCGGCATCGCCGTAGAGGAGCTCGCAGAGGATCTCCGCGGATTCCACAAGCCGCGGTCCCGGTCGGTTGAAATACTGGTTGCCGTCGGTCAGATAGACCCGGCCGGAACGGAAGGCCCGCAGCTCGGACCACTCGGGACGACTGGTGAGCCAGTGCATTTCGTCGCGGGCGCGGGGAATGTCGAAACCGCAGGGCATGATGGCGACGACGTCCGGATCGGCGGCGACGAGATCATCCCAGGTCATCCAGGGGGAGTGCTGCCCGGCTTCGCCGAACAGGTTTTCTCCCCCGACCAGATCGACCAGCTCTGGAACCCAGTTGCCGGCCGCCATCAGCGGCTCCTGCCACTCGATGCAGGCGATTCGCGGCGGTGAATCGCTGCCGCGCCTGGCGAGGGCCTGCCGGCGGATCTCCGCCAGTCGCGCCAGCAGGCGAACCACGAGCTTCCGGCCGCGATCGGGAACCCCCAGGGCGTCGGCGACGCGATGAATGTCGGCCCAGACGTCGGCGAGAGCGTTAGGCTCCAGGGCGACGACCCGCGGCTGGGAAGAGACCAGGTTGCAGACGGCCGCCTGTACGTCCTTGAGGCTGACGGCGCAGACCTCGCACTGCGACTGCGTCACGATCACCGACGGCCGAAGCGCCTCCAGCATCGCCGTGTCGACGTTGTAGACCGAGACCGCACTGGCGAGCGTCGCTTTGACTCGCTCGTCAATCTGACGACTGTCGCCGTGGATGTCGAACTTTGGGGACGAACAGGGTGGCAGCGTCAGGATTTCCGGCGGATAGTCGCATTCGTGAGAGCGACCGACGAGGCGATCGGCGCAGCCCAGAGCGGCCACGATTTCCGTCGCGCTGGCGATCAGCGAGACGACTCGTTGAGTCATTCGCGGGGACTCCGCTTCCGGAATGGGGTGGGCTCAGGAGGCGGCGACAGTCCGACGTTCCGCAACGGGAACCACTCCCGCCTGGCGAAGTCCCAGCGGGCTGAACAGCAGTCCGGTGAAGATCGCCGAACTTGCCAGCGAGCGACCGAAGAACGGCAGCGCCGCAATGTAGCAGGCCGCGAGGCCGGCCGCCGTCTGCGGGTAGCGGACGTGCTCGGCGCCGGCCCAGACGGCAAAGTTGGTGACCAGGAAGAAGAAGACTTCTCCGAGGAACACGGCCGGATAGGCCCGCGTCCAGCCCGGGCGCTGGCTCACCCACAGGAAACTGGCGGCGCCAATGGCGAACAGACAGAGATAGACCGGAGCCCGTTGCATTCCGAACGCCCAGTCGGCGCGTCCCGTCAGCGCCCAGATGCCCAGATCCGTCGCCAGCAGCACGCCTGGCGCCCAGAGGGTTGAGAGACTCTGCGGGCGCGAGCAGGCCCCGCAGAAGACAGTCACCGCCATCAGCGGCATGAAGTTCCACGGATACCAGGTACTCTCCGGGTTGATATCCACGCCCGCGGCGTACAATCCGTACGGAATCAACCGGACCACAACCGTAAACAGCGTCAGGGCCAACAGGAAACGGACATTTGCCCGCTGCATTCGAGTCACCTTTCGATGGGGAACTGCCGGCTTTCGAGACCGGCGTGTGTCACGTGGTACCATATCGGTTCAGGAAAAGAAACTTTGGCCCCCGCCGCGACCGCTCAACCGTTCTCCGGAGGCGGGCCGTGGGGCGTCATCAATTCGCCAGTTTTCGGACACCGCAGAGACTTCGGCTCCCTCTGACGGACGTCGAGCGGCGGGGATGGATACCAGGCCTGGCACTTCGCGCAATAGAGCCCGGGCATCAGGGTCCGTTTACCCGACTCGGGATGAACGGCCGGCAGTTCGTCCGTCGGCTGACGCAGAAACGTCTTACGGGTCAGCGTGTCGACAAAGACCATCTGGCCGTCGAGAGGGTCCGCGGGCGGTGGGGGAGCGCCGCCGCAACCGATGGCGGCGCTGACGACGAGGACAATCCAGTAAGAAGCACGCATGGACGAAGCTCCGTCAGGGAGGGGAACGGCGGCGAACGGAGTCGCGCAGCTATTCCCGGTCGTACCATTCGTCCTGCTTGGCAGGGTCGGTGAGATTGTCGCCGACGTAGCCCAGCCGCTTCTTTTCCATGAGATCGACGTCGCCGAAGGCGGGCGGTTTCCAGCCACGTCCGCGGGACTCGACGTGCCCGTCGAGAAAGGCAATATTGGCCGAGTCGAGGTGGCGGAAGTGAACTGTCGGAAAATCGTTCGACGGCGGTTCCAGCAGCCAGTTTTCCCGCAGTTCGCTGGACGAGCACGCGAAGTCGACGCAATACGCGCCGGCGCTGTCGGCGAACGCGATGGTTTGCGTGGTCTGTGTGATGTCGCGCAGCTTGCGGGCCAGCGGCGCCGTGGACGGACCCGGCGCCCAGGACGGCGGGGCATAGTCGATGCCCGAAGCGCGGGCCAGATAGTGACCGTTGTAGGCGAAGCCGGTCGCCGGGCGATCAAAACGGACGACATCCATCTGGGACGGACCGAAATCGGGGCACTGGAACGAGGACCAGTTGGTTTCCATGTAGGGCGAGAGGGGGCCTCGCTCGAAAACGAGCTGCTTGGTCTTATCCGGTTCCGCGTGATTGACCAGCCCGAACCAGTATTGGGCCTGTCCTTCGCTGCCCGAGTAGTTCGTCAGATAGTTCAGACGGGGGACGTCCTCGACGATGTACGGGACAAGGCTCTCGGCATAGGTATCGGCGTAGTTGTGAAGGGCCAGCACGAGTTGCTTGAGATTGTTGCGGCACTGCGTCCGGCGGGCGGCCTCCCGTGATTGCTGGACGGCGGGGAGGAGCAGGGCGATCAGAAGGGCGATGATGGCAATCACCACCAGCAGTTCGATCAGCGTGAAGGCGGAGCGGGGCGCGCGCAGCGGCGCGCAGGCGGAACGGCGGACCATGACCGAACCTCGTGTCACGAAACCTGCCGGCGCAGCGCTCGGAGGGATGCATTCCAGAATCAGCGGCGGTACGAGAATTCCGGCGGGATCTCGTCAGACGAAACTGCCGCAGAGGCGCATCCGAGGACGGATGGCCGACCTGCAGGCCGCATGAGCCACGTTGCTTCCCACGAAAGACACGTCGGCGTACAGGGACGACTACTGGGCAGGTCTTCTGACTCCCGGATCGGTCTACTGGCCGCGCCTTCCCATCTCAGTTGAGACAGTGGCGGTTGCGGCGTTCGTCCCCGGATACAGCGGCGGGACCGTGACGGATTTGCACCGTCTTCCCTATTCTCCCCGTCGGACCACAAGTCCGGCGAAGCACCCATGTCGAGCGGCCATGCTACCGACTGCAGTCACGCATGCAAGCATGCAATCCGCAGGATTTTCGCAGACCGGAACCGCGACGCCGGACCGTCGATGAGCAACATGCTGCTGCACCGCGAGTTAGCATCGGGAGAAAAATCCGCCAGTCGAAGCCTGCGGCAGGGGTCGCTGTCCCGTTGCGGCAGTCCGCCGTCCGGCGATCGGGGTCAAACAGAAATTGCAATTCCCGGTCCGCAGTGATAGGGTTTAACGGTGATCCCTTGCATCGTGCGGTGGAAGAAGAGCCTTCCCGATGCGGCGAGGGCTCGGGCTCTCTCTCAACACTGTCAACGCCTGCCTCGGAGATCCTGCGGATGACTGGAATGTCACGGACCCGCCCTGTCGGCCAGCAATGCCACGGCGACCAGCGCCGACCCGACTCTGCTGCGGGCTTTACGCTGATCGAACTGCTGGTGGTGATGGCGATCATTGCCCTGCTGGTCGCTTTGCTGCTTCCCGCGGTTCAACAGGCCCGCGAGGCTGGTCGCCGGACGCAGTGCCTGAACAACCTGCACAACCTCGTGCTGGCGATGCACAACTACGAAAGCGCCCACCGCGTCTTTCCGCCGGGGCTGGTGGCGCCGGGGCTCGCCTGCGAAGTCAACCTGCCGGCCGTCCTGCCAGAACCGTTTCTGACGCCCATCAAGGCCGCGGGAAATCCTCCCCAGCAGGTCACGCCGATCACTCAGTGGCAGGTGAGCAATCTGTGGGGCTGGCATGCGTTCGTTCTTCCGCAGATCGACCAGGGAACGGTGCAGCTGCAGTTTCCTCCGGTGGGCAAGTTCGCGGTCGACTGCAACAACAACGCCGCGTCGCCGAACGTGCAGTACCTGCGGAACGAAATTCCGACGTTCGTCTGCCCCAGCGCCTCGCTGCCGCCGACACGACCGTATGTGAATCTACCCTCCGGTCAAGTGTCGCTGGGATACGCGACATACCGGGGGAACTTCGGCACGCTGACCTGGGATTCGACGAATTCGCAGTGGCTCGGCGGGACCAACGGCATGCTGTACACCAACAGTGCCGTCGGCTTCCGCGACGTGACCGACGGGACGACGACGACGGTCATGATGGGCGACTCGTTCTTCGGTTTCTGGTCCGATGCCGAAAGCTGCTGCGTCGGTATCGCCACCGCGGCAGACCGGCAGTCGGCCGGCGAACCGGTGCAGGGAGACCCGATGACCGGCGGCCACTGGCTGTCAAACGCCAACGGCAATCATCGGTTCTCCTACGGCAGCATGCATGGTGACGTGATTGCGTTCGCGATGGTCGATGCGAGCACGAAGACGATCTCCAAGGGGATCGATAAGAACGTCCTCATGTCCCTGATGACCCGCAACAATCGCGAGAATATTTCTAACCAGGATTTCTAGTCCGCCGGTCGACTCGAGAGCTGTCGAGCCGAAAGCCGTACGTCTCTGAACCCCGGGGCCAATCCTCCCGGGGTTTTTCGTTTTCGCAACTGGGTAATTGGCGATGGCGTGAATTTCTGTTGAACACAGGGAGTGGACTTGTATTCTGGTAGTGGTTGTTGATCATCAGGTGACATTTGCGTTTCTGGCGATGGTGGCTGTACCGGGCAATCGGAACCCCGCTGGTGACTGTGGCTGGACTCCATTTTTCCCCTGTTGGAGTGATTCCCATGCGAGCCCGACGATTCGATGCGTCCCGTCGGCGCGGGTTTACGCTGATCGAACTGCTTGTGGTCATGGCGATCATTGCCCTGCTGGTCTCCCTCCTGCTCCCAGCGGTGCAGCAAGCCCGTGAGGCGGCTCGACGGACGCAGTGTCTCAACAACCTGCACCAGATAGTCCTGGCGATGCATAACTTCGAAGCCGCACACAAGCATTTTCCGCAGGGGCTGGATACCAAGCCGGCGGTTCCCTGCGACCCGATTTCGCTGACGGCGACGTTCCCGGAGCCGTTTACTCCCCCCTTCAATTCCGGGGCCGGACAGACGCCCGCCCAGACGATTTCCTGGTGGATCTTCACCAGCAATCGTCCCTGGCCAACCTATATTCTCCCCGAAATGGATCTGCTGACCGCCCAGTGGTACAGCGATCAGGGAACGTTCTATGCCAGTTGTCCCTCAGGGGCGCCGCCGTTCCCGCCGTCGCAGAACATTCCCTGGCAGGAAACCCATATCGCGGCTTACCTGTGCCCCAGCGCCGCCCTGCCGCGGTCTCGGCCGATCATCAACGTCCCCGACACGGCTCCTCCGACGACTTACCGTCCCGGCTACTCGTCCTATCGCGGCGTCGCCGGCACGCTGGTCTACGACTCCGCCACCGGCGGGCTAGTCGGGGGCGTCAACGGAATGCTCTATCCCGACAGCAAAGTCCGGTTCCGCGACGTGACCGACGGCACTACGATGACCATTATGCTGGGCGAGACCTACCTCGGGGGTTGGGCCGACGGCGACAGTTGCTGCATTGCGCTGGCCAGCCCGCAGGATCGAAACTCCGCGGGCGAGCCGATCTCGGGCGACGCCTATACCGGCGGGCAATGGGTTTCCGCCGGCAACGGCAACCACCGTTTTTCGTTCGGCAGCTACCACGGCGACTCCCTGAATTTCGCAATGGTCGACGGCAGCACCCGGACGATGAGCCGCGGCATCGACCGCAGCCTGCTCAGCAAGCTGGCGTCGCGGAACGGCCGGGAGAACATTTCCAATCAGGACTTCTGAGGCCCCGCTGGTGCGTGACTTGCCGACTGGCAGACAGCCTGCGACAGTGAGACGGGCGATGTGACCCCGGTTCTTGCGTCTGTCAGGGAATTGGCCCCCGTGCACGTTTCAATCAACGGCGAACCGCAGCAGTTACCCGACGGCCTGACCGTCCGGGAGCTGCTGGCCACCCGCAGCCTCGATCCTCGTTACCTGGCCGTCGAACTCAACCGCCAGGTCGTCTCTCGCACCAACCACGCCACGATCGTCCTCAAAGAGGGCGACGTCGTCGAAATCGTCACCCTCGTCGGCGGCGGGTGACTACGTCCGACGGATGTCCTCGTCCGTCGCTCGCGCGGCCGGGGTTGCCGTGAGGATCCGACGGACAAGGATGTCCGTCGTACGCGACGCGAGTTTCCCCTCCCGCCAGTTCGGCAGCATTTCCAGGTCATCGCGGTTAAAATCTCCTTTTGGCCCGCCCGCAGGTGTATGAGATAAAAAAACCTGCGCCGACCGACTGGAGACCGTCTGTGACCGCCGTTGCACCCTCTGCTGAAGCCCCCCTCATCGTGGGGACGCACACGTTTCAATCCCGCCTGATCGTCGGGACGGGCAAATACGCCACGTTTGAACTGATGCAGGAGTGCCTGGAGGTCAGCGGGGCCGAGGTCATCACCGTCGCCGTCCGCCGGGAACGCCTCGTCGACGCCGCGGGCCGGAACATTCTCGACTTCATCGACCTCTCCCGCTACACGATCCTGCCGAATACGGCCGGCTGCTTCACCGCCGAAGATGCCGTGCGCGTTGCCCGACTGGGACGCGAGATCCTCCTCGGCCTCGAAAACCCCGGCGCGGACTGGGTGAAGCTGGAAGTCCTGGCGGACAAGAAGACCCTGCTTCCCGACCCGGTGGCGACGCTGGAGGCGACGCGGGACCTGGTGGCGGACGACTTCCAGGTGCTGTGCTACACATCGGACGACCCGATCATGGCCCGGCGACTGAAGGAAGCGGGGGCGACGTCGGTGATGCCGGCCGGCAGCCCGATCGGCAGCGGCCAGGGAGTCCTCAACCCGAACAACATCCGCATCTGCCTGGAGTACCTCAAGGAAAACGACCCCGACTACCCGGTCATCATCGACGCCGGCGTCGGCACCGCCAGCGACGTCGCCTTCGCCATGGAACTCGGCTGCGACGCAGTGCTGCTCAACACGGCGATCGCCAGCGCCCAGGACCCGCGGCGGATGGCCCAGGCGATGAAGCTGGCCTGCCAGGCCGGCAGGGAGGCCTCAAAGGCGGGCCGGATTCCGCGGAAGCTCTACGCGACAGCGTCCAGTCCGGAGGCGGGGGTAATCGGGCGATGATGCTCCGTTGGCGGTTGGAGAAGAGCAGGGGGCCGTGCGCTTGAATCCCCCGGGGGGGGGGCAGGTTGGGCGTCATCGCCCGACCTGTATCGCGTAGCGACGGGAGATTTGCGACGTTCCACTGCGACCCGCAGTGCTCTCTCACCGCGATCGACGCCCGCTTCGCCGCGGCCTCTACCTGAACCGCAGTATCCGCGACGTCGTTTCTTTCGCGCAGAGCTGCCGGCGGCAGTCGCGGGTGAAGTCGTTGTTGTTGATATCGAATGAAGGTCGTCAGATTGTCGTCTTGCCCGGAGGAGTCGGCGGAAGCTCCTCGCCTGGAGCAGGAAGTCCGGCTGGGGCAGCTGGTTCGGGTACGGGAGCGGGAGCGGGTGGCGTCATCATTTCATTGGGGTCGGTGGTCCCGTCGGTCGGGAAGTCTCCGGGGAACTCCGGATCGTAATCCAACATCAGGCAGCCGCCACCGAGGGCCTGATAAGCCATGACGATTGCAGACAGTTGCTGCTGCTTGGTTTCGATCAATACGGTTCTCGCTTCCAGAAGGTCGCGCTGGGCGAACAGCACGTCCATGTATTCGACTTCGGGGCGGGCCCCCTGGAACAGATCGGTCGCGACTCTCACGGACTCGGCCAGCGCTTTGACCTGTTCCTGCTTGATGGCGACGCTGTTCCGGTAGTTTTCCACTTTGGAAATGCGGTTGACGACCTCGGTGAAGGCATTCAGGACTGTGCGCTGGTAGTTGTAGACCGCCTGCAACTGCCTGGCATTCGCGTTGAGGTATTCGGCCCGAATCGCCTGCTTGTTGATCAACGGCGCGACCAGACCGCCAGCGGCATTCGCAACGAGCGCGCCCGGATCAAACAGATACCTCGGATTGAAGGCCTCGTAACCCACGCCGGCGACGATGTCGAGCCGGGGATAGAAATTCGCCCGGGCGACGGACACGTCGAGTCCCGTCGCCGCCAGCTCGCGTTCGGCGGCGAGGATGTCGCGGCGGTTCTGCAGTAGCTGCGCCGGCATGCCGACGCTCAGGACGCGCGAGTCGAGATTGATGAAATCCCATTTTTCGCGGTCGACGGGCTGCGGATAACGACCGACGAGGAAGTTGATCTTGTTCTGAACTTCGATAATCTTCTGATTGACAATCAGACGCTGGCTTTCGTTCTTGCGAACTTCCCCCAGGAAACGCTGGACGGCCAGTTCCGTGCCGCGGGCGGCCTCCTTCTGAGCCTTGGCGACTTCGAGACTTCGCTGTTGTAGTTCGATGGTCTGGTTCAGATAGACCAGCCGCTGGTCGAGGGCCGCCAGCTCGTAATAGTTTTCCGCCGTTTCCGAGACCAGCCGGGTGATGAAGTAATTCCGCGCCTCGATGGCCTCGCAATACCGCTGCATCGCTGCGTCCCTGGCGTTCCGCAATTGCCGCCAGATGTCAACCTGCCAGATGAGGTTGGCAGAGAGTCCGGCATTCGGCAGCGGACTGGGAAAGTGCCTGTCTCCAGGGTACGTGAGTTGTTCTTCGGCGGCTCCCAGCGGTGTGAATCGACTGGCCCTCGCGACCCCGCCCCCGGCGCCGATGGTGACGAACGGCAGGTAGGCACCGCGACGCGCCATAATCTCATTGCTGGCGATTTCGACTTCCTGATTCCGGATCTTCAGCTCCTGGTTCTGAGCCAGTCCCTGAGCGATCAATTGCGTCAGAATCGGTTCATTGAAGAATTCGTCGATGCCGATCTCGGCCGAGTTATCGGGACTCGTCGCTCCGTTGAAGTCCCCCGGCAGGACTGGTCCCGCGTCCGGGCCGCACAGGCTCGGAGTGCGGCAGCCGGAGATAACCAGCAGCAAGACGCCGGCCATCACTCCGGCGACCATCGATTCCAGAGGGCGTGCGCGTGAGAAGCACGCCGATGGGTTTTCCTGTCTCATTGAGCAACCTTGCAACTATCGCTGTTCTGCGTCCTGTAGAACACTTCAGTTCCCCGGACTCGATCTGCGGGGAATCGGCCCTCACCGAACGCCATGCGCTCTGCGACGATCTGGATGCCGCCAAACTGGCGATCGAATGGGATCGGTCCACATAGGCGCTGGCGAGGGAAAAACCGTCTCAGTCCTCATCGGCAGAACAATCGACTCAGTCCTCACAAAACACTCGGTGAAACGCACTGTCGACGTGTTTTACCCCGCTTTTCTCGGAAAAGTCGCTCGCGTCGCGTTCTGAAGTTTCGGCTGGCACTTCCTTTACCGCAATTCATTACAACTCCTTCAGGGTCTGCTACTTCGGGCGAGCAGGCTGCGGCCGAAATTGCATCGCCAGCTTCGCCAGGCCGGTGACGAACGGGAGGCATTTCCTCCGAATCGCCGGAAAGAACCCGCACGCCGGTCGTGAAACAGAAGACTCCCGGGCGCTCCAGGTGACGGTCGGGAACCCGTCAGCATGCTTCTGAATTCAGACTGCAGAGTCCGTCGAGCGGCCGGCGGGCCATGGGATGAGCTGCCACCTTGAGGTGGCCTCCTGCCCGTGGCGGCATCGTGGCCTCTCCGCAGCCTTTCCACCCGGTTCTTAGAAGGTCCGGTTGTTCTTCCTCTGGCGTCGGAGGCGTCGGGCCGTACGCGCGAGAGAGACGCGCCGCAGAGTGCGGAGATGAAGTGAGCGGACGCGGCATCATTGATCCGCGAGGGGGAAAATCCCACGTGGCGGGACAGTCTGCCGCCCGCTCCTCACAGCCCGCCGTCGCCTCCATCTCCGAACCGGAGAACGTCGTTCATTCTCGACGACGGTTTGAGGGACGGCCGTCCGGAGGATCCTGCCGATCCTCCGGTGGAGCGCGATCAATGTTGTTCCGGCGATTCGTGAGCTTCGTGGCGTTCGAACATCTCGCTGACCGGGTCGTCGTGTTCATCCTGAATGAACTTGCGGCCGTCGGCCATCTTCGCGAACAGGTAATACAGACCGGGGATGACCAGTACGCCGACCAGCGTGCCCATGAGCATGCCGCCGACGGCGGTCGTGCCGATGGTCCGGTTTCCGATCGCACCGGGACCGGTCGCGCGGACGAGCGGAATCAGACCGGCAATGAAGGCGAACGATGTCATCACAATCGGCCGGAATCGCAATTGCCCGCCCTCGATGGCCGCGTCTTTGATGCTCAGACCTTCGTGGCGGCGCTGGACGGCGAATTCGATGATCAGAATGGCGTTCTTGCCCAGCAGTCCGACCAGCATGACGAGACCGATCTGGCAGTAGACGTCGTTGGACAGCCCCATTCCTTTCAGCATCAGAAAGGAGCCGAACAGGCCGACCGGCAGTGAGATGATCACCGCCAGCGGCAGGAGGAAGCTTTCGTACTGTCCGGACAGAACCAGATACACAAAGACGATTACGATCAGGAAGATGTAGATCGCCGTGTTCCCTTTGCTGGCTTCGTCGTACGAGAGGCCCTGCCAGCCAATGTCGTAGCCGTAGGGCAGCGTCTCTTTGGCGAGCTCCTGAATCGCCGCGATGGCCTGACCGCTGCTATAGCCGGTTGCCGGAGAGCCTTGAATGATCGCGGTTGTATACAGGTTGTAGCGATTGATTTCGTTCATGCCCTGCATTTTCCGGATCTTCATGAACGCCGAGTAGGGGACCATTTCCCCCTCGTCGTTCTTGAGGAACATATTGTTCAAATCCTCGGGGTATCTCCGGAACTCGGGCGAAGACTGGACATAGACTTTGTAAAACTGGCCGAAGCGAACGAAGCCCTGTTCCCAGGTGCTGCCCACGACGATGGAGAGGTTCTCCATTGCATCGCCGATCGACACGCCCTTCTGCATGGCGACGTCGTTGTCGATGATGATTTCGTATTGTGGGTAGTTGTTGGCGAAGAACGTGAAGATGCCCTTGAGTTCCTTGCGCTTCCCCAGAGCGTCCAGAAACTCTTCGGTCACTTTCCCGAACGCGTCGTAGTCGCCGCTGTTTGTCTTATCCAGCAGACACAGCGAGAATCCACCGGCGGCCCCGAAGCCGGGGACGGCGGGCGGCTCGAAGAATTCCAGCTTCACGTTGGAGATCGCGCGCCCCTTTTCTTCGAGCTCTTCGATGATCTGCTTCGAGGTCAGCTCGCGATCGGCCCAGGGCTTCAAGTTGATCAGACAGGTTCCCGCGTTCGAACCCCGGCCTTCGGTCAGGATTTCGTAGCCGGCAAGTGAAGTGACCGAGGTGATTTCGTCGAACTCTTTGCAGATCGCCTGCAGCTCGTGGGACTTGGCGTTGGTGTATTCGAGCGTCGAACCGGGAGGCGTCTGGATGATTCCGTAGATGACCCCCTGGTCTTCGAGCGGAATGAAACCGGCGGGAAGAACTTTGTTGACCAGCAAAATCCCGTAGCCGAAGGCCCCGATGACGAGCATCGTCAGCAGGCGGCGGGTGACGATCCGGCTCACGACGGCGACGAAACCGCCCGTCACCTTCTCCACGGCCCGGTCGAACACCTTCAAGAACATGCCGATCGGCCCGCGTTTCTTCGCCTCGCCGGGTTCGCTCCCCGAAAACATCGAGCGGAAGGTGAGTGCAAACAGCAGGGCCATGACGCCGCCGATCACGGCGGTCGTCCGATCCGTCAATTCGATCTGCTCGGACACCACCTCGTGGACGAGCTCGATGTGCAGAATCTCGTAGACGCCATACCCGGCCGCCAGGCCGAGGAGGAGGGCCAGCAGTCCGCGGACGACGTTGGCGCCGCGGCCTGCGATTCTTTTGATGCAACGGTTCACAAATCCGATCAGGCCGTGCTGCGCCTCGTGACTCGTATGCGGCTTCAGCAGCATCGCGCAGAGAACGGGAGTGAGCGTCAGGGCGACGACGCCGGAAAGCACGATGGACATGGCCATTGTGAGGGCGAATTCGCGATAGAACACGCCGACCGCCCCGGGGACGAAGGTCACCGGAATGAACACGGACGTCATCACCAGGGTGATGGCGATGATTGCGCCGCTGATTTCGCCGACGACTTCTTTCGTCGCCGCATACGGCGAGAGGTGTTTCTCGTGCATCTTGGCGTGCACCGCTTCGACGACGACGATGGCGTCGTCGACGACGACGCCGATCGCCAGCACCAGCGCGAAGAGCGTGATCAGGTTGACCGACATCCCGAACATGCTCATGAAGAAGAAGGTTCCGATCAGCGAGACCGGAACCGCCAGCGTCGGGATCAGCGTGCTGCGGAAGTCTCCGAGGAAGACGTAGACGACCAGCGACACCAGCACGAAGGCCTCGAACAGCGTGTGCAGCACCTTTTCGATCGAGGCGTCCAGGAAGTTGGAGACGTCGTAGCTGATGGCATAGTCCATTCCCGGCGGGAACATCTCTGTTTTGAAGACCTTGAGCTTCTCCTTGACCTGCTTGATGACCTCTGCGGCGTTGGAACCGGGAATCTGCTTGAGCACGATCGATGCCGAGGGATAGCCGTCAATGTCGGAATACAGATCGTAGAACGCCGAGCCGAGCTTGACTGTGGCGATATCCTTGAGCCGCAGGATCTCGCCATTCGGGTTGGCTCTCAAGATGATGTTTGCGTACTGCTCCGGCTTGTCGTAGCGTCCGATCCAGGTCAGAACGTACTCGATCGTCTGCGATGTGGTTCCCGTCGCCTGGCCGAGCCGGCCGGGCGAACCGATCATGCTCTGTTCTTTGATCGCCTCCATGACTTCGGCGGAGGAGATGGAGTAGGCCCGCATGCGGTCGAGATTCAGCTCGACCCGCATGGCGTAGGCGCGGTTGCCGAGAATCTGCGCCCGGCCGACACCCCGGGTCCGCTGGATCTCGGGCAGCAGGTTGGCGCTGACGTAGTTGTAAAGAAAATTCTGATCGACGTTGGGATCTTTGCTGAACACATTCACATACATCAGCATGCTCGTCATGTTCTGCATGACGATGATGCCCTCGCGCTCCACGATGGGAGGGAGCTGGTTCTTGACCATCTGGATCCGGTTGTTGACGTTCAGGACCGCCACGTTGGGGTCCGTGCCCGGTTCGAAGGTGATCATGATCGTCGCCTCGCCGGCGCTGGTGGCGGCGGAGGTCATGTAGCGCATGTCCGGAACGCCGTTGATCGCGCGTTCCAGAATCACCAGCGTCGAGTCGACCAGAATTTTGGCGCTGGAGCCAGGAAAAGAGACCGCGACGACGACGCTCGGCGGCGCGACGTCGGGGAACTGGGAAATCGGCAGCGCCAGGATCGCCAACCCCCCCATCAGAAGGATCAGCAGCGAAATGACGATTGCCAGAGCCGGCCGATGCAGAAATTTTGAGAACATGAATCGGGATTGCCTATTCCGCGTGATGCTTCAGATCGCTGAGAGCTTTTTCGGGGGGGACGAACTCGTACTCGATCTTGTCGCCGTCGCGTACCTGGCGAATCCCCTCGAGGACAATCTTATCGTCTTTGTTCAGTCCCTTGCCGATGACGAAGATGTCTTCCTGCACGCTCGCGATCGAGAGGTCGCGCTGATGAGCCACGTTGTCTTTGTCGACGACGTACGCGTAGCGCTTGTCGAGAATCTCGAAGGTCGCACGCTGCGGAATGACGAATGCGTCCGGTAATTTGCGGCGAATCAATATCGTGCCGGTCTGGCCGTTGCGCAGCAGAGCGTTCGGATTTGAAAAGTCGGCGCGGAAGGAGATATTTCCGGTCAAGTTGTTGAAATCGGCCTCGATCGCGCCGATCTTCCCGCTCTGGGGGAAAATCTCGCCGTTCGCGAGCTTCAAATCGATTTGCAGATGGTCGGCCTTGCCATCGTTCTTGTCGAGCTCGGCCTTGTACTCGAGATAGTCGGCTTCGGGGACGTTGAAATAAACCCACATCACACTGTTGTCAGAAAAGGTCGTGAGCACGTCTCCCTCTCCGATCAGGCTCCCCAGCTGGGCGCGCTGTCGATCGACAATTCCGTCGAATGGGGCCACAACGCTGGCGAAGTTTAATTCGGCCCGCGCCAGCATGACCTTGGCGTTGGCCTTCGCCAGCTCCGCCTTCTTGATCGCGATCTCCTGCGGTGAGACGATTCCCTTCTCGTTTAACCGGATTGCGTTATTGAGCTCGATCTCGATTCGCTGGGCCTCGGCGACTTCGGAGTCGAGCCTGGCCTGGTATAGGGTCGGGAGGATCTGGAACATCAGATCCCCTTTCTTCACCGCCTGTCCCTCGTTGACGCGAATCTCCTGAAGGTATCCGCCCTCCAGGGCGCGGATCTCGATGTGTTTGCACGAGTGAATCTGGCACACGTAGGGCTGAGTCGTGATCACGTCCTGATTGACAGGGCTGGTGACCAGAATCTTGTGGGCATGGTGCACCGATTCGCCGCCCGATTCGGCGTGGGACTCGGAATGGGATTCTTCGCCCGACTGTTCGTGCGAAGCGGCCTCCGACATGCAGCCGGACAGGACGGGGAGGAACAGCGCCGGGACGATGATTGCGATCGCTGAGATCTTCATCTTGATCTTGCGTACCTCTTGCTTACGATCTTTCGGGTACGGTCCAGCCTGAGCGACGGGAGTGAACCGGGAGAAGGTCTTGGTATGGGGGGAGATCGGGGGTGGGAACTTAGTTGTTGGGCTGTCCAGGATTATCCCCGGAAAAGTTCCGAAGAGGACGTCGTCCAAAATCAGGGGTTTGCCTCGCAGAGCAACGCCAGCAGGTCGCCTAGCGATCGATGGGCTTCAATCGAGTGCCGCAATGGCCGGTCCGTCAAGACTCGATAGCGATTCTGTCGCCCAACTTTCTCCCGTTCGAGGAATCCGTCGGCTTCGAGATCGGCGATGATGCGCTGTACGGCGCGTTCGGTAATGCCGACTTGCGCGGCCACGCGCCGTAAGACAATCGAGGGATCCCGAGCCAGCAGAATGATCACATGCGAGTGGTTGGTGAGGAATGTCCAGTGAGTTCCCGCCGCCTCCAGGCCGGACTCAAGTGTTCCGTTCCCGCGGCCCGCCTGGGCTGAAAACCGCGGACGGGCGGGGGGAGTTGGCGAGCCAGTCGCGGGTGCGATCATTCCGACACGCGATTTCGAGGAGGGGACAGATTTCACGCCGATGTCTCCCCTCTGACGTTCGAAAGATGCCACCGTCGAGTCTGCCATACTGCGATCTCGACCTTCCCGGCGGTTCCGTCATTCGACCACCTGGCACATGACGCAAAAGTTAGAAAGTTAGGGATCGCATGTCAAAAACACTTCCGCCTGTTCAAGCTAGCCCACCTGCATTTGCAAGTATAGCTTGCGCTACGCAATTGACGACGTTTATGTCGTACTTGTAAGATTCGTCAGATTTGCGGAGGCGAGTGCTTTCGGAAAAGTCTGCAGGAGGTCATTGTGAACTTCTGGAGTGCGTTTCCGGCGGCGGCGCCCGTTGCGTCCCTGCAGGTCGCGGGGTTGCTTCTCGGTTGCTGCGCCGATCGGCATGTCCACGCGATGTGCCGGCACTCGCGGCCGCCGGTCTTGCTTTGTCCGTCTGGACCACGGCGGCGTTCGGTCAGTGCCGGCCAGTCGCAGGCGGCTTGAAATCCAGCGACGATCGTCGGCCATCTTCGGTCGCCGACGACGCACAGCGTCCCGTGGGAAAACGGGAATCGCGGCGGCGCGAGCGCCAGATGGCTCGTGCGGCTTGTCGCTGGCCGCTCAGCCGGGCATTCGGCGCCAGGCTTTCGTGCGAGAACGTCGCGGCGGTCTACGCCTTCCCGAAGCGTTCCAGCGCCAGCTGCCTGATCGCCTTGAGATCGGCCTTGCCGGTCCCCAGCAGCGGAATCGCGGGAACCTCAACGAAGCAGTCATTGCCCGGGAGCCAGAGGTTCGGCAAATCGCACGTGGCGAGTTCCTTGAGAACCTGCGGGATCGGCTTCTTGCAGGGTTTGTGCAGCACGACGATCCGTTCACCCTTTTTCTCGTCGGGGACTGCGGTGACGGCGACCACGGGGCCGGGCTCTTCGTTTTCGGGATCGTCCATGATCCGCACGAGGTGTTCTTCAATCTTGATGTGCGGCACCATCTCGCCGCCGATCTTTGAGAACCGGCTCAGCCGGCCCGTGATGAAAATGAAGCCTTCGGGGTCAACCCGCGCCATGTCGCCGGTGTTGTACCAGCCGTCGTGGATGACTGCGGCGGTCTTCTCCGGGCGGTTGAGGTAGCCCTGCATGATATTCGGGCCTTTGATGAGCAGCAGGCCTTCCTTGTCGATTCCCAGATCGGCTCCGGTGTCGGGGTCGACCGTTTTGACGTTGACGTTGGGGAGCGGTCGGCCAACGGAGCCGAGCTTAGTCCCCTTCTGCGTGGTCCAGTCGCTGCGATGATCGGGGATGTTAACCGAGGCGACGGGAGAGGTTTCGGTGGCGCCGTAGCCTTCGGAGGGCATCACGCCAAATTTCTCGCGGAACTGCTCGGCGAGATCGAGCGGCATCTTCTCCGCCCCGACGATCACCAGGTCGAGCTTGGAGAACTGCTCTTTGTCGATCCGTTTGATATAGCTGCGGAGGAACGTCGCAGTGGCCATAAGAATCGTCATGCCGTGCTTTTCGGCGAGCTTGCCGATTTCGCGTGCGTCGAGCGGGTTGTAGTGATAGACGGCCCGCAGCTTGAGGGCGATCACCAGCCAGAGGCAGGCGGTGTAGCCGAACGAATGGAAGAACGGCAGCACCCCCATCATGCAGTCGTTGTCGTCGAACTGGAACAGTTGATCGACCGCAGTCACGTTCGAACCGACGTTGTGATAGGAGAGCATGACTCCCTTGGGTTCGCCGGTGGAGCCCGAGGTGAAGATGATCGTCATCAGATCGTCGGGCTTGAGGCGGGTCAGGCCGAGCCAGCGGTCGAGAATGAACATTGGGGTTGCGTAGGTCTGGAGGCCGGCAACGGCTTTGTCGAGGCCGGTGATTTCGGTCTTGAGATCTTCGAGGAAGATCCACTGGACGCCGGGGAGTTCGACGGGGCGTTTCTCCAGCATCTTCTTGCTGGTGAGGACGTGCTTGAGGCCGGCTTCTCGGGCGCAGAACTGCAGATCGGCGTCGGAGAGCGTGTAGTTCAGATTGACCGACACGCGACCGGCGAGGGTGACTGCGGTGTTGGCCAGGACGCCGCCGACGGAGGGGGGGACGAGAATGCCGATCATTTTTTCATCGGGGGCGAAGTATTTGGAAACCAGCTTGTTGCGCAGCGCGAGGGAGCCGGCCATGAGCTTCGCCCCGGTCAGTTCGACACCGCCGGAGTCGGCGACCTTGGTGTGGTTCATGCTTCTGCGGCAGGCCCTGAGGAACATTCTCGGCAGGACGAACTCGGTCGATTTGGCCCGCTCCACGGCTTCCACTCCCAGTTGACGAACAGCGCTTGCGACAGTTTCTACGTTTTCGACGACCGTGATGGGCTCGCCGAAATGGATCGAGACGGGATACGGAATTCGGGCAGGCCACTTCCAGAAGAACTTTCCCCCCCGATAGCTGAAGATGCTCCCCCAGAGGCCGTGCAGATAGACGGGAATCACCGGGGCATTGGTGCCGTTGATGATGCGGAGCAGCCCCCCCTGGAAGGGCTGCATCTGCCCGGTGCGGGTGAGGGTCCCTTCGGCGAAGATGCAGACCAGGCTGCCCTGTTCGACCGCTTCGCGGGCGGTCTTGAGCGACTGCAGCAAGGCCTTGGGACCGGCGTCGGCTTTGATCGGGATGACTTCGTAGATTTTCGCGAGCCAGCTCAGGCGGGGGTGATGGACGAAATCCGCGAAGGCGATGAAGCGGACGGGGCGGGGGGCCGCCAGCATCAGCAGGATGCCATCGACCCAGGTGACGTGGTTGGAGACCATGAGCGCTCCGCCGGTGAGGGGGACGCGCTGCCGGTCGTAGATCCGCACGCGGTAGCAGAGCTTGACGAAGAGTCCGAAGAGGAGACGGATGCAGGCTCCGGGGAGGAGCACGACAATGTAGATCAAAACGGGAATCGTGGCGACACCCGCGAGCAGAAAGACCTGACTTGCCGACCAGCCCCACATGCCGCGCAACACCCAGAACAGCCCTGCAATCAGCAGAATGCCGCAGAAGGCGAGAAAGTTCGTCGCCCCGACCACGACCCCCAGCCGGGCGGGGTTGCTACGGTACTGCAGGTAGGCTTCGAGGGGAACGTCAAACAGGCCCGCGCTGACCCCCAGGCAGAAGAGCGCGCCGCAGGCGATCTGGAAGTCGAGATTGAGCGAAGAGAATTCGAAGTGCGAGCCGGCGGCAAAGAGGACGAACGAGCAGAGAGTGATGCCCAGGGCTCCGACCGGCACGATGCCAAGCTCAATCTGATGGCCCGACCACAGCCCAGCCATCACGCTGCCGACGGCGACCCCCAGGACGAGGGTCATGCCGAGGACGCCGATCCCCATCTGGGAAAGACCCAGGTCGTGGATGCCGAAGGGGTCGATGTTCATGTTGGCGAGGGAGGCGAGCATCCAGAAGAAGGCGATGCCGAGCGCGGTCCGGAGCAGGGCGCCGTCGCGGGCGAGTTCGGCGACCCCTTCGATCGACTGTTTCGGGAGGTTCCACGAGAACGGCCGGCCGGGATCGGCGGCGGGGACCCGCTTGACGAGCAGGCTCACTCCCCAGCCGGCGACGGCGATGGTCACGACGATGACTGCCGCCGGGATCAGGCGGGCGAGGGTGATGACGGTTTCCGGGGTGGGCTGGACGAGTCCGGCGAGATAGTTGCCGAGCAGGAAACCGAGCGCGCAGGGGACCACGTTCATCAGGCCCATCAGGCCGTTGGCGTTGGAGAGCTGGCTGTCGTGGACGAGCTCGGGAAGGCTGCCGAGTTTGGACGGGGCAAACAGGGCCGACATCGACCCGGTCAAAAAGATTGTCAGGAACAGCAGCGGCACGCTGCCGGTGAGGATTGCGAGCATGCCGCCGGCGAGGATGACGATTTCGGAGAACTTGCAGGCCGAGATGACCCGGCCCTTCGCGAAGCGGTCGGCCAGGTATCCGGCTGGCGCCGAGAGCAGGATGAACGGCAGCGTGATGGCGACGAGGCCCAGCGAGAGGGCCGCGGCATCGTCCTTCAGCAACGGCTTGGCGAGCGGAACGACGAGCCAGCGAAAGGTGTTATCGTTAAGGGCCGTGAGGAATTGCACGCCGAGCAGGCTCAGAAAGCTGACAGATCGCAGGCGTTCCTGAGAGTCGATCGATGAAGAGTCGTTCATGGGAACTCGGCCCGCAGGTTGCGTCAGACGATGCAGATCAGCCGAACCCGAGAATCCGGGCGGGGATAGGGCTACGGATTCGTAGAGACTATTGCGAAAAACTCAGCAATTGAAAAGGGGCGAACGGTGAATTGCCGAGACGGATGGGGCTGACGCGAATGGCGATGTGTTCAGGGGACGAATGTGTATTGCCCGCGATTGTTTCCGGCGAGCTGTTGCAGCAAGTCTTCGCCGAGGCGTTCTCCGAAGGCGAACGTGTCGATGATGGTCCGTTCCTGGCGGAGTTTCTGAAGCATCAGATTGGCTGCTCCTCCAAACTCCCCGTCGGTGAGAAAGTAGATCCGGTCGGGCTGCAGACGGAGGCCGAGAATCACGGCTTTGCGGGGATCGGTCGGGCTGCCGTCGGAGTGCATTGTGGCGATCCAGCGGAGGGTCGCGTCCTTGGTCACCGGGTCGGCCGTCTGCAGACCAAGGGCGGGCAGCGGGAAGATTTCGTTCGAGAAAAAGATCACCGAGAACTTGCCATCGGCGGGCATCAGTGCGATGCACTTGATGAGCTCGGCTTTGACCCGGCGGAAGCGGGTCTTGAATTCGCTGTCGTGCGGGTGATTCATGCTCCGCGAATTGTCGACGATGAACACGATGCTTTCGCCGGGGCTGGGGACGTCGAAGAACGGTTTCCCGCCTCCTCCTCCGTCGCCGGTCCCGGCGCCTCTGCCCGAGCGGCCTTTCCGCGGACCGGACGCGGCAGTTTTCGGTTTTGCAGGGTTCTGCTCGGGAGCAATCGCGCCGACGTCGATTTTGAGATCGAGGATTTCCGCCGCAGACGAATCCGGCGTCGACGAAACCGCGACCAGACTTGGTATCGCGGCCGGCGCCTGGATCGGCGCGATCTGCAGTTCCGGTTCAATTGTGAGAACCGGTGCCTCCGTCGGCGACCAGCGCGAGGAGACGGGGTCGCTGAGAACGTAGTCGATCGCCGGGAACTGCAGGAACAGCAACACGCCGATCGCGGCGGCGTGAAGCGTCACCGAGACGCCGACGCCGCAGAGGGAGCTGCCGCGAGTCGAGCTGGTTAGAGGCATACCGGAGGTCCCGGAGCGGGAAATCAACCTCGGGCAATCATCGTCGGATTGGTAGGGAATTCCCAGCGAATTCGAAATTCGGGCGTCCGAAAATCGGATCTCGCGGCGGAGCACTACGAATGGCGGGCGGTCTCAATCGAGCCGCCCGCGTTTCGGTTTCTGACCTTCACGCAGCCGTTTAAGCGGCCGCTGATTGTTCCTGCTGGCGTCGACGCCAGGCGCCGGCCAGCATGCCGAAGCCGGCGAAACCGGCCAGAGCCAGCGAGGTCGGTTCGGGAACGACGGGTCCGTTATTGACGGTACGTTCGCCCATGATGGTGAACGATTCAGACCCGATCGAGACTGGGCCGGTTTGAAATGCTGTCGATGCGCCGGAATTCCGATCCCAGTAGGCTTGGGACTGATTTGATGTGACCGCATTACTCAGCGTCAGCCAGTAGGTTCCGGGGCCAAGGCTGCCACTGATCGCGAACGACGAGTCATACACATCATAACCAAGGGAGTTTGTGAATTGAAATACGGACGTCAACAGACCTGTCCCGAAACCCTTATCGGTATCGAAGGCGGAGGATCCAATCGACCAGTCCACGGAGACGAGAGTTGTCCCGTGAGAAACCCAGAGTCCCACGCCGGTCACGCTGGACAGCGTCGACGAACTGCCGAGTGTGAAGGAGTCAGTGACCGCATAGGGAGGGACGATCGTGTACCCCAAGTCGGTGCCGTTAATCGGCCCATTCGTGTAAAGAATTGTCGCCGCCTGTCCCTGTCCTGCCGTTGCCGCCAGCAGCATGGCCGCCAGCGCAAAATTCATGGCCCGCATCACAGTCTCCGTCTTGTTGTCCGTCCGCAACTGCCCTCCTGGCGCACATCGCGCACAAGAGATCCCGAGACCTTCGTGAATACCAGTGCCAATGACCCGGACGCAACACCCTAAGTTGCGTAAGTCTCCTAGAATGTCGTAAACACCTAGTGCTTGAGGTAGATTCACTGCGGCAATGGCGCAGCCGAGTGGATCCATCGACCAGTCTGCGAGTCGCTCGACGCATCTGCTGTGATCGATGTGTTGTGGCCGCGGCCTCGCTGAAGAGGAACGCCGCCCCGTCTGGCGCCCTGATCATCGACGCTCGTCGGTCACGTTTTCCGAGACAGGGCGGCCCGGTTCTCAGGCATCCCTGCCGGGCAGGCGAATCCGATGAACTTTCCGCAAGAAAACTGGGCTTCTGACGCAAACGAAAGCGGCTGGCCGGCAGTTCGCTGGCATTGCTGAAAGGAGGCCGCAACTCCTCTGGATGCGTCGCAGACAATTGCCGTAATTCTCAAGGCCGGGGCTGTGATTCCCATCGGCGGGAATTTGACGAACGACTGACGTTCGCCAGAGCGGCCAGCGTTTCCTTGGCAATGGGAAGGGTCTGCGATGAATTCTTTGCGAAGCCTGTTCGGAGTGAGTCTGGCGCACCTGATGGTGCTGAGCACCGTGACGCCTGTCTGTGCGGAAGAGAACGAGAACCAGGAAAGGCACCGCCGGGCACACGGCCGCCGGCACGTTCACGTGGTGAGTCACGACCGGGCGGATTATCCCGTGATCCTGAACTGGATCGCATCGCCGGATTCGTCGGCAGAGACCGAGGCGAGAGCAGATGGCAGTGAGACGGGAACTTGACCTGGTGGCTTGTCAACTGACCGGGATTCAGACCGCCGCTCCGGCCCCGTGAAGACCGCAATCCCGCGCAAATCTTGCGCGGTGCGGGTTTGCACTCCCGCCAGGTAAGGAGATCGCAGCCACTTGTCAGGGGGGCGTGGTCTTGTCCGGCGTCTTTGAACGCAGCAGGCCGTAGAGGGTCAGCAGCAGTGCCGCCATGATGGTCACGCCGCAGAGCATGAGGGAGCCGGTAACCAGGGGATGGTCTGTGCCGTGCGGAGGTGGGAACTTTTCGTTGAGGGTGGGCATGAGCTTTGAGGACTGACCGATGAAGGCGGCGGCGACGCCTGCCGCTCCGTTGGTCCAGGTGCCGATCTGGAGCAGGGCGAACCAGAGTTTCAGGGCTGTCGAGCCGAGGCGGAGTTCGGGGATCAGAAAGGCGAAGGCGACCATCAGGACGCCGTTGGCGGTGAACTCGATGTGGGCCATGACGATGCCGCGGAACCAGGCCACCGCTGACGGCGGAATGAATCCGATCGTGCAGCCGACGGTGATCTGGAGGACTCCGAGAATCAGCGTCCAGCGTTTGAGATTCACTTTCAGGCGGTCGATGCTTGTGCTCATGAGCGGCTCACAAGGGACCCGCCGGGGGGCGGGTGGGGCTGACTGGGAGACGGGTTTGCACCTGGAGGCCGCATTCGGCGGCGATGAAGACGTTGTCTTGCGGGTGCTCAGTCTCGCGAATAGGTGCCGATCAGTTCGCCGGTGGCCAGGATGTGTCCTTTCATGGCGCGGAGCAGGGTCGACTCGTCGACGCCGGGGTTGAGGCTCAGGGGGGCGTCGAGCGCATAGAGCTTGAAGTGATAGTGGTGGGTTCCGTGTCCGTGTGGGGGGAGGGGGCCACGGTAGCCGGTCGATCGGCCGGTCGTCCAGGAGTTGCGGCCCTGCAGCATTGCGACCGGAGTCGAGAGGCGTGTGCCGGACGGCAGGTTTTCGGGGAGCGAGCGGACGGTAGCGTTGAGGCCGTAGAAGATCCAGTGGACCCAGGGATCGGCCTGGGGGGCGTCGGGGTCGTCGCAGATCAGGGCCAGCTCGCGGGTTCCTGCGGGGACTCCGTCCCATTCGAGGGCTGGCGAGACGTCGGGCCCTTCGCCGGTGTATTTGTCGGGGATGCGCTGGCCCGATTGAAATGCGTTGCTCGATAGCGTGATGCTCATCCTGGCCTCCATGTCAGCGGGTGGTTAAGGCTCCGATCTGGTCTGATCGCGGCTGCGTCGATTGGGATCGATTTTCGCCATGGCGGTATTCGCCAGTCGGCGGATGTCGACATCGTCGGAATTCAAGAAGACTTCCCAGAGCTGGGGGAGCGCCTCGCGCGCTTCCGGCCCGAAGGCTGCGAGGCTTCCGACCGCGGCCTTCAGCGAATTCTCGTCGTCGGTATCGAGCGCTGCGATGATCGAGGGAATCGATTCGCGAGCTTCGGGCCCCAGGGCCGCCAGACCCTGCAGGACCGCGACTCGCGCCGCCGAGGATTCCGACTGCAGATGAGCGGTCAATGCGCGGGCGGCCCAGGCGTCTTGCGGACTGAGTCCGCGGAAGAAAGCTGCCGCGATTCCTTTGGACTCGTCGTCGGTGCTTTCGAGTCCCGCCAGAAGCTCCCCCAGGCCCGGTTCTGGCTGTTGCCGGATTTTCCACAGGGCCACGGCGGATGCGAGGCGGACGGTCTGGTCCCGATCCGTCAGCAGGAGTTCGAGGCGGCCGAGGATCTCAGCGTCGAACTCGGCGCCGGTTTGTTCTGCACCGTACGCGTCGGTTTCTGCAATCCGTGTCAGGACTTGTGCCGTCCCCCGGCGAACCGGTCCTCGCTCGTCGCGCAGCGACTGGCGGAGGTATTCCAGCAGTGCATCGGCCCTGGGGGGTTGCCGCCGGTAACGATTGTCCTGCTGCATTTCGAACCAGTAGCTCTCGGCCAGCAGCCTGACGATCATCGGCGCGTCGGGGCCCTCCAACTCGGCCGTCAGCAGTGGGAGGGACTGGCGGATGGTTTCGTTTTCCCGTCCGCGGATCGGCTGGTACAGGACGCCCGAGGTCGCGAAGTCTTGAGAATGTTCGCGGTATTGACGGCGTTCCTCGTCGAGGATCACCGGGACGACGCTTGGATCCTGTTCGGCCCAGGCGATGAGGATCATGGCCGCGGCGGACACGTGCAATCGGCTCAAACAGTCAATCAGGACCAGCTTGAACCGGCCGTCGTGATCGATGTCCGGACTGACCAGGGACCGCGCATGGAGCCAGTTCAGCAGCAGGCTGCAGGTCGTCGCATTCCGACTGTCCTTCAGGACATCGAATACTTCGGAGATGTCGGCCGTCGCGTCCGCCTGCGAACTGGCGTGCAGGCCTCGCGCGTTTTTCAGGGCGATATACAGTCGGGCGGCGCCGACGCCCTCGTCCGATTCGGAGTTGCGGCACTCCATCATCCGCTGGTGAAGTTCGCCGACAGTCTGGGGATCTCCGATCTTGCGGATGGCCTGCGCGGCTTCGACGCTGAGCAGACCGATCTGATGGGAGTGCGTCGAGTCGTCGGGGCTCAGTTGCTCGATCGGGCCGGCGTCCAGGGCTTCAATCAGCGGTGGCAAGGCTCCGCGCGCTGTGCTGCCGAGTTCGCCGAGGCGCCAGGCGGCTTCGCGGGCGGTCGGGCTGTCGGGATTGGCGTGGAGATTGACTACGAGCCATTCGATGCGGACGCGGGGCCAGACGACGTAGATCCCGAAGAGGCCGACCACGAGCAGAATCAGGGCCTTCCAGAGCCGGCGGGGGACTGGATCGTACGGGTCGCGAGCGGCTTCCCACCAGTTCCGCCACCACATGCTCGAAGTTCCGTTCAATGCTCCCCAGAGAGAGCCGATGTCGCTGATCGAAGACTGATCCGGCAGACTAGCCGGGCGGTGATTGCGACGCAATCGGCTTCTGGTGCGTGAAATTGTTTCCTAGGGTTTCCCGGCCAGGCGGGCTTTGTACTTTTCATAGAGGCGGGTCTGGCGGCTCTCGGGAGCGAACCCCTGACCGCGGATGTAGATTCCCTTGTACTGGGTGGTCGGCTGGAGGGGGGAGCCGTCGGTGATGATCAGGTTGGCCCACTTGCCGGGGGTCAACGAGCCAAGCCGGTCGGCGACGCCCAGGACTTCCGCAGTGGTCAAGGTGACTCCCCTTAATGCCACGTCTTCGGGGAGGCCGTAGGCGACGCAGACGCCGGCTTCGAGCGGCAGGTGCCGGGCAAGGGCGGCGCTGTTCGAGCGGAAGCAGACTTTGATGCCGGCTTCGTGGAGCAGGCCCGCGCAGGCAAGGGGGGCGTCGAGTGGATCGAAGTCTTCGAGCGGGGCGCGCATGACTGTTCCGAGGATGACCGGAACCTGGCGTTCGGCGATTTCTTTGGCGACTTTCCAGCCGTCGAGGCTGCCGGTCAGGACGAGCTTGAGCCGTTCGTCTTTTGCGAACTGGAGTGCTTCCAGAATCTGCACGCGAGTCACCGCTTCGATGAAGACGGTTCGTTCGCCCTTGACGTAAGGTCGGAGAGCCTCGAAGCGAGGATCTTCCACGACCCGCGGCTGGCCTTCCGCCATCGGGGCGGAGCGGACCTTGTCGTAGACCCGCGCATCGGTCAACAACTGCCGGAGCTCGTCGATGACTTTTTTGCGGTCCTTGGCGGCAGGCCATTGCATCTGCAGGCCGACGGCCGGCTCGATGACCATTTCCGGAGCGGTCCAGCCTGCGGGCTGCATGAGAGCGGCCTGCCCGGAGATGATGCCTCCCAGCGGGCGAATCAGCGCCGTGGTGATGCCGTCGGCGCGGGCGACCGGCAGCAGTTCCGAATCGGGGTTGATCGCCGTCCCCGCCAGGAGATCGGGCTGGAACAGTCCCGCCTCGTTGGTGTCGTGAGTTTCCTGCACCGAACCGATTTCGTTGAGTCCCAGCATGGAGCCGGCGTCGATCAGCCCGGGGTAGATGTGGAGCCCCTGGCAATTGATGACGGTGTAGTCGGCGGGAATTTCCGGCCCCGCAGCAATCGATTTGATCAATTCCCCTTCGATGAGCAGCGTGCCGTTCGCAATCTCCGGCCCGTCGACGGGATGGAGCGTGGCGCCGACGAGAGCCAGACCTTTAAGGCCCTGGCGATCCAGACCTTCCAGGACTGGCTTGCGATCTTCGGCAGCGGGAAGGGGCAGGGGGGGCGCGGTTTTCGTCCGGTCGACGGTTGCCGCGGTCATGGCGGACGGTTGCTTCTCGCGGACGAAGTAGCATTCGCCGGCGATGAAGGTCATTTCGCAACGGGAGAAGGCGCTGAGCGGGTGGCCGTTGTAGAGGGCGAAGTCTCCCTGCTTGCCGATTTCCAGAGTTCCGACGCGATCGTCGATTCCCAGCTCGCGGGCAGGGTTGCGTGTGACGGCCTGGAGCGCGGCGTCCGGGGGCATGTTACCGTGGCGAATGGTGCGGGCGGTTTCCCAGCGGAGGGGCCAGGGGATCACCGGGAAGTCGCTTTTGATGACGGTATTGATTCCGGCGGCGTGGAGCAGTGCGGCGTTGTGGGGGACGGCGTCGAAGGCTTCGACCTTGTAGCCCCAATGATCAGCGAACGTGCTGCAACTTGCGCCGTGTTTCGCAATCTCCGGTGCGACTTTGTAGCCCTCCAGCACGTGCTGCAGCGAACGGACGCGGACGCCGACTTTGTCGGCCGAGCGCAGCAGCATCAGAATCTCGTCGGCTCGGTAGCAGTGGCTGTGGATGAAGATCTGCGACTCGATGATTCCGACCAGGGCTTCGAGCCGGAGGTCGCGTCGGGGGGGGAGGAGGTTCTGGCCTGCTTCGCCGGCGGCCTGCTTCTGGCGATCGTAGTCCTGCCAGTTGCGGCGGTATTCGAGGGCTTCGACGAAGGCGCGGTGAATGGTGGCTTCGACCCCCAGCCGCGTATTGGGGAAACGGCCGGTGCGACGTTTGACGTTCTCGCCGAGGGCGAACTTTACGCCTTGCGGCGAATCCGCCAGCAGGTGGCCGGCGATGTCGTCTCCGTACTTGAGCTGCACGATGGCGTCCTGGCCGCCGATGGTGTTGGCCGAGCCGTGCAGCAGCCGGGCGGTGGTGACGCCTGCCGCGAGGGTGCGGTATTCGGAGATGTCGTCGGTGTGAACGGAGTCCCGCACGCGGACTTCGCAGACGATTGAGTCGGTCGCCTCGTTGACGCCTCCCAGTCCCGGACCGGCGGAGATCATCATGTGGTTGTGGGTGTCGACGACGCCCGGCATGGCAAAGCGACCGGCTCCGTCGACGACTGTGACGCCCGCGGGGGCCTCGACCTCCGGTCCGATGGCGATGATCTTACCGGCCTGGACGAGGATCGATGAATTCTCCAGGACCGTTCCGGTTCCGGTGAGAATTGTCAGACCGCGGACGAGGACGTTGCCGCCGGTCTGCAACGGCCGGGCCAGGCGATCCGGAGGCAATTCGGTCGGCTGTTCGCCGGCCACGGTCGCTGGAGTCTCGGCGCCGGCCTGCGGCTGGCTGGCGTCAGCGGGACTCTCTTCGAGACCGCTGAGGGCGATGGGGTTGTCGGGCGTCGGGGGCGTTTCGGGTTTCCGGGCGGTCCATGCGACGGGGGCGCCGAAGGCGGATTTCAAAGTTCCTGCCAGTCCGACGTCGGACTTCTTGCCGGAGAATTTCAGTTGCACGGCGCGGTCGCCGGCGCCGATCGCCACGACGAACTCCAACGAGTCTGCTGAGGCCGATCCCGAGGAGATCTTCCCGTCGCCCTGATCGCTGCTGAATCGCCCGGAGAGGGCCGACTTCACCTGGACCAGTTCCAGCGTACCGCGCAGTTTGCCGTCGGCTCCATCAATCTCGACCTGCCAGGTTCCGGCGATGTCGAGGACCGCTTTCTCCGATTCGCTCTCGGTCGGAACTGGTTTGGCGTCCTGGTGGTACTCGTACCGGCGACCGTCGATGACGACGTGGCGGACGCGCGAGCGTTCGTCGTCGAAGGGGCCGGAGAGGATGATCACGTGCCCGAGTTTGCCGGCGTCGAGCGTCCCGAGCCGGTCGCCGGCGCCCAGCAATTCGGCGGCATTCGACGTCAGGGCGGCGAGGGCGGCGTCGCGTGGGAGCCCGGCCTGAATGGCCTGCCGCAGGTGCTTGTGGAGCTGATCGGGTTGCTTGAGATCCCGGCTCGACAGACCGAACTTGAGGCCGGCCTCGTGGAGCCTGGCGAGATTGCCGGCGCCGGCTTTCCACTCGGCGTGGCGAAATTTTCGGACGCGCTCGGGGACGAACGGATCGACCAGCCCCTCCTTGTTGGCTTCGGGAAGATCGACTTTGGGTTCATCGCCGAAGCTGACGTCGACAATCAGTCCAGTACCGAGGTTCTGCAGATGGGAGAGACTCTTCCAGCCTTCTTTGACGCCCCAGAGCGCGGGCTTGAGTCCCAGTTCGCGGGCGAGGGCGACGGAGCGTTCGATATCGTCCCGCGATTGAGCGGTGAAGAGCGATCGCAATTCGCCGCGCTGCAAGCGGGCCAGTTCGGTCAGGACCGGGTCCACCGCCGGGGATGGCACGTTGCTGGCGGGCGTGGCGGCGAGCGACTGTTGCAGGTCGTGGCGGGCGGCGTCGAGGAAGGATTGGCGGAGCAGCGCGTGGACGCCCATGAGGGTGGAGGGATACTCGTTGCCGACGCGCGTGAAGAGATTGACCGGTACGAACGTGACAGGCAGGAGGAGCGTTTCGCGGCGGGGGGCGGTACCGGTGGAGGCGAGCGCCCCCTGCCCGGCAATGAAGCCGTGTGTGGGGGTGACGTGGACGGCACAGAACCCCTGCTGGCGGAGCTTTTCGAGCGAGTCTTCGGTGGGCTTGAGCCGCTCGGCGGCCTGCCACTGCGGAACGATTCCGGGGTAGTACGCTTCGCGCATGCCGGCGAGGGCCTGCCGGGAATTGTCGATAGGGCGGCCTTCGTCCTCGGGACTGCGCGCGTCGGCGGGGAGCCAGCCGGTGTAGCCGGCGTCAATGAAGCCGGGGTAGACGATGAGTCCGTCGGCTTTGAGTTCCTCGGCGTCGAGCGGCAGCGGGATTTCGGGTCCGCCAACCGCTTCGATGTGACCGTCGCGGAGAATGACGCGACCGTTTTCGATTTCCCGTCCGGGGGCGACGACGACCCGCGCCCCGGTGATTGCAAGGCAGCGGACGGCGAATCCCTGGGATTGGAATGCAGGTTCGGCGGCGGTGGCGATCTGGGGGGATAGGGCAAGAGTCAGGCTCAGCAGGCAACTGCCCCAAGTGCTCCGCCCCGGTCTGGGGACGCCGCTGGAATCTGTCTCCGGGTTGTTCATCGGATTCAATATTCATCCTCGCGGCCGGAAAAACTGGGCTGCGTTCGGGTTGGGGGGATCGGGCTAACTTTCCGGTCTGCAGCATACCAGCGGGGGGGAGCGTCCCGCCATGCCCTGCACAGGTGATGAAATTTGCCCGAAATACCGTAAGAGCTGAATTGACAGGGATGGTACGTTCGATATGATGTCGTGAGTGTTGGCAGGCTTTGATACGTCATCGCAAGTTGCCGGCAGGTTCTCTGATGGCGATTTCACCGAAGGGTTCCGGCAGGATGCTGCGGTTCCGGTGGTCGTCAGTCTCGAATGTCTAAGCGGGTTCCAGCCTGCGATGGTCCAGGATCAGACCAGCCTGACGTCTGCCGAGTGGGTGCCGCTCGTCCCGGGTGATGGTTGCTGAATTTGGCAGCCTCCTCCTCCGAGTGATGACTTGGTGTCGATGTCGGGGTGGTTCCGTTCCCGGATGCTTCGCAGACTGTTGTTCCCGGAGCTGGTTGCTGGCAGTCTTGGGGCCATTCCTCGCGCCGCTGCTTCGTGTTCCTCACGAAAATCGGGCAGGTCGGTCCTGGTTCGCGGAATGGTTTGTTTCGCGATGTCCCGGTTCTGCGAAATCTCAGTGAGCGGACTTCCGCTGTCTTGAGGAGGCGTTTTGACGTCGTCTCAAGACCAGGATCTGCTCGTCGAAGCATCGCCAATGCGGTTGCCACGCCGCGGCGATTCGTTTGTCTTTCAGACGTGTTCCATCCGTCTGTCGGACGTGGCATGTCTGTCTCGCGTTGCTGGCCGGAGCCTTCCGGCCTGTGGGGAAATTGACTCGGAAAAGAGCTGTTTCCCAGCAGTCGCCCAATGTCTCGTGTTGCCGCCCGGCATCAGCCCTGCGGCGTGACGGATTCCTGAGAGGTTTGGACAACCTGTATGGCGGAAAAGAGCTCCGGGTCCCCAAAACGGACCACACGACCGCGGCGTACGACCAAGGCGAGCACCGGCGACGAATCCCACGTCGCCCGGCCGGCGATTGAAGACGCCTTCGAGGAAGCCGCAGCGGCCCGCGCCGACTTCGACGCACCTCCCACCGAACGCGACATGGACTTCGAAACGCTCGAAGCTCCCGCGCCCCGCAAACCGGCCCGGCCGCGAACCCGCAAGGCTGCCGTTGTGGCGGAGTCGGTTGAACCGGCGGCCCCGCCGCCGGCGCCTGTCGAGCGAGAACCGGCAGAACGTGCTCCTGCACCGCGGGCCGAACGGGCTCGCCCCGAACGCGAGCCTCCGATTTCCTACGATACCGTCGGTTTCGGACCCGATGAAAGCGCAGGATCTGCCGGCGGCGACTTCGAAGGGGAAACGCCGCGCGGCGAGAACGGCGCTCCGCGTGCCGATGGAGGCGACTCGGGAGAAGGCGGAGCTGGAGACGACGGTCGTCGCCCCCGTCGCCGACGTCGGCGTCGTCGCGGCGGCGACCAGCCGACGTCCGGCGGACCGGCCGGCGGATCCAATGCCGGCGGCGGCGGTCATCATCACCAGCAGCAGCCGCCGCGCGGCGGCGGTCGCAATCAGCGGGGCGGCCAGCAGCATGGCCAGCGCCGCGGCGGTGGCGGCGGTTACCAGGGCGGTCAAGGGGGGCAGCAGCGGCAGCCAGGCTATGGAAATCAGCCGAACTACAATGCTCCGCCCCGCGCGGACCTGCCGGGCGAACCGGTTCAAGGTCTGCTGGAACTGCATCCCAAGGGCTACGGTTTCCTGCGCGACGCCAAGGCCAACTACGCTTCGCAGGAATCGGACGCGTTTGTCTCCAGCACGCTGATCGAGAAGCACAAGCTTCGCGAAGGAGTCTGGATGACCGGTGAATGCGTCTCCGGCGGGCGAGGACAAGGCCCGCGGCTGCGGTCTGTCGAGACGATCGACGGCCGCACGCTCGAAGCCTATGCGGAGGTCAAGAGTTTCGACGAGCTGACGCCGATCAATCCGCACGAGCAGATCATCCTCGAAACCGGCCCGATGCCGATCACAATGCGGGTGATGGATCTGCTGACGCCGATCGCGAAGGGGCAGCGGGCGCTGATCGTGGCTCCGCCGCGCACCGGCAAGACGATGCTGTTGCAGGACATCGCCGACGCGGTCGCCAAGAATCATCCGGAAATCTATCTGATGGTGCTGCTCATCGACGAGCGGCCCGAAGAAGTGACGGAGATGAAGCGTCGGGTGCGGGGCGAAGTGATCGCATCTTCGCTGGACCGCGAGCTTGAAAGTCATATCCGGGTCAGCCAGCTCGTGTTCGAGCGGGCGAAGCGGATGGCGGAAGAAGGGCGGGACGTGTTCGTGCTGCTGGACAGCATCACGCGGACGGCGCGGGCCTTCAACAAGTGGAGCAACTCGGGCCGGACCGGCACGGGCGGGCTCGACATCCGGGCGATGGACCTCCCCAAGAAGATGTTCGGCAACGCCCGGCAGTTCGAAGAAGGGGGCTCGCTGACGATTGCGGGGACCGCCCTGATCGAAACCGGCAGCCGCATGGACGATGCGATCTTCCAGGAGTTCAAGGGAACGGGAAACATGGAGCTGGTCCTGAGCCGGGATCTCGCCGATCGGCGGATCTGGCCGGCGATCGACATCACCCGCTCGGGGACGCGGCGCGAGGAGAAGATCCTCTCGCCCGAAGTGCTGGAAGGCGTGACGTTGCTTCGCCGGAGCCTGATTTCGATGAGTCCGGTGGAGGCGATGGAGCAGTTGACGCGGATTCTGGCCAAGTATCCGACGAACGCGGAGTTCCTGGCGAAGATCCGGTCGATCATGTAACGGACCGGGAAAGCGGATGGAATTGGAACGCCCGCCGGGTTTGGACCTGGCGGGCGTTTTTTTGCACTCTGGGGCGTCCAGCGTGGCACGTGCGCTGTTTGCCCGAACCATCCCGGTCCGTATGGTGCGAATGGCGAGTTGGGGGGCGACGTGCTACGGTGGAATGTGGTCACCGTGATCTCTGGAGACCACGGCGGGTTTTCCCTCTTGATGTGGAGTCCGCGATGCTGGTCAGAACGTCCGAACCCGCGAAAACTGTCGTCAAAACGCTCGACAAGAACGGGCAGTGGCATCGAGATCCGACCGGGAGCGAGATTCGCGACGCCTGCCGGGAGATCCAGTCGCACTGGACGATTTCCGAGCGGGCGCGCCGGCTGGTGAAACCAAGCGGCTGGAGCTGACGGGGAGGGCGATGTGGTTTGGCCCCGGCATGTCCGTGGGCACGCGTCTTCCCCGGTCGAGAAGTTCTCCAATTGCCCGATCAGGCACTTCGCTCTCAAATGTGCGACCCCGGCGGGGTCGAAGAGTCGCGGCGGGGGCGAGTTTCCAGGGGTGTCGCTGCGCTCAACCCCTGGCTACCGTCTTTGACCCCTGCGGGGTCAGAAACAATGCCTGCGGGATCAAGGACTCTGCGACATCGCCACTGACAACGGACAACTGACCAAGAACCAATCACCAAGAACCAACTCCCTACCTCGCCGTCCCGCGGATCCTCAGCACCTGCCTCGAGTCCTTGTCCGGCAGATCGCCGAGCCGGTAGCGCAGACCTTCGATTTCGGAGGGCTTGCGGACCTGTTTCAGACGAAGGTACTTCTGGGGGTTGGCGCGGAAAGTCTCCCGGTGTTCCGCCGTCGTGAACAGGTACAGGCGGTCGTCGTAGAAGGCGGCGAAGCGCGCGTCGCCGGCGACGGCGCGGTCGACCTCGGTCAGAAGCACGGGATCGCAGCCCTGGAACTGCGGCGCGTAAGTCTCGGGGCTGGCCCGGAAGGCTTCCAGCTCCGCGCGCGATTCCATGTAGTAGACCAGTCCCTGATATTGCCAGGCGAAGGCGGCCTGGCCCTGGACCCACCGGCGTCCCTTGGAGAGGGCGACCGGGCTGAAGCCGTCGAGGGCGATCAGCGGCCGGGCTTCGCCCAGGCGAACCTGCGGCTGCAGCGGCTCGGCGGGCGTGGCCGGGCGGGCGGGCTCGGGAGTCTCCGCCGGACCGTTGGCGGCTTTCGCCGCGAGCTGGGACTTTGCAAGCTGAGCAAAGCGGGCCTCGGTCTGGGACAGCATGGCCAGATAGCCGTTTCGATCGAGATAGCCGCCGTTCTCGAACAGCACTCGACCGTTATACGGTTCCTGCACGACATCGGTCGGATAGCTGTCGACGCTGTAGTGCCGCATCAGCGTCGGCTGGCGATCGCCGTCGATCTTCACGGCGACAAAGCGATCAGCCAGCATCCGCTGCACGTCGGGAGAGGCGAAGACTTCCCGTTCCATCTGTCGACACGGAGGGCAATTGGGGCCGTAGAAGTGGATCAGCAGCGGTCTTTCGAGCCGCTCGGCGGCCGCCACGGCTTCCTCGTAGCTGGCGTACCAGATCTGTGCCGATCGGACCGCCGGTTGCGGATTGGCCGCCGGCTGGGGGCCGGCCGTGACGGCCGGTTTGTTGGCGGCAAACGACTGTTGAAAGCGGGCGGACTGCTGCTGGAGGAACTGCCGGTAGGCTATGGCCCCCATTGGCTGATTGGTTCGTGCGACCAGTTGTCCGTTGACGGGATCGAGAATAATGTCGGTCGGCAGGAATTGAATGCCGTAGCGATTCGCCACCGCGCGATCGCGGTCGTAGTCGATACGGACGGCGACGTACTTCTGAGCGATCTCGCTGCGGATTTCCTGCGTGGCGAAAACTTCGCGATCCATTTTCTGACAGGGGGCGCACCAGGAGGCGGTGAAGTGGAGCAGCACGGGGCGGCCGGTCTGGCGACCGAGCTGGAGTGCCCGCTGATAGTCGGCCTGCCAGAGCGGCGATTCAGCGGCGAACGCCGACGAAGACGGGCCGATGAGAAGCAGCGTCACCCAGAGCAGGATGCAACTGGCGTCGGAACGAATCTGAATCCACCGAGTGAACGACATGGTCCGGATCTCCGTCCGATTGCGCGGCCTGGGAGCGTTCCCGTTCCCGAGGCGAGAATCTGACCGCGCCAGAGGGCCTCGTCCAAACTCTGCACTATCGAGCCGCGCGAGGATGCGTTCGACCGGAGAGATGGGTCGAAATTCCCCGAGGAGTGCGCATCGCACAGCGGCTGATCGGACCAGCGAAAGTTTGCGGGCGGATTCGGCTGGTCGGTCTGGTGAAAGTCTGCGGGGTGAGGGGAAGCCGATGAGAGAGTGCAAAGTGAAAAACGAGAAGTGCAAGTCGCAAAATGTGAAGAGGAAAAACGTGATGAGGAAGAGGCGGCAGGGTGCGAGTGGCTTACCAGTGAGCGGGGAGTCGGTCGGGAGAGGGCCAGGGGCGGTCGGTTGGGGGTGCAGGGAGTTCTGCGAGGCGTTCGGTGGAGGGCGCGGTGACCTCGATTCCGGCGAGGCCCAGGAAGTTGGCCAGGAGCCGGTGACCTCCTTCCGTCAGGATCGACTCGGGGTGGAACTGCACGCCGTAGACGGGCCATGCCGCGTGTTCGAGAGCCATGATCAGGCCGTCGGCAGTCGCGGCAGTGGGGATCAGTCCGGCCGGGAGCGATTCGCGTTCGACGATCAGCGAATGGTAACGGGTCGCCCGGAATGGATTTGGCAGGCCGGCAAAGAGGGGCGTCGACTCGTGATGGACGAGCGAAGTTCGACCGTGGATCGGTTCCGGCGCGCGGACGACGCGGCCGCCGAGCGCCATGGCGATGGCCTGATGCCCGAGGCAGACGCCGAGTAATGGAATTGTCGGACCGAGCTGGCGGACGACGTCGAGCGAGACGCCGGCTTCGAGGGGCGTGCAGGGGCCGGGAGAGATCACGATGGCCTGCGGAGCGCTGGCGGCGATCTGCGCGACGGTCAGGGCGTCGTTCCGAACGACTTCGGTCTCGACACCCAGCTCGACCAGGTAGCGGGCGAGGTTGTGGACGAAGCTGTCGTAGTTGTCGATCAGCAGGATCATCGCGGGAGTGCCTCCCGCAGCGCGTGGAGCATGCCGGCGGCCTTGTGCAGGGTCTCGGCGTACTCGTCGGCGGGGTCGGACTGGGCGACGATGCCGCCGCCCGCGCTGCATTGCAGCCAGCCGCAGCGATGAACGAAGGTCCGGATCAGCAGGTTGCTGTCGAAGCCGCCATCGGGAGTCAGATAGAACAGACTGCCGGTATAGGGACCGCGGGCGGTCGGTTCCAGTTCGGTGATGATCTCCATCGCCCGCACTTTCGGAGCCCCCGTGATCGAGCCGCCGGGCCAGGTCGCGGCAAGGAGATCCCAGATCTCCTGCCCCGCCCGCAGGCGGCCGCGGACGGCGGAGACCAGGTGCTGGACGGTTTCGTAGGATTCGACATCGCAGAGCTGCGGCACGGAGATCGAGCCGGCGGCGCAGACGCGCGAGAGATCGTTGCGGAGCAGGTCGACGATCATGACATTCTCGGCCAGATCCTTGTCACTTTCCCGCAACTCGTCGCGGGTGTAAAGATCGGCTTCGGGGAGCGGCCGACGGCGGCGGGTCCCCTTGATCGGGCGGGTGTCGACTTCGCCATGGCGGACCCGAAGGAAACGCTCCGGCGAGGCGCTGATGATCGCCCAGTCGTCGCGGAGATAGAGCCCGGCGAACGTGGCGGGGTTGCAGCGCCGCAGCGATGCGTAGAGGTCAAGCGGGCTGCCAGCGTACGGATGCAGCAGCCGCTGGGTCATGTTGGCCTGGAAGATATCTCCGGCGTAGATGCGGTCGATGACCGACTGAACCGCCGCCAGGTACGCGGGACGGGAAAAGTTGCTGGTCAGCTCCGGCAGGCCGGGGGCGGAGAATTGCGGGGCGAAGTCGGTTGTCGGCGATGGTGGAATGCCAAAACGACCGGTCTCTGTTGCGATCGGCCCGTCCAGCGCGGCGAGAACTTGCCGCAGCCGTTGATCGGCGCGGGCTCGGCGTGACGCGGGATCGGTTTCGGGCCAGCCTTGGGCGATGATCCAGGCGCGGTGCTGTTCGTGGTCCCAGACGAGCGCCCAGTCGTACCAGCCGACCGCGGCGACCGGGAGAGCGAATTCGTCGTAGCAGGACGTCGGCAGCCGTTCGAAGCAGCGGCCGAGTTCGTAGCCCAGCATACCGGCGAGGCCGCCGCCGAAGGGAATGTCGTCCGGCAGTGACTCCGTCCGCCAGGGGGCCAGGACGGAGCGAAACTCGGCGAAGGGGTCGAGCCCATAGCGGGGTGTCTCCAGAGTCCATCGCTGAATGGGATTGGCGGTGAGGATCGAGTAACGCCCAAGCCCCGGACGTTGGAGCGGGCTGTCGAAGAGAACCAGGTCGGGCCAGTCCGCGAACCGGCGGACGGTCGCAACGACGTCCGGCAGCGAGTCCAGTGCGAGGATCAGGGGACCTCCGCCGACCTCATTGGCGACGGAGGCTAACTCCGGGCGGGGGGACATCGGGGCGTCTGTTCCTGGGGAGCGGGGGATTCCGCGACGCCGGAGGCGTGGCGTTTGCGGCGCTGGACCGCGCTGATTTCTTCAGTGGTCAGATAACCCCAGCGGAGGGCTTCGTCCTGAATGTACTGTTTCCCGAGCGTGAGAGCGGTGCGAGCCTTGTGCAGTTCCATCCCCAGATAGAAGGCGTGCTCGGCCGAGAGGGGGCCGATTTCGGCCAGCATGCGGTCGAAGACTTCGTAGGGATCGTCGCCGTGCCAGCAGCCGTCGCGGTTCAGCAGAAAGATCTCGCCCCGTTCCGCGAAAATGCGGAAGTTGGGATCGGTGATCTGGCCGGCGAGCGTGCGAAGGTTGTCCTCGCCCAGTTCGCGGAGCTTGGGATCGCGCAGCAGAACCAGCTCGCCCCCCCAGTGCTTGGGGAGAACCCGGTTGACAATCGCGTGGCGGACGAACCGGCGGGCGAGGTCGAACTCGCGAACTGCCGTGCGGCCCCAGTTGATGACTTCGGTGGTCAGGATGCTGCCGATCCGCAGCTCTTCGCAGAAGGCGGCCAGCAGGAAGTTGACTCCGGCGGTGTCGACTTCGGTCAGCTCGGTCACATTGCCGACGCCCATCATCATGGTCGCGTCCGGATGGGCCCGACGGACTTCCTGATAACGGGCCAGCGAGGCGGCGAACCCGTAACCGATCGGTTCGAGAATTGGATCGAGCCGGCAGTCGCGTCCAGCGGCCCGCAAACTGGATGCGACTCGATCGAGCGAGGCGAGATCGGAAGGCTCGTCCGGTATCGCGACGAACTCGGCGGGAATGTCGACCGCCCAGTCGAGGTTCGTGTGATTGCAGCTCAGGACCAGTTCCGCGCCGGCTGCGACCGCGGAGGTGACTTCCTGGCGGTCGAAGCTGTCGATGGATACTCGGTGACCTTCCGCCCGGAGGGCTCGTACAGCGGCGCCGACGTCGGGCCAGGATTCGCCGGGAACGCAGCCCAGGTCGATCAGATCCGCTCCGGACTGGCGGTAGTGATCCGCCTGCCGGAGCAGCTCGTCGAGCGCGAGCTGCGGAGCGTGATTGATCTCGGCGAGGATCTCGATGCTGTAATCGTTGAACTCCGGGAGCGGTCGGCGGGCGCGGCCGAAGTGCTGAGGCAGGTCGAAGAGATCGCGCGGCCCCAGTTCAAACGGGACGCCGAAGCGTTCGGCGAGGGATTCAACGGACCCGCCGCACCAGCCCGGCAGGATGACGCGGGAGATGCCGGCGGGGACCGTCAATTTGCGGGCCAGCCAGGGGGACTGCATGAGGGCGGCGACAGTGATGCCGACGACGGCAATCTCATAATCGAACCCCTGCTGCGCAGCGAGAGGCTGCACCACGTCCTGCAGAGCAGGTGCAGCCAGGCGGCCGGTCACGAACAGGATCTTTTCTCGAGGCATCAGAATCGCAATCTTACGAGAGGCGGTTCCCTCAGTTTCAGCGAACGGCGCCGCCGTTGACGTTGATCACCTGCCCGGTGATGAAGCTGGCGTCTGAACTCAGGAGGAAGCGCGCATACCGGGCGATATCCTCGGGAGTTCCCCAGCGCTGCAGCGGCGTTTCTCGCATCACACGTGCCTGCCAGGGGTCGGACGCCGTTTCGCCCCAGGCGGTTTTGATCCAGCCCGGAGCGATGCAGTTCACCCGGACCTGCGGGGCGAGGCTGACGGCGAGGGAACGGGTGAAACCCATGATGGCATTCTTTGCAGCGGCAAAGAGCTCGCCACTGTCTCCTTCCATTCCACGGTCCGCCTGATCCCAGCCAATCATCAGCAGGACGCCTCCCCGGCCGTCGCGCATGCGGAGACCAATTGACTTCGCGAGTTCGAGAGCTGCCTGAACATCAACCTGCAGCAGGAGCCGCAGCTTGGCTTCGAAGGACAGTTGGTTTTCCGGTCCGGTAAGAAGGTCGACGCCAGCGTTATTGACCCAGAGATCGACACCTCCCGAGAGTTCCCAGGCCTGATCCGCAAACTGTCTGACAGCCAGAGGATCTGTGAAATCCGCCTGGAGCACCTGAGCTCTCCTGCCCAGACTGCGGATCAATTGGGCGACTTCTTCGGCAGCATCGCGGGAGCGGGAGAAATGAACGACGACGTCGCCGCCGGCCCGGGCAATTTCGAGCGCAATCGCCCGTCCGATGCCCGAAGATGCTCCGGTGACGACGGCGCTGAGTCTGGACAAATTTGCAAAATAATCGGCGTGAGGCACTTTTTTTTCCAACATCGGAGCATGTTGACGCGTCTATTGTTGGGAGAATTCGAGCATATTGGAATCTGGTTCAAAGTGGCATTCACTTTGCTCAAGATCGATGATGGAAAGTCTCGCATCGCTCGACATCCGGGCTGGATCGTCGGTCGTTTCTGCGTCGCTAGTCCTTATTCATTAAGGAATTGTGTGCTGTCTCCCCCTTTCGGGAATTCCCGACAGGGTCGTTGACTCTGCGGGGAGGGCGCGACATAATGCCGCGGTCCTTCGTACTCAATGAAGACTGCGGTCCCTACCGGTCTGTAGTTTTGCCCATGATCGACCACATCGTCTCAATCTCATCTGTCTTTCGCTGTTCTGCGGTTTGGACCGTCGTAATGCTGCAGATGTAGTAGACGAGACTTCCGGCCCCACCGGCTGCCGGTCTCCGTCGCGACGTTCCAGTGACTTTCACCAGTCTCGTCCGAATTCACTGTGTCGCCAGCTTTTCAGAGCCCCGCTCTGACGGGCACGGAGTGCACTTCAGCCGAGGTTGCTGCGAGAAATTCGAAGGATTCCCCAGTTGTCCGATCCAGATTCGGGATTCGGCAGCAACGGAGAGGCCACTCCGTCGCCGCCGACTCCACCACCAGAGAGTGAGAAGCATATGGTTGCGAATGTCGCTGAACCAGTCGTTGAACGTACGGGTTCTTCGTTCCCAGAGCTGTCCAACCAGCTCGAAAAAGACCTGGTCCAGGTCTTCAAGCTGCTGTCTGACGAGACCCGTCTCCGCATCCTGATGTATCTGATGCGCGAAAACGAAATGCACGTGACCGCGCTCTGCGAGAAGCTCGGACAAAGCCAGCCCGCGGTCAGCCACCACCTGGCGCTGCTGCGCGTGGCCGGTTTGATCGAAGCCCGCCGGGACGGAAAGCACAACTTCTATTCCGTCCGCGAGAAGCACTTCCACCGCATTATCGCCGAGCTGTTCCAGAGCATCAGCAGCGCCGACCAGGACGGCATCCGCTTCAAGGACTTCCTCCTGAAGCAGACTCCGTAAGCGATCGACGCCTGACGAATCTGTCAGCATCGAGCGGCTCTCTGCAATTGCGGAGTGCCGCTTTTTTCCTGCGCGGACCGCAGCCCGACTCCGTTTGATCGAGTCGCTTTTTTTGCGTTTCGCGCTATGGTACAAACGTCGAAATTTTGCACCTGTTCGTTGCCTCCTGCCCGATGCGTGCCATGTCCGCTCCCGCCAAGCTCGCCCTCGCCGACGGAACCGTTTACTCCGGAAACGCCTTCGGGGCATCCGGAGAGGTCTACGGAGAAGTCGTCTTCAACACCAGCATGACCGGCTACCAGGAGATCCTCACCGATCCATCCTACTGCGGTCAGATCGTCACCATGACCTATCCGCTCATCGGCAACTACGGCGTCAACGCCGAGGACGTCGAAAGCGGCAAACCGTTCATCCGCGGCTTCGTCATCCGCGAGTTGTGCCAGATTCCCAGCAACTACCGCTCCGAGCAGTCGCTCGACGAATACCTGAAGCAGGCCAACGTGATCGGCCTCGAAGGAATCGACACGCGGGCCCTGGTCCGCCGGATCCGCAACGAAGGAGCCATGACCGGAGTGCTCTCGACCGTCGATCTCGACGATGCCTCGCTGATCCGCAAGGCCCAGGCCGCCCCGCAGATCGTCGGACAGGACCTCGTCCGCGAAGTCATGCCGGCCGCATCGTTCGAATGGAACGAGCCGCTGTCGGACCTGGGCAGGCCCCCTGGCTGCGAGACCGACCTGCCGGGCGAACCCCACGTGGTCGCCATCGACTATGGAATGAAGCGGAACATCCTCCGGCATCTGCGGGACATGCACTGCCGGGTGACCGTCGTCCCGGGGACCGCAACCGCCGAGGAAGTCCTCTCCCACAAGCCGGATGGCGTCTTCCTGTCGAACGGTCCGGGCGACCCCCGGCCGCTGACCTACGCGATCGAGACGATTCAGAATCTGCTCGGCAAAGTGCCGGTGTTCGGCATCTGCCTGGGACACCAGCTCATGGGGCTGGCGTGCGGCGCGGAGATCTTCAAACTGAAATTCGGCCATCGCGGCGGCAATCAGCCCGTCCTCAACAAAGCGACCGGACGGGTGGAGATCACCTCGCAGAACCACGGCTTCGCCCTCTCGGCGGAAAACCTGCCCGACTGCCTGGAAGTGACTCACATCAATCTGAACGATCAGACGGTCGAAGGCCTGCGGCACAAGGAATTCCCGGCGTTCTGTGTGCAGTATCACCCGGAAGCCGCCGCCGGGCCTCACGACAGCAGCTATCTGTTCCGGCAGTTCCGGGAACTGATGTCCGAGTCCGTCCCGGCGAATTGACGGCGGGTGGTCACTTTTGCGAAGATTCCGGCCCCGGCGCTTGTGCCGGGGCCTGTTTCATTCCTGGAATCGATGAAAAATGCCTGCCGAACGTACGCTTGTCCTGCTGAAACCCGACGCCGTGGCCCGCCGGCTCTGTGGCGAAATCCTGGCCCGCTTCGAGCGGAAGGGGCTCAAGATCGCCGGCATGAAAATGCTGCAGGTGACCCCCGAACTGTCGAAGCAGCACTACGCAGAACACGTCCAGAAACCCTTCTATCCGCTGCTGGAGAGCTTCATCACCTCCGGCCCGGTCGTGGCGCTGGCGCTGGAAGGGCCTGAGGCGGTCACGGTCGTCCGCGGCATGATGGGCTCGACAAACGGTCGCCAGTCGGCTCCGGGGACGATCCGCGGCGATCTGGGGCTGAGCCGGCAGATGAATCTGGTCCACGGCAGCGACAGTCCGGAAGCGGCGGCGAAGGAGCTGGCGATTTACTTCCGACCGGACGAGCTGCTCACGTACGACTCGCCCCTGGACGACCAGACCAGCGCCGCAGACGAACGATAGTCGGCGCCGATGCGGGAACGCAGCGGCCTGGCGAAGTTTCGTCGCGGCGATTCGTTGCAAAACCTTGGTCGATCTGTCACCATACCGGCGCTTCTGGACGAGACTCCAAGCCTGCCGGCGAACCCGTCGGCGGGCCGGGATGTCTGGTCTGCAAGCGGATGCACCTCTAGCTCAATTGGATAGAGCATCGGTCTACGGAACCGAAGGTTGCTGGTTCGAGCCCAGCGAGGTGTACTTCTTTTTTCGCTCGCCCGGCCCCAGTGTCAGGCGATGCCAGCAGCGGCCCTGAAGTGCCTAAGCTGCTGTCCGGCAAGGTGTTCGGCTCTTGGCCTTGATGGCTTTGAGAGTCGACTTTCTCCCCGGTGATCGTGCCAGCGGATGCCGTGCTCGCCTTCCGGATCCAGCGAGCGCGGTCTCAAGGAGCTCAATTCGACGAAGACCGGTCGCAGCTGCCGTTTGATACACGACGCGACGGTCCGACCCCGCAACTCCTTCGACAGGTGTTTCCTCATCGGCGGCACGGAGCAGTCAGACGAATTCGTCCGGGGCCACGGCACGACGGTCGTGGTGAAGCTCCGCCCGGGCGTTCATCGGATTCAAACCGCGAAGCGGGTTGTCGAGGAGGCGGCGATCCCGGGCCAGCCACCGGACAAACTGCCGCGCGGCCTTTCGTTGCGTCAGGCAGACATGGTTCGAGGTCGAGTGAATAAGCGGCTTGCCAGGTCTCCGCCGTCGCATTGGCTCCCTCACTCCTGCGGAATCACCTCGATCACCGTCTTCCCCAGTTCGCCGCGGGACGTCGACGGACGCGCATAAGCCTCGTCGGCCTTGTCGAACGAAGTCACCCGGCCCACGATCGGCTGCAATTGACCGCGATTCAGACGTTCGGCGATTTCCACGAGCTGCTGTTGCCGCGGTTCCACGATGAAGAAGGCATTTTTCGTCCGGGAGTCGTCGTCGGTTTCGCTGACCGTCGCAATCGTGACCAGTCGCCCGTGCGTTGACAGCACGCTCCATGATCGTTGCAGCGTCGCTCCGCCGACGGCGTCGAAGACCACGTCGACTTTCCCGGCCGCATCTTCAAATCGCTCTTTGTGATAGTCGATCATCTGGTTGGCGCCGAGCTGCTTCAGGCGTTCGCGATGGCGGCCCGATGCGGTTGCGAGCACCTCAGCTCCATGCTGCCTGGCAAGTTGAATGGCGAAGTCGCCGACGTCGCCGGAGCCGCCGTGAATCAGAACGCGTTCGCCAAGTCGGAGGTCGGAGGTCGGAGGTCGGCGCGGTCGCACAGTCCCTGCCAGGCGGTCAGGGCGCTGATGGGAATTGACGCCAATGAAAAAAGATTGATTGTCTGGAAAAGTGACGTTATTTACTGGCAAGTCGTTATGGCGGGGACTACAGTTTTCGCAAAATCGTAATTTATCCATCTAGGCGTTCTGCCACATCTGAGCAAATCGGCAACGCATTTATGCGTGCTGATGCGTTCTTCCCGCATCGGTAGCGACCATCTTAAAAGCGGCTCTGTGAAGCAAATACCGCAAGTCTTCGGGATTGGCGTGCTCGCATTTCTTGCGACATTCGCGGGAACACGCTTTTTTCGGCCGAATGAACAGGCCCCGTCAGCCGCTACGCCGGTCGGAATGGTCAGGGTTCCCGGCGGAGAGTTCTGGATGGGCACCGACGCCAAAAGCGCCTGGAACGACGAAAAGCCCACCCATCGAGTCCGCGTTGAGGAGTTCTGGATCGATTCGACCGAAGTCACCAACGCGCAGTTTCAGAAATTCGTCGACGCGACGCAGTATCTGACGACCGCCGAACGTGTTCCGACCGCCGAAGAAATTCTCGCGCAATCGCCGCCCGGAACGCCTGCACCGCCTGCGGAACTTCTGGTGCCAGGATCGCTCGTCTTCACGCCACCGGATCACGCCGTTCCGCTGAATGATGTTTCGCAATGGTGGACGTGGACTCCCGGCGCGAACTGGCGGCATCCCGAGGGACCGGCCAGCGATCTGACCGGCTGGGAGAACCATCCGGTGGTGCATATTTCCTGGGACGACGCTGCCGCTTATGCGAAATGGGCCGGCAAACGTCTGCCGACCGAAGCCGAATGGGAGTTCGCGGCCCGCGGCGGGCTGGATCGCGCTCCGTACGTCTGGGGCGCTGATCCGCCGAGCGAGGCCAGGCCGCAGGCCAACCTCTGGACGGGCACGTTTCCGCATCGCAACACGGCCGCCGACGGCCACGTGCGGACGGCCCCAGTGAAGTCATTCCCTCCCAACGGATACGGCCTGTACGACATGGCCGGCAACGTCTGGGAATGGTGCGCTGACTGGTATGACCGTGACGCCTACACACGTCGGTCACGGAACGAAGCTACGATTTCCCCCGCCGGTCCCGAAGCCAGTCACGATGCCATGCGTCCCTTCATGACACAGCGCAGTCAGCGCGGCGGTTCATTTCTCTGTAACGACAGCTACTGCTCCCGCTACCGTCCCAGCGCCCGGCACGGTTGCACCCCGGACACCGGCATGTCGCATGTCGGCTTTCGCTGCGCGAAATCCGTGAGTTCTGCACGTCAGTAGTGCGCTCTCCTCGTACTCGTGTTTCGTCTGTCTCGTGTCTCCATCGAAAGGTCAGTCATGTCGAGATTTCGAACGTCATCCACCTGGGTGACACTCCTGGTGGGCGGCGCCCTGGGCTTTGCCGTCGCCAACATGGATTACCGACCATCCGCCAACGCTGCCGTCGACACATCGACGACGAAGAGCGTGCCATCCGCTGGCGGCAGCGTCGACCTGTCGGCGCCTGCGAAAGCCCCCGCCGAGGCCTGTTGCTCGAAAGGCCTGAGTCGGGGCGACCAGCTCGCCCTGGCGAGTCACAATGAACTGGCGATGGCCTCTCTGGCGCAGACCGGCAAGAAGCCGAATATCGTCGTCATCTGGGGCGATGACATCGGCGTTCACAACATCAGCGCCTACAACCACGGGATCATGGGGTATCAGACGCCGAACATCGACCGGATCGCCAGAGAGGGCGCGCTGTTTACCGATTCCTATGCGCAACAGAGTTGTACCGCGGGCCGGGCGTCGTTCATCCTCGGGCAGCATCCGTTCCGCACCGGCTTGCTGACCATCGGCATGCCAGGCAGCCCGCACGGTATTCCGGACTGGACTCCGACAACCGCCGACCTCCTCAAGGAGCAAGGCTACGCGACGGGACAATTCGGCAAGAACCACCTCGGCGATCAGGACAAGCACCTGCCAACGCTGCATGGGTTCGACGAGTTCTTCGGCAACCTGTATCACCTGAACGCCGAAGAAGAGCCGGAGACCTACTACTATCCGAAAGATCCCGAGTTCAAGAAGAAGTACGGTCCGCGCGGCGTGCTCCACTGCAAAGCGGACGGCAAGGGCGGCCAGACCATCGAAGACACCGGCCCGCTGACTGCGAAGCGCATGGAGACCATTGATGAAGAAGTCCACTCCCACGCAATGGCCTTCGTAGAACGGAACGCCAAGGAGAAGAAGCCCTTCTTCCTGTGGTACAACAGCACCCGCATGCACGTCTGGACGCACCTGAAGAAGGCCTCCCAAGGCACGACCGGCATCGGACTCTATCCCGACGGCATGGTCGAGCACGACGGCTTCGTCGGACAAGTGTTGAAGAAACTCGACGAACTGGGGCTCGCCGAAAATACGATTCTGGTTTATGGCACCGACAACGGCGCCGAGACCGCCTCGTGGCCTGACGGCGGCATCACTCCGTTCCATGGGGAAAAAGGAACCACCTGGGAGGGCGGCCTCCGCGTGCCGATGATCGTCCGCTGGCCCGGCGTGATCAAACCCGGCTCCAAGATCAACGCGATCTTCTCTCAGGAAGACTGGATGCCGACGTTCCTGGCCGCCGCTGGCGTGCCGGATGTGGTGGAGAAGCTCAAGCAGGGTTATCAGGCGAATGGCAAGACGTTCAAGATTCATGCCGACGGCTACAACTTCCTGCCCTTCTTCAAGGGAGAAGTTGACAAGGGGCCCCGTGAGGAGATCCTCTACTTCGGTCAGGGAGGCGAACTGAACGCCGTCCGCTGGAGAGACTGGAAAGTCAACTTCGCCGTGGTCGATGGGAATATCGCAACCGGCACGCGCAAGGTCACGGGCTGGCCGTTGATCACGCACCTCAAGGCCGATCCTTACGAAAAGATGGCGCTGGAATCCAGCATGTATATGCGCTGGTACGGCGACAATATCTGGCTGTTCGTGCCGGTGCAGAATCAGATCAAGAACTTCCTGGTCACGATTCCGCAGTTTCCGTTCCAAGAAGGCAGCAGCCTGAATGCGGCGGGGATCAACTATCAGACGCTCAAGGCCGCCGCGGCGCTCAAGCGTTTGAAGGAAATCGAAACGCTCGGAACGCCGAATAATTGACACCTGCTTTTATGGCGGCCGGTCTGATAGACCGGCCGCCATTCCTGGCCCCCGCTTGCGTTGCGACCAATGTCACACTCATCTGCGAGTTTGGAGCCGCAGGCAGAATTCGACAATTCGGCCCGGAAAGCAAGATTGCAGATGAACCTGATTCAGCACTTCTTCGCTCGAACGGTTCGGCCCTTCTTCCTCTTCATGGGTGCGGGGACCGCCCTGGTCGGGCTCTATGCGTTCGCACCGGCCTGGGCGATGCCCAACGTCGCCAGGCTGCCCTACCTTCATGACTACACGATCATCATCCAGCACTGGGGGATCATGGTCGGGTTGATGGGGCTGGCGATGATGGCCGCGGCCGTGGTCCCCCAATGGCGCGTGCCGATCTTCCTGTACAGCGCCATCGAGAAGTTCTTCATGGTCTGGCTCGTGCTGTCCAATTCGCAGCAGTCCTTCGTGAGCGGCTTCTGGGTTCCCTTCGCGATCGATTCGACCGTCGTGATTTACACGGTTGGCTATTTTCTGGCCTTGGGATTCCGCAGCTCTGAATTGGCTGCCCCGGGCACGCTCTGACTCTCGGCAGTCGCTCACACCGAATCAGAATACACCGTCCAGACGCCGCACTTTCTCAAAGGCCGAGCTCCACTCGAACGCCGACGACCAGCGAGACACGGTCGATGCCGGAGGGCGTCGAAATGTACTGCAGGGCCGGCTGGGCGCTGGGCCGGGGTGTCCACCGAGCCCTGTCGAACACCTCGACGACGGTTTCCCGATTCGTCCCTCCCCTGAAAGCGTTCGGCCGGGCTGAGTCCGACTCCCCGGACATCCCCGACCCGTCGGGCGAGCAGACCGCCGTCGACGGCTCAGACCGCGAAGCTGGTCGCAACGACGACAAGGTCTTGCGTCCGACCTAAAGCTTCAAGTTGACCCGCACGCCGTACACAAATGCATCGTCGGCGATCGCGCCCGCCTCCGGGTGAATGTACTGCAGGTCGGGCGTGACATTCAGGTAAGGCGTCACCTGGATGTTGTAGTAGACTTCAACGCCGGTTCCGTCGCGCGGCCCAAAAATGGCTTGCGGGAGCGGGCCGAACTCATTGCTGGCGCCGACGTAGTACCAGCCGACGCCGAAGGTATCGCCGCGTTGCTTTCCAATCGGACTGTATCCTCCCACGCCGGCGCTGAGGAAGTATCTGACGGGCGTCGGATTTCCATCGCTGATCGACGCCCGCCCGAATAGACCGTATCCGCGCTGAGGATTGTCGCTGAAGTTGACCAGGTACTGGTCGAAGCCGTAGTAGACCGTGTACGAATCGTTGAGCGTCGGAAAGCCGGGGACCGTTGGTTCGGGGTAGACGCCCGGGGGAGGCTCAGCAAAGGCGAGGTCGGTCAGTTTGACGTGTTTCCACATCGCTCCCACATGCTGATCACCGGGGAGTCCGAAGAGATTGGTTTTGACCTTAACTTCGCCGCCGACAATGATGCCCTTGGAAAACAGGTCGTCCAGGCGGAAGAAATCCTTGGTGCGATCCTGGGGGTCGTAGACGTATGCGCTCATCATGCCCCACTCTCGCGGCATGACCGCACCCGCCGTGACGGAGGTGTAGGGCAGCCCCAGCAGAAAAGCCGGATTGGCCACGAATGCCTGGTTGACGAACTGGCTAGTGCCATCGCCCCCTGCGAACTCGTCCTGATCGGCTGCTCCCAGCACGTCCTTCTTGCCGGCGAACACAACCAGCTTCTCCGACAGCGGCTGGGTCAGCAAGAAATTCGTGATGTAGGGGACGCCGGGGTCATCCGGCGAAACTGGAGTTGCTGCCGCAAACACGGCGGGCGGGAATGCCCCCGTATTGAGCGACACATTGCCATACTGACCGTACCAGTGCTCCGCGCGGACCAGCAATGAGCCGTGGGGCAGCCCGCCGAACTTCTCCAGGTCAAAGATGAGATCGTATTCGCCGCGGCCGGTGTACTTGAACGTATCACCTGACCCGAGAGCTGGAACTGGAGAAGTCCCCACCCCGCCGTCGACCCCGAAGGCAAAATGCGTTGATCGCCCGGCGAACGTGATCCCGGATTCCTGCAGAGCTGGCCGGAGACCGAGCCAGTCTCCGGTGAGAGTCGATCGCGACCAGATGTCGCCGTCGCATCCGAAAACCGTTGACGGCTCGCAGGCAGACGCCTCCGGAAGGCAGGCAGAGACGCCGTTATTGACAGCATCGACAACGTCGCCACCCCCGCGTTCCTGTGCCAGGGTCAATTGCCAGGTCAAGCACGTTGCCGTGACGAGAGCGCAGAATCGAACCGTCGGGTGGAGCATTTGTGTCTTTCCTAGCACGACCCGATCGGGCGGCATTCGCCAACTGGAAATGAGACAGTCGCTGGGACCGGCAAGTCTGATCGCAGCGTGTCCGTCAGACTGTGTCTCAGAAAGAGATCTTCGCGCGCAGTCCGAGAACGACTGCCGTATCGATGGATTGCGCCGCGGGAGGCAGCGTTCGCTCGCGAGCCGGGATCAGAACCTGGAGATCCGGGGTCAAGCGGAACCAGGGTGTGACGGCGTAGTTGTAGAACACTTCGACGGCCTGATCGTCCTGGACCGGCAACAGGACCGGAGCCAATTCTTTGACCGGCGAGGAATACCCGACATAGGAGTACCCGACGCCGAAGGTATCCAGCGGCCGGGACTGGAACGGACTGCTGCCGCCAAGACCAATATTGGCGGACCAGCGGACCGGACTGGGACCGTCATCCGCCAGGCCGACGTTCGTGAACAGGCCCCAGGATCGCTTCGGATTGCAGGGATCGACGAAGAGTGCCTGATCGGCGGAGTAGAAGACCGACCAGGAGCCCGTGTCCTGCGCAAAGTTGACCATCGGGCCGTAGTTGGGGTCGAAGTAGGCCGTGGGACGCAGATCGTTGTACGTGCCGGAACTGTACGTTCCCCAGAGGCCCTGATGGCCCGGCAGATCCAGGAAGCTGACCGGGACGTCGAGCCTCGCGACCATCGTCGCCCCGTTGTCAAAGAAGCTTTCGAACCCGGACGTTGTCGGAGTGTTGTTCGTATCGAGCACCATGAAGGAGAAGACCGGCGCCATGTCGCGCAGCACGGCGAATCCCGCTCCCAGGGTCGAGTAGGGAATTGTTCGTGCCGCAGCGACCGGAAAGGCGAGTCCCGCATTCATGAACGCGTCGACGCCTCGTCCCGCGGAGTAGGGCTGAACGAGCTCGTCCAGCAGATTGAGCTTGCCGCCGAAGACGATGAAGTTCTCGGACAGGGCCTGCGTCACTTTCACGGCGGTTAACGCACTGACCGATCCGTTGGGCGCGGGGAACAGCATGCCGACGTTCGGTGGAATAATTGCGCCGGATCCGCGATTGATCGTTTCCCCGAATCGCGTCTCGCCATGCAGAGTGACGAACAGTCCCCTCCAGAGCCCCGCCTTCTCGCCGTCGATGTTCAGGAAATAGTCGTTGCGCCCGGCATAGCGAAAGTCGCGTTCGATGCCGCCGCTGGCAACCCCCTGATAGAACTGCGTCGTGCTGAGATTGAAGGTTACGCCGTTGTCCTGCAACTCATCACGACGACCGCCGAGACCTCCCAGCAGCACCGGTCGCTCCCAGAGCGTCCCGTCGTACGGCGATACGTACGCCACGGTCTGGGATGGACTCAGCGGTTCAGGCTGGAGAACCTGCTGGTTGGATGGCGCGGGCGGGCTCTCAACCGGTGCTTGAGGAGCCGGAGGAACCGAGTCCTGTCCCAGCGCCGCAGACGGGAGAATTCCACCATTTGCAGCGGCAATGGCTCCGGCCAGGAGGATCGAATGTAGGCCGTGTGGGAAAAACATGCTTGCATCCCTGCGATCTTCGGGGCTTACCGGCCCTGGATAACACTGTCGAGAGAAATCGACAGCGCTATGTTTGGAGCCCTATTGAGATTGGACTGCGCGAAGAGTGCAGGGTGCAGATCGGGTCGAACATAACGATTGTAGCGACGACTGATAGACTTCTCGTCTGCGCGTTGTCGCGAGGAACTGATCACTTGATTAGAAGCGGGGTTTGATGGTCGGCAGCACGGCGCGACTCAATGCCAGGTCTCGCCTGGCGGGCCTTGCAGCACTTCGGGCGTAAATTTGTCGTTCCCGCCAGAGTCGGCGAGTCAAAGGTGACGGACTCACGCAATGCCGTGGCGCCGGAGGCGCGACCATCCCAGACTCAGTGAGACTCAATCGAGATGGCGAACGGCCAACCACGCCGCGTCGGCGTTCCGAAACTCAGAAAAGCGCCTGGAACTGAGTGCGGACAAGGACCCCGTCGTCTCCGACCAGAATGTCGCTCCCGGGACTGTTCACCGGGCTGCCGTCGATGAAGGTCGCATCGATAGTCAACTTCAGGTACTGGGACTTCCTTGGGAAGTAAGAGAAGCCCGCAGCGTAGCTCGTCCTTGCGCCCTGCCTTCCCGTGACGAAGGCGAGTTGGGAGTTCAATTCCAGTTGCTGCGGCAGCAGGAAGACTCCGCCTTCGACATAAAAGCCGTGCTGCAGGCCCACGTCTGGAACCGGCAAGTTCGCTTTCAGATCGGTCACGGAGCGCCAGAAGTACTCTGCATTGGCGCTCCAGCCGCGGTATTTGAACGCCGCGTCAATCGCCAGCAGCGAGACGTCGAAGCTCTGAACGGTTGCACCAGGCGCCAACGCCCCTGTTTCCGTCAGTCGGGTTCCGTTTGTCAATCGCAGAAAATCGGCCTCGACCGACTGGCGTCCGGGAGTTCCTACCACCGCAGAAACCCCCGATGACCCGAGTCGAACCGCAAGTTCATCATGAATTTCGAAGTCACTTGGCCTTGCGGGACCGTAGTGACCAAGCACGTCCCACCACGCCGAGCCGGCGACGGCGAAGTTGTTTCCCGTTTCCGACGGCGGCAACCCCTGAGTGTTGAATCCCTGTCCCAGCATCAGTTCGTAATGCGTGGAATCGGTGGGATCCCCGACCGCCCAGATCCCCGTCGTACGACTCGGGCGAAAGAAATCATTGGAGAAAGGGCGATCGGCCAGTCGCGTGTCGAAGGCTCCTAACAGCCAGTTCCGACTGCCAGGCACCTTGCGCTGGCCGACCTGAATTTCAAAACCGTCCGAGAAATGCCAGGCCACCCAACTGTCGATGAGGGAGACGACCGTACCGTTGTCGGTGTTCCCATCCATTTGCAGAAAGTACTTGAACTGCGGCGTAAACGCATGCCCCGAAAAAACCAGGCGGTCCCGCGAGAGTTCAAAATTCTGCCGTTCTTCGACGGGCCGAACGACTCCGGCGCTGTCGGTCCACGTGTTTGCGTTCGGACTGAATGAAACCAGTCGAAATTGAGCGCGGAGATTCGTCTTGAGTTCAAACGAATCGTCACCACGCTGCAGCTTCAGAAAAATGCCGTTGTCATAGCCGGCATCAAATGACCGCAGGGAATCAACGGACTGAAAGGCCTGGTTCTGGACCGGGCTGGCCAATTCAACGCCGCCCGTTGCGTCGCTCTCGTCGGCGAGCAAGGAGTTACCAGCTCTAACTTCAGATGCGTCAGATACCTGAGCGCAGGCGGGGCTGCTGCAGGCGATGCCGCAGGCCACGAAGAGCCAGAAACGCGCAGTTTTCGCCGCTGCCGCGTTCATGGAGCAGGCTCGATTCGTTTCCAGGAAATCCGCGCCTTGAATTGCAGAAATGTAATGAGTTTATCGGATATGCCGGCTTGAACGATTAGCGAAACTGTAGTGCCGGTCGATTGCAGACAGCAATCCTCAGCGGCGGATGAGCATGAGGCACTCAGCACGTCCTGCGGCCGACGCGGCCGTGACTCGGGCCGGAGATGCTGCCGGCATCGCGGGGGCCGCTCATGCGGTCAGCACGGGTAGTCCCAGTGCTCCACCGGCGGAATTCGTCACGCCGCGTTCGGCGAAAGAAGTGACGGCGCGCGTGCGGCAGCTTTTGGGTTTGCGGGCCAAGGGCGACGCCTCCATCGACCGTGAACTGGCCGCCATTCTCGATCATTTTCCCGAGCCGTGAGCCCAGCTCGGCGATAAGGGAGCCCACGCCATCGAAATCTGGCTGAAGCCGGCCGGCGGCAATAATGCCCTGCTCAAGCGGGCGATTCGCGAGAAGCTGACCGCATTCCGGCAGGAACTGGTTGCCGCGGCTTGAGATCCGGCGGCCCGGCTGCTGGCGGATCGGATTGTGGCGACCTGGCTCCACCACCTGCATTATGCCGATATCCGCGTCGCCACCTTCGCGCAGAATGACAGCCCCGCCGTCCAGGTGTTCATCGCCAGACGCCATCAGCAGGCCCGGCGCCAGCATCCGGCCACTCTGCAGGTCTGGCGGCCTCGGCGCGGGATGGCGGCTAAGCTGCCCGACCTGGATCCGCCGAAGCCGACCACCCTGTCCGACGGCGATGTGCTGGAACCTGGCGCTCCTGACGCTGAGGTGCCCGTGACGCTGCCTTTCGTGATCCCGCTCCGGGCGTAAAGTGACAGGTGCGAGACCGCATCGATCCCTTCAGCTTTCCGGCTCGGGGTTGGAGAAATGGCTGATCGTGGCGGCCAGTAGCGCCTGCAATCGCGCCAAGGCGTTGCATTCTGCCTCGGACCGCGAAATCGAGCCGTCCTTGGCGCCCTGCTGCACATCCCCGTCCGGGCGGAAGAGGTCGTTGATGGTTGAGTTGATCGGCGACGTGCGCATGTTGGCGGCGCTGCGCGATCACGTCCAGCAAGACCCTCTGCCGGCACGAAAATCTGATGGCCGACCAGTTCTCCCTGCAAGAAATCCCGCTGCGGCGGAAAGGACTGACCTGTGGCCTGCAGTTCGTGCTGCACGTCCCGTGGCAGGTGAGGCTGGGGGCCGTCTGGGCGGCCGATCAGAACCTCGTCTTCTTCTACGACGCCCGCGGGAGCGTTCTCGAAAGGACGCCCTTACGGATGCGATGCCGCTTCCCGAGGCGGCGGCGTAACCGGACGGGGCTGCCAACTGGCCGAGACGGAGCGATTGAGGGGATTCGAATGCAAATCGGTCGCTCTGGGCGTACACGGACTTGTTGGTGACAACAACATCGATGGCGCGCGCAACCCGAGGAACCGCTGCCGCGCTTCCTCGGCAGCCGTGTCAAGCGGGTTCACCCACCCCCTGCGCGAGTTGGCCTTCCGCATGAGTCCGCCGGACCGGATCTCACCGAAGCCGCAGAGCGATTGTAATGATGCGGCGCGCAGACCATTCTGGCAGCAGTTCGCAGGCGAGATCGGAGCTGCCTGATCCGGATCTCCCCCCGCACGATGCCCAACGGCTCTCCCAAGGAAATCTCCCATGAAGTTTCCGTCCTTGTGCCTGCTCGTGATCGCTCTGGTCTGGATCGGGAGTCACCGTTCCCTTGCCGAAGATCCCCAACGTATCGGCCTGTGGGACGGTCAGGCGGCGCTGGGGCCGGGGAAAGTTGAAGCTCGCGAAGTCTGGATCACGGTCTACCGACCGGCGAGACCGAACGGCGCGGCGGTGGTCATCTGCCCGGGCGGAGGATACGGCGGCCATGCGATCCAGCCGGAGGGCCACGGAATTGCCGCCTGGCTCAATCGGCATGACATTACCGGCGTCGTGCTGGAGTACCGCCTGCCCGCAGGCCGGCACCAGGTGCCGCTGCTGGATGCACAGCGGGCGATCCGGACTGTGCGGTTCCATGCGGCCGAGTGGAACGTCGATCCCGGCCGGATTGGCATCATGGGGTTCTCGGCCGGGGGACATCTGGCGTCCACGGCGGCGACGCACTTCGATCCGGGAGATCCGCCGTCTTCCGATCCGGTAGAGCGCATCAGTTGCCGGCCGGACTTTGCGTTCCTGATCTACCCGGTCATCACGATGGGAGAGCTGACGCACCAGGGCTCGAAGCAGAACCTGCTCGGCAAGGATCCACCGGAGGCGCTGGTCGAGCGGTATTCGAACGAGAAGCAGGTGACCGAACGGACGCCGCCCACCTTTCTGGCCCACGCAAGGGACGACCAGGTCGTCGTGCCGGCCAACAGTGAGATGTTCGCCCACGCGCTGCGGGCCAATCGAGTTCCCGGCGAGTACCTGGAGCTTGAATCCGGCGGCCACGGCCTGAACGGATACAAGGGGCCCATGTGGGATGCCTGGCAGGCGCGATCGCTGGAGTGGCTGGCCCGTCTGAAACTGATACCGGCTCCGTGACGATCGGCCGCGCAGGCGTTTCCATGTTGTCAATTCCTCGCCCGCCGCGTTCCTGGACCTGGAATCTCCTCCGAGGGCCTCGCATGAATCTCATTCGGCATTTCGATTGGTCCACGAAGGAGTGGACCGCAGCCTGGTTGCTGCTCTACGTTGCGGGATGGGGGGCGCCGGCCTTCGCCCAGGAAGACTTCCCGCTGCGCGAAGCCGTGGAATGTCACCCACGCTCCGGGCTGCCGAATTTCCGCGCGAAGGTCGAAGCCGGCGGGGCCGTGAAGATCGCGTACCTCGGCGGCAGCATCACCGCGGCTCCGGGATGGCGTGTCCAGTCGCGCGAGTGGTTTGCTCGGCAATACCCCGAGGTGCAATTCGAAGAGAGCAACGCGGCGATTGGCGGTACGGGCTCCGATCTCGGCGTCTTCCGCCTGCAGAACGACGTACTGCGGCATCGACCAGACCTGCTCTTTGTCGAGTTTGCCGTCAATGACGGCGGCGCGGCGCCGGAGCAGATTCACAAGACGATGGAAGGGATCGTCCGCCAGACCTGGCAAGCGGACCCCACGATCGACATCTGCTTCGTCTACACGCTCAGCGAGCCGGTGCTGCCGCAGCTCCGGGCCGGACAGATGCAGCGTTCGGCGAGCGCGATGGAAGACGTGGCCGATCGCTACCAGATTCCCTCGATTCACTTCGGCGTCAAAGTCGTCCAGCTCGAATCCGCCGGCGAACTGGTCTTCAAGGCTCCTGAACCCGCAAATCCGGGCGACGCGAAGCCGATGGTGTTTTCCACGGATGGCGTGCATCCCCATGTCGAGACGGGGCACCGGCTGTATACAGACGCGATCGCCCGTTCGTGGCCGGTCATCCGTGATGCCAGCGGTACAGCCCCCCCTCACAAATTGCCGGAACCACTCCGGGCCGACAACTGGGAACGGGCTCGGCAGATTGCGATCAGGCCGGAGATGTTGCGCGGAAACTGGAAGAAGCTGCCCGCTGACGACGCGCTCGCCAAACGGTTTCAGCGGAACATGCTGGACCTCTATCAGGCTCAAGACCCCGGCGCCGAGCTGGTGTTCACATTTGATGGGACGACGGCAGCCGTGTTCGATCTCGTTGGCCCGGACGGCGGACAGTTGAGTGTGCAACTGGATGACCAGCAGCCCGTGTTGCGGAACCGGATCGACGCCTACTGCACTTATCACCGCATGAGCAAACTGGCCATCGCGAATGAACTTCCCGTGGGACAGCATTCCGTACGAATCACGCTGACTCCCGAACTGCTGGACAAGCGAAACATCCTGTTCGAACGGAATCGCAGGGACTTCGAGCAACATCCCGAGAAGTACTCAGCTCACAACTGGTCTGTGGGGTCGCTGTTGGTCATCGGCGACATCGTGCCGAACGCTTCACCGGAGAAATAGCCCCAGGGGACGGTTGCGCCGCGACCCTCGCCTGGATGTCCTTGGTCTCCGTTTCTGCCAGAGAGATTTCAGCATGCACCGCCGCACTCTCGGACGCACCGGGCTGGAGGTGACGCAACTTGGCTACGGCAGCATGGGGCTGCGCGGCCCCCGCACCTGGGGTGTGCGCGTTGTGAGCGACGCGGATGCCGACCGGATGTTGAACTCTGTGCTCGATGAGGGAATCAATTTCATCGATACGTCGCCCGACTATGGCGTCAGTGAAGAGCGGATCGGCCGCTTTATCGGAGCCCGCCGCAGCGAATTCTATCTCGCGACCAAGTGCGGCTGTGTCTACACGCAACGAGACAATCACCTCGAACTCGCCCACCAATGGCAGCCGGACGTCGTTCGACGCAATCTGGAGACAAGCCTGCAACGGTTGCGGACGGACTATATTGACATCCTGCAGTTTCACGGTGGTGACGCCGAAACACTCCAACGGACCGGATTGATCGACATGTTATGTGAGTTCAGGGATCAGCAGCGGATTCGCTTCCTCGGCAGTTCCAGCTCTCTGCCGGACCTGCCGGGCCTCATCGATCTGGGCGTCTTTGACACGTTTCAGATCCCTTACTCCTGTCTGGCGCCGCAGCATCGCGATCTGATTGTCCGAGCGGCTGCGACCGGCGCCGGGATTATTCTGCGGGGCGGCATCGCCCAAGGCGGGCCGGATGGCGAGATTCAGCGTCCGGCACTCAACGACGTCTGGGACAAAGCGAATCTGGAGGATCTGTTGTCGCCCGAAATGATCCGTTCAGAGCTGATTCTGCGTTACACGCTGTCGCACCCCGATTGTCATACAACGATCGTGGGAACCTGCAATCCGCTCCACTTTCAGGAGAATCTGCAGTCGGCAGCGCGGGGGGCTCTCCCGTCAGACCTGGAGCGGGAGATCGCTCGCCGCGTTGCTGCTGTCCTGCAATTGCCGGTCGACACCGAGATCGTCAGAGATTGCGGCAACTCGACAAGTTTGTGATCGTGGCTCAGCGGCACTTGAACCCCGTCTGCCGGGAGTCGCTCCTGCGTTACGACCGGAAACGACCGCAGTCGCCGAAAAATCATCTGCCGCCGGGCCTTGGACAACCGGTCGATCGATCCGTTGACACACGGTCGCGAATTGACATCTGCGTGACTCGGCTGGGCGGACTGCTGCGGTCGTATAAGCGGCGGGCGGCTAAGTCGGCGTCGCAGCGATCGGATCCTTGATCCTTCGACGACGAGCCCCCGTAGCCAGAACGGAACCCGCTGGCGCCGCCTCTGGCGAAAGGGGCCGCTTGTCTTACCCGCTTCCGCCAGCTGTCCGACTGACGCGACCGCAACCTCTCCCTGTCGAGCTCATTGCACGACCAGCCGAATCTTGTTCCAGTCAGACCCCGGCTCTGCCGATTCAGCTCGAATCAGGGTGCTCTGATTTCGCGGACTCTATTCGTTGCCCTTCTTGTCGTTCTTAAGCTTCCGCTTTTCCTTAAGAGTCAGCGCGGCCTTCTTCCGAGGTTCCTTCTTGCCTTTGTCGGCCTTCCCCTTCTCCGCCATGTTGTCTGCCCCTTGCACGTATTCGCGCGTCATGGACTGCGAGTTCCGGATCGATGCGGACGGCATTATGGGAGCGGGAAGCAATTGCGTCAAACCCGGATGTATCCGTGTTCAGAGTTCGGGCCCTGGCCGCGGTGGTGCAGACGCTGTCGCATCGGCAACCGTCGCCCGGTTCTCGCTTCGCCGCGCATTGTGAATTCCCGCCGCGCGTTGTACTTTGGGTTCACTTCCAGCAATCGGCAAACGAATTGGCGGCGGAACGTCGGATTGAATTGCCCGCAAACCGTTGCAGCTTCAGGGCGCTGACTTGAGCATCGGGCCGAGAACCCCACGACCGCCGGTGAGACTGATCGCCCCGGCAGGACGCCGGCGTATTCGACGCCTGCTCCTCCCGATTCGCTCATTCCGATCCCCCCCCTCGATAGTTAGCGAGGGTGTCGGCCGGTAGGATCGCCATCGGTCGGCGACAACGGCAATGCCCCTCATCGCAGTATCGAGCCGTATTGTCCGGCGCCGGACGCCCTGCCGAGGGCGGATTGAGCTTTGACGCAGATCATGATCATGACGGAGACGCGCTGACCGAGCGTGTCCAGTGAACGGAGCAGGTGGATGAAGTTTCGATTTCCGATCGTCATCATCGACGAAGATTTCCGGTCCGAGAACTCCTCGGGCCTGGGAATTCGAGCGCTTGCGGGAGCCATTGAGCAGGAAGGGATGGAGATTCTGGGCGCCACCAGCTATGGCGACCTCTCGCAGTTCGCGCAGCAGCAGAGCCGTGCATCCGCCTTCATCCTCTCCATCGACGACGAAGACTTGATGGGGGGCGCCGACATCGACCCCGCGATTATCAAGCTGCGGAGATTTATTGAGGAGATCCGCTTTCGGAATGCGGAAATCCCGATCTACCTCTACGGCGAAACGCGGACCTCGCACCATATTCCCAACGACATCTTGCGGGAATTGCACGGCTTTATCCACATGTTCGAGGATACGCCGGAGTTTGTCGCCAGGCACATTATCCGCGAAGCCAAGGCGTACCTCGACAGCCTCGCTCCGCCTTTCTTTCGCGCGCTCATGCACTACGCGCAGGACGGATCGTATTCGTGGCACTGTCCCGGGCATTCGGGCGGGGTGGCCTTTCTGAAGAGTCCCGTGGGGCAGATGTTTCACCAGTTCTTCGGTGAGAACATGCTCCGCGCCGACGTCTGCAACGCCGTCGAAGAACTGGGGCAACTCCTCGACCACTCCGGCCCGGTCGCCGCCTCCGAGCGGAATGCCGCGCGGATCTTCAATGCGGACCATTGCTTCTTCGTGACGAACGGGACATCGACGTCGAACAAGATGGTGTGGCACTCGACAGTCGCCTCGGGCGACATTGTCGTCGTCGACCGGAACTGCCACGTGTCAATCCTGCACTCGATCATCATGACCGGGGCCGTGCCGGTGTTTCTGATGCCCACGCGCAATCACCTGGGAATCATCGGCCCGATACCGCTCGAAGAATTCCAGCCGGAGAACATCCAGGCGAAAATCGAGGCCAATCCGTTCGCGCGCAAAGCGCAGGCCCGCAACCCCGGCCGCAAGCCCCGCATTCTGACCATCACGCAGAGCACGTACGACGGCATCATCTACAACGTCGAAACGCTCAAGCAGCTTCTCGACGGCAACATCGGCACGCTGCACTTCGACGAAGCGTGGCTGCCGCACGCGACATTCCACGACTTCTACAAGGACATGCATGCAATCGGCCGCGACCGCCCGCCGCCGCAAGTGTCGATGATTTTCGCGACGCATTCGACCCACAAGCTGCTGGCGGGGATCTCACAGGCATCGCAGATTCTCGTCCAGGAGTCCGAGGCGGAGAAGCTCGACCGGCACATCTTCAACGAGGCGTATCTGATGCACACCTCGACATCGCCGCAGTATGCAATTATCGCCTCGTGCGACGTGGCGGCGGCGATGATGGAGCCGCCCGGCGGGACGTCGCTGGTGGAAGAGTCGATTCTCGAAGCGATCAACTTCCGCCGCGCAATGCGCAAGGTGGACGATGAGTGGGGCCAGGACTGGTGGTTCAAGGTGTGGGGGCCCGACCGGCTCGCTGTCGATGGGATCGGCCATCGCGACGACTGGCTGCTGCGGGCGAACGACGAGTGGCACGGGTTCGGCAACATCGCCACCGGCTTCAACATGCTCGACCCGATCAAGGCCACGCTCATCACTCCTGGCCTGGACCTCTCCGGACAATTCTCTGAGACCGGCATTCCCGCGTCGATCGTCACGCGTTATCTCGCCGAGCACGGGGTCATCGTCGAGAAAACCGGACTGTATTCGTTCTTCATCATGTTCACGATCGGCATCACCAAGGGGCGGTGGAATACGCTGGTCAGCGCATTGCAGCAGTTCAAGGATGACTACGATAAGAACCACAAAATGTGGCGAATTCTGCCTGAGTTCGTGGTGCAGTACCCGCGTTACGAGCAGCTCGGCCTGAAGGATCTCTGTCAGCAAATCCACGAAACCTACAAGGCGAACGACGTAGCCCGCGTGACGACCGACATGTATCTCTCGGTGACGCAGCCGACGATGAAACCGTCGGACGCCTTCGACCGGGTGGCCCATCGAGATATCGATCGCGTGGAAATCGACGACCTCGATGGTCGCACGACGGCCGTGCTGCTCACGCCGTACCCGCCGGGCATTCCGCTGCTCATTCCGGGCGAGCGGTTCAATCCGACGATCGTCCAATACCTGAAATTCGCCCGCGAGTTCAACGATCGATTCCCCGGATTCGACACGGACATCCACGGCCTGGTGGAACAGGTGGACGGTGGCCAGCGGAGATATTTCGTCGACTGCATTCGCATCAATGGCGAGGGCTCAACGTACTGATGGCCTGCCGCAAGACGGGGAGTCCGTGATTGCCGCCCCGATCTGAGAGGTTGGCTTGGCAAGTCGTTTCGCCATCAGCACTTCGGGAATTGCGTCAGACGGGAACTCGTGTCGGGAGAATTGCGTACAGGGCGCAGCTGAATTCGTATTCCAGACCACCGCAAACGCACTCTAACGATTTTGCAGGCCATCGACTTGCTCGCGATTCGCGCTGGTCGCTAAGGGCCGCCAGCAGCACCCGACGCGAGTCAGAGAACACGCTCGCCGCAGCCGGACAACTCGACTTCACCAACCGCAATCAGCCCCGAGAGGGGCGGTCTACGGTAGCCCGGGCCGTCAGCCCTGGTCGGCACGCGCTCGCCCGCGCTGAACGCGGGGTGGCCCATGTTGGCCGTCCGCGGCCTACCTGGGTGGCAACGACACAAGAGCCTGATTGGGCCATCCGCCGAATCGCCACGACGTACGAAATCCAGTGGATGAAGGCGGCGGGGTGGCCCGCAGCCTGCTCTCTTCACCACGGACTACTGACAACTGACCACGGACCACCACTTTGAACCTCCCCCCCGGGCTGCTAACCGCCTTTCCGCCGTCGAAGACGGCGCTCCTCGACCGCGTCCGGCGGGATGTCGACGACGACATGCTGCGGGTGATCTCGCGGGCGGATTATGGGGAGCTGGCCGACGAGCTGTTTCCGCAACTGGTGCAGATTCGGGATACCGGGCAGCTTCCCGTGCTGATGACCGGTTGGCTGAGGGAAGTGCTGGAGCTGACGCGATTCAGTGATCCGGACCATCCGGATCGGCCGCCGTTTGAACCGGGGCCGAAGGGAATGTCCGGGCACTGGACGAGGCTCTTTGCCTGCGCGGTCCTGTTACGAACCGATACAGAACCGGCGGGCGTCCTCGCGGATGATAATCCGTCTTCCACGCTGGCGCAATTGCTGGTCAGTGCATCGTTGATGGAATCCTCGGTCAACGAAGCAGTCGGGCAGTTTCTCACGTCGCGAATGACGACAGTCGATCATCCGTGGGAAGAACCGGTTTTCGCCCTGGCGCTGCTCGTCCTTGCCGTCCGTCTGCGCGTCGGCCGATTGTCGGAGCAGACGATCGGCATCTTCGCGGAACGAATCCTGGTGTGCGATGCGATTCACCAGGTCCAGTACGGTCCCCTGCAGCTCTGGCAGGAGCACTGGAAGCCGCTGTCGGCAGAGTTGCGGCGCGAGGCGGCGGCGATCTCGGACGCGGTGGTGCGGGAAGACGTGTTGCTGTGCGCGGGGCTGATCGAAGTGGGGTGAGCGAATTCCATCTGATCGCGAAGAACACTGGTGGCTGAAGGCCACCAGTGCCACCCGAATGGGGCAATCCCGCGGCCTCCCGCCGTACGACGGACATCCTTGTCGCTCTTCGGACCGTCGACGGACGACGACGTCCGTCGTACAGGCTACTTGTTGCGGCGGACCTGCAGGTCCGCGCCCGGATCCAGCAACTGCACCACATGCCGCACCGCGAACGGCCGGTTCACCAGGCTGCTCGTCCGCGCGGAATTCCACTGCATCATGCAGACGTGGTTCGAAGTCGCCAGGATCACCGGATCGCCGGGGGCGTCATTGAGGAACGCCGATTTGCGGGCGAGGATTTCACGCGCGTTCTCGGGTTTCTGAACGTGGTACGTTCCCCCGGAACCGCAGCAGTCCCGGGCCATCGGGGCGAGCTCCCACGGAATGCCGGTCGCATCCAGCACATTCGTCGGGATCCCCGGAACCTTTTGGCCGTGAATCAGGTGGCAGGGAAGATCGACGTAGACTCTCGCGTTGTCGGTCCGGCGGGGACGGTTCACCGGACCAAGGTCCCCCAGAAACGTGAGGACGTCGCGGACGGGGACCTTATCGTTCAGCGCCTTGCCGAGGGCCAGGCCGCAGCCGGAGGAGTTCGTCAGGACGGCTTCGAAGCCGCCGGAACTGAAGGCCTGGCGGTTCTGCTGGCGAAGGGAGTCGACCCCTCCCAGACCCGTGTGTTCCTGAAACGCGCCGCAACAGCCCTGCTCTGGCGGAACGAAGACCTGGACGTTGTTTTCGATCAGCACGCGAACCGTCGCGAAATTGATCTCGCGGAACAGCGCCTCCATCAGGCAGCCGGTCAGCAGCGCGACGCGGGGGCCGTTCGGCTGGTGCTGCCGCATGAGCCGGCTGGCATAGGCCGCCGTCGATTCCAGCACGGCCGGTTCGCCCGCAAAGACGTTGCGGTGCCGGAACAGGCCCAGCCTCCGCAGCAGCCGGACCGGCAGCAGAGCGAGGTTGAACAGGGCCGGGCGGATGATCGCCGCGGCGGCCAGGCGCAGCGAGAGCTTCGGCTGCGCGCGGCCGGTGGCGACGTGGTCGTGGCGGATCTGCTCGAAGATTTCGCCGTACGGGACGTTGGCCGGACAGGCCGTTTCGCACGCGAGGCAGCCGACGCATTCGGAGGTGTAAAAGTCGGTCCACGGGTCGACTTCGAGCCGGCCTTCCGCTTCCTCGCGCCACAGTCGCAGCCGGCCGCGCGGCGAATTGTTCTCGTCGCCGGTCAGCTTGTAGGTCGGGCAGACTTCCAGGCAGAAGCCGCAGTGAACGCAGCTCGAAAGGAGATCCTGATCCTTGAGGGACGCGGAACAGCGATCGGGCGTCGATGGGGAATCGGTGTTGGCGGGGTTCACGAGCGCTGCGATTCCTGTTCGAGGGTGGCGATCCAGGCGGCTTCGGTGGCGGAAGGTTTTAGCGGCGGCAGGTGTCGCGAGTGCCAGTCGCCGCCGATCGCGTGCAGTCGGTCGGCGTGATGACTGACGAGAGCCTGGACGCGCACGGCGGTGACGTGCGGGGCGGCGGCGGGCAGAGAAACGTGCAACACGCCGCAGTAGCAGAAGGCGACGCAGCGGGCTTCCGGCGTCCGGCTGACTTCGTCGACCAGCGCCAGGAGCTGTTCCGGGGCCGTCTTGAAGACGAGGTCGGGGCAGCCGTCCGTCGGGGCGGGGACTTCGCGTTCGGATTGCAGTCGCAGCGTGTGCGTGGCGGCGAACGTCTTGAGAAAGCTCTCGAACAGACGCCATTCGTCGGCCGGGCAGTTCACAGCGATCCGCAGTTGACGCGATGCGCCGGCGGCCAGCAGGTCGATGCTGTCGTACCAGAGCATCCACGAGCTTTGCAGCAGCTCGGGGATCGCACGCTGAAGAGCGACGGCATCGCCCGTCAGGTACAAGAGTCCGGAAACAGCGCAATCCGGGCGGAGCCGCAGGACGTAATCCACGGGGCTGCCGAAGCGGTCCCCCGAGTGCAGCAGAAAGCGGAAGAGGTCGTAGCCGGTGGTGGTTTTGACGACCCGTTCGCCGATCCGAACGACATGGCCGTTCGGCAGTCGCCAGTTCATGCCGAGGACGTTGTCGCAGTATGGTCCGAAGCGGGACGAAGCGGGGGCGAACGTCGCGGCGGCGAGCTGCTCGCGCAGCGGGGCCGCTTTGTCCAGCAACAGCGGAAATCGCTGGTGGTGCGGCCCGGCCTGTGTGCGAATGTCGGCGGCGGTGGCGTCTGCGGGGAGGCAGACGACGCCGTCGATCGCATCGTAGAACGGCAGGAAGCAGCGGGAGGCGTCAGTGAGCGGCGCGTTCATGGAGCGAATCGCCTTTCGGCGAAGACCTTCAGCGGGTTGAGCTGGTGCCGGGGATTGAAGACCGCCGGGACGGCGAGCTGCAGACGGGTTGTCTCGGGACCGAAGACGAGCGGCATATACGCTGACTTGTCGTTGCCGATGCCGTGCTCGCCGGAGAGGGTCCCGCCGACTTCGACAACCCGCTGCATCAGCCGTTTGCCGATGTGCTCGACCTTTTCGAGTTCGCCCGGGATGCGGTTGTCGAACAGAAAATTGGGATGCAGGTTGCCGTCCCCGGCGTGGAAGACATTGACCGCCCGGATGCCGGCGGCGTCCGCTTCGTCGTAGACGAGCTGCAGCAGTTCGGCGAGAGCCCGTTTGGGAATCACAGCGTCCTGGACGACAAAGTCGGCGCTGAGCTGTCCCATCAGCCCCCCCGCCACTTTGCGGGCCTTCCACAGTTTCTGCCGCTGGGTTTCGTCGTCGCTGTAAACCACGTCCTGCGAACCGGCCTCCCGCAGCAGTTTTGCCACCGACTCGACGCGGGCGTCGACCAGGGCGGCGGGGCCGTCGATTTCGGTCAGCAGCATGAAGCAGTTTTTAGGCAGCCCGACCGCCATATGGCTGTTTTCCACCATCGCCACGCAACGGGGATCCATCAATTCGATGGCAACCGGGAACGACGGGTGGGCGACAAGGGCGTGAATCGCCCGCTCGGCGGTGAGCAGATCGGGATAGGTCGCGCGAAAGGTCCAGACTTTTTCGGGCCGGGGCAGCGTCCGGAGCCAGAAGCGGGTGAAGGCTCCGAGGGTCCCTTCGGAACCGACCATGAAGCGTTTCCAGTCCTCGCGCCAGGGACCGCGGCCGCCGGCCGGTCCGCCGAAGCGGTGGAGGCTGCCGTCGAGGAGGACGACTTCGACGCCGAGGATGTAGTTGCTGGTGACGCCGTAGCGGAAGCAGTGGGCGCCGCCGGCGTTCATGGCGACGTTGCCGCCGATCGTGCAGACGGGCCCGCTGGAAGGGTCGGGGGGGTAGAAGACGCCGTGGGGGAGGAGGGCGGCGTCGAGCTGGCTGAGGGTGACGCCGCATTCGACCTCGCACCAGAAGCCTTCGCGGCAGATGTTGCGGACGCTGCGGAGTCCCGACGTGTGGACGATGACGCCCCCCTGGGCGGCGACCGGTCCGCCGGAGAGGGAGGTGCCGGCCCCGCGGATGCAGAGGGGGACGGCGAGTTCGCGGGCGTGCTGCAGGACGGCGATGAGCTCGTCGATGTTGGCAGGGATGACGACGGCGTCGGGGCGGAAGGTTTTGTAGCCGAGACCGTCGGCGTCGTAGCCAGCGAGCTGGGCGGGGGCGGTGAGGACTTTCCCGCGGGTGACGCATTGCCGGAGGACGCGTTCCAGGTGCAGGTCGACTGCGGGGCGGATCATCGGGGCGTCCTGGGTTTGGCTCGGGCGGAGTGGGCAGCTTGCAGAGTAACGTGCGGGGGCCGAGAGGGCCAAGACGACGCGGAGCTACAGATAGCGGCGCAAGATGCTGCGGCTGTGCGGGTTGAGGTTCTGAAAGCTGGGGATCAGGTAGCGGAGGCCATTGGTGTCGACGACGAGGATGCGTTCGGGGGACAGGCGGCGGAGGTCGTCGTCGCTGTCGAGTTGAATGCGGGTCGGGCCGCGGTCGGTTTCGATCGTCCACTGGCAGGGAGGGACGGGGGAGGAGGTCGACTGGATTTCGTGAATTACAGGAACGAACTCGCGCTCCGCCAGGGCGGCCTGCACGACGGTCCTGGCCGATTCGCTCAGTTGCCCCAGATGGTCGAGCAGCGTCAGTTCTGATCCGGAAGCGTCCAGAACGGAGATCAGGTGGTCCGGGTCGGAGAGGGGAAAGCAGCGGATCAGGTCGACGCCGACGTAGTCCTGGCCGTCGGCGGTGAGGACGAGCTGCCCCCATTCGTTCGTGCGGAACTGCAGTTGGTCGGGAGGGATGGAGAGGGACATTTTTTGATTCGGTGGGGAGCCGTGTGGTCGGGTTGTGTGTTCCGGTCAGTGCAAAATGAAAAGTGAAGAATGCAAAGTCAGTAGTTCCCAGATCGGGAGGTGATCTTCAAATGAACGCAGGGCTTTCCTACACAATGACTTGTGGAACAGGGTCATTCATGGAGGAAGCCCATGCGTTCGAGAAACAGTGTGACTGTGTCGGACCGGCAGGTCCAGATGCTGGCCGAGGATTGGCTGCGGACGGCGATGCCGCTCAGGGATGTCGGATGGAAGTGCACCTCCAGACGGTTGTGGCAGATCGTATTGCTGGCCGCAGCTCGCATGAGTTCGGTCTTCGCGGTCTGCCGCGATCTGGTCGGCGCTCCTTGCGATCAGGCGGTTCGCAACGCCCTGACGGCTTGTTTGCCGGCGCGTCCGCTGACGCTCGAACAGTGGCTGCATCCGGCGCTCTGCGGGCCGCAGTTGCCCGGGGCGATCTTTCGCAAAGCCCGGCAGGTCGCCATCGACTGGCATCTGATCCCCTACCACGGACAGCCGCACCGGCATGCCAACGAACTGTATCACAGCCTGCCCAGGTCGGGGACGAGCAAATTTCACGCCTACGCCACGGCCTGCGTCGTCGAACAGGGCTATCGTTACACCCTCGCTGCGACGTCGGTCAAAGGGAGCGAGTCGCCGCTGGCCGTGCTCGAACGGTTGCTCGATCGTCTGCAGGCGCGGGGGCTGAAGATCAAAGTTCTGCTGCTGGATCGGCAGTTTTTCAGCGGCTCCGGTGCTGGAACGTCTGCAGCAGCGTCGCATCCCCTTTCTGATGCCGGTGGCGCGCGCGGCCGCAGGCCGAAGCGTCGGTCGCGACGCGGCACAAAGCCGGGCGTACGGAAGCTGCGAGATTTCCTGCGCTGTGCCGCCGGACGCTATCGCTACACGTGGACGGTCAAACAGAGTTCGGCCTCCTTCACCGTGGTGGTGGCGTACAAGAGCTATCGCCACGACAAAACCGGGCAAGCGCCGCTCGAGCGCCTGCTGTTCGCAGCCTGGAACGTGAGCGGCGCACCGGTCGAACTCCGGGAGCTGTATCGACGCCGGTTCGGAATCGAGTCCAGCTACCGACAGCTCGGCCAGGCCCGCATCCGGACCTGCACGACCGATCCGGTGCAGCGACTGTTCTTCGTGCTGGTGGGGCTGGTGCTGAGAAACGTCTGGGTCTGGCTGCACTTCACGTACTTTGCCGAGCGCCGGAACGGCGAACTCGTGCTGCATCTGGAACGTCTGCGTTTCCGCCGGATGCTGCACTGGATCGCCAACGCCATCACACGCGAACTTCACGACGGTTCCAGTTTCTCAACGCAACTTCAACTTGAATAGCGGTTTGACGCCGATCGCCGATCTGGGAACTACTGAAAGTGCAAAACGGGAAGACGATAGCGGTTGAGAGCGGCCTGCGGCCGCTTCGTTTCAGATTTCTGAGTTTCGGATTTCGCGCTTACCGGGCCGAGGGTTTTCAGCCCTGGAGGAGGCCGAGTTCGATGAGTTTTGCGGCGCATTCGTCGCGTTCGCGGCAGCGGGTGAGCGGGCGCCAGGTTTCGTCCTGGGCGGCGAGGTATTCCTCCTGGGAGAAGGGTGGGGCTTTGCCGGCGGCGGCGGCGGCGGTTGTGAGCCGGGTGATGACGCCGCAGTCGAGGCGCGACAGGAACTTGCCCCCCATGCGGTAGTCTTCAAAGGCCTCCCAGACCACGGGGAAGAGGGGCTGGATGATGTTGCGGCCGATGGCGGTGGAGTAGAGCCGGATTTCTTCCTGGGCGTGGCCGTCCATCCGGAGCGACAGGAAGTGGAGCAGGTTGTGGAGGTCGACCTTCCAGTAGGCTTCGGTGTAGGTGGCCAGCGGGAGGTCTTTGCGGGCCTGTTCGCGGGCGACGCCGGCGGCAAGGCGGTCGGCGTAGACCTTGCGGGCCAGTTCGTGGAGCTGGTGCTCGGCGGAGGTGAGCTGGCGGCCGAGTTCCAGCGGCAAGGGCTCGCCGCTTCCCTGGCGATTTTGAGCGGCTTGGGTGCGCCAGGCGTTCTCCGGGGTGGTCTGTGCGGAGTCGATCGCGACGGAATAGCGGGTGCTGTACTCGTTGACGTTCGCCGTGCGGTGGCGGATCCACTGCCGCCAGCAGTCCATGGGAACGCGGACGAGGAGTTTGACTTCGGCCATTTCGAACGGGGTGGTGTGGCGGTGGCGGAGCAGATAGCGGATCAGGGTGCGATCGTCGGAGACCTGCTTGGTCCCGGCTCCGTAGCTGACGCGGGCGGCCTGCACGATGGCGCTGTCGTCGCCCATGACGTCGACGAGACAGACGAAGCCGTCGTCGAGGACGGGGAACTTTTTCCAGCGGAGCTCTTCCAGGAGTTGAGACCGATCCGTCATGCCGTCGAGTTCCTCGGAGTGGCCGGTTTGCGGCCGGCGGGTCGCCTGGGTGAGTGGTGGGTCGACGGGCGGCGCCCGGCCCACCCTGCAGGATTCTGCGGGATTGAAGGCACGATACCGAAAACGGATTCGGGGCAGAAGGAAGCCGCGGCACGAGGCGCCGGTGGGATTGCAGGGGTTACGCCGATCGCTCCGCCTGTGGAGCGGACCGGGGGCGTCAAAAGATCACCTAAATCCTTTGTCTATCAGGAGAAACGGCAGCCAGCGCAACCGTCAGCAACGTCATGGACTACCAGTCGGCGGGGGAATGTTGCCGTTTGACAACGCGAGCGACAAGCCAGGCCGGGCTGACTGTGCGGGAAAAGCTAGCGTTCGCTGGTACTTCCTAACTACGGAGCCGATAAGGCGCAGGTGTATGTCTGCTGCGGTGGATCAACTTGATCTGGCCTGGGTGCTGATCTGTTCGGCCCTGATTTTCACGATGCAGGCAGGATTCTGCCTGCTGGAGGCGGGACTGGTCCGGGCGAAGAACAGCGTCAACGTGGCCATCAAGAATCTGATGGACTTCTGCGTTTCGAGCCTACTGTTCTGGGCGATCGGCTTCGGGCTGATGTTCGGCACCTCGGTGGGAGGCTGGATTGGCGTTTCTCACTTCAGTCCCGGGGCGGAGTCGGGACCGAAGTTTCTGGCGTTTCTGCTGTTCCAGGTGGTGTTCTGCAGCACGGCGACGACGATCGTCTCCGGGGCGGTGGCGGAACGAATGCGGTTCGGGGCCTACCTGGTTCTGTGCGCGGTGCTTTCTTGCCTGGTTTACCCCCTGCTCGGACACTGGGTCTGGAATGACGGTCCACGGCCGGGCTGGTTGCGACAGCTCGGCTTCGTCGACTTCGCCGGCTCCACGGTCGTGCATTCGCTGGGGGCCTGGTTCGCGCTGGCGACGCTGTTGGCGATTGGTCCCCGGCGGGGGCGGTTCGACGCCGGCACACGCCTCATTCGCCCGCACAACTTGATTCTGGCGACGCTGGGCGTGTTCCTGTTGTGGTTCGGCTGGTTCGGCTTCAACGGGGGCAGCTCGCTGGCCCCCGACGGAGTCGCGGCCCGCGCCATTCTGAATACGATTCTGGCGGGTGCGGCCGGGGGGATTGCCGGGGGACTGACGGCGTGGAAATTCATCGGCCAGCCGCGCATTGAACCGATGCTGAACGGCGTTCTGGGGGGGCTGGTTGGCGTCACCGCAGGATGCCACGTCTTTGCACCCTGGGCCGCCGCCGCGGTGGGCGGCGCCGCGGGAGCGATTGTCTTTTTCGCGGATGCCTGGCTGATTCGCTGGAAGATTGACGATGCGGTCTCGGCCGTTCCGGTGCATGGATTTGCGGGCGTCTGGGGGACGCTGGCGGTGGCGATCTTCGCGTCGCCAGCAGCGCTGGGGTTCGCGGGGCGCAGCGGGTGGCACCAGATGGGAGTTCAGACGCTGGGGGTGCTGGTCTGCGGCGGATTCGCGTTCGGGGCCGGCTGGCTGACATGCCGCGTGGCAAGTCGTTTCATGACTCTGCGAGCAGAGCCGGAGGATGAACTGGCGGGACTCAATTTCGCCGAGCACGGTGCATCGACGGACCTGGGGGATCTGCTGGACGAAATGCAGCGCCAGCAGCAGACCGGAGATTTTTCGCAGGAGGTCGGCGTCGAGCCGCACACCGAAGTCGGCCAGATTGCCGAGCGCTACAACCGCGTGCTGAAGCGGGTTCAAAGGGAGATCTCCGCGCACGCGACGGCGGAGCAGCGCTATCGAGACATCTTTGAAAACGCGATCGAAGGGATTTACCAGTCGAGTCCGGAGGGGCATTACCTGACGGCGAATCCGGCACTGGCGCGAATTTACGGGTACGAGTCTCCCGAGGAACTGATGGCGACGGTGAGCGACATCAGCCGACAGGTCTATGTGCACCCGGGACGGCGACAGGAGTTTGCGGCGGCACTCGAACAGGACGGGCAGTTTACGGGGTTTGAATCCGAAGTTTATCGGCGCGACGGACAGATCATCTGGATTTCTGAGTCGGGACACGCGGTCCGTCATTCCGATGGAACGCTGCTGTACTACGAGGGGACGGTCGAGGACATCACACGTCGCAAGGAGAACGAGCGACTGATCTGCGAGAAGCAGCGTGCCGACGCGGCGAGCGCCGCGAAGAGCAACTTTCTGGCGCGGATGAGCCATGAAATCCGGACGCCGCTCAACGGAGTGGTTGGCATGCTGGAGCTGCTGGAGGGGACTCCGCTGTCGCCGCAGCAGTCGCAGTATACCCGGATCTGTCACTCGTCGGCGCAGGCGCTCTTGTCGGTAATCAATGACATACTGGACCTGTCGAAGATCGAGGCGGGCAAGCTGACGCTGGAGCGGATCGAGTTCGACCTGCAGGAGGTCGTGGACGACATCGTGGAGATGTTCGGTCATCGGGCGGAATCGCGCGGCCTGACACTGCTGGGACTGATCGACGCCGACGTACCCCAGCTGGTCGTCAACGATCCGGAACGATTACGGCAGGTGTTGATTAATCTGGTCAACAACGCGATCAAGTTCACCGAAACCGGCGATGTCCGTGTGCAGGTCTGCGTCGTCTTGCGCAGCGCCGAGGCCGTCGAGCTCCGGTTCGCGGTCGCCGATTCGGGACCAGGAATTCCGCTCGAAAAGCAGGCGCAACTGTTCGAAGCGTTTTCGCAACTGGACGTCTCGACAGCCCGGACGCACGGCGGATCGGGACTGGGGCTGACGATCTGCCGGGATCTTGTCGAACTGATGGGGGGCCGGCTGCAGGTCGAAAGCCAGCCCGGTTCCGGAGCGACATTCTGGTTTTCGATCCCCTGCGCGATTTCGCCGAGAAACGCCGAGGACGAAGCACCTGTCTGTCTGCAGCAGACGCGAATCCTGGTGGTGGACGATCACGAAGACAACCGGCGGATCCTGCGCGATCACCTGCGGTGGATGGGCTGCGAACCGGAGCTGGTTCCAGATGCGGAGACCGCCTGGGACTTGCTGACCAGCGAAGGAACCGGTCCACGGCGCTACGATCTGCTGCTGCTTGATCAACATCTGCCGGGCATGGACGGCTTGACTCTGGCGGCGCGGATTCAATCGCTGTGGGGAGCTGCGGCTCCGCCGGTAGTGATGCTGATTTCCTGGGATCGCACTCAGACACAGCGAGAGCTTGAGGCCCATGGAATCACGGCCAGCCTGTCGAAGCCGATTCGCCGGTCCCGTCTGCTGGATGCGGTGCTGACGGGGCTCAGGCGGCGCGTCACCGCGACTACTCTTCAGCTGCCGAGCCGGTCCGTCGCCGTCAGCGGGCACGCGGAGCGTCCGCGCGTTCTGGTTCTGGAAGATCATGAAGTCAACCAGATCGTGGTGGAAGAACTGCTGAGCTCGCTGGGCTACAGCGCAAAGATCTGCAGGAACGGGGTCGAAGGGCTGGAGGCGGTGAAGAGCGAGACGTTTGAGATCATCCTGGCGGACTGCCAGATGCCGGAAATGGACGGTTTCGAATTTGCGCGGCGGCTGCGGAGCTGGGAGCAGGCGACAGGCCGGAGCCGGACGTCGATTGTGGCCCTGACCGCCAGCGCCGTCGTGGGAGAGCGGGAGCGGTGCCTGGAGGCGGGAATGGACGACTTCTTGTCGAAGCCGGTCCACCGGACGAGCCTGCTGCAGGTGCTGACGCGGAGAGCGTCCCAAGAATCCGCCGAGCCGCCGATTGGTCCGGCGCATCGCGAGCCGGCTCCGCCAGTTGATCTGGCGGCCCTGCGCGAGCGGAGTGGCGGATCGATGGCGTTCCAGCAGCGGATCCTCGGGAAGTTTTCGCGGCGGGCGGTGGCCGATCTGCGGGAACTGGAGCTGGCATGCATCGCCAAAGCGTGGCCGCGGGCGCGGACTCTGGCTCACGGACTGAAAGGGGCCGCCGCCACAGTTTCGGCCGGCGAGATCGCCGCGACGGCGGAGCGGATCGAACATGCTGCGGTCGAGCGGCCGGATGAAGTCGAGTCGTTGCTGGACCCGTTGCAGGGAGCAGTGCTGAAATTTCAGAAGTGGTGGGAACAGACTCCCGCCACCGCGGATGAAGAGACCCAGGAAAGAGATTCCCAGACCTTGCTGGTCGGAGAGCGATAGTCATGCGCGTCCTTGTCGCCGATGATGATGAGATCTGCCGGGAAGTTGTAGCGCACCGCCTGACCACTGCGGGATACTCTGTGCTGGAGGCGTCGGACGGCAACGAGGCGCGCGACCACCTGCTGCTGGGGCATGCGCAACTCGCGATCCTGGACTGGGATATGCCGGGCTGCACGGGCGTGGATCTCTGCCGGATGATCCGCGAATCGGAGACCGACCATTACATCTATTTGATTCTGCTGACGGCGCGGAATTCGACGGACTCAGCCCTGGAGGGACTGACTGCCGGCGCCGATGCCTTCGTGACGAAGCCGATTTCCGGATCGGAACTGCTGGCCCGGGTGCATGGTGCGGAGCGCATTCTGTCGATGGAGACGCGCGACGTTGCGATCTTCGCGCTGGCCCGGCTGGCGGAGTCCCGCGACACCGAGACCGGCGAGCATCTTGAGCGGGTGCGAAATTATTCGCGGATGCTGGCTCAGCATCTGTGTCAGCATCCGGACTTTCGCAATCGGATCGACACGAGCTTCATCCGTCTGATCTACTCGACGTCGCCGTTGCATGACATCGGCAAGGTGGGAATCCCCGACGCGGTGCTGCTGAAGCCTGGCAAGCTGACGAAGGACGAGTTTGCGATCATGCAGCGGCACACGACGATCGGCGCGGAGACGCTGGAGGCCGCCTGCCGCAAATTTCCGCAGGCCGAGTTCCTGCATATGGCCAAAGAGATCGCTGCGTGGCACCACGAGCGTTGGAACGGGTCGGGGTATCCGGATGGACTGGCGGGAGAAGAGATTCCGCTGGCGGCGCGAATTGTGTCGGTGGCCGACGTGTACGACGCACTGACGACGAAGCGGGTCTACAAGGAAGCCTTCCCGCACGAAGAGGCGATCCGGCTGATCGTCGAGGGACGCGGGACGCAGTTTGATCCGCGGATCGTGGATGCGTTCCTGCAGCTCGCAGACCGGTTCAATGCGATCCGGGAACGGCTGAGCGATGTGGCGCCGAATTCAGCGCGGTCGGAGCCGCACATGGCGGCGTCGAGCGTTGAGCGTTGACCGCGAACGAAACCCGTTCAACCGCTGCCGACTTTCTTTTTGGCGGCTTCGTGTCGCATCTGGGCTTCGGCGACGTGCGTGGATTTGGGGAATTCGGTCAGGAGCTGTTCGTAGGTGGCGACGGCTTCTTTCCACTGGTTCTGTTTTTCGTCGCACTTGGCGGACTGCAGGAGCGCGGCCGCCCGCCATTCCGGGGAATCGTAGGTACTGTAGACCCGCTGGTAGGCCAGGAAGGCCTGGTGCCACTGTTCCTGCAGGAAGAGCGTCTCGCCGATGAGGAACTGGGCCTTGGCGGCGGTCTCCGTCTTGCGGCCCTGAGGGTCTACGACAACCCGTTCGAACGCCCGGCGGGCATCTTCGAACTTCGCCTGCTGCTTGAGCGAACGGCCCAGGACTTCGTCGAGCTGATACAGGACCGGTGACGTCGGCGAGAGCTTGCGCAATTCTGTGGCGAGGGCGCCGATCTGGTCGTATTCCTTCTGGCGCAGGGCGACGTCTGCGAGTTGCACCCAGACGCGGCCCGTCCAAGGTTCCCGGCGCATGTCGGAGTTCTCGGAGAGAGCCGTTCTCAGCTCCGTCAGCAGCCTCTTCGCCGCGGCAATGTCGTCATCGCTCGGCTTCGAGGTCGCCAGCAGTGCCTCGGCGCGGGCATACATGCCGTACCAGCGGTGCGGGCTCTCCGGGAAGTCCTTGAGGAGCCGGTCAGCGGCGACGGGGATCTCGCTCCACTTCTGCTGATCGACCGCGAGCACGATCAACTGGTAGAGGGCGCGTTCTCTGACGCCTTCGTCGCTGGCCGCGTCCTCCGAAAGACGCATAAACTCCGTTCGGGCTTGTTCGAACCGGCCGGCAATCAAATCGCTCTCGGCGAGGCTCAATCTGGCGTTGTCGGCGAGGTCGCTCGCCGGGGTTTCCTTGACCAGCCGGCGGAAGATCTCGTCGGCCCGGTCGTAGGACTCGGACGCGTAGTTCAGCAGGGCCCATTCGTTGAGCAGGCGGTCGAGGTGTGCGGCGTTCGGGAATCGCCTGACGACCGCTTCGTAGGCGGTATCGGCTTCCGCCGGTTTGTCGAGCTTGCTGAGCATGCGCGCCGCCTGGAGCCCTGCCAGATACGGAAAGATCAGAGGTTCCTGCTGATCGGCGCCGGCCGGAGCGGGTTCCGCCGGTCCGTACGTGGAGAGCGTTTCCTGGTGGGCCAGGGCCGCGGCCTCGATCTGACCGGCTTCGCGAAGAGCCTCGCCCCGACGGTAGGCGCATTCGCCCGCCAGACGGTGCCGGGGAAACTCTTTGACGACGCGTTCGAATTCGACGGCGGCAGCCGGGTAATCCTGGGACTGATAGTGAGCCCAGGCGAGTCCGCGGATCGCGAAGGCCTGGTTGTCGGTTCCGGAGCTGAGAGGAATCAGACGTTCGTAGTAGGTCGCGGCGGCGGCCCAGTCCTGTTTTCCTTCGGCCTGTTCGGCCAGATGGTACGTGGTGGAGGCGATGAGGGGCGATTCGGGAAATCGCTTCTGCAGGTCTTCGAGGAGCGAGACCGCACGCACGGCGTCCCCCTGCCCCGCGGCCGCGACGGCCTGCAGCGACAGCGCCCGGGCGGACTGCCTGCCCTGGGGATTCATGAGGCGGTAGCGCTGCAGCAGGTCGTCCGCCGGCTTGAATTGGCGGGTGGCGATCAGGCTGTCGGCCTGAACGATGAGCGCGTCGGCAAACTCGGACTTTTCTCCTTCCGCGAGAGCGGCTTCCGTGACGGGAGCGATGTATTCCAGGGCGCGAGCGTGGTCGCTCTGGAGCTGGAACGTGAGCGCGAGAAGGTAGCGGGCCTGCAGCTTGGTGCGGGGAAGTTCGCTCTCCTGCAGAACTTTCTCGAATCGCTGCGTGGCATCGCGGTAGTGCCGGCCGATCTCTTCGCCGGGGCGCTGATCACGCACCGCCACCGCCGACTGGGCCAGCAGCAGGCGGCCGGCGAGAAGTTCGTGATACATTCGCAGGCCGCTCTTCGGGAACTCCTTTGCGAAGCGGTCGACCAGTTCCTGAGCTTTCGGCAATTCGCCCAGTTCCAGGGCCAGTTCGCCGGCGGCGTGCAGGCTGTCGTCGGCGTGTTCGCCGGCCGGCCACTTCTCCAGGACGGTCTCGAACAGGGCCAGCGCCTCGGGCAGCGCCCCGATCTGGCGTTCGCAGAGCGCCTGCTGGAAAAGGACGTTTTCCAGCAGCGGCCGATCGGCCGCTTTGGCGGCGACGGCAGCGAAGGCTTTGGCGGCCTCCGGAAACTGGCCGGCCGATTTGAGGCTTAAGCCCTGCCAGTAGCCGGCCGTCACGCCGTGGGTCTCGTCGTCGACGATCTTGGCGAACTGATTGCCGGCCCGGAGAAATTCGCCCGCCTGGTACATCGAATTGCCAGCGTTGAGCTGGGCGGACGGAACGAGGGGGCTTTCGGGAAATCGCTTCGCCAGATCCTGATAGGCGGCGGTGGCTTCGGGGAATTTCTGCCGGTCGAACTGCAGGGCACCGATCTGGAAGAGGGCCTCGGCGGCGCGGGTTCCTTCGCGGTCCTTGGCGATCTCCTCGAACTGAGCGAGCGCGTCGTCGAATTTCTTCAGAGACTGCAGCGCGCGGGCCCGGCCGAAGCGGGCGTCCTCGGCGAGCGAACCCTTGGGATAGTCCTTGACGGCGACGTCGAAGGCTCGCAGCGCCTGCTCGGCGTTGCCTTCGCGCAGGAAAACGTCCCCCAGATAGGGCCAGGCGCGATCAGCGAACCGGTCCTGGGGATGCTCCTTGAGATAGGCCTCCAGCTCCGTGCGAGCGGTGGGCAGATCGTCGAGCAGGTAGCTGCACTCGGCCACGCGGTAGCGGGCCTGAGCGATGTTGGTGTTGTCCGGGTAATCTTCGACGAATTTCCGCAGTTCTTCGCGGGCGGCCTTGTAGTCCTGCTGGTTGACCAGCGTCAGGCCCAGGTAGAGCTGGGCGAACGGCCGCTTGTCGTGCTTCGGATAAGTCTTGAGGTACTTACGGAAGGACTCGGCGGCGTCCTTCCAGCGATCCTGGCGGTAGAGCGACACCGAGAAGTTGTAGTCGTCGACACCTTCGTCCTGCGCCAACGCCGCGAGAGGCCGCGATACGCACAGCGCGGCGAGAAGTAATACTGCTCCCAGCATCCCGAAGCGGGAGGGATCCGATACACCGCATCTCATGAACACCACTCTCCCGACAAGGCCCGTCGCTGCTTTGCGCCTCCATGCTAAAGCCGTGGAACTCCATTTGGGAGAGGCGGTCCGACGACGGCCGGCCGCGCTGCTCCGCAGAATCCTCGCAATCCTCCCAGCCTGCCTGGCGAGGAGTGTCGTCAAGGCCTCGGACGGCCCTGCGTCTTCGGAAGTTGCGGCATCCGGCTGGTCTGCGTCTGGCCGATGTTCCGGGCAATCTTGTTCTTGGTCATCTGCTTCTGCAACTGCGGAAACTTCGTGGCTGGTTTCCGCGGGGCGTTTCCGCCGGATTTCGTCATGCTGGCTGCTTCCTGAAAGGACTTACTGAGGCTGTTGAGCGTTGCGCTCGAAGACGACGATGTGCTGCCGGGGGAGAATCCCGATAGTTTCTTTCCAGGTCAGGCCGAACTCGGGACGTTCGGCTTCGCGGCGAACTTGCTTTTCCATCATTTTGTGGACGAGTTTGATCGGGACTTCGGGGTCTTCCTTGCGGTACTCGACAAACGCGATCCGCCCGCCCGGTTTCATAGCAGTGGACAGTTCACGGAGCATTTCCCAGGGGAACTCGAATTCGTGATAGACGTCGACCATGACCGCCAGATCGACGGACTCCGGTTCCAGCTTCGGGGACTTCGCGGTTCCTCGCACGAGTTGGACGTTTTTGACGTCGAGGTTATTCAATTTGTCCGACAGGCGATCGAGCATTTCCTGCTGAATGTCGACGGCGAAGACGGTTCCGGTTTGGCCGACTTCGCTGGCCATCATCAGAGTTAAGACGCCGGACCCGGCTCCGATATCTGCAACTGCCATGCCCGGTTTGAGTTTGAGACTCTCGACCAGGAGCGTCAGGCGTTCTTCCTGCTCGCGGTTGTCCCGTTCGAGCCAGTCGACGCCGGCGAAGCCCATGACGTGGGCGATTTCGCGGCCGAGGTAGAACTTTCCGATGCCGTTGGGGTCGTGATCCCGGCGGAACGTGTAGCCGGGGTGTCCTGCGGGGAGATTCGTGCTGGTCTTCGGAGTCGCTTCTTTGACGGCGGCGTCCTGGGCGCGGGAGACTGAGAGCCAGTCGGCTGACAGGATGAGCGCCAGCGCTCCAGCGAGGAGTGCGCAAAAGACGCATGAGAGCCGAATCGATCGACGCGAGGAGGGCATAGCGTCACTCCGGAGCAGACAACGGCAATCCGAGACCGAACTCGGAACGTGCGTCAATCATACCCGATTCGGCAATTCGCCGAAATCACCTGCCGGGAATGTCATGGATGAAGCGGCGGGTTCCGGGAGAAGACGGAATGGGTGAAAGCCACGAATGACACGAATGGACGCGAATGAGGAGAGCGGATTTTGAACCGTGGAAGTTACGGAGGTTCTGGAATCTCCTAACTGTCGGGTGGCCGGCGTCGGAGTCTGCAACGACCCGGAACGCGGCGAAACCGGCACTACTGATCGGTGCGTTCCGGGTCATTGCCGGCAGGAGGTCGACGGCGCTGCAGGAGATATCGCACTGCGGAGCTCAATCCTGCGAACCGGAACGAGGGATCAATGTACTTCTCGATCACGTAGAACGCGAAGTAGTAGGCGCGGGCGAAGCACCAGACCATCAGGGCGAGGAGGCAGGCCACTTTGAGGGTTGGCTGTTCGAGCCAGACGATCAGGCCGGCTTTGGCGTACATCCAGCGGGGATCTTTGAGGTCGTGGGGCATGGGGCGTTGAGAGTTGAGAGTTGAGAAAGAGATGGTGGTGATGGATGGGGGGCTCACTGCGAAATTGTTTGAAATTGCTTGGAGGGGCCGGAACGGAAGAACCACGCCCGTCGCGGACTCTGGGCGTGCCACCCGGCGGATGGTGGCCGTTTGTTGAGACTCCGTCCATCGCCGCCGTGGTGGGCATCCAGCTTAACCCATCTCTGAGTCGGCAGCCCGCCCGGCCGCGGACGGCCGTTGCAGGAATTGCCGGTTTGGCGTACAAGGCGGCGTCTGGCGGGCTGGGCGGGAGAAAGTGTCGCGGGATGGCGACAGCCCGGCCGGCTCTGAAATCAACGTAAGGCAAGGATGCTGAACCGGTTGCGTTCGTGGCTGAGTCCTGACATCGCTTTGGATCTCGGGACGGCCAATACGCTGATGGCGCTTCAGGGACGTGGAGTCGTCCTCGATGAGCCGTCGGTCGTCGCCCTGCAGAAGGGGACCCGACGCGTTCTCGGTCGCGGTACGGCCGTCGGAAAGCTGGCCCGGCAGATGCTGGGGCGGACGCCCGATTCGATTACCGCGGTGAAGCCGATCCGGAACGGCGTGATTACCGATTTCGAGCTGTGCGAGGCGATGCTGCGGTACTTCCTGCAAAAGGCCTCGCACCAGACGCCTGGATTCCGCCCGCGAGTAGTGGTCGCGGTGCCCGGGAGTATTACGCCGGTCGAGAAACGGGCCGTGCTCAACAGTCTGGAGCGGGCGGGGGCCGGTCGGGTGTATCTGATTGCGGAGTCGAAGGCGGCGGGGATCGGCGCCGGGATGCCGCTGTCGGAGCCGCTGGCCAGCCTGGTATGCGACATCGGCGGCGGAACGACGGAGATTGCGGTTTTCAGTCTCGGAGAGAGCGTCGCGAGTCGGTCGCTGCGGACGGCGGGGGACGAGCTGGACGAGGCGCTGGTGGAGTATGTCCGGCAGCATTTTTCGTTGCGGATCGGCCCGCAGACGGCAGAGCAGATCAAGATTCGGATCGGGAGCGCGTATCCGCTGGATCAGGAGCAGACGACTGAAGTGCGGGGGCTGGACATCGTCAGCAGCGTGCCGCGGAAAGCGATCATCACCAGCGAAGAAGTTCGCGAGGCCCTGAAGGGCCCGCTGATGACGATGCTGGGGGGGATCAAGTCGGTTGTGGAGCAGTGCGACCCGGAACTGGTGGCAGACCTGGCGGATACCGGGCTCGTGTTGTCGGGGGGCGTGGCGCTGCTCCGCGGACTGGACCTGTTTCTGCAGGAACAACTGGGGATTCCAGTGCGGGTGGCGGCCGATCCGCAGCGGTCGGTGGTGCGCGGGGCGGCGATCTGCGTGGAGCATCTGGATCAGTGGAAGGCGAGCCTCGAAGCCGGGGCGGGGGATTTGTAACGGCGGGCCAATGCGCTGGATGACTCGTCATGTTCCGCTGCTGGTCTGGCTGGCGCTGCTGGCATTGGGCCTGCGGTCCGCGCCGGCGGGGATGGCGGACGGGTGGCGGGGGTTGACGGCTGACGTTTTGCGGCCGGGTCTGGAAGGACTTCGCTGGACGCGTCAGGCGTGGCGGGAGTTGGCCGAGAATCGCAAATCGGTCGCGGGAGATCTGGCGACCACGGAAACCCGCGAGCTGCGGGAACGCGTCGCCAGGCTGGAGGATGATCTGCAGGCGGTTGTTGCGCAGGCGGCCTTGCGCGGGGAAGCCGATGTCAGCAGCGATCCCGCGGGACTGGCGGCATACGTGCCCGAAGCCTCCGCGCGATTACTCGTGCCGCAACTGCTGCAGGTCGGCGTGCTCGGGGAAGCGGCGGCGACCGAGTGGCGGCGGGGGCTGTACCTGGCGGGGGGGAGCGTCCAGGGTTTGCGGGAGTCGTCGCTGGTGCTGACCGATCTCCGCCCGCTGATCGATTACGGCCGGGATGGCGGGGTGGCGGCGGAAGACCCGCTGCTGTTGGGGCGGCAGGTGATCGGCAAAGTGGCTCAGGCGGGGCGGTGGTCGAGCAGCGTGCTGCTGCTGACGGACGCCGGCTATCGCGGTCGGGCGCAACTGGTCCGGGCGACATCGCAGGGGCCGGTGTTTGCGGCTCCCGGCATTCTGCACGGAACCGGCGAACCGACCTGCAAGCTGGAGGGGATTCCTTCGACCGAATCGGTGCGGGTCGGGGACTTCGTCTATACCGCAGAACGGGACGGCGTCATCCCGGTGCCGCTGTATTACGGCAAAGTCGTCGAAGCCACGGCGTCTCCCGACGACCGCGAGTGGACGATCCGCGTCGAGCCCGCACAATGGCCCGGCGAACTGACCCGCGTCGCCGTCCTGCGGACCTTGCTCAATCCGGATCGGCCGCTGGCCAATTGAGACTACGATGCTGCGTCACCTGACATTCCTGCTCCTCACCTACGCCTGCCTGGTCGTGCAGACCGGTTCTGGCGAGGCGCTGGCGTGGGGCGACTGGAAGACGCACCTGGCCGCGGTGCCGGTCGCGGCGAGCGTGCTGCTGTTTGAAGGGCCGGCGGCCATCCTCTGGGCGGCTGTCGTCGGCCTGTGGTGGGACGGTCTGTCGGGCGGGCCGCTCGGGGAAAGTCTCATGCTGATGGCGGGGATTGCGAAGCTGCTGCAGGGGGCGCTCGGCGGACAGCCGGCGCGCTCCAGCGCTGCGATCGGGCTGCTGGTCGGCGCGACGGCCTGGCTGCACGGGCTGGGCTGGCGCGTGCTGGAGGCGTGGCGCGATGCCCCGGCGATCTCGGCGGCGGAGATTCTGCGACTCGCGTCGCAGCAGGCGCTCTGGACCGGGCTGCTGACGGCGGCGGTGCTGTTCGGCTGGCGGTTTCTGGTCAGGGGGCTGGCACTCCGCGGACGCCCGCTGGCCCCGCTCGTCCAGAACAAATGGCGAATGCTCAACGACTGAATTTTCCCCATGCTCAACGGATTGCCACAGTTTGAAGCGGAAGGGGCCAGCTCCCGCGGGGAGTGGAGCGCCGACGGTCAGCCACATCTGCGACTAGCGCTGCTGTACCTGCTGGGGCTCGTCCCGCTCGTCGCCATCAGCGCCCGGCTGGTCTGGCTGCAGGTGGTGATTCCGGACCAGTTCACGGCGGTCTTTCAGCAGCTTCGCGAAGAGTACGAAGAGATCCCGAGCCGGGATGGCCGGATTCTGGCGGCAGATGGCTCGATTCTCGCCGACGATGAAGTCCGCCAGGAGTTGCACATCCACTATCGCTGGCTACAGGAACCGCCGGACGAACGCTGGTTGCGGCAGCAGGCGCTGGCCCGGTTGAGCCGGATCGAACGCCGGGAGTCCGAACGCGTCGCCGCCGAGGAAGAGTGGATCATCAGCGAGCGTCAACGGCTCTGGCGGCAAATCGCCCGGTTGACCGGCGTCGCACCCGAAGAACTTGAACAGCAACGGGCGCAGGTCCAGGCTCGCATCGAATCGATCGCCGGACGAGTGCGCGACGGTCTGGAGGCCCGCCAGGAACAGCGAGTCGCCGCCGCCGATCAGGCCGAAGGAGATCGGACCGCGTGGGAGCAGATCTGGCAGCGACTGCACCGCGAATTGACGGCCGCTCCCGATCGCGGAGGGAACGATCCGCTGGTGATCAAGGAAGAGCTGACCTACCACGTGATTCTGCCGTCGATCACGCCGGAGGCTGCGGCAGAGATCGAAGCGCATCCCGAGCGCTACCCCGGTTCGCGAATCCACGTGCAGACGCGCCGGTTCTATCCGCGAGGGGACTTTGCGGCGCATCTGATCGGTAGCCGGACGGCGTTGCGGGACGACGAACTGCAGGAACGTCGCGCGAAACTGGGCGAGTCGGATCCGCTCGACTACCACGCCGGCGATCCGATCGGGCGCAACGGGCTCGAACGAACGTACGACAGCCGGCTGCACGGTCTCCGCGGCCAGCGCAAGCTGGTCCTCAATCGGCAGGGGGAGATCATTCAGTCGGAAGTGGTCCGCGCACCGCAGTCCGGCAAGGATCTGGTCCTCACGCTCGATCCGGAACTGCAGTCGACCGCGGAACGACTGCTCGATTCCGCACTACAGCAAGAAACGCCGGCGGGGACGATTGACGACGAAACGACCGCCGGGGCCGCCCCGCAGTCGATCGTGCCGACGGGCGGAGCGCTCGTCGCGATCGATGTTCAGACCGGAGCGATTCTCGCCGCCGCGGCCGCGCCGCGGTTCGACCTCAACCTGCTGATCCGGCCGGATGTCGAGCGCTGGCGCGAAGTCCGCGACGACCCCCGCAAGCCGATGTTCCCGCGGCTGACGCGGATGGCGCTGCCGCCCGGATCAGTCTACAAGGCGGTCTCCGCCGTCGCGCTGCTCGAATCGGGCAAGGTCACTCCCGACTCTGCCGTCGACTGCCGGGGCTATCTCGACCATCCGGGGCAGCACCGCTGCCTGATCTTCCGCCACTACGGCGTCGGGCACGGCGAAACGCGGCTGGCAGACGCACTCTGCCGGTCGTGCAACGTCTACTTCTTTGCCGGAGCACGCAAGGCGGGGCCGCAGGCGCTGGTCGAGTGGTCGCAGCAGTTCGGCATCGGTCAGCCGACGGGGATCGATCTGCCGTTCGAAGAGTCGGGCAACCTCCCCTCTCCTGCCATAAAACGCGAACCGGGCCGGAGGCCGTGGTATCCCGGCGACACGCTGGGCCTGTCAATCGGGCAGTCGTCGCTGATGGTCACGCCGCTGCAGATCGTCCGAATGATGGCGGCGATTGCCAACGACGGCTGGCTGGTGACGCCTCACCTGGGCTCGAACCAGGGGCCGCAGCTCGTCGACGAAAGCGGTTCCTTCGCCCGTTCCGTGGCGACGTACCCCGAGCCGCGGAAGATCGCCGGGCTGCATCACGGCACGCTGGCCGCCGTTCGCGAGGGACTGACGCTGGTCGTCGAAGACCCGCACGGGACGGCCTACAAAACCGCCCGGCTGCCGGGGATTACGCTCGCCGGGAAGACCGGGACGGCCGAGACGGGTGGCGGCAAGCCGGACCATGCCTGGTTTGCCGGGTTCGCGCCGGCGGAGCAGCCGCGGGTGGCGTTCTGCGTGGTGCTGGAGCACGGCGGTTCGGGGAGTAAGGCGGCGGCGCCGTTGGCGCGGGAGCTGGTCCGGCGGATGCAGGAGCTGGGGCTGATTCAAGGCGGGGCGCTGAGTGCGGGCCGATAGAGACTGGCAACCCGGACGCAGACAATTTCGCCGACGACTGCTCTGTTCGACCAACCTACGCCGGCAGTCCTCGCAGGGGCATCGCTCGCAGGGCAGTTGGGCCGGATCGGGGCGTGCTGGTTCGGTTCTGTCGCGAGCGGTATCATTGCGGGCGATGAGCGGCCTGACATGGTTTCGGGCGGTTGGGGAACGGGTTTTCGCAGGGGCTTTGGGTTTATCATGCCGAGCTGTGTTCTGGCTTATTCGGGCGGGTTGGATACGTCGGTCATCCTGGGATGGCTGCAGGACGAAGGTTACGACTGCCATTGCGTTTACGTCGATCTGGGGCAGCCCTGCGAGGATCGCCAGGCGATTCTCAAGAAGGCGCACGATAACGGGGCGAAGTCGGCCCGGATTGTGGACGTGCAGGAAGAGCTGTGCCGGGATTTTGCGTTTCCGGTGCTGCAGTGGCAGGCGCGGTACGAGCAGGTCTACCTGCTGGGGACGTCGATCGCACGCCCGCTGATTTCGAAGGTCTGCCTGCAGGTGGCCCGCGAAGTCGGGGCCGATGCCTACGCCCACGGCGCCACCGGCAAGGGGAACGATCAGTGCCGGTTCCAGCTCGCGGCCGAGGCCCTCGATCCGGCCGTGAAGATCATCGCTCCTTGGCGGATTGCAAAGTTCCGGGAGCTGTTCGCCGGGCGGCAGGAGATGATCGCCTACTGCGAAAAGAAGGGGATTCCCGTCAAGGCGTCGGTGAGCAAGCCGTACAGCTCGGACGAGAACTGCCTGCATATTTCTTACGAGGCGGGCAAGCTGGAAGATCCGGCGGTGTGCGGCGTCGACACGGTCGACTTCGGCATGACGGTTTCGCCGCAGCAGGCGCCGGACAAGGTCGAATCGGTGACGGTTCACTTCGAGCACGGCGTGCCGGTGAGCGTGAACGGCAAGACGCTGTCGGCCCTGCAGGTGGTCAAGACGCTCAATGAGATCGGCGGTCGGAACGGCGTGGGCCGCATCGACATGGTCGAGAACCGGTTTGTCGGGATGAAGAGCCGGGGAGTTTACGAGGCCCCCGGGATGACGGTGCTTTACGAAGCTCACCGGGTGCTGGAGCAGCTCACGCTGGACCGTGATCTGGTCCATCTGCGGGACCGGATGGCGCCGGAAATCGCCGAGATGGTCTACTACGGATTCTGGTACACGGCGAAGATGGACGCTCTGATGGCGTTCAACCATCAGGCGCAAAAGGTCGTCAACGGCGAAGTGACGCTGGGACTCTACAAGGGGAACCTGATCGTGCAGAGCCGGAAGAGCCCGAACAGCCTGTACGACGAGGCGATTGCGTCGATGGACACGGCCGGGGCGTACGACCAGACCGACGCGGAAGGCTTCCTGCGGATCATGGGTCTGCCGAGCCGGGTGCAGGGCCGGGTGACGCCGAGGGCGTACTAGCAGCGCTGAAAGCTGAAAGCGGACAGCCAGATCAGAAGAAGCGAAGAGACAGAGCCCGTTGGGCCGTGCGAGCGGTCTGGCGGGCTTTTTTCGCGGAGTCGGTCAGTTAAGTTGCCGGCCCGGCGGCGGTTGACTCTCCACGTGAAAAGTGCGTGGGGGAATTGCCGTGAAGATAGTTATTCCAGGCGGGTCGGGGCAGGTGGGGGCGATTCTCGCGCGGGCGTTTCAGGCCCGCGGCGATGAGGTCGTCGTGCTCAGTCGTTCGCCGGGACTGGCTCCGTGGCGGGTCGCGGCGTGGGACGGCATCTCGATCGGTCCGTGGACTGCGGAGCTTGACGGGGCCGACGTCGTGATCAACCTGGCCGGCCGGAGCGTCAACTGCCGGTATACGCCGGCCCGCCGGCGGGAGCTGCTCGAATCCCGCGTGCGGTCGACGCGCGTGATCGGGGACGCGATCGCGGCGGCAAAGCGACCACCCAGGGTCTGGCTGCAGGCGAGTACGGCGACGATTTATGCGCATCGGTATGACGCGCCGAATGACGAACGGACCGGCCGGATCGGGGGGGATGAGGTCGATGCGCCGGATGCGTGGCGGTTCAGCATTGAGGTGGCCCGCGCCTGGGAGCAGGCGGCGACGGAGTCTGCGGCGACGCTGACCGGCACGCGCCTGGTGCTGCTGCGCTCGGCGATGGTGATGAGTCCGGACCGGGGGGGAGTGTTCGATGCGTTTCTGCGGCTGGTGCGATGGGGGCTCGGCGGGGCACAGGGAGACGGCCGGCAGTTTGTGTCGTGGATTTACGATCGGGATTTTGTCCGCGCGGTCGGCTGGATCATCGACCACGAAGAACTGGTCGGTCCGGTGAATTTGGCGTCGCCCGGGCCGCTGCCGAACGCGGAGTTTCTGCGGCTGCTGCGTCGGGCGTGGGGTGCGCGGCTGGGGCTGCCGACTCCGCGCGTGCTGCTGGAACTGGGAGCCTGGCTGGTTCGAACGGAGAGCGAGCTGCTGCTCAAGAGCCGGCGGGTGATTCCGGGGCGACTGCTGGAGTCCGGTTGCACGTTCGAATTCCCGGAGTGGGGCGCAGCGGCGGAGGAGCTGTGCCGGCGATGGAGTACGAACGGGGAATGAGCGGCTCTTGCGTCTGCGCAGGCGGGCACTGATAATTTCGGGTCCCTTCGCTGGAGTCGAACATGACGACCGTCGTCGCTCACCGGCTGCCCAATCTGCTGTCGGGCGTGGCGCGGGCGGCCCCGGTCGGAGTCCGCGACGACCCGGAAGATCACTTCGCTGCCGGTGTTTCCGGATCATCGACCCGGCGCCACTCGATTTCATGGCGAATGTTGTCGATCGTCTGCTGAATGGCCCATAGCTCGATGGGGCCGATTTCGCTGTAGTCGCTGACAACGATCTCGCCGTCTTTCGTTGAAGCGGTAATCGTGACTGTGGCAGAGTCAATTGAATTTGCATCGTACTGCGGCTGGAACTTTGAGAACTCCAGCCGATCCATGAGATAGCAGAGTTTGCCGAAACTGAAGATATTCACTTCTCCCTCAAACGTGCCGATCTCGTCAAGATGCTGGGTCGCCGTCAGGCGGGCTTTCCCGTCGCTGTGCAGCGTCACATCGTAGACCGGGCAGTCCCCGAAGCACGGACTGCGACTCAGAGCGATCGATTTGTACGGCAGGAACGCTCGAAGAGATTCGACTTCCTCGAAGCTGAGGCCGCCCTCGAAGAGCGGGCGATAGTTTTCCGGGATCGAGGACTTGTCGAGCGTTGTCGTACGGTCGACTTTGTGTTCTGGGCGACTTTCACAACCAACGGCGGTCAGGAAGAGCGCCGCTCCAAGCGCAGTCAGTCGCCCAACGTTGTTCTTCGAACTGCCGGCGCATCGACGATGGATCTGGGGTCGGGACATCGCAGTAGCTCTCTTGGAAAGGAGACCTCAAACCGCTTCGGAATCGTCAGCCTCGACCATCACCGCCGGCGGATCGAGTCGCGGATCGAGCGGGCCGCCGTACCAGACATTCACCCCCGGCATACCCGCCGCCGGGCACTTCTCGACGAATCGATCTAGCACAGATTCGGGCAACATCCTTGTCACCTCCAAAAGACGTTCCACGGTCGCAACCATCGCTCCACAATCGCGTTATAGTGAAGTTCGAACACCTTGAACGGGGTGGGCGGAGCCCACCCTACGGATCTCGCAGAATCACCGCATCGCACCAGTCGGCGTAGTCGCTGACGTCCGCCTGTTCGCCGAAGTCGACGATCAGCGTCAGCTCTCCGGCTCCCGTGAGCGGAACCGGCGGAACTGCGAGCGGCGGTGACTGGGACGTCAGCTCGGGGCTGGTCCAGACGTCCTGGCCGTCGACGGCGACGCGAAAGCGGGCGCTGCCGCGGGGGGCGGCCTCGTCGTCGAGGCCGACGATGGCCCGGAACTCGCGGTCGCCCGGCTCGACGGCAAAGCGGGCGACGGTCTGGCTGTGCATGCCGAGTCCGGTTGCGAACTCCCGGCCGCGGATCCGCAACGGTCCGCGCCAGACGTTGCGATTTACCACGAGGGGCCACTTTGACGACAGAAACGGCGTGTGAACGACCGACGTCGGCGTCCGTTCCGCGAGTGGCTGCACGCGCGAACTGAATACGTCGCAGCGGCAGATTTCGCCCAGTGGAACGATCAATTCGGCCTGCCAGGGGAGACGCAATCTGAGAGCGTCCCCTTCGGCCTGTTCGGCGGCGATCGCCGTCAACCGAGAGCCGTCGCGGAGGCGGAAGACCAGACGCGGGCCCGTTGTTGCGGGAAAGCTGCTCAGGTCGGGGTCGAGGCCGATGGCCCGGACGCGCCGGCGATCGAGCTTGATGGGATTCCCGGAACGGTCGATCTCGACAAAGGCGCCGTCCAGACTCAGAAGCTGATCGGCGGTCCGTTCGCCGTTGCTCAGCACGACCAGATCCGCGCCGCCCGTTCGCATTTCCAAATCTCTCCAGAGATTGCGTCGCGCTGGGCCGGGCGCCGGCAGGTCGAGAATCAGCGAAGAGATCGCTTCGAGCGGCACGTCCTGAATCGGCCAGGGGGTGTAGCGTTCCCAGCCGACTTTCAGCGTTTCGTCGGCCATTTCGATCGGCCGGACCAGCCAGGTGTCGCCGTTGGCAAATGTCAGGGCGGCCGCGCCGGCCTTGGGCGGGTCGGCGAGTCGCCCGAAATCGATCGAGACGACCAGTTCGACGGGGAGCGGGTCTTTCAGGACGATCGCCGACTTCGTCCAGCCCTGCAGCGGGCCTTTCAATTCTCGCCCGTCGGCGTCGAGGACCGTGACGACGTCTTCCGCCCCGACGGTGCCGGCCAGCGTCAGCAGGAGAATCGCGGCAAGGCTGCGGCGCATAAGGCTCATCGCTGGAAGATCGGCAGAAAGTTGTTGGGCATCTGCAGGATGATGCAGGACATGGCGGTGGCGTACTCGGGATTGATCAATGGATCGGACCACATGCCGTCGGGGAGCTGGCGGGCGATAAGCTCGCCGCGGATCGCGGGATACCAGCGTTTCCAGCGTTCGCCGCCCGCCTGCCACATCGCCTGAACCGCATAATACTGCCCGTAATAATAGTGCGCGTCGTACCGTAGCATGTCGCCTTGGGGTTCGTAGCGGCTGATGTAATCGAGACCGCGTTCAATGTCGCGTCCTTCGTAGATGCCTGCGCTGTAGAGAGCGACGACTCCCGCAGCGGTCCGGGGGAAGGCGCTGGTCGGCCGGCCGCTGAGCTGGTAGCGGAAGCCGCCATCGGCGACCTGCGAGCTTCGGACGTATTCGGTGCACTGGTCGACGGTGGTTTTGGGGACGTGGAGGCCGCAGTTGCGGGCGGCGCGGAGGGCCATGATCTGGCAGACGGTGACAGAGATATCCGCGTCGCGGCCGTCGGGATCGTAACGCCAGCCCCCTTCCTTATTCTGGGAGTTGACGATGAGCTGCACGGCGGCTTTGAGCGTCGTGCGGACGTCGTCGCGCGGCGAGAGCCCGTAGACTTCGGCGAGGAACAGCGTGGCGAAGCCGTGGCCGTACATGGGGCCGTGCTGGGCGCTGTCTTCGCGGATGATGTAGCCCGACGGCTGGGCGGAGGCGAGGATGAAGTCCACGGTCCGCGTGACGTGTTCGCCGTACGGTCCGCGATCGGGAAGGTTGCCGGCTGACAGGAAGGCCATGCCGCTGAGCGCGGCGACGGCGACGTTGCGGCGGTAGTCGCGGCCGGAACCGAAGGAGCCGTCGGGGTGCTGCCGGGTGGCCAGGGCCGCCAGGCCGGCGTCGATGGCCCGCTGGGCTTCGGGGGTGACTTCTTCGCGACCGGCAGCCTCGATGGAGCGGCCTTCCGGGGGCTGGGCCAGGGCGGAACCTGTCGCGATCAAACAGAGGAATGCGGCGACGAGTGCGCCGCGGCTACTGATTCCAGACCGGGGCGTTGCCGCCTGCCGGGATGGGCTGGACGGCGACCGGGGGAGGTCCCTGCTGCCAGACGGGCTGACCGGGGACGACTCCGGCGGGTACGACGTTTCCCGGGGGGACGGCGACCATGCTTCGGGAAAGAGCCGCCCGCCGGCTCTGTTCGAGCTGCGCCAGTTTCTGGTTGCGGCTGGACTCACTGCGGGGCTCCACAAAGGACCGCGGTCGCGTGGCCGTTTCCGGTCCGGCGCTTTCGTCGGGGAACGGGTCGTGGAGTCCGTAGGAACGGGCTTCTTCGCCGGGATGGCGAGGATACCACGACAGGAACCGCGTTTCCGGCAGAGCGCAGCCGCCGACGACGAGCAGCCACAGAGTTATTGCCAGCGCAGACCTGACACGCATCGCACCATCCTTCCTGGAACCGGCCCGCCAAGCCTCCGGCCCGACGATGCTGGGATTATAGGCAATTGCGGGGAAGGTCGGATAGGCCGATCAACCTCAGGACATTTCCGTCGAACGTCGCGAACGAATTGCAGCATTACAGCCGCCGGGAATTGACCTGGAAGGTCATGCCGAAGAACCAGATGACCGACAGGCGAGTTCGCCGGGCCAGACCTGGGCCGAGATCCTGGTGGACGTCGACCGTCACGAGAAACGGAAACGGAGCCTGCGCGTTGTCGACGGAGTTACCGGCGGGCTCTGTGGGATTCGCGTCGCCGCCGCGGTAGTGCGTCGTCACCTGCTGCCGCTGCTCGGAGGGGAGCATGCTGCGCGCCCAGTGGGCCACGTCCTGAGTGCCCAGCAGAGCCGTTAACCCCCAGGCCACGGAAACGAGGAAGACTCCTGCGACGAGAATCTCGATCCGCCGGACCCAGGTTCCCCGCCGTCTCCGGTACTTACGCCACATCCCCGTCTGCCCCGTCGTCTCTGCCGGAATGGTCCGGCGCTGGCCCAAGTCACTGCTCGACGTCTATCCACAAGTTCCTTATCCTCCCGACGAACCTCCCCCGTTGTCCATCGCCGATTCGCAGTTTCAGGCCGGCAGTCGCCAGATTGAGCCGTCCGGCATCCGTTTCTGCCGCCTGGCGGCCGTCGACGAACAGACGCAGCCGGTTGTCGGTACGTGTTATTACCAGGTTATGCCAGCCCGGCCCCAGTTCCCGGTCGTCCGTCACGCAGTGTCCGGCGGACATCGACCAGATCTTTCCGGAAGGCAGCGTCGTCGCGAACAGCCGGCCCTGGAACGTCGCCATCGTCCAGACCCGCCGGTATTTCACGTCGGGCGTTTCGTCGAGCTGCCTCAGGAGTTTCCAGCTCTGGTCCCCTTCGTAGCGGTAGACCGCGGCCTTGGGGAGCGAACCGGCGTAGAACACGCCGTTGTGGACGAGCATTCCCATGACTTCCAGTTCTTCTCCCAGCCGTCCGGCGTCGGCCCACTGGTTTCCTGCTTCGAGCCGGTAGACCTTGCCGCTGGGCCAGGTCCCCACGTGGAGGGCTCGCTGGTAGGTTGCGAAGGAATATGTCTGCGTGTTGTCCGCGCCCGCCAGGCCCAGGTCCTGCCACGCCGTGCCGTCGTAGCGGTAGACCGAACCGCTGTCGTAACTGCTGGCGTAGATGGCGCCGTCGTGAACGGCGAGCGCCTCGACCCGTTTGCCGTCCGGCGTGGGAATCGACGTCCACTCTTTGCCCCCTTCGTAGCGATAGAAGCCGGCCGGGCGGTAGAGCGATGAGGCGTAGAGTTTTCCGCCATACGTGACGAAGGCGGCGATGGCCTCGGTCGGCGTCAGGTCCCCGACGAGCTCCCACTCGCCCGGTTTGACGAACCGGTAGACCTTGCCGCCGAGCACGGGGTTTTCGGACTCCGCCAGGGCCGAGCCACCGAGTCGATACTTGCCCGTTCCTGCATAGAGCTGGCCGCCAAAGCTGGCGAGGGCCGTGACGGAGTTGGAGCCGTCGAGCCGACCGAGGGCTTCCCACTGGCCGGGGCCGGCGTAGCGATAGACCTGCCCGGCCTGGTCGGTCCCGGGTTCGCAGGTTCCCGCGTAGAGCTGTCCGTCGTGGACGCAGAGGGCGAAGCCCAGGATCGCGCCGCCGGGCCGGCCTTCGTCGCGCCAGGTCGGCTCGGTGCCGGCGTCAATGCCGAACTGCAGTTGCCGCCAGTTGGCCTGGCTGCTGGTGCTGCCGGTGTTGTTGCGCAGTCCCAGCGAGAACCCGTGTCGGGTTTTGGCATCCCAGAGGCTGACGAGGTCGCCCAGATCGTGCGTGCCGGTCTCGTCGGTCTGGAACGAAAGGCCGACGGTGAAGTCGCCGGTTCCGAGCGGGCGTTCGAGCGGCACGGCGGCGACGGGCAAGGACTCGCCGTCGAAGGTGACGGCGTCGTTGCCGATCAGCCGCCGGGCGGTGGCGGAGGGCTGCGGAACGGGAACGTCCGCTCCGAATGCTGTTCCCGCCGGGATCGAGAAGGTCGCCAGCCAGAGACACCAGAGCAGGGCAGGGGGGCAGTTGCGCATCGCGTCCGACATAAAAACCTTTCAGGTCATTTCGGAGAAGAAAGATTTACCGCGGAGACGCGGAGGACGCGGAGAAGACCTCCGGAGAGTGAAAAGTGAGTATTGAGTAGTGATGAGTGAAAAATGATAGAAGGTCACAGGACTACGCCGCGATTTTCACTTCTCACTTTACATTACTCACTACTCACTTTTCACTTTCCTGGGATTTCTCTTCTGAACTCCGCGTCCTCCGCGTCTCCGCGGTGAAAACTCGTCTTTGACTTTTGCTATCAAACTCAGATCAGAATCTCGGCAATCGCCCGGCCGCCGTTGGCGATCTCGACCGGCCGGTTCGTCCGGTCCAGAATCCGCGTTTCCGGATCGATTCCCAGGCAGTGAAACGCGGTCGCGCAGATGTCTGCCGGGCGGACCGGCTTGTCCGCGACGTACGCCGCCTGGGCATCCGAAGCTCCGTAGACCGTCCCGCCACGGATTCCGCCCCCTGCCAGAATGTTGCTGTAGCAGAACGTCCAGTGATCGCGGCCGGCGTTGGGGTTGATCCGCGGCGTCCGGCCCATCTCGCTCATCACGACGATCAGCGTTTCATCGAGCAGGCCCCGCTGCTCCAGATCTTCCAGCAGCGCAGAAAACGTCTGATCGAACCCCGGCAGCTTGTTGTTCTTCAAGATGTGAAAGTTCTTCGTGTGCGTGTCCCACGCATCGTAGTCGACGTTGACCGGTCCCCAGAACAGGTCCCACGTCACGTTGACGAACTTCACCCCCTGCTCGATCAGCCGCCGGGCGATCAGCGTGCTCTGCCCGAACAGCGTCCGGCCGTAGCGGTCGACCGTCCGCGGATCTTCCTGGTCCAGGTCAAACGCGGTCCGCAGGCTTGAGGAGGTCAGCAGCTCAAAAGCCTGCTGCTGATTCCGACCGTAACGGGCGGCACCGGCCTGCGCTTCGGCGGCCCGGCGGCCGTCGTCGAGCTGATCCAGCAGCGACCGTCGCCGGTGCAGCCGGTCGATGGTGATCCCCTCGGGAAACGTGCTCCCTTCGAGCAGCGGAATCCCCCGCACGATCTGCGGATTCCCCGCCGCAGGAGCAAAACCGTCCTTGTCATAAAACGGCTGGCAGGTCGTCGTCAGCGGATCGAACCGCTTCCCCAGAAATCCCCCGTAGGGCCCCGCCCGCCGGAACGACTGCCCCCACCCCAGCCAGCACGGCATGAAAACATACGGCGGCACATCCCCCGACGGTCCCCCCAGGTACTCGAGGACCGAGCCCATGCTCGGCGGATCGGTGTCCCGCGGATGCTGATCGGGCGGCACGGCGTCCCAGCCCGTATAACAGGGGAGACAGTTGTGACAGCCCGCCTGATGTGTCACCGAGCGGACGATCGCCAGCTTGTCGGCGTGCTGTGCAAGCTGCGGCAAGTGTTCGCAGAATTCGATCCCCGGCACGTTGGTGGGGATCGGTGAAAACTCGCTGCGAACCTCGCGCGGCGCCTCCGGCTTCAGGTCCACCATGTCCTGAGTGGCCGCTCCGCCGAGCAGGAACAGGCAGATCACGTTCTTGGCGCGACCCTCGCCGACCAGCCCGGCCGCCTGAGCCTGCTGCCACTCCGAAAGGCCGAAGCCTCCGAGCGCCGACAGCGTCCCGGCCCGCAGCGTCTCGCGGCGCGTCAGTCCATCGCAGCACCGCCGCGGACTTCCCAGCATGGTCAGCATGACGAGGCTCTCCCGAAGAACCGATCAACCGGCGTTGATGTTATCGTGGAGAAGGGGAGACGCACAATGGGGAGTGCCTCTCAAGCGATGCTTGAAGACGTGGAATTGTTGCAGGGTGGCACGCCCAGAGTCCGCGATGGGCGTGGTTGTTAACGTGCCTGGCAACGCACCAGGGGGCACAGACATTCCTGGCTGTGCGGTCTTTGGCCGGGTTCAAGCCGTTTCCGCTTCAATCAGCGACTTCAGACGCTCCATCGCGGCCGTCGTCTGCGCCGGCAGATGACGCTTGATCAACGGCGACATCAGCCGGGCGATCAGCGTTTGCGGAACGATCTCGATCGCATGCGTCAGCCGGGTTCCGGTTGGGGTGCCCGTCATGCGGAAGTCGACGGTGACGGCCAGCAGCTTGTCGCGATAGTGGCACGTCAGCCGTTCATCGGGGACGCGAGCGGTGATCTCGCCCTCCATCACTCCGGTATGACTCCCCTCGCGGTAGGCATACCGCAGTTTCGTGCCGACCGCGTTGGGACCGGGGCTGAGCTTTTCCAGGCCGGTGCAGCGTTCCAGCCAGCTCGGCGTGCGGGCAAAGTCCTCGATGACGGCGAAAACCCGTTCCGGATTGCAGGCGACGTCAACCGAGTGCTCGAAGTGAATCGACAAGAGGCGCTCTCCAGAGATGCTGCGGGGCGAAGCGTTCCAACGGCATCATGACGGTCGTCGGCCCGAGGTTCCACTGCGATCGCTCGGGTGGCACGCCCAGAGTCCGCGATGGGCGTGGTTTTCAGCGCATCGAAGACATTGCGGCGCTGTATTATTTTATGATCTAACGGCACTCCAGCACCAGGATTGCGACTGAACCAAGAGAACCGCAACGATGCCCCAAATTCGTTTCTATGCTCTTAATCCCGACTTGACGGCGGTTCTCGAACGAGTCGACCCGGCGAGCGAACTGATGTTCGTGCTGGCGGGCAATTATGAAGCGGCGAACTTCAGTCTGGCCAAGAAGACATTCGCCAACTGGCATGAAATACCCGGTCTGGGAGTAGCAACTTCGCACTCGTCGATTTCCTGCAACTCCTATCTCGTCCACAGACCGGGAATAGACTTGAGTCTGAGGAGGATTGGCGCCGGGTCCGGCGCAAGGATCTGCATCGATCAACTCCTCAACCCGGACACCGTGACCTTCACGCCCGGCGGAAGGTTCGACGAAGAGACGGTCTTGAGTGGACGCGTCGCGACGGTGTCCAGTTCGACCGAGGCTGTGGAGCTGATGAAGCGATTTCGCAGCGCGGTCAGAAAGCACTTTCGGAAAGTCGGGGCATTTTCCGTCGGCCCGGAAGCTTACCAGCTCCTGCTGGACGGGAAGCGGCTCTGCCCGTCCGTCAAAGCATCACCAACGATTGACCTGCGCCTCGCCCCGGATGATGTCGAGAACGGCTGACGTGTCATCGATAGCGTGGTTTCCCACGTGCGAGAACACGCAAAGAACACGCCCTTCGCAGACTCAGGGACGTGCCACCCGCTGCTGGAGAATTCGCCCCCTAATCCTTCCCTGGAGACCGAAAACTCGTCTGGTCCCGGCATTCCGGCAGCCCGCGAATCCGCAGCCAGTATTCTTCGCGGATGTCTTCGTCGATCTCGACCACTCCGCCGTACAGCGAATCGCTGCCGTCTTTCTTGGGACCTGAGATCCAGATCTCGTCCCCCGTCTCGACGTCGCAGTAATTGGCTTTGAAGCCCTTTCCTCTCAACGATTGAAACTCCCGTCCGCCGTAATGCAGCGTGCTGCCGGTCTTCGAAAACGAAACGCGACCGATCCGCGCCGGGCCGGACAGGCCCTCGGATTTGTCTTCGATGTACATGATGCGGGATTTCATGGTTGATCCCTTCGTTCGGCGGGCAGGGTGCGCGAACTGCGATCCCGCAAAGGTTGGGAAACTCGCCGGCCGTCCGCAAGTCCCGTGGGGCTGTGGCAACCCGCCCGGCTCGCTGCTCACCATGTCTGCGCGATCAACTTAGCCCCGGTGCCGTCCAGGCGAAGCATAATAATGCTTCCCACACCCCTGGCACTCGGCTCTTCCAGAAACAGGATTGCCAACCCGTCCGGCGAATAGACCGGATGCGACACTCTGGTGTTCTTGGAATAAATCGTCCGACGTCCCGACCCGTCCACATTCACGACGTCGATCTGTCGTCCGTATTGCCCTCCCATCGATACAATCTGCTTGCCGTCTGGAGAAAACGCGGGTCGCCAGCCGAAGCCAAGTCGTCTTGGATTCGTTCCATCACGGTTCATCGCCCAAGTCTGATCGTCTCTTTCAAAAGCGAAACTCTTGCCGTCAGGAGCAACTGCGGGAAAAAGATCCTTGACCCGATTATCGGTCAATCGCGTTTCCAGGCCAGTGCTCACGTCAATCGAGTAGAGTTCCCAGGCCCCGAACGGTCCAATTTGAGATTCCAGGTCGGGAACCATTCGATGAAACACAATCTGCAATCCGTCTGGAGCAAACTTGGGGCCGCCTTTGTCGCCACGACTTCTCGTCAATTGCCGCTGGCCGGTTCCATCTGGATTCATAATCCAAACATCGCCCTGCCCACTCGCTTCACGAATAAAGGCGATGCTCTGCCCGTCCGGCGAGCATTCTGCATCACATTCAAAGCTGATGTCGGCAGTCAGTCGCTGCGCGTTCGAGCCGTCGATATTCACCCGGTAAATATCGCCATTGCCAGTGCGCGGAGACGAAAAGAGAACGTACTTGCCATCCGGCGAAACCGATGGTCCGCCACCGGAATAGGAGCCGCCTCCACGATAATGGGCAATCCGGCTCCCACTTCCCTGGCCGCATCCTGTGACCAGGCATAATCCGATGAGTCCGATGCGATGAAGAGCCACGTACGCATCTCTTCCGCGAAATAGCCGGCTGATGCCGGCGATCCCGTCGGAGTCCGAAGCACGAAGCCGCTTATCGCTCACTCAAGCGACTCCAACAAACGCATGGAACGTGTAAATGCCGGCTCATCCGACTCAGGCGTGCCGACTCCTGCGCAGTCCGAGCAGCCTGAGTTTGAAGAATTCCTCGTCGCAGTCGCCGAAGGCCTGCCGCAGCAGGAACTTGGTCTTGTTGTTCGTCCCCTCCGGCGGAATTCGCTCCGACAGATCGGGCGGTGATCCGGCGAACCAGCTCGTTCTCCGCGGGCTTCCCCGACACAATCCCGACATGCCCGCTCTCCCCCCCGGCGAGGGCTGCTTCGCGCGAGTTCGGCCTGCGGCCTATCCGCCCCGTGGAAGCCGAGGCAGTGCTCGGGGAGAATCCGCCGGACGTCCCGCGAGAAATTGAGCGGCCCAGGTTCCTCGGCTCGGGCAGACGCTCCCGCCGGGGCAAAAAGAACGGCCAGCCCGAGATTCAAATCCCTGCCGCGCATCCGACACCTCGCTTGAACGGCTATCGATGCGATTGTCGCCTGTGGAGAAGCAGGGAGCAACCCGCATTTCAGGGCCGGCTGCGACGGCCGGGCACCAATCACTCCGGCAATACCGGCAGGCTGACCCACGACGACGACTCCGGACAGCGGTGAACTCGCAGCACCGGGCCGTCCGCCCACGGCATGAACAGACGCTCGCTCTTCTCCGGCAGCTCGAACGGATCGCAGTGGCATTCCTCAAGTGCGCCGAACTGGTCCGCGCGCATCCCCCCGTCCTGTTTCGGTCGACTTTCCCGCGTGACAATAACGCTGTCATCAGGCGCATGGACCTGCAGCGTCGCCGCGACGACTTTGTCATCGCCCGTCACTTCGCAAGCCGGCGACAATGTTTCCGTCCAGAGCCGATAGCTCGCTGCGCGCAGATTCCCCTGCCAGGTCCGTGGCGACTTCGGTCCCACCCGGTCCTGATAAGTTGCCCAGACCATGATCAGCGCGTCGCCGAAGCGGGCCATTCGCGCCGGACCGATCATCGGGTGCTTGTTCTTCCGCCGATCGAGTTCGGCGACCTTGTGACAGCTTAGGCCGGCGTCAATCGCGCACAACTCAACCCGTTCAAATGTGTTCGATGTCACGAGGATGAAGAATCGGCCGTCCAGCCACACCGGGCCAGAAACGTGAACCGCTTCAAGATCCGACTGGCGGAATTCGGAAAGCTGGTCATCCTGCGATCTCCCGATGAACAATCGCGAGTGGCCAAATTGCGTCGGAACTGTCGCCGAGTCGGGATAATGCGTCCCCGCGAAGATCATGCTTCCGTTGTGCGCCCTTCCGTCGAATTCCAGGCCGGGCTTCATTCCGGACCAGCGTCCGATCTCGCAAACTTCGATAGTGCTGCCGCTCCATTGGACGACGAACCACACCGCCCTGTCATTGAGAGGCGACAGGCTGATGCGCTCGGTCACGACGACCATCGCGCTCTGTTCGCCGGTCACGATCAGCCGGCTGGCATTGCCCCGTTCCCCGATCGGCAACCAGTCGCTCGCCGCAATCGCATCGCCATCGGCGTTCAACAGCAGAACGACCAGCCGCCAGACGTGCCCGGCCTCCTGCAGTTGTTGCGCCAGGGCGACAGCTTTCGTCTTGCCGCCGTCGACCGGCACGACCTGTTCGAGCTGCGTGTAGTTCCAGTTCGAATGGCTCGGCGACATGGTCTTCCCGGTGTGTCTTCAGGAACCGGCCTTGCAAGCCTTCAGTGTTCGCGGCGCGACACCGAGGTGCAAGGGACAACGAGCCCCTCCATCGCGAAAACCGCCTGACTTCGAAGGCCAGTCGGACGCAGGTTGCCCCAGCGGTGGCTGGACACCGGCAACTCTCCCCGGCGACATCGCAACAATCCGCATTGCCGTCTTGAATGCAGCGAGAATGTCTGTACTCTGAATGCGTTGCGTAGAGCCGAATCGCCGGCCAGATGGGACAGACTTTCAGGAATCTGCACGGGAATCCGATGATCCCGTGAGGCCTTTCTCCAGCACAAGTTCCAACATGAAACTCACACCTGCCTCACTTTTCCCGCTCGTAATGCCTGCCCTCTGGATGGCCTTCGCGCTCTCGCCCCTCTGCGCAGCAGACGACGCCGAGAAGCAGGCCGCTCAGGCGAGAAGGGATCGCTACACGAACTGGATGCGAACCTACGCGGAAGGGACGAGCATCAAGCTTCCCGCCGGCGAACGAAGCGACGAGCAGAAAGTGGAACTGGTTCCCAATCCGGTCTTTCGTTACTCGGACGAAGAACGGCTGATTCCCGACGCAACCTTGTGGGTCTGGACGCGGGACGCCCGGCCCGTTGCCTTTCAGAAGGTCGAAGGGAACAACCACGGCGGCGGCCAGATGTGGACCATCTGCTTTGCCTCGCTCTCCGAGGAACTCGTGATGGTCCGCTGGCCGGGCAATCGGGATTACGCGGCCCGCAAGCCGGGAGTGACGTTCATCCCGATCCCCGGGGCCGATGCGCCGGCCGACAATCCCCGACTCCGGATCGCCCAGATCAAATCGCTCAAGGATCGGTTTACGGCCCGGCTCGACGTCAAAGACGACGGCACGAGCGGAGCGGAAACTCGCACCATTCCCAAGCCGATCTTCGAGTACTCCGATCCGCAGACGAAGCTCCCGGTGGGCGCGATTTTCGGGATGACCTCCACCGGCACGAATCCGGACTTGCTGCTCCTGATCGAAGCCCGCAAGAGCAGCGACGGCAAGCTGCGCTGGGAGTACGCCCACGCGCGGATGACATCGGCCTCCATCCGCTTCCGGATGGACGACGCAGAGGTCTGGACCGAAAAGTCGGTGGCAAGTGCGGCGTTCGAGAACTGGATCTACTTTTTTCTGCAGCGGGAGTTTCCGTGAGGGGAAGGGACGTGTGCGATTCCGGCGGGGTTGGCGAACTTTCCTTGTAGTTGAAGCGCAACAACACGCCCGGCACTCGCTCCGCTCCATCTGTCCGAGACGGTGTGTACAACCTGGAGCAGCAAACTGACACGGGGTATACTCGCAACCCAGGTTTCCGCTCGCTTGGATTCATGTGCACGTCGTAATATCGTGATCTTGAGGTTCGATGCATGTTCCCCTCCCCGACTTACAGCGAGGAACTCCTGCGTCTTTCTCGGGGAATTACCCTCTTGGTATTCCTGGCATTCGGCTCTCCCGCGCTGGGACAGAGCGCAGCTGTGGCCGCCGACTGCCCCCTGCTCCAGCGCGCCATCGCTCAGAGAGTTCTCCTGATCTCCACTGTCCCGCAGGAATTCACCGTCATTGAAGCTGCCTGCAAAGAGCATCACACCGGACTCGACACCGTCGCTTCGTTTGACTCGCAGCGAGACGACTACCGCCGCTACTTCCTGATCGTCGCCGGTTCCAACGCGATGGACTACTGGGGAAACCCCGCCCAGAAAGCCCCGGCCGCCTTCCAACGCCTGGAACAGTTCGTCCGCCACGGCGGACACCTGATGGTCTTCAATACTTTCAACGGCCGCCATATGGACCACTTGGCGCGGTTCGGCATCAAGACTCACTTCTACCACACCGCAAAATACGAACCGGTCAAGGGAGTGGCGGATGTCGTTTTTGCCGGCTCGGAATCGTTGGTCCCTTCAGGAGATTACCTGGCCCAGTCCGGCAACTTCACCGTTTCCACGCCCCATGTTGTCATCCTCCGGCGCGGCGAAGGTTCCGACGCAGGCGCCCCCGCACTGGTGACGCTCCCCTTCGGCCATGGGCGAGTCACTTACTCCTCCGTCGAACCCATGTACGGCGACCCGCCCGGCTACTGGTTGATGCAGGTCCTCGTGAACTGGGCCGCCCGCGGTGCACCGATCACCGCCGCCGATGCAGAGCCGACAAAGTCGGTGGTCGTTCCGTTGGCCGACGAACCCATCCACCAACGCCGACCGATCCCCGATGAAGCCGCTCGAAAAGTCGCAGAGGCTCTAATCGGCAAGGTCTTCGGCGCCGATCCGCCTGACGATCCCCTATCGAAAGAGTCTCGCGATCTCGCGCAGCGGTACTGGGACACCGCTGCGACTGAAGAAGTCTCAGCCGTTCGCTACCTGCTCCTGCTCCGTGCCGCAGAGCGCTTCGCCGCCGCCGGGGATGTGGCCCGATCGGTCGGAGTTCTCCGCGATTTTCGCAAGGACTATGGCGACCCCGGCCACGATTCCGCCGTGACGGTTTTCCGCAGTCTCCAGAAATCGATGCGGCCATCGACATTCACGACTCAGGCTCTCCTGGGAGAGTCTCTGGAGCTGGCGATTCGCGACTGCCATCGCCGCGAATTTGACGCGGCTGGCGAGTTGATTGGCCTCGCCCGTGAACTGGCCGAGGCCACTCGCAGTCGCCGCCTGATTGCGGACGTCGAAGAGGAAAGCACCTATATCGAGTCTGTCCGGCAGGAATGGAGCCGTCTCGCTCCATTCCTGCCGCAACTGGAGAAAGATCCCGCGGACCCGGTCGCCCGCGCGGAGCTCGGCCTGTTTCTCTGCTGTATCCTGGGCCGCTGGTCCGATGGACTGTCGGTCCTCGCCGAATGCCAGGATCCAAAGCTGCAGAACGCGGCCTCGCGCGAACTGGAATTGGCGGCAATCGGATCGGAAACCGACATAGCCACTCTCGGCGATCTCTGGAGCCAGATCGCCGCGGCCGACGAACGTCACGCCGCCGCTCTCAATCGCCGAGCCGCCTACTGGTACTCCCGGGCCGCCGCCAAAGCCCAGGGACTCGAACAGGCCTCCATCCGCAAGAAACTCGACGACCTCTCATCGCCACGCCACACGCTGCGCATTAAAGCCCCCCAGTTCTCCGGAACGGCCCGTCTCCACCTCAGCACCCGTGAGCTCAAGTTCGAACCGGTAGGCGAGGCCGCGGTCCCGATGTCGATCCAGTTGAATGATGTCACTTGGAAACCGCAGGAAATCCCCATACTCCCCAACTGCGGCGTCACCCGCGTCACCCCGCGCAGCATCTTCCTCTTCACAGCCACCACCCAGCCCATCACCGGCCGCGGAACCGCCACCATCACCGGCGTCTCCGCCGACGAAATCGTGATTGAACTGAAGTCCCCCAAGTCCACCAGCACTCCCACGGAATTCATCCTCCGTTTCGGCGAGTGACTGGTTGGACGGACTGCGGGTTAAGTCGCTCTGTCACATGCCTCCCTCCACCGCCGACGCCAAAACCCCACCCTCGCCCGCCGTTCACCGACCGGGTACGCTGTCTCCACAAAACACCCGATTCTTGCGGAGACCTCGCGGCGTGGCGTCGGCGGCCGTTTCACCCTCTGTATCCAGCGGTTCGCTCGATCTCGTGATCGAGACGCCCGAAAACGTCCTGCTCACCTGGCAGCTCGCCGGGCCGGCCTGGCGGCTCGCCGCGTATGCCGTCGACTTCGCCATCCGGGCGTCCTTCCTGGTCGCTGGCTGCATCGCCATGACCGTCGTAGCCCTCGTCCTGCCGGGGACGGCCATCGGCTCGCTCCTTCTGCTGATGTTTCTGCTGGAGTGGGGCTACACCATCGGCTTCGAATACTTCTGGCAGGGCCAGACCCCCGGCAAGCGACTCTGCGGTCTCCGCGTCATCCAGGACAACGGCCAGCCCCTGTCGTGGTGGTCCGTCACGCTCCGCAATCTGCTGCGGGCCGGCGACACCATCCCCTTCCTGTTGATCTACGGCGAGCACGCGGGGATCCTGATTCTGCTTCCCTGTTACGGCCCGGCCCTCATCGCCATGCTCCTCTCGCCGCGACTGCAGCGGCTGGGAGATCTCGCGGCCCGGACCGTCGTGGTCCACGAAAAACGTCCCGAGCTGCCCCGCCCGCCGATGATCCTCGACAAGATCGACGCCATCCCCCGCGACGAGCTGGGGAGCCGCCTGCCGCGTCCCGCCACGCTGGCGTTGATCGACGAATTCCTCGCGCGGCGTGAGGTCCTCTCCTACGAGCGGGGCCACGCCCTGGCCGGTCCGTTTGCCGAGGCCCTGGCCCGATCGCTCGGATACCGCGGCGATCCGCAGCTCGTCGAACAATACCCCATGGCCTTTCTGGCACGCGTTCACGTGACGTTCGCCCGCCAGCGCGACGCGGACGCCGCCGACGAATCCCCGTCGCGACGCCGGCCCCGCAAGGCAGGAGCCGCGTCATGAACAAACAGCAGTTCATCCGCCGGCGCCGGCCGGTCTGGCGAGCCTTTGAGAAACGGGTCGAGCGCCTGCGCGGCATCTCGCTCAAGCGGATGACCGCCAAAGAGATTTCCGAGTTCTCCCGCTTGATGCGCGAGCTCGCCAACGACCTGGCCACCATCCGCTCGCGCGACTGGGGCCAGAGCCTCGTCGACTATCTCAACGGCGTCCTCGCCCGCGGTCACAACGCCTTCTACAGCGCCCCCCCCGGCCGCCTGAATCAGGTCACGCAGTTCCTCGCAGTCGGGTTTCCCCGGCTGCTGCGGGCCAATGTCGGCTATTTCCTGGTCGCCGCCGCCCTGTTCTTCCTGCCGGGCGCCATCGCCTGGACCGTCATTCAGAACGATCCCTCGCTGGCCACCCGCATCCTGCCGCCGCAGGCGATGGAGCAATTCGACCAGATGTATGGTCCGACCGCAAAGCCGGATGGCGACGACGCCGAGGACATCCCGACGTCGGAAGGGAGCGATGATGATGACACGAACCAGTTCGGCGAAGAACGGGCAGCAATGGCCGGCTTCTACGTGCAGCATAACGTCGGCATTGCTCTGCAGTGCTTCGCCCGTGGCGTCCTGCTCGGCATCGGCACGATCTACACGCTCCTCTACAACGGCATCGTGATCGGCGCCGTCGGCGGGTACGTCCTTTCTCTGGGGCACACCGAGAAGTTCGTCAGCTTCATCATCTCGCACGGTTCGTTCGAACTGACCGCCATCGCCATCGCCGGCGGAGCCGGGCTGATGCTCGGCGACGCCCTGCTCCACCCCGGCAACCGCACGCGCGGCGAAGCTCTGCTCGAACGCTCCACGCAGGCCGTGCAGATCGCCGCCGGCGCCGCGGTGATGTTGATGATCGCCGCCCTGATCGAAGCCTTCTGGTCGCCTGCCCCCATTCCCGCGATCTACAAGTATGTGGTCGGCACGCTCCTCTGGCTGGTGGTCTACGCCTACCTGTTCCTCGCCGGGAGGAACCATGCGGCTTGATCGCGCCACCATCCCGCTCGAATCCCGCTCGGTCGGTCACTGCATCGATCTGGCGACGTCTTTCTTCGCCGCCCATGCCCCGATCCTCGCGGCGCTCAATCTCCTCGCAGCCCTGCCCGTCGTTCTGTTCGTCCAGTTCTGGTGCCATGACCGGCCCTACGCCTGGCTCATCGCCGCCGGGGCTTGCCTGCTCGTCACCGGGCCCCTCGGCGTCATCCTGACCCGCGGCGTAGCGGAAGCGACTTTTGGCGACCCGCTCACCTGGTCCGGCCTGCTCCGCATGCCCGCCGCATTGATCGGCGTCATGGCGAATGTCCTGGGTGCCCGCGTCCTGATCGCCATCGGACTGGTTTTCTGCGTCCTGCCGGGACTGCTGGCCGCATCGCGGTGGGGTTTCCTCACGGAAAGTCGCGTCCTGTCGAAGCTCCACCGCAAGGGACACGACCGCCGGACCGGCGAGCTGATCAAAGCCGATTACTCCGATCTGACTCTCCGACTGGCCCTGCTGATCGTCTTTGGTGGCTTCCTCTGGCTGCTGATGCTGCTGACGCTCGACGCCGCCGTGACTGTGGTCTGGGGTAGCTCGCCCCTCGTCGGCCGGCTTTCGGAGTTGGGGCAGGACATCGGCATCGGCTTCGACGGCGAAGTCTTCTTCACCGATCTCGGCACGCTGATGTTCCAGGACCGGGCCGCCCTGATCCTGCAGGTGGTCGCCTTCTTCCTCGTCTATCCGGTGATCCGCATCGCCTGGTACTTCTGCTACATCGATCTCCGCGTCCGCCGGGACTGCTGGGACATGGAGCTGGCTCTGCAGCACGCCACCCGGCAACTGGAGTCCAGCCCATGAGCGGCCTGACTTCACGAACGCTCGGACTGCTGATGCTCGCGGCCTCGACGAGCCTCCCGACCGCGGTCGCTCAGGACGAGTTCCTCCCGGCTGCCGACGTGCGGGCTAGCGCCGACCGCATCCTTTCTGATCCTGAATTCCGCTACTTCGAGCACTTTTCCGAAGATGGCCAGCTCCGCGGGCGGAAGGCGGGGTCCGGCTCGGAAGCACCGGCACGCTCCCCGGCCGGCGACGCTCGCGGAAACGGAAAGGGCAAGGGGGCCTCGGGCCAGCAAGGAGCGTCCGGCCAGGACGACAAACCCGGCAACGGCCCCGCACGTCCCGGCGATCAACCGGGACCGCAGCCCGCAGCCGGCCAGCCCGCCCCCGATGAAGCCCGGCCCGCCGAGACTGGTCCGGCTCCGAAGACGCCCCGTCCAACCCGCGACCGGACTCGTTCGCGTCCCAAAGCCGATGAAGGTTCCGGCGGGCCGAAGTTCAACATCCCCGATATGGGGCTGAGCGGGTTCGCCTCGGCCCTGGGCCACCTGCTGCAGGGACTGGCCTACGTCGGCATTGCCCTCGCCGTCGTGCTGATCGTGTATCTGGTCGTGCGGGCCGTCGCCTCCTGGGAACGCCGCAAGCCCGGCGGCTCCGACGTGGCGACGGGGGATGTTTCCCTCTTTGCCGACGACCGCTCGCCCGGCGAGACACCGGCTGACCAATTCATCCGTCAGGCGCTCGAACTCGCAGCGGCCGGCCAGTTCCGCGAGGCCATCGCGCAACTGCTGCTGGGGGGCATGAGCCGGATCGAGCGCGAGCGGCTGATCCGCTATCGCCGCGGCCTCACCTTCCGCGACTATCTCCGCGTCCTCCGCGGCAATCAGTCCGCCTACGGAGGCTTCCGGGCGATGGTCGACCAGTACGAACCGGTCAATTTCGGCCGTCAGGAAGCCACCCGATACTCGTTCGATATCGCTCTCGACGGCTACCGCACCGGTTTCCCCCAGGAGGCCACGCCATGATGGCCTTCCTGCGGTCCCTCCCCGCGATCCTCTGGCCGGCCCTGATTCTCGGGACGCTATCGCTCCACTTTTGGTTTCCGCCGCTCGATTCGGGGACCGGCCGCGATACCTACAGCACCACGGCCGAAGGCCAGAAAGCGTTTTACCGGCTGGCCGGAGAGACCTGGAGCTTTGCAGCCCGCAACACCCAGCCCCTCCCGCGTGCGCTGCAGAGCTGGGACACCGAATACGCCTTCTGCGTCCTCGGGCCCGCCCGCGAGCCGACCGCCGGGGAATGGGAGGCCATGCTCAACTGGGTCGCCTCCGGCGGAAAACTGCTCTATGCCTTCCGCGGTGAAGAACAGACGGTCCCGCAGCTTGGCGTCCGCTACATCCTGGACGAAGACACCGACGACGCAGCCGCCCCGCAGTCAAAACTCCTCGACTCTCCCGACCTTGCGTGGTGGACCGACGGGCATCTGCTCGCCCCCGGCTCCGAGCTGCTTGTCGAGCACCGCGGCGCCCCGCAGGCGGTCAAAATGACCTGGGGCGCCGGCCAGATTGTCTTCGTCGCCTCGCCGCTGATCTTCTCGAACCAGCTCCTCACCTACGGCGACAACAGCATCCTCGCGATCCGGCTGCTGGAGCAGTTTGACGACGTCTACTACGTCGAGTTCGACGAGTCCCTCAACGCTTCAGGCACGCCGAAGTCGGTCGGCATACTGTTCGATCCCATGATCCGCCCGATCACAATTCAGCTCATTCTGCTCTGCTTCCTCTACGGCTGGTGGAACAGCCGCCGGTTCGGGCCGCTGCTGCCGAAGCTGCTCACGCCGCGCCAGAACATCGTCGATCACACAGATGCATTGGGTAGCTGGTACTGGAAGTCCCGCGACGGCGGCGGCGTTCTGCAGAACTATCTCAAACAGACTCTCGCGGAGCTCCGCGGCCACGCGACCGCCGCCCAGGAACGCCGCCGGCTCGAACCGATCGCCCGTCGGCTAAACCTGACCGTCGACGAAATCCTCGGCGTGCTGGACACCGCCCGCAGCGCCGCCGAGAACCCCAGACTCCCCCGCCGGGCAGCAGCCGGCTGGATCCGGAAGCTGTCGGAACTGCGGGCGGCGAGGCGGGGGGCGTAGCGGATCGTAGGATTTCGGGTGTCGCTTGCATTCAACCCCTGGCAATCCTTGGGCCGAACAGAATTGGGTCTTCAGCGGGAGAGAGTCGGGACGAGGGCCTTCGAAGATGTCGGAGTGTCGTCCACGGAATAAAGACGGCGCGCCTCAAATTCGTGACCGGTGATTCAGCCGCGGTTCTTGTAGACCATCACCTTCACGATCATCCGGGAACGGTCGTCGTCCAGCTCCAGCTTTCCCTTCAGGTCGTTGATAAAAGCCCGCTCGTCGTCATCGACGGACCCGCTGGCCATGACGATATCGACGGCCGTGGCAAACGCCGTCTCACGCAGTTCAGGGGGCACGACGGGAAAACACTTGTTCAGAAGCTTGTCCGCCCCCCCCTTCCGCAGCACGCCCATCAGGCGATCAAAGAGGACTCCCATCTGCTGCGGCGACAGTCGCTGGAACAGTTTTTTCTGACGCAGCGCAAGCATCAGGCTTTTCGCCTCCTCATCGGCGATGTGCCCGTCGCAAGCCGAGGCCGCCAGAAGCACCCCGGCAAACCCCTCCTGCGGTCCGAACGGGGCTTCCGAGAATGACCCTTCATCGAGAATATCATCGAAGACGGACATGATTGGATCTCGCAGAGAGAGAATTTCAGCCGGAAGACGCGTCACGCAGGCGCAGCATCGCCGGTCGCACGACAAGCGGCCGCAGCCGGCGCTCCACGGGAAGCGACTAGCCCTTGTTTTTGATGACCATCACCTGCGCAATGGCTTTCGCCACATCCGGTTCAACGCCCAGTTTCTTGCGCAGCTTATCGACGAATTCCTTTTCATCTCCGTCGACAGACCCGTCGGCGAGGACGATGTTGCACGCATTCGCAAACGCGGCGTTCGACAGATCCTTGGGAAGGACTCCGCAGCACACGTCGACCAACTCGTCGTGCCCTTTCTTTTTCAGAATCCCCAGCAGCTTGTCCATCACCTGCGAGAATTCACGCTCGTTGACGCGTTGAAAGAGCTTCATCCGCCCCACGGCCGCAGTCAAATTCTCCGCCTCCTCATCGGAGATGTGTCCGTCGCAGGCGCTTGCGGCCAGCAGGATGCCCGCAAACGCCTCCTGAGGACTGAGCTTTCGTGATTTTTCCGACTCGCCGAACAATGAATCAAACAGTCCCAAAATCGGGTCTCCTCGAATCGAATTCCAGAGGCGGCGAACTGATGACAGGAAGGGACAATGTTTGTAATGGCTTGCACCACTGTACGCAAACAAAATCCGGTCGATCTGCGGCACGGTGCTCGACGTGGCAGGGATCTTCCAGATTTCAAAGCAGAGTGGACCGAATCCGCGAAGCCCTGCGGCGCCATCAGCAACTGGGGTGAGTCTCGCGAAATCGACTCACGCCGTGCTTGCCGGATCGGAACCCCGGAAAGAGCCCTGTGGGCCGGAGTCCGCCGTCTTGAAGTGCTGGCTGGCAGATGTGCGTTGAAACGCCGGCACCATCGACCTCGCTCACCCTATGCATCCCCGAACAACTGCGTCAGCGGCCTGCCATCCGCAATCCGCCACGGCCGACCGGTCTGATCGTGAATCTCTGTCTGCGGATCGAGACCGAAACGCGAGTAAATCGTCGCGGCAAGATCCGCCGGCGTCACAGGATCGGTGGCGGGAAACTCGCCGAACGCGTCGCTGGAACCGTGCACCAGGCCCCCCTTGACTCCGCCGCCGGCCAGCAGCAGCGAGTAGCAGTCGGGCCAGTGATCGCGGCCGCCGTCGCCGTTGATGCGGGGCGTCCGACCGAACTCTCCCATCGCCACAACCAGCGTCGAATCGAGCAGGCCGCGCTGATCGAGGTCTTCGATCAGCGCGGCGAGGGACTGATCGGCGAGCGGCAGCAGGTGGGTCTTGTGCTGGTTGAAGCACTTGAAATGGGCATCCCAGTTCTGCCCCTGCTGACGGAAATCGTAGACGTTCACAAACGGAACTCCGGCTTCGACCAGCCGACGGGCCAGCAGCAGATTCTGGCCGCGCATCTGCCGGCCGAACGCAAGTTCGGCCCCGTTCCCGCCGCCGCCCCCTTCACCGACGGACAGCGGAGCAGGGCCGTAGCCGTACTTGTCGCGCAAACGGACATCTTCACGCGACAAATCGAGCGCCTGCCGCAGCTCGACCGCCTCCAGCAGCCGGCAGGCTTTGTCGTAGGCCAGATTCCAGGCGTTGCTGTCGGTCGGGGCGACCGGACCGCGTCGTTGATTTTCCAGTTGACTCAGCAACTGCCGGCGAAGATCCAACGGCGACGTCGGTCGCCCTGGAGGCGCGGAGAGCGCGCCGGCAGAGTAAGTCTTCGTCTCGACATTCACGTCGATCTGCAGCGGCGCGTACGACGGTCCGAGAAAGCCCCCCGCTTGACAGGGAACTTCGATCACATTGCGAAAGGCCCAGGGAAGGGCGGCGTGCGGAACTTCAATCGTCGGGTCGTGTCGAAAATGCGTCAGGGTCGCTGCATGGCAGGGGAAGAACTGCGGGATGGGTGCGAACTCTTCGCGGTCTCCCTGGGGAGACTGCCGGCCGGTCAGCGCCTCGGTCGAGGCGGAATCGTGAAGGCGGTTGGTGTGATGCATGCTGCGGATCAGGCAGACCTTGTGCATCAGCTTCGCCATATGCGGCAGATGCTCGCAGATCTGCAGGCCGGGGACCGACGTGGCAATGGGAGCGAATTCGCCCCGGATATCGGCCGGTGCATTGGGTTTCAGATCGTAGGTATCGAGATGGCTCGGCCCGCCGTAGTAGAAAACGACGATGCAGGCCTTGATCTTCGCCGCCCCGGCGCCGGCTCCCACCGCCGCGGCGACCGACTGCGCCGTCAGCAGGCCGGGGAGAGACAGACCGAGTGCGCTCCCCGTAGCGAGAAATCGCCGACGGGGGAGAGTCAGATCAGCAGTCTTCGAGCACGTGCGGGACATTCTGCGATTCTCCTGTGAACCGGCCCGGGATTGTAGTCGTTTCCCAGGCTGGCGGGTGAGAGAATCTTTTGGATCAGACATCGCCGACACCGAACAAAGTTTGAGGTGTTCCATGAGCATGTTGCGAACGACGATTCTGTCCATCGCGCCCGAGTCGTGGGCGGCCAGTATGGAGGCCGAATCCCGGCAGTGGATCATGCGTTGCACGACGTGCGACACGGAAGTTTCGATTTGGGACGCCGGCGGCCTGCGCTGGAAGGCGTCCGGGACCCCCTTGCGCAGAACTTTCTGCCAGTCCTGCGGCCCGAAAACCTGGCACACGACGAGCTGGCGAGCGGCGGAAGTCGAGGCGGAGGCATAGACGCCGGAATCAGTCGGCTGCAGACAGACCGCACGATCGTCAGCGGCGATGCTGATTGTCGAGGTCCTTGTTTTCCCGAAGTGCTGAGGTCTCGATGAACGCTCACGATCAGAAGGCCGCCGCCCGACTCCTGGGTATGCGGGATCGCGATCAATCGGTTCTCGCACTGCTCTGGCAGTTGCGCGTGCGATACCTGCTGGTTCTGTTCATACTCGGCTGTTCTGGATGGCTGGCGTTCCAGACCCGCAAGCCGGAATTCCAGCCCCTCGGAATGTTCGCGATGGGAATGGCTGTGGGAGTGTTCTTTCGAGACATCCGCTGGCTTCGTACGTTGAAGCACAACTGGAAATTTCATCGACGCGTCATCGACTGGTCCAGGGTCTCAGCTCTCGCTGAGGGGCGGGAGACGCGCGACGAATTGGAGCAGATTCCGGAAGAGTAGTTCAATACTTCTAACGTTCGCGCCACTGAGTCGATTGCTCGTGTGATTCCCCGGCGGCTGCTGCAGTACGAGGGTTCGATCGACACAGGAACGACTTCAAACCCATGTGAGATAGTTCGCGGGCGCGTAGAGGTTCCGTTTCCGCAGCGGTTCCGGAGAATTCTGTTCACAGTCCCGACGGAGCCTCGGCATGCGCAGGGCGCTGCGGACCAGAAAGTAAGGCTGATCGGCCTGCCCGACGGTTTCTACCCATTCCGGAACTGCTTGATTGGTGCGGTTGGCCAACAGTTCGACGAGTCCCGCCGCGACGCAGAGCTCCAGGTCGTTCAGATCAACTGGCCGAGCAAGAGAAGCAAGCGTCTCATCGACCAGCTCCATCGCGGTTGCGCGAACCAGCAGCGCATCACCCTGCACGGCCGCCTTCGCCAGTTGACGGAGCAGCATTTCCGGACTGGTTCCAGAGGTCTTCGAGAGCATAACGCGCCTTGATCTCGTCCCCTGGCGAAATGAAGTTGCACCGCGTCATTCGATTGCCAGCCGCGCTCTCACACTTCGCGGCCCGGTTCTCCAAGACTTCCAAAGATTCGCTGCACGAAGCGTCCGGTTCGGCGTTCTCACGCTCTTCCATCGGGCCTTGAAGCTTCGATACGGGCCGACGACTCTCCCTCGGAAGTTTCCGGCGGAACGAATTGAGACGGATAACACTGGCTAACGATGACGCCTGCCGTCGACATGACGACCCACCCCAGAACCATGATGACAGCGCCACACAGCAGGAATCCCGCCGTGGAATCGCGTCCCCCGTTTTTGTCCTTCTGCCCGATCTCCCACCAGGCGACAGCGATTCCATAGAAGAACGTGTAGAACCCGTAAAGCGCAATCGCGAACCCCGTGAATCTCACGAGGACACCGAAGAGATCCGGGGCTGTCATGGCATCACTCCACGGCGACTGCCAGGGGCCGCGACGAACTCACGTTCAACGATTCGAAGAACTCTTTGAAATCCTGGTTCAGCACCGTACCTCCAGAGACGGCACTCCCGGCGAATCTCTTCCAGGGCGGCAATGCGGGCCTCAGGAGGCTGCTGCCGCCACCAGCGGACGTCGTTCGACTTTCGAATCTCCTCGCCGTAGAGAATCGTGATTGTCTTTTTGATCATGAATCCTGCCTCTGATGCCGGCAACTAACGGAATGGACGCCGGATAGACCGTTCGCCGATGTCTCAAACATTCTTCTCTGCGTCCTCCGCATTCCCTCTGCGCCTCTGCGAGAAATCAGGCTCTTACTCCGAAACCAGCCCCACCATCCCCCAGTAGCCAAACTCGTAAGACCAGTCATTCGCCTGGTTCCACATGCGGATCTGGATTTCCTGCCCCGCAAACCGGGTCATGTCAAACGTGTACCGGCGCCAGCCGTCCTTGCAGGTTTCCCTGCTGACCATCTCATCCAGCAGCCGGCCGCTGCTGTTCCCCATCACCAGCCGCCAGTCGCCCCGCGGGTCGTGCGAGACCTCGATGACGAGCGTCGTCTTCTTGCCGGCGGGGATCTGGAACATGCCGGAGACTTCCGCCGGCTGGTCCCGGCTGACCGGATGCGTCCGGACCACGCCGGGCCGTCCGCGGAATTCCTTCAGCAGGGCCACGCCCCCTTCGCCCGAGGTGACCTTCGTGAAACCGGGCGCCACTTCCTGGAAGATGCTGGCGAAGTCGGCGGGACTGGTCGATGCGCGGGGGACGATGTCGGTCACGCCGGGCAACCGCTTCGCCGACGGGTCGGAAGGCAGCTTGTCGAGCGTCAGAAACGCAAACAGGTCGATCAACTCCTGCGGCGTGTACTGCTTTTCGATCCCTTCGGGCATCAGCGAGATCTCACTGACTTTGAAGTCCTCAATCTGATCACGCGGGATGATTTCCTGCTTGCCCCCCTGAACCTTCAGCACGACCCGTTGCGGGCTCTCTTCGATCAGCAATCCATTGATCACCCGCCCCTCGTCGGTCGCCACCGTATAGCTGCGATAACCGGCCCCGATCACGAGGCTTGGATCAAACACATTCGACAGCAACTGCGTGTAATCGTTCCGGCCGTTGAGCGTAATCTCGGGACCGACTTCGGCTCCTTCGCCGTAGATCTTGTGGCACTGCGCGCAGATCCTTTTGTAAACCTCCTGCCCCTTGTGCGCGTCGCCGGGCGTTGAGCGGATCAACCGGCGCATCTCGGCGATGACCTTGTCGCGATCGAGGCTGCGCCCTTCGCGGACCTGGCCCCAGTGTTTCGCCAGCAACTCTTTCAGCTCGGGATCTTTGAGATCATTGAGCCGGCGAGCCTGGTTGACATTGATCGCGGCCGCGGGGACTTTCTTCTCGCCGATCGCCTTCAGCAGCACTTTCGCCCAGGCAGGCCGTTGCGTGAGCAACTCGATCGCCCGAGGCTGCACGTCCTTCGGAAACTTGTCGAAATCCTTGATCACGGCGTCGGAAATCTCGGTCGATTCCGACCGGCCGAGGGCCGAGAACACGTCGCCCAGAAACGCGGGCGGCTCCACGTCCCCCTTGCTGAAGATCTCCCGTGCAAGTTGCGCGACGCAACCATCCTGGCTGGCAATCAGCGCCCGATATGCGGCGATCCGCCGGGCCGGAGCTTCCTGTGGGTTGTGGACCAGCGACCGAGCCGTCCCCACCGCCCCGCGATCGTTCCAGCTCAGCGCCAGCAGCGATGCTTCCAGCCGCAGCGGATGCGTCGATTCGACGCCCAGCATGGGCTGCAGCATCGGCTCAAAGGCGGCCTTGAGCTGCTGGAGCGAGTCCCCTTTGATCTCGCCGGATTGAATTCGCCCGGCAAGCTGATTCAGCAGACCCGCGGCCGAGTAGTTCTGCTTGTTCTCGATCAGCGTGCGCAGGACGGTGGCGAGCACGTTGATATCGCTCTTCGGCCGGGCCAGCAACCACTCCACAATCCGCGGCGTCAGCTCCTTGCCGACAGGCGATTCCTGGACCTTCTCGTCGGTCAGCAGCAGAGTCAGAATCCGCGGGTATCGCCCCCCGTAAGCTTTGATCGCCTGCCAGGCGGTCCGCTGCAGCAGCGGGTCATCGCCGCATTCCCGCACGGCCTGCAGCAACTGCTCGTCGAGGGCCATGTAGACCTGACCCCCGTTCGTGTCGTTCACCATCCGGGCGACGTAGATCAGCGACTGCAGACGGACCGTCGGCGACGGGTCAGTCAGACCATCGAAGATGAATGCCTCCAGATTCCCCTGCAAAGCCTCGCCGAGCCCGCCGCCTTGTATCGCGGGAACCGCCTGGTTGACGAGCAGCCGAATGCCCCACGCTCGGACCGCGTCATCCTGCGAATCGAGCAGAGTTGCGACGTGAGACAGATCCCACTTCCAAGTGGACTTCAGCAGGTCGTCGGCCTGCGCCGCAAACAGCGCGTGCCGGCGCTGAGAGGTAGAAGAATCCTTTGATCGCACGAGCTTCATGAGCGACCCGGAGATCTCTGGCGTCGCCCGCTCCTGCAGCAGCCGCTGTGCCGTCTCCCGCGTCCAGACGTTCGGATTCCCCAACAGCTCGATCAGCGTATCGTCGCTCTCCCGCGCCAGGTCGAAGCCCGTCTTCCGCGGCGTCTCTTTGTACCGCACGCGGTACAGCCGCCCCTTCAGGCGATCGATCCCCGCCGGATCCCGGTTCGCGTCCTGATAGCAGTGGTATCGGTCGTACCAGTCGAGAACGTAGAGGCAGCCGTCCGGTCCCGTCTTCTGGACAACGGGCATGAACCAGGCGTCGTTCGCCGTCAGAAAGTCCGGCTCACCTGATCCCGCATAGGTCGAACCGTTCCGCTTGATACTGTCCACGTTGATGCAGCCGCCGTGAATGTTCCCCATGTACAGTTTTTTGCGATACTGTTCCGGGTAGGCGTCGCTGTCGAACCAGGTGATGCCGCAGTAGGCCGCCTTCTGGTGTTTGTGCTTGACGATCGACTCGATCTTCCAGGTGTGGGGCGGATAGGGCCCCCCCTGGCGATGGTAGTAGCCAGTCTCGACCAGATGCCAGAGGTGGTCGATCACGCAGGCGCTGATAAACGCATCTCCCTCATCGTTGAACGCAATCCCCCACGGATTGCTGGTCCCCTCGCAGAACACCTGAAACTCTCGCGTCCGCGGATGAATGCGGAACATCGCACAGGTCAGCGGCCAGCCGGGATGTTTCTCCGCCTCGGCCTTCGCGAAGTTCGGATTGTCGGGGTGATATTTCACGTGGCTGTGATTGAAGACGCCGTTCAGCCCGTACAGCCAGCCGTCGGGCCCCCAGGTCAGCGAATTGGGCAGCTCGTGAGTATCGGTCCTGCCGAAGCCGGTCACGACCACCTGAGCCGGTCCGTCCGGCACGCCGTCCCGGTCCGCATCGGGGACAAACAAAATGTCCGGCGAATTGGCAATCCAGACGCCGCTATGTCCCACCTGCACGCCGGAGGGAATGTTGAGCCCTTCGAGGAAGACCGTGAACTTGTCCGCCTTCCCGTCCCCGTCGGTGTCTTCCAGAATCTTGACCCGATCGCGACCGGGGCCAGGTTCCCGGCGAGGGTATTCCAGCGACTCGGTGATCCAGAACCGGCCCTGCTCGTCGATCGCCATCGCCACGGGATTGACGATGTCCGGCTCGGCAGCGACGACCTCGACCATAAAGCCCTCGGGGACCGTCATCATCTTCGCCGCGGTCTGCGGATCGCGCGGCTCGTTAGGAGGCTTGTCCTGGGCGTGGGGAATCTGCTGAGCCGGGGCGAGGCTGGTCAGCAACGAGCAGGACAGGGCGAAAGCAAAGCGGAGACGGATCATCGCGGGGAAACTCCCGGGTGGTCGGCGAGGTGGAATGGTGCGATAATAATCGAGCAACCAGCCGGCCACCACGGGCTGTCCGGATGCGGTCGCTCCAGGCCGCGTCAGAGTGAGGATTTCCAGCATGCCGTCGCCGTTCCCCGGAATGGACCCGTTCCTCGAACAGCCATCCGTGTTTCCAGACTTCCATGATCGTCTGGTAACAGTACTGAGCGAAATGCTCAATGCACAGCTCTCGGGCTCGTACTACGCAGGCATCGGCACGCGAGTCTGGATCGAGACCTCCGAGCGAACCATTGGCCCGGACGTGCAGATCCTGCGACCAGACTTGCGAACTGACGTCGCCGAGACGAATCGGCCCGAACAGAGCAGGACCGCAGTTCTGGACGAAGTCGACGTCGTGCCGGTCACAATCGAAATCGAGCACGACGAGACCAGAGAATCGTTTCTGGAGATTTTCGCATCCCCCGGCGGCGAACGGCTTGTGACACACATCGAGCTGCTGAGTCTGTCGAATAAGCTGGCGGGCAGCAAAGGAAATGATCTCTACCTGCGCAAGCAACGGGAGATCATGGACTCCCAGGTCCATCTCGTCGAAATCGACCTGCTCCGCGGCGGCGAGCACACCACCGCGCCGCCGCGCTGGCGGATCGAACGAAAGGCCGGAACCTTCCACTACCACGTGAGCCTGCACCGCTTCGACAAGAGCCTGGATTGTGTCGTCTACCCGATTCCTCTGCCTGCCCGGCTGCCAAAACTCCCCATTCCGCTCCTGCCCGGCGACGGCGAAGTGACCATCGACCTGCAGGCCGCCGTCGATCGATGTTACGACACGGGACTCTACGCCCGCCGGGTCGAGTACCACCTCGACCGCCTCGCGCCGCCGCTGACCCCCGAGTATCAGGAATGGGCCGCAAACATTCTGGCTCGCAATGCCGGTGGACAACCGGCCTGATCAGCGAACACTCCCCTTCCTCGTCCCCGCGAACCGTCTTCGGTAAACTGGGCACGCCCGTCGGCCGACGGCCCCGCTGAGACTTCCTCGCGGGCCGTCGACGGGCGCAGCGGAGCGAGGAATCATGTCGACGACTGCCAGTCCCCGGGTCGGAGTGATCATGGGGAGCAAATCCGACTGGGAAACCATGAAGCATGCCGTCGACGTGCTGGCCCAGTTCGGCGTCCCCCACGAACGCCGGGTCGTCTCGGCCCATCGCACCCCCGACTGGATGTGCGAATACGCCAAGCTGGCCGAAACCCGCGGGCTGCAGGTGATTATCGCCGGGGCCGGCGGAGCCGCCCACCTCCCCGGAATGGTCGCTGCACAAACATCTCTCCCCGTCCTCGGCGTACCCGTTCAGAGCCGGGCGTTGCAGGGGCTGGACTCGCTCCTCTCGATCGTCCAGATGCCCGGCGGAATTCCCGTCGCCACCCTGGCGATCGGCGACGCGGGAGCGAAAAACGCCGGCCTGCTGGCAGTCCGGATTCTCGCAATCTCCGACCCGGCCCTCCGCCAGAAACTCCACGACTTCCACAACCAGCAGCGCGACGCGGTACTGGGAGACGAGCTTCCATGAGCGGCCCCATCCTTCCCGGTTCCGCCCTGGGTGTCCTCGGCAGCGGCCAGCTCGGCCGGATGTTCGCGATCGCCGCCCGCCGACTCGGCTACCGGGTCCACGTCTTCTCGCCCGATGACGACACCCCCACCGGCCAGGTCGCCGACGTCGAGATCCGGGCGGACTACGCGGATCTCGACCGCGTCGCCGAGTTCGCCCGGTCGGTCTCCGTGATGACGTTCGAATTCGAAAACGTCCCCGCCGCCACCGCCGAGACCGCCGCGAAATTCTGCCCGGTCCGCCCCGGCGGCCACGTCCTCTACACGTCGCAGAACCGCCTGCGCGAGAAGACCTACCTCAGCCAGCGCGGCCTGCCGGTCACTCCCTTCCGGCCGGTGACCGACGACGCTTCGCTGCAGACTGCCATCCAAGATCTCGGCCTGCCCGCAGTCCTCAAGACCGCCGACTGGGGCTACGACGGCAAAGGGCAGTCGATCGTCCGAACGGCCGCAGAAGCCTCAGCCGCATTCGAGAAGCTCGGCGTGCCGACCGCCATCCTCGAAGGCTTCATCGACTTCGACAGCGAGCTGTCGATCGTCGGCGCCCGCGGACTCGACGGGACGTTCGTCAGCTTCGGTCCCGTCGGTAACGCCCACAGTCATCACATTCTGGACGTCTCCGTCTGCCCGGCCCTCGTCCCCGAACGAGTCGCGCAGGACGCCGTCGAGATCACCCGCAACGTGCTCGAAGCCCTCGACGTCGTCGGCGTCCTCTGCGTCGAGTTCTTCCTGACGAAGTCGGGCGGCCTGCTGATCAACGAGACCGCCCCCCGGCCGCACAACTCCGGACACCTGACCCTCGACGCCCACGTGAGCTGCCAGTTCGAACAGCAGGTCCGCGCAATCTGCGGCCTGCCGCTCGGGAGCACCCGCCAGCACGCTCCCGCCGCGATGGCCAACCTGCTCGGCGACGTCTGGGAGAACGGCGAACCCGACTGGTCGGCGGCACTCGCCGACCCGGCGATCAAGCTCCACTTGTACGGCAAACGCGAAGCCCGCGTCGGCCGGAAAATGGGACATCTCAACGCGCTGGCCACCACCGTCCACGAAGCCGAACAACTCGTCCGCACCGCCCGCAACCGCCTGATGCGCCGGCGATGAAGAGTAAAGATCTCTCGCAGAGACGCAGAGCTGGCAGAAGCCGCAGAGAAATCAAAAGGCAAAGGATTTCACGCAACGACGCAAGAGAGTCGAGAGTCAAAAGCGATGACCAGAACGAAGTCTCTGAATCTTGAGCCCCGTCAGGGGCGGCAAGAAGCATAGCCCCGCCCGTGAGGGCGGGGTGAGGGGTGAACAAAGAACGAAAGCCCCGGCAGGGGCGACAGAAATCCATCTTCCCACAGCGAACAGCGACAAACCTCTTCCTCTGGCGATTCGCTATTCCCTGCTTGCTTCCGACAACTGCGCATTACCATCAATCGGTCCCACACGAATCCACCAATCCACCCGCCCGAAAGAGACCTCACCATGACCAGTTCCCTCCCCACCGCGATCCACCCTCCCCGTCGCGTCCTGATGGGACCCGGGCCCAGTGACATCGAGCCCAGTGTCCTGCGGGCCCTGGCCGCCCCGACGGTCGGACACCTCGACCCCTACTTCCTCAAGATCATGGACGAACTGCAGGCCATGCTGCGGCAGGTTTTCCGTACCGAAAACCGGCTGACCCTCGCCGTCTCCGGCACCGGCAGCGCCGGCATGGAGGCCTGCGTCGCCAACCTCATCGAACCGGGCGACAAAATGGTCGTCTGCGTCAACGGCGTCTTCGGCGGCCGCATGGCCGACGTCGCAGCCCGCTGCGGCGCGCAGGTCGTAAAGCTCGAACGCCCCTTCGGCGAAGTCTTCGCGTCCGCCGAGATCGAAGCCGCGATGGAACAGCACAAGCCGAAAGTGCTCGGCATCGTCAACGCGGAGACCTCCACCGGCGCCCATCAGCCCATGGCCGAGATCTCCCGGATCGTCCACGAGCACGGCGGCCTGATCCTCATGGACTGCGTCACGTCGCTGGCGGGCATGCCGGTCGAAATCGACGACTGGGAGATCGACGCCGCCTATTCCGGCACGCAGAAGTGCCTGAGTTGCCCCCCCGGTCTCGCGCCGGTCACCTTCAGCGACCGGGCGGTCGCCGCGATCGACGCCCGCAAGACGAAGGTCCAGAGCTGGTATCTCGACATGGTGATGGTGAAGGAGTACTGGGGCGGCAACCGCGCCTACCACCACACCGCCCCCATCAACATGAACTACGCCCTCCACGAAGCCCTCCGCTGCGTCCTGGAAGAAGGACTCGAACACCGCTGGGCCCGGCACCGCAAAAATCACCTGGCCCTGCGGGCCGGCCTGGAAGCCCTCGGCCTCGACTACGCCGTCGCCGAGGAACACCGCCTGCCGATGCTCAACGCCGTCCTGATTCCGGAAGGCGTCGACGACGCAGCCGTCCGCAAGCAGCTCCTCACCGAGTTCGGCATCGAAATCGGCGGCGGGCTGGGGCCGATGAAGGGCAAAGTCTGGCGGATCGGCCTGATGGGCGCCGCCTGCACCGAATCCAACGTCCTCCTCTGCCTCGCCGCCCTCGAACGCTGCCTGGGAGCCCACGGCAGCCAAGCCACACCAGGCGCCGGCGTAGCAGCAGCAAACGCAGCCTACGCAGGAAAGTAGGGCCGGGCGCGCCCGGCCGATTTGCCTCCTCATCCTATCTTAGCCACCTGCCAATGGCCGGTGGTCTTCGCCGATCATCCCATAGAATCAAAGAATCGAACCGAGAACCGAGGAATTCATTACCCGCGAAACCTTCCACCAAACCGGCAGCAAGTTACCCCCACCGCTCGTGCTGCGATTCCGATCAGCGCGATTCGCTGGAGAATAATCAGCCCGAGCGGCGTTCCGAAGTGACAGAGTCCTTCCATCCCGAGCAAAACTGCAAGGCTCGCAATGCTCACGGTCACGACAATCAGCCAGAACAATGGAGTTCCGCCAGACATAACTGACTCACGTTTGACGGGACGGTTCGACTTTGACTGCCGTCGCTTCCCGGTGTTACCGCAAGCGGTCCACCTGTCTTAACAGCCCAAAGCGAGCCATTCGAGAACTCAGACGGAAATCACCGTCTTGCATCGAACCTCACCCGGCATCCCATCCCACACTCGCCCCTCCAGCTCCCGCCCCGTCCGGCTCTTATTCACCCCGCCCCACTGCTTGAAGAAAAACGGCACCCTCGCCGCCACGCACTGATCGCGAAGATCCGTCACCCACGCCGGGTCCATCGGCCGCGCCCCGGGGCCCGATTCGCCGCCAACGATCACCCAGTGAATCCCCTTCAGCGGCAGCTCGGGGATAGGGCCCAGCAGCGGCTCCACCGAAAGGAACCGGACTTGGGCCGGCACCCGCTGCAGATGCTCAATCCGCCACGTGTAATCCGCGTTCTCGACGCTGACCCCCATCCAGACGTTCTTGGGCCAGGGAAGTTCGCCCGCGAGTTCCTCCAGCCGATCCGCCCGCTTGGTGAGGACCTGGAACGTGTGCCAGTCGGCCTGCTCCATCGTCGCGAAGACCTGCTGGATGTAGTCCAGCGGCACGTCCTTATGAAACAGGTCGCTCATCGAGTTGACGAAAATCGTCCGCGGCGAGCGCCAGCGCAACGGAGCCTCCACCACATCCGGCTGCAGCGTCAGCCGGAAGCCGTCCGCATACCGCGGCTGGCCCATCGCCTTCAACCGCTTCGCCATCCGTTCGGCGTAGCAGAACTTGCAGCCGGGGCTGACCTTGGTGCATCCGGTCACCGGGTTCCAGGTCGCCTCAGTCCATTCGATGGAGGAATTCTGTGCCATAATCTGCTCTCCGCACCAGAAAGTGTATACAGACGATCCGTTTCCGGGCAACGCGAAATCGGTGCGGAGGTATACCCGTTGCCCGCCGGTTCGCCGAGAGCGGTTGAAGAGGTCGCGAGTGGTCGGTGGCGAGTGATGAGTGCGGAAAATCTGGAAAACGACCAGGCGTCACTGTTCCTGCGCTCCATTTCAGTGACACCTTGCGTCTCGTCGCGAGGTAACTCGAAGACCGGGGAGCCGCCGGCAGCGATTCTGACGGCCGCGATCCTTCCGTTTTGTTCAGGCCGCTTGGCGGCCTGCCCCCCGTGAGCTAAGATCAATCTGGACGGTCGCTTCGGTTCAATCCGCCGACCTCAGCGGTTTTCTGCGGAGTGTGCAATTCCATGGCGGATTCGAAACCCGGCCCCGGTCGCAAGACCTCCGTTCCCAACGTCACCCTGCCGGGCGGCGGCGAGAACGCCCCGTCGCTGGATCTGACCGATCGCCAGCTCGGCGAATTCCGCATGCTCCGCCGGCTGGGAAAGGGAGGCATGGCCGAGGTCTACCTCGCCGAGCAGACCTCCCTCCGTCGGCAGGTGGCGGTCAAAGTCCTCCGCCCCGAGTTCCTCACCGACGAAAACTACGTCAAACGCTTCCGCCAGGAGGCCGCCGCCGCCGGCGGACTCAGCCATCCCAACATCGTCCAGGTCTACATGATTGGCCAGACGGACGGCATCGAATACATCGCCCAGGAATACGTCCAGGGCCGCAACTTGCGCGATTTCATGAAAAAGAAGGGCCCCCTCGAAGTCCCCCTCACGCTGCATATCCTCAAGCAGATCGCCGCCGCACTGCAGGTCGCCGGCCAGTCCGGAATCGTCCACCGCGACATCAAGCCCGAAAACATCATGCTCACTCGCAAAGGGGAAGCCAAAGTCGCCGACTTCGGCCTGGCCCAGTTGACGCTCCAGGGCGAACGGGTCGCCCTCACCCAGGCCGGCATCACGATGGGCACCCCCCTCTACATGAGCCCCGAGCAGGTCGCCGGCAAACCCGTCGATCACCGCAGCGATCTCTATTCCTACGGCGTGATGGCCTATCACATGCTCTCCGGCCGCCCACCCTTCACGGGCGAAACCGCGCTCTCCATCGCCGTCCAGCACATGAACGAGACCCCGCCGCCGCTCAACGATCTGCGGCCCGACCTGCCACCGTCGCTCTGCGACCTCATCCGCCGCCTGATGGCCAAGAAAAAAGAAGACCGCCCCGTCGACGCGCAGGCGGTTCTGAACGAACTGAAGAAAATCACACGCCAGGTGCTCGGCAAAGACGCTGAGGGCGAACCCACCATCGTCTTCTCCACCAGCACGCCGTCGCGCAGGACTTCGGTCTACCGCCGGCCCCTCAAGCGACAGATCGGCTGGATCGCGCTGGCCTGCTTCCTGACCGCCAGCGCCTCCGCCGGCGCCGGCTGGCTGATGCGAACCCCCGATCCCCTGGCCACGCCTCCCGCAGAGCCGTCTGCCGTGTCGCGAGTGCCGCAGTACGACGGCATTCAGCAGCAGGTCTTTGAAGCCATGTCCCGCGGCGACGACCGCGACGCCTGGCTCGCCGTCAAGAACCACAAGGACGCCGCCAGCCACGCAGCCACCCTCGACCTCGCCCGTCTGCGACTGGCCATCATCGACCTGCGGAACGACCGCATTCCCGAAGCCGAACAGGTCTTTCAGGAATTCGTCAACGACATCGGCACCAACCGCACCTGGATGATCGCCCACGGCTACGCCGGCCTGGCCTACGTGGCCTTTCAGAAGAAAGACCAGCGCGAAGCCGAGCGGCTCTACCAGAAAGCCCGCGATTCCGGCCAGCCGCTCAACGGCGAAATGACCAACCTGATGCGCGACATCCAGCGCGGCCGCCGGGGGAACTGATTCCCCGGCTCAACGCGCGGCAGCAGGCACGTCGACAAGATAAACCTTGCCGTCATTGGCCATCACCGCAATCTGCTCCCCGTTGGGCGACCACGTTGCGGAATAGACCACCGGCGCGACTTTGCTGGCATACAACGCCTGTTCCTGTGCGGGATCCCAGACCAGCAGATTCCCCGCATACCCGACCGACAGCAGCCGCGTCCCCGCCGGGTTGTACTCGACCTTGTAAATGTCATCCTTGTGACCGCTGAGCGTCTTCGTCAGCTGACCGGACTCGTAATTCCAGAGTTGAATCTTCCGATCCAGCCCCGCCGCCGCCACGTTCTGACCAGCGGGATCGACCGCCACCGTATAGACCGCGTCTCCCGCCCCGGCGAACTGTTTCACTTCTGTGCCGTCGTCGGTCTTGTAGACCCGCACCGTCTTGTCCGCCCCGGCCGTGACGAACGTCTGCCCGTCCGGGCGGAAGACCGCCGCGTAGATCGCCCCTCCCTGCGGCGGCGACGTCCGCGTGTTCTGGTTCTTCTCCAGATCCCACCACTTGACCGTCTTGTCGTTCGAGACCGAAACCAGCAGCGGCAGCGTCGGATGCAACGCCACGCCATACACCTGCGAACCGTGCCCCGGGAACGTCTGAACCGCCCCGGCCGCAGAAATCGACCAGCTCTTCACCGAACCATCCGCTGCTGCACTGACCACAGTCTTGTTATCGTTGGAAAACGCCAGGCTGGTGATCGTCGCCGCATGCCCGTCGGTGGTCTGGGCCGACTCCTGGCCGGGAGGCATCGGGGGCAGGGGATTGGGAGGCGTCGGATCGTAGCTGCGAATCAGGTGATCGCTCCCCGCAATCACCAGCTTCTTGTTGTCCGGACTGAACGCGGTCTGAGTGACTTCGGCCGGCGTCGGAATCTTGTACTGCATTCGCGCATCGTTGATGTTCCAGACGATGAGCATCTTGTCGCTCCCCCCCGAAGCCACCTGCTGCTGATTCGGACTGAAGGCCACCGACCGGACCGGCCCCTGATGCCCCGGATATTGCCGCTGCGGTTCCCCGCCGCCCGTATTCCAGAGTTTAACGATCCCATCGTCCCCCCCCGTCAGATGCGCTGCTGTTGGGATGCACGGCCAGCGCATTCACCCGCTTGTCATCGGCCTGATGCACCATCTGAACCGTTACCGCGTCGATCGTCAGCAGCTTGTCGGCCCCGGCAAACGCCAGCGTCTGATTGTCAGTCGCAAAGCTCACGCCGCCAATCGCTCCGCCGCCCCCTGTAAAATGCTGCAGCGGCCGCTTCTGCACCGCATGCCACACGCGAACGGTCCCGTCATTGCTCGACGAAGCCAGCCGCTGATTGTCCCGGCTGTATTCGAGCCCGGAGACCTTGTCCCCATGTCCGGCGAACGTGGCGACGGCCGCCCCCTCATTCACATTGAATGTCCGCACCAGTTTGTCATCGCAGCCAATGGCCACCTGCTGCTGATCCCACGACACCGCCACCGCCCGCACGACCTCCGGCAGCTCGAACTTGCGGGCCTCGGCCCCGTCGGCAGAATTCCAAACGCGGACCGTCTTGTCCTGCCCGCCGGAGACCAGACGACTGCCATCGGCGGTATAGGCCAGCGACCACGTCCCGCCCGGATGCCCGGCGAGCGCGCGAATCTCCGTGCCATCCTCAATCTTCCAGACGCGAATCGCCCCGCTGGCGTCCGCCGCAGCCAGCTCCTGGTTATTCGGATGGATCGCCACCGCCGCGATCGCCGCCGCCTGCTCCGGAAACGCCTTGATCAGCATCCCGTCGTTGATGTTGAACAACCGGGCAATCTTGTCTTCACCCCCCGTCGCCACTCGACCGGCGTCGTTGTGATTGAACGCCACCGCCGCCACCGCGCCGCCATGTCCGTCGAGCGTCCGGACCGGCTTCGCGTCGCCGAAATTCCACACCCGCACCGTCTTGTCCTGTCCCCCCGTCACCACCCACTGATTGTTCGGACTGATCTTCACGGCGAGAATCGCCCCTTCGTGACCGGCTCCCACCCGCGCCGCGGCGGCCTGATTCGGCCAGCGCTTCACCAGTCCGTCCGCCCCCGCAGTCAGCCAGAACGAGTTGTTCGGCGCACCAACCAGCCCGGTGATTTCCGACACATTGACGCCAAACACTCCCTGTGGAGTCCCGTCGTTCGCGTTGAACAATCGAACAAAACCGGCCGCATCCGCGACTGCGATCTGCTGCTTGTCCACCCGCAGGGCCACCCGGATGATCGGGTACGGCAGGCCGCCGATCTCGCGCACGAGCTGCCGGTCGGCCGCGTTCCAGATCTTGACCGAATTCCCCGCCCCGCCCGTCACCCACCACTGCCCGTCGCTGCTGACCGCGGCGGATGCCAGGCCCGGTTGAGCTGCGAGCGTTGTGAGGGGCGTATTGACCGGCAGATCCCACAGGCGAACCGTGTTGTCCAGCGAGCCCGACGCCAGCCGCGTCCCGTCCTTCGACAGCGACAGACACAGCACCAGCCCCGTGTGTCCCTGCATCGTCCGGAGGCTCGTCAGCGACGCCAGATCCCACACCCGCAGCGTCTTGTCGAACGCCGCCGTGATCAATCGCTTGCCGTCAGGCGTGTAAACGCCCGCATACGGCGGATCGGTATGCCCCACCAGCGTCTTCGGCTGAGCCTGAGCGACTCCGCAGACAACTGCGGCCAGAGTGGTAATGACAACAGTCAGCGAGCGGCGACAGAAAACCGGCATCCGTGAAGTCTCCCGGTGGCAGGGCAGGGGGGGCAGGAACGGCAGGCGGACCGCGGTATCATCAGCCGTTCGGGGCGTCCGCCGCAACCCCCCGCCCGCCTTCCCTCGCGACTTTGCCGGCAGTCGTCTATCGTTAATGCGTTCAATTCTTCTTCCCGCATCCGGGCGTTCATCATGCAGCATCACGCGTACGTCGAACGAGTCGTCAATCTGCTCGATCCTGCCGGCAATATTCTGCTCAACATGTCCGTCGACGACGCTCTCGCCCGCCTGGCGACCGGCGACCCCGAGCGCGTCCGCGAAATCGACGGCCAGTTCGCCCTGCTGCACCGCGACGGCAAGTCGATCCGCATGGCCCGCTCGATCGGCCGGCCCATGCGCTACTTCCTCGCCAAACGGGCCGAAGGCCCCTGCCTCGTCGTCGCCGAACGCATCGACGAAATCGCCGCCTTCCTCAACAGCGAAGGACTCGGCGGCCAGTTCCATCCCTCCTACACCCGCATGGTCCCCGCACACTACGTCACCGAGCTGGCCCTGCTCGGCTGCCCCGACCCCAACCCGATCTACCGCCGATACTTCGCCCCCGAGCGCAACCGCTGGGGCACCGACCTCGACCAGATCGGCCAAGCCTACATCGCCGCGATGGCCAATGAGATCAATACCTGGCTCGATCAGATCGACCGCCAGGAGCCGGTCGGCGTCCTCTTCTCGGGCGGCGTCGACAGTGGCTCGGTCCTGCTGGTGACGTATCACCTGCTCCGCGCCCGGGGCGATTCTCCATCGCGACTGAAAGCCTTCACGCTGTCGGTGGAGGGGCAGGGGAAAGATCTCCAGCAGGCCCAGCAGTTCCTCCAGCAACTGCAGCTTGACATGCTCCTGGAACCGGTCGACGTCAACCGGATGGAGCTCGACTACAAGGCCGCCGTCCGCACGATCGAAGATTACAAACCCCTCGATGTGCAGTCCGCCACGATGGCCCTCGCCCTCTGCAAGCACATCCGGGCCCGCTACCCCGATTGGAAATATCTCCTGGACGGTGATGGCGGCGACGAAAACCTCAAGGACTATCCGATCGAAGAGAACCCCGAGCTGACCATCCGCAGCGTCCTCAACAACCTGATGCTCTACCAGGAAGGCTGGGGCGTCGACGCCGTCAAACACTCGCTGACCTACTCCGGCGGCCAGAGCCGGGGGCACGTCCGGACCTCCGCCCCCGCCCGCGCAATGGGCTTCACGGCTCTCAGCCCCTACGCGCTGCCGAACGTGATCGACGTCGCCGAGGGGATCCCCTTCATCGAACTGACCGACTGGGACCACAGCAAGCTCTACGCCCTCAAGGGCGAAATCGTCCGCCGGGGTGTGAAGGCAATCACGGGTCTCGACATGCCGGTCTTCGAAAAGTGCCGCTTCCAGCGCGGCGCCGTCGAAAGCCAGCTCTTCGACGACCTCTTCCCCCGGGACGAACGAGCCTACCGCCGCGCCATGCTGGAAGCGTTCGGGCTGTAATTAATTTGGAGGAGAACCCCGAATCCCACGAAGGACGCGAATGAAGACGAAAACTCGGAACCACGGAGGTCACTGAGAGAAGAGGAGTAAAACGCGATCAGGAGCCAACTCCGCAACCGTCTCATGTTGGTAGTGCTCGCTCTAACGAAAGATCAATTCTTCCGCCGAAAGATGCGGACTCTCTATCTCTTGTCCTTTCTCAGTGTCTTCCGTGCCCTCCGTGGTTCAACCTCTTTCCCTCTTGATTCGTGCGGATTCGTGTCATTCGTGGTTCCCTCCGGACCGTCTTCGTGCCCCCAGCCTCGCCCCAGTTCACCGACGCCGACATTCTCGCCCGCCGGCCCGAGCGCGCCCGCGTCGACTCCTGGCATCCCTACGCTTTCCTCTCCGAGCTTGAGCACTCCGCAGCCGGGACCGTCGAACCGGTCTCGACGCTATTCCTCACCAACCGCGAGTGCCCGTTCCGCTGCCTGATGTGCGACCTCTGGAAGCACACGACCGTCGAGGACACGCCACGCGGCGCTGTCCCTGCCCAGATTCGCCACGCACTCGATCATCTGCCCCCCGCCCGGCACATCAAGCTCTACAACAACGGCAACTTCTTCGACCGCCGGGCGATCCCCCCCGATGACCATCCCGCCATCGCCGACCTGGCCCGCGACTTTCGGACGGTCATCGTCGAAAACCACCCGAAACTTTGCACCGACGATTGCCTCCGGTTCCGCGACCGGCTCAACGGCGAACTCGAAATCGCCCTCGGGCTCGAAACCATCCACCCCGAAGTCCTCCCGGCTCTCAACAAGCGAATGACCGTCGACGACTTCGACCGGGCCGCGAGATTCCTGAGCTCGAACGACATTGAACTGCGGACGTTCCTACTCTTAAAGCCGCCATTCCTCGACGAGGACGCCGCCGTCGAGTGGGCGCTTCGCTCGCTCGATCACGCCTTCGACCAGGGTGTCCGCGTCTGCTCGATCGTCCCGGTGCGCGCGGGAAATGGCATGATGGAAGAGCTGCAACGGCAGGGACTGTTTACACCACCCAAACTGGCATCCCTCGAACGTGTGCTGACGGAAGGTCTCGCCCGCCGGCGCGGCCGGGTCTTCGTCGACCTCTGGGATGTCGAAGAATTCTACGACTGCCCGGACTGCGGCCCCGCCCGCAAGGCCCGCCTGCAGGCCATGAACCTGACGCAACTGATCCAGCCCGCCGTCGCGTGCGGCTGTGGAGGCTCCGCCGCATGAAGTTCACCGCCGACGTCTGTATCGTGGGGGCCGGGTTCGCCGGCAGCCTGCTGGCAAACATCCTCCGCCGGCAGGGACGCCAGGTCGTGCTGCTCGATCGCGGCCGGCACCCGCGATTCGCCATCGGCGAATCCTCAACCCCCCTCGGCAACCGCCTGCTCCGCGACCTCTGCCAGTCATGGAATCTCGCCGAGATCGCCCCGCTCGCAAAATTCGGCTCCTGGCAGCGCGAACTCCCCCAGCTCACCGGCGGCCTCAAGCGGGGCTTCAGCTACTTCCACCACCCGCTCGATCGGTCCTTCACACCAACCGCCGATCACTCCACGGAGCTCCTCGTCGCCGCCAGTTCCAGCAACGAACACAGCGACACCCACTGGCTCCGGGCCGACGTCGATACCTACCTCTACGAGCAGGCCATCGCGGCGGGAGCCATCGCCCGCGACCAGACCCGCGTCGAAATCCGCGAGCGCTCCCCCCTGTGGCGACTGGCCTGCGAACGCCACGGCGAAGCCTTCGAAGTCGAAGCCCCGTTCCTCATCGACGGCACCGGCGAAGCCGCCCTCCTCCCGAACTTCCTCGGCCTGCGGGATCGCTCGGCGGAAATGCACACCAACTCGCGCGGCGTCTTCGCCCACTTCGACAACGTCACCCGCTGGGAAACCTGCGCCAATGCCCACGGTGCCGTCACCGCAGACTATCCCTTCCCCTGCGACGATGCCGCCCAGCATCAGGTCTTCGACTTCGGCTGGATGTGGCAGCTCCGCTTCGTGAACGACGTGGTCAGCATCGGCTTCGCCCTCGACGCCGCCGAGCATCCCGTTCCAACGGACGTCACCCCCGCGGACGAATTCCACCAGTGGCTCCAGCGCGCCCCCAGCGTCGCCGAGCAGATGCGGCACGCCCGCGTCGTCGCTCCTGCCGTCGGCATCGTCCGCTCGGGGCGGCTGCAGCGCTGGCGTTCCCCCGCCGCCGGACCGGACTACGCCCTGCTGGCGCACTCCGCCGGCTTCGTCGACCCGCTCCACAGCAGCGGCATCGCACACAGCCTCAGCGCCGTCGCCCGGCTGGCCGTGGCCCTCGATCCCGCCCGCTCCGCCGACGCCCGCCAGCAGCAGCTCGCCGACTATGCGCTCTCCATGGACCACGAGCTGGCCTTCATCGACGAACTGGTCGCGACCTGCTACGCCACCCGTCGGCAGTTCGGCCTGTTTGCGATGGCGACCATGCTCTACTTCGCCGCGGCGACGAGTTGCGAGCGCCAGCCCGGCGGACTGTCCGCCGGGTTCCTCGGAGCCGAGTGGCCCCTCCTCCGTGATGCCGTCCGGCAGTCGCGCCAACTCCTCCTCGCCGCCCGTCAGCAAGTCCTGAGCCCGAACGACCTCGCCACGGTCCGGCGGCAGCTCGCCGGCATCCTGGCGCCGGTGGATGTTGTCGGCCTTTTCAGCCCCGAAACGCCCCACATGTATGCCCACACCGCCGCGCCGGAATTCTGAAAAATTGCTCTTGCACTATTTTCAATCCCCGCATACATTCCCGTCGCGATTCGGGCAGTAATGTGTTGCTCGAATCACCTCCTCGTTCGTCTGGGACGGCCGCGTGCCCGCCGCTGAAGGTGCGGGCGATTGCTGCAAGATTACGAGTCGCAGGTCGCGATTGCGTCGCCGTATTGCCATTCGGCCGTCGGCGATGCGCAGGAAATGACTCCGACCGCACGAAAGTGCCCGGCCGGAGATGAAGTGGCGGCGGGCTCTCAGAGCCCCTGCACGCCACCGTCGAGCCGCCTTGCTGTTGCGGGGCGGCGGTACAGGTTGGTTGGCCACGTTGTGAAAAGGATGGCACACATGCTGGTTTTGACACGTTCGATTTCGGAATCCATTCGGATTGGCGACGACATTGTCATCGAAGTCGTCAGTTGCGGCCGGGGCAGCGTCCGCCTCGGCATCCAGGCCCCCCGTTCCGTCAAAATCGCCCGCAGCGAACTGACCGAACAGCCCCCCACGGAACCCGTCCGCCGGGCCGAAACGCCCGCCCCGGCTCCCGCTCCACGCCCCAAGCAGACCATGCTGCCATTCGGCGGAACGGTGTCATAGGGAGGGAAGTCGAGAGACGAGAGTCCAGAGTCGAGAGCCAGCAAGGCCAGGCCGGAGAACGCGTCAGCCGTTCTCCGGCGACAAGCGATCAGCGATCAGCCCTCTTCTTTGGCGATTCGCTTTTCGCTATTCGTCCCGATGCACGGTTGCCGGCGAAAACGCCGGCAGGCAGACGGCGACGTACTCCGCCCCGTCCGGATGCGGCGTGCTGTAACGGACCCATTCCCCGGCCGGGACAATCACCGCCTGCCCGGCCCCAACCGTCAGCGACGCCCCCCGGCTCTCGACCGTCAGCTCGCCGCGCAGAACCAGCGTGAACTCGTCAAACTCCGGCGTCTGCCCCGGCTCAACCCAGCCCGAGGGACTCGTCATCCGCGCCAGGCTCAGCGCCGAAGTCCCCGAATTCACCCTCCCGACAAACTCTTCAATTCTCTTGGGCTTGTTCCCTGCGGCCTCAATGATCGTCGGAGCAGAAATCAGCGTGGGCATGGGCGACGGTCCTGCAAAAAGCCTCGGCAGCGAATCATCCTCAAAGCCCACGTTATCACGTCCAGGCCTCGCCCGCAGCCGACCGATCGACGCAGAACTCGGCCCGGCAGCCCCGCAACGAGCGCTCGCAACCGCCCCGGCGGGGGCGGTGTCTGCCGACTCAGAGTCGGGTTGGGCGCGGATGTCCTGTTCGGCGGCGATGCAGGTTGCGAGCAGGAACCAGAACACGGAATAGAGGCCCATTTTGTAGCGAGTCCACTCACCGGGAATGATGGGTTTGGGTTTTGGCGAAGAGGTGGTCAGTGGTGCGCGGTCAGTGGTGCGTGAAGAGTCGGCCGCCTCACGCGGCCCGGGCGGCCCGGCGGGGCCGGTGTCTGCCGACTCAGAGATGGGTTTGTCGTGGATGTCGCATTCGGCGGCGGCCGCCTCTCGCGGCCCGGGTGCCGACTCAGAGTCGGGTTGGGATTGGACGCCACATTCGGCGGCGATGGGGGGCAGCGGCTTCGTGGGTGGCACGCCCAGAGTCTGCGATGGGCGTGTGGATGGACCGCTCACTCCGGGCGCTGACGCTGCCGACTCAGAGATGGGTTGAGCGTGGATGCCACATTCGGCGGCGGCCGCCGGACGCGGCCCGGGTGCCGACTCAGAGATGGGTTGAGCGTGGATATCGCATTCGGCGGCGATGGGAAGAGCGCTGGCGGGGGATGTGCTGCGGGGACGCCGAGTGAGGCCGGGCGCGCCCGGCCCTACGTCGAAGGTCCAGTTGGCGGGGTTAATGTCGGGCGGACCTGGAGTCCAGCCGGGCGGGGGTGGGCCCAGGAGGGACTCGTGGAGGTAGAGACGCTGTTCGTTGTAGTCGTCGATCGCCTTCTGCCGGTCCTCACGGGACTGGTGGCTGGTGACGCCGGGGATGGCGGCGGGGTCGTCGTCTAACGACATCTCTTTGAGGTAGCAGGGGCGTTCTTTGGGGTCACGTTTCTTGAGCCAGTGGGTGTAGCGGCGCCAGATGTCGAGGCGTTTGCCGAAGCGGCTGGCGAGGGTGGCCCAGCAGTGTCCGGCGAAGCGGCCGAAGGCGCTGATGGTGGGGAATTCTTCGACGCGGTCGCCAGCGAAGGTGAGGCGTTCGAAGAGGTAGTCGTCGGAGTAGACCTTGGGAACCTTCGCCCGCGGCGGGAGGCCGGCGGCGAGACGGAGGGTGGTCCAGTTGCCCCACTTGCGATAGACGTGATGCGGGTCGATGCCGGTGGCCTGGTGGAATTTGAAGAGGGTGATGTCGGGGCCGAGATCGGCGGCGAGGGACTGGAGTTCGTGGAGGAGGGAGTCGCGGGTGGGCATGGGAGGGCCTTGAAGAAGTGGATGGTGGATAGTGGGTGGTGGCTAGTGGCTAGTGATTGGTGGCTAGTGAGGAGAAGAGGGCGGGAGAGAGTGGTGAGAACAGGGGTGCGGGTGGCACGCTTAGAGTCTGCGATGGGCGTGTTTTTTTTGGTGTTCCCTACCCTATGGGGTTTGTTGCGCGGAATTCATAATTGGGTCAGTTGTCAGTGGCCCGTGGTCAGTTGTTGGATGGTGGGGTGTGTTCCGGCGGGTTGGTTTGTGGATTCCGGGTCTGTTTCGGCAGGCGGGAGCCTGCCCTACAAGAACGGGGTTTGTTGCGCGGAATTCATAATTTGGTCAGTTGTCAGTGGTTCGTGGTCAGTTGTTGGATGGTGGGGTGTGGTCCGGCGGGTTGGTTTGTGGATTCCGGGTCTGTTTCGGCAGGCGGGAGCCTGCCCTACAAGAACGGGGTTGGTTGCGCGGAATTCATGATTTGCGCTGCGCGTGTCCGGTCCCCTCTCCCGCATTCTGATGTGGGAGAGGGCCAGGGTGAGGGTCTTCGAATGGGTCGGGGTGCCGGCTACGAAGACCCTCACCCCCCGCCCTCTCCCGGCGGAGACGCCGGGCGAGGGGGCAGGACGTTGGGGGCTTGCTGCCGTTTTCCAGGGGTGTCGGAGCGAAGCGCTCCTCAACCCCTGGCTACCCTCTGCGACCCCTGCCGGGGTCGGCGGAAACAGCGGGCGATTGTGTCCTCTCAATCTATGGTGGTTTGTTGCGCGGAATTCACAATTTGGTCCGCTGTCCGTTGTCAGTGGTTGGTTGGGGGGGGGCTTTGGGCATCCCGGAGGGATGCGAGAGGGTCGCCAGGGGTTGAGCCGGCTTTGCGGCGACACCCCTGGTGTCGGTGTGGCGATGGACCGACCCCGGCGGGGTCGCAGAGTGTTGGATTGAGAGCGCCGGGAGTATGGGATGTGCGACCCCGTTGGGGTCGGTTGCGCTGCGGGACGCCGATTTCCAGGGGTGTCGGAGCGAAGCGCTCCTCAACCCCTGGCTACCGTCTACGACCCCGCCGGGGTCACGGAGCCCGCGAACGGTATCCCCCATCCCCCCGGGTCCGCACGTCTTCGCTCTGCGAAGCCCGAGACCCGAATCCCGAAGCCCGATCCGCGTCTTGAATTCCAGGGGTGTCGGAGCGAAGCGCTCCTCAGCCCCTGGCTACCCTCTTTGACCCCTGCCGGGGTCACGGAGCCCGCGAACGGCATCCCCCATCGCCCCGGGTCCGCACGTCTTCGCTCTGCGAAGCCCGAGACCCGAATCCCGAAGCCCGACTCCCGCCCCCTGTTCATCTGGGGGATTGCACTCTGCACGGGCGTGTGGTACTTCTCGGGAATACACGTGGGGGCTGGACGGGCCGGCCCGCCGGGTGGGGCCGGTCCGCCCGCCGGTCCGAGTGTCGACACACCGTCGGAGTCCCGATCGCATGCATTCCGTCACGCTCTCCGGGGGGCCCAGTCGGCCCGTCCGCGGCCGGTCTGTGTCGTCCGGGTGTCACAGGTTGGTCGTCCGCGATCGACCTGTGCCGCAGAGCGACAGGAGGTTGACGGCAGATGTCCCGGTCCACGTCGCCGACCACCGCAGCCACGTCGGTCGGCCGCTGTTGTTTCCGCGCGGCACGAAGGGAGAATCAACCTTCTGTGGCGTTGCCGCCCCGGTAGGACGCGGACGTCCAACCCGGGCTACCCTGCGAAAGAGGGGGAGTTCGGAGGGGAGTGGGCGAAGGGGGTTTGCCGGCGGGCCTGGTCCTCTCGGCGGCGGTCGTCCCCGGCGCAGCCCGAACCCCGCAGTCCGCTCTGCCTGCGGCCCCGGCCGGGACTGTCCGGTTGGGGATTGCGTTGTGGACGGGCGTGTGGTATCTGTTTCATCTATTGTTCCGATCAATTCGAATGCTTAGCGACGCTCGATGTCACGCGATGGGAGACTGTCTCCCATTACAAATTGCACAGACGCACGCGAGCCTCTCGGATGTTGTAGTACAGCGGTCCCTTGTTGAAGTGAGAGAGTTCGATGGAATTGCCTTATGTGATTCTAAAAAGGGAAGAAGGCAACATTTCTCTTGCCGCTTCCAATTTCGGCGGCTCGCCAGACTCAGGGGATTTCATCGAATTCGCTACCTTGACCTCCGCCGACGTCGAGGACATTCGGCGGAATCCAGAGCGAGAAGCAATTCTCTCAGTTCCGTATGCGTTGGCTGAGCCCGTCGACCGAAACTTGCCCTGCAATTCCCATTGGGCGTTTGACGCAATCAGACTTCGAGACTCTCCGGGCGGCGACGGGCTAAAAGTCGCCATTCTCGATACTGGAATCGACGACAGCCACGCCGCTTTTAACCGCAGCCGGCTTGTTATGTGCGACTTCACGGAAGATCCGAAGGGAATACCTGAACTTGCGACTGATACAGACGGCCACGGAACACATTGCGCCGGCACACTGTTTGGACACGACGTCGACGGGCAGCGGATCGGAATTGCACGAAATGTTGAGCAAGCATTCATCGCCAAGATTCTCTGTGGAGGCAAATACTCAGGTACAACCGAAGCAATTCTTTCAGCGATTCTGTGGGCGATTAACAACGGAGCAGAAGTCATTTCAATGTCCTTTGGAATCGACTATCCAGGCATGGTCAAGCATCTCAGAGAGCAGTTTGACCTTCCCGAAGCTGCAGCCGTCTCAATCGCCCTCGCCGGTTATCGAGATAATGTCCGGCTTTTTGAAAGTATCGCAAAGCTCGCTGATAGTAGAGATGCAATGGGACACGGATGTGTTCTAGTTGCAGCAGGCGGTAATGAAAGTCGGCGTGCACAGATTCCGAAACCATACACCGTTCAGATAGCGCCACCGGCAACTTCGGATGGATTCCTTTCTGTCGCTGCAGTGCGTAAGACAGACTTGCAGGAACGCCCGTACGAAATTGCCTCATTCTCCAACACTGGTGCTCGGATCGCCGCACCAGGAGTCGACATTTGCTCTGCTCGGCTCGGCGGAGGCTTGGTTTCAATGAGCGGAACCAGCATGGCAACGCCAATTAGCGCAGGAATCGCTGTGCTTCACGGACAACAAATCAAGAGGTCATCACCTGACCGCAACTGGTGGGCCCGTAAAGTATGCATGCAGATCGAGAGCACGTCACAACTCTTCCCCGGCCTTGCTGAGGAAGATGTCGGAATGGGAATTGTACAGGCTCCTGCTGTTCGATAGCAAGAAGAGTGTGTCCGCATGGCAAACAAACTTCTTGGTGTCGCTACCATTATGAGTGCGATGCCCGGAGCAGCTGATGTACCGATTGGCTTTGGCATTCTTGTGGATTCACATCATATCATTACATGCGCGCACGTTTTGCAGTGCGCTCTCGGACGTGGCAAGTGGTCTCAACAGCCAATACGTGCAGGCGAGACCTTCAGAGTGCGGTGGCCGTACTGCAATGACGTCGAGATTACGGCGAGCTTTGTGCCGGAGAACTACTGTCCGCCACCTCGGAATGAAGACGAACTGAATGGCAAGCTTGACTTCGCAATCCTACGCGCTACCGTTCCTGTTCCGACTGGGCCTGCAGTCTTCTCAGCCCGGGTCCGCTACGACGACGTTCATAAGCTGTTTGGCTATCCAGAAACAGTGCGGCCTCCGCAGCAGGTTCCGATTCCCGCGAGACCCGGTCGCCTTCCTCGTGGAGAGCTGGCGGAAGTCCGCTTTGTTGGTCCCATTCCTCCTGATCTATTCCAGCTTAACAGGTATCTGCCGTCATCGGAGGCGGCAAGTCCAGGATACAGCGGTGCCGGCGTATTGGCGTCGGGGAGGTGGCTGAAAAGCGACTGGCAGGCGGTCGGGATGTTTCTTGCAACGCGCAACGATCAAAAGCAAGGACTGCTCTCTTATTGTCGAGATTCTGAGATTCTTCAGTTACTATCACTGCCGATATGTAAGTTGCAGTTCGCTTTTGGTGAAGAGAAAGAGCTGGAGCGTGTAGCTCGGATCGCAATCGCCATAACACTTTTAACATGCACAGCTGTGGCATCGGGAGTATCGCCGTTGGCGCGTCCTTTGTTGTACGCTGTGTTGATAGGCCTTCCATTATGTGCCTATGCATTTGTGTTAGTGCGAATGCTTCGCTGAGAGTCACTTTGGGACGGGAAGGATGTGGCGGAAATGATAGTTCTGGCTTATCGGAGTCGGTCGCAATGCTAAGCGAGTTACGCAATGCTGTCACGGGCGTCCCGGAGAAGGATTTAGCTAGGTCTATCGACGTTTTCACGAGCCTAAAAAACACCGTCGCCTCGGCCGAAGAGGTGGACGAGTGCGGCGTGAGTTCGCGCGACGCATTCCAAGAGCAAGTTAAAGTACTGTTGAGAGTAGAACGAGAGATCTCGTTTCGGACGAAACTTGCCCGAAGCTTAGCGTGGTTGACGGGGGCTGCGTTAGCAAGTGTAATTGTTGTGTCTATTGGGTTTCTGAAAGATGCGAGTAAGTTTGAGAGTAAAGCGAGGGACGTTAAGGAGAAGCTAGACGAGGAGCAGGAGCGTCTACTTGTGGCTGCTACTGCGGTTCAGCCAATACACACGGATTTTGTTACTGATGATGCAATTAGGTACGGACGCGCGATGGAAGCATTCGCGAAGTTACATTCTCCGTTTGGCAATCAGAACGAAGTCAATGCCTGGCGGAATCCGCTTTGGCTGATTGAGTGGGTTCGATCCGCTAATATTTTTTACTTCGATGCGAAGTACAGAGTTCGTGAGCTGGAGAACAGCACCGTTCAATCTGAACCGTCAAAGTTGACAGACGCACGCGTCCATCTGGATCATTGGCGGCAAACAGGCCTTAGTCGGATTGACCGCATCGAGGTGGAATGCAAACGACGGCAATTGAACCTTAGCCCCGAGCAATGGGCTCGACTATGGGCATTTAAAGCTCAGTTCTCGGAGAGCGAGCAAGAGAAGCTGGAGCTCTATCGCAGGGTGTGGGCTCTCCGGCGCGAATTGCATGGCGAGCCGCCTGCCGGCTTATCTCGCTGCCAATTCGTCGATTCGTTGGATGTCATTGCGGGGAATAATCTTGCGTGGGCACTATTCGAGAGTCGCTCGGAGAACGTCAGCGTACCTGGAGCGAACTCAAGATCGAAGGGTCTGCAGGAGGCTTGGGACGTCGCTGTAAAGGCGTTCGATCTCGCGTCCGAGAAGTTCGAGTGCGACCGACGGATCCCCGTAGAAGCTGTTGCGGACACCGCGTGGAACGTTTTCCAAGAAGCATCGAAGCTGAACGTGGCGTCCAAGACTTGGAGAGACACGATTGGTCGGATCGGTTCTGAGATTCCGAACGTCAAATCGGTTCTTGAACGCGAGATCAAACTTTCTGCAACTGACCAGTTTCCAGTGGAATTGATTGACGCTCGGATCGAAGAATGTCGTATTCTTCTAATGCAAATGGAAAAAGGCGGCGTCATAGAAGCGTCGGTGATTCCGAAGTGATTTCGTAAGCGTTGGTTGGATGTTGAGAGGATACTGGTAAATGAGAGTCTTCGCGTGGTTGTTGGGGTTGAGCTTACTATTCGCGCAGAGTGTAGCCTTGGCGAAAGAGATTGGTGGATAACGGGTTACGAGAGAAGCGTGCCCCGCCGGTCGCGGTCGCTTTGCCCGGCCTTGCGCTGGAGGATGGGCTGTATTGTGAGACACGTGATCTTGCGATCATGTTCGGTGGGCGAGGCCTCTCAGGCGTAGGGCTAATCAACCCGCTCGGTCGTTGGCGTCGGGAATCGCCATAATCTATTTGTCGGCAACAGGTTATGGCCTGGCGAGTCGGCAGATTGCTTGCCGAAAGTGAGCGATGGGGAAGCTCCGGGCCAGCAGTGTCCTCTTAAGATTGAAAGGCAGGCCTGCGAGCAATGTCAGATAAGTAAAGCCCCTTACGGGTCCGGAGGACCTCCAAAGCCTGATTTCGTCTCAGCAACCAATCACACCGCCCGAAACGCAAACTCCCCGTTCTGAGCCTCCACCCGGATCGTGCTCCCCTCCGGGAACTCGCCTCCCAGGATCGCGTTCGCCAGCTCGTTCTGCAGCCGCTGCTGGATCACGCGTTTCAGCGGGCGGGCGCCGTAGACCGGGTCGTAGCCCTCTTCCGCCAGCGCCTGCTTCGCTTCGTCCGACACTTCCAGCGTGAAGTCGTTGTCCGCGAGTCGCTGCTGCAGCTTCGCCAGTTGCAGCTCCACGATCTGACGCACTTCCGTCCGGCCCAGCGGGTGGAACACGATCGTCTCGTCCACCCGGTTCAAAAACTCCGGCAGGAACTCCTTCCGCAGCGCTCCCAGCACCCGGCGTTCGATCTCCTTGTCGTCCTCCTGCCCGTTCAGATCCAGGATCAACTGGCTCCCGATGTTCGACGTCATCACCACGATCGTGTTGGTGAAGTCGACCGTCCGGCCGTGGCTGTCGGTCAGCCGGCCGTCGTCCAGGAGCTGCAGCAGCACGTTGAAGACGTCGCGGTGGGCCTTCTCGATCTCGTCGAGCAGCAGGACGGTATAGGGCCGGCGGCGGACCGCTTCGGTCAGCTTGCCCCCTTCTTCGTAGCCGACGTAGCCGGGGGGCGCGCCGATCAGCCGGGCCACGGAGTGCTTCTCCATGAACTCGGACATGTCGATCCGGACCATCGCCTTTTCGTCGTCGAACAGGTACTCGGCGAGGGCCTTGCAGAGCTCGGTTTTGCCGACGCCGGTGGGGCCGAGGAAGATGAACGAGCCGATCGGCCGGTGCGGGTCCTGCAGGCCGGACCGCGAGCGGCGCACGGCGTTGGAGACGGCGGTGACCGCTTCCTGCTGGTTGATCATCCGTTTGTGGATGAAGTCTTCCATGATCAGGAGTTTCTGGCGTTCGGTCTGCAGCATGCGGGAGACGGGGATGCCGGTCCAGGTGCTGACGACCTTGGCGATATCTTCCTCGGTGACTTCTTCGCGGAGCAGCCGGTTGGCCTGGTCGCCGCCGACTTCGCTGACCTTGGCCTCCGCCGCGGCGAGTTTTTCGTGAGCGACTTTGAGCTGCTGCTCGGCCTGGAAGGCCTTGACGTAGTCGTCGTTGGAGTTGGTTTTCTGGGCCTGCGAGAAGGCCTGGTCGTACTGGGTGCGGAGCTGCTCGATCTCCTGCTTGAGGGGCTGCAGGGACGAGAGGGCGTTCTTTTCGGTCTGCCAGCGGGTTTTGAGGACGTTGACCGATTCTTCGCGGTCGGCGATCAGCCGGCGGATCTCGGCGAGGCGGGCCTGGCTGTCGGCGCTCGATTCCTTGGCCAGCGCGGCGGCTTCGATCTGCATGCGGGTGAGCTGGCGGGTGGCCTCGTCGATCTCGGCGGGCATGGAGTCCATTTCCATGCGGAGCCGGCTGCCGGCTTCGTCGACCAGGTCGATCGCTTTGTCGGGGAGGAAGCGGTCGTTGATGTAGCGGTCCGAGAGGGTCGCCGCGGCGATGATGGCGTCGTCGGTGATCCGCACGCCGTGATGGGATTCGTAGCGGGCTTTGAGGCCGCGGAGGATGGAGATCGTGTCTTCGACGTTCGGTTCGTTGACGAGGACGGGCTGGAACCGGCGTTCGAGGGCGGGATCCTTTTCGATGTACTTGCGGTACTCGTCGAGCGTGGTGGCGCCGACGCAGTGGAGCTCGCCGCGAGCGAGGGCGGGCTTGAGCAGGTTGGAGGCATCGACGGCCCCCTCGGCGGACCCGGCCCCGACGACGGTATGCAGCTCGTCGATGAAGAGGATGATCCGGCCTTCGGCCTCGGTGACTTCCTTGAGGACGGCTTTGAGGCGGTCTTCGAATTCGCCGCGGTACTTGGCCCCGGCGATCAGCGCCCCCATGTCGAGCGAGACGACCCGCTTGTCTTTGAGATTGGTGGGAACGTCGCCGAGTACGATCCGATGGGCGAGGCCTTCGACGATTGCGGTCTTGCCGACGCCGGCGTCGCCGATCAGCACCGGGTTGTTCTTCCGCCGGCGCGAAAGGACCTGGATCACCCGGCGGATTTCGGTATCGCGGCCGATGACGGGGTCGATTTTGCCCTGGCGGGCGGCTTCGACGAGGTCCCGGCCGTACTTTTCGAGGGCCTGGTATTTGTCTTCGGGGTTCTGATCGGTCACCTGCTGACTCCCGCGGACGGCTTTGAGCGCATTGAGCACGTCGGACTCGGCGACGCCGTTGAGCTTGAGGACCCGCTGGGCCTGGTCGTCGACCTGCGTCAGCGCGAGGAGCAGATGCTCGGTCGAAACGAACTGGTCCTTCATCTGGTCGGCGAGATCGGAGGCCTTATTGAGGACCTGCATCATCGCCGGCCCGGCGGAGACCTGTCCGCCCGACTGCTTGGGAAGCTTCTTCAAGTCCGCGTCGAGGATGCCGGAGAGCTGTGCGACCTTGACGCCGATCTTGTCGAGCAACGGCCGGACGATCCCCCCTTCTTCGTCGAGGAGCGCCTTGAGGAGGTGGAGGGGCAGGAGCTGGGGATGGCCGAGGTTTTCAGCGAGCTGCTGAGCTTCCTGGACGGCTTCCTGGGCTTTGACGGTGAGTTTGTCCATGCGGAAAGCCATGAGGCGGTTCCTTCAGTCCGGACGTAGTGTGGTGACAGTCCCAGAACGGGACGTCGGGAGGGGGGCATCTGCGGTCTTCGGTAGGGTGAGTCGAGTCCGCGAGGCTCACCTCGGCGCAACTCGACTCACTCTACAGTGTGGTTGTGGTGAGCCTCGAAGACTCGACTCACCCCTACGTGAATCAATCCTTCTTCGTGAACTCGGCGTCGATGACCCCTTCGTCCGCGGCGGCCTGGGGCTGGCCGTCTTCGCCGGCGGGGCCGGCCCCCTGGGCGGCGGCCGATTCGTACATCTTGGCGAACGCCATCAGCGCCTGGCTCAGTTCGCCGGTCGCGGATTTGATCGCGGCCGGGTCTTCGCCCTTCTCGGCGTTGCGGACCTTCTCGACGGAGGCTTCGATCGCCGCCTTGGCGGAGGCGTCGACCTTGTCGCCGTGCTCCTTCAGGGACTTCTCGGTGTCGTAGACCATCCGCGAGGCTTCGTTGCGGGCTTCGGCGAGCTCGCGACGGCGCTTGTCTTCGGAGGCGTGGGACTCGGCGTCCCGCTTCATCCGCTCGATTTCCTTATCGTCGATGCCGCTCGAGTTTTCGATCCGGACCGACTGTTCCTTCCCCGTGGCGGTGTCCTTGGCGGAGACCTTCAGGATGCCGTTGACGTCGATGTCGAATGTCACTTCCACCTTCGGCACCCCGCGCGGCGCCGGCGGGAGACCGTCGAGGTTGAACTGGCTCAGCAGCCGGTTGTCGTGGGCCATCGGGCGTTCGCCCTGGTAGACGCTGATCGTCACGGCGGTCTGGCCGTCGGCGGCGGTCGAGAAGTTTTCCTTCTTGGTGACCGGGATGGTCGTATTGCGTTCGATGAGGACGGTCATGATCCCCCCTTCGGTTTCGAGGCCGAGGGAGAGCGGGGAGACGTCGAGCAGGACCATGTCCTTGACGTCGCCGGTGATGATCCCCCCCTGGATGGCCGCCCCGATCGAAACAACCTCGTCGGGATTCACGCCGCGGTGGGGTTCCTTGCCGCCGAACAGCTTCTTGACGAATTCCTGGACCATCGGGACGCGGGTCGAGCCGCCGACGAGGACGACTTCGTCGATGTCGGCCGGCTTCAGCTTGGCGTCGCGGAGGGCGTTCTCGACCGGCTTGCGGCAGCGTTCGACGAGGTGATCGACGAGCCGTTCGAATTCGCCGCGGGAGACGGTCATCTGGAGGTGTTTCGCTCCGGAGGCGTCGGCGGTGATGAACGGAAGGTTGATGTCGGTGTTCTGGCTGCTGGAGAGCTCCTTCTTGGCCTTTTCGGCCGCTTCGCGGAGCCGCTGCAGGGCCATCGGGTCCTTGCGGAGGTCGATGCCGTTCTCGGCCTGGAACTTGTCGGCGAGGTGCTTGATGAGGACTTCGTCGAAGTCGTCGCCGCCAAGGTGGGTGTCGCCGTTGGTGCTGAGAACCTCGATCAGGTCGTCGCCGACTTCGAGGACGCTGATGTCAAAGGTGCCGCCGCCGAGGTCGAACACGGCGATTTTTTCGTTCTTCTTCGACTGGAGACCGTAGGCCAGGGCTGCGGCGGTCGGCTCGTTGATGATCCGCTCGACCTTGAGGCCGGCGACTTCGCCGGCGTCCTTGGTGGCCTGCCGCTGGGCGTCGTTGAAGTACGCCGGGACGGTGACGACCGCCTTGGTGATGGTATGCCCGAGGTAGGCCTCGGCGGATTCCTTGAGCTTGCGGAGGATCAGCGCGGAGATTTCCGGAGGCGTGTAGGTCTTGCCGTTAACGTCGACCTTCACGTACTCGTCGCGTCCGCCGACGATCTTGTAGGGGACCATCTTTTCTTCGGTCTCGACCTCGGCGTGCCGCCGGCCCATGAACCGCTTGATGGAGTAGATCGTATTGGTGGGGTTGGTGACGGCCTGCCGCTTGGCGGGGTCGCCGACGAGCCGGTCGCCCTTGTCGGTGAAGGCGACGACGCTGGGGGTGATCCGGTTGCCTTCCTGGTTGGCGATCACCTTGACCTCGCCCCCCTCCATAATGGAGACGACGGAGTTGGTGGTGCCGAGGTCGATGCCGATGATCCTGTCCTGAATGGCCATAGTCGTCTGCTCCCGGGACCAGGCGGGGGTCCCACCCGTGGAAATACTGAGCCAGTGACTTGCCGCAGGGGCCGGGCCGACATCGTGCCGGAGGCTGGCGACAAGGGGTTTCGTCGGTCGAATTGACGGTGGCGAACTGAGCTTCCCGAGGAGAGCAAACATCGCGCCAGGATGGATTCCCAGCCTCCGGAAATCCACAACCAACACACCAGAAATGCTTTAGGGTCACTTCTCGCTTCGTCAGGCGGACAGGTTTGCGAGAGACGCCGCCAGATTGACAGCCGGCCGTCCCGAGGGGTGTCGGAACAAGCCTGCCAACTTGGCATCTGACAGGTCGATCCCATACCCCGCTGCAGGATCAATCTGTGCACCTGTTGCCCGACTGCTTGACAATCGGAGAAACCGACCTGTAAAACACTTACGGAAATCGGAGCGAACGGGCATTCCCAGGAATTCGGGAGCTGCCTGTCACGCCGGAAGTTCTTTGCGAAACGGAGTCCGCGGAACCGTCGGCCGGTCTCTCCGGTGGTCGGAGATTGTTGTAACTCAAGTATTGACAACACATTCCGCGACAGGCGGACTTCTGCGGAGATCCGGTGTAATGGCGAAGAAACCGCTGCCCAAAAAACCGCTGCCGAAGCGGCGCGCGACCAGCGGGCCGACAGTCTCGTCAGCGTCGTCGGCGAAGTCCGCCAGCGCAGCGAAGGCCGCAATCGCCGCTTCTGAGGCCGAGTTGCACCGGCTCGATCAGGAAATTCTGAAGCTCATTAATAAGCGGGCGACGGCCACCGCCAAGCTGATCGAAGCGTCACCGGACCGGCGTGCGGGCCTGTACAATCCCCGCAAAGACGATGACTTGTATACGGCGATCGAAGCGGCCAATCCGGGCCCGCTGCCAGGCCGTGCAGTCCGCGGTGTGTTCCGGCAGATCATCAGCGCTGTCCGCAATCAGGTGCGCGTCCAGCGGGTGGCGTATCTGGGACCGTCGTTCAGCTTCACGCACATGGCGTCGATCGAGCGCTTCGGCGAACTGGCCGATCTGATTCCGGTCAACACGATCGCCGCGGTGTTTGAAGAAGTGAATCGCGGCCATGCCGATTTTGGCGTGGTGCCGATCGAGAACAGCACCGACGGCCGGATCATCGATACGCTCGACATGTTCACGCGGCTGCCGTTGCGGATCTGCGGAGAGATCCAGCTCGCGATTCACCACAATCTGCTGGGGAAGTGCCCGCGCGGTGAGATCACCGAGATCTACAGCAAGCCGCAGGCGTTATCTCAGTGCCGGGACTGGCTGAGCCGCAACATGCCGCAGGCCCGTCTGATCGACGTCACGAGCACGTCGACGGCGGCCCAGCTCGCGCGGGATAAGCCGGGAGTGGGAGCGATCGCCAGTAAGCAGGCCGCCGGGGAATACGGGCTGAACGTTCTGGCGGAATCGATCGAGGACAATAAGGACAACATTACGCGGTTTGCGGTGATTGGCGACAAGCCGGTCGGGCCGACGGGTCAGGACCGGACGTCGGTGCTCGTGCAGATTCCGCACAAACCGGGCGCTTTGTCCGATACGTTGATGATCTTCAAGCAATTGAAGATTAACCTGACGTGGATTGAGTCGTTTCCGTTGCGGGGGCCGGAGACCGGCTACGTGTTCTTCATGGACCTGGAAGGTCATATGAAGGACGCCAAGGTCAAGAAGGCGCTCGACGAGATGGCTCAGTCGGCGGTGCGGATCGAAGTGCTGGGGTCGTATGCCCGGAGCGAACCGCGGGAATAGCAGGAAGAGAACATCTCACGCAGAGACGCAGAGCAGAACGCAGAGGCCGCAGAGAAGTCCGGGCAATCGGGGCCCCGGCCGGCTGCGGGAGAATTCTCCGGCTTCTCAGCTGGTGAGTAACGGACGTTGTCAAGCGTTCCGAGGCGCTTTCTGAAGTGATGTGAAGCGAGATCGAGTGCGATGCAGAGCATCGCCGGAAGACGTTCCCAAGGGAGAGCCCGGGAACCAGGTGACCACGAGCCCGTGATGGGTTTGGGAATGGGAAGCTGAGATGCGACGCTTGTTTGTAGCTGGCAACTGGAAGATGAACACCACTCTGGCGTCGGCGAAGGCGCTGGCGGCGGAGGTGGCGGGCGAAGTCCAGAAAAACCAGCCGCGGGTGGATGTGGCGGTCTGTCCGCCGGCTCCGTACCTGCTGCCGGTCAAGGAAGCCCTCGGCGACAGCAAGGTCGGCCTTGGCGCCCAGAACGCCTACTTTGCCTCTCCCGGTGCCTACACGGGCGAGCTGGCGATCGAAATGCTGCAGGATGTCGGCTGTCAGTGGGTGATTCTCGGTCACAGCGAACGGCGTCAGCACTTCGGCGAGACCGACGACCTGATCAACAAGAAGATCGTGGCAGCGGCTTCCAGGGAGCTGGGAGTGATCTTCTGTGTGGGGGAATCGCTGGCTGACCGTCAGGCCAACAAGACCGAGCAGGTGCTGGAAACTCAACTGGCTGGAGGGTTTGCGGGCGTTGACGACGGTCTGCTGGGCCAGATTGTGGTTGCCTACGAACCGGTCTGGGCGATTGGCACCGGGGTGACCGCCACTCCCGACCAGGCGCAGGCCGCCCATCTGTTCATTCGCGGCTGGGTGGCAAAGCGTTACAATGCGGCGACGGCCGAGAAAATGCGGATTCTGTACGGCGGCAGCGTGAAGGCGGACAACGCCGCCGAGCTGATGGGTCTGGCCGACGTCGACGGAGCACTGGTGGGCGGAGCGAGCCTGAAGGGAGAGCTTTTTCTCCCGATCATTCGTGCCGCCGCGGCGCTCGCGGAAACGAAGTAATTCCGTCTGCCGGCGGCCAGTTCGGCCGCGGCGACTGAGAGATTGAGTCCAGACACAGGGACGTGAGCGACCTCGCCCGGCGACGGTCGTCCAACGAGGAGTGAGTTCGGAATGAGTATCGTCCCCTATCTGACGATGGGCTTGCTGGCGTTCGTCAGTCTGCTGTTGATTTTCATCGTGTTGCTGCAGCGCGGTCGCGGCGGCGGACTGGCGGGAGCACTGGGTGGAGCGGGCGGGCAGAGTGCATTTGGCACGAAAGCCGGCGACGTATTCACCCGGATCACCATCGGGCTGGCGGTCGTGTGGGTGCTGCTGGGCGCGATGAACGTCGTGCTGCTGCGAAACCTGTCGACGGGCCGGTTCGAGGGTGGCGATGAAGCGTCCACGACGCCGATTGTGGAAGCCACCGATCAGGCCGACGAAGCGTCGGGCGGAAAGGCTGCACCGACGGCGACCGGGGACGCCTCAGCGAAACCGGAGTCAGCGGCCGAAGCCGAGAAGAAAGCTGCACCTCCAGCGAAGGCGGAAGAGGTCAAACCGGCAGACGAAAAGGCCGAAGCTCCTGCGGCCGCCGGGTCGCCCAAGGACGACGCCAAGCCGGATGCTGCACCGGAGAAACCTGCGGCTGAAGACAAGAAACCGGAGTAAGCCGGGGCCGTCAGACGTCTGAAAATTCCGCAGGGGCCGGCGACCACCACGAGAGGTCGCCGGTCTGCTGTTTTCCCAGTCTGTTGCGGGTGTGTTGCCGTGCTGCTGAGCATGACCGGATTTGGAGAGTCGCGGAGCCAGTCGGGAGACTGGCATCTTTCCGTCGAGCTCCGCAGCATCAACAACCGGCACTTCAAGCTGAACCTGCGCTGCCCGGACGGGTTCTTTCATTACGAAGCGGACCTTGAGCGGCTGCTGCGGGAGACGATTTCGCGGGGGACGGTTTCGCTGACGATCCGCCTGGATTCGGCGGGGGGCGTGGGAGCGCCCCGGCTGAATCGCGATGTCATGCTGTCGTACTGGAACCAGTTGCGGGATCTGTCAGTCGACTTGGGGGCGCCCCATACGCCTGCCGTCGCCGAGCTGCTGCAACTGCCGGGAGTGCTTGACGACGGGCGGCTGACGGCTGAGCAGGTGGAAACGCTGTGGCCTTTCGTGCAGGAGGGGGTTCGCGCGGCGGTCGCCCGGCTGGAGGAATTCCGGCAGCGCGAGGGAGCGGCGATGGCGGCCGACCTGCGGACGCAGTGCGAGGCGATCGAGAAGACGCTGGGGGAAGTGGTGACGATCGCCCCGCAGGTGATCACCGACTATCGGGACAAGCTGCAGCAGCGGGTGCAGAAGCTGCTCGAGGGGACGGGGATCACGCTGGAGCAGGACAACCTGGTCCGCGAGGTGGCGTTCTTCGCCGACCGTTGCGATATCAACGAAGAGATCACCCGGCTGCGGAGCCATATCGAACAGTTCCTGGGCCTGCTGGCGGCGAAGACCTCGCAGGGGCGGAAGCTGGAGTTCCTGTGCCAGGAGATGTTCCGCGAGTCGAATACGATCGGCTCGAAGGCCAATCACGTGGGAGTCGGCCATGCGGCGGTCGACATGAAGACCTGCATCGAGCGGATCCGGGAAGTGATTGCGAATATTGAGTAGCCGGATTTGAAGACGAGGATTTCTCGCAGAGACGCAGAGCGGAACGCAGAGGGCGCAGAGAATACGGCAGAGAGAAGTCGAAGGTAGGGTCCGCTGTGCGGGCCGTTCTGTGGTCCAAGCGGCAGAATCAAGGAATGGTCCGCACTGCGGACCCTACAGAATGCGGAGAACCGCTCGGTGGGTGGGGATCACGGATTTCAGGTGGTTGTGCTGTCCGGTCCCAGCGGGAGCGGGAAGACGACGATTGTGGAGCGGTTGATTCAGGACGCGCCGGTGAAGTTGATCAAGTCGGTTTCGGCGACGACGCGGGCTCCGCGCAAGGGAGAAATCGAGGGTGAGGCGTATTATTTCCTGAGTCCCGAAGAGTTCGCCGCCCGGCAGGAGCGCGGGGAGTTTCTGGAGACGGCGGAGGTTTTCGGGGCGGGTTACTGGTACGGGACGCTGAAGTCGGAACTGGAGCGGGCGAAATCGCTGGGAGGCTGGTCGTTTCTGGAGATCGACGTGCAGGGGGCGCTGCGGATCATGGAGCAGTACCCTGACGCGATTACGATTTTCCTGGAGCCGCCGTCGCTGGAAGTGTGCGAGCAGCGGCTGCGGGCGCGGGGCACGGAGACGGAAGAGATTATTCAGCGGCGATTGCGGAAGGTGACCGAGGAGCTGCAGCAGGCGGACAGATATCGTTACCGGGTCGTCAACGACGAACTGGACCGGGCCCTGGCTGAGATTCGCGACATTCTCGACCGGCATTGCGCGGTCTGAAAGCGGAAGGCTGAAGATTTCTCGCAGAGACCCAGAGGTCGCAGAGAAGACAGAAGAGAAAAGGTTTACCGCGGAGACGCGGAGGTCGCGGAGAAGAGAAGCCTGAAGATTTCTCGCGACGACGCAAAGTGAAGAAATGTCGAATGCTGAAGGCGGAATGTCGAACCAGTGCCAAGAGATGGAACGACAAGTCTTGCCGTGGCTTTTACCACTGACCACGGACAACTGACAACTGACATAGAACCAATCACGAATCACCAATAACCACCGACAAGGAGCCTGCTGATGTTGGAAGAGCTGAAGGAAGAGGGGATCGTGAACAAGGTTGGCGGACGGTTCAAGCTGTCGACGCTGATCCAGAAGCGGATGGTGGCGCTGAACCGCGGAGCGCGGCCGCTGGTCGAGATGCAGACGAAGAATCCGATGGAGATCGTCGTGCAGGAGATCCTGCAGGATAAGATTTTCCTCGATACATCGGGGGAAATGCGGACCCGCGAAGCGGCGCCGCGCGTCGACGCCGGTCCGTCCCTGGAAGATATGTAGCGGAAGGCTGAGAGCGGAAAGCGAAAAGCCGGACGTTCCCAGGCGGAGCCTGGGAACGAGGAGTCGCGGGTGAGCTGCGCCCGCCTTCTTCTCGCCTGGCTATTTGCCGGTGGGCACAGCCCACCCTACGAAGAGGTGTCCGATGGAAGGTCGTGAGATCCTGCTGGGTGTGACGGGGGGGATCGCGGCGTACAAGACGGCGGATCTCTGCAGCAAGCTGGTGCAGGCCGGGGCCCGGGTGACGGTGGTGATGACCGACGCCGCAACGCGGTTTATTGGTCCGACAACTTTTGAAGCGCTGACGGGTCGGCCGGTCTATCGTGAAATATTCGAGCCGCAGGAGCACTTCCGGGGCGAGCATATCGGTCTGGCCCAACGGGCTGAGCTGATGGTCGTTGCACCGGCGAGCGCGCACTTTCTGGCGCAGGTCGCCCACGGTTTTGCCGGGGACCTGCTGAGCACGCTGACGCTGACGATCACGTGTCCTTTGCTGGTTGCACCCGCGATGAACACAGAGATGTGGAACAAGCCGGCCGTGCAGCGGAATCTGGCCCAGTTGCGAGCCGACGGAGTGCTGCTGGCGGAGCCGGGGAGCGGCTGGTTGAGCTGCGGGCAGGTGGGGCCGGGGCGGATGGCGGAGCCGGGGGAGCTTTTTGAGCGGGTGAAGGGACTGCTGGGCGGCGGGCCGATTCAGACCAGTGCAAAGTGAGAAACGGGAAGAAGTGGCTGGTGGATAGTGGCTGGTGGATAGTGAGGAGAAAGGCGGAGAGGACGCGACGGGACGTGTGTGGTAAATTCTCAAGATCACGCCCATCGAAGACTCTGGGCGTGCCACCCCGTCGGTGAGCGAGCGTTGAAGGGGCCTGAATGCGGATTCTGATTACGGCGGGGCCGACACGCGAGTATCTGGACGACGTGCGGTATCTGTCGAATGCCAGCAGCGGGCGGATGGGGTATGCCCTCGCGGAGGCGGCGCTGGCCGCCGGCCATGATGTGGTGCTGGTCTCCGGGCCGGTGAATCTGTCTCCGCCGGTCGGTTGCGAGGTTCACTCGGTCGAGACGACCGAGGACCTGCTGACCGTGTGCGACCGGCTGTTTCCGGGTTGCGACGGGGTGATTGCGACGGCGGCCGTCTGCGACTACCGGCCGCGGCAGCGATTTCCGGGCAAGCTCGCCAAGACCGGCGTTTCGCTGGAGCTGGAGCTGGTGGAGACCGCCGACGTACTGGCCGCCCTGGGTCAGCAGAAAGGGTCGCGGTGGATTGTCGGGTTTGCGCTGGAGTCTGACGAATACGCCCACGTGAACGCCTTGCGCAAGTTGCGAGAAAAGAACTGCGACGTGATCGTGCTGAACCGGCCGTCGGCGATCGGCTCGGCGAACAACTCGGTCGAGCTGATCGATCCGGCGGGACGGACGGTGGCGCAGTTCAGTGGCAGCAAGACGGATGTGGCGGTGGAGCTGGTGGGGTGGATCGGGCGAGAGTTGAGAGTTGAGAGTTGAGAGTCAGAAGGAACTGGTCGCGGTTCCGCATTTGTTTTTCACTCAACTCTCGCCTCTCAACTCTCAACTCCCCTACAACCGGACTCCTCTGACCGGCGGGTTGCCGAAAAACAGCGCTCGCGTGGCGTTTTGGCAGCGCCTCGCCGCCCGTGTGCTAGGTTTCGGATGTCCGGTGTCAGGCCGCGCGGAGGTTGGCCGTCGGACTAACGGTTGCGGCGTGATGGACGCGTCGTCCGGAAATTCCCCTATGTCGCCCGCCTGGTTGCGGAAAAGCCAATCCGGTCAGAAGACGACCGGCGAAGGTTCGTTGCGTCCCTGCGCGACGGGCGTTCGTCCGCAGCGCTCGGCGTGCGCACCGGCGAAAGCTGGTCCGGAAAACCATGATCGACTACGGCCGAATCCGAACCGATCTGCTGGCGCTCGCGCTGCTGGCCGGGTCGGTCTTTCTCGGGCTGAGCCTCGTCAGCTTTGACCCCGCCGATCCTCCGGCTCAGGTGGTCTATCCGCTGCGGGAGGTCCCGCAGAATCTGTGCGGCGCGACGGGGGCCGAACTGGCCCACCATCTGTTCCTGGCTTTCGGGCTCGGCGCGTACTTCGTCCTCGCCTCGCTGGTCGTCGTCGACATCCGGCTGTTTACCCGCGAGACCATGTCCGATCCGCTGGTCCGCCTGAGCGGGGCGGTGCTGGTGCTGGTCTCGGTGTGTGCTGCGGCGCAGTTCTTTCTGCCGGAGGGCTGGTCGCGGTCGCTGATCGGCAACGGCGGTTACGTCGGGGCATGGTCGCGCGTGCTGATGGAGAAGCATTTTTCCACGGCCGGCAGCCTGATTCTGCTGGCGACGTTTGCGTCGGCGGGGCTGCTGCTGACGGGGGAAATCCGCCTCGTGCGCTGGCTGCTCGGCCTGCTGTTGCTGCCGCTGACGATGTGGTCGAAGCTGGCGTTCCGGCGGCCCGCGGCTCAAAAAGTCCAGGTTGCTGCGCCGCTGCCGGCGCTGGAAGTTCAACCGGAGCCCGTCCCGGCGGTGCTGAAACTGGCGGAGACTCCGGAGGAAGAAGCGGAGCCGGTTTCGATCAAGCTGATGGAGACCGAAGAAGAGGACGAGATCGAGGACGAGCCGGCGATTCTGTCGCTGCCCGAGCCTGCGGAAGTGGAGCGGAAGCCGATCCGGGTGAACCCGCCGGTCTCGATCAAGTCGTTTCGCGAGGAGACGCTTCGCGCGCTGGACGCCGGGGAGTCGGCCGAGCCGCCGAAGGAGTTTCAGCTTCCAACGAGCGATCTGCTGGAGGAAGCGGAAGAGTTTCCGTATGAGGCGCTGGCGAGCAAGGCGCAAGGGGCGGCCGCGACTCTCGAAAAGACATTCAAGGAGTTCGGCCTGAACGTGAAGGTCGTGGAAATCGACACGGGCCCGGTCGTGACGCAGTTCGAACTCGAACTGGAAGCGGGATTGCGGCTGTCGAAGGTGACGGCGCTGGCGGACGACCTGGCGATTGCGCTGCGGGTGCCGGCGGTGCGCGTCGTCGCGCCGATTCCGGGCAAGAACACGGTGGGCGTCGAGGTTCCGAACGATCTGCGGGTGATGGTGCGACTGAAAGAGCTGCTGGAGGCGAGCCAGAAGGATATCGACGACAAGCGGATTCCGCTGTTCCTGGGGAAAGATGTCAGCGGCAAGCCGCTGGTCGTCGATATGTGCAAGCTGCCGCACCTGCTGATCGCGGGGCGAACCGGCACCGGTAAGAGCGTGTGTCTGAATACGCTGATCCTGTCGATGCTGATGACCCGCACGCCGGACCAGGTCAAGATGCTGATGATCGACCCGAAGATGGTCGAGCTGAGTCCCTACAGCCGGATTCCGCACCTGATGCATCCGGTGATCACGGACATGAAGAAGGCGGAGGCGGTGCTGGGCTGGGCCGTCGACAAGATGGAGGAGCGTTACGACCTGCTGGCGCGGGTCGGCGTGCGGCATCTGGACAGCTTCAACAAGCTCGGCAAGGAGAAGGTGCTGCAGCGGCTGGGGATCGATCCGGAGAGCGAAGAAGCGGAAATGATTCCGGAGCAGATGCCGTACATCGTGATTGTCGCCGACGAAATGGCGGACATGATGATGACGTCAGGGAAAGACGTGGAAGGGCACATTATCCGGCTGGCCCAGAAGTCGCGGGCGGTGGGAATTCACCTGGTGCTGGCGACGCAGAAGCCGACGGTGGACGTGATCACGGGGCTGATCAAGTCGAACTTGCCGGCGCGGATTTCGTTCCAGGTGGCCAGCCGGGTGGATAGCCGGGTGGTGCTGGACGAGATGGGGGCGGACAAGCTGCTGGGGAACGGCGACATGCTGTACCTGGCGCCGGGGACGAGCAACCTGACGCGCGGGCAGGGGACTTACGTCAGCGACGAAGAAGTGACGCGGGTGATCGAGTTCTTCGCGGATCGGGAGCCGGAGTACAGCCAGGAACTGCAGCAGCTCAACACGAGCGGCAAGGGTGGCAAGGGGCCCAGCGAGCCGCGCGAACGGGACGATCTGTACGAGCAGGCGGTGGAGGTGGTGATCCGCGAAGGCCGGGGAAGCGTCTCGCTGCTGCAGCGGGCGCTGGGCGTGGGGTATGGTCGCGGGGCGCGAATGGTCGACTGGATGGCCGAGGACGGCATCGTCGGCACGTACAACGGCAGCCAGGCGCGTGAAGTCGTGATGACGATGGAGGAGTGGGAGACGTTGCGTTCGGAGCGGTTCGATCTGGCGGGGACTTAGCTCGCAGAATTCAAGACAAGCTCCAAACGCCAAATCTCAAAGAAAAGCCTTGGTTATTGGGTGGCACTGGCTCTGCCAGTGTTTTTCTCGATTCCTCCCCGAAGCCTCGATTGCTCGCAGGAAGTTTGCTCGTCAAGAAATGGCATGGATGTTTCGCGGGCTGGCGGAAGGTTGTCCGGCTGGAGACTCGGTCGCAGGTTTGGCGAAGACACTGGCAGAGCCAGTGGCACCCGAGGCATAGCGTCCGTTCACGTGATTGCCCGCGATTCTGTTTGACGGCTGGATGGTTCGGGACGTATCATCCACGAATCAACGCTGCTTGATGAATCTGCGGAGTCCGGTCCCGTCGCAATGCCCGCGACAGCCGGTTCCCAATTCAGCCGCCGACCGACCCGCCGGAGTCCCCGCCGCATGGCTCAGACCACTGCTCGCTTTCATGTCGTCGCAATTCTGCTGACTGGCTGTCTGACGTCGGCTTCCGCGCAGGAGCCCACGGTCAGCGGCATGGTCCCCGGGGCGCTCAAGCCCGGCGGACCGCAGGCGGTGGTGTTTACGGGAGGGAATCTGCAGGGGGCCCGCGGTCTCTGGACCAGCGTCCCCCTCGAAGCGACGCTTGCCGCGGATGTGCCGGAGAATGGCAAAGCCGCTGATAAAGTGACATTGACGGTGAATGTGCCGGCCGAGACGCCGGTGGGTGTGCATGCTCTGCGCGTGGTGACCGATCACGGAACGTCGCTGGTGCGGCTGTGCGTGATTGACGATCTGCCGTCCGTGGCCCAGGCGGGTGCGCCGACTGCGATGGCGATGGCTCAGCCGATCACGGTCCCTTGTGCTGTCGACGGCGCGGTCGCAAACCTGACGACCCAGTTCTACAAGTTCACCGCGGCCGCCGGGCAGACCCTGTCGTTCGAAGTGCTGGCGCATCGGATTGGTTCTTCGCTCGATTCGACGATTCGCATTCTCGACGGCCGCGGCCGCGAGCTGGCGTTCAACGACGATGCTCCGGGGATTTACGGCGACAGCCGGCTGACGCATACGTTCCGCGACGCCGGCGAATACACCGTCGAACTGCGGGACGTGCGTTACCAGGGTGGGCCCTTCCGCCTGCGAATCGGGGACTTCCCCTGCGTGTCGACCCCCTACCCACTTGCGGTTCAGGCGGGGACGCAGGGGGCGATTCAGTTTGCGGGGAGCTCGGTCGAGGGCCTGCAGCCAGTTGCGGTGTCCGCTCCGACGGAGCCGTTTGTGACCGCCGTTCCGGTGAGCGTGCGACGACCTGGCGGAACGAGCAGCGGATTTGCCTCGGTCACGGTTGCCGCTCAGCCGCAGTTTCTGGAGCAGGAGCCGAATAACGCCCCCGAGGCGGCCAACAAGCTCCCCGCGGGACAGGACATCAACGGACGTTTCGAAACCGCGGGAGACGTCGATCGATTCGTCTTCACGGCGAAGAAGGATCAGACGCTGGTCTTCAGCGGCATCGCCCGGCAGGTGGGCTCGCCTGCGGACCTGATGATGAAGGTCGTCAACGCCCAGGGGGGGCAGGTGGCTGCGGTGGAAGACACCGGCACCGGCGAAGGGATTCTGACAGCGAAGTTCCCCGCCGATGGCGACTACACGCTGGTGGTGGAAGAACTGAGCCGGCGCGGCGGTCCCGATCTGGCTTACCGCGTTGGCGTGGCCGATGCGGCGGAACCGTTCACGCTGGCGGCGTCGACCGACACGTTGAACATCCCGGCCGGCGGAACTGCGGCGGTCACGGTGACTGCGACGCGACCCGGATATGCCGGCGCGATTGAACTGAGCCTGCCCGGTTTGCCGGCGGGGCTGACGGCGAGCCGGACAGTTCTCGGGCCGGGACGGACTGTGGCGGTGCTGACGGTTACCGCTGCGGCAGACGCTGCGGTCGGGAGCCTCAATGTCCTGAAGGTCGTCGGAGCCGCGAAAATTGGTGAGAAGGATGTCCAGGTTGCGGCCGACATCGGCACGCCGGTGAAAGCCCGCAACGCCACCTTGCGGTATCTGCCCGAATCCATCGACACGGCGACAGCCGCGGCGATTACAACGCCGGCCCAGCTCTCGCTGGCCGTGGACAAGACGGAAGTCGTCTTCGGACCGCATCTGACGGCGACGGTGAAAGTCACCGCAACTCGCGGCATGGGCCTCGACGAAGCGGTCACCCTGGCTGTGACGCCGGATAAGGAAGGCGTGCCGGCGAATATCACGGTGGCCGTGAAGCCGGTTGAGAAGGCGAAGAACGAAGTCGAGATCGCAATCACGGGGACCGACAAGGCTCCACTCGGCGAGTTTACGGTCGCACTGCTGGGAACGCTGAAGCAGGACAAGACGACCGTGGTCCAGCCCGCTCCGGCGTTGCGGTTGATTCTGCAGCCGGTGATTCAGGCCGCGCTCGATCCCGCGGGGGGCAAGCTGGCCCGCAGCGGCAAGCACACCGTGAAAGTGAATGTGACACGCAATCCTGCGTTTGCCGGGCCGGTGACGGTCACCCTGCAGAACCTGCCCAAGGGAGTCACCGCCGCTCCTGCGACGATCGCCCCCGAGGCGTCGACGGCGGACATCGAGCTGACGGCTGCGGAAGACGCGGCAGTCGGTGCGATCGCCAACCTGTCGGCGAAAGTGGAAGTCATGGCGGGAGCCGCCAAGGTAGAAGCGGTTTCGGCGAATGTGGGACTGACGGTGGAGTGAACCGCGTAGGGTCCGCTGTGCGGACCATCTTGCAGTGGAGAATTGGTCCGCACAGCGGACCCTACAGGGAATGTTGATCCCGCGAGGCCGTAACAACTTGATGACCAAACCACGCCCATCGAAGACTCTGGGCGTGCCACCCGAGACTGAGCCAGTTTTTCCAACTGACCACTGACCACTGACAAATCACCAAGAACAAATTCACCAACTCCCAAGGAGTTTCCCCATGACCAGCCTTCGCACGATGTTGTGGCTGATCGCCGTCGGAATGACCGCCGTCGAGGTTCAGGCCCAGAGCAGCGATCGCCCCGAATCGATCGGGCAGCCGGTGCAACTCCAGCTCGAACCGGGGCGGTTCGAGCTCGCCGGCAAGCGGTCGCGTCAGCAGCTCGTCCTGACGGGCAAGTATGCGGGGGACGAACTGCGGGATCTGACCGGCGTTGCCAAATTCGAGTCCTCCGATCCGAACATCGTGCGCATTGACGGTTCGATTGTCCTGCCGGTGGCAGACGGGTCGGCGAAGATCATCGCGACGGTCGGCGCGCTGACGGCGTCCGTCGACGTGCAGGTGCTGAAGATGGCGGAACCCGCCCTGGTCAGCTTCAAGAACGAAACGCAGATGGTGCTCACCAAGGCGAGCTGCAACATGGGGGCCTGCCACGGTTCCCCGTCAGGCAAAGGGGGCTTCCGGCTGTCGTTGCGGGCCTACGATCCCGAGCTCGACATCATGACGCTGCGGAGCGAGTTCTTCGGACGTCGGGTCAATCCGATGAATCCGTCGGAGAGCCTGCTGCTGAAGAAGCCGCTGATGGAGATTTCCCACGCCGGCGGCAAACGCCTCAAAAAGGGGGATCACTCCTACCAGGTGCTGGAGAACTGGATTGCCGAGGGGCTGCGGGTCGATCCGCCGACCGAGCCGGATCTGGTGAAGCTGGAACCGATTCCCGCCGTGCGGATTTTGAAGGCCCCGGCGGACCGCCAGCAGATCTCCGTGATGGGTCACTTCAGCGACGGGTCAGTCCGTGACCTGACCGTGCTGACGGACTTTTCGTCCTCTGCGGAAGCCGTTGCGACGGTGGACGTCAACGGCCTGACGAGCAAGGTCGGACGGGGTGAAGCGGTCATCCTGATGCGGTATCTCGACAAGACCGCGATTACCGCGGTCACCTTCCTCGAAGACGTGCCGGGCTTCGCCTGGAATAATCCTCCCGAGCACAACTTCATCGACACGATGGTCTTTCAGAAACACCGGCAGATGCAGATTCTGCCGTCGGACCTGTGCACCGATGACGAGTTCCTGCGACGGTCCTATCTGGATCTGACCGGCCGGCTGCCGACGCTCCCGGAGACGCAGGCGTTTCTGGCGGATGTCAGCCCGAGCAAGCGATCGGCCCTGATCGATCAACTGCTCGACAGCAACGACTATGCGTCGTACTGGTCGCTGAAGTGGGCCGACGTGCTGCGGTCGAACAGCAAGAAGCTGAAGGTCGCCGGCGTCCACAAGTTCAAGCGGTGGATTTACGAGTCCGTCCGCGATGACAAGCCGTTCGATCAGTTCGCCTCGGAGCTGCTGACCGCCGAGGGAAGCGTGTTTGAGAATCCGGCCGCCAACTACTGGCGGGCCAGCCGCGATCCGCAGGACGCCGTCGAGACGACTTCGCAGCTTTTCCTGGGCATCCGCATTCAGTGCGCGAAGTGCCACAACCATCCGTTCGAGCGCTGGACCCAGGACAATTACTACGGAATCGCCGCGGCGTTCACGCGCGTGGGCCGGAAGAACACGGCCGATCCCGAAGACGAAGTGATCTTCGTGCAGAACGGCGGCGAAGTGACCCAGCCCCGCACGGGCAAGCAGATGAAGGTGCACCTGCTGCTGACGGGGGATGTCGACGTGCCGGCCGATCAGGACCGCCGCGCGGTGTTCGCCAAATGGCTGACGAGCACGGACAATCCGTTCTTCGCCAGGTCGCTGGTCAACCGCATGTGGGGCCATCTGATGGGGCGCGGGCTGGTGGAACCGGTGGATGATTTCCGCGACTCCAATCCGGCTTCGAACGGTCCTCTGCTGGAGGAGCTGGCCCGGCAGTTCGCGGCCAACCACTTCAGCCAGAAGTGGGCGATCCGGACGATCATGAACAGCCGGACGTACCAGCTCAGCTCGCGGAAGAACGACTTCAACAAGCAGGACGAACTCTACAACTCGCACGCCACGACCCGCCTGCTGACGGCCGAGCAGTTGCTCGACGCGATCTGCGAAGTGACCGACATCCCCGAGCAGTTCCCCGGTATGCCGGTGGGGACGCGGGCGTCCGAGCTGGCCGATCCGCCGACGGACAACTACTTCCTGAAGGTCTTCGGTCAGCCTCAGCGGGAGATGGCCTGCCAGTGCGAGCGGTCGACCGATTCGAATCTGTCGCAGGCGCTGCAGATGATCAACGGGCCGGTGGTTCACAACAAGCTGCGGGCCGACAACGGCCGGATCGCGAAAATGATCGGCGAGCAGAAGTCGGACGACGAGATCATCACGACGCTGTACCTGGCGGCCCTGAGCCGTCCGCCGGTGACGGAAGAGCTGACCGCCGCGAAGCAGCACATCGCCAGTTCGACGGATCGTCGTCAGGCGCTGGAAGACGTGGGCTGGGCCGTGCTGAACTCGAAGGAGTTTTTGTTTCAGCACTGATCCTCGTTGAGGGTTGAGCGTTCAGCGTTGAGAAGAGTGAATCGGGGCGGCGTGCAGGAGTGCGCCGCCCCGATTCTTGTTTTGGTAGACGCAGGGGTGGCATGTCTGCATGACTTGGGCACGCATGTCAGTGGCCGTGTGGAAGACCTGTTTCGGCCGAAGTCGAGTCGGGGTATCCTTCGGACTGTAGGTATTCTCGCCTTGAAGGGCGAAAGTGGCGCCCCGGCGTCACTTTGGTATCGCAAGCGACAGGTCAGAGACGATGCCCGCCGCTCCCAAGCCCTATGACAACGTTTGGCAATACCTTCGCGATGTTGCTTTGGCGTTTGGTTTCATCATTGGCGGGTTCGTTGTCTCGGGTGCGATCTCCCAGCCGTTCCGCAACGTGACCGAGCTGGCCTATCCCGCCGCCCTGTGCATCGGATTAATTCCGTTCTGGTGGTTTCTGCGACGCTGCCAGATCCACGACTTCGACTGGTACGACTCCGCGGCACTGGCGGCGTGTTTCTTAGTCGCATCCGCAGTCCGCTCCATCCTGGCCGGCTCCATTCACCCATGGATCGAACGAGCAGTCGTGTGCGTGGTCTTTGGCGTTTGTCTTGCAGGCTGGGGAAAGATACGCCGGAAATCGCGTCGAAGCGACGGACTCGATGATGCACGACGTGACGCCGTGTGATCGTGTTGTGATGATGAGCGACTTTGATCCATCACAGGTCTCAGTCGACTGGCCGGCGCGACCTGGCGTCTGTCGGTCGACGATCAGTCGTTCCGGGCCGGGTTCCACAGCGGGTTCATTGATGACTTCAGCGGTTGGATGAACTGGTGGCAGTGATCACACTGGAAACCTCCCGCTTCCAGTTCATACAGAATGAATGCGAGTGCGGGATTGCCGTGACACGCTGCAAACGCGGCGAGGAGTTGACGGACCTGGCTACCGCACTCTTCTGAATCACGGGTGAGTGGAAGACTTTCCGCAATCAGATCGCGAGCGATCGAAATGGACTCCTGGTACCATTGCTTCAATCGTGGCGGACCGTCCGTCTGATTGAGGTGAATGCAGGCGGCGCACCAGCCGATCCAGGCCAGGAGATCAATGCGGGGGATGGAGTCGGGGGGCTGCCTGCGGCAGATTTCGACCAGATGCGGAACGGCCGCGAGCGTGGAATCGTATGTGCTCCACTGGTCGCACATTGCGGTGAGTTCGCCGAAGCACTCCTGCGTGTCATTCCCGGCTGAAATGGCTTCGGCCAGTTCCCGTAAACGGGCCGGGCACGAAGGGGCGAAGGTTGGCGGCCGCAAATCCTTCCAGAGCGTGTCGTCGAGTGGGAGCATGGTTTGACCTGGCCGGGTGACTGTGAATCTGACAAGCCTCGGTTTCATGATGCATTACAGCAATGAAGTTTCAGGGTGCAGTCGCCCTCATGTGGCTGCGCCACCCAGACGCCCAAGGCTGCGTCTGGGCCACCCGGCCGGATTTCAGGGAGTTTGGGAGGCCGGCAACCACCCGAGGCCGCCGCACTCCGAGCAGATCACTCTTCCCGGAGCGAAAAGCGGGATGCCGACGCATCGGCAGTCCACCGCATCCGACTCCCGCGCCGGCAGGAGTGCTGCAAATTCCGGGTGTCGATGGGACAGCTTGACGAGGGCGGAGAGCTGACGTTCGTCCTTGGAGTACACGCTGAACTCCTCCGGCCGGTCAACATTCTCTCCTAATATGACTACATTGCCGTCGGGGCGCAGGAAGAATGACGACCACAAGTCCCAGCCGACAAACGCCGCCTCCAGCCGCTGGCATTGCTCACGGACCCACGGATCTGCCGGCGGCTCAGCCATCAGCCGCCGGACTGCCGCTTCTGCTTCTGGCGACCAGACCACCGATCATGTCTCCGCAGGATGATCACGCTTCGTGAATCTCGTGGACGTCGTGCAGGACGCCGCTGGGAATGCAGACGACGAGGACCTTGAGGTCGCCCCAGGCGCGGTGTTTGACGCCGCGCGGGACATACACCACCGTCCCCTCCGTCAGATCGATTTCCTGCTCATCGAGCTGCATCCGGCCCTGGCCGCCGAGAATGTAATAGATCTCGTCGGTCAGCCGATGAAAGTGCAGCGTAGCGTCGGTAATTTCGAGGTGATGCACCTCGGCCGGGGCGCCGTCGCTTTCCTCAACGAGCGGCCGGATCAGCCCGCAGGTTTCGGTCCAGGGCTTCACGTCGGCCCGATTGCGACAGATAATGTTCGGTGATGCGTTCATCAATGATCGCCCCGGATGTTGACCGCAGTGCATTGACGCAAAACGCCCCTGACGGAGCGTCTGGAGCATACCAGCCTCAGCGGAACGTACAATCCCCTCGTCTTCCCGATCCGGATGCGATTCCGGCGAAGACGCCGGCGGAGTCCGTGAGCGCCGTGCCGGCGCCACTCACGTCGGCCCATCCCGTGTGGTACAATTCCCCTTCCGTCGCCTCCGTCAAGCTTTTCCATTCCGATCCGGGCCGGTCATGGGCGTTCCGAATTCCCCCGATGCAGCGAGTTCTCCACAGCCGGTCGACGGTCCCGGGCCGGAAGTCGAGGCGCTGGTGGACCGGATCATCGCCGGGGACCGGGCGGCCTTGGCCCAGATGTTCACGATTTACCGTCCCCGCTTGTGGCGGATGGTGAATTTCCGGCTGCATCCGAAACTGCGCGGACGGGTCGACCCGGACGATGTGTTGCAGGATGCCTGGCTGCGGGCGGTCGATCGCATCGGACACTTCTTCGCGGACGCGTCCCGCTCGCCGTTTGTCTGGTTCCGGATCGTCGTCAGCCAGACGCTGATCGAGGTGCACCGTCGGCATCTGGGGGCGGACAAGCGGAGCGCGGCCCGCGAGCTGTCGATCAACGGCCGGTGGAATGCGGAGTCGACGTCGTCGTCGCTGGCGTTTCACCTGATGGGGAACCTGACGTCCCCGAGCAGTGCGTTTGTCCGGGCGGAGACGGCGGGGCAGGTGGACGCGGTGATCCAGACGATGGACGCGATCGACCGCGAAGTTCTGGCGTTGCGGCATTTCGAGCACCTGACGAACAGCGAGACCGCCCTGGTGCTGGAAATGTCCGAACAGGCGGCGAGCGCCCGGTACGTGCGGGCGCTGCAGAAGCTGAAGAAGATTCTCCAGGTCATGCCGGGGCTGACTCCGGACCAGTCTACGAAGAGTTAACCGCCCCTGACGTCCGGATGTGCCATGTCTGCTGCGGAGCAGCCCCTGTCGCCCGAACCTGCTGACGAAGCCACGCTGGTGGGGTTTCCAGTCCGGCACGATGCCCAGCATGTGGCTGCCCAGGAGCCGGTCGATGTCGCCGTCAGCCGGTTTGCGGAGGATGTCCGGCTGGGACGATCGCCGTCGGTGGCCGACTATCTGCAGCAATACCCGCAGCATGCCGAGGAACTGGGGGAACTGCTGCCGCTGATTGCGTCGCTGGAGCGTTGGAGCGTCGACAAGGAGATCGAGTGCGTCCGGAGCAATTTTCCGGAAGACTTCAGCAACCGGCAGCTCGGCGAGTACCGGGTGGTGCGGGAGATCGGCCGGGGGGGCATGGGGGTGGTGTTCGAGGCGGCCCACATCAAGACGGGGGCGCCGGTGGCAGTGAAGCTGCTGCCGTTCCGGTTCGTGGCGGATCTCCCCCGTCGGCAGGCCCAGTTTCTGCGGGAGGCGGAGACGATCGCGAGCCTGCATCACCGGAACATCGTGCCGGTGTTCGCGTTCGGACATCACGAGGGATACTGCTACTACGTGATGCAGTACGTCGAAGGAGTGAATCTCGACTGGGTGATCAAGCGGCTGCTCGCCAAGGACGATCTGCTGCGGGTCTACGAGATCCTGCAAGTCGCCCGCGGCGACGACGAGCCGGGCACGGCGAAAAGCCGACGTCACAAACGTGGAGTCGGACGCGATTCGTGGACGGCGTTCGCCAAGATCGGCGTACAAGTGGCCCATGCGCTGTCGCACGCCCACGGGGCGGGGGTGCTGCACAACGACATCAAGCCGGCGAACCTGCTGCTGGATTCGACCGGCCGGGTGATCATTACCGACTTTGGCGTGGGCTTGCGGCTGGAGAACGAGCTGACCGGCGAAACGGACCACGGCACCGGGACGCTGCGTTACATGGCCCCGGAGCGGTTCTACGGAAAATCGGATCCGCGGAGCGACGTGTATGCGCTCGGGGCGACGCTGTACGAGCTGCTGACGCTGACGCCGGTCTACGCGGCGAGCGAGCGCAGCGAACTGGTGAACCTGGTGCTGCAGTCGCATCCGAGACCGTTGCGCCAGGTGAACCCGCAGATTCCGGTCCCTCTGGAGACGATCGTGCTGAAGGCTCTGTCGCGCGATCCGTCGGAGCGGTATCCCTCGGCCAAGGCGATGGCGGGCGAGCTGCTGCGATTCATCAACGGCCGGCCGATTCTGACGCGTCGGCCGAGCCGATTGCGCGAGGCCCTGAGTCGTGTGTTCCGGATTTTGAACCCGCAGAACCGCGCGTTGAAACGGTGGAAGAAATGACCGGCCTGCGGGCTTCCCGGATCGCCCAATCGCCCCCTCTTCTCCGCGAACTCCTCTTTGCTCAGCATCTCTGCGAGAAATCTTCCGCGTCACCTGTTGACGGGCGAAGCGACTCCGCGTTTCACCGTAGGACGGAGCGAAATCAGGCTCGCTCCGCGCCAGGCCCGTGCCCTGTTGGGGAGATCCTCTCATGCGATCGTGGAGCTTTTCGAGCCGTCCCTGGTTCCGCCCGGGGCTGGCTGCCGCGTCCGCGGTGCTGTTCGTTCTGGCGACCATCCCGGCCAGCGCGCAGTCCGCAGGGAGCGGCATGTGTGCAGGCGGAGGTGGCGGCACTGGCGGAGGCATGGGAGGGGGGCCCGGAGGAGGTCCCGGCGGCGGCCAGGGAGGTTCGGGCAACGGCTTCGGTGGTGGAAATGGTTCCAGTGGTGGAACGTCATCGGCGGGGCTGATGCAGGCGATGATGCTGGCGAATCAGATGCAGCAGTCCCATCAGCAAAAGATGCAGCACCAGCATCAGGAGCGGCATCGGTACCAGCAGCAGATGGCTCCTGTGCTGCAGGCTCAGGCGAAACAGGCTCAGGCCGATCAGCAGGCGGCCCAGGAGCGGCGGAAGGCGGCCCGTGCCAATCGCTTCCGGGGTGGAGCCGAAAAGAAGGCGAATGCGTCCAGTTCCGCGACCACCGATGCTGGAAAGGCGACACCGACCGACGTGGAGCGCCAGGCGGAGGCCCGGTTGCGGCTGGCGCAGAAGCTGGTGGACATCGACCGGACGGAGGCCGCCCGCGAATCGCTGGAGCAGATCGTTACCGACTACGAGTCGACGGCTGCTGCCGGGGTGGCTCGCAAGCTCCTCTCCTCGCTGTAGGAAGGAGTCCTTCAGTGGCGCACTGCCGGCAGGAAGCGGGCAGTGCGTCAGTGTGCTCCGGCCGCTCAAGCAGACTTTGCCGGGTCGCTGGACTGCGGATTCGACGACGGAGGTTTTTCCGTCGCCCCCAGCCCCACGTACTTCTCGGCGAGTTGCGACATGCGCTTCTTCGCGTACTTAAGCATCCACTTCGCCCAGGCGAATTCGGTCGCTAGAATCGCCAGCCCCCCGAAAATGGCCAGCCAGCCCGGTCCGGGGAGGACCAGCATCGCCACGCCGGCGAGGATCACGGTCGTGCCGATCACAGCGACGACGATCTTCCGCGCCTGAGCCCAGAACCAGATGGCCCACGGCAGCGGCAGCACGGTGCGGACTACGGCAGGCGGATCGTCCGCCGGTTGCGTGCCGCCTGCTTTCTCGCCCGGATGCTCCGTCACCGATTTCTTCCCGACAGTGTCCTGAACCTGCCCTAACCAGTGTTCCAGAAACAGGTTATCAGATTCTGTCCGGCGTGCCACTCCGGGCGGGGCGGTTGAATCGAACCAATGCAGAGCGGTGAGCCTCGCAGACTCGACTCACCCTCCAAGAGTCGTCAGTCCGGTTGGCTGCAAGTCGGCCGCGGCTTGAGGTACAATCCGGCCGTTTTGTCGGTCACGGGCACCACTGTTTTTCTGAAGATCTGCGATGCATAACGATCTGTTTCGACTCGAAGGCGAAGTCGCCGTCGTGATTGGCGGCACCGGCGCGCTGGGGGGCGGCATGGCCGACGCCCTGGCGGCCGCGGGAGCCAGGGTGGCCGTCGTCGGCCGGAGCGCCGAACGGGGCCAGCAGCGCGTCGACGCCATCCAGGCGGCGGGCGGAACCGCGATGTTCCAGTCGGCGGACGCCATGAGCAAAGACTCGCTCGTCACCGCCCGCGACGCGATCCAGGCCCAGCTCGGCCCCGTGACAATCCTCGTCAACGCCGCCGGCGGTAACAAACCGGAAGCCACGCTCCCCCCCGGCGCCGATTTCTGCAAGCTCCCCGTCGCCGCCTGGAACGAGGTGTTCGACCTCAACCTCGCCGGCGGCGTGCTGCTCCCCTCGCAGGTCTTCGGCGAATCGATGGTCGCCGCCGGCAAGGGAAGCATCATCAACATCGCCTCCATGTCCGGAATGATTCCGCTGTCTCGCGTGGTGGCGTATTCCGCGGCTAAGGCGGCGGTGATCAACCTGACCATGTTCCTGGCCCGCGAATGGGCGACAAAGGGGGTCCGGGTGAATGCGATCAGCCCGGGATTTTTCCCCGCCGAGCAGAACCGGAAGCTGCTGTTCAACGAAGACGGCAGCTATTCGGACCGGGGGAAGCAGATCATCGGGCACACGCCGATGGCCCGCTTCGGCAAGCCGGAAGAGCTCGCCGGCGCCGTCGTCTGGCTCGCCGCTCCGAAGGCGGCCTCGTTTGTGACGGGGCAGAACATCGTCGTCGACGGCGGGTTTTCGGCGGTCACGATTTAGAGTTGAGAGATGAGAGTTGAGAGATGAGAGTCAGACAGAAATCGTCTGGCACTCATCGCTTCCGCCGCAATCCTCGACTCTGCTCCTCACTAACCACCAGCCACTAGCCACTCACCACTTTTTTCAGGATTCTCCATGTCTGCTTTGAATGTTCGCCAGGACGCGTGCAATCTCGATTTTCTGTCTCTGGGGGCGCTGGTGCATCGGCTCGATCCGGGGATTATTCCGTTCCGCAAGGCTCGCTCGTTCGACATCCACGTCTCCGGGGGCGAGTACAACGTCGCCGCGAACCTGTCCGACTGCTTCGGCCTGAAGACCGGCGTGGCGACGGCGATGGTCGACTACGGCATCGGCGAGATGGTGCAGGCGAAGGTTCGCGAGATGGGGGTCACGCCCTTCTACAAATGGTTCAAGCACGACGGCGTGCGGGGGCCGAACATTGCCACCGTTTACAGCGATCGCGGGCTGGGAGTGCGTCCGCCGGTGGTCTTCTACAACCGCGCTAACGAAGCCGGCGCGATGCTGAAGCCGGGGGATTTCGACTGGGCGACGATCTTCGGCGGCGGGGTCCGCTGGTTCCATTCGGGGGGGATTTTTGCCGCCCTGTCGGAGACGACGTCACAGGTGATCATTGAGGGGATGCAGGCGGCGAAGGCGGCCGGGGCGATCACGTCGTTCGACCTGAACTACCGGGCCAAACTGTGGGCTTCGGTGGGGGGGGACGCCAAGGGTCAGGAAGTGATCGGCAATATCGTCAAGCACGTCGACTGTCTCGTCGGCAACGAGGAAGACCTGCAGAAGGGACTGGGGCTGCAGGGCCAGGATGTCGAATCGTCCTCGAAGCTCGACCCGGAGAACTTCTTCAAGCTGATCGACCAGGTGGTGCAGAAGCACCCGCATATCAAGATGGTTGCGACGACGCTGCGGGAAGTGCACTCGACCAACCGGCACGACTGGGCGGCGGTGGTGTGGCTGAACGGCAAGCGGTACGTCAGCCCGACGGCGCAGCTCGACGTGGTGGACCGGATCGGCGGCGGGGACGGCTTCGCGGCGGGATTGATTTACGGCCTGCTGGCGGGGAAGGATCCGGAACAGGCGCTGCGACTGGGCTGGGCTCACGGGGCGCTGCTGACGACGTTCCCCGGCGACGTGACGATGGCGAAGCTGCCGGAAGTCGAAGCCTTCGCCAAGGGAGGCTCGGCGCGCGTGCAGCGGTAGGAGCGAGCAACAAGGCTTGATCGAGTCTGACTGCCCCCGTCGGGAAGCCCTTCCCGGCGGGGGCAGTCGCCATTTCCTGTCCACAGTTATCCAGGCGAATCTGCGCCCCGACGGGGCGACGGGCAACCCGTGGTCTGATTCCCACGGCGCTGATCGCCCCGGAGGGGCAACGGAACGTCTTGCACAACGCGTGCGTCGCGGTCTTCCTCCGCCCCTGCCGGGGCGGTGTGTCGTGAGGTGCGGTGTGTCGTGAGGTGCCGTGTGTCGTGAGGCGCGGTGGTCCACGGGTTGCGCTCCGTCCGCCTGTTGGCGGACTGCGCTTCACCCGTGGCTACAGCCCTGCGCCCCTTCGGGGCTGAAAAATAATCGCCGGCTTTGCGGCCTTCCTCAATCGAACGCGTACCGTTCGTCGAAGTCCACGTCGTGGGCGCGGAGCAATCTCAGGAACTCCGATTTGAAGTCTGTGTTCTGGGTCCACGGGTTGCGCTCCGTCCGCCTGTTGGCGGACTGCGCTCCACCCGTGGCTACAGCCCTGCGCCCCGTTGGGGCTGAAGACAATGGCCGGCCTTGCGGCCTTCCTCAATCGAACACATACCGTTCGTCGAATTCCACGTCGTGGGCGCGGAGCAATCTCAGGAACTCCGATTTGAAGTCTGTCCGCTGGTGATGCTCACGCTGGCCGGCGATGTACGTCTTAATGACCGGTTCCTGCGACTTGCTCACGGAAAACACGCCGTACCCTTCCTGCCAGGCGAAGTCATTCAGAGCCGGGAATGTCTCGTGGATCCATCCGGAGGACTTCGATTTCAGGTTTCGCATCAGGTTGGACACCGATTCATCGGGTCTCCAGCGCCAATAGAGATGGACGTGATCCTCAACGCCGCCGATGTCGTACAGGAGTCCCTTCTCGCCTCGAATGACGCCGGCGAGATAGGGATACAATCGCCCGGCGACCTCGGAGGTGATCCAGGGCTTGCGATGTTTTGTGCTGAAGACGCCGTGGAGCAGAAGTTGCGAATAGGTGCCGGACATGGAATCTCCTTCGCCGGATCAGAGAGACAGTACCAACATCGCAGAGCATATCAGTGTACGCCGCAGACGTGGGTTCCGTCTCTGAATTCCGCCCGGCAAACGAGTGATGCCTTCAGCCCCGGAGGGGCGACGGGCTGTAGCCACGGGTGGAGCGGCGGGAGGCGAAGCCGACCGACGCGCAACCCGTGGTCCACGATATGCCGGACGTGTTGCCCCGGAGGGGCAACGGAACGTCCCGCAGCTCGGATGCGTCGCGATGTTCCTCCGCCCCTGCCGGGGCGGTGTGGTGTGCCGTCCCGTGGTCCACGGGTTGCGCTTCGTCCGCCTGAGGGCGGACTGCGCTCCACCCGTGGCTACAGCCCTGCGCCCCGTTGGGGCGGAAGAGACTGAATGTGAATTCGATGCCTGGTCACAACGTCGCCGTCGCCCTTGCCGTTGAGTTTTGAGAGGTGCCTCTGCCTTCAGCCCCGAAGGGGCGAAGGGCTGTCGCCACGGGCGGAGCGGCGGGAGGCGAAGCCGACCGACGCGCAACCCGTGGTCCGGACCATGCCCCGTGCCCCAAGTCTCCACCGCACAAATTGCCCCGGAGGGGCAACGGAACGTCTGCCGCGCGCTGGGTGCGTCGCGATGTTCCTCCGCCCCTGCCGGGGCGGTGCGTCGTGAGGCGCGGTGGTCCACGGGTTTCGCTTCGTCCGCCTGAGGGCGGACTGCGCTCCACCCGTGGCTACAGCCCTGCGCCCCTTCGGGGCGGAAATCGACTGAATGTGAATTCGATGCCTGGTCACTGCGTTGCGCCGCCGTTGCCTTTGAACTTCGAGAGGCACCTCTGCCTTCAGCCCCGACGGGGCGACGGGCTGTCGCCACGGGTGGAGCGGTGGGAGGCGAAGCCGACCGACGCGTAATCCGTGGTCCGGGATGTGCCCCGTGCCCCAAATCTCCGCCGCGCAATTGCCCCGGAGGGGCAACGGAAATCTCTCATGCGTCGACAGATTCGCCGTCTTTCGCCACCGAAGTCGACAACGGCCGAATGACCAATCCCGGGTTAGCTAGACTGACGAATGAGCCGCCGGTCGACGTTTGAAATCGACCGGCGGCTTCGCATCAGGAGAACAAGCTACGGCATCAAGACTTCCTCATGTCCTACGGGGAAAGAGGGAGCGGCAAGCGTTGAAGTCGTCGCGCTTCTGCCGGATCGGGAGCAGGCGGAAGGAGTTCGCTCGGAGGCAAAATGTCGGCCGCGGGGGGAGGCGACGATGCGTCATTCGTTTCGTCACTCTTGACGACGCGGAATACAATCTTGTTCTCGAGTCGAAGCGTCGGCATGTTGTTTTCAGCAGGGAATCGCAGGAAACCAACGAACTCGATTTCCCTCGGGTCAAATCCGTTCGGGACTTTCGACAGTGCCATCGGGAACTTGTCGACAAGAGCCTTCAAGGCGAGATCTTTGCCGATCTCCACCGACCAAGCTCCCACGGGATGGATTTCCGGATCCTTGGTTGAATCCGACGACTTGATGATCAGTTGCGCGGCCATTTTAGCCGTCAGGCGCTCGTTAGCAGCGAATTGCAAGTCTTTCACGTTGCTGTCGGAGATCAGCTTGACAACCTTCCGCTGGTCGGCTTGGGCGAGGCGCGGATTCGTGATATCGCCGTTTCTGACGTCGACGATGAGCGTTGGCGACGGTGGACTCTTCCAGGCAAAGCGGTCGACATGGCGTTTTTCTTCGTGATCCGCCAGCGCCTTGTCAGCGGATTCTGCCGCTGCATCGATCAGCGGCACCAGCAGGTGATTTGTGACTCCGTAGGGTGTGGCGACGTGAATGTCGACCTTATCCTCGACGACTCCGACTGGAGCCTTCACGGTCACCTGCAGCACTTGCCGGCTGATCATTTTCATCTTCTTTTCGTCAATGGCCTGATTCCCGACAATGACGTTGGTCTCATGTACGCTGAAGTTGTCGCCCACCAGGAAAATCGTCGATTCGACGCCGTCTTTCGCGCTGATCCCTGGTTCTCCGTAGAACCCGTGAAGTTCGGGAGCGAGATCGGGCGCCCCTCCATTGAAGAATTCGAAGCCGCCGAGCGAGTTTTCGAACGGCAGTTGAACGTAGGTCGTCTGCATCGGCAAGCGGCGTTCGAGTTGATCGACGGCACGCGTCAACTGATACACGTCCGAGTCGCGATACAGAGCGGCGTCCTGGACGCAGGCCTGCGACAACTGACGCAGCGCGACGATGTCGGCGCTGATTCCGACTCCATCCTGGAGATCGAGCTCCTTCTTTGCGGGATTGGTGAGCTTGAACCAGTTGGTCCGCAGATCGAAGATCGCGTACGGAACAAAGGCCGGCATCAGCACGATGGCCGTGCACTCGCGCATACCCGGTTCGAGGCGGCGCGTGCAGAGTTGTTGATCCTGCGTGTAGCCGCCAATGAGCATTTCACGGGTCACGACCGCCAGATTTCCGCGCGACGGGGGCGATTGAACCCGCGGGTAGAATCGCCAACCGAACGTGTCGTCGCCGTGCGAGAACCCGACGGCGGTCCGGTTGAGCGCGATCGTCTGCATATCGAGATCCATCGTTCGCGCAAACCGCATGAACTGCTGGGCCCCGATCTTCCCGCTGGCGAATGCCAGCGAGAGTGCGAGCTGCATTTCGCGGCGCTGGCTGAAGGAATCCAGCACGTTCTGATCGTCAGTTTCGGGATCGATGGCGAAGACGTGCACCGGCCAGCGACATTCCACATACTGGTTGAAGGCCATGACGGCTTCCGGGGCGGGTTCCGGGCGGAAGAACTCCATCCAGTCGGTGGAAATGCAGTGGCAGTTCTTCGCCGTCTGCATCAGACGCATGTCTTCGATGAGCCGTTCGTTGAGAAGTGCGGACTCGACGATAATGCCCCACGCGAGGGCGGCTGTCGCAGTACATCCCGCCGAGTGTGCTGACAATTGGGACAGGAACGACTCCCGCATGCTTTGAATTGAAGTCGATTGGTGAGACCTCACCGCTTCGGCAAGATCAGGTGTGCAGTGCGACCAGAGGTGCTGATAGCTCCGGGATTGAAGAAGAGCATGCGCGCTCGACAGCTTATCGATCAAAACTCGCTGGACATCCAACAGCAACGCCGCTCGCTTATTGAGAATATCAGACTTCAGTCGAAATGTTGCTTCGGCGATCTGGCCGAACTGTGGGTAGCCATAGACATCGAACATCTGACCGGGTTCATAGGGCAAGAGTGCCCGTCGGGATGGCGCGACGGAAACTGAGGGAGCCTGTACGACCTGCTGCATGATCGCCTGTAACTGGCTGATTTGCGAAGCTATTTCGCGATTCATGGAGACCTTGGCATTCAAAATGGACATCTTCGAGTCATAAAGACTTTGTAACTGCTTGAAACTCCTTCGGGCGGATTCTGGATCAGTGCATTCGAAGTTGAGTGTCGAGAGATCCTCATTGCTGAGTCCGTAAACTCTTTGAATCCCTTCTCGATATGCGTTAGCTTGCTCCTTCAAAGTGGACTCAACCGTCTGTCTCTTCTCCTTCAGAGCCTCAACTTCGCGAATTCCATTGATCCAATCTGCGAGTGGCTTGAATTTCTCTCCTTCGGGAATCTCAATCTTCTTAATTGATTCTTGCAGTTCATCTGTCTTCAGAGCCAGACGATTGGCTGACAACGCCTGAACTTGCTGCTGCTGAACCATCGGAAGATTCTTTTTGGCAATGTCGACGGCCGCCGCAAACGAGCGAACATTTCGCTCAGCCTTGTCAGATTTGTCCGCCAACGCCCTGCATTCGTCCAACTTCTTTGCAATTTCAGCCAGATCTGCCTTGAGTTGTTTCTGTTCCGCTTCGAGTTGCCTCTGTTTCGCCTCCAGAACGCATAATTCGCGACGTGCTTCTTCCGCCTCTTCGAAGGAAAGGCCACGCTTCATAGATTTGATGAGCGTCTCAGCCTTCGGATCATCGATCAGCTTCGCGAGCGGGAATGACAACTGATCGACTAAATCGTTGATCACCAGACTCCGAAACGTTTCCGACAACAGCTTGTCGTGCAGGTGCGCCTTTGCCGTAATCGTGACTTCTGCGCCGTAGCCCTCTTTCGTGCATTTTCCGGGCAGTACCGAAACGGGGATTCGCACCAGATGCAGGGCGTAGCCGGGGGAGTCGGACAAATCGTCGCCGTCATTTGTCCGGCGGAGCTGGTTGAGGTGGTCGAGGTAGCGGGTCAACTGGTCGAGCATGACAGTCGGCTCAATGGCCACTGAATTGCCGTTCGCAAAGCCGCCTGCCCCGGTCGCGGTCAGAAGCTCGGCCCGCTTGGCGAAAGTCGCCGTCATGCCAGATGGTTCAGACGAACTGCCGGGAATCTGCTGATCAGTTGTCGTTTCGTCAGCGATCACTCTGGGAGTCGACTTTTTGACGATGATCGGCTTACCGTCCGGGGCAAGCTGGATCGTTCCATCAGAAGTCGTGGCGACGGATTCCGTGACCTCGGACTCGACGCGATCCGTCGGAGAGACGATCGCCGCCCGGCGACCGCCCAAGGCCGCCTGCAGAGCCAGTGAGCTGGCGAGAAACGCTTGATCGCTGCGAGTGATCGTCGCGCTGAGAGTGGGTTGAAATTTCGTAAGCTGTTCCGAGAGGACGTCCTCGACATCGCGCCGATACTTCGTCAACCGGGCTTCGCCCCAGACATCCGGGGACTTGGCGACAACCGTGCCGTACGTGTCGAGGACTTTTTCAACCTGGTCGATCTTCTCCGCGAGTCGTTCCACCGTCGTCCGCTGACGCCACGGGTTCCGGAACGGTCCGGCTTCGACGATCGCCGCCATGGCGAGTGCGGTGGTTGCGGCGATGGCCAGGCTGAGATGTGGCGGCCGAAGCCACTGTGGAGTGCGAGCAGACATGGAGGCCCCTTCCCTGGGTTGAACGAGACAACCGGCAGTCTCCGCCGGTCAGTTCCAACGAGCACATTTGAGACTTCACACCCGAACAAAAGTGCAAGAGCCCTGAGGGTAGATCGTCGGAGCGGCAAAAACGTGTTCACTGAATGTGTCGTGGGCAGAAGGGAACGCCGGTTCCCGAAGACGTCCTGCCACTACATCTTTCCACGCCAGAAGTGTCGGCAGCCGGCGGACTCCGACAAAGCTGTCAATCGCTCGCATCGCAATGGTAGTTTCCAGAGCTCCGCACAACTGTCAGTGGTCCGGACGGCTCCCTCGCAGGGCAAGTCCTGCCCAGCATCGCATTCTCTCGCCACGCATCCAATTTGAAGCAGACGGGGACAGAAGCTCCGGGCGCTGACGCTTCCCGCTCGGTCTTCCGAGTGTCCGGTTCGGCGGGAGTGAGAGAGCCGGGGCTTGAAAGGCTCACAGCGCGTAGATCACGCTGGTCCCGTCGACCAGCACGAGCTTCTGGTCCTGCAATTGAGCGAGGATTTCCGCAACTTCCGCCGCCGTGGCTCCGTTCGCCATTGCGGCGATGGCGTTCGTCAGCGACTTGAGCGTTCTCGGGCGGGCGCGGTGCTGGCTTCTCAGGATCGCGACGACACGGTCGAATTCGAGTCGCTGGCGCGGCGGAGGCGGAACCGCGGGGAGGTCTGCGACCGCGGGCGGCGGCGGGGCGGGATCGGCGACCGGGATTGAGGAACCGATGTCGGCCGGGCACTGGAAGTGGCCCGGCTGGTCGAGGACGACGCGGAATTTTTCTTTGAGGGGCATTCGGCCGAGGAGCGAATTGACCGCCTTGCAGCAGGCCACGCAGTTGTCGTCCGAGTTGGGTCCGCCGTTGGACGAGGCGAACAGGTGTTCGACGCTGGCCTCGTGGCGCGGCAGGAAGAGCCGGCAGAAGAAACAGCGCCCTCCCTGGGAGAAGTAGAGACGGTCGAGGAGTTTGAGAGTCATCGGGTGCGCTGGTCCTCCTGATGGACAGTTTAGCACAGACGATCGCGCGTGTCGGCATTCGCCGGACCGGGAGTCCCCGCGGGCGGATCTCGGCGAATTCTTCCGCCGTCACCCGCGCGGTGATGTGCTCGTTCCGTGGCGTTCCCGCGCTGGTCGGCTCTGAGGGACGTCTTCACTCCGTGGACGGCAACGCGGCGGGTTCGAAGACCCTCACCCTGGCCCTCTCCCAACGAAGACGTCGGGAGAGGGGACTGGAAGACGGCACGCCTGCCTGGAATGTGAATTCCGCGCAACAAACTCGCTATGGATAGAAGGCCGCAATCGGCCCTTTCCCACCAACAACAAATCACCAATCACAACATCATGAATTCCGCGCAACAAAGTGCCATAGGGTGACGGGGGCGCGCGGCGAGTGGCCGGGCGTGTCGCCGGGTGGAGGACGCTTGCGGGGGAATGTCATGTCGACGCGTGAGGAATTGCTGGGACTGCTGCAGGGGCTGATCGAGCGGGAGGGGCCGGGGGTTACGTTGCGGCAGTTTGAGCGGGAGACCGGGATCAGCGTCAGGCAGGTGTATCGTCGCTGGGGGGACTGGAAGTCGCTGAGCCGGGCGGCGGGGCAGCCGGAGCGGGGGCGGCCGGGGGTGGTGCATACGGACGGGGTGCTGCTGGCGGAGTTGAACCGGGTGAGCGCGGCTTACGGGGAGTTTCCGACGAAGGCGGCGTTTGACCGGTTGTCGAGTTTTTGCTGGGGGACGATCGAGCGGCGGTTCGGGAAGCGGCCGGCGGTGTGGGAGAAATACCGGGAGTGGCTGGCGACGCAGGGGGAGGAGGCGCGGCCGGCGTTTTTGCGGGGCGTGGATCTGGCAGGGGACGGGGCGGCGATTCCGGGGGTGACGAGCCACGCGTCGGCCGAGGCGCGGCAGAAAGCGATCGAGGATTACGACGAGATGCTGACGTATCTCGACCCGTCGCTCCTCGGACCGCCGCCGGCGGGGTGGAAGCCGGCGAAGGCGAAGGGGAAAGAAGAGGCCCCCGGCGGTTCGACGGGGGCTAAGACGGGGAGTCAGAAAAGAGTGCTGGAACTGGGGGCGGAGGAGGGGTTGACGCCGGAGGAGTGGAATGCGTTTTACAACCATCCGCTGGCGGTGCCGATTGTGGACATCGGGGCGGGGCTGTTTCCGGAGATGTTGCGTGACCGGGATCCGCGGGACCGGCGTCCGAATCCGCCGCCTTGGGAGCGGGAACTGGAGTGGCGCGGGGAGGAGGACTGCGGGCGATGACGGTTCCGGTCCGTTGCAAAGAGGAAGACCTTCACGCCGGCCTCTCTCCCGCTGAAGGAGGAGGGCGAGGGGACGCGCGGCGGCCAGCGTGCAGTGCTCCTTGGGGTTCGCGGGTGACGCCGACTTCGCCTTCGTCGACGACGCGGTCGACGTGCTTTCGGCGGAATGTAGAAAGTGTGCTTGAAGGGAGTCCGGGAAGGCGGGGCGAATGCTTCACGAGGGAGAATCGCGCGACGGCCGGGAGAGATGGGTCGGCGTCGTGTGTGGGGCGTCGCAGAGTTGCGCAATCGCGGGCGCCGCGACTTGAATGGTGACGCGGAGTTGATCGGGGACGCCAGATGCGTCCCCGAACTTTGGTCGGCCTTGAGTGTCCGTCGTGCGGCTGGATAGCATCTGTGTCCAGATGAACTCTTCTCTCTTCCCTCGCAAGGTGGAAGTTATGTGGCCGTTCGGCAAGGCGAAGGCGGATGATGAGTCGCAGGCGCTGACGGCGTACGACGTCGCCCGGTGGCATTTTGGCGAGCTGAAAGTCGACCAGATGACGATCCAGGAGCGGACGTTTCCGTTTCGGGTCCGGGCCGATCTGCAGCGGGCGCTGGAGGAGGTGCTGGCGGAGCTGAAGGTGCTGCATGCGTGCGGGGTGCAGGCGGCGTATCACGAAGCGGCGAAGCTGGCCGACTGCCTGGCGCCGCTGGATCGCCATATGCAGGCCCGCTGTGCGCCGCCGCAGTTTCAGGAGGTCGACGTCGGGGACGAGTTGCCGGTCCGGTGCCAGAACAGCGGGCTGTGGATGCTGGAGTCTGAGGGGGAGAAGCTGGCTCTGCTGATGGCGCCTGCGGGAATGTACGACCAGGTGACGGGGCTGCGGATTGAGCTGGCCGGGAAGAACTTACCGGCGATTCAGCCGGTGATGCAGGGGATATTTCGACGGCTGGAGGAGGCGGTGACGGCGGCCCGGAGTTACCGCGGCAAGATTCTGTCGCTCGAACAGCACGATCACGATTACACAGGGCTGGCGAGCGGGATCACGGTGCATCGACTGCGGGAAGTGGACCGCGAGCAGGTGATCCTGCCGGAGGCGACGCTGCAGTTGCTGGATCGCAACATTGTGGAGTTCATCCGACAGCGCGCGGAGCTGAAGCGGCGCGGGTTGTCGACACGGAAGGGGCTGCTGTTTTACGGGCCGCCCGGCACCGGTAAGACGCACACCATTCACTACCTGACCCGGGCGCTGCCGGGACACACGACGTTGATCGTTACTGCAGAGCAGGTGGGGCTGCTGGAGCATTACATGACGCTGGCCCGGTTGCTTCAGCCGAGCATTGTGGTGATGGAAGACGTCGATCTGATTGCGCGGAATCGCGAGAGGATGGAGAGTGCGTGCGAGGAGGTGCTGCTTAACAAGCTGCTGAATCACATGGATGGACTGAAGGAGGATGCCGACGTGTTGTTCGTCCTGACGACGAACCGGCCGGAGACGCTGGAGCCGGCGCTGGCGGCGCGGCCGGGGCGGATCGATCAGGCGATCGAGTTTCCGCTGCCGGACGACGACGGGCGGCGGAGACTGGTGCGGATGTACGCCGCGGGTGTGGAGGCGCCAGACGCCGTGGCGGGGGAGATCGTGCGGAGGACGAAGGGGGTGAGCGCGGCGTTCATTAAGGAGCTGATGCGGCGGTCGTATCAGTTTCACCTGGAGCGGAGTGGGACGGGGAGGCTGAGCGTGGAGGATGTGGATGCGGCGCTGGACGAGATGCTGTTCCGGGGCGGTCCGTTGAACCGGGTGCTGCTGGGGGCGGGAGGTGCGGGAGAATGAGGAGCTTTGACAGAGCGGAGTCGACGGGCTGCTTCGCGCCTCCGTCGCGTGCTGACACAACCGTTTCAATTGGTTGAGGATGTTGAACCGCAAGAGACGGGACAACTGTTGTGTTGCGCGGAATAAAGCGAAGTCAAAAGACCGGTTCGAGCGTCGCGAACGAAATCGTTGACACATGCGGATTGTGCATATAGGATCAGTGTCCGTCCGGACGGAATTGCCGCAAGTCCGAATCTTCCGCGATTCGACAAACATTGCGGAGTTCGTCGATAAGAGCTTTCGGCGGATGGATATTCGCAGAGCCGGGATCGAAGCATGCTGGCGGTCTGGTCGTTTTGACCAAATCTGGCTGACCACGGGAGACTGTTCGAATGTTGCGGTCGATTGGCTATGCGCCACTCCTGCTGACGATGCTGCTGGTCCTGGATGGGCCGGCCCGGGCGGCTGACGAGTTGAAGCCAAGTTTTGGCGATGGAAGCGTCCTGGAAGTGGCGCTGCCTGCGGGGTGGACGCAGGCCGATACGACTTTGACGGTTGTCGATCTGTCGGCCGATCCGACGGCGCAGCCTAGAGACGTGACGGCGCTGTTCAAAATCGAGTGGAAGTCGGAGATGCCTCCGGCTGTGACCGTTGTGTCCAGGGTCAAGCGGGCCGGGATTTACGGGCTTCGCGCCGCGAAGAAGAGCGTGCCTGGGATGGCCGCTTTGCAGCTCAAGTTCGAGCAGTCGGCGCCAGGCGGGGGGCCGTATCAGTTTCGGCCGGTTTCCGCTGCTCAGGCGCCGGTTGCTCCGGCTGTGCTGGGGTTGTCTGGGAAAACCGAATCGCCGACGGCGGCGACGCAGGTCGGCGAGAAGTCCGGGTCGATTGCCGAACTGGTGATGACCGAGGCGGCGAACTGGGATTCCAGCGGCGAAGCCGGCCGGCGTCGCTACGTCAAGCGCTTCGATACGTATCCGATCACAAGCTGCCGCGACCTGGCACGCGTTTTCCGCGAGACGGCCAAGGATCTGGCGGATAAGAAGCCGATCGGCGACGCGGATCTTGCGATGCGCACGAGGATCGAGGAGTTCTACAATCGGGGGGCGAGCAAGTACCGGGAGCGAAATCCGCTCAAGGAAGACTGGCAGCCGTTTCTGCAGCACCTCGAAAAGCGCTTGCAGGAGAAGTACTCCGCGACGACGTTGAACGATCCCGTTTTCGCTCAGTTTGTCCTGGGCGAACTGGCCGACGGATTCGATCAGCTCGCTCAGGTCTGGCTGGATGCGGCCTTCAATGCCGGCGTGCACGACGTAGGCGATCAACCCGCCTTAAACTCCGCGGGAACGACGTACGCCGCGGGGAGCGACGCCGGCAGCGACAGTTGTCCGCGGTGCCGCAAGCGCTGTCGTTGCGCGCGATTGCTGTTCCGCCACTGATGGAGCGGGCAGCCGGGAATCTGCCGTGAGATTCCCCGTCCGGTATCGGTCGTCGAGTGGGGAATGTGCGTCTGCCAAGTGCTTCCAGGTTCCGACTATCGAGGGGTGAATCTGATGGAGTTTCCTGCCAAGGATTTGAGCAAGGCGATCACCACGGTGGCTCAGGCTCTGTTCGACGAGGCCAAGTCCACGCTGGCGTCGCACAGTCTGGTTCCTAAGAAGACGCGGCTGGGGCAACTTGTCGAGAAGCTGGTGGCTGCCGGCCGTTTTGATCTTACCGATCCGCTCGGTTCGATCACTCCCGACGTCGTCAAGCTGTTGCTCGCGGACGTCGTGGCGCCCGGATCCGCGATCCCGGTCATTACCGCGGACCTGCTGTCCCAGTTTCTCGATCACTACTGCGTCACGCGGCCCGATCTCAACGGGGGGGATGCACCGAACCGGAACCGGGCGCTGGCTCCCTCGGGGGGAGCGGCCGGCGCTCATGTGACGTTTCTGTACGACATCGAATCGCTGCCGGAGATTCACGACGTTCTGACCGGCGTCCGACTGTCCGAGAACGACAAAGAGCAGCTGTTCCTCGACGCTTGCGACGAATGGGTCGCCGGGTCGGCATCGTTGAGCTTCATGTCGATCAAGGATCCGCAGTCTGTCGCCAATGCGGCGGCCGGGATCACGCCGAACCTGACCATCCGCTGCATTCGCCTGGACGGGACCGGCAAGGATATTGCCCGGTCGACGTGGGGACAGGGGGGGCCGACGGCGGATATTTCACACTACGACATTTTCATCGATGTCAGCGAGGACTGGGCGTCGGACAAGTTCCGGGCGATGATCGTGCACGAGATCGGTCACCTGTTCGGGCTCGACGACAGCCCGAATCCGCGCGAAGTCATGTACGGTTACTTGAGTCAGCCGTATAAGAACCAGCCGACGGCCGACGATTTCACGAAGTTCCATCAGCTCGGCTGGGCGTGAACCTGGATGGCTTTGTTTTTGTGGCGCGTCCGGAGTCACTCGTCCGGATCCGGGATCAATCGCTCGAACGCGGCCGGGAGCGTTTCGTCTTCTTCCAGCAACGCGCGCTGGCGTCGTCGAGACGCTTCGGCGGGGGGGACGGGCGTGATTGGCGCAGGCGTTGGTGCGGGAACAATGCCCCCTGGCACTTCGCAGGAGGGGGGGACGCAGCGGATGCAGGGCTTTCCGCATTGGCAGGGTTCGCAGACGCCGCAGGGGGACTTCTGCGGTCTGGTCTGAGTCGGCAGCCGGCGGACCTGGCTGCTGTTGACGTAGGAGTTCGTGACGCCGAGTTCGAGGCGTACGGGCAGCATCAACGGCAGCTCCGTGGCCATGATCGGTTCTTGCAGCGGGCGCGTTGGCGCTTCTCGGAACGGGCGGGTTCCGGCGCAGTCGCCCGCGATTGCGGGTCGGGTGGGGAGGCCGCAGGTCTGGCAGCAGCCTGCCGCTCGGGGAGCCTCGCAGTTGGGCTCGGGCGCGGCGCACACGGGATGAGAGCAGGAGCAGGTGGGGACACCGCTGTTCATGGCCCGATAGTTGTCGAGCTGCGCCTTTTTCTCCTGATCCTTGAGGGCCTTGTAGATCTCCATCCGTTCGTTGTAATCGCGTTCGCGCTCGGCGACCAGCTCCTTGAGCTGCTCCATATTGACCTGCATCTGGCCGATTCGGACGCGCTGGTCGAGGTCCATGCCGAGCTTGGTCCGGACCGATTCGTCATACTGACTGCGGAGCTGGCAGTTTTGTTTTTCGGCGTCGGCCTGCAGGCAGGCGAGTTCGTGTTCGCGCTCGGCTTTAAGGGCGGCGAGCTCGGCTTCGCGCTGGGCGCGGATGGCGGCCCGTTCGAGTTCCAGTTCCTGCTTCAGGGCTTCCAGCTCGGACTGGCGAAACTCGTTGCGGGCGACATGCTTTTCCGCCTTGCACTCCAGGTAAGCGTTCCAGCGGGCGGCCATGGAGGCGCAGCCAGAGTTTGCGCCGAGCGTGAGTGCGGCGAGGATCAAAGATCTGCAGACGCGATCCGTGCGCATGGCGTCATCCCTGATGCCAGTTCTGTCCTGGCCGGCCGCCGACTCCCTCCTGGAGCGGTGAGCTCGACCTGAATCCCTTGAAGGACATTTTCGTACCGTCAAGAGTGTACGAACGAGTGAATTGGCCGGGGTGCGGCTTGTAGCGGTTGTTACGGTCCTGCGGAGCGAAGTTGTGCGGGGCGTGACGATTGTTCGGGGGGGGCGGCCGATCGTGGTTGGCGGGACCATGCGGTCATACCGTGGCAGGAGCTTCTGCACCGTGGTGGCGGGCCGACTCTTACCGCCGGACGCCCAACACGTTGACGCCGCTGCCGATGAGCAGATTGTTTTCGTAGATCCGTCGGTAGATGGGGCCGGTCCGTTCCGGCGGGAGGACCTGCAGATCGGTAAAGCCGGCGATTTCGAACCAGTGGAGGAGTTCGGCGACGGTGTGGTGGTGCTGGTACTCGGGGGCCCACCAGTCGAACGTGTCGCAGACGCGATTTTCGAAGCTCGGGTGTGCGCTGAAGTTAATGACTTTATTGAGCGTCCTGTTGACGAGCGGCAGGCCTCCGAGCCGGGCGCCCCAGACGCACCAGCGTTCGAGTTTTTCGGGGGGCATGCGGGTCGTCTTCGACCGCAGCCAGGTGTTGAGCCGTTCCTGCCAGGACTGGTTGCGGCGGTAGAGCCAGACGGCGTAGCGTCCGCCCGGTTTGACCATGCTGGCGACGGAGTCGAAGACCATGCGCGTGTCGGCGTCGTGGTGCATGACGCCGATCGAGAAGACCAGGTCGAACGACTGCGGCGCCAGCGGGAGCGCCTTCAGGTCGGCCTGCAGGAACGCCGCGTCGAGCCCGGTGCAGAGCGTGCTGGCTTTTTCGACGGCGGAGGAGTGATCGGCGCCGATGACGGTCGCCCCGGCCTGGGCGCAGACCTTGCTGTAGCGTCCGCCGCCGCAGCCGGCGTCGAGAACTTTGAGGCCGCGCAGTTCGTTGAGCGGAACGCCGGTCTTGGCGGCGAAGGTGGCGCGGTCTTCTTCGTCGTGAGCGACCTCGTAGCGGTTCCACTGCCGGCCGAAGCTGGCGAGGTGCTGGTCGTGGACGAAGCGCGGGATGCCGTTCTGGACGGGCCAGGCGCCGTTGCAGACGGGACAGCGGACTTCGGCCTCGGTGACGTCGAGCGCTCGCACGCAATGCGGACAGCGGAGGGCGTCGGTCAGCAGGGTCGGCAGCACGTCGGAGGTCCCGGAAGAGGATTCACCGCGGAGACGCGGAGGTCGCGGAGAAGACCAAGGCGGAGAAGATTTCACGCAGCGACGGCAAAGGAATCACGAACTGAATTGACAGCCTTTCGACAATCTGCCTTCGACATTCGACGATTCCTCATCTTCACTCCGCGTCCTCCGCGTCTCCGCGGTAAATCCTCTATGTATCGGGCCGACCGTCAAACTTCGATCTCCAGCAGATCTTCCGCCAGAAACGTTTCGGGGAAGATGGCTCGGGCGGTGGCGAGGTCGACGGGATCGTCGTCGGGGCGATGGGGGTCGATGTGGGTCAGGTAGAGTCGGCCGACGCGAGAGTCGCGGGCTTTTTGGGCGACCAGCGTTGTCGAGCTGTGGCCGGTTTTGGGGCCCCATTCGGCCAGGTCGTCAGAGAAGTAGCATTCGTGGATCAGCACGTCGACGCCGCGGATGAAGTCCCCGTAGTCGGCGTCGGTGGTCGTGTCGGTGATGTAGGCGAGGCTGCGGCCGCCGGGCAATTCGAGGCGAAAGCCGACGGAGCCGCCGGGATGATTCAGCAGGACATGGGTGATGGCGGCGCCGCGGAGTTCGACGCGGGAGGCCAGTTCAACGTATTCGAATTCCGGTTCGACGGGAAAGATGGCGTCTGCGAACAGGTGCGTCCGGACCGCATCGATGACCGCCGGCGCGGCATGGACGCGGCAGTGCGGAATTTTTTCGAGCAGCAGCGGCACCAGCAGGTACGTCAGCCCTTGGATGTGGTCCAGATGGGCGTGGGTCAGGAAGATGTCGAGGTCCGTAGCGGCGACCAGAGCCGGCAGGCGGAACGTTCCCGAGCCGGCGTCAAACGCGATCCCCAGTTCCGGCAGGAACAGCCCAGCGGTATGCCGCCGTTCGTTGGGGTGGTATCCGCCGGTGCCGAGGAATACGAGTCGCATGGAGGATGTCGACTTCTCAAGTCTAAGAACGGGTCATTGGACAGATTCTCACACGTGGTCGGCCAGAAACGCTTCCAAAAACTGATTCGCGTCGGTCCCTTGTCTGCGAACGGCATCCAGCAACTGGCGCCGGCCTTTTGAGACCGGCCAGACCCAGACAGGCTCACCCGCTGAAGTGACGAACTCGATTCGAATCATCGAACTCGTAAACTTGCCATACTCATCGGACTCCGATGGAAACGAGTATTCGTAGACGGCAATGTACTTACCTTCGACTTCAGCAACATACTGAGGCCCGACAAAATCCTGCATCAAAGGTCGTAACTGCAGTCGCACCTCATGCCACTTCAACTGACCGACCTCCGTCAGTCGAATCAGTTTGTCGACCGCGATGTCCCAGGACTGGTCATCTGCTGGATCAACCATCGCTTCCTCCTGATTCGAACTCAACCAGCATTAACTGAATGATCGTACGATACTGTTCAATATCCGGAAGGTGATCGTCAGCCATTCGCGGAAACGATCGATTATCCAACGACTGGAGGACTTGCAGGCGGCTCAGCAACAATTCTACGTCGCCAGCGACTTGAACATGAAGGTCTAAACGTTCCCGCACACCACGAATCCGTCCAAACGCCTGCTTGGCAGTCGTCCAGCTCTTGGATTCCATCGCCTGGCGGATCAGCGTGACGTCCTTCGTCAATCGCTCAAGGCAGTCCCTGAGCATCACATGTCGAACGTGCCGGACGCGCAGCTCCCAGACGATTCTCCCGGTAAATGCCGTGACGGACAGACCGAGAATTGAAACCAGTCCGCCGAAGACGCCCACGCCGGAATCGCGACCGATCCACCAGAACAGCCACAATAGCACGCCGCCCGCGATTCCGATTTCGCAGGCCATTCCGGCGGGCGAACGGATTCCGTCACGAAAGGCGGCGTGCATTGCGCCGGTTCCTTACGACAGCTTGCGCTCGTGGATCCAGTCCGTATGGGACATTTCGCCGCGGGGCTTGTCGGTTCGTTCGTAGGTGTGGGCGCCGAAGTAATCCCGCTGGGCCTGGAGCAGGTTCGCCGGCAGGCGGCCGTTGCGGTAGCCGTCGTAGTAGCTGAGGGCGGCGCTGAAGACCGGGATCGGCAGGCCGAGCTGGACGGCGGTGGCGACCGTCCGTCGCCAGCCGGGCTGGGCCTTGTCGACGGCGGCCTTGAAGAAGTCGTCGAGGAGCAGGTTTTCGAGGTTGGGGTTCTTGTCGAACGCCGCCTTGATGTCTCCCAGGAATGCGCTGCGGATGATGCATCCGCCGCGCCAGAGGAGGGCGATGTTGCCGTTATTGAGCTTCCAGCCGAATTCCTTCGCGGCGGCATCGAGCTGGACGTAGCCCTGGGCGTAGCTGCAGAGCTTGGAGGCGTACAGCGCCTGGCGGACGTCTTCGATGAACTGCGTCTTATCGCCGGTGAACGTTTCGGTCTTCGGACCGCTGAGGACCTGGCTGGCGCGGACGCGGGCGTCCTTCTGGGCGGAGAGGCAGCGGGCGTAGACGGCTTCGGTGATGAGGGTGGTCGGCACGCCGAGATCGAGGGCATGCTGGCTCATCCACTTGCCGGTCCCCTTCTGCTGGGCGGTGTCGAGGATCTTGTCGACGAGGTATTCGCCGGAGGCGTCTTTGACGGTGAAGATGTCGCGGGTGATCTCGATCAGGTAGCTTTCCAGCTCCCCTTCGTTCCAGGACTTGAAGACCTGGTACAGTTCTTCGTTCGACAGTCCGAGGGCGTGCTTGAGGATGAAATAGGCTTCGCAGATGAGCTGCATGTCGCCGTATTCGATCCCGTTATGGACCATTTTGACGTAGTGGCCGGCGCCGGCTTCGCCGACCCAGTCGCAGCAGGGGATGTCGTTGTTCGGTCCGACCTTGGCGGAGATGGCCTGGAAGATGTCTTTGACGAACGGCCAGGCTTCAACGTGGCCCCCCGGCATGATGCTCGGGCCCTTGAGGGCGCCTTCTTCGCCTCCCGACACCCCAGTGCCGACGAAGCGGAGGCCGGCGGCCTTCAGCTCTGCGTCGCGGCGGTTGGTGTCGACGAAATCGCTGTTTCCGCCGTCGATGATGATATCGCCGGGCGCGAGGAGCGGCTTGAGCTGGTCGATGACTGCGTCGACCGGCTTGCCGGCCTTGACCATAATCATTACCCGGCGGGGGGCTTTGAGACTGGAGACGAACTCTTCGACGGTGTGGTAGCCCTGGATGCGGTCGGCGGTGCCTGGATGGACCTTGTCGGCCGGTTCGGTCTTCAGGCCGCGGACGAATTCGTCGGTCGTGGCGGTGGTGCGGTTGTAGACCGCCACGGAGAAGCCATGATTGGCCATGTTGAGAACGAGGTTCTGGCCCATGACGGCCAGGCCGATCAAACCGATGTTGTGCTGAGACATTTTCGAGGAATCCAGGGCGGCAAGAGACGACGGCCCGGCCGACCGGCCCCCACGGTGCACAGTCGTCCCGACACTGAAGCCCGGATTGTATTCGCGACACGCCCCCAACAGCAAACGTTGCCGCCGGACGCGGCCCGGGTGCCGACTCAGAGATGGGTTGGGTGTGGATGCTCGATTCGGCGGCGTTGGGAGGGGACTGGAGGATGGGCCGCCGGCCGCGGCCCGGGTGCCGACTTAGAGATGGGTTGGGCGTGGATGCTCCATTCGGCGGCGTTGGGGAGAGCATCCACGTGAAGTGGCTGTTTTTTAGTGATTGGCGGCGGGGAAGAAAAAATCGCCCAAGGCCGCTTGCGCGGCCGGGCTGCAGTGGATCGCCCTTGGCGGGCCGCTGGCGGGGTTTTGGAGGTTTGGGAGCTGGCGGGGCGGCTTGGATGCCGGCCGGGGGGCTGTCATGATGGGGTTTGGCAGATATGTCTGTGATGCGGATCACGAGATGACTGGGAGGGGCTTGGGATGCGGGCTGGATGCGGTTTTCTGCTGGTGGCGCTGGCAATCGTGGCGGGCGGAGGCCTGGGCGAGGCTGCGGACGAGTCTCGGCCGAATGTCCTGTTCATAATCTCGGATGATCTCACGGCGACGGCGCTGTCGTGTTACGGAAATACTGTCTGCCGGACGCCAAACATCGATCGTCTGGCAGCCCGGGGGACGCGCTTCACGCGGGCGTACTGCCAGGCGACGTTCTGCGGGCCCTCGCGGGCGTCGCTGATGTCGGGCTATTACCCGCATGCGACGGGCGTGTTCGGGTACGTCAGCGGGCGGGAGGCGATTGGTGACCGGGCGACGTGGGCGCAGCACTTCAAAAACTCGGGCTACTACACAGCGCGGGTGAGCAAGATTTTTCATATGGGAGTGCCGGGGGATATCGAGAAGGGCTCGGATGGCACCGACGATCCGGCGTCGTGGACGGAGCGGTTCAACAGTCCGGGGCCGGAGTGGAAGGCGGGAGGGACCGGCGAGACGCTCGAAGGGAATCCCGACGGGAAGAAGCCGATCGTGGGGGGGAATACGTTCGTCACCGTCGCGGCGGATGGGGATGATCTGGTGCATTCGGACGGCAAGACGGCGGCGAAGGCGTGCGAGCTGATCCGGCTGCACAAGGATGAGCCGTTCTTACTGGGGGTGGGCTTTGTCCGGCCGCATGTGCCGTTCGTGTCGCCGCGGTCGTATCACGTGCCTTATCCGTGGGAACGGATGACGCTGCCGGAGAAGGTGCCGGGGGACTGGGACGACATTCCGAAGGCGGGGATCAACTACAAGACCAGCTTGAACATGAAGATGGACGTCGTGCGGCAGCAGAAGTCGGTCGCCGGGTATTACGCGGCGGTGGCTTACATGGATGCGCAGGTGGGGAAGGTCCTGGACTCGCTGCACGAGGCGGGGCTCGATGACAAGACGATCGTGATTTTTGCGAGCGATCACGGTTACCATCTGGGGGAGCACGATTTCTGGGCGAAGGTGAGCTGTCATGACGAGTCGGCCGCGGTCCCCCTGATCATCAGCGTGCCGGGCAAGCAGCCGGCCGTGTGCCGGAGTTTCGTCGAGCTGCTGGATCTCTACCCGACGCTTTCGAGCCTGTGCGGTCTGGATGTTCCAGCGCGGATTCAGGGGAAGGATCTTGGGCCGCTGTTTGATGACCCCGACCGTAAAGTGCGCGACGCGGCGTTCACGATCAACGGCAAGGACAACGCCTTTCTGCTGCGCGAGGAGAAGTGGGCTTACATTCAATATGGCGAGGACGCGAAGAAGGGAGTCGAGCTGTTCGATATGGAACGGGATCCGCAGCAGTTTACGAATCTGGCGGGTTCGCCGGAGCACCAACCGGTGGTGGCGGAGTTCAAGGGGAAGCTGGCGGCGAAACTGGCTGAGGTGCGGGAGAGTGATCTGGGGGAGAGGTGAGTGAGCGGGCGGCAGTTCTGAAGTGACTGCTTGGCCGCGGCACCGAGTATCCTCGTTCGGGCGACTCGCTTGATTCAGGACAATCACATGGGCGTCCACGATCGTGACTACTTCCGCGACAGTCAGGGGCGCCCTGGACGAAGAAATTGGCTGCCGCAGCCCAGCCTTTCAGTTGTTCTCGCTGCGGTCGCTGTACTTGGCGTCTCAGCGATTCTGTGGCAACTTTCCTTCGAGCCCTCCGACCGGTTGAACTCGTTTGCCCGCGTTATGAACATGGCCAACGTTGGCTGGGCAGGGATTGGCTGGGATGGCGTGTCACAGGCAGAACAGGCCTCGCTGGGCGCCCCATGTGCGTTGAGGATCACCAATATCGTGCCAGGCGGCCCCGCGGATCAGGCTGGATTGCGCCTGGGCGATCTGATCGTTGGCTCGGGGGACAAGCCCTTCAGGGACGTTATGGAATTTCAGGGCAACGCCCGCATTCTTCGCCCGGGCGACACGCTGATCCTCAATGTCGTCCGCGGTACGGACCGACTGGCGATTGAAATGACGCTCACTTCCTGGAGCGACATCGAACGCCACGCCGACGGACCGCTCGGGCTGTAGTCGAGGCAAACAACCATCGGCCCGATTACGTCGGACTGGCTGCGCTGACCTCTTCGCCGCCGAATTCGGCGTCCACGCAGGTACCCATCTCGGAGCCGGCAGCGGGGCCGGCCCCGCCGGCTCAGGTCGACGGGCGCGAGTTGTCGATTGTCTGGTGCAGCCGGTCCAGCGTTTCGGGGACGCTGTGCAGGAGGCAGGCGCAGGCCATCACTCCTTCGGTTCAGGCCACGAAGCCGTTTGGGACGTGGCAGCGGACTTCGCCGTCCGGCACGTTCTTCGCGGCGGGGGGCTGCATCGCGTTGCGGAATACCCGGCCACGACGGCCACCACGCCCAGTGCGCCCCATTGCAAGACCGGCAGTCCAAGTTCAATCAATGGGCCGTAGCAGTTCATGGCGCGAAGTGCTGGTGCGGGTGATGTGAAATAGGGCGACAGGTCGGCGTAAAGGATGCAGACGCTGAAGCCGGAAATGACTGCTGCCCCCGCGGCAATTGTCCATGAGGCCCGCGGGGAGTACCGCAGCCCCAGTGCCAGCAGGACGATTCCGGCGTAAACGAACGCGTCCCAGCCGCCGAGAATCATAACCGTCTCCCAACTGCCGGGATTGTAGTTTGCGACGGCGCGGCCGAGCATGACAAGAGTCATGCCGATCGCCACAACACTGACGGTGATCGTGATGGCCAGCGGCAAGGCTGGTCCTCCGGGGGCAATGCGATCGACCATCGCGGCGGCAGAGCGTTCCCGTCGGGTTCGCTTTAAGCACGACCGGGATTCTGATTGAAGCACACTGGTCGCTGAAGCCCTCTCGCTGCCCCTTTGGCCTCTACGTCACCGGGCGTGACTTCGCGATTGTGTCCCGCAGCAGGGTGAGAGCGCCTGGGTCGCTGTGCAGGAGGCAGATGTAAACGGTGCTCCCTTCGGACCAGGCGACGAAGCCGTGGGGGCCGTGGTAGCGGATATCGCCGTCCTGCATGTTCGTTGCGGCGGGGGGCTGCACGAACCATGTGACGGGGACCAGCATCAGATGGCCGGTGACTTTTGCGGCGAGTCGCCGATGGCGGAATTCGAATTCGGCGACGGCGATCGTTGCGCCGTCGGTCCGGCCGGGGAGGGGGGCGGCTTTCCAGCTCTGCAGCTTCAATCCGGAGACGGACTTCCAGCCGTCCGGCCAGTTGGCGGGGGTGGTTCCGGCGTAGGCGGGCAGCGATTTGAGATTCCACTGCGCGGTCAGCAGGTCGGCCATGGCGATCGTCGGCCGTCCGGCGGGTGTGAGCCAGCCGGTCCACCAGGCGCCGCAGAGGACGAACAGGGCGATGGCCGCGGAGAGGAGGCTCCGTCGGGCGAGGCGGGAGCGCCTGCGTGCGGCCGTCGCGACATCGTCAGATTGCGGTGCGACGGCCGGGGATGTGATGGGGAGTTCGAGCCGGCTGAGGATCTGTTGTTTCAGAGTTGCGGGGACGGCAATCTCGCGCATGGCGGCGCTCAGCGCCTGGTCCCAAGGGTCGCGGGGCGCGGAGTCGCTCCGCCCGCCTTCTGCTGAGGCATTCGAAGACGCTGAAAGTGATCGGTCCAGATCCATGATCGTTGAGGTCAGCGAATTGGGGGTAGGGAACAGGGAATCGCCGGTGAAGGCGGCTTATCGCGGATCAATTATCGCCAGATGATGAGGCTGGAGGGATTGGCTCCTCGTCTGGCTTTCGACTCTCAAACACTGGTCACGCATGCGAGGCGTGCGGTCTGTTTTCCGTGGAGGACACTTCGACATCTTCGAAGACCCTCACCCTGGCCCTCTCCCACTGAAGACAGCGGGAGAGGGGACAAGACGAAAAGACACACTATTTCAGAATCGATGCTGGTGATTTCGACTCTCAGCTCTCGACTTCACTTCTTTGCCATTCTTGAATTCGTGAAACTCGTTCTGCTCTATCTCACCCCCGCCGACTTGAGCCGGCGGGGTGGTGGTTGCTCTTCACGCCGGCCGAGTCGCTGCTTCAGATGCGATTTGCCACGGGCCAGCCGGCTCATGACCGTGCCGATCGGGACGTCGACCTGCTCGGCGATCTCCTGATAGCTGAATTCTTCAAAGTAAAACAAGATCAACGGCGTTCGAAACGCCTCGGGGAGTTCCTGCAGGGCCGCCTGCAGTTCTTCCGGATCGATGGTTCCGTCCGGCGGACCCGGTTCACGGCAGTCCACCGGTTCGAGCTCCAGGGACTGCGGTTCGACGTGCCGACGGCTTTTCAAATACAGATTTCTCAGAATCGTACAGAGCCAGCCGCGGGCGTTCTCGGCGGACCGCAACTGTTCCAGCCGCTCCTGAGCGATGAGAAACGTCTGCTGGGTGAGGTCGTCTGCGTCCGCCGCCTGACCGCACAGCCGATAGGCGTACCGATAGAGCAGCGAGGCATGCTCTTCGACAAGCTGCGTCAGTGTGGGGAATTCGCCTGCGTCGGTCATGGAGACCTCACCGGAAGTGTGATCCGTCCGCTACTCCATTATTCCCGCAAATCCGCCGGGGAAGGTGGATTGGCGGGGATGTTGCGGGCTCCGTCCGTGCGACTGCGTTGCTTGACCTGCGGGGTGGCACGCCCTGACTTTGCAATTCCATCCAACACGGACATCAGCCTAACACGACTGATTGACGGATGCACCGGTCGAGCCTGGAGGAAACCGGTTCGGGGGACTCGCGGAGTGCGCGGACTGCCGGCTGGCCGGCGGCGTCCCGGACCAGTTCAATTGCCGGGTCCGCCAGGTCTTCGACGTAGAACCGGCTCGACGGGAAGATGTCGGCCGGGTAGGTAAAATTCGGCAGCATGGCCAGGGCCACGCAGGTCGATGCGCCGACGGCACTTTCCAGCATGCCGCCGACCCAGCAGGGGATTCCGGCCTGCGCACAGAAGTCGTGGATCTGCACGGCTGGCGTCAGCCCGCCGACGCGTCCCGGCTTGACGTTCACGAACCGGCAACTCTGCTGGTCGATCGCCTGCCGGGCGGCTCGGAGTCCGGTTACACTTTCGTCGAGACAGACGGGCGTCCTGATCTGCCGCTGGAGTTCGGCGTGATCGAGGACGTCGTCGTGGGGGAGGGGTTGTTCGATCATCGCCAGCTCGAAGTCGTCGAGGCTTTGAAACAGCGGTACGTCGGCCAGCGTATATCCGCTGTTGCAGTCGATGTGGATCGTCTGCCGCGGATGCTGCCGGCGGACGGCGGCGACCATGTCGCGGTCCCAGCCGGGACGGAACTTGAGCTTGATGCGGGGAAAGCCGTCATCGACCGCTTTGCCGACCCCGGCGAGCAGGTCGTCGAGGGAGTCCATCACGCCGAAGTCGGCGCCGACGGCGACGGTGTCCCGCGATGCCCCGAGGAGCTGGTGGAGCGGTTTGTTTTCGATCCGGGACTGAAGGTTCCACCAGGCGGTGTCGAGAACCGCTTTGGCGAAGGGGTTTCCCTTGAACATGCCGAGACGCCGCTGGAGGTCGGCTCCGGACGGGATGTCCTGATGGAGCAGGGTGGGGCCGAGCCAGTCGCGGCAGATGGCGAAGACGCCACCCGCCCATTCGGGGCTGTAGCAGGGGGCTGCAAAGGGGCTGCTTTCGCCCCACGCGGAGACGGATCCGCTGGTCAACCGGCAGAGGACCGACTCGATGGCGGCATCTTCGCCATAAGCGGTCCGCCAGGGGAAGATCAGCGGCATTGCCACGTGGAAGAGTTCGATGCGGTCAATCTGCATGAAGGGAATTCGTCCGTGTAGGGCAGGCTCCCGCCTGCCGGATTGTGCAGTGGAGAGATTGTGCGCGGAGACGTCGATTTCGGCAGGCGGGAGCCTGCCCTACTTCTTCTTGGGCATGGGGGGGAGCGGTTGCGGTTTGACTTTCGGGACCGCCTGCAGCGGCGGCGCAGAGGTTTTGGGCCGCGCTCGCGGTGGCTCGTTGACCGGTTCGAGGTCGATGATCTCGTCGTCCATTGGCAAAGGGGGGGGAGTCAGGCGGGTGCTGGAGCTGCTCGCCGGATTGGAAGGTCGTTGCGGCTCGGGGATTGCACGGGGTTTGAGACGGGGATCGCGCCGGCCGGGCGATTCCCGCAGGGGGACGGGAACTTCCTGGGAATCGAGTTCGAACTGTTTCGGCTGCGGCATGGCCCCCACGCTGGAGGGGGCGGCCACTTGCGGAGCATTGGTCGGCATGGCGGCCTCGTCCTGCAACGCGCTGACCAGCACGTTTTCGGTTCGCACGATCTCCGTGTGAGCTTCCTGTCCGGTTTCGACGACCTTGGCGGACACGTGGACTCGCGCCTGTTCGTCGTATTGAATGGAGACTTCGATCTCGGTCCCTTCGGGGAGGTTGGGTGGGAGGGGATCGATGACGCAGGTTCCCAGTTCGACGAACTGCTGATCGGCGGCCGTCCCACTTTCGACGATGTGCAGGTGGACGCGTTTCTGGTCTGGCTTGACCGTGCCGACCATCTGGGTGACGGACGCCGGCAGCTGCGTGTTGGCGGGCAGCATGTAGTGGGGGACGCGCTGTTCGTCGTCCAGGTCCCGCACGAGAATTCCCAGCGCTCGTGCGTTGACGCTCTGCTGGCGGAACTGCTGCAGGCGGGCGGCGGCGGTGGGATTGAGGATCGACCGGGCGAAGGCGTTGTTCGACAGCAGCATGCCGGCGTAATAGGTCGCTCCGTGGGCGATGGACTGGTCGGGCGAGAGGGAGGTATTCAGGGTCGTGCCGCTCAGCTTTTTCAGCAGCGTGCGCACCATCGGCATCCGCGAGGCGCCGCCGGTAGTGAGGACGACGTCGACGTGAGCCCAGCCGAGTTTGTTCTCTTCCAGCAATCCCACCGTGAGCTGTTCCATGCGCTCGACGAGATGCTGGGTCAGTCGCTCGAACTGCTCCTGTTCGACCTGGTAGGTTTTGCGATGGCCGCCCGCGTGGCACGTGAGAGCCGCGCGCGGTCGGACCGACAGACTTCGCTTCACCTGTTCGACTTCGAGTGAGAGGGCCTGGGCGCTTTCGCGATCGGCCAGCGGGTCGGGACCGAATTCCCGCTGGAACTGGCGTGCAATGGCTTTCTGCAGGGCCTGATTCCAGTCGAGGCCCCCCAGATGCAGATCGCCGCCGCTGGCGACGACGCGGACTTCGTTTTTCTGGTAGCGCACCAGCGAGAGGTCGAACGTGCCACCGCCGAGATCGGCGACCATGATGAGCTGCGACGTGGCCAGTTCGGTGAACCAGATTCCTTCGGTTCCGAGCACAAAGCAGAGTGCGGCGGCGACGGGTTCGTTGATGATGTCGACGTGTTTGAGGCCGGCTCTTCGGCCGGCTTCGGCGGTGGCCTGCCGCTGGATGTCGCTGAATTGAGCGGGGACGGTGATGACCGCGCGGTCGATCTCCCCGATCCGCTGACGGGCGTTTTCGAGCAGCGACTTGAGGATAATGGCGGCGACGTCGACGGGGGTGAAGCGTTTGCCGGCGATCTGCCAGACTTTCGAGGCGTCGCCCATCCAGCGTTTGGAATCCTGGATGACGCGGTCGGGGTGGCGGATCGAGTTCCGGATGGCTTCCATCCCCACGATGAACCGGTCGCCGTCGACCAGGATGGCGGAGGGGGTGCTCAGTTCCCCGTCGGGATTGGGGATGGTGATCGGTTCGCCGTGCTCGTTGAGATACGCGATGCAGGAGTAGGTGGTGCCCAGATCGATACCGACGGCATGCGTGGGAAGCATGGTCTTCGCGTCCTTGGAGTGGCGGAATGGTGCGGATGGCGTGGTGGAGATGTCGAAATCAATGCTACCATGACCTGTACGCAGCCACCAACTCCCGTTCAACGGCGTGGATCGATTCTTCAGCTCCGGACCGGTGATGCTCTCCACAGCAGCGATTTCAACGGCGACTTTGAGTTCTGCGGCACGGCGCCGGACCGGGCTGCTTCCGGGGAGTCGTCAGGTTGTACAGGTGCGTCGGAGTGTGCAGGTTGCACTGGGCCTGCTGCTGGCGATTGCCGCATCGCGCGATCTGGCTGCCCAGGCCCCCGGTCCTGAGCTGCCCGCAGATCCCCTCACCGGCGTCAAATTCCGGCAGGAGCTTGACCGGCCGCTGCTTGGAAGCTGGGAGAACGTGGAACTGCGGGACCTGCTGCGAAGGGTGGGAGTCCTGCGAAACCTGTCGGTGATTCTGGACCGGCGCATTGATCCAACGGCGCAGCCGGCCATTCAGTTGACGGGGGCGCCGCTCCGGCAGGGTTTCGATCAGATTGCCCGGATGGCGGGGGGCGGTGTCAGCTTTCCGCAGAGCGTGGTCTACATCGGTCCCCCGATGGCGGCCCGTACTCTGCGGACGTGGATCGACGTGAAGACCGCCGAATTGTCGGATGCCGCGCTGCAGATCCCGGAGAAGCGACAGTTTCAATTGCTGGCCCGGCACAACTGGCGGTGGGATGATCTTGAGTCCCCGGGGGAGATTCTGCAGCAGATCGCCGGTGCGACGGATCTGGAAATCCGCGGTCTTGAGCGAATTTCGCACGACCTGTGGGCCGGGGCGATACTGCCCGAAACGACGACGTCCGAAGCGTTGGTCCTCCTGCTGATTCAATTCGATCTGACGTGGAACTGGGTCGATCAGGGGCGGGCGATTGAGATCGTCCCGATTGCAGCGGCCCCCATCGCCGAGCGCCGCCTGCGACTGCCTCGCGGCCTGGCCGTCGAGAAGGCGGTGGAACGCTTGCAGGCCGGGCTGCCGGACCTTGCCCTCGAACCGGCCCGGGGGGAGATCCTGGCCCGGGGCTACCTCGAAGATCTCGACGAGGCTCCGCAGGTGATGTCCTCGGCGAATGGGCGTCGGCCGGTCGCGGTGAAGGGACCGGAGCCGGTCCGGAACCGGAAGCTGACACTCCGCACGGTCCGGACGCCGGTTCGAGCGATTCTTGGCGAACTGGAGAAGACGGGCGTCGTTTTCGAGTACGACTCGGATCAGCTTCGCGAGGCGGGCGTCGATCTGGATGCGACCGTCACGGTGGAAGTTCGCAACGCAGATGCGGATGAGTTTTTCAAAGCGGTCTTTGCGGGGCAGGGGGTGCGGTGGGAGATTGAGGGGCTGGTGGTGCGGTTGAGGGGGGCGGAAGCCGGGAAGTGATGCTGACGTCGAGTTCAGATTGGAGAGTCTGGATTTCGGACAGGAGTTGTTGCGCTGACAGCGGTCGCCGGCAATGGGCCGCGAACTGTCACACGAGAATTGGCGCCGGGAATGAACGGGCGCTCGCAACACAGGTAGAAGGCATAGCACATCAAAGATGTGAGGCCGATCACGCTCACGTCAAAGGCGATGCTGTTTACCGGGAATATCTGCCGCAACGGCTGCATCGCCAGAAACCGCAGCCTGCCGTGGAGCAAGTACAGCGAATATGACATGGCTCCCAGCGCACCTGCCAACCAGGCCACGATGCGGATTGCCCGAAAACGCGACTCGACGACTTGTTCCGTATAGAGATCGTCAAAGACCTTCAATGCGAGCAGTAGAACGCCAAAGCCTGCTGCAAAAATCAGCGGCGAAAGCGAGATCTCGAATGTCAGCAACGCCAGCAGGGCGATCACCAGAGCGACGGAGAGAATCGCTGCAATCGAGCGGACGATGTGAGTCAGGCCGTTCTTCGAGAACTGTAGTCGCGCAATGATCCAGTAGACGGCGATTCCGACGGCAAACATCGGCCAGTAAGGCAGAAACAGTCCGCTGAGAGTAGCGCCGGGAACCCACTGGCTGGCAATGGCCGCTGCCGTAATCAGCCAGAGCGTCGCGGAATAGAATCGTCCGGTTGCAACAGCGGCGGCCATCGCGAGATAGAACTGTACTTCAATTGCCAAGGTCCAGTAGACCGCGTTGATCGTCGTGAACTTGTATTGCAGCGATGTCGCCTCTGGAACGTACTGAAACACTTGAACGAGAGTCGTCAGCATCAGCCAATCCCAGACGGAGTACGTCAGGAAGCCGTAGTTCAGATGGCTGGCAGACGGAGCCGTGTACGTTCCGGTCTTCAAGCTGCTGAGAAACTCGATGACGAATGGGACAGCGACCGTTACTGCGATCGAGCACCAGAACGGGGGATAGATGCGCCAAGCTCGACGCTTCATGAAGTCGCCGGGAGTTCGTCCGGTTTCGAGCGTCTTACAGGCGGCTGCGGTGATGCAGAATCCGGAGATCACAAAGAACATCGGGACGCCGAGTTCCCCGTGCCGCAGAATCTGGTAAATCCATGGGAGCTTGTGCTGAAATTCCTCCGAGAACCCCAGATGAAAGCAGAAGACCCACAGCGCGGCCAAACCTCGCAAGGGATCAAGCAGGGCGAATCGCATCAGCAAGTGCCAAGGTTGGACAGTCGTTCCCGGACGCAGTGAATTACAAGCGTATCAGATCGCGCAGCCTGTACTGTTTGCTACGGGAGAAACGCCGTTTCAGCAATCGTCTGCTGCAGCCGCGAGTCGTCCGATGATTGTATCGATTGTGAGGGCGGACCCGGCTGTGCAGGACTACGACCTGCCGTCATGGCTGGGACGACCGCATCAGGCGCCGATTCAGCCCTAGCTCTGGCTCTGGCTCAGTCGCATCAGGGCTTCGACGGGGGTCCGGCGGCGTCCGAAAAAGGTCTCGTTGATCGCCGATCCGAGTCGATTCAGATCGATCTGCAACGTGTCGATGAATTCGTGCAGTCCGCCGTTGATGATCGTTTCGTTAGTCGTGCTGGCCAGTCGCTGTTCGATCTCGGCGGCGAGCTGCAGGGCGGGATTGGAATCGAATTCCGGACCACCGACCTGGTTCAGCGATCGTGCTGCGGTGCGGACGCAGTAGTGAATGGCACGGGGGAAGCGAGTGTTCAAGACCAGGAAATCGACGACGCGATGGATCGTGATTGTGTGGTATTTCTTACGGAACATTTCGAAGCCGCTAACCGAGCGGAGCACCGCCGACCAGAGCAGGTCGTCGACGGTTGTGCCGACGGCGGAGACGTCGGGCAGCAGCGTGAAGTATTTGACGTCGAGGATGCGGCTGATTTTGTCGGCGCGTTCGATGAAGCGGCCGATATTGGCGAAGTACCAGCCCTTGTCGCGGGACATGGTGCTGTCGAAGACGCCGCTGAAGAGGTGGCTCTGTTTTTTGATCTCGCTGTAGAACTCGGAATCTGCGGCGGAGACGCCTTTGTCGGCGGCCTTCGTGACGAACAGGTAGAACTCGTTGAGGGTTTCCCACGCTTCCGAGGAAATCGCTTCGCGGACCGTCCGGGCGTTCTCGCGCGCCAGGCAGACGGCCGAGAGAATGGAGTGGGGATACTCGCGGTCGAAGGTCAGGAAGTGGCGGACGTTCTCGGAGGAGAAGTCGCCGTAGTGTTCCTTGAAATCGTCGATGTCGCCGGTGGCGCGCACGAGCGGTTCCCACTGCTCCTCGGCGCTGTGATCGAGGATCACGTTGAGCGTGACGTCGATAAACCTCGCGAGATTCTCTGCGCGTTCGACATAGCGAGCCATCCAGTAAATCGAATTCGCGACCCGGCTTAGCATGACTTTGGTCTCTTGAGTCGCAGCGAATAGGGGATAGGGAAGAGCGAGTAGCCAGAGAAGATCAGTTTTTGCGGATCGCTTATCGCCGGAGGAGCGGGCTGAGGGCTGTCTCTGGCTCTAGAGACCCTCGTCTCTAGACTCTCGACATCTTTCGACACTTCAGAGAAAGCGAACTACATTGCTGCATCGTCATCGGCGCCGTCGGCGGGCCGGCCGTCGATGACCCAGGTGTCCTTGCTGCCTCCTCCCTGTGAGGAGTTGACGACCAGCGACCCCTTTTTGAGGGCGACGCGGGTCAGGCCGCCGGGCAGGACCCAGACCGAATCGCCGTAGAGCACGTAGGGCCGCAGGTCGACGTGCCGACCTTCGAAATGATCGCCGACCACGGTCGGCACGCGCGACAGCGACAGAGTCGGCTGGGCGATGTAGTTTCTCGGATCCTCTTCGATCCGGCGGGCGAACTCGCGCTGCTCTTCAACGGTGGAGTGAGGCCCGATCAGCATTCCATAGCCGCCCGCCTCGTTCGCGGCTTTGACGACGAGTTGGTCGAGATGGGCCAGCACGTACTTGCGATCTTCTTCGCGCTGGCAGATATAGGTCGGCACGTTCGGCAGGATCGGTTCCTGATTCAGATAGAAACGGATCATGTCCGGGACATAGGCGTAGATGACTTTGTCGTCGGCGACGCCGGAGCCGGGCGCGTTGCAGAGCGCCACGTTGCCGTGCCGGTAGGCGTTCATCAGGCCGGGAACTCCCAGCATCGAATCTTTTCGGAAGCATTCGGGATCGAGGAAATCGTCGTCGATCCGCCGGTAGATGACGTCGACCTGCGCCAGCCCGTCGGTGGTGAACATGTAGACGCAGTTGTTCTCGACGACCAGATCTTCTCCCTGCACGAGCTCGACGCCCATCTGCTGAGCGAGGAAGGAGTGTTCGTAGTAGGCGGAGTTGTAGATGCCCGGCGTCAGCACGACGACGGTCGGGTCTGGTTTGCCATGTGGAGCGACGCTGGACAGCGTCTGAAAGAGCTGGCTCGGGTAGTTCACGACGGGGCGCACCCCGGACGTGGCGAAGGCGATGGGGAAGCTCCGTTTCATCACCAATCGGTTCTGCAGAACGTAGGAGACTCCGGACGGGCAGCGGAGATTGTCTTCCAGAACGTAAATGGCGCCGTCGCTGTGGCGGACGAGGTCGGTGCCGGTGATGTGGCACCAGATGCCTTTGGGGGGATTCAGTCCGACGCACTCGGGGCGGAAGGACTTGGCTTTCTCGAGCATTTCCCGCGGGATGAGACCTTCTTTGACGATCCGCTGGTCGTGATAGATGTCGTCGAGAAACCGGTTGAGCGCGGTGATCCGCTGCTTCAGCCCGGCCTCAATGTGTCGCCAGTCGGAGGCCTGAACGATGCGCGGGATGACGTCGAAGGGGAAGATCTTCTCCGTGCCGGCCTCGTCGCCGTACACGGTAAACGTGATTCCCATTCGCAGCAGCGCGCTCTCGATCGATTGCTGTCGGGCGCGCAGTTCGCCGGGGGGGAGGCTGTTGATCCGTTCGATCAGGCGTTCGGCGCCCTGGCGGGGCGTGCCGTTGGGGAGAAACATCTCGTCGAAGAAGCCGTCTGCGTCGTAATCTGCGAAATTGAGGTCGGCCATATTCACGCATCTATGATTTGAGGCGTTTGCTTCAAGATGTGTCGCGGCAGGATGTTTTGCGAGGATATCGAAATTCATCGTCAATGGCGACTGGTCGAGAGGAGTCGTGGCGGCCGGCCTGCCCCGCAGAGGCCTTGTTCACGTTGAAGCCGCTTTCGGCGGCCGATCGGCGACCGCCAGCCATGTCGCTCGACTCTGGCGGAACTGCGAAGTCAGACTCCATTGGCTTTGCCTCTGGAATTCGCTCGGGCGGCGGCGTAGCGTGTCTGGTCGGGATCGGGGCGGCCAGGGGGGCTTGCGGAACGGCGACGGAATCTGCTGGGTGTGTGGGAAATGTCGGCGAGAGAGTCTCGGCGTCCGCGGAGGCGTCACAGGCGGGCGTCCCCGTCGCAGGGGCTGGAACTGACGTTGCTGGCGCGATTGATTGCCGGCATGTCCCTGCTGGCGGGCGAATGGCTGCTGGTGAGCCTGCTGTTCGACACCGGCGACATGAATACCGGTCGCGAATGGTGGGCGATCGTCGTTCGGAAGGGGCCGGTTCTGGTGCAGATCGGCGTTGGCGCCGGCCTGCTGCTGAGCGCGGGGCTGTGGTGGTCGCTGCGGCTGTCGTTTCAGGAGCGGTCCCGCCCGGACTGGAAGTGGCTGGCGGCCCATGCTGTGAGCTACGTTGTTCTGCTGCGGGTGCTGAGTTTCGTGCTGAGCGCCGAATTGCGGACTGCCGTGGACCCTGGGCGGTGGGTTGTCGGCGCGGGCGTGCTGGCGGTGGTCAGCGGGGGGCTGTGGCTGCGGGCGATGATTCCCGCGGCTCGCATGTCCGACGCCTGGCGTGGAATCGGGATCGCCGGTTCGCTGGCGGCGCCGGCCGGAGTGCTGGCCTGGGGGACCGGGCGGGCGGCGCGGGAGCTGTGGCTGCTGCTGCCGGACGCGACGTTACGTCTTGCGGAGCAAATGCTCCGGCTGACGGGGGGGGACGTGATCTGCCGGCCGGAGCAGCTCGTCATTGGATTGGGAACGTTTTCTGTCACGGTGTCGGAGGATTGCTCCGGGTATCAGGGCGTCGGGCTGATCTGGCTGTTTCTGGTGATCTATCTGTGGGTGTTCCGCGAAGGGCTGCGGTTTCCGCAGGCGCTGCTGCTGATCCCGCTGGGGACGCTGGCGGTGTATGTGATGAATGTCGTGCGGATTGTCACGCTGGTGTTGCTGGGCGCCTATGTCTCGCCTGATCTCGCGTTGGAGGCCTTCCACGCGCAGGCGGGGTGGATTGCCTTCGACGCGGTCGGAATTGCCCTGGTCCTGCTGACGCAACGGACGGCGTTCCTGTCACGGAGCGTGGCCGTCCCCGCGGCGAACGAACCCGGGTGGAATGCCTCAGCGTGGTACGTCGCGCCGTTCCTGGTGCTGGTGGCCAGCGCGATCGGGGCGGCCGCGTTCAGCAGCGAACCTGTCCTGTGGTATCCGGCACGGATTCTGGCGGGGATGCTGGTGCTGCTGACCTTCTGGCCGCGGTATCAGGAATTGCGGACGTCGTGGTCGTGGGGAGCAATCGGATTTGGGTTGATCGTCGGCGGGCTGTGGCTGCTGCTGGAGCCTGAGGGCTCGGTCGGCGGGCAACTCGCACTGCCGTCGGCGTGGCCGCGGGCCGCCATCTCCGCCTGGTGGGGATTCCGGCTGGCGGGGACGATCGTGGTTGTGCCGCTGATCGAAGAGCTGGCGTTTCGCGGCTACTTGATGCGGCGAATGGACAGCGTGTACTTCGAACGAGTGTCACTGCAGTCCGTCTCTTGGAAGGGGCTGATCGGTTCGTCCATCCTGTTCGGTCTGCTCCATCCGGGGCATTGGATCGTCGGAATCGCGGCGGGACTGCTGTTCGGGGTCGCCGTTCAGCGAAGGGGCTGGCTGCTGGACGGCGTGGTCGCGCATGGCGTGGCAAACGCGTTGATCGCCGGCGTGGCGGTAGCGACCGGACGGCACGGCCTGCTAACGTAAGCTTGACGCCAACGCTTCGTCGACGGCGGAGCCCAGATCCATCGAGTGAGATTCATGAATCCGGAACGTGAGTCGCAGAACCTAGATCAGACGGTGAACCTGTCGGGGGCGCCGGAAGATTCCGCGACCGGTCGCGGCGATCAGACGGTCGTCGGGAACGACTCCGTTGGGGGCGCGACTTTCATCGCAGTCGCCGCGGAGGCAGAGCCATCGCCGGGAGGCGGACAGACTCTGCACATGGACGCCGAACCTGCGATCGGTCGCGCCGAGCGGACCTTGATAGAGTCCGAATTTTCGGCCGGCGCGACGCTCGTCGTGCCGGGAGAGGGCGGGGCGCCCGTTTCGGATGCCGGTCAAACCGTTCGAATGGACGAAGTCGGTTCATTCGACGGCACGCTGATCCTGGACGGTGCGGTCCAGGGCGATCCGTCGAAGGCGGGCGTTCTCGACGCTGCCGCGACGTTCCTGGATTCCTCGCCGGTTGGCGAGGGCGGCGATGGCACGATCATTTTCGGTTCGAGCGACGGCAGTCTGCGGCCGGGCGGAGCGATCGACGGGACGCTCGTCAGTGGGGACGACGGGTCCGATGCGTCGCCGCCGGGTGTCAGCGGATCTCTGATCGGGCGGTTTACGGTCGAGAAACTGCTCGGGGAAGGGGCGTTCGGGGCGGTCTACCTGGCGTACGATCCCCATCTCGATCGCAAAGTGGCGATCAAGCTGGCCAAGACGGGCGTGTTGTCGGGACGGAAGGATGTCGACCGGTTTCTGCGGGAAGCGCGGGCGGCGGCGCATCTGCGGCATCCGAACATTGTGCCGCTGTACGAGATGGGCTCGCTGGGGGCGAACAACTATCTCGTTTACGAATTCGTCCAGGGGCGGACGCTGGGGAATTTTCTGAAAGAGCGGAAGCGGCTGCTGCCGGAGGAGGCGGCGGAATTGATGCAGAAGATTGCCGCGGCGCTGCACTACGCCCACACCGAGAAGATCATCCACCGGGACATGAAGCCGGACAACGTTCTGCTCGACGAAGCCGGGCAGCCGCACATCGCCGACTTTGGTCTGGCCCGGCAGGACGATCGCCGGGTGGGCGAAACGCGCGAGGGCTCGTTCATGGGGACGCCCCTCTACATGAGCCCCGAGCAGGCGAGCGGCCGGTCGCACGCGGCCGACGCCCGGTCGGACGTCTGGGCGCTGGGGGTTATGCTGCAGGAAATGCTGACGGGGGTGCTGCCATTTCAGGGGAACCTGACGCAGATTCTCGTCGCGGTGCAGAAGACCGAAGCGCCGTCGATCCGGGCGACTCTGGCGGAACTTCCGCGGGACCTGGAGACGATCTGTCAGAAGTGCCTGACGAAAGATCTCGCCCAGCGGTATCAGTCGGCCGGCGAACTGGCCGACGAACTGGCGCGCTGGCTGCGCGGTGAGCCGATTCTGGCCCGGCAGATCAGCGTCTGGGATCGCCTGGTTCGCTGGAGTCGGAGGCATCCGACCGAGGCCAGCCTGATTGGAGCCGTCTGCGCAACGCTCCTGCTGGGGACGGCGGTTTCGACGTACTTCGGAATTCAGGCGAGCCTGCAGGCGGCCCTGGTGCGCCAGGAGCAGCAGCAGCGGACGCTGGCGATGCTTAAAACCGTGCAGACGGCAGTGCCAAGTTCTGTGCCCGTGCTGCTGGAAAGTCTGCGTCCGGTCCGGGACGAAATCGCTGCGGCGCTGCAGAGCGGGCTGGAAGCGAAGGGACTTTCCCCCGCGGAAAAACATCGTCTCCGACTGACGCTGGCGAGTCTGTTTCCGGAGGATCCTGCTGTGAAGGAGCAAGCGCTGCTGGCCGCGGACGGGCTGCTCAGCGGGCTCCCTGAGGAACTGGCGATGTCGGTACAGGTTCTCCGGCCATTCGCCGACGAAATCGCACCGCAATTGAAGTCAACCGCGGCCGACGCGACAGGCGATCGGGAGCGGCGGTTCCGCAGTCTGGCGGCGCTGGCCACTTTGAAGCCGGAAGACGTCCTCTGGAGCGACCGGGCGGCGGATCTGGCGGCCGGTCTGCTGGCCTGCAGTCCGACAGAACTGCGGTCGTGGACCGAGCTAGCCAGACCGGTTCGAGCGAGGCTGTCTGAGACTCTCGAAGCCCAACTCGCGAACGGCGAACCGCCGGTGCAACTGGCCGCGTCGCGCTCTCTCGCCCTGCTGTTTGCGGATGCGCCCCTGACACTCTATGCCGCGGCGTTGAAGGCAGAGGGAGACGCATTCCGCCCGCTGCTGACCGCGTTGCGCGAACATGTCGACGTTGTGCGGTCGAAGCTGCAGCTGGATCTGAAAGGCGAGCAGACTCCGCCGGAAACCGACGAAGAGTTCCGAGCGGCCGAGAATCGATTTCTGCTGGCGCTGAATCTGGCGCCAGACAAGGCGCCGTGGACGATGCTGGACCGTCAGGACGATCCGCGGTTGCGGACCGATCTGATCCAGGCGACGCCGGTTTCGGGAACCCCCTGGAGAGTCCTGCTGAATCAGCTCTCCGAGGAAGCGCGACCGGCGGTCCGGACGGCTCTGGTGCTGATGCTGGCAGGCTATTCGCCGTCCGAGCTGCCGCCGGGTGACCGGGAGCGAATTTACGGGACGTTTTTGAAACTGCTCGCAACTGATCCCGATCCCGGCGTGCATAGCGCGAGCCGCTGGCTGCTGACGCAGTGGGGCTACGCGGCGGCGATCGCTGCGACCGACGAGAAGCTGCAGACTCCCTTGCTCGTACCGGACCGGGACTGGCACGTGGATTCGCTCGGGCAGACGTTTTCCATCATCCGCGGTCCGGTCAAGTTTTCGATGGGGGCCGATCCGGACGACATTTCGCAGACGGAAGTCGAACGGCAGCACGTCCGCGTGATCCCGCGCGTCTTCGGCCTGGCGGACCACGAGGTGACGGTCGCGGAGTTTCAGCGATTTGAGCCCGAACACGAAATTAACACAGAGATCAGTTCCGAGCCGGAATGTCCCGTGAACGAGGTGAGCTGGTTCGATGCGGCGAAGTACTGCCGGTGGCTCAGCGAACAGGCGGGAGTTCCGGACGCCGAAATGTGTTTTCCGGCAGTGGACGAAATCGGGCCGGAAATGCAGGTTCCGTCCGACTTTTTAGACCGGACGGGCTATCGGCTGCCGACCGCAGCGGAGTGGGAATTTGCCTGCCGGGCCGGGGCGACAACGTCGCGTCCGTTCGGCAGTTCCGCTCGGTTTGCCGCGAAATACGCCTGGTTCGACCCGAATTCGAATCATCGGACATCCGCTGTGAGACGGCTGATGCCCAATGATCTGGGGGTGTTCGACATGCACGGTAACGTGCTGGAATGGTGCCAGGATTGGTACTTTGACGAATACCCGGTGGGGACTTTGACATCGCCGGCGATTGACGGCGCTGTCCTGCGGGACGGCGTCTATCGCGAAATCCGCGGCGGGGCGTTCGATTCGTCCATTGAGCTGATCCGGACGCCGGATCGGGACTACGATTTGCCCGGTAATAAAAGTTTCGTCATCGGATTCCGGATTGCCCGAACGTACCGCCCCTGAGTACTATCTTCAGACTGTCTGTCTGATGCTCTTCTGTGAGATCGACGCGGACCGCGGAGATGTTGCCGGTCCCTCTCCAATGCGAAAGATCCCACCCTCCGAACGAATGACTCGTCGGATCCGGTGAAGAAGGCCCCTTTTTATGCGTCCCATCGTGTTCGCGATTCTGTGCTGCAGTCTGGTCTCAGTGCTGACTCCCGGTCTGGCTCAGCAGAACGAGCGAAACCGGCGCGGGCCCGCGGCGGGCGTCGACCGCAACCGCGATGCGCGGGGCGACGCCGAGGCCATCGAGCGGAGCCTGCGGAACTATCGGATTCGCCTGTCCGACGACCGGAAGGTGTCGGGAATGGTCAATCTGATCGATCCCAACACGAGCTCCATCGCCCCCGTGACCGACATGACAGTGGCGTTCCTCAAGAACGGCGTACAGAAGGCGAAAGTCGGTCCGGATAAGGAAGGCGTGTTTCTGGTCGAGGGACTCGAACCAGGGATCTATGCGGTCGTGGGATGGTGCCGCAGCGGCTACATCGCCACGTCGGTGCAACTTCTGGAGCCGGGCGGCGACGGCAAGCGGGCGTGGCTCCCGCCGCGCGACGGCGGACGCGGCGACTCGCCGTTCCGCCTGGCCCGCTTTCAGGAAGTCGAGCACCGTTTGCAGATCGATTCGCTGGCAGTCCCGCCGCGCGATTTCCGGACAGTGACCCAGCTCGTGAAAATGTACATTCCGCCGGCGATCCTGAACGCGAAGCCGACGGAGATGCCGGACATCGCCGGTCCCGATCAAGAGCTGGCAGACGAGCCGGCTCCGACCGACGCCGCTCCGACGTCAACCATTCTGCAGCGGCACTCGGTGAAGATTGCCGCGGACGGCAGCCTGTCCGGACGGACGCGACGCGTCCATCCGGAGACCGGCCGTCCGACCCGGATGCGGCGGATGAACGTGTTCCTCGTCAAGAATGATGAGGTCGTCGGCCAGGCGCCGGTCACCGAGACCGGCGAGTTTCGTTTCCGCGCCGTCGAGCCGGGGTTGTACTCGTTCGTCGCCGCCGGTCTGGAGGGCTTCGCCGCGTTTTCCGTGCAGGTTGTCGGAGCCGACGAAAAAGTGGCCGGCGCCATGCACGAGTTGATCGTGCCCGTGGCGTTTCAGGTGGGCGGAGTCCTGAACATGGACGGGACGCTGATCGACGGGGGGAACATCCCGCTGGCATTTGCCGCACTGCAGAGCGCCTCGGAGACCAACCCGCCTGGCCCCGGAGAAGGGGTGAATGGAGGAACCCAGGGTGCTGGCGGCGGCGGTGGCGGAGCCGGAGGCGGCGGGCTGGGCGGCGGCGGCGGCGGCGGTGGTGGGGGCGGAGGAGGTGGAGGCGGTGGCAATTCCAACCTGGCGGCCGCTCAGACCGACGCCGTTCCCGAGATCGATCCGGGGTCGGCGGCCGGCGCCCTGGCGCTGCTGATCGGCGCGGTGCTCGTGCTCACTGATCGCTGGCGACGGGTCGGCGGGCGGGTATAAGCGCGACCGCGCGCGGCGGTCTTCACCCTGAAGTTCGACTCCCGGGGAGCGTTGAGCATCCCGCCCGTGGGATCGCATGTCGCGGTGGCTGGAGTCGCGCCTTCGAGGTTCTGGCAATTGGAAACTTCGTCGCGCTTCGCTGGGGGTAGCCCGGAGCGGACAACTCTGGCAGCCTGTTGAAGAATTGGAGACAGGCAGGAATGTCTGTCCCACTCGAAGAATTCTTCAATGCACCGATCGCCACTTGGCTCAATCTCCGGCAATCCCGCGGCACGGCGGTCGATCGCCGCTGGGTGGAAGGCGGTCGGAAGGAATGGTCTAATGTTGACTGGCGAGTCTTCGTCCATGAGGGAGATCTGTCTGAGTCTGACGTCGATCCGCTCCTGAGTGCTCGTATCGTTTTTTTCGAGGGTGCGATCAATCCGATGCAGATTGTTCTGACGGTCATTGCCGGCCCGCATCTGGGCCAGGCGTTTGCCTTCGATCGGCACGATCATTTCCTGGTCGGCCGGGCGAAACAGGCCCACTTCCGCCTGCCGGAGAAGGATCCGTACTTCTCGCGTCTGCAGTTCATGGTCGAAGTGAATCCCCCCGCCTGCCGGCTGGTCGACATGGGGAGCCGGAACGGCACGCTGGTGAACGGCAAACGGGTGCCGGCGCACGACTTGAAACATGGCGACCGGATCCAGGCCGGCGAAACGGTGCTGCGGGTGACCATCGATCGGGGGGAGTCGGGCGATGATGTCGACACGGCTCTCAGGAAGGACGACGTTCCTACGTTCATCGGGATCCCGGAAGACTCGCTCCCCGGTCCGTCGGCGGCATCCACCGACCTGCGCGCCAGCAATGCCGAACTGATGGCCGGTTGGCAGCCTCCCGGGTTCGAAATTGAGGAGCTGATCGGATCGGGCGGCATGGGGGTGGTCTATCGCGCCCGGCGGCTCGTGGACAGCCAGCTGGTGGCGATCAAGGCGATCAAGCCGGCGATGGCGGGGAGCCCGACGGAGTTTCACCGGTTTCTGCGGGAGATCGAGGTCCTCGGCCAGCTCGATCATCCGCATATTGTGCGGCTGATCGAGGCGGGCGAAGCGGGCGGGCTGCTCTATTTTGCGATGGATTACGTGGAGGGGCTGGACGCCGAAGTCTGGCTCAGGAAGCAGTCCGGTCCGGTCCCCGTGGCGACGGCGATCCGACTGATGCTGCCAGTGTTGAAGGCGCTGGACCACGCGCACCAGCGGGGCTTCGTGCATCGAGACGTGAAGCCGCGGAACATCCTGCTGGCGCGAGACGGAAAGACGCTGCGGGTGCAGCTGGCGGATTTCGGGCTGGCGCGGATGTATCAGGAATCGAAGCTCAGCGGGCTGACGCTGACGGGGAACATTCTGGGGACGCCGAAGTTCATGGCTCCCGAGCAGATCACCGACGCGCGTCAGTCGCTGCCGGCCTCGGATCAATACTCGGCGGCGGCGACGCTGTACCGTCTGCTGACCGGGAGCTTTACGCACGACTTTTCTGCGAATCTGCAGGAGTCGCTGCGACAGATCCTGCTGGACCCGCCGGTGCGGCTGCTGGAGCGACGGGCGGACTTGCCGGGAGAGCTGGCCGACGTGGTGGAGCGGGCGCTAGCGAAGGAGCCCGGGGAGCGGTTCGGTTCGGTGGGGGAGTTTGCGGAGGCGCTGCGGGGGATTGGGGGGTGACGGGGGTGGGGGTGGCTACTTGACTGCGGCAAACCAGTCCTCGGACAACTCCAGCGCCTTTGCGCGAACGGCGTCGGAGATGGTTTTGTCGTCGCGGATCGCCTGCTGGAGTGTCTCGCGGTTCGTCTTCGTAGGCTCGTAGAAGCGGATCAGACCGATTGCTTCAACATCCACTTTACGACTGAGAGTCCGATCGCGAGAATCCCAGATCCTGAGTGACCCCTCAGCTCCCTTTGAGACGATTCGCCGCCCATCGCTGCTAAACCGGGCCTCTGTAACCTTTCTTTTATGTCCGACGACATTCCACACTTCGTAGCCGCTTGTTGTGTCCCACAGCTTGAGCGTTCCATCCTCATGGCCAGTAAGCATTCGCCTCCCGTCTGGGGAATACTCGCAACAGCTGACTGTGCGAAATGGGCCGATATTTCCGACCTTCTCGCCACTCGCGATATCAATAACATCCAGTGATAAGAATGCTGACATTGTCAGCCGATCTCCTTCTGCCGTGAATGTCATGCATTCGCCTGGAGATACTCGATACAATGTTCGGACCAACTTGCCGTCTTTTAGATCCCAAATCTTAACCGTAAACTCCGGACTACCAGTACATGAGGCCAGCATCGCACCATCACGACTGAAAGCTAGGCCAGTGATTGGTGAAGCGTGGCCTGAGAATGCCATCGACTCACGTCGAGTTGCGATGTCCCAAAGTCTGATTACGCCATCATTCAATCCACACGCAAGCACATGCCCGTCGTTACTCACGGCGATCCGTGTCATGCGAGCAAAGTCAGGCTTGAACAACGCGACCGAGTCTCCCGTAACTACGTCAAGTATCCTCGCACCGTCTTGATCGACAACGAGAACGCTTCGCGAATCGCTATGAAAACGTGTGAAACGACAACCGCCGACAATAGGAAACGTAAGAAGCTCGCGGCCACAATCGACATCGAGCACGGAAATGCGATCCGTTCGAGCTAGTACGACGAGTTGGCCATCGGGACTCACGTCGGCGGTTCCAGAAAAGAGTGACACAGCGCCGGTGATCGGCACTGACCATTCTGCAGGACGCGCCTCCCATACATTTACTTGGGAAGTATCCTTGGAGCCGGACAGGATCCGCCGTCCGTCGGGGCTAAAAGCAACGCTATCGACGGCGCTGTTGTGTCCAACGTGCGTAAACAGTTCTTTCCCGGAATCAACGCTCCAGACAGAAACAGATCCATCCAGTCCTCCAGTGGCGAGTGTTCTACCATCGGGATTCAAGGCGATACAGGCACCGATGTGGTCATCGTGAATCAGTCGCAGCTCACGGCCGGTCTTACCGTCCCAGAAGCGAACTGACTTCTCGACAAGTGATCCGGTCGCAAGGACACGGCCGTCCGGTGTAGAGTCAATGCAGGAAATCGGGAAGCGGTGGCCGGAAGACGCATGGAGTATGCGAAAGGGGGTTATGCTCATTGTCTTGATCGATAGATCAGTTCCTCCAGCTATGAGCTGACTGTCGCCGCTTGTTAAAGTAAGACACGAAACTGGTGAAAGCAGGGGAAAGTCGATTTGGCGAGGCGTGCTGGATATGTCCCATATTGAAACCGACGGAGTATTCTTTGCTTGCGGTGTAAGCGAAGGTGTGCCGGCAGTTGCGATGAGGTTGTGGCGACTCACGGATATAGCTGCGAGTCGACTGGGCGTCGATTGAAAGTGCTGGAGAAGGTGGCCGGTACGTGGGGCCCAGATTCGGACAGTACCGTCGACTTCAGCGGAAACCACGCGTGTTCCATCTGAAGTGAAGGCCACGGTCTGAACTCGGCCATATTTCCATGAATTCTCCATTGAGCGGACGCGTTGCCCTGTGACGGTGTCGCAGACCGCAATCTCGTTGCTGGATGCTGTAGCAATGAAGCGTCCATCGGGGCTCCAGGCTGCAGTCCCGCATGCTTTGCCGCGGATGGATACGAGTGCTTGGTCAGTGATGAGCTTCCAATAAAACCATTCAAAGCCTCGAAGGTCCACACCAGCAGTCGAATCGGGAGTGGTGTTGTTCAGTCTCACCTTCAGATGAGGAATATTCGAATCATTCCAATCACGCAACACAAGAAGCATATTTGCTGCGTACAACTGCCGAAGTGCTTGGCGTTTCTCGAACTCAACTCGTTCCAAGCTCTGACTCACCGCGATCGTCTTGGCTGCCGCTTCTTCCGCGTTGTGATCAGCTCGTAGTGTTTCCGCTTCAGCCCTGTTCCGTTCCTCTTCAGCTCTAGCAAGCGCTGCTTTCGCCTGCTGCGCCTCATCGTCGGCGCGCAGCGTCTCCTTCTCGGCGCGATCTTTTGCTTCGCCCGTGGTGACCAGAGCCTCGCTGAGTTTCGTCGCCCGATGCTGAGCCAGGAATCCAAACGTCGCCGCCGCCGTTCCACCGACGGTCACCGCCAGAAACACCGCCGCCGATAGGCCTGCAATCATCGGTTCGCGCCGGCACCACCGGACGAGCCGCTCCATGCGGCCGATCGGCCGGGCCACCGTCGGTACGCCGTCCAGAAACCGCCCCAGGTCGGCTCCCAGCGCCGCGCAGCCACGATAGCGCTGGCCCGGCTCTCGGCCCAGCGCCTTCTGGCAGATCGTGTCGAGGTCGCGGGGAATGTACGGCTTCCGTGACCGCGGCGTCGGCGGGTTCATGTTCAACAGATTGAAAATGATGATTGCCGGCGTGCCGCCGAACGGCGTCTGGCCGGTCAGCAGTTCAAACAGAATCGCGCCGAGACTGTACTGATCGCTGTCGGCGGTGACGTTCGCGGAGCCGCCACCCGCCTGTTCCGGGGACATGTAGGCGGGAGTTCCGATGATCGCACCGTCGTGGGTCAGCTTCTCCGCGGCGTCGCCGACGTGGGCCACGCCAAAGTCCATCAGGTGCGGCTCCCCGTCGCCGTCGATCATGACGTTGTGGGGCTTCACATCCCGATGCACGATCCCCTGGGCATGGGCGTAGTCGAGCGCGGAGGCCAGCTTGCGGACCAGTTCCGCGATCAGCCGGTAGTTCCCGGAATATCTCTCAATGCAGTCGGACAGCGGCAGGCCGTCGATGAATGCCGAGGCGATGTAATACTGGTCGCCGTCACGGCCGGCGTCGTAGACCGGGACAATGTTTGGATGATTGAGCCGGGCTGCGGCTTTCGCCTCACGGAGAAACCGTTCGACCATGGACGGCGTCGTCAGCAGTCCCGCCTGGGGGACTTTGATCGCGACTTCCCGTTCGAGCTGGGGGTCGTAGGCGCGGTAAACGGTTCCGAACGCCCCCTGGCCGAGCTTCAGCCGGATCTCGAAGCGACCGATCCGTAGCGGAGTTTCGCGAGGAACTGCAGGCGAACCCGAAGGTGCCTTAATACGGGGAGGGATGGGGAGAGTGTCGGCTTCGAGTCCGACGGGAGTGTCTGCGACAGACGCTTCGGCGACGAACTCCTGGCCGCAGACTTTGCAGCGAATGTGGCGGCCGACGGCGTCGGGGGGGATACGATAGCTCTTGCCGCATTGCGCTGCCGGGCAGCGAACTCGGATCATTGCGGGACTCCGTGGGACGTGCTGGCAGCGCTCGACGCCTGGCGCGACTTCGTGGACAGGTGCGAGTGTATGCCGAATGCGGAGGAACCGCTATTGGGAGAAGTGCGACGTGGGGGGGACCCTGTAGGGACCGGCGCGCCCGGCCGAGCAGACCAGCGGGCCGGCGAAGCCGGCTCAACGCATAATGCCCCGGGGAGCGGCCGGGGCTTCGCGGGCTCGGCCCGGTTACTCCACCTGCGTCAGCAGGTCGAACACGACGTGGCCGCGCGCTTGTTGCCGCTCGATCAGGCGGAAGTTGCGTCCGAAGACGGTCGACTTGCGGAATCCGGCGTCATCCGGTGGAACGTGTTCGAAAGCCGTTGCTCCCCGCGTAAGGATTTCGAAGACGAGCGGCTTGCTGCGCGCGTCGACAATCCAGTATTCGCGGACGCCCGCCGCATAGTAGGCGGTCGGCAGGCGTTCCAGATCTTTCGACCTCGACGATGGACTGACGACCTCGACAACCAGATCGGGGCCTCCTTCGATCTCGATGGCATCGGCTGCTTGTCGACGGTGGTCGGGAACCAGTCGGACTCGGCCGGCGTCGAGACTGTCGTAACTGATAAACAGGACATCGGGCTCGCACGACAACTGGGCTTCGAGGCTGACGATTCGCGTGGAATCGAGATGCACGTCGCCCAGATCCTCGGCCCGCGCCAGGTTGGCCAGCACCCGCCCGATCTCCACCTTGGGGCCGCTGTGCTCGTAGTACTGTTCCGGGGACATGTCGATCATCACTTCCCGATGGAGAAAATCGATCCGTCCGGACTGAGGAAAGGTCGCCGATGTCGACCACTTCCGGAAGTCGTCGAGCGAACGGATTCCCGCCGGAGCGGCGATCGGTTCGTCGCTGCCATTCGCGCAGACGACCATGGTCGGGCCTCTCGGAGCTGAGTGAGAACAAGCGGGCAACGTCGAGCGTCAACGTCTTGAGCTTACGCGGACTCGTCGGGCGAGGAAAGGCGATTCCGGCGAACCCGTGGCAGGGCCGGGCGCGCCCGGCCGTACGCAAAACGCCCCGGAGAAAGACTTCTCCGGGGCGTTGAGATTCGGCGTCTGTTGCAGACTCCGGCTATTCCGCCGGGGCGGGAGTTCCCGGTTCCCGGCCGAGTCGGATGATCATGGCGCCGCCCGAACCGGAGTCGACGATCACGCGGCCTTCCAGGACCTGCTTGATTCGTTCGAGCGAATCCTGCGTGTGGGCCCTGGAATAATCGTCGAGTTTGAGGTCCGCTTTGGCGAGAGCCGCTTCCAGCTTGCTCTTCAGGTCCCCCAGGTACATTCGCACGAGGACGCGGGCGTCTTCGGGATGGCCGGTGTCCTTGGAGACCATGTCGGTGAGCTGATTGAGCACGCCGCGCTGCAGCGGACGACGGAACGTCGACACAAACGGCTTGCGGTTCGTGTATTCGCCGCCCGCCGGGTTGCCGTATTCGCTGAAGATGCCGTCGATGATGGTCTTCAGGTGCTCGGCGAGGGTGTAGGCGTCGTCTTCCGGTTTCACCTTCACTTCGCCGTCGAGCAGACGCTGCATGGTCGTCGAGCTGAGCAGCGGGGAGGTGACCCGGCGATAGAGCAGGGCGACCGTGTCGTGGACCGGGAAGTCGATCCGGGAGGGCTGCGTGATGCCCCAGTGCCACCAGCGGGTCGAAGCCAGCGAATTCAGCAACTGCGGGTCGAATGTCGGGGCGTTGAGAGGCTGTTCGAGCAGCAGTTTGACGGCGGCCCGCTGCTGCTGCGCATTCATGACCTGGAATGGCAGGCGATTATTCGCGTCTCCCTTATGGTCGCGGCGGACTTCGATGCCGCCGGGAATGCGGGCGGCGAACTGCGACGCGCGCCAGCCTTCGCCGAGGACGATCATGAAGGCCTGTCGTGCGCGCTGGTAGCCGTCGCCGTCCTGCAGCGAACGCTCGAGGATCTTCGGGAGGAGTTCGCGGGTGACGGTGATCTGCCGCTGCGCGTAGGCGACGGGGTCCTTGCCGAGGTCGAAGCGGTTCGACATCGGGTCGGGGTCCATCGAGCCGCGGGTGTCTTCGTCCGTGGCGTAATCGAGGCCGGGTTCGCCGCTGCGGGCGGCGATTTTGGCGAGTTCGGCGTTCTCGTCGCCGCTGATCACTTTGTAGCCGTACTCGATGGCCCAGTGGTCGTAGGGGCCGATGGTGGCGGTGTAGTAGGCGCTCTGCTTGGTGCCGGGCGGATTGACGTTGACCGGCGAATAGTCCATCACGCTGGCGACGGTCGCTTCGCCGGCCTTATTGGCGTCTTCGATTTCGGCGAGACTCTTCCAGGCGCTGGCCTTGAAGTTGTGCCGGAGCCCGAGGGTGTGGCCGACTTCGTGCATGACGACTTCTTTGAGCGCCTGCTGGAGGAACTCCTCGGGGAGCTCGCCCCGCTTCTCGACGAGGCCGCGGGTGAGCAGGGCGGCGGCGGCGAAGCCCATCTGCTGCTGCATGCCCGTCGCCAGGCGGCAGGCGTGATGGCTGCTCGGGCCGGACCCGGCGGCGGCGAAGGCCTCGTCGTCGCCGAAGATCATGGCGACCGTCGACGGCGTGAAGTTTTCGTACTCGTGCCTCCACGAGCGGAGGAAGCTGGCGTCGAAGATGATGTCGGCGTCGAGGATCTGTCCGGTCAGCGGGTTCACGCGGGAGGGGCCCATGGCGAAGCCGGCTTCGGCGGTGATCCAGCGGAACGTGTTGTAGTGGACGTCTTCCGGATCCCAGGAGTCTTCGTCGCGCTGCTGCAGCACTTCGATGGCGTTGGCGAAGCCGAGCGTCTCGTACGCCTTGTTCCATTCCTCGATTCCTGCCCGGACGATCGGCCGGAGGTTGAACGGCACCGTTTTTTCCAGGTAGAAGGTGATCGGTTTCTTAGGGGGCATCAGACGGGCGGCCCCGTCGGTCTTCTGCAGATCCCAGCGGTTGATGTACCGGACGTAGTGCTCGTCGTCGCTGTTGTCGGTGAAGTCCTTGGCGACGGTCATAAAGTAGCCGACGCGGTCGTCGGCCTTGCGGGGCTTGTAGCCCGTGCTCGGGAGCTGGCTGATGCTGTAGTGGACGCCGACCTGCATGCCGCGGGAATCGGCGATGGTGTCGAACTCGGAGTTGCCGGAGTAGACGGCGACGATGTCGATTTCGACGTTCTTTTCGAAGGCTTTGACGCGGGAGACGGTCGAACGGTCCATCGCGAAAGATGCGCGGAGCTGCTGGCCGATCTTCTCGTCGTCGCTGAGGAACACGCGCGTCATGTCGACCAGCGAGCCGCCGCTCGTATCGGCGACGATGGGGAGCGCGTAGATCACGCTGTCGCTGTAGGCCATCTTGACCGCGGAGGCTTCGGGGCTGCCGGCTTTCGCCTTGAATCGCACGTTCTTGCGCAGGACGTGCATCTTGTCGCCGACTTTGCGAAACGACCAGAGGACGTCGTCGCCCCAGGTCATGCCGCCATACACGGGCATGACGCTGACGCCCCGGGCGATCGAGGAGAGGACGATGTAGTCCTGGTTGAGCTGCGAGTTCTTGAGGTCGACAAGGATCTGCTGGTCCTTGTGGTAGACGGTCCAGAGCCCTTCGACCTTCTTGGCGTCCTTGATCGCCAGTTCAAACTTGGACGGCGCCGGCTTGGCCGGCGCATCCTCACCCCGGACCGGGCTGAGGACGAAAGCGAACAGACAGGCGGCGAGCGCCTGTCGAACGTGGACACGGGACATCTCTTGTTCCTCAGGTTGCGGTGATTCCGGATCTGCGGATTGCGCCAGCGTCGGAAGCTGCGCACAACACCCAATTTTTATAGTATGCCACAGCGCGTGGCCGAAAATCACGCCTCGAATTCCGGGAAAATGGGGAACATCCGCCGACCGCGCTCGCTGCTCCCGTCGGGACGGTGCGGCAAAGGCGGGACGATGCGAACAATTGTTCCATCAAAAACAGGACGCAGATCCCCTGCAGGCCTCACCGGCGCGTTGGGGAGAGAAGACAGGGGACGATTGCCGGCGCCCGCCGTCGTGCACCTCGTCCGTCGTCCTCCTCACCGGAACTTCAACGCCTCGGAATACGACCGACGAGGACGTCAATCGTTCAGAGATTTGGCCGGTCAGGCGGCGTCGACCAGGACGACGATGCAGGTGATGTTGTCCTGCGAGCCCAGGTCGTAGGCCGTCTGGACGATCTGGTCCGCGATCTGCTCTGGATCGTTGCCGGTCCCCAGAATCTGAGCCAGGCGCAGCTCGTTCAGCGAACCGGTCACGCCGTCCGTGCAGAGGACGAAGCGGTCGCCCGGGCGGACTTCAATATGCCGGGGCGAGGTCGGATTGCCGCCGGTCTTCTCGCCGAGATAGCGGTAGAGGACGTTCTTGTACCGGTGCGTCAGGGCTTCCTCGGCGGTGATGGTGCCTGCATCCAGCAGGGCCTGGACGAGCGAATGATCGGTCGTGAGCAGCTCGATCTTACCGTTGCGCAGCAGATACGTTCGGCTGTCGCCAACGCCGCCGACCAGGATTTCATCACCGGCGCGGACGAGAAATGTGACCGTGGTTCCCATGTTGTGGAACTTGGGATCGAGTTCGCCGAGGGCGAGAATCTCGGAATTAGCGGCCGCGATCGCCGAATCGATCGCCTGCACGGCCTGATCGCTGCTGGCTTTAGTCCAGTCGAGTTTGGCGAGCTGCTGCGGGATGATTTCCATCGCCAGCGCGCTGGCCTTTTCGCCCGCGGACTGACCTCCCATCCCATCCGCGACGAGGAAGTACCTCCGGTCGGGGTCGGCGTGGAGATTATCCTCGTTGTTCGAGCGTTTGCCTGTGATGGTTTTGGAACCGGCACGGATCTGCATGACGAAACTTTGCTGTCCCGAGGTAAACCAGCGCCGAAAGGTCGAGAACAAACTGGCGATCACTTTGCACTATCCCGACCGGCTGACATCGCATCTGTCCGCTGACGATATTACGGACACACCACCTGCATCAGATCGCTCACCCCCAGCATGCCGGCGGTGATCAACAGCTCTCCCGCTTCAAACCCCGCACCGGCGCCCCAGGTTCGGGCGAGTCCTTCCACCATCCGATAAACGCGTTCCTTCCCCGCGGGGAATTGCGACTGGTAGGCCCGGATCGCCTGGAATTTTAGCTCCAGCGTCGAGGAAATATCCACAACCACCCTGCCGCCACCCTCGGGCAGATCGGGAGAGGCGAACCCCAGCGGATACCAGAGTTGCTTCCGCACCGTGTGAACGGGCAGGCCGCCAAACTCGTCGTCCCATTTCGAGAGTCGCGAGTAGAACACCGCGGCGTCGGTGATCTGCATCGCCTGCCAGTGATCCGGGGAGGCCATCGGGGTCTTGCCGGCGATGCCGAGGACCATCTGCGGGCGATAGCGGCGAAAGACTCGGGCCAGCGCAATGCGGGCGGGGACGGAATCGAACAGCACGCGGTTGGGGAGCGGAAGCGTTTCGCGGACGTGGACCCCCAGAATTCGAGCCGCTTCGCGGGCCTCGGCCAGCCGGAAGTCCGGGCCCTGGCTGCCGGGCGTCGGTTCGCCGTTCGTGAGATCGACGATCCCCACGCGGTAGCCCTGCTGGACCAGCCGGGCGAGCGTTCCCCCGCAGGCGATTTCGACGTCGTCCGGATGAGCGCCGACGGCGATCACATCCAGCGCGTCCGGAAGTTCGAGCGACATGAAGAGCGGGTCCGTCGCGATGAGAATTCGGAGTGTTCTGCTGCGAGACGGAACGTCTCTGTGCTGAAGACAGGAGTTTGCCGGAACCGCGGGCAGTGGTCAAGCGTAAGTGATGCCCGATAGCGGGCTTCCGCAACGACCCGACTCATCGGTCCGTCTTGGCGGACGCCGCTCGTCCGCCTTCTTGTCCCGGTTTTGACGACCGACGTCAGGAGTCCGCTACCTGGGCAGGCTGCGATCGGCATCGCAAATGACGTCGTAGGCGGCCTGGCTGTTGTCGGCGGCCCGCAGATCGGCCAGGAACTGCGGCTGCTGGATCATCCGACCGAGTCGTGCCAGCACCTGCAAGTGCGTTCGGCTGTCTCGACAGAGGACAAGAAAGAACAGGTCGGTCAGGCCGCGGTTGGGGCCGCCGAAGGGGATGCCGGACAGAGTCCGCCCGAATGCGATGATCGATTCGCCGAGCGCTTCGGGGAGGGGATTGCGGGGGTGCGGAATCGCAACGCCGTGCTCGAAGGCGGTCGACATGACCGCCTCGCGCTCCTGGACGGCATTCAGCAGGACGGCGGGTTGCCAGATCTGCCAGGTTCGCCCGGCCGCTTCGACAAGGCCTTCGAGAACAGACCGCTTGGTACGGGCTTCCAGCGGAACCTGGACGGCTTCGAGTCGCAGCAGGCTGGCGACCGGTTCGCTCTCGCGGACTTCCTGGGAGCGATGGGTCTGCTCGACGACGACCAGCTCGCGGTCGGTGTACTCGCGCATTTCCTGTTCGAGCCAGTGGGTCACTTCGGTCGGGTGGAACTGCCATTCCCCGCCGATCTTGCGTCCCGGGATCCGTCCGCGCTGGACGAGTTTCTCGATCTCGCGACGGTCGCGTCCGAGCTGCTGAGCCAATTCGTCGAGGCTGTACCAATCGTGGGACATTGAGCAACGCCGTGGGTTGAGTTGGGCAGGCAGGGGCACCAGCAGCAGGCCATCACTGCGATCCACGCACGACGTTTGCCTCGCGCGGCGGACGCAGTTACTGACCAGTTCTCTCGGCAGGAACTTCGCGACGGGAGTCGCAAAAGTTAAATCGACACGTAGCAGCGACCCGTCACAACACCGTACTGCACGCACCGTACAGCCCGGAGAGATGACGGGCAATTCCTCTGGCACTCGCAGTGTAACGCCCCTGCCGGGCTGTGTCCCCTCCAAAAAAGTCCCAGACGGATCTGTCATCCGTCCACCACGTGCAATCGCGAGACTGGAGAATCGACTGCTAGCGGGCGGCCTGTCGCGCTGGTCGCCCGGCAGGAACCGAAACGGCCGTCTGCAGATCGTGCAACAACCAGGCAAGCTGGGCGCTGCTGGCCGAACGCCAGACCGATTCCGACCAGCACTGGACGTCGAAGTACCCCGCAAAGCCTGCCGCGGCGAAACGGCCGATCCAGTCGTTGACCGGGACGCGGCCCTTGCCGGGGAGCGCCTGATCGTATTCGTGGCCGGGGCTGGCCGGGCCGTCGCTGACGTGAACCAGACGGGTCCGCGGAGCGATTTCGGCGATGCGCGACTCGAACCGGGGTTCCGCAAGCCACAGATGGTACATGTCGCAGGCCAGTCCGACGGCCGGATGCTGGACGGCATCAAGGACTTCGAGGGCCGGGTCGAGGCCGTCCAAGAAGGACCAGCGCCGTCCGAGCGGGGAGAGCGGGCAGAGGGCGAGTTGCACGCCGCGATCGGCGGCAAAGTCGGCCAGGGCCCGGAGTCCCCAGGCGACGAGCCGGCGGGCGTGTCGGATGGTGTGGCCGGCGCGGGCGCCGCTGTAGATCACCAGGGTCTCGGCGTTCAAATCGCGGGCCTGCCGGATGGCGTCTCGTCCGTCGGCGACGGCTTCTTCGAAGGTCATGCCGTGAGAGCCGGTGAAGAAGCCGGCCCACGACAGCGAGGCGACTGGAACCTGCGCGTCGTCGAGGTCGCAGGCGGTGAGGAACTCGTCGTCGAGTTTGTTGCGCCAGAGGCTGATGGCGTGGTAGCCGGCCGAGCGGATCTCGCGGAGCTCGCGGGGGAGGTCCCAGCGATAGGTCGTCATCTGATGCAGAGCGAAGCGCGGGATTGGTTCCGCATGGGCTCTGCCATTCATCAGACGGTCCGGATCGAGCGAGTCGGTCCGCAACGATTCGGGGGAATCGGAAGTGTCGGTCACTGATTGGCATCCCTGAGGGGAAGGGATTGGCTGAGACCTCAACGAGGTCGTGGCCGGTCATCGCGTTCGCGGAGCAGCGATTGCGATGAGGGGAGATTGTGCGCCGCGCGGCCGATGTTGCCAAGAGCAGCAGCACGTCAGAAAGGCACATTCTGCGAAAGCGGTTTTCCGCATCATTTCGACGTTGACGAAATGCGACATGCGAGTTCTCGGAAGAGGCGGGCTTCGGTGAGAAGATGGGGGACTTGTCCGGAGACGGACGGTCGAAGATGTCATGGTTTGGAGATCGAACGGCGCGCAATGAATTTCATGTCGAGCGACTTTGATTGAACGGGCCGACGAGCTACTTCACCTTCCGCGCCGTCACAAAATACGCCCCGCGCTCCAGCGCTCCTCCCTCCAGCCACGTCTGCAGCCACGTCGCGCCCACCGGTAACTCCAGCGACACCACGGCCGACTTTGCAGAGGCATCGACATCGACAGAACCGGCCACCTCACCCGCCTGCACGCGCCCCTTTGTCGCTCGAAGGCTTTCTTCGAATCCTTCCGGACGCGAGCGCAGCGTGAGCTCATAGGTCCCCGGCGTCTTGACCTCGATCCACCAGCGGCCGTTTGCGGCCGGGTCGCGCCGGATCAGCGTCTGATTCCACGGGCACATCTTCTCGTCCGTGTGCCAGTCGTGGCAGTTGAGATTCACCACCGGGCTGTCGGGTCGACCCAGCTCGATCGGCACTGCGGGTTCGAAGTCCTTGCTGAGGCTTTCCCACCAGCGTTCGTAGTCGCCTCGAAGCTGGTCCACCACCTCAGGATGGCCGCTCGCTACGTTTCGCTTCTGCTCGGGATCGGCGGGCAGGTCGTACAACTCTTTGCCATCGACGAACCGCCAGCGGTCCGTCATGACCGCCGACGTCTTCCACTTCTGCGGGAACGGGATCCGCTGCGAATGAACGAACAGCGTCCGGGCCGGCCATTCGACGGTCTCGCCGCCGCGCAGCAGCGGGACGAAGCTTTGACCATCAAGCGGCTTCGTCGGCGGGCAGGTCAGACCGCACAGCTCGACCAGCGTTGGCAGCAGGTCGATATGCGCTGTCAATGGAGTGACATCGCGACCGCCGCGCAGGCCTCCCGCCGGCCAGTGCCAGAAGCAGGGGACGCGATGTCCTCCTTCGTATTGCGAACCCTTTTTGCCGCGCAGGCCGCCGTTGGGACCGGCCGCGGTTCCGTTATCGGTCGTGAAGAGGAATACGGTGTTCTCCGCGAGGCCGCGCTCCTGCAACCGTGCCCGCAGCCGGCCGACGTTCTCGTCGATGTTGACCAGCATGCCGTAGAACTCGGCCCGGGGCGATGCAATACCGGCCTGCTTGAAGGGCTCGCTGTACTTCGGATCGACCAGGTACGGACCGTGCGGCGCGTTGGTCGGCAGGTACAGGAAGAACGGTTCCTTGCCCGGCTGCTCGAGGAACTTCGTCGCAGCGGCGAAGAACACGTCCGTGCAATATCCCTGCTGTTGTTCCGGCTTGCCGTTGTGCCAGTAGGTATCGTCGAAATAGTCGTTGCCCCAGGAGTCGGGCGTCTGCCCGACACCGCCGCCGCCGTGCACCAGGCATTCGTCGAACCCCCGGTCCTGTGGACGGAGCGGGGCGGTATCCCCCAGGTGCCACTTGCCGAAGATGCCGGTCCGGTAGCCGTTGTGCTTGAAGACGTCGGCGAGCGTGGTTTCGTCGGCTCGCATCAGCGACCGGCCGAGGATGGTGTGCCAGACGCCGGTCCTGCTGGAATAGCGCCCGGTCATCAGCGCGGACCGCGTCGGCGAACAGGTCGGATCGACGTGGTAGTTCGTCAGCCGGACGCTGTCCTTGTGGAGGGCATCGAGATGCGGCGTCGCCAGCTCGTCGTTGCCGTGACAGCTCAAGTCGCCGTATCCCTGATCGTCGGTCATGATCAGGATGACGTTGGGTTTGGCCGCGGCGGGGAGCGACAGGGGCGTGCAGAGAATCGCCGCGATCAAACCTCCCAGGCGAATACGGGCCTGCATGATGACAACTCCTGTTGGGGCTCCAGCTGGCTGAATTGCCGAGGCATCTTCGGCGCTGCGGGCCGGCCTGGCAAGGTTGCGAGACCCTCAGCAGCATGCCGGGGGCTGGTACATCGGGCTCGCGTGCGGACTGGCCGCTACTCGGCGGACATTTGCACGAGATCCGGGCGACCTTCGATCGCGATCCAGCGACTGTCGGTGACGACGTCCGCAAAGACCTGATGGCCGCCGGTTGGCCACTGGATAGTCACCTGGACGGCATTGTGCGGACCGACGCCGAAATGCAGAACTCGTTCGTTCGCAGCCTGATAGCCATCGCCGGCGGTCAGCTCAGCCACGATCGTCCGCCCTCCCGTTCCGATCCGCACGATTGCGCCGATGGCCTCGCGAACGCCCGTCGTGCCGCGCAGTGACAGCGACAGGAACTTGCCGGCCCGCGGGCTGCGGTTTTCGAGCAGCGCGGCTGGATCGTCGAGGTGGGAGATCACGGCATCCGGGAGACCGTCGCGATTCCAGTCCAGCCGCGCCAGTCCTCGGCCGCGCCAGAGACCTTCAAAGAATGGGCCGGCATCGGCGGGAGAGACTTCGATAAAGCGGCCCTGACCGACATTTCGGAAAAGCTGGGGGGGGTGGCGGAAGGGTTCGCGCCGATGTTCGAGATTGTCGATGTGGCCGTTCGTGACGAGCAGATCGAGCCAGCCGTCGAGATCGGCGTCCAGGAACTGGGTTCCGAAACCCAGCCGATGCAGGCTGTTCTCGCGGAGCCCCGCTGCGGCGGTGGCGTCCGTAAAGCTGCCGGGGGACTCCTGCAGATAGAGCGTGCTGGCCTCGTTGTAGAACTTGGTGATGTAGAGATCGGTCAGCCCGTTGCCGTCAACATCTCCCGCCGCGATCCCCATGTCGGCCTGCGCCCGACCATCCCCGCTGAGCGCGACGCCGGCCAGGAAAGCCCGGTCTTCGAACCGCCAGGAACCGCTGTCAGAGTGCAGCGGGCGCCAGAGAAAGTTTGGCTGCGTATCGTTCGCAACGAGGACTGTGGGCACGGACTCCCCGCTGAGCCGGCCGACGAGGACGCCGAGACCTTTACCCCGAGCATCACCGAGTTCGGCCGGGGCAAACGTGCCGTCCCCCTGATTGAAGTAGCATTCATCCTGAGCGCCGGAGAACGACTGCGGCAGGCAGATTCGCGGCGTGCGCGGCGGATCGGGGCAGGTGCGGGTGTAGATGTCGGCCGATTCCAGGTAATTGGCGACGTAGAGATCGGGCAGGCCATCGCCGTTGAGATCCGCCAGTACGGCGCTGGTGCTCCACGAGTTGCCACCAACGCCGGCCTGATCGGTGACGTCCGCGAAAGTCCCGTCCCCCTGATTGACCAGCAGAGTGTTACGTCCGATGTTAGCAACGAGCAGATCGGGAAATCCATCGGTATTGAAATCGCCGACGGCGACCCCCTGGCCATAGCGGAACTCAGCGACTTGTGCGGCGGCGGTGACGTCTTCGAAGCGTTCGCCGCGCCGATTGCGATAGAGCCGGTCGAGCCGGCGCGACTGCGCAACGTCGGGCGGAGTGGCGTGTTCGAGCGGCCAGTCGCAGCCCTGCGTCAGGAAGGTATCGGGCCAGCCGTCGAGGTCAAAATCGAGGACAGCGACTCCGCCGCCGGTGAACTCGAACATCCGCGGACCGTGTTCGGCGGAGACCGGGCTTTGGAAATACAGGAAATCGAGGCCCATCTGGCCGGCCACCTCTTCAAAGCGGAGGCTTCCGGGGGCCGCGGCGATCGGCAAGCTCGATTGCGGAGCGACCGACGTCTCCGGCCATTGGGGAAGCGGCCAATCGGACAGGTCAAGCCGGTGTGCGGGATTGTCCCGGTCCGAGACCCGCTGCCACGAGGCATCATCTGCAGATGACTTGAGTCGTTCTTCCCAGACTCGGACAATGGCGACGTTGCCGAGATGCTGCCGGCCAAGCAGGACCCAGCCGCGAGTTTCCCGCGCGAGAGCGAGCTGGTCCGCCAGCGCGATCGCCGCCTGCCAGGAGTCCGGGCTGAATGTTTCTCGCGCCGACTTGACGGCGTTGAGGTATTCCAGCAGTTGCTGCGAACGACGGCGGAATGGCTCGGCATCCTCGCCGCGGCCTTCGGTTTCGAGCAGCCTCGCGAGCTGATAGCAGGCATGTGAAAGATTCGGGTTCCGGCGGAGGGCTTCCCAGTAACAGCGGGCAGCGGAGCGGGGTTGTCCGACATCCTGCGCCCAGCGGCCGGCGAGAACCCAGATTCCGGGGTGACTCCATGTGCTCCGAGGCCGGTCGGCGAGCCAGCGGCCGAACTCGTCCGTCGATCGGGAATCGATGAGCGCCCGGCCGAGTCGCACTTGAGTCTCCTCAAGTTCCGGAGCAAGCGCTGCGGCCCGTTCCAGCAGCGGCGCTCCCCGGGCGATACTCTCGCGCTCCATGCGAAAGCGACCTACCGCCAGCGCGAGCAATGGGTCGTCGGTGTCATCGGGGACGGGCGGCAGTGATTCCACGTTCTCGATGGCGTCGTCGCCGAGGCAGAGGAGCCAGAGCATGACGGCGGGCTCGCGGCCGGCGGCGAGAAGCTTCATCCGGGGCTCTTCCGCCTCCCAGCTCCGCCCCGTCAGACCGAACAGATACCCCAATCGCTCCTGCAGGTCGAGCGAATCGGGCTGCCGCTGCCGCAGTGCCTTGATCACTGCCTCTGCGGCGGTGAGCTGGTGAAGTTCGAACAGGAGCAGATCGATCTCCTGCAGTCGCACGGCGCCGGTGGGATCGTCGCTGTCGGGGATTTTCGCCAGATGGTTCGCTGCACGGTTCATCGCGCCGGACTTCAATGCGGCGCGGGCGGCGAGTTTCCAGGCGTCAGAATTCTCCGGCTGACTCTCGGCCGACCGCAGGGCGAGTTGTTCGGCGAGAGCAAACTCGTGCTCGACAAGAGCGATGCGGGCCGATTGCAGGGAATCGGCCGAAGGGCCGTTCCTTCCGCAGCCGAGTCCGTTGAGGCTTGCTGTGAAAAGCAACAGGACGGCGCAGCGGATTGCCGCTCGCCGTCCTGAAGGGAATCTCGATTGCCGCGGGGTCATCATTACTTGGAAAGATCGAAGTTGTGCTCGTTCTTTCCCTTCTCAATTTTGGCTTTCAGCGTCGACGTCGCCGCCGTTTGAAACTGCGGCGGAAACGGCGGCGGGGTCGGCTTACCGCCGGGGGTCGGCAACCCCGCTTCCTGCTCTTCGCTCGGCTGCGACAGCGTCACGGTGTATTCGCCGACGGCGATCTGCGGGATATCGTATTCGCCCGTTGCAGAGAGTTTGGTGCTGGCGGCCTGGCCGTTCGTCGATTCGAAGTTGAGCATCGCGCCGGCAACTGGCTGGTCGCCGTGCGTCACTTTGCCTTTGGCCGAGGCCATCACGGGACCGGTCGGCCCGCCGCCGCAGCCGATGGTTCCGAGGACCGCAAGGCAGAGCGATGCGGTGAGCGATTTCCAGAACAAACTCATCAAAAACTCTCCTGCGTTTCAAGGAACGCCTGCTGCCAGAATGGGCGACCTGTCCGCTCGGTCGAGCGGCAGGTCGCCGTGCTGAGGAAATCGACCTCGGTCTGCCGGAACTCACGCACGACCGAGGTTCGGACACGCCGCGTTAGAAGTCTGAGGTGACCTGGGCATCGTCTTTTGAACAGATGCGGGTCAGCGTCGTGAAATCCATATTCTCCGAGAGAAAACGGACGCTTCCATCGGCCAGCAGAGCGTGAATCCCGCCGACATGGTAGCTGTTGAGCACCGTATTGGCGTCCCAGGTGTTGTCTGAACCGACGGCGGTCGTCTTCGAGTTGATCGCGTATCGGACGGTGGTCGTTCCGCTCCCCCAGGGGCTGCCGGTGAAACCGGCTGGATCGCCGCCAGAGGTCACTCCCGACCAGCCGCCATAGTAGACGCTGCGAATGTCCTGGAGGGCGACTACGCCGGACTGCTCGGCGATAATCAGCGTATTCGACGTGCCGTCGACGCAGGCGGAAATATTGAAGTTCTTGTTAGGAATCAGCAGCCCCGAGTTGCAGTAGATGCCGCCGTAGCCCGTCTGAGCCGAGCAAGTTCCGGTCGTCCGACCGGCCGGATCGGGTGTGGCCCCCATGATGCCGACATAGTCGTGGGTCTGGCCGAATTCGCCGTTGTTTTTCGTTGGACCCGAATTCGATTTGTTATCCAGGGGACTGGATGGGCATTCGAAGCTAGGCACGATCAAGCCGGTGAGGACCGCGTTCTGCGTGCCATAGCCCGATGTCGGCTGACCCGCCCCCGAGGCAAAATTGCCGAAAGTACTGACGCTCCGCGGGGCTGCATCGAAGTTGAGTTTGTTGAAAAGCGGCGCCTGGTCGAGGTACGGCAGGAGGCCGACGCGCCAGTTGGGCTTGTAAAAGGGACTCTGCTCGCCGATCGGGAACGAGCTATACACGTCGTGGTAGTTGTGGATCGCCAGACCCTGCTGTTTGAGGCTGTTCTTGCACTGCGTCCTCCGGGCCGCCTCGCGGGCCTGCTGCACGGCCGGCAGCAGCAAGGCAATGAGGATCGCGATGATCGCGATCACCACCAGCAGCTCAATGAGGGTGAATCCGATACGAGGCCTGCGCATAGTCCTTGCTCCTGAAAATGAGACAACGAAAAAAACAGAACTGACCGCGGGAATTCCCGAAGAGGAACGATTCGGGGAAAGTGGGTTCGTGAGGGTGGATCACGGCCACGATGGAATGAAATGAGCTGCCAGAATGGCAATTCTTGGGACGCATTGAAGATTACTCACGCGTAATTCAAAAAGCCAATCAAATCTTGTCGGATTCTGTTCAATACGCCGCGAATTGCACGCGTATTCAGCAGGTTTGCTCCTTTCGCAGGCAGGGTCAGCCGGGCCACGAGGATCACGGAATGGGATCCGAGCCTTCAGCGGCCCCCGAAGCTTCTCGGAACCGACACGGAGAATGTCCCGTCGCAAAACTCCGCGGAACGCTACGGACTTCCCCATCTCTCGCAACCGTCATGCCGGTTCATCCCCCGTGACGGACCGCTTACGGCCATCGATCTGACCGCCTCATCCAATTCTTCACCGGCCCCCTCCCTCAATTCCCCCCTTGCAACGTAACCACGTTCTCGTCTACAACTTGGCATTCAATGCGAAGTTACGGCCGGGCGGAGTCCCGGTTGCCTATGCCGACTGCAGCCTGCCCAGCCCCACGGAAAGGACTCCGGGATGTCGCTCACCGCGGCCGATCTAGCACTCCTGGTCTCAGCGGAATTGTTTGGTCCTGCCGACCGGTCGATCACCGGCGCCGCGGCCTTGGAAGAAGCCGGCCCGGAGGATCTGTCGTTCGTCGCCGATTCGCGGCAACTGAGTCGGATGGGAAACTGCCGGGCAGGCACTCTGCTGGTGCCAGCGTCGCATGCCGCGGCGCTGGCGGCTGCGGCTCCCGCCGTCACCTTCCTGGGAGTGGCCGAACCGCAGCGGATCTTTCAGGAACTGCTGCCGCGATTTCGCAATGTCCGTCCGCGGCCGGCGCGGGGAATCTCTCCGCACGCTTTCATCAGTCCGACGGCCACCGTGGGGCCCGATTGCTATGTCGGACCCGGAGCGGTGATCGACGACGACGCCGTGGTCGGACCGGATTGTGATATCCATGCCGGCGCGGTGATCGGTCGCGGCTGCCGCCTGGCGGAAAGCGTTACGCTCCATCCGAACGTCGTGCTGTATCACGACGTCCAGGTCGGTGCGCGGACCGTCCTGCACGCCGCCGCGGTGATCGGAGCCGACGGCTTCGGCTACCGGTTTGCGGAAGGAGTCTTCCAGAAGATTCCGCAGCTCGGACACGTTGTGATCGAAGAGGACGTCGAAATCGGCGCCGGGGCGATGGTCGACCGGGGCGCGATCGGAGCGACCGTGATCGGCGCAGGAACGAAGCTCGACAATATGGTGCAGGTCGGGCACAACTGCCGGATCGGCAAACACAATGTGATTGCCTCGCAGGTCGGGCTCGCAGGCTCCTGCAGCACCGGCGACTATGTCCGGCTGGCCGGACAGGTCGGCGTATGCGACCACGTGCACATCGGAACGGGCTGTGCGATCGGCGCGAAGAGCGGCATTCACAAGAGCATTCCGGCCGGGGAAACGTGGGTGGGCTATCCCGCGACCCCCGTGGCGGAGCAGAAGCGGCTGCTGTTTTCGCTGAAGCGGGTGCCCGACATGCGGACCGAATTCAAGGCGCTACAGAAGCAGGTCCAGGAACTGCAGGCCCGACTGGAGGCGCTGCAGGCGGCTCCCGAGGTCCCCCCGCTACGGGCGGCGGGCTGAAAGACCGGCATCGATTCTGGAGTAGTGTGTCTTTGAGTCTTGTCCCCTTTCCCGCTGTCTTCGGTGGGAGAGGGCCAGGGTGAGGGTCTTCGAAGTTGCTGGAGTGTCGTCCACGGAGAAAAGACGGTGCGCCTCACATTCGTGGCCGGTGATTGAGTCGAGATGTTTGCGTAAGTTCGAACCGGCTCAGGCGGAGCCTGAGCGACGAAGTCGGCCTCGATTTCGTCCAGCGGCAGGGATACCACGATGGCCGTTTCTTCCCCCACGATCCTTCAGCTCGCGGAGACTCCGCCCGCAGATGCGGGCCGCCGGGTCGGCCTGCTGGCCGGCGCGGGGCGGTTTCCGATCGTCTTTGCCGAAGCGGCCCGTCGCCAGGGGCACCGGGTCTATACGCTCGGCGTGCAGGGGATGGCGGACGAGGAAGAACTGACGCAGCTCTCGCATCGCTACGCCCCGATCCCGCTGGCGCGGATCGGCAAAGCGATCCGGCTGTTCAAAAAGTTTCAGATCGATCACGTCGTGATGGCGGGGAAGATCGAGAAGACCGTCCTGTTTCAGCCGTGGCGGATTCTGCGGCTGCTGCCGGACCTGCGCACGCTGCATATGTGGTTTCGCTACGCGATCAACGACCGCAAAGACGACACGTTGCTGCTGGCGGTGATTCGCGAATTCGAACAGGATCACATCTGGTTCCAGTCGGCCCTCGATTACTGTCCGGAGCTGCTCGTGAAACACGGATTTCTGACGCGACGTCATCCGACGGACGCCCAATGGCGCGATATCCGGTTCGGCTGGGAACTGGCCAAGGAGATGGGGCGGCTGGATATCGGCCAGTCGGTCTGCATCAACGACTGCGCGGCGATCGCCGTCGAAGCCATCGAAGGGACCGACCGCTGCATCCGACGGGCGGGAGAACTCTGCCGCCGGGGCGGCTTTACCGTCGTGAAGGTCGCGAAGCCGCAGCAGGATCTGCGGTTCGACGTACCGACAATTGGAGTGCAGACCATTCACACCATGGCCGAGTCGGGCGCGCGGGTGCTGGCGGTCGAATCGGGCATGACCATCCTGCTCGACGAACCGGAAGTCGTTCAACTGGCGGACAAGCTGGGGATTGCCGTCGTTGCGATTAATGCCGACGAAGTGTCGTTGCGAATTGCCTCGTAGCGGGGGTGTCTGACGGCCTTCAATCGTCTTCGCCGAGCATGCGCACGTCGCTGTCGGACCCGCTCCCTTCCGGTTCGGCGAATCCGAAGTACTCGACGAGATCGGCCTGGGGCAGGACAATTTCCTCGGTGACGGCGCGGTCATCCGGTTCCTCTTCGGCGGCCGGCGCATCGGGGCCCATCTCGATCCGGAACTTCTCGCTGGCGAAAGCGAGTTCGTCCCCCGGCAGCAGGGCGCCGCGGACCACCCGCTGACCGTTGACCTTAGTGCCGTTGGTGCTGCCGAGGTCGCGGATGAACAGCAGCCCGTCCGTGCGGACCACGATGCAGTGCATCTTGGAAATGCTGTTTTTGTCCAGGACGACGTCGCAAGTTTCGGGCTGGCGCCCGACAACCGTCACATCCCGGACAATTGCAATCGGCTTGCCGCCAGCTACCGGGATCAGTTCCGCACGCATCGTCAACGCTCCAGCGAGATTCGCTTCACCTCCAGCTATTGTCGGTCGGTATTCCCTGTCGGGCAAATGATCGAACGATTTTGATCCGCCGGCCCGATCGCGCGGGTATGCCTGAGTTATACGCGCAACCCGCGCCAGCAGCACGACAAGCCGTTCAGCCGGGAGTTTTGCCGGTGCGTCTCCGATCAGAGTCTCGGTCGTGTCGCTCGAAATATGCTAACTATCTCTGAGGGATTGTCCTCATCTGGGCCAACGATGAACGTCGAAATCATCAATCCGTTCGTGATCGCGACAGTCGCGCTCTTCGACAAAATGCTGCAATGCCGCCTGACCCGTGGCGATCTGGCCCTGATTCCGGCCGTGCAGCACTACCACGGCGTCACCGCGATCATCGACCTGACCGGCGACTGCAATTGCCGCGTCGCCCTCAATCTCTGTCGCCCGGTCGCCCTGTCCGCCACGTCCCAGTGGACCGGAGAATCGGTTTCGGCCATCAACTCAGATGTCGTCGATACCGTCGGCGAGCTCGTCAACATCATCGCCGGACAGGCACGCGCGCAACTGGAGCACCTTCCCTTGCAGATGGGGCTGCCGCAGGTGCTCAAGACTCCCACGCATCGCGTCGAGTTTCCGAACGTCAAGCGAGCCATCCATATTCCGTTCCATTCGGAATGGGGGCTCCTCTCGGTCGACGTCGGAATGGACAGCCGCTCGCTCGCCGTCGAGGCCGCCAGCGCCGAAGTCGCGCCGGTCGCGACCGCCTGATCGTCGCAGACATTCCCCTTTCCCGCTTCGGCCCGATCCGTCATAGTCGGGATGCGCTCCTCGCGCGTCTTTCCTTCCCGTCTCACGGAGTTCGATTCCATGATCACAACCGTTGCGCGCCGGCTGGCCTTCGGCGCCATGCTGGCGGTGTTGTTCGCGAGCAGCTCGACGGCGGCCAGCGCTGCGACTGTGACCGGGACGATCGACTCCGTCGATGCCGACGCCGGCACGATCACCGTCTCCGTCCCCAGGAAAGACGAACCCCAGACGCTGACCCTCAAGGCAGGCGCGTCGATCACGATCAGCGGCAAGAAGTCGATGCTGGCCGATCTCCAGCCCGGCCAGGCCGTGACGCTGACGACCGACCGCGACAACGTCGTCCTGAAAGTCGCCGCCCGCAACGCGCCCGCTCCCCGAGGAAAGGCTGCCCGCAGTCCCCTGAAGATCGGACTGGCGAAAGTGGAAGCCGGCGACTGGCCGCAGTACCACGGCCCGAACCGCGACAACATTTCGGCCGAGACCGGTCTGCTCGATCGCTGGCCCGCCGACGGTCCCGCTCTCGCCTGGAAGACCGAGGGACTGGGCGAAGGCTACTCCAGCTTGGCGATCGTCGGCGACCGCGTCTATTCGATGGGCAATCGCGGCGACGACGAGGTGGTCTTCTGTCTCGACGCCGCCGACGGTAAGCCGATCTGGTCCACGCGGAATGGAGCGGCCTATCGGGAAGGGCAGGGGAACGGGCCGCGCGGCACGCCGACCGTCGACGGCGATCATCTGTACGCCCTGGGAGCCAACGGCGACCTGTCCTGCCTGAAGACCGTCGACGGCGAGATCGTCTGGCAGCTCAACATCCTCAAGGAGTTCGCCGCCGGCAATATCACCTGGGGGATCAGCGAATCGGTGCTGATCGACGGCGACAATCTGATCTGCACGCCGGGCGGCAAGTCGGCCACGATGGCGGCCCTCAACAAACTGACCGGCAAACCGGTCTGGTCCGCCGTCGTTCCAGGGAATCCGCAGGCGTCCTACTCATCGATCATCCCGGTCGATGTCGGCGGCATCCGCCAGTACGTCAATTTCACGCACACGGGAGTCATCGGCGTCCGCGCCGCCGACGGCCGCCCGTTGTGGGGAGACACCACCGCCGCCAATGGAACCGCCAATTGTTCGTCGCCGGTCGCGATCGACAATGTCGTGTTTGCCTCATCCGGCTACGGCCAGGGAGGGGCGCTGATTCAGCTCATCCCGTCTCAGAACGGCAGCGTGAATTCGAAACTCGCCTATCCGACCAAGGAAATGAAAAATCACCACGGCGGAATGATCCTGATTAAGAACCACCTTTACGGCTCGGACGATCCCGGCGTTCTGAAGTGCCTGGACCTGAAGACCGGCAACGCGGTCTGGCAGAATCGTTCCGTCGGAAAGGGCGCCCTGACGTGCTCCGACGGCAAGCTGATCCTCCGCAGCGAAGCCGGCCCGGTCGCCCTCGTCGACGCCAGTCCCAGGGCGTACGTCGAACTCGGCCGCTTCGACCAGCCGGATCGCAGCGAAAAGCCCAGCTGGTCGCATCCCGTCGTCAGTCACGGCAAGCTTTATCTGCGCGACATGGATCGACTGCTGGTTTACAATCTGAAGTGATCCAGAAATAGTTCCACGCCGTTATTCAGCTTCAGTGGCTGACCGGTTGGTGTCGGGACGGAGGGACGGACAATGAATGCCGGTGTCGGAGTATTCGAACTGCTGATTCTGTTCGGGACGTTCGCCGGGATTCTGATCATCCCGATGGTCTGCTTCTGGAAGATTTTCGAAAAGGCCGGCTATTCGCCCTGGCTTGCACTGGGATTTCTGTTGCCAGTCGTGAATCTGGCGCTGCTGTTGTTTCTCGCCTTCAGCGACTGGCCGGCCCTCAAGGGGCAGGATCGATCGGCCGAGTTTTAACCGTGCCGAACGTGCCTCCTTCCGTTCCGCAGACGTCCGGGGATCGGTCCGCCACGGAGCCCTGCCAGCCCCGTCTGGCAGGGCTCTGGCTCCTGATGTCCGCCATCAGCGTCGCTGCGACCTGGTGGGTGCTGTGGGGAACCTCACTCCCCCTCGGCATCCCCGACCAGTGGACCTGGGTTCGATTAAGCCTGGAGCCCGACATCCCCTGGAATCTGCTGCTGGCGATTCCGTTCGCGACCGCCTACGGAGCGCTGATCCGGCGGGGCTGGCGCCGAATGGATCGCGCCGGACTGCCCGAAACGGCGCTGCTCCTTGCCGCCCTGGGACTGGCGGGGTTTGCCTGGTTGTGGGTGATCCAGGAGTCCGGTCCGACGGCGCAGCGGCTGTCGAAGGGACCGTTCGTCCTGTTCTATCCGCAGTCATCCGGGTACTTCTATAAAGTCCGCTACGAAGCCGCTGACGCCCGGTCGTTTCTCGCCGGCTATGAACGACTCATGGCCGAAGGGGATGTCCTGCACGTCGGGACGCATCCCCCGGGGCTGTTCCTGCTGTTTTTCGGTCTGAAGTGCGTCTGCGACGCCTCACCTGCGCTGACCGACGTCCTGCTGGCGACGCAGCCGGAGTCCGTCCGACTGGCCGACGAGTCCGTGGTCGAAAACTCGGCCGCGTCGCAACCTCCGCGTGAAGTCCGCCGCTCCGATCTGGCGGCGCTGTGGCTGGCGGTGCTGCTGGCTCAGGGGCTGGCCGTGCTGACGGTCTGGCCGCTCTACGGTCTGCTGCGCCGAACGGAGTCCCGATCGACCGCGTATGTTCTCTCCGCCTGCTGGCCGCTGGTGCCGGGCGTGGCGATCTTTTTGCCGAAGTCCGACGTCGCCTACGCCGGGCTGGCGGTTTTGTGGATGTGGACCTGGCTGAGAGCCACGGATCGCGGCTCCTGGACTCTGGCGGTCCTGGCCGGCGTCGTCGCCTGGTTGGGGATGCTCTGCAGCCTGGCGTTCCTGCCGGTGTTCCTGGCCGGAGTGGTTGCCGCCGTCGTCGAACTCGCCGGCGTCTCCGATCCCGGCGAACGGCGGTCGCGACTCTACCGACTGGTGGGAATGAGCCTGACGTCGGGGGGCGTCTTTCTGGCGCTGACCGCCCTGTTTTGGTTCCTGGCGGACGCGAATCTGCTGCGCGTCTGGCTGATGAACTATCGGAATCACGCAGGCTTCTACGGGAAGTTTCCGCGGTCCTACGCTGGCTGGCTGCTGTTGAATCCACTGGAGCTGTCGATCGCCGTCGGCGTTCCCATCGCAATTCTCGGTGCGGCGGGAGGTCTGTACGGCTGGGCCGACGGCGGGCGGTCCCGCGCCGTGACGGCCGGCGTCGTCGGAGTCTGGGGGCTGCTCTGGCTGACCGGCAAAAACTCGGGAGAAGCGGCCCGTCTCTGGACGTTTCTGATGCCCTGGTGTCTCTGGCTCGCCGGACCGGCGCTCCGCCGGGCCAGCGTCGCCTGGTTCGTAGCCGGCTGGATCGGGCTGCAGCTCGCCGCGCAAGTCGTAACCGTTCTCCGCGTGGGCGGGTTCCATTACTGACGGCCGGCATCACAATCCGCAGAGTCCGCAAAGTTGACCGCCGTCGATCGCCAACTGGCGTGGCGTGCGTCGATTTCATCGCGTTCATCGGGCCAGTCTGCGGAGGATGAAGGCGATGATCCGATAGCTGAATTGCGGAGTCAGCATCGTGGGAGTGTGAAGGTGGCGTCTTCCGGGACATCGCTGAAGCGGGGAATCGCGGCACTATTGTGCACGGCGGTGCTGCTGACGGCGTGCGGCTGCGAAGATCCCGGCTCGCCACTGGTCAGCCACAAGCACCCCGACGAGCAGATCACAAACAACGAGCTGGAGGTCCTGAAGCGAATCCTCGACAAGTTGCCGGAGCCGTTGTGGGCCGACTGGCGCAACTGCTTCGTGCCGACGCCCGACTGGCCGGATACGCGCACGCTGCCGGTTTCCGAACTGGTCGAGGAAGAGCAGCGCAAGCTGAACGACCGATGGGATGCGGAGCTCCTGAAGGCCCGGTTCGATCAATCGCGGGCCATCAAACTGATCCTCCGGCGGGAACGGGTAACGACGGAGCAGTTTGCGAGCCTGCTCCTGAGCGTGGGGTTGGCGACTTCCCGGTCGTTCGTGCCGGAAGAGTTCGATTTGCTCGCCTATGAACGGCGCGGACTGCAGATCGTCAAGCAGCTCAAGTCAGACGGACGGCCCTATGAGGGACTCACCGAAGACGAACGCGAACAGGTCCTCTACCGGGCCGTCTGGATCACGCGACTCGACCGGGCGACGCGCCTCCTGCAGCCCCCCGCAGAAAACGTGTCACTGGTCAAGAGCGAGGCCGAGTTCCTGGCGAAAATGCTGCCGGCCGAGTTCCTGAAGAATCCGCTCGAAGAACTGGCGGACCCGCTCGAAGAGCACGGCGTGCCGTTCATCGAGCAGCCCGAGTCCGGCAGCGACGCCGAGATTCCCTGGAGCCGGACGGAAGCCCTCCCGCGATCGGCCCGCGGCTCCGCCGCACTGTGACCTCGAACCGGGCTGCCGCTATTGCGCGCTGCTGACGTCCGGCCGAAGCCGCTTCGCTTCCCGCAGGTAGACGTGGACCATCTCGCACTGCGGCTTGTCCGTGTTGACGTGAAGCAGCACCCGCACGCAGTGCGGCAGACTCCCCGGAACGGCGATCTCCGACGCGCACAGCAGCGGAACCAGCCGCATGCCGATCGCCCTGGCCGCTTCGGCCGGGAAAGTCGCCGTCAGGTCCGGAGTCGTGGTGAAAATCGCCGAGACGATCTCGTCGAACTCGGTAATGCGATTGATCTTGAGCAGCTCCTCCAGCAGTTCTCGCGTCGCGGCGAGAATTTGCTCGGGAACATCTTCGGCGACGCTGGTGGCTCCGCGGATTCCTCGTACGGGCATGATGTCCGGCAGGCTGAAAGTGGGAGAATGGACGGGCCGCCGACGGGCACTGCGAGCGACCCCGGAATCACTCACAGAAATACCCGATTTCACAGGACGCGGAAAGCCGGCAACCCGGTTTCACGCCCCCGTTTCCCGAAAACTGCCGTTGGCGGTCGGGCGCCGCGCCGCTACATTCCGCTGCCCTGTTCCGGACCGACGTGCGTCGACGCCAGTCGCGGGCAGAACCTGTTCCCGGAAACCGGCGAATGCCGAGTATCGACCAGACCCGTTCCGAATCGCAACTGCCTGCACGCGGCAGCGCTCGGCTGCTGCGCAGCACGCTGCTCGGTCTGCTGCTGGTGGCGGCCGGAACCGGCTGCGTGAGCCGGCGGCTGATGGTCCAGTCCAATCCGCCCGGCGCCCTGGTCCTGCTCGAAGGCAAAGAAGTCGGCTACACCCCGACCGCGATCGATTTCACCTACTACGGCACCCGAGAAATCACGCTGATCAAAGACGGCTACGAGACCCTCACGGTCCTGCAGAAGGTCCCCACCCCCTGGTACCAGATTCCGGGCGTCGACTTCTTCTCGGACAACCTGCTGCCGTACCGCGTCGCCGACCGGCACTCGTTCTCGTACTCGATGAACCCGCTGCGCCAGGAGGACATCACTCCCAACCGCGGCGTCGTCGACCGCGCCCAGATGCTCCGCTCCGAATCCCAGATGGGCGGCCGTTGAGCACAGGACGATCTCTCGCAGAGACGCAGAGGGAAGAGGACTGCACAGAGTATCCACTCTCTCCGGCAATCCGCCTTCTTCCCCTCTTCACGATCCACTACCCACTAATCACTACCCACTCTCCTCACCCATCCAGCCCCGTCAACCGCCCATTGCTGTCCCCCAGACTCTCCACCCCCGCCTCCACCCGGTCCAGCATCGACAGGAACAGATTGTTGAGCGGCGTGTCCTTGGGATACACGAGGTGCCGGCCCGTGGCGATCGAACCGTTGGCATTCCCGGCGAGCAGGATCGGCAGATCGTTGTGGTTGTGGCGGTTTCCGTCCCCGATCGCACTGCCGTAAACGATCATACTGTGATCGAGCAGCGTGCCGTCCCCTTCCTTCAGCCCGTCGAGCTTCTGCAGGAAGCGGGCGAAGTGTGACACCAGGAACTTGTCGATCTTCTTGATCTGGTCGACCAGGTCCTGCTTGTTCTGGTGGTGCGACAGGTGATGGTGCCCGTCGTTCACGCCGACCATCGGGTAGCTCCGGTTGCTCCCCTCGTTGGCCACCATGAACGTCGCGATGCGGGTCGTGTCGGTCTGGAAGGCCAGCGCGAGCAGGTCGTACATCAGCCGCATATGCTCGTCGAGATCCTTCGGCACGCCGCGCGGCAGGTCCATTTCCGGAATCGGAATCCGGGCCGTCTCGGCCTGAGAACGCTCGATCCGCTGCTCGATCTCGCGAACGCTGGTGAAGTACTCTTCCAGCTTCCGGCGGTCGGTCGTCCCCAGCTTCGGCTGCAGCTTCTGGGCGTCCCCCGCCACCGCGTCCAGAATACTCTGACGGTAAAACTCCCGACGACGACGTTCCTTCTCCTCACCCGGCTTGCCGAACAGACGCTCAAAGACCAGCCGCGGATTGATTTCCTTCGCCATCGGTTGGCTGGGGGTCTTCCACGAGATGTTCGACGAGTACGCGCAACTGTACCCCGAGTCGCACTGGCCAGCATTCCGGCCCCCTTCAGTTCCAATCTCCAGCGACGGCAGCCTCGTGGCCTGGCCGATCCGCTGGGCCGCGACCTGATCCACCGAAACGCCCGCCTTGATATCAGCCCCCGCCGTCTTGGTCGGATGCTCACCCGTCAGGAACGTCGCAGCCGAACGGGCATGATCGCCGGGACCGTCTCCCTTGGCCTTCGCATTGTCCTGCGCCAGGCCGCTCAACACGTTGAACTTGCCGCGGACCGGAGCCAGATCCTGCAGCGTCGCCGGCAGCACGTAGTCCCGGCCTTCCGCCTCGGGCTTCCAGTCCGGCATGATCGCCCCGTTCGGGAAGAAGATGAACGCCGTGCGCATCGGCCCCGAAACCGGTCCGGCCCCGAAAGCCATCCGCGGCGCGAACGCCTCCAGCAGCGGAAGTCCCATCAGGGCGCCGGCCCCCTGCAGAAACATCCGGCGATTCAGGGACGAGCGATCGATCATGGCTTCTGTTCCTCTCCGCGTCGCATGCAGAACGGTTCGCTGCGGACGATTTCCTGAATTAACACCGAAAACCGGTAGTCGTTCCGTTCGAGCGCCTGCACGATCCGGTCCGTCGTGCACCGGTCATAAAACTCCAGCCCGCGCCCGAGAGCGTAGGTCAGCATCCGCTCGGCGAGGGTTTCGCAGAACTGCCGACGGCGACCCTTCAGGATCTGAGCCAGCTCCAGCGGTCCCTGGAACCGGCTGCCGTCGGGAAGTTCGCCCGCGGTATCGATCGGCAGTTTACCATCTTGATCGCGCCATCGTCCGATCGCATCAAAATTCTCCAGTCCGAATCCCAGCGCATCCATCTGCCGATGGCAGGACGCACAGGCCGGATTCTGCCGGTGCAGCTCCATCTGCTGTCGCAAACTCATATCGGGATTGGCTTTGGCGGACTCCGCCAGCTCGGGGACGTTCGGCGGCGGCGGAGGCGGCGGCGTATCGAGAATGACCTCCATGATCCACTTGCCCCGCTTCACCGGGGAAGTCCGGTCGGGGTTCGACGTCAGCGTCAGAATGCTCGCCTGCGTCAGGAGCCCACCCCGCTGGGTCCCTTCCAGACTCACTCGCCGGAACTCGTTCCCCGCGACATCCGGCAGGCCGTAGTGCTTCGCCAGACGTTCGTTGACAAACGTGAACGAGCCTTCCAGGAAGTCGAGCACGCTCCGGTCTTCCCGCACCACCCCCCCGAAGAACTGGCGGGTCTCCTCCTGCATGTCCGCTCGCAATTCGGGAGAGAACTCGGGGAACGTCTCCGGATCCGGAGTGATCTCGTCGAGAATCCGGAGCTGCAGCCACTGCTCGGCGAAGTTGTCGATCAGCGCCTGCGACTTTGGATCCTGCAGCATCCGCTCGACCTGCTGCTGCAGAACTCCGTTCGTATGCAGATCTCCCCGGGCAGCGGCGGCGAACAGCTCCTCGTCCGGTAGACTGCTCCAGAGGAAATACGACAGCCGGGAGGCCAGTTCGTAGTCGTTGAGCGCATGGCGGTCCGCCGGGTCGTTCGGGTTCTTGTCGGTCTCAATCCGGAACAGGAACTGGGGCGACACCAGAACTCCCTGCAGCGCAATCTGCATCGCCTGCTCGAAGCTGTCGCCGCGGGAAACCGCTAGCTCGGCCAGCTTCGCAAAGGGCGTCAGCTCGTCATCCCGGATCGGCCGCCGGAACGCCCGCGTCACAAACTCCCGCAGATTGTTCCGGGCCGCTTCCGCGACGGTCACAAACTCCGCCGGCTTGACGGCCACGAGTTTCCGATGGCCCTGCGGCAGAGTCTGCGGATCAAAGTCCAGCGGACCGACGAGCGTCACGTTCTTCACCAGCAGATTGCGGTCCCGCTTCTTCTCCTGATCGTAAAAGTCATTGGTGAATGCAACCGCCCAGTCATGCCAGCCTGGCGTCAGCGTCACTTCGTGTTCGAACTCGTCGTAACGAAGGCTTTTCCCCTTGACGTCGAAATCGCGCAGCTTCTGACCGTCCAGCTTGAACTCCATCCGCGCCGGCTCTTCGCCTGCCTGCTGCCCCGCCGCCGAGCAGATGAGCTTGTATTTGCCCCCCACAACGATATCGAGCCGCGCTACGAATCCCCCGTTCGAGATCAGCACCAGTCCGTCGTCTCGCGGCAGAGACACCTTCGACAACTGCAACTTGTCTGCGGGGAATTGCGTCTGAATGGGCCGCTGCGGATCGAGCGCCAGAATCGACTTCGCGGCAATCGCTTCGGCCGCTGAAAGGTACTTCTCCATCAGCAGCGGCGGCAGCGAGAGAACGTCGCCGATGTTGTCGAAGCCGTAGCCCACGTCGTCCGAAGGAAAGTCGGCGGCCGGCTCGAAGTCGACGCCGAGCAGATCCCGGATCGTATTATTGTACTCGGCGCGATTCAGCCGGCGGACCGTCACACGACCCGGATCGATCCCCCCCGTGCAGTCGACGGCATAAAGCGCCTCGTCGAGCACGGCGAGCAACTGGTCGTGTTCTTCCTTCGTTGGCTGCAGCGTATCGGCGGGGGGCATGATGCCTGCCTCGAACATCTCGTGCGCCCGCTCCCAGACCTTGCGGTCCTTCCGGACTTCCGCGGTCGATTTCGCCAGGCTGAAATCAAAGCCCGCCTCCGCCTCGTCTCCCTGATGGCAATCGAGGCAAAGCTTCTGCAGCAGCGGCTGAGCCTTCGGATAGAACTCGTCCGGCTTGGGCGGCGGTTCGGACGCTTGAGCTACCGTCGAATCGCTGGTTGTCCGGCCGAGGAACTGCCACGCTCCGAGCCCGCCGACCACGAGCAGCGCGGCTGCAGCGATCACGACGGTATGCCGCGATTTCTGCTTGCGCGGCTTGCTCCCCCCTCGGGTCCGCCGAGTCGATCGCCGTTGTTCGGGAACCGGCTCCTCTTCAAACTCTTTCGGAATCCGGAAAACCGTCCCACAGCCCGGTTGAGGACACCGCCCCCGTCGGCCGGCAAGTTTGTCCGCGACCTTCAGGTGATGACCGCAGGCAGGGCACGTAACGGTAAGAGCCACGGAGACCTCGGACGCGGGCGGGTAGGTTGGCAGGGCTCTTCAATTCTAGGTCCGAAATGGTGCTCTCACCAGTTCCACGGAAGTTCCGAGTGATGGCCTGCACGTGGACAGATGGTCTCGCGAGTCTCCCGCCGTCTGCGACCGCCCGGCGAATCGACTACCATACGGGCTGACTCGAATCGGTCTTGTTCGTGTTTTTCGACCTCAGGACCACCACGCTGATCAGGGGCCGGACCGGCATGCGACACGATACTTCTGGCATCTTGCAGACCGCAATTCTCACTTTGTCGATACTGCTCCTCGTTCCGGTTCCGGCATGGTCTCGTCAGGCCGGGAAGGGACAGCTGCAGGACGGCGCTCCGCCCGAACCCGTGCGGGTGACTGTCGGGGCCTATGTCAACGACATCCAGCACATCAATCTGGAGTCCCACAGTTACGCCGTGGACATCTACCTCTGGTTCCGCTGGCGGGATCGAACCGTCTCCCCGACAGAATCGGTCGAGATGGTCAACCCGTTTGAACTTTGGGGACACACGACCGATCTGATTTACGACGAGCCGGAGGAGATCTCCCCAGGCGAGTTCTATCAGGTGCTGCGCGTTCAGGGCCGTTTCAGTAAGAAGTTCCTGCTCACCAATTTTCCCTACGACCGGCAGGAGCTGGTGGTCGAATTCGAGGATTCGCAGCACCCGTCGAACCGCCTGATCTACGAGCCCGACAACAATCCCCTGACTGTCAATCCGCGGCTGGTGCTCCCGGGATTTCACGTCTCCACGCCGAGCCTGGAAATCGAGACCTTCCAATACCCGACGGCGTTCGGCGATCCGCGGCTGGATCGGCCGCACAGTTACTCGCGGGCGCGGATCAAGATTCCCATCGCCCGTCCGATTGTCACCTATAGCGTGAAGTTGCTCCTGCCCATTACCTGCGTCGTGCTCTGCGCCTCGCTGATGCTGCTTATTCGCGCCACGTATGTGGACGCCCGCGTCGGAATCGGCATCACCTCGCTGCTGACGGTGGTCGCGCTGCAACTCTCTTCCAATCAGCAGATGCCGAGCGTCGATTACCTGGTCCTGATGGACAAGGTCTACATCTCGGCCTACGTCTACATTCTGGCCGCTCTGGCGGTCGTGCTTTACACGGCCCGGCTCGTGGACGCCCAGCACCTGGATCGAGCCGAAAAACTGCAACGCCGGTTGTTCGCCATCCTGACCGGTCTGTTTGTGCTGTCTTCCCTCATCATCGTCGGCACGGGAATTCGCGGCGGGTGAGCGGACTGCCGCATCCGCTCACCACGGTGGCAGCAGCCGGCGAAAACCGTGCAGCAGCACAATCGACGCGAACGCCGCATTTCGAGGAAGCAGGCCCCACGCCGGCAACTGCGGCGGACGACCGGGCTGACCCGTCGACAGCGACTCCGCCAGGGCCCCACTCAAGCGTTCCAGCCAGTTCACCGTCCGCGGCCAGTCGCGCAGCCCCGACACCCACGACGCCGGAATCCCCTTGCATCCAACGCGGGCACCGACAATGCCACCGACAATCGCCGCGGTCTTATCGGCGTCGCCGCCGCATCGGATGGCAGACTGCACGGCCGATGCATAATCGTCGGGATGACTCAACCAGGCGTGCAGCACGACGGGAACCGTATGGCAGACGAAGCCAGTGACGCCGCGGCGACCCAGTCCCAGTTCGTTCGCATATGCCTCAGTCGTTTCGCCGCGCGCCAGACTGGCCGACAACGCTGCAAACAGAGGTTTCCAGGTTTCCAGATCGGACACGTCGAGCTGCTCAAGCATCCGGGAGAGAACTTCCGTGGAATCGAGAGTCGTCTGAGTCGCCGACGCGCGAGCGGCCAGCGCCACGATGCAGGCCCCCGAAACCGCCCGCGGATCGGTATGCGTCAACTGCGACGAACTGCGGACGAAATTCCGCAAACGATTGAAATCGCCGATCGCAACACCCAGCAGCGGTCCGCGCATGGCCGGACCGTTCCCGGCCGAAAACACCCCGCTCCGGCCCGGCGGCACTCCGAACCACAGGCGCAGAATGGACCGCAGCGTTGCCAGGCCGACTCCCGCGGGAACGCCGAGCAGCCACCAGCGCATCCGTCGCGCCAGGTCCCGCTGGAATGCCGCGGAATCCTGACCGGCAGCGATCAGAGCCTGAGCGACCATGCAGGCGTGCTCGGTGTCGTCGGAGACCAGGCCGCATCCCGGCAGCAACCGATATCTGTCGGCCGGTCCGAGCAGTCGGCGAGCGCGGGCGGGAGACAACCCCTCGTAAGGCAGGCCAAGTGCATCTCCCACCGCCATTCCCAGCAGGCAGCCGGAGAGTTGTGATCGCATTGGTTCCATCGCGGTCATTGGCAGCCATCCTGCAGTATCTCGCCGGCCGCATTAAATGCGATCGTTCGCGCCGGCCAGCTCGGGACACGTCCATCGGACCGGAGCCACATGCCGCTCAGCGGAGCGGGGGAGAGCCGGGAGTAGCCGACAAAGGACGTCGTCAGCCGCGGATTGATTTCGACCAACAGCGGGGCCGACGGGGCGGCGTCCGGAAGCAGCAGATCAAAGCCGACGTAGCCGCGCAGGCCGGAGACGACTTGTACCGTCTGATCGACGATCGTGTGGATCCTTCCAACGATCTCTTCGGGAAGGTTCGCCGGCAGCGCGCCCCCCAGATACGTGAACCGGCCATCGTCCGAGAGGTGCTGTTCGGTGATCGGCAGCACGGACGCCGCCCGGTTGCCGTCGAAGGGGAAAATCACGCCGACAGACAACGCGCGCCCCCGAACAAAGGGCTGGACGATCGGCTCCAGCCCCGGCGCAGCGACATATTCCTCGGCCAGGGCCCGCCATTCCCGTAGCGTCTCGATTCTCCGCGTGAGCTGCGATCCGGCTCCGTCTCGGGGTTTGACGACGACGGGGAACTCGCTCGGGGTCGGAGGCGCGTTCCAGTGGACTGGCGAGGTCGGGATCGTCGGAACTCCCGCTTCCTGACAACGCTGTGCCAGAGCCAGCTTGTCTGCACACAGGACGATCGCCGCAGGACGGCAGTTCCAGGCGGCGCGCCCGAGTGCTTCGACGCGCCGAACCAGAGAGGCCAGCAGCCCCCCGGTTTCCGGGGCGATCACCAGCGCCGCGTCGCAGGACAGGCAGCCTGCATCGAAGGCCGCGGGCCAGTCCGCCGGGCTGCCGACTCGATTCACGGTCCAAAGGAGATCTTCCGGAAATGTGACTTCCGGGGCGAGGGTCGTCGCCAGGGAAACCCCCGGCCGTTGGACGAGGTCGCGGGCGGCAGCGAACAGCATCGCCCGTCCCTCGTCGAGCAGGCTGGGGAGGCGTTCATCGGGCGGTAGTCCCCCGCCGGTCAGAAATTCGGAGAGAAAAATTCGCATGGCCAGCAGAATCGCAGGCGGACGAGCGGGCTGCAACGCGCCGAGTGACCGGACAGGTCGGCGTCGACTGATGCGTTCTTCATGTGTGATCCGCTTGCCGCCAGTTCCGTTTTGTGAGAACCCGGTAGAGGCGGGCGTGTCTGCATTCCCTGAACAGTCCGAAAGGCTCTATAGTCAGTGGGACTTCGCGAAATCGATCCAACCTGTGCAGGACGCAGCGCGGTGAACGGGAAGCATCTTTCCGGTATTTTCTGCCGCCGCGGAACGGGAGACTCTTTGTGACTTCGGACCGAGCCACCTCGCGCGGGGAGACCACCTGGCGCACGCTGATCTCGATTGTCCTGATTCTGCTGCTGTTCGGCGGGGGGACCATCACCGCCGAGGCACTGTCCCGTCTGCGGAAACCTCCCGAGCTGAAAGAGCCCGAGTCCCGGCGGTACAACGTCGATGTCTTTGTCGTCGAGCCGGTCCGGCTGCAGCGCGTCGTCACCGGCTTCGGCACGGCTCAAGCCGACCGGGAAGTCGTGCTGTCCGCCCAGGTCGCCGGCGAAGTCCTGTCGACCCATCCCAAACTGGAAGTGGGCGAGCAGGTGACGCCGCCGATCGGGACTCCGGTCCCTGCCGGCGGAAAGTCGCCCGGCCCCGACGAAATTCTGCTGCAGATCGATCCGCGAAACTATGAAGAACGTGTGATTCAGATCGAGAACCGGCTGCGCGAGTCCGAAGTCGAGCTGGAGCGGCTGAACCAGGAAGAGAAAAACCTGAAAACGCTCCGCGAGCGTCTGCAATCGGACTTCGACGATTTCACGAAAGAGTTTCGCAAGACGGCGGACCTCCACAAACAGGGGGTCGTCACCGAATCCGAGTTCCGGCAGGCCACGATCCAGCTTCGGACATACGAAAAGGTACTGCTGCAGAACGACAACGAACTGAATCTGTTCCCGGTTCGAGGCGATCAGATCGTGCAGCGCCGCGAAGCCCTGCAGAACGACCTGAAACTCGCGAAGCTCGATCTCCAACGAACTGCCGTGACCGCCCCGTTCGCCGGGCGACTGCGAAAGGTCGACGTCGAGCAGGGCCAGTACGTCAAACCGGGCGACGCATTAGTGACCGTGACCGACGCGTCGATCGTCGAAGTCCCCGTGGCATTGACTCTGACGGACCATGCCCGGATCATGGTCGCCCTGAAATCGGGGCAGTCGCCGACAGTCGCACTCGCCCCCAACGAAACGGCGAAACCGCTCTGGTTCGGCGAACTGGTCCGCTCAGCCCCGAACGCCGACGAACAGACCCGCACGGTCATGGTCTATGTGCGCGTGGATAACTCGCAGCAGACGACACCGCTCCTGCCCGGCACCTTCGTCCAGGTCCGGATCGACGGGCCGATCTACGACGACGCCTTGGTCGTGCCGCGGGATGCTCTGGTCCGGGGCAAGCTGTTCGTGCTGAAGGACGGGCAATCCTTCGGACGGCTCGTAACGCCGGTCGAAACCCTGCAGTCGCTGGCGATTCTCGACGAGGGAGTCGCCGCCGGCGACCGGATCATCCTGACCAACCTGGACGTTCTGCACGACGGCGCCCGGGTCCAGCCCCAGACCGAATACCGCCTCCCCGCCGAAATGGAACGCCAGCGCGTCCGAACCGCCCGCCTGCTCGAGCCCAAATAGCCCGGAGCCCGTCACGGGTGGCCCGGCCGCAGGCCGGGCGGCTTCGCCGCAAGAGGCCGCAGTTTGACGTCATCAGTCAGCGACGCTGCCCGCCACTTTCTGTCGCACACGCGATCCGCCCCACCCCACGAAGGACATCCTCTCCGGCGATCAGCGATTGGCCCTCTTCCTCCGGCCACTCGCCATTCCCTACTTCCAGGCGCCCGTCCGCGTCAGTGTGCGGAAACGGCTCAACAGGTCCCGCGTCATCGGGCCGGGTTCCCCGGCGCCGATCTTGCGACCGTCGAGCGTCACCACCGCGACGACTTCCGCCGCGGTGCCCGTCAGAAAGCACTCGTCGGCGGTGTAGATGTCGTGCCGGGTCATCGTGCTTTCGAGAACCGGGTAGGCCGCCTCGCGCGCCAGACGCATCACTGCATTCCGGGTCAGACCTTCCAGAATACCGGCATCGGGCGGCGGCGTCTTCAGCGTGCCGTTCTTGACGATGAAGATGTTGTCGCCCGTGCATTCGGCAACCTCGCCCTTATGGTTGAGCATCAGCGCTTCCACCATGCCGGCGTCGGTTCCCTCGATGCGGGCGAGGATGTTGTTGAGATAATTGAGCGACTTGATCCGCGGGCTGAGCGCTGCCGGGTGGTTGCGGATCGTGCTGGCGGTGACCAGATTCATGCCGCGCGTGTAGGTCTCTTCCGGGTAGAGGCTGATCTTGTCCGCAATGATGATGATCTGCGGATGCGATGTCTTGCGGATGTCCAACCCCAGGCCGCCTGCCCCGCGGGTGACCACCAGGCGGATGTAGCCGTCGCCGATGTTGTTCGCCGCCACCGTCTCCTCGACGGCGCGGATCAACCGGTCCGCCGTGAGCGGGATTTCCAGCCGGATCGCCCGGGCGCTTTCGAACAGACGCTCAATATGCTCTTCGTGGAGAAAAACCTTGCCCCCGTAGACCCGGATCCCTTCAAACACGCCGTCTCCGTAGAGCAGCCCGTGGTCGAAGACGCTGATCTTGGCGTCGGCTTCATCCACGAGACGGTCGCCGAGGAAAATCTTAAGAGGCATGGCACGGACCTGCGCGAGCGGTGTAGTTCGTCAGAAGACGCAAGGAAGCGGGAAGGCAGACCCCGAAAACAGACAGAGGCAGACGACACGGTCTGCCCCGGCGGAGTTCACGGATTCGGACGCATTCCGGGAGACAATACTCCAGAATGTGCGGCGGTGAAACGGCTTACGCCGCGTCGGCCAGGATTTCGCAACGCCCCTCTTTGAGACGGACCGTGCGATGAGCCTGGGCCGCCACCGCGGCATCATGCGTCACCATGATAATAGTCAGCGCCTCCTGCTCGTTCAACCGGACCAGCAAGTCCATGATTTCCCGGCCGGAGCCCGCGTCGAGGTTCCCGGTCGGCTCGTCGGCCAGCAGGATCTCCGGACGGGCGACCAGCGCCCGGGCGATGGCGGCCCGCTGCATTTCTCCCCCTGACAGCTCGGACGGACGATGGCTGAGGCGATGCCCGAGGCCGACGCGGTCGATCATCTCGCGGGCGGCGTCGTTGAACCCACGACGCTGTTTCCAGTAGCTGAACACGGAGTGCCGGATCATCAGCGGCGACAGGACGTTCTCAATCAGGCTGAGCTCGGGGAGCAGGTGGTAGAACTGGAACACGAAGCCGAACACCCGGTTCCGGAGCTCGTCGCGGGTGCGGGCCGGCAGGTCGTCGATTCGCTGGCCGTCCAGATGAATTTCGCCTTCGTCGGGTCCGTCGAGCAGTCCGATCAGGTGCAGCAGCGTGCTCTTCCCCGACCCCGACTGGCCCACGATCGACAGGAATTCCCCCTTGCGGGCGGAGATGTCGACCCCGTGAAGAACCGGCACGAGGTGCACCCCCTTGCGGTAGGCCTTCTCGACGGAAACGGCGGAGATATGCAGCTCGGGCATGGCGAGAATTCCGGGGCGTTCGGTCATCGGAGCAGACTCCGGGGTTTCGTCGAAAGCGTTTGTAGCCGCTGGCAGTCGTAGGGTGAGTCGAGTCCGCGAGGCTCACCGTATTCTGTTCGCTCCGTGGTGAGCCTCGAAGACTCGACTCACCTTACTTCTTATTCATATCGCAGGGCCTGCACCGGGTGCAGGCGGGCGGCCCGGCGGGCCGGCAGGATGCTGGCCATGACGGCGATGGCCACCGCTCCCGCGGCCACCCAGCAGACCGTCAGGGCGTCGACGTTGGTGGGGATCGTGGGGAAGTAATAAATCCGCTCGTCAAAGACTTTACGGCCGGTGATCCAGCTCAGAACGGTTTCAATTTCGTTGATGTAATGCACGAACAGCAGTCCGCAGGCCACCCCCACCCCGCTGCCGACCATTCCGAGGGACAATCCGTAGGAGAGGAAAATCGACATGACGCCGCTGGAGCTGGCGCCGAGGGCCTTGAGGATGCCGATGTCGCGGGTCTTCTCGACGACGATCATGAAGAAGATGGCGAGGATGCCGAAACCGGCGACGGTGATGATGAGGAACAACAGCACGTTGAGGATGGCCGACTCAATCTCGACGGCGGCCAGGAGGGGGGCCTGCTTGGATTCCCAGGTGTTGATGGTGAAGTCGGTGGCGGGAAAGACGGTCTTGAGCCGGGCGATCACGTCCGCGGTCTTGCCGACGTCTTTCAGCTTGATCTGAATCGAGGTGACGGCGCCGGAATCGGTCGTCCTGTCAAACATCCCGCGGGCCTGCTGCAGGGACTTGATGTCGCAGAAGACGAGCTGCGAGTCGTACTCGCTCATGCCGCTGCGGAAGAAGTCGACCACCGTGGCGTTGAAGTGGGCGGCTTCGGGGGGGCGGCCGGCGGTGACGGTGCTGATCTTCACGTCGTCGCCGGCGCGGACCATCTGCATCGTCCGTGATTTGCCGGTTTCCGGGTCGTCGTACTGGTAGCTGACGAGCTGGGCGCCGATGTAGATTCTGGCCTGCATGGGCGCGGCGGGGTCTTCGGCTGCCGCGGGCTTCGCGGTCGGGTGCGATTCCGTGCCGAACGGATCGCCGTCAGCGGCGGCCACAGCGGGAACTTCTGCTTCTGCATCGGCATTGGCGGGTTCGCTCAGCCCCTGGTGAGCGGTCCGTTCTCGCTCCAGCTGTTCGTGGAGCCAGCGGCGGCGTTCGGCGATTTCGCGACGGTAGGCGCCGGCGGCCGGGCTGAGATCCCATCCTGGCGGCGTGGAGCGGTCCCGTTCGGGCGGGCTGACGACTTTGCCGTCCTCGCGTTCGGGCTGGTAGCTGACCAGGTGATCCACCAGAGGGCCGACTTCGGACTTGGACTGCGGGTCGATGCCGATGAGGGTCACGGGGCGGGTGATGTAGTTGCCGCCGTACTGGAAGCTCAGCATTCCGTAGATTTCGACGGTGGCGGTCACCCCTTCGACGTAGTCGCCGGCGACCTTGCGGACCTCGGCCAGCAGGGCCTCGGGGTTGGGCTCGCCGTCCATGCTGCGCGTATCGATGATGATATCGGAGAGGAGCCCCTGCAGCCGGTCGCGCATTTCGGTCGCGAAGCCGGACATCACGCTGTTGACCACGATCATCGTGGCCACGCCGAGCATCACGCTGACGATGCTCGCCAGGGCGATATAGCGGGTGCGGAGGTAGCGGAGACAGAGAACGAGCTTGTACATCGTGCCAATCCTTGGCGCGGACCATCCTTGGGGCGGGGAAGCGGTGATACGCTATCGGGAAGCGAAGGACGTGCCAAGACCGATTTCACGGAATCGAACCGGTCAAAGCGACAATGTGCGCGGGAGGCGGCGATCGGGGGATTGCTGTAACGCTTGATGGTTGTGCTGGATAGGTCGTTTTCGGGGCGGGGGAAGATGGACTGCACGGGCGTCCGGCGTGCGAAGGCGGGGTTCGTTTCACACGCGGGGAGCTGGACGAGTCTGACATGCGATCGGGACGAAGTTACAACGGAAGCGGGGCTTGCGCGGGGCGGCGGGTGGCTGGGTCGGAGTCTTCGACGACCCAGTTGAGCTGGCGACCCGATGATTCCTGGGTCGTCGAAGACTCCGACCCAGCCACCCGTTCGGTGAGAAAACGACCCGGTTGGTGGTGGACGAGGCTGGCGGGTCAGAGGCGGGCGTTCTCAGGTGGAGTCTGGGAACGAGAATTCCTGTGGGAATTGGTCAATTGCGGCGGTGCCTTTCCTGTGGCGACCGGGTTCGCCTAGAATTCCCCGTTCCGCTTCTTCCTGGAATGGAGTCCCCCTGCCCGTGACCGCCGCTGCCGCCTCCGATCTGCTTGAGCGGGTCGAACATGAAACCCGGACTATCGGACAGTACGTCTGGGGTCATCTGCACCGTCGTCGACCGTCGATGTTCGAACGGCGGTGGTGGGATGACCGGATTCTGGGCGTCGCCATGTCCGATGAGTCGGTCAAGGTGCAGATGTTCCGCTTTGTGGACGTGCTGCCCCGGCTCCGTTCACATCAGGACGTCACCCGGCACCTGCAGGAATACTTTGAAGAGATCCGCGAACATCTGCCGTGGGCCGTCGAACTGGTGAAGTTCGGCATCGAGCACATGCGGCCGGAGTCCGTCCTGTCGCGGGCTTTAGCCTACAATGCCCGGAGCAACGCCGCCCGGATGGCGCGACGGTTCATCGCCGGCGAAAGCGTCGATGAAGTCACGAAGACGGTGCAGTCGCTCCGTCAGAAGGGCTTCGCCTTTACGCTGGACCTGCTCGGCGAAGCGGTGATCAGCGAGCAGGAGGCGGACGCGTATCAGCAGCAGTATCTGACGCTGCTGACGGAGCTGGCCCCCGTGGTCAATGCCTGGCCGGAGTCGTCGCAGGCCGACACCAGCATGGTGGGGACGCTCCCGCGGGTGAATCTGTCGCTCAAACTGTCGGCGCTGGTCAGCCGGTTCCGGGTTGCCGATCCGGCGGGGACGTCGCGGGCGGTGAAGGAACGGCTGCGACCGCTGCTCCGGGAGGCGCGGGCCAACCACGCCTACCTGCATGTCGACATGGAACAGTACTCGTACAAAGACCTGACGCTGCAGATCTTCCGCGAAATCCTGATGGAGCCCGAGTTCCGGGACTTCGCCGACGTCGGAATCGTGGTTCAGGCCTACTTGCACGACGCCGAGAAGGATCTCCGGGAGCTGCGGAAGTGGGCCGAGAAGCGGGGGACGCCGGTCTGGATCCGGCTGGTTAAGGGGGCCTACTGGGACTTCGAGACGATCGTCAGCGGGCTGAATCACTGGCCGGTGCCGGTCTTTCAGCAGAAGTGGGAGTCAGACGCCAGTTACGAGCGGTTGACCCGGTATCTCCTGGAAGAGCACCGCTGGCTGCGGCCGGCCTTCGGCAGTCACAACCTGCGGAGTCTGTCGCATGCCCTGGCATGGGCCAAAGAGCTGCACGTCCCCGATGACGTGTTTGAAATCCAGATGCTCTACGGCATGGCCGAAGAGCAGGCCCAGGTCTTCCACGACCTGGGGCATCGCGTGCGGATCTATACGCCATTCGGGCAACTGATTCCCGGCATGGCCTATCTGGTGCGGCGACTGCTGGAAAACACGTCGAACGACTCCTTTTTGCGTCACAGCTACGACGAACGCGTTCGTCTTGAGGATTTGCTGATGTCTCCCTCCGAAGCCGCCCTGCACGCTCCCGCCCCGGTTCCGCAGCCCGAACCTCCATTCGTCAACGAGCCCCACAGCGACTTCAGCCAGCCGGAAGTCCGGAAGGCGATGGAGGCGGCGCTCGACCAGGTGGCCGATCAGCTCGGGGAAGAGTATTCGCTGGTGATCGGCGGCAAGGCGATTCAGAACCGGCAGTGGATCACGTCGCGAAATCCGTCCCACAAAGCGCAGATTGTCGGTAAGGTTGCGCTGGGGACGGTGGACGACGCGATTGCGGCGATCGACGCCGCCCGCCGGGCGTTTCCCGAATGGTCGCGCGTGGAAGTCCACTACCGGGCCGAGTACCTGGAGCTGATGGCCCGCGAAATGCGGTCGCGTCGCTACGAACTGGCCGCCTGGCAGGTCTACGAATGCGGCAAGCCCTGGGCCGAGGCCGATGCCGAGGTCGCCGAGGCGATCGACTTCTGCCTGTATTACTCGCAACAGGTGCAGCGGCTGGAGAATCCCTCCGCATTCGACCTCCCCGGGGAAGAGAACAGCTATTTTTACCGGCCGCGCGGCGTGGCAGTCGTGATCGCACCTTGGAACTTCCCCCTGGCGATCCTGACCGGCATGACCGCGGCGGCGATGGTCACCGGCAACACGGTGATCATGAAGCCTGCCGAGCAGTCCTCGGTCCTCGCGGCGAAGCTGATGGAGATCATCCAGACCGCAGGGGTGCCGGACGGCGTTGTCAACCTGGTGCCGGGCGTCGGCGAAGACGTCGGACCGCAGCTCGTCGGCAGTCCGGATGTCGATCTGATCGCGTTCACCGGCAGCCGGGCGGTCGGTCTGGCAATCAACTCGGCGGCGGCGGATGCGCATGCGGCTCAGCGGGGCGTCAAACACGTCATCGCCGAAATGGGGGGCAAGAACGCGATCATTGTCGACAGCGACGCCGATCTGGACGAGGCCGTCGTGGGGGTCGTGCAGAGCGCGTTCGGCTACGGCGGCCAGAAATGCTCGGCCTGCTCGCGGGCGATCGTGCTCGAATCAGCCTATGACGAATTCCTGAAGCGGCTGATCGAAGCGACCGCCGCCCTGAAAGTCGGTCCGGCGGAAGACCCCGGCAACGATCTGGGGCCGGTGATCGACGAAGAAGCCTGCCAGCGGATTCGGGGTGTGATCGAGGCGGCCAAGGTGGACGAAGGCTCCGGCCGGCTCGTCGTCGAAGGACCGATCAGCGACAGCGGGTCCGAAGGGTACTTTGTGGCTCCGCACATTTTTGCGGACGTGCCGCCCGACGCGAAAATCGCCCAGGAAGAGATCTTCGGACCGGTCCTGGTGGTGATTCGCGCTAAAGACATGAGCGAGGCCCTGGCGATCGCAAATGGAACCGACTACGCCCTGACGGGCGGCGTCTACAGCCGGAGCCCGGCGAATCTGAAGCGGGTTCGGCGGGAATTCCAGGTGGGGAACCTGTACCTCAACCGCCCGATCACGGGGGCGCTGGTCGGCCGCCAGCCGTTCGGCGGCTTCAAGCTGTCCGGCATCGGCACAAAAGCGGGCGGGCCGGATTACCTGCAGCAGTTCGTTTTTCCGGTGAATATCACGGAGAACACCTTGCGGCGGGGGTTTGCTCCTTCGAAGCAGAAGTAGGATTTCCCGCAGAGTCGCAGAGGGAAGAGGAGTTCGCAGAGAAGACGGAAGAGGATTTACCGCGGAGACGCGGAGCAAGGCGGGAGAACGACGAGGCGCAGAAGGTTTCAGGCGAAGTAGCGAAGAAGAGATTTCGAATGTCGAAAGCCGTCGAGAGATAAGAACGGGACGGGAAGGTTCCTCTTCTGGCGATAAGCGATAGGCCAGCATTTCTCAGGCGGCTCGCTATTCCCTGCCGGCTGCGAACTTTCCGGTGGCGGCTTGTGTCGGTCTTCTGGCTGTCTTGCCAGACAGATTGGTGGTTTGCTAGAGTTTCGGCCGGAATACCCGATAGTGTAACGGTAGCACAACAGATTTTGGTTCTGTTTGTCCAGGTTCGAATCCTGGTCGGGTAACTGCAGCAGCCCGCGATCTCGAAGGAGCTCGCGGGCAGTTTTTTTAGCGGAAAGCGGAAAGCCAGACGAAGCGACGTGACGACCGATCGCCACGGTGAAAGTGCAATCGGGTGGTCCGGCCCGCAGGCCCGGATCGCGCAGCGACAAGAGGCCGGAGTTTAAGCGGCATGGTGGTGTGGAGCCTCAGTGCCGGATGAACGTCCATCTGCGGCCTCTAGCGACTTTGCCGCCCGGCCTCCAGCCGGGCCACCCATGGCGGTTGGTGATTAGCGTTTGGTTCTTGGTGATTTGTCGAAGACTCTCTGCTTGAAACCTACCCTCGACCGCCTTCAACTTTTCCTCTTCGTGTCTTCTCCCGCCTTTCTCCGCGTCCTCCGCGCCTCCGCGGTGAAATCCTCTTCCGTCTTCTCTGCGTTTTCCTCTTCCCTCTGCGCCTCTGCGAGAACCCTTCGTCCTACGCCAGAATCGGCCCAATCACATGCCCGTGGACGTCGGTCAGGCGGCGGTCGATGCCGTTGTGGCGAAACGTCAAACGCTCGTGGTCGATCCCCAGCAGATGCAGGATCGTCGCGTGCAGGTCGTAGCACATCGTGCGACCCTCCGCCGTCTGGTAGCTGAAATCGTCGCTCGTCCCGTGCGTGGACCCCGGCTTGACCCCCGCCCCGGCGAGCCAGGTGACGAACGTGCCGCCGTTGTGATCGCGGCCCGTCGCCCCCTGGGTAAACGGCATTCGCCCGAATTCCGTCGTCCAGATCACGAGGGTGTCTTCCAGCAGCCCGCGGGCGGCGAGATCGTCGAGCAGCGCCGCGATCGGGCGGTCGACCTGGCGAGCGATAAACGGCAGCTCGTTGTGGATGTCGGAGTGGTTGTCCCAGTTCTTGGACGCGCCGCTCATGCCGCTCCAGACCTGCACGAACCGGGTTCCCCGTTCGATCAGCCGGCGGGCGATCAAACAGTTCCGGGCGAACGCGCCGGTGGTCTCATCCGCCGTCCCGTAAGCGGCGTGAGTCGTTTCAGACTCCCGGGCCAGATCAACGACTTCGGGGGCACTGAGCTGCATCTTCGCGGCGAGCTCATACGAGGCGATCCGGGCGGCGAGGCGGGAATCTCCCGGACGGTCGATCTCGTGCCGGCGATTGAGCGAGGCCAGCAGCTTCAGGCCGTCCCGTTCGCTCTCCGCAGTGATCTGCTTCGCAGAGGCGGGGGGCTGCAGGAAGGCGATCGGGATCGGCGCATTCGGGCGAATCATCATCCCGGCATTGGCCGCGGGCAGAAAACCGGCGGAGAAGTTGCCCGCGTTGTTGTAGGGCAGGCCGCGGTGATCGGGCAGAACGACGAAGGCCGGCAGGTTGTCGCTCAGATTGCCGAGCCCGTACGTCATCCAAGCCCCCATGCAGGGGAACCCCGGCAGGATAAACCCCGTATTCTGCATGTAGCTGGCGGGGCCGTGAACGTTGGTTTTTGAAGCCATCGCCATCAGGAACGCGAGGCGGTCGACGTGCCGGGCAGTTTCCGGGAAGACGCTGGAGACCCAGCGGCCCGTCTCGCCGTACTGCTTCCACTCGAAGGGGGACTTCATGATCGCGCCGGGGACGCTCGTCGCGGCGGCCTTGAGACCAAAATCGACCTTCTCCCCGTCCCGTTTCTGCAGTTCGGGCTTGTAGTCGAAGGTGTCCATCTGGCTGACGCCGCCATTCATGAAGAGCTGAATGACGCGGCGGGCGCGGGCGGGATGGTGGAGTCCGCCGTTGAGTTCGGGGCGAAGGGTCGGCGCCTCCGCACGGGCAAGGAGCTGCCCCAGCGCAAGAGCGCCGAAGCCGCCGCCGGTGTGGGCGAGAAAACGGCGGCGGGATGTGGCTGCAAGGTCGAATGGGGGGCGCACGGGATCCATGAGTCAGTGTCTTTCCTCACGTCGACGAAAGCATGCAGCGGGTGGCTGGGGTCGGCCGCTTTGGGCCGCCCCCAGCGAGGTGGCGAGAATCCGAGGGCTCGCAGACTCGGCCCCAGCCACCCGGAGATCGGTTCCGTGTTACCCGATTGCTCAGTCGCATGGCGCTAATCCACGAACAGGAATTCGTTGCTGTTGAGCAGGACGCGGATCAGGTTGGCCAGGCCGTGCTTCCGGGCATAGTCTGCCGCTGCGGTTCGTTCTTCGGCTGAAGGAGCGCGAAGCAGAATTCGTGCGAACGCTGCGTCGGTCAGCGTTTCCAGGGAGTCTGCATCTCGCTGCAGGAACTCGGCGACTCGTTCGCCGTGGCGCACCAGCACCTTGTCGTTCAGTGTCGCCAGGGCCTGCAGAGCGGTCAGCGATTCTCCACGCTTCGGCGTGAGCTGCGAGGCGTCCGGGCAGTCCAGCGCGTCCATGAAGGGATCGGGAATCGTGCGGAACAGAAACCGGTAAACGCTGCGGCGGAGCAGGGCGGGGCTGTCGACCTCGAAGCCGGCATAGTCGACATTCGGAGTCACGGCCACTCCCGGCGTCTGCACGAACTGACGCACCGACGGGCCGCCCACCGTGTCGTCGAGCACGTCCGCCAGCACCAGCGCCGCGTCGCGGATCGTCTCGGCATCCATCCGGCTGCGGTGCATTCGCCAGATCCACCGATTTTCGGCGTCGGCCAAAGCGGCGTCGGGTCGGCTCTGCGAAGACTGCCGCCAGGCGGCGCTGCAGACCAGTTGCCGGTGGAGTCGTTTCAGGGAGCCGTCGTGCTCCAGCAGGTCTCGGGTCAGGGCGTCGAGGAGCTCTGGATGCGAAGGGGACGCGCCCATCTTGCCGAAGTCGCTCGCCGTGTCGACCAGCCCGCGCCCGAAGTGCTGCTGCCAGATCCGGTTCACAATCGAACGCCAGGTGAGGACATTGTCGGGCGCTGTCAGCCAGCGGGCCAGGGCGGCCCGTCGCTCGGCATCCGTCGTGGACTCTGCGGATGGAAAGCGAGCGGCAGAGAAGGTGAGCAGTGAGAGTGCACCCGGCGTGGCGTCGGCGCGCGGTTGCGTGATGTCTCCGCGATGCAGCACCTGCACTTTCCGCGTCTGCGGCGTCGGCCGAAACGAGCCGTCGGGTTCGAATTGGTTGCTGCCGCTGAAGACGCGCTGCTGCGGCGGCAACGCAGCCAGGGCGGCGGTCTCCCGCTGTTCCAGCCAGGCCGCGGCCAGTCGCCGCTGGTCGGCCGCGGTGCGGTCTGCGGGCGTCTTCAACAAAGCCTGGCGGACATCGGCCGGGAGGCGTTCTTCGTCGGACAGCCGGGCGTCGGGCTCGGCCGTGGCGGAGATCCGGACGCGTCCGATCAGGTGCTGGCGGCCGTGCGTCTGCTGCAGTTCGAGCTGCAACAAAGCTTCGGGGGGCAGGTCAAGGGGTTCCTTCAGCCGGAGGGCGGCGCGGTGATTCTGGCTGACCTGCGGATGAACGCCCCAGGCAGTCGCCGGGTTGCCGTCGATCGCGTGGGCGATGGTCCAGCCGGCCTGGTCGAAGTCGGCTTCCGCGGAGGCGAATTCGAGTTTTTTGCGGGCGTCCGGGCTGGCCGCGTCGAGGAGCCACAGGACGACTTCGTTGAGGTGCAGGTTGCCGTTGTCCTGCCGTCCGGGGCCCTGCATCGGCAGGCTGGGGTCGGTCAGGACTTCGAGCATCACGCCGGTCAGCCGGGGCGTCGGCGATGCGAACGTCAGCTCGTACGTTTCGACCTCGGGCCGGGGACCGCTCGCCAGCAGCGAGCCGTCCGGCTGCGGCGTCAGTTCCGAACCGTTGAGGGATTTCCAGGATTTCAGTGTCGCGGGCTGCCAGCGGCGGATTGCGGTGGAGAGCGTGTCGCTCCAGGTCGTGACCGCCGCCTGCAGTTCCGGAGCAAGCAGCGTTGGGTCTTCAGCCTGCAGCCGGGTCGGCAGAGCCGTCAGAGCGTGTTGCAGTTCCTGCCGGCGGCGGGCGATGGCGGGATCAGCGTCGAAAAGGCGGTTGCCTTTGCCGGTGTCGGCGAAGACCGCCTGCAGGGCGTAGTAGTCGGTCTGCGGAATGGGGTCGAACTTGTGATCGTGACAGCGGGCGCACTGGACCGTGGTGCTGGTGAAGGTCGTCATGACCGTGGTGACGATGTCGTCGCGGTCGAGATAACGGGCGATTTCGCGGTCGAGGGTATCTTCGCGGATGTCGCGCAGCGAGCTTTCGTCCCAGGGGCCTGCCGAGAGGAATCCGGTCGCCGTGAGCGCCAGCGCATCGTCGGGGGCCAGGACGTCGCCGGCGACCTGCTCGGCGACGAACCGGGCGTAGGGGAGATCGGCGTTGAACGCGTGAATCAGGTAATCGCGATAGGGCCAGGCGGACTCGCGGGGGCGGTCCTGGTCGTTGCCGTGGGTTTCCGCGTAGTGGACCAGGTCCATCCAGTGCCGGGCCTGGCGTTCTCCGTAGCGGGGGCTGGCCAGCAGTCGGTCGACGAGTCGTTCGACGGCGTCGGGCCGGTCGTCGGCGAGGAACTCGGCGACGTCGTCCGGCGTCGGGGGGAGCCCCCACAGATCGATGGTGAGGCGGCGGATCAACGTCCGTCGGTCGGCTTCCGGGGAATGGGTCAGAGCGACTTCCCGCAGACGGGCGCTGATGAAGGCATCGAGGGGCGATCGCACCCAGTCGGGATCGGATGCGGTGGCGGGAGGTGTTGCTGCTCGCAGCGGGAGATAGGCCCAGTGATCGGGCCAGTCCGCCCCGGCGGCGATCCACTGCCGCAGCAATTCGACCTGAGCTGGTGTGAGCGGCTCGCCTTGGGGGGGCATGCGCTCGGCGGGGTCGGCGGAAGTCACCCGTTGCAGCAGGGGGCTGTGTTCCGGCTGGCTTGCCGTGATCGCCGGGCTGCCGGACTCCAGCGTTTTAAAGGCTCCGTCGCGGCTGGCGAGGGAGAGTCCGGCTTCGGGGCCGGTGACGCCGTGACAGCGCAGGCACCTGGCGGAAAAGAGCGGGGTGATGTCCCGTTCGAAGTCGGGCGGGGCGGCCTCGCAGATCGGCGCCGCAAGCAGCAGCGAGCAGGCGAGCCAGTATGTGGTGCGCAGACGCGGCATAGTCGACTTGCGGCAGGCGGGGTGGCAGGGCGAGTGGGTCTTGCCCAGCAATTGTACCGACTTCCGGGACTCGACGCGTATCAGGAAAGGTCTGACAGCAACTTCGTGAGCGGCGCAAACAGCGAGATGCAGATCCAGGCGACGAAGAGCCCGAGTGTGAGGGGGACCATCACCCGCAGCACCGTCATCACCCAGGCGAAGGGCTGGGACCAGGCGAGTTCGCGACGGCGGGCAAGCTCCGTCAGGCCCCAATCGGGATGACCGGTCTGACGGGCGCTCTGCAGGACGGCCAGTTCGCGACGCGTGATCAGCCGGGCGTCGGCCAGTTCGATCCAGAGGTCGCGGCCGCCCAGGATCATCTCGCGGACGTGATTCAGACGGATGCGGACGGTCCAGTTGATGCAGTAATGGCCGACGTCGTGCAGGGCTTCCGGGACGGGGCGCTGGCAGCGGAGCTGGTGGGCGAGATTTCGCATGACATCGGTCATGGCCAGTCGAACAATCCACGGATCGACGAACCGCCGGCGGAAATCCATCCACGGGTAATACAGGGTCAGCGTTCCGACGGCCGCGGCGGCGGCGGAGATCAGCACGAGCGGCGGCGAAAACAGATACCAGTAATTGACGAAGCTGTCGGAGACGGTGATGAGACCGATCGTGATCGACGGCAGCTCGGTGTTGAAGTCCTCGAAGATCTTCTTGAACTTCGGGATGATGTAATACATCACGAAGCCGACGATGAGAAACGACACGGTCGGCAGAAACGACAGATAGGCGGCGAGGACGAAGGGGGATGCGGTTTCGCCGACGGGATTGAGACGTTCGGTTTCCTCACGCGCCAGGTCGGCAAGGGTTTCCGGGACGGTGCCGATCTTCTCGGCGAGATGCAGGCGGGGGAAGCAGTAAGCCGGCAGCAGCCGGGCGAGGTCGAGCGCATCGGAGAGGGGGCGGCCCTGTTCCAGGATTTCCGCGGCCTGTTCCAGCCGCCCTCGATGCTTGCCCCGGCTGACTTCCGCCCAGGCGAGCAGTTCGGCGGGCAACGGACGGCGGGTCTTTGTGGCGGCAGAGAGCATCCAGAGCAAGGTGACTCGCTGGGAGCGGGCTCGGGCGCCCAGACTCATGAGGACGGCGCTGCCGAAGATGATTGAGGCAGGGACCGTGATGATGGCCAGGGCCACGAACGCCAGCGCGAGCGTAATGGAGGCTGCGACGCGTGCAATCGCCAGTCGATTGTGAAGCGAGTTGCGGCGCGTCACTCCCCGGCCGGACTGAATCAGGCTCATGGCACCCAGGCCCGCCAGAGCCGCGATCAGCAGCGCCAGCGAGAGGGGGACCGAAAACACGAGCCAGATTGACCACTCGGGGCGGTCATCGGCTCCCAGCAGGCGGAGGCTTCCTTCGCCGACCCCCACAACGGTCGCGGTGGCCGCTCCGATTGCCAGCAGTCCGAAATAAGCCCGGCAGGTCCACCATAGCCACTCGGGCTCCAGCGGTCGCGCGACGCGTTCGAGGACGCGCGCGATCCAGAGGATCGCTCCCGCGAGGCCGGCCAGGATGGTCCACACGACAAACCAGGCGAGGAGCGTCATCGAGAGCATCTCGAGTGGAGAATCGGACACAACGACGGGCCGGGAAGAATTCCCGGAGAAAGACTCCCCCGCCAGACCTGAGTCGATTACCGTAACACGCTTTGTTCAGTCCCGCCATTCACCGGCGATCAATCGTGGAGGTGCCCCATGCGTGTTTCCCGAAGAGAGTTCTTGACGGCAACTGCGGCCGGTCTGTCGGCGGGAGTTCTCGCAGCACCGGTCGCCGGAGATGAGCCGGTCCCGCAGAAGGTCGACACCCATACGCACTTCTACGATCCGACGCGACCGCAGGGAGTTCCCTGGCCATCGAAGAACGACCCGGTGCTCTATCGTCGGGTGCTGCCGGAGGATTATCGCGAATTGGCCGTGCCGCAGGGCATCACGGGGACGGTGGTTGTCGAGGCGAGTCCGTGGGTGGAGGACAATCAGTGGGTGTTGGATCTTGCGGCGATAGATCCGTTTGTGCTGGGACTGGTGGGGAACCTGCGGCCGGGGACGGAAGACTTTGCGAAGCACTTTCCGCGGTTCGCGCAGAATCCGCGGTTTGTGGGGATTCGGGTGGGTTCCGATGCGCTGGCGAAGGGCTTGGAGAGTCCGGAGTATGTGACCGATCTGCAGCGGCTGGCGAGTGGCGGGCGCGAGCTGGATGTGAATGGGCCGCCGCGGTTGCTGGAAACAATCCCGAAGCTGTCGGCGGCAGTGCCGGAGCTGCGGGTGGTGATCAATCATCTGGCGAACGTGCGGATCGAGGGGGACAAGTTGCCGGAGGAGTGGAGCCGGCAGTTGCGCGAGGCGGCGAAGTCGCCGAACGTGTTCCTGAAAGTTTCGGCGCTGGTGGAGGGGGCGGCGCAGGGCGGCCGTGAGGCTCCGAGTGATCCGGCGTATTACGATCCGGTGCTGAAGTTCGTCTGGGATGTCTTCGGCGAGGACCGCGTAATCTACGGGAGCAACTGGCCGGTCAGCGCGCGGTTTGCTCCGTATGACGTGGTGCAGCGGATTGTCGAAGCGTATGCAGCGACGCGCGGGGCTGAGGCGTCGGAGAGATTTTTCTGGCGGAATGCGCTGGCGGCGTATCGGTGGCCGGTGAGGCGGGGGTGAGGGATCTGTCCGACAGACGTCGTCGTCCGTCGTTTGCGCGGGCGGATTGGACCGGGCGGGATGCGTCGACGGACGAGGACGTCCATCGTACGGGAAATTCGGCTCGGCCTGAGCGTCATAATCCGTGTCGGTGACTTGCGGGTTTTTGCGCGGGGCGGGAAAATGGACTTGGAAGTCCGATTCGATGATGTGAATGCGAAACAGGAAGGTGCAGTATGATTCATGAAGTGTCCGGCGACATTCTGCTGACGAAGGCCCAGGTCATTGCTCACGGGATTGCGCCGAACGAGGCGTTCGATTCCGGGCTGGCGCTGGCGCTGCGGGAGCAGCATCCGTCGATGGCCAAGGACTACCGGCACTACGCGCATCAGACGCACCCGAAGCCGGGCGAGATGTGGGTCTGGTCGGGTGTCGGTGGCGTGCGGATCGTCAATCTGCTGACGCAGGACGGTACCTTTGACAATCACGCGAAGCTGGAACCGGCGACGCTGCACAACGTCAGTCACGCCCTGCGTCGGCTGCGGCACTTTGTCGAGCAGGAGAAAATCACCAGTCTGGCCCTGCCGAAACTGGCGACCGGCGTCGGCAAGCTGGAGTGGAGCGAGGTCAAGCCGCTGATCGAGAAGACTCTCGGCGACCTGGGGATTCCGGTTTATGTCTATACGACGTTCCATGCCGGGCAGCAGGCGGCCGAAGCAGGGGCGTGAATTTCCGTAGGGTCCGCTGTGCGGACCACGACAAGATCCGAAAGAGGTCCGCAGAGCGGACCCTACGCTTGCTCAATATTCACGTTGGCCGATGGATGGTCGGCGGCGGATGTGGTACAAATCGCGCCTGGACGTAACCCCGTGGGGCGGTTGCCGGATACAGATGCCTGAGGAAGGAAAACCATGAGTGTGGCGATTGCCGCGGTGCACGCCCGCGAAATACTGGACAGTCGGGGCAACCCGACGGTGGAAGTGGACGTCGAACTGGAAGACGGCACGATTGGTCGGGCAGCCGTTCCGAGCGGCGCCAGCACGGGGGCTCACGAGGCCTGCGAGCTGCGCGACGCCGGCGACAAGAAGCGGTTTCTGGGCAAGGGCGTTTTGAAGGCGGTCGAAAACGTCAACGAGCATATCGCCGACGCGATCATCGACCTCGACGTCACCAACCAGGGCCTCATCGACAAGACGATGATCGACCTGGACGGGACGCCGAACAAGTCCCGCCTCGGGGCCAATGCGATTCTGGCCTGCTCGCTGGCGTGCGCGCATGCGGCGTCGCGAATCAGCTTCCTGCCACTGTTCCGCTACCTGGGGGGCGTCGGAGCGAACACGCTGCCCGTGCCGCTGATGAATATCATCAACGGCGGCGCCCATGCCAGCAACGGCCTGGACATGCAGGAATTCATGATCGTCCCGGTCGGGTTCGACTCTTTCAGCGCGGGTCTCCGCGCCGGCGTCGAGACCTTCCATCACTTGAAGAAAGTGCTCAGCGACAAGGGTCTGAGCACGTCGGTGGGTGACGAAGGAGGCTTTGCTCCGGACCTGGAAACCAACGAAGCCGCCCTGACGGTGATCATGACCGCCATCGAGAAGGCGGGTTACGTTCCGGGCGAGCAGATCAAGATCGCGCTCGATTGCGCCGCGACCGAATACTTCGACGCCAAGACGGGTCTGTACGACCTCGACGGCAAAAAGGTTCCGGGGGACGGCGTCGTCGAGATTCTGAAGTCGTGGATGGAGAAGTACCCGATCGTTTCGATCGAGGATGCCTGCTCCGAAGACGACTGGGATACCTGGAAGAAGCTGACCGACGCCGTCGGCGACAGGGTGCAGCTCGTCGGGGACGACCTGTTCGTGACCAACACGAAGCGGCTGAAGGACGGGATCGACAAGGGTGTGGCGAACAGCATTCTGGTGAAGGTGAACCAGATCGGTTCGCTGACCGAGACGATCGACGCCGTGCAGATGGCCTACAAGAACGGCTACACTGCGATCATGAGTCACCGGTCGGGCGAGACGGAAGACACGACGATCGCCGACCTGGCGGTGGCGCTGAACACCGGGCAGATCAAGACCGGTTCGGCGAGCCGGACCGACCGGATCTGCAAGTACAACCAGCTGCTGCGAATTGAGGAATTGCTCGGCAGCGACGCCCGTTACGGCGGGACGCTGAGGGGCTGAGGAACGTCGATGGTCGAACGTTGATCGTTGACGGTTCGAGAAAATCAAAAGACGGCCTGCTCCGGAATTCCGGGGCGGGCCGTTTTCGTTGAGGGTTCGGACCCGAGCGGGCAGGAGTCCTCCGTTACTCTTGCCATCGACGATCAACCATCAACGATTGACGACTCAGAAACCGAACTTTTCGGGTTGCGCGGGGTCTGATAGACTGAGTTCAGATTGCTGATTGCAGGGAAAATGTGCGCCGACGTGGTCGTTCTGGCGTCCCTGCGGTCCTGGAAAGCCCCGACCCATGCGTAATGAATCCGAAGTTCCGCTGACCGATACGCCCTTCAATATTCCGGTCGCGGATCGACTCAAGCGGCTGCCGCCGTACCTGTTCGGCCGTATCAACAAGCTCAAATATCAGAAGCGGTCGGCGGGGATTGACGTGATCGATCTGGGGATGGGGAACCCGACCGACGCTCCAGATCCGCTGATCACCGAGAAGATGAAGGAAGCGCTGCTCGATCCCAAGAACCACCGCTATTCGGTGGCGAACGGGATATCGAACCTGCGGAAAGAGGTGGCGGGCCGGTATTTCCGGCTGTACGGCGCCCGATTGAATCCCGACGACGAAGTGATCGCCTGCCTGGGGTCGAAAGAAGGCTTCAGCCACATGTGCCTGGCTCTGATGGGGCCGGGCGACACGGCGGTCGTCCCTGCGCCGACGTTCCCGATTCACGCCTACTCGGTGATGCTGGCGTCAGGGAACGTGATCGCGCTCGACGTTCGCGAGCCATACAAGTTCCTCGAAAACGTCGCTTATACCTGCGAGCATCTGTATCCCAAGCCGAAGCTGGTCGTCGTCAACTTCCCGCACAATCCGTCGGGGACTTGCATCGATCAGGACTTCTACGTCGATCTGGTGCGGCTGGCGAAGAAGTACAAGTTCCTGGTGATCAGCGACTTTGCCTACGCAGACATCTGCTTCGACGGCTACAAGGGCGCCGAGCTTCCTGGCGACGCCCGGGGCGCTCGACGTGGGGGTCGAGCTGACGACCATGAGCAAGGGATTCAGCATGGCGGGCTGGCGGATCGGGTTCTGCTCCGGCAATCGAGAAATGGTCCGGGCGCTGGCGACGATCAAGGGGTACTACGACTACGGCATTTTCCAGGCGACGCAGATCGCCGCCATTGTCGCGATGCGGCACTGCGAATCGGCGGTGCAGGCGATCGCCAAGGAGTACGGGGAACGCCGGGACGTGCTGGTTGAAGGCTTGAACCGGCTGGGCTGGGACGTGGAGCGTCCGCAGGCGGGGATGTTCGTCTGGGCGAAGATCCCCGAACCGTGGGCCGAGATGGGCTCGATCGATTTCGCGATGAAGCTGATGGAAGAAGCCGGCGTGGCGGTGAGCCCGGGGCGGGGCTTCGGCGAAGAGGGCGAGGGCTATCTGCGCCTCGCAATCGTGGAGAACAGCCAGCGTCTGCGGCAGGCGGTGCGGGCGATCGGCAAGTGCCTGAAGGTGGAGCAGGCGCCTGCGGCGTAGCATGGGGGGGGCGCGGGCCGCCCAGGGCTGACGCCCCTGGGCTACATTGGTTCGCCCCTGACGTGACTTCGGAGGCGATGTTGCTGGTTCACAAGCTCGGCCCGGGAGCCAGAGCGATGGCTCTCTTTCAGGCTGATACCCCGAGCAGAGTCTGCCGCAGGTTGGCGAAGTAACGGTCGGCGCCAGTGAAGAACTCTGCGGGGAGGACGTTGTACTCCCGCAGCGCCTGCTCGACGTGGTCCCAACCGACCGCTGCGGCCCAGTCGAAGGCTTGCAGGCCGTTGGCGACCCGCTCTTCGCGGTGGGAGAAGTCGCGGAACCACAATTGCCGGCCGCGTGGAAAGTAGGCGAAGCGGACGACCGGTTTCAGGGCCAGAAGTTGCAGCACCGGCCAGTTCAGGTCCGCGACGGCGGCTTCGATCCGCGGTCCGACGATGTGTGTCTGCTCATGGAGGAAGTGAGCCGCGAAGATCTCCCGCCGACCGGCGTCTGAAACCGGCACTCCGGCATCGTTTGCGGCGTGAACCTGATTCAACGCATCAAGCAGTTCTGGCGCGAGGAATTCTGCGGCCTGCGGGGCGGTTCCGTAGCGCCGGGTGAGGTGGAAATTCACGTAAGTGTCGATGCAGACCAGTCGGTTGATGTCGCGGATGGTGTCGGCGAAGTGTTGCAGCCGGTCGAGATGCGCCTGCCGCACCTGGGGGCGGCCGGCAAACTGCCAGCTCAGGACCTGCCCCAGTCGCAGGCCGAACTGAAACCAGCCGCGGGCCCAGAGGGCTCCGTGGGCGGCGATCAGCGGAAAGATGTGATTGCCGCCCGATTCCCGGAAGACGTGGTGATAGACCGTCGCCCGCTGGGACAAGTCGGTCAGCCCGCCCGCCAGGCGTTCGGCCTCTTTACGCAACCGGTCGTGTTCTCGATGCAGTTCTGTCAGCGGCATGATGGCGGTCCCAGTGGCCAGGGAGGTTTTGAGCGAACTACGAGGGGGATACCGCGGGGGCGGGGTGAGATTAACTGGGAATCCTTACAGATTGATTCGTCCCCGGGCCCTGCCTGGGAACCAGTTAGGAGTTGGGTCGTTTTGCGGTTCGATCTTCAGAGGGGGGCGGCGTTTCGGGTATGCTGGAACGCGGCAGCGAATGTTCGGATCAGGAGGGGAGGAGATGTCGGTCGCCGTGGCGTTTGGACCGCTGGATGACGCAGAGATTACGCCGTTGCACCGTCGGATCATCTTTTTCGACGGCATCTGCGGCTTCTGCAATGCGTCCGTCGACTTCGTCCTGTCCCGCGACCGCGAGGAGAACTTCCGCTTTGCGCCGCTGCAGGGGGAGACCGCCCGGCAGATACTGGCTCCGAAGGATACGCAGAACCTGCATACCCTGGTGCTGTGGGTCGACGACAAGACCTACCGGCGGACTGCCGCAGTCGTGCGGATTCTGTGGCATCTCGGCTTGGGGTGGAGGATTTTGGCGGCGCTGCTCTGGCTGATCCCCTGGCCGCTGCGGGATCTCGGCTATTTGCTGGTGGCGCGGAACCGGTATCGTCTGTTCGGCCGGAAGGATACGTGCCGGATGCCGACGCCTGCCGAACGCGCGCGGTTTCTGCCGTGATCGACGCCCTCTCTGATTCCCCTGCTGCGGAGATGCTGTTGTGAATTCGAGCTTCTGGTTCCGCAGTCTGGTCGCGCTGTTCGCGTTCTCAGTGATGGTCGAGGTCCGGTCCGCTGACGACATCGCCGGCCGGCGGCCGAACATCATTCTGTTGATCGCCGACGATATGGCCTGGGACGACAGCACGCCGTACGGGCATCCGCACATCAGGACGCCGTCGCTGGCGCGGATGGCGCGGGAAGGACTCCAGTTCGACAATGCGTTTCTGACCTGCAGTTCGTGCAGCCCGAGCCGGTGCAGCCTCATCACGGGGCGGTATCCGCACAGCACGGGGGCTTCGGAGCTGCATCTGCCATTGCCGGGCGACCAGGTGACGTTCGTCGAAAAGTTGCGGGAGACCGGGTACTACACGGCGGCGTCGGGGAAGTGGCACCTCGGACAGCCGACGCGGAAGAAGTTCGATACGGTCGTTGACGGCGTCGACAAGTGGGTCAGCACGCTGCAGGGCTGTCCGACGGACCGGCCGTTTTTCGGCTGGTTTGCGTTCGTCGATCCGCATCGGCCCTATGCGGTGAATGCGATTCCGGAGCCACACACGCCGGCGGATGTCGTGGTGCCGCCGTACCTGTCGGACGTTCCGGAAACCCGACACGATCTGGCGCTGTACTACGACGAGATCGCCCGGCTGGACGGTGTGGTGGGGCGGGTGCTGGACGAGTTGCAGAAGCGGGGGCAGGCGGAGAATACGCTGGTGCTGTTCATTTCCGACAACGGCCGGCCGTTTCCGCGGTGCAAGACGACGGTTTACGACAGCGGGATCAAGACGCCTTGCATTGCGTGGTGGCCCGGCACGCTGAAGCCGGGCAGCGTAACGGAGTCGCTGGTGAGCACGGTGGATCTGGCGCCGACGTTTCTGGAACTGGCCGGAGTCGAGCTGCCCGCGACGTTCCAGGGAGAGAGCTTTCTGCCCGTGCTGCAGGATCCGGCGGCGAAGACGCGGGACATCATCTATGCGGAGCATAACTGGCACGACTATTCGGCTTGCGAGCGGGCTGTACGGTCGTCGCAGTTCAAGTATATCCGGAATGCGTGGCCGGACTTGCCGGGGACGCCGCCGGCGGATGCGGTGCGGAGCGAGACGTATGTGGCGATGCGACGTTTGCGCGATGCGGGGACGCTGCCGGCGGAACAGTCGGGGTGCTTCCTGAAGCCACGGCCCTCGGAGGAGCTGTATGACGTCGTGAACGATCCCCACGAACTGCATAACCTGGCGGCCGATCCGAAGTTCGCGCAGCCGCTGGCGCTGATGCGGCAGGATCTCGACTGGTGGGAAGTCGCGACAGGAGACATGAAGGTCAAGGAACGCCGGCCAGATGGTTTTGACCGCGAGACGGGTGAGCCGGTGGCGGGGCGGAAATGATCTCGAAGAAGATTTACCGCTGAGGCGCGGAGGACGCGGAGAAGAGTGAACCACGAATGGCACGAATGGACGCGAATGAAGAGAAGAGATTGAACGACGGAGGACACGGAAGTCGCTGAGCGATGACAGAGGGGCGAGTTGAGGCGTCTTGAAGATGCTTTTGCCCGGCGGTTGTTGGGTGGTTGCTGAAGACGACACCAAACACCAAACACCAAACACCAAATAACAAACACCAAATAACAAATAACAAATAACAAATAACGGCCGGCGCAGCCGGCCCTACGGGGGACAGGATGTCTGTGGATGAAGAAGCGGTCGCGGTTGTTGCACCGAAGGTTCCTGCGTGGCGATATCATCGCTGGTGGCTGCCGCTGGGCGAACTGACGATTGCCGTCGTTGCTCAGGGGATTTTGTGGCAGGTGTTCGCCGAGGATCGGACGTATTCGGCGATGTCGGTGCTGTTTGTATGGCCGGCGGCGATTTTCGGCGTCTTTCTGTGGTGGCTGCTGCTCTCGCGGTATCGCTGGCGGGTGCGGTTCGGCGTGCTGGGCCTGGTGGCGGCGGTCTTTGGCGTGCTCGCTGGGTTGTTCCGCATTGATGACGCCGATGGGGACATGAAGCCGATTGTCGTCTGGCGCTGGGCGCCGCGGGCGGATGTCATCGCACGCGAATATTTTGCCAAGCAGCAGGAGCAGGGGACACAGTCCGCGGACCTGAGCCCGGCTTCCGAATCGGCGTGGGAGGTGACCGAGATCGACTGGCCGGGGTATCGGGGGCCGCAGCGGGATGGGATTGTGCGGCACGGTTCGCTCCGGAGGAACTGGTCGGAGCTGCCGCCGAAGGAATTGTGGCGACATCCGGTGGGGGCGGGCTGGTCTTCGTTTGCGGCGGTGGCGGATCGGGCTTTTACGCAGGAGCAGCGGGACGGCGAGGAAGTCGTGGTCTGCTACGCGATTGAGACGGGGGAGCAGGTCTGGGCGCACCGGGACGAGGTTCGCTTCGATCATGCGATTCCGATGGGAGGTCCCGGGCCGCGGGCGACGCCGCAGGTCGATGGAACTCGGTTGTATACGGTCGGTGCGACGGGGGTTCTGAACTGTCTGGAAGCTCAGACGGGGAAGCCGCTCTGGCAGCGCAAGATTCTGCAGGATGCGGGCGGCGATCAGCCGGCGAAGAATCTGGAATGGGGGATGTCGGGGTCGCCGTTGATTGCCGGCGAGCTGGTGATTGTGAATCCGGGCGGGACGGCGGGGAAGTCCGTTGCGGCGTACAACAAGTTGAGTGGAGAGCCGGTCTGGCAGCAGGGGACGCATCCGGCCGGTTACGGGTCGCCGCGGCTGGAGACTTTACACGGCGTCGAGCAGGTACTGGTCTTCAGCGGCGACGGGCTGGGGGGGCATCGGCTGACCGACGGCCAGGAGCTGTGGTTCGTTCCGTGGGTCAATGACCCGAAGGTGAACGCCGCTCAGCCGATCGTGCTGGGAGAAGACTCGGTGATCTTCGGTTGCGGCTACGGCGTCGGTTCGGCCAGGGTCCGGCTGACTCCTCAAGATGATGGCCCGTGGAAGACGGAGCAGGTCTGGAAGACGAACCGGCTGAAGCCGAAGTTCAACGATTTCGTGTTGAAGGACGAGTTTCTATACGGTCTCGACGACGGGATTCTGACGTGCGTGGATGTCGAGACGGGCAAGTCGAAGTGGAAGAAAGGACGCTACAATTACGGGCAGTTGCTGCTGGTCGACGACTTGATTCTGGTGCTGTCGGAGCAGGGGGAAGTGTTCCTGGTGCCGGCCACCCCGAAGGCCCCGGACGAGCTGGCGAGTTTCAAGGCGTTGCCGGAGGGGACGACGTGGAATCACCCGGTGCTGTACCGCGGGAAACTGCTGGTGCGGAACGGACGCGAGGCGGCGTGCTTTGATGTGGATGAGAATAAGACGACTCAGCCCCGCGCCGAAGAGGCCGGCGGGGGCTGAGCTTAGTCAAAGCGGAGACAAGTCAATTCGGGTGGCACGCCCTGAGTCTTCGAAGGGCGTGTCTTCGCAGGTGAGAAAACCACGCCCATCGCAAAGCCTCTGGGCGTGCCACCCGGAATCTGCCATTGAATGATTAACCCTTTGTGGTGATCTTCACGTTCGGGTCGTCGGCGACGTTGACCCAGACGTGGACGTGGGGGGCGCCGCGGTAGTGCCAGACGAAGGTCGGGCCTTCGAGGCGCCAGTTGTCCCAGACCTGGTCGTTGCCGATGTCCGGTTCCTGGAAGAAGGCGAGCTTGCAGGCGTCGAGGCCCCCCTTCGATTCGAGGCACTTGCGGGCTTCGGCCTGATCCGACAGGCGGTAGGGCTCCAGCAGCAGGTTGAGGATCAGCTGGGCGTGGGCCTTCTGATCGGCGCTGAGATCGGCGATGGCGACACCCGGGCGGTCTTCGGGTTTTGGCTGGAAGAAGACCATGCGCTCGGCGGGGGACTTGGCGACGAGGGCCTGTTCCCGCTGCTTGCCGCTGAGCATCTTGAACAGCTCGTTGGCCTTGAGAGCCTGCGGCCAGAAGACGTTGCCGGCATGATCGGCCTTCTCGTTGAAGTCCTGGGCGGCGTGGCCGTAGAAGATGGGGCCGCCGAACGCGGTGTGTTCGGTGCTGTCGCCGTCGCAGCGGATGGTGAGGTGTCGGCCGGTCATGACGAATTCGAACTTGCCGGTGCCGGGTTCGCCGAAGATGGCGATCGACTGTTCTTTGCCGTAGCCGCCGGCGTCGTCCTTGAGCTGCTTGCGGATGCGGTCGTGCCATTCGGGGGAATAGAGATCCCAGAAGATGGCTTCAATGAGGTCCTGCTGGTCCTTCGAGAAGAACTCGCTGGCGATCCGGGGTTCGGTGATGTGCCAGTTGTTGGAGACGTGCAGGCGGAGGAGGCCGCGATCGTCGGCGTGGTCCCACGCGAAAGCGACTTCCTCGCGCTGCTCCGGCTTGAGCGAGTCGTAGAGTTTCTTGACGAGGGATTCCGGTTTGCTGGCGGATTCCTCGGCGGCGCGGGCCAGGGCGGGCGCGGCTGCCGCGGCAAGAGCGGTGGCGCCGACGGTCTTGACGAACGAGCGTCGGGTGACGGGTTTCGCGTCCTGGGGATTGCAATCCGGGCAATTGAACATGGTCGGCCTCCTCAAAGTCGAAACGGGGAACGGACGGGCGGCTTCAGTATGCCTCTCGGCAACGCGGTTTGGCAATTGCCGTTTCGCAGCGCTCCGGCGATTCGTTCCCCGGGCGGTGTCGGCCAGCAAAAACGGGACGGCCGACGGTCTGGACCGGCTACGCCCATGTCGCGACGATTTCGGTGCTGGCAGATGGCGGTAGCGCCCGGTATAGAAGGATGGAACTGTCGGCAATGGGACCGGCGAAAAACTTTTGTGGAGAATCTCGATGCGTCTGTTGTTGTGCGGCGCCGCACTACTCGCTTCTCTGAGCGTGGTGGTGGCGGAAGACAAGCCGGCCGGTCCGACCCTGAAGGTCGTCTGGACGGTCGACAAGGGGCTGGCAGCCCCGGAGAGCGCTTACCTCGACCCGGAAACTGGGTTTCTGTATGTCTCGAACATCGACGGCGAGGGAGCGAAGAAGGACGGGAACGGCTATATCTCGAAGCTGACTCCCAAGGGGGAAGTGATCGCCGAGAAGTGGGCGACGGGGCTGGATGCGCCGAAGGGGCTGCGGTCGACGAAGGGGAAGCTGTGGGTCAGCGACATCGACCAGGTCGTTTCGATCTCGCTGGCGGACGGTGAAATCGTCGATCGGATTGCGATTGAGGGGGCGAAGTTCCTGAACGATGTCGCGGCGGGGCCGGACGGAACGGTGTACGTCTCCGACATGCCGGAGAGCAAGATCTACGCGATCTCGGGCGGGAAGGCGACGCTGTTTGCCGAAGGGGAGCATCTCGAAAGCCCCAATGGCCTGCTGGTGGATGGGGACCGCCTGCTGCTCGCCGCGTGGGGCTATGCCGCGGACTTCATGCCGAAGACGCCTGGTCGGTTGCTGTCGCTGGATTTGAAGACGAAGCAGGTGACGCCGATCACGAAGACGCCGACCGGGAACCTGGACGGGATTGAACTGGACGGCCGGGGCGGCTATGTCGTGACTGACTGGGCGGCGGGGAAAGTGTTCCACATTTCGGCGTCGGGAGAGGCGCGGGTTGTGGGCCAGTTCGCCAAGGGGACGGCGGACCATGCCTATCTGCCGAAAGAGAAGCTGTTGATTCTTCCGCATATGATGGAGAATCGGGTTGTGGCGTACGAACTGGCGCCGTAGAAGCTGACGATATCGAAAGGCTGGCTGCCAACCTTTCCCTTAAGAGACATCATTCAACCGATGGCGGAGCACAGTCTGACTGTGTTCCGCCGCTCTGTTTTTGCGGCTGAAATTTCGCGAGATGTCCTCTTCGAATGCGAGATTCATGCGGCCTGGCGGAGGGGTGGCCGGGCCGCAAGTCGCATAAAGATGGAATTGTCGAGATCTCGCCTTACTGGAATGTCAGCGTGCGCTGTGTTGGCGGCGGGTAGTTCCGGATAAAAATAGTAGCGTGAAGATAAGGCTGTTAGTCGCCGCGGCGCTCGCGGCCCGTTGACGATCCCTCCGAGAGTTTTCCCGCCTCACAATCGGCCCGGATGGGCCTGATACCGCCGGCAGTCTGGCGTCGCTTCACTTTTTCGATGGTCGCCAACGGTTCTGTCATGGGGTCCGCGCTGCGGATCCGGGAGCAGGTTCATGATCGAGTCTTCTCTTCCAGCCCCGGCTTTTTCGGGATTCTCCCGGAACATGCGGGCGGACATGACGTCCGGGTTTCTGGTGTTTTTGATTGCCTTGCCGTTGTGTCTGGCGATTTCGCTGGCCAGCGGTTTCCCGGCGACGGCGGGAGTGTTTACCGCCATCGTCGGCGGCCTGGTTACGCCTTGGATCAGCAATTCGGAGCTGACGATCAAGGGGCCTGCGGCCGGGATGATCGCGATTGTGCTGGGGTGCGTGCTCGAACTGGGTGGCGGCATGTCCGCGGAACCGGAGGCGGCTCTGCGGGCTCAGCAGTTGACATTGGGCATCTGCGTCGTGGCGGGCTTGATTCAAGTCGGTGCGGCTCTGCTTCGCTCGGGATTCATCAGCGACCTGTTCCCGACCGCGGCGGTTCACGGGATGCTGGCGGCGATCGGCGTGATCATTCTGGCCAAGCAGTCGCATATGGTGCTGGGGGTGGCGCCGCATGGGAAAGAGCCTCTGCACCTGCTGGCGGAGATTCCCAGTTCGATCATGAAGGCCAATCCGGAAATCGCCGTGATCGGCGTGCTGTCGCTGATCCTGCTTTTCACGTGGCCGCTGGTGAAATTCGCTGCGCTGAAGCGGATTCCCGGTCAGATTCTGGTGCTGGCGCTGGCGATTCCGCTTGGACTCCTGTTCGACCTGGATCACACGCATACTTACAGCTTCGCCGGCTCGCAGCACGAGATTTCCAGCAAGTTCCTGGTCAATGTGCCCGGCAGCATTCTGAGCGCGATCATGCGACCCGACTTTTCGGCAGTAATGACGCCGGTCGGCATGAAGTGGATCGTGATGTTTACGCTGATCGGTTCGCTGGAATCGCTGCTGTCCGCGAAGGCCGTGGATGTTCTCGACCCGATGCGCCGGAAGACGGATATCAACCGGGATCTGCTGGCGGTGGGGACGGCGAACACGCTGGTCGCTTTGATCGGCGGCATCCCGATGATCTCGGAAATCGTCCGCAGCAAAGCGAACATCGATAACGGCGCCCGATCGCGGTTTGCGAACATGTTCCACGGCCTGTTCCTGCTGATTCTGGTCGCGACGCTGCCGATGCTGATTCACAAGATCCCGCTGGCCGCACTGGCGGCAATGCTGGTTTACACCGGATTCCGCCTGGCTCATCCGCGGGAATTCATTCACATGTACAGGATCGGGCCGGAGCAGTTGCTGGTGTTCGCCGGGACGATGATCGGCGTGCTGATGACGGACCTGCTGGTCGGCGTATTCATCGGTCTGGGGCTGCAGATTCTCGTACACTGTTTCAGCGGCGTCTCGATGGCGTCGTTCTTCAAGTCCGGCGTGGAGGTTGAAGAACTCGATGACACGACGACCTACATCCGCGTGAACAACTCGGCGGTCTTCTCGACCTGGATCGGATTGAACAAGGCTGTGATGGCGGTCAGTCCCGACCGAATTGTGGTGCTCGATCTCTCGGCGGCGCGGGTCGTGGATCACAGCACGATGGAGAAGCTGCATGCTCTGCAGGAGGATTTCCAGCACGTCGGCCGCACGTTGCGGCTGATCGGACTGGAAGAGCACCGGGGGCTTTCCAAGCATCCGCTGGCGACCCGATTGAAGGACGCCACGCTGTCGGCGAAGGTCTGAATCTCTCTTCGAAATGGGTCCCGATGACTCGCGGAAGAGCGCGAGCAGGATGAGTCTCGAAGCAGCGTCATTGCGAGAACGCAACGGGTGGCTGCGACTGAACTGTGGACGAGCGCGGATTTGCGTCCGTCCTGGGCAGGTCGGGTGATTGGCCGTCCCGAAACCCCTGATCCCCGGCCTGCCCAATTTTCGTCTGGCGGACCCGAGATGCCGTTCGTGCTCGCGATCACCGGCCACGATTGTGAGGCGCGCCGTCTTTTCTCCGTGGACGACACTTCGGCGCTTTCGAAGGCCCTCACCCTGGCCCTTTCCCACTGAAGAAAGTGGGAGAGGGGACAAGAGTCAAAGAGGCCTTGTTTCAGAGTCGATGCCGGTGATTTAGAAGATCCCCAACTGGTCGCGGGCGGCGTCCGTCATGCGGTCGGGGGACCACGGGGGCGACATGGTGAGCTTGATCTCGACCTCGCTGACGCCCGGAATTCGCTCGACGGCGGTTCGGGACTGATGAATGATCTGCGGTCCGGCCGGACAGGCCGGGCTGGTGAGGGTCATCTCGACGCCGACTTTGCCGTCGGTCTGCTGGACGGAGTAGACGAGTCCCAGGTCGACGATGTTGATCATCAGTTCGGGGTCGATGACTTCCCGGAGCGCTTCGATGACGGCGTCATCGGTGATGTCCCCAACGACGACTCCCGCCCCGACAGGGCCGCCCTCTGCGGCCGGGGGCGTTGCAACTGTCGGGGCGGCCGCGGGAATGGACGCCGCGACGGCGGCTGCTTCGGGTTCGTCGGGCGGCGCATCGGGGCTGACGTAAACGCCATCGGCGCGAACTTCGACGGCGAACGTGCGGATTGCCGAGGTGGCGGGCATCTTCGTCGGCTTGCCCGTTGCCAGGTCGAAGCGGGCGCCGTGTCGGGGGCAGACGATCTGGCAATCGACGAGCGGACCGTCTGTGAGGGGCTGGCCATCGTGCGTGCAGACGTCTTCGACGGCGAAGTAGCGGTCTTCAATCCGAATCAGCAGTGCCGGCAGATCATCGACGAAAATGCTTTTCCGGCCGCCCGGCGGGATCTCTCCGGAGACGGCGGCGAGTTCAAAATCTGACATGATGCCCCGATCGAGAATGCCGGCTGGCGGGCGAGCGAACACCCGGCCGGCGTTGAGTTGAAAATGTGCGGAAAGGGCAGGACTCGTCGGGTTACTCGCCGAGCCCGAGTTTGCGCTCCACGGCCTGGCTGAGAGTTTCCCGGACCAGTTCGACCGGAATGCGATCGTAGACTCGCTGGAAGAAGCCTTCCACGATCATATGCATCGCTTCCTGCCGGGCGAGTCCGCGGCACATGCAGTAGAAGAGCTGTTCTTCGTCGACCCGGCCGACGGTGGCGCCGTGCGTGCAGCGGACGTCGTCGGCTTCGATTTCCAGTCCAGGGATGGCGTCGACGCGGCAATGGTCGCTCATCATCAGGCCGTCATTGCGCTGATAGCCGTCGGTCTGCTGGGCATCCTTGTCGACTTTGATCATGCCGCGCCAGACGACGCGGGCGCGATCGCGTAGAACGTCTTTGTAGAGCAGGTCGCTGCGGGTGTCAGGAGCGTGGTGGGTCTGCTGGGTGTAGTACGAGATGAGCTGGCGGTCGGTGGCGAACGTGACGCCATTGACTTCGGCCTGGGCGCCGCGGCCGTCCAGATGGACCTGCTGGTTGATATGGGCCAGCCTGGCTCCGAGCCCTCCGACGGTCCACTGCAGGAATGCGTCGCGGCCGACGTGCCCCGACTGGCGGGCGAAGTGCCAGGTTTTCTGGTTCCAGTTCTGGAGCTGCACGTAGCGCAGGCGGGATCCGGGGGCCAGCAGCAACTGGACCGAGCCGACGTGCAGACCGGCCGCGGTGGGAATTGCCGAGACGGTTTCCTCCAGCAGCGTGGCAGATGCTCCTTCTTCCAGAATCACCAGCGTGTGGCTGAGATCGGCCGCTCCGTCCGCCGTGAGGCCGATCAGGCTCGACAGCGGCTCGGCGACTTCAACGCCGCGCGGGACGTAGAGGACGGCTCCGCCGGTCCAGAAGGCGGCATGGAGGGCTGCGAAGCGGTCGGCCGGCTCCTCGGCCAGCAGCCGGGACTTCAGCAGTTCTCCGTGTTCCCGGATGACCTGCGTCAGGCTGCCGAAGATCACTCCTCTGGCAGCAAGGGCCGGGGCGAGCGTTGCGGAACGGCAGGCGCCATCGACATGCGAGACGATTCCGCCGAACTCGCCGCGGTCCGCCATCAGCGTGGCGAACGTCGCATCTGCTGCGGCGTTCGCGCGGAGCGAGAACTTCTCGGGACGGAAGGCGCGCAGGTCGATCCGCTTCCACTCTTCGGGATCGAGCTCGCGGGTGCAGAGATCGATGTAGGTTTCGTAGGCGGCTCGCCGGCGTTCGGCAACCCAGGCGGGTTCACCGCGGGCGGCCACGAGGGCTTCGAGCGCATCGGCGGACCAGGGAGCTACAGCGGTCGCAGTCACAGCGGGCATGGCGGGAATCTCAGGCTTTCGGCAGCAGACGGTTCAGTTTGCAGGTTGAGAGTCCGCATTTGCGGGGGCGAACTCGACGCTTTCGTAGATCTCGGACAGTTTCAGGCGGCCTTGGCCGTTCGAAATCGAAAGTTCTTCTTCGGCGCGTCGCAGAATGTGCATATCCCAATGGTTGGCATCGCGCTGACGCACGAAGTGCTCGACGTGCATCTGGTCCTGAGCAACGAGCACGTACTCACGGAGCGACTCGATTCCCCGATAGGACTCAAACTTCTTGCTTCGGTCGTAGGCTTCGGTACTCGGAGACAGGACTTCGAAAATCACCAACGGGTTGAGCAGCGTGTCCCTGTGGGAGTCTTCCAGTTGCGGTTCGCTGCACATGATCACGACGTCTGGATAGGTATAGAGTCCCGACGGACACTTCACACGCATGTCACCCGGCAGAACACGACAGCCGGTTTCACCCAGAGCACTTCTTGCTCGAAAGACCAGATTGGAAATGATGGTCACGTGCTGCAATGAACCGCCGGTCATCGCGAGGATCTCGCCCCGGAAATACTGGTGCTTCGCCTCCGACTGGCGCTCGAACGCTAGGTACTCCTCGACGGAAAACTGACGAACGGGTGCGGTAGACATGGCGGGAATCTCGGATATTCGGCGGCAAGCATTTCAATTTGCAAGTTCGGAGTTCGTATCAGCCGGGGCGAAATCGACGTTCTGGTAGATTCCCGACAAGGACAGCCGACAATTGCCCGTCGACAGACACAATTCCGCGTTCGGCAAACGCAGTTCGGTCGGGTTCCAATGGGCTGCGTCGTGCCGTCGCGTGAACTGTTCGACGAGCATCAGGTCTTGAGAGACGAGGACGTATTCCTTTAGAGATTCGATCTCCCGGTAACGCTTGAACTTCTTGCCACGGTCGTAGGCTTCGGTGCTCGGCGACAGCACTTCGATGATTGACTGTGGATTCAGCAGCGTATCCTTGCGACTGTCGTCGAATTGCCGGTCTCCGCAGACCAGAACAACGTCGGGATAGGTGTAGAGATTACTCGGGCATTTCACTCGCATGTTGCTGGGATAGACGCGGCAGTTCTGTCCGCGAAACATCAGATTGATCGCCGTTATGAGATTCGCGACGATCACATTATGAGCTTCGGTACCGCCGGTCATCGCGAACAACTCACCTCTGTAGAACTCGTGCTTCATCTCCGACTGGCGTTCGAGCGCGAGGTATTCCTCGACGGAATACTTGCAGACGGGTGCAGTCGACATGGCGAAGTCCTCCGGGGTGCAGCCGGTTCTCGCGATTATCCCACGCTGCCTTCCATCTGGAGCTCGATCAGCCGGTTCATTTCGACGGCGTACTCCATCGGCAGTTCCTTCACGAGGGGCTCGATGAACCCCGTCACGATCATCGCGGAGGCTTCGGGTTCGCTCATTCCCCGGCTCATCAGGTACAGGAGCTGTTCTTCGGCGATCTTCGAGACCGATGCTTCGTGTTCGATCGCGACGTTTTCCTGATCGATTTCGATATACGGATAGGTGTCGCTCCGGCTTTCGGGATCGAGGATCAGCGCGTCGCAGACGACGTTGCTCTTGCAGTGATGGGCGCCGTTCTCGACTTTCACGAGCCCGCGGTAGCTTGCCCGGCCGCCATTCTTACTGATGCTCTTCGAGATGATCCGGCTCGACGTGTGCGGGGCGCAGTGGACCATCTTGGCCCCGGCGTCCTGGTGCTGGCCTTTGCCGGCGAAGGCGATCGACAGCGTCTCGCCGCGGGCGCCCGGTTCCATCAGGTAGATGGCGGGATATTTCATTGTCAGCCGGGAACCCAGGTTGCCGTCGACCCATTCCATCAGGCTGTCGCCGTAGGCCATGGCCCGCTTGGTCACCAGGTTGTAGACGTTGCTGGACCAGTTCTGGATCGTGGTGTAGCGGCAGCGGGCGCCGCGCTTGACGAGGATTTCCACCACCGCGGAGTGGAGGCTTTCGGAGCTGTAGGTCGGAGCCGTGCAGCCTTCGACGTAGTGGACCGAGGCCCCTTCGTCGACGATGATGAGCGTCCGCTCGAACTGGCCCATGTTCTCCGAATTGATCCGGAAATAGGCCTGCAGCGGGAACTCGATGTGCACGCCCTTCGGGACGTAAATGAACGATCCGCCCGACCAGACGGCGCTGTTGAGCGCTGCGAACTTATTATCCGTCGACGGAATCACCGTCCCCAGGTATTCCTGGACGAGATCGGGGTAGTCGCGGACGGCGGAATCGGTGTCGGTAAAGATCACGCCCTTGCGGACGAGATCTTCCTGCAGGCTGCCGTAGACGACTTCGGATTCGTACTGAGCCTTTACGCCGGCCAGGTACTTCTTCTCGGCTTCGGGGATCCCGAGCCGGTCGTACGTCCGGCGAATATCGTCCGGGACGTCGTCCCAGCTTTTTTCCTGCCGGTCGGAGGCGCGGACGTAATAGTAGATGTCCTGGAAATCGAGCTTGGTGAGGTCTCCGCCCCAGGTCGGCATCGGCTTCTGCTCGAAGATGTCGAGCGCCTGCAGGCGGAAGTCCCGCATCCAGGCGGGCTCCTTTTTCATTTCCGAAATCTGGTACACGACTTCGCGATCGAGCCCCTTACGGCCCCGGAACACGTAATTGTCGGTCGACTCGTGAAAGCCGTACTGGTAATCGCCGGCGCCGATTTCTTCAGCAGGGGGGGCGGTCAGGTCGGTGGGCATAGTTCTAGTCTCTTTCCTCTCGGCGGCTTGCCGTTGGCAAGTTCGAGTTGTCGGTCAACCGGCCATCTGCCGGCAAAGTACTTCAAGGGGTCTTGGAGGAGTCTTCCTGCGCAGGGGGGGCCGATTCGGCCTGGCCGAACCAGTCTGCAATCTTCAGGCGAAAACCGGGCAGGATGGGTTCGCCCGACAAGGTCTCATCGATTGTCAGAGTCGCTTCACTGCCGTCGGCCGAGGCGACTTCCACAGTCTGCTTTCGCGGGTCAACGATCCAGAACAGTTCGGTTCCACGTTCGAGAAATTCGCGGCGTTTCCTCACCATTTCCTGGCGTGTGTTGGTAGGGCTGACGACCTCGACTGCCAGAAGGGGGATCGTGTCTGCGACTGAGACGTGGGGAACTTTTTGTTCCGGTAACTGAGTCCAGAAATAGACCGCGACGTCCGGGACGCGGATTCCAACACCTTCCAGTCGCGTGTAGGCATCGCCACCGACAGTCGTGAATCCGATTGGATTCGTTTTGAGATACTGTTCGATCAGATAACCGAGGATGAACGCCAGGCGCGACTCAAAAAAGCCCATGGCGCGTTCCACCAATGTGCCGTCGATCAACTCGCAGCGTCGGGTCTGAAGGAGGTCCTCCTCGGTGGCCGTGCCGGGCGCAGGCTGCAGGCGGATCCGGTCCGCCGGAATCTGCCCGAGATTCTGGAGCAGGTCCGCAACGGTCCAAGGTCGCGTCGCGACGAACGCTGCATCGGATTCCGCCACCAGCATCGACACGTTACCAGTCTCCTCAGGGCCTCAGTTCACGCCGACGGCGTCGTTGACGGCGGCCGCGGCGTCCCGGCGTTCCTGTTCTTCGGCGGCTTCCTGCGGGTGTCGCTCGCGAACCGTCGCGTAGCCGTTGCTGTGCAGTTCGTGGGCCAAGGCGGCGTCGCCGGTTTCCACGATCCGGCCGGCCAGCATCACGTGGGTGAACTGGGGGACGTTGTATTCGAGCAGGCGTTCGTGGTGGGTGATGATCAGCACGCCCATCTGCGGGCCGGCGAGCTTCTGCAGCCCTTCGCTGACGACTCGGACTGCATCGCTGTCGAGACCACTGTCGGTTTCGTCCAGGATGGCGAACTTCGGCTGCAGCATGGCGAGCTGCAGAATCTCCATTCGCTTCTTTTCGCCGCCGGAGAAGCCTTCGTTGAGGTATCGACGGGCGAACTCGGTGTCCATGCCGAGCTCTTCCATCCGCTGCTTGAGCTCCTTGCGGAACTCGCGCATCGGGATGAGTCCTTCGCCTTCCTTGCGGTCGGGCGTCCGGACGTTGGTGACGGCGTGCCGCAGGAAGTCGGCGACCTTCACGCCGGGAATGGTTACCGGATACTGGAACGCCAGGAACAGCCCGAGTCGGGCTCGTTCGCAGGGGTCCAGTTCGTTGATGTTCCGGCCGTCGATTTGAATCGTGCCGCTGGTGATCTCGTACTTGGGATGCCCGACCAGCGCGTAGGCCAGTGTGCTCTTGCCGGAGCCGTTGGGACCCATCAGGGCGTGGATCTCCCCCTGACGAATTTCCAGGCTGACGCCCCGCAGAATGGGAACGCCTTCCACGGCGACATGCAGGTCAGAGATCTTCAGCAGACTGCTCATCGAAAACTCTCGCTCCACAAAACGACCCACCGAAAACACTCGCCGGCCGCCCTCGCTCCGCATCCCGCGGGATGCCGCGGCGTCAGCAGGCCTTGATCAAACTTGGGGGCAGCGCCACTCGACCCGAGTGATGCGGCACCGGGGGAATTTCGACCCCGTTCTTCGCCAGCTTGCGCGACCGGATCTTGTCCTGAATCCGCATGATGCCTTCCAGCAGCGCTTCGGGGCGCGGCGGGCAGCCGGGGACGTAGACGTCGACCGGCACCACCAGATCGACCCCCTTCACAACGTGGTAGCCGTACTTGAAATACGGGCCGCCGCCGATCGTGCACGCTCCCATTGCAATCACATACTTCGGATCGGGCATCTGCTCGTACAGGCGACGGACGCGACTGGCCATTTTGAAGGTGACCGTTCCGGCGACGATCATCAGGTCCGCCTGCCTGGGCGAGGCGCGAAAGGCTCCCGCTCCGAAGCGGTCCAGATCGAACCGGCTAGCGCCGACGGCCATCATTTCAATGGCACAGCAGGCGAGACCAAACGTCATCGGCCAGACGCTGGACTGATTGGCCCAGTTCAGCGCGCCTTCCATCGATGTCGTGAGGACCGTTTCCTCGAATCGCCCGTCAATCCATGCCATGCTGTTCTCAAACTCCTCGCCGTCGGCAACGCGACCGACTACCTGACCGACGATTCCATGGGTTGAAACTCGCAGCTGTTGTCGCCGTTGCGACAACAGCAGGCCAGTTTCAGTTCGACTCCCAGGACTTCTTCGAAGACCTGTTTCTCCAGTTCGCAGATTCCCGGATCTTCGCCGGCCAGTTCCTGGTAGGGGCAGTTGTTTTCCCGCAGGATCGGCAGGTCGTCGCGCGACCCGACTTCCATCTGAAATCCCCGACGTTCGAGCACGGCCTGAAGTCCCTGCATCCGCGCCAGCAAAGTCTCGCCCTGAATTTCGCCTCCGTATCGCTGGACCAGCGCCGCCTTCAGGCGGTTCGCAACGCGCTGCCGAACTTCGACCTCCGGGATGGATCGCAGTTCGCGCCACAGCAGAATCGCCAGTTCGGAGTAATTGTCTCCCAGTTCTCTGAGGCCCAGCGCGGTCACCCGGTAATCGTGATGCGGCCGACCGCGACCGGTTCGAATGACTTCGCGCTCGACGAACCCTTGCGCCTCCAGACGGACGAGCCTTTGGCGGATCGCCGTCGCCGTCACGCCGAGTGACTGGCAGAGATCCTGGATGGACCCTGTTCCGAGCTTGTGCAACTGCTGCAGGAACTGCTCGTCGCCCGGTTCGATAGACGTCTTCATTGATCCGGCCCCATATGCCACCTGCCACGGCCGACGTGATTGCTACGGGATTATACCCGCGGAACTTGCTTTTAACACTTTGCTCTGCGAAAAATCCTGCCGATGCGGTCTGACGATGCAAACCATTTTCAGGCAGCGGACTAACGGCTGCAAGTGGCGACTGCGTAAAGTCGCTACTTCTGGATATAATCTTAGCAGGTCGTGCATCGCGGCCAGTGTGGATTGCCGCCGATCATACCCGCTTCGACGCTTCCGGAGACGCCCATGTCTGCCGATTCTCCCTGGCCAGACAAGATTTCTGCAACGCCTGCGGGCCTGACGCTGGTCTGGAGCGACGGGCTGGAGGCGAGTCTTGCGTGGGGCCGGCTGCGCGAACGCTGCCCGTGCGCAACCTGCAAAGTGAAACGCGAGCAGCCTCCGGCCGCGGCGAGCCTGTTTCCCGTGCTCACGCTCGAAGAGGCGCAACCCGTTAAGGCGTTGAGACTTTTGCCTGTTGGAAACTATGCCTACGGCATTCATTTCAACGACGGACACGCCACCGGAATTTTTTCGCTCAAGCTCCTGCGCGAACTGAGCGAAGAAGTCGGCGTAACTGGCGTCAGGGAAGCGACTTAAGCTGCTCCAGCAGCCGTTCGCGAACCCCCTGCGGGTCGGCCCCTTTGACCAGTTTCATCACCTGGCCGATGAGCGCTCCGGCGGCCTGAGCTTTCCCGGATTTGAAATCCGCGACCGGTTTGGGATTGGCCGCGATGACCTGTGCGATGGCGGCGTCGATGGCCCCGCCGTCCTGGACGATGGCCAGGCCTTTTTCGGCGATGATCTGGCCAATCTGCGCGATGTCGGCGGGCTCGCCCGATTCGAGCAGAGCGGCAAAGACCTCGCGAGCGGACTTCAGCGTCAGTTCCTTGCGATGGACCCGACCCAGCAGATCGGCGAGCACCGGCGCGGGAATTGGAAACGTTCCGATCGTGAGCTGGCGGTCGTTGAGCTCCCGCAGCACGTCCTGGGTGATCCAGTTGGCCGCCTGTTTGCCGTCACCCGCAGCCCGGGCGACGGTTTCAAAGTACTCCGCGACTTCGCGGCCCTGGTCGACCAGGACTGCGGTGTCGTAGGCGGAAAGCTGGTACTCCGTCTGAAACCGCTGCCGCCGGCTGATGGGCGTTTCGCACATCCCGCTCCGCACGCGGGCGACGTCTTCGGGTGTCACAGTCACGGGGACCAGGTCGGGGTCGGGGAAGTAACGGTAGTCGGCGGCTTCTTCCTTTTCACGCATGGGATATGTGGCGCCCCGGCCAGGATCGAAGCCTCGGGTGGATTTGGGGGCGTCTTTGATCGTCTTGCCGGTTCGCTGGAACTCTTCCCATTGCCGCTCGACTTCGTGCAGGATGGCCTGCTCGGTGAAGCGGAAGCTGTTGAGGTTTTTCACTTCGACGATGGGAGTGGCGACTTTGCCGCCGTCCGGCTGGTGGACGTGCAGGTTGACGTTGGCGTCGCACCGGAGGCTTCCCTCCTGCATGTTGCAGTCGGAGACTTCGAGGTAAGTCAGCAGCAGCCGGAGCTCTTCGAGGAAGCGGCGGGCCTCCTCGGCGGTCCGCATGTCGGGCTCGGTGACGATCTCCACGAGCGGCGTGCCGGCCCGGTTGAGGTCGACCTGACTGTCACGGCCGCGGCCGGATTCGTCGTGCAGGTTCTTGCCGGCGTCTTCCTCCAGGTGGGCCCGCAGGATGCGGACGTGGCGTTCGCTGCCGGATTCCGTCACCACCTCGACGTGGCCATCGTGGCTGAAGGGGAGATCGTACTGGCTGATCTGGTACCCCTTCGGCAGATCGGGGTAGAAGTACTGCTTGCGGTCCCACTTCGTGAATGGGGCGATTTCGCAGTTGAGCGCGAGGGCCGTCTTGACCGCGAGCCAGAACGCTTTGCCGTTGAGGACGGGGAGTGCACCGGGGAGGCCGAGGCAGACCGGGCAGGTCTGCACGTTCGGCTGGTCCGGATTGAAGGCTGTCGAGCAGCCGCAGAAGATCTTGGTCTGCGTCTGGAGCTGAACGTGGACTTCCAGACCGATGATGACGTCGTAGCTCATGGCAGGCTTCTGGCAACTGGAACGAGGTCGGTGGAAGTCTCGCGGCGAAGGCGGTCAGCTCAGCGGGGGTGTCTGCAGGTGCCACTCGGTAGCCTGTTCGAACATCCGCGCCGCCCGCAGCAGCCGCTCTTCCTCGAACGGGGGCGCCTGAAGCTGCAGCCCGATCGGCAGGCCGGTCTTGCTGAAACCGCAGGGAATGGAAGCTCCCGGGATGCCGGCGAGGTTCGCGCTGATGGTGTAGATGTCCGACAGGTACATCGCCAGCGGATCGTCGACCAGCTCGCCCAGCTTGAACGCAGGGGTTGGCGTAACCGGGCCAGCGATGACGTCGACGTCGGCGAAGGCGTTGTCGAAATCCTGCCGGATCAGCCGGCGGACCTTGAGCGCCTTCACGTAGTACTGGTCGTAGTAGCCAGCCGAGAGGGCGTACGTGCCGAGCATGATTCGCCGCTTCACCTCCGGTCCGAAACCCTCGCCCCGGCTACCGGCGTACAGCTCGGCCATGCTCTCGAAGGCCTCGGTCCGATGTCCGTAGTGAATGCCGTCATAACGGGAGAGATTGCTCGACGCTTCCGACGGTGCGATCAGATAGTAGGTCGCGATCGAGTATTTCGAGTGGGGCAGGTCGACGTCCCGCAGCTCGGCTCCGAGTGACTTGTAGACATCCAGCGCCCGGCAGACGACGGTCGCCACTTCGGGATCGATCCCCTCGGCGAAATGCTCGCGCGGCACGCCGATCTTGAGTCCGGCCAGCGGCTGGTCAACCGACTGGCTGTAGGCGGGAACAGGCTGGTCGACCGATGTCGAGTCGCGCGGGTCGTGGCCGGAGATTGCCTCCAGCAGCAAGGCCGCGCCAGCGACGTCAGTGGCGAACGGACCCACCTGGTCCAGCGAGCTGGCGTAGGCGACCACTCCGTACCGCGACACCCGGCCGTAAGTCGGCTTCAGCCCCGTGATCCCGCAGAGACCGGCCGGCTGGCGGATCGAGCCCCCGGTGTCGCTCCCGAGCGAAGCCGGCGTCATCCGGGCGGCGACGCAGGCGGCCGAGCCGCTGCTGGAACCGCCGGGCGTGCGGGTGGTATCCCACGGATTCTTCGTCTGCTGGTACGCCGAGTTCTCGCTCGACGAACCCATTGCGAACTCGTCGAGATTCGTTCGGCCGATCAGAATGGCGTCCGCGGCCCGCAGCCGTTCGATCACGTGGGCGTCGTAGGGGGGCTTGAAGTCTTTAAGCATCCGGCTGCCGCAGGTCGTCGGCTGCCCGCGCGTACAGAGGACGTCTTTGATCGCGACCGGCAGGCCGGCGAGCAGACCGAGGGGCAGCCCGCTGCGGCGTTTCTCGTCGAGCCGTTCCGCCTGCTGCAGGGCGTCTTCGCGGTCGACATGCAGAAACGCGCCGATGACGCCGTCGCGTGCGGCAATGGCGGCAAGGGTCTGCTCGGCCAGATCGCGAGCGTTCGTTTCGCCCGTGCGAAAGGCGGCGATGGTCTGCGACGCGGTGCGTCCCGCCGATGGCATCACAAGCTCCGTCATTCAGACTGAGAATCAGGTTTCGAAGGGGAGATTGTGCCCGATCGAGCGTGCGATTGCATCTCATCGGTGCAACCACTGGCCAGCAAGTGAGTCATTCCGGGTCGCATGTTCCAGAGGCTTTGCGATAGGCGCGGTTTCTGAAATCAATTTCAGAACACGCCCTTCGAAGACTCAGTGGCGTGCCACCCGAGCGCGCAGGCGACTCGGATGGGAACTAATCGCGTTCGATGATCTGCGGCACGAGGAAGAATTTGCCGTCGGTGCGGGGGGCGTTCGCCAGAGCGTCGGTCCGCGGGAGTGAGCCGGCCAGTTCGTCCGACCGGAAGACATTCCGCAGCTCGATGGCGTGGACCATCGGCTCGACGCCGGTGGTGTCGACTTGGTCGAGCATTGCGACATAGTCCAGAATCTGGCTCATCTGCCCAGTGAGGGCGGCCAGCTCTTCGTCGCTCAGCTTCAGCCGGGCGAGAGAGGCCACCTTGCGAACCTGATCGGCGGACAAACTCATGCCGACATCCCCGAAAACTAAACACGACGACCGCGAGTCACCGATCCAAATCGGTATCCCGCGGCCTTGTGCTCACATCCACCAACCCGTGCTCTTACGCGGCAGCCCGTGCGGCAGCACTAGTTGAGGGAGTCGGCGGAGGGGAGGGTGAAGGGGGCGCGGACGACCTTCTTCTGGACCTTGCCGGCCCGGATGCACTTCACGCAGACGCGGACCTTGTGGGCGATCTCGCCTTCCTGAATGCAGACGGCCTGCAGATTCGGATGAAACTGGCGGCGGGTGATGCCGGTTGTCTTACGGCCGTTACCGCCCAGGTATTTCGCCTTGCCGCGCTCGACCTTGGAGTTGCCAAACGACGGCTTCTTCTCGCACAGATAACAATGGGCGCCCATGGCTCTACCATCCTCGACGCCGGCGGTGGGCCGGCATGGTTTCCGTCAGATATTCCGCCCGACCTGATGCAGGCGGGAACGGGTAAGAATAGCTGCCGGTCCGCGATGACGCAAGTTTCGCGGTTTCTTGTGGGGGCTGCGCTGGATCAAGAAGCAAGAAGTGTCACCGCGGAGACGCAGTCGACGCGGAGAGGAACGGCAGCGTGACTCGTCGGGGGGCCGGCACCGCCACTCGATTGCCTTCATTCTGACTCTGCGGAATCGCCCGGAAGTGATGATGCGGGAAGATGTTGCGGACAGATTCTCGCGCTGGCGACGGCAGGAGGAACGCGACCCTGTCGTCAGACATCACGACGGACGCGATCATTTTTCTGGGGAATTGATGCGAATTGCAGCAGTCACAAGACCTCAAGAATTCGGTTGTAAGAACGTCCGCAGAACCCGCAGATTGGGATTGACAGGAACTTCCTGCAACGCTCACGAAACCGCCATACCATGACGTAACGCGTTTCCGAAAAACGCTTTGCGTCATACTGCGCAATGGACAATCTCGCGTGCCAATCGGTTTGGCATGACTCGTGCTTTACACCTCGAACGTGCTCAGTTCGACGCCATGTCGAATGGTGAGCCGGACCCAGGACCGGGATGAGAATGGAATCCCACCAGACAAAGGAATGCGAATCATGCTCGTTCTGACCCGCAAGCGTGCTGAGATGATCAAGATCGGCGAAGACATTGTGATCAAGGTGATCCAGACCGGCCGCGGCTCGGTCAAGATCGGGATTGAAGCTCCGGCCCACGTCCGTGTTCTGCGGGCTGAGCTGGCCGAGTATCCTACCGCCGGGGCCGAGTTGCCGGCCGCGGAAGTCGACGTTGACGACGCGACCGCCGAAGAGGAGGGGGTCGAGCGATTTCTGGCGAAATTCGATTCGAGCGGCGTGCTCGACGGTTCCAGCGGCTTTTCGGGGTCGCTGACCAACGGCCCCCTCCGTCGGCTGATGACCGCCGTCGGCTGATGACCGCCGTCGGCTGATCGGCCTGCACTCACCAGGGAAAGGGTGAAAACGATGCAGCGTGAATCGATCGAGCCTTGTGGACTCGCGGGGAAGGGCTTCGAGCGGTGTCGACCCAGCATCGCCGGAGCTCTTCACCGCGGGCGCGGGGAGCGAGCCGCGAATAGCGAGATTGGTCAGTTGCCATTGGTCTGTTGTCAGTTGGGAACGAGCCCTTCGGCCTCTTTGCTTTCTGGCGCTCGTCTCTCGACTGCACTCCTTTCGACATTGCTTCGTTGCGTGAGCTTCTATTCTTCCGGCTGAATCGCGGTCGCTGCGGGCAGAATGTGGCCCATCTTGTCCCGTTTGGTCGCCAGGTAGACTTCCCGCTGGTGAGCGTGGGGGGCGATGATCGGGACCTGGCCGACGAGTTTGAGGTCGAACCCCGGAAAGGCATTGACCTTCTGCGGGTTGTTCGTCAACAGCCGAACTGCCGACAGGCCCAGATCCTTCAGAATCTGCAGACCGATGCCGTAGTCGCGCGAGTCGGACTTGAATCCGAGCTTGTGATTGGCTTCGACGGTGTCCAGGCCCTGGTCCTGCAGCGTGTAGGCTTTGAGTTTTGCGACCAGGCCGATTCCCCGGCCTTCCTGCGGCAGGTACACAACCGCCCCGGCCCCTTCCTGATGGATCATCTGCATCGCCATATGGAGCTGGTCCCCGCAGTCGCAGCGCAGCGAATCGAGGACGTCACCCGTAAAGCAGGACGAATGCACCCGCACCAGCGGCGCCGGGATCGACTTCAAGTCACCCCAGACGATCGCCATCGGCTGCTGATCTTCGAATGAGACGTCGTAGGCGATGACTTTGAATTTCCCGTACTGTCGCGTTTCGAACTCCACCTCGACGGCCCGCTGGACGAGCCGTTCGCGGCGTCGGCGGTAGCGGATGAGTTGGTCGATCGAAATCAGCGGGAGATTGTATTTCTTCGAGAGTTCCTTTAGCTCGTCGAGATTCGCCATCCCGTTGCCGTGCTCGCTGAGGATCTCGATCAGCACGCCGACCGGCTTCATCCCCGCCATGCGGACCAGATCGACCGTGGCTTCCGTGTGGCCGGCGCGGCGGAGGACGCCCCCTTCTTTGGCCAGGAGTGGGTAGATGTGCCCTGGGCGGACGAAGTCCTCAGCCCGGCTCTGCGGATCGCTGAGCGCCTGGATCGTTCTGGCCCGATTGTCGGCACTCACGCCGCTCCCGGCAGTCCGGTGATCGACCGGTGTCAGAAACGACGTGCTGTTCGGGGCCGTGTTCCGCTGGGCGTCGACGATCGGGGTCAGACCCAGGCGGTCCGCCTGCTCCTGCAGCATGGGCGTACACAGTACTCCCGCGCCGTGGCGAATCATGAAGTTCACCATTTCGGGGGTGATGGACTCGGCCGCGCAGAGAAAGTCCCCTTCGTTTTCCCGCTCCTCGGCGTCGACGACGATCACCATGCGTCCCGCACGGAGGGCCTCGATGGCGTCGTCGATCGTGTGGAAACCTTCAGGAGGAACGGGCATGGTGAGTCCAGCAGCGGAGAAGTCAGAGTGAAAACGGGGAAGCCAATGCGCAATCTTAGGCTGACCGGTCGTCCCCGCCAATTGACGCCGCGGATCGCTGCGAAGTTCATTTCCGCCGGAACTTCTGAATCCGCTTGCCGTTCACCTCCGCGACGAACAGCACTCCCTGAGAGTTCACGGCCATCAGGTGGGGCAGCTTCAGCAGTTCCGGTGTGCCCCATTTCGAAGTGATTTTGCCATCGCGATCGAAGTGGACGATCAGGTGCTTGTCGCCTTCTGAGGCCAGCAGCTCCTCGCCGATGACGATCAGACCGAACGGATTGCCGAAACCGCCCCAGTCGGCCAGATGCTCGCCGGACGATTCAAAGACTTGTACGCGCTGATTTCCGCGGTCGGCCACGTAAATTCGGTCCGCCTTGTCGATGGCCAGTCCGTGCGCGGTGGCGAATTCGCCGGGGTCTTTGCCCTTCTTGCCCCATTGGCTGAGGAACTTTCCGGAGGGATCCAGCTTTGCGATCCGGCCGTTGCCGCTGTCGGCCACGTAAATCTGACCCTTCGAATCAAAGACCAGGTCGTCCGGCGCCCGGAATCCGTCGGCCCCGCCGGCGGCCTTCCCGTCACTGCCGATCGTCGCGAGCAGTTCTCCGTCCGGTGAGAACTTCCGCAGAACATGGTTGCCGTTGTCGGTCGTCCAGATGGCCCCGTCCGGCCCGACGCGCAGCCCGTGGGGGACCTTGAAGAGTCCTTGGCCCCAGCCTTTCAGATACTTCCCGTCCTCGCTGAACTTCAAGACTGGCAGCTCGCCGCGGTGCAGAATGTAGCTCTGGTCCTGACCGTCGACAGCCACCGCGGACATGGCGCCCAGCTCGACCTCTGCCGGGATTTCGACGAATCCGATCGATTCATACGGCCCGGCGTCTGCCTGTCCAAGAAAAAGTCCGGCGAGGGCGGCCAGACTGAGCGATGAGAATCCCATGGTGTCTTTCTGGTGTGGGGCCGGCTGCGCCGGCCGTCGCCGAAACTGCGACTGCGGTGCGCGGCACATGTCCTGATTCTGGGTCGTCGCAGACTCCGACGCCAGCCACCCGCTGGTGACAAGGCTCACACGGCACAGACCGGGGCTTCGCGAAAACGTTCCAGCCGCCGACCACCCGGCTCCTCCCTGTACCGCGTCTTCAATTCCGTGACTTCAGTGCCTTCCGTGGTTCAATCTCTTCATTCTCTTTTTCCGCAATTCTCCGCGTCTCAGCGGTGAAATCCTCTTCGTAATCGATGAATTCGTACTGCTACTGCAGCAGGCTGCGTTGCAGGACTTCGCGAGCCTGAGCGTAGTACGGCTGCCAGACGATTTCGGGTTTGCCATCCCGCAGGCAGTTGCGAACCTTCTGGAGCGTGTTGCGGGCCATGTGGGGGCAGCGGTTGCAGGCGCAGGTTTCGCCGGTCGAAGCCATGATCCCCGGCACCGGGATGTATTCGTGCTGCGGGGCCAGCTTCTGCAGCGGGTGGATCATGTTGGCTTCCGTGGCCACCAGGAAGACCCGTTTTTCGGGGATCGAAGCCACGTACTTACGCATCTTTTCGGTGCCGCCGACCATGTCGGCGAGCTCCAGGATGTTCGCCGGGCATTCCGGGTGGGCGAGGACTTCACAACCGGGGTGATTGCGCTTCGCCCGCAGCAGGTCCTGAATGCTGAACACCTCGTGGACCATGCACGAGCCCGGCCAGAGAATCATCTTCCGGCCGGTCACGCTGCTCAGATACCGTCCCAGGTGCTGATCGGGGACGAAGAGGATTTCTTTGTCCGCCGGCACCCGGTCGATGATTTCCCGGGCGTTGCCGCTGGTAACGATCCAGTCGCAGAGGGCTTTGACGGCTGCGGTGGTGTTGATGTAGGCCACCGTCTGGAAATCCCGGCCTTCGGCCCGCAGTTCCTGCTGGAATGCCGCCAGTTTGTCCGCCGGGCAACTGTCCGCGAGAGAACAGCCTGCCAGCAGGTCGGGCATCAGAATTGTTTTTTCGGGGCTGAGAATCTTGGCGGATTCGCCCATGAAGTGGACGCCGCAGAAGACGATCGTCGAATTCGGAACGGTCGTCGCGTCGCGGGCGAGTTTGAGGCTGTCGCCCGTATAGTCGGCGATGTCCTGCAGGTCGCCATCGACATAAAAGTGGGCCAGGATCACGGCGTCTTTCTCGGCCTTCAGACGATCGATTTCGTCCATCAGATCGAGGGGATCTTCGAATGGTTCTGCAGCGGGCGGGGCGGTGACGACGGGCAGCGACATGGCAAGGTTTCCCAAGGGCAGAGCAGGGCGGCCGGCAGCAGCAGACGGTCGGGATCGACCGGTGCGTCTTCGACACGGAGGCTGAACAGCACGTTCACCCCTCCCAGGCACCGCCAGTGACTTCCATTTTCGGCACAGACCGGCAGAATTCAATGCGTCACCCCGTTTTGTCGTCAGCTCTCCCGGAATCGAGGTCAATGGTGGATCAGAAACTGCGAATTCTCGTGATCGGCGCCCATCCGGATGATTGCGAGCTGAAAGCTGGCGGCGTGACGGCCATGTACCGGGCCGCCGGGCATCACGTGAAGTTCGTCAGCGTGACGAACGGAAACGCCGGGCACCAGTCGATGCTTCCCGGTCCGCTCGCGGAGCGGCGCAAGGCTGAAACGGAGGCGGTCGCCGAGCTGATGGGACTCGAGTCCGAGATCCTCGACAATCCGGACGGCAAGCTGCTGCCGACGCTGGAAGTCCGTTTCCGGCTGATTGCGATGATCCGACGGTATAAACCCGACCTGATCCTGACTCACCGACCGAACGATTACCATCCCGACCACCGGGCGACATCGACGCTGGTCTGCGATGCCGCTTATATGGTGATCGTGCCGCATATTGTGGCGGAAGTTCCCGCCCTGCGGGTCAATCCGGTGATCGCGTACCTCTCAGATAACTTCCAGCGCCCGGCCCCGTTCGCGCCGACGGTGGTGATCGACGTCGAGCCGGTGCTGGACCAGATCCTCGATCAGCTCGAATGCCACGAGTCGCAGTTCTTCGAGTGGCTGCCGTACACGCTCTGCCAGGAGAACGGCTTTCCGACGGATTCCGGTCTCCGCCGGGAGTATCTCAAAGAGTTCTTCGGCCGGTTCAATGGACCGCTGGCGGATCGGTTTCGGTCGCAGGTGATCGAGACTTATGGCCCGGAACGGGGCGCGAAGATCCGGTTTATTGAAGCATTCGAAGGCTGCGAATATGGCTCGCCCCTGACGCGGGAGAATGCGAAGATGTTGTTCCCGATGCTGCCGTAGGGGCGCGAGGGACGGAAGGGAGGATTCTCATGGCGACCGCCGAACTGATCAAACCGCTGACGACTGCGGACCTGCTGGCGTTTCCCGACGACGGCATCGACCGCTGGCTGATCCGGGGGGAATTGCGGGAGGAGCCGATGACGAAGCGCAATCGTTGGCACAGTCATGTGATGGCGATTCTGGTTGGAATGATGACGCAGTGGCAGATGAGATCCGGTGCGAAGGGCCAGGTTCTATGTGGCGAAGCAGGCTGCATCCTGTCTCACGACCCGGATACGGCTGTCGGAATTGACGTCGCCTATTTCAGCCAGGAGGTCATAGATCGGCAGGGAGATGATACAACACTCGTCGACGGCGCTCCGATACTGGCGGTCGAGATTCACTCGCCGTCGGATACTCAGCGGAACATCCGCGAAAAAACCAACGTCTATCTCGATTGCGGCGTCAAACTCGTGTGGAACGTAGATCCGCACAGCAAGACGATCACGGTCGTCGGCCAAGATCGATTGCCGGTCCTCTACAACATCTCGCAGACGATTGCCGGCGAGCCCTGGCTGCCGGGGCTGTCGATTGCGGTGAATGACATTTTTCCCTACTGAATCCCGCTCGAACATTGCCAGATCGACTCCGGGTGGCACGTCCCTGAGGCTTTGCGAAGGGCGTGGGCTCGAACTGAAAAGACACGCCCTTCGAGGACTCAGGGACGTGCCACCCAGTCTGTAAAGCGCCTTTCCTGTCCCGCTAAGCTCTTGTTGCCTGCGAAGCCCGATACCCGAAGCCCGAAGCCCGCCCCAACATGCCCGACTACTCGCTCCTCGATACGCAAAACGCCAACCTCTGGGAAGTCACCACCAAAGCCGCCGGGCCGGAAGGACTGCTGCCGCTCACGCCGGAACTGCTGCGCGACGCTCCCAGCGGCGATCTGTTCGGTCTGACGCAGAACGCCGGCATGGGCTGGCGGCCCGATCAGCTCCTGCGGAAGCAGTTTCTGATCCTCAGCACGCAGGGGGGAATTCGGGGGGAAGACGGCCGGCCGATTGCACTGGGCTATCACACGGGGCACTTTGAAGTCGGCCTGCTGATGCAGGCCGCGGCCCGGGAATTCGACCGGCTGGAATGCCTGCCGTTCGCGGGCTTTGTGAGCGATCCCTGCGACGGACGTTCGCAGGGGACGGTCGGCATGATGGACAGCCTGCCGTTCCGCAACGATGCGGCGATCGTGCTGAAGCGGCTGATCCGCTCGCTGCCGACCCGGCGGGGCGTGGTTGGCGTCGCGACGTGCGACAAGGGGCTGCCAGCCATGATGATGGCGCTGGCGGCTCAGCGCGACCTGCCGTGCATCATTGTTCCCGGCGGCGTCACGCTGCCGCCGGCGCAGGGGGAAGATGCCGGTAAGGTACAGACGATCGGAGCCCGTTACGCCCACGGAGAGATCACGCTCGAAGAAGCGGCCGAAGCGGGCTGCCGGGCTTGTGCGTCGCCGGGGGGGGGCTGCCAGTTCCTGGGGACCGCGGCGACGTCCCAGGTCATCGCCGAGGCGCTGGGCATGTGCCTGCCGCACTCCGCCCTCGCCCCGTCCGGTCAGCCGATCTGGCTGGACGCGGCCGTCCGCTCCGCCCGCGCGGTGACTGAGTTGGAACAGCGCGGCCTGGCGATCCGGGACATTCTGACGCCTGACGCCTTCCACAACGCGATGATCGTCCATGCGGCCTGCGGCGGCTCGACGAACCTGCTGCTGCATATGCCCGCGTTTGCGTATGAAGCGGGGTTGCCGCTGCCGACGGTCGACGACTGGAACCGCTTGAACCGCCAGACGCCCCGGCTGGTGGACTGTCTTCCCAACGGCCCGATCGGACACCCGACGATCCGGTTCTTCCTGGCGGGGGGCGTGCCGGAACTGATGCTGCATCTGCGCGGGCTAGCGCTGCTCAAGCTCGACGCCCTCACGGCGTCCGGCATGCGTCTGGGGGACATCCTCGACTGGTGGGAACGCTCCGAACGCCGGACCCGATTGCGAAATCTCCTCGTCGAACGGGACGGCGTCGATCCGGATACCGTGATCATGGCCCCGCCGGTTGCGAAGGAACGGGGCCTGACGAGCACGGTGACCTTCCCGGTCGGCAACATCGCCCCGGAAGGTTCGATCATCAAGAGCACGTCGATCGACAAGTCGGTCATCGACGCCGACGGAGTCTACCGCAAGACCGGCCCGGCCCGCGTCTTCACCACCGAGCGGGATGCGATCGCTGCGGTGAAAGGCCGGACCGAAAATCCGATCCGCGAGGGGGACGTCATCGTCCTGATGTGTCGCGGGCCGATGGGTTGTGGCATGGAAGAGACTTACCAGATCACCTCGGCCCTGCGGTATCTGCCGTTCGGCAAGCACGTGGCGCTGATCACCGACGCCCGCTTTTCGGGTGTTTCAACCGGAGCTTGCATCGGGCATGTGGGGCCGGAGGCTCTGGATGGCGGTCCGATTGGCAAACTGCGGGACGGCGACCGGATCCGAATCGAGGTCGACACCCGGAATTTGACCGGTCGGCTAGACTTCATCGGGGAGCCGGGGCACGAGGTCACTCCCGAGGAGGGAGCGAAAATTCTCGCGGCCCGGGAACCAGGATCGGCATTGTGCGCCGATCCCCGTATTCCTCCGGAAACCCGCCTGTGGGCCATGCTGCAGCGGGCCGGCGGTGGGACCTGGGCCGGCTGCATCTATGATGTGGATAAGATTATTGCGACGCTCGAAGCGGGAACGGCGGCATTACGTCAGGCGGAACAGCGCCCGGCGTGACCCGGCAGGAGTCTGAAGGATGCTCGATTTTCGATGTGCAGTGTTTGTTGCGGCGACGCTGTTCTCGGCCGGCGTTGCTTGGGCCGTTGAACCGGCCGTGGCGGACACTACGTCTCCCGCCGTCGGCTGGAACGTTCTTCGGACGCATGCCTTTCTGCCCGCCGATTTCGATGACGAAGTGTTCGACCGGCTCTGGACTGTCTGGCCGGAGCCGGATCGATCGACGGCGGAAGCTGCGACTCCCGCGGACCGTCGCAAGCTGATGTTCGAGTACTACGGTCTCGTGCCGACTCCGGAGGATCCGGAGTGCCGCGGCCGGGCGCTGGGCTACATCAGCGACGGTCGCACGGGGTGGGTCATGACCTGCCTGGCCTGTCATGGCGGCTCCGTCGCCGGTCAGGTGATTCCAGGGGTCGGGAATTCTCACTACGCTCTGCAGACGCTCACGGAGGATGTCCGGCTGGTGAAGCTTCAGCTCAAGAAGAAGTTGACTCACATGGATCTGGGGTCGCTCAAGATCCCGCTGAACATCACCAACGGCACGACCAACTCGGTGATCTTTGGCGTCCTGCTCGGCGCTCTTCGCCGGCCCGACATGTCCGTCGATCTCAGTCATCCTGTGCTGCAGGTGCTGGATCACGACGTCGACGCTCCTCCGTACTGGAACGTGAAGAAGAAATCGGGCCTGTACGCGGACGGCTTTGCTCCGAACACGCATCGTCCGTTGATGCAGTTCATTCTCATTCCTTCGAATACGCGCGAGAAGGTTTACGGCTGGGAGAACGATTTCCGACAGATCCATGCCTGGATTGAATCCGTCGAACCGCCGCGATACCCGTGGGCGATCAATGAGGCTCGCGCCGTCCGCGGTCGGACTGTCTTCGAGGCCAACTGCAGCCGCTGCCATGGCACGTATGGCCCCGACGGACGGTACGAACAGAAGACGATCGCGATTCGCGAAATCGGAACCGATCGGCTCCGTTTTGATGCGCTGACCGTCGAGCATCGCAAGTGGATGCAGGTTGGCTGGCTGAGCCGCTACGGCAAGGACCCGGTAATCGTCGACCCGAAAGGTTACGTGGCCCCGCCACTCGACGGGATCTGGGCCAGCGCTCCATATTTTCATAACGGATCGGTCCCGACCCTCTGGCACGTGCTGCATCCGCAGGAGCGACCGCAGGTCTGGAAGCGGACCCGCGACGGCTACGATCAGTCGCGTGTCGGACTCGAAATCACGGAGTACGATGACATCCCGGACGATGTCGTCTCTCTCGCCCACCGCCGGCGATACTTCAAGACAACTCTCCCCGGCAAGAACGCCGCCGGCCACAACTACCCGGACGACCTGACCGAAGACGAAAAGAGCGACCTGCTGGAGTATCTGAAGTCGCTGTGAGGAATCGTTGAGCGTCGACAGTTGAGCGTTGAGGAAGACGCTGGACTCACCGTCTTCCTTCTTCTCCCCAACCACCAGCCACTATCCACCAACCACTTTTCCTTCCAGCACACTCACATCCGCGGTCGTCGGCGTGATGCTCGTCAGTTCCCAGCCCGCTTCGGCAAACAGCGCCCGGTATTCTTCGGCCGTCCGTTCCTTGCCGCCGGGGATGACGAGCATGGTCAGGTCGAGCAGCTTGGCGAAGCCGGGGTCGTTCCCTTCCGGGATGACGCTCTCAATCACGATCAGCCGCGACGATTCCGTGGCCGCGTTGCGGATCGTCCGCAGAATCTGCAGCGACTGCTCGTCGTTCCAGTCGTGGACGATGTGCCGCAGGACATAGCCATCCGCCCCCGCGGGCACTTCTTCAAAAAAACTGCCGCCGACGGCATCACACCGGTCGGCGAATCCCGCCTCGGCAATCAAGGTTCGGGTGCGATCCACCACGCCCGGCAGATCAAACACCGTGCCACGGATGTCGGGCCGATCCCGGAGGATTTCGAGGAGCTGGCTGCCGTTGCCGCCCCCCACATCGACGAGAAGGGGATATCGGCTGAAGTCGTACGCCGCGATTGTGGCGGCGGTTTCCCGACCGTGGATCGCGGTCATTGCGGCATCGAACTCGGCCGCTTCCTCAGGCCGTTCTGCCAGCCAGGCGAACAGCGGCTGGCCAAACCGTTCGTCGAACGACGGTTTTCCGGTCTCCACGCTGTCATACAGATCCGCCCAGGCTTCGTACTGCACGCCCCCCAGCATCAGCGCCATCGGCCGGACCGACTCCGGATGATCGGACTTCAGCAGTTCCGCGAGCGGCGTGAGGGCGAACGTGCGGGGAGTCGTTTCCGCAAAGACGCCGATACTGGCAAGCGCCCGCAGCAGGCGAAACAGCGACGGCTCGTGCATCCCGGTGGCGGTTGCCAGGGCCGCCGAAGTCTGAGTCCCGGCAGCGATCAGGTCTGCCAGCTTCAGCCGCGCCGCGACGTGCAGCATCTGCGACAGCCAGTACCCGGAGATCCATTGTGCGAGCAGTTCACGCGGCTGAGGCATTGCCTTTCATCCTTCAAAAACTCAAATTCAGGAGCGTCACGGCGATGTGATAACACGATCGACGTACGATTTCATCGCTGCCGCCATCCGCGCATGCCCGGCCGTCGTCAGGTGGATGGAATCCAGCGTCGAGTCCGGTCCCGTCAGCACGCCGGCCATCACCCGTTTGGGGATCAGGGGCACTCCATACTTCCGCGACAGCCGGCGCTGGATGGCTCCGTATTCATTTCGCAACGGAGGCAGCGGCAGCTCCAGCATCAGCACCGCGCGGTCGGGCCGGCAAATCTCCGACAGCAGAGCATTCAGTCGCTCGGCGAACTCCGCATCCGTCGTCGGGCCGAGCAGATCATTCCCTCCGATGGCGACCAGCACCAGGCAGGGCGTCTCCGGCAATCCCAGCGCCTGTTTCCGGGCCGATTGGACGGTCGCCCCCATCTGCGCGTGGCTGACGACCGGAATCGACCGACCTTCACGCTTCAGCAGTTCCGCGAGTTGCACCGGCCAGACGACGGCTTCCCGCTCGCCCATCCCCGCGCTGACGGAGTCCCCCAGGACGTGAATCTCACGCAGCGGGGCGGAGGGAATCGGCAGTCGCCCGGCCGACCATGTCCAGGGCAACTCGACCGCGACCAGCAACAGGCACAGACAAACCCGCAATCGTCGCAGCCAGGGGGTGACCTTTGCCTGCGGCTTCCGCGGCGCCAGGACCGAAAGAATCAGCTGCCCGACCAGCACCCCTCCGATCAGCCACCACGACTGCGGCGTCCCCGACAAAATCAGCAGGGCGCCGCCAACGACAGCTCCAACGGTCAGCGCTCGGCCGGCAAGTCGGGAGCGTCGCACCGGGGGAATCACCGCTGCCAGCAGAAGCAGGCCCACTCCAACGTACCACGCCAGTCCGCTGCCAAAGAAGAAGATTACGTGTCGCATTCCGATGAATGTATCGCGGAGGCATCCGTTGAGTCACCACAAACCGCCCGCCGCTCGTCGACTCTTCAATCACCACTCACCACTCACCACCCGCCACCAACCACTCTCCTCCACCCTTGCATCCCCCCTCAAATCTGCGATGCTTTCTCCGACCGGAATCCGACCGGAATCCGACCGTTCTCTCCCGGAGATTCGCGATGCGCTGGTGCCTCCTGGCTGCACTCCTGGCTTGTGCCATCCCACCCGTCCTGGCTCAGGATCCGGTCGACGCCGACATCCTGTTGACCGACGGCATCCTCCACGACGGCTCCGGCGCCGCGCCCCGCATCGGTCATGTCGCCATTCGCAAAGGAAGGATCGTCGCCGTCGGCGAGTTTCCCGTCGGCAAAGTCGGCTGGAAGCTCGACTGCAAGGGCCTGGTGATCGCCCCCGGTTTCATCGATCTCCACACCCACAGCGATTCCCAAGTCGTCGATGGACTGCTCCGGGCCAGCACGAACTACCTGCTGCAGGGCTGCACGACGCAGGTCACCGGCAACTGCGGATCCGGACCCGTCGATGTCGGCGAGTATTACCGCAAAATCAATGCCGACGGCGCCGGCACGAATGTGGCCCACCTGCTGCCGCAGGGGAACCTGCGCGACAAGGTCGTCGGCGACGTCGACCGCAAAGCGACCGACGACGAAATCCAGCAGATGCGCGACCTCGCCGCCAAGGCGATGCACGACGGGGCGTGGGGAATGTCGACCGGCCTGATTTACGTCCCCAGCGTCTATGCCAGCACTGAAGAGCTGATCGAGGTCGCCAAGGTCGTCGCCGCGGGCGGCGGCATCTATGCCAGTCACATTCGCGGCGAAGGTAAGGAGCTGCTGAACGCCGTCGACGAAGCCCTTCGCATCGGCGAAACCGCCGGCTGCCCGGTCCATATCTCGCACTTCAAAGCCTCCGGGCAGGAGAACTGGGGGACGCTGCGTCTGGCGGCCGAACGGATTGAACAAGCCCGCAAGGCCGGCCGCACGGCCACCGCCGACCAGTATCCGTACACGGCGTCCAGCACATCGCTCGAAGCGACCGTCGTTCCTACCTGGGCTCGGTCGGGCGGTTCGAAGGCTCTCATCGCCCGACTGGACAATCCGGAGACAGGCCCCAAACTCCGCCGGGAAATCCAGCGAGACCTGGAACGCTCGCGCGATGGGGCCGCAATTTTCATTGCCCGCTATTCGGCGAAACCGGAATGGATCGGCCTCGACGTCAAACAGATCGCCGAGAAGGAATCCCGGACGCCCCTCGAGATCACCGAAGAAATCTGCCGTAACGGCGGCGCTGCGGTCGTGAACTTCTCCATGAGCGAAGACGACGTCCGCTACGCCATGCAACTCCCGTGGGTCGCCACCGCTTCCGATGGCCGGTCCTATCTCCCCGGTCCCGACAAGCCCCACCCGCGCAGCTACGGCACCTTCTCCCGCAAAATCGGACGCTACGCCATCGCCGACGGCGTTCTGCCCCTCGAACAGGCGATCCGCAGTTGCTCCGGCCTCCCCGCCGATATCATCGGCTTCAAGGACCGCGGTTATCTGAAGGCGGACTACGCCGCCGACGTCGTCGTCTTGGATCCGGAGAAGTTCCGCGACGTTGCGACGTTCGCCGAGCCGCACCAGCTCAGCCAGGGGGCGAAGTACGTTTTCGTCAACGGCACCCCCGCGGTCTTTGCGGGGCAGCCCACCGGCGCTCTCGCCGGCAAGGCCCTTAAGCATCCGGCGCCGCAGCCATGACTCAGTCAGCCTTGTCCGCAGTCACTCCCTCAAGGGCTCCTCGAAACCCGGTGCGGTCTCCCCGGCTCCTGGTCAGCGTCCGCGACGCCGAGGAAGCCCGCGACGCGCTCGCCGGTGGCGCCGACATCATCGACGTGAAGGATCCCAGCCAGGGATCGCTTGGCCGCGCCACCCCGGAAACCTGGGCCGAGATCGCGGCGACTCTGCCTGCAGCGATCCCCCTCAGCCTTGCGCTGGGGGAACTGCGGGAATGGAGACCGACCGCTCCCGTTCCTGTCATTCCCGCACAGGTCCGCTGGCTGAAGCTCGGCCTCGCGGGGGCAAACCAGCTTCACGACTGGCGGACGACCTGGGCCAGCCTGCGAAGCCGCATCGAGTCCGCGTGTCCAACTCCCGTCCGCTGGGTCGCGGTGGCTTACGCGGACGCTGAATCGGCGGAAGCCCCGCCACTGGATGAGGTCGCCCGAGCCGCGATCGAAACTGGGTGTGACGGGTTCCTGCTCGATACCTGGTCCAAAGGAGGTCCCAGCCTGCTCGAATTCGACGTGCAACGCCGCCTGCAATTGCTCCTGCCGGAACTGCGACAGCAAGGCCTGTTCACTGCCCTGGCTGGCAGTCTCCGCCCCGCAGACCTCGCCGCGGTTGCCGGATGGGGTGCGGACATCGTCGCGGTCCGAACAGCCGCCTGCGAAGCCAGTGTGCGAACGGGCCGAGTTTCTCAGGCTGCAGTGCGAAGTTTGCAGCAACGTCTGAGTCCGTCAGAAGTTGCGAATCCCCGATAATCAACCGGCCACCGTCACTGCCCCGGATTTCCAATTCCGCCGCCCCATGCGATCCCTTGACCGGAGCCTCGTGAAAGCCTAAAGTTTGGACCGTAACGACCGCCCCCACCGGACTCCGTCGTTGCCGCAATCGGACGATTAGCTCAGTTGGTTAGAGCGCCACGTTGACATCGTGGAGGTCACAAGTTCGAGTCTTGTATCGTCCACTGGTCTTTCCGAAACCCCTTGTTTTCAAGGGGTTTTTTCATTTCCGGGGGGCTGTTGGCGATGATGCTGAGACGGCCCGCTCGAAGTGGGTGTCCAGTGTGTTGAGGTAGTGCTTCCGGGCGACTGCAACTGAGTTTCCGAGCCAGCGGCTGACCACGTGTTCCGAATACGCATCTGCCAGCTCCGTCTGCCGGCTGGCCCGCAGGTTGTGGAACAAACGTTCCCACGGTTCCATGCCGGCCCGCTGGATGATCCGCAGGAGCTGCGTCCGCAGATTGGCCTTGGCCCCGCGCCGTCGCGTCAGGATGAACGTTGCCCCCTCCGGAGCTTTGTCGTACGCAGCGTCCAGGAGCGTTCGGAGTTCGGGAAAGAGCGGAATGATCCGTTCCCCGTGTCCGTCATGATGGGCCGTCTTGGGGGACGGGACCGTCAACTTGCCTTCCGCCCAGTTGACGTGATTCCAGGTCAGGGCAAGATGCTCGGAGGGACAACCCAGGCCGCCCCAGCGACTCAGGCCGACGATGAGCTTCCATTCCTCGTTCGGGCACGCGGCGATGAGCTTCTCGGTCTCGTCTCGGGTGACGAACCGGAACCGCTCCGTATGCCTACGGACGGTCGTCTTGATCTCGTCGGCATCGAAGGGATTGGTGGGAATCAGCCGGTGCTGAATGGCGGCCTTGAAGAACTGGCGGGCGATTCCGCACATCTTGCGGACTGTGGCGTCGGCCATGTTCTTGCCGATGAGCGACTGCCGCCAGTCGCAGGCATTCCCCTGGGTGATCGAATCCAGCTTTCGATTCGGACCAAAGAACTCGACAAGATGTTTCCGTGCCCGACCAAAGACGAGTTTGCTGGACTCTTTTGTATTCGCCCGCTTGGCGATGTATTCGCCAAGGAACGTATCGAGTTTGGCCGAAACTTTATTCCGCGGCGACTCGACCAGTCCGACGCCTGCCAGCTTTTCCAACATCGGCATCGGCAAATCCGCGAGCCAGCTCGCCGTCGGGCGAGCCATCGGGCTGCCCCGGAGCGCCGCATTGAGGATCTCCTCAACGTGGCCGTCGATGGTTCGAGCGTCCCGGAGGGGACATTTGCCGAGGCGTAGAGTGCGGCGATTGCCGTCGAGCCCTGTGAACTGAATGGACCGAAGTCCGGTTGCTTTTGAAGTGCTGACGGAAGCCATGTGGTTCGTTTTCTAAGAACCCCGTCAGAGGCCACTGGACTCCCAGGTCCAGGCGATTCTCTGATCGAGCGATTGTACCGCCGTGATCATGCCGGAGGAGACAATCCCCGGCGCCTTTTCATTGCCAATTGTTACGACGGATACCGGACCCTCTGGGGAGTTCGCGGAAATCCGAGGTCCGTCCTGGTCACAGGTCGTCGAAGAGCTCCGGACGCTGGAAGAACTCCGTTCGCCGGCCGTTCCAACCCAGCTCGACGACGCCGGTCGCTCCTTGTCGTTGCTTGGCAGCCACAACGCAGGTCGTGTTGTCCGCGAGCGACTTGTCGTAGTACCCCGGCCGGTGCAGGAACAGCACTACGTCCGCATCCTGATCAATGGCGCCCGATTCACGCAGATCTGACAGCTGGGGAACTTTGACGACTCGCGATTCCACCGCACGGCTCAGTTGTGAGCAGGCAACGACCGCGATCTGCTGCTCCCCGGCGATTTCCTTCAGGCGGCGGCTGATCGCCGCAACCTGCTGTTCACGGGGAACCCGTGCGTCTGGAGGACTGAATCAGACCGAGGTAATCGACAACAACGACTTCGATTCCGTGCGTCCGACGCATCTCCCGGATCGAAGAAACGACTTCCTCCAGTTCGTGGCTCGATTCGTCAAACACCAGCGGCAGCGTTTGAAGCCGGTTGGCCTCTTCGGCCAGTGCAAATTTCACGGCATCGGAGGGGACTTCCAATTCGTGCAGAGCCACGCGGGCTCGACGGGCCAGCAACCGCTCGCTCAACTCCTGGGTCGACATCTCCAGGCTGATAAAGCCGCACGGTGCGCCGGCAGACGCCATGTTGTCGACGACGTTGAGGGCCCACGCGGTTTTTCCCATCGCAGGACGTGCCCCGACGACGATCAATTGGCCGGGACGCAACCCGCCAAGGAGACCATCCAGCCCGTGAAAGCCGGTCGGAGTTCGCTTTCGTGTCCCGCTTCCAATCTGGTCCAGGGTATCGAGAATCGTCATCCCGATCGGCCTGACGGGAGCAATGCCGACGCCGGCGGACAGCTCTTTGACCGTGGTCTCCAAACCGGCCAGGGTGTCGTCGATGTCGGACAGCGGATCGTAGGCTCGCTTGTGAGCGGCGGCAGTCGCGAAGACGAGCTGCCGACGCTTGTAAGTTTGCCGAAGGTCCCGGGCGTAGAATTCGCCGTTCATCCCGTGATACAGGGTCTCGGCGAGATTGTGAGCCCACATGATGGCCGCCTCACGGACCACCTCGTAGCCTCGAATCCCTCACACGTGATACAACATCCAGTCGGACATGCTCGTCTCCCGGTATGAAGTCTTTTCACGCAACTCCAAACCAGAACGGCATGTCCGTTTCTTTTCAACTCAGGGACGCATCAGCCGGATGAGCCGAAAATTGTCGCGGAAGTGATCGAGAAACCTAGCCGCCGATCCGAGTCCGAGAAGGCAACACATCAATTGTCCGCGACCTTGCCGGTCAGAGCCGAGAAGATCTCTTCGCCGCGATGGAACAGGTTGCGGACCCCGATGTTGGTGGAGCGGCGAAGATCTCCGAAAACAGAAGCTGAAGGGATTTCTCTTGGCGGTTAAAAACAGAGTCGGTGATGTCGTGTGTGGGTTAGTTGAGGCTTACATCGAAAGCAAGCTCGGGCTCTGACCTGATCTCAGGCCGGCCATTCAGCGAACGGTGATGACCAGTGACCGTTTCCGCGAACGTGGAACAACGATTTGCGGCGACGTGGAACGGCACAGCTCGCCGCCGCGGCGTCGTCACGCCAGCTCGACTTGCGAAGGAAGCTCCGTGTTTGGCGGCCACCAGAACGGAGCACCCCAGGGGATCACGAGCAGTGCAAAGAACTGTCCGGGAAGGGACAGTTGAAGAACGGACAGCATAATCGAGAAGACGTTGCTGGGAAGCGCGTTCTGTGCGAATCCCACGGAATACATTGAAACGGCCAACGACAGAATCCAGAGGGGAATGCTCAGTCCGGAAACAAGAATGGTCAGCAGCCACGAACGTGAACTGCGAACGCACGCTGCGCTCCAGGCGACCCAGAGCAGAATCAGCACGAACATGAATTCGGCAGAAACAATCAGCCTCTCGCCCCATTCCATGTCGCTCTTCCACGCGTCCAGTTGCTGAGCGGCCTGAGCCAGCAGGCCCCAGAGCAACTTGTTTTCGAGAAGCATTGGACCGGCGGCGATCAACATGATGCAGCCTGCCCTCGCCGCAATTCCGCGAACCGAGTCTCCCCGCCAGCGGAAATACGGAATGCCGACGACTGTCGCGAGCGAGACGGCGGCCGAACCGCCAACGAGCCTTAAGAGTCCGCCTTCCAGGCCCACCGTAAGCCCCAGAAGCAGGTAAACCAACACGGCCGCGAGACCTGCACCACCGCCGATCACACTGATCGCCAACGACATCCAGATGGCTCGCAGCAGGACGCTTCGGCGGCCACGGAGGAAGAACGGTTCGCGGAGCGGGATGCCCATCGGGGTGCCTCGGAGGTCGGGTCGACCGCGGGATACTATCCGCCAGGACAGCAGGCGCGAAGCACAGACGGAAGGGCCTCAGCCTGGACAGGACGCCGACGGTGATGATCATTTACCGTTCGCGGCGGACGTGCGAACCAAGCATTTTCGGCGAGGCGTCGGTTCTAAATGGATGCCGAGTAAAGCGTCAGATGAGAGCCGCATGAGTTTGAGCGTTGTCCGTCTATGCGTAGTCGGAACCGTCCATGCCGGCTAGTATTGGAGCAGTCGCCTGACGGGCAACTCAGACTTCATTCCCGGTGCTGATCCAAGGCCGCGGGCAGTGGCATCCAACCAAGGCACGCTGAAGGCGTAACAGGAGTCAGGCTGGTGAAACGGCTGATCATGATCGTCGTCGCCTGCAGCGGCTGCGTGAATACCACTGGTGGAGGTACGGTTCACTCCCCGCCCGCATACATTCGAGCCGGTGATGCATTCGAAGTGCAATTCGAATGCGTGTCAATCAATGGTGGACCGGCAGTTCGTCGATTCTCCAAACTCACGCTTTGCCATCGGCTCTCCGGCGAGAAGGAATACCAATGCTCCCCAATGAAGTGCATCAAGGACGCAGGAGACAAAGCCGTCTTTTCGGCGGACCTTCCGGAATTCCCAAGCGGGGTGTCTGTCGAGTACTACGTGTCATTCGAGTTCGCTGGTCAGAAGCTCCAGCGATATTGGCCTCCGGTGTCCGTGGTCCAAGAAGCAGACGGAATCGAGCAACGGTAATCAGCAGTTACCGTTTCGGTGGTCGTGAAACAACGACTTGCGGCGAATGAAGCGATCAGTTGTTCGGCGGTACTTCGTGCCAGTCGAATCCGCACCAAAGGCATTGACGAGCGCGAGGTGTCGCGACCACCCGATCGCACTCGGGGCATCGGTTGACGTCGATCTCGTCGCGCCGTTCGGCCAGCACTCTCTCCGCGGCTTGAATCCGGAAGGCTTCTGGGCCGTCGGCCAGCAGAACGTCGATCTCCGGCTCGCCACGGCGGCTCCATGCTGACAGCAGCTTTTGACGAATGCGTTCTGAATCCGTGGTTGTGGCCTTTTGCTCGCCGATTAACGTTCGTGCCGCAAGCTGCTCTGGCTCTGAGAACAACTGGGAATAGTTGCTCCACAGGTATTCGGCCAGTTCTCTGCGGTCATCGTAGAGTGCCAGATTCTGCCGCATGGTCGAGTGTCCCCGTCTCTCCAGTGATCTGCGGTGGCGGGCTTTACCGGCATTCCCGCAATGTACTCAAATGGTCGGGTGTCGTCTCAGGATACCCTGCGAGATAGAGCCGTCAAACTGCGGTGCCGACGGTGATTGCTTGGTACCGTCGGGGAGGGATACAAAACGAGCTGGATGCCGTTCAGTCTGGATGGAGTCGAGAAGCTGGAGAGCATGGAGCTGACAGCGGAAGATTTGCCAATTTGGGCTGACGACTCTGGCCGCGGGTTTCCTTCGAAATGTCGGATATGAAGGCAAGGATTACCTGGATCTCCGGTGAGGCAGGAGGGAGAAAAGCCCCTCCTCGCGGCACGGGGACGCCGCCCTACGTTACTGTTGTCCGTTTTTCCGGTCTTGATCAGGATTGGCCGCCACACGAAGCATGGTCGCTGATCGTCGAGAAGCGCGATGCCACGAGCGACGGCAGCGAATGGACTGCCGACGTCCGATTCCTTTCCGATGCTGCACCGAAAGAGCGACTGGTCGACGGAGCGGCATTCGAGCTTTACGAAGGGCCGCGATGCGTTGCCTACGGAATTGTGCTCAAAGCCCTCCAGTGACGCAGAGCAATCGCGAGATTCACGGTGATTGATAATCAGCGTTGAGCCTGGCCTGTCGAATCCTTCTGTTGCCGGATCAAGCGGGCGATGGGCCATGAAGTTGGAGTTGTCGGGCGATCCGCTGCTGGGAAGGAACGATTCATGAGATTCGTCGCGGACGGATCGAAGTACGCCACCGTCTCCTGGCTGCGATATTGCCCGCACTGTCGCCGTTGCTTCGCCCTCGTTTTTCAGCGAGAGAAGCCGATAACTGGCGATGCGAAAGGCACGACGTTGCGAGTGTTCAAGTGCCGCTTCTGCCACGAGGCCGTCGAATCGCCTCGATCGTTTCTGGACGTACTTCGGCGATCCTACTGAAAGCTCCATAAAGTTGCTCCGATCACCCAACCGGTAACCAGTCGTTATCGTTGAGGCGACTGCAAGATTAGGGCGATCGAAGCCCGGGTTCATTGACGGATTCACGAGCATAGAGTCGTCGCAACTCGCACCGCGCCAGCAGGTTGTGGTTCGTCGCGTTCCACGCAGTCTCAACACACGCCATTCAGGCAATCAGAGAAATGCCCTGAAAACGTGGAACCAATGGTGCATGATGCTCGTCGAACGGATCGTGCACTCAACCTCACACATTGGCGGACCTCTCGATGAAACGAACAATCTCCGTCTTGACCGCGGTCGCTGTCATCGCCGCGTATCCACTGTATGCGGACTACGCCGTCGAAAGTCGCGGGGCCTGGCCGAACGATTGGCCGAAGGAACTGGAGCCGCTCCGCAAACAGTCGCGAACCATGGAAGGCCCGAAACTGCTGCTGCGGCATTACGCAGTTCCCTTCACAAAGCGGGAAGACTTTGAGACTGCCTGGCCTCACATTTTGAAGGTCAAGAGCCAGGGAGCGCCCATCGTTCTGAGACGTGGACCGAACTTCTGGCTGGGAGCCGGGACGACGGCGGGCGTTTGCATTCACACGCCACCCAGGGGCGAAGCCCCGATCGCCGGCGCAAACCTCGTCAAGGGGAGGTGGGAGCAGACGATTTATATCGAGTTGATCGTCGACGGCGAGATTGTTGACCTGAACCGAATTCCTCTTCCGGCCGACACGCCGATTCTCGACGAGCGGTTCAAGGAAAGTACAACCAGGTGATGCCCCCGGTTTGCCGTCACGCCGGAATTTGAAGTCGACGGGACTCGCAGCAGCTGGATTCGCATTCGGTCTGGAGGTCCCACCGGGGCCGCGCAACGGTAACGAATAGTTACCGTTGCAAGCTCTCTTGGCTCTGCCGGATACTGTCATAATCCTCATCTGCAGCCCGAGCAGCGCCTTCCGCGGAGTCCCGATGTATCTCAAGTTCATGACCGAACTCGACTTCATTTCGCTGGCGCGGGTCTTGCCCCCCGAGGTGCGTGAAGAAGATCTCGACTGGGATTACGAAAACGTCTACGAATGGATGTACCTCGATCTGCCGCTTATCCCATTCTCGCTGAATGTCTCAAGAGAGCACGGGCTCGCAGACGTCGAAGACGAGGAAATCTCGTCATCGGATCTTCAGACCACATTTCCCGGCCCGCTCGCTAAGCCTGGCCCAGTGTACGTCTTCGGCTGGAACCGACAGGAGAACGACTACGCGGATCCGCTTCCGGATTCGCTCGTGACGTACATCGCCGACCGTCTCGGCGTGCCTGTGCAGGTCTACGCGTGGAGAGTGAACGTCGACCTGCCAGACTTGGGACCCGACAAGATTGTCGAGCCGCGGCCATCACGCGCCTCGTAGCCGCCAACGCCGTTGCGAACTCCGAGAGGGATCAACTGTCGCCACATCAAATGACTCACTTTCCGTCAAGGGCGGCGTTTGCAGCGGCGGTAACTACCTATCAGCGCGCGGAGGCCGGTCAGTCCAGATCAGACAAGCCGGACACCGGATGTGGCCTCCTCCGCCTGACGACCCGTATCACCGGGCAGCGGCGAACGATGTTGATTTCAGAACGAGTGCGGCCCACGTTTCCGGTTGAACCGATGGTTGGGCCTGTCGCCGGGAAGCGGACGCTATTTCTTGCGGTCGGTCGGAGCGGCGAGTCTTTCAGGCGGTGGACCGATGAGGACCGCCACATAGGGCATCCCTTGCTCCGTCTTGGCTTGTTCGACGGACGCAATCGCGCGGCTACCCGGTTCATCCGCCAGTGAAGCGGTCGCCCTGGCGCCGCCGGGGGTCCATCCGACAAGGAGTACCTTGATGCGGCCCTCGGCTCGCGCAGGAATATCCGCACCCACGGGACAATAAAGTATATTGTCGAGTTTCCCACCACCCCACACATCCGTTGCCTCAAAGGGGGAAAGATCCAGTCGCACCCACCCGGTCACGGCGGCGAACTTGGCCTGCCCGCGTTTCTTGAGATCCTCAGCAATCCAGGACTCGACGACGGGGTGATCCTGATCGCGGTCCACCGGGTCGGTGGGCATGATGATCTTGACGTACACCGGATTGGCTTTTGGTTGGGCAGCCTTCTTCGGTGTCGGCTCCTGCGCTTTCACTGCCCAGGGTCCCAGAGAGAGTGTGCTGACGATCAAGACGAATAATTGCCGAGTCATAACGTCCCCCCTCTGTGGCGCCTTCTGTGACCGACCTTGTGATTCACGGAACGAACCAGGTCGAGAGTATCCGTCCCGGTACGACTGTCAATCTCAATGCGGGCGATGACATGGAGCGTATCCGTAGCGTGAATTCGCTGACCAGTTCTTGCGCTGCCGCTGGAGCGGTATGGAGTCGGATTCGTTCGGACGTCAGTTATCAATCGGAGCCTGCCGCCCCCGCGGCGTCGGCTGATCGGCAGCGTGCGCGCTGATCGCCGATCCGCGCAAAGTGAGACTGGCATTCAACAGCGTGCGAGAGGGGGAGGCGAGAAGTGCCGACCAACGCGCCCGTCCGCCTCAGCGCCGGATTAGGCACCAGACACGTCGGTCCACTTCGAGAACGGCCGGTCTGGGTCGAAGACCATGTCGGATTCGATGTACACGAGCTTGTGCTCACGGTGTTCGGTCAAGTAACGCCTGACAGCAGATAAGACCTGCTTGCAAAGCCAATCACTCTGCTCGTCAGGCCGCGGGTTCCAGTACGAGTCTGCGCGGAGAACGGCCTCCACGACAACCGGTTCGCCGAGAGATACCAGACGAGGTTCTTCGAGGTGCCAGTACGCCCAGCGATAGCCGGCGTCCGTGTACGTCTTGCAGAGTTCACATCCGAAGTACCTGTCGTTCATCGGAACCGGTTAACTTTCTTCGAGTTCAGCGGCATGGGAGGAGGCATGTCCGCCGCTGCCAGGAGTTCATCGGCTTCTACCGTGACCAATGAGCGAGCAGTACGGTGGACACGATTTACGGTAACTACTCGTTACCGTCGAATCCAGAATCGAACGCCCGCCAAGTTTCACAGACCGGCGGGCGTATTCGTCATATGCGTCCGTGGCCCGCAGTTTCCTCAGCGGCGGCTTCAGGGGACGCCTCTGCCAGTCGCATCAGCGACCCATCCCCCCATGATAAAAAAACAGCCAGACCACACCGGATGTCCGTGGTCTGGCTGTCGCATTCCGAATCAACGCGTTACCGACGGCAGATCGAAAACCTACTCCTTCAGTTCCTGCACCCGGATGTTCTTGAACTCCGTCCACATCGGCTTGCCGGCGTGGAGCTGCAGGGCTAGGATCCCTTCCTTCAACGCGAGCTGCGGATCGTTGTCGGTGAAGTCGAGAACCAGGCGGCCATTCAGATAGTGCTGGATCCGGTTGCCGCGGGCGATGATCGCCACCTCGTTCCATTCGTCGAGCTTGAACAGCTTCTCAAACCCCGCCTGATCGATCAGATCGGACTTCAGCACCTTCTTGCCGTCCGGTTCCCACGTGGCGACTTCGCCCACCTGGCAGATCCGGCCCCGCTTGCCCCCCTCGTCGTAGATGAAGCTCGACGTATTGGGGAACTTGACTTCGTTGCGAATCTCGTGCTGATAGCCCCGCACGACCCACTTGTTGCGGACTTTGTCGTCGGTGATGTGCTTCGAACGGTACTGGATTCCCGAGTTGTTGGTCGCATTGCAGCGGAACTCCAGCCGGAGGTCGAAGTCCTTCAGGACGCCGCCCTTCCAGAGGATGAACGTGTTGCCCTGCGCGACGTTCTCGGGAGTCGTTTCGCCGTGAATGACGCCGTCCATCACGCTCCACAGGCGGGGATCGCCGTCCCAGCCGTCCAGAGTCTTGCCGTTGAAGATCGTCCGCATGCCGGCCGGTTCCGGCGGCACGGTAGGCGACGCCTCTTCGGCGGAGAGCGAAGCGGAAAACGACAAGGCCAGCAGGGCCAGTGCAAGACGGGGCATGAACAATCTCCAGGGGTGCGAGTCCGGGGAGTCCGTACGTCGGGTCTCCACGGACCAAGATACGGCGCTGGCGACCCTACGTCACCCCTCAACGCCTCAGCGGAGCGCTCATGAGCGATGGGACTGGCCCGGCCTGGCACTCTGACGGGAAGCCCCTTCCGTTTCATCGCGAAAAACTACCCATCTATCCGCATTTCTCCCAATGGCGACTCCTCCCTCTGTTAATTAGACTCGCACCTGTTCATGTGGCGGGGCCAGCTGTCGAGCACCGCATGTACGTAATACGGAATCCTGCGATGATCCGAGTCCGATGCCCGGCTGCGGAATGCGGCAGGATCTATCGCGTCGCTCCGGACGCCGTCGGTCGGCACATTCGCTGTCAGGTCTGCGGCGAGGAGTTCGTCGTCGAGACGGAAATGGCGGACACGCATGCCGTTTCGATGAGCGACACGGCATGCCTGATTCCGCCGGCTCCGGCATTTATGCGGAAGGAAGCGGCGACCCGTGAATCATCGCCGCGTATCGGCCGTTTCGAGATCCGCCAGAAACTCGGCCAGGGAGCGTTCGGAACCGTCTACCGCGCGTATGATCCCCAGCTCGAACGAGAGGTCGCGATCAAAGTCCCGCAGTCGGGGCTGCTGACCACCATCGAGCTTGTGGAACGCTTTCTCCGCGAAGCGAAAGCGGCCGCCCGACTCAATCATCCGAACATCGTTCCCGTTTATGACGCCGGCCGGGACGGCGATCAGTATTACATCGCCTCGGCGTTCATCGACGGTCTGCCCCTGTCAGACTGCATTGAGGAGTATCGGGGGAACTACCGGTTGATCGCGGACCTGGTGCGCAAGCTGGCCTCCGCGCTCGACTACGCCCACGCGCAGGGGATCGTGCATCGCGACGTGAAACCGCACAACGTGATGATCGACAAGGCCGGCGAACCGCACCTCATGGACTTCGGCGTGGCCCATGTCGGCGACGCCGAGGAAAAGCTGACTCACGACGGTGCGATCATCGGCACCCCGGCCTACATGTCCCCCGAACAGGCGGCCGGCGGTTCCGCCGACGTCACCGCAGACAGCGACCAATACAGCCTCGGCGTCATTCTGTTCGAGCTGCTGACGTGCCAGACGCCGTTTGGCGGCACGCCGGCGATCATCATTTTCAATCTGCTGAATACGACTCCTCCGACGCCGCGATCTCTCAAGCCCGAGACCCCGCTCGATCTCGATACGATCTGCCAGAAGGCCCTTGGCCGGGAGCCGGGGCAGCGCTACCGCGGCTGCGCGGCGTTGGGAACAGATCTTGGGCGATTTCTGGCCGGCGAACCGACCATCGCCCGTCCCATGACCCGCATCGAGCGATTCATGCGGTGGTGCCGACGCAACCCCGCCGTCGCCGGTTCCGCCGTCGCCATTGCCCTGACGCTGGTCCTGGGGACGGTCGTCTCCGCGGCATTTGCCGTTTCCGCGAAGGAGCAGGCCAGAATCGCGCGACAGCAGAAAGACCGGGCTGACGCCGCTTTGATCCGATTGCAGGACGAGAGCGAACTGAAAGATCAGGCCTTGAAGAACGCTCGCTCCGAGCGGGATCGTGCCGAACAGAACGCCACCGAGCTGGCGCGACGGACCGAGGAACTTCAGACCACGGCGAAACTGGCAGACGACCGGTTACAGGAGTTGCTCAAGTCGATCGAGCTTTTGAATACCGAGACCACCGCAAAGATGACGGCGCAGCAGAAGGAATTGGCGGAAAAGGCCCGCGCTGCCGGCATCCAGCAGCGTGCCGTGCTCGTCGAGAAGTGGGGGCGGATGGAGAGAGACATTCAGCAGGCCATCGTTGAGTTCGAACGAGGAAATACCGCAGACGGCCTGCACGGAATGGCCGATGTCCTGGCGGATGCCGCCGGCGGTTCGCCGCCGGACGGAGTTCGCCTCGGTCCCACTGAAATTCATACGGTCCTCATCAACCATCTCCGGCGGACACCGTGGATGATCGAGAATTCCGTGTTCGCAATTCCGACGACCGTCGCTGCTCCGGAGGCAAAAGGCGGAGTGAAATCGAAGCCGCCGGCGCGGATCATCTTTGACGCGGTTGGTCAGCCCGTCGCCGAAGTGGAGGAGGTTGTCCCGTTCGCGGGCGCCGATCCGACGTCGGTGATGATTCAGCCTCGCGACGCCTCCGATTCGCGAGTTCGAATTCCGGACAAGACATATTTCGCCAGGGCGGCCGCGTTCGATAAGGCGTCAAAGTGGCTGATCGTCGGGGGGCCGCAACTGGGGACGCCAGCGGCGTAGTCGATGTGTTTCGACGCGGAAAGCATGCGGGACGAATGCAGTTTCCGGCCGAGCCGGTGGAGCGACTCTGGTTGAAAGTACAGGCGGGTGTTCCGCTGATGTTGGTGCAGACTCGGTCCACCGTCGGAATTTACTCAGCCGTTACGCGGCAGCCCATTGGCGGTCTTGACGGTCTGATTCGCTCTCGCGCAGCCATTCACAGCATGGCAGCCACCCCGTCTCTCAGTGAGATCTATCTGGGACTGCCCGACGGCGTGTGGATCGCCAAAGCTGGCGAGAGTCAGCTTCGCAGCTTCCTGGCGGGAAATAAGCCCGGCACGATTGCCATTGATCCGAGCGGCAAGCACCTGCTGGTAGTATCGGAAGGCGGACAGTCGCAGGTCTGGGACTGCGCACTGCGGGAACCGCTGGCGCCTCCCTGCGTTCATCCCCGGATCGATGCATCCGGCCAGAGTCTCTTTGCTTCGGTCGAAGACGGTGGGCTGGCATTCCAGATTTCTACGCCGGATGCGGGGCAGGGCGTTCCCTGGATTCGCAAATGGAGAATTCTGAACCAGAAACCCGAGCAAACGGCTCCGACAACCCCCTTGATGTTGTCGGAAACCGTGCTGGTCAAATCCAGCTCTCTCGCAGAAGTCGGCCAATTCAGTCCGGTCGGCGACCGGTTTGCCGCCCGCATTGTCAGTTCGCCCGCCAGCAAGGTGGCGAATCCGGCCGGTGCTTTCGTAGGTCTGTTTCAAACCGGCACCGGCCGACTCGAAAGGACGCTCAGCGTCACCAGGGACGAAGCCCGGAACATGCGGCAGCTCTCATTCGATCGGAACGGAACGACGCTCGCAATTCTGATCGGCCGTGACAAAGTGCGCATCTTCGGCCCGGAGGAGTTTCTCGAACAGGTACGACCAGTCGCCGAACGCGTCGGAAAGATCTTTCACATCAGGCTGTCGCCAGACGGAAATTTCCTCGCTCTGGCCCTCGATCGGCCGGCAGAATCCGAGCTGCTGAGGATTTACGATCTTTCCGCGCCGACGCCGGTGAGCGTCTGCGAGACGGCGATCGAAAACCTGAGATCTGTCGACTGGCGGGGCCAGGATTCGCGCCAGCTGGTTGCTGCCACGAAGGACGGACGACTGCTTTCGGTGACGCTGCCCGCGAAGAGCGATGCCGGCAGTTCTCGCCCGCGAGCGAATATCAGTCATGCAATCGAGTTCTATCGTTTAGCGGATGCCTCGATCACCGACGTTCTGGCCATCCCCGGAAGCGATCGCACGGCCTGCGGAACCGCGGACGGACGGGTGGTTGTCGTCGACAGTACCGGCGGAGAACAGGTCTTTGTCACGGAAAGTAAGACGCCGATCGATGAGCTGCGAGTCAACACGCAGGGAACGCTGCTGGCAGCTCGCTCCGCGAAGTCCGTCGCGATGTGGATGATCGCCTCCGGAGCCAGGGCGTATCACTCAGCGGCTGGCGAGATCGGCGTCATCGACATTTCGCCCGACAGCCAGATGCTCCTGACTTCGCACGAACTGATCAGCGTCCGCCCCGGCATTTCTGATCTGGAAGGACTCGATGCCGCCGCCCTGAAGAAACTGGTGACCACCGCCACCGGAGTCGAGCGACGACCGGGCGTGCCGCCCCGATTTCTCGAACAGGCTGAATGGAACGCCCTCGTGAAGGAACTGTTGTCGTCCCCGACCGTTCCAACATCCGTGAGGCTGACTTTCTCCCCCTGAAATTCAAGGACTCAATCATGTTGCGAACCATCGTTCGAATCTCGCGACTCATGTCCATTCCCCAACTGAAAAACAGGAATTGGACATTATCCTCGCTGGGGGAAGCAGTCTGTCCTGTCGGCCGGCGGAGTTTCCGCCTCCTCGTGATTCCCTTCATGGCACTGGGCAGCATGGCGGCGATGGCCCAGGATTCGACTGAGAAGCCCGCCGCAGCCGCGACCGTCAAAGTCAGCCTGCTCGACTACGACTTCTGGCCGACGGAGAAGGACGAGAGCTGGGCTGAAATCTGTCCCCAAGCTGTCCGGCAGCCCCTGCAGTCGCTAGTCGACGCGGCGCAGGCGAAGCCGCATCCATCTCTGCAAGAATTGAAGGCGATGCGCGAGGCGGCCAGGGGCGCAGCCCCGGAGTCTCCACTCCCTGACTTCGCCTACGCCCTGGCCTGCGAGCAGGCCGGGTATCCATCCGAATGCGAATTCGCCTTCCCCGCGCTGGCAGGCAAAGACCTCGCATTCTTTCTCCCCGCCAGGAGGGCCTGCGCGATGTGGCAGCTCGAACACGCCCGCGAACGCGATCTCGCCTCCCAACTCCCCGATGCATTTGCGGCGACACTGTCTGAACATCAAATCAAAAAGCTCTCCGAGGCGCAGTTCGGCCAGGCGGTCGAATGGATCGGAACAGTGTCAGCATTGATGCTGGAAACTCGGAGGCTCGACAACAAGCGTCGGCAATCGTTGGAACAGTTTTCCAGCGAGATCCAGGCGCATGCGGTGGCAGGTCCGCACTTCACCCGAGGTTTGGAGCGGATGCGGGTCGCTATTGAAGCGGCTCGCGCACAGGGGCTCGTTGATGTCAGCCGTGCCGACGAAAAGAAGATTGCGAGCATTGAGAAAACGTTGACTTCTCTGGAAGAGAAGGGGACGCGTTTGTCCGACGAGAAGTCAAAGTCGGCGTCGGATCGGGAGATCTTGAGACAACAGGCGGTCGAACAGATTGCACAGGTAGACGAGGCCGTCGAGAAACTCAAGGTAGAGTATTTGCGTTTATACCAACTTCAAACGTCGCTTTCACAGTTCTATAGGGAAATGCATGGTCGGACGAAGAACAGCAATCAATCTCCTCTTGGCGCGCGGCGGGTTTGATCGAGTCTCGTTTGGACGTCAAGACGCGTGTCTTTGTGGCTCGTGATCCTTTAAATCGGACAGCTCGCGGAATCTATCGTGAAACGGTTCTGAATTCCATGACCGGCGAAAACACCTCGACCTTCACAGTTGAGATTCTCTCGGGCCTCCCGGGCATGGAAGTGGTCACTAGCACCATAGAAAACGAAATTAAGCAAATTGTTGATACGATGCGCAAACTGCAAGCCGCGGGAACTGCCGTACTGCAGCGGCGTCAGGCCTTGCTGACGCTCTATCAACGAGAGGCGGGAATCCGTCTCGGACAGGAAATGAAAGCCGCTCAGTGGCAGGAGCACACTGAAAAGAAAGCCGCGGTTGCCCGCGAGAAACTCGAAAAAACCGTCAAAGCCTCGCGGGACAAACAGCTGGCCAGCGCTGAGACATACTTCAGCTGGAACGCCGCGGAAGAACTTGCGCAACTGCTTGAACGCGTGAAAGAATAGCCGGCCTTTCCGGAGCGACTCCGAGTCACCGCCGCACAGGTTGCAAACGGACGCCGTGCCTGCGCGAATGTTCTGATCGCGTGGCGAGTCGCCGCGGCACAGCCGCCCTCCGCTCCGGCGGCGCCAGGCCGGACTGCGCCAGCGTCGTCCTTCGCAAAGAGTCACCCCGCAGATCGATCCCCTTCGGGTTGTACTCCTTGCGGTGTCCGGGCAGAAACAGGACCATCGCTGTCGACTTCATTGCGCTCCGTTCGGATCACCAGTACCGGGATCTTCCACCATGACTGCGAGGCCGTCCCTTCGTTCCAGGCTTGCCGAAAGCGTGCCGCTCCTCGGCACGATGATTACGCTCCCCAACGCCGCCGTGGCGGAAATTCTGTCGGATGCCGGCTTCGACTGGCTGTTCATCGACGGCGAACACGGACCGCTGCAGACCCAGGACATCCTGGCGATGCTGCAGGCGGTGGGGGAGCGGACGGCCTGCCTCGTCCGCGTCCCGGCGGCTGGCGAGGTGGCGATTAAGACTGTGCTCGATCTCGGGGCCGAGGGGATCATCGTCCCCCAGGTCAACACGGCCGAGCAAGCGGCGAACGTGGTCCAGTGGGCGCGGTATGCCCCGCTGGGTTCGCGCGGCGTCGGTCTGGCACGAGCGCACGGCTACGGCCGGCGGTTCAAGGAGTATGTCGAAACTGCCAACGAACGGACGGTGGTCGTCGTTCAGGCCGAGCACATTCAGGCCGTCGAAAACATCGAAGCCATCGTCAAAGTGCCGGGGGTCGACGCGGTGCTGCTGGGGCCGTACGACCTTTCCGCCAGCCTGGGAAAGATGGGCCAGATCGACGATCCGGCCGTGATCGCCGCCATCGACCGCGTGACGGAAGTCTGCCAGCGGGCGAAGATGCCGCTGGGTTACTTTGGCGTCACCGCCGCGGCCGTGCAGCCGTTTATCGACCGCGGTTATACGCTGATCACCGCCGGCGTCGACACCGTCCTGCTGGCGCACGCCGCCGGGCAGATGCTGAAGCAACTGCGGAAATCGTGAGAAGCTCCGTGCTCTTTACATCCTCACTTCAGTCCGGTGGAACTGGCTATGCGCGTGTCGTCGATTCTCCGGTTGCTGGTTCTCGGGCTGTTCGCGGCTCCAACAGTGAGCAGGGCCGTTGACGCTCCCGCGGCTGGATCGAGCTCCGTGACCATTCGCCGCGATGAATGGGGCGTCGCGCACGTCCACGGAAAAACGCACGCGGACGCCGCGTTCGGAATGGGTTACGTACAGGCGGACGACTACTTCTGGCAGCTCGAAGACTCCTGCATCCGGTCGCTGGGGCGCTATGCCGAGGTCGTCGGCGACGTCGGGATCTCCAACGATATTCTGAACCGCAGCTTTGAAGTCGCCCGGCGTTCGCAGGAGGACTTCGCCCGGCTGAAGCCGGAGCATCAGGCGATCGCGGCGGCGTATATCGACGGTATCAATCGCTACCTGGCGACGCATCCCGAGACGAAGCCGCGGCTGCTGGTCCATTTTGAGCCGTGGTACGTTCTGGCAATGGATCGCCACCTGCTGCTGGAATTCGTCTATCGCAGGGCGCATGTCGGCAAGCCGAGAGACCGTGGCCCGGACGACATCGCCGCCTTGGGGACCGCGTGCAACAGTTGGGAGCTGCCGGACCGGCCGGCGCAAAACTTTGCGGCGGAAGTGCAGGCGGCGATTGGATCGAATGCCTGGGCCATCTCCGGGAAGCGGACTGCGTCGGGAGCGGCGATGCTGTTCGTGAATCCGCATCAGCCCTGGTATGGCATGGGGCAGTTCTACGAATCCCACGTCCGCAGCGACGAAGGACTGAACTTCAGCGGAGCGAGCTTCTTCGGGAATCCGTTTCCGACGATCGGCCACAACGAACATCTCGGCTGGACGTACACCGTCAACGATCCCGATATCGCCGATGCCTGGCGCGTGAAGTTTGACGACGAAGCACATCCGCTGGAGTACCGCTACGACGGGGGCCATCGCACCGCGACGCAGTGGACAGAATCGCTGCAGGTCAGAACCGGCGACAAGCTTGTCGAGCGTCAGATCACCTTTCGCAAGACCCATCACGGCCCGATCGTTCGGCAGGAGGACGACACGACGTTTCTGGCGGTGCAGGTTGCCGGACTGTTCGATCTGAACCGGGCCAGTCAGGCGTGGGAAATGGTGACCGCCCGGAACTTCGCCGAGTGGCGGGCCGCCATCGGCCGGTGCGCGATCCCGATGTTCAACGTGGTCTATGCCGACCGGGACGGAAACATCTTCTACGCCTACAACGGCACGATTCCCGTCCGCGATCCGTCGTTCAACTGGACTCAGCCGGTCGACGGGAGCGACCCCCGGACCGACTGGAAAGGATTTCACACGTTCGACCAGTTGCCGCAGGTGCTCAATCCGAAGTCGGGTTACGTGCAGAGCTGCAACTCGTCCCCCTGGACGGTCACGGAAGACAGCGCCGAGAATCCGCAGCGGGCCGACTTTCCCGCGGACATGCTGGAGGACCACGACGTCGACACGCGACGCTCCAAAATGTCGCGCCGGCTGCTGGGAAAGGCGACCGAGCTGACGCTCGATCAGTTGCAGACCCTGGCGTACGACACCACGCTCTACTGGCCGCTCACCGAGCTCCCCCGGCTGCAGGAGGAATTCGCCAGACTTCAGGCGACTAACCCGGCACTGGCAGCCGAGGTCGCCCCGTTTCTCAGTCACCTGCAGGACTGGGACTGCAAGTCGTCCCTCGATTCGACGCAGACGACGCTGTGCGTCGCCTGGTACGAAGAACTGTACGGGTTCGGTTATCCCGCCGAGACCTTGAAGGCCGAGTACGCCGTCGATCGCCTGACCTGGTTCACCGCCTTGAAGACGGCGGCGGGAAAGGTGCAGCGGCTGTACGGCGACTGGAAGTATCCCTGGGGAAAGGCGCATCGGCTGCAGCGGATCCCCGACCAGTCGGAGATTCAGAACGCCGGTCTGCGCCTCAACGGCATCGCGCGCAGCCTGCCGATCGAAGGGGCCCCCGGACCGCTGGGGATCATTCACACGATCTACTCCACCCCCGAGATTCCGATCGTCCGGCCGCAGCGCTATGCGGTGGTCGGCGCGTCGTACATGTCGGCGGTCGAGTTCACGGCGCCGGTTCGCAGCCGGAGCGTCATGCCGTTCGGCGCCAGCGGACGCAGCGAATCCCCCCACTTCTTCGACCAGGCCAATCTGTACGCGACGAAGCGGTTCAAGCCGGCCTGGTTCACTCCGGAGGAAGTCGCTGGCCATGCAAAATCGACCATCGTGCTGGACCGGTAGTCAATTCGCGGTGGCACTTGCCGCGGTCGACCGCAGCCATCGCCGGAATCGCAGACTTCTGCGGCGTGTTCCCGGCCGGTACGATACCCGCGGCAATTCTGACTCCAGGTTCCCGGAAAATGCTGACTCGCACTCGCCGGTTGGCGCCCGATTCCAAACAGGACTCACCATGACGATGGCTCGCTTTTCTCGGAGCATGACGTGTCTGCTGATCGTGACCCTGGCCGGCGCCCTCCCGGCTGGCGGAGCGGACGCGCCCCCCGGTGACGGTCAAAAATATCTGATCATTCATGCCGACGACGCCGGGATGTGCCATTCGGTCAATCGGGGGACGATCGAGGCCCTGGAGAAGGGGATCGTCACGTCGTGCAGCATCATGATCCCGTGCCCGTGGGTCCGGGAGTTCGCCGAGTATGCCAAAGCGCATCCGCAGTACGACTACGGTCTGCATCTGACGCTCAATTCCGAGTGGGACAATTACCGCTGGGGGCCCGTCGCCGGGAAGAACAAGGTGCCGAGCATGGTCGACGAAAACGGCTATCTCTGGGACAACGTCGAGCAGGTGGCCCAGCACGTGAAGCGTGACGAGGTCGTCACCGAACTGCGGGCGCAGGTCGAGCGCGCCAAGCAGCTCGGCATTCCGGTCAGCCATCTCGATACGCACATGGGGGCCCTCGTCAGCCGGCCCGACCTGGTCGAAGCCTACGTGGCGGTGGGTCTGGAATACGACCTGCCGGTGATGTTCGTCCGCAGCTTCGACGAGGCGACGAAGCGAGAGTACCCGGCCCTGCGCGAAGCGGGACCGCGCCTGGCCGCCGAACTGGACGCCCGACAGATGCCGCTGCTGACTGGCCTCGCCCAGTTCTATGGCGGCGAAACGCACGAGGCCCGCCGTGAGAGCTACGTGAAGACCCTCAAGAGCCTGCCCCCCGGCGTCAGCCAGCTCATCATCCACTGCGGAGTGGACGACGACGAGTTGCGGGCCGTCACCAACAGCGCCGCCCGCCGGGACGGCGACCGCCGGATCTTCACAGAACCCGCGATCGCGAAGCTGCTGGAGGAGGAACACGTGAAGCTGATCACCTGGAAGCAATTCCGCGCGATGGCGGCGAAGTAGCTCCGATGCGCGAAAGCCTCTGCGAACGCTGCCGGCATCTGCGAGAAGTCATCTCCGGCAAGGGCTCCAGGTTCCTGCTGTGCAGCCTGTCGCTGACCGATCGCCGGCTGGTGAAATATCCACCCCAGCCGATGGTGGAGTGCGCGGGGTACAAGCCGGCCGATGATCGGCCCGGGACCTGAAGCGCACGGCGGCATGCTCGCGCTGAACTCGCGAACTCGAAGACGCATCAAGGCGCCATCGATGATGGTTGTTACGCGCGCAGCCTCCTGTGGCGTTGCCAACCAGACAGGTCGAAGACGACCAACCCTGGACCACCCCGCGGGAGTCCACATCCCGTTGCACCAATATCAGTTCGCTCCTTCCGAGCGAGTCTTCCCGTACGTCTGCCCTCTGCCGTTCACATCACGGCTCGAACTTTCCTTCATAGAAGTTTCCGTAGACGGCCCTATGGCCCCTGTCGTATGTCACCTCAAGCAATCCATTCATCGGATGACCCGGCCGCGGATTGCGATCCCCGTTCGAAAGCTTCGGAATGAACCCGCCTGATGGTGAAAGTACAAGCAAATGATCTCCCTTCTCGCCGGCTTGCCTTAGCTCAAGCCGAGCTGCACCAATGCGAGTTGACGTCGTGATGATTTCGCCACCTTCTGTGTGGTACTTGAAGTGTCGGAGCGCATTCCAGTCCATATCGCCCATAAGACGGTCGAATCCCTGCTTCAAGGCGACGGTGTTCACGTCGCCGACGCGAGCTTGTAGCAAATCGACATCGGTTCGGAGCTGGCTCGTAACCACTGTAAACTGGGAGATGAGCGCTTTTGCGGCCCGGTCGGGATTGTTCGGATTCTCTTGGAGTGTGGAAACCAGCATTGAAAGGGCACTAAGTGTATTGGGATCTTTCTCAATTCGTTCATTCAACGATTGAGCGTCCTTCTTGGCCCGCACCGCTGACTCCGCGAGTGCCTCAACTGCCTTGATCGCCTCGTTTAGCCTTATGAGCGTGTCGTCATGGCGTTTCTTGAAGTGGCGAACAATCTCCTCCTGCCCCCCGATCTCATTGTCTAAGCGTGACTGGGCCGCAGCAAGTTCGCCGATCGACTTCCTGATCCGCTCGGACATCTGCTCAATTCCACCTGGTTGGCGCGACATTTCGTCGAGTACCAGCTTCACTTGCTTGCGCGCCTCGTCTTCCGCAAACGTTTTGATCATGTCGGACATGGCCCAATAAGCGCCCGCGGTTGCTGCAACGAAACTGAAGAGGGTGCAGAGCAAGATCCACGCGGCCCCAGAGAGTAGCCAATCGCCGGCACGCAGTTTCCAGTAGTCTACGATTTTCTGCGTCTGCAATGCGGCTTCGCGCCTGTCACGCTCACCTTCGGCTTGAGGTATCATCGTTGCAATCCTTGCTAAGTGAGAATGTGTTCGAGATCACGTGCTTGCGGCAAAATCCACCTGGCTTGCGGTGTCAGCGCGTAGTCGTTCGAACGATGCGACGACTGCCCAATGCTGAATACATGCGACGTCTTACAATCAGGCATACCAGGGTTCACATCGACGGAGCGCCCACCCCTCTGCGGCGACGAATCGCGCGTGCGACGAGACCCAGCCCGGCGAACCCGGCCAGCGCCAGTGACGTCGGTTCCGGCGCGACCGGCGAGTCGTCCGGTGGTGGCGGCGGCAATTCCAGTCGAGCCAGCCAAGCTTCCTGTTGGCCATTGGGATTGACCCCATATCCAACAATCGACTTGCCGTCGGCCGAGATGGCGGTTGCGTTTCGAAGGCTCCAACCGCTCAGGTCAAATCCGTAATCGACCGTGAGAACCGACTGCAGGCTCCGCATGCCGTGAACCGAGTCCCACAGAAACGCCGCATCCGTGTGCCCAATGTCGCTGTTACCGACCACTAACGAGCCGTCGGCCGAGACACTGGTCGCATAGCTGCGAAAGCCTCCCCCCGGCAGATCTCCGAGGCCGACCATGCCCCCGCCGGACGTCCAGCGAAACGCTTCTCCTCCGGAAGCTCCCCAACTCTCTCCGACTACGACGGAACCGTCGGCCGAGATGCCGGAAGCACTGCTGTAAAAGAAGCTTCCGCCTGGCAAAGTTCCGAGGCCGACCATGCCGCCTCCGGACGTCCAGCGGAATGCTTCCCCTCCGGAGGTCCCGTCGCTGTAACCGACCACGACGGAGCCGTCGGCCGAGATGCCGGAAGCAGTGCTGTAGGTGCTTCCACCTGACAAATCTCCGAGGCCGACCATGCCCCCGCCGGACGTCCAGCGGAACGCTTCATAATTCGACGCTTCGCGGGTGACACCAACTACGACGGAACCGTCGGCCGAGATGCCGGAAGCACCGCTGTAAAAGAAGCCTCCGCCTTGCAATGCTCCGAGACCGACCATGCCGCCTCCGGACGTCCAGCGGAATGCTTCCCCTCCGGAGGTCCCGTCGCTGTAACCGACCACGACGGAGCCGTCAGCCGAGATGCCGGAAGCAGCGCTGTAGGTGCTTCCGCCTGGCAAATCTCCGAGGCCGACCATGCCACCGCCGGACGTCCAGCGAAAGGCTTCATCTCCGGAGGCCCCGTTGGTGTAACCGACCACGACAGATCCGTCAGCCGAGATGCCGAAAGCAGCGCTGCTGAAGCCTCCCCCCGGCAGATCCCCCAAACCAACGAACCCCGCTTCACCGTCCACAGCGGCTCCGAGGATGCCGCTGACGGTCAACAGGGTTCTCGCTGCCTTGGAAACTACCCGCAAATGCATGACACTTCTCCAACAATTCACCATCGACGCACTGAGACCGCAGAGTCGCCCCACCTTCTTAAAGACACCCCCGCCCACCCCCACCGGACGCCAAATCCGCCACTTTCCGAAAAGTCCCCCAGTTCGGGCCGCTCGTCCACTTCCGGCTGGACAACGCCCCGCCCGCGAGCCCATAACACTTTTCTCAGAATTCCGCGTCCGCGCACTCCGTAAGAGCGTGTCTTTGATGGTGGATGACTCTTCCTCGCAGCAGCGGTCGGGCCCGGCGGCGGGGAGTTCAATTCTGGAACAGCTCGAAGGGCAGCGGCTCTATCTCGCGCGGATCGCCGACCGGGCGTGGCCGGGGACGCTCCACCGGAAGGTCGGGCCGTCCGATCTCGTCCAGGATGCGCTGGCCCGCGCCGTCCGCGCGAATGAGCAGTTCGACGGGGCGTCCGAACGCGAACTGCGCGGCTGGCTCAAACGGATTCTGCTGAATGTCATTCTCAACGAGGCCCGGCGGCTGCGGTCGCAGTCCCGACAGACCGACCGGGAGACGCCGGCCGACACGCGCTCGTTTCGCGACGGCGGGTCGTCGGTCTCGGCGAGCCTGCTGCGGAGCGAGCTGCGCGACGTCCTGGAGACAGCGCTCGATCGACTCAAGCCGGAATACGCCGCCGTGATCCGGCTCCGCGATTTCCACGAGATGGAGTATGCTCAGATCGGCGAGCAGCTCGGCAAGTCGGCCGACGCGGTTCGCAAAGTGTGGAACCGGGCCATCGCCGCGCTGCAGCTTGAGTTGACCAACTATGTCCGAGATCCCCGCTAGCTCCACACCCGACGACGAGCACGACCCGGAGCTGATCCAGGGACTCATCGACCTGGCGGCGAAGATCCGTCGCGATCCGCCCCGGACGCCGGCGGCGGCGATGCCGATCCTCGATCTGCTGCGGCTGGCCGCACCAGGCGGAGCCGGCGGAGCGGTGACGAAACTGGGGAAATACACGCTGCAGCAGTCCCTGGGGGCCGGGGCCTACGGGGCCGTCTGGAAGGCCCGCGACGACGAACTGGGCCGGACGGTCGCGATCAAGATTCCGCATTCGCACGTCCTCCTGCAGCCGAACCTGGCGGAGTGCTATGCGCAGGAAATCGAGCTGATGGCCCGGCTGGACCATTCGCACATCGTCCCCGTGCACGACGTCTATCGCGAGCCGGGGCTGGTGGCGCTGGTCATGGCCTACTGCTCGGGTCCGTCCCTTGCCGGCTGGCTGGCGGCGCGCGGAACGCCCGCTCCGCCGCAACTGGCGGCGGAGATCCTCCGCGATCTCTCGCAGGCGACGCAGGTCTGCCATCAGCGGGCGATCGTGCACGGCGACATCAAGCCCTCGAACGTGCTGCTGTTTCCGAATGGGGGCGGCGGCGACTTTCCGTTTACGCCGAAGCTGACCGACTTCGGTTTAGCCTGCCTGGCGAACGCTCCCCGCACGGAACGCGACAGCAGCCTGTGGCGCGGCACGCTGGAGTACATGGCTCCCGAACAGATCCGTGGCGATGACGGCGCGCGGGGCGTCTCCAGCGATATCTACTCGCTGGGGGTGGTGTTGTACGAGCTGCTGACCGGGACGCCCCCGTTCGTGGGGCCGGGCGTCGGGAGCACGCTGGCGCGGGTGCTGGAGGAACCTCCCGTCCCTCCGCGGCGGCAGCGGCCGAAGATCCCGCGGGACCTGGAGCGGATCTGCCTGAAGTGCCTGGCCAAGGAGCCGGGCGACCGGTATCTGACAGCAATGGACCTGGCCGCCGAGCTGCAGGCGTTTCTGGAAGACCGCCCGGTCCATGCCCGCCCGAATTCCTGGCGGGCGCGTCTGCGGCGCTATGTCCGCCGGCCGGAACGTGTGACCGAGGCGGGGGTGCTGACGGTCGCCTTGCACGCGGCGCTGATGGTCTGGATGGTCGTAGCCACGACGATGGCGGCGGCAGGAGTCCGCTGGCTTCCCGAGCACATGACGAGCCTGGGCATGGCGGCCGACTCGGCGAAAATGGGACTGCTCGACGCCTCGATCATCGGCCTGGCGGCGTTGATGGTCCGTGGACAGCGTTGGGCGGCCGCGGTGGCAGGCGCCGGCGGCCTGGCGCTGGCACTCTTCTCCGCAGGCAACTTGAGCGGCTGGATTCAGCCTCCGTTCGACGGCGTGTACGCGGCCGACCGGAAGCTGCAGGTCGTCGTCTTTTCGCTGCTGACGGTGCTGTTCGCGCTGCAGGCGTTGGCGTGCGGGCTGGCCTGGCTGACGCTGCGCGAGTCCGCTGCGGAGCGTCATGCACGAAGTCCGCAGCCGCGTTGGCCTGCGTTGGTTGCCGTAGCCGGAGTGCTGGCGGTGGCCGTCATCGGGATGGCCGTTTGGCCGCGCAGCGTTGCGACCGATCCAGCGATTTCTATCAGCCGAACTGGCGCGGAGATTCCCACGGCGGAACAGGAACGGATCGAACGCGACTACGAGCACGTGATCTGGGGGCCGGTCATCCATCGCGATGATCCGCGTTCGGTGGAGGCGATCAGCGCCGCGGGTCGCTACGCCGCGCGACAACTGGCGCTCGAACGGACGGACTGGTGGAATACACTTCCCGGCAATGCGCCGCGAGACCCGCTCCTGGCAGTGTGGCCGTCCGGCGGCGTCACGCAGATCGGGCTGATTCCGTTGGGGGCTGATGGTTCGGCCTGGTCCACCTATCTGGCGTTGGAGCGACGGGATTCCGGCCCGAGCCGGCGATTCACGGCGACTCTCGAACTCGCCGAGCACCCGGAGTGGTACATGACGCCGACTGGCCATGTGGGCGATCCGGCGTTGCAGGCCGGGACGTTGCTTCGGTTACACCACAGCGAGCCAGGCTGGCCAATTCCGCTGTGGTCCGTTTCCGAACAGTCAGGAGGGACAAGCTTGATCGAGCTGGTCGAGCTTCCTGGCTGGTTCACTTCGCACACAACATCTCCGACATCCGTGTATCGCGACAGCACGGTCCGACTGCGGGTGGAGCAGGAAACGCCGACTTGGCTGGCTCCGACCTGGCGGCTGCGCGCGACAGACTTTGAGGACTTCGTCCTCGAACATGCTCAGCTGCATGGATGGTATGTTCTGCTGGCAGAGCGACCGAATGACAAGGATCCCGCCAGTACGTACCTCGAATTCCGGCCCTTGCGCGACGGCGAACAACCGACGCGCTGGCGAGTCAACCGAGTCAAATGATACCGGTCACCACCGGGGGACCGACCGAGCCTTACCGCCCCAAATTCTTCTGTCGCCGAAACTCCCACGGCGGCTGCGGTCGTTCCCTCTCCCACAGGCCCCGCCGTGCCGTCCGCGCGGCGTCTTCCGCCGCGGCGAAGCGGCGCTCGCAACTGTCTTTGCTGTAGTGCCAGGCCCAACCGTCGCGGACGAGTTGCTCGTTGATCTCGACGCCGTCCAGCAGAACATACCCGAGCGTCCGGTCGTACTGATCGTCGCCGACGGACTGGATCGTCACCTGGCGTCCCTCGATCAGACGCTTGAGATGCTGCCGGGCGGCGTCTCCGGAGGGCTGATCCTTCTCGGGGGCATCGATACTCTTCATCCGGACCGTGACCGTCCGGCGGTCCGACGTCTGCAGCTTGAAGGAATCGCCGTCCTGGACGTGCTGCACGCGGCCAGTGAATTCGTCCACAATCTTCGGATCGCAAGGGTCCGGCCTGGAGGCTGTCGTCGCTGCGGGCGGGGTCGGCTCGCGGGAATCCGGTTTTCTCGACGGAGCGGGACGCTCGGCTGGCGGGAGATTCTCATTCGGCTGGTTGGCGAACCACCAGGAAATCGCGACGAACAGCACGACGAGCAGCAGGCCCGGATTGAACGGATTGCGAATGTTTCGCGCCATGCCTCGCCTCTTCGAAATCGGACTGCTGCGGTTCACGACCTGCGGGGCCAGCGGCGGTGCTGCTGCTTTCGGAAGCCGGTCAGCGTGATCGTGCCGTCGTCGCCGAGTTCCAGCAGCGAGTAGCCGTTGTCCTCGACGCCCGCCCCTTCGATCATCGCGACCAACGTCGTGTAATGGATGCCGGCGATCTCGTTGTAGTCGTTCTGGTGGCTGTGTCCCTGGAAGACGGCGCGGACCTTGCCGGAGGCTTCGAGAACCTCGCGGACCTGCGGAGCGTTCCTGACGCCGTGATTGTTGCTGACGTCGAGCCGCTGGTGGGCGAAGACGATCGTCGGAAGCGTGGTTCCCTGCAGGTCGGCCCGCAGCCATTCCAGCTCGGCGGCGGGAATGTTGGCGTCCGTCCAGACAAAGTTCTTGCGGCCGTACGGCTCGCCGTCGCTCCGAAAGCAGGCGTCGAGAATCACAAAGTGCCAGCCGCCGCGGTCGAACGAGTCGTAGGACGCCTTCTGTTCCACTCCGCCAAGAAACTCCTCCTTCTTCAGCGTGTCGACGCAGTGATTGCCGAGGACGTAGTGGCGATCTTTGGAGAGCTTGGAGAACTCGCGGTTGATCGTCGCGAGATAACGCTGCTCGGTCTCAACAGTATCGGCGGCATCGATCAAGTCCCCCAGCTCGACGACGAAGGCTGGCGGACTGGCCTGAAATGTCTCAGCCGCCTCGGCGAGTTTGCGCAGCGTTTCGCGATAGTGCCGCGTGCCGGCGGGAGGTTTGTCCGCGTGGTGCAGATCGGTGACGAGCCCGATGCGCAGCGGAGACTTCCCGTCATCGGCTTGCAGCGGCCTGGTGAGGAACCGGTCGACCTGCGCGGTCGCCAGGACCAGCGTGCTCCCCGCGAGAAAGGCCCGGCGGCCGAGTGGCGTGTGCGACATGGCAGAGGTTCTCGGAGATCTGTTGTGTGAGGCGTTGAAAACCGCGCGGCCACTCCGGGGTCATCATGGTCGACCGGGCGATGGACCGCTACTTCGCTGTGGGCTCGGCCGCAACGATCCGCAAACCCGACGTGTCGTCGGGAACCGCGACTTCGAGGCGGCCCGTACAACCCGTCTCCTTGCTGCAAGTGCCTCGCGCGACGAGCAGGCGGCCGTCGGGAAGATCGACAATACCGAGCGAGGCGTCGAAGTCCCACTGGCCGACGAGCTGGAAGCTGGCGTCAGCCTTCAGCAGCCGGCGGGGCGACCCGTAACAGCCGAACCACCAGTGTTCGCCGTCGAACGCCGCGGTCTGGATCCCCATCAACGTGTAGCCGCTGGCAAGGACGTGCCGCCGCTGAAACTGAAAATGATCGTCATACTCGTAGACGGAGTTTTCGTTCGTGCCGGGAGGGAGACCGCCCACGACGTAGAACCGGCCGTTTCGATATGCCATGCCCCCGGCCCCGTGGACGACCTCCGGGAATTTATGACGGGCGAGTTCCTGCAGCGAATCGGCGTCGTAGACGAAGACCCAGGAATCGGCCTTGCCGGCGGGCTGGTTGAACAGCCCCAGGTTCACAGCGACGTAAAGCCGGCCGTCGTGATGGCACAGATCGCCATGATGATCGGCGACCGGGATCTTCTGCAGCACTTTGCCGGCGAGATCGGTCTGGACGAGGACGTCGGTGAAGGACCAGTAGAGGACGTCCCGTTCGTTCGTGCAGACCCCCTGCAGGTGTTTGGGGAAGTGGCCGTCGCAGGCGACCGGCTGAAAACGCCGGCCCGCTTTGAGCGCCAGGGCCAGGCGAGGAAAGTCGGTGTAGAGGCGTTCGACCCCCAGGTCGAGCAGACGCTCCATCGCGGCCCGGTCGTTCACCGTCCAGGCGCCCGCCTCCAGGCCCGCCGCGCGGATCTTGCGGATCTTCTCGGCGGTAACGCCCGAGTGCTGCAGGATCAGCGAGGAGAAATTGCGTTCGCGGGCGATGCGAATGTCGTCGTCGATGCTGGTGGCCGGTCCGCGATCCCAGATGGCGGGGATCTCCGGAGCGAGCTGCTTGACCTGCGTCATGTATTCGAGGCTGCCATCGTTGAAGCTGACCCAGCGTTCGGCCTTGAGCTGTTTCACCAGCTCGACGGCCTGGGCGACGCAGTCCATCTTGGGTTGCAGCGAGATCCGCGTCTGCGACTGCGTCATGATCAGCCGCAGAATTTCTTCGAGTGTCGGGATGTGCTGCGGCGGACATTCCTCGATCGACCGGCCCGATCGCTTGCGGAAATCGGTGGCGACGTCGACGGTCCGCAGTTCATCGAATGTCGACTCGGCGACGACGAGATTCTTATCGCCCACGCGGCCGGTCGTCCGGTCATGCAGAACAACGAGCTGGCCATCGCGGGTGCGGAACAGATCGACTTCAACCCAGTCCGCGCCGAGTTCGAGAGCACTGCGGATGGCGGGGAGCGTGCTCTCGGGGAATTCGCCCGAGTTGCCGCGATGGGCCGTCACTCCGTTCTGAAGGAAACCATCGGCGGCGGAACAGCAGGCTGGCGCTGAGAGGCACAGCAGCAGTGTCAGAATCTTGCAAGTCGGCATCGGAGGACTCTATCGTGAGCGAAGTGGCTGGATCGGGGCGGGAAGACAGTGTACATGGAACGTCTCCATCGCGCCAGGTTCCTGGTTGTCGAAACTGACTGCTGTCGCGGGGATTCATCGAATCTTCGCAGGTCTGGCTGTCAGAGCTGACCTTCGTGGGGGCAGAGCCATTGGCTGAGGCTTGCCGATCGACGGGCTACCGCGGGCTGGCGGCGAGCAGGCGTTCGAAGGCGCTGCAGAAGACGTCGATCTCTTCGGGCCGGTTGTAGACGTAGAACGACAACCGCAGTGTCGCCGGAAAACCGGTCGCGTCGTGCAGCGGCTGGGCGCAGTGGAATCCCGAGCGGACGCAGATGCCGTGGGCGTCACTCAGGGCGCGGGCCAGCATGTGGGGTGACTGGTTCGGGACGGCAAAACTGACCGGACCGTCGGACTCGGCGGACATGTCGCCGAGCAGGCGGACTGACTTCATAGTTTGCAGCCGGTCGATCGCCAATCGGCGGAGGGCGCGCTGATGATCGCCGATCTCTTCCGGGCCGACGTCCCAGAGATATTGAATCGCGGCGTCCAGGCCGACGACCGCTTCGAGCGCCGGCGTACCAGCCTCAAATCGCCAGGGAACGGCTCGCGACTCAGAGGAGATTCCGTCAACCTGCTCCACCGAGCCGCCGCCGCGCCACGAGGGAGCGAGTGCGGCGAGCCGGTCGGCTTTTCCGTAAAGCACGCCGACGCCGGCCGGCGATCCCAGTTTGTGGCCGCTGAATGCGAGGAAGTCGCAGTCCAGGTCTGACACGCGCAGGGGGCCATGCGCGGCCGACTGAGCCGCGTCGACCACCAGGACGGCCCCGGAGGCATGGGCTGCGGCCGCCAGGCGAGGCAGGTCCCAGCGGTAGCCCGTCACGTTGGAGACGTGCGAGACCGCGACCAGGCCGAAGTCTCCGACCGACAAACGCCGATAGAAGGTTTCGGTATCCGGAGTTCCATCCGGGAGGGGGGGAACAGCAACCACATCCTGCTCGCCCCAGCAGAGCAGGCAGGAGTGATGTTCGCTCAAGGAGACCAGCACCCGTCCGCGGAGCGCGCAGCCGCGAGCGACGAAATTCAGGCTTTCGGTCGTGTTCCGCGTGAAGACGATTTCGTGCTCCTGCGCCCCGACCCAGCGGGCGACGGTCCGCCGCGCCCCTTCGAATCGCTCGGTCGCCTCGTCGCCGAGGGAATGGACGGAACGATGCACTCCGGACGCATAGCGGGACATCGCGTCTGTCACCGCGTCGATCACCGGCTGCGGACGGAGCGCGGTCGCCGCGCTGTCGAGATAGACGAGCGGTCGACCGCTTGGGCTGACTTGCGCCAGGGCCGGGAAGTCGTTACGCAGTGACGAGGGCAGGAAACTCATCGGGCAATCGCCAGCGTCAGAGGACGTCCAGAGGACTTCGAAGCGGTACGATGAGGCGGTACTTTCCGCTGGCCTCGGGCTGCAGATAAGCGGCCGGGCGACACTCCAGACTGCGAAGTCCGCCGTGCAACGCCGCCAGGCGGTCCCGCATGTCGTCCGGTCGAGGAGCCGGACCGTCCAGACTCGGCACGATGCTCAGCTCGAATCGCCCACTGGCGAACTCTTCCAGTCGAAAATTGGCGACTCCGCGATCTTCGAGAATGGCATCTGCGACCACGGAGGGGACGAGTGGGCCATTCGGCGTGTTCAGGACTTCCGAAATTCGTCCCAGCACCTCCAGGCGAATGCTCCGGCGGCCGCAGTCGCAAGGTTCCGCGATCAGTCGACCGACGTCGCCGACGCGATACCGAATCAGTGGCATCGTCAGGTTGGTCAAGTCGGTCACCACGAGTTGACCAATCTCGCCGGGGCCGGCCGGCTCATTTCCTCGAAAGACTTCGATGATGAAGTGATTTTCGAAAACGTGCATGGCTGGTGAGTTCGAGCACGCCGCAGCCACCGGCCCCAGTTCGCTGGTCCCGTAGAGATTTCGGAAGTCCGCTCTGAATCCATCGCGGATCCGCTGTGCCATTTGTGGCGACGCGAGACCGCCGTATGGCCCGATGGCTTTCAGCGATGGCAGGCGCAGCTGGCGCGAGGCCGCACGTTCCGCCAGCCAGAGGAGGTACTGGGGAAAGCCGCGGAGCAAAGCGGGGCGGTCGCGGGCGATGTCGTCCAGTCGGTCGTCCAGCATCGGACGCAGGATTTCCGGCGGCGCCGGATCGAGCGGTTGCAGAGTGCGGCGCCGGTGAATGACTCGCTTCTCGAACCGACCATGCAGCTCGGATCGCACGTTCGCGTCGAGCAGCGACTGACGCCTCAGTGCGTGCCAGACGTAGCCGCCGAGAGTTTGAGGTAACGCCTCGCCGACGCCGCACACGGCGTTGCAGGCGTTGGGGGGGATTTCGACGCTGGCGACGCCGACATCCTGATTGAGCGCGATTTTCAGCGAATGCAGCTCGGCGGCCCGTCCGGCATCCCGTTTAGCAAAGTCTGACACGACCGTCATGCGGTCGGCGGTGGTGCCCGACGTTGTGAGGTAAGCCCGCTCTCCTTCGTGACCGGGCGTCAGCACGTCGGCCGGGAAATTTCGACGAATCTCGTCCTTGCCGATGGGCTGCAGCCGATGCAGGATTTCCACTGAGATCTGAGACGAAACGTCATTGCCAGGGATCCCGGCTCGCTCCAGCCGCTGACGCTGGAGGCCGGTCTTCAGCGCCGCGTTGAGCAGAACTGCCAGGTGCTCCCGCGTCTGCGTCTGCTGGGTCTCTGGCCCGGAGCGGTCGAAACGGACCGCCCTCCGGTAGCGCGACCAGAATCGCGCCCGCGTGCAGACTTCGATCGCCGGCAGTCCGACGGCCCGTAACAGACTCTTGCTCAGCATCGCCGCGCAGTCTTGTTTTCTCTGGAACCAACCTCGACCTCCCGGGACCGAACTCCTCCGGCAGCGTCTGACTCAATGCTGGTCAGTATTTCTACCAGTGATGCTCGGTCGTCGAGATTGGTACACAGTGCCTGTCAAACTCTCACCATCCTCCGTTCCGAGGAGCGAAGTCAAGACGTTGCACAACGGAAATGTCATTTTTCAACGGATGGCGTCGGCAGGAGCAGTTTTGCGGCCGGAATCTACACGAAAGGTTCCTGATGAGTCCCCGGTCATCGACAGCGCGTTGGAACCGGACTTCTGCAAAAACGAAAGAGCCCCGGCAATGACCGGGGCTCTTGAAACGCAGTTCAGCCATTCAACCGTCAGTGGTTGAACAGAAATTCCTTCGTGTTGATCAGCGCCCACGTAATGTCCTCGTAGGCGATCTTCGGATTGTCCTTGTGCTTCTCCACGTGAGCGAGACCCACTCGCAGCTCCTCGGCGTCCGGCTCGCGGGCGTAGACCCAGCGGTAGAGCTCGCGGAGCTTGCCTTCGTCTTTTCGGTCCTTGTCCTTCGCGAGGAGATCGGCCCGTCCGTTCGCGGCGGAGATCTTCGTCTGGACCTCGGCGCTGTTGAGCAGGTGCAGGCTTTGCGCGAGGTTGGCTTCCTGCGAACGCTCGCATTCACAGGCCGTGTCCGCCTGCGGCTGGCCGAACACCTTCAGGAAGTAGGGGCCGACAGTCGGATCGGGAAGCTGAGAGGCCCGCGTGCCGGCCGGCAGGCCGCCGTAGGCCTGGGTCGTGGCGGTCACACGGTGGAAGCCGTCGTAGAGTGTCTCCGCCGTCAGCCGCTTCGGGTAGTACCGCGAGAAATTCTGCTTGTCCTTCAGATTGTACTCGTTCGGCAGGGCGCTGAGCTGATACGTGCTGGAGTTGCAGATCTCCCGAACGAGCTGCTTGAGATCGAACTTCGAATCCACGAAGTGCTTCGCCAGTCCGTCGAGCAGGACCGGGTTGGCGGGCGGGTTGGTCTCCCGCATGTCGTCTTCCGGCTCCACAATCCCCCGGCTGAAGAAGTGCTTCCAGTAGCGATTGACCAGCGCCTTGGCGAAGAACGGATTCTCCGGGGCAGACATCCAGTCTGCCAGATTGACCCGCGGATCCTGATCGGCAGAGAGCGCCAGCGCCGGAGCCCCGAGACCGGTTGGCGAGAGCATCTTGCCCGACCGTTCGTTGCGCGCCTGAGCAGGACCAGCCGCATCGTTATGGAACACCCGCTTGTCGCGGAACGCCGGATTGCCGCCGACCATGTTCTTCTTGCCAACCCGGCTGAAGAAGGCCGCCAGACCGTAGTAGTCGTCCTGGCTCCACTTCTCGAACGGGTGGTGGTGGCAGCGGGCGCATTGAATCCGCAGCCCCAGGAAGAGCTGGGCCACGTCTTCAACCTGCTCGTTGGCCTGGTCGACTTCGCGATACCACGTCACGGGAGGATTATCTTCAGGGCTGCCGGAGGCGGTCAGGATCTCGCGCACGAACTGGTCGTAGGATTTGTTCTCGTAGAGGCTGGAGCGGATCCACTGGTGGAACGCGTACGTCGGCGCCAGGGCGTCGTTGCCCCTGCGCTTGTTTCGCAGCACCATGCTCCACTTGTTGGCGAAGTAGTCGGCGTATTCCGGACTGTCGAGCAGCCTGTCGATCAGCTTCGACCGCTTGTCCGCAGCGGAATCCGCCAGGAATTTCGCCACTTCGCTCTCGGTCGGCAGGGTACCAGTCAGGTCCACGGAAACGCGGCGCAGGAACGTGGCGTCGTCACTGACCGGGGATGGCGGGATGCCGAGGATGTCGAGCTTGCCGAAGACGGCTTCGTCGATGAAGTTCTTGACTGGCGGCCGATCGACGATTTCTGCGCCCAGCGGCACTGTGGAGCGGAACGTTGAAACCTGCCCCTGATAGCGGGCCATAATCGCGACTTCGCCCGAGAGATCGTGAGTTTTCACGAGCCCGGTCACGCTGACTTCCGCCATTTCCGGATCGTTCGGCTCATACAACGCCATGCGCGTCACGTCTTCGCTCGAACCGTCGCTGTACATCGCGACGACCGTCACCTGCTGCTCGGCCCCCCGGTCCATCACTCGACTCTCTGGAAGGCAGCGGATGCCGACGACGACCGGGTCTTTCTCGGAGCCGTAAGGCATTCCCTGCTCGATCCAGCGGTAGGCGAGGCGGTACTCGTAGCTATCCGCCTCCATCCGCTTGCCGCCGCCGTGCGGGGCCTGTCCGACAGCTTTCATCAGGAGCAGGCTTTCGCCGGGAGACGGCGGAAACAGCCGGCGACCGCGACCTTCCTTGACGAGGAACTCGTAATCGTCTTCCGGATAGAAACCCAGCAGCGAGAGCTTGAAGCCGTTCTGGCCGCTGGCTTTCCCGTGACAGCCGCCGCTGTTGCAGGCGAGCTTGGTGAAGACCGGGACGACCTGATTCTTGAAATTGATCGGGACGTCCTGGGAGATGCCGGTGACTTCCAGCGGCAATTCGGCGGCGACGCCGCTGCCGGTAGCACGAATCACGCCTTTGCCGTCCTTGCGGGGCACGAGGTGCCCCGTCGGGTCGATGGCGACCAGATCGGCGGGCTCGACCGTGTACTGGACGGACCGGGTGTGGTCCCGGAGCTGGCCCGAGGAGTAAGTCCCTGTCACGAAAAGTTGCTGCCGGGCATCTCGGCCACGGACCAGCACGCCTTTCCCCTCCAGATTCGGCTCAATTCGCAGCCCCGTGAGAGTCCCGGGATCGCCGAGACCTTTCGGGGGGGCGGCGAGCAGTTCCGGGCCAAACGCGGCTGCAATCAGCAACGGCAGTACCAGGCGACTCCAACGCATCGATCAACACTCCCGCAATTGCTGAAGGCCCCTTCACCAGAGCTGGAACGAGATGGCCAAGACCATCCTGCCCCCCCTCTGCGGGACCAGAAATCGGCGAAATCGATTCATGACGCCACTATGCAACATATCAATGGACGCTGTTTTGTCAAGAACTGCGGCGAAATTCGGTCGCGTAAAAGGCAACTCGGATAACGTTTCCTCTCGCTTTGACGCCGGCGATAGTCATCCAGCCTCGAATTTCGGTGGCGAGGGGATCTTCATCCACCGCCGACACGTCTCAAGCAGCAGTTGTCGACGGATCGGCTTGGAAACAAAGTCATTGCATCCCGCCGAAAGCGAGGCAGCCTGTTCTTCGGACATCACCGCGGCACTGCAGGCAATCAAAGGCAACTTCCAGCCGCGCAGTCGAATGGCCTTCGCGAGCTCGGCGCCGTTCATTTCCGGCATCATCATGTCGGTGACGATGAGATCGAACGGAACTTCATTTTCTCGCAAGGCGTTCTCAACGATCTCCAAGGCCTGCCGCCCATTCTCTGCGCTGATCACTTCCGCCCCCGCGCGAGAGAGCAGCAGCTTCAATAAACTCCTGTGGTCCGGAATGTCATCGACAACCAGGATTCGCCCTTGGAGCAACCGAGCGTCGGTCGCCAATTTTGAGTTTGCATTCGGAGACACGGCGGGTTGAGATTTCCGGTCGGAGCTTCCTGATCTGCCGTCGACACGACAAGATTCAAGACGGTGAGGTCTACCGATATCGTGATCTTGCAAAGTCGCGCGGCGACCTTCAAGGGCCATTCTCCACAGCCGACGACTTTATTCGACCGGTGGACCTGCTGGAAGTGTCCGGACGCCACTCCCTTGTGCTTCGAATTGCACATCGACGCTTGGCATCGGGCGACAAAACGTCAGAACCCCGGCCCGAGTCTATGGATTCCACCGTAGCACAGTCCTCGGTAACGAGTTATGCTCAAATATCTGAGACAAATTTGTCGATAGCCGACTGAGCGACCGCTCCGCTTCAGCCCGTCATTGCTGCAAGTTCATTTCTGCCGCCGCAGGGCGCGGAGCCGGTTGATGTCCGTAGATGTCTGGTCAATTCTCGTCCCCCCACCGCTGCGTGAGATCCCGGACCGATTCCGGGAAGCGCGGCGCATTGTCCTGTTCAACGCAGCCCTCCTGTTCTGGGTTCCCATCTACTCAGCGATCTTCTGGATCCTCGAGGCGCAGTACTCCGCGCTCAATACCGCGTTCGCCGGATTGTTGCTGCTGTTCAACCTGCTGGTTTTTCGGCTGATCGGCAACATCCCATTGGGGCGCCATGGGTTCATCGGAATTGCGTACTACGTCTATTTCACGCTCTCCTATCTGGGTGGCGGCACAGTAGCCCCGGCAATGTCCTGGTTCGCAACGATCCCGTTGATTGCCATCAATCTGTCAGGCTTGCGCGCCAGCCTCTGGTGGTCAGCCGCCAGCATCTTCGCATGCACCGTTCTCTACCTTGGCGGGGTTCCGGGCATTCCACTGGTCAACGAGGTGACCCCCGAAGGGTTGCGATTTCTCCAGGTTTCCGGCCTGTCCGGACTGATTCTCTGCATCCTGGTCTTCTCGCTGCTGTTCCACCGATTTGAGCAAAACGCACGAAAAGTGCTCGACGAAGCGCTCGTCCAGGCTCGCGCCGCGGATGTCGTCAAGAACCAGTTCATGGCCAACATGAGCCACGAACTGCGGACGCCGATGACCGCAATCCTCGGCTACGCAGAGATGCTGCAGGACGATGATCGAGACGACGATCTCGTCGAACATGCCGCCGACACGATCTTGCGAAACGGCCGGCACCTGCTGGAAATCGTCAATGAGATTCTCGATCTCTCCAAAATTGAAGCTGGCAAACTCACGGTGGAGTTGATTCCGGTTTCGCCACGTCGCGCCGTCGAAGAAGTCATCTCCCTGTTGCGCGGTCGGGCATACGACCGGAACCTGGAACTGACACTGACGACCTTCGGCGACGTACCCCACAGGTTCCTGTCGGATCCGACGCGGCTGCGGCAGATCCTCATCAATCTGATCGGGAACGCGATTAAGTTCACCGAATCGGGAGGCGTCGGCGTGGCGATTCGACACGAACAGGCCGAACCGAACCAGCCCCGACTGATCTTTGACGTCCGCGACACCGGAATCGGACTCTCTCCCGAGCAGATTTCGCGACTTTTTGAACCCTTCGGACAGGCCGACGCATCGATGACGCGACGTTTCGGAGGCACCGGCCTCGGCCTGGCCATCAGTCAGCGACTCGCCGGACTCCTGGGCGGAACGATCGCAGTAACCAGCTCGCTGGGAAACGGCTCTACGTTTTCACTGAAAATCGACCTCGAGCGACTCCGTTGTCCGGAACCACCTCACGTTTCCGACCGGCCAGCAGTCAGGCCCTGAAGAATTCAGTCTTGGAAACTTATTTTAATATGGCTATTGACGCGGTGCAAAATGCTTAAAATAATCTGAGTCTCGTTAAGTGACTGTGATGACTGAGCTTACAAAGACACCCCGCGGGTGCTGGACAGCGCGTAAGTTCGCGAAAGGTCGACTCGTTCAGCAACCAGTATGTCCTGTGGCGGGACGTGACATTCCGATTCCGATCGGAGTAAGCGAGATGAAATGTCGCCTGATCCCCTGTTTTCACGTCTTCGGCAAACTGACGACTCGGACCACCGTCTTGCCGTCGAGCAGGCGCGGTATAACGCATTAATTCATGCGGCGGCCGATGCCATCATCAGTATCACTCCCGCAGGGCTCGTCCTCGACTTCAATACTGCAGCGGAACGGATGTTCCTGGTCTCGGCCTCCGAGGTCATTGGCCGGAACATCTCAGCCCTGATGTCGGAGCCTTTTCGCGCGGCTCACGATTCTTACCTGCAACGGTACCTGCAGACGGGCGAACGCCGGATCATCGGGATCGGCCGCGAAGTCGAAGCCCGACGCAGCGACGGTTCGGTCTTTCCGGTGGAGCTGTCGATCACGGAAGTGCGGCTCGCGGACGTCCACTTCTTCACGGGAATCCTCCGCGACATTTCCGAGCGGAAGCGGGCGGAGACAAGTCTGCGGGAAGCCAATGAAGAGCTGATTCGCTCCCGGTCTGAAATCTCCGCCCAGGCGGCAGAGTTGCGGAACATGGTCGAAAGCTCGCGGCAGCTTCAGGAGGCGGCAGAAGCCGCCAGCCGGGCCAAATCCGAGTTTCTCGCCAATATGAGTCACGAACTGCGGACGCCGCTGACGGCCATCCTGGGCTTCGCGGAGTTGTTGGTTGAAGACCCGGATCCGAACATCGTGCAGGAGTTCGCAGGCACGATTGTCACGAACGGCCGGCACCTGCTGAACCTGCTGACCGACATTCTGGATCTGGCGAGAATCGAGTCCGGCCGGGCCGAAACGGTCGAAGACGCCGCCTCACCGAAGAAAGTCGTTCGCGAAGTCCTGCGCAGCTTTGAATCCACGGTCGCTCTGCGAAAACTGACGCTGCAGCATTTCATCGCCCCCGAAGTTCCTGACGTGGTGCTGCTGGACGAAAGAAAGTTCCGGCAGATTCTCAACAGTCTGGTTGATAACGCCGTGAAATTCACGCACTCGGGCGGTGTGCTCGTACGCCTGCTCGTCGATTCACTTCCCGATCCGCCCCAGCTCCGTATCGACGTTGTCGATACGGGAATCGGCATGTCGGCCAGGCAGGCTTCGGAGCTGTTCCATCCCTTTTCGCAGGCCGATGGTTCGCTGACAAGACCCTACGGCGGCGTCGGACTCGGATTGGCGCTCAGCCGCCAGCTCTGCGAGATTCTCGGCGGCACGCTGGAAGCCAGCAGCATCCCCGGACGAGGTTCGACTTTTTCGTTCTGGGTCGCTCTGAAGCCAGCGGCCGGTTCGTCAATCGCAGCTCGGCCGAAGCAGACTCCGAGTGCGACGTGGCAGATCGGAATCAGGCTTGAGGGCCGTCGCATCCTCGTCGTCGAAGATAATCCGAGCAATCAGCAGCTGCTCGCTCGGATCCTGGATCGAGTCGGCGCCAGACTCGTCGCGGCGGAAAACGGCCGCGTTGCGGTGGAAGCGGTTCGAACGGCGATCGAAGAGGGCCGCCAGTTCGACGGCATCCTCATGGACATGCAGATGCCGGTGATGGACGGCTACGCGGCCACAGTCGAAATTCGCAACCTGGGATTCCGCGGACCGGTCGTGGCCGTGACCGCGGACACGAGCGAGAAGGCTCGCAAGAACAGCCTGGCAGCGGGCTGCGACGAATACCTGACCAAGCCGGTGGATCGCAATCAGCTGATCACCATTCTTGAACGACACATGCTCGTCGATCAGCTCCGGGCGGCCGCCTTCGATGAGTCGGACATGAGTGCCTGAGCGACTCACGCTCGTCGGCTACGTCGCCAGCTCCTGCCGGGCCAGCGTAATCAGCATCACGTCCGGAAGCGAAACGATCCCGAGCTGCCGGAACATGTTGACCACCTGCGCCGTCGTGTATTGCGCGTGCGTGCAGACGTGCAACAGGATATCCGCCCGACGGCTGCCGAATCGCCGGCCGGCCCCCGAACTGGTGCTGACCTTGTAAACGACACCCTCCAGTTCTTTCTCCGACAGTCCTTGCAGATAACTGTCCCAGCGTCCCTGCAGTCGAGCCCACCGCACGTGGAGTTCGGCCAGCGACTGGCAGGCGCCGTGGCCGGCCTGATTGCCCGGAAGCTGCCCCGGCAGATCCCCGTCCGCCACGGGACTCTCATTGCCGAGCAGTGTTTCCAGCCAGACGAACTCCGCCGCATACAAGTGCAGGAGCGATTTCCAGACCGAACCCTGCCCGATCGGCAGGGACTTGCGCAGTGCCTTGTCGGACAGCGTCTCCGCGATCGATAGCAAACGCTCATTGACCCAGACGCGATGCTGGTGCAACCTGCGGATCAATTCGACGGCATTCATGGTTGAAGGCTTCCCGGTGAGGTCGATCGAGAGGCTGCTTTCGCGGGTCCTGTTCTGCGAACCTGTCGGCACGTTCGGTGTCGTCGACAACAGACGCTATCCTGTTGCAGGACAACTTCAAAACCGCAGAGGTTCGCCATGCCCCGAGTTCGCTGCTGGCAGGTCGATGCCTTCACCGACCGCCCCTTCGCCGGAAACCCCGCCGCCGTCTGCTGGCTCGACGAAGCCGCCTCCCCCGAATGGATGCAGTCGGTCGCCGCCGAAATGAATCTTTCCGAAACCGCCTTCGTCCGGCCGCTCGGCGACGACCTCGAACTCCGCTGGTTCACGCCGACCGTTGAAGTCGACCTCTGCGGCCATGCCACGCTGGCGACTGCCCACGCCCTCTGGTCCTCCGGAACGGTCCCCGCGGATCGCCCGCTTCGATTTCATACGAAGAGCGGACTCCTCACCTGCGTCCGGGCCGGAAAATTCCTCGAACTCAACTTCCCGGCCCTGCCGGCCGCCGAAGCGCTCCCCAGTCCCGGCGTGCTGGAGGCGCTGGGTGTCCGCAATCCAGTCTTCGTCGGCAAGACGCGATTCGACCACTTGGTCGTGCTCGACTCGCCGGCCGCCGTCAAAGCCGTCCGACCCGACTTCCGCCGACTGGGCGAGGTCCCCACGCGGGGCGTGATCGTCACGGCCCAGTCCGACGGTGCTCCCTACGATTTCGTCTCCCGCTTCTTCGCACCGGCGGTCGGCGTCGACGAAGACCCCGTCTGCGGCTCCGCCCACTGCTGCCTCGCCCCCTACTGGGCCGAGCAACTCGGGAAAACCGAACTGCTGGCCCACCAGATCTCGACCCGCGGCGGCGTCCTCCGCCTGAAGCCCCAGGGAGACCGCGTCATCCTCGGCGGCCAGGCCGTGACGGTTTGGCAGGGAGAGCTGTTGTAGAGACCGCGGAGGCAGAGTCGCGCAGATTGACGATCCCGCGCCGATTCATAATGTCGAATGTCGAAGGCGGAATGTCGAAAGGAAGAGGGCAAGATCGGCTGCGGGCGGGGATCGGAGGAACGCCAACTCGAAGCCGCAGTTCCTTCTCTTGCGGGAAGCGGCTGGTCTCTGCTGGCGACGGCGGTTACCTTCGGGAGCACTCAAGTTCCGGGAAACGTTCGAGTTCGCCCCGGAGACGAAACCGTCATTCACTCAACATCGGCGGGGATCCATGCGGACAACTCTCTGTGGCCTCCTGATTCTCGCCGCACTCACGGCCTGTTTCAGTCAAGCACGGGCGGCGGACCCGGCCATCGGCATGGATCAGGTGCGACAACGCCTGCGCTCAGGCGAGACGACTCGAATCGTCTGCTTCGGCGACAGCATCACCGGGGCCTACTATCACACTGGCGGTCTACGCGCCTGGTGCGACATGCTGGGCCTCGCACTGGAACGAATCGAGCCGAATGCCCGGCTGGAGATGATCAACGCCGGGATCAGCGGCCAGACCACGGTCGACGGGCTCGCCCGGATCCAGCGCGACGTGCTCGACCGGCAGCCCCATCTGGTCGTCGTCATGTTCGGCATGAACGACGTCACCCGAGTTCCGCTGGAAACCTTCGTCGCCAACTTGCAGACGATCGCGCAGAAGTGCCACGCCGCGGGAGCCGCGGTGGTGCTCTGTACGCCGAACTCCGTCTACGAGAACCCGGCGCGTCCGATCGCGAAGCTGGCGGAATACTCCGAGCGAATCAGACAATTGACGAAGGAGGCCAATCTGCCGCTCGTGGACTGTTTCGAGGAGTATCGAACGCTCCGCGAACGGGACGAACTGGCATGGATGCTCCTGATGAGCGACGAGATTCATCCCAACATGCACGGTCATCGACGCTTCGCGGAGCAGATGGCCGAAACCATCACCGGCCGTCGCGTCCTGCTGGATCACGTCCCCCAACCGCCCGACGCCCTCCATCATACGCTTTCCCGATTGCAGGCCGGCGAGAGCGTCCATCTGGTCGCCATGCCACCATATGACGAATGGTTCGCGGCGGCGCTCCGTCAACGCTTTCCGCAGGCCGAGATCCGGGTCACTGTCTGGCCAACCGAGGCGCAATCGGTCAATGCTCTCAGCACCTGGGCCAAAGGGATTCGCGCGTTGAAGCCCGATCTCGTCGTGCCGGCTGTTCCTGCTGCAATTGCAGGTGGCGATGTCGGGAACTTCATTCGCGACTACGAATGGATTCTGAACTGGAGCTTTCCGTTCGGCGGCCGGGCCTGGGACGTCGTCCCCGTCCTCCCCTCGCTGACGGCGGAAATCGCCCCCGACGAACAACTTCATGCGAGAATCGCTCACGAGATCGTAGCCGGCAAAGATGTTCGCTTCCTGGAACGGACTGCCGGCGACGTCCGCAGCCCGCAGGAGATCCTGGCCTCCTGGATCGACGAGCAGGACCAGACTCGCCCGGCCGCCTGGCCGACGCTGCCGGAGTCCAATGCCACCGTCTCACTCCCGGCCCAGGATTGGCCGCAGCGCCCGGGGCCGCGGCAGGTGGCCGTTCGCGTGCATTACCCGGGCGGCCAGCTCGCACGAGTCACACCGCAAACCGGCATTATGCTGACTCTGCATAACTGGGGAGGCGAATTCTGCGTCGGCACCGCCGATCCTCAAACCCTGGCCGACCGGCTCAACGTCATTGCACTGTGCGTCAATTATCTCCAGAGCGGACGAGCCGACTCGATCGACGGCCCCGAGCCCTACGATTTCGGCTACCTCCAGTCGCTCGACGCTCTCCGTGCTCTCTGGTGGACCATTAACGGCCTCCACGGCCAGCAACGTCCCTTCGCCGAAGGACGCCTCTTCGCCACCGGAGGTTCCGGAGGCGGCAACGTAACGCTCATGGCCAATAAGCTGGCCCCGCGCACGTTCGCGTGTGTCGTCGACCTCTGCGGTATGAAACAGCTCAGCGCCGATATCGCGTTTCATCTTCCGGGAGGAAGCGACCTCAACGCCCGCTGGAGCCGCGATCCCGCCAACCCAGGTTATCTCAGCCCGGACGCTCAGGAACTGCGGTTCCTTGGTCACCCCGAGCATCTCCAGATGATGCACCGCCTCGGCACGTCGTCCCGCATTGTCATCGTGCACGGCGTCGACGACGCCAAGTGTCCGTTTCCCGACGCCCGCGAGCTCGTCGCCAACCTGCAGGCCGCCGGCCTTGTCGTCGAACCCCACTTCGTAACACCGGCCAATGTCGATGGCAAAGTCTTGACCGGCACAGGCCACGCCCTCGGCAATCTGACTGAAATCGTCTTCCAGGTTGCGGGAGAATATCTCTCGGCGAATGGTCCGCGCCGGCTGGTCCGAGCGGGACGGAGCGACTTCGACCGGCGCGACGAAGTCGTGCAGTACCGTACGCCGGGCGGCCAGTTCGTGATTTCCTACGCCGCCGGCTATCCCGTCGGTCGATTCGAGCCGGATCCGACACCGGTGCACTACGCCGATCATCAGGATCTTAGCATGGTCATCGACCCGTACGGCCAGCGACGCAAGATTCAAACCGCCGAGGACTGGCAGATTCGCCGACAGCAGATCCAGGACAACCTGCAGACCGTGCTGGGCCGGCTGCCCGGCGCCTCGTTCCGGGTACCACTCGATGTCCGTGTCCTCGCAGAATCGCGAGACGGCAAAATCATTCGCCGGAAACTGAGTTTCCAGAGCGATCCGTTCGATCGCATGACCGCCTGGCTCCTCCTGCCGGATGTCGCCGCGGGAAAGCCGAGTCCGGCGGTGCTCTGCCTGCATCAGACGATTGGCGCAGGGAAAGACGAGCCCGTCGGTCTGGCCGGTTCGCCCAACATGCACTATGGCCGCGAACTGGCCGAACGGGGCTACGTCGTCCTCGCTCCCGATTATCCCTCAATGGGCGAGCACAGCTACGATTTCGCACAACATCCGGAATTCGCCAGCGGCAGCCTGAAGGCCGTCTGGGACAACATCCGCGCCGTCGACCTGCTGTCGACTCTGCCCGAGGTCGATCGCGAGCGGATCGGCGTCATCGGTCACTCCCTCGGGGGACACAACGCCCTCTTCACGGCAACCTTCGAACCCCGCCTGAAGGCCGTCGTTTCCAGTTGCGGCTTCACCAGCCTGCAGAAGGACGACCTGCCGAGCTGGACCGGCCCCCGCTACATGCCCCGCATCGCCAGCCGGTTCGGCGCCGATGTGCGTCGGCTGCCGTTCGATTTCCATGAAATCGTGGCCGGCCTGGCGCCGCGCCCTTTTCTGGCCTGCGCTGCGGAGCGGGACAACGACTTCGACGTCAGCGGCGTTCGCGACGTGATGACGGCCGCCGCCCCCGTCTATCGCCTGCTCGATCAGCCGAACCATCTGCAGGCCGAGTACCCCGACTCAGCCCACGATTTCCCACCGGCGACCCGCCAGCAGGCCTACGACTTCCTCGACCGGCATCTCAATGCGGACCGGTAATCCTCGGCAAATCCGATGTCGTCGCTGCCCGACTCAATGGAATCGGGGCTCCGATTGAGACTGACGCGCGGACGAGAGGGCGTAGCACAGAAGCCGCCGCCCACCAACGCAAAAAGGCGAAGCCGATCCTCGGCTTCGCCCTCCAGGTCCCTGACGCTTGTCGAACAGGCTACGGCAGGATCACCGAGTCGATCACGTGAATCACGCCGTTCGACGTCTCGATGTCCGTCTTCACGACGTTCGCCCCGTCGACCATGACCTTCCCGTCCTTGACGGTAATCTTGGCGGCCTTCCCCTGCACCGTCTTGGCTTCCTTCAGCTTGACGACGTCGGCGGCCATCACTTGGCCCGCGACGACATGGTACGTGAGGATCGAGACCAGCTTCGCTTTGTTCTCCGGCTTCAGCAGGTCTTCGACCGTGCCGGCCGGCAGCTTGGCAAACGCTTCGTCGGTCGGAGCGAAGACCGTAAATGGTCCCTTCCCCTTCAGCGTGTCGATCAGCCCGGCGGCCTTGAGAGCGGCGGCGAGCGTCTTGAAGCTCCCCGCGGCGACCGCGGTATCCACAATGTCCTTCTTCTCCGGAGCCGCCGCCACGGCCACCGCGGCAACGTGAGTCGCCGCCGGCTGATAATAGGCCACAGCATGCGTCTGACGCATCGCCTTCCGCGAGTTCTGGCGGCACTTGCCCGCCTCGGCGTCGCTGGCGGACAGACTGACGACGGCGGCGACAGCCGCAACTGCAATCCAACGTTGATGGATCATGGAACAACCCTTTCGCGGCGCTCGGCCGCCTGATGTCTAAGTTTGTCGGGGAGGAGAAACCGCACGTTCTCACCGGTGAGTTTCAGCAGATTTCTAGGCGCAAAGTGCGACTCGACCACCCCGCGATCTGGAATTTCTGGTTAAGACGATTCCCCGATTCGACGGCGTTGCGATTTTGCGATCCGAGGTCTCCCGCTCGTCGCTCTCCTCAGTGCTCTCCGTGTCTTTCGTGGTTCAAACTCTTCCTGCATTCATTCGCGACGATTCGTGAGATTCGTGGTGACCCTTCCTCGGTGTTCGGCACTGCCACAAAACGAACAGGCGGAGCCGCACTGCGACCCCGCCTGCTTCAAACCGAAATGTCCGCCCAGACCGTCTGCGACGCGGCGAAGACTCTGCTACTCCGTGACCGCAGGCGTCCCCTCAACCACCCGCAACACCCGCCGGTCCATGTGCGTCCGCCCGAAATCATCAGTCGCCCGGACCTCAATCTCGTGCGTTCCCGCAGCCACGCCGGCCGGCAGCAGCCCCTTCCACAGATGCGACGACGCTTTCGGCTTCGACATCGGTCGCCAGGGCAGGGGGGCCTTCGCCTCCTTCGCCCGATTCAAAATCGCCTCCTCGCGCTCGTACGTCCGCTGCAGCTTCGGATCGATCTCCCGCGTGTGCGCCATCGCCTGCCACGGCCCGCCTCCGACGCGGAACTCCACCTTTGACTTCTCGGAACCGTTGAAGAAGTTCACAAACACCGGCGTCTCGGCGACCTGGGCCACCGCGATCTCTTCCGGCGCGTCGATCTCCATCTGGTGATCCGCCGGGCGACCGGCGGCGAAGAAGTCGAGTTTATAGTCCGTCCCGTCGAACGAAATGATCGAGTAGCCGTTCGGGGCGCCGTCGGCCATCGTCGTGTGCGGAATGCCGCGTTCGTCCGGCGCTCCAGTCCACCAGCTTCCACAGACGGTGACGTTGATGATGTGGTGATGCGGCTTCGGCCCCTTCCAGCCGTCCTTGTCGGTGATCCACAGGTGCTCGTGATGGTGGGTGTGCCCGGAGATCGAAATGCAGAACGGCCGCTCCTCGATCAGCCGGTACAGTCCGTGCCGGTCGTCGACTTCATTGAGCGGGATATGCATCATCAGCACGACCAGCTGATTGGCGGGAATCTGCTCCAGGTCGGTCTTGATGAAGGCAATCTGCTCTTCGCCCAGCCCGCCGTGATAGCTCCCTTTACCGGTCTTGCCGTCGATCTCCCAGGCGATGTCGTCCAGCACCAGGAAGTGCACCGGGCCGTAGTCGAACGAGTAGTACGACGGGCCGTAAACCCGCTCGAACGTCTCGTTGGCGTGCTTGCGGGTCTTGGCGTCGTAATTGATGTCGTGATTCCCGGCGACGTTGTACCAGGGTATACCCAGCAGCGCAATCGTCTTGTTGAGTGGCTCCATCATCGCCAGGTCATCGAAGACGATGTCCCCCAGCGTCACGCCGAACGACGCCTTCGTCCCCATCAGCTTTTCGACGACATCGTGCGCAATATAGTCGACTTCCTTCTGATCCCGCGGCTGCGTGTCGCCGAACAGCACCGCCTCGAACTTCTCCGGCTCCGCCTGCGGATAGAGCGGGAAGTCGACCGATTCCGGCAGCGGCCCGGTCGGCGCCACGCCCGGATGCTTCAGCGTCGGCGAACCGTGCGGCTTGTGGACGTAATAGAACCGCGGCAGATTGTGCTCGCTCAGCGGCGTCCGCCAGCCGCGCGGCTTGATCACAAACAGCGTCGTGTCGTCATCGATCGGCAGCTCGTACCGGCCGTTGGAGTCCGTGGTGACGATCTGATGACCATTGGACACCCGGACGCCCGGCAGCGGTTTCTCCTCGGCGTCGAACTTCTGATTGTTGTTCGCGTCGTGAAACACGATCCCCTTGGCCTTCTGAGTGGCATTGGCGGCAATGCCCGCCGCCCCCCAGACCAGCAGCACCGCACCGACTCCCGCCAGCACCGACAGACCCGTCCGACGATTCATAACAACCTCTTCCACATTGATAGGGTGAGTCGAGTCTTCGAGGCTCACTGTTTTTCTGTTTTGTCTTGTTGGTCTTGGCCCGCCTGGGTGGCCGGGGTCGAGTCTTCGAGCCCCCGGACTTTCGCAACCTCGCTGGGTGACGGCCCGAGTTTCCGCGTCCTGCCACCACAATTGCCGGCAGCTCAACAGCCGCTCATCGGCGAGTCTAACCCCGCCACACTGTCTCCGTCAGGGAGCCGCGGCCGATCTCATCGAAAGTTCATCGGCTGGATCGTAATCGCTGCGAACGGTCTGCGGGAACCGTCTGATCAGAAAATGTTGATGGGTGGTCTGGTCGACTGCCGCGTCAAAGGTGTAAGATTGCACCGTTCGGCCGTCGATGTTGCGACGCCTCACCGACCGGACATTCCCGCCGCACCGATTGAGCAACCCGCCGATGAAGATGCACTCCACAACGGAACCGTCACTCCCCCAACTGCCGCCCCTCTCCCGCCGCCGGCTGCTGCAGCTCGGCATGCTCGGAACGGCCGGTTGCGGGCTGTCGTTGTCGCAACTCCTGGCCGCGGAGCACGGAGCCGGCCAGTACGGCATCCGCGCGACCGCCGACAACTGCATCATGCTGTTCCTCGATGGCGGCCCCAGCCATCTCGACATGTGGGACATGAAGCCGCAGGCCCCGGACGGCATCCGCGGCGAGTTCAAGCCGATCAGCACCTCGCTCCCCGGCTACCAGATGAGCGAGCATCTGCCGCGAATGGCGCAGCTCGCCCACCGCTCGACCGTCGTCCGGTCGATGCATCACAGCGTGAACAACTCGCACGGGGCCGCGGTCTATACCGCTCTGACCGGCGTCGACCGGGGCGAAGTCGGTGGCCTCGCCTCCGCCACCGATCATCCCCACATGGGACCGGTCCTGGCAAAGCTCCGCCCCACGCCGCCGAATGTTCTGTCTCACGTCCATCTCCCCTACATCACGCAGGAAGGGGCCGGCAACCCGCCGCAGCCGGGATTCTTCGCCGGCTTCATGGGCCGGTCGTACGATCCCCTGTTCGTCCTGAAGGACCCGAATGCGCCCGACTTCAAGGTTCCGGAACTGACTCTCGAAACCGACGTCTCCGCGGCCCGGCTGGCCCAGCGCCGATCACTGTTTTCGACGCTCGGTTCCCAGTTGCCGCTCCGCAAAGGCGAGTCCGGACCGGTCGAAATGACCGCCATGCAGGACCGCGCCATGGACCTCCTCACCTCGGAAGCCTCGCAACGGGCCTTCCGGCTCAACGAGGAATCCGACGCAGACCGCGAACGCTACGGCCGCAATATCTACGGCCAGAGCACGCTGCTGGCCCGGCGGCTGATCGAAGCCGGCACCCGCGTCGTCACAGTCTCCTGGGCGCCCGACGCCAACGCCACCTGGGACACCCACGGCAGCAATTTTCAGAACCTCAAAACCACCCTCCTGCCGCAGCTCGACGCCGCCTGCAGCAGCCTGGTCACCGACCTCGACGCACGCGGCCTCCTCGACCGGACCATCGTCGCGGTCTTCGGGGACTTCGGCCGCACGCCGCGGATCAACGCCAACAACGGCGGCCGGGATCACTGGAACTTCTGCTACAGCCTGCAGCTCTTCGGCGGCGGCTTCCGCCAGGGGCAGATCTACGGAACCAGCGACGAAACCGGCGCCTTCCCCGCCAGCAGCCCGCTGATCCCCGGCGACATCCTCTCGACAATGTACTACGCGCTCGGCATCCCCCCGTTGCACGAAGTCTACGACCAGCTCCACCGCCCGAACCGCGTCGTCCCCTCCGGCGAAGTCCAGCACGAACTGCTCGCGTAGGGCCGGGCACGCCCGGCCGACCCGCGCTCAACGGGTGGCCGGCGCAGAAACGGCTGGTGGCCGGGGCTGGAGCGTCTTCGCCAAGCCCCGGTCTTCAACATCCAATCAAGTCGGCGTGCACAAGCGGGCTTAAGTGTGCCGCCAGCTCACGTGTGCCACTGACGGCTCGCCCGCCAGTGCCCTTTTCTCACAATCTCAGTCTCCCCCCCGAGATCGCCCTCCTCCGCGGCTCCGCCTCGCCCGTCTCAACGAATTGAACTCACCCCCTCAATCCCTCTCCCATCGCCACCAAACTCATCTCCGTGACTTCCGTGCCTTCCGTGGTTCAATCTCCACTTCTTCAATTCTCATTCGCGTCCATTCGTGAAATTCGTGGTCGTTCCTCGTCTCTGCCTTTCTCTTCCGGATCTCGGCGTCTTTCGACATTCCGCCATCGTCATTCGACATTTCCTCGAACTCTTTGTATCCCTCCGTGTCATCCCCTGTGTCCACACCCCGCAGGATGCGCCCCGTCATGCACGCCTTACTCATCCCCTTCGGCAGCGCCGGCGACGTCAATCCATTTCTCGGCCTCGCCGCCGAACTCCAGCCGCCGCGGCCACTCGGTCACCGTCGCCACCAACGGCTACTTCGTCCCCAAAGCTCAGGCGCTCGGGCTCGAAACCGTCGAACAGGGAACCCGCGAAGATTACCTGAACCTGCTCGACCATCCCGACATCTGGCACCCGACCCGCGCCACCAGCGCCGTCCTCGGTAACCACCTCATGCCCCGTGCGGTGCGAGAACAGTTCGATCTCGTCCGGCAGCAGCAACTGGCCCATCCCGATCTCGTCGTCGTCGCCGGCTCGCTCGCTTTCGGCGCCATCACCGCCGGCGAAGCGCTCGGCGTTCCGCTGGCGGTCCTGCATCTGCAGCCATCGTTACTCCGCAGCGATACCGATCCCCCGCTGCTGCCCGGAATGCCCTTCGGCTCCCGCACCCCCCGCCGGATGGTCCGCGTCATCTTCTGGATCGCCGACCACTTCATCATCGATCCGGCCCTCAACAAATCGGTCGGCCCGCTCCGCAAAGACCTCGGCCTCCCCCGTCAGCGACGCTACCTCAAGCACTGGATTCACGGCACGGGCAAGACCATCGGCCTGTTCCCCGAATGGTATGCCACCGCTCCCGACTGGCCTGCCAGCTTCGTCCAGACCGGCTTCCCCCGCTTCGACGGAACGGTGGAACCCCTCTCGCCCGATCTGCAGATCTTCCTCGCGGCCGGCACGCCCCCCGTGGCCGTCACCTTCGGCAGCGGCATGACGCAGGCCGGCCCTTACTTCGTGGCAGCGGCGCAGGCCCTGGCCACTCTCGGCCGTCGTGGCATTCTCCTGACCCCTTTCCGCCAGCAGGTTCCCGATCCACTCCCCGCCGGCGTCATCCAGCAGGACTACGTCTCCCTGAAGGCCCTGCTGCCCCGCTGCGCCGCCCTGATCCATCACGGCGGCATCGGCACAACGTCGCAGGCCCTCGCTTCGGGCGTCCCGCAGCTCATCATGCCGCTGGCCCATGATCAGCCCGACAACGCCCACCGCATCGAACGCCTCGGCGTCGGCCTCTCACTGGTCCCGAAGAAATTCACCACGCAGAACGTCGCCAACCAGCTCCAACTCCTGCTCGACATCCCCACAGTCCGCGAAGCTTGCCAGACCATCGCCCGATACTTTGACCGCGACGCCGCAATCGCAAACACCATCCGACACATCGAAACGCTCTGCCCGACGTAACGTGCGTCTCGACGCATCACCCGTCCAAATCGAGTCGGAAGCGTCAGCGCCCGGAGTCATTCGTCTCATCCCTCTCAGTTGCACCGCTAACCCTCGTCCGCAACAGTACTGGCTCTAGACGTCACCGCACCTTGCGAGCCCTCTTCCATGCCCACCCGCCAGTCCATCCTCGACCGCCTCCGCGCCAAAGTCGCCGCCGGCCAGCCCATCATCGGCGGCGGAGCCGGCACCGGCATCAGCGCCAAGCTCGAAGAGGCCGGCGGCATCGACCTGATCGTCATCTATAACTCCGGCCGCTTCCGCATGGCAGGACGCGGCTCGCTCGCCGGCATGATGCCCTACGGCGACGCCAACGCCATCGTCATGGACATGGCCCGCGAAGTTCTCCCCGTCGTCGACAGGACCCCCATCCTCGCCGGCGTCTGCGGCACCGACCCCTTCCGCATCATCCCGCGGTTTCTCCGCGACGTGCAGGCCGCCGGTTTCGCCGGCGTCCAGAACTTCCCCACCGTCGGCCTGATCGACGGCACGTTCCGCCAGGGACTCGAAGAAACCGGCATGGGCTACGGCCTCGAAGTCGACATGATCCGCGCCGCCCGAGAACTCGACCTGCTCACCACCCCCTACTGCTTCAATCCCGACGAAGCTGCCGCGATGGCCCGGGCCGGAGCCGACATCCTCATCCCTCACATGGGTCTGACGACCAAAGGGACCATCGGCGCCTCGACCGCCCTCACGCTCGAAGAATCGGCGAAACGCTGCCAGGCGATGCATGACGCGGCCAGGAAAGTAAACCCGGAAATCCTCGTCCTCTGCCACGGCGGCCCGATCGCCGACCCGGCAGATGCGCAGTACATCCTCGATCACACGGAAGGGATCGTCGGTTTCTACGGCGCCAGCAGCATGGAACGCCTCCCCGTCGAACCCGCCATCAAAGCCCAGACCGAAGCCTTCACCCGCCTCCGGTTTGGGCCTCGCGAACAGCGAACAGCCAGCAAAGACAGCTGATCGCCGATCGCGGAACGCCGGAGAAAGTCGTTCCCCACCGTCCTCGCTCCCAGACTCGGCCTCGTTCCCGATATACCTCATCTCATTCGTCTTTCTCCCCTCAGTGTCTTCCGTGACCTCCGTGGTTCAATCTCCTCTTTTCATTCGCGTCCATTCGTGCAAGTCGTGGTCACTCTTCACCGCATTTCTCCGCGTCCTCCGCGCCTCTGCGGTAAAACTCTTCTTTCTCTTCCTTTCGACATTTCGCCTTCGAGATTCGCAACTCTCCCGGACGTTGCCAAAACGCAACGCCCCTCCCTCCCCGGCATCATCCGCACGCCCTGCGTTGCCTTCCGGCAACTTCAGCCCCCCGTCTCAAATCCGGGTTGCGTCCGGTCCTTCCGTGTTCCAAGGATACGTACGGGGACAACTTGCGCCGTTTGGAACGGCCGATGCATCTGTGCAGTCCCGCGGGCGGGCTGGAGCTGACTGTGAAGACGGTGACTTCTTTCGAGCGCATGAGTCGAGCAGGGCATTCCATGTCCCGCTCCATGTCGCGCACGGGGACGTTCCTCAAAAAGCAGATCTGGATCTGGCCGGTCATCGCCATCGTCGGGCTCGCGACTGTCGGCTACACCGTCCGCGCCGCCGTCGAATCGACCATGAAGGCCAATCTCTCCTCCCAACTGCAGACGCTGCTCGACGTCGACGTGGCCGCCCTGGAAACGTGGATCAACCAGCAACTCGCCAACGCCGAAGCCCTGGCGCAGGACACCGAGATCCGACAGACCGCCATTCTGCTGGCCGGCGACGAACTGCTGGCCGCCGAAACAACGCTCCTCCAGGCCCCGTCGCACAAACAACTCCGCCGTGAACTGGCTCCCGCCATGTCCACACACGATTACTCGGGGTATCTCCTGTTCGACCAGGCCCACCGGGTCGTCTCGGCCTTCAGCAGCGAACTGATCGGCCGCACGGGACTTCCGCAGTTCGATGCCTACGTCAACAAGGCGCTGCGGGGGGAAACGGTCCTCTGTCCGCCGTTCCCTAGCACCGTGCTGACCAAGGACGAAAACGGCAAACTCCGGACCGGGGTCCCGGTCATGTATCTCTGCACTCCCATCCGGGACGACTCCTTTCACGTCGTCGCCGCCCTGGCCCTCGAAGTCCGCCCCCAACGGGACTTTACGCGGATTCTGCAACTCGCCCAGATCGGCGCCTCCGGCGAAACGTATGCCTTCAATCGCGACGGCTGGATGGTCTCCAACAGTCGCTTCGACGACGACATGAAAATGCTCGGCCTCCTGGCGGACGACGACGAGACCAAATCGATCCTCAACATTCAATTACGCGATCCCCTGGTCGACATCACCGAGGGGGAACGCTCGCCACTCCGCCGGGCCAAACAGCCCCTCACAAAAATGGCCACCGACGCCATCGCCGGAAACGCGGGGTACGACGTCGAAGGCTATCGCGACTACCGCGGCGTAACGGTCGTCGGCGCCTGGCAATGGCTGCCCAAGTACGACCTCGGCATCGCCACGGAAATCGACGCCGCCGAGGCCTACCGTCCGCTCAACATCCTCCGCTGGACCTTCTGGGGCTTGTACTCGCTCCTGGGAGCCAGCGCGATCGCCATCTTTGTCTTCACGCTGATCGTTGCCCGCCTGCAGCGGACTGCTCAAAAGGCGGCCATGCAGGCCAAACAACTCGGCCAGTACTCGCTCGAACAGAAACTGGGCTCGGGCGGCATGGGAGTCGTCTACAAGGGGCACCACGCCATGCTCCGTCGTCCGACCGCTATTAAAATGCTCGACGTCGACAAGACGAACGAGGACTCGATCAAGCGGTTCGAACGCGAAGTCCAGATCACCTGCCAGCTCAATCACCCCAACACCGTCGCGATTTACGATTTCGGCCGGACGCCAGAAGGCCTGTTCTATTACGCGATGGAATACCTCGACGGCATCGACCTGCAGAACCTGGTCGACCGCTACGGTCCCCAGTCAGAAGGCCGGGTCATCTCCATTCTGAACCAGGTCTGCGGTTCGCTCTTCGAAGCCCATTCGCTGGGACTCGTCCATCGCGATATCAAACCCGCGAATATCATGCTCAATCGCCGGGGCGGCGTTCCGGATCTCGTCAAGGTCCTCGACTTCGGCCTCGTGAAGGCCATCGACGAAGCCCGCAAAAGCCAGGCGTCATCCTCGGGCGGCCTCACCGGCACGCCGCTGTACATGTCCCCGGAAGCGATCCAGCGTCCCGACTCCGTCGACGCGCGCGGCGACCTCTACGCCGTGGGAGCCGTCGGCTATTTCCTGCTGACGGGAACTCCCGTCTTTCGCAGCGAAAGCGTCGTCGAACTCTGCCGCCAGCACGTCCTGCAGGCCCCCGAGCCACCCTCGGAGCGTCTCGGTCGCTCCGTCACCCCGGAACTCGAAGCCGCGCTCCTCTCCTGCCTGGAAAAAGACCCCTCCCGTCGCCCGCAGACCGCCCGCGAACTGGCCGTCCGCCTCGAAAAATGCACCACCTCCCACGAATGGTCGATGGAAAAAGCCGACGGCTGGTGGAGCCGCTATTCGAGCGGCACCCTCAACGCAACCCTCAACAGCGCAGCCAGCCGCAGCGGATTCGACCAGACCATCATCGGCGGAAAAGTCGTGGACGGCGCATAAGTCACGCAAGCCAGATGCATTCCAGTAAACGGACCCATGCCTGAGCGCACTCTCGAATGTGAACTCCGCCGCAATGGAATTCTCTTCGCCCCGGCGGGGCGCAGGAATGTAGCCACGGGTGAAGCGGCGACGGCAAATCCGACCGTCGCGCAACCCGTGGTTGGAGTCGTTGAACAGCGAAGATTGCCCCGGAGGGGCAAAGGAACATCCCCACGATCTGCGATTCCACCAACACTCCGGGACTGTTCAACGAACTCGCATCGTCTACGACTGGTGAACTCCACCCGCAGCTCCAGATCCGCTCTTTCACTCGACACTTGTCACTCAGCACTTGGCTCTGCCCGCCCAGAAATTCGGACCCCGACATCGCTTTAGACTTTTCAGCCCGTTCCGCCGCAGGCTATGCTGCATCAGACCTCGTTGATAGGTTCGTCGGCCGGCTGCGGTCGCGCGAAGCCTCCTGCCGATTTTCCCGCCGCACTTGCCTCCCGTTAGACCGGCTTCAGGAAGGACCCACCATGCGGGCCAAGCTTGCTCCTGCGTGCTTCGAGCGAACTCGTTTCCGGCTCCTCCTCGTCGCGACGGCCGTCCTGGCCGGGCTGCAGATTGCCCATGCGCAACTGCCGCAGACCCGGATCTACGCCCTCTTTCCGCCCGGCGGACAGGTCGGAACCGCGTTTGACGTCACGATCACCAGCGGGGCCGATCTCGAAGAGGTCTCCCGGCTGATCTTCACCCATCCGGGCATCACCGCCACCCAGAAGACCCAGGACGTCGGCGGCAAGCCGCAACCGATCGCCAACGCTTTTACGGTCACCGTCTCGGGCGAAACGCCCCCCGGCCAGTACGAAGTCCGCGCCGTCGGCCTTTACGGCATCAGCAACCCGCGGTTCTTCTCCGTCGGCAATCGCCCCGAAGTCCTCGAGGTCGAACCGAATAACCTCCCCGAACAGGCCCAGGTCATCGAGATCGGCAAAACGATCAACGCCCGCGTCACCGGCGGTGCGGAGCTCGATCACTTCAAGTTCACCGGCAAGCAGGGACAGCGGATCGTCGGAGAACTGTTTGCCCGACGGATCGACTCGAAACTGGACGCGGCCGTCGAGATCTACGATCCCGCCGGCCGGCGCCTGACGCTGGCCCGTAACAATGTCGCGGGCGATCCGCTCGTCGACGTCACCCTGCCGGTCGATGGCGACTACCTCGTCAGAGTCTACGACTTCGTCTACGCCGGCGGCGAAGACTACTTCTATCGCCTCACGTTCCATACCGGACCGTACATCGACTATGTCTTCCCGCCGGCCGGCGTCCCCGGCTCCACGGGCACGTTCACTCTCTACGGCCGCAATCTGCCGGGAGGCCAGCCGTCGGGAGTCACGACTCACGGCCATCCGCTCGACAAGCTCGACGTCCAGATCGCCGTCCCGGCCGATGCGCTGCAGATCGATCCTCAGGTCGCTCTCTCATCGCAGGCCTCTGCCGCCGACAGCTTCGTCTATCGCTGGGCCTCCCCCGCCGGGCTCTCCAACCCGGTCGTCATCGGCTACGCACCCTCCGCGCCCGCGGCGGAAGTTGAACCCAACAACCTCCCGCCTCAGTCGCAGAAAGTGACTGCGCCAGTCGAAGTCGCCGGCCAGTTCCAGGTCCGCGGCGATGTCGATAATTTTACATTCGACGCCAAGGCCGGTCAGGTCTTCTTCCTCGAAGCCCAGGCCCAGCGGATCGGATCCCCGGCCGACCCCTACCTCACCATCGATCAGGTGACGGTCAACGACAAAGGGGAAGAAACCGTGAAGCGTCTAGGCGCTGCGGACGACGACGGCGTTAATCCGCTCCCGGTGATCTTCGAAACTCTCTCCGACGATCCGGTTTATAAGCTGACTGTTCCGGCGGATGGGCTCTACCGGATCACTGTCCGCGACCGGTACGGCGCCAGCCGCGGCGACTCGTCGCTGGTCTATCGGCTGAGTATCCGCCAGGAAACGCCCGACTTCCGGCTGATCGCCGTCCCCAACGGCCCGATCCCGGCCAACACGAAGCAGCCGATGACATGGGCCGCCGGCCTCCGCCGTGGCGACAACCTGCCGGTCGACGTCCTCTCGGTCCGCCGGGACGGCTTCGCCGGCATGATTGAAATCTCTGCCGAAGGCCTGCCTCCCGGCGTGACCTGTCCGCCCATCAGCCTCGGACCGACCCAGCTCAGCGGCGTACTGGTCTTCACCGCGGCCGAAGACGCCCCTCCCTTCGCCGGTACGGTGAAGATCGTGGGCAAGTCCACTTTGACCACACCCGGCGGCCCTCAGGAACTGGTCCGTCAGGCCCGAATCGGGACGGTCCTCTGGAACGGCGTAGTCAATCAACCGTCGGAAACCCGCGTGGCCCAGGCGCTGGAACTGTCGGTTATCGAAGAAACCGCCCCGTTCCAGATCAAGCACGATGTGCTGCGAGTCGAGGCCAACCACAGTCGTCAGATTCTGATCCCCGTTTCGCTTGTCCGCCGCAATGGCTTCGACAACGCCGTGACGATGACCTGGGTCGGCACGCCCCCCAACGTCCAGATCGAGAACAAAGCGATCGACAAGGGACAGGACTCGGGACTCTTCCGCGTCTTCGTTCCGCCGAACGCTCCGGTCGGTACTTACGAACTGCACATGATCGGCTCGCAACAGGTTTCCTATCGCCGCAATCCGGCGAAGGCCGACAAAGCCAAGGCGGAGTTCGACGAAGCCGCGAAAGTGGCTGCCGCCGCCGCCGAAGCCAGTAAAGCCGCCGTCGCCGCCCGCGATGAAGCCGCCAAGAAAGTCCCCGACGCGCAGGCCGCTCTCAAAGTGGCCACGGATGCGAAAGCGGCAGCCGACAAGGCTCTCACCGACGCGCAGGCGGCCGAGAAGGCCGCAGCGGAAGCGGTGCAGGCCGCTGGGGATAACGCCGACGCCAAGGCCGCCGCAGAAAAACTGCTGCAGGAAGCTCAGGCGAAAGTGAAGGCCGCCGCGGACGCCATTCCAGTCGCGGAAAAAGCCCGGGCCGACGCCGACGCCGCCGTCAAGCAGGCCGAAGCCGCCAAGGCCGCCACCGAGCAGGCCGCCAAAGATGCCGATGCGAAGGCCAAGGCGACCGAAGCCGACCGCGTCGCCGCCGAGAAAAAGTCCAAGGACGCCGAAGCGGCCTCGAAGGCGGCCAACATCAACTTCCTCCCGTCATCGCCCGCGCTGGTGCTGACGATCAAGAACGCTCCTTACACCCTGACCGCGGCCCCCGCCGACGGCGGGACTGTCAAGATCGGCGGCAAAATTGAAGTGAAGGTCGATCTGAAGCGGATCAACAACTTCGCCGGCCCCGCCACCCTCACGTTGTCTCTTCCCCCCGGCACGGTCGGTGTGAAAGCCGAACCGGTCGTCGTCCCGGCGGACAAGAACGAAGGCGTCCTGGTCATCGAAGCCGCCGCCGATGCGCCGGAAGCCACGATCGCCAACGCCGTCGTCACCGTCCAAGCCGATTTCGAAGGCAAAGCCGCGGTCGACGTGGCCATTCCCCTGAAAGTCGTGAAGTAACCGTCCGCCCCTGGATCGCATGGAATTCACTCCGGATCTCACCCGGACTTTTCGTTGCAGGATGAATGATATGGCCCGCATGCCTGGTTTCCGCGGAATGGTGGCTGCAAGTCTGCTGGCGACGACGACCGCTCTCCCCGCGCAGGAGGCCCAACCGGCCGCCGTCGCGAAGATCGAACCCGCCGCAGTGAACCTCGGCCGCCCGGTCGACTTCGACAAGGATCTGGTGCCGATTCTCGACGAAAAATGCGTCGCCTGTCACAACGTCGCCATCGCCGAAAGTCGCTACAACCTGGAAACGGTCGCCGGCGTGCTCAAGGGTGGCAAGCGAGGTCCGTCAGTCGTCGCCAAGGATCCCGATAAGAGCGTCATCTACCAGATGGCGTCCCGCTCCATCGATCCGGCAATGCCGCCGCTCCCGAACAACGTTTCCGCCGGCGCGTTCACGCCCCAGGAACTGGGTCTGATGCGGCAATGGATTCTGGAAGGGGCCAATGCCGGATCGGGAGGCCAGTCGACCGACATCGCCTGGCAGTCCGTCCCCGCCGGCCTCAACGCCATCTACAGCCTCGCTCTCGCGCCGCAGGCCCGCTTCGCAGCGGCTGGTCGGGCGAACCAGATCGATCTCTACGACCTCTCTGTCGGCGAATACGTCGGCCGCCTGCAGGATCCCGCCCTCGCCGAGGCCAAGTCGGGCGACCGCCTGCTGTATCCGCACGGGGCGTCACACCGCGACTTCGTCCACGCCCTCGCCTTCAGCCCGGACGGCAAAACTCTGGCCTCCTCCGGCTATCGCGAAGTCAAACTCTGGCAGCGTCCCGAGAACATCCGCCGGGCCACGGCAGCTCACGAGATCGCCGCAACCGCTTCAGCCGTCTCGCCGGACGGACAATGGCTCGCCGTCGGCGGAGCGGACAACAGCCTGAAACTCTGGAACCTGACGAACGGCACGGCCGGCCCGGTCTTCGCCGGTCATACCGGCCCGGTCACTGGCGTCGCCTTCTCCGCCGACGGAGTCCAGCTCTTCTCGGCCAGCAAAGATAAAACCGTTCGCCAGTGGAACGTCGCCGACGGAGCTGCCATCGGCACGCTGACCGCGCAGCAGGAGCTGACGGCCCTCGCCCTCGCAGCCGACGGCAAGCGAGTCTACACCGGCGAAGCCGATAACGTCATCCACGGCTGGAATGTACCGTTCGATCAACCCAAGCCGGCCGAAGGAGACAAACCCGCCGAACCGGTCAAGCCGGTCGTCGAGATGAAAGGCCACGGCGGACCGATCGTCAGCCTCGCCAACGTCCCGGGACAGCCCCAGCTCTGCTCCGGCAGCCACGACCAGACCGCCCGCGTCTGGGACACGAATAACGGTAATCAGGTCCGGTCCATGGCCCACGGCGCACCGGTGACCTCGGTCGCTGTGAAGCCCGACGCCCAGTTTGTCGTCTCAGCCGGCGGTCCATCCGCCAAGTTGTGGGACGCCGCCGGTAAGCAGATTGCCGAACTGAAGGGAGATCCCGCCTACCAGTTCCTCGTCACGCAACTGACCGATGAAGACGCCATTGCCAAGTCCCGTGTCGCCGTGGCCGACGCCGCCTTCAAGGCGGCCGAGAAAAACTTTAAGGAACGCGAAGAGCAGACGAAAAAAGCCGTCGAGGCCGTCGCAGCTGCGGAGAAAGCCGTCACCGACGCTCAGGCCAAGGAAAAGCCGCTGCTGGAGGCCGTCGTGGCGGCGAAGAAGGAGCTGGAAGGGAAGCCCGACGATGAGGCGCTGAAGAAAAAAGTGACCGACGCCGAAGCGGCCGCCGCCAAGGAAACTGCAGCGGTCAAGGCGGCCGTGGATGGGGTCGAGGCGGCGAAGAAGGCCCAGGCTCAATCCGAGAAGGGGCAGGCCGGCGCTCTGGAAGTGCAGACCGCGGAGAAAGCCCGCTTCGACGCCGAAACTGCCGCTCAAAAACAGCACGAGGAACGGCTGAACGCCGCGAAGGCCGAACTGCCGCAGCACGAGAAGCCCGTCCGGACGGCGGCGTTCTCGCCCGATGGCAAATTCATCGCGACCGCTGGCGACGACGGCGTCGTTCGCACGTGGGATGGGAAGACTGGCAAGCCACTCGACACTCTGACCGGCGGCCATGCGGCCCCGGTGAACTTCGTCGCCTTCGGGCCGAATCGGGCTCTGGTCAGCTCGGGCGAAGACAAGCAGGCGATCGTCTGGGATTCCAATCCCGCCTGGGGACTTGTCGCCCGGCTGGGGACGCCCGCCGATAAGCCGCTCGACGTCAGTGCCTCCCCGTTCGTCAGCCGGGTTCTGTCCCTGGCCTTCAGCCCGGACGGCAAGTGGCTGGCCACTGGCGGCGGCGACGCCTCCCGCAGCGGCGAATTGATGCTCTGGGACGTCGCCAACCGTGCCTTTGTGAAAACGTTCGTCGACGCTCACAGCGATACGGTCTTCAGCGTCGAGTTCTCCCACGACGGCAAGTGGCTCCTCTCCGGGGCCGCCGACAAGTTCGTCAAGCTGTTCGACGTCGAATCGGGCAAGCTGATCCGAGCCTTCGAAGGTCATACGAATCACGTCCTGGGGGTCGCCTGGAAGGCGGACGCCAGCCGGATCGCCAGCGCCGGGGCCGATAACGTCGTCAAGATCTGGACGGTCGAGACCGGCGAGCAGCACCGCACGATCGCCGGCTTCGGCAAGCAGGTCACTTCGGTGCAGTTCATCGGCGTGGGGGACAACATCGTCAGCAGCTGCGGCGACAAGGTCGTCCGCATGCACCGCGCCAACGACGGCGGTAATTACCGCAACTTCCCCGGCGCCCCCGACTTCGTCTACGCCGCGGCGGCCACCCGCGACGAAGCGATCGTCCTCGGCGGGGGCGAAGACGGCGTGCTCCGCGTCTGGAACGGGACCAACGCCCAGGAGCTGTTCAAGTTCGAGGCTCCCAAGCCAGCCGGCGATCAGCAGCAGCAGGCCGCGAAATAAGGCCGCCACACGCGGCCCGGGTGCCGACTTAGAGATGGGTTGGGCGTAGATGGCCTGCTCGGCTGCGTTGAGAGGAGCACTGGCGGCTTGAAGGCCGCCAGTGGCACACTTCGTTTGCATCGTTGTATCGGGTGGCTGGGTCGGAGTCTGCGACGACCCAGAGGCTGGATTCCCGTGTGCCACGTTCGTCCCGGTCGTGTTCTGCTGCCGGTGGCACAGACATTCCTGTCTGTGTGGTGCCTTGCCTGACGCGGCGGGTGAATCCGGTGCCGTCGTTGCGGTTTGGCCGGGCGCGCCCGGCCCTACGGCGCGGCTGGGGGCGCCGGGGCCGACTTTCAGGTGGTACTGCACGCCGGGGATTTGCGACGGGTCCGCGTCCGGGGGCAGGTCTTTCAGATAGCCGGGGCGCTGGTCGGCGGGCTGCTGGTTGAGCCAGTCGTAGTATTTCTGCCAGACGTCGTGCCGGCGTCCGAAGCGTCGTTTGATGGTCCCCCAGCTGCGCTGGGAGTGCCGGTCGAACTCGGCGACGGTGGGGAATTCTCCGCAGATATCGCCGACGCGGCTGAGCTCCTGGAAGAGATGCTCGTCGGAGTGGAGATTCTTCGGCGCGACGTGCGGCGGGAGTCCGGCCATGATCCGCAGATTGGTCCAGTTGCCGGCCCGCCTGTAGACGTGGCAGGCGGGGATGCGCGTGTAACGGAAGAACTGGTAGAGGGTGATGTTCGGTCCGTAGTGGCGGGCGTAGCTGGCGAGCTGATTGTAGAGGTAGGCGAGTTCGTACATGGGGGTGGCCGGAGAGAGTGGGTGGTGGGTGGTGGGTAGTGGGTAGGAGAGGTGTCGAGACGCTCGAATTTCCAGGGGTGTCGGAGCGAGGCGCTCCTCAACCCCTGGCTACCCTCTTTGACCCCTGCCGGGGTCGGCGGAGAGAGCGGGGTGATTGTGTCCTCTCAACCTAAGGGGGTTTGTTGCGCGGAATTCATAATTGGGACGGTAAGCCGTAGGGCAGGCTCCCGCCCCGGAATGGACGTGGATACCACACATCGGCAGGCGGGAGCCTGCCCTACAAGAACGGGGTTTGTAGCGCGGAATTCATGATTGGGGGCCTGCCATGCTCCGGTCCCCTCTCCCGACGTCTTCGTTCAATTCTGTTCGGCCCAAGGATTGCCGGGGGTGGCGGGAGACGGGTTGTGACGTCGTGGGCGAGGATTCGTCAGCGTCAAGACGCGCCTTTGGCGGTTCTCCGGCAGATGTCCGCGCAGCGTCAACCGCCACGGCCGTGCGGAATTCGCAGCACGGGTGGTTCTGGCTATCCCGGGAATTTTTTGAGGGCCGCCAGATGGGCGTCCAGTTCGTCGTCGCTGACCCAGCCGAGGAGGTAAAACTGAATCGCTTCGAAGGTCCGCTTCGTCGGCTGACGACCGGTCCGCAACTGGATCAGCAGGCTCGCGATCAACGCCGCATACATCTGCAGCAGCACGCCGTTGGGGTTCTCCGCCACCAGATGCCGGCAGCCCAGCACGCTCTTGAGCCAGCGGAAAAACAGCTCGATCGTCCAGCGATAGCGGTAAGCCAGCGCCACGAGGTCGGCGTCGAGTTCCAGCCGATCGGTCGCCAGCCACAGTTCGGTCGGCTTGCCGTCGCGATCGCTCGTGCGGACGATCACCAGCCGCATCGGCCGGCCGACGACGTCCTTGTGCTTGTCCGTTCCCAGCCGCTTGAGCACCACGTCCCGCACGACGCCGGCGGCCTGGGACTCCGGACTCAGCGGACGTTCTTCCTGCACGTGCAGGCTGATGTCGTCTTTGACGCGGGCGACCAACGACGAACCGGCGTCGAGGATCGCCCGAAACAGCTCGAACGACGCATAGCCGCGATCCAGGACATACAACCGTCCGGATTGCAGCGTCGCGTTCAACTGGGCCGGTTCGGAGCTGGCCGCCGGCGTCACGGTGAGCTGGCACGGAGCGGCTTTGAGCACGTCGAAGTGCAGATGGAGTTTGACGCCGCGGCAGTCCCTCTGCCACAGCGCCCACGCCATCCGCGACAAACCGCGGAAGATCGAGCCGTCGACGGCGGTCAGCACTTTGAGGGCTTCGGCTTCGCGGCCGGTCTTCAGCGGCAGGAGCTGGCCGACCAGTTCCTCCAGCAGCGGTTCGAGCAGTTTGGCGTCGAACACGCGGGCCGCTTCGCTGAGCGAACCGAGCGAGGTGCGCGCGATACCGAGCTTGCGGCGGGTCTGCTGCCAGCCGGAGACCTGCTGCAGGGCTCGCAGACTCTCGATGGCCGGCGTGAAGAAGTAGACCAGCAGCAGGCAGAGGTAGTCGTCGAAGAACAGCGTGCGGTTGCCGGCCTTGTCGCGTGCGGTGCCGGCGTCATGCAGCCGGGCGGCGAGCTGCCGCATCTGCCGGACCAGGCGCGTCCCCTGCAGGTCTACCTGCGATTCCTCCAGCACTTTCCGCCGCCGCCTTGCCATTCTGACAGTCTCCATGGACTGTTAATGGGGGTGCGCAAATCTTGTGCCGAACAGGATTGGGCGTCTTCGCCGGGAGAGGGCGGGGGGTGAGGGTCTTCGAACCCTTCACGTTGTCGTCCACGGAGTGAAGACGGCTCTCACCCCGCCCCTCTCCCACATCGGAATGCGGGCGAGCGGACAGGAGGGGGGCTTGGACTTGGATGGCTGTGGGGCTGAGCTGAAGACCCTCACCCTATCCCTCTCCCACCGAAGACGGCGGGCGAGGTGACCGGAGGAGGGCGGAGAGGGTGACTGGGAGGAACTATCGCAGGGCTTCGGTTGCCGAGCAGGTTGGAGCGGTCAAGAGAATGCAGCTGACAGGCGGAAGGCCCTGTGAGCGCGGCCGGCTTCCCTCTGTCGATGAACTGCTGCGGCGTCACGCTGGCCCGATTTTTCAGGGGTTGCGGGGCGAGCAGTGTAACGGGGACAATGGTGCACTGCACGCGCAGGGGCCTGGCGCGCGGCGCTGAGGCCTTCGATGAGCAGCAAGGGAATCGGGCGGACCTGCCAGTCCTGTGGAGGCAACCATGACCGAGAGCGATGAGAAAACGTTGCATGCGCTGCTGGCGGAACTCAAAGCGGCCGTCGCCGCCGGGGATCGGGCACGGGCGATGGAGGTGCGGCAGTTGATTCTGCAGCGGCTGGCGACGAAGGACGCTGCGGGGGATCGGATCGAGCAGGAAGTGAATGTCCTGCTGGCGGATCTGGACGGGAACGAGGGGCGGCGATTGCGACAGGAGCGGGAGCAGCGGGTATTGCAGGAGATGCAGCAGAGACAACAGCAGCAACAGCAGCAGCAAGACATTTCCCGGTCGTGGCCGCCGTCCGGACAGCAACAGCAACAGCAGCATCCGGTCGAACCCGGTTATGGATTTGGACCGCAGGTGATGGGGGCGGGGGCGCCGGGGACTGCGACGGGGGTGGACTTTCCGGTGTGGTTCGGGACGAATCGGAAACCGCTGACGGGGGGCAAGTCGTTCGGCTACGAGCGCAGCGTGGAAACGACGCTGGGTCAGGTGTGGGTGCATGTGCCCAAGGGGCATCGGTACGGGGAAGTGGGCTCGTCGTTCTGGCAGAAGCTGTGGCGGCTGAACTTTGAAGACGACGCCCTGAAGATCGCGGGGGTCGAGCGGCAGCCGGCCGACAAGTTTTATGCGGGGCTGCAGGCGGTCATGCAGGAGGCGCGGGCGAGCGGGGCGAAGCCGCAGGCGGTGGTGTTTATCCACGGCTTTAACGTCGAGTTCGACGAGGCGGCGATCCGGGCGGCGCAGATCGGGTACGACCTGTGCATCCCCGGTGCAACGGCATTCTTCAGTTGGCCGTCGCGGGGGACGGTGCGGGCCTATCCGGCGGACGAAGCGACGATCGACTGGAGCGAGCAGGCGATTGCGAACTTTCTGATCGACTTCACGGCAAAGTGTGGAGCGGAGTCGGTTCACGTGATCGCCCACAGCATGGGGAATCGCGGCTTCCTGGGGGCGCTGCAGCGAATCGCGGCTGACGCTCAGGCGCGGGGCAAGGTCAAGTTCGGGCAGATCATCCTGGCGGCCCCGGACGTGGATCGAGACGTTTTTGTGGAACTGGCGCATCTGTATCGCGAGCATGGCACGCGGGCGACGCTCTACTGTTCGGACGGCGATAAGGCGGTCTTCGCGTCGTCAGTCCTGCACGACGCTCCGCGAGCGGGGTATTTCAAACCCTATACGATCGCTGACGGCGTCGACACGATCGCGGTGCCGGACTTCAATGTCGAACTGCTGGGGCACGGTTATTTTGCCGCCGCCGAGCCGCTGCTGTACGACATTGGCGGGCTACTCAAGAATGACGCGCAGCCGCCGCGACAGCGGATGGATCCGGAGAACGACGGGGGAAAGTCGTACTGGAGTCTGCGGAAGTAGTTTTTACTGCCGACTCAGAGATGGGTTTGTCCCTGGATGCCGCATGCGGCGGCGAAGCCCCTCACTCTGTGAACAGAATTAAGACCCTCACCGTTACCCTCTCCCACATCAGAATGAGGGCGACGGGACGGAAGGGGAAGACCACGCCCATCGAAGACTCTGGGCGTGCCACCCGCTGGCCTGCCGACCCGGCCGACGTCAGGGGGCCGGCGGTTCGAGCGGGAGCGTGGCGATGCCGTGGACTGAGAGGTAGGTGTTGTGCGGGTCGGCGGGGTTGATGCCGGCGGAATCGCGGCGCCAGACTTTTTTGTCGTCGAGCTCGGCGACGGAGGTGCTGCGGGTCGACTGGACCAGGCCATACTGCCACTTCGCGCCGCCGGCTGGCTGCTCCGCCGTTTCCACGAGCAGGATGACTTCCGGATCGTTGCCGACCGCCAGCGAGAAGAGTGCGCCGTCGGCGTGGTCGGCGGTCGTTTCGCGATAGCGATCGAGCGGCGTGGGGAGCATTCGCAGGACGCGCTTGCCGCGGGTTGCTTCTTCGGTGAAGGCGGAGAACCGGCGGGCGATGGCTTTCATCTGCGTCATGCGGGCGGCGCGGCTGGCGGCCGGGGCCGGCGCTTCGGGGACGTCGCGCAGTTCGACGCCGGGAGAATCGGGCGTCCAGAAGACTTTGCCGTCGCGCAGGCCGGTCAGTTTTTCGTCTTGGCGGGCCAGGCTGTGCATGGCGTGGCAGTAGACGCGTCCGCCGTTGCCGTTGAGGTACGAGAAGAGCTGTCCGACGACGACCGGCCGGCCCTGCTGTCGCCAGACGTAGACGACGCCGTGGATGCTTCCCTCTTCGAGCGGGTTGGTCCAGCGGAGGATGGGGGCGGGGTCGAGTTCGAGCGGGGCGTCGCCGGGCTCCCGGGTGAAGCGATAGGTTTGCTCGGCTTCGCGCTGATAGAAGGCGAACCAGGCCTTCACGGAGTCGGCGGCCGTCGCGGGCTCCTTCGGTTGGTCTTGCGCGAGGAGCGTTCCCCACGGGAGGAGACCGGCGACGATGAGGAACAGAACTTTGCAGGGCATGGCGACTCTCCGAAATCGAGAGTGGAAGGGCGTTGTCTGCCTGCGAGGTTACCTCCGTTTCGCGAAGTGCGGCAACGCTATTCCGGTTTCCGCGGCGTGAGTGCTTGTCGCCGCCACTCGGCTGGCGACTCGCGGCGGAGGAGTTCGGCTTTGCGGTCGAGGCCCCAGAAGTAGCCGGCGAGGTGGCCGTCCGATCGGACGACCCGGTGGCAGGGGATGGCGATGGCGACCGGGTTGGCGGCGCAGGCGGTGGCGACGGCTCGGACGGCGGTGGGGGCGCCGATGCGGCGGGCGAGTTCGGTGTAGGTGAGGGTTTCGCCGGGCGGGATCAGCGTCAGAGCCTGCCAGACGCGTTGCTGGAAGGCGGTCCCCTGGAGGTCGAGGGGGAGGGAGAGGCCCTGGCGCGGGGTTTCGATCAGTTGGACGACCTGGGCGACGGTGGCGGCGAAGTCGGGGGCGGCGGGGATGATTTCGGCGTGCGGGAACCGGCGAGTGAGGTCTTCCCGCAGCGCGGCGGGGTCGTTTCCCAGGAGGACTGCGCACAGTCCGGCGGGGGTCGCGGCGACGAGGACTTCGCCGAGCGAGCAGGGGCTGTGGGCGTGGTGGATGGTGAGGCCGCGGCCGCCGGTGCGGTAGCGGGTGGCGGTCATGCCGAGGGTTTGCGTGGCGGATTCGTAGAACCGCGAAGGGGCCTGGAAACCGGCCTCGTAGACGGCGGCGGTGATCGTGGGAGATTGGGGCAGCGCGATGCGGAGGCGTTCGGCCCGGCGGGCGGCGGCGTAGGCTCCGGGGGTGAGGCCGGTGATGGCTTTGAAGGTGCGATGGAGATGATGGGGACTGACGCCGAGGGACTGGGCGAGGGTGGCGAGCGTCGGGGGTTCGGGGGCGGTGTCGATCTGGCGGCAGGCCGCGGTGATGAGGGTTGCGCGGCGGTCGTCGAGGGCGGGTTCGTCGGGCCGGCAGCGTTTGCAGGGGCGGAAACCGGCCTGGAGGGCGTCGGGGATGGAATCGTGGAAGCGGACGTTTTCGCGGCGGGCGGGGCGCGAGGCGCAGGAGGGGCGGCAGAAGACTCCGGTGGAGCGGACGGAATACCAGAAGCGGCCGTCGGCGTCCGGGTTGCGGGCGAGGACGGCGGCCCAGCGTTCTGCGTCGGTGGAGCAGGGGAGGGTGCTGGCTGGCATGGGAAGGCTCGGGAATACGGGTTCGGTCTCCATTGAACCGATTCTGCGGGGCGGCCGCTTGCGTGGCGCTCCGAATCTTGCTTTCGAATCGAAAGTGATCGGCAGAATCGTCCTCAGATCGAGGTGCGGGGGCCTTCGGGGCGAGGTCGTCCTTGCATCGGTGACCGTTGCGGGTGACACTTGACGGGCCTTCCTGCAGCCGGAAGGGGCTGGTCCGAGTCAATTTCCCGTCGAAAGTGATCGTGCATGTCTGCTGAGCTGGAACACCGTCTGCTGGGCGAACTCGACAAGATTGTGCTGATCGATCCGCATTCGCACATCAATCCTTACTCGGCGGCGTCGGAGACGCTGGCCGATCTGCTGGGGTATCACTATTACACGGAGCTGGCGCATTCGGCGGGGCTGGCGAAGGGGCAGATCGAGGAGCCGGGGCTGGATCCGAAGACAAAGGTCGGGCGGCTGGTGGAGTGGCTGGACCGGCTGGATAACACGGTGCAGGTGAGCTGGCTGGTGGCGTTGTGCCAGCGGTTTTTCGGGCTGACGGACGACCGGATTACGCCTGCCAACTGGGAGGCTCTGTACGACCGGGCTCAGGCGAAGATGGCGGAGCCGGACTGGGAAGAGCAGTGTCTGCGGCAGAGCGGGTTGGAGCGGGTGTTTCTGACGAACGATTTTGACGATTCGCTGGTCGGTTTCGATACGCATCGGTACATCCCGTGCCTGCGGACGGACGATCTGGTGTTTCATCTTGCGAAGCCGGAGACGCGGCAGCGGCTGGCGAAGGCGACGGGGGTGGAAGTCCGCGGGGTGGAGTCGCTGCGGGAAGCGATCGGCGGGCTGTTCCGGCACTTCACGAAGCATCAGGCGCGGGCGTGCGCGATTTCGCTGCCGCCGTGGTTTACGCCGGTGGCGGTGAGCGCGGCTGACGCGGAGGCAGTGCTTTCGAAGTTGTTGACTGGCAAGGATTTGTCGGCTGACGAGTCGGTCCGGCTGAGTCAGTTCGTGTTCTGGACGCTGGCGGAGTCGTGTGCCGAGAATCGGCTGCCGTTTGATCTGATGATCGGGGTGAACCGGCGGGTTTATCCGACCGGGGTTTACCAGGGGCAGGACCTGTTCGATCAACGGGTCTCGCTGATTCAGTATCAGGCGTTGTTCAATGCGTTTCCGACGGTGACGTTCCCGATTTCGGTGCTGGCGCAGATCAGCAATCAGGAACTGGTCAGCTACAGCTGGATCTTCCCGAACGTGGTGACGAACGGGCACTGGTGGTATTCCAACATTCCGGCGTATATCGAGCCGGATTGCCGGGCCCGGTTGCAGGCGGTGCCGCGGAGCAAGCAGATCGGTTACTACAGCGACATGTACAAACTGGAGTTCGGGTGGCCGAAGTTTCAGATGTACCGGCGGATTCTGGCCCGCGTGCTGACGCAGGATTATGTGATTGACCGGCGGTGGTCGGAAACTGAGGCGGTGGCCTTGGGGCGGCAGGTGCTGCGGGGGAACGTCGAGACGATTTTCAACGTGTAGATTCGCAGAAGCGTGACGTAGAATCGCAGGTCGATGCTGCGGTCGAGTCCAGGGATGTTTGCGGGGATCCACTTTCATGGCCAGGCTGGTATTGCTGCAGGAGGGGCAGGCGTTGCCCTACGAGATCTCCGGGGAAGAGGCGGTGCTCGGTCGCCACCCCGAATGCACGTTGCAGCTGAACTCGAACATGGTGTCGCGGAAGCACGCGCGGGTGTACCGGCGGGGCGACGGTTTTTCGATCGAGGATCTCGGCAGCGGCAACGGGACGTTCGTCAACGGGAAGAAGATCGAAGGGTCGACGGTTCTGAAGCATCAGGATCGAATCAAGCTGGGGCCGCTGCTGCTGCGGTATGAGTCGGAGGCCGTCAGCCCGGTACCATCGGCGCAGAGCGAGGCGTTCCAGAGCGGCGGCGGGACGATTGAAGTCGACCCGTACAGCCTGGCGGACGACGACGTCTCGTCGATCATGGGGCAGACCGATTCGGTGGGCGGTTTCGGCAACCTGGAGGTGCAGCCGGAGGCGAAACTGAAGGCCGTGCTGGAAATCAGCCGGAGCCTGGCGGGTACCGTCGATCTGGAATCGCTGCTGCCGCGAATCCTGGAGACGCTGTTCAAGATTTTCCCGCATGCGGACCGGGGGAGCATCCTGTTCAAGCAGGTGGGGACCGGGAAGCTGATTCCCAAGGCTTTTCGACATCGTCGCGCAGAGGACGACGAGTCGGTCAAACTGAGCCGAACGATCCTGAAGACGGTGCTGGAGAAGAAGACGGGTGTGCTGTCGGCCGACGCGACCAACGATTCCCGGTTCCAGGCCAGCGAGTCGATCTCGAACCTGACGATCCGTTCGATGATGTGCGTGCCGATGCTGGGGCTCGATGCCGAGGTGATGGGCGTCATTCATATCGACACGCAGAACCCGTTCAATCAGTTCAAGGAGGACGATCTGGACCTGCTGGTGGCTGTGGCCGGGCAGGCAGCGCTATCGTATGAGTCAGCCCGGTTGCTGACGACGGCGCTGGAGAAGGAGAAGCAGGATCGCGAGATGGATATCGCGATGAACGTGCAGCGGGCGCTGCTGCCGGAATCTCTTCCGACGGTGAGCGGCTGGGATTTTTTCGCCTCGTACGATTCGGCTCAGGCGGTTGGCGGCGATTACTACGACTGCCTGTTGCTGGGGGAGGATCGGATCTGCATCGCCTTCGGCGACGTGGCTGGAAAGGGCGTGCCGGCGTCGCTGGTGATGTCGCGGTTGTCGAGCGTTGTGGCGAACACGGTGCAGTACGTCAGCGATATGGGCGAAGCGGCGTATCGGATCAACAACCAGATGTGCGCGAAGGCGGTCGAGGGGCGGTTCGTGACCTTCGTGCTGGGGCTGATCCATCTGCAGACTGGCGAAATGTCGCTGGTAAACGCCGGTCACATGCCCATCATGGTTCGCCGGGCCGACGGGACGATTGAAGAGTTTGGCGAGACGACCATCGGAATCCCGCTGGGGGTGATGGAAGACTATCCGTATGATGTCGCGACGCGGACGATCCAACCCGGCGAGACCGTGGTGATCTATACGGACGGCGTGAGTGAAGCGATGAATCCGGACTCCGACCTCTACGGAGTCCCGCGGATTATTGAAGTGATCACCGAGCAGGGGACATGCGCCGCCGCCAAGCTGGGCGTCGCGCTGCGGGAAGATGTCCGTCGGCACGCGAGCGGTCGGCCCCAGAACGATGACATCACGCTGATGGTCTTCGGACGGAGTGCGTGACGTCTGGCGGGTCTTCGCCGGCGGGTTTGCGGTGGAATCTTAACCCCTTTTGCAGCTGCTGTTTGCGGCTGTTTGTGGGCGGTCAGCTCCGTCGCTGCTGGTGGGTGCTGGGTTGCGGCTGCGCGTGCGTAAGTCTATGCTGGGAGAGAAGTTCTGTACGGAGATTCCCGGTTGGTCTCGGTAGTTTTCCTAGGTTGCAGGTGGCGAGCGTGTCTGGCGGTCGATCACTGCGGGGAAACAGTCCGTACCGGCCTTCATTCGCCTGGAAGCGTATCAGCCCGTGAAGCCCCCGATTCTCGAGTTCCGCAAGTCGGATGATCCGCGGGATGTCATGCACCGGGCATGTGAGCATCTGGCGGAAGGGCGGCTCGTTGCGTTTCCGACCGAGGCCCTCTACGTCGTGGCCGGTTCGCCGCTGATCGAGGGTGTGGCCGGGCGTTTTGCGGCGGCTGGCGTCGCGCCGGGGGCCGTGCTCGGATTGCGGGTTCCGGAAGAGCTGTCGGACTATGTGGATCCGACGCCTTCGCTGGCGAATAAACTGGCGCGGCGATGTTGGCCCGGCCCGGTGACCATGCAGTTCCCGGGTGAAACCGCTCGCGGACTGTTCGAAGCGCTGCCGCGCGAAACTCAAACCCTGCTGCTGTCCGCCGACAACCGATTGTCGTTGCGCGTTCCCGCTCACGAGGCCCTGCAGGGAGTTCTGCGCCTGTCGCCCGGTCCGCTGCTGCTGTCGCGGGAGACGGCCGCGCCGGGGGATCCCGGTCTGACATCTGTGGCAGAAATTGTGCAGCGGCACGGTCACGCCATCGATCTGTTGATCGACGACGGACCGTGTCGTTACGGCGAGGCGACGACCGGAATCCTGTTCCGCAACGCCGGTTGGGAAGTCAGCCAGCAGGGGGTGGTCACCGCCCGGACGCTGGGGCGACTGGCGAGCGAGGTGTATCTCTTTGTCTGCACGGGGAACACCTGTCGCAGCCCGATGGCGGAAGCGATCTTCCGCCGGATGCTGGCGGAGCGACTGAACTGCTCGGACGACGACCTGGTCGATCACGGATACGTTATTGCGTCGGCCGGGATTGCCGCTCCGGTGGGGGCTCCGGCGGCCCGCGAGGCGGTCGATTTGCTGGCAGAAATGGGCATCGAGCTGCGAAATCATGAGAGTCAGCCGCTCACCGAACGGCTGCTGAATCAGGCGGACCGTGTGTTTACTCTGACGCGGGGGCACCGTCAGGCAATTCTGGCGGAACGCCCCGATCTGGCAGGAAAGATTGAACTGCTGGCGGGAACTGAGGGGGATATTTCCGATCCCATCGGGGCTGGCCGCGACGTGTACGAGGCTTGTAAGGACGAGATTCAGCGGCATTTACGACGAATTGTCGATCAGATTGCACCACCGCGGGCTGGAAAAGCTTGAGGAAGTGACAGCCTTCAGACGCGGGATTGTTTCCCGCGTCATTCTGAGTCAGACTGCAGACCTTCCAGGCAGCGCTGGAAGTCAGGGGATGGGAAGGGCAGATCGGGATTATGAAGATTGCAGTTGCCAGTGATCACCGCGGCTATGGCGTGAAGGAGAAAATCCTCTCGCAGGTGACCGAGCTGGGACACGAAGCGCTGGATTACGGACCGCAGACGTCAGACACGGTCGACTATCCGGATCTGGCGGCGGAGACGGCGCGCGCCGTTTCCACGGGGGTCGTCGATCGTGCGATTCTGATCTGCGGGACGGGCATTGGAATGTGTATCGTCGCCAACAAATTTCGCGGAGTCCGCGCTGCGCCCTGCCACGACGATCTGACGGCGGAGATGAGCCGCCGGCACAACGACGCGAATATTCTGTGTCTGTCGGCGGATCTGATCGGCGACCGCCTGGCGACGCGGATGGTGGAAATCTGGCTCACGACTGAGTTTGAGGGGGGACGGCACGCCCGACGTCTGGAGAAGATCAGTCAGTTGGAGCTGTCAAACTGTTGTCCTCCCCCCCCCGCCACGGGCGGCTGAATTCCGCAACGTTGGATTTCCTTTAATTTGTCAGCTTCGTCCAGTATCTTGGACGCGGCTGGCGTTCGTTTCCGGGGGGAGCGATGGTGCTCCACGGGGCGGACCTTTCCCGGTAGGAGTTTCAGGCCGTGGATCAGTCTCAGTTGAAGTACGCCCGGACGCACGAATGGGTGGCGCTGGAAGGCGATGTGGCGACGATCGGTATCACCGACTTCGCGGTGCATCTGCTGAGCGACCTCGTCTACGTCGACCTGCCGAAAGTGGGACGGTCGATCCAGGCGGGCCAGACGTTCGGCGAGGTGGAAAGCGTCAAGGCGGTCAGCGATCTGTACGCGCCCGTCAGCGGCGAAGTCATTGAGGTCAACGCGGGCCTGCCCGATCAGCTCGAAGCACTGACGACCGACCCGTTCGGCGCCGGCTGGATGGTGAAAGTCCGGCTGTCGAATCCGGCTGAGGTCGGGCAGTTGATGGATCATGCAGGTTATCAGGCGCATTGCGAAGCTGAGGGGCATTAGGGGCGGGCTTCGGGAATCGGGCTTCGGGCTTCGCAGAGCGCGTCGGCCCGTGAGATCCCGGAGTGAGTCGGTGGATCTCGACTCTTGGCACTTGGCGCACTGAGCACTTGGCTCAAAGGACTTCGCGGTGTCTTATCTGTTCAATACGCCGGATCAGCAGGCGGAGATGCTGGGGCGGATCGGCGTCGGTTCGATGGCGGAACTGCTCTCCCAGGTGCCGGAATCGCTCCAACTGGGGCGGCTGCTGGACTTGCCGCCGGCGCTGACGGAGATCGAGCTGCAGCAGCATCTGCAGGTGCAGGCGGCAAAGACCATCGGCGCTTCGGCCCGTGCCTGCTTCCTGGGGGGCGGCGCCTACGAGCATTTCATCCCGTCGGTCGTGGACGAAATCACTTCACGCGGCGAATTCTATACGGCCTACACGCCGTACCAGGCAGAAGCGAGCCAGGGGACGCTGCAGGCGTTCTACGAGTACCAGTCGCTGATCTGCGACCTGACTGAAATGCCGGTCTCGAATGCGAGCCTCTACGAAGGGGGCACCTCGGTCAGCGAGGCGGTCTTCATGGCGCAGCGCGTGACCGGTCGCCACGACCGCGTCGTCGTCCTTGGGAGCGTCCATCCGGAGTATCGTCAGGTCGTCGAGACCTACTTGAAACCGCTGGGCTGCGAACTGGTCACTGTGCCAGTCACGGGCGGCTGTTGTGACCTCGGTGCGGTGGCCGCCGCGATCGATGACCGGACCGCCTGCGTCGTCGTCCAGCAGCCCAACTTTCTGGGCGCCCTCGAACAGGTTGCTGGGATCTGTGACGCCGCCCGGGCGAAGGGAGCACTTTCAGTAGTGTCCTTCGACCCGCTGAGCCTGGGAGTGCTGAAGTCGCCCGGCGCGTGCGGGGCCGATATTGCGGTGGCGGAAGGGCAGTCGCTGGGGATTCCGCTGCAGTTCGGCGGACCGTACCTGGGCGTGATGACCTGCCGCGAAGACTATGTCCGCAAGATGCCCGGCCGGCTCATCGGCGTGACGACGGACCGGCGGGGCAACACCTGCTACGTGCTGAATCTGCAGGCCCGCGAGCAGCACATTCGCCGGGAAAAGGCGACGAGCAACATCTGCACGAATCAGGGGTTGATGGCCTTGCGGGCGACCGTGTACCTGTCGCTGCTGGGGCCGCACGGCCTGCGGGAAGTCTCGGAGCTTTGTTGCCGGAAAGCGCATTACGCTGCCGAGCGGCTCGCCGCCGTCCCAGGAATTCGCCTCGCATTTGCGTCGTCGTACTTCAAAGAATTCCTGCTCGACTGCGAGGCCGGAGCGGAAACGATCGCGGCGAAAGCCCGCGCCGCAGGATTCGACGTCGGCCCGGTCCTGTCGAGAGTGGGGACGGTCCCAGGTCTGCCGGCTGACCTGGCGGACCGAGGCCTGCTGGTCGCGGTGACTGAACTGCGCACTCGGAACGAGATCGACCGGCTGGTTGAGGCTCTGGCTGAGTAGAATCAAGAAGTCGATTCACCACGGCGGCGCAGAGGACGCTGAGTCGAGGAATTCGGAACGATATTGGCCCGCACGGCGGATCCTCTGGTGTGCAATAGCTTCCCACGGCTGCGCCGCCCCGGTAGGCCGCGGACGGCCAACCGGGGCCACCCGCAACTGACAACTGACAAGAATTCAAACCACAATGCGAAATCTGGCGGCAACGCGGCTGTTGTGCGAACTGACCCATCCCGGCCGGAGGGGAACCGAGTTCCCGGTCTGCGATGTCCCGGACCGACCGTTATCGGAGCTGATTCCCGCCGGTCAGCAGGCCTCGGTCGCACCGGCTCTTCCGGAAGTCAGCGAGCCGGACGTTGTGCGGCACTTCGTCAATCTGTCGACGCTCAACATGTCGGTCGACACGCACTTTTATCCGCTCGGCAGTTGTACGATGAAGTACAACCCCAAGCGTCACGAACGCCTCTGCAAGCTGCCGGGAATCATCGACGTCCACCCTTACCAGCACGAATCCGGCCTGCAGGGGATGCTCGAAACCCTCTACGACCTGCAGAGAATGCTCGGCGAGATCGCCGGCTTGCCCGGCGTTTCGCTCCAGCCCGCCGCCGGCGCGCAGGGCGAATACACTGCCCTGCTGGTCGCAGCGGCCTACTTCCGCGACCGGGGAGAGCAGCGGACGAAAGTCCTGTTCCCCGCCAGCGCTCACGGCACCAATCCCGCCAGCGCCGCTCTGGCCGGCTTCGAATGCGTCCAGCTCAACCGCTCCGTTAACGGCCTGGTCGACCTGGAGGAACTCAAGGAAAAAGTCGACGGCCAGACCGCCGTCTTCATGATCACCAACCCCAACACCCTGGGGCTCTTCGAGTCGCAGATCGCCGAGATCGCCCGAGTCCTGCACGACGCCGGAGGCCTCGTCTACATCGACGGCGCCAACATGAACGCCATCATGGGGATCACCCGCCCGGGCGACTTCGGCGGCGACATGATGCACTATAACGTCCACAAAACCTTCACCGGCCCGCACGGCGCAGGCGGCCCCGGCGCCGGCCCCATCGCCGTCCGGGATTTTCTGGCGGACTACCTCCCCGGCCCCGTGATCGAACGGGACACCGCAGCGGAAGGCGGTTACAGCTATCGCCTGGTGACCCCGGCAAAGTCCATCGGCCGCGTCCGGTCGTTCTTCGGCAACGTGGGAATTCTTCTGCGGGGCTACTGCTACCTGCGGACGCTCGGCGCGACCGGCGTCCGTGCCGCCGCCGAGAACGCGATTCTCAACGCGAACTACCTCAAGGCCCTGCTGGCGGACGTCCTCCCGGCGGCCAGCGGCAAGCACTGCCTCCACGAGTTCGTCGCCACGGCTCAGTCGCTGCAGAAGGGGCAGGGGATCTCGGCGATGGATATCGCCAAGCGGCTCCTCGACTTCGGCTTCCACGCCCCAACGGTCTATTTCCCGCTCGTCGTCCCGGAAGCCCTGATGATGGAGCCGACTGAGACCGAGTCGAAAGAGACCCTGGAGCAATTCGCCGACGTGATTCACAAAATCGTGGCGGAAGACCCCGAGCTGCTGCACGCGGCTCCTCACTCGACCGCGATCAGCCGACCGAACGACGTCCTGGCCGCACGGAACCCGATTCTGCGGTGGCGGGTCTGAACCTGACGGGAAGGCGGTCTCGATGCCGGAACTGCTGCCGGAATGCCGGCTGATCATCGAGGACCAGCCCCGGTCCGGCGCCTGGAACATGGCGCTCGACGAGACCCTCCTCGAGTCAGCGATCGATCGCGGCGCCTGCACGCTGCGGTGGTATCGCTGGGAGCGGGCGACCGCATCGCTGGGGTACTTTCAGGGGCACGCCGAACTGGCCGACGATCCGCAGGTCGCCCGATTGCCCGTCGTTCGCCGGCTCTCGGGAGGCGGGACAATCGTCCACGATCAGGAATGGACGTACTGTCTGACGCTTCCGCCTGCACAGCGGGTCGTCCATCAGCCGCACGAACTGTACGACATTGTCCATGGCGAGATCGTTACCGGATTGCGGGATGCCGGCTTCGACGTCGATTTGCGCGGGCAAACCGTGAAGGCCGCTCCGGAGCCCGTTCTCTGCTTTTCGAGACAGGACTCGCACGACGTGGTCAGTGGTGTTCATAAAGTGCTGGGCAGCGCCCAGCGGCGACGGAAGGGAGCGCTCCTGCAGCACGGAAGTCTGATATTGCGCGCTTCATGGGCAGCGCCGCAGCATCCTGGAATTGAAGACTTGAATCCACAGTCCGGTGCAGTCAGCCTGTCCCGGATCGCGGGGATCGGGGAGTCAATCGCCGGGCGGGTTGCCGCGGTTTTGTGCGGTGGCGGCTGGACTCCGGATGAACTCGATCGCGCCGGAAAACTGGAAAACGACCAGCCGCGGCGTGTCGTGGCGCGCTGAGGTCCCTGCCGGGGTGGCCTTTGGGAATCAGAAACTTCAATGGGTTTTCGAGCTGTCGCCGATCGTGTGTTGACACTCCGGCAGGCCAGTGGTAGCGTCAGGGTTCCCACTTATAATACTTTTCTGTGGGTTGTCGATTTTCGGGGTTTTCACAGCGCTCCCCACGCTGAACGAGTATTGTGTCACGGTCGATGTCTGCAGGCAGTCTTCTTCCTTTTCCCGTCCCCCTCTCACAATCTACTCGACTCGATCCGGCGAATCGGAATTCGCCGCGGGATGTCTCACGTTCGGGGAGTTCGCAATCCATGCTGCAGGCTGAGCTGAAAATCCTGGGGGGCAAGCACCAGGGAAAAACGATTCCGCTGACGACAAAAAAGTTCCTGGTCGGACGCGAGGCCGACTGCCAGCTCCGCCCCAACAGCGACCTCGTCAGTCGACACCACTGCGTCTTTCTGCAGGATGACTACTCGGTCCGCCTGCGCGATCTGGGCAGCACCAACGGGACTCAGGTCAACGGCGAGCCGGTCCACGGCGAAGTCATGCTGAAGACCGGCGACCAGATTGTGATCGGCAAGCTGGAGCTGGAGATGGTGATCCGGCAGGTGGCCGCGGTCGCAGCCCCGCCTATGCCGGCCGCCATTTCGCCGGGCGATTCGACGTTGCTGCCGACATCAGACGTCCCTGGTGAGCCCCCAGTGGATGAGGCGGGCGTCGAGTCCCAGAGCGCTCTCGACACCAGTTACGAGATGCAGACGTACTCCCCTCAGCAGGACCCGGGGCAGACCGTCAACATGGGGGGGGGCGACACGACAATTTACCCGGGGATGCCTCCCGGTGGCGTCCCCGTCCAGATGGGCGGCTATCCGGGCTATCCCAACTACCCGATGATGCCCGGCTATCCGCCCGGCTATGGAATGCCCCCCGGCTATCCGATGCCCGGATACCCGCCCGGTTACGGAATGCCGCAGATGGGTTATCCGCAGGGGATGCCCTATCCGCAGCAGCAGTACCCTCAGCAGATGTATCCTGGCGCGGCGCCTCAGCAGCCGACCGCTCCGGCTCAGGCGTCTGGCGAAATGGAAATCAAGCTTCCTCCGCCGGAAGAGACGGGGATCAAGGCGCCTCCGCCGCCAGCGCCCGTGGCTCCGCCCGTGGAGGGGCAGGCCGCTCCTCCCGAGAAACCTTCGACGGCGGCCGCCGATATCATCCGACAGCACCTGCAACGGCGAGGACGCTGAGCGGTCTGCTGCAGGCTGACTGATCGAATTGTGAGAGGGCGCGCCGCTGGTTGCAGCAGTGCGTCCTCTTGCCGTTTTGTCACGGGCCGGACCGCGGGAATTCAACCCGGACAGGCGACCGGGATTTGCAGATTGCAGGGGAGACACCCGGACGGAATGACGGCATGATACATGGCATGCCTGGCACGCGCGTCTGCCGGAGTAGTGCAGCACGGCGGCCGGTGGATTCCTCTGACGAAGGATGTTTCCGTGAGCACACCGGAATCGAATCAGGCTGACATTCAGCGCCGTTATCGCGAGTTTCTGGACCTGCTGCCGCTGACGCTGTCGCTGGCCGGCCTGCCGCCGAGCGACGTCGGCAAGTACTTTTCCGAAGAACAGATCGAAGGCCGGTCGTTCACGATCAAGCACGCCTTCAAGCTGGCCCGCGTCCTGACGCGCGAACTGGTCAGTCGTTAGAGCTGGGTTCCAGCATCTCCACCGTGTGCAATCGGGGGTGGCGCTGGTGGCCTTCAGCCACCAGTGTGCTTTCCAGTTTCTGCGTTTGGCGATCGGGTCTTGTTCCGTTGTCGTACGGGCAGGAATTGCGAACGGAGACGGCATGGGCTTCGAGCTGCTGACGGACCGGCTGCGGCTGCGGGAGATGACCGCAGGCGATCTGGATTTCCTCGCCGAGTTGCTGTCCGATCCGGAGGTGATGCGGTTTTATCCCCAGGTCTATTCGCGCGAAGAAGCCCGCGGTTGGCTAAATCGTCAGCTCGCCCGCTACGCCGAGCATGGGCACGGCTTTTGGCTCGTGGAGGACCGTGCGACCAGGCAGCCGATCGGACAGGTGGGCCTGATCCGCCAGGAACTCCCCTGGGGGTGCGAGCCGGAAATCGGATACTTGATTCACCGGCCGTTCTGGCGGTGCGGCTATGCGACAGAAGCCGCGACTGCGGTTCGCGATGATGCGTTTGGTTCGCGCGGTCTGGAGCGGGTGATTTCACTGATTCGGCCGGTCAATCAACCGTCGCAGGGCGTCGCTCGCAAACTCGGAATGCAGGTCGAGCGGGAGACGGAGTTCAAGGGCCTGCCGCACCTGGTCTTTGCCGTTCGGCGGAATCCTCCAGCATCTCCGGCTCCAGAGAGCTGATCGCCGTGGTTTTCTAAGTGCTTGATGTGGAATGTGTTGCGTTCGTGCGAGGCGTGTTGTGGGCGTACGCTTGAAACTACCGCCCCGCGCGGCGGGTATGTTCGGAGGAGAGGTGGACGATTCGGTGAGCGACGAGCTGCAGCTTGTGCGGCGTTGCCTTGCCGGAGAGGCCGCGGCCCTTCGCGACTTTGTGCAGCGGTTTCAGGGAGTCGTCTTCGGGGTCTGTCTGCGGATGCTCCATCATCAGCAGGACGCCGAGGACGTGGCCCAGGAAACGCTGCTGCGGGCGGTCCGGCATCTTCGGCACTGGGACGGCGCGCGCCCCCTGATTCCGTGGGTGCTGACGATCGCCGTGAACCGGTGTCGGACGCAACTTTCGCGGTCGAAGAAGATTGCGCGGCCGAGCGAGGTGCCGGACGAGGCGGCGGCGAAGCCGATGCGGGTCGACGCGAGCGATCTGGGAGAAGAACTGCAGCGGGCTCTGGCGACGTTGCGGGAAGAATATCGGACGTGTTTTATCCTGTTTCATCAGCAGGAACTGAGTTTGCAGGAAGTGGCCGAGATTCTGGACTGCCCGGTGGGGACGGTGAAGACCTGGCTGCACCGGGCGCGAAAAGAACTGGCGGAGTGGCTGCGGCAACGCGGCGTCGTGAACGAGGTGGGTTATGAACTGTAACGAGTTCGAGCGGAGTCTCGAAGACCTGGTGGAATCGCACCGGGGAGCATTGTCGCCCGAGGCCGAGCGCCACCGGACGGGTTGCGCCCCGTGCGCCACCCTCTGGCAGGACCATCAGCGGCTCGCCGTCGCCGTCCAGGCTTGGCGGAGAGATGTTCCGACGATTGATCTGACGTCTCGCGTGCTGGCAGAGCTTCAGCCGACGACGATTCCGGCGCACGTCCATTCCGGCCGCCATCTGGCTCTTGCGGGAGCGTTCGTTTCCGTGGCGGCCGCGACGTTGCTGGTGGTTCTCTGGCCGAACTGGCAGCAGGCGCCTCCGGTCGTCTCTGTGGCCGTCGTGCCGGAGCAGAAGCCGGAGTCTGCCGACGGGGGCGTCGATCTGACCGAGTCGATGGTCGATCTCTGGGAGGACGTCAAAGATTCCACGCCGACTCTTCCGGAACGCATGCTGCCGACGCTGCCGCACGTCGAACGTGTCTGGCCGGTCCTGGCCAGCCGGGACGCGACCGAAGCGGAGGTCAAACCGGTTCAGCCGGCGACGACCTCGAGCCGGACTCCCTTGAGCTCCGTCGTCCGCGATCGAGTGACATCGGCATTCGGCTTCCTGGGGCACACCTTGCCTGAACAACCGCAGGGTTAGCAGGCACTGCGGTCCGTTGAGGAGTAAGATCACGCTGGCGGAAGTACAGAGATGTCAAATGTCGAAGGCGGAATGTCGAACGGAAGACGTTGAGAGACGAGTGTCTAAATCGCCGGCCACGGTTGTGAGGTGCGCCGACTTTTCTCCGTGGACGACACCCCGACAGCTTCGAAGACCCTCACCCTGGCCTTCTCCCACTGAAGACAGCGGGAGAGGGGACAAGACGAAAGATGCACTGTTTCAGAATCGATGCTGGTGAATTAGAGTCGACAGCCGGATTGAAAGTGGCCGAAGAGGCCCGTCACAGCTTGCCATCGGCAACGGACCACTGACCAGTGTCCGTCGATTCCCGACTCGCTCAAACAAGGCAGGATCAACGGTATGTGGCAGCGGTCGTTCGCCAGCGTGTGCATGGGCTTGAGCTGGCTGTTCCTGGCGGCGATGGCTTGCGCGGCTGAAGGAGAATTGACCCGGCTGCTGCCCGCGGATGTCGCTGCGTGTCTAGAGATCCAGCGGCTCGACGAACACTGGCTGGCCTGGCAGTCTCATCCGCTCAAGCAGCGCTGGACCGGTTCGCCGTTGTGGCCGCTGTTTCAGCAGAGCCGTCCGTGGCAGCGCTGGCAGGCCATCGAAGCGGTGGTGACGGCGCACACGGGACGCAAACTGTCCGAGCACATCCGGGATGCCGCCAGCAGCTCGCTGGTGTTGTCGTTGCGAATCAGCCCTGAGGGGCAGCCGCAGGCCCTGGTGCTGGCGAAATCGCTTCGTCAAGGAGCCGCCGAGGAACTCGTGGCGGCCTGGAAACGGATGGAGCCCGCCCGCACGTTTGAAGACGTTGAGACCGACGGGCTCAAGTACGTGCGATCCAGTCGCGGCGACGACGCGATCTATCTGCTGGTCGCGGACGACGTGATTGGAATGTCGGACCAGGAGCTGCTGATTCAGGATGCGCTCCGCCGGCTGAACGGGGAGGCGGACACGGAATCGCTCAATCAGGCCGGGTGGTGGCGGCACGCGAACCGGCTGCGGCTTGAGGATTTTGCGTTGCTGGGCATCAACGCCCGGGCCTGGGATCCCCTGGTGGATGAGGCCGCTCGTACCGATCCCGAGGCAGCGAACCTGGCGGCGATCTGGCGCGTGGTCGACCGTGTGAGGGTGGAGATCGGGCTGCGGGACAACACCCTCATCTGGACCGTCGGCGCCGACCTGGTGGAGAATCAACTGCCGGATCGCTGGGAGGCGTTGTTGCGGGGGGGCCATCGTCGAACCGCAATGAAAGAACTTGACACCGACACCTGGCTGGTGATTCAGGGAGGTCTTGAAGCGAAACCGCTGCTGGAACTGCTGCAGAAAGCGCTTTCACAGAAGGAACGTGACGAGTGGCGGCGGATCGAACGAGTCGCTGGCGGGCTCGGAAGTGGTCTTCAACTGGGGCGGGATCTCCTGGCCCCGCTGGCGGAGGACTACTTGCTGATGGTCGACGGCACGCAAGAGTCTGCCGTGCCGTTCCAGGCCCTGCTGCAGATGCGCTGGGATGGCGCACGGCCTCAGGAGCTGGCGCAGGTCTACGAGCGATTCCTGTCGCTGGGGCTCGGCTTGGTCGTGGTCGACGCGAATGCGAAATCCCCGGACGGCCCGGTCCTGACGATTCAGCAGAATCGACCGTCTGAGAACGGTCCTTCGCGCTGGTGGCTGGAGCCGGGACTACTGGGCTGGCGGCCTGGGTTTCAGGTCTGGCCGCAGGCTCTCGTGCTGGTGACCGACCCGACGGCAGAGATTCTCGAACATCTTCCGCAGCCGATGGCGGTGGTGGATTCGCAGCCGCCGCTCGGCGGCGCGGCGGTCCTCGTGAATCTCAACCTGCGGCCCTTTCGTGAGCACGTGCAGCAGCATTCGGCGACTTGGCTGACGTTTCTATCGCAGGGGGACACGGATCGCGAACCGGGAATCGCCGCCGGGTGGCAGCGAATCGCACCCGTGCTGAATCTCGTCGATCGCGCCTCGATGTCCCTGCGCGCGGGAACCAGTGAAGTGTCGCTGCATGGAGCATTGTCAGTCGACCGGCCGAACTGAAGGCCGGAATTGAGATCGTCGGCGGAACAGGAAATCTCGCGTCGGTCCAGTCCGGTTGGGACTGGTGGCCTTCAGCCACCAGTGCCTTTTCGAACTCGCCGATCGTAGACTTTGCCGAGGGGCAGTCGCCGATTGGTGGTCCACCCGTGCAGCCGTCTTGCCCGCCCATCGCCCCGAATGGGGCAACGGAGACTGCGCCACGGCGCGACTTACAAGTTTGCCATTCCGCCGCCCCGTCCGGGGCGGTCGGAAGTTGGGATGCGTCGTTTCCCACGGGTTGCACTCCGTCCGCCTGACGGCGGACTCCGTTTCACCCGTGGCTACAGCCCGTCGCCCACTTCGGGGCTCAAGACGCCGATAAACCGCCTTTAACGACCACAGCGCCAGTTCTTCGACCACCGATTCACGACTGCACCCGTCTCGTCGAATCGACCGCCCGACGCGTCGTCATAGACCGACAAGCCGGATCGAGCCGCGCAACCCCGACAATCGATCTCAGCGCATCGGTAGAACCCCTGCCGATGACTCGTCGACGCCCGCAATTTCGCTATGACCGGCGTAATTCCCCAGCCGGCAATGTTTCTGTTTCTTAACGAGTCAATCTAACCCGCACACTCCGACTTCATGACGTATTGGCGGTCATAATCCGGGTGACGGATCTGCGTGGAACGCACTCCGGTCAAGGATGGGATCCCCTCACTTTCCTGGTAACTGCAAAGGTACGACATGATGGTGGACGAGGCTTTGCCGAGCGCTCTGGCGACGACGGATCGACGATTGAAAGATCGTCGGACTGCCGATCGCCGAAAGAACGCCGAGGAGACTTACACGGGTGAAGAACGCCGCACCGGACCGCGGCGGAAGGTGGAGCGTCGACGGATGATCGACCCCACGACGTGCGAGAGGGACTACTCGGACGACGAAATCGAATTCATGAAGGCCATGGACGACTACAAGCGCAAGAGCGGCCGCGCATTCCCGACCTGGAGCGAAGTGCTCGAAGTCGTCCGCGCGCTGGGCTACAACCGCCCGCAGGCCGTCCCCGCCCTCCAGCCGCAGGACTGAGTCGCCGCCGCGGTGGAACCGCAAACATTCCTTGCTGACCGGTCAGGACGACCACACGAAATCCAGCAGCCCGCCGGGAACCGCGACCCGGCGGGCTGCTTTTTCGTCGATGGTTGAGCGTCGATCGTTGATGGTCAGAGAAGAACATTCAGCGGGAATCTTCCGGCCATAGACGATCGACGATCGACCATCAACGACTTCCTACAATTCCACCTGCGAATGATACCGCTCCCCGTTCCAGTCCTTCGCCACCCGGCAGAGGGTCGACAGGGTCTCCCGATTCGCGCTGCAGGCGACGATCCCCGGCAGACGGAGCATGTCAGCCCGGTCGTCCAGCCACGTCTCGCGGAAGCTGACCGGCTCGCCGTTGTGGACCCAGACCGCGTCGCCGCCGAGGATGCGGGCCAGGTGCAGCGACACCGGAAAGTCGTAGACGTTGGGGCTGTGAATCAGCGAACCGCCGAATTCGCCGCGGGCCAGCAGCTCGTAAATGCTGCCGGGCATGTCGTCGGGAGCAACCCCCACCAGCCCGGCTGTGCTGACAGCCTGAGCAGCGGCGACATCGCGCTGCTGAAAGCCGATCAGGTAGATCTGCCGGCTGTCGGGACGAGTGGCCGTTGTGATCGGCGTCAGAGACTGCAGGACGTCCCGGGCCTGTCGCGCGGGATCGTCTGGACCGCAGACGATGCGGTCGCCATGCGCTTCGACCCACCAGCCGTGCTCCCCCTTCTCGGGGACGAAGACCAGCGAGTAGTGCACCGTATCTTTGGAACGCAGGTGGAGCATCACCGCGTAGCCGTTGCCGGTCTTGTCGCGGTACTGTTTGGTGCCGTCGATGGGGTCGAGTGAGATCACCAGATCGGACTTTTCCGGAAAGCGGCCCAGGTCGCCGGTGGTCTCCTCAGCTTCAATCTGGCACGTTCGGAAGATCGGATCGCAGTCCCGCAGGGCGGCAATGAGCAGTTCCTGCAGCGTCAGGTCCGCCAGCGTCAGCGCATCTGTCAGTGCGCTCCCTGAAGTCTTGCCGGTCAGGCCGATATTGAACCCCCGCAGCCGGCGGGCGACAGCCCCGGCCCAGCGCATGACGGCAGGCATGTGAGTGGCAAGAGCGGCGGCAATGGGAGCAGGGGGCATGGGTGTTTGTCCTTGGTTATTGGTTCTTGGTTAATTGGTGTTTGGTGTTTCCGTCTCTAACCATTTGACGAACTCGCCCGCCACGTCCATCGAATTCACGCGGCCGAAGGCCTGCCAGCCGGGGACGCCGTTGACTTCGATGACGTAACAGCGCCCCGCGGCATCGTACAGCAGATCGATCCCGGCGAAGTGGTTGCCGGTGGCCCGCGTCGCGGCGAGCGACAGCTCGGCTTCGCGGTCCGTTGGAGTGTAGGACTCGGCAATTCCCGAACGGGCGACGTTCACGCGGAAGTCGTCTGGAGACGACCGCCGCATGCCCCCCAGAATCCGGTCCCCCAGCACGAGCACGCGCAGGTCGTAGCCGGGATGCGCGATGAACCGCTGTAAGTACAGGACCGACTCCAGCCGGAACAGCGTCCGGAAGGCGCGCCAGGCAAGGTCCGGGTCCGATAGACGCAGGATGCCGCGGCCTTCGGCCCCGAAAACCGGTTTGACGACGACATCGCGGCCCAGCCGCTCCCAGACGAGCATCGCCGCGTCGGGATCTTCGCAGACGATCGTGTCAGGAACCGGCAGCCCGGCGGCCGCCAGCCTGGCGGTCGTCAGGTACTTGTCGATCGCACATTCGAGGGCCTTGGGGGGGTTGACGACCGGGAGGCCAGCGGCCTCCAGGCGCGCCAGGATGTCCATCCGGAAGACGACCTGTTCCAGCGAGCCGGCGGGCATGCTCCGAACGACGATGGCCCGGCAGTCGCGGAGGTCCGTTTCCCCCTGGCTCAGCACCGGCTGGCCGTCGACAATTCCGCCGACCAGCCCCGAAAAATCGAGACGCGTACATGGGCAGCCGCGTTCGGTTGCGGCTCGCGCGAGGTCGCGAAAGTACCAGCTTTCCGGCTGAGCGAGGACGGCGATCTGCACGGCAATTTGTAGGGTCCGCTGTGCGGACCGTTCTTCACTTCCAGTGGTGGCAACCACGAGTATCGGTCCGCACAGCGGACCCTACGTTGCGATCAGAGCCCGAAGGACCGCTTCAGGATTTGCGGATCGACCCGGCCGGCCCGGTGGATGCGGCCGGTATCCATGTTCTGCAGCACGATTTCCGCCGGGCTGAAGAGCAGGGGGTCGATGTCGTAGAAATTTCGGCCGGCCGCTTCGAAAATCTCCTGGAACGGCCGGCCGTACGCCGCCGAGCTCGAGGACGGGATTCTCGGCGCGATGGCGGCGAGGGTTTCGTCGTCGCCGTTGACCCACAGGGTGACGCGGCCGCCGTAGAGGATGGCGTCGTTGGTGAAGCCGATCCCCTGGAGGTCGTTGTTGGCGACGGGGGGGAGGGGGGCGACGCCGATGGCGCTGCGGACGCGGTTGACGTCGAAGCCGAGCTCGTACAGCTTGTGCATTGCGGTCTCGACCGAGCGGGCGACGACCTGGTAGTTGCCGGCCATGCTGGAGGTCGGGGCGACGGCGAGCGTGACGTCGTCGGGTTCGACGCCTGTCTTCTCGGCGATGTATTCAAAGACTTCGCGGCCCGGGAGGGTGGCGGCTTCGAGGACGCCGACGACCTGCTCGGCCTCTTCGCGGTACCAGAGCTTGTCGAACAGCTCTTCACTGGCCGCGACGGACCGCATCGGTCCGGAGCCCATCGCGAAGTACTTGCCGACGTTGATTTTCCAGCCGGCGTACTGGCTGAAGAGGCAGGCGGCGACGGGGTAGTCGGTGGCGACCGCGACGTAGGGCCAGACCATGCCGTCGAGTTCGCCCGGCTGGGTCGAGATGTCGGCGAGGCCGGCGACGCAGAGGCCGGCGAGCATGGCGCCGGCTTCGAGTCCCCCTTCGGTTTCGACGCCGAAGTCGAGGAGGAGACCTCCGCCGGGGATTTCGTGTTCGGCGACCCGGAAATCGGCGGGGTGGTCGGTGATGTCGGCGACGATGTCGGCGGCGACATCGTTCAATTCATAATTCATTCAGGGCCTGGCCTTGTCGTCCGCAGGCGTCCTGGAGAGCCGCGATTGGGGCTTCCAGGACGAAAAACGTCGTCTGACGGGGCTGTGCAGACGAGTTTGCAGGTGCAATCGTAGCCGGAGGAAGCGGCCGTCACAATTGCAGGCAAAACGGCCTAGCAGCGCCGCGAACACGGTCACACGAGCTGCGGTCGCGACGTTGTGTCGCGCAACCGGTTTTCTGCAAGGGGGTTGCGCCGTTATGTGGTGCAAAAGGATGCGGCCCGACGTGTCAGCGTCGGGCCGCGCGGAATCTTGAGTTGCCGACCGAGTTTCAGTCGCGGCTGTTGAGCTTGGCGAGGAGGCGGAGGATTTCGATATAGAGCCAGACGAGGGTGACCATGAGGCCGAAGGCCCCGTACCACTCGGCGGACTTGGGGGCGCCGTTTTTGGCGGCCTGCTCGATGAAGTCGAAGTCGAGGACGAGGTTCATGGCGGCGATAATCACGACAAAGCCGCTGAAGGCGATGCCCCAGGGGCCCGAGCTGTGGATCAGCGGGACGCTCATGCCGAAGAACCCGAGGACGATCGATGTCAGGTAGACGAGGGCGATGCCGCCGGTGGCGGCGAAGACGCCGAGTTTGAAGTTTTCGGTGGCTCGGATCAGCCCGGATTGATAGGCAAACAGCAATGTGAACATGGTGCCGAACGTGAGCCCGATGGCCTGCAGGGCGACGCCCGGGTATCTGGCGTCGATCACTGCGGAGATTCCGCCGAGGAAAAGGCCTTCGGCGAGGGCGTAGAGAGGAGCGAGGACCGGCGCCCAGTCGGCTTTGAAGCTGATGATCAGGGCGAGCACGAAGCCGCTGATGGCTCCGCCGATCATCCAAGGCATTGCTGAGGCCATATTGCCCTGGGCGACCTGCGACCAGGTCAGGCAGGCGGTGCCGACGGCCAGACCGAGGAGGATCATGGTCTTGTTGGCGGTGCCGCGAATCGTCATCTGAGTCGAGTCGGCGTACGACATTTCGTGGAACTGGTCGAACGTATTCGCGTTCAACGCCGGATTGCCGCTGCGCATTTCCGAAACCCCTGGGAGCGTGTTGTTTGTTCAGTCCACGAACCATGTTACGGTTCGGGGACCGACTGTCAACGGGCAAACGGCGGGGAGCGCCCGATGGATCTCAACCGCGCAGAAATTCTGCGGGCTGCAGCGGGGGGAGGATCGCGAATTCGCAGAATTTTCGCGGCGTTGGCGGTCGTTTGAAGGATCGGAGATCGCTAATCTGAGACATCGACGGGTGAATCTACGGGACTTCTGCGGGAATTCAACATGCAGCGGCGAATGCGACGGATTGTGCTGGGGGGACTGGTCTGCAGTCTGCTGGCCTGCGTGGTCTGGTGCGGTCAGGGGCCGACCGCCGGGACTGCAGTTGGTGCGCTGGAAGCCGGCGACGGCCTGCGCTGGCACAAAGGCAATCTGCACACGCATTCGTACTGGAGCGACGGCGACAATTTCCTGGAAATGATTGCCGCCTGGTATCGCGACAAGAACTACGACTTCCTGGTGTTTACCGATCACAACACGCTGGCGAACAAAGAACGCTGGGTGGACGTGGCGAAGATCAAGGAAGGTGCGGTTGCTTATGAGAAGCTGAAGGAACGGTTCCCCGACGGCTGGATCGACGAGCGGACGGTCGAGGGGAAGCACGAGGTGCGGCTGAAGACGTTCGACGAGGTGGTGGCGAAGCTGGCGGAGCCGGGGAAGTTCCTGCTGATCCAGGGGGAAGAAGTCTCGGACTCCTTCAAGGGGTTGCCGCTGCATCTGTGCGTGGCGAATCTCAAGGAGATGCTGCCTCCGTTCCGCGGGGACTCGGTCTACGACACGCTGCAGAACAATGTCAACGCATTGGTGGCGCAGCGCGAACGGACCGGGCAGTCGATGATGATTCACCTGAATCATCCCAATTTCGGCTGGGCGGTTGCGGCTGAGGATCTGATGCGGGTCCGCGGGGAGAATTTCTTCGAGGTCTACAACGGGCATCCGGGGGTGAATAACTCGGGGGTTCCGGGACGGGCCTCGACCGAGCGGATCTGGGATGTGATCCTGACGCGGCGGATCGATGAGCTGGATTTGCCGCTGATGTACGGGCTGGGGGTCGACGACGGGCACAATTACCATCACATTCCCAGCCGCCGCAGCGAACCTGGCCGGGGCTGGGTGATGGTGCTGGCGGATGCTTTGAAGCCCGAGTCGCTGATTCAGGCTCTGGAAGCGGGCCGGTTCTACGCGTCGTCGGGCGTGACGATTGAAAAGGTGGAGTGGTTCGACGACGGCCTCGGTCTGCAGATGCGGGAAGAGCCGGGGGTGACGTATACGACGGAGTTTATTGGAACGTGCACCGGTTACGATCCGACGAGTCAGATGGCGATGACGGTCGATGGCAAGGAACTTCCGGGGTCGACGCGGGTCTATTCGGAGGATATCGGCCGCGTTTTGAAGAAGGTTGAAGGGACGCGCGCCCGGTATACGTTCCGGGGGGATGAGCTCTACGTGCGGGCGAGAGTGACGAGTTCCCGCGAGCACCCGAATCCCAGCGAGGTCGGGGAGTTCGAGCGGGCGTGGGCTCAGCCGATCTACGGACCGGCCGCGAAGAAGTAGCTCGGACGCTGCCCGGCCGGATCTGGCGATTCAGGCGGCCCGGGCCTGGCGGGCCGTGTTCGGCTTGCGGAGTGTCACGATCCCTTTGTTGGGGTTCATGAAGCCGTTGGCGATGAACGGAGCGGCGAAGGGCATCAGCAGGTACGACACGACGGCCGGGAGCTTGAGCGGATCGCACAAATAGACGCGCAAGTACCGTGCGAGAGGCCACGACAGTTCGTTGAGCGTGACGAGGTCGACGGTTTCAAAACCGCTGGCCGAGGCAAGCTGTTCGATCGAACGAGCGGTGTAGTTCTGCAGGTGATAGACCGACGTGCGGCAGCGCTGCCAGGCGCGGCCGAACCGGGCGAGTCCGGGCAGTTTCTGCGCGACGTGCATGGAGCGATCGAGGCGGGTGACGAAGGGGGTGTGGAAGTACCAGACGCCGCCCGGTTTGAGCGCCCGCCAGGCCTGGATTGCGGCGTGGTGCGGATCGGGGACGTGCTCCATGACATCCATCATGGTGATGGCGTCGAAGTGCCCGGTGGGCAGGGCGGCGAAGTCGTAGTCGCGGTAGACGCGGATGCCGTTGCGGTCGAGCGCGGGCGTGGCGTTGCCGGGAATTTCGTGGCCGGACAGGTGCTGGAAGCCGGCGGCTTTCAGGTGGAGCAGGAAATCGCCGTTGCCGGTGCCGACGTCGAGCAGGCTGGCTGATGGCGAAATGCCGACCCGCTCGAGATTTCTGCGAGCGGTTTCGAACTTATTGGCTTCGGTGTCGTGGATTTCGGAGTAGTAGGCGTCGCAATCGCGGGCGGCGTAGGCGACGCCGAGTTCGTCGTTGGAGAGCTGGTTGGCGACGTAGACGAGACCGCACTTCGTGCAGATTTTGTGCTGCAGTTGGAGGGTCGGGTCGTGGGCGGCCGGGAGCGTGCAGAGGAGGCGACCGGGCGCGTCGCAGATTTTGCAGTTGGGCCGCAGGTTGTTGCTCATCGGTCGATTCCCGCTCGAAACCTCGCCAACGCCAGTCCGGTCGGGCGGCGCGTGCCCGTTGCGGGCGCGGGGTTCTAGCAGAAATTGCCGAAACGGGTCAACGCGGGGAGTTCAGTCCGAAGACTGGCCGTCGGCGGGAACGCAACGATCCTCCGCCCAGGCGCGGAGCTGGGCCAGGCGTTCGGGCATCATTTCCGCCAGCGATCGCGTCCCTTCCCGCTGCTGGTGGAGATGAGCGGTGGTGAGATCGGCGCCGGCATTGAAGGCGTTGTAGAGGCCGGCCACGATGAGCTGCTCGAGTTCCGCGCCGCTGTAGCCTTCGGTCTGTTCCGCCAGACATGCCAGGTCGAACTGATCGGGCTGGCGTTTGCGGCGTTCGAGGTGGATGGCGAGAATCCGTTCACGGGCTGCGCGATTGGGCAGATCGACGAAGAAGACTTCGTCGAAGCGTCCTTTGCGGAGGAGTTCTGGGGGAAGGCGGGAGATGTCGTTGGCGGTCGCGACGATGAAAATCGGGTGGCGGTGGTCCTGCATCCAGGTCAGCAGTGAGCCGAACATTCGCTGGGAGAGTCCGCCGTCGGAGGAGTCTCCCGTGGCGGAGGCGAAGGCCTTTTCGATTTCGTCGATCCAGAGGACGACGGGGGCCATGGCTTCGGCCTGGCGGAGTGCGTCGCGGAGGTGGCGTTCGCTTTCGCCGATGAACTTCTGGTAGAGCTGGCCGGGATCGAGGCGGAGGAGGGGCATTTTCCAGTCGGCGGCGACCACCTTGGCGCAGAGGCTTTTGCCGCAGCCCTGGACGCCGAGGATGAGGACGCCGCGGGGCGGTTCGAGACCGAAGTCGCGCGCCCGCTGGGAGTACCCGTCGCGGCGCTGCGTGAGCCAGCGTTTGAGGTTTTCGAGTCCGCCGATGTCGTTGGAATCGAAGTCAGCGGCGACCGATTCGAGGACGCCGGTGGATCCGAGCAATTTGCGTTTGGCCTCGATGATGCGCGGGAGGTCGTCGCCGCGGAGGGCGTGGTCCTGGTGGATGGCAGAGGCGATGACTCGTTCGGCTTCGCTGAGGGTCAGGCCTCGGAGGGCCTGGATGAGCTGCTCCATTTCGCGGCGGGTGACGCGAGAGGTGACTTCGTAGAGGCTGGCGGCTTTGATGCGCTGGTAGGTTTCCCGGACGACCTGTTCGAGTTCGGTGGCGGAGGGCCAGCCGATTTCGTGGAGCAGGGCGAGCCGGCGGAGCTCTGCGGGGAGGGGCAGGCTTTCCAGCAGGACGAGCGTCGCCTGTCGTTCGCGACCGACGTTGGGAAAGTCGCGCAGCAGGCGATGGACTTTGGCGTCGCGGCTGTGAGGTCCCAGGTCGCGGAAGACGTGGAGGCTGTGGTCGGCGGAGCGGAGGACGTGTTCGAGTGCGGCGGCGGGGGGGCCGGGCTGGCTGAGGACATTGCCGAAGACAAGCGTGGAGGTGTTGATCTCGCGGAGTCCCTTGGTGAGGCTCCAGTCGGTCAGCGGCCGGGGGAGTTCGGCGGCCATGGCGGCGATCATGGCGAGCGCGCGGTCCTCGTCGGTCGATTCGATGGCGATCACCGGGTGTCCCGCGCGAACGAGCAGCGACAGATCGGGGGACATGGCCGGGAGGCTCCAACGACACTGGGGCTGTCGGTCCGAGTGCTCGGACAGCGACAGTGCCAAATTGACACAGATCCGGCTGAAAGACAAGAAGCCCCGCTGCGGCCAATGGCCAAAGCGGGGCTTCGGGGAGACGCTGATCCGCCCGACGTTCGACCGCTAACGGCCCGCAGCCATGGACGTGGCGATCCAGTCCGTGTGGACGTCGACTCGCGTGTCGAAGGAGTTGTCCGGCCAGCCCGCGAACGGGCTGGATCCGCCGCTGGTCACGCCGACGATTTCTCCGGCGGCGTTGAAGGCGGGGCCGCCAGAATCTCCGGGGGCGGTATTGGAGAGCTGAGGCTTAACGAAATTCCATGCGATGTGAATTCCGTTGACGGAATCGGCAGTCACGGTGCCGATGCGTTTGATGCCGGTTGTCTGCTGCCGAAGGATCTGCGTGCCCGGGATAAACATGCCTGAGCGACCGGTCGTGCCTCCCCAGCCGGTGCCCGCCAGTCCGAACCCGACAATGGTGAGCTTCGAACCAACCGCCGGAGCGCCGGTGGGAAGCTTTGCGTAGGGAATGCCCGCGGCCGAAGACGTCAACTGGATCAGGGCGATGTCGTTGCCCGCCGAGAAGTTCGTCGGGATGTACGAAGGGTGCACGAACCAGCGACGGGACGTATAGGTTTTGCCTTCGAGTTTAAACGACAGGCCGTTCAGTTTGGATCCGGGAATTGCCAGACAGTGTGCGGCTGTCAGAACCCAGCGTGCATCAATCAACGTTCCCGTGCAGGTTGCGTTTCCCTGATTTTTCAAGTTCATGACGACCTGGCCGACATTTGGGTACTGACCAGGTTTCGCGACGACACCCCCGATGATCGATGGGGTCGTCTGCGCCAGTGGGCCAACCAGCAGATGTGCAGGAGGGGCGGCGGAGGTGCTCGAAGGGGAGAACCAGACTGACAGACCGACGACCACGGCCGCCACGGCGGGCATTGACCAGTTCGAAACAGGCATGGAGACGACCTTCAGGAAAGGCGAATCAACAATGTGTCGACAATGAGTGGGCCGACGCGGAAGTGTCAACACGAAACTCAGTCGCCGCGATTGGTGCCCTTCCCTGAGCGGTTGCCGCGGAACTGGCGTTCCGGAGGCGATGCGGATCCTGCCACAAAAACAGGCTACATGGGCAAACGGGGGTCTGCAAGTTGTAGTTGCCGGAACCGGAGATTGTTCGGGAAATCCAGTCGCGAATAGACTGAACACTCGGATCGCGCGGCTGCGGCGGGAAAGGAGGCGTCCGACGAGTGCGGGGACTCAGCGGGAGAGAGCGGCCGACGCGGCATCACCGACGAGGGCGGCTGTGGGGTTGGAGAGTCCCTTGCCGGTCGGGTGGACGCGATTGCTCAGGAAGACGACGAACATCTCCCGTTCCGGATCGATCCAGAGGCTGGTTCCCGTGAAGCCGCTGTGTCCGAAAGCCTTGTTGGAAAAGGTGGTTGGGCGATTTTTCGAATAGGCGCTGCCCATGTCCCAGCCGAGGCCGCGACGGGCGAAGGGGGCTTCCGGACGCTGCGTGGGGATCTCGTTGGGAGTGGTCATCAGCCTCCAGCCGGCTTCGGACAGGAGCGGTTTTGCGGACTGTGCGGAGAGCATGGCCCGGGCGTAGCGAGCGACGTCGGCTCCGGTGCTGAAGAGGCCGGCGTGCCCGGCGACGCCATCCAGGCGGATCGCGCGAGGATCGTGGACTTCTCCCTGCATCCAGCGGCCGGCCCTCTGTTCCGTCGGAGCGCAACGAGCGAGGAGAGATTCCTCCGGGCGGAAACCGGTCTCGGTCATGCCGAGGGGCTGGAAGATCTGTTCGCGAGCGTAGATGTCGAGCGGCTGGCCCGAGACCTTTGCGACGAGTTCTCCCAGGACGATAAACCCAACGTCGGAATAGATGAACTTGGATCCAGGAGGGAAGACCGTCGAGAGGTTGCAGACATTGGCGACGCACTCGGCCCGGTTGCCGGCGTAGTCGCGGATGTGATTGTCGGCGATCAGGCCTCCCTGGTGGGTGAGGAGCTGGCGGACAGTGATGGCGTCCTTGCCGTTCGGGGCAAACTCGGGCAGGTAGGTCGCCACCGGGGTGTCGAGTTCGATTTTCCCCTGGTCGACCAGGCGCATCACGCTGGTGGCGGTGGCGATCGGTTTGGTCAGTGAGGCCATGTCGAAGATCGTGTCGACGGTCATGGGCTCGGGTTCGGGGAGGAGCCGGCGGTTGCCGAAGGCCTGCTGATACTGAATGCCGGCGGAAGTGCCGACGACGACGACGCAGCCGGGAAATTTTTTCTCGGCGATGGCGGCGTTGCAGATCGATTCGATCTGGGCGAATGACGGAGAGGCGGCGGGAACGTCCTGGGCCGGCGCGGGGCTGTTGGTTCCCATGAAGAGAACGGCGAGCACTACGGATGCGAGCCGTCGGATTGCCGCAGATGGGCGGGGAGTCCATGATGCTGCAGGCATGCACGCGTTCCTGGTCGATGAGGGTTGAGGCATTATGCCGTGGGAATTCTGGATCGATGTCGGCGGAACTTTTACGGATTGTGTCGCGAAGTCGCCTGCGGGTGAACTGACGACCGGAAAAGTTCTCAGCTCGGGGATCACGAAAGGAGTGATCCGGACCATCCTTGATTGCGGATCGTTTGTCGATCCGCTGCGGGTGATGCCGAGGACAGGGTTCTGGAGAGGCTATCGCTGCTCGCTGCTTGATGCGGCGGGAGAAGTGGTCCAGACATGTCTTGTCGCCGACAGCGATCTGGAGACGGGTCGGCTGACGCTGGCGGACCCGCTGGCGGCTGAAATCGGCGCGGGCTGCCGGTATGAATTGTCGGGGGGCGAAGAGGCCCCGATTCTGGCGATCCGGACGCTGCTGGGACTGCGTCTGCAGGACGAAATCCCGCCAGTTGTGGTCCGGTTGGGGACGACGCGGGGGACGAATGCCCTGTTGACGCGACGGGGCGCGCGGACGGGTTTTGTTACCACCCGCGGGTTTCGGGATGTTCTGCGGATTGCCAACCAGGATCGACCGCGGCTGTTTGACCTGGCGATCCGGAAGCCAGAGCCGCTGTTCACAGAGGTCGCCGAGATTGACGAACGGCTGGCGGCCTCGGGCGAAGTGTTGCGATCACCGGAGCCCGAGCAGATCCGGCGGGAGCTGGAACGGCTGAAGGAAGCAGGTTGCGCGTCGCTGGCAATCTGCCTGCTGCATGCGTTTGCGAATCCGGTGCACGAGCAACTTGTGGAGAGCATCGCGCGGGAGGTGGGGTTTGCTGAGGCGAGTGTGAGCAGCCGGCTGGCGCCGCTGATCAAGGTCGTCTCGCGAGGCGATACGACGGTGATGGACGCGTATCTGAACCCGATCCTGCGGGATTACGTCGGAAAGCTGCGGGCGTCGCTGCCGGGGAGCGAATTGAAGCTGATGACCTCGGCGGGGGGGCTGGTCAACGCCGAGACGTTTGTCGGGAAGGACAGCGTGCTGTCGGGGCCCGCGGGGGGCGTGATCGGGTATGCGCGGACGTCGCGCGAGGCCGGCTTTCCGAAGTCAATCGGCTTCGACATGGGAGGGACGAGCACCGACGTTTCGCGATTCGACGGCAAGTATGAATATGAGTTCGAGACGACCAAGGCCGGCGTGCGGGTCGTGGCTCCGATGCTGGCGATTGAGACCGTCGCGGCGGGGGGCGGCAGCGTCTGCGGGTTTGACGGCGTGAAGCTGTTTGTGGGGCCGCAGAGCGCCGGGGCGGATCCGGGTCCGGCGTGCTACGGGCGGGGCGGGCCGCTGACGATTACCGATGTGAATTTCTTCCTCGGGAAGATTCCGACTGGCCGGTTTCCGTTTCCGCTGGATCAGGCGGCGGTGGCCCGGCGGCTGGACGAGATTTGTGCTGCGGTCGCGGCGTCGCCGCTGGGGCGGACGTATCGGCCGGAAGAGCTGGCGGAAGGCTTCGTCGAGATCGCGAACGCCACGATGGCGCGGGCGATCCGGAAGATTTCTGTCGCGCGGGGGTACGACCCCGCCGAGCACGTGCTGGCGTCGTTCGGCGGGGCGGGGGCGCAACATGCGTGTGCGCTGGCGCGGATGCTGGGGATGCGGGATGTGCTGGCGCATCCGTATGCCGGGATCTTGAGCGCGTACGGGATGGGGCTGGCGGACGTCCGGCGGTTCCGGGAGCAGTCGATCCTGCAGCGGTACGAACCGGCGACGCTCGAACGCGTGGACACTGTCTTCGCGGAGCTTGGTCGCAGCGCGCGGGAGGATGTCCTGGGGCAGGGAGTGCCTGCGGAACGGATCGACTCCGCGGTCTGTTCGCTCGATCTGCGATATCAGGGGGTGGAATCGTCGATCAACGTACCGCGGCCGGCGGATGGGGACTTTGGTGCGGCCTATGTGAAGCGGCATCAGGAGTTGTACGGGTACGTCCGGGAAGGGCGGCCGCTGGAGGTTGTGGCTGCGCGGGTCGAGGTCGTAGGCCGGATGCCCGATCCGCCGGCGCCGGAGCAGAAGCTGGTCGATCGCCGGCCGGAACCGGAGGCCTGGACCGAGACGTGGTTTGCCGGGGGCTGGCAGCGAACGGGGATCTTCAGCCGGGAGGGGTTGCAGCCGGGGGATCGGATTGCCGGGCCGGCGATTCTGTGCGAGCCGACGTCGACGGTCGTGATCGATCCGGGATTTCAGGCGCGGATTCTCTCGCGGGGGGAGATCGTGATGACCGACCTCGCCGGGTTGGCGGCACGGACGGAAGGAGGCAGCGAGACCGCGGTCGATCCGATCCGGCTGGAGATTTTCAACAACCTGTTTGCGTCGATCGCCGAGCAGATGGGGGTGACGCTGCAGCAGACGTCGATTTCGACGAACGTAAAGGAGCGGCTCGATTTCAGTTGCGCGATCTTCGATCCGCAGGGGGGACTCGTCGTCAACGCTCCGCATATTCCGGTGCATCTGGGAGCGATGGGTGAGACCGTCAAGCGGATTCTGGCGGATAACCCGGACCTGGGGCCGGGGGATGTGTTCGTGACGAACGATCCATACCGCGGGGGATCGCATCTGCCGGACGTGACGCTGATTACGCCGGTGCATGAGCCGGAGTCGGGGGAGCTGATGTTCCTGACCGCGAGCCGGGCGCACCATGCGGAGATCGGGGGGATTGTGCCGGGGAGCATGCCGCCGTTCTCGAAGAATCTGGGTGAAGAGGGGGTGCTGATCCGGAATTTCAAGCTGGTGGATCGGGGAGTCTCGCGCGAGGACGAGTTGCGGACTCTGCTGCAGTCGGGGCCGTACCCGACGCGGAACGTGGCGGACAACCTGGCGGATGTGGCGGCGCAGGCGGCGGCGAATCAGACGGGGGTGCGGCTCTTGCAGGACCTGGTAGTGCGGGAGTCGCGGGCAGTCGTGCAGGCGTATATGGGGCACATTCAGCGGGCGGCGGCCGAGAAGATGCGGCTGGCGCTGACGGCGCTGCCGGATGCGGTCTATCGGCGGGTCGATCATCTGGACGACGGGTCGCCGATCGCGGTGGCGATCACGATTGCCGGGGACCGGGCGACGGTCGATTTCACCGGGACGGGGCCGGTGCTGAAGAGCAACCTGAATGCGAATCGGGCGATCGTGACGGCGGCGGTGCTGTATGTGTTTCGCTGTCTGATTCAGGACGACATTCCGCTCAACGGGGGCGTGCTGGATCCGGTGGAGATCATTCTGCCGGAGTGTCTGCTCAATCCGCCCGAGCACGGAGACCCGGCGCAGTGCCCGGCGATTGTCGGGGGGAACGTGGAGACATCGCAGCGGGTGGTGGATGTGCTGCTGGGGGCGCTCGGCGTGGCGGCGGCGAGTCAGGGGACGATGAACAACCTGACGTTCGGGGACGGGACGTTCGGCTACTACGAGACGATCTGCGGCGGGAGCGGGGCGACACCCGAGGCGGACGGGGCGAGCGCCGTGCATACGCACATGACGAACACGCGGCTGACCGATCCGGAGGTGATCGAGCGGCGGTATCCGGTGCGGATCCGGGAGTTTTCGATCCGGACGGGATCGGGAGGGGCAGGGCGGCATCCGGGCGGGGACGGGATCGTGCGGCGGATTGAGTTTCTGCGGCCGCTGCGGGTATCGCTGCTGACGGAGCGGCGGGGGCCGTATGCACCGTTCGGCCTGGCGGGGGGCGAGCCGGGACAGCTTGGTCGGAACACGCTGGAGACGGCGGGCGGGGATCGGCAGGATTTGGGGGGGAAGGCTTCGTTCGAGGTGCAGGCGGGGGATGAGTTGACGATTGAGACGCCGGGGGGGGGCGCGTTTGGGGAGTGAAGTCGAAGAGTATTACCACGAATGGCACGAATGGACGCGAATGAAGAGCCGGCGAGGGAACCACGGAAGGCACGAAGAGCACGGAGGGGAAGGAGATTTGAAGAGACGTCCGTCGCGGACTCTGGGCGTGCGGCTCGGGGCCTATGAGATTGACTGTGCGGCCGGGACAGCCGGCCTGACTTTCTCTTGAGACTGAATCTGAACGGGTTACACTCAAGCCATGAGCACTGCGACACCTTCGCCGAAGTCTGTAGACGAGCGTTCGGTCGATGTGAGTCGGCCGTATAACGGGGCGCCGCTGTCGAAGCGGGGGGAGCCGGTGTGGGAATTGGCGTTGCAGTATCCGGTGCAGGGGGACTGGACCGAGCGGGATTTTTTTGCGGCGGATCTTGCGGGGCTGGTGGAGCTGGTGGATGGCTGCGTCGAGGTGCTGCCGATGCCGACGATCCTGCATCAACTGCTGGTGATGTTTCTGGCGGAACGCTTGCGACAGCATCTGCAGGGGAAGGGGCTGGTCGTGGTGGCGCCCTGTCCGATCCGGCTGGGGAAGGATCATCTGCGCGAGCCGGATGTCTTTTACTTGGCTCCCGGCCGGTCGAAAGACGTGCGTGAGGTGCCGGACGGGGCAGACCTGGTGATGGAGGTCGTCAGCCCCGGCGTGCGCAATCAGCAGCGGGACCGGTTCGACAAGCGGGCCGATTATGCGGCTGCGGGGATTGCGGAGTACTGGATCATTGATCCCGAGGGGGCGACGGTGACGGTGCTGGCGCTCGATGGCGAGACGTACCGCGAGCATGGCGTGTTCAAGGCGGGGGAGACGGCGACGTCGGTGCTGCTGCCGGGGCTGGCGGTGGATGTTACGGCGTTGTGGGCCGCGGGGCAGACGGGTGCGGTTTCTGCGCCTCAGTGAATATTAGGTGTGGGGCATCTTGATGAATCCGGCAGCGCTGACACAGACTGTCGTCGATCCTCCTGAGAACGGATCGGGACGGCGATCATCCCGACGGGGGGAGCCGGTGTGGGAATTGGCACTGCAGTATCCGGTGCAGGGAGACTGGACCGAGCGGGATTATTTTGCGGCGGGATTCGAGCAACTGGTCGAACTGGTCGACGGGGAACTGGAGTTTCCGGCGATGCCCAATCTGCAGCACCAGGCCCTGTCTCGGTTTCTGTTTCGGTTGCTGGATGGATTGGTGAGTCGGCAGAAGCTGGGGGAAGCGTATTTTGCACCGCTGCCGGTTCAGTTGTGGCCGGGACGGGTTCGCGAGCCGGATATTCTGTTCGTGCGGCGGGGGCGGCTCCGTCGAGTGGGGCCGGGGCTGGCGGGCGCGGATCTCGTCATGGAGATCGTGAGCGCGGGGAAGGAGCAGCGCGAGCGGGATCTGGTCGCCAAGCGGGCCGACTATGCGGCGGCGGGGATTGCGGAGTACTGGATCGTCGATCCCGAGTCGGCGACCGTGACGGTGCTGGCGCTCGATGGCGAAGCGTACCGGGAGCATGGCGTGTTCAAGGCGGGGGAGATGGCGACTTCGGTGCTGCTGCCGGGGCTGGCGGTGGATGTTACGGCGCTTTGGGCGGCGGGGCAGGCTGCGGAGTAGCGGGTTCGTCGCGGTCTTCGGGTGGCCACCAGAAGGGGATGCCCCAGGGAATGCTGAGGGCGGCCATCCAACTGCCGAAGAGAGCCACGTAGAGGACGGCGCGCTGCATGGATTGCGTCAGGCCGGGAATGGGCAGGCTGCCCTGAAATCTGGCGAGGAGCAGGACGGTCAGGAGGGCGGCCCCGACAGCCAATGCGACCGAAATCCCGTACGCGGCGACGTGTGCCCGGGTGCGATGGAGCTGCAACAGTCCGCCGGCGGCGATTGCGAGAGTCAGTTCCAGCGAGATTACGTATGGCCGGGAATTGGATGCATCGGAAAGCAGCCACTCGCAGATCGACATGACGGCGGCGATGACCGGGATGGCCGCGACGATTCGCATCCAGGACCCTCGATTCCAGAAGTTCAGCGGGGCATGGATCACCAGAGCCACAGTTGTTCCGAAGATGATCGGGACGAGGTAGCGGATCTGTGGCGACCCGACGGCGCCTTCGAGGAAGAAGATCGAGACGCCCAGCAGCCAGGCGGTGAGCGCGGCGAGGGCTCCCAGGACACAGGAGATGACGACGGCGCGATTCAGCAGCCGGGTGCGGCCGTTGAGGAAGAAGGGTTCGCGGAGCGACGTGGTCATGGCGTGGGTCCCGCTGGGGAATCTTCCTGCGGTGGCCACCAGAAGGGGAGGCCCCAGGGGATGGCGAGGGCGCCGAAGAGGCTGCCGTAGACGGCCGCCAGGGTCAGAGCGAGTTCTACAATATCGGGGACGCCGGGGAGCGGAATCTGTATCTGTGTCGGATCGTTGATGGCAAGAGCGATTGCAGCAACGACGATGCCACCCAGAACGGAGCCGACGTAGGCAATGATGTGCAGCCGGAGGGGGCGAACGAGTTGTGCGCCGTTGATGAGCAGGAGCACAGCAATTGCGAAGTTGACATTGAACGTCCTACCGAGCTGACGGAGAGACTCATAGCTGGTGGTGAACACACAGAGATAGAGAGCCGCGGCATTGATGGGGATGGCGACAATCGTTCGCAATCGCCATGAAGTCCCATTCCAGAACTGAATGGGGGCATGAATGAAAATCGCGGCCGCCAGCCCCCAGACAACGCTGATGGCCAGCGAGGAGTCGCTGGGGCCCAACACCGCCACGGCTGTGCCAGCGACAATCCAGCTGGCGAAGGCGGCCATTCCGCCAAGGACCAGCGACATGATGACCGCTCGCTGGAGGACGCTTTTGCGGCCGCGGAGGAAGAAGGGTTCGCGGAGGGGAAGAGACATTGTACATGCTCTCGAGAGACATGATGCGGGGCGAACGGTCAATCTAGAAGGTCGGCATGCAGCTGGACCGGTGGTGCGGGGGAGTGATCGTCGGCGGGGGGCCACCAGAAGGGGAGGCCCCAAGGAATGGCGATGGCGGCGATGCCGCTTCCGAATTGGAGGGAGATGAGGAAGCCTCGGACCATATCATTGGTGAATCCGGGGATCGCAGTTCCTGCTGAATTGTTGAGAATTACGAGGACGGCTGTCGGCAGCAGCACACTCAGCAGGGAAAAAATGTAGGCCAGCAGGTGCAGTCGTCGAAATCGAAACTGCAACAGGCCGCTGCCGGCGGTGATTCCGAGCATGCCGAGACTGACAACCAGGATCCGCGAACCTGATCCCAGCGCATTTGCGCCCAGCCTCAGCCAGAGGCTGAACACAAGCAGAAGGCCAAAGCTGGCGGGGAAGGCTGCCAGTGTCCAGAGCCAGGACCGTCGGTTCCACCGGTGCAGCGGACCATGCACCAGAACGGCCACGGCGAGACACATCACGCCCATTGGAGCCGGGGCCATTTGACCGAGGGCCACTTCGGCGATGGCGGAGATCCAGCCAGCCGCGGCCGTCAAACCGGCGAGAACACAGGAGATAATGACCGCGCGCTGGAGGACGCTCGTGCGGCCGCGGAGGAAGAAAGGTTCGCGGAGCGATGTGGTCATGGCGTGGGCTCCGCCGTCGATGTTTCCGCGGGCGGCCACCAGAAGGGGAGGCCCCAGGGGATGGCAAGGGCTCCGAAGAGACATCCCAGGAAGGCGGCCAGCACGATGGCGACTGTGATTTCCTCGGGCAGTCCCGGAATGGCAAGCTGGCCGACGTCTTTAATGGAAAACACGATCGCGGCCGGAATTGTTCCACCGGCGAGTGAGCCTACGTATGCGATGATGTGCCAGCGGCTGAATCGGATCAGGAGGATTCCGTTGATGAGCAGGAACCCCGTCAGGCCGATGATCATGGCCGTCGTTCTGTCGACGTACCGCTGAGCGTAGTGATCCACGAACATGATGAAGCAGTAGAGCGACGCGGTGCTGCCGGGGATGGTCAGGAGCGTGAGGCGCCAGGATTGACCGTTCCAGAAGTGGAGCGGGCCGTAGAGCAAGAGAGCGGCCGTGATTCCCCAGACGAGGCTGGGCAGGAATGGAGACTCGCCGGGGCCCATCGCCACAACCGTGGCCGCGACAATCCAGCCGACGATCGCGGTCAGGCCGCCCAGGACCAGCGACATGATGACCGCCCGCTGGAGGACGCTTTTGCGGCCGTGGAGGAAGAAGGGTTCGCGGAGGGGCGCGGTCATGGGGCGGGCTCCGGGGAAGCACGTTCTTCCGGCGGCCACCAGAAGGGGAGGCCCCAGGGGATACTGAGGGCGGCGAACCAGCCGCCGAACATGATGGCGTAGACGACGGCGCGGGTCATCTCGGGCGGGAGTGCTGGAATCCGAATTCGATCCGGTGGGGAGATCAGGAGAAAGCACAGGGTGGGGACGGCGGCGCTGCCGACGGAGAGCAGATACGCCAGCACGTGACGTCGTTGCGGGCGCAATTGCAGCAGGCCCGCGGCGCCGATCGCGAACAGGAAACCCAGTGGCAGGTGCAATTCCGGCGGGAGGCCGCTGTTGTAACGAAACCATTTGAGGAAGACGTAGAAGACCGCAGTCAGGAAAGGGATCGAGATCAGCGACCAGCGCCACGAGCGTCGATTCCAGAAATTCAGCGGTGCGTGCAGCAGGACTGTTGTGGTACAGCCGAAGGCGAACGCGGCCATGAAATTCGCCGTTTCAGGGCCGAGAACGCCGATCGTCCTGTCCAGCACGACGATCGTGGCTGCGGCCAGCCACCCGGCGACGGCAGTCAGACCGGCGAGCACGCACGACATCAAGACCGCTCGTTGGAGGACGCTATTGCGGCCGCGTAAGAAGAAGGGTTCGCGGAGTTCGAGGGGCATACCGATGTTCCGTAGGATGAGTGATCGATCCTAGCGGTCCAGCAGGTCGGGCAACAACTCAGAGTTCTGTGCGGGAGAGGAGGCATCGTCTTCCGGCGGCCACCAGAAGGGGAGGCCCCAGGGGATCGACAAGGCGCCGAACCAGCCGCCGAAGAGGGCGGCGAAGACGATGCCGCGGATCATCTCGGACGTCAATCCCGGGATTCTGAGGCTGCCGGGGCCGGGAATCAGCACCATGACCATTGTTGGGAAGATGGCGCCGGCGACGGAGAGCAGGTAAGCGATGGCGTGCAGTCGGCGGCGACGGTACTGCAGCAGTCCGCTGACGAGCAGGACGCCGAAGAAGCCGATGCCGGCGCCGAGTTCTTCGCCTCCGAACTGCCGTGCGCCGCCGTCTTTCATCCAGTAGAGAAACAGCAGCAGGAGCCCGGCGCCGACGGGGGCGGCGGTGAGGGACCAGAGCCAGGAGCGGCGGTTCCAGTAGTTGAGCGGGGCGTAGATCAGCAGGGCCGAGGCGAGGCCCCAGGAGAGGGGCATCGTCACATACATCAGATCGGACGATCCCGAACGATCAATGAGAACGGTTGTCGCGGCGACGATCCAGGCGGCCGCGGCGGTCAGTGCGCCGAGGACCAGCGAGATGAGGATGGCGCGATGGAGGACGCTTTTGCGTCCGCGGAGGAAGACGGGTTCGCGAAGTGGGAGTGGGGCGGTCACTGCGGTTCTCCTGGATTCACTGAACATGCTCTGCAGAGACTTGCCTGGCAGTGAGTGGCGGATTCGCTGCTCGGAAAATGAACTGGTCGTTACGGACTCCGACGCCAGCCACCCCGGTTCCAATGCGAGAAGGATTGATGTTCCCGTTCGAACTTCGCAGCGGAGGCTGTTAAACTAGCCGCAGACTGTTTTTGTTCTCTCCCAGAAAGGCCAGCCCGTGTCTGCTAACCGCCGCGCCGAAGTCGATCAGGCGCTCAAAGACGTCGATTTCTCCAAAAACACGTACCAGATCGAGTTCGAGACGTCGATGGGGACGATTCTGCTCGACCTGTGGCCGGACGTCGCTCCGGGGCACTGCCAGAACATCATCGGCCTGACGAAAATCGGCTATTACGACGGGATTTTGTTTCACCGCGTGATTGACGGCTTCGTGATTCAGGCCGGGTGTCCGCAGGGGACGGGAACGGGCGGTCCGGGCTATAAGATCAACCAGGAATTCAACGCCCGGCCGCACGTCGCCGGCGTGCTGTCGATGGCCCGGACGAATGATCCGAACTCGGCGGGTTCGCAGTTCTTCCTCTGCCTGGGACCGGTGTCGTCGCTCGACAACCAGTACACCGGGTTCGGCAAGACGGCCGATCAGGCGAGCCTGGATGTGGTTCTGAAGATCGGCAAAGTGGAAACCGGCGCGCAGGATCGTCCGCGGAAGGACGTGAAGATCACCAAGGGGACGGTGAAGGTGACGCCGAAGTAGTTTTCGACTCGGGTGGCTGGGGCGGAGCCTTCGACGCCCCAGTTTTCAGAGATCGAGTGCATTCGCTGGGTCGTCGAAGACTCCGACACCATCCACCCTTGCAAGAAAAGTCGAATGAATAAGGCGGAATGTCGAAGGGCATTTCGCCTTTTTCCATTTCCGATGCCGCTGTGCGATTCGCTGCTTTCCAGAGCTGGGATGCGGGGCCTGGTTGTTAATGAAATGAGCACTTGTGGCGTTCAGCCACCAGTGCCACCCCAGGGCAACTCACGCCGATGATGTTTCTGACGAGATCCGAACTTCGTCGCCGGCCTGGATCAGGCCTCCTTCGAGGATTCTGGCGGTGATGCCGCCATGGCCGCGCATGGCGTTGTAGCCGCCGGGGCCGAGGACTTCCTCCATCCGCGAGCACGGTTCGCAGGGGCCGGAGTACTCCAGCAGGCAGTTTCCCACGCGGAACTGGCGGCCCTTGAGGGCCAGCAAGTTCAGGCCGGCGACGACCAGATTGCGGCGGAGGAGCTCCGGGCTGACTTCCGTACGTCCGGTCAGGCTGGCGACGGCCGCCAGGTGCTCGTGCTGGATCAGCGTGATCTGGCGTTTTCCCCCGACGGAGCGGCTCAGCCGGTGATCCCCGACCAGGCCACGACCGGCGAGGATTTCGGCACCCGCGACTGATTGCACCGGGGCTCGCGAGGCGGGGCGGAGTCCGATCCAGACAAGTCTTCCGATTTGCGGCAGTGTAGCGAGGAGCTCGGGGACCGTTCGCATGGCGGGCTTTGGGCTTCGTGGAGACAGACGTTGGCGCCGAGTCGTGCGCTGTTTCGGAATCGATGGCGCTCAACTAGTCTAACGTGCTGCCGAGAGATCTGCAGACCGGGGCCTCGCGAAGACGCGACTGCCCCGGCGGCCCGCAGACCCCATATGACATCACGAGGAAAATTCATGACCGGTCAGCCGCAGTTACGGACGGGGTTGGAAGTTCGTCGGGCCTGCCGGGAAGGGAGCTGGTCGGGGCCGACGCCGGGGCTGGCGCCCGGTTATGCGCAGGCGAATCTGGTCGTGCTGCCACGGGACTGGGCGTGGGATTTCCTGCTGTTCTGTCAGCGAAACCCGCAGCCGTGCCCGCTGATCGATGTGACCGAAGCCGGTGCTGTCGCACCATCACTCGCGGCTCCGGAGGCGGATCTGCGGTGCGACCTGCCGCGCTACCGGGTCTGGAAAGGCGGAGAACTTGTCGACGAGCCGGCGGATGTCTCGCACCTCTGGCGGGATGATCTGGTCAGTTTTTTGATTGGCTGCTCGTTCACGTTCGAGGCGGAATTGCAGCGGCACGGACTGCGAGTCCGGCACCTGGACGCAGGCTGCAATGTGCCGATGTACAAGACGAACATCGCCTGCCGGTCGGCCGGGCGGTTTCATGGGCCGATGGTGGTCTCCATGCGACCTTACGTGCCGGCGGATGCCATTCGGGCCGTGCAGGTGACGGCCGCGTTTCCTGGTTCGCATGGGGCTCCCGTACACCTCGGGATGCCGGAAACCATTGGAATTCAGAATCTTGCGCAACCGGACTACGGCGACGCCGTGCCGGTTCATGCGGGAGAATTGCCGGTCTTCTGGGCGTGCGGCGTGACTCCGCAGGCAGTGCTTCAGGCCGCGAAACCGCCGCTGGCGATTACGCACAGTCCGGGGTGCATGTTTGTCACGGACTTGCAGGACGGCGGCGGGCCGCGTTGAGAGGCGCAGTCAGTCGTCGCCGTCCGCCGTTGCGAGCCCTTCCTCGCGGAAAGTCTGATTGCGATTGAGCCAGTGCGGAGCCGGAACGGGGAATTCCCGCGGAGCATTTTGCGAACGCAGGTCGAATTCTGCATCGGCTTCGTGCAGTGACCGAATGCGGAAATCGTCCCAGATCAGCGTATACACGAACAGCGGCTCGCCGGTCAGCGAATAGGCTGGGGGTTGGCTTTCCCAGCAGCTGAAGCAGCGTCCGGTCGGCGGATTGACGTAGAGCCGCTGTTTGCATTCGGGGCAGACAAGCCCCAGCGGCGTGGCCTGATCCTCAGGCCGCTGATGCGTCAGACACCACGTGTAGCGGTTTTCTGTGCTCATGAAGTCATCGTAGTCGCAGACCGCCGGCGGTCGCCAGACGAGTCTTGAGCCTGATGTGGCAAATCCGCGTTGATTTCCCACAACGAATCAGAACAGGCCGGAATAATCCGCAAAATCGCCAACGTCGTGGTGCTGGCGCTGACAATTTAGCGCGGGCGATGTCTTCAGGGCGGCATCCACATTGGAGAACATCCGCCGTGTTTCGTTCTAACCTGCTCTTTGCCAATTGCTTACGCACTCGGATTGGCGAAAAAAGACGTTGCCTGACTGGCGACGTGAGGGATATGATCTGGTGAGACTGACGATTGGGGCAGGGAGGAGCTCGACGGGATGCGCTCAAAGTCTGAGCGAGGAAAAATTGCGATCGGTCTCGTCGGCGCGGGGCCGATCTGGGACCAACGCTACCGCGAAGTCGTCAGCCGACTGAGCGACCGGATCGCGGTTCGCGCCGTCGTCGACAGCGTCCTCTCACGTGCCCAGCACGTCGCGGCTGAGCTGAATGCTGAGGCGGTCGGCGGGTTGACGGCACTCTTTGAGCGACCCGAAATCCAGGGAATTCTCGTGCTGGACCCCGCCTGGTTCGGAGTTTTTCCCCTTCGACTGGGGTGCCGGTTCCATAAGCCCGTCTTCCTGGCGGAGTCGCCCCGTTTTGGATTGACTCTGCTGCAGGAACTGGAGCAGCAATCTCGAGACTCCGGGGCAACGATCATGGTCGAATTCGCCCGGCGGCACGAACCCGCAACAAATCGGCTTCGCGAACTGATGGCGACGCGGCTGGGCTCTGCCCGCCGGATCGAAGTAGAATTGCCCGTTTCAAACGACGAAAATGCCCCCGCAAGCATCGGATTTTCCGGGGCCGCCGTGGCCGCCTGGCTGGACTGGTGCGGCTACGTCGCGGGCTGGTCGCCGCTGCAGATCCGTGTGGAATCCGGTGGTCCAAGTAACTTGGACGACTCCGGATTTCTCCGCTCTACGCCCAAAGTGACGGTGACATTCGGCCGCCGCGGTCGTGACTCCGACCAGGTGACGGCTGAATTGCGTTTTCGCCCGGATCTTCCAACCCATAGCGTCCGGCGAATGGTCGGTTGCGATCATGGTGAAGCCGAACTGACCGGAGCGGAGCGGATCTGTTGGAAAAACGGCGCGGCCGGAGGGAGTGAGTCGCTGGAAAACGAAAAATCCGCGGCGGAAGTGACGCTGCATCAGTTCTGTCGGAGGGTGGCGGGCGGTTTGTTGCCGGTTGCCGGGCTTCCCGACGTTGCTCGAGGATTGCGTCTGGCGGATGCAATCCGACGGAGTGCAGCCGAAAATCAGGCGATTTCGCTGGATCCGTAGCCCGTTGCCGCGTGTCCGGAATCCGGATCCGACGAAAAACGGCCGTCGTGCCGGCTTCCTGGCGGGGAATCTGGGGCGGAGGCTGGACATCAGGAAGGGGACGCGTAAAATACCGCCCGTCCCTTCCGGACACGTCAGCCACTCGACTTTCAAAGCGATGAATCTCATCGCCAGCGAAAGCCGATACTCTGGAAGTGATTCGCAACACGGTGCGAACCGTGGACGCGCGTGTAGCTCAGTTGGCTAGAGCGCAGCTCTGATAAAGCTGAGGTCCGAGGTTCGAATCCTCGCACGCGCACTGCCGGTCTGGTTGCGACTGATGTCTTCGGGCGTTGGTCACGGCCGGCCGGTCGTGCAGGGGATGTAGCTCAATTGGGAGAGCGCCGGCTTTGCAAGCCGGAGGTTGCCGGTTCGATCCCGGTCATCTCCATCGCAGAGGCCTCAACCGCTGGTAAAACAGCGAATGGAGGGCTCTGCCGGCCCCGTCAGGCCGCTTCGGGTGGATGCGACAGAAAAACGTCGCCCAGTCGCTTGACGGTTCGGTTCGGTGGTCGTAAGATTCCCGCTCACCGCAGCGACGGGCCTGGGCCGGTTGGTGAGGTGAGCCGCGGTCGAGTCCGAAGGGTGAGTTCCAGCCGAGTCAGGTAAACCTGGTTCCGCTGAAGCCCACACCGGGCGCGGCCGGGAGAGTGATCCAGTGGATCGCGGTCCCGGCTTTGTTCTTTGGCAATTTGGCAGTAATGTCTATCTAGTGGCATCTCACTATTGACTGCGTCTGGTGGAGCATCCACCAGCCGTGTTTAGTAAGTACGGCCTTAAGTTATTCGGCGACCCCCCGGCGGTGATTCATTACACCGGATGGGGGGTATCAAGCGACCCGTCCTCCAAGTACCTGGAGGGTGGTTCCTGGCGACGGGGGTTCGTTCCGCGAGGGGCGTGGTCCTGGAGACAAGAATCATTGTGGTCAAGCAATTAAGAGCGTGTGGGGGATGTCTCGGCGCCAAGAGGCGGAAGGGCGTGGAAGACTGCGAAAAGCCTGGGGAAGCTGTCAAACAAGCATTGAACCCGGGATACCCGAGCAAACCCAGGGAACTGAAACATCTAAGTACCTGGTGGAAAAGAAAGAAAAATCGATTCCCTCAGTAGCGGCGAGCGAAAGGGGAACAGCCCAAACCATCGGCTTCGGCCGGCGGGGTTGTGGGGCGGCGACGTGGTAGTCAGAGCGTTAGGGGAAGCTGTTGGAACGCAGCGCGACACAGGGTGACAGCCCCGTACCCGAAAATGATTCTGACGCCTAGCCTGTCCCCGAGTAGGTCCAGTCACGTGAAACCTGGACTGAATCCGGGAGGCCCATCTCCCAAGGCTAAATACTCCTTGGCGACCGATAGTTAACAAGTAGCGCGAGCGAAAGATGAGAAGAACCCCTGCTAGGGGAGGTACGTGAACCTGAAACCACACGCTTACAAGCTGTCGGAGCCCCTTATGTGGGTGACGGCGTGCCTATTGAATAATGAGCCAGCGAGTTGCCGTCATCGGCTCGGTTAAGGTCCTCAGGACCGCAGCCTCAGGGAAACCGAGTCTGAACAGGGCGTAAATGGTCGATGGCGGCAGACGCGAATCCAAGTGAACTACCCATGAGCAGGTTGAAGCGCGGGTAAGACTGCGTGGAGGACCGAACCCACTAATGTTGAAAAATTAGGGGATGACTTGTGGGGTGGAGTAAAAGTCTCATCAAACTTGGGGATATCTCGTTCTCTCCGAAATAACTTTAGGGTTAGCGTCGGGCAACTACAAGACGGGGGTAGAGATACTGATTTGGCATGGGGGGCTTCCCGCCTACCCAGCCTGACCAAACTCCGAATACCGTTTTGACTATCCCGGCAGTTAGTCCGCGAGGGAGAAGCTTCGCGGTCGAGAGGGAAACAACCCAGATCGCCTGCTAAGGTCCCAGAACTCTGCTAAGTCACAAAGGACATTAGGATACTGAGACAGCCGGGATGTTGGCTTAGAAGCAGCCACCATTTAAAAAGTGCGTAATAGCTTACCGGTCGAGTTTTCTAGTGCCGACAATGATCGGGAGTGAAGCAGAGTGCCGAAGCAGCGAATTCCGTAAGGAGTGGTAGGAGAGCGTTCCAGGACAGATACGAGCCGTACCGTAAGGAGCGGTGTTGGGTCCCGGAAGTGTTTATGCTGGCATGAGTAACGATAAAACAGGTGAGAATCCTGTTCGCCGTAAGCCTAAGGTTTCCTGGGGAAGGTAATTCCGCCCAGGGTTAGGCGGCCCCTTAGGTCAGGCCGAAAGGCGTAGCCGATGGAAAGCCGGTTAATATTCCGGCCCCGTGGTGGGGGCCGATGAGTGACGGCGTCTGAATGGAAGTCGGGCGAATAGAAGTGCCCGTGCCGCAAGGCCGAGTCCTTGTTGACGAAGCTTTCTGCAGGACGTCCAAGAAATAGCTCTAAGGATCGAACCACCACGACCGTACTAAAACTGACACAGGTAGGCGAGGCGAGTAGCCTCAGCGCTCGGGAGAATTCTGGTTAAGGAACTCTGCAAATTGGCCCCGTAACTTCGGGAGAAGGGGTGCCTTCGCAAGAAGGTCACAGCAAAGCGGCTCTAGCGACTGTTTACTAAAAACACAGGTCTCTGCCAACTCGTAAGAGGATGTATAGAGATTGACGCCTGCTCGGTGCCGGTAGGTTAAGGAAGAGGGTCAGGGCCGCAAGGTTCGAAGCTCGCAACCGAAGCCCCGGTAAACGGCGGCCGTAACTATGACGGTCCTAAGGTAGCGAAATTCCTTGTCGGGTAAGTTCCGACCTGCATGAATGGCGTAACGACTGGAGCACTGTCTCAACCAGAAACCCGGTGAAATTGCAGTAGTGGTGAGGATACCACTTACCCGCAGCTAGACGGAAAGACCCCATGAACCTTTACTGTAGGCTGATATTGTGTCTAGGTAGTTCTTGTGTAGGATAGGTGGGAGGCTATGAGGCGGGTGCGCTAGCACTCGCGGAGCCAACGTTGAAATACCACCCTGGGCCTACTTGGATTCTAACACCTTGCGGTGAATCCCGCGGGTGGACAGTGTCAGTTGGGCAGTTTGACTGGGGCGGTCTCCTCCTAAAGAGTAACGGAGGAGCTCAAAGGTACCCTCAGCCTGGTTGGCAATCAGGCGTAGAGCGTAAAGGTAGAAGGGTGCTTGACTGCGAGACACATATGTCGAGCAGAGACGAAAGTCGGACTTAGTGATCCGGCGGTTCCGAATGGAAGGGCCGTCGCTCAACAGATAAAAGGTACTCTGGGGATAACAGGCTGATCATGCCCGAGCGTCCATAGCGGCGGCATGGTTTGGCACCTCGATGTCGGCTCATCGCATCCTGGGGGTGAAGAAGCTCCCAAGGGTTCGGCTGTTCGCCGATTAAAGCGGTACGTGAGCTGGGTTTAAACCGTCGTGAGACAGGTTGGTCCCTATCTGCTGTGGGCGTACGAAACTTGAGGGATTTTCTCTTTAGTACGAGAGGATTTGGAGGGACGTACCTCTGGTGTTCCTGTTGTCACGCTCGTGGCACCGCAGGGTAGCTATGTACGGTCGGGATAAGCGCTGAAAGCATATAAGCGCGAAGCCTCTCCCAAGATCAGGTTTCGTTGGACTTCGGTCCTGAAGCCCCCTGGTAGACCACCAGGTTGATAGGCCGGATGTGTAAGGCTGGTAACAGTCTCAGCTGACCGGTACTAACGGGCGAATGCTTGACCACTTTGATTTTTGCCTCCTGGAACGCATTCCTCGGAATGCGAATGTCGCTCGTCGAATGACGAGAGGCCTGGAGATGCCACAATAGACGGTAGACATTGCTGCTTTTTCGGCCGTCGGTCCTTCGCTGGGCCGGCGGCTGTTTTCCGGTGACTTTACGCGTGAGGAAACACACGTTCCCATTCCGAACACGACCGTTAAGCTCACGCGGCCGATGATAGTGCCCACCAGCGCGAAAGTAGGTCATCGCCGGAATCTTTCAAGAGCCGCCCCAGGCTTGCCTGGGGCGGTTTTTTCGTATTCGGTGCGTTGAAAATCGGGGGAGTCGTCGGCACGGGTGCGTTGGGGTCGGGTATACTGAGCGAGTTCGGATCTCGGGAACGGGAGGCCTGATGCGCAGCGTGATGCGACGAACTGGTGCGGCGGTCGTGTGGAGCGTGCTGCTGGCGGGCTGGCTGAGCGTGGTCTCGCCGGCGTGGAGCCAGGTACCGGCGGGAGCCCCCGCCGCGGCAGTGCGGGATCCGGCCTTCGACAGCCACCTCCCCTGGATCTTCCGGGAACGATCGCAGATCGTCCTCGAAGAAACTGTGTCGATTCGTCTCGAGCCCGGGGCGTTCGGAATCGCCGATGCTGATTCTGCTGTTGCGTGCCCTCGAGTGCGATTCATCGTATGAAGTTCTGTTGTGGAGCATCGCGGGGCGAATTCCGTTCGTGAAGGCGTCCCCAATGCGGCACCGTACTATTCAGCTTTCCCTGAAGGCGTCGGGGAGAGAAGACAGGGGGCGGACTGGCAGTTCCGATTGCCGATTCGGGTTTCCCGGGTCAGGGGCAGTTCGTGTCCGTGGAGGTCTTAAGAGATCGTTCGAGTTGGCCGGAAAGGTCGTAACAGGTGTGTTGAGAGGCAGATACGTCGTGTCGGGACGCCTTGGAACGCGGTCTGTCGGAAATTTGCGGCGAGACATTGGGGCAGTCGCTTGACGGTTCGGTTCGGTGGTCGTAAGATTCCCGCTCACCGCAGCGACGGGCCTGAGCCGGTTGGTGAGGTGAGCCGCGGTCGAGTCCGAAGGGTGAGTTCCAGCCGAGTCAGGTTGACCTGGTTCCGCTGAAGCCCACACCGGGCGCGGCCGGGAGAGTGATCCAGTGGATCGCGGTCCCGGCTTTGTTCTTTGGCAATTTGGCAGTAATGTCTATCTAGTGGCATCTCACTATTGACTGCGTCTGGTGGAGCATCCACCAGCCGTGTTTAGTAAGTACGGCCTTAAGTTATTCGGCGACCCTCCGGCGGTGATTCATTACACCGGATGGGGGGTATCAAGCGACCCGTCCTCCAAGTACCTGGAGGGTGGTTCCTGGCGACGGGGGTTCGTTCCGCGAGGGGCGTGGTCCTGGAGACAAGAATCATTGTGGTCAAGCAATTAAGAGCGTGTGGGGGATGTCTCGGCGCCAAGAGGCGGAAGGGCGTGGAAGACTGCGAAAAGCCTGGGGAAGCTGTCAAACAAGCATTGAACCCGGGATACCCGAGCAAACCCAGGGAACTGAAACATCTAAGTACCTGGTGGAAAAGAAAGAAAAATCGATTCCCTCAGTAGCGGCGAGCGAAAGGGGAACAGCCCAAACCATCGGCTTCGGCCGGCGGGGTTGTGGGGCGGCGACGTGGTAGTCAGAGCGTTAGGGGAAGCTGTTGGAACGCAGCGCGACACAGGGTGACAGCCCCGTACCCGAAAATGATTCTGACGCCTAGCCTGTCCCCGAGTAGGTCCAGTCACGTGAAACCTGGACTGAATCCGGGAGGCCCATCTCCCAAGGCTAAATACTCCTTGGCGACCGATAGTTAACAAGTAGCGCGAGCGAAAGATGAGAAGAACCCCTGCTAGGGGAGGTACGTGAACCTGAAACCACACGCTTACAAGCTGTCGGAGCCCCTTATGTGGGTGACGGCGTGCCTATTGAATAATGAGCCAGCGAGTTGCCGTCATCGGCTCGGTTAAGGTCCTCAGGACCGCAGCCTCAGGGAAACCGAGTCTGAACAGGGCGTAAATGGTCGATGGCGGCAGACGCGAATCCAAGTGAACTACCCATGAGCAGGTTGAAGCGCGGTAAGACTGCGTGGAGGACCGAACCCACTAATGTTGAAAAATTAGGGGATGACTTGTGGGGTGGAGTAAAAGTCTCATCAAACTTGGGGATATCTCGTTCTCTCCGAAATAACTTTAGGGTTAGCGTCGGGCAACTACAAGACGGGGGTAGAGATACTGATTTGGCATGGGGGGCTTCCCGCCTACCCAGCCTGACCAAACTCCGAATACCGTTTTGACTATCCCGGCAGTTAGTCCGCGAGGGAGAAGCTTCGCGGTCGAGAGGAAACAACCCAGATCGCCTGCTAAGGTCCCAGAACTCTGCTAAGTCACAAAGGACATTAGGATACTGAGACAGCCGGGATGTTGGCTTAGAAGCAGCCACCATTTAAAAAGTGCGTAATAGCTTACCGGTCGAGTTTTCTAGTGCCGACAATGATCGGGAGTGAAGCAGAGTGCCGAAGCAGCGAATTCCGTAAGGAGTGGTAGGAGAGCGTTCCAGGACAGATACGAGCCGTACCGTAAGGAGCGGTGTTGGGTCCCGGAAGTGTTTATGCTGGCATGAGTAACGATAAAACAGGTGAGAATCCTGTTCGCCGTAAGCCTAAGGTTTCCTGGGGAAGGTAATTCCGCCCAGGGTTAGGCGGCCCCTTAGGTCAGGCCGAAAGGCGTAGCCGATGGAAAGCCGGTTAATATTCCGGCCCCGTGGTGGGGGCCGATGAGTGACGGCGTCTGAATGGAAGTCGGGCGAATAGAAGTGCCCGTGCCGCAAGGCCGAGTCCTTGTTGACGAAGCTTTCTGCAGGACGTCCAAGAAATAGCTCTAAGGATCGAACCACCACGACCGTACTAAAACTGACACAGGTAGGCGAGGCGAGTAGCCTCAGGCGCTCGGGAGAATTCTGGTTAAGGAACTCTGCAAATTGGCCCCGTAACTTCGGGAGAAGGGGTGCCTTCGCAAGAAGGTCACAGCAAAGCGGCTCTAGCGACTGTTTACTAAAAACACAGGTCTCTGCCAACTCGTAAGAGGATGTATAGAGATTGACGCCTGCTCGGTGCCGGTAGGTTAAGGAAGAGGGTCAGGGCCGCAAGGTTCGAAGCTCGCAACCGAAGCCCCGGTAAACGGCGGCCGTAACTATGACGGTCCTAAGGTAGCGAAATTCCTTGTCGGGTAAGTTCCGACCTGCATGAATGGCGTAACGACTGGAGCACTGTCTCAACCAGAAACCCGGTGAAATTGCAGTAGTGGTGAGGATACCACTTACCCGCAGCTAGACGGAAAGACCCCATGAACCTTTACTGTAGGCTGATATTGTGTCTAGGTAGTTCTTGTGTAGGATAGGTGGGAGGCTATGAGGCGGGTGCGCTAGCACTCGCGGAGCCAACGTTGAAATACCACCCTGGGCCTACTTGGATTCTAACACCTTGCGGTGAATCCCGCGGGTGGACAGTGTCAGTTGGGCAGTTTGACTGGGGCGGTCTCCTCCTAAAGAGTAACGGAGGAGCTCAAAGGTACCCTCAGCCTGGTTGGCAATCAGGCGTAGAGCGTAAAGGTAGAAGGGTGCTTGACTGCGAGACACATATGTCGAGCAGAGACGAAAGTCGGACTTAGTGATCCGGCGGTTCCGAATGGAAGGGCCGTCGCTCAACAGATAAAAGGTACTCTGGGGATAACAGGCTGATCATGCCCGAGCGTCCATAGCGGCGGCATGGTTTGGCACCTCGATGTCGGCTCATCGCATCCTGGGGGTGAAGAAGCTCCCAAGGGTTCGGCTGTTCGCCGATTAAAGCGGTACGTGAGCTGGGTTTAAACCGTCGTGAGACAGGTTGGTCCCTATCTGCTGTGGGCGTACGAAACTTGAGGGATTTTCTCTTTAGTACGAGAGGATTTGGAGGGACGTACCTCTGGTGTTCCTGTTGTCACGCTCGTGGCACCGCAGGGTAGCTATGTACGGTCGGGATAAGCGCTGAAAGCATATAAGCCGCGAAGCCTCTCCCAAGATCAGGTTTCGTTGGACTTCGGTCCTGAAGCCCCCTGGTAGACCACCAGGTTGATAGGCCGGATGTGTAAGGCTGGTAACAGTCTCAGCTGACCGGTACTAACGGGCGAATGCTTGACCACTTTGATTTTTGCCTCCTGGAACGCATTCCTCGGAATGCGAATGTCGCTCGTCGAATGACGAGAGGCCTGGAGATGCCACAATAGACGGTAGACATTGCTGCTTTTTCGGCCGTCGGTCCTTCGCTGGGCCGGCGGCTGTTTTCCGGTGACTTTACGCGTGAGGAAACACACGTTCCCATTCCGAACACGACCGTTAAGCTCACGCGGCCGATGATAGTGCCCACCAGCCGCGAAAGTAGGTCATCGCCGGAATCTTTCAAGAGCCGCCCCAGGCTTGCCTGGGGCGGTTTTTTCGTATTCGGTGCGTTGAAAATCGGGGGAGTCGTCGGCACGGGTGCGTTGGGGTCGGGTATACTGAGCGAGTTCGGATCTCGGGAACGGGAGGCCTGATGCGCAGCGTGATGCGACGAACTGGTGCGGCGGTCGTGTGGAGCGTGCTGCTGGCGGGCTGGCTGAGCGTGGTCTCGCCGGCGTGGAGCCAGGTACCGGCGGGAGCCCCCGCCGCGGCAGTGCGGGATCCGGCCTTCGACAGCCACCTCCCCTGGATCTTCCGGGAACGATCGCAGATCGTCCTCGAAGAAACCATTCAAGACGCAATCGCGAAGGAGCGCTACGAGGATGCAATCTTGCTGCTCAAGCGGCTGCTGGCGCTGGACTACGACAGCTGGAAGATTTCTGCCGATCGAAAGGAGGTTGTTTCCGTTCGATCCCGCGCTGCGGACGCGGTCTTTAACTCTGCTGCCGCTCGCGCCGATTCGGTCGGAATCTGGAGTGGCGAGCGCTCGGGGGCGGTGCGGGATGACGCGCCCAGTTCGGAATTATGGCGGATTCTCAGTACTGGTGGTCGAACTGATGCGGTCAAGCTGGCGGCACGCATGCTGGCCGGGCGGCTGGCGGATCGGGGCGAACTCAGTCTTGCCGCGGATCTGCTGGAGTCTATCGGGGATAGTGACTCCGGGATGCTGGCGATTCGAGAATTGTTGGGCCGGAGTGCAAACGGGGCCGGGGAGCGTCGACCGCGCCTGCGTGCGTCGCTGCTGCCTCCGGACCCGGAAATCGACGAGTGGAGTCTGCCGCTGGGTAATCGGCGGGGAAGTCCGCTAATCGGGGAGGGGCCGCCTGTTCTGCGGCCGGAGTGGAGTTGGCCGACTGTGGCCGCCGGATCTCCGGAGGCGGGGGTTGTGAATCAGTGGCGTCAGGTCTGCGAGGAACGGGGATTCCCGCCCGTGATGCCGATGTCCCCGGTCATCGTCCGCGATACGGTTGTTTTTCGGACTGCTACGAAGATTGTCGCGATCGGACTGTTTGATGGCAAGTTACGGTGGAGCGTTGACGGCGATCGTTCCGTACGGGATTGGATCGAAGAGATCGGCGAAGGAGTCGCTGCCCAGGATGTGACCGCATCGCTGCGGGAGTGGTTCGGCGGGAACGAAAAGCTGAGGACGCTGTCGAGTGACGGCAGGCGGGTGTATGCGATCGACGCTCCCGTTGGTGTCGTGCGGTCTTTCTCCACTCGGGGAATCCGATTCGGCGAAGCGATTGTCGATGTGCCGGTCTCCAATCGGCTTGTAGCTCTGCACCTTGCACCCGTGGAACCAGGGAAGTCGCAGGTCGCCTGGGAGCTGGTGGCCTCCGACCGCGGTCGCGAAGAGGGCTGCCACTTTCTCGGTCACCCGGTTGCGGCAGGGGAGTGGCTCCTGTGCATCGCGGAACTGCAGCGGGAAATTGTCCTGCTGATGATTGAGTCCGAAACGGGAGAAGTTGTATGGCGTCAGCCGCTGGTGGCGGTTCCCCATCGACTGACCGAAGAGTCCGAGCGGGCGCGGCTCTTCCGAAATTACAGTCCGGTAGTCAGCGGTGGAGTTGCCATCTGTCCGACCAGCACCGGGCTTGCCGTGGCTGTGGACTTTGCTCGCCGCCAGCTCAAGTGGCTGCAGGTTGTGGGGCCGGCGCCTCAGGCCCTGCAGCAGATTCGTCGGGGCGTTGCGGCGGAGACGCCGACGACTCCCGATCCGTGGGGGTTTCTGTCCCGCTGGCAGATTGTCGGCGACACCGTTTATCTCTCGGCACCGGAATCCCGGTGGCTGCAGGCGCTCGATATGACATCGGGCGCCATCCGCTGGCGGTCGCCGCTGGGTGAACGGGACTTCTTTGCCGGAATCCTTGGCAATTCCGCCGTGATTCTGGGGGGGGGGGAAGTTCGACGCCATTCGCTGGCGGACGGGGGCGTTCTCGGAAGGAGCTCCTTGCCTGCTCCTCCCGCCGGTCAACCGCTGCTGCTGGCGGACCGCCTGCTGGTTCCGTTGCTGAACGGGACGCACTGGGCGCTCGATCTGGCGACAGGGGGAGTTCTCGATGGTGCCTGGCTGCAAGCGACGGAAGGCTGCGAGCACCTCTATCCCGCCGGAGACTTTGTAGTCGCGATGCGCCCCGATTCGGTCGTGGTCTATCCGATCGTTGCTCAAGCTGCGCAGGAGCTGGAACTGGCCCGGATGAGCGGGCGACGGTCCGATGCGGAGTTGATCGAAGCCGAACTGGCGATTCTGAAGCGAGATCTCCCGGCGGCCGCAGGTTTGTTGGATCGGGCGATTTCGGCCGCTTCATCGGAAAGTCAGCGACTGCCGATCCAGCGCCGACTGCGTGAAGTCCTGCTTGCCGGTCTGCAACGGGGTGAGGAAGCTGACAGCCGCCGATTCCGCCGGCTGCTGGATCTTTCCGTCACACCGGCCGAGATCGCCGAAGTCCGCGTTCGCGAGTCGGTCTGGCTGCGCGAAAGGGGCCGCTGGGCGGAACTGCTGGACCTGCTGCACCAGACGGAATCTCTGCCCGGTGATGCGCTGACGTCGATTGCCGGTGACCCCGAGCGACAGGTTTCGATGGATGGATTTCGGGATGGGCTGGCGCGAGAAATTGTCGAATCGCCGGTCCAGCCCGCGTTCGTGGTCCAGCTGAAACAAGAGCTTGATCGGGCGCTACGGATCGGCGATGTCGCGTCGCTGCTGCGACTTGTCGAATTGGCCCGGCCGGTCGGCGAACTGGACGCGCAGCGTCTGGAGGTCGCGCGGCAGCTGGATGCACTCAGACTGCGAGGGGCGGCAGAACAGCTCTGGCTTTCGCTGAAAGCGTCCGATGATCCGCGTGTCGCCGCCGCCGCCAGTCAGGAACTCTGCCAGCTCTGGGCGAATGGCGGGTGGTTGACGTGGGCGACGCGGGAATACGTCGGTCTGTGGCGGTCCGGGCGGCTTGATCCCGTCTGGGACAGGGCGTTTCTTGCAACCGCCGAAGGAGCCGCCGTCCGGGAACTGGCGCGGGCGGATTGGCCGCTGGAGCTGCACGCGCGGATTGAATCCGATCTCCGAGAGCGGGCCATCGTAATTCCGCCGGTCGAGCGTACCGGCCGTCGGTCCAAGGGGCTGCTGGCGGACCTTGACAGCTGGACGCCGCGGGCCGGTGTGACGCCGGACTTTGGTTTTCAGGGGGCCATGAACGCGTCCCGGATGGCGTTGCCGCCCGACTGGCCCGTTGGAATCGTGGGCAATCCCCGGTGGGGGCTGGGGCTGGTCGATCGTTCCGGTCCGGTTCCGGGGCGCGACGTGGACCTGCGTTTCCCCCGTGCCGGACTGGCTTACGTGACCGGCGGGAACGACGCGGAAGTGGGGGCCAGCGGTACGCTGATTCCCCTGGCTGTTCCCGGCGGCGTGATGGCGATCTCGCCCCTCGACAGCGATGAGGAAAACGCCTGGAGCCAGCGTCCAGCGATGCTTCGGACGCGAAGCGCCCTGCCGCAGTGTGGCGTGCTCCATCCCGATCTTACCGTCCTTCAGTCTCGCAACGTGCTGTTCGCGGTCAACACGGTTGACGGTCGATTGCAGTGGGTTCGCCGCGATTTGCCGATCCGTTCCGGTTTCGACCGGCATTCGGCCGGCGGTGTCTTTGGGACTCGGGATCGTGTCGCCGTCGTGACCTCGAGCCACAAGGACTTCCTGGTCTACCGCCTGCGCGACGGTTCGTCGCTCGGGACGGTGACCCTGCCGCGATCGGGGTCGAATCGGGATGTCGTCGTCGGCGACTCGCTGTTCTTCGTCGGCGATCCGCCGGACTTGGGCAGTACGGTCCGACCGTTGATGCGGTGGAGTCCCGACGATGATCGTCCGGAGGTCCTGGACATCCTTCACGAGCGACTGCAGATTCGCGCCGTTGACGACAAGTACGTCTGCTATCTGGCGCCGGGGCCTGCCCTGAAACTGTATTCGGTTGCCGACCGGCGGGAGCTGCTGTCCGTGCCGCTGGCGGGCGCGCAGGTGGAGCAGATCCGCGAATTCCGGGCGTGGCTGGACGAAGACCGGCTGTACGTCAACATTCAGCACGATGCCCAGCGGGTCGCCACTCGCGACTTCAACGAGTATCCCCGGCTGGCTTCGATGGGGGGCCCGGAGCTGCAGCCGATTCGCGACGACATGTTTGCCGTCGATCGGCAGACGCAGCAGGTCGTCTGGAGTCGTCGCCTGCCGCTGCGGGGGCTGTTGCCGCTGACGAGCTGGCGCGCGCCGTTCTGGCTGCTCTTTTCCCACATCCGGCATCGCGAAGATCAGACGCAGCTGACGATGCGGGTGGAGCTGCTGGATCTCCGGAGCGGTGAAGTCGTGGCGGCCCGCGACTCGCTGCCGACCCAGGAAAGTCTGCTCGGCCTGTTCGTCGACCCGGGCCGGCGGGAATTCTCGGTCCTTGGCAATACGCGAATCTTCCGCATCTCAGTCAACCCGGGCCGCCTGACCCCAGGTCCGACCCGCCAGGCGCAGTCGCCACGGCTTGACCCGCGGTGAGAGATCGATCAAGATGTCGAAGTCCGCGGGTGTAGTTCAATGGTAGAATGAAAGCTTCCCAAGCTTTAGGCGAGGGTTCGATTCCCTTCACCCGCTCTCTTTCAAGTCTTGGTCGAGCAACGACTTAGCTACCTGCCCGCTGGGCAGTGCGACCTTAAATGCCGGTAAATTTTACCGGAAAAAGGTATCGCGCAAAGCCTAGACGCAAGGCTGTCGTACCGCCGAAGTATCGTCTTCACTGCCCCAGTGGCTTAGCCGTGATCACTATCGACGGCAAAGATCACTATCTCGGCAAACATGGATCCGTCGAGTCGCCTCAGCGTTACGCGAACTTGATTGCCGGCCTCCGAATCAATGCTTCCGGCTCCGATGGTCCGCCGCCGCGACGTACACTCCTGGTCGGAGAGCTGACGCTGCTCTACCTGCAGTTGTCGCAGGTCTATTATGTCAAACAGGGGCGGCCGACAGCTCCGCAGCAACGTTTCAAGAATGCGATGACGGCTCTGAACCGAGTCCACGCCGCAGAGTCCCTGACCGAGTTCGGTCCACTCAAATTGACGGCGCTGCAGCGGGCGCTTGCCGAGAGTCCCGATGAGCGGATCGAGGACAAAGCCAAGCAACGGCCACTTTCCCGACGCTACGTCAATTGCCTGATTGCGTGCATCGTCCGGATGTTCAAATGGGCGGCCAGCGAAGAACTGGTGCTGTCGAGCGTGTACCGCGATTTGACGGCTGTCGAAGGACTGAAGGCCGGACGGAGCACCGCTCGGGAAACAGAACGTGTTCAGCCAGTCTCGGAAGATGTTGTCGCGGCGACGTTACGCGACCTGCCGGCGAATGTTGCAGCGATGGTGCTGGTTCAGCCGTTGACCGGGGCTCGGCCTGGCGAGATTCTCTCCAGGAGGGCAGGAGAGATTCAGCGTTCCTTGCGTGGCCCATGGACCGATCTCCCCGGTTCCCACAAGACAGAGCACCACGGGACGACGCGAACGATCTTTCTGGGGCCTCAAGCTCAAGCCGTGCTCACTTCCTGGTTAGACGGTCTGTCTTATGCCGATCATGTCTTTGCGGCGACCAGAAAGCAGACTACCAATCTTCCGGGGAAGCCGTTCGACAAGGACACGTATCGACAGCTGATCCAGCGCGTCTGTCAGCAACACTCGATACCCGACTGGAAGCAAAACCAGCTCCGACACTCGCGCGCGACGCGAATCCGCGAACAATTTGGACTCGAAACCGCGCAGGTTGTTCTGGGACATACCAAGGCCGATACGACTGAGATTTACGCGGAATGGAATCACCAGCTGGCTGCCAAAGTCCAGCTGGCCATTGGCTGACGCTGGTCTGGATTTGGCCGGCAGATGCTGATGGATTGTGGACTTCGACATCGTGAGCGGCCGGCAGTGGTTCACCGCTACGCTCAGCCTCTTGCGATGCGATGCATTGAGGGAGCGGCGAATTGTCGGAGCGAGTGAACTCGGATGCCGGGAACGACGTCAATACGCTTCTCGACCGACTGCGGTTTTGACCGTCACCTGAATTTTCGGTGACGCTGGAGAACGACTTCGGACTCGAAGTCGTTTCCGATCTCAGTCACCAACTGATCGATGATCTGGCGCAGTTTATAGCGATCTGCTGGCAGTTTTCCGCCTTCGTTCAAGAGCTGCCAGCCGAGAAACATGCGGTCCTCGCAGTGATGAATCCTTGCGAGATGGCATTTCCGCCTGACGTCGCAGCTGGAATCGAACTTTTCGAGCCCCGTACTTCCTTCAATTTGAGTTTTCTGTCAAACGTCTATCTACTGGCCACAGAGTCCCATCGCGATCTGACTCGCGCCATTGAGATCATGCCACGGAAAGTCGCAATTGTGACGGACAGGTCACCATCAACGGAATCCGCGGCCGGTCCTGTTTGGAGCGCTGGAACGATTCGGAGTTTATCTTCTGAAAATCGTTCTGAACGAAGTTCATGCGACTGCAGCGAAAGATGAAGTCACCGGTTGGAACGGCCAATCGCGGTACTGGATCCCGTTCAGCAGTCTCGGGCCAGTTCGTCTGGCTGTCACTGAGACGTGGCCTGAACTCGAACTGTGGGATTCGGTGAATCAGCTCGTCGGGAACGAGATCGACGACGTGGCCAAGCAGCTATTCGATGCATTCCAGGAATCGGATCCGTCGGTCGGAAGTTCTACCAATTCCCAGCCGGAACCGGAGGTGACTTCTGACCTGCAGGAGAGAGTGGATTTCCTGCGAACAATTCTGTGGTACCGGCATTTCAACGCAGACGGCCACAGACTACGCCGCAAGTCGCAGAGCGTGCACCGGCCGTCTCAACTGCCCGCGTGGCAACTGCGCAGGTCTTGCACATCGCAGTGGCCGCATCCTGCAGCGTCACTTTGGGCGCCGTTGTCGCATTCGCCTACGGCGCAGAGCCGCTTCGCGCTGCCTCGCGTCGTCGAGGGCTTGTCTCTGGCGCACTCCTGCCGTTGACGGCGGTTCTTGATGAGGACTCTGAACGATCAGAGTTCTCAGCTGTGCCTGCACCCTGTTTCGATCGCGGGCGCACATTTTGCCGCCCCGTGCCCCGCAGCAAACGAAACGGTTCGCCGACGTCTCAGAACCTCACCCCGGCACTCGACGGCTGCGTGCATCAGTCCGGATCATCGCCGGAACCGACGGTAAATTGCCACGGCGTGTCAATCCAGATGAGTCTGCTGACGCAAGGACGACTGCAGGCGACCGAGCATGCGGCCAATCCGGGATCCAGAGCGAGAAGTCTCCGTCCGAGAGCCGGCTGGCGACATTGTGGCGGCAGGTGGTACGAATTCTTCGGCAGGTTGTGAGACTTGCGGGAGCGGAATACGAGCCGCAGGGGCGGTCGGCTTGGACTCGGGTACCGACGGCGCGGGAGGGACGCTCTGTTCCTGCATGATCTCGTCCAGCGTCGGGAGTTTGATCTTGTCGTAGTCGAGATCCCGCTGCTTATCGAGCAGGTTGTCGGGCTGTTGCAGTTCAAACGTTTCTTCCGAAGGCTGGGTCCCCGTCGGATACTGGTCGGCGTTTGCAGACGGCCGCATGTCCATCGGGTAGCACACGTCATCGCAGAAGCGGCCGAGCGGGCCGACCGACGCGAAGCGTTCCTCGAAGAATACGACGGCATGCGTTTCGAGGATGGTCCCGGTCTGCCGCTCCAGCGTCGCCAGCAGTGTGTTGTACTGCGTGAGAGCATTGGCTTCGGCGGAGATCAGGTTTCCCCAGTCGGTCACCGCCTGCTGCACGTTGATGAATAGCACCGTCCCCGTGGAAAGTTTGGCGACCTGCACCTTCAGATTGACGAGCGCCGCCTGGCGGGCCTCGCGAAACGCCAGGTACTGCTCGTAGGCCTGGTCGAGTGCGCGGACGCTCGATGCGAGCTGATGAATGGCACTGTGCAGCCCCTGCTGCAGGTTGGCGCGGTCCCGCACAATGATCAATTCCCGCGCGCGCAACGCGGCACGCGACTGACGCAGGCCGAGCGGGACCGAGAAGTTGATGCCGAGCGTCCAGTCGGTATAGGCGCCTGGCGCCGACGACAGCGAAGACCCGTTGGGCATCACCCCTTCGAGGCCGTTCCAGCGATACTGTCCGACGGCGTCGAGCCGCGGAAGTGCGTCATTCCGCACGATCTGCAGCTGCTGTTCGTCGGCCTCGACGATCAGTTTCAGCTCGATCACATCGGGCCGGCGTTCGCAGGCCAGATCGACGATGGACGGCCAGTCGGGAAAGAACCGCTCCGTCTGTGGAGGCGATGTCGGGATCAGCCGGGTTCCGTCGGACGGGGGCAGACCGGCGATGTTCCGAAAGGCGGCCTCGCGCTGTATGACGTTCGCTTCCGAAGCAATCAGGTTCGCACGGAAGTTGGCCAGCGCCAGTTGGGCCTGCGCGAGATCGGCCGTCGTGCCGGTTCCCGTTTTGACGGTGGCTTCGATGCGACGGAGGATCTCCGTCAATTGCTCGACCTGGGTTCGCCGCGCCCAGACGTCCGTTCGCGCGGCGACCAGCGCCCAGTACGCTTCAATGACTCCCCGCACGTTTTCCTGCATGGAGTCCTTGAGCTGGAAGTACGAACGCTCGGTGTCGATGCGCGCCAGGACGATCGGCGCCAGGTTGGCTCCCAGCCTCCCCCCCTGCAGCAACGGCTGCGTGTAGTTGAGGTTCGTTGACGATCGCGTGACGGGATTGAGCGGGAACGGCCCGGGGGTGTACCGCGTCGGAGTCGCATCGAGCCCGACGCCGAATGTTCCGCCGAAGGCGTTCTGCTTTGTGAGGTTCGCCGATGTTTGAAACGTATCGTTGCGGACTCCCGTGATCAGGGACTGGCCGGGAGAGCCCGGATCGAAGACTTCCGCCGGATTCTCCAGCCGTCTCCTTGTCCCGTCGACGGTGAAGATCGGATCGAACTGCGCGTTCTGCTGGTCAATGTCCGTATTCGTCACGGCCGGATCGTAGATTGTGCGTCCGCTGTTCGTCGCCGTCGTACCGGCCAGGATCCGCACGACGTCGACGTTGCTGATCGATATCCGAATCGCGTCATCCAGGGTCAAGTCGACGGGCTGAAGCTCGGGCTGCGGATTCGAGACGGTTGACGGCCTCAACGATTCGGGAATGCGTGACGGCGCCAGTTCGGAGGGGTCGCGGATCGAAATCGAGCGCTGTTCGCGAAAGAATGTCGGCACGAGCCGCTGCGCTTCGGCGGTTTCCGCCGCAGGCGCGATGCAGATCAGCAGCGCGATCAGTGCCGGACGAGTCATGCCAGTTCCAGGCGAGGCGTTCGTAAGCCGAACGCGGGTCGGGGACTTGCGTCCGGCCGAGCGGTGTTTGAGGACCGTCGGAGGCATTGGAAGCAGACGCATGGCGCGGATTGTGCCGATTGCCCGAGTCGGTCATCGTCCGCCGGTGTTAACCAGCTTGCGGGTCATTCCAGCGTTTCCGTCTGTAACGCCTGCATCGCCTGGTGAAAGTCGGAGGTATCGCAAACGATTCCGCCGTCCCGCAGGACGACGATCCGCCGGGCGTTGCGGGCCACGTTCTGATCGTGCGTCACCAGGATCACGGTGATACCGGACTGTTCGTTCAGCTCGCGGAACAGCGAGATTACTTCCCGGCTGGTTTTCGAGTCGAGATTCCCGGTCGGTTCGTCCCCCATCAGAATCGCGGGTTCGTTAACCAGAGCCCGCGCGACGGCGACCCGCTGCTGCTGCCCGCCGGAGAGCTGGCTCGGGTGATGATCGAGCCGGTCGCCCAGTCCGACGAGCTCGAGCTTCTCAGTCGCCCGGCGATGGCGATCTGCGGCCGAGATGCCGTGCGCGTAGAGCAGCGGCAATTCGACGTTTTCGTGCGCCGACGTCCGGGCCAGCAGGTTGAAGTTCTGGAATACGAAGCCTATTCGCTGGTTGCGAATTCGCGCTCGCTGGTCGCCGGACATGGTGGCGACTTCCTCGCCGGCCAGTCTGTAGCTGCCGGAAGTCGGCCGATCCAGGCAGCCGAGCGTGTTCATGAGCGTGCTCTTGCCCGAACCGGACGGTCCGATCAGAGCGACGTACTCGCCCTGCTCGATGGTGAGGTTCGCCTCCTTGAGCGCCTCGACTTTGACCTCGCCGAGGTCGTAGACTTTGCTGACATTGCGAATTTCAATCAACGCCAAGAGATTTCTCCGAAACTGAACGCCTGCCGGCAGGGTAATGAGCCTGAGGCGTCAAGACCGTTTCATGGTAGCGAATTCCCTTCGAATTTCCTCAAACCACCGCCAGCGGCGACTCATGCGAACATTGGTCAAGGTCGTGATTGTCGTAGCGATCCTCGCGGGAGTGGGGGCGGCTGCGTATCGGCCGACGATGGACTACCTGGCCGCGCGCAATCGGCCCGTCTGGAGGACGACCACGGTTGAGCGAGGCAAGATCGTTTCGGTCGTGAACTCGACCGGGGCCGTCAAGCCGAAGCTGCAAGTGGCGATCGGTTCGTTCGTCTCGGGACCGATTCTGGAACTTCACTGCGAGTTCAATCAGGAAGTCAAGAAGGGCGAACTGCTCGCCAAGATCGACCCTCGCATTTATCACTCTAACGTGGCGCGCGACGAGGCGGCTCTCGCAAATCGCGAGGCGGACGTCTTCCGTGTCAAGGCGCAGTTGCAACTCGCGATTAATGACGAGAAACGCGCGGTCGCCCTGCAGGCCGAAGACGAGTCGTTCATCTCCCGGGCGGAAATGGACAAGTTCCGATTCGCAAGGCTGTCGCTCGAAGCACAGCTTCGAGTGGCCGACTCCGCCGTCGACCAGGCGCAGGCCACGCTGGACAACTCCCGGGTGAATCTGGAATACACAAACATCACATCCCCGGTTGACGGGATTGTGATCAATCGGAAAATCGACCCTGGCCAGACCGTGGCCGCGTCTTTTCAGACGCCCGAATTGTTCGTCATCGCCCCCGACATGCGCAAGGAGATGCACATCCACGCCTCCGTCGACGAGGCCGATATCGGACTCATCAAGTCCGCCCAGGGTCAGGCGTATCCGGCGACGTTCACGGTCGATGCCTATCCCGAAAAACTGTTCACAGGGACGATCCACGAGATTCGACTCAGCTCGACAACGTTGCAGAACGTCGTGACGTATCCCGTGATCGTCTCTGCACCGAATCCCGATCTCGATCTGCTGCCCGGCATGACGGCCAGTCTGTCGTTCCAGGTGGATCACCGGGACGATGTGATCAAGATTCCCAACGCGGCCCTGCGATTCTATCCCAACGCAAAGCACGTTCGACCGCAAGACCTGCCGATTCTCGAAGGAGAGGGGACCTCCAGCCCGTCGAGCGGGCAGGACGAGGCTCAGTCCTCAGAGCAGTCGATGTCGGCGGACGAACGATCGCAGCGTCGCCGCGATCGCCACCGCCGGCACGTGTGGGTGGCGGATGGGGATCTGCTGCGTGCGGTGGAAGTCGTGACGGGACTCAGCGACAGCCAGTTCACCGAGATGATCGACGGGACGCTCACAAAGGGAGACGTGCTGGTGACCGGTATTCAGACGGCCCAGTTCGGAGCGGCCCGATGAGGCGGTCCAGCTGACGTCAGCCTCTCCTGCACTTTGAATGATCGTATGAATTTCCTGCTGACCATTCGCATCGCCGTGCGGGCACTCGCCAAAAACAAGTTGCGAGCTGCGCTGACCGTCCTCGGCGTCGTCATCGGCATCGCCGCCGTCACGACGATGGTCTCTCTCGGACAGAGCGCCAGTTCGCTGGTTCAGGGTCAGTTTGAATCGCTCGGCAGCAACGTGATCATCGTCTTTCCCGGCAATCGGCAGCGCGACGGCGTGTCGCAGGCGATCGTGACATTGACCGCCCAGGATTCAGATGCGATTGGAGCGAGCTGTCCCTCGGTCCTCGCGTCGTCGCCGATCCTCGGCGTGGCGGGCCAGGTGATCTATGGCAGTTCCAACTTCAGTCCGCAGGAAATGCACGGCGTCGGCGGCGACTACCTGACGGTTCGGAACTGGCCGCTGCGTCGCGGCGAATTCTTCGCCGAACGGGATGTCACCAGCGCCAACAAGGTCTGCGTCATCGGGTACACCCTGGTTGCAAAACTGTTTCAGACCACCGATCCGATCGGCGAGACAATCCGGATCAAGAACATTCCCTTTCGAGTGATCGGCGTCCTCGAACGGAAAGGGGCGAACATGGTCGGGCAGGATCAGGACAACATCGTCCTGATGCCCATCTCGACCGTTCGAAAGCGGCTGCGCGGCTCCGAGTTCGACAACGTCAACGCGATCATGGTCTCGGCCCGTTCGACAGGGCTGATGTCCGAAGCCCAGAATGAGATCGACCAACTTCTGGCCGAACGACATAACATCCAGCCCGGGGAACCGCGCGATTACGTCGTTCAGAACACGACCGAGATCGCCGCGGTCTTCAGTATGATTACCGGCACTCTGACAATGATGCTCGCCTGCATCGCCGGAATCTCGCTGCTCGTCGGCGGCGTCGGCATCATGAACATCATGCTGGTGTCGGTCACCGAACGAACGCGAGAAATCGGCATCCGCATGGCGGTTGGCGCACGCTCGGGCGACATTCTCCGACAGTTTCTCGTCGAGGCGGTCCTGCTGTCGTGTATCGGCGGCGTGATTGGATTCCTGCTCGGCGTGGGAGCGTCGGTCGGCCTGGTGTCGATCATCAACGCCTTCAGCAGCGGGACGAAGTGGAAGCACGAGATTTCATTCGTAGCGGCCATCGTCGCTTTCGTGTTCGCCGCCGCCGTGGGAGTCTTCTTCGGCTATTATCCGGCCCGCCGCGCCAGTCGCCTCGATCCGATTGACGCGCTGCGCTACGAATGACGTTCGTCTGATTCCGCAGCTTTCGCAGGCAACGGAGTTTTGCAGCAGGTGCTCTGGATCGCGGTGGGTTCTCAGCCGAGTCTCGGGATTGTGCCGGTCACCGAGTGAAGCTGGCCCGCGAGCCACCGCAACGTCAGAGAGTCCAGGACGGCGCGGACGTTCAGACTCCCCGGTTCGCAATGGAGTGTGAGCGCGGATCTATTCGTCGCAGAGTCAATGTCCCCGCGATTCATTCCGGCCGGGCAACGACTTGCAACGACAGTGGTCCAACGGTGAAAGCCAGTGACCGTTGCGGCGACGTGAAATGGCGACTTGCGGCGAGACGTAGAACGCGACCGCGGGTTTGGGGGCAGCCACTGAGACCGGACCTGCGGAGTTCGTCCTGCTGGAGCGACTGCTCGGAAAACTATTTCACTTCCGGGGCCAGGAACGTGAATGGTTTTGCCGGCTGGAAGTGGGCGGTCTGGTCACCGCCGAGGTCCGGATTGCCAACGAGCGTCAGCTTCCGGGTCCCCGATCCCTCGCGGAAGTCGACCTGGCTGAGCTTCACCCAGACCAGGCCCGGGCTGGCGGTGCTCTCGAAGAAGTAGATTCGGTTCTTCTGATCGGCCACCGTCCGCCAGATCGTTGATGAGATGTTGGGCTGATCGGGCGTGCTGATGCCGCGGGGCACGCTGACGTTCCGCATTACGCTGAAGACGCTGGCCACCGCCTCGCGGGATTCCGCAGTCTGAGTGGAGGCATTGATGTAGAACGAGGCCCGCGCAAATCGGTCGGCCGCCCGGTTCGTGCCGGGCAGCATGACCGTCCCCCCGATCTGCTGCCAGTACTTGTTGAGTGCGATCTGCTCGTCGAACACTGGCGAGTTGGTCATGACCTGGAACTGTCGGCCGTGGTGGATCACGAGTTTGCCCTGGACGTACTCGAAGATCGCGGAGTCGCCCGTCGGGTCAGAGATCGAGAGGTGCACGGTCCCGGCGGCTCCATTGGGAGCAACCACTGGCACGACGCGGAATGACTCCTTCCTCAACTCTGCCACCACTTCGGCGACCGTCGCGAAGTTGTCGAGGACGTACTGCGTCCAGGCGGTGATGACGACGGCCGGGCGGGTGTCGGTCGCCGGCGGGTACTCGGATTCGGCGAGATACAGCAGGTTGGCGACCAGCCCGCGCTCGTTCATGCCGTCGGCGGTCCCCCCCTCGTAGACCGAGGCAACGACACTGCCAAACCGGCTTGTCCACTGAAGCGAAGCGGCGCCCAGACCGCCGTCCCGTCGCATGCCGCGGGGAAAGACCCAGAGGTTGCTCTGAAGGTCTTCCTTCCAGTCCATCGATCGTCCCGTAACGACCATGCCTTCTTTGCCGAGGTAGACGGCGCGGGTACAGGCGCTTGCCGCGGGGAGGCTCGCGGCGAGAGCGATGACGACGATGGACGCGAGCAAGAGCCACAGGGAGACAGAGAAACGCATGCTGGCGTGCCTTTGTGAGAATTGAACCGAGGCCGACCGGCGAGCACACCGGGAAAGTCAACTGGCAGCGTACCGTGCGAAGGTCCGGCCGCAAGTGCGAGCGTTGCTTCCGGCCAGGCCCAGGTGGGCCGCAGAGGCTTCAGTGTGAGTGGAGACGGCCCGACGGTGATGATCATTTGCCGCTGGGGGCCTTAAGACTCGACCTCTGCCGGCTTCCGAGAGATCGGAGACACTGTGGAGTTCAGAACTTAGACGTTGTAATTCCGCCAGTGAGGTCGTATCACAAATCGCCGTCACTGAACGTTTCGTTCGCACGGCTCCAGGATGTAGGGACCGCTCTATGGCCTCCGAAAGCATTTACGACAAGCTGCAGCGGGTCCGCGGTCCGGCCGCAGGAAAATATTATCGGCTCCGTCCACGCGTCGATATTGAGTATGAAGACAAGACCGACCCTAAGCTATCTGTCAAATTGCCGTTCGTCATCGGCGTGATCGGTGATTTTGCGGGGGATTCCGCAGGAGAGACGATCCCCTTCGATGAGCGGAAGTTTGCAGAAATCAACCGTGACAACTTTCATCCGACGGTTGCCAGTCTCAATCCGTCGTTGAACTTGCGCGTCGATGACTGCCTGACCGACAACAGCGGGAAGGATCTATCCGTCGATCTCAAGTTTCAGAGCATGGACGATTTCACGCCGGCGGGCGTGGCGCGGCAGGTTCCTGAACTGAACGAGCTGCTCAAAGCGCGGGAGCGCCTCAACGAATTGAAGACATTGATCGAAGGTTCCGCCGAACTCAAACAGGCTCTTGACGGCATTTTGAACGACCCCGCTCATCGCAGCGCTCTGACCGACGAATTGAGAAAAGCCGCCCCGATTGTGTAAGGGACCGGTTTCCACTTCGAGTGTGGCACCGGTTGGCCGGTTCGCCCTACCGGTGTCGCGCAGCGATTGGAGGCATGGAGCGGCCGGGTGAGCAGTTTTCGCACTCTCTGCTCGCTGGAACTCTCCGGGAGTTCGTGATCTTCGGGGGCGATCGCAACGACGTCCTGTTCGGCCGGTCCGTTGACGTCCTGCCTCTCGCGGCCGCGCCGCTCAAGTCGGCCGCCGCCGGCCAATTCCGTGTCACCCTGCGGGTGTTGGCTCGGAGTCGCGACCTGGCGTATCGTGTCAGACGCCGGCAGCCCGTCCGGATGCAGAGGCGCTGACAATTGCAGAGGGGCAAAGGGGGCGCGCGGAGCGCACCGCGAGCGTGGCCTGCGGCGAGGCTGCTGCGAAATGTGGCCGGCCCGGACCTGGCGGAGCGGGTTGTCGAAGTCCGCTCCGCCAAGTCTTTTGAGCTGGCTGTGATCAGGATTGCGGGTTTGTGGCCCGCGTAGGATACGGGAAAAATCTCGGCGCCGAGTGAGTGCGCACGATGTGCGCTCCCTCGACCGGACATTTCGGTCCGGCCGTGAAGGGCCCTGATCAGGCCCGCTGGTCGATCGGGATCGGCTCGAGCGCTTTGGGTCGTCCCGCGGCGTGCATGCATCTCGTCACCCGACTGACGATTCGCACGTTCACTCTGGTATGGCCAGATTGCAAGAGCAGATCGGGGGAATTTTCGAGAATTCCAGAAAAGATCTCTCGCAGAGGGGCGAGTGGAGATGTCCGGGGTGCGGAGGTTAGTATTTTGCAACGTTGTGGGGGATTCGGTGTCGCGCAGCGATTGGAAGCTTAAAACGGGAGCGGGTTTCGCACCTTTTGGTCGCTGGAACTCTCCGGGAATTCGTGACTTCCGGGCCGATCACGAAGACTACTTGTCCGGCCGGTCCGTTGACGTCCCGCCTCTCGCGGCTGCGCCGCACCGGTAGGCCGCCGACGGCCAACCAGTGTCACTCTGCGGTTTCACTTTCCTTGCGTCCAAATCCCCGCTTCGCCGGATTCCATCTCAATCGACCTGAACCCTACTCGCCACGTCTGAAAGCCGCATCCTTCGGAGCAATCGCTCGGCACTGGCAGATCACATGCTTTCCAGGACCGAGAACGACGAGGTCGTCGTACTTTCTCCCAAACGCCAGCGAACTAGTCGTCCCCTTCTTAACTGGTTCGGACTGAGTTACGTTCCCGCGACCGTGGTGGATGGTCCTTCGATCTCATTGGGCCGGAGAACGGTAACCGAGATTGTCAACGTATCTAGTTTCTCGTGAGCGGCGCAATTGCATTTTTCGTTCACGATATCAGTTCTCCGCATAAAACACGTCATTCCACCTTCACCAGAGACCCCTAAGGACGTTGTTCAGATCCTATGGAAGGATTGGCATAACCATGATATCAAAGGGTTTCAAGCCATGTCCAAGGACGTAGTCGAAGTGCGTCTGGTGCGTTTCCTTTCCGTCGTCTCTCACCCAGAAAGGGACGACGAATTGTTCGATCTTGAAGCTTCCTCCGGTCCGAGATAGCTGAATGACCCAGCTCTCTTCCTTTTGGAGAGTTATCAGCGTGATGCCGTGGCTCTTGGCGATCTCAATCGCTCCCCGCTCGAATCCGACCCGAGTGCAAACCATCCCCTTGTGTGCCCCGACCTGCTGCAGCTTGTGATGAAACTCCTCCAGTTCGTCGACCTTCACTTTTCGACTCGGATAGTCCTTGCACTCGATGATCCAAAGACAAAGCGGCTTGGAAAAGTCGTCCTTCAAGAAGATTTCGATCGACACGTCGAACGTGATGTTGGCTTCTCTGGCCTTGGAGAAATACTCCGGTTTCCGCCGAACCTTCGTCGAATGGGAACTGATCCCCCAGCTTCCGTCGCCCACTTGCTTCTCGGCGAAGGCCGCCACTTCTTCTTCAAAGTCGACCCACGGCACGGTCTTGGGTCGCAAGTCGATGAGCTTCGGGTTCTCAGCCTGGGAATCCATCTCCACCTCCCCTGTTCTGGTAATGGCCCGAGAGAACGCGGTTCGGGGACCGCCCAGCCTAGTCGTATGGCGGGCTCTCGATCCAACCGTTGCTGTTGATCGTCTTCGCCGCGCTGATCACGTGCTCATAAATCGTATCTCGATAGGATCGCCGAATCCTCTTTTGTGTGGTCGGTTGAAATCGTCCCGCCGTCGCAACTGCACGGAAGCACTGGTGGATGATCATGGACACGTCGTAGCTCGCCTCCAGTTCCTCGTGGCAGAACTTCTGGAGACGCTTTACTGCTTCTTCATCCCGCTTGACTTCGGAAAAATGAGCGTGAAGGGTTTGAAATGGATGATCGTCGTCGAGCCGGGATTTTCGAACGATCTTGTCGTCGACTCCAGCCTGAGTGAGCAGCGCTCGGACGGTTTCGGACCATTGGGGCCACAAACCGGGTGCGATCACGACACTGTGAAGTAACTCCGCAAGATCGACCTTGACGAAGAGGCCGGCGTCTCGCTTTTCGTCCGGATCTCGGACCATTGCTCGCACCTCTCTTTCCGAGGCGAATTCTTCCTGTTTCGCCGCGAACATCTTGAAGTGAACCTGATTCTGGCTTGTGAGAGTTGCCGATTTGATCGTTGCGTCACGGGGCAGGTATCGAACCTTGGCAATAGTGACGTCCTGTCGTTCGAAGGATTGCCGCAGGGCTCCGATGGTCGATTGGATTGCGATGCCTTGGCCTGAGGCGGCATACGCTTTCCACATCGGGTAATTCTCTTCCGGACTCATGTGCCAGCAGTTGACGAATACTTTTTCGCGGGCACCCGTCAATTGAATCGTCGCCATTCGCGCGAGCCGTTCCAGGGTTTCGGGCTTGTCGTCGTTGAATTGTCCGAGGACCGGATGCCACCCCTCCCATCGGTCATCGAATAGGACAGGGTTAGCAAAGAACAGAGAACGGGACGTCACCAACGATGCGAATTTGGCGAAGTCAATGTATCGCCAAATGACCGTGTCCTCTCTTGGGGAAGTCAAAGTCAGGCGACAACTTTTCATGGGCCGAATTCTCGTGAACTGAACGTCCGGTGATGGAAAGCAGATTACCGGCTTGGGCTCCTCGCTAGAAGTCATCGTCGACTGCAACGCCGCGGGTGACCCCGGTTGGACGCCGGCGTCCTACCGGGGTGCCAAAGGCACAGGAGCTTGTTTTCACGACAGAGCTGCCAGTTGCCCAGTTCCCAACTCTGTGCCACGCGCGGGGGAAGTCGGCTACCGAGGTGAGCTCGAACGGTGAGTTCCGGATCTGACAGAGATTGAGTCCAACGCGTTCCAAACTTCCCACGGCTGCGCCGCCCCGGTAGCCGTCGGAACGGCAACCGGGGCCACCCGCGGCGGTTGTTTTGTGAGGCCGTCGACCGGGCCGTCGGTCGACACCGCTATCGGCAGGGTGGCGCGGGTTGGTCGTTTCGTCCTACCGGTGCGGCAACGCCACAAGAGGCTGAGATCAAGCTCTGCCGCCGGTATCCTGCCGTCGCTTTGCGACCCCGGCAGGCATAAGAATGCCAACGGGGCCGCCCCGCCGATCAGCTTTCCACTTTCGTGCCTTCCTCCCAGCACGCCGCAAATCCTGTCGCACGACGCCAATTTCGTTTGCGTGTACTGAACTCGCGACCTACGTTTGATGGGGTTGAACTGCTGGCCAGCGGCAGCCGAGCGATTGGCGCCTCACCATTCCGGCAGAACTCCGTCGAAACCTTCACGGGGTTCTTTTCGTCTGGAGATCGAATGGTGGACGCCGGCTTTCTACGCGTCACGCGTACCGCCATCTCTGCCTGGTTGGTCATCTCCCTGTTCGCCGGCTGCGACCAGTTCGACCTGGCGTCCGCGCTCTCCTCCGGGCCGCCGACAGAACCGAGGATCGTCGAGACGCTCACCGGGAAGGTGATTCGGATCGCCGATGGGGACACGCTGACCATCCTGACGGATAAGAACCTGCAGGTGAAGATCCGGCTCGAGGGGATTGATGCCCCGGAACGCGGCCAGGCCTACGGGATGAAAGCCACGACTGCACTGGCCGAGATGGTCTCCGGGAGGGTGGTCGACGTCCATACGACAGGCACTGACAAGTACGACCGCACGCTCGGCTTCGTCGAGGTCGACGGCACCGATGTTAACTTGAAGCTCGTGGAGGACGGCTGGGTCTGGCATTTCACGAAGTACAACGGCCAGGAAAAGTTCGCGACCGCCGAGAGGGCTGCGCGTGCTGCAAAGCGTGGACTCTGGGCGCAGGACAGGCCGATGGCCCCCTGGGATTACCGGGGATTGGAAAAACCGGTCATCGTTCCGGCGGGTTCAGCCGGTCCCCGCATTACCGCGGCGGAGAAGCCCGAGATCGCGCCTGCGAGTTCGACCAGGAAGTTTTGGCTTAATACCGGTACCGGCGTCCGTCACAACTCCCGCTGCAGGAACTTCAACAACACGAATCACGGCTACTTTTGCCGTTCGACCGAGGGGAGAGCGTGCGGGATTTGCGGAGGTTAGGCCAGGCACTCACGTTGCCGGCTGTCAGATCTGCAGGACCTCCGGCATCTCCTTCAGATCGGTGTTACCCGGCGGACGCCGGGAAAATCACTCCCGAATGCAATACACGTGCCCCTGACCGCGCAGCAGGAGCTGGTCGCCGCTGATCGCGGCTGACGACCAGAAGATTTCGTCGCTCAGCTTGTTCGACGCGAGCAGCTTGTAGGCCGGGCCGGGCTCCAGCACGAACGTCGTCCCGGCGTCGTCCAGCAGGAATACCTTGCCGTGACAGGCCCAGGGGGATGCGGCGAAGCCCGGCGAATCCGGGAGGCGTTGCTGAAAACGGACTTTGCCTGTCTTCGCGTCGAAGCAGCGGACGATGCCCCCCGACTGTTCCAGCATGTAGAGGCCGCCCTCATACAACAGCGGGGAAGAGTTGCGATAGGACGTCAGGTTGATGCTCCACGCGACGGATGGGCTGGAGGTCGTTTTGTCGTTCGGCAGCGAAATGTCGCCAGACGCTCCTGCGCGAATGGCGGCGAGGCGGCCGGGGCTGCCCTGGAACCAGTTGACGGAATCGACGTAGAGCAGTTCGTCGTCGCCGACCGGAGAGACCGAAGTCCTGCCGCTGCCGGCCATTTCCCACAGGATCTCGCGCGACTCGGGATCGTAGGCGCGCATCTTCTTGCCGCCGGCGACGACCAGCTCCGTGCGCAACTTGTTTTTCCAGAGGTAAGGTGTCGACCAGTTCGTTTTTTCATCCCGGTCGATGCGCCACAGTTCGTCCCCCGTCCGCTTGTCGAGCCCGACTAGGAACGACGACGTGTCGTTATCGCACTGGATCACCACCGCATTCCCCAGGATCAGCGGCGAACTGCCGGTCCCCCAGCCCGCCTGCGTGGGATAGGCCCCCAGGCTTTTGATCCACTGCTGCTGCCCGGCGAGGTCGTAGCAGACGACGCCGCGCATCCCGAAATAGGCAATCACCCGCTCGCCGTCGGTGACCGGCGTCTCCGAGGCATAGGTGTTGCCGCGATGCTTGGGCGTCTCCGGCTTCCCCTCGAACGGCGTCTGTTCCCAGAGGATCTCCCCCGTCTTCAGCGACAGGCAATAGACCTTCCACTGATAATCGCTCTGCCGGGCATCCTTCGCGCCCGGCGTGATCCCTCCGTCGAAGCGCTTCGGCTTCTCTTCGTTCTCGGTCACGGCGGTCGTCACAAACACCCTGTCACCCGTGATTACCGGCTGAGACCAGCCGCGTCCCGGAATCGGAACCTTCCAGGCCACGTTGACTCCTTCGCCCCACTCCGTCGGATGCCGGGATTCGCCGGCGACGCTGTTCCCGTCGGAACCGCGAAAGCGAGTCCATTCGCCGGCATTTACCGAACAGAGTGCGAGCCCCGCTCCAGCGAGCACAGCCATCGAACAACGGAAGACGTACATGCCTGACCTCATTTCCGTTCCAGGGGAGAAGGATGTGCAGTGATCAAATTGTTGTAACGCATTTTCTCCCTGAGAGATCAAAAAAACTGGACAGGCCGGGGATGTCGTCGGAACTGCCGCTGAAAGACGTCGCAGCAGGGTGTGTCGAGTCTTCGAGGCTCACCGTAAGTTGTTGTTGCAGAGGTGAGCCTCGCGGACTCGACTCACCCTGCTTTGAAACTGGGAAGAGCCGTGAGGCAAGCTGTCTCGCATTTGCAACCCCTTCCGCCTCCCGGTACGCTCAATGCCGTCAACAGGTTGTGTCATTTCTCGCCGCGTCTCTTTCGCCGCACCTCCTCCGACGCAGCATCCGGAGTCGTTCATGCTTCGCACCGTCGCCGTTCTCGGCCTCCTCCTCCCTTCCGCCGCCGTTCACGCCGAAGACATGCAGTACCCGCTCGCCGCGGCGGTGGCGAAGGACGGGACGATCTACATTGCCGACCGCGATCTCCCCGGCGTCTGGAAGTGGGCCGACGGGAAGCTGGAAGTCTATTTCCGCGGTTCGAAGAAGTTCCGCACCCCCCTCAACGCCGTCCGCTGCCTGGCGATCGACAAGGACGGCAAGCTGCTGGCGGGCGATTCGTCGACGCGCGAAATCTACCGCTTCGACGACCAGGGCCAGCCGCAGCCGCTGACCAAGGGAAACGTCGGCATCCCGATGGCGCTGGCCATCGCCCACGACGGGGCCATTATCGCCGGCGATCAGGAGATCCAGCGGATCGTGCGCGTCCCCGCCCCCGGCGGAGAGCCCGAGATTCTGGCGGAGATCACCGCTCCCCGCGGCGTGACGGTCGACAGCGACGGGGCGATCTGGGTCGCCAGCCACGGCAAAGACGCCGTCGTGAAGTTTTCGCCGGACGGCAAGACGCGCGAAGTCATCGCCGCCGGCCGGCCGTTTCAGTTCTCGCACCACATCGTGGTCGCGCCGGACAACAAGACGGCGTATGTCGTCGACGGCTACGCCAAGACGATCTGGAAGATTGAGCCGGGCGCCGAGCCCAAACCTCTCTTCGCCGGAGAGCCTCTCAAGAACCCGGTGGGCCTGGCCTGGACCGACGCGGGGCTGATCGTCGTCGATCCCCACACGAAGTCAGTTTACCGGCTCTCGTTCGACGGCAAGCTGGAAACGCTGTTCCCGGCGAAGTAACGCGTCTCTTCGAACGATCGGCAGGATCGGTGGAATCGCTACGGCTTGCACGTCCGTTCGGAACGGGCGCGCGGACTGAACGGTTGCTGATTCTCCCAATGGTTTCCGGTCACCCGGCCGTATATAACGGGACAGTCGGAAGCATGTGTCTTCCCGCAGTCTTAAGGTGGGGCGGGCCGCCGGAGTCCTGGGATTGCCGACCGAACACGAACGTATTGGCATGGGCCTCGAACTGCTGACGCAGGGGCTGCTGCCGTTCTTTCAGCAGGAACTGCACGCCGTCTACGGCGAGGGCTGGGAGAAGGCTGCACGCGCCAGTTTCCGCAACGACAAGCTCCCCACGGGGGCCAAACCGGACGACCCCGCATGGGATGCCCACTCGGTCCTGACGATCATGTGGGATCAATGGAATGCCGTCTTTCGGCGACGACTGGGGCTGCTGGAACGGAGCCTCGTGGGGGAATTGCGGGAATACCGCAACCGCTGGGTTCATCAGTCGAACTTCAGCGAAGACGACTGTTACCGCGTTCTCGACAGCGCCCAGCGACTGCTGCACGCCGTCCATGCAAAGTCGGGCGAAGGGGACCTGGAACGCCTGAAGCTCGACGTCCTCCGCGAGAAGTTCGGCCGGAAGGTCAACGACGATCTGCAGCGGGCGCGGTACAACCGCGAACGGATGACCGACGTCCTGCTTTACAGCGTCTGCGGGCTGGCGATCATCATCAGCCTGTTCCTCTTCTTCGGTTCCCGGCAACTTCTGCCGTCGATCGTGATGGCTTCGTTCGTCGTTTTTACGTTCAGCTTTCTGATTTTTAAACGGATCAACGCGGCCATTCCCGTGTACGGCGTGCACGAATGCCAGAAGTGCCGCCGGATCATCTACAGCGAGTACTGCCCCTACTGCGAGCCGGCTCAACTGCGGCAAGTCATGCTGAATCCGGTGACATCGCCGCCAAACTCGATCACCGAACCGCTGCCTTTGCAGCCGGTCGCAGAGGACTGATATGTCGGCGGTCGCCGCGGTCCTGGGGTTGGGGCATGTGGTCGTCGACCACGTGGTCTGGCTCCCTGCATATCCCGCGGTCGACTCCAAAAGCAACATCCTGCGCTCCCGCATCCAGGTCGGCGGACCAGTGCCCACGGCATTGGTCCTGCTGGCCCGCTGGGGCCAGCCGGCCCGATTTCTGGGGGTCATCGGCGACGACGCAGACGGTCTGCGGATCGTTGCCGACCTGCAGCGGGAAGGGGTCGATCCGACACCAATGATTCGTCGCCAGGACATGCAGACCGGCTTCGCGCACGTCTGGGTCGAACAGGGGACCGGCCGCCGGACGGTGGCCAGTTACCGCCCCGAACATCCGGTCCGTCCGGACGAATTGCCAAAGACTCTGTGGGACGGCATCCGACTGCTGCATCTTGACGGCTGGCCTGGCGAGACTGCCGTGCATGCCGCGGCGATCGCCCGCGCCCTGGGCATTCCGGTCTCGCTCGACGCTGGCAGCGTCCGCCCGGAAATGGACCGGCTGTTGCCGCTGGTGGATGTTCTGACCGCCCCGGAACGCTTTGCCCGCGATTTCTGCCGGACCGACGACGTGCCGGCCGCGGCCCGCGCCCTCCTGGCGATCGGACCGCATACGGTCTATCTCACCCGCGACGCCGCAGGCGCCCGCGCCTGGACGCGCGCCTTACCGCCGGCGACCGAACCCGGCACATGGACCCAGCCGGCCCTCGACATCGCCCCCGTCGACACCAACGGCGCTGGCGACACGTTCGCCGGCGCGGTCCTCTATGGGACGCTCCACGGCTGGCCCGTTCCGAAAACCCTGCAGACGGCCTGCGTCGCCGCCGGGTTAAAGTGTGCACGTCCCGGCAACCGCGACGCATTGCCGGCCCTGTCCGACGTCCTCGCCCGTCTCGAATGATGCTGCCATGCCCACAAATCTGCTGCTTTTCAGCGATCTCCACCGCGATACCGCCGCCGCCCGCAGCCTGGTGGCGCGTGCGGCAGGCGTCGACCTCGCGATCGGCGCTGGCGACTTCGGAAATCTGCGCCGCCATGTCAGCGACTGCATCGAGATTCTCCACGCCTTGCCATGCCCCGCAGTGCTGGTCGCGGGCAACAACGAATCGACCGAGCAGCTCGTTGAGGCCTGTGCCGACTGGCCCGCCGCTCAGGTTCTGCATGGAACGACGGCCATCGCGTGCGGACTCAACGTGTTCGGAATCGGGGGCGGTATCCCGACGACACCCTTCGGAATCTGGAGCTACGACTTCACCGAAGACGAAGCGGAGCGCCTGCTTGAGACCTGCGATGCCTGCGACATCCTTGTGACCCATTCGCCGCCGTGGGGCCTGGTCGATGTCAATTCTCGCGGCGATCACCTCGGCAGCCGCGCGATCCGCCGGGCGGTCGAACGTCTCCGGCCGCGGCTGGTCGTCTGCGGTCACATCCACGGCAGCGCCGGCCAGCGGAGCCAGCTTGGTCCGTCGACCATCATCAACGCCGGCCCGGCGGGTGTTTTCTGGACGTTCCCGTAGGGCCGGGCGCCCGGCCGCTCCTCACTTCGACTCCGCCTGCGCCGTGTCATCCACAATCACGGCCCGACCAAGCTGCTCCCCCGCCACAAACAGGGCGACCGGCTTGCCGTCGAGCGTAGAGGCCAGCCACGCATGCCCGGCGAACGTCGACTGCTGCGACGGAAACCCCGGACGCACGCGATCGTAGACCCTCGGTTTGCCGTCGAAGTCAATCCACGACATTTGCAGTTCCTGACTGGTCCGGTTGATCAGGAAGACTGTCACCCGCTTGCCGCCGGTTTTCGACTTGAGCGTCTCCAGCCTGCCCAGCGGCAGCGGCGCCAGTTCTTCCCAGTCAATCGGCTTCGGTGCCGCAGGCGTGGTCCCTTCAGGAATCTCGTCAAAGAAATGCCGATTCGCGGCCAGCAGACGTTCCGGCCACGCAAACCGCGGCGACTGCTCCGGATTCCAGCTCGACAGGTGCGGCAGATTCCGTCGAGTCGCCGGCTTCGAGTAAACCCACGGCGTGTCGCCGAACATTCCCTGCACCAGTTCCGCCAGGCCGGGGTCGTGCGCCTTCAATTCTGCTCGCGTGTTGACGTGATTATGCTCGTTGTCGTTCTCGCGATTGTTGTCGAACCAGCACTGCACTCCCTCGGCCCAGTATTCGGAGGGATTAGTCCCCGCATAAGCGCTCTTCCACAGTCCCGCGGCCCGGGCTTCGCGAAATGCGGTGTCGAGCCGTTCTCCGAAAGCGGGGTCCAATCGCCGCAGGGCGGAGTCGATCGTGTGGGCGAATTCGTGGATGAGGATATTCTCCGCGGCGTACGGATCGCCGGGATAGAGCAGCAGGTTCTCTTCGCCACAGCTCAACGAAACATCGCCCCCCAGCCCGCGCGCCCTGCGGTCCCAGTAGAACTTCGGCTCCAGCTTTGCGAAATCCGGCAGATCGGTCGTGAACTCATCGGTGGCCATGACGCACAGTCGCGTCTTGTGCCGAATCAATTCCTGCCGCACGTCCGGGCGGTGCTCCAGCATGCGGTCCACGATCCACGCCGCTTCCAGCAGCGCCGCATCGGCGACCTTGCTCGAAGAGACAATGGGAAATCCCTCCGCACTGACCAGCTTTGTGTAGAACGGATCGAGCGCCAGCCGCTCCCGCTCCGCGTCGGAAGGGGCCGTTACCTGCGCCGCAAGGTCGTCGTCCGAAAACCCCGCGGAGGCGGCAACGATGCTCAGCCAGAGGACGGCGATAACTCGTAGTCTCATTGTGCAACTCACGTCGAAATGAAATCTCACTCGGTATCTGCCACACCCGCGTCTGCCGGAAAATTCCATCAATTCTCGATCTGCTCTTCTCCGCGTCCTCCGCGCCTCCGCGGTGAAATCTTCTTCTTCTTCTTCTTCTTCTTCTTCAAAACCGGCTCACCCGATACGGACTGGGATCGACATGCGGCTCGGCACCCGACATCAGTTCCGCCACGAGTCGCCCGGTCCCCGGAGCCATGCTCAACCCGAGCATATTGTGTCCTGCGGCGATCCAGACGTTGCTGTGAGTCGGGCTCCGGTCAATGATCGGCAGGCTGTCCCAGGTCATGGGCCGCCAGCCGTACCACTGTTCGAGAACTGGTTCGCACCACGGCTCGTCCAGGTAATGCTCCGCTCCGCTCCGGAGCATCTCCAGCCGCGCTGGGGAAATGCTCCGGTCATAGCCGGCGAATTCCATGATCGAACCGATCCGATAGCCGGTCTCCATTGGCGTCACCGCGACGCGATGTTCGGGAAAAATCATCGGAATTGCCGGACACCGGGCCGGTCGCGGCATCGTCAGCGAGTACCCTTTGCCCGGTTGAATCGGGATTCTGCACCCGAGTTCGGTCTCGAGAAAGGGCGTCAGCGCTCCGGTCGCGACCAGGAACCGATCTCCGGCAATGACTCCTTGCGACGTCCGCAAGCCGGTCGCCTGACCGTCGCTCCGCTCGAAGCCCGTGACCTGCATATTTTCTCGAAATTCCACCCCCGCCGTCGTCAGCCGTTCACGCCAGCTCGTCAGCAGTCTGTCCGGCCGCAGGTGGGCGTCGTGATCGTAATACCACGCGCCGGCCACATCGGGTTTGAGGGCCGGTTCCAGCTCCAGCAATTCGGCGGCGTCCATGCGCCGGGCTGGGGCGTGGAAGGTCTCGCTCAGGAGCCGATTGGTTTCGGTATAGGCTGCGAGGGCTTGCGGCGAGCGATAGACAAACAGCAGCCCCCGCCGCTGCCATTCGCATTCGAGCTGCTCCCCCTCGACGAGGATCTGGTACTCCGCCAGCGACGACTCCAGCAGCGACTGGATGCCGTGAGCCGCGTCGAGCATGTCTCCCCGGTTGCATCGCCACGCGAAGTGCCACAGCCAGCTCCACAGCCGCAGATCGGCGCGTGGCTTGATGCTGAACGGGGCGTTGGGCGACAGCATGGCTTTCAGGGCTGATCGGATCGCCCCCGGCTCCGCCAGCGGGAGCACGTGACTGGGGCAGACCAGCCCGCAATTGCCATGCGAACACGCCTGCCCCATCCCAGCCTGGTCGAGTACGGTGACCCGAAAACCCGCACGCGACAGATAATGGGCACATGCGGTTCCAATGACGCCTCCTCCGACGATCACTGCATGCCGGCCGGCGTCGCTCATCGTCGAATTCCCATCGCAAACGGATCTCGCGAGTCCAGCAGCAGGGTTGCTTCGGCATTCACATACGCTGTCCCGGCGATCTGCGGAATGCATCGGCCGGCGTCCATGCGATACCGGCCTTCGAACACGCTCCCGACCAGACTTTCCTGCCGCCAGACGTCTCCCTCGGCCAGCTCGCCGTCCGCCGCCAGGCACGCCAGCTTGGCGCTCGTTCCAGTTCCGCAGGGGGATCGGTCGTAGGCTTTGCCGGGGCACAGCACAAAATTCCGACTGTCATTCGCCGGGTCGACCGGCGGCCCGAACAGCTCGATGTGATCGATTTCCGCACCATCGTCCCCAGTCACACCCTCGCGGACCAGCGCTTCGCGAATGCGCCAGGTGAAATCCGTCAGCTCCTCAGACCGGTCGACGGTGAGCGACTGCCCGTGCTCGCCGACGAGGAAGAACCAGTTCCCCCCCCAGGCGACGTCCCCGGTGATCGGGCCGTGTCCCTCCACCGGAACCGTTACGCCAGTCCGGAATCGGTGACTCGGAACGTTCTCCAGCGTCACCCGCGACCGGCCGTCGTAGTCGAATGCGATCACGCCGACCGGCGTTTCGAGTTTGTGCCGACCGGCGGCGATTCGACCGAGATGTCCCAGGGCGACGGCGACGCCAATCGTGCCATGTCCGCACATCCCCAGATAGCCGACGTTGTTGAAAAAGACCACGCCGGCGATGCACGTCGGATCGACCGGCGGGCAGAGGAGCGCCCCGACCATCACGTCCGAACCCCGCGGCTCATTCACAATCGCCGACCGGTACTCATCGTACTGCTGGCGGAATGCCTGACGACGTTCGGTCAGCGACCCGTCTGGCAGCGGAGGCCCGCCGGCATGGACCACGCGCGTCGGCTCTCCGCCGGTATGTGTATCGATGACTTCGATGCGATGCACGGAATTCGCCTCTGATCGTGAACCGGCCTGGATGTCAGTGACACAGACTTTCCTGTCGGTGCAGAAGTCTGGCGATTACAGCTTGGGCCGCGTTGCGATTCCGTGGCGAATGATTCCCAGAATTCGTTCGCGTTCGGCTCCTTCCAGCGGCAGCCGCGGGGCGCGCGTACGTTCGCTCCCCAGGCCGCATTCCTGGACTGCCAGCTTGATGTACTGCACCAGCTTGATGTCGGTGTCCAGATGCAGGAGCGGCGTATACCAGCGATAGACCAGCAGCGCTTCCTCGTCCCACCGACCGGCCATCGCCAGATCCCACAGCAGCCGGTTCTCGTACGGGAACGCGTTGACCAGTCCCGACACCCAACCGACAGCCCCCAGCAGGGCGCTCTCCAGAACCAGGTCATCCACGCCGCTGAACAGCAGGTAGCGGTCGCCGAGCAGGTTCTTCAGATCCGTGATCCGACGAACGTTGTCGGAAGACTCTTTGACGGCGACAAACCGCGGCTCGTCGGCCATCTCGGCCAGCAGTTCCGGCGTCAGATCGACGTAGTACGCGATCGGATTGTTGTAGATCATGATCGGCAGTTCGCTGGCCCGCGCCACCGCGCGAAAGTGCGCCATGGCTTCCCGCCCTCCCGCCTTGTAGATCATCGCGGGGAGCACCATCAGGCCGTCGACCCCCAGTTTCGCGGCGTCATCCGCAAACCTGCAGGCCATCCGCGTCGAGTTTTCAGCAACGCCGGACAGAACCGGCACCCGCCGGTCGACGTGGCGGACGACCTGCCGCAGCACTTCCCGCTTTTCGGAAGGCTCCTGGACAGCGTTTTCGCCGACCGATCCCAGCATGATCAGCCCGTGGACGCCCGCCTCGATCATCACATCCAGGTGTTTCAGCGTCGACGGAATGTCCAGCGAGTCATCGTCATGAAAATGGGTGATTGCTGCCGGATAGACGCCATGCCAGTTGACAGTCATCGCAAAAAGCCTCATTTTGTAAAGAAACTCAATCGCGAGGAGAAAAATCTCAGGAAGAGGGTTGGACCTGTCGTGTTCGTTAGACACGACGGATGTTATTTTGTGTGCAGTGTTCTTGCAAGGCAACCTGAGAAGCTCAATGTATCAGAATTGATCGATTCGTGGTCGGCGCGGTTTTGCTCTCGGAGAACCCGCCGGCATGGACTCGACCGTTGAGGGGACAACCTGCCGATGCTTCAAACCGCCCACGACAAACGAACCGTCCGGTCGACGAGTCTCGTCGATTTCATCCTTCACGACCTCCAGTCCCGGCTTTGCAGCAGTGAGCCGTTGCCCTTCCGGCTAACCCTGTCAGCTCTGGCCACCCATTACGGCGTCAGCTTTACGCCCGTCCGCGAGGCGGTCGACGAACTGGTCGAACGGGGATACCTGGTCCGTTCCGCCTCCGGCCGGCTGGGGCTTTGTGCGGAGTTGCCCAAGTCCGATGACGATGACCGAGATTCGCCCCCGCCGCAACTGGTCAACTGGGATGCTGTACTCACGCGGTTTGCGCTGATTGAGAGTCTCCGCGGTGAACCGGTTCCGCTTCGAGAAGAGGCGATTTCACAGCAGTTCGGCATCGGCCGGACTGTGTTGCGACAGGTCTTTCACCGCCTGGCGGGAGCTGGACTGATCGACTATCTGCCGCGTCGCGGCTGGCGGGCTCGGCCATTCCGCGCGCGGGATCTGCGTGCCTATCTCGATGTTCGAGCCACGCTCGAATTGAAATCCCTGGAACTCGCCTGGCCGCGCCTTGATGATGCTGAGTTGACCGCCATGCTGGAGGGGAATCTGCCGGCAGATGGGGGCAATGGGCCCCGGCTCGACAATCGTCTGCATCAGTATTTCATTCAACTTGCCGGCAACCGCTACATCAGCGACTTCTTTGCTCAATACGGCGGCTATTACCGGGCTCTGTTCGACTACGTCACGCTGGGGGAGCACGTCATCCGCGAAAAGGCGGATCAGCACTGCGAAATCCTCCGCTGCGCACTCGCCCGTGATCTGCCTGGCGCCCGGGCGGCGCTCGACTTCCACATCCGCGAGCAGGAACCGGTCGTCCTTCGCATGATGGCGCAGCTCGAATCGAGAGGCGTCCCGCCGCGGGAATGATCGACCAGCTGATTGCGACGTGCAGATTACGCCCGGCTTGAGCTGGATTGCGATCGTCCAGCCTCTGGATTTTCGGAGACGGTGGCGCGGCAGGCAGCCGGCCGGAGTCGAGTCTTCATCGCGAAGTTCTCGTGACCTTGCCAGGGTCGCCCCAGGGCGACCGACTCGAGCGACCCGATATGAGTTCGCGCGAAGGCGATGCGAGACACTGGCGCCGCCGATTTTGAATTATGAATTTCGTCAGGCTGGTCTTGACCGGAATCAGGAGATTATGAATATAGTGTGAACCCTTCTCTGGTATTTTTGCTTTTCCTGAAAACAGGAATAGCGCCGTTCCGCTTCACCTCGCACTGAACGGAAGCCCGAATGAGCAAACACATCTGGTCGATCTGGCTGGCTGCTGGTGGCGTCTGGGTGCTCTACATGGGCTGGTTGTCCGGCTACCAGAGCGGCTACGAAGAAGGGCATACCCGCGGCTGGGAGGTCGCTCGAAAAGGGATCCATCAGCGGCCGATCGCCGAGTTGTACGCTCAGCGGGCCGTCGCGTCATCGGACGCGGAGCCGCAGCTGGACTGATTCCGACCGTCTCTTGCGTCACTGAGACCGGATATGTCGACTCGGCTCTCGGGAAGTCAATCGCGGACGGACTGTGAGCCGGATCCAGCGGTGGTCGCTTAGCGGCGACCAGCCCAGTTCGCATTTCTGGACCTCGACTTGCTCGGTGACCCAGGCCTGATCCAGGGCCATGACGGGGCAGGGGAGGGGCCACGTGGCCGCATAGCCTCTTCCGTGACTGCGGAACGCAGGACGGGCAAACTTGCGGCATGTTTCCGTCCAGACGGAATCGTCGGGTGTGTTGAGGTCCCCGATCAGAATTGTGGGATCGTCGCGGCGCTCCTCCAGGAACTTCCCCAGCTGCGTCCAGCCTGGCTTGCGCGAGAGATACGGTGCCCCGGCGAGATCGATCAGCAGCAGCCGGACCAGCTGACCCTCGTAAGGCAGGATCAGCTCCGATCCGCCGATCAGTCCCGGCGCCCACGGCAGCGGCTTCACGTCGACAGGACGCCGGGAAATCCAGAGCAGCCCTCCCGGTTGCCGGTAGAGATACCGCTCGGGAAACGCCGCCCGCCAGTCCTCGCCCGACAGCAGCCGGGATTCGGACTCGCACAGCGCGATGACTTCGGCCGTCGATGTTCGCAGTTCATCCAGGACATTGTTCCAGCCGTGCTGTCCCCGCGCCACATTCCAGAACTGGATCTCGACTCCCGGTTCGTCGCTTTCGGCCGCCGGTCCGTTCCAGACCCACTGGCTCCCCACCGTCACCGTCAGGCAAACCAGAGCCACGAGAGCCGACCACCGGCGCGCCTGGCTCCGTCGCGGGAACAGCCCGACAGCCAGGAACCAGCCGAGCGTGATCAATGGCCACGGGGTGGCGTAGAACAGCATCGATGCCACCGGCCAGCGGTCAGCGACCGTCAGCCGCAGCAGCAGCGTGACCAGCAGGCCGACCGACAGCCCGCCCGCGGCTCGCTGCCTCCAGGATCTTCGCGGAGCGGCAGGCGTCGCGTTCTCGTTTGACGACGAGTCGGTCATCCCACGAGCTCGGGGACAACCCGTCCATGCACGTCAGTCAGCCGGAAGTCCCGACCCGCAAACCGGTACGTCAGCTTTTCGTGATCGAAGCCCAGCAGGCGCAGCATGGTCGCCTGCAGATCATGCACGTGGACTTTGTTTTCCACGGCCTGGAAGCCGAACTCGTCCGTCGCGCCGTAGACGAGCCCCTTCTTCACGCCCCCGCCCGCCATCAGCACTGTGAAACCGTGGTGGTTGTGGTCTCGCCCGTTGATCTTGCCCGCATTGGCCCCGGGCTGCGGCAGCTCCACGGTCGGAGTCCGACCGAACTCGCCGCCGACGAGGATCAGCGTTTCGTCCAACAACCCGCGCTGCTTGAGATCCTTGATCAGTGCCGCAATCGCCTGGCTGCACTGTCCCGCCAGACGGCGGTGATTGACTTCGATATCGTCATGATTGTCCCACGGCTGTCCGTCGCCGTGCCAGAGCTGCACGAATCGGACGCCCCGTTCCACCAGCCGCCGCGCCACGAGGATCTGCCGGGCCTGGACCCCCGGGCCGTAGGCGTCCAGAATGTGCTTTGGTTCCTGAGTCACGTCGAAGGCGTCGGTCGCCTCCATCTGCATCCGGTAGGCCAGCTCGAACGAGTGAATTCGGGATTCGAGCTGCCCTTCATTCGCCCGCGCCTCAGCGTGCCGACGATTCAGCTCCTGCAGCAGATCGATCTGCCGCCGCTGCTCGGTGCGGGGCATGCCGTCGTTACGGATGTTCTCGATCAGCTTCTCGATCTCGGTGTGCCGCGAGTCGATGTACGTCCCCTGGAAGACGCCGGGCAGGAACGCCGACCGCCAGTTCTGCGCCCCGGTGATCGGCAGCCCGTTCGGGCACATGGCGATGAAGCCCGGCAGATTCTGGTTCTCGGTCCCAAGTCCGTACGTCACCCAGCTTCCGAAGCTGGGCCGCGTCAGCCGCGCGTCGCCGCAGTTCATCAGCATCAGCGACGGCTCGTGATTGGGGACGTCGGCGTGCATCGAGCGAATGACGCACAATTCGTCGGCGACATCCCCCAGGTCCGCGAAGATCTCGCTGATCTCGATGCCGCTCTCACCGTATTTCTGGAACTTGTAGGGCGAGGCGAATGCAGCCCCTGTCTTCCGTTCCGTTCGCAGATTCTCAACCGGCAGGCTCTGCCCCGCGTACTTCGTCAGTGACGGCTTCGGGTCAAACGTGTCGACGTGCGACGCTCCGCCGTTCAGGAAGATGTGAATCACATGCTTCGCCCGGCCGTCGAAGTGCGGTTGATGGGGCAGCATCGGCGAGACCGGCGCCGCGTTCGCGGGCTGCAGGCCCGCATCGCTCAGCAGCCCCGCCAGGCCAAGGGCGCCCATCCCGGTGCCGCAGCGCTGCAGAAACTCGCGTCGCGTCGCCGGCAATCCGGCAATGTGAGGCAGGGAGAACGTATTCATTTCGGCCTCCACCGGTCGCGGCAATGCGGGACCGGACTGATCGACTTGATCGGTTAATCCACGAAGACAAATTCATTGGTCAGCAGCAGGATCTGTGCCAGCCGATCCCACGGCGATAGCGTGACCTTCTCGGTCGGGGCGTTCAGCACGAACTGCAAGGCCAACTCGGTCTCGGCGGGACTCGGATCCCGTGCGTAGGTTCGCCGGTACAGATCCTGCAGGCGACTGGTGTCATTGTCCGAGGCTGCGTAGCTCCGACCGGCAAGTCGGCGGGCCTGCTCAATCACAAATGGAGAGTTCAGCCCGAACAGCGCCTGCTGGGGCACGGTCGTCTGCGGACGCTCGGGAGCGCTCGTATCCGGATCGGCAAAGTCGAACGAACGGAATACCCCCGGCAGATCGTTCCGGTTCACCATGCTGTAAATTGTCCGCCGCCGGTTGTCGACCGACGTCACTTTGTCCAGCGGCCGTCCCTCCAGCATCGGATCAAGCGCTCCGCCCGCCGCCAGCAACGAATCCCGCAGGGCCTCGAAATCCAGCCGCTGCCGCGGCATGTGCGACAGCAACCGGTTCTCCGGATCGACGGCGTTCGCGGCCGGATCGCCCTGTGAAGACTGCTGATAAACGCTCGACAGGACGATCTGCCGCTGCAGCGCCTTTAAGCTCCATCCGTGAGCCTGCAGTTCCGCGGCCAGCCAGTCGAGCAGTTCCGGATGGGTCGGCAGTTCGCCGCGAACCCCAAAATCTCCCGCCGTGGCCACAATGCCCCGCCCGAAGTGGTGCTGCCACAGCCGGTTCGCCATCACCCGCGCTGTCAGCGGATTCTTCGGATCGGTGATCGACTTTGCCAGCTCCAGCCGGCCGCTTCCCTGCTGGAACTTCTCGTCCGGCGATTCCGACAGGACCTGCAGGAACCGTCGCGGTACTTGCTTGCCGCGCCGGCCCGGGTTCCCCCGAATCAGCACCACCGGTTCGACCGGGTTGTCGTTGTCCCGCATCACCATCGCCCGCGGCGGAGCGCCCGGCGACGTCGCCTTCAACTCCTCGACTTTCCGCGTCAGTTGCCGCTGCTTGTCGCGCTCGGCCCGGTTAAACAGCTTCTCAGCCTGCTCCGCCGCAATCGCCGTCGGCGTGTCGTTCCCATACAGCACCTGCCGCAACGTCTCGTCCGCGGCATCCGGCAACGCCGTCGCCTGGGGAGTAGCCTTCTCGTGAGCTTTCCACTTCTCCTCAATGTCGGCCAGTACCTTGCCGTAGAGCTTGGTCACCGCCAGCAGACTCTCCGGCGGCTCCGCCAGCCAGGCCCCCCGGAGCACGGGATTGACTGCCTGCGCCGCGGCGTCATTGGGGTCCGCAAATCTCACCTTCCAGCTTGCCAGCGCCGCTCCAACCTCTCCCGCCGGCAACGCACTGAGCTGCTGCCACGGCGCAAACACCGGGTGTGGCTCCTGGCCGAGCTTCGCCAGCCAGCCCTGCCAGCGGTCCACGGCTCCGCGTCGCGGATCGGGAATCTGCGGTTTGTCGGCCACCTCGGCCTGAATCCCGGGCGACGTCTTGCGGCCGACCGCTTCCAGGTAATCCCCGACTTTCGTCCGCAGCTCGTGGTACATGGCCGACGAAGTCGCCTGGTTGAACGCCGTGATTTCCTGCTCTCGCTTCGTCAGCTCCGCCTGGAACGCATCGAACGCCGCGGTCTCCCGGGGTTCGCCGATAATCGGCAAATCGCCCGGTTCGTGCGAAGACGCAAAGATCCCGTACAGCGAGTAATAATCGTCCGTCGGCACCGGATCGAACTTGTGATCGTGACACCGGGCGCAACTGACGGTCAGGCCCAGCAGGCCCCGCGAGACCACGTCGATTCGATCGTCGATGATGTCGTTCTGGTTGTTCAGAAACCGCCGGCCCACCGTCAGAAACCCCAGCGCGGCCTGCGTCCGGGGATTGTTCCCCAGGTCGAGCTGATCCGCCGCGAGCTGCTCCTGCACGAACTGGTCGTAGGGTTTGTCGCTGTTGAATGCCTCGACGACGTAGTCGCGATAGGTGTAGGCATACGGATACCGGGGCTCTTCGGTGAAGACGTAGCCCTTCGTATCCGCATAGCGGGCGATATCGAGCCAGTACCGGCCCCAGCGCTGCCCGTAGAGGGGCGAATCCAGCAGCCGGTCGACGGCCCGTTCGACCGCATCGGGTCGCTCGTCCGCCACAAACGCCGACATGTCCTCCCAAGTCGGCGGGATGCCCCACAGGTCGAGCGTCAGTCGGCGCAGCAGCGTGTAGCGATCCGCCGGCGCCGCGAGCGTCAGTCCCGCGGCTTCCAGCTTCTGCAGGATGAATGCGTCGACCGGAGACTGAACCCGATCGGCGTGCTCGACGGCCGGCGGCACGGGGCGGCGAATCGGCTGCAACGACCAGAGCTCGTTTCGGGCCACGGTCAGATTCGTAAAGTCGGGACCGCTGCTTCCGCCGGCGGCCGGCTTGTCTTCGGACGGCCAGGGCGCACCCTGCTGCACCCACTCCCGCAGGATCGCAATTTCTCCGTCGGGAAGCTTTCCTTCGGGAGGCATCTGAACGTCGTCGTTGCTGTACTTCAGCACCTGCAGCATGCGGGAGCTGTCCGCGGGCTGCCCCGGCGTCAGGGCCGGGCCGGAGTCGTTCCCCTTCAGCATCGCCGCCCGGCTGTCGAGTCGCAGACCGCCCTGCTGCTTGGACCCGCCGTGGCATTCGATGCAGCGAGCTACCAGTACCGGTCGGACCTGCTTCTCGAAGAACTCAAGCTGCGCTGTCGTGGGAGCTTCATCCGCCGTCGCGACGGACGTTCCGCCGATCAGGATCAACCAGCACAGAGATCGCAGAGAACCGGGCATAGGAGTGACATCCGCAGGCAGGCGCAGGCAGGAGGGCAGGCGGGATTCATCGGCAGGATTCCGTCAATCACTATTGTGGCATCGGAGTCATCCCCTGACAATTCCAGAACCCGCTGGTGAGCGTGCCGTTCGTGCGGTAACCTGTTCTGCTGACAACGGATGTGTCGATTCCCCATGCGACCGCAGTCCCCCCGGCCGGAGACGATCACGTGCCCTCTTTCCCCCTGAATGCGTTCTTCTCCACGGTTCTGGCCGTGCTCGTCACCGGGTTGATCGCTCCCCTTCCGCTGGCGGCGGAAGAACCCGGCTTCGCCCCGCTCTTCAACGGCAAAGACCTCGCCGGCTGGGAGGGGGACACGAAACTCTGGAAGGTCCAGGACGGGGCCATCGTCGGTGACTCTCCGGGCATCCCGCACAATCAGTTCCTGACGACGCGCGAAACGTTCGGCGACTTCGAACTTCGCCTGCAGTTCCGCGTCCGCGACGGCAAGGGGAATACCGGAGTCCAGTTCCGTTCCCAACGAGTCCCTGAAAGCACCGAAGTCTCCGGCTATCAGGCCGATATCGGCGAGAAGTACTGGGGCTGCCTCTACGACGAATCCCGCCGGAACAGGATCCTGGTCCAGGCCCCCGAGTCGCTCGCGGCGAAGCTCCGCAAGGACGACTGGAACGACTACTCCATCCGGGCCGTCGGCGATCACATCACCCTCACGCTGAACGGCGTCACCACCGTCGACTACCGCGAACCCGACGCCGACATCGCCCGCTCGGGAATCATTGCCCTGCAGGTCCACAGCGGTCCTCCCTTGAAGGTGGAGTTCCGTAACATCCGGATTCGGAAGCTCGCCGTCGAGTAGGCGGCCTGCACGACGCCACGCTTTCAAACTCGTCATCTGCGCCTCCGCTTGCGGTCGACGCGTTCTGCGCATTCTGCCATCATTCCGGAATGAGGAAACAGGACGACTGTCCCTGCAATCATCTGCTCGCGCATCCTGGAGACTTGACCATGCTGAGCCGACGTCACTTCCTGCAGTCCATCCCGACGCTCTCCGCCGCCGGTTTCTCAATGCTCTCGTTAAGACCGCTGCTGGCAGGCCAGGCGGCGCCCGCCGCGTCCCGTGCCTCGCAACTGATCGCCGGCAAGAGCGACGATCTGCTGGTCCACACCGCCGATCCCCTGGTCTTCGAGTCGCCTCTCAATCTGCTCGACCAGCATCTGGTGACGCCGAATTCGCTCCTCTTCGTCCGCAGCAACGTGAATCCGGAGGGTATGTCGACGACCGCCCCGGCTCCGGTCCGGGACTGGCCCGTCGAACTGACGGGCCTCGTCGAAGGCACGAAGTCGATCGACCTCAAGACGCTGCAGTCCCTCCCGCGCACCAGCTACGAAATGGTCCTGCAATGTTCCGGCAATGGGCGCTCCATGTTCTCCAGAGCCGCCAAAACCTCCGGGACGCAATGGGGCCGCGGCGCGATCGGAAATGTCGGTTTTGAAGGGGTCAAACTCAGCGAAGTCCTCAAACATCTGCATGCGCACCCGCACGAGTCGGCTCGCTACATCGCCGCGGAAGGCAAGGACTCACCCGCCCCCGGCAAGGACGACTTCGAACACAGCATCCCCCTCGGCGATGCCCTGGAGACCGCGATTCTGGCCCTGTCGATGAACGGCGAACCCTTGCCGGCAATCCACGGCGGCCCGGTCCGGCTCGTTCTACCCGGTTACTACGGCACCGTGCAGATGAAATGGCTCGGCAAACTCCGGTTTGAAGCCGAGGAAAGCGTCAATCCTTTCCACGCCGTCAGCTATCGCACTCCCGACCGGATTATTCAGCCGGGCGAGAAATACGTCTTCAATCGCAGCAACAGCACCCCCACCTGGAAGACGAAGCTCGCCTCGCTGGTCACGTCCCACGCCGACGGCCAGACGGTCGCACCAGGCGTCGTGACGCTGGCCGGCTATGCCTGGAACGATGGCGCAGCGCCGCTGAAAGCGGCGCTGCTGTCGACCGATCAGGGGGAGACCTGGAAGACCGTCGCGTTGACGCGGTCCCGTTCCCCCTACGCCTGGTCACGCTGGTCCGTCGAAGTCCCGGTGAAACCCGGAGCCCGCACGTTCTGGATTACAGCCGTCGATGCCCTCGGACGAACTCAACCGGATGAGGGCGCGATCACCTGGAACCCGGCAGGTTATGAATGGAACGGCATCGAAAAGCTGACCCTCCTCATCGGGTAGCAGGCCCATGTAGTCTCGATTCCGTGTGCCGCGGCCGTGGCACATCGGATGCCAACGAGCTGGCGGCCCTCAGCGCCGCCGGTCTTCCCTGTCGACCGCTCCACGTCGGCGGCGACTGCGTCGGCTGGCGGCTTCAGATCGGACGGACCGGAGAGTCTTTGGAGCAATCAGGGGGCACCCGCAATATCGCTTGACCGTCCCGACGGCCAATGTTCGCATCTCCCCGAAGCCCGAAGCCCGAAGCCCGAAGCCCGAAGCCCGAAGCCCGAAGCCCGAAGCCCGAAGCCCGAAGCCCGAAGCCCGAAGCCCGAAGCCTCACCGCCCTGCAAATCGCTCTTCGAACGCTGCGATCTCGCCGATCAGCGTGTCGCGGATCAGTTTGAGCCGCAGGCTCTGGCGGACTTTGCCGCCGTCTGCGTCTGCCAGGTAGAACACGTCGACGACCTGATCGAAGTGCGTCGAGATCTTTGCCAGCACGACCGAAGCGTCCAGCGAATACAGCGTCCGGGCGATCGTATAGAGCAGTCCCGGGCGGTCGTGAGCAAAGACGTCGACCACGGTGTAGCGGTCCGACGACTCGTTGTCGATGACGACCCGCAGCGGCAGGTTCGACACCGGTCCCTGCAGCCCCAGCGACTGAAACCGCGTCCGTGCCTGAAATAAGGCGTAGACGTCCAGATCCCCCTTGAGCGCCGAGCGGATCAGGTCTGATACCTCGTCGATCCGAAACTGCGGCACCTCCCCCGAGTGGTCGAAGTCCTTCACGCGATACGCGTCGATGATCACTCCATCCTGGCTCGTGCAGATCTGCGCAGACAGAATCTCCATCCGTTTCGCGGTCAGCGTTCCCGTCAGCTTGTGAAAGCAGCCCGAGCCGACCCGCTCGTCCGTAATGATCCGGTACTCGGTCGTCGCCGTCTCGGGTTCGTAGCGCGACTCAATGTGAATCTCTTCCGGCGCGCGGCTGCAGACGATCCGCAGGTCCGCCGCAATCCGCTCGGGGGGCGTCGCCAGCAGATAATGCGGCGGGAACAGCTTCAGCCGATCCTTCCACAGCCGGACCAGGGCCTGCCGCAGCTTTTCGTCCGTCTCGGAGACGCATTCCAGCACTTCGTTCCGCGCTCGCTCCAGCCGCGTCGGTTCGTCGAACAGGTAGCTCTTGCCGCTGAGCCACAGCAGACTCCGTTCGTAAAGCGACGTCACCAGTTCCGACTTCCACTCGTTCCACACTCCCGGCCCGACCGCAGACATGTCCGCCGCCGTGTGCACGTAGAGCATTCGCAGCGCCTCGGAACTGCCGATATCGTGGCTGAACCGCAACAGCACTTCCGGATCGCTGGTGTCCCGCCGCAGCCCCAGGTTGGTCATCTGCAGGTGCTGCAGAATCAGTCCCGAAACCAGCTCCCGCTGATGTTCCGGCAGTCCCAGCCGGACGGTCTGATCCTGCGCCAGCCGCCATCCCACAGTGCAGTGGTCTTCTTCGAATCCCTTGCCGGCGTCGTGCAGCAGCAGCGACAGGTGCAGCAGATCCTTGTGCCGGATCGCGCGGTACGCCTGGCCCACCGGACCCGTGTCTTTCTCAAACGACTCGGCCGCCTCCACGGCTCGCAGCGTGTGTTCGTCGACCGTGTAATGGTGATATTGATTGAACTGCAGCAGACAGCGGATGTGCCGCAGCGGCGGCAACACATGTTCCAGAACGCCCGTCGCGTACATGCTCCGCAGGACCGCTCCGAGGATCCCCGTCGTTCCGAGAAGTCCCAGAAAGGCGCGAGACGCCTCCGCCGACAGGTCCGCCGGGAACGTAGTCACCTTCTGCGCGATCAGCTCCTCCAGTTGCGGCGCCAGCTTCACCCGATACCTGGCGGCGGCAAGATACAGTTTCAGCACCCCCTCTGGCGAACCGCAGACGCGCTCGCGGAAACGGTGCGGGACGTGGAGGTATTCCGGGCCGATCCGGTAGATGTCATCGATCCGGTAGGTCATCACGAAGTCGAGAAGTTGTCGGGCCAGCGGCGGTCGCTGGTGACGTTCCAGAAATCGCCGGCAGATTTCCGACACGGCCGTCGTGTGACGGAAAAACTCCTGCATGAATCGCTCGACCGGCCGCTGCCCGGCCGTCCCGCTGACTCCCCGTTCCCGTGCGAACCGCAATTGCTCGTCCCGGGTCAGCAAGTCCTGCGGCCTGCCTGCGGCCAGGTGCAGTCCGATCCGGATGTGCGTCAGATAGTCTGTCGCGCTGATCAGCGCCAGCGCCTCGTCGGGCGACAACCCTCCCCGCAGCTTCAGCGAGTTCAGATCCGAAGCGCCGTAGAAGGCGAAGCCGACCCAGCGGATCAGGTGGACGTCCCGCAGCCCCCCGGGCGAACACTTGACGTCCGGTTCGAGCTGCTGCGTCGAACCGCCGAACTGCTGCCGCTCGTCCTCGCGGGCGGCGATTGCTTCCGCGGCGAACGCCCGTCTGCGAGATCCGATCACCGATCGCCCGAACTTTCGCAGAAAGTCGACCGCCAGCGCCTCGGCGCCCCACAACCGCCGCGCGTCGGTCAGCGACGTGGCGAAATGGGCGTCCTGACGAGCCATTCGCAGCGCGTCCGCCGGCGTCCGGACGCTATGCCCCAGCTTCAGGCCGCAATCCCAGAACTCCCGCACCACGGCCGAAACCCACGCCGCCGCTTCCGATTCCACCGTTGAGGCATACAGAAACAGCAGGTCGCAATCGGAAAACGGAGCCAGTTCCCCGCGGCCCGTTCCCCCCACGGCTACGACCGTCAGGTATCGCCTCAAAATAGCCTGCTGCTCGGCGGGGCAGTCGCTGAGTGACTCCTGCAGAATCCCCACGATCCAGTCGTCGAGGAGCGAAGACTGCAGCGACGCGACCTGCAGACCGGTCGCTCCCTGTTGGTAGCGGTCGCGGACCTTGTCCCGCAGCTCTTCCAGCCGTCGCCTGCGCTCGGCGACGCGATCTGCAGAATATTCGAGGGTAGGCAGGATGCCGGACATGGTGTCAATCAGTCTGAGAGTCTTCGTCGTGGCTGTCCGGACGGACGAAAAGGCCATGACCGCGAATCCGCGACGTCATGGCCTGTCATCAAGGCAAAGACAACAATTCCTCGAACGTTCAACAGGGACCGTCAAACTCCCGCTCCCAGTCGTGCTCTGCGAAGCCCGAAGCCCGCCCTAAATCGCCCCCGGTCCCGTCTCACCCGTCCGGATCCGGATGACGTCCGCCAAGTTGGTGACGAAGATCTTTCCATCGCCGATCTGCCCCGTCCGCGCCACGTTGGTGATGGTCTGAATCGCCTTGGCCACTTCCGCGTCGTCGATCACGATCTCCAGTTTGACCTTCGGCAGAAAGTCCACCGTGTACTCGGCGCCGCGGTAGGTTTCCTTGTGCCCGCGCTGCCGACCGAATCCCCGGACTTCGGTCACCGTCATCCCCTGGATGCCGGCCTGCGTCAGGGCGTTCTTCACGTCTTCCAGCTTGTAGTGCCGGATGACCGCTTCAATCTTCTTCATCGCTCAGTTCTCCCCGGCGCTCGTACGTCGCCCCAGTGCCAAATGCGGTCTACACCAGCGCCATCCGTGGCAAATCCCGTCCGACGTGTCCCTGCGCAGCCGGTTCCCGGATCCCGCTCTGCGTCGACTGAGCGGAACGGGAGGGACGCCGGCAAGTGACCTACAGGGCTTCCGCGCCGGATTCCCCTGTCCGGATCCGGACCATTTCTTCCATCGCGGTCACAAAAATCTTGCCGTCGCCAACCTGTCCCGTCCGGGCCGATTTGACGATCGCTTCGATGATCGACTGGAGCTGATCGTCGCCGACGATCACTTCCACTTTGACTTTCGGCAGAAAGTCCACCGTGTACTCGGCCCCGCGGTAAGTTTCCTTATGGCCTTTCTGGCGGCCAAATCCCCGGACCTCCGTGACCGTCATACCCTGAGCGCCGGCCTGCGTCAGAGCGTCTTTCACTTCTTCGAGCTTGAAGTGGCGGATCACCGCTTCCACTTTTTTCATTGTCGCTGACCTTCCTCGCTGGAGTTTGCTGCCTCACCCGTCCCGCAAACGCCGCGGGAGTCGACTCCCGCGGACGCTGGCGAACCCATTCCCGACCTACAGGAAAATGTAACCTTCTTCACCGTGCTCGTTGATATCCAGACCCTGCAGTTCGCCCGCCTGGCTCACCCGCAGACCGATCGTCGCGTCCAGAATCTTCAGGAGAATCACCGTCCCGACGACCGCCAGCGCAACCGCCGCTCCGATGCCGACCACCTGTGCCACCATCTGCTGAGCGTTCCCGTACAGCAGGCCGGCCTTTGCGGCATCGCCCGTCACCGCCGGCGTGGCGAACACGCCCGTCAGCAACGCACCCAGAGTACCACCCACGCCGTGCACGCCAAACGCATCCAGCGAATCATCGTACTTGAAGCGGTTCTTCAGCGACGTACAGGCCCAGAAGCAGACCAGGCCGGCCGCAAACCCCAGCACGATGGCGCTGATCGGCGTCACGCTGCCGCTCGCCGGTGTGATGCACACCAGGCCTGCAACCGCTCCCGAACAGGCTCCCAGGATGCTGGCCTTCCCACGCATGATCCATTCAATTCCCGCCCAAGCCACGACACCGGCGGACGCCGCCATGTGCGTCGCCACGAACGCGCTCACCGCTTTGGCGTCAGCCATCCCGGCGCTGCCGGCATTGAAGCCAAACCAGCCGACCCACAGCAGGGCCGCCCCGATGCAGGTGTAGGTCAGGTTGTGCGGCGGCATCGGCTCCTGGCCGTATCCCAGCCGACGACCCAGCAGCAGCGCACACACCAGGGCCGAGAAACCCGATGTGATATGCACCACGGTTCCACCGGCAAAGTCGAACGCCTTGTAGGCGGCGTTGGGATTGAATTCCGAGCACCAACCGCTTGACGACCAGACCCAGTGCGCCACCGGGCAATACACGAACGTCCCCCACAACACGCAGAACAGCACCATCGCCGAAAACTTCATCCGCTCGGCGAAGGCCCCGCAAATCAACGCCGGCGTAATGATGAAGAACATCATCTGAAACACCATGTGCAGCGATCTGGGAATTGTCGATCCTTCATCGGCCGGGACAAACACCGCCCCATCCTTCCACTCCGACATCACGCCATTCAGGAATGCGTAATCCAGATTTCCGATCAGCCCGCCGCCGACATCCCCGCTGAATGCGAGGCTGTAACCCCAGCCTGCCCAGACCAGCGACATAATTCCCATCAGGAAGACGCACTGCATCATGACACTCAGGATGTTCTTCTTCCGAACCAGCCCTCCATAGAACATCGCGAGTCCAGGTGCCGTCATCATCAGCACGAGTGCTGAGGAAACAAGCATCCAGGCGATGTCCGCCCCGACAAACTCAGGTGCTGCCGCGGAAGTCGTTACCTCCAATGGAGTTTCATCGGAAAAAGCCCCGTCCATCGCACAGAGAGTCAGACAAACTGCAGTAATCCCCGTCCTCGCCCGAGGCATGTTGCAACTCCTTGTTGTATAATCAGTTGTGGTGTTTTGTGACTTGTTGAAGTCACGGCTGCCAGTCGCCGCCGATCCCCGGCCGTCGGCCTCACTGGTAGCGCCTGCCTCACAGATTGGCAACTGACATGCCAAGCCACGCAACTCTGCAAAAGGATTTGGCAAATCTCGGCTTCCTGAGATCGCGAACGCCCGTGAGAACCCTCTCCACCTGCCGATTTTCGAGGGCGATCCCCGCGGATTCCTGTCGGTCGCGCGGACCTCGGGCAGTCTGCTGACTCGTTTGGCAATCCCGACCTCGATTGCCACAACCGCCCTCCGCCGACACAATCACGCGTCTCTTCAGGGAATTTCGGAAAGGCTGACGCGTGATGTGGGTTTACGGTGCGGGCAGCGGGCTGATCACAGGCGCTCTGCTCGCGCTCTGGCTGAACCGCCTCATCCATCACGAACGGGAGACTCTGAATCTCCCGGCCACGACAGGGAAGCAGCGGGGGCTCCGCGGCGGGCTGGTCATCGTCGTCACCACCATCCTCTTTGCCGCGCTCACCTGGGCTGAACTGACCGCCCGCTGGCTCGACACCTCGGAGGTTCAGCCTTCGGACTTTGGCCGCTGTCTCCGTCTCGGCTATCACCTGGTGCTCGTGGCCCTGCTGATCGCCGCAACGGTCATCGACCTCGACTGTTACATGATTCCGGATGCGATCACGCGCCCCGGAACGGTTTTTGGCATCCTGGCGGCAATGGCAGCGGGCGAGCTGCAGATCGCCCACCTCTGGGTCGACTGGGGACTCGACCCCCTCGCCCTCAGCCTGCACGGACCTTACATCCCGGCATGGTTCGACCGGTTTCGCTGGCTGCACGCGTTGGCCTGGAGCGTTGCCGGAATCCTCGCCGGAGCCGGACTGACGCAACTGGTGCGCGTCGTCAGCTCCCGTCTGCTCGGTCAGGAGGCGATGGGCTTTGGCGACGTGACGCTGATGGCCATGGTCGGCAGCTTTCTCGGCTGGCAGGCGACGGTGCTGACGTTTCTGCTGGCGCCGCTGTTTGGGCTGCTCCTGGCGATTCCCGGACAGGTCCTCCTGCGGAAGCCCTATCTGCCCTACGGACCATATCTCAGCCTGGCCGCCGTGACCGTCCTGTTCGCCTGGGGCGCCCTCTGGCGTCAGACTCGCGTCATCTTCAGCGATTTTCTGGGCTTGTTCATTCTCGGCAGCATCGCTGCCGTGGCACTGATCGGACTGCTGACGCTCGTCCGGCTTTACCGCTCCATCCCCGTCCGGCGGACAGCACCGGTCAATCGGGATGCCGAAGAGCGGGTGAGCGTGAATGCCGCAGAGCCGGTCGAATCGACAGATCCCGATTCGGACGAGTCAGGCAAGAGCACCGTCTCTACGAGTGAAGCCGAACCAGGCTGAACTTGTCAGGCCTCGCAGATCGCGTCATTCTGCGGACTAGGTCGTCGAAGACTCCGACACCAGCCACCCGGCTGATTTCTCTGCGAAGCCCGAGACCCGAGACCCGAATCCCGCCCTCAAATCATATCCAGCTTGCGGTGCTCGCGGCGGGGCGGACGGCAGCACTCGGCGCACAGGCCGTCGACTTCCAGACGGTGGCCCGACATGCGGAAGCCGAAGCGGGCGGCGACCTGCTCGAGCACCTGCGTAATTTCCTCGTTGGGAAACTCGATCATGTCGCCGCAACGCCGGCAGATCAGGTGATCGTGCTGGGGGTATCCGTAGTCGTGCTCGTAGACCTCGCGGTCATTCGCCCGCGCCACGCGCCGCAACAGGCCGGCTTCCACCAGCAGGTTGAGAGTCCGGTAAATCGTCGATCGGCTGGCGCCTTCGGCCCCTCCCCTTCGGGAGAGGGTGCCGATCCACTGCTCGGCGTCGAAGTGATCGTGGGTCGAATAGACGGCCGAGACGATGGCTTCCCGCTCCGGGGTGAGGCGCATTTTTTTGGTCAGCAGAAACTCGCGGAACTTTTCCACGGGGGCGACTGCAACATCCACGACCGCCAGTTCCGACACGATCACTTCCTTCGCCCGACGTTACTCGTCGCCCAGGTCAATCCCCAGCGACCCCAGCATCCGTTCCAAGGCGGCTTCCAGTTTCGCGTCCGTATCGTAGGTGCCATTGTCGATGGCTTCCTTGATGCGGGCGATCCGCTCCTGTCGCATGTCTGTTGTCTGGCTGAGCTGTTCGAGCATTTTTCCCGCCGAGGAGATTTCCAGTGCATCTTTGGGCGACGTCGGCCGACTGACCGGAGTCGATTCAGGACTGCTGCTGGACGGTGATACTGAGCGGACGGGGTAAGCCTGTTGAACTGATCCCAAACCGCGAACATCCATGTCGCTGCTCCCTTCCTGGGTGTGATTCGCAGAGTTCGCCGACGAATCAGCAAACTCCGCGCCCCCTGAATGATAGCCGAGACCAGACGATTCGTTCAATCGGGATCCGATGTGATCGAACATTTTCGCTCCCCTGTGTCAATCTGTAGACAGTTCACAGAACTATCGAGACTGAGGGAACGTCGTCTTTCCCAAGCCCGACAGCGCCCGATCCGCGGATCCTGACGCTGTAACATCTTTCAGCCGCAGGGGGTTTCCATCAGTGGAACCAGTGCAGGCCAACAACATCCGACGGACCAGATATCGGACAGTCGCCCCCCGTTCGTTGACCTTGCTGTACCGGAAAACGGTGTGGTCAACCCGATATGGCGTATGACCTGCCAGCCCTGCGGATTGTGAATGCCAGCTCCCCACGTCCTTGCAAAAAGTGCAGTTTCCGGCACAAGTTTCGGCGACATCCGCCGAATTCTGTGCTTCTGCTCCCCGACGGCCCGGTGTGCTTACCGGTTGAGGGAATTCTGATGTCGGCGACAATTTTCGTCGGAGAGGACCGATCCAACGCTCGTAAATGTGGCAGGGACCTGAGGACCGCTCCCGCCGCAGTTCGATTCAAGGATCCTCTCTCGCGATCGGCCGGTCGGTGTCTGGAAGTCGCGTCGGTAACTCTCCATCGGCCCTCTGCATCAGTTCCAGCATCGCGTCCTACCGACCATAGGCCCCCACCTGAGCCCCCGACGCATCCGCAAACCCCGCCACGACCACCTGCCGGATCGTCGCGGCGGCCTTCAGGACCTCGTCCCGGTTGACATCCAGATGGGTGCAAGCCCGCAGACGCTGTGGTCCCGCCGGATTGATCCGGACCCCATGCTCGGACAGTCGTCGCGCAAGCTGAGCGGCGGTTCCCAGATCCGCGTCGACCTCAAAAAAGACCAGATTCGTTTCTACGTCTTCCGGCTCGATCCGCAGTCCCACCGTTCCGGCGATCGCCTCCGCGAACAGCTTCGCGTGGGCGTGATCCTCCACCAGTCGGCCCACATGGTGCTGGAGGGCATATTCGGCCGCGGCGGCCATCATTCCCGCCTGACGCAGGGCTCCGCCGAAGAGTTTTCGGGCGCGACGGGCACGGTGAATGAAGTCCTTCCCGCCGACGAGGATTGAGCCCATCGGGCACCCCAGCCCCTTCGAAAAGCAGATCGACACGCTGTCGACATGCCGGGCGAACTCGCGGATGTGGTAACCCCGCGCGACGCAGGCGTTAAACAGCCTCGCGCCGTCCACGTGCACCAGCAGCCCGTGCGTGCGAGCCCACTGGCTGAGTCGTTCGACGTGCTCAAGCGAGTAGGTTCGGCCGCCCCCCTGGTTCGTCGTATTCTCCAGGCAGAGCAGGCGCGTGACGCAGAAGTGCTGGTTGTCCGGCCGGACTTTGCCGGCCAGGTCCGCGACATCGAGCATGCCGTGCCGACCGCGGACCGTCCGGCAGGTCACTCCGCTCAGCGCCGCCGGGCCGCCCGCTTCGTAGTTGGCGATATGACCCAGCTCCTCGATCAGCAGTTCGTCCCCCTGCTGGCAGTGCGCCCGGACCGCCATCTGGTTTGATTGCGTTCCCGAGCAGTTGTAAACGGCAGCTTCCATCCCCAGCAGATCGGCGACGTGCGCCTCCAGCCGGTTGACCGTCGGGTCTTCCCCGGACATGTCGTCGCCGACTTCCGCCTCGGCGATGGCCTTCCGCATGCCGGGGGTCGGTTTGGTGACGGTGTCGCTGCGCAGATCGATCGCGGGATTCACGGGCTCGGCTCCCTGGAGGCAGCGCGGTGGAGAAAGCGAGTTTGCTCGTCTACACTCTACCGCGGTCGCGAATCTCGCCGCAAACCCGTTCGATTGTTCGAAAGTTGCCGTCCATCGTGCTCAACATCCCGGTTCTCGACTGTTCTCAACAGGATCCCCTCGCGCTGCTGGCCGAACTACGCCGCAAACTCAGTCCACAGGGAGACATCGTCTCCGAAGCCGGTCGTCAGCGGACGATCGACCTCTTCGGCGAACCGCTGGCTCCCCGGCAGGTCGTCCAGCGGATCTGCACCGACGTCCGTCAGCGCGGACTGGACGCGCTGCTCGATTACACCCACCGGCTCGACAAAAAAGAGCTGACGGCCGAGACAATTCGAGTGACTCCCGCAGAGCTTGAAGAAGCTCACGCGAAGGCCGACCCGAAACTGCTCCGCTCGATCCGCAAGATTCGCGAGAATATCGCCGAATTTCAGTCGCGGATTCTCCACGAAGACGTCCAACTGATCCGGCAGGATGGCACGGCTCGCGTTGAGCTGAGGCAGCGGTACCTGCCGCTGCGACGGGTTGGCATCTGTGTCCCCGGTGGCGCCGCCGCGTATCCCTCGACCGTCCTCATGACCGCGGTCCCCGCCAGGACCGCAGGCGTGAAGGAGATCGCCGTCGTGGTCCCGCCGACGGAATTCGGCGGCTATAATACGGACCTGCTGGCGACCTGCGCCGAAGTTGGCATTACCGAAGTCTACCGCGTCGGCGGCGCCCAGGCGGTCGCCGCCCTGGCATATGGCGTGCAGGGGATTCCCCGCGTCGACAAGATCGTCGGACCGGGCAATCTGTTCGTCGCTCTCGCCAAGCAGCACGTGTATGGCGAGGTCGATATCGACAGCATCGCCGGCCCCAGCGAAGTCGTCGTGCTGGCCGACGAGACCGCCCGTGCGGAGTTCATCGCCGCCGACCTGATTTCTCAAGCCGAGCACAGCCCGGGCTCCGGCGTCCTGATTACCTGGCACCGGCCTCTCGTGGAAGAAGTTCAGCGCGCCCTGGCCGATCAATTGGCGAAGCTCCCCCGCGGCGACCTCGCCCTGACCAGTCTCAACGAATACGGGGCGCTGATCGTCGCGCGTGACGCTGTTCAGGCCGCGGAATTGACCGACCTGCTGGCGCCCGAGCACCTGCATATCTCCACGAGCGCCCCGGAGGACATGCTGGCCCGGATTCAGAACGCCGGGGCGATTTTCATGGGACACTACACTCCTGTGGCTGTGGGAGACTATTTCGCCGGTCCCTCGCACGTCCTTCCGACCGGCGGCACCGCCCGATTTGCCAACGGCCTGTGCGCGAACGACTTCCTCAAGCGGTCCAGCGTCCTCTGGTACAACCACGACGCCCTCGAAGAGTCGGCTGAAGACATCGTCCGCCTGGCCAATTGCGAAGGGCTGACCGCCCACGCCGCCAGCGTGACGATCCGTCTGGAAGATTGAGCGTCCCGGGGCATGGTCCTGCGGATCATTCAAATCATCCGCCCAAGGTCCCGCTGGCAATCCCCGGACGACCACTACAACCGTTGCTTGCAGCGTGCGGTCTGGGAAATTGCCCTCCGCGCCCTCCATTTTCTCTCAAGCCCGTGCAGAATCGCCGATCCCCGGTTTGCTGTGTCGTGAAACGTAACCTAGGCTCGCTCGGATGGGTCGAGATCTGGGGACCGTGACACCCGGCGATCCTGCGAGATTGTTCCTGTCTGGAGGTCCCCGATGAGATTCTCCGTCGTTTCGTTCACTGTCATTGCGGCGGTTGGGCTTGCGGTCGGATCTCTGTGGTTCATGTCGGCTGCGACGGCCGCTGGAACTCAGCCGAGCATCATCGGCGGCACGACCGCCGGGGCGAATGACTTTCCGCAGGTCGGAATGCTCACCATCAAGCAGAGCGGCGGATCTTACCTTTGCTCCGGCACTCTGATCGCACCGCAGTGGGTTCTTACAGCGGCCCATTGTGTGTCCGATAAGACCGTCAGCAAAGTTCAGGTCAAGTTCGGCACAAAAACCTACGACGCCGACCTGTGGAAATACCAGCCTAGTTACAAACCGACCGCGTTTTCCCTGGGCAACGATATCGCCCTGGTCCGCCTGAAAACCAAGGTGACCGGCATTACGCCGGCGACTCTGGCGACGGCTGCGCCGAAGGTGAAGGCGGCTCTGACCATCGTCGGCTTCGGCAACGGTGGAACTCCGCAGACAGGCCAGCAGAACGGCACCGCCGGGACGAAACGCTATGGCTACGTGACGGTCGACTCGATCACCGCGCAGCATGTCCGCTGGAATTTCGACAAGGGGGAAGCCAGCTCGATCGCGCAGGGCGATTCCGGAGGACCCTCCTTTCTGAAGGGGACCACGACCGTCGTCGGCGTGGCCAGCGGCGTTTCCGTCTCCAGCACCGGTAAGATTGGCGTCTGGGGCACCTACGCCTTCGAACAACGGGTCGACGTCCAGCGGACGTGGCTCACGAGCACGATGAATACCTACAAGCCGACAACCACCGTCACCGGGACGAAGGCGCGGGCCGTCAGTCTGGCCTCCGATGCCCTTCAGTCTGCAAATGTCTTCGGCGTGAATCTCGGTGCGCTCGTCTCTGACTTCGCCGGTCAGTAGGCTGTCCGGTCAAGGAGAACTTGACCATCGACAGCCCGCCCCCCGACTCAGGTCTCGATGCCCTGCGATTGCGACTTCCACAAACCGCCTCGGTGCTGCAGCATGGCGCCGAGCGCGGTTTGCACACTGCCGGACAGCTCTACCTTTCGCTCCACGGCGAAATCATCGTCGATGCCGCCTGGGGCGAAGCCCAGCCCGGCGTCCCCATGACGCCCGATACGATCAATCTCTGGCTCTCCGCGGGCAAACCCCTCACCGCGGCGGCCTTCGCCCGGCTCTGGGAAGCCGGCCGGGTCCGCCTTGATGACCCGGTGGCCAGCGTCATTCCCGAGTTCGCCCGGTCCGGCAAAGAGTCCGTGACTTTCCGGCACCTGTTGACGCACACCGCCGGGCTGCGGCATGTTGAGACCGGCTGGCCCGATATCCCCTGGGACGAAACGATCGCCCGGATCTGCGCTTCGCCACTGGACCCGGACGCCATTCCCGGTCGGACGGCCGGCTATCACACGCAGTCGAGCTGGTTCCTGCTGGGTGAAACGCTGCAGCGACTCACCGGCGAGACTTTCACCGAACTGTTGCGGAATGTCATCCTCAGACCGGCGGGCCTGACGGAGACGCGTGCGGCCATCGCGACCGACGAGTATGCGGAACTTGCCCCCCGGCTCGGCTGGCTCTACGAACGCGACCGGGGGACGCTGCGGCTGCTCGACTGGCACTCGCCGGAGCGGTGCGCGGCACCTTCTCCGGGCAGCAATCTCCGCGGCCCGATCCGCGACCTGGGGCGTTTCTACGAAATGCTTCTCCGCGAAGGGCAGGGGCCGGAGGATCGCGTCCTGTCGCCGCAGACGGTCGCCGCTCTGACGGCCCGGCATCGCGTCGGCGAACTCGATCTGACGCTGGGGCACGTCGTCGACTTTGGACTGGGGGTGATTCTCGACTCCAACCGCTACGGCGCCGACACCGTCCCCTACGGCTACGGTCGCTATTGCTCGCAGCGAACATTCGGCCACGGCGGCGCGCAGTCCTCGCAGGGTTTCTGCGATCCGGAGCGGGGTCTCGTCGTCGCCTGGCTCTTCAACGGCCGGGCCGGAGAAGGGCTCCACAACCGCCGCACGCGGGTTGTCAACGAGGCGATCTACCAGGATCTGGGCCTGGCGGATGCGGGATAGCGCGGGCTGCGATTTGTCGCATCCGTTAGTGCAAAATGAGAAGTGAAAAATGCATTTTCAGTAGTTCCCAGATCGGGAGGTGATCTTCAAATGAACGCAGGGCTTTCCTACACAATGACTTGTGGAACAGGGTCATTCATGGAGGAAGCCCATGCGTTCGAGAAACAGTGTGACTGTGTCGGACCGGCAGGTCCAGATGCTGGCCGAGGATTGGCTGCGGACGGCGATGCCGCTCAGGGATGTCGGATGGAAGTGCACCTCCAGACGGTTGTGGCAGATCGTATTGCTGGCCGCAGCTCGCATGAGTTCGGTCTTCGCGGTCTGCCGCGATCTGGTCGGCGCTCCTTGCGATCAGGCGGTTCGCAACGCCTTGACGGCTTGTTTGCCGGCGCGTCCGCTGACGCTCGAACAGTGGCTGCATCCGGCGCTCTGCGGGCCGCAGTTGCCCGGGGCGATCTTTCGCAATGCCCGGCAGGTCGCCATCGACTGGCATCTGATCCCCTACCACGGACAGCCGCACCGGCATGCCAACGAACTGTATCACAGCCTGCCCAGGTCGGGGACGAGCAAATTTCACGCCTACGCCACGGCCTGCGTCGTCGAACAGGGCTATCGTTACACCCTCGCTGCGACGTCGGTCAAAGGGAGCGAGTCGCCGCTGGCCGTGCTCGAACGGTTGCTCGATCGTCTGCAGGCGCGGGGGCTGAAGATCAAAGTTCTGCTGCTGGATCGGCAGTTTTTCAGCGCTCCGGTGCTGGAACGTCTGCAGCAGCGTCGCATCCCCTTTCTGATGCCGGTGGCGCGGCGCGGCCGCAGGCCGAAGCGTCGGTCGCGACGCGGCACAAAGCCGGGCGTACGGAAGCTGCGAGATTTCCTGCGCTGTGCCGCCGGACGCTATCGCTACACGTGGACGGTCAAACAGAGTTCGGCCTCCTTCACCGTGGTGGTGGCGTACAAGAGCTATCGCCACGACAAAACCGGGCAAGCGCCGCTCGAAGCGCCTGCTGTTCGCAGCCTGGAACGTGAGCGGCGCACCGGTCGAACTCCGGGAGCTGTATCGACGCCGGTTCGGAATCGAGTCCAGCTACCGACAGCTCGGCCAGGCCCGCATCCGGACCTGCACGACCGATCCGGTGCAGCGACTGTTCTTCGTGCTGGTGGGGCTGGTGCTGAGAAACGTCTGGGTCTGGCTGCACTTCACGTACTTTGCCGAGCGCCGGAACGGCGAACTCGTGCTGCATCTGGAACGTCTGCGTTTCCGCCGGATGCTGCACTGGATCGCCAACGCCATCACACGCGAACTTCACGACGGTTCCAGTTTCTCAACGCAACTTCAACTTGAATAGCGGTTTGACGCCGATCGCCGATCTGGGAACTACTGAAAATGCAAAATGAATACGGCGAAGACGAGCGGGTTCCTGTTGCGAACGGCGTTTTTACTCGTGTTCATCCTTGTTTGACAACGCGTCAATTCGCTTCCAGAACTGGTCAACCGGGGCGGCCTCCAATTCAAGCATCGCTCTAAAACCGTCCGGATCGCGCACGAGAAACTCCGGCCCAATGACTATCGCAAGTTCCGTGCGATTATTCGGCGGATAAAGCCTGCAAAGCCAATCGCTTGCAAGCGAATCGTCGATCACTTCAAACAGAAACACCGGATACCACGCCGGGTAACGAAGGTCGTCAACGATTTGCACGGTCGCAATTCCATTGAAAACCGAAATCGCATGAACCTCGTACTCTTCTCCGATTGTTGTAAAAGCCCCCGACTCTTGGATCAAGAATTTCAGTTCTTCCGGGCACTCATGCCTTTCTCGCCGGCAAGCTCGAACTCTCATTGTTCTCACCTTGCCCTTGGATTTTTGATTGCTGGTAATCAACCTGTCTCGTGCATTTGATGCGAATTCATTGGGCACGGACCGGCGGCAAACGCGGAACTGGCACTGGATTCGAAGTCCGTCGTTGTCGAAGTTGTGAATTGCTCAGAACTGTCCACGGAGCGGTTTGAACGCTCGACTGAGGACGCTCCATCAGTCCCTTGCTGATTGCTGACTGATGGAGATCCGCGGCCCAGTGTGAAATGCAAATCGCGAACTGAAAGAGACGACACCAGACGCAGCTTCCAGCAAATCCTCGTAAAGTCTTCTCAACTCCGTTCATTTTGCACTTTGCATTTTTCACTTTTAATTTTGCACTGTTGACCCCGCCGCAGCCTCCTCCGACAGACAGCCTACGCTCCGCTCCGCCCCCGCGACGCCCGGTAGCCGTATTCCGTCGCAAACCAGATCGCGTACTGTTCGCGCTTGTCGAAATTCGTATTCCGCGTATCCAGCACGTGGCCCAGTTCGTGGATCAGCACGTTGTTTAGGTAGAAGTCGCGAATCGTCTCTGGAGTCCAGCGGAGCTTCCAGTACGGTCCCTCTTCGTACCACTCTCCCCCGAACATCCGGGCTTCGATGATCTGCGACGGCTTCGGCGGACGCACATAAGTTTCGATCAGCGAGGCTTCGATCGGATACAGGTAGATCGTCGATCCCCACTGCATCCCGTAACAGGGGAAGAGGCCGCGCTTGCGAGTCATTCGGCTGAACTGCAGCACTTCCAGCGGCTCGGTGAACTTCTCGGGAAGCTCGGCCAGACGCGCACGGACTTCGGCTTCGGTCACCGGGTGGACGTAGTTTTCGCCCGCGGATTCATGGACAACGCGGATGCCCACCGCGCCGGTTGGTTCGTACCAGCGTTCGGGGGCGGAGAACGCGCCGGTCTGCTGACCCTTCCCGCCGGCCCGCTGACGATAGGCGGCCATCGGCCGGACCACGCGTGAACCGCAGCGCGTGTGGGTGCCGATCTTCAGACGATGATGCTTGGATCCCTGGAATCGCATGATGACTCTATAGGCGCTGCCGGCAGCAGCCGACGCTGATGCAGCAGGCTTTCGGAAGGCGTGATGCGGGGCTCGACGGGGAGTCAAAAGGGGCGTCGAGTCGTCTCTCCCCATTGTTCCACCCGGGAAGAGTGCTCGGCAACTGTACACCTCAAGTGCCAGCCCGGACGCGAGTTACGCCGCGTCTCGAAACTTGGTTCACCTGCCGGGTGAAGTCTGCCAAAATGGCACTGCCTGGCCGGCCTGCGATAACCGCTAGGCCGCTCACGAGTTACAGGGGCAACCGCCACAACGGTCAACCGATTTTGGTCACGTCGTACGCAGGAACCTGTTCAGCGAGAAAATAACTGCTGTTGCAGAAAGGAGTTGCGTTCGGTGTTCCGATTGGCGCGGCGAATGCTCGACTGCCGGGCAGGGGGCACAAACTACTTTCCGAGGGCCCCGATCCACGGCTGTTCGCCCGCTTTGAGCGTCCCCGCGCCTGAGACCTGCGGGCTCCCCGCCGGGGCCACCAGGAAGTTGTCCTGCTCTGGGTCTTCCGAATCGACAGCCAGTGACGTGTCGCCGCGCCGGCCTTCTGAAGCGAAGAGATCGACCTCGCCGGGAACGGCAGCGACCGGCGCACGATTCGACCAGTTCAGTGCGAGACCTGCGCCCCCTTCGCGGAGCATCGTACGGAAATTGTCCGCATTGAAGTCTCGCTCGACGACCGCTTCGACTTTTTGCACACCGAGAAAAAGTGTTCGTCGGATGCTCAGGTCGCGCGAGCCCTCTTTGGGCATATGCGTGAAGGCGATCCCCTGCTCACCCTTATGGATGGTCGTATTGGCGATCGTCAGCTCTTTGTAGACGGCCGGTCCGCCGAACTGAATCGCGATCTTCGCCTGCGTGATCAAGTTCTCACGCAAGGCGATTCCCGTGAGGACTTTCCCCGAGACAGCGATTCCCGCCTCCATCGGGCCGAACAAGCGGCAACCTGTAATCTGCACATGTGACGGATCACGGCCGTCCTTGCCGCCGGCCGGTCCCAGCCGAATCCCGACGGCGGTCGGGGCCGACGAATAGAGCTTCAGCTTCTCCAGAGCAAGTTCGCCCTTCTGAAAGCCTTCACCGACTCCACCCCGGATATTGACGCCGGTTTCCGCGAAGCCCCGGACGGTCAGGTTGGCCAGTTGCGTCCCTGTGAGCATCCCGGTCAGTTCGATCGCGACCTTCTTGCCACCCGCGTTTAACTCGAAACCTTCAAGATCGAACTTCTGTACGCCGTGCAGCTCGATCAGCGATCCGTCTCCCGGCGCGGTGAGCGTCGTGCCGAGTGAGCCACGTAAGGTCACGTGCTCAGGGAAGGGTTCTTTCGTCCCGTCGATGACGATTCGTTCGTTGAAGTCGCCCGCGAGCACGGTAATCGTCATGCGGTCGCGGGGGCCGCTCGGCCGAAAGCCCTGTCGGACGGCGGTCAGCGCCGTCGCGATGGTCTTGTAGTCCGCGCCCAGGGCGCCGACGCTGATCGCCCGCTTGTCTCCGAGCGAGATCACCGCCGGGCCGCCAAGCTGCTGCGGTTCGCTCTCGCCGTCGGCCTTGGCCTTCTTGGCGACATCATCCGGTTCTTTGCTGACAGAAGCGTCTCCACCCAGCAAGCCGAACAGCCAGACGATTGTTAAGACAGCCGCAAGCCCGGCGACGCCGGCCGCCGCCAGCAGCGCAATCGGCAAACCGCTGGCGGGCTTCTTGTCGGAAATCTTCCCGACCGCAGGCTGTCCGGCGGGCGCCGCAAAGGCCGGCAGGCCGACGGACACTGGCGCGGGAAAGCCGGGAAACTGCATCGGGGGCGGCATTTCGGACACGGGCACGTCCGTGGACGGCGCCGGCTCGACCGCGGCGGGGGGCGTCGGCCCCTCGGCCGGTGCGACCGGCGGCGCATTCAAGAAATCGAACGGTGAGTCTATCGCGGGAGCCGGGGCGGAGTTTTCATCGATCGGGGCCGCGGCCTGTGGTGTATTCAGGACCGCAAAAAAGGTTCCGAGCCCCTGGTCGGGAGGAGTGGCGGGCGGGACGGCGGCAGCGGGCGGAGCGGGGCGCGGAGTTTTCGGCGCGGCTGGCTTCGCAACGGGAATGTTGCCGGCGGGTTGAGCCGGCTTCGCCGGCACGGGCTTGGCAACCGCCGGTTTAGCCGGAGCCGGCTTACTCGGAGGGGGCGTCGCTGGAGCCGGGGCCGGAAGTGGAGCCGATTGCTTGGTGCTCGAAGACGGTTTGGGGGCGCCGCCCGACTTCGGCTTGATGCCCGACTTGGAGGAGGCCGGCGGTTTCGCCGGAGCAGGAGTTGCTGGTCCGGGTTTACCCCCCAGATGGGCGAACAGCGAGGCCAGCGAGTCATCTTCTGCGACCGGCTCTGCCGGTGGCTTTGCGGCCCTCATTTTCGTCGATGGTGGCGGTTGGGAATTCTTGTTCAGGAATGACGACGTCGGGGGCGACTCCGTCGGAATCAGCGCCGAAGGCTCCGGAGCGGGACCGGGTGTGACCGGCCTGGCCATCACCACTTTCGCCATTGTGGGAGCCTTCTTGACGGCATTCCCCAGCAGCACCGCGTGTGCCGCCCGCCAGTCGTCTTTGGCGTTTTCGACCAGCCACTGCAGCAGGGCCTGGGCCGTCTGCCCGGCGTCGGCAAACCGGTCGTCCGCCTTCTTCGCCATGAGCTTTCGGACGAGTAGGGCCAGCGATGGCGGGATGCCGTGGCGTTCCTTTTCCAGCGGCGAGGGCTCTTTGTTCTGGTGGGCCATCAGCCGCTGAGTGAGCGAGCCTTCGGTGAAGGGGGGGTGCCCCGTCAGCATGAAGTACATCGTGCAGCCGAGACTGTAGATGTCGGCCCGCGCGTCGACGAGGTGGCTGTCGATCGCCTGCTCCGGGGACAGGTAGTCCGCCGTGCCGAGCACCTTTTCGTCGTGGGCGATCGTCAGGGCTTCGCCGGTTTCGCCGCTGTCGAAATAGCGGGCCAGCCCCAGATCGAGCACTTTTACCGTACCGGTCAGGTCGACCAGCAGATTTCCCGGCTTGATGTCCCGGTGAACCATTCCCGCGGCGTGCGCGTGGGCCAAGCCCTGGGCGGCCTGTCGGGCGTAGTCCACGGCGTCTTCAAACCGGAGGGGACCTTTCCGCTGCACCAGTTCGTGCAGGCTGCAGCCTTCGACGTACTCCATCACCAGGAAGTGAATCTCGCTCTCGCCGTCGGTCTGGCAGTCGACATCGTAAGCCCGCACGATGTGCGGGTCGTCCAGTGCGGCGACCGCCTGGGCCTCGCGATGAAACCGGGCCAGGTACGACGAATCCGTGACCCGCTTGGAGGGGAGCACCTTGATGGCGCAGCGGCGACGCATCACCGTGTGCTCGGCAAGGTAAACCGAGCTCATCCCTCCTTTGCCGAGGAGTGAGAGCAGCCGGTATTTGCCGAGAAAGTAGCCTTTGTGCTTTCCCTGCAGCAGCTTGTCGGCCTGCCACCGCGTCACCAGGTTTTTGTCGACGAAATGATCGGCCAGAGCCAGCGTGTCTTTGCGGTCGCCGCCGCCATCGGCGAATTCGGAGACCGATTGCTGCAGACGATCAGCGGGCACCAGTCCGCTCTTTTGAACGGTGGCGATAAAAGAGTCCGCGTTGAGCCGGGTCGACATGCCGGTCCCGTCCTCGTGCCCGTCCGGCCTGCAGGAAGTCTGCGCTGAATTGATGTCGGTACGGTAGCACTCAAAATGCAGGGATTCCAGTCCCGAAAGTCTGATCCGCGCGATCCGTTTCGCCGAACCAGCCGTCAGCGCTGACCCTCCAGCCGGTGCATCTGCAGGAATTCGGCGACTTGTGCGGCGTCGCCGGGCTTCAGGCTCCGATCGGCAAGCCGGCAATCGAGGCGGGTTACGCGGGTTGTGCGGATCACGCCGCGAACCCTTGTCGTAACCGGGGGGCCTTCCCTATCGTTGCCACAGCGAAGGCGTCTCCCAACGCCGCAACAGGAGTCCGTGACATGTCGGCAACACGTCAGATCGTCCGAGGCGCCTGCCCGCTCGACTGTCCGGATACCTGCTCCATGCTGGTGACGGTCGAAGGCGATCGGGCTGTCGCAGTGCGGGCGAATCCGGGGCACGCCATGACCCACGGGGTTCTCTGCCACAAAGTTTCGCGATACCTCGAACGGGTCTACCACCCCGGCCGCGTGGCGACGCCCCTCAAGCGAGTCGGCCCCAAGGGCCGGGGCGAATTTGTCCGGATCTCCTGGGACGAAGCCCTGACCGAAATTGCCCGGCGATATGCCGAAATCGCCGGCAGCTCCGCCGGTCCCCAGGCGATCCTGCCCTACAGCTACTGCGGCACGATGGGAAAAATTCAGGGAGAAAGCCTCGACCGGCGGTTTTTCCACCGCCTGGGGGCGTCACTTCTGGATCGGACCATTTGCGCGTCCGCCGGCGCCGCAGGGTACGCGTATACGATCGGCCAACGGGTGGGGACCGATCCGGAAGAAGTTGCCAACAGCCGCTATATCGTCAACTGGGGCTCCAACACCGCCGTCACGAATTCCCACCTCTGGATTCGTATGGTGGAGGCCCGCAAACGCGGTGCGAAAATTGTCACCATCGACCCCTACCGCTGCCGGACCGCCGAACGGAGCGACTGGCACCTGCGGCCCCGCGTTGGCACCGACGCCGCCCTGGCCCTGGGCGTCATGCACGTCCTCTTCCGCCACGGATTGGTCGACCGGGACTACCTGGAGCGGTACTGCCTCGGTGTCGAGCCCCTCCGCGATCGCGTCCTGACCGACTGGTCCCCCGCGCAGACATCCGCCGTCTGCGGCCTCCCGGCGGACGACATCATCCGCTTTGCAAACGAGTACGCCGCGAACGTCCCCGCGATGATCCGCGTCAACTATGGCCTGCAGCGCCACGCCGGCGGCGGCATGGCCGTTCGGACCATCGCCTGTCTCCCGGCCCTCGTCGGCGCCTGGCGGCATCCCGCCGGCGGCTGTCTCCTCTCGACCAGCAGCGCGTTCGCCCTGAACGCCCGCGGTCTGCAGCGTCCCGACCTGAGTCCCCCCGGCACGCGCACCGTCAACATGAACCAGCTCGCCGAAGCCCTGCACGGCGAACTCCCCGGCCCCCCGGTCCAGGCGCTCTACGTCTACAACGGCAATCCCGCCGCGGTCGCTCCCGACCAGAAGCGTGTCCTGGATGGCCTGCGGCGCGAAGAACTCTTCACCGTCGTCCACGAGCAGTTTCTGACCGACACCGCCGACTACGCCGATCTCGTCCTCCCCGCCACAACGCAGCTCGAACATTTCGACCTCCACACGACCTACGGGCACTACGACATCCAGGTCAATTCGCCGTCGATCCCCCCGTTCGCCGAGGCCCGCTGCAACACCGACGTCTTCCGCGGACTGGCCGATCGGCTGGGTTTCGAACGAAACCTGTTTCAAGTCACCGATCGGGACCTGGTCCGGACCGCCCTCTGGGAAGATCCCGCGCAGCCCGGAAGTCAGGTCGCCGAAGTTCCGCTGACGCTCCAGGGCATCACGCTTGACCGCCTCCTGGAATCCGGCCCGTTGCGGCTGCACCTTCCGAAGCCCTACGTACCTTTCGCCGAGGGAGAATTTCGCACCCCGAGCGGCAAGTGCGAGTTCTGGAGCCAGCAACTCGCCGACCTGGGGCACGATCCCCTGCCAACGTACATTCCTCCGGCGGAATCGCCAGAATCCCAGCCCGAACTCGCCGCCAAGTACCCGCTGCAGCTCCTGACGCCCCCCACGCCGCACTTTATGAATTCCAGCTTCGTCGAGCTCGAATCGCTGCGCAAAGCCGCCCGCGAGCCCGAGCTGGAGATCCACCCGGACGACGCCGCCCCGCGCGGTATCCAGACCGGCCAGCCCGTTCGCGTGCGAAACGACCGGGGCACGTTTCAGGCCGCGGCCGTTGTCGGCGAAACTGTCCGCCCCGGCGTGGTTGTGGCGACCGGCATCTGGTGGCACAAGCTGACGGCCGGCGTCGGAAACGCCAATCTCACGACCTCAACCCGTCTCTCGGACCTCGCCGGCGGCGCCACCTTCTTCGACAACCTCGTCGAAGTCGAGCCGATTTCCGCCAGCATACGTCTATAACTCTGCTGCGAAATGACCGTCCGTCGACAACTCAAAGCCTGGACCAACCCACAAAGAACCAATCACAAATATCAAAGAACGGCCCCACTCCCCTCGGGGCCCGCAATTCCCGGAATCCGCGCCACATGACCGATCCCGACATCTCCCATCTCTCCCGCCTGCAGATCGCCGGAACCGGCTCATTGCTGCTCGGTATGGCGCTGCTCTCGCTCAACGCCATCGAAGAAGCCTCCGGCCTCTCGGGGATGCCCCGTTTCTGGTACCACAACCGGGTCTTCTGGTGGGGACTGGGCGCCGCCTTCGTCGGCGCGGGAACCTGGCTCCTCGGCCGGCTGAAGCAGGTCGAAGAGTATGGTCCGCCCGACCGCTGGCGCCCCTCGCTGCCCGGCATCCGCTTCAAATCGGTGCTGCTCTACACCCGCGTCGGCTGCCACCTGTGCGACGACGCCCGCGAAATCCTCGAACGCCACCAGCGCTGGCTCCCCCGCATCGTCGAGGCCGACATTGACACCGACCCCCGCCTGGTCGAACGCTACGGCAGCTGCGTCCCGGTCGTCGTCCTCGACGGCAAAGTCCGGTTCCGCGGACGAGTCCCCGTCGAACTCCTCCGCCGCCTGATCGAAGGCGCGTCGGCGGTGGAATAGAAGATCTCTCGCAGAGACGCAGAGCGAGCAGAGGCCGCAGAGTTAAGAAAGATTTCACGCGACGACGCAAAGAGGAACGCAACGACGCAATGTCGGGCCGGCTCCCGCCGGCCATCTTCGCGAAGGCCGGACTGTTGTACGATTGGATGAGCTCATGCCATGCTCCAGACCTGATCCCGTCATCGACGAGATTCGCGAGATCCGCCACCAGATCTCCGCGGAATGCGGTCACGATCCCTCCCGGCTCGTTGCCTACTTCCGGCAAATCCAGGAGCAGTACGCAGACCGATTGATTGCTCCCGAGGCTGACGATGAGTTGAGAACCTCTCCAGAACCGGAAGAGACAATCGCCATCGTGACTCCGGATGTCGGAACGCCGGCTCATTAACGAGTAGGGCCGGCTCCCGCCGGCCGAATTGCGCCAACGCTTCCCCGGAATCCGGGGTGGCCGGCGGCTGGAGCGTCTTCGCGAAGCCCCGGTTTTTTCCCCTTCTTCACCATCCACTATCCACCATCCACTCTCCCCCACAATTCCGCGCAACAAACCCCCTCTTTATGAAGGGGGCATAGAAGCATGCCCGTCGGCAGTTCGCTGCCGGCGTCCGGACGCCTCACTTCAACCGGGCCTGATCAGGGCCCGTTGGCGGATTCTCCTTCAACGGGGAATCCAGGGAGCGCACCCCGTGTGCGCATTCCCTCGGCGCCGAGTTTTTCATAACCCCGGACGAAAGTCCGGTCTCCCGATCGCGCAAGTGCAGGCCGGGCTTCGGCCCGGCGACATCCGACCGTGATCAAACCCCGGCGGGGCGGCCTTCGACAAGTCGTCCCGCCGGGGCCCGCGGTCCCTGGAATTGGTCAACAGCAGCGTGCCGCCCCGCGACGCCGTCGCTCCCGGTGCGCGCCGACGGGACGTTATCGGTCCGCCGTTTCCCCAACGCTCCCCTCGGCCACTCTCTTGTGCTAAAACACCCATTCAAACATCACATTCGCCGATTCTAAGGGCTCCCGTTATGTCGCTGGAGGTCGAATGCCCGGAATGCGGGCTGCGGTATAAGGTGAAGGACGCGCTCGCCGGGCGGAAAATCCGCTGCCGCGAGTGCTCCGCCGCGATCGTCGTTCCGACCGCCGACGACGCCGACGACTGGGGCGAAGTCGCGGAGCTCCCAGCCCGGCGGAAGACCGGCAAGAAAGTCGCTTCCAGGTCTTCCAGCGACGGCGGCCTGAGTCCCGCGATGAAGTGGCTGCTCGGCATCGCCGGCGCCGGTTTCCTCTGCCTGGTCACGTGCTGCGGCATCGGCGCCTGGCAGGTTTCGCGTCTCGGGCACCAGTTCGTCGGCGAGGTGAAAGTTCCTCCGGGGCAGACCTTCGCTCAGTGGCGGGCCGGCTTTCGTACAAAACTCATCCAACAGGGACCGGCCCCGCAGGAATACGACGATGGGGAGACTCCGCCCGAGAACGTCGAGGAAATCCTCTACCCGTCGGGCGATCTGAACCTGAAAGCCTGGGTCTACCGTCCGCCGGAGGTCGCAGAACCGCGCCCGGCCCTGGTTTTCCTGCACGGCGGCTTCGCGTTTGGCGAAACCGACCTGACGGAGGCCTGTGCACCGTTCATTGAGGCGGGCTACGTGGTTATGACTCCGATGCTCCGCGGCGAAAATGGCAATCCCGGCAGCTACGAGCTGTTTCTGGGGGAAGTCGATGACGCCCGCGCGGCCGTCAAATGGCTCGCCGCCCAGCCCTACGTGAACCCGCAGCGGATCTACGTCTTCGGCCATAGCGTCGGCGGCGGAGTCGCGGCGGTCCTGCCGCTGCTGGACGACGTCCCGATGCGGCACAGCGGCAGCTCAGGCGGACTGTACGACCACGCCACATTTCTGGCCTGGCAGTTCGACGACACGGTCCCATTCGAGAACAACCCGATGGAACGCTCCGTTCGCCTGCTGGTGGGCAACTCCCAGTTCCTGCAGCACCCGCATTATGCCTTCATCGGCGACGAGGACGAAGCGTTTCACGAGTCCGCCGAAAGACTGAAGAAAGACGCCGGCCCTGCCGGAATGTTCACGCTCGAAATGGTCCCCGGCGATCACTTCGACAGCTTCGAGGAATCGATCCGACGGTATCTGGCGGTGGCCGAAAAGGACGCCCCGGCCAAGTAGTCCGCGACCGTCATTTGCGAACGAGCAGCAACCCCACGAAAAAACCGCGTCCAACCTGTCTCAGGCCGGCCACGGCTCTGTTTTACTCTGGCTATTCGCTACTCGCTCTCTTCCAACGCCGTCACCCCCGTCGCCTGCGAGTCCCGTTTCCCCGTCAGCAGGATGAAGATGTTGCTGAAAGCATCCATTCACCTGGGAAGCTCGCACCCGGCGGCGAGGGTGCCTTGTGATACCGCTGTGGCAGGAATGTCGAAACCTCCTTTGCAAAACAGATGTGGTTCGCCAGCCGGAGCCGCTGACCCCGGCTGACCGTCCCGTGCCTCCGTGCTGCTCTCACTGGCTCCTTCCATAAAGGAAAACGCGGTTCGGGCGGGAGAGGGTCAGAAAAATCAGTGGGTGAAACGCGGATTTGTGCGAGGTTCTCGGCGGCGACAAATGCGAAATTCAGGCAAGTTCCAAGGCGTTCCGGAGGCAGCAATCGATCTGTTGCATTGCGGCCGGGCTGAGTTGGCCGAGAGTCCGTAATATCGTCCGCTGATGCACAGTTGCCAGTACGCTGCATTTGACGGCAGACGGGCCATGAAGGCCGGACTGCTGACCATCCGAAGTTGCCGGATCAACCAACAATTGTGTCGTCTCATGTGTATGAGCCGTGTTGCCGGTAATCATCGCGACGACCGTATTGTCGAGTCGCTGATTGTCGACATCGTTCTGTACGACGAGCGCGGGCCGAATTTTCGCGCCGCTGCCGTCAGAATACGGGAAGCTGACCAGGACAATGTTGCCCCGCTGGCTCATGGTGTCTGATAGCTCTCCAGCCAGGGGTCGAGAGCGTCGTCGTCCCGCATGATTTCGTTGATCTGAGAAGCCGTCGCCTGGATCTCCTCGTCCGAACGATCTTCGACGAGCCGTCGAATCCGGGCGTAGAGGTCGGCGCGGACGACAACGAATTCCACGCCAGTCTCGGCGTCGGCGACTTTCACGGAGACGCCGTCATTGACGGCGGCAATTTGCTCTGCAGTCAGAACCATGAATTCCTCCAGACGCGATTCTCCCTCCGGTCAATGCGATTCACAAGGTCAATTGTCCCCTGTTCAGATCGTCGTGATGCCGCTGCCTGGTGGTCTCCGAAATACACCAGAATTGCCTGGGAATCGTCGGAAGGCGTTGTGCCATTGGGTGTTGCGTCAGGCTGTGGCATTGTGTGGGCTTCCCCTCTCAGCCGCGGGTTTTCGCCGATCTGTGCTTGTGGTATCATGCCGGGTTGTTTGACCGGACGGTCTGTGGCGGCCCGCGGGCGTTGAGACGGGTCGATCTTCCGGTGGCCGGGTGGCAAACCAATGACGCAGATTTCCCGAGTGCTGATTGCCGACGACAACTTGCAGAACTGCGAGTTGCTCGATGCGTATCTGGCGGATGAACCGTACGAAATCGCCATGGCCTACGACGGCCAGGAGACGCTGGCCAAGGTGGCCGAGTTCCAGCCGGACCTGATTCTGCTGGACATCATGATGCCCAAGCTGAGCGGGTACGAAGTCTGCCAGCGGCTGCGCAAGGACCCCGCCACGCGGGACATTCCCGTGCTGATGGTGACCGCGCTCAATGAAATGGGCGACATCGAAAAAGCCGTGCAGGCGGGCGCCGACGACTTTCTCACGAAGCCGGTCAATCGGCTGGAGCTGCTGACCCGCGTGAAGTCGCTGCTGCGGGTCCGGCACCTGACCAACGAACGGGACCGGCTGCTGGCCTACCTCGAAGAGATCGAAGGAGCCGGGGTCAAAACGCTCGGGCTCAAGTAAACACAGCCAGAAGATTGACCACGAAGCACACGAATAGACGCGAATCTGAAGACTGGCCTGGACCGGCCGTGTGCGACTGGATATCGCATCGAATCAGCGATCCCGTGTGGTTTTACTGATTTATTAGTGCGGATTCGTGCCATTCGTGGTTTGCTCTGACCGTCTTCGAATTCGCGGGTTGGATTCAGGCGATGTCCTCTGCGGGCGTCGCCATTTTGCTTTTCTTGCGGGGCGGGATTCCGCTCCGTCTGCTGGTTCTGGAAAGTGTGTCATGACTGCCGCTGTGGACGTGGTAACCGGGCTGCCTGAAGAAGCCGTTCTGAAGCTGCCCGAGGTGATTCTCAAACCGCGGAACGCCCTGCCGTTCTTCAATCACCATCCCTGGGTCTACCAGGGGGCGGTGCAGCAGGTCATCGGCGAGGCCGCTCCCGGCGCCGAGGTCCTGCTCCGGTCCGACAAGGGGCAGTTCATCGCCCGCGGCCTGTTCAATCCCTTCAGCAACATTCGCGTCAGGCTCTATTCCTGGAATGAAACGCAGCCGCTCGACGAAGCGCTCTGGTCCAGCCGGCTGGACGACGCGATCGCCCTCAGGCGGGCGCTCCATGGAGAGTTCACGCCGGATCTGGCCTGCCGGCTGGTCAACAGTGAAGGGGATCTGCTGTCGGGGCTGACGATCGACCGTTACGGCGACTGGCTGCTCGTGCAGCTCACCAGCCTGGCCCTCTATGAACGGAAGGATCTATTCCTGAAACTGCTGCAGGAAAAACTGCAGCCGAAGGGAATCTGGCTGCGAACGGAAAAGGGAATTCGAGCCGCGGAGGGATTGGAAGTCGCAGACGGGCTGCTGGCGGGCGAACCGCCTCCCCGGCCGCTGTTCATCTCCGAAAACGGCATCCGCTTCGGGCTGGACGTCGCCGAGGGACAGAAGACCGGCTTCTTTCTCGATCAGCGGGAAAACCGGCTGTTCTTCAGCCAGTTCGTGCGGGGCGCGAAAGTCCTCGACATGTTCTCCTACACGGGTGGCTTTGCACTCAATGCACTCGTCCACGGTGGCGCGCGCGAAGTTGTCGCGGTCGACGTCTCCGAGTCGGCCCTGCAACTGGCCCGGTCCAACGCGGACCTGAATGGCGTGGGGGACAGGCTGAAGACGCTCAAAAGCGACGGATTCAAGGCCCTGGAAGGGATTGCGGCGACGGATGAACGCTTCGACGCGGTGATTCTCGATCCGCCCAAAATGGCCCGGCACCGGGCCGGGGTGGACGCCGCGCTGCGGGGCTACCTGAGCCTCAACCAGCTTGCGATGAACGTAATCAAGCCGGGCGGGTGGCTGTTGACCTGCAGTTGCTCGGGGCACGTGGATCAGGGCATGTTTTTGGAAGTGCTGGGTCGGGCGGCCATTCAGGCGGGCCGGCATCTGCAGTTTCTGGCCGTGCGGGGACCATCGTCGGACCATCCCCGTTCGGCTCACTGCCTGGAGAGTGATTATCTGAAATGCGTGATGTGCCGGGTGGTGTAGGTCTCGCGGCCAGATGAAGATCTCTCGCAGAGGCGCAGAGAGGAACGCAGAGACGCCAGAATGAAACGCCGAGTGTCAAAGGCGGAATGTCGACAGCTTGCAGGGTGCGTCCAGACGCACCCTGCGGACCAGCGGGCCGGTTCCTCACAATCTAAGTCTCTTAACTTCTTCTCCGCGTCCTCCGCGTCTCCGCGGTGAAATCTTCTTTTTCCGGCGCGCCGTTCTTTGTATGAATTCAGAGTGAGGTGACAGGGTGGCTCGTCAATCGGAACGTCGGAAGGGGAAGGCCGGGCAGGAGGACGACGAGCTCGATCCGAATTTCGTGCTGCGCGCCCGCAAGCAGGAGCAGCTCCTGATCGATGTGCTGCCGGAACTGGCCGGCGAGCGCGTGATCTGCAACACCGTCGGCCGCGCCCAGTTCGCCGAGACATACGCCCGGTTGCGCCCGGCTGCGACAGTGCGCTGCCTGTTCCTGGATCTCTACCAGCGGAATCTGGCCGCCGATGCGATCTTCCGGGACGTGCACGTCCCCTATGAAGACGACGACGGGGACGACGACACGCTCTACGGGGCGGCCGATCCGATTGAGCCGAAGGCTGATCCGGGCGACGAAGGAGCCTCGTCGGAGGAGTCCGACGAAGACTGGGCGCCGCCCCTGGCGAACCTGTTCCTCGACTGCGAGCCGGACTTTCCCGACGGGGAAACCGACCTGGCGGCGCTGGCGTTCGGGCGGTTTGGCGAGGCCGAGCTGACGCGGGATCTGCTGCAGCAGGCCCGCCAGCGACTCGTGGTGGGGGGCCGGCTGGTGGCCTCGACTGACCGCGACGACGATCAATGGCTGCATACGGAACTCAAGCGGCTGTTCCCCAAGGTGACCCGCCGGACGTTCCGGAAGAAGGGCACGCTCTATCTGGCGACGCGCGTCGACGAGCCGGTGAAGTACAAGTCGTTTGACTGCGAATTCGCTTTCCGCGATCAGGGCCGGCTCATTCAGGCGTTCAGTCGGCCGTCGGTCTTCAGCCACCGGCGGATCGACACCGGAGCGCGGGCGCTGATCAACGCCATGGAAATCCGACCCCGCATGAAGGTGCTGGATATCGGCTGCGGAGCGGGAGTCGTCGGCATCGCGGCAGCTCTGCGGGCCGAAAACGTGGACGTGACCGCCGTGGACTGCAATCCGCGGGCGGTACAGTGCGCCGAACGAGGCGCGGCGGCAAACGGTGTCAGCGAACATTTCGAGGGTCTGCTGGACGCAGATGGCAGTCACCTGGAGGCCAACTGGTTCGATCTGTCGCTGGCGAATCCGCCGTACTTTTCGAACTGGCGGATCGCGGAGCACTTCCTGCAGGCGTCGCTCTGGGGGCTGAAGCCGCTCGGAGAAATCCTGGTCGTGACCAAGACGCCGCACTGGTTCGCCGAACGAATGCCGCAGCTCTTCACGCACGTGGAAGGGGAGCAGGTCAAGGACTACTGGTTGATTCGGGGCCGAAAGCCGGCAGACACGCGCGTGCGACAGCCGGACGGGACTGTGGATCAGCGCGTTACCGCCGACCCTTGAACCTCTCGGGCGGGAGTGCTACAACTTGGGATTCTGGCAACGACCGCCAGGATGTGAACATAACTGCACGCCAGACAATAGAGTCGTGGGAGCGAGACTGGAATGGGCGTTAAGAAGACCGGACGGGGCCGACGGAAAATCGGACGGAAGAAGCGAAAGATGCGATCCAAGATCCGCCATCGCAAGTAATCGCTGTCCGGCTCTGGTCGTTCTGGTTCGTCGACATCTCGATGCTCGAATCCGGTGCGGTGCCACGACTCGCTGGACTGGTGAGAGTAGATCACGGGGAATCGCAGCTCAGGCGGCGGTTCCCCGCGTCGTTTGCTGTGCGCACCTCGAGTGGCCGTTCCGCGGGATTTCGCTTCGCTAGTTCGCCGTGAAGAAGTCTTGCGTCGGCGCTCTGCCGGCTTGACAGTGCTGATCCATCAAGTGATGCTAATGTGTGATGCCGGAACTCCGTTCCGCCACACGTTTTCCTGCCCGCGCCTGGTCCCGCCCTCCCGCCGGTCCGCCTCCTCGTTGCTGGAACCCGCCATGCGTCGACTGCTTGCCGTCTTTGCGTCGTGTCTGCTCGCCGTCCTGGCCACGCAGCCGGTTCAGGCTCAGGACGAACTGGAAGCGAAAATCGCCGCCCAGCGGACAGCCGCCGACGAAGCCGGCGCCCGGAAGACCGCTGGACTGCCTGCGGTGGAAGCAGCCCGCGGAAAGGCCAGACAGCTCGCTCAGGCCGTCACCGAACTCAAGCTGGCCTTCTCGAAAGCCGAAGTCGTCGCCAAGGATCTCGAAGGAAAGCTGCCCGGCCTGAAAGAAGCGGCGACCAAGGCCGCCGAAGCGAAAACCGCCGCGGAAACGGAATCCGCCGCGGCAGCGAAGGCGGCCGAAGAAGCCAAGGGCAAGGACAACGAAAAGGACCTGGCCGACAAGGCGAAAGCGGCGGCCGACAAACTTGCGGCCGCCGCGAAGGCCGCTGAAGACGCTCAGAAGGCCGCGACCGACGCCGAGGCTCAGCTCGCCAGCAGCAAAGCGATCGTGGCGGCTCATCCTGAGAAGCTGAAAGCCGCCGAGGCCGAAGTGGCCGCTCATGTAGCTCCGCTGCAGCAGGCTGAGGAGGCTTTTGCGGCCCTGACAGCCGAGCACATTGCCCGCCAGCGCGATCTGGAACTGACGCTGATCGGTGCGGGGCGGTTGGTGTCGTTCGCGAACACGGTGGCCCCGATCTTTTCTCAGCGCTGCGTCGCCTGCCACAACGCCCGGACGGCGAAGGGGCGGTTCAATATGGAGAACTACGCGAACGTCATGAAGGGGGGCGAATCGGGGGATGCCGTGGTCGCCGGCAAGCCCGACGATTCACTGGTCTTCTCGATGTGTGCCGATGGATCGATGCCGAAAGACGCCGATCCGCTGACTCCCGAGCAGACCGCGTTGATTAAGAAGTGGATTGAGACCGGCGCGACCCTGGACGCGGGGCTGAGTCCGTCGGCGATGCTGATCACGATCATTCCGAAGCCCGTGCAGCCGAATCCGCCCGAAAGTTACCGCGTGCCGGTCCCGATCATGGCGGTGGCGTTCAGCCCGGACGGAAATCTGGTCGCCAGTTCGGGTTACCGCGAAGTCATTCTGTGGAACTCGGCCGACGGGGCGCTCGTCCGACGGATTACGAATCTGGCCGAACGTCCGCACGACATTCGCTTTACGGCCGACGGCACTCAGATCGCGGTTGCCGCTGGCACGCCCGGTCAGCTCGGTGAAGTGAAGTTGTTCAATGTCGCCGACGGAGCCTTGCTGGCTGACTTCTTCACGACTGACGATGAGGTCTTTGCCTGTGCGTTCAGCCCGGACGGAACACGACTGGCTGCGGCCTGCGCCGACCGGTCGGTCCGCGTGTTCGACGTGGCGACGCGAAAGCAGCAGCTTCAGGTCGAAGACCATGCCGACTGGGTGATGGACGTCGCCTGGTCACCGGACGGCAAGCTGCTGGCGACAGCCAGCCGGGACAAGACCTCCAAAGTCTTCAACAGCACGACAGGGGAAAGCCAGACGACGTTCAACACGCATCAGCAGCCGGTTTTCGGTGTGGCTTTCTCACCCGACGGAGCACAAGTCGCGACCAGCGGCCGGGACAACCGGATCCGGACCTGGAACCCGGCCGACGGCAAGCAGGTTCGCGAAATTGGCGGCTTCGGCGGTGAAGTCTTCCGGATCGCGGTCCAGCCCGACGGAACGATTTTCAGCGGCTGCTCCGACAAGCAGGTCCGGTTGCACAAGTTGGCCGATGGAGCCGTGGTGCGGGCCTTTCCGGGGCATACCGACTGGGTCTATTCGGTTTCCGCTCACCCGGGGAGCAAGCGAGTCGTCAGCGGCAGCCACGACGGAGAGATCCGGATCTGGAACATTGAGGACGGCAAGGGAATCGTGACGTTCCTGGCCGCTCCGGGCTACAAGACGCCGGTCGCGGCCAAGTAGCGAGAAGAAGTGGTTAGAGGGTAGTGGCTGGTGGATCGTGAGGAGCAGGGCCGGGCATGCCCGGCCTACACCTTGGTCAGCAGGGCCAGGGTGAGCATGACTCCGTTGAACAGGCTATGGGTGGTGACGACGGCCAGGTAGCTGTGGTGGCGGTCGAAGAGCCAGCCGAGGATCAGGGCCAGCGGCAGCAGGGGTAGACTGTCGCGCCAGCCGTGAATCAGGGCGAACAGGGCTGCAGTCAGCAGAATCGCCGGCCAGCGAGCAAGCCGGCTGCGGAGCCAGCCCTGCAGGATCACGCGGAACAGCAGTTCCTCGGAGAGCGGGGCGATCACGCAGACTGTGAAGAGCATCAGCAGCAGCACTTCTACCGGTGGCTGGCTGGCCAGGAGCTGCAGAAACGAGTGCTGCGTGTCCTGGGGCCGCCAGGCGGCCGTCGCCGCGAGCGAGACCGTCACCGGGCCGATGGCCAGCAGCAGTCCGAAGACGCCCAGCGCCAGTTGCCGAGGCCACCGGCGGAGCGAAATGCCGAACGGGGCCAGGCCGCGAGCCTCGGTAGCATGGAGCGAGATCAGCAGAAATGCGATCAGTCCCGCGCCGATGGCGGCGTTCGCAGCCACGTCGGCCGCGGTGGCCCGAGGACGATCGGGTTGAGAATTTGCGAGAATGGCGCCCGTCGTGGTTATCGCCAGCCAGGCGACCGTGATCGCCAGCGGCCAGGGGGACCAGACCGGGGGTGGTTCGGAAGGCGCATTGTCCGCGGACTCACTCGGCATGCCGCCGGCAATCAGCCAGCTCCAGGCCATCACGCTCGCTCCCAGCAGGCTGGTCACGAGCAAAACAGCGGGAATCATTGACGACGCGTCGGCGAGTAAAACGGGCACGCAAGTTCCTTCCGGAGGGCGAGCTCGATTCTATCCGGCCCGGCGTCATTCCGGCTGCGCCGCCGGGAGGTTAAGATGCTCGACAGCGGAAAGCCGGGAAGCTCGGAGCGGAAAGCCAGAGTGGCCCGAGCGGTGTTATGGCTTATCGCTTGTCGTTGATCGCTTATTGCCGGACAGAAGAGCCGATGACCGTTGCCGCTGATAACGTCCTTGCCCGGATCGTGGCTCAGAAACTGACCGAAGTCGCGGCTGCGAAGTCGGCCCGGCCGGCTGATGAACTGAAGCGGCAGATTGTTGCTGCGCCCCGCGTGCGGGACTTTGTCGCCGCGCTGCGGGCGGCGCCGACGATCGGGCTGATTGCGGAAGTCAAAAAGGCGTCTCCCTCGGCGGGGATCATCCGCGAGGATTTTGATCCGGTTGCGATCGCGCGGATCTACGAGGCGGCTGGAGCCTCTTGTCTGAGCGTACTGACCGACGAGAAATTCTTTCAGGGGCATCTCGACTTTCTGCGGGCCGTCCGCCAGGCGGTGGGGATTCCGGTGCTGCGGAAGGATTTTCTAATCGATCCGTACCAGGTGCTGGAGGCTCGGGCGGCAGGTGCCGATGCAGTGCTGCTGATCGCGGAGTGCCTCGACAACCGGCAGTTGCGAGAGCTGTATGAGGCGACAACCGCTCTGGGGATGACGGCCCTGATTGAGATTTACGATCCTGCCAATCTTGACCGGATTCTCCCGCTCAATCCGCCGCTGGTGGGAGTCAACAACCGGGATCTCCGGTCGTTCGTGACCGATCTGGATCAGACACTGCGGATTCAGCCTCGCGTGCCGGCTGGAACGCTGCTGGTCAGCGAGAGCGGCATCAAGACCCGAGCCGATGTCGAGCGACTGCGGTCGCATGGCGTCGGGGCGATCCTGGTGGGTGAAACGCTGATGCGGTCGGCGGATATCGGGGCGGCGGTCCGGGAGCTCATTGGTTAAGCACAAGATCCGGTTGAGAAGCACGAAATTCGAAATCCGAAATCCGAAACAAATCCAAAGCGAAAAAAAAAAAACGGGCGTCGGGCTGCCGATTGCCTGAGGGAAACTGGTTCATGACGACTCCTCCGCCTGTCGAGCATGTGTTGTGCGTGCCGACGCCTCTGTTTCACGGTATCGGGCACTTTCAGGGTTTCACGCCGGATGTGGACCGGTATCTGAAGGTGCTGCTCGATCCGGCTCATACGCTGTTTCTGCCGCGTTCGTCGGCGGAAGACGATCCGACGCACAAGCAGCTCATTCCGTACTGCCTGTTTCGCTGCAACGGGGAGCTTCTGAGCTATCGCCGGGGCAAGGCGGGCGGGGAAGGGCGGCTGCACAGCAAGCGGTCGGTGGGAATCGGCGGTCATATTTCGTCGACCGACCGGCTGACCGGAGACCGGCGGTATCTGGAGGCGATGCATCGAGAGATCGACGAGGAGATCTTCCTGGAGTCGGCGTTTCACGACGAGTGCGTGGGCCTGATCAACGACGATGAGTCGCCGGTCGGACGCGTCCATCTGGGGATTGTTCACATTTTTGATCTGGAGTCGGCCAAAGTTCGCCCGCGGGAAGAGTCGATTCTAGAGACAGAGTTTGCCCCGCCGGAAAAGTTGCTGGCCGAACTGGACCAGTTCGAAACTTGGTCGCAGATCTGTCTGCAGCACTTGTTCGGCGGGAAGAAGTAGTGGGGACAAGGGCTGTCGTCGCAAGGATGTCGCGGCGACAGCGTGCGGGGAAGTGATTCGCGTCGCGTTCGAAACGTGGACGCCGCGGTCCGACCCGGTTGTCAGAATTCGGTTCCGCGGAATTTCGGCTCCGGCTGGGTCCGACAAAGGAGTGTCGAGCGATGGCGAATCAAGTGAGTCGGCGGGCGGTCATGGGTGCAGCGCTGGCGGCAGTGAGCGCCCCGGCCGTGCTGGGCGTCGCCCAGGCTCAGGACAAGAAGGGGCAGCTCAGCGACGAATCGCTGGGGACGCTGCTCAAGTCGATGGGGATCGACGCCAAGCTGAACGAGAAGCGTTACGACTTCGTCTTCAAGTCCACCGTCGAGAACGACGAGTGGAACCTGTCGATGTCCGCCGTGCTGAGCGCGGACGGAACATCGGTCTGGATTATGGCCTGGCTGGATGAGCTGCCCAAGTCGGCGGCCGACGTGCCGCGGACGGCGTTGCTGCGGATTCTGTCGGACAACGATAAGCTGGGCAAAGGGAAGTTCTTCGCCTGGATTCCGGCCAATCGCCGGTTCGTGCTGCAGCGGGTCATCCTGAACGAAGGACTCTCGGCCAAAACGATGCGCGAGGCGCTCGATGATCTGGGGGGGAGCGTCGTGCTGACCTATCCGCACTGGTCGGTGGCCAACTGGAATGCTCCGAGCACGGATCCCGCGCCTGCGGCGACGACTGCCGGCGCTCCGGTGCGGGGCAGTTCCCCGCAGTCGGGGGCCGCTCCCCGGCAGGCCGTCAGTGACGACAAGCTGCAGAACGGCGCTTCGCGTCGCTGATCCCGGTCAGGACTCGGTGCTGAGGCAAAAACAAAGGCCGCGGAGACACGTTCTCCCTGGCCTTTTGCGCTTGATGAGAAACACGTTGGGTGACTGGTTATCGTGGCTTTCGTTCGACTTCCCGATCTCTGCGGGTCATCTCGTCGAGCACAATGGGGTGGAGGCCGTCGTTGCGTTGTTCGGCTGGCAGGTAGTGCTGCCGAGCCCAAGTCCGGAGGCGCATCTCCTCGACGGGGTCCACGGCTTGAGAGTATGGCTGCTCCAGCATCATGGCGTTCACGATCTCTCCTCCACCGCAACGGGCATCGAATTGACAAAGAGCCAGACCGGGTATTCCGACCCGCTCTGACCGTCATCCTACCCACGGAGAATGGATTCTCAAGAAAATTCCCCCCTTCGGGAGGCTTTTTTGGTGGTCGACGGCTGTCGGGGCTGATCCGGAAATCGGTGTGCGCAAATCAGCGGATCTGGGAGGAATCCTGGCATTGCCCCGTCTGTACAGATTCTGCAAATCTTGCGGCGGACCGGCTCCCGGTCCGCCACGGTCCTGATCCGATTTCTCAACGGATCAACAAATGTTTGAGTGATCCCGGTCGATCTGGTATCGTGCGAGCCTGCCTTGAGCCCTCGTTTCCCGCCAGATTCCTGCCCGAGAGGAGATCCGGATCTCCATGCGTTGCCTGCCGATCCTGATCGTTGTCGCCAGTCTGGCCTCTCCGTGGAATGCGGCTGCCGGCGATCTCCTGCCGGCCGATTCAACCGTCGAGGGAGCGATTGACCATTACATCCGGGCGACGCTGGTGGAGCGGCAACTTGCCGCGGCTCCGCGGGCCGATGATCAGACATTGCTGCGCCGCTGGTCGCTCGACCTGGCGGGGCGCGTGCCGACGCTGGCTGAGTCCGACGCATTTCAGGCTCTGTCACCCTCAGAACGACCGGTCGCCACAGTCGACCGGCTGATGGCGAGTCCCGACGCGGCGTACCAGCTTCGGAACGAACTGGATGTGCTGCTGCTGCCGGATGGGAAGAGTTCGGACGAATGGCGGCAGTATCTGTTGCGGGCGTGTCAGGAGAACCGGCCGTGGGACCGGATGTTTTCCGAAATGCTCATCGGCAAGGAGGACGACCCGGCCGTTCGCGGAGCGACGCAGTACCTGCGGTCGCGGGCGATGGAACTGGATGACGTCACCAACGAAACCAGCCGGCTGTTTTTCGGCGTGGCGATCAGTTGCGCGAAGTGCCACGACCATCCGCTCGTGGATGACTGGAAGCAGGACCATTACTTCGGCCTGGCGTCGTTCTTCAACCGGTTGTACGTGACGCGTTCGAAGCATGTGGGCGAACGGGCGAGCGGCGACGTGAAGTTCAAGACGACCGCCGGGCTGGAGAAGCCGGCCAAAGTGATGTTCCTGACAGGGACGGTCGTCGATGAGCCGGCGCTCGACCGGACTGCCGAGCAGAACAAGGCGGAGGACGAGCTCGTCCGCAATCTGCAGCAGAAAGATGGCCAGGGGCTGCCGCCGGAGCCGGAGTTCAGTCGGCTTCGGCAACTGGTGGAGGTGGCTCTCCGCGATGAGAATCAGCGCTTCTTTGCACGGTCGATCGTGAATCGGATGTGGGATCGCCTGATGGGGCGGGGGCTGGTCCATCCCGTCGACCAGATGCACTCCGAGAACCCGGCATCGCATCCCGAGCTGCTGGACTGGCTCGAACGGGATCTGGTGACGCATGGGTATGACCTCCGCCGGCTAATTCGCGGGATTGTCCTCAGCGAGGCTTTTGCCCGTGCGAGCGTCTGGCAGGGCGAGGGAGAGGCCCCCGGGCCGGAGTGGTACGCGGTCGCCGCGACCCGTCCGCTGACTCCGCGGCAGTTGTCGCTGTCGCTGCAGATTGCCGCGATGAATCCGCGTGACGTCGCGGGAGCTGCTGCCGACCCGGCCTGGGGCCCGCGTCGGCAGCAGCTTGAAAACCAGTCGTTCGGCCTGGCCCGGGAACTGGAGCTGCCGGGGGAGAATTTCCAGGTGGGGGTCTCCGAGGCGCTGCTGTTTACGAACAGTGAGCGGATTCAGAACGAGTACCTGCGGGACAGCGGCGACCGGCTGGTTTCGCAACTGAAGGGGCTGCCGCCGGGCGAGTCCGTTTCGCTGGCGTTTCGCGTCGTGCTGGCTCGCCAGCCCGATGCGGCCGAGCAGGCGACCTTTACGCAGTATCTGCAGGATCGTGCGGACCGACCGGTCCCGGCGACGCAGCAACTGGTCTGGGCGCTGCTGACGAGTCCCGAGTTCCGCTTTAATCACTGATTCCTGTTTCCACGCAGGCACGAGGTCTGGCATGGCACGAAACTGGTTTTGCGGTTCGAACGATCACCGCGTCAGTCGTCGAGGGTTTCTGGGAACTGCGGCTGTGGCGTCGGCCCTCGGTGCGTCGGACATGACAACGCTCGATCTGCTGCAGTCGCCCGTCCTCGCGGCGGAGGTGAAGCAGCAGCAGAAGCACGTGATTCTGCTCTGGCTGGCTGGTGGACCGAGCCAGCTGGAAACGTGGGATCCGAAGCCGGGCCGGCCGACGGGAGGACCGTTTCGAGCGATTCCGACCAATGTACCGGGTGTGCACATTTCCGAGCTGATGCCGAAGCTGGCTCAGCGGATGCAGCATACGGCGGTGATTCGTTCGCTCAATACCCGGAACGCCGATCACGGCGGGGGGGCGGCGATGATGGAGACCGGTCGGGCCGTCGAACAGGGGCTGCCCTATCCGGACCTGGGGGCGATGATCGCCAACGAACTGGGGCGGGCGGACAGTCAGGTGCCGGACTACGTGTCGATGTATACGTCGACCGAAGGCCGGCGGAAGGGGACGTCCGGCTTCCTGGGCTCGCGCTACGCTCCGATGTTTCTGACCGAGCAGATGGTGCCGGAGAACATCCGCAAGCTGGAGCAGCTCAGCGAACTGGATCACGTCCAGCGGTCGGATCTGCGGGCGTTTCTGGCGAACCGGTTCGTCGAGGGACGGAACAGTTCGTCGGTCAGCAGCCATAACCAGGCGTATCAGCGGGTCCGCGGGATCATGGCCAGCGAGAAGCTGTTCGATATCGAGCAGGAATCGCTGGAGATGCGGGCCAAGTACGGCCCGACGCAGTTCGGCGAGCAGTGTCTGATCGCGCGGAGACTGGTTGAAGCGGGGGTGCCGTTCGTCAAGGTGGCCCGCGCGTGGTGGGACAGTCACGGCCAGAACTTCGAGACGCATCTGGAGCTGGTGACCGAGCTGGATCATGTGATGTCGACGCTGATCGACGACTTGCGGGACCGCGGTCTGCTGGAACATACGCTGATCATCACGCTTGGAGAATTCGGCCGGACGCCGGGGATCAATTCGAGTCTCGGCCGGGACCACTTCGCCAGTGCGTGGAGCAGTTCGCTGACCGGTTGCGGCGTGAAGGGGGGCGCGGTCTATGGAAAGACCGACGCCGACGGACAAACGGTGGTTGACGGTGAGATCAAGGCGGGCGAACTGTTTGCGACGATCTTTGAGGCCGTGGGGATTGATTCGAAGAAGGAATACCAGATCGGCGCCCGGCCGGTGCCGATTGTGGATTTCGGGGCGAAGCCGATCCGGGAAGTTCTGGCATAAGAGAAGGCAGAAGACGTTTTACCGCGGAGACGCGGAGGACGCGGAGAAGATCAAGGCAGAGAAGATTTCTGGCAGAAAATCAGGCGGGGACAGATGTGAGATTCGAGAGATCATGAAAATGAAAACCCAGGATTGAGTCGACAGAAATCCCGAGTGGAAAGAGTGCGAATACTCATGAGCACTTCGATTGGTACGGCTCTGATTCAATCTCCTTCGATCTTCTCTGTGGTTTTCTCCGCGTCCTCCGTGCCTCCGCGGTGAATCTTCTTCTTCACTTGATCATGACAATTGCTCGGGGGAGGCTGGTGATGGTTGGTGAGCCTGCGAAGCTGAAGTCTGTTCGGGATTTGAGCGCGAAGGGAATTTTTCTGTCGCTGGCTCGGGTGCCGCAGACGGAGACGGTGATTGTCGGCTGCTCCGATGCGCTGGTCTACGAGTACGATCTGGCGGCGGAGAAACCGGAGCCGGTGGCGTATCCGGACGGGAGCCACGAGAGCTATGTGACCGGCATGGCGGTGGCCGGGCCGGTCGTGGTTTCTGGCGCCTATGACGGGAAGCTGGTCTGGTGGGACCGGGCCGAGCGGAAGGCGATCCGGAGCGTGCCGGCGCACGAGAAGTGGATTCGCAAGGTGATCGCGAGCCCGGACGGCCGGTGGATCGCGAGCGTCGCCGACGATATGCAGTGCAAGCTGTGGGACGCGTCGACCGGGGAACTGCTGCTGACGGTCAGCGACCATGCGAAAGAGACGCCGAACCATTATCCGTCGATGTTGTATGCGGTGGCGTTTTCGCCGGACGGGACGAGTCTGGCGACGGGGGACAAAGTGGGGCATGTGGCGGTCTGGAGTCTGCCGGACGGTCAGAAGCTGACTACGCTCGAGTGTCCCGGCATGTATACGTGGGACCCGAAGCAGCGGCGGCACTCGATCGGCGGGATTCGCAGTCTGGCGTTTTCCACGTCGGGCCAGTTGCTGGCGGTGGGCGGAGTCGGCCACATCGGAAACATCGATCATCTCGATGGGGCGGCCCGGGTCGAGGTCTTCGAGTGGGCCACCGGCGAGCGGCGTCACGAACTGGCCGACAGCAAGCACAAGGGGCTGGTCGAGCAGATCGTGTTCTCGCCAGACGATGCGTGGTTCCTCACCGCGGGAGGCGACAACGCGGGCTTCCTGACGTTCTACAGCACGCAGGAGGGGAAGATCCTGCATCAGGACAAGGCGCATCAGCACATCCACGCGGTGGCGCTGAACGAGGCCGGGGACCGGGTGTCTACGGCGCATCACGGGCGGGTGGTGAGCTGGTCTTTGTAGAAGATTTCTCGCAGAGACGCAGAGGAAGAAGGCAGAGGCTGCAGAGAGAAGAGAAGATTTCACGCAAAGACGCGGAGAAGAAATCTCGAATGGAGGAAGTCCAGAGCCGGACATGAGAATGTCGCCAGTGGTTCTGGCGATTCGCGATCAGCCCTCTTTGCGTGCGGCTGGTCGCTGGGACTTGGGAAAATCGTCCGGTAGACTTGGGGGACTTCACTCATTGAGGGGTTCCCATGCTGCGCTCGTTCGTGTTGAAAACTCTTGGCGGTCTGGTGCTGGCCGCTTTGCTTCTGCCTGCAGATATCCTGGCTGCTGATGTTCGCGACCGGCATGTCGTGGTGATCAGCGTCGACGGACTGCCGGCGTATCTGCTGGATGACCCGAGTGCGCCGCTGCCGAACATTCGGCGGATGGCAGAGCAGGGGGTCGCCGCGGAGGGGATGACGGTTTCAAACCCGTCGGTCACCTGGCCGAATCACACGTCGCTGGTGACGGGCGTGCGGCCCGAGAAACATGGCGTGCTGTTTAATGGCGTGCTGGAGAAGGGGGGGCCGGGGCTGCCGATCAAGGTGAATCCGCGGAAGGACAAGGCCGATCTGGTCCACGTTTCCACGCTTTACGATGTGCTGGCGGAGCGAGGGCTGACGACGGGGGAGATCAACTGGCCCTGCACGCGCGGCTCGAAGAATCTTGTCGCCAGTTTTCCGGATGTTCCCGAGACGTTCGAGCATACGACGCCGGCGTTTATCGAGAGCCTGAAGCGGGCGGGGATTGTGTCGGACGCTTCGATCAAGGAGTTCGGCAAGCTGAGCCCGTCGGCGCGGGATCTGCTCTGGACGCGGGCGGCCTGTCATCTGATCCGGGAACAGAAGCCGAATCTGACTCTCGTGCATCTGCTCAACGTCGACGCGATTCACCACAAACACGGTCCGCTGAGCTGGGCCGGGTATTCGGCAGTTGCGTTTGCGGATGCCTGCGTCGGTGAGATTCTGGACGCAATTGACCTCGCGGGGATTCGCGAGAAGACGACGGTGATGATCGTGGCCGATCACGGTTTTCAGGCGATCCCGCAGACGGTGCAGCCGAACGTACTGCTGCGGCAGGCGGGGCTGCTGGCGGTCGAGGGGAACCTGGTCGTCACCGCGCGGGCGCATGTCTTTCCGGAGGGGGGAATCGGGATGCTCTACCTGACCTCGCCGGACAAGGGGGCGGATCGCGAAAAGGTGCTGGAGCTGTTCCGCGGCAAGGAGGGGATTGAGCAGATTCTGACGCCTGCCGACTTCGGCAAGTATGGATTGCCGCAGCCCGATCAGTACGAGCAGATGGCGGATCTGATTCTGGTGGCGAAGGAAGGGTACGGAGTCGGCGGAGGGGCGACGGGGGAGGACTTCGTCGTGAAGAGTGAAGCGACGCTGGGGACGCACGGTTTTCTGTCGACGAATCCGAAGATGAATGCGGTGTTTATTGCCGCCGGGGCGGGTGTGAAGCCGGGGACGAAGCTGCCGTTGATCGAGAACATCGATGTGGCTCCGACGGTGGCGAAGCTGCTGGGCGTTGATCTGCCGAACGTGGATGGCAAGGTGCTGCTGAAGGCTGACGGCAGCCCGGCGAAGTAAGCTTCGTCGGATGCTGGTAGGAGGGTTCGATGGCCGGCAAGTTTGTGGCGTTCGACATTGAGACGGCGAAGATCGTTCCGGGAGATGACTTCAACTGGCAGCCGCATCGTCCGCTGGGGATTGCGTGCATTGCTTCGCTCTCGGACGACGAGGCGGAGCCGCGGATCTGGCTGACGCGGGATGCGGACGGGAAACCGGCGGGGCAGATGTCGGCGGCGGATGTCGCGGCGTTCGTCGACTTTCTGGTGGATGCGGCGGGGCAGGGGGCTGCGCCCCTATCCTGGAACGGGCTGGCGTTCGACTTTGATATTCTGGCCGAGGAATCGCAGCGGCTAGAGAGTTGCCGGAAGCTGGCGCTCGGTCATGTCGACATGATGTTTCAGGTCGTGTGCGAGAAGGGTTTTCCGGTGTCGCTGCAGAGTGCGGCGTCGGGACTGGGGGTGCCGGGGAAGCTGGCCGGCGTGGCTGGTGTCGATGCCCCGGTGCTGTGGGCGCAGGGGCAGCACGACAAGGTGATCGAGTACGTGGCGCAGGATGTGCGGACGACTCTGGCGGTGGCCTTGGAAGCGGAACGCCGGAAGGCGTTCGCGTGGACGACGCGGAAGGGGACGGTGAGCACGGTGCCGCTGAAGCGGGGCTGGCTTTCTGTTGAGGATGCTCTCAAGCTGCCGCTGCCGGACACGTCGTGGATGAGCAGTCCGCCGGTGCGGGGGGAGTTTCTGGGGTGGTGCAGTCGCCCTGATTGAATCGCAAGAAAAACCGCATCAATGCAGTCCGTGGAAGTTGCCGGCACCTTGGCGATCTGGAACCAATTACGGCCGCTGCAGATCGAAGTTCGACTTGGGCAGTTGGCTTCGCGAGGCGCGCCGAACAGCGGGAAACACGAACGAGGCGAGATTTGCGATGTCTTCATCGGTCGTCAGTGGTCCCGTCGATCCGGTCCAGTCTTCGATGGACGTTCCTTTCGGCACGGGAAGAGTCAGGTCGGCGGGAGGAATCTCCTGATTGAATTCGGCTGCTTCGATGACAAAGATGTCCGCGTCGTCCAGTCGAGGTTCACCCTTGGCGGTGTTCTGATACGTGATTGTGGCGGAGATCGAGGGCATCTCGACATCGCCTCGGTATTTTCTGGGAAGCGCTTGCCAGAATTCGCGTTGAATTGTTCCGTTCGGACCGTTTCGCAGTACGGCGTGGGTTACGAATCCGGATTGAGTTTCAAAGAATATCTCGCCGCCTTCACCTACAAGCCTTGCCTGGTGGCCCGGCGTCAAAATCTCAACCTTCATCTGCTCAGCCACCGAGGTTTGGATCACTGGCGTGAATCGAAGTTCGCGCGCCGTGTGGGCGGATTCTAATGAGATCCCATCGTTTCTTCCGTTGTCGCTGATGAATGCCGTGCTCGAACCGGCGTCGTACGAGTAACACCGCTTGGGAGTCGACAGTCGCAGAAAACGATTGACAGCATACCGTTCGTCGTTCCTGGCTGCCGGACCGTCCTGAACGATTCTCAGTTCGCTCCAAACGATGTCAGCCTTTCCAGTCTTCTTTACAAACTCGCTCACCTCCCGCTTCATCGCCGGATAGACATCGGGCGAGCCCACGAGCGGAACGAGCTTGTCCTGAAACAAGACTCGGAATTGCTCGCTCGTCAATGACGTCTCGACTGCTTTCTCCGTCGAGATCTCGTCGTCGTCCGGGAAATGGGCGCTCAGATTGGCGTGGAAGCATTTCACCTTTGCCGTTTTGATCGCGGTGGATGCCATTTCCCATCGGCGAATGATGTCTTTGACGCGGTCTCCATCGCCAGCAATGGACGGGTGCATGAAGCCTGAAAAGCCGAGCGTCGCGTATACACAAAGCTGAAAGACTCTCGATACCTGGTACATTCCCGCCGTCCTTCGTGTGATAAGTCGCGTCTGTGATTCCGAGAGGGAACAGATTCGCATCGATGAAGTTGCGATCGTTGAATCGATTGCTTCAGCAGGTTGCTACGCCGCGGCGGCGTCGGTCGTCCCGTCGGCATCCTCGCTCGCCGGTTCCGCGCTCGGGCGGGGTTTGCGGAGAGACTCGGCCATGGGGAGGGCGTCGAGGCTGCGGAGGCCGAAGAGTTCGAGGAACTGGCGGGTGGTTTCGTAGAGGAAGGGGCGGCCGAGGGAGTTGTCTTCGCCGCCAATGCGGACCATGCCGCGGTCCATGAGTTGCTTGATCATGTCGACGCACTGCACGCCGCGAATGCCTTCGATCTCGGCCCGCGTGAGGGGCTGGCGGTAGGCGATGATGGCCAGGGTTTCGAGAGCGGGAGGGGTCAGCTTGAGTTCGGCCTGGCGCTGGTGGAGCTTTCCCAGCCAGAAGGCGTACTGGGGACGGGTCAGGAGTTGGTAGCCGGCGGCGACGCTTTCGATCCGGAAGGCGCTGCCGACGCGGTCGTAGGCGCGGTTGAGCTGATCGAGGATCTGCCGGGCCTCCTGCGGATCGGCCAGCGTGGCGAGCTGCATAATCCGGCGGAGAGAAAGGGCGGACTGCGAGACGAACAGGATCGCTTCGACGCGGGCCATGCGCGGGGCGCGGATGCAGTCTGGGTGGGCGCCGCCCAGCGTGAAGGCGACCGGGCGTTCTTCGCGGCGGAGCCGAAACAGCCAGTTCCGGCCGTCGGGATTATCGCTCGTCGGTCGGAGTTGTGAGTTGTTTCGTGCCAGCCGATGCGGAGCGAACATGGCGGCGGAGCCTTAGCAGTCCATTGAAGTGCTGAATTCGTGTGCCACGGCCGTGGCACACGTTTGCTCAATATCCGGCTGACGACGATGTTGTCCCGTGGATCGGAGAGAACGGAAGCACTGGCGGGCGAGCCGCCAGTTGCACAGCTGTGGATCAATTTATGGAGATGGCGTTTCAGTCGGGCGAAGGCGGCGGGATTCGACCTGGGCGAGGACTTTTTCGACGGCTTTTAAGGGTTCGGACGCTTCCGCTTCGAAGCGGTAGGAGACCTGTGGATTCTCGGGGGGAGTATAGGAGCACATGAAGAAGAACTGGTTCTGGTCGGTACCCCGCTCCAGCCGGAAGTTGTCGATTTCGAGTTCGTCGAGCCGCTTCACGGCGTCCTGCCAGGTCAGCGAGGGGGTTGCGTTCGGAAGGACGCGCGGCGGACGGGGGCCACGTCGGCCGCTCGATTCGAAGCCAACTTGTTCGACATCCGTTTGAGCGGGGCGTTCGTACTTGGGGGGGCCGGCGAAATCTCCCGGGACGGAGTAGCCGATCTGCTGCACGGCTCCGTCCTGGGTGGCGGCGGGCCAGGCGGGGGGCTGTCCGGGTTCCTGGCCGAGCGGGAGCCGGCGGGGCGGAGCCGAGGGAGGGATGACTGCGGCCGTGCGGTCAAATCCATCAAGGTTGCCGGCGCTGACTTCGGGATTCGGGTGGGTTCTTTCGGCGGCTTCCGAGCGGGTGCGTCCGGGCCATGGGATGTTACGTTCGAGATTGGACTGGCGCGGGTTGTTGGAGAAATCGAGGCCGTTCTGGGCGACGAGCTCCTGAGCGCCGGCGGCATCGCCGAAGGTGGGGGCCGCTCCGCCTCGGTCGGCGGGGGCTTCGCGCCAGGCTTCGTCGCCGAGGGGCGAGGCGACTGCCGGGGCGAAGTTGGGGATCCCGAAGATGGCGAGCATCGGGACGGCGAGAATGGGAATCAGCAGGAGCAGCGTCGTGAGACCTGAACGCATGGGCTGCCGAACCTCCGTGTTGGCAGTCTTGCTCCCCGATGGCCCGCTCAGACCTCCATGTCTGTTGCCGCCTGGCCGCCGGGGCTGTTTCCGACCATCCGGTGTGGCAGAAACTGCCGACGGCGGACGAGCGGGAGGCGGAATTTAGGAGACCGCCCGGAATTCGACAAGCCGAGTTTTGTAAGTTTCTCTGTGTCGGGGAGTGACTGATACGTTTTGCGAGAATTGGCACGCGAGTGGCGGCGAGGTTCGCCCGGCGCCAGAGGCACAGTCCTCACATCCGGTTTTCCCGTCATGGTCTCCCAGCAGGGCGGCCGATAAAGACGAGAGAAATACGGGCCCGGCATGACGCCGTAGGAAACATGGAGAACGGATGGCTGGCCATTGGTCCCATCCGGCGTCGCGATGGTTGCTCAAGGAGGGGTGGCGGAATGCGGACCGGAAACTGGCGGAATCTCTTGCTCGGTGCAGGGCTGATTGCTCTGGGAGTGGTGTCTCAGTCGGCGCTGGTCCTGGCCGGCGGGATGACCAAGGAAGAAAAATGGGCGGATCGCGCGACCGATCCTCCTGGCACCCGACAGGTCTATAAGTACGGCAAGCTGTGGCCCCCTCAGCCGCGTCCGACCGGGCGCGAGCAGAGCTGGAAACACAAGTTTCACCACGCGCATTACTGGCCGTACCCGTACAACGACACGGACCGGCAGATCGTCCGGGACACGCTGGCCCAGCAGACGGCTGGGGGCTGGGTGCTGGCGACCACGCTGCACGACTACCACTTCAACGCCGAGACCAACGAATTGAATTCGGCGGGACGCTCGCACCTGTACTGGATCATGACCAGCGTGCCCGCGCAGTTTCGGACGGTGTTCGTGGCGCACGGATTGTCGCCTCAGGTCGACGAAGTTCGCGTGGCGACCGTGGACCGGTCGGCGCGGGAGTTCGGCGAGCAGGTTCCGCCGGTCGTGATGCGACACTCGTTCCCGTCCGGCCGTCCGGCCGACGAGGCGGATACGATCCGACGGCTGGAACTGCAGTCGTGGCCGGCGCAGCGGATCTTTACGATCAGCCCCGACACGGCGGGCACCGGCAGCAGTTCCGGTTCGACTGGGTCTTCCATGGCGAACTAGAGCCGGGGCCGTTCCGTTGGTGCGGCTTGCCCTGCGAAACCAGGTTGTTCGACGCGCCGGTGCTAGAAACTCTGGATCTGGTCGGGTGGGCAAGTCGGCCGTTGCGAATCACCGTCGGGTCGTTCCCTGTTGAGACCGGGAACGCCCCGACGTTCGCTTTGAGGGCCGTCTATCGGCGAACGACGGGAGTGGCAGCAACGTGAATCTGGACGATGTGAACACTGCGGCTGACGCACCGCAGCGTCCCGGCGGGAGCGACGCTGCGCGATCGGGAACGCGCATTCCTGACACCTCGTGCGGCAGTCTGTTTGACGATGTCTTTGCTGCGCCCGGAGCCGTTACGACGCCGATTGTCGGATCGGCCACCTCGACGGTTGCAGAGTCGGCTGCCCGTCGTCCGCGCGTCGTTCCTCCGCCGGAATCGCCGCAGTCCCTGGAGGCCAGCGGGCTGACTCTGGGGCAGATTGGCGAGCTGATTCTCAAGCAGTTGTATCTGGAAAACGGCCTGCAGGGGGCGGATTTTGCCCGTGCGACGCGACTGCCGTTTTCGATCATCGACGAGGGACTGCGGACGCTGAAGGAGCAGCGGTGCATCGAAGTGGCGGCGGGCGGCTCTGTTGGCCGAGCTTCGCACCGGTTCTCGCTGACCGAACTGGGGCGCTTGCGGGCCCGTGAGGTGTTCGACGCCTGTCGTTATGTCGGTCCGGCGCCGGTCTCGCTGGATCAGTATATCGCGCAGTGCCGGCTGCAGACGGTCCACGGAACCTCATGTTCCGCAGCTTCGTTGCGTAACGCGTTTCGCGGCGTTGTGATTGGAGACGAACTACTGGAAGAGCTGGGGACGGCCCTGTGCAGCGGCTGTTCGATCTTCGTCTACGGTCCGCCCGGCAACGGGAAGACGCTGGTCGCGAAACGTCTCGGCCGGTATTTGAACACCTACGGTGGCGAGATCTATGTGCCGTACGCGATTCAGGTCGACAACAGCATCATCACGGTCTTCGATCCCGTTCTGCACCAGACCTGCGACGATGCCGAACTCGCTCGACGGGGGCTGCTGCCGTCGCATCCGCTGAGTCCGGCGACGCCGCCGGTTGGCGAAGGGACCATCGATCTGCGCTGGCGGCGGATTCAGCGGCCGGTCGTGATCACCGGCGGCGAGCTGACGCTCGACATGCTGGAACTGCAGTACAACCGGACGGGGAATTTTTACGCCGCACCGCTGCACCTCAAGGCAAACGGGGGCGTGTTCCTGATCGACGACTTCGGCCGACAGCTCGTCAGTCCCCGCGAGCTGTTGAATCGCTGGATCGTGCCGCTGGAGGAACGGATCGATTTTCTGACGCTGGCGACCGGGCGGAAGCTGGCGGTTCCGTTCGAGCAACTCATCATTTTTTCGACGAACCTGAATCCGCGCGAACTGGTGGACGACGCGTTTCTGCGACGCATCCGCAACCGGATCCGGATCGATGCCCCGGACGAGGGGGAGTTTCTGGAGATCTTCCGGCAGGCGTGCGAGGAGCGGCGGCTCGCATTTCCCCCGGACTTCGTGAAACGGCTGTTCCACACTCACTTCGGGCCCGCAAGGTCACCGCGATCGAGCGATCCCCGAGATTTGTTAGAGCTTGCCCAGTCTCTCTGCCGATTCAGACAACAGCCGTGTCAGCTCACGGATGATCTGCTGACGGAAACGGCTCGTCGGTTCTTCGCGGAACTTTGACCGCCGGTGAGAAGATCGCGACAGCCCTGAATCCGCTTCGGCCGACGGATTCTGGAGTCGCGATTCTGGAGGAGTTGTTGTGCGTCCATCACGCCTGAGTGCGTTCTGGGTGTGTGGGGTGCTTTGCCTCGCCGCTGTCACTGGCTGCAAGTCGGGCGGGGGAATGTTCGCCGGCGGCGGCGGTTCCTCCACGTCGACGACGACGCCCGGGTCTGGCGAATTCGCCTCGGTCCGCAAGCTGAAGGATCCCGCGTCGACGCATCTGGTCTATGCTCAATGGATGGAAGAGCGGAATCCGTCGGACGCACGAGCTTCTTATCAACGCGTCCTCGACAAGAATCCGAAGTCCGTCGAAGCACTGCTTGGGCTTTCGCGGATCGAGCAGCTCAATGGTCGCCAGGACGAGGCTGAGAAGCTGCTCGCACGGGCTCAGAAGCTTCACCCGGATAACCCGCTGGTGGCTGCCGGCTATGGCCTGTACTACGCCAATCAGAAAGACTGGGGCCGGGCGGTCGAACATCTCCGTCGGGCCCGCGAGATGGCGCCGGGCGACAAGGTCTACGACTATCAACTGGGTTCAGTTCTGGTGAAGTCGGGGGATATCGCCGGCGGCCTGAAAGAACTCGAACGCTGCGGAACGCTGGCCGAGGCGCACTATAATGCGGGTTTCATTCTGAAAGAGCAGAAGCAGCTGGCGGAAGCGGAAGAGCAATTCGCCCTGGCGGTCGATCTCGATCCCGAACTGACGCAGGCTCAGAAGATGCTGGCCGTTGTGCAGGATCTGCGCGGCGTGAAACCGGGGCAGAACGTTGCCGGTCGCGGACGCCCGACGGTGCAGCCGGCCGGTGGCGCCCTGGACAACGCCTGGTCTTCGCCAGCCCCCGTGGGAGTGCAGCCGGCCGGGCACCGGGCCGACGGTCGGAAGACCTTTATGAGCATCGAGCCGATGATCTCGGCGCCGAACCGGTGACGGCTGACGGGCTTCGTCGTAGAATCGCGGCCGACCAGATTGCCGACTTCCACCCTTTCCGTGTCGCCGCATGTCCGCTCCGCTGACCCGTGATCCCGCCGTTGCCGCCGCCTGCCTCGTCGCAGGGGGCTTGGTGGCGCTGCCGACGGAGACCGTCTACGGCCTGGGAGGGAATGCGATCGATCCACGGGCCGTCGCGAGGATTTTTGAGGCGAAGCAGCGGCCGTTTTTTGACCCGCTGATCGTTCACCTCGCCGATCGGTTCTGGCTGCCGCGCGTCGCTCAGAACGTGCCTCCGCTGGCGCTGCGGCTGGCGGAGAAATTCTGGCCGGGGCCGCTGACGCTGGTCCTGCCGCGGACGTCCGCAGTTCCCGACCTGGTGACGTCGGGGCTCGATACCGTGGGCGTGCGCGTTCCCGATCATCCGCTGACGCGGGAGGTCCTCCGCCTGGCCGACTGTCCAATCGCCGCCCCCAGTGCCAATCCGTTCGGACGGCTGAGCCCGACGACCGCGCAGCATGTCGCCGAGCAGCTTGGCGACCGGATCGACCTGATCCTGGACGGCGGTCCGTGCCGGGTGGGTGTGGAATCGACGATTGTCCGCGTCGAGGGAGATTGCCTCCTCCTGTTGCGACCGGGCGGACTGCCGATCGAGGATCTGGCGCCGTTCGCCGTCCGGATCGAGCGCCCGACGACGGTGGCGGAACAGCTCCCGACGGCTCCCGGCATGCTGCCGCAGCATTACGCGCCTCGTACGCCGGTCCGGCTGTGGACTGCCGGCGAGCCCTGGCCCGAAGGACAGCGCGTCGGTCAGTTGCTGCTGTCCGGAACGGCCGATCCGCGGGCTGCGGCGTGTGAAGTGCTATCGGCGAGCGGGGATCTGGTCGAAGCGGCCGCCGGGTTTTTCGAAGCGCTGCACCGGCTCGACGCGTGCGGACTCGACGTCATTCTTGCGGCGCCATTTCCCGAGCTAGGGCTCGGGATCGCTCTGAACGACCGGCTGAGCCGGGCTGCGGCCAGTTGACGCCTGTAATCGCTGTCTGAAGGGGAAATTCCTCTGGCATTGATCGCGGAAGATATCAACGATGATTGATTCATTGTTGCTCCGGTTGAGACGAAGCGATCCGGGAGGAACGCCATGGCGACGGACGGTCGGGCTGCGCACCTGCTGAGATATTCCACCCGCGCGCTGTCGCGCCGTGGACTGCTGATCGGTGCGGCCGGGTTCGCCGGGCTGACGTTGTCGGGGCTGCTGCGAGCGGACGCCGCTGCAGGACACGGGCATTCCCGCAAGTCGGTGATTCAGATTCACCTGGATGGCGGTCCGCCCCAGCTCGATACGATCGATCTCAAACCGTTGGCGCCGGCCGAGATTCGGGGTGAGTTTCAGCCGATCGATACCGTCGTCCCCGGCCTGCAGATCTGCGAGCTGCTGCCGCGGCTGGCGATGATAGCCGACCGCTGCACGTGGATTCGATCGCTCGTCGGTTCCGCCGGGGCGCACGATGCGTTTCAGTGTCAGTCGGGCTTTGACGGTAAGAATCTGCGGTCGCTTGGCGGGCGGCCGGCCCTCGGCTCGGTTGTCAGCAAGCTGCAGGGGAGCACGGGCGACAGCGCGCCGCCGTTCGTGGATCTGATGCAGGGCCGGCCGCTCGTGCGGAACAGCGCCCGCCCGGGGTTTCTGGGACCGGCTCATCAGCCGTTTCGACCCGATCTGTCTGAGCTGTTCCCGCGCGAACTCGAATCGGGGATGAAGGGGGAGCTGGCCCGGCTCGGCGGAGATCACCGGACGAGCCTGACGCTGCACCCGGAACTCTCGGTTGACCGTCTCGGCGACCGGCGCAGTCTGCTGACGGCGCTCGACGGTTATCGCCGGGAGGTGGATGCGACCGGGATGATGTCCGCGATGGACCGCTTCACGGAGCAGGCGGCGAGCATTCTGACCTCGGGCGAACTCGCCAGTGCTCTCGACTTCACGCAGGAAGATCCCCGGACGCTGGAACGGTATTTCCTGGCCGATACGACCGCCGAGCTGCGGAATACGACCAGCGAGTCCCCCGGGGCGACGAAGAAGTTTCTGCTGGCCCGCCGGCTGATTGAAGCGGGCGTCCGCTGCGTGAGTCTGTCGCTGAGCGACTTCGATACGCATTCGAACAATTTCCCGCGGTTGAAGAATCTGCTGCCGATTCTCGACGTCGGTCTGTCGGGGTTGCTGGCCGACCTCGAAGAACGGGGCCTGCTGGAAGAGACGCTGGTCGTTGTCTGGGGGGAATTCGGACGGACGCCTCGGATCGATCCGAAGACCGGCGGCCGGCATCACTGGCCGCAGGTCGGCCCGGCGATCCTCGCGGGCGGTTGCTTCCGGATGGGGCAGGTGATCGGTGCGACCGACCGGACGGCGAGTGTCGTCCACGAGCGCCCGGTGAGTTATCAGGATGTCTTCGCGACGGCGTACGCCCACCTGGGGATCGATCCGCAGCAGACGACGCTGGTCGACCCGCAGGGCCGGCCGCAGCATGTGGTGGAGCAGGGGGCGGTGCTGCGGGAGTTTCTTTAACGGCCGTTGACGCTCACCTTGCGACCGGACCGCATCAGCAGTAGTCTCATTTCACTTCTTGGATCGACCTCTGTGACATCGTCCCGGCCGCAGGCCGGGGCTGGATTTCCAGGTCCGTTGTCCTTGGGGGGATCCCTCAATGTCGGCAGAGGCGGCGGGTGTTGAAACCCGCGACATGGGAACGGCAGGGCTCGCCGGGCGGGCGGTGCTCGACATCGCCGTGGTCCGATCGCTGAGCGGGCGGTCGAATCTGCGCGGCGGGCTGCGGTTTGCCACGCATCTGGGGCTGATGATCTGCACCGGGCTGCTGGTCTGGCTGGCGCTGCCGAACTGGTACCTGCTCGTACCGGCGATGATCCTACACGGCTTCACGATCGTGACCATGTTCGCCCCGATGCACGAGTGTGTGCACCGGACGGCGTTTGCCTCAGTCCTCTGGAACGAGATCTGCGGCTGGATTGCCGGGCTGCTGAGCTTCTACAACTTCACGTACTACCGGTACTACCACACCTGGCACCACCGCTACACTCAGGATCCCGAGCGCGATCCCGAACTGATGGATCCGAAGCCGCACAGCATTCCGGGATACCTCCTGGAGATCAGCGCGTTCTGGTTCTGGCTGCTCCGGCCGTGGAACTTTTTTCTCATGGCCACCGGGCAGACGACCCACTTGCCGTATGTGCCGGCGAAGGCCCGCTGGAAGGTGGCGCTCTCCGCGGCGGCGCAGCTCGGGGTCTACGTGGCCTGTATCGTCTCGATCGCTCTGGGATATTCGTTCTTCTGGTACTGGTGGTTCCTGCCGGCTGTGCTGGCTCAGCCGCTGTTGCGGGCGATACTGATCGTCGAACATACCGGCTGCAGTCACGATGAGAACGGGCTGACCAATACGCGAACGACGCTGACGAAGTTCCCGGTCCGGCTGCTGATGTGGAACATGCCGTTTCATACGGAGCATCACCTGTATCCCTCGATCCCGTTTCACCGGCTGCCCGAGGCCCATGGGCACCTTAAGGAGAAACTGGCGCACCTGGCGCCGAATTACGTGGCTGCAAACAGGGACGTGATTCATTCATTCCAGCCTGCGCCGTCCGAAGTGACTGTCTGAGAGAATCGCCGATGGCTCCCGGTTCTGAGTACGACGTCTTCTTGCTGCCGAACTTCCGGTTGCAGTGCGGATTGACGTTGCCCGAGGCCCGGCTGGCGTACAAGACGTACGGGACGCTCAATGCGGCGAAATCGAATGTCATCCTGTATCCGACGTCGTACGGGGCTCAGCACGGCGACATCGACTGGCTGATCGGTCCGGACCGGATTCTGGATTCAGCGCGGTATTTCATCGTGATTCCCAACATGTTCGGGAATGGCATGTCGTCGTCGCCGAGCAATCTGCCGGAACCCTTCACCGGCTGCCGGACGCCGGAATTCACGCATGTGGATAATGTGATGGCTCAGCGCCGGCTGCTGGCGGAGGCGTTCGGCATCGAGCGGCTGGCCCTGGCGTACGGCTGGTCGATGGGGGGCCAGCAGGCGCTCCACTGGGGGGCTCTGTTTCCGGAATGCGTCGCGCGGATTGCCGCGGTCTGTACTTCGGCGAAGACCTCGCCGCACAATGTTGTGTTTCTCGAAGGGCTCAAGGGGACGCTGACGTCCGATCCGGCGTGGGCCGGTGACCACTTCACCGGCCGGCCGGAGCGGGCGCTCCGGGCGTTCGGCCGGGTCTATGCCGGCTGGGCGCTGTCGCAGGCGTTCTATCGCGAGCGGGTCTACCTGGAACTGGGCTACGGGTCGCTCGAAGATTTTCTCGTTCGCGACTGGGAAGTGAGTTTTCTGCGGCGTGATGCGGCGAATCTGCTGTCGATGCTGGAGACGTGGAAGCGTTCAGATATCAGCGACAACGATCTCTATCGCGGCGATCTGACCGCGGCGCTGGGGGCGATCCGCGCCCGCACGTTTGTGATGCCGGCGACCACAGATCTCTATTTCACGGCGGCAGACAGCGCGATTGAGACCCGGCTGATGCCGAATGCCGAACTGCGTCCGATTCCGTCAATCTGGGGCCATCGCGCGGGGAATCCCGCGAAGAGCCCCGTTGATGCGTTGTTTCTCAAACAAGCCGTTGCTGAACTTCTTTGTGATTGACACCCCGGCCCCGACCTCCCGATTTTCTGATTGAGAGATCCCGCCGATGTCATTGAAACGGACCGCCGCCGAGCTTGGCCTGCGCTATTTTCTGGTCTCCTACACCGATCTGTTCGGCACGGCCCGGGCAAAGCTGATACCCGCGGCGGCGATCGATAGCGTCTGCGAGACGGGGGCGTCGTTCGCCGGCTTTGCGACATGGCTGGATTTGACGCCCGCAGATCCGGACATCTTTGCGGTCCCCGACCCGTCGAGCCTGATTCCGCTGCCGTGGAAGCCCGAGGTGGGCTGGTTGGCGGCGGATCTGGTGATGAACGGCCAGCCGCTGGCGCAGACGCCGCGGAATGTTCTGAAGGCGTCGCTGGCCCGGGCGGCGGACCGCGGCTACGAGCTGCGGACTGGCGTCGAGTGCGAATTCTTTCTGCTGAGCCCCGAGGGACAATCTGTCGGCGACGGTCGCGATTGCCAGCTCAAGCCGTGCTACGACCAGCAGACGCTGATGCGGCAGTATGACCTGATTGCGAAGATCTGCGACGCGATCGGGCAGCTCGGCTGGGAGCCGTATCAGAACGATCACGAAGACGCGAACGGCCAATATGAAATCAACTGGAAATACGCAGAGGCGCTGGTCACGGCCGACCGGCACGCATTCTTCCGCTTCCTGGTGAAGTCGCTGGCGGAAGAGCAGGGGCTGCGGGCGACGTTCATGCCCAAGCCGTTTTCGAAGCTCACGGGCAACGGCTGCCACATTCATGTTTCGCTGTGGGATCGGGCGCGCGGGGGAAACCTGTTCGAAGACGCTCAGAGCGGCAAAGATCTGTCCCCGCTGGGGCATCAGTTTCTGGGGGGGATGCTCCATTCGGCGGAAGCGCTGTGCGCTATCGTGACGCCGACCGTGAATTCGTACCGCCGGATTCACGCGCCGACGACCGCGTCGGGGGCAACGTGGTCGCCGAATACGATCAGTTATGCCGGCAACAACCGGACGCACATGATCCGGATTCCAGACCGCGGCCGAATCGAGCTGCGACTGTCGGACGGAGCGGCGAACCCGTATCTGCTCGCTGCCGCGGTGCTGGAGGCCGGACTCGACGGGATCGAGCAGCGTCGGGATCCGGGGCCGCCGCTGGAGTTCAATGCGTATCAGGACCGTTCTGCGGCGGAATCGCTGCGCCGGCTGCCGGACAACCTGCTGGACGCCTTGCGGGCGCTCGAACGAAACGAGGTCCTCCGAGCCGGGCTGGGTGCGGAGTTCACGCGGGCGTATCTCAAGCTGAAGCACGCCGAGTGGCGGGACTATGCGAGTTTCGTGTCCGGTTGGGAGGTGGAGCGGACGCTGGATTGCTAGCGGCGGTCATCTGTGCAATCCTCGCAACTGCCGTTTCAACCTTGCCCGCATCCGCGCCCGTTGCCGTGTGCTCTCGCGGGGCAGCGTGTGATTGGCTTCCCAGGCGAGATAGCCGACCAGTCCCAGGACGCCGATGCCGAAGACGATATTGACCCAGAAGAAGATGGGGATGGCCTCGGGGCGGGCCTGCGCTCGCAGTCGGCTGCGAGGATACTCGCCGGGGAGGTACTCAATCGCGACGGCTGCCGACTTCGGGGCCGCAGACTCGGGCACCGTGACCGTGTTGACGCGCAATGCTCCGGTCTGCGGGTCGTGAAACTGGTACCGCACCAGCCGGGTGTTCTTCGGACCGCCGCCGACGATTTCGGCGGTTCCCTGGACCTGGATTCCGTGCTGGCGGAAGCGGGATTCGATCCAGCAGAGCGACGCGAGCGCGACGTAAAGCAGGGCCAGCTTGAAGGCCACGCGGCCCCACGACGGCCGACCGCAGTCGTGCTCACAATAACCGACGGCGAAGTCCGATAGACCGTCCGACATGGCGCCGGGGCTCCCGTTCCGGAGGTGACGGGAGAGAGAACGGCGGCGGCTATGCGTCGGATCACGTTGTTTTCGCGGCGGCGGTCTTTCGACGAATTCGTGCCGAACAACTCAGGAGTGGGCGAGCCGCCCTCACACCGTCTGCCAGCCGCTCGTCGCCATCTTCTTCAGCATTCGCAGCAGCTCGCTGGTGTCGTTGGCCTGGATCGGCTTCAGCACGATATTGTACTGCGGGGCGTGTTCCAAACACAGAAAGACCGCGTCGATCTCGTAGTCCCCGGTCTGCGGGTGAATGACCACCGTATCCCGCTGCGGCACCGCATCAATGTCCGACTGCATCCGCAGCCGGACGGGCTCCATTCGCGACTCCGCCACCCTCACTTCCACTTCAAACTGAGCTTTCATGGCTCCCCGCATTTCCTGATCCGCTGACCCACCGGAACGCGACGGATTCTCCCCCCGCTCCCCGAAAATCTCGCCAACCTTCCACCAAAAAACGATGAACCGGCGGGGCCGGCTGCTGCCGACTCAGAGATGGGTTGGGCGTGGATGCCCTTCACGGCGGCGATAGATCTCTCCGCTTCCGGCGATCAGCGACATGCGATAAGCGATCAGCCCATTTTGTCTGGCTCTAGACTCTCGTCTCTCGACACTCGACTCTTTGAAAACGAATGTGAAGGTTCCCTTCACCGCCAACCGATAAAACTTGTCCAGACGGCAAAGTCGTCTCACTGCAAACGGTTACACGCCAATTCCGCAGTCAAGCGATAGGGGGGTGCCTGCCGGCCTGGTCCTTGTACCAGGCCGGCAGGCCGTTTTTGTTTCGGGTAGACTGAATCCCGTTTCACGACGTGCGGCCCGTACTGGTTTGGACTGATTCGGGCCATTTCGAATTTCGTGCTTCGGATTTTGAATTTCCCCCAATGCCACTCCCCGTCGGCCGACTGGCCCCGTCTCCCACCGGCGCCCAGCATGCGGGCAATGCCCGGACGTATCTGCTGGCCTGGCTGGCGATCCGCTCCCGCGGCGGTCGGATGGTCCTGCGGATGGAGGATATCGATTCCCCCCGCGTGAAACCGTGGGCCGCCGCCCAGGCCATCGACGACCTCCGCTGGCTGGGGCTCGACTGGGACGAGGGGCCTGACATCGGCGGGCCGCACGGTCCTTACGTCCAGACGCAGCGCGTGGAACGCTACGCCGTTGCTCTGGATCGACTGAAGGCTGCCGAACAGATCTATCCCTGCACCTGCACGCGGTCGGATGTGACCGCCGCGGCAAGCGCCCCCCATGCCGGTCACGAAGGGCCGATCTATCCGGGAACCTGCGCGGAACGGAGCGCCGCGGACGCCGCCAGCCTGACGGTTCCGTACTGCTGGCGGTGGCGGACGTCGGGGGGACGCGGCCCGCTGGCGATTCACGACGCCGTCGCCGGCTTGCAATCCTGTGACCTTAGCCGGGAACTGGGGGACTTCGTCGTCTGCAAGCACGACGGGACGCCGTCGTATCAACTGGCAGTGGTCCTGGACGATCGCGCTATGGAGGTAAACGACGTCCTGCGGGGCGACGACCTGATCCCCAGCACGTTCCGGCAGTTGGCAATCTACGAGTTCTTCGGCTGGCCCGCTCCCGGCTACGCTCACGTGCCGCTGGTGGTTGGACCGGATGGTCGACGGCTGGCGAAGCGCCACGGCGACACGCGGATCTCGATCCTTCGCGAGGCCGGGCAGGGACCGGAAGGGCTGGTTGGTTTGCTGGCGTGGTCGTGTGGATTGCGACCGACGGCCGAGCCAGTCACTGTGCAGGAGCTGCTTGCCGGCTTCGACCTTGCTCTTCTGCCACGGGAACCGTTCGTGCTGACGGAGGAACACTGGCGGATCATCGGCGGGAGATTGTGACACCCTCCAGTCAGCCCCTCTGCGTTGCCGAACCGGGCCGGAATCCAGTGGAATTGGCAATGGTGGCGAACCCCGTTTCTGCAGAGGGAGGCTGATGAAACCCGATTGGTTGTTCGGTTCGGCGTTCCTGCTGGTCGGCCTGGGGTTTTTCGGCAGCGTTGGCCGGGAGCCCCCCTGGACCTGGTGGCTGGTCTGGCCCGGCATCTCGTTTCTGATTGTCGCCGTCGCGTATCTGAGAGTTTCTTCGCGGCCGTTCGGCAAGCGCTCCGACGGGGCGCGGTCTGCGATCGCCACCGGACTGCTGCTTCCTTACCTGGCGCTGGCGCGGACTGTCTGGGAGCTGCAGACCCGGTTGTGGCGGGAGGCTCCCTGGAATGCCATCGGGGAGTCGCTCATTGTGGCGCGCCGACTGCGCGCGTCCGAGTTTCCCGACCGCGCTGCAGCGATCCTCGACCTCACCGCCGAGCTCTGCGACCCGGACCGAATCCGTCGGCATCCCGGCTACCGCTGCCTGCCGATTCTGGATGCGAACGGAATCGATCCGGTCGTGCTGGTCCGGTCCGTGCTTCGAATTCCGCCGTCGAGCTACGGTCGCATCCTGATCCACTGCGCCAACGGTCACGGGAGAGCCGCGCTCGTCTCCGCCGCCTGGCTGCTCGCGCATGGTTTCGCCGGGAGTTCCGCCGACGCACTCGGCCAGTTGCGTGCGGCCCGGCCGGCCATTTTCCTGCGTCGACGACAGCGGTGGATTCTCGACCAGGCGGAGACGATCCTCCGACGTCTTGAGGCCTACGGAGACGCCGTCCGCCGCCGGCTCGCGTTGTGTCTCGGAGCGGCCGTCGCAGGGCAGGCGTTCGAAACGGGCATTCTCCTGTTGGATTCGGACTCGATGATCGGCCCGATTCTCAAAGCCGGTGGTCACGCGGGAGTGCCAGGCCGGTTTTCAGCACTTGTGGAAAACGAGTTTGGGACGGCGATCCCGGATGAGTGGCTGACGTCGTGCAAGAAGGACGCCAGCCTGAGCGTACGAGGATTTCTCGACGCGTGCGTTCCGTTCCTCGACGCGGATTCCAACAGCCGATTGGCCCGGAGAGAATGTGCCGGCGACCACCGGGGCTGAGGTCGCTGTACTTTGAAGGTTTCATCAAGGAGTCTGGTATGTCCAATCCCCTCCGCGAACTCACCCCGCTTCTTGTCGTTGAAGAGATGAAACGGTCCCTCGCGTTCTACCGGGACCGGCTCGGCTTTCAGATCACGCAGGACTGGTCGTCCGAAGGGCGGCTCGCCTGGTGCCGGCTCGAACGGGATAGCGTTTCGCTGATGCTGCAGCAGGCGTGTGACGAAGACGGGCCGGCCGATGGGCGCGGTCGGGGAGTGGTGTTCTATTTCTCGTGCGCCGACGCCGGCGCCGAGTACGAGCGCCTGCTGGAGTTGGGAGTGAACGTCGCTCCGCCGCAGGTCGCGTTCTACGGGATGAACCAACTCGTCGTCACCGATCCGGACGGGTACGAGCTCTGTTTTCAGAATCCTGTAGCGGGTTGAGCCGATGATGCATACCGATGATCGAGAAGGATGACGATCTTTCCGAAGCGACCCCCGGGAGTTCATAGCGATGCGTCTGACCCGCCTCGAACTCGGCGTGGCCGTTTTCCTGCTGACCGGCCTGCTGATTGCCGGGGTGTACTCCGTGTATTACGAACGAGCGTCCCCGGCGACGACTGGTCCGGGGCAGATCTTCGATCAGCCCGGCCGATACGCCGCGGCTTCGGGCGCATCAGGTGTCGAGATCCTGCCGCAGCCCGATGGCGGACTGCAGTTTCAATGGACGTCCCTGGGTCACGGCCAACGCGCCGAAGCGGGAATGTCGATCGCAGCGAACCAGGCTTGGTTTGCCGCCTGGGACGATCGGGGAGCAGTCTGGCTCTACAGCCCGCCCAACGGGGTCCACAGTTTTCAACTCACTCCCAGCGGCGGTTCGAGTTCGACGCGCGCCGGCGAGTTCGGCGGCTGGGACGGCGTTCCAGAGGCGTTTCTTCGGCGGCTGCCCGACGCGGAACTTGCGACCTATCGGCTCGCCACTGCCGCAGTGATGCCAGCGACGTCGCCGTGAACGCAGCGTCGCTACGTCCCGAAAGCGGCCCCGAAATCCTATCGCGCCAGTAACACCTCAATCCTCCCCCGCGAATCAGTCTTCGCTCGCGCCATCCCGACCGTATTGCAGCGCATCACAATCGCCCCCCGGCCATCGACCGTGATGATCCCTCCGGAGTCCGGCTCCAGGATCTTGTCCGTCATCTCGGCGACGGCCTCTTCCAGCGACAGACCCTTGTAGGTCATCAGCGCGTGCAGGTGAAAGCCGACGCTGTTACGGATGAAGAGTTCTCCGGTTCCTGTGCCGCTGATGGCCAGGCTCCGGTTGTCGGCGTATGTTCCCGCTCCTGCGATCGGCACCGATCCCACCCGGCCCCACTTCTTGTTCGTGAGCCCGCCCGTTGAAGTACCGGCCGCCAGATTGCCATGCCGGTCTCGCACCACGCAGCCGACGGTGCTCATGGAGCTTTCCCGTTGTCCGATTCTTTTCTGCTTCTGCCGTTCCTGCTCGACGGCTTTACGCCATTCCTGACGACGGAACTCGGTGCTGAAATACTCATTCGGCACCCGTTCAATCTGTGCGCGGCCCTGCATTTCGTCGGCGAATTTCTCGGCCCCGTCGCCGATCAGCAGCACGTGAGGCGTGTCGGTCATGACCAAGCGGGCCAGCGAAATCGGGTTGCGGATCGTGGTCACGCCGGCCACCGCCCCCGTCGAGCGGTCCCGACCGTCCATGATCGCCGCGTCGAGCTCGTGTTTGCCGACGTTGTTGAACACCGCGCCGCGACCGGCGTTGTAGAGCGGCTCGTCTTCCAGCAGGCGGATCGTCTGTTCGACGGCGTCGAGGGCGGTTCCCCCTTTCGCCAGGATGTCCCGGCCGACGGTGATTGCGCGAGTCAGGGCGGCTTCGTGCTCCCGCTTCTGAGCATCGCTCAGCGTCTCGGGCTCGATGCCGGCTCCGCCGTGGATCGCGATGGCATAATCGAACACCGGTTCCGCGCCGCGCGACTCATCCTGCACGATCAGCACCAGGGACAGCAACAACCATGCGAGTCTCGGTATCTTCATCAGCGCTCTCCCGGAAAGGTCGTCGGCCACTTCCCCCGTGAATTCTCTTCGCCCAGCGCAGGGATGGCTCTTCCACCCACCGGTGCAGACCGTGTGCGGCCGGAATGCTGGCCGCGAGACTGAGGATCAGCCAGAACGCGGCCCACTGCGATTGTTCGCCTGTGAGCCAGTAACCCAGTCTGCCAATCAGCCAGCTCACGGGATAGTGAATCAGAAACAGGCTGTAAGAAATCCGTCCGAGATACTGCAGGACGCCGTGGTTCAACCAAGTCTGCAGGATGCCCATGTGGCCGCAGAGGCCGATGGTTCCCCCCGCCACGACTGACGCCGCGAGATTGTTATCGTAATCCAGGGTGACCCGCAGTCCGGCGGCTGCCACATACAGCCAGAACCAGATCGGATGGACGGCTTTCTTCAGCATGAGTCCGATCAGAATTCCGAAGAAGATGTGGCAGTAGAAGTGCCAGACCCACATTTCGCTGTGCGACTGGTACACCGCAACGAGCAGGGACCAGACCGCCAGCGGGGCGAAGACGAGCAGCAGGATGACTGACCCTGGCTGACCGTGGGGTCTGCCTGTCGCTCGCGCCAGCCGCTGCGTCAGGCCGGTGAGCAGCAAAAATAAGATGCCGAACTGCGCTTCGATGCAGACGAACCAGAGGCCTGTCGACAGATGGGGAAGGCCGAGAATGTCCTGGAGAAATAAGGCATGCGCTCCGAGCTGGGCCATTGTTGGCGGCTGCTCGTTGAGCGAACGGTCATTCCAGCCATCGATCGCCGCCCCCGTCAGCACCGCAGCCACGGCGACCACCAGCCAGTAGGCCACCCCGAGTCGCAGGATCCTGCTGGCAAACTGATTGGCTGCGGTCCGTAGCGTCAATGGTTCGTCGCGCGCCGTGTAGATCGCCACAAGTCCCGAGATGACGAAGAACCACTGGACCGGAATCCATCCCCAAGTGAGAATGAACAGTCGGACGTCCGGCAGCCACTGTTCCGCCGCGACGGGCAGCGGACCGTAATCGGCGATGTGAAAGCTGGCGATGGACACGGCGCCCAGACCCCTGAGTCCGTCCAGAAAGACCAGGCGGCCGGCTGAGTGTTCCGGGCATGCTTTCACACGATCGCCGGGAGAATCGACGTCAGGCGGCATGGAGTGGCTGAAATAAAGGGGCAAAGTCGACCGGAGCGTTCGACGCTGTGTCGTCACACGAAAGGAGCCGCGCCCGCCAACAGATGTTTGTTTTTCTGGGGGGGGAGAGACGATTTCTTAACTTACGATGTCGACAGGGGAAACGCCAGCATCTCACTTGACGAACCTCGACAGCGGAGCGCCTGCAGTTCGATTCCGGGAGTGATTCCGATAACGATCCCCACTCGCCTGCCCGAATCCTCCTCGACGACTGGCGACGCGACCTGTCCGCATTGCTGCGGAGTGATGCCGGTTGAAGCGGAGTGCAACGTCGAGATTTCCGAGTCACAGTACGCGAATCTCCGCTCCATCAATGAGGTCCGACCCGTCAACCCCCCGCTAGCCAAACCGCGACTGGGAACGTTCGCAGCGCGTCGGCGACGCGGAACTCGTGAGTGCCCGACTGGCTGTCGGCCGGGAACTGTTGCCGACTTCGTGTGAACAGATCTCGCAGCGAAGAGATCGCTGTCGCACGATCCCCTTCGCCGATCGTGGGTGGCAGAGTGACCGCGGTGTCCTGCCAGAGGTCGCCGATGGGAGGGGGGCCGCCGAATCCCGTCACTTTCACCGTGAGCCGGGGGACGATCACGATCGCCATTCGGCCCTGGACCTGTCGGGCGAAAGCGACGACGCAGTCGGCGAAGGTCCCGGTCGTCTCCAGGGGGAGATAGTCCCCCGTCGTAAACAGGTCGCTGAATTGCCGCCGCGCATGGATGCCGAGCAGCCCGACGAACCGCTTGATTCGCCCGTCGAGACGCGTCTCCAGCAGCCGTTGCGGCAGTGCTGTCGATTGGCCGACGTCGGCTGGCCGCGTCAGCCAGTCTGTCGCGGCTGTGTCGCCAGTGGAGCCCGCCAGGTCGGCAGCCATCTCTGAGGTCAGTGCTCCAAGTTCCCTGCAGTGGCTGGCAAAGTCGACCGGCTGGCGATTGTCGGGATCGACGAGCGTCAGGTTCCAGGTTTCGGTCCCCTGGTAGAAGTCGGGAACGCCGGGGGCGGCGATCTTCAACAGGAGCTGCGACAGCGAGTTCCAGCGGCCGTGCTCGGCCACTTTGCCGGCGAACTCGTGCAGGTCGCCGAGGAACGAACGGCGGCGCTCCGGGACGAACAGCTCGGCGACAAAGCGATGAAAAGCGGCTTCATAGGCGTCGTCGGGGCTGATCCAGCTCGTGTGGACTTTCGCCTCTCGTTCGACTTTCAGGACATAGCGCTGGAGGCGATCAACAAGAGTCTCCCGTTCGTCGGCGGTCGGGAGAGAGTCGGGCCAGAGTCCGATCAGCGTCTGATACAGCAGGTACTCCGCGTTGCGACCGGGGGCTTCGTTCCCGTCGACTTCGGCTTTGAGCCGACGATGCGTCCGGCTCCAGCTCTGCACCTTCTCGCGCCACGCTCGCGGAATTTCGCTGAGGACGCTGATCCGTGCGCGGACGTCTTCGCTGCGCTTGGTGTCGTGGGTGGAGCTGGCGTTGAGCGAGTGCGACCAGCGGGGGAGGCGGGCCTGGTTGAATCGATGGAACGCGGCAGTCGACGCTCCGAAGGCGGCCGGTTCGCCGCCGACTTCGTTGAGCGAGACGAGCCGGTTGAAGCGGTAGAATGCGGTGTCCTCGACGGCCTTGGCCATGATCGGGCCGGAAAGCTGCTGGAACTTTCCGGCGAGCTGCTGCAGATCCTGGCGCTCTTCATCGTCGGCGTTGTCGCGGTGGCGCAGCAGCAGGACATCGCGGATGAAGTCGAAGATCACGCTGCTCATGGCCGGGTTGCGGCGCTTCGCTTTGGCCACGGCTCGTTCAATGTAGTGATTGTCCCGTTCGAGCAGCCGGTCCGGCTGCACGTAGGTCCGGTAAACGCTGAAGCAGGCGATGACTTCCTGCAGAGCGCGAGTCAGGCTGCTGAGAGTGAAATCGCGGGTCCGGCGATTGCGCTCGGAGATCCGGTCGAGCCGATCGCCTAGGACGTTGAGTTCCCCCGCCATGCTCATTCGGACGATCAGCCGCTTGCACTGGTAGGCCAGCTCTTCAAAGTCGAGCGATTGTCCGGAAAAGCGTTCGAAGAACGAAGACAGCGGCCGCAGTCCCGCGGGATCGACCAGCAGCCCATTGCCGAGGGTCAAGAATTCGTAGCCGACCGTCCCGTGGACCGGCCAGTCTTCCGGGAGAGGTTCTTCCGGCGCGAGAATCTTTTCCACGACGACGAACAGCGGGCGAGCCAGGGGCGAGCCCGGAATCAGGACTGCGACGCGCCAGAGCTCCGCCAGCCGCTGCTCGATCAACAGCCGGTCGTCTTCGGACAGAGGCGGCAGTCCCGGCGCGAATTCCGAGAGTGCTGCGCGGCAGAGCCGCAGGTAGTGAGCTTCCTGGAGCTGGCAAAAATAGCGCCACGGGTCATAGAGGCCGTCGGGATGGTCGATCCGCAGGCCGGTTACGGTTCCCTCGTCGAGCAGTTCGAAGAGGAGTCCGTGCGTATCGGCGAAGACGGGCGGAGACTCCGTGCAGAGTGCGGCGAGGTCGTTGATGTCGAAGAAACGTCGATAGTTAATCTCGTCCGACGCGACGCGCCAGTACGAGAGCCGATAGGCCTGATCCCGCAGCAGTTCGTCGAGCGGGTCGAAGCTCCGCGGATCATCCGCCCGGCCGTTGATCTGTTGCAGGCTGTCGGTGACGAATGCGGCGATGTCGGGCGACCGGCTGACCAGTTCATGCAGTCGGCGCTTGATGATTTCTTTTTCTCGCCGGCGCTCCGCCAGCAGGCCGGCGTCGGTTTCGGTGCGCGGCGGCAGGTTGCGAATGGCCGTCAGAATGCTGAACAGTTCGAGAATTTCCTGGTGTTCAATGCCCAGTCTGACCTGCAGTTCGTCGAGTCGCGGCGACAGAATCAGGCTATAAGAGCGCGGCGCGATCGGGTAACGCTGATCGTAGTAGTCAAGCCAGAACGCGCCGTCTTCGTAGGAGACGACGAGCTGGCCGCTTTCCAGAACGGCGCCGTACTGGTCTCCCAGCACCGGCAGCAGCACCTTGTTGGCCAGGTCGGGCTTCAGCGGCATCCAGTCGATGTCGAAGTACCCGGCAAAGGCCGAACTGGGGCCATTCTCCAGAACATCCTGCCACCAGGCATTTTGTTTTGGAGCGGTGGCCATGTGATTGGGGACGACGTCTGCGATCAGGCCCATGTTTCGCGACCGCAGCTCGGCGCGGAGCGTCCGCAGTTCGTCGAGCGTGCCGATCTCCGGATTGATCGCCGCGTGATTGACAATGTCATAGCCGTGCATGCTGCCGGGCCGGGCCTGCAGGAACGGCGACGCGTAGAGGTCGCTGATCCCCAGCGCGTGCAGATAGGGGACGATTGCTGTGATGTCGCAGAACGTACAACCCTTGTGAAACTGCACGCGATACGTAGCCGTCGGCAGTCGGGCATGTTCTGTGCGCTCGATGACCGCCGCGACGATCCGGTCGATCAGCGGGCGGAGATGAGTGTCCGGTTTCTGGCTCTTGTCTAAGTCGTCGGTCGTCAAGCGTTGGTCTCCCGGGACACGGGGTGGTCGGTTGAGCCGAAGACGACGAACTCCCAGGGGCTGAGAGGCGCCTTCTCCGGGGCCGTCGAATCTCCGCCTCCGCCGTATCTCGCTTCCTCGGAACGCAGCAGAACTCGGCACTCGGGCCAGTCGGGTGGCGACCAGGCGGCGGGATCGCCGGCCAGGTGGAACGCCGCCCAGAGCCGGTGGCCCGAGTGTTGGAGATCTCCTCGCTCGATCACCAGCACGCTGATGGTTTCGGTCTCGATCAGTTCCGCGCGACGATGCTGATAGTCGCTCAGGGCCGGCTGCGACTTCCGCAACTGCAGCAGATCCCGATACAGAGTTCGCAGCCCGGCCTGCACGGAGCCGGCGGGCCAGTTCCACGAGAGGATGGAGGATTCAAACGTGGCTGGCGCATTGGGGTCGGGAAGTTCCTCGGTCCAGGCGAAGTCGGCGAACTCCTCGCGCCTGCCGCGTCGGACGGCGTCCCGGAGTGCTTCGTCGCCGAAGTCGCAGAAGAATGGGAACGGATGAGTCTCGCCGTACTCTTCGCCCATGAACAGCAGCGGCACGTACGGTGACAGGAGCATCAATCCCGCAGCCAGACGTTGTTGCGGCGGAGTGAGGAGCGTGCCGAAGCGGTCACCGCGCGCCCGATTGCCAACCTGGTCATGGGTCTGAATGCTGATCACGAAGCGATCTCCGGGATGATCACCCGCTGGCCTGCCATGCGTCCGTTGTTGAAACTGACTGAAACAGCCGTCGTAAACGAAGACTTTGTTGATCGCCTTGACGAGCTGCCGGGCGGGATCGTCAAAGTCCAGGTAGTAGCCGTCCCGTTCGCCGGTCAAGAGCGTGTGTACGCAGTGATGGAAATCGTCGCTCCACTGGCCGGCGAGGCCGTAGCCGCCGCGGTCAGGGGAGTCGAGCATTACGACATCGTTGAGATTGCATTCTGCGATGATCTGGATTTCGCGATTCTGTTCGGCGGCGACATCTGCTGCCGCCTTCTGGATGTCTGCCAGAATGTGGACCGGACTGGCGTCGTAAACGGCGTGGACTGCGTCGAGGCGGAGTCCGTCGAGGTGGAATTCGCGCAGCCAGTATCGCACGTTGTTGAGGACGAACTGCCGGACGTGTTCCGAATCGGGGCCGTCGTAGTTGAGGGCTTCGCCCCAGGGGGTGTCATACCGATCGGTGAAGTATGGGCCGAAGTCGCGGAGGTAATTGCCCTCCGGGCCGAGATGGTTGTAAATCACGTCGAGAATGACCGCGAGACCCTGCGCATGGCAGGCGTCGACCAGTCGCTGCAAGCCGTCCGGTCCTCCGTAGCTGTTCTGCGTCGCGTACCAGTAGACGCCGTCGTAGCCCCAGTCTCGTGTGCCGGGAAACTGACCCACGGGCATCAGTTCGATCGCGGTGACGCCGAGGTCCACCAGGTCGGCCAGCCGCGGAATGATATCGTCGAACGTGCCGCCGGGCGTGAACGTACCGACGTGCAGCTCATAAATCACCAGCGCAGAACGGGGGGGGCACTTCCAGGCGGCGTCGGTCCAGCGGAACGCGTCCGGTCGCCAGACGGCGGATGGCGCATGCACGCTCTCGGGTTGCCAGCGCGCGAAGCCGGGTCGGGCCGTAAGGGGCCGCCGTCGAGCTGAAATGCGTAGCGCTGTCCTGCGACGACGCCTGTCCGTTCGCAGGAATGGCAGCCGCCGACCGAGCGAGTCATCGGCAGACGCAACGGTTCGGCGGCGTTGCCGTAATACAGAAGATTGACCTCCGTCGCCTTCGGCGCCCATAGCGTCCACCGACAGAGGCCGCTCGCGGAGAGAGAGACGCCGCATGATGGAGTCGACATGGTTCTCTCTCATGCTCGATGAAGGAAATGTGGCATTCACTGATCGTGAATGCGGTGCGAACCCGATCCGCCATCCGGCGCTTTGGACAACCGTAGGATCTCGCCGGGCGCCCATCGAGTCGCGCCGCCTGCCGGTCAGAGCTGCGTGGTCGTCCGAAAAATGTTCGCGAGCCGAGAGCATCTTGGAACGCCCCGCTTGCTGAAGACCGTAAGTTTCCCAGGACGCACAGAAGCCGGCGCACGCATCGGGAAGCGGTCGAAAAGGTGACAACGTTACTTTGACCGCATCCGCCAGCGAGATCAACCTCGAAGGTACAATCCGATGCGAACGAGCAGGATAATTGCTCAAATGCCTTACCTGAGGGAGGAGCTGTTTGCGAGGCCGCGTCATGACTGGCTTATTCTGCACTCTCGACGGCCAGCTCTTGAATTGCGACGTTCACGGCGCGACGGTCGTCGAAGACGAATTCGATCTCACAATTTCTGATGCCGAGTGCGAGCTATTAAGGACCGTGGGCGATGTTGCGAGTTACCTGAGACGGCTTCGAAATCTGTCCGAAGAAGGCACCAGATTGTGAGCGACCGTAATTCTCAAGACTGACAAAATATCGAAGAGTTGCGATTAGACGATTGAAATCCGGCCGTTGCAGCCCAGAATGCGTGGAGTCGAGAGACGATTCCGCCAACGCATCCATCGGGAGACGCATCATGCCGACAGTCTTCGCGCGCCGACGAATGTTGCTGGGACTGGGCCTGATCGCGGCCGGTCTGGCGACCGTGGCTGCCGTTGCACAACCGCCGGGAGGACGAGGGCGGGGACCGCGCGGCGATGCCGACTTTGCCGCGGACCGCGAGATCTTTCACTTCCTGCTCGACCACCGCCAGGAAATCACACGGAAGATCAAGGTGCTGGAAACCGGCGTCGAGACCGTGACCGAAACTGGCTCCGCAGAAGTCCGCGACAAGCTGCGTGAACACGTCGCCGCCATGCACAAGCGTCTGAAGGACAAGCGGGGCATACATCTGCGCGATCCGCTGTTCGCCGAAGTCTTCCGGAATGCCGACAAGATTACGATGAAGATCGAGCAGACGGAGAAGGGGCTGAAAGTCACCGAGACTTCGGACGATCCGTACGTGGCGAAGCTCATCAAGGCCCATGCGGAAGTCGTCAGCAAGTTTCTGGAACGAGGGCCGCTGGAGGTTCGCGAGAATCACCCGCTGCCGAAGTGATCCCGGCGGCCCGCGGCAGATGTGCTTCGCAGTCTGAAACGCTATCGTGTCCGGTTCGATGCCGGCTCATCCCGAGTCGCGAGCGTCTACTCCGCGAACGAGCGTTTCAATCGTGCAACCCCTTCAACGCTGCTGGAACTGGCTGGTCGTCGACTGGCAATGGCCGTATGCCTCGCTGTTCGCCGCAATCGCGCTGCTGGCCGTTGCGCCCCTGTGGTTCGCCAACTTCGGGCTGGTTCTGGGGTGCGTGTTCCTGCAGCTTCCGATTTATCTGCTGCATCAATGGGAAGAGCATCGCGACGACCGTTTCCGACTGTACATCAACCGGGTGATCGGAGGAGGTCGCGAGGCCCTGACGCCTGCTGCCACATTCTGGATCAATGCCCTGGGCGTCTGGCTCGTGGATGTCATCACGCTCTATCTGGCGGTGTTCATCGATCCCGCGCTGGGGCTGATGGCCATCTATCTGCCGTTGCTGAACTCCCTGGGGCACGTCGTCCCGACGGTCATTCGCCGGGAATACAACCCCGGACTCTGGACGGCGCTGGGCCTGTTCCTGCCGGTCAGCGGGGTCTGCGCTGTGGTGGTGGCGACTCACAGTCACGCCTGCTGGAGAGCCCAAACCGTCAGCCTCGGGGTGGCGCTGGCCGTGCATGCGGCAATCATCGCGCACGTTCGGCGAAGGCTGTCGCGACCTGCGGATCCCGCTGCGACCGCGACTTGACAGTCGTCGCCGCGGGACGACGTTTGTCGGATGCCGATTGGACTGAACCGGCTTTACGAGCCGCTTACGATTCCGTATACGGGATGTTGGTTAACTCTCGTCGACTGCTGCCTTTGACAGGGATGGTCCCATGATCCCGATGGAGGAGTCCTTCCGCCTCCCGGTTCGCCGATCGCGCTGGCGGCTGTGGGCGGCGCTGGGTGCGTTCGTGATCCTGGTGATCGCGGCCGTTCCCGCGTGGCGTTACTACTGGCACACAGAATACCAGCGGCATCTGCGCACGATCAGCCGCAATCCGCGCGACAGCTACCACGAGCCGCCGCCCTGGTCCGTTCTTGCGTCGCTGCCCCGTTCGCTGCAGCCCATCGCCTCCCGCCTGCGAACGGTCGATCTGACCTCTGACGAGTCCCGACCGCTGACCGCGGCGGATCTGCGACGGCTGCATCAGATCATCCGCTATCGCCAGTTCGGGCTGGGTATCGAGCGGCTGTGTCTGACCGGCGTGTTGGAAGAGGCCTGGGACGGTCTCGATGCGTTTCAGAACCTGTTGTATCTCCAGCTTCGTCTGAGCCACCTGCCCGCCGATGCCGGTCGCCGACTTAGCAGGCTCCGAGCGCTGAACGTGCTGACCGTCGTCGGGGAGCCCGAACACGTTCCGCTGGAACACAGGAGACCCCGCCCGCAGAACGGAATGCTGACTCGCTCGCCCCAGACGCAGTTGGAACTGGCACGTCAGATCCAGGAGTCGGAGAAGCGCCAGCGGGCCGGGATCGACAGTCTCTGGGAGGTCTCCCAGCTCGAAGAACTGTCGTTGCGAATTCCCCGTCCGGTGACGCTCGCCGGGCATGACTGGCGCCGCCTGCGAGAACTGCATCACCTGTCGCTGCACGCGATTGTCTCTCGTGAGGACTTGTTGACGCTGGCCGAACTGCCCGCGCTGCGGATACTGGACCTGGGAGGTCTCCGCGTCGACTGGCAGGATCTCACGGTTGAGACGCTCGCCGACTGGCGCGAACGAATTGCAGAACTGCGTCAACGGCGTCCGGACATTGATCTCATCCCCCCGGGGCTGCCGACCGAGGCGGCGCTCGTGCGCTGGCGGACGGACATGTACGGGATCCGCGTGCTCCGTTCCGAACGACGAGTTCTGCCAGCCGATGCGCCGGACCGGAACCTGCCGCCAACGTTCATCCCCGACGCCGAGTAGGGCCGGGCGCGGCCGGCCGAGCCTCCGCGAGGAGCGTCACATGGACGAATCACGCAAACCGGAAGCCGAGAAATCCGGCCGCAGCCGGCGGTGGCTGTGGGTGTCGCTGGGCGGACTCATGCTGCTGGCCATCGCAGTAATCCCCGCGTGGCGATATTACTGGCACACCGAGTACCGCCGGCATCTGCAGTCGATCGCCCGCAATTCCCGCGACAGCTACCACGAACCGCCCCCGTGGTCCGTGCTGACGTCGTTGCCGCGTTCGCTGCAGCCTATGGTCTCGCGACTGCGAACAGTGGATATCACATCCGATATTGCCCGACCGCTTACGGCGGTGGATCTGCGGCGGCTGAATCAGATCGTCCGCTATCGTCAGTTCGGGCTGGGTGTGGAGCGGTTGTGTCTGACCTATTTGCCGCTTGATGCCTGGGACGGTCTGGATGGCTACAAGGACTTACTCTCGCTGCAACTTCGATTCTGCGAACTTCCCGAGGACTGCGGAGATCGCCTGCGGCGGATGTCGGACCTCAATGTCTTGATCGTCGTCGGGGATCTTGAGAACTTCGTTGTGCCGCGATTGATGGCTGTAAAGCCGCCGGACACGCCTGAGGCCGCGGCCCGACGGCGGCAACAGGTGGAAGAAGCAAGGAAACGCCATCGTGAAGCGATCTCGTCGCTCTGGCGCACTTCGCAACTGGAGGAACTGGTGCTTGGCAGCCACGGTCCGCTATTGCTGGCCGGAAACGACTTGCGAAAGCTGTCGGAACTGCATCGACTCTCGCTGCAGACGCGGATGTCGCCGGAGGAGTTGATTCAATTGGCGGATTTGCCGGCATTGCGGCTGCTGGATCTGAGCGGGCTCGTCCCGGACAGTCAGAGCGTCAGGCGAGGGAATCCGGTGGTCTGGCGCGATGAGATTGCAGATTTCCAGCGTCTTCGTCCCGTTGTCGATGTCGTCCCGCCAGAGTATCTGACGTGGGACGAACTGGGACGCTGGAAGAAGCAGGCGGATCAGCGACGGATGAAATCGCTCGAAAACAAATAGAGCCGGGCGCGATCAGCCGTCAGCCGTCCGAGCGTCTTGAAAAAACGCTCCCTCCGGTCCTGGGTCGGGAACCGGAGGGAGCGTTCGAGCGAGAGCCTGAGGTGTGGGTTCAGGCTCGATCGCCAGCGTCGCGGCATTCGTCTACTCGATTGATTCGCCGTCTGCGAAGTCTTCGGGCTTCTCCACGAACGTGTCGTGACTGGCCTGCGAGCCGAACAGGTAGAGCCGGCCCTTGTACCAGGCCGCATAGTCCAGCGTCCCTTCGACCACGTTCTTGTCGCGGAGCAGGGCCACGACGTCGGCGCCGTAGGCCGCCGGAGCGTAGCGGGTCGGATTCTGTTCGAACTTGGCCCGGGACTCGATGTCCGAGAACAGGAACTTCTGACCGCGGTACATCGCTTCGTACCCCGGCTGAGCATCAACCAGCTCCCGCTGATCGCGAAGCTTGACCGGGCAGAAGCCCTTCAGTCCGACCGTCCCGCTCCGTTCGCGGATCCGCTCCATCTTGCTCTTCGTGCTGTCCGGATCGAGCTGGAGCTGCGGGACCGGCGTCAGTTCCGGGGCATCCTCCGGGAGCGGCTGAGCCGCTCTCTCGGCGACTTTTTCCTCGGGTTTCGGCGTGGACTTGGCTTCGACTTTCTCACCACGCGGGGCCGGCAGCGGATTCAATTCTGACAGCTTCGGAGCCGACAACGGCACGGTTGCCGAAGGGGCCCGCTCGACAGGGGCTTCGAAGAACGGAGCATCGCTCGTGGAGGCCGGAGTCGCAGGCTTAGTGGCAAGCTGCGGGACTGCCAGTGCGGGCTGGCTGTCGGACGACCTGCGAATTGACCGTTGGACATCGGGCTCATCGTCGTTGAGTTCCGATTCGAACGGATCCTCGTCGTCTTCGTCCTCTTCCATGGCAGCGTCCGACTGCGGAGCAGCCGATTCCAGCGGCGCGGGAAGCAGAATTGGTGCACCATCTTCACGCGGCGCCTCCAGCTTGGGCGCCTGGGCGGGTTTTGCAGCGGTGAATTCCGCTGCAGGAGCGGAGTCCGTCGCCGCCGGTGCAGCCGTTTTCGACGCCGGTGCGGCAAGATCCGGTGCGGGAGCGGCCAGAGCTGGGGCTGCAGCCGGCTGCTGCTCCGCCGGGGCCGTTACGACCGTGCGCGGAGCAATCGTGCCGCGTCCATCGGCTTCGCTTTCCGACATCTCGGTGAACGGATCCTCAAAATCTCCGAGCGGATCGACACTCGAAGTTGCCGGTGCAGCCGCGGTGACCGCGGGAGCGGCAGCTGGGATCTTGTCCGGTTCGCCCAGCGACGACGGCAAGGCCAGAGCCGGACCCTGTTCGCGAGGTGCCGCGGTCGCGGGAATTCGCGGGCCGGCCATGGCGATGCGGGTTCGCGGGGCGACCGACGGAGTCGGTTCCGTGGCAATGCGGAGCGGCTCTGCAAACTGCTCGGCGGGATCCGCCTTCACAACCGGCTGTGCCTTCGTCGTTGCGGCTGGCAGAAACGCCGGTGTGCCGAGTGTAGTCGGCTCCGCAGCGGCCGCAACTCTGAATGGCGAGGGGGACGGCGGCAAACCCGACTCGGGCGTCATGGGGAGCAATGGGGCCGTACGTCGGGCCACATTCAGCGGCGCGGCGGATGCCGCGGGAAGTCGTGCGGGCTGTCCCGGCTGTTGCGGCAGAGATCGTGGCACATACGTTGGCTGAGCGGAATACTGCGACCGCTGCTGTTGCGGCTGCGTTGCGTACGGCTGCCGGTACTGCGACTGCGCGGGGATGTTCGGGCGGGCCTGGTACTGCGGTTGAGCGCGGTACTGCGGCTGGGCCGGCGGCTGGTACTGCGGTTGCGCCTGGTACTGCGGCTGAGCCGGTGGCTGATACTGCGGCTGAACGGGAGCCGGAACCGTCGGCTGCTGCGGCGTGTCGTCGAAGAGGCCATCCACGACGGGCGGCGCCATCGGCGGCGCGGACTGCGGGCTCGGTGCGGAGGCGTTGCTCAGTCCTGGAGCCTGCCTGCCTGCAGGAGTCGGCTTTGGACCGTTGTCGCCGCCGCCAACGAGTTTCTTGAAGAATCCCGTGAAGCGGTTGCCGCTCTGCTCTTCGGTCCGCTGAGCGATGGCGCCCGGTTGTGCCGAGGGTGGCCGGTACTGACCCGGAGCGTTCGCAGCCGCTCCGCCGGGCTGGATCGGCGTCATTTGCAGATTCATGTTCGGCGCTTCCATGCCGTTCTGCTCGTAGATGATTTCGAGCTGGCGCTGGATATCGCTCTTGGGCGCGTTGGGATCGGTGCTGATCTGCACCGGCGCGGCCGGACGCATGGGGTTGTTGCGCTGCGGGCTGGCGGTGGCGGCGACCTGCTGTATTGGCCGGGCCGATTGTGGTCCCAGACGGGCCGGTGCCTGCAGACCGGGCTTCGACGGAGCCTGTGCCAGCACGACGGGGCAGATGGCGCCTGCGACGGCGGCCGCCCACAGCCACTGACGGAGGTCAAAACCTTCAAACGATTTCATATCCGCTCTCTCCCTGGACCCAGTGTCCGCAGCGTCAGGCCGCGGCGCCAGTTCATCAGTCCTGCACGACTGCCCCACACACTTTGCAGCCGCCGTGCACCGACCCTGGCCCGGCAGCCTCGTCGCACAATGGCGACTGGCCGCATTCCCACGGGCTGCGCGGCAGAATCCTCACGATCCGCGCCGCTGTGTGAACAGGAGAGAGGATCGTCCAGTTCGGCGGTGCGAATCTGTCGGTTCTAACGGCGATGCCTCAGATTCCGGCGTGCAGATCGTTGCCGGACGCATCTTCCGAATAGTCGTCAGGGTCGCGTCTGACGGAAAAGTTTGACTCTGACCGCGGCTCGCGCACCCGTTGCGGCGGCCGTCGCATCCAGTTCCGCGAATCCCGCAGACTCAAGTCTCGCAGGTCGCGACTTTGCCGGATGCTGGACGGTCGTTGGGCGGAGGACTACGCTGCCCCAAGTGGCCGGCGGTTGCCGGCCAGCTTTCAGACACTGCAAGGATGGCAATCGATGGCTGATTCACCGAGTCCAGCGGGCCAGTCGGCCGGGACTGCGCAGACGATCGTGGTGCAACTGCCGGCTCCCCGGCCCTGGTCATCGTGGACCACGCGCGTCCTGATGGCTCTGTTGGTTCTGTCGGTGCTCGCCAATATTTCAATGTACAGCAGCTTTCAGGAGTACTTCCAGGCGCAGACTCCGCCGGCTGAAAGCTACTACTCGGGGAGCAAGACCAGCCGGGATAAGATCGCGATCCTGTCGATGACCGGCACCATCATGCCGCCGTTCACCGAGCGTCTGATCAAGCAGATCGACAAATCGCTGGAAGACGACGCCGTGAAAGGCGTCTTGCTGTCAATCGACAGCGGCGGCGGTTTTGTCGCCGACAGCCACCAGATCTACGCCCGCCTGAAGAAGCTCAGCGAGAAAAAGCCGGTCTTCGTTCAGATGAAGCGCATGGCGGCTTCGGGCGGCTACTACATCGCGATGGGCGCCGGGACTCGGGGAAAAATCTTCGCCGAGCCGACCACCTGGACCGGATCGATCGGCGTGATCATTCCGCGGTACGACGTCAGCGAGCTGGCGTCGAAGCTGGGAGTGGCGTCCGAACCGCTGAAGACCGGAGAGTTCAAGGACGCCTTGAGCCCGTTCCATCCGCTCACGGAGAACGAGAAGAAGCTCTGGGAGAACATTCTCAACCAGTCGTTCGATCAGTTTCTGACCGTTATCGACGACAATCGGGACACGCTCTCGATGGAGCAGCTCCGCAACCTGGCCACGGGCGAGGTCTTCACGGCGAAAGACGCGAAGCAGAACGGGCTGATCGACGAGATTGGCTTCGAAGAAGAGGCGATCGCCGCACTGCAAAAGCAGCTCGGCCTGGCGGAGGCCCGCGTCGTGACTTACCGCTCTCAGACCGGTCTGATCGATCTGATCGTCGGATCGGTACAGACCCGGTCGGCGCCGGCCGGTTTCGAACCCTGGCAGATGCTGCTCGAATCGAGCGTCCCCCGCGCCTACTACCTCTGCTCCTGGTGGCCCACGCTCCCGCAGCCGTAGGGCAGGCTCCCGCCTGCCGGTTCGCCGCCGGTCGATCTATGCCGCGTCACCGGGTGGCCGGGTCGGAGTCCGCGACGACCCGGAATGAGCTCCAGGTTGATCCAACGTGTGCCACTGGCGGCTCGCCCGCCAGCGCCGCTTCTCCTTCAATCCCTCAGCGAGCGCGCTCGTCAATCGGCAGCACGCTCACGTCGACCCGCGTCCCGATCGGCGCCATCGGCCACAGCCGGCCCGCCGGTTCGATGCGGACTTCCAGAAAACTCTCCTGCGTCCGCGCCCCGGGCTGATCGGTCTGCGGCGGCAGCTCGCGGATCACTCCGGTGCGCCTCTCGCCGCCGGGAAACAGCAGGGCCACTTTCGAGCCGGCGTTGAACTCGACGGCCGCCGTTGACGGCACTTCGGCCACCAGGAAGCGTCGTTCCGGATCGAGCAGATCGACGATCGTTTCCCCCGGCTGAATAATATCTCCCGGCTGTCGCTGCGGGACACCGACGATTCCGTAGCTCGGGCTGGCGATCTTGAGTCCCTCACGCTGCTGCGTGATCGACGCCAGTTCCTCTCGGGCTCGCGTGAGTCGTTGCTGCGCCAGGTCCACGCCGGCCGAGACCTTGATCTTGCTTTCCAGCTCCTTGCTGAGCGCCTCGATCTCGGCGATTCGATGTTCGACCAGTCCGAGTTGTACGGCGAGAGCCTCCGCGGCCGTGGCGGCGGCATCTTCCCGGAGCATTGCCTGCACGCGCCCGTCGTCGGGAAAGCTCGCCTGCAGCAGCTTTCCGAATCGGCCGGGTTCGTCGGCGGTGGTCCAGGACGACAACGCATTCAGCCGTTCCTGCCAGGCGATCTGTTCGACCTGTCGGCTGATCTTTTCCTGCAGAAATCCCGCCGCCTTGAGCTGCAGTTCGAACTGTTCGGCCTGCAGATCGCGCTGCCGCCACTGCAGCTCGATGTCCGCGGCCGCGGTCACGCGGGCGACGTCAGCCTCCAGTTCTTTGACTTCCTGTTCCTGCTGGCGAATTCGCGCATCGAGCCGGTCGTCCGAGACGACGACCAGGGTGTCTCCAGGGCACACAGTCGAACCGCTGGCCGCCGGCAGCTCAACGATCCGCGCCGAGCGGCCAGCCGTGACGGAAATCGTGTGCGCGTGCAGTCGACCGGTAAAAGCCGGCCGGGTGCGACCGTCGAGCCAGGCGCTCACTCCCATCCCGCAGCAGCCCGCCATAAGGGCCAGCAGAATGAACCGGGCGGGCGAGACAAGACGCGGTACGACAACCGGCGAAGTCGCGACGGTGGTATTCGACATGGAGAGCTTTCAGTGCGACGGAGAGGCACGGACAGTCCCGACGGCGGCAGGCCACAGGGTCTGTGAATCGAATCGGCACGTCGCGCCGTAAGACTTGCCGCTACGTGCAACCGTTGCGACAAGAATTCCCCGATCATCGGGCAGGGTCAGCCCAGCCCGCAGGGTTTAACGCGGAGCGGTTTCACGCGGGCGTTTCACGGATGTATGTAGGGCCGGGCGCGCCCGGCCGTCTTCACGACATTCCTCTCGACCCGCCACGACGCTAAACCAGGCCCCACTTCTTCCGCCAGAACCACTCCAGGCTCACGACCCCGACGAAGGTCGCCAGAATCCACCAGCGGTCGTAGAGCGTGTAACTCGTCATCCGCGTCAGATCCTCGAACCGCGTCTCCCGCAACGCCTTCAGCCAGTCCGGCAATTCTTCGCGCGCCAGTAGCTTGCCGCCGCTCAGCGAGCCCAGCTGCCGCAGGAGTTCGTAGTCGGCGGCCGGCTGATCCAGTTCCAGATCCCGGTCGTCGACGATGAATCGCGTCCACGCATCCAGCCCGACCGCCGTCTCACCCTGACGGGCGGAAACCTTGACCCAGTAGTCTCCCGCTGCGCCGGTCGTGGCCCACGTCGCCGACGAGCTCGTTTCGCCGCGGCGAGGAGGCAGCGATTCCGGTTTTCCGTCCGGACCGGTCAGCTCAACGCGAAACGTGGCGTCTGGAAGGGGATCGCCGTTCGCCGCCCGCGCTCCGAACGTCAGATTCACTGGCGAACCCGGCAGGACGTTCCGCGGATCGACTTTCACCCAGATCGGCTGGCCGGTGTCTTCTTCCTTGTGCGCCAGCCAGACGATCACCTGCCGCCAGAATCTCTGATGCTCGGCGGCATGCCCCTGCGCATACCACAACCGCGTGGTGTCACCGGCGAACGCGATGACGCGTGCTCGACCGACCTCGGTCGCCACCAGCAGCGGCTGTTGCTGCACGGTCTCCGCCCAGATCTCGATCAGCGGATTGTCGCGTTTTGGGGCGAGTCGCGTGGCGCCGTCGAGCGACGGCAGCGACTGCCAGACCGCGGCGTTCCGATCCGGCGGTGCAAGCTGCATGACGTACCGTTTCGCTCCCAGCACGGTGGGGAGCATCTGAACGCGATCGGTGATCTGCTCATTGGGATCGGGGGTTCCCTGACGACCGGCCGGCCGATTCAACTCCACCGGCAAGAAGTCCGCCAGCGGGGTCGTCGCATAGCCCCCAGCGGAGAAGTTCGACAGGCCGCCGGTCATCATGAGGCCGGCGCCGTCATCCAGCCGGGCGGCGAGCGATCTCAGATTATCCACCCCGAAGACTTCGGCCGGAACATCCCCGATGATGTAGATGTCGTAGACGTTCCGTTCGAACGCTGCAGGCGGAATCTGCGTGCGGTTGCGGAAGAGCTGGCCCCACACCTGGAAGTAGTCGAGCTGGATTTGCTCGGCTCCGTTGACCGTGCGAATCAGCGTCTGCTCGGGGCGAGGAGTGTCGAAATAGGCGACGCGCAGCCCTCCCTGACGCACGGTAATCACCGTTTGCCGGGTGTTGTTCCGCACCAGCAGCTCGCCGTCGGCCGGCACGACCTCGACGGCCAGTTTCAGTTCGCCGGGCTGGTCGGGGATGAACGACAGCTCCACCGGAATGATCTGAACCGGCTGCGTGACTTCGACTTCGACGGTCGGCCGTGCGTTCCCCGACGCCTGCGCCGGGACCAGCGCCCCCGTTTCGCCGAGCCGCTTGCCGCTCCGATCTTCGATCAGCAGCCGGACTTTGACTTTGCGCCCCGCAGCGCCGAGCGCCCGCAGACGGACCGTCACCGGCACCTGCTTCTTCTCGAACACCACCGGGTCCACCAGCAGATCTTCGACCGCCAGGTCGAGCGTCGAGTCCGACAGCACCGCCGTGCCATAGCCGACCGGATAGATCGGCGCCTGCAGTTCGCCCAGCTTGCGAGCGGCCAGCAGGGGATCGCTGTCAAACGGCGGAATCGCCCGCTGCGCCCCGTCCGTCAGCAGCAGAACTCCCAGCGTCCTCCGATCGCGCGTTTCCCGCTGCAGGGCATCCAGAGTCGCACCGATGGCTGTGAAATCCGCCGTTCCTTCCTTCATGGCGGGATCGCGCGGCGTAAGTTCTTTCCCGAACTCGAACTGACGGACCTCCAGTTTCTGTCCCCAGTCCTGGAACGCCGTCTCCAGTTCGGCCAGATCCTCGCGAGATGCCGTCCAGCGAGATTTTCCGCCGGGGCCGTCCGTGGTGTTCATACTGCGGCTGGCGTCCGCCAGAATCAGCAGTTGCGCCGTCCCTTCGGTGACCTCGGAAATCTGCAGTACCGGGCGGAACATCGCCCAGATCAGCAGGACCGCCGCCGTCATCCTCAATCCCAGCAGAACCCGCTGCCGGCCCGGCGTCAGCCGCGACGCGACCGCCCGCTGCGTCACCAGCACGACCGCGACGAGCGCCGCCGCCGCCGCCAGGACGACCGGCCAAGACCACACGGGTTCGAAGGAAAAACTCATAAAACAGTGGCTAGTGGTTAGTGGGTAGTGGCTGGTGAAGAAGAAGATGAGGACGAGATGGTGGTGGTGGTGGGCGATAATCGATCCGCGATGAGACTTCTTCGCGTCTCACTCGCCGCGCATCACTGAGCACTCACCACTTTCCCGCCCCCTTCCTGCTCGTAGAACCAGGCTGAGGTGAGCTGTTCCAGAATGAAGAATCCCACCAGGCACATCAGCAGCAGGCCGTAGACTTCCTGGCCCAGCCGGCCGACTGCCAGGCTCCGTTCCAGGGTCTGGGGATCGCGGCTGACGCTGTATCGTTTTTCTCCCAGGAGCCGGTCGAGCTCGACCGGTTCGATCTGCCGGAAATCGCTCTCCGCGCCCGACAGATTCAGGCTGAAACCCTGCACGTCATTTGTAGCCGGTTCGACCGCCTCGATCTGGTACTGGCCCGGATCGCTCAGGCTGCTCAGCAGCAGGTAATCCCGCGGCTCGGCGACCTCTTCGGTGCGCTGTTTGAACTCCGGTATCCGCAGCACGACCTTTCGGATCGTTTGAGCCGGGTTGAGCGTCAGCCCCACGTCGTCGCCGACCAGATAGTTCGACCGCTCTTCGCCGAGCCCCGCCAGCCGCTGGGCCATTTGATCCGCCAACGCCAGGTACACCCAGCCGCCGCCCGGCAGGTCATTCCACGCGACCGAATCGACCGACGTCGTCAGCATCAGAACTCTGCCGCGACCGACTCGCCTTTCCAGCAGAGCAGGAACCTGCGGCGGGCGCGTGTACCGGGCAATCACCGTCGCGTCCTCGCTCGGCTCCACACTCCAGTACTGACGGACATCGAGCGCCGCAAACTCCGGCAACGCTCCCAGCTCTTCAAACTTTCGGACCAGTGAATGCTGCGAATTCGACCAGTTGACCGTCGCTGCCGGGGAGAACGACAACCTGGCCTTCAACTCCGCCGGGGACAGCCGCTGCGCCGCAGCGGTATTCCAGGCGACCGGGTCGAGGCCGTCTTCCGGCCGCGACTGCCCGGTAATCGCCGAGCGTGCACCCAACGTAAGCAATAGACCGCCACCAGCTTCGACAAAGTCGGTCAATTCGTCCCACAGTTCCGCCGTCGGCTGCGCTGCATGGATCAGGCACACAACCTGAAACCGGGACAGATCTGTTCCGACGAGTTTGCCGGTCGGCAGAAAGGTCGTGCGATACCGCGCCCGCCCCAGTCCGACCAGCTCTTCCGGCGCCAGGGCCTCCATCCAGACACGGGCTTCTTCCCGCCGTTCTGCAACAACGAGCACGTCCAGCGGCGGATGGACCCGCACAGTAAAGTACGCCGTGTTATCGGCCACGAACGGATCGCTGCCCGTAATCCGCAATTCTCCCTGACGAAACCGGCCGGTCACGTTTTCGAGCGTGAATCGCACGCCCGTCTCCGCGTCCGGTTCCAGCGTCACCACCTGCTGGCCCGACTTGACCTCCTGCCCGTCATCCCCGGTCAGCCAGAGTTCGACGGGGGTCTCCGGCTTCACGACCCCCGCCGCGGCGACGGCGGCTTCCACGGTGACGAAGCCGCCGCTGGCGACAGACTGACGCGAAAGCTTCACCGACCGCAGTCCCGCATTGACCGGCTGTTCGACGCCGACGTCCAGCAGGTACAGCCCCATCCAGTTCAGCTCCGCCAGACGTTCTTTAAGCTGCGAAGTCGCATCCAGCCGCCACGCCGAACGGGCGAAGTCGGTCACAACATAGATCTCTCGAATCAGCCGGTCCTGCCGACGATCTTCGGGCGCCCCCGATTGTTCTCCCAGGATCCGCCGCCGGTCGTCTTCCTGGAGCAGCAGCGCCGCTTCCAGTGCGTCGTTGAGCGAGCGGCTGAGGGGCTTCGGCGTCAGCAGCGCCAGCCGGTCCTGGACGGCGGTCAGATCCGGCGTGAAGACTCCCGGTACATCGCCCGAGTTCTCGACAATCGCCGCCCGGCTGCCGGCCGGGAGCTGCCCCATATGCTCGCGGATCATCTCCCGTGCGGCATCCAGCCGGCTCTGCCCCTGATGCTGATAGCTCATGCTGAGGCTGGTATCGATGAGGAACACCGCCGCTACGGGAAGATTCTCCGCGACCGGAGGCGCCGGCGCAGTGATCTCCGCCGCAACCCGCCGCTGATACGGCCAGCCGACCAGCAACAGCAACAGGACCGCCGCGGCCAGGCCCAACCCGCCCCGCAGCGAAGTCCGCCGGGCCAGCAGGTCGTGCCGCGGCATCTGCCGGCGTTTCCACAGCGCCTGCAGGCCGAAGTAAATCCCCAGCGAGACCCCCAGCACGGCCAGCGCGGTCAGCCATTCCGACCGCGAGAGCCCATAGTTCGCAGCCGGCAAAGTCGGCCGGGTCAGCGCCAGCACCAGCCCGCCGATGACCAGCATCCGGAGTAGCAGCAGCCAGAGGTGTCGGAGACGGAACCTGCGGGAATTCTGCTGCTTGCGAGACTGAATCAGCCGGAGGGCCGGGAAAATGAGCTTCTTCGGCTTGGCCTTGAGCAGCAGATGCAGCACCACAGGGACGAGGACGAGTCCCAGAGCGAGCAGGTACGCAGGATTCAGAAACGACATGCCGACAGACCCGGTGCGTCGAGGAAGTCGCGCGGAACGGTGTCAGAACATTGTAGCGGACGGGGACGAAGGGGGGCAGGGGAGGGAAGATCTCGCGCAGAGAGGCAGAGCGAAATACGGCCGCAGAAAAGTCCTGAGAAGAATTGAATCACGAAGGAGACTGAGGGCACGGAGGTGACGCGGGCGGAGTCCCGCACGACAGGCTTTCAGGCGGTCCTGCGCAGTCCCCGCTGCACAGCATCAAGGAGGCGACTGCTCCTCTTCCGATTCCGTTGCCAGCACGACCAGCCCTGCCCGCTCAGTTCCCTGTTCCCGAAAATACGCCAACATCCGGTCGTGGTAGTCACGACTCCAGAACTTCACCTGAAGATCGACCGATTCCCCAGGGCGAAGTTGATAGTTCTGCATGCCGGTGCCGCACCACTGGCAACCCATTTGCTTCCAGACGCCGTCCTCGAACAGTTCGTCATAGAGCTGGATCTCCGTCGGGCTGTAGCCCGTATAAGTCAGCGTGGTCTTCCCTGAGTTTCGGACGGTTACGGTCAGTTCGTCGCCGGACTGAACTGTCGCAACGATCTGCGGATTGTTCTCCAGGGGCACGGAATCCGGCAGGTCTTTCCAGCCGGCCATGATGTCCCCCTTGAGGAACGACACGATTTCCTGATCCGGTGGAGACGCGGGTTGCGGTTGAACGGCAACTGGCGGAGCAGGAACTGGCGGCTTGCAACATCCGCCGAACGTCGCAAGTACGAAGACCAAACTCAGCCATCGCATCGCCAACTCCTTCCCGCTGACTTCCGTACCCGCCATAAGCGATTGTACAGGTGCCGGCGGCCGGTCGGTCAAGCGATGTTTTGGCAGGCTGCGTCGCTGCCGGAACTCAGAAACCGTCAGCCATTGCGGAATGGCGGTCGGCTCCAGCCTCAGCCTTTCGACATTCCGCCTTCGTCATTCGACATTCGAATTCTCTTCCCCGCTCAGCCCCGCCCAGGCCGCTTCAGCGAATGCGGACGCACAATCTCCCCGTACATCTCGGGCCGGCGGTCGGCGATCCGGTTCACCTCGTTCGTCCCCGGAATCCGGATGTTGTGCTTCTGGCGGGCCTTCGCCGGGTCGATGTCGGCGTAGAGAATGCACTCGTCGGTGTGATCCGCGGCGGCCAGCGTCCGGCCGAGTGGGTTGCAGATCCGGCTCTGGCCGATGAACTTGAATCCGCGCTCTTCGCCGACGCGATTGACCGCGATGTAATAGACCGTGTTTTCGAGCGATCGTGTGTTGATCGCGTAGTCCGCGGCGCACTCGGCGCCGGGGGGCCAGTTCGTCGGCAGCACGATCAGGTCCGCTCCCAGCAGCGCCAGGCAGCGGGCCGGTTCCGGGAAGCCGGCGTCATAGCAGATATTGAGACCGATCCGCACGCCGTCGGCTTCGGTGACGGAAAACGGCTCATCGCCGTAATCGGTGAAGCGATCGACGCCCAAGAAAGGAAGATGCACCTTGCGGTAACGGCTGATAAGACCGTCCGGGCCGACCAGGACCGCGGTATTGAACAGCCGCGATCCGTCGGCCTCGAGCATCCCGAATGCCGCCAGGCCGCCATGTTCCCGGCAGAGGCCGGTCATGAACTGCACCGCGGGACCCGGGACCGGCTGGGCGAATTCGAGGGCTTCCTCGCGGCTGTCGAAGCAGTATCCTGGGACCGCGCATTCCGGGAAGACGACGAGCGTCGCCCCGTTCTGACGGGCTTCGACGAAGTGCTCCCGCATCCGTTGCAGATTGCCGGCGACATCGCCGATCCGCACATCCATCTGGACGCCGGCGATTTTCATGGAATGGTTCCCATCAGGTGAAACGTGTGAATTCGCGAACCATCCCTGGTCAGACCCGCGCGGAGATTGTCGGGCGCGCGCGGTCGGATGTCGAGAGCGGAGACGTGGACGCCTGGTCGCGTTTCGCGAATCACCCCGAACGACCGAAATAACCCTTGCAGTTTCGCGGTGGAATGATCTGGAAAACGAACCGCTCAGCCGCGCGCCGGACGATAGCGAACGATGCGGATCTCGCCCGGAAACTCGAAACGTTCCAGTTCCTCACGCAACCAGGACTCAATCTGGTCTGGTCGTCCGCCGCCGGAACCAGCCCCGATCAGCGGGAACGCAATGGACGCAAAACCGTGCTCAATCGCCAACCGCATCGCACTCTGGGTCGACAATCGAACGGAACGCTGTGATGACCTCCACAGCAGATTGATCCCCGCCACATGAATGATGCCGCGAAAGGGCAGTTTCCCGGCGGACGTCAGCACCGCCCCACCGAGTGGAATCGGTCCCCTCCGGCCAAGCTCACGAAACGGAGCGAGGCCCGCTCGGCGTTTGATCGCCCCCGAGACACCCTGAGGCAGCAGCAGCCACCACGGAATTACGTTGCGATTCCAAGCGTTGACGATGACCTCGACCGGTTGATCGAGCAGATCGCCTTCCACGGTCAAAATTGGCATCGGGCTCGACCTGCTGATCCGCTACATGTTCACAATCTTGAGGATCTCATCCTTGAGCGCCCCGTTCACGGAAATCCCGTTGCCGCCGTAGATCGTCGGCTGGCCCTTCCAGTCGATGAAATGCCCGCCGGCTTCTTCCAGAATCGGCACCAGCGCTGCCGCGTCCCACGGGTTCAACGCCGGGTCGACCATGACTTCCGCCCGGCCGGTCGCGACCAGGATGTGCCCGAAACAGTCTCCCCAGCCGCGGGCGAGGCCGACGGTCCGCAGCAGCGTATCAAAGGCCGGTCGCCGGCCAATCTTCTCCCAGCGGGCCATATTCGTCGTGCAGAACGTGGCGGCTTCCATCGTGGAAACCGTCGAAACTCGCGCCCGGCGCGGAGCGGCGTCGCCAATCTGCCACCACGCTCCCTCGCCCTTCGCGGCGTAGACGACTTCGTTGAGAGCCGGGAAACGACAGATTCCCGCCACGCAGGACTTCCTGTCGCCGTCGAAGTGTTCGATGCCGATCAGCGTGCCGAACAGCGGAACGCCGTGCACGAACGACTTGGTTCCGTCGACCGGGTCCAGAATCCAGCGGAAGCTGGTCGTGCCGGACTTCTCGGGGAATTCTTCCCCCAGCACGGCGTCATCCGGAAAAGCATGCGACAGCCGGTCGCGGATCAGCAGTTCGGCGCCGCGGTCGGCTTCAGTCACCGGGGAGGTATCGCGCTTGCTGTCGACCTGTAGATCGGGACTCTGGTAATGACCGAGAATCAGCTCCTGCGCCTCACGGGCGACCTGGAGACCGAACTGCAGGCGGGAAGTAACGTCGGTGGACGAGAAGGCCATGCTGGAAAACGCTCCGCGAAATCACGGGAAATCAAAGCCGAAAACTGCCAATCCGCTGGTCAGCGAGACGACATTGTGCGACGTTCGCCGCAGCTTGTCACGCGTGCGCAAGGTCGGCCCGTCGAAGTAGGGTGAGTCGAGTCTTCGAGGCTCACCACACGACTTCCATTATCCCAGCCGGTACAGATACTCTCCCGCCTTCCGCACAAGCAGAATTCCCTCATCTTCTCGATCGGCGAAGGATTCCACGTCAATCGTGGCGGGGTCGCGATAGCCGAGGTTGATCTTCGCGCACTCCTCGGGGGAAATCGCGGATGCCAGCGTCACCTGGACCCGCGGGTGCTCGACGCCGTTTTCAAACGTGCCGCCCCCTCGCACATGGGTCGAATGGGCCAGAACGCCCCACGGATAATCCTTGAACTTGTCCCACTGTTTCGTGAAGTAGTCCCGGACGTGGTAGCCGATTTCCTTGATCAGCCTGCCGTGGACGATTGAAACCTCGTGCATGTGCGGGGCGTAAATAATCAATTCGCCGCCGTCCGCGACAACCGGTTCGAGCTTGTACATGCACTTGCCGGCAACCCACAGCTCGTCGTACATCGGCGGAGCGCACGACAAGACCTGCTTGAACGGCTTCGGATACCGCTTGATGTGAATCCGGCTCGACAGATCCGCCGCCCCGTTCCACGCCACCTCGGGCGTGCCATAGCACAGTCCATGCAGGCTGGCGTCAGCCGCGACGGCGAACGTGATCGCCCGCCGCTCGACCGGAATCAGAGAGGCCGCCCGGTCGACCACCCGGCGGACGGGCGTGTCCTTGACGCCGATGATCTCGTGGTTGGTGATCAGCGCTCCGAGCCAGTGGAAGAAGTTCAGAATCTCCGCGCCGGCGATCCCCGGGAAGAAGTACTTGTTGCCCCCCGAGAATCCCACCACTTCGTGCGGGAATACCGGGCCGAGAACCAGCAGCGTGTCGTAGTCCTTGATCCGGGAATTGATTTTGACCGGCACTTCCAGCGACAGCAGACCGCCCGACAGCTCGGACGTCTCGTCCTTCGTCAGCGTGCCGAGATTCAGCAGTCGATCCTCGCGGTCCCATTCGTGATTGAACAGTCCGGTCTGAAAGAACAGCTTCTGCCGCTCGTCCTCGGTAATGCCGAGCAGCTTGCAGATCTGCATCTCGGACATGGGCGGATGCGTACCCAGCGCCACGAGGACGTCGAACTGAGTCACGACCGGTCGAAGACGGTGAAACAACGCGTCGAACAGCAGCGGCAGCGGCGCCGTGCGGGTGGCGTCCGGAATGATCAGCAGCACCCGCTTGCCGCGAAAATCATCCAGCGGCACCTGCGTGGCGAACCATTGACGGACTTCGGCTTCGGACAGGACGGGGGGCGTGGACTGGGCCATCGATCAGCAAGCTCCAGAAAGACAATCCGTCCGATTCTAATGCAGCCTGCAGCGAGCCGTCGAGAGAACCGGCGTTCGTGCATCGCCGTGAAGTGGGGGCGTCGAGTATAATGCCGCGTCGGGACGCCTCGAAGCACCGGACGTGCAGGCGGCGGCGAGCACGTTTCACGGACCGATGATCGCTGTCTTGCGTCGCAGAAATCCCGCTTTGGCAGGAATTCTGGCCTTGACCGAGCAGCCTGAGTGGCCCGGCTTGTCAGCGTCGTGTACGCTGGTCCGATGCGCGAGAGCGGCGGTCTGTACGCCGTTCGCGCTTTGTTCTATGTTGCCCGATCCCGTGCGGCGCGGCGGTGGCCTTCATCGCAGGCGACGGACGGGAGCCAGGCGGGCGCTCGAAAGTGGTTCAGGGACGGTTTCATGACGTTGTCGGAGTTGATGGAGAGTAAGTTTCGCGGCGACATCAAGTTTCGCGGCGCTGCATACCTTCAGGCGGAGCGGGTCTCGGTCGTTCGCGTCACCCCGGAAAGTCTCTTCGCCGTGGTTCGCGACGGCGTGGAGTATCAGACGCAGCTTTCCCGCGACGAAACGAGCCTGAAGCTGTCGTGCAGTTGCATGGGAACTTCGGCGAACCCCTCGAGCAATCCCCACTGCAAGCACCTCTGGGCCACGGTTCTGGCGACCGACGCCGGCAACTACCTCACCGGCGCCGCCAAGCCCGGTTACGTGCCGCCGTTCGCCGTCGAGGACGATCCGTTCAATCTCGAACTGCCCCTCGATGACTGGGACGAAGAAGACGACGTCCCGGTCGGCGAGACCCGACTGGCGGTCAAGACCGCCGAACGCGTCAAGAAAGTCGCCGTCGCCCCGCCGCCGCTGCGCGAGTGGGAAACGAAACTCAGCGAGCTCCGCCGGGCGATGCACGACGACGATCCGTCGACCGCGGCCGGGCAGGGGGCCGAACGGCAGATTTTCTACGAAATCGACGTCGCCGGCAGCGACGACGCCGAAACGATCATCATTCAGACCTCGCAGCGGCAGCGCCGGGCCAACGGCGAGTGGGGAAAACTGAAGCCCCTGAAACTGAAGCCGGGCCGGTTCGAGGAAATCGACGACGACGAAGACCGCCGGATTCTCGCCCACCTCGTCGGCGGAACCCCCGACCGGACCTCCGGCAACGCGACTGAAACCTTCGCCGCCGCGCACCGCTATCGTGTCCCCTACGACCTCTGCCAGCTACTGCTGCCCGCCATGTGCAGCACCGGGCGCGTCCGCCTCGCGGGCGACGAACGCGTCACCGACATTCTGGAGTGGGACGACGGCGGACTCTGGGAACTCTGCCTGCAGGTCGAACAGTCCCCCGAAAAAGACACCTGGCGGCTCCACGGGCTGTTGCGTCGCGGCGAAGAACGCCTTTCGATTCGCGAGCCGGAGTTGCTCGTGCCGGGCGGATTGTTCGTCACTCCGAAATTCATCGCGCCGTTTGAAGATTTTGACGCCTTTTCCTGGGCGCCGCTCCTGCGACGCACGGATGACATTCAGGTCCCCAGCGGCGAAGAACACGAGCTGGTCGACCGGCTGCTCGATATGCCCGCCCTGCCGCGGCTCGAACTCCCTCCCGAGCTGACGCTCGAAGAAGTCACTTTCACCCCGGCCCCGCAACTCTCGGTGCATGCCCCCGGCAAGTCGCGCTGGCAGCACGACCGCCTCAAGGCCGAAGTCCTCTTCAGCTACGACGGAGCAACCGTGCGGGGCTCCAGCCCCCGCTGGGCCATCGTCCAGCGGCATGCCTCGCGCTGCCTGCTGCGCGACCGCCAGCGCGAAGCCGAACTCTGGTCGCAATTGCAGGACAACGGCTTCCGTCGGCTCCTCGATCAGCGCCGCGGCCAGCACGACGTGGAAGTCAACGCCCGCGATCTGGGCCACGCGGTCCGCAAGCTGGTCGGCCTCGGCTGGCAGATCCGCGCCGACGGCAAACAGGTCCGTCAGCCCCAGGAAATGAAGTTCCAGGTCCGCTCCGGGCTCGACTGGTTCGAACTCCACGGCGACGTCGATTTCGACGGGCAGCGCGTCAGCTTCCCCGAGCTGCTGGCCGCATTGGCCCGCGGCGACGGCACCATTCTCCTCGACGACGGTTCGCTGGGGATTCTCCCCGAAGAGTGGATCAATCGCTGGGGCGGGCTGGCGGGACTCGGCCAGGCCGACGGCGAGCACTTGCGCTTCAGCATGGTCCAGGCCGGCCTGCTGGACGCCCTGCTTTCGACTCAACCCTCGGTCGACTACGACGCCCAGTTCACCGACACCTGCCAGCGTCTCCGGGATTTCGAGGGGATTCAGCAGGTCAAGGAACCGCCGTCGTTCAGAGGCGAACTCCGACCCTACCAGCGCGAAGGCGTCGGCTGGCTGAAGTTCCTCGAAGACTTCCGGTTCGGCGGCTGTCTGGCAGACGACATGGGTCTCGGCAAAACTATTCAGATGCTGGCCTTCCTGGAAGCCCGGCGGAAACGAGCCGAGAAAAAACGACCGACGCTCGTCGTCGTCCCCAAGTCGCTGCTGTTCAACTGGCAGCAGGAAGCCGAAAAGTTCACGCCGGATATGAAGGTCCTGGAGTACACCGGGCTCGAACGGGCCAAGCTGCGGACGGACTTCGAAAAGTACCACCTGATTCTGACGACGTACGGCACGCTCCGCCGGGACGTGCTGATCCTCAAGGACGTCGAGTTCGACTACGTCGTTCTCGACGAAGCCCAGGCCATCAAGAATGCCGGTTCGCAGGTCGCCAAAGCGACTCGCGTGCTGCAGGCGCAGCACCGCATCGCCCTCAGCGGTACGCCCATCGAAAACCACCTCGGCGATCTCTGCTCGATCTTCGACTTCCTCAATCCCGGCATGCTGGGACGCAGTTCGGTCTTCCGGCTGCACGCCGCCGACCCGACCGACACCGAAACCCGCCGCGTCCTGGCGAGCGGCCTGAAGCCGCTGATCCTCCGCCGGACCAAGCAGAGCGTCGCCAGCGAACTCCCCGAAAAGCTCGAACAGACGATCTACTGCGAAATGGGCGAGGAGCAGCAGCGGCTCTACAACGAACTGCGGGACCATTACCGCGATTCGCTGCTGGGCATGGTCGCCGAGCAGGGGATGGCCCGCGTGAAAATGCACGTCCTCGAAGCCCTGCTGCGACTCCGCCAGGCCGCCTGCCACCCGGCCCTGCTGGACCGGGCCACGGCGGACGATTCGAGCGCCAAGCTCGACGCCCTCTGCCCGCAGCTCGAAGAAATCCTCGAGGAAGGCCACAAGGCGCTGGTCTTCTCCCAGTTCACCAGCATGCTGTCGATCGTCAAAAAGCACCTCGACCACCGCAACATCACCTACGAGTACCTCGACGGCCAGACCCGCGACCGCAAGGAACGGGTCGAGCGGTTCCAGACCGACGACAAGTGCGGCGTGTTCCTGATCAGCCTGAAGGCGGGCGGCCTGGGCCTCAACCTGACCGCCGCCGACTACGTCTTCATCCTCGATCCCTGGTGGAATCCGGCCGTCGAAACCCAGGCGATCGACCGCGCCCACCGCGTCGGCCAGACCCGCCCGGTCTTCGCCTACCGGCTCATCTGCAAAGGCACCGTCGAAGAGAAGATCGCCGATCTGCAGCAGCAGAAACGCGAACTCGCCGACGCCATCCTGGAACAGAACAACAGCCTCATGCAGGGCCTCACCACCGACGATCTGAAGCTGCTGCTGTCTTGACGAAGTGGCGAGTGATAGGTGGCTGGTGGCGAGTGAAGAGCAGGGCAGGCAAGTCAGGGAAGCTCTGACGGTTGTGCAACGGTACAAAGGCAGGCGCGGCCGATGAATCTGGTGGAGCTGGCGCAGCGGATCAGGACGCTTCGACTGGATCAGCGGCTCACGCTGGAGCAGGTCGCCTCCCGGACCGGACTGACTCGGAGTTGGCTGTCCAAGGTCGAGAATTTTCGGGTCACCCCGTCGCTGCCCGCTCTCGGCCAGATCGCAGAAGCCCTGGGAGTCACCGTCTCGCAACTCGTCGAAGGTCTCGACCGCAAGCCCAACCTGATCGTAACTCGTAAGCACGAGCGGCGGATTGTCGAGCGCGACCGTGATACGTCCAACATCGTGTACGAGTCGCTGGCCCATGGCCGAGCTAATCGGGCGATGGACCCGTTCCTGTTGACGGTTCCCGCCGGCGGCCAGCGCAGAGAGGCCCTGCCGCACGAAGGCGAAGAGTTTTTGATCGTCCTTTCCGGCCGCGTCAACCTGCAATATGGGGACGATCTCCACGTGCTGGCGGAAGGGGACTGCCTCTACTTCGATGCCAGTACGCCGCATCGTCTGGACAACCCTTATGAGACGCAATCGCAGGTGCTGTGCGTCTTTCTGTCCGGGCTGTCCTGAATCCCCCAGGCCACGCTGCTGCGATATCCATTGCCTGGAAAATGGTTTGCGCTTCTGGCCGGCGGTCTCGCCTCTTCGACGAATCGTCGCATCGGCACGTCTTCATCAAAAACTTGCGAAGCGGTAAGTTGACTTCACATCATTTTAATTGATTTGCAGTCACATCTGGTCTTGGAGGGAATCGGGTCGCGTATCCCGATCTCCAGGAACCCACCGGGACGAGATGAGTCCGTTTCCAAGGAGAGCGTTCGAGATGAGTTGTCCGGCGTCCGCTGGCCTGAACCGTCGAGGATTTACACTGATCGAACTGCTGGTCGTCATCGCGATCATTGCGATTCTGATCGCCCTCCTGCTGCCTGCCGTTCAACAGGCGCGCGAAGCCGCCCGCAGGGCGACCTGCAAGAACAAGCTGAAGCAGCTTGCGCTCGCGCTTCACAACTACCACGACACGCACAGCGCGTTCCCTTCGGGAGGGATAGCAATCACCTCAGGCGTCGCACTGCCGTCGGGAACGACCATCGACTGCGTCTGCAACCAAGACATCGGCGCCTTGGCGAACAACGGCCTCTCCTGGACCGTGATGCTGCTGCCGTTCGTGGAAGAGGCGCCGCGATACAACAGCTTCAACGCCAACGTCCGCACGCGCAGCTACCAGACATGGCCCGCCGGCGATGCGCGACTCGGAAACGAGCCCGCGTGGATTCTTCCAAACCAGAACTATCAGTGTCCGTCCGACCCCGGCTCGGGCGGCGGCTACAACAACATCTGTTATCTCGGCGTGCAGGGCGGCGGAACCGTCCGCCGCTGCAGCGGAACCGCAGTCTCCAACAACAACGGGCTCTTTGACAACGGCGTTCTGTACCTGAACTCTAAAACGAATTTTCGCGACATCACCGACGGAACGACCAACGTCTTCCTGATCGGCGAGTCCAAGTACGCCATCACCCCCACCGGCAGCCGAAATGCCAGCGTGATCGGCTGGGCGACCAGCACCCGCCTCGACAATTCCTGCCATCCCGGCGTGCTCGCCGCCGCATGGCTGCAGATCAACTCGATCCCAGGGTCCGGAAGTTCGCGGGCCGGCTGGGGAACCCGCGATGCGCGCGACTACAGCTCCGCGCTGTTCGGCAGTCATCACATCGGCGGGTGTCACATGGCCATGGCCGACGGATCGGTCCACTTCCTCAGCGAAAATATGGACCTCGCCCTCTACCGCCAGATGGCCATTCGGAACGACGGACTCCCGATCGGAGGATTCTCCCAATGAGACTTCCCATCGAAAGAGCTTTCCGCGGCTCCATGCTGGCCGCGATTGCATTCGCTCTGCTGATCGTTCCCGGCTGTTCGCGCGGACCGGACGGTCCCAAACGCAGCACACTCTCCGGGGTGGTTACGTACAAGAATATGCCCGTTCGCGGCGGCAGGATCGTCTTCTCTCCGGATGACAAGAAGGGAAACTCCGGTCCCGGTGCGATCGCGTTCATTCGCGAGGGGGAATACGAAACTCCTCCCGGGCACGGCGTCGTCAGCGGCCCCCACATCGTCGACATCCTCGGATATGACGAGGAAGTGGACGAGTCGACGGACGCGGAACCGAAGAGCACCGTCAAAAAGCTGCTCGAAGTCGACATCCCCGTGGACGGCGGCCGCTACGACTTCGAGCTGTAGCCGTCGGTCGGTTCGGAAGGTCTTTCCCCTCCATGCGCCGTGTGGTCCGTCCGCCGGATCGCGCGGCCTTCATCCTGACCCGTCTCTGCACGCACCGAGAGGAATCAGCCATGCCCTCACGCATCAACTCGAATGTCCTGGACGGCGGATGGAAGCGACGACAGATTCTGGCCTCGGCAGCCGCGCTCGCCTGCTGGCCGTTTCTCGACCTTCGAATCGGCGACGCCGCCGACCGTCGGGTACGCCTCCCCGATGATCCTTTCGCCCTGGGCATCGCTTCCGGCGACCCCGCTCCGGACGGCTTCGTCCTCTGGACGCGGCTCTGTCCGGATCCGCGGGGCGATGGCGGCATGCCGGCCGAGGACGTTCAGGTCGAATGGCAGGTCGCTCACGACGAAGGAATGACGAAGGTCGTCCGTCGCGGCGTCGCCAACGCGGCGGCCGACTGGGCTCACTCCGTGCACGTGGAAGTGGCGGGGCTGGAGCCCGATCGGGTCTACTGGTACCAGTTCAAAACCGGTCTGCACACCAGCCCGGTCGGCCGGACCCGCACGACTCCGGCCGCGGATGCCCTCCCCGACCGGCTGCGGTTCGCCTTTGCGTCGTGCCAGCGGTACGAAGACGGCCACTTCACCGCCTACGAGCATATGCTCGAGGACGATCTGCACGCCGTGCTGCACCTCGGCGACTATATCTACGAGAACTCTCCCAAGCCGGGAACGCCCCGGCATTTCGAGAGCGGAGAGACGGTGTCGCTGCAGGATTATCGCAGACGGCACGCGATCTACCGGACCGACCCCCATCTGCAGGCGGTGCATGCCGCATTCCCCTGGATCGTCACCTGGGACGATCACGAAGTCGACAATAACTACGCCGCCGATATTTCGTCGGTGGCCGGCGAATCCACCGCAACGTTCCTGCTGCGCAGAGCCGCGGCCTACAAAGCCTACTACGAACACATGCCCCTGCGTCGGTCGGCGCTGCCCCGAGGTCCGCACATGGACCTCTATCGTCGCATCGCATACGGCCGGCTGGCCGAGTTCTCGGTGCTCGATACGCGCCAGTACCGCAGCGACCAGCCCTGCGGCGACGGCTACTGCCCCCCGTGCGACGGCGTCCGGAATCCTCAGGCGACGATGCTGGGCGCCGGTCAGGATCAATGGCTTCGCAAAGGGCTGTCCGACAGCCGCGCCGTCTGGAACGTGTTGGCTCAGCAGATCATGGTCGCTCCCGTCAACTTCACCGCCCCCGACTACGCCGACGAGAAGCTCATCTACAGCATGGACAAGTGGAGCGCCTATGAAACGCCCCGCACGGACCTGTTGAGATTCCTCTCCGAACGGAAGATTTCCAATCCCGTCGTTCTGACGGGGGACGTGCACTGCAACTGGGTCAACGACCTGCGCGTCGACTTCGGCAGGCCGGAGTCGGCCGTCGTCGGAACCGAGTTCGTGGGAACTTCGATCACGTCGAAGGGCGACGGCTCCGAAACCCGCAAAGACACCAGCTCCGTTCTGGCCAACAACCCCTTCGTGAAGTTCTTCAACGGCGAGCGCGGGTACGTCCGCTGCGAAGTCAGTCCGGCGGAGTGGAAAACAGACTACCGGACCGTTGAGTACGTCTCACGCCCCGGCGCCCCGTGTCGCACCCGCGGCAGTTTCGTCGTCGAAAGCGGCCAACCCGGCGCCGTGCAGGCGTAGCATCCGACCGCGACGATGAAGTGAATGTGACATCCGCGCAGGGTCAGGCGCGCCCCGGCCATCATTTATCCGGGGTGGCACGTCCCTGAGGCTCTGCGAAGGGCGTGGTCTTCGCCGGCGCTCTGCCCGTCCCTTGCTGCCGCAGATGTTGGCATCTCCCCATGATCCGGTTACGCTCGGGCCGGTGACTTGGCGACGTTCGACATCGCTGCAGGATCATTGGCATGAGCACGGAACTTGACTCGCTGAAAACGACGCTCCGCCGCTGGACGCTGATTCTCGGCGTGCTGCAGATCACGGTGGGCTGCAGCGTGGGGTTCATTCCGCCCTCGGCCGTGTCCTGGTTCCGCGGGATCGTAATGGCGCACCTGGAGTTCACGGCGAACGGAGTGCTGATGGTCGCGTTTGCGTTTCTCGTGCGCGAAATGCGATTGGGGCCGCTCGCCTTGAAAGCCTGGTTCGTCCTGCTGCAGGTCGGCACGTGGACGAACGGGATGGCGGGCGTCGCCGCGGCCTTTCTGGGCACGTCCTCCAAGCTGTTGCCGACGCTCAACGAGAAGTTCCCCCTCGCCGCACGGCACGGACCATCCGCTCGTCACCGGCTCGCTGATGGTCTGCGGCGTGACAATCATGGCCGCGCTGCTGCTGACGCTCTACGGGCTGGTGCGGAAGCCTGCATCGGAGAGCGGGGCGGGGGCGTAATCACGCAGGGCCGGGCGCGCCCGGCCGCTCCGGGTGGCACGTCCCTGAGGCTCTGCGAAGGGCGTGGTCTTCAGATGAAGCGATGCCAAGCCGACCGACGCAATCTAGCTGCCCGTCTCTTCCTTGCTGGAAACGCTCCCCGTTTTCTCCAGAAAATAGAAGAGCTGATGGACGACCAGTAGGCCAAGCGTTGCTGATTTCTGGTTGAATTCCGATTGGGACGCAATTCCGTGGCCGACGCTGTTGCGAGATACATCAATGTTTTGCGTTGCCGGATTGAAATCTGCGAAATAGACGTCGTGGAGATACGCGGAAAATCGATGCGGCATCAAAAGGCACTTCTCGTTGTCGACTTTTGCTGCTACTGCTGCGCGAGATAGGTTCGACTGGGAAGGCCTTGTCGCTACTCCAAGGCTGGTGTGGTGCGTTCGAAGAATTCCCTCGATCCGCGGGAAGACCAGTCCCGTGCAACTGATTGAGTCGTCGTTCTGAAAACGCTCGACTGCTCGTTCAAGAATCTCGATGTGCGGTTGGAACGACGGGTGTGCACGCCAACTGACAAGCATATCGGGGATGCGTGATTTTACCTCGCAAACAACCTCTGACAGCTTCTCGTCTGGCGACCAGCCGGCACGAATGTACTTGACCAAGTCGTCGATAGTCGTATATCGAAGGCCCGCAAATGGAAACCATTTCGACGCAAATAACGCGTCCCACTCGCGGTCTGAGATGCTGAAACGCTCTTGAAAAAGCACGTGGCAGTATGCTTGGCCGAGAACTTTTTCGACATCAAAGCTGCGGGCCTCTGGTGAAGGGCCGGCGATTGGGCCAAAATCGTAAAAGAGCCCCTTTCTCCACCCGACCGAGAAGACGTACACGAAGCCTGCGTCGGCAGGAATTCTAGCGTTCAGCTCGATACGGCTTACGTCGACGATATCGCTCTTCATGACGAACGAGCCGGCTTCTAGCGACTTCGAAGCTCGGACTAAAGCCTTGACCTCCAACTCGTTGACGTAGACCGTGGCCTTTCCGTCTCGGTCAACAATCGCCAGCATGTTGTCGACTTGGGACGGGGACACCCGAGGCGAAATCTTCGCAAGGACTTCGCTCGGAAAGCCCTCAAGCCGCTGGATAAAATGCTGACCGTCCTCGGATGATGTGAACTCTTGAAACTGTATTGAGACGTCCTCACCATCGCGAGCGGCAGTGAGGCAGTACCCAGCAGGCGGTTTGCCGAAGTCAATTTCAACTGGCATCGTGGTCATCCAGTGCCTGCTGCGAGTTGCTGCGGCACACGGGCAGCGAACCAAAAGAAGCAGGCGAAAATTTTCTGAGCGATTGTATCCACCTGGCAGGAGCGAGAGACTCTGCAGGCTTAATACGCCCCCGCCCACGGCCCAATCGCCCGCTCCGGCAACTCGCCCTCCACCTCCTCCGTCTCAAACTCCCGGAACCCGCGCGCCCGATACGCCGCCAGCGCCTGCGGCGCATCCAGCGAGCACGTATGCAGCCAGACCCGCCGACCGCCGAACTGCCACGCCCGCCGCACGCAGTCCGTCAGCAGCGCTCCGCCCAGTCCCTGACCGATGAACTGCGGCAAGAGGCCGAATGACACGATCTCGACAGTCTCTTCCGGCTGCAGTTCCATCTCGCAATATCCGGCCGGCGTCCCGTCCACGTACGCAACCCACGTCTCCAGCTCCGGCCGATCGAGCCACGTCATCCACTTCTCCCACGTCCATTCCAGTCGCATCGTCCACCGCCAGTCGCCCCCGACCGCCGTGTAGAGAAATCGGTTGAACGCCGGGCTGGGGTGTTTCGCCTGCATCAGCACGTACGCCAGCTTCGCCGGCCGGGCCGGAACAAGCTGGTCCGGGGAGGTCATTTCGACGTGGTGGATCGTGATGCGGGTCAGCATGGGGCATCGCAAATCAAGGTGTGGCGGGGGCCTCGTTCTTCAGCCGACGCCCTTCGCGCAACAGCCACCAGACGCTGTACCCGCCCGGAATCATCGGAAGAATCGCCGTGTAAAGCCCCGGAAAATAGTATCGACCGGTCAGGAAATAGTAGTGATTCGGCATGTCGGCGATCGTTTCGCCGTTGATGACTGCGGTGATCGCCGCGGGATTGGTCGGCTCCAGCGCGGGGCGGATCAGCGGAAAGAGAAAGTGCGTGAACTCCGCAATCCCCGGCCCGATGAAAATGAACCACGCCATGAACGCCGCCAGCGGCAGTCGCAGCAGCAGTCCGATTGCGGTCAGGTAATACAGCGTCGGCAGCGCGAACACGAAGATCGCGGTGAACCGGCTGGTCGGAAAGGCGATCTCGAACAGCCGGCTCATCGACGGCCCGAACAGGCAGTCGTGCTCCTCCAGCATGTGGACGTGCAGCGCCGCCGTGGTCAGCAGAAACAGAATCGTCACCCGCTGCGGCTGAATCGGCCGCCGCAGATTCGTCATCCGCCAGCAGAGGAACCCCGCCATCGCGGAGCCGCCGACAATCATCGTCGGCGGGAGCCCGACATTGACCTTCAGCGCCGCCACGAAGGCGACGATCAACCCCAGCGCCACGGTCTGATGAAAGACCTGGGACGAACGCGAGTAAAGGAATTCGTCGGAGAACAGGGAATTCATCTCGGCAGCCCGCGAAGAGATGGGAGAGTCTTGTTGCACGGTTCAGTCGAAGGACTCATACACGAGCCCGAACGAAGAAGGCAACATGAATTCCGCCAGTGGAAAGGATGCAACCACGGCAGGCGTAGGGCCGGGCGCGCCCGACCCCGCTGGATCTCAGGACTGATTGCGAACTATGTTGGGATGAATCACAACCGCATCGACGAAGCCCTCTGGAATCGTCGGTGAGCAATTGTCTGGAATGATGGCGAACCGGGTGCCGTGCACCAAGTTTATAACCGCATCAACGGGCGCAATTGCAATGAGACCAGCCGCGTCGGGAGTGAAATACACTGACAGTTCCGGGGGGAACCTTTCGAGCACTCTGATAAGTTGGCCGACGTTCATCTGGCGATCTCCTCAGCAATCGAAAGCGGCCGGCCCTGCCCGGCCCGCCGCCACTATGGCTGCTCAGGCCAGGGGCGCGCTTCCGCGAGTTTGCCGCTCAGATCGAAGTACAGCATGTATTTGCCCCCCGGACCTGTGCCGGGAATCGGTCGGTTTGCGCGCCGACCGGCCTCAGCCTCCTCCTGCTCTACGGTCCATTTTGCGAGAATGCCGACCGCATACGCTTCACGACCCCGCAAGGCGTTGGGCGACTTCACTTCGACGCCAATGAGATAGGGGATCTTCGTCTCGGGAGTCACAACCCCGCGCAACGCCACCAGCCGACCGACGTGCTGTTGAACCTCCTTGAAGTCCGTGAGGACCGGGACTACCATGCCGAGCACGCGCCTCGTCTCCGTCGTCCGGGAACTCTGCCGGGGATTCTCGGCAGCCGACCGTTCGAAGGAGAACCACAGGACGGCAAGCAGCACGAGCGGTACGGCAACGCGGAAGTTCATCTTGTGGTGCCTCGATTGTGCAGGGCAGCGACCACCCGGCCCTACGCCACCTCGTATGCGCTCTGCACGAGACCGTTGGAAAAACTCTTCGTCTCGACGTGCGTCAGCCAGACGTCTTCGTCCAGCGGGCCGAACAAGGGAATCCCCCGTCCCAGCACAACGGGAATCCGAGTCACGATCAGCCGATTGATCAGGCCTGCGGCGAGAAAACGCTGGATTGTCTGACCGCCGTCGAGATAGATGTGGCCGATTCCCTCGCTGGCCAGTCTCTCAAGGATTTCCGCGGGAGCGCCGGCCGCGAGAGTCACGGTCGGCGGCAGGTCGTCAGGCAGGGCGGCAATGGATGAAGACAGAACAATCACCCTTTTGTCGCCGAACTGCCACCCGCCGAACGTCAGAACTTTCTCGAACGTATTCTTCCCCATCACGACGGCATCGACGGAGTCCAGGAAATCGTAGTACCCGTAGTCTTCCCCCTCCGGATCCTGAACCGCATGCAGCCAGTCGATATCTCCATCCGGACGGGCAATGAACCCGTCGAGACTGGCCGCAATATAAACCGACACGCGCATGGAAGACACTTCGTTGCCGATCTGGCCTGGTAGTAGGGCAGGCTCCCGCCTGCCGATGGAGACTCGGAACTGTCGAGAAGTGTATCAGATCCGCTCGCCAGCAGGGAATCAGACGCAGCGTCGCCCCGACCTGGTCACCCTCGGTCTGGCCCCCATCGACGTTCACGCCGTACAATCCAACGGAAGAAACCATCATCGCGCAGGACAACCGAACGCGGGAGACCGACTTCGTCCGACTCTCGCAGCCTCTGCTTACCAGAACGATCCATGTCGAACCACGCCGAAGAATCAGTGACCGAGCACGTGGCCTGCACGGCGTGTGCCTGCGTGTGCGACGATCTGCGTATCACGGTGGCCGACGGACGGATTGCCGGGCTCTCGACCGACTGTCCGCACGCCGTCGCGTGGTTCGCCTCGCACGAACCCTCCGCCGAACCGGCCGCGGTCGTGCGCGATCGCCCGGTCTCCGTGACCGAGGCCGTACAGGCGGCCGCGGAGATCCTGCGCAAGTCGCGTGCGCCGCTGATCTATGGGTTGTCGCGGAGCAGCACCGACGGACAGCGTGCGGCCGTAGCGCTCGCAGATTTTCTGGGGGCGACCATCGACACTACGGCCTCCGAAGGGCACGCTCCCTCAATCCTGGCGCTGCAGCAGTCGGGGGAATCGACCTGCTCGCTGGGGGAAGTCAAGAACCGGGCGGACCTGGTGATCTATTGGGGATCGGACCCGGTCGTGTCCCATCCGCGGCATCTGGAACGGTATTCACTCGAACCGACGGGAGAGCTGATCCCCAACGGACGGGCCGACCGAACCTTGGTCGTCGTCGACGTCGCACGGACTGCTACGGCGGAATTGGCCGACGTCTTCATTCAGGTCAAACCCGGCCGGGACTTTGCGGCCCTCTGGACGCTCCGCGGCCTGCTGCAAGGATTCGAACTCTCCCCTGGAACCGAGACCGGTGTGCCGCTGGAGACGCTCCGCGATCTGGCGGAGCGGATGAAAACGTGCCGGTCGGGGGTGATCTTCTTCGGCTACGGCGTCGCCCGGCAGCCGCTGGGGCATCGCAACGTCGAGGCGCTGCTCCGGCTGGTGATCGACCTCAACGCCTTCACCCGGTTCTATGCCCGCCGGATGCGCGTTCTGGGCGACGTCTCCGGCGCCGATAACGTGCTCTGCTGGCAGACGGGATACCCCTTCAGCGTGAACCTGGCGCGGGGCTATCCACGGTACAACCCGGGCGAGTTTTCCGCCGGGGATCTGCTGGCGCACGGCGAAGCCGATGCGGTTCTGTTTGTCGGTACCGACCGGATCGACACGTTTCCGCCGGCGGCGCGGGAGCGCCTGGCGCAGATCCCAACCATCGTGCTCGAACGCGCGAACTGCGAGCTGCCGGTGTCGCCGACCGTCCGCGTCACGACCGCCGTCTACGGCATCCATCTGCCGGGAACGGCGTACCGGATGGACGAAGTCCCGATCCCGCTCAGAACGACGTTGCCGCAGCAGGCGCCGTCGGATGGCGACTTCCTGCGGGCGATTCTGGCGGAACTGCAGAGAGTGAAATTCGCAATCCAAAGCACGAAATCCGAAACAAATCCGAAATCCAAACCGTAGAAACGCTGAACCTTGCGCCGCCGTACAGTCTGCCGGGATCCCGTTTCGAATTTGATGCTTGAGATTTGTCTCGGATTTCGGGCTTTGGCTTATCGATCCTGAGTCGTCGTCTCGCTCTCCGCGGCCTTCCCGGCGGACTCGGTGGTCGGCAGCTCGAGCCGCAGGCGGAGCGCTTTCCGTTTGTCCGCGGCGAGGATGGTGATGTTGAGAAGTTCCCACGGGACGACTTCTCCAACACGCGGGACGCGACCAAGCTGCGAGAAGACAAATCCGCCGATCGTGTCAAACTCGCCGTCTTCGGGCAGGCCGAAATCGAACCGACGGTTGAGGTCGTCGAGGTGTACCCGGGCGTCCACTTCGACGTTGTGCGGCGAAATCTCGTGGATCTCCTCGACAGACTCCTCTTCATCGTACTCGTCGTCGATTTCGCCAACGATCTCTTCGAGAATGTCTTCCATCGTCGCCAGTCCCGCCACGCCGCCATACTCGTCGAGCACGATGGCGATCTGGACTTTCTGGCGTTTCATCAGTTCCAGCAACGCCGAGATCTGCGTCGTCACCGGGATGTAAAACGGCTCCCGCAGAATCTCCTTTAAGGTCGAAGGCGAAGTCCCGACAAGCTCGGGCCCCAGCGCCTTGAGAAGGTCCTTGGCGTAGAGGATTCCCTGGATGTCGTCCGTCGATTCCCCGATGACCGGGATTCGGGAATGCCCGGCCTCAATCAGTTTCAGCCGGGCTTCTTCGAGGCTGCTTTCGACGTTGATGCAGTACATTTCGGTGCGGGGAGTCATGATCGCGCCGACATCTTCGTTCTGCAGCTCCATGACGCGGTAGATCATGGCGCTGGCGTCCGAACCGACGAGGCCCTCCTTCTCGCCCTCATCAACGACCGTACGGATTTCTTCGTTGATGACCGAGGCGTCGTCTTCCTCGGGATTCCCCCGGCCGGCCAGGCGGTGGGCGGCGTGGTCGAGAATCCGGGCCAGCCACAGGGCCGGCGCGAAAATCAGTTGCACGAACCGGATGACGGGCCAGAATTGAAACAGGAACGGCTCGCTGGCGACACGGGCGACGGTCCAGGGGAGGACGTCGGCAGCCAGCACGATCAGCAGGCCGCCGACCGCGTACTCCAGCAGGCAGAGTGCGATTTGAACCGCCCGGTCCGGAAGATCGCTGGCGGGCCAGCCGATCCAGAGCCACAGCCCGATTCCGAGTCCCAGCGTGGAGGCGGTCAGGAGGAGCTCCAGCCCCAGCAGGGAGGTCTCCTGCTGAGTGAGAATCTGCCGGAAGCGATCGGGAATCTGCCGGCGTTCGCAGATCTCTTCAAGGCGGCTGTAAGCGTAGTCCTGCAGGGCGTAGCAGCCGACGGCGCTCCAGCAAGCAAGGAGCAGCAAGACCACCAGAAGCACCGGTAACATCAGCCCCGTCCGCCAGAAAGGAATTGCACCCGCCGCCGTCCGGCCGGTGTGTCAGGTTGTCTGTAAGATTCCATGATCGCGTTGCCGGAGTGAACTACGACTGCAGGTCCGCCAGTGGATCGAAGGCCGCCGTCATCGGATCGATCAGCCCAAGTTCGGTCAGGAGTTTGCGTTCCCGAATTCGCATCAGCGGCCGGGCGTCGTCAGTCAGATCGTCATAGCCGCACAAGTGCAGCATTCCGTGGACGGCATATAGTATCAGTTCCGCGCCAGGACTCCAGCCGTGTTGCGAGGCGTCCCGGGCCGCGGTGCTCGCGCTGATGACGAGTTCGCCTTCGAGGAAAAACTCGGCAGGCCACGCAGTCTGGGGGCGACCAGGAGGCAGTTCCGAAAGCCGGAAGCTGATGACGTCCGTCGGAAAGTCGTGATCCAGAAACTCGCGGTTGACGCGATGAATCTCCGGATCATCCACGAGGGCGACGCTGATCTCCGCGCGCTGAACACCTTCCTGAGTCAGGACATGCGTCAACGCGCGGCGCAGTCCGGGTTCGTCGCAGGGAAGAACTTCCTGACGGCTGACGATGTCGATCTGAAACTGAGGCGGAGTCACGCGGTCTTCTGTTCCGGGTACTTGATCCGGCCGTGGTAGATGCCGATCAGCGACTTGGTCAGGGAGTCTTCGACAATCGCCAGTTCGCTGAGCGTCAGCGAGCTTTCGTCGAACTGGCCGTCCAAGAGCCGCTTGATCGCGATTTCATGAACGAGGGTCTCGATCCGGCGAGGAGTCGGATCGCTGAGAGTCCGGCTGGCCCCTTCGACCGCGTCGGCGATCATCATCACCGCGGCCTCTTTGGACTGCGGTTTAGGACCGGGATAGCGGAAGGCGGCTTCTTCGACGGCAGCCCGGAGATCCGGATCGGCGCCGGCGGCCTTCGTCGCGGCATGGTAGAAATACTCGACCAGCGTCGTGCCGTGGTGCTGCTCGATAAAGTCGACGAGGGGGCCGGGCAGGCCGTGCTGCTGGGCGAGGTCGACGCCGTCTTTGACGTGCCCGATGATGATGAGAGTGCTCATGGCCGGCGCCAGGTGCTCGTGCCGGCTGCCCTGCCCCGGGAGCATGTTCTCGACGAAATACTGGGGCTTGAGCATTTTGCCGATGTCGTGGAAGTAGGCGCCGACGCGGCAGAGGAGGCCGTTGGCGCCGATGGCGTCGGCGGCGGTCTCGGAAATGGTGGCGACGCCGATCGAGTGGTTGTAGGTGCCGGGCGCCCGTCGGACCAGTTCCTGCAGCAGCGGATGGCTGATGTCGCTCAGCTCGAGGAGGCTGATGTCGGTGACCACGCCGAAGGTCTGTTCCACGAACGGCAAACTCCCGGCGACCAGATATCCGGCGGCAAGACACCAGCCGGCGCCCCGGAGTGCACTGTAGAGGAGCTGCTGGTCCGCCCAGAGTGTCGAGAGCTGTTGAGTCCCGATCGCGCCGACACCCCAAGTGACGACGAAGAAGGTCACGGCGGTCCCGAAGCCGACGAGGACCAGCTTCGAGCGGGAGGCGACCTGCTGCAGGGGGACGACGGCGCCGGAGACGGAGGCCATCAGGATCACGAACTGATCAACCGAGCCCCCCGTCGAAAGCGTCACGACCAGGCACATCGCAAACCCGGCGAGGGCGCCGAGAACTTGGTTGTAGGCGATCGACAGGACCATGGCCGTGCACAGGATCGGAATCACCTCGGCCCGCCAGGGATCGACGCTGAGCCATTGGGCCAGGGCAATCGTCGCCGTGACTACGGAAAGTAGTACGGTCAGACGACTGATGCTCGAGACAAGCCGGGGCTCGTTCCGGACCAGGTGATACCCGATCATTCCCCCGAGCACGAGTAGAAGAACTACGACGGTGATGATCCGGAGAACACGCTCGCCGAGGGGAATGTCGCGTTCAATGGCGTCATATTGGGCGCGGAGGACATTCAGGTTTTCTTCCGTCAGTCGGGCGCCGGGGGCGACCAGGACGGAACCGCGTTTGTAGGAATCGCTGACTGGCTCGGTCGTCAGACGGGCCTCGTCGACGGCCTGGCGGGTCAACAATTCGTCATATTGCAGCGTGGCGGGAGTCGAGTTCAGGAGCCATCGTTCGAGCACGGGCTGCAGCTTGACGATCGCGGGATACGACTTCCACATGCGGCCCAGCCGCCCCGAGGGTTTGAGCGTTTCGGCCAGGAGCGCATCGCCGATCAGGATCTGCCGCTCTTCCTGCCTCGGACCGTCGCGGTCGACAATCGTAATGTGCTGATCGGGCTGCAGATCGCGGCGGGTGGTCTCTGCGGGATCGAGGATACCGAATTCGCGCAGGCTGGACGTGAACTGGTCGAATTCGAGGACGACTTCGTCGATACGTTTCTCGTCCGTCTTATCGGGACCGATGGCCTCCTTCAGGAGTTTCCAGTCCCGTTCCTGTTCGGGAGAAATCGAAGCAGGCGTTTCCGCTCCGACCGGAGTCGACAGGCCGAATTTTGCGCGAGTTTCCGCGCCAAGTTCTTTGAGATTCTGTACTTCGGCGACCTCAAAGAGCTGGCTGCGGAGAATGTACCGCAGATTCCAGAGCGGCTCGGCGTTCAGCACGAAGACGGGGGCCACCCGGTCCTCGACCGCAAGAAGGGCCAGGTTCGTTTTGTCTTCGTTAACCCGCTCGAAGTCGATCTTCGCGAGAATGCCGTTCTTGACCAGATCCCCCTGATGAAAGGGGAAGGGCATCCGCCAGGCGCCGATCGACAGCGCCAGCAGTCCCAGAAACAGCGTGCAGACGCAGATCCGCAACAGCACGTCAGTATTGCTGAGTTGGCAGCTGACGCGCGTCGCCAACGACGAATTCGCCTTCAGGCTGGCGGCCTTGGCGGAACGCGTACGTCGAGGCTGGAAAATCGGCATGCCGTCGAACTCAAAGGACTACGACAACCCGTTGCTGCGTCATGCAGCGTCAGCGGTGGGGCACGTACTGTCGGGAAGTCATCGAATGGAAATCACAACGTATCGGGAGCGGTTTCCGGAACAACATTGGACGTTGAACTGACGGGTTTGGAACCGGCCGCCGATGATGGACTGAAACTGTGGACAGACGCCGGCCGGTCAGGACGGTCCGCATCGTACGCTGCAACGATCCGGCGCACGAGTGGGTGCCGGACAATATCGCCGCCGGACAGGGAAACGGTGGCGACGCCAGGCACGCCATGCAGTCGACGCATCGCGTCCAGCAGACCGCTGTCAATATGTTCGGGCAGATCAGTCTGCGTCACGTCGCCGGTGACGACGATCTTGGAATGATGCCCCATCCGAGTCAGGAACATCTTCATCTGCGTGAGAGTCGAATTCTGGGCTTCGTCAAGAATCATGAACGTATTGTTCAACGTCCGCCCCCGCATGAATGCCAGCGGAATGATTTCGATGACGTCCTTGTCGATATACCGCTGGACCTGGTCGAAATCGAGGATATCCCCCAGTGCGTCCAGCAGTGGCCGCAGAAACGGATTCACCTTCGCCAGCATGTCGCCGGGCAGGAAACCCAGTTTCTCGCCGGCTTCGACGGCGGGACGCACCAGGACGATTTTGCGGACCTGCTCGCGGCGGAGGGCGTTGACTGCCATTGCCGTGGCAAGGTACGTCTTTCCGGATCCAGCCGGCCCGGCGCAGATGACCAGGTCGTGTTTCCGGATCGCTTCCACATACTCTTGCTGGCCGGCGCCGAGCGGCCGGATCTTGCGCGCCTTGTGAAAGACATCGATCTCGGAACCTTCCGTCGCGGCCGTCCGCGGCTGATTGCGTTCCAGAACGTGGTCGAAGTCTTCGTCGGGGAGGTAGCCCTTCCGCGCGATGACAGTCTTGAGTTCGCCCAGAATCGCTTCGCCCCGCTCGACTTCCGACGCTTCGCCGGTGAGGTGCAGTTCGTCGCCCCGCAGGACAACGTCGATATGCAGCATGTCGCGCAGACGCCGCAAGTTACGGTCGCGGGCGCCAAAGAGGTTGCGAGCTTCTTCGTGATTTCTAACGTGAACGCGACTTTCCGCCATCTCGTCTTCCAGGAGTCGGAGGGAAGTCCCGCCGGACAGAAACCGGAGTCATTGTACCTCCCCTGCCGCCCCGCCGCAAAACTTCTGGCGTCCGGCTGGCCGGAACGGCGGCTTTTGCCGCGGGAGCGGCGGAACTGCGGGCGGACGGCGCAGACTGTTCGTCAAAGTCTCTCCAGCCTGCCGGATCGGTTGAATTGTCGGGCGCGAGGTGGATCTCTTCGGGGTTTATGGCGTGTAGCGGTCGTGCTCAAGTCACGGGGGATCGCAGCACGATGTGATGATTCAGTGACAGGGGGTGGTGCCGGCCAGGGACTGGTTGCACGACTCCCGCGGGCGACAGGTCGTCTTCGTCGAGGGGGAGATGCCGGAATTCCGGGATCGGCTCGCGACGATTCCGCGGCGGACAGGGATGTTGGTCATGTATGAAGCGTTTTTCGGTCTGCACCGCCGTCCCTTCGGGGCAACTCCGGATGTCTCGTGCTTTCTCTCGCTGCCGGCGATTCAGGGGATCCTGGACGAGCTGGTCGTGTGCGTGGAACAGGGACTGGGAGTTGCGGTCGTGACGGCTCCGGCCGGTGCGGGGAAAACACTGCTGTGTCAAAAGCTGCTCAGCGAACTGGGGCCGCAACTGGTCCCGGTCTTCGTACATCACGGAAACTTCGACAGCCGCAAAGCCCTGCTGCAGACCATCCTGTGCACTCTGAACAAACCGTATCAGCGTCCCTCGAACCAGGAATTGCGGCTGGAACTGGCTCCGGTCCTGAAGGGGCTCGCCCGGCAGGGGCGATCACTGGTGATCGTCTGCGACGAAGCCCACGTGTTGAGCGAGTCGCTGCTGGAGGAACTGCGGATCCTGACGGATCAGTCGGAAAACGGCGCGCCGCTGGCTCGGCTGGTCCTGTGCGGACAACCGGAGCTCGACGAGACGCTCGCCGCGCCTTGCATGCGGGCGCTGAACCAGCGCATCCGGGCGCACGTTCATCTGGATCTCCTGACGCGGGCGGAGTCCCGCGAATATATTGATCACAGGATTACCTGGGGAGGAGGTCGGACCGACGAGCTGCTGTCCGCCGAAGCCCTCGAGCTGATGGTCGAAGCCGCCGACGGGTCGCCGCGCTGTTTGAATCAGCTCTGCGATCACACGTTGCTGCTGGCGTACGTCCTCGAACAGAAGCCGGTCCCGGTCGAAACGGTCCGGGAAGCGCTGGAGGATCTGCAGCAGTTGCCCCTGCAGTGGAACGTGCCGAGGCGCCACCGCGATGCGTCCGGCGACGCAGACGTCGACGACTGGGATGCTCCGGGCGAATTTGCGTCGACGCAGTCCGGTTCGGACGGCATGTCCGCGGTCGAGTTCGGCGCCGAAATGGACGACGAGTTGCCCGTCTCCCCGTCCCGGGGCGAAGTCAGTCAGGCTGGAGATGGTGTGGCGGCATGGGAGACCTCATCGACGGGGCACAAACCACAGTCGGCGGCTGCCCGCGAGGAGTACGGCGAGGAGCGAGTCGTTGACCGTTACGCGGCGCTCGACGCGGGTCTGAACCCGGAGGAGTTGTATCCCGCTGCTGCGGAGCTGAACGAGATCATGGATTGCGAGGAAGTTCGGTCGGAAATCCACGAACCGGGCGATGCGGTTGCGGAACTTGACAGTCTACTGCAGGATGAGACGGAGCGAGCGGCGCTCGAATCACTGGGGGACAGCAGCCTGGAGCGCCAGCTATGCTCCGAGGTCCTCGGCCTATACCGAGACGTACAGCGGACGTTCGGTCAGCAGTCTGTGCGTCTGGACCGGGGAGCCGCAGAAGAAGACGATTACGAAGACGAAGACGCCGCGCACCTGACGCCTGAGTTTTTCTCGATCGAGACCGACGAGCCCGTGACGGCGTCGGGACGTGCGCTGCCTGAGGACGAAGAGGTTGAGCGGCCTTACCGGAACCTGTTCAGCCGGCTCCGACGTAAGCAGTTCGAAGAACAGTGAGTTGCCGGAATTGGGCTTCGCCGATCGATGAGTCCGCGGCTAGGCCTGTTTCGCAGCCAGCAGCGCGGGAGCGGCTTCGAGCGTTTCTTTGACGAGGCAACCCATTTTGGGGTGGCTCGGTTCAAAGTCCGCCGGGAGCCCTTCCTCGACAAGCGTTTCGGTGCAGGTCGGGCCGATCGAAGCCAGGACTGTGCGGGCGGTCGCGGAGCGCCATTCCTGCAGGACGCCCAGGTCGGCGGCAACCTGCAGCACGTGCCGGACCTGCTGAGCGCTGGTGAACATCAGGACGTCGAAGTCTCCCGTGATCGTCGCCTGTATCGCGGACTGCAGCGGCGCGAGATTGACGGGCAGATCCCAGCGATAAACCGGGACCGGAGTCACGATCGCACGACGTTCTTCAAGGGCGGCGTAGAACCGTGCATTGGGTTGGCCATATTCCTGAACGGCGACGCGGCGGTTGTCCAGGGGGACGTGGGCGTCCAGCGTCTGCAGCAATTCGCGCCACGTGTTGGGCTCCGGGACGCGGTGATCGATGCGAACTCCCCATTCCCTCAAAACGGTCGCGGGCTTCGGTCCGCGAACGACGGTAATGCAGTTTTGCAGGGCGGCGAGAAACTGCTCGCGCGGAAACTTGAGTTCGACGACGTCCAGCAAGGCTCGTGCACCGACACCTGTCAGGAACACCACGACGTCGATCTCGCCCGAGAACAACTCTTCGGAGAAGTCGAGAGCTGCGGGATTCTGGTCGAGCGGAATTTCTCGCAGTGACGGGGCGATTGTGGGATGACCGCCGAGCCGCTCGATCAGCGACTGCATCTCGGGGCCGCGACGGCTTTCGAAACTGCAGACGCGAAGCATGAACATCAGCCTGTGATCGACGTGGAGTATTCAAAGCCCGACGGGCACGAATTCCAGTCTAACGCGGCTCGCCTGAGAACAGGAGTAGGCGGATGTCTGTCAGCCGTCCGTCAACGAAATAAAACAGGCCGGCTGGAAGCATAGGCGCTCGCCCGATCCCAGTCCGAAGACCGTTCTCGGCTACACCTCCAGCCGGCGCAGCGCTCAGGGATGCTGTGAAGTAAGAAACTATAGAAACGGTGGACATGCACGAGAACGGCGTGGATCAGTTCAGAACGAACGTCGATCGAAGTTCCGCAATTCTTCTGTCGTCAATCTGCGTGCGAAGCATTATCGCCGTCACTACGGTTTCTGCAAGAATTAATCGGGGCAGTTTAGAGGGGATTGCGCCAATAACCACTTGAGCGGCGGCTTGCCGCATCGCAACTTCGTAGAAATACTTGGTCGCACGGAGGAATATCGCTCATTCTCGGAGGGGTTGCGAACCGTGTGTTCAGCGCCGGCGGATTTCAAGCGACTGGCGAGTCCCTGGAACGGGACTCTCGCTGCCACCCTTTGGAAAGCCTGCCCGTGTCGGGCATACTGCCGCAGGCGGAAGGGCATCCGGGATCCTTTCACGATCTGTTAAGGACTCGAGGACAAGGCGTGAACGCTCGCGAAATGATTCTACTCGGCACGGGGACCAGCCACGGCGTGCCGATCATCGGGTGCCATTGCCCCATCTGCCTTTCCGGGCATCCGCGGAACCAGCGAACACGAAGTGGCGTGGCAGTTCGTGCGCCGGAAGGGACGTTCCTGATCGACACGTCTCCCGAGCTGCGGATCCAGCTGCTGCGGGAAAAGGTGGAAATGGTGCACGCCGCCATCTATACCCACAGCCACGCCGATCACATTTTCGGGCTCGATGACCTGCGGCTGTTCGGATATCGGATGACGCACGCCGTGCCGTTGTATTGCGAGGAAATCGTCGAACGGCAGATCCTGGCGGCGTTCTCATATGCATTCTTGCCCCCCAACCCGGAGCTGCACATGGGGGCGCTGCCGAAGCTGGAGTTGCGGCGGATCGGACTGGAGCCATTCGAATTGCTGGGACTGACAATTCAACCTCTCCGGCTGCTGCACGGGACGCTGCCCGTGCTGGGATTCCGGTTTGGGAACGTCGCGTTTTGCACAGACGTCAGCGAAATCCCGGAAGAAACCTATCCGCTGCTGGAAGGGCTGGACGTGCTGATTGTCGATGCGCTGCGGGAAAAACCCCACGCCACCCACTTTGGCATTCCGCAGGCGCTGGCCGTTGTCGAAAGAGTTCGACCGCGGCGGACGTATCTGACGCACGTGTCGCATCATCTGGACTACGAAATCACCAACGCCCGGCTGCCGGAGGGGGTGGAACTGGCGTACGACGGGCTCCGAATTGAGTATTGACGGATTTCGCCGCGGCGGGGACGATCAGGATTCCATGATCGATCAGGAACAGGCTCTCTCTGCGTACGTCCAGCTCGCGCTCGTTTCTCACGAGAAGGGGCAGCGCCCGGCGAGGGATCGCTTTCTGCTGCTGGCCGGCGCCGCCGCATGCCGGGCTGGCGTCCTCGCCGCAGCGGAACGCTGTCGACAGCTCATTGCGGCCAGCAGCCCCGGACACCAGCTCGTCGAGTACGACTCGTTTCCCGACGCGATGCGCTCCGCCGACTTTCGGCTGCTGATGGACCGCTGGGAAAAGAAGTGTCCGTACGAGCTGGCTGAGCATCTCCTGCTGCAGCTCGGACGGACGCCGCGCGGCGTTGACGAGAACGAACGTGTCGACGAGTTCGTTTTGAACTGCCTGAATGAGATCGAACCGGGTGAATAGGCCCGGAATGCCTGCAGACGCCTCAGGGGGTGGCTCAGGCAAGAATGTCCGGGCCACGGGTTCGAGCGGACTCTACTTATTGGATTGATCGGTTGGGACAGACATTCCTGACTGTCCTCATTCGTTCCGATCGCCTTTAACGCGGGACTACCAGATCGCCATCCGAAGGAGGCAACTGGGTCAGCCGGCGGCCGGACTGTTCGGCAGGGGCTGAGGGATCGACCATCGACGTGGACCGGTTCAGCGGCGATCGCCGGTAGGGGACGAACTTCTTGCGTTCCTCGGCGGAGTCAGCTTTCTCGGGCGTTGCGGGGTGGGCGGGTTGCGACTGCGATTCCACGGCGGGGCTGCGGTCGGGCGTCGGGACAAAAATCGTTGAGCCGCCAGGAGCGGACTTCGTGGCTCCATCGGGGATGACGAGTTGCATGCCGACACGGAGATCGTTGGCGTCCTTCAGTTGATCTCGATTGGCTTCGAAGATCTCGTGGAAGCGGCCCTGGCTGCCGAGATACTTGCCGGCGATGCTCGACAGGGAGTCCCCCTTCTGCACAACGTGGGTCTTCGTGACGGGACCGGCCTTGGATGGCGTGCCGGTTGCAGGGCGGCCGGCAGGATCATTCAGCGGGGAAAACTCGAGCTGAATCGGCTCCGGCGCGGACCCCGAGGGGCCAATTGCGGGCGGCGCCACGTTGGCAAACGGATCTTCGTCCGAGAACTCCAGTCGGGCTCCGCCCGGTGCCGGCGAATCGGTTTCCGGACCGAGCAGAGTCGGGCCATCGGAGACCGGCTTGGCGGCGGTCCGGGTGACTTTGCCAGCGCCTTCCGTGCCGGGCAGGTAGGGACTGGAATCCTTTTCGGCGATTTCTGCGTCGAGTGAGGCGCCGTTGCGGAGCTGCGGGGCTCCCGAGCGGGCCGGAGGCTCGTTCCGGAAGAACAGGGCGGCGACGGCGCCGACCAGCAGGACTCCGAGTGCGAGACCGACTTTCTGATCGCGAGGCATGGGTGTGCTTTCCTCAACGTGGAACGTGTCCAACTTGAGGGATCGGCCAGGAAAAGTCGGGAAACCGAGTGGAAATGGCCTCCGCCATGCATCTGGAGCGATCGCGAGGAGTTTGCGACGGTCTGCTCGGTTCTGTGGTGAGCCCCCTCAAAAGATGCCCAAAAGAGTGAGCGCGCGCCTTGCCAATCGCGCCGGTTGGAGTTTGCGGGTTGTACCGGGGAAGAGACGATCTCTCGCAACGGCGCGGACGGAAGTGGAGTTCGCAGAGATATGGTGTCGCGGGCATGGGTTGCGGGTTGAACTCGGTGGACCTGACGAGTTGGCGCGACATGTCGGATAGCCTTTGAGTGATCGCGACGGACCGGGTATGGTGGAGTTTGTAGAACTGCAGGACGAACCCCGAGTGATTCTCAGGAACGAGGTGAAATATGGCGGTCGATTGGATTCTGGTGGCGGATCGTGGACGGGCGAGAGTGCTGCATGCGATTCCTGACGCGACTGTCTTTCCGACGCTGATGACGTTTGTGCATCCGGAAGCCGACCTGAAGCGGAGCGAGCTGGAAAGCGACACTCCTGCGCGAGTCCGGCAGATGGCCGGAGTTCCCGGTTCGACAATCGAACCGCACACCGATCACAAGCACCTGACGGCTGAGCGATTCGCGCACGAGCTGACGGAGCATCTGGAAAAGGCCCGCCAGGAGGGGCGATTCGAACGGCTGTTTGTGGTCGCTCCGCCGCTCTTTCTCGGTGAGCTGCGGAAATCGTGGAAGCATCCGCTGGCGGCGATGGTGGCGGGCGAGGTCGACAAGGATTTTTCCGGCCTGAGAGATCACGAACTGATGGAGCATCTGCGAAGCGTGGTCTCCGGCGCCGGAAAATAATCCGGCGGAGGAGGGATTCGGATGGATGCTGCCGCACCGCGAATGCGGGCGATGGTTCTGGTGCGGGTCGGTGAGCCGCTCGTTGAACGGAAGGTTCCCCGACCTGTCGCTCTGCCGGGAGAATTGCTGCTGCGGGTGCGAGCGTGCGGCGTGTGTCGGACGGATCTGCATATTGTCGACGGCGAGCTGACGCAGCCGAAGCTCCCGTTGATTCCGGGCCATGAGATCGTTGGCGAGGTCGCCGGAATCGGAGCGGGAGTCACCGAGTTCCCGTTGGGAGACCGCGTCGGCGTCCCGTGGCTGGCGGAGACGTGCGGAGACTGCGAGGCGTGCCGCCGGGGGGATGAGAATCTGTGCGACGCCGCGCGCTTCACCGGATACGACCGGGATGGCGGTTACGCGGAGTACACGACGGCGCGGGCCAGTTCGTGTTTTCCGATTCCCGACGCCTACAGCGATGTCGAAGCGGCGCCGCTGCTGTGTGCGGGGCTGATCGGATATCGTTCGCTGCGGATGGCCGGCGAGGGCCGGCGGCTGGGGATCTACGGATTCGGCGCCGCGGCGCATCTGGTGGCGCAGGTGGCGCGCCACCAAGGACGAGAGGTCTTCGCCTTCACCCGGGCAGGGGATACGGCTGCCCAGAATTTTGCGCGCGAGAGCGGGGCGGTCTGGGTTGGCGGTTCCGACGAGTGCCCGCCGGTCGAGCTGGATGCCGCCATTCTGTTTGCCCCCGTGGGAGCGCTGGTGCCGCAGGCCCTGCGGGCGGTCCGCAAGGGGGGCGTCGTCGTCTGCGGCGGGATTCACATGAGCGACATCCCAAGCTTTCCGTACGCCTGGTTGTGGGGCGAGCGGGTGATTCGTTCGGTCGCCAACCTGGCGCATCGCGACGGCAGCGAGTTTCTGGCGATTGCACCGGACGTCCCGGTCCGCTGCTCGGTGGAGTCGTTCCCATTGGCGGACGCGAACGAAGCGCTGAAGCGGCTGCGCGAGGGGCGTTTGACGGGCGCGGCGGTGCTGGTGGCGGGGAGGAGGGAGAGCGAATAGCGAGTCGGGAATAGCGAATCGCCAGAAGGAAGAACCCCGATCGCGAGGTCTTTCGGCGACTCGCTTCTCGCGATTTCCTATTCGCTTCTCAGCGCTTCGCTGCTGTGATCGGCTTCAGCACCAGGACTCCAAGTGGTGGGAGGCTGAGCGAGACGAACTGGCCGTGGCCGTGATACTGGCCGACTTCGGTATACGTTCCGCCCGAATTGCCGACATTCGATCCGCCGTAGATTGCGGAGTCGCTGTTGAGGATTTCCTTGTAGAAGCCCGGGCGGGGGACGCCGACGCGGTAGTCGTGCCGCGGGACCGGCGTCGCATTGACGACGATGACGAGGAAGTCTTCGCGATCCTCGGCGAATCTTGCGTAGGTGTAGACGCTGTTTTCGCGATCGTCGCAGTTGATCCAGGAGAACCCTTGCGGTACGGTGTCCTGCTGATAGAGCGCGGGCTCGGCGACGTAAAGATGGTTGAGATCCCGGACATACTTGCGGAGGCCGTCGTGGTAGTGCTGGCCGAGCAGGGCCCAGTCGAGTTCGTGCCGGTGGTCCCATTCCTTCCACTGGCCGAATTCTCCTCCCATGAAGAGGAACTTCTTGCCGGGCGTGGTGTACTGGTAGCCGAACAGGAGACGCAGATTGCCGAACTGCTGCCAGTGGTCGCCGGGCATCTTGCCGATCAGCGAGCCTTTGCCGTGGACGACTTCATCGTGCGACAGGGGCAGGATGAAGTTTTCCGTGTAGGCGTACATGTTCCGGAAGCTGAGTTCGTTCTGGTAGTACTGCCGGTAGATCGGGTCGCGGGACAGGTAGTGGAGGGTGTCGTTCATCCACCCCATGTCCCACTTGAAGCCGAAGCCCAGCCCGCCCAGGTAGACCGGCCGCGACACGCCGCCCCAGGCGGTTGACTCCTCGGCGAAGCTCATGATCCCCGGGAAATCCTGGTAGAGCATCGTGTTGAGGTCGCGGAGGAACTGGATGGCTTCCAGGTTCTCGCGACCGCCGAACGCGTTCGGAACCCATTCGCCAAACTTGCGGGAGTAGTCGAGGTACAGCATCGAGGAGACGGCGTCGCAGCGGAGGCCGTCGATGTGGAACTCATCGACCCAGAATCGGGCGCTCGACAGCAGGAAATCGCGGACTTCCGCCCGGCCGTAGTTGAAGATCAGCGTGCCCCAGTCGGGGTGATAGCCCTTGCGGGGATCGGAGTGCTCGTAGAGGCAGGTGCCGTCGAACCAGCCGAGCGAATGGCCGTCCGTCGAAAAGTGGGCGGGAACCCAGTCGAGGATGACTCCGATGCCGTTCTGGTGGAAGTGATCGACGAAGTACTTGAAGTCGTGAGGCGTCCCCCAGCGGCTGGTCGTCGCAAAGTACCCGGTCGCCTGATAGCCCCAGGAACCGCCGAACGGATGCTCCATGACGGGCATCAGCTCGATGTGCGTGTAGCCCATCTCCTTGACGTACTCGACCAGCAGCGGAGCGAGCTCGCGGTAGTTGTAATACTCCCGGCCGTCCTGCGGCCGCTTCCACGAGCCAAGGTGGACTTCATAAATGGAAAGGGGCTGCTCGTGCCAGCTATCTTCCTCGCGCCGGCTGAGCCAGTCGTCATCGGCCCATTCATAGCCGGAGAGGTCGTAGACGATCGACGCGCTCTTGGGGGGCAGTTCCGCGTAGAAGGCGTAGGGGTCGGCCTTCTGAAGAAGCTGACCGTCGGCGGCGTGGATGCTGAATTTGTAGCAGTCCCCCACTCTGACGCCCGGCAGGAATCCCCACCAGACGCCCGAGTCGCTGGAGGCCAGCGGATGTGCGCCGTGGGTCCAGCCGTTTGCATCCAGCAGAACGGAGACCTCTCTGGCATTGGGCGCCCACACATGGAATTTACAGCCGGCGACTCCATTGACCTCGGCCGGGTGCGCACCCATATGCCGGTACAGATCGCAATTCATAGGTTTTGGACCGTCTGCGGGGATTGAGGATCGGCCTGGAGGCATCGTCCTGATGCCGTGAGTCGCGGCGGGTCAATCGGGCGGCGAAGACGTCCGGAAACGAACTACGTCGCGGAAGCTGTAACGAAAGGATGGTATCAATCGACGGAGCGAGACTCAATCGCCACCAATCGGTGACCAGCGGACCGGTTTGCTCAAGCTGCGAGTTTTCCGTGGGGTAAGTTTGCGAACGATGCCGTCTGCCGGTCAGTGTCCGCGGGAATCGCTCTAACCGTTAAAAATTACCCAATCCCCCGTCCCTGCGGAGTATCCGCAAAGCCATGTGGCGCTCGCTCGCACTCGTCGCTGGACCGATCCTGCTGATCGGATTGTGCTACGCCGTGGCCGGCCCGTCCGGTCCCGCGGGCGGAGCCTTGCGCGAAAGTCAGGTCAGGCTGGCGCGGGAACGCTCGGCGACGCGCGCGTTCGATCTGAACGCCGGCTGCCATTCGGCAGCCCATGAACTTCAACAACGTCTGCCGGAAAGTTGGACGTTCGTTATTCGCCCACCATTTGTCCTGGGGGGCGACCTGCCCGCCGAGACCCTGGAGCAACTGCATCAGGAAACAGTCCTCCCGACGGCCCGGGCGCTCGGCGTGTGTTATTTCGATGAAGCCCCGTCGGATCCGATTACGATTCTGGCGGCGTCGAGCGATCAGTCCTATCGCGACTGCAACCGGCGACTGGAGAACCGCAGCCGCGAAGAGTACGCCGGGGTCTATTCCCGCGACGCCCGGCGGATTGTGCTGAATCTCAGTACCGGGGAAGGGACGCTGGCGCACGAGCTGACGCATGCGCTGGCGCATGCCGACTTTGCCGACCTTCCGGAATGGTTCGACGAGGGCCTGGCCTCGCTGCACGAAGAAAGCGAGTTTTCCTCAGACGGCCTGGAACTGATCGGCCGGGACAACTGGCGTCGAAAGTTCCTGACCGAGGCCCTGGAGTCCGACCGCCTCCCGCCGGTCGAGCAGCTGCTGCTCGAAGACTTCGGCCGCTCGGCCCGGCCGCAGGTCGAGTACGCCCAGGCCCGGTTTTTCTGTCTGTTTCTGCAGGAGCGCCGGCTGCTGTCGCACTTCTACCGGAAGTGCCGGGCGACGCACGATCTCGACCCGACCGGGAGCCTGGCCCTCTGCGACCTGTTCGGGTGTGACAACCCGGCAGAGATCGACCGGGCGTTTCGCGAGTGGCTGCAGGTCGTTCGCTGAATTCCGGAGGGGCTGGTACACTTTTCCCCAGAATGAACTCTGTGGAGAAGCTGATGCCCGCGACGGAACTCAACGATTGCCGCTTCCTGAAGGCCTGCCGGCGTGAGCCTGTGGACGCGACCCCGGTCTGGATCATGCGGCAGGCGGGGCGCTATCTGCCCGAATACATGGCCGTCCGCAGCAAAGTGACGTTCATGGACCTCTGCACGCGGCCGGAACTGGCCGCGGAGGTCACTCTCACAGCACAACGCGTGCTGGGCGTTGACGCCGCGATCCTGTTCGCCGACCTGCTCCCCATGCTGCAGCCGATGGGCTTCGACCTCGAATACGCCAAGGGGGAAGGCCCGGTCATTCACAATCCGCTCAAGCAGGCCGCGGACATCGACCGCGTCCGCGAGCTGGAAGATGTCAGTTCGCTGCATTTCACGTTCGACGCGGTGAAGCTGATTCGCCGGGAACTTCCGGGCGATATCCCGCTGCTGGGCTTCGCCGGGGCCCCGTTCACATTGGCCTCGTATTGCATCGAAGGGGGCGGCTCGAAGCACTACGTCCGCACGAAAACATTGATGTACGCCGACGAAGGAGCGTGGCAGACGCTGATGGAGCGACTGGCCCGCAGTCTGATTCGTTACATCAAAGCTCAGGTCGACGCCGGTTGCCAGGCGATACAGCTTTTCGACAGTTGGGCGGGATGCCTATCGCCCGCCGACTACGCCCGCTACGTCCTGCCGTATACCAAAATGGTGATCGACGGCATCCCGGCCGGGGTGCCGGTGATCAACTTCCTGACGGGCAATCCCGCGCTCCTTCCGCTGATCAAACAGGCCGGCGGATCGGTGATCGGCCTCGACTGGCGCGTCGATCTGACGACCGCCTGGAACGACCTCGGCGAAACCTACGCGGTCCAGGGCAACCTCGACCCACTGGTCCTGCAGGACTGGAGCACGGCGAAGCGCCAGGCGGAAGACCTGCTGACAGCGGTCGGAAGCCGCCCAGGGCACATTTTCAACCTTGGCCACGGCGTGCTCCCCGAGACGCCTCCCGACAACGTCAAGGCCCTGGTGCAACTGGTCCACGAACGCAGCGCGGCACTGCGGAACACTGCGAACTGATGAAGAGGATTTCACCGCGGAGAATGCGGATTGAAGAAGATTTCACCGCGGAGACGCGGAGGACGCGGAGAAGAAGTCAGGAGAGTGAAAAGTGAGTATTGAGTAGTGATGAGTGTAAAGTGACAGAGAACGTGATCGCTCGCCTGCTTGCGACTCCTTCATTTTGCACTACTCAGTCAACACTACTCACTTTTCACTTTCCTCAGTCTTCTTCGGGACTATCTCCGCGTCCTCCGCGTCTCCGCGGTGAATCCTGCCTTCTCTTCCAAGGCTGGAGTATTTGCGAATGGCGGAATCGGTGACGCGGCCATTGCGGTTGGCGGTCGTTGGCGCGGGGCTGTCAGGGCTGACCGCCGCCTATCGGCTGCAGGAACTAGCCCGGCAGGCGGGCCGGCCGGTTGAGCTGACCCTCTTCGAAGCATCGCCGCAGACTGGCGGGATCGTCGGGACGATCCGGCGGGACGGGTATCTGGTCGATGTGGGAGCGGACTCGTTCATCACGAACAAGCCGGCGGCCCTGCGACTGTGTCGGCGACTCGGGATCGAAGACCGGCTGGCGACGCTCGATCCGCGCTATCGCGGCGCCCTTGTGCTGCATGAAGGCCGGCCGGTCCCTGTGCCGGATGGATTTCAACTGCTGAGCCCCTCCGCCTTCTGGCCGATGGTCAGGACGCCGTTGCTGAGTCTGTGGGGCAAGCTGCGGATGGGGATGGAGCTGTTCGTTCCGCCGCGCCGTTCGTCCGAGGACGAGAGTCTCGCCGATTTCGTCCGTCGTCGGTTCGGGCGCGAAGCGCTGGAACGGCTGATTCAACCGCTGGTGGGAGGAATCTACACCGCCGACCCCGAAAAGCTGAGCATGCAGGCGACGCTGGCTCGGTTCGTGGAGATGGAGCAGAAGTACGGCAGCGTGATTCGCGGCTCGCGGAGGCAGCTCAAGGAACAGCATGCCGACAGCGACGCCAGCTCGACCGGAGCACGCTACGGCTTGTTTCTGGGGCTGAAAGGCGGCCTGCAGGATCTGGTCGACGCTCTCACACAGGCGATTCAACCATCCGTCCGAGTCCGGACCGGAGTCCGCCTGACGTCTGCCGTCGAAGAGCCGACCGGAGTCCGGCTGGAGAACGGCCCTACCGACGGTCCGTGGGATGGCGTCGTCCTGGCGATGATGGCCCACCAGGCGGCGGCGCTTGTCGAGCGGATGGATGGAGACCTCGCCGGGGCGCTGCGGTCGATCGAGTACGCATCCAGCGCGATCGTGGTCAGCGGACACAATCTGGCCGAGTTCCGCGAGCCGCCCCAGGCGTTTGGCCTGGTCATCCCGCACCGCGAGCACCGGCGGATTCTGGCGGTATCGTTCTCAAGCCGGAAGTTTGCCGACCGCGCCCCGGAGGGAGGGATTCTGTTGCGAACGTTCATCGGCGGCGCCCTGCAGCAGCACCTGTTCGAGCGGAGCGACGAGGAACTGCTGCAAATCGTCCGCGAAGAACTGCAGGAAATCTTCGGCGTCAGCACGCAATGGGCGCAGGTCGTCCGTTATGCCAACGCGATGCCGCAGTATCACGTGGGACATCTGCAGCGCGTCGCGCGGATCGAAGAACTCGCCGCCCGACACCCGCGGCTGGCGTTGACGGGGAACGCTTACCACGGCGTGGGAGTCCCCGACGTGATTCAGCAGGCGGAAGACGCCGCGGACCGTTTGTGGCGAACCGTGACTGCGAGCAAAGAAGACGAAGCAGTTTTACCGCGGAGACGCGGAGGACGCGGAGAAGAACTGGCCGGAGATGATTTAAGGGGTAAGTAAGATCATGGTATTGAGGAGTTTTGCAGTTCCCAGTAGGTCGTGTTCCTGACTTTCGACATTCCGCCTTCGAAGTTCGACATTTCCTCTGCATTTCTCCGCGTCCTCCGCGTCTCCGCGGTGAACATTCTTCTCCTGGATTCTCCGCAATTCAGCCATCAAAGAGCGTTGATGTCTTGCTCGGTGGCCGATCTTTCCTGATAATCGTGGACTGAAGAAACCCTCGGATACTCGGGAGCGGCGGGATGCGTACAGGCCGGCGAGCGTTGCAGCAGATTGAGCATACGTCGGTCGTCTGTCGGCGGGATCTGCTGAAAGTGGGGCCGCTGGCGGTCTCCGCCAGTCTCTGGCCCAGCCTGCTGTCGCCGGGAATTGCCCAGGGCTCCGAGTCGCCGCTGGCCAAGGCCAAGTCGGTGATCTTCCTCTGGATGGGTGGCGGGGTTACTCAGCTCGAGACGTTCGATCCCAAGCCGGAAGCGCCGGTGGAAGTGCGGGGCAAGCTGGGGACGGCGGCGACCACGCTGCCGGGCGTCTACTTCAGCGAAGCCTGCCCGCAACTGGCTCAGATTGCGCACGAACTGTCCGTCGTGCGGACGTTCTCCCACGACAGCAACGACCACCTGTTGAGCCAGGTTTATACGCTTTCGGGGCGCAAGGTCACCCCGGCCCAGCTCTTCAGCGAGCCGAACATCGGGGCGATCGTGCAGTATCTGCTCGGCTCGCGAAACGGCCTGCCGGGGTACATCGCCGTGCCGGGAATCACCCGGCCGGGTCCGCCGCCGCACAATCTGTTCGTGGGTGGCTGGCTGGGAGCCCAGTACGCCCCGTTCTGCCTGGGAGGCCAGCCCGCTCAGCCGGACTTCACCGCCGGGTTGAGCGCCAAGCCGGCCAATCCGTCGCCGCTGGCGGAAGAGTCCCTCGCGCCGCCCGAACTGCAGTTCCCGCAGGATGTGACGATCGGCCGGTTGGAGCGCCGGTCGCAACTCCGGACGGTCCTCGAACAGTCGGCACAGGCCGGCGAGGCGTCCCTCGTGCAGGCGGGACTGGAAGGCCAGTTCGACGGCGCGCTACGGCTGCTGACGTCGACGAAGGTGCGGAATGCGTTCGACATTGCCCAGGAATCCGCCGCGCTACGCGAGGATTACGGCCGGACGAAGCTCGGCGGGCGATGTCTGGTCGCCCGCAAGCTGGTCGAAGCCGGGGCTCGGTTCGTGATGGTCGACTACGGCTACGACCCGGACTACGGCAACCTGTGGGACATTCACAACGTCCCCGAGCAGCGGTTTCCGCATACGTCCGACATGGCGCTCCGCGGCTACAACGTCGCCGGCATGGACCGGGCCTTTGCAGCCCTGATCCGCGACCTGAAGGAACGGGGCCTGCTCGACACGACGCTGGTCGTCTACCTGACCGAGTTCGGCCGGACGCCCAAGATCAATGCGGGCGGCGGCCGGGATCACTGGGGGATGTGCGGCTCGATGTTCTTCGCCGGGGCGGGTGTGAAAGCCGGCCAGGTGGTGGGGCAGAGCGACGCGCAAGCGGCGTTTCCGATCACCCGCGGCTACGGCCCGGCGGACATCGCGGCGACGATGTACCATTTGCTGGGGATCGATCCCGAAACTCGCGTGCGCGACACGCAAGGCCGCCCGGCGCCGGCGCTGGATCACGGGAACGTGATCGAGGAAGTGCTGGCGTAGGGGCCTCTGAGCGGACCAATTTCTTTGTCTGAGAGGTTCGACGTGAAGACCGGTCCGCACAGAGGACCCTACCGCCCCATCCGCAGCCGAAATGCCTCCAGAAACTCATTCCACCGGCTCGTATGCCGGCGGCTGAACGTCATTGGCGGCAGGTCGCTTCCTTCGAAAGTCAGCGAGTGACCCAGCAGGCCGATCGAAACGACGGCCGTTACGTGGTCCGGAATGTGGACTTCCGGTGACTGACCCAGCAGCCTGGGCTGACGGAGTTTCCAGCCCGACTCGGTCCGCTGCAGCGTCAGGCGAACGCAGGCGGGGAATGGGCCGAAGGCCCGTTGCGGGAAGACCACCAGCTCCGCGCCGGGCCGGCTGTAGCCGGGGAAGGCCGTGGCCCAAATCGGATCGAGCAGCAGCGTGCGGAAGTAGAGCACCCGCCGGTGGGACCAGCGGAAGACCAGCAGGCAGCCGCCGAACAGCAGCAGATTCATCACCGTCGCGGCGAACGGGCTGTAGCCGTACAGAATGGCCAGGCTCAGGCAGAGGGCCTTGTTCGCCAGCTCGAAGCAGGCGTCGAGAAACGGCAGGGGCGTAATCCAGACCAGGCACTCGAAGAAGAATTTGACGGCGTTGATCACCAGGAAGTTGAAGATGCCGGCCAGGATCAGCAGCACGTCGGCGGAGACCGACAGAAAACCGGCCTGGACGACTTCCTGCGGAGAGGCCTCGCCGGCGGGGACCGTCCAGAGGAGCAGGCGGACCGTCAACAGCGTAATCAGCCCCGACCAGGCTTCAATCTGATCGAGGGCCTGTGCGATCGGTTTGCTGACCTTGGTGAAGCGGGGCAGGGAGGTCACCAGGGTCAGAATCAGAAAAACCCAGAAGACGGCCGGGTGGTTGAGGACGGTCGACTTCTGCAGCAGCAAGCTGTGAGCGGGGAACCAGTCGCCGCCGAACTGCGCCAGGCCTGCCAGGCAAGTGATGCCGAAGAACGGCGAGAGGGCCACCGGCGCCAGCGCTCCGAGCCACTCGCTGCTGGAAATGGTCTGGGTGACGTGATCGGCGAGCAGCGACTCGGCAGGCGTCAGCGCCTCGCCCGCCGGGACGGCCGCCAGCAGGATCAGGGCCGGGAACCAGGACATCGACAGGCTCCTTGGGATTGAATTCGGAGGTTCACCACGAATGACACGAATCGCACGAATGAGAAAAAGTAGAAGAGGAATTGAACCACGGAGGACACGGAGGACACGGAGAACACGGAGGAAGACAGGGAAAGTCAGAGGGATCGAAGGATGGGAGGGAAGTCCTTGTTTCTCCGGGGTTTCTGACAAATTCCTTCTTCTCTTCTTCCGTGCTCTCCGTGTCCTCCGTGGTCAACTCATCTTCCTTCTGATTCGTGCTCATTCGTGTCATTCGTGGTAACACGTCTTCCAACGAAAACGCCGCTTCAGGCAAACGACTGAAGCGGCGCGGTGGATCTCCGGCGAATAAGGCTGTTTGCTATTTCGCGAACTCGATCACGCGGGTTTCGCGGAGGACCGAGACCTTCACTTCGCCTGGATAGGTCAGGTTCTGCTCGATTGCCGTCGCCAGGTCGCGGGCGAGCTTGGCGGCTTCGCGGTCGTTGATCTGGTCCGGATTGACGATCACGCGGATCTCGCGGCCGGCCTGTACGGCGAAGGCCTGATCGACGCCCGGAAAGCCCACGGCCAGGGCTTCGAGCTCTTCCAGACGCCGGACGTACTTCTCCAGGGACTCCCGGCGGGCGCCGGGGCGGGACGCGCTGCAGGCGTCGGCGGCGGCGACGAGGACCGTGTAGATATAGTCCACGCGAATGTCGTCGTGGTGACCGAGAGCGGCGTGGACGACTTCGGCCTTCTCGCCGTAACGCTTCAGGAGTTCGGCGCCGACGGCGGGGTGGCCGCCTTCCATCTCGTGATCGGCGGCCTTGCCGATGTCGTGCAGGAAGCCGCAGCGGCGGGCGAGCGTGCCGTTGAGGCCGAGTTGCTCGGCCATCAGGCCGGTGAGGTGGGCGACTTCGATCGAGTGGCGGAGGACGTTCTGGCTGTAGCTGGTCCGGAACTGCAGCCGGCCGATCAGCTCGATGATCTTCTCGTGCAGGTTGGGGACGCCGGCTTCCTGGGCGGCTTCCGCACCGACTTTCGCAATGTTGGAATCCATTTCCTTCTGCGTTTCCGCGACGACTTCGTCGATCCGCGTCGGATGGATGCGACCGTCCTGAATCAGTTTCGTCAGGGCCAGCCGGGCGGTTTCCCGGCGGACGCTGTCGAAGGCGGAGACCACCACGACGCCCGGGGTGTCATCGACGATGACGTCGACGCCGGTGGCCTTTTCGAAGGCCCGAATATTCCGGCCTTCGCGGCCGATGATCCGGCCTTTCATTTCGTCGCTGGGGATGTCGATCGTGGAGACGGTGGTCTCGGAGGTGTGAGCCGAGGCGTAGCGCTGGATCGCCATGCCGACGATTTCGCGGGCGAGCTTTTCGCTCTGCTGCTTGAGTTCGCTCTCCCGTTTCATGATCAGCGCGCCGGTTTCGCTCTTCAGCTCGCGTTCGAGCTGGGAGAGGAGCATGTCGGTCGCGGTCTTCTGGTCGAGACCGGCGATCTTGTAGAGCTGCTCCTGTTCCTGCTTGAGGACGCGGTCGAGCTCCTTTTCCTTCGCTTCGATCGAGCGGGTGCGATCCGTCAGCTTCTGCTGAGTCGTCTCGAGCATCCGCTCCTTCTTCGCGATGTCTTCCTGCACTTCTTCCAGGGTTGACTCGCGCTTGTCGAGGTGCCGCTCGTGATTCCGCAGCTCTTCGCGGGTCGCGTTCAGTTCCTTCTCGGCGGCTTCACGCCGGCGGAGAACTTCTTCCTTCGCCTGCAGCTCGCCCGTCTTGCGGACGCTCTCGGCGTCGCGTTCCGCCTGTTTCAGGATTTCGTCGCGGCTTTTATAGGCAGCGCCGCGAATCACTCGTTCGGCGAAGAAGCCCGCGAGTGCACCGATGACGAGGCCGACCAGCGGCCCCACAAGATCGCCCATGATTTCCCCCTGTCACATCCGATTGGCTGTCGTCCCCGTCGCTTGCGCAACGATTCCGTGACGGCCGCAACGCGACCGCCACGATGGACTCGCACCAATCCTGCCGACCGTCGATCGAATAGGGATCGCAGTCGTCTGGCGGAGGAGGGATTCGGCGAAACAATCAGACGGGAAACCAGCAGGGCTGACCGGAGAACTCCGGCCACCCGGAGACATCGCGAAAAGCGAAACCGATCCGCAGGCCGCCCGGCGGAGCCGGTTGACCGCGGGCGGAAGGCCGCCGCGAGGAAACAGGCCGTGCAATGCTGACGGACCGGCTGCTGACGTCGTCGCTGAAGACAGCGGAACGTGCGTCGGAAGTGACTGCGGCGCGCAGCACTCCGATCAGCAGTCGGAACCAGACGAACATTACATTGCCGAGGAAGGGAAACATCCTGGCTGATCCGTAGGACAGTGACGTCGAACTGTTGCCGACCAGCAATTCCCCGTCGGGCGGGAAGGACCGGTCAGCCACCTCTGCCACAGGTTGGAGCGAGTCCGAAGGACTCGACCCAGTTTTTCCTGTACCGCAGTCAGCGATGCCAAGTTCAAACCGGGCATAGCTTTTCTGCACGAACTGCTCATAGTATCAAGCAGTGGTGAAGCTGCAAGGTCCACGCTGTCGCGGACGGAGTTAGAGGTGTCGGGAGGTCGCGTGCTGACTGCGGCATTGGAGCATTCGCTGCGATTGCACGGCGGCCTCGGCCAGCGGATTCTCGTCGCGGTCTCAGGCGGCGCGGACAGCGTCGCACTCCTGCGGACCTGCGTCGAAATTTCGACGTGCTGCAGGCTGACTGTCGTCGCCGCTCACTTCGATCACGGCCTGCGCGGTGCAGAATCAACCGCCGACGCCATCTGGGTGGCGGAACTGGCCCAACGCCTCGGAGTCGACTGCCAGGTCGGCCGGGCCGATGCCGCCCAATTGGGCGTCGGCACAGGGGTTGAGGAGCGAGCCCGGAATCTACGGTACGCCTTCCTGCAGCAAATCGCTGAACAGAAACATTGCTCGCGGGTTCTGACCGCGCACACCGCCGACGACCAGGCGGAAACTGTCCTCCACCACCTTCTCCGCGGCACGGGCTGGGCCGGACTCCGCGGGATCCCCCCGGAGCGACCGCTGACGGAGACCATCCGACTGATCCGCCCCCTGCTCACTGTCAGCCGGGAAGATGTCTTCGCCTATCTGGCGGAGTTGGGGCAGGACTTCCGTGTCGATTCTTCAAATGCCGATGTTTCGCTGACGCGCAATTCGCTCCGGCGTGAGATTCTCCCCCTCCTGCGGGAGCGATTTAACCCGCGAGTCTCCGAAGCCCTCTGCAGCCTGTCGGAGCTGGCTGCGGAAACCGACGCCTGCCTGGGAGAACTCGCCGAGCAGTTTCTGGCGGAATCCCTCCTGGAATCCGCCGCGGATCGAGTGACCCTCGACCTGGAGCGGCTGCGCAGCAGTCCCGAGCTGTTGCTGCGAGAGCTGTTGCGCCGTTTGTGGGTCCGGCAGGGCTGGTCGCGGCAGGACCTCGGACGAAAGCAACTGCAGCGCACGGCCAAAGCCGTCCGGGCTGGCGGCGCTGTCGACCCTTTCGACCTGCCGGGAGGCGTGCGGGTCTCCGGGCGGGGCGGCGTGCTGCAATTACAGCGCATTGCGAGTAAACCCTCCGGTTCGGGCGTGGAAAACCCCTGAGTTCGTCGATACGATACGCTCCTCTCGCGTCGTTCGACTCTCCATTTTCCACACCGAAACCACGACTTTTGACTGAGGGAGCCTCCGCATGAGTGCAGAGACAGTGCGTTCCGACGGGCCGATTGCGCCCAACGCCTACCGGCTGCTCTGGGCCGGTTTTATGGCCATTCTGGCCGCAGGCGTCGGGTACTCCGTCCGCGGAGGCATCCTGGGTCAGTGGGCGACGCAGTTCGGTTTCACCATGACCGAACTCGGCACGATCACCGGCGGCGGCCTGACCGGCTTCGGCATCGTGATCATCCTCAGCTCGCTGGTCGCCGACAAAATCGGCTACGGCAAGCTGATGATCTCCGCCTTTCTGCTGCACATGCTCTCCGCCGGCCTGACTCTCGCCGCTCCGATGGCGTACGCCTCCGGCGGTAAGTCGGCGGCGTTCGACTGCCTCTTCTGGGGCATGTTCCTGTTCGCCGTCGGCAACGGGCTGTGCGAAGCAGTTGTCAATCCATTGACCGCCACGCTGTTTCCCAAGAACAAAGCCCACTACCTCAACATCCTGCACGCCGGCTGGCCCGCCGGGCTGGTGATCGGCGGCCTGGCCTCCTTCTTCATGGCCGGCACCAAGAACGACGCCGGCGAGTTCACCGTGCAGCCGGTCGACTGGAAGATCCAGATGTCGCTCTTCCTCGTGCCGGTCGTCTTCTACGGCGGCATGCTGCTGGGACAGAAGTTCCCCAAGTCGGAAGCGGAATCGGCCGGTGTGACGCTGGGCCAGATGATCGGCCAGCTCTTTGCCCCGCTGATGCTCGTGCTCCTCGTGATTCATGCCATGGTCGGCTACGTCGAGCTCGGCACGGACTCCTGGATTGCCAAGATTACCGGCGCAATCATGGGGAGCCCGGCTTCCGGTCTGGCGCTGTTCGTCTACACGTCGCTGCTGATGTTCCTGCTGCGGTTTGTGGCCGGTCCGATCGTCCATCGGATTTCGCCGCTGGGGCTGCTGTTCGTCAGCGGCGTGCTCGGAGCGACGGGACTCACGCTGCTCGGAAACGCCGAGGGCGTCGCGATGTGCGTCATCGCCGCCACCGTTTACGCCCTGGGCAAGACGTTCCTCTGGCCGACAATGCTCGCCGTGGTTTCGGAACAGTTCCCCCGGGGCGGGGCTGTGTCGATCGGCATGCTCGGCGGCGTCGGGATGCTCTCGGCCGGTCTGCTGGGCGGGCCCGCGATTGGCTTTCAGCAGGATCACTACGCGTCGCAGCAGTTAAAGAGTGTGTCTCCCGAGGCCTTCGATCGCTATAAGGCGGCGACGGAAAGCCACTTTACGGTCTTCTCGACCGTCGGCCTGGACGGTGCGAAGGTGGGCGTGGTCGAGGACGGCGGCAAGGAACTGGCGCGAGCCGGGGAGCTGCTGGCCAGCGAAAAGAAGGAAGACAAGAATCACGCAGAACTGGCGGCGTGGTGGAGCGGGGCCGAAGCCACGGCCGCAGAAGACAAGAAACTGGTCCAGACCGCAGGGATCGATGGCGGTAAGGCGGCTCTCCGTCAAACGGCCTATGTCCCGGCGACAATGGCGGTGCTGTACCTGCTGCTGATTCTCTACTTCAAATCGATCGGCGGCTATAAGGCTGTGCATATCGAGACGCCGGAGTCGCTCGGCACCGGCGAGAGCTAAGCCTCGTGATCGGGATGCACCGACCGATTCTGTCGTTTCCTGCGCTCAACTTCAGGCCCGGCGCCTTTTCTGGGACGCCGGGTCTGACCGTTTTCAAGGGGAGTCTCAGGCCAGCCGGACGGCTCCGAAATTCTGGCCTTGGCGGCGTCCCGCGGCTCGCGAAAGAATCGCAACCCCGTTGCGGTTTACACGATTCGGGAATCGCGGTATATCTTCACACCGTCCTGCCGCAGGCTCGTTTCGAGCCTGCCTGACCGGCCCTGTTCGCCGGGTAGGATCGAGGAATCAAGAGACTGCAAGCAGGGCGGAGTCGGCCCCGGGCTTCCGAAGGAGTGCAGCGTGTCGCCGGTCGAAGAGAAAGTGATTGAAATCGTCAGCGAGCAGCTCAATATCCCTAAGGAGGATATTAAGCTGGAAAGCTCGTTTCAGGACGATCTGAAGGCCGACTCACTCGACGTCGTCGAGCTGGTCATGGAATTCGAAGACGAATTCGAAGTCACCATCCCGGACGAAGACTACGAGAAGATCCGGACCGTGGGCGACGCTATCAAGTACATTCAGGAAAAGCAGTGACGGATGTCCAGACGAGTCGTCGTGACAGGGATGTCGGTCATCACCGCGCTCGGCTGTGAACTGTCGGAGTTTTGGGAAAAACTCTGCGTCGGCAAGAGCGGTGTCAGTCGGCTGGAACGCTTTGATTGCTCTGACTTCAAGGTGAACTTCGGCGGGGAAATCAAGGATTTCAACCCCGACGAACACTTTGAAGGGAAAGAGGCGAAGCGTCTGGACCGTTTCTGCCAGTTCGCGCTCGCGGCCGCCCAGAAGGCCGTGCAGCAGTCTGGGATCGATTTCGCCGCTTATCCCGATCCTTACCGTGCCGGTGTGATCATCGGCAGCGGCATCGGCGGGCTCAACGAGATCGAAGAGCAGCATACCAAGCTCTTCGACCGCGGGCCCAGTCGCGTGTCGCCGTTCATGATTCCCAAGCTGATGGTCAACGCCGCCAGCGGGAACGTCTCCGTGCATTGGGGTCTCAAGGGGCCGAGCACGGCGGTGGCGACGGCCTGCGCCTCCGCAAGCAACGCCATCGGCGATGCCTTCCGGATGATTCAGCACGACGACGCAGACGTGATGGTCTGCGGCGGCAGCGAAGCGGCGATTACCCCGATGGGACTGTCGGGCTTTGCCCGGATGAGCGCCCTGTCGACGCGTGTCTCAAGTCCCGAAACAGCGAGCCGGCCGTTCGATCGCGAACGCGATGGATTCGTGCTGTCGGAAGGGGCGGGCGTCGTGGTGCTCGAAGAGTACGAGCACGCAAAGAGCCGTAACGCGACGATCCTGGCCGAGATGCTCGGGTATGGCATGTCGTCTGACGGCAGCCACATGACGGCTCCGGACCCCTATGGCTCCGGAGCGGCTCGGTCTATGCAGAACGCATTGCGCGACGCGAAGCTCTCCGTCGATCAGATCCAATACATCAACGCGCACGGCACGAGCACGCCGCTGGGCGATAAGGCGGAAACTGCGGCGATCAAGCGGGTCTTCGAATCCGAAGCAAAGCGATTGGCCGTATCGAGCACCAAGAGTCAGCTTGGACACCTGCTCGGAGCGTCGGGCGGCGTGGAGTTCGTCATCGCCGTGCAGTCTCTGCTGCACCAGGTGGCTCCTCCGACAATCAATCTGCGCAACCCCGACCCCGATTGTGACCTCGACTATATTCCGGACGAAGCCCGTCGGATGAAAATCGACCGCGTGATGTCGAATAACTTCGGCTTCGGCGGTCACAATGCCTGTCTCATCATCGGAAAGGCTTAGGTCTTCTCGGCCGCAAATGTGAACGACAGAGACCCGGCTCTTGCGGCCGGGTTTTCTCTTGCGCCGGCCGTCAGAGGCAAGGGGCCGCGACGACGAATTCGGGGTTGTCCGAATTCGGTTCGCCCTGTAATGTTTGCAAATCTCTCCCGTCGATGTGGCCGATGGAACGGCTTTCTCGTTTACGCGTGACAAGGATGTCCTGCGGTGTTCTTAACCCGCTCGATCCGACGCAAGCTGGTCGTCGTGCTGGCGCTCGTGATGCTCATGCTGAGCGTCCTCGTGATCGCCGGCGTGTTCGGTCTGCGCTCGTATCGCGAGCTCGTCCACGACATCACCAACGACCTGATGGTGGCGACGCAGCGGGGAAAACTGGTCGAGGCGGTCGGGGGATTGTCGATTCCGCTCCGTCAGAGGCCCGGGACCGCCTTGTCGCCGGTCGAAGCGATGTCGCAAGCCGAGGCATGCCTTGGGCAGGCCGGCAGCGTTCGAACGCAGCTCCAGGAGTTTGTGGACCGGCTGGAACAGCTTCCGATGGAGTCCATGGATCTGGGGCAGCAGACCCTGCGAAACCAGTTGATCAGCCTGATCAGCAACGATTTGAGGGAGTATGAGCAGCACTGCAGTCGGCTGGCGATTCCCGATGAACACGACTCAGCGCGGCTCATCATGCTCAATAAGGTTGCCGAGCTGCACGCCACCGCTGTCAATCTGCCAACGCCACCGGGGCTCTACTCGCGACTGCACGCGGCTCCACAGATCTATAAATTTCTGTTCTGGCTGACCGTGTGCTGCAGCGTCGCCGCGCTGGTGGCATTCGTGCTGATGATCCGCTGGGGGTATCTGTGGGTCTTTCAGCCGATCCGCCGGCTCCACCAGGGCGTCATGCGCGTCGCTCAGGGAGACTTCAACTACCGGCTGAAGCTCGTCGGAAAGGATGAAATGGCGGAGCTGGCCGAATCGTTCAACAAGATGGCGGCCCGCTTTCAGGAGATCAAAACTGGGCTGGACCGCGAAGTTCAGCAGCGCAGCCGCGAATTGGTCCGGTCGGAGCGGCTGGCGGGCGTCGGATTTCTGTCGGCCGGCGTCGCCCACGAAATCAACAATCCGCTGTCGGCGATCGCAATGGCTGCCGAGTCGCTCGAAAGCAGGCTGCTGGAAATGCCCGAGGACGCATCCCTCGCGGCGGATGATCGCGAGCTGATGCGGAACTATCTCCAGATGATTCAGCGGGAGGCGTTCCGGTGTCAGCAGATTACCCGGAGACTGCTCGATTTCTCGCGCGGCCAGGATGCGCCCCGGAGCGAACAGGATCTGGCGAGGATCATTGCCGACGTCGTCGACATGGTCGGACACATGAGCAAGTTTCGCGGCCACGATGTCGTGTTCGATCGCAGCCGGTCGTGCAGGGCCGTCGTCAACGGCGCCGAGTTGAAACAGGTGGTCCTGAATCTGACCGCCAATGCGCTGGAGTCCATGGAGGGGCATGGGCGGCTGGAGATTACGGCCGACGAACATGCCGACGAGGTCGTACTGACTTTCGTCGACAGCGGATGCGGCATGAGTGCTCACGTGCAGGAAAACTTGTTCGAGCCGTTCTTCACCGAACGAGCTTCGGGCCGGGGAACGGGGCTGGGATTGTCCATCAGCCATCGAATCGTGGCCGAACATGGCGGTCGGATCCAGGCCTCCAGTGACGGTCCGGGCAAGGGAAGCACCTTCCGGGTCCATCTGCCGCGCCGGGCGGCACACTCCCGGGGGCCGGCGAATCAGGAACGAGAGCGAGTCCATGCCGCGTGAAGACGTTGCCGGTCCGGAGAGTTTGTGCTATCAACCGCGGGCTTTCTGCCTGTGAATTTCGACCTTGAATTAGAGATGCGTCGGCCTGGCGGCAGGGAAGCTGCCGGGTTGGGCAAGGAGAAGCCCCTTTGACCGCTGCCTCATCTCAGAAACTGCGCGTGCTGTTCGTCGACGATGAGTCGGCAATCCGCGACGTGATGAAAATCGAACTGCCCCGCATGGGGCACGACGTCGCACTCTGCGAGGACGGCCAGGCCGCGATTAAAGCGCTCGAACGGCAGACGTTCGATGCGGCCATCGTGGACCTGCGGATGCCCGGACTCAGCGGCTGGGACGTGATCGACCATATCAAAAAAGTTTCGCCCGAAACCGAGGTCATCATCAGTACCGGTCACGGCGACCTTGAGGCGGCGATCCAGGCAATCCGGCGCGGAGCCTACGACTTTCTGCCGAAGCCCTGCAAACTGTTCGAGATTTCGGCAGTCCTGAAACGGATCGCCGAAAAGCGAAACCTCACGAACAAGACAATTGCGCTCGAGGCCCGGCTGAAGGCGGTTGAGGGCTCTCCCGATCTGATCGGCAACACCCCGTCGATGTTGCGGGTGAAATCACTGGTCGAGAAGATTGCGCCGACCGATTCCAGCGTCCTGATCCAGGGAGAGACCGGGACTGGCAAGGAGCTGGTCGCCAGGCGGATCCATGATCTCAGCAGTCGGGCGTCGATGCCGTTCGTGGCAATCAACTGCGGCGCCCTGCCGGATAATCTCGTCGAGAGCGAGCTGTTCGGCCATCGCAAGGGGGCGTTTACCGGGGCGGATACCCCGCGTAAAGGCCTCATCGAAGTCGCCAACGGCGGAACGCTCTTTCTGGATGAGTTCGGCGAGCTCGATAAGAACATGCAGGTGAAGCTGCTGAGGTTTCTGGAATCGGGCGAGATCCGTCGAGTCGGCGAGAACGAAGCCTTTCATGCCGACGTCCGCGTGGTGTGCGCCACGAACCGCGATCTGCAGGATATGGTTCGCGAAGGAAGCTTCCGCGAAGATCTGTACTTCCGGACGAATACCTTCGAGATCCGACTCCCGCCGCTCCGCGAACGGCGGGAAGACATTCCAGATCTGGCGCGAACGCTGATCGCGCGCTATTTGAAGCGACGCGACGTTCCCGAAACCGTCCTGGCTCCTGAGACCGTTGCCGTTCTGCAACAGCACTCGTGGGCCGGCAACGTGCGTGAGCTCGCGAATGCTCTGGAACACGCCGCGATCATGTCGGATGGCAAAGTCATTCGGCCGGAGGATCTGCCAGCCAGTATTCTGCGCGGAGGCCAGGGCGGCGCAGTGATGACGGAGTCAATTCTGCTGCCCAAGCAGGCATTGACTCTTCGCGAGATCGAGATGGATGTGATCTACAAGGTGCTCGACAAGCACCAGGGGGACAAGCCGAAGGCGGCCGCAGAATTGGGGATCGCGCTGAAGACCCTCTATAACAAGCTCAATTCCGACCAGGGACGCGTCGCTGGTTAAGTCTTTTCTCGCGAAGGGTTACGGAACAACTGCCAAAGCTGTTGGTGGGGCCGCAGCGGCTGCTTTGCCATGTCTGGTATCGCCGCCAGCCGGAACGATCCTCGACACAGCGTCGCTGATTCTAGATGCGAAGTCTGTGGCTGTGGCGGAACTCGCTCCGAGAATTTCCCGAAAAAATTTGGATTTCTTCCCGCGAGACTGACCGCTTTTGATGCCGAAGTGCGTATTCACCGGTGGCGAAATCTGACTTACCCTTTTGTCAGCGTGGGGCCGCATGGGCTCAGTGGGATGGGTGCGGGGGGCAACTCCCGTGCATGAGCCGCACGCAAGGTTTCGCCTTTTTCCGCTTGACTCGCCGGGCGCCATAACTCGCTGAGAGTTGTGGCGCCCCGTGCGTTTCGGTTTTCTCGCGCCGATCTGGCCGGATGCGATTCGGGAAACGAAAAAGCCGGCGAAAGGCTGGAAGGCCTCGCGCCGGCTGCTGACTCACGCCGAATGCATAGCGTGCGGCAAATCACTCTCAGAAATTAGTACTGGCGAATCACGCCGAGAACTATGCCCAGTACCTGGACGTTATTGCTGAAGATCGGGCGCATGCCCTTGTTGCGCGGTTCCAGGCGGACGCGATGTGTCTCGCGGTAGAACCGCTTCAGCGTCGCTTCTTCACCTTCGACGAGAGCGACGACGATGTCGCCGTCACGGGCGTCAGTCTGCTTGCGGACGACGACGTAATCGCCTTCGGCGATCTGGTCGTCGATCATCGACTCGCCTTTGACCCGCAGGCAGAAGTGATCGTCCGAGTTGAACAGGCCGCTGAAATCAACACGCTCTTCCTGCTGCAGAGCCAGCACCGGCTGACCGGCGGCGATCTGCCCGGCAAGGGGCAGAGCCGTCCGCGGCTGCGGCGGATCGCAGAGCTGAATCGCTCGCGACATATGCGATTCGCGAGTGATGAGCCCCTTCTTCTCCAGCGCCTTCAGGTGACACATCACGCCGTTCGGGCTGCGGATGCCGAAGTGCAGTCCGATTTCGCGAACCGTCGGTCCATAGCCGCGATTGACAATCTTGTCTCGAAGGAAGTCGTAGATCTCCCTTTGGCGCAGGGTCAGCGCCGGCTTGTTGCTGTACATCAACGTCCCTTTCTGCGAAGCCTGTGAATTCGCCCGCTCGACATGCTGCTGAGCGCTGTGTTCCCCAGCGGCTGGGCATTGGGATGGAGGCCGCTGTGGAACTGTGCGGAAACACTCCGCACTGGAAAACACTGATATACGAGAGTCTATACGGGCGCGTATGGTGGGCAAGTGCTACAAGGCAAAAATCTGAAAATTCTTCCGAAAATATCGCCGGAGCACGAGGTGTTGAGGGCCAATCGCCTGTTTTCAGGACGGTTTATCGTGTTTTCAGGAAAAAAAAGGGTCGCAACTCCGAAGAATTGCGACCCTGAATGTGCTGAGCAGGCTTATGGCGGCGACCCGGATATGCTGCGACGCAGACAACATGGTTGCAGTCGAACTGTCTGCAATGTCACCTGCTGATCAATTCTCTGACAGAGTGTGCGCCGTGGCGGAGGTCACTTCCTCGCCGGATCATCGGTACTCTTCGCGGAGGCGGGCTGGATCGAGCCGTCCTTGATCCCTTTCAGGTAGGGCAGCATGACATCCCGCAATCGCTGTTCGACATTTTCGGTCGTGAGTGCGGTCTCGGCCACCTTGCCGTACGGATCCACCAGCCACATTGTCGGCAAACGGTTAATGCCGTAGAAGACGGCCACCGGGGCGTTCCAGCCGCGCTTGTCTCGCTCGGTATGGAAAATCTGCGGCCAGGTGACGCCGTTTTCTTCGACGAACTTATCAAGGACGCCTTCTGTCTCGTCCAGGCTGACTCCCACGACAACGAGGTACTTCTTGTACGTCTCGGCGAGTTCTTGAATCTTCGGGAGATCTTCGGTGAACTGCGGGACGTGGCTTGCCCAGAAGACCACGAGCACGGCCTTGTCCTTGTGGTCTTCGACGGTGAAGAAGCTTCCTTCGGGAGTCGGTCCGGCGATCTGGGCCGGTTGGCCGATTGCGTCCAGGCGGCGGAAGACGCCTGCGAGTTGTTCGACTTCCGGCGCCTGCGGGAAGCGACTCTTGATCAGGCTGTAGCACGAACGGGCTTCTTCCGTCAGGCAGTTCATATCGCAGCTTTTGGCGGCTGAGACCAGATAGGGCACCGCCCGGGCCTGATCGTTGGGGAACCGCGTCGCGTAGACCTGGGCATGCCGCGAGAACGCGACCAGCCAGGCTGGTTCGTCCAGCCCGTTCTGCAGGGCGAAGTGATGGGCGAGCGTGACGAGCGCAAACGCCGCCTGTGATGCCGCATCCGACTCCGGAGCCTTCTGATAGAAGTCGTCGGCGAGCGTTTCGAGAGCTTTGACGTCGGCCGCGCTGCCGAGCTTGGCGAGCTGCAGCCGGGTGTCGACCAGGTGGTGGACGGCGGCCTTGTAGATCTGCTGCCGCTTCTCGTCCCCGTGCGTGCGGGCGATCGCTTCTTCCGCCAGCTTGATGATCTCTTCATTGCGCTCGCGGCGGACCTGCTTCTGCTGCTCGACCTCCGCCTTCAGCTTTGCCTGGGCGTCTTCGCCTTCGCCTGTCTCGGCAATCGCCGGAAGGGGCTGGATCTTCACGGCCAGGATTTGCCGGATCAACCACTCCGGGCTCCCCTTCTCAGGTTCGCTGACAACCAGCTCCGCGGCCGCGCGGGCGTCTTCCACATCGTTGGCGTTCTCCTCGTCGTCCGCCATCGCCAGTTTGGGCGAATCGCCGAACAGTTGAGCGGCGAGCGGGTTCGGCGCCACGGGAGCAGGTTCGGCCAGGCTTGGGCCGGCTTCGGCTGTCGCCGGGGGCTGCGACTGACCACCGCAACCTGCCATGACGGCAGCGGCGAGGGAGAGGAGCAGTCCGGCGGCAAGTCGATGAAAACCAGAATCAGGGAGCATGACCTCTCCATCCTTTGAGAGACCGCAGGCGAGCAGCCGAATGGACCCCCGGGAGTCGCATGCACCCCGGCTGACGCAAATCGGGTTGTATAAGAAAGTTCGGCCCTGCAGCAAGACGAGATCGGCAGTTTCTGCCGCGGGAGAAAAGTTCGAGGCCGCGGCAGTGGGCCGCGGCCTCGAAAATCGCGTGGTCCTGTTCGTCAACTACTTGGCAGCAGTCTTCCCCTGGCGGAGGAGGTCGACGTAGTCGAGGCTGATCCGCAGGATTTCGTCGTTGTAGGCGGTCTTGGGATAGATCGGACCCTGGCCCCGTTTTGTTTCGCGTTCTTCCTCTTCCTTCTCCGCCTCGTTGGCCGCCTTGTCGGCGTCCCGCTCGGAGCGGAGCTTTTCTTCGTTGAGCCAGACGAACTTGCGGGTCTTGCGATCGAGATATCGCTGGATGTCCTTCTGGATCTTGGCGAACTCGGCGTCGGCGATGACCCGCTTCTGGCTGGCGTCGCGAAGCCCGGCGACGATCCCTTGGCTGACTACGTCGTACATGACGTGCGGGGCGGGGTTGATGCGATCGAATGCCAGGGCGTTGTCGAGGAACGATTCGCCGAGGTCCATGTGGTCGAGGATGGAGGGGAGGGCAATGTCGGACTCGACGCCGCGGTTCTGAGTGCTGTCGCCGTTAATGCGGTAGAACTGGTTGATGGTCAGCTTGAGGGCGCCGCGGTTCTGGTTGTTGAGGAGGCGGAACATCTGGCTGCTGACTGGCATGACGTTCTGTACAGTTCCCTTGCCGTGCGTCGTGTGATCGCCGATGACGATCCCGCGCTGGTAGTCCTTGATGGCTCCGGCAAAAATTTCCGAGGCGGACGCGGAGAGGCGGTTGCAGAGGACGATCAGAGGACCGCCGTAAGCGACTCCGGACTGGGTGTCGTCATTGCTGCGGATCTTACCGTTCTGCTCCTTGACGAGGACGACTGGTCCCTGATCGACGAAGAGCCCGGTGACTTCGATGGCTTCCTGGAGGGCTCCGCCGCCGTTGCCGCGGAGGTCGATGACGACGGCGTCGACGCCTCCCTGTTTCTCGAAGTCCTTGAGGACGGCGAGGACGTCGCGGGCGGTGCTCTTGAAGTCGTCATCACCCTGCTGGGCACCGGCAAAATCGCGGTAGAACGAAGGGATGTTGATCACGCCGAGCTTGCCCGAAGCCCCGGTAATGCGGTCGGAGGCGGGGATGATCTCCCCCTTAACCTCGGACGACTTGAGTTCGATCTTCTGGCGGGTCAGTTCGTAGACGACCGTCTCGCCGCTTTCTGTCAGGACGCGGAGGCGGACCTTGGTTCCGCCCGGACCGCGGATCAGGCGGACGACGCGGCTGAGCTTCATCTCGATGATATCGACGAAGTCTCCATCCTCCTGTCCGACGGCGACGATCTTGTCTTTGACCTTGAGGCGACCGTCCTTTTCGGCGCCGCCGCCAGCGACGATCTCGGCGACGACGGTGTAGCCGTCTTCGCTGCGGAGAGCGGCGCCGATACCGTCGAGGCTGAGCCGCATCTGGATCTGGAAGTCTTCCAGCGTCTGGGGAGACATGTAGCTGGAGTGCGGATCGAAGCAGTGGGCCATCGCCGAGAGGTAGATTTCGACGACTTCGTTGGGCTCGGTCGAGTGAGCCGATTTCTTCAGGGTGTCGTACCGCTTGTGCAGCCGCGTGCGGGCTTCTTCGATCGGCGTATCATCGAGCTTCAGCAGCAGCAGGTCGTACTTGATCCGCTTGCGCCAGCGTTCGTTGAGTTCACTGGCCGATGCCGCCCAGGTCGCACCTTCGCCATCGACGGACATGGTTTCGTCGAGCGTGAAGTCGTGCGGGGCGTCGATCAGCATGTGGGCGACGACAACTCGTTCGTCCATCCGCTTGAGGTAGACGTTGAAGAAGAGGTCGTGGGCGAAGTCGAGGTTGCCGATCCGGATCAGGTCGTCGAGCTGGTCGCGGAACTTGGAGACGGCCTCGACGTCGGACTCCAGGAAGTAGAGCTTCTGGGGATCGAGGTCTTTGAGCATTCGCTTGAGCAGCATCTCGGAGATGCGATCGTCCAGCGGTTTCTGGCTGATGTGAGACCGCGTGATCATCTCGGTGACGAGCTTGGCGGTCATCTGTTCCGCCGGGGCGGTCGTCGCGACCTGCTGGGCGAAGATGGTGGTTCCGACCAGCAGAGCCACGCAGGCGGTCAGAATGGTCATGGTCCGAAAGGTTGGACGCAGCAGCATGGGTGGGTCCCGTCACTGGAAGAAAGACGGAGTGCGGCAGAGGGTTACGCCGATTACACCGGCGGCGCGATGTTAGCTGAACGCCCCGCACGTGACAAGACGGGGCGGAGCCCGCAGCCTCACCGGCCCGACCGCTACTCCTGATACGACGGCCGGGCGGCGTCTGCTGGTGGATTTACTGACGACTTGCGATTCCGTGGTGCGGAATCCGTCGGCACCCGGCTCAACCCGCGCCGGTCTGGCAGTCTGATCGGGGGCTTCGCGCCAGACGTTGCGGCCGGTTTTCCGCGCGAGAAAGGCAGGCCGACTTGCGGAAAATCCAGTTCCCGTCAGCCCAGTCGGACGGACTGGCGGTGTGTCCCGTCGTGAACGTGCAGCTGGTTGCGACCAGCGGTCTGGGACCGTGCCAGACCGTCGCGGGCGCGATCCAGAACTAGCGCCGCCGGTTCTCCCGGCAGTGCGGCGCTGAATCCAAAACTGGCCGTGACCAGGATTTCCGGGGTATCCTCGCCGATCCGGAACCGATGTTCGCGGATGGCGGTACGAATCTGATGTGCCTGGCGGATGGCGTCGAGCGGCCAGCGGCCCGGCATCAGAATCGCGAACTGGTCCCTTTCGCGACTGCAGACCAGGTCGATCTCGGCGACGGAGCGAACTACCAGGCCGGCGAGCCGGTTTCGGAGCTTCTCGACGCCATCGGCCCCTACGCGAAACCGGAGCTGATCGGCCTTGTCGATTTGCAGCAGCAAGACGCCCGACGGTTGGGAAGAACGGGTTCCGGCTTCCAGCAGCTGTTTCAGATTCGTCTGGAAAGCGGTTTCGTCCGGCAGACTGGTGACTGGGTCGACCGGCGTACGAATCCAGTCGAGGCGAATTGCTTTCTGAGTTATGCGGTTCTTTACTTCGGCGGATTGCATGCTTCCGGAGAGTTCGTTCAGGACGCCTGTCAGGTCTTCGCGGACGGTGTCGAAACGCATAATCTGTGCGGCGGGAAGCTGGCTCAAGGCCGCAGTCGTCAGGAGTTGACAGGCTTGCTGCGAACGCTCCAGGTCTTTCATCACGCGGTCGCAGAGCTGTTCGACCTTGCTGTGCGCCCTGCGGAGGGCCCATTGCTGGAGCCAGGGAGAGGCCATCAGACCTGAGACGAATCCGGTCGCGACGGCCACGCCCAGCGCGACGACGATCATCCCCCAGAGGAAGGCTGAGTCGGACATGGCTGCCGCGGCAAGGACGACGAACATGGGCGGTCTCGCGAGTGCTGAGAGTCGGGCGTCCGGCCCGGATTCGAGCCGCAGGACGCGCCACCTGCAACTTTAGCTCATGATCGACACGGTTGCGTCCTGCGTTGCGGAAAAGTCGGCGAGGCTGGTTCGGGCGTTCAAGCCGTCACGGGCGGCTGGCCGTCGGCGTAAATTTGAGGGAATCGACGAGATCGCGGTCATGTTTGCCGAGGCGCTCGACCAGGGCCGTGTCGCAGGAAAACAGCAGCGAGACCTGCCGGCCTGACGCGTCAGCGCAGAAGTAATAGGTCCAAGTGATCGGGCGGCCCTCGATGGCGCCTGCGGCCACCGCCCGGCAGACGTACCGGCCGTCGCGAGTTTCGACGCGAACGGGCGGTTCGAGAGTTTTCAGTTTGTCCCCCAGTGACCGACGGATGTCGGCTTCGAATTCCTTCTCCGAAGTGTGGCCGCCAGGCTCTGCCGAAGGGATCGGCGCCAGGTTACATTGTGCGATGAACGCCCCCTGATCGAGCAGGCGGAAAATTGCGACTTTTTCGTTCTGGTGGAACAGGTGCCAGTGCCGCGCGTGGAGCAACGTCAGATTCCAGGGAGAGTCGAAGCGGACCAGCGACGACGCCTGGGGGAGTTCTGCGGTGGCCTGATCGACGACCTTGCTGTCACCGAGCCTTCCCGGAGCTTTTGCAACGCCGCGCAGGGCGCGAATCCGCGCAGAGACATCCAGCCCCGGACTGACGACGCCAATCGACCGATTTTCCGTTTGCGTGAAGTCCCAGGCGACGATCGAGCGCTGTTCCAGGTTGAAGTCGAGAGTCCCTTTCAGCGTGACCTTGGACGTCGCCCCTTCGACGGCCCCCTCGATTTCTCCCTCCACCGATAACTTTGCGACGCCGTCGGCAACTTTTTCGAGCTTGCAGGTGCACTGCGAAGTCGTCGAGGCGTCGAGGCTGGTGAGGGCCTGAAAAACCCAGCTCTCCGGATGCCATGATTCGCCTGCTGCGACTTCCCGTCCGGGCAGCAACCGGGGCAGGAGCAAGCTGTCGCAGGGAACGCGGACGAGGTCCATTTCCGAGGCGGTCATCGGTCCGCCGAGGCTGTAAATTTCCACGCCGGAGGACCGGCCCTGCGCGACCGTCAGCTTGAGAGCGTCGGGGAGTTTCAGTCCGGGCGTCTTGGCGCCGCCGACGGCGATTTCCGAATTGGAGACTTCGTAGTCCCGGACGGTCCTGAGCGATTCGGCGTCCCGGCCGGGGCCGACTACGCGTCGCTCGCGGTAGGAAATTGACGCCGAGACCGCCAGATCGAGAGCCTGCGGTTTGTTCTCGGCGTCGAGCGTGGAGAGCTTGCCGTTCACGTCGACGCGGAAGCCGACGCCGAAGACTCGAAGATCGTCCAGCGGTTCATCGAGCAGGTACTTCGGAGCGTCTTCGGCCCGGACTACGGGCGCCAGAGGGTCCGACAGCCCGGCGAGGAGCAGTCCGAAGAGAGCCAGCGACGAAATTCGCATGATGGGGCGTCCTTGCATTCGCGAAAGCCGACCACCTCCGGCGGCAGGCGAGTGAATCCGTCAGGCGATCGCAGCGGTTTGAGGCGTCGAGCGATGATTTGCGGCGGGCGTGGCTCCCTGCTGACGCGCCAGTTCGCGAGCCGACTTGATCAGTCCCGCGACATCCAGACCGAGGTCTTCCAGCAGTTCTTCCCGCTCGCCATGTTCGATGAAGCGGTCGGGGATCCCCAGGCAGCGAACATGGCTGGCCGATTGACCGGCTGCCGCTGCGGCTTCCAGAACCGCCGATCCAAAGCCGCCCGCCAGGGCGCCTTCCTCGACCGTCAGAACGCAGGTGGAGGATTCCAAGGCCGACAGGAGGGCGTTCGTATCGAGCGGTTTGGCGAAACGGGCGTTGATGACGCCGAAGTCCCAGCCTTCACGCCGCAGGGCCTCGGCCGCCTGGACGCAGCTGGCGAACAGCGACCCGAAGGCGAGGAATGTGCCGTCGAGACCGGTTCGCCAGACTTCCGCTTTGCCCAGTTCGATGGGCTGTTCGGAGCGGGTGACGGTCTCGATATTGGCTTTCGGGTAGCGGATCGAACAGGGACCGGGGAACGTGAGTGCGAATTCGAGCATGGGGGCGACATCGCGTTCGTCGCCGGGGGCCATGACGACCATGTTCGGAAAGACTCGCATGTAGGTCGTATCGAACACGCCGTGATGCGTCTGGCCGTCGGGTCCGGCGAGGCCGCCGCGATCCATGCAGAACGTGACGGGCAGGTTCTGCAGGGCGACTTCCTGGAAGATATGGTCGAAGCTGCGCTGCAGGAACGTGCTGTAGATGTCGACGATCGGTCGCATGCCGGATTTGGCCATGCCGCCGGCGAAGGCGACCGTGTGCCCTTCGCAGATGCCGGTGTCGAAGAATCGTTCCGGAAAGTCATTGCGGACGCGGCTGAGCTTGTTGCCTTCGCACATGGCGGCGGTGAGCACGCAGACTTTCGAGTCGCGTTCCATGCTGTCGTAGATGGCGTCGCTCATGGCGTTGGTATAGGCCCGCCCGGTGGTCTTGCGGACGGCGACCACTTCGGCCCGGCCATTGCGCGAGATCGGGGGCGGGGCGTGGAAGAGTACGGGATCCTCGCAGGCGGGGGGGAAGCCGTGTCCCTTCTGCGTCAGCACGTGGAGCAGAATCGGGCCTTCGACGTCTTTCACCAGCTCCAGCGATTTGCGGAGGCCCACCAGATCGTGGCCGTCGACCGGTCCGATGTAGCGGAAGCCGAGCTCTTCGAAGAGCATGCCTCCGTGCAGAAAGCCTTTTACGGCGTCCTTCAACTGCGACAGCGTCTGCTGGGCGCTTTCGCCGACCATCGGCAACTTGTTCAAGAAGCGGGAAACGTCGCGTTTCAGTCCATTGTAGAAGGGGGCGACGCGGGCTTTGTCGAGGTAACGGGCCAGTCCGCCGACGCGCGGGCAGATGCCCATCTTGTTGTCGTTGAGAATGACCAGCAGATCCTTCTTCAGTTCGGCGGCGTTATTCATCGCCTCGAACACAACCCCGGAGGGGAGGGCGCCGTCGCCGATGACTGCAACCGCCCGCCGTTTTTCGCCGCCGAGCAGATCATCGGCGGTTTTGAGGCCCAGAACCGTCGAAATGCTGGAGCCGGCGTGGCCCGTCATGAACAGGTCGTACGGGCTTTCGTGTGGATTGGGGTAACCCATCAGGCCGCCGCGGGTCCGAATCGAGCGGAACTGAGCGTAGCGACCGGTGACGAGCTTGTGCGGATAAATCTGGTGGCCGGTATCCCAGATCAGGCGGTCTTTGGAGAAATCGAAGACCTGGTGCAGGGCGATGCAGAGCTCGACGACTCCCAGATTGCTGGCGAAGTGGGCCGATCGTTCCTGCACGAGGCTGCAGAGCGCTTCGCGAATTTCGTCCGCGAGTTTCAGGAGCTGCTGATCGGACATTCCTCGCAAATCGGCCGGCGACTGAATTTGCGGCAGGAGTTCGAAGTCCATCAGTGATCCCTTTCCCGAATGAATTCCGCCAGACTCTGCAGGCGGCGACCACGTTCCCCAAACTGTCCCGCGCGGCGGCACGCTTCTTCGACCAGCGTGTCCGCCCGGCGCTGGCTCTCTTCCACGCCGAGCAGGGCGGGGTAAGTCAGCTTGCCGAGCGACGCGTCTTTGCGAACCTGTTTCCCCATTTTTTCCGGAGTACTGGAGACGTCCAACAGGTCATCCGTAATCTGGAACGCTAATCCAACACATTTTCCATAGATTTCCAGGTCCGCCATCTGTTCTGCGGTCGCCCCGGCGATCCTCCCTCCCAGTGTGAGGGCACTGCACAGGAGTCTGCCAGTCTTTCTACCGTGAATTCCTTCGAGTTCTGTCAGATCGCGGACCGGCCGATGTTCGGCTTCGATGTCGACCACTTGTCCACCAACCATGCCGCAGCGTCCGGAGGCAGAGGCCAGGTCGAGGCAGCAGGCGGCTGCCAGAGCGGGAGGCTGGATCTCGCGGGCCATGATTTCGAAGGCGAGCGTCAGGAGGGCGTCGCCGGCGAGGATAGCCAGAGCTTCGCCATAAACCACGTGATTCGTCGGCCGACCGCGGCGGAGCTCGTCGTCGTCCATCGCCGGAAGGTCGTCGTGGATCAGCGAATACGTATGCACCATTTCGAGGGCGCACGCCGCCGGGAGTGCGGAGACCGGGTCTCCGCCACAGGCTTCGCATGCCAGGAGGACGAGGACGGGACGCAGGCGCTTCCCGCCGGCGAGCAGGCTGTAGGCCATCGCCTCCTGGAGTCGGTCGGGGCAGTCGTCGATCGGAGCCACGCAGGCTGCCAGCCGATCGTTGATCAGCTGGCGAAACGGGGTGAGATCTTCGTCGTGGCTGCCAGACAGGGCCGACATGGGCGTCGCTTCCATGCGAAGCTGGAGTTGCGAATGACACGCTGCGGGCGGTGTGTGAATCGCGTAACACTATTGCACGATGCAGGATACTATCGCGCGGGGGGGGCCGTCGCAAAGACTGATCGGCAAAATTTGCCGGAGCTTTGGTTTGGGGATGGTCCACAATCTGGGGCGGAGCACGCTGCGAATTGGCGGATGGTAGCGGCCGATCGTGTCGCGAATTGCGAGTCCGTCTCTTTCGCCAGCCGTCTCCCGCTTTTTGAGACTGGCTGGCGAATTCGCCTACGTACTGTTCTCTACTCGCCACTGGCGATGCGGATTCCCACCTGGCAAGCGGCGAGGAATGCATCGACGTCGAGCCACTCGTCGGCGGTGTGAATGGCGTGTTGCCCGCAGCCCAGGGTGACCGTGGGGAACCCGTGGGCGTTCATCCAGTTGGCGTCGAGTCCGCCGTTGCTGATACAGGTTTCGGGAGTCAGTCCTGCTCCGCGGATGGCGACTTCCGCGGCCTGCACGACCGGTTCCGTCGGATTGATGCGGAAGGATTCGTATTTGAGGTCGGCGTGAAACTCGACGCGTCCCGTTCGTCCGTCGACTGCCTTGATCGTGCGGGCCGCAGTTTCAAACGCTTTGCGGTAAGCCGCGACGATTTTCTTCCGGAAGACCGGATCGTGGCTGCGGATTTCGGCTTTCAGTTCGACGAGCGGCGTTACGACGTTGGTGGCGTCGCCTCCGGCGATGATTCCGACGTTGCTCGCGCCGCGATGTTTGCTTTTCACAATCAAGCCGTGCCAGCCGTTTTCGACGAGATCGTTGATCGCGCGCGAAGCGATGGCGATGGCCGAGACGCCCTGCTCGGGATGGACCCCGGCGTGGGCGGGAATCCCGTCGATCCGGATGTCGACGCCGTAGTCGCCGGTGGCGCCCAGGCAGATCATATAGGGTTCGCCGCCGTCCCAGTTAAAGCAGAGCGCGGGCTTGCCGAGCTTGTTGGCGGAGACGAAGCGGGCGCCGTAGAGGCCGATTTCTTCCTGGACGGGAAAGAACAGCGTGAGCGGAGGATGCGGTAAACCCTGCTGCAGGACTTCGAGCGCCGCTGTGAGTACGACCGCCACGCCGGCCCGGTTGTCGCCCCCCAGGCCGGTTCGAGGATCGGCCGAGCGGATCTTGCGGCCCTGCTGGCGGGGCTGCGAACCGGCGCAGATCGGGACGGTGTCGACGTGGGCCATGAGCAGGCGGCGCGGTCCGCGGACTGTGCCCGGGAGCTTGACGATCAAGTTTCCCGTCGCGCCGCCCGCCGGCGAGCGGCGATGCGCAGTATCGAAGCTCATGGCCGACGCGGGAACGCCGGCGAGTTGCAGTTCTTTTGAGATCGCGGCGAGAATCTGCTGCTCTTCGCAGCTCTTTCCGGGGATCGCCATCATCCGGACGACGCGGTCAATCGCGCGTCGCGACTCCATCTGCGCTGAGGCCACGCGGCATCCTTACGTACGGGGGGAGCAACTGCGAACAGCGGCGCCGAACGCGACGGCGCTTCGAGCTTTCTATGGGGTTCATGGACAAGGAGCGGCAGGCGGATGGCCAGCCGCTCCTTGCGAATGTGCAAATTCTCGTTGCTCAGCGGCTTGCGGCAGCCTGCGATGCTGCAAAACAGTTGCGGAACGGCTGCGGAATCAGGCCTTCGCCTTCCGACCGCGCTTCGCGACCGCCTTGGCAGGGGCTTTGGAGGCGGGCTTGGCCGGAGCCGCTTCGACCACGATCGGAGCCGCTTCAACGGGCTTCTCGAGTGACTTCAGGCGGTAGGTTCCGGTTTCCGCGTCGTGGAAGGCGTCCTTCAAGTTGTACAGGCACTGGTAGAGCACGTTGCGGAAGTTGGTGCTGTCCGACTTGTAGCCGCTGGCGAAAACGCGTTCGGTCAGTTCGGCGAGGGTGTAGCCCTTCTTGCTCTTGGCCAGCAGCTCCTGCACGAGCTGGCGCAGCGAGACGGAATTCTGACGGCGCGGGCCCTTGCCGCGGCCGCTGACGGAGATCCGCTCGTTGCCCTGCAGCTGGCGGATGGCGGAGTCGATGCGATCGAGCTCCCGCTGAATCTTGCCGCGCTGTTCGAGCATGTTCTGCAGGATGGAACGGCGGGTTTCGAGGATCTTTTCGAGATCGGCGACGGTGAGTTGTTCCGCGGCTCGTGCCATGTTTCGGGGGGCTCCTCTTCAATCGGTGGGACGGGGGATGGTGACGTAAGTTCCGTCGAGTGTAAGAGATTAGACAGCAATGCTGCCGAGTTCAATCTTCAACTGCTGCTGGACCAGTCTGTTTTATCAGAGATTGTGTCCTGTCTCTGACTGACGTGCTCTCGCAGATCTGTGTGACACATGATCGCAGACACTGATGATTTAGATGTCATGTGATCGCGTGTGATCCCAGGACGGTAAGCCTGGCAAGTGTCGAGCGCGAGTCGGACGGGAGGTGTGCCGGAGGGAATTTTTCGAATCCGGTCAGCGAGGATTCTGCGATCCAACGCAGAGGGCCTGCAGCCGAGGTGGCTGCAGGCCCTCAATTGGAGTCCGTCTCGATATGCTCGCTGTATCAGACGGCCAGCTTTGATCGGAAGTATTCGAGTCCGGCGGCCAGTGCATCGTCGAGCTTCTCAGGGAGTTTGCCGCCCGCTTCCGCCAGATCGGGGCGTCCGCCGCCGCCGCCGCCGGCGATTTTGGCGGCGGTCTTCACGCAATCCGACGCATTGAGTCCGCGGGCGATCAGCGGCTTGCTGACCGCGGCCGACAGCGCGACTTTGCCGTCGCTCACGACGCCCAGCAGGACGGCCACATTGGGATCGCAGGCCCGCAGATGGTCGATGAATTCCTTGAGGGCCTCGCGGGGAACCCCGTCGGCGCGGTGGACGAGGACTTTGACGCCATCGATGACCGGCGCGGCGGCGACCAGGTCGCGGGCGCTGTCGGCCAGCGACTGCGCAGTGAACTTCGCCAGTTCACGCCGGGCCTCGCGGAGCTCTTCCTGCAGGGAGACGATTTTTCGGGGGAGATCTTCGGGGTGGGGCGCCTTCAGCAGGGCCGCGGCTTCGCGGATGAGGGCGTCGGTTTCGCGCATCCGGGTCAGCGCCTTCGGACCGGTCAGGCAGGTGATGCGGCGGACGCCGGCGGCCACCAGTTCTTCCTTGAGCACGCGGCAGACGCCGACCTGTCCGGTGTTGGCCAGGTGCGTTCCCCCGCAGAGTTCGAGGCTGAAGTCCCCCATCGTCACCACCCGAACTTTGTCGGGATACTTCTCGCCGAAGAGGGCCATCGCGCCGAGCTTCTTTGCTTCGGAGAGGGGGAGCGTCTGTATGTCGACGGCGGCGCCGTCGGCGATACGGGCGTTGATGAGGTCTTCGATCTGCAGCAGTTCGTCGGCGGTCAACTGCTTCGCGTGAGCGAAGTCGAAGCGGAGCTGATCCTGCTCGACCTTGGAACCGCGCTGCGTCGCGTTGTCGCCCAGCGTGGTGCGGAGGGCGTAGTGGAGCAGGTGGGTCGCGGAGTGCGCCCGGCGGATGCCTTCGCGACGGGCGGCGTCGACTTCGGCCAGCACCGGCAGGCCGGTGGTGAGCTTGCCGGACTTCAAATGTCCGATGTGGACGATCAGGTCGCCGTTGCGCTGGGTGTCTTCGACGACGAATTCGGTGTCAAGGGTGACGATCAGGCCGGTGTCGCCGACCTGTCCGCCGGCTTCGCCATAGAACGGCGTACGATTCAGGACGACGCCGATCGGATCGGACGGCCCAGTTCGATCGAAGCTGTCGACCAGCCGCTGGTGAGCAATAATGCCGACAATTTTCGCCTCGGCGGAGACCGAGTTATAGCCGAGGAACTCTGTGCCGCCGCTCTTGCGGAGGGCGTCGAGCGGGCCTTCGGACATGACCGAATCGGCGAAAGCGCCGCGGCCGCTGGCTTCTTTGGCGCGTTCGCGGCAGACCTGAAAGCCTTCCATGTCGACCGTGAGTCCTTCGGCGGCGGCGAGGTTCTCGGTCAGTTCGATCAGGAAGCCGTCGGTCTGGTGCAGATCAAAGGCTTCTTCGCCGCTGATCTGCGTCCGGTTCTGACCGCGGGTCTGCTCCACGAGTTTGTGGAACTTGCTGACGCCGCGTTCGACCACACCGAGGAATTGGCGTTCTTCAGCCGCGATCGCCGTGCTGACTGTTTCGATGGTCTTGACCAGCTCGGGGTAGGGGCCGCGCATGATCTCGGTGATCGCCGGCACGAGCTGGTGCAGACAGGGCTCCTGGCGGCCGAGGCGGTAGGCTTCCATCGACGCCCGGCGGAGGAGGAGGCGGACGATGTAGTTTTCTTTCTCGTTCCCCGGCAGGCAGCCTTCGTGGATGGCGAAGGTGCAGGCGCGGATGTGATCCACGATGCGGCGAACCGGCCGGCCTTCGGGGGCGTGGAAGTCGTATTTGACGCCGACAATCTCCGCGGCCGCGTGGCAGAGGGGCTTGAGGATATCGATGTCGAAGTTGCTGAGGACGCCCTGCAAAGTGGACGCGCAGCGTTCGAGACCCATGCCCGTGTCGATGTTCTGCTTGGGGAGCGGGCGGAGATTGTCGGGCGGCCCGCCGACGCGGTTGAACTGCGTGAAGACCAGGTTCCAGATCTCCACGGTCTTCTGGCTGCCGGGGGGGAGGTAGTAGATTTCGCTGCAGGGGCCGCAGACGCCGTCCGGGCCGTTGGTGGGGGAGCCGGCGGGCCAGAAATTCTCGTATTCGTCATCCCGGCGGATGCGATCGGCGGGGAGGCCGACTTCTTTGTTCCAGATGTTGAAGGCTTCGTCGTCGTCTTTGTAGACGGTGACGGTCAGCCGGTCGGCTTCGAGTCCGAGCCATTTCTTCCCGGTCAGGAAATCCCACGCCCAGTGGATGGCTTCCTTCTTGAAGTAATCGCCGAAGGAGAAATTTCCCAGCATTTCGAAGAAGGTGTGGTGGTAGGCGGTCACGCCGACGTTCGAAATGTCGCCGGTCCGCAGGCACTTCTGGCAGGTGGTGGCCTTGGTGAATTCGAGCGGGCCGATGCCGAGGAATTGATTCTTGAACTGGTTCATTCCGGCAGGAGTGAACAGGACCGTCGGGTCATCTTTAGGGACCAGCACGTCGCTGGGACGGCGGATGCAGCCCTTGGATTCGAAGAAACTGAGATACTTTTCGCGAAGCTCGTCGGTCTTCATGAGAGTTGGCTGCCGTGCCGGAGGAGAAAAGGGGCGGGGGGATGTCCGAAGTCGGACGGAAAGTTCTTTATTCGGCGAGTGTGACCGTCCGTCCGCCGATCAGCGTCAGGGGAACGCTGCCGGAAAGGGAGCGGACCGCGGCCTGAAATTCCGCCGGGGAGGAGACGGGGATGCGATTGACGTGTGTGATGTGCTGACCGGGTTCCAACTGGGCCTCGTGCGCGGGACTGCCCGGCTGGACAACTGTGATCAGCACCCCACGGACAATGATTCCCTGAGGGGGGAGCAGCCCCCTGCGAGCCATTGCGTAGTCGAGCTGCAGACCCCTCCAGGGAGCATATCGAGGAACGGTTTCCACGATCCCCGAATCGTCGACGACCGGCCATTTTGCGAGTTTCACACGGAGAGTCAACTCTTTCGTCTGAGCGGTCCGCCAGACGAGGACATCGACTTCGACTCCGGGTCCCGCCAGGCCGACCTCGCGCATCAGGTCGGCCTTGTTGAGAATGCTCGCGTTGTCGATCTTGAGAATGACGTCGTTTCCGCGCAGTCCCGCCAGAAAGGAGGGGCTGTTTGTCGGAACGCTTCCGACGATGACGGCGCCGTTGGGCTGACCGGGAACCGAAGAGAGTTCCAGTGGCGAGGCGTCCTCGAACCCGGAGATGCCCAGCAGCCCGTACTCGGCTTCGTGACCGGCCAGCAGCTCGCCGATGATCCGCTGAATGCCGGTCGAGAACGGCAGCGCCAGTCCGCCCGCCTTTTCGTAGCCCTCAATCGCTGCGAGCGATGTGGCGAGTCCGACGACTTCTCCTTTGAGATTGAGGACCGGCCCGCCGCTGCCACCCAGATTGAGTCGCGTGTCGAGCTGAATCAACGTCCGCAGGTCGGCGAGCCACGTCCCTTCCTGGTCTTCGGAGAGAGACGGGGCGATCGGACGGCGGAGGGTGTTGCTGACGATTCCCCAGGCCGCACTGGCCGATCCGTCGCGCGCAATGTTGTAGGGATTGCCCAGGGTGACGATGAACTGGCCTTTGCGAACCGGCGGAACGTCGCGCCAGACCAGTGCGGGAACGGTTGCGGGCAGAACCCCCAGCTCGCGCCAGTTCGGTTCCAGGACGGCGAGGTCGCTCCGCGGGTCGGCCGCGCGAATCGTCGCCGAGCAGACACGCCGCGATGCGAATCGCAATTCGAACCGGGTGCCGTCGATCGGCGCCGGCCGCCCGGTGATCGGGCCGCCCCGTACCACATGCAGATTGGTCAGAACAAACCGCGATCGGCTGCCGATCGGAGCGACAACGATCCCCGCGCCGAAGTTGCCCGGCAGAAAGTCGCGTTTCGAGGGGTCGGACATCCGGGCCTGCAGATCGAGCGGCAGACTGCCGGGATCGAGATCGACGCCGACCTGCCCGGCGGGATCCGGCCGGATCGTCGCGATGCTCACGACCGAGGGTTCGGCGGAGGCGATTGTCAGTTCGATCGCCTGCTGCAGTTGTTCCAGCGGGTCGGCGACGGCGGGCGTTTCTCCGTTTTCGGGTGCATCGGGCGGTGCGGCGAGCGCAGCCTGAAGAATCCCCAGGCTGAACGCCAGCACGCCGAGCATTTTCCGGATCCGGACCATTCCGCCGATTCTACTCATCTCCGATGGCGGCAAGCGACAGATTCCCGGCCAAATATGCGGCCAGAATCTTCTCCCGAATTTCGGCGGCGACCTCGGGATTCTGCTTCAGATAGGCCCGCGCCTTGTCCCGGCCCTGGCCGAGGCGATGCTCGCCGTAGTTGAGCCAGGCCCCGCTCCGTTCGATCAGCTGGTAGGATGTGGCCAGATCGATGAGATCCCCTTCGATGCTGATGCCACATTCGCCGAGCAGGTCGAATTCGGCCATCCGGAACGGCGGGGCAACCTTGTTTTTGACGATCTTCACGCGGACGCGCGTGCCGATGGTCGTCTCGCCTTCCTTGAGCGTACTGATCCGGCGGACATCGACCCGGCAGGAACTATAGAACTTCAGGGCTCGACCGCCCGGTGTCGTTTCCGGACTGCCGAACATGACGCCAATCTTCTCGCGGAGCTGGTTGATAAAGATGACGGTCGTTTTCGACTTGGAGATGATGCCGGTCAGTTTTCGCAGGGCCTGGCTCATCATGCGGGCCTGCAGGCCGACGTGTGACGCGCCGATTTCGCCGTCGAGTTCGGCTTTGGGGACCAGAGCGGCGACCGAGTCGATGACGATGATGTCGACGGCGTTGGACTGAATCAGCATTTCGGCGATCCGCAGGCCTTCTTCGCCGTAACTCGGCTGGCTGACGAGCAGGTCTTCGAGGTTGACCCCGAGGCGCTTGGCCCAGGCGGGATCGAGGGCGTGTTCGGCGTCGATGAAGGCCGCGATGCCACCAGCTTTCTGGGCACAGCCCACGGCGTGCAGCGCCAATGTGGTCTTGCCGCTCGATTCTGGGCCAAACAGCTCGATGATCCGTCCGCGGGGGAATCCGTGACCGCCGAGGGCGATGTCCAGCGAGAGCGCGCCGGTGGAAATCCCGGCAATGTTCTGCATGGACGAGTCGGAAAGTTTCATGATCGAGCCTTTGCCGAAGGCTTTCTCGATCTGTCCGAGGGCGTTGTCGAGCATTTTTTCGTCGCCACCGCCGGAGGCGGCGCTGGATTTCTTGACGGCAGGCTTGGCTTTGGGCGCCATCGAAACTCTCCGTGTCGCGAGGGGAAACGCTGAAGGGTTTGTGCGTGTGAACGCCAGAATAGTACAGGTTGCCGGCGGGATTTCAACTGTTCGCTGTGCGATCCTGCACCAGCAGCAATTCGAGGTACGAGCGGGGTTCTGCGGTCGACAGGCCGAGCTCGTGCGCCAGCGACCAGACCAGCTCGCGCGCCGTGTCCCGGTCCCCGGTTTCGACGAGGGTTTCGATCTCGGCGAAGTCCCCCAGCGGCGGGACGCGATCGAGACAGAATTCGAAGTGGCGTCCGTTGCGGACCAGCGTAAAGCGCCGCCGGTGTTTGCGGACCTCGCGGACGGGATGAAAGCCGAGGGCCTCGATCAGCGATCGCCATTGCGCCCCGCTGTCTGCACCATTGCCGCAAGGGATTTCGATCTCCTGCCGGGACTTGATCGTCCGGTCGACGACGGGCCCCTTATAGGTCAGGCAATGCTGTCCATCGACGGTTCGCAGGCGAAAGGCTTCGTTCGTCTGCACGAAGTCGCGACAGGGGTGACCGAAGTAAGTGTCGCTCTGCTCGGATTCCCCGGCGGCGATCGCTCCCAGTCGCAACAGGTCCGGGACGAGATCGCTGCGGTTGCCGACGGCGAATTTCAGTTCAACCTCCCAGGTCACGTCCGGATTCCGATCAGCAGGGGGTGTCAAGGCGTGGTGCCTGGAGCAACGGCGATCGCTGACGGATGCCGACAGAGCTCCGCAAGCTTCGGCCAGGTGTACAATCCGGTCGAGTGGCCGTCACTCCACGTCACCTTCAGGGCGTAGTTTCCCGAGAAGGCGAGCTGCACCGGATGAATCTCAGGAGGCACGGTTGCGGGATCGAGCAGCCGTTCGCCGGTGATCTCGTCGATACAGACGGCGCACGGGCATTCGCAGCGCACGAGGTGAAACGGCAATCGAAACGCTGCGCCCATCGGGCCAGCCGATCTCGAAAACCTGTGCCTCGCGATGTGCGCGGAGCTGGCTGGGGGCGGGGATCAATCCTTCCCCTTATGTTTGATCTGATCCCAGTACTCTTCGAAGTTGAAGTTCGGGCTGTTGTCGGAGTCGTGGCAGTAGTAGCAACCGGTCGGCTTCTTCGCCTGTTCCAGCGTCTGTCGCATCGAAGCCCGCAGGGTTTTCAGCTTCTCGCCATCGACGCCGGCTTCGTCTTCCTGGAACTGAGTTTCCAGCGCGACGTGGGCGCTGCCGGCGCCGTGACAGTGTTCGCACTGCTGGCCCTTCAAGTGCGGGGTCGTCGCTTCATCCAGGAAACCGGACTCGTAGCGGAGCATTTCCTGCGGCTCCCAGCCCACCACGTGGCACGAGATGCACTCGGGATCGTAAATCCTGGGAATGTAGTTCTTGTCTTCCGGGCGGGCATGGCCCTGGATCAGGGAATCCCAGGCGTGGGCGTGTTTGGAGTCCTTCCAGACCGCGAATGCTTTCGTATGGCATTCGCCGCAACGGTCGGACCCCACGAATTTCAGCCCTTCTGGATGCCGGATCACCAGTTCATTGGATTTCCAGATTTCTTCGTCCTGCAGCCGCTGCTGGTATTCCCGCATTCGCTCGTGCATTTTCGCGTCATCGGGGAATCGCCTGGCGTCGAGGCTCACCAGCTCAAATTTCAACTGGGGGGTGGCATCCGGGTAGATGCCCAATACGCCCACATAGCGGCCTTTGTGGCCGGCCTGAATCAGCCAGGTTTCACCAATTTTTGTCGGCCGGCCGGCCGGGTCTCCGGGACCGCCTGCGGCCAGGACGACTTGAAACTCCGGATAGGCTTTGGCGAGGGCTTCGGCTTCGGCAAGCGAGCCGTGCGACAGAAGCACCATCAATTGCGGCTTTTCGGCCTGGAGCTGCTGAATGACTCCCGGCAGCGCTTCGGACGGGGCCTTGATGGAGATGTTGGTGTTGACCCCCTCGGGGGCGACTTCCGCTTTCAGACTGTCGCCGAGCACCGCCGTCACGCCGATCTTGAGGTCGCCGACCGTAAAGACCTCAAAGGGTTTGGGAGTTCCGAGATCCGGAAGGTCGAACAGGACGACATTGGCGGAGAGGAGCGACAGCGAATCTTGAGGCTTCGAGGCGAGGAAATCCGCCCCGAGGCGGAGCTCTTCGAGTCCGACGGCGACACCCTGATAATGCAGGTCGTTCAATGCAGTCAGGATCGTGTCGAACTTGATCTGGTCCTGCTGCCGAGCCCGTCGCAACGTGCCGCCGACATCCAGGCCGGCGACTTTCCAGCCGCGGGCTTCGAGTTGTCGGACCAGGCTGGCCCGGCGGGTCATACCACCCGACTGCCCGAGCGTGCAGCCGCACGGTTCGAAGTAGCCGTGCTGTTCGCCCGTCAGCAGCAGAGCGGCCGCAGGAACCTCCCAGCCGTCGAGCAGCGGCTTGGGTTCGGATGGAGGGTGAGACTCGGTCGAGTCCTTGGCCGCTACGCCGGTCGAGGCGGGATTCGTCGAAGCTTTGGCTCCGGTGATCGCCGGCGTCGTTCCCGGAGTCGTTTCTCCGGAACCGCAACCGCAGGCGAACAGGCCGGCCAGGACCAGCCATAACGTAGAAGCGGTTCCTGAACGAAACGAGAACGCCTGCATGCCTTCCTCCGTGAAGCGACTCCGGGAGTGCGCCGCGACGTCGTGACGGAGACTTCCCGGAGATTCAGACTACCAGATCTACGTCTCGCGCTCGACAGCAGTCTCGAATCGCGTGCTAAAGAGCCAGGTAGTCGAGAAACAGCAGGAATTCCGAAGCGTCCGGGTGATTGAATTCGAAGCTGATTTTCGCCGACTTCGATCGCCTGTGGTCGGCTGGCGTTCCCGGAGGAATTTCAATCTTCAGCTCGTAGCGTTTCGTGGCGCCTTCGAATTTTTCATCCCGTACGAGCGTGAATTTGGCCGGGCTCTTGTCGGACTTCACTGACTTGATTTCGAGCTCGCCATCGAAGCCACGGACATAGAGAAAGAGTTTTGCGTTTTTGCCTTTGTCGGCAGGGAACTCGCCCAGCGCCAGCGTACTGGAAGCAGGATGCCAGCCGAGCCCGACGACGTCGATGGGACCGGGCCGGACTCCTTTGACGCGAAAGTTCAGCTTGTGATCTCCCGCAATGGCCACGTCGACCTGTTCGCTGAACGGTCCGACGGGGACGTTTGGATTGACGTGCACCTTGATCTCATAGGCGGATTTGGCATTCTTCTCGGCGAGCTTTTCAGCGGAAACCGGCTCCCAGGTGACTGAGACGGCCGGGTTGGTGCAGGTTGCGCTTTCAATTTTGAAGTTGTCGAGCAGACCTGAGTAAACCGCGCCGGTTGCGGTCGCGCCCTCATCGGCTCTAATTTCGCCAACCTCCCAGACTTCCGAAGGGACGACGGCCAGCAGCTTCTCGACGCGACCATGAATCGAGAGCTCGATCTCTTTCCGTTCCGGATCGTTGGTGCGGATTTTAGCCCACTGGCGGAACACAGGGACGTCTGCCTTGATCGTCCACTCCAAGGTCACTGTCTGTTCGCCGCCGGGTGGGATTGGCTCATCGCCATCGACCGTGCCCAGCGTGCACTGGCAAGAGCTGTCTCCCTTTCGGGCAACGACAATGAGGGGAGCCTCACCCTCGTTGCGGACGACGAATGTGTGGGTTCCATTGGTCATGTGCTGTGCTGCGCCGAAATCGTAGTCCGACTCCGGCGTCACGGCTTTGGGATAGGGGCCGGTGGGGGAGACTTTGGGACCCGGGTCTGCGGGGGGCTCCGGAGGGGCGACCGCAGGAATCATGGCCTGTCCCGGGCTTCTCGTCAGCCAGACGGTGACCGTCAGCGCGCATGCAGTGAAGAACAGAGCCAGCGCAATCGTGGTGGGCTTCATGTCACTACCGAAACGTGAGGAAGGAAAACGAAGACAGCAAGTCAGGAGTCAGGTCGTTCCCGGTCGCCGGCAAGAAACGGATACAGAAATTCGCATTTGCTGATGAGACTTCATTTTAGGGCGAACCGGGACGCCTGCAACAACCGGCCGTGACCTCTTTACGAGAATTTCGGCGGTAGTGCTGGAAGTTAACGGCGGCAGGGCGGATTCGCCGCCTTCAGGGAGGCGAATTGAGCGACTCCTGGCCGGCCACCAGCGTCGCCAGCCGAATCAGCAGTTCGGGTGGCAAGTATCGGTCGACGTGTCCTTGTTCCTCATTGATCTGCTGCTGGGCCAGTGCCCGCCGAGCGGCTTCGGCGGCAGCGGTCTGATCACCGGCCGCCGACTGGGCCAAGGCCAGGTCCGCTTGCAGCAAGGCGTTCGTCGGGCTGGCGGAAACGGCCCGCTGAACCCAGTCAACGGCCTGCTGGCGGTCTTCGGCAGCTGCAGTGGCTGCTGCCCGCTCAGTCCACAGCCGGGCGGCCTGTCGAGCGATCAGGTAGCTGCCGTGATACCTGCGCCATGCGGCGTCAAGCGCGGCCACCGAGGCGTCGAAGGCGGCGTCATCGCGACGGTCGGCGGCTTTCCAGGCCTGTTCTTCCAGCGAGGCGATCCGGAGCCACGGCTCGAGCCACAAGGGGGCCGCCGCCGTGGCTTCGTGATAAGCCCGCCCGGCAAAGTCACGGCGGCCCTGGTTGACACTTCTGTCGCCGGCGTCCAGATGAATCCTGGCGGACTGGACCGGGATTGCGACGAACCCGAGGGCGAAACATGCACAGAGGACGAATCCGCCGCCGATTGCCCACTGTCGCCCGATGGCGATCCCGGTTGGCGCACCGTTTTGTGACGGGGGAAGCGTGGCGACGGCCAGCAGAAACAGGGTTTGAACGACCGTGGGGAGTCCGATTCCACCGGCGCCGACCAGGTGGAACCCCAGCAACACGGCCGCCAGGGCGGAGATATTCCGCTTCGCCGATGGCCGAACCGCAATCGGGACGACGCCGGCCACGGTGGTTGCACCCATCAGGGAGGACCAGACAAACGTCAGCACCAGTGGTGAGTCGTTCCATTGAGACAGGAACAAGAACGGTTCGAGGAACGCCAGCGTCATGCCCGCGGCGGCGCCTCCGACGAGGATGGAGTCCCAGGCCGGATGTTTTGAAAGCGGGAGGGGAGGAGCATCATCTGCTGCGCGGTTCCAGATCGGGCGGACGACCGCCAGCAAGAAGACGGCGAGCCCGATTAAGGCGATCAGCCCGCCGTTGGACCAGGCGTCGAGCCACAGGTTGTGAGGGTCGGCGATGTCTTCGCTGGCTTCCGGGAGCTTGTGTGCGACGTAGTGGCCGCGAAACTGGCCCAACCCGGACCCCAGCAGCCAGTCGTCCTGCAGGAAACTCCACGTTCCCCGCCAGTATTGGAAGCGGTAGACCAGCGACTTCAGCGGTCCGGGCAGGGCCGTGTTCTGCCAGTCGCCGAGGATTCCATACAGTACGACGCCGACGGATACTGCTCCCGTTCCGAGGGCCCAGAGGCGGGGCAGCCAGCCACAGCCCGGTTTGCGACGCAGGCTGCTGGCCAGCATGCCGGTCAGACTGACCGCGAGTCCCGCCCACGCAGTCCGGCTGTTGGTCAACCAAAGGCAGATGGCGATCAGGGCGATCAGAACGACCAGCAGCGACTGCTTCCACCATGCGGTTCTCCAGATCTCCCGCCAGAGCCCGATTCCGACGAGCGTCCAGACGGCGAGAAATCCGCCGAACGTGTTGGCCAGGGCAAACAGTCCGAAGGGTTCCCGGCTGTCGCGTAACCGTTTTTCGAACAGGATCAGCGCGGAACCTTCAACCTGAACGCCAGCCGCATGGAGCTCCTGGACGGCGCGGGCCGCCTCGGGGGAGTCCGGTCCGAGTGTACGGACCAGTTCCATTTTGGGGCCGTACTCAGCCGCCAAAGACGGGTATAAAACTGCGAACTGCCAGACTCCGTAGAGGCTGAGCGTGACAGCGATCAGCACGCCGATGGAGAGGACTTGATCCGGCAGTCCCGGCCCCGCAAAAGCTGTCCGCAGGGCGAACCAGGCAGCGGCCAGACCGACCCATTCGACGAGCAGGATCGACGCCGTGTAGCGGTCCGGTCCGCTGGCGAGCGCCAGACAACCCGACAGGATGTGACCGCCGACGAACAGCGCGACACCGGCGTCGGCGAGACACCACGTCGGCAGGTTCGACGTCCCGCGGGCAAGGAAACCGGCGACGGAGGCTGCGGCCATCCATAGGCACGCCAGCCAGAGAGTATCCCCCTGGACGGCGCCTTCCGTCGGCAGGAAGCAGCCGGCCGTCAGGAGCGCGACGACCAGGCCCTGCAGCCAGACCTGCGGCCGATCTGCGACGGGGCCGGGAGTGGCGGCGGGTGAAGGCATGCAGTTCCGGAATCGCGAATGTTGTTGCAGGACTTGGGAAAACGCTCGGTCAGCCGGCGGCGCCGGGTTCGGTCGGGGCAGGTGGCGGAGCGGCGGCGGGACGCGGAGCCGATTCCAGTATGGCGATGATCGCCAGGACGCAGCCCACGCTGGCCAGCACCAGCCCTCCGGAAGTCCAGTCGGGAACGGAATAGAGAAGCAGTCCGCCGATGCCGGTCGTCAGCGTCGTCAGGTGGACCGTCAGCACGGCCTGGACCGGTTTGAGTCCGAGGGCTACGAGCCGGTGGGAAAAGTGCTTCTTATCGGGCTGAAATGGACTGCGGCCTTCGCGGAGGCGGATCAAGATGACCGACAGCGTGTCGTAGAGGGGGACCGCCAGGACGCAGAGAGGGGCGAGCATGACGTGGTCGTGGCTCGATTCCGGGGTATAGAACGTTCCCTGCAGGGTCATGCTGCCGATGGTGAATCCGAGGAAATAGCTTCCCGAGTCCCCCATGAAGATTCGGGCCGGCGACCAGTTGTGGCAGAGAAAGCCGAGCAGCGCCCCGGCCAGCACCAGGAAAAAGCCGGCCACGAGCCAGCGGGGATCGCCCGGCTTGAGGAGCATCATCGCGGCGAACATCACGCTGACGATGAGGGCGATTCCGCTCGACAACCCGTCCATGTTATCGAGGAAGTTAAAGGAGTTGACGAGGACGACCAGCCACAGGACGCTCAGGATGCCGCCGATCCACGGGTTGGTCACGAACAGCGTCGCGCGGACGCCGGACATGACGACCAGCGAGGCCATCAGGAATTGGATCGCGATCCGCGGCTGCCAGGGGAGGGGGCGGAAGTCATCCCAGAGTCCCATCGCCGCGAGGACGCCGGCTGCTCCGAGGACGCCCCACAATTCCGGGGTCCGAGAAATTGCGCCGGGGAGATGCTGCCGCAGTTCCGAGGGGATCCACGTTGGCGGGCTGCCGCTCCAGAGCCAGAGGCAGACCTGGACGACCGCCAGCGGCAGCAGGACGCCGCAGATGATCCCGACGCCGCCTCCCAGCGGCGTCGGGACCCGATGGACTTTCCGCGCGGCGGGTTTATCGATCAGTCCCAGTCGCGGCGAGAGCCAGCGCATGCCCCAGGTGGCCAGGAATGAGACCCAGAAGGCGGGCAGGAGGCACGCGAGAACGAAAAACCACTTCACTGTCAGCCCGATCGCAGGGTCGGAACGTTACGCCGGCAGGTCGCCGCACCGGAAGAGTTTACGACACAACGGGTCAAATTGCCGGAAATCTCCCCGGGGTGCGGGCAGCGCCGGTCAGGCGGCGTTCTTTTTCTTCTTGTTCGCAGCCCCGGGAGGAGGGGCGACAGGTTTGGGGTCTTCGGGAACCTGGTACTGCTCGCGGAGTCGTTGCAGCTCCTTGACCAGATCCTGCTGGACCTCGGCGTAGCTGGGATCGTTGTAGACGCTGTGCAGTTCGCGGGGGTCGCGCTCCAGGTCGAACAGCTCCCATTCGCCGAGGTGGTAGAAGTGCAGCAACTTGTAGCGGTCGGTTTTGACTCCGTAGTGCCGCTGCACGCTGTGGACTGCGGGAAATTCGTAGTAGTGGTAGTACAGGCTCTTCCGCCAGTCTCTTGGCTTCGCGCCCTTCAGTAGAGGAACGACACTCAGACCCTGCATTTCCGGATCGGCCTTCACCCCGGCGATTTCGAGGATGGTCTGGGCGAAATCGAGGTTCGAGACCAGGTCGCGGTTGACCGTCCCGGGATGCGTCACGCCGGGCCAGCGGACGAGGAACGGCGTCTTGTAACACTCCTCGTACATGAACCGCTTGTCGAACCAGCCGTGATCACCCAGAAAAAAGCCCTGATCGGAGGAGTAGAGGACGACGGTGTTCCTGGTGAGGTCGTTCCGGTCCAGATAGTCGAGAACCCGGCCGACCTGGTCGTCGACCGCGGCGACGCAGCGCAGGTAGTCCTTCATGTATCGCTGGTACTTCCAGCGGACCAGTTCGCTCCCCTTGAGCTCCGCCTTGTGAAAGGCCTCGTTTTCGGCGTCGTAAGCGGCATGCCAGAGTTTCAGTTGTTCTGGCGTCAGGTTCTTTGGCGGCACCAGCTTCAGGTCGAGGTCGTTCATTTCGTGGGCGATGCTGAGTGTCTGCGTCCGGGCGGGGGAGGCCCGTCCGCCGTAGTCGTCGAACAGCGTCGCCGGCTCGGGGATTTCTTCGTCCTTATACATGTCGAAGTACTTCGGCCCCGGCTGCCACTCGCGGTGGGGCGCCTTGTGCTGAGTCATCAACAGGAACGGCTTGTTCGGATCTCGCTGCTCCAGCCACTTCTGGGTCAAGTCGCCGATGATTTCGGTCGTGTAGCCCTCGTGTTTGACCCGCTCGCCGTTGCGGATCATCGGCGGGTTGTAGTAGGGGCCCTGTCCAACCAGGACTTCCCAGTGGTCAAACCCGGTGGGATCGCTCTCCAGGTGCCACTTGCCGATCATCGCCGTCTGGTAGCCGGCTTGCTGCAGCAGCTTGGGGAAGGTCACCTGGCTGCCGTCAAACCGGTCGCCGTTCTTTTTGAATCCGTTTTTGTGGCTGTGCTTACCGGTCAGAATCGTCGCCCGGCTGGGCCCGCACAGCGAATTTCCGACGTAGCAGTGCTCAAAGCGCATTCCTTCCTGGGCGATGCGGTCCAGCTGGGGCGTCTTGTTGACCTTCGAACCGTAGCAGCTCATGGCATGAGCCGCGTGGTCATCGGTAAACAGCAGCAGAACGTTCGGCGGCGCCGCCGAAGCGGTACCGACAAACGCGGCGACGAGCAGAGCGGACGCGGTCAGAACGGCGCGAAGGGGAGGCATGGGGGAGCTCCTGAAGTGAATCGGGTCCCTCATTCTGCCGTCGCGGGGACGTCAGGGAAACTCTGCTGCCGATTCCGTCCGGTCGAGGCGGTGTTCAGAAGGTGATGGAATCGTCGCGATGCGCCGTCACATTGGTGCCAAGCGCGCGGTGTAATTCCTGCCGGGATGAGACTGGACTTGACCGGACGCAGGGCAAGAATTGCAGAGGAGGTAGAGATTCCACCAGCAATGGGGGAATCTACCTGCTCCTGCCAACTTGGCCTGTTTGTGGTTGTGGTTTTTGTAAGTTCTTTTTAGGAGGTTGGTTGCGGCGATTTTGTGGTGAAGGAGCCTTGGTCTGCTCTGCCATTGTGGCGGATATGGCGCCGGCAGAAGCGAACCTTCCGGTCCGTGAAATGTCTTTTTTTTGTTGGGAATTGCGGATGCAGTGACCGTTGAGGCTCGTTGGTACGTTCCTTGCATAAGAGGTGATTGTGGGAAGCGTGGCCCTGCGATGGACCCCCAGTGAAGGAATTGTGCCACCAGAGATGGAGGCCGCGATGGATACTCAAGAAGCCAATAAAGTCGTTCGGCGGCTTGCCGCCGCCGAAGGTTATCTGCAACTGGATCTGCCCCGGTACGCTCTGGCGGAATTGGACGCAGTGAAAGATGCGGGACCGCTGGAGGCGATTGCCCAGTTGTTCCGCGGTGAAGCGTTGCAGGCGCAGGCGAATTTCGCCGACGCGATTGCCCCGTTGCAAAAGGCGGCGGAGATGTTCCCCACGCCTTTCAATCAGCGGGCGCTGATGGACCTGAGTCTCTGCTACCGCGAGCAGGGGGAACTTGCACTGGCCGAGCAGGCGCAGGCCGACGCGGATCCTCCACTGGGGCCAGATGGAAAGCCGCTGGAAATCCGGCTGATGGTGCTGCCGATTTTTGAAGTTCAGACCGGCAAAGATCCGTTCGGTCGTCGGTCGAGTCAGTGACGCATGAGCCGAGTTCCTGATTGGAATCACCCGACCCCGGAGTGCCTGCGGCTCCGGGGTTAAGCTTTAGAGCGTTCGGGAAATGATTCAGATTGAAGCTGCCAGTCGCGGAATGACCTCGCCGGCGCACAATTTCATCGGCCGGCCGACGGGGGTCAGCAATTCCTTCGCGTAGTCGACGCCGAGCGCCTGCAGTATGGTGGCGTACAGGGCCGGAACTTCGATCGGGTCGCTCGGAACCTTTTTCTGACCGGTTGGATCGGTTTCGCCGATCAGGACGCCGGATTTCAGTCCGCCGCCCCCCACCAGACAGGAAAAGCCGGTCGGCCAGTGGTCGCGTCCGTCGAGGGGATTGATCGTCGGCGTCCGACCGAACTCGCCGATCACCAGCACGATCGTCGATTGCCAGAGATCCCGCTGGACCAGTTCCTGCACGAGGCTGGCGAGGGCCGGATCCAGATCCTTCGCCCGGTTGCGATGGGCCAGGAAATTCTCAGCGTGGCTGTCAAATCCGTTCAGATTCACTTCGACCGAGCGGACGCCGGTCTCGACCAGACGGCGGGCGACCAGGCAACCGCGGCCGAAGTCGCTGTCGCCGTAGGCCAGTTTGACCGCTTCCGACTCGGCACTCAGATCAAAGGCGTCGAGCTGCTCGGAGGTCATCATCCGCAACGCGGCTTCGATTGTGTGCTGATGCAGCGTTGCGTCGACTTTCCGCCTTCGACCCTGGGCAAACGACTTTCCGACAACGTCCAAGTTTGCGAGCCGGCGTTGCTGCCGTACTTCATCGACGCTCTTCTTCAGGTTCTGGGCGTCCTGCCCCGCCGCGGCGATGCGATACGGGTCGAAGCGATCTCCCAGGAATCCGCCCCGCGAAGGGAACTCGGAGTTCCCCAGCGAGACGTATTGCGGAATCTCGATTCGGTCGTCGGGTCGTTCGTGGACGGCGATCGCTCCCAGGCTGGGGTGAATCAGCGTCGGATCGGGACGATACCCGGTCTTGACCATATAGGTGCCCCGTTCGTGGTCGCCTTCTTTGGAAACCAGCGAGCGGATCAGTGAAAGGTGGGCCATCTGTTCCGCGACCCGCGGATACAGGTCGGCAATCTGCACGCCCGGCAGCGTTGTCGAGATCGCCCCCGTCGGTCCGCCGATTTCGGTTCCGGGATGCGGATCCCACGTTTCGAGCTGGCTCGGCCCGCCGGCCATCCAGAGCGTGATGAGGGACTTCTGCCGCTCGGCGCCGCGGCGTTCCGCCGCCCGCAGGCCGAGTCCCGGCACGGCGAATGACAGCCCGAGTCCGGCGGCCAGTTGCAGAAAATGTCGTCGATGGAGGTCCATGATGAAGTCTTTCCAGCGTCGGACGAAGAGTTTGAACCACGAGAATGACGCGAATAAACACGAAGGAAGACGAGCACGAAGACGGACGAAACCACGGAGGACACGCAGGTCACGGAGATTTCCAAAGTCGAAGACCACGCCCTGCGCAGACTCAGGGCGTGCCACCCGGACTCATCATTCCATCGTTATTCCTGTTTTCTCTGCGGACTCCTCTTTTCCTATGCGTCTCTGCGAGAGATCTTGTAATTTTTCAGTGCAGCCAGCAGAACTCTGCCGTGTTGAACAGGGTCCAGTAGAGATCCTGGATCACCGGTCCGCGAGCATCGCCCTTGAGTGGGGCAAGCTGGGCGAGAAAGTGGTCGCGTTCTTCGGCGGTCGGTCGCCGGGTCAGGCAGGTCAGGAAACTGATTTCGATGGCCGCTTCGTCCGTCGGCGCCATCACGGCAATTCTGCCTGAGGCGCTCACCGGGCTGAGTTCGCTCATTTCCTTCGAGAATTCCCCATTCATCCGCAGCAGCGCCTGCGGGACGGTCCCGGACCGTTCCTTAAGCTCTTCGTCTCCCAGATCGCCGTAGTCCCGCACGAAATCTCGTTCGCGGGTGTATCGAATGATTCTCAGGAACAGGTGCGAGTTCTGGTCGGTCGTCTTGATCGCGGAGGCTTGGAGCATCGAGCCGATCATCTGTTCCGGGCGGAGCCGGGAGAGCGGGAAGACCGCCCAGTTGGCTTCGAGGGCCTCGCCCGCTTCGCCTTCATCCCAGGCCGGATGGGACGAGGAAAGGCGGAATGTCCGGGAGGCCGTCACCAGGCGGATCAGCCGATGCAGGTCGTAGCCGTGCTCCCGGAAGTCTCGTCCCAGGATGTCGAGGACATCCTGTTCCTCGGCCGTTTCCGGCGGATCCGGCAGGTCGTCCACCGGGCTGATCCAGGGGCGGCCGAGTGCAAGACCCCAGATGCGATTGGCGATGGCGCGCTCAAAGCGTTTGTTGTCGGGGTGCGTGACCCATGCGGCGAGCCGTTCCCGGGATGTTCCTTCGGCGGGCCACCACTCCTGCGCGAACGGGACCGCAGGGGCGACTTCCCGTTTTGCGAGCGTCACCCGGTCTTCGACTTCGAACTTCTTGTTCGGATTGTCTTGAATCCCCCGTACGGTGACTTGCGCGGAGGAAAAACAGGCGGCGAGTCCCTCGAACTGCTGCTGCTTCCATTCGGCAAAGGGGTGGTTGTGACATTGGGCGCAGTCGATCCGTTGTCCCAGAAATGCGCGCACCGTCCGTCCGGCGAGTTTATTCGAATCGAGATTTCCTTCGTCCGCCGCGGATGTGGTGAAGTTTGTGGCGGGGGTGTCGGTCCAGAGACCGCGGCCGGCGATCAGCTCGCGGGCCATTTGATCCCAGGGGCGGTTCTCCAGAAACTGCTTCGAGAGCCACGCGTTGAACCGGTCTCGTCGAAACAGGACGAACTGCCCGTTCTCGGCGCCGGCCAGCACCCGCGAGAACCGCTCGGCGAAGTAGTCGCCAAACCGCGGATCCTGCACCATCCGCCCGGTCCAGCGATCAATCCGCTGCGGCTGGTCGTCGGCCTCGAACTGCCGGATCGTTTCCAGCGACGGGACGGTTCCATGCAGGGTCAGGCTCAACCGACGGAGTACGGTCAGATCGTCTGCGGGTTGGGCGGGAATGAGTCCCTCCCGTTTCCAGCGGTCGGCAAGGGCGCGGTCGACCGCGGCCAGCGACGTGGCAAACGAATTGTCTGCGATCGGCTGTTCGGGCATCGGCAGCGTTTTCGGGGGGCGTCCGGACCAGCCCACCAGTCCCAGCACGCCGAGCACCACCAGGAGCGGCAGTCCAAACTGTTTCGGGCGTGGTAAAGTCGGCATTTGCCGATTCTCCGAGAAGTGCGTGCTGGAGGAGTGTGTGGCGGCCTCCGTCTTTCCAGTCTACCTTTCCAGGACAGGCCAGGTTTCATTTTCGGGCGTCTCCGAGATCCTGCAACCTGCCGCGGCCCGACGGGGTAGGTTGGAATGATCGGCCGGAAACCGCTGGCCCCGTCGGAGAAGACCCTATGACGTCTGCGACCCTGGAATCCGCCGTGCCCGCCCCCCCGATCTTCGAAGAGCCGCCGGAGGAACTGGTCTTCGAAGAGGCCCCATTGGCATTGACCGACGATGCATTTGTGTCGGAATCGCGCTTCGCGGCGGTTCCTCCGTGCCCCATTCCGTGGCGAAACCCGTTGCGGTTTGTGGCCTGGGTGACCGAAATCGGCTTTGGCCTCGTCAGTCTGTTTCTGTTTCTGTCCGTGCTGGCCGCACTGCCGCTCTTCAATTTCCTGGCGCTGGGATATCTGCTCGAAGCCGAAGGACGCGTCGCCCGGACCGGCAAGCTGCGGTACTGCCTGCCGTTGCTGCCGCTGGCATCGCGACTTGGTTCGATTGCAGTGGGCGTCGCCCTCTGGCTGATTCCGGTGCGCTGGGTGTCGGATGCCGCAGTCGATGCGGCGATCATCGCACCTGGTTCGGGCATTGCCGGGGCCTGGCGGATCGGGGCATTTCTGGTTTCCGCCGTCGTCTCCCTGCATCTGATCCTGGCCTTGTCGCGCGGCGGTGGCTTCGGCTGCTTCTTTCGACCGCTTAAGAACGTCCTCTGGCTCCGGCGGCAGTTCCGCGAGGGGGACTACTGGCTCACGGCGAATGCTGCGGTCCGGGACTTCTTCAAGGCGCTCCAGATTCCCGCTCACTTTCTCCTGGGGCTGAAAGGCTTTGCCGCCGCTTTCATCTGGCTGGCGATTCCTACCGCACTGTTCGCGGTCATGCAGGACCCGAGCCAGCCGGGGCAGGTGATTCTGACGCTGGTGGGCGGGGCGCTGCTGATTCCGGTCCTTGCCTGGACGCCGTTCCTGCAGGCTCGACTGGCGTCCGAACGGCGGTTTGCCGCCGGTTTTGAACTCCGGGCGATCCGCGAGGCCTTCCGGCGGACGCCGATCAGTTTTCAGCTCTCGATCGTGTTGCTCTACGCCCTGTCGCTGCCGCTGTATTTGTTCAAAGTAGCCGCTTTGCCGCGGGATGCGATCTGGCTCGAAACGCCGATCTTTATTGCATCCATCTATCCGGCCCGTATTCTGATCGGCTGGGCGTACGGCCGGGCCGTGCGAAAACCGACCCGGAGCTGGATGCTGCTACGATGGACAATGCGACTGCTGTTGGTGCCGCTGCTGGCATTCTATGTCTTCCTGCTGTTCTTTACTCCCTCCATCGGCGCCTACGGCCGGCGAGTGCTGTTCGAGCACCACGCCTTGCTGCTGCCTGCACCGTTCTGATTGCGGTCGTCTGCTGCGGAATCGCCACGGCAGACGACGGGCGCGTGCTGCTGGTGCAGCCCCTGCGGATTGCGGGCGAGAATGTTCAGTTCGAGCACGAGTTTGACCGGATCAACGGTCCGGTGCAGCGGATCACCATCGCACACGACAAATCCCGACGGATTGTCGTTCTGGATCGACGCGACGCGGCTGCGGATACGAGTGCGGAGATTCGACGCGGAGCCGGCCACATAGTTCCGATTCTGGTGGAGGGGACTGCTGATCGGACTGGTTCCGTAAAGGATGGCGTCGGAGAGGTTGCGGACGCCGAGGATTTGTCGCTCGCTCCGCTGGCCGAGCGAATTGCCGGCCGGGACAGCCCGCTCTGGCTGCCCGCCTGCGATCTGATCTCCGCGGAAGACGGCAGGACGTTGATTCTCGACGAATCCTTCGAACCGTATTTCTCGGAGCTTCAATCCCTGGAAATCGCCGCGATGACCGGCGAGGCCGTTGCCGGCGACCTTGCCGCGTGCCGCGCGGAAGCTCGGCGGCGGTTTGCAGCGGCGGTGCTCGCATTCACGCCCGAGGAGGCGGAGGCCGTCCGCTGGTTTGTCGGCCAGCTTCGCGAGGTCTGCCGCGAGCAATACGGACTGCTCGCCGACACTCCGTGGCGGTTTCTCAAAGTCCGCGGCGATCTGTGTGCCGGTTTCCCGCACACGCGTGCGACGTATATCGTGACCAGCGAACGCTTTCTGTCTCGGATTGTCGCGGCGCGGCAGGAGACTCGGGAAAAGGCGCTCAGCACGGTCGGGCGGACGTTCATCCACGAGCAGATCCACGTCCTCGAACGGCTGTTGCCCGCTCGTTTTGCCAACCTGGGGGAAACCGTAATGGGCTTCCGCCGGGGGCAGGTCACGGCAAATGCGTGGCTGACGGAACGGCAGATGGGAAACCCGGACGCCCTCGATCTCGGCTGGTTGCTGCCGGTGAAATCGGCGGACGGAACCGAGCGGGTGGTCTGGCCGCGGACGTTGCTCAAGTCGGATCGTCCCGTCCCGCGGATGGGGGCGGATTTCTGGCCGGTGGCGGTCGATGTCGAGCGTCGTGGCGACGTCTGGCAGGTCGTCGAAGCGGACGGCGAGCCCCGGTTGCACCCGCTGGCGGAGTTCCGGGAGCCCCTCGAAGCGATGCTGGCGCCGCCGGGCATCGACCATCCGAACGAAGTGGCCGCCTACGTGTTCGAACGAGTCTTCGTCGAGGATTGCGTCCCGGCCGCGAATCGCACCGCCGACCCGCGGCTCGCCCGGTACCGGGTCTGGTTCCGGGAGCATTTGAGATAGCCCCCCCTCGGGGATATAGGACGAAACTCGAAATCCGAAATCGGGGCCGCATTTCAGTCTCAATTCGGTGGGGTGGCTGGCGTCGGAGACCTCGACGACCCAGTCCCGGAGTGCCTCATGCGGAATGGCACTCGCTTGTGTCGTGTCTGCGGCGGCGGGATACTGCAGGACTGAAAGCCCTCGGTTCTGCGGGCTCCCGTCGACTTCGTCGCGGATTCTCTCCCGGATATCAGCTTCTTGAGGACGGCAGGTTGTCTCCGCTCGCCGCTCCGCAAACTCGAGCCCGCCCGTCCCTACTGGCAGGGACCGTCGCCACCCTGTTGCTCGTGCTGGAAGCCGTGAAGCTGGCCATGCTGGAAGCGGGCGGACCGGCCCCTGTCGACGGGGATGCGATCCTGTACTGGCAACTGGGGGCGCAGGTGGCGCGGGGCGACCTGTGGATGATCGAGAATCCGGTCGGTTTTCGAACCCCCGGCTATCCGTGGTGTCTGGGGGCGATTCAGGCGGTTTGCGGGGCTGCGAGCTGGCGCGTCGTCGGCGCGCTGCAGTATGGCGCAGTCTGGATCGCCACGCTGCTGACCGGCTGGTGGGTGTGGCAGTTGAGCCGGCAGATCTGGCTGGTGAATGCGGCCCTCGCACTGCGCTGCGTCAGTCTGGCGGCCCCCGGTTTCGCCGGGACGATCCTCACCGAATCCTTCTACGAGCCGGTGTTTCTCGGCACGCTGATCCTGCTCACCGGACGATCGCCCGGACGTGTCTGGCCGCGCTGGGGGCTGATCGGCGGCCTGCTGGCGCTGGGGACCATTATCCGGCCGGCCAATGCCGGGATCGCCCCGGTCGTGGCCGCTGTCGCACTGCTGGAGTCGCTGCCGCTGGCGACGCGGGGCGCGCAGCTTCGCGGTCTGGCGTTCCGGCTGGTGATCGTTGGTGTGATGGGCGGACTGATCGTGGGGCCGTGGTGCGTCAGGAATCAGCAGGTGTTCGGGAAATTTTCTCCGTCGATCTTCGTCGGTCGCGAGCTGTGGATGTCGGTTTTCGGCCCCGGGCGTCCCACAGGCCCAGTGCTGCCGGAGACCGCGGAGGGAAACCGGGTGCGGAATCTGCTGGGAGACCGGGTTCAGGGGGACGACTGGCGAGTGAACTGGACGACGTCTCATGCTCTGACCGACTCGGGCCTCTCCGATGCGGAGGCGGATGAGTTGATGCAGCGGGTGGCGGTGCAGGGGTTCTGGACCGCTCCGCTCCGAACGACCTTCCGGGCGATCTGGCGGCAGATTGACTTCTGGCGAACGACATATGATCGAAAGCTGTATCTGTACGGCGATGAATTGACGGCGGAGTCGACTCCGGCCGGGCAGACCGTCTGGGGGACTGCGCAGGCGAGGTCTCGCCGGGCGGTATGGCTCGATCGGGCACTGGAAAACCGGCTGCTGGCGATCGAACTGGGGAGTCTGGCGGGACTTGTCGGAGCGGTGGGATTGCTGCTGCTGCCCGGCGTCTGGAGGGCCGGCGTGGTGGTGGTCCTGACGCTGCTGGTGATGGATCTGCTGTCGGGGGCGCTGGACATTCCGAACTATCGCCTGCGGATGGTTCTGGAACCGGTCCTGATCGTCGGCGGGCTGGTCGGCTGGCGGTGCTGGGCGAAGGTGATCGGCCGCGGATTGCGGGTCTCCTGGCAGGAGACTGACCATGTCGGCGCCTAGTGCGGCGAGTGCGCCAGCGACGCCGCCTCAGGGGCCGCACCGCGGAGTTCTTTCCGTGATCGTCCCGGCGTACAACGAGGACCGGACGATCGATCTGATTCTCGAACGGATCGTGGCGGTGCCGCTCGTCGGGCAGGTGATCGTGGTCGACGATGGTTCGAGCGACGAGACCGCGGCCTGCCTGGCAAAGTGGAAGAGCCGCCCCGAAGTCGTCGTCTGCCAGCACCCGCAGAACCGCGGAAAAGGGGCTGCCATCCGGACGGGGCTGTCGCAGGCGGACCGGGACTACGTGATCATTCAGGACGCCGATTTGGAGTACGACCCGCAGGACTATCCGGCCCTGCTGGCGCCGCTGCTGGCGGGGACCGTCGATGTGGTCTACGGCTCACGATATCACGCGGTCCAGACGCAAGGTTTTCGGGGGCGATTGATCGCCACCGGCGGGATTGCGGTGATCAATTCCCTGGTTCGCTGGCTGTACGGCGTCCGGCTGACCGATGAGGCCACTTGTTACAAGGTCTTTCGCCGGCGGGATCTGGACCGGATGGAGCTCGTCTGCGACGGGTTCGAGTTCTGCCCCGAAGTGACCGCCAAAGCGGCCCGGATGGGGCTTTCGATCGTCGAAGTCCCGATCCACTACTCCCCGCGGACGGTGGCGGAAGGGAAGAAGATCCGACTCCGCGACGGCTGGACCGCCATCAAGGCTCTGTGGCGCTGGCGTCGGTGGCGGCCGGAGCGCCAGTAGTCGGGCGGCAGCGGGCTCGGCAGACATTTTCGGACCGAGGGACTAAGATACCTGGTTCGGAAGACTCAGGCCGGCGGGCGGAAGGTCAGTTCCGGGCAGGACTTGCGGAATTTTCGGCTCGGGGCATCAAGAGGCCGGATCTCTCGCAGAGACGCAGTGCGGAACGCAGAAGCCGCAGAGAAATCCGACGATAGGAATCGAAGAAGATTTCACCGCGGAGACACGGAGGACGCGGAGAAGAGGTCAGAACCACGAATTGCACGAATGAATGCGAATGAAATCTCTCAGAGATTCCACCCTTCGCGGCTCGTTTTTTCGAGGGATTGTCTCTTCTTGGCGTCTCTGCGTGAAATCTTCCGTCTTCGAATTTGAACAGACCAGCAGGAAAGACGGGCGGACATGTTTCAGAAGGTTGGCGACGCTGATTTGATCCGTGGCGAGCACGAGATGCTCAAGTTCTGGACGGACCGGGCCATTTTCGCCAAACGCCGGGCGCTGAACGCCGGTCGTCAGCCGTGGAGCTTTCTCGACGGGCCGATGACCGCCAACAACCCGATGGGGGTCCATCACGCCTGGGGCCGGACCTACAAGGACGCCTTTCAGCGCTACTGGGCCATGAACGGTCGCGACCTGCGCTACCAGAACGGTTTCGACTGCCAGGGGCTGTGGGTCGAGGTGGAAGTCGAAAAGCAGCTCGGCCTGGGGGCCAAGAGCGCGATCGAAGAATTCGGCGTCGACAGGTTCGTCTGGGAATGCAAGAAGCGGGTCCTCAAGTACGCCGCTGTGCAGACCGAGCAGTCCGTCCGTCTGGGCTACTGGATGGAATGGGACGACCCGCAGCAGCTCCGCAAGCTGGCCGAGGCGATCGGCACCGACCAGCAGGTCGAGTTCGTTCCTCCCAAGCAGCCGGACACGACGGTTCGCGATACCGCCGAACACATCGTCGAACGGCTGGGAAGCCTGGAATGGGGCGGCAGCTACTTCACGTTCTCGACCGACAACAACGAGACGATCTGGACGTTCCTCAAGAAGTGTTTCGAGCGCGGCAAGGTCTATCGCGGCCACGACGTGATGCCGTGGTCCGGCCGGGGGGGCAGTGCCTACAGCCAGATGGAAGTGGCGGACGGGCGCAAGCTGACGGTGCATCGGGCGCTGTTTGTGAAGTTTCCGTTGCTGCCGGAAGGCGTTGATCGTCGATCGTTGATGGTTGATGGTCAGAAGAATCCGGATGCTCCGTCCATCAACGATCAACCATCAACGATCAACGAATCCCTCCTCATCTGGACCACCACGCCCTGGACGCTGACCAGCAACGTCGCGGCGATGGTCAATCCGGACCTCGAATACGTGAAGCTCCGGGCGAAGCGGGACGGGGCGGTCTATTACTTCGCCAAGGACAACCTGGAGTACCAGCGGCTGGCGAAGGAGTTCAAGGAAGGCTTCGGCCGGCCGGAATGGGGCTGGCCGAAGGACTGCCCGAAGCTCAAAACCCTCTCGCAGATGTTCAAAGAGCAGGGGGGGTATGAGATCGAAGGGACGGTGCTGGGTAAGGAATTGATCGGTAGGCGTTACGTCGGGCCCTTCGATGACCTGGCCGCCCAGCAGCAGCCGGGCGGGTCCCCGGCACCTGCTCCGGCGGACCTGAAGCCCGATGCTCCGAATGCCGTCAGTTGCCACCGCGTCATCGATGGCGGCCGGGACTTCAAGGGGAATGCCAACGTTGTGGCTGGCGAAGGGACCGGCATCGTCCACTCGGCCCCCGGCTGTGGTGATATCGACCATCAGATTGGCATGGCCAACGGTCTCGTCAGCATCGCTCCGCTGGGTGAAGATGGTCGCTTTCTGGAGGGGTTTGGCGAATTCACCGGCCGGTCGGCGACCGACCCGGAAACCGTCGATCTCGTCATCCGCCGGCTCAAGGAAAAGGGGCTGCTGGTCGCCGAGGAAAAATATCCGCACATCTATCCGTTCTGCTGGCGCACGGGCGACGAACTGGTTTTCCGGCTCGTCGACGAGTGGTTCATCAACATGGACTGGCGCGAGGAGATCATGGACGTCACCCGCCAGATCCGCTGGCTGCCGGACAGCATCCAGGGGCAGGACCGCGAGGTGGAATGGCTCTCCATCATGCGCGACTGGATGATCTCCAAGAAACGCTTCTGGGGTCTGGCGCTGCCGATCTGGGTCGACGACGTCACCGGCGAATTCGAAGTCATCGGCTCGCTCGCCGAGCTGAAGGAACGGGCCGTCGAGGGCTGGGACGAGTTCGAAGGGCATACGCCTCACAAACCGTGGATCGACAAGGTCAAGCTGCGGAACCCGAAGACCGGCAATCTGATGACCCGTGTGCCGGACGTCGGCAACCCTTGGCTCGACGCCGGGATCGTCCCCTTCAGTACGCTGGGCTACAACACCGACCGGGAGTACTGGCAGAAGTGGTTCCCGGCGGACCTGGTGACGGAGTGCTTCCCGGGGCAGTTCCGCAACTGGTTCTACTCGATGCTCGCCCTGGCGACGATGATGCGGCACGAGGAAGCGACTGCCGCCGACAAGCAGCCGTTCAAGACACTGCTTGGCCACCGCCTCGTGATGAACGAGGAAGGGAAGCCGATGCACAAGTCGGACGGCACCGCGATCTGGTTCGAAGAAGCGGCCGAGCAGCTCGGCGTCGACACCATGCGCTGGATGTACCTGGCCCAGAACCCGGCGAGCGACCTCAAATTCGGCACCAGGCATCCCGACCAGAAGGTGACGCTGCCGACGCTGAACGGCCCGACCGACCGGACGATCGACGGCGTGGAAACCTGTCTGGTCACGAGCAGCCCGAGCGACGAAGTCCGCCGGCAGGTCTTGCTGCCGCTGTGGAACAGCTACGCCTTCTTCGTGAACTACGCCCGGCTGGACGGGTTTGACCCGACCCTGGCGCAGATTCCCGTCGCCGAGCGACCGGAGATCGACCGCTGGATTCTCTCGAACCTGCAGGCGCTCATCGGCGGCATGCGGTCGGCGTGGGAAAACTACGATTCTCCCGAAGCCTGCCGGCTGGCCGCGGGTTTCATCGACGACCTGTCGAACTGGTACATCCGCCGAAATCGCCGCCGGTTCTGGCGCAGCCGGGATGCTGGCGATACGGACAAGCTGGCGGCCTACCAGACTCTTTACGACGTTCTGTTGACACTGTCGAAGCTGCTCGCACCGATGATTCCGTTCCTGTCGGAGCGGATGTACCAGACTCTCGTTGATGGTCGATCGTCGATCGTTGATGGAAACACAAATTCCGTCTCTGACCATCAACGATCAACCATCAACGATCAACCGGAGTCGGTGCATTTGTGCGATTACCCGACCGTCGATGAAACACTGCTCGACGCGGGGCTGAATGAGCGGATGGCGCTGGCTCAGGTCGTGGTGAAGCTCGGGCATAAGCTGCGCGAAACTGCCGATCAGCGGGTCCGGCAGCCGCTGCCGGAATTACGGTTTGCGTCGACCAATCCCGGCCAGCGCGAATCGATCGAACGGCTCGCCGATGTGATCGGCGACGAGCTCAACATCAAACAGGTCACCGGCTGCGACAGCCTGGCGGACATCGTCCGCTATACCTATCGCGCCAACCTCAAGACGCTGGGGCCGAAGTACGGCAAGCTGCTGAACCTGCTGCGGGAAAAGATTCCGACACTGCCGGACGCCACGTTGACGGCGCTCCGCGAGGGACAGTCGGTTACTGTGAACTTCGACGGCAACGAGGTCACGCTGGCTCCGGAAGACGTGCAGGTCGGGACGGAACAGGCCGCCGAGTGGGTCGCCGCCGACGAGCGGGGCGTGCAGGTCGCGCTGTCTGTTCACCTGACACCCGAGCTCCTCCGCGAGGGGATGGCCCGCGACTTCATCCGCCAGATTCAGCAGTTGCGGAAGGACGCCAACCTGGAGATCGAACAGCGGATTCGCATCGGCTACGCCTCCGACAGCCTGGAACTGGCCACGGCGATCGCCGAATGGGGCGACACGATCCGCGGCGAAACCCTCGCCGACAGCCTGACCGCCAGCGAAGTCCCCGCCGAGTCCAAGTCGGTCTCTGTCGGCGACGCAAAAATCCAGGTCTGGATGGAAGCGGTCTGAATGGTATCCTGAGTCACCTTTTCGGCGGGTGCGTTTCGACGCACCCGCCCGAGAAACCCTCAGGAACCTGCCATGCCGAAGGTGACATGCGACGAATGCGGCACGCGGTTCGTGATCCACGATCACGAAATCAGCGCTCCCTGTCCCGGCTGCGACGCCCCGAAGCGCAACCCGAAGCGGGCCGGGGAGGGGGGCGGCAAGGCGAAAGCCGCGGGCGTCAAAAGCCCGCTGTGCAAGAAAACTCTGCCGCCAGGGGTGAAATTCTGCGCGGCCTGCGGCGTCGACGTCGGCACGGCGGACGCCGGCGACGCGATCCTGGCCGGCCAGGCGCTGGACGCCGCCTCGGAACGCAGCCGTAACCGCTTTTTCCTCTATATCTGGCTCGGCCGGCTGTTTCGCATCTTCCGGTGATTTTCTGAAGAGAAGATTTCTCGCAGAGACGCAGAGCAGTTCGCAACGACGCCAGAGATTCACCAAGACCGCGATGAAAGGCAGAATTCAGTTCTCTCGAAACACTTGCCGCCCTCTTTCGCGTTTACAGGCACTATTCGTAGTTCTGACTCTTTCTGAATCCCATATTCTCCTCAGCCTTCACGGCCCCGCGGCGAAATCTCGCTGCTTTGCCTTCTTTGCGGCCTTTGCATTCCTCTTTGGGTCTTTGCCTGAAATCTTCTGCCTTCGAGCGATCCGCGTCCGCAGATTCCCATTCCGCGGCCGCTCTTGGTATTCTCTGCGAACTCCGAATTTCCTCTGCGTCTCTGCGAGAAACGACTTCTCGGGCGACGCCAATCGTGCGAAAGATCGAACAGCATGACCGTCAGCGCGGCTCCCCGGCGGGCACTCATCAGTTGCAGCGACAAGTCCGGCCTTGTTCCCTTCGTCCAGGGGCTTGTCGAACTGGGCTTCGAGATCATCTCGACCGGCGGCACCCGCAGCCTGCTGGCGCAAATGGGGCTGTCCGTCACCGACATCTCGGAATACACCGGCTTCCCGGAAATGATGGACGGCCGGGTGAAAACTCTGCATCCTCGCGTTCACGGCGGCCTGCTCGGCCGGCCCGATCTGGCGAGCGACGCCGAGTCGATGCAGGCTCACGGCATTCAGCCGTTTGAGCTGGTCGTGGTGAACCTGTATCCGTTTGTTGAGACGATTTCCAAGCCCGGCTGCACGCCGGCGGAAGCCATCGAGCAGATCGACATCGGCGGGCCGAGCATGCTCCGCTCGGCGGCGAAGAATCATGCGTACGTGGGTGTCGTGACCCGCGCGGATCAGTACGACCAGGTCTTGGCCGCACTGAAGCAGGGGCCGCTGCCGGTCGAACTTCGCCGGGAACTGGCTGCGGCCGCGTTCGAAATGACCGCCCGCTACGACCGGGCGATCGCCGATTACATGTCGACTCTGGTTCGCGGCGATGGCACGGGGCAGGACCCCGACTTCCCGTCACAGCTCAGCCTGCATTTCGACCGGCGGAGTTCGCTCCGGTACGGCGAGAACCCGCATCAGCGGGCCGCCTTCTATGTCGAGCAGCATCCGGCCCCGGCGAGCCTTGCCGCGGCGCAAGTGCTGCATGGGAAAGAGCTTTCGTACAACAATCTGCTGGATCTCGACGCGGCGATGCAGATCGTTCGCGAGTTCCAGCAGCCCGCGGCGGTCGTCATCAAGCACAACAATCCCTGTGGCTGCGCTGTGGCGGCTCACTTGTCGGAAGCCTACGAACTGGCGGACGCAGGCGACCCGATCAGCGCCTTCGGATCGATTCTGGGCTTCAATCGGCCGGTCGATCTGCCGACAGCGGAGCAGCTCTGTGCAGCGGGGCGGTTTATTGAAGCCGTGATCGCTCCGTCCTACGAGCCGGCAGCTTTTGAGATGCTGATCACGCGTCCCAAGTGGCGGGCGAATGTGCGGCTGCTGCAGTGCGCGGGGATGCTCGATCCGCGTCCGATTACGCAGGACATTCGAAGGGTGACGGGGGGATTGTTGATTCAGGACCGTGATGAAGCGACCGACCCGCAGGACGAATGGCGGGTCGTCACGGCCCGTCATCCGACGCCGGAAGAGTTTGCCGACCTGCACTTTGCCTGGCTGGTCTGCAAGTACGTGAAGTCGAATGCGATTCTGCTGGCGAAGCAGGGGCATGTCGTCGGAGTCGGGGCGGGACAGATGAGCCGTCTGGATTCGGCGTACATCGCCTGCCACAAGGCGGGGGGGCGGGGCAAAGGAGCGGTGTGCGCTTCGGACGCCTTCTTCCCGTTCCGGGACGGAATCGACCAGCTCCACGAAGCGGGCGTCACCGCGGTCATCGAGCCGGGCGGTTCCAAGAAGGACGACGAAGTCATCGAAGCCTGCAACGACTTCGGTATTGCGATGATCTTTACGGGGCGTCGCCACTTCCGGCACTAAAACGCCGCGAATGTTCATCGGAATGTTGCGAGTGTTCAGTTTTTTCCGTTCTGCCGTTCCATTGAATCCTCGTGCGCTCCTGATACACTGCGTCCTCAGGAAAAAGAGTTGAAACGTGAGTTTGTGAACAGCGGGGCTGCCACTGCACCCTCAGCCGGGATGGAATTGACCCGGCACAGTCGTGGCGATCTCTTTTCCTTGCAGCAGTTCCCGCGAAAACAGGGTTTGTGAAATGTCGATCACGAAAGAACGTAAGACGGAAGTCATTCAGGAGTACCGTCGCAGCGAAACCGACACCGGCTCGCCCGACGTCCAGATTGCGGTCACCACTGCGCGGATCAACGCGCTGACCGAACACCTGAAGGGCCACATGAAGGATCACGCCAGCCGTCGTGGTCTGTTGATGCTGGTCGCCAGGCGCCGGCGCCTGCTCGACTACATGAAAGAACACCATACGGCCAAGTACTACGAGCTGATCGAAAAGCTCAAGCTGCGTAAGTAGTTCCGCAGCGCGCCACGCGGCGCTTCTCCCCGGCTCGTCCGCGCGAAGTCTTGCGTGGCGTCTGCTGTACGCCGTGCGGGGTTGCGCGCTGTCTTGCCGGCTCACTCTGGAGCCGGCCGGCGTCTGATGGCTGCCCCGATGCGGCAGCCTCCGCCCAAAAAAATCTTCGAATGCACATCTCTCTAATCTGCAAGGTCTTCCCGTGAAAGTGACTGTAGAAACTCAATTGGCCGGCCGGACGCTCAGTCTGGAATGCGGCGAAATCGCCAAGCAGGCCGCCGGCGCCGTAATGGTCCGCTACGGCGACACCGTCGTCCTTGTCGCCGCTCAGGACGGGCCGTCCCGTCCCGGAACCGACTTCTTCCCGTTGACGGTCGACTACCGCGAACGGACGGCTGCGGCCGGCAAGTTCCCCGGTGGCTATCTGAAGCGTGAAGGTCGTCCGACCACCCGCGAGATTCTGACCTGCCGGCTGACCGACCGTCCGATTCGTCCGCTGTTCCCGGAAGGGTACACCGACGAAGTCCAGATCATGTCGAACGTCATGTCCGTCGACCAGGAAAACGATCCGGACGTCCTCTCGATCAACGGCGCGAGCGCCGCTCTGACGGTGTCCTCAATGCCGTTCCAGGGGCCGATCGGCGCCGTGCGGGTCGGATGCATCAACGACGAATTCGTCCTGATGCCGACGCGTACCGAACTGGAAACGAGCACGCTGGATCTGATCGTGGCGGGCTCGAAGGACTCGGTTCTGATGATCGAGGGCTTCGCCCACCAGTTGCCGGAAGCCGTGATGGCCGACGCCATCATGTTCGGTCACCGGGCGATCGTCGAGATCTGCAAACTGCAGTTGGAACTGGCGAAAAAGCTCGGCAAGTCCCCGGTGGCTGTCCCCGAGATCGCCGTCAACCCGTTCGCGGCTTTCCTCAAGGAAAAGGCCTACTCCAAGCTGCGCGAAGCCAAGACGGGCGGCGACAAGGCCGATCGTCGCGGCGCCGTCAGCGACCTGAAGAAGGCCCTGATCGGCGAACTCTTCCCGGAAGACGCCGTCGAAAGTCCCCGGGGCGGCACCCGGGCCCAGTTTTCGGAAGCGTTCCATTCGCTCGAATCCCGCGTCGTCCGCGACCTGATTCTGGAAGGCCGCCGGCTCGACGGTCGGACGCCGGCCGATTTGCGCGGCGTGACCTGCAGCGCCACCGTGCTGCCCCGCGTTCACGGCTCGGCCCTGTTCACCCGTGGCGAGACTCAGTCGCTCTGCACGGTCACACTCGGCACGGTCCGAAATGCTCAGAAGATCGACGGGATCTTCCCCGAGTATTCCAAGCGATTCATGCTGGACTACTACTTCCCGTCCTACTCGGTCGGCGAATGCCGTCCGATCCGCGGACCGGGCCGGCGCGAAATCGGCCACGGCTGTCTGGCCGAACGGTCGGTTCAGTCGGTGCTCCCCAGCGAAGAAAAGTTCCCGTACACGATCCGGGTCATCTCCGACATCACCGAGTCGAACGGCAGTAGCTCGATGGCCTCGGTCTGCAGCGCGACGCTGGGACTGATGGACGCCGGCGTGCCGATCACTCAGCCCGTCGCGGGGATCTCGATCGGCCTCGTCAAAGAGGGGGACCGCTACGAACTGCTGACCGACATCATGGGCGACGAAGACCACTTCGGCGACATGGACTTCAAGGTCGCGGGAACCCAGAAGGGCGTGACCGGCATTCAGCTCGATCTGAAGATCGCCGGCATCAACGAGGAGATCATCCGCAAGACTCTCGAACAGGCTCGCGGCGCCCGCATCGACCTGCTCAAGACCATGCTGACGGCGATCCGCAGGCCGCGTCCGGAACTGTCTCCGCTGGCTCCGCGCCTGCTGCGCACGAAGATCGATCCGTCCAAGATCGGCCTGCTGATCGGCCCGGGCGGCAAGAACATCCGGGCGATTCAGGAAGAGACCGGCACCCAGATCGACATCCAGGACGACGGCACGGTGATCATCGCCGGCGAACGTGGACCCGGCGCTGAAGAGGCTCTGGCCCGCGTCGAAGCGATGACCGAGGAGATCAAGGTCGGCCGGATCTACAACGGCACGGTCGCTTCGATCAAGGACTTCGGCGTGTTTGTCGAGATCGCTCCCGGCAAGGACGGCCTCTGCCACATCAGCGAACTGTCCGACGGCTACGTGAAGTCGATCGACGAAGTCTGCCGCCTGGGCGACAAGATCCAGGTGAAGGTCATCGCCGTCGACGAGCAGAACCGCGTCAAGCTGTCCCGCAAGGCGGTTCTGGCGGAAACGGGTCAGACCGACGGCGCTGCCGAACGCAATTCGGGCGACGCCGACGCCTGAATGGCGTCCGGATCGACCAGAAATGAATGAACGACAGCGGGGTCGAACCGAAGGGTTCGGCCCCGTCGTTCGTAGCGGAGCTGAGTCTGGAGGCCGGACCGTTGTTTACGGATGATGCGACCATGACCGTCGATCACGCCGAACTCGAAGTCGAGCACCGCAAATTGCAGGAGCGCTATGCCGAGATCGCCTCTCTGGCGGGCGGCCTGGCGCACGAGATCCGCAATCCGCTCTCGACGATCGTCCTCAGCCTGGACCTGATGGCGGAGGATCTGGAAGAGGCCGAGACCCAGCGGGACCGCCGCCTGCTGCAGAAGGTGAATACCGTCCGGAAGGAATGCGATCATCTGGAACGGATTCTGGAGGACTTTCTGCAGTTTGCCCGCGTCGGACGGCTGAAGCTGGAGCGGGCCGAACTGAACGAAGTTGTCCGCGATTTTATCGAGTTCTACCAGCCCCTGGCTGCCGAGCAGCGGATCGACATCAGCCCGCATCTGGGGATCGATTTGCCGCCCGTCCTGCTGGATCGTCAGCTCTGGCGGCAGGTGCTGCAGAATCTCTCCCGCAATGCGGCCCAGGCGATGCCGGACGGGGGGGTTTTGGAGCTGCAGACGTTCGCCCGTGATGGTCGTGTCGTGCTGGAGATCATCGACACCGGGCATGGGATGGACGCCGCGACCCAGGCCCGCATGTTTGAGACGTTCTATTCCACGCGATCCCAGGGAAGCGGGCTGGGGCTGCCGACGGTCCGGAAGATCGTGGAAGGCCATCACGGCGAGATCGATTGCGAGAGCGCCGTCGGCCGCGGAACCCGCTTTGTCATCACGCTTCCGGCGATCCTCCCGTGAAAACCGGACTGCAGCCGGGTAGACTTGGATGGATTCACGCCTGCCGCCCGACCAATTCCTCCAGCAGTCTTCCATCGCCATGTCCGCCGCCGAGGCCGAAACTCCCGAATTGCCAGGTCAGTCCATCCGCGTCCTTGTGGCGGATGACGACGAGGCCCATGCGCAGGCGGTTGCCGAAAGCCTCCGTCGTGTTGGGTATGACTGCACCGTCGCCGGATCAGGACAGCGCGCGGCCAACCTTGTCGAGAGCCAGAACTACGACGTCGTCGTCACCGATCTGATGATGGACGACATCGACGGCCTGGAGATCCTGCGGAAGACCAAGCAGGAGCTGCCGGACGCCGAAGTGATCCTGCTGACCGGTCATGCCTCGATCAAGACCGCCGTCGCCGCGGGGCAGCACGGCGTCTTCAAGTACCTGACCAAGCCGCTCGATATCAAGGAGCTGCGCGAGACCGTCGAGAAGGCCAGCGCACGCGTCCGACTACTCCGCAAAAACGCTGAGCTGAGCCGGCGTCTCGACGAAAAATTCGGCTTCGAAGGGGTTGTCGGCGACAGCCCCGCCATGCATCGCGTCGTGGAAAAACTTCGCAGCGTTGCGCCGACGGATGCGACGGTTCTGATTCAGGGGGAAAGCGGCACCGGGAAAGAGCTCGTCGCCCGCGCGATCCATCAGAACAGCGACCGCAAGAACAAGCCCTTCGTTCCGCTCAACATCTCTGCGTTGCCAGAGAGCATCCTGGAAAGCGAGCTGTTCGGCCACGAAGCCGGTTCGTTTACCGGGGCGACGGCCCGGCGGATCGGCAAGTTCGAGTACGCCAACGGCGGCACGCTGTTCCTGGACGAAGTGGGCGAAACGCCCATGTCGACCCAGGTCAAACTGCTCCGCGTCCTCGAAGACCGCAAAATTACGCGACTCGGCGCGAACGACGAGCACGACATCAATGTCCGTCTCGTGGCGGCGACGAACGCTGATCTGCTGGAGATGGTCAAAAAGGGGACTTTTCGCAAGGATCTGTACTACCGGCTGTCGGTCGTGACGGTGTTCCTGCCTCCCCTGAGCGAGCGCCGAGTCGATATCCCGTTTCTCGCCGAGCACTTTCTCAAGCAGTTCGCCGCGCAGATGCACCGTCCTGCCCCCACAATTACCAGGCAGGCCCAGCAGGCTCTCATGGCGCACACCTGGCCGGGCAACATTCGCGAACTCAAAAACGTGGTTCAGGGCATGCTGGTGATGGACGCCGACGGCCGACTGGATCTCGACGACCTTCCCGATGAGATCGCCCCGGTCGGACTGACCGCGGACGACGGCACGGCGACCGGCGGACGCAGCGGAGCCGATCAGCTCGTCGGCAAACCGCTCGATCAGGTCGAGAAGTACTACATCGAACGGGCCCTCGAAATCACCCAGGGCAAACGCGACGAGGCCGCCCAGATGCTGGGGATCGGCGAGCGGACGCTGTATCGCAAACTCAAAGAATATGAGATCAAGGGCTGACGCCTGCGCGGCGTGCTCCCCGACTTCGCGGCTCTTCCTGCTTCGGATGACGCTCATTGTGACCACTGCCCCGGATGGCCTGTTCCCTGCGTCGGATCTCGAACGCTTTGCCCGCGACGGCTTCGTCGTCGCCCGCGGACTGACCTGCCCGGAATTTGCCCGGAGGATGCGGGCGGTCACCGACGACGGTCTGAACCGCAGTATCGGGCCCATCGAATACGAGGCCGACGTCAAGTACCCCGGTTCGCCAGAGTCGCTCGACGCCCGTGGCGGCCGGACGGTCCGCCGGCTCAAGCAGGCCTTCACCCGCGACTACGTCTTTCTCGAATGGGTCATGCAGCCTGCCATCCTCGGGCGGCTGCAGCAATTGCTCGGTCCGAAAGTCGTCAGCCCGCTTGCTCACCACAACTGCATCATGACCAAGCATCCAGACTTCAGCAGCGAGACCGGCTGGCATCAGGACATCCGCTACTGGGCTTTTCAGCGTCCAGAGCTGGTCAATGCCTGGATCGCCCTCGGCCCGGAAACGCACGACAACGGCTGTCTGCAGGTCATCCCCGGCTCGCATCGCCTGGCGTACCAGCCCGAACAGTTTGACCAGGCGACGTTCCTCCGACCGGACCTGCCAGCCAATCAGCCGCTGATCGCTACGAAACAGTTTGTCACGCTCCAGCCGGGCGACGTGCTGTTTTTCCACTGCCTGACGTTTCACGCAGCCACCCGCAACTTTTCACGCGAGACCAAGTACTCGGCGGTATTCACATTCCGACCGCTAGACAATCCGCCAAAATCTGGCACGCGATCGGCGGCCTATCCCGAGCTGCTCCTGACGCCGGGCTGAAAGGAGCCGCACTGTGGAACTCCGCGAACTGACAGCTCTGCTGGAGAGCTGGCGCGCCGGCGAGGTGCCGGACGCCGGCTTATTGGAACAACTCCGTCTGCTGGCAACTGCCGCACCACGATTCGACGACGTCTCGATCGATCTCGACCGCGCCGTCCGTTGCGGGGTACCGGAAGTGGTCTACGCTCCCGGCAAGTCCATCGAGGCGGTCGCCGCCGTCTTTGAGGCCCAGCAACAGGCGGGGCAGCCCTCGCTGGCGACGCGCGTTTCCCTGGAACAGGCCGAAGCGCTTTGCGGGATGTTTCCCGCCGCGGTTCATAATGCGGTGGCCCGGACTGTTGCGCTTGGAAATCTGGCCGAGACCGGGGCTTGCGGACGCGTGCTGGTGGTTACCGCCGGGACCACCGACCGCCCCGTCGCCGAAGAGGCCTGCGAAACCGCTCGCTGGCTGGGCTGCGAAATCGAACTGCTGACGGACGTCGGCGTTGCGGGTCCGCATCGATTGTTTCAACAGCGGCAGCGATTGCAGGCCGCCGACGCCATCGTCGTCGTGGCCGGTATGGAAGGGGCATTGCCGTCGGTCGTCGCCGGCTGGGTCGCAGTCCCCGTGATCGGCGTGCCGACCAGCGTCGGGTATGGGGCCAGTTTCGGCGGCTTCTCGGCCCTGCTCAGCATGCTCAACAGTTGTGCTGCGAACGTCAGTGTCGTCAATATTGATGCCGGGTTCAAAGGGGGCTATCTGGCGGGACTCATTGCCCGTCAGGCTGCCGCCGCCCGCGCCGCAAACTGAATCAGGACCTCGACAGGAGCCTCGCCATGTCCGCAGCTCCGGAACTTGTCACTCGTCTTCCCGCCGTCCCGCCTCGGCCCGTCGGCGCCCACAAGGGAACCTTCGGCCGCGCGCTGATCATCGCCGGCAGCCGCGGGATGAGCGGCGCCGCCTGCCTCGCCGGCCTCGGCGCACTCCGTGGCGGGGCAGGGCTGGTCTACATCGCGGTCCCCGCCGGCATTCTGCCGATCGTCGCCGGCTACGAACCGAGCTACCTGACCAGCGAACTCCCCGAGGACGGCGACGGACAGCTCGCAGCCTCCGCATTCCAGCCGCTGCAGTCAAAACTCCGCGGCATGTCTGCCATCGCTGTCGGCCCCGGCCTGGGCCAGTCCCCCGGCGTCCAGCATGTCGTTCGGCAGATGTATGCGACGGCCGCCTGTCCGCTGGTCGTCGATGCCGACGGGTTGAATGCGCTCGCCGGGACGTCAGCACTCGATTCATTTCCCGTGGCGGCCCGGATCTTGACGCCGCATCCCGGGGAGTTTGCCCGCCTGACAGGAGTCTCCACGGAAGAAATCCAGTCCAACCGCGAGACCGTGGCGCTGGAGTTCGCCCGGCGTTCCGGAACAATCCTGTTGCTCAAAGGGGCTAGCACTGTCGTGACCGACGGCCGCCGGCTGGCCATCAACGACACCGGCAATCCCGGCATGGCCACCGGAGGCTGCGGCGACGTGCTGACAGGTGTCATCGCAGCCCTGCTGGCTCAGGGAATCTCGCCGTTCGAGGCGGCCCAGCTCGGCGCGTGGCTCCACGGCCGCGCGGGAGATCTCGCCGCCGAACACCTCTCCTGCTGCGGCCTGATCGCCTCCGATCTCCCCCGGTATGTGGCCCGCGCCTGGAACGAACTGCCACGTTAAAGCGATCAGGCGACGGACTTCGCGCAGAGAAGCGGAGGAAGAGGAGCTCGCAGAGGCAATGCAATGCAGGAATGTCATTGATTGCGGTATTTCGAACGTTTCGGGCAGCCGGTCGTTATCCGGTCGGACTCCTGATGTTCGCGATTCGTCACGGTTGCTCTCTCTCTCTCTCTCTCTCTCTCTCTCTCTCTCTCTGAATTTCTCTGCGAACTCTGGGCCGTCCGCGTCTCTGCGCGAGATCCTCTCTTCCCTTTGAGCTTTCCCCAGTCTCTCGGCTATGATATGCGAGCTGACTGATTCGTCTTTCCGAACCCGGAGCGCGTACTGATGACCCGTCCCTGGCTGTCTTCCCGCCGGTCCTTTCTGCAGCAGTCTCTCGCAGCCGGTATCGGGCTGCCACTGCTCGCCCGCTCTGCCCGGGCCGCTGCTCCGAGTGACATCATCCGTCACGCCAGTTTCGGGGCTGCAGGCATGGCTGGGGCCGACCTGGGCCAGCTCGTCGCCCACCCCAACGTGAAGCTGGTCTGCGTTGCCGAGGTCGACACTTCCCGTGCTACGAAGCTGAAGGAGCAGTTCCCCGATCTGCGCGTCTATCAGGACTGGCGGCAGATGCTCGACAAGGAGCACAAGAATCTCGACACCGTCAACGTCTCGACCCCGGACCACATGCACGCCCCGATGGCGATGTCATCGATGCAGCTTGGCCTGAACGTCTACTGCCAGAAGCCGCTGACTCACAACATCGCCGAGTCGCGGGCGCTGACCGAGTATGCCCGCGAGAAGAAGCTCGTCACGCAGATGGGCATTCAGATCCATTCGTCGCGCGAGTACAAGACCGCGATCGCCCTGATTCAGCAGGGGGCTATCGGCAAGGTCCATACCGTTCACACCTGGAGCAGCAAGAAGTGGGGCGACCCGACTGGCAAGCCGACGCAGAGCGATCCGGTTCCCGCCACGCTCGACTGGGATAAGTGGCTGGGCGTCTGCGAGACCCGGCCTTTTGTCGGCGGCGGTTACTATCATCCCGGCAACTGGCGGAAGCGGGTCGACTTCGGCACCGGAACGTTCGGCGATATGGGCTGCCACATTTTCGATCCGGTCTTCGGGGCACTCGCGTTGACCGGTCCTACGACCGTCCGTTCCGAAGGGGCGCCCCCCAACGACTACAACTGGGCGACCGACGCCATCGTTCACTTCACCTTCCCGAAGACGCCGCACACCGCCGAGAAGGGGGTCGATATTACTTGGTACGACGGCGATCAGCGCCCGCCGCAAGATGTCGTCAAAGCGTCGGTCGGCGATCGTGCGCTCCCCGATCAGGGCTCGCTCTTCCTGGGCCAGAAGGGGGCCATGATCCTGCCGCACATCGCCATGCCGATTCTGTTGCCGGAAAGGGACTTCGCCGGCTACGACGTGCCGAAAATCGACGGGGAGAACCACTGGCATCAGTTCATTGACGCCGTTCGCGGCGAGACCAAGACGTCGACGACGTTCGACTACTCCGGTCCGCTGACGGAATCGGTTCTGCTCGGTTGCGTCGCCACCCGCTTCCCGAAGACGACGCTCAAATGGGACGCACCCGGCCTGAAGTTCACGAATCTGCCAGCCGCCGACGCTTTCCTGAAGCGACCCTATCGCAAGGGCTGGGAAGTGGCCGGCCTGGGTTGAGAACAGCGGAAAGCGGAGAGCTTAAAGCGGAAATCCGGAGAAGAGAGGGCCAGTGACAACGGTTACCGGCCCTCTCCTCGTAGACCGTTTCGACATTCCGCCTTCCTCATTCGACATTTCTTCACGTCACCGCCCCAGCAGCTTCTGCACGTATTTGCCGAGGACATCGGTCTCGATATTGACCGGATCTCCAACCTGCCGGCGGCCGAGCGTGGTGACTTCCAGCGTGTGGGGGATGAGCGCGATGCTGAACCGGTCCGCCTCGACATGAACCAGTGTCAGGCTGACGCCGTCGATGGCGATCGAGCCCTTCGGCACCATCAGGGCCGTCAGCGTCTGCGGCACGCGGAACCACATCGAGATCCAGCCTCCTTCGCGTTCGATCGCGTCGACCGTGCCGACACCGTCGACGTGTCCCTGCACGAAGTGCCCGCCGAGGCGGCCATTGACCGGCAGCGAGCGTTCCAGGTTGACCCTATCGCCAGCCTGCAGTCGCCCGAGGCTCGTCTTCGAGAGTGTCTCGGTCCCCGCCTGAAACGCCCAGCGCCCGTCTTCCAGGCTGACGACCGTCAGGCAGCAGCCGTTAATGGCGACGCTGTCTCCGAGCGCACACGATTCGCCGGCATGCATCTCCGCCGGCGGTTCGATCGCGAGCCGGATCCCGGCGGGCTCCGCCACAACCGCAGCCACGCGCCCCAAGCCTTCCACGAGCCCCGTAAACATGGTGAATCCTGAATTTGGTCAGTTGTCACTTGTCCGTCGTCAGTTGCGAAAAGCTGCTGAAGGTTTTCTCTTTCGACATTCCGACTTCGACATTTCTTTCCGTTGCGCCGTTGCGTGACGTTTTCCGTCTTCTCTGCGGCCTCCTTTCTCTCTGCGTCTCTGTGAGAGAACTTCACAATTCTACGGCCACGTCTCATACAGAATCAGATTCCATAGTTCCCAGTCATCATACCCGCCGGCTGCGTTTCGGGGGTGTTCGCGAAGTTCCCAGGAGTTGTCTCCCGGTTGCAGCAGCGAGCGGGGCAGGGGGATTGCGAGGCGTTCGGGATGAGTGACATCGGCTTTCCAGCGGATGCGGGTGTTGAGCGGCGCGAGTAGCTGCTGGTTGATGCTCAAGTGCGTGACCAGTCGGCCCGCTCGGAGTTCGGCCAGAAACGGCGAGCCGGGAGGCGTCTCAGCTCCGCCAGGCTCCAAGCCGGAATGGTCGAGTTCGATCCAGAGCCGTCCGTTCCAGAACTTCGAGGCCGGAAAATTGCCGGCCAGTCGATGGCCGATTGGCATCGGCGACCGAAGGTCGAGCCGGATTTCGTCCCCGAGATGCACTGGTCCCAGCCGGAGCGGCGTCGCCGTGCCCCAGCCGCGCAGCGTGAGCTGCCGAACTGCGGACCAGGCAATCGGCAGGCGCCCGAGTAACGGGTGAGCCAGCCATAGTCCCGTCTCATCAGCGAGTGTGATTGCCCCCGTCAGTCGGTCCGGCGTTTCCCCCGGATACTCGGCCAGCGGCTGCAGTTCCAGCTCCACGAGCCAGCCCGAAATGGAGTGTGCGGGGACGTTGTCCTTCGGCGCGGGCCAGACGATCGACTTCCACTCCGACCACAGCCAGCGCGTTGCCGCACCGTCAGATTCAAGTTCAAGGTCTCCATCGATAATACGCACGTGCGCGGCGGCAAGCTCTCCGCCATCGATCATCCCAACCAGCGGAAACTCCTGCGGCAGCGACTCCGCAACGGGATTCGTGCGCGGACTGGACAACACGGCGTCCTGAAAAACCACTGCCGCGCCGGGTGCGATCACCAGAGGGCCGATGTCTGCAGACACACGGTCGTCGGCAATTAACTGTCCGGCCAGAAACAGCTGAACCCGCCCGCCACGCCAGTCGAGGAGGACTCGTTGATGTGTTCGGTGAGGTGTACGCTGGTTCCGCAGAACATTGTTGCGGAACCGACGCGACCATGGTCCCAACGAAATGGAACAGAGCTCGTCGTCGGATTCGGCAACAAGCTGCAGCCAGCCGCTCAGTCGGCCCTCTGGCGGCAGGGAGGCGAATTCGCACGGGGAAGTGCCCGACCCGCACGAACCCGGGCGGAATTCGACGATGTCCCGCTCGGCGGACTGTTGCAGACTGAGCAGGGCCGCGCGGGAGAACTGCAGAAGACTGCCGCCGGTGGTGCGGAAATCGACCGACTCGTCAGTCAACCTGCGGAGCTCGCCTGACAGCCGGTCGCGGTTCAGCAATTCCAGTTGCACCAGCGGACCGCGGATCGGCAGCTCGCGCCACAAGGTTGTCTGTCGCCAGGTTGCCGCGCCCAGCCCCCAGGTCCAGCGGCTGCCGACCGATGGCTCATCCGCCCGCACTTCCGCCAGGCCGCCCAACGCCAGCCAACAGGTGATGACCACGGCCGCCATCCGCCTCGCAGAGTCATCACGGCTGCCGGGAAATCGCATCACTCGGGCGTCGCTTCTTCGGGCGGGGCCTGCCACCACGGCAAGCCCCACGGCACCAGAATGGCCATGTTGGGCAGTCCCCACAAGCACGCCATGGCGATCATCAGCGCCAGCTCAGGCGCGCCGAACCATACGTAGAGCTGATGGAAGCCTCGTTCCAGCGGAAGCAGAAACCATGGCAGCAGCGCCGGTAGAAATGTGGATGTGAGCCCGGCCAGCCAGCTCCCGCGGACCGATCGAGGAAGCCAGGCATTGAAAACGAACGCGTAGGAGATCGCACAAACCGACATCCAACTGAGTGCCACCCAATGGTCCGGCGGAGTGGCTGCCAGGAGTCGTGGTTCGACTTCCAGGCCAACCCAGAAAACAGTCGTCGTCGTCAGCCCCAGACCGATCGTCCGCCGCAGAGATTGAATCTGCTCCTTCCGAAATCCCCGTTGGAGCGGCAGGCCCATGATGAGGCTGGAGGCCAGACCCATGACACAGGCCATTCCGAGGGGGCTGTTGCCAAACGCCGCCGCGGGGCCGAAGAAGATCGCCACGCCAACCACGATCGCGGCCCAAGTCGCAAGCATCGCCAGGAACGCCAGCGCCACGCTGATCAGCACCGCCCGCTGGAGCACGCTCCGCCGACCATGCAGAAACCACGGCTCACGAACCGGCCAGTAGCCCATCTTAGCCCCTGATTGTCGCAACCTCTCCGTCTGCTCTGCAACCTCCGCAATCCCCACTGCACCCCGCGAGAAATCTTCCTCTTCGCCAATCAGACCTCATCGTCCCCCAAGTCCCCTTCGCCTGCTTCGCTCATCGCGAGCTGCCGCATTTTGCGGTACAGGTTCGACCGGTGCAGACCCATCAGACGGGCCGCTTCGCTCATGTTCCCCCGCACCCGCTTGATCGCCCGGCGGATGAACTCCTGCTGGAAGCGGTTCGTCGCTTCGCTCAGACCCAGGTCGGGCGACGGCTCAGGCATCGTGTCCCGCTCCGGACTCAGGATGAACGCCAGGTCCTCGGACTCGATCCGATCGCCCGGCGCCAGGAACGCCACGCGCTCCATCAGATTCCTCAACTCGCGGACGTTCCCCGGCCACGGATGGGCCTGCAGCCGCTTCCGCGCCTCGGCGGAAAGCTGCAGCCGCGGACGACGGGCCTGCGTGGCGAAGATGTTGAGAAAATACTCGGCCAGCGGCGCGATATCTTCGGGGCGGTTCCGCAGGGCCGGGAGGTCCAGCGTCACCACGTTCAGCCGGAAATACAGATCCTCGCGGAACTTCTTCGCCTTCACCATCTCGGCGAGGTTCGCATTCGTGGCTGCGATGACCCGCGCGTTGATCGGGATTGGCTGAGAACCGCCGACCCGCGTGATGACTTTCTGCTCCAGCACCCGCAGCAGCTTGGCCTGCCCTCCCTGGCTCATGTCGCCGATTTCGTCCAGGAAGATCGTTCCCCCCTCGGCGAGCTCAAATTTGCCACGACGCAGCTCGCGGGCGTCGGTGAAAGCCCCCTTCTCGTGGCCGAACAGCTCGCTTTCCAGCAGGGATTCGGCAAGAGCCGCGCAATTGACGGCGATAAACGGCCGCTCGGCGCGCGTGCCCAGATAGTGCAGCGACTGTGCGACGACTTCTTTGCCGGTGCCGCTTTCGCCGAGAATCAGCACAGGCAAGTCCGTCGTCGCCAGCCGGCGGATCGTCCCCCGCATGGCGTTGATCGCCGGGCTCTCGCCGATGATCGTCACGCCCCGGGTCACCTGCTCGGTGAGCTGGCGATGCGACCGCAGCAGCGTCTCCCGCTCGCGGGTGTTCTGCAGAGCGACAGCCACCTGGGCGGCCAGTTCGGTGACGGTCGCTTCGTCCTCATCCGTAAATGTTCCCTCGGACTTGTTGATGACCTCGAAGGCCCCCAGTCGCTTGCCGTCATGGTCGTTCAGCGGGCAGCAGATCAGGTTCTTCGTCCGGTACCCGCTGGTGGCATCTACCGCCTGGCTGAACCGTGCGTCGTGGTACGCGTCGTCGACCCGGATCAGCCGGCCGCTGTGGATCACTTCGCCCACCACGCCGGTCTTGTCCGGCAACCTCAGGGAGCCTCCTTCGACTCCCAGCGCGGGCCGGGCGACGACTTCGCCGTGCTCCTTGTCCCAGATGAAAATGCTCGCCCGATCGCATTCGAGGAGACGCGTCGCCTCCTGAGCAATCTGATTCAGCAGCGGTTCCGTCTCCTGAATCTGGCTCAGCGATGACGCGATTCGCAGCGTGCTCCGGAGCTGATCGATCCGCCGGATCGACTGACTCTTCGCCTGAACGAACTCAAGCCCGGTTCCCAAGGCACGGGCGGCGAGCCAGAGAGGCCCGAGGATGTCATCTGCCAGATTGCGCCCCGTCAACACGAGCAGCGGATTCTGGAATGACCGCGACCGCACCGGCGCGACGAGCACCGGGCTCGCCAAGGGGCCGGCGGTCGCCGCGTAGACCGCGGACTCGCGATCCAAAGCCTCGGTCATAACCTCGAATGGGCCCTCGCCGGGCGTCCAGCGTCCATGAGCGCCCAGCGCCTTCCATTCCGGGGTTCGCTGATAGACGCAAACCCCGTTCGCACCGAACTCTCCGGCGATGTCGCCGAGCGCCTGCCGCAGAAAATCCGCGACATTCGCCGCCCCGAACGCCGCCTGTTCAAGCTGGTCGGCGAGCCCCAGCAACGCCGCAGCGTCGTCGTCCCGGACGTCCTGCAATACCTGCGACCATCCGAGCCAACGCACGCCGGCTTCGCCTGATTTCGTCAACATTACAACGATCCTGCCAATCATGCTGACGACAGATGCCGCTCAGCATGAGTCTGTAAAGATTGTCTCAGTGTCGCGATGATACCAGTTCCTCCAGAACTGCAACACCGGTCGGGACCCCGTTCTCCTCTGCTCCCTGTACATCGTCGCAAACTCGCGCCGGACTGCGCAGCGGGCTCGCTTCAATTTTCCCCGTGATCCCTTCCCTTTTCCGCGCGTCTTCTCTGCGACCTCCTCTTCCCTCTGCGTCTCTGCGAGAGAACTTCCCGCCAGTCGGTTTCCGCCCCTCCCCCGGTCTGTGGTATGCTCCGAAATCGCCGACTCGATCCACCTCGAAAGGTCTGCCGGACATGATTTACGTCAACGTTGTGCTCACGCTGAAGGACGCGGCCGACGTCCCGGAGATTCGTTCGCTCCTCGCCGAACAGTGTCGCCTCTCCCGCCTCGAACCCGGCTGCGCGCGGTTCGAGGTTTATCACTCCACAAACGACCAGAGAGTTTTCATTCTGAACGAACACTGGGAGTCGCAGGGGGCGCTGGACGTCCACCGCACCGCGACCGCCTACACCACGATCTACCAGCCCCAGGTTCTCCCCAAAGTCGACCGCGTGCCGCATCCGTCGGAACTCGTCGTACCGTAATTCCGTCGCTCCGTCTCTGTCCATCAACGATCAACCTTCAACCATCGACGAAGAAAAATGCTCAACAAGATCTCCTCCCGCATCACGCAACCGAAATCCCAGGGCGCTTCGCAGGCGATGCTCTACGGCACCGGCATGTCCGCCGACGACATGAACAAGGCCCAGGTCGGCATCGCCAGCGTCTGGTACGACGGCAACACCTGCAACATGCACCTCAACAAGCTCGCCGACAAGGTGAAAGAGGGCGTGGTCGCCGCCGACATGGTCGGCATGCGCTTCAATACCATCGGCGTCAGCGACGGCATCTCGATGGGAACCGACGGCATGTCCTTCTCGCTGCAGTCGCGGGACCTGATCGCCGACAGCATCGAAACCGTCATGTGCGCCCAGTGGTACGACGCCAATATTTCGATCCCGGGCTGCGACAAGAACATGCCCGGCTGCCTGATCGCCATGGGCCGGCTCAATCGGCCGTCCATTATGGTCTACGGCGGCACGATCCGCGCCGGCTGCACCCCCCGCCACCCGAAGCTGGATATCGTCTCCGCCTTCCAGGCCTATGGCGAATACATCACGGGCAAGATGCCCGAGGAAGAGCGGGCAGAAGTGATCCGCTGCAGCATCCCCGGCGCCGGGGCGTGCGGCGGCATGTATACGGCGAATACGATGGCCTCCGCGATCGAAGCGATGGGGATGTCGCTCCCCTACAGCTCTTCGATCCCCGCCGAAGATCCGCTCAAGTACGCTGAGTGCCTGGCCGCCGGCAAGGCGATCCGCAATCTGCTGGAGAAGGACATCAAGCCCCGCGACATCATGACCCGCGCCGCGTTCGAGAACGCGATGGTGTTCATCATGGCGACCGGCGGCTCGACCAACGCCGTGCTCCACCTGATCGCCATGGCCCGTTCGGTGGACGTCCCGCTGACGATCGACGACTTTCAGAAAGTCAGCGACCGCGTACCGTTCATCGCCGACCTCAAACCGAGCGGCAAGTACGTGATGGAGGACCTGCACCACGTCGGCGGCACGCCGGCCGTGATGAAGTACCTGCTTGAAAAGGGCTTCCTGGACGGCTCCTGCCTGACCGTCACCGGTAAGACGATTGCGGAGAATCTCAAGGACGTGCCTGGTCTCGCCGAAGGCCAGCGGGTGATCGTCCCGATCGAAACGCCGATCAAGGAATCGGGCCACATCCGCATCATGCGAGGCAATTTCTGTCCGGACGGGGCGGTGGCCAAGATCACCGGCAAAGAAGGGCTGATCTTCATGGGGACGGCCCGCTGCTACGACAGCGAAGAGGCCATGCTCGCCGGGATGGAGAACAAGGAAATCCAGAAGGGAGACGTGATCATCATCCGGTACGAAGGCCCCAAGGGCGGCCCCGGCATGCCGGAAATGCTCACCCCGACCTCGGTCATCATGGGTGCCGGCCTCGGGGCCGACGTAGCCCTGATCACCGACGGCCGGTTCAGCGGCGGATCGCACGGCTTCATCGTGGGTCACGTGACCCCCGAAGCCCAGGAAGGGGGGCCGATCGCCCTGGTGCGGACCGGCGACGAGATCACGATCAATGCTGAAACGAACCGGATTGACGTCGCCCTGTCGGACGATGAGCTCGCGAAGCGGAAAGCCGCCTTTGTGACTCCGCCGCTGAAGGCAACCCGCGGCACGCTGCACAAGTACATCAAGCTGGTGAAGACGGCGAGCGAAGGCTGTGTGACGGATGAGTAATGGTCGCCTTCGGCGATCTGCTCAGCTAGGACGGAATCATGGATGCCGTGTCGGGAACTGATCCTCGGCACGGCATCGTGCGCTGAACGGCGTTGGAGTGGCATTCCCCTGCTGTGATGGCGAAAATACTCAGAAGTTGAAGTGTCTCCTGACCAGCGTCGCGCTCTCACAGGCAACCCAATTCATGCCCCACTTCCACGGCTCCCGCCGCTCCTTCCTCACGACTTCTGCCGCCATTGCCGGATCTCTGCCATTTCTGAGCAGCAGCGTCCTCGCTCAGTCCGACGCCCCCCTCATGGCCTACGTCGGCACTTTCAGCTCTCCTTTGAAGGACGTCCTTCCCACCCAGGTCGATCTTCCCCCGGGGAACGGGCGCGGCATCCATTACTTTCAGGTCAATCGCCAGACCGGTGCACTCACTTCCGCCGGCTCGTTTGACCTTGGCACCAGCCCCAGTTGCCTGGCCGTCAACGCCGCGGGAACCCGGCTCTACTCCGCCAACGAAACCGACCACGTCGGCGAATCGAAGGAAGGCACGGTCAGCGCCTTCTCCGTCGACCGGACGAACGGCAGGCTGACGCTCCTGAACACCGTCCGCTCCGTCGGCGCCGGTCCCACCTACGTCAGCATCCATCCCTCCGGGCGTTTTCTGCTGGTGGCGAACTACTTTGGCGGCTCCGTTTCGGTCCTGCCGATCCTTCCTGACGGCCGGCTCGGCGAAGCCACTGACGTCAAACAGGACGACGGCCCCATCGGTCCCACCCGCGCGGAACATGCTCCTCCCGGCAGCTTTGCCATCAGCGGCCATGATCGCACCCACGCCCACATGATCGAAGCCGACCCGTCAGGCAAGTTCGTCCTCCACATTGATCTCGGCCTGGACAAGATCTTCGTCTGGAAGTTCGACGAACAGAAGGGCACCCTTTCGCCCGCCGCAACGCCCTTCGTCGCACTCCCGCCCGGTGACGGCCCACGCCACTTTTACTTCCACCCGAACGGCCGCTGGTTCTATTCGATCCAGGAAGAAGGCTCGACGATCGTTCTCTTCGACTGGGATAGCGTCACTGGCAAGTTGTCGGCCCGCCAGACGATCTCGACTCTGCCGCCTGGTTATGCCGGCAGCAATTTCTGCTCGGAGATCCTGGTCTCTGCCGACGGGAAGTACGTCTACGCCGGCAACCGCCTGCACGACAGCATCGGCATCTTCGCCGTCGGCCCGACCGGCGAGCTGAAATATCTCGGCGAAGAATGGACCCGCGGCGACTACCCCCGCAGCTTCAGCTTCGATCCCACCGGCCAGTTTCTCTACTGCTGCAACCAGCGGGCCGACAACGTCGCCGTCTTCCGCGTCAATCGCCAGACCGGCGGCCTGGAATTCACCGGCCACTACGCCCCGGTCGGGAATCCGTCGATCATCGTTTTTCTGGATCTTGCGAAGGGGAACTGACGCTGCCGATTTCGAGAGGCCGACCTCAAACGCACAGCTCCACTTCGATGAACTTCCACGGCCGCTGGCTCCACTCGCCGGCAAGCTGTTTCAGCGTCTCCCAGCGGGTGAGGTGGTGGGGCGATTCGAACGCAGGGGGCTCCGCGGGAAGCTGCTCCAGCAGCGACCGCTGAACGACCATCGCGCGGACTTTGCGCATCCGCAGGTCGCCTGCGCATTCGCTGGTCAGGGCGATCACGTAGCGAGCCGATGTGACCGGCGCTCCCTGATCCCGCTTCAGCAACCCGACGGCAAACTGCTCGGACAGCTCGTTCAAAATCGGATTCAGGTAGTACCAGTAGTCCGCCTGGGGCAGGGGGAGGGTGGAATCCTGCGCCGATGTTTTCTGGGCCGCATGTACGATTTCCGCCGTCGCGGCGGCGTTGAGGTAGATGTCGTCGACCCGTTTCTCGACGAGCGTCCGGATCAGGAGTTTGCCGTCGCGAACCGTGTTCAGCGAGATATTGAGCCGATCGAAGAACTCGCGCTTCCGCCAGTTTCGCCGTGCTTTGCGGTTGCCGAAGTACCAGCCGACCCCCATCAGGACCAGGCCGGTCAGAATCTTCGCTCCGTGGTCGTGGATCTGCTCGGAAACCGTCGCCCAGAGATGCTGCCACCAGTCCATCGTGCCCGCTCGCCGCAGAAGGAAGGGAATGTCAACAATCGGCAGTCGTCGGCCTCAGTCCGTCTCCTCCTGAACCACGGCCCGCTGTCCCTCGAATTCGACCACGTCGCCCACGACCATCTGCCGTCCCCGGCGGGTTTCGACGGCGCCGTTCACGCGGACCATTTCGGACTGAATCACATACTTGGCCTGGCCGCCGGTCCCTACCCAGCCTTCGCGCTTCATGAACTGGTCGAGAGTCAGCTTGCGGGGCAACAGGTATTCGGTCATGGTCCCGGTCCGGACAGGGATGGTCGAGCAGTGCAGGTTGCAATCCACGCAGCTTAGCAAGGCCGGGCAAAGCTGTCTTGCGCCGCGAACCCGAATCGCCCGGAGTGCGTCCAGTTGTGGAACGCCCCGGAGTGGGTTCCACGCGGGGCGTCGGAGAAAATGAGGGGGGGCGGCTGAAGTCCGGCGGGCGAATCGCCGAAACTATTTCGGTCCGCGTCGCCTGCGTCAGGTTTGACGGTCGGGAAAACTCCTCCGGGAGAGTTGAACCCGTCGGTCGTCCTGCTAAGATGCACGCTCCGAGGCGGCGAACAGTCGACGCGGAAGACATCGGGATGTAGCTCAGCTTGGCTAGAGCGCTACGTTCGGGACGTAGAGGTCGCAGGTTCAAATCCTGTCATCCCGACTATTCTCTGAAAAAAGCCCTTCGGCCACCAGGTCGAAGGGCTTTCTCATTGTGGGGACAAGAGTTGCGCCTTCGAGGCGGCAGTTCAAACACACGATTTCGAGGATTCGACGCTTGACGTCGTAGTCGGCTGTAACCCATTGCTGTCGCAGCGTTTGAGAAAGTTCAAACACTTTGGACGCCAAGTCGGCCAATTCATCGTGTGAGCGGTCGACGGCGTCGAGTTGCAGTTTGATCGAGGCGAACCGGTCGCGAAGTTCGGTTGCCTTGCGTGCGTAAGTCTCCTGATCGATGTCGTCCGACAGACGGAGGTTGAGCAGCCGGTCGGACTGCTGCACGAGCAGCGTCTCCTGGCGCTGCAGTTCGGCCCGCTGGGCCAACGACTCCGCTTGAGAGTCTTTGGTCTGTGAGGTCAGGACCGCCCGGAACCAGTCGCGGACGGAGTCGTCTTCGATCCGCATCTTGCCGAAGATGGCCAGCATCTGACCGTCGAGATCTTCTTCGCGGACCCGCACGCGGGGATGTCCCGGTTTCGTGTAGCGGGCACAGCGATAGTAAACGTAAGAGCGAAGACCGCTCTTCGTCGACTTCGTCTTCTGCTCGCCCGTGATCGGATGGCCGCAATGGGCGCAGTGCATGAACTCACCGCTGTAGGTGAGTGCATGACCGCGGTAATGGCAGTCGCCGAGCAGAGCCTGGACCCGGTCCCAGGTTGGCCGGTCGATCAACGGTTCGTGCTTGCCCGGATACCACTGGCCCTTATATTCGATCTCGCCCAGGTAGGCCCGATCCCGCAGGATGTTGTGAATGGAACTGCGGGGGAACGCCTGCTGCGAATTGCGCCAGACCCGGCCTTCGGCGTTGACCCTCTCCGTCACGCCATCCAGCGTCAGGTTGCCGTAGGCATAGAGCTGGAAGATCCGGCGGACGTTGTCCGCCGCCGCGGGATCGATCTCGATGAGGCCGCGGCCCTCCTGGCGGATGTTGCGGTAGCCATACGGGGCCAACGTCACGAACCAGCCTTCGCGAACTCGTCGGGCCAATCCCTCCCGGACGTCGACCGACTGCTGCTCAGTGTAGAAGCTGGCCATGTTGGCCAGCGTTCGCCGCATCATGCGGCCGGCCGGCGTCATCTCCGTCGGCTGGCTGACCGAAATGAACGGTACGTCGTATTCCGACTCCAGCCGTTCCAGCTCGACATAGTCGAACAGGTTCCTGGAGGCCCGGTCAACTTTGTAGAAGAGCAGGCCGTCCAGGCCGGGCGCATTCTTCTTTGCGTAGGCAATCAGCTCGCGAAACGTTTTCCGCTCGTCAGATTTGCTGGCCGTCTCGGCGATCCGGAACAGCCGCACGATGATTCCGCCGTGCTTCTCGGCGAAGGCTTTGAGAGCGGTCTCCTGGACATCTAACGAGAAACCTTCCCGTTCCTGCTCACGGCTGCTGACCCGCGCCAATGCGAGATATTGCTTCACGGCGATCCCCCTCGGACAGGACGGCAAACAGACTGGCCACGTCCAATATCATTCCGAGGGCGTCATCGGCGGTCAACGTTTTGTCGTAATACGGCTGCCAGACGGCGAGCGTCTGTTCCAGAAGCTCGGGCGTGATCCACGCGGGAGCACCGGCGGGCACGACGCACGGCGGTGTCGCGTTCGGCGGAGTTCTCATCGTCTCGCGGGTGCGTCGTGCCATCGCTCTCGCTCGTCAATGTGGTAAGACGCACCCACGAGGGATAGACGCCCCTCTACGCGGGTTCTCGCTCCGGATTGCGGTACTAGGCCGACTTGAAGGATTGCTGCGCCGCGACTTGCTATCGCGACAGATCCCGCTCGGTCTCGCGCTGCGGTTCCGGACGGGCCGCATAGCTGTCCAGCATCGCCTGATACCCGTGGACGGTCCCGATCTCTTGCGTCACCATCGCCTGGGTCGGCGACGCAATGGTTCCGGGCTCCTCATGTGTCTGTGTGACTCCGTTCCAGGGATTCAGGATGGCGTTTTGCAGATCCTTCAAGCCCCGCCGCCACTCGGCCCAGAGTACGCTTGATGTACTGGGTCGCGTGCTGGCGGATTCGTGTTCTTGAGACATGACGAGGCCTTTCAATAGTCCGTGATTTCGCCCCGATAAAGGGCGGCCAAGTGACGCTGTTCGATCGCCGCGTCGCGCATCGCTCGCACCCGATTCCGGGTGATCTCCAATTCCATGCCCAGGACGATGGCCAGCGAAACCCCTCCGGCCATGACGAAGAGCCCCAGCGCTTCCGACACGGGGAGCAACAGAAAACCGACCAGGAAACAGAAGAACTGCTCGACGGTTCGGGCCGCTCGCTCGGTCCTCACGAAGGGGATCATCCGGGCGAGATAGGAATACCCCGCGTAGCGGGAATGCCAGACCATCCCGGTTAGTACCAGCCAGCCGGTCCGCAGCCGCTGCAGGATCAACGCCGCCAGCCAGAGACAGGCATAGGTCAGCATCCGCGGTTCCTCGGCCAGGCCGGCATAGACCAGCAGCAGGACCAGGGCGAGCAGTCCGTTGCGTCCGAACGCTTGCGTGCCGAAGCTGTGCCGGAAGAACACCGTGAAACAGGTGGCATGTGCCGACGCCAGCAGATAGGTCAGATTGGCCGTTTGCCGGAGATTGAAGCCCTCCGAAGACGGTGGTTGCTCGCGTGGATTCGGTTCCATGATTGATTCCTTGGGATGGTTTGGCCCTTCAAACCTGGCTGAACGACACCCGCAGCCAGTTCTGTCCGTTGGCGAACGGTTGCCCGTTGCGCAGCAGAATCGCGTCGGAAATTAGCGAATTGGCCCGTCCACCGGTCCGAAGGCCGCACATGAAGGCGTTTGGCTGCAGGACCGCCTCGTAGTGTTCGCTGAAGTTGCCGGTGTACTGCGACCGTCCGACCAGTTCGTCGAACAGATCGGGGGCAGGCGTCATCGACCCGCCGAGGAATGTCTGCAGCGTCTTTCCCAGCTTCGAGCTGGCCCAGTCGGCGGTGATGGGATCGCAGGCATGCACAATGACGTGGCCGAAATTGGCCAGCAGGGCATCGGCCTGATGGCGTCCCGCCGGGCCGCTGAGGACCGAGTAGAGGCTGGACAGCGACTGGGTGAGGACCACCATGCAGCCCAGGTGCGACCGGCACTGAGCCAGAAATGGACTGTCGAACGAATTGACGAACTGCTGAGCTTCGTCGCACCAGAGGACGACGATCGGACCGCCTTCGGCGGCATCCCGGCGGAGAATCATTTTCTGTGTCAGATATTTCCACCCGGCATTGATAAAGCTGCCCAAGTCCCCCCATTCAGACGGGGACATGTCGACCATGATCCATTTCCGGTTGAGCAAGTCGTCCGGCGAGACATTCGTCGACCCGGAGACCAGCTCGCGAACGATTCCCGTATTGAACACATGGAGGATTCCGTTGACGCCGACTTCGATCGAGCTGCGCGTCTTGGACGCCATTTTGGGGATTTCGCCCAGAAAGTAGGCGAATGCCAGCTCGCAGTCGTGAGCGTCGATGGCCGACTTCGGTTTCAGATAGGCGTTCTGGACGCACTGATGATGAAACCCCTGCTTCCAATCCTCGCTGCTCAGTTCTTCTGGTCCGCGTGCGGCTCCCGCGATGAACTGCTGAAGTTCTGGAGCGCTCACGCGACCGGTCGCGACTTTGACGATCTGAACAGAGTTGTAGAGCATGCGTTCGTGCTCCCGCTCCCAGAAATCCGCGTCCTCCCTTCCCTTTGCATCGCTGGAACGGAGCGTCTCGCCGATGGTCATGATCGCACGGACGATGTTCCGCGTGTGTCCGCCCTGACGTAGTTCGTAGTCCAGAAAGTTCAATCGACGGTCGGAACTCGGCGAGAAAGTGATCAGATCGTCCAGCCGCCGCGCCTCCGCGAATAGGGCTCGCCATCGCCGTGCGTCGTCGGGTTTGGCGCACAAAATCAAACCGCCATTGTTCCGTTGCCGCAGTACGCTGTGCCCCAACAGGCGGCCGGACGAACTGGTTTTTCCGCTGCCACTCGATCCCAGAATGGCCACTCCGCCATTGATCAATCCGCGGACGGTTAGCTGATCCCGCTGCGACCAGGCCAACAGGGCCTGATCGAGCGGGCTGGCGACCACTTTCTTCCGAAAACCGAACATGGAGTCCGATGTCCTTCCGTCTCAATCGCGGTCAGGAGTTCGCTTCGTCTTTGATCATCTTCACGAACGTTGGCAGCAGGATGCCGCGGGGCCGCACCCGCTTGGCCCGGACAAGGAGTTCCTCCAGGATTTCGATGAAGGACTCCAGGCTGAGCGACTCGCCCGCGACGGTCACGCTCCGTCCGCGGCCGAGTTGGGCGGTGACGCGGTTGACCGGCTTCTCGTGCGTCTCCTTGGCCTGCCGGGCACGCTGCCGGATGGCCGTGACCAGACTATCTCGCGTCAATTGGCCGGCGATCAGTTCTTCCGCGAGGGCTTGCTGGGCCTCCGGGTCGTTGATACGTGATAGTTCGTAACCAGCCGAGGCTGGAATGGCACCGCTGGCAACCTTCTCCCTCAATGCCTCAGGAAGCTTCAAGAGGCCCAGCAATTTGGAGACGGTTGCGGGGCTCATCCCGAGTTGCTGAGCCGCTTGGCCGATCTTCCAACCCGTGACATCGATCAGCCGGGCGATCGCCTTGGCCAATTCTACGGGCGTCAAACCTTCTCTCTGACCGTTGGAGAGAAGCTGTTTCTGGATGATTTCCCCTTCGGACAGATCCTTGTCGCACACGATGGCGTCGATGGATTTCCACCCCAGATGGCGTGCGGCCAGATACCGCCGTTCGCCGTCGAGAATGTCGAATTTGTCGCCATTCTTTCGGACGAGAATTGGGTACAGTTGCCCAACCAGCATCAGCGTTGAGGCCAGTGCAGCAATCGCCTCCGACTTGATCGTCAGCCGAACCTGAGGACGGCAGACGATCACTTCGAGCAGTAATTTCACGATCGGTACGGAATTCATTGTTCTGTGCCTTTCTTTGCCGAGCGGTACTCAATCATGGAGTCTGGCGGTGGGACGGAACCTCGCGACGGAGCGCTGCCCCCTCGACGGTCGATGGGAGCAATTCTTCGGCGTAGAGCCTGGTGACCAGTTCCTGCATCTGTCGAAGGATGGTCCAACCCACCTCGGCGATGTGCTCAGCCGTGCCGCACGCGGAGTCGCAAGCGTGGCTGTGGACGAGTGAGACCCCACTGGGGCCGCTGACCAAGCGATTCGAGCCATAGGCATAGTTGTCATTGAGTTCGAGCAACAGGACGGCCAGCTTCTGCTGAATCCACTCCCGTTCGATATGGAGGGATTGCGTTGTCAGCCAGACGAGTCGGTCTTCGCAGGTCACGAGAATCAATCGAATCCCGTAGCCGCAGCGTGGCTCGACCTGCGCCGACCAGATTTTCGGATTTGTCTCCCGCCAGTTGAGTTTCATTTTCCCGCGAACGGCGCGAGCGAGCCGAGTCGCCGGCGACTCGCAATTCCCCAATCCAAACGAGATTGACTTCTTCAGCCAGGCAAAAAATTGCGGCATAATTGATGCGCCTCCACTGGAGGAAAAGGCTCCTCACCGGACCTGCCGGCAGCGACGACCGCCGTCAATGAATCAGTTTTTCAACGACGTGTCCGCGTCCTGGCGTGCGTGAATGACGACCGACGCGGCAGTGATTCCGAGGACCGCAACGCCAATGTCCACCAGCAGCCAGATTGGTCCCATCGCAGCATCAAGAGATGCAGACCTTGCCAGGCTGATGCAGCTGCTACAGCAGACGATGACCGGCCACCCGATGATCGGCAGCAGCCAGGTCCGCAGACGCGATTTCGGCAATGTCAGCAGGATGAGCAAGGCGAAGCTCAGAGCCGCGCCACCAGCAAGCAACAAGGGAGGGAATTCCAGAACAGTCAGCATGGTTCGCTCCAATCGGAAACAGTCAGGGGCCGGTCTGGCAAAGAGGTTGAGACGGACGGGCTACGGTGCTTTTCGTGCTGAGGCGCAGACTCAGGGGGCAGCCTGTCGACTGCCCCCTGAGCTACGATCGCTGCCATGAGAGGGCATTACCTCCCTGACTCGGGGCCCGTTACTCCGCCGGCTTGCCGTCGGTGGCCTGGCCGGCCTCGTCGTTCGACGGTGCCCGAAGCGCATTGACGAACCCCCAGACCATCAGGGGGATTCCCACAAACGGAACAGGCAGCAGAAAAAAGCCCATCAGCATCAGGCACAAGCCGTTGGCGCGGGAGTGATTTCCCGCATGGCGCTCCTTGTGAGCCTGATGGGCAACTGCGTGGGCAAACGTGTGAGACAGATTGACGCTCATTCGGACAACCTTCCTGCGAGGCACCAAGAACTCTGCACATGGACGACACGACCACGGCACGAAGCGGTACTGAGGACGCAGTGGGACATACGCATCAACGTGAGCGTTGTCTCGCTTTCGCGGCCGTCGGCCGCCCGCTCCTACTCATTCGCATCACGTCACCCGGAGGGTTCGGGGAACAGCGCCAAAGCCAGAATTCCGAAGAATGTCAGGATTGCCAAGAGCGGAGCGGGCTCAACGCGGCGGTTCCCATTGGAACCCAGCCCGAGTGTCTCGCGTCACGCGACGAGACGGGCACGCATCGACGCGAATCGTCGACCGGCTCACCGTCTCGCAGCTCCGGACGGCGCTGCAGGGACCGACGAGTTGCAGGGCCGCCGCATGTCGGTGCAAACCCGACATTGCAACAGGACGTGCGTCAGAGGATCAAGAATCTCATCTACGCAGAGTCGGACCTTACGAAAGTCCGTACAACTCCATCCCGGCGGCGGTGTTCAAGCCGACCGGCGATCTGCCGCAACGGGTCCGGTCGGCCCAGAGACGCCTGGCCCCAGCGACCGCACGGCCACGGGTCCGGCGTTCCGACAGAGACTGCCCGTCGGTTTTCCTGACATGACGATTGAGATAACCTTCGGCGACCCAACCGGCGAACTGAATGGATTCCCCGGCATGGAGCGGCCAGCGCCCGGCGAGGACTGATCGCGCGCGATTCAAGAACAATTCCGCACAAAACCCATCCACGTCCTGATAGCCGGTCTGCTGAAAACGGCCAATCGAGCAGCTTAACTGAATGAGGAAATCAATTGACGAGAGGTTGCAGGCACCTCGGACGCGCCAGCGTGTACCTTCCTCCTCGGCAGACCAGACCTCTGATCCATCCCAGACCCCGTCCCCCAACTGGACCCCGTGCGGTGAGTCGTGTCCGTGGCCACACACCGTCAGCAAGGCCACCGTCCGGCCATCAAGGTCTCTGAGTCCACGGGCCAAGACATCGTGGTCGCCCGATATTCCAGACCGTCCTCCCGCTTCCCGCCATTCGACCGCCCCGGCATAACGGACCGACAACTTCGAGAACAAACGATTCAGTCGGGTTTCGGTGACACGTTCCCCGTATGCCCGATCTCCAAACCACGAGAGAGAAGCAATCAGCGGAGTGCCGCTAGCGTCGCGGTCCGCTTGTTCGTCCGCCTGCCGCATCCACGAGTCGAGGAGCGGTGAAATGACTGTCCGCACGGTGTCGACATGCTCAAACAAATAGGTGGTTTCGCCGTCGCCCTCTCGCTGACGAAGAAACGCGACCGGGACGCCGTGGAGGACACCCTCGACCCAGACGACGAGCTCGTCGGTTCGGTGGAGTTCTCGGCACAGTTCGCCGATCGGCCAAACGGCCTCCAATTCGGAGAGCAGATCGTCGGTTGCGGCATCCAACGCCGCGCCGATATCCGCTCCGAAACGCAAGGCGAATTCCAATGCCGCAAATCGATCGTCCCACCACCGCTCCCAAACTGTAGCGGCAGCGGCCAGGCCGTCATCCCCACGTGTTCCTGGTTCACCAAAGCTTGTCACAAACCTCGCACGGGTGCGAGGGAATGCGTCCAGAGGACCAGCCACATGGCAGTGGATCTGGTTGCTAAGCGGCTTGAACCCTTCCTTGTCCATTAACGCGTCACGTAGATCGAGCAACGAGTTGCGCTGACTAGCAATGTCGTCTGCACCGCTCTCATGGACGTCCCAGACGCTGTCGACGCGCCGGTCAAACCGAGCGAGTGCCGCTGCGATCCGACCTCGATCTTCACGGGTCCCCCGTCTCTGGTCGTGGGAGACCAGGGCCAGCCGACTTCCGTCGGAGCGGAACAAGCTCCACACGAGTTCCCCTTCGAGCGAAAATCCAGCACGAAGCAGCACACAGTTGCGACCAATCGCCGCCGCTACCTGGAACTCAGAAACGTCCTCCGACCACGCGGCGGAGCCTGACTCCGGCGCGAAAGTGACGGCCTCGCGCTCGACTGCGTCGTACCCCAGGGCAGGTCGGCTGCCGTCGATCCGATCGAGTACAAATTTCGATTGCCGACCTCGCACCTCTGGTCGGACCGGCTCGATGCGTTTCTTGGTTGGCCGAGCGTGATTCCCCGGAATCAGGGTTGGCCCCGGAGATACTTCCAGGACGGGCCGGCCCCGAAGGAATCGCAATAGAAGGAATTGCTGAGCCAGTCGGGCGTCCAGCACGACGTTCTGGACACGTCGGTGATTGGCGGTCGTCGTATTGCAACTGATGGCGAGTGAGTTTCCGATCTCGATCAACGTCCGTCGCGCCTCCGCGGACCGCCCCGCAGCGGCCAATCGATCATAAGACATTGCCACACGGTAGCCGTAGACGCCGCCGACCAAATGAATCAGGCCATCGTAAAGTCGCCCGACCAGATCCGGCGCGTTTTCGACAAGCAATCGAGCCACCTCGAAACCCAAAAGCATTGTCCCTTCACTACTGCAGACCTCCGCGTCCTCGCCTGGCATCCACTCCAGACTGGCCAATTCCTCTTGCACCAGATGCACAGCGAGATCACGACGGCCAGACAGTCTCAACGCCACCAGGATTTTTCCCGTCAACGCCAGTTCGGTATCCCTGGAGACCCAGGGGCCGAGTTCCTCTAACTTGTCCAGTCGAGCCCCGAACTTAAGCCAATGCAATTCGTCGTTCGCGTCACGTTCGCAGAGAACCGATGCGATCGCGAGAAATCGGTCTGTCTGATTCAGGGCAAACAGCGAGTCGGCAACGTGTAGCGTCACCAGTGCCCAACTCTCCGTCTCGCCCTCCCGGAGGGCCGCCGAAAGGTCTGCATCTGGGAGCCCCTCGATCCCGAGGGAGCACTCCCACATCCGGGCGGCAGAGTCCGGGCCATTGGTCTCTTCGACCGCATGTGCAATGGCGCTGACAAAGTCCATTCGGGCTGCCTGGCTCTGGCCAGAACTGCGGTCCGTCAAGTAGTGCCGGAGTGCGCCCGACAATTCGTCCGCCGGGGCGTGACAGACATCCGGGAGTCCGAATTCATGTTCCAGTATTGGGCGGAGCGCCGGGAGACGGTTCCAAAACTGCATCGCTCGAATAACGCATCCAATGGCGACGTCCTTAACGCCTGGTGTCATCAATGCGATCGCATTCAGGCGATGAAGATTGAAAGCCGGATCGGGAGGCAATCCACCGAGAATGGCTTCGAGGATCTCACTCCCTGCGAGGCCGTGCCCCTGGCGAACAAGCGATTCAGCCAGCAAGAGGTGACAGAGTTGATCCGGGACCATGACGTCGGCAACGGACTCGAACGTCTGACGACAGGTGTCGTGGAAGGCCTGCGTCCCGTATCCGCCCGCTTCGGCGACACGTAGGGACCGCTCTAAGACGGGCAATAGAATTGCGAATTCTCCGGTGGCATGCCAAAGCAAGGTTGGGCCGGCGATCAAACGCATGGCACACCAGCGGGACACCGGTTCCGGGGCGGCGGCGGCAATTTCAGAGAGCTGCCATGCCCAGTCGTCGCTGTCCGCCAAACATTCTCGAAGGAGAGCGAATCCGGCCTCGGGGGAGTTGGTGCTGCAGAGATGATCGAAGACGGCACCTAGTGCTGCCATGCGCCCGACCGCGGCGGAGGCTTGCCACCAGGACTCGGACAGAGATTCCTCCGAGTCAAATTCCTGCAATCCGGAAACGAGTTCGCGACGAAGTCGATCCAGCAGTCCCCGCTGCTCTATGGATTCGACCCAGGCGGGAATGCAGCCCAAACGTGGACCGTGACGCGTTCGCCGGACTAAGAATTCGATTTGCGACGGGTCCCAGCGGGAGTCAAGATCCCATCCGACAACGGCATCGAGCAGCTCCCACTGCTGGACGATTAGCTCCTCGGAGTCCGGTTCCCCGGCTTCGATAAGTTGATAAGTCGCCCAACCGGCCCCCCGGATGATTGTGTTCCATCCATCCGCCACCGCTGCCAGTTGCCCCAAGGCGAACCCCTCGGAAACTGTCTCGCTTGCGTGCTGTTCGAAGCGTCGCAGCCGAGCAACCAAGTTGGCTACCGGCTCACTCAGTTCTCTTGAATCTGCGTCAGAACCGTCGTAGTCGAAGTAGACTCTTGTCGCCGCCAGTACGTGTCGTCGCAGACCGATGACATTCAGGACGCGGACCAGCAACGCGAAGAATTCGGTCCGCGCTGCTCCGCGCTCCGGGCCAACCCGCGTCTTCAACACTTCGGCGAGTTCCGCGGGTGGCAGCGCCGGATCAATGGATGCCAGTCCCAGGAATTGCGCGTAACTCGCGAGCGCGGAATCGGCGGCGTTGATTTGCAGATCGAATCGTGCCGCCGTCGCGACTTTCACAATCCACCAGTCGTCGAGGGCATCATCGCCGTCCAATAGGGATTGGCCGTCCATGAGCGTCGATACGTTGAGGCTGACGTAAACCGACAGGTACACGTCGGAGATGCCGGTCGCCGCGATGTGCGCCAATTGAAACTTAAAATCCTCGCCGACAGTTTCCGGGAGTCGCGCCTCGAACGCCCCTGGCACCGCCATCGCGCCAACAAACTCGCGAAACCCGGCGAGGTTATCACGCAGAAAGTCGGCCCGGCCGGCAGCCTCTGGCAAGAGCTGGCCCACGTATCGTTGGACGGCCTCCTCCTCAGCCGCCTCCCAGTTGAGGGAGAGAATCTCCCTCCGCACCGCGGGCGCGAGCCAATCCTGCGCTGTAAGGCTCGCGGCGATCTCGGCCGCTCGTTGCCCGCGCTCTTGATTCACGTCAAAACCTCCGATCCTAACTGTCTATGATTCTGAATGCCGACGTACGTACGGTCAGGGCGTGTTGAGAAGCCGTTGAATCAGGCGACGGATCGCTATACTCACGGCTTTCGGCTCCCGGCCGAACTGTTCGGCCAATTCTCGAATTGTCAATCCCTCCTCAATCATCAAAACGCCCAAGTCGCGGTGCCAGCTGCCGCTTTGCGTGCAGGTCTCGATCCGCTGGCATGCGACAGCGATCAATTTGTCGAACGTCTCGATTCCAATTTCGGCGAGAAGCTCCATCATCGGCGCAGTCCGACTCCAACGGCGATAGTCCTCCAGCGAACTCGATTCCTCGCTGGATCCCGCCGCCACCGTCGCCGCGATCGAGAAATCTTCACCGCAATCGGCTTCGTTCAGAACTTTGACCTTCGAGCGAGCTCGCCGCCGTCTCGCATCCGCCACTCCATTCCAGTACATCTTGGCTATGTACGGCAGCAGGTCTTCGTTGCTGACACCTTCCGCGAGCAATAACGTGTCACTGCCGCGTTCCATCGTTTCAACGGCCGCTGCAACTGCGTCGGATTGAGCAGCGTCCACATCCTGTCTATGGTCCGTCAATTGCCAGTCTGCAGACTGGATTGACTCGCCAATCCGTTTGAGCAACTGCTCCCGATCGACGACCCCCAACAAGAAACCGTGCTTTGATGCACGCGGTGCATCGCCGAGGGCGATGCCGGATCGGCGTCGCCGTGCCGTGTAACCCGATTTGTCATCGCCCAAAAACGGAATCGGCTCAGCCTTCGGCGCTAGCAACACGGCTTCGTCGGGAGTCAATGGCCGCACAACGATTCGACAGCTGCGAACGTGGTGAAGTTTGCCGGGAATCCGCCACCTACAGTTAGCTTCCACCAGATCACCGCCCAGCGCCTCGACGACGCGTCGTTCCCGCGCGGTGTCGGCGACTCCAGTGAAGGGAACGAATTCGACCAGCTGCGGTCGAATCGCAGGCTTTACGCGTCCGGAGTAGTCCTCCGGAGATAGCACCTCGCCGTTCCGGTCCAGAAACTGGACTTCGACGATCGCATCTCCTGCGAACTTCGTTCGTCCGAAAACTCGCAGTTCGAAGTGTCTCTGGCCATCCGCCAGAGACGAATTGGCGACAAACCCCATCTCGGCCCGGACAGACTCGGCTGCTCCGAGCGATCCTCGTTTCCCGCCGCCCAAGGCAAGTTGCGCCACGTCTTGCCGGCCAAGCCATTGGGCAGGCAATCGGAACTGATGGCTGGTGACCGGGCTCCAGTCGCCAGGAACCAACGTTTCTTCCCATAAGCACAATGGAACGAATGCCGGCGCAGCGTCGCGAAGGCAAAGGTCCAGGCCCCCCTCTCGCCCTTCCAAACTAAACGTCAGCGTATCGCCCTTCGGTCCCTCCGCAATCGCGATCCCTTTGCCGAACCTCATCGGCCACAACGTGTTGCAGCCTCCATACGCATCGCAATCCGCGACCATCAACTCGCGGCCGGCAATCATTCGGTGGAGCGCGGCGACGTTCCGCACGAACAAAGACTCTGTGAAGTCCCCCAACTCGTCACGCCGCTCAGACTGCCGTCCCTCGGACATTCTCTCGAATTCCCGCATGATGACCCCTCGTTTCAGATCAATTGGCTTTGACTGTCGTCCCAAACCGGACAAAGAAAGCCGCACTCCGACCCGCTCCTACCGGCCTCACGCATCCGCCACGTCGGTGGATACAGCAAACCCGTCAGAAATCCCGAGATCACGGCATTTTGTCCGCGGTGCCTCACCCGTCGCGTGGTCGGGTCGCGAAAAGAAATGGACATGTATACAGATGTCGGGTACAATTCTGGTTCCACAACTCATGAGGACATGTGACACCGGAGGACGAGGAACAAGAACAACAATCCGGCTGGATGAAGCGGATTCGCTGGTCGCGATCGGGCCAGCCGCTGCTCGACGAGCGAATTAACGCGTTGGCGTCCCTGTGGGCGGAGGGGTTCCTGCCCTTCGCGGAATTCAGTCCAGAAATCCGCGAGGCGCTGCGCCAATCGACGGCTCGACCGCAACTGCCCGCCGGGAGCGGTCAACTTGACGATTACGTGAATAACATCCGCACGGCTGCGCAGTGGATTGCCCTGCTGGAGGTCATTCACTTCAGCACGGAACATCAACTGACATCGCCGGAGGAACGTGTCGATGCGCTCCGCTTCTTCGAACGCGAATTGCGGGAAACGAGTCGAGCCCTTGGCGCACCCGATCGATCCTGGATCGCCGATGTCTGCGAATTTCGTTCGCAAACAGAGGAAGCCGACGATCTGATGCATCAACTCGTCAGTCGCTGGGTCGCTGGCGAGGGAATTGAGAGCAATGAAGACCTGATTGAACAGTCGATTGCAGTGAGACGGCCGATCCGCGACTGCCGCCTGCCGGACTTGGATGAACCGGAACAGGCGCTCCATCTGTGGATCGATGTTCTCCGCGCCAGCGTTCAAGGCCTCGTCCTCCGTGAAACAGACGCCTATTGCCGCGCCGCCGGGTTGGAATCCCCCCCCGAGCGAGCTCGCGCTTGGCGAGAGATGCTGGCGGCTCTCGGTCGCCCGCCCCGAGAGCACGCGATCTGAAAGCCAAACTGGTTGGCGCACCCCTTCGTATCCGTGGCGGAAACGTCGACGCCAGCCATTCTCGGTAGCCCCTGGCGGGCCGGAAAGCGCTTGAGGCGTTTCCGGTTGGCAGGCACGCTTTAAGCCACGACTCAGCTTTAGACTCACTGAGCGATCGGTTCGTTCTTGGAAATGGCGAAGGATCGCTGGGCGGGCTGGCTTCCGCTTTCCCTGTTGAACTCGGTGTGGCAACCTCCGACTCTGTTGCCAGTCTGACCCGTCACGCGTGCAGATTTCTGCCCGCACAGCCGCCTCTCGACATGAAACTCTAGACGCACAGTGAGCAGTTCTGAAGATTCGCCTGGTTGCCACCCGTTTCATTCCCAGCGGTTCGGCGGTCACCGCCGAATCTCTGGCCAAAAGCGAGATTTCAAGTTCGCCCATTGCTGTCTCATGACAACTGAACCGACACATGCGGCTGCGACCCGCTGGGGAAGTCGCCGAGAATCAATCTCACGCACCGTGGAACACTCTGGAATTGCAGTCTGGCGTTACTTCGGTACTTGCAGAGAATGCCTACCCTATGTACTATTCTGCATGTCAGTGGTAACGCGCGTCAAGTGTATGGCGCGCAGCGGTGATCCGGCAATGACCATTCTGTCAGGTGGCCGGAGTCACGTTTCGGCAAGACCAAACGAGGAGAGATCCATGTCGAATACACATCATGCGATGCACGCTGCCAATGATCTTCTGAAACACACGTCTGCGGGCAAACAGATCTCGGGAGCTGCGGTGGCCGGAGTCGTCGGTGCTGCGAAAGTTGTTGGCGGAACCGCATTGGCGGGAATGGCCGCTGCGGCGGCACCGATCGTGGTTCCCGTTGCGCTGGTCGCCGGGATCGGTTACCTCGTGTCAAAACAACAAAAGAACAAGCACTAACGCGATCCAGTTGCGCGCAAAGACGAATTGAGGGCCGGTCGGCGTCAGCGTCGATCGGCCCTCTGCAGTCACTGGACTCGACGAACGCTGCATCCGACGCAGGACAATTCGGATGATTCGCTCCTACACTGCGGACGGTCATCGGTGGTTGTGACGGCGGATGAAAGAATGCTTTCAAGAATGCTTTCCGTGAGAAATCCGTCCTTGGTTCGGAGTTGTGATACCTCCAAGGTAAGGGTTCCCCATCTCGTTTCCGCAGGATTCTCTCCTCCCAGCCGCGCGCCTCACATTCGTGGCCGATTATTTAGTCGTGGACGATGCGGAGCGCCAGTTTGTCGAGGACAGTTCGAATTGGCACTGCATAGGCGAGTTGCGGCTTTTGTGCATCGCCGCCGCGATGCAGTCCGACCGGAGCCCGCGTGGCGGCATCGACCCAGAGCGCCCCAGAATCGCCGGGTTCATTCATGCGGTATCCCGGCGAAAGTCCGAGACTCGCAATCTCAATTTCCGCGTCGCGCACAGCTCTCACGTAACCCTCGGTGACTCCGGTCACTCCACCGGACTTCAGTACCATTTGGCCAGGCACAGCGTCAACCGGGGCTGCCAAAGGCCCCAATCCGAGCGGATAACCGAAGCACCGTCGATGAGCCGGCACCAGGGCCGCCGCGCAGTCCAATTCCGCAAAGAGTCGCTTCTCGTCCACAATAGCGATGGGATCGCTCCGCAGCGTGTCGGCGGGGTAATACAACGGCGCGAACGTCCCCAGCGGCCACGCCGTTCCGTCTCGCGGACCAAAAACGTGGCAGCAACCCACAATCCAGCGATCCATGTCGTCGGAAGTCGCAATCAGGCCAATCGTGCCAATCTCGCCGCTCAGCGGATTCAGAATCGCGGTCCCAGGGCGGACGTTCTGATAGTCCCGCAGGCTGTGGTTGATGTTTTCCATCGGTCATTCGCTCCACAGGGAGGACTTGGACGATTCCAGCGCTACGCCAACGGGGATCAAGGACGGAGTGCTGGTGAGTTCCGGCAGGAAGTCGAGTCCGGTCCGCGCTTCAACCCAGTCGACAGTGGCAATGTAAGCCTTCAGCCGATAGGGCTGCCCATAGTGCTTGTTGGCCATCACAAACGTAATCGCCTCGTAGGACTGTCCCGACTTCGCCACAACGATCTTGTAGAGGTGCGTCGGGACGGCGACTTCGTCGGCTCCGATGGTCTGGTAATCGACCCACCCGTCAGCCGTGGACTCATCTTCTTCGAGCGGGTCGTAGAACAAGGGACCTGTGATGATCCAGCACTCTCCCCGCTTCTGAGTCCACTTCCGAACCGTGTCTTCGAGATGCGCCCAGATACCACGATTGAACGTCGGGCCAAACTGAGGAACCATATTCGACAAATAGAACGATTCGTCCATCAGCCCTTGGTCAAACTTGAAATTCCCGGCGGGTGCCTGATGGCCACGATCGAAACCAGCCCCCTTGTAATCCGCCAACTCAGCGCGGGCTCCCCCAGCCAATGTGTCGTCTGGACGGAATTTACTGTCGTCCCGCTTCGCCGTTCCGACGATTTCAGACGCCAGCGCGTGTTCGCAGACCCACAGGGGGATCTTGTAGAGCCGGCTGTGTGCGAGGACATAGCCCTTGCGGCGGATAATGTCGATTGGCCCCAGGTCGACGCCGCTCTCCGGCTGCGGCGCACCAAACAGGCAATTGTCCTTCTCTAACGCGGCATCTTGGGCGGACAACCCCTGCGGTGCCAGTTGGCTCTTCCGAAACAGTGACGGCCGCAGGGCCGAGCGGAGTTCCACGACTTCGGGACCGGCATCGGCGTCCCCGACGGCGTCGATTGGGTCTTCGGCCGCAAGTCTCCCGGCAGCCAGTGTCAACGTAGCGACGACGGCGAACGGTAGAACGTAGCGGTGGACGAGCAATGTGCGCATGATGGGACCTTTGTCAGTGAATGGAGACAAGCACCTTGGTAACTGCGCCAGCGACGAAACATTACGGCCGATAGGGCAGCGTCTCGGGAACCTCCGCGAGCGAACGGACCTCGGTCAGGAAGCCGGCGGAAAGATTCCGCGGGACATAGTTCGTTCCCCGAATTCTCAGCAGCGCCGAGCGGTGAATCCGTTCGCCGCCGCGCAGCGCGCGCGAGCGCCCCAGCCCCAGTTCGACCGACCGCGACGAGTGACCCGGCTGGTAGACCAACTTCGGGAGGAATTCTGCCAACCACCAGGCCTTCTGAATCGACAGTTGATCGTGGATTTCGTCCTGCCAGTGGTCGTCGTGAACGAATGAGGAATCACGCACGTGCTGCAATTGGCCGGCATCCACCAGCAGCCCCAACTGCACCGCTTCGTCGACCATCCAATCAAACGCGACGCGCCAGGCCGCCTGGGTGCCCTCGGGATAACCTCCCCCCACATCACCATGTGACCCGGCGAACCAGTATTCCTTCAGGTCGTGGCTCTTCTCAGCGTCAAACAAGTTCTGCCGAAAAAAGCAGCGCCGCTCGTCGATCGAGACGGCATGGCGAATGTGCGACACGCTCGGATTGGCCGCCGTAAACGGGAATCGGAGAGGATTCCAGACCCAACCCACGGACGAGACGGTGTCCCAAACGCCGAGACAGTGCGTTTCGACCCGTTTGAGCCGCACGCCTGAGTCTCGCGCGAAAGTCCTCCGAAACTGGTTGAGGAGTTTCCAGTAGTTTGTCGGCCGTTCTTCGCTCGCCCGCCGCACGGTCTTAAACAGCTTCAGGACATGCGGGACCAGATTCGTATTCCCCCGCGGCAGCAGCCCAAACGCGTGGAGCATGGCAGCGAGCACCCGCGCCGAATAGGCCCCCCGACTGAAACCGAAAAGGAAGATCCGGTCGCCCGGCTCCCAAGCCTCCATCAGATACTGGTAGGCAAGTTCGACTTTCCACGTTAGCCCCCCGCCGAAGGCGAGTCCGACGACCTCCGAGAATCGCTTGCCGAAGCCCGTCACATAGCCCGGTTCCGGCAGCGTGCCGACGCCGGGGTCGTAGTAAATCCGCTGCCGGGCTGGGTCCCGGCTCAGCGATTCGACCAGACGTACGACGTTCGTGTTCGTCTGGCCGAACGTGTTGCTGGTGCCATCGAAACAGACGACGATATTCCGAGGCGGGGCCATACCGGCAGTCATCGAGATCGCCTCTCTGACAGAATGGGACACTTGCTGACGGAAACGCGTTCAACCTTTGCCCGTTACGACGGGGACGGCGTTCTTCGCCGACCCTTCGGCTCACTCGCAGCACACATGGACGTCGCCACTTCGTCCACAAGATCCGCGATCGACACTTGGTTCGATTCACGACGTGGAGTCTCGGCGATGCAACTCCACTAAAGCGGTCCAATGCACGAACGAACGGACGCTCGCTCGCACGCGCATGACTGAACACGGTATTCGGCGACGGTTGACTTTGACAAGCATTCACTGTGTGAATATTGTCGAAATCCAGACTGGACGGCATCGGTAAAAATACGGAGACCGCAGACACGAGGTTTCAGCTCACGACACTCGGCAGAATGCTCTCAACTCGGGTTGGCAACGGCTCTGACAGTGTGATGGGATGCTTGACGGATCAAGCTTCGGTCGATTTACGCGATGAAAACCCTCAGCGGAATCGTCGAGGTGAGAATCTGGCCTGAGGCCGATGGCTCCCTCGACGGTTCGTTATGAGAAGCGACCGTGATCGCGTCCAAGAACACTGCGATCGCGTTCTTCCTTCAGAGACGCACTTAAGCGGGTCTCGCAAACGATCGCAATCCGGTTCAGCAAGTGTCGCACTCTGTCGTCGTTGGTCGAAACTAGCCGTACATCCGCCAGTCTCCGCTCCCACTCTGCGGACTCATCGCCACAAAAGTCCGGCCAGCAGCAGACATGCACCAATTCCTCGCAGTCGGCGCCTTCGTCGATCGCGATCGCGGCAAACTCCGCCCACTCCGCCAAGCTCAAGTTCTGCAACATACTGCACCGAACAGCCAACCGTAAGGACGTCTTCTGCAGCGTTCGAAAGCAGTTGGTACTCGTGCCCACCAGCACTTCAACAAGATCCTTTGCCGTCGTTGAAGGAAGTGTCTCGATCAATATCCGCCTCTCAGCTTCTGACAGCAAATCTGCGGCAGACTGAAGTTCCGGCGACGTCTCCAGATACCACGGCCAGCCCAGATGTCGTTCCAGCAGCGGATACGCGAGGTCCGGATAGGCTCGCAGAATCGCCTCCAATCGCCAGCGAGCAGTGTCGCGCGAGGGCAGGTCGATGATCGCCGTCTTCCAGTCATTCAGCAGATCTTCTGAAATCTGATGATTGCAGATTTGATCAATCGCAATGGCTGCCGCCAGACGTATTGATGCCTCCTGATGACGCAACAGCGGCGTGAGGCGCGGAGGGATTCTAGGCGAGTCGAGACGCAGAAGTGCGATAATGTCCTCATCGCCAGCGGCAACAGTCTTCAGGATTTCCACGGCCGTAGACTCGCTCAGTTGTGCTTCGAGGAGCGCCAGTTGAATCAGCCACGAACGATGTTCCCTGCTGCTCAAGCACTCCATCAGGAACGCGTCGATTCCGTCGGATTGTGCGATGACGGCGTTCCAGGCGAAGACTGCAACGAACTGACTGCCGGCCTCCACCGAACGAAATGCCCGCGCCCATTGCAACCAGTGGATGCCGCACTGGCAGACGGCGCTGCACAGGTAATGAGTCCAATCGGTGCCGCGGTAGTCAATCTCGTCCCGATAACGGCGGAACTGGCCAATGCGCAGCGCGACGATCAACGGATCTTCTTCGCTCCACCGCTCAGCCAGCCGATCGACCTCAACTCGACAGGCCGCCTCATGCTCCTGCCAGTCAGCCCTGTGCCAACTGTCGGAAAAGAGGATGCGGAATTCTAGATCTCGACTGAGAGACAGTGGCATTTTCAGGTGTTCTGCGAGTCGGTGCAGGCTTTCGACCACGGCAGGGCTCTCGATTGCCAGCGAGGCCACGTCGACGACGAACTGTCTGGCGGCAGCGTGGAGACTATCGACAACGATCATTGAGGGATCAGCGGCATGGCGAACATTTGGGAATCCCCAATGCCGCAGGAGTTTCAAGACCGCCTTCCAAGGGATTTGCTGCTGCCGCCGAAGCCAAGCGAAGATAGCAGGCCAAATCCCCACTATCTGCTCGATCTGAGCCAATCGGAGCATGCCAAAGCGAGACTGAAACCGATTGCCGTCGCCGGGCGCAACAACGTTTTCTTCGAATGCCGGCCAAAAGACTTGATCGATCAAATCCAGAGTCTCCGCCGGAAACTCGTCACCCTCCGGCATGCAAACCAACGTCTCGACGAGCAGGCGGCGACGTTCGACGGCTTTCGCATCTCCCGGTTCGACGCTCTTGATCCATTCACTCAACGATTGACGGAACGGCGTCTCGCCACGGACCGCGCGGCGGCTGACCTCCGAGAGAACCACCGTCGGACAGAGTACCAGACACGGTTCGCAGACATCCGCCAGGCGGTCCGGCCGGGACTGCACAGCGTGGCGAGCCTCGATCTCACCAAGGCTTGCGTAGAGCCACCACACGTCAGGATTGTCCGTTTGCTGCACCAAAGCGAACAGCTCTTCTCGATTGACATCCGCTCCGCGCTTCGCCGCTCCCAACAGAGTCCGTGTCACTTCGTCTGGGAACTCCACAAGTGCTGCGTAAGGCCGCCACAGCATCGGAAGAGTTCCAAAAAACGTTTCCTTGACCAAGGCATGCCGGACGGCAGCCGGTTGCACGACAATCCGCACGCCCTTGTGGAGTTCTCGAACCGAGATTACACCAGCTTGCGCCATCCCGGAGAGTCGCTCCGTGAGAGCAGCCGTGCTGATCGATTCTGTGCGGGCGATTATGTTCACGTCTAAGCCGGTATTTCCGGCCAATGCAAATATCCCTAACACCCGTCGAAGGTCTCCGTCATGCTGGCCGGAGAGGCTTTGGCAGATGAAATCAATTTCTCGCAGCACGGCCGTGCCGTCTAGGACCTCCTTTGCTCTCCCGCCGCGACAGGCATCGCAGAGCGTGATCGCCAGTCCTGGCAGACCAACCGCCTGATTGAGGAGTTCGTTAATCCATCCGTCGGAGAACGCAAGGCCACTGCTCCGAATCACTTCGACAATGGCATCGCGGCTCAGTCGAGGCAGACTCAATTCCATCACCTGCGGGTGACCGAATTCAGTTCGAACTCGGCGGGCAAACGGATCGGGCCAACTCGCCGCCAGAATTCGAAACGTACCGCCGATACTCTGTCGAAGTTGTCGCAGTTCAGCGATCCATCCCGGACGTGCATGTGCATCGTCGACGATCACGACTTCTGGACGCTGATCGCGAATCGCGTTCGCGATCGCCGTCTGATCATTGCTGACGAGGAAATAGGCATGCTGCCATTGTCGCAATTGACGCAGCAGCGATGTTTTTCCCGACCCAGGCTGGCCAACCAGCAAACCGTCGCCGTCCCAGTGACGCAGTCGTTCCAGTTCGGAGTCACGACCTATGAGAGCCGCCTTCGATTCCGGCCGGTTTGTAACGGGGCTCTCAATCAACGCCTGTGGGCGTCCCGTCAAGCTCAAAAGCTCCAGGCACCACTTCGAACTTTCGTACAGACGATCCGCAAAATCGGCTCCGTCATGAATCTGCAGGAGTTCAAATCCAAGTTTACTGGCCGCCGCAATAAGGTTCTTACGCCGCCGTGACGTCAACACCTGCGACGTCGCGAAAATCGCCTTTCGGCCCCTCAGCCCGGCCTTCACATAAGCCTGCAGATTTCGTTTGAGGTTACCCGTCGCAGACTTCCCGGTCGTTGTAACCAGCGGCATCCCTTCCTGTTGGCTATCCAGCAGCTCGCCGTCGCAGCCGTCATCACTCCCACCGCGGATCGGGACCAAATTGGGATAAACCTTCCTCAACAAGTCGACGGCGCACCGCTCGAACAGTTCAGGATCCAAATCTCCCGCCAGCCGAGACTCAATTTCGAGAAAGTGCGGATCACGCTGCATAATGAACGTTCAATGTCCGGGCCGCCGGTGTACGAATATTGTACTGCACCGAACTGCAAATCCGAACTCCGCTGCCCAGTCGGAATCCGGAAAATGTGACGGTCATCCCATCGGTAGCGACATGTGGGTCTCACGCTTCGCAGCGGAGACAAGGCTTCAGTCCCGCTTGCGGCAATAGAGGTTAATAACGTCCTTTATCATGCGCTATCGGTAAATCCGGGCCGAGACACGGCGCGGCGAACGACGCCCCCAGTTACGGCCTCGCTTCCCGCCTCACAAAAGCGTTGACGCACGTCTCATTCTGTGGCAGTGTCAGAGAATAGCGTCAAAACAATCGTGCGAGGGGTTATGCGTGAACAACTGGGGGCAAATTCCGAGATGCCTTCTTCCTACAAAGTCCGAGTCGACAGTTCCGGCCGGATCGTCATTCCGGCAGACCTGCGCGACCGTCTGCACTTCCAGCCGGGCGATGAATTGGTCTTAAGCGAAGCCGCGGGCAATTTGTCCGTGCGCAGCTACGATCAGGTGCTTGCGGAAGCGCAAGCCTTTTTTAGGGGACTCGTTGAACCGGGCGTCAGTCTCGTCGATGAGTTACTGGCGGAACGCCGCGAGGAAGTGGCGCGCGAGGCGGCGAAAGACGCCGAACGCAGTGCCTGAGGGCGTTCTCGACGCCTCCGCGGTGTTGGCGTTTCTCGGCAAGGAGCGGGGTGAAGAGTTCGTGCGACCGTGGCTCCGCGGCGGGCTGATCTCGGCCGTCAATGCGGCCGAGGTGCTGAACCGTCAGTACCGTCCGGGCACGTCGCTGGAGGAAATCATCGTCAAATTCAAAAGTCTGGAACTGCAAGTCATCGAGTTTGGATTTGAGCAGTCCGTGATTGCCGCAACGCTCGAACCCTATGCCCGCGCCGCGAATCTCTCGTTGGCGGATCGTGCCTGCCTGTCGCTGGGCATGATCCGCGGACTGCCGGTGCTCACGGCAGATGACAACTGGACGAAACCGGATCTTGGCATCGACATTCGCTTGGTCCGCGAGCGAAAGGACGAGCGATGAAAGTCCAGCAGCGACCATGTCACCCAGAAAACCCCGGTGCGCGGCGCCTTGTCGAGATCAATGGCGGAATCACCGCGGCCGATGCAGGTCAGTTTGCGACGTCAGAAGAGGTCGAAGATGCCTTGGCAGAACTTGCACGGCGGACGTCGGCGGTCAACCGTCCAATCGACCGCACATGACCGGCGATCACAGCGTCACCATTCTTCCCCCCTCGCCCGCGAACTTGCCGGCGAGTCATGCCATCCCGGCGGCGATGGTCGTCTTCGGTGACGCTGGCCGGTTCTGCTTCGAAGAATTCTTCTCCGCCAATCTCCGCAACAAACATACCCGCTTGGCTTACGCCCATGCGGTCGGCAAGTTCTTGCGTTGGATCGAAGCCAGCGCCATTCCGCTGCAAAACGTCAGCCCTGGCCTTGTCGGGAAGTATCTCGATCAACTTCCAGGGAGCGTGCCCACCAAGAAGGTCCACCTTGCAGCGCTTCGCGCGTTTCTCGACTTGCTGGTGAACCGCCACTTGCTGATGCTGAACCCCGCGGCAAGCGTCCGCGGCGAACGCTATTCGGTCGTGGAAGGAAAGACGCCGGCCATCTCCCGCGAGCACGCCAGAACCGTTCTCGCATCGATCGACACGACGCGCCCGGCTGGCCTTCGCGATCGGGCAATTCTCTGCACTTGCCTGTATACGGCGGCGCGGGATGGAGCCATCGCCGCACTGCGCATTGGCGACCTGAAATGGGACGGCCTTCAATACTCCCTACGCTTCACCGAGAAAGGGGGCAAATCTCGCGAAATTCCCGTCCGCACAACGCTCCAGGAAGCCTTACTGGCCTATTTGGAAAGCATTGATTGGAAATTGGCTCACAAGGACGAACCGCTGTTCCGCTCGGTCGCCGGGCGCAGCGGCCAATTGACGGAGCGGCCGATTCGCTCGACTGATATCTATCGCATGCTCAAGCGTCGGCTTCGCGCAGCGGGTTTGCCGACCGGATACTCGCCGCACGGCTTTCGGGTTTCGGTCATCACGGATCTTTTGGAGCAAGGCGTGCCGCTGGAAGACGTGCAGAAATTGGCAGGGCATGCGGATCCCAGGACCACGCGACTCTACGACCGGCGGCAAAAAACGGTCACGCGGAACATCGTCGAACGCATCTCGATCTGAGGATTCCGAATTGTCGGTCGCCCAAATCTTCGTCCGACCAATGGACGGTGTGGCCTTCTCGGAATCCGGCACTCATTCCTGTTGAGGGTCATCTCGCGACTAAACGCTGATCAGTTCAATCTCAGTTGGGTCGAACCATAGCTTTTGGATTGCGTGCTCCTGAACGGACTCTGCGTTCTCCGAATACGCAACGACAGCAAGACTGCTCCTGCTACGGCTGCAGGTCACATAGAATAACCGACGAGTACGATCCTCAGACGATTCCCGGCCCTCAGTCTTGGCCTGCCGCGAAGCACAGGGTTCCGCTCTCGTTCCGAACAGCGCGCCATACGAGAACAGAAAACCCCTGGCTTCGGAGTCGCTAAGCACGACCATGACACGCTCGAACTGACGGCCCTTAACTCCCTGATGCGTATCGAATGTCGCTTTTTCGGTGACATAGTCGTAATAGGAACGCACTTGAGAGAAAGGCGCTTTGAGGAACTCGCGAACCGCCGCAAGATGCGTTGTGGCATCGCCGGTTGCGTCTTCATCACTTTGCGAGTCTTCAACTTTTGCGGGCTCGAATGGTGTTGAAAACGGAGCCAGTGCCGGCGGGATCGGAAAGAGCCCCGTTGCGTGCACGCATTCGAGTACCTCGCTTAGAACCGGATCGCCGCCGGACTCCCAAAGACGCAGCAGATTCGTGACCGCGACTCGCGCCCGAGCCAGGCACCGAAGCTGGTTGTTACCAGATTCATGCAATAGTTTCCTGCTCAAAAGCTCAGAGTGTTGTCGTAAAAGCTGAGCCACTTTGAACTCATTCCGTTCGAGACCGGCGGTGACCAGTGGCAGGACTAAATCAGTAAACAGCGTGAGGAGCGGCAGGTCGCCACTCAGTAGGCCAGTCCGGTACAATTCAGAGCGATACAGTGGATCAAAGAGTCCGCTGAACCCCATCCGCCTTGCAGCCATGTGGTGTTCCAGCAATAGCGTCTTGACCTGCGTTTGTTCTCTCCACAGGGCGTCGCCGGTCACCTCTGCCATCCTCTCCCGCACGCGGGCTTCGACTTGCTCTGGATCGGCGACTGGGGCCGCACATGCAAACAGTCGGACTGTGCCTTGCCCTGCATCCAAGCGGCACTTCTGCGATGCGCTATCAACATCCGCCCGAATTCTGTTAATGAGCCGGACAATTCGCTCTGGCGAGCGATGATTCATCCGCATTCGCGGCGTCGCCCAGCTCGTCGGAATGGCAGCAGCCAAATCGGCACGCCCTTCACTGAAGATGCGCTGCATGCTGTCACCGATCAGCCCGATTGCGAATCGGCTGCCAAGCGAGTCTTGAACAGCCATCAGCGAAGTGATTAGAACTCTGTTGGTGTCCTGGCTTTCGTCGATTAACAACAGTGGATACCGGCTGACAAGCAGCTGCCGCATCAAAGGTTTCGACTCCAGAAACGCCGCAGCTAGCGAGATAACTTCAGCGTGACTCAGTGAATCACGCTCGCGGTTGTCACCCTGCGGGCTATAGGTGAAGACGCGAATCTCGTCGAGCATTTCCAGCCGTGCGGATTTCGATTCAATGCTGCGGGTTCGCTCAGCTGCCGCTTTCGTTCCCTGCCGCCCTTTTCGCTGCTCATCCTCCAACTGGTGAAGATCATCCCGAAGTTTCTGCTTTAGCCACACACGGATATCCGAAGTGAAGCCCTCAATCAGTGTCCAGACGAAACTGTGAATCGTCCGGATATCAAACAACGAATCATGCTTAAGACGGTGGAGAATCTCGTCGCGTGCGGCATTCGTATACGTGATGACCGCAATCTGCTTGCCGAGCAGCTTGAGCGTGCGGCCGCGTTGTTCCTGAATCTTCTCTAGAACCGAGACGAGTGTTCGCGTCTTGCCTGACCCGGCTCCAGCGTAGAGAAAAAAGCTCTGGGGCGGCTCACGGAGCAGGCACCCCATGATTTCACCCACTATATGCTTGTCGGTGTCTGGCTCGGCCCGGAGGCTCTCTGTCGTCATCCCACCGCCTTTTGTTCGATTGGAGTGACCACGACCTCCTCTGGCATCAGCATCTCATCCAGCCAGTCGAGCCCGCGTGTGATGTAAGTCGGCGGCCTCAGCTTTTCCACGAGTGGTTTGGGTTTGTCCTCCCATAGCAAGTCGAGCGCGAGCTCTGCCTTCTTTCCCTCGCGAAGAACGTCGAACAGTCGCTGCGAGAGTGATTTGGCGTCGGTCGCACTTTTCACAGCTCCAACGATCTTCTTCAGCATCCCGACGCCCTCCAGTTGGGAGACAAGTTCACGATTCTCAAATACCAGTGCGTCCTCAAACGTCGTCGCAAGGCATTCCACGGGCGCGCCTGTTTCGCTGATATTCACCTGGACCGGCGATTGGAATGCAACGCGCAGACTGCCCCGGCCATCTGGCAGCTTAAGTTCGCATTCAGGATCCGTGAGCTGCAGGAGCGCATCCACCGATGCGAGCTTCGGGTGCCAACCAAGAAGTGTGGGGTTGCCTGTCACTTGCCCGGCATTGCGTTCGGGTATCTCCGCCTTCTTCGTCGTCGGATTCGTGGCGTCGAGATCGCAGATTAAGAGCGTGCAGAGTCCAAGTCTTTCAATCAGCGTTCGGAAACGATGCGCGTGGCTGCCGCCAACTTCAAGCAGGGTGATGAACCTGTGGTGAAGCCGATTGTAATGGTGTCGTATGAAATGCGGGACAAGAATGCGTTCTGCCTGTCCCTCGACAATGATCGCAGCGTCGGCGAAGAACAATTCGCAATGCGTCGACCTCAGGTATCGCGCGACAAACCTCGCCGTTTCGTCTCCCGCGCCAAATACTTCCGACAGATTAATGACCGTCGCGGTCGGCACTTCGCCTGCCCGTTCTGGCCGAATGCGCTTGAAATACCGCAGACAGTCGAACTCGCACTCATGGGCTAAATGGCTTGAGTGAGTACTGACGATCATCTGCGAGTGAAGCGCCTTGTTGTCCTTCAAATCAAGATGATTTCGGAGGACTTCGTATGCCTTCCTGACAAATACCTGCTGAACCTGGACGTGCAGATGTGCTTCGGGCTCTTCGATCAGTACTAGATGCAGCGGCGGATGCAAAACTCGCTCAGATTCATCCGCTGTGTCTCGCCGACTCGCCTTCCCGACCTTCAGCCACGCGTCGCGGAAGCTCATCAGCCTGAAGACTATTGAGATCAGGTTCTGAAACCCGAGCCCGTTATAGTCCTCCGGCAACCGAAGTACGGTCTCGTCAAGACTTGCATCCCGCTTACAGGCGACCTGGTACCTAACGGCGGACTGGTGGTTGAGACCGTCGAGCGGCCTCACCCGAGTCGAGATCGTGAGCTTTGGATCAGCAACTCCTGGATAATTCAGCTTTTCCAGTTCTTCGATCGCCGACTTGAATCCAACCTTCAGTCGCTCGTCAAAGGCGTTTTGTGCATCCTCGATCGCCTGAAGGGCCTCGATATCGGCCGGTTGCGGATCGTCTGATGGATCAAGATGCGTTTGATAGTAAGAACGCAGCTGGTCTGAGAGTTTGCGTCGATCGCGCCTAACCGGCTGTTCGCCGCTCTCCGCGGCACCGCCCCAAGCGTCCTGCAGCTCACGGTGCGCGGCAATCTCGTGGATCAGGATAAGTCCGTCGAAAGGATCTCCATTTAGCGCCATTGTATCTTTAGGCAAAGCCTGCGGCCTTGTCATGCCGTTGACAGGCAAGACCTGCTTGGCGGGATCGAGAATGTAGGCACGTACTGCAAAGTGCGCTCTCAGCCTCCTGCTGAGGAACTCCACCAAGCATCCGGGCCAGAGACCGAGCGGGAAATCACGCTTCTTCTCATCTACTTTCGTCGCCATCTCCTTTGCGGAGTTCGCAGCTGCGACTGCGAGGAAATACTCCAACTGGACCGCTGCAGGGTCCTTCGGCTCGAAACGGAGGCGGACTCCCAGATCGCCGCCTTCCCAGTCCAGTGTCGGAATCAGGTGGCGGACAAAGTGAACCTCGTCGTCTCCGACATTAAGCCACACATCGAGCGATGGCAGCACTTGCTCCCATTCTTCGATCGAGGCTGACGGCGTTTTCCCATCCGCATCGGGCACGAGCCAGCGAGAGCCAATGCCGTTGATGGCAGACCAGTTCGAGAGCGTGAAGTCGTTAGTCGTGATCGCCCCCGGGTCGATCAGGAAGTGCCGCAATGCTATCATTGCCGAGGTCTTGCCGCTGTTGTTGGCACCAACGAGCAGCGTCGTCGCCTCGTTCAGATCGATTCGGACTGACTTCAGCTTCCTAAAGTTCTGGACTTCCACGTGGACAATGCGCATTGGGGGCCTGTCCCTCTCACTGTTGACTCGCAACGAGTCTGCCAGAAATCGGCAGAAAGCGCAATGATAGTAGCGTACGGAACCCATGTGCCGCAATTGCCGACGTCGCAGACGTCAGATTGGCGTTGAGGACCGGCAGGACCGACGCAGATCCGCGGCGCCTTGCGTTCAACTCTTGCGCGAGACTCGGTTCTGTGCTAAGCACGCCCGATGTCGTGTCCCAGCGCTACATTCGTCAACACCCTGCAGCACACCGGCCAGCGCCAGTGGAACCCTGAACCCGGCGCACGGCTGGCGATGGTCCTCAATTCCGTGGCCCTCGGCGCGTTGATTTCCCTGACGAATCGCGTCACGCATCAGGTGCTGGCGGGTGACACGGTCGCAGCCGGTAACGATCACCACGGCAAGCCGGTTTCCTCGCAGAGGCTGCGCGTGTCTCGACCGGCCGGGCAACCAGGGCGCGAATGTCTCGTCGGGCCGCGATGACCAGGCGGCGGCCCGCGCGGGGACAGTCCACACTCTCTTTCGGGGAGGACGGCGACACACCGGACTTCCCGCTGGCTGACACCACTGACACGGAAGGAACACCTCATGAACTACAAAACCATCGCCCTGAGACTGCTGGAAGACCGCCCGGAACTCTACGAACAGCTGCGTCAACGCCGACTGCTGTTGCAGACGCTGGACGACTGCGCCTGGACGCTGAAGACCAGCCACGAAGCCTGGCGGGAGACGCTCACCCGCCTGCGTCCGGAGAGCGATCCCCGCCAGCTCGCGAGCGAAGCCCTGGAACTGGCGATCCAGAATCTGGCGGTCTGCCTGTCACAGAGCCTGATCACGGACGAGCGCGACATCCCGAGTCTCGACGAGGCGATGACGTACCTCCGTCCTCCCACGGCGCGCGTGTAAGCCGGCGTCGGATTCAGCGGAACCTGTTCGAGCCTCGCGCCGCGCCTTCAATCATCGCCGCTCCGCCGCCTGCTCCATCCATTCCAGCATCCAGTCCGCCGATGGCTCGCCCCCGTTCCGGCACGTTTGCGACCATCGCCAGCGGCGAGTTGGGCAAGGCCCGCGACCTGCTGGCCGCCATCCATACCCTGAAAGCCCTTGAAGCGGAAGCGCGGCCCGCCACGGACGACGAGCGACAAGTCCTCTCGCGTTTCGCCGGGTTCGGGCCGGTCGCCCTCTCCCTCTTCCCGAATCCGGTGACCGGCCTCTACAAGGATGCCGGCTGGCAAGCCCGCGGCGAGGAATTGCAGTCGCTGCTGACTCCCGCGGAATATGCCAGCGCGAAACGCACGACATTCAACGCCTTCTACACGTCCCCCGCTGTCATTACGGCGATCCACGACGCCATCGTCCGGCTGGGCGTTCCCAATAACGCGACGATCCTGGAACCCGGCTGCGGCACCGGGAACTTCATGAACGGCGGCCCGTCCGGGGTCCGCTACATTGGCGTAGAACTCGATTCCCTCTCCGGGCGGATCGCGCGGACGCTGCACCCCGACGATGACATCCGCATCGAGAGCTTTCGCGAGACAAAACTCCCTGAAAACGGTCTCGATGCCGTGGTCGGCAATGTCCCCTTCGCTAATCTCACCCTCGATCATCACGGCCAGACATTCGCGCTGCACGATTATTTCTTCGCAAAGGCGGTCGATCTGCTGAAGCCTGATGGAGTATCGGCGCTGGTGACCTCGCATTACACGCTCGACAAGCAGAACGCGGCGATTCGCGAATACCTGGCGGAGCGGGCGGATTTCGTGGGAGCGATCCGCCTCCCCTCCGCGGCCTTCGAGCGCGAGGGGACGGCCGTCGTCACCGATATCGTGTTTCTGAGGAAGCGCGCTGCAGGCGAACCGGCCCGGCATGTCGATCCTGACTGGCTGGGGATTGCACCGCTGGCCATCGAAGGCGTCGCTGTCCCGGTGAATCGCTACTTCCTCAATCATCCCGAGATGGTGCTGGGAGACTGGAGCCGCAAGGACACGCTGTATGGCGGGGAAGGCTACAGTCTCCGCAGCACGGGGAACCTTCCCGACCAACTCCACGCGGCCATCGCCCGCCTGCCGGAATTTCAGCCCTCGCAGTCGCCGCACGTTGCGCCGTCGGCCCCGGCCCCCTTCGTGCCGCCGCCGCCGGAGCGGCATGTCGGCGAAGGGAGTTTCTTTGTCGGTTCCGACACGGTGATCCATCAAGTGCAGTCGGGCCAGGGCGTCCCGGTCGTCTATGGCGGCGCGACGCTCAAAGCCCACGGCACGCTGACCGGCCGACGGCTGGCGTCCCTGATCGGACTGCGCGACCGGGCACGGCGCGTCCTGCAATTCCAGAACGAGGACTGGCCGGAATCTCACCGCCAGGAAGCCCGCCGGGAACTGAACCGGGCCTACGACCAGTTCGTATCTGCGTATGGACCGATCAACAAGACCACCTTCGGCGAAACCTCCGAGGGCAGCGTCATCCGTCGGATGCCCAATCTGGTGAAGTTCCGGGAAGACCCGGACGCCATGCTGGTGATGTCGCTCGAAGACTACGATGAGCTGACCGGCCGCGCGGCGAAGGCCCCGATCCTGCTCAAGGATGTCGTCGGCAAGACGCCGCCGGTCACCCATGTCGCCAGCGCCGAGGAAGGGTTGCTGGTCTCGCTCAACCAGCGCGGCGCCGTGGACCTGCCCTACATTGCTTCCCTCTACGGGCGGCCGGAGTCGCAGGTGATCGACGAGTTGGGCGACCTGATTTTCCATTGTCCCGAAACGGGACAGTGGCAGACGGCCGATGCCTATCTCTCCGGCAATGTCCGGGCCAAGCTCGCCGCGGCCGAGCAGGCCGGAGCGGAATTCGCCCGCAACGCCGAGGCGCTGCGGAGCGTCCAGCCGGAAGACGTGCTGCCCGGCGATATCGAGGCCAATCTCGGAGCCCCGTGGATTCCCGAGCATGACATCCAGGCCTTTGCTACCGAACTCTTCCGGGTTGAGCCGTCGGCGATCTCGGTGGCCCATCTGAAGAAAGAGGCCGTGTGGAGCCTCGATGTCGGCTATGCCGCCAAGTCGTCCGTGGCAGCGACCGCCGATTTCGGCACGCCGCGGGCCAACGGGACGGGCCTCTTGGAACTGGCCCTCAACATGAAATCCCCCGTCATCTACGACACAATCGACCACGGCGACCGGGAAGAACGGGTCGTCAACGCCGAGGCGACGCTCGCCGCCTGCGAAAAGCAGAAGCTCATCAAGGAGCGGTTCCGCGCCTGGATCTTCACCGATCCCACACGGACCGAACGGCTGGTCCGCCTCTATAACGACATCTACAACAACCTCCGTCCCCGGCTGTTCGACGGATCGCATCTCGATTTCCCCGGCATGAATCCCGCGATCGCCCTGCGACCGCATCAGAACGATGCCGTCTGGCGAGGGATGAGTTCCGGCAACACCTTGCTGGCCCATGTCGTGGGAGCCGGCAAGACGTACACGATGGCCGCCACCGGCATGAAGATGAAGCAGGCCGGGCTGATCCAGAAGCCGATGTATGTGGTGCCCAACCACCTGCTGGAGCAGTTCTCTCGCGAGTTCCTGCAACTTTATCCGAACGCCAAACTGCTGGTCGCCTCCAAAGACGACCTCGCCCGCGAGCGCCGCAAACTGCTGACCGCCAAGATCGCCAGCGGCGCATGGGACGGCATCGTCGTCACGCACAGCTCGTTCGAGCGGATCGGCATGTCGCGGGACTACCAGGAACAATTCCTGCTGGAACAAATTGCGGAGTATGATCAATTGCTCCGCGAACATGCCGGCCGCCGCGGAGCCAACCGTAACCTCATCAAGACCATCGAGAAGCAGAAGGCGGCCCGCTGTGAACGGCTCAAGAACCTGCTCGCCGACGACAAGAAAGATGACGGGCTGGTGTTCGACGAACTTGGGGTCGATCATGTCTTCATCGACGAGGCCCATACGTTCAAGAATCTGGAGACGCCCACCAAAATGGAGCGGGTCGCCGGCATTCAGACCGGCGGCAGCGAACGAGCCTTCGATGTCTACATGAAAGCCCGCTATCTGGGCGAGCGGCGTCCCGGCCACGGCGTCACATTTGCCACCGGCACGCCGATCTCGAACACGATGGTCGAAATGTACACAATGCAGCGGTTCCTCGATCCGGCCGGCCTGAAAAGCCGCGGGCTGGAACATTTCGATGCCTGGGCGGCCACCTTCGGTGAAGTCGTCGACACGATGGAGATCACGCCCGACGGTGCCGGCCTGCGGCCCCGCAGCCGCTTCGCAAAATTCACCAACCTGCCGGAACTCCAGCAGATGTTCCGGGCGTTTTCCGACGTGCAGACGGCGGAGATGCTGAACCTTCCGCGGCCCGTCCTGGAGACCGGCAAGCCGGTCATCGTCAGTTGCCCGATGTCGCCGCCGCAGCACGCCCTCCAGCAGAAACTGGTCGAGCGTTATGAGCGGCTGCGGTCGCAGAAGGTCGATCCCCGTGAGGACAATGCCCTCAATATTACGACCGACGGACGGAAACTGGCGACCGACGCCCGGATGCTGACCTCTTCCGCGCCGGACTTTCCGGAATCGAAGATCAACCGACTGGTGGACCAGGTCGCCGCTCTCTGGGAGCAGAGCGCCGCGACGCGCGGCACGCAACTGATTTTCAGTGACATGGGGGTCAACCCCACGCCCTGGGGCTACTCGCCCTATACGGAAATCGTCGAGAAACTGATCGCCCGCGGCGTCCCTCGCGAGCAGATCGCCGTAATGGGCGAAGCCGACTCCGACGCCAAGAAACAGGCCCTGTTCGAGAAAGTGCGGAATGGCGCGGTGCGCGTGCTGATCGGCAGCACGCAGAAGATGGGGACCGGAACAAACGTCCAGAAACGTTTGTTGGCGGTCCATCATCTGGACGCCCCCTGGAAACCGGCCGAGGTCGAACAACGCGACGGTCGCATTCTGCGCCAGGGGAACGAGAACCCGGAAGTGGCGATCTACCGCTATGTGACCGCAGGCTCGTTCGACGCATACATGTGGCAGGCGCTGGAGACCAAGGCCCGCTTCATTTCGCAGGTGATGACCGGCGATAACGCGCTCCGCCGCGCCGAGGATATTGGCGGGCAGGAACTCTCTTACGCCGAGGTGAAGGCGATTGCGTCGGGCAATCCGGCGGTCCTGACCCTGGCCGAAGCCGAGGCCGATTTGCAACGCCTCACGCTGCTCAAACGTAACCATCTCGATGAGCAGTTCGTCGCCCGCCGCAATGTGCGGGATCTTCCGGGCATCATTGCGGGCCGATCGCAGCGCCTGGCGCAACTGACGCTGGATCGAACAACGCTCGAAGCCCATGCCGGTGCGCCGGTGGCCATCGGCGGCCGGACGTTCCCGCGCGAGGACCTTGCAGCCGTGCTGGGCCACAAACTCGATGGCCTGCCGCAGACCGTTCGCGAAGTCACCCGCGTTCCCCTGGGCCAATTTCGGGGACTCCGGTTTGGCGTCGTGCTGAATCCGCAATTCCCGCCGGAAGTCTCTCTCGAAGGCGTGACCACGCGGCAGACGGCCCTGTCACGCGAGCACCGCGGACCGCGAGCCGTGCTGAACGCTCTGGAACGGCTGGCCGCTGACTACCCGGCGGAATGCGATCGGCGGCAGCAGGAGCTGGCGCTCACCGAGACCCAGCTTCGCGACTACCAATCACGGTTGGGCCAATCCTTCGAGTGGGACAGGTATCTGGCGGAGTTGACCACCCTCCGGGACCAACTCAAGACGGGATTGTCAGCCGTCGCTCCCGACCCCGCCCAGCCGGACCAGCTCTCCGTCAGTGACATCGCGGCTCGCATCAAGGCGCTGAAAGCCGGGCAGATCATGGAGCCGGGGCCGCAGCGCATCCGGCAGAACGTCGTCGCGGCGGAAGAACCGGTCACGGCGCGCATTCGCCGCAAGTCCACTGCCACAGCGGATGAGCGGGTGATGCCGCCTCCGCATCCCGCGGACGATCCTGATGCTCCGCTGGTTGAAGAGTCGGGGTTGACGGCGGCCGATAGGCCGCAGAACTTCCGGGATCGGCTGACACGGGAACGGATGGCCCAGCTTGAGGAGCCCATTCGGTTGTAGCCGGGACTGGTTCGCTAGAACCAGTTTCAAAACCGTCTGAGCGTAATGAACATACAGGCGAGGGCACGAAGCCGAGGAAGAACTCATCGCGGTATTCGTAGCGAGTCACGAGTCGGCGGAACGACTGCAGCCAGACGATCGTCCGTTCCACGCGCCAGCGGTGGTTCAGACAACGGGCAGCTCGCCCGTCATGCACCGGAGGCCGGGTGCCGATATCTGCCGAATGGTCCGCCGCCTACGTGACGCAGGCATCCCGACTCACCTTTCGCCTCACAGCTTTCGGGTAGCGACAGCCACTGATTTGCTGACGCAGGGGATATCCCTGAAAGACGTCCAATACGTGACAGGGCACGCGAATCCCAAGACAACCCGGCTCTATGACAGACCACAGAAGCAGGTTACAGCAATATGGTCTAACGGATATCCATCCAGTTTCCGTGCTACAATCTCGGAACGATCGCGAAAAGAGTTCGCTGAAAAACGGTTTGAGACTTTTCGAGCCAAGATCGCTAACTCGGTATAATCAACCTCACGGCAAGTTGCTATCACGGTATTCGCTCATCGATTAGCAGGAACTGCCAAATGGCATCGCTATACTTCGATTTCCAATCGATACGAGATGGTGACAACATTACCTCGATCTATAGGGTTGCCTAGTGTTCGTCTCCCTGCGTATCGATTCAAGAAAGTATGTGAATTGCTGCTCGTCCTCTTGAGACGTAATCATCGATGCCAAGTCTACGTTCCTTTCGACGACGGTGTCGTCGCGAAACACAACCCATCGATCAGTAAACCTGTTGTGAACGAAGCAAAGATGCCCGCGCACCATTGCACTCCAACGATCTGGGTCGCAGTTCGTAATCTCCCTCGCCAACTCGGCATCACTCCGACATACGACAAAAGATTCCGCGCACAATCCAGACGTTTCGTGCTGATGCAATTCTTGGCGAGCAAGTCTCACCCATTGGGGGATACGACTCCCAAAGTACCACCTCAACTCGACGAATTCACACTGCGTTTGCAGTCGTACCGGATCCGCTATCTGCAGTGAGAAGTTGCCATACTGTGCGGGATCAACAAACGACGTCTTTTGCCCAATTCTGTGAGCGCCCTCCCTGCGAAACACGCAAACTCGCCCGCTGTCGTCGAGCCCCCAGAATCCCCACGGCGTGCCATTGAGCACAATTGGAGATCGCCCTGCAGGAGAACAGCTCGCGACGGCCGTTCGAAATTCGTCCGCCGTAAGCTGCGTTTCACTCTCCGAGTCCAGAAAAAAATAGCTTGCCACGTCCCGACTGGGCCCAACGATATATGCCGCACCCAACTCCTTTCTGCTAAACACGTTAGGGGGTTTTGCGGCTAGCCGCAAGTGTTTTTGCGAGTCCGAGATCGAGCCGGTTTGAAATGTAGGATTTAGCCTTGTCGAGTAGCCAGTCATGTAACTCTTGCCTCCCAACGCTCCAATCGGAGTAAATCTCCGGATAGCTTCAATGAATCCCGTTGTGTTCCAACTCCAGCAGGGCCAATCTACGGCTCGCGGGGAGAATTCGCTGGCACCCCAAGCACAGTAGCCACATGTCTACTCTTCGCAGAAGTATCCATCGAGTCTCCACTCAAGCCTCGCTGAATCGCCCTCCTGTCCGCTGCTCCGGTCGACAAAGCGTATCCCCCAATGACAGTCAAGCGATCCGAGGGCGACTTCCCATTGCCGATAAAACAGCGTCCATTGCCAGGAAAACTCCCGAACTATCCTGAAAATCAGCTGAGCTTGCTCGGAGCTGCTGCAGTCAGCAGCAAACGGCATGCCGGCGTCGCGAATTCCAACCAGAGTCCCGCATCTTGCGCCGGCAATCCACAGGGGGAGCAGAAATGCCCCTCTATCCAGATCTAGTCGCACGCCCAGGTTAGATAGAGTCCCGAGTTCCGACTCCACTGTTGGAGACACACGACCGAACGCATTCGGCGCGTCGTGAGGGTTAGAAGGCGCGGTATCCGGTGGCGCATCACGCGATACGAATTTTGGCAGAAGACCTAGCGGATCGAAGAGTTCACTCGCAAGATGCGACTGCACCGTGTTAATGGCAGCGGACGTCACACGATCTCTACTCGCCTCGATCCCAACGGCGTTGATGGTCACCCCAAGTCCCCATCTGTCGAATTCTGTTCTGATTTCGGAGCTGTCAATGGGCAATGAGGCGACATAAGCATTGAGACTCTTGATAAAGTCCCGGCCTATATCCCCACCGTCATAGCGCCTTTGCCACTCGCCAACGCACATTGGCAAGGATTGATCGATCGCTGCATTCGCAATCTGGATCGCCGCCGCACAAATGAGACGCCGATGGCGCTCCTGTAACGCAGAGTCCTCCCGGTTCACCTCTATAGACAGCACGCCGATCATCGGATCACGCTCAAATGGCAGCACCATGGACAAGCACAGCCCCGACTCAGTTGCACGTTGGCAATCCCGAAATGTCGTGGTAAAGCCCGTGTCGGATCGCGCGAACCGAATGCAGCTACGCCTGTGACAACAGTCCCATCCGATTCCGCCTTCTACCTCCCGCAGTCCCTTTACCGCAGATTCTGTCAGCTCAAGCTGCGAATACCCGTGCACTGCGTGAACACGGAGGTTTGCTCCAGCCACGCCTTCACGGACGGCGGTTCTGAAAGTAGCTAGCACCGGTAACACGTCGTCGCATGAAAAAAATAGGTCTTCGAGAATGGCCTCAATGCGCCGCCGAGTCCACTGCTGAAATTGACTCGGAACAGTAAACAACCGCTCAATGGCGTTTTGGAACAGATCTCTCCTCTTCAGCGCTGCTGCGACGCTTCCTTGCCCGGCCCGATCCGATCCCTCGGATGCAGATGCCCTGAGAACCTCTTCTTCCAAAGCTGACTCATAAGACGACACGCATGCCTGCAATTCCTGCAGGCCCCTCTTTCGCTTAGCTCGCGATCTGTCGCCAGCCCTGAGTTCAAATGCAGCGGCGATACTGCCGCTCAATTGCTCTAGTATTATGGCGTCCAGTCGATTAAATGGCTGTTTCCGGGCCGATCTCGTAACCCTGACAATTCCCCAGGGAACCTCAGAGCGACGATCGTAGTCACTCGCACGCCACACTACGAGATACATGGCGCGACGATGCTCCGCATCCGTCAATGTAATGCTTTCCAGCAGACGAGCCGATGAAGGCGGGGAGCGCCTGACCGCAGCAGTTTGCCTGTTGACACGAAATACGGAGTATCGACTCCGAACATTGTCCAATTCCTCGGCTTCCTTTCCCTTCGCGGCCAGCAGTGCCCGGCGCAGCAGCTCGCACGTCAGATGGCTTGATGGCGCTGCGTCAGCCTCGATGTCATACGAAGCCGTCTCACGGAGGACTTCACGGCCGTTCTGATTCAATCCAGTCGAAGCTACGCAATTCACCTTGCTGCCATCCAGCACGAAAATCGAACATCCATCAGAGTGCAACGTGTCACTCACAAAGTCGCGAATGATGTTAAACGTATTCTGGCCTGTCAGGGCTAGCGTGCGCAGCTGCGCATCAAGCGCACAGCTCGCTAGCGAGGCCATGGCGATGGTGTTTCGAGCCAGAAGCCGTTCGACGAGCCTTGCAAAACTGCGAAGGCGAGGCGGCGTCAAAAACCGACGCAAAGACTCCGTTGTACCGTGGTACGTATACAAACACACCACACCCTTGTTATCTACATTGCAATGCCTGGAACTCGCATGAGCAATCGGACGAAACGGCCGCGCCGGGAAGAAGTGAGTGCCGTCGGCAAAGTTCGTGGCAAATACCCACTCCAGTTCGGCTCGCACAGCCTTTTCCTGTCGGACGAATCGACGAATCCTGCGCCAGTCATCACTGAACGTCGTTCCCGGAGGGGAGCATAACATCTCTCCAACGAAGCTATCAGGAACGACACAATTGGACTCCACGGACTCGACGCCACCTGCAGCAGCTGACACAGACCAAGTACCTAGCATCCGCTGACTCAAGTAGTCTGCATCGAAGCGAACGGCACCCAGCGCATAAGACATCCCACGCACCGAGTCAGCCACGGGCTCGCTGTCGGCACACCATACTGTAAGTCCGAGTTTAGGCTGGCCAGGCGCTCCCGGAAGAGCCGACGCCACGTCGTGACATAGAGCGTTCAACGGACCCGAAACACACCACGACATGGTAGGAGGGTACCAAATTAGCGAGTCGGTCAGACCTTCGCAGGAGGCGCGGAGATAGGTGAGCGGCAGTAGCAAAGGTCGCGCGTCCGCGAGAAGTTCGCAGGCATCCGCGTACGAAAACGCATATGGCTCGCCGGACTCAAGCACTAATACCCCGACGAGACCCTCCTTTGCATTCACTCCTCTCGGGACAAATCGGCCCGCTGAAATCGGGATGCAGACGGCAGATCGCGATGCTCGGCGCGCCCGAACGAATGCGGAATACTGCACGGTTCCAAAACGTTCCACGAGGAGCGGATAGAGCACGATGTCGCTGCACGCTACGCAAGCGGCAGCCATACTGCTTGGAGCATTCTCGTCAACATCCAGCGCCTGCACGGAATCTGGCAGCTGCAATGCGTTGTGTGCCACAACGCATTGCAGCGGTCGAGAAACGCTGACTGGCGGCAATCCAGTAGCAGTGTATCGTCCTGGGGCATATAGGTATAGCCACGCCGATGCTGCCTGATACCGCTCAACCAGCTCTGCTACATGATTTGCAAGGCATTGTTGCGCATCGGCGCGAGACCGGTCCGACTGCTTGCGGAGATTCTGTTGCGCAGACGTGAGCAGGCGACCGCCCATCACGTATTCGCTCGGAGCGCGCCCGAGTCGCTGCCGACTACGGCACACTTCTAGAGCCTTGGCGATCGCTCTGTGCTGCTCGGCTGTAAGGTGGATCTCGGATTGCATATCACTTATTATCTTAATCAACGAGGCTAAGAACCTCCGTTCTAGCTCCTCAAGAGGAAAGGTATCACCGCCACCGTCTCCGTGCTCGAATACGACGTCGCTTCCGTAAAGAGCCCAAAGCCGCTTGTCGATATCGCGAAGTGTAAGGAGCCGTTCAATCTTTATTCGCTGCAGCTCAGTTGGGGTCCTGTATTCAAGGCACTCCGTTAAGACCATTTTCCGGAACGACAGATCAATTGTTCCGCCGTCCTTGTCCCGGCTTGACTCGCGCTCCCGGAGTGCATTTAAGCATTGCGACACGATGAAACTATGTGCGTCGACACACTTAGGCACTATGGCTGCCAGCCGCTGGAGTTGACAGTGCTCACTCGGATTGTTTACGAGAGTTCGGTCTGCCAGATCCATCGGCGCGACGTCAGCGACGATGATCGCGTCCCCACGAGGAAGCTTTCCGTGATTTGGATGTCCCAACCACCACCCCTCTCCACGAAGCGAAGGCGGCATTGCGAAGCGTGAACCGCCGTATCGACCATCATTGCAGAACACGACAAGGCGCTGCAGCTTAGATACGTGCTCAATCACGTGATCGAAATCGTCTGGACGATGGTTATACGAAGGAATTACAGCGATGTCGCAATCAACTTCCGTGCTGTGGATTGTTTGCAGGGCCTCGGAACAGATGAGTGGCAGAAATGTCATTTGTAGTCGATGTCCGTCGCTCGCCGGCAGACTTGGCGTTGAACGAGGACGAGCTTGTCCGGCGACGGATGGAGAGGTAACGTCGTGAGGCGACCAGTTAAGCTGTACGGGGACACGTAAAACATCGCGCGGCCCAAACAACTCGTGCACATCATAGGCCTGGCTTCCGGAGTGAGTCAGTTCGAAGGGCGATAGGACGCGTTTCAGCTTCATTCGAGCGCGAACCTTTCGTCGCGTCCAATCGTAATAGAACATCGGAAGTACGCTTCGTGATGGCAACGGAGAGCGGTATGCATACTCGAGCGAAGAGTCGCCGCTGTCGTCGACTTCATCGAACCCAAGTTGTCTATATGTATCGACTACGGCTTCTGTTCGTTCGGGTAACGAATGCGTTCCGGCAAATAGAACGAGAATAGGTCGACTGTCAGCCACCGAGGGACAAGTTGCGGGCTCGTCTTCAGCAAAACAGTGGCTATGGTGCGACGAGGTAACGGGCTCGGGTGAGTAGTAACGGTCGGCCCAGTCTCTAATGTCGGAGAGTAGTTCAAACGGAATAGAGTACTCTGGGAACACGACTAGGAGAAACGGTCTAGGGGAGGCGGCATTATGCTGGCCAGAGTGCCGGTCCGATGACGACGACGGCGAGTGATGTATCGGGTCCAGCTGTATCGGTTCATCCGACAGCTGTTCAAGGTAGGTGAGTACCGAACGGAGGCGATCGCGGTGCCAGTTGTGGTAGTGGCTTCTGATCTCTGCTCTCGCATGATCGAGATCGAGAAGTCCAGTTCTGATTAAGTGATCGATGGGCAGCGGAAGGTCATCAACGATTGGTTCTCCGGCGAAGTCCCGCCCACCGATTGTCGCTGCTTGATGCCCGTTGAGCTGCACGACAGCAACCCGAACGGGAATGTTGAGATCACTCCGAAGTGCCATGCTTTGCCTTCACGAGACTGACAACTGTGTGTCTTGGGTGGGGTGGAGCGTTGGTATCTGTCACGGAACCACTCTGTATCGACGACGGTAGGTGCATTGCACGATATGCTTGCGTGTCGTCAGCGGCACCGTTCGCGATGTGCGAAAATATGCATTCGTAATCACGACCATCGCGCACACTGGGGCACCCTGGCGATCTGAGAGGAAGTTGCGCAGGAGTGTTGCGCAGGGAGGTTACTCCGTCGTGTTCCCGCCCCTGGATCGCACGGAGGTTGTTCATGGCCACGGTTCGCATCGCGCTCGACGAAGTTGTGGGATATTGTGACCATCTCGAAGATCCGCGCAGCGATGTCAATCAGAAGCACCCGCTCGTCAGCGTGGTCGTGATTGGGCTGATGGCCGTGCTCGCGGGGTCCAGCGGGCCGGCGGCCATCGCCGAGTGGGCGCACGACAAGCGGGACTTCCTGTCCCGCGTCCTCGACCTGCCCAATGGCGTCCCCCGCAAAGACGTCTTCCGGCGGGTGCTGTCGCTGATCAATCCCGCCGCCTTTCAGGCCTGCTTCGCGGCCAGGCTCGCGGCGCTCCGCGACCGGGCTGCGGCAGCCGCCGGGATCGATCAGCCGGTCTTTACCGTGGACGGGAAAACGCTGCGGCGCAGCCACGACCGGCGAAAGAGCCTGGGGGCTCTCCACTCGGTGAGTGTGCGGGCCAAGGAGTTCGGACTGTCGCTGGGAGAGGTCGCGCGCGGCGACAAATCCAATGAAATCACGGCGATTCCCGAGCTGCTGCGGCTGGTGGACATTCGCGGCGCGATCATCACCATTGATGCGATGGGGACGCAGAGGGCGATCGCCGGGCAAATCGTCGAGCAGGGAGCGGACTATTTCCTCGCGCTCACGGGGAACCAGGAGACACTGCACAACGCCGTCGTTGAATCCATCGACGGGCTCGTAGAGAGCGATTGTGAAGGAGTCGATGCGCGGCGGCATACGACCACGGAAACGGGGCACGGCCGCGAGGAGACGCGCTGCTACACGCACTTGCCGGTCCCCCGCGACCTGCCTGGTCGTGGTCAGTCGCAGGGAATCCAGTCGATCGGCGTGGCAATCACAGCCTGCACGCGCGACGGCAACGAGACGATCGAGAAGCGTTACTACCTGAGCAGCCTGCCGGTCGGCGTGAAGCGATTCGCCCGCGCAGTGCGCGGCCACTGGGGCATTGAAAACAGTTGTCGCTGGGCACACGACATGACGTTCCGTGAAGACGAGTCGCGAATTCGTAATCGCCGCATCCGCGAGAACTTCGCCTGGTCGAACCGCTTTGTGCTGTCGCTGCTGAAGCAGCATCCGAGCAGGAATAGCGTGATCGGCAAACGCCGCGGCTGTGCCTGGAACGACGACTTCCTGCTGCAAGTCCTGATGGGGAAAGGCGGTTAGTGGCCGCTGGCCCTGCATTCGTGAATGCTTTCTAATCGCCAACGGCGCAGACCTCTCTGAGCGGCGTTCGGCAAACGCGACTGTGGCTGGGAGTGCGAAATAGTAGCATGGCGTACAACGCAACACAAGGTGGAGTGAACAAACAGACATACGCGTTCTTGTGCGGGACTGGTGTCACGGTGAGTCATTTCGCGAGACGTGCGAAGTCGTGACGCGGCGATTCAGAGGAGGGGATTTCCCGCAACGTCAGCCCGACTCTAGCGAAACTCGGTGCGGAGGTTGGGTTGGTCGCGCGGACAACCCTTGTGTTCAATGTTCTGGACACCAATTGGCGACTGCATCCGTTTCCGAGTTACACGCCTGCCGAGGCCGAGTGAACGGCGAATTCCAGGTTTCCAAGTCGGATTCCGTCTTCAGATTCGCCACTACTGAGTGGGCTGCCCGTCTCAGGAGTTTAACGAAGCGTCATTGCCTCCGGCGCGACTGAGTTCGTCGACGAAAGGGGGGAGAATCCCCCTTGGTGCGGTCAAGGATCGGGCCGGGCGACCTCAGCGGCTGCCTCCCCCTCTTCCGCGCTCTGCTTGTGCAGAGGGGTGCCCTCCGCGCCGGTCGTCCTTGACCGCACCTCCCCCCACCTTTCGGACTCCGTCCCGTTCGCCAGAAGGCATGAGCGCCTTCTGCTCACGGGAACCAACAGTCTGAAAACGGAGGAGTTTGCCATGTCTGCCCCTGCCACCGCCCGCGTCGACGTCTACACCCGCGTCACTAACCACATCATCCAGGAGCTTGAGCGGGGCGTTCGCCCGTGGCTCAAGCCCTGGAACGCCGCACATGCCGCCGGACGCATCACGCGACCTCTGCGGCATTGTGGGACGCCCTATAAGGGGATCAACATCCTGATGCTCTGGGCCTCGGCCGAGACGCAGGGGTTTGTCTCTCCGTTCTGGCTGACGTTTCAGCAGGCAAAGGAACTCGGCGGACACGTCAAGAAGGGAGAACATGGCTCGCCGGTCGTCTACGCCGCCACCTTCAAGAAGAAGGAAACGGACGCCGCCGGCGAGGAAGTCGAAGCCGAGATTCCTTTCCTCAAGGAATACACGGTCTTCTGTGCCGATCAGTGCGAAGGGCTGCCCCCGCACTTCTCCCAGATGTCGACTCCGCCGACGGAGACGCTGGAGCCCATCGAACGGGCGGACCACTTCTTTGCGAACACGGGAGCGGAGATTCGTGTCGGCGGGAACCGGGCATTCTACGCCGTCACCGAGGACTATATCCGCCTGCCCCGGTTCGAGACCTTCCGCGACACGGAATCCCACGCGGCAACGTTTGCCCACGAGCTAACCCACTGGACGCGGCATCCCTCCCGCCTGAATCGGGACTTCGGGCGCAAACGCTGGGGCGACGAGGGATACGCCATCGAGGAACTCGTGGCGGAACTGGGATCAGCGTTCCTCTGTGCCGACCTGCAGCTCACGCCCGAGATTCGCGAAGACCACGCCAGCTATCTCGATTCCTGGCTGAAGGTCCTCAAAGGAGATAAGCGGGCGGTGTTCTCCGCCGCTTCGCATGCGTCTCAGGCGGTCGACTTCCTGCACGGCCTGCAACCGCAGTCTGCCGCCTGAGCGGCAATCCTTGCCCCCGCTCGTCGGGAATCCCCCGGCGGGCGGTTTTTCAGATTCCTATTCTCCCTCTGTGGAAAACTGTCATGGACCCTCACCAGACTTATCGCGACCTGCTCGACGCCCTGGAGTGCGGCGATGCCGAAACCGCCCGAGACCTCGCCCTCGCCCTGCAACGCTGGCTAGCCCGCGGCGGATTTTCCCCGGCATCGCTGACGCCGGAGGCGATGACGTCCGCCATCGCGGCGGCCCTCAGCCCATCGGGCCCGATGGGTATTCCCGCTACCGCCTTTACGCTGATTTGCAGTGAGTGCGACGCGGGGGGCGAGATCGTCTCCGAGGCGGAGACGATCGACGCCGGCTGGAGCCAGATTCGACCCGCCGCCGACCTGTTGCAGGCGAATTTCCTGGGACTCTGTCCGGACTGCCGGAGGCAGACGAACGGCGACATTTCCTGACGGAAATCGAGGGGAATAGTAGAACGCCGACGGCAACCAGGTTCGAGCTGGCGATGCCGGCCCGCAGAGCAGCGATCGCCAGGGCGATCAGCACCGACTGCAGGTCAAACGTGCCGGACATTCCGCGGCCCGCCGTCCGCGCCTCCGGCGGAATTCACGGCATACGGCCAGCTGAGCATCGTTGAATGAGTTGGAGGCTGGCGCCACGCTAACGAACTGATCCCCCGGTCAAGCTCCACACTTTGACAGTCCCGTCGTAGCTGCACGACGCGAGCTGTTTCCCATCCGGGCGGTACGCAGCGGTATAGACAAAGCTGGTGTGTCCATGCAACGAGAGGATCGCATGACCAGTCGCTGCATCCCACACCCGGACGATCGGATCGGAACTGCACGAAACCAGTTGTCTCCCATCTGGGCTGAATGCGATGCAAAACACCATTCCATGCTCGCCTCTCAGATCGAAGATCTCTTCCCCGGACTCGACGTCCCAGACCTTGATAGACTGGTCCCTGCTGCCAGATGCCAGGTGATTGCCGGCCGGGCTGAACGATAGGCCCTGGACGCGTGCCTGATGCCCTCGCCACGCCCGCAAACGTCGCCCGGTTGAGGCGTCCCACAGCGTCACCGTTCCGTCGTCGCAGCCCGTAGCCAGCCACTTGCCATCCGGACTGAATGCGACGCTGTCGACCCAGGTCGGGTGATCACCCAGAGACAATATGATCTGACCGGTCTGGACGTTCCAGACGATCGCCGCCCGCGATTCAAGTACAGCCACCGCGAGGTGTTTCCCATCGGGACTGACTGCGATGCGCTGAATATGGCCGGAATGCCCGGCCAGCGACCGCAGTTCCCACCCGGTGACGGAGTCCCACAGTTTCACGGCCCCATCTACGCTGCCCGATGCCAGCCACTCCCCATCCGGGCTGAACGCTACACATTGAACCTGCTGAGTGTGCCCCTTGAGCGTCAACAACTCCTGACCGCTTTCCGTATTCCAGATATGTACCATTCTATCGTTGCCGCCCGACGCAATTCGCTTGCCGTCCGGACTGAATGCCACGCCTCTGACGGGGCCTCGCAGCGTGATTTCCATCAGGACATTCTGTCCCGGGCTGCCCGCCAGTTGACCGAAGACCGGAGTGAATTCGGCCGTTGCAGCGAATCCCGCGGCCAGCACTGCCCACAGAAGTCGGCATCGGAAACATACAGCACTTGACTTCATGATTGCAGCCTCACGATCATTGGTTGACGGGAAGGAGCAGCAGCAGCAGCGGATTGAACTTCATTCACGAAACCGGCACCTCAATCGTCGATCGGCCTGGTGGCTTCCAGTTCGTCACCATCACGATCCTACACATACTGGACGTCGTTCACCACCCCTTCTTGCGTCAGCCAGCCGGAATGTCATGGTTCAGGCCATACGCAAGGTTCCTTCGATTCGGTTGTTCCGCGACCGCCGCAAAGGTAACTGCTGATTACCGTTCGGCGGCTGTCAGCATGAGCCAGCTCGCGGCAGCGCAATCACAGCACACGGCGAGGAGTCTCCGACGATCCACACGCCACGAAACTCGCGAATCGATCGCGAAGTTCAAACGAGCCCTGCTGGCCCTCAGACGGTCCAGCAGTAGCATCCGGGGAGTGGATCACTACTCACCGTTAAGTCGGATGGGCCCGGGTTTCTTTGGTTCTGGCATGGGAGTACCCCCACCGCTCCATTGGCCGTCCGTAGCGCGGAGCCACGCCTCATGACTCGCGTCGTTATCTTGGTACCAGTCCTTTTTTTGGCGCTCGTACTCCTTCCGCTCCTGGTCCGAAGCACAACCAGCCAGACAGAGCAGGACTGTGATGAGAATCTGCCGCATGATGCCACGCCCGGAGACGCATAAGGCCACGTTGAGTGCATTGCGTATCCCAATGGCTCCGACGCGTCAATGGCGGTTCGCGAGGCGGCGGGTGTTGTTCGAGGTGGCCGCCGTGCGCTGCACAGCAACTGGATGCGAACGGTAAATGATCATCATCATTGGGCGGAGTCGCAGCGCCGCCGTCCGCCAGCCCGATGCCTTCAGCACCGTTGCCCACGACGAGACCTTCCGCTGGGTCGCCCGCATTCGGAAACCGGACCGCCCATGAACGCGTCTCGGTAGATGCACAGCACGTCTTCGATCTCGTGCGTTTCAAGGCGCTGGAAGGCAGGCGGAAACTCATCCGTCGGGATTGATCGGCGTCGGGTATTAAGCCGCAGTGCCTGGGCTCCCAAGCGTGTCCCGGCATGCAGGAAGACCGCGGTCGGCTTCAAACCGAGTTTTCGCCCAATGCGCAATGACGTGTCGTAGATCATCAACGGGCCGATTCCCGTGATCAGCGATAGTCGAAACTCGATGGTGGAGAGGAGCTTCTCGAAAGACTTCGAGCTTCGAATCTCACCAAGTCCGTCCAGCAATGCCGCATGAGCTTGCAGCAGGACGTCTCGACGGATTCTCCGCTGATGCGAACAGCGTTTCCCACCTTCATCCGTAGCCAATGCGGCCACCCTGACGGCGTCCCGCAGCGTCGACTGACCGCCGAACCAATCCAGTTCGGCCTGGCACTTCGGCCGGAATCGGGCGATGTAGTCGTCGACGACTTTGGAAGCGGATGCCATGAGCCAACCCCTGACGTGCTGACCGAGAACGCTCGGCATGACCATACGCGTGATCGGCGATCAGGTCCAACAGAAACTGGGAGAACCTGAGACCCGCCGGCGAGACGTTCCACGCTCGCCGCAACTGTAACTGGCCATCACCGTCGGGCAACGGCCGCCGTTTGAGAAATTGCGAACGGAGTTCTCAGCGACTGGCGATCGCTAAAAACGTAGAATGCCCGTGGAAAGTCGACTAGACGGCCGATAAAGCAGCCGTCCGTCACATAGCCAGAAACTCGACGAGATTCTTGTCAGCATCGGCAACCAAAACTCCGCCGCCGCTCTCAATCATTCGCCGCCAAACGCTGAAGCTCTGGAGAATGACATTCTCCCAGTCGCCCAGACTCGCGTTTCGAACCTCGAATGGACGCACCATCAATCGAACAGTTCGGAGCAGTTCGTAGGAGACGGCATCAGCACGGTCAAACATGCTGTATTCCCGTGCGAAGCCAAAGACCAATGCCGATATCGCCTCTTCAGTTATCGCAGCTCGCGCTCCATCTTCGACTTCATCGACCACCGGTGAAGACTTGCGCTTTCGCTGCAATAGCTTTCGAGTGATAGGCGACCATCCGAGTAAGCTCGCGAGTGAGAAATGAAATACGTCATGAAACCTGTAGCCATCTTCCGCGTGTGAATTGTCGGTCAACGGATCGCCGAACGTGTTTCCATCCATCGAAACTCGAAGTCGGACTCTTCCTTGCTCGGCGAACGGTTCAAAGAGAACCCGAAACGCCTTCGGCAGCTGTTCTTCAACGGGGAAGGAGTCGTCATATCTAGCATCTGCAAAGAGCGTCGCGGTTGGACTTTCGACCGGCCACCGGTCCGCAAGTTTCGCAAGATTCTCTTGTGCAATCTCCTCCAAGTTTAGATTGCTCCTATGGGCAATGTTCGCGACGTACCAGAGAATGTCACCGAGTTCCTCTGCAACCTGATCAGTAAATACTCGGTAACGCTCACCTTCGCGGAACCATTTTTTGTACTCAGTTAGCAGCGAGCCCGTTTCTCCCGCCAATCCAAGTAGTGCCGTCATAATGGCTGACGGCCCCTTCTCATTGACTCGATCTGTTCTCGCCGCCAGCTCCTGGTAGGCGGCAAGAGTTAGCCCGTGATCCATAGTCGTCCTCGTCGGTGGCTCGATCAGGTCGGGGAAATGATTGCCTCTAGCTGCTTGACCAAGGGGCTGATCGACCGTTTTGGGGCGTCGATCAGCGGCGACCCCACATAGCAGTTCAGCCGAGCAAAGTTCAGTCCTGTGCACTCGGCGATGAACGCTCCCAGATGACACAGCCCCAGGTAATTGCCGTATCCGCGATCGAGGATGTCCTGCGTTGGATAGAAGGCATTGACCGCAATTTCGGATTGGTAGTCGTGAGAGATGCCGACTTGCTGAAGGCACGGGAAGCCGCGCCGCGTCTGTCCGGTATGATCTTTCGCTGGATCAAAACATGAAATCTGCAGCGCAGACTGGCGACGCCACGTCTTGGCTTGCAGCTCCTTGATGACAAACGACAGCTGATTGATCTCGGCCGCAATGCCTCGTCGGCTGCCCGAATACCTCATCATTCGCCCGAAATAGGTGCCAAATCTGTTGGCCGGGTTGCGTGCTTGAAGCCGCGGCAGGAGACGTTCCACGCAGAAGTCTGAGAACTTCTGATGTCCAAGGTGCTTCCGTGTTGACCAGAACGTTTGTGGGAAAATTGTCATTGCCGAAACGTCGACGGAATACTTTGTTCGACTCTTTAGCACTGCATCGACCGCCGCACGAATTTCTGAAACTTCGGGCGGTAGCGGGCCGCTGAAGTTCCCGACGGAAATGAAAAGCGGCGTGGTCATCTTCCGAGGAAGTCGTTCAAGGTGAACCAGAGCCTCAGCCCACGCCAGGGAGAGATTGTCCGATTCGATAACAGCCGGAGGTGAGAGGCTCATTCGTCATTGTCTTCTTCAAGGAAGCGATACCGCAGGTCACCGCAGAATCCACTTCGCGCAACGCGGATCGAGACCTGCCTGCCACTGACCGTCAACTGCGAACGCCCGCTCTTGGCTGCCTGGAGCAGTCGCCAGGTATGGTTCTCCGCGAAGTCAGCGAGCACCGCACAGTCGCCGATTGGCAGCTCCCGACGAATTGCCAAGACGTCACCGACCTCAAAATCGATCGGAACGTCGTCCCAGAATTCGTCGATGACGACAACTCGATTCGGCGGTTGGGAACCGACGATCTCTGCCCGCAATTCCTTTGGAGTTACCCTGCTTCGTTCGCCGCGCCATCTCTCAGTTACCATGTCCAATTGGAATTGCATGTGGCCGAGCAATGTCGAGTAGCCGACGTCTAGCTCTCCGGCAATCGTGAAGACTTGAAGTGGGCTCGCGGACTCAACGTTCCAGCCGCGCGCTTCAAACCTGCGGAGAATCGCAGTTCGAGGCATTAGAAGTGTCGCCGCGAAAGTATCAGCTGCAAACTCCTCGTTTTCGCGATTTTCTGCCCCCGCGTCGCCAACGTACTCGTCCACTCGGGTTCCATGCCCCAATTGGAAGTGCCCGAGTTCGTGTGCGCACGAATAAGTAACTCGGCCACGTGGCCGATGTCGAAGCGATGGCAAAATGATGATCGGCCCCGGCTGCTTCACGAAAAGCCCCTCGGTCGACTTCAAATCGGCAAATCGAACCGTGGCCCCCGACGCCTGTGCAATGTCGTAGACATTGACTGCAGCCTCCCGGGGGATCGCTCTTGCACGCCTGAGATGAAGAGCACAGCGAAGCGCCTCCCGCCCCAGTGCTGCGCGGTCAGTCACGCTACACTCCTTGCTCGACCTGCAGAACTCGGACTAGTTGCATGACCGTCTCGAAGTCATCGGGCTTGAGTTTTGACAGCTCTCTTGCCGCAATGCTGATTGCCGAGTCATGTGTGTCATTAAGTACCGCATCTCCTGACAGAATCCAAGCATCCCTTACTGCGTAAATATGTGCAAACTGCGCGATCTCATCTGGTCGAACGCAACGTTGCCCAGCTTCAATCTGTGAAATCGTAGGACGGTGAAGGCTGAGGATTTTGGCAACTTGGCCCTGAGAAAGGCCGGCCTGTTCTCTTGCCCAGCGCAGTCGTTGCCCAACGGCCGCAGGCGACGCCGTTTCGTAGTTCATGATATTTGTCCCCAGGCGCGGACTAGCCGCGAACGCGGTGTCGCTTGCCTCGAATCCCGTAGCGACAAACATTCGCAGATTCGTACGCAACCGCACAGCGGTAAGAAAATCTTACGCCTGTATGAGGGTTCAAGTCAAGCGAATTCAGGCAACTCGTTTTCGGTCGCACTGCCGCAACTGAATCAGCGGCGTCGTGCTGGCGAGATAGAGCGGGTGCCGAGGGAAACCTCTGCTGGTCAGTCCAAGACAAAATGCCGAGTCGATCCGTGAGAGCATCAGCTGATGACGATTGCAGAAATCGCCATGAACGCCCCAAGCAGCGACGATGCATTGAACCCGAATGCGCCAGTGATCAATCCACCGATCATTGTCCGGGCCAATTGGATCAGAGGCTTCGCGAAGGTTTGACGGCTGGGTCGAACGGAATCCGAAGAGATTTGTGAGAACAAGACCGCCGTAACCCCAAGACTTGGCAAAGCCAATGCACCGGCGGACCGTCGGATCGTCTCTGAACTCGTCGGCTGTAGATGGGTTCAGCCCGATGAACATTACAAGCGGCAATTTCGCGTTCCAAGTTCTACGAAGAACGTAGCGATACTTGCGACACTCCGAGAACTCAGCCGTAGATTTCATTTGTATCTCGCCAACGTCCGTGTTGAATCGAGCGCATTTTGAAACGCGGTCTGACATGATACAGGAATCGCTTCGGAGATCCACCGGTCACTCTCCCGGTCCAAGTCGCTTATGGTCGGATAGTCCCCCCGGCAGCCCCAACAGCGTCGTCGTCTGCCCCAGGTACCGCTGCTCCAACTGCGGCCGCAGCAGGTCGCCGACCGTGCCGTTCGTCGTCGGATCCACGACGTACGCCAGGAACTCGTCCTCGAACTGCGCGATCCCTGCGGCGACCACTTCCAGCTTCGCCTTGATCGCCAGCAGCAGCGCCCGCCAGCGTTGACGGCAGGCCAGTTCCCAGGCTTTGAGGGCCGCGTCCGCCGATCGCCGCAACTTCCGGCGTTCCGTCTGGTGGAATTCCTTGTCGGCCTCGTTCGGGAGCGGCAGCGTGAACCGGACCATCCGGTCCCGGCAGACGAACTGGACCACCGCCAGGCCCGGCTTCGAGCCGTACCGGAATTCCGACGTGCCATACCGCTTCAGCACGGCTTCGATTTCCGCCTTGCTCCGATCGACCGGGACCGATGTCGTGTCTGCGTACCTGGCCATTTCACGCTACTCGGTTCGGCCTTCCTCTGTGCCGACCTGCAGCTCGCACCCGAAGTTCGCGAAGACCACGCCAGCTATCTCGATTCCTGGCTAAAGGTTCTCAAAGCGAATAAGCGAGCGGTGTTCTCCGCCGCTTCGCATGCCTCCCAGGCTGTCGGGCGCGGGCCGGCGCTACGGCGTGGCCCGGAGCGCTGCGCGGAGCTGGCTCAATTCCGCGGGCTGCCATTCCCGAGCCGGCATCGACAGGCGAATGACGCCTGCGTCGTACGCCGTCAGTGCCACTCCATGCTCGGCGAAGTTCCGTCGCAGTTCTTGCGGAGATTGATTCCGCCGAATCGCCCGCTCCGGCTGCAACAGCAGGATGCCGGTGCGGAACGGGTCCGCTGGCAACAGGGAACGCCAGCCGCACGCCTGCCCCAGGTCCGCGGCCTGGAGCAGGTTGTGCCGCCGGGCCAAGAACGCGGTCTGCAGCGAAGTCGGTTGCTCCAGAGCATCCACTGCCGCCCCCTGGCAAGTGAAGAGCGAAATCAGGTTGACGGTTTCGGTATCGTCGTCGAGCAACCCGGTCTCCAGTTGCGTGGTAAATCGCAGCAGCGGATCGTCGAGTTCTCCCGTGGCCAGCAGTTGCTGGAGCAACGATTGCACGATGCCTCGGGACCGGCCTCGGCCGTAATACCCGAGCCCCATCGGGTGGAACCCCTGCAGCCATTTGTGGCAGCCGGCTAGATAGAGGTCGCAATATTCCTGGCGAAGATCGGCGGAAGCGTGGCAGAAGTCCTGAGCCCCATCGACCACGACGACGCGGATTTCCCGCACCGTCTCCAGCGAACGGACCAGCCGCTCCAGCGGCAACCGCTGCCCCAGGTGGCTGACGGCGGTCAGGAAGAGCCCATCGGCCTTGCTCCGCTGAAATTGCTCGCGAATCGCCTCAATGACCTCCTCTTCGGTGAGACTCTCTTCCGACAGCCGACCCCTGACATTGACCGGAGTGATCGGCCGACCGGTTCGCTGCGATTCTTTGTCCAGAATCTCGCGATAACGGGGCCAGCAGAGATCAGTGACCAGCACATTCCGGCAGCGTTGAAACAGCAGCCGGGCCGCGAACTTCATCAACTGCGTCGAGCGGTTCACCATCAGCAGCGGCAACTCGGGATGGCTGCCGGCCAGCGTCCGCAGATCCTGCTTGAGCGGACCAACGCCGCGCCAATGCGTCAGACTTGGGAACCGCGACCGGACGGATTCCGGCCAGGATTCGCTGCCGTCTTGCAGAAGTCGCTCGAAAAACGGCGATCCCCCTTCTTCGCCCGCAAAGCGAGTGAAGTCGAGCAGCATCTGCTGAGCCCGCTGGGACATCTGCCCCAGGCGGGCGGTATCCAGATACAACTGGGTGGGTTGCACGGCTCGTCTCCCTGAAGAGCCCGGATTCTACCCCTGCGTCGGCGACTGTTCCAGCAAACTTCCGAACGACCGCGCATAGAGCATCAGCCGTTTCCAGCGGTCGTCCGCGAGTTCCAGCGCCTGCGGTCCCAGTTCGAGCGTAAACCGCAGGGTCCGCGAACTCTCGTCGAGTTCTTGAGTCCCTACGGCCCGGTCCCCGTAGATCCCCAAGTCGATTAGCAGTTCGGGTTCCCGGCTGATGGCTGATTCGCGGACCAGGGCGATCCAGAGTCCGCGATTGTGCTGTTCCTCGATCCAAGACAGGATCTGCGGTGATGGGAGGACCTGCCCGTGGGGCCAGAGTTCGTCGCGCAGCAGAATGATTCGCTCGATTAGAACGCCCCGCTGCACGGCCTCGTAATTCACCTGCATGCTGTGCTGGCCCGGTTCGTCCTGCCAGTAAGCGGGCGTCCGGACCCAGGCGACGGATCGGTACTGCCGAATGTCGGGATCGTTGAGCAATTGTTCGTAAACCGTTCGCCAGCCTTCGGTGACGGCGAACACGATCCGCCCCTCGGCCAGGCTATCGAGCTGATCGGCGACCGATGCAAACTTCAGCAGCGCCACCCGGCGGAGAATGGCGTCCGAGCGTTTGGCGAGCGCCGTCATGCTGCGACAGATCTTCTGATACTGCTGATACAGTTCCCGATCGGCGGAGAGCGCCAGCGGAACCGACAGACTTTGGATCGCTTCCGCGCGGTCCCGTTCGCGTTGCTCTTCCTGTCCCAGATAGCTGAAGAACAGGCCGCCCAGAATGCTCACAAACGCTCCGAGGATGCCAAGTTGCGCCGGGAGCGGGCCAAAGGTCGAGACGAGCGCCATCAGGGTGGAACCCGCGATGGCGACTCCCAGGAAGCGAAAGCTCAGCAGGACCGAGCGGCGTGGTGGCGGAAATTCGGATGACATGGGCGCAAATTACGCCAGAACGCAAAGAATGGCAAGAAACAGATTTCCGTCACGATCCGGGCCGTTTTTCCCCCGCCGGGACCGAATTCGGGGCCGTTTCTGTCGGAATCCCACCTCGGGACACTTCACCACTCGATCTTTTCGATCAGGGTCGCCCCCCGGCCCGCTTCCAGTTGGGCCGCCGGATCGGCTTCCTGAATCCACGGCACCCGGTGGCGAGTGATCCCCAGGAACAATCGGACGTTCGGCCGGGATTCGGCGTTGAGGTTCCGGCCGCGGATACAGATTTTCTGGCCGACGACATGCAGCGTGATCCCGATGGAAGGGTCGAAGTCGACTCGTTCCAGCCAGGCGTAGCCGACCGCCATGATGTCGCCGCTCCGCCGGCGGAGTTCGAGCATCAAAGCCCGATCCCGGACGCCCCGCAGCCAGCCGAACGCTCCCAGATCGTCGACGGCCTCCGGTTCGGCGGCCGGTTCGCCGGTTTCGTCCACTTTGCGGCCGGTGTATTTCTCCAGCAGGCTGCTATCGGTCATGGATTAACTCCTCCCGCAGGACGGACCGGGGCACAGACGGACGAGACGCGTCCCAGTCCTTCAAGTGCTGGCGACGTTGAATGGCCTGCGTGCGGGTCCGCAACCGGTCTGCTGCCACCAGGTCGGTGGCGGTGAGTCGAACTTCTGACTGACGGACGGCGTCGAGCAATGCCTCTTTGTCGTCCGTATAAATCGTCGCCGCCTCGCGGCCCCGCGAACAACTCACGTAGAACTGTTCCCGTGATGCGGCTCCGTAGGAATCGGCGGATTGTCCCACGAAGACGCGATCGACCGTCAGGCCCTGGGAGGCATGCGACGTCACCGCGTAACCGCTGGCCAGGAACCCGAAGTCTTTCCCAATCGTCCAACCGTTCTGCAGGACCAGGTTCCCGGCTCCATCGAAACCGTCGACACGGTAGAGGGCGCCGTTGTCGAGCCGGTGCCGGCCGTCGGCCGTCTGGCCGTTCTGCGTCACTCGGATCACATCGCCGGGGGCGATGGCGAGTTCGCCCGGATGGAACACCTGGAACCGGGCGGCCTGATCGAGCGGCAAAGCGGCCGACTCGACGGCCAGCCGCTGCCCTTTCCGAAAGCCCTTGGCGTTCTGGTGAAAAACGAGGACGTCTCCCGGCGAGAAATTCACCGCATCCGCCCGTTCGGCCGGCGTGAAGTTGGCATTCTGCAGGGTGGAGAACCGCCGTTCGTCGGTTCCCAGTTGCTGCCGGAGTTTGCGTTGGGAGCGGATTTCTGCGGTGATCCGGTCCGCCTCGCGATGCGTCGGCGAGACGACTAGGGCCGATTTTCCGTCGGCCAGAGCCGCCAGGTACTCGGCGGCCAGCAGGCCGTAACGTTCGGTCTCCGGAACTTCCCGAATCCAGCCCAACTGGTCCAGCCGCTGGAAGCCTTCCATTGTCCGTCCCTCGCTGAGGGACTGGATGGCCCGTTTGTAGTCCCCTTTCTGCCGCTGGATCTCTTTGATCTCGGCGGGAATCAGCCCCGCTTGCTCTTCGAGCATCCGCAGGGCGGCTCCGCGTTCGACGGAGCCGTGCTGATAGCGATCTCCCGAGAGAATCACGCGGGCGTCGAGACGCTCGGCCAGGGCGAAGACCTGCGCCATCGTCCGCGACCCCAGCAGGCCGGCTTCGTCAATCCAGAGCGTCTGCCCGCGGAGCTGCGTCTGGAGTTTTTCGTCGAGCAGCAGGCGAGCCACGGTCTCGGCGTCGGCGAAGCCCTCTTTCCGGAGCGTCCCCCGGCTCGCCGAGGCCGAGGGAGCGAAGGTGCCGACGTGCGTTCCGCCCGCCTGGATCGCTTCCACCGCTTCCTGCATCATCGACGTTTTGCCGACGCCGGCCGCTCCGCGGATCAGGATCACGCGATCGGTCGAGCCCAGCACGTGCTCGACCGCCTTCCGCTGGCCGTCGTTAAGCCAGGTGCGGCGGAAAGTGTGCTCGCAGTCGCCCAAGGGCTGACAAGTGCCCCGGCCCTGGCGAGCGAAGTCGAGCATCGCCCGTTCTTCCTGCAGAACCGCCCGTGTCGTGGCCATCCGCCGGCCGTTCACCTCCCCGGTCAGAAACGGTTGATGGCGGAACTCGTGTTCTACGGTCGCGACGGATGCCTGGCCGACGGCCCGGCGGAGCGATTCCGCCAGCAGAACCCGCTCCGGCACGACCGACTTCCGTTCGAAACAGTGCTCGGCCGCCTGTTGCACGGCGTCCCGCGCCCCATCGACACGCTCCAGCAGGCGTTCGCCGCCGATCCGTTCCCCGAGCGCGAACACGCCGCCGGCTTCGTCTTCACTCAGCCGCGACAGCCATTCGTCGCGAAGTTCGGTCATCGAGAGCGATTTCACTTTGCGTTCGCGCGTCTTCGCTCCCAGTTCGGACTTTTCCGCCGGATCGAGAATCCCCCGCTGCTCGGCTTCCGCTTCGATCTGTGCCGTCCGTCGCGAGAATCGGTCCAACACCGGCTTCGAGATCCCGGCCACTTCCCAGCCGGTCTTCGTCCGTTCGATCTCGATTCCCAACTCGGCCAGACGCCGGCCGAGTCGGCTGTGGAACACCGCCTCGAAATACGGGGCGTCCCGTTTCAGGCCGTTGAACTGCCCGGCCTTCCAGGCCCGCTCCTGCTCGTCCCAGGTGGCATTGAAGACGAAACAATGTGCGTGCAGGTGCGGATCGGGAATGCCGTCGACGGGCCGCGACGTGAAATGCACGAATTCCCCCCAGACCATGTTTCCGGTCGTTCGGTCTTCGTTCTGGCCCCGCTTACGGACGCGCGTCTGCAGCTCACGTTCCATGTCCTGCATGGTCTCATCCACCGATTCCCGGAAGGCTTCCAGCAGGCGTTCGTCCTGTGTGGCCGCATAGAGCACCGACAGGCTCTTCGGGACGTGGAAATTGAAGTCGTAGCCGATCCGGCGGTAATCCTTCTGCCGGAGAGTCAATGCGGCACCCGTGCGTGGATCGCGATTCTCGCAAAGCGCGTCCCAGGTCGGCTGATCGACATTGCCGGAGAGACCCAGCCGTTCAGCGCCGAGGCCGCGCCAGCGGCCGACCAGTTCCTGGCCTTCGGAGTAATAATCCGCGGTGCTGTAGTAGCTCTTCGCTCCCGCCGCAGACGTATTCTGGATGATGCGCAGCATGGCGGCATTTTAGGCGAGCAGTGATTGCCAATGGCTTAACGAACGTCCGTCTTCGTCGTTCCACGCTGGGACACCCGCAAACGTCGGTCTCGGGAACCTTCAAAGGGTCGAAAACGCGGCTATGGACGGCGATTCGGATCAAGTCCGGCCGGCGAACGCTTCTCCGTGGTCTGCAGTCCGCCAACTGTCCCGCAGCGAGATCTTCTGGCGTACCAATTCGAAGGCACCAGGCGGCGGTCCGGCCGCCCCGTGGGGAGTCATTGCCGCACTGGATCGACGCGGTTGCCGTTCATTCGCCCCGCGCATGCCGTCGGAGACGATCAAGCCCCCGCCGGAAGTCGCCCACGGTCTTCGGGATGGAGATTTTCTGGCGGCAGTCGGTGACCCCACGGGAAATCGGTGATTCGTCATCGTGATCGTGTTCGGTCAGTCGCCGCGACTCCCTGGAAACTTGTCGAGAGCGGTCCGCCCCACACGGCCCTATGTGATGGCACGTTAAAGCCGTCGCCGGGTCGGGCAAGCAGAAAATCGGCTCCCCCTGAAGGTCGCCCCCAATTTTCCGCTGGCCCGGTGCGCTGTCGCCCCGGACTGGTCCGGCTTTCAGACACCTGCCATCGGGCCGCGATGGGCGCGGACCGCAACTTCAAACTCCAAGGAGAGTCGCTATGTCTAACACCGAAACCACAACCACGACCACTTCCAAATCACCGAGCCACCTCGTGTACCACGTGCGTGACCGCAATGGCCAGAAAGGCTTCTGGACCCGCATCGGAGCGGCCTGGGCCCACGCCGACGGCCAGGGCTTCAACGTCCAGATCGACTGCGTGCCGCTGGATGGCCGGATCACGATCCGCGTCGCCACCGACCACAAAGAGTAACTCCCCACGGGGCGGGCCGGTCGGCCCGCCCCCCCCTCAACTACGAAAGGAATCGCATCATGACCACCACGACAATCAATCCCTTCTACGCCGCCCGCAGCACGCGTCCGGCTCAAGTAACTCCGACTCCGCGTGAAAAACTTCCGCCCGGCTATGCCCGCCTGCCCTTGGCTCCGCGGAACGCCAGTCCGGTCCCGCACCTGACGAGCCTCTATCACTTCCACCGGGCCGGCGACTACGGCAACCGGAGTTATCCCGGCAACTGCGGCGGCAACCTGATCAAGGACTTGCTGAACTACTTCCAGCCAGGGCTGGTGTACGATCCGATGAGCGGCTCAGGCACCTGTGCCGACGTCTGTCGGGAGCTGCAGATCCCCTGTCTGTCGTTCGACATCCACGAGGGATTCGACGCCTGCGATCCGCAGGGCTTCGGAGCGGACGAAACCTTCGACTTCATCTGGGCTCATCCCGCCTACTGGCGACAAAAACTGTATGCCGACGATCCGCGAGATTTGTCCCGCACCCCGACGCTCGAAGAATTCCTCCGGCGTTACGGCCAGTTCCTCCGCAACTGTGCCCAGGCGCTCAAGCCCGGCGGCCGGGTGGCGATTTTGATGGGCGACTATTCCGACCGCGAAGCGGGGTTTGTGCCCCTCACCTACCACACCAAACGCCTGGCCTTCGCCGCCGGCTTGCAGCAATGTTGCACGGACATCATCCGGTTCAGTCACGGCGCGAGCAGTTCGCGGAAAGTCTATCGCTCGTCCTTCATCCCCGGCCTGCATGATGTCTGCACCATCTTCGAGCGACCCGGAGGCCGCGGATGAGTCCCGAGACTGAAGAACTGCTGGATGACGTGTTCCACGGCTGCGCCTTTGCGGCGTACGTGGAACTCGCCGTCGCCTGCGGTGGCGTCCCCGACGTCGAAGCCACGCGGCGACTGGCGTACCGCTACTACGAGGAAGCCCTGGCGGAGAAGAACCGCTAACGCTCCGGCGACTCGATGGCCGGCGACTGGGCGCGGAGCAGGCGCTCGATGACCTCAACCTCCAGCCGGCCGGTATAGTCGTTCCGGCGGACCCAGGCATTCTTGAGGCCGCCGTATTCCGGCTGATAGTGGAAGCCGGCTCCCTTGAGGGCCGTCAGCACGTCCTCGGACGGTTTCTCGGCGAACTGCAGCACCAGCCGCTGGTGCTGATCGTCAGTCAGCCGACTGTAGCCGTGTTCGTCATCGACGACCCAGCTCCGAAATCGCCGCCCCTCGCCGCTTGCGGGTGACCCCGCGTCCGCGGACTCGGGAATGGCGAAGTTCTCCACCGGCGGATGGGCCGCGGGCGGTTCCGGTGGCGTGGGGGCCGTCGCCGTGGTGGGTGCGTCGGCCTCCGTGCCGACGGCGTGGTCGAGATCGGCCGCGATTGACTCGATGGTATCCGCCGTCGTCGGTTCCGACGCAGCGGCGGCCTTGGTGCGTTTCTTGGGCATATGCTCCTCCCTGCATGTTGCGGTGACCGGCCTCCGCCGGCCCCGACAACCTACGCCCGAAACCTCAACAAACCGTTAACGGCAGTGTCCCGAAATGGGAGACCAAGCCACCGGAGCAGGTCCGAATGGACGCCAACTTGAGCGCGTGAAAAGTGGGTCAGCGGCCTGACTGAGTGCGGGCTGGCAGCGCGAAAAGTGTGTCAGACATCTCCCCTACGCAGTGCGTAGGAAAAGTTTCCCGGTGAAACGGCCATCCAGCCGAGCGGCGAGCAGGCTGGCCAGCAGGCTGTCTGGCCATCTGGCTGGCATGTCAGATTGCCATCAAGTCAGCCGTCCACACGGCAACGCAACCAGCTTGCCAGCAAGCTCACAGGCAAGATTGCAGGACAGCTTGCCCGCAGGCATTCCTGCCAGAATGTAGGACGGCATGACGGCAGACTGTCCGGCCTGCCGGCCATCCGGATGGACAGCAAGCCGGACGTCAGGATGGCCTGATTGCCAGTCAGCCAGCTCGCCAGACGGACTGTCAGCCGGCTGGAAATACTGCTTGCCAGCTGGCTGGCTTTGCGCTACGGTCGGCTCATGATCATCGCCATTGCCAATTCCAAAGGGGGAGTCGGAAAGTCGACTCTGGCCGTTCACCTCGCCGCCTGGCTCCACGAGCAGGGGCACCGGGTGACGCTGGCCGATTGTGATACCCAACAATCGTCATCGGAGTGGATTCGCGAGGCGGTACCGGCCATCAAAGCCGTCCGTCTCGACAACCCCGATGTGATTCTCAACGAACTGCCGCTCTTGGCGGTGGACGCCGATTTCGTGGTGGCCGACGGACCAGGCAGCCAGACCGAAACCAGTCGGGCGCTGTTGCTGCGGGCCGATCTGGCGATCGTGCCGTGCAAGGCGTCGATGCTGGAAGTGCGGGCGCTCGCCAAGGCGACCGAAGTCCTTCGACAGGCCCAGGACATCCGGGCGGGCGTTCCCAGGGCCGTGATCGTCCTGTCGATGGTCGGGCGCAATTATCGCCTGACCCAGGACATGAAAGACGCCGCGGCCGCCTTGGATTTGCCGCTGGCACACACGGCCATGATCCTGCGGCAGATCTATGCGGACGCCCCCGGCCAGGGAGCGGTCGTAGGTGGCCTGGGAGCCCGCGCCCGTGAGGCAGCGGCCGAGGTGGATCAACTCTTCCACGAGATCCTCCCGGATGCCTGTCGACGCCGCATGATCAAGACGGTCGGCGTGAAGCGCGGTGCGGCCACGCACAGGGCAGGGGGGCGGCCATGAACGAACGCCGCTCACTGATCGAGGGCCTGAAATCAACACCTGCTCTCGATCCACAGGTCGAGAAGGAATTCGTGTTCCAGGCGAAGTCGCCAGCCCCGATTGAGGAACCCCCACGCAGTGTTCCGCTACCGACTGCGACGACGGTTCAATCCCGCGCGCCGATCAGTACGCGGATTCGGGCCGACCTGGCAGCCGCCCTCAAGCGGGCCTCGCTGGAGCGCCAACTCAGCGGCACCGCACCGAACACGCTCCAGGATATTCTGGAAGAGGCCATCGAGCCGTGGCTGAAGTCGCACGGCTACGTCCCCTGATCGATCGGGCGGATTGAGTGGTCAACCCGGCGGTCCGCGGCGTTCGTACCATTTCCGGCAGAAACCGATGAACGCGGCGTCGGCGTCGCGTGGCGCTTCCGTGATCCAGTCTCGCCATTCCCGTTCCAGGTAATACACGTCCCAGCCCGGAGCCACGGTCCGCACGTCGTTGTACGTCTCGGGATTCAAGTTGCCGACGGTGATGTGCTGCAACGCCTGAACCGACGTGGGCACGCTACCGCGGCTGCGAAACAGGACCATGTCACCCGATTCCAACGTCACCGAGTAGTCCGGCATGTGCTGGAATCGCTGATCTTCGTCCACGATCTTCGTCACCAACCGGCGGAATTCCTTCTCCGTCGAGGCGGAGCCGCATTTCTTCTGCAGCAGTGCCAGCGAGATCTTCCATTCCAACTTCTTGCCGCAGTGCTTGCGGGCGATTTCGTAGATCCGCCGTTCCAGCGGTTTCCGCAGTCGGAAATAGTCCCGATGCAGCGTCAGGACTTCTTGGTGCCGGATCGCGTTGAACACCCAGTCCGAGAGCTTGACCTCGACCTCCTGCATCCGGCCGTCCCGCGTCTCCCGGACGATCTTCGCTCTCTCGATGATTCCGAACGTCTCGAAGACTTCTTGTCCGCCCGTCGTGATGTTGGTGCTGATTCGTGTCCCGGAGAGTCGTTCCAGGGCCGCTTTAAGAGCTTCGTAGCCCTGGCCGTTCGTCATCCGATTGGTGGCCTTCAGCAGGTCATGCGCCTTGAACCGCAGCACGGATGAGACGGGTTGGCCAGCATTCAAGGCCGCCATGAGCTGGCTGATGCAGTAAATGAGAATATCCCGGTCGTGGACCGTGGCCAGGCCGTCGGACGAGGGCTTGATCTCCACGTAGTTCGAGCCGTGTTCATACCGGCGGACGCGATGATCGGGCTTCGTCGACAGCGAGAAGATCGGGTGTTCCATCGACGCCATGTCTCCCTTCGGGGCGGCGTCCATCACGTCGCAGACGAAGAAATCCGGCGTCGGATGACGTTCGGGCAGGAGAGGCAGGCGTTCTTTGGGGGCGTCCAGGAGCATGGAGCCGATACTTCGATAGTTCACCCACCTTGTCAAGGACTTTCGACGGTTCACACACCGGTTGTGCCATTTCGATACTTCACCCACCCGCAAGACGCTTCGATGGTTTACACACCGTTCTTCGATGGTTTACACACGGAGTTTCGAGGGTTCACACACTGGCCGAATTGGATTCCGTTGAGAAATCAGCACGTTGCCGCAGGTTGTCCACAGCGTAACTCACTTCTAAACACAAGAATTAAACACTCTAAGTTCGACTTTGGCCCTTCCGAATCGGCCGAATCATGGAAACTGCTGAAGCACAAAGAGCCTCCTTGCGGGTAGATTCGCGGTGTGTACAAGCATTGAATCCCCCCGAGCAAGGAAGCTCCGATGGGCAGGATACCGCAGGGAGTGCGTTCTGTCTTCCAGGAATGGTCGGCCGATTCGGAAGGGCCAAAGTCGAACTAAGACGGGAGATGCCATCGAGTACTAGCTTCCACAATGCCGTGCACTGCCTATTCATTCTACGGGATCTCAACCGTTTCGCCGCCATTCATCGAACCCAGCGCCGACCAGACCACGTTATCGATGTTTTCACCGATGGTGCGCACGGCCCCATCGGCCATCAGCACATTTACGACGCGGCCATGACGGCTGTTCGCAGTCATGATCACGCCGTTCCAAGTCAGGTCACCCTTGCAACTGCTCTCGAACGGAGGCAACACGTGGTTGTAGCGGGTCCAGTTCATGTTCCCCTCCAACCACGACATCCCGCCATTCGAGTCCTGGACATTCAGCGTCGCCGCTTCGGCGGGAGTGAGGAGTTGACACCAGGACTTCAGCGTTTCCTGTGTCCAAGGGGCCGCAAGGCCGAACAGATCGGAATCCAGATCGACAGCGCCGTCGTCGTCATCGCCCCTGATCCGCTCGGAGAACGCTGCGGTATTCGACGCGCCGTCGGTAATGTCGCCCGGTTTCACGGCGGAATTCTGCGAGAACAATCCGTTGCCCCCCCGGCCCGACCAGCTGCTGCCGGCGCAAGCTCGATAGTTGATCGTTCCCCACGGACGCTGCAGGCGATTGATGTCGCTCGGGCAAATGAAGACGGGAATTATCTGTTGGGCCGCGTTTTCGTTGGGGCCGCTTCCCGTCACCATGCGTGGATTGCCAGTTGTATCCGGATAGAACGGCTGCACGCGAAAGTCAATCTGACGATAGACGTTGTCGGCGTCCAGGCAGGGCAACAGTTGGCTCTGGGCGGAATAGCGACGACTGCATTCCGCCGTGAGCGTAGCAACGGTGGTGTCGCAGTCCGCACCAACTCCAAACGGGAATACGCGATGACTGGACTCGTAATTGTGGAGCGCCAATCCGATTTGTCGCATGTTGCTGCGACAACTGTTCCGCCTGGCCGCTTCTCGCACCGACTGCACCGCCGGCAGCAAGAGTGCGATCAGTAGTCCGATCACGGCGAGGACGACGAGCAGCTCGATCAGCGTAAATGCGCGCGGAGGATCATGACGCATGATTCGTCGCCCTGTTTTCGTCGATATTGACGTATTCTACACAATCGAGTCTCGGCCCGCCCCCGTCCGCCTACTGTCGCGCAACGCCTTCCTGGCCAGGACGCGAAGACGCACGCACCAGCCGCGCGATGAGCAACACCATGAGCGGTGTCGCCAACCAGGCTGTCCACCACCACGCGGAACGCGGAATCAGCTGAGGCGGAGCGTCGTTCGCCGATCTCAGTTGAATCTCCGAATGATCGGCAGCGACCTTCAGCGCTGTCCACAGACCTTCCACGACTGCAGGAACTTCTCCGTTTTGCGCCGTCAAGCGAATTCCGCTGACGGGACCATCGTGGAAGTCCGAACGTCGAAGCTCGACAAATTCGCCGTCCTCGGGCGCTTGCGAAAACACAAGCTGGGAACCGAGACGCTGCACTCTCAACCGTCCGCGAATCGCAGCGATCGAAGATCGGGTTGTGCTATGAGCATGTTTCTGAGCAGACGATGACCACGATGCAAGGTGCGCGACGACGGCATGACCTTCACCAGCAACGTGCACGCGCTGCAGACTGGCCCAGTCCCGCTGATCGGACGCGACGACGAGCGACAAGCCGGCTCCATGCCCTCCACGCGGTTCGGGAAGCTTCTTCAAGCTGTATTCGGCAGTGACGCAGAAATCGCCCGAGAGCCGCGCCGGAATCCGCAGACCTGCCGACGTCGGATTCTGAGAATCGGCGGTCAGAGTGATCAGGAATCCGTCTTCGGTGGCGGAAACTGTCTCCCTGCGTTCTGCGCCAAAGGTTGGAAACTGCATCACGGTTTCTGGCTCGCGGAGATCGAACTCCTGAATATCTTGCCTTCCAGCGTGACGTAAATCGTCACCGCCGATGTCTGCGGGAAGGGGCGCTCGTTCGCCCGGATCGGAAGCGGCCAGCGTAGAGATCCATTTGCGAAGAACTGCTGCGGCCGTTTCGTCAACGACTCGATGCGCCAGCGGAGGCATGATGATTCCAGGCTCAGTGGCGGTAAACCGCACAAACAGCGAGGATTGGTCCGCGTCACTGGCCCGGATGATACGAGATCGAGATCGTCCAAGATCTTTCAGGGGCGCGGCATCGATCATCGACGTCCTATTGAGCGGAGTCCGCGAGCGCAGGTCAATGTTTGCCCGCACGTTCGTTTCCGGGGCGTGGCAATAGGCGCAATTCACATCCAGGTATGATCGCGCCCGTCGATCGAGCGACTCGTTCTCGTCTGCCAGATCGGCATGTCGCGGCATGTCTTCCACGCTGGTCTCATCGTAATTTGCATTCAGTAAACCGCGGAGAGACCAGTCCACGAGCTGGTTGATCGCTTCAGCACCCGCTGAGCCCGGTATCTCTCGGTTCAATTGAGCAGTGCGCACGCCAAGAATGTATCCAGCCGGTCTCGTGTGGCAGGCGGAGCAGTCCGTCGGTCCCGGAAAGCACCAGTTCCCCGGTATTTCTTTGCTGTCATCATCATTTCGCCAAGTCGTGCGGTCGACGCGAAGAGCATCGGTTCCTTCAGAATTCCAGCGATAGGTAACCCCTGCCACTCCCTCTTCGCCGGTACGGACGAGAATGCGAGTCTCCAGAGGCCTGTACGCGCTGCCGGCATCGTCAGCGCCGGGTTCGTCGAAATGCTTGACGAAGACGGTTCCAGCCGGGAATCGCCAGTCGCCTTCCCGACTGGTGTGAAACCGAAGTGTCGAGTCCGAGGCAATCTGCGGCGGAGGCCTTATCCAACGACGTTTGCGAGCCCCGTCAGACCAGAAGGCGACGTTCACCTCATAAGGGATCAGCGAAACGTCAGGCCGCAGTTGCTGGACGTCGGCAAACAATCCGGTTTCCGACAGTCGAGCCGGCCACAAGTCGAGTACATTGCTTTGAGCCCGGTCGAGTCGAACAACTCGACAGCTCTTTCGATTCCAGATCCATAGACACAGCAGGAGTTCCCCCTCGTTGTCTTCACCGAATGAAACGATGTTTCCTGCATCGGTCGGAATGCGAAGGAGCAACTCGCGCTCCGGCTCGCCATCTTCCGGCGTCGTCAATGCCCAGACGCGCCCCGAGCCGTGGTCGGCAAAAACAAACCGCCCCCGGAGCTCCGGGAACCGGCGTCCCCGGTACACCCTGCCCCCAATCACACAATTGTCGAGATCGCTATGGCGATAGCGGTAGAGCGGCGGACTGGGGACTCCTGTATGCGGCGAGGGCGGCTTGCCAGCGAGCGAAGATGCCGGGAACACCTCCCGGCCCTCGCGGTAGCTCCATTCGTGATTACTGCCGCGACTGGCGATGTTGACCTCTTCGAACCGATCCTGGCCGACGTCCCCAAACCACAACTCGCCGGTGTCGGGATCGAACGCCATCTGATGTGGATTTCTCACCCCGATCGCCCAGAACTCCTCGAGAGCATTGGGTATGCCCATGAAGGGATTGTCGTCGGGAATCCGGTAAATCTGCGTCTGTCCCTTGTCCGGCTGACGGCGCGGGAGACGGCTGGTCTCGCTCTCGTTCACATCGAGCCGCAGAATTCCGGAAAACAACGAGCGGTCGATGCGTTGAGCATGCTTCTGGTCGTCGTGATCGCCTCCACCGTCTCCAACGGAGACATAGAGCATCCCGTCCGGACCGAATTGCAGGCAGCCCCCCACATGCGATCGCTGAGGGACCTCTTGCTCGATCAAGACAACTTCTGACTCCGGAGAGACCGATGTGGCGCTGGCGGGCCATCGAAGGCGCGACAGCCGATAGCGCGACGGCCCCGCAATGCTCGTTGTGTAGAAGACGAACAGTTCCCCGGAGTGCGTCGACGAGGGGGTCGCGAAGTCAGGATGGAAGGTCAGGCAGAGGAGGTTGTCGTCCGAATCTGGTGATTGTGACAAACGGTCGCTGAGATCCAGAAACGGATCCGGTTCTTCGGGCGGCTGAATCCCGTCACGCAGCGCAAAGATCTTTCCGCGTCGGCAGACGATGCAAAGTTGTCCCTGAAGCCGAACGTGATCGCGCGGCCCACGAACGACGTAACTCAGTTCGTGAAAACGGAATGAACCGAAGACGTCGCGCACTTGCCAGGCCATCGGCCCGGAGGCTGCCAATGCCTCTCCGGGGCGTAGTTTTTCGAACTCGGAAATCCAGCGCGGTCGCGACTCCGTGACCGTCGCAATCTGGCCCCGGCACTGGCCATGCAGCGATGCAGACAGCAACATCCAGACGACTGTTCTCAGGGCGCGGCCGCCGTACATCATCTGTCACCCTTCCGCGTGATTCAACGGACGCCTCCGAAAGTTGTTAGCTCCGCCGACGCCGAAGCACAATAACCACTGCGCATACGACTCCTGCTGTGACGCCGCCGATCGCCAGCAGCACGGTCCACTTCGAATCCTTCTTCGTGACGGCTGCTGTTCGACCGGGCAGCTCCAATTGCTGGGCTCGCAGTGCCAGACTCTCGAAGACCACATCGACGGGTGTCGGGCTGCCACCTCGCTTTGCGCCGATGGTCATTTCACGAACCTCCTTCGTCCCGAAGTGGCGTTCAAGCAGCAGCTGGAAAGGCTCTGCCGTCCCGTCGGCCACCAGAACCTCGATCGTGCCGCCTGTTCTCCGCAACTTCAGTCGTCCGCGGTCTTCTTTCGCGATGCGATCGGCATGTTCGCTCTTTGCCGCGCCGTCCTTCTGAGGAGACTGGCAATAGGCCACAAACAAATGCCCCTTGTCCCTCTGATGAACCCTCTGGGACGTCGCCCATTCACCATCGACATCCTTCACTCCAATCGACAGTCCCACGCCGGTCCCGGATTCGCAGGGAGCAACGTGCAGCATGCGATAGGCTGCCTCCAACTCGAAATCACCCTCGAGTCGCGCTCGAAGGTTGATACCAGCATAGTCCGGTTTGGCGTTAACATCCGTCAAATCGATTCGCAACCCGCCCTTCTCAAACCGGCACAACTTCGTGGGAGAATCACCACCGTACAACTGCAACCATTGAGGATCGAACTCACCCTCGGCGAAGTTCATTCGCAACTCCTGGGGACTGACGGGGGCACCGTCCCGGCTGCACCCGAGCGTCCACAAGCAGATCGCCGCGACCAGAGCAAGGCGAGACGTCATGAAAGCCCTTGTTTCAACGCGTAGATTCACGAAAATAGTCTCCGCAACGCCAAAGCAGGCACGGTTCTCGCAATACTAAAACGAATCGTTCCGATTCCAAGCGACAGATCGCCGAGATCTCCAACCCGCGTCTGACAAGAGAGTCGACAGTTTCCCGAGCCATCGTGAGATACCGGATCTGTCCGCCAGACATACTACTCAGCTGCCACCAGTTCGCCGGTCATGGTGTGACCTCGCGGACCCGTGCGACTTCATTCGAGTCCTTCTTCTCATAAGCATCAATGAACACTTCCCCTTGAAAAAAAAGGACATCTCGATAGCTTCTGCGCGAGCCCGGCACGTACTTCCAGACCGACGGAATCGTCGGTCTGGCGAAACCGGCGGTGAACCCAGTCGTGTCTAGGACCCAGATTCGGTCGCAAGCCAGTGACTTCAGATCCTTTGGACTGATGACATCGCGCAGGGCCAAGATCGGCCCGCCAGCGTAGTGCTGCGGCACTGATCCTCCTAAAAACAGGTATGTCGGGGCGATTTCCTGCAGATAATACTTAGCATTGAAATAGACGCAGGGATGCGCAACGATCAATGGTTCATCGTTACTTCGGACTCGAAGAAACTCTTTGACGGCACCGCGAGTCCCCGGACGATGTGCAATTTGAAGGTCATCCTGAAACCAGTGATGCACGACCAAGCTGTCGGCAACAAGTACTGTCATCACGATGCCCTGCACGAGTCCGCTTCGGAGTCGTGCGACAAGCATTCCAATGATGCAGAGCAGAAACAGGTAAGCAAACAGCAGATGCCGATCTACGATGACTGACACGCTTACGACTGAAATAATCGTCGCGCACGCTACGGGAACGGTGGTCAGGCCGATGAGCAGCCATCGGCCCGGGCTGCGGCCAACTGCCGCCATGATGAGGCAGAGAGCGATTCCGGCGCAGAGGAGTGCCGAATCGAAGTGGGTCTCGACCTGGTAGTCGTTCTTCGGAATGAACAATAGATTGACGGCATCGGGGACGGTCCACCAGTCAATGCCACTGATCCAGTATTCATTCTGAACTTGACGCTTCTGGTACAGCAACGCCGGGACCCACGGCGCGTACATCCACAGGACGGCCGCATACGCACCCAGCGCGCTCCGGAAGACGGACCAACGGCGAGCGGCAGGCTCGCCGAAGAGGCAATTCAGTAGGAACCGGCCTAGGACACAGACTCCCTGGGCGAAAACGGTAAAGAGCGCGTAATTGTGTGTGAGCAGGAATGCCGCCGCTAGGAGGCTATAGGCCCCCCACCACCGCCCTGGATGCGTTTCAGCGCGAAGCGCTCGAACAAGCATCCAGGAGCTAAAGACCGCCAATGCCGTCGCAAGTGTGTACATTCGAGTCTCGTGAGACCAGCGAATGTGGGTTGCGCCGACCGAGAGCAATGAGGCGGAGAAGATTCCGGCAAGTCGACTGATTCGAAGTGAACTCTCGGAACGGGATGCGTCCGACAGAGCGTCGCGGCAGAACAGATACAGCCCGATGATGGCGACATCCGCCAAGAGCACTGAAAAGCCACGGAGTGCTAGCACCGAGGAACCCAAAACGTCAACCCAGAGCCGAAGCAGGCAGTAATAAAGCGGAGGATGCACGTCGCGGGCAGTTCGCTCTACCATGTCCATCCAGGAGAACTGAGTCGCCAGCGACCACGAGAAGGCCTCGTCAAACCAGATGCTTCGCTCAGTCAGCCGCGAAAACCGGATCATCGTCGCGACCGCGAGAACCGCAGAGAGCATCAGCGAGGCGTTGCACGCAGAAACGCCCGCCCCAACTTTGATTCGGCTGCCACCGTCGCTTACATCCATCATCTCATCCACCGTCGATTACCAGTCGCGTCAGACACATCAACGCCGGCTATTGCGATGTCTCCCCTCGACGCAACCGCAGCGTCGACGGTCCACGTCGCTGGTAAATTGTCCCAGAGTGTTTCGCAAACAGCAGCGACGTCCGTCGCCTAACTTGCCAAAGACGAACAAACATTCCGACTGAGTCCGCGATCAGCCGTACCTTTGACCCAGGCATTTCCGTCCAACTAACCGGGATCTCCTCTACGGCATATTCCCACAGCCTCGCCATTCGAAGAATAAACAGATCAAAAAGAAACCGATCCTCATCACAGGCGTCGAATAGACGGCGCGCCGCATCACATCGAAGCATTTTGAAACCGCACTGCGTGTCGCGCACCCCAACCGGAAGCACAATGTGGGAAAGTAATGAAAATGCAGTGCTACTGAGCCGTCGAACCAAAGTGCGTCGGCGGTGGACCCCTTGACCGACAAACGTCCTCGATCCAACCGCAATATCTACGCCCTGATCCAACGCTTTCCGAAGCTTTCGCTCTTCACAAATCGGCGTTGCTCCGTCAGCGTCGGCAAACAGAACGTACTTGCCTCTTGACGAATCAACACCGCGCCGAACCGCGTAGCCTTTGCCTCGATTGATAGGATACGATATTAGTCGCAACTGCGGCCACTCCGCAGCAAGCATGTCGATCGTATGCTTAGTACAATCGATGCTTCCGTCGTCCACAACCAACACCTCGTACGTTAATGGAGTCAGGCTACTAAAATGCTCTCTTGCGTGACTAAGCGTGGTAGGCAGTCTCTGCTCTTCATTGTAGGCTGGAAAAATGATTGTCACGTCAACTTCGTCTCTTTGCGGCGTTATAGGTTCAACTGCCACGCGCACGCTACGGTCCGCATCTACGCCTAGCATGTTCTGTCGCTGACTGTCCATTTATGAGTTCCCGAAGAACAAATGTGCTGCCAACCACGTCTCATTATCGGAACTACAGAAGAATCTTTGCCGCGAGTAGTCGTTGCTAGCCACGGACGGCCAGGTAAAACAGTAGTCCTACTGGCGCAAGTAGCGATGTGAGAGCGGCGCTCTGATCGACACCATTGTTGTGTCGACGCACACATAGTGTAGCAGAAGACTTATAAGTCGCCAGGCTGATCATCGCGCCATCACTACTCGACAGACTCATCGCCAGAAACCATCCACCCAATATCCACCGAGAGCGTGCTGCCGCACCATTTATGTTCTACAAGTGCCCGCTGCCGCGCCCCAATCTCAGATGTTGTTTCGCTCTCGTCAGAAGGCTCGATTACGATCTCGTACGTATCGGCAAGTCGCCTTACTTGACTGTGTGGCAACGAAGCGACGGACCGCAGAAGTCGGTGCGCGACACGGCCCGACTGACAGTTTACGGACACAACAACTCCAGGATCCGCCTCATCTACGGCCAGATGACGATAAAGACAGTAGGTTTGTCGAAGCTTATCTCCACGAGTCACCTGTGGAATACTGCGCTGAACCCAACTCGATGCCATTCGAGGATATGACTCGACCGCAAAATCGAACAGAATCTGCTCTGGGCAACCCGCTGGAAGATGCGTTGAAAACGAGATATACGAGGATGTTATCCCACCGAGTGGTGCGATTTGTGCATCGAACTGCAGTCGCGCCGCATTACCCGGAAGGACGTTCGCGGTCGACAGTGAGTATGTGTTGCAGTTGCAAGTGCGGTCGAAGAGTGTCAAGGAAAGTGGAGTTTCCCACTGATTTGCCAGCGCGGCGTCTACGCAAATACGAGTGGCATCCTCCTCGGTTCCAATCAGATAGGGCCCGAGAACATGCGTATTGACCTGACAGACGAAACCGTCCCTCAGTTGAATGACAGAGTTGGAAATGCACTCAGCTGATAGCCGGCGAGTCGGCTTTGTGAGCGGCGGCGTAAGCACAGCATTGGTAGGCAGGAGCAGGGATAGGTTAATTGCCCCCCAGAGCAATACGCTTGCTGTCGATACTCGAAAGGCCATTGACGCTGAAGAAATGCGATCGCTGTCGGCGTCACTCATACCGAGCCTTTCCGCGGGCCAGTTCGGGCTTTATCGTCACGGCGGAATCCTGTGCTACACGCAATGGCGTTCCGGCGCATGGCTTTATCGATCTGTGTCTGGATCACGTTGTTTAGCCAGATGTTCGCCTACGACGGCTAAACAGCCACACGCCGACAACAACAAGAAATGCCCCCACATTGAAGAGAATGATTGCAAGACGCGGACTTGCGGTAGCGGACGTGCTCCGCTGCTCAGGTTCGGATAAGCCGAACGCAGATAGAGAGAATTCAGACTCAGGGATCGTTTCCGACGAGAACTCCACGAGCCGCAGTTCGCGTCGATTGCGGAAACCTGCGTCAAACCTGGCTTGCTCCTCAACCAAAACGACTGCCGTTCTTGGCAAGCAAATCCCACTGTCCATGTAAAGCCCTGGATCGTACGCCACCGCACAGTCCCACACTGCACGGCCAGCAGCCGTTTTGAACAGCTTGCGATAGCTTTGCACCGCCCAAGAATTGCTGGGATCCAAGATCGCTACTACATCCCAGCGCTCGGCCTCCTGAGGTGCCATAACGTTGAAACAAATCTCAACAAACTCTCCGTGATCTCCGACCGCTCCGACGGACAGGAGTTGACACGTCGGCGATCGAATGAGATCCGCAAGGGGCCAATCGCCGATTGCAAAGGGAGTGTACAATAGTGGCGAAATGCGCCACACATGATCGGCGGCCTCTGAGTGCGGCGTCCACTCAGCGCTAGGCCCGACCGGTGTAATGGAATCGATGCGGTACAAGCGAGAAGGCTTCGGCTCTGCGATTCGGTTGATCGCCTTTAGGTGAAATGTCTGGCCCGGATTGCGACAGCCAACGGACACGCGTCCAGTATCGTCTGCCTCTACGCAACGATACGTGTCTCCGTTTAGCAGAAACGACACTCTCTCTTCGTAGCCACGATAGTGAGACGGCACACTGCTCGGCGTGATGTCGCTCACGGTTAGTTCGATTCGCCCTCTGGCATGCAGAAGGCAATCCGACAGTAGCCGCCACCCCTTGGGCGCCTCGGCGAGAAACCGTGCTCGCAGCTCCTCTGCGTCTGTCGCCATAGCAGGAGCAGTCGTAGACACGACAATCAGTAGCAGGGCCAGAGAGGTGCGATACGACATGGCACACATTATCTATTTCATCCGAATCAAAGGTTGCCGCGGCTATCTGCTTCTAGACCACACGAGACTACAAACTAACATAGGTAACTAGCGCGCAAGGCACCGCGAGGCGCAGTGTACACAATATCGCTCGGCACCACGGGTTGTGCAAGCGAGCGATGACTGACCATGGAACATAGGTATGTCTGGGACTCCAAGTCAGCCGATCAGCCATCGCTCGAAACAGGTAGCGTTACGCTGGAATCGTCTCAGCCGTCGCAATAGCAGCTCGGGGCCGTACCCTTGCACTTGCAGTTATTGCCGTTTGAACCTACGCCATTGCAACCACCATTGCAGGCTGCCCCCCCAACGCAGCTCGTGCTACTGCATGCCGCGTAGGAGCGGTTGATAAACGCCCCCGACAATACGAGCGTCAGGCCTAACGAAAGGCAGGCAAACGGAAGCACTCGAATCCTCATGTGTCGTCCTCTCTACTTCTCCAACAAATGTCGCGCCTGCACGCTGCAGACACGCAAAACTAACGGTACGCCTTCAATTGCAGTCGACTCGCCAGTAGCCGCGGGTGCAATTTCGGGATTACACGCACGTTTCATCATAAAACCGACCGGGACGCATGCCTTAGCCAAAGAAGATCTCCCGCGACATCAATCGACGTCAGCGAAGGTGCAAGGAAACACTACCCACAATGGGACACAGGAGCATTGGTGGCTTCCAATCCCGCAGGCCTGCCGACGGTCGTAAGGAGTAGCCTTACGAAAGAACATGATCAATCGCAATAACAGTTCGGGTGCGTGCCTTTGCAACCGCAGTTACCGCCATTCGAATTAATTCCGTTGCAGTTGCGGTTGCAGGCCGCACTCCATCCGCAGGTGTCGTCGCTGCACGTCGCAAAGGAACGGCTGATAAACCCTCCTGAGAACACTAGGGACAGGCCTACGGAAAGGCAAATAGACGGAATCAGTCGCGATCTCATGTGTGAACCCTTTCGTTTGTTAAATGTGCTGCATGTAGATTCGGAGACTTCGGGGGAGGTGACGGCCGGCCATATAACTTGTGCATATTGCACTTCCCGGCGTCATCGCAAGTGCACCGCCGGTCGACGCCAAAGAATACGGTATCGCTGTCGCCACTTCTAGACTTGCTGACGAAGATAGGCATGATTCCACGACCGATGTGATGCCGAATTTAATTGTTCCGAGTGTACGCGGCCGCCTGCGTGGGCAGCAGGCCGATTCACCAGCTCCCTTGTTTACGAAAGACAATACCAATAGAAACATGCATTAGAGGCATCGTCGTCCTATCGTCGCTACGACGCTCTTATGCCGAATGGCAAGGACTGTCTACTAGCGCCGCACCACAGAGGTCGCAAACGCTACTTGGTGTAAACAACTTCGAGTTCAATCGGGACAATGTCCTCTTGGATATCGACGAAGACCTTCACTGTTACGAGCTGCCGCCGAGAGCTGGTGGCCGGAGCCACCAATTGCCCTGGTATTTCTAATCGCCCACCGGCCGGAAGCGTTGAGCTATGTGGAAGCAATGTTAAGCAGTCGCACGAGACGAGCGTCTCCAGAACAGTTGCGTCTTGATCGCTGATATTGCCAAGGGCGAACACGACATTATGCACAGAGTTAGGCACGACATTTGGCAGAACGACGACACGCGGTATCGCGAAGACAGCATGCCCGCGAGTCCAGGCGTACGCACCGTCGATTGATCCGCACTGTATCACGACGAGTCCGATAAAGCTGGCCGGCACGATTACGCCTACGAGGCACGAAATCGCAACCTGAAGCCATAGTCGTGGCTCTCTCTGCCTTCTGTCGCCGCACATCGCCTGTGGTACTTGACCATCAACTCCCATTTGTGGATTTTCCTTCTACGCGCTGCCAGCCGAGCTACTTCGGTGCTGTTGCGATGCGTCGACTTCAAGAAACTGCGAGCCAACCGATATATACGTCACGCCACCGCACTAACTCGTGTCATCCAGGAGGATGCGACCGAAGAAGTGCTGAAGGCGTACGACACGGATCCGTACCGAGCTCGTGATGGGCAATATGTACTGGGGTTGCAAAGGTTCGCTCCCTGAGTCCTTTTGTGTTCCGAAGACTTGTGGAGAGCGGACTCATTCGGGGAATCGTTGCCATCGCCACAACGGCGCGAAATCGCCGCAAGCAGCTTCTAGCAGTGTGCTGAAGTATTGGCTGGAGTGTCGAAGACATCCCGTTTTCCAGTTGTCTTTGTGGCTGCCGATTGCTCCAGGTCGAATAATCAACACACTGCTAAATGAATGACATCTGACAACTTGTCCGAGGATGCGAATATGGGTGAAGGCTCAGGTCACTCTCGATCACTGTCGTCGCGAGCAAGAAGCGGCAGGCCAAGCCGGCGACGTTCGGCATTAACCTCAGGCAAAGTCAAAAAATAGACATACATCGAATACCCCACCCTCGCCGTCGGCCGAAAGGCGGAAAAGTACGTGTAGTACGGAAGCTCGTGATAATCGTGCTGATAGCCCGCAAGATGATTCACGCTAATTACGTGCCAACCGGGTCGAGGACCGTCTGCCAATCCATCGGGTTCTTTGACGCGGCCTTGCATGGCTCCTCTTGGGACTGGGTAAAAGTCGATGCCGGCGATCTGCGGGTCGATTGCCCCGAAGAAGGCGACATGCAGTGGCCTCGCGGCCGGATGGTTATCGTACCAACGCTTTAACTCAAAAAGATCCTGCCCCCAATCAATATTTGCGTCAGCGAGATGCTTCCACCCACTTATCGATCCGCCTGCAAACACATTAAAGTACGACATGCTAAAGGGAAGTGTTGCGACCGAGCTCGCGGCCGCTGCTACAACTAGGATGGTGGTGGTCAGCCGCAATCCTCCAGCAGCACTACACAGCGCCGCGCCAACCTTGGCACACCAGATATAGAGAAACGGCAGGGCTGGAAGCACATAGCGGTAGTACCTATTGAAGCCAGTCTGGGAGCTGACAAGAAGAAGCACTGCTACCCCAGGGGCAAGAATGACGAGTTCCGTTTGCCAATTACGTCGAAAGCGAGGGTGGATGGCGGTGAGGATAGAGGCAAGCACAATCATGCCGAGCGTCCCGGCCGGTGTCTTGACCATAAAGGCATACAGATAGTAATACCACCAGCCTTCGCTGCGTTGTATTCCGGCTAAGTACGAGGTTTTTCCATACTCAAAGTCATACTTTTGAATGTCGATACCCTTAAGGTAGTTTGCCGGAACCGGAACGGGCAGTTCTCCGAGGAACGTGCCGGCAAAGCGATTGCCGGGCTGAGAGTGAGCGTCTGGACCACCAAGCGTTTTGCTGATAAACCTAAAGCTTTTAAGTGGTAGACAGGTTGACTCGAAGCCATACCCGAGATTTAGAGCGTAAAGACCGAGAACCAGGATCATCGTTAGCTGCGATAATTCAGCCATTGGCGAAGCTATCGGCGAAGGAGAGGAATTGGCTGTTGCGTGCGAGGCGTGGCGTGGAGCAGTAAATCGGAGCAGCCAAAGGAGCGGCCAAAGCGGGAATAGCACCAACCACGTAGACTTTGTTAGCTCTGCTGCACCAGTAGCCAAACCTGCAAGCACCGCGGATCGCCAGCTCGGCCTAAGCCACCATTTCCAATACGCGAATCCTGCAACAGCGCCAAGCGCTGCGGCGCCTGCGTCTGGAGTAATTGTCGCACCCCAAGCCAAGAGATTCGGGCAAAAGCAGTAGGTCAGCAGCGCAATCCAACCCGAGGCCCGATTGCCGTGTGCTCGGCTGGCCCAGTAGTAGACGGCTCCGGCGCCAGCCAAACTGAACGGAATACAGGCCCAGCGAGCCAAAGTAAACAAACGAAAGCAGTCGTGCTTTAGTCGGAGCACAAATTGATGTCCGACGTCGAATTCGACTCGGTCATACGGAGATTCATCTAACGCGACGACATCGGCGACAACATCAGCAGAGATAGTCGGCGCAAACGCAAGAGGTAGAGCAGCCACCAGTCGCACGAGCGGCGGATTGACTCGATAGAGATCAAACTCGCCGGTGCTCCAATGCGCAATACCTGATGGCAGATGCGCGATTTCATCAAAGACAGGAGCGTGATACGAGCCAAGCCACGCAAGTAGCCCAGCAAACACCGTAAGCTGTGCGGTTAGCAGCCGAAAGTCGCGTCGCTCTGAAAGCAAAGAAGCACGTCTCCGCACATGAGGGGATGCAGCGGCCGGCTGTGTTTTAACAGAAACATACAGAGCGAAGGCAGCAGTGCCGACACTTCGGCTTCTTCGCAAACAAAATAGAGTGTCCAAGATACGAAGGCGTTTCAGCCGGCAGCCTCACGACAGAGCCCGTACGAAGCATGAAAAAAGGGAAAGAGGAGCACGTCAGTCGGCAGAGATTTCTGCGGGTCGGATCGCGCATGGGGGTATAATGCGCAAGGGTCGACATGTGGTCAAGTGACAAATGCCTGGCGGGGACAAAAAGTCGCACAGAAGTGGTCAGAAAACCAGACATCGCGTCTGCGTGTGGCGGCTTTGAATCTGGGCGACCGATCAAGTGCCGGTTCATCCGCATCATCCAAATGGCTGAACTGGGTGTCTGCTGCTGCGGCAGGAGAGGGCGTCAGACGGGAATGACACTGTGGTAGCCTGGCGCAAACCGCAACGGCCGGAGTGGCTCGATCAGGCAAACTACGTCCGTCTGCCGTCCGAAGTGATCGTTCGCGAAGTGCCGGTGGAGGTCGACGTTCGCGGGTTCCGCACCGAGTCGCTGGTCGACGGGAGGAGATTGCATGCGACGATCTGTCCGGCCTCTAGTCCTCGCCCAAGCCCCCCCCCCCGAATGGCACTGACAGCGTGCCTAAGTCCTTTGACACCCTAATGATCTGGACGCAAAGAGCCTCACCTGCGACATGGCGTGTGGTGTAACAAGCACGACTCATCGCAAGGAGGCTCGAAATGCCAGGAGGCTTGGCGGAGACGTTTTCGCAGGTCAGACGCGGGGAATGGGAACTCGCCGGACTGCTGCCGACGACTCAGATCGATGCGGCTTTGCACGACGCAGGATATGTCGAGCGCGGCCGCGTTTATACGGGAGTTGCCACGGTGCTGGCGTTTCTGGGGCAGGCGCTGGGGGCGGACCGGAGCTGCCGGCAGGCTGTCGGCAGCCTCTGCGCCCAGCGGGCGGCCTCCCGTCAGGCGGCCTGTTCTGCGGACACGGGGGGCTATTGCAAGGCGCGTCAGCGCTTGCCGGAGGCGGCCTTCTGGCAGTGGCTGCGCCAGACGGGCCGGTGCGTGGAAGAGCAGGCCGGCCGGGAAGCCCTCTGGCGCGGACGCCGCGTGCGCGTGGTCGATGGTTCGACCGAGAAAATCGCCGAGACGGCCGCCAACTGTGCCGAGTATCCGCGGCAGCGCGGGCAGCGGCCGGGCGCGAGCTACCCCGTCGTCCGGGTGCTGGTCGTCTTTTCGCTGGCGGTGGGGACGGTGCTCGAAGCGCTGATGCGGCCCTATCAGGGCAAAGGGACCGGCGAAACCAGCATGCTTCGCGAACTGGCGTCGTGCTTCGCCTCGGGCGACGTGCTGCTGGGGGACCGCTACTTCGCCGGCTACTGGGATCTGGCCTTCTGGGGGCGGCGCGGCGTGGACGTCGTCACGCGCGCCACAGTCAGCCGGCGCAGCGACTTTCGCCGCGGGAAGCGGTTGGGAAAGGACGACCATCTGATCGTCTGGAAGCGGGGCCAGCGTCCCGACTGGGTCACTGCCGACGAGGCGGACGAGTTCCCCCGCACATTGACGCTGCGCGAAGTCCGGGTCCGTGTGACGATTCCCGGCTTCCGCACCAGGAGCGTGGTCTTGATCACCACGCTCCTGGATCCCGCATCCTATCCGGTCTCGGCCCTGGCCGATTTGTACCGTCAGCGCTGGCAGGCGGAACTCAACCTGAGGAGCCTGAAGACGCACCTGGGGATCGCACACCTCCGCACCAAAACGCCGGAGATGGTTCGCAAGGAATTCGCGATGCATCTGATCGCCTACAACTGTGTCCGCCGGGTCGCTTCGGAGGCCTCGCAGCGGACGGGACTCCCGGCCAGCCAGATCAGCTTTCAAGGGGCCCGGCAAACGCTCAACGAGTTCCTGCCGCGACTGTCTCAAACGAACGTGTTCGAGACCTGGCTCGGGCGGCTGCTGGACGCCGTCGCCCGCCATCGCGTGGGGAACCGTCCCAACCGCGTTGAACCGCGCGCCACGAAGCAACGTCCCTCGGACTACCCGACTCTCAAACGCCACCGCTCCGCCTACAAAAGACGTTACCACGGAAAGACTTGACGAATGACGTCAGTGCCATTCAGCCCCCCCCCCCCTCCTCCTCCTCATTCTTTTGACGCGACGGGGACGTTCCTGTGGTACGCTTCCGGGATGGTACGACGGAGATTCGCAGAGTGTCGTTGCTCCGGAAACCACGGAAGGATTTCGAGCAGTTTCACGCGCCGAACACCGCTGACGGGCGTATGCTTGGTTGAGGGCTAGAACCAGTTTCAAAACCGTCTGAGCGTAATGAACATGCAGGCGAGGGTCACGAAGCCGAGGAGGATATCATCGCGGTATTCGTAGCGAGTCACGAGTCTGTGGAATGTCTGCAGCCAGGCGATGGTATGCTCCACGCGCCAGCGGCGGCTCAGTCGGCGGGCAGCGCGACCATCCTGGATCGGCGGTCTCACGCGATTCGATCGGTGCCAGCAAATCAACTCGATCCGCTGCACATGCAGCCGCAACGGGTCGCTGTCGGCCGCCTTGTCGTACAAGAGACGCTCGGGAGCCGGATTGATCACGCGCAGTTCCAGCAGCAGCTCGATCAGAGTCACTTCGTTGCGGCTGGCGCTGGTGATGTCGACCGCGAGAGGAGTCCCCTCGCGGTCGACCAGCAGCATGATCTTGGTGCCTTTTCCTTTCTTGGTCAGGCGGACGTCCGCGCCCCCTTTTTTTACCGCGGCAAACGTGCCGTCGGCAATCGCTTCGTCCAGTCGTAAACGCTTCAGATCGCTGCGTCGCTGCAGCAGTCGTTGCCAGGCCGACTGCTGCATGCCGGACTCGGTCCATTCCTGGAGCCGACGTCAGCACGTTGCAGGAGAGGGATACTGGACTGGCAAATCTTGCCAGCGGACGCCGGTTCGCAGGACCCACAACACCCTTTCCAGGTACGGCCTGGGAGCGACGCGCGGGCGTCCGCCCGCGGAGAACATCGGGAGCTCTGCGAACAGAAACCATTGCTTATCAGTGAGTTCCGACTTCGGGACCGTCCTGGACCCTGTGATGCTGCGGCCGCGTGAAGGCCACCATCGCAGGGTGAGCCTCCTTTCGTTCGGGAGGCGCGGTTCCGCAAATCCTTTGCCGGTCAGTTCAGGCTTTCAAGACTTTTGAAAATGGTTCCGGCGCTTTGCCATATCAAGAAAAAGGGGTTGTTCTGGTCGGCGAGAGGCGGGAAGATATTGAATACACGACAACGACGACATGAGAGAGCAAAAGATGAAAAAGCCATGTGTCCATATGTGTGCTGCCGAAGCATTTGTAGCGATACTGTTAGTGGTTTCGTTGCCTTGTGCTGCTGATGCAGAACCCAGAGAGTCTTCGTCGTGGCTACCGCCACGAACCAGTCTGGCTGGGGTGGTTCGCTGGTTCGACAGGCGTCCTCTTCAGTCAGTCGAGGTGAAGCTGCATCAGTGGGACATGGATGGCCAACGCTGGCTGCAAGCGGAACGGACGGCCGTCGTAGACGCAAAGGGCAGATTCTCCTTCGACAACATTCTTTGCAATCAGACCTGGTATGTTGTGGTGAAGGCTCCCGGCTCCGGCGTTGCGTTCCGCGAAGTCGCAACGGAGGCCGGTTCGATTCATACGGTAGAAGTTACTTTGCGTCGCGCTGCAAACGCATACATCGTGGTCCGCGATCAGGAAGACCGTTTCGTCGCAGGCGCGAAGTTTCGTCGTTGGTTCGTTGTTGACGGGACGGAAGGCGCTTTTGGACTGGAGTCTCGGAACAGCGCGGGATTGGGCACGATTGGTTCGATGAGCGACAAGTTCGGCCGATTGCGGTTGCCCGAACTGCCTGAAGGAGTTGTGCTAAAGCTCGCAGAAATCGAACATCCAAGCTATGTTACCTCATTGCTAAAGCCTGATGTACCTATTCAATCAGGACAAGTTGCTACCTGCAAACTCACGGCAGGAATTCCCGTCCGATTCGATATCGTTCCACCAGCACCGCAGGGCCAACCCAATGACCTCTCCGAATTGACGATCGACCTTGATAGTCATGAAGGAGATAATCCAAGTGCGGTGTATGGAGTGTTTCCAGTCGATTCTGGTAATGTCGAATTCCGAATACAGCCGGGTTGGTATCAGCGTGTTCGTGTTGAGGCTCAGCACTACTACCTTACTCCGCGGATGTGGCTCGGCTCAACTGAACAGCTCGCAATCGGTGCGGGGAATCACGACAGATGGACATTCCGAGCGATTCCTAAAGTTTCTGTCGTCGGTCGCGTCTTGAAGTACGACGGAACGCCGGTTGTAGGCGCGAGCGTCGAAGGCGAAATCGAAAACCTTCTGAACGACGGCAGTCCAGCACCTGAAGAGTGGGGAATGTGGAATACGGTTGCGTGGACTCGGACAGATGAACAAGGTGAATATCGACTTGATCTTGCGCCGGGCAAGAATCGGATCCGCTATCGCGGTTCTGGAGTGCCATCTCGCGATAGTCTCGAAGTCCTAATTGCGGATACCGCCCGTCAACACGCCGCTGACATCTTCGTGCGGGACATTCCGGAAATACGCGGTTTGATTTTGGGGCCAAACGGGAGTCCCGCTCCAGACGCTGTCGTGCGACTGTTTAGCGCAAGCATTCGCGGAGATGCGTTAACGAGCCTCAGTGATAAGCAAGGAAAGTTTAAGCTCACACTTCAGACTCTCCCTCGCAGTGCTGAGACTGGAGAACGAGTGGATCAGCACCAGCTCTTTGCGTATCTGCCATACGCGTCCGTAGGGGGGGGGCGCGGCGATCGATCTGCGCGACGAAAAGGCGGTCAGCGCAATCACATTGCGAATGACGGTGCAAGCTGTTGACTGGCCACTCTCTGCAATGCGAGCCGAATTCAACTCGTGGGAGCGAGGTAATCAGGCCGAAGTCGCCTTAAAGAATCACGATGTTCCGGCCGATGTCGATGGAGTCGCGGTGCCTGAGCTCGACGGCGTTCGGTGGCTGAATACCGACAAACGCAGCTTGGCTGAGTTCCGAGGAAGATATGTTCTTCTTGACTTCTACACGACGTGGTGCGGTCCGTGTGCCTATGACTATCCGACCATAGCCCTGTGTGAGCATCTATATCGGGATCGGGGTGTGGCGGTTATTGGCGTACATGACAATTCATCTTCAGTTGAAGAGATTCGGAAACATGCTGCGAGAAGAGGAATGGATATTCCGATCGTCGTGGATCGCGATGATGGCCGCATTGTGAAGAGCTATGAGAACGCTGGACTTGTCCGCGGTTATCCGAGCTACATACTGCTCAATCCAGGTGGCCGATTGCTTACCGCGGACCATCTCACTCCAGGCCCATTGTTACGTTTTTACAAGATTGAGCTGATCAGGCAAGCCCTTCTTCAATCTTCGCCGAATCAAAGTCAGTGATCTGAAGTAATACTTGCTTTTCGTCCCGTGGCGAACTCGATCACCTGCTTTGCCTGCGTTCGCACACCGCTGAGCGGCGAGAGGAGCCTCAGTTCGACTTTCGCACTTCTAAGTCGCGAGCTGGAAGAGTTTCATCAGGTATTGCATGAGTGTTTGAGCATTCGATGGTAACGGCGGTGTTGAAAAACCTTCCGGGCTGATGTTTTGCAGGCTCTCCGTGCGCAACGCCGAGAGCATGTCCGCAAACGAGGGATGGCTCTTTCCGCGCCAGCCCAGCACTGCCAGAGCAGGTTCGTCTCGCACCTGTTCATGCCACCACACCATCAGGCTGTACAGAAGCAGCGCCAACGCCCCAGCGGCAGGGAGGCCTCGTCCCGTAAAAAGTCCTCTGAAAACTCGCCGCAATGACAGAACAGCGCCAGGTGCCCGGCGCCAGCCTCCAGGGTGAAAATGCCGCCCCGGTTTTGGACGTTCAAACCGGACATCTGGAAGATCGCCGCAATCGCCGTCGTCAGACGAGTCTTCAGGTCCGCGGTACTGGACAACGCCCGCGCCACCGCGAGCTTGGTCTCCGCTCCTTCTCGCAGAAAGGTCTCTTCCCGCTCGTGCAGGACCTGCCCCGTGATGTCTCGCTGCACAACCACGTAACCGATCTGATCGCCCTGACGATTGCGTAACGCCTGTACGGATACGTCGGACCAACCAACACGTCCAACTTGCGGGGCGGCAGACGCGAGACCGGTCGGTCCCAGGATCGGCAGGACTGGCCCGCCGCACCGTTGGAACTCGCGCCGCTCCGTCCAGGGTTGTCCTTGTCGGGTTGCAGCCGCGATCTCCAGAGTCGTCAACAGACCTGCCTGATCCAATCCCGGCAGGTTCAGCGCGCAGCCCCACGCGTCGGAAGGACGACGTCCGGTGGCCTTTGCAAACGCCGTGTTAGCCGCGGTAACGCGGCTGGCCTGCCGGTCATTCCAGTACCAGTCGTAATGAGAGTCAGGGTTGTAGGGAGAGCGTGTGGGCCTGGAGCGCAGGCTGAGGCGCAGCCGAAGCCGGAGCGGAAGGACCACACGCTCGCGCGAACTCCGCCGGGGTCACATACCCCAGCGAACTGTGAGGTCGCACTTCGTTGTACTGACGTCGCCACCTGGCCCCCAGGGCCGTGGCATCGCGTAACGACTCGAACACCTCGCAGCTCAGAAACTCGTCTCTGAGCTTCGAATGAAAACTCTCCGCGTAGCCGTTCTCCCACGGTGATCCCGGCTCGATGTACAGCGGCCCCACCGCGGACCGCTCCAGCCACTCCCGTAACGCCTTCGCAATGAACTCCGGACCGTTGTCGCTCCGCATGTGCTCCGGCGTCCCATGCGCAATGAACAGTCCCCGCAGCACCTCAATGATGTCCTGGCCCGTCATTCGACGCGCCACCTTCAAGCACAGACACTCCCGCGTGTGCTCGTCGATCACACTCAGCCACTTCAGACTCGTCCCTCCCGCCGTCCGGTCGAAGATGAAGTCCCACGCCCAGACCTGGTTCTTCCGGCTCACGCGCTGACGCGTGCAGCCGTTGGCGCTCGTCCCCAGTCGCCGCTTTTTCCGCGGCGTTTGCGGCACTTTCAGACCTTCCCGACGCCACAGTCGATAGACGCGGTCGAACCCCGCTTGAAACCCTTCCCGCTGCAGCAGCACCGCGATCCGACGGTAGCCGAATCGAGGATGCTCGCGGACCAGCTCGTGCATCCGCGTCACCAGCGATGCTTCGTCGCTCGCCGGCTTCCGCCGGTAACGCTGAGTGCTCCGCGGCTGATCCAGCACCACGCACGCCCGGCGTTCGCTCACCTCGAAGGAGCCTTCGAGATGTTCGACCGCCTCACGTTTGCGGGAAGGGTTCACCAGTTTCCCGACGCGATCTCCTTCAGCATCGCCTTGTCCAGCTCGGCCTCCGCCAGCAGCTTCTTCAGACGGGCGTTCTCGACCTCAAGCTCCTTCAGCCGCTTCGCCTCCTCGGACTTCATGCCGCCGTACTGGTTCTTCCACCGGTAGTACGTCTGCTCGCTCACGCCGAGGTGTTGAACCACCTCGGCTACCGTCTTACCCGCATTCAACATCGCGTCACCATCCCGCAGCTTCTGCACGATCTGCTCAGGGCTGTGACGCTTGCCGCCTCGCTTCGCCATTCGAGATCCTCCATGCCGAATTCCTCGGCTCGAAGACTCTCATTTCTTCTGGTGCATTTCCACCAAGGCAGGCCACGGCCTTCTCCGTCGGTGAGACAGACAATGTCCGGAATGGCGTCCAGCGCCTGCCAGAGTTCATTGTTCGCAGCGATCAGGACTTCGCGTTCGGTCTGCCAATTTGACGCAGAAGGTGGAAGACTTTGTTGGCCGTGCATGCTTGCTCGTCTCGCGCGGGAAGGAGATCGCTCAGGTCGAGAAGGCGCAGTCGCGTCCTCGAACGCAGGTTCGGGGAGTGACCTCAACTTGTCGGACCGTACGAAGCTCGCCGAGCAGCGAAGTCGAGTTCGTCTCAGTTCTCAACATCGAACAGCGACATGACCACTCACAAGACATTTGTGTTCAGAATGTGCACTTGGCACATTAGGAAATGTCCATTTCCTTGAGCGAGTCGCAACCCAACGACGTTTGCCGCTCAGCTTCCGTTACGGCAGCAGGTGCCGGGCCACCGCCGAGACTCCTGTTGTTCCGCCAGCGCAGGAGGGCGACCAGGACCCGCTCTCAGCGGGGGCGGAAGGCTGGCTCAAGCCTTCCACTGCGTGTGGGAAGTCAGTGGCACCTCCCATGTCGGAGCCACGCTGCAACCCGCGTGTCGCGGAGACGTGTCCCTCATTCTGATTCCCAACGCTCGCGTCGAATCAGCGCGGTGAGTGCTCGGACGAAGGCCGACTTGTCGAGCGGTTTTTCGAGCCAGAGGTCGGCTATGCCTGGTTGATCGGGAGGTTCCGCGACCGTAAAGACGTCGGCCGTGACCATGACGAGGGGGCGTGTGTATCCCTGTTGGCGCAGTTGTACGGCGGTCTCCCAGCCATCTTGTTGAGGCATCTGGAGATCCATGACGATGGCCGCATATTCACGCTGTCCCGCCGCGAATTCTCTCACGGCCGCGATCGCTTCCGCGCCGTCGGCCGCCGTGGCGACTTGGGCTCCGGCCCGCTGCAGGATCGTGCTTGCCAAGAATCGAAAATCCTCATCGTCATCGACGATAAGGATCAGCGCCCCTTGAAGGTCAGGGACCGGGACCGCCGGACTATTCAACGCACGCTCCACCACAGACGCCGTGCACGCTCAAGCGACGGCCACAAGCCTCGCTCTGACAGCCGCGGAACGTCGGCACGACTGCGCAAGGTACAGCACGGCGGTCCCTAACGCGATGCGGAGAATGCGTTCAGATGCTCCATCGCCGACAGGAGCGACGTCTTCAGTCGGCCAGCAACTACGACATCCTGGCGCTCCATCGCGCACTCAATCGTTGTTCGCAGTTGCTGGAGCAGTTGGTCCAACTCGACCGGGGCGGCTGCCGCCCCGCGGGCCAGCTTCACTGTCTGCAAGGTTCGCTCAAGGTGCTCGGGCGCCACGGGCTTGAACAGCACTTCGACGAATCCCAACTGTTTGGCGAGTCGGATCTTGTCGAGATCCTTGGGCTGAGCGCCGCTTCCCGGACGGACGGCCGTCATCAGGATGAACGCCGGCGGCTCGGCGTGGCCGGCGTCTGTCATGCGGTTGATCGCTTGCGTCGCGCTGAACAGTTCCAAACCGTCCATGTCACGCATCATCAGGTCGGTCAGCACCACGTCGATCGTCGAGTCACGCTCCAGGAGATGGACGGCCTGCGGGCCGGTCTCCGCAGTCAGTGTGTCGTAGCCGAGCTTCTGCAGCATGCGCGAATGGTAATGCCGGCTGTAACCGACGTCGTCGACGATCAAGACTCTCATGATGGCCCCGCACAGGCGCGTTCGGGATTCACTGACTCAGCGGCCAAGGGGCCGAAATTGCTCCCACACTCGCGGATTCGTGGTGCACGAAACGCGGTCATCACTCAGCGCATGATCCGGCCCCACAGGGAGCGTGTGGTCGTCGCTCCATCCAAATGCTCGAACTCAGACCGTTACTCCATCGTGGCCGGTTCGACTCCGATCGGATTCACCGTCGGCAACTCGGGGACAGAAATTCCGATTGTGATTCGCAGAGGTCCGCGGGACTCGCAACATCAGTCAGCGTTGTGGTGTGCAACTCCTTCCTGGACTGCCAGCTCCCAATCCCCGGACGATCGCTGATGCCGCTCGGAGCGGGATAATCCCACACGCCACTGCGTCGGCCCGTCGCCATGCAAACACGGCGACGGTGCGCTCGCCCGACACAGAGGCGTGCGAGAATCTCCGGATAAAGAGTTGACGGAGACGTCGACCAGATGGGTAACGGGAGTTTTGTATCGTCATCCAAGACGCGACGGCTGTATTCGGTTTCATGATTTCTTGGATTGTCGCTGCCGCATGTGTTCGAGCGTGACCGATGCACCTCAAACGCAGAAATTCGCAGGGGCCGCGGCCTCGCACTGAATCCAGTCCGATATTTGCGTCGACGGACTGCAAGGCCAGTGATTCTCACAGCAACCCCGATCTGACGACCTCGCATTTTCACTTACCCCGCTATTCGTCATATGTCGCCACGGCGATGCGTTGTTGCGGCCAGCAGTCGTAACGGTAGACTCACATGCCGCCTCAATTGGGCGCTTCGACTTTCACGGCAAACCGGCGGACGGCTACGCGCTGATCGGCCAACTTCGCTCAGGGCCTCGACGGCAACGAAAACGCCCGCTGGGAACCCCCAGCGGGCATCTTGGATTTCAGGCGAAATCAACGAGAAAAATGGACTCCGGCCGGAGCCGCCGCGGCATCGTCGGCGGTCGCGAGCGCTGCCCCCGGCCGGAGCCAATCGAGATGGTGCGGTCACATTCTGGCAGGTCTACTGAGCGCACGCTACAGATGAACCGTGAAGATCGCGTTAAGAAGCCGGACTCGCACGCCGAACTTGTACCAGATCGTCGAGGTGACTGAGAGGCACAAAACCGGTCAGCTCTCGCGGTAATCCCCCGCAGAAGGGGAACGGCGGAGCCTTTTGCGAACGGACGGGACGTTCGCCGATTTCTCACATCTACGGAAAAAGCCCCCTCCTCATGCCAGCCCCACGCGGTGTGGACACAACGTGGGGGCGCTCGCCCAGCCTGAGGAGGGGGGGGCTCCGAATGTGATGGAGTTTGGTGGATGAACGAAAGCGAGATGTGTACAGCGAGTGACTCTACCGCCAGCCGTCGACAATTGCCACAGTAAAACATGTGACAAGACTGCGGCCAGCATCGCTGGTCGGCCGGCTCTTTCCCACGAGGGGTTTGGCTCCAGGTCGCGATTGGCCCGTCGTGATGCTCTTTTCCGCTGAGATCTGCCGTTCCTGCGATCAACGCATCGTAAAATGCCGATATTTAGAACGCCCGCGATGGAGTCGCCAAATCCGCTTTCGAAAGACCGCCGATGGAGCACCCCCATGACCGCTACAACGCTTTCGTCGCCGCGGCACCGGATGCCATCATTGCGATCGACACCGCAGGAACTATCCTGGCCTTCAACGTCGCCGCCGAGCGGATGTTCGGCTACGCAGCTGCCGCTGCCATTGGCCACAACGTCTCAATGCTGATGCCCGACCCGTACCGCAGTAAGCACGATTCGTTTATCCAGAGATACCTTGAGACTGGCGAGAACCAGGTCATTGGAATCGGCCGTGAGGCACGAGCGCTCCGGCAGGATGGTACGCTTTTCGCTATGGAGCTGTCGGTCTGCGAGATCCTTTCCGAGACGGACCATCTCTTCATCGGGATCATTCGTGACATCTCGGCTCGAAAGGCCCTTGAGGCAAGCCTCGCGGAGTATCAGCGCGTCTCGATCGAGAATCAGCTCGAACTGCTGAGAAGAGTCGACGTGCTGGAGCGAGAGCTTTCGGAGTGTCGAGCCTCGCCTGGCTCCTCGCGCCGCTCGATTCCGACGGCCGAGCATCCCGTCCGTCAGAATGTCCTCGCCGGAACCCGCATTCTCGTCGTCGACGATGACCGGAGTTCCTGTTTCGTCGCGCGGCGTTTTCTGGAAATCGCCGGGGCCGAGGTTACGACCGTCATGAGCGGAATAGAGGCAATCGATGCTGTCGGACGCACCTTGTCGACGGCCACGCCGTTGTCAGCCATCGTGCTTGATCTGCGAATGCCGATCATGGATGGCCATCGCACCGCCCTCGAACTGCGCCGGATGGGGTACTCGGGACCGCTCGTCGCCCTCACCGCTGACGTCTTCGATCCAGAGCGCCACTCTTCAACCGAAAGTGCATTCGATCGATGGCTCACCAAGCCGACTTCCCGGCTGGAACTGACCATCGTGCTTCGGGAACTCATTCCGTCGTGACCGAAAGGTCACCCGCGCAGAGGATACCAGTCCGCAGGAAGCAACTCCACATAATGGCGGTCCGCCCCTTCATGTCTCAGGTTGTCCAGATGGGGGACAACGAGCGCTCACCGAAGCACGGATGCGGTGTCCCGCAAAGTCCGCAAGTCTTCGTGAAATCCAGTGGCGTTGCAGAAGGCGGATGACGACCATCAAACCGGTTCCGCTCAGTGAGTCTCTCACGGGGACGCATTATGGAGCCCTCTGAAGAGGCGCCCGCCGAGGAAAGTCGCAACGCTCCGATCCGGCGCTGGAACCGGATCCTGGTCGCCGACGACAGCCCGATGGTGTGCCATCTCATTGCCGCGAAGCTAAAGCGGTTCTGTATCCGCGTCGACGTCGTCGCAGATGGGCTCCAGGCCGTCGCCGCAGTTCTGGAATGCCTCAGCGGCAGTACACCGTTCGAGCTGATCCTGATGGACGCCAAGATGCCCAACATGGACGGCTTGGACGCCACGCGGCGGATTCGGGAATCGGGGTTCACCGGTCCTGTCATCGCGATGACGGCCAGTGACCTTGACGAGGATCGAACGGCCGCGATTGAAGCGGGCAGCAATGACTTCGTGCTGAAGCCGTTTAACTGGCTCACGTTGTTCACGAAGATGCGCCGCCTCGTGCCCCCGAGCCACTAACGACAGCTCGGTAAAATGCCCGCCTGGTACACTCTCCGCGGACGGGTTCCGTAATGTACCACCCGCTGATTCCGCCCCGAATCACTTCTGCTTGCGAGGGGCCGTCTCCGGCCCCCTCGCTCAGCCCCTTTTCCGCGCCTTCGGTCACCAGTTCAATAGTCTCGCCTTCGACATCGTTCCAGTCTTCGTCCCCCTTCCATTCGCTCTTCGCGTCGCCGAGCCACTTCCGGATCAGGGCGGCGAGTTCGAACTTCACGGAGGCCTGCTGCTGCTGCTGCTGTTGGCGGATCGGAATCTGTTCGACGGTCATTTCAAGGCTCCTGGCTGCGGTGAGATGTTGTCGTCAACGCGGACAACTCCATCCCCGTCCCGGACCGCCTCAAGGGCGGGAAATGCCGTGTTTCAGCCCAAGACATGCCGATTCCGGCTAACCTCAAGCCCGAGCAATCGCCCGCGGCCTTCCGTTTTGCTTGTGTCGCCGGGAACGGCCGGCCGCCGGTCGCGTCGCGGCCTCTTCCCTCAATGGCAACTAGAAGTTACAGTTAGCCGACAGGATGGTCTTGGAAAGCAAGCAGGAGTTTCAGCATGGCACGATGGTTGATTCTGTTAGTGATCACGTCGATCGTCGGTTTTGCGTCGCCAACAGCAGCAAATGCCAACGCGCCGATGCCCAAACAGAGGGGGCTTCCTGAGGGTGGCGATCCGGGACCGCAGGAGGTGGGGCTCTTTAAAAACTTGATCTCCAAGGACGTCTCGTATGTCTGGCAAGCCACAGAGGTTTATCTGGCCCCGAATCCCGAGAAGTTCTTTCCCGACGATGTTGAAGCCGGCCAGAAGCTGGATGGATATTTCTGGCGCGCGGTTCCGGAACGAAAGCCGGATCGTGAGATCTTGACGCTCGTTCGACTTGGTTTGCAGCGAACGCGGGCAGATCGGATGCCAATCCTGCGATGGGTCGGCAATACCTATATCTGGGGCGTTGCCACTCAGGATCCCGATGCGATCGAGCTGATGTATCACGCGGTGGAGTTCGGCGGCCAAGCTCGCCAGCATTGGGAGACACGCCATGCTGCGGTCTACTTCGGCCTTTCGGTGGTCCAGAAGAAGACGCCAGCCATCTTGCGGACGCTCGTTGACCTCTGCCTGCAAGTCGATGATCCGAATGACCTCGACCGGGTTGCCTGGGGCATTGCGACTCAGCGGGACGAAATCCTGGAACTCCTGCGGCCGCACCTGACGTCGGTGGACGTCCTCATTCGCGAAAAGGCCGAGGTGCTGGAGCGGATGTTCAAAGGGGAGTTAAAGGCCTTTGACTGGGCGGCGGATCAGGCGAGGAAGCAAGCACTTGAGAAGTACGGTGATCAGTTTCCACAATTCAAAGCTCAACTGACCAACGGCAGCACGGATCAGCGACATCAACTGCTGCAGAAGATCATCGCTGAGCAAATATTCTGGGCGATGGATGACTCATTCCTGCCTGCGTTCGCCAAGAGTGCTGAGGATCCGAACCCCAAGGTGCGTAACTCGGCTACGATCGTCGCTGGCGGTTACTGGATCTGGTGGAGGACTGAGCAACATCCCGACGCCGTGAAACTCATGCTGCGAATGTCCAAGGACGCGGATCGAGACGTTCGGTACAACGCGGTGTACTATGGTCTGTCGACTGTTCGCGAAAAGGACGACGCTGTCATCGAGCGGCTAATCGAACTGGCGTGTGACGATCGGCAGTCTGATCTTTCGCGAATTCAGTGGGGATTGAGCGGCGACCGGGAACGAACGAAATCGATCCTGCTGAAGCTATTGGGGGGAAGCGACTTGCATCGTGCGGAACAAGTCCGGGAGCGGTACAAAGAGCTGACCGGTGAAGAGCCCCCGGCAAAGAAGTAATCTCAACCCGCGGTCGTGACGGGCAGCGGTTTGCAGTAGGAACTGGTAACTATTCGTTACCGTTAACCGGGTGGCCCGCCGTCGGCCGCCTCGCAAGCAATCGGCCGGCAGATTCCGCCGGTCCGCAGTGATCTTCGAGGCCACCGGCAAGCCTGAGATCGCTGAACGTGCCTCTTACTCTTGGGATCAGATCGGTGGACATGCTAACAACTGCCTCGGGGTCCAACCGCCGGAGACGTTTGAGCCAGTTGATCCGGTGACATTGCCGAGGAAGCCGAGATGTTTCTGAAAGCCTTTCCGCTGTTGGCATGTGTTGTCCTCTGCGGGTGCACGACGTTTGACATGGTCCCGGTCGAAACGGAGATCAACGAGAATGCGTCGAGCGTCTCCCCCGAAGTCGTTGCGGCCTTGCCGCCAGGGGCGGTCGTCGAAGTTACTTTTCACTCTCACAGCCAAGTTCGGAAATTCGAGGGGACCGTGCTGCATGCCAGCCCTGACGGTGTAGCGCTGCTAAACTGCAAGATCTCACATCGCGTCGAACTCAATCACGGCAAGAAGACTCAGGAGTTCAACCAGCGTGCACCGGTTCAATGGATCTCAGCACGGCGAATGACTTCGACTCGCGTGATCTCGCAGCCCCCTCCGGACTACGTAGCGCCGCAACTCGATATCGACACGAACGACCACCCGTTATAGGGCAATGCTCGCCTGTCGGTCACCAAACAACCGAATCCCGGTCATCTCGCCCTCTTCACGCCCGCCTTGCGGTAACTCGCTCTTCCAAACTCGGCTGACGGTAACGACTGGATTACCGCCTTTCAAAAGCCTCAACCGGTCTTCGCGATCCGCGCCATGTCGTAGTAGGATTCCTTTGTTTGGGGCGTGGCGTGGGACATTGCAGTGTGCTGCATCATTCCTCATTTCACTGGGTATCCACCTGCCGTCAGCATACCGAACGCAGTTTGGCCGAGAATGGTCTTGCTCGATTAGAACTGGAAGTGTTTTCACGCCAACCCTCCTCCGCATCGTCGGTGCCTTCGGGCTATGCCTTGCGGGGCTGACTTCGGCGGCCCGGGCGGTAGCCCCGCCGTCCGCATTAGAAATCATCGAGCGGATTGACGCTGCCCGTCGGAGACTGGAGCAAAGGCAGATCGAGTTCGAAGCGAGCGGCGAATGGGCTCGTCTGGGGCGAGACAACAAATCCGTCGCCAACGCTTCATTCCACGTCTGGGCGTCGACTGCCGGGCCGTTCTGCCTTGAGATCTCGGACAAGCCAGACTCCGTTCGTCGGCGACTGCTTGTCACGGACGGCGACTCGCTTGTTGCTGCGGAATTCAGCCCAAGGATTCGTCCAAGCGGCTGCGCCATGAATGTGTACGATTTCAGCCGGGAGTCTCTGATTGTTGCTTCGGGCGGGTTAGGCGTAAGCCCCGTGAGCATGCACTTCTCCACGGCTCCCAGCAAGCAGTACTTCGAATCAGCTGACGCCGTGGAAGTTGCAACAAGCCCAGCCGGAACTCTACTGGTGACCGTTCGCTATTCGGACGCTGCCAAGGCCCTGCCGGCAGAAATGGGCGTCGAAACGAGTGAGGCAATCGAATTCAATGTTTCGAGGGTATCCACAAAGCTGCGAGGGATCGAACACCCGGTTTCGGTGAAGTCGGTCCAGTGGGAGAGAGTCAGCGACGAATGGTTCGTTCGCTCCTACCAGTTCGAGCAATTCGACGCTTTGGGGGCACGATTTGATTATACGGAGGTGAAACTCGACGAGATCATGGTCTCGGAGCGCCATGATCCGGAGAAGTTTTCGTTGAAAGCGTTTGACGGCTGCGACGCGGCGAGAATCTTGGACCGACGGAATGACCGTTCGCGGCCGTTCCTCCGACCTGCCAAGAAACCGAAGAGCGGCGCTGACCCGAATGGCGAATAGTCCGTCGGCGTCCGCTGCAGCGGCGACTATCAATCACCATTGCGTAAGGTCGCCCTTGAGGCAAGAAGCCGCATCGTGTACATAGCCCCGCCAGTTGCGTGTTCAGTTTGCGAGCAAAACTTCCGTTGGAACCACTGATGAGCGACTTCCAGGCAGCGACAGTTGGCCTGATTACCGCATTCACCCTGGGATCTCTTGGATGTAACCATCCGCAGCATAAGGCGCCGCCTCCACAATGGAACACCAAGTTCGTTACGCCGAGTGGTCGCTGGATTGAGGCGGTCTCCGAATACGGCCAGGTGACAAACCCCGATGCCGCAGCATCGCTTCTCCAAGTCGCCGAGCCGGAATTGAATTTCAGCGGCCACAAAATCCGAGTGGAACCGGAGCGGATCTTTGCTGATGGCAAAGAGGTTGCAGTGATTGATCCTGGCGTCCGCCAGCTCAAATTCGTCGAGCAGGGCAATTCGATCTCGATCATTGCCGACGGGACGACCATCCATTCGATGAAGCGATAGCCCGTTCAGCGGTAGCTTGCTTCACGCTTGCCTTGAGCTGCCGTTTCACAACAGCCCTGACGGTAACAAGCAATCACCGTTGGCGGCTACTGGAAATCTCCCGACGCGTGAACCTGGGCCGACCGGGCCGCTTCGCGACGGTAACTGCTGATTACCGTTGGCGGCCTGGAAGCGGTACGATCGCGGTCGAGCGAATGGATTTAGAGGCAACCGCATGACGACGATCAAGCTCCGTGAGCCGTTCTTTCTGTCTGGCCATCGAGGCATGCTGTTTCGAGCGACGATGATGTCCGTGGTCATCGGCGCTCTCGCATCAGCCGCGGCCTGGATCGACTTACTCGGATTTGCGGCGGTTCGAATTGCTGGTGTCGCACTGATAGAACCCTGGCAATCTTACGCACTTCTATCCGCGGCAGGTCTTCCTCCTGCAATTCTCGTTATCGGTCCGCTGAACTACTGGAATCATAGGCCGTGGTCAAGGACGCTTCTAGCCGTGCTCGGTCTTCCTATGCTCATCTTCGTCTGCGGGATGACACAGCAGCTGATGATTCTGAAAGACGACGCTGTACGGCTCATGTTCTTCTCTGGTTGCGGTCTGCTGCTGGTACGATGGGAGCAGAAGCATCGATTGGCGTTTCTGCTGTCGTGTCTTGTCGGGTCGTTTGGTGAACTTGGGTTCCTACAGGAACGGCTTGCCAAACTCCCCTCGTATCCGCTCGGATCCTTCGGCCTGGTTCCCGTCTCCTTTATTCTGTCGCACGTAATTTTCTGGGCGGTCGCAGTCGCTGTTCCCTGGGGAATCCCCTTCTGGGAAGCGCCCTCCCGAAAGTTTCGAGACCACTTGCAGACGCCGCATGTGGCGACTGGATGACGGTCGTCGTCTGGACCTCAACTTGACGGTAAATGATCATCACTGCGCACGGCACGACGGTCGCCGTCCATGCATTCGGGTAGGATGAGCCGGTACTTCGACTTTTTTGCGAGACCGCCCGATGACCGTTCCACTCCGCGAACCGTTCTTTCTTCGCGGACGCAAAAGTGTTGTGCAGCGGGCTGTCATCATGTCGTGCGTCCTGGGCACGTTGGCTGCGGTGGCGGCCTGGAGCATGGGGCTAGCCGCCATGCTCGCCGGCGATTATTCAGCCCCCCCTCTCATCGAGTACATGGGACGTCCGATTGCCTGGTGTCTTGCCACATCGTTGTTCATCTATGGTCCGCTCAACGCCTGGAACGGACGGTCCGCGTGGTGGACGTTCGCCTCTGCGAGCGCCGGATTCCTTCTGATGTTCATCGGATGCTTCTATTTCCACTTCAGTGAAAATCGGCTAGGAGAAGAATTCCGGACTCTCACGGGTAACCGGGGAACTCTCAGCATCACGACCTGGAGTGGGCTACTCCAGGTCCGTTTTCACCGGCTTCACCTGTTGGCATATCTGTCGACGATTCTCGCCGCGGCCTTTCCGCTCGCCATCGGACTACTACTGGCCACGCCCGGAATCCCTCGCTTCATTCCTAGGCCCCCGTGGGTTCCGCACGAGGCCGTCACGGCCGCGGCATTCTTCGGCAGTTGGTTTGCTGCCCTCAGCATCCCCTGGGGACTTCTTTTCTGGTGGCCGCCGGAGCGTAATACATTGACAGCCGACCTCCCGTGACAGCGATTGGGATTTGGCGGATACGTTCCGCGCCTCGCTGTTTCACACCCGTCGCAACGGTATCATTCCTCTGCAGCGGAAATGGAGGTTCTGCGCACGGATTCCTTTGCACATCCAGGCTTCGAGCTCTCGGTCGGTCTCCCAAGTAACAGCCTCTGCTCTCGCGCGGGGCAACTGACATCGCCAGGGCCGGCTGCAACTTCATGGGGTCAGATCGGTCGAAATTCACCAGGGTCTCGTTGGCCGAATAAACGTGGCTATGGAATTGCCGCACGATTGGTGGCTATGGAACGCAAGCTCGATTGGACTGAAAGCGAGTTCAAGGTGCCAACGCCCGCCGGTTTTCACGAACCAGCGAGCGTTGCCATTTGCGAGTCAGTTACCACCAGATTTCCCCGGGAAATGTCGCCGCAGGATGGCGTCCCACGTGCTCAAGCCAGCCAGAAAAAGTTCTAACGGTGTCCTGTCATCCCGACTTGATACGAAAAACGGCTCGCAGCGATGATTCGCGGGGGGCTGTTTCTCATTTGAAGTCAACGATTTACGACCAACGGCGGATTCCGTCAATCAGGTTCACGCAGGTAGTCAGATTCGCTACCGCGACAAGTCAGGATGCCGCAATACGTTATTGCACATGGACTTATCGAGTTCAAATCCAGTCATCATCCACGCCGCACGATGCATCGTGAACCTCACAAGGGCAATTGCCAAGTGGCGGCACGGCAACCGCGTGTGACGCCTATCTTTCTGCTCCGAGCAGGCCTCCTACCGGCGTATTGTCCCGCAGGACGCGAATTGGCGCCGTGACGACGCTGCCTCCCGCTTTGACCACGTCCGCAGTGTGACCGACCGCTCCCGCGGCGTTCTTGCGGCAGGAAGCGAGCGCCTCAGGAATGCCCGATCGGTCCAGCCACGCCTGATGGCGTTCCTGTTTGGCTTTCTTGTGCTCCTGTACCTGACTGACGAACTGCGGCCGGGGGCGAATGCCGATCGCCGGCTTTCCGAGCTGGCCCAGCCATCCGGGACGGCCGAAGCAGAGCGTGATGCGGTCGTCGCGGTACTGGTAGATGATCCGGTCTTCCTTGTAGAAGATCCGCGGCGCTCCGGGAGGGAGCTGCAGTTCGACGTACGTCTGCTCGCCGGTCGCCGGATGACGCACCACGACGAGGACCGGGCCGCCCTGGAGCATCGGCCCCTGAAAGTCCCGGCTGCCGGTGTAGTAGTGCTTGTGGACGATCACCGTCGGCGGAATTTCCAGCTGCTCGACGCCGTAGTCGTCCATCACTGGAATCGCTCGCGGCTTCCCTTCGGGATCGACGAGGGGATCGAGGATTTCGAGTTCGTCGACCGGGGGAACCGTCGGCGTCGTCTTGCGGTGGGTATGTCCCGCGAACAGCAGCGACTGGCTTCCCAGGCATCCGGTCAGCAGTCCGAGCAGCAGCATCCGTGCAAACATGGCAGCAATCCCTCCGCGGGCGAACTTGCGGTTCATTCCCAACTGAAATCCACCAGCATCCGATCGACGTACTTGAGTCGCCCTGATTCCGTCGCCTGAAGCCTTCCCTGGTACGACAGCGGACGCTTTTCGCCGCGTTCGATCCAGAACGGGGGGATCTCGATGCAGAACATCTCGGGGCCGGTCAGCGGATTGAATTCTGCATCGGAAGCCACTTTCTGGCCGCCGACTGCCCGGACCTTGACGAAGAACTTGTTCCGCAGAAACCGGGCCGCGGGCGTTGCCTGCCGGGCCGGACCGACAAACGGGTCTTGTATGACCGCAAAGCTCAGTCGCCATTCCCCCAGATCGTCGACCCAGAGTGTGACGTTCGAGATGGCACAGTGATCGTTCTCGTTCTTGATCTGAGACTCGCGCAACTGCCAGTATTTGACGGACGGCCCGCCGCCAGATTGCGGCAGATCTTCCGCCTTGCTGGCGACAGGGACCATCACGCCGGTGAACGTTTCTTTTGTCACCGGATTCGAAGGGTTGTGGCGGACATATTGATAATGCTGCGGCGGAGCGCAGCGGACGATCGCCCGCCGGTGGTATGGCAGCAGATCTCCCGCCATCAGCGCCGCGGCGCCGACCGACACAATTCCGAGAGCAGGCACCAGCCGTCGCATGAGATTCCCCTTCCTGGGCCGGCGCGGTTGCCGCCGGGTCGTTATCCTGGGATCCGTCGGACCTACTTCTTCGAGCGGCTCAGGAACGGAATCTTGAACCAGCGACGTTTCCCGGATTCTTTTGCAGCAGCTTCATCGCGAGGCTCAGACCGCAGTTCGCTGACCGGTCGAATCTCCGGAGCGGCGAACAGATCGTCCTCGCTCCGATCCAGCAGCATCACCTGCGAGTCATCCCCTGCACGCGTCGCAGAAGTCAGCACAATCGGGCTCTCGGCCGACAATTTCGTCCTGCTGCTCTGCGGACCGAGCATTCGCACGGAACCAGGCTGGTCCTGCGTGGGCAACCGCTTCGGCTCCGTCGGGCGAGTGACGACGGGTTTCCGCGGCGCGGCTGGCGTGACCTGCGGCAGCCTTTGCGGCTTAGCGCTCTTCCACGCGTCCTTGGCCGGTGACTCATAGGATTGCCGTTGTATTGTCGACGTCTCTCCCACTTGTGGACCATCATCAAAACCAGGAGCCCTGAATTGCGACGGCGCAGGATTCAGCGGTAAAACCGGCGGAGGGACCGGCCGTGGCAACTGCTGAATCGCCGGACCTTCGTCGTCCATCTCCAATTCTTTCAAGTTCATCCCTGGGCCGGTCGTGCCGTTCGGGTGGTACTGTTCGATGACATCCTGCGGTCGATAGAGATCCCGCCGCCGGTCTGCAGGAGCAATCTGCAGGAACTCGTCGACCTTGCCGCTGCTGTAGTCGAAGACGCGATTCTGCAGATCCTGGCGACGTCCCTTCGTGACGAAGTCCAGCTCCTTGAGCTTTCCGGACCCCAGGTCGGCGATCGCCGGCGCCCAGCGGAGCCCCATCAGGTCAAACAGCGTCGGGAAGATCGTCGCCTGCGACAGAATCACGTTCTGCTGCAGCGAAGACTGCTGCTGGGGGAGCGGGCGGAACAGGATGCCGGCGACGGGAACGTCTTCCAGTAACGGTACGCCGCGGGCGGTTCGCGACGCCTTCAGAGCGACCGTGTACTTGCTGACTTCCCGCATCTCAAAGTTGCCGAGCGTTACGTCGGTGTCGACGAAGTGCCGCTTGATCCGGCCCAGGTGCTTCTCGTCGGCCCGCACCGGCTCGCGGACGTTGGTCGTGTACATGTAATTCAGATGGAACGTCACCGCCTGCCCGTCCGGCTGAATGACCGGGCGAACTTCGAATCCAGTGCCGGTCTCGAACTTGTAGATGGCGGGATCCGGGATCAGCGACTCCAGGGCCGATGGGAAGTCTGGCGACGCGGTCCCTTCTTGGATCATCATCTTTTCGTTCGTCGCCGACGGCAGCCCCGGCAGGACGTCCCGCACCATCGGCGTGGGCAGGGCGCTGCCGTACGTCGCCGAGGGGGGCTGACCACGGTACATCTTGGTCAGCGACAGGAACGTCGGATCCTGCAGCAGCGCCCCGTAGTCCTGGTACGCGGCGGCGGCGGATTCGAACGCTTCGCTGATCAGGATATCCCGCTTGGGAAGATCGAACTCCATCTGCGCCTGTGGCGAGACCTTGGCGAACGTGCGATTGTTCGTCAGCACGGTCGTGGTCTCGATCTGCCCCATCTGCACATCCCAGTACCGCCCGGCCTCGCGAATGTGCTTGAAGGTGGGGTTGTAAAACTGGGCGTTGAAGTCGTCGTCGAGGGACGTGATGATCCGGCCCAGGTAGTTGTCGATGTTGGCGGTGTGGGCGCGGGTTCCTTCGAGGATTTCGATGTACTTGTCCTCGGCGTCGTCGACGAGCATGTCCATGAACTTTTTGTAGTCGAGAGGATGGCGAGCCCGTTCGACGTTGCCGTCCGCGAGGTCGAGTCTAGAGACGTTGGCGATTAGCCCGGCAATAGCACTGTTCATTGCTAGAATCTGACCATTCGAGTCTGCGTTGAGCGTCTGTCGAATCTGCTCACGGATCACCAGCCACTCTCGCAGAACCGCATACGCATCCAGCGGCTGCCGCGATGTTGCATACACGAGTCGCTGGAGCATCTCAGGAAACGGATGAAGACTACGAGCCTGTTCCGTCAGGAAGTCGATGTCAGACTTCTTTAGCTCTTTCAACAATTCGAGAGATGCATAGATTGTACGACGCCGTGATTGATCGACCTCTGCTTGGACAGCGGGATCGCTCGTACGAGAGATTTTGTCGACGTTGTCTGTCAGATCTTGAAGCTGCTCTTCGCGGCGTGCCCATAGTTCTTTCAACCGACCACACTTCACGAACTTCGCAGCAAACTCTTTTACAGGATCACAGTCATCTACTTGGCTCTTCAGGAACGTGAGCAAGTCGCTATTGTCGTTCGCGTTATCAACATCGAGCATTCTTGGCTCGTAGTCGCTACTGCTGTCTTTGCACGCGGGGTCACGGACCGCCACACGCACTGTGTATTTTCCAGAGTTGGACTGAATGGAATTCATTACGCGGTCGGATACGTTCTTCAACGCATAGGCAGTGTTTTCCCAGAGTGTGAATTCGGCGGCCAGTGTGACAACTGCCGTTTGACTCTCCTGAACAGACTTTGCAACGGCCTGTTGACGCACTCTCGCTTGGTTCTCCATGTCCCGTGCACTCCGCTGGGACGCCGCGTAGTCCTCAAACCGGTCCTCAATCAGGCCCCGTTCCATCACCCGCTGCTGAATCTCCCGCTCCGCCACCAGCCGGCTCTTGAAGATCTGCGCCAGGCGGATGAACTCCCGCTGCATCGGCGTGATTGTGTCCGGATCGGTCACCTGGACGTTGAACTGGCCCCGCAGCGACACGAACCGCGCATTGTGACCCAGGAACTGGTATTTCTGCTTGTGGAACGGCGGACCGAATTTCCAGGCGGCGCCAGAGGCGCCGAAGTATTCCGTCTCCGCCAGCGGCAGGTCGCAGGTCGTCAGCCGGTCGAATTCGCACAAAATCTCCTGGCGGACATCGTTCTTCGCCAGGGCCAGCAGGAACAAGGCCTGCGCCAGGCTCGTGCTGTCCATGCTGTGCAGCGAGAGGAGCTTGTTGTCTGCCCGCAGGAACTCGCTGTCCATCTCGCGTAGCTCGTCGATGAACTGCTTGCCGAAGAACGCCTCCAGATACTTGACCTGGTGATCGGCTTCAACGAATTCTTCGCACTCGACGAACGCCTCTTCCGCCTTGCGGGCGGCGACCATCGTCACCGCGTTCCGCAGCATCTGGCCCGATTGTGACGTCAGGAACCGACTCTGGTCGACATAGCGCCCGATGCGTTCCACCACTGGCTCCATCCGTTCGCCCCGTTCGCCGTTCACCTGAATGGTGTGGATGGCGACGCGCACCTGGCCGACCGGGGAGTCGATCTGGTTGATCAGCGTCCGGGCCAGGTTGACCCCTTTGATGGGCCCGCGGAGCTGGATTTCTCCTTCGCCGATCACCGAATAGGAGACCTGCAGCAGCGGGTCGACGGACTCGGGATTGCCCTGGGCATAGGTGTCCGGATCGGCGGTCGCCGCGGCAACTTCCCGGCGGAACAGCGTCTTCTGAGCCTGGTCTTCCTTGGCCGCCGCCTGGACGGATTTGTCCGATTCCGTGATTTCGGTCGAGCGCGAAGTCTGGACTTCGCCGAGAGAGGTATTGACGAGGCGCGTGGCGTTTTCCAGACGGGCGGCCGCCTGATCGCGGAGCCGGACGAGTCCGTCGTATTGATCCTGCAGGCCGAGCAATGTGGTTTCAGCGGCACTGAGTTCGCCGTCTGCCGTCACCTTCGCGTCTTCGGCATTCTTGATGGTTGCAGCATCGGCTGGTGGATCGGTTCTTTCTCTGACCGCTTTCAGCTTAGTGGCTGCTTCATCTGCGGTCGCTTTCTTTCGATCCCGTATTGTTGTCTGGTTGCGGACGTCAATACGGGCCTGGTCAATGCCGTTGCCTGCATCCCTCTGGTCCTTCTGTGCCTGGACCAGCGCGGCTTGCGCCTGAACGAGTGCCTGCTCGGCGGCGCGGGCCCGCCCGGCGGCGCGAACGGCCGCTCCTTCGGCGTCTCTTCGTTCGGCGCCGGCGTTCTCCGCGTCGCGGAGGGCGTTATCGGCGAGCTGCTGCTGCTGATCGACGGCCGCCCGGTTGTAGGAACGGGCTTCCCGGTTGAGCAGTTGCACGACGCGGTGAGCGTCGCGGAAGTAGTACAACCGGGCGATGCGGGTGATGACTTTGTCCGACGGATTGAAGCCTTCCTGCTGCGGCCGGGGTTTGGTGTACTCCGGGTAGACGGCGTTTTCGCCGGTGACGCCGGAGAGACCGCGGGACTGCGAGGGGAGTTCTTCGCCGACGGATTTGAAGAATGTGAACGGAAATGAATGTCCTTCTTTTAATTCCGGCACGGCTCCGAGAGCGTTGCCGTAAATATCAACGAACGACTCAGTCCCGTTGTCTTTCGGAATTGTGTTTTTAACGAGCAGTGTGTAGCCGTCAGCCTCCAGCCCGTTCGTCACGGTCAGCTCGACGACAGATTGCTCTTTGATGTAGGTTGCCGACGCGATCGTAACGTTCCGGCTTTCACCAGTCGCGGGGGCATGATCACGTGTCAGTTCGAAAAAGTTCTTATTGACTGTGGTTGAGCCGGAAGCGGCGGAGAGCGGGCTTGCTTCTTCAAAGTGAACACGAATCACGGCGGCACTCGACGTCTGTTGTGGATTGACGAGCTCCACGCCAGTCGGACGCGGCCCGTGTTGACGGAAGTCGATTGTCAAGGAGTTCGAAGACGGGGTCAGCTCATCCCCCTGCACGACGGCGACCTTCAATTCGTGTCGCCCCTCGGCAGGTATCTTCCAACTCAGGGACCCGGTCGGCGCGACGTCCTTACGGGTCTCTGCCTGGACGCTGTTCCCGTCGAGTAGAACGACCTGTCCGCCGTTGCTGGAGGCGCCATCCTTCCATTGAACTTTGACGTCCGCAGCGTTGGTTCGGTCGTTCAAAGCATTGCCATTGGTATCGGCAATTGAACCGATTGATATGCGTGGCTGTTCGGCGTCTACGAACTGGTATGTCACCGGGCCGGAACTCGACTCGCGTCCGCCGGCAGCTACAACGACTGCCAGGATTCTCCCCTCTGCCAGCGGATCTCCTGTAGTCGGATGCCGTGAGGGAAGCTTAAAGCTTGCTTCCCAGGTATTAGTGCCGTATTGAACGGACGTTGTATTGAACTTGCTTCTTACTAGGTTGTCCCCGGCGTCTTTCAAAACAAAAGAAACGAACTGCGTATTGGCAGGGACCGTCCCGGCAAGCTTCAGATAGCCGCCGGGCGCAGGGATGCTGCCGGAGATCGGCAAAGTCGGCTTGACCAATAAGTTGTTCGAATAAGTGGAAATGAACGGTAGATTGTTTTGTTGACCCAGTTGCGCGGCAACGAGCAGCGGTGTTGGCACGCTGCCTGCCGACGCAATTTGGGCTGGCGCTTCGGGCGGGGGCACTGCGATCGATGGCGGCAGAACCGTAGCCGGGATGGTCGCAACAGATTGGACTGGGCTGTCAGCGTTTGAGAGTATTGCTGCAGCCGGTGGAAGTGCGACGATTTCTGAATTCGGCGCAGAGAGACGTACCTCTCCCGTTCTCGTAATCTGCAGCACGGGCAACTGCCCGCCGCGGCCGATCCACACGCCGCCCGCAACGGCGAGCGCGACAAAGACACCTTTTCCGAACGTGGCCCAGCCGTCCGCCATGATTGCCTCCCTGCGTGGAGCGGGAGGCGTCTGTCAGCCTGCATGAGCTGCCAACGCGAGACAGCTAACGTGACACCTCGCCCGCACGTACAGTATCGGCGGAATTGACTGTAACGATTAGTTCACCTGAAGAGATTTTAACGGCGGAGTTCGGTCGAATTACTCCATGCGCCGCCAGAAGGGCTCAAGTTTGCGGCCATATCTGCCGGGGCTCAGCGGGGAAGGCTTCCGACGGTCGCCTTTCCGTGTCGCTGGATCATCAACTGACACGACGTGCAGCGTTGACACAACTGGCAGCAACCCGCGGGCTGACCGACGTAGATGGTCTTGCCGCACTTTTTGACACAGCAACATGGAGTTTGGCCAGCGGTCTTCGTGCAGACCTGCTGAAGCCGCGGGGACCAGCCGGTGTAAGTGACATGATAAACCCGCGACAGGCCTCCGTTCGTCTCGCCGGCCCGAGGCTCAATCTGGATCGGCGGAATCGTCAACGTCGCCCACGGCTCCGCGTCGTAGCAGACATCATTCGAGCTGATTGCGGTCGAAATCAGCTTGAACTCCAGGTTCAACGTCACTGTCGTGGCCGGGGCTTCCACGGTGCAAGACAGCGTATAATGACCGTCGGCGAAGACTTTGAGTTTCATGCCTTCGTAGATCTGCACGCTGGGACGGTCTCCGACGTCTGTCGGATCGAACCCGGCACGATTACGAAATCCCACCGGCTTGACGAAGACGATGGTCGCTACCGGACACGGGCATTCCGCATCATCCTGGGAGGCCGGCTGGTCCGACAGCGGTTCGACCCGCGGCAGCGTCAGGGCCGCGAACTTCGGCTCCGGCCCCGGAGTGTCCGCCGGAGCGTTGACCTGACTGACGAGCACCAGAATTCCGCAGAGGATCAATGTACGTTGCATCGTGATCCCTTTGCTGTCCACGGGAGTGACACGGTATGGAGTTACGGGACTACTGTACCGCTCCGGAGCCGCAGGCTGCCAGAAGAATTCCCCGGATCTTTCGCCAGGAATCGGGACTGGCGACCAAGGGGCGGCAGAGACGGAAAGTTCCGAATTGTCTTCCGGCAGAACCGCTGCCGTGTGTTCGTCGGGCCGCGCGAATTGCCAGGATGCGCTGAATGCACCGGCCGGGAATCCAGCGGGCAGACGTTTCGATCAGCACGGTCCGCTGGATACCGACCAGACCCGATCTCCAGTGGCAAGCCTTCGCGAGCGTGACAAGAAGTTCTTCACGCTCGGCCCGCGGCCTGCACGTTAGTGAGCACGAATCGGCGTCTGGAATCCGGGATGCGGATATCCGAGCGATGGCCGCATTCACGAGCCCTGGCGGAACTGAGCCGCATACACGCGCATCTTCTTTTTCGCGGCCAGCCTTCGGAGAAGACCGACCCGACCGATGATTTCCCCGGCGACTCCCCCGAATGCCTGACGAGCCCAGGTGAGTGGATTGCATTCGTCCGTCTGAGCGGCGATCAGCCCGTCGCGAAACCGAAAGACCGAGCGAATCGAGTTGACGACTTTCCGTCGGGCCTTGCCAAACCGATACGTGTCCGTAATGTCCGCCACGATCGTATCGCCGACCTGTCGGACATCGCGGATCTCCACGACGATCCCGTTGCTGCAGACACCCTGCCACATAACATGTATCTGCTCCCGGCCCTTCAGCTGAAAAGCAATGTCCTCAAATGTCGCGTCCGCATGGTAGCACGCGGCCATGGCGACATGGTCGCCGGACTGGAAGCTGCGCAGCAGGCCGTCGACGAGTTCATTAGGAGATTGCATATTGAGTCCTCTGAAGGGCAGGATCGGCAGCGACAGATTTCGCAGTCGTCGACGGTCGGCAACTTGCCGGCTCCTGAACTATTGCCACTCGACTGAACTGCGTCCAGTCCTGTTCGAATCTGAGACAGATTGTTTGACAATTTTTGGGAAGTCTTGGGCAAACGACTTGCCCAATCACGGTGTTCAGCGACGCATTGTTCATGTCCGACCGGCGAATCGTGGCGCTGGCCGCTGTAAACGATCCTACCTGACGCTGCCGCAACGCCTGGGGAAATGCACACGATCTCTTGACAGTCCAACAACTTAGATCAGGTCGCCGACGTTCCAGCCGGCCATCCGCCGCCGCATGGCGATGCTTTCCTTGTCGGTGGTTTGCTGGTTCAGCAGGCTGGTTTTGAACCGGTTCAAACCACGTCGGGTATTGGCCCCATGTCAATTTCTCAACCGGCTGTCGTCCGCCCGGAACGTCACGTCCAGGCACCTGTGCAGCGAGTTCTCGATCCACCGCGGCCCTGCGCTTACGGGAAACAGCGGAACGTGCTTCCGCATCAGATTCGAGCAGGGATATCTTGAACACTCCCTGCGGGTAGGGAATGAGACCGCGCGGGGTATCGCCAAAATCAGCTTGCCGCGCCTGCGTGAACGAGAGACGCTGGCGTACAAAGCTATCCCTCCGGACAGATTTGTAGTTCCGAATGTCCCAGATGTGGCGTAATGTGTAGTCCGGCGTGCTCGTCTTCTGGCCCGAAGTTTTTGTACGCGACACTGGGCCAGAACCGCATGCCCGCTTTCTGTCGACTCACGGATGCATTTGCCGGAAAAGTCGAGTTGTCGCAATAAGAACTCGCTCGCGACTTCCAGGTTCGCGTGGTCGATCGGTGGCGAAGTATTGCTCGTAACTAGAGTGGGAGTTAGATGTGAAGGTACGACTTGATGCAGTACAATTCTGCCACGCCCCAATGTCCACCGCGCACGGCGCACTATCTATTCGCTGGGATGCCGGTCGAGATGTAGTCCAGCCGGAATGGCGGCGGGGTGCCTGTGTTGGCCCCGAAGATTGTCCGGCGGCCTACGCGATTTCAGAGGCAAGAGGCCGTTTGATTACCATCAAGGCCCGCTTCGGAAGAATGGTTCCTGGCGTCGACACCGTTGAGATCCGCGCTCTCGACCCGACGATTCATGACTGCGGCTGGATCGCAACGTTGTTCCGACGGATCGGGCTCGACCGTTTGCCATCCACCAGTCCTCTCGGCGAAGTTTCGCCTCGGTGCGTGACCTTCGGTTCGGATGGCCTCAGTGAACTTGAGACCTTTGAATTGGCGGACACCAAGTTCGAGGAACTGGGGGTCGGCGCCTGGACGACGATCTGGCAATGGCAGTATCGCGAGTCGGACGGAAACTGGGTTAGCTTTGATCGGAGTGAGCATCGGATCTTCGTTCTTCTGGAGCCGCCGAAGGAGCCGTGGACTCAGCAGGATCCACCGCCGCTCGGGCGAGCGCTACCTCGAGTCGATGCATTGGAATACGCTTGTCGCTGGGCTCAAGGAAGTCGAACGCGAACCGAAGCGAGCGCCGGTGTGACTCGTGGTCTCAATGGCGCGGGCCCCAATCTGCTCTGCTACAATCGCCCAGGTTTAGGTGGTCCTTGCTACATTGGCCAGCTCACGTTGCTACTTGAGCGATTGCGTGGCGGCGAGGGCAATGGGGCATACGTTAATTGCGAGGATTGCGCCGACATCGTAACTACGCTGTCGAATCTCCTGGGGTGTGAGTTGTGGTCATGCCCCATCTTTGATCAGGACTGGGAAACCAATCCACTGTCCAAGATCGCCATAAACCCGATCATAGCGATTGGCGAAGCTGACTGGGGCTTTCCGTTTCTTTCGTCTGACCTGGGAGAAGCCTTCAAAATGCACCAGGTTGCTTTGGATGGCGAAGCGACACCCGACGACCGCGTCTTCGACGCTTGCCTTTTGGTGGATGGTGACGAAGAGCCGACGAAGGTCAGCCCCGATAGGACTCCATTGCTGCCCATGGGGTTGGCGTTCACCCAACCAAAGGGCCTCGCCTATCGGGAGCGGTTCGCAGCTCCTGCCGGCCGAGCTTGCCTTCCAGACCAGTTTTGGCGCATTCGCTGGCCAATCACGGAACAGAATGTGATAAGACCCGAGCCTCGGCAGTCTCCGGCGAGCCGGCAAGCCGCGCGGCTGGTAGAGTGGAGTGGTACACGCTCCCCCGGAGCCGATATCTTGTTCTGGCCGTTTGACATGACGGGTAGCGAAATTCCCGGCTGGCAGGCCATCCGAATCGACCGGCGTTCCAACGGAGCGGGCGTGCCAAACGTCAGTCTCGTGATGTGCCCTGAAATCAGCGGCGCAAACAAGCGACTGCAAGTCGAAGTTTGGCAATTGCCATCACGCACTCAGGCCCACGAGTACTTGGCCGATCGTCTAGGTCGGTTGGAAGGCGGCCCTCCCACGCGGCTCGAACCGCCGCCCGTCGGTGATGTTGCGTTCGCTGGTCCCAACCAATACTTCCTTGCCTTCGCACGCGGGAATCTGGTCGTCTGTCTACGGAATGCGGGACTGCAACTCGTCTCTGTCGAGGAGGCAGCGAGGGCCTTGGACCTCTGGCTGACTCAGCGCCCTGAGGCACTTCCTGATCCGGGCCAAGCCGCCTTAACGGCGCCTGCGGATGTTGCGGAGATTTCCTCGCCAATTGGATTTAAGTATTTCGCCGACCAAGGTGAATTATCGATTCAGGATGGAGGTCCTGTTTTGCAGGGAGCGGTAGCGACAGCAATAGCCGTGATACGCGTCCCGCTGAATGACCGCCTACAATAGGGAGACGCGGCCCAAGGCGAAGAAGGTTGCGGATACGAGATGAGGCCCCCTTACTTGGGAGGTGTCACAACTCCAAATCAGGGAAAGTGGGCTCATCCGAATAATGTGAGCTGAGTGCGGCGAAGCAGCGAACGTGTGGCGGCAACGGGAGTTGCGAGTAATCACCGCTTCGGCGCAGCATCAATATATGCACGAACTGCTATAGTCCAACTGCCCCAGGGCAATTGCGCCATGCTGGGCAATCTGTCATAAATAGGCAGGGCGGTTTGCCGCGTTGTGTCGGCCGTGTGGTCGGTGGGCGAGTCGCCGCTGGCCACGGAAGCGCCCTCATGCCTCGTTCCCCATCGTCTCGCATTCAGGATCACTTCAGCACGCTGACCGACCCGCGCCGACGCGAGGGCACTTATCCGCTGATCAACGTCGTCACCATCGCCTTGTGCGCCGTGATCGCGGGAGCCGATGACTTCGTGGCCATCGCCGCGTGGGGAACGCAGAAGCGGAAGTGGCTGGAAGGGCTTCTCGACCTGTCGGACGGCATCCCTTCGCACGACCGGTTCAACGCCATTCTCGGCGCGCTGAGGCCCGGGGACTTCGAGCGTTGCCTGCTGAGCTGGATCACCGCGCTGCACGAGATCACCGCCGGGCAGGTGGTGGCCATCGACGGCAAGACCCTGCGGCGGAGCTTCGATGCCGCCAACAGCAAAGCGGCGATCCACATGGTCAGTGCCTGGGCCACGGCGAACCACGTCAGCCTGGGACAGGTCGTGGTCGATGCGAAGTCCAACGAAATTACGGCCATCCCGAAACTGCTGCAGATTCTGGAACTTTCCGACTGTCTGGTGACGATCGACGCGATGGGCTGCCAGACGGAAATCGCGCAGGCCATCGTGGATGGCGGAGCCGATTACGTGCTGGCGGTGAAGGGGAATCAGCCGACGCTGCACCAGGGGATCGTCGACTTCTTCAAGGACCAGTTCGGCGACGACTTCGCGCGAGTCAAAGTCAGCCGGCACGAGACGCGGGAACGTGGCCACGGCCGGGACGAACATCGATCATACTTCGTGTGCACGGCCCCCGACAACCTGCCGGACCGTGGACGGTGGGCCAAGCTCAAGGCGATCGGAATTGCCATCGGCGAGACGGTCCGCGGCGGCAAGGAGGCGGCCGAAGTGCGGTGCTACATCCTGAGCCGCAAGCTGTCGGCGAAACGCTTCGGCGAGGCGGTGCGGAGCCATTGGGCGATCGAGAACCGGTTGCACTGGCAGCTCGACGTGACCTTCGGCGAAGACCAGTGCCGGGTGCGGAAAGGGCATGCGGACGCCAACCTGAGCAGCCTCCGCCGGACGGCACTGAGCCTGCTGAAGAACAACCGCACGTCCAAGGTGGGGATCAAGAACAAGCGGCTCACCGCCGCCTGGAACGACGACTACCTGGCGGAAGTGTTGTTCGGAAGGTGAGTTATCGTGCGATTGCCCTGCCAACTGCCCGCGTATTCCGCCGTCCAAACTCTGCACGCCGGCCAGGAAAGGTTCTAACCATGTCCTGTCATCCCGACTTTGGAATCAGAACAGCTCGTCGCAATGATTTGCGGCGAGCTGTTTCTCGTTTAGTATCAACGCCTTGCGACCATTTTACAGCTCCGCATGCCCAGTTCAAAACGCCGGCCTGATTCGGCCTTGCGAATGGGTGTTCGGACATAAGTCCTTGGAAAACCAAGAGTTGTCGAGTTCAAATCCAGTCATCATCGCTGAAGTCGACGCCTCGCTGGTGCGGTCCTGTTTCCACTCGACACGACCGGTGATGGGCTCGCGGCCCAGTACGCCTGCTTGGCGAAACCTCGGGAGAATCTGCCAGCGAAAGGAAGGAAGGCGGAGCTCCCGCACAGCTTGCCGGAACGACCGAGCGACACGACAATCGTGGTCATCGCAAATGAAGCTGATCACTCGCGGTGTTTCCACTGGAGGGGCCGATGGCTGCACGACGGAAACGCGGTTGCGAGCCGGAAGGCGATCTCGATGTGGTGACTCCGGAATACCGGGAGCGGTTCATAGAAATCGTCGCCCTGACGGACGAGTTCTGTGACCGGTTCTTGACTGACGAGTATAAGCAGGTCTGTCGGAAGATGGCGGTCGGTCTGTGCCAGAGCGGTTCACCAGTCCTGCGGGGAAAATCGGCCAGTTGGGCGGGGGGGCTCACGTATGCCGTGGGCCGGGTGAATTTTCTGACTGACCCGTCGCAGACGCCGCACATGAGGGCTGAGGAAATCGCCGGAGGCTTCCGCATTTCACCCGCGACAATGTACGCCAAGAGCAGCAAGATCTGGAACGTGCTGGACCTGATGCTGCTTGATCCCGATTTTACCATTCCTAGCCGTGCGGATCAGAATCCGCTGATCTGGATGCTGAAGGTCAACGGCTTCGTGATGGACATTCGCCAGGCACCGAGAGAGGCACAGGTCGTCGCGTTCGAGCACCGGCTGATTCCGTACATCCCGGCGGATCATCCACAAGGAGAGTGAACAATGGCGAAGCCTCCGTCCCCCTTTCTCGGCCGCTGGCGCATCACGTCGATGGACACGTGGGACCAGGACTTCGTGGATGCCGAGGTCGAAGGTTATATCGAGTTTGGATCACGCGATCTGGGCCGCTTTCGGTTCGGCTACGTCAGTGGCGACATTGATTATCGGAACTGTACCAGAGAGGGCAGCCCTGCCGTGGAATGGTCGTGGGACGGCAACGATGAGATGGATCCGGCGTCTGGACGCGGCTGGGCAGTGATCGACGGAGACACAATCCATGGAGTCATCGCCATCCACCGAGGAGACGTGTCTGCGTTTGCGGCGATCCGGAAGGACCAGGCTCGCCCAAAAGCGAAAAAGCCAAGGCGATGACAACGGAGACCTCAACGAGCGAGTCCGGACGCCGGTTCGTGGAGTCGCTGCTGAGCGTGATCGAGACCTGTCGCCGGCGGTCCCGCCGGGCCTTTGACGTCCTGACCGACCACCAAGCGTAATCGCTCACTTCGCCGACCAATTGCCGACGCTGCTGGGGGGCTGGAACGGTTAACGCAGTAGAGAGTGTCGCAAGACATCATCTGACGAGCACTGTGACCGTCCAGCCCAGTCCTGTTCCCATTCTGAAACCCAAAACTGGACATCGATTACGACCATGGGGTGGCATCTGATTTCCCCGTGAAATGCCGCCACAGGATGGCATCCCAACCGCTCAAACCGGCCAGGAAAAGTTCTAACGGAGTCTTGTCATCCGACTAAAAATTATGACAGCTCGCGGCAATTGCTTGCCGCGAGCTGTTTCTCATTTGTGGGCATAGACTTACGTAGTGTCGACGACCATCGCGGTGGGTTCAAAAGATCGTCGTGTCGGCGGCCGCGACACAGAGGCATGACTGCAACTCTTTTGTGATATTGGAGTTGCGAAGTTCAAATCCAGTCGCCATTGACACGATTGGCTGGGATTCGGGCGAGCTAGACAACATGTCGCCACACTCACCCGCGCAATGTTTCCATCGCTTCGATGCGAGCCATGCCTCCCCAAAGGGTCCGGGGCAGAGCCCCGTCTCACATTGCCGTAAGTTGAGGAAACCCGTCCATGACGATAACAAACCAGGTAGCGCGCATCGAGGAAACGAACCTCGGTTGGGAAACTGCGGTCTTGGAGATGCTGCCCGTGCGCGCAAACGCCGGCTCCGTCGCGACAACCGGTGGGGCGCGACTGGGGCGCTGAGAGGGCCATACTGTAGAATCGGGTTTTCAGACCGGCGGAAGCGTCGCGTATCAGCAGGCGAGATCGCGCTTCGCCTCCATTCAGCCCTCCAGGATCGTCACGGTTGGAGTTTCCACAAGCATGTCCGACGCATCCAGTTCTGAAGTTGCAGAAACGCCTGGCAAGGACAAGGCGATCGTGGATCTGTACCGGCAGTTGCATGCCAAGTGCGGTGAGATTCTGGAGACCTCCCTCGCAGACGGCCGTGAGCGCGCATTGGCGGCGGCCCATCTCTGCGTTCATGAGATCGAAACCTGGCATGGCAGCTTGGAACCTCGGTTGGAATCCTACTTGATCGATTCGGCCGGTCGGGAGCTTCAGTATGCCTTGCTGTCTGTGGTGCAGGGGCACTACGGGCATGCGTTCAAGAGTCTGCGACTGGTCTTGGAGCTCGGCCTGCAGGCCGTCTATCTGTCGAGCAACGCCGTTGCGGTGCGCGAATGGTTGACTAGCAAAAAAGACACGAATTGGAACGAGATCACCGATGCCGACAATGGTATTTTTTCCGCTCGCTTCGTGGGGGTCTTTTGTGCCGACCTCCTCCCGCATCGCAATACCTACAGCAACCTGGCCTCGGCGTTATATCGCGAGTGCTCGGAGTGCGTTCATGGCAACGTGCAAAAGCACATTGACCTCCCCAAACAACTCTCCTTCAATGCCGCCACGCTGGATCTGTGGCACAGCAAGCTGCAAAACGTGGTTCTGGTAGTGCAGTTTGCACTTTATCTTCGCTATTTCGATGAACTACTTGAGGCTCAACAAAGCACGCTGGAGCCGATCATTGCCGACCGGCTGGGACATGTCCCCGAGATTCGCTCGCGGTTCGGCTTGGTGGGAGGTGAGAAATGACCGACTTTCGCATTCGAACTGAGGACCTGAAACCCGAAGAAATCCTTGCGCTGTACGTGGAGACACCGCAAGACCGAGCCATTGTGGAGGCCCTCAAGGCGCCGATGCCGATCGTGCTGGAGGGCAGCCGCGGCACCGGAAAATCATTTCTCCTGCGCACGGCTGAGGCACAGCTGCTCGCGGCCTTCTCCCAATCTCGAATTCTGCCCGTCTACATTTCCTTTGCAAAAAGCAGCTTGGTACACACGAGCGATCCCCAGCAGTTCCAGCACTGGATGATGGCCCGCATTTGCTCGCGGGTGCTCCGAGCGCTGTACAAGATGGGCCTGCTGGTGAGTCCCGCCAAAAGCATCTCGATCCTGGGGGGAGACATCCGCGATGTTACCGACCCCTCGTTCAAAATCGAGCGTGTGGCCGCCGCCTATGAGGAATCGTATAAGGCGCCGGGCACGAGCGTGGATGCTTCCGGAATCCCGGACGTGGAGGACTTCAAAGACGCCATCGAAGACGTCTGCGAGAACGCCCAAATCACGCGGCTCTGCCTGCTCTTCGACGAAGCGGCCCATATCTTCCGGCCGCAGCAACAGCGTGACTTTTTCACGTTGTTTCGCGACTTGCGATCGCCGTTTATCAGTTGTGACGCGGCGGTATATCCGGGGGTCACCTCGTATGGCAGCACGTTCGACGCGGCGCATGATGCCAACATCATTGGGATTGACCGCGATATTCTCGACCCCGACTACCGGAGCAACATGCGGAGCATCGTCTCCAAGCAGGCGGACGCCGAGCTCATGGCGACCTTCGAGCGCAACGGCGAGAACTTCGACGCGCTGGCGTACGCCGTGAGCGGAAACCCGCGCCTGTTGTTGAAAACCGTGGGTATGGCGCCGCGGATGAATTCTTCGGAGGTCTCCAAGGTGCTGAAGGAATTCTATCGCGTCGACATTTGGCGTGAGCATTCCGGCCTTGCCGAGCGGTACGCAGGGCACCGCGCCCTCATCGATTGGGGGCGCGCCTTCATCGAGAACCAAGTGATCCCCGATGCGCGGGCGAAGAATGAGCAATGGGCCAAGGATGGCAAGAGTGAATCAACGTGCTTTTTTTGGCTGCATCGGGATGCGCCGTTGGCCGTCAAGGAAGCTTTGCGACTGCTGGCCTACACTGGTGTCGTGGTGAAACGGGACTCGGGTGTCATCGGTTCGCACAGCGCCAGCGGCACGCGCTACGCGATCAACATGGGCTGCTTGGTGGCGCCGGAGGCCAATCCGATTCCAGCGATCGGCAATGTCACCCGGCAGTTGTCGATCAAACGCTTTACGGAGTATGGAGCTAGCCTCGCAACGTACAAGACGTTGCTCGACAACATCGGCCAGTTTGAAGAGCCGGACATGTCGAGCATCCTTGCTCAGCAACTGGGCAAGTCGGTGCGCGTGCTGGAAATCACGAACTTTCAGAGCGAAAGTCTCCGCAAGCTCGGGCTGGATACGATTGGCAAGGCACTTCGAGCCACGGAGGATGTCTATCGACGGGCGGCCTATATCGGCCCGGTGCGGTCACGCCAGATGAAGAATGCCGTCATCGCGTCGGTACTGGAGTATCTTTCCGGCTGAATTCAGTGGGTCCGGGCGCGGCAAAAACCATCGCCACGAGTAGACCGAAAATCAGTCCGAATCACTTCAGGCCGTCACGGTAGCTGGCTGGGCAGGTGTGCCGCGATCGTTTTGAGTATCTCATCAAACATGGACTCGCCACGACCAAAGATGATCGTCGCCATCGCCAAATCCGGGGATACAGGAACCGGAAACAGGCTTGGCTTGAACTCTGCGGCAGTGAGGTTGAACAGCGGGTTCTCGTCCAAGAACCTCAGAAAATCCTCCATGCCGGGTTCGTCGGACCACAGCCTTATGTCGTCTCCGGCAGCTGGAGCATCTGGCAATCGAGTACGCCCAGGCTGGTGGAGGTAGACTTGTCCGTCTGCGAAGAAGCGGCGCAGCGAGAGACGGTCGGAGTAATAGATGCCGTTCATTTCACCTGGAAAGCAGAACGGAAAGCCATTGATCACCAGCGGCACGACACGCTCCCAGGCGACGGCGTACTGAAAGGCGTCTCGGACGATGTCTGGGTGCGCTTCCACTAGGGATACAGTACGTGACAACTGCTCTGAGGCCTCCCGTTGGTTCTGGAAAAACGAGAATTGATTCCGGACCGACTCGCTCGGCAGCGCGTAGTTCTTGCATTCGATCACGAAGAGCACGCCGTCCCACAGCGCCAGGCAATCAACTTCCAAGTGCCGTCCACTCTGCGTTTCACGCTGACAGTCGGGATTCCGTGCTGCTCAAACAGTCCACGAATCTCGGCCTCAAGCGCGGGGCCCTTGGCGAGAAAATGATGGCCTCGGCGGCCGCACTGAGACAATACGAGTCGCGCGGCGCTTTGAAACATGGCCGCGAACATCATGAGGCAGAGGTGTCCATTCGCCAGGCGGAGCAGCGGACAATCGTGGAGGTCGGCATTGCCCGTCGGCAGGGAGACTTCCGCAATGAACCGGTTGGCGGCACCACTGTCGAGGCCATGAGCATGCAGTGCTTCGATGAGCGCGGATTCCGCAATGATGCAAGGTTCATTGGCTTGCACGGGATGTTGGATGTGTTCGGTCGCGATGGCGCGCAGAACCGTGTAGCCGCGCAGCCATTCCCAGATTTGCAGACCAGCAATTGTTGCTGAGTGCTGCAACACCTGTGTACCGGTCAATTCATGGATCACCAACCAGTCGCGCGCTTCGAGTGCCGTCATCGGGCGTTGCTCTGACAGGTCGCAGCACACGCCGGCGCGGCGTAGTCGTCATTGCCCCACCTTCAGGTACTGCTGGCTGCTGGCGGATTGATGGAGCTCCGCTTTGAGCTGTTCGTCGGCCTGCTGCCCAAGCGATTGTTCGACGAACCGGCTGGCCTGACGGCACTCACTCCCGACGAAGCCCTTCGTTTCGACGCGCGACTGGCCGCTGGGAGCCACGATGATCTCGATGATCTTGTTCAAGCCGCACCTCCCACCTGAATGGTCAATTTGATCGATCCGTCGGCCAGCGCCTGTTCGGTCACGGTGTGGCCCCGGCGCCTGGCCTCAATCCGAGTTTTCTCGATCGCATACGTTTGCAGGAATCTGTCGAGATGCTGCTGCTCACCCCAACGACCCCCGAAGTTGTCGTACGCGATCTTCGCAGTGACGACATCGCAGACGATTGGATACCGCCACTCCGGCAACCTCACGGCCCAGCCAACCGCCGAGCTGTTGAAGAGCTTCGTCTCGCCGAACACTGGCTCCGGCAACGCCAACCGACCACACGCCGCCCGAATGGCGACCGGGTCACGAATCTCGGTCTGAATCGAAACAATGTGCGACACGTTAATCCTCCGCGTACATGGAATCCCTCACGGAACCGACCATCGGTCCCACCCGCCTGTCCAACCGCTGCCCCAGAAAACAAAAGAGCCTCGGAAAGACCGTCCAAAACCGATCCTCACGAGGCTGCTATTCGCATTCGGCCAACCGCCCAGAGCTATGCCGAGGGCATCACCTTATATGACGCATTTTGGACCAGTGTTTAGGTCGTCGTGACCCGTCGACGAGAGGGCTGCCGTGAGTTCTTGAAGGCAACTTCGCTTCGGCGTCGAGCTCGTCGGCCAGCTCGGCGCTTTGTTTCCGGCTGACCGTCTCACGACCGCCGAGGCAGGAGAAGCTGACACGGATCACCGTCAACGGCGAAGAGCTGAACGTGGAGCTGCGGCATCTCGGCTCCTGGGGGAAATGCGAAAACGCCCCACTCAGAGAAAGTCCGCCTTGTCCGAGGCTCAAGTGGCCCCAGGACGCAGGGGCAGGGGCAGGGGGGCATGCCTGGAAGGTTTGCACTTGTGTTTGGGCTGGTGGACGTCAAACTCGCTCGTCAAGAGCTCCTGGCCTTGCACTGCGGCCAGCACAAAGACTGTCAGCATTCAACATATCGCTCACCGACAGGCTGAATGGGGCCAGAAACGGCTTCGGCCAGAGCTATGCCACTGGCTCTACCTTATATGACGCATTTTGGACCGATTTTAAGCCGGCTTTGTGTCTGCCGGCTTCAGGCCCGACGATCGAGTGCATTTTCGTGCGGGACGAAACCCTCCTCGTCCGAACAGGGAGACTTTCTCCGCCACGGCGTTCTCGGCGACCCCAACCAGATTTCGGCCCTCGTCCAACCTGACGAATGTTTGCATAATGCCTCTATGACAAGAGAGCCATTCTCCAATGGCAGGCGAGGAATGACGTGCTCGAAGCCGTTATGATGTGTCGCAACGCCTGATTCGGCCGCGGATGGCAACTCACTGGTCAAACGCCTTGTTGAGGACAATGTTGGAAGTTACACTGCAACAACACGTTGCGACAAGAACTCTCCACAAAGGATTGCCCGTCATCCTCTTCAGAGGACACCTGAAATACGTTGATTGCATTGTCAGGTGCTGGCCCGCATTTCTCACACCGCCCTTCGGCAGGCGTGGCTGCTCGGCGGCGTGGGTACTGCCGCGATTCCTTCCGCCGTCCCATCGCCATCGGGAACCCTCCGCGACCGCCCTGCCTGACCGACGGCGAGAAGATATCAGACCGCGTTCGATCGTGGCAGCATTGGGGGGAATACTTCAACACGCTGCTAGCAGCCACCAGAGTGTTTTCTTAACATGGCCTGAGTTCACGAAGGGATTCCCGACCATCGACAGATAGTTTTTGCTTCTTGAATGTTGCTCGATGTTACGCAGAACGGACGACGCTCCGATCACAATCGCGTGATTTCTACCTTGGATTCTAAATCGGCAAATTAACACCAATGGCAACGCCGAGTTCAAAACCGAGTAGCACGGTGAGCGCTGCCAGTCGCAACGATGCGGCATCAAGGCACCGGGGATCGGGCCGGAAGTTCGCGGCGTAGTCCAGGCGGACATATGCCGCCGTGTCATCCCAGGGCGGTGTCACTGTTGTTTCGACGAACGGACCGCCAACACCAGCGATGTGCACTTCCTTCTGCGTCTCGAGGGGATTCAAACTCATCATCGGATGTTCCTAAATGTCGTGACCAACTAGAATCGCCACAGTGGCCGGGCCAGCACACTGACCTCGTATGATTCAATGTCCGGCGAGGCGGAAATTGGGCGCAGATTCGGTGCTAGATCTGCTGCCTTCGCGATTCCCGGTTTTGAAGCGGTCCTTTTGTGAATTGCCGTCCCGGCGCGTGGCGACTCCTGCCGTAAATCCTTGGGAACAATCCCGCCGCTCCAGCGATCGGGGACAGGGACTCAATGGTCATTGGAAAAAAGAAGGCTCATCCGACTAACGCGTACCTTATGCGATGCAGCGCATAGAGTTTGAGCCGGAAGAACTCGAAGTCGCGATAACCGAAGGCCTGTCGCTGCAGCAGCCGGATCTTGTTGTTCACGGCTTCCAGCGGTCCCGTCGAAATTGGAGAGTCGTACCAGGCCAGCAGGCTCTGCCGCCGGCTGGCCAGCGTCTTCGCAAACTTCTGCAGCAGACGAATGCCCGACGTGTCCGCCGTTTCGAGCCACTGGTCCAGCCAGCACGCCGCGGCCCCCTTGTCCGCCTGCTCCCAGAGCTCGTTGAGATCGTCCTTCAGATAGTAGGCGACGGCCAGCGAGCGGTTGAGCTGCAGCGCCTGCAGCAGCCGGCCCGGCTCGTCGCGCTCTTCGTCGAGGTTGCCCAATCCGCGGTAATCGTGAGCCGCAGCCATCGTTCGTCGCACCGTGGCAAGTCGAAAATCGCCGCTCAACGAGGCGACGGCAACGCGGTTCCCAATCCCGCCACGTGTCAACGATGAGAAGGGCGTGGTGCTAGCCCGAATTATTCACGCCGCTCCAATGCAAAGGCCTCCCGCGGCGTAGAAGGTGTTGTCACATCAGCACTTCAACGCCACAAGGAGGCCGGGGATGAGTTTACCGGGTGTGTTGCCGTTTGTCCTCGATTTCCTCCCCCGAAAGGCGATCGAAATCGAAGTCTCCCGGGCACAGCTCACCGGCGACGCCGGACTCTTGCCGATCCGCCAGTTCGATGAGGCGATTCGTCTGACGCAGCACTTCGCCGACGCCCTGGCCGATGCGCGAACCGGGGATGGCCGATGCGACGTTCGCACCGGCCAAAAAGGGGGCTTTTCGGTCGGCAAGACCAAGAAAGGCAAAGGGACCAAGCTGCTCGTGCTGATCGACGGTCAGGGTCTGCCGCTAGGGATCTCGGTCGATAGTGCCCAGCGGGCAGATGTCCGCCAGATCGAACCCTTGCTCAATGAACGGATCCTCGACAAGCAGAGTTCGCGACTGATCTACGACCGGGCCGCGGACTCTGATGCGCTGCGTAATCGCCTGCAAGCGGCTGGCATCGAGCTGATCTGTCCGCATCGCAAGAACCGGAAACGACCGCCGAAGCAAGATGGCCGCAAGCTCCGGCGATACCGCCACCGCTGGCACGTCGAGCAAACCATCAGCTGGCTGGGCAACTGCCGGCGGCTGCTGGTGCGTCACGAACACTTCGACCACCTCTACTACGGCTTCGCCCAACTCGCCTGCATCCGGCTACTTCTCAAACGTCTCGCACCCTTATGAAATGCCCTCTCGTTTGCGTTTGTGTCGGCGCTCGCCTGCACCGTGAAGTCGGATTCTCTGCGATCATGCGACGCTCAGGGGCGGCAGTCCTCCATCCCGGCGAGAATTTCGAGACGCATGCCGCAACGATCAGGATTCAATCCCAATTCCAGGCCAGATACTTGATCGGAACCAGGGTATTTGCTTCCGTCCACAACGCACGCACATGCTCGCGCAGGCGCTGCAGGCTTCCCTGGAAGGTTCCATCCGGCTTGTCAAACAACGCCACGTGCGTTTTCCCACCGCCTGCCTTGTCCGGATAGACGGGTCGCAACTGCTGCAACAGCACCTCTTCCGATTCCCGGTCCACACAAATCACTTCTAGGAACGTCTTGCCGGGTTCTTCCAGTCTGGAATGGCGACTCCAATCCTGTTCCAGCAGGATTGCGGCCTGCAAGGCAATGGCCAGGGTGGCTGCTCGTTCGTCAGTAGATTTGAATCCGAACCGGCGATGCGACTCTTCGTCGCTGCATGACTGCAGGCACCAGGCCTTCAAAAAATCCGCTTCATGCGGGTCACACGCTCCCGTATTTAACAACCAGTTGACACCGAGCAGAAAGTCCAGTTTGGGAACGGCAGAAGCCTGCAGTTTTGCGTGACGAATTTCGTCAATACCCAACTCCGTCCTGACGAACTTTTCGCGCTGGCGCAGTCCCAATCTATCGTGATCCAGCGCACGAACCTCCTGGCAATGCAGGTAACGAATTTCGTCGGGAGACGCATACACAGGAAGTTCGTCGAGTGCATTCAAGACTTTCAGCTTCCGTTTCAGCCGTACGCGCAGGCTGCGAAGCAATTCTGGCGTGAACTCCAGTGTCGCTGGAAGAGCACGGAGAATCTCGGCATCGGTCCAATCCTTTCGTTCATGCTTTTTCCGTGACGGTGCCCACCGTGGCCGGCGCTGCGGCTTGTCCTTGTCGACAACATTATCGGCATCAGCGGGGAACAGCAGATCGAAATACGCCCGTTCGGGGACCGTGAATGCGCCCCAGAATTGATCACGGATGACCTGGGCGGATTGCAGTGCCATCGAATACGGCTGCTGGTCTTTCACCGGCAGGCTCACATCCATCTCGCTGAGATCTTCCCGACGACGTTCCCGATCTTGCCAGCGATGCAAAATCCGTGTCAGTGCCCGATCGAAGTACCCGAATGGATTTTCGTCGGTCATTGAAGCAGCCGATCGGCGATAAGCTTCGAACACGTTCACATACATTGTGCACAACAGGTCTTCGACGCGGTCGGACTGTCTCATGAGGCGTCTGAGCCGACGGCGATGTCGAGACTGCAACATGACTACCGCATTCCAGAAGAATTCGGTCGCAACTGCCTCCTGCCCCTCCATCCAAGCCTTGCGGCACGCAGCCATCGTCCGATTCACGTTGTTTTTCAAGCCGCCATCGATCTCGCTGACATCTGTCGCGCTGGCGGCTTCATCGAAAGGGGTCTGCTCGTCGCCGGTCATCTCCTTTCTTGCCGCGACTGTCAGACAGATCGGCGCTTCAGTCGGAATCGCGGTGGATGGCCAAGGCGTGGAAACGTAGTTGTCGCTCACCCGTCGCAAGATATGCGCGTCAAAGGTTTCTTCCGCCAGGAAGAGATTCGTTTCGGAAAGATCAACGGCAGCGGAGGCGTCCCACAGATGGCTATCCTGCCTGGTGGCAGCCCGCACGCGAATTTTCACGGGGATGTGGACCGTGCTTTCCGGACGGGGGAAGCAACAACGCCCCACCCAGACATCGCTCCTGCGCGCGCTTTGTGTGAGGTAGATGGCCTTCTTTGCCAGCAGGTAAGGTTTACCAACGGCAAACAACTCTGCGACGGCATAGACCTGCTCCGGAAAGTTCGCTTCCGTAGTCAGTTCCACCCGCAGGTTTTTCGAACTCGCTTCCGTCCGATCGTCCCAGGTCATACTAATTTCGGTGTCATAATCGTCGTCATGGACCTCATACGAACTGGCACTCAGCGATGGGATGAAGTTCGACGAACGCCGCGGCAGTCCCGTGTCCTTATCGACGGCAGGTCGTACGATCACTGGGAACGGGAAATCCACCGACGGAGGAAACGTAACCCAGGAGACGGGCCGCAACACGGTCAGCGAGAGAGGTACCAGTTCGCAGGGCAGCGCTGATACCGGAAACGTCAAACGCCCGTCGGTGGTGCGGGTGAATTCCAACAGGTAGCGGTGCACGCTGCCGCGGATTTCAAGTGTGACATGGCATTGCGCTGCTATCCCGGATTGTAGACATTCGCGAATGCGGGATTGATCTGCGACATCGAACGTTCCGACGTGCTGCTCGCGAGTGAGGCGGAGAAATGCCGGCAGCCGATGCTCGAACTCCGAGTTCACGAACCTGTTGGAAAAATTGTCGAAATCGCGCCCCATTTTGCCGTTCGGAGTATTCATGTTCTCGATCCTTGCTATGTGGCGAGACTCGAATCCCGCGCCATAAGAATGTTGACTCACCAGCTCAATGCGCGAAGCAGGAATGAACGGGCGCACTTTCGACACTTTTTCCGCATTCTTTCACAAGTGACAGGCAGGACTCCAGTTATGAGAGCGGTCTCAATTGCTGCAATGAACAGGTAGAAGCGGTCACACTACCACTCAACGTAACAGATGAACAAGTACCACCGAGGTGGGCTTACCCCGATCTATGTACCACCCGAAGTGAGAGAATCTTGGTTGAGGGAACCGCTGTGCGGCTGGAACGGAGGAGTTGGCTGAGGCGTAGCCGAAGCCAACTCCGGAGTGGAAGCTGCACAGCGGGCGGCGAATGCCGCCGGGGTTTGGTAATCTAACGCACTATGGGGACGGCGGTGATTGTAGTCCAGCCGCCAGCGATCGACGACCCAGCGGGCCTCCGCCAGGCTGAGGAACAGTTCTCGGTCCAGCAGTTCATCCCGGAATCGGCTTTTGAAGCTCTCGACATATCCGTTTTCCCAAGGACTCCCCTTGGCGATGAACAGCGTCTTCACTCCAGCCCGGCTGAGCCACCGGGTCACTTCCTGGGCCACAAACTCGGGGCCATTGTCGCTCCGCGGGTGCCCCGGAGCACCACGGACCGCAAACAGGTATTGCAGAGTCTCAACGACACGGTGAGCCGTGAATGACGAGGACACTTCGATCGCCAGGCTTTCCCGGGTGAACTCGTCGATCACCACCAGCATCCGGAATTTGCGGCCCCCCTCGATCCGGTCCTCCACAAAGTCATAGCTCCGGATGTGGTCTGGCCGCAGCGGACGCTGCCGGACGCAGCTGTTCTCGCTCCCCCCGAGGGATAATCGCCGGCGTTTGTGCTGCTTTCTGGGGACTTGCATCCCTTCCTCCCGCCACAGTCGTTCGACTCGCTTGTGGTTCACGGTCCAACCACGCTTCTCGAGTGCATCGTGAATCCGGGGACTCCCGAACCGGGGACGCCGTCGTGAGATTCGCCGCATCTCTTCCAGCAACTGGGCCTCATCGGCTCGCCAATCACTTTGGGGAACTCGAACGTTCCCTGTTCCAGCCGTTTGTGCCACAGGGCATAGCCGTCGCGATCCCAATACAAAATCTTTAGCCGGCTCCCCTGTTTCCCGCGAAAGACGAACCAGGTGCTGGACTGCGGATCCCCTCGCAAATGCTCGCGCACCAGGGCGGCGAGCGTGTCAAAACTTTTCCGCATGTCGGTCGGATCGAGACAGAGATAAATCCTGGCTGTGGAGAAGTTCAGCATGACGGCTCCCCGCTGGCCGGCGGATTCAGGGCCGCAAACAGGGCCGCGAGGACCGAGACCTCACAGGACGACAGGCAGACCACATGCCCCGACGGACAGCGGACTTCCACTGACACCGTTGCGGCGAGCAGCACCGTTACCGGCACGAACTTCGGCTGGGCAGAGGACGACTTCGCGGAAGCCTGGTCTCGCGCCCGCAACTCCCGTTTCCAGAAATGAAACGTCGGCTCCGTCAATCCATGCCTGACACAAAACTCGCGGACGCTCATTCCGCTCGCCTGCCAACCCGCCACCCGCTCCCGCCACTGCCGCTCCAAAGCCGGATCTTTCTGCCCTCGCGCCATGCTGTGCTCCTTGATGGAAATCCACCAAGGTTAACAGCCAACGCAAGAAGGCAGTTCACCGAACGGACACGATTTTTTTGAAAAACGCGCCCCATTCTTTTGCCTCCGCGCCTTGATCTGATGACCGCCGCGCATTGCGAAACCCACTCCGGGTTCCGCGCGGTGGAGTTCACCGGGAGATGCAGATCATGCATTCGTGGCTGTGGGCACTGGGATTTCTGTTGGTGGGGCTGATCGGATGGCCGTCCACGCGGGCGCAGGCGACAAGCCTGGCAGCGGCAAAGTGGGGGCTGCGAACCGTATTGGGAGCAACCGTCCTGTCTGGCATCGGGCTTTGCCTGGCCCCGGATAGGGTTCAGGATCTCGCCCCGGCCGTCGAAACTGTCGGCAGCGGCATCGGCCACCTGTGGCACGCATTCCCCCGCGGCGGCCAATGGCTGATCGTCGCCGTCGCTCTGATGCTGATCGGATTGCTCAACACGCAGTTAGTGCAGCCGCAGATTCGCAGGCAGTTGGAAGTCTCGTTGCAACCGCAGGACAGCCGGGGACTCCCGAGCGGTCCGCCGGTGATTGTCCAGCGGGTGGCGGTGAAGCTCTTGCCGCAGTACGGTGAGCAACGCTGTGCGGGCCGTTTCTGGTTTCCCGATGGACTGTCTCCGGCGACGCTTCGCGTCTGCTACTACCGGTTTGTTCATCCTGTGGAGTCGGTTGCGGTCAATCCACCAGAATCGGCAGACTGATAGTATCAGGGCACACTTTTTCACACCGAGGATATAACACTGTGCTGGCTAAGTTACGCAGTGAATTGGAATCGCGAAACTATGGTACGGCGATGGACAAACTTCGGCAGCATTGGGAGAAGATTCGGGCAAAGACCGAAGATATTGATGAGGAAAATGAGCGCGCCGCCGCGCAGCGTGACGCGATGGGGCCTCTTCTCGCTGAAGCCTTCCAACCGCACGACCGGCGACCCTGGAGTTGTCTGCTGCTCGAAGCGATCCGCACGAGGTCCGAATCGCTCGACGGATCCCTGCTTGAGGCACTCTGCGACCATCTGCCTGGAGTACCCATTTCGATCCGCCTTCGTGCACGGACGATCCGACTGGCTCGATCCGAGAACCTCACTCCTGAAGTGATTCGTGTCGAGTTGAACCATCTGATACGGACATATCGACGACATTTTCGGACATCAATATGGGTTGGTGTTGCAGAAAAGAAACTGATCACGTCACAGCCGCCCGCGGCCTGGATGGCATTACATTCTCATTGTCCCCATCTGGCAGTGGAACTGGCTAGCGTGGTCCAGGAGTCTCCTGGCGGTTGGCTGGACCCCGCTGCTCCCTTTCTCGCAGAGACGCTGCTCGAGTGCTGGGGCGGTCACGTTTCCTCGGAATCAAAGTCCTTCAAGCATCCGTGTGGTCGCACGTGGGTTTTGATTGCCGCAGACGACGCATGGCGCACGACAACTCAGCCGACCGGATTGCTGCTTCTGCTGCAAGTTGAACGGATTCCTCAAGGATGTGGGGTCTTCTACCCGCATCCCGACCATGCCGCACATGTCATGGTTACGCAGGATTTTCAGCAGTCTCTGCGGAATGCCTGGAACGTCGTGCTGGGGCAGGAACATCCTACATCTGACGTTCGCCGATGCGATTACCGCTGGCGACTGGAAGTGATCGACAATTCGCACACCGCACAAGTTCTCCGCCAGGAAGTCGCGGCCGTTGAACAGCAGATTGGAGTTCTCTGGCATCGCCGCCGGTCGCTGCTGTTCTTTCGCCGCTTGAGCGGCCGCAGTGGTGAAATCGCCATGACTGCGGGACTGCGATCGGCCGTACAGCAAATCCCACTCAACCTCAGACGGGCCGCGTCGGGGGAGTTCCAGGCAGCACTTCCTCATGCGGGCGATATGGTCTTGCGAAAAGTGGAGGCCGTTCCACAAAAAGAAATCGGTATCCGTGAAGCAGATACCGAACTCGCACGGGCATTCAACCTGCAAACCATTGAAGAAGTGGTTCTCGCCGCAGGAACGATCCCCTCCGTCACTCTCCAACATCCGCCGCTATTCGTTTCGCATTTTGAAGCGGCGTGGTCAGCGCTCTCGGAACATTCTCAAATGACCGAAAGGTATCACTCGAAAATCCTTTCGAGGACCAGTCAGTGGTTCATCAGGAATTGTTTTGCAGACCGGGATCACCCGCGCGGGAATTACGTTGGCAATCGTCTGCTTCGCGTCACATCGCCTGGATCGAAAGAATTACCCGCCGAACAGGTGGAAGCGTTTTCAACGGGTCGAATTGCTGACGCGCTGGCGGTGTCATCGGATGATCAATCTTGCCGTCTCATCACGATTCTGGCCAGGTCAGGAGCTGGAAAGACAGCTTTTCTGGTGCACTGTGAGTATGAAATCAGTGCTTCATCAGGAGATTGCATTCCCATTCGATTGGAGCGTTATCACGAACTGTTTTCTCAACTGGGACGCGCGGCGTACCTCGATGCCGCCGTCACACAGGTGGCCAGTCTGTTGATGCTCGACGACCGCAATTCCCGGCAGGTTGTGCGCGACGAAGTCCGAAGCTGGCTGGTGCGCAAGGCGGAACATGGCGAGATTGTCTGGTTGCTCGATGACATGCAGCCGAAGCCCGAAGATCAGGAGTGTGTCCGCTCACTCGCCAGGGCATTTCCCCGGTGTAAGCTCATTCAGACGATACGCCTGGGACACGATCAGATTGCAGGCCAATTCGTCGAAGGTGTCGACGAAGCCGAGTGGTTGATGCTGGTCTTGCAGCCCTACAGCAAGCGACATGCCCGCGAATACTTAACGTCCGCCGGGCTCGATCCCTCGCTGCAACGCTTACGCGTCTGGCAGCAAAAAGTGGCAGCGCTCGGGCAGTCCGGCGAACTCTATCGGTATCTGATCGGCTTAACCGAAAAGTTTCGCACTTTGCGTTTGCAAGGGATCCGCCAGTTGGGCGAGATCGAGATCGAACTTGATCAGGTCTATATTGCTCTGAAGGCCGAACCCAAGAATGATTACGACCGTGAGCAGGAGGAGGAGTTGCATGCGCGCGAGGTCTGCGAGTCCGCAGGTGTGTCCTCAGTGGATGTCATCGATTCGGAGCGGTTGCAGCAACTGGATGCGGCCAACACCCGCAGCATCTATCGTCCCCACCGTGATGCCGCCAAATGGTCGAGCGTGAAGGAGACTCTGAACGCGGCGGACGCCTTTCGGCAACATCGCCGGATGGTTGTCCTCGGTGTCCCCGGCAGCGGCAAGACCACGCTCGGGAAGTGGCTGGCGCTGCACATGGCACGGGGGCTCGCGATGCAGCTGATGACTGGAAATCCGATCCCCGTGGACGTGCCGGTTACCCAGGTTGATCCCGAATTGGGACTGAAACAGTCCGACGAGGTGATTCGTCTCGGGCCGGCCCGCATCCCCATCTTTTTGCGGATTGCTCACTATGCTCGCAAGCTCGCCGAGATGAAAGACCAGCATCGGGGCTCCCTGGCACTGATCGAATTCCTCGGGAGAGACGAGGACTCCGAAAGTTTGCAAGACGGTTTCAGCCAGGATGCCCGCAACCACATCTTTCGGACGCTGATTGACTCTGGCGAAGCCGTGGTCGTCCTCGACGGGTTGGACGAATTGACTGACGCTAACCGCTGGGAGGTAGTAAAGGAGGTCCGGAAGTTCGTTGAAACTTATGCCGTCGGCGAGGAGGACGACGATCTCCCTCCCTGGGAGTGCGGCGGAACTCAGGTGATTATTACCAGCCGTTACGTGGGCTATGGTTCAATTCCCGTGCGGGCTGGCTGCGTGCACTTTGGCATTCAGGCCATGCAACGTCCCGCAGTCGAGCGCTTCATCCATACCTGGTCGGAAGCGGTGAATCCGAAGCTGGAACGGGCCTCCATTCCAGGCCTTGTCGCGGACGAACTGATTGCAAAGATCTACCACGAAGCCAAGCCCGCTGTGCGCGAACTTGCCACGAATCCGCTCCTCATCACGATCCTGGCCACAGTCTATTTGACAAAACGGGAGTTGCCCGAGCAGCGAGCCGGACTGTACGACAGCGTTGTGGAAAACCTGTTGGAAATCTGGTTGGCACGAGAGGAGTGTGAAAGGTGGGGTCTCAAACGCGAGGAACTCCTCGCCGCACTGGAACCGTTGGCGGCCGAGATGCAGCAGAATGCCAACAGCAATGGATTAGTGGATCTGGATACCATCGAAGAAGTCATTACAGGTCCGTTGGCCCACATGCGCGGCATGAAGGAAAGCGATCGGCGATTCTGGGAGGTGCGAGATGCCTTGCTGTCAACGATTCCAACACAAGTCGGCCTGCTTGCAGAGCAAAGCGCAGGGAATTATGCCTTCTTTCACCGAACGTTTCAGGAGTTCATGGCGGCCCGTCACTTGCTGGCAGATCATGACACGGCCGCGGAAGAAATTGTGAGCCGACTGGACGACCCACTCTGGCGTGAGCCTTTGCTGCTGGCACTGGGGTTCGCCATGATTGACGGCTCCTGGCGGCGGAAAGCTCGAGAGCAGTTGCTGATCCAGGTCTTGGCGGCGGACGGCGAGCAAGCCCTCATTCCACGATCTGCGCTGCTCGTGGTTGCGGCTTTACCAGACCTTCAGGATGTGCCCGCCAGTGTTGTTGAAATTACGACATCGCGACTCCTGGTTTCGTATGCCATAAGTCTGGGTCAGCCCCAGGCGGCTGTGTTGCGGGAACAGATCGAACAGGCCTTCACGCGATTTCGCGAGGGGTCTCAATGCGAGTTAGTGGATAGTTGCATCGTCAAATCGATTGACGGGCAAGCGAATGCGAGCGACCTCGCTGGTGCCTGCGCAACCCTGTTACGTCAGATCGACTGGTTCACGACGGACGTGGTTGTCGCCTTGCTGACCGCCCGGGGACGCGACCAGTTGTCGCAAGGCTGGCCGATCCATCGAGCGCTTCAGACAGCGCTGGCTTATCGCCCTGCCGCCATCCCCTGGCTCAGATCAGCACCGAAACTTCAATTGAGTCAGATTGCTCCTTTGATCCCGCTAAGACGACTGCTCGAAACCCATCCGGAATTAGTGGCCTTCGTCCAGCGTGACACCGATTGGCTCTGGTTGCTGACTGCACTGTACGGCGGTCTGCCGCACACCGATTTGTTGGAACGCCACCAACGCATCCTTGAACAGCGCATCAGTTTGACACAAGAGATCCCCATCGATCGCCCGCTTGCTGAAGTCGAAGAAGCTGCCGTTGAGCGGCTCGTCGAATTCAGCCCGGTGCAATTTTCTCCGGATGATATTGTTTATGATCTGACCGATTCAAGCATGTGTCGGCAGATTCACGATCACCTGGCGACACAACAACCCGCCAGCGAATTGATGGCGCACTTTGACCGGCAATGGTTGTCGGGATCCAGTCCCACCGCGTGCACGGAAGCGCTGGTTGGGCTGGCAGCCTTGGGAAAAGACGTCGTTCCCATGTTGCGATCGGCGCTGCAAGAACCCGGCCGGCAAATTGCGGCGAGGATGGCGATCGACAGGTTCGCGTATCTCGGTGCCTCCCTGCGAGAACCACTTCTGCGATCCTATCAGACGATTTTGCGAACGATTCCCCACCGCGCTCCGGAAACACATCAGTCGGATCTGCTGGAGATCGCCCAGGTGATCCTGCTTGGCAACGGCTCGGGACCGCTGAAGGTCAGTGACCGAATTCCCGAATATCGATTTGTGCAGGCGCGCTCACCGCTGCTGCGCGCCAGCGTCGAGGCGGAATATTGGTCGTATCGATTTGCTGGAACCAATCCCGTCAACCATCAACCCTCGAATCCGGTTGGAGAGATTCTTTCCTGTCCGGCAGACGATCTGCTTCGCTCCTGGTCACTGCTTTACAAGTCGCGAAACCACAACACCACTCATCGTGTGCCTTGGCTACAACCCGTACTCCCCCCCCGTGCCGACTCCGCTGTCGAGCAGTACCTCGCGTTGCTGGACAGCATCACGCATGTGCCGAAGGAGTTTCAGTTTCTCGCGGGAATCGTACTCGGGCGCTGCCAGCCGATCGTCGATGAGTATCCCGATCTGCTCTGCGAAACAATCACTTTGATCCGTAGTCATGCTGCTTCCTTCCGTGAAGGGTTCCTGTCCGTTCCACGGGAGTTGACCATCTCCGATCGCGTGCTGAGTGAACTGGCAGCAGACGGAGCGCCCGAGGCGGTGCTGGCAATAATTCGCCCGTGGAACGACCTGAGATTCCGGAACGTAGATCAGTTGATGCAACACGCGGTTGCCAACCTCACTCCAGACGAGTTATTGGCGATACAGGATCTTCTGTTGAAGCATACCGCGCCCACTTTTCCTCACGACAGCGATCCCATCTGGTCGTCAGAGGATGAATACTATGCGAGGGCTGAGAACATCACTGATTCATATTTACGGTTCCGCGCAGAATGGCGTCATTTCATTTACACTCTCAATTCCACCTGGGAGCAAGCATTGCGTCGCCGGCCCGCCGAAGGAAAGACAGCCGAGCCGAAGATCGAGTGGCCGGTCCCGGGGCACCCCGACGGCACCGACGATCGACTTGCAACACTCGGAGTCCTTGTGAAATTGGAAAAGTTCCAGGATCCGCATCACCGGATCCGGGCTTGCGAATCAATTCTAGCCGCGATTCCTTATTCATATCGCAGCATCGCAAAACTGGTAGTCAATTTCTCAGATCAAATCGAGGATCATGAGAATCGGGCTCGGACTCAATTCCGATTGGCACTGTACTTGCGCGAACACGAGGTGCAATTGATCGAGCGGGGGCTCCAGTCTCTGCGGATGATTTCCGCCCCGGAACGATGTGTGGAAACCATCCGGGAAGTCCGTACCGTGTGGGGAGCGCATCGCAAAGTTGCCGCGGAGCTCGATTCAATTGCCGAAGCGATTTCCGACGGCTGGTTGCGCGATAAGGCACTCGGCCGCATTTCACGGATGGTGCATGTCTACCGCAGTCAGTACGCCATAGGAACGCTGGTGTGGCGGATGGATGGCGATCCTTCGGAGACTTCCTCACAAGAGCATCGGCAGCGTCGCCCCGCCGGGGCGTTGCCTTGGGCGCTCGTCTATCTCAGCGCCACGGCCGCCGAGGTCGAAGCCCTTGATGTGACATCCACCGGCGTCGGGGAAGTGACGCGGTTCCTCACAAGAGAACAGCTCGACGTCAAGACGATTGCGCGAACGGAGGTCGGCGTGCCGCTGACTGCCCGCGAAGCCTCCATCATGGATCGGAAAATTCAGGTCGGTAGTATTGCAGAAATGGAGCACTTATGGCCTCAACTGGAGCGCCCCACACCCGACGCTCAAGCCACGGTGAACCGATGGATGGAACGGGATGATCTCGCCGGGAAATGGTCTGCACTGGTTCAAGCGGAAGCCGGACGATTGACCGCCGACGTGGTGGGGAAAGTGATTGAATTGTTAACGACCTCGACCGACCGCCTGCAGATGCGGGCCAGTCTGGCACTTCACGGCCGAACGGCCTATGTGCAAAACACAAACCGCCGTTGGTCAGTCCGTAGGGTCGGGGTCGAGGCTGTTGAAATGGTCGCTCGACACATACTCGACCCTAATTGCAAACCGGCAGTGCGCACATCGCTCACATGGATCCAGCATGATCTGCATTGCGACGCGCCAGAGGCCATTCGCGATTGGCTAAATCAAGTCTCCGATGAACGAGCCGAACTCGGTTCTGCGGAATGGATTCTGCGAAACCTGGAATCCGCATCACATGAATGCGTTCTACTGCTGATCGACGGACTGAGCACGAACTCACCCACACGACAGCGTATCATCCTCCGCACACTTGGTCGTATAGCGCATTGTACCACCATACTCAAGGACTCAACGGCTTGGATCTGTGAAGCGCTTTCAGCAGTACCTTTGCAGATTCGCGCCAATGAATGCGTGCTGGGCAATGGCCCTGCAACTCTACTCGAGATTGCGAATAAAGCGGTGACCGTCCGAGGCGATGACGCTGGTCTGGCTCGCGCTCGCATGCTACTGGAAGCGGAACTTTTATGGCTCAACGATAGCGATTTGTTAAACGATCTGTCCGCGCAGAAAAAGCTCCAAACGATTGGCGGACAATACTACATCTATCTCAAATCTTACTGGAAGAATGCGGATGATACGGCAGCAACAATACAGGATCCTGCAGAAGTCTTGCGTTTTTTACTGACTTGGCTTGAAACAGAGGCCCGTTATCGAGGCACGATCGTCATAATCCCGCATCTGTTGACAGCGATTGAAGCCGTGGCGAAGTTATCCCCTCTCGCGTTTGCCCGAATTGCCAAGCCGAACATCTGGGAACCATTCCTGACAAAGTGTGTGTTGAAAGAAGACCATTGGACTTCGCGTCTGGCAGCGATCCGTTTACTCGGACGACTGCGCTGTGTGACCGACCAAGTCGTCGCAGCTCTGCAATCGGCGATGAATGACGTGTCTTTCGTGCAGGACGCGGCTTATGATGCTGCCTGTGAATTCCGCCGAGTCAACTCGGACCTTCTGCCGGAACTTCTGAAATTGCTTGGTGATCCGAGTGCAGCCGTTGCAGCCGCAACGACGAGACTTTTGACGGGAATCGCCCGCTCCGAGTGCGTGCCTTCCGATCGACGACGGATCCTTCAAGGGCTCCAGGATGCGGCAATCCGACCGAATCTCTCACGTCCCGTTTATCTGATGCGGGAGACGGGCGAGAAGATGGAGATCAAGTACATCGACAGTTTGGACCGAATCCTGTACGGAACAATTTTCGAGATCAGTGGGATGTAACTTCGTCGCACTGAATCTGCCCCTTGAACAGCGGATCGGTGAGATAGTCGATCATGGCAATCCGGTGGCAAACCCCATGCCTCCGGACAACGAGTTCGTCCGCGCTCAAGAATCGGACATCTTCCGGTTCGACACCGAGTAGGTCTGCGGCCTCTGTCGCCGCGGTGTAGTCTTTGTTACCAAATAGTTGTATGGCCCCACAATTCTTGACAATGGATGGCCAAGTGGCGGGGTAGAGTTGGCGAATCTGGCTGACATCATCCCAGAATGTCCATACTTGGAACCCTTTCCGCTGGCGTGTGGTCAGCACCGATTCGAGAATTGACAAATGCCCGAATTGCGGCGTTTCGTCAAGCGTCAATAATGTTGGTTCGGTGGGAAGTGTTCGTCGACTGGTTAGGCAATGCAACACCGTCCCAAGCCAAAGTCGTAAGAGAAGGGAACACGATCGGAGCTGCGCGGCTGGGATCATCAGATAGACTGTCATCCGCTTACCTTCAACAAAATCGGCGAGCGGAACGGTCGATTTCTCAAGAGTCCTGCCCACGTCCTGGCTGGCGAGCTCCATCAACTGTGCACTTGCAGCAGAGAGGATTCGACTCCGGTCCCCATCGCTCGTGTTCCCAAGAAAACTGGCGATCACTTGAAATGCGAGTGGCGAGAGTCGCTTGCCGATCGTGTCGAGGACTACGGCAAGATTGTAAACCACATCATCCGAGTTGAGTGTTCGGATCACCTCCGGGAAAGTTTTGTTCTTTTCCGGAACCGCCATAAGGTACCCGATAATTGCGCTCAGCAACGTCGATGCGTTTCGCTCGACTGCCGTCGTGAAAGAGGCGCGTGAAGAAACCATCTCGGCAACAAGCTGACAACCCGATTCCACCCCCAATCCCATCAAGTCAATCAGGTCCAACGGATTCAGGGCGTCGGTCTCGCTGTCAACCATTCGAAAAGGGTCGAGACGCAACACCGGTCCGAGAGCGCTGCGTGCTTCAAAAGTTTCGGAATAATAAGTGCCAGTCGAATCGATGACGACGACCGGTCCCTGGTAGCTCAACAGATTCGGAATAATGACCGCACCAGCCTTACTGGAATAAGGAGGGGCGATGGTGATGACGTGATCCGGCGGATCGATCGCGACGATGTCTTCTCCAACCAGAGACTCCAAGGGGGGCATGCTTCGCTCAATCCCCGGAAGCCCTCGGTTCGGACTCCGCAAAAGCGACCTGAGTTCCCGCCCAAGAAGCAAGTGATTCGACATCGACAACTCTCTTCTATTCATACGGATTGGATTTCAATGGTCTTGCCTTCCTCTTGCGCCGCTGTTCCCAAGGCATAGACGCAAAGATCCTCGAACAAAACGTTGTTTTCGATCGCAATCTTGTGCAAACGTTCAAAGCTGTCCATCACGTCTTGCGGGATTGTGCCGCCGCGAATACTTGATAGCCACCAATTCTGAAATTGCAGCGGATGATGTTTCGGATGCGGCTCGCCGACATACACGTGGAACGGCACCTTGGTGCCGCTGAAGTCGCACGGAATCGTAAATCGCTTCATCTATCTCTTCCATTCGATGGACAACACGGTTTACCACGGCCTTGATCTTCATTCTGGGGCCGGTTCTGGCGCCTGTACCGACGTGTCTCCTTGCGCTGTTTGAAGCGCATATACACACAGATCTTCAAAGGAAACATTATTCTGGAGCGCCAGCTTATGAAGTTTATCGAAGCTCTCCATCACTTCCTGGGGAATCGTCCCCCCGCGGACCGTTGACAGCCAGGCGGACTGAAAGTGAAGGGGATGACGCCCCGGAGTTGGATCTCCAATGTAGACATCAAACGGAGATTTTGTGCCGCCGAAATCGCAGGGTACAGTAAATTTTTTCATCTTCGATCTGCCCTCTCCATAAACGGAACCTGCATGAGATGCACGTCCTGACTCCCCGCAGCATCGAAATGTTTGATCAGGAAGTAGCCGTTGAACTGGCAGACACCCTAGTTCGATGTCTGGGGTGCTTCAGGTTGCGCGGACAGTCCATTCTCTTATTTCGGGACGGTCAGTTGGCGTTCGAACTCGGCCGGGGCGACGTACCCCAGCGACGAATGGCGGCGTTCCGCATTGTAGTAGCGGAGGTAGCTCGTCAGTTCCCGCACCGCCTCGGGACTGTTGGCGTACTCCACAGTTCCAGCTCGGTCTTGACCGTGCCGAAGCACGACTCCATGAAGGCATTGTCGTAGCAACTCTCGGCCGCGCTCATGCTCTGACGCAGCGCCGATCTCCGCAGCACATCTCGATACCGGCGCGACGCATACTGGCCGCCGCGGTCGGTGTGATGGATCAACCCCGGACCAGGCTGACGCTCCCGGATTGCGCGCCGCAAGGCTCCCAGCACCAGTTCCTCGTCCATCGTGTGGCCGTATTCCCAGCCCACGATCCGCCGCGAGCAGAGGTCCATAGCAAGGCCAGGTATCCGAACCGGCCCCCGTCGTCTTGGTCGCCAGCGGGATGTACGTGATGTCGCCCACCCACACTTCGTTGACCTTCTCCGGCGCTGCTCGTCCCGACAGCAGGTTCTGGTTGTATCCCAGGCGATGCCGGCTCTGGGTGGTCCGCGGCCGGTACGACTTCGGCTGAATCGCCTGCAAACTCCAGGTTTTCAAGAGTCTGGCGACCCGCGCCACGCCGCACGCGATCCCCTGGCTCGACAGTTCCACCGCAATTCTTCGCGCGCCGTAACGCCGCCGATGATGCCAGAACACCGCGCCGATCACCGGCGCCAGTTCCTGACCTCTCTTCTCCCTCAAAGACTCTTCTCCGGACCGCCAGGCGTAGAACCCCGAACGGCTCACCTCCAACAGGTCGCACACCGCCGACGCCGCGAAGCCCTCCCTGAGAACGATCTGATCGATCCCCGTGTACACGTCTCTTATCCGTCCCGGCCGAAAATTGCGAGTGCTTTTTTTAGGATGTCCCGCTCCCGCTCCACCCGCCGGAGCTCCGCCTCCAGCTGACGTACGCGCGCCTCCAGACCCACCGCAGCCGGACCGCCTTGCTGGAGGAACTTCCGCTTCCAGAAATACAACAGGTTCGCACCCGACAGACCCAGCCGCTCACACACCGATGCCGCCGTATGACCTCCAGCAGCATCTGCACCGCCTCGGCCTTGAACTCCTCCGTGTACCGCCGACGCGGCGACGCACCCTCTTCAGAAACTTGTCCAGACTTCCTCTTCGACATCGGAAGGCTCCCCATGAGCCGTCCAGAATAGTGAGTCGCACTGTCCGAAAAACCTCAAGCAGGTCAGTCTGTCACTGATCATGACGAGGATCAGGCATGAAGGCAACCTGTACCGAAAGAAGTCTCCGGCAAACATCGCGCGCTCTGTTGCAGTCGAATTCCATTGATATGTCGATGGTGAGCGACATCACCATCCCATCGGTCATGGACCGTCGGGTTCTGCACCGATTGAACGGAAACATTTCACTGGCCGTGCAGGGATTATAAGCCGGAAATTCTCTCCCAGTTTCTCTTGTGTAGCGCATTGAATCCTTCAGCACCGCCATGCGCGACGGTCGTGCATCGCGTTTCCGTCTGGTCCCGCTGAAGGAGATTCCCATGTCTGTCACTGCGCTCGCCCCCGGTCCGAAAATGCCGGGGCAAGTCATTCCCCCCCTCAGGGCCGGGAATTCCGTTCGCCCGAAATTGAACGCCTTCTCAACGAACAGGAACACCTGGAACTGGACCGCCGCAAACAAGCCGAAGTGGAACGCCTAGCTGCGTGTTGAGCAAAGCACTTCCCCGTCAGGCGGCCGCCGGGCCGGGGCGGACGAATTCGTCGGGTTGTTCCGCTCGGTCGGTCTGGCTCCGCAGGAGCCGAAATAGCGCGGACCAAACCGCCTCAAAAGCCGCCCAGACCGCCGCATCCCGCCCCTGCAGTCTCCGCGGTTTGCCAACTCCCAGCAGCTTCCACATCACTCGCCCGAGATTGTGCTCCGCCGTCGCGATCAGGTACCGTTTCGTCACCTCCGTCAGGCCTGCGAGCCAGCTCCGACGCATGCCGCCCGTCTCGCAGACGTGGGCGAAGGTCCGTTCGCAGACTTCGCTCCGCCGTTTCTGCAACTGCTTGCCCTTTGCCCGGCGGACCCGCTGACGGTTCCCCAGCACCGCCCCGCTGGTCGTCCGGCGTCTTGTCCGTCCACGTCCAGTCGGTGTTGCGTTTCGGCTCCGGGATGTAGGTCCGAAAGCCCAGCGACTGGCACAGTTCCAGCGTGGCGACCGATTGATACCCCTTGTCCGCCGCCACCTCTTCGATGCTCTGCTCGCAGCCAATGGCCTGCAGGTTTTCCTCCGCTTTCAGCACGCTGTCGACCAGCGTCTGCTGATCCCCGTGATCGGCGGGACGAATCTCCGCGGCCAGGATCAGGTCGCTCTCCAGGTCCACCACGTGCTCGGCCTTGTACGCCAGATGCGTCGTCCCGTCCTTCATGCGGGCGATCTTCGCCTCGGGGTCCGTCTCGCTGACCCACTCCTCGTTCGAGACCTTCTTGTCCTTGCGGTTCCGGTCGAACCGGCGGACGTCTTCGTCACTCGGCTCTTCGCCAGGAGCGATCACGCCTTCTTCCCGCATCAGTCGGACGACGTACGCCTTCCAGCCTTCGCCCGTGTCGCGGCGGACGATCGACTTCAGCCGCGCCACGAGCGACCTTCAAAGTGGTCCAGTCCCAGTTCGTCCTTCAGTTCGCGATAGCTGTGCTCGATCCACCACCGGCTCTTGGCGGTGGCCACCAGCTTTCGGAGCGAGGTGCTGGCCGGCAGGTTGCTGAAGAAATACTTCGCAGGATGATCGGTCTCCGCCGGCCATTCGACGAGCAGCCAGCAGGCCTCCAGCGGTTCTTTCCCGGCCGAGAGCCGGTGTGCCGGTCGTACCCGCCAGGCGGCGAAACGCCCCGCCATCCGTCCCTTGCTGCCTTCGCGCCAGGTCACCTGCCGAAAAGCCTGCGTGCGTTGGGTGGCCCATCCTGTCAAGAAGCCGAAGGCGGTCCAGGCCGACCGGGCGTACCACGCTGCCGCGGTCGATGCGCTGCTGACGTGGCTGGGCATCCGGCCGCTCATCGCCAAACGGAACACGCCGCACGGCAGCGGACTGGGCAAGACCCGCTGGGTGGTCGAGCGGACCTTCGCCTGGCTGCGGGGCTTCCGCCGGCTGCGCGTGCGTTTCGATCGTCGAGATTACATTTACCATGCCTGGAACTCGCTCGCGGCGTCAGTCATCTGCTGGCGGATCCTTGTCGAGTGATCTGATGTAATTCTCAAAACGGCGGTTTTGTTAGGGGCTCTAAGTCGCTCGGCTTTGGAAGCGTTCGCGCGACACTTGTTGCCCAAGATACATGCGTCGGCGATGGCATCGACTGGATCAATGCACTCTCGAAATGGTCTGCTGCGCCTGAATCTTTGCCTGATTTGACTGCGTTTGCTGATGCGTTTCAGTCGACGATGGAAGCTGCCAATCCCGACTTGCTCAGTTCGTTCCGGAGCGCGGCGCACGGTTTTGGAGAACTCCCGATCCATTACCCGCGCTTGCCAGAGCAAGGAGCGAGTGGCGGCGAGCATTTCAAGTGGTTCGTCGAGAACGAGAAGGGACAATTGCATTACTCTCTTCCTGATCTGTCCGCAAACGATGTCTCGCTTCCGCGCAATCCGGTTTGACGGGTGTGGCAAGTAGGGCTTTCAACGACACTCCGCTGACGCTCCCGTCGACGGGAGGCCTTGACCGGCTTTGGAGGAGCGGCTTCATTCGCGATGCGGTGCCTATCACGCTCTGATCATCGGACTTGACGACACTGTTGAACCCCGCAGCCGCACAACGTCGGACGACCGGTTCCAGCGCCGGGACCGGCCGGGGAGTTGTTCTCTCTCGGGAAGGCGGCGGGCTACGGACAGTGCAGAAGCCCCGCGTGGGCACGGTTGCTGTGGCGAACGCAGCGAGGGGGTTACGCGGGATAGGCAGGCGGTCCGACGGGCACCGTAATTCAGGACGCTGCCGCAACGCGGCTCCGGGCACCGCCGCAGAAAACGGTTGGCGCGCCGGGAATGCGCCTTGCGGAAGGAGGGAGGAAATGGCAGATTTGCATCAACTCGTCCGCGGAACACGAGTTACGCAACAGCGGACCGCTGGAGGTGAACACCCAGGCGGTTCCGCAGATCGGACCTTCGGGACCAATTGAAACGAGAGAGTGCGTCCCTGACAGGAATCGCATCATCTGGTTCCGCAGATCGGACCTTCGGGACCAATTGAAACTCCTTGGGGAGCGAACGGAAACTGCCCAAAGGTGTCGTGATAGTTCCTCAGAACGGACCTTCGGGACCACGTGGGTCCGCCGAAAGCGGCCAGCCACCTGTCGCATTCCCGATGACTCCAGATCGGTCACCTTGCCGCAACTCGAACGTTGATACATTGGCTTCGATCTGTCCGCGATCTTCAGACCGACGACGACTGGACCCGACGAGCTCGCACCAGTTCAATTTCCGTCGCCGAAATGGGACTCCAGAAGCGCCGAGATAGCTCGTCGAATTGACACGGGTAATCTGTCCCACGCCACCACGACCGATTGCAAATCAGGGACAGGTTCGGACAGCAGATGACAGGGTTTTGTCCCGGAAAGCGCCGCCGTTTTCAACCGGGCTCAACAATCGGATCACGACCCTCGGTTCGGGCGTCGACGGAGCGGTCGGCCGGATCGCCACGACGTACGAAGTCCGGGGGATGAAAGCGACTCTCACATCCTACGATAATCCGACGGTCGGCAGCGGCGGTGTGGTGAACGACGTTCAGTTCGCGTACAATGACTTCAGTCAGCTCACGGCGGATTACCAGTCCCATAGCGGGGCGGTCAACGTGTCCACGACTCCTAAAGTCCGGTACGACTACGCCAGCGGCTCGGCGAACACGATTCGTCCGACCACGCTGACCTACCCGAACGGCCGGATGCTCACGTTCTCGTACGGGACGTCGGGCGGAATCTCGGATCACGCCTCCCGCGTCGCCTCACTGTCGATGACGACGTCTCCTCGACGCACCTGGTCGACTTCGACTACCTCGGCCGGGGGGACGTTCATCGTCGCCGACGGCACCGAACCGAGCGTGAAATGGACGCTGGTCGATCTCTCGGGGAGCAACGATCCCGACACAGGGGACATCTACAGCGGCCGGGATCGGTTCGGCCGGGTGAAGGACAACCGCTGGTACGACTACGGTTCGTCGACCGACGTCGACCGGATCAAGTATGGCTACGACCGGGTCGGCAACCGCACTTGGCGAGAGAATGTCGTTGCGACCAGCCTCGGCAAGGAGTTCGACGAACTCTACACCTACGACGCGGTCCACCGGCTGCAGGACATGCAGCGGGGTACGCTAAACTCCGGCCACACCTCGCTCACCTCCGAAACCTTCGCCCGGTGCTGGACGCTGGATGCCACTGGCAACTGGTCAGGCTTCCGCGAGGACGACAATGGCGACGGGACGTGGGATCTGGTGCAGGCCCGGACCGCCAACCCTTGTACTCCGGCAAAGCGGCGATGCCAATTGAGTGATCGATCCGTTCTCTCATGTCTCATTCGGAGAAGTTAAGATCATGGCGAAAAAGACGGCAAAACGCGCGGCCAAGGCGACGGCATCAGCGGCGGGAATCCAGGCATGGCAGGATGATCCCATGGGATTACCACTGATTTCGCGGCCAGTTCCAAACTTGAACGCTCCGCCTCTGAAGTTCAAGATCAAAGGGACTGCCATACCAGCCGGTGTCTATCAGCCGACGACGAAGGAGTTTCGGTATTGGACCGCCGCCGAAGCGGTACGACGTGGCGGAGATTTTTGGGCGTCACTGGGCATCGCCGCATGGCAGGCTAGTGTTGGGTCTGCGCTGAACGTGGGACTCGACGAAGGCGAGGATCTCAATGCCTATTACGACCGCGCCGAGCTGGCCTTCTTTCATGCGACGGCCGGTGGGAAAGCGGTTTACTCCGGCGAAAGTCCAGATGTTGTGTGTCATGAACTGGGGCACGCCTGCCTGGATGCACATCGGCCGCAGTTGTGGGGAGCCCCGTATATCGAGGTCGGTTCGTTTCACGAGTCGTTTGGAGATATGAGCGCCATCCTGTCGGCATTACAATTGCCATCGGTTCGAACGGCGGCCTTGGCTGGCGTTCAGGGGCGTAAAGCGTCCAAGTTGTCCCGTCTCGCTGAAGAGCTTGGTTGGGCGATTCGGCAGAACGACCCCGCCCATGTAGATTCGGATTGCCTGCGAAACGCCTACAATAAGTTCGCATATGTGAATCCGAATACGCTGCCTCACTCAGCACCGGCGACAGACCTCAGTGCCGAAGTGCACTCGTTTTCGCGAGTTTTCACTGGAGCCTTTTACGACATCTTGTCTGGGATGTTGAATATCTTGTCAACGTCCCCGACAGCGACCCACCTGTCGACCGTCGCTAAGGATTGTGGAGCACTTTTAATGGACGCGACCGCGGCCGCACCTGTGAAGCCAAACTTCTATGCCCAAGTTGCTGCTCGAATGATCGATGCAGACACCGCCCGATTTAATGGGAAGTACCGCTCCGCTTTGACTACCGTGTTTGTCAAGCGGAAAATTCTAAGTACGCAAGTGGTTTCACCCGCTGCAAGCGTTACAAAGGCGTCGCGAGCGGCAATTGCCTCGGTGTCGCTCGCTCCGGCGGAACGGACCGAGACGCAGCAAATCGTCCTGTCTGCGCGCGATTTGCGCTTGGGGACCGAAGACTTCGCCGTTGAGGCGTTTGTCGAACACTCGCCGTCGGTATCGGTTGCCGGCGCTCAATCTCGGAGTATCGAAACTCGTTCAGATGAACTGGTGAAAGCGACTCGTCACTTTGTCGAGATGCTGGTCGCCCACGGAAGACTGTCCGCACCCAAATCCAGCGTGAAAGGCATTGCGCCCCATACCAAACTGCAAACGCATCAACTGGTCCGGCGTAAAAATGTCTTACAGCTTGAGCGAATTCGCTTTCTGTGCGGCTGTTCGCTCAGAAAACCAGCGTCAGGATGTCAACAGTAGTCCGACTATCCGAGGTCTTCGACGATAAGAGTAAGCGAAAGTGGCACCATGTGATCGGGGCTCACCCCTTTTGGAATGCCACGGACATTGAACCCCATGTCCGTGGCATTCGTTTTCCAGATTCATTTGGAAGATTGCCCCAACTCTCGGTCCCTATTGTCATCCTGATTCGATTCAACGGTAGAATTATAGAACACGTTTAAGCGGGGGGCTTGAAATGGCGAAGAGAATGAGCGTAAGGCGTGCTGTCGACAAGTCGAAATCAGGAACAAAGAAAGTGGTGCGGGCCAAAAAGGAAGTGAAAGAACCTGAGTCGGTTGCAGAGCAAGTACCCGAAGTGATCGCCCATGAAGAGAAGCAAGCGGAAGTCCAATATGTTCAAGGGGTGATTGCTCGGGGTGAAGCCGTTGCTGAAGGCGAGTCTCTTCCGCCAGGTGCAACGCACGTCATTGCCGGTTATGATGCTGACGGCAATCCAATACTCGAACGGAAGCGGTTTTCAAGTCGATAAACCATGAAAGGGCACTCACGTGCCGAATTATGTGGAGCAGTAGTCTAAAGACCACTGACGAGTTTCGGTACTAAAACATTTTACAAAATCGGGACAGGAGCGTGTTGAGCAAAACGATTGTCCGTCAGCCGGCCAGACAGGCGGCCGCCGCAACGGGGCAGACGGTTGTTCCGCTCGGTCGGTCTGTCTCCGCAGGCACATACACGGCCTGACCTAAGCGGCCGCCCAGAAGTGAGCGTCGCAAGGCTTCATCTCACGAAGACCCTGACCGTTCAGCCACGTCCGAGTTCCGCTCTTAAACCTTAATCTGACAGTCGCTTACGACTGGTCGCCGCCGTCGGAGTTCCCTGGGAAATGTCGCCGCAAGACGGCGTCCCAGCCGCTCAGGCCGGCGAGAAAAAGTTCTAACGATGTCCTGTCATCCCGACTCTGGAATCAGAACATCTGGTCGCAATGATTTGCGGCGAGCTGTTTCTCGTTTGGCACCAGAACGTTGCGCGCGTTTGTCAGCTCCGCAATCCTGGTTCAAAACGCCGGTCTGATTCGATCTGGCGGTGGGGCGATTCGCAATAACTCGTGAGAATCTCATGAGTTGCCGAGTCCAAATCCAGTCATCATCGCCGAAGCCGAGGAGATGCTGGTGGATTCGTTGGCGGCGGCGCTGAAAGTGCCTCGCTTGGCGGGAGGAATGGCGGGCCGAGAACTGGTCGGCTAGTTGGCCCCCGGAATCCTAATGATACTGTTGATGAAACGCCGAAACGCGGGGCTGTATTCACAGCAAAGCGGCCCCGCAGATCCGGGACCACCAGTTTGCCAGGCCGCGTGGAGGATCTGGCTTTTCGACCAGCGCCGGAAGACCTCCATCCATCCGCTGTGGATCGGATGATATTGGTTCTGTTCCAGATCCAGCGAGAACCAAACGTTTTCGAGGAGAGTGAACATTTCATTAGCCATCAGCCGTTCCTCCGTCGTCGGCGGGGAATCTTTAACCTGCTCGGCATTGCTTCCACCATACAGCGAGTCCGCAATTCTTCTGACGTTCGATTCGGTCCGCAGGATGTTCTGGATTCGGGCGTACGCTTCATTCTCGTGGATGTACTTGGGAATGAGCTGTCCCGGTTTCGTCAGCCAGTAGTCGTAGTTCAATTCGAACATCTGCCGGATCGTCCAGTTCGTCGGCTCGCTCCGCCGCGCCGTTGAAGCAATCGATCGGACCGGCTCTATTCCGACCTGACACGGATGCTTCGAATCATTGCTGTCGTCGGCCTGCGGTATTGCCGGCAGATTCAGACTCTTCAGGACCGTGTGGAGTCCCAATGCCCGGTATGACTCGAACTGAGGCTCGTCGAAAAACTGATCCAGAGTCGTGTCATACGGGAACGTCGGATGCGTTGCGACTTGATTGGCGACGTCGCCGGGCTCATCGCCGGTCAGGGAGTTCTTCAGCCAGATGATAATCCCCTGATTCTCCTCGTAGAGAAACCTGGGATCGTTCTGATCGTCAGACCCGGAGGGGCGCGGTTTTCCGCTCGGGCTGGCGCGTTCGGAAGTCTCCGGTTTGTCAACGTATCCGTAGTGAATCCGGCCGACTACGACGTGGGACTCGGCCAGTCCGTCTGGTCCAGGCGTGACCGGCCTCATATTAACGTCGATCCAGACCCCGAAATCGATCCGCACCTGCCGCACGACGCGCCCTACGTTCTCGTGGAATTTGGGATCGGCCCCGGCGTCGACGGCCAGGATAAACCGGCAACGCCGCCGGATCAGTTCGTAGACCCCCATGTTTTCAAAGTGTCCACCGTCGGATACATAGACGTAGTCGCTCTTGGAATCGGTCATTCCCGCCAACTCGTGCAGAAGGAGAAACGGGCTGGGCCGTTTTCGTTTGTTCGACTCCTGGCCACTCGTGCGAGGATTGGGAAACCACTCTCCGAGTCGTACATTAAACACCGTCAAGAGTGCGGTTACCGAGGGCGAAGAGTGGTAGCCCATGTTCGGTGAAACTGCGGCCCCCGAGACTGCGATCGCCTCGCCGATTCTGATCCCTCCGCAGAAATCGTGTGTAGGGCAATATCCGGTCGACTGACTTCCGCAGTTAAGGGGCGTGAAGATAAACGATTCTGATTGACGTTCGCCAAACTGTAGATTTTCGGCCAGATCATTCGCTGAAGAAGTTCTTCCGCTGGATTTCGCTCCGGACCGTCGACCGTGGTGAACTGAGCTCGCCTTCTGATTTAAGGCGCCATTGATGATGTGGAACGGGCCGCGGGCGTCAACGTTCGTGCCGTTGCACTTGGATCCCTTTTCAGGAGACAGACTCGCCAGCGGCATATCGTCTCGCACATCAAGGTTGACAAGCTGTTCCGGGGAGCGATTCGTATTAGTCGCACCGAGATAACACCGCACAAGCCGGTTCCGATACAGCCGCTGCAGCGAAAACACGTTGGGGCCGAGCGTACGGCCAAGAGCCCAGCAGCACAGGAACGAGATGAACGAGGTGGCGAGCAGCCCGAGCCATCCCAGCGGAAAGCCTTTAAGGGAGCTGTCGGGTGTTGGGACGAGCTGAACAAGGTTGAAATCCTCAAGCAGATGGCTGCTGCGCGACACAAAATCTCTCCCTTCCCCCGGAGTCAATTGTGCGGCAAAGTCATACAGGATCCAGGTCCCGCCGACCGCGCAGAGGAGCAGGAGCGTGCCCAGAAACAATGGAGGCGTCGCTCGCGCCAGTAGAGGGAACACTCCTCGCTGGTTGGGCGATCCTGTCGCCGGCTGTTGAGCCGCTCGCAGCCCCGCAGCAAGGATCGCGAACCAGCTTGCTCCCAGCGTGCCGCCAGCAATAGCAGACGGGATTCCCCCGGCTGCCAGACGGAACAACCCGACGACGGCCCAAGGGCCGAATACGACGCAGCCGACAACTGCCGCCCATCCGGCCGACACCATCATCAGGCGGGCGGCAACCTGCGACCACCACTCCCGTTGAATTTCGGGTGACTTGACGAGCTTGCATCTCCGTGGTGGCTGTGGTGCCGCGTTGTTCGCCTCGTCGTCGTCATTCCGCTTGCGTTCATTTTCGTGTGCATAGCCGCGCAGTCCCGTCATTAGGAAGCTTCCGAGAACGATGCTCATTAAAAACAGCGGCACGCCGAAGGTGGATATGATGGCCACCGGAGCGCGAAGAGAAGTTGCGATCTGCAGCATTACATAGGCCGGCGGGAAAAAAGCTACAGCTGTCGCAAGAATAACCACTAGCGCACTCACAATGACGCGACGGTCCGATCTCCATGTGGAACTGACGGTGAGGTTTCCGACGACGACGAACATGGTTGTGACCAGAGTGCATACAACCGCCGCCGGCAGAATACTTTCAGAACTTTTCGCCGCGTAGACGAGCAGTAACGACGTCGCCATTGCTGCGAACGTCAGCGGTATGATGCACAATTTCCAGAGCATCCAGGTTTCCGCGAATTCGACGCACTCCTTCAAATCCTGAACACCGTCACCGTGCTCTGGTTGTTTCGCTCGGCCACGACTCCAGTTTCGAAGTCGACATTTCCCGTCAGGGCACCGATTCCCATTCGCCTCCGGGGAAAGCAGCCAGACGCCGACGATTGCCACGACCGATGGAACGATCGCCGCCAGACAAAGCACGACGGGGGATACGAACAGGTTGTATCTGTAGACGAGGGCGAAAAACTCCACGAAGAGTCGGACCATTGCGAACAGACCGAACACCGCCAGAATCAGCACAAGCTGGTTGAGGAGCAGGTTCCGAAGGTAGATGGCGATAAGAGTCCATCCATCAAAAGTCAGCAAGCCGTGGCGCGGCGCCAGATAATTGCTGTAGAGCCGAAGATGACGGATCGCCTCCGGTTCCACCGGTTCTGGTTCACGGGAATTCGCGCCCGGCTCGGTCGGGGAGATGGCAGGATGCAACGGTTCACGAAACGCCGGCGGCTTCAATCCCTCCACAACCCTGTCAATTCCGTCCCGCCGGATCCACGCCGACAACCACGCTCCGATGTAGCCACCGCCGGAGACGGTCGACAGATAGTCAATTCGCTTGAGCAGGCCTGCCGCCGCCAACCCCTGCAGAACCCCCAGGCAGAATGTCGCGCTCCGGATTCCTCCTCCCGAAAGCGCCAGGCCGCACAGATTCCGTTTCAGCGCCCAGGTTCGGAGCTGTTCTTCAGTCTGGCTGCAATGCGGTTGATCATCATCCAGCCCATCGCCCGGTAGAGGATCGCTGCGGTCCAGATTCCGCCGGCGCTCAACGACCGATTTCAATTCTTCGCAATAGACGCTGGCGAATTCCTTCACTCCGAGGTCCTCCTGACGATTTTGGATCATATTCGTCTCTCTCGACAGTGTTGTTGGTCATATCGCAAGTCACAGAAACTGCCCGACTTGCTGCAAAGTGGGTTGTCTTCAGCACAGATGCGGCACGCATCTGTGCCGCCGTATCATCGGGACATGCGTGCCCCGGTCAGGCCGGGCGAATCACCAGTCGCGGGATTCGGGCTCTCGGGAAGTGCACGTTCGAGTACGACGTCTGCGTCGGCCATGCCCAACAGCACGCGGAAACACGCGGTAACTGAAATCGCCGGAACAAGTTGACGATTTTCTTCGACGACCAGGTCAGCATGATCAAACAGGAGCTTGCGGTAACGTCCTCCGCTGCGATTCGACAATGCGTTCTGGGGCTGTGCCTCACGCATTCTCGCGAAATCGTACGCAGTAAAGTAATCCCGACCCGGCGCGAACCTGCGCCGCAGTTGTTCGAACTCGGCCTGCATGTCTGACGAGAGTTCACTCTCCGCTTCGCTGCGGGGATGCTCGCCACGCATCCGGTTTCTGAGAGACACCTTCAGCAGATGTTGGCAGTTGCTCGTCGACCGTGACCGCTTCCACGCGGAACACGCGCTTACGGCGCAAATGACATAGCACACTGACAGCCAGTGCTGCGTCGGCAGCGAGGCCACGAATGCTGAACCGCAAATCACAAAGACCGACGCAGCCCAGACTTTGGCGGCCGCAGAGGTCCAGCGGACAATGTCATCGGCCCGATAGAGCGTCCTGAACATGAACTGCCTCTTGTCGGTATTGCACTTCTTCTCGCAATTCTGCATGTGCCGGCGAGAGATCGACCGCCCAATTGCAATCGCCAGCGTTCCCACTGTCAGCATTCCCAGCAAAATGGCAAACCAGGCAGGCGACCAGTCAGCAGGGACGGCAATCCATGTCGACAAGACGAGCAGGAGTATTGTGCACACATCACCGCGGAGCGCCCTGAAAGTTCCGGCGTGCGATTGTTCAAGCAAGCGTTCCGGGAAAGTCTCGCTCTCAGGCCATGGGGCAAATGCACGCGTCACTCCTTCGAGTTTGCTTCTCAGCCCAGGTAGATGTCGGCGAACGACCCCAAGGAAGCCACCCGCGTGTTCGACCCAATTCATGCCCTCTTGATACTCGGCATAGGTGTATCCTTCGGAGAGGAACCGATTGCTCTTGACCCGGCGCGGCGCATTGAGAACGAACTGGTAAAACTGCACGAAACCCAATGCAAAGCCCTTCGGCTTCGGCTCAGCAAGAATGCCAATACCCGCATCAACTCGGTTGACATCTCCTTCGTAAACCGTTTCGAGTTCCCGGGCGAGTTCGGCGTCGCCGCCCGTCAACTCCAGGAAGGACTCAACGGCCGGTTCGCCCAATGACCGCCGTAAATCGTTGTAGCTCCCAGTGCCGTCTTCTCGTTCGCGAAAGATGTCCAGCTCAGCCAGATCAATCAGATTGCGGTCCTGCATCCGCTCAAATCGCGTCATGCTTCTGGGGAAGTTATGCAGTTCCAGCGCTCCGCACGATTCGCGCAGAAACGACCAGGCGAGTGCGTTATAACCGATATTTCTGACGTGCTTGCGAGTGTTTGCGTGCACGAAATCAAGAAGGTCGATCTGATCTAGAAGCCGGCCCGAGTCGGGATCGTAAGTTCGATGCCCGCTTAGGACCATCTCATGTAGCCTGTAGACCATGCGAAAGTGCTTCGGAACTTGAAACGGGCCATCGTGGTGTTCCCAAGCGGATCCCGGCATTCCCCAAAGGACGTCGTTGGCCCGGAACGGCTTGAGGCAGAGCGACACGAAACGATTGTGCTGCGACTGACGCATCAGGTAGAGCTTCAGGCGCTGGCCCAACAGGCCGTACCAGTCGCTGTGCATGGCAAGCTGTAGGGTCGGATGCTGCAAAAGATCTTTGGTCCACTCGATCGTGTGGATACGCGCAATCTGCGCGCAGTTCGTCTTCCGGGCCAGCTGAAACAACTCTTCATCGCTGAGATCATGGTGCAACTGCCGGAGATAGTAGGCGATCGCATTGTGTTCCTTCGTGAACAGCCAATGCAGCACGCTGAGATACGGACTGTAGTTGTTGTTGAAACCCGTCAGATCGACGCCGGGACGCGCCGGGTCCTCCAAAAGAAGTCCATCGCCATCAAGGGCAAGTGTGCCGTCTGCAAAGGTGCGCAGGCGACGCAGCTCGGCCTCATTATTCCCATACAGCTGCCCCTGCACCCAGGCATGAACCTTCTCGTTAATCGGAGTCGGTCTCCCGTCGTAGTCAGGCCGCGTCGGATCCCGAGCTGTACGTTCAATGATCGCAACGTCGTCGGGCCAACCGTCGCCGGGATCGCGCGGAATGCGATAGGGGGCTTGATTGATCGGATCGCGCAGCGTGTTGCCACCAAAGCCATGAAACTGGAATTGAATCCAGCTTTGCGCCATGACGTTCAGGATCAGGGCGCGGCGAGTAATCTCGTTCCCGTCTGCGTCAACGCGCCGCCAGCGCAGCTTCCGGGAGACCGATCGCGCCGAAGGAATCATGTTTTCAACGTCGGGGCGAACGTAACGGGGGGCGATATTCGAAGAGAATCGAGTCATCGCGGCCCCCATCTGGCCATCGCGATCGTCCGAGACCCACTTGCCGTCCGGGGCGATCGACGAGTGCGCTTCGACGGGCTCAACGGAAGTCGGGGCTTCGTCCAGCGTCTGGTAGTCGTAAGGATCAGTCAACGCATTGCTGCGGTTGAAACGTATCTTTGCAATCAGGTAGACGAGGCCCAGATATGTCGGCCACTTGTCCCAGGAGACTCGGCGATGGGAATTGAATGCCAATGCACGGTTAGCGAATTCCACGAGCGCGTAGACGGCATTCCAGCACACGTAACGGATCGGCCCGATTCCGACTCGCCTGGACTTGGGACGCCATCGGCTGGTATCCGCTCGAAGCACGGAGCCCGGCTGCGTCAAGTTGCCAACCGTCGGCGTCTGATCTGCTTGCACGCACTGATCATCATGGCTCATGCTCGGAATTCCTTTGGCCGGCTATGAATTGTTAGAGACCTGGTTTTCGACCGGGCGTCTGGCAGCGCTCGTCTGATAGACGACTCGTCTGGCGCGATTCATGCTGCCCAGCGGCCGAATTCCACTCGGAACGTTCCAGGGAGTGAACTCAACTTGTTCAACCTGTTGTTCAAACTTCGCATTCGACTTGGAATTCAAATCCTGTTGCGGAATCTGCATGCGACCGATTGGAACAGGCGGTGCAGTGGATTCCTTCCAGACCGCCGAACCATCTTCGATGGGAGTTAGCGAATCGTTCACGTCAACCCATTCAACGCCACGACTGATCGAGCCAGCCGCAGTGTCGCTTCGTGCCCCAGCGGTAGAGCGGACGTCTGGCCTCTCCTGCATGCCGCGGTGCTGGTTCTATCCACCCGGCGCAGGCGGCCTCTCATGTGCCATCCAACCAAAAGTAACGAAACGCGATCCGGCATCGCGGGAAGCCATCTGGTGGCGCTGTAGCATCCGGTATCGGGAACAGATTCTCGCTCAACATTCTCTCGCGTCGGGGAATCTGACGACGCCCTAGAGGCGTTTTGGGGCGGCGAGCCGACTCGGTCAACTGCCCCAGTTTGGAGTCCGTATTATCGGAGGTATACGGACCCGGCTCCACTTTGCGGAACGACAACTTCCGAATCCGCTGGAAACGAGCCCGCTGGCGTTTCAACGCGACTGATTCTGAAGCTTCAGAATATCTTGGACTCTCAATGTAGGATAGGCGCTAAAGAATGGCGGCTCGCAGGTCAAATCGTTCTACTTCACGTATTCTAGGAATTCCGTCACATGTTCTTCGACCGGCAGGGGCGGGGCATCCTTCATGTGCGTCAGCAATTGATCAAATACGCCACCGATTTCGTCGACAAATGAGCGAATGTAGGATTCAAAATCATCGTCGTACGTCGTGATTACGGCGAGCTTGTCATCGCCGATGAAGACGAATCGTGCGAAATGAACGTTGCCCAGTTTCGTTAGTGCCCGAGCGATGGGATTGCTTTCCGGTGGAAGTGCCTGCAGCGTAGTGATCAGCTCCTTCAGTCGTGCACGATCCTCGGGCGACTTGATGGTCATCACGAGCGTCAGCGCGTTCGCGACAGGAGTAGAGGCCGCAGCTATGATGGATGGGGTACCGGGATTCGACGCTGTGCCCGTGACTGAGGAATCCGCAGGCGCACCGAAGTACTCGCGGTTGATGAACTCCGCGGATTCTGCCGCCTCGTTCGCGGTACGCATCGAGACCGATTCCACGACAGCTCCGCCGTTCAAGAAGTCGGGAAACCATCCAAAATTGCGCACGTTCCAGCGTTGCCTGGCCAATACGCCGCCATCGACCCCGGAAATCCCGGTAGGTCGCTTGAATTGAAATGGGGAGACCGCGTCGTGAAGTCCAAGCGCCTGGCGACGAGTGCTCTCGCTATGACAGCTCAGGCAGTCTGTATTGAAAAAATGCGATAGTCCCGGATTGGCGATGATGTCCGGGACATCGCGATGCGCAACCGCCGGCAGGCCCGGAGGGATCGGGCCGGGGAGAGCGGCTGCATCCAGATTAAGCGGTAAATCAAACAACTGAGCCGTGCTGACGCCGAGTCCCTTTCCGAATGTCGAATTGCTCGGACGTGGAGTGACGTGATCACCGTCTCTGAAAGACAGCATCTGCGCCGAACGCGGCGGCAAACTTGGATGTGACGCGTGGCTGAAAACTCCATCTTGCCTGGCCATCGCAAAAAAGATCCACGGTTCAGGGGCGTCAAGTCCCATGAACGCCACCGCGTTCAATCGCTCTGCTGCGAGATGTTTCTTGAGAAATCCCTTCACTTTCTCCGCGAACGCCGGCGCATCATTACGCAGCGCGGGGTGCACGCCAAGTGCGCCGCCAGTCGACACGCCCGCGTCAGCCTTGAGGGCGGCCAGATCGTCCAGAATGGCTTTGAACTTCTCCCGATCGGGAATCGAGCGCGGCGGCAGCCCCTGCAGCACGGCTGGTTCACTTCCCGAAGCGAAGTCAAAGACCAGATGCGCGGTCACATCGTGAACCGTGACCCGCGCACCGTCTACAGTCACCGGCTGGACGATCAGCCGAATCTGTGGCCTTGACCCGAACAGCTGAATGATCCGGCTGCTGCATCCGGGGGCCGATGGATCGATTCGAATCCCGGCGATCTTCCAGTTCACTGGAGTTTCAAATGTTTCCTGCAAGTCCTGAAACTGATCTCGAAACTTGATCTGACGAACAGGCACTCCGATCCCGGACCCGGTGACGGTGACTCCCTGCGCTGTCGCCAGCACTTTCCGAAAGACCGCATCCGGCCAAATGGTGCTGCTGTCGCCATCGAGCTTCTCGACGACGGATATCAGCGAGGCTACATCTGCGGCAGTTTTCGGCGCGGGCCAGAGAATCGAAACGTCGCACACGTCCAGACGCTTCGTCGACGGAGCTGCGTCCTCGGCATTCAGACTTACCGACGGCATGACCGCGAGCATGAACACTCTGAGCGCCGACGCAATAAGACGTTGACTGCGAAAGGTTTGCATGTTTAGTCGCTCTAATTCGGAACGATTTATACGGAGAGTTGGAATGGACGCACACGATCCTTGGGGTTCGACGGAATCTGGACGCCGAGCCGATCGTCGTAATACGTTGAATTGGCACGTTTGCCTGAGACCAACCGTAACTCTTCTTCGCTCGTGGCGATTCAAGCTCGAAAACAGAGAGTTTACCCCGACCGGGATGGAAATGATTCGCGACGCCACCAACATACTCGACAGACGCGTGTCAGACGCTACACCGTGGCCACATTGAATGCAAGTACCATAATTGGAAGGATTCACCGTTCCTTCATTCTGTGCCGCCGTGTCCCAGCCATTGGTGGCTGAAGTAGCGCTAGTACGTGATTACCGCCCCGCGGCGAGCACCAGTAGTGGTTCGGTCTCGGTCCGCGCGCGGTTTGGCAGCGAGAGCGGGACCGGCGCGTGTAGACTGGCGGCCGCTGGAACCGAGGTCAGAATCGCGTGAACCTCCGCGCGGCGAAGCGTCCAGCTGCCGCCTCTTACCTTGCGGTTTGCACCGCCGAGTAGATCGCTTGGTCAGCCCGCCGGAACCGGTCGTAGACCCCATCGCGTCGATGGTGATGATCGCGTCGCAGATGTCCACCAGCCGTAGCGGCTCGGGAATCGCCGTGATTTCGTTGGATTAGTCGCCGCACGCCACCTGTCCCAGCAGCAGTCCGAACTCGCTGGCCCACATGCTCACCGCGTGCACCGCCCCCACCCCCTTCCGGAGGTCGTGGCTGCGCCTCAGTGTTTTCCCTTCCACGGAAAAAAACCGGCTGATCGATCCCGGCGGCCACTGCCACTCGACCGCGGAGCGCTGCGAGCCAGGCGGCGAAGCAGGCTTGAAAGTCGGCGGGATGGATCAGCGACAGCACGCGCCGAAATACGTCCTTCCAGGCCGGCGACGACCAGGGCTACATCGTTCACCGACAGAAGATCATTCTCCTGCCAGTCTGATTCGTGAAACTGCTGGAACGGACACAGGCTGACGGCCTGCTTCGGCTGACAGAGTTTGTTCAACTCGTCGGCGTCCCACAGCTGCGAAATGCCCCGGCGAGTCGAGAGATCGTATTTCACCAGTGGCGGTTGTATTACTCTCGCTCCAGTCTCATCACGGCTCCTCCGTTAGTTGCAATCCCAACAGCGTCCGAACTTCGTCCAGATACCGCAGCATCGAGTGGTCATCAACCAGCGACGAGGGGGCTGCCCGATACATGACAACGGGCGGCCCCTTAGGGAGTCGCTCGGCTTCGGCGTTCTCGGCTTTGAGCTTGGCTTGCAGAGCTTCAAACTCGGCATCTGTCAACGGCTTGATTTCAGCGTCTTCCTCCTCGCCGACATCACCGATCGGGGCAGATCCGACAGGAATCGGAGAGTCTTTTGGATTGGTAGCAGCGTAGAGTACTCGCTTGATCTTAGATCGCTTCAGGCCGTCTTCGGTGAACCAGACGAGCGACCCGCAGGCAACATGACTGGGCGGCACCTTCGGCACGATGTCGTCCCGATTAACGAACCTGGCGTAACGACCGACGAACAGCGTGTCGAGGTAGTCGGCGAATTGCTGCCGGGCAATCATCGGCTGCCCGAAGGTCATGATTCCGTCTAAATGCCGCTGCTCGATCTCTTCGAGATCGTAGGCACACATGAGGGCGAGTGCTCCGCCCAGGCTGTGCCCGGTGACCCAGAGATGCGTCGTGTCTCGCTCCTTCAGGATCGCATCGACCTGCGACTTCATGGATTGGTAGGCAAAGTAGAAGCCCTCGTGAACCTGTCCGTGCGGGGTGTTGGTCGCCGCACTGCTCAGATTGGCCATCCAATCCGAGATCTCGTTGAAGTCAGTTCCCCGGAAGGCCACGACCGTCACGTCTTCGCCGGTGATGACATATCCGATCATCGAGCCTAGAACGACCGGCATTACCTTGGTGAAGCCAAGTGCTTGAAAGCTCCGTTCCGCTTGGTGGGGCGGCTGGTAAGCGATCTCGCTGAGGTCTGCCAGCGTTTCCGAAGCGGACCAATTGGCGACACCCTGCGAATTCCAATCGAGCCTCAACCGCTCCAAAGCCATCTTGGGAATCTCAGGCAGCGGACCAACGTGCTCTTCCTCATCCACGGTCTCAATCTGACCGGCCGAACTCCGAATGACCTGCACGACTCCCGCCCCAACGGCGAGCAGTAGAGCTGCCCCGACGCCGAAGACAACCCAACGCGGTTTCACGACCCACAACCTCCCACGCACGAAACTGCCGAAGAACAGCAGCCCACCGATGACGGCAAGAGGAAGCAGGTTGGAGGTCAGCCACTTCATTCATTATCCTCCAGCGTTGTGATCTTGGCCAAATCCCCATACAGACCTCGAGCGGTCTGTGTCAACTGATAATGCTCATCAGGGTCGAGTTCAAGCTTGACCGCGTGTTGATTAATTTGATTTGAGGCAATCGACGGTCAAAAAGACAACTGGAAAACGGAGTACTTTCGACGATTCAGCTAGCTTTTTCAACACGCTGCTAGTGGGCATCCATGACCAGGCCGGATGGCATCGGCACTCGTGCTCCCCAGTTCCAAGCAGGACAGTATAGCCTCTTTCAGGACGGAGGCGGGGGGCGCTCCAGTAGCCCCGGCAGCTTGATGAACTCGTCGGTGCCGCTGGAGCCAAGGTCCGCTTTGAGCTGCCACCGCAGGATGCCGAATGCCACCGGCAACCCGCAGAGATCCAGCGGTCAGGCAAACTTGAGCCCGCCGGGCTTGCGCTTCTAGGGCACCAGACAATGAACAGGTTAGTAGCAGGTTCGGTCATCGTCCCAGCAGCGGCAATTCCGCCTGCTGAGCTCGCCGGTCAACTCCCGGCGGAAAGTTTCGATCCACTGGTCTACATTGCGAAACACCCTCGTCTCCCGCAATCAGTCCGACAAGCACTGTGCATTTAGTGACGCCGCCACTCAGATAACGAGCTACGTCGAAAAAGGCACTCACGGTCGTGCCGTCACGTGACATTCGTCTGCATCGCCGAAGACGCGCTGACCTGTAGCAAGTCGGGCGCGGCACTTGATCTGTGTGCCCAGCACAAGCCCTAAATCGGCTACCCGTGATTTGGGAAAATAAATCGACAACCGCTGGCCAAGTTGGGTCGAAAGAAGATTCGGAAAGCCTTCAATGGAGTCGACCGACGTGACCTCCAGTTCGACAACAGTAAACGCATCCAAGTCAGATACGAAGCCGCTCGGGCGCACCCACCCACTTAGAAGGCTCCAATTCTCGACGATCTGAATCATGCTCTACTTCACAGTGACCTTCGCTGTCATTCTTGTTCCCGATGTACTAATCGAGGTCACCGAGACCTTCGTGTCAATTCCCCCGTACGACAGCGATGTTGGGTTGGAAGTACGCTTGAATGTCTTATTGTTGGAGGAACCGGGAAACGGATCTCCCGTATCACCACGGTTCTTGGCTGATTCCAGTTGCCGCAGTCCATCGGCCTGCAAAACCGCAACTTTGAGATGAGCCTCATTGGAATTGTCAGGGATGGCCTCGTCAATGTGATAGATCACAAGCCCGTCTCCCGGAATCTTGGCGTCGAACTTCGTACGCTGGCGGTTTTCAACGAGAAAGTATTCCTGTGAAGCATCGCCACTCCTCCAGAGCCGATATGCCTTGAATCCGGTCTTGACATCGTCAATCGTCAGCAGCTTGTTACTGGCGACATTGACCACTGTAATCCAGCCCTGCGTCGACTTGCACCATGCGGATGGGTGTGCCGGTGTGTCGCCGTTTCCATTCCAGCTTCCGCCCCCCATTAAACACCAATTACCAACCCCTTCGCTCGAGCTGTCGATGTCGTACAGATCCGGCCAACCGAAGAGCAGATGCCCCAACTCGTGACAGCAAACCCCGGCCTTGCAGTCTTCCGGTACCGTTAGGTATGCGTAAATGCTCTTCCCGTCAGCTGCGTAGGCGCCACCGGGGAGCACCCACTTGTGAGACCAGATATCTCCTTTCTTGCCCGTCACCTCGGCACCTTTCCCCGCGTGAATCACGATGAATGCGTCGACGTACCCGTCTCCGTTGTTATCGTACAATCCGAAATTGACGGCTGGGTTTGCCGCGACAACTGCTGCTTTTGCCAAAGTGCGGGCATTCGGTTCACTGTTTCCGGTGCCCGACTCCCCATTGGCATAATACGAGAGCGTCTTTGGCATCCGGTAAGGGCCAACGACTTCGCCAACGATATCTATGGCGTTGTTCGAGACTTCGCGAAAGTAGTCGCGAACGCTGCCCGTTGGCAGCGTTCCCTCAGAAAAGAACAGCTTTTCGAATGCCGCCTTAGTTCGAGTCATCACCTGATCAGAGAAGTCGACGAGCACGACGATCACGCGCACTGAGCCGGACAGCGGGACGCGATCAAGCGCCGTGCGACGAACTGCAAGCGCCGATGTTCCCAGCGGGAATGCGTCACCCGGATAGATCGCCCCGTCGTCCATACCCACTGGATGCTTTTGACGTGCGGTTATCATAGCTGAGATGACCGATCCGGCGGCCCCCCGACGAATGCTGGCAAGCTGCGTCTGGAGTTTCCTTTGCAACTTCGGGTGCGGCGCGACAAGCGACAGGCCCGTTTCCTGGCCATGATCGAGTGCAAAACACATTATCAAGACTCCTCGGATTGGTTTCGAATTCGAGACTTGCGAACGAGAGTTCAAGGCCGCCCAAGCATTGCTCGGTTCATTTAAACAACAAGCGGGTTTGATCTTCGTCAGTTCTTAAAGACTGCCAGGGAACGCATGGTCAGGGTACGGGCAGAGAGTGCCATGCACCAGTCATCCTTCTGCCAATCGCCGGATTCTTAGTCTGTCAACGGCAAGGGCTATTCCTTCGGCGAACTGCCGGTGTGATCGTGTCCTTCGACTTGAAATCGAGGTCTGCTTTGCATCGCATAGTGTTGCAAGGGTTTCGACCTACTTCAGTCGATAAGCTATCAGGGAGTGGCCGGCTTCTTTGGTTGATGCCGGAATTCGGACGAGGCCTCGTACACTGCCCGGCGCATCCGGTTGATCCCTCCGAGTGGTTGGTGCTCGTCAATGCCATGCCAGGGAGTAAAGAACAAGTCTTCGCAGAGGCGCCGGCGCTCGGGTGAATCAAAAGCTTGAGGAGGAATAGTGAGCGTCGCTACGGTCACAAACCCAAAGGTCTTTTCCGGCCACTCTGTGCAAGCGTTTTCAATATCCTGGGAGATGTCTAAACCGCTCACTCTCCGTCGTTGAACTTGAAACTTGAACACGACCGGCGTCGCGCCACTGTGGTCGGCCAGTCTCTTGACCAAGGCGTTTCGCAGGTAATTGGGATCGGCCACATCGGGCGGCGCGTTCAATGCCGCGTCGACCGGAACTGCCGAATACTTCATGACGTACTGAGTGCCGAACCGAAACGGAGCACCGCTGAAATACCGGCAATCGACGGGACTGGCCGGTTGCGGTTGGAACGCGCCAGCTGCCTCGTTCGGTGCACGAATTCGGCCAACAATCTCAGCGGTTCGAACGGCTCGCTCCTTCGCCGCGCCTCCTTTCGCGAACTGCTCATCGAAGAATCGCTTGGGACTCTCCATGTTTTGAGGGTCGGCCAGAATGCTCGACAAGACTTCGTAGTCGGCAACATTCGCGAACGCAAACACTGGATGGTTGACCATCAAGAAATCCTGCGTGAGCGGCCCGTCCGGAGGTACGAGTGGAGTTCCCTCGACTCCCATCAACTTGATCGCCATGCCTCGGCTCCCTGGCACCGGCGGACCCTCGGTGCCGTCAGCTTTCCGGTCCTTCGGGTCATCAGGCTGGAGGATGGCGGCAGCGTTGGAAAAGCGAACCCAAGAGTCATATCGTCGCCCCGGTTCGGCAAAGACGCCAACTCGATAGGACTCGTCGAGATCGGCTGCGATCTCAAAAACGGCCCGAACGCACCCGTGATCTTTCGGGTGTACCCCGCGAAGCACCTGGGCTTCACCGGAGTAGCGATTCTTAAGCTGTTGGACGGTCATTGCAACTATACTCGTGATCTGTCTCGGCTCTTCAGGCGGAATTTGCTCGACGATGGCCGTCGAATCGCCTTTTTCCGTTGGAAGGTCCACTGCAACTCCCTTTTCCCCAGTCGGTGCCAAAGACTTCATAAACTCAACCAAGGCATAGCGTTCGGCTTCCGTAAACTCCCGCCAACTCCCGTTCTCGAACGTTTCCGTATAACCCTCGTCTTGTCCAGCACCGTGCCCCTCGTGGCCAACATTCGAGTTACCTGGGATCGCCTGGCCGGCGGCTGTCACGTTGAACTCGAAGGCTCCTGGCGAACTTTCGGTCGTAAAGCCTACTCGTTTTGGATCAAACTTGCGGCTGCCCACGAAAAAGGACTTGCTGCGCTGCTCTGAGGGCAGCAGCAACTCGTAGAGATTGGGTACAGAACCGTTGTGCAAAAACGGCGCAGTTGCCCAAATGCCTTCCAGCGGCCGAGCTGCGTATCCGGCACCACCGTGCGGTGCCTCTAATGCCGTCATGGCAGGATTCGGCACAATGGGGATCATTTCCTTTTGCGCGCGATGCAGTGTGACCCCGCGCACAGCCAGTTTGAGCAGTTCCGAACGAGGAACGCGAGGAAGATTCGCAAGTTCGGGAGGCAACAGAGCCTTCAGAACGCCTGGGTCGGCGGTAGGCCGCAAGTTCAGGATCATTTGCGGATCAGTCTTGATGTCTGCGAGTCTCGACGTGTGCGACTTAATCCGCTGCTCACCCGCCATGTTCACCATCCGGAATTGACCGTTTGCATTGCGGAGTTGGTGACACGCGGCGCAGTTTGCGCTGAAGAGAGCTTTTCCTTGCAGGACTTTCTCGCGATCCAATACGCCCAACAGATCCTCGGGCCATGCTGGCGCTTTGAGCTTACTGATCTGCGTCTCGAGTTTGATGAGCTGTTTCAGCCGCACGGTAGAGTCGAATTGCTGTTTCGTGCCATCAGAGGACTTGAGCGTGAAGAAGCCGAACACGCCGAGTACTTCGCCAACGTTTCGAGCGACCGCGATGTTTGCGGAGTTGTTCCATTGCACCCAGTCCATTCGTGAGGTCTCCCAAAGGAAGGGATAACTCACCGGCGCGTTCGATTCAACGCGATTTCCGGGAATCTCCAGAGCAGCGTCGCACACGGAATTAAAGATTGCGCCAAATGCATCCAACCGAGCGAAACCATACGGATACTTCGACTGGTTCCGTTTTACTAGCGATTTCAGCGCCAACGAATGTTCGGCAACTTCCATTTGCAACGCACCGATATCCTCCCGCTTTAAAGCGCGAGCAAATCGCTTGAGCTTTGGCTCATCCTTGTGAGTGGCGTCGAGCGCTTCTGCCAACTCAATTAAAAAGGTCTGTAGATCCGCCATTGATGGTCCACCGTCAATTTGAAGCGAGGCCCCGTTGTGCTCTATGCGACTGGTGTGGCATGCGGCGCATGTTAAACCTAACCAACGGTTCTGATCGTCGACTTTCGCTTTTGTTCCGAACGCTCGCTCCAAATAGGCGATCTTCGAGGACGTTTGCGTCGGATCGATGTCCGTGTCCTGGACAAATCCTACGGGAAGGCCATCTGGATTCCAGTCGTCGGAGGGGGCACGAGTCACGAATCGCAGTCGGTCTAAGTTGCTATTGTCACGAAAGCGGGTATGCCCGGCTTTCGTCTCCAGCTCAAGAAACCACTCGTAAGGGATCAGTTGCGAGCCTTGCGGGGAGAAGTAAAACTCTTCTCGCTCTTTGTCGGTCCATCCTTGATCGAGATATATGGTGTCTGGAATAGGCGCTTTGGGGGGGGCCTGAGCGTAAATGTCTACCCAGCCAACTGCGAAAAGGAGGAGGCCTGTGAAGCACAGACGTATGTTGAATCGTTTCATTGAGCAACTCCGAATGCGAGAAGTGAACGCAAACATCTTGGCGCAATCTTGTCGACGCACGCTTTGTGCCAACCCATTCCTGAGTCGGAGTATCCGAAAACACGGAGGCGAAGCATGTTGCTCACGTCGTTGCGGCAAACCTGTGGCTGGCAATTGAGCCGTGCCTGCGTCTCGATGAGACTCCCGGCATGCACTGAGCCGTTCCAAAGTCTTGAGCTCGCCCACCAAGCGGGGCCTTTTCTTCCTCCGCTGCTGAGGAACGATGTTCTTATAGCGTCTCCGCGACTGACAGTTACCGTCGATCTGCAATTGAGTTTCACTGGCTGTTGCCAGCCGAGTTGTGGAATGCCGGGGAGTTCGACTTGTCGCCAACTATCGTCGACATCAGTCTCTCGCTCGCGGTCGGTAGCTGCGATGAAACAGGGCCGAAGCCGACTGATCGGCGAAAACCAGGCACGAAGCAGCATCTGCCAGTCGATGGGTACGGCGTCCCGCTGAAGATGGGCGTGACTGGTACAAACCGGTGCGATGTCCTGGAAATAGTTCCGCTGGTATTCAACATGCCGTCGATCATAGTCAATCCCGGTCGTCCGGCTGAGACGCCGAATGTCGTGCAGGCCGACCACGCGTACCACGTTGCTGCCGTCGATGCGCTGTCGACGTGACGCGGCATCCGGCCGCTGATCGCGAAACGGAACATGTCGCTTGGCAGCAGGCTGGGGAAAACTCGCCGAGTTGTCGAACGCGCATCTGACGGGGGGCGCAGTTTTCACCGGCTGCGCGTGCGGTTCGATCATCTCGGCCATATCGATCATGCCTGGAACTCGCTCGCCGCATCTTTACATCTGCCGGCGAATCCTATGAGTAATCTTCATCGTTTCTTGATTCGGCAGTCGTGACGCGGGGGGCAGGCGGGCACAGTGGTACAGAGTCTATCCGCGTGTGCGCTGGAATTCCACGTTCTTTTTCGGTAGCAGATGGTTTTTAGCAATAGACGAGCACGGGGGTGCATGCATGCGGCTCGCACTCGTCCAGACGGCCGAATCGAGGCGTTGCGCCGGGCGATCCGACCGGCCGTAGTGAAACGCAAGGTGTGGGGCGATGTTGGCTCCTGCGGAGCCAGACCGACCGAGCGGTTCATACTGGCGGATTCGTCTGCCGGGGAGCGGCGGCCGCCTGCCTGGCTGGCTGACGGGAAAGCGATGTTCTCAACACGCTGTTAACGTCCTGACCACCAGCCCAATCACGCACTTCGCCAACTCAGTTGGGCGCGGCAGAGTGCGTCGCACGACATCATCTGACAAGCACAGTGATCATCACCATTGATGCGATGGGGACACAGAAGGCGATCGCCGGGCAGGTCGTCGAGCAGGGGGCGGACTTCGTGCTGGCGCTCAAGGGAAACCAGGAGACCCTGCACAATGCGGTCGTCGAGTACATCGATCAACTCGTCGAAGAGGATTTTGCAGGGGTCGCTGCGCGGCGGCACACGACAACGGAAACGGGGCACGGCCGGGAGGAGACGCGCTGCTACACGCACCTGCCGGTTCCCGACGACCTGCCGGGCCGAGAGCAGTGGCAGGGCCTGCAGTCGATCGGCGTGGCGATCACAGCCTGCACTCGCGACGGGAAAGAGACGATCGAGAAGCGGTACTACCTGAGCAGCCTGCCGGTCGGGGTGAAGCGATTCGCCCGCGCGGTGCGCGGCCACTGGGGCATCGAAAACAGTTGCCACTGGACGCTGGACATGACGTTCCGCGAAGACGAGTCGCGGATTCGGGATCGCCACGTCCGCGAGAACTTCGCCTGGCTGAACCGCTTTGTGTTGTCGCTGCTGAAGCAGCATCCGAGTAAGAACAGCATCGTCGGCAAACGCCGCCGCTGCGCCTGGAACGACGACTTCCTGCTGGAAGTCCTGACGGGGAAAGGCAGTTAGTGGCCGCAGGCCCTGAGTGACCGTCCAGAATAGTCCAACTCCCATTCTGAACCCCAATGCTGGCAATTCTTTACGGCTCATCCGACTAACGCGTACCTCATGCGATGCAGTGCATAGAGTTTGAGCTGGAAGAACTGGAAGTCTCGATAGCCGAAGGCCTGACGCTGCAGCAGCCGGATCTTGTTGTTCACGGCTTCCAGCGGTCCCGTCGAAATTGGGTAGTCGTACCAGGCCAGCAGGCTCTGCCGCCGGCTGGCCAGCGTCTTCGCAAACTTCTGCAGCAGCCGGATGCCCGACGTGTCCGCCGCCTCCAGCCACTGGTCCAGCCAGCACGCCGCGGCCTGCTTGTCCGTCTGCTCCCAGAGCTCGTTGAGATCGTCTTTGAGGTAATACGCCACGGCCAGCGAGCGGTTGAGCTGCAGCGCCTGCAGCAGCCGGCCGGGCTCGTCGCGCTCTTCGTCGAGGTTGTTCAGCGACTTCAGCAGCAGCCAGCGGGTCCCCTTGAGGACGTCCCGTTCGAGCTGCGTCGTCGCTTCCCGGTACAGCTCCCGCCGCAGTTCGGTCAGCAGCTCGTTGTAGAGCTTGATCACGTGAAACCGGTCGTTGACCAGCGTGGCGTGAGGGAGGTGTGTCCGCACTGCCAGAGCGTACGCCGGAGACATGTCAGCCGCCACGGCCTCGATCATCGCCCGCGAGTGACGCAGCCGCTTCCAGAACGGATCGAGCGCTTCGGCCCCTTTTCCCCGGCCGACAAACACGATGGCGCCGCTCTCCAGATCGAGCACGACCGTCAGGAACTTCACGCTTTTGCCGAGGTAGATCTCGTCGATGGCGATCTGCGTCAGGTGTTTCAGCTTCGGCTTGGAGTACGACTTCTGCAGGGATCGGACTTCGATGTCGCGGACGGCGTCCCACGACACCTGGAAATGGTCGGCGGCGTGCCCGGTGGTCGTGATCCGCGCCAGCTCCAGGGCGTACCGTTCGAACTGACGCGTGTGCCGGCGTTTCTCGTCGGCGAAGGGAATCCGCACCTGCCGGGTCAGCTCGCACCGGTCGCAGCGCACGCGGGGGATGGCCGCGTCGAACCAGACCGGCTGAGATCCGACGGACAGCCCCCGGAACAGTCGAGGGTTGGTTCCTTTGCGGATCACGTCCTTCGTGCCACAGCGGGGACAACGCAGCACCTGCGGCTTGGCCCGCAGCGAGAACGACAGGCACCGCCGGTCGAACTTCTCCTGGCGAACGATTTCGTAGCCTCGAATCCCAAACCCGTGATACAATATCCAATCGGACATGCCGGTCTCCTGGTCTGAAGTCTTTTAACGCAACTCCAAACCAGAACGGCATGTCCGTTTTCTTTCAACCCAGGTACGCGTTAGCCGGATGAGCCTTCTTTACGACCGTTGGATGGCATTCGATTTCCCCGCGAAATGCCACCAAAGCCGTCCGTCCCAACCGTGCAGGCCGGCCAGGAAAAGTTCTAACCATGTCCTGTCATCCCGACCTTTGGAATCTTCGAAGGCTCGTCGCGCATACGTTGCGACGAGCCTTTGTCATTTGGCGGCAATGCTTTGCTCCTGCATTTGCGGTTCGCCAATCGAGTCAGAATGGGCAGCTGTGTTCAGATCAATCAGGTGAAGCGGCGTTATAAGTGCTTTTAGGAAAACGGGTTGCCGAGTTCGAATCCAGTCGTCACTTTCGTCCCCAAGTGACGGGAAGCAGTCCCGATTTGCCTTACCCTCGCTGCCGCCATTCTCTGCGCTCTTGGGGACGCCGCCGGAAAGTTTTCGCGTTTGATCGAGCTGCACAGCTTTGGGCTCTGGTGGCGAGCAGATCGATGACCCGGGTGACACTGTGCATGGAGAACCGGCTGCCGAATGGACACAGCATATTCAATGCGGCCGAACTTTGCCGGCGCCACGTTCATCGCGACGAAGGCGCAGAACTTGCCGAGTCAGAGCAACGTGACGATTGGCTGATGTGACCCGGTGAACGAGAGACCGCACGCCGCCAGATGCCGTCGTCGGACACTCGTCGAAAGCAGGTTGCTGGCGAGAAGCGCCGGCAATTTCCCGGATGAATCGTGTTTCTTCGTCATCAGACCTGACGGATGACGATCACACGACAAACCAATACCGCAGCTCAGTACACAGTCTGGCTGTGAGTGTGAGTGGTTATAAGAACAAGAACTTTGGATCTGACTTCCCGAACGTCGCATTCACATACCGTCGACTGTTCTCTGGCCAGCCGAGATGTCAGATCTGGCTGAAGGGGCCTCGGCATCGCGGCTCATTGTGTGGCGCGAACTCTTCGGCGTCGTCTGCACCCGGCTGAGATTCCCCCGTACGGCACTCAAGAGTCTGCCGCACGGGGGGCCTCAGAACTGTGGGTGGACAGTTGTGATCAGAAGCGAATAATGAGGTCGAGCGTCAAGCGGTCCTGGAGAATGTCCCGCCGCTGGCTCCAGGGAATCTCGTAGGCCAAGCCGACTTCCAGGTGATCGCCCGGCTTGTACTTCAGTCCCCACGCGCCGGTGACTACGTCATTCCCGGTGATCCCGGGCGCCCCGAAGTTGAACAGGTCCATGCCCCCCACGGCGAGCGGAAACTCGTCCGCCGACGACATGTAGTGATACCAGTTCGCTTCCGTAAACAAGTAGAACGGCGAGCAGCCCAGTTTCTTGTCGACGTGGTTCGACCAGTACCACATCTGGTTCCGGCCGGAGCGGTTGACCGGCAGCCGGAAGCCGCTTCCCGTGACATAATGCCAGCCGGGGAGGAATTCGGTCCCGCCGGTGGCGAACAGATGGAATTCGCCGTCGCCGTTCCCTTGGATCGCCCGGTGACTGCCAACCGCAAGTTCGTACGTCAGACCGGCGCTCAAGAGCGTCTGGGTCTCGGCGTTCTTGTAGAGGTTATACTTCAAGCCCGCGTTGACGTCGGCGAATCCATCGTCGAGCACCGCACTCTGCGACACGATGAAGCCGTCTTTGGTGGCGATAATCGACAGCTTTTCGGTGAGCGCCGCCCGCAACTGGGTCGCATAGACCTGGACGTTATCTCCCCCCAAGCTGTTCGGCAGATGGTGATTCAGGAAAATCACCCGGGCTTCCGTCAGCGTCCGCGGGTCTTCAAAGTAGACCGGGTTGGTCATCGGACTGATGAAATTGGTGAAGGAGTGATCGGAGTGGGCGAATAGCCCGAGCAGTCGATCGTTGTCGCTGACCAGGCTGGGAACCTCCCACTGCGTGGGGTCCAGAAAGTCCTGGGCCTGCGTCGAAGCGGCCCCCAGGAGTGCCGCCAGTGCGGCGATCCAGAGCTTGACAGATTTCATGATCCTGCGTCCTTGAAGAATCCATCCCGCAGCCGGACCATCCCTGTGGTCCAGTCCGGTGCTGGTCCCTGCAACACACCGATACTCCGCGAGATCCCGACAGATGCTTCGACCGAGGAGAATTGGATTCTTCGTGCGATCCATTCAAGGCGGAGCGTCTGCACCCGGCTCGTCAGAATGACGAAGTCGACAGAGAATCTGCTCAACATTTCCGGATCGTTCGCCGAACGACTGCGCGCAGCCAGGACTCAACAAGGAACTCGACGCAGGTGTCATCCCCCATCCCCGAAACCGTGCTGTCACCGCAACGCTTCCTGGAACTGCAGCAGTACTTAGGCTGGTCTGCAATCGACGATGCCAACGTCCCGGCCCTGCGAGCATGTCTGGCGCCCGAGACTGCAGCCTTTGTCACAGATTTTTATGCCGAATTGGTGAGACACCCCGCCGCCAGCCGGGTCATGACCGGCGGCCAGCGCCAGATCGAACGCTTGAAAGCCAGCCTCGGACTCTGGCTCGACGAGCTCCTGTGCGGCAGCTACGACGAAGACTACGTCCGCAAACGCTGGCAGGTTGGGTATCGCCATGTCCTCATCGGCTTGGACCAGATCTATGTCAGCGCCGCCCTGAGCCGCTTGCGCATGCAGATGCTGGCCGTGTTGCAACGCCAGCCCGGGAGCGAGTCGGCTCGCCTGCTGTCGCAGAGCGCTACCCTCAATCGACTCCTCGACCTCGATCAGATCTTGATTCACGCGGCCTACGACGCCGAATTCCACGCCCGGCAGACTCCCATTCACTCGGCTCGCCTGCTGCAGCAGCGCTGGCTGACCCGGATCAGTGAACGCGCTCTGGGAGGAACGACGCTGGAGGAGCTTCTGGATGTCGGGCTGCTGGCGGTGGTCGAAAGCCTCAAACCGGAAGCCGCCGCCGTCCTGATACCGGTCCCCGGACTGGACTGCTGGCGCGTCGTTTCCGAGTCCGGCTGGCCCGAGGCGGCGCGGCAGCTTTGTGCGGAGTCGCAGGACTGGTTCGCGGCGGCACTGCGCAGCACCGATCCGCTGGTCAGCGAAGATCTCCGGGCCGATCCGCGCTTTACGCTTTCCCCCGTCCTGGTCGACGCCGGACTGATCAGCGGTGTCGTCGCCAGGATCGGCGACGACGAAGAACCGTTCGGCGTGTTGTCGCTGGGCTTCAACGGCCGGATTCGTCTGACCGACGCCGATGGGGACTTTATCAAGTCGCTGACGAATCTCCTCACCGCCGCCCTGCAGCGAATGCAGCAGACGAGCCGCTGGCAGGCCAGCGAACGGCGCCTCAAGCGCCTCGTCGATCGCCTGCCGGCCGGAGCCGTATACGTCGTCGACGAAGAATTGTTCATCAATGCGGCGGTCGAGGCCATCACGGGATTCAGCCGGGCTGAACTGACTCATCTGGGGCAATGGAAGTCCATGGTCCGCGACGTTGATGCGGTGCAGCTACTTCCCGATCCTGGACTTCCTCTCTCATCCGAGGGGGCCGTGACTCGTCATCGGGAACTGCTCAAACGCCAGGATGGTGCGGAGCGCCTCATCGAGGTGGTGGCCTTCCGGTCGGCGACCGACGAAGTCTGGCTGGTCCACGACATTACTGATGCCGAGTCCCGTCGGCAGCAGGCGTTGCAGGCCGAACGGCTCGCAGTCATCGGCCAGATGATCACCGGCCTGGCCCACGAAGCACGGAACGCGCTGCAGCGCATGCGAGCCTCCACCGAGACGCTGGAACTGGAACTGGAAGATCGACCCGATGTGCTGCCGGTGCTCGAGCGGCTGGGAGCCGCCCAGGACGATCTTAAGACCCTCTTCGACGAAGTCCGCAACTATGCCGCCCCGATCGTCCTCGCCCGCGAAGCCGTGGACCTCCGCCGGCTCGTCGAAGCCGCCTGGGACAGCCTCTTCGAGCTCCACCGGCGACGGCGCGCGCATCTGCAGGTGGACATTTCGGACGAGCTGGCGATCGGCGACCTCGACCCCTTCCGGATCGAACAGGTCCTCCGCAATCTGATTGAAAATTCGCTCGCGGCCTGTCCCGATCCGGTTGAGGTGCGAGTCGCGGGAAGTTCAGCAATGCTGGATGGTCAGCCCGCCGTCGAGCTGGTCGTCTCGGATAACGGCCCAGGACTGCCCGAAACCGTCAGACGGCGGGTCTTCGAGCCCTTCTTCACCACGAAAGCGAAAGGAACCGGTCTGGGCATGGCAATTGCGGAACGGATTCTCCTCGCTCACGGCGGCCGCATCGAGATCGGCGCCCCAGCGCAAGGCGCCGAGTTCCGCATCCTGCTTCCCCGAGTGCACCATGTCTCACCCGCTGAGGATCGCCATCGCTGACGACGAGGCCGAAATCCGCGATTACTTTCAGAAAGTGCTCGAACGCCTCGGCCACGACGTCGTCGCCGCAGTCGACAATGGCGAAGACCTGGTCGCAGCCTGTAACGCCCTCGTGCCGGACCTCATCATTACCGATGTCCGAATGCCGCAACTCGATGGCGATCAAGCCGTTCGAGAAATCTGGAAGTGCCATCGGATTCCCGCCATCCTCATTTCGGCCTATAATCCGCCCGTCGATCCCGCCGGCGATGCGCCAACGTGGTCGTACCTGAACAAGCCGGTCCGGCGGACCGATCTCGAGGCAGCCATTCTGGCCGCCGTGCCGGACTGAACGGGCGGAACTCCGGGTGAGGCACTGCGGCCGATGACAGCAGCCGGGCTACGACGAGTCTGCGAGCTGCTGCTCGTCGACGACGATCGTGAACTGCGGACGCAGATGGCCCGCAATCTCAGTCGGCTCGGCTATCGGACCGTCGAGGCCGACAGCCTGCGTGCAGCGGTCGAAATCCTGCAGTCTCGCGAGATTCCGCTGGCGATCGTCGACCTCGTTCTGCCAGATGGTTCCGGAGTTGAGCTGCTCGATCAATTGCGCGTTGCCGGGCAGGACGAATGCGCCGTGGTGATGCTGTCGGGGCAGGGGACGATCACCACCGCGGTCGAAGCCATGAAACGCGGGGCGTCGGATTTTCTGACCAAGCCGGTCCGGTTGCAGGAACTAGACGCCACACTGCAGCGAGTTCTCGAAAACCAGCGACTGAGGCGAGAGAACCAGCAGCTCAAAGAACTGCTGCGCCAGCAGCGTCCGGACCATCGGAACGTCGGCGAATCGGCTCCGATGCAGGAGGTCTTCCGACTGATCGGCAAAGTCGGGCCTACGGACAAGCCCGTTCTAATCCAGGGTGAAAGCGGTACCGGCAAAGAACTGGTCGCCCAGGCGCTCGCGGAAACCAGCCCACTGCGCGATCATCCCTTCGTCACCATCAACTGCGCGGCTCTTCCCGAATCGCTGCTCGAGAGCGAGCTGTTCGGTCATGAAAAAGGGGCCTTCACCGGGGCGCAAGTCGCCAAGCAGGGCCTGTTCGAGGTGGCCGATGGAGGCACGCTGTTTATCGACGAAATCGGCGAACTCGCTCCGGGCTTGCAGGCGAAGCTGTTGCGAGTGCTCGAAGATGGATCGTTTCGGCGGGTCGGCTCCACTAAAGAACGCAAAGTCCAAGTCCGTCTGCTGGCGGCGACGAACCGCGATCTGGCGACCGAAGTGCGGGCCGGGCGATTTCGCGAGGACCTGTTCTACCGGATCAATGTTCTGACACTCACCCTGCCGCCGTTGCGGGAGCGGGACGGAGATCTCCCGCGGCTGATCGAACACTTTGCCGGGCCGGACTGGGAGAGTGAAGCCGGGCTCCCCGACCAACTTGCCCGGTACAGTTGGCCCGGCAACGTGCGACAACTGCGAAACGCCATCGAGCGGGCGAAAATCCTGGCCACCGGCAACCTCATCGAGCTGGCCAACTTTCCGCCCGAAATCGTCGCGGGCTGTCAGTCGACGGAAGCGGCTCCGGATACCCCGGCTGGCGAGGACCTCGAAGCCGCCAACCGCCGTCACATTCTGCACGCTTACCAGCAGGCGGGCGGAAATAAGGTTCACGCCGCCCAGGCCCTCGGCGTGACTCGACGAACGCTCTACCGGCTGCTCGAAAAGTACGGCATCGAGTAGGGCCACGTCCTGCTCGGCAGCGGTCCCGCGGTGTGCGGATTCGCTCGCGGGTGTGCGGCATCGCACACCCGCAGCCGCACATCGTTCGCGAAATCGGCTCGGGAAACAGCGGTTACTTCCCGCCGACTGGCAGATTCCTTGTCTTCAGAGCCGGAAATCTTCCCGACACCGGGAATCGGCGGCACATTCCACTGCGAATTCTGCGACCTGCCTGTGGCGGTACGCCACTTGCGATTCAGCGTCGCCGACGAGGTCGCGAGAGTTTCGCGTCCCGACCAGTCCGGAGCAGGATCCCGCACGACATGACTGCCAACGGTACCTCTGAAGAGCAGCCCGCCTGCCAGTGGCTTGAAGAGTTTCGCTACGACGATGCCATTGTCCGGGCTTTCGCCCTCGCGACCCTGGTCTGGGGCCTCGTCGCCATGCTGGTCGGACTGATCATTGCGCATCAGCTCACCGTGCCGGCCCTCAACTTCGGCATGGGCCTCACTTCCTTCGGTCGGCTCCGTCCGCTCCATACCAACGCAGCGATCTTCGCGTTCGCCGGCAACGCCATCTTCGCGGCGGTTTACTACTCGACGCAGCGTTTGTGCAAGGCCCGGATGTGGAGCGACCGGCTGAGCTGGGCTCACTTCTGGGGCTGGCAGGCCATTATCGTCTCCGCGGCGATTACGCTTCCGCTGGGTATCACGCAGAGCAAGGAATACGCCGAACTCGAATGGCCGATCGATCTGGCGATCGCAGTCGTATGGGCCGGGTTCTTCGGCGTCAATTTCTTCATGACGCTGCTCAACCGCCGCGAACGTCACCTCTACGTCGCCCTCTGGTTCTACATCGCCACCATTGTGACGGTCACCGTCCTGCACCTCTTCAACAATCTGGTCGTCCCTGTCGGCTTCTTCAAGAGCTACTCCGTCTACGCCGGCGTGCAAGACGCCTTCATGCAGTGGTGGTACGGCCACAATGCCGTGGCCTTCTTCCTGACCACGCCGTTCCTGGGGCTCATGTACTACTTCCTGCCCAAGGCCGCCGAGCGTCCGGTCTTCTCGTACAAGCTGAGCATTCTCCACTTCTGGTCGCTGGTCTTTCTCTATATCTGGGCCGGCCCGCACCACCTGCACTATTCCCCGACTCCAGAATGGGCGTCGACGCTGGGCATGCTCTTCTCCATCATGCTCTGGATGCCCTCCTGGGGAGGCATGATCAATGGCCTGCTGACGCTGCGGGGCGCCTGGCGCAAAGTGACGGTCGATCCCGTGCTGAAGTTCTACGTCGTCGGCATCACGTTCTACGGCATGTCGACCTTTGAAGGCCCGCTCCTCTCGGTCAAAGCGGTCAACGCCCTGTCGCACTACACCGACTGGACCATCGCCCACGTCCACAGCGGGGCTCTGGGCTGGAACGGCATGATGACCTTCGGCATGCTCTACTGGCTCCTGCCGCGGATCTTTCAGACCAAGCTCTGGAGCACGCGACTGGCCGAATGGCACTTCTGGCTGGGAACCGTCGGCATCCTGCTTTATATCGTGCCGATCTACGTCGCCGGCCTCACCCAGGGACTGATGTGGCGGGCGATTAACGAGCAGGGGCAGCTCATGTACCCCGACTTCGTCGAGACGGTCCGCGTCCTGATCCCGCTGTACTGGCTCCGCATCCTCGGCGGTTTCGCCTTTTTCGCCGGCGTCGTCCTGCTGGGCGTCAACTTCCTGATGACCTGGCGGCTCCCGGCCTGCAGTCTACGACGACCCGGTCTATACCGCAGCCCCGCTGCGGAAAGAGTTCGTCGATCCTCCGATCGCACCATCGAAACTGGGCGCCGTGCTCGACACAGCCAAGTCGCTCGATGTCTGGTCGCGGCTGGAGTGGCACCGCCGCTGGGAACGTCTGCCGGTCCGGTTCACGGTCTGGGTGGTGATCGCAGTCGTCGTGGCCTCGCTGTTCGAAATCATCCCGACGTTCCTGATCCGCTCCAACGTCCCGACGATTGCTTCCGTCAAACCCTACACGCCGCTCGAACTTGCCGGTCGCGACCTCTACGTCGGCTACGGCTGCTACAACTGCCACTCGCAGATGATCCGACCCATGCTCGCCGAGACCAAGCGGTACGGCGAATACTCCAAGCCGGGCGAGTTCATCTACGACCGACCGTTCCAATGGGGCTCCCGCCGGATCGGGCCGGATCTCGCCCGCGAAGGGGGTCGGCAGTCGCATCTCTGGCACCTGATTCACTTCCGGAACCCCAAACAGCTCATTCCCGGCTCGATCATGCCGGCCTTCCCGGAACTGGAGCAGGACAAATTGAACTTCCGAACGATCCAGGAACGCGTGCAGGCGGTCGCCTGGCTCGGCGCACCCTACACGCGGGAGCTGACCGAAGCCGAAGCGATGGCCCATGAGCAGGCCGAACTGATTGCCGCGGAAATCGTGAAGCAGCAGGGTCCGGAAGGTCTGGCCGACAAGAAAGTGATTGCGTTGATTGCCTACTTGCAGCGCATGGGAGCCGACCTGACAGCTCCCGTAGCAACCCCGGCGGGCGAACCTGCAAAATCCGGCGACCAGCCTGCTGCAGCACCGTCTGAAAAGCCCGCCGCACCGTAGCCGCTGACCGCAAGCCACAAGAAGCAGGTCATGATCAAAGACGTATTGCAGACTCTGAATTACGAGATCTGCGCGGAAGTCGCTCTGGTGCTGTTCGTCGGGAGCTTTCTCGTCGTCCTGCTGCAGACCTGGCTGACGCGTCCGGAAGAAGCTCGCCAGCAGGCCGACATTCCCCTGACGGATGGCACGAAGAAAGCGTTTCGATGAGCAACACTCCCGAAGAACTGACGAATCACTCCTACGACGGCATTCAGGAGTACGACAACCCGCTCCCGGGCTGGTGGGTCTGGCTCTTCGTCGGCTCGATCGCCTTCTGCCCGTTCTACTGGGCCTACTTCCACGCGGGCATCCCCGGGCGCTCGATCCACGACCAGTACCAGGACGCTGTCGCTCAGAACCTGCGACTGCAGTTCGCCGAACTGGGCGAACTCCAGCCCGATCGCGCGACGCTGCTGAAGTACCTCGACGACAAACGCTGGCTCGCCGTCGGCGAGTCCGTCTTCAAGACCAACTGCGTCTCCTGCCACGGACCCAACGCCGAGGGCAAGGTCGGACCGAATCTCTGCGACGATTCCTGGAAAAACGTCAAATCGATCGAAGACGTTGCGAAGGTGATCTCGCAGGGAGCCGGCGGACGGGCCATGCCCGCCTGGGGACCGCGGCTGCACCCCAACGAGCTGGTTCTCGTCGCCTGCTATGTCGCCTCGCTCCGCGGCTCCAATCCCCCAAATCCCAAGGCTCCGGAACCGGAAGCCAAAGTCATTCCGCCCTGGCGCGACTAGTCGCCGTCGGCCCGCCATCCGCGCGAGCTGAGGAAAGTCCAGCATGTCGTCCGCAATGCTCGAACCCGAGGAACACGTTCTCTCCACGCTGGAGAGCGACGGCTCCCGGCGCTGGCTCTTCCCGCGACTGTCGAAAGGACGGTACTGGCACGCCCGCCGGCTGGTCGGAGTCTGCCTGATCTTCGTGTTCGTAATGCTCCCCCACCTCCGGATCGGCGGCAAACCCGCGATCTTCCTCGACGTCATCACCCGCCACTTCACGTTCTTCGGGCTGACCTTCCTGCCGACCGACACGCTCCTGCTGGCCCTCTTCATGGTCAGCCTGTTCCTCACCATCTTCCTGCTCACCGCCATCTTCGGCCGCGTCTGGTGCGGCTGGGCCTGCCCGCAGACCGTCTACCTCGAATTCGTCTATCGGCCCATCGAACGTCTCTTCGACGGCACCCTCGGCAAAGGCGGACGCCCCGCCCATCCTCCAGCCGCCTGGAAGCGGATTGCCAAGCTCGCCGTCTATCTCGTGATCTCGACGATCCTCGCCCACACGTTCCTGGCCTACTTCGTCGGAGTCGAACGCCTTTCTCACTGGTTCCGCCGCTCCCCGGTCGAGCATATGGTCCCCTTCCTGGTTATGGCGGTGACGACCGGCCTGATGATGTTCGACTTCGCGTTCTTCCGCGAACAGCTCTGCCTCGTCGCCTGTCCCTACGGCCGGTTCCAGTCGGTCCTGCTCGATCGACGGTCATTGATCGTCGCCTACGACCGACTCCGTGGTGAACCGCGTGGCAAGCCACTCAAGGAACTCCCGGTCCTGCAGAACGCCCCGAAAGTCGGCGACTGCGTCGACTGCGGCCTCTGCGTGCGGACCTGTCCCACCGGCATCGACATCCGCAACGGCCTGCAGATGGAGTGCGTCCACTGCACGCAGTGCATCGACGCCTGCGACGAAATCATGGACCGTCTGCACCGCCCGCGCGGCCTGATCCGCTACGCCTGCCAGGACACTGTCGAGGGTGTCCCAACTAAGAAGTTCCGCATCCGCATGATCCTCTATCCGCTGCTGCTCCTCGGCAGCTTCGGCGCATTTCTCACCGTCCTGGCAAATCGCCAGCCCGTTGACGTCACCGTCCTCCGCAACCTGGGCATGCCGTTCGTCGTCACCGCCGACGGGGGCGTGCAGAACTCCCTCCGCCTCAAGCTCGTCAATCGTACGGAATCGCCATTGACGCTTTCGATCACTCTCGGCGAGGAGGATCGCGATGTCACCCTCGACGCCGGGGAGGGCACACTGACGCTGCAGCCCGATCAGACCGTGACCCAGCCCCTGCTGCTCACCGCCCCCCGTCAGTCGTTCACCGTCGGCGCCCGCGATATTCAACTGATCCTCCGCGACGACAAACATCAGCCAAGGACCATTCCATGTCGGTTGCTGGGACCATAACCCGCACTCCCGAAGAGCTGGAGACCGTTGCCCGCTGGAAGTGGGCCGGACTGGTCGTCGGGCTCCTCGTGCTCCAGGTGCTGATGGGGGGCTTCGCAGCCCTGCTGGCCGTCAGCGATCCGGCTTTTGCCGTCATTCCCAATTACCACGAGCGCGCCATGCACTGGGACGACGTCATCACCGCCCGTCAGGCCAGCGCCGCTCTCGGCTGGAAGTCGCAGGTCGTCGCCGCCGACTCCGCCGACCTGTTCGGCAAGCGAAGTCTGACGGTCAGTCTTGAGGACGCAACCGGTCGGCCGCTCGCCGACGCACAGGTGCGACTGCAGCTCTATCACCACGCCCGACCGCTCGAAATCCAGGAAGTCACCCTTCTGCTCGACGCTGCTGCGCCGGGACAGTACGTCGGAGAAGCCATCATCCGCCGCCAGGGGCTCTGGGAAGTCGAATTGACCGCCGACCGCGACGGCCAGCACTACCTGGCGACGACACGTGAAGATTGGAAGTTCCGCTGAGTGCCGAAATTGTTCGTTGTCGACCCGCTGGCTGAAGTCATCATGAATTTCCCTCTCGCCGCCACCGTGCTCGCCGCCAGCCTGCTGGGAAGCGCCCATTGCGCCGGCATGTGCGGCCCGTTTGTGATGCTGGCGACCGGGACCGATCGCAGCCGGTCGAGCTTTCTGGGCGCATTAAGCGCCTACCATCTCGGGCGGTTGACCACCTACCTGGTCCTTGGACTCTTCGCCGGACTGGCCGGGCTCGCGCTCAACCGCACCGGACAACTCTGGGGACTGCAACAGGTCGGCGCTTACGTCGCCGGCGCCTCCATGCTGCTGATGGGGGGCGTTTCACTGCTCCGACTGCTGGGGGTGCCCTGGAAGCAGTTCCCGATGCCGCGCGTCTGGGGCCAGACGATCCACGCCGGCTTTCGCCGCGCCGCGCTATGGTCTCCCGTCCCCCGTGCCTGGTGGATCGGCGCCCTGACGACCTGGCTCCCTTGCGGCTGGCTGTATGCGTTCCTGCTGATTGCCGCCGGTGCCGGTTCGCTGCCCGGTGCGCTGACGCTGATGACCGCCTTCTGGCTCGGCAGCCTCCCCGTGCTGAGCCTGCTCGGCTGGGGTGCCGCCGCCCTGGCCCCCCACTGGCGGACCGCCATGCCCTGGATCTCCGCCACCGTCATGCTGCTCGTCGGATCCTGGACCCTCGCCGCCCGCGCCAGCGCCGATCCGACCCGGCTCACCGCCGAAGTGACCGCCTGCCCGTCCGGCGTCGAACAGATCCAGGCGGCGTCTCAAGCGAAACTCCCGTGCTGCCATGTCGACTGACACCCTGACACCCAGCGTCGAATCCCGTCGCGAACTGGCCGCAACTCCGGGCCGGGTAGCCTGCACCCATTGCCGCCTGCCCGTTCCCGCCGGGCTGATCGATCACTCGCGCGCCGAGCAGTTCTGCTGCCACGGTTGCGAAGGCGCCTGGCAGATCATCCACGGGTACGGCCTCGACGGCTTCTACGCCATCTGCGACCAGCTCGACACCCGCCCTCAGCCGGCCGGGCCGCGCGACGAACAGTTCGCCGAGTTCGACCACGAGGCCTTTCAGCGGCAGTACGTCCGCCCACTGGCCGGCAATCTTCGCGAAGTCACTCTGCTCATTGAGGGCCTGCATTGCGCCGCGTGCGTCTGGCTGATGGAAAAACTCCCGCAACTGGTTCCGGGCCTGCTCGAAACCCGCATCAACCTGGCCCGTCGCTCCGCGACCGTCCGTTGGAATCCGCAATCCGTCGCGCTCTCGGAAATCGCTCGCCGCTTCGCCGACCTCGGGTATTTGGTCCACCCCGGCACCCGCGAGGCCCAGGCCGAGCTCCGCATTCGAGAAAACCGTCGACAGCTCCTGCGGCTGGCCGTTGCCGGTGTGTGTGCGGGAAACGCGATGCTGGTCGCGATTGCCCTCTACGCCGGCTGGTTTTCCGGCATCGCCGCCGAGCACGCCACCTTTTTCCGCTGGGTTAGCGCCGGCCTCGGGCTGGTTTCGCTGGCCTGGCCCGGAGCCACGTTCTACCGAGGCGCCTGGCAGGCCCTCCGCAGACGATCTCCGCACATGGACGTCTCCCTCGCCATCGGCCTGACCGCCGGAGGCGCGATGGGACTGATCAACACCGTTCGCGGCGCCGGCGAGATCTATTTCGACTCCCTCTGCATGCTGATCTTCGTTCTGCTCGTAGGACGCTACTTTCAGTTCCGGCAGCAGCAGCGGGCCGCCGACAGCGTGGCTCTGCTTCGCAGCCTCACCCCCCGCACAGCCCGGCGAATCGATCCCCGTGGCATGCTGCAGACCGTCCCCGTTGAAGCCCTGCAGACCGGCGACGTGGTCGAAATCCGCGCCGGTGATCTCGTCCCCGCGGACGGACTCGTCGAATCCGGTCGCTCCACCCTCGACCAGTCACTCCTCACCGGCGAATCGGCAGGGATCCCAGTCGCGACCGGCGACTCCATCACCGCAGGGGCAACCAACCTGACATCGCTGCTCCGGGTCCGAGTGTCAGCGGTCGGGCGCGACAGCCGGATCGGGCGGATTTCCGAACTGGTGGAATCGGCGTCCCTCAGCCACGCCCCGATCGTCGAGCTGGCGAACCGGGTTTCAGGCGTCTTCCTGTTCGTCGTCCTCGGACTTGCGGTCGTCACGCTGACTCTCTGGCGGTCGGCGGGGATCGACATCGCTCTCGAACATACCATCGCCCTCCTGATCGTCGCCTGTCCGTGTGCGCTGGGGCTGGCGACGCCCCTGACGATCGCCGTGGCCCTCGGACGTGCCGCCCGCAGCTCCATCCTCATCCGGGGCGGCGAAGTCTTCGAACGCCTGACCAGTCCGGGCATCCTCTGGCTCGACAAAACCGGCACGCTGACCACCGGCCGCATGACCCTCCGGAACTGGCTCGGCGATCAATCTTTGCAGCCCCACGTCCGCGCACTGGAGCAGGGGGTCGTCCATCCGCTCGCCGAATGCCTCGTCCGGGATCTCTCCCACGCGGCCGAAACTCCGGTCGTCTCGGTCGTCGATTCCGTCTACGAACCAGGCCGCGGTATCCGCGGGACGGTCGGCGGACGCCAACTGCTCGTCGGGTCGCGGCGGTTCCTCATGGAGTACAACATCGATCTCTCCGCAGAGTCGCGATGGAAGTCGATGCTGCCGACCGTCGGCGTCTCGCCGCTCTATGTGGCGGAAGGGGGGCGGCTCGTCGCCCTGGCGGTCATCGGCGACGGCCTCCGTCCCGATACGGCAGCGGCCGTCGGGCAGCTCCGGCGGATGGGCTGGCAGGTCGGCATTCTGTCGGGCGACCAGCCGGAAATTGTCCAGGCGGTGGCAAACCAGCTCGGTATTCCGCCGGAACGGGCCATCGGCGGTGCGCTTCCCGAGGACAAGCTCGCCATCGTCCAGCGGGATGCGCAGTTACACACGGTTGTCATGGTCGGCGACGGCGTGAATGACGCCGCCGCCCTGGCCGCGGCCGACGTCGGCGTAGCCGTCCACGGCGGCGCCGAAGCCAGCCTGCAGGCCGCTCCGGTCTATCTCGGACAGCCCGGCCTGCGATCGCTGATTGAGCTGCTCGAAGGGAGCCGGAAAACCGTGGCCGCCGTCCGCTACGGCCTTCTCCTCTCTCTGGCGTATAATCTGACGGCGATCGGGCTGGCCGTGGCGGGCTGCATCACGCCGCTGCTGGCCGCCGTTCTGATGCCCTTGAGTTCCCTCTCCGTCACCACTCTCGCCCTGCTGCAGCGCACATTTCCGAGGCAACCATGAGCGTCCTCTATATCGCGGTGCCGGTCGCCATCGCTCTCGGAGCAGCTGCCCTGGCGGCTTTTGCCTGGACGCTGCGATCCGGGCAGCTCGACGATCTGGAAACGCCGCCGTTCCGAGCCGTGTTCGACGATCCGCCGACAGTCCAGCGGTCGCGTCCAGGTTCCGGCATCGCTTCTACGGCATCTCAGGCGACCGTGAATCCGCCAGTCGGACGGCCACAACCGACGTAGTGACGACGTTCATTCCCGGTTGGTTTCGCGGGAGTCGTCGAGGGCCTGAGCTGCAAACGGAGCCTTCGGGGCACCTGGTCCGTTGGCAGGAAGTTGGATGTTCAGACTCGGTAACGGGTGCAAACTGATTTGCGGTGGAGCATGAGACCTGCTGGGGTGTCAACGGAACGAATTTGCTCGGAGTCGTCGCGAAAACTAACTTGCGCGAACTCGACGTATGGGGGGCAATCCCATTCGGCTTGCGGTTCTCAGGCTTGGTGCCCCGTCAGCATTCCGGCAAAACGTTTGATTTCCCGACCACCAGCGGAATTGCTCACTCCGCCAAGGAGTTTCTGCTGCTGATGCTTCTGCGCGGGGCACCCACGCACCCGCAGCAAAACAACATCTGGTGAGCAGCGTGACCGTTCAATGCAGCCCCGTTCGCATGCCGAAATCCAGCGCTGGCAACGGCTTACTACTTATCCTCGCCATCCGGTGTTCCCGGGGAATGCCGCTACTGGCGTCCTTCCCAAAACTCCGCAGACAGGCCGGGAGAAGTTCTCACCGTGTCCTGTCATTCCACCGACATTTCGTGACGCCTTCGCCGTTCGTGATGGGGCAGAAGTGGAGTCGGGCCCTGCAGCATCTGCCGCGGAGCCTTCGATTTCCGCGGAGTGCCAAGTCTTAAACACCCCGTCTGAGTCGACTCTGCTCTCCCAGTTTCTGAACGGGTGCCGGCGGCAGAATGCCGGTCAGACAGATCGTCATTTTTAAGGCACGCGAGATGCGTACACGCTCGACGTGAACTCCGGTCGAGCGGAAACTCACTCAAAGCGACTCGCCCTCGGTTCTGGCCTGCGGGATGCGATTGCCTTGTCCCCATTCTTGATGGCAGCCACAGCCACGGAAATCCAACAGTCCCCGGCCGCGTCCACGGAACGACGGGAGAGAACTGTCGCAATATGACGACTTTTTGCCGCCCCGCTCAGCAGTAATCGCGAACCTGCCCGGCGACTTCCCGGTCCGCTCAACGCATTTGCGTAGCGCTGTCACAAAAAGTTGCACGGCGCCGTCACTAAAATGTGTGGGCTAGGAACCGCGCAGCAACCTGCCTAGAACTCTCACACCAGCAATTGGGACACGACTCAGTCGCACGCCTCGCGGAGGAACGGGATCTCGGATCCCGCGGCTTCATTCAGTCGTTTGCACTGGAGTGGCATTAACTTATGTCGCCAAGAATGCGTCGGCCGACCGGAGTTCTCGCTGGAGCGGGATTGTTGCTTCTGGTTCTTTCCGGTTGCCAGAAGGCGCCGGCTCGAGTGACGCCGCCCGTTCCCGAAGTCATCGTCGGTCACCCGGTCCGGCAATTGATCGTCGAATGGGACGAGTACGTCGGGCGGCTTGAGGCCGTCGAGTTTGTCGAGGTTCGTGCGCTGGTCAGCGGCTATCTCGATTCGACTCATTTCGATGAAGGCCAGATTGTGAACGCCGGCGATCTGCTGGCAGTGATCGACCCGCGGCCGTTCGTGGCGGAAGTCAACCGCGCGGAAGCCGACGTCGCCCAGTCCAACGCCCGAATTGCTCAGCAGGAGGCGGCCATCGTCAAAGCCGAGGCCGAGCACCGCTCCGCGCAAGTCGGCCATGACTTGGCACTCAAGACGGTTGAGCGCTGGCGCAGTCTGTTCCAGCGAAACATCGCGACTCAGGAAGATCTCGATACACGTGAGGCCGACTACGCGCAGACCCGAGCCAACGTCGATGCGGCGGCCGCCGCCACCCTGGCCGCCAAGGCCGATCTGTTAACTGCGCGGGCCGCCGTGGAGACGGCCAATGCCAATCTTGAACTGGCCCGCTTGAACCTCAGCTACACCGAAGTGCGGGCTCCCGTAAAGGGCCGCGTCAGCTCTCGCAGCGTAACGGAAGGCAATCTGATCAGCGGAGGGACGGCCCAGTCCACATTGCTCACAACGATCGTCTCGCTCGATCCGATCCATTGTACGTTTGACGCGGATGAAGCGGCCTATTTGAAGTACGTCAAACTGGCCCGCGAAGGAAAGCGGCAGAGTTCGCGGGACGTCCGCCAGCCGGTGTATGTGGCGCTGGCGAACGAGCCCGACGGCTTTCCACACCACGGCTACATGGACTTCGTCGAGAATCGTATCGATCAGGAAACTGACACGATCCGCGGGCGTGCGATTCTGCCGAACAGCAACATGGCATTGACCCCCGGTCTCTTCGCCCGCGTCCGCATCCCCGGCAGTGCTCGCTATGAGGCGATCCTGATCCCGGATCTGGCCATCGGCACGGATCAGGCCGACAAGTTCGTATTCACGGTCGACGGCAAGTCGACGGTTCATCGCCGCGTCATCAAGCTGGGACCGCTAGTCCACGGACTGCGGGTCGTCCGTGATGGGCTGGACGGTTCTGAGCTGATCGTCCTCCGAGGGTTGCAGTGGGTGCGTCCCGGCAGCCCGATTCGGCCGAAAGAGGAGGCCATCCAGACCGTCGACGACGGGCTTCCTGACGATTACCAGCCCGTTCCCGAAGAGCTTTGGCTCAGACCCAGAAAACAGAACGGAGTTTCGCCGAAGCCGCCGAATCTTCCAGTGTCCAGGTCGACTCCGTCCTCGGTCCGCGCGCCAGCAGTTCAGCCCGCTGACGCGACTTCTCCGCAGCAGAAGCAGGAGGGGCACGAATGAAGATTGCCCATTTCTTCATCGACCGCCCGATTTTCGCCGCGGTCATCTCGATCGTGATGATGATCCTCGGCGGCATTTCGTACCTGTCCCTTCCTGCGGCTCAGTATCCGGACATCGTGCCGCCCACGATCGTCGTCCGCGCATCATATCCGGGAGCTTCGCCGGAGGTAATCGCGGACTCCGTGGCGACTCCGATCGAGCAGGAGGTCAATGGCGTCGAAGATATGCTCTACATGTCTTCGCAGTGCACGACCGACGGCGCCATGACGCTGACGATCACCTTCCGGCTCGGAACCAATCTCGACACCGCCCAGGTCCTCGTACAGAATCGGGTCGCCATCGCCGAGGCTCGACTGCCGGAAGACGTCCGCCGGCTTGGCGTGACGACGCTCAAGTCCTCGCCCGATCTCCTGATGGTGATTCACCTCACTTCGCCCGATCAGACGTTCGACCAGCTCTACGTCGGTAACTACGCGTTGCTGCAGGTCCGCGACGCACTCGCCCGCGTCGAAGGCGTGGGCGATGTGACTCCCTTCGGACTTCGCGAATACAGCATGCGGATCTGGCTCGATCCGGAGCGGCTGACGCACCTCGCGATGACCCCCGGCGACGTCCTCCACAGCCTGCGCGAGCAAAACGTGCAGGTGGCCTCCGGCGTCATCGGACAGCCCCCGCTTCCCGGCAAAGCCGACTTTCAATTGACCGTCAATACCCTGGGGAGACTCGTCGATCCCGCCCAGTTTGGCGACATCATCGTCCGCACCGGACAGGATGGTCGAGTGGTTCGCGTGCGAGATGTGGCTCGCATCGAACTCGGCGCCAAGGATTACTCGGTCAACAGCTATCTCAACAATCAGCCGGCGGTGGCGATGGTCATCGCCCAGCGCCCCGGCTCGAACGCGCTCGCGACGGCCGATGCCGTCGCGGCGACGATGGCTTCGCTCTCGCACAAGTTCCCGCCGGGGCTCGAATACCGCATCGTCTATAACCCGACGGTTTTCGTTCGCGAATCGATCGATTCGGTGATCCACACGCTGTACGAGGCCGTCGGCCTGGTCGTGATCGTGGTGCTGGTCTTCCTGCAGAACTGGCGGGCCAGTCTGATTCCGCTGATCGCCATTCCTGTGTCTCTCGTCGGAACGTTCGCCGCGATGGCCGCCTTTGGCTTTTCCCTCAACATGCTCTCGCTGTTCGGACTGGTGCTGGCCATCGGAATCGTCGTCGACGACGCCATCGTCGTGGTTGAGAACGTCGAGCGGCACATTGCCCTGGGACTTTCGCCGCGCGACGCGGCATATAGGGCAATGGACGAAGTGACCGCCGCTGTCATCGCGATTGCGGTCGGTCTGTCGGCCGTCTTCGTGCCGACCGCATTCATCTCCGGAATCACCGGACAGTTCTACCGCCAGTTCGCACTGACAATCGCCGTTTCCACGCTGCTGTCCGCCTTCAATTCGCTGACCCTGAGCCCCGCGCTGTGCGCCCTGCTGCTGCAGCCGCACGGTGCGAAGAAAGACTGGTTCACCCGCCTGTGGGATTTCCTGTTCGGCTGGTTTTTCAGAGCCTTCAACTGGTGCTTCGATCGCACCTCCGCCTGGTACGGACGAACGGTCGCGGTTCTGGTTCGCCGGGCGGCCATTCCGCTGCTTGTGTACTTCGGACTGATTGTACTGACTGGCTTCGAGTTCCAGCGCGTGCCGACAGGTTTCATTCCGGCTCAGGACAAGGGCTACCTGATCACAGTCATTCAGTTGCCCGACGGGGCTTCGCTCGAACGGACGGACGCCGTCGTCCGCCAGGCGACGGAAATCATTCTGAAACATCCGGGTGTGGAAAGTGCCGTCGCGTTCGTCGGATTCTCGGGTGCGACACGCAGCAACAGCCCGAATGCGGGGGCGATCTTCTTCGTTCCAAAGTCCGCCGAAGAAGTCCACGGGTCGCAGCCGATCAGTGCTCCGCAGCTTCTCCAGGAAGTCCAGGCCAGTTTGTTCCAGATTCCCGAAGCGATGATCTTTGTGGTCCCCCCGCCCCCCGTGCAGGGACTGGGGACGTCAGGCGGATACAAGTTCCTCGTTCAGGACCGCGGCGGACACGGTCCTCGGGCCCTCCAGGAGGCGACAGATCGGCTGATTAACGCGGCGAACAGCGACCCGGCTCTCGCCAGAGTCTTCACGACCTACCGGGCCGCAACCCCTCAGCTCTTTGCCGACGTCGACCGCGTCAAAGCCAGCATGCTGAACGTGCCGATTTCCAGCATCTTCGAGACGCTCCAGGTCAATCTCGGTTCGGCCTATGTCAATGACTTCAATCTGTTCGGACGGACGTTTCAGGTGCGGGCCCAATCCGACGGCGAGTTCCGCTCGCAGGCCGGCGATATCGTGAATCTCCGGACCCGCAACGCCAATGGCCGGATGGTGCCCCTCGGCTCGGTCCTGAATGTCGAATGGCGCAGCGGACCCGACCGCGTTGTGCGCTACAACATGTACCCCGCTTCCGAAGTCCAGGGCGATACCGCGCCGGGGTATAGTTCGGGGCAGGCCATTGCGGCCATCGAGCGCCTGGCACTCGAACACTTGCCCCCCGATATGACGATCGCGTGGACCGATCTGGCCTATCAGGAGCAGCTCGCCGGCAATACGGCGATCTACATCTTCCCGCTCTGCGTCCTGTTCGTGTTCCTGGTCCACTCGGCGGAGTACGAAAGCTGGTCGCTGCCGCTCGCGATCATCCTGATCGCTCCGGTCTGCCTGCCGTTTGCCCTCGCGGGTGTCTGGTCGCGCGGCATGGACAACAACCTGATCACGCAGATCGGTTTCGTCGTTCTGATTGGACTGGCGGCCAAGAACGCAGTGCTGATCGTGGAATTCGCCAAGCAGCTCGAAGAAGAAGGTCGCAACCGCTTCGAAGCGGCCGTCGAATCCTGCCGGCTCCGACTGCGGCCGATCATGATGACGTCGTTCGCGTTCATTCTGGGGGTGCTGCCGCTCGCTCGCGCAACGGGACCCGGTTTCGAACTGCGTCAGGTGCTGGGAACCGCCGTCTTCTCCGGGATGCTCGGCGTCACGATCTTCGGTCTGTTTTTGACGCCGGCGTTCTACGTCGTACTGAGCGGGCGGACGTCCCGCGGCAGACGGCACGGTCCTGATAACCTTGAGTCCCTTCCCGCTGTGGCGGCCGACCATCCCCCCGCGCCGCTGCCGGACGCGTCTGAGCCACCGGCGGAACCCTCGCACCAGGATTGATTGACGCAGTGCAGTCACGGGCAGCGATGTCATCGGAGGGGCAGGGCACTCGCCGCCGCCGCAATTGTCAACTCGCCTGGACCTGCAGCGTCCGCCCCGCAGCTTCGTCGGCGCTCTCGAGGTCGAACTCGTCGACAAATCCCTGACTCACCTCGACAATGTTTCCGTCGGGATCCTTCACCCAGGCAGTCCGCCAGCCCGGAATGAACGAGTCGAAGCTGAGCGGACCCAGCGTGACCACTGCATCGTCGCCGATCTGCGCCAGCGCGGCGTCGACATCGTCCACCTGAAACGCGAGATGACGGACGCCCGGCCAGGCGGGGCCGTCCTTCTCGGGCGGTGCGGCAGGCGGCTCGCCGGTCGACCGGAACAGCTCCAGATACACGCTCCCTGACTTGAGGAACACAATCTGGTCGCTGCCAAGGTCAATGACCCGCGCGCGACGGAAGCCGAAGTGCTGCGAGTAGAACTGCTCGGTGGCGGCCATGTTGCGGCAGTTGAGAGCCACGTGGGAAAACTGCATGGTATTCCTCGGTCATCCTGGGGATCGCGGCACTCTCGGCCGCCGTGTGACGGGCCATGAAACTGTCGAACCTACGACTTCTGTCGAATCAGATCCGAGGCTCTTTCGCCGATCATGATGATCGCCGCGTTCGGGTTCGCGCTCACGATGCTCGGCATGATCGAGGCGTCGGCGACGCGCAGACCTTCCACGCCATGCACGCGAAGCTGCGGGTCGACCACCGCCAGGCGGTCGTACCCCATCTTGCAGGTGCCGACCGGATGCCAGATGGTGGATGCGTGCGTCCGGACATAGTGCCGCAGTTCGGACTCGCTGGAGTCCTCGCCCGGCAGGAGCTGCCCGTCCTGAATGCCGGCGAAGGCCCGCGTGTGCACCAGCTCGCGACAGAGGGCAATCGCCTTGAGCTGCACCTGCATGTCGGCTTCGCATTGCAGATAGTTGTTCTGAATCACCGGAGCCGAAGCGGCGTTGCCGTCGCGAAGCGCCACGAACCCCGTGCTCTGCGGCTTCACGAGAATCGTGATGATCGTGAAGCTGCCATCGTGCGGCGGGCAATCCGCGGGAACGATCTGCGGAATCGTCGCGTTGAAGTTGATCTGCAGGTCGGGCGCGGCGGCGCTCAATCCGGAACGCGTCCGTTCGAGCATCCCCGCCTCCGCAAGCAGCGGCGGGACCGGCTGCGGCTGCTTGGCCCGGAACATGTTCGGCATCAGCAGGTGATCCTGCAGATTCTGCCCGACCCCCGGCAGATCGACTCGCGGCTCAATGCCATGCTTTCGCAGTTCGGCCGCAGCGCCGATGCCCGAGAGCATCAGCAGCTTCGGCGAATCGAACGCTCCCGCGCTCACGACGATCTCTTCCGCGGCGCGAGCCTGCGTCAGCTTCCCGTCCAGCAGATACTCGACCCCCGTCGCACGAGCCCCATCCAGGACGACCCGCGTCACCTGGGCTCGCGTGACGATCGTCAGGTTTGGTCGGCTGAGGATTGGGTTGAGGTACGCAACAGCCATGCTCGCCCGCTGGCGGTCGCGGGTGATGTTGAATTGATAGTGCCCGACCGAGTGCTCGGCGGCGTCGATGTTGAAGTCCCAGCTCTTGCCGCCCCTGAATCCCGCCTCGACGCCCGCGTTCACAAACGCGGCCGCGGCCGGCGACGGGTCGGCGTACCGCGGCGAGTGCCAGAGCGTGACCGGACCGCCTACGCCGCGGAACTCGTTCTGTCCGAAGTCGGAGTCCTCGGACCGCCGGAAATACGGCAGAACGTCCTCGTAGCTCCAGCCTTCGTTGCCGAGGTAGTTCCAGTTGTCGAAGTCGAGGCGATGCCCGCGGATGAAGATCATCGCGTTCGTGGCGCTCGTGCCGCCGAGCGTCTTGCCCCGGTTGCATCGGATCCGCCGGCCTTCCAGTCCGGGCTCGGGCTCGGACATGTAGGCGTAGTCGACGTCCGAGCCCATCAGGCCTACGAACCCCTTCGGATCGTGAATCTCCGGCTTCGCGTCCGGCCCCCCGGCTTCGAGCAGAAGCACCCGCACGCCGGGGTCTTCGCTCAATCGATTGGCCACGACGCAACCGGCCGAACCGGCGCCGATGACGATATAGTCATACTCAGCAGAGGACATGCAACGACCGATCAAGAGCAGAACGTGATGAGACAGATTTCAGGCGGGGGGATCGCCACTTTCTACGGAGTGCCGACCAGGACTCGGTCCGCGCCCGGCGACGGAGCGGCGACCGGGGCCGAGGCGGCGTCCGGCTGGGCGCGGTGATACTGGTACGGCAGCAGCCGACGGTGGTTGATGATCTTGTCCTCGACACCGGCGAACAGCAGGCCGCGCGAATAGAACTCGGGCAGGGCAGGGCTGCCGTATTCGAGCATCGGGTACGGATACGCTCCGACGTCCGGCATGATCGACGCGACGGCCGGCCGGCTGGCGATTGTCAGAGCCTGCATCTGCTCCGGAGTCAGCTCGAAGTCGCAGGCGCCCATGTCTTCGCGGCACTGGTCGGCGGTCCGGGCCGAGAAGATCGGTACCGTCACGACCGGTTGCTGCATCAGCCAGCGGAGCGAAACCTGCCCCGCCGGTCGCCCGATCTCGTCGGCGACCTTGACCACGCCGTCCATGATTCGCAGATTGCGTTCGGTCATCGCGTGCCAGTAATGGCGTTTCTCGGCGGGAATTTCGTCCGCCAGCCGGAGCAGTTCGCCGGCCGCCGGAGTTCCCCGGTTGTACTTGCCGGTCGCCATGCCGCCGGCGAGGGCCGACCAGCAGACGAGTCCGATATCGAATTCGTGCGCCATCGGCAGGAACTCGGGCTCGCACGACCGCTCGACAATGCTGTACTCGACTTGCGTCGCAATGAATGGAGTCTTCCCCTGGAAGTCGGCCATCGTGTTGGCCTTCGCCAGCCACCAGGCCGGGAAATTGGACGCGCCGACGTAGTTCACTTTGCCCTGGCAGACGAGGTCGTCGAGACCGCGCAGAATCTCGTCGATCGGCGTCGTGAAGTCGTAGATGTGGATCCAGAGCAGGTCGACGTAGTCGGTGCCGAGCCGCTTCAGGCTCCCCTCGATCGACCGCATCAAGTTCTTGCGGTGATTGCCGGATGCGTTGGGGTCGGTCCCCTTGGTGTGACCATCGAACAGCGAGTATTTCGTCGCCACGACGTGGCTGTCGCGGTCGGCCTGGATGAACGTCCCGAGAAACTCCTCGGACTGGCTTTCCTGGTAACGATTCGACGTGTCGATGAAGTTGCCGCCCCCTTCGACGAAGGCGTCGAAGATCCGGCCGCTTTCCCGTTTATCGGAACCGATCGTTCCCCAGTTGGTGCCGAATGTGGCGCAGCCGAGACAGAGCTCGGAGACGCGCAGGCCGCTGCGGCCGAGAAGTTTGTACTTCATGGAAGTTCCTGGGAAAGCCGCGCTGAATCACACTGTGACCGGCACGAAGAAAGTTTGTACGAAGACCATGAATGCCCTGCGGTGAGGACGTCTCCCGCAGGAGGGGAATCAGGCCACAGAGCCGTCGGGGTACTGTGTCATGCCGGCGAAGTGAATGGCGATCCGGCCGTCGCGGAGCACCCAGCTGTCGGCAAACCGCATTTTGGCTTCGCCGTCGGCCATCTGCATCGTGATCGCTTCGACGACCATCAGCGTCTCCGGGTCCTGCGTCTCGCCCCAGAAGGCGACGTTCGACTGCAGCCCCTCGATGCCCAGAATGCCCTGGAAGTGCTCGCGCAGCTCTTCCCGGCCGCGGAAGTAGCGGGGCTTCTTCTCGAAGCTGCTGATCAGCACGGCGTCATCCGTGTACTGGTCGAGAATGCTTTCGATGTCCTTCGCGAGAATCAGTCGGATGTGTTCTTCGTAGAGCCGTCCGAGCTTCGTGTCGGGAACGTTCGCGGTCGCAGCAAGAGTCGCGGGCATCGAGAAAACCTTGTACGGTGGTGAGTCCGGGGCGGCTCCAGTCACACGGCGGACCGGAGCGAATCGGTGGCGATGAGACGAATGCGTTTGTCATCGGAGACGCGTGAACGTCGTTTTCTGTCGAAGGCTCGCGTTACAGCTTGGCGCTGTCCGAGGCGTAGTCGAGACGGTCGACGGTGTAGCGGGCGATGACGGCTTTGCCGTTGATCGGAGAACGCTTCACCTGCCAGGTCTGATAGGCGTCGAGCTTGATGCGCTGGCTGTTCCGGGCCGGAGCCTTCCAGACGCTGGCCTCCCAGTGGACGACGACGCCGACGTCCGCGCCGTCGTCGGTCAGCGTGACATCGACGGTCTTCAGACTGTGGACTTCGTCGAAGAAAATGCGGATGACTCCTTCGTACCAGCCCTCGAACTCGGCCTGCCCGCGGAGCGTGGCTTCCGGGAAGACCATCTCCAGATCGTCTTCTGCCAGCATCGGCAGCAGCTCGATCAGCGGTGCGTGAACGTCGAGCTTCTGGTACCAGTCGGCCGCAAGCTGCTTGACTTCGGCCACAGTCAGGGAATCGGTTGTCGTCAACATCAAATGACCTCGTGGAAGTGAACGGCGAGTCTCGTAAACATAGAACACGTTTTCGATCCGACGAGCGAACTGCCGAAAACTCATGAAAATCTGGGGCTTCACCGAGCGATGACTCCTGGCGGCGTCTCGGAACGTCGCGCCGCAGGCCGCTGAGATCGTCGCCGTTCTGACGCCTTTCGGCCGGGAATCGGGGGAATCCCGTCGCAGTGGACGGAGGGTAGTGCCGCGACGCCTGTCTCGGCCTCCTCCTCAATCCGCACCATCCGTCTCATTCGCAGGATCCGACTCACCGGCACGGTCGTACGTAGAGTCGCTGTCCGATGCGAAAATCACACATGGACGGCATTTCATTCCCGGAACGTAACGTAGGTTTCCGTCGCGTCCCGCTCGTCGCAAAAACAAGACGGGACGGCATCCTCGCTGCAACGGCCGCAAACGCCACGACCGCTGCAATCGGAAGCCTGAGTACGACCGGGCGCGTTCCGCATCGGACGACCGCCATTCCCTGGAGTCTGTAAGAGGCCTTTTCATGAAGACTGTGCTGTTCGTCGTTTCGGAGTGGGGTTACTGGGGTGAGGAGCTGATCGGCCCTCTGGAAGCCTGTGACAAGGCCGGTTATAAGGTCGAATTCTGCACCCCGACCGGTAAGAAGCCGACCGCCCTGCAGGTCAGCATGGACCCGACTTACGTCGATCCTCCCCTCGGCCGTCCCGTCACGTCGAAGGAAATGGCCGAAAAGGTCCGCGCCATCGTCGCCTCCGGCCGGATGGACTCGCCGAAGAGCCTGGCTTCCTGGTTCCCGCAGCGGGCGTACCCCAGCTCGGCCACCTATCTCCGCGATATGGAAGCCTTCCACGAGAAGGTCGACAGCCTCGTCGTCAGCGAGCTGACGAAGTACGACGCCCTCGTGATCGTCGGCGGCAGCGGTGCCCTGGTCGATCTGGCCAACAACTCCCGCCTGCACGAGCTGATCCTGGGCTTCGTGAAGCTCGATAAGCCGATCGCCGCCGAATGCTACGGCGTCTCCTGCCTGGCCTTTGCCCGCGACGTTCGCGAAAAACGCAGTCTGCTGACGGGACGCCGCGTCACCGGCCACCCGCTCGATTACGATTACCTGGATGGGACCGGCTTCGAAGGCCCGCACGCCGTCGACGGGACGAACACCGGCTTTGGCAACGGCTGGGTCAACTTCGGCGCCCCGTTCTATCCCCTGGAACACATCCTCCGCGACGCCGTCGGCCCCGAAGGCCAGTTCATCGGCAACGTCGGCCACAAGACGTCGGTCATCGTCGACTATCCGTTCATCACCAGCCGCTCGACCGCCTCGTCGTGCGAATGCGGCAAGGTGCTCGTCGACGTCCTGGAAAATGGACTGAAGCGATACGGCTGGTAAGGACACGGAATCGCGGGAGGGGGACTCTCAACGGATCTCCCTCCCGCCGATTCGCTCGCCCGGCTTCGATTCCCTCATCCCTGTGCGGCCGCTCTTGCGCACCGGTTGGGCGGACAACTGACTGAGAACTGGTTCTTTCGACGGGAAATGACTCGCGTCGCGGCAGTCGTCGAGCAGGACGAACCGCCTTCCCGTCACCTGGTTGTCATCCCGGTTCTCAGCGCCTTCCGCACGATTCTGAGTTCAACGTACGCGCCCAAGGATCTCTCATGCTGACCGCGACGCTCGCAGAACCGTCGACCGATTCCTCCACCGCACCGGCGGTCACCGCCCCGGCCTGCAGCGCCGCGACACCCAGAACGGGCCGGTTCGGCATTCTCGAACAACTCGAAGCCGACGGCCTCTGCCACATCTTCGGCAACCCGGGAACGGTCGAACAGGGCTTCCTCGACGCCCTCCACGACTATCCCAGCCTTGGATACATTCTCACACTGCAGGAATCGGTCGCAGTTCTGATGGCCGACGGCTATGCCCGCGCCACTCAGAAGCCGACCGTCGTCCAGATTCACAGCTCGCCCGGACTCGGCAACTCGATCGGCGCCCTGTACCAGGCCAATCGCGGCCACTCACCCCTCGTGGTGATCGGCGGAGACGCCGGAATCAAGTACCAGTCCATGGACGCCCAGATGGCGGCCGATCTGGTCTCGATGGCCCGGCCCGTCACGAAGTGGTCGACGATGGTCACCGATCCCGCCTCCACTCTCCGCGTCCTCCGCCGGGCCATCAAGATCGCTGCTACCCCCCCGATGGGCCCGGTCTATGTCTGCCTGCCGCAGGACGTCCTGGATGCGCTCGTCGTCGAGCCGGTCCGTCCGACGTCCCTCCCCTCGACACGGGTCATTCCCGAAGAGGAACTGCTGAGCGAAGCGGCCGACATGCTCGTCGCCTCCCGGAAACCGATGATTTTCATCGGTGACGGCGTCGCCTTCTCCCAGGCCCAGACCGAACTGACCTGCGTCGCCGAGTTGCTCGGAGCGGAAGTCTGGAGCGTGGACGGCGGCGAGCTGAATATGGACAACTCCCACCCCCTCTTCCAAGGGGCCACCGGGCACATGTTCAAGGAACACAGCTATCCGATTACGACGAAAGGGGACTGCAACCTCGTCGTCGGCACCTATATGGTTCCCGAGGTCTTCCCGTCGGTCGAAGACATCTTTGCCCCCGGCGCGAAGGTGATCCACGTCGATCTGAACGCCTACGAGATCGCCAAGAATCATCCGGTCGACCTTGGCGTCGTGGCGGATCCGAAGCTGACGCTGAGCCGACTGGCCACGCTTCTCGTGGAGCGAATGAGCGCGGACGACGTTCGCGCCGCCCGCAGCAGAACCGCCGAACTGGCCGCCGCCAAGGCCGCTGTGCGAGAGCGGGAGCTGGCGCAGGACGCCGCCGTTCGGAACTCGTCACCGCTCCACTTTTCGCAGTTCGCCGAAGAGCTCGGCCGTCAGCTTCCCTCCGACGCGGTCATCTTCGACGAAGCTCTGACGAACTCCCCCGCACTCACCCGTTACTGCGTTCCGACGACCCCGGGCCACTTCTTCCAGACCCGCGGCGGTTCGCTCGGCGTCGGCATCCCCGGCGCCATCGGAGCCAAACTGGCGATGCCCGGCAAGACGGTCATCGGCGTCACCGGCGACGGCGGCGCCATGTACACGATCCAGGCCCTCTGGTCGGCGGCCCGCCACAACGTCGACGCCAAATTCATCGTCTGCAACAACCGGTCCTACCGCCTGCTGCAGCTCAATATCTCGGCTTACTGGCAGGAACAGAGCGTCGCGGCTCACCCGTTCCCGCTGAGCTTCGACCTGTCGAAGCCCCAGATCGACTTCGTCGGCATGGCGAAATCGATGGGAGTCGCCGGGGCTCGCATCGAGCGGCCAGAAGAGATCGAGCCCGCCATCCGCCAGATGCTCGACCACCAAGGGCCTTTTCTGCTCGACGTCATCATCGAAGGGGACATTCACCCCGAACTGGTGAATCTCCGCTGCGGACAGTGACGCTTGCTCTGACCCCGTCTCACGGCCGGGCTGCTCCCAGCGATCGGAAACTCGACTCAAAAAACTCACCGATTTCGAATTCAGTCGCGCAACTTACCTCCGACTACAAGGGACACCGTATGCGTCTCTCGGGCAAGACCATCGGAATTCTGATCGAAAGCGATTTCTACGAGAACGAGATCTTCTACTACGACTTCCGGTTCGCGGAAGAAGGGGCCACCGTCCGGTTCCTGAGCCGGATGTGGGGGAACTCGGAAATCACCTTCGAAGGGCACGAGCTCAAGGCCCCGTTCCGCTGCCACGAATCGTTCGAGAACATGAGCGACGAGGACCTGGCCCAGTTCGACGCGATCATCGTCCCCTCAGGCATGGTGTCGGACCGGCTCCGCTACACGGAGAGCGTCGATGAACTGCCGCCGGCCTGCACCTTCCTGCAGCGGGCCTTTGCGAATGAGAACATCCTGAAGGGAATCATCTGCCACGGCCTGTGGCTCTGTGCTCCCATCACGGAAGTTATCCGCGGGCGAAACCTCGTCTGCCACAACAACCTCCACGGCGACGCCATCGCCTACGGCGCCCGCTACGTCGACGAAGACGTCGTCGTGGACGGCGATCTGGTGACGGGACGGACCGGCAAGCACTGCCATCTGTTCGCGAAGAAGATCATCGAAATCCTCGGCGATGCCTCCCCCGCCGTCAAAGCCGAACGGCTCCTGGCGGCCGCCCGCTGAACTTGGAACGCGAGGAACGCTCCCCGCGCCGCCTCCGACCGTCGAAGCGATTGTGAAACGAACTGCCTCACAGCCTCGAACACGAGCCTTCCCGGCCCCGCGATCGATAGCCGTCGCGAACGGGCCTCTGCCGTCCAAAGGACCGAAATGACCACTCTCACCGTGCCGACGCCAGTCCTGGAACTGAAGAACTCCGCGACTTCGTCACCATTTCGGGTCGAACCCGGTCGGACCCATCCGCTCGGAGCGACGGTCGAACGGGGGGGCGTCAACTTCTCGCTCTTCAGCGAGTATGCGACAAGTGTCGAACTGCTCCTGTTTGAACAGCACGACGACATCGAGCCGATCGAAATCGTCAAGCTACATCCCGTGCATCACAAGAGCTTTCATCTCTGGCACATCTTCGTGCACGGCGTGAAACCCGGCATGCACTATGCCTACCGTGTCGACGGTCCTCACGATCCGCACAACGGGCACCGGTTCGATCCCGAGAAGGTGCTGATCGATCCGTATGCCAAAGGGAACAACCGGACGTTGTGGAACCGCGGCGACGCCTGCCGTCCGGGGAGCAACCTGGCGACGTCGATCCGCAGCGTCATCATCGACACCGCCGGCTACGACTGGGAAGGCGACCAGCCGCTCAACGCGCCGATGAGCGAACTCATCATCTATGAGACGCACCTGGGCGGATTCACGAAGTCGCCGACCTCGGGCGTGGAGAATCCCGGTACGTTCAAGGGACTCATCGAGAAGATTCCGTATCTCCAGCAGCTCGGCATTACGGCGATCGAACTGCTGCCGGTCTTCGAGTTCGACGACGGCGAAGTGCTCCGCTGGGTCGACGGCCAGCCCCTGAAGAACTACTGGGGCTACAGCACGATGGCCTTCTTCGCTCCGCATTCGAGCTATTGCACGAATCCGGATCTGGGGAGCCACGTCGCCGAATTTCGCGACATGGTCAAGGCCCTCCACAAGGCCGGCATCAGCGTCATCCTCGACGTCGTCTTCAACCACACCGACGAAGGCAACCACCAGGGGCCGACCTTCTCGTTCAAGGGTCTCGACAACAAGAACTACTACTATCTCGCCCCCGGCCAGGAAGAGTTCTTCTACGACTACACCGGCTGCGGCAACACCTTCAACTGCAATCATCCCGTCACGGAAAAACTGATCGTCGAGTGCCTGGAGTATTGGGTCAAGGAGATGCACGTCGACGGCTTCCGCTTCGACGAAGCCAGCGTGCTGACGCGCGGCAAGAACGGCGCGCCGATGGAGTATCCGCCCGTCATCTGGCACATCGAGCTCTCGGAGACGCTGGCCGACACCAAGGTTTTCGCCGAGGCCTGGGACGCCGCAGGGCTTTACCAGATCGGCTACTTCCCCGGCTACCGCTGGGCGGAGTGGAACGGCCGTTACCGCGACAGCCTGCGTCGGTTCGTCAAAGGGGACACCGGGATGATCGGCGACGTCGCCTGCCGCATCACCGGCAGCGCCGACCTGTACGAGGCGCGGCGGCATCTGCCGATCAACAGCGTCAACTTCATCAACTGCCACGACGGCTTCACCCTCAACGACCTCGTCTCCTACGACGGCAAGCACAACGATGCCAACGGCGAAGGCAACCGCGACGGCAACGACGACAACATGAGCTGGAACTGCGGCGTCGAAGGGGCGACCGAGGACCCCGCGATCGAGGCGCTGCGGGTCCAGCAGATCAAGAACTTCGCGGCGCTGCTGATGTTGTCGCAGGGGGTGCCGATGTTCGTGGCGGGGGACGAAGTCCGCCGCACGCAGAACGGCAACAACAACGCCTACTGCCAGGACAACTCGCTCAACTGGTTCGACTGGACGCTGCCGGACAAGAACGCGCCGCTGCTGCGGTTCTGGCAGAAGATCATCGCCTTCCGGAAGCGGCATCCGGCGATTCACCGGACGCGGTTCTTCACCGGCGAAATCAACGAGCGCGGTCTGCCCGACGTCGCCTGGCACGGATGCCTGTTGAATGCTCCCGGATGGGACGACCCGCAGAGCCGGTCGCTGGCGTTCACGCTGGGGGGCTTCGAGGGCGAGGCCGACGTGCACGTGATGTTGAACATGCACTGGGAAACTCTGCGGTTCGAATTGCCGGCGGTCGGCGACCGCCAGTGGTTCCGGTCCGCCGACACCTCCCTGCCGTCGCCGCTGGACATCGCCGACGAAGGGAGCGAAGTCCTGATCGCCGGCAACGAATACATCGTCAACGGCCGGAGCGCTGTTGTGCTGATTTCCCGATGAGCAAAAGGCCGAAAACGCGCATGTGCGCGGGCCATGTCTCTGCATTCAATCGCTGACCCGACTCGAGTAACTGCCGGGGCTCCCGAAGGAGCTGCCCGGATGTGTCCCTGACTCCTCTCTTTTTCAGTCCCAGTTCCAGGAATCGCTCAATGAACAGTCTCTCGTTTACCGTCTCCGATCTGATTGCCGGCTACGTCCAGCTCTACGATGCCGCGTCGAAGACCTTCGTGGTCAAGACGACCGACGGGCGCGACTTCGAAGTCATGCTGACGCCGACGGTGTTTGCCGAAGTCGTACGGAACCTCGGCGAAGACTTCCACGACGCCACCGGGCGGATCGCGGAACTGATGATCGAAGGCCGCTACGTGTTCGTTTACGGGGTGTTCTATCCCGAGGAAGAGAACCGGTTCGAAGCGAAACACATCGTCTTCACGGGGGACAAGCCGGACGAGTTCCGGTTCGAAGAGCAGGACTGGTGGCTCAACCAGGTCAAGCAGCTCGGCGACTTCTACCTCAAGGCCCAGTTCGGCGGCGGACCGATCGACTACGCAAACTATCGCACGAACCTCGAGCTCGAAGGCGAAAAGCTCGGTTCGAGCCGTCAGGAAACCGATACGATCTCGCGGCTGGTGTACGGGTTCGCTTCGGCGTACCTGATGACCGGCGACGACCGGTTCCTCGAAGCCGCCGAGAAGGGGACGGAGTACCTTCGGACGCACTTCCGCTTCGAGCACAAGCAGACCGGCACGGCCTGCTGGTATCACGCCGTCGACATCAAGCCGGACGGCACGATGCAGAAGGTCTTCGCCTCGGAATTTGGCGACGACTACGACGCGCTGCCCTGCTACGAGCAGATCTACGCCCTGGCCGGTCCGACACAGACTTACCGCATCACCGGCGATCCGCGGATCCTGGCCGACGCGAAAGAGACGATCAAGTCGTTCCGCGACTACTACCGCGACCATTCGGAGAAGGGGGGCTTCTACTCCCACATCGATCCGATCACCCTCAGCCCGCACTCGGAAACGCTCGGCGCCAACAAGTCGAAGAAAAACTGGAACTCGGTCGGCGATCACGCCCCCGCTTACCTGATCAATCTTTACCTGGCGACCGGCGAGAAAGAGTACGCCGACTTCCTCGAAGAGACGTTCGACACCATCGCCGCCCACTTCCCGGACTACGACGAAAGCCCGTTCGTGCAGGAGCGGTTCCACGACGACTGGTCCAAGGACCAGGCGTGGGGCTGGCAGCAGAATCGGGCCGTCGTCGGGCACAACCTGAAGATCGCCTGGAACCTGATGCGGATGAATTCGCTCACCGCGAAGAAGTCCTACACCGACCTGGCGACGAAAATCGCCGACGTGATGCCGACTGCCGGCTATGACCTGCAGCGTGGCGGCTGGTACGACGTGGTCGAACGCGTCCGCGAGCCGGGACAGAACTTCCATCGCTTTGTCTGGCACGACCGCAAGGCCTGGTGGCAGCAGGAGCAGGCGATCCTTGCCTACTTCATCCTCGCCGGCGTCCTGAAGCGGCCCGACTACGACCGGCTCGCCCGCGAATCCGCTTCGTTCTACAACGCCTGGTTCCTCGACACCCAGTCGGGCGGCGTGTACTTCAACGTCCTGGCGAACGGACTGCCGTACGCCCAGGGCACGGAACGCGGCAAGGGCTCGCACTCGATGTCCGGCTACCACTCGTTCGAGCTGGCGTATCTGGCGGCCGTGTATACGAATCTGCTCGTCACCAAGAAGCCGATGGACTTCCACTTCTGCCCGACCGCCGGGGCGCTGCCGAACGATACCCTGCGGGTCTCGCCCGATCTTCTGCCGGCAGGGTCGGTCCACATCGGCCAGGTCTGGATCAACGGTCAGGAACACCGCGACTTCGACGCCGCCAACCTGACGGTCAAGCTGCCGCAGACCGGCGGAAAGCTCAAAGTCCGCGTCCGGCTGGTCCCGCAGGCCGTCACGTTCACGGCCGACCTCCTCGGCGTCGACAAGGGCGTGGCAACCATCTCGCTGGGCGGCAAGCTGACGGCCGAATCGCTGCCGATTCTCCGCGAAACGGTCTCCAGCGCCGTCAAGCAGGGCGCCCGGTCGATCGTGTTCGAAGCGGCCGACCTGGAATCGATTTCGGAAGAAGGCATGCGCGTGCTGGCCTTCACCAAGCAGAAGCTCGGGGCGACGTTCGACATCACAGTCGCCGGCGCCTGCGACGCCGTGAAAGATGAAATGACCGAAAGCGGTTTCGTGGACGAGATCATCCTGGCCGACCTGGCCACGGCATGATCTGACACGGTAGTGATTTTGATCAGCAGCTCTCCCTCCGGATTTCCGGGGGGAGAGCCTGCTTTCGGGGTCTCGTCAGGGCAGGATTCTACATGAGACGCTCTCTGATCCGCGCGTTCTTCTTCGCGCACCATTTCGCTACCAAACCGATCCTCAACTTGATCGCCGGAGTGATCCTGTTCTGCAGCGGTCTGTCGGAAATGCTGGAAGGACTGACCGACTGGACCTGTACGCAGTATCTGGGCGCGCACCACGGAGTCTTCGTCTTCGGCATTCTGCAGGTGATGAAGGCCCTCCCCGAAACGATGCGCGGGTTGAGATTCATCGACGACGGCGAAGGCGTCCTGCGGCGCCCCGCGGACTTCGAGCCGCTCAACGGCTCGCTGACCGGCGGGTCACTCAGCCGTCCGTGAAACGCCGTCGATGCTTTAATATCATTCTGCAAAATGACTTGCGGAGATTCGTGTCTCCCCGTCACGGATGCCGGATCGCCTTCTGCAGGGCCCGGCGGCGAGTGACGCGGCCCTCCTGAGAAAGCTTGCCGACCCCGTCGAGTCTGACGATTATTCGAGTCTCGCGGATTGTCGCGATCGCGCCGGTCATCCCGCAAAATCCCGTCGAATCAGATATGCCTTCCGTGCGTTTTCGCCCGTGTGGATGTCGATAGTCAGCCCAGTCGAATGTCCATGTCCGTCCGCGACTGGGCCATCGATGATCGGGATTCCATCGAACTTAGATCGCCGGCTGGGAGCCGGCGACAGGGGACTCCCCGGCGCAGCGCCGTCGTGGGCGCAGGCCGGAAGTTCCAACTCCCTCCGCTCGCACATGGCGGCCGCCCCGCCTCTGCGAGCCAACGACGAAGGATCGTCTCATGATTCGACGGGCTGCGTTTTGTGCGACGGCGTTTCTTTGTGCTCTGGGAGCTGCTCTTCCCGACGCTTCCGCACAGACCTTTGACGGCCTCTTTTCTGCGTCCGCAGACGACGCGTCGGAAGGCCTTCCCAGAATTCTGAAGACTGCCGCTTCGGAGGAATCCGAGACGCAGTCCCTGGTCCGCACCGCGACGCTCAGCGACGCCAATACGGCCAAGTTTCGAGCCGTCAGCACTCCCGATGAATGTTTCTGCGATTCGTGCCGCAAGCCGGAAACCTGGTACGTCTCGATCAGCGGCGGACTGGCTCATCGCGGCCGCGTCCAGGAGCAAAGCGACATTCGAACGTTCATCGTTCTCAACGAGGGCTTCGCCGCCAACGCCGCGCTGGGTTTCCGGCTCGGGATGTTCCGGCTCGAAGCGGAAACCTCCTTCATGAATAACACGTGCAAAGAGGCCGGAGCGGTCGGACTCGCTTCCGGAACGACGGGCAACGTCAATCTGCGGGCGCTCATGTTCAACGCTTACCGCGACATTCAGATCAGCGACTGGAAGCTGAAGCCCTACGTCGGGGCGGGCATCGGGATTTATCAGTCGCAAATCAACAGCCTCTACCCCCAGTTCTTCAACGACGTCGGCTTCACCGGCCAGCCCGTGAACACGACCAGCAACATGCCGTTCGCGTACCAGTTCCGGGCCGGTGTGTCGCGGCCGATCACCGAGCGGACGGAGTTCTATGCCGGTTACCGCTACTTCCACGGTTCGACGCTGACGTTCGCTTCGATCCCGTTCGCTTCGGCCGACGCTCCGACGTTCAAGCCGAACGGCGCCAACATGCACAACATCGAGTTCGGTCTGCGGGTGAATTTCTAACGTTCTCTCGTTCGCAGAAATCCGCTTCGAACAGGCAACCGCGTCGAGTCCCGTCAGGGCCTCGCGCGGTTGCTTCTTTTCCGGCCTGGTCTCTGGCAACGGAAAAGGGGGGCCGCCGACGAACTTGGCGAAGCCGTCCCGAGATCCACGGCGAATGTGAACGGCCGGCGGCATCCGGTCGTCCGCGAGGTGCAACGCGATCGGCGGTCACATTTCCTTTTCCCTGTGTGCCGGCCGAGCCTCGCCGGCCGTCCGGGCGGAGCTCCCGGAGTTCTGATAGAATCCCGCCCGTCAGCGGGGCGGCAGGAGCTGCGAAGTCCCCGCCTGCCGCAGATGGGGAGCGAACGTGATCCGAGAGCTGCTGTTGGGGATGGTCGTCGTGGCCGCCGGCATTTCGCCGACGCTTTGTCGGGCACAATCCGCCCGGCCCTTGGCGGAATCGCAGCGTCAATCCTTCGAGCGCAGCGAGCAGGAACTGCAGGCGGAGCTCGACGAACAACCAGCTCCCCGATCACACGCGTGGGCCGATGCCGCCATCTTCGCGAAGGGGCTGGCCTGGGCGCTGCGCTACGATCGCGAATTCACGCCGGCCGACGTTGCGCTTCTGGAGAAGGCGGTCCGGCGCGGGAAAGAACGATGGGCCGCCCTGAAACGGGAGACTGCGCCTTGGTCCAACCGTCGGGGAAGAGTCGCGCTGGGTTATCTCTCCAGCGTCGACGGCTCCGTGCAGCCGTATGGCGTGATTATTCCCTCGGGCTACGATCCTGCGACGCCGATCCGCCTGGATGTCGTGCTGCACGGCAGCTCGCGGCCAGTGGGAATCAGCGAGTTGCGGTACTTGGGGCGATTCGACGAGGGGGACGATGAGAACCCGACCCCGCCCGACCACCCGTACATCGAGCTTCATCCGCTGGGGCGCGTCGAGAACTGCTATCGCTGGTCGGGCGAGACCGATGTGTTCGAGGCCATCGAGGACGTCTGCCGCCGGTACAACATCGACCGCGACCGGATCGTATTGCGGGGAATGTCGATGGGCGCCTCGGGGACGTGGCATCTCGGTCTGAAGCACCCCGATCGATTTGTGGCGCTGGGGCCGTACTGCGGTTACGTCGATACGCACCGGTTTTCGGAAACGCCGCTGCCCGGTTTCGTGCGCGTCGGCGAACTGCCAGGGCATCAGGAGCTCGGCCTGCATATGCTCGATTCGATCGACTACGCGGCCAACGCGGGAGTGGTTCCGGTCGTCGCCTGCATGGGGGAGAAGGACATCTTCTTTCCGGCCCACGTCCTGATGGGCGACGCCATGCAGCGCGAAGGTCTAACGCTGACGAACCTGATTTCGCCCGGTACCGGTCACGTGATTGACCCGAAAACGCACGCCGAGCAGTTGCGGCGCATCGGCGAGTTCGTCGCTGTCGGCCGGCGACAGCCGCGCGAGCTGCGCTTCGTCACGTGGACGCTCAAATACAACCGCTGTCACTGGGTTGAAGTGCTGCAGTTGGATCGGCATTACGCCCGGTCGGAGATCTCAGCGCGATTGAAAGGTGCTGTGCTCGAAATTGACGAGCCGCAGAATATCTCCCGTTTCGCAGTCGCGTTGGCGGAACTGCCGGAGTCTCCTGCGAGTCTCCGCGTCGGAACCGCAGACAATTCGTTACCGCACAATGCGACTCCCGCCGCCGAGCGGATCGTCCTGACGCGTCGCGATGGCACGTGGCAGATCGAGAATGAGGCCGACAAGGTCGCCGAGTCCGGGAAACGCCCCGGCCTGCAGGGGCCCATCGACGATGCCTTTACCGGGCCGTTCCTCTGCGTCCGTGGTACGGGGCAGCCCTGGAATGCCGCCGCGCAGGGCTATGCCGACGCCAGTCTTCGCCGTTTCGCCGACGAATGGCGGCACTACTTCCGGGGCGAACTTCCCGTCAAAGACGACGTCGACGTGACACCCGCCGACGTGGAGGGCCGGCACCTGATCCTGTTCGGCGATCCCGGCAGCAATCGGTGGATCGCCAAGGTTCTGCCGCAGCTCCCTCTGGAGTGGTCGCGGGAGTCGTTGCGAATGGCCGGCAGAGCGTATTCGTCGGCCAGCCATCTTCCCGCCCTGATTGCCCCGAACCCGTTGCCCGGCGCCGACAGGCATTACGTGGTCCTCAACAGCGGGCACACATTCCGCGAAGCAGAACTGTCCAAACTCAACTATCTGCTGTTTCCGCGCTGGGGCGACTGGGCGGTCCTGCAGACTGACTTCGCGCGACAGCCCGTCGAGGCCTGGGAAGACAAGGTTCTGCAGGCCGGCTACTTTGACGAGCAGTGGCAGTTCCCGAAGGCGCAGCCGTGATTTGTCCTGCGGGCATTTCGACGGCGACGTCTGATTGAGCTGAACCCGCCCTGTTGTCTGTCTACCAGCGATCCGGTACGGTCCCTTCGTCCGGATGTCGATGATTCCTGACGAAGGGTCTTGCCGATGACGATTCGATCCGCGGTGTTGTTTGCTGCTCTGTCCGGACTGCTACCGGTCCCGTTCACTCAGGCCGCCCCGCCGCCGAACGTTGTTCTGATCGTCTGCGACAATCTCGGTCACGGCGATCTCGGCTGCACCGGCTCAACGTTCCACCGGACGCCGCACGTCGATCGCCTTGCGGCGGAGGGGACCCGCTGCACCAGTTTCTACGTGGCGAGCGGTGTCTGTACGCCGAGCCGCGCGTCGATCATGACGGGCTGCTACCCGCGACGGCTCAACATGCACGTCAGCGACCGCAACGGTGCGGTGCTGCAGCCCGTCGCGAAGAAGGGGCTTCATCCCGCGGAAACGACGATCGCCGAAGTCCTCAAAGGGGAGGGCTACGCGACCGCCTGCATCGGCAAATGGCATCTGGGCGATCAACCGGAGTTTCTCCCCACGCGGCAGGGATTCGACGAATTCTTCGGCATCCCCTACAGCGACGACATGACCCGCGACAAGAAGCCGGACGAATGGCCGGAGCTGCCTTTGATGCGTGGCGAGAAAGTGATCGAAGCGCCGGTCGACCGGGACACCCTGGTTCAGCGCTGCACGACGGAGGCGGTCGACTTCATCGAACGGCATCGCGAAGAGCCGTTTTTCGTCTATCTCCCCCACACGATGCCGGGGTCGACCGCCCATCCCTTCGCCAGTTCGGCCTTCCAAGGAAAGTCGAAGAACGGCGACTACGGGGATTCGGTCGAGGAACTCGACTGGTCGACGGGAGAAATTCTGGCGGCCCTCAAACGCCTGAAGCTGGACGACCGGACCCTCGTCGTCTGGACCAGCGACAACGGGGCGCCGCAGCGCAATCCGCCGCAGGGAAGCAATGCGCCCTTTCGAGGGTTCGGGTACGACACCTCGGAAGGAGCGATGCGGATGCCCTGCTTCCTGCGCTGGCCGGGACATGTGCCGGCCGGCCGCGTAAGCGACGAAGTCTGGTCGGCCCTCGACCTGTTGCCGACGCTGGCGGCGCTGTCCGGGGCCCAGCAACCTGCGAAGCCGATTGATGGCTTCGACGTCAGCGGACTGTGGCTTGGCCAGGCGGGCTGGAAGTCGCCGTATGACGCCACGGGCTTCTTCTACTACCGGATTGAACAATTGCAGGCCGTTCGTTCCGGGCCGTGGAAGCTGTATCTTCCGCTGGAAGCCAAGTTCACCAGTCTGGCCCGCAAGACCGGCGCTGCGCCTCTGGAGCTGTTCGACGTTCGAGCGGATCTGGACGAGTCCAGGAACGTGGCGGCGGAGCATCCCGACGTCGTGGCGCGGCTGACGGGACTCGCCGATCGAGCCCGCGACGAACTGGGAGACGTGGATCATCCGGGGCGAGGACAGCGTGAAGCGGGGGCAGTGACGGATCCGCGTCCGCTGCGTCCGTGAAGAGTCCCCGCTGACGAGTTTCGACGCATCGCGGCGACTTGTTCGCGGTCATCGCACGGTCGATTCGTCGCAATAGTCTCAATGCGAACTGCCTCCGGCCCGCGATTGCACGCCGGCACTCGTCGTCGTAGCCGGGGACTGATCCTACAGTCATCCGCGCAAGTACCAATCGCGGGGAAGTTCGCGAGTTCCCGCGGAAAAACGGAGAAACCAGTTTGTCTGCTCGTCCTGAACCGGTCCACAATAGTGGCGACGCCGGGGGCGGAATGACTCCTGCTCAACTGGACGGGATGGCGAACCCGTTCGCCGGTCCTGCGAAAAATTCTGTAGCCGACTGCGGGGCTGTTTGATGTCTGTGGAAGTTGACATTTCCGTCCTCGCATCCCGTGCGCTCCTGGCCGCGGGTGAAGTCGTGGTCGGGGCGGTCGTCTCGACGGCGACACGAACGGAGCCCGTCGAGGCGCTTGTCGAGATACTGAATGGGGAATCGTCGCGGGACCTGGCCGTTGGCTTGAATCAGTCCTTGCAGACCTGGCTGCTGGCTGAGGCCTCTGCAACTGACAGCGACCTGATCCTTCTCCTCGCACGCACTCTCGAAAGAGTCGTGACCGCAACCGCCGCTCAATCCCAGCAGGCGCCGGTGGCGGCCGAACGGAAACCGCTGCAGAAACTGGCGACCCGCCTTGCAGAACGGAGTGAAGGGTTTCTGCGGACGACCGTGAGCGAAGTCAGCTGGTCGCAGATTCTCGGGTCGCGGTCAACTGACGCGCCGCAGGCCGGCCTGCAGGCGCTGGATCGCCACGAATGGCTGGCGCTGCTGCGGCCGCTGCGAGAAGACTGCGGCGTTGCGGTCAGCGACGAGTGCCTGACGGTCGTCGCCGAGAAGCTGAGGCGGCAGTTTCCGCAGGCGGCTCTAGCGGCCCTGAAATCGCGGAGTTCGGACTTCAGTCGTCTGCGGGCGACGGTCTTTCTGCAATTGCTGATTCAGTTTCCAACCGTCGTGGAGTCAGTCCGCCGAAGTTCGTCCGAACCCGATCCGGCCTGCCGGCAGCAGTTTCTGGAGTGGGCGGAGTCCCTCTGGCGCAGCGGCTGTCCGGAGCTGTTTGGCGAGAGCCTCGGCGAGCGCTGGCCACAGGTCGCGACAAGTGTTGAAAGCGCACTGGCGACCCTGCGAGAGATCGTGGCCGGGCCGTCCGAGGTGGCTGTGGAGTCGGGTGAACCCGACACGAAGGGAATTGGGGACGTTTCTCCGGGCGAGACCGCCGTCAGTCGAGAAGAAAGTCCAACACCAGAACCGAAGGGGCACGATCAGCCCGTCGAGCAAAGCGAAGAACGGCTGGCGCAGGTCCGCGCGGAGATCGCCCGGCTCCTCAGCGAGGAACGTGCGCTGCAGTCGCTCGCGCGCGAACGGAGGAAGGATGCGGCAGCCCTCGCGGTGGCCCGCGGAGATCTGTCTGCCGCCGAGCGAGAACTGCAGGTCGTCCTTACAGAAGCTCCGGACGACCTGGCGGCGCTCGACCAGTGGGGGCAGCTCTGCGGTTGTCGCGGGGAACTGGATGAGGCCCGGCAGACCTACGATCGCCTTCGCACACTGGCCGCTGGCGACAGGCGGTGGCAGATGCGGGCGGCCTGCAATCTGGGGCAGATTCTGCTCCGTGGCGAGGATCGGCCCGGCGCCAAAGCCGCCCTGCTGCAGGCGTTTGCGGACTACGAAACGCTCCCGCCCGACTCTGAGGATGCCGGGCAACTTGCGTTCGACGCCAGCGACTGGCTGGTGACGGTTGGAGAACTGGAGCTGGCTGAAGGAGCGCCGACTGCGGCGCTGCAGTACTTCCGCCGCAGTCTGGACGTTGAGCAGCGCTCGTCGACTCCGGGAGTCGCCGACTGTTTGCGGCTCGCAGGACGAGCCCGGTTGCTGGCCCGGATCGCCGATCTGGAACACTCGGATGGAGACTCCGCTGCGGCGATTGATCATTATCGTCAGGGTCGGGCCATCGCCGAGTCGCTCGTGGCGACGGATCGGGCCGACGAGGAGACGTTGCGCGAACGGTCGGAGCTGCTGCTGAAGCTCGCGCGCCTGCAGCTCTCCGCCGGCGACAGCGCCGGAGCCCTGGAGCCGTTTCTGAGTGCACTGGACGTGGATGATCGACTGCAGCAGAGTTCTCCGGCGACTGTTGAATCGCTGGAGTTCCGTCGCGACCTGGAGACACAGGTCGCCGAACTGCAGCTCGCCGCCGACGACCGGGGGGCGGCGTTCGAACATCTTCGAACCGCGGCCGCGACGCAGGAACGTCTGCTGCGCGAATTGCGAGACGATGCCGCCGGAGTCTGGATTCTTGCGGGGCAACTGTCGCGGCTGGGAGATCTGGAGTCGGCCGAAGGGGCGGTGGAAGCCGCGCTGGCGCAGTATCGCCGCTGTCTTGGTTTCTACGACCAGCTGCTGGAAGACTTTGGCTGGAGTCCGGAAGAGCTGCCCGACCACGGAAGGCTTCTGCTCCAAACGGGTCGCCTCGAACTCGAAGCCGGCAACCGGGACGCTGCTCTGGGTTGCGATCGTCGTCTGCTGGAAATTCTGGAGCAGCGGCATGAGCAGGGAGGAGAGTCCCCGGAGGCGCTGCGCGAACTCTGCGGTCATCTCGACCGCACGGGCGACCTCGAACTGGCCCTGGGCGACCGGGGCGGCGCCCTGCAGCGACAACGCCGGAAGTTACTGGCTCTGGAACGTCTGCTGGAACTGGAGCCGCCGACGGCCGCCGCTTTGCGAGACGCCGCGGAGACTGCCGTGCGGGTCGGCGATCTGGAAACCGAGCTGGATGAGATCCCCGGCGGGGTCGCCAGTTACTGTCGCAGCATTGAATTCCGCGAACGGCTGATTCGATTCGCCGGCGAGCAGCTCGATGAACTGCAGTCGTTGGCGCAGTGGCTGCTGCGGGTCGCCGATCTCGAACTGGCGGCGGGCGACTCGGACAGGGCACTGGACCATCTGCGTCGCGGGCTGGACGTGCTCGAACGAATCATGACGCTGGACGGCGGCCAGGTCGAGACCGGCGACCTCCTCGCTGCGAGACGCCTGCAGGTCGCCGAACTGGAGCTGACACGCGGAAATCGTGCGGCCGCTCTGCCACATTTCCGACGTTGCCTCGAAACCCACGAGCGCCGGCGGCCCGCTTCGAGCGAGCCCCGAGCCGCACTTCAAACGATCGAAGCGTTACTCGTCACGATCATCGAACTGGAAGAGGACATCGGCGACCGGCTCGCAGCGATTACAAGCACACGCCGGCTGGTCGAGGTCCGCGAACAGTTGCTGCAGGCTGTGATCGCCGCCGGCGACGTCCGCACAGACGGAACCGCTGCACCGGTCGAGTCTGCATCAGAACCGTCGTCACCGCTCGCTGAGCGGCTGCAGATCCAGGAGCAAGAGCTGGAGCAGCTCGATGAGCGTGCGCATGCGATCCAGCAACTCGGAGAATCGCTCGTCAGTCTCGGCGCCTGCGAGCTGGCCGAAGGCGATCGGGAGTCGGCATGGAATCGCTACCGCCGGAGTCTCGAACTCTGCGAGCGACTGTTGACCGAGACCGCCGCCGCCGCTGACGGGCTTGCGGGCTTCCCCGAATTGCTGGCGAAAGTCGGCCAGGTGGAACTGGGCGCAGGGAATCACTTCGCCGCTCTGATGCACTTCCGACGGAGCGTCGAATTGCAGGACCGGCTGACGGCCGGGTACTCCGACGCCGACCAGCCGTCGATCGAATGGGCCAGGCGCCTCAAGACTCTCGGCGAACTGGAGCTGAACGTCGGTGAGACCCAGGCCGCTCTGACTGCGTTACGGCGCTGCCTGCCGGCCTGGGTTCATCTGACCGAGGTCGGGGGCGAGACGCCCGAGCACATGCGGGGACTGATCGCCACGCTGACCGGTATCGGCGACGCCGAACGTCGAGCCGGAAATCTCTCGCTCGCTCGCGAACGCTTTCAGCAGGCGTGGAGCGTTCACGAACATCGGCTCGAAATGTCCGAAGTCATTGCGGAAGACCTCGGTCAGGCTCGTTCGCTGCTGGTCCGTCTCGGCGACGCCGACATCCAACTGCAGCATCCCGATGCAGCCCGCGACTGGCTCGATAAACATCTGCAGCTCTGCCGGCAGCTCGTCGAGACCGAGTCGCACAGTCCCGCCTCGCTGCGTGAACTGGCGACTGCGCTGCGGCGCTCCGGCGATCTCGATGGCTCCGCAGGGGAGACGCGACTCGCGCTGGAACGCTATCAGGCTTCGCTCGAACTGTGCGAACGAATTGTGGCTGACTCCGGCGAGTCGGCGGAGTCTCTCCGCGAACTGAGTCTCGCGCTGGGACGGATTGCCGACGCGGAATTGCTGACCGGCAAGAGCGGATCGGCCGTCGCCGGTCATCGCCGGAGCCTGGAGGTGATCGCGCGAGCCGTCCAGGAATTCGGTAGGTCTCATGACAGTCTGTCGCAACTCAGCGACGTTCAGGAGCGGCTGGGACAGCTCGAACAGGCTGCGGACGATCCGGCTGCCGCGCTGGTTCACTTCCGGCAGTCCCTCCGAATCCGCGAACGAATCGTTCGCAAGTTCGGCGCATCCGCAGAGCACCTGCTCAATCTGGGCGCGGTGCTCGACCATACGGGGAATGTCGAACTGGCCCAGGAGGACTGGGCCGCCGCCGCAAATTCGTTCCGGCAGAGCCTGGAAGTATTTCGACAGCTGCTGGAGTCTCACGGTCCCGCTGCAGAACATCTCCAGTTCCTCGGACGCGCGTTGCAGCAGGTTGGCGACCTGGAGTTACTGGAAGACAATCAATCGGGAGCGCAGGCCTCCTACTGCGAATCGCTGGAGATTTTCCAACGCGTTCTCAACGAGTACGGCGAAACGGCGACGAGACTCCGCGACCAGGCCGCGGCCCTGATTCGGGTGGGCGACGTCGACCGGATGCGAGGAGACCACAACGCCGCGCTGCCGCGGTATCGCCAGAGCCTGGAGATTTCGGAACAGCTGCTCAAGGCCGAAGGGGAAACCGCGGAGAATTTTCGCGAACTGAGGTTCGCCCTGCTCAAAGTTGCGGACGTCGAGCGGGTGGCTGGCGATCGTCAGCAGGCGATGGCCCGCTACCGTCGCGGTCTGGAGCTGAGCCAGTTGATCGTCGACGCCTGGGGAGCGACTCCCGAGAGTCTGCACGACGTCTGCGTGTCGCTGATCAAGCTGGGCGACATGGAGCGGCTGGGCGGCGAGAAGGCCTGGGCGCTGACGCGCTACCGTCAGAGCCTGAAGGTCGCCGACGAACTCGTTCTGCGGTTCGGCGAGACTCCGCAGAGTTTGAGAAGTCTTGGCGTGCTCTATTCGAGGATGGCGCAGTCCGAACCCGCTGCCGCGCGGTCCTGGCTCGAACGGGGACGGAAGTGCCTGTCGACGATTCTCGAACGGGGCTGGGAAACGCCGGAAACCCGCAACGAACTGGCGCTGTTCGAACGCGGTCTCGAAACCGTGCAATAGCCCGGAAGTTCGACGTCGGACGCACAGGCGTGTTGACTGCTCCCGTCAGCGGGCCTTTCGCGCTCGCGAGCCCGAAGTGGTTGACTCCGGCAGCGGCAGCCCGCGATCCAGCTCCCAGTACACGAAGCCCGCCAGGCGGCGGCAGTCATCCCAGGCTTCCTGGATGGACTCCGCCGGAAACTCGGTCGAGGTTTCGAGCAGTTCGGCGAGCTGATGGATCCGCGAGCGCAGAACGGCGGCATCTTTGACCAGCACGTCAATCTTCGCCGGGATTTTCAAGACCTGGGTCTCGGCCGGATCCGACAGCGCAGGACGCAGCGCGAGCAGCACCGCATCGAGTCGCGACAGGGCCGGCAACGAACTGACGGGAATTTCTTCCGTGTCCGCGTCATTCTCGCCCAGACCGTCCGCATCCCCGGACTCGCCGTGGAGTGTCAGCGAAAACGGATCGTCGGGAACGTCCAGATCGAACGGCGACGGGTCGTCCAGGGGGGACGACTTCAGCGAACGGACCAGCAATCGACGACGTCGGCTGTCGGTGGGGGAAGACTTCATATTCAGGCGCCTCAAGCTCAGGGACGAGCTGAGGGCCCCGCGCCAGCCGATGTCGTGGAAACATCCCGATTCCCACAACTCCGCCCACCAGACTTCTGGTCGAAACGGTCATCGGTCTGACATCAGTTCTCAGGGCCCGCACACCGAAAGTATGCCCGAATTCCATTGGCCTTCGAAAGCGCACAACCGGTGACCGCGAAAATTTCCTCCGATTCTTCAGAATGGCACTCCGGAAATCTCATTGCGGACCCCGTGTTCTCACTGATGAAGCTTCTCGCTCTCTTTGCCCCGATTGGCGCAGTGACCCCAACCTTGGCAGACTGCCTACGCATCTCCCGTCCAGGACTCGGCGGCGGACGACATGCGCCCATTGCGATCTCCTGGGAGCGGTACAGTCCGAATCGTCGCCGGAGTTATCCCCTGCATCGGTCTCATTCGCGGAAAGAATCGTGGCGTGCTCTCGGAGTATCGCCGGTAATCCTCACCCAGGGCCCGCACTAGATCCCGCTCCTCGATCAGCGTGCCGAGCAGAATGTAGCCCGTCACCACCGCGGCAAACAACAAGTGCCCGACCGACATCGTCGGCGTGACCCAGAACGCGATCAGAAAACCTGTCATCAGCGGATGCCGCACGTAGCGATAGACGGACTTCGACGCAAACCCGTTCTCCGGCAATGGCCGCTGCAGAAACCCGTACCAGGCCTGCTTGAGTCCGAACAGTTCGAAGTGATCGATCACGAACGACGCATAGACCACCAGCCCGTAGCCCGCGAGCGACAGCAGATCGAGTGCGGCCGCGATCCCTCGGTTCTCGATCCGCCACACTTCAATCGGCAGCGCCCGCCAGCAGCAGAACGTCAGCCACAGGCATCCGCTGGCGGCCAGCACGAAGGTGCTCCGTTCTACTTCCCGAGGAATCAGCCGGGTCCACCACGCCTTGAATGCCGGCCGGGCCATGATCGTGTGCTGCACCGCAAACAGTCCGAGCAGCGCCACGTTCAGGCCGATGTCCCAGGGACTGTTCGACACCGGCCCGTTGTCGATGTTCCGCGGGACAAACCTCCCTCCCACAAAACCGATCGCATAACTGAGCGTCGCCAGAAACGCGACGTACGCCACGACGCCGCAGGCCAGAATAGAAACTCGTCGCATGATGCCTCTCCTTCGTCTCACGTTCGTCGACATCGTCTGCGCAGACCATCCGCGCGGACCGCAGGCCCGTGCCTGCTTCTCAGGGGATGGCGAAGGCCGGTGACCTCCGCTCTTCAGCGGCCGCCGTCGAGCGGCGTCATTCGTCGAGTCCGTGCGTAATCGTGACCAGCCGCTGCTCCTGCGACTCTCCAATCGTCCGCCCGGTCGCATCCTCGGCCTGCACCCGCCAGCCCAGCGTCCGACCCGCCAACAGCTCTGCCCGCAACTTCGCCTGATCCTCGCGTGGCAGCGCCCCCAGACAGACTGCCGTGGCAGTCGTCTGCGGGGCAAAGGCCAGCCAGCGCTGCGTCGGCGCCGGCGTTTCCTCGACCAGATAACAGTGCAGGCGGTAGCGCATCGCATTCGCGACGGGCTCCCAGCGGAAAACCTCGCTCCGCAGGTCGACGCTCGCCAGCGACGCCGGACTGGTCAGCTTCATGATGTCCGCCAGCCAGATCCGGAGCGGCGGCAACTCGACCGTTTCCCCTTTGACCTCGATCTCAGAGGGCCAGTCCGACCAGTCCGACCGCAGTCGCTGCGTCAGATCGCCGAACTGAGTCGCGTCGACAACGTTGGATGTCCCCAGCAGCCTCACGCGATACCGACCATTCAGCACGCCGACCGTCGCGGTCCCGTCGGCTTCGAGCGCGAGCGCCCGATTGAGTCGCTCGACCTGCCCCCGCTCGCCGCTCGTGAGGTCGGTGGCAGTCAGGTCCAGCATCACTTTGAAATCGACCTCCGGCGGAATCGGAACGCCGTTGATCCGCACGCGGACGGCGCCCCGCGGCAACGGAAAGTCGCCGTCCAGCCGCGTTCGCAACTCTGCCATCTCGCGAACCAGCACGCATTCCGGCGCGTCGACGTTGGCGTCAGGCTGCGGACGGATCGTTGTGATTCGCGGTCGGATCCCGGAGTAGTAGGGATAAATTCGCGCCGCAAGTTCGACCGCGGTGCGCGCCCAGCGTCGGGCCTCCTCGGCGTTTCCTGCGGCATCGCACTCCTTCGCAAGGACATACGCGGCTTTGGCCCGGACCCAGGCCGACTGCCAGCCATCCGTCGCCAGGGCCGTCAACTCGTCGACCGATCCGGTCGGCAAGGTCGCGACATACCCGTCGAGCGGATTGACCGGCCGGCCGATCGCCTCCCGCGAAGTCCGGAATAGACTCAGCAGACGCAGCGCGTCCTGCCGCTGCTCCTCGGTGCCCGTCTTTCCCTCCACAAACTGTTCCAGCCGCCGCTCCGCCAGACTGATGCGCTGTTCCTCATGCGCCTTGACGCCGCCGCTCTGCTGCCGCGCCCGCTCGCGCGTCGCCAGCGCCTGGGCGACCAGGTAATCCCGCGAACCGAACGACAGCTCCGGATAGGTCCCCACCAGCTCCACCGCCCGTTGAATCGCCTGCGCCTCATCCGACAGCAGCTGAATGGCGAGGCTCAGCCGCGACAGGACCTCCGGCCTCTCGGTCTCGCCGGCTGCCTTCAACGCCCGCTCAAAGTACGAAATCGCTTCCAGCGGCCGCTGTTCCTGCAGCTCCAGATTGCCCCACAGGACCAGTTGTTGCACGCTGCGATCCTGCATGACGACCAGCAGCAGCGCGCCGATCACCATCACCGCCGCCCCGAGCGCAACCTGCCACGCATGTCGCCGCAACGTCCGAACCGCCTTCCGCCACAACGGCTGTCGACGGGCCAGAATCGACTCCCCCGCTTCGAACCGCCGCAGGTCCTCCTGCAGCGCCGTCGCTGTGGGATACCGGTCCTCGGGCCGCTTCTGCAGCGCCTTCAGGCAGATCGTCTCCAGGTCCCGCGGAATCCGGCTGTCGAGCTGCCGGAGCGGTTTGGGTTCTTCATGCAGCAGCCGCACCACCACCCGGGCGGCCGCATCGCTCCCGTACGGCGGCCGCCCCGTCAGCATCTCGTACAGCAGCATTCCCAGCCCGTGCAGGTCCGTCGCCTCCCCAATCCGGTCCGACTGCCCCAGCGCCTGCTCCGGCGCCATGTACTGCGGCGTCCCAAGGATCGCTCCCGTCTGCGTGTGTCCGACTGCTTGCGTCACATCCCGCGCCAGGCCGAAGTCCGTCACATAGGCATGGCCGTCCGCATCGATCAGCACATTGCTCGGCTTCAGGTCCCGATGAATGATCCCCTGGCTGTGAGCATGCTGAATCGCCGAAGTCACTTCCTTCAGAGACGCGACCGCCTGTGTCGGCGACAGCGCCCCGCGCTGCAGCACCGTCGCCAGCGATTCCCCGGCGATGTAGTCCATCGTGAAGTAGGGCTCGCCCTCCGCATCCCCCACTTCGTGGATCGACACGATGTTCGGATGCCGCAACCGCGCCAGGTGCCGGGCTTCATCCTGAAACCGCTTCAGCAACGGACCGAACGCCTGCTCGCCCGGCCGCAGCACCTTCAGAGCGACGTCCCGCCCCAGCGACTTCTGCCGCACCAGATACACGACGCCCATCCCGCCGCGCCCCAGTTCCCGCTCGACTTCGTAGTCCGCCGGCAGAGCAGGGGGGAGGCGGTCCTCGGCACCTGTGGACGGCTCGACCAGCGTTTCATCAACCACTTCACCCAGCGCCCGATGGGCAGCCATCGCCCGCTCGAACTCGGCTCGGAGTTCTTCCGGCACCTCAGGCGACTGTCCGTCGAGCTGGGCCTCGATCAGTTCTTCCAGCGTCATAGCACACGCTCCAGTTCCAGCAGCGCCCGGACCGTCAGCTTGCGGATCGCCCCCGCGCTCCGCTGCATCACCTGCCCCGCTTCCTCGGCAGTGAGCCCCTCGAAATACCGCAGCAGCAGCACCTGCCGATGCTCGTCGCTGAGCCGGTCCAGCCCCCTGGCCACCCGCTCGCGATGCTCGGCCCGGTGGAGCTGCGTCACCGGACCGCTGGGGGACGACCGCGGCACCACGACCGCCTGCCGCTTCGCCGCCTTGTGATAGTCGTGCAGGTCCGCCAGCCGATGCTCGACGATCCGGCACAGCCACTTCAGGAAGGCCCCGTCGTCCGTATACACGAACTTCGCAAAGTCCCGATGTGCCGCCAGATACGTCTCCTGCAGCACATCCTCCGGATCGAGCTTCTCCCGCAAAGCCGGCCCCAGCCGGGCCCGGATAAACAGCAGCAGTCGGTCGGTCTGCAGCCCGAACAACTGGTCATAAGCCCCCGCCTCCCCGGCGCGGGCCTTGAGCCAGAGCTGCTGCGTCATCGACGTGGCCGTCATCCGTCTGCCTCCTCGAAAGGCACCCCGTTGTGCCTCCGATGATAACAGCGGAAATCGCGTCAGACCGTCCCGTAAAGAATCGCCGAGGCGAGAGATTTCTCTCTCAGGGTGGCCCAGACGCCGCTCTGGGCGTCTGGGGGCCGCAGGCACAAGAGGGACTCACCCTGGCGTTCAGCCCTTAGGTTCCGGCTTCTTCCCTGCTTTCGCCGCCATGAGCCCCCTCCCTGCTGCTGTGAGATTCGCTTCAATGTTCGCCGGCTCTCCCATCACGCGGAGCGTCGCTGGATTGGCAAACCAATATCGAGGCGCAAGTCGGCTGGCTACGATATTGAATTCGCAAAGCGCAACGGAGCTTGCAGGGGGCGTCTTGACGCACCTCCCCGGTCCCTACCACGGCCTCCAGCAAGATTCCAGACGAAGCAGACGCCAATGACGGACGCACGCGACCTGTTTGACGCGGAAGTCGATCCGTATTACGCCAGACTCCGTGAATCGAAGGATTCGGACGACCGGTTCGAGGCCGTCATCGCATTGCTCGCATTCATTCGACGGCACTGGTTCGATCGAGATGAGCCGTGGCTCGTCTGTGCCTGCACAGAAGTGTCTGCTCTCCTCTATGACGTGTCCACCCGCGGCGCAGCATGGTTATGGATCGAGAACGAACTCCGAACACGTGGCTCACCATTGCGGGGATCGGAAGTCTTTCAGTTCGTGTGCCTCGTCCCCGTGATCGAGGAGCCTGTCGACAGGATCGATTTAGGACGGCTATTATCGTGCGGAATAAGTTCCGGCGCCGCAACTTGCATCGCTGCGGCATACCGGATGATCGGGCTTGACGATCGGTTGATTGACGACGTTAAGTCGAGCTTTGCAGATGATCCTCGCCTGCTGAAGGAGCTCGATTACCAGCACCGGACGGCCGCAAACGAACAGTGAGCGATTCACCTCGATCCCGCTGCTTCGTGACCAGAGCTGCCCAGACGCCGCCTTGGGCGTCCGGGCGATACAGTCCACTGAGGGCTGCAGACACGACCTCGCTCAATCGACACGGTCTCTCAGATTCCGCGCTCCGTACGGCCACTCATCGCGTCTTCTCCACTGGAGCAGTGGCTATTCTGCCTCCGCGACCCGAAACTGTCTCGCAGGTGTTCAATCCTCATCACCCGTCAAACCCCAGACTTCCCCCGAGGCACCTCCATGCACCACCCCAGCCGCCGCCTCTTCCTCGGCACGCTGACCGCCAGCCTCTTTACGACCCGCGGTCTCTTCGCCGAGCAGCTCCTGCTGCCGTCGCCGGCCCTCACCGAAGGCCCGTTCTATCCGGATAAGCTCCCCCTCGATCAGGACAACGATCTAATCAAGATCAGCGACTCGACGACCCCCGCCGTCGGCGAGATCACCCATCTCACCGGTCGGATCCTCAACGCCAGCGGCTCCCCTGTGAAAAACGCCACGATCGAGATCTGGCAGTGCGACGCCAACGCCGTTTACCTGCACACCGCCGACAGCAAGCCCAAGGCCGATCAGCAGGACAAGCACTTCCAGGGCTTCGGCCGCTTCACGACCAACGCCAACGGCGAATACCGCTTCCGGACCATCAAGCCGGTCCCCTATCCCGGCCGCCCCTCGCCGCACATTCACTACAAGGTCAAGCAGGGGGACCGCGATCTCCTCACGTCGCAGATCTTCATCCGCGGCCACGCAGGAAACGCCCGCGACGGCGTCTTCGCCGGACTCCGCGACGTTATCGATCGCGAGCTCGTCCTGGCCGATTTCAAACCGCTCCCCGATTCGAAACTCGGCGAACTGGCCTGCAACTATGACATCGTCCTCGGCCGGACACCCGACGACAACGACCGCGCTCCCCGCCGCCGCTAAGGCCCCTTGACCGCATTCAGCTCAGTAGGGTGAGTCAAGCCTTCGAGGCTCACCACGCACTTCCCGTACGCCCTTCATCAACGAATCGAGACCAACATGCCCCCGCGAAAACTTTGGCTTGCCTCCTGCCTCACGGCACTTGCCGTCTCCCCAGTCTTCGCCCAACCGGGGCCGCCGCCCGGTGGACGTGGAGGTCCCCCCGGCGATCGTGGTCCGGGGCAGCGCGGCGGAAACGTCGCCCAGGCCTCGCTCGAAAAACTCTTTCAGCTCGACGCCGACAAGGACGGCAAGCTGACGAAGGACGAAGTCGCCGACTCGCGGCTGCAGAACCTCTTCGCCCGGGCCGATGTCGACAAGGACGGCAACGTCACCCGCGAAGAAGTCTCCGCTCTGTTCGAGAAGGAAGCTCAGACATTCGGTCGCGGCGGGCAAGGGGGGCCCGGCGGGCCAGGCGGATTCGGTCCTCCGGGGAGCGGTCCGCAGGGCTTCGGTGGCCCCGGCTTCGCCGGTCCGCCGCGTCCCGGCCAGATCCTGCCCCCGTTCCTTCATGACGCCCTGGAATTGAGCGACAAGCAGCGCGAAGAACTGCAGGAGCTCCAGACGGACGTCGACGCCCGACTGGAGAAGATTCTCTCTGCTGAGCAGCGACGAATGCTCAGCGAAATGACGCCGCGCGGTCCCGGCGGCCCAGGCTTTGGCGGGCCAGGGAGTGGCCCCGGCGGTCCGCGTGGGCAGGGACAACGTGGGCCGGGGCCACGGGGCGGACGACCACCTGGCGAATAGACGACTCCGACTTCTCCGACTTCGATCCTCCTGATCGCCGGCGATTCTCCCACCTGTTTCACAGGCCGTCAGAATCGCCGGCGATTGCGTTCTGGCGGTCGGTCTGTCACGGCGCAACCGATATTCTGTGAATGGTTTATGACCGCCAGGCTCACGCTTGCAGCCCCAGTCTCACCTTGACCCCAGCCGCCTTTCAGGCGTATTCTCCCGCGTTGCTTTCGGGAGGGGGAGACTGCGCGTGGGTTTCACGCTGCGACGCCAGGGATGGCTGTTCGGACTGCTCTTGGCGGTGGCGCTCGGAGCACGTCTGGTGGCAGCGGTCGCCGTCCAGCACAAAGTCGCCAGCGAGCCCGGTCGCCTCTGCCTGATCGCCGGCGACGCCGAAGGCTACTGGATCCTCAGCGAAAAGCTCCTCAAGGGCCAGGAGTATTCGCTCTATGATCCCCCCCGCCGCGTCATGCGGATGCCCGGGTTTCCCGCCGTGCTCGCCGGACTTCGTGCGTTGTGCGGCGAGGACAATCTGCTTGGCGTCCGCTGTGGACTGGCAGTTCTGGGGGCGGCGGGTTGCGGCCTGACGTATTGGCTGGGCGTCGTGCTGGGCAATGCCCGAATCGGCCTCATCGGGGCAGGGCTCCTGGCAATTTCGCCGACCCAGGTCGTCTTCAGCGTGATGATCCTCAGTGAATCCGTCTTTGGCACCGCTCTCGCCGCCAGCCTGATTCCAATCGCCTGGCTCCTGCGGCACGCACGCTCCACGATGGATGCCCGACACTGGCTGGCCGCAGCGCTGGCCGGCGTGCTGATCGCCGTCGCCACGTACATGCGACCCACCTGGCTCGTCGCCGGTCCGATTGCCGCCGGCCTGCTCCTCGCCTGCGGGCCGCGATCCGGGGTTCTGCAACGATTGTTGCTTGGCGGCGTGATTGTCGCTTCGCTCGCGCTGTGCCTGGCTCCCTGGACGGTGCGGAACTGGCGAGTTACCGGGCACGTCATCCCGACGACGCTCTGGATGGGGCCGAGCCTCTACGACGGCTGGAATCCGATGGCCACCGGCGACAGCGATATGACGTTCTTTGAACAGGACCATCTGTTGTCCTCCATGTCCGAATACGACATGGACCAGGAATACCGCCGCCGCGCCTGGGGCTGGGCGAAAGCTCATCCGGCGCGCGTCCTTGAGCTCGCCTGGTTCAAAGCTGTCCGCTACTGGAACGTGGCCCCCAATGCCGGACAGTTTCAAGAGTGGACCGTCTGGCTCGTCGTCGCCGGCTGGTCGCTGCCGGTCCTGCTGCTGGGCGTCCTGGGAGCGTGGCGTCTTCGTCACGACTGGCCAGCGCTCGCGATCACCTGGGGACCGATTCTGCTGTTCTGCGCCGTGCATATGCTCTTCGTCGGGTCGATCCGCTATCGACTTCCGGCTGAGCTGCCGCTCTGCCTCGCGGGCGCCGCCGGCCTGCTGTTTGTCTGCCGCGATCGACGTGCCGAGTTCTCCCAGCCGGAAGGAACGCCATGCGCGGCATCTTCCGCGGGTTAGCGGGACTCTTAACGCTGCTGGCCGTCCTGGGGGGCGGGGCCGGGTACTGGCTCTTCCTGCGCGGCGACGAGATGCTGCGCGTCGAACTTCTCAAGCATCTGACAACCACCTGCCCGGACTCCCGCCTGGCGATCGGCAGCGCCCACTTCGACTGGGAAGGACGGGTCAGGATTTCGAACCTGACCGTCCAGCTTCCCGGAACGACGGCGCCCGCACTGCGGATTCCCGAGGTGGTCGTGACGCTCGATCGCGAGCTCCTCTCCGAACATCAGTCCGTGATCGTGAAGGCGGTCCGCCTCATCGGTCCCGAACTGACTGTCGAACGGAGAGCCGACGGCAGTTTTGACTGGCAGAGCTTCACCATCGTCAGCGAGAGCGAGAAGCCTCTTCCCGACGTGCAGATCGAGCACGGCGTCGTCACCTTGAGACTCATTTCGCCTCAGACCGGCTCGCCGGTGACGATGGTCGCCCGCGATCTGGAAGTCCGGCTGACTCCGCTCGACATGCGGGCGATCAAACTCGAACGCTGCGAAGCGAGGGTCGAACCGGCCGGACCCGTCTCGGTCTCCGGGACGTGGCGCATGGACGGCCCGACGTTCGATTTTCGTTTGAAGCTCGCGAAACTGCCGGTCGACGACTCGCTGCTTCCCTGGCTGGCCGAGTTCTCGCCTCACATCTCCGGGAAACTGCAGGAAGCCACGGCACTGATGCAGCAGGAACTGGCCCGTCAGGCGGCGAGCGATCAGTCGGGGCCGTCCACGCAGGTTCCCTGGCAGCTGCAGACTCCATCGCCCCAGGCCGCCGCTGCAATCGGTCCCTTCGGCGTGCAGCTCGTCTGTGACCTGGAGGCCGATGTCAGTCGCAAAGATCCCGACCTGCCGCCGACGTTCGCCGCGCTGGCCACCCTGCGCAGCGGTCAGATCGCCAATCCCGTCCTGCCATTCCCGCTGTTCGATCTCGGCGGTCAGATCTATGTGGAACCGGGCCGGCTGATCGTCAAGCACCTGCGGGCCCAGAACGGCACGGCTCAAGTCGATCTCTCCGCCGAGATCCAGCCCGACGAGAAAATCCACGTCTCAACGGACGTCGCGGGACTGCCGCTCGACGCCGCCATGAAACGGAGGCTCCCCGAGAGCCTCCATAAGATGGCAGACACCATCGGCCTGACCGGGTTGTTCCGCGGGCATGCGGAAGCGACCCGGGCGGGGGACGAAGAGTGGAAGTTCGCCGCCAATCTTGAGGTTCAGGACGGCGCGGTGACCGCCGAAAAGTTCCCGTACACCGTCCGGGAGATCGTCGGGAAACTGGACCTCAAGGACGACATCCTCAATATGACGGCCGAAGGGAAGGCCGGCGGCGTCCCCGTGAAGGCGGTTGGGCTGGTCAAACGCCCCGGACCGGAAGCTGATGTCGTGGTCAGGATTACTGCGGCCGACGTCCCGATCGACCGGGCCTTGCTCGAAGCGTTCCCACCCGAAATCCGCCGGGCGATCGAGGTTCTCCAGCTGCAGGGCCTGACCAACGCCAACGTCCGGCTGGTTCGCGCTCCGGGCCTGGGGCAGAAGTTCGAACCGCAAGTGGTCGCGTTTCTCCACGACTGCACGCTCCGGTATCAACACGCCCCGTACCGTATCAATCAGCTCAAGGGCGAAATGACGTGGATGGGGGGAGACCGGATCGAATTCGCCAGATTGTCTGGAGTCCACGACGGCGCCGCGCTGTCCGGCGAAGCTCTCTACCTGCGGGAACCGGCCCCCGGACGGCTGCGACTGAAGGTGCATGGCGAGAACGCCACGTTCGACCGCGACGTCGAGTTCGCTCTGCCCCAGGTGCTCAAGGAGGTCTGGGCCGAACTGTCGCCGCGCGGACTGTTTGATATCGATTTCAACGTCGACTGGGTTCCGGACCATCCGCCGGAAATTCGCGTCCCGCTGCTCAAGGTCAGCCAGGGCGAAATGCTGTTGCGGCAGTTTCCCTTCCCGCTGCGCAATATCGATGCGAAGTTCAAGTACGACGCCCCGATCCTGGAAATTCAGTCCTTCACCGCCGAGAACGACGAAACCCGCCTGTCGCTCAACGGACGCGGCGACATCCCCGGCAGCGGACCCTGGGAGCTGAACTTCGAATCGCTGGACGCCGACGATATCACCTTCAGCCCGGCGTTTCGCCGCGCACTTCCCCAGTCTCTCAAGGTCGCCGTCGACGGTCTGAATCCGACCGGCACCTATTCGTTCCACGGACCTGTCACTCTCGTCGGACCGGACCGGACCGGCGAATCGGTCTCTGCGTCGTGGAAAGACGCCAGAGTTGTCTTCACCGGCTGCGGCCTCAATGCCGGTCTTCGGGTGGAAGGCATTCACGGCCAGACCGTGATCTCCGGACGGACCACGCCGCTTTCCACCGAAGTCAGCGGCCGGCTTGAGCTGGACTCCGTCTCGGTGATGAAGCATCAGGTCACCGAAATTCGCGGTCCCTGGGAGTACAACAATGGAGTCTTCACGGCGGGGGCGCGCGAGGAAGTCGAACGCAAAGCGGACACCGCGACGACGCCGGTCTCTGCCGGCGAACGTCTCACCGGCAAGGCGATCGGCGGGTCGCTGACCCTCAATGCCGTTGCCGATCTCCGCGGAAAACCAGTCTATTCCGTGGAGTCCACGCTGCAGCGCGGCCGGCTCGAAGAGTACGCCCGGCGGTATCTGGCGGGGCGCAATAACCTCGCGGGCGAGATGAATGGCTGGATGCGCATCGACGGTGATGGGATCGAGCCGGATGGCGTCCGCGGCGCCGGTCGACTGCAGATCACTCACGCCTCGCTCTACGAGCTGCCGATCTTCGTGCAGATCATGCGGATCCCCACCTTCCAGCCGATCGACAAGACGGCCTTCCGCCACGCCGATATCTACTTCAACATCGCCAATTCCCGCTTCAACTTCGCGCCGATTTCGCTCGAAGGCCCCATCAGCATGTACGGCCAGGGGACCGTCGGGTTCGATGGCGTGATGGCCCTCAAATTCTACTCCCGCATGCCGCGCAATCGGCTGGGGATCCCGGTCGTGCGGGAAATCGTCGAAGCCGTCAGCACGGGCTGGGTCGGCGTCGACGTCCGTGGTTCGGTTGGTTCGCCGATCGCAGAAACGATTCCCGCGCCGCTGCTCAACGAAGCCGTCAAGGACTTCTTCGGCCGCTTCCAGCCCGGCAATCCCGGACCGCCGGCGACCTTCCGCCCGCGCACCAGCGATGCCGCCGACTCGCCAAAACCGCGCTCTTAACCCCTCGCGTTATTCCGATGCACCGTCCGCGCTTCGGACCGGAATCCGTCAGACCAGCTCGTGCAGCGGCTTCCAGTGATCGACGAGCGGCTGCGGACGCCCGGACAGATCCCGCAGCGCAAACGCATGCGGATCGAGTCCCAGGTTCTTGTAGAGCGTCGCGAAGACTTCGCCGAAGTGGACCGGGCGCTCGGCGATCGATCCCCCGAGCCGGTCCGTCGCGCCGATCACCTGGCCGGTCCGCATGCCGCCTCCCGCCAGCAGCGCGCCCCCGACCTGCGGCCAGTGGTCGCGGCCGCCGTCAGCATTAATCCGCGGCGTCCGGCCGAACTCGCCCCATGCCACGACCGTCACATCCTTATCGAGCCCGCGCTCGTAGAGGTCGGCGATCAGCGTCGACAGTCCCCGATCGAACTGCGGCAGGTGCGTGTTCTTCAGGCCTCCAAAGTTGTCGCTGTGAAAGTCCCACCGGCCGAAGTTCAGCGTCACCACCCGCGCCCCGGCTTCCACCAGCCGGCGAGCGAGCAGGAAATGCTCCAGGTTCCGTGGCGCTCCGTCGCCAAAGTTCTTCGGATCGCCCTTACCGTACCGCTCGCGAACGGCGGGGTCTTCACGATTCAGGTCCAGGGCTTCCACCAGCCGGCTGGACGTCAGGATCTCCATCGCCTGGCGATTGAGCGCGTCCAGGCCCTCCATCGTGCCGGTCGAATCCGCGTCGCGCCGAAAGCGATCGAATCCCGCCAGCAGGCTGCGACGGTCGCCGAGCCGATCCAGCGTCATCCCCTGCAGAACCATGTCGTCCCGTGCCGGGCCGGATGGCCGAAAGGCCGCATGCGGGACACCCAGAAATCCCGGATGTCCCGGCGAACCGTACGGCGGATGCCCTGTATTCGGCGCCAGGCCGAAGAAGGGCGGCACCGACGCATTCACCGGTCCCTGCAACCGCGAAACGACCGCCCCCAGCGAAGGCCAGCCGCCCGCCGGCTGGTTCTGCACCGTCCGACCGGTGTAGCAGATGAACGAATCGTGATCGCCGCTCGGCGACCCGTAGACCGACCGCAGCGGGACGCATTTGTCCATCACCTTGGCCAGGCCCGGCAGGTGTTCGCAGATCTGCAGGCCGGGCACGCTGGTGTCGATCGGCAGAAACTCACCTCGAATCTCAGCGGGCGCATCCATCTTCAGGTCGTACATGTCCTGGTGGGAGGGAGCCCCCGCCATGTAGATCATGATGACCGCTTTGTGGCTGTTCTTGACGCCCGCAGCCTGTTCGGCCTGCAGCAGTTGCGGCAGAGACAGACCTCCGAATCCCAGCGCCCCGATCCGCAACATGTCACGGCGAGTTAATCCGTCGCACAGTCGTCCGGCGGATCCAGGGATCGCGAGCATCGGCAGGTCTCCGGCAGGCGGGGAGTGCAGGGCGGGAGGGGGAGGGCAGAATCGTTGAAACAGATATCGTGTTTTGTTGATGTGATCCTAGTCTGTGATCGACCACCTGTCCATGCAGAGTTGAACGGGAGCCGCTCAAAAGACGAGCCCCGCAGGAGACGAAGAGTCTTCTGCGGGGCTCGTCAGTTCACAGACAGTCGACGCGTCTATTGGGTCAGGAATCTCCGCTCGAATCGTTTTTCCACTTCCGGTCGGAGGCCGGCTTTCGATTCGGCCAGCCACTTCAGCGGATACTCTTCGGGCATTGGTTCACCATTCAGCCGATGAATTGACTCGTACAGCATCACTGCCATCAGACACTCTTCGACGAGCAGATCCTCTTCCCGCAGTTCCACATACTCGGGACGATTCAGAATGTCGTTGAAGCCCTTGAGGCACGATTCCACCAGGGCCTGCGCCTGCCGCAGATTCTGCTTCTTGTACTCTTCGCCCGCCTCGTAGAAGTCCTTGTGCGCCTGAGCGGTTTCCGGTTCCGCCTCGCAGAGCCCGCGAGTTCGCCAGTACCGGTAGTTGGTCATATTCTGATAGGCCGTGACCATCCGCTTGAGCAGCTCGAAGTCCTCGTCTTTCGGCGCGATCTGCCGCATCTCGTCTTCGGTGATCTCCAGCCGCAACGAGACCGTCTGGCTGGCGTCCATGCCGACGGGGACGATGAACTCTTCCTGGCCGTAAGTCCGGGTCCACTCCTGCAGGGCGTCGGCCCACGCCTGGCGGGTCGTCTCGCCGAACTGGCCTTCCTTCTGCAGCGCCTGAGCATAGTCGAACAGGCAGCGCGCCGGGTGCGAGCGGAACAGAGACTTGTCCAGAATGTGCTGCGCTTTCAGGCGTTCCTTCTCGTTTGCTTTCAGGAACCACTGCCGCGCGACCAGGTAGCTGTCTTCGCCGTTCGGGTTGATCTCCGGATCGGGGCCTTCAAACTTGGGATCGGGGTCCTTGCGGAAGTACTGGCGGTAGTACTTCTGTTCGTCGGCAATGCCGATCTTCTTCTGCAGGACCGTACCGACCCGGTAATGGAGCTCCGTGGAGTTCTGGTTGCGGGTCACGCCCTTCTGCAGGAACTTCGCCCCTTCCTTCACCCAGTACCAGCGGTCCGGCACCGCGTCCCACTCGGCGGAAGTGTTGTATGCCAGGTTGTGACCGTTATAGTCCCACACTTTTTCGAAGTGGGGCTGCAGCCGGATGATCGACTGCGTCGTCGCCAGCATCTGCGCCCAGTCTTTGCGGTCCTTGTAATACTCCAGATCCATCCACAGCGAGTTCACCGCCACGCCCCGCAGACCCAGCAGCACCAGGTTCATCGCCGCACTCGACGGATCGACGTCCCCCAGGTCGCTTTCACCCAGGTCGTATTTCTGCCGCTGCTGGGCGACAATGCCCCCCGAGCCTTCCTGGCCCGTCCCCGGCATCCCCAGCATGACAATCGGAATCAGCAGGACGAGGATCCCGCCCAGATAAGCCAGCTTCCGCTGGCGGGAATTCCACTGGTTCATTTCGCCTCCAGTTCACGCAGCCGCAGGCTGTAGTACCCCAGAACGACGCAGGGGATAAAGAATGCAAGCGTTGTCGCGATGCTCGGCAGCACGGCCGCCATGAACGGGACGTCGAAGCCCTCGATCACGTAGCCGGTCATGTCGAACGTCTTGAAGTCCGGAATCACGCTGCTGATCAGCACCACGAACTGAGCAACCGCCCAGTCGATCAGCTTCATCGCGCCGAAGGCCGGGCCGGTCGGCAGCTCTGTCGTCGGGTTCATGTGCATCACGATCCGGTAGATCGATTCCAGCACGCCCCCGCCCTCCAGCTTGTTCGCCAGGAAGCTCGACACGAACTTGTCGAGGAATTCCCGCGACCAGTCGCCGACGATGAACAGCACGAACGTCAGCAGCGTCGCCACCGGCCCCTTGAGGAACGTGCTGGCGGTCACCCCCAGCAGTACGATCAGCAGCATCATCAGCTCGATGCCGAAAACGGCTTTGAAATAGCCCGAAGCGAATGAGTTGTCGGGCGTCCGGATAAACAGGTCGACCCGCGCCATGCCGATGTACTGGCCAGGGTCGACGCAGGCCGCCTCCACCAGCAACTGACCCTTCGAGCTGACCAGATCCTTCTGAACGCTCAGCTTCTTCTCGACCCCGTCGACCGTCCCGGGCAGCTCCGCCGGGACCTCGTCGGTCCGGTTGCGGAACTCGTTGATCTGATTGATCGGAATCTCCGCCCGCGCCCCCGTCTCCGGGTTGACGAGCGTCAGGCGATACAGCAGCGACCGATTCATATCCCCCTTGTGAGCGCGAAAACCGAGGAAGCGGTTTTCGATCACCAGCGTGCCGTCCGGGCGAAAGGCGCTCGGCCCCAGATTCGAAAACGCCCAGATCGCGCGGGACTTCGTCGCCCCTTCGATGTAGCTCCGGAATTCCCACAGATCTCCGGTATTCACCCCCTTACCGGGGTTCCCTTCGCGGTCGAGGAATGTCAACTCACCTGGGATCGGCTGCCGGCAGGTCAGCTGAGACTGACCGGCCGGCGAAACCTGCCGCAGAATCCAGATGTAGCCCGTCCCCCCCATGATCGCCAGCACCAGCGTGCCGATGATGCCGACGCCGAACATCCGGCCGAGCACCACTTCCAGCCGCCGGACCGGCTTGGTCACGACGGTGTGCAGCGAACGGATCCGAATGTCCTCGGGAATGCCCCAGCACGCCAGCAGCAGCACGACCGGCAGCACCAGCCAGCTGATCGTCCGCAGCGCGAAATACGTATACATCTTGGCTTCGAAGTCCGATTCCTGCGTGGCTCCCGTCAGAAACCAGCCGGCGAACATGAACAGGACGCCGAAGACCACGAACACCAGCAGGGCCCGCCGGCGGATCGCTTCGCGGATCGTGAGCTGGGTCAAGGCCCAGACGCGCTTCGGCGACAGCGACGCCAGATCATTCAGGCCGGCGAAGATTTCCTTCGCCAGCAGTGCCGGGCCACGCACGCCGTTGGTGGCGAGGAGCGTCAGGAGCGAGACTCCCAGCACCAGCAGGGCGGATAACCCCATGACTTTCAGCCAGGTCAACAGACCGGCGACAACATCGAAAGGAATTGGATCGAATTGCATAACTCACGCAGTCCCACGAAACTCGCCTGCCGGACGAACCCCGCCGCAGCGGGACAATGTGCGGAAATGCTCCACCGGAGCCTTCCCGTGGCAGACCTCAGGAGGCGGTCGGCCCCTGGGCCGAACCTTCTGCGATGTGCCGTCGTCCGGGGCGATCCTTGCTCTCCTGCACCGTCCGCAGGAACAGCTCTTCCAGATTGGCCGTCGGGTGATCGACCTTGCGCACGTCGCCGCCGTGCTTGAGGATGACCTCGTTGATCTCCTTGACGGCGGCGTCGCTCAGGCGCGAGCTGAGAATCTGCGTGACGTCCTGTTCGGTGAGGAGCTCGTCCACCCGGCCGAGCACCTTCAGTTCGCCGCCGTAGAGAATGGCGATCCGGTCGCAGACGTCCTGCACGTCACCCAGGAGGTGGCTGCACATCAGGACGGTCTTGCCCTGCTTCTTCAGGTCGAGAATCAGGTCCTTCATATCGCGATTGCCCAGCGGATCCAGGCCGCTGGTCGGCTCGTCGAGCAGCACCAGGTCCGGATCGTTGATCAGCGCCTGCGCCAGGCCGATCCGCCGCGTCATCCCCTTGGAATACTCTTTAAGCGGCCGCTTGCGGGCGTGAGAAATCTTCACGAGATCCAGCAGCATCTCGGTCCGTTCTTTGCGAACGGACGCCGGCATGTCGAACAGCCGGCCGTAGAAGTCGAGCGTTTCTTCCGCATTCAGGAAGCGGTAGAGGTAGGACTCCTCGGGCAGATAGCCGATGCGCTCGTTCTTGGTCACGTCCGACGCCGGCTGGCCCAGGATGCTGATTTCCCCTTCGGTCGGGAACAGCAGGCCCAGCAGCAGCTTGAGGGTCGTCGTCTTGCCGGAGCCGTTTGGCCCGAGCAGTCCGAAGACCTCTCCCTTTTTGACGTCGAGCGAGAGCGAGTTGAGGGCCCTGACTTTCCGGCGACCCCAGAAGTCGCGATAGATTTTGCTCAGATTGCGAATCTCGATGACGGCTTCCGCCGGAGACGCTGCAGTGCTCATGCGAAGTGTCCGAAGCCTCTGGAGTACGAAGACGGAAAAATGGGCGGCAAAACCGCAATAAGAACGGGAGAAAGAATCACTCCCCCGTTTCACGGTACGTGAAAACCCGACGATGCGTTGGCCGGCGATCGTTCGGAATTCCGGAAATCGTCGATTGGACCCCGCCGGGGTACGCTCCGGAAGACTTTCAGGTTCGTTGACCAATGCAAGAGAACTTGAAATCGTACGGGGGCTGCCGGGAGCGTGCAAGCACCCATGCCGCAATCACTTCTGGCAGATGACAGGCCGCCTGACGGACCGCACCGATTATTCGCACTCTGCCGTCGTCGAACGATCTGAATGTATAGTTCTTTATTGAGGAAACCGCACGTCAGAACAGCGTTCTGCGTCCGCTCCGGCCCTGGTCTTCATCGGGATTTCACGGCGGTCCCGGCTCAGAACCGGGCCTGCCGCTGGCTGAGGTACTCGACCAGCGCCCGATCGAACGGCAGGCTGGTGTCGAGCGCCACGTAGTCGACGCCGATCCGCCGGCATTCTTTCCGGTACGTTTCCCGCATTTCGTTGACCGCTTCCAGGTAGTCGGTCCGGATGCCCGCCGCGTCGACCATCAGCGTGTCCCGCGATTCCGGGTCTTCGAGGTCGACGAGCCCGTCGAACGGAAAGTTCACCTCCGCCTCATCGAGCACATGGAACAGGATCACATCGTGCCCCGCGTGCCGGAGCAGGTTCAGGCTCTTGAGCACGGGATCGGCGTCGCACAGCAGATCGGAAAAAATCATCAGCAGGCTGCGCTGCCGGGTCATCGCCGCGACCCGCCTCAAGTTCCCCGCGATGTCGGTCTGCCCGGTCGGCTTCGCTTTCGAGAGCAGCGCCAGGATGTTTCCGAGCTGGCTGCGCTTGCTGTGCGGCTTCAGGCAGGTCCGGAGGTCCGTGTCGAACGTCATCAGCCCGACCGGATCCTGCTGATGAATCATCAGATACGCCAAAGCCGCCGCCAGGCACGTCGAATAATCGAACTTCGAAAGCTGCTGCCGGTACGTGTAGCCCATGCTCTCGGAGAGATCCATCAGCAGATAGCCCGAGATGTTCGTCTCGGCCTGGTACTTCTTGACGTAGTACCGGTCGGTCTTGGCGTAAACGAGCCAGTCGATGTCCTTGGGGTCGTCCCCCTGCGAGTAACGCCGGTGCTCGCTGAACTCGACGCTGAACCCATGAAACGGGCTGGCATGCAGCCCGGTCAGAAACCCCTCGACAATAAATCGCGCCCGCAGATCCAGCCGGGCCACCGTCTGGATCACTTCGGGCTTCAGGTAGTTTTCGGGGGAAGGCATGGGGGAGAGTGGCTAGTGGTTGGTGGCGAGTGAGGAGCAGTGACCCAGACTGGCTTGTCCGGGACGTCGATCGGTGGCTTCGTATCTCTGTGCGAATTATCCCAGAAGGTCTGAAACCTGGCTGAATCGGAACCATGCCGGTTGGTTCATCGAGTCCCAGAGAATCGTATCAATTCCTTGTGAAATCACCGCCTGAGCGAGACTTCTGGCTTCAACCGGATTGGGGATTGTCACGACTTCGAGCAAAGGATCACCAGACTGAGCGAGAAACAATTCAGCCCTCTCCCTCGTCTGGTAAGCCGCCAGGCACTCTTGCTCTCCGACTCGAAACGTTGAAACCTCTCCGGTCCGTGTTCTAATCACAAAGAACGGGTAACAGAGCTGGAACGCTTCTTCCTTGTCCGCCGGATCGATCCACGCTCCTTCAATAAATTGCTCAGGACTCAATACGTGAATCCCTTGAAAGGGATTGAGAGCCAATAGATCGCCATCGCCGGTAACGATCACAGTCGCCTGTCCGCAGACCGCGACTTCCAGGAACATATTGTCCTTCTGGTCACGGCACGCATCGATCGACTGACTAATATCAATCAGGCTCGCTTCGCAAATGTACGCCGAAAGAAATTCGAGACGACGTGCTGTGCTGATGTAACGGATAAACTTCGGTCTGCTCAGAACCTCGTCTAATTCGGCCAAGGTTGCTTGCGAAATGAGGACGGTGCCTTTGACGATTGCAAGATCAAACGCGCGCCGAGGCGTGGACTTCGGACCGAGGATCGCACTCACGAGCACGTTCGTGTCGAAGACGACCCGCAGTTCAGTCTTCATGGAGCAGGGACTCCAGCAGTTCCTCTGTCAATCCGGCAGCCTCGGCCTCGGCTCCAATTTCGTCCATGATCTCCTGGAGGGGCCTGACCGGGCCGCGCACCAACTCTCCGAGGCGGAGGCTGGTGAGCAATTCAATCTTTCGCCGGTCCTCGTCGCTGGCACTGGCGTATGCCTCGGCGGTTTCGTCCGACACCGGAATCGGAATGGTCTTCGTCATGACAGCCTCTCTCAGGTTACAACGGAAACTCGCTGAAAACTCGATACTGACATGCCTCGTATAAGCCTCGCACTATATTTTATGCCGGCTGCATGCTCGACTGTAACTCCAATCCCCCGATTAACAGTCCTCGCCAGACTTGGGCCACGTCTCAAACGTATTTCTTAATCGTCGGCTCCGGCACTTCCGCCACCAGTCGCTGCACGATCGCGTCGGTATCCATCCCCTCCGCCTGCGCCTGGAAATTTGCCGAGATTCTGTGCCGCAGCACCGGCACCGCCACCCGCCGGATGTCGTCGAACGACACGCTCGGCCGGCCGTCCATTGCCGCCAGCGCCTTGCCCCCCGCGATCAGATACTGCCCGGCTCGCGGTCCCGCGCCCCAGTCGACCCAGTCCTTGATGAACCGCGGCGCCGACGTATCGACCGGCCGCGTCGCCCGCACGAGGCGCGCGACGTAGCCGATCATCAGCGGCCCCGCCTCGATCATGTTGATCTGCTTCTGCAGGTACAGAATCGACTTGGCCGAGAGAACCTTCCGGATTTCCGGCCGCTCTCCGAGCGTCGTTGCTGCGAGAATGCGTTCCTCTTCTTCCAGGTTCGGATAGTCGACCTTCACGTTGAACATGAACCGGTCGAGCTGGGCTTCCGGAAGCGGATACGTCCCTTCCTGCTCGATCGGGTTCTGCGTGGCGATCACGAAGAACGGCTCCGGGAGGGCGTACGTCGTCTGCCCCACCGTGACTTCGTGTTCCTGCATCGACTGCAGCAGCGCGGCTTGCGTCTTGGGAGGCGTCCGGTTGATTTCGTCCGCCAGCAGAATATTCGTGAAAACCGGTCCTTCGACGAACCGGAATTCCCGTCGGCCCGCTTCATTCTCGTCGAGCACGTTGGTGCCGGTGATATCCGACGGCATCAGGTCGGGCGTGAACTGAATCCGCTTGAAATGGACGTCCAGAATCTGAGCGATCGTCGAGACGATCAGCGTTTTGGCGAGTCCGGGAACCCCCACCAGCAGGCAGTGCCCCCCCGTAAAGATCGCCGCCAGGATCTGCTCGATCACGGCGTCCTGCCCGATGATCACCTTGTGCAGCTCCTCGGTCATCAGCTCCCGATGCCGCCGGAACTTCTCCAGAAAGTCGTCGAAGTCCTTCTTCTCTACGGCCAAGATCGCGTCTCCTATTTCCTCGGTGCCGTCGACTCCGAGGGGTGACACGCCCAGAGTCTGCGATGGGCGTGGTCCTCAACTGGAAATCGTAAGAACGTGTGCAGACACCGTAACGGATCGCTCTCAGGCCGTCACCCATGCTGCGCGACCGGCAGACGAAAACTGAACCATCCGTCCGGACTATTCGCCAAAGTACCCGCAGTTCCGCAGGGTCTGCACGCTGGCGGTCACCCGCCGCTGCAGCTCCTCCAGCGACAGCTCGGGCTCTCCCGCCGTCCCCTGGATTTCGATGCAATACGGCCCCGAGTAACCTCCGGCCTCCGCGATCTCCCGCACCCGCGCGAAGTCTACCGCACCGCCGGCCCCCAGCTCCGGAAAGGCGTACTCCTGATACCCGCCCGGCGAATCCTTCAGATGGATACTCCGGACAAAGGGCAGCACCCCCTGAAGTGCGGCGTAAAGGTCGACGCCCCGGTTGTGATACAGCACGTTGGCCGTATCGAAATTCAGCCGGACATGCGGATGGTCGACGGCCTGCATCGTCTCCAGCATCCCCGCGGGATGCTGGCACAGCCCCGGGTGAGTCTCGCAGCAGTAGGTGATCCCCAGCTTTTCCGCAGCGTCTCCGATCCGCCGCAGGTGGACCTGGAGGATCGCCAGGTCTCCCGGAGCAGCGGCCTTGCCGCCGTCGCCGACGCAGAGTCTGACTCCGAGCTGACTGGCCAGTTCGAGCTTCTGCCGGGTGATCTCGACCACCCGGGGATCGCGCGGATTCCCGCTCAAAATATTGCAACTGCTGATCTGCACGCCGTAGCGCTCCAGCAATCGCCGGACGTGATCGATCTCGGCGCCGGTCGCGCCGGTCGACAGCAGCGGCGGATCGCCTGCGCGGGTGATGAACCCTTCGGTCCGCAGGGGCAATTCCACCCACTTCAGCCCGGCGCTGGCCAGACGCTCGATGGCGACCTCTGCGCCGAACCGGCCGTAGCAGTTGGTGCAGAGCGATACGACGGGCGTCGCGGAAGAAATCACTCCTTCGTCCAGTTCCAGGCGTGCAGCGCCTCTTCATCCCGCACGTAAATCCGCCCGTTCGAGAGCGCCGGCAGACCGCGCGTCGTCGAAGTGCCCACTCGCGCCCGACCCAGTTCCTCGTAGCTCTTCGTCTGCAGCTTCGCGACCCGCAGGCTGCCGTCCGTGCCGAAGATCAGCAGCTTGCCGTCGGCGGCGATCAGAGTGGAATAAGGCAGGTCCGGCGTTTCCCAGTGCACCTTCTGCGTCAGCGGATCGAAGCACTTGAGCGAAATCGGCCCGCCGTCCTGCCGACCGTCGATGCCGTATACGGCGCCATCCTGCCAGATCGGCGTCGTGTACTGACTCGACAGGATCTCGCTCTCCCACAGCGTCTTCGTCGAAGTCGGCGTCACCTGCAGCAGCTTCGCGCCGATGCCGTAACTCGCCGTCAGCAGCACGCGATCGCCGTTGACCACTGGCGTGGCTCCATTGACCGTTGGCCCCCGCGCTCCGAATGGCGTCCGAAAGCGCTCCGCGCCCGTCGCCGGATCGAGCCCCAGAAAGGTCAGCCGCGTAATCACCAGCGCCGTTGGCTTGTCGGCGATCGTGACCATGGCCGGCGCCGAGTAACTTCCCAGCTCCCGTCCCGTCTTCCACTGCTCTTTGCCGGTCTTCAGATCAAACGCGACCACCCCGGCTCCGCTGCGCTCCCCGCCGACATTGACGATGACGTGGTCTTCAACAACGAGCGGCGTCGTGCCGAAGCCGAAGTACCCCGTCGGAGACTGGTACTCCTTCCGCAGGTCGTGCTCCCAGAGCTTTTCCCCGCTCTCGAAGTCCACCGCGGCCAGCCTGCCGCCTGCTCCCAGGACGACGACCGTCTGCCCGCTGATGACCGGCACGCAGCGCGGCCCGTCATCCGGTACGATCGACGGCTGAAAATCGGTAGGAAACCGCCGTTCCCACTGCTGTTTTCCGGTCGCTGTGTTCAGCGACGTGACAACTTCGTCGTCTCCCTGACGATGAAACAGCACGACGGTCTGGCCCTGCACGGCGACACCAGCCAGGCCCGTCCCGGCTTTGAACGACCATGCGGCTTTGAGCGACTTCGACGAAATCGAGCCCGGCAGCTTCTCGCCGACCGCGATTCCGTTTCGGTTCGGCCCCAGAATCTGCGGCCAGTCCCCGGCTCCAGCGTTCATGGTCGACGCGAAACAGAGTGCGAAGCATGCCGAACAAAGCTGCCAATTCCGCATCGCAGCAATCCTTCAGGTAGTGCCGGTTCGGTTCGCGTAGGGTCCGCTGTGCGGACCGGTTCGTCCTACTTGCGATTCATCTGGTCCGCACAGCGGACCCTACGATCTTTGAATTCGTCCCGACATTTTCCCGCTTCAGCCCAGCGACCGTCCGATCTCGTAGATCGCCGCCGTATCGAGTTTCTGGTCGTTCGACTCGAACAGCTTCCGGATGGCTGCCGAGTGAATCTTCATCTTCGTCCCGCCGACGCCGATCGCGCCGTAGCAGATCACGTCGTGGCGTTCGGTCCCCTTGTCCATGATCTCGACCCCTTCAATGCCGACCGGCGGGACGGCATTCAGGTCGATCAGGACTTCCAGGCCGGCCAGCAGCCGCCAGGTGCCGGCCGGCAGCAATTCCACCCCTGCGGCCCCCGCGGCGATCACCAGGTGGGCTCCCAGGCAGGCGGCCTGCGCCTCCGACGGCGATTCCACCTTCACCGGTTGCAGCAGCGTCGTGTCGACGGCGGCGGACAGCAGTTCCGCCGTCGATTTCGCCTTTTCGAGCGTTCGCGAAGCGAGGCGGACCGTCGCTCCTTCGGACAGCAGCAACTGGGCCGCCCGGCAGCCGACCGGACCGGTGCCGCCGAGGACGACGGCCGTCGTCTGCTTGAGATCCAGGTGCCTGGCCGCCGCCAGCACGGCCGCCGACGCCGTCGTATTGGACCCGTTTGAGTCCATCATCACCGAGACCTTCATCGGTCCGTAGAACGACTTGCGGACCTTCTTGAAGACCGCTTCTCCCGCCGCGACATTGCTGCCGCCGACGAAGATCGCGGTGTACTTCAGATCCGCCAGTTTCCGGGTGAAAATCGCCCCGTGGACGAGGCCTTCGACATTCTCCGGCGTAATGCCCGAGTAACTGAAAATTTCGTCGACATCCGCGTCGACGGCCACCACGCGGTCAAACACGCTGGGCTGCGGATCGGTGTCGAGCTGAATCAGAATCCGCTTCATCGGGACCACTCCCAACAGCACGAAGCCCACGGATCTGCATCCGTGGGCTTCCGAACTGACTTGCAGGGCCGGGCGCGCCGGCCGCCGATTCATTTCAGGTGAGGACTTCTGGGGTGGCACGCCCTGAGTCTTCGAAGGGCGTGGGAAGCGCTCACGACCATCACGAAGACCACGCCCGTCGCAAAGCCTCTGGGCGTGCCACCCCGACAAGTCTTCTCATTCCAAGTCACGGCTTCCCGCGGAGTTTGATTCTCAGCGTCTAACCCGTGCCGCTACGCGCCCGCCCGTCCGGCAGGACTAGTCGAGGCCGGAGAACGGGTGCTTGGCGGTGTCCTTCTTGGCGAGCATTTCGTCGACGCTCGGCTCGTTCTTCATGGCGCGGGCGATCGAGAGCTTCGTGGCTTCGTAGTTGTATTCGAAGATCTTCTTGTCGTCCTTGGCTTCCCAGTGAATGAAGACGCCGCAGACGATGACCAGCTTCTCCGCCTGATCCTTGGGGATCACGCCGGCTTCGACCGAATCGGCGACCGCCTTGGCGACGGCGAACTGAGCCGGGCCGAACATCTGGACGGCCTGCTTCGCCCCCTTGATGGTGACCTTGGTGATCATCACGGTGGCCGGCTTGACGGCCAGGTTCGGGGTCAGCACGGCGAGCAGATTGCTGTGGCCGGCCTTCTGGTCCGACAGAGCGTTGGCGAACGCAACGCCGACGGGACCGGTCTTGTCGCCGATCAGCAGGTCGATGTGAGCAATTTCATTTCCTTCGCCCACCAGGGCTTCACCGACGTAAAACGACATGCTGAAATCTCCCTCAAGATGTTCTGCGACACGTTCCGGTCGGTTGCACCGCCGGCATTCATTTCCTTCGCAAGCTGCAAAATGAGCCCGCGCGCGGAAGCTTTGATAACACAGCCCCGATCCGTTTTCCAGCAACGCCCTGCAGGAAACGAGGATCCACCGCGAATCCTCATTGTGGGCGCCAGCACGCGCGCCGCAGCCGAATCTGTCCTCCGGGCCGGCGGAATGCCTGTCTGCGCCGATCTCTTTGCCGACGCCGATCTGCGGCAAATCGCCCTGATTGTCCCCATTCATCGCTTTCCGGACTCGTTGCCGGACGACGTCGAGACGCTGCAGGTCGATGGCTGGTTCTACGCCGGGGGCCTCGAAAACGCTCCGGACACGCTGCAACGACTGGAGCAGCTTCCCGGACTGGGAATACCGCTGGGATGCTCCAGCGCATCGGTCCGCAGTGTCCGCGATCCCTGGTGCTTGAGCGACGCCCTGCAGTCGGCCGGACTCCCGGCCCTTGAACTGCGGCGGGAGATCAATCCCCCGCCCGCGAATGGCTCCTGGATTCGCAAGCCGCTGGCCGGAGCAGGGGGCCGCGCCGTGTCTGTCTGGAATGCGGAGTCCATCGGGATTCCGCTCGACGAGCCCCACTTCTTTCAACAGCGGGCCGCAGGGGACATCGCCTCGGCCGTATTCACCGTTTCTTCATCGGGTGCGGCCCATTGTCACGGCGTGTGTCAGCAGCTCATCGGGACTTTGGCCGCTCATGCGCCCCACCCGTTTGCCTGGTGCGGCGGAATTGCTCCGCGGCCGATTTCCTCCGAATTGTCCGCCGGGCTTGCGGAATTGGGAGATCTCCTCGTCGGGAAATTCGGGCTGCGGGGGCTGTTTGGCGTCGACCTGGCTCTTGATCGAGACACGTTCCGCGTCCTGGAAGTGAATCCCCGCTACCCCGCGTCGGCGGAGCTGTTTGAACTCGCCCATCGGACGTCTTTGCTCCCGCCGATTGCGGGCGGAGACGAATCGTCTGCAATCAATCCGCCGGTTTCCCCGCGCTGCGTCGGCAAGCTGGTTCTCTATACGCCGTATGACGTTGTCGCACCCGACTGGTCGGCCTGGGCTCGCAGACGTTCCCCGCGGAGCGTGGTCCCGATTCGCGACATTCCCGTTCCGGGCTCCACGATTCCCGCCGGCCAGCCGGTCTGTTCCGTTCTCGCGAAGGGGCCGGATGTCGAGTCCTGCCAGCGTCGACTCCTGGCCCGTGCCCGCCGCTGGATGCATCGGCTGACCGCCGCAAAGTTTGCGGAATCGTGAACGGTTCCGCAGTCCGCACCTTTTCTTGATCCATTCTGTGTATCGGGCTACACTCAGCCCGCCCGCGTGGGGGCGAGAACCGGAAGGACTGACAGGAGCGAGAGTTCAGGCAATGTCGAAGGCCAACGATATTCGCATCAAGGACGCGGTTTGCACCTTTGAACCGGTCCCCTTCCGCACCCCCCTCAAATTCGGCGGTCGCATCATGGACCGCAGCATGCTGATCAACGTCGATGTCGTCGTGGAAAGCCGCGACGGCAAGCGGACGGCGACCGGCGCGGGAAGCATGCCCCTCGGCAACATCTGGGCCTGGCCCTCCGCCGCAGTCTCCGCGGAAGACTCCGAAGCCGCGATGAAGGAGTTCGCCGAGGAAGTCGTTTCGCTGGCCAGCGTCTGCAAAGAGCTGGGCCACCCGATCGACGTCGCCTACCACCTGTCGGCGGAATACGAACATCTCGGCAAGACGATCTCGCAGCGGATGAAGCTCGCCGAGCCGATGACCGCGCTCGCCGAGCTGGTCGCCGCCAGCCCGTTCGACGCCGCCCTGCACGATGCTTACGGCCGGCTGCACAATATCAGCAGCTACGACGCCCTCTCGTCGAAGTACATGAACTACGATCTCTCCGAGTATCTCGACGAGCAGTTCGCCGACGAGTACCTCGATCAATACACCCTCCGCGAACCCAAAGCCCGGATGCCCCTGTATCACCTGGTCGGGGCGATCGATCCGCTCAGCCCCGGCGACGTGAGCAAGCCGGTCGGCGACGGACTCCCCGAGCATCTCGCCGAGTGGATCGCCTACAACGGGCTGACCCACCTGAAGATCAAGCTGGCCGGCGACGACTTCGACTGGGACGTCAACCGCGTCCTGGCCGTCGACGCGATCGCCACGGAGGCTCAGAAAGCCCGCGGCTGCAGCCAGTGGTTTTATTCGCTCGACTTCAACGAGAAGTGCTCCGGAGCCCAGTACGTCGTCGATTTCTTGAAGACAATCCGCGACCGCAACCCGGCCGCCTACGTCCGGATCCAGTACATCGAGCAGCCGACGCACCGCAACTTGAAGGACCACCCCGAGCACAAGATGCACGAGGCGGCGGCTCTTAAGCCGGTCGTCATCGACGAATCGCTGGTCGACTACGATTCGCTGCTCCTCTGCCGCGAAATGGGCTACACCGGCGTCGCCCTGAAGGCCTGCAAGGGGCACACCGAAGCTCTGCTGATGGGGGCCGCGGCCCAGAAATTCGGCATGTTCCTCTGCGTGCAGGACCTGACCTGCTCAGGTCTCAGCTTCCTGCACTCGGCCTCGCTGGCAGCCCGCATCCCCGGCATTGCGGCGATCGAAGGGAACGGCCGGCAATACTGTCCCGCCGCCAACAAGCCCTGGGCCAAGCTCTTCCCGCCGATGTTCGACATCAAGGACGGTACGGTGGGGACGGGGGTGTTGAACGGGCCGGGGTTGGGGTTTTGAGGGCTGGTGATTGGTACTTTGTTATTGGTTCTTCGTAGGGCCGGGCGCGCCTTTTTGATCGCGGTCTTAGTGCGGGTGGACCGCCTGCGGAAACGAATTGATCCGATTCCTGAATCCGGAATGTTGCTCGGACGGGGCATTTCGTCAGCGGACGACTGGTCAATCGGCCTGCGGTGCTCATAGCATGGCTCACATCGCTCACTGACTGGGGATTCCTGCAGGCCGCGGAACTCTTGATGTCTGCACCGCACGGTTTTGTCCTTCTGCAGGACATCCTGCTTCCACAGCCGGTTGCGAGCCTGGTTGCCGTGCTACTGTCCCTGGGCATCCGGGAACTGGGCGGGAGACTGACTGGTCGCCTGCTGGCGCCGGTCGGGCCGCCCACCGCCATTGATTCGGCATCTGGTTTCGTGCTCGTCGCCGGCCTGCTGGCGGGGCTCGTGCACGGCCTCGCTCTCGCACATTTGGCGACATTTCCGGTCCTGCGTCTGATCGCCACGATCGTCGCAAGTGCCGGCGTCTGGTCTCTCCTGCGGATTCCATCCGACCTGCGACTACTCGAGGCGACGGTTCACGATCTGTGGCGTCGTAATGGGCTGGTGGAACGTGGCGTTGTCGCCTGCTGCTGTATCACGCTCGCCGGATTGTCACTGGCGGCGCTGGGGCCTCCCACCGATATCGATTCGCTCGATTATCACCTGGGCGTGCCGCTGGACTGGCTGCGTCACAGCGGCGCGGTCCCCAATCCGTACTGGCTTCATGCACGCCTGGCCGGCCTGGGAGAATGCCTGAATCTGCTGGGGCTTGCGGCCGGCACCGACTGCTTCGGAGCAGTGTTGCAGGTCGCCGGGCTGCTGATCGCCGCGAGTGCCGTCGCGTCGCGGGCGAGCGACTCAGGCGGCAGGCTGCTCGGGCTGGCGCTCGTGCTGTCGTGCCCGGTCATTGTTTCGCTGACAACCACTCAGAAGCCTCAGCTTCTGCCGGCCGCGGCGACGACGCTGGCGCTCGTGATGGTCTGTCATGCGCAGCCCTTTGACAGGCGACGGCTGATTCTCGCCTGCGGCTGTGTCGGTTTTGCCATCGGCTGCAAGTACTCATTCCTGTTTTCCGGCAGTATTGTGCTGGCGCTGGCCGGCCGGAAGGCCCTTCGAAACGCCGACTCGCTCAGGACAGCAGTCGCTGCTGCGGTTCTGGTGGCTGTCCTGGCGGCGCCGGTTTACGTGCGGAACTTTGCCTTCTACGGAGATCCGCTGTCTCCCTGTCTGGAGTCCTGGTCCGGAGGAGATCCGGCGGTGATGGCGTTCGCAGAACACCTCCGCGAGTTTGGCGGCTCGCACTCCCTCGGACAATTCGCCCGGCTGCCGGTGAAGCTGATGTTCCCGACGCATCCGGGACGCATGGCCGAGGTTCTGGGACTCGGATCTCTCGCCTTTCTGCTGGGGCTGCGCAGTCCCAGCAGCAGTCGTCTGTTGCTCCTGGCCGCCCTTCTGCTGGCGGCGATCAACGCTTGCGTCGGCCAGTTGACGCCCCGATTCTTTCTCGAACCGTATCTGTGGTCCGCGGCGGCCGTGGTGGCGATCGATCCTTCGAGAGCCGGTCGGCTCCTGTTGAGTCTTCTGCTGCCGCAGTCGGCGATCGTCGCCGCCATCTCGCTCGCGGGGGCGGCGATCCTGTTTCCGGGCGCCTGGACCAACTCGCTGCGCGACAGCGTGCAGAGACGATCGGCATCCACGTATCAGGCCGCCCGCTGGCTCGATGATGTTCTTCCGGCGGACGCGGTCTTTGTCACTGATCTGCGTTGTCACGCCCTCCTGCCGCGCCGGGTCGTTCCCGCGGACTACGCCCGGTTTCTCGCCAAAACATCTCTCAGCGACGCTGCCAAGCGGGCCGCGCTGAGGGACGTAGTGCAGAAGAATCGGGTGGAGCTGGTCGTCATCGGTCAGCCCGAATTCGAGTCGTTTGCCCTGCTTGGCGATGTTCTGGAGCCCACGTCTACGCCTCCGGCAGCGTTCACGGATGCGACTCGTAACATTTTTAACCGAGGGCGAAGTTCCGAAGTTCGGATCCTGCGATTTGTGATCGCGAATTCCGGCGAGACAGCTCAGCCCAGCGCCAACTCCCGGCCTGGGCATTAAGTGGCGTTGCACGTTTTCCCCGGCGTCATTTGGCTCAGCAGATTGAGCACAGCAAGCGTGGTCCGTCGGCCGGGTCTTGACCCGCAGCGCACCGCGCGATAGCAGAGACGATTCAGCATCCACTGAACTCTCTCCGCTGTCGAGGAAAGTGCCGCCATGCGATCCCTGCTGGCTCTCGGTCTGCTCGTTGCATGTTGCCCGGGCTTGAATGCTCAGGCCCCGCCCCGGTTGATTGTCCGCGGGGATGACATGGGGGCGGCCCACTCGGTCAACGAGGCGATCCTCAAGTGCCATACGGAAGGGATTCAGACCGCGATTGAGGTGATCGTGCCGTCGCCGTGGTTTCCCGAGGCGGTGCAGATGCTGAAGGCCCATCCCGAGGCGGACGTCGGCGTGCATCTGACGCTGAGCAGCGAGTGGGACAACGTCAAATGGCGACCGCTGACGCCCTGCCCGAGCCTGCGCGATGCGGACGGTTATTTCTACCCGATGATCCGCCCCAACAAAAACTATCCCGGCCGGTCGCTCGCCGAGCAGAACTGGCGACTTGAAGAGGTCGAGCAGGAATTCCGGGCGCAGATCGAGCTGGCGAAGAAGCACATTCCGCAGCTCAGCCACCTGTCGGGGCATATGGGCTGCTCGGGGATCGACGAGTCGGTGCGCAAGCTGGTGAAGGGGCTGGCGGTCGAATACCGGCTGGACATCGACCCGGCCGAACGGGGCGTGAAAAACGTCCGCTACCGCGGTCCGCACGTTACGGCGGAGGAAAAGCGGACGGCGATCCTGAAGCTGCTCGACAGCCTGGAGCCGGGACAGACGTACCTGTTCGTGGAGCACCCGGGCCTGGACACGCCCGAGCTGCGGGCAATCCATCACATCGGCTACGAAAACGTGGCGGCGGACCGGCAGGGTGTGACGGACGCGTGGACGAGCGCGGAGATCAAAGCGGCGATCAAGGCGAAGGGGATTGAGCTGGTGGGGTATCGGGGGGTGAGGTAGGGGGGGGGTATCAATACCATTCCGGCAATTCTCCGCGTTCCCGTCGCGCGTAATGACACTGTTCGTGCGATCCCGGGCAGCCGTTGCCTCCCTGTGGCCGTTTCTGGCCCAAGTCCGGCAGATCGTCAGGATATTTGAGGTATGACTTTGCAACTTCAACGAGTTCCAGATCTGCGTCCGGCTTACAGACCATCTTGCAGATTGCGGTGATCCGTTTCCTTGCCATTACGCGGTGCGGATGATTCAAATCCAGTCCTCGAATCAAACGGATTCCTTCGCTGTCTAGCGACTCGTATTCGCCAGTCTCCTTGAAACGCAGCAACCCGCCGAAGGCCGTTACCGTCGGGTCGGCGATGGTCTCCACTCCCTTCTGGATGTTGCATCGGTTGCATGAATACAAGAGGTTCGAGTAATCCGTTCCTCGCTGTGGAGCCGCAGATTTCGGCACGACATGTTCGACGGCGAATCGATGCGAGCCGTCGGGTGCGAATCGCTCTCGGTCGAGACAGTAGACACAACGAAATTCAAAATCATCTCGGAGCCAGTCCTTGAAGGACGTGTAGTCCGAGTACCCGGCCGGGGCATGCCGACGAGCGATTGCAGACGAATGATGGCAAAAAATGTGTTCCCAGTTCACGGCGTGCCTCCATGACGCAGAATCAGTTCTTTCATTCGTTCAAGGTTAGAAATGTCAGGAGGATCAAGTCGGTCGACTAGCGCTCGCACTTTCGACTGTAGTTCTTCAAGTTGTTTCAGTTCATCGGGGGTGATGCTGCCAGCCGCCTCTCTCTCGACAAGCTGCCACCTTTGATGATTCAACTCATTTAGGCCGACTTGTACAACCTCAGTGTCGCGCGGAGAAAGCGAGGGAAGCGTATGAAATGTGTCAACATTCCAAGGCCCGACAGCGCTTCCGAAAGCAGCAAGCAGTGCGGACTTGATTAAGAGATCCTTCATCGGAGCCCGCGGCCGTGTAGCGTAGATCTGCGGCTCAATCGGCCGTGATGAGCCATTGTCGCCTTCGCACGCAATGTACGCAGACCGAATATCCAGTGGCGGATAAAATGTGCACCCCAAACGCCGAATGCTTTTGCAGAGAGCATCGAAACTGTCGGGGGATTCTCGTTGCGTATCAGCCCACGGTACAAGGACGCGAATCGGTTGACGTGTTAGTCTGCGAATCGTGAATAGCTCGTCAATCAGTAGCCTAGAAAGATTGTGACCACGGAACTCCGGTCTGACGTAGAGTTCCTCCAGATCATTGTGTCCATCGTTCGCTCGTACAAATGCCCATGCGTATCGACGAGCCGGTCCGTCATCAATTGTAATTGCGTGAAATCGCGATCCATCGTGCGTTCGCGTTTGCGTTCGCCGGATCTGAGGGTGTAACGAGCCCGGGAATGAGGGGGCTGCGCGTGAAGACGCCGGTTTGGGACTCGTCCGGTATCTCGGTTCCATTGCATATGCTTCAAATGCATATCTGTCGAAGTAATCGTACGGAAAGTATCCGCGGCCGGACTCTCCCCACTCGTGTCCCCATGAATTGTCAAATGTGAAACGACGAGTTGTTGAGTTGCTACTGTGGATTGCAAAGCAATGGAAATCCTCAAAGAAGACCTCGCCGGGCCGGGGGACGGGAATTACTCCGTTCGGCGGGGTGATCCAACCCGGTGAGAGTGGGGCCGAGATGGCGATGTGCGGACTTCCTAATCGCTGTAGAAATCGCTCCGCCGACCGGGCAGTGTTGAAGCGACAGTAATGTGCCCAAGCATCGGGATGTCGGCGAGTAGTGGGTATGTCTGGAATGACTTCTGGAAAGCTGAACGCGTCAGATATCGGGACCATGAAGTGTTTGTCGTCTGGATTGGGTAGCCCTTCGCCAAACTGCAGCCGAGAGGCTGTTACGGTCCACGCACCTGCGTCGACCGGATAGTTTCCTTCGATCTGGAGCGCTCGCAAATAGCTCCAGCGGACTTGCGTTGAGGGCGTGTTATGAGCGGGCATGTGACGGCAACTTGAGCAAACGTAGGCAACGTCGTGTAGATAACTGAAGCGGGACGAGTCAGCATAGAGGAAGCGTTCGCTATTCTCGCGGCATCGCATCAATGAAGCGACTTAAGTCAATCGGCTTCAGGGGTCGTGGTGTTAGCCCGCTGGCAACAAAGAGCTTGGCCGAAGAGCGAGAGCGCTGCTGTGCAGTATGGAGTAGCGTTCATTCGTGGCACGACGCTTCAGCATGGCCGTGGGTTTAAGGTGGGAGAGCTTCTCGCGAGTTTTCGTCGCGACGTGCCGAGTTCCGGCGGCGTCAGGGCGACGGGGCGGCCGTCCTTGAGGGCGGTGATCTGGGCAGCGGTGAGTTTCATGGTTCCTCCAGCCACATTATGCCGCGATGTGGGGCAGTGGACAAGAGGGAGGTGGCGTCGCCGCTTCAGCTTCAAGATCGCTCCAGGTGGTCCGGTCCCGTCGGATGGATCGCGCAGCGACGAGAGGCCGTCGTCTGGGCCTGGATAAAGACGTTCGCGTCGAGGACGTAATGCTTACGGTCGGGCATGCTGCAGCACTCTCTGTGTGAGCTGGTCCGCGTATTTCTCGAACGTTTCTCCCTTCAGATCCGTGAGCTGGTAGGCATCCCGATAGAGCAGCCGCCCTTCGCGGGCCGCTCGCACGACCGCGTAGGCGAAGCGCGGCCCCAGCCGGCTGTCCTGCGTCTGGTAGAAGTCGCCGCCCGATTTCCCCTTGGCTTTGTCCTGCTCCTGGCGGCGGCGCCACTCCGCCTGATCGCGTTCATAGAAGGCGAAGAACTGCTTGCGCGAAATCAACTCCAGATCGAGCGCCCGGCGGGCGACGACAACCGGACTCACCTTGAACACGCGGGCCAGGGACGCGAACGGGTTGTCCTGCGACTTCACCGTGGGCCAGCGCTCCGACAGCTTGCGGCCGATGACCAGAAACTCTGCGGCCACCTGATTGCAGAACCGTTCGGTCGGGCTGTCGTGCGGCAGCAGGTTGACGAGATTGAAGAGTCCCCCTGAGCCCAGCCACAAATGAATCAGCTCGTGCGTCAGTGTGAAGATCTGGGCTGACCTGGAGTCCTTGCCATTGACGAAGATCAGCGGCGCATAGTCGTCGCAGAGCACGAAGCCGCGAAACTCCTGAGGATCGAGCGGTCGGTGATTGTTGAGACCCACCACTCCGGAAATCGAGATCAGGATTCCAAGATTCTCCGCGGCCTGTCGCAATCTGCGGAGAGCTTCCTCCCACGTCGACAGTTGCTCGGCCCAGTCTTCCGACAGTCCGAGTTGCTCCCGAATTGTCTTCGCCAGCGCGACCACGTTGCGCGAACGCTTCGCGCTGCCGACGAATGGCAGAGCGGGCTGACCATCCTCGATGACGGACTCCCGCATCCAGGCCTGGCGGCGCTGCATGACCTGGATTGTTTCGATCAGATTGGGACTCGGGCGCGCAATCGGAGAATCGCCGACAGTCCGAAAATCGGGGATAGGCAGCGTTTCGACGGGCGGCTGTTCCAGAAAGAGATAGCCAAGCGGAGTCAGCGTCTTACGGGCGAACTCTTCCAGTTGGCGAAACGTCGGCTGCCGCTCGCCGGATTCCCACTGCTGCAACTTGGGAAACGCTTGCGCAAGGTCTTCGGGAGCGAGTCGACTGCGGTCGACGGCCCAGCGGAGCAGGTCAGGTTTGACGGCGACGGTCTCTGTCATAAAGCGAACGGTTTCGCGGTTGAATACGATTCAAGGGGGCTTACTGGTTTCTGCCCGTGAGGCCCGACTCGCGGACGTGATGACGAGTGGTGTCTCAAATGTCTGGCTGTTTGTCCATACTGGCTTCTTTCGATCGCGTCTGCCAGTGATTTCGCGAAATCCGAGCTATCCGGCAGGCCTTCGACTCTGCGCCGCCCGGCCTGCGGCCGGGCCACCGGATGATGAAATGCGGCCGGGCGCGCCCGGCCCTACTTGGGGCTCGATTCCTGTTCCGGGGAGGCTGAATCTGGCGTATTGTTGGGTGGTCTTCCGATTCCGTTTCCAGGGTGTGATCCATGTTGAAATCTTCTGATGCACCGTTTCTGCAGGCGGCGATTGAAGAGGCCCGGATCGGACTGGCTGAGGGGGGGATTCCGATTGGCTCGGTCCTCGTCATTGACGGGCGGATTGTCGGGCGGGGGCATAATCGGCGGGTGCAGCGGGGGAGTGCGATTCTGCATGCCGAGATGGATGCGGTGGAGAACGCCGGGCGGCTGACGGCGAGTGACTACCGCCGTGCCGTGCTGTACTCGACCCTCTCGCCGTGCGACATGTGTTCGGGGATGTCGCTGCTGTATCGGATTCCGCGGATCGTGATCGGCGAGAACCGGACGTTTCGGGGGCCGGAGGAATACGTCCGGTCGCGGGGGGTGGCGGTGGAGGTCGTCGATGATGGGGAGTGCGTGCGGTTGATGGAGGAGTTTATCCGGGGGCAGCCGGAGCTTTGGAATGAGGATATCGGGGTGTGATGGAGCGGGGCTGGGGAGAGAGAAGTCATTGCAAATTGCAAAATCAGTAGTTCCCAGATCGGGAGGTGATCTTCAAATGAACGCAGGGCTTTCCTACACAATGACTTGTGGAACAGGGTCATTCATGGAGGAAGCCCATGCGTTCGAGAAACAGTGTGACTGTGTCGGACCGGCAGGTCCAGATGCTGGCCGAGGATTGGCTGCGGACGGCGATGCCGCTCAGGGATGTCGGATGGAAGTGCACCTCCAGACGGTTGTGGCAGATCGTATTGCTGGCCGCAGCTCGCATGAGTTCGGTCTTCGCGGTCTGCCGCGATCTGGTCGGCGCTCCTTGCGATCAGGCGGTTCGCAACGCCCTGACGGCTTGTTTGCCGGCGCGTCCGCTGACGCTCGAACAGTGGCTGCATCCGGCGCTCTGCGGGCCGCAGTTGCCCGGGGCGATCTTTCGCAAAGCCCGGCAGGTCGCCATCGACTGGCATCTGATCCCCTACCACGGACAGCCGCACCGGCATGCCAACGAACTGTATCACAGCCTGCCCAGGTCGGGGACGAGCAAATTTCACGCCTACGCCACGGCCTGCGTCGTCGAACAGGGCTATCGTTACACCCTCGCTGCGACGTCGGTCAAAGGGAGCGAGTCGCCGCTGGCCGTGCTCGAACGGTTGCTCGATCGTCTGCAGGCGCGGGGGCTGAAGATCAAAAGTTCTGATGCTGGATCGGCAGTTTTTCAGCGCTCCGGTGCTGGAACGTCTGCAGCAGCGTCGCATCCCCTTTCTGATGCCGGTGGCGCTGCGCGGCCGCAGGCCGAAGCGTCGGTCGCGACGCGGCACAAAGCCGGGCGTACGGAAGCTGCGAGATTTCCTGCGCTGTGCCGCCGGACGCTATCGCTACACCTGGACGGTCAAACAGAGTTCGGCCTCCTTCACCGTGGTGGTGGCGTACAAGAGCTATCGCCACGACAAAACCGGGCAGCGCCGCTCGAAGCGCCTGCTGTTCGCAGCCTGGAACGTGAGCGGCGCACCGGTCGAACTCCGGGAGCTGTATCGACGCCGGTTCGGAATCGAGTCCAGCTACCGACAGCTCGGCCAGGCCCGCATCCGGACCTGCACGACCGATCCGGTGCAGCGACTGTTCTTCGTGCTGGTGGGGCTGGTGCTGAGAAACGTCTGGGTCTGGCTGCACTTCACGTACTTTGCCGAGCGCCGGAACGGCGAACTCGTGCTGCATCTGGAACGTCTGCGTTTCCGCCGGATGCTGCACTGGATCGCCAACGCCATCACACGCGAACTTCACGACGGTTCCAGTTTCTCAACGCAACTTCAACTTGAATAGCGGTTTGACGCCGATCGCCGATCTGGGAACTACTGAAAGTGAAAAATGCAAATCGCAAAATGAAAGTGAAGAGCGCGCAGGCGGACGCCTTGCGCGGCATTGAGAATGTCGCGGCACCGTTGGAATCAGATTCGCCGGGTCCAGGACGGACTGGGGCAGAGTGTTGAGTTCTGCCCCAGCCCTGGAGCTGGCGTGTGATCGGGAACGGGCTTTCGCCCGCGATCAGCTATGTCGACTCGACGTCGAGGTTGTGCGCACGTGAGGTGCGCTCCCCGGTCCCTGCTTTGCAGCAGGGCCGTCAAGCGGGCCCTGATCAGGCCCGGGCCTGGGGTTCGGCTCTCAGAGCGCCGGCAGTTGCCCGCCGACGTGGTACCATTTGCACCGAACCGCTCGACCAGAGGACACGCTCACACTGGTACGGGCGTTGTGCAAGAGCAGATTCGGGGAAAAATCGGAAATTGCGGAAGAATTCTCGCGGAGGGAAGGTGAGCGAATAGCGAGCAGGGAATAGCGAATCGCCAGACAAGAAGGTCGCGCCCAGGGCTTACGCCGCTGGGCTACATTGGTTCGCCCCTGACGGGCAACGCCTTGAACGATTTCAGACGGCGGGTGGCCCAGACGCTGCTTTGAGCGTCTGGGTTTCCATGAGGACTGCTGAAAAACAGGGCGACGAGACAATCCTCTTGTAAACCCAGACGTCCAGAGCGACGTCTGGGCCACCCGGCCCCAGTTTTCCCGAGAAACAAATGGTTCACGGCGTTGCCTGACGGGGCTCGTTGAAGGCGACAGCGCAGCGCTTCTGTTCTGGCGTTCCGCGATTCGCGATCAGCCGTCTTCCTCTGGCTATTCCCTATTCGCTCTTCCTGAACAGATCCAGGAACCGGTCTTCGTAGTCGGCGAAGACGTCGAGGCGGTCGAGGAGCTGTTTCAGGACGTAGGCTTTCGAGCGATTGTTCTCGGCCTCGGCGAAGAGGGCTTCGACGCGCTGTTCGTCGGACGGGGAGAGCTTGGGTTCCTGTTCCGCTTCGGGCTCCGGGGCGGTGATTTCTGATTCTTCCTCCTCGTCGCTTTCGTCCTCGCCGGCTTCCTGCTGGGCTTCTTCGACTTTGGCGAGGACTTCGCCGAGCTTCTCGCCGAACTCGTGGGCCTGTTCCTGCATTTCGGCCAGGTCGAGCGGGATGCCGGTGAGGCCGGAGAAGACTTTCAGGACGGCGACCGAACCGCCGGGGAAGGGGAGCTGGGAGAAGATGTGGGGGATCTCGCCGAGCAGGCAGGCGCCGTGCAGACCGGCGGCGGCGGCTTCGCCGAGCAGGACGCCGTTGAGGCCGCCGATATGGCCTTCTTCGAGGACTTCGACGGGCTGGTCGAGCAGTTCGCTGAGGGTGGGCTGATCGGTGGCGGCGACGAAGACGCGGGAGTGGTGCTGAGGGTGCATCTGCGTCGCCATTGAGGCGAACGTGAAGATCCGTTCGATGCCGAGCGACTGGGCGAATTCGGTCAGGCTGCGGCAGAAGCTCCGTTTGCCGGCGGGGGGCTGGGCTTCGCCGATGAAGAGGACCAGATCCCGTTTTTCGGCGGGGTCGCGCCAGACGAACAGGCGGCTGCGGGGGAGGCGGGCCGGGCGGATGACGCCCTGTTCGACGTCGACGTGCTCGATATCGAACAGCTCGCGGGGGGAGAATTCGGCGAAGACGCGCATATCGAGCTTCGCCGCCAGGTAGAAGCCGGCGTTGATCGCGACGTGCCCCATCCCCGGCCAGACGGCGATCATCCAGGGGTGATGGAGTTTGACTTCTTCGCGAAATTCGAGGGACTGATTCATTGGGGAGCCAAGTGCTGAGTGCCAAGTGCCAAGGGGAATACGTTGAGCGTCGAGAGTTGGGCGTTGAGAGTCAAGAGAACGGGGTTCGCCGGGACAGCGCTGTGCGTCTGTGCGGACGGATTGTGCGGGTCCGGATGCGGCGCTGAATGGATCTATCGCGAGACGCGAAATGGGCGTATCCTCGGGGAGAAGTCCGTTGTGAAGAACCTGTGAAGAACCCGAAATCGAGGCAGCCCCGTGCAAGGCGACCCGAGAGTTGAAGGTTGCCAGGCGGGGCGTGGAGGAGTGCGACATGCCTGGAGAACTGCGGATCGACTTCAAGAATCTGGACCGCAGCGAGGCGGTTGAGGCGGATATCAAGCGCTACGCCGACAAGCTGGACGAGTTCTGCAACCGGATTATCGGTTGCAACGTGGTGGTGGAGCGGCCGCATGCGCATCACCGGAACGGCCGGCTGTATCAGGTGCGAATCGATCTGACGCTGCCGGGTCACGAACTGGTGGTGAATCGGCATTCGGATCAGGCCCATCAGCACGAAGACGTGCATGTGGCGGTGCGCGACTCCTTCAGCGCGATGCGGCGGCAGGTCGAAGATGCGATCCGGAAGGATCACGGTCACGTGAAGACGCACGTCGAGCCGGCCCGCGCTCGCGTCAACCAGATTTTTCCGCTGGAGGACTACGGGTTCCTGATCACACCCGACGGCCGCGAGGTGTATTTCCATCGCAACGCGGTGCTGAACGGCGGCTTCGAGAAGATCGACGTCGGTTCGGACGTGGAATTCGCGGAGACGACCGGGGACCGCGGCCCGCAGGCGAGCACGGTGCGGGTGGTGAAGCCTTGACGAAGATTTCTCGCAGAGACGCAGAGGGAAGAGGAGTTCGCAGAGAAGACGACTCTGGAAATGTCGAATGACGAAGGGGGAACGTCGACAGAAGTCGAGAGTCTGGCGACTAAGGCCGGGGGCCGGAGATGAGGAGCAGCACTCTTCGTCTGGCTCTCCGCCCTTGGCTACCAGCGTTGCGCGCGGTGTTGCTGGTAGGCCTGGATGTTCATGATCGTGAGGAAGATGAACCACATGCCCGGTCCGCCGCCGGTCAGAGTGTAGGAGGCATACGACAGGAGGCCGCCGACGATGATGCTGACGATCAGCGTGGCCGACAGGGGGTCCCGCAGGCCGAAGAGTTCGAAGAGGCCCTGCAGGATGTGGCCGCCATCGAGCGGCAGGACCGGCATCAGGTTGAGGACCGGCCAGACGATGTTGATGAACCACAGGTAGTGCATGGCGGCACGGACGTAGATCTGGTCGCCGAACTCCGTCTGCGCCAGACCGACCTCCGTCGCGAACAGCAGCGGCAGCAGGCAGAACTGCGCGGCGGGGCCGGCGACGGAGACGAAGATGTCCTTCATCGGCGTCCGGTTGTTCCAGCGTTCGCTGTAGGCCAGGCCGCCAAACAGGTAGAGGACGATTTCGCTGCGCCAGCCGAAGGCACCGGCGGTGAGCGCATGGCCGAGCTCGTGAATCAGGATCGAGAAGAAGACGCAGACCGTGCAGATCAGCGTCATCTGGGGCAGGTCGGGATCCCAGCCGAGGATCACGCCGAGGAGCCAGAATGAAGGGTGGACGCGGACGGGGATGCGGAAGACGTGCATCCGGAGGTCGAAGGGGGTGGGCTCGGTGAGCATGGCTGGTGTTTCGTGCGGGGAGCGATCGGACGGGGCTGAACGGACTGTAGCCGACGGTTCGCAGGGAGACAACCGGTAGCGCGGGCCGCGTAGAATTCGCGTCTGGCGCCTGAAGTCCGTCGTGGTGAAGTCAAAAGACATGCCCTTCGCGGACTCAGGGGCGCGCCACCCGAACTGAGTCGGTCTGGTTGAGATTTTGAATTTCGTGCTTGTTTTAGAATTCGAGTCTGGGATTTCGGAATTCCTCTGCGGTGAACGGGGCTGCAAACTTGCCGGGGGAAGGGGATTTCGCGAGTTGCGGAGGCCGGTGCGCAATTGACCGCTTGCGGGAACCCGCTACGATGTGGGGCGTTGGCCTGTGGGCCGCCCAAGCTCGGTGCGCGCCTCGGCGTCGCACGGTGCGGGGCTACCCCGCGCTCGCTTGATTGTGCTGCATTCGCGATGTGAAGCGTCGCGACGGTCGACATGACCGTCGTCAACGCTTCGCCACGGGAACCGTTGTGCGGCCCGCAGGCCACCTTTTTCGATCACTTCTCCAACGTCCGCTCTGCAGTTCTCAGTCCGCCGCGCAGCTTTGGAAAGCGTTTGCATGGGCTTGTTTGACTGGCTGTGGCGGTGGATGGGCTGGCTGCCTGCGGAGGACGATCCGCCTTCCGGCGGCGTTGCACTGCCTCGCCGGGCGGACTCACCGCCAGCGGCCGCTGGCGTCGTTTCTGCAAAGTCGCGGTCTCCGGTCCGGCTGGTTCGCATGAGACGCCGGGCGGTGCTGGAGCGCTCGCCGGTGATCGAGACGCGCGGCAAGCCGCCGTATCGGTTTGCCCGGCTGGGGTCGCGGACGGGACATTATCTCGATCTGTCTCAGGATGGGGACGAGGAACATCTGCGGGCGCAGCAGCTTCCCGTGCTGACGACGCCGGATGATATTGCAGCGTGGGTCGGCCAGCCGGTGGGCCGGCTGGCCTGGCTGGTGCACCGGTTCACGGGGGGGCGTCCGCGGGGCCAGAAGCAGGCGCACTACTGGTTCCGCTGGATGCGGAAGAAGAGCGGCGGCTGGCGGCTGATCGAAGCGCCGAAGCCCGATTTGAAAGCGGTTCAGGTCAAAATTCTGACTGAGATTCTCGACCGCTGTCCGCCGCACGGCGCCGCTCACGGATTTGTGGCGGGACGGTCGATCGTCTCCAACGCAGCGCCGCATACCGGTCAGGCGGTGGTGGTGCGGTTCGATCTGGAGAACTTCTATCCCGCGGTCAGCTTTTCGCGGGTGGTGGCGATTTTTCGAAGCATTGGTTATTCGCGCGAGGCGGCAATCTGGCTGGGCCGGCTGACGACCTCGGCGGTGCCGGGCGACCTGACGCTGCCGGAGGGAGATGCCGGGGCCGTGATGCCGTATCTGCGGGCGCATCTGCCGCAGGGGGCGCCGACGTCTCCCGCACTGGCGAATCTGTCTGCGTTCGTACTCGACCTGCGGCTGGCGGGATTGAGCCGGACGTTTGGGGCGAATTACACCCGTTACGCTGACGACTTGACGTTCTCGGGCGACGCGAAGTTTCGCAGCAGCCTGCGGGTGTTTCTGCCGCTGGTGAACCAGATTATTCGCGAAGAGCGATTCCGGGTTCATCGCAAAAAACGGCGGATTCTCCGGCCGCATCAGCAGCAACGGGTGACCGGCGTCGTCGTGAATGTAAGGCCGAATCAGTCGCGGTCCGATTTCGACCGGCTGAAGGCGATCCTGCACAACTGCGTGAAGCTGGGACCATCATCGCAGAATCATGATGGCGCTGCGGACTTTGCCAGCCATCTGCGCGGGCGGATCGCCCATGCGTGTCTGTTGAATCGCAGCCGGGGCGAAAAGCTGCTGGCGGTGTATCGGCGGATCGACTGGACGCGTTGACGCCGACGGCTGCTTCAAGGCGGTTTCGGGTGGCCGGGGCTGGACCGAAGGGAAGCCCCGGCCTTCTGGCGAAACCGCGTTGGAACAGCGGGGCATCGCGAAGACGCTCCTGCCCCGGCCACCCTATGTTTGGAACCGGCCGTCCGTTGCTCTGCGCCGAACAATCCTGCCTGGCCGGACTCCGTTCAACCTTCGCGGGGCGGACTTTCGATACAGGAGGTACAGGCGGCGGAATGGAAGGGGCGCTGGCTGGCCCGTATACTCTTCCCCGAACGCACAAAATCGCCACACCACCTACCATGACACGCAGGGGACTGCCCTCGTCCCCGGAAAGGCCCCCGGTTCATGCGACCGCAAGGCAAGATCCACGGTATCTTTACGCCGAATATTGTGCCTCTCGACAGCCGGGGGGAGATCAACGAGCCGGAGCTGCGGCGGTATGTGGACTGGCTGATCGCCAAGGGGGTGCACGGTCTCTACCCGAACGGTTCCACGGGAGAATTCACCCGTTTCACGGTCGAAGAGCGGGTCCGGATCATGGAGATCATGACGGACCACGTGGCCGGGCGCGTGCCGATCCTGGCCGGGGCCGCCGAGGCGAACGTCCGTGAAACGATCCGCGCCTGTGAAACGTATTATTCGCTGGGGGCGACGGCGGTGGCGATCGTGGCGCCGTTTTACTTCAAGCTCAGTCCGCGGGCGGTGTATGCATATTTCAAGGAGATCGCGGACAATTCGCCGATCGATGTGACGCTGTACAACATTCCGATGTTCGCCAGCCCGATTGACGTGCCGACGGTTCGGCGGTTGGCGGACGAGTGTGACAAGGTGATCGGGATCAAGGATTCGTCGGGAGACATTCCCAACATGATCCGCATGATTCAGGCGATCCGCCCGAACCGGCCGGACTTCAGCTTCCTGACCGGGTGGGACGCGGCACTGATGCCGATGCTGCTGATCGGCTGCGACGGCGGGACGAACGCCAGTTCGGGAGTGGTGCCGGAGCTGACCCGGAAACTGTACGAACTGACCTTGTCGGAGCAGCTCGACGAGGCCCGGCAACTGCAGTACGACATCGTCACGCTGTTCGACGCGATGATCCTGCACTCGGAGTTCCCGGACGGGTTCCGGACCGCACTCCGGCTGCGGGGTTTCGAGCCGGGCGTCGGCCGGCAGCCGCTGTCGGATGATCAGCAGGTCGATCTTGCGGCTCTGGCGGACACGCTGCAGTGCATGCTGGCGGAGCACGGTTTCACGGACGAACCGGTCTGCGGCTGCCCTGTTCCACAGAACGGCGGCCCGGACGTGAGCCGGATCGTGGAAGCCGTGGTGAGCGAGCTGCAGAAGCGGATGAAGTAGGAAAGAGCCGAGCGCTGATTGACAAGTGCCGCGTGAAAGACTTGGTGGTATCGCGGTTTCTGCGATCCCCGAATCGCGAGGCCCGATACCCGCCCTGGCAACTTCGCCTTGCCCGTTATTTCCCGTCGAACTATCCTCCCGAGGCTCATGGATGAGCGGGGGTTACGTCGACACGGAAGGCGAGGATGGGCCGGGCCTGTATCCGCTGGCTCAGGCAGTTTGTGGGAGCCGTGCTGCTCCTGGCGTTCTTCGTCTGCGCTGCCGAGGTGGCCCTGAGGGTGCGTGAGGTCACGCAGGATCGGCACGACGACGGGCTGGAGCGTCAACTCGCCGGCGTCGTCAGTCCCTCAACGACCGTTTACGCCAGCCTGCGGCCATTTGCGGAGATCCGCACACGATCGTCGGAGACGCGGCATGCCGTCTCCTTCCGGCTGAACAGCTACGGCTGCCGCGGGCCGGAGCCTGCCGTGCCGAAGCCCGCCGACACGGTCCGGATTCTGTGTCTGGGGGGCGATCCGCTCTTTGGCGCGACGACGCCGGAAGATCTCCATTTCTGCAGCCATTTGCAGCGATATCTGCAGGGGCGGAGCTCGCAGTCCCTGGAGATTTTGAATGGAGCCGTGCCAGGGGGGGGGCTCTGCACACAGTATCTTCGGTTGAAACACGAGCTGGCGGCGTTACAGCCCGACTATGTGCTGCTGGAACTCGATCCGGTGTTTCTCTCCCGAGGTGCGGCGCTGCAGCGCTGGGCGCGAAGCGATGCCCGCGGTCAGCCGTTGACGTGCTGTCATCCGACGCTGCTGGGGACTTCCGCGGGATCCTCCAGCCGACGCTGGCGAGAAGAATTCCGCGTGCTCGACCGGCTGGCCTGCCTGACGGGGTCTCGGCTGCTGGGAGCGGAAACGGCTGGAGCCGGCGAATCGATGCAGGCGCGCGACGCGGGCTCGCTGGAGGTTCTGTCGCATCTGGCGGCGCTGGTGCAGCAGTGGGGGGGGCGGCTGGTGGTCTGGTCGACTCCGGATCTGCAGCGGGCTCCCGACGTCGATTCCACCCGGCTGGCGCAGCTGGTTGGCCCTGTTGTTCAAGAGACGGGGGTGCCGTGGTGCGACGTGACCGTGCTACATCGCGAGCCGGCGACAATCCTTCAGTGGTCGCTGCCCGCCGAGACGGGCTGGACGGAGCAGGGGCACCAGCAGCTTGCGGAGGCGGTGGCCAGCTTTCTGATGGCGCGGGTACCGGGAAGCTGGAACGAAGCCTATGATCGGCAGACGCCGGTTCGGCCGGCGGTCCATCAGCGGAGCATTCCCTGAAATGACTGTCAGGGAATGCGGTACGGGGCTGGAGAATCTGCAGGATTGATGAATACCGTTTCCAGCCGGCGGACGCGCGGCGGCGTATAATCGCCGGAGGCGAATCACACGACTTCCGTTGAACAGGCACACCATGGCTGATTCATTCGACAATGCCTGCCACTACTTCGAGTCGGCGGCCGATCTGCTGGGGCTGTCGGCGAATATGCGGCGGCTGCTGCTCACTCCCGAGCGGGAGGTGAAGGTTCAGGTCGCTCTCGAACTGGACAATGGCGAGATCGCCACCTACATCGGCTACCGGGTTCAGCACGACAGCTCCCGCGGGCCGATGAAGGGGGGGCTGCGGTATCACCCCGAGGTCGATGCGGAGGAGGTGCTGACGCTGGCGTCGCTGATGACCTGGAAGACGGCCGTGGTCAATCTGCCGTACGGCGGGGCCAAGGGGGGGATCTCGGTCGATCCCAAACTGCTCAGCCCGGGCGAACTCGAACGGATCACCCGCAAGTTTGTCGACGAGATTCACGACATGGTCGGGCCGGATAAGGATATTCCGGCGCCGGACATGGGGACCAACGCCCAGGTGATGGCGTGGTTCGCCAATCAATATGAGAAGTTCTACGGCTTCCAGCCGGCGTGCGTCACGGGGAAACCGGTCGAACTACACGGCTCCGAGGGACGGGAAGAAGCGACAGGACGGGGCGTCGTGCTGTGCACCGAGGCGCTGATGAAAAAGTTCGGGCGCGATCTGCAGGGAGTGTCGGTGGCGTTACAGGGGTTCGGCAACGTGGGGACGTTTACCGCCGACATCCTGCACGAGAAAGGGGCGAAGGTGGTCGCCGTTTCGGATGTTTCCGGAGGAATTCTCAATCCCGAGGGGCTCGACATTCCCCGGTTGCTGGAGTACGTGCGAAACCATAAGGGGGTCAAGGACTTTCCGGGGACGGACGCGATCGACAATGCGGCCTTGCTGGCCGCGGACGTCGATATCCTGATTCCCGCGGCGCTGGGGGGCGTGCTGACGGCGGAGAACGCCGACGCGGTCCGTGCGAAGTACATCGTCGAAGCGGCCAATAACCCGACGGAAGCCGAAGCGGACGATGTGTTCCGCCGTAAGGGAATTGTCGTGGTCCCCGACATCCTGGCGAATGCAGGGGGCGTGACGGTCAGCTATTTTGAATGGGTCCAGAACCGGCAGCATTTCCGCTGGGACGTGAATCGGGTGCGGGACGAGCTGGGGAAGGTCATGCTTGACGGCTTCGACCGCGTGTGGAATCTGGCCGAAGAAAAAAAGGTCTCGTTGCGGACTGCCGCGTATATTCTGGGGATTGGCCGGGTCGGACGGGCGACCGTGCTGGGAGGGATCTGAATGACGGACGATGGACTGACAGCACCGCTGCAGATGTGCCAGCTCTTCCACGGACTGACGGTCGAAGAGCGGAAGCAGATCGAAGAACTGATGACGATCGAACACCACCCGGCGGGGGCCGAGATCATCCATGAAGGGGGCGATTCGCAGTCGCTCTGGCTGATCGTCCGCGGGGTCTGCAAGGTCGCCCGCTGCAATCATCTGGGACAGTGCAAGCACCTGGCGACGCTGGAGGCGGGGAGCCTCTTCGGCGAGATGTCGTTCCTGCACTCCGCACCGCACTCGGCGTCGGTGAGAACCGAGGCGGCGGTCGTGCTGTGGCGGCTGACGCGGGAGCGCTTCGAGCGGCTCCACACCCATCAGCCGCGGATTGCATACGTCGTGCTGTCGAACCTGGTGACCATCCTTTCCCAGCGGCTGCGGAAGATGGACGACTGGGTCTGCACGATCATGGAGCACAACGCCGAACCGGTCCGGCATCGCGAAGAGTGGACGGAGTTCCGGTCCAGGCTGTTCGGGGACTGGAATCTGATGTAGGGGGGAGAAAAAGTGGTTAGTGGCTAGTGGAGAGTGAAGAGGCTGGACTATTCCGGCTCGTCCACTCGCGTGGCGAGGAAGCCGAATTTGCGGCCGGTCAGAGTGACCGTGCCGGCCATTTGGGATTTGTCCGTGGTCCAGAGGTAGGCGTCGACCTGCATCTGGGCGTTGGCGAGGAAGACGTCAAGTTTCAGGTTGTGCGGCGTGCCGCCGATCTGGCCGGTGATGTCGTAGGTGTTCTGCAGGTCTTTCGAGACGAAGGAACCGGTCGCCCGGCCGTTCTCGGCGATCTTGAGCCGCCATTCGCCGGTCCAGCGACCGTCGGCGTCGACCTTCCAGGTCCCGGCGAAGTCGCCGGCCTCGACCCCTTCGTGGTCGGCTGGCCTGCTGGAAGACTTTTCGATGGGCGGCAACTGGGAGCCGTTGAGGGTGATCATCGTCGCGGGATCGAGAACTTTCAGGGCTCCGTCGGCGGTGAAATCGATATCGCCTCCCTGACCGGCAGGGACGACCTGGCCGATATCGAAGTTGAAGGCGAATCCCGGGAAGACCATTACGTCCTTGCCGACTGCGGTGGTCAGCTCCGGGCGGTCGCCGCGGTACGTCACGTAGCGCTCGATCAGCAGCACCTGCACGGGTTTGTCTGCAGTTTTTCGCAGACCCCAGGTGACGAGGGCCTTGCTCCAGTTTTCTTCGTCCGTCTTGATGAAGACGCACGGCGAGCCAATCGTCGACGACAGGGGTTTGAGCCGGGCTGACTCGTTGAGCGTGAGCTGCTCGACCGGGGGGACCGTTTCGAAGGTTTTGCGGATGACCGTCGCGGTGTGTCGCTCGAAGACGTCGGCCGCGTCGACAGTCGCCGGAATCAACGTGCAGATTGACGCCAGCAATGTGAGGCAACGGAGGAGAATCGCGGACTTCATGGAATTTCTCGCAAAGTGGGTGAGCGCTGTGATCGAGCTGCGGTCGGAGGGAGCCATCGTGCGGCGGGTCGCAGAGGCTGTCAATTCGATGCGGGAATGGACTCGGCGTAGGCTTTGAGCATTTCCAGTCCAGTCCACATGCTGACGACAGACAAGGCCAGCCCGCAGAAGAAGACCGTCATCGGCTGTCCGACGAGCGGCCAGCGGGTACACGTGTACCACAGCAGGTAAGGAGTGGACGCGAACAGAATGCCCCTCTTCGGGTCGTCCGCGAGGGCGATGACCGCCGCCCAGCCCATGCCGACGAGCGTCAGGGCCAGGCCGAGAAATGACCAGGCGATCACCAGGTAGGGAATGGCTAGGGGGTCCGACCGGGCCCAGAGCCAGAAGACGAATTGAAGCAACACCGTGGCTGTCAGCACGAGGGGGATGAATCCGCGGATGGGGAGCTTCCAGTCGGCCGGTGCGGCCAGACCGCTCGCCGTTTTGCGGGCCGGTGGTGGCTCAAGGTCTGTCGTGTCAGAAGGTTCGGACATCCGGAGCTCGGCATTATGGGGTTGCGAGTCGGGCCGGACGAGGAAACTCGGCTCGTTTCCCGGTCGACGGCCGGCAGCAATCGCGAGGTTGCCGGCAATCGACCTAACGGCGTCGCTTGACAGTTGTTGCGAAGAGCCTTTACGATGCCGAACTTCGCAGCGGAACGCAATCGGTCCGTCGACAGGAGAGGACCGTACCGTTCCGCATTCGTTTTTCCATTTGAGTTTTGGACGCACCTGCCATGGCTGTCCCGGATCGCCGCCAATCGAAGTCCCGCTCCCGGAAGCGCCGGAGCCACGATGCTATCAAGCCGCCGCAGCTGCAGCACTGCCCGCAGTGCCAGACGATGATCAAGAGCCACGTGGTCTGCCCGACCTGCGGTTCCTATCAGGGACGCGCGCTGGTTTCGGTCGAGGAATAACTCTGTGATGCGGATAGCACTGGATGCGATGGGCGGGGACGTGTTCCCCGAGCCCAACATCGAAGGAGCGATCGCCGCACTGCAGGAAAACCCCGATCTGGAGGTTGTGCTGGTCGGAGATCAGCCGCAGCTCGACGCTGCGCTGACCCGGACGGGGGACGCAGGCGGCCGATTGAAAATCCATCCCGCCGACGGCTGGATCGGGATGGAAGAAAAGCCGACCGAGGCGCTGCGGAAGAAGCCGAACTGCTCGATCACTGCCTGCTGGAAGCTGATGGCCGGCAAGCAGGTTGACGCCGTCGTGAGCGCCGGGCATACCGGCGCCGTGGTGGCGGCGGGATTGACGACGCGGCTGTTCCTGAAGGGCGTGAAGCGCCCGGGGATCGCCGTGGCGCTGCCGACCATGCAGGGACGTGCGGTGCTGATGGACGTAGGGGCCAATCCGGCGGCCCGTCCCGAGCACCTGTTTCAGTACGGCGTGATGGGCTCGATCTACGCTCGCGAGACTCTCGGCATCGCCACCCCCCGCGTCGGCCTGATGAATATCGGGACCGAGGACGGTAAGGGGGTCGATCTGGTCCGCGACGCCCACCTGATGTTCGCCCGCAGCCGGTTCGTGGACCGCTACGTCGGCAACGTGGAAGGACGCGACCTGTACCAGGGGGCGACCGAAGTTGTGGTCTGCGAAGGCTTCGTCGGGAACGTGATTCTGAAGGTCAGCGAAGGCATCGTCGACATGCTGACAAAGGCGATGGCGGGGGAACTGCTCGGCACGCTGCAGCAGGAAAAGCCGCTGGCGATGCAGGCCTTCAAGAATCTCGACAAGCGGTTCCAGTATCACGAGTCCGGCGGCGCTCCACTGCTGGGTGTCGACGGGATCTGCATCATCTGCCACGGCGCCAGCAACAGCCGTTCGATCGCCAGTGCGCTTCGCGTGGCGACGGGCATGAAGGATCGCCGGCTGAACGAGAAGATCGTCGAAGAACTGGCGGCGGAAGCGGCCAACGGCAACGTCGCCTGAGGATTCCGCGGCTTCCTCTGTCAGGCCGCGGTGAGCCTCGAAAACTCGACTCACCCTGCAGCACGTCCCCACGCATTGTTCGCCAATTGGTTTGGTGCTTTGACGTTGACGGAGACCTCCCATGAGCCAGATCGCGTTTCTGTTTCCCGGGCAGGGCGCCCAGCATGTCGGCATGGGGAAGACGATTGCCGAGCGGTTTCCGGCGGCTCGCAAGCTGTACGACCAGGCTCGCGAGATCCTGGGTTACGATCTGGCTGACCTGTGCTTCAACGGCCCGGCCGAACGGCTCGACGCCACGGTGATCAGCCAGCCGGCGCTGTTCGTCAGCAGCCTGGCGGCGCTGGAGCTGTTGCGCGACCAGAACCCCGCCGCCATTGACGGCTGCACCCATGCCGCCGGGTTGAGTCTCGGCGAATACACCGCGCTCGTCTTTGCGGGAGCCATGACCTTCGAGGATGGCCTGCGGGTCGTGAAGCGTCGCGGCGAAGCCATGCAGGCGGCCGCCGACGCGAATCCGTCGGGCATGGTCAGCGCCCTGCTGCTGGATCGCGAGAAGGTCGAGCAGGTCCGCGAGGGGGCGTCGGTTGCGGGGCAGATCTGGATCGCGAATTACCTCTGTCCGGGCAATACGGTGCTGTCGGGCGAGAAGCCGGCCTGCGCCAAGGCAGTCGAGGTGATCGAGCAGATCGGCGGCAAGCCGATTCCATTGACGGTCGCCGGGGCGTTTCATACGCCACTGATGCAATCGGCCTGCGCCGCGCTCGACGAGGCGCTGCGGGGGGTGACGATTCAGCCGCCACGGATTCCGGTGATTTCAAACGTTGACGCTCAGTCGCATTCAGATCCTGAAGAAATCCGCCAGCTCCTTGTCCGTCAGGTCGTGCAGCCGGTCCTCTGGGAGGATTCGGTCCGGACGCTGCTGGCGGCCGGTGCGACACAATTCTTCGAAGTCGGCCCCGGCAAGGTGCTGAAGGGTCTGATGAAGCGAATTGATCGCAAGCTCGACTGCCAGTCGATCAACGATACGCCGTGAATTCGTTGATGGTTGATCGTCTATGGTTGATGGTTGAGAAGAATCTGTAAGCGATCAGGCTTTTGACTTTCTGACTATCAACGATCAACCATAAACGATCAACGACTTGGCAAGTGACACGCCAGGCAGGACAGAACGACTGTCCGCGGCGAATCTCCGTCAGCGCCGGCCTGACGTGACTTCCAGAGGCACGCGGAGGACATTCCCGCTGGCATCGCCAGGGAGGATGGCTGCGACGCTGCTGGCGAGCGGGAGAGTTGATGGCCTCCCCAGCCGATCCCCGCGCCGATCGCCAGCAGCAGGGACGCCGTCAGCAGGTGACTCCACGCCACCGGGAGTGATCGACGGCGGGGCGCAAGTCTAGAGTGGGCCGGCGCTGTGACTGCCAACCGACTGGCGGACTCGGCGGCCAGTTGCTGCAGATCCAGCCGGGGGAGCGAGGTGCTGGACCAGGCGGTTTCCGCGTGGCGGCTGGCGTCGCGATCTTCGTAGAGAGCACTCAGCGCCGGCGACAGGGTTTCCTGCATTTCGCGGCAGCGCGGGCAGCGGGCCAGGTGTTCGCGCAGTGCGGCGGATTCTGCGCCGGTCGGATCGGTGATGGCGTCGAAGGCTTGATCGCAATTCATGGCTGGCGATCCTCCACGGGCTGCAGGTGGCGGGCGAGGGCCGCAAGGCCGTGCCGCACGCGTTGCTTGGCGCCGCTGACGCTGCATTGCATCGTCGCGGCGATTTCGTCGAAGGTCAGTTCGGCGTGAAAGCGGAGCCGGATGGCGTCCGCCTGGACTTCTGGAAGATGCGTCAGAGCGGCATCGAGCCGCGCCGACTCTTCGGACTGGACGGCGGCGTCGAAGCCAGTCTGTTCGGTTAGCGGTTCTGCCCGGCAGTCGCCGTCGGGAGTCTGGAGCGATTCCATCGCCCGTCGCTGCGCCCGGGCGTAGTGCCGTTTGCAGAGATTCAGCAGGATCGTCCAGAGCCAGGTCCGGAAGGCAAACTGCGGTTTGAAGCTGGCGCGACCGGCGTAAACGGCGAGGAAGCATTCCTGGACGACATCTTCGGCGGCCGCACACGGTCCGAGCTTGCTGCGGGCGACGCGGAGGAGGGGGGCCTGGTACCTGCGGACGAGGATCTCGAAGGCCGGTTCGTCACCGGTCTGCACGCGGAGCATCAGCGGCTCGTCGGCGGGGTCCATGCGGCACAGTATACCGGTGTGGATGGGGGATTCGAAGGGGATTTGCCGGCGTCGGGCGTTGATTGGAAGTTGTTTATTCTCTGGAATACCATTGACTTCGATAACGATTAGCAATAAAGTAATTCTGCGGTCGAGGAAATTCGGCCCGTGGAGGTGAAGGCGTGGTCGGGAAACTTGAGTACGAGCTGAAAAAGAAGCGGGCGTTTGATTCCGTGCAGCAATCGGCCGTGGTCGGGCTGCTGCGGACGAACGATCTGTTTCAGTACCGGTTCGGGCATCTCTTCCGCGAATACGGACTGACCCAGCCCCAGTACAACGTGCTGCGGATTCTGCGCGGCGAGGGGAGGGCGCTGCCGTGCCTGGAGATCGCGGACCGGCTGATCACCATGGTTCCGGCGATTACGGGGCTGATCGACAAGCTGGAGAAGCGGTCGCTGGTGGCTCGCGAGCGGTGCACCAAAGACCGGCGGATCTGGTACGTGTCGCTGACCGACGAGGGAAGCAACCTGCTGCAGGAGATGGACGCCCCGGTCATGGAGCTGCACCAGAGCCTGTGCCGCGGTTTGAGCGACGAGGAATGTCGGCAGCTTGTGGAACTGATGGAGAAGGCGCGGGCTCCGCATCTGCCTGCGTCCAAAGAGGTCGGGGCGGACTGACGCGTTTTTTTTATTCTGATAGTTTAGTGGTGAAACATTGAGTGCGAATGCGTTTCAGGGGCTTTTTTGAAATCTTCGGCCGGCGGCGTTCGCCGATCCGGAAATTCACCCGTCAGACGCAGTAAAGGGATCGTGCGATGAATGACAACGACACACTCTTTCGGCCGCTGCAGGTTGGCGTTCTGGAGCTTCCGCACCGGATCGTGATGGCGCCGCTGACTCGCGCCCGCGCCAACGATCGTGTGCCGAACGCCTTGATGTCGGAATACTATCGCCAGCGGGCCGGGGCGGCTCTGATCGTTTCCGAAGCGACTGCGATCAGCGCCCAGGGTTATGGCTGGCATGGCGCTCCTGCGATTTACACCGACGAGCAGGTTGCGGGATGGCGTCGAGTGACCGATGCGGTTCATGAGGCTGGCGGTCGGATGTTTCTCCAACTGTGGCATATGGGGCGCATTTCCCATCCCGACTATCATGATGGCGGGCTCCCCGTCGCTCCCAGTCCGATCGCTGCTATGGGCGAGGCCCACACGCCGACCGGGAAGAAGCCGTTTGTCGTTCCGCATGCGCTCACCCGTTCGGAGATTGCCGCGATTGTCGAGGACTATGCCGCCGCGACTCGGCGGGCTCGCGACGCGGGCTTCGACGGCGTGGAGATTCACGGCGCCAACAGCTACCTGATCGACCAGTTTTTGAGGGATGCATCGAATCGTCGCGACGACGAGTACGGCGGGTCGATCGAGAACCGGCTGCGTTTTCTCCGCGAAGTGGTCGAGGCCGTGACGGCCGCCTGGTCGGCGGACCGGACCGGCCTGCGGCTAAGCCCGACGATGAATGGCAACGGCATGAGCGACAGCAATGCAGTTGCGTTGTACACACAGGCCGCGCGGATGCTGAACGAGTTTGACCTGGCGTATCTGCACACGGCGGAAGCGATCCGGCCGGGCCGGCTGTTCAATCCCGACGCCCCGCGCGTGACGCCGCACATTCGCGAAGCCTATCGGGGAGTGTTATTCACCAACGGAGGCTACGACAAGCAGACCGCGGCGGACGCGATCCGCGAAGGGGCGGCGGACGCGATCGTTTTCGGTCAGAAGTTCATCGCGAACCCGGACCTGCCGGAACGCTTGCGGACCGACGCTCCGTTGAATGAACCGGAAGTGGCGACGTATTACGCGCCGGGATCGACGGGCTACACCGACTATCCCGCGATGTCGGCCAGGTGATTCGGCCACTCCAGGCCGGAGCGACGGTTCGCCCGAGGTTCAGTCATGGCTTCCCGACCGAGACGTTGCGAGCCGGCGGAGCCGGACTGACGGCAGAGGCGCTATCGAGTTTCCTCGGACTTTGGCTTTCACACTGAGTCACGCGTGTTGAATGTGGTGCGACTACGCGTGGAGTTTGCCTTCAGGCGATTGCGATCCCTCAAGACCAGAGGACAACCATGACTTCTGCCACGCCCCGGATTCCGCACGAAGCGGTTCACCTGGCGATCACGCTCCATGCGAAAGAGGGCCGGGAAGCCGAACTGGAGGAGGCCCTGGTGCGGTTCATCCAGCGGTCGCTCGACGACCGGGGAGCGACCGGCGTGCATCTCTTCCGACCGGCGGCGGGAGCGTCGTCTCGCGAGTTTCACCTCCATCGTTCGTTCCTGAGCGAGGAGCACAGCCGCGCGTTCTACGAGTCGGAGATGTATCGGCAGTACCAGCGGGAGACGGCCGATCTCATCGAAGGACCGGCAGAGATCCGTCCGCTGCACGGATTCGAAGCATTTTTCCGCGGCGGCAATCCGCCCCCTCCTCCCCGCTGGAAAATGGCGATCGTCACTTGGCTGGGAGTATTTCCGGCGGTGCTGGTCTGGTCTCGCCTGCTGACACCGCGACTGGTGCAATTGCATCCGGTCGCGGTCACCGCGGTGGTGACGATCGTTGTCGTGGTGACGCTGGCGTGGGGGATCATGCCGACGCTAACGAAGTGGTTGCGCCCGTGGTTGCATTCCCGGTAAGGACGTTAATCAAAGTCTCCCGGACCGGCCAGATTGATGTCGACGACTGATTGCAGCAGGTGTACGCTGCAGGTGGACGCAGTCGACGAACGTTTTCCGCCGGGCTGCAACTGGGTACGCCCGCTTGGACTCAATCTTTCTGGAGATCCTCATGAGCGATGTCAATCGAAGAGATGCCGTGAAGATGGCGGCGGGCCTGGCGATTTGCGCGGTTGGCCTGGGGACGCAGAACGCTCAGGGGGAACAGACTGCGCTGCCGGCGGCTCCGCCGACCACCGACTCGGAGCTGAAGAGCGCTCAGGCCAGCCCTGAGATTTTCATGTTCGAGGAGCAGGTCACGTTCAAGATCGATGGCGATGGCCGCAGCCGTCCGCTGTATTTCACATCGGCGCGTGACGAACGGGGTGAGACCGCGATCATTCAAGTCCCGTCCAGCTCTCTGCGAATTTTCCGGGCTGACGCCGGTCGGGACGCGTTCACCCGGCAGGGGGGAATCTACTGGAAATATCGCGAAGCCGACGGGAAAATTCAGTTCAAGAAGCCGGGGGCGCTGGTGCTGGTCGTCCGTGACGCGGATGACACTGTCCGGTGCTATTCGCTGGCCTATGACCTGCGCTGCTGAAACGGGCCGGAGCAGGTTGGATTCCTGCTGGACCGTCCGTCGGGAGCGATTGCCGACTTGTGGACGGTCATCAGTAACGGCGGTGGTCATCGGTTCGCTCGGCGCGTCGGAATAATCGTTACAACCGTTCAAGTTTCGCAATTCCACGTTCGATAACACGAGAGATGTCGCTTCAGGTCCCCGGTCGACAGCCGGCGAGGCTCTTTCACCCCAGTCGCAGTCGGGGCAGTCCAGGTGATGCGCTGGGGACAATGCCGGTCGATCGTTGACTCCGCCCTGCCGACATCACTCCTGGCGGCGCTGGTCCTGTGCGGTTGCCTGGAGGCTGCCAGGTCGCAGGACGTCTCCACGGCGACTGCTTCAGACGTGGTCGAACGGATCGAGCCCGAGACATTCCTGCCGGCTCCCTACGAAGCGGGAGGGCGATCATTCGAAGAATCGGCGGGCGATCCCGAGCAGGTCTTTCCGGATGGCGACGAGCTGGATTTGCCGCTGAGGGCGAAGCTGGGGGACGGCTTTACGCTGGAGACTCCGGATCAGCAGTATCAGTTCCGCGTCCGTGCGCTCACTCAAGTCGATGGCAAGTTCTTTACTCCCACCGATCAGGAACCAGCCCGGAGCGGGTTGTACATTCCCCGGTTCCGCGTCTACTTCGAAGGGCAATTGACGGAGCTGTTCGAATACGAACTGTCCCTGCAGCGCAGCGTCGAAGGGGCTTTCGATATTCTGGATGCGAACACCAACTTTCGCATCAACGAGGGGCTGCAGTTCAAGGTTGGACGGAGCATTGCGCCCTACAGCTTCGCCTGGTACGACCATCTGGAGCAGTACTACATCACTCCCGAACGGGGGCTGTTTGCGCTGAACTTCGGACTGGCCCGTCAGTCCGCGGTCATAGCACACGGTCGACTGAACGACGGTCAGTTCCAGTATGCGATCGGCGGGACGCTCGGTCAGCTCGCCGGGCTCGCCGACACCAATGCCACCCGTGACGCCGTGGGATACTTCAACGCCCGGCCGTTCCTGCATACCGATTCCGTCCCGTGGTTTCAGTTCTTGAACCTCGGCGGTTCGCTGGCGGTCGGACGGCAGGCCTACGAAGGTTCGGCGCTGCCGTTGCGGACTTCGCTGCAGACATCGGAGAACGACGAAGCGGCTCAGGCGGCCTCGTCGATCTTTCTGGAGTTCAACGACGGGGTGGTTGCGACCGGTCGACGGATTCAGGGTTCGCTGCACGCGTCCTGGTACGCCGGGCCGTTTTCGCTGGAGGCGGAATGGTATTCCGCGCGGTTTCAGCTCGCCGCCGATCCCGCCGCCGAAGCTGTGACGATTCCGATCTCAGGGTTTGACGTCACCCTTGGCGGCTTTGTGACCGGCGAGACGGTGGAGAAACGTGGCGTGGTGGTTCCGCGGCGACCGTTTACGCCGCAGTCCGGCGGCGGACCGGGAGCGGTGGAGCTGTTTGGCCGCTATTCGCATCTGCAGCTCAGCAACCGCGTGTTTACCGCGGGCCTGGCGGATGCGGCGGACTGGACGAACCGGGCGGCGATCACGGATATCGGCCTGAACTGGTATTTGAACCGGTTCGTCCGCCTGACGTTCGACTGGCAGCACGGCATGTATGCCGATCCGGTGCTGTTCAACGAAGAGCGGGACCTGCGGTCACGGACGAGCGACCTGTACTGGGCCCGGTGCCAGCTCTATTTCTAACGGCCGTCTCTCCACAGGATGAGGCCCGCTGCGCCGCCGACTCCGCGACCCCGGCAGCGGGCAAAGAGCGTGGCCGGGGGTTGAGGAGCGAAGCGACGACACCCCCGGCGACAGGAGGCGAACTCCCGACCCCGCTCGACACAACGCCGCCGTTGCGTGGTACACTGTCAACGGAGGGATTTTCATGCCGTTGCGTGATCACTTCCGCTCGCCCGTCGACGACGTTCATGCGTGGGATGAGCTGCATGGCGGCTGGCCGGAGATGATTGTCCGGCAATTGGACGCGATGCTGCCGGAACCTTGGTTCGCGGCCCCGGGAGTTCATCTCGGAACGCTGCAGGAGGTTGCTGACGCGACGACCACTCCTCCCCGCCCGACGCTGACGCTTGAACCTGAACTCCCCGGACAGGACGTCTACGAGGTCCGCATCTACGACAGCCGCCGCAACCGCCGGCTTGTCGCCGCGATCGAGATCGTCAGCCCCTCCAACAAGGACCGCCCGGAAACGCGGGGAACGTTTGTTTCGAAAGTCGCCGCACTCCTCAAGCACGACATCTGCGTCTCGATCGTCGACGTCGTCACGACGAGCCCGTTCAACCTGTACGCCGAGCTGATGAACTTTCTCGGCAGCACCGATCCGGCCCTGGGTGACCAGCCGCCTCCCATCTCTGCCGCGACGCTGCGGGCGCGGTACGAAGGGCCGCGGCGTCTGCTGGATAACTGGTACTACCCGCTCGTTGTCGGAGAGAATCTGCCGACGCTCCCGGTCTGGCTCAAAGCGGACTGGGCCATTTCGCTCGATCTGGAAGCGAGCTACGAAGAGACGTGCCGGTTGCTGCGGATTCGGTGAAGCGCGGGCGTGCCCGCGTCGGCTTCTTTGCAGGGCTGCGACGAACGGATACATTTCTGCGAGAGGTCACTGCGGTCTCACGCAGTGACAACGGTGCGAGACTCGACGATGTCGAGCCAGTTCGCTGCTCATCTCGCTTGCCAGATCAGCCTCCGCTCTCGAAATCACTCTGACAGGAGCTCGACAACCACCATGAAGACGCTTTTCATCGCCGGCGCGTCACTCCTGCTGCTCGTGTCGAACGCAGCGAACAGCTTCGGCGATCAGTTTGTGCTGTGCGACGTGACATTCCCTTTCACGAAGGCTGATGCCGACAACTCCAAGCCGAGCAAGTCGCATTACTACGTCAAAGGCCCCCTGCTGAATGCGGAGCGCCCGAAGGACTGGGTCGCCCCGGTCGACTACCGCAACGGCACCGTGCATGTCCGGCTCGAAGTTCTGGAAAAGCCGGCTGGCGGCGAGCCCACGACGTGGAGCGTCTGCTACATTCCCAATAAGGGGAAGGACCACGGCTACGGGTGCCTCGGCACCGACGTCTACAAGGCGGCCGGGGTGTATGAGAAGGACGTCGACATGACGAAGTTCTGGCAGAACGACGACATCGTCTGGAGCGAAGGGATCAAGGAAATCCATCTCGTGATCAAGGACAACAGCGGCGGCCAGGGGCACGCTCACAAACGGGCCGACCACGAGAAGTTTTTCCCGACCAAGATCCGGATGACGCTCATTCAAGTCTCGAAAGGCGCAAAATACGATCCGAAACTGGTGCCAAATCTGCCACCCGCGAAATAGGCTGCCGACGGGGCGGATTGCGACCAGGCCGAGCCGGGGCAGGTAATTTCGCGACGAGAGGAGCCGGTGACGTGTTGTGACTGGGCTGATTCGCCCGGAGCGACGGTAGAGGCATCTCGCGGGGCGGTATACGAGAAAGCGTTATACTCCACCATTGAGTAGCGCCGAGGTTTTCGATCCCCCCCCAATGGAGCGTGCAGTCTGCGACGTCTTACGAAAGTCGGAGAGCCGCAGGGATTTCTGCCTTGGACGACAGGCGAATCTATCCAACAACATTTCCTATATCGAGGCGAACAAGCAATCTGGGTGACGCTTGCTACAATCTTCATGAATTCTGTGCGCCCGCGACTTTTATCTTGACTTTCGACGCAGGCTGGCAGAACGGACGTTCGCATAACCAGTAGAACGGGACGCATAAGATAACTGTCATCAAGATCTCCAGTGAATCCCGAAACAGCGACTTCGTGTTGAGGGCATAGCCGATGATGTCTGCTGACTGATACTGTAACGGATTGTGCAAAAGATAAATCGAGTACGACATGAGTCCCAAAAGTGAGCCGCCACCGACAAGCCACCGAAGTACGCGAGGAGAATCGCTCGAGTGCATCCATTCGTCGTGTTCGAACAGCAGCCAGAGTAAGGCGGTAAATGCGGCTGCAAACACGATCGACCGAAGTGAAGGAGCTGCAGCAGAAAGGATGCTCCATGCTCCCACTGCGAGTATGAACGCAATTCCAGTTGCTCGTGTTAAGCGATTTGTCACGAGACTGGAGGGCGTCACCTTTGCTTCCAACAGAAAGTAGAGAATGCCGCCGAATGCAAAACCGGGCCAATAAGGAAGAAAGATGCCATGTTCAAAGGAGCCGGGGACAAAAACCGCGATGACTGCAAGAGCCGTTATGATTCCCAGAATCACTTTGAAACCTGATCGCCAGACGAGGCCAAGTGCAACGGCAAGATAGAACTGCACTTCAATGGCGAGCGACCAGTAGGCGGGGTTAAAGTCAGCAAATTTCTGCCAGAGGTCTTTGACCGACGACGGATCGAATGCTCGCGTCAATGTGAGGATGCCCGCCCAATCGAGCAATGAGAGATTCGAGTATGGAAGGGCGTCTGATTGAGGCCACTCGAAGGAACCCGTTGCAAAAAAGCGGATGACGGATTTGGCGTATGGCGGAGCTACGAGAATGCACAGGGAGAGCCAGTACGGTGGATAAATCCTTCTGAGTCTCCGGCGGAGGAATAGCGTTGTGTGCTGATCTTTGGCAATGCATGAAGACGCCGACGCCATGAGGCAGAAGCCGGAGATCACGAAAAACATCGGAACTCCGAAATGTCCCGCGTCAAACAGTGTCTTCAATGGCGGGCAGGACTCCAGAAGTCGGTTCTCGAAATTGAAGTGGAAAAGGAACACCCACATTGACGCAATTCCGCGGAACGAATCTAAGAGTCGAAATCGCATGTTTGGGTCCGAATTTCCGTTGGTTCAGGAAATCGATCTTCCCGAAGTGTTTCCCCTTGGGTAAAGCCTCGATTCGGAGAACTGAGGCGGCGGAGAAACGGCGACATTCTGAGGCGACGGTTGGATTGGTTGTAGTGAAAGTGAGGGTTCGATGCAGTCGAAGTCGCCCGAGTTCTTGCTGGCGAGATCACGTCGTCCCCGCCCCACCCACTCGCACCAGCACCTGTCGCGCCGCCGGGTGACCCAGCGCGATCGTGCGGCCGGAGAATTCGGTCGAAACGATTCCCGCCTCCGCCGAGTTTTGCGCCACGCGCCCCGCGGCGCCGATTGTCAGTCCGGAGTCGGCCAGGAACCGGAGGAACTCCGGGTCCTGGTTCGTCACCCGGGCCACGCAGATTTCAGCGCCCGGTTCCACCGACGAGAGCGGCACGCATTCGCTGCCGTCCGTCCGCATTTCGCCGTCGGCGGCGGGGATGGGATCGCCGTGCGGATCGGCGGCGGGGTGGCCCAGGAACTCGTCGATCCGGTCGATCAGCATGTCGCTGACGGCGTGCTCCATGTTCTCCGCTTCTTCATGGACCTGGTCCCAGGAGAGATTCAGCGTCTTAACGAGGAAGAGCTCCAGCAGCCGGTGGCGGCGGAGCATGCGGAGGGCCAGCGACTGCCCTTCGCGAGTGAGACGGGCTCCCTCGTAGGGGCGGTATTCGGCAAGACCCGAGTCGGCCAGCGTCTTCAGCATGCTGGTGACCGTGCCGGGGGAGACCTGCAGGGCCGTGGCGAGCTGGCCGGTCGAGATCCACTCGACTTCGTCGCGCATGGCGATCTGCAGGGCCGCCTTCAGATAGTTTTCCACCGTCAGGCTGGCCATCCTGCTGCTCGCTCGGGAAGTCGGATTTGCACCGCCGGGAGTGAGAGAAACGTCTCGCAGGCGACAGAACGAATTCTAAACCATTTCGCCGCCGGAGGATAAGGCTTCGGTCGGGAGTCGCCAGCAATTGCCCGCCCAACAGGCCGGGGTGGGCGTGTGAGACTTTGACGGTTGCGTCGCCTGATCCCGCCGGGGCGACGCGGGAATCGCCGTTTTCGATGAGCCGATCGGGCCGCTTGTGACGATTCTCCCGAAGACGCCGATCAGACCGGCGAAGTTGCGGGCATTGTGTTCAGGGGGAGTTCGATCATGTTGCGCCAGCGGATCGCGCCGGGGTGGCTGCTCGGCCTTGCCGTCTGCACTCTGGGAGGACTGGCCTTCGCGGCGGAGCCGAACCGGTCCGCGGCTGCGAGGCCGGCGGCGACGGTTCCCCCGGCGGAAATGCATGTCGCCATTCTGGGCGAGATCCAGCGGCCAGGCGTTTACCGCATCGTCGGTCCGTCGCTCACGCTGCAGCAGCTCGTGACGCGAGCGCAGGGTTTCACGCCGGCTGCGTCGACGTTGATCCGGCCGATCCGTTGCGGCAAGCCGTCGGATCTGTTTCCCTTCCGACCCGATGGACGGGATGAAATTCGGGATGGCGACGTCTATCAAGTGGAACGCGATCCCCGCCATCCGGTGGGGCGCAACTCCCGCGGCATTCACGTGGCGCTGGTCGGCATTCTGAATCGGCCGGTTGTCCAGGAGATTCCCACTTTAAAACTGGCGGAAACGACGTTGCTGATCCATCAGCTCGGGTTGCCGACCGAGGCGGCCCGGCAGGTTCACGTCATCGACGATCACCGTAAAATGCGGTGGGATCCGGGGCAGGGGCCTGTCGAGCCACTGCCGCTGGAGAACGGCGCTGTCATCGTTTTTGAACCGGCCCTGTTCGCGGGGCGGAAGGCGCCGCCGGGACTGGCTGCGGCGTTCGAGTACGACCGAAGCCAGAAGGGCCGGGCGTCTTCGACGGCGTCTGCGGAACCGTGTGAGCCGGCTCCGGGATCGGCGGTTGTTGAATCCGAACTCCCGCCGCTGCCGGCTCCCCTGCCGGCCGCGATACCCGCTCCGGCGGAGGTAGTTTCCGCCGATTTGAAAACGCCGGGAGAGTCCGCGGCGCTCCGCGAGTTTCCACCGGCTCCGGTGCCCGCGCCCCGTTCGCCGGTCCCGCCGACCGGTCAGCCGCTGGCGCTCGATCCGATGGAAGACCTGGCGGATGCGTTTGGCGAAGAGGAGCCGGATGCTCCGGAAGAGGCGGCCTCTTCCATCAGCGTCTGGCACATGTTCGGCATTCTCGGGGCAGTGGTCGGGCTGGTCGGCATGGCACTGGCCGTTCGCCAGGCGGTCGGAGGCGGCCGTCTCTCGAACGAGTTCGAACCAGCACGCGAACACTCGCCGCAACTTCCCGAAGCCGCCGTGGCTGACATTGAGCGAGTTCAAGAAATCGTTCCGCCGGTCATCACCGCCGCGGCCACAACACCGATCGTTCCGGCCCACGATGAACTGGCGACGCGACTGCAGCAGTTGCTGGACGATGCGGTTCCGATCCGCGAGGAACCGATCGATCTGCCGACAGAATTGCGGCTGGACGGCTGGCTGAGTGCGGCGGCTGTGGTCCATCGACATACCGAGCATGCGCCGATTCCGCGGCCGCACGTTTTCGGCGGGCGCGTGCGGAGGGAACGTCGAGCCGGTCGGGTGGAGCAGTTCCTGGAGGAGGCGGCGAGGCCGGCTGCGAAGCCTCGCGACGTGGAGCCGTCTGCGGAAGACGACGCGGTCGTCGCGAGGGCGTTGATTCTCGAACGGCTGAAGCAGGCGACGGATCTCCGGACGCCGTTTGATAGGGCGCTGCATCAACTGCAGGGAGGTGGGCGATGAGTCTTGGAGTCCAGCTCGCGGCCGGGGCGTTTCGCTCGATCCGCTCGGAACGCGAGGCGCTGGTCCTCCGGTCGTGCACGCCGCGATTCTGCGTCCTGCAGGATACGCCCGCCGTGCGACAGCGGCTGCAGGAGTCGTCGGTGCGATATCAGATCTGCCGCGAAGGGCTGCTGGTGATCGGCCAGTGGTTCGACGCATGGGCCGGGATAGCGCTCTCCGCGCCGCAGAAGCTGCTGCCGTATGGTCGCGTGCCGGTTGGGGATCCGGTGTCGCGGCAGTTGCTGGCACTGGCGATCGAGGCTGTGGTCCCTGAGGCCCCGCAGCGCGGCGACCTGTGCTGCCTGTCAATTCCCTGTGCGCTCCCGAGGGAGTCGCTGGAGACCGACGCCAATCTGGAGCACCTGTCGCACCTGGTGCTGTTGCGGGGCTGGGAGCCGCGATTTGTGAATGCGGGGCTGGCGCTGGTTCTGGCCGAACTGGGGCCGCACCGGCTGACGGGGATGGGCGTCGTCATCGACGAAGAAGCGACCCAGGTCAGCATCGTTGTCTGCGGGAAAGAAATCGCGGCCGCCTCCGTGCGGCACGCTGCCCGATTCGACATGGCTGATGGTCAGCGGCCGCCGAACGAAGCCTTCCGCGATCAGCTCGCCGATGCTTTCGATGCCCTCCGCCGCGAGGTCGAAGGGACGTTGACCTGCGCTCTGCCGGGACCGGTGACGCTGGCCTGTGCCGGGATTGAGACCGAACCGGAACTGGCGGAACTGATCCGCGAGGCCTGGGAAGAAACCGGCTGGCGGCAGCGTCTGGAACACGTTCTAAGTCCGCAGACGCCGGCGGCGGCCGTCGCCCGCGGCTGCTTGATCCACGCGGAATTGGAAGCGGTCGATCGCCGCAAGGCCGCATGAACTATGTCCGTCGACAAGAGCACAGACAGGAGTGTCTGTGGCACCCGATCTACGCGCGGATTGCGGTCGAGATGCCCGACATGATCCAGTGGTCGAGGTCGCGGAGCATTTTCTCGGTCAGGCCGGCGGACGACTGATAGACCCGGCTGGCGACCTGCATGCCGGCCGTGTAGAGAATGCGGCCCTGGGCGACGGTTTCCGCGACGAGTCCCTGGGGGCTGTCGTTGGCGGCGGCCAGCAGCACCTGCCGGCCATGCAGCAGCCGGAACTTCATCAGGGGATGCGCCAGCTTCGGATAGGAACTGCAGATTGCCGCGGCCCCCTTGTAGAGGTCGGGGCGGGAGAGTAGAAGCTCCAGCGCGACGCTGCCCGCCTGACCGAACCCGGCCAGGAAGATCCGGTCCGGGTGAACATTGTAGGTCCCCTGCATTCCTTCGAGGACTTCCGCCAGCCGCTGTTGAATGTCGGCCAGCCCGTCGCCGGAGGTCGACCAGTCGTAGCCGCGGGGGAGCGTCACGTTGCCGCGGACGCCGGCCCCCAGGTAGTTCCGTTCGCTGATCTGCGGCAGGATGAAATCGATTTCGTTCTCATCTTCGCCGGCCTGATGCAGCCAGAGGACGAGGGGGTAGGCGTAACCCGGCACGTAGCCATCCGGGAGGGCCACTGAATGCTCGGTTTCGCAGACCGGGGTCACGAACGTGACCAGCTCTTCGGCCTCTTCGAAGCGGGTGTCCGGGCCGTCGAAGTAGCAGAATTCGCCGTCGTCGCCGGGACGCTTCCAGGAGAAGGTCTGATTCGTCGAATCTTCCGGGCGATATTCGTTCGGGAAACGCTGGCTCATTGCAAAGGCCCTCTATTCAGGCGATTCAAAGTGAGCGGGGAATCCGTGATTCCCCTCGCGAGCGAGGGGAACGACGGCTCATCCTGAACCGCCACGCTGATCCGTACGTCGTTCAGCGGAAACTTCCGGCCCGGGCATTCCGTGGCCTTCACGTCCCCATGTCCGACCACGTGGTCGTTGTCGATGCTGTAGGACTGTTTCATGACGCCGACGAGCCGTTTGACCGCAGTCAATTGGGCCGCCGTCGGCGCTGTTTTTTCGAAGTTGCCGATCAGCACAATGCCGATCCCCTGCTGGTTGTATTCGCCGACACCCGCGTGAGCTCCCTGGAGCTGTTCTCTCCAGCGGAACGTCGGCTCAATCTCGCCGTCGCCCATCCCTTTGCCGTTGCCGATCACGAAGTGGTAGCCGATGCCCAGCCAGGGGTTGCCGCTTTTGTCTTTGTTCTTCAGGTGAATCTCGTGAATGCTCTCGACGCTGCCCTCCTCGGCGGCGGTGTGATGCAGCACCACGTACTTCCAGTCTCGGGGCTTGGTCTTTGGCGCCCAGGGGTTGCCGGTCGGCGTCGGAGTCAGCGGGATCTTGGGAAGCGTCAACTCGGGAAGCTGAGGCGGCATAGCCGGCGCGGTAACCACTGGCGGTGCGACGGGTCTGGGGATCGAGGCCAGCGGCGGCACCACCGTGGGCTGGTAGCATCCGACGACGAACACCAGCCCGCTCCAGAGAACGGACTGCGTCGCGTCGAACCACGTCCGTGTGCGCCTTGGCCTCATCCACCACATCCGTGTGGAATAGATTCCCAGAACCGTCGAACCACCCAGCTCACCTGCCTTCGCAGGCCGGCGAGCGGGGCGGCTGGAGTGTATGTAGGGGGGAAAAGTGTGTCAACGAAAGGTCTTGCGACGAGCTGCCGAGAGCCCGTTCCCGCCCCGTTTTGACAAGAGGCTGGGTGAACTGCGTCGTGTTTAACGCCAGATTTCCGGGCTGCATAAATTCCGCAAAGCGCCAGAAATACGCAGTTGATGCTCTGAACGCCCTTTGGACCGTTTTTGAGCGCCTCCCCTGAAATCCTCTCAAGTTGGGGGCTGGAAAGTCGCGGTGGCGGGACCGGAGGTGTAGCGAATTGCATGTGGGGAGTAGCGAATAGCCAGAAAACGGGGTGGCCCAGACGCCGCCTTGGGCGTCTGGGGGCCGAAAGGCCCAAGAGGACGTTTTTACAAATGATGCTGGGGCTCAAGTCTTCGCTCACTGCGAGCCGGCAGCGGTGGGTGAGTGGAACTCATGCGATTTCCGAACGCCGTCCCTCTTGTGACTGCGTCACCCAGACGCCCAAGGCGGCGTCTGGGCCACCCACGGAAAGTCAGAGAGGAGGCTCGTGGCCTCCTCTCTCGCGGTCCTCAACCCTCAACGCCTGGCACCTACAAAATCTCCAGCGACGGCAGGGCCGGGGCTTCCACGAACTGGCGGGCGATCTCCAAAGCTGCCTGCTCGCAGATGTGGAGCAGTTGCGGGCGGACGGGGGAGTCGGCCGCGAACAGGCTGCCGATCTGCCCGGCGTCCGCCTGAATCCGCACCGAGGCGTCGATGGGGACCTCGCCCAGAAACGGAATCCCAAGCTCCTCCGCCTTAGCCTTCGCACCGCCACGACCGAAGATCTCGCCGGTCATGTTTTCCACAATCCCGAGCAGCGGGATCTTCACCTGGTTGTACATGCTGACGGCTTTGACGGCGTCGAGCAGGGCGACTTTCTGAGGAGTGCAGACGACGATCGCCCCGGCGAGGCCCAGGAGCTGCGACAGCGTCAGCGAGACGTCCCCGGTGCCGGGGGGCAGGTCGATGATCAGGTAGTCCAGTTCGCCCCATTCGGTGTCGGCGAGGAACTGCGTAATCGCCCGGTGGAGCAGGGGGCCGCGCCAGATCACCGCCTGGTCGGGCTTCAGGAAGAAGCCCATCGACATGACCTTCAGGCCGTCGACTTCGATCGGAATAATCCGGTCGGCGGTCGTTCCGTCGGGCTTCTGAACCTTCGTGGCCATGGGCTGTTCGCGGTCGACGCCGGTCATGTGCGGAATGCTGGGACCGTAGACGTCGGCGTCCATCAGCCCGACCTTGCAGCCCAGTTCCTTCAGGCCGAAGGCCAGCGAGGCGGCCACTGTGCTCTTGCCGACGCCCCCCTTGCCGCTGCCGACCGCCACGACGTTTTTGCAGCGGAGACCGATCGAGCCTCCCGTATTCTTGCCGCGGACGCTCGCCGTGAACTGCACGTCGACGCCGGAAACCTCGGGAAACTGGCTGCGGACGGCCTGTTCGACGGCGGCGGCGATTTTGTCCCGGCCGGGGAATGCAGGGGTCGGCAGGTCGACGGTGACGTGGGCGACGCCGCCGTCCTGTCGGATGCCGGCGAGCATTTTCAACTCGCCGAGCGAACGCCCGAGGTTGGGCTCGATGACCTGCTGGAGAGCACTTTGAAGCTGCGAATCGGTCGGCATGGCACCACTTGCGACAAACGGAGGAAGTTTCGGCAGGACAGGGAGTTTTAGCACCCACCCCCCGGAGTCGCAACGAGCGGAACCGGCATCGAGATCTGCCGAGCCGGCGCCCGCGGCCCGAGTTCTGGCTGCCGCGCCCGCGAACTTGCTCGAATCGCGGGTGATATCTCCGCGTGCCAAGGCCGTCAGGGCTGGAAACCGACCGACACATGGAGGCCGCATTTCAAGTCGTCCATACCCCGACGGCCGCATGGAGATACGGTCGCTGATCTCGTGACCGACCATGCGGATCCCGGTTGTGAGTCACCGGCCGTGCGCCACGGCGTCCCTCGCGGGCAATCCTCCAACCCCGAACCGCACACGTCCGGGGCGTCTGCCTTGACCGGTCCCTTGCCGCGGTTTCGATCGTTCCGTCGCCGTTTGAAATCTCTCATCCCACTGACGGCCGGTCGTCGTCACTCGGGCGACGTTTTTTCTTGCGGCGTCTGGAATTCAACTGGAAGACGTCGAAAGCGTCCAGGACCCGGATCACGGCGTAAAGTACGCCGACCAGCGCAGTACCAGCTGCAGCGATCATCACCCAGCCCCGGTGATTCAAACCGTACAGGCGTGACCAGCCCTTTCTGCCTGGCAAATACTCCACCTTGATGAGGTTCCCTACCTTCGGGCTGGCATAGAGCGGATTTGTCACGCGGACTGTTTCCTCTCGATCCGTTCCATTCGTATCTCGAAACTGATATGTCACGGCGAGGTAATTGCGGCTGCGACTGTGCCGTCGTCCTGCTCCCGCGCTTCCGGTTCTGCCGCTGCCCCGGTCGACACGAGTGATGCGGGCGACTTCAACTTTGCCGTTGATTGCGTAAGAGATCTCCTCATACGCAAAGAATCCTGTGATGGCAACAAGTCCCAGCAGCGAAAGAATTGCGCCGATTTCCCATGAGCCGCGTCTGGACCACTCCTGGGAAACCGCGGCCTGATAGGGGGCGTCGCCCCACGCGGTCCCTGACGACAGGTTGACGCGGCAGAATTGAGTCTTCTGGCGTCCATCCCGATCGGAGAAAGTGACCCGGTAAACCTCGTGGTCATAGCGTCGTGAGTCCAAGTTTCGAAGCAATGACGCCGCCCCCCCGGGCAGCCACCAGAACTTCGCGCTCGATATCCGTCGAACGGTTCCGCCGTCACGTTCGATGTCTTCGCGGATCATTCGGCGCCTGGATTGATCGGACAAATACGGCACGCCCGCCAGGACCGTGAGCGTCACGACGGCGAACAGGAATTTTCCGATTCCCGCGGCGCCGGCAGAAATGCAGACGGCTCCACTGATCGCGACGGCCAAACCAATTCCAAGGCCGATCCACAGCCTCTTCTTGAAGTCATCTTGATCATGCGGCGGGCGGCTGACAGATTGTTGCTGGTTCTGATTCCGTCTGGATTTCCATCGTGCACGTGGAGTGGGCGGAAGGGGTTCCAAGCGGTCCGAGCCGACCTCGGCCGGCTCGCCATCGCTCGGTATATCGGCGACGTCTTGGTCCACTTCTCGAGGCACCCGAATCAGCGTCTCACACACCCGGCACTTCAGCTGTTTTCCACGTTTGTCGACACTGACCCGATAATTCGCGCCGCACGCGCACGTTACCGAAATGGTCATTTTTCCCTCAACGTTCGGCCTGATCACTTCCGCATCGTGACTCGCGTGGTGCGTCGCAGGCGCCCGGCGCCCCCTCTCTTGTTCATTTCATGCCCGAACGGGGCGATGTCCCGACATAGATTGTGGACGGCTCGCGATCGTTTGTTCATGTCTCCTGCTTCCGGCTTGGGATGGAGTTGCGGGGATGTGAAATTCTCTCCGGCCCCCCCGTTTGGCGGTCACCTTTCCGGTACGGGTATCCACAGGTTCAAGACGGTGCCGGCCTCGGTCGCTCTTTGTTTATTGGGCAAAGAGACGATAGATTCAGAATCCTCCGGCAGTCGGACCTGATCGGGCCAGGGGGCGTGTCTACGGCTCCAGGGATTCCGGGCGAAAGCCGGCGACGTCCGGGAGTCCGCTCACGGCAGCCAGTCTCGTGACTTGTCCAATCAATTCTCGCATTGATGCGAGTATCTTCCGACATTGAGAGCACGCGAAATGCCCATCTCACGACGACAGTTTTTCGGGCGGGCGGGAAGTTTTGCAGCGATGTCGGGGGCAGCGACTCTATTCGCTGGCGAGAGCGGGATCCCGGCCAGTGACGTCCGCTCGGTCGGCTCCCGCGGAATTCTGTTCGTCGACTCTGACTTCATCACCAATGCCAGGGGCGTCCGTCTGAAACTGCATCCGCCGCGAAAGACCGGCGAACGACTGGTTGAGGCCGAACACCCGTGGGAGAGCGCCACGCTCAACTGGTTCAGCGTACTGCAGGACGAAGGCCGATACCGCATGTGGTATGAGTGCTACGACGTTGACGGCTGGCCGACCGCGGACGATACGTCGTTCTGCTACGCCGAGTCCACCGACGGCCTTCGCTGGATAAAGCCGAAACTGGGCCTGGTGTCCTACCAGGGGAGCAAAGACAACAACATTCTGTTCCGGCAGATCGGCGCGGGACCGCACCGCTCTCGTGTGCATGGCAGCGGAGTGTTTCTCGATCCGTCGGCTCCGCCGGAGGCCCGATACAAGTCCGTATCACAGGGACTCTTCCTGGGGATCGGCGACCGGCCGTATTTCGTCGCCGGCATGACATCTCCGGACGGGCTGCGCTGGACTCGCAACCCTCAGCCGATCTGCCCGGTGTTTGCCGACAGCCAGTATTCCGGCATGTGGGATCCGGGGCAGCACCGTTACGTGATTTACGGCCGCGTCGCGGGTCGTGGCGGACGTGCGATCGGTCGATCGACGAGCGAGCATTTTGAGAACTTCGCGCCCCTCAGTCCAGTGCTGCAGATGGGGCCGAACGATCCGCCCGGTGCTGACCTCTATAATCCGGCCTGTCAGCGGTGTCCGGGGGCCTCAGACCTGTACCTGATGTTTCCCAGTCTCTTCCGCCATCGGGAAGACACACTGGAGATTCAACTGGCCGTCAGCCGCGACGGCGAGAAGTGGACCTGGCCGGATCGCGAGACCCCCTTCATTCCGCTCGGCATGTCCGCAGACTTTGATGGCGGTTCGCTTTATATGGGCAACGGAGGCTGCGTTCGGACCGGCGACGATTTGTCGTTCTACTTCAGCGGCTCGCCGCTCAAGCATGAGGAGGTGGAATTGACGAAGCTGACCAGTCCCGCGAATCGCCGCGTCATCAGCCGGGCGGTCGCGCGCCCCGACCGGCTGGTTTCTGCGACGGCGGATGCGACGGGCGGTCAGTTTGACACGCCACCCATTCGCTTCACCGGACGCCGGCTTGTCGTGAATGCAGTAGCGCGGCCGGGAGGTTCCGTGCGTGTCGGCCTGCTGGATGCCGAAGGACGGTCGATCCCTGGACTCGGCCTTGAAGAGTGTCAGTCGTTGAGGGATGACAAAGTGGCCTGGCCGGTGACCTGGGGCGATGGCCACTCAATCGCGGAATGGTCGAATCGGCCGGTTCGACTGCGGATCGAACTGCGGGACGCCGATCTCTTTGGATTTCAGTTCCTCGACCGGGCCTAGCCACCGTGGCCAGTTCTCGACGCCGGCCCGATGCCACACCGGGTCTTCGCCAGCGCTCACGACTCCGGCGTCATCTCCATGTCTGCCAGGCCGCTGTCGGCAATCTCCAGCCGCGGCCGCAGCGTCGCGGGGGGCGGAGCGGTCGGAAACGGCGAGACGGCCTCGGGCGACGGCCAGGAAATCCCCCGCTCGCGCAGCACGCGGCGGACTCGTCGGGCCAGATCGACGCCCGGCGTGGGGTCCGGGAGGAAATCGACGCAGCCCAGCTCGCGCAGCAGCGATTCCAGATCGTCCGACCGCCCGGAACCGGCGACGAAGATCGCGGGCGCATCCGGCGCCAGTCCGTGCCGGCCGAGCCAGGCCAGACACTCTTCCGGAGCGGCTTCAAAGTCGAGCAGGACGACCGCCACGCCGCCGGCGACGATCACCGCCTGCAGATCGGCCACGCTCCGGCAGGGCCGGACGGCGACGGGCTCCCCGGCGAATTGCCGCTGGAGCTCGGGAGCCCAGTAGGGCTGGCGTTCGAAGACGCTGAGGATTGGGAGTTGGGTATTGGTCATTTGCTATTGGTTGGTTGCCGGAGGACTCAGGCGAACTCTTGGGATTCTCTCTTCAACCCTGGAGGGGTTGCCGAGGGTAGCCCGGGGTTGAGCGAAGCGACACCCCGGGAATGCGGCATCGAAGCGACGTTTCGACCCGGGAGGGGTCGCACGATACACGGAGCAAGTCGCATGAGAGGCCTTCTGTGACTTCTCCTGCGGCGAATTGCTCAACTCCTCAACCCCATTGCAATAAAGCAATTCAGCGAGTGCCCCCGGAACTGCGTAACCACTCCTCACGAATCGTCGACAACTCCGCTTCCTCGACGATCCGGTGATACTCCTTTCGCGTTACGAGCCATCTGAAGAAATCGTAGTTCGGGTCTTGCGGATTGATTGCAATCTCGCCAGTCCAGTGCACTCTTCCTCCACCTTGCCACCCCGTCTTCTTCACGAACAGAGTGCCGTCCGAGTCAACTTCGTGCCAATGGGGCCAGTACCAGGTAATCGCGTTGCATGCCAGGAATTCGGCGCAATCCGCCGGGGGAACGTGCAACGTTCCCGTCGGGCAATTGGGGCACGCGACGCTCCGCAACGACCGACGGAGTTCCGAGATCCGCTCCTGGACAAATTCCAGTCGAGGGCCCAGCGAAAATGCGTGGCGTTGCAAGTAATTGACGACCTCTCTGTGCTGCTCAGTGCTCCAGGCCCCCGGAATGTGCTCTGGCTGCAGTTCAAGCTGATATGACTGGAACTCATGGCAACAGGGGGAGGTCCCCCGCAGGTCGTCCGATTCCGGCGGGCTGACTACATGGGGTCTGATGCGTCCTTCGGCCTCCGGGAACCGCCTGTAAAATGCCCGTACATTCAGCAGCATCCGCAGCTCTTCGTTGAACTCGCGGTAGGAGTGTTGGTCCTGCAGGGCACGGTAGTCGTCCTCGCTGAGACTGTCAGCGGAAAAGCGGGCGCCGCAGGAATCGCACAGGACCGGAGCCATAACTTGCTTTGCCTTCCTCGACAGGTGACAGTTTTCGTCGCGTGAGTCTTGATGCTCCTTTTCGTCATCCGCCTGAAAAATGCGAGGGTTCGCGTCGCGGTTATTCTTACGGCTCGTCCTGTTCCAACGGCGCCCCCATCACGCCGATCAGGACCGTACTGCTGATGCACGTGAGAGTGGCAACCGCTCCCTCGCTGCGACGAAAGAGTCGCCCCAACGGCTCGAAATGGACATTGTCCAGATTGCTGACGCTTGCCCACCAGAACAGTATCGGGAGTGCGACGAACGCCAGCAGAGACGCTTCGAACGCAATCAGCGAAATGCCCGCCGCCCATCGCCGCCCGCGCCACCGATCGGCCGCCACCCGATTTCGCCACTTCGCGTGAATCCACAACGCCGCGAGGCCGAAGGCGGCGGCCATCAGATCCACACGGAGCAGTGCTTCCCAGCTCGCGTCGTCGTCATTGATTCTGGTTGCCCCCGGGGCGGGAATTCATTGCTCCCGTCAATTGTGGCGGATGTTCAGTAGAGTGGCAACGCCTCTCGCGGCGAAAGCAACAAGTAATGCGGAGGATCGGCAGCCCTTTGATCGTGACGGAGACTCTTCAATTCGGCGTCAGTACGCGATTTGAGACTTGTGGAGAATCTTCTTCTGACCTGCTGGGGACTCTGTCCGGCCCGCAACAGGCAGTGCCATTACGCCGAACAGTACCACACCGCTGATTGTCGTCGAAATGAGCGTGACCTGCATGACGATTCCGTTGGTGGGAATCCAATGATCGAGCAGTTGAGATCTTATCCCCAAGGCGCTTGCAGGAGCGTTCATGAAAGTGAGGGTGCACCAGACAACAGCCTGAAGGGATCCGACAAGCGTCAAAGTCGAGACGATATAAACGGCCAGAGCAACGGCCGCGACCCGTCTCCTGCGCCGCCAGCGACCTCCGGCCAGCCGACGCCGCCAGGTCGAATGGGTCCACCACGCCAAAAACGATATGGCGACAGCGACCAGCCCTTCGAAGAGCAATGAGCCCCAGATCACGGTTGTATCGCTCATGTTGCCGGCCCCGGTCGTCCGTTTGCCGATTGTGCGCGATGCTCACCAACGCGGCAAAGGCTTTCTTGCCCCTCGTGAGATTAGGGGCAAGCGTCTCTGCGACCCCGGCGGGGTCGGTTCCTCCCGCGATCGGAGAACCAGGTGTGTCGTCGCTCTGCTCCTCAATCCCTGGCTACCTTCTGGCAGCCCTCCGGGCTGCAGGTCGGAAGTCCGGCATCGCACTCGCCGCTCATCACCCGCCACTCGCCACTTCCATCTCCGGTTCGATCGCCGTCAAACCTTCCGCAATCGTTAAAGTCTAACACCCTAACCGCCGATCAGAGAGATGTGATCCCGGGGGTTTTCCGGACACGCACGCTGCGGGAGGGTCGCGTCCGACCTGCAAAAAACATGTGGCGACTGTCGACCTCTCTGCGCTGCGGACTCCTCGTCGTGTGCCTGCTCGTCGAGATCGCCGCCTGCGGCGCGGGCGAGCCTGATGCCGCCGTGCTGGACCGGGATCGCGTCGCCGAGCTGGAACAATCGGTCGCCCGGCTGCAGCGTCAGCTCGACGCCCTCCAGTCGAGTGCTGGCGCAGCGGAGAGCCCGGCCGTTCCCCCGGCTCCTGCCACCGAGATCTTTGCCGACAATTCGCCGTCCGCCACGCCGGAGTGGCTGACGCCTGCAACGCACGGCGTCGTCTATGACAAGGGATGGACGCTCCGTCCGCTCGATCCTCGGCGGACGCCGTATGAGCTGACCGTCTCGTTCCACAATCAGTTCCGCTATACCGGCTTCGCCGCGGAGGAAACCTCCTACGTGAACTCGGCCGGTCAGACCGTCGCGACCCCTGAGCGGAGCGACTTCGACATCAACCGCGGGCGGCTGATCTTCTCCGGGTATGCGATCGATCCGATGATCGAGTTCTACATGAACGTCGATTACAACACGGTGGCGGATCAGCCCATCCAGATGCTGATGGCCTGGATCAAACATCCGCTGCACCCGGCGTTTCGACTCGCGTATGGACTCGGTAAGGTCCCGGGCTCCTGGGAATGGCAGGAATCGGCGCGGTACACGCTCGGAGCGGAACGGTCGCTGGCGACGACGTTCTTCCGCCCCTCCATGACGGCGGGCATCTGGGCCGACGGCGAGCTGCTGCCGGGGCTGCACTATCACACGCTGCTGGGGAACGGGTTCAACACGTACTCGCTCAACGCGTCCCAGCTCGATACGAACCTGGCCTGGTCCGGCATGCTGTGGTGGGAGCCGCTGGGGCCGTTCGGCATGGGCTTTTCCGATCTAGAACGGCATCGCGAGCCGGTCGTGCGCGTCGGACAGGCCTTCACCTTCAGCCGCCAGGATTCCGATCCCGTCGGGGAACCGGGACCCGAACAGACCGTCGTCCGGCTGTCGGACGGCACCCGGCTGGTTGAGACCGGCGCCCTGGCGCCCGGGGTCACGGTGAACCAGTTCGATCTGTCGCTGTATGCCCTGCATGGGGGTGTGAAGTACCAGGGGGCGAGCCTGTCGGGGGAGTATTTCTTCCGCTGGTTGAACGGGCTGCGGGCTGACGGACCGCTGCCGGCGGATTCGATTTTTGACCACGGCTTCTACCTGCAAGGAGGCTGTTTTTTCGTGCCGGAGAAGCTGGAGCTGTTCGGACGGGGCTCGGCGGTGTTCGGACCGTATGGCGATGGCTCGGAGCTGGGCGGCGGAGCGAACATCCATCCGCTGAAGCGCCGCGACTGGCGGTTGACCGTCGATGTGGCCCGTGTGAACCATTCGCCAGCCCAGCAGGACCGGACGGGGTTCGAGGCGGGGGGCAGCGGACTGCTGATGCGGATGCAGGTCTGGACGTTCTTCTGATTGCGCATTCCGGGGAGTCGAAGGACTGGCCTTTCGCAGGGTGCGTCTGGACGCACCCTACTCCAGAGTTTTCAGGCCGTGCGTGCGCCGGACTTCGTTGACCAGCGCCAGCCCGCGCGGCTCCAGCTTCAGAAACTTCACCAGTTGCGAATGGGTGCAGCCGAGCTGCTCGGCGGCGGAGTGGGTGTTCCCCTGGCGGTCGGCGATGACGTCGAGGGCCTCGGCGAGCAGCGGGGCGAGGTCGTGGTGGTCCGGGTTGATGGCGATCCGCTCGTTGCGGCAGCGGGATCGCCAGAGGGCGGTCGGGGCGGCTGCGGCCAGTGCGGGGGAGCGGACCTGCAGGGCGAGGTTCACGCGGAGGCGTTTGAGGGCCATCTGGCGGTTATCCGCCTGGCTGCGGCGTTCGGAGGCCTGGCCTTCGACGCCGGTTGGCGTGTGGTGCAGCACCACCGCCGATTCGGTCTTGTTGCGGTGCTGGCCTCCCGGCCCGCTGCCACGGAGGAAACGCAAAGAGCACTGCCGAAGCAGTGCTTCGTCGTCCTGGCAGACGGGATGTGTCGCCGGGGACTCCGACGGATCGGTCACGCCAGCAGCTCGGTCAGGACTCGGGTGCCGTCCGGTACGATTGGCTGCGGCCGGCCGGTGCGATCAGGCATGAATCCGTGCGGCTCGATGCCGAGCAGGTGGTACATCGTCGCCAACACGTCTTTGGGCGAAACCGGATTCGCGGTAACGTCGGAGGCGATCTGATCGGTTGCGCCGACCACTTTGCCGCGGGCGATTCCGCCGCCGGCGAGGACGGCGGAGTAGGCTCTGGCCCAGTGATCGCGACCGCTTCCTTTGACGTTGGCCAGCTTTGGCGTCCGGCCGTGTTCGCTGAGGCAGACGACCAGCGTTTCGTCGAGCAGGCCCCGGCGGTCGAGGTCGGTGACCAGCCCGGCGAAGGCCTTGTCGAACTGCGGCAAGAGCTGGTCGGTCATGCGGGGATAGTGGTTCCAGTGGGTATCCCACGCATCGCCGGCGAGGCCGTATTCGTCCCAGAAGACGCTGACCAGCCGGGTGCCGGCTTCGACCATCCGGCGGGCGGCGAGGCAGCTCTGGCCGAAGAGGGACATGCCGTAGAGATCGCGGATCTCGTTCGTTTCCCGCCGGACGTCGAGGGCCTCCGAAACCGACCGAGACGCCAGCAGCGAGTAGGCCATCTGCTGGAAGCCATCGAGGTTGCGGGACTTGTCGAGCAATTGCAGGTCGCGCCGGCCGACGTCGAGCTGCTGCTGCAGCGACCGTCGCCGATTGAGCCGGTCGAGGGTCAGCGCCTCGGGCATGGCGGTGGAAGCCATGCGGAAATAGCTGTCGGGTTTGCAGCCGACATACGGATCGAAGATTTCGACGTTCTGATCGCGGAGGGTCTTGTAGACCGAGCGCGAAGCTTCTCCCTGGAACTCGGTCCAGAGTGGATTGTACGTGCTCCCCAGATAGGCGGCGTAGGGGCCGGCGCGATTCACCTCGCCGGTCCGCTGCGAGCTGAACGGGAAGGGGAGGGCGACGTTCTGCGGGTGCGACGGGAGCCCGCCCCGCTTCTGCCGGTCGTGGTATTCGACGACCGAGCCGAAGTAGGGCTGGTGCTTGGGGTCGTTCGGGCTCAGCTCCATGTTGACGTCAATGACTGCCGTACCGGTCATCGCCCAGGCGACGCCGTGAATCGGGTGGTCGTGGTGGAGCGAGCGGAGGACGGTGACCTTGTCCATCATGCCGGCCATCTGCGGCAGGTGTTCGCAGACGTCGAGTCCGGGGACGTTCGACGGAATCGGCTGCATGGTGCCGCGGATTTCGACAGGAGCTTCCGGCTTCATGTCGAAGGTTTCGAGCTGACTGGGGGAGCCGTAGAGGAACAGGACGATGCAGTTCTTCGCCCGTCCGAAGTGATCGCTCCCCGACGAGGCCCGGGCCTGCGACTGCAGGAGCTGCGGCAATGACAGGCCCGCCAGGCTGGCGCCGCCGACTTCGAGCAGGTCGCGTCGGGACATGCCGTGACAGAGTCGCTTTTCCGACCCGAGAATCCGGAGCATCTACGGTCTCCCAGAGCTAAAGATATCAGCGACAGTTTATGCTATCGGCGCGGGGTCTGCAAGAAGTTCGGCCGAAGTTCGGGGCTGGTCAATGGTTGTGCCGACGGCGCCACCGGGCCTCCGGGAATCCGAAATTGCTTGTCGGCGAGATCGCTGGCCTGTGTCGCCGAGCGATTCGTCCGATATATTACGGTGTCGTGATCGAATGTGACCGGCGCCACCCGACATTGTCTTGGAGCGGGCTTGGCGGTGCAGGGATCGAATGGGACCATTGCTGGCGATGCAGAGTTCTTAACGGGTCGGGGCCACGATGTTCTGGGAGCAGTCGGTTCAATACGCGGCCCTGTCCGACATCGGATTCTGCCGGCAGAACAACCAGGATGCGTGGGTTGTTCACCTCCGGTCCGACCGCGAACATTGGACGAATCGTGGTCATTTGTTTATAGTTGCGGACGGGATGGGAGGGCACGCGGTCGGGGAACTGGCCAGCAAGCTCGCGATTGATACGATCCCCCACACGTTCGACAAACTGCGGCAGCTTCCTCCGATGCAGGCACTGAAGGCCGCCATCGAGGACGCCAATTCTGCAATCAACACCAAGGGGCAGGAAAACAAAGATTTCCTGCGGATGGGGACCACCTGCACGACGCTGCTGCTCGGGCCGCTGGGGGCGGTGATCGGCCACGTAGGGGATAGTCGCGCCTATCGCATCCGCCGGCTCCACATCGATCAGCTCACGTCCGATCACAGCCTGCTGTGGGAAATGATCCGGCAGCGGAAAATGAACCCCGCCGAGGCGGAACGCCTGTGTCCGCGGAATGTCATCACCCGGTCCCTGGGGCCTGACCCGACAGTGCGGGTCGACCTGGAGGGGCCGTACCCGGTTCTGCCAGGGGACACATTCCTGCTCTGTTCGGACGGGCTGTGCGGTCAGCTCACAGATGCCGAAATGGGAATGGTCGCGGCCCACCTGCCTCCATCGGCGGCCTGCCGGCTGCTGGTGAATCTCGCCAATCTGCGCGGGGGGCCCGACAATATTACTGTCATTGTGGTCCGGGCCGGCGAAGTGCCCGACGAAGCGCCGAGTATCGATCTTCCGCAGCAGTTCAACCGGCAGGAACTGGGCTGGGGGAGTTTTGCTGCCTGGTGCGGAATTGCGGCGATGTTCTGCATCGGGCTGAGCCTGGCGGCATTGACCGAAAAAACGATCGCGGGGCTGTTTCTGATCGCCGGATCGGTCCTGGCGCTGACGTTCTGGGGGCTGTTTGTCCGCCGGCACTTGCTTGCCGCGCGCACCATCCCGCCCGGTTTCGATCCCCATGCCACAGTCGCGTGGCGGCCGTACCGGACAGCTTCGGCCCGGATTCAGCCGGCATTTGTGGAAAAGCTGGCGCGGATGGAATCGGAGCTGACGCAGGCGGCCCATGAAGACGGCTGGCCGATCGACTGGAAACAGCACGAACAGGCGTCGCGGCGGGCGCGGGAGTCGCTGACGGCAAAGCAGTGGCAGGGCGCGCTGGCCGGCTTCGCGGATTGCCTGGACATCCTGATGGCGGGTGTCCAGTGGCAGCGGAAGCAGATGCAGCACGAAGCCCGCTGGGGAAAGTCCCCGACACCGTTGCCAAAAAATCGTGAGTGAAATTCGTCGGGGACCGATTTACCGGCGCCGGGACTGGTCGGGTTGTGTCCGGCCGCTCGGATTCGGGCGAGTTTTCCCGGCCGGATGGACGAAAACAGGCTCGCCGGCCCGGATGGAGTCAGAATTGCGTCCAGCAACGCAACCTGAAAGATGGCATAGGGATTCGACGATCCGGCAACGGTCTCGGTTGCAAAACCGTTTCAAATCGAGTTTTCTATCCAGTCCGTCGACGCGACAATGAACCGGTCGCGAGACGATTTAAGCCGGTTGGCCAGGTGCGGCGCTGTTCGTCCCCCGGTCGCGGTTTTGGCCTTGTGGAACTGACAACCGATGAGCGCGTCCTCTGCGTCTGCCCGCGAAGTGGTAATCTCCGGCCTGGGAGTGGTCAGTCCGATCGGGATCGGGATCGAACCATTCTGGAACAGCCTGGCTGCCGGCAAATCGGGAGTCGCCCGCTCGGATTTCTTTCCCGGAGTCGCCTCGCCCGATTACGTGGGGGGGGAAGTTAAGGATTTCACCGACGAGGCCGCCCGCAAGATTTACCTGAAAGAACTGCGAAAGAGCCTGAAGGCGATGTGCCGCGAGATTCAGCTCGGCGTGGCCTCGGCAATGCTCTCCCTCAAGCACGCGGACTTGAATCTGGACGCCGTCGATCACGAACGGCTGGGGATCGAGTTTGGCGGCAACCTGATGCTCAGCGCGCCGGACATTCTGGCCTCCGCGGCCGATGCCTGCTGCGGCGAGAATCATTCAAAGCCTTTCGATTTCGCGGACTGGGGGCCGAAAGGACTCCCCCGCATGGAGCCGTTGTGGCTGCTGCGATACCTGCCGAACATGCCTGCGTGTCACATCAGCATCACAACCGACGCACGCGGGCCGACCAATTCGCTGACGATGGACGACGCTTCGGGAAATATCGTCATCGGCGAAGCGATGCGGATTCTGCTCCGCGGCTCGGCGGACATGATGATCACCGGGTGTACCGGCACGACGCTGCACCCGATCAAGACACTGCATATGGCGCTGTTCGGCGACCTGGCGTCGACGCCGGCCGAACCCGAAAAGCGCTGCCGGCCGTTCGACCTGCACCGCGCGGGGCGGGTCGTGGGTGAAGGGGCCTGCACGCTGCTGTTGGAAGATCGGGCGCACGCGGAACGCCGCGGCGCCAAAATCTGGGGCAAGATACTGGGGACGGGGGCGACCTGCGTCTCGGACAAGACCGGCGCGCCGCAGTTCCGCAAGGCGATGGCAGCGGCGATGGTCTCCGCTCTGCGAGCGGCCGGACTGCGGCCGGACCAGATCGGTCACGTGAACGCCCACGGCATGGGGACTCAAGACATCGACATTGCCGAATCGCAGGCGATCCACGACGTCTTCGGCGCCGAACTGGGGCGGAAGATTCCGGTAACGGCTCCCAAGAGCTACCTCGGCAACAGCGGCGCGGGTTCGGGGATGCTCGAACTGGCAGCCTCGGTGATCGGGCTGCAGAACGGGCTGATTCCGCCGACGCTGAACTACGACACGCCGGACCCGGCCTGCCCGCTGAACGTCGTGCGGGGCGAGCCGCTCGCGACGAACAACAAGGTGGTGCTCAGCGTCAACGTGACCCGTTTCGGCCAGGCCAGCGCGGCGGTCGTCGAAGCGATCTGAGCGGCTGTGGCCGATTGAGCGAATTAAAAAAGGGCCGGTGATCGTCAGCGATCACCGGTCCCTTTCGTATTCGGCGCCTCGTGAAGCGTCTCAGTTCGCCCGCAGCGCCATCTGCGCTCCGCGGTAGGCGGAGAGCTGTGTGGCACCGGAGGCGATGGCGTTCTGGTAGGCTGCGGTGGCCCCGGCCTGGTCGCCAGCCCGCTTCTTCTTTTCGGCGATGAAGTACCAGCCTTCGCAGGTCTGGGCGGCCTGCTGCAGGCGGTTGGACTTCTCGACCGAAGCGAGAAGCTGCTCCTCGGGCATCGCATCGGACAGGTACTGCATGACTTTGTCAGTCCAGTCCCGTTCGACGAACGCCTTGGTCAGTGAGTCTTTGAACTTTGCCGGCGCGGCGTCTCCCTGTCCGACCTGCAGCATGGCCATAAAGCGCCACGGATCGAGAAATCGCAGGTTGGGATCGAGTTTCACCGCCTGGTCGAAGGCCGCCAGGGCCTGCGGATACTGCTTGGTAAAGTACTGGGCGAAGCCGAGGTCGGCGTAGGCCATCGGGTTCTGGGGATCGAGCTTGAGGGCCTGGTTGTAGTCCTGCATCGCCTCGGGAATCCGCCCCAGGGCCATGCGAGCCGTGCCGCGCAGGCTGTAGTTCAGTGGAACGTTGGGCGCCATCTGCATGGCGAGGTTCAGGTCGCGTTCGGCGGCGGCCCCGTCCCCCATCTGCAATGCCGCGTAGCCGCGGTTGGTCACGGCGACGACGAAACCCGGATTCAGCTTGATCGCCTGACTGAAGTCGGCGATCGCTTCCGCGTGCCGGCCCTGCTGCTGGAAGAACATCCCCCGGTTGTTGTAGACCAGCGGATTCTCGGCGTTGGACTGTACGGCGGCGGTAAACGCTGCCTGAGCCAGATCAGGTTTGCCGTCCCGCAGGTAGCAGTCGGCGAGACCCAGGTGAGCCCCCAGGTGGGCCGGGACGGCTGCGATCGCCGACGTAAAGTCTTTGGTGGCCGCGTCATAGTCCTTCAGATAGACCCGGGCGTTGGCGCGCTGGAAGAGAATGTTGGCCCGGTCGTCGGGAGTCAGGGTGGGGCGGGCGAGGACGCTGTCGGCAAACTGCACGACGACCTCGGCATGCTCCTTACGGCCTTCGAGCTGAGCAAGGCCGGTCATGCCGTAGAAGTAGGGGAGGTAGTAGTTCACGACCTGGTTGCCGCCGAAGCGCAGGGCGTTCCGGGAGTCTTCGATGCCGGCGCGAAGTGTATTCAGATCGCGACCGCTGATTCCCATTTCGACGCGGGCGCTGGCTCGCAGGTAGAGGGCGACGTGGTCCTGCGGATTCTGGGCCAGGACGGCGGAGGTCAGTTCCACGACCTCGGGGTACTCCCCAGTCTGGTACGCCTCCTGGGCATCTTCCTTCATTTTTTCCTGTTCGGGATTGCCGGCCTGATTCAGGAGTCGGTTATTCTGCAGCAGCCCCTGAGCGTGAACGGGCGCGACCATCTGCTGCGATACGACTGCCGCCACCCCGCAGAGAACCGTGCCGGCCGCGCGAAGGGCTCGTCCGTGGACTACAGAACGCGAACGTGAACCAGGAACCAGATTCCAGGACATGCGGACACTCCCCCCAGCAAACTTGTCGTCGAGAACGAGGGAACTGCCCCCGCTCCGGCTGCCCCGTAACGTCCTGTCGCGCGGCAGATGACCTCTACGACCCTCGGGCACGATTCAACCCGTAAAACCGTTAACGGTCAACATGAGGAACCAGGATGAGCGGACCTTCTTCAGAAAATGCGGCCCTCCCGAAGCTCGCAGGCGACTCAGGGTACCCAGAGTGTCAGTTGTCGCAGTGACGGCCCCGGCTCGATCGTTTGGCTGACGAGCGAAAGCGGGGAAAGTCAGTCGGTTCGGTAAGCGCAACCTCCAGCGCCAATTGCGACAAAGTGCTTGACAGTTGGATGGACCACTTGTATCGTCAGCTGCAGCACTTGTGTTGAAATGGGGATGGTCTGGATCCGGTCCGGCCCGTTGTTGTTTTGTACAAGTGGTGGCGGTGAGTCTCGGCTTCGAGGTCGGAGGCAGCGACCATGTCACCTGACTAGCACGGGGAGACCCGTAATCCTCAGGCCGCCCCGGTATCAACGGGGAGACATGTGCTTGACCGATCTCCACCCACCAGTGGGGTCGCTTGGAAGCGGGACTCGTGCCCGCTTTTTTGTTTTGATGGCGGTTGTTTGAGTTGGTGTCGGAGTGCAGCAGTCCTCGCGGGCAGGAGTCGGCGGGGCATGGATGTCGTGGTCGAACGCGGATTGGCGTTCACTCGGCAACCGGGCGACAACTTGAAGCCAGGTCCCGGTTGGCCGGGGTGGCGTGAAACAACCGGGCCGGGAGGAATGGCGGATTATGAACGGCAGTGAACTTCTTCGGATCGTCGATGCAATTCATCGCGATAAGAATATCGATAAAGAAATCGTCTTCGAAGGCGTCGAACAGGCTGTCCTTTCGGCGGCCCGCAAGCATTTCGGCGAAGAAAACGAGATTGTTGCTTCGATCGATCGCGCCAGCGGAAATCCGACCGTTCATTGCGACGGCAAGGAGATCGACGCCGACGAGCTCGGGGATATTCTCGGACGGATTTCGGCTCAGACCGCCAAACAGGTGATGATTCAGAAGATTCGCGAAGCCGAACGCGATTCGGTTTACGACGAGTTTGCCGAGTTGCGGCATCAGATTGTGTCGGGAACAGTCACGCGGGTCGAAGGGGGCGCCGCGATCGTCAATCTCGGCAAAGTGGAAGGTTTCCTGCCTCGCGGCGAGCAGATTCCCGGCGAGGGTTTCCGCGTTTCGGAGCGCGTGCGAGCGATCGTGCTGGAAGTCCGCAAGGCGGGCAGCCGGGTGAAGATCATCCTGTCGCGGACCCATCCGGAATTTGTGCGCCGGCTGTTCGAGCTGGAGATTCCGGAAGTCGCCGAGCGGGTGATCGAAGTCCGTTCGCTGGCTCGGGAAGCGGGTTACCGGTCCAAGGTCGCCGTGTCGTGCATCGATAACAATATCGACGCGGTCGGGGCCTGTGTCGGTGTCCGCGGCGCCCGGATCAAGAATATTCTGGACGAACTGTGCGGCGAACGGATCGACATCGTTCGCTGGAATGATTCGCTGCAGGTGCTGGTCCCGAACGCACTGCAGCCGGCCGAAGTGGAAGACGTCATTCTGTGCCCGATGCTGGGGCGCGTGATCGTGCTGGTGCGAGACGACCAGCTGTCGCTGGCGATCGGCAAAAAGGGGCAGAACGTCCGGCTGGCGTCGAAGCTGGTCGGGTGGGACATTGAAGTGATGACCCGCGAAGAGCTGGACGAGCAGCTCGATCGGGCGGTCGGGGCCTTTTCGGTCATTCCGGAAGTGAGTCCGGAATTGGCGGAAGCTCTGGTTTCGCAGGGCTTCCTCAGCTTCGACGACCTGTCGGTGATCGAACCCGATCAGCTGATGGAGATGGGCGAGCTCAGCGAAGAGCAGGTCGACGAGATCGTCGCGTACGCCGAACGGGAGAGCGAACGGCTCGAACAGGAAGAGCGGATGCGGCGGGCCATGGAACGCGAGCAGGCGGCCATCAGTGCGGCGATGGATGCTGCGGCGGCAGCGAACGCGGCAGCGGCGGGAGCGGCTGCACCAGCTGTCGAAGAAACTGCCGCGGAGCCTGTGCCGCCGGCTGTCGAAGACGCGGGGCCTGTTGTTGAGAATGCGGAGCTGGTTGCTGAGAATTCAGAGCCGGTCGTTGAGAACGCACAGCAGGGGGAACGCGCGGCAAGCGAATAGCACCGGTCCAGGATTGAGAACAGATTTGGGAGAGGGGGGCCGGACCAGTCGCCTTTCCCGCGAGAGCGATAAACGGCGTCGTGGAGTCAGGCGGACAATCATCAGAGGGCTGACTCAGAGATCGAATTTGGCTGAGATCCTGCAAGTGCTCACCGCAGATGCAATGGTGGGCAGGACGGATCGTCAGGCAGGCAAGTCGGCCCCGGTGGACGGCACTCGCTGTCCCAAACTGAGCAGACGAGGGAATCGCGTTTGAAGATTCGCATTTTCGCTCTTGCCAAAGAGCTCGACATGGACAGCAAGTTGCTGATCGATTTCTGCGCCAAAGCAGGAATCTCGGTCAAGAACTCTGCATTGGCCAGCATTTCTCCGGAAGAACGAGACCAGGTGCTGGAACTGATTCAGTCGTCCGGCGGCTCCGGTTCGGTCGCGGCGCCGGTTGCGCCCGCGAAGACTACTGCGGCCCCGGCCCGTGATGAACTTGCCATGGGACGTGTGCGGGAGCTGCGGACCATCGCCACGCGCCCTCAGCCGGTCCGTTCGCGGCCCTCCCACGCGGATGAGGTTGAAGCGGAGACCGCGACTTCCGTCGAGGAATCGACCGAAGACGACGTTCGGGCTGTTGTGTCGGACGTCGACACGTCGCACGACGTCGAGGCTCCCCCGGTCGAAGAAACGGCGCCGGTCGCCGCCGAAGCGACGGAAACTCCGGTCGAAGCGGCTGCAGAAGCTGAGCCCGTCGCCGAAGCCGTCAACGAGGCGGCGGAGGTCAGTTCGGAAACATCCGCCGCTCCGGCGTCGCCGTCCAAGCCTGCTCCGCTCAGTCGCGGTGACTATATCTCGTCGCACGGAGCCTCCCGTTCGCTGCGATCGATGGACATGGTCGCGCGTGGGACAACGGAATCCACGGGGTCCCGGACACCGCCGGCTGGCGGACCGGCCGCCGGCCCGCTCAGCGGGGCGCGAAAGAGTCGTTCGCGGTTTGCCTCGCCGCTGATTGCAGACATTCCGAACTTCGTGGGGCCGGCGTCCAAGACGCCCAAGCCCGAAGAAGCCAAGGCGCAGAAGCCGACGTTCCGCCTGAACCAGCCGGAAGCGCTGCAGAAGGGGAGCCCGCTCGCCGACCACTTGCGAAAGTCCGCCGACAGCAAAAAACGCAAGCCGGGCGACGAAGAGCCGGCGGAAGTCCGTCGTGACTTGCGGGGCAAGACCACCGGAGATGCACTGGCAGGGGCCGGACTGGAAGAAAGCCGGGCGCAGCGACGCGACAAACGCCGTCAGACGCAGCAGGTGCGCGACGAAGAAGAAGAACAGCGTCAGACGCGGCTGTCGGGGCTGCACAAGCGGCGGTTCAAGGGAAAGACCGAGCTCAAGTCGGAAGCGGTCCTCGAGCTGCCGATCACCGTTCGAACGCTGTCGGAGGCGATCGGTCGGCCGGCGAAGAGCATCATCCAGATCCTCTGGGCGCGCGGAGCGATGGTTACCATCAATTCGGGGCTCGAAGAGGACACCGCGATCGAACTGGCCGTCGAACTCGGCGTCGATCTGCGGATTCAGCGCGACAAGGACTTCGAAGACGTCCTCGAGGACATCGTCGATGCCGTCGACGATCCCTCGACGATGGTCGTGCGTCCGCCGATCGTGACGATTCTGGGGCACGTCGACCACGGCAAGACCACCCTCATCGACCGTCTGCGTTCGAGTAACGTGGCGGCCGGCGAGCACGGCGGCATCACGCAGCATATCGCGGCTTACCAGGTCGAACACAACGGTCAGAAGCTGACGTTTGTGGATACTCCCGGTCACGCGGCCTTCGGCGAGATGCGGGCTCGCGGCGCCAACGTCACGGACATCGTGGTGCTGGTTGTCGCCGCCAACGACGGCGTGATGCCTCAGACGCTGGAGTGTATTTCGCACGCTAAGGCGGCTGGCGTCCCGATCGTGGTGGCGCTCAACAAGTGCGATCTGCCGGACCGCAACGAGCAGCGCGTGCTCCAGGAACTGGCTGCACAGAACGTGCTGGCGTCGGAATGGGGCGGCGATGTCGAAGTCGTGCGAACCTCCGGTCTGACCGGCCAGGGGCTGCCCGATCTGCTCGACACGCTGCTGTTGACCGCAGAATTGCACGAGTACAAGGGCAATCCGTCCCGGCCTGCCAACGGCGCCTGCCTGGAAGCGTTCCGCGACGAAGGTCGCGGGGCACTGGCCTGGCTGCTGGTGCAGAGCGGAACCCTGCGAGTGGGGGACGTGGTGGTCTGCGGTGAAACGTACGGTCGCGTGCGGGCGATGTACAACGAATACGATCAGGAGATCGCCGAGGCTCCGCCGTCGACGCCGATCAAGGTCGCCGGTCTGGAGGCCGTTCCGAACGCGGGCGACCAGTTCGTGGTCATGCCGGATATCGAGCATGCCCGCGAAATCGCCGCGCAGCGGCACGAGCGCGGGCGGGCGGCCGTGCTGGCGACCAAGGGCGGTCGGCGGACGATGGAAGACATCCTCAACGCGGCCCGCGAAGGACAGATCCAGGACCTGGCGCTCGTCGTCAAAGCCGATACGCCCGGTTCGCTGGAAGCCCTGCGGAACGAGATCAACAAGTTTTCGCACCCGGAAGTCCGCGTCAAGATTCTCCACGAGGGGGTGGGAGGCGTGAACGAAAGCGACGTCTACCTTGCCGCCGCCTCGGAAGCCGTGATCATCGCCTTCCACGTGATCGCCGAAGACCGCGCCGAGCAGCTCGCCATCCAGGAGGGCGTGCAGGTCAAGCGATACAACATCATCTACGAGGTGATCAGCGAAATCCGCAATATCCTCGAAGGGATGCTCCGGCCTGAGAAACGGGAAGTGGTCACCGGCCGCGCCATCGTGCTGCGAACCTTCAATATCAGCCGGTTCGGCACGATCGCCGGTTGCCGCGTGCTCAACGGCACCATCGAACGATCGCACCGGGTTCATCTGATCCGGGACCAGAAGATCCTCAATGCGTACGGCATCGGCTCGCTGCGGCGTGAAAAGGACGACGTTAAAGAAGTCCGCGAAGGTATGGAGTGCGGTATCCGCCTCGAGAACTTCAACGATGTGAAGGAAGGGGACCTGTTCGAGGCCTATCGCATCGAGGAAATCCGACGGACGCTCGACTGAGCCGCGGTTCGGCGGCCAGTGACAGGTGGCGCCCGCCCGGTGAATTCGTCACCGGGCCGGCTGACCACGAGACAATACCTGCGGGGAGGGGAATTTCAGACTGATGAATGCGCGGCGGCTAGCCAAGGCGTCCGAAGCGGTCCGGGAAGCGGTCAGCTCGGCGATCCTGTTCGACCTCAAGGATCCTCGCGTGCAGAACGTCACCGTGCTGCACGCGGTGGTCGCGCCTGACATGCGCACGGCGAAAATCTACGTCTCCGTCATGGGGGACGCCAAGAAGCAGTCGCTGTGCATGCATGGTCTGGATTCGGCCCGCGGCTTCATTCAATCCAGAATCGCCGATCGAATCGACACGCGATACACCCCCGTCATCCGTTTCATTCTCGATCAGGGCGTCAAGAAGAGCGTCGAAGCGGCGCGACTCATCCGCGAGTCGCTCGGGACCGGCGGGGAGGTCGGCGGCGCGCACCCGACTGACGAATTGCATCCGTTTGATACGGAAGAAACTCTCGACGATCCCGTCGAATCGGAGGAATCCTCGGCCGACGAGCGGCTGGCGAGTCCTCCCGAATCCGCCTGAACAGCCCGTGGGGCAGCCTGCTGAGCGGCACCAACCATCAGACGACACGGATCCAGCGAACGGCAAGAACCTATGGCAGCAATCAAGACCAAGGCATCCGACCGGGCCGCAGTGATCAAGAAACTGCTTCCTGCCATCAAAAAGCAGTATAAGGTGACTGTCCCCAAAGGCGGTCGTCCGGTCCTCGAAACGATCTTGTTCGCGGTTTGCCTCGAAGACGCACCGGTCGAAGCATCCGAACGCTGGTACGGCCGGATTTCGACGGAGTTTCCCGATCTCAACGAGGCCCGCGTCAGCTCGGTGAACGAACTGGAGCGGATCTTCGACGACACCGAAACCGCGGACATCCGTGCCTATCGGCTGCGAGCGGTCCTGCAGTACGTGTTTGAGAAGGGCTACAGCTTTGAATTCGAGGGACTTCGAAAGAAGACCCTCGAACTGGCCATGAAACAGCTTGCGAAGATCAAGCATATTACGCCGTTTGTGCGGACCTACACGCTGCAGGAGACCATCGGCGCGCACCTGCTGCCGATCGACGAGTCTTCGGCGCGGGCGCTGATCTGGCTCGGCCTGGCCAGTCCGGGCATGTCGGCCGAGGAAATCGGGGAAACGCTCAAGTCGGCCGTCCGCAAAGCGGAAGCCGAGCTCTTCTGCTGTTCTGTTCGCTGTATCGCGACCGATCCGCGAATCAACTCGGCATTCTTCGACGGCACCGCTGCCGGCGAAGACGGCCACGAAGCCACGGACAGCATGGAACGGCTGGCGGATCTCTGGAAGCACGGCGCAACGGCTCCCAAGCCGAAGCCGAAACCCAAAGCGGTGGTGAAGGCCGCGGCAAAGCCTGCGAAGGCGGCTGAACCCGTGAAGGCTGCGAAGGCTCCAGCAGCGAAATCACCGGTGTCGAAAGCTCCCGCGGTAAAACCAGCCGCCTCGAAGAAGCCCGCTGCGCCGGCCAAGTCCGCCAAGCCTGTTGCGAAGGCGAAACCCGCCAAACCGACGCCGAAGGCCGCCAAGAAACCTGTCAAAAAGGCCAGATAGGTTGCCGGCGGCCATTTGTCAGCGTGTTTCGTTCCGACGGTCAGGAAACCGGGCCTTGGTGCCTGCGGCAGTTCGCGGCTACAATCTTCCGAGGTAACGCCGCCCGAAGGATTTGCGGCGTCCACAGGTCGAACAGGATCCTGGCCCATGCCCACCCTCCCGCGACGGTCCCTCAATTTCGCTCTGCTGCTGGCGACCACCGCAGCCGCACTCACGCCCTCCCTGCTGAGGGCGGCCCCCGAGCAGACTCTTCAGCCGCAACAGGAATCGGACGACATCGTCAGTCCGCTGCACGCCAAGAAGCTTCGCGACGCCCAGACGCAGGCGCGGATTGAGGCCGTATCCCATTACATGACGGGGCGGCTGCTGCAGAGCCGGGGCAAGTTGAAACTGGCCTACGCCGAGTTTCAACAGGCCGTCGCCATTGATCCCCAGGCGGTCGAGATCTATCGCGATCTGGTCCCGCTGGCATTTCAGCTCGAAGAAACCAAAGACGCCATCAGTTACGCCACCCGCGCCGTGGAACTCGATCCGCAGAACGTCGAGCTCCTGCAGCAGCTCGCCACCAGTCTCGCGGGGCAGCGCCGGCTGCCCGACGCCATCCGGTATCTGGAACAGGCCGCCGCGGCGCCCGCGCTCGATCGATACTCGCCCGAATACGTGCTGCTGGTGCGGAATCTCGGCATTCTGTATCTGGCGACCGGCCAGAACGACAAAGCTGCTGATCAGTATGAGGCGCTGCTGGACGCGCTGAAGTCGCCGACCCAGTACGGGCTCGACCTGCAGACGCGACAGGCGCTGCTCAACGACAAGCGGACCAGCCTGGAAACGACCGGACAGGTCCTGCTGGAGGCCGGTCGCGCGGCGCCGGCGGGCGAGGCATTCGAACTGGCGAAGCAGGCGAACAAGATCAGCTCCGGCAACTACTCGTTCTTTCGCGCCAAGGTGCTGCTGCTGACCGACAAGCCGGAGGAAGCCCTGGCGGAACTGCAGCCCTACTTCGACGCCCAACGGCAGTCTAAAGGGCGCGACGCCTATCAACTGCTGGCCGACATTCTGCAGAAGCTCAATCGCTCGGATGAGCTGCTGGGCCGCCTGGAAGGAATGGCGAAGGACGATTCACGCAATAACACCCTGCAGTACTACTTCGCAGAGCGGCTGGCCGCGGCCGAGGAGCTGGATCGCGCCCGCAGCGTGTACGAAGAGACGCTGAAGGATTCGAGCGACACCGCCGGGTACATGGGCCTGGCGGAGGTGCTGCGGAAGCTGGACCGGCCGCGCGAACTGCTCGACGTGCTGGCCAAGGCCGTCAGCCGGGCCAGCGGCGAATCGCTGGAGACGCTCGGAACCGAGCTCGAAACCGTGGCCGGCGACGAGAAAATGGTCGACCAGTTGCTCGACGTCGGTCGGCAGGACGCGAAAGCCGATCCGCAGGATCTGTCGTTCGAAAAGTGCTACCTCCTGGCGAAGCTGGCCGGCGAACGCAAGAAGTACGAAGCAGCGTCGGAGTTCTACGAGTTGTCGGTTCCGCTGGCCAAACAGCGGCTGCCGCTGGTCTACTCGGAGTGGGGCCAGTTGCTGGCGGGCGCCAAACGCTACGAGGAAGCCGCCAAAATCTATCGCGCGGCGGCGGACAAGCCCGAGCTGGCCGACCGGCGGCCGAATTTCCTGTATATGCTCTCGCAGATTCTGGCGCTGGCCGGCGATACCGACGGGGCTCTGGTGGCCGTCGCAGACGCCTTGAAGGAAGTTCCCGACAGCCCGCTGCTGCTGATGCAGGAAGCCTGGATCTATTCACACGCGCATCGATTCGACGAAGCCGTCTCGCGGTTCGAGAAAGTGATCGAGCGGTTTCCGGATCAGAAGGATATCGTCCGCCGGTGCCAGTCGAACCTGTCGAACATCTTTGTCCTAAAAGGCGAGCTGCGCAAGGGCGAGGAAGTTCTGGAAAAGATCTTCGCCGAGAACCCGGAGGACCCGGGCGTCAACAACGATCTGGGATACCTCTACGCGGACCAGGGGAAGAACCTGGAACAGGCGGAGCAGATGATCCGCAAGGCGATCGCGGCCGAACCGGACAACGCGGCCTTTCTCGACAGCCTGGGCTGGGTGCTATTCAAGCGGGGCAAGTTTGAAGAAGCCCGCGGACCACTTGAGGAGGCGATCAAGCAGTCGACCGGCTCGGGCGACGCCACTCTGTACGACCATCTGGGAGACTGCCTCCAGCAGCTCAAAATGATGGACCAGGCGGTCGAGGCCTGGAAGACTGCGCTGGAACAGGCCAACGCCGAAAAGCATCCGGATACCAAGGTTGTCGAACGGTTGCAGCAGAAGCTCAAAGAGCACGCTCCCCAGGGGGACAAGCCAAAGCCTGCCGCTCCGGGGTCTCCCTGATTCGCCGATTGAACTTCTGGATGGCCCCGCAATGCACGGCATGGCGGCGGGGCCGGCGGTGACACTCTGAACGACCTCGATGGCGGAACTCTAGAAGCATGGCCGGGCACTCCCACTGGGCGAATATTCAAAACAAGAAGGGCGCTGCGGATAAGAAACGCGGCAAATTATTCGGGAAGCTGGCGCGGCTGATCATCGTCGCCGCCCGCCGCGGCGGCGGCGATCCCGCAGCAAATCTGGCGCTGCGCTATGCCATCGACCGGGCCCGCAAGTCGAGCATGCCCAACGATACGATCGATCGCGCGGTCAAAAAGGGGACCGGGGCGCTCGATACCGAACAGTACGACGAAGTCCTGTATGAAGGCTACGGCGCAGGGGGCGTCGCCGTTCTCTGCGAAATCCTGACCGAAAACCGCAATCGCACCGCGGGCGAGATCCGTAAGATCTTCGAGGTCAACGGCGGCAACCTCGGCAGCACCGGCTGCGTCGCCTGGATGTTCGAGCGGAAGGGGCTCTTTCTGGTCCCCGTCTCTGCGGTCAGCGAAGAGCGGCTGTTCGAAGTCGCGCTCGAAGCCGGCGCGTCTGACGTCGCGGAGGCCGGCGAGTTCTTTGAAGTGACCTGCACCCCCGACGTCTTCCAGCAGGTCCTGGCGGCACTCGAAGCCGAGAAAATTCCTCTGGAGTCGGCCGAAGTGACCCGGATTGCAACCAACAAGGTCGAAGTTGAAGATCTCGAAACGGCTCGCAGTGTGCTGAAACTGCTCGAACTGCTCGACGATAACGACGACGTGCAGAGCGTCACGTCGAACTTCAACATCTCCGACAGCCTCGCTTCACAGCTCGGCGCGGATTAACCCGCCCTGAGTCCTCCCGGAATTCTTTGCCCGACAGCATCTTTTCTGTCATTCCACTACTGTCTCCCGTCGCATCGGGCGGTAATGTGAGAGGCGCTCCAGGCCGCATTCGCGGCGATGTTTGATCGTTCTGTTCGAATTCTGCGTTCGAGTCGTACTGCAGCCTGTTGGAGTTCTCCGGGCAGACGATCGGGGCACGCCGCGACGGGGCGATGCAGCGCCGTTTTCTCGGAACAGGCTGAGCAGGTGGTCGCCCGACGTCGTGTCGGGCGGGAGAGCATCGGAACTGGGTTCTTGCGCGAAGGAAACCGCAAACATGGCGATCGAGTTTCATTGCTCAAAATGCGGCAAGTTTCTGAGCACCGACGAGAGCAAGGCCGGCCGGCAGGCCAAGTGCCCCGGCTGCGGGGAACTGGTCACCGTCCCTGACGCGTCGGCCGTCGAAGCCGACGACGAGGCGCCAGTCGCGAAACCGCCCCGGCCATCGCGGTCTTGCCCGATGTGCGGCGCCGACGTCCCGCGCGGTGAGAAGTCCTGTCCCGCGTGCGGCGAGGAACTTTCTGCTGCCAGCAGCCAGCCGAAGCCCGGCGGGCCAGTGAAAATTGAGGCCGGCGATGTGATTTCCACCGCCTGGGAGATCACGAAACGCAATCTGGGATTTCTGGTGGCTCTCGTTCTGATTGTCGGACTGCTCAGTGTCCTGTTCTCGCTCCCGGCGACGGTCATGAACGTCATCGCCGAAATGCAGAAGCAACAGAACGGCCAGGACAACGTGGCGCTGAAGCTGTTTGCGGGCCTGTGGCAGATCCCCGCCAACCTGTTCAGCATCTTCCTGACCTGCGGTCAGACGATGATTCTGATCAAACTCGCTCGCGGTGAGCAGGCGACTCTTGGCGAACTGTTCGGCGGCGGACGGTTCTTCCTGCGGATGGTGCTCTGCAGCCTGATCTTCGGAATCGCAGTCGGCATCGGATTCGTCTTGTGCATCATTCCCGGGATCATCGTTGCGCTGGCGCTTTCACCGTTCGCCGCGGCGCTGATTGCCGAAGACTTGCCCGGAATCGAGGCGCTGTCGCGCGCCTGGGAGCTGACGAAGGGGAATCGCTTGACGTTGCTGGTGCTCGTATTCGCGTCCATAGGGATCGCGATCCTCGGGTTTCTTGCATGTGGCGTCGGGCTGCTGGTGGCGGTGCCGTTGATCGCGATGATGAACACCGTCGCCTACCTGCGAATGAGCGGCCAGCCGACGGTCGTCGAAGTCGAAGCCGCGTAAATGCCCTGGTCGAAGTGTGGCGCGGGCGGGATTTTCCCCCCGCGCCCTCTTGCCGGAACGGGCGCTTCGCTAAGATGTTGCCGACCGGGCGGCCACGGAATTCCGACCGGGAGTCTGCGGCGTGAGATGAGCACGGATGGCACGGCACAAGGTCTTTCAGGGCGGTCCGGATGACGAAGACGACGGTCCGGCCGCCGGCTCGGGTTCCGCGTTCAATCCGGACGACGAACAGTTCGACGACGAACTGCGGCCGCAGGGGCTCGACGAAGTCGTCGGCCAGCGAAAAGTCGTCGAACGCCTGAGAATCGTCCTCGACGCCGCCCGCATGCGGAAAGAGCCGCTCGGGCACCTGCTCCTCGACGGTCCCCCCGGACTCGGCAAAACCACGCTCGCCATGGCCATGGCCCGCGAGATGGGGGTCGAATGCCAGATCACCTCCGGCCCGGCCCTCCAGGCGCCGAAGGATCTGCTGTCATACCTCACCAACGCGGCTCAGGGGTCGGTCCTGTTCATCGACGAAATCCACCGCCTGCCGCCGACCGTCGAAGAATTCATCTACCCGGTCATGGAAGACTTCCGGGTCGACATCGTCCTCGGCGAAGGTCTCAGCGCCCGGACGATCAACATGAAGCTCAAACGCTTCACGATCGTCGGGGCCACGACGCGCAGCGGCATGCTGACCGCCCCGCTGCGGGATCGTTTCGTCGTCCGCGAGCACCTCGACTTCTATGAGATCGACGACCTGTCGGAAATCGTCCGGCGGAACGCCCTCAAACTGCGGACCACGACCACGGAAGACTCGGCTCTGCAGCTCGCCAGCCGCAGCCGGGGGACGCCCCGCAAAGCCAATAATCTACTCCGCTGGGCGCGGGATTTCGCCACGGTCCACGAACCCGAGGGGCGGATCACCGACGACGTCGTGAAGCGGGCGCTGGCGATGCTGGAAGTCGATCATCTGGGGCTCGAAGCCCAGGACCGGCGCTACCTGCAGACGATCGTCTCGGTCTTCTCCGGCGGGCCGGCGGGGCTCAATGCCATCGGCCACACGATGAACGTCCCCCCCGATACGCTGGAAGACGAAGTCGAGCCATTCCTGCTGCAGTGCGGTTTCATCCAGCGCACCCCCCGCGGCCGGGTCATCACCGCCTCCGGCCTCGAACATCTCGGCCAGCATCCGCCGAAAGGACCGGGGCAACGCGAGCTGTTCTGAACGGACCCAGGAAAGCAGATCGGGTGGCACGCCCCTGAGTCTTCGAAGGGCGTGTCTTCGATAAAAAGACCACGCCCATCGCAGAGCCTCTGGGACGTGCCACCCGCCATGTCTTTCACTTGGCTCTTGGCACTCAGCCCTAGGCCCTATCGAGCCGCCGCCAGGGCCGCATCGTAATCCGGTTCCGAGGCGATTTCTTTGACGTATTCGACGTGCTTGACCTTCCCGTCGGCGCCGACGACGAAGACGGCCCGGCAGAGGATGCGGTCGAGCGGCCCGCCCGAGATCAGCACGCCGTAGTCGTTGCCGAAGTCGGTGCAGCGGTGGGCGCTGACCGCCTTGACGTTTTCAACCCCTTCGGCCGCGCACCAGCGCTTCATGGCAAACGGCAGATCCATGCTGACGCTGTAGATCTGAACGTTGGGATTGGCCTTGGCGGCGTCGTTGAACTTCTTGGTCTCCAGCGAGCAGACCGAGGTGTCGAGCGAGGGGACGACCACCAGGATGATCGACTTGCCGGGGGTGCTGGACAGCGAGACGTCGGCGAGGCCGGTGTCCTGCAGCTTGAAATCGGGCGCCTGATCGCCGACCTTCAGCTCGCGCCCCTTGAGATCGACAGGACCTCCCTTGAAAGTGACCGCGCCCGTCCGCTTCATGGTTCCATCTCCGTGCAGGTGTCTAGAAGGAATGTGCAGGCCCGCGGCCTGATTTTCGCGTTTGCCGCAGCAAGTATTGCAGGGCAGGGGGCGGATTCAAAGTCCGGCGTGAAGAGGATTCACCGCGGAGTCGCTGAGGACGCGGAGAAGACGAAGTCCGGAGAAGAGGGAACCACGAAGCACATGAATGGACGCGAATGAAGCTGGGGAGAAAGAGGCCAACCACGGAAGGAACGGAGGTCACCGAACGGAAATGAACCGTTGCGGCCATTCCGGCCCCCTCGCCCACCGTCTGCGGCGGGCGAGGGGCGGGATGAGGGCTCCGGGGCAGTTTCGATCGGGAGGCCTGCTCACCTTTCCAGACCAGCAGGGGCTTTCGCAGACTCGTGGAGACTCAATCTGGCAGCCTGCGAAGTCCGACGACATGCCTTGCCCAGATCGGTGAGCATGCTACCCCTCGCTGGCCAGTTTCAGGCATTCACTCGAAGTCGATGTTGATCTCGGAGATCGGAGTTCCTTCGGGAAGATCCCTGACCTGCAGATGGACCTGCCCGTGGATGCCGATATGGACGCTGACATCCGTTGTTTCGATGTTGTCGAGTTCGTCTTTGCCTCCCAGAACCAGCAGTTGCGTGTGACTGTAGACCTCCCGCGGCTGCAGTGTCAGACCGCCCTTCCTCAGTTCGACGATTCGGGCGGGATACATGTGGTCCGTCACGAAGTCCCGGTCCTCAAGCAGCTTCTGGAATGCCGCGCCGTCATCGGCGACGGGGCGGATTTCGCCGCCAACGACGTCCACAAAGTAAACGGCCCTGGATTCGCCTTGTGCAAAGGCATCTCCCATGGCGGTGAGCAGGACGGGTCGCATGGGCTCGGGCATGGCCCACTCCCAGTGCTCAAGCAAGGAATTGAAGTCAATGCCGTCGGGACTGATCGTCAGGTCGTTCATCGTGATGGGCATGACAGACTCGCGAACTGAGGGGAAACGGAGTGGAATGAACGGGACATGCGCTTGAAACTGTACAGTACTCTCGCTGGCCGGCTCCGTTAAGACCCTGCCGCAAAAAATCCTGCGTACGCCGCAGACCCGGAACGTTCGCACTTCTCTCTTTCAGCGGTCACAATATCCGATCGCGCGCCCAGGCCTCCGTGTCTGCTCTGCGATACCCGATACCCGAAGCCCGATACCCGCCCCATGCCCACCTCCTTCTACGACTACGACATCGCCGTCATCGGCGCCGGACATGCCGGCTGCGAGGCCGCCCTCGCCGCCGCCCGGCTCGGCGCCCGCACCGTTCTGCTGACCATGAACTGCGACTCGGTCGGCCAGATGAGCTGCAACCCCGCCATCGGCGGCGTCGCCAAGGGGCAGATCGTCCGCGAGATCGACGCCCTCGGCGGCGAAATGGGTCGAGTGATCGACGCCACCGGGCTGCAGTTTCGCATGCTCAACCGGAGCAAGGGGGCCGCCATGCACAGCCCCCGCGCCCAGGCCGACAAGAAGGCCTATCAGTTCGAGATGAAGCGCCGGATCGAAGACCAGCCGGGCCTGACGCTGCGCCAGGAAACGGTGGAAGGGCTCTTAGTTGAGAGGGGAGAGTTGAGAGTTGAGAGTCAGGCAGTTGACTCATCTCTCAACTCTCAACTCTCAACTGGCTCCGCCATCACTGGCGTCGCCGTCCGGGGCGGCGGTGTCTATCGCTGCCGGGCGGTGATCGTCACCACTGGAACCTTTCTGCAGGCCATCATGCATACCGGCGAGGCGAAAACCGCCGGCGGCCGGGCCGGCGATGGCACCGTCGCGACGATGTCCGACTCGCTGCGCGAACTGGGGTTCGAGCTGCAGCGGTTCAAGACCGGTACCCCCTGCCGGCTGAACGGCCGGACGATTGATTACTCGGTCCTCGAAGAGCAGCCCGGGGACGCCGATCCGCAGCCCTTCTCATTCCTGACCGAACGGATCGAGCAGTCGCAGCTCCCCTGCTGGCTGACGGAAACCAATCCGCACGTCCACGAGCTGATCCGGGCGAATCTCCACCGGGCGCCGATGTACTCGGGACAGATCCAGTCGACCGGGCCGCGGTATTGCCCCTCGATTGAAGATAAGGTCGTGCGGTTCGCGGAAAAGGACTCCCACCACATTTTCCTGGAGCCAGAAGGCCGGAATACCTGGGAGATTTACTGCAACGGCATCTCCACCAGCCTGCCGCGGGACGTGCAGGACGAACTGATCCGCGCCGTCCGCGGGCTGGAGCGGGCGGAGATCATGCGGTACGGCTACGCCGTCGAATACGACTTCGCCCCGCCGACGCAGCTTCGGTCGACGCTCGAAACCAAGCGGGTTGCCGGTCTGTACTTTGCCGGCCAGATCAACGGCACGACCGGCTACGAAGAAGCGGCCGGGCAGGGGTTGATGGCGGGCATCAACGCCGCTCTCAAACTCAAAGGAGAGCCGCCCCTGATCATCGACCGCAGCCAGGCCTATCTGGGAGTGCTGATCGACGATCTGGTAACGCGTGGCGTCGACGAGCCCTACCGCATGTTTACATCGCGGGCGGAGTATCGGCTGCTGCTGCGGCAGGACAACGCCGACCGCCGGCTGACACCCCTCGGCCGACGCATCGGCCTGGTGACGGACGATCGCTGGCAGCGGTTCCAGCAGCACGAAGCGGAGATCGCGGCCGCCAATTGCCTGCTCGGTCAGGAACGGCATGAGGGGCCAACGCTCGAAGAGTGGTTGCGGCGTCCGGAAGTCGACTGGAGCTGGCTCGCGGAACGCCTGTCCGTCGTGGCGGAACTGACCATCTCCGACCGCGCCCGGGAGCAGGTAGAAATTGAGGTCAAGTACGCGGGGTACATCCGACGGCAGTCGCTGGAGATCGAAAAGCATCAGAAGACGCAATCGGTCCGGATTCCTGCGACGTTCGACTATCAGGGAATCCCGCAGCTGCGGCGCGAGGCCCGGGAGAAACTGGCGAAGGTGAAGCCGGCGGACTTGGGGCAAGCCGGGCGTATCAGCGGGATTACGCCGTCCGACCTGACCGTCCTGATGCTCTACCTCCGCGAGCCGGAACGGCTCACCGGCGCCTCTTCTTCGCCAGTTTGACGCTGGGAGTAGTTGCGACGTGTTTCGCAGAATCCCCCTGGAACTGATGGCGGATTTCATCACTCTGTCTTTTCTGACAGCCTGATCCGCGAGACGCCGTGTCTGGAGGGCTGACCGGGTCGGGAGGACCGGGGGTTTTTTACTTGTGATCGTAAGCTGCTACCGGGGGGGCGATTGCGAATCTGCGCGGACTTCGGGGGGCAGGAATCCTCGGGGGGGCTAAAGAAGCAAAAGAACGTTGACCGATTTGACAGAATGGATACAATCGGGCTCTGCGGAAAAGTCGGTAAACTCTGCGTTCATGGATTTATCAGTCGTTGAGGTGGCAGCCGGGGGTTGAACCAGGATGGCAACACCCGGTGCAGAGCCTGCCAGTTCCGGAGCACGCCGAGGTTTCGGCCGTCCAGTGCTCCGGTTGGAACCGATCGAGTCCATCCTGGCGGAAACGGAGTTTGCCAGTCCTCTCGCGGAGGGAGTCTGGAGAGGTCATTGCCCCGCGCCCGTGCGCCGTTGAGCGGGCCGCTGCAAAGGATGGATCAGCCCATGAAAACTGTGTTCACGACCGGCGAGGCTGCGAAGATCTGCAAGGTCAGCCAGCAGACGATCATCCGGTGTTTCGACTCCGGGCAGCTCAAAGGGTTTCGCGTGCCGGGCTCCCGGTTCCGCCGGATTCCCCGCGACGTGCTGTTCAAGTTCATGAAAGAAAACGGGATCCCCACCGACGCGCTGGAAAGCGGCCGTCGCAAGGCGCTCATCGTTGACGACGATGAAGAGCTCGTGGAATTGATCCGCGACGAACTCGAACGGGACGGCCGATTCGAAATTCGCATTGCCAACAATGGATTCGACGCGGGCATGATGGTCCGGGAGTATCGCCCCGACATCATCGTTCTGGACGTCATGCTGCCGGACATCAACGGCAAGGAAGTCTGTCAGCGGGTCCGTAGCGACTCGGCTCTCGACGACACCAAGATCATCTGTATTTCGGGCATGGTCGAGCACGACAAAATCGATGAGTTGCGGGCGGCCGGCGCCGATGACTTCATGCAGAAGCCGTTCGAAGTCGATGCCCTGATCGACCGGATGTGCCACTTCCTGGACGTCGAACCCGCCGGAACCTGATGACCAATCGCCTGACTCCGCGCTGGCAGCAGCGGGACGGCCTGGTCAGGATCGCCAACGAATTCCGAACGCCTCCGGTACTTCTGCCGGAGGCGTTTGCATAGACCGCTCGGGAAATCACGTCCTATGTCCGGACAGGCCGCCGATTCCAACGAAGATCCGGCGAATTCCGTCTCGCTGGAGCCCGACGCCAATCACCTCGCGGCGCTCGCGGAATTTGCCGCCGGGGCGGGGCACGAAATCAACAACCCGCTGGCAACCATCGTCGGGCGAGTGCAGCAGCTCCTGCGGGACGAAACCGATCCCGCCCGGCGGCAGGCTCTGGTAACCATCGGCGCGCAGGCCTATCGCGTACGGGACATGATCGGCGACGTGATGCTGTTCGCCCGCCCGCCGGTCCCGCGTCCGGAGCGCTGCCGGCTGGAAGATCTCCTCCAGGGCGTGCTCAAGCAATGGCGCAGCACGACGGACTGGCCGGGAGTCACTGTCGTCCCGGGGCCGACCGCGGGAATCGCGTTGCAGGTCGATCCTGTGCAGTTCGCCGTGGCCCTGCATGAGCTGCTGAGGAACGCCGCCGAAGCGATCGTGCCCGGCAGCGGGGAAATTCGAGTCGAATCTTCCGCCGAGGCGAACGAAGTCAGAATCGCAGTCCACGACGCCGGTCGCGGCTTTTCCGACGTCGGGCGACGTCATGCCTTCGACCCGTTCTATTCCGGTCGCCAGGCGGGCCGCGGCCTGGGGTTCGGCCTCTGCAAAGTCTGGCGGATCGTGACCGCACACGGCGGGCGGATCGCGATCGAGTCAGCGCTCGGCGGGCCAACGACGGTCACCACCCGGTGGCCGACCGCCTGAGTCTGGTGCTGCTTACCGCGGCTGGCTGCCGGGCAATTCGTAGCGGGACTCGATCACCGCGCTGTCCCAGACCTTCTTCAGGAATTCGCGCGGCGCTTCGGCTTGGCGTTCCTTGTCGATCTTGTCCTTGATCTCGTTCTGCACCTCGGCAAACTTCCGGACGCCGGCGTCTTCGCGTTCGAGGACTTCGACCACGAGGAACGAATTGCTCCCTTCGAAGATGGCGCTGACTTCTCCGACCGGCAGTTCGAACAGCCGATTCTCCAGATCCTTGTCAGCCAGGCTGCCTGGAGTGATCCAGTCCCAGTTCCCGCCCTCTTTGGCGAACGGGTCTTCGGAGTACTTGCGAGCAACCGTCTCAAAAGACTGGCCGCGCTGCAATTCGCCGCGAGCGGCGCGAATTTTCTTCTCCGCCTCGCCCCGTGCGGCCGGCCTGGAGTACACGCATTGAATCTGCCGCCAGCGGACGCGGGCCTCGATTTCGAAGTCCGATCGGTGTTCGCGGTAGTAGTCGACGATTTCCTGACGCGTCGCGGGATCGGGACGCGGGATATTGGACCGCACGTACTGGACGGCCATGATATTTGACATAAACGAGTTGCGGATCGTCGCGATGCTCGTGTCCCGCTTCCGCAGTTCCTGTTCGAGTTCGGGCTTCGTTGACGCCTTCAACTCCCGTTTGAGTTTCGGTAGTTCGGCTTCCTCGAACTGCTTTTCAAGCTGCGTTTCGATCTGCTTGATCTGTTCGGCCTTCATGTCCGCCTTAAGCAGTTCGATCAACAGTCGGCGTTCGATGTGCGACCGCAGATCCTGACGGACGATCTGGTCGCGCGAGACGCGGTACGCCTCGATCATCTGCAGGTACTTCGCCGGCGGAACATTGTCTCGCTCCGCGGCAATCTTCTGTCGGGCCTGCTGCAGCGGTCCGCCGTAACGCTCGACGATCTCCGAACCAAAGACCGGCGCGCCGTTGACGGTCGCCACCACGCTGCTGTTGAATTCGATCGACTCAGCTTCCAGCTCCTCGGCGGTCGGCAGAGACGTCGTGGCTGCAACCGTTAGGATTTCTTCTTTGCCGTCTTTCGCGGACTTCTCGGCGACTTGAACGTCCTCGGCATCGGCGATGCGGCGGGGAGCGGCGGCGAACACGGGATTGTCGTACTTCTTCTTGATGGCGTTACAGCCCATCAAGCTGAGTGCGAGCAGAACTCCCGGAATGACTCGTCGCATCAATGGCCCGCCATGGCGAAGGTTTCAGCGTCGGTCCGTGACGCAATCCAGCACGGTCCAACCGTGCGAGCCGGCGGGTGTGCCAAGTTCTTGATTTTCGGGAAAGACGAAGAGGGGAGCGGTTTATAGGTCGGCGGCTAACGGCACTGCAAGACCGATTTCAGTACAGCCAGCAGACCGTCGACGTCATTCAGGCGGTGTGGCAGCACCAGGAACGCATTCCGGTCATCGACAATCCGCAGCGGATGGGGCGACATCTTCGCCAGCTTCTGGATTTTACGCGGATTCCGGTAGCCGAAGACCCCGTAGCCTTCTTCCAGGTGAATATCGTCAATCACCCAGTACTGCGCCAGAACCTGCAGCTCGCGGAGCTGCAGCAGTTTTTCGGCTTCCTCGGGAATCGGACCGAATCGGTCTCGCAGTTCCTCCCGCATCTGCTCGAGCTGCTCCAGCGTCGTGATGCTGGAGAGTTTGCGGTAAATCTCGATTTTGGGCCGACCGGGAGGTACGTAGGTGATCGGCAGATACGCGGAAAGTGGCAGGTCCACCGCGACGTGGCGGTTCTCGCGGAGCGGCTCCCGTTTCATCAACCGGACGGCGTTCTCCAGGAGCTGGCAGTACAGCTCGTACCCGACCGACGCGATGTGCCCGCTCTGTTCCGTCCCCAGAATGTTCCCGGCTCCGCGGATCTCCAAGTCCCGCATGGCGATCTTGAAGCCCGCCCCCAGCTCGCTGAATTCTTCGATCGCTTTCAGCCGGCGCGACGCCAGCGGCGTCAGCGTTTTCCCCTCGTCGAGCAGCAGGTAGCAGTACGCCCGGTGCTTGTAACGACCCACCCGGCCGCGGAGCTGGTGCAGATCAGCCAGTCCGTACTGATCGGCCTGATTGATGAAAATCGTGTTCGCGTTCGGGATATCCAGACCGCTCTCGATGATCGTCGTGGCCACCAGGACATCGGTCCGCCGGGAGACGAACCCCAGCATGGCCCGCTCCAACTCGTGCTCGGTCATCTGACCGTGGACGATATCGACGGTTGCTTCCGGGACCGCCGCCCGGATCCGGTCGGCGATCGACTCGATGTTGTAGACGCGGTTGTGCACGAAGTAGATCTGGCCGTCCCGATTCATTTCCCGCACGATCGCCTGCCGGATCAGGTGCGTGTCGTACCGCGTGACGCGGGTCTCGACCGCCACGCGATCCTGGGGCGGCGTTTCCAGGCTGGAAATGTCCCGGATCCCCATCAGCGACAGGTGCAGCGTCCGCGGAATCGGCGTAGCACTCAACGTCAGGACATCGACCTCCAGCTTGAGCCGTTTGAGCATCTCCTTTGCTTCGACGCCGAACCGCTGTTCTTCGTCGATGACCAGCAGCCCCAGGTCTTTGAAGCGGATGTCGGGCTGTACGATGCGATGCGTCCCGATGACGATGTCGATCCCGCCCCCGGCCAGGCCTTCAAGTATCTCCTTCTGCTCGCTGCGGGTCTTGAATCGGGACAGACAGGCGATGGTGACCGGGAACTCCGCCATCCGCTCGCTGAAGCTGCGGAAATGCTGCTCCGCAAGGACTGTCGTCGGGACCAGAATGGCGACCTGCCGCCCGGCGTCGACCGCCTTGAAGGCGGCCCGCATGGCGACTTCGGTCTTACCGTAGCCGACGTCGCCGCAGATCAGGCGGTCCATCGGCCGGGGACGTTCCATGTCCTCCTTCAAGTCAGCGATCGCCCGGAGCTGGTCGTCGGTCTCTGTGTACGGGAACGAGGCGTCGAACTCCTGCTGCCAGTGACTGTCGGGGGGACAGGCGATGCCCGGCTTGGCGGCCCGCTCGGCCTGAAGCTGCAGCATGTCCGCCGCAAGATCCGTCACCGCCTCGGCGACTTTCTGCTTCTTCTTTGCCCACGAGTTCCCCCCCAGCTTTGACAGTTCCGGGGCCGTTTTCGCGCCGCCGATATATTTCTGGACCAGGTGAATCAGCGAGACCGGAACGTAGACCTTGAGATTGTCCTTGAACTCCAGGTGGAGGTGCTCTTCCTTCTGCCCCTCCTTTTCCAGAATCTGCATGCCACGGAACCGCGCGATGCCGTGAGCCAGATGGACGACCAGATCCCCCTCCGCCAAATCCAGAAAACTGTCGATCGCCCGTGACTCGATCCGCTTCTTCCGCGGCGCCCGACGGACCTCCGACCGCCCGAACAGCTCGTTGTCGCTCAGAACGATCAGCCGTTCGTCCGCCAGCCGGAAACCACGCGTCACCGTGCCGACGCAGAGCTGAACCTTCCGACCCAGGTCCGGGTCGTGCTCCGTCAGCAGCTCCTGGAGTCGCTCGCGAGCCCCCTCGTTGTGGCAGGCGATCAGCACTTTCTCGTCGCGCTGCACCAGCTCCGACAATTCCTTGAGGGCTTCCCCCCGCGGCCCCGACAGCCGTTCGAGCGATTCCGTCCGCAGCCGGCAATGGATGTCGTACGCCGAGAGAGACAGGGAAGACATCTGCAGCAGCGGTCGACGCTGGCAGCGCTCCAGCACCGACTCGACGCTGAACAGTCCCCGCCGGTCGCCGAGCCGGTCCAGATACTGTTTCGCTTCCTCGATCACTTCCGGCAACTGCAGCAGCACAACCCAGCTCTCAGTCGGCAGGGCGTCGACGAACTGCACCCCGGCCGACTCGCCGCTGGCCTGGTCGGCCGCGGGCTTGACCACTGTAATTGCGATCTCGTCGATCGATTTCAGCTTCTGCTGCGACTCGACATCGAACAGCCGGAGAGAATCGATCTCGTCGCCGAACAGTTCCACTCGGACCGGGTCCGTGGAGTCGACCGGAAAGATGTCCAGAATGCCGCCGTGCAGGCAGAATTCGCCCGGCTGCTCGATAGCAGTCATCCGCTCGAAGCCGTGGGCTATCAGCCACGCGGTGAATCCTTCGAGGTCCAGCTCGGTCCCGGTCCGCAGCCGGCGGGTGGCCGTCTCCCGCGATTCCCGGCTCGGAACCGGCTGCAGCAGCGCGTGGATCGTCGTCACCACCAGCCGCGGGGGCAGGGGACCTTCCAGTTCCCGCAAGACCCGCAATCGGCTTCCCAGAATGGGATCGGTGATGGAGAGCTCCGCCGGAACCGAGTTCCAGGCCGGCAGGACCAGCGGAATCGCCCCTCCGAATGATGCCAGGTCGGCCGAGAACTCGTCGACATCCTTTTCCCGCGGCAGAATCACCAGGGTCGTCGTCGGGCAGTCGCGGGCCACCGCCACCGTCGCCACCGGAGCGGCGGAGCCCCAGGTCCCCTCGATCTCCGCCCCCTGGCCCGCCTGCAGCCGCTCCAGCACGCGGTCGAAGCCGGTCGATCGACGGACCAGTCCAACCAGCTCGCGCAACTCCTTCACGCCGGTCGGACTTTCGGACACAGGTCAATCTCCCGTCGGACGGCAATACAGATCATCCCCGTCGCGAACGCAAGGCGTCCGGCGGGGCAGGGAATTTCCGGTGGACAGATTGTAGGAGCAGCAACGCCGCCTGACGATGTACAGGACGGAGATTCTCGATCGCGAAGCGCCCGCAGTCCAGGCGCAAAACGTGAAGACTTCAACCACGAATCACACGAATGATCACAAATGGAAGAGTAGAACAGAGAACGGAAAGACGAGAGAACTGAAGTCGCATTAACCACGGAAGGCACGGAGGTCACGGAAGGACTCAGAGGATCGAGTTTCCGGAAACTCACTCCGCCCTCCTGCATTTGATCTGTAACAATGGGCGAATCGTTCGAGTCGCAGGTCTATCCCATCCGAACTCTCCTACTTTTCTCCGTAACTTCAGTGCTCTCCGTGGTTCCAAATCTTCTCCTCGATTCGTGCCCATTCGTGCAATTCGTGGTTCAAACTCCTCGACCCGGCGCTGAGCCACATTTCGGGGATATCGTCACCGTTTCCTGATTTCTCGTGCGAGCCAGATCAGCGGAGGCTGATGGATTCTGGACTCCACCGGGACAAATCGCGTAGGCTGTGTGAGACGGTCTTCGAACCGTCGTCTGCGATCCCGCCTGCGTCTCCCCCCTGGAGTTGCTGATGCCCTGTTCGATTCGACGCACGATCCTCGTCGGCAGCCTGCTCCTCGGGCTGGCCGGTTCATTGACCGCTGACGACACGCTGCAGTTCAACCGCGACATCCGCCCGATCCTCTCGGCGAACTGCTTCCAGTGCCACGGCTTCGACAGCAAAGCCCGGCAGGCCGAACTCCGACTCGATATCCCCGACGGAGCCTTCACCGAGCACGATGGCCGCGTCGCCATCAAGCCAGGAAAACCAGACTTCAGCGAAGTCTGGAAGCGGATCACCTCGACCGATAAAGACACGGTCATGCCTCCTCCCGATTCGCACAAGGAGCTGAAACCCGCGGAGAAGGAGCTCCTCCGCCGCTGGATCGAGCAGGGGGCCGGCTATCAGAAGCACTGGGCCTTCGAAGCGCCGGTCCGACATCCGGAACCGACCGTTAAAAACGAAGCCTGGGTCCGCAATCCGATCGACCGCTTCGTCCTGGCCCGACTGGAGCGGGAAGGACTCACGCCGCAGCCGGAAGCCGACCGTGCCACGCTGATCCGTCGCGTCGCCTTTACATTGACTGGTTTGCCCCCCACGCCTGCCGAAGTGGCGAAGTTCGAGGCCGACCAGGCCCCCGACGCCTACGAGAAAATGGTCGAGTCGTACTTCCAGTCTCCGCGCCACGGCGAAGAGATGGCCCGCCACTGGCTCGACGTCGCCCGCTACGCCGACACCCACGGCCTGCACCTCGACAACGAACGGGAAATGTGGGCCTACCGCGACTGGGTGATCCGCGCCTTCAATGCCAATCAGCCGTTCGACCAGTTCACGATCGACCAGCTCGCCGGCGATCTGCTCCCGCAGCCGAGCCTCGATCAGCTCATCGCCACCGGCTTCAACCGCTGCAACGTGACCACCAGCGAAGGAGGCTCGATCGAGGCTGAGTTCCTCTATCGTTACGCCGTCGACCGCGCCAGTACGACGGTGCAGACCTGGCTCGGACTGACCGGCGGCTGCGCCGTCTGCCACGATCACAAGTTCGACCCGCTCACGTCGCAAGAGTTCTACTCGCTCTACGCCTTCTTTTACAGTTCGGCCGACCCGGCGATGGATCGCAATGTCCGCGATACGAATCCGTTCCAGTCGTTGGCGTCCGCCGAGCAATTGAAAGAGCTGCAGCAACGGAAAGACAGCGAGACCGCGGCTCGAGCGAAGCTCGACCAGTTCCTGGCCGGTCTGTCCTACGTCGATCCGGCCGATGCCAGTCCGCCGTTGCCGCCCGCCACGTTTGAAGACATCTGGTTCGACGATCACTTCCCGGCGAGCGCCCGCGTCACCAGCGAGTCCCGCAACAACCCCACTTGGTCGACCGGCCCTGAGGTTGCCGCCCCGCTCGGCTGGCGGGCTTTGCGGCAGGCCAGCGCCGTCAATTATGACGACAAGTTCGACAACCCCACCCAGTCGCTGGTCATTCCCGATCAGGGCCGGATCTCCGTCTGGGTCAAGCTCGACCCGTTCGAGCCTCCCGACACGCTGATGCTGGAGCTGACCGCAGGGAAGGGGACCCGCCGGGCTCTCTGGGGGAATGCCGAGAAACTCGGCAGCGGCGAGATTGGCAAGCCCGGCCGGCTGCGCGTCGGCGATCTTCCTCCCCGCGGCCACTGGACACGCCTTGAGGTCTCCACGACCCAGCTCGATCTTCCGCCGGGCGACACCGTCCGCATCGTGGCCCTGGCGCAGTATGGCGGCATCGTCGCGTGGGACGGACTCACCATCACCGGCGAACTGAAACCGGCCGACGACCCGCGGGCCTCCTTCCGCAAGTGGTGGACCACCCGGACCGGTCAGGACACGCACGGAGTGCCCGGCGATCTGAAAGACGTCCTCAAGAACGGTCCCGAGAAAGAAGCCACGCCCGAGCAGAAGGCCGCGCTGCTGAAATTCTACCTCCGCGAGATCGCCCGGCCGACGACTCCCGAATGGCAGGCTCTCGCCAACGACGCCGAGGCCGCACTGGCCAGCCGGATCACGTTCGAGGACCAGATCCCCGGCACGTTCATCTTCAAGGATCTCGCTGAGCCGCGCGACGCATTCATCATGCTGCGCGGCCAGTACGACAAGCCGGGCGAGAAGGTCGAGCCGGGCGTCCCCGCCATCTTCCCTCCGCTCAGGCCCGCCGAAGGCCAGACCCGGCTCAATCGCCTCGATCTGGCTCGCTGGCTGGTCTCTCCCGAACAGCCGGCAACCGCACGTGTGACCGTCAATCGATTCTGGCAGCAGGTCTTTGGGACCGGGCTGGTCAAAACCAGCGACGACTTCGGCTCGCAGGGCGAACCTCCCAGCCATCCCGAGCTGCTCGACTGGCTGGCGCTCTGGTATCCGGAGCACGGTTGGGATACCCGGGAGCTCCTCCGCCTGATGGTTCACTCGGCGACGTTCCGCCAGCAGGCGACGACGCTTCCTGAAGTGTTCGCTCATGACCCCGAGAACCGCCTGCTTGCCCGCGGCTCCCGCCTCCGGCTAGAGGCCGAACAGGTTCGCGACAACGCACTGTTCGTCAGCGGGTTGATCAACCTCCAGATGGGCGGCCCCGGCGTCAAACCGTACCAGCCGCCCAACATCTGGGAACCGGTCGGCTACGCGAACAGCAACACGCGATTCTTCCTGCAGGATCATGGCCCGGACCTCTACCGCCGAAGCGTCTACTGCTTCCTGAAACGGACCGCCCCGCCGCCGTTCATGAGCAACTTCGACGGTCCCAATCGCGAACAGTTCTGCACCCGTCGCGAACGGAGCAATACCCCGCTCCAGGCCCTGCAGCTTCTGAACGACATCCAGCACTTCGAGGCCGCCCGAGCCTTCGCGCATCGTCTGATCCGCGAAGGTGGCGAGAAGCCGGAATCAAGAATCCGCTTCGGCTGGCGGGCCGTCCTCTCCCGATCTCCGGATGCCGAAGAGCTGCAACTGGTCACTCAGGCGTTCGAACGCGCCCGTCAGCGTTTCGCCGCCGCCCCGGACGACGCGGCGCAGGCCGTCCGGGTCGGAGAATCGCCCGTGCCGACCGACGTCCCCGCCACCGAACTCGCCGCCTGGACCATCGTCGCCAATCTCCTCCTCAACCTCGACGAAACCGTCAATCGAAATTGAGACTGGTGATTGGTTATTTGATATTGGTACGGCGGAAGACCGCCTTTTGCAAAGAACGAACGGACCAAAGGCCCGTCCGCGGGCCGTACTAATTACCAACAGCCAATAACAAAAGGCCGGTCCCCCGGCCGTACAAAAAACCAAATACAAAAGGCCCGTCCTCGGGCCGTACCAATGACAGGATTCTTCAATGCATCCGATCTTCGAAAACCAGCTCGCACTGACCCGACGTCAGTTCTTCGGCAATTCGGGAATGCGTCTCGGCGGCGCGGCGCTCGGGATGCTGGCCGCTCAGTCTGCGAGCGCCCGTCTCGCGGCGGCGGCCGACGCGGGTTCGCAGATGTTCCCCGCTCTGCCGGGGCTGCCTCACTTCACCCCTCGGGCGAAGTCGGTCATCTACCTGCACATGAACGGCGGTCCGTCGCAGCTTGATCTGTGGGACTACAAGCCAGGCCTCAAGGATCACTTCGACGCCGATCTCCCCGACAGCATCCGTCAGGGACAGCGGATTACCACCATGACCAGCGGCCAGAAACGGCTGCCGGTGGCTCCCTCGAAGTTCGCCTTCACCCAGCATGGCGAGTCCGGCCGGTGGGTCAGCGAACTCCTGCCGCATACCGCTAAAGTGGTCGATGACATCGCCCTGGTGAAGTCGGTCTTCACAAATGCGATTAACCACGACCCCGCCTGCACCTTCGTCATGACCGGCAGCGAAGTCCCCGGCAAACCGAGCCTGGGTTCCTGGGTGTCGTACGGGCTCGGCAGCGTCAGTAACGACCTGCCCTCGTTCGTGGTCCTCACGCCGACCTGGTCCTCCAGCGCCGCGGCGCAGGCTCTCTTCACCCGCATGTGGAGCAGCGGCTTTTTGGCCTCCCGCTACACCGGCGTAGCCCTCCGCAGCCAGGGAGACCCGGTGCTCTATCTGCAGAACCCCCCCGGCATTCGACCGTCCGACCGCCGCGCCATGCTCGACACGCTCGCCGCCCTCAACGAAAAGACCTACGCCCGGTTCGGCGATCCGGAAACGCAGACCCGCATCGCGCAGTACGAAATGGCCTTCCGCATGCAGTCCAGCGTGCCGGAACTGGTCGATCTCTCCGGCGAAACGAAAGCCACGCTGGAAATGTACGGCCCCGAAGTCCAGGTCCCGGGGACCTTTGCCGCCAGCACGCTGCTGGCCCGCCGGATGATCGAACGGGGCGTCCGCGTCGTCCAGCTCCTGCACCGCGGCTGGGATCAGCACGGCAATCTCCCCGACAACATCAGCGCCCAGTGCCGGGATACCGATCAGCCGATCTACGCCCTCCTCACCGACCTCAAGCAGCGGGGGCTGCTCGATTCGACCCTCGTCGTCTGGGGCGGCGAGTTCGGCCGGACCGTCTACTCGCAGGGAACGCTCACCAAAGAAAACTACGGCCGAGATCACCACCCGAAGAACTTCTGCATGTGGATGGCGGGCGGCGGCATCAAGGGGGGGATCAGCTACGGCGAGACCGACGACTTCAGCTACAACGTCGTCGACAAGCCGGCCCACGTGAACGACCTCAACGCCACCGTGCTCGACTGCCTGGGAATCGATCACGAACGGTTCACGTACAAGTTCCAGGGGCTCGATCAGCGTCTGACCGGCGTTGAGAACCCGAAAGTGATCAAGGACCTGCTGCTGTAAACGCATCAAAATCCAGGATTGTGTTCTGGCGCCCGGTGGATCATGATGCCGATGTATCAATGGGGCCGGCAGTTGCGCCGCAGCTCGCGTCTGCCGGCCTTGTGACGCATCCCGCCGCCTCCGTTCGAGTTGGTACCCATGCCGCGCTGGATCCTGTTGTGCGTCGCTGGACTGCTCGCTGGACCGTTTGCGGCGCAAAGCCGGGCACAATCTCCCGCTGATCCGACGCCGGAACAGCTCGAATTCTTCGAAACCCGCATTCGGCCCGTGCTCGTGGCCCACTGCTACGAATGCCACTCCGCCGACTCCAATCCCCCCAAGGGAAGTCTGCGGCTCGATGACCGCGAGGGACTGCAGAAAGGGGGGGACTCCGGTCCCGCGATTCAGGGCAAAGACCCGAAATCCAGCCTGTTGCTGGAGGCGCTGCGTTACGAAAGCGTCGAAATGCCCCCCAAGGGAAAACTTCCCGCCGCGGTCATCGTCGATTTTGAACGATGGGTCGAGATGGGGAGTCCTGATCCGAGACAGGCGCAGCGTAACGCGACTCCTCTGCCCCCGCCTGATCTCGACCCGCGGAAATCCACCCACTGGGCCTTTCGACCGCCCGTCAAAGTCACTCCGCCTGAAGTTCGGGACAGCTCCCGCGTTCGCAATCCAGTCGATCACTTCGTCCTGCACCAGCTCGATGAGCGAGGACTGCTGCCCGGTCCGCCGGCCGACCGGCGCACGCTGATCCGCCGAGCCTCGTTCGATCTCCTCGGCCTGCCGCCGACTCCCGAAGAGGTCGCCGCATTCCTGAACGATCCCGCCGACGACGACACCGCTTTCGCCCTCGTGATCGAGACCCTGCTGGAATCCCCGCGCTACGGCGAACGCTGGGGCCGCTACTGGCTCGACGTTGCCCGTTACGCCGAGGATCAAGCTCACACGTTCAAAGCCCGCAACTATCCCCGCGGCTACCTCTACCGCGACTGGGTCATCCGGGCCTTCAACGCCGATCTGCCCTACGACCGCTTTCTCCTCTGCCAGGTGGCCGGAGACCTGCTCGACGAACGTGATCCCGCCGGGACGATCTCCGGCGTCGATGCCGCCCGCCACGAACGCCTGCCCGCGCTGGGGCTCTTCGCTCTTGGTCCGGTTTATTACCAGGACAACGGCGAAAAGGACAAAGCGCTCGCCGACGAATGGGACGACCGGGTCGATACGCTGATCCGCGGCACGCAGGCCCTCACCATCTCCTGCGCCCGCTGCCACAACCACAAGTACGACCCGCTCTCGATGACCGACTACTACGGTCTGCTGGGGGTCTTCGCCAGCACGCAGTACCAGGAACGCCCCGCCGTCCCCGACTCCGTCGTCCAGGCCCGCCAGCAGGCCGACGCCGCGGTTGAGGACCAGCAGTTGCTGGTCGACCGCTTTCAGGCCGCTGCCGCCCGCGAAATCCGCAGCCAGGTCGTCCCAAAGATTCCCCAGTACGTCATCGCCGCCGGGCAGGTGCTGCAGCGGACCGGCGACAAGAAAGACCGCGGCAAGGAAATCAAGCGCGCTGCGGGCAAAGCTGGACTGCCGGAAGAACTGCTGCAGCGCTGGGTGGCTTATCTGAGTGAAGAACCCGGCAGCGGTTCCGTCGCCTCGGACCGCCCGTATCTGGCCGGCTGGCGAACGCTGCGCGATGCAGAAGCACCGCCGTCCGAGGACGCTCTCAAGGCGTTCGGAGTCGAGCTGCAGCAGTCCGCCGAAGCACTGCTGAGTCGTCGCACCGCTCTGTTGCAGCATTATGGCGAGGACTTCGCATTCCTTGCCGAAGCCGACCGGGCCCAGGTGCCGCCGGGAGTGATTCCGCTTGGGAACCTGTTCGATGACAAGTCCGATGTCAGCCTGCGCAACGCCGTCGCGTCGGATACGTTCAAGGCGGTGGCTTCCGCGGACAGCCTCGGTGTTGAACGAGTGGTCCAGGGCTGGGGCAAGTCGACCGACATCGCCCCGCAGATTCGCGTCAGCTTCGAAAGTCTCGGCAGCGACGACCGCGCCCACGGCGCCGTGGTCAACGACGGCTGGGACGCCGCCGGCGGCATCCGCACTCAGGGGGCCCGCGGCCCCGCCGACTTGCCTCGGACAGAGCAGGGGATCGGCATGCACGCCAATGCCCTGATCACGTTTGACCTCGACGAAATCCGCCGAGCGGGACTGATTCCCGCCGACCGCATCCTCACGTTTCGCGTCGACCGGGCCGGCATCAACGACGATACCGGCGGGGCCGGCAGCGTCCATCTGGCCGCGATCGTCTCCCGCCCTCGAAGCTCGGCCAGCCAGTACGACTCGATTCTGCAGGTGGTCGTGAATGGTCAGCCGGCGACGATCACTGAAAATGATGGGACGTATTCTCTCGCAGGCGAGTTCCCCCCGGCCCTGCGGGGCGATGGCAAGTTCGCCGCATTCGAACTGCAGTTGCCTCCCGAAGCCAGATACCTGACGCTCGTCGCGACCGGCGCCGGCCAGCCGGACGAAGACAATTCCATCAGCAGCGATCACGCCATCTTCTCCGGGGCGCGGATCGAATACGAAGCGGACCAGCCATCCGTAACCGTCGCAGCCGACTACATGGCTGTCGAACCGGATCCGATTGCCGCCGCTCTCTGCTCCGAACTCTTCTCCGATCGCGGCCTGCTCGCCGTACCGCCGAAAGATGTGGGTCCGTACCTCGCCGCTTCACAGTCCGAAGAACTGGCCTCGCTCAACGGAGAACTGAACCGTCGCAAGCAAGCCGCCGAACGAATTGCCGTTCCCATGGCGCACGCTCTCAGTGACGGGACCGCGATCGACCTTCCGGTCTACCTGGCCGGTGACCCGCGCAAGAAAGGTCCGGTCGCCGAGCGAGCCGTCCCTGCCGTTCTGGCCCACGGCGAACGCCGCCTGCTGCAGTCGTCCGGCAGCGGTCGGCTGGAGCTGGCCCGAGCGCTCGTCGCTCCCGAGAACCCGCTCACGGCGCGCGTCTGGGTGAATCGGGTCTGGAGCGGCCACTTCGGAGCCGGTCTCGTCCGCACCCCCAGCAACTTCGGCGAGCTCGGCGAACGTCCGACCCATCCGGAACTGCTCGACTGGCTGGCGGTCCGTTTCCTCGAATCGGGCTGGTCCACGAAGTGGCTCCATCGGGAAATCATGCTCTCCGCGACCTATCGCCAGGCCAGCTCGCGATCAGAGTCGAGCGATGCACTGACAAAGGCGGAATTGGTAGATCCCGAGAACGGGCTGCTGTGGCGAATGAACCGCCGTCGCCTCGAAGTCGAGCCTTGGCGCGACTCCCTGCTCAGCGTGACTGGCGATCTCGACCTCACGGCGGGAGGCCCGCCGGTCAATCTGGCCGACAACGGCAATCGTCGGCGGACCGTCTACGGCTCGATCAGCCGGCATCGCCTGGACGATCTGCTCCGCCTGTTCGACTTCCCCGATCCCAACATCACCGCCGGTCAGCGTACCGTCACCACCGTACCGCTGCAGCAACTCTTCGTCCTCAACAGCGACTTCATGCTCGCCCGAGCGAAGTCATTGGCCTCGCGGCTGGGGCGCGAAGCGGCCGGGGAAGATGCCCGCATCACTCGCGGCTATGAGCTTCTCTTCAACCGCCGGCCTTCTGCTGAAGAATTGACCGTCGGTCGGGACTTCTTGACGGCCGCCGCGACCGATTCCTCCGGGCTGTCGCCCTGGGAACAGTATTGCCTCGCCCTGCTGGGATCGAACGAATTCGCTTTTGTAGACTGAACCGAAACGCGGATGGCCGGCCGCCGCGCCGGTCTGAGTCGACAGGATCGGAGCTGATATGTCATTTTTCTCGCGCCGTGAGATCCTCGCCCGGACGGGAGCCGGCTTTGGCCTGCTCGGGCTGGCCTCGGTCCTGGACGGCCAGCAGCAGGCCGTCGCCGAAGGCACGCTCAGCGGCGATCCGCTCGCTCCTCACCCGTCGCATTTCGCCCCCCGGGCGAAGCATGTCATTCACCTGTTCATGAACGGGGGCCCGTCGCACGTCGATACGTTCGATCCCAAACCGGAACTGGTCAAACAGGCCGGTCAGCCCGGCCCCGGCGGCAAGTACATGCCGTCGCCGTTCAAGTTCGCGAAACGGGGCGAAAGCGGCGTCGAAGTCAGCGAGCTGTTTCCGCACGTCGGCGAATGTATCGACGATATCTGCGTGATCCGTTCGATGCACACGACGACGCCGAATCACGAACCCGGCCTGTTCATGATGAACTCCGGCACCCAGCAGCCGACCCGCCCCTGCCTGGGGTCGTGGCTGACGTACGGGCTGGGAACCGAAAACCAGAACCTCCCCGGCTTCGTCGTTCTCTGCCCCGGCAAACCGGTCGTCGGCCCCGCGTTGTGGTCCAACAGTTTCCTCCCCGGCATCTACCAGGGCACGCACATCAACAACGCGCAGCTCGATCCTCAGAAGGTCATCGGGCATATCAACAATGCGCAGCTCGCGCCGCCCGCCCAGCGACGGCTGCTGGACCTGATGCAGAAGCTCAACCGCGACCATCTCGCCAATCGCGGCGTCGATGGTCAGCTCGAAGCCCGCATCGAGTCGCTCGAAATGGCCTACCGCATGCAGTTCGAGGCCCAGGAAGCCTTCGATATCACCCGGGAGACGGAATCCACCCGGACGCTCTACGGCCCCGGCGAATTCGCCGACGGCTGCCTCATCGCCCGCCGGCTCGTCGAACGGGGCGTCCGGATGGTTCAGCTCTTCTACGGCAGCGGCCAGCCGTGGGACGCCCACGGCGACATTCAGGATCACGCCCGCGACGCCCGCAAGAGCGACCAAGCCATCGCCGCCCTGATCCGCGATCTCAAAGCCCGCGGACTCTTCGAAGACACGCTGATTCTCTGGGGCGGCGAGTTCGGCCGCACCCCCACCGCCCAGGGAGCCAATGGCCGGAACCACCACGCCACCGGTTTCAGCGTCTGGCTGGCCGGCGGCGGCATCCGCGGCGGCATGACGTACGGGGCGACCGACGAGCTGGGTGTTAAAGCGGTCGAAAACCGTATGAGCGTCCACGACCTCCACGCGACGCTGCTGCATCTGCTGGGAATCGATCACGAGCGGCTGACCTATCGCTATTCGGGTCGCGATTTCCGCCTGACCGACGTGCATGGCGAAGTCGCCCATGCGATTATTGCCTGATCTGCGACATGCGGAATCCCACTCACCTTCTGAATGCCGAGAGACAGATGAACGACGGAATGACGCGACGCGAAGCCCTTGCCGCTGGAGCCGCCGCCATGACAGTGGCCGGTATTTCCCCCACCCTCTTCGCCCAGGAGGCAGCCGCCGGCTGGATCGACGCCCACTCGCACATCTGGCCCCCCACCGCCGACAAATACCCGCTCACCGCCGGCCAGACCGTCAAGGATCTTAATCCCCCCAGCTTCACCGACGACGAACTGATGGCGATCGCCGGCCCCGAAGGGGTCACACGCGTCGTGCTGATTCAGCACTCGGTCTACCACCTGTTCGACAATTCCTACTTGATCGACGCCGTCCAGCGGCACCCGAAACGCTTCCGCATCGTCGGCATGGTGGACGACCATCAGCCCGCCGCCGGCGCAGCCGCGAAGAAACTCCTGCCCCTGGGCGTCACCGGCTTCCGGATCACCCCCTTCATCCGCAAGGAAGACCAGCAGGCCAGGTGGCTCGACACCCCCGGCATGCATGAAATGTGGAAGACCGGCGGCGAAACCCGCCAGGCCATGTGCTGCCTGATCAACCCCGACCAGCTCCCCGGCGTCGATCGAATGTGCGAGAAGTACCCGGATACTCCCGTGGTGATCGACCACTTCGCCCGCATCGGCGTCGACGGTCAGATGCGCGACGCCGACCTCGACAAGCTCTGCCGGCTGGCCCGCCACAAGCACTCCAGCGTCAAGATTTCCGCGTTCTACGCGCTTGGGCAGAAGCAGCCGCCCCACCTGGAGCTGATCCCCATGATCAAGCGGCTCTACGACGTCTTCGGCCCAAGCCGGCTGATGTGGGCCAGCGACGCTCCCTATCAGGTCCAGGGCGTCAACAACTACAAGGCCTCGATCAGCCTCGTCCGCGACAAGCTGGACTTCATCACCCCCGCCGACCGCGACTGGCTCCTCCGCAAAACCGCCGAACGAGTGTTCTTCTTCACGTAGGGTGCATCTGGACGCACCTCATCGAGTTTCATCGCTTCGGATTCCGCCGGACGACAAAGACAGGTACGTCGCAACGCACCTTGCGGTTCGGCGCACGGTCGCCGGTCCTTCTCCGCGCCGCCCCGCGCGGCTATACTTCCCCATTGACCGATTCGCCGCCCCGCGGGATGCGGGCGGGACCTCCTTTTGACTGCGACCGCCGACATGGACCAGGAACTACAGGGCAAAGCCCGCCAGTTGATCGCCCGCATTCTCCATCTCCGAGACTCTCTTTGACTGGGCTGGCAAGAAAACACGCGCCACCGAAATCGGTGAACTGATGGCCGCCGCCGGCTTCTGGGATAACCAGGACCGCGCCCAGCCATTGATGGACGAACTGCGACAGCTCAACGCCGGCCTCAAGCCGATCAACGAGCTCATCGCCGGCTCCGATGATCTGGAAGCGATGCTGGAGCTCGCCGCCGAGGACGACTCCGGCGAGGCCGAACAGGAAATCGCCGCCGCTCTGCCGGACCTCGAAACGAAGTTCGCCGCGGTCGAGTTGCAGGCCATGCTGGCGCAGCCCGAAGACTCGCTGTCAGCCTACCTCTACGTGCAGGCCGGGGAAGGGGGGACCGACGCCTCCGACTGGGCGCAGATGCTGCTCCGGATGTACGAGCGCTGGGCCGAAGAACGGGGCTTCCAGACCGAGCTGCTCGACATCTCCCCCGCCGAAGAGGCCGGCATCCGGAACGCTTCGATCGCCATCCGCGGACCTTACGTCTTCGGATTGCTCAAGGGCGAAACCGGCGTCCATCGGCTGATCCGCATCAGCCCGTTCGACGGCGCCGGCCGGCGGCAGACGTCGTTTGCCGCTGTCGACGTGGTCCCGGAGTTCGACGACAACTTCACAATCGACATCGACTGGTCCCAGGATGTCCGCGAAGACGTCGCCCGGGCCGGCGGCGCCGGCGGACAGCACGTCAACAAGACCGAATCCGCCGTGCAGCTCACCCACCTCGCGACCGGACTGTCCGTCCGCTGCCAGAACGAACGGAGCCAGCACAAAAACCGGGCCACCGCCCGGAAGATGCTGACCGCGAAGCTCTACCAGATGGAACGCGACCGCCGGGATGCCGAAAAAGCCGCCAAGCGGGGCCAGAAGTCCAAGATCGGCTTCGGCGGCGAAACGGTCCGCAACTACGTCCTCCATCCGGACTCGTACGTCAAGGACAACCGCTCCGGCCTCAAAACCAGCCAGCCCCAGGCCATGCTCGACGGCAAGATCGACCCGTTTATCGAAGCCTACCTCCGCTGGAGCCTCGACCAGCCCGCAGAATAGTTTCCTGGTTGGCACATCAAAGGGGGCGCGGGATCAACGATCCTGCGCCCCCTTTGCATTTCGGCCGGACGAGAAGTCTCACAAAGTCTTCACCAAGGAGAAGGAGAAGACTGAGAAGATCCGGAAAGTGAAAAGTGAGTAGTGATGAGTGAGTAGTGCAAAATGAAGGAGTCGCCACCCGGCCGTGGATCACGTTCTCCGTCACTTTGCACTCATCACTACTCAATACCCACTTTTCACTCTCCTGATATCTTCTCCGCGTCCTCGCGGTAAACCCCTTCTTCTTCAGATCCCCGACCCCCACTCCCCATCCAGGCTTTTCACCGACCCGTCCCAGCCCCGCGCCAGCATCGCGCGGTGCACCCGTTCCGCCCGGTCCCACGCCCGCAGCAGCAGTTGGCCGAGCATCATCGCCGACGTCTTCCATGCCACGCGCCAGCCGACCGGGCGAGACGTCCGTGCCGCCCGCGCCTGTTTCATGCGATCCAGCTCGTCCCACAGGATGAACAGAAACCGGTACATGAACCCCAGCATCGCCACCAGCACCAGCGGCACGTGCCATCGCCGCAGCGTCGCCAGCAGCTCGGGAAACGGCAGGACGTGAATCAACCAGAGCCCCGCCAGAAAGCAGACCGTGCAGCGCAGCCACAGTCCCGCCGCCCACAGCCAGCCCGCCTCGTCCGGCTGACCCAGCGGCGCCGACAGACCCAGTAGAAAAATCGGCGGCAGAAACCAGCCCAGACGCCGCAGCAGATACTCCAGCGGCACTTCTGCCAGGCTCAGCCCGGCGAAGACGACAACGGTCAGCAGCCCCAGCAGCGGCCAGCGGTTGAAATCGAGCAAACCCGCCAGCACCAGCACCGTCAGCGTGATCCCCAGCCGCCAGCCGGGTGTCAGTCGGTGACAGGGCGTGGGCGGCGGCGGCTTTCGCCCGATGTCACTGGCCATGCCCGTTGCCCGTCAGCGATCCGCCAGCCAGGGAGAGCTTTGCCGCCCGACCCATCGCGATGGCCGCACCGAAGACAACCAACGTCCCCAGAATTCCCGCCAGAGCCACCGACGCACCCGCCCAGGCTTCCGGAATCATGGGAAGCGCATAGTCTTCGAGTATGATTGGTCGGGATTCCGTCGCCAGTGCCTCAAATCCCAGCGACTGGCCGACCGCGTCCAGACCGTCCGGCCACTCCGACGCCCACGGTGCAGCCAGCGCCGCAATCGCCAGGGCCATCGTCAGACCGGCCCACATCACCGCGCGCCAACCGCCGGAACCTCGTTCAGCATGTCCCAGCACCACATCCGGCCGCCGTGCCCACAGAAACCCGAGAACCAGCCCCGTAATGATCGCCTCTCCGACGCCGATCGCCGCGTGATACAGCACCATCAGGCTCAGCACTGTGCCGGGGCGAAACTCCGTTCCTCGCTGCGACAACGCGAATTCGAGACAAAAGCACGCCGCCGCGGCCAGCACCGACAGATAGGCCGCCCCCATCGCCGACATGATCGTTGCCGGGCCGCCATTCCCGAGAAATCGCCGAAACACCTGCTCGATGGCCCAGCCCCCCCAGGCGCCGACAACCCCCATATTCAGCACGTTCGCCCCCAGCGACAGCAGCCCGCCGTCGCTGAACATGACCGCCTGCACGATCAGCACCAGCGTGATCGCCAGGCATCCGGCCCAAGGCCCCAGGACCGTCGCGGCGAGCACGCCCCCCAGCAGGTGGCCCGAAACCGGCGCTCCCAGCAGTGGAAAATTCACCATCTGCCCCGCAAAAATCAGTGCCGCCATCATGCCGGTCAGCGGCACCGCCCGGTCCGAAAGGTCTTCGCGGACCTTCTTGAGACTCCAGCCCACCGCCAGCAGACTCAACGCACCACACGCCACGCAGACTTCGGGACTCAGGATGCCATCGCGAATATGCATGGGCGGGCTCGGCGCGGGAAGCAGGTTTTCGAGGTCGCTGAGACCGCCACAAGGCCGGTCGGCGGGAATCTGCACTCTAGTTCTGCCGCGTGGCGTTTGCAAACGGACCCCGACTCAGGGAGGATGCCGGATTCATTGCGCGAAGGATTCTTCACACCCCGCCGTCAGGACTGCCGACCATCTCTGTTCCACCGCTTCCTGCTGAAATCGACCAGTCTCCTGAATGCGACCTGCTTCGCCGACTGCGGGCCACCCCGGACCTGCTGGCCCGTGTCGTCGCCGGACGCGGGGGAGCCACCGAACTCGCCTGGCAGAAAACGCTCCGCCGCGACTTCTCCGACGACCTCGTCCGCGCCGCCATCGGCCTCGTGGAGCTCCGCCTGCGGGCCACCGCAAAATTCAGTCGCGCTGCCGACATGTGGTTCGACCGCCAGGGACTGGAACAGAGCACCTCCGAACTCGTCGCCCGTCACAAGGCCCGGCGATTCACCGCTCCAGTGACCGACCTCTGCTGTGGCATCGGCAGCGACGCCATCGCCCTGGCCGCCGGTCAACCAGTCACTGCCGTCGATCTCAACCCGGAGACGCTCCTTCGAATGGCCTGGAACGCCGAAGTCCACGGCGTCCGCGAACGGATCACTCCCGTCTGCGCCGATATTCTGTCGCTGACCGACATGACCGGACTGGTCCACATCGACCCCGACCGTCGACCGGGTTCGGCCGGCCGGGTCTCCCGCATCGAAGACTACGTGCCGCCCCTGGAATGGCTGCAGACGCTAAGAGATCGAGTCGAGGGAGGCGCGATCAAGGTCGGCCCGGCCAGCAACTTCGGCGGCAAATTTTCCGACGCCGAGGTCGAACTGATCAGCCTCCACGGCGAATGCAAAGAAGCGACCATCTGGTTCGGCAGCCTGGCCAGTTCCGCTCCGTTCCGGGCGACGGTCCTCCCCGCCGGGGCGACTCTGGCCGGACATCCGCTCGATGCCGCCGCACCCCGGAGCGGCACGCTGCAGTACGTCTACGACCCCGATCCCGCCGTCGTACGCGCGGGGATGGTCGACCTGTGCGCAGAACAACTGGGCCTCAGCCGGCTCGATGACGCCGAGGAGTATCTCACCTCCGCAGAACCGGTCGACTCCCCCTTCGTCCATCGGTTCGAAGTCCTCGCCGACCTGCCGAACAACGACCGGGATCTGCGGGCGTTTCTGCGGTCGATGCGGGTCGCGTCGGTGGAAATCAAATGCCGCCACATTCCGGTGCAGGCCGAAGCGCTGCGCCGCAAGCTGCCGCTGGTTCCCAAGGGCGAGTCCCTCGTCGTAATCTTCGCCCGCGTCGCCGGCAAAGCCCGCATTCTGGTCGCCCGCCGCCAGTCCTGAAGCAACCGTGACCCGCTCCGGATGAACCGGAACGGGTCACGTGACATTTCGCAGGCCGCAATCGGGCCAGGATCTGCTATTCCTGCGTCGCTTCCCGGAAGGGGAAGAAGGCGAACGGCTCAACCGTCCCGACTTCCGGCAGCGGCGTGCGCTGGATCCGGAACGGGAAGCGATAGGCGACCACCTTGCCCGACGTCAGCTCGCCGATGTAGAGCAGTCCGCTCGCCGTCTGCACGCCGCGCGCGCTGTTCAGATTCCCCACCCCGGGAATCATCGTGTACTGGGCCTTCGCCCCTTCGCCGGCCACCTGAAAATCCCCGGCAATGTTCCGCGCCCAGAAATTCGTGAACGTCGCCGACTGGGGATTCAACAGTGCGCCGTGCAGCCGCCCCGTCAGAAAGTCCAGAACAAAAATCGCCTCCGGGCTCGCAATGCCCACTTCCACCGTGCAGATGGCGAACCGCTGATCGCGATCGGTCGCAATCGCATACGCCTGCTCGTGGGGCCAGATATAGGCCACGCACAGTCCCGCCAGAAATCCGCACACCAGCCACGCCAGACGCTGATCTTTCAGCCGAGTTGCCACGTCCCGTCCTCCCCAGGGCCAGATCTCCCCACACACCGCCGATGGGGCGGCGTCGACGACCGTCGACTTCAGCGCTTCATGCTAACGAACCGCCGCCGCTCTCTCCAGAGCCTCTCTGGACAGAGAGGCCGCCGGGAGCAGCGTTGGCATTCCCCTGAACTCAGCGGTATCCTGCCAGTTCGGTTTGGAAACCCGCATCGGACGGGGCTCCGCAGCATCTGATCCGCGCACAGACATCGAGGAATCACAGCATGGAAACGACGAACGGCCCCCTGAACCGCAAACTTCGCATGGCCCTCGTCGGAGGCGGTCAAGGCGCGTTTATCGGCAGAGTCCACGCCACCGCCGCAGTCCTCGATAACCGTGCCGCCCTCGTCGCCGGCGCTCTCTCTTCCGATCCCGCCCGCGCCAAGGCCTCCGCGCCCGCGTACGACATCCCGGAAAGCCGCGCCTACGGTTCCGTGACCGAGCTGATCCAGCAGGAACTGGCGCTCCCCGCCGATCAGCGGGTCGATTTCGTCACCGTCGCCACTCCCAACCATACCCACTTCGCCATCGCGAAGGCCGCCGCCGAGGCCGGTTTCAATGTCGTCTGCGACAAGCCGATGACCTTCGATCTCCAGGAAGCCGAGCTGCTCCAGCAGGTCGTCGAGAAGTCGGGCGTCGTCTTCGCCCTCTCGCACAACTACACCGGCTATCCGCTGGTCCGCCAGGCGCGCGAGATGATCCTCGCCGGCGAACTGGGCGAAATTCAGGCCGTCCGCTCCAACTATATTCAGGGCTGGCTCCGCACCCGCCTCGAATCGTCCGAGCAGAAACAGGCCAAATGGCGCACCGACCCCAAAATGTCCGGCGCCGCCGGCTGCTTCGGCGACATCGCCACGCACGCCTACAACCTGGCCCGCTACATCACGAATCTCACCCCCGCCGACATCTCCTGCCACCTCAAAGCCTTCGAGCCCGGCCGGAAGCTCGACGATTACGGGTGCGCCGTGATCCGGTTCGCCAACGGCGGACTCGGTACCGTCACCGCCAGCCAGATTTCGCACGGCCGCGAAAACGACCTGTTCATCGAAGTCGACGGGACAAAGGGCGCCCTCGAATGGCGCCAGGAAGAGCCCAACAAGCTCATCGTCCGCCGCAACGGCGAGGCTCACCGGACCTACACCCGTAACGGCGGACCATACGTTCTGCCCCTCTCCGCCGCCTCCTCCCGACTGCCCGCCGGACACCCCGAAGCCTTCTTTGAGGCCTTTGCCAACATCTACCGATTCGCCTACGACGATATGGCGAAGCGAGCTGTCGGCGAGTCGTTCGCGACGCGCGACACAGTTTATCCGAACGTCTACGACGGCGTCGAAGGCATGTACTTCATTCAGCAGTGCGTCGCCTCCAGCAGTGAAAACGGCGCCTGGCTCCCGCTGAAACATCCTGCCGGCAGGTAATGAGATTCGGGCGTGCGCTTTGGTTTGAGGACCGTGACCATCGCCATGTCTCGAACCCATGCCGTCTGATCGGCCTTGACGATTAGCCCGATCGCGCACGACGCGCCCGGAGAATCCGTTTCTCCGGGCGCGTTCGACCGTCGCTCAAGGCCGGCACGCCCCCCAGCCGCACGCCCCACTTAACCCGCAGATCAGTCTTCCGCGTCAAACCGCTCGACCGGCCATTTCTGCCGGTCGATAAACGGATGGAGCACTGCCGGGAACCGCCGTCAGGCTTGCTCTCCTGCGGGCCCTCATGCATTCTCCGCCCACTACCCCACGTCACCATTGGATCGCCGACATCTGCCGCCGACTTGGCCAGGCGATCGATTGTCCGTTGGAGTACGTTCCCGCCGGCAGTCAGGCCCGGGACGAACCGCCGGCCCCCTGGCAGACTCCCATCCACGACGGTCAGGACGTCACCGGACTCCTCCGGCTGGATCCCTCTCAGCAGTCCCGCAGTCCGGCCCATCTGAGAGTCGTCCACGAACTGGGCGATCTCGTTGCGGACCTGCTCAGCCAGGTCACCCAGGCCGATCGCAACCTGGAATCCCGCTCGCGCGACGTCGGCACCCTCTTCGAGATGGGACGTCACCTGCAGCAACCGGACCTCCGCCACTCGCTGGAGTCGCTGTTGCGGGCGGCGGCCCAGCTCACTCGGACCTGGACGACAGCCTTCCTGATGCTCGATGCGTCCGCCGGCGAGCTGCGGCTGCGGGCCGCCTGGCAGCTCTCCGCTCGCGACTTTCCCAGGCCGCGCCGGTCGCTCGATTCCGGCGCGCCCGACTGGCGGGCGTTTCGCGACGGCATGGTCCTCCTGCAACGTTCCAACGCCGCCGATCTCCCCTGGCTGCCTGGAAATGTCGAGTCGGCTCTCGCAATTCCAGTCGAGCTGCAGCGCGTTCCCATCGGCACGCTCTGGTGTTTCGAACGCCGTCGCCGTCCGCTCGGAGCCGCAGAGCAGGCTGCGCTGACCCGCGTTGCCGAACAACTTGCCGCGCTGCTCGATCGCGTACTGCTGCTGAAGGACCGAACCGTCCGCCGTCGTCTCAGCACCGAACTGCGACAGGCCGGACTGGAACACCACGGCGGCATTCATGCGGGATTGCGCAGCGATCGACGGCTGGACTTGGCCGTCCGCTGCCAGTCGGCGGGCGATCTGGGAGGGGATCTCTGCGAACTGTTTCTGCAGAGCGACGACGAGGCCGTCATCGCCGTCGGCGACGCCGTCGGTCACAGCATCCCCGCGGCGATGATCATGTCGCTGGCCCGCGGCGCCATTCATGGACTGCTGCCCGATCTGGGCGACCGGCTTTCGCTGTCGCAACTGCTGGGCCGGATCAACGCGGCCCTGTATCGAGTGACACGCGCCGAACAGTTCATGACGCTGATCTGCGCCACGTTGAATCTCGAATCGCTGACGCTGCAGTACGCGAATGCCGGGCATCCGTCGCCGTTCCTGTTGCGCGACCGGCAGGCGCAGGCTCTGGAGTCGCACGGCCTGCTGCTCGGAATTCTGCCGGAAACGCCCTACCGCGGCTCCATCCTGCAACTGCAGGCCGACGATGTTCTGCTGTTCTATTCGGACGGAATTACCGAGTCCACCAGCGCCACGCGGGAGACGTTTCGGACGGGCGGCCTGCTGGAGGCAGCACGGAACGCGGACGCCGGCGCCGAGGCGGTCGCCGCCGCCGTCTGGCAGGCGATGCTGCAGCATTCCGCAGGCACGCCCCACGCTCCCGATGATCGGACGCTGCTCGTGGTCCGCCTGACCGGCGCCGGTCGCTGACCGGGTCAGTTATTTGAGAAATCCAGCCGACGGTGCGCCTCTCGTCCGAGCGGATCCCGCAGGAACTTCGTGTGGCAGGTCGCGCACAGGTCGAACCGGTACTGCCGGGACCGGTGCTCATCCTCCGGCGAAGTCTCGCACTCATCGACCCCGGCCAGAGTCTGCGCAACCTCCTGCAGGTGGTCGACATCAAGGTCGGCCTCCTGCAACTGATAGGGATCAAAAGCGGGGTACGCCTCGATCCGCAACACATAGCGATCATCGCCGAGTGGCTTGCCGCAGCCGTCGCAACTGAAGTGCAGCATCTGATTCCAAACCTCCCTGTGGCGGATGACGTCGTTCCACGCCACAGGTCGATTCTATGCCGATTCTCTCCAGCGATGAAAGCAGATTCTTCGCACAATCTCTCGTCGAACTCTCATCGAATCGCAGATCGCTCGATCCGCAGCGTCCCGCCGATGAGTGCGGTCGACCGCTACGGGTCCGACGTCCGGACTATTCCCAGCCGTCGAGTACTTCCTGCAGCCGCGATTCCTCGTCACGTTGCGGCTCGATGGTCGCGTCTCCGGACGATCGAACGCTTGCCGATAACAGGGACCGGTCTGCCGAGGCCTCCGCGAATGTGGCCACGGGTCTCCGTTCGCCGCGCGCCAGCACTCTGCGGACTTTTTCCAGCAGCGTCTCCCGATTGAAGCTGGTCTTGACGATGTATTCGTCGGCGCCGCCATGAATCGCCGCCATGACGGTTTCGCGGCTGGCGTCCGACGTCATGATGACAATCGGCAATGCCTGCAGCAGGGGGTGCGACCGGAACGCCTGGAGCGTCCGCAGACCGTCCCAGCCAGGCATCTGAATATCGACCACCGCGAGAGCGGGAATCTTCTCCAGCGCCTGATAGAAACCCTCGGAGCCTTCGCTGGCGACCGATACCGCGAAGTCGCGCCGCAGTATCGTCACCAGCAGGCTCCGAAACAGCGGATCGTCGTCGATCACAAGGACGTGATCGCGAGCGGTCTGAGTCGATGGTGGCGGGGATTCAGAAGCTGACATGTTTCGATAGAGATGAGGCTCTGAGCGAAAGATCCGCCGTCACATTGACGGCCGCCATGCAAAACCTGCAAACGATACACGCTGTCTCCGGCGACGTTCGGCCGATGCTCCGGTTATGGGACCCTGCCGGAACCCGGCGAATCGGTCATGTGAAAAGTCGGACTGCCGGACTGTCGTTGTTCGCCGTAATTGAAGATGCCCGCAGCCTCCCCTGTCATCGAATCAAAAACATGATTGAGCGCCCGCAGAAGCGACGCAATGTCGGTCGAATCGTCGCCGTCCGAGGAAATCTTTCCATCCGTGCCGCGATTGTCGCTCGCGTCCCCCGGCACTTGCGCAAAAGACGCAGCGCCTTCATCATCGACCGGCGATTGACGCCGGTTGAATTGCGCCGTGCCGGATAGCAATGAGCGGATTGATTTCATCGTCGGCTTTGCGCGGATGGAAACGATTGATCCTGATCGGCAGACCTCCGCGGTTTGCCGCCCAAAGACAACGTATCTCCGTTTTCCGACCGGCCATTGCACCGGTCACAGACTTTCAGATGAAACCCGACGAAGCCCTGCGCCCTCTGTCGGCCGCGCCTGCACAATCTGGACATTCGGAATCTCGACGTCTGTCAGCTACTTGCTCGGCAGCCGGATCACTCCATCCCAGTTCACCGGAGACTTCCGGCCGCCAGCCACCAGATGCTGCAGCAGAAAATCCTGCGCGCGATCGCTCGCCGGCATCCCGTGCAGACACTGATAAGCCTCGTCCCAGCGCCCCGCTACGAAGTGCTCGACCCCTCGCTCGTAGTCGGTGATGTGCGTGTCCGTCAGCTCGGGAAAGTCTGCCAGAGGTGGGATCAGCTCGCTGACTTCCACGGCGGTTTCCAGACCATACGGCTGCACGCGCGCCAGGCGGCGCAATCGCCCTTCATCCGCCGACATCCGCTCCCGCAGAATCGACGTCGTCGCTTCATCCAGCAGAATCGGCACCCGCAATTGCTTAGTCATGCTCTCCAGCCGGCTCGCCAGATTCACCACCGGACCGAAGACGGTCACTTTGACTTGTTCGGCCGTACCGATCTTCCCCGCCACGGCCCGGCCGTGAGCAATCCCGATCCCCATCGCAAAGTCGGCCAGCGGGTGATTCTTCTGAGCGGCCGCCCGTGCAAATGCCGCGCGGATCCCCAGTGCGGCCCGAGCCGCGAACACCGCCGCGTCCGGGGACGGAATCGGCCAGCCCCAGAAACCCAGCGTGGCGTCCCCCTGAAAATCGCCGGTCACGCCGCCGTGCTCAAGAATCTGCTGCGTCATCACCCCCAGCGCCCGGCTGACCCGCTCCAGCAGCCCGATCAGATCGCCCGCCGAATCCTCCGACCGCTGGCTGAAGCCCCGCAGATCGCAGAACATGACCGTGACGTCGCACTCCGCCGGCTCCAGCAGCGTCGTATCCAGATCGTCTCCCAGCGCCGCCAGAATCGGCGGCGCAAAGAACTGCCGCAGCCCGGCCTTCTGCCGCTCCAGCCGGCGAGCCTTCAGCACAGCCCCGATAATCTCCGCCACCAGCTCCGTGAACTTCACGTCCGCTTCGAGCTGCAGGCTGTCCGACAGCGTCGTCCCCGGCACGAATGTCTTCCCCATCCGGCCCGCCAGATAAAATCCTGCCGGTTCCGCGGACAGTCCTGAGACCGGCGTGCAATACGCCCAGTCGAACTCCTGCATCTGCGTGTGGTCGGTCGCTCCGGCCCCCTCCTGGCTCTCCCAGACGTGCATCACGCTGCTCTGCTTCTCGCCCAGCGATTGAGCGACAAGTCGCCGGCTCGGGCGGAACTCTCCCGCCGTCTCCCGGCGCCGGTCCCAGTAGAGCATCCGGACTTCGCCCGCCGACGTCAGCGAGACCAGCCCGATCGCATCCGCATGGACGATCCCGCGCAGCAGCAGATTGGCCAGCCGGTGCTGCAGCTCGCCGTCGTCTCGCGCGCCGGCAATCACTTCGGGCAGGTGCGTCAACACCTCCAGCCGGTTTTCCGGATCCTGATAACGGACCTTGCGCAACTCGCGTGCCGTGAAGGCCACTTCTTCGACGGTCGCCTGCGCCCGAACGACGGATTCCGACTCCGCCTTCGCAAAGGTGATCACCGTCTCCCCCAGCACCAGATGCTGGCCGACGCGCAGCCGTGCCGTCTCCACCTCCGCACCCGACACGAACAGCGGGTTCCGGCTCCCGGCCAGCCGCGAGACATAGACTTCGTCCATTTCCTGCCGCAGCTCGACGTGCCGGCGGGAGATCTGATGGTCCCACGGCACCGGCCAGTCCGCATCGGCCCCCCGGCCGATCACCATCGTCCGTCCGGGGAGCAGGCGATTTCGCCAGCGCTGTCCCGGTTGCGGTCCCTGCGCAATCACCTCAATCACTTTCGGACCCCTTGGTCGACAGCGACAGCAGCGTCGAACCCGCCAGTTCCGTTCGGCCCCGTCCCGCCAGTTTCCGCAGCCAGCGCGGACCGCGGTCGTTCAACAGCCCGATAATCAGTCCCCACATACCCACCAGCAGCACGCCCACCACCCCCAGACCGACGAGACCCGACATCAGCAGCCGCGAACGCAGCCCGTCGACCGGCTTCCAAGCCGCGTCCCGATCCTCCTGCACGATCGCGATCCAGTGGGTATTGCCGACAGAACTGAACGCCGCCAGCCAGGCGCCGCCAAAGTCGCTGACTTTTTCGTACTTGTCCGGTGAGAGTCGCCCGATCGGATCGATATAGTCGTCGGTCCGGTCGAGTCGGTCCTCGGCAGCTTGTGACTGCGAGACCCGCAGCATTTCGGCAAGCTGATACTGCATCACCATCGGCAGGGTCAGTTGATCAAACTGCGACACAGTCAGTTTGTCGGCATGTTCTGTGAGCCACGGGTGAGCCAGCACCTTCCACTCCCGGCTGTCGAGCAAAGCCAGTTTCCGTCCCGACAGTCCGACACCGTGCTCCATCAAGGTGTCCTCGTAGTCCGTCAGCAACTCGCTGAGGTCAAGAGTCCGCGCCAGAACCGCGATCACTTTCTGGTTGTCTTGATCGCGAACGGGGGCCGACAGGGCAATCGAGTACTGGTCGGTGGATGTGCTCCGATATGCCAGCGAAATATGCGGTTCCTCGATCGGTCGAATCCCCTCCGGTGCCGCGTTCTCGACGAACTCAACGTCGAGACCGTGAAAATAGTCCCGGAAATTATAGTTCTTCTCCTGCGAGTCGCTGCGAGGACTCCGCCAGCGTTGAACGCCGCTGGCGTCGCACAAGAACCAGCTCGCATCGACCTGGCGCCGCTCCTGAGTGAGCTTGATGTCCATTGTGCCGCGACGCTGATCGAGCAGTTTCCATAAACCCTCGCGTTGGCCGGGTGAGTTGCCGATCTCCCGCTCGACAGCTTCTCGCAGCTTCTCGTCCGCGGCGACTGACGACAATTCGCCCAGACGTCGCTCCAGTTCCTGACGCAGCGATTCCGCCAGCAGGCTCACCGACAGCGCGTTGCTGTCGAGCGCCCGCGCGGTGACGTTCTCTCGCGCCGTCGACACTGCGTCCCGCATCGCCGCCAGCGCCACGGGGGCGAGTCCCGCCAGCAGCACGATCGGCAGAATCAGCCCGATGGCCAGGATCGGCCGTCGCGCGCGGGATTGCGCCCGGATGCGCAGCCGGTCGAGCACCGCCTGCGCATTCGCGAATCGCCGGGCCGGATCGACCGCGAGGCACCGATCGATGATCTCCGCCAGCCCCGCATCCACCCGCGCGATCTGCCGGTGCCCGTTTGGCCGCGGACTCTGGCGGACAATTTTTCGGTAGACCGCCAGCCGCTCTTCCAGCGAACCGGCCTCCTTCAACTGCCGTTCTCCAGCTTCGGACCGATACGGGGGCTCACCCGCCAGCATGTGGTACAGCAGGGCCCCCAGGGCGTAAACGTCCCACCGCGCGTCGGGAACGCCTTTCAGATCCGCCTGCTCCGGCGCCATGTAAAACAGCGTTCCCAGCGCGTGCCCCTGCTCGTCCGCCAGACGCGACTGACCGAAATCGCACAGCCGCGGTTCCTGATCCTGATCCAGCAGCACATTCGCCGGTTTCAAGTCGCAATGCAGAATGCCGCTGCCATGCGCATGCACCAGCGCCTGGCAGACGCGCGTCGCCACCCGCACCGCTTCCACCGTCGGCAGCGTGCCCTGCTCCAGCCGCGTCGCCAGCGATCCGTTCGGCAGATACTCCATCACGTAGTACGGGGGATCGTGATCCCAGCCGACCGACAGCAGCCCCACGATGTTCCGCGACGTGTACAGAACCGCCAGTTTCTCGACTTCGCGCCCCAGCAGCGACCAGTCCACCCCCCGCCGATGCGTGTAAAACTTGATCGCCACGTGCTTGCCGGTATTCAGCTCCCGCGCCAGCCAGACCGTGCCGTATTTCCCTTCCCCGATCTGCCGCAGAATCCGATAGCCGGGCAGGGTGGTCGGCGGCTGCCCCCCCGACAAGCTGATCGCTCGCGCACGATCCCGCGCGGCCTCATCCTGGACCGCGGTCCCTTCCAGGTCCACATCATCGTTGCCGGCCGTGCTCTCGGCGGACGCCCTGGCTGCCATTGAACTTCCTGCTCCCGGCGACGACGTTGCTCCCTCGGCCTTCCAGGAAGTGGCCGCCGACCGCTCGTCCACGCGCAGCCATCCCCGCTCAGCATCGTAGACCGCACGATTCCGCATCGCCAGCACCCCCGCAAGTTCCACGCGGCTGCCGCCGCCGGGACGTCGGCCCCCAGCCCGGTGCTGACGACGTTTTCAGCCGCACTGGAAACGCCGTCGCTGCATTGAGATACGCCACAAAAACCGGTACAATCACTTCGTCGAGTCAGCTTGGCGACTGTCGTCGCAAACCGCTGTCGCGACTGGACTTGCAAGTGGCGGTTGGCGGGCTCTGAGGGGGCCGGCCGAATCGCAGGCCCCGGAGCGGGCCGCCAGCGATCTCTGCGGACTGATGGTTCGCGGAATCCTCCCGCCGCTGACTGGAAGGAGATCTCGATTGTCGACCGGTGACGCAGGACAGACGCCGCAGGAAAATCCCACGGAACGCATTCTCCAGATCCCGATCCAGGACGAGATGCGGACCAGCTACGTCACCTACGCGATGAGCGTGATCATCAGCCGCGCGCTCCCCGACGCACGCGACGGCCTCAAGCCCTCCCAGCGACGAATCCTCGTCGCCATGAACGACCTCAACCTCGGCCCCTCCTCCGGCCGCGTCAAATGCGCCAAGATCTGCGGCGATACCAGCGGTAACTACCACCCGCACGGCGAAGGCTCCGTCTATCCCACCCTCGTCCGCATGGCCCAGAACTGGAACATGCGCGAAGTCCTCGTCGACAAGCAGGGGAACTTCGGTTCGCTCGCCGGCCTCCCTCCCGCCGCCATGCGATACACCGAAGCCCGCCTCTCCGCGGTCGCCGCCGAGATGCTCGACGACCTCAAGCGGGACACCGTCGATTACGTCCTCAGCTACGACCAGCGCAACCGCGAGCCCGTCGTCCTGCCGTCGCGGTTTCCAAACCTCCTCGTCAACGGCTCCAGCGGCATCGCCGTCGGCATGGCGACCAGCATCCCCCCTCACAACCTCGCCGAGGTCTGCGAGGCGATCAAGCTGCTGATCGACAACCCCGAGGCGACCGTCGACGAAATCATCGAAGTCATGCCCGGCCCCGATTTTCCGACGGGCGGCGTCATCTGCGGCCGGTACGGCATCAAAACCGGCTACATGACCGGCCGGTCGACGATCACCCTCCGCGCGAAGACCCGGTTTGTCACCGAGAAGAACACCGAGATCATCGAGGTCAACGAGATTCCGTACATGGAAACTCGCGACCGGATCCGGGAGAAGCTCGAACAACTCGTCCGCGACGATAAGGTCAAGGGAATCGCCCGCGTCATCGACCTGACCGACCGGACGCTCCCGCCGTGGCAGGTCCGGCTGCACATCGTCCTGAAACGCGACGCCGACCGCGACGTCGTCCTCAACCAGCTCTACCAGTTCTCGTCGCTGCAGACGACGTTCAGCATGATCCTGCTGGCCCTCGTCGGCAACCGGCCCGTGACGCTCAAGATCAAGGAGATGCTCTCCGAGTTCATCCGCCACCGGATCAACGTCACCCGCCGGCGGACCGAATTCCTGCTCGGCGAAGCCCGCAAGCGCAAGCACACGGTCGAAGGCCTGCTGATCGCCCAGATCGACCTCGATCAGGTGATCGCCACCATCCGCCAGTCCCCCAGCCGGGCCGAGGCCCGCGAACGGCTGCAGCAGATCCAGATTCCCGGCCCGCTGATCGCCCGCGCCCTCGGCGACAACGGCTTCCGGATGTTCCTCGAAGAATACGGCGAGCGCGAGAACTACAACATCTCCGCCAATCAGTCCGAAGCCATCGTCTCGATGCAGCTCGGTTCGCTCGCCAACCTCGAACGCGAAAAGCTCCGCGACGAGCACGAGAAGCTGCTGACCGAGATCGCCGAATACCTCCGGCTCCTCTCCGACGAAGCCAATCTCCGGGCCGTCGTCCGCGAGGACACGCAGGCCCTGCAGGACCGCTACGGCAACAAACGCCGCACGGAGATCACCGACGAAGAACTGGGCGACTACGATCCCGAAGCTCTCATTGCCGAAGAACCGATGGTCGTCACGCTCTCCCAGCGCGGCTACGTCAAACGGATGCCGCTGACGGTCTACCAGTCGCAGAATCGCGGCGGCAAGGGGATCACCGGCGCCAAGACCGACGAAGAAGACGCCATCCGGCATCTGTTCGTCGCCAGCACGCACGCCTGGCTGCTGTTCTTCACCGACCGCGGCCGCGTCCTCTGGCGCAAGGTCTACGACATTCCGGTCCAGAGCCGCATCGCCAAGGGGCGGGCGATCGTCAACCTGCTCCAGCTCCAGGAGTCCGAGACCGTTGTCAACTGCGTCGCCGTCCGCGAATTCGACGACGAACGCTTCCTGATCATGGCCACCCGCAAGGGGGTGGTGAAGAAGACGGCCCTGTCGGCCTACAGCCGGCCCCTCAAGGGGGGCATCATCGCCATCAATCTGCGAGACGGCGACGAGCTGGTCGAAGCCCGCATCGTCTCGCCCCGCCAGGACGTGCTGCTGTCGACGGCCAGCGGCATGGCGATCCGCTTCAATGAATCCGACGCCCGCGCCATGGGCCGGAATACGGCCGGCGTCCGCGGCATCCGGCTGAAGTCCGGCGACATCGTGATCGGCATGGTCGTCGTCGAATCCGACATGAGCCTGCTGACCGTCTGCGAAAACGGCTACGGCAAACGGACCCCCTTCGGTCTCGAAGAACTCGCCGAAGTCCCCCCCGCCGACGAGGCCGTCGCGGACGCGGACGTCGAAGCCGAAGTCGACGCCGAACTGCCCGAGGAAGAGGCCGCGGAAGACGGCGACGAAGCCGCCGACGGCAACAAGAGCTACCGCCGCCAGCGTCGCGGCGGCAAGGGAATCCGCGACATCAAGACGACGGACCGCAACGGCCTGGCGGTCAAGATCCTTGCGGTCAACGACGGCGACGAAGTCCTGCTGGTGACGTCTGCCGGCAAGATTCAGCGAATCCGCGTGGTTGAGATCAACGAGATCGGCCGCAACACGCAGGGGGTCCGGGTCATGCGCCTCGACGAAGACGACAAACTCGTCTCAGTGGCCCGCATCCCGGCGGAAGTCGTCGAACTGACCGACGCAGCCGCACTGGAGTCCGAAGTCGCGCCACAGACGGACGCCGTCCCGCCGCCAGACGCCATTCCCCCCGCGGCCGTACCCGACGCGGACGCCGAATAGTCTGCCCGAAACGGCATATGGTGGCACCGACATTCCTGTCTGTGCTCATCCGCGAAGAACTACGAGAGCCTTCCCAGTCATTCGGCCGGGAAGGCTTTTCGCTTCGCGAGCGGCGGCGACGACGGGCCGTAATGGGTTCGCAGGAAAGAAATCTTCCCAGTTCGCGGCGGACGTCGTTAATCTGGACGGAGGAGTTGCGACTTGTTCGCCGAGAAACGGCAGCCGACTTCAATCGATCCGCGGAGAGGTCCGATGACACGCTTGCTTGAGCAGGCTCTCGCCGAGCTGCAGAAACTCCCGCCGGCGAGCCAGGACGCGATGGCGGCGATCATCCTCGATGAACTGGCCGACGAGCGCCGCTGGGACGAAACGTTTGCCCGTTCGCAGGACCAGCTCGGTCGCCTCGCCAACCAGACGCGAGAGCAGATTCGTGCCGGGCAGGTCCGGCAAGTCGGGATCGACGAGCTGTGAATTCCGCGGTGACCAAGGAGTTTCTGCGATTTTGTGCCGTCCTCCCAGAGACCGTCAAGGCGCAGGCCAGGAACGCGTACCGCCTCTGGCGACAGAAACCCGGGAGGTCGCCCTGTCGCTGTTTGGAACGACGATCGTCTGTCTGAAACGTTCTTCAGACGGTGAGTTGCTCCACGGTCCACTTGCAGATTCAGTAGCGGCCCTTAGAAGCGCGAGTCAGTCCAATTCGGGCTGAAGTCTCAATCAAGCCGCCTCGCCAGCGACAGCGGTTGACGCGCGGCGCCTCGCGAACGCGATGGAGGGCTCCTCGATACATTTCTGCGAAACCGCGGCAACACCGACCGACAGTAACCCGCCAATGACGAGCAGGATCGGAAGCGGCACAAAGTTCGAGCCGATCCTGATAGTCGCCAGCAGCACTGGAACGTGCCACAGATACAAACTGTACGAGATTTTTCCGAGCCAGACGGGCAACCAGTGAGTCAGCCATGTCGACGAAAAACTCAGAACTATGAATATGGCGGCCCCCCCGGTGATGATGAGGTCATTGAAATGTCCCAACTTCACCTCAAGCAAGTGAATCCATCCATCGACGGTGTAGAGTATGACTCCCGTAACTGCAAGAAGTGCTCGGAGCAACGTCGGCAGCTCACTGGACCACCGACGCAACCCGACGTGGCTCTTTGCCAGCAACGCCCCCACTACGAACATGCCTGAGAAATAGACTGAGGACTCAAATGAACGAAGGCGCCAGTTCAGCTCAAAGCCCGCTAGCTTCGGCAGCATTAAGAGCCCTGCCAGCAATAAACCTTTCCAGGCTGAGTATCGCATTACGACCGCGGCAATAGCAGGAAAGACCAGAGAGATTCGCATTTCATGCACCAACGACCAGATGGAGCTGTCGTAAGGGTGGGAGTCAAAGTTTCCGATCAGCAAGAAGTGTTGAAGGACATCCGAGTAGGTTGGAACCTGTGACCACTGCGTCCGAGCCCAAGTGCTGAGAGCAGGGTCATCGAAGCCGGCGGTCATTGCTGCGCCGATCATTGAAACGGCCACGCAAGCTGCGTACGGAATCCAGATCCGGCAAATGCGCCGCCATGCATACACCCGATACGGGTGCTGACTCTCCGAGACAAACGGAAGGGCAAGCACAAAGCCCGAGAGCACGAAAAACAATACGACTGCCGCATGTCCAGCGATAAAGATGAATGGAATGGGAAAGTTCAGCCAGAGACCTGCAGGCCATACCATTGGGAACAGGAGCATGTGCCACGGAACGACTGTTGCCGCCGCAAGCCCTCTCATTGCATCGAGTTGCGGAATTCTTGTGGACTGCGATGTCGACACTCGGGATTCTCCGTACAAACAATGACTGCAGAGAGTCTGCCACCGGGGGTTACCCCGTGTCCAGAGATGGATTCCTGGAGAATCGAGTCGTTCAAGCAGAATTAGCGACTGACGCCGCATGAACCTCAATCCTGCCACCACTTTGATGCGTGTGCCGTGAACGCAGTCTGAGTTGTGGGAGGTCCCGGCCGCAGCTTCATTTGCTGCAGCGGTTGCTGAGCGACAGGCGACTGGCGACTGGACCAGGGACGGCTTTCGTCGGAACGTCCTATGACGCTGCCATCTCGCCAGACCAAAGGCAGCCAGGCGAGTCCACTCTGCATGACGAGCTCGGACAGCCCAACCCCAACGGCGATTTCGCCCCAAATTGATTGGCATCGCTCCGCAATCGCTATTAAATTGTCGGCCGCTTCGACGCACCTGCCGGTGCTCCACCTGACGCCCCCCTCCCAAGGACGTGTGCATGACCTCCGACAGCGCTGCGCCGCCGCCCGTCGAACTCGGTCCCTTCGAGCCTCCGGAGGACTTCGAACACAATCCGGTGTTCCAGCAGGAACCGCCGCGCCCCATGCCGGCGTTTGCGCGACGCAGCCGTTATACGATCGGACGGCACACCGCGGTCTGGAGCTGTCTGACGATCGCCGCGGCGTGCTGGGTCACCGCGCCCCTGCCGTTTGTAAAGACGATGAGCTGGTACCTGCTGCCGCTGGGTTACCTGAGCTGGTGCGGCGCGGGAATGGCGGCGATCGCCGGTCTGTACTGGTTCCGCAACGCCACAACCTGGGGATTGCTCGACTACCTGCACCGCGGCGACCCATTAGTCGGTCGCGTGCACGACGTCGGGGTCCATGCCGAAGGGACTCAGGAGGCCCCGCTCGGTCGCTTCATGGCCGCGGTGGAATTCCTCCATCCCGAATTGAACGAGTTGCAGACATCGATCATCCCCGCCCCCGACACGTTCGGCCTGGGGGACGCTCCCAAAATGTCCAGCGGCTTGAAACCGGGCGACTATGTGTCACTGGTGGCTCTGCCCGGCGAGTTCGACAAGTCGCTGCGAGTTTATGGCTGGCTCGGAATCGATCCTGATTGCGACTTGATCACCAAAAATGGCAAGCCGCTCAAATCGATCTCGCCGCTCGGCGTGCTGCTGATCGTTCTCGGGGTCATGCTCGCGTTCTGGCTGCTGCTGAGCTTCATTTACGTCCTGGAAGCCTACCAACCCCTCGACGGCCGCTGGCAACCCTATGCCATCGGCATCGGGCTGGCATCGATTCCGTTCGTGATTCTTTCGCAGTTTGGAGTTGATCGGAACGCCCCGTCGAAGTGGCCGATGCTCGGCCGTCGACTCGGCGCCTCGCTCCTGGCCGTCTTCGGCGGGTTCATGCTCGGCTTCCCGGCGGTCGGATTTCTCAACGGCTACTTCGATCACAGCCCGCGGGAGCTGGAACCGGTGCGGATCGTGCAGCAATGGCAGACCACGTGGAATTTCATCATTCGCAATTACGAACTCGAATATCAGCCCTATCCGAACGGCAAGACCACGAAAAAGACCGTCCCCGTCGAGGCCTTGTCGCAGTTTGAAGCGAACGACCTGGGGGTCATCGACATCGGGGCCGGGACGCTCGGCATGCGCTGGATCCGCAGCTTTTATCCGATCGTGTGGCAGAATGTCACCGAGGAAGCGGAGAGGGCCTATCCCGGAGAAGTCCGCTGCCGTCTGCTCGGCGAGGACAATCCAGTAATGCGGCTGGCGCCTCGGGTGAGGATCGATGAAGGCACGTACGAACCCGTCCCCGACGCACTCTTCGCGGACGCCCGCCAACAGTTGCTGGCGAGCCTGACAGGCAGCGGACTGTTCGAGATCCTGAAGGATGACGCGGAATAGCAACCGGCGACGATCAGGTTCTCGGCTGCTTTTCGTGCAATACACGCCCGTGCGGAGTCTTCCAGCCAAGCTGGCTTCATCGAAAGTTATCGTGCCGGACCGCCGCGGAGAGCGGTATGCTGAATCACATGAGTTCGCCCCGTGGATCGTCGCGGCGATGCTCCCGACCGATTCACGGCCGCGGTTCTGTCTGTGCGAGATCTCCTCTTTGATTGGAGCTGACCATGACCGACTTCAACTCAACCCACAATCGCGTCGTCTGGTGCGACATCCCGGTCGCCGATCTCGACCGAGCCTGCAAGTTCTACGCGGCCGTCCTGGCGAACAAAGTCCATCGCGAAGAGTTCGGCGGAAAACCGTTCGGCGTTCTCGACCATCACGACGGCAATGGCGGCTGCCTGATCCCCGACGCCGGGGCGATCGCCAGCAACGGCGGCCTGCTGGTCTACTTCAATACGGACGGCCGCATCCAGGACGCCGTCCGCCAGGCGGCGTCGCTGGGCGCAGAGATCCTGGAGCCTGTCCACATGATCGGCCCCCACGGCTTCCGCGCGCTGCTGCGAGACAGCGAAGGAAACCGGATTGCGCTGCACTCGCGGACGGACGCTTAACGGTTCACGTTCGCATAGAACAAAAGCCGGAGACAGGGCCAACCCCATCTCCGGCTTTGAATCATCTTTTCAGTCGCGCAGCGACCTCTGCGAAACCCGAATCCCGAGACCCGCTCAAATCTTCCCGAACAGCGTCTTCCCCGTGCTCAGCAGATCGTCGCACGCGACTCCCAGCCGGGCGGCCATTCCGACTTCGGCCGCCTTCAGATAGGCTCGCGGATCGTACTGCTTCTTGTCGCCGATCTCGCCGTCGATCTTCAGCACGCCCGAGTAGTTCTTGAACATGTGGTCCGCCACCGGACGCGTAAACGCGTACTGCGTGTCGGTGTCGATGTTCATCTTCACGACGCCATAGCCCAGCGTCTCGCGGATCTCTTCGAGCGGCGTCCCCGAACCGCCGTGGAAGACCAGGTCGAACTCGGCAGTCTTGCCGTACTTGGCGATCACCGCGTCCTGACCCTGCTTCAGAATATCCGGACGGAGCTTCACCGCGCCCGGCTTGTAGCTGCCGTGCACGTTGCCGAACGTGGCGGCGAACAGGAACCGGCCGATGCCGCTCAGGGCTTCGTGCACGGCGACCATGTCTTCCGGCGTGGTGTAGAGCTTCTCGGCGGGATGATCGGAGTGATCGACGCCGTCTTCTTCGCCGCCGACGACGCCGGCTTCGACTTCCAGAATGATTTCGTTCTCAACGCACAGCTTGAGCAGATCCTTGCTCAGGGTCATGTTCTCGGCGAGCGGCAGCTCCGAGGCGTCGAGCATGTGCGACTGGAACAGGTTCGGCAGGCCGGCCTTGCGGCGGCGGGCGGTCTCGGCGATCAGCGGCTTGAGGAACGACTCCACCTTGCCCGGCTGGCAGTGGTCCGTGTGCAGCGCGATCATCACGTTGTGCTTCTCGGCGAGGCGGTGGGCGGCTTCCGCCAGCACGATCGCGCCGAAGGCCATGTCTTTGACGTTCTGGCCCGAGGCGAACTGGCCGCCGCCGGTCGAGACCTGAATGATCCCGTCCGACTTCTTGTCGGCGAACGCTTTGAAGGCGGCGTTCAGCGTGACGAGGGAGGAGATGTTGACGGCGGGATACGCGTAGTCGCCCTGCTGGGCGGCATCGAGCATCGCGGCATACTGCTTGGGGCTGGCGATCGGCATGACTTCGATTCCCCGGCCCGCACGGGGCCGCTTCGACAAACAGGGATCCATCAGAATCGGCTGTTCCATAAGCCGATGACGCCGGGCATTTTAGGCCCTGCCGGTCCAGACCGGAAGCGACAGGGGGAGTCGAGAGTCGAGAGTCGAGAGTTGAGAGCCGGAAAAGAGTCGGAATTTTGCCGCCGCTGACCACTGACCATAATCAGGGCTTTTCGGTCTCGGCGGCAGGCTTTCTGGGTCCGCGCAGCGGGGCGAATCGCGGTAGCCCGGGGAACCGGTCCCGCGGAGTGATCGCGCCGTTCGGCCCGGCGTCCGCGGCATGGCTGGCGGTCGAGGCGACCCGGTCGATCGCCGCAATCCGCAGGCGGTCGATCTGCACGTCTCCCAGGCCGTGCAAAGCCAGTGTGACGGTCAGGGGGCCGCTCTGCCGGACTTCGCGGTACATTTCGAACTGCTGCCATTCCTGGACTTCGTGGAATCGCATGGCGCCGACTTTTCCGAGCAGATTGTCGTAGATCATCAGGCCGTCGACGTCGCCGACCAATGACTGCGGCACTTTGACCCAGCCGCTGATGTGCACCAGTTGCCCGGCCCGGACCAGGATCTGCGGCGTCACGATCGTGACGGGCGCCCTCGGCAGGCTGCGCGGCGCTTCGTGTCCCAGCCGAACCCGGGCGGACAACCTGAGCGACGACCGGCTGCCGTCGTAGCCCTGCGGATAGAGCTCCGCCGAAGCCTGCAGGGCGGGATCGTCGGACTGAATGTTCTGCCAGCCTTCGGCCACAAACGTGTCCAGGTCGTCGAACTCTCCCGACGGCAGCAGATTGTCGCTGTTCTGCGAGGGGGATCGTCCCAGTTGAGCGAGCATCTTCCAGTGATCGGGGAGCGTCTGGAAGCTCATCGTATAGGGGCTGCTGACCGGCGACGCCCGGCGGATGGCGTCGTACCAGTGCGCCCGCTGAAGTTTGCGGACGAGCTGCAGCGACTCGCCGGCACGGAGCCGGGCCGAGGCCCAGTCGCTGTTCCTCAGGGCCGTTTCCGCCATGCCCAGCAGGCCGCGGGCGGTCGCCAGCAGTTGCGGCGCATCCGGCTGTGGGGGAGCGAGCGTCTTGAGTTGCTCGTCAACCAGCCGGACCCGCTCCAGTTTAAGCTGCGCCAGTTCGACGCAGGTCCGGGCGCTGTCTTCGGCGATTTCGCCGGCTCTTCTCTCCAGTTTTGCGATCAGATCGCGGTCGGACGTGAACAGAATCGCGGCCGTCTGGTCGAAGCGCCGCAGCGTGACTTTGCGGCCCCCAGCCACAGGTTCCGGAGCCAGATTCTGAATGCCGGTCGTTGTAATCTCCCAGGCGGAAGAGGATTGACTGACTCCCGGCACGACGATCGTGGCATCGTTGCCCGCCATCTGGTCGGGGCAGAACTGTGCATGCCGCTCAAGCCAGACTGGCAGTACGAGCGTGCCGTAGTCCGTTTGCATGGCTGCCGCCGTCAGTTCTCGTTCCCGCGATTTCTCGGCCCGCAGGCGGGCTTCCTGATCGCGCAGGCGGGCGTCGCGCTGGAATCCGGACAGCAGCCCGTTGCCGAATCCCGCGCTCCCCGCCCCGACGGTCGGCCCTTGCGGCACCTTGAGGGTAAATGATAAAGGAGACATCACGTCTAAGCTGGAACCAAGCCACGGTTCCAGCAGGCTCAATTCCAGATTGAGCTGCTTGATCGCCAGCCACCGTTCCCGCGACAGCGGATCGTTCGGCTGCGGCTCCAGGGAACCGGTCGACCAGTAGCCGATGCCGCGATAGCCGGCCATTAAGGCCGCGTAGAGCTGCAGGCGAATTTGTTCCGGTTCCAGGATCGGCGTCTGACCGCCCGCCGGGATCTGTTCCAGCAGATCGGGAGACGGCTCGGTCTGGAGCCAGGTCCAGCAGAATGTTCCCGGCCGGGCAAGAGCCCGGCGTTCCGACAGCCACGTTCGGTAGCCCTGCAGCGTCAAGGTCCCGTTCAGCGAATGTCGGCTGATGCCGAGCAGGCTGATGTGCCGCGAGAACAGCCGTTCGTCATCGATGACGTCCGCGGCGATCGGCCGGTTCCAGTTCCGGTCCGCCTGCTGCACCTGCGGAATCCATTGCTGAAGCTGCGGATACGAGGCTGACGGAATCCGGGCGCCGAGCATCCAGAAGAGGACCCCTTCGGACTCCGCACCAAAAGGGAGCAGGCTGGCGCCGGCAGCGCCTTGATCGCCGGTTCCTGACCCAGGCTGAGGGGGCGCAGTGGTGATCCAGAGTCCCTTTCGCCGGATCGCGCCGACAATCGCTTTGTCGGCGAGATCGGGCGTCCAGACGGTGTTGAACCGGGCCTCGTGAAATTCGCTGAGCGACTCGCCGTGGTACGGGACAATGATGGGGAAGAACGGCCGGCCCGCGACCAGCAGTCGGTCGAGGCGAAACTCCATCGGCGGCTCCGCCCCCGCACTCATTTCTTCGCCCCGCATCTGCTCGATGACGTTTGCGGAAACGGGTACGTGGGGAGAGACTTCCAGGTCGTCGAGAGCCAGATCGAGCGTACCGGGCGACAGCTTCATACCGACCAGGACGCGATCGACATGGACCATTCCGGGGTCGTCGGCCAGACGGCTCTTGTATTGGCCACGGATCCGCGCGAGCTGCCGGGCGACTTCCTGGTCGGTCGTGCGGCAGTGGAGCTGCTGCCAGCGACCGGTGTCCTGATAGTCTTCGCCCCGGATGACCGCGGTCAACGGCACGCCGGTCTGCGGGTCGAGAATTCCGGGGAACACGACCTGGACCGCCATCACGATGCCGGGTCGACTGCTGCGGACCCACAGGCCGATCGTCAGCTCGTCGAGCGCACGGGCCGGCGTGATCGACGTTTCCAGAGAGCACCACGTCCCGTCGCGGACGGTCGAGAACCTCAATGCTTCGCAGCGGCGCGAGCGGGCGCCGGAGGTCTCGCGGGAGTGCTGCAGGACTCGGCCGTCGCCCGGCGGGAGCCGAACCTGCCAACTGGTCTCCAGACCGTCCATGGGGTCGTGCAGGACTTCGGCCTGCGCGGTGCTGAACAAAGCGACGACGGCGCAGACCGCGAGCGCCGCACCGATCATCGATCGGCACGCCCGTCGCACGGCTGTGTCGAGCCCATCCTTCGGCACGAGCACCACCACCGGAAAAACCGCTACAACCCGCACATCCTGCACGGCCCGCCCTGGTTTCTTGCAAAAAACGCAGCCAGCGGCGGAAAGTCCTCATGGTTTTCGCGCCCCGCGCGTTTTCGTCGGACCACGCGGCGCTACAACCGGAACTTTGTGCTAACTCCTTGATTCTACAGGATGTTGCGACGGCTGAAAAGTGGAACCGTTGACGCGCCGCAACGATCCGTTGCGACCCGCAAATCCGCAACTCAATCCGCAACCACTTACGGCGGTGCGACTTAGGGATGGTCCTTGTGGAGACCCACCTCGGGCGCGCAGAATCGGTGACGCCAGACACCATTCTCTGAAGGCCGACGCCATGCAACCCGTTTCGCGACTGCCTGAGACCGAAGACGACGAGCTGCCCCGCGAATTTCTGGAACTGGGCCGCCAGATCGCGTCGCTTGCCGGTCCCCGCCCGCCGGAACTGGACATCGCCTACCAACGGGTGCTGGAATCGGTCCGACGTCGACGTCGGATTCTGTCGCTGGTGCAGGAAGCCCTGTCGCAGCTCCGGCTCGACATCAAATACCTGATGTTCGATCTCGAAGTCACCCGGAAGGAACGGGATGAGCTGAAACAGCAGCTCGAAGAACGCTAGCAGGCTGTTGAAGCATCGATTCCGTGTGCCACGGCCGTGTCGGCCGCGATACTTTCCACGGGAATTGGAGTGCTCGCACGGCTGGCGCAGCCGTGGCACGCTGTAAGTTCAACCGGCTCTCAGTCCTTTCGGTCCCCCCAGCGTTTCATCAGCGTGTGTTCGACGCCGAGCTGGTCGCAGATCCGGGCGACCACGAAATCGACCAGATCGTGGAGCGACCGCGGTTCGTGGTAGAACCCCGGCATCGCGGGCAGGATGACCACTCCCAGGTCCGAGAGTCGGGCCATGTTGGTCAGCGCGATGCTGCTCAGCGGGGTCTCGCGCGGGACCAGCACCAGCTTGCGACGCTCTTTCAGATGGACGTCGGCGGCGCGGTGAATCAGGTTCTGCGACTGCCCCGTGGCGATGCCGGCCAGCGTTCCCATCGAACAGGGGCAGACGACCATCCCGCCAGTCAGAAACGAACCGCTGGCGATCCCGGCACGGTAATCGCGGACCGGGTGATAGACCATGCGACCGCCGGTTGGCGATGATCCGTCGGCGGAGATCTCCGTGAATCGCGGCGGGCAGAGCCGACGATAGGGGCCGTCTGCCGGCAGGCTGTCCCAATCGGGAAAGAGCTGGGACGGGGAAAATTCCGTCACACTGACCTGCAGGCCGAGCTCGTACTTCATGACCTCCGTGGCGGCGGCGCTCAGCGTCAGGTGCACCGTCCGCCCGGCAGCCAGCAGCACGTCCATCAGCCGGATGGCATAGGGGGCGCCGCTGGCACCAGTGATCGCGACGACGAGATCATGACCTTGAGTCACAGCTTCGCTCCGATCGGGTGGCACGCCCTGAGGCTTTGCGAAGGGCGTGGGCTTCCTGGCCAAGACACGCCCTTCGAGGACTCAGGGCTTGCCGCCCTTAAGGTCTCGAACGGCTAGGCCGGCTTCCGACCGATGTACAACGTGGAAATTCCAAACGTCAGCGGCGTAAAGGTCACGTTCGTCATGCCGCAGGCGGTCATGATTTCCGCCAGCGCCTGGCCGTGCGGGAACTCCGAGACTGAGGCGGGCAGGTAGTTATAGGCGGACTGCTGGTTGCGGGCGACCAGTTGCCCGATCAGCGGGAGGATATTCTTGAAGTACCACAGGTAAAACGCCCGGAAGAATCGGTTTCGCGGTACGGAGAATTCCAGCACGGCGACCCGGCCGCCCGGCCGGCAGACCCGCAGCATTTCTTTCAGGCCGCGCTGCGTGTCGGAGACATTTCGCAGCCCGAACGCGACCGAAACGATCTGGAAGCGATCGTCCGGGTAGGGGAGTTCCTGCGTATCGGCTTCGCCGAATTCGAGCGGTTTGCCCCCCGCGGCGATCGCCTTGCCGATCTGCTTGTCCCGTTTGATGCGAGCCAGGACGAGCATTTCGGGGGTGAAGTCGGTGGCCTGGACTTCGATCTTGCCCTGCCCGCGCTTCCAGTAGGCCAGCGCCAGGTCGCCGGTCCCCGTGCAGACGTCGAGAATCGGCGCGTCCCCTTCCGGATTGCATTTGCGGACGGTCCGCCAGCGCCAGTAGTAGTCCACGCCGCCTGACAGCAGGTGGTTCAGCAGATCGTATCGGCCGGAAATTTCGCCGAACATCTGCTTGACGCGCGAGCCAGTCTTATCCACCACGACGCTCATCCCAGTCCTCCCGGCCCGCGACGCAATCCATATTCCGCCCAGCGCTGCGTCACGCGCTCGGAGACTTCGCCGGAGGTGCGCAGCGCGGCGGGCCAGGGCCGGGCTGCTCCTTCCTCAGGGAGTTTACGCGTGGCGTCGATTCCCATCCGCCGGCCGACGCCGCGAATCGGCAAGGCATGGTCGTCCGGGTGCATGGGGCCGTCACTGAAGACGACGTCCCGCTCGGGATTGACATGTACTCCCGCGGCGTACCAGACTTCTTCGGAACGCTGCACGTTCACGTCGGCGTCGACGATAACGGTTGTCTTGGTCTGGGCGATCGGTCCGAAGCTCCAGACGGCATTGAGCACCCGCCGGGCCTGGTAGGGAATGTCTTTGCGGATCGACACGAACAGGTAGTTTCGTCCGGCTCCGAACGCCGGGGCGTGGCAGTCGACGACTTCCGGCGCGGCGAGCTGCAGCATCGGCGTCAGGAGACGTTCGCGGGCGAGCTGCAGCCAGTAGTCTTCCATTGGGGGCCGGCCGTAGACCTGCGTCGGCCAGACCGGATTGGCCCGGTGGGTAACGGCCGAGACCTGAATCACCGGCAGTTCTTCCGGGGGGAGATAGTATCCGGTGCCGCAGCCGGCGGGGGCGGACAGCTCCAGCGGACCGTCGGCGTCGATGAAGCCTTCGATCACGATTTCCGCATTTGCGGGGACTTCGACGTCGTTCGTCCGGCACTTGACCAGTTCGATGCTCGAACCCCGCAGAAAACCGCCGAGAAGGCAGGGGTCGGCGGGGAAGGGGAGGCCGGCCGAGGCCATCAGCGGGAAGACAGGGTCGCCACCCAGGGCGATGGCGATCGGCAACTGTCGTCGAGCCGCCCGCGCCCCGCGCCAATGTCGACAGGCCGCGTGATCGTGATGCCATTGGGGCAGGAGCCGGGTCCGGTCGACGAGCTGCAGGGGAAAGGCTCCCACGCCGCGGGACTGGCCTTCGGGATCGCGGGTGTAGATCTGGCCCTGGGTGATCAGCGGGTTGATTTCGTCGGGCCAGCAGCGCGGGACCGGGAAATCCCAGAGATTCACGTCGCGGCCGAGTTTGACCACCTGCTGACAGAGGCCAGTTTTGACGGTTCGCGGCGGCAACATGGATCGCTGGGCCAGTTCGGGCACTCGTTTCAAGGTGCCCAGCCAGCCGTCGGGGAGTTCCGGCTGCAGGAAGGCCAGCATCCGCTGGGAGAGTTCGTCGAGCGACTTGACGCCGAGCGCCCGGCAGAGCCGCTGGCGGCTGCCGAGCAGATTGGCGACGACGGGGATCGTGCTGCCGCGGACGTTTTCGAAGAAGAGGGCGGGGCCTCCGCCGGGGATTTTGCAGATCCGATCGGTGATTTCGGCCAGTTCCAGGGCGGAGTCGACCGGTACGGGGATCCGCACCAGCTCCCCGGCGTCCTGCAGCTCAGCCAGAAAATCTCCCAGCAGTTCGTAGGCCATATCTTTCGCGATCCCGACGTGCCCGATGCTCAGAGCGGAAGGAAGTGAACCACGAATCGCACGAATGGACACGAAGAAATGCGGAAGAATTGAACCACGGAAGGCACGGAGAACACGGAAAAGATGAACTGTCAGGGTCTGGCCGGCAGCCTTGAGCTTCACTGTTGTCGGAGAAACTGTCAGAGATCCGTCCGCCCCACTCTCAGCTCTGCTTGCCGTCTCGGCCTCTGTCTTTCTCCGTGGATTCCGTGTCCTCCGTGGTTCCCTATCTTTCTTTCTGCATCGAGTTCGTGTTCATTCGTGCGATTTGTGGTTTCCTCGGTTCCGTTGCGGATTATAGGAGGTTCCGCGGCAATTTGCCCCTGCTCTGGAATCGACTTTCCATGCCGGTTCGAGTCCAATTCCAGCCCGGCGAGTCCTCCCCTTACGAAAGTCCGTAGCCCGATGCTCGAACGCAATCTGCTCTGGTGGCTGATCGGCTCGTCCTGCGTCGCCTTCGCCTGGCCCCGGATCGTGGTTGGGGGCTTTGATCCCTGGGTGGGGAGCAAGCCGTATCTGAACCTGGCGATCGCCCTGGTCATGTTCTTTGTCGGCTGCCTGCTCAAGTGGTCGGATGTTGCGGCCATCGGCCGCCGGTGGCCCGCCGTCGTCCTGGGGACCGTGACGCAGTACACGGTGATGCCGCTGGCCGCGTATCTGATCGGTCATGCGTTTCAGTTTCCTCCGGACCTGCTGATCGGCGTGGTGATGGTCGGCTGCGTTCCCGGCGCCATGGCTTCGAACGTGATCACCCTTTCGGCGGGCGGAAACCTCAGCTATTCCGTGGCCCTCACGACCAGTTCGACGTTTCTGTCGCCGGTGGTCGTGCCGCTGCTGCTGTGGCTGACGCTGGGCGCCACGCACAAGGTCGATATGGTTCAGACCGGCGTCATGCTCGTCCTGCAGGTCGTGCTGCCGGTGCTGCTGGGCCTGGGGCTGTGCCGGGCTTCGACCGTGTTGCGGCGACTCGCGGATCGGTGGGCTCCGAGCCTGGCCAATCTGATGATTCTGTGGGTGATTGCCACGGTGGTCGGTCTCAATCGCGACCGGCTGGGGAGCGTGCGGGCCGACGTTCTGGTGGCGCTGCTGCTGATTAACATGCTGGGTTACGTCGGCGGCTACTGGGCCGGCGCAGCGATGCGGTCCGACGTTCCGATGCGGCGGACGCTGGCGATCGAAGTCGGCATGCAGAACTGCGGCCTCGGAACAACCCTCGTCCTGCACCTCTTTCCAGACTATCCCGCGGCGGCGATTCCGACGGCCGCCTACACGTTCGGGTGCGTGCTGACGGCGACGCTGCTGGCCCGGCACTGGTCGCGCGTGCCGGCCGTGGAGGTTGCTCCGGCGTAGGGCAGGCTCCCGCCTGCCGAGTTGCGCCCTCATGATTCGACTGGCATTCCTCACAAGTCCGGCTGTAGCCTGTTCGCCAAGTCGACGACATGAAGACCACGCCCTTCGCAGAGCCTCAGGGACGTGCCACCAGTTCTGGATCTTCTTTCCTTCCCGTTCAAGATTCAATTCGGAGTTCAGCCAGCATGAGCGACGCGACTGCAAGCCTCTACACGCGACTGGGCGGCTACGACGCGATTGTGGCGGTCAACAGCGACCTGCTGCCCCGGCTGATGGCCGATCCGCTGCTGGGGCGGTTCTGGGCGCATCGGGGCGAAGACGGCCTGCAGCGCGAGAAGCAGCTTCTGATCGACTTCTTCTGTCACGCGGCCGGGGGACCGCTGTATTACACCGGCCGGGATATGACGACGACTCATCGGGGCATGCGGATTTCGGAGGCGGATTGGGCGGCGTTTCTGGGGCACTTGCGGGCGACGCTGACGAAGTTTGCCCTTCCCGCCAGAGAGGCCGCCGAAGTGCTGGCGTTTGTGGAGAGTACGAAGAGGGAGATTGTGGAGGTGTGATAGGAGCGGAAGGCGGAAAGCTGAGAGCGGAAAGCCGGGGAAGAGGGCGGATCGCGGATCTCCGGAGAGATGGTGAGCGGTGCGTTCCTGAGCCCCGGTAGGGCGATCGATGGCTCCGGCGTAGGGCAGGCTCCCGCCTGCCGATGTGCGTGAGGGAATGACTGCGCCTTCGCGGGACTTGGAGGTTTGATCGCGGGGGAGCGAAAGGCATTGCAAATTGAAAAACGCAAAATGCAAATCGCAAAATGGAAGAGGATGAAGGCGCGCACGGGGGCGCCGGGCGGGACTCGGGGAGTTCGCTCTTCGAAGTGACTCAAGTTGGCCGGCCAGGACAGAGCGGGAACGGTCCTGAATCAACCGCTCCCGCCCCGTCTTTCGGCTGGCACTGGATCAGGTCTGACCTTGCGCGGGGACGCAACGGGAAGACTCGACGCCGAGGAATGCGCGCACAAAGTGCGCCCCGGGACCTCCCTTTCGAGAAGTCCCCCCTGGGCCCTGATCAGGCCCGCAGCCGGGATTGTGCGCTCGAGCAGCGCGGCCGTCCGCGCCGTGGATCCAACTCGCCTCGCACCCGACGAGAGGACACGCTGACACTGGTTCGTCTGTCACGCAAGAGCAGTTTTCGGGGAAATTCGAAAAATGCGGAAGATTTCTCGCGGAGACGCAGAGGCCGGAGGAGATCGCAGAGAAGACCGGTGCGGAACGGCCCCGTACGATGGACGTCCTCGTCCGTCGTTTCGCAGGTGAAGAGGCCGACGGACGAGGACGTCCGTCGTACGTTCAGAGGCGGAAGGTCAGAGGAGACGAGAGCCGGAGAATGAGGAGCAGTCCGTGGCTCTGGCGATCGGCGATTCGCGAGTGGGTAAGAGTCCAACTGCGGCCTCTTGCGGCGAAGCCGCGACTTGAACGCGGATGTTCTTCACTGAGAATTCATGCTGCGCGAGTGCGATTCCTCTCATTCGAGCCATAGCCTGATTCCCCGGGTGTTGGAGTCGTTTCGGTTCTTGGGAGATCTGCGATGGCTGGCGTCCGTTCCTCGGTATTTGCGGTCTGGTGCTGCTCGATTCTGGCGGTTGACGGAGTCGGTGCTCTGGCTCCGTCGGCGCTATACGCCGCCGAGCCGGCGGGAGGGGTGTTGCGCTTCGTCGACGAACTTCCCGAGCGGCCGCCGGTCGCCCTGAAGAAGATCAAACTCCTGTCCGGGGCCGAGTTCGGGACGGCGGAGGGGAAGGGCGGGAGCAAAGCTCCGCATGGTTCGTTTCCGGGATTCGAGAACTCGGGGATCGTGAAGAGCCGGCGGTTTCCGGATCTGTTCTGGCTGCACAACGACTCCGGCGACGAACCCCGCGTCTATCCGATCCGCGGCGACGGCGAAAACTACAAGAGCGCCCGCGCCTCCGAAAAGCAGGGGGTGCTGATCGGCGGCGGAATCAATATCGACTGGGAAGACATTACGCTGAACGCCTCCGGGCAGCTCATCGTCAGCGATCTGGGGAACAACGGAAACGACCGCCAGGATCTGGTCTTCTATCTGATTCCCGAACCCGCCCCCCTCGCCTCGCGGGCCGCCTACCTGACCCGCTACTTCGTCCGCTATCCCGACCAGGAAACCTTTCCGGCGCCCAGGACGAACTTCAATTTCGACTGCGAAGGAGTCTTCACCGTCGGCGACACGATTCACCTCTTCAGCAAGAACCGCAGCGATACACTCACGACGCTCTATCGTCTCGACAATCCCCGGCCAGAGCAGGTTAATACCCTCACCAAACTGCAGACGCTCGACCTGCGCGGGCAGGTGACCGGCGCGGACGCCACTCCGGACGGCAAGCGTCTCGTGGTGATCACCTACAAGACGATCTGGCTGTTCGAGCGGGATTCCGTCGACGATTCGTTCTTTGCCGGCCGCGTCCGCTGGGCGCCGTATCAGGGCGAGCAGATCGAATCGGTCTGCTTCAGCGACGACAAGACCCTCAGGCTGATCGATGAGGCGACGGGGATTCTGCACGAAGTTGCGATCGATGATCTGACGACGCTGCGGTAGTCGCAGGGATGCTGCGGCGACTGCGTTTCAGAAGCCTCTCGATGGAGAGGCTTCTTCTTTTGTCTCGCCCTGCTATTCAAAGTGGGAGTGTGCAGTATTCGCGGGACTGCGAGAACTCTGGACGCGTGCGGGGAAATCGGTAGGCTGGATCATCGCGCGGAATTCTCCGCGGCTGGTCCTGTCAGCTCCCCGTGTCTGTCGCGGAGAACCCTCGCATTGGCCACGTTGAACGTCAACATTGACCGGTTCTATTGTCTGCTGCGGAAGGAATTTCTTTACGACGGAACGGCGCACCACGGCGAATTCGTGAAGGTGTGCGTCTTTGGAGCGGCTTCCGTGCACAGCCGGGCGCTTGGTTTTCACGTGCTGACCGAGGATGGCGCGGTGATCTGGCGGCTGCCGATCCATGCGCTGTGTCACAAGCCGACGGCGCCGCTGCAACCGCTGGACTGGCTGCAGTTCTGGGACTGCTTCAGCTACGAAATCTCCTGCACGGTTTTCGAGCGGCTGTCCGATTGCCGGGTGCGCGTGCAGATGCGGGACCGGTCCTGGGAGGGGGGCCAGTACATGTTTACGCTCGACTGGCACGGTCACTCCGACGCCGAGGAGGCCGGGGACGGCGGGCACAAGTGCGCGCATGTCATCGCACTCGACAATGGCAACTTTGCGGCCCAGCCAAACAATCGGATTCAGTGGTATTGCCCGGGGTTTGTGACTCCATTCAAGGAGAAGCCGGACTACGTCACGAATACTGGGGTCTGGAAGGTGGAGCGGGAAACCGAGACGACTGCGGGGTTCTTCTACGATGTCGAGAAGGCGTTGCAGCCAAGCCAGGTGCAGCTCTACGCAAAGGGACTCCGCGGCGATCTGGGGCGGCCGGCGGGGCCGTGCGCCGGGTTGGATCCATCGGGCGAGACTTCACCGCGATCCTGACTGGTCCGCCTGGCGACGGCCTTGATAGAAAGTCCTGGCGAGCCGTTCGCAATGTTCATGGCCAGATCGAGTACAGGGCACGTTCCTATGCATGATCCAACGGTAGGTATTGACGAGCACGACGACGAGATGAATGAAGCCGTTCACCTCGCCCGGACGACCATGTCGGTGTTTCTGAATGCGTTTGCGAAACCGAAGCCGACGCAGCGTTTCTTGCTGAAAGTCCGTTTCGAGCACGACGGGAAATTCGAGCACATCTGGCTGGCCGATCTTGACCTGAGCCGTATACCGTCCGCAGGTACTGTGGCGAATGAACCTTGCCTGCCGTCGTTGACGTTCAAGCAGCGAGTCCAGTTCAACCCTGCCGACATCACGGACTGGATGTTCGTGGATGACGGGAAGCTGGTCGGAGGATACTCGACGAGGCTTCTGAGATCGCGGCTCTCGCCGACCGAACGTGTCGAGTACGATGCCGCGGCTCCTTACAAGTTCGAATAGCAACGCCATGAAGAAGCAGCGGCCGGTCGATGGCGTCCCGCTCATTTCAGAGATTGGCTATTCGGGCCGGGCGGTTCCCACGGTCAGCTCATCGATCCACAGCGTCTGCTCGTGCGGCAGGAGGCCGGAGCCGAAGTAGGGGGTCAGCAGGAGCTGGTTGAACTTCATCTTCGGAAAGTCGGTCGAGCGGAGGACGACGTCGGTCCGGTCGATGACGAGTTTGCCGTCGAACCAGCCGCGGACGATGCCGTCGGGATTCGGTTTGTCGCTTTTCAGATCGAGCGAGTTCAGCGTGAACTGGGCTTCAATCTGGTGCCACTGGTCGTCGACGAACAGCTCTTCCTGGCTGTCGAACATCGTTCCGTTGTAGCCGCCGCGGAGCGGACCCTGGGTGAGGCCGTGCGGGGCGTCGTTGTTCTGAATGTCCTGCGCCGCCAGCCGCAGTTTGCCGTTGCAGGGCTCGATGTAGACGGTCAGGTGGCTGGCCGCCGGGCCGTGCCATTTGCCGTTTTCGGTGGTCATGAAGTGCATCAGGTGAGGGTGATAATTGCGCCCGGTCCAGCCCCAGTCTTTGGAGAGTCTGAGGTGACAGCGGAGGTAGACGGTTTCGGTCGGTTCGAAGAGCCGGCGGACGCCCGAAGAATTGTCGGGCGTTGTGCCGCCCGTTTTCCAGTGATGCCTCAGGCAGCCGTCGCCGCGGTGCATGCCGGTGCGGTCGATGTCGAACTTCTGGCCGTCGTACCAGCCGCGACTCAGCAGCTTCGCGTCGTCGAAGCCTTCGGTGACGAGAGGGGCGGGGGGTTGGGCGAAAGTTGGAACGGTGAATTGCAGTGTCAGCAACACCGTCATCAGAGTGCGAGATGGGGGCATGGGAGTTGCTCAGCAGGGAGATCATTGAGAATTTCGCAGGATGCGAAACAGAACGGTCAATCAATACTTGAGACAGTCAGCGAGCGACATCATCAGATGATTCCCTTTGCACGCATGGCAAATGGGAGGCCGATCCCGGCGGCAGGGACCAGAATGAATAGGATCATGTCGTCGACGCGAATCGGTTGGCCCTCATGGACTCTCAAAACGCAGCACACGGCCAGCACAATCAATGGAAGCATTGCGAGAAACAAGAGCGCCCACACCGTTTCTGCAACTCGCTGGCCAAGTCTCCAACCAACAAAGCATCCGGCCAACGCGGCGACCAGTCCGGTCCCGATTACCCAGCCAACTAAGGGAAGAGGACCAACAAGGAATTCCAGGTTGTGCAGATTCTGAGCGAGCGGATTCGCAGTGAGTACGGAGACGTGAAGTCCCACGCTTCCGACGGCGCTCCAGATCGCGCACATCAGGGAATAGTTTCGCCGCCGAGTATCGGTTATGTCGGGCACGGAATTGCCGCTTGAGCAAGTGCTGGATCAAGACCGCCTGCAAAGTCACAGGTTATCTTGCGGGTTGCGGGCAGGCGAGGTTCTTTCGCCCCTCTGGGGCTAGTCAAGATCCTGGGATTCCGGGTGAAAACGTCACCCCGGCCTTACGGCTCGGGGCTATGACTCTGGCGCCTCTGTCGGGTCTGACATTGTGAGACTGCGGACGGAGCCGACCAAGTGATTTCGGCGATCTGGAATCAGCACCGACTCTCGTTCGCCTGGCTCTCGTCACTGGGCACTTGACTCTCCCTCACGGCAGCACGTCGTCGCGGTCCTTCAGATGGTCCTTCGCCAACAAAGTCGCTTGGCGGGACGGGGTCGTGAAGGATGGCGCTATCGATGCGGGCGTGATGCCGCGCCATGCCAGTTTGCGGGAGATTACTGCGGGGTGAGCTGGACGGGGTTGTGTTTGATCCGGGAGGGGCGGGAGCCGGATTTGGGCTGATAGATGGGGTCGGCCCGGCCCATGTCGGCGAGGCGGACGACGAGCAGTCGCTGTCGTTTGATGTCGCCGTCGCGGGTTCGGAAGAAGTTGTCGCCGAGCGAGCCGTCGAGGCCGTCTTCGGCAGTGATCACGGCGAACTCGCCGACGCCGAGCGTAATGGAGAACTTCTGGGCCTCACGGGGAAAGACCTGTTGTCCGCCCTTGAGGATCCAGCCGGTTTCGGCGGCCTGGCGGCGGAGGACCGATTCGCCGTGATGGACTTCGGGGAGGAAGTCGACGCGAACCCAGCCATCCTGGAGTCGGATGGCGCGGACGCTGAAGACGCAGCGGGCGTTGGCGAACGTCCGCTCGGTTTCTTCGTCCTCGGGGAGTTTGATCGTGCAGGATTCGAGGGGTGGGCTGGTCTGGACTTCGGTTTCTTTGCCGGACTGGACGACCAGCCGGCGACCTTTCAGGAGGTTCTGGCTGTCGGCGTCGGCATCGGTGATTTCGGAGACCATGCCGAGCAGCGTCTGGAGGGCTTCCGGGGGGTTCGAGCTGACGTGGCCGATCCGGAAGCCGTTGTGCTGCAGAGTGCTGCGGGTTTTCGCGGGCAGTGCGCCGATCTGGTCGACTTCGCGCCACAGGGCGGGACCGAGGAGAGGGTCTTCGGGGGAGCGTTCGACGAAGATCAGTTCGAGCTGAATCGTGCCGTTGCCGGGCTGCATTTGTGGCAGCAGAGGTCGGTTGGCGGAGATCTGTTCGCGGTCGAGACCGGGAAACAGACTGCATCCGCCGAGCACTGCTGATCCCAGGAGGATCAGCCATACCCACGGTCTCGACAGACTTCGGGATCGAGCAGCGGCCCGAGCCACGGAACCGGCCTCACAGAAGGGAAATCTTGAATTGGAGAACAGGGAGTCGGGACTTGTAAGCGATGTTCCGCATCGAGGTCAACGAGAGATTGGCGGATTGCGGAGGCTGTCGAGCGAGAAAACCGCAATCCGTTCGTCCTCGAAGGAGGGCCGCCGGCCATGAAACGCGGTTCGGTGCGACTGATCGATGATCACGTAGTCCAGGCGAAACAGATCGGCGATGCGGACGAAGTCCGCCGGGGTCAGCGAGCAGTAGAAGTTGTTGCGACGATCGAGAATGGTTCGCCCGGGAAAGTCCCGGAGCCGGGTCAGGCTGCCGTAGCCGATTTCCAGCCGACGGGCGTACTCGCGGAAGGCGTCTTCGCGGAACGGAAAGGCCTCGGAGGCGAGGACCGCCCGTCGACCGAGGACGGGGAGATCCTGATGCAGCTTGTTCGTGTAGGGGAGGTGGAAGACGGCGTCGGGGGACGCTGAGGCGTCGACCCAGTCGTAGAAGGCCGCCGAGCGATCCCGGATCGACTGCAGATCGTCTCTGCAGATTGCAAAGAGCGCGACGGCCGCGACAAGAGCGGCGACCGTCGTTCGTGCAGGGGTGAAAAGTTGCTGGAGTGCGTTGAAGAAACGCCGGAGGCGTGCTGGCAGCGGTTGGACGGGAGGCTTGAGTTCAAGAGCGACCGAGAGGACGAGAACCGCCAGCAGATAGAAGCCGACCGAGCAGAAGCGGGTCGGGCCAAGCTGGACGATTTGCTTCGAGGGCCAGACCTCGGCGCCGACGTACTGCAGCGCCAGAGCGCCGGTGCAGGCCAGGATGTCGAGGCCCGCCAACGCCGCGAGTCCTGGCCGGCGGATGCGCCAGGCGACGATTCCGGCGGCGGCTATCAGCCCGAGGAGCAGGAGCAGGCTGACCCACCATGGGTACTTCGTATGGCTGCCGAGCTGAGCGAGGTCGTAGTGGAACGGATGGCTCATCCGGAGATAGACGTCGGTGAATTCCGCAGCCGACAGGGGGGATGCGGGCCGATACCACCGGGCGACGGCCAAGGCCGGGAGGAGAACTCCCAGAAGTCCTCGAATGGCATGCATAGTCACGTCGGCTCGGCGGACGGTGGTCAGTGTGGCGAAGCACCAGACGATCAGGCCGATCGCCGGATGGATCAGGGTGGCGGAGATCCAGAGGGGGAGGGTGGCGGCGGCGCGCCAGCCGGAGAGCCGGGAGTCGATGACGATCGCCAGCAGACCGAGGAGGAGCGAGAAAGGGTGTGGGCCGACAAAGAGGGGGTACGGAGTCCACCAGGCGATGGAGAACCATGCGGCGAAGTTGCGGTTCATGATCAGGGCGACGGCGAGACCGGCGAGCACGCGCGCAAGGCTTTGCCGTCGGTCGTCGGTAAGGTGTTCCCGGGCGGCGGCGAGGAGGGTCAGATACCAGAGGGGTGGGAACGCGACGACCAGCAGCACCTTCAGCGCGAAGTAAATCGCGTACCAGTCGGTTCGAAACAGCTCGATGAGGCCGAGGACGAGGTTGCCGAAAATGAGTCGCGGATTCGGCTGAGACGCGGCATTCGTGAAGTCGTCGTGCGGGAGAAACGCGGAGTCGGCCTGGCGTTCGTAGAACGCGGCCATATCGATGGCGGGCCAGTCGTACGCCGTCGGACCGCGGTTGAGAAACATGGCGATCGACAGTGCGATCAGCAGGGCGACGATCCCGGCGTCGATGGAGGACCACGACCAGCGAGGGGGCAATGGAGTCCGTTGGTCCGCAGACATTGTGGGCGCCCGCCGGGAGTGTCTCGTCGCCTTGTTACCTGCGGAAGTTGTCGCGGACTTCCTCGAAGCCAGTGACCGGAGGGGCCGCTGTCCGATCCGGCGGGAGGGACCGGATCCACTCGGCGATCACCGCGGCGGCCTGGGCATCGACAACGGTCGAGCCGAGTGGGGGCATACGGCTTTCGGGAACGGAGGACGACATCCTGAGGTAGATCATGGAGTGTTCCAGGTCGCCCGGTCGAATGATTCGTGACTCGGGGCCGGGAGGGCCGGCGTGATAGGCGGGGCCATTCACGATGCCTGTGTACGGAATGGGGTGCAGAAATCGAGCGTCGAAGGCGGCAAACTGCCGCTCGGGGTTGTGGCACGCCGAGCAGTTTACATGCAGGTACGAGCGGACGCGGTCCTCCAGCGACGCCGTCGCGTCGTGCAGCGGGGCCAGCGGTTGCCGGGGCGCCGACCGGGCGAGCGCGGCGTCGGCCGGGGAAAAGACTCCGTACTGCGACAGGACCTCGAACTGATGCAGCGATTCGCCACCGGGACAGGGAACGTCCCGGTCGAGCTGTTTCAGGGAGAAGCCGAGGATGTGGCCGGAGGCCTCGTTGTGGCAGAGCAGGCATTCAAAGCGTCCCGGATACATCCAGGTCTGCTGCGCAGGGGCGCCCCTGGCTGTCGAGGCATTCGATGACTTCTTCCTCGTTGAAATTGACGATGCGCGTCTCGTGGCCGTCCGCCGACCAGCGGTACGAGGCGCCGAAGACGTCGCCGCCCGGGCTGCAGATCAAGACGCGGGTTTCGAGCGGTCTCAGTTGTTCCGGGCGCCGCTTGTCGGTCGCCAGGGCGAAGTGTTTGACGAAGACGGCGCCGGCGGGAATGTCGAGTTGCCCGTCCTCCGTGAGCGTGACCTGTTGCTCGGGCGGGGGAGCGATCCAGCGCCGTTTGTCGGCGCCATCCGACCAGAGGGGAGTGTTGACTTCGAAAGGAGTCAGGCGGGGATGGGGAGTCGAGGCCGACTCGTCGAGAAAGAGTCCGGTGTCGGCCAGCGTCGGGGGCATGGCGTCGCGTTCGGCCGGTGTCGTTTTTCGCAGGCGGTAAACGCTGCCGGTTTCCGAGGCGAGTTTTCCGATCAGGCAGAAATGAAGCTCGCCGTCGACGTCTTCGCCCAGGGAGGAGATGCCGATCCCGGGTTCGGGGAGCATGGCGATCAGGCGGTTCTCGCCGGCGCGAGTTCCTTCGTCGAGGAGCTCCAGAGCGTAGATGCGACCGCTTTGATCGGCATAGACGTATTGCCCCTGCAATTCGGGGAAGCTGGGGCCGCGATAGACGTAGCCACCGATGACGCAACGATGGGCGAAGTCGCGCGTGTATTCGAAGAGGGGGGGCGTGGGGATGCCACGGCGGGGGGCGGAGTCGGCGGCAGTATGATTTTCGAGCGTGCCTTCGAAGTCGCCCCAGCCGCAGTTGCTCCCTTTCACGACGAGATTGATTTCTTCGCGAGACTTATCGCCAGGGTCGGAGACGTAGAGTTTCCCGGATTTTCGGTCGAACGACATGCGCCACGGATTGCGAAGGCCGATGGCGTAGAACTCTTCGAGGGCGTCGGGCTCCCCGACAAAGGGGTTATCGGATGGGATCATGTATCCGGCGGTCTTGCCGGTCGCCGGCTGGCGGGGCGGTGCATGGCTGATTGTTCCGCCGCGGCGATCGACGTCGATTCTGAGGACGCCCGAGAACAGGTCGCGGCCAATCTGCTGGGCGTGGGACTTCGGGCCGTCCGTGGCGTCGTCGCCGACGGCCACATAGAGAAAACCGTCGGGTCCGAAGGCGAGGCTGCCGGCGTTGTGGGCCTGGTGATGATCGAGCTGGTCAATGAGGATTTCTTCGGTGGCCGGGTCAACTCGATCGAGCTGGCCGGGGAACGTGCGGAAGCGGGAGAGGCGGCAGGCGAGCCCTTGTTCGCTGCGTCCGACATAAAACGCGAAGACTTCGCCGCGATGCGGCGAAGTCTGGCGGGAGAACTCGGGATGGAGGGCCAGTCCGAGGAGACCTTCGCCGGCTCGAAACGCGGTCAGCACAGTCTGAGGTTCGAGATTCAGAAAGGCTGAGCGGGAGTAGTCGCCGTGGTCATTTCTGCGGATGGCCTGGACGGTCCCGGACCGCTCGACGACGAGGAGCGTGGTGCGGTCTTCCCCCAGCGGCGCCACGAAGAGCGGGTCCCAGAACTTGAGTTCGCCAAACGCCGGTTCGCAGACGAATGGCAGGAAGTGTCCGGGAGTCTCTGGGAGTTGGATCTGCGTGGGGCGAACGGATTTGGCGGAAGGCGCCGGCGGAGCAATCCGCAATGGCTGAGGTATCCGCGATGGCAACGCAGTCAGCGCCAGTGTTGCGAGGGCGAATATTCCTACTGCGGCCAGTCCCGCGCGACGCCACGCACGCTTCGTCCAGAGGGATCGTTCCGGTTGATTCATGCGGGCGACTCCGGATTGTGGTGCGAAGTGGAATGAGTGACGAGTCGTGCAGGCCTGTTGAGGTCGCCGGTGACGCCGTGCCGGAAATTGCTGGGTAGACGGGAGTCGTCGGGCCTGGCGAGGAGACGCCGCGCGGGCGAACCGTAGCAGTCGAGCGCGAACGTGCAAAGAGAGATTTTCACAGGGATTTCGCGGGCGGAGAACTGCGGACGGTGAGTACGGGTTGTAACGTTGTGACGTGCCAAGGATTTCGGCATGTGAAACGCCGAGAATCCGTCTTGAAGCAATTTGACGATTCCGATAAACACTCGCCGCGGGCCAACTTCAGGTCATCTCACTGGTCGAATGGATCGGTGCGGACGAGCGGGGCGGAAAGTGGCGGCAATGGTTTCCTATTCGATGGCCGGTGGTTCGGACGGTTGTATCCCGGAATTGTCGGGCGACGGCTGCACGGACCCTGCCGAGCTGACGCCGGGCCTGCTCGCGCGACTCGGTCGGGCGCCGGGGCTGTCTGCGTTGCGTCGGCGAGTGGGCGGCATCTGTCGTTCTCGTTCGAAGCTGGCGTTTGTCGGCGGTCTGATGGCCGTCGTGCTGTTTGAGGTGTTGCTGCTCTGGTGGGTTCCGGTTCCCGTGCGGCTCGGATGGGTGTCCGCGCTGTCGCTCGGAGCCTCGCTGCCGGCGGGCCTGGCCTGTCTGGGAGTGGTGGAGCGACATTCGCCGCTGCATGTCAGATTGTGGCTGGTGGCCTGGCTGGTGGCTGTTTCGGCCGCAGCGTGCGGCATTGCCGTCATGCTGGCGGGGGGCGGCGTTGCGTCTCCCCTGGGATATGCCGGCTGGCGGGTGATGCTGGCGTTGAGTCTTCCCGGCGTGATCTGTGCGGCAGGTGGGCTGAGAATTCCTGAGAGAAGCCGGCAGCTTGGGGTTGCCGTTTATGCGACCGGGGATGAGGACGTCGCCGGAATCTGGCAGAAAGTCGGGAACCATCTCGATCATGTCCACGTCGATCTGGTCGATGCGACCGTGAATCCGTCGGCCGCTGCAGTGGAGCTGGGGCGGCTGGAGGACGTCCGGCGGTGCTGGCCTGCATTGCCGGTGTGTCTGCACGTCATGTCGCGTCGGCCGCGGTCCTGGGTCGAACGGACGTGGAAGCAGGTGGACTGGTATCTGTTGCCTTGCGATTCTCGCGACGATCTGACGTCGCTAATGGCGGAATGTCGTCGGCGCGGCAAGCGGGTGGGGATCGTGTGGCAGCAGGGTTTTCCGGTGGAACGGATGCGGCGGTATCTGTCGCAGGTCGATTTCGTGATGGTGATGGGGATTGCGAGGCTGGGAGTCTCGGGTCAGGCTCTCAGCGAGAGTTCGCTGGAGGCTGCGAAGGTTTTCAGCCGGTTGAGCAGCGAGCACCACTTCAAGTTAATGTTTGACGGCGGGGTAAACGTGGAGAACGCAGCGCGGATTCCGGGGGAGTACCTGGTGTCCGCGTCGGGCGTGCTGGCGTCGTCCGTGCCGAAGCGCAGCGCAGAAATGTTGCGCTGGTCGCCAATTCCTTCGACGGGAGACAGGCGCGCCGCCTGACAACTCTGGCTCGATGAGAGATTCCGAAAATATGATTCTGACCCGACTTCGCGAAGACGTCTGCCACGCCAATCGAATGCTGCCGGTCCTGGGACTGGTGGCGATTCATTCGGGGAACGTCAGCGGTTATGAACCCGCGCTGGACCGGCTGGTGATCAAGCCGTCCGGGGTGGACTACGATCGCCTGACGCCGGAGATGCTGGTCGAGGTGGAAGTCTCGACCGGGCGGATCGTGTCGGGCGAGCTGCGACCGAGCGTTGATCTGCCGCACCACCTGTATCTGTATCGGCAGATTCCCGGCATCCGCGGGGTGGTGCATACGCACAGCAACTATGCGACGGCGTTTGCGGCTCTGCACGAGCCGATACCGCTGTGCCTGACGGCGATTGCGGATGAATTCGGCGGCGAGATTCCCTGTACGCCGTATGTAGACAACAGCGGCGATGCGATCGGTCGGGCGGTACTGCGGCATCGGACGCAGGCGCCGGCGATCCTGCTGGCCAACCACGGCGTCTTTGCGTGGGGACCGAGTCCGCGCGAGGCGCTGAAGGCGGCGGCGATGACCGAAGACGTGGCCAAGACGGTGCATCTGGCGCGGCAGATCGGGCAGCCGCGGATGCTGCCGATGGAGGAGGCCGCCAAGTGGTACGGCCGCTACCATACGACGTACGGACAGGAGATGGCGGCGCAACCGCAGCCCTTGCGAATTGTGGATTCCGCGGCCGATACGGGCGACGATTCGGCTCCCCTCCCCTGGGGCGAAGCGGCTTGACGGTCGATCGGCGTCTGTCGTTTTCAATTCTGCGAGAAGTTTCATGTCACCACGTCTGCAGTTGTCGATTGTCCTGCCTTGCTATAACGAGTCCGCGGGGCTCGCCGCGCTGGTCGAGCGATTCGCGGAGTGCTGCGGCGACGTGTCATTCGAGCTGATTCTCGTCGACAACGGCTCGACGGACCGGACGCAAGAAGTGCTGCCTGGCTTGCTGGCGAAGCATCCGTTTGCGCGATCCGTCCGCGTGGACGTCAATCAGGGATATGGACATGGAATTCTGACCGGGCTGCAGGCCGCGAGGGCGGAGGTGCTGGCCTGGTCGCATGCCGACCTGCAGACCGATCCGGCGGACGTGTTCCGGGCCTGGAAGATTTATCAGGAATCGCCGGCTACCGAGCGAACGCTGGTCAAGGGGCGGCGTTACGGGCGGGGGCTTAGCGAGCGGGTTATTACGTGGGGGATGCAGTGCGCCGCCACGGTTCTGCTGCGGACGCCGCTGCACGAGATCAATGCGCAGCCGAAGCTGTTTCACCGGGATCTGCTCGGGGCGCTGGAGCAGCCTCCGCGGGATCTGAGCCTCGACTTGTATGTGCTGTATGCGGCGAAGTGCAATGGCTGGCGGTTCCGGTCGATTCCGGTGGAGTTTCCACCGCGACCGCATGGCGTGTCGAGCTGGGCGACTTCGTGGCGGTCGAAGGGGCGGACAATTGGGCGGGCGCTGCGCTACCTGGTGAAGCTGGCCGTCGCACCTGCTCCGCGGCTGAAGGGGACCGGGCCATCGCATCAAGCGGGATTGATCGGCGCAGAACGCCGGGTGGCGTAGACTGTCGTCGGCGCCGCCGCCCCCGATGGATGGTCTGTTAAAGTCCGGTACATGTCAGATCAGTCTGCTCTGCCGTTGTTTGTGGCTCTGGAACCTGATGCGGGGACCATTGAGCGGATCTGGCGCTACAAGCGGCAGACAGAAAGTCTGGTCGGGCCGCAGCTCTATCTCGATCATCCCCCCCACATGACGCTGTATGTGGGCGTATTTCCAGATCTCGAGATGGTGCTTGAGCAGACGCGAGCCTTGGCGGCGAACTGGACTTCGCCCGATCTGACGCTGGCTGGCTGGCAGACGTTTCTTGGAGACGCGCTGACCGGCAATAACACGCTGACGCTGAAGTTCGTCGAGGCGGACTGCGACCAGCTGAGGATCCTGCAGCAGGAGCTGGTCGAGACCCTGGCGCCACTGCGCGATGTCGCGGCGACGGAACGGCGGATCGGCGATCGGATGAGCTGTCTGGCAGAGTCCGAGCAGCGCAATGCCCGTCAGTTTGGTTTCCCCTATGTCGGAGCCGGCTGGAAGCCCCATCTGACCGTGGCTTCCGTCCGTGCCGCGGACTGGCCTCAGGTGGCGGAATCGCTGCTGCGGGAATCGCCGGCAGGGACCGTGCGCTGCCCGCGGCTGCAAGTTTATCGCTTGATCGACGAGCATCCCGAACTGGTGGAGTCGATTGCGCTGGCTCCCGGGTCGGATCGAGGCGAACTCAAGGAAGAGATCCTGGCAGCCCTGTGGCGCGTGGCGGATCGCACGGACTGGGTGCTGTCGGCAACGGTTGCCGGGAGTTTCCTGACGCGGGCGACGCTGGAAGCGGTCAGCGATATCGATGTGATCGCCGTCGTGGACCGGCTGGACGGTCCCCGTTTTGCGGAGACGGAGCGACGGTTTGCGGAGGAACTGCGTCCGGTCGTGGAGCGCGCGGGGCTGTCGCTCCGGGTGAATTCGACGCTGGGGCCGCGGAAATTCAACGAGCCGGACATCGCGGTGCTGCATCTGATGTTGTATTCGCCGGAAACGCACCGGCTGCATGCGATCCGCAGTCCGTTCACGTGTCTGGACTGGCAGCGGTCGACGACGATTCGGAAGCGATCGCTGGCGTCGGTGTATCCGGTCTTCGGGCTGCAGCCGCGGCATTTCCTGAGCGCCCGGCGGGGGCCGAAGGACTATCTGCGGGACTTCGACCGCAGGGTAGTCTCTTACCGGGAACTGGTCTGTTCGGAGACGGCCTGCGAGGAACTGCTGCGCGAGCAGCCGATGACGGTGCGGGACCGCTACGAGTATGCGTACCACGTGCAGCGGTTTCTGATGCAGAACCTGCTGAAACTGCTGCGGCGGGAGAATGCGCCGCCGGGCGACGCCGAACTCCTCGACCAGTTTTTCGGCGTATTTCCGCGGGAAGCGGACGGCTATGCCGATCTGTACCGCGCGCTGCGGGATCGGAAAGAGCGGCAGGATTTTGCGCAGCCGATTGCGGGTCTCGACGAGCGGCTGCGCGGATTCGTCGCAGACTTTGAAGTGCAGTTTCGCGGCATTTTTCTGGAGACTGCGCGACGGCATGTCGTATTTCGGCATGCGGCGACTGCGTTGAACGGCGGGACGGGGGATCAGCGAAGGTTCGTGGGACGGACTGATCCGGACGTGTCACCGATTTCCGATGAGGCGTTGTCGTTTCTGACATTGGCCCTGGCGGAACAGCCCGTATCGGCCGTCTATACGTCCCCCTTGCGGCGCTGCCGGCAGTCGGTCGAAGCGCTGGCCCGGCGACGGAGCTTGCCGGCGGCGGAGGCCGATGCGCGGCTGGTGGAAATCGACTACGGCCTCTGCGAAGGGCGAACGATCGCCGACGCGCGGCGGGAGCACGGAGAGCTGTTTACTGCGTGGAGACGGGGTGAAGATCCCCCTTTTCCCGGCGGAGAATCGACGGCGGATGTCGTGGAGCGGCTCCACGGATTTGCGAACGATGTCTGGGATCGGGCGGCAGGAAACACGGTCGCATGCACCCATAACGTGGTCGTGCGAGCGCTGGTGGGAGAGGCTCTGGGAGTGCCGCGCGGAGACTGGCACCGGATTCAGATCCCCCATCTGGCGCCGGTGACCTTGATTCAGACCCGGGAATACGGACGATTTCTGGATCTGGACGAGGGAGTGGAGGAGCGGCTCTTTGCAGACTTCCTGGACGGGGCGTCTGCGGAATAGGCTGCGGTTGTCCGGTCGGACCGGACGGGATTGCTGACGGGAAGGATTCTGATGCAGATCGTCGTACCGATGGCGGGGCTGGGGCAGCGGTTTGTCGACGCAGGCTACCGCCTGCCGAAGCCGCTGGTGCCTGTCGATGGCGTGCCAATGTTCGTGCGAGCCGTCGAGGAACTGCCGCGGGCAGACCGGTACGTGTTTGTGGTGCATCCGGACCATGTGCGCGACCATCGGATCGACACGGTGATCTCGCGGCACTTTCCGGGCGGCCGCGTTGTCGTCACGCCCGGACTGACGCGGGGGCAGGCGTGTACGGTGCGGCTGGCGTGCGAGGAGCTCGATCCGCACGACAGCGTGCTGGTGGCGGCGTGCGACAATTCCCATCTCTACGATGCCGGTCGGTTCGGCGAGCTGATCCACGATGAAACGCTGGCATGTCTGATCTGGACCTACCGGAACGATCAGCGCGTGCTGGTCAAGCCGACGGCACACGGCTGGGTCGACGTGGCGGGGACGTCGAGCGTGGTCAATCGCGTCTCGTGCAAGGTTCCGCTGTCGGCGACGCCGCTGAGCGATCATGCGATTTCGGGATGCTTCTGGTTCCGGAGCGCGGCGGAGTTGCGGGAGTTGATCGACGCCTCCGTGGCGACGGGCGACACCGTCAATCGCGAGTTTTATCTCGATACGATTCCGAACCGGCTGGTGCAGGCGGGCCGGCGGGTCGAGGTGTTCGAGGTCGAGAAGTACATCGGCTGGGGCACCCCGCAGGATCTGGAGGACTACGATCGCTGGCGGCGCTACTTCGCGGGAATCGACCGATTGAGCCGGGCTGCGTAGCGGCAGCGGACCAGGACTCGGGGACGGGATTTTGAGACCCATGCAGTACATCGCACACCGCATCAATACGATCGCCCAGCTTCGGCAGACGCCGGTGGAGTACGGCGTCGAACTGGACCTGCGGGATCGCGGCGAGCGGCTGATCCTGCAGCACGATCCGTTCGGCGACGGGGAGGATTTCGAAGAATACCTGAAGCACTACCGCCACGGGCTGATGATCCTGAACATCAAGAGCGAACGGATCGAGCACCGCGTGCTGGAGGCCGTGCGGGGGGCGGGAATCGCGAACTATTTCTTCCTGGATTGTTCGTTCCCGATGATTCGTTCGCTGGTCAAAATGGGCGAACATCGCATTGCGGTCCGGTTCTCGGAGTACGAACCGGTGGAGTCGGCGCTGGCGCTGGCGGGGCAGGTCGATTGGGTGTGGGTGGATTGTTTCACCCGGCAACCGCTGGACGACCGGACCTATGAACTGCTGAAGGCGCACTTCAAGCTGTGTGCAGTCTCGCCCGAGCTGCAGGGACGGGATGTGGCGACGATCGCGGACTACCGCAGAGAACTGGCGGCGTATCCCGTGGACGCGGTCTGCACGAAGCGCCCTGATCTGTGGCAGGGTGACTGAGTGATTTCTTCGCAACGATCGATTGATTCCAACGGCCGCGAGTCTCCTCTACCCGATCCGTCGACGGCTGCAGACGCCGTGCAGGTTCGAGACTTTGCTCCCCGGACCCGGCGAATTCTGGGCTGGGCCGGGCTGGGCGCGGTCTGGCTGTTTGCGCTGGCGTTCCTGCAGTTTGCGCTGATCGATCACTGGGCGGTCCCGGCGAGCGAACGGGTGAACGACGGACAGCAAGCGACGTTCTTTGCGGTGCATCTCAATCCATACTACGTGTTTTCGGAAGACTTCCACCTGTACGTCGTTCGCTCGAAGCGGGTCTTCGAGCGCGGCTGGACGGATTCCCCGCTGTGCCATACCGCGAACGAAGGGCGGAACTACGCCGCGCCGTTGCAGGTCGCCCTGATGGGGCTGGCCGCGGAGACGGAGGGGCGACCGCTGCCGTATGCGATTTTCATGGTGGCGGTTCTGGGGATTTCGTGGAGCGTGCTGTATCTTGCGGCCGTTCGCTGGACGCCGACGGCTGTCTCGCCGCTGACGATTCTGTCCGCCGTGCTGCTGACCGTGCTGCTGGAGTCGGTGACGTATCTGCTCAACTGGCGGAGCGAGTTCGGTCAATGGCCGGTCCATCGCGGCCTGAGGATGGCGACGCTGGGCTGGACGAGTCCGCTAGGGCTGTCGGTGCTGCTGGCGGCGGTTTCGCTGCTGTTTCGCCAGGAGAAGCCTTGGCCGCGCCTGCTGTTTGTCGGCGGGATGCTGGCGGTCCTGGCGGCCGCGGATTCGTGGGCGTTTCTGTTATCGGCGGCGAATGTGTGCCTCGTGGTCGCGGTCTTCGGTATCGCCGTGATCGTCCGGCGGAACCGGCTGCCGGAGGGTATGTCGCATTGGGTCCTGATTGCTGTCGTCCTGACGGCCTGCGTGGCGGCGGGTCTGGCCGTCAATCGGGCGACGAGCGGAGCGATTACGGGAGACGCATTCACGCGGGCCGGGTTCGGCCCGGAGTGGCGGGATAGCCCCCTGGGGGTGTCGCGGACGAAAGAAGCGCGGAATGCGCTGAAACAGTCGCTGCTGACACTGGCGGTGATTGCGGCGCTGGCCTTCACCGTCGTGCGCGGGCGAGCGCGAAGCGCGACGCGAGAGTTTGTCCTGAAGCTGGCTTGGCCCAGGCCGGAGGCGTGGAAGCTGTGGGTGGTGGCGATCGCCGCGATCCCGGTGGTCGGCTGGGGGCTGCTGGTGGCGGCATTTTCGCAGATGGGCATGGACAGCTATCACTGCTGGCAGTTCGGCTGGCGACGGGACTTCATGCTGCTGTTTGCGCTATTGGTTCTGCTGGGAGAGGGAACGCGTTCGCTGCTGCGGGGCCGGTTGAGTACCGTTCATTCCTGGCCGATGCGTGAGTTGCTGGCGGGGGCGGTTTTTCTCGGCGTGCTCTTCGGTTATCACGTGCTGCGGATACAGCATTTCGTGAGGAACGTCGCGGCTCGGGAGTTTTTCCTGACGCGGGACGAAGAGGCACTGAAGGACTGGCTGCAGCGGCGGGAAGCGACGCTGGGGGACTACACGCTGGCGACCGCCAGTCATGAGCTGAATTACCTGTGTGCGTACTGGTCGCGGGCCGACCTGCAGCTGCCTGAGGGATTTCCGTATCACGGCGTCTGGACGCAGGCCGACATCGAGGAACGAACGGCTCGCGTCCTCGCCCTGTACGGGGCGACTCCCGAGCGCTGGGAGGAGTTCACGCTGGACGGTCACGTGTGGGATCAGTGGAGCTGGGCGAAATCGCGGCTGCTCTCGGCGCGGCATGGCTATCTGTACTACCTGCTGCATCGGGGGCTGATCGTCGACGGGCACGTCCCGGAACCGCAACGGAATCAGGCGCCGCGTCAGACAACTCGCTACTGGGCCGAGTTGCGGCTGGGGACCGGCGACGCGCCGGCTGGCCCGTTGGGCGAAGTGTTTCAGGCGGGCGCTGATGCGGAAGCGAGAATCGGCGCAAATCTGGCTCGCCACCCTCGACTCGACGCCGATGAACTGCCGGATGTGATCGTCATCGACGAAGTGTCGCGGTTTCTCGGAACGCCCGACCTGTCCGACTATACCCGGGAGTTTCAGCACGGCGGACTGGAAGCCTGGGTGAAGCGGCGATCGAACCGTCCATAAATGGGTCACTGCCTCTCCAGCAGACGTTGCAGGATTGATGCTTCGACATCTGTCAGCGGACCGTGCTGGCTGATCTGCGCGGCCGCGTCGACGTGGGCCGGGTCGCCGAAACCGACGATGGCCGAGGCGATCTCCGGCCGGGTCAGGACATACCGCAGCGCGGCGTCCTGCAGACTGGAAAAGCCTCCGAACGACTCCGCCAGCTTACCGGCGCGGGACAGATCGCGTTCATAAAGTGCGAGTGGGAAGAACGGCGTCTTCTTCGTGTGCGCCGAGGGGGGCGCGCCGAGCAGGGCGCCGGCGGCAAACACGCGGATGGCGAAAATCCCCAGGCCCAGCCGGTGCGCCGTCTGCAGGAAGCCGCGGTAATCCGGCTGGCACGATCCGGAAGGAACGTCCACGAGTGCGCTGGGATTGAGCAGGTGGAACGGCGCCTGGATGGTGGCGAACTGGCGCGACTGCATGACGTCGCAGAGCGACTGCGGATGGCCGATGCCGGTCAGGCCGAAGTGCTCGACGAGTCCCTCGGCCCGCAGATCCTGCAGGGCCGCCAGCACGCCGTGCGGCCCGAGGACGTCTTCGGGCGTCAGAGATGTCGGTTCGTCGTCGCGTCGGGGAGTGATGGAGTTATGGAGCTGGAGCAGCGCAATTCGCGGCAACTGCAGGCGCTGCAGGCTGGCGCGGACTGAGGCGACGACGAGCGGGCGAAGATCGGTCTCCTGGTCCAACTGCAGGCGGACCTTGGTGGCGACGTGAACCGGTTGCAGGAGGGGCAGGGAGGCGAACACAGCACCGAGGCTCGCTTCCGATTGCCCATTCCCATAGCCCGCGGCGGTGTCGAACCAGTTGATTCCCAGCTCGACGGCCCGCGCGACGACCGCCCGCTGGCGGTCCTGGTCCGAACCGGTCATCAAGGCGGAGACCGGGCCGGCGCCGAAGGAGATCTCCGAGACCTGCAGGCCGGTCGAACCGAGCGGACGGTATTTCATGCGGGGGGCTCCGCTCGAAAGGCCTGAATGATCGCGCTGTTGTCGAGATCGCCGCAGCCGGCCCGATCGAGGTCCGCCAGCAGCTGCTCGTGGAGAGTGGAGAGGGGGAGACGCGCGCCGGACTGCCGCCCCGCGGCGAGAATCAGCCGGACGTCTTTGAGATGCTGGGCGAGCCGTGCCTGCAGGCTGAAGTCTCCTTCCAGCATTTTGCGGCCCTTGGTCTCCATGACGCGGGAGGCGGCGGGGCTGGCCTGCAGGACGTCCAGCGCCTGCCGGGGATCGACGCCAAGGCGTTCGGCGAAGGCGAGACTTTCCGCCAGCACGGCTCGGTTCAGGCCAATGACGAGGTTGACGACCAGTTTCATCTGCGCCCCGGCTCCCCACGGGCCGAGGTGAAAGCTGCGGGCGGCAAAGGTTTTGAACAGTTCCTGGCTGGCAGCAAAGGCGTCGGCGGGGCCGCCGACCATGACGATCACTTCGCCGGTCCGGACCTGGGCACTGGAGCCGGCGATTGTCGCATCCAGGTAGCGGGCGCCGTGACCGTCGAGTCGATGGCCGAGCTCGGCCATCTCACCCGGTTCGCCGGTCGTTGTATCAATCACCAGCTTGCCGGCGAGCGACGTCTGCAGGGATTCAATGACTCTCGCTGCAATTTGAGAGGTGGGCAGACTCAGGACGATGGTCTCCGCGGCAGATGCAACTTCGTCGAGACTGCCGGCGGCGATGCCATGGAGTTCACGCAGTGCCGTGCGGCGGTCCGTCGCCGTGTCGTAGCCGACGACACGCCAGCCAGCGGCGAGGAAACGTTCGGCCAGAGCCGTCCCGACCAGTCCGACGCCGATCAGTCCCACCGTGCGGGGCATCATGTCAGTCTTTCAGTGCAGCGCCGTCGGTTCGCGGCGCGAAGAGAATGATGAGCATCCCCACGGCGTAAATCATACCGGTCCAGAAGCCGATCTTCGCGTAGTCGCCGCCGAACGTGTGCGCGAGGACGCCGGCGCCGAGGACGACGAAGGCGGCGATGGCGCGCCCGGTGTTGAAGGAAATCCCGGTACCGGTGGCGCGGACCCGCGTGGGGAAGAGCTCCGGCAGATAGAGGGGGAGCCAGCCGAAGTAGATCACCCCCACCAGTCCGAAAACGAACGTCGCCTGATAGAACCACGGATGCCCCGGATGGAGCAGTCCGAACACGACGCTGCTGGCGGCCAGCGAGAGGAGGCTGATCAGGAAGTAGGTCGTCCGTCGGCCGAGCGCGGTCGCCAGAATGCCCCCGAGAAGACTGCCGAAGATCGCGCCGCCGGAGCGCGAGACCAGCGACCACGCTTTGGCTTTCGAGTCGGGTTTCGGGCGCGCCGGCGTTGCCGTTTCGGCGGCATCGGCTATGGCTTTCGCGTGGGCTTCGGCGGCGACCTGATCAGTCCAGGGGACGATCCACTGGGCATTGGCAGCGGTCCCGATGACGGGAATGGCTCCCAGCAGGATGCCCATTAGGATCCGGCTGCGCAGCGGCGGACGAAACAACTCGTGGAGCGGTCCGCGCGTGTCGGGGCGGGGCAGATCGCGCTGCGCGAGCCAGCGGACGGACTCGGGAATGCCGCGAAGACACCAAAGACCGATGACCGCCGGCATTGCCCCCACGAGGAGCACCCAGCGCCAGGAGGTTGGAGTGACGGCAAAGCCGACGCCGAGCAGGCCCATCAGAACCTGGCCGACGTTGGCGGCGGTCCCCAGCAGGCCGGCGAGGAAGGGGCGGGAGGCGTCCGGCCAGGCTTCAGCCACCAGGGCGACAGTGTTGGGCCAGGCTCCGCCGATGCCGTGACAGGCCAGGAACCGCAGTACGAGCAGTTCCACCGGGCTGCGGGCGAAATAACACAGGCCGGTGAAGAGCGAATAGCAGAGAATGCTCCAGGCGAGCGACTGCCGGCGCCCGAAGCGGTCGCCGAGCAGGCCGAAGATCCAGCCCCCGGCGGCGGCCCCGAACAGGAAGGCGGCCTGGTACCAGGCAAACCACTGCGTGACGAGCTGCTCGTCGACTGCAGCGGTCGCGCCGGTTGTCGACCCCGGCGGCCCTCCGGCGAGGAGGTCGACCATCGCCGGGCGGTGGATCAGCACAAACACGGCGATCTCGAAGCCGGCGAGCATCCAGCCCAGGAACGCCGCGGTCAGCACCAGGAGACGCTGCCGGACCGACAGGGGAGTCAAAGGCCGTGGCATGATGGGCTCGCAGGCGGAGGCGCTCCAGAAGTGGTCCAGACTGTACACGCTGGCGCTGCGGTTGTCAGCCCGCGACGCAACTCAAGCGAACCCGGACGCCGGTGCGACCGCGGGAACATCCCGAATTGAAGACGTCCGCTCGACAGCCCGACGGACGAGTTCGACGAGCTGACGCTGCTTGATCGGCTTGGTGGCGTAGTCGCTGCAGCCCGCCTCCAGGCAGCGTTCGCGGTCGCCGGACATGGCATGGGCCGTGAGGGCGATGATCGGCCGGGAATAGCCTCGCTCGCGCAGCGTCCTGGTTGCCGAGTATCCGTCGATGTCGGGCATCTGCATGTCCATTAGCACCACGTCAAACGGCCTTGCCTTCAGGGCTTCGAGCGAGAGGCGGACGGCGTCGGCTCCGGACTCGGCAAACTCGACGTCGGCCCCGGCGCGCAGCAGGCACACGCCGAGATACTTGCGGTTGTCCGCACCGTCTTCGACCACCAGCACTCGCGCGATCAGCGGAACAGATGCCGGATCATCCGGCGGAGTCCCCGACGGACCTGCATAGAGACTTTCCTCAGGGAGGACCAGCGTTTGAAGTTCTGTCGGCTGCACCGGGAGTTCGAGGAGAAACTTCGAGCCGAAGTGTTCGCGACTCTCGAAGCTGATCCGGCCGCCCAGGAACTCGGTGAGCCGCCGACTGAGCGCCAGTCCGAGACCGCTGCCGCCGTAACGTCGCGTGACCGAAGAATCGGCCTGAGAAAACGGCTTGAACAGGCGCTGCTGGAGGTGAAGGGGGATTCCGATTCCGGTATCGGTGATCTGAAACATCAATCGCGAATCCGCGGAGTTTGGCGAAAACGCGAGCGTGATCGTGACGCCGCCGCGGTCGGTGAATTTAATGGCGTTGCTGACGAGATTCATCAGGATCTGTCGCAATCGCGTCGGATCCGTAGTGATTTCTGCGGGAATCGGTTCCAGGCATTTCAGCGTCAGCAGCAGGCCTTTGGCGGTGGCGCGCACCCGCATGAGGGAGACGACGTCGTCGGCAATCTGAAAGGGCGACGTCGACAGCGATTCGATGGGGAATTCTCCCGCTTCGATCCGCGACAGGTCGAGGATGTCGTTGATGACCGCCAGCAGGTGCTCGCCATTGCGGCGGATCGTGGCAGCGTCCGCCGCCTGCTGGACGTCCTGTACGGAATCTTCGAGCTGCTCGGCGAAACCGAGGATGGCTGTCAGCGGCGCCCGGATCTCGTGGCTCATATTGGCGAGAAACTCGCTCTTGGCCTCGTTGGCGGCGTCGGCCGCCTGCTGCGCGAGTCGCAACTGCTCGGCCTGCTGCGCCAGTTCGTTGGCCTGGATTCGCAGGAGCGTCTGGGAGTCTTCGGCTTCCCGGATCGAGCTTCGCAAGCGGTTTTCGTAGCGTTTGCGATCGGTCACATCCCGAACGATTCCCGTGAAGTAGCGCCGCCGCCCCTGCTGAAACTCGCTGACAGAAAGCTCCAGAGGAAACGTTGTGCCGTCTTTGCGACGGCCGACCACCTCGCGTCCGATCCCGATGACTTTTCGGACGCCGGTCAGCAGATAGCTGCTGAGGTACTTGTCGTGCTCGTCGTGGAACGGGGATGGCATCAGCATCCGGACGTTCTCGCCGATCATTTCGTGATAGCTGTAACCGAACAGTTTCTGAGCTGCTGGGTTGAGTGACTTGATCGCCCCGGCTTCGTCGATGGTGATAATTGCGTCGACCGCGGTGCTGAGGATCGCCCGGCTGCGCGCCTCGCTGTCCCGCAGAGCTTCCTCAGCACGACGGGACTTCGTGATGTCGCGCACGGTTCCGACAAACAGCGGTTCTTCGCCGTCAAAGATTTCGGAGATCGACAGCTCCATGGGAAACGTCGTGCCGTCGCGACGCAGACCCGTGACTTCGCGGCCGATTCCGATCACGCGTTTCTGACCCGTCGACAGATAGCGCTGCAGATAGGAATCGTGCTCGTCCTTGTACGGCAGCGGCATGAGGATCCGCACGTTTTCGCCGAGCACTTCTTCGGCGGAGTAACCGAACAGGCGTTCCGCGGCGGGATTGAAGGCTTTGATCGCTCCGCCGCGGTTGATGATCACGATGGCGTCGACCGCCGAAGCCAGCAGCGTCTGAATGCGAGCTTCGGCGCGTACGAGGGATTCTTCCAGGCGGCGAACTTCGGTTCGCTGTTCGAACGTCAGCAGACGCCAGCCCGGTAAATCACGGTCATCAATGGGACGCAGCAGACACGAGAGGTGACGCCGCTCCTGCTGGGGAATGCTGATATCCAGCGGAATCTGCTGAGGTTCGGCCCAGCGGGCTTCGAGCTCCACCAACCCGCGTCTGATGGCCGGAAGATCGAGACATCCTCCATGGACGTCGAAAAGGCTGCGTCCGATCAGCGGCTCGGGTGCCTCGTTCCACAAGACCGCATAGGCATGGTTGACGGCCCGGACTGCATCGGTTGCGTCAATTAGGACCGTCGGTATCGGCAGCGCGGCGAGGACCCACTGCAGGGTCTCCACTTTCGTTTCGCGGTCGTCGAGCACGAGGTCGTCCTGTGACCGGGAATTGTCGAGAATGACGGCAAACGTGTCCGGCTCGGACCGACGTCATCCGCGCCGGATTGGCATCGCGACCAGTCGTGTGAAGATGAGGCGTCTGGAAAACGCGGGTTTACAGTTTTCGCAGGATTTCGGCAACCCGGGTTTCGAAAAGGGCCTGCCAGTCGGGGGCCAGCATGCAGTCGCTGTCTTCCTGGGCGCCGCCGACATTCTGGAGCTGCTCCTTTGTCGGGGCGTAGTAGATGTAGCCGTTGGTGTAGCCGGCGACGAACGTCGGTTTGTGGGGGGCGGCCTGCTTGATGTTGAGGCCGATCTGCACGGTCAGTTCGCCGGGGAAGGTGACCAGCACGAAATCGCCGATCCGCACGCCGACCACTTCGACGTCGAGGGTGCGCGAACCCGAAGCGACGTTGCGGGCCTGGTGTTTCTTGAGGAGCGCCAGATTGGTCTGCAGCCGGGTCAGTTCCTCCATGACGTAGATATTACGGACGTACTGTTCGACGTTACGGCGGTTCTCCGCATCGAGGCGGTCCATCGCATCGCGGCCGAGCTTCCGGTCGTGGAGATAGCGGTGCGAATAGTACGAGGGGAAGGAATCGGCCAGGTTGTTCTGGACGGCGAGGGGGATGAAGGTTTTCAGGTTGAGGCTTGTCCCCTGCAGCGAGTTGACGAGTCGCATCTGCTCGGACTGGAGTGCGGCGATCCGGTCGGCGTTGTCGGCCCGCGGCAGCGACAGCGTTTCATTGACGATCTGGAGCCGTTCGTCGTCCTTGCAGACGATGGCCTTGGCGGTTTTCATCGTGCTGAGGCCGAGCAGGTTGCCGAGGGGCTCGGCGTCGCGCGGCTGAGTGACGGCCTTGTAGTCGATCGGATTGACGTCTCCGCCGCAGCCCTGCAGGAAGAGGGCGACGGCCCCGTCGCCGAAGCTGTCTTCGAGGACTTTCGAGGCGAAGCCGGTCATGTCGGCGGTGTTGCCGCCGCTGGGAACGCCCTGAATCGGGTGGCAGGCGAAGTTATAGAGAATCGCCAGGGTCCGCCCGTCGGTCCGGTCGAGGCGGAGGATGCCGATCTGCGGATCGATCGGTCCGGCCCCGACGACTTCCTCGTCGGGCGGCAGGGAGTAGGCATGGCGGACGTCGGCCTCGCGGCCGCTCTTCAGGCGGAGCCGGCGATTCTCCATGACGCGGTCTTCGTGGCCGACGCCGACGCCGATCCGGACCGGGACGAGATCCTTAGTCGCGGCTTTGATGGCCTGGACGGTGCGCTGCTCGACGTCGGCGCAGACTCGGCCGTGGCAGTGGCTGGCGTTGATCAGGATGTGGGCCGGCTCGATGCCCAGTAGCTGCTGCACGCCGGAGCGGACATTGGCAAGGTAGTCGTTCCGGATGGAGCCGATCTCGGCAATGGCGACGGCGTCGACGGTCGCGATGACGATCGTTGTTGCGTCGTGCTTGAGGACCAGCGCCTTGACGAAGAGCGGGTCGTTGACCGGGCCGGCGTCGGTATCGGTGATGTCGACTTTGGCGACGCCGGCGAGCAGTTCGGCGGCGCGGGCTGATTCTGCGGGAACGGCCGTGGTCAGAATCAGTGCGAGCAGCAGATGGAAGGGCCGAGGGAAAGCCGGGGAACGGTCAGCAGTCACAGGGGGCATGTGTGGCAGGCCTTCTGGTGGTTCAGGCAGAGCGGTCGAGCCTCGGTTCGACCTGAGACTGGCTAAGGGACGAGCATGATGCACGACGGCGAGGGAATGGCCACCGGATCTCCAACCGAGGCCAGCTTGCCGGTCGTGGGATCGATCCGGAAGACGGCGACGTTCTTGCCGGGCATGTTGGCGCAAATCAGCAGTTCGCCGCCCGGAGTGATGGCAAGATTCTGCGGCCCGCCGCCGAGGCTGGGCTGAATCTCGATGAGGGACAGGCTGCCGTCGTCGGCAATCTTGTACGCGGCGAGGCTGTCGTGTCCGCGGTTCGTGCCGTAGAGAAACTTCCCGTCCGGCGTGATCTTCAGATCCGCGCAATGGCTGACGCCGGTGAAGTCGGCGGGGAGCGTGGGGATTGTTTTCCGCTCGTACAGATTGCCGGTGGCGGCTTCGTAGTCGAAGTGGGTGACCGAGTTGGTGAGCTCGTTGATGACGTAGACCGATTTGCCGTTGGGGTGGAATGTGAGATGCCGGGGACCCGCGCCTGGGAGCGTGCGCACGAAGGCCTGCCGATTGGGGGTGAGCTTGGCGGTCGCGGGGTCGAGCCGATAGCAGAGGATCTGATCGAGTCCCAGGTCGGCGACATACGCGAAGCGGTTGTCCGGACTGATCACGATGCAATGCGCGTGCGGCTCCTTCTGCCGGGCGGGATTGACGCTCGATCCTGCATGCTGAACGAACGAGGCGGGCTCGCCCAGCGACCCGTCCGGACGAATCGGCAACGCCGCGACGCTGCCGCTGGTGTAGTTGGCCACCAGCACCGATTTCCCGGTGGCGTCGACATCGAGATAGCAGGACGCCGTCCCGCGGCTCGACTGGCGATTGAGCGGTTTGAGCTGCCCCGTCCGCCCGACCAGTTCGAAACCGGCGACGTGCTCATCGTCTTTACCGCTGAAGGTCGGCGCATGGATCGAGTAGAGAAACTTATTGTCAGAGGAGAGCGCCAGGAAGAACGGATGATCGACACCGGTCGTCCGGTGCAACGGCTTCAACACGCCCGATTTCAAGTCGAGCCGGAAGGCGTGAATGCCGGCGTCATCGCCGTCGGCAAACGCCGAGATGAATACCAGTGGATCTTCCGCATGAGAGGTCTGGACGGCGGCAGTCACCAGGACTCCGATCAGCAGAAGGAACGGGACGCGGGGCGAGAATGCAAGCATGGTAACTTCCGCAGGTGTGACGAGGAGTGCGATAGAGCGCAGAGATTTTCAGATCAGTTCCGCGATGGGGGCCTGGTTTTCCACCAGATACTGCGGACGACCACTCAGATCGGGGATCGTGGTGCGGGCGACGTCGATGCCGAGATTGTGATAGAGCGTGGCGAAAACTTCCTCGAAATGGACCGGCCGCGAGACGGCGACTTCGCCGAGCCGATTGGTTTCGCCGATCACCTGGCCGGTGCGCATCCCGCCCCCGGCGAGCATGGCGAAGGTGACAGCCGGCCAGTGATCGCGGCCGGCGTTGGCATTGATCTTGGGCGTCCGGCTGAACTCCCCCCAGACGACAACGGTCACATCGCGGTCAAGTCCCCGTTCGTGGAGGTCCGAGACCAGCGCCGCCAGCCCCTGGTCGAGCAGCGGGATCACTTTTCGCCCATGCGCGAAGTTGGCGCCGTGCCAGTCGAAATCGGCGAAGGAGACCGTCACACAGCGGGCGCCGGCCTCGACCAGCCGGCGGGCGGCGAGAAACTTGGACATGTGGGCCTGATAGCCCTTGGCGGAGTAGGGGAGGCAGTTTGGATCGTCTTTTCCATAACGCTCGCGGACCGCCGGGTCTTCCCGCGAAAGGTCAAGGGCCTCCACCAGCCGCGGCGCGCTCAGGATCCCCAGCGCCCGCTCCGTGAAGTTGTCGCGTGCGAGAGGGGCGAGCTGATCCACTTGCCGCTGATAGCGGTCGAGGCTGGCCAGCAGCGAGCCCCGGTCGTCGAGCCGGTCCGCATTCGCTCCATTGAGCACCATGTCGCTCATTGCGTCTCCCGACGGTTTGAACGGCGTATGGGCCATGCCGAGGAATCCAGCCCCCGGCAGGTTGTACGGGAGGTGTTCCATGTGCATCGACAGGTCGATCGCCGGCGGGACCGGAGAGGCCGCCGCACCCTGGAGCTTCGACAGAATCGAACCGATCTCCGGCCACCCTCCCTGTGGCTGCGTGCGGAACAGCCGGCCGGTCGAGCATTGAAACGATGAATGCCGCTCCTCCGCCCCGACCAGCGAGCGAATGATCGCGAACTTGTCCATCATCCCGGCGACCCGCGGCATCAGTTCAGAAATCTGAATGCCCGGAATGCTGGTGGCGATTGGCTGGAACTCGCCGCGAATCTCGGCGGGGGCGTCCGGCTTCAGATCGACCATGTCCAGATGGGGCGGCCCCCCGGTCAGATAGATCATGATGATCGACTTGCGGGAACCACGCAGGCCGGCCTGGTCTTCGGCCCGGAGCAGTTGAGGCAGCGACAGTCCGCCCGCGGCCAGTCCGCCGATCTTCAGAAAACTGCGACGCGACTGCCGGTCGCAGAATCGCGGGCCGGTCCGTCCGAACAGCGAAAGCATGGATGCCCCCGATCCCAGGGAAAGAATTGACCTGCACACATTAACGATGACCGATGCATTGGGGCAACCTGGAAATGCCCCCGGTCTCGGGGGAACCACCACAGCGACTGCGAACGTGGCGCCGGCTTAGGCAGGCTGGTCAGTTTTGACCGGACCCATTAGCCTGTGTTGATGGATTGGCCCGCGGTCTCAACGCTGCGGCCGACGGCCTGCAATTCCTGTCGAGAGGGCTGCCTGATGTCGTTTCCCCCCGTCACCCGCCGCGACTGTCTCAAGACGCTGGCGGCTGCGGCCAGCCTTGGCGCCATCCCCGCCAGCGCACAGTCGCCGGTCGCCAAGGCCGGGCCGCTGAAGCCGAAAACCGTCGCCGCGGTCTTCACGGCGTACGAACACGGCCTGCATGCCGACGTGCTGATCGGCAAGATCCTGGAAGGGTGGAAGCAGGATGGCGGCCCGGGACCGGCCCTGAAACTGGTCTCGATGTACGTGGACCAGTTCACGCCGCAGGATCTGGCGCGCCCGATGGCGGAGAAGTACGGCGTTCCGATCTTCGACACGATCGAGAAGGCGATCACGGTCGGCGGGGACGGCATCCCGGTCGACGGCGTGATCAGCATCGGCGAGCACGGCGAATATCCGTGGAATGACAAGGGGCAGCACCTCTACCCGCGCCGGCGGTTTTTCACGGAGATCACGGCGACTTTCGAGAAGTACGGACGCGTCGTGCCGGTCTTCAATGACAAGCACCTGGGACCCGTGTGGGACGACGCCCTCTGGATGTACCAGCGGGCCAAGGAACTCAAAGTTCCTTTCATGGCGGGTTCGTCGCTGCCGCTCTCTTTCCGCCAGCCGGAAATCGCCGTGCCGATGGGGAGTGACATCGAGTCGGCGGTCGGGGTCGGTTACTCGGGTCTCGACATCTACGGCTTTCACGCGCTGGACTGCTATCAGTCCCTGGTCGAACGCCGGCGCGGCGCGGAGCAGGGGGTGAAGTGGGTGCAGTGCCTGCAGGGGCCGGCGATGTGGCAGGCGATCCATGACGGAGCTTTCCCGCGGGACCTGCTGGAGGCCGCCCTGAACGCCGTTCCGCATCGGAGCAACGCGGAATTGCAGCAGGACAAGGAGATCTCGCTGTTTCAGTTTGAGTATCTGGACGGCTTCCGCGGGGCGGTGCTGATGTTGAACGAGTCGGCCAGCGGCACCGCGGTGGCCATGCGGATCAAGGGGCAGCCGAAGCCCGTCGCGATTCAGTTCGAGGAACGGCCGGAGCCCCGCCATCCCCACTTCGCGTATCTGCTGAAGGGGATCGAGCGGATGTTCCACACTGGGAAGCCGAGTTACCCGGTCGAGCGGACCCTGCTCACCGGTGGCATCCTCGACCGCGCGCTGACGTCGCTGGCCGACGGACAGCGCCGGCTGGAAACTCCGGAACTCAAGATCGCCTACCAGCCGGTCGACTATCCGCACGCGCCGCAGCCGGACCTGCTCTCGGATCCACGGTCGTGACGAGAAGTGACGGGGTGGCTGGGTCGGAGTCTTCGACGCCCCAGAGGGATGTGAGCTGAGACGCACTGGGTCGTCGAGGACTCCGACCCAGCCACCCGATCTGTAGGAGTGGTCCCAAGAAAGGCAAATCAATCTGATGAATGGTACGCGCTACCCCGAACTCACCGTCTCAGGCCCGCCGCGCCAACTTGGCGAGCAGATCGGCGAGGCGCTGAAGGAACCGATTCGCGGGTTCTGCGCGATGGCTCTGGAACGCGTGCAACGGACCACACGCATTTCCCGCGCGGCCGCACTGCGCGTCGCCGAAGCGGCGCTGCCGCTGGCGGAAGAGTATTCGGCGGACAGCATCGCCGAACTCCGCGGCACGGCTGACGCCTCGGGCGTCTCCTTCATGGATCTGATGCTGTTGCAGATCCGCAATCAGTTGCGCGACGAACCCGACCACGCCTGCACGTCCCTCTCGTTCGGTCCACCCTTCACGCCGCAGCGTCTCCTCGCGCAGAACTGGGACGCCGACCCGGCCCTCGATCCCTTCACCGTCGTGCTGACGCGGCGTCCGACCGACAAGCCGGCCTTCACCACCCTCACCCAGGCGGGATTGATTGCCTACATCGGCGGCAGCACGTCAGGCCTCGGCGTCTGCCTCAATGCGCTGCCGGCTCCTTCTCGATCTGCCCCCGACGGCATGTTTGAACCGCCGCTCGCAGGGGCGTGGGGCGTCCCGCATTACTTCACCGTGCGCGGGATCTTCGAGGCCGATTCCCTGGAGGCCGCCGCGACGGCCGTCCGCCGGGCGACGCGGGCCATTCCCGCCAGCATCATGCTGACGACGCCTCAGGGGCCGGCGAATCTGGAAGTGACGCCCGAGGCCGTCTGCGTGCAGACATCCCCCGAAACCGGTGTGGTTGTCCACACCAACCATTGCCTGGAACCCGAGCTGACGCCGTTCAACACGCAGTTCCCGGAACTGATCCAGTCCTGCGACCGGCTGTCGCGCGTGCAGACAATGCTCGGGCAGGTGCGAGGCACACTGACGACGCCGGCAGCCATTGCTCTCCTGCAGTCGATCTTACGCGATCATTCCGACTACCCGCGAAGCCTTTGCCGGCACGTCAACGACGATCCGCAACACGGCTTCTGGCAGACGGTGTTTTCCGTGATCATTGCGCCGGAGACGGGTGAGATGCTGATCGCGCGCGGGACGCCGTGCGATCAACGGTATGAAACATATGCGATGGGATGAGCGGCCCTCGCTTGACGATTGACCGAATCGCGCTTGTGATGCGCGTCCCAGGAAAACTCAATCTGTCCTCAATGGAAGACCTCACCATGAAATGGACCGTGGTACTGCTGACCGCCGTCTCAGCGCTGCAAGTGGCCTCCCTCAACGCCGCCGATCCCCCCGCCTACCGCGACAAGTCTCCCAAGCGCTACGACCTCACCGCCCGCGCCAGCCAGATCGACCGCCGGGCAAAACCCCACCCCGAGATCAACTTCCTCTTCGAAAAGGAGGGCAAACCCCAGGACGTCGAGCACGCCTGCGTCGACACCCGCGTCCAGCCGCAGGGTAAACTGGTCATCTGGCTGATGGGGCACAGCCAGCCTCTCTTCGAACGGGTCTCCGGCTACGGCCTGCACGCGATCCGCGTCCACTACGCCAACGGCTGGTTCGGGCAGTTCGGCAAAGAGCCGGCTCCCGCAGACGATAAGTTCCTCGGCAAAATCCGGCTCGAAGCGGCTACGGGCGAAGACTTCAGCGACGTCGTGAACATCGCGAAACCGGACGGCATGCAGGAGCGGGCCCGACAGTTCGTGATCTGGCTCTCGAAGGAGAATCCTCAGGGGCAGTGGCAGCAGTTCCTCACCCCGGATCACAAGGACCTTCGCTGGGACAAGGTCATCATGGCCGGCAGCTCGCACGGCTCCACCACTGCCGCCCGCTTCGCCAAGCATCAGAAAGTCGATCGCGTGGTCATGTTCTGCGGGCCGCGCGATCAGTACGAAACCTGGCAGGCGCTTCCTTCCGCGACGCCCGCCAATCGCTACTTCGGCTTCAGCCACGTCCTCGACGGCGGCTGGTCCGGCGACCATTACTGCCGCTCCTGGGAACTCCTGGGACTCGCCGAATTCGGCCCCATCGTCGATGTCGACACGCATCAGCCCCCCTACAGCAACACCCGCCGCCTGATCACCGCCGCCGACGTCAAAGGCGACGTCAACCGGGCCCACAGTTCGGTCGTCCCCGGCGGCGCCGCTGTCAAAGACGCCTCCGGCAAATTCATCCACGAAGCCGTCTGGAAGTACCTGTTTACGCATCCGGTCGACGAAGTTGGCACGCCGACGCCCCACGATCCGGAATGCCGGTTGAATCTTCGTAAAGACAACGCCAAGTAGGGTGAGTCGAGTCCGCGAGGCTCACCAGTCATTGTCGTGTGTCACGGCTGTGTCAGCCGTGCAAATGCTCCAATTGGACTGAAATCGGGTGGCACGCCCAGAGGCTTTGCGATGGGCGTGGTCTTTCCCATGCACAACACGCCCTTCGAAGGCTCAGGGCGTGCCACCCGGAGTCTCTACAATCCATCTTGAAAGCACACCGATGCGCACCGTTCTGTTGACTGTCTGCGTCTGCAATCTGCTGATCGCATCGGCCATCGCCGCCGAACCCCTCACCCTGAAACTCTGGCCCGACGGCCCTCCCAGCGCGATGGCCCCAAAATCCGAGGTCACCATCAAACTGATCCAGTCCTACGGCGGCACGAACCCGAATCGGATCAGCGACGTCACCGATCCGACCATCACCATCTATCGCCCTGAGAAGTCCAACGGCTGCGCGGTCATCGTCGCACCGGGTGGCGGCTTCATGTTCCTCTCGTACGCCCACGAAGGGACTCAAGTCTGCGAGTGGCTCAACGAACTGGGCGTCACCGCCATCCTCCTCAAATACCGCACTCCCACCCGCGACGAGAAAGAGATGTTCTCCCTCCCGGTCGAGGACGCCCAGCGGGCGCTCGGCCTCGTCCGCCATCACGCCGCAGAATGGCAGATCGATCCGAAACGCGTCGGCCTGCTCGGTTTCTCCGCCGGGGCGAATCTCGCCGGCCACGCTGCCTGGGACCGGACGCCACGAACTTATCCTCAACAGGAAAGCCTCGACGACCCGCGCGGCCCCGATTTCCTCGTCTTCATCTACGGCGGCGGCTTCCTCCAGCCGGGCGATCCGACGCGGCTGAAGGAAGGTTTCCATGGGCCGGCCGACGCTCCGCCTGCGTTCTTCCTCGTCGCCCATGACGACAAGACGAACCCGGTGGAAGCCGCGTTGCTCTATCTCGAATACAAGCGGCAGAATCTTCCGGCCGAGTTGCACATCTGCACGAAGGGGGGCCACGGCTTCGGGATGCGCAAGGGAGGCCAGCCGGTCCACGACTGGCCGGCCCGCTGTGCGGAATGGATGCAGAGCATGGGATATCTGACGCCAAAGACGCAGTGATCTGGGATTGAGTTGCTGCTGAGAGACTTTCTGCCGGAGCACGCCGATGCGTTACGCCGTGAGTCTGTTGTTTCTCTGTCTGGTAAATACAGGCCTCGCTGCCGACGCTCCACCCCGACCCAACATCGTCTTCATCTTGGCCGACGATCTCGGCTGGGCCGACGTCGCCTTTCACGGCGGCAACGCCCCCACGCCCCACCTCGACCGACTCGCGAAGGAAAACCTCGAGCTCACCCAGCACTACGTCGCTCCCGTCTGCAGCCCTACCCGCACGGGTCTCATGACCGGCCGCTGCTGGAGCCGGTTCAATGTGACGAACCCCCAGAACGAACGAGCCCTCCCGTGGGACACCGTCACGCTTCCGCGGGCGCTCAAATCGGCAGGTTACGACACCTGTCTCACCGGCAAATGGCATCTCGGCTCGCTGCCGGAGCAGGGGCCCAACCACTTCGGCTTCGACCACTCGTACGGCTCCCTCGCCGGCGGCGTCAGCCCCTGGAACCACCGCTATAAAAAAAGTCCCTTCACCGAAACCTGGCACCGCAACGAAAAACTCCTCGAAGAACCGGGCCACGTCACCGATCTGATCACTGCCGAGGCGATCCGCTGGCTCGAAGGCCGGACCGATAAGCCGTTCTTTCTCTACATCCCGTTCACCGCGGTCCATCTGCCGATCAAGGAACCTGCCGAGTGGCTCGTCCGCGTCCCGGACGCGATCACGGGCGAAGTCCCCCGCCACTACGCCGCCTGCGTGATGCACCTCGACGATTCGGTCGGCAAGATTCTCGCAGCTCTCGATCAGAAACAGGTCCGAGAAAACACGCTCATCGTCTTCACCAGCGACAACGGCGGCAGCACGGCCGAAAACAACGGCCAGCAATACCCCGACGACAACTGCCCGAACGGCAAACTCCCGGGCAACAACACCCCGTGGCGCGGCGAAAAGGGAGACCTCTACGAAGGAGGCACCCGCGTCCCGACCATCGTCTCCTGGCCCGGCCGCATCCAGCCCGGCAAAGCCGACTCACCGACCCAGATCACCGGCTGGATGCCCACCTTCTGCGCCCTCGCCGGCGTCCAGATCCAGAACGACCCGAAGTGGGACGGCCGCGATCTCAGTCAGATCCTGCTGCAGGGCAAAACACTCCCCATCCGCCCGCTCTACGCCGTCGCCCCCGGCTGGCGCGCCCGCTCACTCCGCTACGGCGACTGGAAGCTGATCGTCCACGCAACCAAACCCGCGCCGCGCTTCGAACTCTTCAACCTCGCCACCGATCCGGCCGAGTCCAGGAACCTCGCCGAGAAGGAACCGGCCAAGCTCAACGAGATGCAAACACTCCTCGATCAAGCCGCCGCCCGTGACCGCGATGCGGTGGTGGAGAAGTAGGCCGTTCACCGAAGGAGATCGGGTGGCCCAGACGCCGCTCCAGGCGTCCGGTTTCCAAAGGCACAAGAGGACGCACCGTTCCCGGCACTCCCCAAAATCCCTTTGCATTCATCACGACTCAATACTCACTTTTCACTCTCCGAACTCTTCCCCTCCAATCTCCGCGTCCTCCGCGCCTCCGCGGTAAATCCTCTTCATTCACTCCTTCATCCGCGCCCCCAGATACGCCACGCACCCATTCACCGTCGTCAGCTTCCCGTAATCCCGCTCGGGAATCTCCACCGCGAATTCCTTGTGCATCGCAATCAGGAAGTTCAGCAGGTCCATCGAATCGACGTCGAGCTGATCCCGGAAATTCACGTCCGGATCGATCTCGGTCGGATCGGCCTCGGGTGCGATTTCCGCCAGCAGACGCAGCACGGTCGTGCGGATGTCATCGTCAGTCATAGTTTCTCCGGCTCCTGCAACAGGCGTTCGACGGCGGCCAGAAACCGGCCTCCCCGATGTCCGTCGCTGATGCGATGGTCGGCCGCCAGACTGGCCGTAATCACCTTGCGCGACACGACCTTGCCATCCACCGACCACGGTCGCTCCACCACGGTCCCGAAACCCACGATGGCCACCTGCGGCGGATAGATCACGCCGAACACCGTCTCCACCCCCTGGTCCCCCAGGCTCGTCACCGTAATCGTCGGATCGGACAGCTCCGAACTCCGCAGCCCCCCGTTTCGGGCGCGGTTGACCAGGTCGCGGAACTCGGCCATCAGCTCGGCGAGAGACTTCTTATCGGTGTCGTGAATCGCCGGGGCGATCAGCCCTCCCTGACGCAGCGAGATCGCCACGCCGACGTGAATGTCCGGCTTCCGGACCGCCTGGTTCCCTTCCCACACGGCATTCAGCTCCGGCGTCTCCTTGAGCGCCAGCGCCACCGCTTTCACCAGCAGCACGCCATACAACAATCGTTCCGTGATCGATCGCTGTTCGTTCTCTTTTTCCAGCCAGTCGAGCGCCGGCTGAACGTTGATCGTCGTCGACAGGTAGTAATGCGGAATCTCCCGCTTCGATCGCGACATCGCCGCTGCAATCGCCTGCCGCATCCGGGCAAACTTGTCCTCCGACGACGGTCTAGCCGCGGGAACCGGGCTCGACGCCGCAGGACTCTCCGCCGCGTGCTGAATATCCTCCCGCGTGATCGCGCCCCCGGGACCGGTCCCGTGCACCGCTGCCGGATCGACGTGCAGCTCCCGAGCCAACCGCCGGGCCGATGGGGACATCGGTAACCGCTCGCCAGCCGGTGCAGCAGGCGTGGCGACGGGCGCCGACGGGGCAGGGGAGGGGGCCGCTGGCACTGCGGCAGGTTCGGCGGACATGGCGGGAACTCCCCCCGCAGTCTCCGACTCATCTCGAATCCACGCCAGCACGGTTCCCACCGGGACTCGCTCGCCGACCGGGACGACGATCCGGTCGAGGAACCCGTCCGTAAACGCCTCGACGCCGATCACCCCTTTGTCGGTCTCGACGTCGGCGACCACGTCGCCGTGCTGAATCCGGTCCCCCGGCTGCTTGAGCCATTCGGCGAGCGTCCCCGCCTCCATGTCGGCCCCCAGCGTGGGCATTGTGAATTCACGCATGATGGGCCACCAGTTCCTGCACCGCCGCGACCACCTTCTCCGCCTGGGGCAGGGCCGCGTCTTCCAGGTGCTTCGCGTACGGAATCGGGACTTCCGCGCTGCAGACGCGGGCGACCGGGGCGTCCAGATCGTAGAAGCCCCGCTCCATGATCTGCGCGCTGATCTCCGCCGCCAGGCTGCACGTCCGCCACCCCTCATCGACAATCACCGCCCGATGCGTCTTCGCCACCGACGCCAGCACCGTCTCCATGTCGAGCGGCCGCAGCGACCGCAGATCGATCACCTCGCACTCGACCCCCGACGTAGCCAGCGTCGTCGCCGCGTCCAGGCATTTTCCCAGCGAGCCGCCATACGTGATCACCGTCACGTCAGTCCCCGGTCGCCGCACCGCCGCGCGGGAAATCTCCGTCGGCGGCGTTTCATCGAGGTCTCCTTCCACCGGATACAGCATTGCATGCTCGAAGATCACCACCGGATCCGGATCTTTGAGCGCCAGACCCAGCATGTAGCGGGCGTCAGTCACCGTCGCCGGAGCGATCACCTTGATCCCCGGCACATGCGCGTACCAGACCTCCAGGCTGTGCGAGTGCTGGGCCGCGAGCTGCCGACCGCCCCCCGTCGCCATCCGGATGATCACCGGCACGCTGACCTGTCCCCCCGACATATGCCGCAGCGTCGCCGCGTTGTTCACGATCTGATCGAGCGCCAACAGGCTGAAGTTGACGGTCATGATCTCGACGATTGGTCGCATTCCCCCCAGGGCCGCCCCGATCCCCGCGCCGACGAACGTACTTTCGCACAAAGGTGTGTCGCGGATCCGCTCGGGGCCGAATTCGTCGAGGAATCCCTTGCTGCAGGCGTACGCGCCGCCGTAACGCCCCACGTCTTCCCCCATCAGGAACACGCGAGAATCGTTCTGCAGGGCATCCCGCAGGCCGCCCTTGATCGCCTCGCGGTACGTCAGGCTCGTCATGCGGTCGCTTCCGGCAAGGTGTAAACGTCGCGTGCCAGGTCTGCGAGCGGCTCCCACTCGCCGTCCTCGGCAAACTGCACCGCCTCGGCCAATTCTCCGGCAATCTGCGTTTCGATTGCCGTCAGGCCATCATCGTCCAGGAATCCCGCGTCTCGCAGCTTGGCGGTGTAGAGCGCAATCGGGTCCCGCTGCCGCCATTCGTCGACTTCGTCTTTCGACCGATACAGCTCCGCGTCGTACATCGAATGCGCCCGGAACCGGTACGTCCGGGCTTCGAGCAGGTACGGCCCATGCCCCGACCGCACGTGCTCGACCGCCCGCAGCATCGCCTCCTCGACCGCCTCGACATCCATCCCGTCCACGACAGCCGATGCGATCCCGTAGCCGACCGCCTTCACCGCAATCTCGGGCCGGCTCTGATGACGCTCGATCCCCGTCCCCATCGCGTACAGGTTGTTCTCGCACAGAAACAACGCCGGCAGCTTCCACAGCCCCGCCAGATTCAGCGACTCGTGGAATTCCCCTTCCGCCGTCGCCCCGTCGCCGAAGATGCACGTCGTCACCCGCGCCCGCTGCTGCAGCTTGTCCGCCAGCGCCAGCCCGACCGCCACCGGCAATCCCCCGGCGACGATGGCATTCCCTCCATAGAATCGCAGCCCGGCGTCGAACAGATGCATCGAGCCCCCGCGGCCCCGGCTGCAGCCGTTCGCCTTGCCGTACATCTCCGCCATGATCGCCCCGGCCGACATCCTCCGCACCAGTGCGTGGCCGTGCTCGCGGTACGTCGAAACGATCGCATCGTCCGGCTGCAGTTGCGGGATCGCCCCCACCGCCACCGCTTCCTCGCCGATATACAGGTGCAGAAACCCGCGGATCTTCCCTGCGGAATACAGTTCCGCCGCCTTCTCTTCGAAGTTCCGGATCCGCAACATCTGCGTCAGCCGTTCCAGGGCGCGCTCGCGCGTCGAGGAAGTTTTCGCAGTCGGCTCAGCCAGGGGAACAGTCGGTGGCATCTCAGGAATTCTCCAGCGTGGAAGTGTCCCCTTCGGGCAGTCCCAGTTCGCGGGCCTTCAGCAGGCGACGCATGATCTTGCCGCTCCGCGTCCGCGGCAGCGAGTCGACAAACTCGATCTCCTTCGGCGCCACCACCGCCCCCAGCCGGGACCGTGCGAAGCCCATCAGCTCCCGCCGCAGCTCGTCGCTCGCCGTGAAGCCGGGCTTTAGCGAGACGAACGCCTTGACGATCTCGAACGCCGCCGGATCGGGCTTGCCGATCACCCCCGCTTCCGCCACGGCCTTGTGTTCCAGCAGCACGCTTTCAACCTCAAACGGCCCGATCAGGTGCCCCGACGTCTTGATCACGTCGTCCTTGCGGCCGATGAACCAGAAGTACCCGTCCGCGTCCCGCCGGGCCAGATCCCCCGTCAGGTACCACTCCCCGACGAAGCACTTGCGATAGCGCTCCTCTTCGTGCCAGTAACCGCGGAACATCGACGGCCAGCCCGCCTTCAGCGCCAGTTCGCCCTGCACGTCCGGGGCCTCGATCACCCGCACCTGTCCGTCTCCGGTCTCTTCCACGATCGCCGCGTCGATCCCGGGGAGCGGACGTCCCATCGACCCCGGTCGGACATCCATGGAGGCATAGTTGGCGACCATGATTCCGCCGGTCTCGCTCTGCCACCAGTTGTCGTGGAAGGGAATCCCGAACGTCTCATGCCCCCACATCACCGCCTCGGGATTGAGCGGCTCCCCCACGCTCGCCAGGAACCGCAGCGCACTCAGATCGTAGTCCCGGACGACTTCCGTCCCGACCTTCATCAGCATCCGGATCGCCGTCGGAGCGGTATACCACACCGTCACCCGCTCCTGCTGCAGGATCGAGTACCAGCGGTCGGCATCGAAATCCCCTTCGTGGATAATGCTCGTCACGCCGTTCGTCAGCGGCGCAATGATCCCGTACGATGTCCCCGTCACCCAGCCCGGGTCGGCCGTGCACCAGAAGACGTCGTCCGGATGCAGATCGAGCGCCAGCTTGCCGGTGATGTGATGCGCCACCACCGCCTGGTGCACGTGCATCGCCCCCTTGGGCTTCCCCGTCGTCCCGCTCGTGAAGTGCAAGAGCGCCAGGTCTTCCGGATCGGTCGGCGGAATCGTAAACGATTCAGCCGCCGCGTCGAGCAGCTCCCGCAGATCGACCGTCCCCTCAATCTGGCTCGGCTCCTCCTTGTCGCGAATGATCAGCACGTGTTTGAGGAACGGCAGCGACTCCCGCAGCCCGGCAATTTTCTTCCGGTACAGCGATTCGGTCGTCACCAGCACCTTCGCCGTGCCGATGGTCAACCGGGAACTGATCGGCTCCGGACCGAACGCCGAGAATAGCGGGCAGAAGACGTTCCGGTGCTTCAGCGTCCCCAGCGCCGCGATGTAAAGTTCGGGAACCCGCCCGGCCAGCACATACACGCGCTCTCCGGCCGCGACGCCGAGCTTTTCGAGGACATTGGCGAACCGATTCGTCAGCCGCGACAGCTCGGCATAGGAAATGTCCCGCCGCGTCCCCGTCTTGCCAATGCACCGCAGCGCGACGTGATCCGCTTTGGGCCCGGTCGCATGCCGATCGACGGCTTCATAGGCGATATTCAGACCGCCTACCGGCAGGCCGTCCAGCTCGGCCCGGGCAGACTCCCACGTGAACGCGGACCGGAAGCGGTCGTAGTCCTGCAGATTCGCTGCGACCGGACGGTCAGCGACGCTCTTGACGATCGTGGGACACGACATCGACCTCTCCGCGGCGGCTTGGTGGATCGGAATCGCTTCCGAACCCCCTTCCAGATTGGTGCCACGATCGTAGCGCGCTCCGCGCGCGGACGGCAAGGCTCCTGCTGTCGCGAATCGACGATCTGTTAGACTTTACTCGGCGAGCCGTATTCAATGCTGCTGAGAAGCGTCTTCGACTTGAGGGAGCCACAGTGTCAGGGGAGGGAGACCGACGCACATCCAGCCGGGTTGCTGCAGTCACGCTTGCAGCCGGGTGGGTCGTCTGCTTCGTGGTTGGTTTCGTGGCGGTCAAAAGCGTCCTGGAATCGGCCTTCCGGGATTTCACCGCCGAAGAGAAGGTCTGGTGCGCCACCGACTTGATCGAACATCACGTGGGGCGAACCGGCAAGCTTCCCACCGCCTGGACGGATCTCGCCCGGGATTTTGGCGAGGTCAATCGAGGCCACGGTTTCGGCTCGCTGCCAGAGATCGAGGCGCAGGTCGTGATCGACTTCGCGGCACTCAATCGGACATCCCCGGAATCTGCTGTGCCGCCGCGGATGATCGTCAGACCCCGCGGCGAGCCGTCCGCTCCGACGCCCCTCGATGACGCGGTCAGTGCCCGGCTCGAATCCAGTCTGCGCCGGCGAGTCTCACGCCCCCGCTGAACGGCCTGCCCGCCGCCGGCTGCCCGGCGATATTCATCGACCGCAGGTGGATGACATCCGGGACTTCCACCGCTAAGCTGAGCCCGCGGCACAGGCAAGCAGCAAAAGCACGTTTGAGGATGTGCGAATGGCCAAGTACCTGTTATCCGGTCTCAGTCCCGACGGGCGAAAGGTGACCGAGGTGGTGATCGCGGACTCCGCCAACGAAGCCACCCGGCAGTTTCGCGAGTCCGGGAACACCGACGTGGTCCTGCACAGCGACGAAGTCTTCGGGCACATCGTCGATCCCGAAGTTCACGGCGACACCATCTCCCCCCGGGAATTCGTCGAGCTGTCGCGTTTGAGCCGCCTGGGACTGATGTGGTGGACCATCACCAAGGTTTACCGCCAGTTCTGGTGGGAAGTGTTACTGGCGCTGGGCTTCCTCGGGTATCGGCGGTATCACTCCGCGGACTGGGGAATTCTCGACGCGCTGGCGGTCGTGACTCTGGCCGCACCCCCCGCGATCGTCGTCTGGACGGAACTGTTCGGCGCTTCCGCCCGGTTCCACCGGGCGATGGGCCATGCGGCGTGGGGACGCTGGCACGAACTTCGGCGCTCGCTGCCCGGACTTCGCGGCGCAGTCCCCGACTGGCAGCTTGCGTATCATGAAGCCAAGGCGCTGGCGGGAACGGGGCAGTTGGATGAGGCCCTCGAAGTGTTCGAGTCCTACGCCGACGATGAAGGGGTTCCGCAGTGGCTGTACTGGGGACATCTCGGCAGCATCTACATGACCGCAAAGCTTCCGGATCGCGCGATCGAGTCTCTCGAAACGGCTGCCGAACTGGCGCCGGACAACCCCACGGTGCTGCTCGATCTGGCCCAGGGTTACTTGCGCTATCGACGGGATCCCGCCCGGGCAGCGCCTCTGGTGGAACGGGCGCGCCGGCAGGAGATCAGCGATATGCTCCTCCCGCTTATGGAATGGGTCGAAGGCCAGCTCGCCCTCGCGGAACGCCGCTTCGCCCCGGCCATCGAGAAGCTCACGAGCGCCTTGCAGCGGATCCCGCATCTGGCACCGGGAAACCCGCTGATGGAAGGGCTGATCGACCGCGTTCACGCCGATCTCTGCCTGGTGCATGCCGCCGATGGAAATCGCGCCGAAGCGATCCGGCACTTCCGTCGCGCCGAACCGCGGCTCGAAGCCCTGGAAATGGACGACTTGCTTCAGCTTTGCCGCGCAGCCGTGGACGTGTGAAGGAAGCAAGGCAATCGAACGGAGGGCCTGCTGCACTCGAGGAACCGCTGTTGCCCCGTGCCGCCAGGCGTCCCCGTTCGGTCAGATCTGGTGAGATCAGTTCGAATCGCCTGAAATGACGGAGCTCCGAGGAGCAGTCTCTCCATGATCTGGGCGCTCACGATCTGCGGGCTGGCAGTCGCTCTGTTCCTCGTCGTCCTCGTCGCGGGCCTGCTCCACCTGCGGGCGAGCGCCAGGCAGGCCCTTGGGGAAATCCAGCACATCGAATTGGAGGACATCGACGCCTTGGTCCAGGAGTGCATCGACGTCTTTCAGCAGAAATTCGGCGTCACCATCGATCTCGACAACTGCGAAGACGCCGCCGCGAAACTCGATGCTGCGTTTCTGAACCACGGCGACCTGAAACAGGCGTTTTCCAGGGTCGACTTCCACTGGTACTTCGCCAAACCGGTGGGCGCGTGCCTCGGCGAGCTTCTCCGCCGCCACGCGCGCCACGAATGGCAGTCGCGGCCAGGTAACGCCCCATCCATGGTCATCAGGATCCAGGAGGGAAACTCCGAAGTCTACCCCTTCGAGAAAGTCATCAAGACCATGCAGTTCACCGAGCCGGGCGATCTGTTGGCCTATATCGCCTTCGCCAGGGCCATTGCCGAAACCGGAGGTGATGTGCTGAGGCTGCCGGGAGAGGAGCTGCAGGAGCGTTAGTCTGAAGTCGCCTGGATCTATACGGCGGTGCGGCCGCGACGAACAGCACACTGGCAGGGCAGGAGGCGGTGTCATACGCTGCCCGGACTGTTCTCGCCCAGGAACTTGGCGAGGTCATTCGAGGCTACGGGTTCGGCTCGCATTCAGAGATCCAGACGCAGGTCGCGATCGACTTCACGGCCCTCAATCGGTCTGTCTCAGAATCGACTCCACCGCTGCTGCTGATCGTCTGACTTCGCGGCGCCAGCCCGTCTCCCTCGCGGCTAAAGGTCCAAATCGATCGTCGCAACGCGGATTGCCTCCGCAAACGGCGCCCCGGACGGCTTCTGACTGTTTCGAACGTCAACGCTGCCGGACTCCCGCGCTGACCCATGCTGCCAACTCGCCATGCTCGAATGCCAGTCTGTAGCCATCGAGCTGCGCCCGGCCGAGCGATCTCGCCGCGCCGTCGATGACGATCACATCCGGACGGGGGATGGGATCGCTGTTCTCCGCCAGTCGTTTGGCGATCCGCTCCCGCTCCTCCCACGCCCAGTGCGGATGTTCCGGCGAATGCAACTGCGCAGCGCGATGATACAGGTAGTAGAGGAAGCCCTCTTGCGTCGAGAGGGTGCGCGACCGGTGCCAGTCTTCCTGGTCGTTCCCCTGTCCGGGCCTGGCGAAGTCTTTCCAGGACGCCGGCGTCGCCCCGTACAACCGCAGCAGGCTGACGGTCCGCCGCCGGATCTCTGCATTGTCTGCAGCGCTGTGATACGGAAACCCCTCCGGCAGCAGCAGATCCGCGTCGGTCCAGTACGCACACAGATGATTCAGCTCGTGGCTGACCGTCGCCAGCGAGAACGGCCCCTTCCGCCGTTCGTAGTCCTGCAGCCAGTCCCTGAGATGCTCGGCGTCGGCGGTCAGAAAGAAATCCCGCGCCGCCACCTTTCGAACGAATCGATCGATTCTTACCTGATGGACAACAAGCAGGCTGCAGAGCGCGACGACGACGATCGTCCTCCAGGTTCTTTCTGCCGCGCCGGCGGACGGACGACGCCACCCTTCGCTGCGGGTTACGATCCGCCGCAGGACTTCGCCGGCCAGCAGCATGAACACCAGCAGCAGCACGTAGTTCACCCGCCAGTAGATCTGATTGGCAAGGAACAGCTCCATCCCCGAGCTCCGCAGAATGAACAGCAGCGTCGGCATGGCGAGCTGCGGCAATCCGGCGACGAGCAGTAACTGCGGGACCAGCCGACTCCCCGGCGTTCGATCGCACGGTTCCCGACGTTCGAGCCGGGAGACGACGGCTGCCAGTCCGAGAATCGCTGCCAGCGTCCACAATCCGTACCGAGTCCCCCAGGATCGGATCATCAGCTTCCATTCGGGGGGCGCAAAGATGTCGCGCATCCAGTCCGGCCCCATGCCGCTCCGCAGCATGACATCCCCAGCCAGCGCAGAGGTCAGCAGTTTGTGCAGCACCAGGGTCGACCCGAGCACGACCGCCAGCCCGAGCGGTGTGGCGAAACTCTCCGCCAGACTCTGCTCCTTCGTCCGCCAGCGGATCAGCCCCAGGATCGCAGTCCCCGCCAGCAACCAGCCGCAGGCGAGCCACGCCACCGCAAAGGTCCAGTTATCGGCCCCCGCCAGCACTCCCAGCATAGCCGCCAGGCCGACGAAACGCCCCACCGGCAGGCGCTCGGCGAACGGGATCGAACTGGCCAGCAGCAGCAGAGCCGCCAGCAGGGGACTCGTCCATGCATTAGTCGCCACGCGCAACCCGCGATTGACCGGCCATTGATCCGAGCTGAAGGGAGGATCGCGAAAGAGATACTCGGCGTTCTCCCAGTTCACCGTCACCAGCACGGCGAACAGCGCCACGCCCCACGAGAGTTCGGCGGGCAGCCAGCGCCGCACCGCCAAAAAGAGCCCCCCCCAGGCGAGCGTCAGCAGGGCCGTCAGGAAGCACGCGTAGCGGACCGGCTCGCCGCCCGTCGCGACTGCAATTCGGCCGACCAGCACCTGAATCGGAGCAACGATATTCGTCCCCGCCCCCTCCCGGCGATAGAGGAGCGAATCGGTCCAGCCCCGGTCCCGGATTCGCTTCGCCCGGACGGCATACAGGTGAAAGTCTTCCGAGAAGACGCCGTACGGATTGATATGCACGGCAAAGAAGGTCGGCTGGGCGCCGTTATTGACGCGAGATTCCGCCGGCCACGCCCGCCAGTACAGCCCCGCAAACTGCAGCATGCCGGCGGTAAACAGTCCGATCACCAGCAGACCGGCCAGCGTCTGCCGGCGACGCCCTGCCGGCCCCGCGGAGACGTCATCCGTCATCTCTTCCGTCACGCCGATCGATCCCTCAAGCCTTCGCTCGTCGATTGCCAGTTCAGGCCGCCCGAGATTGGACCAGCGCGTCGCTGACGGCCGGGCGGCGTTCCAGCACGATCTGCCGCTGCAGGGCAAACACATTCGGCAACAGGCCGCTCAACACGCGGTCCACCCCTCCGACGACGTGCATCAGAGGTCGCGGCAGCGGAACGCAGGCCGTCTTGGCGATCACGCCGCCGGAGTTCATCATCGCCAGGCACTCGCGGTAAGCGTGATGGATGGCCCGGAACTCCGGAACTCGCTGCTCGAATTGCTGCAGATCGTCGAAGAGGAGATTGGGGATCGCGCAGTTTGCCGACCACGGATCGCTGGCGTCGGTGCAGATCGTCGCCTCGTCATACACATCGGGCGCGAAGGAATACCCTTCGTGCCGCATCAGGCGCAGCAGGACGCGCATCGTCAGAGACGCGTTGATTTCCTGAATGATGAGCCGTCCACCCGGCTTCAAAATTCGCGCCATCTCCCGGAAAAACTGCACCGGCCGGGGGACGTGATGGATCATGTTGCTGGAGACGACAAAATCGAACTGTCCGACTTCGAACGGGGTCGCCAGAGCGTCGACCTGCGTGACGTCGAGCCAGTCGTAGTCCGCCAGGTCGGTCAGCAGGTAGGAACCCGCCCGAATGAATTCTTTGCTCAGCCCCGTCCCGCAACCGACCTCGACCCCCGAGTCCCCCGCTTCGATGAAGCGGTTCATCCAGGAAAATCGCTGTTCGAGGAGGTATTTGAGGTTCGCCGGCGCCCCGTCAAAGTAATACGCCCGCGCCCGCGGGACGTCTCCTTCGTGAAGCATCCGATTCAAGCCCCGGCTCGGGCGGTAGGGTCCTCGAAGCATTCTGCGTCATCCTGACTACAGGAAGTTTCGGCGCGAGCATCCAGTCGACTCGCCAAGTCTCCAATCAGCGCGAGAATCTACGGTGAACACCAAGTGACGGCAAGACCGGTTTCCGGTCGACTGGGACAGCCCCGTCAAATTAAACCGATTCCGCGGGGAGAGATTCGATCGACCGTCGGCGATTCGTTCATGAATTCCGCCTTGTTCCCACCGGACGCAATGACCGCGAGATCAAATTGCGCCTGCATTTTCAGGCCTCTTGGAATCGAAACATCAAAGGTGCTGCCTCTGACAGCTTGCGTCGCAGCTCTGAATGAGAGGGTCGCGAGATCTGAAGCTCGCGATATGCTCATCGCGTCTGCATGGCTCTGGAGAAAGTCGATGGGTTGACGCTGCCAGCGCTCAGGGGCCGGTTCGCTTCAAGCCAAGCAGAATTGTCGTCTCGGGTTCGGAGGTGTCGTCGCACGACGCATGGCCGTAAATCTCTAATGACGGAAACCCGATCGACTCGCCGCGGGCGGCGATCTCCGCCCTCAACGAGGCCCACTTCTGCGGCAGGGTTTGATAGGGGCCGATGTGGACGTGCTTCAGCGAACGCGGCAACTCGAATTCGCAGGGCTCCAACGGCTCAGGAACTCGCGCCCCGACCGGGTCCGTCACCTCGACGCCGACAAACATGCGCCCGTCCGGCAGATAAACCCAGTGGTTGATCCCGGTCGTCCCGAGCCCGGACGCCTTCACGACCTTCCACATCGCATCCATCAGCCGGAGCCCGATCGGCCCGTATTGTTCGCTCTCGACCTCAGAATCGAGGCCGTACAGCTTGAAGCACATCGGCGAATCGATGATCTGGATGTCCATCGGGAGGGGGCCTGCTTAACTCGTTCGCTCGGGCCATGCGCGGCGATCACACCTGCATCGCGAGGCCGGTACCACTCAATGCCCACAAGATCGCCGGGCCGCGGGCCGTTGTCCGAGAGTCGCCCGCCCTTCTCAGCCTTGCCGCTGCACCATCGCCTCCACCCACACCGGCACATACGGGGGAGTGCAGCCCTTCGACACCGGCCAGTCGCGGTAGAGGCCGATCTTTTCGCCAATGGCGATGGCACGTTTGCGGAGGCCGGGATGGTGGATGCCGATGGCGCCCAGCGTGTTATTCATCGTCCACTGCACCTCCGGCAGCGCCCGCGGCAGCTCCTTCTCGATGCGATCGAGCAGCGCCGGCAGGTCGAGACCGTCGTCGGCGCCCTTGTTGATTCGGCTCGCCGTGAGGTTCCAGCCCGCACGGGCGGCCCAGCGATCCTTCGCCTTCATCCACTTCTCGCGCAGCGCGTCCTTCCCCGGATGTTGCGCGACGACATATGCATTCAACCAGTCCGCCACCTGCGCGCAGGTGGTCGAGCGAGTCAGTCTGTCGAGCTCGTCCGCGGAGAGCGACTTGGGCTGGATGATGAGCGTCGCGAGGAGCTGCGCTTCGACGTTGCCGGTCTCCCAGAGTTCGAGCGCCAGTGCGTGATCCGTCTTGACCTTCTTGGCAACCGCGCGGATGTCGCCCAGCTTGACGCCAAACTGATTCTCGGGCGCACCCGCCTTGGCATTGTGCTTGCGACGCGCGTCGTCGCCGAGAGACTCAAGCTGTGCGAGGATTTCGTGAGTGGTCATGCCAGTGATCGTACACCCGATTCTCGACGAGTCAACGACGATCATCTCGGGGCGGCGCAGGTTGAGCCCCTTCGCGGTTCGCGCCGTCTGCCCTCGGAGTTCGGGCGCGCAGAGCGGCCAGCGCCCCTGTCAACGGATGCGACTCTCCAGTCGTCTCGTATCATTCCCCGGCTATCAATCGGGGGCCACCATTCAGGAATCTCATCAAACTTTCGAATCTACGCCCCCACCTCCGCCCAGACCGCCAGCTCCACCGCCGCATTCAGCGGCAACTCCGCCACTCCCACCGAAACCCGCGTATGCCGGCCCGCATCGCCAAACGCCAGCGCCAGCAGGTCCGACGCCCCGTTGATCACGTTCGCCTGAAAGTGAAATCCGGGCGCCGACTGCACGTAGCCTTCCACGCGGACGATCTGGACGACCCGGTCGAGCGAACCCAGGCAAGCCTTGATCTGCGCCAGCGCGTTCAGGCAGCAGATCTCGGCCGCGCTGCGGGCCTCGTCCTCGGACACCTCTTTGCCCACCTTCCCCTTGAAGGCGACTTCCTTGCCGATCATCGGCAACTGACCGCTCGTCAGCACCAGCGAACCGGTCCGGATCGCAGGCACGTAAGACCCGACCGCGGCGGGCGCCGCCGGCAGAATGTGTCCGTGATCCATAAGTCGTTTCTCGACCTGACCCGTCATCGTTTTCCCCTGTTCGGTTGGCATGTGGATTCGGCTTAGACTACCTTGCCCGGCGTCGAAAACAAGGATCGCCGCGCGGCGACAGGTTCTCTGAAACGACGATGAGGTTCGCGATGGAATATCGGCTGCTGGGTCGGACGGGCGTCCGCGTGTCACAGGTCTGCCTCGGGACGATGATGTTCGGCGGTCCGACCCCCGCCGACGAGTCGCTGCGGATCATCGACAAAGCCCTCGATCTCGGCATCAACTTCATCGACACCGCCGACATGTACAACGCGGGAAAGTCGGAAGAGGTCGTCGGAGCGGCACTCAAAGGCCGGCGGGACAACGTCGTTCTGGCCACCAAAGCCTGCAATCCGATGGGGCCGGACGTCAATCAGAAGGGGCTCAGCCGTCGCTGGCTGATGCAGGGGCTCGATCGCTGCCTGTCCCGCCTGCAGACCGACTATGTCGACGTCTTCTACATCCACAAGCCCGATCCGGACACCGCCATCGAAGAGACCCTGCGGACGCTGGACGACATCGTCCGGTCCGGCAAGGCCCGCTACGTCGCCTGCTCCAACTACCGCGCCTGGCAGGTCGGAGAAATGCTCTGGACCGCCGACAAGCACGACTTCGAACGCTTCGCCTGCGTCCAGCCCCTCTACAACCTGGTCAATCGCGATATCGAAGTCGACCTCCTCCCGCTCTGCCAGTCGCAGAAGCTCGGCGTCGTGACCTACAGCCCGCTCGCCCGCGGCATCCTCACCGGCAAGTACCGCGCGGGAGCCGCCTTCCCCGAAGGGAGCCGGGCCTCCCGCAACGACAAGCGGATGCAGGAAGCCGAGCTCCGCGAGGCCAGCATGCTCGTCGCCGAACAGCTCGGCCGGCACTGCCAGCAGCGGGGCGTCTCGCTGACGGCGTTCTCGATCGCCTGGGTCCTGGCCAACCCCATTATCTCGTCGGTGATCCTCGGCCCGCGGACGCTCGAACAATTCGAAGACAACCTGCAGGCCCTGAGCGTCACGCTCACCTCCGAGGACGAAGCCGCCGTCGACGCCCTCGTCCCCGCCGGCGAACACACCGGCCACGGCTTCCAGGACCCCGCGTATCCGGTCATGGGGCGGCCGGCCGCGAAGTAGAGCGAATAGGGAGTAGCGAATAGGGAATAGCCAGAAGAAGAGGGCTGATCGCTTATCGCAGATCGCTCATCGCCGGAGGAGTGCCGGCTCACCTCTTCTCTGACTCTCAACTCTCGTCTCTCAACTCTCAACAGAATTTCCGCCTTTCTCCCATCAACTCGCGTCGATATGATGTTGCGGACCGTTTGTCTCACCTGGGATCAGGGGTTTCCGAAGCAATGTCACATCCACAGATCAGTCGCCGCACGATGCTGGTGGCCTCCGGACTCGGCTGCGCCGGCTGGCAATTCGGCCGCCCCGCCGCAGCCGGTCCATCCTCTCGCGCCCCCGCCACCGCCGGCGGGCAGGCCAAGTCGACGATCCTCTTCTTCCTCTGCGGCGGCGCGTCCCACCTCGACACCTGGGACATGAAGCCCGACGCCCCCGCCGAATACCGCGGCCCCTTCCAGCCAATCGCCACCTCCGCGCCGGGTATCATGCTCAGCGAGCATCTGCCGATGCTGGCCAAACAGGCCCATCACCTGGCGCTGGTCAAATCGGTCGGGGCGACAGTCAACACCAACGACCACCACGCCGGCTACTACTACAACCTGACCGGCCACATCCCCGACCCGACCTTCCTGTCGCTCGGCAACAACCGCACCCCCTACGCCGACGACTGGCCCTTCATGGGAACCGTCGTCGCCTCCCGCCGGCCGCGGCATCCCACGCTCACCAATGCGATCACGCTCCCCCACAAGCCCAGCAAAGCCCCCTACACCCGCCCCGGACAGTTCGCCGCAAAGCTCGGCGTCGAGCACGACCCCCTCTATCTGCAGGGAAGTCTCGACACCCCCCTCAAGTTCCACGCACCCTCGCTGGAACTGCAGCCGGGCACCAACCCCGGCCGCATCGGCTCCCGCCGGGAGCTCCTCACGGCCCTCGACCGCGAGCGCCGAGCCTTCGACGAAGTCGCCTCCTCCCGCCTCTGGACCCGGCAGCAGGAACGCGCCTTCTCGCTGCTGGTCTCCGCGAAGTCCATCGGCGCGTTCGACGTCTCCAGCGAGCCGGAAACCCTCCGCCAGCGCTACGGTGAAACCGTCAACGGCATGAGCCTCCTCCTCGCCCGCCGGCTGGTCGAAGCCGGCGTCCCCTTCATCACCGTCTTCTGGATGGAGAACGAACAGAAGCTCGCCAAGAAGTGCGCCAGCGCAGGCGGCTGGGACACCCACGGCAACAACTTCAACTGCCTGCAGCAGGATCTCCTCCCCGAGTTCGACCGGGGCTTCTCCGCCCTGATTGAAGACCTCGCCGATCGCAGCCTGCTCGACGAAACCCTGCTGATGGTCACCAGCGAAATGGGCCGGACCCCCAAGATCGGCGATATCCGCTCGGGAGGCGCCGGCGGCGCAGGACGCGACCACTGGACCCACTGCCTGACCGACCTCCTCGCCGGCGGCGGCATCCGCGGCGGCCAGACCTACGGCTCCAGCGACCGCCTCGGCGAATACCCCGCCGAGCATCCCGTCACCCCGGCGGACGTCACCAAAACCGTCTACCACGCCATGGGCATCCACGACCTGGAAGCCGTCGACAACCAGAACCGCCCCTTCAACCTGCTCGCCGAAGGCGAGCCGATCTACTCGCTCTTCTAAGCGTCAGGCCGAAGAGAAGATCTCTCGCAGAGGCGCAGAGAGAGAGCAGAGGCCGCAGAGAAGACGAAGAGAGTGGATTTCACGCAACGGCGCAAAGTAGAACGCAACGACGCGGTGGGAATCGGAGAAAGTCGAGAGTCGAGAGTTGAGAGCCAGGGAATGAAGCGGCTTGGTCTCCTGAGCCCCGGCAGGGGCGGTAAAGTCATAGCCCCGGACGTCAGTCCGGGGTTTGGGCGTTTCCTGCGGAAATCACCAGCCCCGGCAGGGGCGGAAGAATTCGGAGGGAGAGGAACGCCAAGGGCGAGCGACCGAGTGTGCCTGGCCATGCACTCGGAAGGAAGCGGCTCGCGGTCGCGCCCGGGGCTTACGCCGCTGGGCTACGTTGATCCGCCCCTGAAGGGGCTCTGGAAGTTCTGCGAGCCGGCCGCTGGCGATAAGCGATGAGCCGTCTTTCTCTGGCTACTCGCTACTCGCTTGTCGAAGAAACGACGAATGCGGAATGCAGCTCCCCCCGCATCTCTTCGCAACTGACAACTGACAACTGACCAATAACAAAGAACCAATAACAAAGATCAAATCCCATGCGCTCCGCTCTCATCCCCTCGGCCTTGCTCCTCGCCTTCGTCGCCGGCAGCTTTCTGCAAAATCGGGCCGACAGCCAGGTGAATCCGGCGGAGACGCCGGTGATCGACGCCGGGAAATACGCCACGCTGCAGGCCGCGTTTGACGCCGTCCCGCAGACGGGAGGCGTCGTCCGGATTCCGCCTGGCGAATACCGAATTACCAAGCCGCTGGTCCTCAGCCGCTCCGAAACGCGCGTCGAAGGCGCCGGGGCCGCCACGAAGATCGTCAATCTCAACGAAGAGGGCCAGCCGGCCTTCATCGTCCAGCCGGCGAACTGGGACACCGATCGCAAGTCCCGCCTTTGGCGCGTCCAGCTCGCCAACTTCCGCATCAACGGCGATCCCAAAACGGTCGACGCGAAGTCCACAGAGCCCAAAGGGGGCGACGGGCTGCTGTGCCACGGGGTGCAGGAGCTGTTCGTCAGCGGCCTGTCGGTCGACCATCACGGCGGACACGGGATCGAGCTGATCGACTGTTTCGAAGACGCGCGGATCTCCGACTCGATCATCACCTACTGCCGAAAGGCCGGCGTCCAACTGGTCAACTGCCATGACATCGTCGTCAACGGGAATCAGTTCGAAGAGAACCAGGACGCGCTGCACTGCCTCGACGGCTTCAACCTCTGCATGAACGGAAACAATGTCGACGATCATCTCGGCAACGGCATCGTCATCGAGAACACGTATGGCTCGGTCCTGTCGGGAAACATGATCGAAGAGTGCGACGGCACCGCGATCATCCTCGACCGCGACTGCTACGGCATCACGCTCAGCGCCAACGTGATCGCCCATCACCAGCAGGGCGGCATCGACCTCCGCGACGCCTGGGGCTGCACGGTCTCCGCCAACACGTTCGTGCTCGTCAACCAGCAATCCCTGACCATCGGCCCCAACAGCGGCCGGATCACCGTGACGGGCAACACCTTCTGCAACAGCGAAATCGGCGGCGCGACCAAGCGCCCGAAGGAACACGCCAACCCGGTGGCCCGAGACCTGGCCTTCGGCGTCCTGCTCGACGGCACAACAGACATCGTCCTGACCGGCAACGTCTTCGGCGGCCTGCAGGACGCCGCCGTGACGACCAAGGGGAAATGCCAGCGGATCGTCGTCACTGGCAATGCCATCGCAGGCGTCGGACTCGGAGCCGGGCAGGGGGCCTTACTCGAATTGTCGAACGCGGCGGAATCGACGGTTCAGGGGAATTCGTTCGATAAGAAGTAGGGGGTTTCTTAGGATCGACTTCAGAGACCTTCAAGAGTAGCGATCCGGAAGCGTTAACGCCCGGAGTCTTTCTCCGGGCGTTGGCAGGCACCAACGACATCGACAGGAAAGATCGTGGCAGTACCACCCGGCAACTCCCCAACCGGTTTAAGCATCCCGGAGGGATGCCAGAGGGTAGCCGGGGGTTGAGGAGCAAAGCGACGACACCCCCGGTCGGAGTTACGGACCGGCCGACCCCGGAGGGGTCGCAGAGACTCCGTTGAATGGGAACGATGCACTTCTCGCAGGGTGGACCGGATTCGGCCGTCTACGGCCTATCTGCGCGGCGAAGCAAAAGGACGCTCACGCCAGAACCATCATCCGTGCCCTTGCCGTCGCTCCGTAACCCCGGTTCCATATCGGAATGGCAAAACGAGGCCGCCAGCGCTTGTTGCCGGCAGCGGTTAGCAACTCGATGGCGGCCTCACGGTCTTCACAGGGCGGCGCGGGCACACTACGAACCCAACTGCGGGCGCTGATTGCTCTCGACACTATTGTGCGACCCGAAACTCCAAATTGGCATCGGACGTGGCGCCAAAAGATGTCTCCTGGAAGCAATTTCCACGACTGTTTGCCAAATGCTCGAGCTTTTCCGAGACCTCTAACAACCCTTCTGAATCCAATGACAGCGTGAACTCGAGGGACTCTTCTTCCGTTCGCGTCAGCCGGCAATGACCCAGACCAGACCTTTCGTCCCGTCGAAATACGAGAATGATGCTGGCGGCGTGACTTGCGTGTCCCTCGATTTGAAAACATTCTCCTGGCACCGAGCGGCTAAGATCGCTGATGCAGCGTGCGAGATTTCGAAGCGATTCATGTGTGTCCGCAATAACAAGCAGTTCGTACGAATTATCTGACGTCTCGACTGCATCGATTGTGAGATCACGATTCATGGACTGTCATCCGAGCAGGTAATCCGTTCCGGGGTCGAACGCGCGGCGCCCGGTTTCCAGGCGTGTCGCCGCTGCGCTCCTCATTCCCCCGGCTGCACGCTGCCATCCGTTCGGGAACTTCGAAACGCGTGGCACGCTGCCCACACCCCAACCGCCACCCCGCAAACCACCGCCACCACGCGCCACCCCGGCGGCCCGAACACCACCGTCGCATTGAACGCCATGAAGCCGAAAAACGGATGCAGCAGCCAGCGGGCTTGTCGCGTGCGCGACCAGTCCGAATCTCGCCACCACATCGCGATGTCGAACGTCCACAGCACCGTCACCAGATGATCCAGCACCAGACCGGCCCCGGACCGGAAACCGGTCAGACGCTCGGTCTCGTCCGCCACATGCCGCCAGGCCTCGGCGTGGCTCCCGTGATGAATCAGCACGAACGCCAGCAGGACGTGCAACAGATAAATCAGCCAGCCGACCGTCCAGGTCCACCGCACCGCCCGTGCCCAGCGAGATCGCCTCGATGACTCGTCGCGGTCGCCGATCGTCGACAGATCCCACCCCGCCCGGACCAGATACGCGCCGATCGCCAGCCGAGCCGTCCATCGCACTAGCAGATCGGCGATTGCAGGATCGAGCATCAGGAATCCTCAGGGAGATCGCCTTCAGCCCTCGACGTTTCTTGAACGAGCGAACAGGGAATCGCGAGTAGCCGGAGAATGCGGGCAGATCGCAGATCGCTGATCGCCAGACGCCTGCCAGCCCACCTCTGTCTCTGGCACTAAACCATCGGCATCGACTCTAAAACAGTGCGTCTTTTCCTCTTGTCCCCTCTCCCGCTGTCTTCAGTGGGAGAGGGCCAGGGTGAGGGTCTTCGAAGATGCCAAAGTGTCGTCCACGGAGAATCGACGGCGCGCCTCACAGACATGGCCAGTGATTGAGAAGTCCGTCTGATCACCGACCACTGATCGCCACAGCATTCCAATCTCACATCGTCTCTGGCTCTCGACTCTAGTCTCTCGTCTCTCGCCCCCATTTCGACATTCGACATTTCTTCGTTGCGCGAAATCCTCTCTCTCCCGTCTTCTCCGCGGACTCTGCCAACTCTGCGCCTCTGCGAGAAATCTTTCTCTTCCCGCCGCTCAAAACGCATCCGCCGCCACCCGCACCGCCGATTGCACGTCGTCGATCGACCACGGACCCAGCGACTCCCACGCTCCGGCCGGCGAGCGGCGGGTCAGCACGAGACTCCCCTGCCGGCTCTGCCGACCGTCCGGGTAGCCGACCACCGATGTGCCGTCCTTCAAATGCAGTCGGACCGGATACGTTTCGTTGAGCCCCAGATCCGGATGGACCAGATCCGGAAACCGGCTCCAGGCCCAGCGCCAGAGAGTCTGGTCGGCGGGGACCTGGCCGGCGAGATTTGCCCAGTCGAGCTCGGCCTTCTTCAGTTCGACCAGCGGAGCGGTCCGGCACCACGGCTGCAGCTCGCCGTCGATCCACTGCCGCCGCGACGCCCCCAGTTCTGACAAGGGGACCGCCGCGGAAGCCGTCACGGTCGCCAGCAGCCGTTCGACCGTCGCGAACAGGTCGTCGGCGATGCTCTCGACGCTCCGCAGTTGACCGTCCGCCAGGCTGGGGATGCGGATCCAGCCCGGTTCGCGGGCGGCGAGGTCCAGATAGACCGAGCGGACTTCCTCCAGATAGGCCCCGTCGGCTTCCTGCAGGTCGGCCGCCTTGTCGGTATAGGCCCGCTGGGCCTTCAGCGCGATCAGCCGCTGGGCTTCGGGGACCGGCAGCTCCAGAAACAGCACCGCGTCCGGCCGGGGGAGGCCGTAGACCTCGTGCTCGACGGTCAGAATCCAGTCGATCAGCTCCTGCCGTTCGGCTCCCTGCCGCTTCGCTCCCTGGTGGGCGATGTTGGACGGCACGAACCGGTCGCAGATCACCACGTCGTTTTCAGTAAGTGCCCGCTGAAGGACCGACTTCGACTCCAGCCGGTCCCCCGCGTAGAGCAGCGAAACCAGGCACGGGTGGGCGTCGGCCAGGCTGCCGAACCGGCCGTTCAGAAACTCCCCGACCATCCGGCCGAAATGCGTCTGCTGGTAACGCGGAAAGCTGAACAGCGTTGTCCGCCGACCCGCCTGCTTGAGCCGCTCGCAGAGCAGAGCGGCCTGCGTCCCTTTGCCCGAGCCGTCAATCCCCTCAATCGCGACGAGCAGTCCCACGCAGTGATCCTGATGAATGTTGTGGCCGATGTGAACGACTGGTCTCAATGAGCGCTGAGCCGGGCCACGGCCGCCGGGACGTCGTTCGCCATCGTGAAGTATTCGTCGAGCCGGCTGGCGCGGAAGACATCGTCGACGACATCCTTCACTCCGCAGATGGCCAGATGCCCGTCCTTGCGATGCAGCCGGCGATGCAGCGTGATCAGCTTGGCCAGGACCGCGCTCGTCAGGTACTGGACCGACGCCAGATTCACGACGAGCAGCCGGACCTGGTACTGTTCGACCAGCGCCAGCATCTCCTGGTTCAGCAGCTCGAGGTTATCGTCCTCGGTCAGGTTTTCCGCATGGAACGTGACGACCACGCAATCGTTCTGCGCTTCCACGCGGAAGTACGTCGGGCGAAAGTCTGCGAGTGTCATGCTCGTCTCCCGTCGCATCGGCGGCCCGGCGACGACTACTGCAAAACGACGCGCTCCGCCAGAAGCGCCTCGCGCGAAACGGTCTGCCCCAGAGCCCGCAGCATCCGACCTTCGTCGTCGGGAACGCCCGGGAATTCGACTGGCACGTACCGTCGATCGGTTCCTGCGACCCAGCCGGGCCGAGTCGGCGAGAGACCCTCGACCATCACTTCCAGCTCACAACCGATCAACGATGCATAGTACAGCTGCGCCAGCTCCCGCTCCAGCACTTCCAGTCGGCGGACCCGCTCGTTTTTCACTTCCCCGTGGACCTGATCGGGATAATCGGCCGCGGGCGTCTCCCGGCGGGGACTGAACGGGAAAATATGCATCTTCATAAATCCCGCCTGCCGGCAGGTCGCCAGCGTCTCTTCAAATTCCGCCTCCGTCTCGCCCGGAAAGCCGACGATGACGTCGGTCGAGAAGGCCGGCCGGTCGAGTTTCGCCCGCATCCGGTCGAGTTTCTCCAGGAAGCGTTCCGCAGAATACCGCCGCCGCATTCGCCGCAGCACTGTCGTCGATCCGCTCTGCAGGGCCGGGTGAAATTGCGGACAGAGATGTTCGCAGTCGGCGGCGGCGTTGATGAATTCGTCGTTAATCTCGCCCGCTTCGACGCTGGAGAGCCGCATCCGCCACTCGCCGGGAATCCGATCCAGCCGGCGGAACAGATGCCAGAGCCGGAACGGCGGAAGTCCCGACTTGCCGCGGGTCGATTCGACTCCGTAGTGGCCCACGTGAATCCCGGTCAGCACGATCTCCTGGTAGCCGCGATCGACCAGCCGGCGGACTTCGTCTTCGATGTCGTCGGCCGAACGGGTCTGCAGACCGGGCCGCACCCGGGGAATGATGCAGTAGGTGCACTTGAGAATGCAGCCGTCCTGCACCTTCACGTAAGCCCGCTTGCGCCCTTCGAACCGGGAAATCCCGGCGGGCATGTCGTAGACCCCTTCGCGGGCCAGAACATCCGGCAGCTCGCGCTTGTCCGTGACGACCTGATAGACCGCCGGCAGCTTCGCGATCGCCGCGGGATCGCGGGTCGCGTAGCAGCCCATGACCAGCGTGCGCGTGCCGGGGTTTTTCTTCGCGAGCTGGCGGATCACCTGCCGCGAGCGCGAGTCGGCGTTGTTGGTGACGGTGCACGTGTTGACCACGCAGAGGTCCGCCGATTCTTCCTCGGCGGCCTCGCGATAGCCAATCCGTTCCAGCGCCTCTTTGACGAGCTGCGTTTCGTACTGATTCACCCGACACCCTAGCGTCACCAGCCGCATCCGGCGGCCGGATGGCGCAGCAAGGATCGGCAGCTCAACCACAGGCTCGGTCACGCTCGCTCACCGTTGCTTCCAGTTCCGGAAGTTACTCGCCCGATCGTCTCGGACGGGGTTCGTCGCGACGTCGCGAATCTCCGCCCCGGCCACGACCGTCGCCACCGCTCCGCCCCCGGCTTTCCCCGCGGGGCTGAACCCGCACGAGACAACCGATCGCCTCTTCCCAGGTGGGGATGTTGTCGTAGTCGACGGCGATGATCGGCTCGGCGTCGAACGCCCCTTCGATCTCAGCCCCCTGGGACTCGCCCTCGTCTTCGTACTCGTCGGACGACTCGTCGGACGACTCGTCCGAGTCTTCGTCGGCTTCCCCGCCACGTTCGGCGGTGCGCTCGGCCGGCGCCCCTTCCGCAGGCCGGCGGCGACCGCGACGACGACGTCGGCGGCGTGGACGGGGGGCTTCGCCCTCTTCACCCTCAGCCGCTTCCCCTTCGGCCGACTCTTCTTCGTCGCCGTTGGCTTCGCGGGAGACGAATGCGGATTCTTCTTCCTCCTCTTCGTCGCCTTCGCCGACATCCTCGTCGGACGCTGAACGGGCAACGTCGGCCCCCTCGGCCGACTTGGAACGACGACGACGACGGCGACGACGACGCTTCTTCTGCGGCTGATCGTCCCCTTCCGCTTCCCCTTCGATGCTCGAATCGTGCTCTTCGCCTGCGGAGACGACAATGTCGTCTTCGGAGTCGAACTCATCGTCGACAGCGATTCGTTCGGCCGGCTCGTCGATGGCCTGTGCGACAAACTCTTCGGCGTCTACCGGCCAGTTGGCTTCGTTCGCGAAGTCCTCGCCCAGCAGGCCCGAGCCGAATTCGTCAGAATTGACGGGCCTTCGTCTTGGGGCCGGGCGGGCCGGGGGAGCAGGCTTTCGCTCCGGCTTCGGCGCCCGTGCCTCGGCGGGCGCATCGCGACGTTCCGGGCGAGGACGCTCGGCTCGGGGTTGTTCGGCGCGAGCCGGTTCGGCCCGCGGGCGTTCCGGCGCTTCCCGTTTTGGCTTGGGGGCCGAAACTCCAGGCTCGGCAAGGAGATCGGGCGATTCGTTGCGGGGGCTGTCTTCGGGGCCGCGCGGACGATCCCGTCCGCCGTCGCGCCGTCCACCCCGTCCGCCGCCTCGGCCGCGATCACCACCTCGGCCGCCGGAGTCGCGCGGAGCGATGCGGGCGCGGGGAGCCGGTTCGTCCCAGTCCCATTCGGCGAGGGCATCCCAGAAGTCGTCGGGTTCGCGTTCGGCCTGCGCGGATTCGGCGACGGCTTCGGCGACTTCGTCCTCGTCTTCTTCGAGTTCGTCGTCGTCCTCATCGTCGTCGTCTTCGTCACCCTCTTCGTCGTCGAGATCGTCCTCGTCGTCATCCTCATCATCGTCGAAGTCGGCGTCGAGGTCGTCGATGGGGGCGGCGGCTACGGGAGCTGCAGCGACGGGGGGCTTGGCGGGAGCTTCGTCTTCGTCCGGCAGGTCGAATTCGGCTTCGTTGTCAAACTGGATTCCGAACAGGTCGGAGGCCAGCTTGCCCCAGGAGTCGTCGTCGTCCTTGCCAGGTTGCCGGGAGGGCGCATTCATGCGGAAGTCCAAAAGTTTCCAAAAACTCAGCGGCCAAAAAACACCGGGATTGCGGCAGATTCGCAATCCGCCGCGGCTGGCCGGAAGTGTTCGGCGGCCCCTCAATTGAAGGAACTTCGATCAACTTCACGGCTCAGAAAGTGAGTCCATCGGGTCGAGCGGATCACGGGGCACCGCGGTGATGCGGGAAACGCCGGACCTCTCCGCCCAGAACTATGTCGATTTCGGCCCGCTTCTGCAACAGACAATCGGGCCGGCGTAACCAGTTTTTGGCTTTGAAGTTAACGCCGATTCGAGTTCGGGCCAAAGGGCTTCCGGCGTCGGCCGGCAGAGCGTGTTCAAGCGATCCCTGAGAACTGGGCGCAAGGGCGGTTTTCGGGCGGGGGCCGGTCGCCTCAGGTCAGGAGGCTGCCGCCGCAGCTCGATCCGGCTCCGGCGGTGCAGCCGAAACAGTGCCGGCCGGTGGCGATCGGGCGGCCCGTCAGCGAATTCCGAGAAAAATCCCGGATGTGCTGCGGGGCGGAGGGGTGGACGGGGAGGTCGAGCATCTGGTTGAAGTCGCAGTCGAACAGCCGGCCGGTCCAGTCGACCGAGAGGGTGGTGCGGCACATCAGGCCGGGGACCGTCGCCGGATTGAAGGCGGCGACCAGCTTGTGCAGGTACTCGTCGAAGCGGCCGGCGATCAGCAGATCGTCGAGGAACCGGCTGATGGGCATGTTGGTGATCGTGTAGAGATCCGTGAATTCGATGCCATAGCGGGCCCGCAACTCCCGCCGGTAGTCGGCTTCGAGCGACTGCTGCGCCGGGGGGAGCGACGGGCCAACGGGATTGTAGACCAGGGTCAGGCGCAGGGGACTTTCCGGTTGACCGTAGCCGAGCTGGTTGAGGCGACGGAGGGCGTGCAGCGAGCGCTGGAAGACGCCGTCGCCGCGCTGCTTGTCGACGTTGGACTCCAGGTAACAGGGGAGCGAGGCGACGATGTCGACGCGGTGCTCCGCCAGGAATTCCGGCAGGTCCTCGAAGCCGGGGGCGACCAGGATCGTCAGGTTGCAGCGGTCGATGATCCTTCGGCCGAGAGTCGCCGCGCCGCGGACGAGATCGCGGAAGCCGGGACTCATTTCGGGAGCGCCGCCGGTGATGTCGAGCGTGCCAATGTCGTGCCGACGCAGCACTTCCAGGCACGCGTTAATCGTCTCAGGCGACATTTTCTCCCGCCGGTCGGGGCCGGCGTCGACGTGGCAGTGTCGGCAGGTCTGGTTGCAGAGCTTGCCGAGATTGACCTGCAGGACCTCGATCCCGGCGGCGGTGAGGGGGGCGACGCCGGCTAGTTCGAGCGTCGCCGCAAAGTCCGGGATCCCGGTCTGGCCGGCGTCGGCGAGGATCTGCCGCTGGGCGGCCGGCTCGGCGAGGGGGCTGTGCTGGCGGAGAAGGGAAAGGGTTGGCACGGCGGCGGCCTTCCGATGGCAGCGTGTGGGTTTGTGGTCGACAGAGTATGGTAGCCGAAGAGGTGGCGAGTGGTCAGTGATGAGCGGCGAGTGAGCCGCCGGGGGCGGTTGGTGCCGACTCTGAGATGGGTTTGACAGGGAAGGCCGATTCGGCGGCGTTAGAAGTCATTGCAAAATGCAAAATGAAAAATGCAAATCGCAAAATGGGAAGAGTTGGAGTGGCTCGCGCTGGGGACGTCTGGCAATCGGAATTGGAGTTTTGGCGGTCGTCATCGTCGCTTACATCCAGTTCGTTGACCGGCTGTCACTGCAGGCGCTGGCGCAGTCGGAAACTCGGTTCCGACAGTTTCAGTTGGAACATCCGTGGCTGATCTATGGCGTGCTGTTCGCTGCTTATGTGCTCGTGACCGGGCTGTCGCTGCCGGGGGCGACGGGAATGACTCTGTTGACGAGCTGGCTGCTGGGGTTCTGGCCGGGGCTGATCGTGGTCAGTCTTGCGTCGACGACTGGTGCAAGTCTGGCGTTTCTGCTGAGCCGATATCTGCTGCGCGACGCCATTCAAAGTCGGTTTGGGGAGCGGCTGGCGAAGTTCAATGAGGCGCTCGGCCGGGAAGGGGCGTTTTATCTGTTCACGCTCCGGCTGATTCCTGCCGTGCCGTTCTTTGTAATCAACGTCGTGATGGGGTTGACCCCGTTGCGGCTGTGGACGTTCTGGTGGGTGAGTCAGCTCGGGATGCTCCCCGGGACGGCCGTGTATGTGTATGCGGGGAGCCGGGTGCCGAGTCTGGAGCAACTGGCCGCGGAGGGCTTGGGGGGGATTGTTTCGACGGAATTGATCGTTGCGTTGGCGCTGCTGGGGCTGTTTCCGCTGGCGGTGCGGTGGTTTGTTTCGCTTTATCAGAAGAGGAAGATTTCTCGCAGAGGCGCAGAGGGGAGAGAGGCCGCAGAGAAGATGAGAGAGAGTTAGAGAGGATTTCAGGCAACGACGCGAAGCGGAACGCAACGACGTAAAGGGAAGGGACGTCGGGGAGTTGAGAGCCGGGGAAGATTTCTTGCAGAGGAGCCGAGGCGGGTGGCCCAGACGCTGCTTTGAGCGTCTGGGTTTACAAGAGGACTGTTGAAAAACAGGACGACGAGACAATCCTCTTGTAAACCCAGACGTCCAGAGCGACGTCTGGGCCACCCGGCCCCAGTTTTCCCGAGAAACAAATCGTTCACGGCGTTGCCTGTCGGGGCTTCGGATTTGCAGCGAACAGCCCTCTGGCGATAAGCGATCTGCGATCTTTTTCTGGCTATTCCCTATTCCCTGTTTGACTCTGATCAACTGGTGAGCCTCGAAGACTCGACTCACCCTACTTTTCCGGGAGAATGTCGATGTCACAGGCTTTCGGGGTCGTCGAGCCGGATGATGAGTTCAATCGGTTGCTGGTGGAGAAGGTGCATCCGCCGGGGTGGGTGAATCCGCAGCCGAAAACAGAGTATCACCTGGTGGTGATCGGGGCGGGGACGGCGGGGCTGGTGACGGCGGCGGGGGCCGCCGGGCTGGGAGCGCGGGTGGCGCTGGTCGAGCGGCATCTGATGGGGGGGGATTGCCTCAACGTGGGGTGCGTCCCTTCCAAGTCGCTGCTGAGTGCGGCGCGGATGGCGGCGTCGGTTCGGCATGCCGGGGAATATGGCGTCGCGGTTCCGGAGGGAACGACGGTCGATTTTGGCGGCGTAATGCAGCGGCTGCGGCGGGTCCGGGCGGGGATCAGTTCCAACGATTCGGCGGAGCGGTTTCGCGGGCTGGGGGTCGACGTCTTTCTCGGGTCGGCCCAGTTTGGAGCGGACGGGCGGACGGTCGTTGTCGGCGATCAGTCGCTGAAGTTCCGCAAGGCGGTCGTGTGCACCGGGGCCAGGGCGGATGTTCCTCAGATTCCCGGGCTGGCGGAATCGGGCTATCTGACGAACGAGACGATTTTCTCGCTGACCGAGTTGCCGCGGCGGCTGGCGATCATCGGCGGCGGGCCGATCGGCGTCGAGATGGCTCAGGCGTTTGCGCGGTTCGGCTCGGAAGTGGTTCTGTTTCAGCGGCGGGATCGGATTCTGCCGCACGACGACGCCGAGGCCGCGGGCGTGGTCGAGGCGCAGCTCCGGCGCGAGGGAGTGAGCTTTCACTACGGTTGTGAGATTCGCGAAGTTCGCCGGGGGGCGGCCGGGACGCATGTCACCGCCGTGCAGCATGAGAAGGTACGGGACTGGACCTGCGATGCAGCGCTGGTGGCGGCCGGTCGGGCGCCGAATGTGGCGGGATTGAACCTGGAAGGCGTCGGCGTCGCGTTCGACCTGAAAGCCGGGGTGCGCGTCGACGACCGGCTGCGGACGAGCAATCCGCGGATCTTTGCGGCGGGGGACGTCTGCTCGCAGCACAAGTTCACGCACACGGCCGATTTTCTGGCGCGGATCGTGATTCAGAACGCTCTGTTCTTCGGGCGGGCAAAGGCCAGCTCTCTAATTGTCCCGTGGTGCACGTATACGTCTCCCGAACTGGCGCACGTCGGCCTGGGAGTCGCGGAAGCGGCGGCGCAGGGGATAGCGATCGACACGCTGGTGCAGCCGTTTTCCGACGTCGACCGGGCGATTCTCGACGGGGAAACGGCGGGGTTTGTGAAGGTTCACCTCCGGCGGGGGACGGATCGCATCGTGGGGGCGACGATTGTCGGCAGCCACGCGGGTGATCTGATTTCGGAGATCTGCGTGGCGATGCGGAACAAGGTGGGCCTGCGCGGCATCGGGTCGACGATTCATCCCTACCCGACGCGGGCGGATGCGATCCGCAAGCTGGGCGATCAGTACAACCGGAAGCGGCTGAAGCCGGGGGTGAAGTGGATTTTGCGGCGGGTGCTGGAGTGGGGGGGCTAAGGAGAGTGGCTAGTGATTAGTGGCTGGTGGTTAGTGAGGAAGAAGAGGAAGAAAAAGAGGGTGGCACGTCCCTGAGTCTTCGAAGGGCGTGGGCATTGATTCGCATTTGGGGCCAGTTGGCGATTTGGTTTCACTTCATCGAAGGCACTGGCGGACGAGCCGCCAGTGGCACCCGAAATCACCGGCCACGAATGTGAGGCGCGACGTCGTTTCTCCGTGGACGACACCCCGAGATCTTCGAAGACCCTCACCCTGGCCCTCTCCCACTGAAGACAGCGGGAGAGGGGACAAGACTCAAAGAGGCGCTGTTTCAGAATCGATGCCGGTGATTTCGTGGAGATGGCCGGGCGCGCCCGGCCCTACTTGGGAATGACTTCATCCGGTTCCGGCGGGTAGGGGCCGACGCGGAAGGGGGTGTCGTAGGAGTCGAAGATTTTGCGTTCGCCGATCGACCAGACTTTTTCGTCCTTGCGCGTGGCCTTCAGTTCGTAGATGGTCATGGGGGCGAAGCCGAACTGCCATTTGAGGGCGTCGCCGTTCTGGACCAGTTCCAGCAGCAGGACGGCTTCGGGGTTGGTGCCCATCGCGAACGAGAAGAGGGCGCCTTCGACGACGCCGGCCGCTTCGTCCGTGTAGCGATGCAGGGGCTGGGGCATGAGGCGGAGGATCTGCGTTTCGGGTTTGTCCCAGCCGAATTCGTCGGTGACGGAGAACTCGGCGGCGATCTGCCGCATCTGCGTCAGCCGCAGGTTCGCCGACTTGGCGGGAGGAGGTCCGTCTTTGAGATCCTGGAAGGCGAAAATGGCTTTGGCGGGCTTCCAGATGCTTTGCGTGCCGCGCAGCATTTCGAATTCGACCGGGGTCACGGCGTAGAATTCGTGGACCTGGAACTGCTGATGGTGGAAGGCGAACTGCACCACGGCGGCGGGACGGCCGCCGGTCGTGTAGAGCCCGACGAGTCCGTCCTGGACGCCGCTCACGGGATTCGACCAGCGCAGCAGCGGCGTGGCCAGCAGCTTGGCGGGAGTCCGATCGGGGCCGAGCCGAAGCTCGTACCGGCCGAGGGCTTCCTTCATGAATTTGAGCCGCTGTTCGGCGAGTTCGTTGTCGGTCGGCGGGGTCTTTTCCTGGGCGGGGGGCTTCCCGGCGGGTTCCTGCGCCGGGCAGAGGGGCAGGGCGAATGCGGCGTACGCCGAGAGGCTGAGGAGGAGCCGATGCGTGTGCATGGTGCGGCCTTCGCGCGAGGTTGCTGCAGACATAGCGACTGCATCGTAGAGACGTTCCGGGACGGTGGCAAGGATTTTTGTGAGATGGTTCGGGGAACGCTGTGGCGAGGCGTCGGCGGCACCCGCGATGAGGACTGGCGACACGTTTGTCACAGTGGTACGGTGTTCTGGTGAACGGGCCACCGGGTGTGAACGGGGAGATGCTGAATGCTGAAGATTCCGAAGAAGGTCGTCGAGCGGTTCGCCGGGACGCTGAAGGGGTATCAGGGGGTTGTGGCGGATATCAAGGCGCGGGACGTGTCCGAGGCGGATACGGTGACGGTAGTCAAGGACATTCTGGCGGATGTGTTCGGGTTCAATAAGTACGTCGAGCTGACGAGCGAGCAGCAGATCCGCGGGACGTTCTGCGATCTGGCGGTGAAGCTGGACGGGGCGATCCGGCTGCTGATTGAGGTGAAGTCGGCCGGGACGGAACTGAACGATTCGCATCTGCGGCAGGCGGTCGATTACGGCGCCCGCGAGGGGATCGTGTGGGTGGCGCTGACGAACGCCGTGCGCTGGCGGCTGTTCCGGATCACGTTCGGGCAGCCGATCGGGTTTGAAGAAGTCTGCGAGTTTTCGCTGCTGGACGTCTCGCATCGCAACGACGAAGATCTTCAGCGGATGTTTCTGATTTCGCGGGAAGGCTTCACCGACGACGCGATGGACAAGTTTCATCAGCACGCGCTGCTGCTGAACCGCTTCACGATCGGCCAGGTGGTGCAGTCGGAGACGGTGGTGGCGATCATCCGCCGGGAGATGCGAAAACTCTTTCCGGATCTGAAAGTCGACGCGGCCCAGGTCGCCGATCTGCTGGCGAACGACGTGCTGAAGCGGGACGTGGTCGAGGGGGACAAGGTGAAGGAGGCTCAGCAGCGGATTCGGAAGGCGACGAATAAGCTGGCGCGGGCTGCGGCGAAGAGGGAGGAGGTGGGCGGTGGGGAGCCGGTCGCTGCCGAAACATCGCCGACGGCAGATTGTGACGTGAAGTCGCCGTAAGTGCTCGGAGAACTGCGCTCCGTCAATTACATCTTCCTCAACTGGCAGGATCCTCCAGTGACCGTGCGACTCACGAGTTTGAGTCGTTCAGACGCGAGAAACGGCGGCGCAAGCCGCGGGGTAACACGTCTCAAAGGCTAGCTCGATGACGCACAACATTTCTCTCGACTCAATTCGACAGCACCTTCCACATGTAGACGTTGACAATCTTTTTGGACGACAGCTCCCACTCTATGCGTTACATGATGACGGCAAGTGGAAGCTCTGGATTCCAGATGGTCGCGGTGGACTCTGCAAAATCATCGCGTCTCCAGTAGAAGCGAAATATTTTTCGAAGCAGGCGGCAAAGCCCGACGATGCCCGTTTGCCATTTCTCGACTTTTTTGACCAGCGCTGCAATCTTCCGCAAACCGGTAGTTTCTCGCGCGCCGCGTATTCGGACATACAGAACCTTGCCGCAAGCCTTGCAAAGCTTGAGATCATCTTTCTCGCTCGTAACTCATTCGATGGCGTCGCTAGGATGGCAGCAACGGAACTTGAGTACATATTCTTGATTTGCCGAAGCCTATTTGATCTTTTCCAAGAGATCATGGCAGCTCTCTGGCGCCAAGTAATTCTGTCGGATCAATCGCTGAAGAAGAAAGACCTACCTAGTTCATACCGAAAAATGGTTATGAATAGTAACCAGCGAATGACTGTTGACGAAATCATCGAGAAGTACACCCTGCCAGCGCGAATTGCCGCGGCATATCACGCGACGAGTGATTTTTTTGAATGGCTTCGAGCATTCCGCGACTCCATCGCCCACAGCGGTCGAGACTTCGATCTCGTCTACGATACGAACCGTGGCTTCGCGATTTCGACACTTGCTTCACCTTTTTCGCGGATGGATATCTGGGACGATCGAAATACTCTCCCGAACAATCTTGGATCGTTGAAGTCTGCTGCCTGCCATGTCATCCACTCGACACTGTCGACGATCGACGCGATTGTTGCCGAACTACAATCCGAAATCGCGTTTCCCCCACCCATAGTTCCGGGGTATTCGGTGTATTTCTGCGGCCCCAGTACAAAGCACATTACGGAAGTTGAAGTTGGCGTCCAGGTGTGTGCTTGGTACACAATCGCAACCTGAATCGTGCCGGCGATCTGGCAGAGCGACGGAAAGTGTGCCGCCGTGTTGACATGGTCGTGAGTTCCGCTCGTCGCGCGACAAGCTTCCCACGGCTGCGCCGCCCCGGTAGATCGAAGACGATCAACCGGGGCCACCCTGCCACACCGTCACCCGGTCAAGCAGTGGCGGGAGACCACGCCCATCGCGGACTCTGGGCGTGCCACCCGGGTTGGGGGGCGTTGTGGTGCTGGTGTGAGCGTGGAGGAGACTCCGGGCGCTGACGCTTCTGGCTCCGGGGGATGGCAAAGCGGCCGGGCGCGCCCGGCCCTACTTCACGCGGGGGGCTTCCGGGTGGATTTTGCCGGAGAGCTCGTAGAGGTTGATCAGGGTGCGGTCCAAAATGGTTTCGCCGGCGCCGATGGCGGCGGGGGAGACGGGCGGGTCGGCGCCGTAGCCTCCTTCGGCGATGGCTTCGATCGTGGGGAAGTACATGTTGTGGTCGTTGCAGTAGCCGAAGAAGAGGGTCGGGCCGACGTGGGAGCGTTCCTTCAGCCGGCGGCTGTGGCTGCTGAAGAACTCGCCCGAACCGCCGACCAGACCGATCTCGCCGTTGAGCAGGATGGTGTTGGATTCGGCCGTGATACCCTGGTCCATCTCCAGCACGAAGCACTGGATCAGTTCGGGGAAGAAGGCGACGCTGTAGCCCGCCGTGACGACCGGGTTCGTGAAGTCGATCCGCGACGGAAACAGGTAGCGGTCGACTTTGCCTTTGACGGAGGGTTTGGCGGGGACCTTCGTCTCGGCCCCCTTCGCCAGCTCGACGACGTGCTCGGCGAGGAGCTCGCCGAAGGCCTGGGGGCCGCGGATGCCTTCGGGGGAATTGGGGCTGAGGTCGCCGGCGGCTCCCTGCAGGAAGAGGCAGTTGGTGGCCAGGTCGGCTTCGACTTTCTGCTGCAGGTAGCCGGGGAAGTCGGCGGAGAATTTCAGCGTGGCGCCGTCGGTCATCACCGGGTGAGCGGCGAAGTTGACCAGGATGGCGATCGGCTGGCCGGCGGCGTCGTCGAAGCGCATGACGGCCAGCATGGGGTCGGTGGTTTTCGGTTCGCGCTTCGTCTGGCGGTTGCGGTTGAAGGGGACGTCTTTGAAGACGACCGCCAGACGGGCGGGGACGGCGTTCTTGTCCGCTTCCAGGATGGCTTCGATCAGCAGTTCGGGGAGTTTCTGGTTGTAGGCGACGGCGTCGTCGAAGGTGCCTTTGCCGCAGCCGGGGCGATCGAGGAGCTCGATGCAGGGGCCGTGATGGGTGTGGCTGCCGACCATCAGGACGTGTTCGATGCCGGACTTGTCGGCGATTTCTGCGCGGATGCGATCGGTCATGGCGCGGGTGGGGCCGCGACCGAGATCGAGGCCGACGAGAGCGAGCTTGGCGGGGCCGGCGTGGATGACGAGGGCCTTGGCGTAGAGGGTGTCGAGAGTGCCGTCGCCGAGGAGTGCGTGGCGGGCGCCGTAGCCCCACATGGGCATGGGTTTCTGCGGGGTGATGTCGCGTTTGGCGAAGCCGACGTTGAAGACGGGCGCGGGGTCGTCTTCGGCGAAGGCGGGGGAGACGGGGGCGAGAGCGAGGAGTGCGATCAGGAGTCCGCGCGGGGGCATGGTGCGCCTTTGCTGGTACGGGATGGGAGTCAAGAGGCTGTCGCGAAGAAGCGGGGGGTGCGAAGTTCGAATCCCGGACTTCCCTTGTCGAGTGCTGGTCTTCGAATGAACGCAGGGGTTTCCGGCACAATGACTCGTCCCATCGGGGGATTCAAGGATGAAGCCTGCGCGTTCGAGAACCTGCGTGACTTTGTCGGAACGGCAGGGGGGCCTCCGGACTTCCCGAAGTTCGCCAATCGCTCCCTGTCAGGCCTGCCCCGTTGCCGGTTATTCAGAGGTGACGGGCGTTGACCGATTCCTTCCGGCGACGAGTGATCGTATCATCAGAGACTGATTCTTCGCCCGTCTCCATGCGTTCCCGAGCGTCTCCCATGACCGACAACGCCGCCGAGCCGTCGCAGCTTCCAACCGACCACTACGACGAAGCCGCCCTCCGGCGGGCGCGCGAGCTGCTCGACGCGCCGCCCGAGAGCGTCGGGCCGTATCGCATTCTGGAGCGAATCGGCGGCGGGGGGATGGGGGAGGTGTTTCGAGACTGGATGTCGATCAGCGATAACGGACAGAGGCTGGCTGTGAATGGCACTGACGTCATTCGTCAAGTCTTTCCGTGGTAACGTCTTTTGTAGGCGGAGCGGTGGCGTTTGAGAGTCGGGTAGTCAGAGGGACGTTGCTTCGTGGCGCGCGGTTCAACGCGGTTGGGACGGTTCCCCACGCGATGGCGGGCGACGGCGTCCAGCAGCCGCCCGAGCCAGGTCTCGAACACGTTCGTTTGAGACAGTCGCGGCAGGAACTCGTTGAGCGTTTGCCGGGCCCCTTGAAAGCTGATCTGGCTGGCCGGGAGTCCCGTCCGCTGCGAGGCCTCCGAAGCGACCCGGCGGACACAGTTGTAGGCGATCAGATGCATCGCGAATTCCTTGCGAACCATCTCCGGCGTTTTGGTGCGGAGGTGTGCGATCCCCAGGTGCGTCTTCAGGCTCCTCAGGTTGAGTTCCGCCTGCCAGCCGCTGACGGTACAAATCGGCCAGGGCCGAGACCGGATAGGATGCGGGATCCAGGAGCGTGGTGATCAAGACCACGCTCCTGGTGCGGAAGCCGGGAATCGTCACACGGACCCGGACTTCGCGCAGCGTCAATGTGCGGGGGAACTCGTCCGCCTCGTCGGCAGTGACCCAGTCGGGACGCTGGCCCCGCTTCCAGACGATCAGATGGTCGTCCTTTCCCAACCGCTTCCCGCGGCGAAAGTCGCTGCGCCGGCTGACTGGGGCGCGCGTGACGACGTCCACGCCGCGCCGCCCCCAGAAGGCCAGATCCCAGTAGCCGGCGAAGTAGCGGTCCCCCAGCAGCACGTCGCCCGAGGCGAAGCACGACGCCAGTTCGCGAAGCATGCTGGTTTCGCCGGTCCCTTTGCCCTGATAGGGCCGCATCAGCGCTTCGAGCACCGTCCCCACCGCCAGCGAAAAGACGACCAGCACCCGGACGACGGGGTAGCTCGCGCCCGGCCGCTGCCCGCGCTGCCGCGGATACTCGGCACAGTTGGCGGCCGTCTCGGCGATTTTCTCGGTCGAACCATCGACCACGCGCACGCGGCGTCCGCGCCAGAGGGCTTCCCGGCCGGCCTGCTCTTCCACGCACCGGCCCGTCTGGCGCAGCCACTGCCAGAAGGCCGCCTCCGGCAAGCGCTGACGCGCCTTGCAATAGCCCCCCGTGTCCGCCGACAGGCCGCCTGACGGGAGGCCGCCCGCTGGGCGCAGAGGCTGCCGACAGCCTGCCGGCAGCTCCGGTCCGCCCCCAGCGCCTGCCCCAGAAACGCCAGCACCGTGGCAACTCCCGTATACACGCGGCCGCGCTCGACATATCCTGCGTCGTGCAAAGCCGCATCGATCTGAGTCGTCGGCAGCAGACCGGCGAGTTCCCACTCCCCGCGTCTGACCTGCGAAAACGTCTCCGCCAAGCCTCCTGGCATTTCGAGCCTCCTTGCGATGAGTCGTGCTTGTTACACCACACGCCATGTCGCAGGTGAGGCTCTTTGCGTCCAGATCATTAGGGTTTCAAAGGACTTAGGCACGCTGTCAGTGCCATTCAGGCTGGCTGTGTGGGGAAATCCCCACTTCGAGAACCCGGAGAGATCAAAAGTCGAACTCTCTTTCGGGATCGTAACCGGGTGCTTTGTTTTCGATCTTAAAGAAAACGATGAACCGCAAGTGATTCACACGCCTTACTCCGGGCGACTGGACGCCGATGGGCGTTATCTTTTGCTCGACGCGAAAAACAGGACACTCATTGACTTTGACACGATGGTGGAGCGATCAGTCGCGTACGACGAGAGCGTCGCGCAAGTTTCCGCAGAGGCGAATGCCGCCGTTCGCCGGGTCGAGGACCAACTCGTGTTCCCAGCTTCGGGCCCGTTTGACTCGACATACATCGACTTGATCGATGCCGAACAGCCCCGAGAAATGCTGGAGAGGTCCGGCTATCAGTACATGCAGATTTACGGAAACGGCGCGTGCGGAGTCGGAATTAAAGATGGTCGACTCGAACTGTGGTGCGGGATGGATGAGGACCCGAAATCGATTCAGATCGGGTACGCGCCAAGTGATATTCTCTCCTTGACCGTTGATGGCGCGACGGCCTCGGTATTTGCATACACTCCCTCGGCGATACATCGTTACCCATTGCCGGCCGCCGACATGCTTCGCAGGCTTGCTCAGACGTGGTACGACATCCGGGGAATTACTCCCGATGGAGCGTATGTATTGACGAACGAGTGGGAGATTGAATCGACAGTGCTCCGTGAGCCGGAGACCGCGGAAGCGGTCGGCGTTTTCCCTGCCTCGCAGGAGTGGTGCGTCCAGCAGGAGGGGACGTCGGTCGCGTCGACGGGAGTGTCGGGAGAGATTGCCGTCTATCGATTGCCGGCGGCGAACGGGAGTCATCGAATGATCCCAGTGTTGGCCGAGCAGACGATGTTCGATGGAGCCAGGTCTTCGTTTTCTCGTGATGCGAAATGGTTTGTGACGTGCGGGTACTCGGCGGACGCCACTGGAAGTGTCGGGAAGGCGTGTCATATCGTCGATCTCGATTCAGGCGATATCGTTACGACAGTCTTTCCACGGAAGAATCGAGGCGACCGTGAAGTCTATTTCTCCTTTACCATCGATGGCGAGTCGACCGTCGCATTGGAATCCTTCGGCGAAGTGGTCCCGATCGTTTGCTCGGCGGAGATGCTCTGGTGCCTCCAGGGCGGGCGACTCGAAGCGTATGAGATTGCTACGGGTGCTCAGGTGTCTTTGGGGCAAGAGTTTCGAGCAGATGCTGCGGCGCTGTCCTGGCACGGGAAGACGCTCGCTCTGGTTCGCGGTGGAGAGGTTTCGCTTGTTGAGATGCCGAGTCTGGAACGCGTAGCGACGTGGCCGGTGCCGCTGAGCAGGATCCAGAAGATTGCATGGGGGCAGAACGATCAGCGATTGTTCCTCATCGGTGAAGAGCTGATGAGCATCTGCGATACCTCTTCCGGCGATGTTTTGCTGACGATTCCTGTCGAGCAGGAGCGAGAGACGCATGTTCCTCGCGATGGCTCATCAGCGTTTCTTGCCGGACGGCTCTGTTGCACCGTTCCGATTCGGGAGCGGTGGTCCTCCATCGAAAGAATTGATCATGCGGAGTCGGATCCGCGAGAACATCGATCAGCTTTGCGAGATCTGTCAGGGCTTCCCCTCGGGGCTTTCGACGACTCCGGCGAGTTGCGTCAGGCGGTTTGTGATGATGCTTCTTTTTCATCGCGCCGAAAACTCGCGATGCTGAAGGTGATATCCGAAGCGCAGAAGCGCTGCGCCGAAGTGCTGAAGGACCATCCGATCGACAAAGAACGGCAGCGTGTGGCAGTGCTTGGTCACGGTGATGGCGCTTCACAGGAATTCGTTGACATTCTGCTCTGGTTGATCGACAAGGGGATGCCCAGCGAGAAGGAACTGAACAATTATGCGTGGGAGCTTGTCGCCGATGCCCGCCGCGCAAGGAGCGAATACGCGGCCGCATTTGACGCAATAGAACGAGCATTGGAACGGGATCGAGAAAACCCGGCGTTATTGAATACGCTCGGCGTGTCGCTCTATCGGATAGGCCGGTTCAGCGAAGCCGTTGAACCGTTACGCCAATCCGAAGCACTAATTTCGCTTGACAGTAACTTAATCTTTATGGCGATGTCGAAATACCAGCTCGGCCAGTTCGCTGAAGCGGAAGAGATCCTCGATCGAGTCAGAATCAAGAGCAGAGAACTGGACTTGGAAAGCGCGTCGTTTCTCCGCGAAGCGGAGAAGCTGTTTGCGACCCCGCCGCCGCCCAGTCTGCCGGAATGAGCTTGCCGGGGTCTGCGCTACCTGGCTGTTGATCGATTGACTTCGCGTGCCGCGGCCGTGTCGGTGGGCGAATGAGGCGGCGGTGTCAAGAGGTTGGGGAGAATCGGCCTGGCCCCGCCGGGCAGGACAGCGTCGCGTAGAGACACAGCCCGACCAGCAGCACGGCCATGATCAGGCTGCGCTCGTAGTAAACGTAGTCGAGCCACGTCGGGAACGCGACCCCCGGCAGGCGGTTCAGGCGATCGAGCGTGACCGCTGCGATGTATTTGTCGTCGCCGAAGCGGAGCATCTGCGGTCGCAGATAGGAACGGACCCAGTTGAGATCTAGTCCGTCGGGAATTCCATAAATCTGCATCAGTTCGACAGCGTATGCGGTCTCCTCCGAGGAGCTGATCGGCAGATTGCGGTACTTTCGGAAGCCGCCGGGGAGCGTGAAACCGCCACCGCTCGTGCAGTGATATTGGTGAAGCCACTGGTGGACCTCGCCACGGTATTGATCTCGGTCGATGGGGCGTCCGATGATGTCCAGCAACTGCGTCACGCGCAGAGTTTCCTCCAACGGAGAGTCACGGTCGTCTGTGATCAGAGCGTTCAGCGTGGTCAGCAGGCGTTGTTCGAGGAAATCCTTCTCTTCGGAAGACAATTTGTGGTGCAGCTCCAGGACGCGGACTACCCAATCATTCTGAGTCAGGCCGGTCATCGGCGAATCGGGCTGGCCGCCAAGCAGACTCTGACGCTGTTGATCGAGGTCCGGCAACCGATCCAGTTCCTCCGGCCCCATGAGACCTGTCCGGACCGCACTGCCGAGTATGAATGGCATCATCGGTAATGGCTCTCCAGACAATTCTGTTTGAAGCAACTTTCGCGGGCGGGAGAGATCGGGACTGAGTCCTGATTCGATCGCCCCGTCGGCGACGAGCTCCCAGTCGCGCCAGCTCGCGCTCGAAAAGGGCGCCCGGTCGAAGGCCTCGACGTGCAGTTTGATGCGCGCGGGCGTCGTCGGCCACCAGATCGAGTTGGAGAACCAGGCGAGCATGGGGACGGTGACCAGAGCCGTTGCAGCGACCCGCCAATTCCGCCCCTGGCTCAGCGGAGAGTCAGAGCGATCTTTCCTTGCAACGACGGGCAGCAGGAGCATCACTCCACTGAAGAAGACAAAAGGCAACAGCATCTGATCGACGAAGTGAATGTCCTGCATGCCGACTGTGCATATGGCAGACGTCTGTCCGAGTAACCCCAGTCCGGCAATCAGCGACTGCCCGATCACCATGCGGCTCGCCAGCCCCTGCCGGGCCAAGCCGGCGAGGAGGTACAACATGGCGCCCAGCGAAATCAGATAGATCAGCAGCATCAGCGACGTCGCTCCGACGAGCGGCAGAACGATCGTCGCCGCGAAGAACAGCAGGGCGGCCCATCTGTGCCGGTGCCACCAGAGCCGGGCGGCTTCCTGGACCGCCCGCTGGTCGATCTCCGTCGGGACATTGCCCGCCTGGATCCGGCGAATCCCGGCGGCGCCAAACAGAGCGGCTCCCACCAGTAGAAACAGGCTGACGGCGGGTAGCGCCAGAAAGGCAATGAACTTGGAAAGCCACGAGGCATTCGCCAGCGGCAGTACGCTGCCTGCCACCTTTCCGCCGGAAATCATCGGCAATGGCAGAGTGGCGGCCGCGACGCGGAGCAATTGCGGAGCGCCGGCGAGGGGATCGCGGGCGCGTTCCACCTCGGCCGCCTGAATCCGCCGACGAACGCCGGCTTCAAAGTCGTCTCCCGCGACCCTGTAGGGGCGCAGCGCCGCACGAATGTCGCTTTCGGGAACCAGTTCGCATTCGGGGTTGAGGTTCAGAGGCATGTCAGCACCGTTCCAATCAGCGACGCGGGAGGCTCGTCGCCAAGCATGCGAAAGAGAGCGCGACGCGCCTGGTACAGGCGGCCTTCGACGGTTTTCGGGGGAACCGACAGCAGGCTGGCGACGTCTTTGACGCTGGTTTCTTCCAGGTAGTGCATCAGGACGGCTTGTCTCTGATTGGCGGGAAGTTGCTGGATGGCCTGCCGCAGCCGCTGGATCCGGTCGGAGTCCTCCGGGTCCGTTGCCGCGACAGCCTGCTCGACCGCGGGGGAATCGAACTTCAGAATCCGTTCGCGTCTGCGGCGTGCGCGACTCCAGTTGCGGTGTTGATTGCGGGCCACGCCGCGAAGCCAGGCGCCAAAGATGTCCGGCTGCATCCAGTCGCCTCGGCAGGCGACCCGGTTGAGCCACGCCTCGGCAAAGCTGTCCTGCGCGATCTCAGCAGCATCCGTCCACGACGTCCCCCAGGAGGCGATCAGCCCCACGAGCGGCCCACGATAGTGACGAATCAGCTCGGACAGGTCCATGTTGCTCGTTCTCCACCCCGTAGTGTCCGGAGAACGCCCGGATCCCACAAGAAAGTGGCAGAAGCGAGGAATGGGGCGAAAATCAGCGCGTCGGGAAGTACCACGACGCGGTGATCGAGGTCGGACCGAGGCCTTGATCGTTCAGACGAACGATGAGCTGATCGGGAGTCTGTTCGGCAATCTTGTTCTGCGAACGTCGGCCGCGGAAGGTGACGCTGCGGATCTGAGCGATGTCTGACGAGCCGATTCCGGGCAGTGGCAGCACCGTCGATGTCCGCGACTTCGGCCAATCAGGCCAGTCGGGCCACCAGCAGACGCCGTTCACGATGGTGGGCCACCGGCCAGCGTGCATCCCGACCCGATCCCAGCCGCCTGTATGCCGCCACTGGAGTCCTTCGACGGTCACGAGCAGTTCATCGACATCGTCGACAAGGCCTGTGACATCCATCCGGCCGTCGGGTTTCACCCAGTGAGGGTCGGACAGTTCACGGACGGTGACATTCACACGGCCCGTGGCGATTTCTGCGCCGATCGGGACGTCGTTGAAGGCGAAGGCCAGCGAGGCGGATGCTGGTGCGACGAATCGACATTCGTTTCCGGCGAAGAAGCTCCAGGACTCGGAACCGAATCGCGCAATCAGGGCGCCCGTCGGATGCTGACCGACGAACTTCGCCGTGTCCTTCACGAACAGCGATTCTCCCATGGCGTCCGGATAGGGTTGATCCAGCGTTCCCTGCGGTCCCGTGTCCAGGCCGGTCGAACCGCTCCAGTTTCCGACGGCTCGGATTTCGTAAACGCGCCCGGCGTCAACCTTGATGCGCGAGGTCTGCCAGTCCCGCGACGCTCGAACGGTCGTCGTGGCCAGGAGCCCTTCAACGAGCTGGCCCTTCAGGAAGGCTTCCTTTTGGGCGCGAAGATCGCTGGCCTCGTCGATCGCCAGTTGGCGAGTCAGCTCGACGACCGCGCGGTCATAGGCCAGTTCGAGAAGTCGCCTGGCATTGCGAATGGCCCGATCGTGTTTGGAGCGAACTCCTCGCAGAATCTGAAGGTCCGGCAGGACCTCCTGGTCGGCAAACGTCTCCCGCGCCAGTTTGACCTCCGCCGCCGCGTCCAGCTTGCCGGCTTTCGCCAGCGAAGTCAGTTGTCGGTCGATGTCTTCGAGCAATTCAACGCGTGCTTTCTCAATCGCAACCGGATAGGCGTCCTTCGCCTCCTGCAGCTTGAGCATTTCCGGCTGGACGGGAGGCTCATCGGCCAGGAGCGGAGCGGCGGCAAACCAGAATCCGAGGATCATTATCGTGCGCATGGGAGTCCTGCCGAACTGAGCACAGAAGCCTGATCGGGCGATTATCAGTGACTCGCCGCTGACGGGCAAGACCTTTCGGGAGTTTCTTTCCTGCGCGGGCGTTCTTATCGGTCCCGCTCGGCCCGGGCGGCGGCTTGATCGAAGAGATGCCGGGCGGCGCGGCCGCTGATGACTGCGCAACGGAGCAGCTCGGCGGCGATCAGTTCCACCGCTTCCCAGTGGCCAGGCCGATCGAGCAGGTGTTCGGTCTTATCGAGCAGCCTGCGTTCGAGTCGATCGATCTGGCTGGGGCTGCCGGCCCGCTGCTTCGTGAGCATCCGGACGTTTCGCAGATCCTGCGACGCGGCGTCCCAATGGTAGTCGCCGGAGTGACGGGCCTCGGCGGCGAGACCGCCGAGAAGAATCAGAACTTCGGTTTCGAGCCCGTCTTTGGAAGGACGAAAGGTCCCTTTGCGGATCTCGCAGACGCCGAGCCGGAGGTGGTTCGGCTCGACGCTGACACGCTGGACCGGGCGGCCGAGGGCCAGCGCGACAACGGCGTGACCCGCTTCGTGGTAGGCGGTGGCGATTTCGTGGGGTTGGGGCATTTGTCGTTTGAAGTGCCAGTGGAGATGGAAGGCGTCGAGCAAATCCTATCGGCGGACGCCCGCGTCGCGGGCTGTGCTCGCCAGCAGCAGGAGCATTTCGGCCCACTGGACGCGCTGAGCGAATTCGGCGAGTGCGGGGTCGTTCGACTGTGCGGCGGCTTCGCAGAGGTCGACGAAGGCGAAGGGATCCCAGCCGCGGGTGGTCCAGAGCCGGCCAGACCAGCGGTCGAAATTCGCGGGTGGTGCGAATTCGCGGGCCAGCGGAGCGAGCTCGGCAAAGATCGGATGCGGCCCGACATGGCGGAACCAGTATTTCGAGTTCCCGTAATCCGGTTCCCGACGATGCATGATCGCGTGCCAGTAGTCGCCGGCGTGGTGCAGCCCCCGGCCCTCGATCGACTGCGAGCATTGATGGCTCTCGTCGAGAAAGTCGTGGAGCTGGTACAGACCGGCCCGCAACGCGACGCCGTCTGGACCGTCAGGCAACTCGGCGTTCGCGATTGCCTGACGGAGTTCGGACGATTCGGATTGCCGGGGGGCCAGGAGAGGGAGGGCCCCCTGCCAGCCGGCGAAGGGTTGTTCGTTCGTCGGAATCGTCGCGAATGCAAAACGCAATTTGCCGGTCCGGAGCGTCGGGGTGAGGCCATCGCCCGGCAGGGCAGGGGGCGACAGTTGGTCAAGCGACGATGGCCAGTAGACGGCGTCCGCCTGCCAGCTGGTCCGAAACGTCAACGTGAGGAGTTCGGGCGGCAGGGCGGCGACGAGGCTCGTCAGCGGAGCGAGCGATTCTGGACGGAGAATCAGCAGATCGAGCGTCTGTTTCAACGCAGCGACCTGCTCAGCGATTGCGCCTTGAATCGCATCCGCGACAGGCTGCCGCGTCCACGCGACGGGACCGGCGTCTGCGGCTTGTAAGTCTGACAGGATCTGACTCGCGGCGGCGGGACCCGCATGAAAATTCGGCCGAGTCATGAAGGCAATCCTGAAGAAGCGGACCGCGGGCGCCAAAGCCATGCCGCCTCGGGAGATCAGGTCTCGTTGACCGTCCATCATCGTCTGCCGGCGGTTACGGGATCAACGGTGCGGACGGAACGATCCGAGCCATCGCGGCCCCCGCATTCGCCATAACCGCTACTCCGCGCAAGGTTTGCGACAGTTCTCGCGACGGTCACGGCACGAAATCTGCTTCGCAAAACTTCCCGGATCGCCCGTTTTCCGTTTGAAGTGTGCGGGGGAGTGCGTATTCTGTGGGGCAGATACCCGGCATTCCCGGGTACTGCATCGGGCCGTTTCGCGTTGGAATGCAGGAAGCGTCTGTCATCCTGCCCCGAGCGAAGGTTTCTGGCCAGTCCCAGCCGACGACCATTCGGTTTCCGGGAGTCAGCACTTCGCTGCGACTTGGGATTTCGTCTGATGGAAGTCATCCTGCAGGGCTACGACGTCAATCGGCCGACCTGGTTTTACCTGTCGCTGCTGCTGATCGTCGCCGTCTTCTTCAAGTTCAATCGCCTCTGGTCCCTCCGGAATCTGGACCTGTCGCTGCTGCTGAGCCTGGCCCCCGGGCTGTTGATCATTCAGGCCGACGACCCAAAAACGCTGCCGCTGGGTTACGGCTGGATGTTTCTGGTGACCGGCCTGCTGCTGCTGCGACTGTTTGTGGATGGAGCGTTCACACGCCGGCCCCGGCTCGAACAGAATCTGAACGCGGCGGGCATGGCGTTCCTCTGCGGGGCGGCGTTTCTGTTCCAGACGACAAAAATCATGACCGAGCCGCCGCACGAGTCGACTCTGGCGACGGTGCTGCGGGCGGATCAGTTGCTGAACCGGCAGGACAAGACCCAGGAGTCTGTGCATAACGCCAGTGAGGCTGCATCAGAAGCCGGCCCCGCGACCTCGCTGCTGGCGACAACTGTCGTGCCGTTTTCCGGGGGTGTCGCCGACGCCGGCGCCCGCCTGATGGCCATTCTGGCTCACGCGGCGGTCGTTCTGGGGCTGATCTTCGTCGGACGCTGGCATTTCAGCGACACGACGCTGGGGCTGGCGATGGCCACGCTGTACCTGCTGCTCCCCTGCACGGCGTACGACGTGACGCGGGTGAATTCGCTGCTGCCGGCGGCACTGATACTCTGGGCAGTCGCCTGTTACCGGAAGCCGATCGTCGCGGGCCTGCTGCTCGGTCTCGCCTGCGGATCGATGTTCTTCGCCGTGTTTCTGCTGCCGCTGTGGACGGCGTTCTACTGGAAACGGGGCGCGATGCGATTCGCGTCCGCCCTCGTCGGGACCGCAGTGGTCGTAGTGGCGAGCCTGCTGCTGACGTCCGCCGATTCGCACTCGTTCACGCGGCAGATTATCGGTTCGATTGAATGGAGCGCTCTGAAGTTTCAGGCGGGCGAAACGGGCGTCGGCTTCTGGAGTACGGTCGATCCCGCCTGGCGCATTCCCGTCTTTGCCACCTTCCTGGTCATGCTGACCGCGCTTTCCATCTGGCCCTTGCAGAAAAGCGTCGAGCAGCTGCTGTCGCATTCGACGGCGATTATTGTCGGGACTCAGTTCTGGTATCCGCAGCACGGCGGAATCTACGTGCTGTGGTATTTGCCGCTGATGTTGACTGTTGTCTTCCGTCCGCGGCTGGCTCACCTGATACCAACCCCGCCGCCCGCCCAGACCCTGATCGCCACGCACGACGAAGCCTCCCGCCGGGAGTCCTGGAACATCGTCATCACCCGCTGGCGCATCTTCCGCTAGCCGGCACGGCCGGTTTGTGCCGACTCAGAGTTGGGTTGGGCGTGGATATCGCGTACGGCCGCCCGGCACTGCCGGTTCGTGCCGACTCACTCAGACATGGGTTGGGCGTGAATGCCGCATTCGGCCGCGATTGAGAAGAGCGTTGGGTGGCACGCCCGGAGTTCGCGATGGGCGTGGTCTTCTCATGCTTCGGGCGAAGAAGAGCGCTGGTGGATGAAGACCACCAGCGCTCTTCAGCCGATCTCTACACCTCTCCGCGGAGGCGTTTGCCGAGTTTGTTGATGGCGTCGCCGCACGCCTTGCGGGCTTCGTTGAAGCCGGCGACGGTGACCGATTCCTGTTTGAGATAGTTCAGGACAATGGCTTCGGCGTCGGCGATTTCCTGGCAGACGCCTGGGACTTCGGTGGCGATGGCGTGGGGAATTGTGGTGACGCCGTTGAGGTCGCCGTGGAGCAGGTCGCCCGGGTAAACGGTCATGCCGCCAACCGTCACCGGAACGTTGATCGAGATCGTATGGCAATAGCCGTGCGCCGCGATCGCTCCGTTTGTAAAGGCCGGAAAGTCGATCGCTTCGACCTGGTCGAGGTCGCGACCGGTGCCGCTGGTGACGATCCCCTTGGCTCCAAATTTCTTGTAGGTCGTGCACATGACTTCGCCGAACGTGGCGGAAGCGCAGGGCTGGTCGAGATCCTGGAAGACGATGACCGGCGGGCCCGGGATGGCGGCCATCGCGTCGAGCTGAGCTCCGATGCTGCTGTAGGAATCGCCCGCACGAGGAGGCTTCATGCTGCGGAAGGTCGAGGTCAGGGCGTAGCCGACCATCGGAGGCATTTTGGGGAAGCAGGCCTTGATGGACTGGTCCATGTAGCCTTCGTTGCGGGGGATGATGTTCCAGAGTTCGACCGCGTTGCAGATGGTGGGCGAGTCGTACTTGGCGAGATCGGCGAGCTGAGCGGGGGTGAGACCGGCGGCGGCCATGCAGGGAACTCCGGAGAAACGATGCCAAACATCGGCCAGCCCGCGGCCAGCCTGCGGGGCCAATCATAAGCAGAGCGTTACGCGTTGGGGAAGGCGGCCAAAATGGAGGAGGGCGAACCCTTGGCGGGGAGGCGTGTCGGAGAGTAGACTGTGCGGACCGCGGGATGTAGCTCAGTTTGGCTAGAGCACCTGGTTTGGGACCAGGAAGTCGCAGGTTCAAATCCTGTCATCCCGACTTTTTGCAAACGGCTTAAGCGTAACGAGTTACGCAGCAAGTATGCAACGCAGAGTGGCAACGGAATGCCGGCGGTTCTTGATTACCGCCCCGCGAGCACCAGCACCGGTTCGGCCTCGGTCCGCGCCCGGCTGAGCAGCGGGAGCAGGTCGAGCGCGTGCTGAGCGGCGGTCGCCAGCACCGAGGTCAGGATCGCCTGAGCCTCCGCTCCCGGCCACGTCCGGTTCCCGCCCCACACCTTGCGGTTCACCACCGCCGGACGGATCGCCTGCTCTGCTCGCCAGTTCGTTGCGTCCAGGAACTGGACCGTCCCGTCCGCCTGAGGCTGCGGCTGCCGCAGAAACGTGAAGATCTCGCCCACGTGACGCTCCAGGAACTTGGCGAATCGCTCGTTCCCCGCGTGCGTCTTCACCGGACGGACCAGCTTTCGCAACTGTTCGGTCAGTCGTCCGGCGCAGACGCGGACCGCGTGCAGCGACAGCTCGCCCTGCCGGCAGCGGTCGCGCACCGCCAGCCCGCGCTGCAGCAGCGCCTGCACCGCCTGCGGAAAGCGCACGGCCCCGCGTTCGGCGACCTCCAGCAGTTCGTGGCAGCGCCGCAACAGATGCGCCAGGCAGGCTTGATGCCCGGCCTGCCGGAACCGGTCGTAGACCACCCAGCCGTCGTGGATCAGGTCGCCCGAATAGTCTTCGCCGATCACGTCCGTCAGCGGTTCGTGACCGCGTCCCGGTGTGATCGCGTAACACGTTGCGAACTTGCCGACAAAGGCGTGCAGCCAGGCCGACCGGCCGTCGACCCGCCAGCCGGTTTCGTCGGGGACGACCCACGGCGAACCGCGGACCGTCTGGCGAATCTGCTCGTACGCGGGTCGACACGCCTCGGCGGTCTTCTGCACCGACCGGCATGACGTCGCCCGCGCGAGGGTGATGCCGAAGGCCTGCTGGAACAGCGTGCGGATCTTGCCGTGCGACAGTCCGCACGATTTGTTGAGAACGGCCTGCAGCGCGTGGGCGTCGGGGCCGAGCTGACTGGCCGCTGCGCCGAGCGCGTCGGACGTCTGCAGCGGATGCCGGCCCTGCACGCGGACGCCGCAACCCTGGCAGCAGGCGATTTCGATGTCGAACTGCCGGACGATCGGCCGCCGGGGGATTTCCGTTTGATACTGCCGCGCGATGACCGGTGCGGAGAACGCGCGGCCGCCGCACTCGGGGCACGCCTTCGGCAACGGCGCGGCATGCAGTTCGTCGATGTGCGTCGGCACGGCCCGATGCCGGTGAACGCCATGCTCGTCCCCGGGTTTGCGTCCAGGCGGCTTCGGCGGGCCAGCCTGTTGGCCTTTGGAGAACGGAGCGGCCTGCCGCTTGCCGGCCCGCTGCGAAGCTTCGAGAGCTTTCGTGAGCCGGTCGACCAACCCGGTCAAGTGTTCGACCTGAGCTTCCAGTTCGCGGACGCGACGTTCCAGTCGCTGGCAGTTCGGGCACTCAGACTGCGGCACGGATTCGCTCATGATGAGCGCAGATTAACTGACGCGGCAACAGGGCGCAAGCCCGGTTTGGCGGGCGGTAATCAAGTAACTTTGAAGTCGTAGCTCTGCCCGTTAACCGTGCCGCTCGATCTGCCATCGCCTCGAACTTCGCAAAGGCATCGGCATGCCTGGCGTTTGACTGCGGTGGGGCATGGCTGCAGTCTGTACGGACGGCCCGGCTGACTCGATGGGATAGCCTGGTTTCGAACGAATGAACCCGTCGGTGCGACTGAGGCCGGCCAGGAATGGCCACTCGTCGCTCTTGGGAGAATCGGCGATCAGAATCGGGGATTGGCCGGTTCTGGCAATGAGTGGCCTGCGGGAAGCGTTCGCCGCCAACCCGACGGGGGAAACCGTTGCGCAGCGACGTCGTCGAGACAGCTCGTCCCCTGCGGCGGATCGAGTTCGGCGCGATTCCGGAAATCTCCGAGGTTCCCGAGGACTTCAAGGATTCGGGATCGCGACGGCCGCTCGCACGTCGCCTCCCCCGCAGAGCCCCGACCCCGCGGTCTACAGGCTGCGGTCAACGACCGCAGATCCTTCGATTCGACGGACCGTTTCTGATCTCAGGAGCTGTCTTCAGCACGCGGTCAATTGGGGCAGGCACGATTGACCGCCAAACAAGAGCAAGCTGGCAAGAACCGGACAGAGTGTCGGGCATGGTGGTTCAGATGGCTTGAGCCTTTCCGGCGTCGAACCCGACGCTCCATAACGTGGCTGAGTGGTGCAATGATCGGCTTGGCGACTTGGACTGCCCCAAGCAGGGCTCGTTTGAGGACCTCCTGAGAAGTCGACGCGAGAAATGGGGAGCAAATCGCAACGCAAAAAGGAACGGCACACGCGAAAGCGACAGGAAAAACGGAAAGCCCAGAAACAGTCGCAGTCGCAGTCGCCGGCGCGACGTCTGGAGATCCAGCGACACGACGAGGTGCCGTTGGGCAGCAACGCACGTCATCGCCAGCGGCTGTCGCAACAAACTCCGCGCGCCTGGCCGGATGAAACCCTCGAAGACGTTGCCGTCTTTGACGATTCCGTGCTCTCTGACTTGCCGTCGGAAGTGGCAGAGCAGGTCACTGCGATTCGCGCCGCACTGCAGGACGCGTGCGAATCTCGCGGAGAAGTCGCCGTCGGAAGCCTCTCCGTGATTTCCCGCGGCAGTCCGCTCAGTGAACGGCGTCTGTTCATTCGCGGACTGGTGGACTGGCTGGCGGAGGACGCCGAAGGTGCGAACGAAGCCTGGAAGCGTTTGAACCCCGAGCGGCGTCCCGGGCGAATCGCGACGGCCATGATGATCGCGCTGCGTTCCGATCTCGAGGAAGTTTCCCACTCTCACGGGACCGGCGAACCGTGCGACGAGTCGCAGTCGCCGTCGTGGAACCGCTGGGACGATCAACTGCTCTACCACGCCAAGCTCCTGGCCGCGTCCGTTTCGATCGGGCCGGCATTCGCATTGCGGAAGCTGGCCTGAGCGTCCCGGAGGAATCGCGGAAGCTCCTTCTGGGGCCGAAGAAGCTGCAGTGGCTGTGGCGGTTTGCGGCGGAATATGGGGAGACGGAACCGGATCTGGCCGCCGCACGCTCGTCCCCGAACCAATGGTGCGACCGGGACTCCGATCGCCCGAGCACGGCGACGGCTGCCGATTCCCCGACCGCGGAATCGAGATTTCCGGAAGCCGTCTCACTTCTCAGAAAGGCGGAGACGTTGAAAACGTCCGTAGAAGGCCAGGACGCCCGGGACATTGAGTCGCTTTGCGAGAATCTGAAGAACGCCATGGCGGCCGATGATCGCGCGGCCGTGGCCGGTCTCGGCGAGGAACTGGAGGATATTTTGTTCTATGTCCGATGAGTCTGCTTTCCGTTGCCCCGTTTGCCGCGCGGCGCAGACGTTGCGCGAGACCTGTCGCCGCTGCCAGGCGGATCTGCGGCTGCTGATGCGCGCTCATCGCCGGCTGGCGTATTTGAAATACCTGCGAACGCAAGCGCAGACGACCGGCCATGACGACCGCGAACGGAGTCTCACCGCGGAACTTCACTGGCTGGCGCCGGCCCGCTGACGTCGCGGCGTCAGTTACCTTCCGCGATGTCTCCTGAACTCACGATCTTCAAACGCCCGAAAGGATTATGCATCGGGCTCCGGACATCGAAGTCGTCGCTCGTTCGAGCCACGACCTGGAAGCGCGGTCCCAGTTCGTCCGCCAGGATGTGGCCGACATCCACGGGTCGACCGCTGCTGCAGATGTAGCGGATCATTTCGATAATCGTCCGGCCTTGCTCGTCGACGTCGGAAGGACTCATCAGGAGATCGGGGAATCCCATCGCCTGCATGCCCGTCGTATACACCTGCCGCCGACCGCGGACGATCGAAGCGAACGCGAAGCTGATGGCGTCCGGCCCTCCGTCATCCGTCATCTTGATCCAATCCTCGCCCCCATGAGCCAGGGCGCTGCTGTCGACGAACACGCCCGCCCCGCCGGCTTGCACGATGGCTGCGCCGGCTTGCATCATTGTCCTGGCCGACTCTAAAGAACCGCCGGAACCGCTCAACCCCACGTTCACGGTGTATCGGGCGACAACAGCCAGTTCGTCGTCCTTGGGACGCCGGCGGCACGACGATTCGAAGATCTGGGGAAATTCGCTGTCCGGAGGCATCGGGATGAAATCGATCGACGTCTTGTCCGGCAGAAACAAGGTGTCGGGAGCCAGGCGAAAACCATCCGGCAGACGCTCCAGAAGTTCGCCGGGATGCGACCAGCTCCCGGGAATGCGCAGCGCGATTCTTAGCGAGTCCTGCTTCGTCCCGTTCATCGTTCATGAACCTCTGCCACGACGTCGACGACCTGAAACAGTCAGTAAGTCTTACATAAGTTGCAATCTTGTGTCCACAATCCACTGCAGAAATCTGCCGAATTTCGACATGCCAACAGGCTTCTAAGAGGAAAGTTTTGGCGCGACGAGATCACGACGCGATCATTTCCGCCTCGGCCGGCATGTCTTCCCGTTCCAACCGTCCAGAGACAATCCGCACCGAATATCCCGGCGAAGCCGGGACTCGCGGCGTGCCGCCAATCCGCCCCGTCAGGTTCAACGGATCTGTCGCGGAAAGGATGATCGGCTGATCGCTGTCATCCCCCGCGGATCGGAGAGGAGCAATCACTTCCGGCAGCGCGTACTGTTCTCCGGAGACGCCGGAAACGAACCGGCCGCCGCGGATCTCGCCGCGAGCCTCCAGTCGACGATACGTGCGGACCAGTTCCGGCCATGACGGAGCCGCCGATTCGTTCGCAAGGAGGTCGCGGAACATGACGCCGTATCGACGGAGCAGGAGCCGGCACCAGTTTTCCATCCGTTCCGTCTCTTCGACTTGCGGAAGCAATGGAGACCGCAGCAGCGTCCACCGCCCTGCGGACGGATCGGGCACCCCTGCCCGGGCATAGCGGGCGCTGCGCAGGCGCGATCGTTTCAACTTACGATCGTTGTCGGTGGCGAGGAGCGATCGAAGCGCCGGGAAGCCGTCACTGGTCACCAGTCCCGCCGCGGCCAGTTCGCCGAGAACGTCTTCCACCTGGCTGGGGAGCAGTTGCAGAAGCGTTCCCAGTTGTGCCGGGAACAAGGCTCCGTAGCGGACGAAGGCTTCATATGCGGCCTGGGCATTGCTCCCGAGTCCCGTGAGCTGAAGCGTGGTCTGTTCCGGCGCAGGGGGAAGCAACCAGGGCAGATCCTCGCGCAGCATCAGAGTGATAGGAGTCGAGCGAGTCAGCGATTTCATCGGCCGACCGCTCGTCGATCCCTCAATCGCTCCATGGAATGGCAGCGGACGCAAGCGGCCCCACATGGCCTGGCCGAAGAAGGTGACGTTGTCGAGCCAGCTCGTGCTGAACGATTCCATCCGCGACGGCAACAAGAATCGTTCCCAGTGGCCGGCGGGAGCTTCAAATCCTTCCAACTGCCGCAGCGCCGTCAGAACTCCCCCCTGTTCGCGAAGCTTCAGCGACGGATGGATGCAATGGTGCCGCAACAGAAACTGCAGAAACTGCTCCGGCGAAACCGGCGCGATCTGCCGTCGCAGCCCTTCGAGCGTAAACCGGTGAATACGCGACAGCAGCCGGCGGTCGCACCACTCCCGTTCGCCGGTTCCACTGAACTGTCCGCGCAAGACCGCCCCCTGCGTTTCCAGCGTAATCAGGGCGATTTCGACTTCAGTGTGCGACAGTCCTGCAAGATGGCGCAACGCGGTGATCGTCGTCGGCCCCAGAAATTCCACCTGCCCCCGAACGAGATTGACGATCGCCTCTTCCCGCGGCCAGTCGTTGCGGACTCCCGGAGGGACTTTGACGTCCGGACGAGTTTCGGCATCGGGCCAGACCGACCGGATCAGCGGCATCCGCTCGGTCGCCGCCCAGAGCGTCGGGCTCCGCGGATCGTGCTGGGATCGGGCTGCGCTGTTTACGACCGTCGCGCGACCTGCGTCACGCAACTCGCTGAACCACTTCCGCCATTCGGACTGATCCGGATCGAAGATCGCCCCTTGCGACAGCAGGACGTCGTGGAGCTCATCGGCGTCCCGGACCAGCGGCCAGGCTTCGGATTTCACCTGCGCAATGGCGTCGGGATCGAGCCGGGCCAGGTCGCGGAGAGCTTCGACCTGCAACGTTCGTCGCAATGCAACGGCCCTGGCCCGGCGTTCCTCCAGCGGGGCGTCGTCCAGGAACGCGTAGGGCTGCGCATTGAGGAGCTCGTGCGAAAACGGCGACGGCTCGCGTGAATCGAGTCCGACGACTTCGATTCTTCCCGCTTCCAAGTCCTGCAGAACCGTCATCAACCCCGCCAGATCGGAGGCTTCCTGCAAGCAGTCATCGACCGTCTGCCGGACGAGGGGATGATCGGGCACTTCGATGTCCCCGACGACATGTTCTTGGCAGGCGGTCTGAGCCGGAAACACCGCGGACAACAGATCGTCGGATCGCATCCGTTGCAGGTGGGGGGGCACTCGTTTTCCATGCATCGCCCGCTTGAGCTGCAAAGCCCGCGTCACGTTCCAGCGCCACCGGTTCTTGAAGAACGGGACCGCTAGAAACGCCTGCACCAGGACATCCCGGGCGACGCGCGAAGGCACCAGATCGAACATCTGTTCGAGCGGAAAACTGTGCTGTTCTCCCAGTGAGAGGACGATCCCGTTGTCTCCGGCGGCCGCCTGAAGTTCGAAGTCGAACGACCGGCAAAACCGCTTGCGCATCGCCAGCCCCCACGCCCGGTTGATCCGCGTCCCGAACGGTGCGTGCAGGACCAGTTGCATCCCGCCCGATTCATCGAAGAATCGCTCGAACAGGATTTTTCGCTGCGTGGGAACCATTCCCGTCGCCGCCTGCTGGGCTTCCACGTACGTCAGCAACTGCTGAGCCGCGGGCTCCGTCAGCCGGCATTCGGTCATCAGTCGATCGCACGCCGTCGCACGCTCCGTCCGGTCTGCCAGCAGCGTCTGAATTTCCTCGCGGAGCACGCCAACTTCCGCGGAAAGTTCAAAGGTCCGGCCAGGGGCCTCTCCCAGCCAGAACGGAATGCTGGGGGGCGCTCCATGAGCATCGGAGACAACGACATCGCCGCCCCGCACATACCGAATACGCCAGGAATTGTTCCCCAGGAGAAAGATGTCGCCGGCGTTGCTTTCGATCGCAAAATCTTCGTCGAGAGTGCCCACCGTCGTCCGGTTTTCGTCGTCGGTCACCACACGGTAATTGGCGATCTCGGGAATCGCTCCGCCGCAGGTAATCGCCGTCAACCGGGCGCTCTTTCGGGCGCGCAAGCGACCATTCACGCGGTCCCGGTGCAGGTACGCTCCCCAGCGGCTCCGCTGCGGCGAGATCCCTTCGCCGAGCATCTCCAGGACGGCGTCAAAGTCAGTCCGCGGCAGATCCCGATAGGGATACGCCTGCCGCACCATCCGGTACAGGCCCTCTTCATCCCAGTCTTCGCACGCAACAGCGGCCACAATCTGCTGGGCGAGAATATCCAGCGGCGCGACGGGAATCTCCACCCGATCCAGCCGGCCGTTCTGCACCGCGTGGATCAAGGCCGCACATTCCACGAGCTCATCCCGGGTCAGCGCGAACAGCCGTCCTTTGGGAACTGCCCGCAACGAGTGCCCGGCCCGGCCGATCCGCTGCAGAAACGTGGCGATCGACCGCGGACTCCCCACCTGGCAGACCAGATCGATATGACCCACATCGATCCCAAGCTCCAGCGACGCCGTCGCGACAACCGCCTTCAGGCTCCCTTCCTTCAACCGCTGCTCAACCTGCTGCCGACTGCTGTGGGCCAGGCTGCCGTGATGGGAAAGGACGTGATCTGCCCCCAGGCGTTCGGTCAGTTGATGGGCGACTCGCTCGGCCATCTTGCGAGTATTGACGAAGATCAGCGTGCTGCGGTGCGACTCGATCAACTGCACCAGTTGCTCGTAGACCTCCGCCCATTGTTCGTGGCTGCAGACCGCCTGCAGATCGCTGGCAGGCGTTTCCACTCCCAGATCGAGATCCCGCAGGTGGCCGATATCGACGACCGACGTCCGCGGTCGCCCGCTCCCGGACAGGTATTGAGCCAGCTCGTCGAGCGGCTTCTGGGTGGCGCTCAGCCCGATCCGAGTCGGCCGCCGGTCGCACAGCGCTTCCAGTCGTTCGAGCGACAGAGCCAGATGGCTTCCCCGCTTGTCCCGGGCGACCGCGTGGATCTCGTCGACGATGACGGTCTCCACGGACCGGAGCATCTCCCGGCTCTTCTTGCCGGTCAAAATCAAGTACAGCGATTCCGGCGTCGTGACGAGAATCTGCGGCGGCTTGCGAACCATCTGCTGACGTTCTCTGGGCGGCGTATCCCCGGTCCGTACAAACGCCCGAATCGCCGGACACTCCGGATACGACTCCTGGGCCAGCCGCAAGATTTCAGCGAGCGGCTCCTGCAGGTTTCGCTGAATATCGTTGGACAGCGCCCGCAACGGCGAGACGTATACGACATACGTCCGGTCTTCGAGTTCTCCCGCCAACGCCAGGCGCAGCAACCGATCCAGACTCGCCAGGAACGCCGTCAACGTCTTGCCGGTCCCGGTCGGGGCGGCAACGAGGGTATCGCGCTGCAGGCGGATCTCGGGCCAGCCCTGACGTTGAGTGATGGTGGGCTCGCCATAGCGCCTGGCGAACCAGGTCCGAATCAGCGGATGAAAAGATGCGAGAGGCAATGCCTGCTTCCGTGGGCCTGCTGGATGAATGCTTGGATCGGTCCCCGGCCATCTGACGGGGACAACCCTGCCATTATATCCAGCCTGCACTCGGACGGCGTTCGTCGTTCCGTAGAAAAGTATGGCGGGCGGAGGTGCTCGGTGGTTAACGGTTTCAACAACGGGAGACTGCGGCTTCAGAACGCCCGAATCCGGTCGACGAGGATTCCTAAGCTGCGGGGAAAGGATTTGCGAGGGGGCCTTCGGCCACTGGTCCCGATGGAAGTTCGTTCGGCATTCCGTCTCGTGTTTGTCGATTTCAGCGGTTGATCGGCGTCGCTGCTGGCGGCTGCCCGATACAGAACAGGTGCGATTCGCCGCGGACGAACAGTTGTCCGTCGGAAACGGCCGGCGTCGTCTGGACGAACTCGCCAAGTTCGTTATGGGCGAGTTCCTGAAAATCGGGGCCGGCAGCAATGACCGTGCAGGCGCCGGAGTCTTCGAAGAGATAAATCCGGTCGCCGACGGCGATCGGCGAGCTGTAGACCTTGCCGAGTTTGCGGCCGCTGGTGAGGGTTTTTCCGCTGAGGGGCTCCAGACAGGTGTAGATCCCCTGGTCGTTGATGATGTGCAAATAATCCCCCACCAGAACGGGCGACGGGACGTAGGGCATGGAACGCTCGTTCCGCCAGGCAATATGTGTCGCCGAAACGTCTCCGCGGCCTCCCAGGCGGACGGCCATCGCCTTCTTATCCGGCGAACCACCGAAGCTGAAGACGAGTCCGTGGCCAACGGAGGGGGTGCAGACGAATTTCTCGGTCGGTCCCTCCGCCGACCAGATCTTACGCCCGGTCCGCGGGTCGATTCCGACAGTCTGCGTCGACCCGGTCAGGATCAACTGGTCGATTCCGTCATGCGTCGTCAGGACGGGAGTGGAGAACGAGCGGAGTTTGACGTCGGGCGTGTAGCGCCACAATTCTTCGCCCGATCTGCGGTGCAGCATGACCACGAAGGCGTCACCGTCCTGCTGGCCGTTGATGACCACGCCGTCTTCACAAACCACCGGGCAGGCGGCGAAGCCGTGATTGGAGAAGAATGTGCCGACGCGCTTCGACCAGACCGGCTGCCCCTCGAAATCGACTGCGAAGACGCACAGCCCGGCGTCATCGTTGAAACAGGCAAAGACCCGTTCGCCGTCGGTGGCCGGAGTGCTCGATGCGGTCGTGTTGAACTTGTGCATCGTCCCCGGGGCGCCGTGAAAGACGACCTGATCCCAGCGAATCTTCCCGCTCGTGCGATCCAGACAGATCACGTGACGGGTGCTGTCCGAAGTGTCGCCGGATGTCACGAAGATCCGGTCGCCGGAGACGATCGGCGACGACAGTCCCGAGCCGGGGATTGCGGTCTTCCACGCGATGTTTTCTGTGGCCGACCATTTCAGCGGAGCGGAAGTTTCGCGGCTGACGCCGTCGCCGCGCGGTCCGCGCCAGCCGGGCCAGTCGTCGGCCCGGACGCTGGAAACGCAGCAGGCCAGACCTGCCAGAAGAGCCACGGAGGAATTGCGATTCATACAACGAGTCCCTGATCTTGCCGCGGTTCAAGCGCGGGTCTGGATGGCGTGGGAGAATGCTACTTGCCGGCCCCGGAGCGGCCTCGCAGTTCATCGACGCGACTGGCAGCCTGCCGCGCCGCGGCCTCCTGGCGACCGAGCAGGGTTTTCAATTTGAGCGCGGCATCGCGTGCGCGAGTCGCCGCTTCTTCGACCGAAGTCGCGGCCGCTTCGGCAGCGGCCACCGCTTCCTGCGTCACAGACAATTCGGCGGCCATCCGCCTGGCGATCGCTTCAGCGGCAGCGAGCTCCGGATTAGCGGATCTGGCCGGAGTCCGCTCGACTGGTCGCGACTGACGAATCAGCGAGGCATCCACCGGCAGCGAAAGCGTCCCGACCAGCTTGCCGTCTGGTTGTGTGACGACGACAATTTCGCCGTTGATCAGGGCCGCAACGACCGTCGAGCCGTCGCCAGTCGCAGCGAGCTTGACGATTTCGTCGCCGAGCGGCGTGCTGGCAGATTCCGTCTCCGGAGCGTCCCAGCGGACGAGTAACTTGGCGCGACCGCCCGCAAGGACCTTGTTCTCCGGCAACAGAGCCAGATCGAGCACGCCTCCCTTCTGAGCAGACCACTCGGCGACCTGCTTGCCGCGGTGGAGATCCCACCAGCGGGCAGTCCCGTCCTGTCCGCCGGAGAGGAGCTGCTGGCCGTCGGTCGCCCAGCGGAGGGCGTTGACCGGGCCGCTGTGACCGCGCAGCGTGTAGAACTCCTTGCCCGACTCGGCCTCCCAGACCTGAACGCCGCCAAAGCGGTCGCCGCTCGCCAGCAGCAGGCCGTCCGGACTGAAGGCCACCGAGAGAATCCAGTCGGTGTGTTTACGAAGCGTGGCCGTCTGCTGGCCATCAGTCGTCCGAAATACCTTCACCGTGCGTCCGGGACCGCCAAGCGCGACCAGGCGTTTATCGGCGGTCAGGTCGGCGGCCAGCACGGCGTCCGATTCGTCGCCGAGTTCGAAGACCCGCTGACCGGATGCGACTTCGACGCCGACGACTTTGCCGGTGAGCCCCCCGATTCCTCCGCCGATGAGGAGCAGTTCTCCGTCTCGCGAGAATGTCAGAGAGAAGACGTCGCCTTCGGGAAATGGAAAGGCCTTGACGGGCTTGCGGCTCTCCAGCGAGAAGAGCACGACCTGCCGCAGACCGGAGACGGCGACCAGCGGGGCCGTGGGACTGATGGCCAACGCTGTGGCTGCTGTCGGACGGGGCAGGGGGGCGACCGCTGTCAGCAAGGGGGCTGCGGCAGTTAGAGCAGTCGACGCAACCGCGACTCCCGGACTGGCGTCGGGACGACCCGGAGAAGCTCCCGCCCCGCCGCGCTCCGGCGTGCCGCCGTCAATCCACCGTCGAATCAGGTCGATTTCCCGCTGGGGGATCTTTGGCTTGTTCGGGGGCATGAATGGCTCTTCAAGGTGAGCCGTCACTGTGTAAAGCAGGCTCTCATCGGGCTTGGCGGCAATCGCCACCGGTCCGGAGCCCGACCCCGCCTTGATTGCGCTGAACGATGACAGGTCGAGATCGCCGCGCGGTCGGTCTGAGTTATGGCAGGTCACACAGTGTTTGCGGAACACGGGCCGCACCTGGTCGTACGTGACGGCCGAATCGGTCGCCGGGTCGGCGGCCACGGCGGATGCAGCCGCAGCCAGGAACAGAAGCAGCCACGTAGGACGGGACAGACAGAGCATGGCGAAGGATCCGTGGAGGCGTGGGAACCGGGACTGCGAGGCGTCGTTCAGTGATTGAAAATGAACTCGTTGGAGTTGAGCAGCGCCCAGAACAGATCGGTCAGGGCGCCGGGGACATCCTCGGCGCCGGACAAGCGGGCGCGGATGGCGGAGACCTCGGCGTCCGTCGGCGGGCGGCTGAGGCAGCGGATGTAGAGCTGGCTCACCACCATCAGCGGGTCTTTGTGCGTTTCGAGGAGCGTCGGAATCAGGCCCCCCTCCTCGATCTTCCCGGATGTCGTCTCGCCATTGAGCAGATGCAGGGCCTGCGAGAGGGTCGGCGACGTCTTGACCTCGCAGGAACAGGCGGTTTCGCGCGTGGAACGGCCGAACGTCGACAGGAAGTAGTTGTTGGTCCGGCCATCGGCGATCTGGACGGCGCGTCCACCCTCCGCAAGTCCTGGAAAACGCTCGCTGACACCCGTGGCCTGGTTGATACAGTCCAGCAGGACTTCCGCGCGCATCCGGCGGATCTTCGCGTGAGAGAAGTTGCGCTCATCCCACTCATTGGCGCTGTTCCGCCGGGTGGCGAGTTGATACGTCCGCGAGTTGCAGAGATCACGGACGAGGGGCCGGATATCGAACTTGTACTCCGCCAGCCTCCGTCCGAGTTCCCGATGCAGCGCCGAATTCGAGGGGGGATTGCTCACGCGGACGTCGTCAACGGTCTCGACGATCCCGATGCCAAAGAAGTGAGCCCAGACCGTGTTCGCCAGGTTCTCGCGAAACGCGGTGTTGTCGCCGCTCGTCAGCCAGTCCGACAGAAACTGCCGGTAATCCGCACCCGCTGGGATGGACGGAGCTTCCCCCCCAAGGAATCGCGGCGACACGGAGCGGCCGTCGACCGGGTGCTTCATGTCCCCCGTGGCCGCGTTGAAGATCGTCAGTTCGCGGGGATCCTGAGCCTGCTTGTAGCCGACCTGGCTGAAGAAGGCCGCAAAGCCATAGTAATCGTCCATCGTCCAGCGATCGAACGGGTGGTTGTGACACTGAGCGCATTGGATCCGCGTGCCGAGCAGCGACTGGGCGATGTTCTCGGCGAGAAGCTGCGGCGTCGTTTCAGTCTGGTAATAGCTCGTCGCGGGATTCTCGAACGTGCCGCCGGTGGCGGGGAGAAGTTGAGCGACGATCTGATCGATCGTCCTGCCTGACTGAACCTGGCTCCGGAGCCACTCATCGTAAAGCCGCAGGCCTTTGCGGCTGGCGCCGTTCGCCGTCCGGATCTGCAGCATCTCCGCCCATTTCATCGTCCAGACATCAAGGAACTCGGGACGTTCCAGCAGCGCGTCGATCAACTTCGCCCGCTTGTCGGGACTCGTATCAGCAAGGAACCGCTCCCGTTCTTCGACAGTCGGCAGCAGCCCGATCAGGTCGATGGAGACGCGGCGGAGAAAGGCCTCGTCGGTGGAGAGTTCCGAGGGAGCGACGTGCAGATCGCGGAGGCGGTCGTAGACCAGCTCATCGACGTAGTTGTGGGCCGGGACGTCCGGGAACTTGAAGTCCGTGCCGGGGCGGACGATGACGAACGTCCCCTGCGTGAACTGGTCGAAGCGGGCCATGATGAATGCCGCCCCCGGACCCGTGCTGGCCACCAGACCGTCTTCCGTGACCGTTGCGGCCCCTTCGTTGTTGCTGAAGAAAACGGCCAGATCGGTGACGTCGCGATCGCTGCCGTCGCTGAAGTGAGCGACGACGCTCAGCGGTTGTTCGTCGCCCCGGCTCGTGAAGACGGCCTCGTGTGGGAAGACCTCAATCGAAGTCGGAAACGGCGAACCGGCGGGATCGGGCTCCGCGCCGTTGGCGAGCCATGTGAGCAGCGTCTCGTAGCGGGCGGTGCCAGTTTCGATCCGCTGTCCGCCGGTGTGCGGGACTTCGCCGAGGGCTTTCTGGACCAGCAGGGATTGCTCGGGATTCGCGAGATTAATCCGCCGTCCGCTGAGCTCGCGGGTCAGTCGGAAATGGTCCCCCTGCGGATCGAATCCGTAAAGACTCAGCCGGAACCCGTCTTTCCCGGACGCTGCGCCGTGACATTTCCCGGTGTTGCAGCCGGCCCGTGTCAGGACTGCAAGGACGTCATTTCGGAAGCGGAGCGGATCCGGCTTGTCCGCGTGGTGCACTTCCACCGGCACCTTCGCGGTCATGCCGTCGTACGAGATCGACAGGTCAGCGGATCCGTCGGCCAGCGGCTGCAGCGTCGCGCCGTTCAGTCTTGCGACCTGTGGTGTGCTGAGGGACCACTTCGCCAGCGCCGCGACATCCTGCGTACTGCCATCCGGTCGTTCGACCTGGACGATGACCTGCTGCCGATCGCTCGCGGACGACAACGAAATCTTCTGTGGTCCGACGATCAATCGGGAAGTCATATCTGCCGCCGGGGTCGACGCGACTCCGATGCTCAAGAACGCCGTCAGCAACAGGAATCCGCGGGCCGGAATGGACATGGAAAACCTCGTCAGAAAAGCGTGATCGAAATCCAGACTCAAGAAATCAGTTGGCAGCTTCGTCCGGAGCCTTGGCGCCGGGAGACTGCTGTTTGCGGCGGAGTGCGTCCAGCTTGCTGGCCGGGCGTCCCTGCTCGTCGACGACCAGTTCGCCTGGCGGAACCACCGTCAACATCGTTCCGCGACCGACACAGTACGACACGTCCTGGCCGTTGAGTTCTCCGGAGAGCCTGCAGACGAGCCCTGTGAACTCCCCGAGCGGGGCGCTCGGTTCCAGCCGCACGGCGAACTCGACGCGCGCGGCGTCACCCGCAATTGCGACTGCCTCGGCGGAAATTCGATTGGGCAGTCCCTCTAGCGTGGCCTTCAATCGATCGGGCCGGCGTCCGGAGGCAGCGAGGGGATACACCAGCTTGACCGACCGGCCCTGCTCACCGGCGACGGATGCGGGCTCGGCAATGATCAACGGCTGGCCGATCGACAGTTCCACGAGCTCCGACGCGACGCGCACGTCGCGCGAGGTCGAGCTCCGGGAGCGTCTCCGACGGCCGCCCGTCGGGCTTCCCGCCGCAGCTTCGTCCTGTACGGGGTCGGTCGCTGCGCCCGGGCGGCCTTCCGCGCAGATCGTCCACGAACGAGGTACGGCATCGGCCCAGGCCCGCATGACATACTCTCCGGCGGACGCGTTCGCCGGAATCGTCAACTTGGCCGTTCCATCGACCCAGGGTGGCAGCAGGGGAAAAGTGACGTCGACAGGGGCATCGAAACCGGGCGCTCGTTCGAGAACGACTCGCAGAGCAAGTGTCCCATCCTGCGGCAGAGGAATCGTCGGCGGAATGAGATTCAGCTTGAACGGAGCTTCGTCGGTGACGGCGACCGCCAGCCGGTCGACCTCCGACGAGTGGTACAGGGCGTCGGCCGGACCGGCGACGAGATCAACCACTTGCCGAAATCCGCCGGTCACGGGACGGCCATCGGCGTCGCCGGAAGCCTGAATGTCCGCCAGCGATCCGCCAATCGGAGCCGCAGCGCCCGCCTCCAGAATGACCGGCATCCAGAACCGATCGGCGGGAATCAGTCCGCCGAGCATGGAAACGCCGCTCGGCAGTCCGGACGCCGAAAGCTGCACGTCGCTGGCGACGCCATCCCGTTGCACGGCGAGATAGGCCAGGACACGGTTCCCGCGGGGAACGCTGACGCTCTGCCGCTCCTGGGATTGACGGTCGGGGCGCGGCATAAAAGCCGTCAATTGCGGCGTCAGTTCGGAGACTTCCACCCGATAGACAAAATGCGGTCCGCCCCCTTCGCGTTTATCGGTGACCTGCAGCACGTATTCTCCGTCGGCGGGAACGAGGAATTCAATCTGACCGTCGTGCGAGGCGGAGTCATCGCATCGAGCGAGGATCTCGCCCGATGCATCGGTCAATGACATCACGGCATCGAGCGGAGAGCCGATCCGGTCGCCAAACAGCTCGAAACGCCAGACCTGACCCGCTTCGGTGCGAAACCGGTGACAGTCGACGTCACCCGCCTGCTGCACGATGCCGTTGAAGGCCGCGGGCAGCTCGACCGCACGTCCAGACTTCGCCGGCACGTCGTTCGGTTCCTGCTCCAGCACGTTCGGAAAGAGGGAGACGCGGAACGGCTGCGGCGTCGGCGACGACAGGCCGTCGCGAGTGGGGAACAGATCGAACGGAGCATTCGCCGCCGGCGGCAGGTCGACGCGCTGCGTGAACTCCCCCGAGGCATCGCCCAGAAAACGGACCTCCACGGTCTGTCCAGCGGGACCGCCTGCCGGATACACGATCGCCGGCCGCGGGAACGTTCCCAGATGCAGGGCGTACAGGCTGTTCGCGTCCCCTTCGAGATTCGTCTCGCAGACGCGAACGACGTACTCGCCATCCCGCGGAGCGACCAGCGTGACGAACGGATCCTGGCGAAAGAGCGGCGCGTCGTCGATCTCGGCCAGCAGCGTCCCATCCGGACCGAATACCGCCAGTTTCAGATCGAGCAGCGATCCGCCCAGCCGGACCGCCTCGATCTCCGCGCTCAGTCGGTCTCCCTTCTTCAGGGCGATGCGATAGCAGTCGTAATCATCGGATTCGACCGCGCCGGCCACCGTGACGTTCCGGTCGCAGGCCTGCGCCGTTTCCGGGGAGTCGTTCGGCTCGACAGAGGCGACGACGGTTAACGGGGTGATGCGGAACGTCCGCAACTCTGTAATCCCCTTCCGTGTGCGGATCCGAAACGGATAGCTCCCCAGCCGACAGTCGGTTGCTGCGGCCAATCGCAGCGTCAGTTCGTTCTCAGAGTCCGTCTTCACCTTGAGACAGGTGACCCCCTTGCGGTAGAGCAGAACTTCTTCGGCATCGGCAAAGCCGGCGCCGACGAGCTTTAACACGAATTCCGTTCCCCGCCGGCCAATCCCCGGCGCCACGGACTCGATGGAAGGAGAAGCCGCCTGCAACGGAATCACAGACGACAAGGCCAGCAGCAATAGCGTCGTTCGGAACATCCCGATAATTCTCCCTGAAGACTTCCGCCACCGCGATCAACGATGGAGGCTCCCAATGTGCGCATCGGGGGCGAGGACAGGCCGTTGGACGGCTCTCCGACTGACTCAGACCCGGTGAAGCGAACAAATCAGGCCAGCAGGCCCCGCTCGACCTCGCCATTCATGACGATCGCCTGCGGGCGATCGCCCGGAGACATGAGCTGCCGCCGGGCGTCGATCCCCATCAGGTGGTAGATCGTGTGTGCGTAGTTCTCGACCGACAACGGATCGGACGCCGGTTCGGCCGCCAGTCCGTCGGAGCTGCCGAAGACGTGGCCCCGTTTCACGCCACCACCCGCCATTACGATACTGAAGACCCGCGGCCAGTGGTCGCGACCGCCACCCGCATTAACCTTCGGCGTCCGACCGAACTCGCTGGTGACGACGACGAGGGTCGAATCCAGCAGACCGCGCTGTTCCAGGTCCGTAATCAGACCGGCAAACGCCCTGTCAAAGTCCGGGAGCTGCAGGGCAATGCCGCGATAGTGGTACGAGTGGGTGTCCCACGCGCCATACGTCGCAGTGACGCAGCGGACGCCCGCTTCGACCAGCCGACGGGCGATCAGCAGCCGGGCGCCGGCGGACGGGCGGATGATCGCCCCCCACGGATTCATGCCGTAGAGCTCCTTCGTGGCGTCCGTTTCGCCCTTCAGGCTGAAGGCGTCCCGGGCCTTCTCGGAACCCAGCAGGTCGTAGGCCCGCTGGTAGAACGAATCCATCGTCGTCAGGGCGTCGTCCCGTTCGTGCTGCTGGAAGTGGTAGTCGACCAGTTCCTTCCACGACTTGCGTTTCTCGAACCGCGATTCGTCAACTCCCTCCGCCATCTCCAGATCGCGGACCTTGAAGCCCGGACGGGCCGGATCGGTCCCCAGCGCGAACGGACCGAACGCGTTGCTCAGGTACCCGCTGCCGAGGAATTCGCTCCCCTGCGTCGGCACGCAGACGTACGGCGGCATCGCTTCCCGCGGTCCGTACTCCTGCGCCACCACGCTGCCGACGCTGGGATAGACCAGCGCCGGGCTCGGGCGGTAACCCGTAAACATGCTGTGCTGGCCGCGGGCGTGATCGACTTCCGTGTGCGTCATGCTTCGCACGACCGTGATCTTGTCGGCGACCTTCGCCGTCTGCTGCATATGCTCGCTGAACTGCACCCCCGGCAGGCTGGTGTCGATGGTGCTCAGGATGCCCCGATACTCGACTGGAGCGTCCGGCTTCGGATCGAAGCTGTCCATGTGGGCGAAGCCGCCGTTGAGATAAATATGAATGACCGATTTGGCCTTCGGACCTGCGGAGGCCTTCGGAGCATCGGCCGCCGCGGCATGTTCCATCCGGAGCAAGCCGCCCAAGGACAGCCCGAATCCGCCGAGCCAGCCGGCGTACAGGAACTCGCGTCGCGAAGGACGCCGGAAGTGAGCGGGATCCGCGAACCAGGTGCCGGGGGCGGGATTCTGCATGGCATCATACCTGTTGAGAATGGAAACCTGTCAGAGGTTGTAAGACGGACGCAAGAGTTCCGACAACTACTTCGCCGACTTCGGCGGCATGAACTCGATGAGCAGGCGAGGTCGCTGTTCGACCTTGTCGAACTCCGAGGCGTAGAAGTCCCAGCCGTTGCCGCCGGTGTTGATGAACACCCAGCCGTGGTTGGGCTTGCCATTCACCCAGGTCTGCACCGTATCGGTGACGTCGAACGCCACCTCCGATGTGCTGGCAGCAATCTTGCCGAACGTAAAGCTGTCCTTGTGGCGGGAGGCTTCGAGGCCATCCGCCGAGACCCCGGACACCATGCTGTTCCAGGTCGCAGAACGATCGAAGGGAACCAGCATCCGGTGGAGATTGACCGTCGTTCCTTGATCGAAAGCGCTGACCAACAGGCGGGCGGAGTGAATGGCCGACCTGGGCGGAACCTGCTTCGGGCCGGTTCCGATGATCCCATCGAACCGCATCAGCACCTGACTTTCGCCGCCGTCGTTGTTGGCGTCGCTGGTCGTATTGATGTTGCCTTCGAGAATGGTCGTGGTGGCCAGCGCCCAGATTTCGATGTCGCAGCCCCCCTTGTACCCGTCGACTCCCTGCCGGTAGGAAACCGTCTTCCGGGTCGAGGGCTCAGCGGCTGACAACAGCCGCACTTCGGCGGACGCCGTCAACAGACAGCAGCAGGCGAGCGCCCTGGCGAGCGATTTCATGGAATCTCCAGAGTCTTGCGGACGGTGTTGCAGCGATGAGACGCACACTTAAGAAACCGACAGCGAACTTTCCGCGAATTGCGAAGAAAAACTCACGGAGCCGCGGTCGTTTTCGCGGCCCCGGCGGAAGCCCCGGCCGCCGCCGGCTGAGCGGCTGCCCGCCGGCGTTCGGGCGTCAACGGCGCCTGGTCGATCAGACGATTGATCTTGCCGGGCTGCTTCTCCAGCGTGAACGCGTCATAGAGCTCGCCGGTCGCCGTCCGGGCTTCGTATGTCAACGTCGGGCCGTCCACATGAATGATCTGGTACAGCTGGGTGTCTTCCGCGGAGCGCTTCATAACCGGCTGAGCCTGCAGGTTGTACATTTTCGGGCCGCTGACCGAGACGACGTAGATCGTCCCCGTCTTGCCGTCCACGCCGCTCACGCCGGTCGGGACGTTGCCGGTTGTAACTAACGGAGTGTCAAGCGAGGTCCGGCCGTAGGTGTGATCGTGCCCCTGCAGAACCAGGTCGACTTTGTACTTGTCGAGCACGGGCTTCCAGGCGGCGCGCAGGGAGGCATTGTCGCGGTCTTTGCCTGTCGAGTAGATCGGGTGGTGAAACGTGCAGACGACCCACGGGGACTTGTTTTCGGCCAGGACCTTGTTGAGCCAGGGCGTCTGCACGTCGATCTGCTCGTTGCTGTTGAGGCCGATGATCCGCACGTTCTGATAGACCAGCGTAAAGCAGGTTTCTTCCAGGCCGGCAGGGCCGTTCTCCGGCTGAGCGAACTGCGGCCGCCAGTGGTGGCTCAGCCGGCGCGAATTGTCCTCGCCCTTGGCCATTTCATGATTCCCGGGGACCGCGATGCTGGGCATCATGCCGTTCAGCCACTGCCCGGCCCCGTGCCACTCGCCCCATTCTTCGTCGACCTCGGCGCGGTTGATCAGATCGCCGGCGTGAATCATGAACTTCGCTTTCGGGGCGTCGCTGTAGGCTTCGCGGATAACCCGGGACCACATCGAGCGGACGTCGTTCTGGGCGTCGCCGAAGTAGACAAACGAAAACGGCTCCGGCCGGTCGCTCGCGGTGGAAAAGTGGAACCACTCGCTCCAGTTGACACCGTCACCGACGCGGTAGGCGTACTTCGTCCCCGGCTTAAGGTCCTGGAACTCGACGGTGTGGTAGTGAGCGACGCTGAGGTTCGTCGTCAGCGGCTGCGACTTGGCCTTGAGGGTCGTCGCGGCCTTGGCGAACTCCGGCCCCGGAGTGGCCACGGCCAGCTCCGCCAGCCCTTCCTTGACTTCCGTCGACGTCCGCCACGTCACCGCCTGCGTCGTCGTCGGATCGCCGGTCCAGGTCAGGATGATCCGGTCGGGACGGGCGGTCGGCTTGTACGCATCGGCGTCGAGAACCTTGCGGGGCTTGTGCGTGTGGCCGTCTTCGCCCTCGTGGGCGAGGAGAGCTGTGTGGCTCGACGCGGTTGCGAGTGCCAGCAGCACTCGGCAGACGCGGGGCATGACGTGTTTCCAGGTAGGCATGGCGTGCTCCGTTCAGAAATGTGGTGGTGCGATCAGATGGCGAAACCGGTCAGCGTGTCAGGGGGGGGGCGTGCGCTGTCAGACCCGTGCCGGCCGGCAACCTCGGTGAGGCATTGGACGGGTGAGCGATTCCCGAGGGTAGCGCAGATGCCGGCTGTGTCAGCAACGTCAGCGGCGGAATCTCGACCGACCGCCGCCAGTCCTTCATCGGCACTCTCCAGATTTCCTCCGGCAGCGGTTCGCGCTGCGGCAGAATCCAGGTTCTGGCGTAGAAACCGCGAGGTTCGTGCGCCAGGTTAATGTTCGGATCGATCAGCAGCTCCGGCTTCCGTCCGTTGAGCGATGTCAGCACCAGCGCCCGCACTTCCGCCTGCCGACCCGTCACCCGGCGGAAGTCCTGTGCAATGTAGTGCGCGAGATGAAGAATCATCTCGGGGTCGCGTGAGAACTTGGTGAGCTGTTCGAGATTCACAAACCGGCTCAGGTCGACAGCACCAGTTCTGCCGGACTTCGCATCAGTCACGTAGTACCAGATCGCTGAGTCTTTCGTCCGCATCATCATCCGCCAGGAGAAGTGATGTCCGCGTTCGGTCCACAAAGAGTCCCCGGCGTAGAGGAAGTGGCGCAATGGAACCACAAGTTGTACGGCGCAATAGATGCCGAGGAGCGCCAGACCCACCCGTTGACGCCTGGAAGCCGTCGGCCGACTCTCAGCGCAGTCCCCGGAGAGCGCCGGCAATGGCCTGCGGAGCAGGCGTCGCGGCCAGTCGGGACTGAAGAAGATCGTCGTCGCGACGATCATGAACCACGGGAAGACATGAATGTGAAACAGAAACGCATTCGTCAGGTGAAATCCCAGGCAGAACACATACGCCAGGCCGCGCGTCGGACGCCACAGAAGCAGCGGAACGATCAGCACATCGAACAGCAACCCGCCCCAGATCAGGACGCTCACCGTGATCTCGGAAGTCATAACCGGCGCAAGCTGCGGCCAGAGTTCGGACAGGGACGCCAGATGGGTGCGGAGCGGTTCTCCTGCAAACCAGTCCGGATGCAGCTTGGCAATTCCCCCAAAGGCGTATGGGAGAGCAATGTGAAATCGCATCAACCACAGACACCAGCGGGGAACCGTCTCGGAACGCGTTGACAACCCCAGCACGGAATCCACGGCCGCAACGCGATTGAGCGGCAGAATCGCCAGCGTCCAACTGACGAGCGTCAACAGGTAATAATGATTCTGGTAGTTGGTGCGGTCCAGCAGGAAGAAATAGGTGAATCCCAGGGCGAACAGAACCGCAGCCGCCCGGTACAGGAATCCGGCGGCGATCCCGAGGGCCAGCACGAGCAGCGCAACGTAGTGCCAGACCATGCCGTACCCGGGCCACGGACGTACGAAGTCGAAGAGGTAATAGGTGAAGTGGAAGCGGGCTGCGACGTACAGTTCGTAGACGCGCCCGGTGCGAAGGTCGTCCAGGCACCACCAGGCCAGCAGGAGGCCGAAGCCAATGCGGAATGCGGCGAGGCTGGCGGCGTCGACCGGGCACAGCGCAGTCTCGACAACGCCAGCCGCCGGGCTGCGCCCGGCGGCCGTGATGTGACCGCTGTTCAAATCGAGGCTCTCGACCGACACCGTTTTCCCTCGACTGACATCCAGTACCCGATTCCCAGGCTGCGTCGTAAGGCGGATCAGTTCGGAGCGGTCTTCCGGGCGGCTTCCTGCTCCGCGTCGTCGCCGGTCTTGATGTCCTCCAGGTCTTCTGCACTGACGCTGGGCTTGCTCTTGTCCTTCTTTGGCGGAAGGTCAATGACGAAGGTGTTCTCTTCACCGGCCTTGACTTCAACTTCCTTCAAAACTGTCTTCCCGTCGGTTTCGCAATTGCAGTTAAAGTCGGGAAAATCTTCGGGATGCGGCGGCGCCACGCGAATGCTGTGCTTGCCGACGACCGCGCCATCCTCCTTACCATAGGTCGACAGGATAAACGTTCCGTCCTGTCCGGCAGTCGCTATGGACTGTTTGCCGACGGCTGCGGTCTTTCCAGTCGCCATCGGCCCGAAAGACACGGTGGCGCCTGGAACTGGCTGCCCCTCGCACACGATCTTGCCGGTGACTTTCGCTGTCGGAAACTGCTTGAGACCGTCACCGCAGCCACACAGGGCCAAGGCCAGCAGAACGACGGTTGACTTTGCCCGCATCTGATATCTCCAGAGTCAATGATTTCAAATGTCCGCCAGAACACGGGTTTACAGCCATGTGGAAACGGTTGACAGCGCTGGCGGCGCTGCGAAAGATCAACCAGATCGACAGACGATCCGGTCAGGATGCCTGAGGGCGGGAAGCAAGTTCCCGCCCTCAGGTCAGTGAATCTGCTTTTCAACCCGAAGTGCCGAACTCGGCAGGACCTAGAACTCGAGATTGATCACTAGCCCGTCGTTGATCGAGTTCAACAGACTGTACATGTTGATGTCAACGTTCTCGCTCAGGAATCGCACCGTGCCGTCGCCGAAGAGGAAGTGGGCGCCGCCAGTGTGGTAGCTGAAGGCGACGTCGTCGCTGTAAGCAAAGCCCATCCGATTCGGAGAGACGCGACCGTTGATGGGGTCCTGAAACGACTCGCCTTCGTAGCGGATCGATTCATCCGTGTTGGGGGACACCATCCACGTGGGCCAGTCTTCGACGCGGGTCGGAGCGGTGGTGCCGTTCGCCGTCACGTAAGTCGACTCGCCGACGAACAGGGTCATGCTCAGACCGTCGGTGACGTCGCGGAACCGGCGGCCGCCCTGGCTTTCCCACTGCTTGGACATCAGGCCAGAACCGTCAATGTCCCCGCCACCGTTCCCCTTGTAGCTCGTGCAGGCATAACCGACCATCCCCAGATCCTGGGGCGGAAGACCGCCAAACGACTCCAGACCGGGCACCGTGAACGCCGCAGGAACAATGACAGGCATGGCGGAGGACGGGCAGAGATAACCGGGAATCGGCTGCTCGCCACCCGGAATCGGTTTGCCATACAAGGCGTAGTGCTGGCGGAACACCCCGATCAGGGGATTCGTGGCTGGCAGGCAGGAGCCGCCCCCAATGTTTGTGGACTGCAGATAGCTGGTGACCTGATTGTACAACGGCGCCTGCTCCATATACGGGAGAATGGCGAAGGACCAGGCCAGGCCGTCGTCATTGCAGCTACCCATCCCGCCGAAATTCCCCGGCGGAAGCCGCATGTACGTGCTCTCGTAATTGTGCAGCGCCAGACCGATCTGCTTCAGGTTGTTCTTGCACTGCGTCCGGCGGGCCGCCTCACGGGCCTGCTGCACGGCCGGCAGCAGCAGCGCGATCAGAATGGCGATGATCGCAATCACCACCAGCAGCTCGATCAGCGTAAAGCCGCGGCCGCGCTTCTTGGGAACAGGCATCTCAAGACTCCTCGCGATGAAATAAGACCGGCAGACCGGCGGAAACTCCTCCGCCGACCGCGAACGCTCGAACAAGGACATGCGGGACGGACAGCCCCGCTTCAGCTTCGAAGACTCAACCACCCACCCGTTCCCAGGAACCACGGATTGCAAACGTGCTCCCGGCGACTGCAGATTCGCGAACAGACACCGGCCGTCGCGGCTGCAGGTTGCACCCGCCTATACTGAACCGCGGACGTTGCCGCGGAAGCCGTGCTTCTCGCCCGGTTGTTGCACGTTGCTCCAGGCCATTTCGCTGATCCGGCCGATTGCACAAGTCCTCCGGAAACTACGGCAGCGGCAGTCCGGTCGATTCGTCCGCAATCGGCGCGAGCCGAACGGCCTTTTGACGAGTCTCAGCACCCCGCAGAAACGATTCAAACGTGCCGGGAACCGCCCAGAAACTCAGGGCGGCCGCCGTCCCGACCTGGAGTCGCCGTCGCCCGATCGACGAATGTGTTTCGCGGGCCATCTGCAGGCCTCCCGACGCGCCCGATTGCACCTGAGGAACCCATTACGTGACTCAGAATACGAGGCGATCTGAAGGCTTGCTGAAGATCGTGCAAGGAATCTGCGAGTGGCGAAAAGTCTTCGGATCGCCCTTCGCAAAAGTACTCCCGGGCGGTCGTCGAGAGTCGGAAACGCGGCGGTTCCCTGGCAAGGGAGGGCCGGGAACCTCTCGAATGGGCCGAGCTCACAAACGGCTCGAAACCCGGCGTGGCGGCGGTGAAAGTCCTCGGCCGGGATCGCAAAGCCCGTTTCTGCTCACGCGATCTGACCGTGCGGTCAACGAGCTCCTCCAGACCGCCCGGCAAAAGCGACACCGGTTGCTCGAAGCAGCGTTGAACGCCAGAGACCCGGCTCGCGGGCTACGCTTGCGGGCGCTCAAAGTGACGCTCAAGGCGAAGCTGGAAGCCATCGCCGAGATTGAGGGCGAAATCTTGCCTTAACAGCGGGATTCGCTCAAGGCGGCGGCAAAAGGGTTCCGGGCCAGCGTCAATCTCCGCCAGCAGTTTCTGGAACTGATTCAGAAAGCCGGGATGTCTCCCTGGCCGAGGCTCTAGCACAACCTGCCGGCTTCGGCTCAGACCGATTTGGCGAACCGGTTCCCGGCGCATGTCGTCTGCGAGTGGCTGGGGAACTCCGAGGCGGTCGCCCGCGAGCATTATCTGCAGGTCACAGACCAGCATTTCGAGGCAGCGATTCAGGGGACCAGAAATCCGCAGCACAATCCGCAGCACTGTGCTGCGGAAATGCCACCAAATGCGATAATCGCAGCACCCCAGAAAGCGAAAAACCCCTGCAAAACAGGGGTGTCTCTCGGAGTGAGTGGAGGCGGGAGGACGCCAATTGAACTTTTTCTGGCCGAAATGCGCGAGTGGGACGCCAACTTGAAAAACACATTTCCCGGTGAAATCGCATGAGCCGTACGCCATTAGATCGGTTCCATGACGTGGCGTCCGACACGATCCGCAATCTTCACCAGCGCGTCGGTATTCGCTCACGGCCGCACCGAGAGCGACCGGAGTCGCTTGGTACGGTCAAGAATGAGCAGGCGGTCTTCGTCGGCGGACAGCATGAGGCTGGCTAGATCGTTCTCAACGGGTGCCATCTGTCCGAGCAGTTCACACGTTGAAACGTGCCAGAACATGACTTCCGGACCGTCGCTACCAGAGATCAAGGTCCTTCCGTCTCGACTTGCCAACAGTTCGATGATTGAGGAGCGATGGCCCGACATTTCGCCTAGCAGAGCCCCTGAAGCGGCATCCCACTTGCGGATGACGCGATCGACGGTGACGGAGATCAGGCACTTGGCCTGATCGAGAAACTTCAATTGCGACACATTGGCGGGAGCCTGCTGTGACCAGATGAGATTGCGTGACGACAGATCGTAGACCTCAATCCGACGATTCTGACTGACGGCCAGCAGCGATCTTTCGGGGCTGACGGCGATGTGCTTCGGCGCTACTTGGACCCGCAACGGTTTCAAAGGCTCAAATGTATCCATCGACACGAAATGGCAGTGGGGTGCGCGGAGATCTCCCACAACGATCAGTCGCAGACGCGGATCACAATCGATGTCGTGGGGTTCGTCGTCCAGACCGCCAAGTTCGACATCTTGCTGCGTCTTTCCGTCGGTGAACGTCCGATGAACAAGCCGATGCTGTCCGCCTTTTTCCCTTTCTACGATCAACATCGAATTGTCCGGCAGCAGCCGTTCTGCGTGACGTGAGCGATCGGCGGTCAGGGGCATGGCTTCGCGAATTGAGAGGTCATCGGGGTTGATCGAAAGGACGGCATCTTCGGCAAGTGCAAACACAACTTTGCCGTCGTGCGACGGACCGATCAGCCGAATCACTTGCTGCGCATCGGCAAATCTGCTGACGAAGCTGGGGGAAAGGTCCGCGATAGACCAACTGCGGACGGCCCCCTCTTCGCCGCATGTGATCAATGACTGCTGATTCTGTGAAATCAAGGCAGAATAAACCCGACCTGAGTGAAGCCTGGCGATCGTGCTGGGCCGATCCGGCAGCCGCAATCTGCCATTTGGCGGAAATTGTGCGGCTGAAGGTATGCGGATGCCTTGTAGAACTCCCGCGGCGTCAATTCCAAAGACGAACGGCTCGGAGGAGTGCTCAATTAGGACTCTCACATCGTCTCGAAACTCGTCGAGTTCAATAAAAGAGTGCTTCGCGGGATGCCAAAATCGGACTCTGGGACCGGATTCGGAGACAACAGCAGTGAGTCCGTCGCGCAAACAGATCATGGTAATTGGAAAATGGATTCCCGTATCGGCAGTTTCCAGGAACTGGCGGTCCGGGAGACTTAACATTCGCAACTGATGATCCTTCCCGGCCGAATAGAGTCGTCGCCCAGCAGGATCGCTGTCGATCGCGGCAACGGCAGCGTCATGCAGTCGAGCGATGCCGCGTTCGTCTCCGTTGGCGGCATTCCAGAAGCCGGCCCGCCCATCACTTCCCACCGAAATAAGGGTCTTATCCGAATCATTCGGTCGCAGCAGATTAAAAGCTTTCCCGGGGGAATGGGCGAGAATTCGGCGGTGAAGCTGACCGTTCGGGACTTCCCACTGGCACAGCGAGCCGTCGTCACCGGTCGTCCACAGCGTGTGCCCGTCGGGCGCAAACATGACAGCATTGACTTCCAACTGGTTCGTCTGCCATTCGTTCGTACTGCGACCATCCTGATAATTCACGAGGCGCACGATCGACTCTTGACCCGCGGCTGCAAGCATTGTCCCATCCGGAGAAAAGGCAATCGAGTAGACTGGGCCGTTCAGCCGCGTGACCTCGCGATATGGGCGTACTTGCTTGATCCGCAGCCATTCGCACTCGATCCCGCGGTAAGCGGCAAAGTCAGGGCCGTCGAGGCGATCGAGAATTCGTTCAACAGACGGCAGATCGCCTTCATCCCGGGCGCGCAACGCCAGTCGGAAATCGCTGACGTAGAGGCGATGCTGGGTGAATTCGCGCTGTGTCTCGGCTCGCTGTCGAGACTGCCTGGCGTCCCTCAGGGCGGAATTGAGCTGTTGATTCGCCGAGGCCAGTTTCGCGTTGGCCTGCTGCCGTTCGCCGTCGGCCGTCTGCAGGTTTTCGATGTACCGCGACTGTCGACGGTTGGCGTCGAGCAGGACGCCGACGACCACGACGATCGCCACCGCCAGCGTGGCCAGTACGGCGGCCAGTGTGGGATTGCGTCGCGTCCAGCGCTCGAACTGTTCGGAACGCCCCGGCAACCGAGCCGTGACGCGCTCGCCTGAGAGAAATCGGCGCAGGTCGGCTGCCAGTTCTGCACCGGTCTGATAGCGGCGCAGAGGAGACTTTTCCAGGCATTTGAGGCAGACGGCTTCGAGGTCCCGCGGGACTTCGGGATGGTGGCGGCGAAGGCCCGGCACGGGATCCGCAGGTATCGCCGTCAACAGCGCCGCCGCCGTTTCCGCCAGAATCGGCACGTCTCCAGTCAGCATTTCGTACAGGATGACGCCGAGGGAATAAACGTCTCCCGCCGAGCCGAAGCGATGGCGTCCCGTGATCTGTTCCGGCGCCATGTACGGTAGTGTTCCGCAGACGTCGGCCTCCGACGACGTACGCGAAGCCGATTCCGCCAGTCTGGCCAGTCCGAAATCGGTGATCTGCGGCGTGAACGGCAGCTCTCCACAGGGAGTTGGCGCCAGCAGGACGTTCGACGGCTTCAGGTCGCGGTGCAGGACGCCGGCGGAGTGGGCGAAGTCGACTCCATCGGCCAGGGCGGCCGCGATGGTCGCCTTGCGGCGCACCATGGTCCGATCGTCATCGACGGCGCCGTTTCCGAGCCAGTCCAGCAGCGTCGGCCCCCGAATCAATTCGGAAACGAGAAACCAGTCGTCTCCGTCGTCAAAGTGGGCTTCGTAGACGGGGACGATGTTGGGATGACTGAGCCGGGCGGCCGCTCGGGCCTCCTTTGCAAATCGCTTGCGGACGTCATCGCTTTCGCCGAGTTGCCAGTGCGGAGTCTTCACGGCGACTTCGCGGTGCAGAACGCGATCCCACGCGGCGAACACGGTCCCGAAGCCCCCCATCCCGATTTGCCGCCGCAACTCAAATCGCCCGGCCAGCGTCCTGATCGAGCCTGTCGCGCCAGTCGTGACCCCGCCGAGTTCCTCCCGAGCACCGCGAACCATTCGGGTCGGCGCGCTGAGCCCGCACATCGTCTCGCCCAGCGAAGACCGCTGTTGGGCGGATTGATCTGTCAGGCGTTCGCTGTGATCGGGAAACCACAGGATCTCCGACGACCAGACGGTTGGGCTCAACTTCGACTCGGCCGCGGCCTGGCAGGCCTGGCAGTGATCGAGATGCAGGGCGAATTCCTGCAACCGATCGGGCGGCAGCTGACGCTGAAGGAAGGCGTCGAGTTCCGCGATACGCGGGCAGCCGGTCTCGCCCGGGAGATCAGGTTGAGCCGTCCGGGAAGTCTGCTGAGAGGATGCCAATTTGCTGCTTCAATCGATCGAGGGCACGGTATTTTGTCTGATAGACCCAGCCAAGTTTTTTCCCCATCGCGGCTGCGATGGCCGAGGCCGGTTCACCAAGCAGCCAGTTTCGCTGAAACGCCTCCCACTCGTCGGCGGAGAATTCGCCCCGGATCCGCTCCAGCCCGACTTCGAGGACCGCGGTGTTGAATTCGGGCATCCAGGCCTCGTCTCCCGGGTGCTGCAGTTCGTCGAGTTCTTCCAGGGAGAGTTCGCGCCCGGCAGCCTGACGTCGCTGAACTCGCCAGATCGCGCGGACGGCAATCGTCGCCAGCCAGGAACGGAACCGTCCACGCTCCGAATGGTATTCAAACTTGTCGATCTGACGACTGACTTCGATCAGAACCTTTTGAGCGATATCCTCGGCGTCGGCATACTGTAATCCCCGTCGGCAGGAAAACCTCCGGACAATCGCGGAGTATTGGCCGGCGAACCGCTCCCACGCTTCCGAGTTCTGCCGGTCCCGCAGGGCTTCCAGCAACTGGTGCGAGGTCGTCGGCCAGCGTTCGACAGTCCTCTGTTTCATACTTGCCCGCTACTGGAGGGAATTTTGAAAAAAAAGTCGAGAGAATTCGCTCGCCCTCTCCACTCTTACCACTGACGCGTGCAGATCTGTTCGTTTATTTCTGCCACGCCACGGGAACCGACGTCAACCCCTGATCGCCTGAATTCAAAACTTCCAACGGAGAAGGCCCGCCACGCCAATTTGGAGTCATCCGCACTTCAACGCAATCTCAGACGGCCCGTCTCGCTGCTCCTGCACAACATCAGTCACTCCTGAACGCCTTCCTGTTATTGCACTTACGGCGGCCTCCGGTGGAATCCTCGCATCGCGCACCCTCCGGCATCACCCGCACGCCAGACATCCACTTCATCTGCGAAATCTGTCAAATCTGGAAATACTTGCAAAAAAAGCCGGCCAGCCAGCCAATCAGTTGGCGGCGGGCCAGCGCAACCGGAGTGTCCGGCGGTCCGCCGCCGGGCAAGGGGGCCTGTCCCCAGCCGGCGGGAAAGCGCCTCGATTGTCTCGACCAACGATTCGTCGGCAGGCGGGAATCTCGAAACATGCTCAATCCGCTGTGGCAGGAATTGACCAGCTTCTCGCTCGCCGGCCTGCTCCCCGTAAAACCCGCCGGGAAGCCGCGCAGTCTGCGGACTCGGGAAGTTGCTTCGCTGGAACCGGCGGAGTACCGGGTGGTGGAGACGCTGGAACGGCGGATTTTACTTTCCGCCTGGACCGGTGACGCCCATTCTTCGAGTTGGGGAGACCCTCACAATTGGAGTGGAGATGCTGTTCCGGGGCCAGGCGATAACGTTGTCGTCTCTGGCGCCGGCGTGCAATATGCGTCCGGAACGATCGGCAGTCTCACCGTGGTGTCCGGCTCAGTCAGCACCTATGGCGCGGCGGCTCTGGATATCACCGGAAATGTGACTCTCGACGACGGTTCCGTTGGGTCGGCCACGGTTACTGGAAACGTAACGGTCACAGGAACTGGCGGAGTCAGTGGTATCATATATGGAAACGTCGATGCGACTGACGCGACGCGTGTCTCGATTGGCAGCATGGTGGGCGGAACTATTGATCTGGCCGACGGCGCAGTGCTCACGGTCTCAGGCAGTCTCACGGACGTAACGATCAACGGCAGCAATTTTACGTTGTCGGGAGGCCACGGCACGAACGTTCTGGATGGCGTGACGATCAACGGCAACGTCACGATGACGGCCGTGACTTCCGACGACTATTTCAAGGTTCGGAACGGCCTGACGCTGAATGGGACGGCCACCCTCAGCGGGGCCTATGACTACAGCGTCTACAGACATGCCGGGTTCCTGTTCGATGGAAACCAGACTCTGGGAGGAAGCGCGACGATCGTGTTCGGCAACACGGCGACTCCCGCAAACATTCTCGCGGTGACGGGCGGAACAACGCTGACGATTGGCGGCGGCATCACCGTCCGCGGCTACAGCGGCACCCTGGGGTACGTGTCCGGCATCTCCGGAGTCGCGAACAACAGCACCATCAGCGTGGTGAACGAAGGCACCATTCAGGCGGACGCTGGTGCGACTGCAGTGATCGTTATTGATGGCACGAACAATCAGAACCTGGGTTCACTCGACGCCCTCAACGGGGGGACGCTGGGCTTAGCCGGTTCAATGAGCAATGCTTCGGGAGCCATTTCCGCAGATCCATCCAGCCGGTTGAACGTCACCGGTACATTGACCGATGGCATAATCTCCGCGGGGACCGATGCGACCGTCTACGCGTATGGTTCTCTGGCCCATGTAACGATCAACGGCAGCAATTTTACGTTGTCGGGAGGCCACGGCACGAACGTTCTGGATGGCGTGACGATCAACGGCAACGTCACGATGACGGCCGTGACTTCCGACGACTATTTCAAGGTTCGGAACGGCCTGACGCTGAATGGGACGGCCACCCTCAGCGGGGCCTATGACTACAGCGTCTACAGACATGCCGGGTTCCTGTTCGATGGAAACCAGACTCTGGGAGGAAGCGCGACGATCGTTTTCGGCAACACGGCGACTCCCGCAAACATTCTCGCGGTGACGGGCGGAACAACGCTGACGATTGGCGGCGGCATCACCGTCCGCGGCTACAGCGGCACCCTGGGGTACGTGTCCGGCATCTCCGGAGTCGCGAACAACAGCACCATCAGCGTGGTGAACGAAGGCACCATTCAGGCGGACGCTGGTGCGACTGCAGTGATCGTTATTGATGGCACGAACAATCAGAACCTGGGTTCACTCGACGCCCTCAACGGGGGGACGCTGGGCTTAGCCGGTTCAATGAGCAATGCTTCGGGAGCCATTTCCGCAGATCCATCCAGCCGGTTGAACGTCACCGGTACATTGACCGATGGCATAATCTCCGCGGGGACCGATGCGACCGTCTACGCGTATGGTTCTCTGGCCCATGTAACGATCAACGGCAGCAATTTTACGTTGTCGGGAGGCCACGGCACGAACGTTCTGGATGGCGTGACGATCAACGGCAACGTCACGATGACGGCCGTGACTTCCGACGACTATTTCAAGGTTCGGAACGGCCTGACGCTGAATGGGACGGCCACCCTCAGCGGGGCCTATGACTACAGCGTCTACAGACATGCCGGGTTCCTGTTCGATGGAAACCAGACTCTGGGAGGAAGCGCGACGATCGTGTTCGGCAACACGGCGACTCCCGCAAACATTCTCGCGGTGACGGGCGGAACAACGCTGACGATTGGCGGCGGCATCACCGTCCGCGGCTACAGCGGCACCCTGGGGTACGTGTCCGGCATCTCCGGAGTCGCGAACAACAGCACCATCAGCGTGGTGAACGAAGGCACCATTCAGGCGGACGCTGGTGCGACTGCAGTGATCGTTATTGATGGCACGAACAATCAGAACCTGGGTTCACTCGACGCCCTCAACGGGGGGACGCTGGGCTTAGCCGGTTCAATGAGCAATGCTTCGGGAGCCATTTCCGCAGATCCATCCAGCCGGTTGAACGTCACCGGTACATTGACCGATGGCATAATCTCCGCGGGGACCGATGCGACCGTCTACGCGTATGGTTCTCTGGCCCATGTAACGATCAACGGCAGCAATTTTACGTTGTCGGGAGGCCACGGCACGAACGTTCTGGATGGCGTGACGATCAACGGCAACGTCACGATGACGGCCGTGACTTCCGACGACTATTTCAAGGTTCGGAACGGCCTGACGCTGAATGGGACGGCCACCCTCAGCGGGGCCTATGACTACAGCGTCTACAGACATGCCGGGTTCCTGTTCGATGGAAACCAGACTCTGGGAGGAGCGCGACGATCGTGTTCGGCAACACGGCGACTCCCGCAAACATTCTCGCGGTGACGGGCGGAACAACGCTGACGATTGGCGGCGGCATCACCGTCCGCGGCTACAGCGGCACCCTGGGGTACGTGTCCGGCATCTCCGGAGTCGCGAACAACAGCACCATCAGCGTGGTGAACGAAGGCACCATTCAGGCGGACAGCGGCACGTCCATCACGGTGAATGCCGGTGGTTTGGACAACGAGAATCTGGGATTGATTGCGGCGACGAGCGGTTCGACGGTCAACGTCGTCGGGTCGGTGCCGAGCGACGGCCAAGGGGCCTTGCATACGGAGTCTGGTGGCAAGATCACCGTGACCGGCAGCATCGTCGGCGACACGAGCGCGTCGGACGACTTCGTCAACTTCGGCGAAGTCCAGATCAACGGCGGCAGTGCGTCTCAGCCGAGGCTCCTCGAAGCGATGAGCGAAGACCGCGGACCGTTCGGGCTGACGCCCGGTGAGAACTTCAACTACGACACGATCCGGCTTGGCAGTTCCACATACGTGCGGTTGTCGGACGTGGCCCGGAATTCGAGTCCGTCCCCCGAAGTCGTCTATGTCAGGCAGCTGATCATCCCAACGGGCTCCACGCTGGACCTGAACGGCGTGACGCTGTACACGTCGAGTACCAGCTTCGGAGGTGGCAGAGTTGTGAACGGGACGGTGATTCACACGAACGTGAATAATCCTCCGACGATCACGTTGGCCGGACTGGTCAGCGAGCTGCCGGAGAACGCCGCAATTCCATCGGATCTGCCGGTTGCTTCGATCGTTGTGAACGATCCCGATCACCTCGGTACGAATCTGGTGACGCTGTCTGGAAGCGATGCGCAGTACTTTACGCTCAGCAACGGCCAACTGATGCTCAAGGCCGGGACTGTTCTCAACGCTGAGGCGAAGCCTTCGTATTCGGTGGCGGTTTCGGTGAATGATCCTGCTGTCGGCCAGACACCCGACGACTCGGAGGTCTATACGCTGAATGTTCTCGACGTCAATGAGCCGCCGACCATTGTTTCGCAGTCCTTCAGCATTGCGGAAAACAGCTCCAACGACACAATCGTGGGGACCGTGCAGGCGAGCGATGTCGATGCAGGGCAGCAATTGACGTACGCGATCATCGCTGGGAACGGCGACACGGGAGACGCCTTCGCGATTGATCCGCAGACCGGAGAGCTGCGGGTCAACAACAGCTCGCTGCTCGATTTCGAGAGCAACTCCGTTATCGCGCTGACGGTGCTGGTCACGGATAACGGCTCATCGCCGCTCTCGAACTCGGCGGCGATCACCGTGAGTCTGCTGAACGTCAACGAACCCCCGACAGGGCTCTCCTTATCCAACTCCTTCGTTGCAGAGAATCTGCCCGGCGGAACGGTTGTCGGGCGTTTCAGTAACGCGGATCCAGAATTGGGTGACTCGCACACATACTCGCTGGTCACGGGTGTTGGTTCCATCAACAACGGCGATTTTCGGATTGTTGGCGATCAGCTCGTCACGGCCGCGACCTTCAATTACGAAGCGCAATCGTCCTACCTGATCCGCGTCCGTACGACGGACCAGGGCGGGTTGTCGTTCGACAAGGAGTTCACGATTACGGTGGCAGACGTCAACGAAGCGCCGGCGATCCTTCCCCAGAGCTTCACGGTGGAGGAGGACAGTCCGGCGGGGACGGCCGTGGGAATCGTGCAAGCGAGCGATGTCGATCTCAGTCAGCATCTGACCTATCTGATCACGGGCGGAAATGCGGGAGACGCCTTCGCGATCGATCCTCACACCGGATTGCTGAGTGTCAGTAATCCGTCGGTTCTGGACTACGAGACCAACCCGCTCTCCACGTTAACAGTCACGGTCAGTGACGACGGCGTCCCGTCACACTCTAATTCAGCCACGATCACCGTCGCTCTCCTTGATGTCAACGAGCCTCCGACGATCCTTCCGCAGTCGTTCAGCATCCCCGAGAACAGTTCCCAAGGGACGCTCGTGGGGACCGTCGCCGCCAGCGACAGCGATGCGGGCCAGATCCTGACGTACGCGATCATCGGCGGCAACGGCGAAACGGGGGACGCCTTCGCCATCGATCTTCACAGCGGGTTGTTGACCGTGAATAACCCCGCGGCGCTCAACAACGACCTCAGTCCAGCCTTCGGGCTGACGGTCCAGGTGACCGACAACGGATCGCCGCCGCGATCGAACTCGGCCACGATCACCGTCGACCTGACCAGCGTCCTGCAGCTGACGAACTTCGAGGTGCAGCACGGGGAGGTCGAGCGGTCGTTTATCCAGAACCTGGACCTCACCTTCTCCAGTCCGGCTGGCCTGACCGACCTGCTTCAGTCCGGCCGGGTGCAGCTGACCCGCTATGACCTGGCGGGCCAGAACGGGGTCGCCGTCAATCCGGGGTCTCTTTCGGTCCAGGGGAACCATCTCGAACTCGATTTCGGGGCTCAGGGAATCGGTGGCAACCGGAACTCGAATGTCGGGGACGGCTACTACCGGTTGGCACTCGATCTGGACGGCAACGGATCATTGGAAACGCAGGTCACCTTCTATCGACTGTTCGGCGACATGGACGGCAACGGCACGGTCGATTCCGCCGACGTATCTGCCATCCAGACGGGAATCGGGTCGGGGTACAACCCCGAACTGGATGCCAACGGGGACGGCGTCGTTGACTCACGGGACGTCCTCTACGCGACCCGGGCGAAAGGGCATCACATTTACGGGACGTTCTCCCTTGATGCCTGACGGACAGGGGAGTTGCGGGTGTCGGAAGAACTACTGAACGAGACAAGATTGGCCCTGCTGGGGCTTGCGGGCGGTCCCTGCCCGTAAACAGCGTAGCTGCAGCGAAGGGAATCGCTGGTGTGAGATTTCAGGGAGAGTTGACCTGCAACAAGGTATCTGTCCAATGAAGCGGCGAGTCTGGGAGCTGGTGGCGGCCTGGTGCCTGAGTTTCGCGGTTCCGGCGCAGGCCGGGCTGATCGTCACGATCGGCAGTACGAGCATTCCGGTCGGTCAGACCGGCTCGGTGGACGTCTTGCTGTCGAGCGATTCCAGCAACGACGTCCTGTGGGCGTTTGGACTGGAGCTGGAAATCACAACGGCCAGCGGTCGCCTGCTGGAGTTCGTGCAGACTGGCGGGGTGCCGCCGGATACGCAGTTGTCGGAACCGAACTACGTGTTCGCGTCGACCGGCAGCGCGGCCATCGATTCTCCTCCGTTCGGCGCGGTCGGCCCGAATACGACTTATGCGGGGCTGGACATCTCGAACGACCCCCTTGGCGTGGCCGGCCCGTTCAGCGACCTGCTGCTCGTCCGGCTGGACCTGACGACGCTGACGGGGAGCGCCCCGCAGGCGGGAGACGTGTTCTTCATCAGCCTGGTGACCGCCAACGGCGGCACGTTCTTCAACGATGCCGACCTCAACGACATTGCCTATACTGACAACGTCGGAGAAGTCACCATCACCAGGACCAACGCCGTCGTCCCTGAACCGGCTACAGTCCTTATGCTCCTCGGCGCCGGTGTTCCGATCACTCTCATGCACGGACTGAGACGGATCCGGCAACGAAAGGCTGCGTGACTGCCGCCAGGTGCCGCTGGTGTCGTATTGATACCTCCTCGTGTCGCCTTCATTCGAAATCTTCGAGGAACGGCAGAGATGGTGCTGCGGCAATTGTTCCGAGCCGTGGGGTCGCTGACGCCGTCTCGCAGTACGCGGTTGCTGAGGCGCGCCGAGCGGATGATCGCCGACGCTGCGGTCCTCAGGAAGCTGACTTCGAGCGACCTGTTGCGATCGGCCCGCTCACTCCGTTGGCGCGTTGCGTCGTCCTCCAGTTGTCGGCGGTATCTGCCAGAGGCGTTTGGCCTGGTTTATGAAGCGGTGAGGAGGGGCCGCGGGTTCGAGTATCACCTGGTCCAGGTCGCCGCCGGAACTGCGCTAGTTGAGGGCGGCATCGCGGAGATGCAGACTGGCGAGGGAAAGACCGTGACAGCGGCGCTTCCCGCGTTTCTGCACGCTCTCGCGGGACGGGGCTGTCACGTGGTGACCGTCAACGACTACCTGGCGGCTCGGGATGCGGATTCGATCGGCGAGGTGTTGGAACTCCTCGGCATCTCGGTTGGGTGTATTCAAGAGCGGATGCGCCCCGCAGAACGACGAAGTGCCTACGCGAAAGACATCACCTATGGAACTGCGAAGGAGATGGGCTTTGACTTTCTCCGGGACCGCTTGACGCACGGCGAAGCGGCGACCCGGCCTTCGGCAATTCTTTCGAGCTTGTCCGACACGGAAACGCAACCGATCCAGCGGGAGTTGCATTTTGCCCTCGTCGATGAAGCCGACTGCGTCCTGGTCGACGACGCGCGAACTCCCCTGATCATCGATCTGCCGCAGACGGTGAGCGGGGGGCAGAAGGCTCTCTACGAATGGGGACGCCATTTCGCACAGCAGCTGCGACCTGGGCGGGACTTCGTGTTCGACACCGAGCGACGCGTCCTGGCGTTGACCGACGTCGGCTGCCGCGAGGTCCTCCGGCGAAAGAAGCCTGCCGGACTACGTACTTGCACGACCGAAGACTTGTACCAGCACGTCGAACAGTCTTTGCGGGCGCTCCACATGTTCGTTCGCGACCGCGATTACGTCCTGATCGATCGTGCTGTTGCAATCGTTGATGAATCGACAGGGCGGATTATGGAGGGGCGAAAGTGGCAGGATGGCCTGCACCAGGCCATTGAGGTCAAGGAAGGCGTCGCACTCTCTGACGAGACGCGTCATGCGGCTCGCATGACTCTGCAAACTTTCTACGCTCAATATCGACGCCTTGCCGGCATGACGGGAACCGCGACACCGGCGCGACAGGAATTCCACAAGGCCTATTGCCTCCGCACGACAGTCATCCCGCCCCATCGGCCCTGTATTCGCATGCAAAAGCCGACACGGATCTTTCTCAGCCTGGAGGCTAAATACGCCGCGATCACTGAAGAAGTCGTCCGGCTGCGAACGGCCGGACGTCCGGTTCTGATCGGTACGCCATCGGTTCGGGCCTCTGAGCAGTTGAGCATGTCACTCACGGAACGTGGCGTCGATCATCAGGTCCTCAATGCCCGGTACCTGGAATCGGAGGCTGCAATCATCGCGGAAGCGGGGCAAGATGGCGCCGTCACGATCGCCACTAATATGGCGGGACGAGGCACTGACATCTGCTTGAGCGAAGAGGCCCGTCAAAGCGGGGGATTGCATGTCATGGCCACCGAAATGCACAGTTCTCGCCGCATCGACCGTCAGCTGATTGGCCGCGCCGGCCGACAGGGCGACCCGGGTTCATTTCAATTCTGGCTGTCATTCGATGACCAATTGCTGCAGGTCTTTGATCGGGAGCGTCTTGCCCGGCTGCGCCGTTCGCTTCGACAAGTTCGGCCTAGTGAAGTCTCTTCGGGCTGGATCAAGCTGTTTCGACAGGCCCAGCGCATGCTGGAACGGAATCATGTGCAGCAACGGCGTCTCCTTCTGGCCCAGGAGCGGGACCGGATCAAGCGGTACCGGGAGATGGGACTGGATCCCTTTCTGGAGCTGACCGAATGAGGCGATTCAATACCAGAGATTCATTCGGACGAACTCGATAATGTCGCCAAAGAGCACGTACCCGATCGGAGACTTGCCACAGTCGATGTGCGCCCGAACCTCGGCTCCGATACGCAGCTCGGGAACGGTGTTCTTGTCAAATGTCGCAAACACTTCGACAACGTTGCCGCCGTCGACGGAACTGACCGCACGGGTTGCGACGTCCTGCAATGCTCCGGCGTACGTCGTTTCGGGAGCCGTCACGAGCAGAAAGTCGATCGGCAGCTGGCGATCGGCCCGCAGCTTCTGTCCCTGCAGCAGATGCCCCATTCTGTGCTCCGGAACTTCAAGTTCGAGTCGCCAGTCACCTTGCACATGCATGACTTCCAGCAACAGATCCCCCCTGCGAATCGGGCGATCTCGTAGCAGCTGTTCCACCTGGAACGTGGATACCGTCCCTGCCAGCGGGGAGCGTACTTCCAACTGGTTCCGACGGGATTCCAGCACGGCGCGATGCTCTTCCGCCGCGGCGATCGCGATCTGCGTCTGGACCGCCTCTCCCTGCAGCCGAATCGCCTCGTCCCGGCGGGCGTGCTCTTTCGCGTTATCCAGCTCGGCTCGGATGGACAGTAGCCGCTGCTGTTGTTCCAGCACTTCATTCGCAGCCGCAACGTACGCGGCTTCCAGCTCATCGCTGCTCAACTGGACCAGTCTCTGTCCCGCCGCGACCTGCTCACCGTCGTTGACATGGATGGCCACGACATCCGCATCCTCTGGCGCAAAGATTTCGCTCCGCGCGACTGGCATCAGCCTCCCCGTTCCTTCGACTCGGTACTTCCATTCTCCGAACAGCAGCATCGCCAGGGCGGCGAAAGCGGCTCCCGCTGCAGCGAGAGTTATCAGCAGGCGTCGCCCCTGCAGCCAGCGGCGGCCCGCCGCAAGCCGGCGCCGCAACGGCAGGAACAGTATAGATTCGTGCGTCAGCGAGAGGGTCATCGCTGCCGAAACGTGGTTAATGAATTGGTCGATCCAGTGGACCATCTCCGGAGTCGGTTCATCATCGTCAAAACGCTCGATCATCACGCAGCCGATCGTATCGGCGGCCACGGGAGCCAGTGATTCGTGAGAGTCCTGTGCCGGCTTCGGTCGTCGCAGGGGGATCATGAGGAGCAGTCTAGCGTGACTGAGCTGCACGTAATCCATCAGCTCTCGTTCCATCTCCTCCGGGAGCGTCTCATCGTGTCCTCCAAAGCGAAGCGTCTGGCCGGAAGCCAGCACGGCCGAGGCCAGCTTCTTCAGGTCGCGGATCTGCGGCGCGCGGCTGTTGACCTGCTCTCTCCCCGTCACCGACAGAACCGCCGCCGTTGGCCGACGTTTCCGAATCAACGTGATTCGATCGGCCCGCAGCAGCTCGCAACCGTCATTAACAACAATGCTTCCCAATTCCGTAAGGCGATCGCACTGCTGCAGCTTCAGCGAGAACCTGAAGAACGCGTCCGGCTGCAGACGTGGAGTGGAGGTGTCGGGTGTCAATTGCCTTTGGAGGTATCCTGATGCGACCCTCGCAAGAGACTCCAGTAACTCAATCGTTTTATCCGACGAGCCATCTGCCTCGTCGTCGCTGCAGAACACCTGAACCACGCCGATCTTCCGGCTCCCAGCCCGTAGCGGAGCCATCAACATGTCGCATTGCGGGGCGGACAGCACGGTCTGAACTTCCGACGTGGACACAACGCGCCCGTTGTCCCCGTCCAGCGTGGCCAGCAGTTGCCGCCGCTGCCACTCGACGAGATCCGGTTTCCCGCAAAACTCCGTGGCCTGGAAACCCGCTTCCGACTGCAGATTCAGCTGCCCCGCGGCCCAGGACCAGATGGCGACGGAAGTTGCACCGAACCGTTCCCGGACAACCTTCAGAAACTCAGCGAAGAACTCCGGCTGCGGGGGATTTCGACGAGCCAGCTGCTCGATTCCGGCGACCGCCCGATCCTGCCGGATCCTCGACCTGCTGTTCGTATCGCTCGCGGTCATCTTCTGCCTTGTATTCCGACAGATGTGCTCTCGGCAAACTGCACGCCCGGACCATCTCGTGAGTGAGCACATTACTATAGACTGTCTCGAAGGTGCAGGATACTGATATATGTCAAAAACATGCCAGCGTTACACATCTTTTCTTAAGGCCGGACGGTCTGCATCGATCTTGCATGGCGATAGCGGACAATATGCGTTCCGACTGCGTACTGTTTCCAATCGACTGGTGACGGTGGACGCGACATGAGAACGCCGGAATCGGAACGTCTGATTCCGTCTGCTCAACGTGTGATCCCGCTGCGCGCCAAACCGGACCTTGTGGCGGCTTCGATTCCACACGGCGACGGAATTCTGTGGGTGATCAAGGACCCGGTCGCGCTCACGTATCATCGACTGTCTCCGGCGCAGTACGTGACTCTCAAACTGCTCGACGGAACGCGTACACTCCTGTCGATTAAGAAGCATCTCGCCAGGCACTTTCCCGATGTTCCGCTGTCTCTCGTGGATCTGCAGTCGCTGATCGCCGAATTGTACCGCTCTGGTCTGCTGATCAGTCAACGGGAAGGGCAGGGATTTGAGCGTCTTCGGCGGGAGAACGTGCGTGCGAATTGGAAGGCGTGGTTCGCGCCGTCCAATCTGATTTACCTGAGACTCCCAGGCTGGAGCCCGGATCGGTTGCTGACCAGATTCCTCCCGGCAACGGCGTGGGTGTTTTCCCTTCCGGCGGTGGTCGCGGCACTGGGGTTAAGCAGTTTCAGCCTGCTGCTGCTGGCTGTGCATCTCGACGAGTTTCGAAGCCGGCTGCCGCAGTTCGCGACATTCTTCGGCTGGCCGAACGTGCTGGGGCTCTGGTTAACGATTGGAATCACGAAGGTGGTTCACGAACTCGGTCATGGACTCGCCTGCAAACGATTTGGCTGCGAGTGTCACGGGATGGGAGTCGTTCTGTTCCTCTTCAGCCCTTCACTGTACTGCGACGCGACCGATTCCTGGCTGCTGATGAACAAGTGGCATCGGATCGCAGTCTCGGCTGCAGGCATGTACTTCGAACTCGTGTTGTCGGCTATCGCCTTCCTGGTCTGGTGGTTCAGTCAACCGGGGCTGCTGCACTTTGCGGCACTCAACGTGTGTCTCGTGTCGTCCGTCAGCACGGTGATCTGGAATGCGAATCCGTTAATGCGACTCGACGGTTACTACATCCTGAGCGACCTGGTAGGAATTCCGAATTTACACGCTCGAGCTTCGGAAGCATGTCGCGCGATGATCCTTCGACACGGTCTCGGGGTTGATGGCGTGAGCCCCTCGATGGGCTCGGGAGGAGGACAATACGGCCTGGCGGCCTATTCCATTGCCGCGAGCTTCTATCGGGTGGCAGTCTGCTTTGGAGCGGTCATGTTTCTCTATGCGGTGCTCAAGCCGTACCGGTTGGGAGAGGGTGCCGCCGCGGTGGCCGGCGTGATGGTCTTCAGCAGTGGATTGGCCCTGCTGCGGAAAGTAAGAGAAATTGTAGCGGCGGCACGCGGCCGTCCCTGGAAAACATGGCGGCTGATCGGTTGGGGATTCGGTGCGACAGCGGTGCTGGTTGCTCTTTGCCGAGTACCGATTCCCTGGTATCTGGAGGCCCCCTGCGTGATCGAACCGCACAATGCTCATCAGGTCATCGCGCAGGATCCCGGTGTCATCGGCGAAGTTTTCGTTCGGCCGGGCGATCGAGTGGCCGCCGGTGAGCAGCTCGTTCGACTGGAGAATCCTGAGCTGGAGGAGCGTCGTCATGATCTGGCGACGCGCTGCCGGCAGCAGCGGGCCGCGATGGCATCATTTCAGGCGCTCAGCGATGTCGCCCAGGTCGCGGTTGCATTGTCGACTCTGCGGTCGTTAGAAGATAAACTGCGGAGTGTCGAAGCTCAACAGCAGAAGTTGACATTGACGGCGCCGGTCGGGGGAAGAATCGTTGCCGCACCACGAGTGCTCGAACGGCAGGGGCGTCAAGTCTCCCGGCTGTCCTCCTGGTTCGGGACGCCGCTTGATGAATGGAATGTCGGGGCATTCATCGAACGCCATACGCACATTCTGACCATTGCGCCCGATGAGCGAGTTCAGGCGGTTTTGCTGATTGACCAGGCAGATCGGAACGCAGTCATCGCGGGAACACGCGTCCGCACGAAGTTCAACCATCTGCCCCATGAAGTCTTCGCGGGCGTCATTCATCGAATCTCGGAACGGCACTCCGACGACGTTCCTCGAGGGCTCTCGGTCCGGGAAGGTGGACCGGTTGCGACCGTGGTGGATCAAATCGGTCGGGAACGGATGGCGAGCATTGCGTACCACGGACTCGTTGTTCTGGATGATGACCGCAACATTCTCTTGGCCGGGATGCAGGGACGGGCGCGGTGCATTGTCGTGGAACATTCCATAGCGGGTTGGCTCTGGCGGTACCTGCGGTTAACACTCCACTTTCGGATGTAAGGCGCTGAACTCACAATCACAATTCATTCTAGGGGACAGTGTCGTGGTCAAAGCCCATTCAGTTCCGGTGATGTGTCTGGCATCGATCAGCATGATCGGGGTGTGTGCAGCTGCGAATGAAAAGGTCGTCGTCATCCGGGACTGCCGGATTGAGCCTGTCAATCAGGTCGTTCTCGCCAGCGATCGTGCTGGGACATTGTCGCAATTCTCGCTCCGCGAGGGAGGCACGGTTCAAGATGGCCAGATCGTTGCAACTCTGAACGATGGTGTTGCCCAGACACGGCTGGCTGTGGTGAAGCAGGAAGCTGAGAACGACGTCGACGTGAGATTTGCCAGAAAAGCATGCCAGGTTGCCGCGAACGAATATGAGATTTCGTTGAGGCTGAATGAACGCTCCGCCGGAGTGATCACAATCGCCGAGCTCGAACGGTTGCGCCTCGCCGCCGAGAGAGCCGAGTTGCAGATCGAAAGCGCTGAACGGGAACTTGCGATAAAGAAGCTGAGACGCGATGAGGCGGAAGCTGAGCTCGATACTTATCGCGTCAAGGCTCCGTTCGAGGGAACCGTGACGCGCGTATTCAAATCTCGCGGTCAGGCCGTCCAGCAGGGGGACCCGATTCTTGAGGTTACGAATGTCGAAAAACTTCGCATTGAGGGATATGTCGGAAGGAACGTCGCAGCGAATCTCAACGAAGGCGACAGTGTGTCGGTAAGGATGGCTTCGCGGCCCGACGCTGTCGCAACGTCAGGCGCTCTGCTCGTGCTCCGTGGTCGCCTCATCTTTGTCGATGTCACTGTGGAACCCGTTACTCAGCAGGTGCGTGTGCTCGCAGAAGTGGAGAACTCGTCGCGGGCGCTATTAGCGGGCCTGTCAACCGAGTTGACGGTCCTCTCGGAGGAACGACTTGCTCCCGATACTCGGGACTAACCACCGTCGATTCGCGGGCGTTGTCATCACGACATTCTGCACTGACTCCGGTTCGACTTCGCTTATTGGAAGCACACGCCTCATCCGCTCGGCGCTCGGGCCGGACGACCAACTTAGCGTTTGTTCTCTTCGGCCCCGACGCACCACTCAGCACGGCGAGCAGCGAGCCGTAGAAGCTTGAGCTGCACCAACAGATCGGAATAGTCCGATGTCAATCAATGCTTTGGAAGGCGATATCTATCGAGCCAGCGTGAGCAACACGACCGCGCGCGGCGGAGCAGGGGACGAGAGGGAAGGGGACGCTTGAACTCCGAAGCCTGTTTGCGATTGGGGACTTACGTCATCACGAACGCCGGACTGACGCGGGCTTGAACCGCGGGCGACGAAACGGAGCGACGCTTTAAGTCGCTGCAACACAACGAGAAACGGCTCCTCGTCGAATTCGATGAGGAGCCGTTTCAAATCAAAGTGGAGGCGGGAGGACGCCAGTTGAACTCTTTCTGGCAGGAATTGCGGGTTGGGAACCCGGGCCTCGGCGGCGGGTGGATGATTGAAGGATCGTCCTGGACGGTCGTTGTGTCGTGAAACGGTAAGAGTCAATGCGGGCTCGTCCGGCGACGAACCGACCATCAGCTGGCCGCGATGCGCAGTTTGAACGCGCCGGTCGATGTGATCGATGTGATTTGTTAAAATGCGAAATCGACCTCGGTCTGACGCAGCGATGTCGATGTGAATGACGCACGGACTCCGACGGAGAGAAGTTAAACTGCGGCGATAGCCATATTCGCCTGGCAGCGGCCCTCGCGCGATTCTTCTGCATTGCAGGCCGGTGGAGGCAAGTCGCGCCTCCGGCATTGGTGTGCCAGTCGTTCCAACCTGCCACCGTCTGACTTCCGGCGAACGGACAGAACACCCGGGGCGCGCTGGACCGACGGCAGCTCAACCGTCGCGAGAAAAGAGCGATCCGATTCCCATCACCCCAAGCTTGTTTTCGAAGTGACTTGCTCGCGAATTGTCGATCGGGATGGGGTATGTCAGCACACAGATTGATATTGCTCGAATCGAGCTGGACTGCTTCAATTCTTCGCGCGATGTGCACAGTCGACCTTGCGACGTGTGAATCGGTGGCCACGATTTCATGAGGTGCCAGTGACATGCCCGTTCGATCTTTGCCCCTTGCGACAGGTGTCCTGCTCGTCATCGCACTTGTCCTGATGACGAGCCGCAGCTGGGCGCACTGGTATGAGCTTGGTTCATCGAAAGACGAGTGGGGGTTGAAGTACAACGGGGAAGTGGACGCCACCAGTGGCGACAAGCTGATCGCCCGCTTCACAATTGCCGATCAAGGGAGGCTCAAGCCCATTCATTCGGTCTTCGTGATGGCTTTCAGCAATCCGGATCGTACTGGCACGAATCTCGTGAAGACGCCCGTCACTATGAAGCCAACCGAGGACGGCAAACTCACCGGACAAATGGAAGTCGGGAAGGAGTTCACCGGTCGCGCCGTGATTCGGGTCTTCACCCTGACGGTTGACGGCCGATCGCAAATGGCTGGTCCAATGGCCGGGGCAAGATATTACGACATTCCGCTCAAGAAGTTCCTGAAGTAGTCCCGGTCGGCAGCCTCGTCCCAGCCAGGATCATCCGTCGCGCCACAGCCGGCATCGAGCGACGCGAAATCAATTGCAGCGCATTGCACGGCTGCGAGTTGACGCATTTGCTGACGGACAACTTCTTCAATGCGCATGCGATGCTCGTTCGACGACCCTAGCCCCCCCGACTCACTGTGCGGAGAATCGGTTCGCACCGGCCCGACAAACCGATGCGACACGGTGGAGGGGGGCGAAAGGAGAGTGGACAGATTGAACCTTGTAACCGGTTCTGGGAAATAGCCTTGCCACAAACGATGCGGCCTCTCTCCCTGAAATTGGACAACCCACAATCCGGGCGGCGTGTGCCGTAACCGGTTGTGCCCAAAAGAGAAGCAGCCCCCCACCGTATACGGCGGGGGGCTGCTTCTCGGTGAAAGTGGAGGCGGCGGGAATTGAACCCGCGTCCTGTGATTACTCAGCCATAGCCTCTACGTGTGTAGTCCGCTGATTAATCTCGTCGCGGCAGGCTCAACGAACGAAGCCTGCCAACGACCAGAGCCCCACAAATCTTGTTGCCGGCGTAGGTCTCATTGACCGGCAACCAGTCGGAATTGGCGAGTGACTTTTGGACGCCTCCGACGGGGCTTCCGCAGTCACGGCTCCTTAACTAGGCAGCCAGTGCGAAGTTGCCAGTGTTGGCAGTTGTTTTTTGATCGGCTTTTTACGTGGCCTGCTGATCAACCACGACACGCCACCATGACCTGCGACAACCCAGTCGAATCCGGTCGCCCCCGGTCCCGTACGACTCCCTCCCCCCGGCTTCGCCATGCCCGGGCTTCGAGAATCGACATCCGTAATCTTAGCCGCCTCCCGCCCACGGTCAAGTCCCCTTCATGCCGACGCGTTCGGCGGAAAGGAGCTCCACAGCAGGGCAGGGGAGCGAGGGCCGGTTGCGAACCAGACAAGTAAACGACACCGGCCCGGCTGCTAGTCCGCAGTCGGGCCGGTCGGAATTCTGCCTCGACCGAAATCCGCTATTCGCCCCGTCCGCGTCGCGCATCCGGTTTCGTCTCGGGCCTGTAGGGATGGTTCCGCTTGCGCGTCACCGTCGCCGTTTCAATCGTGTCGCCGACCTGCAAAGCCGCCACGATGTCCATTCCTTCGACCACGCGCCCAAAGACGGTATGGCCGCGTTCTTCTTCGGCGCTGGCGTTCAGGTGGGCCGTCGGCAGGTGCGTCAGGAAGAACTGCGAGCCCCCCGTGTCCTTGCCGGCGTGCGCCATGCTCAGGCTTCCGCGAAAGTGATTGCGGGCGCCTTCGCGATAACATTCGCAGGCGATGGTGTACCCGGGACCGCCTTGCCCGTCGTTTTCGAGATTGTCGTCGAGCGTATTCGGATCGCCCCCCTGGGCCATGAAGCCGGGGATCACGCGATGGAATTTGACGCCGTTATACTTCTTCCCCTCCACCAGGCTGACGAAGTTCGCCACCGTGTTCGGGGCTTCATTCTCGAACAGCTCCAACACAATCAGCCCCCGGCTGGTCTTGAACGCGACGCGAGGAAGCTGCTCGTCCCCTTCGGCCTTCGCTTCCTGCTCTCGAATGATCAGCTCTGCCTTCCAGAGGTCGGCGTACTCGTCGCACTGTTCAAGGTAGCGGCCTCCCAGCTGCGGGATCAGCAGCCCCTCAGTCTCCGCTTGTTGCAACAGGGCCTTCGACTTGCCGAAATCCTGCAGGCCGAAATACGCCACTCCCGTGATGTTCAGCGTCAGCGCCGACTTGCGCCCTGCAGCAATGAGCTGCTCGCCCGTCTTGACGGCGTCCTCGTACCGATTGGCCTGATATGCCGCCTCAAGCACCAGTTCGCCGGCATCGAAATTCTGCGGATCGTCTGCGTAGACTTTCGGGGCGAGCGTCGTCAGCCGCGGGTAAATCGTCTTCTGAAATTCGTCGGCGAGCTTAAAGACTTCTTCGCGAATCTTGAGCTGCTCGGCCTCCTGCGCCCCGCGAAAACGCACTTTCAGCTCGTCGACTTTCTTGATCAGTTCGTCCCGCCGCGCCGCCAGCGTCTTCCATTCCGTCGCGGCATCCTTGGCCGCGGGAGGTGCGGCGGCGGCAATCGCGAAGACGCCCGGCAACGGCAAAGCGAGCAGCGCACCGGCAAGACTCATTCGGGCCATGAGAGAACGCATCGGCGGGAAACTCCGGGGCAGGGGAGGGGCTCGGATCGTTCCGGAAGCCACGCTTCCCCCGACGCGATCCCAGCGCTGCTGGCAGACCGTTCAATATAAGCGCTTGACTCCGCGGCGGGAAGACGCGGACCTCTGCAATCCGGAATCCAGCGGCGGAGCGTGAATCCTGTCGACGGCAGAGGCCGATTTTCCGCTATCGTCGGACCGCAGACGCTCGGCTGCGGTGTTTCAGTTTTGCAACACGCGCCGAATGCAGACGCAGCCGGCGATCAGCAGCAGAGCGTTCGCCGACCAGACGGCCCAGGTTGGATCGAACATGCCAGTCTTCGACAGATTCTGGCTCAGCATTGCCACGGGATAGTAGATCACCAGGATTGGCAGGAAACAGAATAGAAAGCTGGTCAGAAACTGCTTGCGGGCCATCAGGATCGCGAACGGACTCCCCACCAGCACAAAGAAAAAGCAGCTCGTGGCCATCGCGAACCGCGTGCTGACCTCGGTTTTCATCCGGCGGATCTGCCCCGCCGTATCCGTATGCTCATAGGACCTCACGACAAACGAATGGCCTCCCAGCTTTTCGAACTCCCCTGTCGCCATGGCGAACGCAGCCTCCATCGCGTCCGCGTCCCGCAGCCGTTCCCTTGAGGCGTCCGCGGTTTGCAATTTCGCTTTAATGTCCAGAATCCGCATCGTCTGGACCTGCAGCCCGGCCCGGTCGATGGGCAGGGGAAAGCGGTCTTCGTGGTTCTCAAACCAGCCCGTGATTCGTCCGGGGGCGTTGATGTGGGCTTTCTTCATCTGCACGACCACTTCCTGGCGACTGAGGTCAAAGCTCAATCGGGCCTCTTCGGCCTGGGCCGTGAACGTCTCCTTGCCGCCCGGCGAGTAGCGGAAGGTTGGCATGATCAGCACGCGATTCCGCACGTCCAGCACCGTGATCGCAATTCCAAGTTTGCGATTATTGACCTGTGATTGCGTCCGCAGCTGGTCGAGAAAGATGTTTTCCATTGCCAGTCGGACCACTCGCCCGATGTTCCCCATCGACCAGGGGATGATCTGATCGGTCATGAACAGCGTACCGACGCTCAAGACCGCGCCCAGAAAATAGGACGGCCAGATCAGCGAGATCACATGGACGCCTGCCGATTTCGCGGCGATGATTTCCCGGTCGGCCGACATTCGACCGTAGACCACGCAGACCGTGAGGAGCATCGTCGCGGGAATGGTGTAGGGGAGCAGGCTTGGAGGAACGTAGGGCAGGATCTGAATGATCTCCGCCATTCCAAGGCCATGTTGACGTGCCTGCGCCACGACGCCGACAAACACCAGCAGCACCGTAAAAATCGTCACCAGCACGCTGAAAACGCGCACCAGTTCCCACAGGATGTACCGCTCCAATAACCGCATTGCGTAACACACCGTCCCTGGTGACCGGCCCACTTCTCCGAGCGTGAATCCATTTCATGTACGCCAACTGGCGAGGCGGGTCAATCCCTTCCCCGAACCCGAACGCATCAGTTCAGTGGTTCAGATCCGGGACGTCTGCCGGGGCAGGGGGCCGGACGGCGGCGAGACTCGTCGGACAGTTCACGCCTTTCTCATCCGCCAACGCCCGTTGACAATCGCGGGAAACAGGTCGTACCGTACAGGCTGGTTCCGCGGAATGGACCGTGACGGCGGTTGCCGTCCGGCTTTCAAATTGAAAATCGCAATCGAGGCGCGACATGATCGGCATGCGGTGGTGCAAACCGGCACTAGCGGCGGGATTGATCGGATCGGCAGTCACCGGCAACTCGGCGCTGGCGCAACCGCCCCAGGCCCCCGCTGCAGCGGGAAGCAAAGTGACTGTACCAGTTGCCGCGGCGGGAGATCAGGTCGTCGTCAAGCGGGAGACGCCCAGAATCCTTCCGCCGCAGGACTATCGGGTTCCCCTGATTCTCGAACCTTACACCTTCTTTACGCTGACGGCGCCTCACGACGGAACGGTCCGGCAAGTGGCCGCCAAAGCCGGCCAGAAACTGATTTCGCAGGCCGACCTGCTGCGTTTCGACAACACGGAGGCACGGCTTCTGCATCAGCGAGCTGCGGCGTTGCACAAGGCGGCCACTCTCGAACAGAAACTCGCCCCCAAGGATGAAGCTCAGTCGGAACTGGCCAAAGCGCGCGTGGAAGCGGCCAAGGCCGATCTCGATCTGGCGCAATACCATCTGGATCAGACTGCGATCCGCGCCCCGCAGGCCGGAGAAGTGCTCCGAATCCTGGTCTCCGAAGGCCAGTTTGTGCGCGCGGGAGACCCCCTCGTTCAGTTCGGCGAACTGTCTCGCATGAAAGTGGAAGTCCCCGTCAGCCGGAGCGAAGTTCAGCTCGATCAGCCTCTGAAAATCAACGTCGACTCCGCCGAAGTCGACGCGAAAGTGGAGGCGATCCTGCCGCTCGCGTCGCGATTCGATCCCCTTCGCGATCTGTTCGACTCGATCGCCTCGGCGGTCCTCGTCGTCGAGAATCCGGGCGGAAAACTGCAGCCGGGGCAGTCGGTCTTCGTCCCGATGATCCCCCGCCAGCCGGTCATCCAGGTGGCTTCGTCCGCCGTCGGCAATCTGCCGGACGGACAGCGAAAAGTGCAAATTGTCCGCGCCTCGACGGTCCGCGACATTCCCGTACAGTTGCTGGGAGGGCAGGGGCCGTCCAGAACCTTCGTCAGCGGCCCGTTTCTGGAGGGCGACGAGGTGATCTACGAATCGTCGCATCTCCTGGCGGACGGTTTCCAGCTGAAGCTGGCCAGCGTCACTTCGGCCGCCGGTTCGACCGGCGGGGCCGTTCCCGGGGCGACCCCTCCCCCTGCCAATCCTGCCCGCAATGCCAGCGGATTCTGATCGACGACGCAGCCCGGATGCTCGCAGCGGCCCGGCACTTGCCGGGCCGCTTTCATTTGAAGTGGTCGTTTCAGGCGAATCGGCGTACGGCGTCAATCGGCAACCCTGCGAACCGAGGCGTCCGCCGATCGCCCCGACTGCGCGAATCCTCCGGGTTTTCCTGACGACATCCAGACGGTTTCTCCGCTATACTCGACAAGGTCGGCCTCCGGTTCCGGGAGGCATGCGATTCAGTGGAGATAGACCGGTGGCGGAAGACGATCTGACGATTGATGGTTTTGAGCTGACCACGTGCGTCGGCAGCGGCGGCACCAGTCAGGTCTGGGAAGTCGTGGAGCAGGGAACCAATCGCCACCTGGCCATGAAAATCGTCTACGCCAAAGTCCCGGACTACAAAGAGTGCAAGGCGATTCTCAAGCACGAAGCCGGCGTCTTCAAAACGCTCGACCACCCGAATATCGTCAAATTCGACCGCTACCAGTCCTCGCGCGACTGGACCTATCTGCTGATGGAGTATTTCCGTGCTCCCAATATCAAGCAGCAGATCAAGGCCGATATCCTCCCAGTCCACGCCCGCGTCAAGCCGCTGATGGAGCAGGTCTGTCTGGCGCTGGCTCACATCCACCAGAAGGGCTGGATTCACCGCGATCTGAAGCCGGACAACATTCTGATGAACCGCGCGGCGGAAGTCCGCCTGGTGGACTTCTCGCTCACGGTCCGCCAGATGAGCGGTCTCGGAAAGCTGATGGGGTCGAAGCAGTTCAACACGATTCAGGGGACCCGGACCTACATTGCGCCGGAAACCATCCGCCGTAAGGCGCCGACTCCCGCAACCGATCTCTACAGTCTGGGAATCACGTTCTTTGAGATTCTCGTCGGCAAGACTCCCTTCCAGGGGACCACGCCGCAGGATGTGCTGCAGAAGCATCTCACCGCGCAGGCCCCTGCTCCCTCGGAGTTCAATCCGAACGTCACGCCGGAGATGGATCGCGTAGTCCTGAAACTTCTCAGCAAGAAGCCCGATGCCCGCTACAAAGATGTGGGAGAACTGCTCGGCGAGCTGCGTCGAATCCGTATTTTCAAAGAAGACGTCGAAGAGAAACGGGTCGTCGTGGAAGATAAGCCCGCGGACCTGATGGAACAAATGAAATCGGGCGGAGTCAGCAGTCGTCTCGACGCCCAGCGCGAACGCCTGGTCCGGGAGAACCCCGAGTTTGCGGAGGAACTCCAGGCGCAGAAGGCCGCGCGGGAAAAGCGGCGCGCCGCCGATCGGGCCAAGATCCTGAAGGCCAAGGAACCCGCCCCGGCGGCTCCGGCCCCCCAGCAGCAATTCCCGCCCCAGCAGTATCCGCAGCCCATGCCGATGATGCCGCAGATGTACCCCGGCATGCCGCCGCAGGGCTACCCGCCGCAGGGTTATCCGCAGCCAGGTTATCCGGGTGCTCCGGGAATGATGCCGCCCGGCTACCCGCCCGGCGCCCAGTTCCCCGCCCCCCCCGGACAAGCCCCGCAGATGCCGCAGCAGCCCGCGGCTGCGCGGCCTGCAGCACCGCAGCAACCTCCGCGACCGGCGCCACCGCAGCAGCCGGCACAGCCACCCCGTCCGGCCGCACCGGCGCCACAGCGACAGGCTGCACCGCCAGCGTCCCCCACCCGTCCGGCAGCCGCTCCGAAAGCGGCGCAACCGGCCGTGGTCCGGGAAGCCCGCAAACAGCCGCTGCCCGAAGACGAGGATCTGCCGTTTATGACCGAATTGCCGGATGTGCTGTGATCTGCCATAGTATCGCGGATCGCCGTCCGGCCCGGAGTCGCTCCGCGGAACCGGCCGTGAAACTCGCGTTGCTTTCCAGGATTGCACCCGTCCGATGAAATCGCAGTACGTGTTGCCGTTTGAACGCCCCGTTTACGAGCTGGAAGAGCAGCTCGCGAAGCTGGAGGCGCAACCCAATCCCACTTCCAACACGCTGGATGCGATCCGCAACATGCGGACCGAAATCCAGCGGATGAAGCGCGAAATTTTCGACAACCTCGACGCCTGGCAGACGGTCCAGGTCGCCCGCCATCAGGAACGCCCGCAGACCCGCGATTACATCGACCTGATGTGCGATGAATTCGTCGAACTGCACGGCGACCGGGCGTTTGGCGACGACCGGGCGCTGATCACGGGTTTCGCCCGGCTCGACGATCGCAAAATTCTCCTCGTCGGCCAGCAGAAGGGGCGGTCGCTCAAGGAGCGGAGCGAGTGCTATTACGGCTGCGCTCATCCAGAGGGCTATCGCAAGGCGCTGCTCAAGATGGAGATGGCCGCCAAGTACGGCGTCCCCATCGTCTGCCTGATCGACACGCCCGGGGCCTATCCAGGCATCGGGGCCGAAGAACGCGGGCAGGCCTACACGATCGCGGTCAACCTCCGCGAAATGATGCTGCTGCCGACACCCATCGTCTGCGTCGTCATCGGAGAAGGGGGGTCCGGCGGGGCGCTCGGCATCGGCATCGGCGACTCGGTCTCCATGCTGCAGTTCGCGTACTACTCGGTCATCAGCCCCGAGGGCTGCGCCGGCATCCTGTGGAAGAGCAGCAAGTTCGCCGACCAGGCCGCCAAGGCTCTCAAATTCACCGGCAAGGATCTGCTCAAATTCGGAGTCGTCGACGAAGTGATCCCTGAGCCGCTCGGCGGCGCCCATCGCGCGCCGCGGATGATGGCCTCGACCCTCAAGTCGACGATCGTCCGCAATCTGCGATCGCTGGGTTCGCTGCCAAAGCAGGACCTGCTCGATCGACGCTACCAGAAGTTCCGCCAGATCGGCGTCTTCGAAGAACTCTCCGCCATCGAGCCTGCCGCCACGGCGTAGCTCCGCGGAGGGGGCGTGGTGTTCGGCGAGAAACGTTTGCACTCAAGGCTCGGGGCTGAATCGACAGTCTCGAGCCTTGTCGCATTTCCGCATCTCATTGCCGCGCAGCCCCATTTCCAGACTCGTGCGCAACGTCCGATAATGTCCGTTATGTTGTTTTTCTTCTGCAAAACCGGGCTGGAAACTGCAGAATCCGGGTTTCCGGCCGCGGCGATCTCCGCCTCTGCCCCGGTCCGATACACGGCCGGTTCGCTCGACGGAATCCCGAATCATTTGAATCGCTCTCAGGCGACTTCAGAACGCCTTTCGGCTGTCGAGCAGCAGCGTCACCGGGCCGTCGTTGACCAGCTCGACATCCATGTGCGCCTGGAACTTTCCGGTGCCGACCGGAATGCCCAGCTGCCGGACTGAGGCGACGAATTGCTCGTAGAGTTCATTCGCGATCTCCGGGCGGGCCGCGGCGATGAAACTCGGGCGCCGGCCCTTTCGGCAATCGCCCAGCAGCGTGAACTGGCTGACGACGAGCATCGCTCCGCCAGTCTCGCCGAGCGACAGATTCATCTTCCCGTCGGCATCTTCGAAGACCCGCAAACCGACGATTTTTTCCGCCAGCGTCGTCGCATCGGTCGCGCTGTCTCCTTCGGCCACGCCGAGCAGGATCAGAAATCCCGGACCGATCTCGCCGGTGACTTCGCCCGCGACCGTGACTTTTGCGCGGGAGACTCGTTGAACGACGGCACGCATCCCTGCGATCCTTCAAAGCGACTCGCTGGCCGCCGTGTGCATGACGCCGCGGCATTCCTCGGGCAGCGTCAGCGGCTCGCCGACCAGAATCTGCCGCATCAGCACTGCGGTAATCGGAGACATTTCCAGACCGTTCCGGTAGTGACCCGCTGCAATGGACAGGTTTTGCCAGCCGGCTACGCGACCCAAAAATGGCAGTCCCGCGGGAGCGTGCGGCCGGAGCCCTGCCCAGCTTTGCTCGACGCCGGCCGACGCCAGATCGGGAACCAGGTCGCAGGCGAACTGAATCAGACCGGCCACTGCCGAGGCGGTCGTCTGGCGGTTGAAGCCGACATCTTCCTCGGTGGCTCCGATCAGGATCCGTCCGTCCGGTCGCGGAACCAGGTAGCGATGCCCTTCCTGAATGACGCAGCGGAACGTCAGCGGCCGCTGTTGCAGCAGCACGATCTGGCCGCGAATCGGCTTCACGGGCACTGATAATCCGAGCGGCGCCAGCATTTCGCCGGTCCACGCACCGCCCGTCACCAGGAATTCCCCGGCCGACAGCGATCCGGCGATCGTACGGACCGCAGTGATCCGATCTCCGTCTTGCTCGAACCCGGTGACCGGGCAGCCGGACCGCAGATCGACGCCGCGTTGTTCGCAGGCGGAGAGCAGGGCCTTCAAGTGCCGCGGATTCCGGACCTGGCCCAGCTCCGGCTGGAAGTACGCAGCCGTGACCCGCGGCCCCACGGCCGGAAAGCGTTGATGCAGATCGTCGGCCGAGACCGATTCGATCGCGACCCCTTCCGCGCGCCATGCGGAGATCTCCGTCTCAAGTTCCGCAGCGCGTTCGCCGCTGCGGACTTCGAGCGCTCCGCAGCGAACATAGCCGTTATCGATTCCCGTCGCTTCGCGAAGGCGGGCTGACCAATCGGGCCAGAGGCGATGACTGTGCGCCCTCAGGCGAGCTTCGGGAGTCCGGGCGAATTCGCAATTTCCCGGACGGAGCATGCCGGCTCCCGCCCACGAAGCTTCCCTGCCGAACGCCCCCTGCTCCACGACGCAGACTTTGAGCCCGCGGCCCGCCAGTTCCCACGCGGTCGACAGGCCGATCACTCCGCCGCCAATGACCAGCACATCCGCCATGACTGCCCCGTGAGGTCCCGCTCTTCGAGGGACCGCGTTGTTTCAAGATTGATTCGCACAAAGCGTATTCTGACGGCTCGGAGCCGGGCTGTCAGCCGACGCGAGAGGTGCGGCTCATCGACGAGTTTTGCACGGCGTCAAAACTCAAAGACGCGGAACGCACCCGCCGGCGCGTTCCGCGTCTCGATGGCTCGCACAATCCCTGTAGCAGCGTTATTTCTTGCCGCTTTTGCGCGAGCCTGAACCCAGCGTGCTGGCGTAGGCCGCGGCCAGTACGCGACAGTCGCTTTTGTAAACCGTCTGAATCGCCGTCTCGACCTTGTCGCCGGCCTGCAGCCGGTTCACCAGCCGGCCAAAGTTCACCGGCCCTCCCTGCTTGAGCAGGAAGTCGACGAGCGTAAAACCGATTGCACCGACTTCGCCCGGGGCGAACGTGCCGTTCTGAAACAGGTCTTCGGGTTTCGCGAGCTTCGCCGTTCGCAGGATGGCGCCGGCCTCTCCTTGCAGGCTGCTCACATATTCGCCGGCCGGACCGCTCTTTCCACCTGAGAGCGCCAAACCCGCTCCACGAATCATCCAGTCGGGCAGACCTTCGCCCGTCTTCTTGAGAAAGGCGCCGGTCACATGCTCGAGGACTGCTCCGTGCAGTCCAGGCGACTCGGCGGAGACTTCGTCGCCCACGTCCTGGACCGCGATGAAGGCCTCTTCGAGCCCGGGAGTGACCTCGGAATGTCCCGTCACTTCGCGCGGCACTTCCCGGCGATGAATCGTGTTATTGAACTCTTCGTAACCGAAGCGTTCCTTCAGCACGAAGATCGCCAGTTTGCCTTTGAAGAGCGGTTCGTCCTTGACGCCGAACATCTCGCGGAGCTTGCCCGCGTACTGCGTCGCCCAGCTCTCGACATCTTTCAGGCGGGCTTCGGAAACGTCCCCCAGGACGATGAACTCGGGCCCCTGCACCACGGTCGGCTCGGCGTTCTTGGAGAAGACCCGGCCCCATTGGTCCTTCGAGTCCTTCTCGCGCTTGGCGACCCACTCGGCGGGGGTCAGCTTCGCGAGCAGCTCGGCTTTGATCTGTTCTTCGCTGGGGATCATTTCCCGCAACGGCTTCTTGGCGTCTCCGCCATCAAATTTCGCGCCTTCGGTGATCCACGTCCGCAGGTCGGCGTGCCACTTGCGGGTGATGCGGGCCTGCCCCTGCGGCATGACCGGCTCTTCGTCGGCGTTGACCATGCGCCACAGGCGGCTCCCTTCCAGGCTGCCGCCGACGATCACGCGGCCGCTGTCGCCCCCCTGCATGACTCTTTCGAACGTGGCCAGCGACAGCCCGCCCGACTGCCGGCCCGCGCCGTGGCAGCCGCCGCAGGTATTCACGAGCGTGGGGGCGATGTCGCGAATGAAAGAGACCTTTTCGTCGCCGGTCGCCTTGACGATTTCCGGGGGCGGTCCCGCCGGCTTTTTCTTTCCCAGATTGGTCAGGTTGGTGGTTTTATCGTCGCCGTCAAATTTCACGCCGGCCGCGACCCAGGCGGCGATTTTCTGAATCTCTTCCGGAGACAGGGCCGCTGCGTTTTTCGGCATTCTCAGTTGAGGATTCGGCGTCATCACTCGCAGCATGATTTGACTGTTCTGCGGACGTCCGACGACGGCGAGCGGACCGTTCTTGCCCCCCTTCTCCATGCCTGCGAAGGTGTCCAGTCGCAGTCCGCCGGCCGCGTCCTCATCGTGGCAGGAGACGCATTTTGCGGCCAGAATCGGGGCGACGTCTGTGGCGAAGCTGATTTCGTCCGGGGCCCCTGCACCGGACTTCCTGGCCAGATTGGCTCGCTGGAGTTCGATGACTTTCCGGACCGGCGCCAGAGCCGGGTCGGTTTCCTCGAGCTGCGCTTCTTTGATGAGGGCGGCGAGGCGATCTTCGGCGTCTTTGAGGGCCTGCTCGGCGTCTTCGAATTTCTTCTTTGAGATCAGCGATGCGGCCTTGCCGGCATCGCTGCGGATGTCGGCCAGCTCTTTGCGCTGGGCCGGGGTGATGGCCGCAAACGCGACGCTCGACGCCACGACGATGGCCAGCATTAGAAAACCGGCCAGCCCGTTCTGGACCCGCGTCATGGAAAAATGCCCTTTCTGCAGCACGGAGGCCGCCCTGCCCCGCCCCGGTTTGCGACCGTCTCCCAGACGGACCTCTGGCGCGGGTTGGCGAAAAGCTCCTGGAATGTACCTCCTGTCAGTCTGGCGAATTCGTGCCAAAATGCCAGAGGAATCGGTTTTTGCGGAGATCGACGGTTCGGCCGGTGGTTTCGACTGCGAAAGACTTTCCGGGTGGCCGCCTCAGCGGGGATCGGTCAAACTGGAGCGAAGAATCCGAAGACCGGAGGGGACCACGAATAACATGAATGCCCACGAATTGAGGCCGAAGGGCAGAAGCCGGAGTCAAGATTGGCGCAAATAGCCACTCTGCATTTTGGCCGCTACGTAACTCTTTTCTGCGGTGTTGTTTGTGGATATTCGTGTCATTCGTGGTGCCTGTCCGGGTGGCCTTGTTTTCCTCCCCTGCTCCGAGCCGCTGTGATGACCGACTTGTCCCCGGAACTGACGGAAAAACGTGAACGTCTGCTCGCACTGCTGGCCGCGTGCCCGCGGGTCGTGGTGGCGTATTCGGGGGGCGTCGACAGCGCGGTGGTGGCGATGGCGGCCCACCTGGCCTGCGGCGACCAGGCGGTGGCGGCGACCGCGGTCAGTTCCAGCCTGGCGGCGGGAGAGGCGGACGCGGCTGCGGAGGTGGCCCGGCAGATCGGGATTGCCCACCAGACCGTGGAGACCGCGGAGTTCGAGAATCCGCAGTACCTGGCCAATCCGACGAACCGCTGTTTCTACTGCAAGACCGAGCTGTACCAGCGGCTGGAAACGTATCTGGCCGCCGATCCGAATGTGGTGATCGTCAACGGGGCGAACGTGGACGACCTGGGGGACCATCGGCCGGGGATGGTCGCGGCGAAGGAGCACCGGGTACGAAGCCCGCTGGTCGAGGCGGGGATTTCGAAAGCCGAGGTCCGCGAACTGGCCCGGCACTGGAACCTGCGGGTGTGGGACAAGCCAGCGGCCCCGTGTCTGTCGAGCCGGATCGCGTATGGCGTGGCGGTGACGCCGGAGCGGGTGCAGCGGATCGACGCGGCGGAGCAGCTCCTGCGGGAACGCTTCGGACTGCGCGAGCTGCGGGTGCGGCTGGAGGCGAACGAGCTGGCGCGGATCGAGATCCCGCTGACCGCCCTGCCCCGCCTGTGCGAACCGGGCGTGCGGGACGAGTTAGTGGCCCGGTTCCGGGAGCTGGGGTTCCGATATGTGACGCTGGATCTGGAAGGGTTCCGGTCGGGGAGTCTGAACGCGGTGCTGGTGGAACTGCGGACGTAGAAGAAGAGGATTTACCGCGGAGGCTCGGAGGACGCGGAGATCGGACCGGAGAAGACTCCGGTGAGTGAAAAGTGAGTAGTGAGTAGTGAGTAGTGAGTAGTGAGTAGTGAGTAGTGAGTAGTGCAAAGTGACCCTGGGGTGGTCGGTTGGCTGAGTTCCTTCTGCTCTTCGCAGTCCGTTGAATGGATCCGGCATGTGTCGAACTCGCAGGATGGCGGCTGCGGGGAGGAGAGATGCATTGCAAACTGCAAAACGAAAAATGCAAACTCAGTAGTTCCCAGATCGGGAGGTGATCTTCAAATGAACGCAGGGCTTTCCTACACAATGACTTGTGGAACAGGGTCATTCATGGAGGAAGCCCATGCGTTCGAGAAACAGTGTGACTGTGTCGGACCGGCAGGTCCAGATGCTGGCCGAGGATTGGCTGCGGACGGCGATGCCGCTCAGGGATGTCGGATGGAAGTGCACCTCCAGACGGTTGTGGCAGATCGTATTGCTGGCCGCAGCTCGCATGAGTTCGGTCTTCGCGGTCTGCCGCGATCTGGTCGGCGCTCCTTGCGATCAGGCGGTTCGCAACGCCCTGACGGCTTGTTTGCCGGCGCGTCCGCTGACGCTCGAACAGTGGCTGCATCCGGCGCTCTGCGGGCCGCAGTTGCCCGGGGCGATCTTTCGCAAAGCCCGGCAGGTCGCCATCGACTGGCATCTGATCCCCTACCACGGACAGCCGCACCGGCATGCCAACGAACTGTATCACAGCCTGCCCAGGTCGGGGACGAGCAAATTTCACGCCTACGCCACGGCCTGCGTCGTCGAACAGGGCTATCGTTACACCCTCGCTGCGACGTCGGTCAAAGGGAGCGAGTCGCCGCTGGCCGTGCTCGAACGGTTGCTCGATCGTCTGCAGGCGCGGGGGCTGAAGATCAAAGTTCTGCTGCTGGATCGGCAGTTTTTCAGCCGCCCGGTGCTGGAACGTCTGCAGCAGCGTCGCATCCCCTTTCTGATGCCGGTGGCGCGCGCGGCCGCAGGCCGAAGCGTCGGTCGCGACGCGGCACAAAGCCGGGCGTACGGAAGCTGCGAGATTTCCTGCGCTGTGCCGCCGGACGCTATCGCTACACGTGGACGGTCAAACAGAGTTCGGCCTCCTTCACCGTGGTGGTGGCGTACAAGAGCTATCGCCACGACAAAACCGGGCAGCGCCGCTCGAGCGCCTGCTGTTCGCAGCCTGGAACGTGAGCGCGCACCGGTCGAACTCCGGGAGCTGTATCGACGCCGGTTCGGAATCGAGTCCAGCTACCGACAGCTCGGCCAGGCCCGCATCCGGACCTGCACGACCGATCCGGTGCAGCGACTGTTCTTCGTGCTGGTGGGGCTGGTGCTGAGAAACGTCTGGGTCTGGCTGCACTTCACGTACTTTGCCGAGCTCCGGAACGGCGAACTCGTGCTGCATCTGGAACGTCTGCGTTTCCGCCGGATGCTGCACTGGATCGCCAACGCCATCACACGCGAACTTCACGACGGTTCCAGTTTCTCAACGCAACTTCAACTTGAATAGCGGTTTGACGCCGATCGCCGATCTGGGAACTACTGAAAGTGCAAAATGGAAGAGAGGGCGCGCGGGGGTGCTTGGCGCGCAGCGCGAGCGCGGCCTGCGGGAGGCATTCTCGAAGATTCACCGGCTCGGACGCGGCGGAGCGGGTTGTCGAAGTCCGCTCCGCCCGTCCTTTGAGCTGGCGTTGATCAGGTGGCGGGTTTTGAGGCCCGCGTAGTACGGGAAAGAATCTCGACGTCGAGTGAGCGCGCACGGGGTGCGCTCCCTCGGCCGGGCCTTGCGGCTCGGCCGTGATGGGCACTGACCAGGCCCGCTGGCCGACGGGGATTCGCTCGAGCGCTCCGGGGTGCCCCATTGCGTGCATGCATGTCGTTTCCCACGCCGACGATTCGCACGTTCACTCTGGTACGGCGGGTTTGCAAGAGCATTTTCTGGAAAAATGTCAGAAAGTGGAAAAATGCTCTCTCGCAGAGACGCAGAGTGAAGAGGAGGACGCGGAGAAGGAGAAAGAGAGAGAGCTGATCGGGAACGAGAACCGGTGGACAGGGTGTCCTTTGAGGAACGTTCCGGAGCGGGGTTGCTTCTCGGCGGGGCTGCCTGATTCTGTGATTTTCTGCGGGTCTGTCGCTGCGTATACTGTGTCTTGCAGCGATGCTGTGGTGTCGGAAGCCGGGAGAGCTGTGACGGTCGTGGGCGGGGCCTGGGATGTCGAGCGAGCAGTCTGCGGAGCAACCGTCGGAGGCGACTGCGGAAGTCCGTGCGGGCTGGCGCGACGTAGAACTGGCCTGGGCGCGCGAGCAACTGCACGTTGAAACCGACGGCCCGGAAGGCGTCTGGCAGTCCTTGCAGCGCTGCGGCTTTCTGCCGGATGGGGCGCAGATTGCGGCGATGGAGATTCTGGCGGGGACGGCCCCGCTGGAATGTTCGCCGGCGACGGCGGATTACCGGCGGCTGGCTCGGCGGCTTGCGCTCGAACGAAACATTGCGGAGTTTGGGGCCGCGTATTTCCAGACTCCGCGGGTCGAGCGGAAGGATTACTGGTGCGATCTGCTGGAGCGGAGCCGCGAGTTCGCGGCTCTGCGACTGCAGTTGGAGGCTTGGGAAGCCGGATTGAAGATGTTTCTGTCCGTCGGCACGCCACCGTCGCCGGTTAAAGGGGCCATCGCCGCCGTCTTTCTGGCGCGTCCGAACGAGAAGCCTGCATTGCATCGACGGCTGTTGGATGAACTGCGCGAGGATTCGCCAAATCACGCGGCGTTGGCCTGTGTGCTGCGAACAAGCGACCGGGACCTGGTTGCGCTGTCCCCCGAATTTGTCGAAGAGTTGTGCTCAAGTGTTGCGACAGACTCGGAGCTGAAAGAGTTTGAGTCGTTACTCGCGCGTGCAGTCGAGCCGCTGCTGCCTCGCGAGTATCCGGCGAGCGACTCCAACGGGGGGGAGTCGGAGGGTGCCTCGGCTGTGATGTCATGGCTGCGGACGCTGGGCGATACTCCAAAGTGGCAGCGATTGATCATCGCGACCGCCATCTTCGCTGGAGTGTTTGCCGAGTGGAGCAAGACCTGGGAGAAAGACTGGTACGTCTGGATGCACAATCCACTGACGAGTCGCTCGTCGTCTGACAACGTGACTACTCAAAACCCAGTCGATCTTGGCAGGCAGGCACAACGTATCGAGAAGTATGGCATCACACCTGCTGAGCCTGCCGTACTGCGCGAAGGGGGATTACTGCGTCGCTATCGCATTCTCGGACCCGGTCCGGAGGAATTCATCAGCGAGTCAATTCTGATGTCCTTGGGAATTGTGGTCGAACGTCACTTGCGAGGCGATTCGGTTCAGAAGAGCGATGGGAAACCGGCTGATGCCGAAGAGATTGAGAATGTTCTGTCGCACAGACCATCTCTCGAACTCCCAAGGAGCGGCCGATGACTGATCGCCGGCTTCCTGAATATCTTGACGACTGGCCCACGAATCCCTTTGAGCTGCTGGGAATCCCGCACGATGCCGATCTCAAAGCCGTCCGGGACGCGTATCGAGCGTTGATTCACGAGTACAAACCGGAACGGGCTCCGGAAGAGTTTCGCCGCATCCGCGATGCATATGACCGGATTCTGAACTGGCGCCGGGAGCGATTGGAAGGCTTCGACTTTCCGCCGGAGTCGACGAGCGTCAGATTGCAGACCGCCCCTGAAACAGAATCGGTCGTCCCTGAACTGGATGCGGCGTGGCACCTGGCGCTGACCGGTGATCCGCATCAGGCTTACCTACGGCTGACGGAACTAGGGGTCGCTCGTTCAGATGATGAAGCGATCGCTGCCCGGCGGTACTGGCTGCTGCGACTTTCGCCGGCGGTGGATCAGAGTCTGTCCCCGATTGATGTGCTGTATCCGCTGATTCGCAAGCAGGGGCTGCGAGGGCTCGTGGGGCAGCTCTTTCTGCAAGAACTGGATCGCGGTCCGCTCGAATCCTTGAGCAATCGTTGCGGCGCCGTTCTTCAGGATGGCAGCAACCTGGACCGAATTCGCCCGCTGTTACAGATCCGGTGGCGAACGGCTGTAGTTGCGCGGCGCTGGGAGCTGATCCATGCGGATCTCGATCAGCTCCGGCGAGTCGATCCGCTGGGAAATCTCTACTGGCTGCGGGGGCACGTCGATGCGCTGCGTGCCTCTCTGCTCGTTCCACCGTCATTCGGGAAAGAGCTGAAGGAGACCTGCCTGGACGTTCTGAACGGTTGTGAGGACTGGTCGCCGGAGACGGAGCGGCTGCTCGGGGAAGTCGAAGAGATCGAGAGGATGCTGGCAGAGGTGAACTTGCGTTATCAGCACTGGCACTCGGTGTTTCTCCATGAGATCGGCCTGCCGAAGTCGGTCTGGCAGGAGCTTTCCGCATTCCGCATTTCATGTCAGACCGATCCAGCGATTCTGCGGCTGTTGCTCGAACCGCTGCTGACTGAGTGGGCGAATGATCCTGTCTGTGGACTCGGGGCGGTCGACCGCTTGTTTGAGTACTTTCCCCTTCACGCCGTTCGACTGGCCGACCTGATCAACGGCTGTATTTCGACCGGATGGAACAATCTGAGTGTTCTGGACGGCGATGCGTTGAAGCGAGCGCTGCTGATTGATCTGTATCACGAGCGGAGGCTGCGGCGTCCTTCGATGGATCGGCATGTTTCGGAATTCCGTCGCGGAATTCTCCGGTTCTGCGTCGAAGAGCGGGTGGACCTGGAGCCGGTGGCGCTGACGCTCCACGAGCTGATGCCGAATCTGCCCTGGGACTGCGAATTTCATCCCTTGCGGCTGGAGGCGGATGATGCCCTGCAGACCGTCGTTCGCGGATGTCTGGCGTTGTGGGAGGAGCCGGCCGGGGTGGTGTCTTGACGTCCTGATCCGGCGAGACACGGCCGAACCTGCCCCGTTGGAAGCGGGTCTGTCCTTGTCAGGATGCGGCGAGTGGTCGACAATGCCGGCACGGATGGGGCTCCTGGATGGAACGCGTTCTGGATTGCGGATGACATGTCGATCGATCTGGCCGAAAAGCTGAAGCGGACGCTGACCGGAAAATTTGTGGTCGTGGACGGCGCGGTGCCCGAACTGCGGCGGTTTGCCGCCCGGACCGGCGTGGTCAAGACGGTCAATATGAACTGCCGGGCGCTGGTCGAGTTCGACGGCCCGGCGGATGTCGGCTGGTACGACATCGATCCAACGTTTCTGACCGTGGTGGACGCCCCGCCGCCCAAACCAACTCCGGCGGCGGCGAAGGCTGCGGAAAAGGCGGCTGCGACAGTCGCTGAGGGGGCTCCTGCGGCACCGCCGGCGGCGGTCAATCCGCTGGATGCGATCCGGAAACAGGGTGCGGCCAAGCCCGCTGCGCCGGCAGCCTCCCCCCCTTCCCCGCTGGATCTGATCCGCCAGCAGGGAGCTGCGAAGGCTGAGGCCGCGGCGGCGCCTGCCGCGCAGGGGCCTTCGCCTCTCGATCTGATCCGGAAGCAGGGGGCTGCGAAACCGACTGAGCCGGTCGATTCGACTCCGTCCACGGCTCCGTCGCCGCTGGATCTGATCCGGAAACAAGGGGCGGCAAAGCCGGCCGTCGAGAAGGAACCTGCGACGGAGCCCGCAGTCCCGGACGTGCCGGCCGATCCGCCGGCTGCGAAACCTTCGATTTTGGACCAGATTCGCCGGCAGGGCGGTGCCAAGCCGCAATAAACTGGGTGGTTTGAGATTTGGTGTTTGAGATTTGGAGCTTCCTCCCGGGAGTCCGGTCTGGCTGAACGGGCCTAAGTCGTTACAATGCCGGCCTTTGGTGCCGCAGGTCCGTCGGGCTCGCGGCTCCGCCTTGAATTCCAGAGCGATCGGATTGGTTTCGTGAGAATTGCGTATCTCGACTGCGCCAGCGGCATCAGCGGCGACATGATGGTGGGTGCTCTGATCGACGCGGGCGTCGATGTTTCCGCCATCAGAAAGGTCATCGACTCCCTCCGGCTGCCGGGGGTGGAAGTCGAAGTGAGCGACGTCCAGCGGTGCGGCTTCCGGGCGGTCAAGTTTGACGTCCGGCATCCGGAGCAGCATGCGCACCGGCATCTGACCGACATTCGCCAGATTCTGGATCGCTCGCCGGTCATGACGGAGGACCAGCGCGAGCTGGCGCTGAACATTTTTGAAGCGATCGCGCAGGCCGAGGGGACCGTGCATGGCATGGACCCGGAGAAGGTCCATTTTCACGAAGTCGGTGCGATCGATTCGATCGTGGACATCGTGGCGGCGGCAGTCGGTTTCGATCTGCTGGGGGTCGAAGAGATCCTGTGTACGTCGGTGCCGACCGGGCGGGGTTCGGTGAACATCGCTCACGGGGTTTGCGCCGTGCCGACGCCGGGGACTGCGGAGCTTCTGAAGGGGATTCCGCTTCGCGACGTGCCGATCGAGGCGGAGCTGACGACGCCGACCGGGGCGGCGATTCTGCAGGTGATGGTCGACCGGTTCGTCGACGGGCTGCCGGAGCTGACGCTGGAGACTGTCGGGCACGGGGCCGGGACGAAGGATTTCAAGCAGCAGGCGAACATTCTGCGGCTGTTCATCGGCGAGAAGGCGGACGACCCGACGTTCGATGAAGTGGTTCTGCTGGAGACGAATCTGGACGACGTCTCGGCGGAGATCATCGGGTATACGAAGCGGCGGCTGCTGGCGGCCGGGGCGCTGGACGTCTATTCGACGTCGATCCAGATGAAGAAGGATCGACCGGGGACGATGCTGAGCGTTATCGCCGAGCCGGGGGACGTGCAGGAGCTGGAGACGATTCTGTTCGAAGAGACGGAGACGTTCGGGATCCGGCGGATTCCGGTCCGGCGGTCGAAGCGGGAGCGGACGTCGTTCACGCTGGAAACCGACTGGGGGGACGTGAAGGGGAAGCTGGGCTGGCGGCCGGGCGAGGCGGCGGTGTTTACGCCCGAGTACGAGGACTGCGTCAAGATCGCGAAGGCCAACAACGTGCCGCTGCGGGAGGTCTACCGCGTGGTGGAAGCGACCTTCCTGCTGGAAGCGGGCGAGGATGAAGACGAGGACGAGGAAGACGGCGAGCCGGGGCATGTTCACGACCACGACCACGATCATGGTCCGGACTGCGGACACGATCATGATCATGGGCACGATCACGACCATGACCACCGGCATGACCATGATCACGACCACTAGGTTGAAGGATTGCACAGACAGGAATGTCTGTGCCACCTGAAGAAGTACGCGGTTCGTCAGAACGAGGGACTTTGCCGAAGGGACTCGGCGATGGGCGACTGGATTCAGGCGGGTCTGCTGATCACTGCGGGGGGCGCCCTGATGTGGTCGTTGATTCACGGCAAGCGGCGGTTGCGGCTGAGCCAGCAGAAGGACGCCGTCAAGGACTTTCAGGAAGAGCTGCGGGCCATCGAGGGCTCGGCCCAGGGGCTGGTGCAGCAGATGGAAGTCCGGCTGCACGACGAGATGCGCGCGGTCGAGGGGCGGATCGACAACCGCCTGACGGTGCTGGATCAGCTCATTCTGGACGCCGACCGCGAAATTCAACGGCTGACCGTGCTGCTGACAGAATCGCGGCGCGCAACGCTGATCGACCGCGAGCTGACCGCGGAAGAGACGCAGCGGGTGCTGGATCTGGCGGAGGTAGGCTTCGACGGGAAATCGATCGCCCGCTCACTGGGAATCGCCGAACCACGGGTGACCGAGGTGCTGCGTCAGTGGGAACCGCCTGAGCAAAAAGCCGCCTGACCGCCGGGGGCGGTTTGTGCCGACTCAGAGATGGGTTGGGGGTGGACGCCGTGTACGGCCGCGATGGATGATGGAGAAACAGCAGGTGAGGCGGAATGCATTGCAAATTGAAAAATGCAAAATGCAAATTGCAAAATGAAGGGGCACGACTTGGCTGCCGTGCGGAGTTGCGGGGCGCGATTCTGGCGGGTTAAGACCAGAGGGCGGTGAGGGGCGTTGTGGTGAGGAGCGGGGGCGGGGTTTCGCCGGGGCCGTAGGGGAGCTGGTCGCCGGCGATGCCGAACCAGTGGAGCAGCGTGGCGGTGAGCTCGGCGGGCGAGACCGGTCGGTCGAGGGGGGTGGCGGCGGTGGCGTCGCTGGTGCCCCAGACGGCTCCGCCGGTGATTCCGCCGCCCGCCAGAAGAGCGGACCAGCACTGCGGCCAGTGGTCGCGGCCTTTGCGGTCGTTGATCGTCGGCGTGCGGCCGAATTCGCCCGTGGCGACGACCAGGGTGTCCTGCAGCAGTTCGCGTTCGGCGAGGTCGTCCAGGAGGCCCGAGAGGGCGCGATCGAACTGAGGGCAGAGGTGGTCGCGGTAGTCGAAGATCGTGCCGCGGCCGACCTGCTCGCCGCCGTGGCAGTCCCAGGTGACGTCGTCGGTCAATCGATCGAACAAGTTGACGGTGACGCAACGGGTCCCCTGCTCCACCGCCTGGCGGGCCTGCAGCAGGAGCTGGCCGAAGCGGGTGTCCCCGTAGTGCTTGCGGAGGAGTTCGCGGTCTTCGTCGGAGGGAGTTGCGGCGGCCAGCGGCTGGTAGTCGTCGCCGAGGAGACCGGCGGTCTGGCCGAGATCGGCGCGCGAAGCGGCGGCATCCAGAGGCCGAGGCAGGATGTGGCTGGCGGTCTGGTGTCTGGAACGACCGCCGTAACGGGCGACGACGGAGCTCCAGTGGGGAAAGGTCTGGCCGCGGCGGGCGAGCTGGCCGGTCTGGAGGAGCTGGAGGCCGGTTTCGTGGAGCGGGGCGAAGTCGTGGGAGAGTGTGCGGATCAGCGAGAAACGGTCGGCCCGCTGGGCGAGGAGCGGCAGAGTTTCGGAGAGCTGCAGTCCCGGCACGCTGGTGGAGATTGCTCGGAAGGGGCCGCGGATGTGGGAACCGGCGTCCGGTTTGGGATCGAAGGTTTCGAGCTGGCTGGGGCCGCCGGTCATCAGGACGAAAATGCAGCGGCGGGCGAGGTGCGCGGGGCGCCAACCGGCGAGGGCCGCCTGCTCAGCGAGCGACCAGCCGACCATGCTCAGTCCGCCTGCGCGCAGAAATTCCCTGCGGGAGACGTTGGCTCCACTTGATTGGGGTCCCATCCTGCGACCTTTATTCCATCCTCCACCGATCCAGGCCATCATGTCACTCTAACGCTTCTCCGGAGGCGGGGAAATGGTCTGCCTGGGGGAGCGGGGTCGGAAGCGCCCGATCAGACCGTCAGGACGGCTCGCAGGAGTCATCGACGAATCGAGGCAGAGATGGCGACCGGGAATCCAGACTGGGCGCCATCGTCGTTCGAGACTGGGCGGGGATACCGAGGACGCGTATCGTGCCGGTAGCTCGGGTCAGGCCGCCTGCGGAGGCTGTTCGGGCGAGAGAAGAACTCTCGCGGAGACGCAGAGAAGGTTGAAGATTTCACGCAACGACGCAATGGGGACGCAAAGACGCAACGTAAGAAAAGTTGGAGGGAGTCGGGAGACGAGAGCCTTGAGCCGGAGAAGAACGGAGCGGGCAGGCATCTGTTTCCGGCGATCTGCGATAAGCGATTTGCGATCAGCCTTCTTTTTCCGGCTACTCGCTATTCCCCATTCGCTACGTAACAACACATCGAATTCCCACGCGGACCTGGGCGTGGCGTAACCACTGGGAGCGGACATGATTCTGGATTTGTTTCGGCTGGATGGGCGAGTGGCGCTGGTGACCGGAGCCGGCCGGGGGCTTGGGCAGGCGATGGCGATCGGGCTGGCCGAGGCGGGGGCCGACATTGCGTCGGTGACCCGCTCCGGGGCATGCCCCGAAACCGAGGCGCGGGTCCGCGGACTGGGGCGGCAGTTCTGGAGTCTGCAGGCGGATCTCGGAAAGGCCGACCAGCGGACGGGGCTGGTTGAGCGGGTGGTTGAAGCGGCCGGGCGGGTCGATATTCTGGTGAACAACGCCGGGATCACGGGGCGGCATCTGCCCGAGGAATATCCCCTCGCCCATTGGGAGGAGATGCTGCAAGTCCACCTGACGGCGGCGTTCGATCTGTCGCAGCAGGCGTCGGCCGGAATGTTGGAACGGGGACGGGGCAAGATCGTCAACGTCGGCTCGGTGATGACGTTTCAGGGGGGATTCAATATCCCCGCGTACGCTGCGGCCAAGCATGGGATTGCGGGACTGACGAAGTCACTGGCGAATGCGTGGAGCCGGCGGGGGATCAACGTGAACTGCATCTGCCCGGGATATATCGAAACGGACTTGTCCGGGCCGCTGCAGGACGACCCCGTCCGCGGGCCGCAGATTCTCGACCGCATTCCGGCGGGACGCTGGGGAACTCCAGATGAGCTGGCGGGGCTGGTGGTGTTTCTGGCGTCGGATGCGTCGAATTACGTGCATGGGAGCGTGATCGCCATTGATGGCGGCTGGCTGTCGCGATGAGCGACGGCGCGAGGCAGCCGCTGACGGTTTCGGTGATTATTCCCGCGCTGGAGGAAGCGGAGAACATTGCCGCAGCGATCGCCAGCGCTCGCGCCGCCGGGGCCGATGAGATTCTGGTCGTCGATGGCGGGAGCACCGACGGGACAGTCGATCTCGCGAAATCTGCGGACTGCGTCCTGACCGGCACGCGGGGGCGAGCCCGGCAGCAGAATGCGGGGGCGGAGCGGAGCCGGGGGGATGTGCTGCTGTTCCTGCATGCGGACTGCCGGCTGGCGATGGGCGCCTGCGTTCAGATTCGCTCGGTGCTGGCCGATCCGGCGGTTGCGGGGGGTTGCTTCTGTCAACGGATCGATGCGGCGGGCTGGCGTTATCGGATCGTAGAGCGAGGCAACCTGATCCGCGTGCTCGTCAGCGGCTGGATGTATGGGGATCAGGGATTGTATGTGCGCCGAGACGTTTTCGAGCGGCTGGGGGGCTTTCCCGAAGTGCGGCTAATGGAAGACTGGTTGTTGAGCCGGAGGCTCGTGCGGGCCGGTCGAACGGCGGTGCTGCCGGGTCCGCTGGCGGTCTCGGCGCGTCGGTGGCAGCAGGCGGGCCTGGTCCGTCAGACGCTGCGGAACTGGTCTCTGCTGATGCTGGCGTCGGCGGGCGTGCCGCCGGATGAACTGGCGGCGTGGTATCCCGTGGTGAGGTAGACGGTCGAAATTCGAAGCACGAAATTCGAATTAAAGACCAAGCACCAAACACCAAAAGGCCAATCACAAATCTCAATCGGCTGTGATCAGTTCGGCGCCGTGATTGAGGCCGCTGACGATGCGGGTCTGGCAGTCGGACCAGGGGGAGCGGGCGAGAACTTCGCCGATGAGTTGCTCGGCGGCTGCTGCTGACGGGCAGAAGATGGCGATGGTTGGTCCCCAGGAGGACTGGGCCACGCCGAGCCAGCCGCGCGTTTCGAGGTCGAGGGCGAGAGCTTCCATGCGGCGATCGGCGAACCAGCCTCCCTGCTGGGGAGCGAAGTAGTCCCCGACGAGCCGGCTGAAGTGACCGACGGCGTGGGCGAATTCCTCGAAGTGTTTGCGCGTGAGAGCGGGGAGCAACTCCATCAGGACGATCCGGCAGAGCTCAGTCGTCAGAGTATGCGGCATCGGAGCGAGGGATTCGAAGGCCTGCTGCTCGGCGGCGCCGGACAGGCCGATGGTTCGTGGAGGCTGGACGAGGATGATTCGCCAGTCGTCGGGGAATTCGAGCCGGGCGGCGAGGGCGCCGACTTCCGCATCGGTCAGCTTTCCCCCTTCGACCAGGAATCCGCCGTGGACGAAGCCGTGAACGCCGAGAGCCGACCGCTGTCCGCGTCCGACAGAGTGCGCCAGTTCATCGACTGAAAAGTCGGTTCTGCGGGCGAACTGACTCAACAGCCGGGCGACGGCAAGGCCGATCTGGGTACCGGACCCGAGCCCGGCGTGGGACGGTCCTGCGTGCAGAACGGTCAGCCGCAGCGACGGGATGTCAGGAATGTGCTGGCGGAAGCGATCGGCGAACTGTCGCAGTCGCTGTGTTACGTCTGCGGGGCCTTCGTAAGACCACTCGGGCGAGGACTCGGCGCGCAGATGGTAGCCGGGCTGGTCGATCATCAGCCCGACGCCGCCGAACCGTCGACCGGAGGGGGCTCCGACGGCAAGCGGGCCGAGATGCAGGCGGGAACCAGTCCGAATGGCGAGACGTGTCTTCATGCGAGCAGCATGCCGGAAGTTGTTCCGCAACGCAATTTCGACGGCTGCGGGCGGTACGCAGCGGGAGAGGAAGACGTGGATTCACCGCAGAGGCGCGGAGGACGCGGAGAAGAGAAAGGCGGTGACCACGAATCTCACGAATGAACGCGAATGGACGAGAAGAGATTGAACCACGGAGGACACTGAAGTCACGGAGAGGGAAGAGGGAATGGTGAGTCGTCGGAGGGATCGGGCTGAATGCCAGAGAAAAATGCTTGCCTGCCGGCTTTGTACTTTCTCTAGCTCTCGACTCTGGGCTCTCGTCGCTCAACTCCCACCAACACGTCCTTCTGTTGCGTCGTGGCCTGAATTCACCGGCTGTTGAAGACAGGGGTTTCGCGAAGACGCTTCAGCCGCCGGCCACCACTTACGGATTGGTTACGGGGAGCGAGGTCGGGCTCGCGGCTCCTTGCAGTTCGATGCGCCGGCGGACTATCGTGAATATCGCGACGCTACGAGCACTGAGTCCGATCAGGCGACAGGAGTCCGCACTATGAGTCAGTCCACGACTACTTCTCGCTGGATCCGCTGGTTTGCCGAGACGACGCTGGCGGATATTCCCCTGGTGGGGGGTAAGAACGCTTCGCTCGGAGAAATGTACCGGGAGCTGGCGGCGCAGGGGGTACAGGTTCCGAACGGGTTTGCGATTACGGCGGACGCCTATCGCGACTTTCTGTCGGAAACGGGAGTGGACCGCGAGATCGAACAGATCCTGGCCCGGCGCAAGCCGGGTGACGTGACCAGTCTGCAGGCCTGCGGCCGGGCGATTCGGCATGCGATTATCGCCGCCGAACTCCCCGACGGGCTGCAGGGGGCGATCTCGCAGGCCTATGAAGAGTTATGCGGAGATCCTGAGCTGCTGCTCGACGTGGCGGTCCGCAGCAGCGCTACGGCGGAGGACCTGCCGGACGCGAGTTTTGCCGGGCAGCAGGAAACGTACCTCAACGTGCAGGGGCACGGGCAGTTGCTGGAAGTCTGCAAGCGCTGCTTTGCCTCTCTGTTCACGGACCGGGCGATTTCCTACCGGACGGACAAGGGATTCGACCAACTGGAGATCGCTCTGTCGATCGGCGTCCAGCGGATGGTCCGGTCGGACCTGGCCAGCTCGGGGGTGATGTTTTCGATCGATACCGAGACCGGCTTCAAGGACGCCGTGCTGATCAACGCCGCGTACGGATTGGGCGAAAACGTGGTACAGGGTTCGGTGAATCCCGACGAGTTTCTGGTTTTCAAGCCGACGCTCAAGACCGGTTTCCGGCCGATTCTGCAGCGCCGGCTGGGGAGCAAGGAGTTCAAGCTGATTTACGACGTCGGGGGCGGGCGGATGACCCGCAACGTTCCGGTGCCCGACGAAGCCCGCGGACGCTTTGCACTGACCGACGACGAGATCCTGCAACTCGCCCGCTGGGCGTGCGTTATCGAGGATCATTACTCGCAAAAGCGCGGCACGTTTACGCCGATGGACATGGAATGGGCCAAGGACGGCCTCACCGGGGAGCTGTGGATCGTTCAGGCGCGGCCGGAGACGGTACAGTCCCGCAAGAACGTGCAGCAGCAGGAGACGTTCGAGCTGCGCGAGCGTGGGGACGTACTGGTCCGCGGACGGAGCGTCGGCGAACGGATCGGCGCGGGGCCGGTGCGCGTCATTACCGACGTCAGCCATTTGTCCGAGTTCCTGGAGGGGGAAGTGCTGGTCGCCGACAAGACCGATCCCGACTGGGAGCCGGCGATGAAGAAGGCGTCTGCGATCGTGACGAATCGGGGGGGGCGGACGTGTCATGCGGCGATCGTGAGCCGGGAGCTGGGGCTGGCGGCGGTGGTCGGGAGCGAGAACGCGACCGAGGTGCTGCGTCCGGGGCAGACTGTCACGGTGTCGTGCGCCGAGGGGGAAGAGGGACGGGTGTACGATGGCCGGCTGAAGTTCGACGTGCAGCGGCTGGATCTGGAATCCCTGCAGCGACCGAAGACGCACGTGATGCTGAACATCGGCAATCCGGACGAAGCCTTGCGGCTCTCCTTTCTGCCGAGCGACGGCGTCGGCCTGGCGCGGGAAGAGTTCATTATCTCGACGTCGATCAAAATTCACCCGCAGGCGCTGCTGGACTACGACTCGCTGATCGATCTGCACGTCAAGACGCAGATTGACGCGCTGACGGCCGGCTATGCCGACAAGCCCGGCTACTTCGTCGACAAGCTGGCGCAGGGGGTCGCGACGATTGCGGCCGCGTTCTCTCCGAGGGACGTGATCGTCCGGATGAGCGATTTCAAGACGAATGAGTACGCCAATCTGATCGGCGGTCGGCCGTACGAGCCGACCGAAGAGAATCCGATGATCGGTTTCCGCGGAGCTTCTCGCTACTACGACGAGCGGTACCGGCAGGCCTTCGGTCTCGAATGTCTTGCCATGAAGCGGGTTCGCGATGAGATGGGGCTCACGAACCTGAAGCTGATGATCCCCTTCTGCCGGACGGTGGAGGAAGGTCGAAAGGTGCTGGCGGAGATGGCCCGGCACGGGCTGATCCGTGGCGAGAACGGGCTGGAGGTCTACGTGATGTGCGAGATTCCCGCCAACGTGATCCTCGCCGAGGAATTCGCCGAGATCTTCGACGGATTCTCAATCGGTTCGAACGATCTGACGCAGCTTGTGCTGGGGGTCGATCGGGACTCCGAGATCGTGGCTCATGTCTTCGACGAGCGGAACGGCGCGGTCAAGGAGATGATTGCCCAGGCGATTCGGCGGGTGAAGGCGAAGGGCCGGAAGATCGGGATCTGCGGACAGGCGCCCAGCGATTATCCGGAGTTTGCGCAGTTCCTGGTCGAACAGGGAATTGACAGCATCTCGCTGAACCCGGATTCGCTGCTGAGGACGCTACCCAAGATCGTGGAAGCTGAGCAGCGGCTGGGGCGGTGATCTCCGTCGTCTCTGTTCCGTCGGCAGAATTCACGAGCCGTTGTGTCGGCCGTTGCCGGTCGTCTGGACGACTTTGATCTGTTCGTTGGGGGGCATCAGCTCGTAGTGGCTGAGCTCCATCGTGTAGCTCCCCTGCCCTCCCGTCAGACCGGAAAGCTGTCGGGCGTAGTTCATGACCTCGGCCTGCGGAGCACGGGCGCGAATCACCTGCATTCCGCCCGGCAGGAGGTCGAGCCCTTCCATCCGGCCGCGCCGCGTGTTGAGGTCACTGGTGACGTCGCCCAGTTTTTCGGCGGGGACGGTGACTTCCAGGTGGACGATCGGTTCGAGCAGCGCGGGCTTCGCCTGCAGAGCCGTTTCGCGGAAACAGTGCGCTCCCGCGGTCCGGAAGGCGGCTTCGTTGCTGTCGACGGGATGGTCTTTGCCGAAGAAGAGAGCCACGGCGACGTCCTGCATCGGGCATCCGGTCAGGATGCCCCGTTCCATCTCTTCGCGGACCCCCTTCTCCACCGCGGGGATGAACTGATTCGGAACCGAACCGCCGGACACGCAGTCCATGTAGGCAAAGTTGATCGCCGGGTCGTAGTGGAGCTCCCGCAGGCCCGGGAAGCGTTCGCGGGTGAAGTACGTGTCGGGGTCGAGGCCCTGTTCGAGTGGATAGACGCGGAGATGGACCTCGGCGAACTGTCCGGAGCCGCCGGTCTGTTTTTTGTGGCGGTAGCTCCCCTCGGCGGATTCGAGAATCGTTTCCCGGTAGGGAATTCTGGGGGCATGAGTGACGACATCGACCTTCTCGCGTCGATGGAGGCGTTCCTGAACGACCTGGAGGTGCAGTTCGCTCATCCCCTGCATGACCATTTCGTGCGTCTGTCCGTCGCGGATCACGTGAAAGGTGGGGTCCTCTTCTTCGATCTTGTGCAAAGCTCCGGAGATTTTCTGCTGATCGGACCGGCTGCGGGGTTCAACCGCCAGGCCGATCATCGGCATGGGAAACTTCAAGTGGGGCAGCTCCAGCGTCTCCCCGTTGCTGACGAGCGTATCGCCGACCTGAAAGTCGTCGATTTTGGCCACGGCGATCACGTCGCCCGCGTGGGCTTCATCGACGGCTTCGACGTTGCCTCCCTGGACGTCGAGCAATTGATGGATCTTGACGCCGCGTCCGGTTCGCACGTCGCGAACGGTGGAGTCCTTGGTCAGCCGGCCGGAGAAAATGCGAATGAAGCTCATCTTTGAGACGAACGGATCGATCCTGGTTTTGAAGACTTGAGCAATCAGCGGCGCCTCTTCGTCGGTGGCGACTTCGATTTCCTCGCCCGTATCGCGAGTGGCGTGGCGAACCAGTTCGCCGGGCGAGAGGGCAAAATCGACGATTGCGTCCATCAACTCGGTGATGCCGACGCCCGTTCGGGCGCTGACGCAGAAGATGGGAATCAGGCCGCCGGTGGCTATGGCTTTCGTCGCTCCGGCGAGGACTTCGTCGGAGGAGAGTTCCTGGCCGTCGAGGTAACGTTCCATCAATTCTTCATCGGCTTCGATGATGGCGTCCATCACCGCGGCCCCGTATTGGACGGCGCGGCCCGCGGCGGTGGCGGCCTCCATTTTTGAGGCTTCGAGCGTGCCGATGACACCGCGGAAGTCGACGCCGGTGGCGGTCGGGACATTCATCGGGACGCAGTTGCGTCCGAAGGAATCCTGGATCTGCTGGACGAGGCCGGTGAAGTCGATGTTTTCCTGATCGAGTTTGTTGATGACGATCATTCGCGCAAGCTGGGCCTTGCCGGCGAGATCGAATGTTCTTCGGGTGTTGGCCTCGACGCCCGCCGTTGCACTGACGACGGAGATCGCGGTTTCCGCGGCGCAGAGGGCGCTGATCGCCTGGCCGACGAAGTCCGGATAGCCGGGCGTGTCGATGACATTGACCCGGACTCCTTTGTGAGCGAAGTGCACCATCGCGGAAGAAATGGAGAAATGACGCTGGCGGGCTTCGTCGTCGAAATCGAGCTGGCTGGTCCCCTCGTCGACCGAACCGGCGCGCGATCCGATGCCGGCCTTAAAAAGAAAAAGGTCGGCAAGTGAGGTCTTGCCGACCGCTCCGTGGCCCACCAGGACGATGTTCCGGATTTGCTCAAATCGATAGCTCGACATGACGTGCCCCTTAGATCATGGGAGTGATATCCGAGTCAGACACGGGGACGGACGTGACTGATCAGACTACTTGCTCAGGGACAGTTGTTCCAGAAAAATCTGGACGCCGTACGGGGGCTCCTCTGGATGTCGACGGTCTACCGAAACGTCCCGGTGCGGGCCGGGAGACATCAGGGACAGTGCGGAACTCGACGGAATCGCGGTCTCAGACGGACCACTCCGATCCGCAGCCGCAGCAATGGAAGCCCTGCAGCGTTCCGGTTCCGGGGATGGGACGGCCGGAGCGGTTCAGCTCGGCGTCGTCTCCGACCAGCGGCAATGGGCCGCAGTGCCCGCAGACACGGCAGCGGCTGTTTTCACGAAGGAGCCTGGCGCGATCCAGGACGGACAGATGAGGGCCGGAAACTTTTTGCGCCCGGTGGACCATCGCAGTTCCTGCGGCGGAGAGCCGGATGGTTCCGGCAGTCTTTGCAGGAATGGCGGGCTGAAAGTCTTCCGGCCAGAACACGCGCAAATTGCTCATCCGTGAGCTCCCTGTGTTTCCAGAGTCCTCGACGTCAGTTGAGAACCGACGGGAGGGGCATCCCTGCCTTGTTTCGTTCGCGACGTCTCAGGATCGAGGCACCGCACAGAAGCCAACTCTACTGGTCGTATCGATTGTTCGGCAAGCACCGGGGCGTGAAATGGAAGATTTTACAAATCTCGCGTTCCACGCCGCGTGGTTTTCGACTGATGGCCGGGACTTGGGAAGCGCCGCGAACCTTTTCCGGTTGAGGTGAGTCCGGATGCTTGACGGTCGGGAAAGCTCCTGATATCGTCCCCGTCGTCGCGTCCGGAAATGCTGGATTTGGCAGAGGCGTTCCGCCGATAAGTCTGGGCATCATCGGCAGATCTGGTAAAATCAGTTTGCCGGATGATGTCACCACCCAGGGGGATTAGCTCAGCTGGGAGAGCGCTTGCATGGCATGCAAGAGGTCAGCGGTTCGATCCCGCTATCCTCCACTTTGATTCAAGTCATTCGGCAGTAAGGTGTTGCGAGTTGTCTTGGTGTGATGGGATCTGCGGGACAAGCCAGTTGAAACGTGGTAGATTTACCACGATTCAAGGAGGCGTCAGATGTCCCGCCGCAAGCGCACGATTCCGTCCTATTTGTTGCACCGTCCTTCTGGCCAGGCTCGCGTTCGAATCAATGGACGCGATTTCTATCTCGGCCCGTACGGTAGCGATGAGTCCTGCCAGAAGTATGCCGAGCTGATTCAGCAGCAGGCGTCCGGTCCGGTTGGGGACGATCCGTTCAAGCCACAGCAGCCCGCTGATTCAATCAGTGTCGCGGAGCTGGTTCTCGCGTTCCTGCGACACGCGGAATCGCACTACGTCAAGAACGGCAAGCCGACGTCAGAGGTCTTCCTCATCAAGTCTGCGGTTCGTTCGCTGGTCGATCTGTTCGGACTGACGCCCGCGGTCAACTTCGGCCCAATGGCGCTCAAGACGGTCCGCGAGGCCATGATTTCTGCCGGCTGGGTCCGCTCGTCAATCAACTCGGCCGTGTCACGAATCCGCCGCGTCTTCAAGTACGGAGTCGAGTGCGAGCTCATCCCTGTCGAGGTTCTACAGCGGCTGCAGGCAGTGGCCCCGTTGCTGCAGGGACGCACCACCGCACCGGATCGCCCCAGGCGATCCGCGGTATCGCAGGAACAGATTGATGCTGTCCGAGCCGTTGTTCCCGAACTTGTGCGGGATCTCATCGATCTCCAGCTCCTGTGCGGTTGTCGGCCGGGAGAGCTGCTCCAGCTCACCGGTGAAATGATCGATCGCAGCCGGACGGTCTGGGTCGCGGTCCTGGACGAACATAAAACCGCCCACCATGGACATGGTCGGCGGATCTATTTTGGTCCAAAAGCTCAGCTGATTCTGATGCGATACTTCGGGAAAGGACCCTCCCTGACGCTGTTCCCGATCCTGAGGACCTCGTACACGCGTGCTGTGACCCGCGGGTGCGAGGTGGCATTCAAAATGCCCGATCATCTCCGGAGCCCCGCCAGAACGCTGACGTCAGAACAACTCGAAAAGGTGCGTCGACAGGTGTCTGAGTGGCGTCTCAAGCACGTCTGGTCGCCTCACTGGCTGCGGCATACAGCCGGAAAGCGGCTGCGCGAAGAATTCGGGCTGGAAGCTGCCCAAGCCGTTCTGGGGCATGCGAAAGCCGACATGACGGAGCATTACGCGGGACTGGCCCACGCCCGGGCGATCGACGCGGCCGCGAAAGCCGGTTAAACCAAATCGCAGCCGAAGATTTGATTCGATTCCCGGTCCTCTTCACTTTATGGTCCCGCCAGTCACATGACGGATGGGCAGCCAAAGTGAGTAAGGAGGACCACATTGCTGCAGGAAACGGATTCCGGTTGGAAAGCGTGCCTGAAATCGGCCCAGATCCGATTCGGCCAATTCGCGGAGCACACGGCTCAGCAGTTCCTGCCTCCGGTGGGAATAGTCGGGGTTGACCGGCAAGAGGGAGGCGACCCGGACTACGAGCGTACGCTGGACTATCTCAAGCGGCGGTTTGACCCCTGGCGGGGAGAGGCCTACGAGGATCTGGAGACTGATAGCGACCTGCGAGAGTTGATGTTTGAATCTCCGGCATTTTCAACCTCGGGGGAACAGGACTCCGTTCGCTGGAGATGTAATTTCTACGTGTCGCCGGCGCGTCTGCGCGAGACCTCGGATCGTTCTGTCCTCCGGTCGGCCAATCGAGCCCGCTGGGAAACCCTGAAGTTGATTGCCGCTGACGCCGGTCGCGGACTCGAGGAGTCGGGACAGCTGAACGAGTTCCTGACGCGCGAAGAACGGTATGATACCGGCAGTGCTGAGGCTTGGATGCGGGTTCTGTTCTTAGCGGCAGCCGGACTGCACATCCCTTCGATCCGGACTTCTCCGGTGAGTGTTGTGCAGCCGACAGGATATCGTACCTGTCGTGCGGAACTGGAGGACTGGCTCGCCTACCGAGAAGTCCTGCGCGTTCACGGACCGACCTTTCGCAAGGAATTGGAAGAATCAGGGGAGCCCGTTCCCACCTGGCTAATATCTCCTCCGGAATGGCCGGATAAATTGCCGACGTCCTCGTTCCAGATTCTGACAGACGTCCCGCTCCGGTCGATCGAGTTCATTGACCGGGCAGCTCGCGCGATCTTCCACGCCAAACCCTTCTGGCAGCCCTGGTTTCCTGGGATTGATCGTTTCTCGTGATGCGAAGTCCGTGACGCCCCGGGGATACCCGCCGTTGAACCTGTCGCAAAGTCCCGTGTTGTGGAGCCTCTTCTCGCTCCTGTACGAGGCGGGTGGAAAGCCGAGACATCCAGACGCTTACCTCGTCGTAACGACGGAAGGAGTGACGCGCTGCGAAAGGCGAAGTGTCGACTGAAGGATTCGTTGCTGCCGCTGGGAATTCGCATCGTCGGTCGAGGCTCCAAAGAATGGGTCTTGGCCGACGCCAGAACGTGACACGAGAAGTCACAAGTTTGTGTTTTGTGATGTCACGTTCCATTTCTACAACTGCCTCCGTCGTAAGTGATCTCACTCACTCGCAAGGAGGCCGTTTTCATGGCGATCGACATTGAATCCGAAGATCTGATCCCGTTTCCGGAGGCTCCCGCCGCCTTTCCCGGCCGCAAACCATGCCTCCAGACGCTCCATCGCTGGCGCACGATCGGTGTTCGAGGGCGGGTTCTCGAAACAATTCTGATTGGGGGAAGCCGGTATACGAGCCGCGAGGCGATTCGTCGCTTCTGTTCCGAAGCCCCTGCTACCCGACGAAACGGCCAGGTTTCCCCGCAGGACCGGTCCCGCCAGGCGACGGCTGCTATGGCAGTCCTGTCGGACATGGGAATCAGCCGCTCCTCGGCAGCACCCTGACAGAATCGCAGAGAACTTTGCGCTCCCGGCGGATCGCTCCTGAGCTGTCTTCGCATTCACGATAGGTCGTGACGATCGGCAATCGCGTGCTGTTCGGAAATCGTTTTGAACTTGGCTGCCATCTCACGATGCTCAGCAGGCGGCGCGAGCAGCCGGTCTCAATGATGCCGCAATCTCGCATCCCTGGCGACGTTCGGCGGCCCGTTGTAATCCGACTGCGGCACACACGGTCGTCGCTTCGCGCCGGGCCCCGGCAGTTCTGCAAGACACGGCGTCGTCACGGATCTGCGCCGCGATGGGATTTCAGCGTCGCAGCATTGCTAACTCGCATTCTCAGTCGTCTACGGAAGGAGATCATGACTGGCTGGATCAAGCTGCATCGCGACCTGGTCGACCACCCGGTTTTTGCCGACGAGTCGCTCCTCAAAGTCTTTCTCTGGTGCCTCGTCAATGCCAATATCGAGACGAAGGCCTGGAACGGCACGCACCTGGAGGCCGGGCAATTCGCGACCGGTCGAAACACGGCTGCGGCCCAACTGGACAAGCACCCGTCGTCCGTCTACCGGGCGTTCCAGCGGCTGGAAGAACTGGGCTGCATTACCGTCACGGCGAACAGCCACTGGACCATCATAACGATCTGCAACTGGAGAAGTTACCAGGATTCCCCGGCAGGCGACCGAGCAGCTCGCGAACAGTCGGCGAACAATCTCCGATCAAGCCGCGAGCAGCCGGCGAGCACTACTAAAGAATCTAAGAATTCAAGAATCCAAGAACAGAAAGAGAGATCCCCCCTGCCCCCCGCCACTGGAGAGACCGGTGCAGCCGCCTCGCCGAAGGGACGATTCGATCCCGCCGAGGTTGTAGTCCCACCGAATCTACAGACTCCTGAGTTCTCCAAGGCCTGGCGAGACTGGATTGCCCATCGGCGGGACATCCGAAAGCCGCTGACGTCGGGCAGCTGCGGTCGTCAGCTGCAGGAACTGGCGCGGATTGGTCCCCACCAGGCGGTTGCAGCAATCGGCAGATCGATCTTGAACGGATGGACGGGAATCATTTTCGAGGAGTCGAAGCATGTTCGATCACGCACATCACCGGGACCCGGCCAGCGATTCGACCCGGCCAGCGTCGGCCACCCTGCCGGATCCTTCGGAAATTGGTAGTGTTCTGCAGCAGAAGCTGGAACTCGTGCGGGCGCAGTTTGTCCGGCAGTCAACGGAATCCGCACTGCGACGCGAACAGCGCGAACGAGCAGAGCGATCAACGCGAATCGCCACCCGCTGGAGCGAACTGTCTCGAACATTTGGCCGTCGCTACAGCTCCTGCACGTTCGACTCGTTTCAAGCAAGTCTTGATTCCCAGCAAAAGGCGGTCGGAGTCATTCGGTCATTCTGCGAACGGATTGCCGATAACGTCTCGCAAGGGATCTGCCTCACTTTGCACGGACCCTGCGGAACCGGAAAGGATCACCTGCTGGTCTGCTGCCTCAAGGCGGCCATCCGGGCCGACCTGACTGTACGCTGGGACAATGGCGCTGATCTGTTTGGCTCGTTTCGCGATGCCATCGAGACCGGCCGGTCTGAAGCTGCGGCGATCCGAGAGTATGCCGCGCCGCAGGTGCTTGCGATCTCCGATCCGTTACCTCCGACGGGCGAACTGACGCCATTCCAGCAAAGCATGCTGTTCCGGATTCTCGACGCCCGCTATCGAGCCCTGCAGCCCGTCTGGATCACCATCAACGCGGCGGGGCGGAATGAACTGGATCAGCGGATGGGCGTTGCTCTTGCGGAGCGACTGCTGGATGCCGGACTGGTCGTCGGATGTGCCTGGCCGAGCCATCGCCGACCGGTGCAGCCGGGGATTCATGCCGGTTCTCGGGTGAGCGTCTCCTGAACCATCCCATCCCCATTGGAGGAAACCCACTCGCCTCGTTCCACGGTCGTCCGCCGTTGGCGCCAGCACCGGCAAGAACCGCATCAGTCCGGCAACACCAGCGGGCGTACCGAAGTGGATCTCCTCCCCGATCGGGGGGGCTTCGTCGAATCGCTTCTCGACGGCGGTACTGCTACTCGCCGGGCTTATCCTGAGAGAATATTAGCACGGTGTACGGTCCAATGCTGATCGTTCCGCCGGCTGGAAAGCCATCTCGCTTCCAGGCGCTGGGACCCTGCGATTCGCCTCCAGGCTCAGTTCCAGTGATCACGTCGGAGCATTGCTGGTTTCCAAAGCCGCGGCTGTAGCCGTTCCAGTCGCTGTTGAGCCGCAGTCGCCAGATTCCGGGGGCCGGGAAGCCGATCGCGTAGTTATCGTGGACCACATGGGAGAGATTCACGACGACGACGACGTCATCGGCGGGGCCGCCCTGGTGCCAGCGGTGATAGGCGATGACGTTGTCAGCCTGATTCTCGTGGAAGGTATTCAGTCCGGAGCCCGTCAGGCCGCGCGTTGTGCCGAACCGGTTGAGGCGCAGATGAATCAGGTCTCGATACATCCGCACCAGGCCGCTGAATTCCTCCGACTTGTGCCAGTCGAGCGGAACCGAATCTTCGAACCAGCCATCTTCGAGAAATTCCTGCCCCTGGAACAGCATCGGGATGCCCGGCGCTGTCAGCACCAGGGCAGCCGCGACCGTCGTGCGTTTCTGGGCGAACCAGCTGTCGGGATTCTGCGGATCAATTTCCGAAGCGACGCGGGATTGCCCGTTCGCCACTTCGTCGTGCGATTCGCTGTAGATGACGCGCTGGAAGGGGTTCCCGTTGTAGCCTCCCTCAAGCGCCTGGCGAACACTGTCGAGCGACCGCTGCTCGTCGCTGGCCGCGATGACGGCGGCCCGTACGGGATGCACGAAACGGGCGCCCCATTGAGCCGTGAAACCAGCTCCCCCCTGGTCGGCCGGCTTCGTCAGCCGGTCATCGGTCTGCATGTCCTCGGCAATGGTGATGCGTCCCGGGAACTTCTGCTGCACGTCGCGATTGATCCACTGGATCAGGCTCCAGCCGTCGGGGAGGTCGGCGCCCGGATCGCCGTTACCCCGCACGTTGTGCATGAACAGCGTCATATCCATCCGCAGGCCGTCGACGTGGTATTCCTCCAGCCACATCAGGGCGTTGTCGCGGATGAACTGGCGGACTTCCTTGCGGCCGTAGTCGGGGCGCGTCGATCCCCACGGAGTCTCGGCGTGCCAGTCGTTATAGAAGTAGATACCGCCCTGTCCGTTTTCGCTCCAGCCGTCGAACTGCCACAGATCCAGGTCGCTCGGGCCGAAGTGGTTGTAGACGACATCCAGCACCACCCCCATGCCGGCCTGATGAACCGCCTTGACAAAACGCTTGAAGCCGACGGGACCACCGTAATTGGTTTCCACGGCAAAGACGCACGAGGGGTTGTAGCCCCACGACGAGTAGCCAGGAAACTGGGCCAGTGGCATCACCTCAATGACGTTCACACCGAGTCGCTGCAGATGGTCGAGCTTCTTGACAGCTTCTGCAAACTTGTCCGACGTCCCGTCTTCCTGGTCGTGGAACGTGCCCAGGTGCAGCTCATAGATCACGAGATCGTTGACTGCCGGGAGGTGGAAATCGTCGCCGGCCCAGTCAAACTGCGGGTTGTAGACGACGGCGTTCCCCACCGAACTGATGACCTGCCGCGCATAGGGATCCATCCGCAGCAGTTCCCTGCCGCCGTTGATGATCCGATATTTGTACTCGTTGCCGACGGCGGCCGAGGCAATGTCTGCGTACCAGTAACCCTCTTCCTCCTTCGCCATGGGATTCGCGTCGGGCGACCAGTCATTGAACGAGCCCGTGACGTACACCGCGTCGGCGTGGGGCGCCCAGACGCGAAACGCGACGCCGCCGTCGTACGGGAGCGATCCCATTCCGCCACGAACCTGCTCGGCTGGGAGAGTGGGCATGAAGAACTTTCTTAACGTTCCGTTTGATTCCCAGACGCCCGCCGCGATCCTCCTGCCTCGCAGGCAGATGTCACTCGGGTTGACTCTCCGACGCGGCGTCTGCATCAAGCTTGGCGGCGATGGCTTCGAGAATCATCCGTTCGGCGTCGTCAATGCTCGCCCGAGCGAGCATGATGGCAATCCCGGCAAATTCCTCGGCTCTTCCCGCTCGCTCGGCGAGTTGCCCGGTCTCGTGGCTCTTCACGGACTGCTCGATCGTGCCTTGCACTTCGGCCCCCCGCTCCTGAATCCACTGCTGTAAGCGATTCCGGGCCTCCATCACGACCGGCTTGGTCTCGATGTCTCTGCGGCGAACTTCTTCGAGCTTTTCATGGAGCGAATGCCAGGTTGTCCCGATATTGGCCTTCAGGGCATCCATCCGCCCCTCGAGGGCTTCAAGCTGCTCGTGGACGCCATCACAAAAACCGCTCACGCTCTCACTCACAACGGCACCTCAATATCTCCTTACGAGTGTCATGCCGCGCCCGCGGACTACTCGATCACTTTCTTCGCGGCTTTCTTCACGGTATCCGCGACCTTCTGGATGGCCTGTTTGGCCTTCCCGACGGCCTGGTCGGTCCGGCCTTCCTCACGCAGCTTGTCGTTGTCGGTCAGCGCGCCGGCGGCTTCCTTGATTTTGCCCTTCACGATGTCTGTTCGCCCACTCATGGTGGAGACTCCTTGTAATACCGTTGATGCTCACAACTCTGATCGATCAGAACTCGCTGGCGGCCTCGCGAAACGCCTGATCCAGTTCGTCCCAGGCCGATTGCGCTCCCTTCCGGACGTCCTTCCAGGCCTCCGCGCTCGACTGACCGACTTCGGCCAGCTTGGCGCGGGCGGCGTCCCGCTTTGTTTCGAGCTCGGCCATCTTCATTTTAAACGTGGCTGCGGCCTGGTCCTTCAGATCGCTTCCCTTCTCACGGAGCTTGGAGATTTCGGCATCCAGCTCCTCAAGTCGGGCCTCAAGGCTCCGCTGGAAGTCCTCTTTCGCCTGCAATGAGAAATCTGCTGCCGTCTGAGCCGCTTTTCCGACATCGCGGCGGACATCGTCGGACGTGACTCTTCCGGGTGTCTGCTCGCGGGAGGATTGTTCGCACCCGCCGATCACGAGCCCGCTGAGGAACAACAAACCATACATCCTGCGCGACATGATGGAATCCCTTTCACCGAACGCTCCGCGACTCCCAGAACTGCCGTCGGACGCGGCACTCCGTTGTCAAAGTCGTCACGCCCCGGCATCCGCCGAACTGCGACCGAGGAGGAAATACAGCCCCATGCCGATGAGCGGGAGCAGGAGGATGATCACGATCCAGAAAATCTTGCGCAGGACACCGGAGCTGCCCATCAGCACGCTGATGATGGCCCAGACGTCCAGCAGCAGTATGACCGTACCCACGATGCTGATGGCGGTTGGAATCACAAACTCACCTTTTCGTTAGGCCTTGCCTGCTAAGAAATCCTCAAACTCGATGAATCAGGTGCGTCTCAGGAGCAGCAGGATAACCACAATCAGAAGGATCAGTCCCAGCCCGCCGCTCGGTGCGTAACCCCAGTTGCGACTGTGAGGCCAAGTGGGCAGCGCCCCGAGCAGAAATAGAATCAGAATAATCAGCAGAATGGTGCCCAGCATGTCAGCCCTTCGCGGTAAGTCTCAGGTTGATTGATCGTTCAATGTTGCAGCGACGCGATCATGTCTGAAATCGCCCGGCTATGGACAACTCAGGAGCGGCGAACAGCAGCCGGGAGCGTTCTCTTGAGGAGCCAGTCTCCGCGGCGTAACTCGCCGTATTTGGGTTCAGCAGATCAGAACTCCGCACACTTCGCTACCTTTTTCTCGGCTCTCGCACTTGAGGTGCATCGGCCAGTGTAAACAGAAGGATTTCGTCACCCGTGGACGTACTGATGTCGTGATGCAGACATCGAACCTTTTCGCCAGTGATCGCGACGATCATTGCTTCCAGGGCCGGCTGCGCTGACTCCACGAGCTGGCTGCGCACCTGCTTGATCAGGTCTCCGCCGGTTTCGGCGGGCAGGGCCGCCAAGTGCTGTTCTGCGGTCGTCAGCACTTCCGTCAGGCGGACCAGCAGCAGATTCTCAATCAGGTACGCGTGCATGTGCTTCGGCCCGCGTCCCAGATACTCGATTGCAAACCGACGAATGCCCTCGCAGACGGCGGCTTCGATTTCGCCTCGCGTACTGTGTGCCGGAGACGGTGCGGGCGCGGCTCGCCCCCGGCCGAACGGCGACGAAGCAGACCTCGTGCAGGCAGACGACGAGTCAGTCATCACGGACTGCATGGCATGGTCTCCTGATCCGGCCCGATGGTTTTTCCGAACTGGGCACTTTGCCCGCAGCCCTCCCTGGTCCGTCGAGAATCCGCAGCAGCGACTGAGCAGCCTCATTAGCCGCTGTTGGAATGGAGATTGTGCCGCGGCGCGCGCAACGCCGGTATCGGAGATCCCACCAATTTAGAACTGGTGAAATCCGCCACCCATTGAAGACGGCGAAGTTACATGTGCCAGCGCCGTCATGCCCCGGCCGACCTGGCACTTCGATACATTTCTCAAGCGTCTCCCGATCAACGACCGCCGCTGCCGCCGAAGATCTGTCGTCTGCCAGATCCAGAGAGTGGAATCCGTAATGTTGGCGCAGCGATTGCTTGCAGGCGAATTCAAACGGGTGATCGCCCCTGGATCACCCGGATCAGCACCACCGCAATCGCAATGATCAGCAGCAGATGAATGAAGCCGCCCATCGTGTTGGCCGTGACGACGCCAAGCAGCCAGAGAATCATCAGCACGACGAAAATCGTCCAGAGCATGGGAGTCTTCCTGTTGAGAGTTGAACAACAGTTGCTGTCAGTACGTTGTTTGCGTTTCTCAGAAATCGTCGCCGCCGATCACGACGAAACGCGGTCCCCTGGGGGTGTGGACGTAAAGCAGGACTCCATTGCCGGCCGCGAGTCCGGTCTCTGTTGCGGAGAAGTCCGCTGCGGACGAAACCGGCGTCCTGCCGACGCGTTCGATCACCATGCCCTTCTGCAGTCCGGCAGCAGCAGCCGGGCTGCCCGGCTGAACCGAGTCGATCAGAACGCCGCGGACAGGATCCCGATATCCGCCCTGTCGAACCGCCTCGGGAGTCGCCTCGTGAACCGTCAGCCCCAGATCGGCGTAGGAACCGGCTCGGATTCGTGCAGCTCCGGCGGCGTCCGTGCGTGGCACTCTAGGTGTCAATTGAAGGTGGTCTGGCAACTTGCCGACGGTGATCTGCAGGTCGCTGGTTTCGCCGTTGCGGATGATATGCAGAGGGTAAGTCTTGCCGGCTTCGAGATGCTCCACGACGGTCGTGAGATGCCGTGCATCCATGATCGGCCGGCCGTCCAGCTTCGTGATGACATCGCCGGGCTGGAGCACGGCGTCTGCGGCGGGCGAGTCCGGATGCACGCCGTTGACCAGGGCCCCTTCGCCGCGGGGGACATTGAACTGTCGCGCCAGTTCCCGGTTGAGCGGTTGCGTGTGCACGCCGAGATAGCCGCGATGCACGATCCCGTGATCGATGAGCTGCCGGCTGGACCAGCGGACCAGATTGCTGGGAGCAGCGACACCCCGGCGATCGAGATTCTCATTCCATTCCGAAACGGTCGATGTGATGCCCACGACCTCGCCGGCAAGATTCAGGATCGGGCCGCCGCCCACGTTCAAGGCCGCGTCCGTCAGCAGGAAATCTTCGCCGCGCGCCGCGCCGGGCCCCGGGACGATGCCGTTGAGGATTCCCGCCTGGGCCATCGGCGTCAGGCGCGACGAGCGTCCGAGCGCCAGCACCCAGTCTCCGACTTGCATCGCGTCGCTGTCTCCCAGCGGCAGAGCCGGCAAGGGCGCGAGCGGGGAGATCTCGACTACTGCGGTGTTGGTGCGGGGATCGGCCCGTACGCTCGACGCGACAAACTCGGAACCGTCATGGGTCCGTACGACGACGCGCTCGGCGCCGAAGACCAGTTCGCTCGTGGTCAGGACCTGCCCCGACGGATCGATGACGAATCCAGAGCCGACGACGTGTCTTGAGAGCGGCCCCTCGCAGCGTCGTGTCGGGTGACTGATGGCGTCGATGGAGACGATACTGGGAAGCGCATGGCGGGCCAGATTGCGAAAGGCGACGGAAAAGTCGCCAAACTCGCGCTGGGCCGGGGCGACTTCCGGACCGCGACGTTCGGCGGGTGGCGGCTCGCCGATGGATCGCTGGGCCACCGTAGCCTCGGTCATGACCACAAGGCCCAGCAGAGCCAGAAGGCTCGACAGGGCGACAACTCGCGAAGTGGACGTGTTCATTCGACGCATACTTGTTCTCCCTGTTGCAACAGCGACACAATGTGACTTCCCGCAGCTCGTCTCAATGAAGTAACACGGGCCTGAGCTCGTCGACCGCGTTCCCCGACACGCGGGGCGCATGGACTGCATCGCCCGTCCTTCGGAGAGAGCCGAGTCGCTGCCCGGTCAGGCCGTCATTGGCCTCCGCAATGACGGTCTGAGCTTGGACGCTACGATTTCCTGGATCCCATGACGATCAAAACAACTCCGCCAGCAATTGCCAGTCCTCCCAGGATCGGCGGCACAGGCCACGTCCGCTTCGTGTCGGCGGTGGCCTTGACTGGTCCAACGTCAATGATGACATCACGGCTCGTGTAAGGGATGCCGCGATAGAACAGGCCGATCGCCCCCGCCGCGATCAGAATTGCCCCGACAATGACCAGCGCGTTGATACGCATTGACGCAATTTCCTTGATTCTGCAGGTGACTCAAACGGTCGTTGAACCGGTCCGCGACCGGGTGTTCACGACCTGGGCTGATCTTTGTCTTTGCCGCCCTTCGGCTCCGCATTGGAGCGTCCAGGTTTCGGCTCGGCTTTCGGCGCCGGCTTCGGTTCGGCCTTTGGACCGGGCTTTGGCTCTACTTTCGGGGCAGCTTTCGGTTCGGCCCTCGGGACAGGCTTCGGTGCCGCTTTCGGAGCCGGCTTTGGTTCGACCCGTGGAGCAGGCTTGGGCTCTGCTTTCGGGGCAGCTTTTGGATCAGCCTTCGGGGCCGCCTTCTGCTTGGCCTGCGGTGCAGGTTTCGGTTCCGCCTTCGGCATTGGCTTGCTTGTCGGCTGGCGGCCCGTCACATTCGGCCGACCCCTGGGCGATTCGCCTTTGACCACTGGCGCTCGCGGTTTCGGTTCGACCTTCGGGTCGGCTGGTGGCGCCTCATGAGACTTGGGGGGCGCGTGGTCTTTGCCGAGTTGATCGGGCGACCGCGCCAGAATCGGAGACTTTGGCAGCTTCACTCGGGCCGGCTCGGATTCCGTCGTGGGTTTCTCACCGGAGGTCTTCGCTGTTTTGGACTCCAGCTTCTGCCGTTCAGCGCCGAATTGACGGACATTCTTCCCATGCTTTTCCAGCGCTTGCTGCTCGTCCTTCGTCACTGGTTGAAATCGCAACGCGGTGTCTTTGCTTTTGGCTGCATCTTCGAGAGACGTGGCTGCCACAAGGTTCTTTTCCAGCGATGCGTCGCCCGTCTTAAGGATTGCCTGCTGGGCGACCAGCGTTCGAGGCGGCCGCGCGGCTTCGTGATCGACACGGTCCTGGTAAGTGGTCTGGACGGATTCCTCCCATGCCGAGTTCTGCCGATTCTGCCAGCGCTGCTGGGCGTAAAACGGATCGTATCCGTATCCGCCGGAATTGAACGTGAACCACGGGGAGAAGCCCATGCTGGCGTAGCTGGGACCGTAGTAGTCCCCGAAGTAGTAGTGGTTGTAATTCGGTCGCAGGAAGAGCTGGTTGGCGAACACGGCCGTGCTGATCACGATGGCCGGTGAGTAGGTGAAGCCTCGTTGCGCATAGATCCCTGGCGCGAAATAGACCGGCGCAAACAGGATCCCACGACGGGCAACCGAATAGTCGTAATAGCCGTTGACGAAGACGTAGCCGCGCGGCGACCACAAGTAATGGGACGGAACCCAGACCCAGTTCTCCTGGGCCGCCGACCAGTAGCCGGGCTGCCAGGCGTAACGATTCTGATTCCAAACCCAGCTTCCCGGGATCCAGATCTGATCGGCCGAGGGGGCGGCGACGTTCGGACCCGCTTCGACGGAGGCCGGCGGCTCCGGCAGATAGACATTCTCGCCCGATTTGGCATCGGCCCAATACCCGGAAGTCCATTGAAACTCCCGGCCGGACTGACCCCAGTAACCGGGCACCCATTGGCGGCCCGGAGGAAGGGCGCGCCAGATGCCGCTGACCCACAGGAAGTCCTCCCGCTCGTCGTCCCAGGCCCAGTAGCCGGGGATCCACGCTACGTTCTCCCCTTCCGGTTTCTGATCGGGCGGCAATTCCTCAATGGCGTCCGGCGGCGCTTTCGGCACCACGATGCCCGGCTGCGGATCGAATGTGACGGTTTCGGCAAACGCCTCGTGAACGGGACCTCTTGTGAGGACTTCCACCCCCTTCACGGCGCCGGCCGAAGTCTGTTGCGCTGCAACGCGACTGTCCCAGTTGAACGGTGTGCCAACTGTCACCACTGCGGCGACCAGGCAGCCCTTCAATACGTACTGCGAGTTCATGAACGGATTCCTTGTGAGATTGCATCCGCGTATCGAGTTACTCGTGCGTCGGATGGATTGACGAATCCCGTGAAGCAAACAGGGAGACTGCCGCGACCCATGTCGCCGCGAACGGGCTGAAGACACTGTTCCAGAGACTCGGGCCCGCTCCCGACGACGGCCACCGCAGATCCAAGTCTGACTATTTGTTGACGTGCTTCAGCATCTCGCGACATTCCTTGGCACATTCGCGGCACGTCTTCGCGCAGTCCTTCATATGCTTGTCGTCCGGGAACTTCTCGCAGGCTGCGGCGCATTCGTCGCAACATTTTGCGCAGCAATCCTGCATGTGCCGGGCGAGGGGGCTCTGCCGGGCGCAGAGTGTCGCGCACGACTTGCAGCACTCGGCGCAGTCGATGCAGAGCTGAGCCGTTCCGGCGTGTTCCTTCTTGCCGTCCGCCAGGAGTGTCAGGCAGTGCTTGAAGCACGAATCGCACTGAAGCTGGCAGTCCGCGCAGACTTTGGCGCACTTCGTGAAGTGTTTGGCGTGCTCTTCCTGGGCGCAAGCCACGTTTGCGACGGAGGCCGTTACGGCGACGGTCAGCACAGCCGCCATCAGACAGAATGTTCGCAGCATTTCATTTCCTTTCGCAGCTTCTCGCGTCAGCCGGCACAGACCTTCTGCGACGGCCAGCCGCGGATTGATTTCCACCAGTCCGCCACACCTGCCCGACTATTCCTTCGCGGCGACGGTCAGCTTCAGCTCACTGGCCGCGTCGGCGCCCTCCGTGGGGTGGCCGGTCAGTTTGATGGTGAAGTCGCCCAGCGCCGCGTCGTCCGCGGCCGTCAGAGTGACCTGCGTTTCGGCGGCGCCGGCTTTGATCACCGGGGCGGCCGGCTCCAGCGTTACGCCGGTCGGCAGTTCGCCGAACTTGAGGGCGACGTCCTGGTCGAACGTCCTGTCGCGCGAGATGCCGATCGAGACCGTTTGTGTGGCTCCCTGTTTGACGGAGGTCGACAGGCGGGGCGTACTGAGCGTGAATGTGTCTTTGGCGGCGATGGTGAGCTTGAACTCGACCGTGGCATCGCCTCCTTTGGTGGGATGCCCCGTCACCTTGATCTGGAAGTCGCCCAGCGGTGCTTCGTCGCCGGCCTTGAAGACGATCTTCGCGTCGGTTTCGCCGTGTTTGATGGCGGGATTGCCGGGCTCGATCGTCACCCCTTTGGGAACGTCCGAAAACTTCAGCGTCACGTCTTCGTCGAAGTTCTTGGCCCGCTTGATGCCGACCGTCGCGTCCGCCTGCGCTCCCTGCTGGAGCGAGGACGAGAGCATCGGGACCGTCAGATTGAACGTGTCTTCGGTCTGTCCATAGGCCGGAGCCTTGCCGGTGGAGCCCGGCCCGCCCGGTGTCCCTTGCGTGCAGCCCGCGAGGGCCGTCAGTGCGATCGCCGCCAGGGTTGCGAAAGTTGTCTTCATCATTGTGAACCGCCTTCTTTGTGTGCCTCGGGGCGCCGGCCTCGTCCGCACATTGCGGGCGCGGCAGGGCTCCGTGTGTCGTTGCTGGTGATCGCACCCGGTTCAGAGCTTCAGCTCGCGAACGAACTCGTCGATCTCTTTCTCCGCCTGCTCTTTGGCGTAGCCGTAGCGTTCCTGGAGGAGCCCGGCCAGCTCATCACGCTTACCGGAGATCACAGTCAGGTCGTCATCGGTGAGTTTGCCCCACTTCTGCTTGGCTTTACCGGTCCATTGTTTCCAGCGGCCGGAAATCTGTTCCCAGTTCATGATCAATCCTTCTTTAGAGCGAACGTGCCGTTCCGAACTGACGATTCAACGGCCGGCCTGGGCCGGGTAGGGTTTGCGCGGTCAGTGGGATGTTCGCCGCTTCCGGTGCGGTTGCTTCGGTTGACGCTGCCGGAACCGGCGACTGCGGAAAGGCGCGATTCAGCGCCAATGGCAGTGCGACGGCGACCGCGTCCCGGAGCACGTCGGCAAGCGAACCGAACAAGCCGGCGCTCGTCGGGAACCGGTCTCGGGGCGATGCGCCGGTCGGTCGATCGACTTCGACGACGGTCCGTCTTGCCTTTGACGACGATAGCCGCGCCACAAGACAGCCCAGGGCGAAAGACGCCCCGACGGCGAGCCACGGGTGCTGCTGCACCTGCCTCCGAAGATCCAGCGTCTGGCTGACCGACTGCACTGCGTCGCGGACGCTGGTCATCGTCTCGGTGACGACCGCTCCGGTCGACTGCATGCCGTCCGACACCCGGCTCTCGAGAGTCTCGAGTTTCTCCGAAAGATCGGTGCGAGTCTGATTCATCTGGCTGCGGATGGTTGCGAGGTCGTCGTCCACAACGCGGTCTCCTGAATGAGTTCGTCGGCCACATGATTCCAACCTGGAAAGGACCGCAGCCGCATCCGTCCCAGACAAATCAGTGCTACGCTCAACACCGACAGCACCGCGCCGACGATGGCGTAACAGGCTCCCAGCGGGAGCCACGCAGGATCAGTCCCGGCGGGACACGTCAGCCAGTGCAGTCCATGAACGAGGCTCAGGCAGAGCAGTCCGGCGGCAAGAAGCCCCAGCCCGACGCCGACGGCGACGACTGCAGTCGCCGACTGCCGCAGCCGCAGGTTGGCGGCGATTTCCTGCCGAATGAGCCGGACCTGCTGGACGACCAGCGCCCGGAAATCGTCGATGATGCCGGCCACCAGCGACTCCAAGTCGGCTTCGCCGGCCACCGGGCCTTCGACCGTTGTTGCAGGAGCTTCGTCGGCCATGCTCAGTCCCTCAGCGCGCGGCTTACGAGGAATCCCGCCGCGAATCCGGCAAAGATCGCGGCGACGGGATGCTGCCGAACCAGTTCGGTGATCATGGCCGAGGTCCCCGAGAGCTTGGCCTCTTCCAGGTATTGACCCCCGCGCTGAACGGAGTGCGCCACGGCCTGCGAGGCCGTTCCGAGCATGCCGTCGTGCGGAGTATTCTCGCTGAGCAGGTCTCCAAGATGCCCGATCTCGCTGCCGGCCCGGGCGGTCAGGTCGTCGGCCTGCTTGCCGATGCCGGTGACGGCCTGCCTGGCCATCGCTCCAACCGCACTGGCGGCGTGACTGGCCATTTCGCCGGCCGCGGCCGCGGCGTCTCCCGCCTTGCCGCCCGCCTGAGTCCATTCTTCACGACTGACGCCGGGCGCGATCGTTGCATTCGCCATGATTCGGTCTTTCTGAAAGAGGAGGTTCTGTCCGGACTGGATGCGTTTGAATTCGTTTGACGGGGGCCGAGCGCCGTCCGTTGCGACCTTCAGTTGTCGTCGTAAGTGACGTCGACAAATCGCTCGGCGGCGATGGCCGCCGAGATCTGCTCCAGCGCTGCACCGCGTTGCGAAGACTTCGAAATCCACGCCACGGTGTTCGAGTTCTTCAGCTCGGGAGGCTGTTCGCGGAGCTCGTTTCCGATAATGATGACCGCGATGTCAGCCATCTGGAGGTCGGACTGAATTGCGGCCAGGACGCCCTCACACCCGCCCGATGGCAGCTCGCGATCGACCACCAGCACGGCGGGCTCGAACTCGCGCAGAACCCGGAGGCACTCCCGTCCGTCCGCCGCAAGATCCACTTCGTGACCGCAGTCCCACAGGTGGTACCGCAGGGCTTCGCGAAAGGCCTGGTCGGAATCCGCGATCAAAACCAGCATGTTGTGTTCCTTGTCGAAGCGATGGTGATGTTGACCGGCCCGATTTCGTAACTCTTGTGTTTCCTGCTGACCTGGCGACGTCTGAGTAAACCCGCGAGCGGGGCCTTAAGCAGCATCGGATCGGGACGGATCGGGAGTCTCGATCCCCAACGCCGTCGCGAGGGCCACCAGGTGGTCCTGTTCCTGCACGAGGATCTCCCGGATCTGTTCGGCGAGGGCGTACTCCTCCAGCGCTTCGCACTGCCGGACGCGCTGGCGATAGCGGACGATCGTTTCGGTTTCGGCCTCCAGATCGAACCGCAGCATCTCCTCGGCGATTGCCGAAGTCCGGACAGCCTTCGGAACCGCCAGCGGCTCCCCTCCCAGGTAGTCGATCTGACCGGCGATGATCAGGGCATGCGCGAGTTCCTCGGCGGCGTGCTTCTCCAGTTCGGCGGCGATCGTCATGTACTGCGGGCCGCGGAGCACCTGCGAGTAGATCACGTACGAGATGATCGCCTGGTACTCGCCGGCGAGGTCTTCGTTGAGCAGCGCCACCAGGTCTTCCCGCGTGACGTCCTTGTGATCATGAGCGACGTGCGTTGTTTCGATCATCGCATTTTCTTTCGTGGATCGGATTCAGGAGCAATGTCCGAGAATGTCTGCCGCGGAGCTCTTTGAGCACTTCCCAGAACAGAGAAGGCTTCCTCAGCGTGCTGCCGACGAAGGAGGCCGCCGCCAGGACCAGGAAGAGCAGGGACAAGCCCTTCTCCCAGGTCCAGAGGGGCGGCGCATCCGCGCCGAAGCCGAAGACGGCCGCAATCAGAGCCGCAACCAGAAACAACAGACCGGTCCTAGACATTTCAAAGGGTTCCTTCCGGACGCAGAGCGTCCCGATCCTTACTTGCGGAAATCCAGACCCTTGTCGTCGTCGGGAGCACCCAGCAGTTTGACGTTGAACGTCCCGTTGCCGCCTTGAACGTCTTCAGATTGCCGGCGCGGGAGCTGGAGCGTTCGCAGTGGGGGGCTGAGGAGCGTCATAGCTGTCTGGCGCCGGAGCGTAATAAGCGGGTGCGGCGCAACTCGCGGCCTGCGGGACGCAGTACGTTGCCGCGACTGGAGCGCTGCAGTTCGCTCGCGTGGCGTAGTTCGCGACCGGTGCGCAACTCACGGCCTGCTGATAACCGGCACACCCGGACTGTTGACGACCGTAGCAGCCGGTCTGGCGGTAACCGCAGGAGCGGTATTGCGCTCCACAGGCCCGGACCTGCCGATTGCCGCAGGACTGGTTCTGGCGATAACCGCACGAGCCGTACAGAGCACCGCCGCAGACATTCATCGGCTGGCCGCAATTGGCGCGGCCGTAGCGCTGACCGCAGCGGGCCTCGACGTCGCTGGCGGCGAACGAAAGGCTGACGGCGGCGACGATTCCAGCAAACACAGACATCAGTGCGCGAGACATGGAGAAACCTCCTTGAGCGAAACGCGAAACGAAAATGGGAACGATGAACGTGCACGTCCCGGCGGGGAACGAATCCGCCAGCCGTGAAGCGGGGCATCGAAGCGTGTCGCGCGAAAAATCGCGCGGGGATATTTCAGACGTCGGTCGCCACGGCCCCTCGCAGGTCCTGAGCCGCAGCGCGATCGACCACCCGATCGAGCCCGTTCAGGTCCGGGATGAAGGAGGCTTTCGTCACGGACCGGAGAATTACACCGTTCGGAACGGGAACCGGAACCTGAACCGCGGCCTGGCGGATGCGTTCCCAGACTTCCCAGCGATGCACTTTGACGTCGTTGTGCGCTTCGATGCCGAGCCGCACGCGATCGCCGTGAATCTCCAGGACGGTGACAGTCAGCTCGCGATGAGCCGAGGCTCCTCCGCCGACGATCACCGATTCCCGCAGCTTTCTCGTCAGAACCAGCATCACCAACCTCCTTGCCTTGAATGCCCGACTTGAATCTGAAAACTGAACTCAGCGAGGTGTGGGCGGCTGACAAGCGTGTCCACACTCCATTGCCATCCAGATGCGACATCCAGATTGCTCGGCAGGTCACGGGCACGCGCGCCGCTAACAGGTGTTGAGGCAGCTCTACTCCGGAGCCGGACGGGAATCATGACGCCTCGGCCGACGTTCGAGTTCCCAGGCAGGAACCGCCCCTTCCGCGGCTGGCGGGAACGCTGCCCGCCCGTTGGAGCACCTGGAGCAAATCGCCAAGGAGACGCCATGCGTGGCTTCGAAACGTCTTCCGAGACAACAAGGAAGTTCGCCATGCTGAGAATTCCCGACGGCCAACGAAAAAAGCCGACGTGGCGAGGCCCTTCGAAAAGGACTTCGCCGCGTCGGCTTACTGATGAACGCGCCTTCCGGAGTCTGCCGGATTGCGATTTCTCTAGTCATCCGATGTGTCTGCGAGACGGCTGATCAAACAACCGGTCCAGCGACGTCTCTATGATACCCCGGGCACTCAGAATTGATAGTCGGAATCCTTGCACATTGAGAAACTCTGCTCAAGAATCCGTTCGCCGAATCGCAGTTCTGAGGACGGCAACCCGCCGGACGGCGTAATCCGACTTCGGCGGCACGTCTGCGTCTGAAGACGCGCTGCCCCGGCGGGAATCCGCTCGATCTGACATGCGCCGAATCGTCCCGATTACCCGAACCGCGGTGTTTCGGCGAGGGAAAAGAGAACCACTTCTTCGCCGGTGACGGTGCTGATGTCGTGGTGCATGCTCGCGACTTTCGCGCCTGTGACTTCGTGGATGAGCGACGCCAGCATCGGACGCGCCAGCTCCAGTAGGTGTTTCCGCGTCTGCTTGATGAGGCCACGGCCTTTTCCTGCGGGCGACGAGTTACAGAGTTGTCGCTCGGCGAGCGTCAAAGCGCCGCGAATGCGGACCAGCACAAAGTCTTTAATAATGTGGATATGCGTCTGCTCTGAACGCCATCCCAGATACTCCTCCTGAAAGCGAATGACTCCGTCGCAGATGGCCGCTTCGCTTTCTGCTTGAGTCAGAGTTTTGGAGGGTCGCGCGCTCCGGATGCGTCGCGCCTCGTCCATCGGCAGACGATGCTCCGTTCCAAGGCTCGGACTCGCTCTCGCTCGTTTCGGCGAACGACTCCGGGGCTTCGCTACCGGAATAACGCTGGCCAGAGCGGATTTGATGTCTTCCAGTGTCGCGGGCTTGACGACCAAGGCATCGAACCCGGACTTCAGGGCCAGCGTCTTGTGCCCTTCGTCCTTCAAACCGGTGACCGCGACCATCCGAATGTGGGCGAAGCCTGGCATCTGGCGCAGTTGAATGGCCAGCTCGCACCCGTTCATATCCGGCATGAGCAGGTCGACGAGGATCAAATCGGGGCGAAAGGTGGATGCCACGTCGAGCGCCTGCGTTCCGCCGTAGGTCACGTGGGCCTCGTTGCCGAGCGCTTCCACGAGCAAACCCAGAGAGTCCGCGCCGTCCCGGTTATCGTCCACGATCAGAATTCGCAGCGGGTTGTGAGTCGTCGGCACTGTCTTCCTTCTTCTTCGCGGGCATCGTTCCGTCTGTTCCGGACGGATTCAAGTGACCTGCTCCGCGACGGTGATCAGGATTTTCTGCAACTGCTCCAGACGGGCCGGCTTGACCAGATGGTGATTGAATCCCGACTGGAGAGCCGCCTGACGGTCTGTCTCCTGCCCATAGCCGGTCAAGGCGATGAGCACGACGTTCCGGAGAGTGCTCTCGCGCCGGATGCGTTTCGCGACCTCGTAACCATTCAGGACCGGCAGGCCGATGTCCAGCAGCACCACGTCGGGTTGGTAGTCCAGGGCCGCCTGCACCGCCGTCAGCCCGTCGTACGCCGACCGCACATCATGCCCCGAGGCGCGGAGCAGCATTGTGAAACTCAGCACGGTATCCACGTTGTCATCGACCACCAGCACCCGCAGCGGGCGCGAAGCCGCTTCAGCGTGTTCCGAAGTTGGCAGCGCCGGCTGCGACGCTTCATGCGGCGCAATCGGCAGGCGGACGGTGAACTCGCTGCCCTGGCCCAGTTCGCTTTCAGCCGCGACCGTTCCTCCATGCAGGTTGGCGAGCCGCTGGACCAGGGCCAGTCCAATGCCAAGTCCCCCTTGCGAGCGATCCAGGGAGCGTTCCGCCTGCGTGAAGAGGTCGAAGATGTGCGGAAGCAGCTCCGGAGAGATGCCGGCGCCCGTATCCCGCACGCGCAGGACGCACTCGTCCGCCTCCTGTTGAACCGTGACCCAGATGTGCCCACCTTCGCTCGTGTACTTCGCGGCGTTGGTGAGCAGGTTGGCCAGCACCTGTTCCAGCCGCGCGACGTCGGCGTGCAGCCAGATCGGATCGGGTGGCACTGACACGGTGAGCTCGTGGAAGCGCTGTTCGATCAGCGGGCGAACGGTCTCGACCGCGCCTTCGACGATGCGGCTCACGACGACCCGTTCCCGGCGCAACTGAACCCGGCCCGTGGTAATGCGGGAGACTTCGAGCAGATCATCGACGAGTCGCTGCAGTTGTCTCATCTGGCGCTCGATGATGCTGCGGGCCTGCTGCTGAATCAGCGTCTCGGTACCTTGCTGGAGGCCCAGCAGCTCGACGGCGTTGGCGATCGGAGCAAGCGGACTGCGGAGCTCGTGACTGAGCATTGCCAGAAACTCGTCCTTGCGACGGTGCAGGTCCGACAACTCGGCCGCCTGCTTGCGCGTCTGTTTCTCCAGACGACTGCGGTCGCTGATATCCCGGATATTGCACTGCGCAACGCGCCGATGATCCCACTGGTAGATGTTGCTGACGAACTCGACTTCAACCGGCTCACTGCTCCTGGACTTGAGCGGCAAGTGGTCGTAGCGGACGTAGCCCTGATGCTGCAGCTCCCGAAAAGCGGCTTCGTTGGCGGCTTTGTCGCGAAACAGACCGATCTCCCACAGTTCCTTACCGATGAATTCGGTCGTCGGATAGCCGGACAGTTCGGTCATGAACGGGTTGGATTCCAGGATTCGACCGGAATCGGCGTCGAGGATCAGGACGCCGTCCTTCGCCGTCTCAAAGAGCCGGCGGTACAGCGTTTCGGAGGCGTGGAGCTTTTCTTCGGCGAGCACGCGTCCCGAAATGTCGACGAAATAGCAGATCATGCCGTACTCGCCATCGGGCAAGGCGATGCGATGGACCTGCCAGTCGTAGTATTCCCGCACCCTGCGGTCGAGGCGCACTTCGGAGAACCCGCCGATGGTGTACGGTTTGCCGGTTTCGAGAGTGTGCTGGAAACGACGGACGATGTCGTCGGCGCATTGGGGAGGCCACAGGATGTGGATGACTTCGACGAAATCTCTGCCGATCAGTTCGCCGATGTCGCCGAAGATCGGGCGAGCCTGCTGGCTCACCATTCGTATGTGAAAGGACTCATCCACGAGGTACATGCCGACCGGAGAGGTGTCAAAGACGGCTTCAAAGCGGGAATTGCTCGCCTGCACCGCCAGTTCGGCCCGCCTTCGGTCGGTGATGTCTTCAATCGACAACAGAATCCGCTCGGTCTTATGCTGCCGGTTCAGAATGGTCCGCGCGTTGAGTCGCATGATGCGGCGGCCCATTGGCTCGAAATCGTGTTCGACCTCGAAGTCTTCGACGGTTTTACTCTGCGGCAGGACTTCTTCCAGCAAAGTGCGCAGACGCGGAATGTCCCACTGATGGTTGCCGAGATCGTAGATGAACGTGCCGACGGTCTGCGCAGGATCGACCTGGAATGCCCGGTAGAACGAACGATTGGCACTTTCGACGCGCAGGCTGGCGTCCAGCACGACCAGCGGCTCGCGGATGGTCTCGACAATGCTCACCGCGTAATCGCGCGCTGCAGCGATGGCCAGTTCGCTTTGCTTGAGCTGGTCGACTTCCAGCAGCAGCAGCACGGCGCCGTCCACGTTCTCGTCAACCGTCATGTAGGGGCGGGCCCGCAGCGAATGCCAGTGCCCGGCGCTGTCCAGGACCTCGCATTCCTTCTCGCTCACCGAGGCAATGACTTCGACGCACACCGCTTCCAAGTCGAGCGGGGTCTTCGCGTCGTCGGCGAGCACGAGGTTGTGCCGGATGTGGCTGACCGGCCGACCCACATCGGTGGCCCGCAGTTCGAACTGTTTCTCCGCCTGCGGGCTGAAGCGGCGGATGGTGAGATCGCGCGCGAGCAGCAGGACGATGAGCCTCGTCGAATTCTGAAAATTGACGAGGTCATTGTTGAGACCGGTGAGCTCGGTGTTCCGATGCGCCATCTCCTCGTTGACGGTCGTCAGTTCTTCGTTGGCCGATTCCAGCTCCTCCTTGGAGGTCTCCAGTTCCTCATTGATGCTCTGCAGCTCTTCATTGGCCGACTGGACTTCCTCACTGGCCGCCTGGAGCTCCTCGTTAGTCGCCTCGTGCTGTTCCTGGATGGCCAGGAGATACTCGCGCATCTCGGAGAGGTCAGCTTCGAGTTCTGTGATCCGGCCGGCCTCCGCCTCTTTGCTGAGCGGCGGCCCCGCTGGCTGCGATCGCACCGGCGCATGGACTGCGGTCTCGGCGTCTTCAAACAGGATCAGGAAGCAGGGTTCGGGCAGGTTCTTGAGCGGGATGACTTCCAGGTTTACCGCGCGCGTCTCGCCGTTCTGTTTGACTCGGACGTTCTCCCGGCGTGCGGTCTTGTTCTCGGTTGTTGCGTCTTTGAAGGCAGCGCTGAGCGGCAGCATCAGTCCCTCTCGCACCATCTTCAGCAGATTGAAGCTGGCCCTGCCGACGGGCGGTTCCAGAAACGCGCCGGTGGAACCGCGAAACTGCAGAACCTGCAGCTCGGCATCGACGAGCACACCCGGGGGGGCGAACTGCTGGACAGTGATGCGGTCGGCCTCGCGCTGTGCGTTGAGTTCGCCGCCAGATTCGCCCATCCCCTGCGGCTGTGCGGCAGGAAGCGCAGTTGCCCGGCGGCCAGGCAATGTCCGCGCCCCGTGCCCGCGACTGGCCGGCATGTGAAAGGCCGGGGTCGGCGCGGATTTCTTCGAATAGATCCGGGATCTCTTGTCCACCGGCTCAAACAGCTCGCCGAAGCCGCCAATGGATTCCGATGCGCCCAGGAACAGGAATCCGCCGGGCTTGAGCGCGTAGTGAAACGTTGGAATCGCTTTCTTCTGCAAGCTCGGCCCGAGGTAGATCAGCACGTTGCGACAACTGATAAGATCCATCCGCGAGAAGGGAGGGTCGGCGAGGAGGTTCTGCCGAGCGAAAACCACCAACTCCCGCAGCGACTTGGTGACGCGGTAGCCGCCTTGCTCTTCAACGAAGAACCGTCGCAGTCGATCGGGACTGATTTCGTCCGAGAGACTCCTGGGATAGTGCCCGGCACGCGCCTTGTCCAGCAGCGCTTCGTTGAGGTCGGTGGCAAACACCTGCAGATTGCGGCCGCGGGGCGACTTCTCCGCCGTTTCCATGAACGCGATGGCGATGGAATACGCCTCCTGACCCGTCGAGCATCCCGGCACCCAGACGCGGACCGGGTCGTCGCCAGGCTGTCGCAGAAGTTCGGGCAGCACCAGGCGCTGGAGGGCCTCGAATGCTTCGGGATTTCGGAAGAAAGTCGTCACGCTGATGAGCACGTCGGAGCACAGCGCATCCAGCTCCTTGACGTTGCCACGGAGGAATGCCGCGTAGTCCTCCAGCGTGTTCTGTTTATTGATCACCAGCCGTCGCGTAATGCGGCGCTGGATGGTACTCGACTTGTAGAGCGAGAAGTCGACTCCCGAATGGCTCCGAAGAATCGACAGCGTCTTCGCGTAACCATCCTCTCCTCGCTCAGAGGCGATTGGCTCCGCCACTTCTTCCCCGCGAACATGCGATGCCGCGGCGCCAGTGAGTGGCGCTGAGCCATTGCTGCCGGAAGGGGCCGGCGAGTCGTTGTCCTGGTGCGCGGCGGTTGCCTCTTCGAGATCTTTGGGCCCACGATCGGAAAATGTCAGCGGTTGCCCGGAAACATACGGATGCTTCGCGATCCGCGCGATCTCCAGCCGCGATCTCTTCCGGCGAGAGGACGAGGTCCACGCATCCCGCCGACACGGCGCTGCGGGGCATCGAGTCGTACTTGGCCGAACTGTCCTGGGCAAAGGTGATCCCGCCCTCGACCTTGATCGCTTCAAGTCCCAGCGTGCCGTCGCTCGCCGTCCCCGACAACACGACGCCGATGGCCCGCTCGCCATGATCGAGCGCCAGCGATTCAAAGAAGACATCAATCGGTCGATGCGGCGTACGATTCTTCAGTCGCGGTAGAAGTTTCAGAACGCCTTCGGCGATGCTGAGAATTGTGTCGGGCGGAATGATGTAGACGTGATTCGGCTCGACCGACTGTTTGTTCGCGACATCGCTCACCGGGAGCGACGTAGCACGCGACAGAATTTGTGTCAGCGCGCTGTCGTGGTCCGGGTCCAGATGCTGCACCAGAACAAATGCCATGCCCGTGTCCAGCGGCAGCGCCTTGAGCAACTGCGTAAACGCCTCCAGTCCTCCCGCAGAGGCGCCGATCCCGACAATCGGAAAGTTCGCCTCCGGGCCGCGTTTGGGCGATTGAGTTGCCGGCTCGACCGCGGGCGCCGTCGGTTCTACCGGCGTTTCAGAGCGAGTCGACTGCTTCTTCTTCATGAAGAATACTTTCTCGTTGTGCGGAGGGCCGCAGTCATGGGATCGACAGATCGCTCCAGGCCGTCGTCGTCAACGAGTCGCATACGACCTGTCGGCAGCAGCATCGAACCGTCACACTGAAAGGCTGGTAGAACCACAAAAAAAGCCGACGTGGCGGAACTCCGAAGGAATTCCGCCACGTCGGCTTACTCACTAACTCGCCCCCCGGCACCGGTCGCAGACGGACCAGGCAGATTGCGCTTTATTCAGTCATCCGATGTCTTGAGCGAAGCGAGATTCTGCAATCTCAATGCGACTATCGACAAAGAATGATCATACCACACGACACTGGAACTGCAACAGGCGTCTTGCTTTAGAGTTCACATTGCATGTCGTGATCGAGTCACGGAGATCGGACGCCAAGCCCGCTCGCATTGCTGGACTCGCGTCGTGTTTTTGTGGAAATTGGCGGTGACTGAACGCAGAAGTTGCCAAGGCTGCGACATCTGAGCATCGCATCCGCGAATAAAAGTGCGGCTGCGGAACATGTCCGCGTGCCATCCGGTGACTCGACATCAGCGTCGGCGAAACGAGAGGGAATCCGGCTTTTCCAGCACGAAGGCCATGTAGCTGGAGACGCTCCGGACATGCTGGTGGGCGCGGACGGCGGTGGCCAGCGATCTCCAGTCCGCCGTCGAAAGCGACCGGTACAGCGGGTTTCTCCACTCAAGAAACTGTCGTCCCCATCGAGTGTTTCCCAATCGGGAAAGACAATGGAAGACCTTCTGAATGGGATTCGACACGCGACTGCTCCAGTCCCTTGACGAAATCAGCCGAAATCCCGCGGCGGCAGCTTCCCGCTCGTAATCGGCGATTGAGAAAAAGTCTTCCCATTGCCAGATGTCGCGGACGATGTGGGTTTCCGGATCATTACGATGCGCGCGATGGGCCTCGGTCTTCCAGGCGAAGTCCACGACGACCATCCGGCCGCCCGGGCGCAGCACGCGGCAGGCCTCCCGCAGAAACTGAGCGCGGTCGGGAAAATGGAACGCGGCTTCCAGACACAGCAGCCGGTCAAACGAACCGTCGGGAAAGTCCAGGTCGGCGGCGTCGCCGGTCTGATACGAAAGATTCTGCGCATGATCGAAAAGAGCCTGCGCGACTTGAATGTTCCGGTCCAGCAAATCCACTCCGACCACCGTCGCCGCGGGTTGCAGGCAGTGAATGATGAAGGAGCTCTTTCCCCGTCCGCAGGCGAGGTCCAGCACGCGGTGCCAGGGCTCCACTCCCAGAAGATCGACCGACTTGAAGACCAGTTTGCGCTGAGCGCCTTCCAGATTGACGACGACGTTGAGCGCCGCCAAGGGACCTCGAAACGGGAAGTATCCCAGATTCATCAGCGCCGGCCCCCATGTCTCCATACGGAGCAGACGGGAGACGACGTTCGAGCCGTCGTAGGAGGACAGCACGGTCCGCCGGTCCGATCGTTCGTCGGCATCGCGGTCCAGAGGGCCGAGGTTGCGGGTATCCAGCGCAGTCAGGGTCGTACTCATGACATGGCTCTCTCAATCGGGGCGTGCGTCCTGGCGGGGTTGATTCACAAGCCCTGCGGGACATGCGCAAACCGTCGCTGCGCAGCAAACCGCGAGGCAGGGGCCATGACGGCGTCCCGCCTCGCGGCGCGTGCTCCGACAACCAGGAATCGAGGAAAGGGCGGGCCAGCTCTTCCGCGAAACTCAGGCGTCGGACCGTTTGCTCAGCTTGCGACGACGTTCGACCGGCGGCGATACCAGCCCAGCGCCAGGGGGACACACATGGAACCGAACATCGCCAGCGTGGTGGGTTCCGGAGTTACAAAGCCAGTCGAGTTCGGCGGCGCGTTGAGCGTTGCCGAGCCTGAAATCTCTGATGTCGCTCCGCCCGACTGATTGAATGTCAGCGTGAAGCTGGCGGGCGAATCCATGAACGGGTCTCCGGACATGTCGACAAACGCCGTCCCGGGGGAGAACGTCCCCAGAAAGAAGAATGTCCGCGACAGTTGCCCGAGATTCGTGCTGCTGGCCTGCTGCGCGGCATTCGCCTGAAACGTCCCGAACACGGAGTCGCCGAACGCGAATGTGTTCAACGTACTGATATCCAGTGCGGAGACTCCAAGAGAATGGGTGTTTCCCAACGGATCCGATGTCAGCGCGTTGGTCCAGTTTCCGGAACTCGTCTTCAGCGTGAAGGAATTGAAGGACGTAATGTTGAGAAGGTTTGCGCCCGCAGGTATGTAGTTGTTGGTCACCCCCGTGAGGCTGAACGCCTCGGATCCCATAATCAATCCGGCCTCCGCCGGCCGGCCGGCGCTGAGCGCTGCGGCCACAAGTAAAGTCGCGATCATCTTCTGCATTCTGAGTTCTCCGTACGAAAACACTGGAATCTGACTCGAAACCGACGGTTTCGATGAGTCTTCGTATCCGGCGACGCAGAAACGAAAAAAGCCGACGGGACGGGACGCTCGAAAGCAATCCGCCACGTCGGCTTACTCGTTAATGGGTCTCCCGCAATAGCGGGCTACCCCTTAGCTGGTCATCCGATAAGACCGGGCAGAAACTGTTCGCACTCAGAACAGCTTCTCAGCAACCCGATCAGTCCCGATCCTACGCCTGATCGCTCCAATGAATAGAGTTGTTCTTGGCGAAAGTCGAAAATAGCGGGAAATCGACGAAATCATTTCTATGCAACAATGCGGTTCAGCAAATGTTGAGAGGTCAAGACATCGTCACTCCCAATTCCTGTCACCGGCCGATTCCATGATGACTCCAGCGGAATCTCTTCTCGAACGCGCGACACGGTCCTCGAGACGCATGCCGGGAGTGGCGGTCACAGCCTGGGCGCCAAACGGTTATGCAGCACGCGGACATCGGTGCCGGTCCGAAGCCGTCAGACACACACACGATCGGCTGCTTCCCAGGCGGACTTCGACACCGATCGAGTCTGCCGGTGTTCTGCGATATCGCGACGTCGACGGCCATCCAGAGCGTGAGACGAGGCAGCTTTCGGCGAAAAGCAGCCCGCTGATCGGCCGCACCTTCCGCAGAACACAGGCTCGAACGCGCTTCCGCGCGAACTGTGAAGAAATTCCGACTACCTCGTAGCAATTTCCGTCGACCCAGCTATGATGCGGGCGTCGTCAGGTCGGAGTGTAAGCCGCCCCGACGATGTTTCGGAAGACAAAGGTAAGTGCAGTTCGGCTGATGCCGGAAGGCGCGTTCCTGTGTAAGCCGACGCGATGAGATCCTTTTCCAGAGGGTCGCACCGCGTCGGCTTTTTTCGTTGGTATCCACGAACTTGCAGCACCGGGTGCGTTCCGGTTGGCGAACGGCTTCAACCGCGACAGGGAGGAATTCATGAGCGAATCAGTGTTGACCACAGAGCGTTCCGTGAGCGCGCTGTTGTTTGAGCTGCAGGGAAACGAATACCGTTCCGTCGCCGTCTGGCTGGGAGTAACGCCCTACGGGGTGTGCTTGATCGATGCACTGCAATCCTGGCTGACCACCAGGGCCGGTGACACGATCCTCGTGAACGGCAATCGGGAAACCGTCGCGACCGTAGAGCTCTACAGCGTGAGTCCAATGAGCCAGTGCGACCGGGTCGTCACCTGCGCCGCCGACTGGATCGCGGGAAACTGTTGAGCGGCCCGCAAGCAGAAACTTCTCTGACGAAGCAAGCCGTTGACCCCGGCCGAAATCCCACCCCCCCGCAGTGTCCCTCTCATTCCAGCACTGCCGTTTCGGCCGGGGTCCGGTATCTCAGTGCAAAGAGAGACTGCAGTCGAATCTCGGGAACTGCGTTCATCGTGTGATCGTTCGCCTTGGCGCCTGTTCCCGTGTCATCAACTTCACCCGTCGGAATGACCTTTCATCGCTCCGACACGGTATTTGACCGAGGATCAGCATGTTGACCGTCGAGACACTCTGCGAAGCATCTCACAATCCGCGGCAGCATTCCGCCGAGGATTTGCAGCTGATTGTGGTCATACGGCAACTTCATGAATCCGATCCGATCGATCGGCGGGCGCGAAGATGCGATTCCCATCCAGTCTGGGAACCGACTCCTGAGGAGATTCGTGAAGCCTGCGCCGAGATTCAAGGCGAGTGGTCCCTTCGCGAACGATGCCGGCGTCGGGTGTTCAAACCCAAACTGGGGTGGACCGTTCCGGTCTGCCGGACCGGGGAGTGACGCGAGAGTGGCCTCGCTCCCTGACGCGTACCGCGTTTCTGAAACCCGATCAACGGAGGCCGTTGCTCTGGGCGAGCGCGACCGCCGAGATCCTGTGCATGGAAGCGGTTGCCGATGATTCACGACTTTTCTTCGACGCCCCGAGTGATTCGCGCTGTCGCCTTTCATCTTCACCCCGAGAGCCACCCGATCCTGATCGCATGGCAGGATGATCCGTTGGGACAAACCCGCTTGGAAAACCAGCAGCGGACCTGCCTGACGGCTCGGGCCGGCGACATCGTCCTGCTGGGCAGCGAGCGAGCCACGATCAGAGCGGTCTCGCTTCACTGCGTCTTTCCCTCGGAGTGGAATGGGATGCTCGTCACCTGTGCGGCCGACTGGCTGGCAGATTGCCAGTGAAGACGTCGGCCGCTCGCATCGGTCTTCGTCACGCGGAATTGAACGTGAGAATCTGCTCGAAATCCGGCAGTTTGCAAACGCTGCGCCAGCGATTGAATGTTGCAGCGATGACCGCGAGGGAGCGCCTCCGCATACACTCGCGGCGAGCCGCACGCACCTCCTGGAGATGCTTCGTCAGTTTCGCAGGACGGTGAGCAGAGTCACTTCGACGATGACGACGCCGGCCGTAGTCACCGCTGCTGGACACCGCGAGAGCGTTGTACTAAACCGTGACTGGCCCATCGTTGCCGATGGCGGCAGATTTCAGTTCGACTTCTCCACAAAGAAGGCCTTCGCCTTTTGGTGTAGTCTCGCGTAGCGCCGGGCAGCCGACGGTTTTCTTCTTCCGTGAGGGTCTGATGATCACTCCACCCGGGGAAGACGCACTCGCCGCGCGCCGGAAGCTGGCTCTGCTACTTCCGCAGCAAGCTCGCATACACATCCAGCCGGCGGAAGATCTGCCAGCGGCCGCCTGAAATCGAACGAGCAAAGGCGATCGTCCCCAACGGTGATCACTGGTTACCGTTGGGGATGACGTGAAACAACGACTTACGGAAAGCGTGAAATGGCCAGGTTCGCAGAAACGACGTCGGTCCCGGTCGACCGGAGCAAGGCGGAGATCGAAGCCGTGCTGAAGCGGTACGGCGCCTCGGAGTTCCTGTACGGCTCGAAGCCCGGCCTGGCGGTGGTCCAGTTCGTCTGCCGGGACCGGATGGTCCGGTTCACGCTGCCGCTCCCCAGCGAAGCCGACAAGGAGTTCCACCAGACGGAACGCCGGAAGACGCGGCGATCGGCGGACGCGGCCCTGAAGGCCTGGGAGCAAGCCTGCCGTCAGCGCTGGCGGGCGCTGCTGCTGGCGATCAAGGCGAAGTTGGAAGCCGTCGCCGCGGGGATTGCCCAGTTCGAGGACGAGTTCCTGGCGTACGTGGTGGATCCGACGACGAATGGTACGGTCGGCGACCTGCTGCGGCCGCAGTTGGAGCAGCGGTACCTGGGGCAGTCGACGACGCTGTTGGGGCTGCCGGGACCGTCGTCGCGGTGATGGCCAGTTACCGTTCGCGGGACATGGTCGCAGGCTTCCCGTCCCAACTTCGCAGTCCTTCCAGGTTAATCGCGAAGAAGAGCATCGATCTTCGTTTTTGTCCCTTCGAAGTCATCGGCATGCAGCAGCGACGCGACGTTGCCCCGTTTGTCGATCAACAGCGTCGTGGGAAAACGGGTGACGCCGTAGTCCCCCATGACCTGCCCCTGGATCGGGCTTTTGATTCCTTCAAATTCCGTCCGACTTCTGTCGACCAGGGCGACGCGGAAGGGGAGATCCTGCCCGCCCCAGAGTTCCGACCGCGGGAGCTGGTCGAGCCAGAAGTGGTTGAAGACGCCAATGATCACGACCTCCTGTTCCGGATAAGCGGCATGCAGCTTTCGGAGTGTCGGAATCGAAGTATTCCAACCGTGATCCGAACGATCCCAGAACGCCAGGATGACCACGCGGTCGCGCAGATCGGCCATTCGGACGGCATTGCCGAAACGCCACTCCTCGACGCCGCGCAGTTCGGGGGCCGGCTGGCCCAGCATTTGAGCGAGGGGGGAAGGCCGCAGCCGGACCTCAGCAGTCAGCGCCGGGCGGGAAGCGCCGGACTCCAGGGTGATTTTCACCGTTTCCGGGATTGCGAGCGGGTGGGTGATCTTCAGGGCGAAGTCGCCGGGAGGCAACTGGAGAGCAAACGGGCTCGTCACCGAATCGCGGTACACGACCGATCGACGCATTGAATCCAGTCGGAACGAGATCTGTTCAACTGCCTGTGGAAGAGCCTCAGTCGAGACGGAGACGTCGACTTCCTGCAGGGGGGCCATGCGGAGCGTGATCTCCGGAGATTTCAAATCGGCATGCAGTAAGCCGATCGCTCCTTCTCGCTGGACTGCATCAATGGCGACAATCATGGCTTCCGTGTCATACTCGCCGAACAGAGGATAGTCGCCTGGAAGATCGATGTGTCCGTCCGCGTTGGTGGCGGGATAGTTCCCCGACGTTCGCAGCCGCTCCGCCAGACCGTCTCGATCGCCGAATAGTTCGTAGAAGTTCAGCGACGATGGATGAACCATGCTGAGACGGATCTGCTGGCTGGAAGCCGGCTGGCCGGCGCTGTCGAGAATCGAGACCCTGAATTTCCGGTTCTTCATTTGCGTCGTGATCGACTGGGGATCGGGTTCCCCGTGCAACTCGATCCCTTCCAGGACCTGCCCCTCCAGCAGATCGACTTCCACGGTGGTTCCGCGCGGTTTCAATTGAATCCGCTGCCGCCCTGGGCGGAGGAACTTCAGCTCGAACGAACCATCTTCCTTCACTTTCGCGGTCGGATCGTAATAGCGGTTCTCGCGCAGATCGGCTGCCTGCGCGGTGACTTCGCGATCGCCGACGATGCGATCGCCGTCGATCACCATCCGGCCACGCACCGTGGCCGGGCGGCTGAGTTTGAAGTCAATGTTGTCGAACGACTGCCCCGGTTTCGTCGGAAGGGGATCGGAAACGGTATTCGCCCAGTTGCGCCACTCGGCGTAGTCGCCGTCGTGGGCCATCAGGTTGTATTGAAACCCGTTGCCAGCCGGCATCACCACGCGGTAGCTGCCATCCTTGCCGGTCCGGGTGCTATAGCGGGTGTCGCCGGTGAGCGAGTTGCCGGAGCCGGTTTGCACGGGGGCAACGGTGGCCCCCTCGACCGGCTTGCCGTCGGGATCGTAAACGTGGCCGCTGAACGTCACCCCGCGCTCGACTTCGATGGTGACCGTCGGCATGCCGACCGACAACTTGAAGGTGAGACTGTCGAGATTGCGTTGCCAGCCATTGCGTTCGATCTTACGCCGCTCGTGCTCGTGGACGGCGTCCGGCGACCACCAGCGGCCCAGACTTCCGTGACCGTACGCTTCGCCCTTGCAGCAGCATTCGCTCTCACCGCAGGACACCGGTTCTCCCTGCCCGACGTCGAATTCCAGGTCGCCTGGCAATAAGCCGTCAATCTGGATTTTTCCGTCCGCGTCGGAGACGCCCAGAACGGCGGCATCCATGCACTTCCAGAGCACGAACTTCTCCACGGGCTGACGCGTGATGGCATCGACGACCCGGGCTTCAAAACGCACGGCCGACTCCAGCGCGATGTCCAGCGTCTTCGCTTCCCCGTGGACCACTTCGAGCCCGGTGGTCCGGGAAACGCCGACGCCGGGGACGCTGACCTGTATGTCGTACGTGTCCGGGAAGACGTACATGCGGTACTTGCCGGCGGCATCTGTGGTGGCCAGCGTGGTCGGCCCCGGAATGACGGCGTGAAACGTATGTTTTTCCCCTTGCACGCCCTTGATCGTTGCCCTGGCAACCGGTTGACCGATCGAGTCTCGCACCGTCCCTTCGATCCAGGTCTTCTTGTCGAGTGGCATCAGGGCGAACGCGTCTGCCGGCCATTCCTCGACGTACAGGGGTGAGAAGCCCGGTTTGCTGTAGCGGATTTCGATGGTGGGGCTGTCCTCGCTGACTTTCAACCGGAACGCACCATTGGCATCGGTCGTAATTTCGTTGCCGGCCTGGAAAGTCCAGACGTCGACGAGCACGCCTGCGACCGGTTGGAACTGCTCGTCGTAGACGATCCCGGCGATCTCGTCCGGCTGCATGTCGCGAAACTTGTCCTGCGACAACGCCGTCAGTGCCATGACGTGTTCCTGAGTTATGGCAGCCTCGGTCTGGTCCGGCTCTGTCGTTCCGGCGGGCGGGCTTTCCGGAGCGACCGGTGGCAAGGATGCGGACTCAGTCGCGGCGGGCTGTGCGGGCGGGCTCGGGGCCGGCGACGCTGGCGGTTCGTCCGACGCACGCACCAGCGACAGCGACACCGTGACCGCAATGGCCGCCAGGAGGGTGGCGGCGACCGTGCCCCCCGTCACGACGCGGCGGTTCTGGTGCGGATCGAGAATCGTACGCAGCCGGCCTTCGAGCCGGGTCGCGTCCGCCATCGCGAGTGCGACCGAAGCGGCGCCGGACGGACGGAGATTTGCGGTCAACTCCAGCAGGAGTGCGGCGTAGTCGCTCGGCTTCATGTCGCGTCGCAGGACGTAGTCGTCGCAGGCTCGTTCGCGTTCGATGCGCAGCTGGCTGACGGCCCACCAGGCCAGCGGATTGAACCAGTAGGCGGCCCGCGCCAGTTGCCCCACGACCATGCTCAACGGATCCCGCCGCCGCAGGTGCGCCAGTTCGTGCAGCAGCACCGCCTGCAGGCGACCAGCTTCCCAGGCGTTTGCGGAATCCGGCAGGAGCAGATGGCCGCGCAAGACTCCCCAGACCATCGGCATGGCGTTGGCGGAACTCACGTGCAGCACCGGCGGCGTCATCCCCAGCTCACCGGCCGCCGCGGACAGGGCATCGTGCAGCATTCCGCCACTGACGGCTGGAAACGTCCTTCGGAGTCGCAAACCGGCCCAGGTTCCGACAGCGAGCGGAAGGAGCATCAGGCCCGCTCCGATGCCCCACACCGTCAGGAGGAGCGATCCGGATGAAAGCGCGGCACGGTTTGGTTCCACACGTTCCGTCGGCTCTTCGGCGATCAATGCAGAAGCTTCTGGCATGAGGAGCAAGTCCCCCTCGTCGTCGACAAGAAGCTGCGCACGCGGTCGCATCTTCTGGGATCTTACAGTCGTGGACTGTTCGGTCGCGGTTGCGAGTTCTTGCGATTCGGGAGCGGCGGGAACTTGGGCCGACGTGTCCGCGGGGAGTTGCCAGACGAAAGCCGGAGGCAGCAGCATTGTCAGAGCCGGGAGCGCGAGCAGCATTGCCAGCGAGACGACCCAGAGGAAGTGCCGAGTCGACGCGGAGGCGCTGCGCAGCAGCGAGCATGTAATCGCGGTCGCCAGGAGGAGCAGCGTGCTCTTTGCCCCGGCATCGGCCAGTAGAGATTCCATGACACATCCCTGCGTGTGGTTAAAGAACGGCCGCCATGCCGACCGGCAATGCGGATCGCGAGAAGCCGTCGGGGACTCAGCGTCCGCGGTCCCTCGCCTGCTGGATCAGCTCCTGCATCCGCTGGAGCTGATCGTCGGTGAGCGCTTCTTTGCTGGCGAAGTGCGAGGCGAGGGCTTCGTCCATCGCGCCCCCAAAAAACACATTCAGCACGTGCTGCAGGGCGTTGGTTCCCGCGCGGGCCTTCGACTGCTTCGGCAGATAGACGACTTCGCGGCCCTGCGTGCGGCGACGCAAATGCCCCTTTTCTTCAAGAATCTGCAGCAGCCGCCGGACGGCCATGTCGGTCGGAGGGTCGGGCAATTCCGCCTGAATCTGGCGCACCGTCGCTTCGCCTCGGGCGAAGATGATGTCCATGATCTGGCTTTCCCGGCGGGAGTGAGGAGCGGGCTTCGGCATGGCGGGAATCCGGCGTTCGGTGGACAGGTCCTTGGTGCGCTAAGTTATTAGCGACTACGGAGCCCCCCCGTCAAGATCGACCGTTAACAAGTTAGCGGTTGACGAAGGGAAGGAGCGGCATACGGACCGGCATTGTGGATGGACTGCATCCGACCACTGCTTATAGTCCAGTCGGTCAGCTCGCCAACGGAGCCCGCCATATGGAGGTAGGCAGCAGTGACCGCTGCGAAGCCGCCGGGCCGCCCAGGTTCACGCTCCAGGGAATATCCCGTAGCCGACGACGGTGATTGCTTGTTACCGTTGCGAAATTGCCCGGTCCTCCCAGATTGACGGGGAATCCTGGCGTCCGCCGCAATGGTGATTGATAATCAGCGGGCGGCGGCTGGCCGTCGCCCGCAACGGTAACCAGTCGTTACCGTTGCGAGAGAACTTTCTGAACCTGGATTCCGCCTCGACGTTGACGGACAGACCCAAGTATTCCCCTGGCAGAACGTTTAGAGGCCGAGAAGTTCGGCCAGCGAGGGCACAAGGATGTGGAAGAGTATCCCATTACTGGTCGCTGGATTCTTCTGCGGCTGCGACCGGACAATTCCGTGGACGCCTGAAGCAGCGCCATCTGATACGGCAGCGGTCAAACCCGCGCCGACCGACGAGGAGCTGGTCGCGGATGCGATACTCCGGTTCGTCGTCACGGCCAAGGAATTGGGGAGCACTCGCGAGTTCTATGGAACAGCAGGACAAAAGGAAATCATCCTCGTGTCCGCGGCGTGGCCGAAGTGCGACTACCCGTCTCTAGCCGGGTATGCTGTCCGGCGGATGTTGAGTGAGGAGCAGAGAGAATTGAGCCGGATCAGGACTATAGGAGTCCGGTTAGACAAGTTCGATCTGAATTACGAGACGTCAGGCGAATTCTTTCCACCCGACGCCGGGATCGAGGTCGTCGTGTTCAACGCAGGTGGGGACAAGAACGGGATGGTCGTCGGTGGTTGCAGGGTGTACCTCAGCCCTCGCAAAGTTCAGGATGGCTGGACCGTGAACTGCGTTTGGGCAGAGGATTGAGCCGGGCTGGGCACCGCCCCAAACCTAGGCGATAGATCACTCTGGCCTCGCTTCCTCGCGTCGTCGACCCGATTATTGCGATGCCCGCCCGAGTGGCGGGCGTCGCAATTAGACCGTAATGAGGTCGGCTGACGTGCTTAAAGGCGCTGGCGGTGACCGTGATTCGGTGAACGGTAACGAATAGTTACCGTTCGCCCTCCTGGACGTGGAACAACGACTTACGGCGAGCGTGGAACCCCGCCCTCTGCCGACGCCTCGTTTCGTTCCGGCCACTTCCGAGAAACGCCTGGCCGATGTCGTCCGACGACTCTCGCCCAACGGTAACTACCTATCAGCGCGCGGCGGCCGCACGTTTGCCGGCCGGGGTTCCCGCAAGTCTTTCCCCAGCGCCCGCTGATGGACGATCCCCGCGCGGTCGGCTTGAACCGCTCGTTGGGCGGGCTTTTGTTTTGTGTTGGATTCTTAGACCGTTCGATGAACCATCGACAATCCATTTGCCGACCGACCATCGATCGGCTGTTGTTTACATTGTTGTCGCCGCGAAAGCCGAACAACTTTCGATGTTTGCCATGAAGTTGCGGCTCGTTGTTCCGTGATCGAATGGCCGAGCAGCATACAACCGCGCGACCGAAAGTCACGCCGAGAGTTCTTGTTCTCTGTGTACTGTTGCAGGGACCGGATGGCTGTTGGCATCATTGTTCCTTGTACAGCCGCCGACAGAGAAGTCCTCCAACGATGATGCAGGCTAACGCAATTCCATGATGAGCCCAGATCGCAAGACCAAGTTCGTAGCCCTGAGGAGAGTACGAACCACCCCGGATACTGAAAATAATGTAGCCGATCTTCGGAAGTAGAGCCTGTGTGAGAAGACCGAATGACAGCATCATGATGCCGAGAAGGGTCAAGAGTATCGCGGCCACAAATCCAGTCTTTGCCATGAGGCATTATCTCCGAGGTTGAATAGCGAATGCCGTGTTGAACATGGCAGCATGGATGTCGTCACGTGATTACACGGAACGGGAAGCGGGATGCTGAGTGTCCGCGTCCCAACTTGTGATTTACTGAACGATCCGAGTTGAGAATACCCGCCCCGGGACGACTGTCAATCTCAAGGCTAGCAATGAGATGGGACAAATCCGCGACGTGAAGTGGCTGAGCAAGTCTTGCGTGGCACTCGACGCGGTCTCCAATCGGATTCGTTCGCACGCAAGCTACCGATCAACGCGCGGACCCGCCGGAATTCCGTCTCCGCGCGCTGATAGTTAATCAGCGAGCGGCAGCGTGGACGCGTTTCCCAACGGTAACTTCTCGTTACCGTTGAGGGAAGAGGCTGCGACGCGAACGTGAACGACGGCCGATCGTTCCCAGGAAAAAAACGGAAAGTCGCGGGCGATTGCTCGGCTTGAGGTTAGCCGGAATCGGCGCGTTTCCAGCTGGAAAACGGCATTTCCCGCCCTTGAGGCGGTCCGGGACGGGGATAGAGTTGTCCGCGTTGACGACAACAACTCACCCCCGCCAGGAGCCTTGAAATGACCGTCGAGCAGATTCAGATCCGCCAGCAGCAGGCCGCCGTGAAGTTCGAACTCGCCGCCCAGATCCGGAAGTGGCTCGACGACGCGAAGAGCGAATGGAAGGGGGACGACGACTGGGACGACGTCGAAGGGGAGATCATCGAACTGGTCACCGAAGACGCCGAATAGCCGGCAGCGATCGACGGGGGGCCGGAAACGGCCCCCCGATCATCTCGCCCGGCCAGAGGAGCCCACAATGTCATCTTCCAATGAGAAGCTGCTGGCGATCGGAACCGTCGTGATTGCCAACGACGGGTTTTCCACCAGTCTCGGTCAGATTGCCGACGTCGAGACGAATCGCTGGGGCACGTTCTACGTTGTCCTGCGAAACGGTCACTTTGAACACGTCGGGACCATCGGCCCGGCGGACAGGCTGGGGATCGGCTGGAAGGTTGCGACCGCGGCCGAGATTGAACGTCAGCGGCGCCTCGACGCTCTGCCGTCGTCCCCGGACGACAGCGACGAACGGTAACTCTCTGTTACCGTTGAGCGCAGAAACGAACGCCCGCCGGGTTTCACAGACCGGCGGGCGTTCGCGTTTCATGGGCGCCGGGTTAGCCGGCGGACTGTCTCAGCCGCTTCAGCAGCGGCTCCAGGTGCTGACGACAGACGTCGGCCAGCGTCCTGCGGGTCTGCGCCGCGTGTCGATCCAGCAATTGCCAGTCGGCGGCGTCGATGTTCACGCCGAGCCGCTTCTGGCGAATGCCTTCGGATTGCGATCCGATCCGTGGTCGTCCTGATTTTGCCATGTTGCTCTTGCCCGTGGGAATTGTTCCTGACCGAATTGGCCGCGTGCTGAAGACGGCCCCGGAGGTCAGGGATGGCCCATCGGATCAAGGATGATCCTCGGGGCTCTTCTGGTGGTTCCCGTGAGAGGTGCGAGCGGTACCGGCGACCACGAATTATCGAGACCGGCCAGCCGCACGGGAACCCCAGAAGTTCCCGGAACTGCCTCGAACTCGGACCCACTTCGGGGAACGTCTCGAAAACCCTTTCGCGACGTCCGATCCCCGAGGAGTCCGACCGATGCAACAGCTCGCCGCCCTGTGGAGTGCGCTCCAGGGCAAAAAGACCTATCTGCTCTCCGCCCTGGCCGCTCTCTGGCCGCTGCTCGCTCCGCTCCTGGGTCAGTCCGGCACGTTTGATCTGCAGTCGGTGCTGATCGCCCTGGCGATCGCCGCCCTGCGGGCCGGCATCGCCAGTTCGAGCCCGGTCGCGGCCGGCGTCCTGGCCCTGCTCCCCAAACTGCAGCCGCTGCTGAAAGAGCTGGAAGCCCGCGGGCCCGCGGCGGAAAAGTTCCTCGAACAGCTCCTGGCGGCCGCGAAAGACCTTCCGCAGCCGGCGGCGCCCGACACCATCCCCTTCGATCCGAACGCCCTGCGGCCTGGCGGGGGCACTCTGCTCCGTTCGCTGCTGCTGTTCGCGTTTCTGTGTCTGCCGATTTCCGGGCACTGCGCCAGTCCGAAGGCCGTCATCAAGGGACCTCGGACCGCAGTGCCCGGAGAATTCTTGCGGTATGACTTCGGCAGCTCGACGGGGATGAAAGGTTTCCGGCTGGAGATCGATCCCAAGAACGACCGGTACGAGCAGGTCCGGCTGCTGAAGGCCGAGCAGGCGGCGGAAGTCGCCTCGTTCAAGGGAGTCTACAAGCTGACGCTGACGGTCTGGGACGAACAGGACGACAGCGACGTCGCCGAGTGGATTGTGGCGATCGCCGATCCCGACCCGGATCCGGTCCCCGGACCGACGCCTCCCGATCCCGCCCCGCAGCCTGCCCCGACCCCTGCTCCGCAGCCGACTCCTGGACCAGCGCCGCCGACGCCGGTCCCGGAGCCGGTCCTGCCGGATGGGAAGTTCGGCGTCCTGAAGGCCACGCGCGACGCGGCCCGGGCGGTGCAGTCGGCGGCGAAGGCGAAAGAGCTGCAGTGCCTGATCGACGGTTGCGTGACGGTGAAGGCTCAGATTGCTGCCGGGACGCTGAAGTCCCCGCAGGCGATTGTCGTCGGCGTGGGGGGCGTGCTGGCCAGTTGCGTCTCGCCCGCCTGGGACGCGGCCAGAAACGCCCTGGCGGACAAGGTCGAGGAACTGTTCAAGGCGGGCCAGCTGAAGACGGTGGACGACTGCCGCGGCCTGGTGGATGAGCTGCAGAGCGGCCTCGAAGCCGCTCGTTGAGCGTTGAGCGTCGATCGTGGTTGTTCAGAGCGTGGACGGAGCCCGCCGGATGAAACGGTTTCTGCTGATCCTGGCCGCCCTGCTGATTGCGGGCGGGGTGACGATCACGATTCGGATCGGGGGCCAGCCGGCTCCCGAAGCTGCTCCGCCGGTGATCGAGGGATTGCCGATCGAGGACGCACCGCCCGACGTCAATGGGCCGGAAGGCTGGTCAGGGTGGAGTCGCTGCAGGTCACCGCGGCCTGGGCGGCCGCGCAACCGGCGTTTCAGCTCATTCACCCCGACAGCGGCGAACCGGTCTGGCAGGACAACGCCAACGCCCGCGTCTGTCAGTGGGAGACGCAGGCGGCATTGATCGGCGGTGAGCTCCCGCCGAACGTCCCCCAGGAGATCGGCGACTGTACGAGCTGGGGCGCGAAACACGCGATCGAACGGATGCAGTCGGGCGGCGGCATTCGCGGACCTCCCGCCGAGTTCCGCGAAGTTTCGTCGATGTGGCTGTATGGGGCCGGTCGCGTCTGGGTGGCTCAGGGACAGTTCGGCCGGGGAGACGGCTGCAGCGGAGCGGCGATCGCTCAGGCGGCGCGGGAATACGGCGTCCTGCCGCTCGATACGCCCGGCCTGCCCGACTACCGCGGCGACCTCGCTCGCGAATGGGGCCGCCGCGGTCCCCCCGAGCAGTTCAAGGCGATCGCCGCCCAGTACAAGGTCAAGACAGTCTCCCGGCTGCAGTCGTCGGACGACGTCCGCAACGCGGTCTGCAACGATCACGGCGTGACGATCGCCAGCAACTGGGGGACGTCGAACAGCGCGCGATGCGAGTCCGGGATGGGCGGATCGTCGCGGTGCGTCGCGGCAGCTGGATGCATCAGATGTGCGTCGACGGCTACGACGGCAGCGTCCCCGGCCGGCGGTACTACCACATCACGAACAGTTGGGGCCCGAAGGCCCATCCGGATCCGGTCGACGATTCGCCGCCGGGCGGTTTCTGGGTGGAAGAGAAAGAGATCGATTTCATCGTCGCCCAAGGAGACACCTGGGCGTATTCGGACTTCGACGGATTCCCGGCGAAGCTCGACGTCAGCCCGCTGCGACCGTCGCGATGAGGCGAGTGTCGAGTGCCAAGAGCCCAGTGAAAGAGAGGAGCCGAGCATGTTGAAGTCGTTGTGGGTGGGTCTGTCGCTGGTGGTGTGGCTGGTGATGTGTGTGGCGTTCGCTGCGGCGCTGGCGACGTGGGCCACGGCCGCGGAACCGGTGAGCGTGGCGAGCTGGCGGCCATCGGGTGTGATCGACGTCAGTCCGGGTCCAGATGACTTGCGGGCTCCCGTCAGTCTGCAGACCTGGCGACCGGCGGCCGCGGTGACCGGTCCGCCGGTCAGTCTGTCGAGCTGGCGACCGGCATCGCACGACGTCTCGCCGCTGACGATTCCGAAGCCGCCGGCCGGTCCGTTCGCCAGTTATTGCGTCGGCGGGCAGTGCTATCAGTCCCCGCAGCAGATGACGCCCAAGGCGTGGCGGCAGTGGCAGCGGCAGCAGCGCTGACCGGCGGGACGGCGGCACTGATTTCGGGCGAAATCAATCTGCGAGGGAACGCAAACGTGAGCAGCAAGACGCGACCGCCGGGCGAGACGCTCGCCTTCGAACCGAAGATCGCCAGCGAGGCCGATCTGTGCAGCGCCATGGCCGAGCTGGCCTGGATCGACACCCGCCAGGCCGAGCTGCAGGCGGAGTGCGATCGCCAGGTGGAGGCGATCAAGTCCCGCTATCAGGGACTGATGCGGCTGGCGGTCGAAGGGAAATGGGACGTCAGCTTCGCCGATCGTCAGGCGGTGCTGACGCAGGCGATCGAAGCCTACTGCAACGAACACCAGAGCGAGCTGGTGAAGGGGAAGGGACGCTCGCGAGAGTTCACGCACGGGACGGTCTCGTGGAAGAAGACGCCCGAAGGGGTGAAGGTGGTGGAAGGTCGCACGAAGGATGACCTGACCGAGGAGTTCATCGACCAGCACGCACTGCGGCCGCGGCTGCATGAGCTGCTGGAGTCGATCACGGTCGACGGTCAGCCGGGTGCGAAGGACCATCGCACGGCGGCGGACTTCTTTGACATCGCGCTGGAGCTGTCGCTGACGCGGGCCAAGCTGGAGTACAAGGCCGGGCGACTGACGCTGGCACAGTTGGAGCTGGTCGGTCTGACTTGGGACAAGGGGGCGGACAAGTTCACGTTCAAGCCCGCGAAGCAGGTTGTGAGAACGGAGGCGAACTTGTCGGAAGTCGCGTGAAGTCGTCGCGATCCGCCCCCCTCGGGGCTGGGGTCCCTACCCTCCAGGGGGGCCTCCCCGAGGGGGCTTCGCCATCGCATTTTCTGCACCAAACGACCTCAAAACTCACTTCCTTCCTTCCGGTCTGCAATCCGAGGGCAGGGCATGACGGGTGGGTTTCACGCTCAGCAGTCTCGCGCGCCCGCCGGAATGGTTGATCGGACGGTTAGTTACGTCGCAGCCTGGCGGCTGCCGGGCCGTTTCACGCGAAGTCCAGAGAGGCCCTGATGCTCGCGCCCGCAGCGGAAATGGAGTTCGGCGCGGACTTCCGGTGTGAGGGCCGCCGGCGAAGACCGCTAATGGCACACGCATGAGGCGCGCTGGTTCCCCCGATAAGAAACCGGTGATGCCAGACGCCGCGGCCGGGCCAGTCGCCAGCAGAACGGACCGGTCGCCCAGGGATCGGCCCCGACGTCTGCCAGCGGTTCGATCGACACCAGATCGACGACGCAGACAATCCCCGTCGGCAGTTCGTCCGGCAGTTCAATCCCGAGCTGGCGGGCGACTTCGTATCCGTCGGGATCCGTTCCCTTGCCGGCGACAATCACCAGCGGACCCCGATAGTCGGTCCACCAGCTCCGATTCTCGAACGGCTTGTACCCGTGGGCGATCAGCCAGGGCCAGGGCTGTTTCACGGTCAGTCCGCGGAATGTCGGTTCTCGTCGCGCTGGCATGGTGCAGTTCCTGGCAAGGCGTCCAAGGGAT